>CAWFVM010000001.1:0-713774 GCA_963819285.1 uncultured Actinomycetota bacterium
GCGCTGGCGGCGGCTCAGGGCGGGTTCACGTTCCTGAAGGCGACGCCGAGTCACCTGTCGCTGCTGGCGGGGCTGCCGGCGGACTGCATCCCGGCGGGTGAGCTGATGCTGGGCGGGGAGGCGGTGGCGGCGGGGCTGCTGCGGGAGTGGCGGGAGCGCTCACCCGGGCGTGGCGCTGGTCAATCATTACGGGCCGACGGAGGCGACGGTGGGCTGCCTGGACTTCCGGCTGTCTCGGCTGACCCGGTCCCTGACGTGGTGCCGGTCGGCCGTCCGATGTGGAATACCCGGGTGTTCGTGCTGGACGGGTCGCTGGGGCCGGTACCGCCTGGCGTGACGGGGAGCTGTATGTGGCGGGGGCGGGGCTGGCGCGCGGGTACCTGGGGCGGCCGGGGCTGACGGCGGAGCGGTTCGTGGCGTGCCCGTTCACCGATGTTTTGGGCGCAGGTGAGCGGATGTACCGGACGGGGGATCTGGCCAGGTGGACAGTGCGGGGGGAAGGGGAGGCGGGTGGGGGTCAGGTCGAGTGCCTGGGCCGGCCCGATGACCAGGTCAAGATCAGAGGCTTCCGGATCGAGCTCGGCGAAGTCGAGAGTGCGCTGGCCGGGCTGGACGGCGTAGCCCAGGCCGCCGCCACCGTTCGGGAGGACCAGCCAGGCGACAGAAGGCTGGCCGGGTGATGTCGCGCTCGCCGCCCGCGCGGTACTTGATCCGGCGGCACTGCGCGAGGCCGTCGGCAGGACCTTGCCCGGCTACATGGTGCCCGCCGTGGTCACGGTGCTGGACGCGCTGCCGCTGAGCGCGAACGGCAAGCTCGACCGGCGGGCCCTGCCCGCTCCCGAATACACCGCCGGCGGCGGGCGGGCCCCGGCCACCGCGCAGGAGCAGGCGCTGTGCGAGGTATTCGCCCAGGTACTCGGCCTGGACCGGGTCGGCGTCGACGACAGCTTCTTCGACCTCGGCGGTCACTCCCTGCTCGCAACCAGGCTAGTCAGCCGCATCCGCGTGGCGCTGGGCGTCGAAATATCCGTCCGGGCGGTGTTCGAGCACACCACCCCGGCATCGATGGCCGCGATCCTGGCTAGTGCTGATGCGGCTAGGCCGCTGCTACTCCCGATGCGCAGGCCCGAGCGGATACCGCTGTCGTATGCTCAGCAGCGCCTGTGGTTCCTCGGGCAGTACTACGGACCGGGCACTGTGTACAACCTGCCGCTTGTCTGGCGCATCACCGGGCGGCTCGACGTCGGCGCGCTGCGTGCGGCACTCGGCGATGTCGCCGCCAGGCACGAGTCGCTGCGGACGATGCTGGCGACTGCCGATGGGGCGCCTTACCAGCAGGTGATGCCCGCCGAGCAGGCCAGGTCTTTCGTCTCCGCGGCATTCACGACGATGGTGACGACGGCCGGAGAGGTAGCGGGCCTGGTCGCGCAGGCGGTTAGCCATGTGTTTGATCTGGCTGGCGAGCTGCCTGTGCGCGGGTGGCTTTTCATGGTCAGCGGAGATGAGTCCGTGCTGGTGGTGCAGTGTCATCACACGGCCGCTGATGGCTTGTCGCTCGGGGTACTGCTGTCGGATCTGGCGATGGCCTACGAGGCCCGACGCGGCGGGCAGCTGCCGGGCTGGGGGCCGCTGCCGGTGCAATACGCGGATGATGCGCCGTGGCAGCGAGAGCTGTTCGGTGACGGTACTAGCGGGGTGCTGGCCGGACAGCTGGACTACTGGCGGAGGCACTGGCGGGGGTGCCGGACGAGCTAGTGCTGCCAGCGGACCGGCCGCGTCCGGCGGAACCATCGCATCGAGGTGCTCAGCTGGAGTGGCAGCTAGCGGATGCAGATCTGCACGGGGCGCTGGCGGGGCTGGCTCGGGAGCATCAGGCGACGATGTTCATGCTGGTGCTGGCTGGCCTGGCAGTACTGCTGTCGCGGATGGGAGCCGGGACCGATATCCCGATTGGCGCCCCGGTGGGTGGCCGGACCGACGAGGCGATGCACGACCTGGTCGGGCTGTTCGTGAACACGGTGGTGCTGCGCGCTGACCTGTCGGGTGATCCAGGCTTCGGTGGACTGCTCGATCGGGTCAGGGAGACGGTGCTGTCCGCGCAGGCGCGCCAGGAAGTGCCGTTCGAGCGGCTGGTGGAGGTCGAATCGGGTCCGCTCCTCCGCGAGGCATCCGCTCTTCCAGGTCCTGCTGATAGATGAGGTCATCCCGCATAGCTGGCAACTCACCGGATTGCAGGTCGAGGCCGAGCCGTGGCCCGCCACCAGCGCCAAGTTTGATCTGACCCTGATATTTGGCCAGCGTCGTGGCGAGGATGGTGCCCTGACCGGGATTGAGGCTTCCTTCGAGTACGACACCGACCTGTTCGACGAGGCGACCGTCCAGGCCCTGGAGGGCCGGGTGACCCGGCTGTTCGACCAGGTCGTCCGCGAGCCAGGCCGCCCGATAACTCAGCTCGACGCGCTGACCGAAACCGAACGCCGCAGCCTGCTGCATGGCTGGAATGACACGGCGCGGCGGGTGCCTGCGGTGACGCTGTCTGATTTGTTCGAGCGGCAGGCGGGGCGACTCGCGGCGCTGGCGGTGGTGTCGGCCGGGGTCGAGCTGAGCTACGGCGAGCTGAATGCGCGGGCGAACCGGCTGGCGCGGCATCTGGTGGCGCTGGGTGCGGGTCCGGGGCGGCTGGTCGGGATCGCGATGCCGCGCTCGGCGGAGCTGATTGTCGCGGTGCTGGGGGTGCTGAAGTCGGGTGCGGGCTATGTGCCTGTTGATCCTGGTTATCCGGCGGATCGGATCGCGTTCATGCTGGCTGAGTCCGGGCCGGTGACGGTTGTGACGACGGCCGGGACCGCAACGGCGCTGCCGGGCGGGCTGTCCTTGGTGGTGCTGGATGACGCGGCGACGAGGGCGGACCTGGCTGGGCTGGGCGAGGGGAATGTGCCGGGGCTGGCGGGGCCGGGTGATGTGGCGTATGTGGTGTATACGTCGGGTTCGACGGGCCCGCCGAAGGGGGTGATGGTGGAGCATGCGGGGGTGGTGTCGCTGGCGTGCTGGGCGGTGCAGGCGTTCGGCGGGGCGAGTTGTCGCGGGTGCTGGGGTCGACGTCGCTGAGTTTTGATGTGTCGGTGTTCGAGGTGTTCGGGACGCTGACCTCGGGTGGCTGTCTTGAGGTGGTGCCGAATCTGCTGGCGCTGGCTGAGCGGGGCGGGGCTGGCCCGTGGCGGGGGAGCCTGATCAGCGCGGTGCCGTCGGCGCTGGCCCAGGTCCTGGCGACGCCGGGGGCGGCTGCGCAGGCGGAGGTGGTGGCCTTGTGCGGGGAGGCGCTGACCGGTCCGGTTGTCGAGGCGATCAGGAAGGCGGTGCCTGGTGCCCGGATCGAGAACATCTACGGTCCGGCCGAGGCGACGGTCTACGCCACGACCTATGTTGTCCACCGGGACAGCCACGCGATCGCGCCGCCGATCGGCCCGCCGCTGTGGAATACGCGGATGTTGGTGCTGGATGAGGGGCTTGGGCTGGGCCGCCCGGGGTGGCCGGTGAGCTGTATATCGCGGGTGCGGGTCTGGCGCGGGGTTACCTGGGGCGTCCCGGGCTGACCGCTGAGCGGTTTATCGCGTGCCCGTATGGCGGGCCTGGGGAGCGGATGTACCGGACTGGCGATCTTGCCAGGTGGAACGGGGACGGGCAGCTGGAGTATCTCGGCCGCACTGACGACCAGGTTAAGGTGCGGGGGTTCCGGATCGAGCTGGGCGAGGTCGAGACCGTCCTGGCCGGGCAGGACGGGGTGGCGCAGGCGGCGGTGGCAGTGCGCGAGGACCAGCCGGGCGACAAGCGGCTCGCGGGTTACGTCGTGCCTGCGGCCGGTGCTGAGCTGGACCCGGCCGTGCTGCGGGCGGCGTGCGGCCAGGTGCTACCCGGCTACATGGTGCCGGCGGTTGTCATGGTGGTCGGGGCGCTGCCGCTGAACGCGAACGGCAAGCTAGACAGGAAAAGCGCTCCCAGCCCCCGAATACGCCGCCGCACAGGACAGCCGAGCCCCGGCTACCGTCAGGGAGCAGGCACTGTGCGAAGGATTCGGGCAGGCACTCGGCCTGGAGCAGGTCGGAGTGCAGGACAGCTTCTTCGATCTGGGCGGGCACTCGCTGCTGGCGACCCGGCTGGTCAGCAGGATCAGGGTAGTGCTCGGGGTGGAGCTGCCAATCCGGGCCGTGTTCGAGCATCCGACGCCTGCGTCGCTGGCGGAGGTCGTGGACGAGGCAGAGACAGCGCGGCCGCCGCTGGTACCGGTGCCGAGGCCGGACCGGCTGCCGTTGTCGTTCGCCCAGGCACGGCTGTGGTTCCTCGAACAGTTCCATGGCCCCAGCACGGCCTACAACCTCGCCTCCGCATGGCGGCTGCACGGCGCCCTCGACGTCGCCGCCCTAGCTGCTGCCCTCAACGATGTGGCGGAGGCACGAGTCACTGCGGACGATATTCGCAGTCGACGAAGGGCAGCCGTACCAGCACATCGTCCCGGCCGGGCAGGCCGTTGTCCCGATGGTGGAAACGGCGGCCGGCGAGGTGGCAGGGCTGGTCGCGGCGGCGACTGGTCACATGTTCGACCTGGCCAGTGAGCTGCCCATCCGAGCCTCGCTGATCACAGTCGGCCTCGACGAGCAGGTGCTGGTGCTGCTCTGGCATCACATTGCCGCTGATGGCTGGTCGCGGCAGGTGCTGCTGACGGATCTGGCAGTTGCCTACCAGGCCCGACGCGGCGGCCAGTCCCCAGCCTGGAAACCATTGCCAGTCCAGTACGCGGACTACACGCTGTGGCAGCGGGAGCTGCGCGGCGACGCCGATAGTGAGGACGGGCTGCTAGCCGGACAGGTGCAGTACTGGCAGCAGGCACTAGCGGGACGACCAGAGGAACTGGCGCTGCCCTACGACCGGCCGCGCCCGGCCGAGGCGTCCGGGCGCGGCGCCCAGGTACCGTGGCAGCTGGCGGACACTTCCTTGCACGCCGCACTGTCTGACCTGGTCGCGAGCGGCAGGCCACCGTGTTTATGGTGCTGCACGCTGGCCTGGCCCTGCTGCTGTCCCGGATGGGAGCCGGGACCGACATCCCGATCGGCATCCCCTCAGCGGGCCGGACTGACGAAGCGGTCGACGACCTCGTCGGGCTGTTCGTCAGCACCCTGGTTCTGCGGGCCGACCTGTCCGGCGATCCAGGCTTCGGCCAGCTGCTTGACCGGGTCAGGGAACGAGCGCTATCGGCTCAGGCTCGCCAGGACGTCCCCTTCGAACGCCTCGTCGAAGTGCTCAACCCTGTCCGGTCGCCGGCCGGCATCCGCTGTTCCAGGTGTTCCTCGCCGACGAAAGCATCGGCGGAGGCAACTGGCAGCTGCCAGGGCTGCGGGTCACGGACGAGCCGGTACCTGATCTGGCCGCCAGGTTCGATCTGACCCTGGGATTCCGGCAGGACCACGACGCCGACGGCGCTCCGGCCGGAATCCAGGCTTCCTTCGAGTACGCCACCGACCTGTTCGACGAGGCGACCGTCCAGGCCCTGGCGGGGCTGACCCGGCTGCTGCGCCAGGTCGCCGACGAGCCAGATCGCCCCGTCAGCGAACTGGCCGTACTGACCACCGAGGAACGGCAGTGCCTGCTGCATGGCTGGAATGACACGGCGCGGCGGGTGCCTGCGGTGACGCTGTCTGATTTGTTCGAGCGGCAGGCGGGGCTGACTCCGCGGGCTCTGGCGGTGGTGTCGGCCGGGGTCGAGCTGAGCTACGGCGAGCTGAATGCGCGGGCGAACCGGCTGGCGCGGCATCTGGTGGCGCTGGGTGCGGGTCCGGGGCGGCTGGTCGGGATCGCGATGCCGCGCTCGGCGGAGCTGATTGTCGCGGTGCTGGGGGTGCTGAAGTCGGGTGCGGGCTATGTGCCTGTTGATCCTGGTTATCCGGCGGATCGGATCGCGTTCATGCTGGCTGAGTCCGGGCCGGTGACGGTTGTGACGACGGCCGGGACCGCAACGGCGCTGCCGGGCGGGCTGTCCTTGGTGGTGCTGGATGACGCGGCGACGAGGGCGGACCTGGCTGGGCTGGGCGAGGGGAATGTGCCGGGGCTGGCGGGGCCGGGTGATGTGGCGTATGTGGTGTATACGTCGGGTTCGACGGGCAGGCCGAAGGGGGTGATGGTGGAGCATGCGGGGGTGGTGTCGCTGGCGTGCTGGGCGGTGCAGGCGTTCGGCGGGGGTGAGTTGTCGCGGGTGCTGGGGTCGACGTCGCTGAGTTTTGATGTGTCGGTGTTCGAGGTGTTCGGGACGCTGACCTCGGGTGGCTGTCTTGAGGTGGTGCCGAATCTGCTGGCGCTGGCTGAGCGGGGCGGGGCTGGCCCGTGGCGGGGGAGCCTGATCAGCGCGGTGCCGTCGGCGCTGGCCCAGGTCCTGGCGACGCCGGGGGCGGCTGCGCAGGCGGAGGTGGTGGCCTTGTGCGGGGAGGCGCTGACCGGTCCGGTTGTCGAGGCGATCAGGAAGGCGGTGCCTGGTGCCCGGATCGAGAACATCTACGGTCCGGCCGAGGCGACGGTCTACGCCACGACCTATGTCGTCCCCGGGGACAGCCACGCGATCGCGCCGCCGATCGGCCGGCCGCTGTGGAATACGCGGATGTTGGTGCTGGATGAGGGGCTTGGGCTGGTGCCGCCCGGGGTGGCCGGTGAGCTGTATATCGCGGGTGCGGGTCTGGCGCGGGGTTACCTGGGGCGTCCCGGGCTGACCGCTGAGCGGTTTATCGCGTGCCCGTATGGCGGGCCTGGGGAGCGGATGTACCGGACTGGCGATCTTGCCAGGTGGAACGGGGACGGGCAGCTGGAGTATCTCGGCCGCACTGACGACCAGGTTAAGGTGCGGGGGTTCCGGATCGAGCTGGGCGAGGTCGAGACCGTCCTGGCCGGGCAGGACGGGGTGGCGCAGGCGGCGGTGGCAGTGCGCGAGGACCAGCCGGGCGACAAGCGGCTCGCGGGTTACGTCGTGCCTGCGGCCGGCGCCGAGCTGGACCCGGCCGTGCTGCGGGCGGCGTGCGGCCAGGTGCTACCCGGCTACATGGTGCCGGCGGTCGTCATGGTGGTCGGGGCGCTGCCGCTGAACGCGAACGGCAAGCTAGACAGGAAAGCGCTCCCAGCCCCCGAATACGCGGCTTCGGCCACCAGCGGCGCCCCGGCCACCGCCCGCGAGCAGGCACTATGCGAAGTGTTCGCCCAGGTACTCGGCCTTGAGGAGGTCGGGCTCGAGGACAGCTTCTTCGACCTAGGCGGACACTCTCTCCTCGCGGCGGTCCTCGTAGCCCGCCTGGCGCAGCGGTTCGGTGTCAAGATCAGCCTGCGGACCTTCATGAGCAACTCGTCCGTCCGTGCCATCGACCAGCACCTAAGCTCCCAAGACGCCTAGGAGAGCCTGGCGCGGGCGCGCAGCAATGGCAGCGACCCGGACAAGTCCGGGGTCGCTGCCTTACTACTGGTTACCGGGCTAGCTGGCAGACGGGTCGGCGAGCCGCCTCCAGCTCTGGTCTGGGTCGCGGACGGCACCGGTCAGGATCTGCATCAAGTCGGCTGACCAGCCCTGCACGGTGCTCTCGTCGAATTCGTCCAGGTTGAAGAGCACGCTGCCGTGCAGCTCGCCTGGCGGCTGATACAGATTCCACACGGAGCCGCTGGGAATGTCGTTTGCCGCCGGCACCAGTCGTTCTATGGCTGGCCGGGCAGTCTCCCCGATGGGATAGGTGACCTCGTTACCGAGCTGGCCCTGAATGCTCGAGATGATGAACTGTGACGTCCGCAGATTCTCGCGCGACTTGACGAAGTCGGGAAAGGACTGCTCGATCACGTTGACCGGGAGCTCGTACGTCAGCGCATCGATGAAAGTGTCCCTCGTCGCCACGATGACGTCACGGAAGCTGGTGCAGTCGCCGATATCGGTGCGGAATGGAACACAGTTGAGAAATAGTCCCATCGTGTTATGGAATTCCGGGTCGCTCCGGCCGGCGGTAAAGGCCCGGATGGCCAGGTCGGTATTGCCGGTGAGCTTGTAGGCCAGCACGTAATAACCCGAGAGCATGACGGTAAACATCGTGGTGCGGGTCGCCGTGGCGAGAGCGTCGACGCCGTTCAGAATCTCGGGCTCGAACTCATGGACGTGCAGCGAGTAGGGCCTGGAGTAGCTGTCCGGGTGCTCGTGATCATTGGGGATCGTGAATTCTCGCGCGCCGTCAAGCTTGCGCCGCCAGTAGGCAGGCGCTCCGTCCTCGGCCGTGCTGCTGGCGCTAGCCCGCTGCCGCTCCGCGTACTCGCGGTACTGACGCATCTCCGGGAGCTCCGGGGCGTTGCCGGTGCGCCTGGCCGCGTAGAAGGCGCCTAGGTCGCGCAAGATGACCTGGATCGACCAGCCGTCTGATACCGAGTGGTGAACAGTCAGGAACAGGATGCTGTCCCGGTCGTCGAGCCGGCACAGCTCTGCCCGCATCAGCGGCACCTGCCGCGCGCTGATCGAGCCCGCCTGGGCCTCCGTGACCAGTTCGTCTATGACCAGGTCCCTGGACTTCCCCCGCGCTGGCGGCACATCCCTGACCGTCAGCGGCACCTGACACGGCGGCAGCACCTTCTGATAAGGCGGGTTAGCGTCCCTGATCACCAGCGTGCGGAGCAGTTCGTGGCGGGCGACGACGTCATCGAGGGCGCCCTGAAGCAAGGAGAGGTCTACATGACCGGTTATCCGAAGCGTGCCGACCGTTATGAACCTGGGGCCGAAGGTTCCGCCGTCGTCTCCCTGGTCGAGCGATATGAACCACTCCTGGGTGAAGGACAGCGGGAAGCGCTGCTCCTGCTGGTCAGCTGCGGGCGAGGACTCGATCATTTCTGCCGCTCCCTACGTAACTTATTTCCGTGTGTCGGCAATCTGGTCGAGCCGGCGGTCCATGTCGCCGGCCGTCGGAGCCCTGAACAGGTCGGCCATGGATACTCGGGTGCC
This sequence comes from uncultured Actinomycetota bacterium, assembly GCA_963819285.1. Lineage (GTDB taxonomy): Bacteria > Actinomycetota > Actinomycetes > Streptosporangiales > Streptosporangiaceae > Chersky-822. Next base: position 8,999 of record CAWFVM010000001.1, read on the forward strand.
GAACGCAGTGCTGATGCGCCCGGCTAGGAGCATGGCCTCGACCGACCGGCCGCCGAGGTCGAAGAAGTCACTGCTGACCCCGCACCTGGCCACTCCGAGCACCTCGGCGAAGATCTCGCACAGCGTCTCCTGGCGGGGCGTGACCGGAGGGTGGTAGGGCAGCAGGCCGGATAGCTCTGGCACCGGCAGTGCCGCCGCGTTGACAGCTCCCGCCGTCGTTACCGGGATCTCGTCCACGGCCACGATCACGGCCGGCATGCCGGCGTGCCGCAGCGACTTCCTGGCGAAAGCCTGCAGCTCACCCATATCCAGTCCGGGTGCGGACGGCACCACGTAGCCGATCAGGCATCGATCGTCGTCACCGGTGCCGTGCTCGATGACCGCGACGTCAGCCAGTCCGGGAAAGTCCGCCAGCACATCCCTGGCCTCACCAATGCTTTCAGCGGTCATCAGCGGCTCACCTTCCACCTGGGTGTGCTCGGGACTAGCGGTCCTGCTGGATACCGGGCGCTTGATCAAGTTCGCACGCAGTGAGAACCCGCAGCACCTTCACCGTTGCTTGGCGCTGGGGCAATCGGGGAGAGGCGTCGTATCGGCCGGAGTTCGCGGACTGGGAAAGCCGGTGTCTGTCAGGTACTTCGCCATGGCCAGAGACCTCGTGAGCTGCAAGGCGGTCAGCCGGGCATCCCCAGTTGCTCGGATGCAGCGTGGACCGGAGGCACGTTGCGGACCGGGATGACGGCCGGACCGTCCGCTGCCTCTGCTAGCCCGGAAGTCGGCGTCATAGCCGGATCACCTCCCGGGCGGGGCGTCGGCCGGCGGCATGCCCCTGGAGGCGCCATCAGGCTAGCGGCGTCGATGTCCGGCTCATGATCATGCCCGATGAGGGGCATAGCATATGGCGGCCAGCGAACGCGATGGCCTGGTTCCGCTGGGTCCGTGACTCCTGCACCGAGACACTAATGGGGCCACGGTGACGACAGGGCAAGCCACCAGCGTGAGGATGGAGGCGTGCCGGGACTCTCGTGACTACTGGCTTGAGTCACCTTCCTGGGAGCACCAGGTCACCGCGACCTCGCTCCGGGCGCGATCCTTGCAGGAGACGGAAGCCCTTGCAAGGGAGTGCCTCGATCCCTCGCGAATCACCCGGATCGCCGACGTGACCGACCTGGACACTGTAGGCATTCCCGTCTATCACAGCATTCGGCCAGCAGCAGCACCTGGGCTGAACACCGTCACCAGTGGCAAGGGCGCAGATGGGATGGTGGGCCGCCCGTGAGCTCGCGAGCGACGCGAAAGTCCTCGTGCCTGGACGGAAGACATCCACGCCGACGACGGGATGACCGCCAGGCATACCGGAGGCACACGTCTTATGCGGGGCTGAAAGAGATGTACCGCACGTGGGCGGCTGGCCGTGAGGAGGTCAGCTTCGGCGACATCCCGGCTCGCACCACTTGTACTACCAGCGGTGACCTCGGTCTGGCCTTGGCCGGTCTGCTCGATCTCGCAGGCCTATGCGACGCGGGCCATACTAACGCCGTATTGCTGCTCGACGGCGAGTTCGGCCAGAGCTTCGCTGTCAGCATTGCCGAGGTCCGTGCTGTGCTCGATGCGGGAATGCCTCTGCACGGGGCCTCCTCCATGGGCGTGCTGAGGGCTGTGGAGTGCAGGACGCTCGGCATGACCGGCAGTGGCTGGGTGTACGAGCGGTACCTGTTCGGGGACATCGACTCCGACGCCGACGTGGCACTCATGTTCGACCCGGAGAGTTTCGAGAAGGAGGGGAGAACATGAGATTAGCGCTGTCCGCTCTCTTCGCGGGAACCATTCTCGCGTCCGGCCGGGAGGCAAAGCTGGTCGGTACGCCGCGTTTCGGCAAGGAATGCTCGTCAGCGAAATTATCGGCAAAGAGGGGTCAACACGATGCCTGGCGCAGCCGCATCGGGCAGGGACATGGTGCCGCGCGTGGAGATATGACGGATGCCGCCCCAGGAGAATTGTGAGCGTATGATGACTGTTACCAGATTATTGTCAATTTACGACGCTGGGGAAATGCTGGCTGTGCTTGCCGCGAATCGCGAGTTCCTAGGCAACTCGGGGCCGCAGCGCACCGAGGAATTCTTCACCGTACAGGCGCAGCGCGCCGACTTGGAGCGCGCCCTTGAGGCCCACACGCGTGAGGTGGTGGTGCCACTGGCCATCCTTGACGAGCAGGGCCAGATCATCGGGCGCATAAACATAAACAACATTGTTCGCGGTGCCGCTCAGTCGGGTAAACATTCAGCCCATGCACGTGCGGTGATGGGTAGCGCTGGGTTCGGCTGAGGTTACGGGGAAAGTGCCTGTGCCGGGGGGTGCCAGGGCCTGCCGAGCATGAGGTGGTGCAGGACGTCCATGGTGTTGCTGCCGTGCTTGCGGGCGGTGTCGATGTAGCTTCTGATGTCGAGGCGGTCCTGGGTGACGTCGTCGCTGGCGAGGCGCCCGGAGATCTTCTGCTGGGTTTTCAGCGGGCGGACGCCGCGCTCGCTGATGTTGTTCGTGGGCCAGACGGTGGTGTCCTCGGCGAACAGAAGTACGTCGCTGCGGCGGTTGCGGCAGAATTCCAGCAGTTCGCGGCCGGGTTTCTGCCTGGTGCTGTTCTTCGGCCCGGGGACGCGGGGCACGCTGGCCAGCCCGGCCAGGACAGCGTGCCGGAACTCGTGCTCCAGCGGATCCCGCACCCCGGCGGGGATGGCGTCCAGGCCCTGCTCGCGGGCGGCGTGCCAGGCATGGATCAGGCCGCGCAGCGCCCGCTGCGCCTGCACGGGCCAGACGGCGCCCGGGTAGGTCTCGGCGCAGTCCTCATAGTCCCGCAGCAGGTGAGACAGGCACGCCTGGTTCCCGGCGATGTGCTCCCACCGGGGATTGAAGTAGTTCTGATACCTGTCAGAGACCACAATCCCGGCGAAACCGGGGAGGATCCCGGCGTCTTCCATGGAGTCCAGGCTGCGGGCGCCCAGCCAGAACGCCGAGTACCGCTCGGTGAACGCGCCGTGGACGTACTTCTTCTCCCCGGCCGGCCCGGACCGCAGCGTGGTCTCGTCGAACCCGGCTACCGCAGACGCGGTGATCAGGGCGCGGATCAGCGCCACCACCTCGCCGGCCAGGCCCGCCGCCGTCGCCAGGCACGAGTGGATGAACCCCTCCGACACCACAGCGCCGGCCACGTCGGAGATCAGCTGCCGGCACCGCTCCACCGGGACATGCTGGAAAACCACCAGGTACACCGCCAGCGCCCGCAGCCGGGGGCCGATCGACAGCGCGGAATCCGGCACGCCCGCCGGACGCGGCGCGACGTGCGCCTTCCCGCAGGCGCACCGCGCCTGGTGCAGGTCGTGCTGCACCCGCTCCGCCGCCGCGGCCGGGATCTCCTCCTGCTGAAACGACCGGGCAACCCCCAGGTCAGCGGCATTGGCCAGGTCCGCGCCGCACGAGCACGCGCCCCCCGGATAGTGGTCCTCGGTCCGGTCCGGGACCTCCCACCGCATCGCGGCGCCCGGGCTGCCCGGCTGCTTCCCCCGTTTCCGCTTCTTCATCTCCGCCCGCTCCGCGGCCCGCCGCTGCTGCCGGGGCGGCTTCCGCCCCGGCAGGCCATCCGAGCCTCGGCGGCATCGAGGAGTTCCCGCTGTTCCGCGACCCCGCGCGCTCCGCCGCGGCCAGCCGCTCCCGCAGGTCGGCAACCACCGCCTCCAGCACCGCGATCTGCTCCGCCTGCGCCCGGATCAGCGCATCACGCGGATCGGCTGGCAGCTCCTCCGGCGGCACATCGGTCACAACCCGAAATCATCCCCGAAACACGCTCAGCCACCCCGGCGACACCCCGCCCGCCACCAGAACGTAACCACGATCACGCACCGCAACACCAAACCTGGGGGCCTGAATGTTTACTCAGTCGGCGACCGTGGGCTACTGGGTGAGCCAGTCGCACAATGGCCGGGGCTTCGCGAGCGCCGCTCTGGCTGACGTCATCGACATCGCATTCAAGGAACTCCGCCTGCACCGGCTTCAGGCCGACACCCGGCTGGAGAACACTGCATCCCAGCGCGTGCTCACTCGCAACGGGTTCGCCCCGTTCGCCATCGCTCCGAGCCACCTGAAGATCGCCGGACGATGGCAGGACGTCGTCATGTTCCAGCTTATTAACCCCGACGAGCAATGACCAACCCGGAGCTGGGTCCGGGCCAGGCGGGTGTCGGGCACTGCCCGCCAGGACCCTCGGGGCGAGATGCACCTGGAGTACAGCACCGAGGAGAAGCGCAACACCGCCGCCGAGAAGGCAGCCAACACGTTCGCAATGGAGATCCTGTTCGGCGAGTCCGGCATCAAGCCCTTCGAAGGACTGACGCTTGATCGCGAGATTGCCGACACGGCAAGGCAGCTAGGCGTCGCACCTGGCGTCGCCGTCCACCAGATGCACCGGAAGAGGATTCTGAACTACCAGTGCGGCAATCTGCTCTGTGTCGACCTCGTCGGGACCTTCACCGCATAGAGATTCGCGCGATGGCGACAGAGGCACCGCCGCCGGGAACTTCAGTGCCGCTCGCCAGGCAGCGAGGCCTACCCCACTGCCCTTAACTCCGGGGCTTATGTCTGTTCTCGGGAGATTTGACGGGGCGATGGTGAGGATGTACTCGGCTGGTTCGCTGATCCATTTTTGTCGTTCGGCGGCGGTGCGTCCGGAGGTCCGCTGGCGGTCTGCGCTGGCGGGCGGGCGAGGATGGCGGCGTCCAGCCCTGCCGGCACCGGGGTGCCCGGCCTGGCAGGAACCCCGGGCATGCTGAACACCAGGGCCAGGACCGGGTCGTAGCCCAGGACCGGGCTCTCGCGCCGCAGGTCAGCCAGCCAGTCCTCGTCCTCCCACAGGCCCGGCCCGGTCGCGACCCGGGCCGCCAGGCCCGCTCCGGCCAGCCGGCATCATCGCTGGAAGTGGACGGGACAGCAACGGGCATGGCAAAATTCGCAGGCAACGAGGCTCCTGTGACTGGCTCCTGGATTCGACACCCAACGTCATAGCAGGGGCCTCGTCGCATTCACCGCCGGATCACGGCACGAGCCGGAATCGTGACCCACCCGCAACGCAATGCTAAAACCGACGTCCTGGCCACGGTAGAGCCTTGAGAAGACGTCAGTGTCTACGACGGACATATTTCACGGTTCACCGGCCGCGTGCGGAGTTGATGGCATCGAGGAACGGCCCGAAGTCGTCGGTGTCGCTGCCCTGAAGTTCTTCGATGTCCCTGATCGGGCCGAGTCCCTGATCGGGCCGATTCCCTGCTGCCGCCCGAGCGTGGCCAGCGGGGAGATCCTGGCGTCCGGCAGGCTTTCAAGCGAGGTCAGGTGCAGCAGGCGGACAGTCGATCCATCGGGCTGCAGTTCGGCGAGACCGGCCGCCGTGACCATCTGGTCCATGGAGTCAAGCACGGTGTCTTTGAGGTCGGCGTCGAAATCCGCTGCCACGCTGCCGGCGAAGGTGTCGATCCGGCATCGCAGCGCGGCGGGGGAGAAATCTCCCATCTGCAGACGGCCGACGACGGTTGCCTCGCCCCCGGCCGGTGGCGCTGATATCTGGCGTATGCGCTCCCGGAACAGCGAGTCGATGATGAGCCGGCGGTTGTTCGCGTGACCGATGGTGATGCTGGTCAGGTTCCCGGATGTGACTCCCCCGGCGAGCTCGCGCAGTCCGTTGATGACTTGCGGGGTGATCGAGGCGGGCAGGCGCTGCCGGTCGCGTATATCGGTGATGCCGCTCTCCAGCGCCGCGAGCGATCGCTGCAGGAGGTCGTCGGCCTCGCCCTGCCCTGGCTGCGTGATATCGATAATTGCCGACCCAGGCCTGAAGCCCGCGAAGTCCAGGCGCACTGCCTCGACTATCTCGCGCGGCCGAGGCCCGCGGGCGGCATAGGTTCCCGTCTCGATAGCGAGCGCAAGGCGTTCCAGGGTCACTTGCAGGCCGCCGACAATCCGGGCAAGCTCCGCCAGCGGAATCCGGCCGCCTTCAACTGCCGGACCCTCGGCATGAACAGTCAGATGAAACTGCGCGTCATCTGCCACCCGGGCGTCCACCTCCTCGGCCGCCTACTTACCTCTGCAACGGCAGCCAGCACGCGCGCTCAATTTGTCGCGTTGCGTGTCCGAGGGGGACTTGAACCGCTGGCCAATGTCCTCGACTGCGGCCACGTAGATCCCTGGGTGCCTGTCTGACCTGGGCTAACTCTACCGCCGTTTCGGTGGTCGCCCAAGATTCCTCGCCCCTGTGTCCGGGGCTGGCGTCCGTCTTGGCCCCCGGCGCTTGTCGGCCCGATCCTGGCGGCTACCGCCGAGATGGCGTGTCGTTCCCGTGGCCCGTCCAGGTCAGAAGGCCATGGGGCACCAGGGTGCCGGTTCCCACGACATCGCGGTGGAGAGCGCCGCGAGGGAACCCGGCGTCGCCTCGGTGATCAGGCCCGCCTTGGCCATGGCTCTAAGGCGCGTGCCGCCGAGGTACGCGGCACCCGCTGCCCGAACGGGCAGCACCACATCGGCCGGGGCGGTGGTCCGTTCGCAAGTGGCGCGGAAGCCCGCAGGAGCGGCACTAGCCTCCGTGGCCAGCCTCCAGCGGCCGGCGTTGTGCGGGCACAACTCGTCGGCGACCTCGATGACCATGTCGACCGGACTGGCGTAGTGCCGCTGCGCCAGGGCTCTGCCCACGTCTGTCAGCCGGACCCACAGCCCATCGCTGACCAAGGACCGGACCCGGCGCGGGTCGGCCAGCAGGTATAGCAGCGGGTCATCCACCGGGCGCATCCTGGCGTGGAATTCGCTGACCAGGTCCCGGCTGAGCAGGTTGTCCCAGAGCGCCGCGGTCGCTGCGGGGTCGGTGGTGATCGCCTCGTGTACCTCCAGGACACCCTCCGGCAAGCCTGCGTCATCATCCCAGCGCTCCGTGGAGGTGAACACCGCATACCCCCGCGGCCCCGAGTCGTCCTCGGCCAGCACGCACCGTATCTGCCGGGATGGCTCGCCGTCTGAGTGCAGATCGGTAAGCAGGCGGTCCCACCATGGCTCGGTGCGGGCATACAGGCCGGGCCGATCGGCCAACGCCAAGTCGTAGACCTGAGCCAGCTCGGCCCTGACCGACAGCGGTTCGGCGATCCGCAGCCGCAGGCCGGGATCGGCCGGTGCGCTGGGCGCCAGCGTGCCCTCTCCGCGCCGCAGCCGGTAAGCGGCCTGCCAGGAGGCGCGCCCGTAACCGTATCGCCCGTAGATGCCTGATTCGGAGGCGAACAGCACAGCCACCGCCTCGCCCCGCTCGCTCACATCGGCTAGCTGACGGCGCATCAGCGCGGACAAGATGCCCTGGCGGCGATGCGAGGGAAGCACCGCAACCAGACTCACCCCGACGACCGCGGCCAGCGCGCCAGGCACCCGCATCTGGAAGCTGAACGCGCCCGTCCCGCCGACTATCGTGTCGCCGTCGAACGCGGCCAGGGTCCGGCCGAAATCCAAACGGGCCAAGAGGTTGTCGCGGGCACGCTCGGACATCGGCGTGCCATGGGATGCGTGCTGGTCCACGGCGAGAAAGTCAGCAAACTCGTCTTCGGCGATCAGGCGGATCGGGTAGGTGGCCATGTCCACCTTCCTACCAAGCGGACACGATCGCGCAACTCCTTATCTGATGTTGCCGCAGACCAGACACATCGTTTCACCGAATACACCTAGGCCAGCATCGCCTGGCTGACCAGGAACCTCGCGGACGCTCCGGCGAATGAGCTGGCGGTCGTTCTGGGAGCTAGCGCAGCCGTGGCAATTCGGTCGGAAACCGGACCGGTGCTCCTGGCCGTGCCAGCGAAAGGACCGTCGAGCACTGACCTAGAGTGTTATACCGGCGCGGGTGACGCCATGCTCGGCGCGATTACCGCTCTGGTAGTACAACACCGCGCAAGCTCGGCAGCGCTTAGCGCCAAGAGGCTCGCAGAAATCATCGCGACAGGGTCGACATAGCGACGGCTTCACTGGATTACGCGGGCACGATGACGGGAGCACCGCATGGCTCCGCAAGGGCTTGACGGGCAGAAGGAGGACCATGCGAGACGACATCGATCGGGTCACACTATCGCGGCACGTGCTGCCCGGCCGTTTGATAGTCGTTGACGGCAACGACGGGACCGGGAAGACAACCCTTCTCGACGGCATCGAAGAGATGCTTCGCGGGCGGGGTTTCGATGTCTTGCGCACGCGCCAGCCGACGACCGAGGCCCGGGATCTCGATGCGTTCAAGATGTATCTGTTCGAGCCGCACAGGCGAGACGAGATCGACTACCGGGCTCTGCTGTGCATGATGATCGGCGATCGTCTCCAGCACCTGCACCAGGTGATCATGCCCGCACTAGCGGCCGGGCACATCGTGCTCTGCGACCGGTACATCTTCACGCAGATGGTGACCACACGGACCCGCGGTTTCCAAGATGAACCGTGGATGTATGAGCTGTACCAGCACGTCATCGCGCCGGACGTCGGTCTCATCACCGACGGCGATCCGGCTGTCGTCTGCCAGCGGATCGCCGCGCGCAGCGAACTGCGCGAGGCATTTCACGAAACAGACCATGTGCTCAGGAATCTGGCGGAATTTCGCCGCCTTGCCAGGGTATTCGACCTTGACATCGTCAACACGGTCGACCTGGACATCGCCGACGCACTCGGCCTGGCGATGAAGATCGTGGACGCCGTACTCCCGACCGTCGTCAAGGAGAGACCATCATGAATTCGGCGATCAGCGGTTGCTCGACACGCTGCGACGCATTCAGTGGGACGACATGTCCCACGTCACCGAGGTAGTCACCGAGACGCTTGAGGAACTGGCCACTAGCCCGGAGTGGATCGCGGAGCCGGGCCATGTGCGTATCCGGATGCATGTATTCCGCATTTCTCAGCATGGCGACAAGGGGAGCGTCGGCAGCATCCGCCTGACAACGTCGAAGAGCCGTGCGGAGCTTGTGCTGACGTCCTGGGAAGTGTCGATCCTGATGAGCCCCTCTTCCGCCACGACCTCCTGATACCGCATATAGAGCTGCTGGTCGTGGTCAGCCTCGATGTACGAATCTCGCCACTGCGTTCGTCGCCCGACGCGCTCCTGCGACAGGGCGAATCCAGGATCCAGGTACAGGGTCAGATCTGGCCGGGGTATGTGCTGGCAAATATCGACGAACCAGCTCTCGTCGAGATAGCCCCTGGCGCGCATCTGTGCGACCGCGGTGAACACATAACGGTCGGTGATGACCGTGCGGCCCGCACGGAGCGCGGGGAGCACGACCTCGTGGATCTGCTGGAGCCGATCACTGGTCAGCATGCAGATTACTGCCCGGTAATCGATGGTATGGCGACTTTCAGGATGATATATGTACTTGACGAAGAGGGGGGATTCCCTGGCATCGCTCGACGGCTGCTTCGTAGCGACGACCTCGCCGCCGGATGCTTCGATGTTCGCCGTGAGAGCGTTGATGAGGCTTGTCTTCCCGCTTCCGTCCATGCCGCAGAAGGCGATGAGCGTGCCGGGCAGGTCGTGTGTGCACAGGGGGAGAGGCATTTCGGATCCTTCCTCGATCTGTGCACGGACGTCAGCGCTATTCGCCGCGATCTGGGCGCCTGTGGCCTTCTTCGTACTCCTGGCGGTCAGGACGCTGCCAAGTATCCCCCGCCGATGGTGAGGATGGCGCCGCCTACTCCGGATCCGGCGGCGATCAGTGCGATCTTAATGCCCTCGTTCATAGGATGTCTTTCGCCAATCATCGTGTGGAATACGGGGATCTGGCCGAATGGAGCCACGCGGGTGCGCAGGTGTCACGAGCACCGATGGCGGCCAGGGAAAGTTCTCAGTGTCCCGTCAAGTCTCCCCAGTTGGTCCAGGCAGAGCCTGACCGGCCAGGGTCACCGACGTCACCGTAAGGCGGCAGCGCCTGGGCCAGGCTGGCCGCAGCAGCCGGGCGGGGTTCCTAGCTGATCCCTGCCTGTCTGGCCGTCATCAGCTGTCAAGCCGGCGCCGGAAGCGGTAGTAGTCGTCTTCGACCAAGTCTGGTCGCGCGAACAGCGGGTCGACGTAGGTGGCCCTCGTCTTGGGGATGCGCCGGAGCAGGAAGCCGAAACGCCGTGGGCGGGTTCCGTGGATTTCCGCCGTGGTACCGCCAGTGGTCCCTGAGCCGGCTGCGGCGGGCTGGGCGGGTTGGGCCCTGTCGGCTGCGCCGCGGCGCAGCGGTGCCTGCCCCCTGCGGCGGCCGTAGCCCGGAGCCGGGGGGGCCGGAGCTGTCTTAGCCTGTTCCGAGCCGCCCGTGGTGGCGTTAACAGCAGGCGGGGCGGCTGGCATGGCGCCTCCTCCAGGTATCGCGTTGTTTCTCGGCAGGCCGGCGGTTCTGATTGGCTCGGCCTAGCCTGGGATTCACGGCAGGTATCTACGATCAGCTGCGCGGAGTGGGTTTACTGCACGCAAGGGCTCACGCAACGGTTCGCCGGGCATGGTCTCGCCGGGGCCGGCGCAGATGCGTCCCAGGGCCGCGTCATCATCGATCACGTTGTCTAGCGCCGCCAGCACATCGGCCATGCCCCGACCGACGGCTGCATCAGCGGCCTCCCTCTTGGTTCCGCCGCCGAAAGCATCGCGCAGCCACCTGATCATCGCCTCTTCCTTCGTCCGTAGAACCGGCCGAGGTTCTTGCGGGCCTTGGCGTAGCTCTGCCTTACTGATTCCGGGCTGACCCCCAACTCGCGGGCGATCTCGGTGGCGCCGAAGCCGTCGATGATCCACGCCATGACCTGGCGCTGTCTCGGCGGCAGTTCCTGCAGCGCCGCGAGCACCTGCCGGGCTTCTTCGGTCAGCTCCACCGCCAGCGCAGTCGACACCGGCACCGGCGCGTCCGGCAGCGTTGCATGCGGCGTCTGGCGGCGCGCAGCCTGCCGGGCAGCAGTCAGCTCGTTCACCGCCACCCGCCGGATCCATGCGCGCGGCACCCGGATCACATCCCAGCTCTCGAATGCCTTGACGAACGTCACCTGCGCGATCTCGGCGGCCTCATCGCCCCCTGCGCCGGTTGCCATCACGAACCTGATCAGCTTCGAGTGCTCGGCGCGGAAGAACTGGGCGAACTCGACGTTCCGCGGCCCGCCGGAGCCCACAGGCACAGCTCCCGCCTCAGGGCCGACCGTCACTGTCACCACTCTGCCTCCGCCTCCGCCCCGCGCGACCACTGCCAATGAAGCTGTCCCACCGGACGCGGCCGCACCTGCCCCGCGGCGCGCGCCTGGACGCCAGATACCAGCTGGGCCCGTCTGCCACCCCGCGGCACACTCCGAGGCGCACACCGTGCAGCTCCAGGCTAGCCAACCGCGGCACGGCCACCCCGCCCGCGCAACTCACCCTGCCCCACGACACAGATCCTCCGCACAGATCGCATAAGCGACAGGTCCTCCCATGAGCCCCGGATTCGCGCCGCCTACCGCGGCGTTGCCTACTAGAGTGGCAAGCCGCCCCGAACGTGACCTCCCGCGCGAAAACTGCCACGAGAACGCCGCCGATCGTGTCACAAGCGCTCGCACCAGCACCGCGCGGCGTGAGGATGCTGTCTAAGCCAGCGAGATACCGCGCGCTGTCGCACTCGTAGTGGCGACTGGTTATCAAGGCGCTGCGACCGGCCCTCGATCGACTAGCATCACCCCGCTGATCGACCTAGGCCCGTTCGAGGACGCCATGCCCGCCGGAGTGCTGTTCCTGCGCCGTCACGCGGTCGTCGGCGGCGTCTCCGGATCGGGAAAGAGCGGCGGACTGAGCGGGTGCAGGCCGGGATGAGGCCGTCAGGGGGACGCCTTCGGAGCCGAGGTTCACGACTGGCTAGCCACCCTGTTCGCCCCTGGCAGGTTGCAGCAGACCATCGATCTGATCACCGCAGCCCAGTAAGACGCAGACCAACAGGAGCACCTAGGCGGTCCTGCTGTTGGCGAGCCCGCTTACCATCTGTCCATGGCTTTGGACGAGACGCCCGGCAAGGAAGTGCGATCATCCTTCGCGATCGAAGGCGGCACAGATGTGCTGCCTTCGTCAACCAGCCCATGTGACGCTCCCGATGGCTACTACTGGGTTCACGCATTTGGTCCAGCGAGGAGCATCGAGGATCTGAACGGCCTGCTGATTGGCAAGTGGCTGATCCGCATGACCTGTCCGTATGTCGAGGAGTACTGGTCTCTCATCGCCCATGCTGTTGAGGCTGGCACGCTCGGCCCGTCTGCGAAGATCGCGACTGACTGGGGTCGCGAGCATGACCCGGCTGGTGCATGGCGCAACCACGTTGTCTGTGTCTATACGCGCGACTGGCGCGATGAGGACGACGTGCTCCGCGTTGCGCGCCGGTTGCACGAGATCGGCGCTGTCAAGATTATGAAGCTCACATACAAGCCTGACGTCTTCACGTACGGAGGTCGCTATGAGGGCAACGCGCCAGGGGACATCGCGATCTACACATGCAGCGCACCGTACGACCGTCTCACCGTGAACGACGAGAATCGCACGACCGCGGAGCAGGTGTTGTCAGCGCTCAGCTGCTAGCCCTTTCGCCAGATGCGTGGGGATTCGAGCCAGGTCGCTCAACGGCATCCCGATGCTGCCGCAGCCTTCTCCAAGGTTTCGCGCTCCGTCTGAATGCGATAGCTAAATTCTGAAAATTCACGCGCGCCGGTCACATGGACAGTCTCGCTGTTCAGCCCATCGTGCGCGTGAGCTGTCATCCGGATCCGCAGAAGCCGGCCTCCAGGTGGAACCGGGGTGGCTCGGTAGCGTTATTGGTTATCGACAAGAAGGCGTTTCGCCTTATCAACTGCGTCAGCGCTGTCGTCCGCCTTGAACCGAGCTATGCTCCTGGATGTTACTAGCGCCCATTCACCAGTATCCAACAGGCACAGCAGCGGGTTTCCCGTGATGAGATTGTATTCTCGTGAATCCTCGAACGTCGGCTCTCCGTTCGCAACAGCCAGCCTGACGTGACCGCCTCCAGTCTCGAATGTCTCGAATGCCAAGTCGTATTTCGTGCCGAAGCTGTTTATGTCGATTCCCATATTCTGTCTTCCTCTCGTTTAGGGCTGCCAATCCTGAGCATGCCTCGGGCACCAGCCCAGCGAGTAGTTATGTCCGTACCGGCACCCAGGCTCCCTGCCCTAGTCCTCGTCGGCCGACCTTTCCGAGGCTGACGCGGCCCCGGCTGTCGACCACGACGTCGATGCTGACGGGCTCGAATTGCTCTGGCTCGTAAGGGACAGATGCGGCGGCGGTCTTAACCTCTGCCTTCCCGATGTCACGGCGGGCCGGTGGTGTCGGCCCATGGGGGTTCCTGGGCGTACCTTCCCTCGTCATGAGGGGGGCGTTGCAGCAAATCCACCGCAACGAGATTGCCGGGTATCTTCCGTTTCCGGCCGTGCTGGCCGCTTCTATATCGGGGGTCGGGCCGGTTCATCACCCCGCCGGACGCTCAAGTACCCTTCGCAGGATTCCGTGATCATGAAATAGAGCTTGATCACGGAACCTAAGTCGCGCGAACACCCCACCAGCGTTCCGTGATCAAGACCCCAACCATGATCACGGAACCCAGGGGGGTGGGTGGCCTGCGGTGACCCGCAAAGTTGTTCCAGGGGGCGGCTCTGGCCCGGAGATTAACGATCTGCGACGGAAACCTAGTCCGCGCAGACGTCACGTTAGGACATGACCACCATCGAGTTATGGGAAGTGTCCGAGGGGGGACTCGCCCGCTACGTACATGGGCGAGGTCACCGCAGAGCTGCTGGTTGGGGCGGATCTGTGACCGGCCGGGCGGAGAGCTGGATCCGTCGGACGACCATCGGCTGCGTCACGATGCTAGCGCTGATCGCTGGCACGGTGTCGTACCTGCACATGCATCTGCTAGTGGTGTCCGGCACCGCGAACCGCCTCAGCGATCGCTACCTGCGAGCGGTCGTGCGGACACTAGCAGGTGACCGGTTCGCCAGCGGCTGGGTGGCCGGGGCGCCGCTCCTCGGCAAGGTGAACCGGTGAACCTCGTCGGGCGTGCCGTTCAACCCCGGCGTAGGCCGAATCGGCCATTCGCAGAGCGAAAGCCCCAGCACGCATGACCAAAGACCAGATCTGCGACATCGTCGAGCACCTGGCCAGCTTCGCCGCAGTGATTCCACGACGCTGACCTGCCGACAAAGCGGAGATCTACAAAGGACTCAATCTGACGCTGACCCACCATCCAGGAAGTTGTCCGAGGGATATTGCGCCTATAACGTCATGTTTGACAGGAGTCCTAGCCGAAGCTTCGAAAGCCAAGGCGCTGGGCTTCCTCCTTCAGGCGGTTCGCCTGAATCGCTTGCTTGGCGCTTATATCCCAGCCTTTGCTGAGGTACTGGCCGATCGTGAAGGCAATCTGGCGTTGCCAGGGTTGCAAGTTATGGGTTTCCGTCACCCATCGGGCGACGGCGAACCAGTCGTTGGCTGCGGTGGCAGTGACCTGCTCGAAGGTGAAGTTGTGGGAAGATTTACATGGTCTTTGTGGGAAAATTTACAGGCTAGATCTGGGAAGACTTACAGGCAGCTGCCGGGTAGATCACCAGGCGGCCTGATGAGGAACTTTGTACGTGCTGCGGGTCAGACCGGATCTCCCTTGAGCTCGAAGGCGGCGAGTCGCCGGATTCCGAGCACCAGCATGAGCCCAGTCGTGATCACCGCGAGCGCCAGCGCCGTGCTGAGGGCCAGATGTCCGTTCAGGGCCTTGTTATGCGCGATTGAAGTAGCGACTGACAGGGAGTATGACCCGGCTGAGAGCAGGCGCACTGCTGGCACCAGATTGGACAGCAAGCCCTCCCAGACCAGCAGGTAGAGCAGCCCGACCACAACGGCTCGCCTGGTCAGCACCGAGAGCATGACGAACGCGGCGTTGTAGACCGCCGCCGCGACCAGGGCTCCGACAATGAGCCCGATGGAAAGCTTGCTGGCCGGGCCGGCGGCGATCGCCGCTGCCAGGTACTCCGGGATCACGGCGAAGACGACCGTCAGGCCGACGGCCACCAGGTACTTGCTGATCAGCACGGTGCTGCGGCGGATCGGCGTGGCCAGCAAGTGCAGCACGCTGCTGTCGTCGATCTCCGCGCCGAGCACGCTGGTGCCAATGATCAGCGCGGTGAGCGGGATGACGACGGTGAAGCCAAAGGCGCCGAGGATCTCCGGCGGCCACACCGGACTGCGGGCGACGGCCTTGAGCAGCGCCGACACCCCGATCAGGAGGACCGCTGGCAGCCCGAAGAGGAGCGCCCGCTTGCGGCCGATAGTCGCCCGCAGCGTGATGCGGATGACGACACCGCTCACTAGATCAGACATCGAGGCTCCGGTTCCGTTAGGACGCGAGCAGGTAAGAAAAGACGCTTTCGAGCGACTCGTCGGCTGGCAGCAACTCGGTCAGCCGGATGCCTCGAGCGCGGCACACGCTGGCGACCTCTCTCGTGAACGAGCCGTAGTCGCTGGCCCGCACGGAGATGCCGCGCCCGGTCAGCTCGACTCCGCTGACTGAGGTCAGGCCGATGAGAGCCGTAGCGAGCAGCCGGTCATCCGAGGAGCGCACCACGAAGACGTGCGGCCTGCTGGTCATGAGCCTGCGGATGGCGCGGAAGTCGCCACTGGCCGCGAGCCGCCCGCCGACTATCACCTGGATGAGGCCGGACAGTCGTTCGACCTCTTCCAGGATGTGCGAGCTGAAGACGATGACGCGGCCGTGCTCGCCCTGGCTGTGCAGCAGGTCCATCATGTGCAGGCGCTGCCTGGGGTCCATTCCGTTGAAGGGCTCGTCGAGCAGCAGCACCTGCGGATCGTGGACCAGGGCGGCTGCCACCTTGATGCGCTGGCGCATTCCCTTGGAGTAGGTGGAGATCCTGCGGTCCTGCGCTGCGGACAGATCCACCATGTCGATCGCGCGGGCGGCCGCGCGGCCCGGATCAGGCAGCTTGTGAAGCTGGGCGGTCGAGGTCACGAACTGCGAACCGGTGAGGAAGGCGTAGATCGAGTCACGCTCGGGCACCAGCCCGATCTGGCGGAACAGCTCAGGATTGCGCCAGGTCGGCTGACCGGCTACCGCCAGCGTGCCGCGCGATGGCGGCAGGAACCCGGCGATCAGGTGCAGGATCGTCGACTTGCCCGCGCCGTTGGGCCCGAGCAAGCCGGTCACTCCCGGCCCGATGCTCATGGTGATGTCGTTGACCGCGACGACGTTGCCATACCAGCGGGATACGCCGGCCAGTTCGATCGAGGTCATACCTCGCTCACCTTCCGGTAGCGCAGGAAGAGGCCGCCGACGCCGGCCACCATGAATGCCAGGTACATCAGCCCGTACAGCCAGCCGGCATTGCCCGGCGGCGGCACGATACCTCGGCTCGTGCCGCCGAGCCACTGCCTCAGCCCGTCGAGCACGGTAAACGGGCTGATCAGGCCCGCCAGCCTGGCCAGGTCTGAACTAGCACCTGAACCAGGTGCCCCGAGGCCCTGCTGGCCGATCTTGCTCAGCAGCTCTGCGAGCGTATAAGTCAGCAGCAAGAAGACGCCGATCCCGCCGGTGGCAAAGGCCCGGCGACCGCTCAGCGACGCCAGCGCCAGGCCAAGGCCGGCCAGCACGACCGACCACGCCAGCCCGATCAGCAAACCGGGTATGAGCGCCCTGGTCTCGGCCCAGATCGCGGACGGGCCGCTGGCCTGGGTGATCGTGCCGAGGTAGAGCAAAAGCAACGGTATTTCGATCATGGCGAGGCACGCCAGGACGAAGGCGGCCAGTTTGGCCGCCGGATAGTCGGCGCGGCTGATCGGCCTGGCCAGGTAGAGCGGCAGGATGCGGCTCCGCAGGTCGCGCGAGACGAGCTCGGGCGCTTGCGAGGCGACGAAGATCAAGATGATCAGGATTCGCAGCGGCGCCACGTAGGTGTCGTACGGAATCTGCCGGGCGTGATCCGAGGACAGCGCGATGGCGATCGCGCTGACCACGGCGGGCAGGCACATGAGAACGAACGTGATGACCGGGACGATCTTCGCCTTGACGCCCCGCCCGAATCCGAAGGCCGACCGCAGGCTGTGCCAGATCAGCGCCCTGACGATCGGGCCCCGGCCCTGTCGGACGCCGTCGTAGCGGCGGTAGCCGATGTCATGAATGACTCCCTCAGCGGACATCGTCGGCTCCTTGTGCGCTCGACGCTTCCGCGCTCTCGTCGCGGAAGAGTTCCTCAAGTCGGTGCCTGCGCTGCTCCAGCCGGTTCAGCGGGAGGCCGAGATCGGCGATCGCGTCGCGTACCTGGTCATAGGTGTGCTCGCTGGCTAGCTGCACCAGCAGCCCCCGGTCGTGCGGCCGCGCGACGGTCTGGCGCCGGGCAAGTTCCGCCGCCAGCTCCTCGGTCCCTTCATCGACTTCGAGGTACAGCACGGCGCGAGCCTCGGTCACCGAGCTGATCGTGTCGGCTCGAAGCAGCCGGCCCGCGTCGATCGCGACCAGGTGGTCGCAGATCTGCTCGATCTCGCCGAGCAGGTGCGAGGCCACCACGATCGAGATGCCGAACTCGGTCCCGATCTTGGCAATCAGGTCGAGCATCGCCGCTCGGCCGGCCGGATCGAGCCCGTTCGTCGGCTCGTCGAGCAGGAGCAGCGCCGGATCACCGACGATGGCCTGGGCCAGCTTGACCCGCTGCTTCATGCCAGTGGAATAGGTGCCGATCTGCCGGTAGCGCTCCTCGTAGAGGCCGACATGGCGAAGCGAGTCGGCCGCTCGCTCTTTGGCCGAGGTAGCGGGCAGCCCTGACATCCGGCCTAGGTGGGCGACGAACTCGGTCGCGCTGACATCTGGAGGCAGACAATCGTGCTCGGGCATGTATCCGGTGACCGACCTGATCGCCTGGCCATCGACCGAGCAGTCGCGGCCGAGCACGACGGCCCGGCCCTGGCTCGGTGAGAGCAGGCCGAGCAGGATCTTGATCAGCGTGGACTTGCCGGCGCCATTGGCCCCGACCAGCCCGGTGATGCCGGGCGGGACGGCAACTGTCAGCGCGTCCAGGGCGGTAACCGTGCCGTAGCGCTTGGTCAGCGCCTTCGCTTCGATCACGGCTGCGGGCGGCCCGGCCGATGGTCTCAGGGGGTCAGGCGCCTGAGTCTGTTCTAGCTGGCTCACCTGTTGCTCCGGTTGCGATGGTGCTGGCGTTTGGCTCTTGGCTCTGGCTCGGCTAACTAAAGCGGACTCCTTGTGTTGCTGTCATCCGCTCCTGGGTTGATTTAACGTCACCCGGAGGTATCGGCTGGCAATTTTCGTAGGAGCGCGGGTCTCCATGAAACGACAACTCTCCACCAGGACTACGTGGCAGGCGGATCAGCCGGCGTTGCGCAGGTTGGAGAGAACGACCCAGGAGTTCGATTGCTTGGTGGGATCGCCGGCGACCGCCACGCACCCATTGGGAATGGGGCAGCTCAGGTAGATTCCGATCTCGGCCTGGTCCGGCGGGTACATCGGCGATGACGTCCAGGTGAGCCCGTCGTTGCTGGTCGACTCGATCATGGGTCCGTTGTAATTGCCGGCGGAGGATCCCTCGGTCTCCACGTAGCAGTCGCGGCCAGTGGCGCAGCTACCTGTCACCAGCGAGGGCGTGGCCCAGCTGGCGGGGATGGGCCTGACCCGGAGGTGGAAGGCGCCTGTCTCGGTGACGTTCAGCCAGGCGAGGTAGGTGGTGCCGTTGCCGCCGCTGATCAGGCAACTGCGGGCGCTGCCGCAGGAAGCTCTCCAGGTTTGCAGGTCCGGATCAAGGTAGGTGCCGGACATGGTCCAGGTCTGGCCGCCGTTCGCCGAGGCCAGCGCGGACACCTTCGGGGCTTCCTCGTCGCCGCCGATGATCGCGGCGATGCAGGCGCCCCGGCGATCGCATCGTAGCTGGCCGATGATGTTGTTGTTGACGCCGAACTTGGGCGTGCTGGCGGCGGCCCAGGTGAGGCCGCCGTCGTCGGAGAAGATGAACGCCTGGCTGTTGTCGGTCAGCGTGATGGCAGCGACGCAATGCCGGGTCGTGGGACAGGAGACCTCGTCGGCAGCGGCGAGCCGGCCGGGTACAGCCGCTGGCAGGGTGATCGGCTGGAAGGCGTAGCGCGCGAAGCCGTCCTTGGTCTTCAGCAGTCCGGTTCCAAAGGCTGAGATGCAGGTCAATGGCTTCGGGCAGGACACTGCCGCGTTCCAGTAGGAAAAGGCATTGCGGGGATCCGGCAGCGCTTCGCCTGCCTTCCAGGTGGCACCGCCATCGAGCGACCGCGCCACGTCCGGGTGCAGTCCGTTGTCACGTGATCCTTCGATGTAGCAGACGGAGGTACTGACACAGGTAAGGAAATTATCGCCCTCGGAGACCATGCCCACGGCATGGAGCGTTCCCGGCGGGGCCACGATTGTCATCGCGGTCAGCGCCGCAGCCGGATTGCCCGCAGCAGTGCTGGTGGCCGAGACCTTTGGCCGCACGACGTTCTTGCGGGCGTCGGCGGGCCCGGAGGTGCTCTGGGGAAGGGCGCCAATGGCCAGGGCCACGAGTGCCGCGGCGGCTGCGGCTGCTCCCGCCACGAGCCACCGGGAGCTCGGCGAGCTGAGCTGGCGGGCTCGCATGCGGCGGGCGTGCTGGTGCCGCTGCGCCGCCGGGACCACCGACGCGGCCACGCTCGCCGCGATCCGGTCACCGGCTTCCTCGGCAGGCCAGTCGAGCTCGTCAAGGCCGGAGAGCTGGAAGATGAGGACTTCGTCCGGACTGACGCCGGTCAGGGCCAGGTCTCCGTCGGACGCCCGGCTGGCGATCACGTCGTCGATCACCTGGTCAATTCGCAAATCTTCGCTCATGTCATTCAGCTCGCTCATCGTTCAGTCCCTTCCGAATTCCGTGATCTCGCTGGTCTGTTCAGCTAGGGCGGCGCGAAGCGCCCGAAGCGCCCGAACCTGAAGCTGACGGACGGCGGCCGCGCTGCGATTGGTCATGACTGCCACCTCGGCGGTGGTGTGCCCTTGGAGGATGCGGAGCCTCAGCACTGCGCGCTGGTCCGGCCCGAGCCGGTCGAGCGCGCGCAGCAGGGTGGCGCGTTGCTCGCTCGCAACGGCCAGGCCGTCCGGACCCGGCCCCGGCGTCGGCTGGTCGGGCAGGTCCCCGACCGGGACCACTCGTCCTGGCCCTGCTCGCCACCGATCGCGGGTCAGATTGGCCGCGATCCTCATCAGGTAAGCCGCGTACGGCACGCCTGTGTCGGTGAACTGGGGGAAAGCCCGCAGGGCGCGCAGGAATACTTCCTGCGTCAGGTCCTCGGCCTCGGCCGGATCGGTGGCGTGCCGGGCGACTGACCGGTATACCGGCCGCCAGTTGCGCCGGCACAGCGCCTCAAGCGCCTCGCGATCACCGGAACTGGCCAGCGCAAGCAACGTCGAGTCGCTGGGATCCACAGGGTCCGGATCGCTGAGCCCGCGAGTCTGCACCGAGTAGACCATGCCGTCCAAGGCCACTCATCTCCATTCACGCACGCGAGACGCCTATCTATCCCGTCGCTAGAAGGAAACGAGCCCGAACCAGATCTGTGACGACATCCCTTGTGCCAGCCAGTCGGCCGTGTCCGCTGCTGCTTCCAGGGCGTTCCCGATCGCCTGCCGGAGCTGGCGGACGGTCGGGGCCCCGGCGGGCTGGCCATCGTCATCGCGGTAGAGCCGGCACGAGAGTCCGGCGGGTCGGGCCGGTTCGGCGAATGGCTCGATTCCGTCGATGAGCAGCGTCGGCGAGCCGCTCATGCCGGATCGGGCAGCGTGGCCCGCGCCGAGGATCACTTCGCGGAACACTTCGACGTCTGCTCCAGGGGCCGTCGCCTTCTCGCGGAGAGTTGTCAGCGTTCTGGCGGAGAGTTGTCGTCTCATGGAGACTTCTCGGCGGCGTTTTCAGGGAATTGTCGCAACAGTTTGCCTTTGCGTGATTAGTGTATCGAGTTGCTCGCGGGGTGTGTGGTATCCGAAGCGTTTTCTGGGGCGGTCGTTGAGCTGGTCGGCGATGTGCTGGAGCTGGGCGGGGGTCCAGGCGCTGAGGTCGGTGCCTTTGGGGAGGTACTCGCGGAGGAGTCCGTTGATGTTCTCGTTGCTGCCGCGCTGCCAGGGTGAGTAGGGGTCGGCGAAGTAGACCTGGATGCCGGTGTCTTTGGTGATGCGCTGGTGGCGGGCGAGTTCCTTGCCGCGGTCCCAGGTCAGGGTCTTGGCGAACCAGGGGGGCAGGGCGCTCATCTGGGTGATGATGGCGTCTGCGACGGAGTCGGCGTCGTGGCGGCCGTGCGGGAGGTGGAGGAGGGTGAGGTAGCCGGTGGTGCGCTCGACGATGGTGCCGACGGCGGAGTTGCTGGCCTTGGATCCGAGGATGAGGTCGCCTTCGTGGTGGCCGGGGACGAGGCGGCCCTCGACGGCCGGGGGGCGCTCGCCGATGGGGACGGCGTCGGTGATCTTGCCGCGCAGCTCGGTGCAGGCCGGGGGCGGCGGACAGCGCGGCCGGTGCGCAGGCAGGCTTTCAGCTCTCGTCTCAGCTCGCCGCGGGGGTAGACGTAGATGCTCTGGTAGATGCTCTCGTGGCTGATCCGCATGGCCGGGTCGTCGGGGTATTTCACCTTGAGCCCGGCCGCTGACCTGCTCGGGAGAGTACCGGGCGTCCAGGTCCTGCTGTACTTCCCGGCGCAGCACCGGGTCCGCGGACAGCTTCGAGCGCTTCGGCCGCCGCTGGCGTTCGCGGGCCAGGTGGTGCGCCCGCTCGGGCTGGTAGCGGCCGCCGGGGGGGCCGGGGTTGCGGGCCAGCTCCCGGCAGATCGTCGACGGGGAGCGGGCCATCCGCGCGGCGATCTCGCGGATGCCGTGCCCGGCGTCGCGCAGGCGGGCCAGCTCATACCGCTCCTCGCGGGACAGGTAACGCTTGCAGTAGACATTTACATCAGGTCGGTACACTCCGCCCATCTTGTGCTGCAAGGCGTACGCGAACGTCTTCGACACGCCGGCCGCTGCCGCCGCCTGCATCGGGTTCAGGCCCGCCGCCAGCTGATCCAGCACCAGCTGCACCCGTTCCGGCGGCAGCGGCGACCCCCGCGCCGGCCGCGCCGCCGCCCGGCGGGCCGCCGCCGCCTGCTTCACCGCCAGCCTCGACACCCCGCCGCTCACCCGCCGGTCCACCTCATAAGCGAAGCTCTTCGACACCCCCGCCGCCGCGGCCGCCCGCATCGGATTCATCCCCGATTCCAGGTAACCCTCCACCAGCCGCACACGCTCCGCCGGCACCCTGCCTCGTCCCGCCACAGCACCCTCCAAAAGTCAGGTGTTGCGACAATCCGTCGAGCGCGGGAGTAAATAGCGCGGCTAACTCTCCACTAGACGACAACCCTCCACGAGAACGCTGGGAACTCTCCGCAAGAAAGGCGGGCCCCTCCGGGCTGGCCGGCCGTCAGGACCCCGAAAGCGCGGATACCCGGCAAACCCGGCAAACTCGTCATGAACCGAGTTGAGTCACCGACGGGAGTCGTGCCGCCGCCAGGTGCGGCTGCCCTTACCGTCGGGACGGTGTGCGGGGTGCGACCTGGGCGCGCAGCCGCTGGAACTGCGCGGGCCCGGCCCCGGCCTGACGCAGCGCGAGCTTCCAGCGCCGGTTGCGCGTCGCCGCGTTAAGCGACCTCAGCCTCCCGGGGATAAGGTCGTGGTCGTCGTCCCAGGGTGCGTTTTTCCCCGGGAGTTGCCCGGCGAGCATGTACATGACGTCCAGCGTGAGATTCAGCAGCCAGATGTCGTCGGCGGACAGGTGCCGCAGGCCGGACTGGCGCACGTCCTCGTTCGAGTGGGCATCTCGGATCCGCACGCCGATGCCGGCTACCGCCGTTGTCAAGGCGAGGATCGTGCTGTGCAATTGCGGTGCCCTGGCGAGGAATTGCTCGATGGCGGACTCGAGTTCCAGCACCGGGAGATTTACCAAGATTTTCTTGATGAGGTCAGGAACTCCCGCGATTCGCGATAGCGAATGGATATTGCATTTAAAGCACCGGCCGTCGTGATAGGACTCGAGCACGCTCCCGCAGGCTGGGCAAACTTCGGGAGGCACCAGCCGGAACTGGCGGCTCCAGGCCTCTTGCCGGGGGCCTCCTTGCCGCCTGGGGTTAAGCCGCGGTCTCGCGGGCAACTGCCCGCCAGTGACCGGCGGGACCGGCAGGACCGGCGGGACCGGCGGGACCGGCGCGGTCGGTAGGTCCCTGGTGAGCCTGGCCAGTTCACCTTGGGTGCGTGCGGCCAGGGCGCGCCCGATTCGGTACTCAAATTCGTCCAGCCTGAGACGCTGATCTTCGAAGGCCTGCTTGAGCACGGCCTCCGTAGCTTCCCGGTCCGCCTCTGACGCCAGCATCCGGCTGGATCTTGGGCCGAATCCAAATCCCGCCCAGTACGACATCCCGCCTCCGCCGCCCCATTTACCACCGATTTGCCGCCAATCTTAGCTTGGCGGCGCGCTCAGTTACTTTGAGGTGGCGAGCCATTCTGGCTCTGGGCGCGGAATTGAATTGAGCAGCGCCGCGGTGTAGGGGTCGCGCGGGTTGCTGAGAACTTCCTCGGTCGGGCCGGCCTCGACGATCTTGCCTCCGTGCATGACGTAGATGCGCTCGGTGACCTGACGGACGATGGCCAGGTCGTGCGTGATGAATAGGTAGCCAAGGCCCCGCTCGGCCCGCAGGCGTGACGAGCAGGTTGAGGATCTGCGCCTGGACGGACATATCGAGCGCCGAGACCGGCTCGTCGCAGATGAGGATGCGAGGCTGGGCGGCGAGCACCCGGGCTATAGCGACGCGCTGGCGTTCGCCGCCGGACAGGGCGACGGGCTTGCGCGCAGCGTAGTCGGCGGGCAGGCCGACCGAGCGGAGCAGGCTGCTGACCTCGGCGTTGCGGTCTTTCAGGTCCGGCTCGCCGATGGCGATCGCTTCCTTGAGGATCGAGCCGATGCTGCGCATCGGGTTGAGGGTGGAGTAGGGGTCCTGGAAAACGATCTGGACGGTGCCGCGGAGCTTGCGGCGGTCTCTTGCGCTCAGGCTCGCCCAGTTGCCCGCGGGGATGCCGTCGATGGCGATCTGGCCGCTGGTGGCCTGCTCGAGGCCCACGAGAATGCGGGCCAGAGTGGTCTTCCCCGAGCCGGACTCGCCGACGATCCCCACGCTCTCGTGCTCGCCGACCTCGATGGAGACACCGTCTAGCGCGGTGACGTGGCGGGCGCCGTTCCTGAAGACCTTCCGGGCATCCTGGACAGCTATGAGCGGCGCCGATTCTCCTCGCGCTGAACCGTGCGGGCTGGTCCTGCTGGCTCACCCCGGTGGCGCAGCGCGGCCATCTCGTCCCGGATCTCGGGCAGGCGAACGCAGGCGGACAAGCGACCTGGCGCGACTTCGGCCAGTGGCGGGGTTCGCTCGCTGCAGGCGCGGTGGGCCCAGCTGGCAGCGCGGGGCGAACACGCACGAGCCGGCCACGTCGTCGGGGGCCGGGACCGAGCCCGGGGATCGCGACCAGTTCGCCGGCGCGCTGCTCGGCCGACGGCTCGGAGAGAAGCAGCCCGAGGCTATAGGGGTGCAAAGGCTCGGCGTCGAGCTCGGCCGCGCTGCCCACTTCGACCAGGGATCCGGCGTAGAGCACGTGGATGCGATCGCAGACAGCGAAAGCGACCCGCAGGTCGTGCGTGATCAAGATCAGGCTCATGCCTCGCGCGGCCTGGATGCCCTTGATCAGCGCAAGGACCTCCCGCTGCGTGGTGACGTCGAGCGCGGTGGTGGGCTCGTCGGCGATCAGGACCCGCGGGTCGCGGGCCAGGGCCGCCGCGATCGCCACCCGCTGCCGCATCCCGCCCGAGAGCTGGAACGGATAGCGGTCGGCCACCGACGCGTCGCGGATCCCCACCTCCGCTAGCCGGCGGACCACCTCCGCTCGCCGCTGCGCCACGGCTCAGGCGCCGCTCGCTCGCGAGCGACTCGCTCGAGGATGGCCCCGCAGGTAATGCACCGGGTTCAGCATCGTGAACGGGTCCTGCATGATCAGGCCGATCTCACTGCCCCGCATTGCCTGCCACCCTCGCTCATTGAGCCCGAGCAGGTTGCGGTCCCGGTAGCGGATCTGTGCCGCGCGCGGCCAGGGCGCGGGCAGCAGGCCCATGATCGCGCGGGCGGTCATCGACTTCCCGCTGCCCGACTCGCCGACGATCCCTATCGTTTCCCCAGGGCCAAGCGTGAGATCGACGGCCGTGACGATCGTGTCACGACGGCCAGGACGAGCGCGCTCGATCTGAGCCCTTCGACCTCGAGCACTGGACCGATGGCCGGGTCTCGTGGCCTCAGGAATCACCGGCTGCCCCCCTGGCTGGCAAGATGCTCATAGAGCCAGTCACCGATCAGGTTCATCGATATCGCGGTCAGGACGATCATCACGCCGGGGCCGATGGTGGCGAGCGGGTTAGTGAACAGGAGCGCCTCGTTCTGTGACAGCATCAGCCCCCAGTCCGGAGTCCCCGGCGGCAGGCCGAGCCCGAGGAACTCCAGGCCGGCCAGGGTCACCAGGGATCCAGCGAACACCAGGCACGTGTTCGCCACGGCGACCGGGGAGACGTTCGGCCAGACATGGAAGAGCCATGATCTTCCACCGTGGCACCCCGAGGGTCTTGCGCCGCCTCCACGTACGGGCGCGGTATCTGCTCCAGCGTCGCGCCCCGCGTATCACCCGGGTGTCGAAAGGCACGGTGAGAACGATGAGCACGACGACTGCCAGCCAGTAACTGCTGCCCACCGCTCCGGCGACGACGACGAGGATGACCAGCGCCGGCAGCGACCACATGAAATCGACCCAGCGCATGATCACGCGCGTCGGCAGCCCGCCGCGGTAGCCGGCGAACAGGCCCGAGCAGGTTGCCCAGGAAGAAAGAGGCACCGCGATGACCAGCGGCCCGAAGAAGGCGCTGTCGCGCGACCCGGCGATGACCCGCGAGAACACGTCCCGGCCGAGCGAGTCGGTCCCCAGCCAGTGCGCGCCCGACGGCTGGGCATTAACGATCGCCAGGTGCTGAGCAGAAGGGCTCTGCGGGGCGAGGAGCGCGCCGAAGATCGCCATCACCAGCACGCCGGCGATGACCACGAAGGACAGCCAGATCGACCGGGGACAGTACGTGGCGGCGGACGAGCGTCCGCGGACCGGCGTTAGCTCTTCGGCTAGGACCAGAGCGGGATTCGCGGTCACGATCGAGCCTCCCCAACCCGGATGCGCGGGTCGACGACCATGTAGACGACGTCAGCGAGCAGGTTCGCGACGACAATGACGACGGCGAACAGCAGCACGACGCCCTGGAGCATCGGGATATCCTTCGCGCTCGCCGCCGTGACCAGCAGCGAGCCGAGACCCGGCAGCGAGAAGGCTACTTCGACCAGGACCACGCCGACGATCAGCGAGGACAAGATGACGCCGCTGATCGTGATCACCGGGATGAGGGCGTTGCGGAGCAAGTAGACGTAAAGCACCCGGCGCGACGAGAGCCCGCGCGCTCGGGCGAACACGACATAGTCCTGGTCGAGGATGCCGATCATCGCCGCCCGGGTGTGCCGGACACATACGCCACGGTCGTCAGCGGCCAAGGCGACGGCCGGGAGGGTGAGGTGCCAGAACTCGTCGAAGAAACCCGAGCCCGCCCCGTAGGCAGGGAACCAGCGGATCTTGATCGCGAAGACGTAGAGCAAGGCGACGCCGGCGACGAACGCCGGGGTTGACAGGCCGAGCATGACCGCGCCAGTCAGTGCCCGGTCGACGATACTGCCGCGCCTCAGCGCCGCCACCACGCCAAAGCCGATCCCGAAGCACCATCGTCAGGACGAAGGAATAGATCCCGAGGAACAGCGTCAGCGGCAGCCGCGCGCCGATCTCGCTGGTACCGGAAGGGAAGTCTGGATCGAAGTCCCGAAGTGCAGCAGCACGGCCTGGCGAGCCCAGAGCCAGTACTGGACCAGGAACGGCTTATTCAGGTGGTATTCCCTGCGTCAGGGCCTGCACGGTCGCGGCCGTATGCGGTCTGGCTCCCAGCAGGATGTCGATCAGGTTGCCCGGCGCGATCTGCAGCAGCGAGAAGGTCACGAACGAGATCACGACGAGCAGCACAGCCAGGACGACGAGACGCCGCAGGACGAAGACGAGCAATCTCCCGCCGCTCAAGCGCCCGCCACCTCACCAAGGCCAGAGGGGCAGCAAGCGCCGCCCCCCTGGCTCTGCTTGACAGTGGCACCATGCTCACCGGCTCACAACTGCGGATCACTTCTTGTTGCATCCCGAGCAGCCAGGGTCCGAGGTCGTAGTAGTAGCCGTTGAAGTCGGGCCAGGTGTAGCCGCTCGAAAGGGCCACGGTCGCTTCCTCATTGAAGAGCGGGATGAACGGGGCCGCCTGCGCATACGCGGTGTCTATCTGCTGGTAGATCTTGAGGCGGGCGGCATTGTCCGTAGTGGCGAAGCCCTCATCGATCAGCTTGTCCATCGACGGCGTGGGGCCCAGTTCATGGTGTTCCAGTTGCCCGCGCTGATGTTGGAGCTTTCCCATCTGGTAGTCGAAGGCCTCGCCCGGGTCACGGGATACCGAGCCGCTGTAGGTGAAGTTCGTCAGGATGCCCTTGCGGTTGGCCGAAGTCAGGTTGGCCGTCTGCGCATCGACGGTCAGTGACCTTGAGCGTGAGGTGGATCCCGATCCGGGCGAGCTCGGCCTGGATCGCCTGACTCACGTTCGGGTAAGACCCAGCGCCCTCGACACTGATCGTCGCGTCAACGCCATGGGCATACGGTGACTTCGCCATCTCCGCCTTGGCCTTAGCCAGGTTGAACGGGTACGTCGGGACCGACTTCAGCGACTCGCTCACCTGCGCCGCGGTGCCGATGTTCTGGAGCAGTCCGGCCGTCAGGAACTGGTAGACCGGAGCCGCGTATCCGCCCCAGGCATTGATGAGAGCGGTGCGATTCAGCGCGTAGGCGATGGCCCGGCGTACGTGGACGTTGTCAAAGGGCTTCTGCAGCACGTTCATGAAGAAGCCGCCCTGGACCGCATAGCTGGGGACCGTGGTCAGCGGCTGGCCGGAGGATCGACGCGAAGGCCTTGTTGTCGATCGGGAAGGCAAGGTTGATCTCACCGTCGCGGAAGGCCAGGGCTTCGCTCGTCTCGCTAGAGAAGAACTGCACGGAGACCTTCTTGATGTTGACGGCGCCGCCCCAGTAGTGGGGGTTCGCCGTCAGCTCGGCGCTGGTGGTCCCGTTGTAACTCGTTGAGGACCCAGGGGCCGGTGCCCACGACGCCGGTGCCCGGCTGGCCGAACGTGGACTTGATGCGCCTCGAAGAACTTCTTCTCGAAGATCCCGAGGTTGTCTCCGGCCGGCACGACCGCCCACGCCGCGTCGGGCTTGGTCAGGGTCACCGTGAGGGTTTCCGGGCCGGTGGCGGCAATGGTCTTCAGCGTCGTCGGGAAGTTGTAGGCGTCGAGCGAGCCAGTCGAGCGGTAGTAGTTCAGCGAGAAGGCGGCGTCGGCAGCGGTGAGCGTGTTGCCGTCTGAGAACTTGACCCCGTGGCGGATGTTGTACACGTACGTGGTCGGGCTCGTCTGCTTCCACGACTGGGCCAGCCACGGCACCAGCTGGCCGGACTTGGACGCGATCAAGAGCGGCTCCATCATGAGGCCGCCGAGCTGGTAGCCGATATTGCTCTTGGCGTAGTTAAGCGTGGTGACGGCCGGGTCGAATCCCACCGTGAACTGGGAAATCTCGCCGGGAGAACCGGAACCGGAACTGCCTGAGCCTGACCCTCCGGACGAGCAGGCCGCGAGCGCGCAACTGCCCAGGAGCAGGGCGCCGGCTGCCGACAGGCCAGCGATTCTCGGGGAGATCCTTCTCGACTTGGGTAGCACGGCCACCCCTTTCCACCCAACCTGGCGGACAGGTGATATGTCGATACCTAAGGCGTCTTATATTACTCTCGGCCACAGGGGTGTCAAGACATGGTCAAAACGGTCGACAGGGCATGAAGGTGTTACGGATGGCCTGCTGAGCAGGGCATCTAGCAGGGCATCTAGCAGGGCCGGTTACGGCTTGTCGCCGCCCGGCTCGGCCTTGCCGGCCCAGATCCCCCGCGCGTGCCGCAGATGCTTGTCCATGATGGCGGCGGCGTCGTCAGCCCGGCCCGCGATGATGGCCCTGAGCAGGTCGGCGTGCTCATGCGTCGACTCAGTAAGGCTGTCAGTCCCGGCGACGTAGTCGAGACCGTAAAGCCGGCTCTGGTCCCGCAGCGAACCCGCCACCTGGAGAAGCCTGTCGTTCCTGAGGTGCCCCAGGATCCCCAGGTGAAAGTCGCGGTCGCTGTCCAGGAACCGCACCCAGTCGCCGTCGGCGGCGTACTTCTCCGTGGCGCTGGCTAGTGCCTGCAACTCACTGGCCTCGTCAATGAGCTTGCGCTCGGCCACCAGGCGCACGGCGCCGACCTCGATTATCTTCCTGAACTCGACGATCTCGTTGAGCTCGTGCTCGCTCATCTCCCTGACCCGAAAGCCCCGGTTGCGGGCGAGCTCGACCAGATGCTCCCTGGCCAGCTCGAGCACGGCCTCCCGGACCGGCGTGACCGACACCCCGAGCTCGCTAGCGGTCGCCCCGAGTGCGTAGAGCTCACCGGGCCGCATGGCCCCGGAGATGATTCGCGCGCGGATCACCCGCAGTGCCTGGTCTCGAAGGCTATCGGCCTGGAGCTTGATGCCGCCGAAGCCTACGTCGGAGATCGAGTCGCGGCCAGTCACGCGGCCAGCCTCCCAGGTCGTGGAATCGTTGCCCAATGCTCTCACATACCTAGGCTTGACGCGATATATACTACACACTAAGGTGTCACACATAACATTCGGTGGAGCTGATGTGACCCTAACTTCCGAGCACCCCGCAGACCTCCCCTCAGTCCATTCCGACGCGATTCATTCCAGCGCGACTGTCATCGACGGCACCTGCCCGGGCGAGCACTGGCGCGAGGCATTCTCATCCTGGTCATCCGGTGGCGCGAGCGCCTGCGTGGTCAGCGTCGCGTCCCTGGAGGGCTGCCGCGCGACCCTGGACCGGCTCGGCGAAGTCTTCCGGCTGGTCAGGGACAGAGCCGAGCTCTGCCTGGCCACAGACACCGAGACGATCCGCGCGGCCAGGCGGGACGGCAAGCTCGCGGTCATCCTGCACTTCCAGGGGACCGGCCCGTTCGAGGATGACCTGGGCCTGGCCGAGATCTACTGGCGGCTGGGGGTCCGGGTCGTCCAGCTGGCCTACAACGTTCGCGCCCTGGCCGGCGACGGGTGCGAAGAGCCCGGCAACGCGGGGCTCAGCCGGTTCGGCCGCCAGCTCGTGGCGGAGCTCAACCGCCTGGGAATCGTGGTCGACGTCTCGCATACCGGACCCGCGTCGAGCCTGGACGCCGTCGAAGCCTCCACGGCGCCGGTCATTGCCTCGCACTCGAACGCAGCGGCGGTCCATCCCAGCCGGCGCAACCTGAAGGACGACCTCATTAGAGCGCTCGCGGACAGCGGCGGCGTCATCGGCATCAACGGATACCCAGCCTTCGTAGCGGACAGCGCCACCCCGACGCTGGACCAGTACATCGACCACATGGCCTACATCGCCGACCTGGTCGGTCCCGCTCACGTCGGCATCGGGCTCGACTACACCACCCGCGACCTGCCCATGGCGGAATACGACCATCTCATCAACTCTGGCCAGTGGACCCGCGAGAGTTACCCGCCGCCGCCCTGGCACTATCCGAGCGGACTCGACGACGCATCAGGGCTGCCGAACCTGACCAGGCGCCTCCGCGAGCGCGGCTTCGGCGAGCACGACGTGCGCGGCATTCTCGGCGAGAACTGGCTGCGCGTATTCGACGCGGTCTGGACGAAGGGCGCCTAGCGATGGCAGAGATACCACCAGAGTTCGCCCAGCTGCTGCGGGAACCGGCCAAGATGGCCACTCCGAAATTCACCGTGCCGGACATCAAGGTCAGCACGGTCATGGTCCCGATGCGAGACGGCATCCGCCTCGCAACCGACCTGTACCTGCCCCCGGATACCCCCGCGCCGGCCGTCGTCATGCGGACTCCCTACGAGCGGGACGCCGACGCCAACGCCGGAGCGTTCCTGTCTCTTGCCCGGCGAGGCTACGTCGTCGTCTCCCAGGACTGCCGGGGAACCGGCGGAAGCGAGCCGGACTTCTGGGACTACTACCTCCGCGAACCGGAGGACAGCTACGACCTGATCGAGTGGATGACGCACCAGGACTGGTTCGACGGCTTCATCGGCTCCACCGGCGGCTCCTACGTCGGGCAGACCCAGTGGTGCATGGCCATGCATCCGGCGATGTCGGCCATCATCCCCGAGGTCAGCGGCCTGGGCATCGGGATCAACACCGTCCACCTGCACATGTTCCTGAACGCCTACGCCAAGTCCATGGGCAACAGCTCTGACCTGAAAGACGTCTCCTACGAGGATCTCGAAGGGATCATGCTCGACGAGACGCTGGCCACCGGCTACTTCAACGAGCCCCTGTACAAGCCTTTGCCAGACACAGTATTCAAGCGTCTCCCCGAGCTAGCGGAACTGGAGCCCTATGCCGCCCAGCAACGGCTGTGGGCGTACTACTGCTCGCTGACCAACGCCGATCGCGTCGAGCTCGTCAAGGAGATCACCGGTGCCCCGCACGTCACCATCGTCGAGGTCGAGTCACTGTCGCAAGTCTTCGGCCCCACGATCTCGCACGACCGGCACACGCTTCCGCACACCGACATGGCGGAGGTCGTCCGGTCGGTGCACGCCCCGGCGCTGCTGGTCAGCGGCTGGTACGACTGGGGCCTGAACGACCTGCTCGCGACCTGGGACCTGCTGAACCGGGCCGCTCCCGAGCCGCTTCGCTCGCGCAACCGCATGGTCATCGCCCCGAGCGCCCACGGCCACGCGGGATACCACGAGGGCCGGGAAGGCCACCCCGAGCTCGACCGGCCCTACCGGACCGCCGGCCTCATCGAAATGCAGGCGCGCTGGTATGAGGCGGTGCGCGAAGACGCGGTGGACTCCTGGCCGACCGTCATCTACTACCTGATGGGCGCCAACGAATGGCGCGCGGCGGACTCGTGGCCGATCCGCGACGCTGAGCCGACCCGTTTCTACCTCGGCCCGGACGGCGCCCTCACCGGCTCGGCACCGCAGTCGCCGGCCGAGCCCGACGGTTACACCTACGATCCGGCCGATCCACCACCTACCAAGGGCGGCAGCATCGTCTCCTGGGTGTACCCGCCCGGCAGCGTCGATGTCAGCGACGTCCAGCAGCGCCCGGACGTGCTGACCTACTCCACCGAGCCGCTCACCGAGGACCTGGACGTCGCCGGGCCGTTGCGGATGGTCCTCTACGCCAGTTCCAGCGCGGTCGACACCGACTTCGTCGCCAGGCTCACTGACGTCTTCCCTGACGGCCGCGCGATCCAGTTGCAGGCTGGCGCGCTTCGGACCCGCTATCGCGACGTGGGCGGCGAGCCCAGCTTCCTGGAGCCAGGCCGGGTGTACCGGCTGGAGATCGACCTGTGGGCGACGGCGAACCGGTTCAAGGCCGGGCACCGGCTGCGGGTCGACATCTGCTCGGCGGACTTCCCCAAGTTCGACCGGAACACCAACCGAGGCGGCGAACCCGGCGAGCCCATCCCGGCCCGCCAGCGGATCTACCGCGACGCCGAGCACCCGTCGCACCTTGAAGTCCAGGTCCTGCCCCGAGCTTGACCAGGCTCTGGGGGCTCGGCAGAAAGGCCAAGCGATTATTTATATATAAAATTTTGCGGTGGTTTTATTCGTACTTCCTTCAGGCCGGTCACTTAGGCGGCCGGCCTCCACACAGCCTTGGCGACGCGGAGGAAATTGCCGCCCATGATCGCGGCGACGTCGGCCGCTGCGTAGCCGAGCCCTTGAAGCTCGGTCTCCAGCTCGGGCAACTGCTCGGGCTCGAGGAACTCGTAGGCGTCCCAGCCCTGGTAGCTCGCGGGGAAGACCTGGGTGTTCTTGGCTAGCTCCTTGCTCAGGTCCTCGTGGTCGAAGACGTAATCGGTGCCAATTCCGACATGCTCGGGCCCGACCAGCTGCACCGCATAGTCGATGTGCCGCGCCACCGCGCTGGCGCTGGCGTCGTTGTCGCCGAGGAAGATGCCGACGCCGTTGATGCCGATCACCCCGCCGGTGGCGGCGCAGGCCCTGACCTGGTCGTCGCGGATATTCCGGTCGTGCTCCCAGACCCCGCGCATCGCGGAGTGACTGAAGATCACCGGCGCCGACGAGCGCTCGATGGCCTCCATCGACGTCCGGTAACCACAGTGCGAGACGTCGACCATCATCCCGACCCTGTTCATCTCGTCGACGGCGTCGCGGCCGAAGGCGGTCAGCCCGTCGTCCCTGGGCGCATGGCAGCCGAACCCGGCGAGGTTCTCGCCGTTGTAGGTGAGCAGCATCGATCGGACGCCGAGGTCGTAGTAGGCGCCGATCATGGCGATCTCGCCGCCCAGCGGGTTGGTGTCCTCGAGGTCGAACCCGACGACGAGCCGGCCCGCCTGCTGCGCCGCGACGAGGTCCTCGGCCGTCCCGACGAGCTGGAAGGAATCGCCGGACCGGGAGATCTGCCGGCGCCACGAGCTGAGTACCCGCATGGTCGCGTCGATGTCATGGGGCGCGTACCCGACGTTGACGCTCACGTAGCCGACGCCGACCTGCCGGTACCGGTCCAGGGGCGCGAGGTTGCAGGCTGCTTCCAGCGGCAGGCAGCAGTGCTGTTCCCAGGCGAAGCTGGCGGCCAGCCGGCTCTTCGCGGTCATGCCGAGAACTCGAAGCTGGGGATCGCGCCGTCGGCCGTGGCGCGCTGCCACAGGAGCTCCAGCAAGGCAAGATCGGCCGTGGCGGTCCCTACGGATTTGAAGATCGTCAGGCCGCTGCGCTGAGCGAGGTCATAGCCGTCAAGGGCGCCGAGGTCGAGGATGGATCCTGCGCTGGGCGCGCCGCTGGCCACGGCCTCCATCAGGTCGCCGGCCTCGCGAAGCGCGCCCGGAGGATCGTCGGAGCACACGAGGGTCGCAGCTCGCAGGGCCGAGACTCCGAGCTCGCGCATGTCGGGCCGGTACGCGCCGACCGCGTTGATGTGAACGTCGGGTCGCACGTCTGCATCCTCCACCAGCGCTTCGAGGGATGTGGTCGCCAGGCAGACGATGTCCGCGTCCTGCACTGCCTCGCCGACGCTCGCGCAGCCGCGGACCTCTAGTTGCGGGTGGAGCTCGGTGAGCTTGCGGCCGAACTCCTGCGCCGATTCCCGGTGCAGGCTGGCCAGCAGCACCGAGCTGATCGGGCGGACGGCTGCGCAGGCTTCGACGAGTGAGGTTGCCATTGCGCCCGTGCCGATCATGGCAAGCACCGTTGCCCCCGGCGGCGCCAGTGCCCTGGTCGCGACGCCAGCCAGAGCTCCGGTGCGCAGAGCCGTGGCGGCGGTCGCGTCGGCGATCAGCAACGGCTTTCGAGTCGCGTAGTCAAGCCAGGAGGCCAGGCCCTGGATCGTGGTCAGCCCCGAGGCCCGGTTGGCCGGGGCCACCGAGACGACCTTGGTCGCGACGCCGCCGCGGTCGGCTGACTCCGCGGCCATCAGCAAGGTTGTGCCGCCAGGCAGGGCTACTCGTGGCGCCGCGATGACGGCGCCGGCGGCTCGTCCTCTGGCCGCCTGGCCCACGACCTCGATCACGTCGTTCATCGTGACCAGCTTGCGGATCATGCTGGCGCTGAGCAGGAGCGTCACGGTTTGCGCCGGGCGAGCCGATGGCCCGTGTACATGAGCTGGAATGAACCGTCGCTTTCCTCGTGGAAGGTCATGGACTGCGGGCCGCCCAAGAGCTCGTCGCAGGACACCAGCGTGTTCGCGTTGATGGGGGCGGCCCGGAATTCAGTGGTCGCGCCCCGGTCGCCCGACTCGATTCCGACGAGCTCCTCCGGTATTTCCGTGCTTCGCACCAGCAAGTGATCGCCGTCGCGGGTGATCTCCGTGCGGGTAGTCACGCGGCTGAACTTGCCGGTGAACGGGTCGAGCGGCACATCGCGCCGGATCTCCCCGGCAATCGGGGCCAGCGGCGACGGTCGCTCGGGCAGCGCCAGGCGGACGAGATCGTGGTGGAGCGGGCCGCCGATCTGGCTGTTCACGAAGGAAGCCATCGCGAAGCCGTCCTGCGGCGAGATCTGCGCATGCGCTACTCCGCCGAGCGAGCCGCCGCCGTGCGAGAAGATGCGCGTGCCGTCGTGCTGGTTGTACATCCAGCCCAGTCCGAAACCGCTGTCCGGGCCGGTCGGGTCCGGGCTGGTCGGCGTCTGCATCGCCTGGACGGATTCCTGGCCGAGCAGCCTTGTGCTATCCGGCAGGATGCCGCCGGCGAGATGCAGGCGCAGGAACGCGATCGTGTCCTCGACAGTGGTGATGGTCATGGTGCCGGGGGCGGCCCAGGTGTCCGGGTACATGTACTGCGTCGTGGCGGCCGGCGTGCCGTCGCTCGCTGAGTAGCTGCCGATCGCGGTCCGGTGCAGCATCGCCTCGCGGGCGGAGAAGACGGTGCGCCGCAGTCCGAGTCGCTTGACCACCCGCTGGTCCAGGTGCCGGACGAAGTCCGTCCCGGTCAGCCTGCGCAGGACGAGCTCGGCGATGATCCAGCCGGCGTTGTTGTAGGAGGAGACGATTCCTGGTTCGGTCAGCTTTCCTGACCGCGCCAAGGGTGCTAGGTAGTCCTCGACGCCCTCGGGGTAAGGACGCGTCTTGACGAAAAGGTCGGATGAGTCCACTCCGCTTGAGTGATTGACCAGGTGACGGAAGGTCAGCGACCTCGCCACGTCCGCGTCCGCGCCGAACTGGAGGTCGGGCGCGTAGCTGACGATCGGCACGTCGAGGTCGAGCAGCCCCTCCTCGACGAACGTCATGAACATGGTCGTCGCCCAGACCTTGGTGATCGAGCCGGTCAGGAAGGCCGTATCGGCGGTCATCGGAACGCCGGTATTGAGGTTCGCCACGCCAGCCGCCGCCGTGATCAGCTCGCCGTCGCGCCAGACCGCGACGACTGCTCCGGGCACTCGGTGCGCAGTGATTAGCTCGCCAAGCTGATCTTGCAGAACCTGCTGGCTGACCGGCATCGGCGCGTGCCTCCCTCGGCGAAGTAACCAAGTGCCTATCTTACACCTAAGGTTTTATTACGGTAGGTTTTAGTTCATGACCGGCTATCTGGACGCTGCCTGCCCGCTGATCCAGCCGCGGGACCTGGAGAAGCACCTGCCCGACCTCCGGGCTGGTGAAGTGACCACCGTGCTGGCGACGGTCGCCTCGATTGAGGACTCGCGGCCCACGCTCGGCGTGCTGGCCCAGTGGCTGTGGCTGGAGCGGCAGTCGTCGCTGCCGTTCCGCATCGCCCGGTGCTCGGCCGACATCGAGGCGGCGCACGCGGCGGGCGACCTTGCGGTCGTGCTGCACTTCCAGGGCGGCGACCCGATCGAGGCTGACGTCAACCTGCTCGACGCCTACCACGCGCTCGGCGTCCGGGTCATGCAGCCCACCTACAACGCCAGGAACCGGCTCGGCGACGGCTGCCTGGAACGGGCCAACAGCGGGCTGTCCAAGCTCGGGCGGGCGGCGATCACCAGGATGAACGAGCTCGGCATCGTGGTCGACATCGCCCATGTCGGCCGGCGGACCAGCCTGGAGGTGATCGAGGCGAGCACGGCGCCGGTGATCGCCAGCCACGGCAACGCGTGCGGCGTCTACGACAGCCGGCGCAACCTCACGGACGCGCAGATCAAGGCGGTCGCCGGGAGCGGCGGGGTCATCGGCGTGTGCGCGTTCCCCGGATTCGTCTGCGCGGCCGACGCTGACCTGGACCGGGTCCTGGACCACGTCGACTACCTGGCGAGCCTGGTCGGCGCCGAGCATGTCGGCCTGGGCCTGGACTTCGCCGTGGAGACCGAGGAGGACTACGACTACTTCGGGTATGAAGAGGACACCTATCCCCGGCCGCCGTGGACCTATCCGCCCGGCATCGCTGGCTTCGCTGACCTCCGCAACATCGGCGGCGGGCTTGCTCGGCCGCGGCTATAGCGCCGACCAGGTCGCCGGGATCGCCAGCGGCAACTTCCTGCGGGTCTTTCGTCAGGTGTGGGGTCGATGACGCCGGGGCGGCTGTTTGACCTTCAGGTGCCGATGGCGGACGGTGTCTGCCTGTCGACTGACGTGATATTGCCCGGCACTGCCGGGACTTGGCCGGCCATTCTGATCCGCACGCCGTACTCGAAGGTCAACGACCGCATCCTGGACTGGGCCGGCTTCTTCGCCGACTACGGCTACGCGGTCGTGGCTCAGGACGTTCGCGGCCGCGGTGACTCCGACGGTGACTGGGAGCCGTGGATCCATGAGTTCGGCGACGGCCACGACACCGTCGAGTGGATTGCCGCGCAGGAGTGGTGCACCGGCAAGGTGGGCATGCTCGGCGGGTCCTATGAGGGCTGGGTGCAGTGGGCCGCCGCCGCCCGCCACCCGGCCCATCTGGCCGCCATGGTGACCAGCGGCAGCCCGGGGCGCTGGTTCCGGGACTGGCCGTACCGGTTCGGCGCCTTCTTCGCCTCGGACTACCTGGAGTGGCTGAACCGCACCGCGCGCCGGGTCGTGCAGCCGGTCCCGTTCCCGAGCTGGGCCTGGCTCGCCGATCACCCCGACCTGCGCACGCTGGACGCTGATACCGGACGTCCGCTGGCCTCCTGGCAGTCTGCGCTCGACCATTCCACTTACGACAGCTACTGGCATTCGCTGGATATCAGCGGCTACGAGCGGATGGACATCCCGGTCTTGCACCTGACCGGCTGGTTCGATGGCTGCGCGCCTGGCGAGTTCCATCACTTCCACCAGATGCGGAAGCTATCGCCGGCGGCTGACCAGCAGTCTCTCGTGGTCGGGCCGTGGGATCACCATGGCGCCGTGGTGACCGGGCAGGCCGTGGGGGGTGACCTGGCGATTGGCGCCAGGGGCACTGTCGACCTGCGGCTGGTGTGGGAGCGCTGGTTCGCGAGGTGGCTGAAGGGCGACGTCTCGGGCTCGGGCTTTGCCCCGGTGCGGTACTACAGCCTTGGTGCTGACGAGTGGCGCGAGTCCAGTGAGTGGCCGCCCGCTGGCAGCTCTGAGTACGTCCTGTACCTGCAGGCCGATGGATCGGCGAGCACGGTGCGGTCGGCGACCGAGGCGGTCAGAGAGTATGAGTACGACCCGGCCCGCCCGGTGCTGAGCATGCTGAGCCTGCACAACCGGGACCGGCTGGAATGGGCGCCGCGGCCGGCTGTCCTCATCGACGGGCGCGAGGACGTGCTGAGGTATCGCCTTTCGCCTGTTGATTCGCCGTTGTCGATTGCCGGGCCGGTGCGGGCCGTGCTGCATGTGTCCACGACCGGCCCGGACACTGACTTCGTGGTCTCACTCGGCTATGTCCGCGCTGGCGGCAGGACCACGATCGTCGCGGACGGCATCGTCCGGGCCGCGCTGCGCGACTCCCTGGAGAAGGTCAGCTTGCTCGAGCCGGGGGAGATCTACGCGCTGGAAGTCGAGGTGAACGACATGGCGCTTGAGCTGGCCCCGGGGGAGTCGCTTGAGATCGCGGTCAGCTCATCGCTGGCGCCGAACTATCACCCGAACCCCAACACCGGCCTCGGCTACGCCGGCGACGCGCCTGCGGTCGTCGTTCGGCAGACCATTCATCACGGCGGGCGGTACCCTTCGCGGCTTGTCCTGTCGGTAGTGTCAGGGACATGAGCGACCGGGTCGCGGTGGTGGGCGCCGGCGTCGTCGGGTTGTCGGTCGCCTGGTTCCTCCAGGAGGAGGGGCTCGACGTCACGGTCTACGACTCCCGCGGCGTGGCTGCGGGCGCGTCGGCGGGTAACGCCGGCTGGATCACCCCCGGCATGGTGGCGCCGCTGCCGGAGCCCGGCGTGCTCGGGTTTGCGCTGCGCTCCCTGGTCCGGCGGGACTCTCCGCTGCGGCTGGCGCCGTCCGCGCTGCCGGCCACGGCCCGGTTCCTGAGCTCGTTCGCCGTGAATTGCACCCAGGCCAAGTGGACCCGCGGCGTGGAGAGCTTCGCCGGGATCTGCGCCCTGGCCCTGAGCAGTTACGACTTGCTGGAACGCGGTGGCGTGAGCGCCGAGGTTTGCCCGGCGCCGATCTTCATGGCCTTCGGGGACGCTGCCGAGGCGGCCCCGGTCACCCATGAGCTGCGGGCGACCGCTGGCGACTACCGCTTCAGCGAGCTCAGCCAGCCTGAGCTAGCCGCGGCGTGCCCCTTGCTCTCGGAGCGGGCGCGGCACGGCCTGCGGCTGGAGGGACAGCGTTACCTGCAGCCGCTGGACTACACCCGGCGCCTGGCCGAATCGTTCTCCTCGCGAGGCGGTCAGGTCCGTTCGGGCGCCCGCGTGGACCGGGTCGAGGCGGCCAGCGCGGGCGGGGTGTCGGTCACCGTAGCGGGGGCGCGGACCAGCTTCGATTCGGTCGTGCTGGCCAGCGGCGCCTGGCTGAGCCGGCTGGGCCGATCGGCCGGGGTGAGGCTACCGCTGGCCGCCGGGCGTGGTTATTCCTTTGCGGTCAAGACGGAGACGCCGCTCACCGCGCCGCTTTATCTTCCGGCGCAGCGGATCGCCTGCACGCCCGCGCCTGGCGGCATGCGGCTGGCGGGCACCATGGAGTTCCGGTCCGCCGACGCACCCGTCGACCAGCGCCGGATCGACGCGATCGTCCGCTCGGCCACGGGCTTTCTCGACGGCGTGGACTGGTCGTCGATCAGGGATGTCTGGGTCGGTCCGCGTCCGGTCACGGCGGACGGGCTGCCTGTGATCGGCGCGACCAGGCATGACGGCGTCTACGTGGCGGGTGGTCACGGCATGTGGGGGATGACGCTCGGGCCGGCCACAGGCCGGTTGCTGGCCGAGTACGTTGCCAGCGGCAAACGCCCGCAGGCGCTGCAGCCCTTCGATCCCTGCCGCTAGCGCGAAACGGATTTGATGCCGGTCAGCCTGATTTCTCGGCCTTACATTTCCAGGAGCGTGGCCTGAGCTGACGACGGCGCTGTCGGACTGGCGGGCACGCCGGCGATGCGCTGGAGTTCGGCGAGGCTCAGGTCGTCATCGCCAGGCATGTCGCTGATCAGGGCGGCGAGGAGTAGGGCGGTGCCGATGGTGTCCCAGAGCGCCCGGTGGGGCTGGCTGGCAGGGGCAAGGTGGGAAACGGTCTCGGTGAGTTGGTGGCGGTCCAGGAGCTTGGTCAGCGAGTTGCCTTTCCGCCCCGGCTGGGTGCGACGGGCGAGCTGGAGGGTGTCGATCAGGGTGGCTGCGTGGATGCCTGGGCAGTGGCGGCTGAGTAGCCGCCAGTCCATGTTGATGTTGTGCCCGACTATCGTCTTTCCGTCCAGCCGGCTGGCGAGCGCAGGAGTGATGTCCTCGATGCTGGGGGCGTCAGCGAGCGCCTGCGTGGTGAGGCCGGGTGAGATCCACGGCCTGCGCGGGATCGGTCGGCCGGGGCTGATCAGGGTGGTGTAGGCGGACGCCAGGGCGGGGCGGCCGCCGTTGATGGGTACCAGAGCGATTTCGAGAATGGCCTCGTTCTCGCGGTCCTGGGCGCCGGTGCCTTCGAGGTCGAGCGCGATGAGGGGCGCGTCTTTCCACGATGTCGTCATCGGCGGCTGCCCGTCCTTTCTCGTGATCCAGTCAGTGGTTAGTCTTCCTCATGGAAGCGCGCCGACTCGGTGAACTGGTCTCGGACTGCGGCGAGTTGCTGCTGCTCGGCGGGCGACAGCGGCGGCAAGATCGCAGAGCTTGCTGGCGCGGTCGACGAAAGAAGAATCGCCTCCCGGTCACGCTGGGCAGACTTCTGCGCGGACGTCGCCAAAGGTGTCGCCCGCGAGCCCAAGGCCATGCGCGAGGCAGTCGGCTGGCTATGCCGTGCGGAGGAGGCCGCGCCGCAACGGTTCCGCAACAGCCCGGCCGCCGCAGAAACAGTCGCGTACCTGATGGCTCGCGCGAGAGCGACAGCCGGAGGCCGCGAGCTGCGCGGCATGGCCTCGCGCATGGGCGTTCCGCAGTGACTGAGTCGGACGTGATGCCTCTACCAGGCGCGTTGCCAGTCGTCAGACTCGACTGACCACTCCGGGTGCCCTAGCCGGGCCGTCCGGACTGCCGGTGCCTTGGCTTGCCGGGGAGAATCGGCGGGGATCAGCTCGACAAAGACGCCCAGGCTGGCGGCAATGCCGAACCACGTGCCGCCGAGGTTCTCCTGCACATGTGGTTGCGATCGCGATAGACGCAGACCAGTTGGTCGTAAACTCGGTGCAGCCTGCTCGCTAGCAGGGTGTCATGGGGTTTCGTAATTGGCCCAGCCGTGACCGCAATGCCCGCAGGGACGGGATCTTGACGTCACTGTACCGCCGTCCGTCGCGAGCTCCACGGGCTTTCTCGACGGCGTGGACTGGTCGTCGATCAGTGATGTCTGGGTCGGGCCGCGTCCGGTCACGGCGGACGGGCTGCCTGTGATCGGCGCGACCAGGCATGACGGCGTCTACGTGGCGGGTGGTCACGGCATGTGGGGGATGACGCTCGGCAGGCCACCGGCCGGTTGCTGGCCGAGTACGTTGCGAGCGGCAAACGCCCGCAGGTGCTGCAGCCCTTCGATCCCTGCCGCTAGCGGCTGCTTCGTGGTCGTCACTCTGCTTCCGCGTCGGCAGGCGTCGGCTCGGGACTCGGGGAAGGGGCGAGCTCGGCTAGCACCTCATCGGCGGCGAACTCGTC
Source organism: uncultured Actinomycetota bacterium (assembly GCA_963819285.1). Lineage (GTDB taxonomy): Bacteria > Actinomycetota > Actinomycetes > Streptosporangiales > Streptosporangiaceae > Chersky-822. The sequence goes on from CAWFVM010000001.1 coordinate 50,970, forward strand.
GGCGAGGACTGGCGTAGTGCCGCAGATCTGGGCGAACCTGGGCGACAGCAAGGTGAGTATCTTCTGCGGCCCTATCCATCTGATGTCCGCCTTGCCCCCAAGCCGGGTGCACGCCTCGACTGTCGCCAGGTCGGCAAGCGGAGCGTCGGCCGCGAAAATGATGACGGCAGGCTTCTTGACTTCGCCTGCCGCTCGTCGGCAGGCGGCAAGGTCGGAGGTCAGGGCTCGCTCAATGGCAGCGAGGACGCGTGCAAGGTCCGTGCGCTCCGGGCGCTTCATTTCCCGCCGAGACAATCGCCCAGCCGGGCGAAGGCCATCGCTGGTCAGGTCGCCGGTCACCTGGATGGCTCTGACTCGGAATGCGCTATCAGGTATCGCTGCTAGCTTGCGGTCCAGATCGAGCAGCATGGACTTGCCCCGTCGCCAGTCCGCGAGCTCACTGGTGACTTCGTTGCTGCTCAGGACAAGATAAATTGCTCCGGCCGTGCGGGCTCTCGGCTCCAGGTCCTTGACCGCGGCTTTGCGAGCGTTTGAACCCGGCCACGGGACTCGGAGGATCCCGTGCCGCTCGGGTGCGAGAGCCGAGATGGCCGGGATCGGCTCATGAGCGGGCGCGGGCGCCGGAACTGGCACCGCATCGGCCACCGGGGCTTGTTGTGAATCGGGCTCACTCGCGGGCGAACTCAGGACGAGCGGAGCCTCCGGATTAGCCTCCGCCAGCTCGCGCCCGGCGGTGCGCGGCGCCGGCTCGGACTCCTCGGCCTCGTAGCTGTCGGGCCTGATCTCGCGGAACCGCCCCGTGGTCATGCCCTGGTAGTTCGACGCGGCGCAGTCGTGCATCAGATAGTCAGCGTGCCGGTGAAGTTCGGTGGTCAGCTGAGGCGCATGCCAGGAACCGTCGGGGGCGATTGTCATCTTCAAGCCGGACTCGATATCGGCTGTCTTCTTTTCCTGGTCACGATCATCGACGCTGGCGATCCCTAGATAGTTCACCGGCAGGTTGCCGATGTACTCGTCAATCGCGCAGGCCTGCAGTACGTCGGAGACGGCGGTAGCTGATCGGTCAATGATCGCAAGAGCGAAGTAATTGCGGTCTGCGAACCCGCCATGTCGGCTCAGAGTACGACCTACCTGCCCGACCGCTTCTTCCGGGGCGGTATCAGGCTCTGGCGGACTTCCCAGGTCGGCATATTCCACGCCGATAAAGTCGCTTAGCGCGGGTGACGCGAGGATCAGCCTGCTGACTTCATTTACGGCTGGCAGGACGACGCCTACCCGCGATGAAAAGCTGCCGACGACGAGCAGGCAGCCTTCCGTGTCCGGCTCGAACCAAGCGCCTGCGTCGGTACCGCTCATAGCTTCGAGCCGCTCGGCAAGCCGCCCGGTCCACCAGGCGGACCTGCATGCGAGGAACCATTGCTAGTCGCGCCAGCCACTACCGGAGCCTGGACGGGCTGAACAGGACCGGTCAGTACCGCAGCGGGAGCCGCCGGAGCCGGACTGCCGGGAGGCCCGCCGGCCAGCATGGTCCTGACATCATGACCCCAGGTGCCCAGGGCGGCATCAAGGATCGTCTTCATCTCGCCCGCGACGTACTCGTTCGCGTGCTTGCCGAGATCGACCTCCCGGTCGCGCATATCTTTCTCGACCGCGACGTGGGCCTCCAGTTTGCCCTTGTCGATCTGCCGATAACTTTCCACTTCGGTTATCCGTGCTTCCGACTCACCCTCGTTCAGGCGCCGGCGCTCCGCCCGATCGAGATCCATATCGTCTGTTTTTTCGGCATCCCTCGAGTTCAGGGCATTCTCATAGGCGCTCACCGGACCGAGATTCAGCAGGAACTTCACCGTGACAGGCAGGATCTCGATCAAGAAGAACAGCAATAGCACTGCGATCCGCGCGGCGTTCAAGCTGCTATTGTGAGCGCTGGCCGCAGACAACGCCTGTAGTTGCGCGAGTATGCCGACGTCGTTGTTGGCTGTCGCGGTGCCAGCCGCCGTGGTGTTCTTCAGATAACCTTCAAGATTCGCGTACTGGCGCTCAAGTCCCGGAAGCTGAGCCTTGGCCTGCTTCTGGTAGTGGGCCAAATTCGCCTCCGCCGAGCCCCTAGCCGCCTTCTCCGCTTTCGCCAGCGCTGTCTCGGCTGCCTTAAGCTCCCCGTTATCCTTGTTGAAGGTCGCCAGGGCAGCTTCGTACGCCTGCTCCTTTGCTGCGGAGATCGGGCCAGGCCCGGGGATGCCTGAGTTATTGTCGCAGTGCGGGCCTACCCCGTATAGCTCGCATTGCCATGCCTCGCGGGCACTGATCTCGGCCGACTGGGCCTGCTGAACCTCAGGTGTCAGCTGAGCGATCATCGTCTGAGCTTGCTGCATCGCCGGATTCGTGACCTTCCCCGGCAGGTTACCATTCATGATGGACTTATCGGCAGAGATCTGGCTGGCGATATTATGCGCTTCGCGAGCCTCGCCGCTATTTGCTATGAGCTTGGCTTGCCGTGCCGATTCCTGCTGCTGCATGGCGAACAACTGCGTTTTGATGTCACTGGCAAAGATCCGCAGCACCAGCGGCGTGGAGATAACGGCCGCAAGCACGACCGCCATCGCGAAACGCGGTGCGAAGATGGCCAGCAATCGGCCTTTGTTTCTGATGGAACCCATGCTGAGCACCAGGAACCGGTCGAGATTGAGGATTATTATTCCCCATACCAGACCGAAGACCAGAGACCAGAACAGCGCTTCACGCAGCGCGTCGTGCAGCGCGAACGTCATAGAAATAACCGCGATGCCCGACGTAGTCAGCAATACGCCAGCCATTTGTATAAACTTCGCCCGCTCGTGCGGGAATTCAGCCAGAAGGTCCGCGTCACCACCGCCAAGACGAGCCATCAGGTCGCCAGGACTGACCCGGCGACTTGTGGTGCCAGATGCTCGAGACCATTTAAACCCCCAGTTTTGCCCTGAGCGAGGCTCCGTACTGAGATCCCGCGTCCAGGATCTGATTCTTCAGTCGGTCCGATGCCTCAACGACCGCTGTATCTATCCGCGGCAGGTCCACTTTCCACGGCGCTGCGGGCAAGAGTCTGTTCACGAGATCGAACGTGGGAGCCGATGGAATTTCGGGCAACTTGATCGCACCGATCTCCAGCTGAAGGCCGGCCCGCAAGCGTCGCCGTCATTGAGTCGAGCGAGAAAGCGCCAATCGCAGGGATCGTTGGTCGCGGCAATGAGTTGAAGTCCACGGTGATGTCAGGCATCTTGTAAAGAACAAGATCGCCGAGTCTGTACTTGAGGTCCCCGTAACGGCTATGCAAGACGATCATGACCGCGCCTGACATATCTGGCGTAAATCCGTACCCGTCCGGTTGATCGACAAGCTTGATCCGCTCTATCCGGGTGTTATTGCCGTGGACGATCGTGACTTCTGTGCCACCCTCAATCGTCCAGTTGATCCGGGCGTCCGTGCCCCGCAAGATCGCGTTACTCGCCAGCTCAGCCTTCTGGATTACCGGGGCTTTAATGAGCGGCGTCACGGTGTCACGGAGGTAGAAGTACAGGTCCTTGGCCGTGGGACGCAGGACAGGATCGGGGGACAGCGCCTCGCCGATCAGGGTGACCCCGACGGGATTTAGCGCGGTCGCGACTCTGGCAGGCGATCTTGACGTGGCGGCACCCGTGCCTGGCGTCAGGCATCGCAGGACAGCAAGCGCGAGCTTGTAGGTGTCAGATCGTTTGTCTTGCAACTCTGGCGGACACTCAGGCGGATCCCAGAACGGCGTCGAGAACAGCTCCCGCTTTTTATCAGAGAGCGGTGCCGCGCCATCGCAGTCAATCAGCTTCAGCCTCGGCGGGTTTACCGCGAAGACCGCGTTTTTGAAGCTGATGTCACCGAAGACCCAGCCGTGACTATGGAGTCGCGCGATCACGTAAACGAGCTGAGCGAGCACTGAGAGGCGTTCGGCCCGGTCAACCTCGCCAAGCTTCGCATCCGCCACGTCCCGATAGGCCTGTGTCGTGATAAGCCACTGCAGGTCCTGGGCCTGGTTCTTGCCCTGCACCTTGAGGGAGAAGTCCGTAGGGATCAGCGGCATCAAGACGCCGCAGACTTTGCCTGCTTTCGCGACCAGCGCCAGCGGCCAGACCGTGTACTCATCGAGTTCATCCCGGTCCTCAGCGGAGAGGCCGTCCCTGAACTCGACCACGCGCCGGGCCGCCGCCGCCTGGACATCTTCGTTGGAAGTGAACTCCTTGAACGCTAGCGACGGAAGGCCCGCCGGCAGGCTATGCCGCTCGACGCGGTAGACCTGACCGAAGCCGCCTTTGGCCAGGGCGGTGAGCTCTTGAAGGTCATCCCGGTCGAAGGTCGTCGCCATCCGGCTCACCTCCGTCCGCCCAGATGCCGATCACCGTGCGGTCGTCAATATGGGTCTTCATCGCGAAGCCCACCTGCGCTGCGAAGGTGATTCCGTCCGGCGGGCGCCGCCACCAGTCAGCGAGCGCCTCCTTAGCCCGGTCGTTCCACTTGAGCGGATTCGAGACGCCGTCGGACATGATGAAGAGCGCCCCGCCGGTGAGACAGAAATCGTCCTGCGAGCAGGCACCGTCAGCGGAGGGCATCGGCCGGACGGCGCTTGAGTGGTAGTAGCTTTCCGGGTCCTCCGACGCCCCGGCGATCAGCGTCCAGGTCCCCTCCGCGCTCAGATGCCAGAGCGAGGAATCGCCGATCCAGGCGACCGACCCGTTCCAATTCCCAGCTTCGAGGCGGGCGGATACGGCCACCGCCGTCGTCGCCATGCCGTCCTTAATCCGATCGGCGCCCTCGCGCGCCAGGGTCTCCTCGGCTAGCTTTCTCAGCTGGTCATTGGCGCTGATGAACGCATCTGGCCAAGGATCACCCTGCGCTCCGGAGTCGGCCAGGCTCCGGCTCACCAGCCCGGCCGCTTCGTCCGACCGGCCGAACTCGCCAACGCCATCGCATACGACCGCGAGCACCTCGTCCGGACCCCGGCGGCTGAGAGCAAACGCGTCCTGCCGCGGCGTTCCCCGGCTGCGGTGCATGAGTCCCCTGCTGCTGGCGGCCCGAATCAACATCCCTGGCAGGGCCGCTGCGCTCAGTTCCACGTCAGCGGGCCCGCTACGGCCAGCGGGTGCGCTATCGGGTAAGTCGAGCGCGGCGCGGCCCGGGCTGCCGATGGAATAGGGGACCTTGTTCATGAAATGAAGTCTGGGTCGTAGGAAGAATCGCCCTGAGAGATGCCGGAACTCGCGGCCGGAGCGGTCGGAGTGACCGCGGGTCTCGCTGAACCAGCGGTGTGCCCGGAGCTGATGACAGTATTCATGATGATCTCGAGGATGCCTTTGAGCGCCTCTTCGACCGTCTTGTTCTTCACGTGGTAGTACTTGCCGCGACCCTTCGGGTAGGCGAGCTGGGCCAGAATCGTCTCGCTCGCATCCCTGAAGCCGAACGGCACGAAGATCGGGTGCGCCTTCAGGCCTGCGCCGGTATCCGGGTTGTAAGTCAGCGTGTCGGTGTACGTCTTGTGCCAGTCACCGTCTCCAGGAAGGCCATCGGTCAGGAAGAAGGCGCATGGCCGGTACACCTTGTACTGAAGGTTCTTAAGCTTGGCGCTGTCAGAGACGATCGCGTTTGCCAGCGTCCGGAAAGCGGCCCCGTAGCTCGTGCCGCCGCCGGCCGTGAGCCGCGGGACGTTGTTGTGCTCGCTCATCTGGCTCATCGGCATGACGACCTGAGCCGTGTGAGAGAAGCTGATGACGCTGACCTGCGCGACCTCATCGACGATCGGCTCGGAGATGATCGCCTTGCGTAGCTGCTCCACCCCGTCGTTCAGCGCGGCCATGTCGCCGCTCATCGAACCGGAGACATCGCAGATCAGATAGAAGGGCATCACCAGTTGCCCGGGCTCGACGCCCTGGTGCTCACTTACGCCATAGTCGCTCATATCGGTCCTTTCTGATCATCGCCTCAGGTATCTAGGGCACGGGTGAACGACCCATTTCCTGCCCGTGATTGCCGCAGGATCGATCCCCCATTACCCCACCGGCCAGACATCACGCCCCGAACCGCGATGTTGACAGCTAAAGATAAGCCCTAGATGTTAAGATATCAAATTCCGCTGGCCGTCATAACTAATCGGGAAACTGGGCAAGCTTAAACATCTGACACTATGCGGAAAAGATGACAAAAAAGAGACGCGACATGGATCGAATTGTCATGGAACAGCAGGAGGAGATGTTCGCCGTGCTGTACCCGGACTCGGTGGTGCCGAAGACCACCTGGCGGTGGATGGAGCCAGCCGCGCGGCGGGCGGTCACGGCATGTGGGGGATGACCCTCGGGCCGGCCGCCGGACGGTTGCTGGCTGAGTACGTCGCCTAGCGTCAATGTTGATGTTGGAGGTAGTGTCTGTACATTATCAACATCTAGCGGGAGGTGGTGACGAGTGACGCTAACGCAGATTGACCTTGATGAGGATGCGCTAGCCGAGGCGATGCGACTGTCGGGTGCCCGGACGAAGAAGGACACTGTCAACCTGGCGCTGCGCGAGTTCGCGGCGCGGCACCGGCGGATCGCGGCGCTGGAGCACTTCGCGATGCTCGCGGAGGGATGGAACTTCCACGACTGGGAGCAGCGCCGGGCGGCCGAGAAGGACCCGGCCGGGTGATTCGCTTCCTGGTTGATTCCTCCGCGTTATGGCGCATCCTGCGCGATGACGAAATGCGCGCGGCGTGGGCGGATGTCGTGTCGGCGGGCGCGGTCGGCTCGTGCCATCCCCAGCGAGTCGAGTTCCGTCGGTCGGCTCGTACGGTCGATGAGTACGAGCAGATGACGGAGATATTCGCCGCGCTGTACCCGGACGCGGCGGTGCCGAAGATCGCCTGGCGGTGGATGGAGTCAGCACAGTACCGTCTCCTGCGCAATGGTGCCCACCGTGCTCTGTCGGCCGTGGACCTGATGATCTGCGCCACCGCAGCCCAGCACGACCTCGTCGTGCTCCATGACGATGGCGACTTCGCCACCGCGGCTCGGTATCTGGCGGATCTGCGCGAGCGGAGCATCCGCGACACGCCCAAGACGGACTAGACCCGAGATCGGTGGCCGTCATCGCTTGTCTCCCTCTCATCAGCCATCGGACGGCGTTGCTTGCGCGAGAGCGGGTCGGGTATCCGGTCGCCGAGTCGCAGCAAGCCGGCTCCGGTCAGTGCTACCACCAGGGCGCCGCCCCACCAGATGGCGTCGGGCGAGGTCGCGAGCAGGACCCCGCCGACCGCGGGGCCGAGGGCCACGCCTGCCTGGAAGCTGAGGCCGTAGAGCGACATGTAGCGGCCGAGCAGGTGCGGCGGTGCGAGGTCGGCGACGATTGTGCCGGTCACGACGAACTGCGCGCACTCGCCGATCGCGATCACGATCGCCACCACGGCCAAGACGGCGGTAGCGGTGAGCGTGGAACTGGTGAGCGTAGCGAGCAGGACTGCGAGCAGGCCGACTGCGAAGAGGGCGCTGGTCGCGCCAAGAGCGTGCGTGCGGCGCATTCGCTTGACGACCCGGGTGGCTGGAATCTGCGCGACGACGATGAAGAAGGTGTTGATGAGGAAGACGACGCCGATCTCCACCGGCCCGACCGGCGTGTGCGCCTTCGCGAACGGCGCGAGGATGTTGGTGAAGAGCGCGCCGCCGGTCAGGACGAGCACCGTGTTGGCGGCGATCATGAGGAGGAAGGTCCGATCGCGGGCAACTGCCCGGAAGCCTGTTCCCCCGTCCTTCGCCGGCGTGGCCTTCGCAACGGGAGGATTCGGGATCCCCGCGAGCACGATCAGCGCGACGATAGCGAAGGTGAGGCCGTCGAAGAGGTAGAGCGACTGGAAGGCGCGGAGGTCGTGGGCGTAGGCGACGATGAAGCCCGCCACCGTCGCGCCGCTGCCGAGGCCGAAGTTGCCTGCGACCCGGCGGAGCGCGATCGAGGCGCCGCGCTGCTCCTTTGAGACCAGGGTCAGGGTCAGGACCTGGTTCGCGGTGTTCGCGATGCCGAAGCCGGCGCCGCCGACGGCCGCGCAGATGAAGGCCTGCCAGGGATGGTGGACGAAGGCGAAGCCTGCGTAGCCTAGTGCGCTCGCGAGGTAGCCGGTGATCATGACCGGCTTCGCGCGGAAACGATCGAGCAGGGCACCTGACAGGGGCATTATGATCGCCGCCGTGCCCGTGATCGCCGCCAGCACCAGGCCCGCGATCGCCGTCGGGAAGCCTCGGGCCTGGTGCAGGTAGATAATCTCGAAGGGAACGATCAGTCCGGTGCCGAAGAAGTTGACCGCGTTCCCGGCCTGAAGAATGAGGACAGGCCTCGACAGGCCCGTCCGCCAGCCGGCGAGCACCCGAGCGAACGCACTGCCCAGTTGTTTCCTTCGACCGTGCTTCCTTCCGCTGGCCGCCTTCCCGCGCATGCCTGATTCCATCGTCAGCCTTCCAGGGTCATTTCCGGCTGCCGCGGCACGATCGGGTGGGCGGATCGTCCGGGCGGTCGGTAGTGCATACACCGCGGCACGGGGAAACTGGGCACCTGCGAGCCGCCCAGTTCGGGCCCTGGTAGCTCCGAAGAGTTATTCCTCTATGGCCCCGTTCACGGTGCGCAGATGCTCGCGAAAGCTCAGGGCGGGGGTGCTCTCGCGCTTGGCCAGGTAGGCGCGGAACTGTACCTGGCTGCGTAGTGAGGAACCGGCCCGGATCCGCTCGGCCTGGCGCCGCTCGGCATCGCGGATCGTCTCGGCCAGCGTGAAGATCTCCTCGGCCTGCGGGCTGGGCAGGAAGAGCACGCCATCATCGTCGCCAAGGACCAGATCCTCGCGACTGACGGCCCAGTCTCCGACGACAGCGGACTCCAGCGCGTCATGCGCGCGGGCGTCGAGCCGGAGGGGGCCAGTCGAGAGCGCTCCCAGGCTGAAGACCGGCAGCCCGATCGCCCGTATTTCGGCGGTATCGCGATGCAGCCCCCAGATCACCATTCCTTCCACGCCGGCCGTCTGAGCCTCCAGCGCCACCAGGTCACCGACGCACGCTTCATCCAGTCGCCCGCCGTTGTCGACTACCAGCACGTCGCCCGGTGCTGCCAGCTCGAATGCCTCCAGGAAGACGTCGACGCTGCCCGCATGCCTGGCGGGACAGACCCGCCCGGCCAGGCGGCTGCCAGGCACCACAGCACGCAAGAGCGCAGGAGCGCAACGTACTGGGACTCGGGCGCGTATGCAGGCGTCGGCCACGTGGGCTGTGGTCAGGGCTGCGAACCGCTGCTGCAACATTTGGTGGTCCATGATGGTTTTCCTTCTTGAGCCGAGGTGCTACCTGGCCATGCTTGGTGCGTTCGGGTGGCGGCCCCAGAGCCAATGCCCCAGAATTGGTTTGCAGATGAACCCAATCGAGGTAGGCGAGCGCCTGGGCCGCTGGTCGTCGGGCCGCGGGCCACTGCACGTTCTTCTCTCGACCCGGTTGCGGCAGCTGATCGATGAAGGCGAGCTGCCCTCTGGGGAACCGCTGCCACCCGACCGTGCCCTTGCGTCCGCTCTCGCGGTCGGGCGCAGTACTGTCGTGGCCGCCTATGAGCTGTTGCGCCAGGACGGGCGGATCGTCCGGCGCCAGGGCAGCGGCACTCAAGTGGCCGGGGCCACGCGAGCGCGGCGGCAGACCACGGGCGCGCCTGTATTCCTGCATCTGCTGGAACCACAAGACGGCGTGATCCTGCTCGCCTGCGCAGCCCCAGATAGGCCACCACCGGAGCTGGCCGACGCCTACGCGCACATCCTCCCGGCGCTGGCGGCTATCTCTGGCGACATCGGCTACCACCCGGTCGGCCATCCTGTTCTGCGACGTGCGATAGCCGACCGCTACACAGAGCAGGGAATCCACACGAGCCCGGATCAGATCCTGGTTACCAACGGCGCCCAGCAAGCTCTTTCGCTGCTCGCCCGCGCCCTTCTCACTCCCGGCGACCAGGTGCTGGTCGAGGCGCCTACCTACCACGGGGCGCTGGAAGCGTTCCGCGAGCAGGCAGCTGTCCTGCAGGCGCTGCCGGTCGGGCTCAGCGGGCTCCAAGCGGCAGCCCGCCAGCACCGTTCGGCCCTCGCCTATGTGATCTCTACCTTCCACAACCCGACTGGCTCGGTGCTGTCCCCGCTCAGGCGGCGCTCGCTCGTGGAGAGCTGTGCGGCTGTCGGCATCCCGCTGATTGACGACGAGGTGCTCAGCGATCTCGCTTTCCCCGGCGAGCAGGTGCCGCCGTCGCTGGCCGCCTTCGGGGACTCGGTGATATCGGTGGGCTCCCTCAGCAAGACCATCTGGGCCGGACTGCGCATCGGGTGGGTACGTGGCCCCCAGCTGACAATCGCGCGGCTGGCCCGGCTGCTCGCCGTCCACGACCTAGGCGGCAACATCCCCGCCCAGCTAGCAGCCGCCGACCTGCTGCCCCGCCTCCAGCCCCTGGCGAAGCAATGGGCGGCCGAGCGTGAAGCGCGTCATGATCACCTGCGCGCGGAACTGGCCCGGCATCTTCCCGGCTGGGATGTGCCACCGGTGCGGGGCGGGCAGACCCTGTGGGTGCGCATGCCGCGCGGCGATGGGACATCATTCGCGCAGGCGGCGCTGCGCCACCAGGTCGCGGTACTGCCAGGCAACGGCCTCGACGCATCCGGGCGCAGCGCGGAGTATCTGCGCCTTCATTTCCTGGCCTCACCAGAGGAGCTGACCGAGGCCGTGCTCCGCCTGGCTGCCGCCTGGCGCGCCTACCGCCCGCCGGCGCTGCCCGAGCCAGCGCCGGCCGCGCTAACAGTGTGACCCCGGATGCGGTGCCAACGGTGGCACGCCGGCGGACGGCAGTTCCTGGCGCGGGCTCAGCCCACCACGACGTCCATCTCCACTGCGGCTCCCAGCGGCAGGGCGGCGACGCCGATCGCGGTGCGGGCGGGGTAGGGCTCGGCGAAGTGCTCGCCATACGCCTGACTCATCGCCGCGAAATCGGCTATGTCGGTCAGGTAGACGCCGACTCGGAGCACGTCTCCTAGATCCTTGCCGGCCGTTTCCAGGGCTTTCGCGATGTTGGCCAGGATCTGGTGGGTCTGGCGGGCAACGTCACCCTCGATCAGCTTGCCGGTGGCCGGGTCCTGGGCCACCTGCCCGCTGAGGAACAGCAGCCCGCCGCCGCGCACGCCGAGCGAGAACGGGCCGATAGGTGCCGCGAGCTTGTCCGTGGCAATCGCGTCGCGTGTCATGGTCAATATGTCCTTTCACTTTGCGGCTGGCTGGTTTTCCCGTGACTGCCCGGGACTGTCGTTTCCGGCTGCGCTGACGGGTTGCGGCTGACGGCCTTGCTTGCGCGAGAGCGGGTCGGGTATCCGGTCGCCGAGTCGCAGCAAGCCGGCTCCGGTCAGTGCTACTGCCAGGGCGCTGCCCCACCAGATGGCGTCGGGTGAGGTGGTGAGCAGCACGCCGCCGATAGCGGGGCCGAGGGTCACGCCTGCCGTGAAGGACAGGCTGTAGAGCGACATGTAGCGGCCGAGCAGGTGCGGTGGTGCGAGGTCGGCGACGATCGTGCCGGTCACGACGAACTGCGCGCACTCACCGATCGCGATCACGATCGCCACCACGGCCAAGACGGCGGTCGCGATGAGCGCCGAGCTCGTGAGCGGTGCGAGCAGGACCGCGAGCAGGCCGATCGCGAAGAGGGCGCTGGTCGCGGCGAGAGCCTGCGGGCGGCGCATCCGCTTGACGACCCGGGTGGCTGGAATCTGCGCGATGACGATGAAGAAGGTGTTGACGAAGCGTACGACGCCGATCTCCACCGGCCCGACCGGCGTGTGCGCGATCGCGAACGGCGCGAGAATGTTGGAGAAGAGCGCGCCGCCGGTCAGGACGAGCACGATGTTGGCGGCGATCAGGAAGAGGAAGGTCCGATCGTGGGCAACTGCCCGGAAGCCTGTTCTCTTGTCCTTCGCCGGCGTGGCTTTGGCGACGCGGGGATTCGGGATCCCGGCGAGCACCACCAGCGCGAAGATGGCGAAGGTGAGACCATCGAAGAGGTAGAGCGACTGGAACGCGCGAAGGTCATGGGCGTAGGCGACGATGAAGCCCGCAACCGTCCCGCCGGCGCCGATGCCGAAGTTGCCTACGACCCGGCGGAGCGCGATCGAGGCGCCGCGCTGCTCCTTTGAGACCAGGGTCAGGGTCATGACCTGGTTCGCGGTGCTCGCTAGTCCGAACCCGGCGCCGCCGACAGCCGCGCAGGCGAAGGCTTGCCAGGGGCGGCCGACGAAGGCGAATCCCGCGTAGCCTAGTGCGCTCGCGAGATTGCCGAGGATCATGACCGGCTTCGCGCGGAACCGATCGAGCAGCGTACCCGCCAGGGGCGTGATGGCCGCCGCCGTGCCCATGATCGCCGCCAGCACCAGCCCTGCGAGTGCCGTCGAGAAGCCGCGGGCCTGGTGCAGGTAGATGATCTCGAAGGGAGCGATCAGTCCGGTACCGAAGTAGTTAACCGCGGTCCCGGCCTGAAGAACGAGGACAGGCCCCGACAGGCCCGTCCGCCAGCCGGCGGACACCCGAGCGAGCGTCCTGCTCAGTCCCCTCCTTCGGCTGGCTTCCTTCCCCTGCATGCCTGACTCCATCGTCAATAAGTCCTCTCACTTACCGAGGTGGCTGCATCGAGCGCAGCCCCCGATCCGGGTTGCTGCGGACCGCGTCGCGCGTGCGAGAGCGGGTCGGGTACCCGGTGGCCGAGTCCCAGCAGGACGGCTCCGGTCAGTGCTACTGCCAGGGCACCGCCCCACCAGATGGCGTCGGGAGAGGTTGTGAGCAGCACGCCGCCGACGGCGGGGCCGAGGGCCACGCCTGCGGTGGAGGAGAGGCCGTAGAGCGACATGTAGCGGCCGAGCAGGTGCGGTGGTGCGAGGTCGGCCACGATCGGGCCGATCACGATGAACTGCGCGCACTCCGCGATCGCGATCACGATCGCGACCCCGGCCAGGATGACGGTCGCGGTGAGCGCTGACCTGGTGAGCGTGGCGAGCAGGACCGCGAGCAGGGCGATTGCGAAGAGCGCGCTGGCCGCGGCAAGAGCGTGCGTGCGGCGCATCCGCGTGACGATCCGGGTGGCTGGAATCTGCACGACGACGACAAAGAGGGTATTGATGAGGAAGACGAAGCCGATCTCGCTAGGTCCGACCGGCGTGTGGACCAGCGCAAACGGGGCGAGGATGGTGGTGAAGAGCGCGCCGCCGGTCAGGACGAGCACCATGCTGCCGGCGATCAGGATGAGGAAGAGCCGATCGGAAGCAACTGCCCGGAAGCCCTTTTCCTTGTCCCTGGCAGGCTCGGCCTTCGCAGGGCGCGGATTCGGGATCCCCGCGAGCACCACCAGCGCGAAGACGGCGAAGGTGAGGCCGTCGAAGAGGTAGAGCGCCTGGAACGTGCGGAGGTCATGGGTGTAGGCGACGATGAAGCCCGCCACCGTCGCGCCGATACCGAGACCGAAGTTGCCCGCAACTCGGTCGAGCGCGATCGCGGAGGCGCGCTGTTCCGCTGAGACCAGGTTCACGGTCAGAACCTGGTCCGAGGTGGCCGTGACCCCGAATCCGGCGCCGCCGACGACCGCGCAGGCGAAGGCCTGCCAGGGATGGTCGACAAAGGCGAAGCCCGCGTAGCCTAGTGCGCTCGCGAGAATGCCGATGATCATGACCGGCTTCGCGCGGAAACGATCGAGCAGCGCACCCGTGAGGGGCGTGACGGCCGCCGCCGTGCCCGTGATCGCCGCCAGCACCAGCCCTGCCAGCGCCGTCGGGAAGCCGCGGTACTGATGCAAGTAGATGATCTCGAAGGGAACGATCAGCCCAATGCCGAAGTAGTTGAACGCGTCCCCGGCCTTAAGAACGAGGACAGGCCCCGGCAGGCCCGTACGCCAGCCGCCGAGCACGCGAGCGAACCCACGAGAGAGCGCACTGCTCCGTTTCTGCCTTCGGCTGGCTGCCTTCCCGTGCCTGCCTGATCCCATCGCCAGCCTTCCAAGATCGTTTCCGGCTGCCGCGGCACGATCGGGCGGGCGGATCGTCCGGGCGGTCGGTAGTGCATACACCGTGACACGGGCAAACTGGGCGGCCGCGAGCCGCCCAGTTCCCGCCGCGAGCGGTGTATATACCGGGAGGAGGCACGAGGTGGTACGGGAGGAAGGAGCGCAAGATGGTGGCAGCCGATCTTCTGTCACGGGCGCGGGCCGGGGATGGCGAGGCGTTCCGGGAGCTGGCCGAGTCCTATCGGCGGGAGCTGCAGGTGCACTGCTACCGGATGCTCGGATCCGTCGCCGACGCTGAGGACGCCGTCCAGGAGACGATGCTGGCCGCCTGGCAGGGCATCGGCGGGTTTGCTGAGGAACGCGCGTCGCTGCGCACCTGGCTGTACAAGATCGCCACCAACCGGTGCCTCAACGCGCGCCGCGCAGCCAGCCGCCGGCCGGCCAGGGAGTGGGACATGTCGCAGTTCACGCCGCCCCTGCCGACCCCGCGCGACGAGGCCGTCTGGCTGCAGCCGTTTCCTGATGCTCTCCTGGAGGGCGCCGCTGGCCAGTCACTCGGGCCGGAAGCACGCTACGAGCAGACCGAAGCCATCTCGCTGGCCTTCGTGGCCGCCCTGCAGCTGCTCCCGCCCCGGCAGGTTGCCGTCCTCATCTTGCGCGACGTCCTCGGATTCCACGCCAGCGAGGTGGCCGGCATGCTGGAGGTGACCGTCCAGTCGGTCAACAGCTCCCTCAAGCGAGCCCGCGCCAGTTTGCAACGCCGGCAGGAGCCCGCCGCCGGCCACCAGCCACCGCCCGCCGCTGGCTCGCCCGCCGAGAACGCGATCGTGGGCATGTTCGCCCGCGCGTGGGAGTCGGCCGATCTCGACGCCCTGGTGGCCCTGCTGACTGACGATGTCTTCATCGCCATGCCTCCGGAGCCATTCGGATACGAGGGCCGTGAGCTCGTGGCCCGTTACTGCGCCCACCAGTTCGCCGCAGGTCGCAGGTTCGACCTCGTGCCGACCCGCGCCAACGGCCAGCCCGCGTTCGGGGCATACCTACGTGCCCCGAACGGAATCCGCCACGCGACTGGCTTCTACGTGCTCACCATTGCCAGCGACCGGATCTGCGGCATGACCCGCTTCGACATCAGCGTGCTGCCCTGGTTCGGGCTACCGCGGTCGCTCCCAAGCCGTTAGCTGTTGCCGGACACGACGACTGGTCCGATGACGGTATTGCCGGAGTCGGCGAAGCCGCCGGTGTTATTGGTGATGGTGAGCGAGCCGTCGACTACGTTGCCGACGAAGCTGACTCCGCCGGTGCCGTTTCTGATCGTGACCGAGCCGGTGATGTTGTTTCCATCGCAGTTCGTGCCGCCGATCAGGACCGGTCCTGTGCTGCCGATGGCGGTGACCGGTCCGAAGACCTTTGCCGAGCACAGGGTCAGGGCCGCTGCTCCGGCGGAGTTCAGCGCTCCGCGGATCGTGCCGCCGTCTACGTCGAGCGCCCCGCCCTTGAAGATGGTGACGGGGCCATTGAGCGTGCCGCCGGCCTTCACGCAGATCGACTGGCCATTGAGGATGGCCATCGGACCGTTGCGATTGGTGGTGATGCACCGCTGAGGGAAGCCGACGATGATCTGGACGCTGACGGTGCCGGTGGCGAAATCGTCGGTGTCGGTCGGGGTGAAGGTGGCGGTCAGCGTATGGGTGCCTGGCTGCAGGATGGCGCCGGCCGCAGGACTGTAGCTGAAGGTGCCGGGCACTGACGCGGTCGCGTCCAGCTGGGTGCTGGACAGAGGAGTGCCGAAGGTGATTGGCGCCGGAGTGTCCCAGGTCAGGACCGGGGTGACGAGGACGTAGGTGTACTGGTCCGCGCTGGTGACTGGGCTGGTGCCGGCGGGGGTGGTGACGGTGACGTCCACGGTGCCGCCCGCGTGGGCCGGAATGTTCGCGGTGACCTCAAAGTCATTGATCACAGTCACGTTGGTGGCCGGGGTGGCGCCGAACTTCACCGCGCTGGCCCCGGCTAGGCCGGTGCCGGTAATCGTGACGGTACCTCCGCCGGAGGGCGAACCCTGACTGGGGTTCACCGCCGTGACCGCGGGTGGCGCGGGGGCCATGGCGATATTGAAGGGAAGGTTTCCGACCGGGATGGTGGTGGTCACCGTGTTCGTGGCAGTGTCGATGGCCGAGACGCTGTTGCCGCCGGCGTTGACGACGAAGGTAGCACCGCCGACGGGGTCGGCGATGAGGCCGTTAGGTTCGGCGCCAGCGGGAATGGTGGCGGTGATGGCGTTGGTGGCGGTGTCGATGACCGACACGGTGTTGTTGTCCTGGTTCGTGACGTAGACGTCGGCGCCGTCCGGGGTGACCGAGACGCCGGCCGGGCCGTCGAGGCCAGGAATGATGGCGGTGATCGTATCGGTGGCCGTGCTGATGACAGAGACGTTGTTGCTGTTGAAGTTGGCCGTGTAGGCGAACTTCCCGTCCGGAGTGATCGCCACGCTGGCCGGGGTCCTGGCACTGGAGCTGGCAATGGTCGCGGTGACGGTGCTGGTCGCGGTGTCGATAACCGAGACCGAGCTGCCGACGAAGTTGGCCACGTAGGCCTGGGTGCCGTCCGGAGTGAAGGCGATGCCGTCCGGCTGGTTAGCGGTCGGGACGGTCGCGATGATCGCGTCGGTGCTCGTGCTGATCACGTCGATCCCGCCGACCGGCGGCCCGAGGCTGAGATCGCACCCCACGTACAGGAGTGAGCCGTCCGGGGAGACGGCCACGGCGTCCGGGACCACGCCGACCGGGATGGTGGCCGTGACTGTGTCCGTGGCGGCGTCGATCACCGACACGTTGTTGCTGGCCTCGTTGGCGGTGTAGACGGTGGAGCCGTCCGGGGAGACAGCCACGCCGATCGGGTCGGCGCCGACACCGATGGTCGCGGTGACCGTGTCCGTCGTGGTGTCGATGACCGAGACCGTGTTGTCTCGTACGTTGGCGACGTATGCCATCCGGTCCCCGGTGCTTGCCTGAGCGGGCGCGGCCACGCCGACTAGAGCGATCACGGTCACTGCGGCGAGCATTGTGCTGGCAGACAGGGCCGCTACGGCGCGGCGCACAAGCATCCTGCGCCCGAGCGGGCGTATCGAAGCAGAACCAATGGACATTTAGCCCCCCTTTGTGATCCGCGACACCTTTACTTTCTCACGGCCATTATGCCGAATCATTTTGCCGATGCGAAATTCCCTGAAGAATGATGGTCGTGTTCACGCGAACTGGACGGATTCGCCTTGTTTGACAAGGTATTATTCGCGGAGATGCAAAGATGATGTATCTAACCAGCTATGGCGGCATTGATAATGCGGGGATCGGCTCCCTCAGCCCCCGATGCTGAGGGCGAAGATGTGCATCGCCGGTGATCCTTCCACTGCCGTTCGGCTGACCTTGGGCAGGGTGATAGAACGGACGGCCTTGCCGGGCGCTAGCGGCACTCCGACGTAATAGATGCTGTCGGCCTGCTCATCCTTGCCGTCCGCGGTGTTGAGGTAGGGGAGCGTAGTGAGGATGTCGCCATTCGGCGGCGAGGCGTTCGACCACCAGTCGGGGAAGGAGACCGTGAAGGGCTGAGTGCTGCCGTCGGCATACCTGATCGTCCCGGTGCCGGTCGCCGTGCCGTAGTCGCTGGCACCGAGAATGCCCAGGGTCTGCCCGGCGCCGGGCAGACCGATCGTCTGACCGTCGGCGACCACGTTGTCCGCACCACCAGGCGCGACGTCAGGCCAGGTGAAGGTCACGCCGTCGTGGCTGACGGCTGCGCCGGGGGTGAGCAGCGCGGCGGCCAGGGCCTGCGCTGAGAAACTGCTGCCGTCGCCGTCCAGGTTCCCGGTCGCGGGGTCGGAGTCATCGCTGATCCCGACGTTGTCCAGGAAGCTTGGCAGCCCAGCCGGAGGTGCCGATGTCCTGGATGCCTTCGGCGAGCGGTCGGCCACAGCCCGGGAATGGGTACTCGGCGTGCCATGAGAAGGCGGGAGCCAAACGGCGATCCCCACCGCAGCGGCGACCACCGCCGCGGTGCCCAGGATCGCCGCGACCCGTCTCGGTGACCTGCGCGTCCGCACCAGATCTGGTCCTGCGGGCACGAGAATCTGTTCTAGAACTTGTGTCGACTCGCCTGCGGCAACCGGCCACGGGTCGGCCTGGCAGGCGCGGATGCGCCCGCTCATCTCCTCCGGCCAGAACGACGTCGCCGACGCGCCCGACCACGGCATCAGTCCAGCCTCAACAGCCCGCGCCAGCTCCGGCAGCGTCGGGCGATCCGCAGGGGCCTTAGCCAGGCAGGCGGCCGCGATCTGGCGCAGTCCGGGAGGCAGCCCGTCCAGGCCGGGAGCCGCGTGCAGCACCCGGTACAGCACCTCCTCCGGAGGACCCTGCCCGAACGGCGGGTACCCGGTGCTGGCGAAGGCGATGACGGCCCCGAGCGAGAACACGTCACCCGCCGCCCCGGCCAGCGCGCCCCTGGCCTGCTCCGGAGACATGAACGGCGGCGAGCCGATGACCAGCCTGCCCGCGTTCGGCGCGGCGTCGTGGAGCGCTCCGGCGAGTCCGAAATCGATCACGCGCGGGCCGTCGTCGGCCAGCAGCACGTTCGACGGCTTCAGATCCCGGTGCACCACAGCGCGATCGTGAATCGCCTGCAACGCCTCTATCAGGCCCGCCGTCAGCCGCCACAACGCGGACTCGGCCAGTGACCCGGTCAGCTCCACCAGCTCGGCGAGCGACGGCCCGGGGACGAACGCCGTCGCCAGCCACGGCGGGTGGTCGTCCAGCCCGGCCGCCACGACCGGTGCCGTGTACACGGCGCTGACCGCGCGAGCGGCGGCAACCTCCAGGCCGAACCGGGTGAGGAACGCCTCATCACGGGCGAGCGCCGGATGGAGGACCTTCACGGCGACCGAGCGGCCCGCCGGTGAGAAGCCAAGGTACACCTGGCCCATGCCACCGCGCCCGATCCGGGCATGCAGCCGGTAGGGACCCAGGTGACGTGGGTCCCCGGCCACCAGAGCCTGCACCGCTGCTCCTCACCAGTCATTTCCTCAGCGCTGCGACAACGACGTCGCTTTGCTCACATTACGGGCGCGACCGGTCTTCGGGATGGCACTTGATCCTGGTCCCTGGCATCAGCTCCGCGCTGCTGCCAACGGTTCCTCGGGGCCGGACCGGCCTCAGGAAAGCGGGAAGAGACGCGCGCAAATACTTTCTGCCTAATTATTTGAAAGATTTGCGCGGGCCTGTGCGTAGCTTCCAGAGGCCAGTCGAAGCCTCAGCACAGACCGAGACGTTCTGGGCGGCAAGATCAGTTACCCGTCATTGAAGACGCAGCGAGGGCGGCGCCGGTGGCGCCGATATCGGAGTTGATCCACGGGGCGTGGACACTCGCCAGCGGCGTCTTCCTGCTCAGCCGCTCGAAGATCCTGCGCACCACCCAGACCGGCGACGAGCGCCCGCCCGCCCAAGCCGCTGCGGCAGCCGATTGATTTGACCGGGTTCCTCCAGCAGGCTGGGATCTAGGAGGCACCATATGAGCACAACGCACAGCCAATCCCCGAAGACCCGCAGAGCACTGATATCTGGCCTCATCGCAATGAGCATGACGCTGGCGGTACCACTGGTGCTGCCCGCGACAACGCCGTTAGGAGCAGCGAAAGCCTTTGCTGCGCGGGCCGCAGCTGGTCCGTCCAAGAGCCAGCGCATCAAGAAGCTCAGTCATGCCCTGACGCTTATGCACGAGCATTTCAAGAAGTTCGCGGGATTCAGCCCTGGTCCGGTCGACATCTTCGACTACCAGGTCGGCGATTTGTGGCGCCGTGGCATCGACGGCACAGGAGTCACGGTCGCCGTCATCGAAGGCTGGAATGACCCGAGCATCGGCGCCTTCATGGCGAAGGAAGACAAGTTCCTCGGACTGCCGAAAGTCCAGCTCAAGACGATCTACCCGACCGGGGGTCATAAGCTGCCCGTCAAGTGCCCGCCCGGGATGGTCAAGCTCACGACCTACGGATCGTGCAGCGGCTGGGCCGGCGAGCCTCGAGCTTGACGTGCTGGCCGTGCACATGATGGCGCCCTATGCCAAGATCCTCATCACCGTGGCGCCGCCAGACAGCGAGCGCACCGACGACGCGGCCAGCCAGGTAGCACCACCCGAGATGATGCAGGCGATCGAGTACCTGGCCGCGCATCGTCTGGCCAATGTCATCTCGCTTAGCGACGGCACCGCAGAGAGCACCTACGGCAACGGCAAGCCAGAAGCTCTACGCCCAGGACCCAGGTGAACTGGCGGCGGCGATCGCCGGCATTCCCCTCATCCTCCCCACCGGGGACTGTGACGCCGCCCAGCACCTGGCCGTCGGCCCCGGCACCTGCACCGACAAGACCACCACGAAGGGCCGCGCGACGGTGGGCTGGGACGACTCACCGTGGGTGACGTCAGTCGGAGGCACGACGCCCGACTTCAGCGCGGCCGGCAAGCGCCTCGGGCCCGACCCGGTCTGGAATCTCGGGCCGGTCGGATTCGACGTCGGTGAAGGCGCGGGCTTCTCAGCCGACTACGCCCGGCCCAGCTACCAGAACGCGGTCGCCGCGATCACCAAGTCGAGCCACCGCTCCGTGCCGGACATCTCGCTGAACGCCTCGGACGGCACCTCGGAATCCGCCCCGCTTCTGGGCGGCGTGCTCGCGCTCGCTACGCAGCTCAACCACGGCAAGAACGTCGGGCCGATCAACCCCGCCCTGTACGGCGTCCTTGGTCCGGCCGGACTCAAGGACGGCATCATCGACGTCGTCTCCGGCAACAACTCGGTGTACAGGAACAAGAAGGTCACCCTCAAGGGATTCAGCGCCATGGCAGGGTTCGACGTGGCCAGCGGCTGGGGCACGATCAGGGCGACTACCTTCGCCCCTGCGCTGGTGAAGGCCACGGCAGCGGCACATCAGGACGCCGCAGTTCGCCAGCAGGCGGCAAAGGAGCTCAGCGACCTTGAGCACCGGATGACATTGAGCAGGTTCCGGATCGGCAGCGGGAAGACCTCAGAACTGACCGCCCGTGGCTTCCTGCCGCTGCACCCGGTCACCATCACGATCGACGGCCGCACCGTCGCCACAGTGCACGCTGACAAGGCTGGCAAGCTCAGCTTCCGGATCAGCCCCGCCGCCCTGCACCTGCACTCCGGACGGCACACGCTCATCATGACCGGAATGCTCCTGGCCATGCGGACCACATTCCTGTCCAGCTGAGGGGAGCCAACCTGACCAGGAAGGGCGACGGTCCCCGGCATCAACCGGCAGACGCCGTTTGATGCCGGGTACCGCCTCCGCCTGGTCCTGCCGTCGCCGCGTCGACCACGCTGCTGGCCGAGTCGCGATCGGGCAGCAGTGGCGTGTTCCTGCCGTGGGCGCTGCTGATCATGGGAAGCGTCGGCAGTCTGGCAGCGAACGTAGCCGTGGCGGAACCGAACGCGATCGGTCGGACAATCGCCGCGTGGCCGTCGTTCGCCTTGATTGGATCGTATGCTGCTCCGGTCGGCTGCAGAGCCAGGGTCCGGTGAGTCGGGCGGGGCGATCCGCCGCGCTTGGTGCATATACGCCGACTCGGTCCCCAGTTCGGCCCCGTCTCGGTCGCCGCCCAGCACGCTGGACACGCTTGCCGCCAGCAGGTCCTGCGCCGCCCGGTCACGTCCCGACAGGTCAGCGGCATTCAGTGACCTCAGTGTCCGACCGGCGCCGATGTCCAGATCCGGGATCTGGACATCATCGACTCGGACCGGGAACAGCCACGGCACCGACGGCGGGCGTCGCTGCAGTTCGCCGATCGCCAATGCCAGTTCCTCATGATGCCGCGACTGTTTCACGGCCATGCTGGCGCGGGAGAACAGGGCCACGAATGCCAGCACGTCACCCGTGATCGCGCCGCGGACTTTGGCCCGCCAGTCCTCACCCGGCCAGATCTCGGCAGTATCCCGCCACACCTGCACCCCAGCCCGCTCCAGCGCCGACTGCACGTCATCAGCCACCGCCGAATCCGCCTGCGCATAACTGACAAACGCCTGCCCGATCAGCCCGTCACCGCCGCCCACGGCAGACAGCCTAGAACCACGAGGAGCAACCAGAGCCGCTACCAGTTCGTGGGGTGTCCTGAAGAGTACGGTACGGTTACCTATGCGCCAGCTGGCCTCAGCGATACCGCTCCTGCGGCGCTTCAGCGGTATGCCGGCCGTCGGTGCAGGCCGGGCGAGTGTGCTCAGCTCGTCTTGGCGTAGCGGGCGGCAAGCTGCGCAGGGAAACCGAGTTCCGGGATCATGACCCGCGCGGACAGCGCGGTCGCCAGCTCGGTCAACAGGGCGGTGCCGTCTGCGCCGATCGCGTCGTAGGCGCCAGCCGCCAGTTCGTCGGTGCGCTGCTCGATCCGCTGGCGCCGGGCCTGGCCTGACTCGGTCAGCGTCAGGTGAGGTCCTTCGGCCAGCCAGCCTTCGGCCTGCAGCCTGGCCACGCCCGCGTCCCACTCCGGTTCGGTCCAGGCCCTGGTGGTTCGCAGCGCCTCGGCCGGGATCGCCCCGGTCGCCGCGTGCGTGATCAGCGCGCCGAGTCCGTCTAGGCCCTCGGTCAGCAACAAGGCAACGTGGGCGTCGCCGCGATACTCGCGCAGCAGCGTCTGCGCGTGCCACAGCGCCAGGTGCGGCTCGTCCGGCCAGGGCAGCGTCGCGTGCGCGGCAAACAGCGGTCGGCCATGCAGCTGGCTGGTGACGCTCTCCGCGGCGCGGCGGGCAAGCGCGGCAGCCTCCTGCACGACGGCGCCGGTGGCATCGTCGGCCCAGGCGGCGCGCAGCGACTGGTCAGCGGCCGCGAGCCGAGCGGCCAGCACCCGCTCGGGCGTCGTGACTTGCCAGACCGACGGGATCGCGCGTCGCACCAGCGCGGGGTTGAAGTTGAAGAACGCCGCGATGACAACCTCGGCGGGCACCTGACCCAGCGGGGCGGATCTGGAGGCGAAATAACCTGTCCGCGGGTGGGCAATGCCCGCCTGCACGTAGGCGGCGTCGCGGAACGGACTGAAATAGATCATCCCGTGAATCGGCTCGGCCGCGAGCTGAGCCCGCCGGGCGTCGGCTGGCGTGATTCGTTCTGGCATGGGCTCATTATGACGATAGCGGCCCGCGAGCAGTCTGCATCCAGCATGGCTGGCTCGTCGGTGTTGCCCCAGGGACCCGGCAAAGTCGTGTTCATGCAGCTTGAAGTAGCTTGAGGGTCCGCTGCGGGTCGCGGGCGTGATGGCGGTTCGCGGCGGCGACGTTCGCGTGGCCATCCAGGCGCGGTAGGCCGATGGCCAGTCAACGGGTAGCGACGCAATCACGCGGGGTGCGTTTCCTGTCCTGACCAGGGACTTGTCCTCCTCGTAGGTCACGTCCCTGACCCCGTGGAGCTTGTGCTCTATATGCCAGTGGCGGCCAGGCGGCGTGGAGGAAGATGTCATCGGCGGGCGGGCTTCCTTCGTGGCAGGCGATGGCACGCGTGAGAACTTCCATGGGTCCGCCCGTCGCCCGCCGAACCGTCAAACGCACTGCCTGTTGCAGTGAAACCACAGGTCAAGCGCTAGCTCACGACTTTGCCGTGTCTCTGCCAGAGGAGCGCAGGCCGGAGCCGCGCATAAGCCGTCTTGACGCCACTGGCGTTCGCCAGATAACCGCCCTGGATCAGGCGTTGTTGACCTGAAGGATCTTGCAGCTGACCGTGCCCCGGCCCGGAACCAGGGCGTCGGACTTGACCGTTTCTTGGTCCGCGGAGCCCGCGCCTATGGTGGGGTTTGTGTTGTTAACGGCGAATTGGCTTCCGGCCTGATAGAAGCCGACGTCGACGTAGAACCAGCTCTCGCTGGCCGTATGGTTCGTAATCGACAGGTTTGCGTACGCGTACCCGTCGCCGGTTATGCCGCATCTGGTGACTGTGACGCTCGCGCCCTGGGACGAGGCCGATGCAACGGGTGCGGCGGCCCGGTTTCGGCCAGGCGACGCCGACGGAGACGAATCTGGCGTTGTCGGAGTTGGCTTTCCGCTCAGCGTGGTCTCGTCCGACCGGTTGTCGCCGCTGCCCGCGCCAGCGGACGAGCCTGCCGCAGGACTGCCCAGGTGATCGCTCTGCGCGGCCATCGATAGGGCGGCGAGACAGACGACCGCCACGCACGCGGAAGTCGCGGTTATGCCGAACCGGCGGGCGCTCCGCCACGCCCCGATGCCGGTCACGGCGGCGACAGATAGCGCCAGGCAGGCCAAGACCACAAATGCCTTCTCCAGCAGCGTGCTGACAGGCAGGAACGCGAACCCGACGGCGAGAAGAACGCCGAGAACTCCGCTGGCGATGCCGATGATGGCGCCTGCCCGCTCCGTCAGGCGCGTGAGTTCATCTTGATCGGCCTGAGCTGACCGCTCGGTGGGAGGGTCGCCGCCGGGCGCCTCGTGGCGCTCATGAGAGTGGCCAGGCGACGGCCTGTCGGGCTGGCCTGCTGGCGCATCTGCTGCGCAGCTTACGGGCGGCCCTCCCGCAGTCCGAACTGCCACAGACCGGTCGTCCGCTCCGGACATGCCCGCCTCATCTCCACCGGATCAGCCTGGCTCACTGCATCGGCCGCGCGACTGGTTGCAAGTCTCACAGCACCTGCCGGAGCCCGATGCCGCCACGGGCCGACACTAGCGACAGGCCGGAGCTGTTGTTCGCGGAACCCGCATTACGATCGCAGCGGACGCTAAAGCTGCTTCAGGCTGCATGAATACGACTTTGCCGGGTCCCTGGGTGTTGTCCTGGCCGCTGGCGTAAACGCAGCAGCCGGCCGTCGCGCGGAGCGTGCCTGTCTTGGGCGTGTTGATGTAGCCGAGTTATGGCGCAGCAACTCAGCTTGAGGCCGGGCAACGCGCCGCCGCCAGGATGCCAAAGCCGAAATCGCGTCAGTTGACAGTCGGACTATCGTGCACTCGCCGATCATCGACGACACCACCTTCACCCAGGCGCAAGACCTCCTGACCGCCCGGCGCGGAAAGCACAGCCCGCACAAGCCGCACCGCTCCAAGCACCACTACGTGCTCAGCGGCCCAATGGCATTGCGGCATTCGAAAAGATGTCGAATTTCGAAAAACTTCAGTATGTTAAGCTAGTTCCTGGGTGGGAGCAGTGGGCTTCGTTGCTGGATAACCGGACGCGGAATGCAATCGGTCACGCTACGGTTCGGCACGACTTGCGGACAGGGCTAGTAATTAGTGACACGGCACCAGGTGGTGTGCCATATTTGAACGTGGCTGCAGATGTGTATGGCGTATTCGAAGCGCTCGGTTTGTCACTTTCAAGTCATAAGGGGAATGCGCATTATCTCGTCAAATGGATTTCTGAACTGCAACTTAAGTGACGAGTGTGACTCTATTGCTGGGCTTGGCGGCGGTAGCTGTCGGCGACTTCCTTTGGTGTCAGCGGCGGCCGGGCAATCGTCGGGGGCAGGCTGACGTGGAGGGCTTCGCCGATGAACTGCGCCGAAAGATGCCCCAGCGTTGCCGCCGTAAGGCTACTAACTGGGTGCTCAAGTCTGAGTGAATACAAGCCGAATGCGGCGGGACTCGATCGGCATAGCTACGCACCTGCTGATATGCACACCTCAGTCGAATCCGTGATCGCCGAGCTGCGCCGCCGCGCCACGAGGTAACTGTGAGGCCGCCATGGTCGCTGGGCCGGCGCAGCGCGGCCGCGCGGAGCGGAGGTTCCTGTGCGCTGCGGCGAACGCATACGGGATGCAGGGCTATGCCGCCGGGCGCTGAGCCGGACGTCGCCACCGGACGTTACTAGGGGAGGACCAGGCCGTCGGCAGCCACCGCGGCCACGGCGATGACCCTGGAGGCGCGCGTGCCCGGAAATGTCACCCCCAGCCCCACCCCCGGATCTCCGTTCACGACCAGGCCGCAGCTGGCCGGGACGTTCGGGATGGTCGCCTCGACGCACTGGCTCGCGTCGGCGGCGGGCATGGCGGTGCTGGAGAAGGGCGGCAACGCGTTCGACGCCGCGGTCGCGGCCGGCCTGGTGCTGCAGGTGGTCGAGCCGCACCTGAACGGGCCTGGCGGTGAGGTCCCGGTGATCGGCTTCGACGCCGGGCGGGGCGAGGTCTTCGTGCTGGACGGGCAGGGCCCGGCGCCAACGGCCGCGACGCCCGAAGCGTTCGGCGCGCTCGGGCTGGACAAGGTACCGCCCACCGGTTTACTTGCGGCGTGTGTTCCGGCGGCGTTCGGGACCTGGATGCTGCTGCTGGCGCGGCATGGCCGGCTCCGGCTGCGGGACGTGATGGAGTATGCCATCGGCTACGCAGGGGCCGGGCACCCGATCCTGGGTATGGCGAGCGCGGCGATAGAGGGGCGTTCCAGGATGTTCCGCCGTCACTGGCCGACGTCCGCCGAGGTCTACTTACCGGGTGGCGAGGTGCCGGCCCCGGGGTCCCGGTTCCGGAACCCGGCGCTGGCCGGGGCCTACACGCGGATCCTCCGCGAGGCGGAGGCGGCGGGAGGCGGTCGCGAGGCCCAGATCGAGGCGGCCCGGCGGGCGTTCTATGAGGGGTTCGTGGCTGATGCCATCGCCGCCTACCTGAGCGGTGCCGAGGTGATGGACGTCACCATGCGGCGGCATCGTGCCCTGCTGACGGGCTCTGACCTTGCGGGGTGGCGTGCGTCGACGGAGGCCCCGGTCACGCTGGAGTACCGGGGCCTGACGGTGTGCAAGACCGGTCCCTGGGGGCAGGGCCCGGTGTTCCTGCAGCAGCTTGCGCTGCTGGACGGCTTCGACCTGAGGGCCATGGGGCCAGGCAGCGCCGACTTTATTCACACAGTTACGGAGTGCGCGAAGCTGGCCTTCGCCGACCGTGAGGCCTGGTACGGGGACCCGCGCACCTGCGACGTGCCGCTGACTGAGCTGCTGTCGCCCGAGTACGCGGCCGGGCGGCGTGACCTGGTAGGGGCCGAGGCCTCCGGAGAGCTGATTCCCGGGTCGCCTGCAGGAGCGGAGCCCCGGCTCCCCCCGCATGCCGCGGCCGTGTTCGGGGCAGGGCCGGCCTCCGGCCATTCCCGCGCCACTGAGCGGCTGGCGGAATCGGCCGCCGAGCTGGCGGTCCCCGAGCCGGGACCGGGGGACACGTGTCACCTGGACGTGGCGGACTCGTTCGGCAACCTGGTGTCCGCGACGCCCAGCGGCGGCTGGCTGACAAGCTCGCCGGTCATCCCCGGCCTCGGGTTCAGCCTCGGGACGCGTGCCCAGACGTTCACCCTCACCCCGGGCCTGGTCAGCACGCTGGCACCCGGCCGGCGCCCGCGGACCACGCTGTCACCCAGCCTGGTGCTGCGCGACGGCGAGCCTTACCTCGCGTTCGGAACGCCTGGCGGCGACCAGCAGGAGCAGTGGTCGCTCCAGTTCTTCCTCAACCACGTGGTGTTCGGGATGAACCTGCAGGAAGCGATCGACGCGCCCGTCTTCCACACCGACCATTTCCCTTCGTCGTTCTGGCCCCGCGGGTCCAGGCCGCGCTCGCTGTCCGCCGAGGCCAGGATGGACGAGTCCGTGCTAGCCGAGCTGCGCCGCCGCGGCCACGAGGTGACCGTAGGGCCGCCATGGTCGCTGGGCGGGGTGAGCGCGCTCGCGCGGGACGGGGGGTTCCTGTACGCCGGTGCCAGCGCGTGCAACATGCAGGGCTACGCCGCCGGCCGCTGAGCCTGGCTGGGGTTGTGCGCCGGTTCCGATTGATCCTGCGGGGCGTGCAGCGAGCTAGAGGAGAGGACAGCCGGCGTGCTGGTGACGGCCGCCAGGGCACGCAGGGCAGTGGCGGCGACCTCTGCGGGCGATGAGCCCGGGGATTCCAGTAGCGCAGCTCGGCGTACCCTTCCTCGTCGATCCAGATTTCTGGCTCGCGCTTTGCGGTTTGGGCTGAGGACGACGGTCAGGTCCAGCCCTGCCCGGGCATCGGTCAGGTGTGTGGTCAGGCCGTGCGCGGTGAATCCGGCTTCGATCGCGCGCATGCGCCTGACGACTTCCCGGCCGTCTCTCGCCCCAATTAGCAGCTGCGGCGCCGTAGTGCAATTCTGCGACGCTGGCTAAGGAGAGTACTGGTACGACATCCGTGAGCAGCGGACGGTACTGCCCGACGTCCTGGCCAGGCCGAGCCTTGAGAAGACGTCAGTGTCTACGACGGACATATTTCACGGTTCACCGGCCGCGTGCGGAGTTGATGGCATCGAGGAACGGCCCGAAGTCGTCGGTGTCGCTGCCCTGAAGTTCTTCGATGTCCCTGATCGGGCCGATTCCCTGCTGCCGCCCGAGCGTGGCCAGCGGGGAGATCCTGGCGTCCGGCAGGCTTTCAAGCGAGGTCAGGTGCAGCAGGCGGACAGTCGATCCATCGGGCTGCAGTTCGGCGAGACCGGCCGCCGTGACCATCTGGTCCATGGAGTCAAGCACGGTGTCTTTGAGGTCGGCGTCGAAATCCGCTGCCACGCTGCCGGCGAAGGTGTCGATCCGGCATCGCAGCGCGGCGGGGGAGAAATCTCCCATCTGCAGACGGCCGACGACGGTTGCCTCGCCCCCGGCCGGTGGCGCTGATATCTGGCGTATGCGCTCCCGG
The DNA here is from genome assembly GCA_963819285.1 of uncultured Actinomycetota bacterium. Classification (GTDB taxonomy): domain Bacteria; phylum Actinomycetota; class Actinomycetes; order Streptosporangiales; family Streptosporangiaceae; genus Chersky-822. The sequence continues at coordinate 79,686 of CAWFVM010000001.1, forward strand.
AACAGCGAGTCGATGATGAGCCGGCGGTTGTTCGCGTGACCGATGGTGATGCTGGTCAGGTTCCCGGATGTGACTCCCCCGGCGAGCTCGCGCAGTCCGTTGATGACTTGCGGGGTGATCGAGGCGGGCAGGCGCTGCCGGTCGCGTATATCGGTGATGCCGCTCTCCAGCGCCGCGAGCGATCGCTGCAGGAGGTCGTCGGCCTCGCCCTGCCCTGGCTGCGTGATATCGATAATTGCCGACCCAGGCCTGAAGCCCGCGAAGTCCAGGCGTACAGCCTCGACTATCTCGCGCGGCCGAGGCCCGCGGGCGGCATAGGTTCCCGTCTCGATAGCGAGCGCAAGGCGTTCCAGGGTCACTTGCAGGCCGCCGACAATCCGGGCAAGCTCCGCCAGCGGAATCCGGCCGCCTTCAACTGCCGGACTCTCGGCATGAACAGTCAGATGAAACTGCGCGTCATCTGCCACCCGGGCGTCCACCTCCTCGGCCGCCTACTTTACCTCTGCAACGGCGGCCAGCATGCATGCTCAACTTTGTCGCATTGCGTGTCCGATGGGGGACTTGAACCGCTAGCCAATATTCTCGGATGCTGGGTGGGTCGATGGCTGTGCGTCTGATCCGAGTTTCTGAGATTGTTCTGCGGGTTAAGCGGCTTCTGTGCCCGGCTCGGCGAAGGCAAGGCGCTGGTCACCGAAGTCGGCGATGACCTCCAGCCGTCCGCCCAGGGCCTCGACGTAGGCGGCGATGGTGCGTAGTTCGGTGGCACCGGTCTTGGCGTTCTCGATTGCGGAGACGCGGCCTTGTGTTACCCCCATGCGGGCGGCGACCTGGGCCTGGCTGAAGCCCAGTCGCCGCCGCATCTCTGCGAGCCGGTATGCCCGCTGCTCCGCGCGGAGCTGTTCCATGCCGGCTGCGATGGCCGTGCGGTCTCTGCCGTCAGGGAAGAACTCGTCCAGGAATTCCTCGCGAGTGTAGCCGTGGAATCCGCTCATCGGTGCCCCTCCTGTTTCAGGTACAGCTCGTAACGTTCCTCGGCCAGCGGGATCGCTCTCCGGTACCAGGAATCCCACTGCCCTGCTTTGTCCCCGGCCACTAGAAGTACCGCGTTCCGCCGAGGGTCGAACACGTACAAGATCCTGATCTCGCTGCGTCCGGCTGAGCCTGGCCGGAGTTCCTTGAGGTTGCTCAGCCGCGTGTGGTGGACGCGATCGGCAAGTGGCCGCCCGAGTTCTGGTCCGGCCTCGATCAGCATGCCGATCGCCTGCCCGACAAGAATCGCGCTGGCTCGGTCGCGATGCCTCAGGTCGTGCAGCCATGCCTTGACTTCAGAGGTCATGACTAAGGCATATGCCATGCTCATAGCCTCCATCAGGGCGCAGATATTACACAGGCATAATACTCGGTTCGTGGGAGACGGGGAAGCCGGCGGGCGGCACACCTCTGGTCGGCGCGCCCAGGCGGTGTCAGCGGGCTGAGCCGCGACGTAGGCGACGTACCAGCCGGAGGGACGTCACCGGCATGGTCGGCTCGTCATACGACGTCATGAGTGGCCAAGCCGACAAGACCGAGATCTACGCCCAACTCTGCCTAACGCTCAGGTATCAGCCAGAAGATAAGAAAGCGAACGCCCAGGCCGGGCCATTGGAGTCGATGTACGTAAGAACGTGTCCGAGGGGGGATTCGTCGGCTACGTACATGGGCGACGTCACAGCTGAGCTGCTGGTGGGGGCGGACCTGTGACCGGGCGGGCGGACCAGTGGATTCGTCGAACGACGATCAGCTGCGTGACGATGCTGGCGCTGATCGCTGGCACGGTCTCGTACCTGCATATGCATCTGCTGGTGGCGATGCATGGCCAGCCAGGGTGGGTGGCTGCGCTGACGCCGTTGTCAGTGGACGGAATGATCGTGGCCGCGTCGACTACGTTGCTCGCGGATTCGAAGTCTGGTCACCGGGGTGGGGTGCTGCCGTGGGCCCTGTTGGTGATCGGCAGTGTGGCAAGCCTGGCTGCGAATGTCGCGGTCGCCGAACCGACAGTGACGGGGCGAGCGATCGCGGCCTGGCCGTCTTTCGCGTTGATCGGCTCGAGAACCGGGGTGCGGATGGGTTGTTGCCGAGTGGCAAGGTGATCGCGGACCGCTATGACCGGCATGAGCGGTGGGGCAGGCTTGTCAAGGCCGCTGGCTCTGCAGGCGAGTTCACCGAGACCACATCTGCGTGACCGGGCAGTCACCAGATGGCTCGGCAGGAGAAGATGTGCGGCAGCAGACGCGGGAGTGGCCACGGTCTGAGTCAGCTGGGGCCATTCGGACATCACCCTTGAAGCCGACGGCGCCTGCGCATCGCCTCACTGGAACAGCGCGTCCACTGCGGCATACACGCTTTGTGCGCGCAACCGCGTTCCGGTAAGAGGCATCCTCCTGTGCTACCTCAACAGTGCTCTGTAGGCCAGGCGCGCACTAGTCGGAACAGGTCGGTGCCGGATGACTAGCCCGTCGCTCACGCTCTCCAGCTTGCGTACGCGTGTACTTTGATTGTGTACGTGTGAACGTGCTATGCTTTTTAGGGTGCGAGGAGGTGACAGGCAATGCCGGGTATCGAACGGAACGGCCACCGCCCGAAGTGAATCCGTCGGGATTGGCGGTGGCCGCCGGGTCGTTGAGCGTCAAACTTGGGAAGGTCCGATGGCAACGGCTCGCAGGGATAAGGGTATCCCGGCCGCCGTCTGGCCGCTGCAGCCGACGATGCAGCCGCCAGACGGCGGTATCACCGTGGAATTGGCAGCCTGGACGCGATGCGGGCTGTCGGCAGCGAGGCCAAGCCGTCGGGGACAGGTGAGTGAGCTGATGGCAACTGTTGGAACCGAACTGATGACCATGGCCGACATCGCGCGACTCGCCGGTCAGAGCCGGGCGACCGTCGGGAACTGGAAGGCACGGAATCCCGACTTTCCTACTGAACGTGAACGCGGGTCTCGCGGGCCTTTGTATGACCGAGCCGAGGTGGTGGGCTGGCTTCAGTCCACCGGCCGCATTGAGGCGCCGGCCACTGACGTGCCGCCTGTGCGGCACGTTATCGATCAGCTGCGTGGCAGCGTGCCGTTGCGCTCTGACGAGATCCAGGAAGTCCTCTTCGCCCTGCTGGCCGTGAAAGCGCGATCCGCCGAAGACTGGCGGGACCTTCAGGCATCGCCTCTTGCAACGTTGAACTTCGTTCTTTACCGCAAGCTGATGTCAGTGGCTGATGTCAGCGCTGACGCGTTGCTGTCGCCGACGCTCCCAGCGACCGTGATCGCTCAAGCGATCACGACTATGTCAAGTGCCGACGCTCCGGCTGCGGAAATCGCCGACTATCTAATCGAGCAATTCGCCGGATCGGCCAAGAAGACCGGTGACGATTACGTAGCTCCAGTCTCCGTTCGTCAGCTCGTGATCTCGCTGGCCCAACCAACCGGGGTCATATACGATCCAGCCGCAGGATTCGGGCAATTGCTGGTAGACGCGGCGGCTGCTCAGGCTGGATCTGGCCCATACGACCTTCTGGGTCAGGAACACAACTCCTGGGCCTTCAAGATGGCGCAGCTGAACCTTGTGATCCACGGAATCCATGCCCGGATCACCGCAGGTGACGCCTTGTGTCACGACGTGTTCCCGCAGTTGCGAGCGGACCGCGTGATGGCCGTTCCGCCCTTCGGGCCGGTAACGCTGCCCTCCCCACGTGAGATGGCAGGCGATCCGCGGTGGGCCTGGGGCGAACCAGGCCCCAAAGATGCAGAGGCGGCGTGGATCCAGCACTGCCTGTTCCACCTTGCCGACAACGGCAGGGCCGTTCTGGTACTGCCCAACCGCATACTCTTCACCGGTGGCAGGGCCGGGCGGATCCGGCAGAGGATCGTGATGGATGGCCTGCTAGATGCTGTGGTCGCGCTGCCTCCCGGCATGTTCCATTCAACGGCCATCCCTTCGGCGCTGCTGGTCTTCGTCAAAGGCAGGACCGGCGTCAAGGGAAAGCCAGCGCCGACGCTGATGCTCGACCTGAGGAACTCCGCGCTCAACCGCGGGCGCCACACGAGGTCGTTGCCTGCCGAGCTGATCGGCGAGGTGGCCCAGATCTACCGCGAATGGACTGCCGGGACGCTGCCGGACACTGACCTGGGTGCCGTCGCGCACCTTGATGACCTGGCCGCGAATGATTTTGTCATCGACCCGTCCCGGTACGCTCCGGTGCCGCGTTCCGCATGGAACGCCGAGGAAGCCGCGACTGATAGAGCAGGACTCATCGGCCAGCTGGACACGCTTACCAGAGCCAGCCGGCATGCCGACGACCACCTTAAAATGATCTTGAAAGGGCGGCAATGACCGTCTTCGACGAGCTGCGGCTAGGTGACCTGCACGGCGCCATCAGCCTGCGCAAAGGCTTTCCCGCGCAGCGGGCAGGTTCCAGCGGGCCAGTGCCGGTGCTATCCCTGGCGGCCATTCGAAATCACACTCCACCAAGGTATTTCGCTGACTGGGAGGACATCCACGACCTTGGGCTTGAACCAGCGCAGCCCTCAGACGTGCTGATCGCTGTTGAAGGCGGCACAGTGGGAGAGGTGATGGTAGTCCCGCAAGCAATCAACGAGTTCATACCTTCGCAGCAGGTAGCAACACTCAGGGTCGTAGACAGAACGGCACTGGACCCGCGGTATCTGGGTGCCTGGCTCTCGAGCGCGCCCGGGCGCGAGGAGATCACCCGCCTAGCACGCGGTTCCGGCATTCAACGAGTTCCTTTCCGAGAACTCGCCTCGTTGATAGTCAGGATTCCTCCGATCGCAGATCAGAAGGAGATCGGAGAGAGGTTTGCCGCGTTCGAGGATGCCATCCGAACTCATCGCGAGGTCACGTCCTGTCTCGAAAAGCTGCGTGACGTGGACCTCGTCGTGGCGTTCGCGGACGAACATCGCTAAGCCGTGGTCGACTTGATCCACGGTGAGCAAGGTGAGTGCCTGGCGAGCGTGCCGCACTGCGCCGCCTGTCCGCTCGCCACCGCGTGTCCCGAGGAGATTGGGCGAGCGCCTTGCGTCGGCCATCTGGCCATGGAGGTCAAGCTGGCCCGCGCGTGGCTGGGCGGGTTAGCTGGCGCGTCGTGGGGGGCGGGCTGGCGCGGGGGCGGTGATGGTGGTGAAGGTGGCGTCAGCGTCGAGGTAGATGCTGTCGATGCCGTAGTCGTGCAGGAGGTCCAGGCTGCGCTGGTCGGGGCGGCTGGGGAACAGGGCAGCTATGCGGGCGACGGGCTGTGGGCTGAACCGGGCATAGTCGAGAAGCTGGCTGAGCGCCTGCCGGACGTAGGGGTGGCGGGCGCTGCTCTTGGCTTCGATGATGACGGCTCCGTCAGGTTCTTCGGTGTAGAAGTCGGCGATGCCGGTCTCCGCGCGCAGGGTCTGTCCCTGGTCGAGGGGGAGGCTGGCGCGATAGGCGGTGATGAGGATGCTCTCGGCGCGGTGGACGTAGGTGATGCCGCCGGGCCGCTGGTAGGTGGTGCTGTCTGCGGTGAACTGCTCGGCGGCGACGATGTCGCCGGTGCGCCTGGCCAGGGTGGCGAGCCGGGTGGTTTCGTCGCGGTCGGCTGGGCTCATGTTCAGGAAGTCCAGGATCGTGTCGCTCTTGCTGGCGTTGAGGCGCCGCAGGCCCATGAAGTTGTCGTTGTGAGTGAACCCTTCGAGTGCCCAGATGTCTTCGTACGGGATGCCGGCGGGCTCGAAGGCTTGCAGGCTGTAGATGTTGTGCCAGCTTCCGTTCGTGCGGTGTGGTTCCCACAGGAGATCGCCGAGACTGGCGTTGCGCAGGACAGCGCCGACCGTCCCGACCCCGCGGACCTTTTTCTTGCCGGTGAAAAGGACGACGTCGCCGGTCACGATGTTCTGGTAGTTGCGGTCCTGCTTGCGAGTGGATCCCCAGAACCGGGCTCGCCCGGGCGGGTGCAGCGCATCGAGCAGGCTGCGGTCACCAGAGGTCAGGACGACGGTAGGGACGCTTCGTGAACCGCACGTCCTGGTCGAGAGTGCGCTTCCAGTTCGCCCGCCCGACCGCATCGCCGAACGACGGCTGAATGATGACCCTCGGCACCCCCGACCACCTCTCAACCCGGCAACTCCTGCATACCGGTCGTCCGCAGGAGCTTATCGACGCATGGCCCGGGACAATTATCGCGCAGGCCTCCGGCAACGCGCTCGCACCCGGAGTTGCCGAGCACCGGGATCTCCGCATCGCCGGCTCACGCATCTCATGCGGCAGCGTCCGTGCCTGCGCCGAGGCGTGTTTCTGTTCTAGTACGGCAGCATCAGTTAGTGATCTCGGTTGATTCGTCGCTGGTAGTGGCATTGTCGGGCGATGGCCTGGTGTCGGCGTCGCCATCGTGACCAGTTCAGGTGGTGACCTGGTGGCCAGGCGGGGCGGGGCGGCAGAAGATGGCATGCATGCGGCGGATCTCGCACCCCGCCCGACATCGGGTAAGCGGTTAGGGCTGTCGCGAACGCCCACCGCAGCAGCGATCTGACCGCAGTCACCAGGTGCCGTCGCGAGGCCAGCGAGTAACCGCTCCCGCGCGCTGCGACATAGCTATTCACCCCGGCGCAGCTGGCCTGCGTCCAGTCGATGCGCCCGTGAGTGGTGAGCAGGCCGGTCAGGAACGGCCCGGCCCAGCGTTGCTGGCCGGCGACAGTTGCGGCGCCAATGCCCCGCTCGGCCCGCCGCCAGCCGCCCCAGGCATCAAGCTCGGCTGTCACCGGCGTCACCTGCCGGGCTGACGGCACGGCGTTCGCGCCGAGCGCGCCGCAGGCAGTCAGGTACTTGCGAACCGTGACGATGCGGCGGGCCGAGGACGGGTGCCGGACCGGCCCGGTGGCCTGCGCGACGACGAACCGTTCCAGCAGCTCGTGGCTGACGTCCTCGGCGGTGAGCCCCGATGCGTGCATCCACGCGCTCAGCCGGGCCGCGGTCCCGGCGGCGAACTTCGCGGTGCCAGGAGCGTATCCCTGAAACCGCAGCCAGGTGACCATCTCCGGGATCATGCTCGCCAGCGGGCCAGCCAGCAGCCGCCGCACGCCATCGCGGCAACGGCTCACCGGCGCCGCCGGTCTCATCAACGCCCGCCGCGACCAGGTACCGTCTCGCGATCGGCAGATACTGGAACGCTGCCGGCGTCCTGCTGCCCGCGCGCTCCTGTTCCTGCCCGACGTACTCATCGATCAGGTCCCCGTCCAGATCGGCCAGCCCAAGCCGCTGCCGGGCCATCCACGACGAGAACCGGGCGAACGCGTGTCGCACCGGACAGATCGTCCCGGCGAGCACCCGCTGCGCCCCAGCCAGTCATGCAGCGCGTCCATGTGCACGACCAGCGGGCCGGCGCACCCTACAGAATCTGCCATCACAGTCTCCTTCCGGAAAATCACAGAAGAAGGATCAGGCTTCCTGCTATGCCGACCTCCGCAGCCGGCATAGCCAGCCCGGGCAGGCATCAGCAATACGACATCGGCATAACCGAACATCGGCATAACCGATCACCGCAAGCGCGACTCCATCGAAGCCCACCTGACCATTGTCTTCGCCGCCCTGGCCGTCAACCGCTGGATCGAGTACCAGACGGGCTGGTCAATCCGCAAGTTCGTCAAGACCGCCCGCCGCTACCGAACGATCCAGATCCAGGCCGGCCCGCACCTCATCACCGCCGCAGACCCGCTGCCCGATGACCTCCGCCAGGCAATCGACAGCATCACCAAGTCCACCGGTGCGCACTAGTTTGGCCCAAGGTCGAGATATTTCGCCTGGCACCGGACCACGGTCTTCCGTGCGGAATGCGTCTGAGGCGCAGAGCCTGCCGGCGAATTTGGGCGGGTGATCGCGGCGTGGCCTCATTTTCCCTGATCGGGTCATGTGAGCTGCTAGTGCGGCAGGTCCGTCGCGCCGCATCATCGGGTATCCGGCAAGTTCCCGGAGCTATCACCGGCGGCCGAAGCAGGCAGGATACTTTGCATGGTGGCTACATCCCGGCCGCTGTACTAGTGTCCTGGATCTTTGATCCGCTGCAAAAGTCGTCCGAGTGATTCGAGGATTTCTTCCGCAGATTTCGTCCAGATGAATGGTCTGGGGTCTTCGTTCCACATGTCCACCCAGGCAAGGATATCCTTTTCGAGCTGCCTGACTGACTTGTGGACGCCGCGGCGCAGGAGTTTCTCGGTCAGAAGCCCGAACCAGCGCTCTACCTGGTTCAGCCAGGATGAGCTGGTCGGCGTGAAATGAACATGGAACCTCGGGTGCTTAGCAAGCCATTGCTGGACAGCCGGGGTCTTATGGGTCGCGTAATTGTCCGTGACGATGTGGATCTGCAGCACATGCGGCTCGCCGCCGGGCTCGCCCGGTTCTGCCAGCTGCGGCACTTGCTTGTCGATTTCCTCCAGGAACTTGATCCATTCCTTCGCGCGATGGCACTTGTAGGTTTTCGCGATTACCAGGCCGGTCGCGATGTCGAGCGCCGCGAAAAGGTCAATGGTGCCGTGCCGGACATAGTCATGGGTCCGCTTCTCCGGCATGCCGGGCATCATCGGCAGCACCGGCTGGGACCGGTCAAGAGCCTGGACCTGGGACTTCTCGTCCGCGCACAGCACAACCGCGTGCTCGGGCGGATTCAGGTACAATCCGGCGACGTCGTAGACCTTATCCACGAACAGCGGATCTGATGACAGCTTGAACGTATCGGCGATATGCGGCTTCAGGTGAAATGCCTTCCAGATACGACCGACAGTGGACCGGGACAAGCCAGAGCGATTCGCCATGGATGCCCGCGACCAGTGCGTCGCGTTACGCGGCGTACTCTCCAGGGTATCGACCACGACCCTTTCCACCTGCTCGTCGGTGATCGTCGGCTCGCGCCCCGGACGCGGTTCATCAGCCAGCCCATCCAGGCGCTTATCGATAAACCGTCTGCGCCATTTCCCGACCGTCGCGTGATGACACCGGAGCAACTCCGCGGTTTCCTTATTGTCGTGACCTTCCGCGCATGTCAGGATGATCTTGGCTCGCAGCGCCACTGCCTGTGAGGATTTCGCCCGGCGTGCCCACCTCTGGAGAGTGGCCCGCTCGTCATCGGAAAGCACCAATTCGGCTTTAGGTCGTCCCGTTCTTGCCATATCAATAACTCTAACAACATGAACAGTCACAGTCAGTTACGACACGCAATTACACGGAGTGACCTAGCTTATTTTTGCGGTGATCCAAAGACGCAGGACACTAGTGCAGCGCCGCGTAAGTCCTTGAGGGGTTCGGCTGGCTAATCGTCGGTGCTGGCGAGGTACATGGTGCAGGCGGAGTCGAGGGCCTGGTTCGGGTGCCCGGTCGGCTGTCCGTTCAGGAGGACAGCGTCAGCGTAGCTGTCGCTGCTGGCCTGCCAGATCGCGAATGCCCATTCGCTGTCGTCGCCGAGGTACTGGATGCGGCACAGCTTGATGGTGTCGTCGTCGTTTTCGCTGAGGTAGCCGGTCAGGTAGCCGCAGGAGCCGCGCCAGCTGATGGTGACCTCTTCCAGCGCGGGCCAGCGCTGGAAGGCGTGGTGGTCGACGGTGCCCTCGATCAGCTCCTTGAGGCGGCGGGACGGCACGGGCATGGCCTCATTGTCGCCCCGGCCAGCGTGTCACCGCCAGTTCCGGCCGCGTTCGGGGCATTGTCGGGCGATCACCGCAGATGGTCTGGAAGGGCATGTGATGGCGCGCGCAGCCAGCAAGGACATCGTGATCCTGGGATCACGGCGCAAAGCGAAACTAGAGGCGATCACCCGGCGGGCGTCGGCACCGCAGGCGCTGGCGCGGCGGGCGCGGATCGTGCTGCTTGCCCATGCGGGCTGGCCGAACGCAGCGGATCGCTGCCGAGCCCGGCTGCGCGGAGGGCACGGTCCGGACGTGGCGGCACCGGTTCGCCCGCGACGGCATGCCCGCACTTCGCGACAGGCCGCGCAGCGGCCGGCCCGAGGTCTACGGGACGGCCGTCAGGCTGGCCATCGTGGCCACCGCCACCTCCGTCCCGCCGGAAGATCGCCCGGAATGGACGCACGCCCTGATCGCTGCCGAGCTCGCCTGCACCGGGATCTCCGCATCCCAGGCCGGCCGGATCCTGGCTGACCTGGAACTGCGGCCGCACAAGGTCCGCGGCTGGCTCCGGCGCGCGGACGACGCCCAGTTCTGGGCGCAGGCCGCCGCAGTCTGCGACGCCTGCCTGCGCCCGCCCCCGGACACCATCGTGATCTGCATCGACGAGAAGACCGGCATCCAGGCGAAATACCGCAAGTACCCCGGACGGCTGCCCGCACCGGGCCGCCCGGCCCGCCGGGAATTCGAGTACGTCCGCAACGGCACCGTCTCCATCATCGCCGCGCTGCACGCCGCCATCGGCCACGTCGTCGCCGAGCCGGTCGCCCGCAACAACTCCGCCGCCTTCACCGGCTTCCTGCACCGCCTCACCCAGTGCATCGACCCGCACCGGAGCATCCTCATCATCATGGACAACGGGTCATCACACACCTCCAGGGCCACCCGCGCCTGGATCGCCGCCCATCCGCAGATCACCGTCACCTGCACCCCGAAGCACGCATCCTGGCCGGACATGGCCGAACTGTGGTTCTCCGTGCTGACCCGCGGCCTGCTGCGCCGCGGCGAGTTCACCTCCCGGGCCGACCTCATCGATAAGATCACCAGCTTCACGATCCGCTACAAACCGGACCGCCAGACCCTGGACCTGGACCTACGACGCCCGCGACGACCACGCACGGTACCGCGCCCGCCACCGCCCCCAGGATGCGGCTGCTACCGCCCAGCCGACCACCGGCCAAACCCTTCCGCAGGCCGCCTGACGACAGCGACCGCATCAATGCGACCCCCTCAAGGATTTCTGCGGCGCTGCACTAGTTGAGGTAAAGATTCTGTTAGCACTAACACCGATCAGCCCGCGGCGGAACAGATCGCGTCCTACAGAGCAGTGGTTACGCGCAAGCAGCACAGGCAGACGCGGCTCAAATCTCTTTTAGGTAGCCCTACGTCCGGTCGGCCTGATCCTGCCATATTTCTATTATGTCCGATTTCCACATCGGGTGATCGGTACGGCACTTCTTCCCTGAAAGCACCCTTTCGGCATAATCACTAAGATTTCGGGCATCTTCCGCTTCCCACCCGTTTGCCATGGCCCACGCTCGGATCTCGCGCGGGTCAAAGGGATGGTCGTTGCCTTTGAGGATCTTGAATGCTTGGATCGCTGAAGATCGGTCGCTGGGATGGCTAAGGCCAGTCGACAAGTTCACGCGGTCGGTAAGGCTCTTCATGGCAGCCTCGACGACGGGATCGCTTATCGACGGTGCCGTCGACGCGGGTAGTTTGCCCAGAAGGTCTACGGCACCTCTAGCTGAGCGCCAGGTGTCGATCTCGTCCTCATCCCAGGGCACCACGCCGAGGGCTTTCAGTCCGGTCACGGTCTCTATCTGCTCAAGGTGCTGAGCAGTAGGCCAGCATGCCACCACTACAGGCTCGACCCTGTGACCGATCTTCTTCAACGTCTGCGGGGTCTCCTGGCCAATAAACGGTGGGAGATCGGACAGCAACGGGATGTCGCTAAAACTGTCACGCTTCGGAGCTACAACAGTCATCCGGCAGCCCAGTTCTCCGGCGCGCTCCAACGCCCACCTGAAGGCCGGTCCCATGTCCTCGGCGAAGGTCGGGAACCGCCCAATGTAGGCGGCCTGGTAGTCGATCACACGGTTGAACATGGCAGTCACTCTTCCATCTGCACGGGCGACCATGGTGGGGTTCGGCGGGTAAACGTGTATAAATAATGCGGGTTAGCTATGCACAGACGGTGCAAGACGACCGTATCTGCGCTAGCCCGCATGCCGTGAACCCGACTCGACCGACCCCTGACCGTTGAAACTATCGTCGGCCGCAGGTTGTCGGAGAGCGCTTCAGCGTGGCTGCTCCGGCTCATGATCATGATCCTCAGTACCCCCCTAGTGGCTCTGACCGTCGTCCAAGCAGTCGGCAGTTAGCTCAACCACGAAGTCAGCTGCTAGGTGCACGTATTTAGCTACTGCGGGCGAGCCGAGCAAGCGTACGATGCCGCACATGCCATCCGACGAACTTCCGATAGACGTGCTTACTGAGCTAGGACGGGTGACCTGGGCGGCGATCAAGCTCGAGGACTACATCGAAGGAATTTGCTCGACCATCGACCCCCACAACCCGCGCGACGACAGACGGCAGATAGGCGCGAAAATAAAGGATGCCAAAAGAGTGCTGGCCAACTGGACGGAACCAGCCATCCAAGATGAGACCACCGCGTGGCTAGAACGTGCACGTTTGGCCATCGAAAGGCGTAACGCTGTACTGCACGCAACGCCGATGGTCTGGGTTAGGCCAGGCGGCATCTCGGAAGAACTGTTCCTCGGCGAAATGCCACGCGGAACCACGCCCTACACCGAACGACCATTGACGGTGGAATCTCTGGCCGAATTGCGCTCAGTGCTGGACGGCGGGTCTGCGGGGTGGCGCGAGTTGACGTTAGCCGTGAGCGAGTACCAGCGACAGTTAACAGGGGAGCCAAGGTAAGACGCGAGGACGGCCGACGACCAATTACTTAGGGTGCGGCTCGTTTCGAGTGAGCTGGTTACGCTGCGAGGATGAGGTCTTCGCGGTATATGGCTCCGTGGATGCGCTTATGTTCCTGGTGGAGGTGGTAGCGCCAGTAGGGTTCGAGGTCGCCGTTGGCGTTCAGGGCGCGGAGCTTGAGGATGGCTTCTGCGCCAGCCAGGCCCCATCTTGCGCCCGTTATATCCATTCTGTCTTTAACAGGTATGTGCCTGCAGGCGCCCTCGATGATCCCGGTCGCGATTGGCCAGCCTTTCCCCAGGGCGGTGGCGTAGTCGAGGCAGGGTCCTTGGCGGTCAGGTAGCGGGCGCATTCGTCGGCGCCGGCGCGTTCGGCGGGTGAGTAGCCGCAGGTGGTGGCGCGGCGGCGGATCCCGGCTGCGACCTGGGCGGCGTTGCCGTGCAGGATCTTGCGGGCCTGGGCGGCGACCCATTCCTCGGCGGCAGTCTCTCCTTTTTCGAAGAAGGACCAGGCTGCCTTCCAGATGTATTCAAGGACGTGGATGAAGTCGATGATGACCGTGATCGTGACGCCGCGGTCGGCAGCCTGGGCGGTGACAGCGTCGATCTGGGGGTTGTTGCCGTCGACCAGGGCGATCCAGGCCCGGCGGCGCTGCGGGTCGCGGCGGTCGGCCTCGGTGAAGGCGGCGGCGATGACGGCGGGGATGTCGCGGGTGACGGAGGCGGTCAGCCACTTCCCCCGGGCCTGAGGCTCCCGGCGCCCGCTGCCCTTCTCCTTCTCCTTCTCCTTCTCCTTCTTCCGTTTCCTGCCGGGCATGGTGATGATGTCCTCCGGGGTGCGCGGCACCGGGACGGCGTCATAGACGCAGGCCAGCTCGGCCATCCGCTTGCGGCCGCTCTTCTCGCCCGGCGACAGCCGGGTCTCCAGCTTGTTCCGCGCTGCGGCGGCGGCCTTCGCGGTCGCAGGCCGCAGCGCCTCCGGGCGCATTACGATCCCCTTCCCGTCACAGGTGATCACCAGCGCGTGATCATCGGGAGCCGGGCCGGGCTTCCGGCTGTCATAGAACCCGTCCACGTCAGCGGCGGCCCGCTGCGCCAGCTCTTCTACCTGCCGTTTCCCTGTCCTGACACCGGTCACGCGGGTGATCGCGGCCGCCGCGGCCTCGTGCGAGCCGCGTGCCGCCTCGATCGCGGCGAGCTTGCGCAGCCCGCGGGACTGCTTCTCCTGCGGCAGGTTCAGCCCGGCATCCGCCGGATGCAGACTGGGTGCGCCAGGTGCCCGGCAGGCCATCCTGGTGACCATAACCTCCCCGAACACAGTCGCGAGCTGTCGCCGGTGCCCCTTCTCCGCCCTCGTCCGCGCGATCCCGTCCGCGCCTTGCACGCCGTCGCGGCGCACCTCCGACGATTCCTGCAGGTCCAGGCGAGCCTGGAACAGCCGCCGCATCAGCTCCTGGCCCCGCGTGCCCAGCTCCTCCTCCAGCTCGGAATGCCGCAGCCCCGCGGCCTCCTCCGAGGCCAGCCACCGCTCGGTCTTCCCCGTAAAGCTCCCTGGACAGCGCGAACGGCCCGTCCTCAGGCGCGTACCCTTGCATCGGGCTCCTTCTTTTTCGTTCCGGTCGTCAGACAACCAGGAACGTAAACGAGAAGGAGCCCTTTAAGCACGCACCGACACCAGCAAACCGGACACGAGACCACGCGGCACGCTAATACACCCCGCCGCCGTCACTTCAGACGAGCCGCACCCAATTACTTATGTCGGTGTTCCCTCTGCTGACTTCGTCTTAGGCGGCTCCCGATAAGCGGACACGCTGACAGCTGGATCAGGTGCACCACTGTCGCGTGCGTCGGTTTGCTGGCTCTAATCGCGGGAACCGTCTCGTATCTGCATATGCACTCGTTGGTGGCGCTCTACGGGCAGCCGGGTGGGTTGCGGCGCTGACACCGTTCTCGGTTCACGGATGATCGTGGCAGCGTCCACAACATTGCTGTCTGACTCGCGGTCCGGTCGCAAAGGAGCAGTTCTGCCGTGGGTGCTCCTCATCATCTGCAGCGTGGCCAGCCTGGCGGCCAACGTCGCCGTTGCCGAGCCAACGCTAATCGGCAGCGCGATCGCGCCCTGGCCGTCCTCCGCGCTGACATCCTCTTACGAGCTGTTGACCCGCCAGGTACGTCGTACCGCCTGCCTGCTGACCATGAAGGCGACAGTGCTGGACAGCAGCGGCTAGCAGGTGCAGTCCGCAGTGGCTCTTCCGTGGTTCCGTCGTCAGTTCCGCCAGCACGTGTGCCGCAGCCGGCGGCTGCGGGTGATGAGTTGCAATGTCAGGCATGGCAGTGGGCAAGCTGGTCACGGAGCGTTGCCGGGCGGAAAGGCCATCGGCGGCGCACATGGTCGGCTTGAGCGCTGGGGCAGGCTGGTCAAAGCGCGGGTCTATCAGGGGTCTTCGATCGGCCCGCTGTCGAGATAGGGCAGTGCCCGGACGGCGAAGCTTCGGCGGCAGGCCCGGAAACATCTCCTGTAGATCGCGGCACTGCAGGCATAGCTACCAGGCCAGCAGCAGCCGAGTCCGACGAGAAGTTTGGAGCGGTCGACTGGCCACACGGCGCAAGTATCCCCGCCAGCACATCGGCTGGCATGGCCGGTGTCGGCACCTCATGACAGTATCGATCACAGGTTGCAAGGAGCCAGAGAGCTGCTACTGGAGGAGCCCGCTGCCTCACCGCAAGGCGACGCGAGCATGAGCAAAATGACACTTTTCGAGATCCACGAGCTAGCAGGTATTGTAAGAGATAGGCGCCGGAGCTGGCATCATCTGACCGTAGGACCTACAAGTATGGAACTCGCATTCGAGACTGTCACACTAAGACGTCTCTGTGAATCTGATAGCGAGGCACGCAAACGATACCCTGAGACAGTAGTTGACGACCTGCAGGCACGACTGGCCGACCTGCGCGCCGCAACAACCGCAGCTGACCTAGTCGTCGCGAATCCAATTATCGACGCTCGGCCACCGGGGCATATATTTTTTCGCCTTGATGGAGACCACGAGCTCAGGTGCGTAGTCAATCATCCAATTCCCCCCATCGCAGAGTCTGGGCTCATCGCTTTCGAGCGTGTGAGGCGAATCAGAATCATCTATATAGGCTCAGAGGTGACGACATGAGCAGAACCGAGAATACATTCGCGCCTCTTTGGGCATCACCTCCTGGAAACACCATTAAGGCCAGACTCAAAGTGCTAGATCTTGGTATCGGTGACTTCGCCGAGAAGATGGGCGTGTCGCTATTGGTTGCCAATGGAATAATCGATGGCCAAGAATCGATCACCATTGATATAGGCAGAAAGCTATCAAGAGTCCTTGGCGCATCTCCAGAATTCTGGATTACTCGAGACTGTCAGTATCACGAAGATCTCGTGAGAGTAGATATTGATAGATGGCTAACCGATCTGCCAGTCGGTGAGATGACGAAACTTGGGTGGATTGACACAGCCACCGACTGGCAGTCGCGAGCCCAGGAATGCTTTTCTTTTTTTGGCGTACCGACGCTTGATGCGTGGCGCGATATTTATGAGCCTACGCTTGCTGGCTCGCGGATGAGGATAAGTCCTAGTGCCCCTTCCAAGCAACCAGCGATTGCGGCGTGGCTGCACAAAGCAACGAGCGAGGCCGAAAAGGCACAGGTAGAATCCTGGAATATATCTAGAATAGAAGAAATAGTGCCGGCTTTGCGAAAGCTGACCCGTCAGCGAAATCCGCAGATATCCATCCCGAAGATCCGCGAAAATCTAGCGAGCGCAGGCGTAGCACTCGTGGTCCTTCGTTCGATATCCGGATGTCCCGCTAGCGGAGCCGCAAAGTTTCTGTCTCCAGAGCGAGCTATGATCGTCGTAAGTGGTCGCTATCTAGCTGACGATCAGTTCTGGTTTACCGTGTTCCATGAGATAGGCCATCTTGTATTGCATTGCCCGACTCAGGCTATCGTCGACGCTCCTTATTCGTCTGACGAGACGCATTCGCAGGACGAACAGGAAGCCAATCGATTCGCGGTCGAGGCGCTGCTTCCGGCCGACATCCGTCTACAAATAAGCTCTACTCCGCTTACTCCTAGGCGCGTGATCGAAGTCGCAGACACCGCCGGAGTATCTCCTGGAATCATCGTCGGCCAACTTCAATTTCAAGGCACAATCGGCCGCGATCGAATGAATAACCTCAAGCGGCGATACAAATGGAGTGGCGCTAACCTCGAAATGGCTTGAACTCTTCCGGGCTCTTCTGCCAATTGCAGAGTGCGTCTTCAAGTACATCAAACGAAACGCCTAGATATGAACCGAGGGCTACAGTCTTCTCTTCGAGGTCTCGCGGACGCGATATCGCCGAAGTCGGATCCTGGAATAGCAAGCGAGCGCCTTTAAGCGGACCAGTCGACCCTTGCAGGTATGATCTCCCCGGACGTATGTCCGCGAGTCCCAGTCGCCCTACCATCGATAGGTAGTCAAAGCTACCGAGGCGACCAAATCGACGAACGGTCTTCAGTGACCTGTAGAGCAGGTCAAAGGCAAGTTCGGGTTCCCCGTCAGCGCTAGATAGCACGGTATCGAAATGTCGACGATGCAAAGGCGGAATTCCGACCCAGTCGACGTATGATGCAACGACGCTCCCCGTACCGTTGGCAGTCCATCCTGCGAGGCTCTCGTATTTACGATGATTCCCGAATCCGTGCATGCGCTGCTTTCCGACAATCTCAGCCTGATGCGCGTCGAGCCAATCTCGGAAGATCGACGTCCCCGTTGTAATGCGATCCCAGGTCCACTGCTCGTCGGCCCCGAGCGCGCCATAGATGTTTCGTACATATTGCCAACCGGTGCGGCGATGCTTTCCGAAGTGCGTCAGTAGAAAAGCCAGCCAAAATGCCTCCTCATCATCGCCGGCACGATGGCGAATCACAGCGGCCTTCAGTGGATTGAACCAATGACTTGATGGGTTGGCGGCGTCAGCGCTTAGTGAGCTAGAGCATAGATGCTCTACATACCAGTTAAGACGAGAGCTACCAACGATATGACGAATGAGACCCTCACGCCGACCAGGAGTTAGACCTGGAAGCGGCCCTATGTCCTGCTCATATGCGTCAAAGGAGGCGTCAAGCCGCGATGCTAGTTCGACTTGCCAGATTATTGTCATGTAGATATCCGATACTGTGTGGAGATCCAATCGCGTATATGGTGGCGGACAGCGCTGGTCACGCCAAAACTACTCTGCAGGTTGTGGTTGTATCCAAGGACAAGCAGTTCGCGATCAAGCGGCAGTCCTGCTAGCCAATTCAGCCGGGCGTGATATGCGACACCTGCAACGGAGTTCCCAGAGGTTCGCGGCAGGTCCCACGATGGGACTCGCTGTGAAGTCATCTGCAATCCGACGAGGTTCTCGAATTGACGCACGACTTCCCGGCCGTTGAGAATGAGAACTCGTAGTGATGATGAAGCGATAAGTCTCGAAGAGCGCGCTGGCTGCCTGCTGGATCAGCTTCTTACGGACCAGCGGTGGCATAGTACCCCACTTGAGGCTAGTAGCCCAAGGTACTAGATCGAGGTGGCATGCGTTAGAGAGCGGTGAGTAATACGAGTGACCGGTGGGCTCGATCAGATGTTGAAGCGTGCCGAACCATCCCGTATATGGATTATGTTCAAAATATTGCTGGCAAGCAGACAATATGTCGTACATTGCCTTGAAGTCCGCCTGGGCCCAGTCCTCCAGACCGAGCGACTGGAGCGTCGGTAGGCGTCGGAGATGGCCGATGAGTTCGATGCCATCGTTGCCGACGAACTCTCGATTACTTGGATTGATTCCCACGGTAGCTATTTGGGAAGACTCGACGTGGCCAAAGAAGGGGATCGGGCAACCCCAGCCTATAACGTTTAGGTGTGCAAGATTATCTGCATCGGTCAAGTCCAACAACGTGGCCATGGTGCTGTACATGATTTCCTCCCACCCCAAAGGCGTGGTTCAGTCGGCCATATCTAGACGGTCGTCGACGTATAGCTTGTAGTAGTCATTGCTGAGGGTCGCGCGAAGCTGCTCTATTACTGTGCGTGGACCTCTTCGGTCCGCATAGATCCCAAGCATTCTGGCAAGATCGGCCCAGTAGGGGTCGTCGCCGAAATTCGTCCGAGCTGGTGGAGCTCCTTCTCTGAGGCTGCGTTCGGTTTCCAGTAGCGCTGCTATCCCGGCCCATGGGTCACCTAGAGGCATCTCAGGCATAGCTTCAGTAGTGGCTTGCCAGCCCTCACCTAGGAACTGATCTAGGTCTTTGGAATCCGCGTCATACATGTGGAGGCTGCCAACCATATGATGATAGGCTCCGAGTTCTACGCCAATAGACCGGGCTATTGCTTCTTGTAGCATGGTGAAGCAGAAGATGTCATGTGGCAGACCACGAAACACATCATTGGATCTCATGTATGTTATCGCGGTAAGTAGTCCGTCGCGGAGCAGATACTGCAACGTACAAGTACACGGGACGTCTTTGTGATATTCGCTGACGTCCATGTGATCGAATAGCTGGATAACTGTTCTGCGTGAGTGCGGGCTCTTGCGTAGCGTCTCAATAACGTATCCAATCTGGTTTACCCCGTCATATGCCAGCAACCGCGGCCCGTATCCACCGAAGACTGCGCCATCTTCGTCGCAGGTGCGGTAGTGGCTTATGTAGTAGGCAATCTGCTCGGTGCTGTTTGAACCTGAGAGGTACCAACACAGTTCTCCCAGTGCACTGAATATCCGCCCTCTAGTCGCGCTTCTACTGAGGCGGGCACGGGGATTAGTTAGCTCAAACGTAGTAGCTGCTATCTCTCTACAGCCACCTTTTGTCGGGTCGATATGCAGGCCGTCGGATTGGATCGAATCGACCGCGCGGTGCATGAGATCGTCGACCGTCGATACTGTGAAGTGCCGCAGCGTCACTGCCTCTCCGTTCCTGCGCTGAAGTTGGTTTCGCAGGTTTAGCGATGAGAGACGAGTGTAGGGTAAAGCGTCCGGATTTGCTTGACTATCCGGGGCGTGTCGCGAGAATGACAGGTTCTGAGACATATAAGAACCGCGCGCGTTTCGGTTGACAAGTCAGTGAATGAACTAAGATGGCGGTTTAGCTTGCTTTGCACTGTATGTGCCCGTATCTGCCTGTCTATCGTGGCGATGAACAGTGATGGAATTCAGAGCGGCCTTGCTTCACCGGCACGCCATTTGGCAGCAGGTGGTACACCCGCTGTTTGTTGGTGGTGAGCTTAGCCTCAACGACCTCTTGAAGGTTCACACCGACCATCTCGGCGAGCCCGAGCAGAAAGATGGCGATGTCTGCGAGTTCTTCGCCGAGGTCGCACTCATCTTTGCGCCAGGAATCGAATGCCTCGGCCACCTCGCCGCTCAGCAGGCAAAATTCGAGCGGTACGTCGGTGGTATTGAAGCCCTTTGAAACCTTGTTGTCCCATGCGAGTGACTGGGCTGAGGTAAGATTCACGTCGACTCCTCTCAAACTGGGCACTATCAGCTAATATCCCACTACGGGCGGACCTGTGCGCGCGTGGGAGCTGGCTAGGTCACAGTACGACACTCTGTCGTGGCGCGACTCGGGGTTGGCAATGGCGCACGGCGGCGTTGTGGGATTGTTGGGGAGATGCATCAGAGAACGGTTGTCGTGCCGGGCACGTGAGATGAGTCGGAGGTTCCGCCGGGCCAGTGGAGGCCAAGCGGGGTGGGTGCGACGAGGATCGGCGGATATGTCGGGGAGTTTGCATTCGTCCAAAGCCTCTGATCGGTTTATCTCGTGTCGTTCTTGACCTTGGTGACCAACTTTTATTCCTGGCAAAGAATGTTTAAGTCTCGTGCAAACTTTCCAA
This sequence comes from uncultured Actinomycetota bacterium, assembly GCA_963819285.1. Classification (GTDB taxonomy): domain Bacteria; phylum Actinomycetota; class Actinomycetes; order Streptosporangiales; family Streptosporangiaceae; genus Chersky-822. Next base: position 100,195 of record CAWFVM010000001.1, read on the forward strand.
TGAGCTTGAGTGACGTGGTAAACGGTACGGCGTCCCGGCTCAGCTGGATGAACGTGTCCTGCATGGCATGATTAGTGGGCTTATTGACGGAGACCATGAAATCCCCACTGGCATTTTTGGCCCACGTGGCGTGCATTTTAAGATCGTTGGCGAACGTCATGAGGGTGAACGATGGACCGCACGCCATCTGTGGGTCAGGCAGGCGGGTTATCTGGATTTCCACGTCTGGTTCGGCGTCGAGCGTCGCCAGATGGCCAAGCTGTTCCGCCATTACACTGGCTTTGCCAAGGACCCGGAGTAGCACTGCCTCGTCGAGGATTACATACAGCTGACGTGGGCGGCCGTGCAAGATTTCCCTGCGTTGCAAGGTGACAGATACGAGCGCATCTATATTGACTGGAGTGAGTTCCAGGCCAAGTTGCACGCCATGCCGCTGCGGCATATTCGGGGGTCTGCAACAGGCCGGGACTACGTGAGTTGCGTAAATCTGAACGCGGTCGGCAGCTTCCTCGAGGCCTAGATAATTACTTCCCGTCGCTGGCCAGCCGGTGGCGGCCAGTCAGCGACTCGTTGGCCGACATCCCGGTACTCGTATTGGAGGTGAGCGAGCTAGCCGGCTCGCTCAACGCGCAACGGCAGCGGCAAGCGAACCTGGCCGCCGCCGCGAAAGCCAGCCTGGCCGTCTGCGACGACCAGGATCACGACCCGCTCGGATACCTGCGCGACGAACTCGCCGCGCAGGGCTACCTTCCACCGCAGAGCCGACCATGACGGGCGGCTACTAGTTGCGCCGCAACGCTCGGCGGATGAGGCGCTACGGGCTCCAGCCCATGATCGTCATGTCGCCCGGTGACCGCCTGCCTGAGATAGCTGTCGTCCTAATCGGCCGGTGGCTGTGGCGGTGCCGGTCCGAACTGGCACCACTAGCCGCGACCGTGATCACCGCACTGGCAGGCTGGGTCATGCACGTCACGCATCCCCGCGCCTGGCCGATCGGACCCGGCGGCTGGTCCATGCGACACGGAGACTGTTCACGGCGACACCGCGCCAAGCGTGGTGCCAGAACGCCACAATGGACCGCATGGTCTACATGTACGGAGAAGGTGCTCTGAGTACTGGGTCTGATGATCGATGGGCTGGCATAAAAAACGGCCTGAGGAATCCTGGGGTAACCCTGGTTGTCGCGCCTAGAGGGTCAGGGAAGACTACGTTTGCTCGCAAGATCGCGGGCGACGCTAGCGCAGGCCGAACGGTCCTTGTCACTCGGGAGATGGACTTCGACGCGTTGGGGCGTCTCGTGCGTGCTGAACTTGGTCGTGAACGCCCTGGCGATCTGGTGATCTGGGATGGCATTGATGAACCACGTGATCGAAAGGCGCCGTACTGGCTAAGAGAACTGGTTGGCAGAAAGTGGACGGAGCAGGTACATCTCCTCATCCTAGCCTCGCGGCCATTCGATAATGTAGAAGCAGTATCCAAAGCCATGCACCGTCGCAATGGGCGCACTTTTAGAGTCTTCGATCTAAATCAGTCAGTCAGGGACCTTGAGCGTGGACTTCGCGAGTCATCTGACGTCAATAGCCGAGATGCCGGGGCGCTGCTCGAACTACTTCAATCGTCTTCTCACAATATCGAGCTTTCTGGCGCGCTGTTGGTCGCCGCGCGCTCCCGTTTGTACGATGACAGATCAGGCACTCCAGATCTCCTGATTGTTCCCGACAGGACCGACAAACTCCGCGTGCTGCCGTCCAGCGATCTGGGAGCAGCAAATCTGAAACTTACGCCTGGACTGACAGTTACTGCTACTCCGAGGATCACTTACCCGAAGACTCGCGGCTTCTGGCTGCCCGAGGCAGCGCGATTGGAAGATCTAATCAACGACCCCTCTGTCCAAGAGCGTGATCTTCAGTCTTTCTTCGAGCATAATCCGCATCTATTGGCTGGCACCTCATATGACCGAGTAGTTCCGCATCCAGTACTCGTTCGTGATGAAAGTGGGCCCCTAATTCCCGATTTCATGCTGGAACCGGTGGATGGCTTCGCTGACGTGCTCGATCTGAAGTTGCCGCGAGTTCCAATAGTGGCCGGGCGAAAAGACCGCATGCGTCCTGCCGCCCCAGTTAGCGAGGCTCTCGCTCAAGTGCGAGAATACAGGGCATACTTTGAAGATCCCGCGCACAGAGAGGCTGTGCAGGAGCGTTATGCGCTTCAGGCCTACCGCCCAACGGTAGCCGTGGTGATTGGTCGCGACCCAGGGCCTGGCCGTGATCGGTTCGAGCTAAGGCGAATCTGGGACGATCTACCCGGTCACGTCAATCTTATGACATACGACGAGCTGCTACGACAGGTACGACGTATCGCGCATTTCTGAATGCGACATCCCTTGATGTTGGTCCTCATCGATACTCCTATGTCTGTCAAAGGGAACCGGGTGATGATTACTTGTTTGATTTGGAGAATAAGGCCATCTTCGGCGGGGTAACCGGGTCATTGTCCTTCCGGTGTGGCGAGGGGGTGGGGTTCGTCGGTGAGCGCTGATAGTGCTGCGGCGATTTCGTGCAGGCTGGCCCGGACGTAGGTGGAGGTGGTCCCTGCGTCGCTGCCCGAGTCGGTGTGGCCTGCGTAGGCGTGGGCGATGGCGTAGCCGAAGTTGCGTTCTACCCAGGTCAGGGTGGTGTGCCGGATCCAGTGGGTGCTGATCTGCTGGGTCGCGGCCCAGGGCAGGTGGCGGCCGATGCGGGTCCAGAGGTGGTCGTAGCGTCGGCTGGTGATCGGCTGCCCGCTGGTATAGCGCAGCAGCTGCTCGTCGGCGGGGGCGTGGCGTTCGCGGCCGTGCTGGATAAGGCGGGCCATGAGGGTGGGGGAGACGGGCTGCCAGCGGACGGTCTCGCCTTTCTCGCGCAGCAGGATCAGGCACTGGTCGGGGTCCAGGTCTGCCGGGCGGAGCGCGAGCGCGCCGCCGCGCCGGCAGGCGGTCTCGGTGTGCAGGCGGAGCAGCAGCGTGTCCAGTTCCGGGTCGTTGCCCGTGGTGGCGGCGGCCTGGTTGATCTCGGCCAGGCGGGTGTCGGGGACGGCCCGGCGGGTGGATGGCAGGCGCCGTGGCTTGTCGACTTTGCGTGCCGGGTTGCCGGCCGGGGTGATGAGGCCGTCGTCTTCGGCGTGGCGGTACAGGCAGCGCAGCGCGGCCACCAGGTGCTCGGCGGCGCTGCGGCCGCCGCGCGCGTTGCGCCGGGCCACCACGTGGGACCTGACGTAGGTCATCAGCTGCCGGATCTCCGATGGCGTCGGCTCGTCCAGGCGGCGGTTGCCCCAGTGCTCGATGACCCGGTTCCAGTACGACCCGTACGCCCGGCGGGTGCCCGCCGTCACTGCGGCCGATACCACCGGCACGTACTGGGCGAAGGTGGGCAGCGCGGGCCGGGCGGACGGCACGGCCAGCAAGTCGGCGGGCGACAGGCCCATCCGCTCCAGCACCAGCAGGGCCGCCTCGACTTCCGGCCGGCCGGGGCCGCCGGTCAGTGACGGGCCGGCGGCGGTCATCGCGTGCCGCCAGTCCCGGCGGTCGCGAGGCGGCGGGCGCGGATCGCCTGGTCGACCACAGCCAGCGGGTACACGGCCACGGCATCCTCACCTGGGTTCGCCGCGAGCAGTACCCGGTCGCCCGCGCGCAGGCCGCACCGCCGGCGCAGCGCGGCCGGGATCACCAGATACGGCCGGGCCAGACACAGTGACCATGCCGCCAGGGTCACGGCGGGCTACGACCACGCCCGCCTCGGCGGACAGGGTCAGCCGGTCGCCGTTCGTCCAGCCCAGCGCGCTGATGACCGTGCGGTCGGCTACCCGGCCCGAGGCGTCGATCCGGCCGAGCCCGTACATCACGTCATCGCCGGACCAGGCACTCCGCGGCGGGTCGGCAAGCGGCAGCCGCTGGGCGCCACGAGCGCTGCGGAAGTCCCGTGTGCCCGGCCGGGCTGGCCGGAGGGATGACGGGAGCGATAGGTGTGCTGGTCACGGGCATCTCCTCGCAGGAAGAGAAGGCCATTGAGCGACCAGATAGCGGGCAGTCACGAAACCGCCCGCGCGCGTGTTCAAGCACTGAGTATTTTGGGGAAATCTCACCGGTTTTTGTGTCCGAGGGGGGACTTGAACCCCCATGCCCTTTTGGGGCACTAGCACCTCAAGCTAGCGCGTCTGCCTATTCCGCCACCCGGACTCAAGCTGGCCACGGCCGGTCTCGAACTCACCGTCCCAGCCGCATCACGATAGCAAATCCTGCCCGCCTCCGTGCGACGCGACCGCACACCCAGGACCGCGCAACCACGAACAACCAGCCGCGCAACCCAACCGCACCGCCCCGTGACCAGCCCCGCCACCCGATGGCACGATGGCGCAGATGACGCGATCACAGCCCAGCAGGAGGTCGCAGGCCTGGCGAGCGACCTGATCAGGATCGACAGTACCAACCCGGGCGACGACTCGGGCCCTGGCGAGCGCGCGGCGGCCGAGCACGTCGCCGGCATTGCTGGCCGAGGTCGGACTTGAGCCGACAGTGCTCGAATCCCGCAAGAGCCGCGCCAGCGTCGTCGCCAGGATCGAAGGCCAGGACCCGTCCAGGCCGGCCCTGCTGATCCACGGCCACCTCGACGTCGTCCCCGCCGACCCGGCCGACTGGCAGGTTCATCCGCTGTCCGGCGAGATCAAGGACGACTGCGTCTGGGGCCGGGGCGCGGTGGACATGAAGGACATGGACGCGATGATGCTGGCGGTGGTCAGGCAGCGGCTGCGGGAGGGGCGCAAGCCGCCGCGCGACATCGTGCTGGCGTTCCTCGCCGATGAGGAGGCGGGCGGTGACTACGGCGCCGGCTGGCTGGTCGACAACCACCCCGAGCAGTTCGAGGGGGTCACGCGAGGCGATCGGCGAGGTCGGCGGCTTCAGCGCGACGATCGGCGGCCAGCGCCTCTATCTACTGCAGACGGCCGAGAAGGGCATCGCCTGGATGCGCCTGATCGCGCGCGGGACGGCCGGCCACGGCTCGATGCTGCAGCCCGACAACGCGGTCACCGAGCTGGCCGAGGCGGTCGCGCGGATCGGGCGGCACGAGTGGCCGGTACGCCTCACCCCGTCGGTCGAGGCCTTCCTGGAGGCGGCCTGCGAAGCACTCGGGATTAATTTCAGCCGGAACGATCCCGCTGCGGTACTCGCCAAGATAGGCCCGATCGCTCGCATGGTCGGTGCGACGTTGACCAACACGGCCAATCCGTCGATGCTGACGGCCGGCTACAAGGTGAACGTCGTTCCCCAGACCGCCACCGCCCAGATCGACGGTCGTTTCCTGCCTGGGCTACGAGGAGGAGTTCTTGCCGAGTTCGATCAGTTGCTCGGAGCCGGGAGTCGAGCGCGAGTTCGTGAACCACAAGATCGCGCTGGAGACGACGTTCGACGGTGCGCTCTGCGACGCGATGATCCGGCGCTGCTGCAGGCCGATCCCGGAAGGCAAGGTCGTGCCCTACTGCCTGTCGGGCGGCACGGACGCGAAGTCGTTCAGCCGAGCTGGGGATCCGCTGCTTCGGCTTCACTCCGCTGCGGCTGCCGCCTGACCTTGACTTCGCCGGGCTGTTCCACGGTGTGGATGAGCGGGTGCCGGTCGACGCGCTGGAGTTCGGCACTAGGGTGCTCGACAATTTCATCGATCTGTGCTGAACCGCTTCGAACGGAGTTTTCGCAGCTAGCTGAGTAATTGGCCAGGCTAGCACTCAGCATGATCACTGAGCATTAGTCGGGACCGGCAATGCTGTTTGGTCAATTGCGCGTATGCGAACGGTGAGTAGTGTTATCGTCACGCATCGTGCGGGGCTGACTATGGGGGCGCAACCCTTCCGCTGCGTCTCCGGTCAGCGGCCTCGTACTTGGCCGGTCTTAGGCGAGGAGGGTTGGCTGTGCGTCGGACTGGTCCAGGTCGGCTGCTTGATCCTCGTTCCGGCAGCGGGAAGGGTTCCGCTCCGGCGGCCACGGCTGGCGGGCGACTGCGACCAGCCGGGGCCGCCGTAACCGGAACCTAGAAGAGCGGCGTGACCGCGACTGTGGGTCCCGCGCGGGCACAGATTGGCTACAGCAAAGTAGCCGGACGGATACAACGGGGGACGAACGAGGAGTAAAGATGAACACCTGGGTGATTCAGGCAACGGGCGCCTCTCTGGCGCTGCTCGCCGCTGCTGTGGCTACGGCGCCGGGGCGGCTGAGCTTGCGGTGGCGGCCGGCGGATTCCTGGCACGCGGCTGTGGGCATTACGCGCACCTCTCGGCTGCGCCTCCGGCGGCGGGTCGGCGTCATTCTGCTGCAGATGATCGGCGAGGACGAGGAGCAGCCGCCGCCGGACGCGCCGAGGATTCCCGACGAGGAGTTCTGGTCATCGGCCGAGCCCGACGACGCGGCTCCGGTCGGTGGTTACCGGAGCAAGCACCGCCTGCCGGGGCCAGAGAAATTCGGGCCGGACAGCCACGGCGCCGACCCCACAGGGACCGAGCACGACGGCTCAGGCAGCCACGATGCGCAGAGTCACCGGCCGCAGGGGCACCAGCGAGCACCGAGGCACGCCGCTCCGCCCACCAGCGAATCGTCGCCCGCAGCCTGGTAACGCCGGGTTGCCAGCTCGGTCCGGACCGGGTCATCCGCCGACTCGGTCCGGACCGGTTCCAGGCCCGGTTACGCGCTAGGGGCGAGGCTTAGCCGCCGCAGGCGGTGATGTTGCCAGGGGGCAGGCCGGGCATCGAGCCCGGCGCGGTCTGCCTGATGATCCGGCGGCGGAGCGTCGCTGTACGGCTGCCGTCCGCGAAGCGGCGCAGCCTGGCCAGCTCCCAGTCGCCGTACTCGGCGTGATCCGTGAGGATCTGCCGCGCTGCGTCCCGTGACGTGCCTCGCGGCAAGTTGAGTACGAGGTAGGAGTACTCGGCCATCTCCTTTATTGTGCGCGTCGGCGGCGATGATTCAATCAGCGTTGGGGAATCTGCTACCACGTAGATGCGTTCGGTGCCACCGATGAGTGATCTGATCGGACTCGCGAAGTCAGTCGGCGGCCTGCGGTAGCCTCCTGGCGTCTGCGAGATGTGAGGTAGAGAAAGCGTGGCAGCTAAGACCAGTCCGACGCCGCGGCGCGGTTCAGCCGTGGCAAGGCAAGCGCTGGCGCCGATGCAACGGCGCCAACGGCGCGCGGCGACTCGTGATCGTGGAGTCGCCAACCAAGGCCAGGACCATCGGCGGTTACCTGGGCAAGGACTATGTCGTCGAGTCAAGCATCGGCCACATCAGGGACATGCCGGGCAGTGCCGCCGACATCCCTGACAAGCTGAAGAAGGAGCCCTGGGCGCGGCTCGGGGTGAACGTCGATGCCGACTTCGAGCCGCTCTACGTCGTCAACGCCGACAAGCGCCAGCAGGTCAGCAAGCTCAAGCAGCTGCTCAAGGACGCCGACGAGCTCCTGCTGGCCACTGATGAGGACCGCGAGGGCGAGGCGATCGCCTGGCACCTGATCGAAGAGCTCAAGCCCAAGGTGCCGACCAAGCGGATGGTGTTCCACGAGATCACGCCTGAGGCGATCGCGGCCGCGGTCGCCAGCCCGCGCGACATCGACAACGGCCGGGTCGAGGCCTACCAGACCCGCCGGGTGCTTGACCGGCTCTACGGGTACGAGGTCTCGCCCGTGCTGTGGAAGAAGGTCATGCCGCAGCTGTCGGCCGGCCGGGTGCAGTCGGTCGCCGTGCGCCTGGTCGTGGACAGGGAGCGGGAGCGGATCGCGTTCCGGCCGGCCAGGTACTGGGACCTTGAGGCCGATTTCGCGACGGTCCCAAGCCAGAGGCAGCCGGACGAGACGAAGTCAGCTCGTTCACCGCGACGCTGGTCGCCCTCGACGGCCGCCGCATCGCCCAGGGCCGCGACTTCACGCTCGATCGGCGAGCTCAAGACCGCGGGCAAGGCGACGCGCGACGGCTCAGGTCCTGCATCTGGACGAGGCGGCTGCCGCTGGCCTGGCCGACCGGCTGCAAACTGCTTCTTTCTCCGTTAAATCGGTAGAAAGAAAGCCATACCGCCGGTCGCCGTACGCACCGTTCCGTACGACCACGCTGCAGCAGGAGGCCTCGCGCAAGCTGGGCTTCTCCGCGAAGTACTCGATGCAGGTGGCTCAGCGCCTGTACGAGAACGGTCACATCACCTATATGCGGACCGACTCGGTCACGCTGTCGCAGACCGCGATCACCGCGGCCCGCAAGCAGGCCAGGGAGCTGTACGGCGACGACTACGTCCCCGACCAGCCGCGAGCGTACAGCAGCAAGGTCAAGACCGCCCAGGAGGCCCACGAGGCGATCAGGCCAGCCGGTGACAGCTTCAAGACCCCGCCGCAGTCCGGGCCTCAAGGGCGACGAGTTCCGGCTCTACGAGCTGATCTGGAAGCGCACAGTCGCCTCCCAGATGAAGGACGCCGACCGGCGAGTCGGTCTCGGTGCGGGTCTCGGGCCGGTCAAGTACCGGCGAGGAGGCCGAGTTCGGCGCCTCCGGCAAGATCATCACGTTCTACGGGTTCCTCAAGGCTTACGTCGAGGAAGTCGAGGAGGCCGACGGGACCGACCGGGACGACCGCGAGCGCCGGCTGCCGCCGCTGGCCGAGACCGACCCGCTGAACGTTCTGCGGCTGGCTGCCGCCGATCACTCGACCAGGCCGCCCGCGCGGTACACCGAGGCGTCGCTGATCAAGGAGCTCGAAGACCGGGACATCGGCCGGCCGTCGACCTACGCGACGATCATCGGGACGATCCTGGATCGCGGCTACGTGTTCAAGAAGGGCACCGCGCTGGTGCCGTCGTTCGTCGCGTTCGCGGTGATCACGCTGCTGGAGCGGCACTTCACCCACCTGGTCGACTACGAGTTCACCGCCCGGATGGAGGACGCGCTCGACCAGATCGCGGCCGGGGACGCCGGCCGGGTGCCGTGGCTGCGCCGGTTCTACTTCGGCGCCGCCGGGCGAGGAGGGGCTCAAGTCGCTGGTGAGCGACCTCGGCGAGATCGATGCCAGGGACGTCAGCTCGTTCCCGCTCGCGGGCACCGACATCGTGATCAGGGTCGGCCGGTACGGGCCTTACCTGGAGCACGACGGCCAGCGGGTGAACGTGCCCGAGGACACCGCGCCGGACGAGCTGACCGCTGAGTACGCGCTGAGCTGCTCAGCAGGCCGACCGGGGACAAGATCCTCGGGACCGACCCGTCGACCGGGCTGACCGTGGTCGCCAAGGCGGGCCGGTTCGGGCCCTACGTGACCGAGGTGCTGCCCGAGGACGCGCCCGTCGACGGCCAAGCCGAGGACGGCTTCGCTGCTCAAGGCGATGGACCTGGACAGCGTCACGCTCGACGACGCCCTGCGGCTGCTGACGCTGCCGCGCACGGTCGGCGAGATCGACGGCGAGCCGGTCACCGTGCAGAACGGCCGGTACGGTCCCTACGCCAAGAAGGGGACCGACAGCCGGTCGCTTGAGTCGGACGACCAGCTGTTCACGCTGACGCTTGACCAGGCCAAGGAGCTGTTCGCCCAGCCCAAGCAGCGCGGCCGGGCGGCGCGGGGAGCGGCCGCCCCGCCGCTGCGCGAGCTCGGCGACGACACCGCCAGCGGCAAGCCGATCGTGCTGCGCGAAGGCCGGTTCGGGCCGTACGTGACCGACGGCGAGACCAACGCGTCGCTGCGCAAGGGCGACGCGCCCGAGTCGATCACGCTGCAGCGGGCGATCGAGCTGCTGGCCGAGCGCCGCGCGGCGGCCCCGTCGACCAAGCGCCGGACGTCGGCCCCACCCGATCGAGTCCGGGCGGGCGACAGCGAAGACCCCGGCGAAGCCGAAGACGGCCACTCCGGCCAGCACGGCCAAGACCGGCGCGGCTAAGACCAGCACGGCCAAGACGACCGGCCAGGGCGGCCAAGCCGACCGGGCGGGCCAGGCGGATCGTCGGTAGCCGAGACCCCCAGTTCAGAGGGATCATAGGAGCCGCGTTCGCGTCTGCTGGCACTCGACTACCGCGCCTTATCGATAGCCTTGCACAATGAGCCTTAGATCCCATTTGGGCGGCAGCCACGATGGCGTGCTGTCGATCAAGCCTTTCAGGCGGATCTGGATAGCTACGTCTTTGTCCAGCCTGGGGGACTGGCTGAGCCTGCTCGCGCTGTCCGCGCTGGCTTACTCGCTGACCGGCACGGGCTCTCCGGCCGCGAGCGGACTGCCACCGGCGGCAACACGACAACCGGCAGCGTCGCGGTCAGCGGCGTCTGGATTACCTCGCTGCTGCCGTACCTGCTGTTCGGGCCGCTGGCCGGCGCGGTAGCCGACAAGTTCGACCGGCGGATCAACCTGATCATCGGCGATGTCGTGCGCGCCGTGCTGTACCTGTCGATTCCGCTCAACCTGGTGGTCGGCTTCGCGCCCAAGCTGACCTGGCTGTACGTCGCCCAGTTCCTGGCCTGCTGTGCCTCGCTGTTCTGGACGCCGGCCAAGGACGCTTCGATCCCGAATCTGGTGCCGCCGGACAAGCTCGAAGAGGCCAACGGGCTCAGCCTGCTCACGACCTACGGGACGGCCCCGGTCGCGGCGCTGTTCTTCGTGGTGCTCGGGACGATCAGCCAGCTGCTCGGCCGGGAGTTCAGCTACTTCGACGGCGCCGGCGGCGGTCAGGTCGCGCTGTCGCTCTACTTCAACACCGCGACCTTCGTCGTCTCGGCGATCACCGTCTACCTCGCTGCGCATGCTGCCCAGGCACGATTCCGGCGAGCGGATCTCGGTGCCATCGGTGGCCAAGTCGATCTGGGAGGGCTGGAAGTTCGCCGGGCAGGAACCGGACTGGTGCGCGGCATTACCATCGGCATGCTCGGTGCGTTCGCGGCGGCCGGCGTGATCGTCGGGCTCGGCTACGGCTACGTGACCAGCACGCTGCACGGCGGTGCGGCTGGCTGGGGATTCGTGTTCGCGGCGATCTTCCTCGGCCTGGCCGTCGGCATGTCCCCGGCCGTCAAGGTACTGGGCGATTTCAGCAAACGCCGGCTGTTCGGGGTGGCCATCGCCGCGGCCGGGCTGCCGCTCGCGCTGATCGCGCTGATCCCCAACCTGCCGGTCGTCATCGTGCTCGTGGTCGTGCTCGGGATCTGCGCGGGCATCGCCTATGTGACCGGGTACACGATCATCGGCCGGGAGGTCGATGACGACACCCGGGGGCGGACCTTCGCGTTCCTGCAGTCCGCGCTGCGGGTGGTCATGTTCGGCGTGATCGCGTGCTCTGGCCTGCTCGCGTTCGCCTTCTCGTCCGTGATCAAGGGGATCTCAGGTGCTCCCGACATCACCATCGGGCACCTGCGGTACGCCTCGGTCGGCGTCAACTTCGTGCTGCTGCTGGCCGCCGGGGTGGCGGTGCTGCTCGGCTGGACGTCCTTCCGGCAGATGGATGACCGCAGCGGCGTGCCGCTGCTGCCCGACCTGATCGGGGCTCTCCGGGGCAAGCCCATGCCGGATCCGCCCAGGCAGGCCGTCATCCGCCGGGACGAGGACGGAGCCGGCCGGGACGGCGGCAGGCCGCGCGGGCACGGGGTGTTGCTGGCGTTCGAGGGCGGCGAGGGGGCGGGCAAGTCGACTCAGGCCCGGCTGCTCGCCATCTGGCTGCGCGAGAACGGCTACGACGTGCTGGCCACGCACGAGCCCGGTGCGACCAAGATGGGCATGCGGCTGCGGGCGCTGCTGCTCGATACCGCGCACACCGGCCTGACCCCGTGGGCCGAGGCGATGATGTACGCCGCCGACCGGGCCGAGCATGTGACGTCGGTGGTAGGGCCGGCGCTGGCCAGGGGCACGATCGTCGTTACCGACAGATACGTGGATTCATCGCTGGCCTACCAGGGCGGCGGGCGCAGGCTGCCCGTTCTGGCCATTAAAGAGACTCAATGATCTTGCCACCGGCGGGCTGGTGCCCGATCTGACCTTCCTGCTCGATCTGCCGCCCGCTGAGGGTCTCGGTCGCCGGGCTCGCTCGGCCGACCGGCTGGAGTCCGAGCCAGAGCAGTTCCACAACCGGGTCCGCCACGCGTTCCTCGATCTGGCCGAGACCGACCCTGACCGGTACCTTGTGCTTGACGCGACCATGGACAGCTACCAGCTCAGCAAGAGTATCCAGCGGGCCGTGCGCGAGCTGCTGCCTGACCCGGTGCCCGAGCGGGCCGAGGAGATCACCGGCTCGATCCCGGTGATCCGAGACTGACCCAGGTGATCCGCGAATGACACAGGGCACGGTGTTCGACCGGCTGGTCGGTCAGGACGAGGTCGTCCAGGAGCTGCGGACGGCGGTCGGCTCTGGCGCGGCGACCCACGCCTGGCTGTTCACCGGGCCGCCGGGTTCTGGCCGGTCGGTTGCCGCCGGCGCCTTCGCCGCCGCCCTGCTGTGCGCTGAGCAGGGCTGCGGCCGGTGCCCTTCCTGCCGGCAGGTAGCCGCTGGCAGCCACCCCGACGTGCTGCTCGTCCGGCCCGACGGGCTCTCCTACGGAGTCAGGCTGACCAGGGACCTCGTGCTCAAGGCGGCATCATCGCCGGTGTACGGGGGCTGGCGGATCGTCCTATTCGAAGACGCCGACCGGGCTACGGAGCAGGCGGCCAACGCGCTGCTCAAGGCCATCGAAGAGCCGCCGCCGAGGACGATCTGGCTGCTGTGCGTGCCGTCGGCCGCCGACCTGCCGACCACGATCAGGTCCAGGTGCAGGCTGATCACGCTGCGCACGCCGCCGACCGACGCGGTCTCGGCGATCCTGCGCGACGAAGGAGTCGATGCCGAGCTGGCGCTCGACGCGGCCAGGGCCTCACTCGGCCACATCGGCCGGGCCCGCCGCCTGGCCACCGACCCAGAGTCGGCCAAGCGACGCGCTGCCGTGCTGACCGTGCCGCTCCGGGTGACCGGCATCGCCGAGGCCTTCGCCGCCGCCGCTGCCCTCGTCAAGGCCGCCGAGGCCGACGCCGCCGCCACGACCGAGGCCCTCGACGTGCCAGAACGCGAGGCGCTGAAGCGCGCCTTCGGCGAGGGCTCGACGGGCAAGGGCGTGGCCACCGCCGTCAGGGGTGCGGCCGGAGCGCTCAAGGAACTAGAGGACCGGCAGAAGTCCCGCGCGACCAGGACCAAGCGAGATTCGCTCGACCTGGCGCTGCTGGACCTGGCGGCGTTCTACCGGGACGTGCTCGCCGTTCAGGTAGGCGCCACCGTCGAGCTGGCGAACGCGAGCCGCGAGCACGACCTGCGCTCGGTGGCCGACTCCAGCACCTCAGCAATGACGGTCAGGCGAATGGAGGCGATCATGCGCTGCCGAGAACGCCTGACGGCCAGCGTTGCGCCCCTGCTGGCAGTAGAGGAACTGACCCTGGCCCTGGCCAGCCGCTCGGGTTAGCCCTGGCTCGGGCTGGCCCCGGCTCGGGTTAGCCCCGGCCCCGGCACCCGCCCCAGCGGGGTTCCGTGATCATGGTGAGGCTCTTGCTCACGGAAGTTTGGGGGCGTGATCACGCCACTCGGTTTCCGTGCGCTGGGGTTGAGTCGTGATCCCGGAACATTAAGGGTGCGTTCCCCCGATCAATGTTCCGGCATCGCGTCATTCTCCTGATCACCGGAAATACGCGTGGGTGACCCGCTCCGGCCCAGACCTCCTCGCGGGTTGGGGCGGTGTTCAGCCCGGCCCGTGTTTTGAATTTGTCGGGTATCGACCCTTTCGGGGTTCCGGGAACTGGCCTCTCCCGGAAGGTTGTCGTTTCCCGGAAAGTTGTCGGTATTCTCGTGGAGGGTTTTCAGTGTTCTCGTGGACACTTGTCGCCTCGTGGAGAGTTAGCCGCGCTATTCGCTGACAACTCTCCATTAAACGACAACGCTCCACGAAAACGCTGACAACTCTCCACGAGAAGGACGACGCTCTCCGGGAACCTGGCGAAAGGCCTCCGGAACCGGACTCGTCCGCCAGAGCACGCGTTAGAAAAACGGTAGGACCTGGCGACCCGGCTGCGGGCCAGGGTCGAGCTTCGCCAGATCGGTCCGCGTGAGGAGGCCGGGCTTCGGGCCGGGCTTCCGGGCGGGATTCGGGGCTGTGCGGACAGGATCTGCGCTGCCGTCGTTGAGTCCTCTGAAGGGTCGGCATCGCTCCCGAATACAACGTCCCGGCTGGTCAGGTCATCGTGAAGATCGCCGGGACCGGCCAGCGCTACGGCTGCCACCGGCCGCCAGTGTGTGCGGATCGCCGCAAGATTGCGAGGCTATGCACGGTCGCGAGCGCGAGAGCCCCGGCAACCGGTAGACTCTCTTCGCTGCCGTCTCACGACGGCTGGCCGCCTTAGCTCAGTCGGCAGAGCGATTCACTCGTAATGAATAGGTCATCGGTTCGATTCCGATAGGCGGCTCCATCCATCTGTGTTGTCGAGTGGTAGTTTTCGCTAATGATTATTGAGCCTCGGTCAGTTTCGCTGACCGGGTCGCGCCCCGCGTGAACGATCACGGCGTTGCGGTGGAGACGATGAGCTGACTCAGTTGCCAGCGGCGGACCGCCGAGCGCCTTGGAATGAGCCGTACGCAGCTATACAAATTCCTGGATCGAGGTGAGATCATGTGCCACCGGGTTGGCCGTGATCCTCGCATCCGACTCAAGGATCTGCTCACCTTCGAGTGGCAGCGCCAGCCCGACCGATGTGAGCTTGCTGAGCGCTTCGCGATCCAGGAGAAGACGCTCGACGGCGCGATCGACGAAATCGCTAGCCGCCTCTGGGGCATGGCGTTCGCGGATCTAGCGGGAACAGCCAGCCGGTCTCGTCGGTGCCCAGGGCCGCGTCGATCTCGGCCGCGTTCGAGAGCCGGCCGTAGGTTTGCGGCCCGCCTAGCTTCGCCGTCCGGGGATCGAGGTAGTAGTCGACCTCCGGTGCGCTGGGCGGGGTCAGGTCAAGGAAGGACCAGAGGGCGGATAGCTGGGCGCGCTGCGCTTGCGGGGTCGCGAAGTAGAGGTCTTCGTAGTTCAGCCGCAGCGTGCGATCGTCTTGGCGGAGGTTCAGGAGGGACTCGATCCAGCGCAGATGAGGGGCCAGCTCGCTGATGTAGCTGCGAAGGTCCTCGAGGTCCAGTGGCTCCAGGGCGTCGTAATACTGCTCCAGCGGCCGTTCCTGATCGGCGTCCCAGCGGTTCCACAGTTTTGCCTGCTTCGCGATGCGGTCCGACACCGCTGTCTGCAGCAGGTTGCGCCGGCTGATGAAGATGATCCTCAAGTCGGGCCGCTCGATGAGGTGGCGGAGCTGTTCTTCGTCGAGCTGGTAGCTGAGTACCTTGATGCCGCGGTAACGCTCGAACAGTTCAGTGAGCACCGTGTCGAGGGACTCGATGTCATGGATCCGGGCCAGGTAGTCAGGGTTGTCAGGCGCCCAGTCGGCGAAGCCCTCGTTGAACGGCTCGTCGGGGAGAAGGTCGAGGTCTGGGTGGGCTGCCAGAATGCCCCACAGGCTTGAGCTCCCGCTGCGCGGCCACGCGAGCAGGACCACACGCTCACCGGGTTTCATGACCAGCCCCCGGCCGCGCTGGCCTTAGCCCGGTCCCATCGCAGCGCCCAACCCACCCCGGCAGCCGCCATCGCCAGCATCATCCGCATGACCTTTCCAGGGAGGTCCCGGTCGCTCAATTTTAACGGCAGAAGCCCGCGGATGGCTTAACCTGCTCGCCCGGCTCGATCGACGCCGCCATCACCACGGCCCTGGTAACCGGCGGCTGACGGCATGAACGCGGAAAACCGCAGTCTCTGCCTCCGCGACGTGGCATCTTGAGTAGACGCGAGTCGGGACGAATGCCCACGTCCGCAGATCGGGGGACGCATGAAACAGCGATTTCGGGCCAGGCGGACGCTCCGCAGGTCGGCAGGCACGGCGATCACGCTGCTCGGCACCAGCCTCGCCGGGCTCGCGGGGATAGCCTGCCTCGCCGGGACCGCTCACGCCGCCTATTCCGGCGCAAACGGCAGGATCGCGTTCGTGCGCGGCGGCGACATCTACACCATCCAGCCCAGCGGCGCCGGGCTGCGCCGGCTGACCAGCGATGGCCATTCGTCAGGCCCGCGCTGGTCGCCGGCCGGCACCCGGATCGCGTTCCTGCGCAGCGGCAACCTGTGGGTCATGAACGCCGACGGCAGTCATCTGGCGCAGATCACCCGCGCCGCCCCTGCCTTCACTGACGCCCGGCCGACCTGGTCACCGAACGGCCGGTACCTCGCCTTCGTGAAGACCGCGCGCGGTGCGAAGTCGGGCTACCTGACCAGGTACGACACCGCTACCCGCACCTCAAGGACCTTCATAACCAGTTCGGAAAGTGGTGCGCTCCGGGTAACCGCGCTCCCAGCCCCGGTCGCCTGGCAGGTGACCGCAGAAGGCGACTCGGCCCTGCTGTTCGAGGGCACGGGACATGTCCTGTGCCCGGCATCTTTCAAGTTCTGCCTGGCCGCGGTGACCTTCCCCAGCCAGTCCGCGTACGTGGGCGGCGATCCGAGCCTTGAGTACGCGCACGCGAACACGACCAGGTTCAGCGACCCTGACTGGTATCCGCGCCGTCCTCCGTTCGCGACCGGTGTCATCGTGAGCGTGGCCAAGTGCCCGGCCGGCGCCCCGTGCACGCACGTGGGGATCGAGCCCTCGCTGAACTTCCCGCTGCCCGCAACGGTTCTGCCCGGCGGCTACCAGGCGGTCTTTGCCCCGAACGCGACGCGCCTGGCCTACGTCAAGAACGTGCGCGGCACGCCCACGATCTTCACCACCGCGAACACTCCCTCCCGCCCTGCCCGGCCCGGCACCAGGCTGACAACCGGCACCGAGCCGGACTGGCAGCCGCTGTGACCGCGCGGCTGCGCTCGCCGGAGTAGGCCGCTCGGTCTCCCAGGATTCTGGGAGGGTGCCCTGGCATCTGCCTTGCGACGATGGTGGTGAGGAAAGGAGCCAGAATGTTCGCACGAACGTCGACATGGTCCGGGTCACCGGAGGCATTGCAGAAGTGGGCCGACAACGCGGTCAGCACGGTCAAGGGCTTCGTCGAGGGCCTGCCCGGGAACGCGGGCGCGGTGTTCCTGGTCGACCGCGACGCCGGCACCGCGCTGACGCTGACGCTGTGGGACAGCGACGACGCCGCGAAGGCCACCGATCAGTTCGCCGAGCAGAGCCGTGCGGCGACAGTCGCGGCGACCGGCACCGAGCTGGTCGCCGGGGCAGCTACGAAGTTGTGGCCCGCAGCTAGATGAAGGAAACGGCAGGAGATGAGGAGCCATGCTCACCGGTCCGGCCGCCGATAATCTCGTCGCCGCGGTGGCGCCCGCCTGCAGGTCGGGGCTGGACGCCGATGCGCTGCGGGCTGCGGTCCTGCCGCGGCTGCGGAAGGCCGTGCCGGTCGACGCGCTGTGGTGGGCATCCGCCGACCCGGCCACGCTGCTATTCACCCGGTGCTATCGCGAGGAGCTGCCGGAGGACTCCGGGCCGTACTTCGTTGAGAACGAGTTCCTGCACCAGGACGTCAACAAGTGGACCGAGCTCGCCCGCGATCCGGACGGGCGTGCGCACGCTGATGCAGGCGACCGAGCGGCCACCCGGCCAGGAGCGACCGTTACCGGGACATTTTCGCGCCGCTCGGGCTGCAGGACGAGCTTCGCGCGGTGCTGCGGGTCCGGGACACCTGCTGGGGCTACATCTGCCTGCACCGCGAGGCGCCGCACGTCGTTCTCGCCTGACGAGGCGCGGTTTGTGCAGCGCCTCGCCCCGCACCTAGCCGAGGGCCTGCGGCGTGGGTCTGCTCCGTCAGGCCTGCGACCTGGACGAGGCGCCAGGACGGACCAGGTCTGGTCATGCTCGCCGCCGACGGCGCCGTGACCGGGCATGAACGATGCCGCGGGCCAATGGCTGGAGGACCTCGGCGGCCAGGCCGACGGTTCGGATCTTCCGATCGAGATCTCCGCGCTCGCCGCCAGGCTCCGTCACCTGCCCGCTTACCGAGCCGTCATGCCGCGCCTGCAGGTGCGCACCAGAAGCGGACGCTGGGCCACACTGCATGCATCCTGGATGAATCCGCAGGCCGAGAAGGTGGTCACGGTGATCGTCCAGGAAGCGGCACCGGCCGAGGTCGCACCGCTGATCATGGCCGCCTACGGCCTGACTGATCGCGAGCGGACGATATCCGCCCTGGTCTGCCAGGGCATGTCGACCCGCCAGATCGCCAGCCAGCTGCACCTGACCGCCGACACCGTCCAGGATCACCTGAAGTCAGTGTTCGACCGGACTGGCGTGCACAGCCGCGGCCAGCTCGTCGCCACGATCTTCCAGCGCGACTACCTGCCCCATGCCATCGCCGGCCACGCACTCAGCCCAGCTGGCGCCTTCCGGGGCGACTAGTAATAAGGATTACTCCCTGGCGAGCATGGCCCGGGCTGAGCGCTCAAGGTCAAGGTACGGGTCGCCGCTGACATCGACGGCGACCCGCTTGATGGTGCCGCCGGTGAAGTGGTGCGCGGATCCGTTCGGGTAGTCGCTGGTCACGGCCTCGCCGCTGTCGCGGCCCACGCACAGGCCCTCGCCGGCGAGGCTGAAATAGCCCGGCTGGGTCTTGATCCGGCCCTCACCGACCTTCCTGTCCCCGTGATACAAGGACAAGGTCCCGGTGGCCACGCCCGGTGCCGCCTCACCATCCTTGTCGAACGAGGCCGAGAGGATGAGATCGCGTCCCGCCGGCACGTTCTCGGTGCCGTCGATCTTCTGCTCGGCGACACCGACGAAGTTGTTGACGTAGTGCAGCCGATTGTCCTTGATGTAAAGGGCATGCCCGCCGAACCGGGACCCGTGCGCGAAGAGCACACCCTCAGCGCCGGCGGCCGGGATGTCGACGAGCGCACCAATGGAGTAGGAGCGATTACGCACGTTGACCGCCTGCGCCTCGGGCACTTCCGCAGTGTCAGGGAAGTAGGTATACCGGTCGCGCGGCGAGGTCAGCACCGGCCGCCCGGTGTTGAGGATCTCCACCGGCGAGCGGTCATCGAGCGGCAGCGCCCCGTTCGCGCCGGCTTCGGCGAACCACAAGTTGACCAGTTCCCGCACCTTCTCCGGGTGCTCGCTGGCGAGATCGTGCAGCTCAGAGCGGTCGGTGTCGGTGTGATACAGCTCCCAGGTGTCGTCGTTGAAGTGACCCCACCCGCTGACCGTCGGATGATTGGTGACCGCCTTCCAGCCCTCATGCCAGATCCCCCTGGAGCCGAGCATGGAGTAGAACTGCGTCTTGCGGGCCGAAGGCGCCGAGTCGTCTCCGGCGCTGTAGCGCATGCTCACCCCGTCGAAGCGGCTCTGGACATGGCCGTTGATCGTGGCCGGGGCAGCCGCGCCCAGCGTGTCCAGGATGGTCGGGACGATGTCGATCGCGTGATGGTACTGATGACGCAGCTCTCCCTTGCCGCCGGCCCGGCCTGACCCGCCTTGGCTGTCGGCCACGAGATGATGCAGGGATCGGCGGTGCCGCCGTTGAACTCGTACCGCTTCCACAGCTTGAACGGCGTGTTGAAGGCCATCGCCCAGCCGTTCGGATAGTGGTTGTAGGTCCTGGTCCCGCCGAGCTCGTCGATCATCGCCAGGTTCGCTCGCAGGTCGTCAGGGACGCCGTTCAAGAACTTGTTCTCGTTCACCGAGCCATTCGGGCCGCCCTCGCCGCTCGCCCCGTTGTCCGACACGAGCACGACGAGCGTGTTCTCGCGCTGGCCCGACTCCTCCAGGTAATCAAGGAGCCGGCCGATGTGGTGGTCGGCATGGGCCAGGAAACCCGCGTAGACCTCGGCCATCCGGCAGAACAGCCGCTTCTCGTCGGCATTCAGCGAGTCCCACGGCCTGGTGACGTCGACCTCTGGGAACGGCTGGCCGTCAGGCCCCCTGCGATCTTGTTCCGTACCTATGGGGTTGATTTTAGGCAGTTCGGTGCTGGCGGGCACGATACCCAGCTGCTTCTGCCGGGCCAGCGTCTGCTCGCGCAGCGCCTCGTAGCCCAGATCGAAGCGGCCCTTGAACTTGTCGGTCCACTCCTTCGACACCTGATGCGGAGCGTGGGCGGCACCAGGAGCGTAGTAGAGGAAGAACGGCTTGTCGGGAGCGATCGACTTCGCGTCCTTGATGAACTCAAGCGCCTTGTCGGTCAGGTCCTCGGTGAGGTGATAGCCGTCCTGCGGCGACTTCGGCTGATCCACTGGATGGTTGTCATAGACCAGGTTCGGATACCACTGGCTGGTCTCGGCCCCCAGGAACCCGTACCAGCGCTCGAACCCGCGTCCTGACGGCCAGTTGCGCCGGGTCGAGGCGACGTTCATCTCATCCGAGGGGCACAGGTGCCATTTGCCGACCATGTAGGTGTTCCAGCCCTGTGCGCCGAGGATCTCCGGCAGCATGCCGTTCTCCGGGGGGATGGCACCGCTGCCGTTCGGGAACCCGATCGAGGCTTCGGTGATGCAGGCCATCGAGTTGCGGGTGTGATTGCGGCCGGTCAGCAGGCACGACCGGGTCGGCGAGCACAGCGCCGTGGTGTGCCATTGCGTATAGCGGACGCCGCTGGCCGCGATCCGGTCGATGTTCGGCGTCTCGATCGGCCCGCCATAGCAGGACAGGGCAGAGAACCCCACGTCGTCCAGCACGATGTAGACCACGTTCGGCGCCCCGGCCGGTGCCTTCGGCGGCTCGAACGGCGCCCAGTCAGGCACCGAGTCCCTGATGTCGAGACTGATGGTGCCCTTGAACTCCTCGGCCATCCTGACGCCCCTCTCCGCACGCACCTGACCAGCGATCACGCACAATGCTGGCCAAGCTGCCCGATCGGTGTCGCCACCCGCACCGGGTGATCGCGGCTTACCAGGCAGGCGCGATGCCGTGGCAGTGCTTCCACTTGCGGCCGCTGCCGCACGAGCAGGGATCGTTGCGGCCGCGCCGGGAGTCGGCCGCCGCATAGGCCTGCATCAGGTCGGCGGGCGGCTTGCCCGCGTGCAGCAGTGCCGACATTGCCTTCATCGGCTCGCTGACGTGACCGAAGAACTCCTTATAGCCAGGGCACAGGTAATGCAGCCCGGGCTCGCCGTCGGGCGTCGTGGTGAATCTGTCCTTCGGGCAGCCGCCATTGCAGGCGACGCGGACCTCGCACTGCCGGCAGTACCGGGGCAGCGTGTCGCGCTTATCCTGCCCGAATCGCCGCTGCTCGGGCAAGACGGTCAGCTCAAGCAGCGACCGCTCGCCGATGTTGCCGAGCAGATAACCGGGCTCGACGTAGTGATCGCACGAGTACAGATCGCCGTTGTGCTCAAGCGCGAGCTGCTGCCCGCAGGTCTCCGCGTGCACGCACATCCCGCCCGGCTCGCCGTGCCAGCTGGCCAGCGCGGTATCGAACATCTGCACATAGACGGTGCCGACATCGCGGCGCACCCAGTCCTCGAAGACGTCGATCATGAACCGGCCGTACTGCGCCGGCCCGACCGACCGGTGGGTGACGAGGTCACCTTCCTGCCTGTAGAGCGGACGTCCCTGCACACCGTGCCCCCAGCCGGTGTCGGCGATCGGAAGGGTCTGCTCCGTGGCGCGCTCGATGATAGGAATGAATTGGATGAAATAAGCGCCGAGGTGCTCGCGCAGGTAGGCATACACCTCACGGCCGTGATCTCCATTGACGGCGTGAATGGTGGTCAGCACGTTCCATTCGACGCCATGTTGCTTAAGTACCTCCAGACCGCGCAGGACCCGGTGATGTGTAGGCTTGCCGCCCTTGTCCACCCGGTACGCGTCATGCAACTCCGGCGGGCCGTCGATCGAGATCCCGACCAGGAACTCATGATCGTGCAGGAACGCTCCCCACTCGTCATCGAGCAGGGTGCCATTCGTCTGGATCGTATTCAGGATCCGCTGACCTGGCCTGGCGTACTGGTGCTGCAGCTCGATCGACCGCCGGAAGAAATCCAGCCCCATCATTGTCGGCTCGCCGCCCTGCCAGGCGACCACTACCTCTGGCGCCCCGGCGTGCGCCTCAAGCAACTGCCTGATGTAGGTCTCCTGCAGGTCGGCGGCCATCCGGAACCTGCTGCCCGGATACAGCATCTCCTTGGACAGAAAGAAGCAGTACTCGCAGTCCAGGTTGCACACCGCACCTGTCGGCTTCGCCATCACGTGAAACGCCATCGGCACACCCGGCATCGTGATCGCCTTCCTGCCTGATTCTGGGTATTTACGGCCATGCGGTCCGCGGGGCCGGGCAAGGCTGGATTGGGCGGTGGGGGCGTGGCTAAGGATATCGCTGCCGGTACTGTCGGCTGGTGAAAATGCCGTTGTCATCGGGTGGTGCCGAGCGGCACGATCGAGCCTGTGCTGATCGAGATCCGTGACTACGAGCGCGCCGATGAGCGGGACTGGCTGCGCTGCCGGGTGCTGGCCTTTTTGGGGACTGCGTACTTCGATGACATCATGACGGCCAAGAAGTCTCCGGCCGCGGGTGCGGAGCTGGTGGCGGTCGACTCGGGTGTGGTTGTCGGGGTACTTGATCTGTCGGTCGACGGTGACCTCGCCACGATCGACACGATTGCTGTTCACCCGGACTACCAGCATCAGGGGATCGGGACTCGGCTATTCGAGCTGGCTTGTGCCAGGGCCGCATCCCTCGGCGCGGCTGCCATTGACGCCTGGACTCGTGATGACGAGGCAACCTTGCGCTGGTATCGCGCTCGCGGTATGCGCGAAAGTCATCACTACCTGCATGTATACGCCGACTACTATGCTGATGCCGCAGAGCCGGCCAGAGCGGTCCAGGCGCTCCCCGGTCTGACTCCGATAAAGGTCTTCCTGCACGTGGCTCTTGAGCACGAGGCGGAGATGAGGGCGAGATTCCGGCGCGTTTACGTCTGTCGTCGATTCGCGATAGCGCTCACTGGCCAGACCGCACCTCCGCTGAGGTCTCGATGATGAGAAGGCTTCCGTCGAGAACCTCAGGCGGTCCAGCGGATCGGCAGCCGTTTCACGCCGCGCTGGAAGTTCGATCGCAGGTAGGACGGCTGGCCCGCGTAGCTGATCCGGGATGTGCGGGCCAGGACTTCCGTCCATAGCGCGCGCATCTGGACGCGGGCGAGGTGGGCGCCCAGGCAGAAGTGCGGGCCGTGGCCGAATACCAGGTGAGGGTTGGGGTGGCGGCGGAGGTCGAAGCGGCCGGGGTCGGCGAAGACGGCTTCGTCGCGGTTCCCGGAGATGAAGGAGACGACGACCTTGTCGCCCGCGGCGATGTGCTGCCCGCCCAGCTCGCACTCCGTGGTCGCGGTCCGGCGGAACGTCATGACCGGCGTCCACCAGCGCAGCATCTCGTCGACCGCTACGGGCATCAGCCCGGGATCGGCGCGCAGCTCATCCTGGGCGCCCTGGTGCTCAAGCAGCGCGATGCAGGAGCCCGGCAGACCGTTGCGCAGGGTCTCGTTCCCGGCAACCGCGAACAGCCAGAACATATTCTCGAACTCGGCTTCTGACACCTGATCGCCGCCGTCGTCCGCCTGGGCCAGCAGGATCGACATCACGTCATCCCTGGGGTGGCGCCGCTTCTCCTGGGCCAGCAGGTGGGCGTAGGCGTACAGGTCAGCCAATCCCTGCCTGGTCCGAGGATCGGGCATCCGGCCGCTACCATCCGGCACCGGTCGCAGCGCTAGCGCCTGCCTGGCCATGGGCGTGCCCGCGCCGTGGTCGAATTCGGCCGACGACGCATAGTCGGGATCCTGGTAGCCGATCACCCGGTTCGACCAGTCGAAGAGCAGCCAGCGATCTTCCTGCGGCACGCCAAGCACGTCGGCCAGGGTGAGCAGCGGCAGGTCGGCGGCCACGTCGGTGGCGAAGTCGCATTCCCCCTGCGGACCGGAGAAGACCCGGTCACAGATGGCACGGGCATGACCGCGGATCCGGTCCTCAAGCTGGGACACCGCCCGTCGCGTGAACGACCGGCCGAGCAGCCGGCGCAGCCGCGAGTGATCTGGCGGGTCCATGTTCAGCATCATCTGCCGGACATAGTGCAGTGCCTGCGGCGTCGGCGGGTCACGGATCTGGGTTGCCCCGAGGGAGGAAGAGAACAGCTGCGGCCTGGTCAGCACGGACTCGATGTCCGCATGCCGCAGCACCAGCCAGAACCCGGGGCCGGGCGGCCAGCCAAGCACCGGAGTCTCGGCCACCCAGACGACCGGGGTCTCTCGCCGCAGCCGGGCCAGGGCCTCGAACGGCACCGCGTCAGCGTAGGTCGAGGGGTCGAAGACAAGCTCGGTGTCAGGCCGAGCAGGCCGGGCTGGTGTCACACTTCGATTATGGAGGCGCGATTGCGAGTTCAGGAGGGTGGCAGCGGCGAGCCGGTCTTGTTGCTGCTGCACGGCCTTGGCGCGACCGGCGACGTCTGGAATTGCTGGCGGCCTCAGCTCGCCCAGCGGTGGCCCGGTCGCTGGCTGGCGCCTGACCTGCCTGGTCACGGAGGCTCGTCGCCGCTAGCCGGGTATACCTTCGACGGGCTCGCTGATGCGGTCGCGCGCATCGCCCCGTCCAGCACACCCATCGTCGTGCTGGGGCACTCCCTGGGCGGGGTCGTCGGCCTCGCGCTGGCCAGCGGCCGGTTTTCCTTGCCAGTGCGGGCCGTGATCGGCCTGGGAATCAAGGTCGCCTGGACCGGCGAGGATCTGGACCGGGCACATGCCATCGCGCGCCGGCCGCTGACCTGGTTCGCTTCGCGCGACGAGGCTGCCGCCCGCTACCTGCGGGTATCGGGCCTGGCCGGCTTGCTGTCCGCCGATGACCCGGCCGTCGACGCCGGCCTGCGCGAGCAGGACGGGCAATGGCGGCTGGCCACGGACCCGGCAGCCTATGCCGTCGGAGCGCCCGATCTGGCGGGGTTGCTAGCCAGCTCGCAAGCGCTGGTCACCCTGGCCCGCGGCGAACACGACCCGATGAATACCGATCAGCAGCTAGCCGAGCTGGGCGTCGCGGCACTGACCCTCCCCGACCTCGGCCACAACCCCCACGTGGAGAACCCGGAACTGTCGATCACCCTGCTCGACGCCTGCCGCTAGCCCGGTGATCGCACCGGCCCCGGCGAGGTAACAGCTGGGGTCCCCTGCTGCTGCGGTCGCGACAGCAGGGGACCCCAGCCGCGGCCAGGGCAAGGCGCTTGTTGCCGTCCACCAGGGATGGTTCCTGGCGAGGGAACAGGATACGGCCCCGGCCTGTGGCCGGGACCGCATCCCTTTAGAAGGCGCCGGTTGTCAGCCGCAGTTCGGCACCGATGTCTGATCGAAGACGTAGGAGGAGTGAATGAACCATTCGCCGGATTGTCCGCTGATATTGACAATAAAGTATCTATTGCTGGTGTAGTTACCGTCGAACGAGCTTACGGTCTCCCAGCAGATCATTCCCGCGCCGGTGCCGTTGGCTGGTTCTATGGTGCGGCCAAGAGTTCCGCACGCCTCGCTGCAGACAGCTACCGCCGCCGGGCGTCCAGCGTCAGTGCTGATGAATGAGGCGAAGTCGGGCCTGATCTGCGCCTGTGCCTGCGGAGTTGCTGAGCCGATCATCGCCGCTCCCGCCAGCGCGGGGATGGCTGCGACGACTGCCAGGGCTCGCATCCAGCGCCGTGGCAGAGCGAGGACTCGGCGGTAGCGGCGGTGCTGCTGGGTATTGGATTCCATGATTGCCATTCCTTCCGGTGGTGGCTGTTACTCGAAGGAGATCCGCTGTGCGGTGACTAGGGAAGGGCTCGGGAACTAGGCCGGACAAGGTCGTACGCGGACAGCGCTGGAGCGAGGATAGGCCGTACAACATCGGACAGCCGGGCAGCTTGCGGATCGGTAGTTGGCGTGATATCGCGACCCGAGGCATTGACGGTTCTGCTTGTCATGTATTTGTCAGGCCAAGTTCAGATGATATTGCGGACTCGTTACGTATAATTAGATCAATCGATAATGGGCTGATGCCTTTTCCGGTGCGGGAGTAATTGCTATGACTTCGATTCCGCTCGACGAGCCCGACCCGGGGCGTGCGGCGACGCCGAAAGAGTTTGGTCATGAGCTGACGCTGCTGCGGGAGCGGGCGGGCCTGACGGTACGGCAGGCCGCGAGCGGGGCTGGGATTCCGGTGAGCACGGCCGGCGACTACTTCGCAGGCCGTCACTTGCCCCCGCAGTCTCAGGCTGAGACGCTTCGCAGACTGGTGCGGTGCTGCGGAGCGGGGGTACCGGAGCAGGCCGAGTTATGGATCCAGGCGCTAGGACGGGTCCGTCGGTCTCCCGGTCGGCGCCCTGCGGGATTGCCCGCGCCGTATCGCGGGCTCGCGTCATTCGAGGCTGAGGACGCCGAGTGGTTCTTCGGGCGCGATGATCTGATCGAGTTGCTTACCGGCCTTGCGGCAGATATTCCCTCCGGCCAGCTTGTGACCGTCACCGGAGCATCTGGGTCTGGCAAGTCGTCACTCTTGCGGGCTGGTCTCATCGCGCGCTTGATGGCGAAACCGCATGACCAGCCGGACCAGTGGTGCGCTGTGTTGTTCACCCCTGGTCCAGCGCCGATGACCGCGCTTACTGGCCGGCTCTGTGAGGTCACCGGCCGGTCGCTAGCTGAGGTCAGACAGTGCCTGCCAGGATCGGCCCGTCTGGCTGTCGTGGTAGATCAGTTCGAGGAGACGTTCACCGTCTGCCGGGACGAAGCCGAGCGGCAGGAGTTCATCGGGACGTTAGCTGACCTGGCCGGCCAGATGCTGATCGTGATCGGGCTGCGGGCCGACTTCTACGGTCAGGCGCTGCGGTACCAGGAACTGGCGAGTTCGCTGCAGCATCGCCAGGTCGTGGTTGGACCGATGACGCAATCCCAGCTACGGCTAGCCATCACCGAGCCTGCCCGCAAGGCCAGGCTTGCTCTCGATCCAGGGCTGGCTGACCTGCTCATCAGTGATCTCGCCCCGTATCGGGCCGCTAGTGACCCGGCGGCCGACGGGCACGAGGCAGGTACCTTGCCGCTGCTGTCCCACGCGCTCCTCGCGACCTGGGAACGTCATCGAGGCGGGAAGCTCACCGTTGCTGGCTATCAGGCGGTCGGCGGTATCTGGAACGCGATTGCCCGCACGGCGGAGGCGGCCTATACCGCGCTTGGTGACGCCGACCAGGAACTCACCAGGAGGCTGTTCCTCGGACTGGTCTACATCCCGGAGAGCGGGCCGCTGGCGCGGGCGAGGATGCCGCTGGACGAGCTTCCCGGTCGTGCGGATGCGGAGGAATGCCTAGCCGGTGATCGCGCGTCTGACGACGGGCGCTCGGTCCGCGTGCTGGCCAGTTTCGTCGATGAGAGGCTGGTCACGGTCGATGAATACGCCGCGCAGATTACGCATGAGGCTCTGCTAACCGCCTGGCCGAGGTTGCGGGACTGGATCAGCGCCGACCGCGACGGGCTGAAGATCCGGCACCGGATAGCGTCCGCGGCTACGGCGTGGCAGGAGGCCAGGCGGGACGAAGCATTACTGATGCGCGGCGCGCCACTCGCCACCGCCGTCGACTGGGTGGCTAACCCGGTCAACCGGGCCAGCCTGCGTCCGCTGGGCAGAGAGTTTCTTGACGAATGCGTCGCCCGTGAGCGGGCGCTGGCACTGGCAGAGCGCCGTCGCGTCACCAGGCTACGGCAGCTGACTGCCGTGCTGGCCGCACTGGCGCTCGTGGCCGCGATACTGACCGGCTACGCGTTCGCGCAGCGACACGCCGCTACAGTTGCCCGCGACCAGGCCGATTCGCGGGAGGTCGCGACAGAAGCCGAGCAGATCCGCAGCCAGGATCCATCGCTAGCCGCACAGCTCAGCCTGGCCGCATGGCAGATCAGCCCGACCCAGGCCGCGCGGGGGAGCTTACTGGAATCGGCGGCGTACCCGGTCGCCAGCCGTTTCCGTGACACGAACTCCTCGGTCCAAGGGCTGGCCCTGGCACCAGATCGCCGGACGCTCGCGGTGGTCGGCACCGACGGCACGCTGCGGCTATGGAACGTGACCGCGACCGGGCACCCTGTCCCGATCGGCCGCCCGCTGTTGCGACTGCAGGAGAGCCCCCTGTACGCGGTGGTATTTAGCCATAACGGCCGGCTTCTGGCTGCCGCCGGCGCCGGCGCGGTCATCTGGCTGTTCAACGTGGCGGACCCGCGCCATGCCATCGCGCTCCGACCACCGCTTCGAGGCTCGACGAGCACCATCTACTCCCTGGCATTCAGCCGCGACGGGAAGATCCTGGCGAGCGGCAGCGTGGACGATACCGTCCGGCTCTGGGACATAGCGGACCCGGCCAGGCCCGTGCTGGTCGCCCGCCCGCAGACCGGCCCCGCCAGCGAAGCCGAGGCCGTCGCGATCAGTCCTGACGGCAAGCTGCTCGCCGCTGGCTCAGCCGGTAACACCGTACGCTTGTGGGACATCACCGACCCAGCTAGGCCACGTCCGCTCGGCCGTCCGCTCGCCGGCCCCGCAGGCCTCGTGGACACGCTGGCGTTCAGCCCTGATGGCCGGACTCTGGCCGCTGGCAGCCGCAGCGACCACGCCGTGTGGCTGTGGAACATCGCTGACCCAGGCCGCCCGGTCCGCGCTCCGGCACCGCTGACCGCCGCGACCGACTGGGTCAATGCCGTAGCGTTCAGCCCGGACGGCCGCACCCTTGCGGCCGCGTCGAGCGACAACACCGTTCGGATCTGGGACACCGGCACCGATGAGGTACTCGCGACGCTGCCCGGCCCGCAGCCGGTCAACTCGCTTGCCTGGGACGGCGACCACAGCGTCATCGCGGGCGGAGCCGACGGGCTGGTACGGGCCTGGGAGATACCGACGCCCATCTTGCTCGGTACGGGCACCGTCAGCCAGGTCACCTACAGCCCGGACGGCAAGCTTCTCGCCGTCGCGACCAACGATCTGGAGCTGTGGAACACCGCGACCCGTACTCTGGCCGCCAGCGCCACCGTGCCCGGAGCCACGGTCATCAGCGCGACCTGGGCTCCGAGCGGACGGCTGCTGGCAGCAGGCTATTCCGACGGGAAAATAAGGTTCTGGCAAATCGGACCTGGCGGCCTCACCCAGGTTGGCGCGCTGCTGACGGCCAGCGCCTTCGGGGCTGTTGAGGACGTCATCTTCCGCTCCGGCGGGCGTGTCCTGGTCAGCACTGGCTACGACGGATCGGTCCGGCTCTGGAACGTTGCCGACCTGGCCAGGCCACGCCAGCATGTCCTCGTCCAAGTCCCGCGGACCATCATGTTCTCGGCCGCGTTCAGCCCGAACTGGCAGATCCTGGCCGCGACCGACTCCGACAGCTTCACCTGGGTGTGGAATGTGGCCAATCCGGCCAGACCCCGGCTGCTCGGCCGCCCGCTAGCTGGATCAGCCAACTACGCGCTGTCAGCGGCGTTCTCCCCCAATGGCCGGGTACTCGCCATCGGCAGCGCTGACTCGACTATTCGCCTATGGGACCTGACCAGCCCAGGGCGGCCCCGCATGCTCGGCCCGCCGCTGGCCGGGCCTGGCAGCTATGTCTATTCGGTCGCCTTCAGCCCGAGCGGCCGAGCGCTCGCTGCCAGCTCCACCGACGGAACCGTCTGGCTGTGGAATGTCGCCGATCTCGCCGCGCCTGCTCAGATCACGCATGTCAGCAGCGCGCTCAGCCCGACCGGCCATGTCTACTCAGTGGCATTCAGCCCGGCAGGCACCATGCTTGCCTCGGGTAGTTCCGACGGCTCAGTGCGGCTCTGGGACCTGAACGTCAGATCGGCCGCCGCTACTCTCTGTGCCGCTGTCGGCCAGCCGCTCACCCCAGCCGAATGGGCAAGCTACATCCCTGGCCGCCCCTACGACCCGCCTTGTCCTGCGGGACGGCGGCTTACAGTGGGGCGGTGATTGTCAACGTCAGCGCGGCCGATGAGTTGCACGCCGCGATGGAGCAGAACTTCGCCGAGCATGCCTGTCACCTGCACCGGCATGTGCCAGGTGCCGCCGTCCGGTGGACTGGTGACCTGCTGATCGCTGACAGCGGGCGTGCTGACGACTCGTTTAATGTCGTCGCGGCGGCTCGGTTCACGTCGGAGACAGCCCCGGCCCGGATAGCCGAGACCGTGCGGGAACTGGCCGGGATCGGCCGTCCTTTCTCCTGGCACGTTGGCCCCGCGTCCTCGCCGCCTGACCTTGCCGCGCAGCTTGCCGCCGCAGGCCTGAAACAGTCGGACACCGAGCCGGCCATGTGGAAGGACCTGACGGAACTCCCGCCAGCGCCGCAGCCAACCGGACTGGACATCCGCCTGGCGGCCACCCCGGAGCAGTTCGCCGACTACGCCGCGGTCGTCTCGGCCGACCAGGACCCGCCATCGGCATCCGTGCGCGACTTCCTCACCGCCGCCACCGACTGGGCGCTTGATGTGAACTGCGGAGCCCGCTTTCTGGTCGGCTATGCCAGCGACCGTCCGGTCTGCGCGGCCGAGGCGTTCCTGGATTCGGAAGTCGCCGGGATCTACAACGTCGTCACCCTGGCCGCTCATCGCCGGCGCGGCTACGGCAGTGCCGTCACCCTGGCCGCCCTGCACACAGCAAGGGCGCACGGTCACCAGCTCGCGATCCTGCAAGCCTCCGCCGACGGCGATCCCGTCTACCGGCGCCTGGGCTTTACCACCTCCAGCCAGTTCACCGAGTACCTGCTCGCTCCCCAGGACGCCGCTTAGACACCGGTCCGCGGCGACTTATCAGGCGCCGCGCCGCACGCGGGCCGGGGCGCAGGCCGACCTCGCTGGCGCCGAGCCGGGGGCGGCGCAGGACGTCGTTTCCTGAGGCGAGTCCGGCTTCCTCCTATGAAGATCACGCCGCTGATGTCCGTGAGGTGAGCCGGGCGGTGGCTAAAAGATCTAGGAGACTAGGGAGCCTGGAACGGGTGAGCCGGATGTGAAGCTGATCGGCTTGGTGAAGCGGCCTCGCGCATCAGTCATTGTCGCCGGGAACTGGCTGGCTGACAGCGGGCCACTGCGGATGGGCCTGACGAACGCCGGCCTCAGTTTGAGGAGAGCCTGGCTTGGGCGCGGGTGGGGGGTCAGCTCAGACGTCAGGTGAGCGTGCCAAGTGAATGCGGATCTGATCCGCTTCCGGTACGCCTAGGTCGCTGTAGAGAGCGAGCGCCTTCTGCCAGTGGCTGCGGGCCGGGCCGGGGTCGCCGCAGGCGTCATGGGCATTGCCCAGTCCTTCGTGGGCGCGGGCCTCAGCGGCCACGTGGCAGGCGAGTTCAAGCGCTTGCTGGTAAGCGCTGAGCGCGGCGGCGGGACGGCCAGTCGACAGCATGACTTCGCCTAGCCCGCTGTGGGCCGAGAACATCGCGAACTGATCGCCGACTTCGCTGGCCAGTCCCAGAGCCTGCTCAAGGTGAGCGATGGCCCGGGCCGGCCGGTCCTGTCTTAGCTCGTTCACGCCCAGGTCGCACAGGACGCGCGCTTGTTCCGCGCGGTCTCCCGCCTGCGACCACAACTCCAGGGCCTGCTGGAGGCACGTGACCGCCTTCAGATGCTGGCCCAACCGCAGTTCCGCATCGCCGAGAGCTCCCAGGGCGTTCGCTTTGTCGGTTAGGTTGCCGGTTTCCTCACAGATTGCCAGCGCCCGGTAGAGATAGCCCTTGGCTTGCTTGTAGTGCCCGTGCTGGACCTTGAGAACTCCGAGATTTGCCAGCGTGCGCGCCGTATTGACCGAATCGTCGGTCTGCTGGAGCAAGGCCAGCGCATCCCGCACGTGCCGTTCAGCATCTCTGTGGTGACCTTGAAAGAACTCGATCGCGCCGAGGTTGTTCAGGGCGCGTGCCTGACCGGCCAGGTTACCGGCATCGGCGAATTGCGATAGGGCCTGCCTGAGCTGTGCCGCACCCTGCGCGTACCTCCCCTGACGCCCGTCTACCCCGGCAAGGTTGACCAGCGCTGTCGCCTCGGCGGTCCTGTCGCCTGCGCGGCTCGCGGCCCGCCGCGCGCTGTCGTGAATGAGGGCCGCCTCGTCAAAATGACTGCCCTTGTCGAGGTAGCGGTGAAGGATGGCAGAGAGCTGGCAGGCCTGTTCCGGCCAGTGGTGGACGGCGAGCCTCGCGACGGCTACTAGATTCGCTCGTTCGGTGTCGAGCCAGGCCCGCGCCGCGAGAGGGTCCTGAGCCGGTACCGGGAGCGGCGCGGATTGCGGGGTCAGGCGTGGCCGAAGGTCCCGCTCGGCCGGGAGCAGCGCGTCCATCGCGGCGCCGGCGGCATGCAGGTAGTAGTCGATCAGCCGGGCCCGGGCCGCTTGCCGCTCAGCTGGGCTGTTGTGAGAGGCGGCGAGCTCGCGACCGTAAGCGCGCAGGAGATCGTGCTGGTTATACCTGCCCGGCCCCGCCGGCTGCACGAGGTAGGCCCGGTACAGCAGGTCAAGCCTCTGCCCGGCCTGCGCGGCACTGATGTTGGCCAGCGCGGCCACCGCGCGGGAGTCGTAGGACGCGCCGGGGTGATCGCCAATGAGGTGGAACACCTGGGCGCTACCCGGATCCAGGTGCTGACAGGACCAGGAGAAGACGGCCCGGACAGCGGTGCGGACATCGCCGCCGGCATCGAGCAGGTCGAGCCGCCGTTGCTCATCGGCCAGCTCGGCGGCTACTTCGGCGAGGCGGATGCCGGGGCGGGCAGCGGCCAGTTCGGCGGCGACTCGCAGCGCCAGCGGCAGCCGGCAGCAGAGTTCCGCCAGCGCGACCGCTGCCTCGGGCTCGGCTTCGACGCGGCCGCCGATCAGCGTTCGCAGCAGGCCGACCGCGTCGCTCAGCGGGAGCAAATCGAGGTCCAGCCGTCGCGCGCCGTCGCGGGCGACCAGGCCAGCCAGCGCGTCCCGGCTGGTCACTAGGGCCGCGCAGCCGGGCGTGCCGGGTAGCAAAGGCCTGACCTGGTCCGCGTCGCGGGCGTTGTCCAGCAGCACCAGCATCCGCCGCCCGGCCAGCAGGCTCCGGTACCGGGTGGCGCGCTCGCGGTCCTCGGGCGGGATGTCCTGGCCTGGAATCCCCAGTGCGCGCAGGAATCCCGCTAGCGCATCCCCGGCCGGCAGCGGCTGACCAGGGTCGTAGCCGCGCAGATTCACGTACAGCTGCCCGTCAGGAAAGCGCCCGATGATGCGGTGAGCCCACTGCACAGCTAGCGCGGTCTTCCCGACGCCAGCGGTCCCGCCTATGGCGGTGATCAGCATGGCTGGCGGGGCGCCTGCGGGCGGGGTATCGAGCAAGGCGTCCAGGGCTGCCAGCTCGGTGCCGCGTCCGGTGAAGCTGGCGACTGCCGCGGGTAGCTCACGTGGCACTGGCAGCTCGCGCCTGCCTGCTGCCGTCGGCTCCTGGCGGGCCGGAGGCCGGGTCGGGATGGGCGCCTTGTCGTTAAGGATCTCCCGGTGCAGCGCCGCAAGCTCCGCTCCGGGTTCGCAGCCCAGCTCCTCGGCAAGCGCGCGGCGAGCGACCTGGTAGGCCTCAAGCGCCTCCGCCCTGCGCCCGCATTCGTGCAGAGCCCGCATCAGGAGAACGTGCAGGTGCTCACGCAGTGGCGCCTCGAAGGTGAGCTGCCGCGCCTCGGCCACAAGCTCGGCGTGCCTGCCCAGCTGGAGGCCGGCCTCTATCCGCAGCTCGCGGGCCTGAAATCGCAGTTCGGTCAGCCGCGGGATCTCCTGCGACGCCAGCACGCCCAGCTCAACGTCAGACAAGGGCTCGCCGCGCCAGAAGGCAAGCGCGGCGCAGGCATGCGCGGCGGCGTCCGGCCAGAGGTCCGCACGGGCAGCTTGGTGCGCGACGGCCAGCGCGTCCTCCATCGAGGCAATGTCCAGTTCTCCGGGATCCACCTCGATCAGGTAACCGCCCGGCTGGGTTACGATCCGATCCCGGCCGGCGCCGAGTGCCTGGCGAAGACGTTTGACATGGCTCCGCAACGTGACCGCGGCTGACGGCGGTAGCTCCGGACCCCACAACAGTTCGGCAAGCTGATCCGCGGACACGGTACGCCCGGCATTGAGCAGCAAGACCGCCAGGATTGCCCGCTGCTTGCCTGTCGGAATCGGCACGACCACACCGCGCACTCGAACTGTCAGCGACCCGAGCAGGTAAAACGCCATCGCGTTCGCCATTATGCATCCTTTCGCCGCGCGCTAAGGCTGAAGCATTCACAATAGGAAATAATGCGCCCCGCTTATCGGGCAGTGCCATTGAGCTTTATTTCATCTCATGCTATTTGATCTGGCGGGCTGGCTGGCGGGGCTGTACAGGGCGGCCATCGCACGGCAGGATGCACGGGCAGGGGTGTGAGCTGGACGAGCCTAAGGGGGCACTTCGTGTCTGGTTACCTCGACTACGCCGGGCGGGCCGACGTGCTGGGCGGAGGAGCGCGGAAGATCCCGATCGAGACGCCGTCCGGCCCGTTCAGCGTGTGGGTGAAGCGGGTCGGCAACAACCCTGACCTCAAGGTCCTGCTGCTGCACGGCGGCCCTGGCGCCACCCATGAGTACTTCGAGGCCTGCGACAGCTTCCTGCCGAATGCCGGGATCGAGTACTACTACTACGACCAGCTCGGGTCCGGTCGCAGCGACGTGCCGGATGATCCGTCGCTCTGGGACCTGCCTCGGTTCGTCGAGGAGGTCGAGCAGGTCAGGCAGGCGCTCGGGCTCGGCCGGGAGAACCTGGTGCTGCTCGGCCACTCCTGGGGCGGGATCCTGGCGATGGAGTATGCCCTGAAGTATCAGCAGCACCTGCGGGGCCTGGTGATCTCCAACATGATGGCCAGCGTGCCGGCCTACAACGACTATGCCGAGCAGGTCCTGATGCCGGACATGGATCAGGCGGCACTGGCCGAGATCAAGGCGCTGGAGGCCAGCGGTCAGACCGAGGACCCGCGCTACATGGAGTTGCTGCTTGAGCAGCACTACGTGCATCACATCCTGCGGATGCCGCCGGAGCTGTGGCCCGAGCCGGCCCAGCGCGGCTTCGATCACATCAACCCGGCCATCTACGTCTCCATGCAGGGACCGAGCGAGCTGGGCATCAGCGCTGATGCCAGCCTGCACGACTGGGACCGGACCGGGGATCTGGCCTCCGTCACCGTGCCCACGCTGGTGATCGGCGCCCGCTACGACAGCATGGACCCAGCCCACATGGAGATGATGGCTGGCCGGTTCCCGGCGGGCCAGTACCTGTACTGCCCGGACGGCAGCCACATGGCCATGTATGACGACCAGCAGACCTACTTCACCGGCCTGATCAGCTTCCTGACCGGGCTCGGCTGACGCTGCTAGCAGACTTGACCCGCATAGGGTCGCAAATTTGCGACACTATGCGGGTTTGAGTGGCAACTGTGCAACTTAATTTTCCGGTGTAGTCTACGGTAGTCCGATTCCGCGCGGCGCTTCAGCTCAGCCGACTGTCGAGTACCCCTCACAGGCTTCCGCGATCATGAAGCTGAGCCTGATCACGGAACATGGGTCGCGTGATCACGCCATCCAGGTTCCATGATCAAGATCCTGGTCATGATCACAGAACCCGGCTGGCGCGAATTCCGTGATGTTAACCGGGGTGGCGGATGACGGTCCGGAACGTCGGCGGGTGATCACCGGGCCAGGCTTGGGCGGGGTGGGCTGAGGGCCGGGTTTGCGGGTTTCTGGGGTTTGCGGGGGCTGGTGGCGGGGTGGTGGCTAAAAGATCTAGGAGACTTTAGGCCTGTAGGAGGATTGACCACCATATTCGCTGTTAAGTCTCCTACAGGAAAAAAGACTCCTACAGGATCGGGCAGGCCTGGCAGCGGGTGAGGCTGCTGTGAAAGCTAAGTCCCCTGGGACCAGCCCGGGTCCGGGCGGTGGCCTCGCCAGGCCCGCGCGGCAGCCGATCACGGAATTCGCGCCAGAGCCCGGAACCCCTGTGGCGTGAGTCAAGGAGTCCGGCGGGCGCCAGTCATGGAGGCGGGACTCGAGTCCAGAAACCCCTACTCCCCTCTAGACTGCGGCTACTCAGAGTGACTGCGATAGAGGGCTATGTGGTAGGGTTGCAAATAAGCGACTCTAAACCCGCTAAGGTCGCAGTGGAGGGACCTTATCCTCATGGCTGTATCGAGGACGCCAATCGCGGTCGCCAGCGGTCAGCGGCGCTTGGGTGAGGATCTTGCCACCTGGCGGAAGTTGCGGCGGCTGACAGTGGCCCAGGTAGCGGATCGTGCGGGAATATCTCGCTACACCGTCATGCGATTGGAGAGCGGTGCGGGCGCCACCATGGAAAATCTCCTAAGAGTTGCCCGGGCTCTAGGAGTACTCGAACTGCTGGTAGCCGCGCTTGATCCTTACGAGACCGATGTGGGCCGTTTCCGGTCAGAGGAGGCATTGCCCGAACGCGTTCGCCCGCGCAGGCTGGAGCAGAAACCATGACGAGTGAGGTCGAAGTCTTCGTCGCGGCCGGTGCGAGAAACATCCTGGCCGGTCGGCTATACCCGCATTATCGTCGGGGCTCAGAGTCGGCTAGCTTCATCTATGACAACAAGTATCTTGCGAGTAGCGACGCTTACCAGCTGGACCCTGGACTTCCTCTGGTCAGTGGCACATTGCACACACGGGTCGGACGTGCGTTGTTCGGTGCCTTCACTGACAGTTCTCCTAATCGATGGGGCAGAACACTTATTCAGCGTGTCGAACGGGCGCGAGCCAAGGCCGAAGCAACCGCTCCCCGCTCGGTGGGTGAACTCGACTTGCTGCTTGGCGTCCGAGATGACCTGCGCCAGGGATCGCTGCGATTTCGATATGATGGTCACGAACCTTTCCTGGCCACTGAGGAATCCGGAATTCCTGTTCTAACGGATCTGCCTCTGCTGCTTGATATCGCGGCTCGCGCCGAGCGGGATATCGCCAGTTATGACGATCTTAAACGTCTCCTGAGGGCGGGTAGCTCGTTGGGAGGTGCTCGGCCGAAAGCGCATGTCCTAGATGGTTCCGGCCGTGTCGCTATCGCGAAGTTCCCAAGTGAAAGTTCGGACACCTGGAATGTAATGGTCTGGGAGAAGGTGGCTCTTGATCTTGCGCGAAATGCCGGGATTACGGTTCCGGATTCTCGGCTGATGCAAATAGGAAACCGGACGGTCCTTATCGTGGATCGCTTTGACCGTCAGGGCGAAACCCGCGTCGGTTATTGTAGCGCAATGACGATGCTCGAAGCCAGTGATGGCGATGAACGCAGTTATCTGGAGATCGCGGATGTGATCGAGCAGTGTTCCCCGGTCGCCACAGCTGAGCTGCGCCAGCTATGGCGGAGAGTAGCCTTTAATATCTTGATTTCCAATACTGATGACCATCTGCGGAATCACGGATTTCTTCATGCGAGTGGCGAGTCCTGGACGCTCTCACCAGCGTTTGACCTCAACCCGAACCCAGATCCGGGCGCGAAGCACCTGAGCCTCCGGATCGACTTCGAGAGCACCCGCGCGAGTATAGATACGCTCATGAGTGTTGCCCCTTACTTCCGTCTTGGTCACAACGATGCGCTAGAGATTCTTGCCCAGGTCGCAGGAGCAGTCGCACCCTGGCGCAAAGTCGCTGCGTCTCACGGGTTGCTGCAGCGCGACTTGGAGATCATGGAATCGGCATTCGACCACGCCGAATCGAAGTTGGCCCGGCACTTGATCGGGAGTTAGCCGACGGATGATCGCATACCCCTCGCAGGTTCCGTGATCATGAAGCTGAGGCTGATCACGGAACCTGAGCCGTGTGATCACCCCATCCAGGTTCCGTGATCAAGGACTCGATCATGATCGTGGAACGCCGGTGGGGTCGGGCATGGGGAGGGGTCTGGGGTGGGGTATGAGATTGTGGCGTTATGGGACCTGATCTTGGCCAGTTGCTTGACTTGCGGCTTTACCAGGCGTTTGACATCGACTCGGAGGGTCGCGTCCTCGCGGGCAGCGACGACAGCGGCAGCACTCAGCTGATCGAGATCCTTCGTGATGGCAGCGTCACGGCGCTGACCGCCCTGCCCGGGGCCTGTTCGGGGCGTTACGTCCCCGGTCAGCGCGCCGTTGTCGTGTCGCACGACACCGATGGGAACGAGCGCGATCAGCTGTCCCTGCTCCGGCTGCCATGCCCGGCTGCCGGGCCAGCGGGGCCAGACGCGCTGGAGCCGATGGTGCGCGATCCGGCTTATCTTCACCGGCTGGCCGACGTCACCGCCAGTCAGGTGTGCTACCTCACTAACCGGCGGAACGGCGTTGCCTTCGACCCGGTCATCCGCCAGCTCGCTGATGGTTCCGAACGGGCACTGGCCATCGGGGACGCCCATTTCGGGGAGGCGGTGCTGTCACCCGGTGGCCGGTGGCTGGCGCTCACCGTCGGCTCGCGGGTCACCGCCAACTCCGAGCACGTGGTGCTGGTAGATCTGGCGGTCGCGCCTGGTGAAGAACGAGCGGTTGAGATCACTCCCGCCGACGCGCAGGCCATGAATACGGCGCTCGCCTGGGCACCTGGCAGCGATGCCCTTTACTTCAGCTCCGGCAATGACCGGGAGTTCACCGGTCAGGCCCGCTACGACCTCTCCGCTGGCCTGGTCTCCTGGGTGCTGACCGACGATGCCTGCGACCTGACCGGATGGCTCGCACCTGACGGCCGGCTCGTGCTGGTCGAGCGCAATGAGAATGGCAGGTCGGTCCTGGCCCTGCACGACGCCGGCAGCGGTGCGCGCCTGCGCGACCTGCCGCTGCCCGCACCGGGATGCGTGGCCAGCAGCAGGCTGCCATCGCCGCGGTGGGCGCCGGACTCTTCCGCGATCGCTTTGTCGGTCAGCGGCAGCGAGCTGCCCGGCGACGTGCTGACCGGCCAGCCTGAGGCGGGATCGCTTCGGCTGATCACGCATTCGGCCCGGCCGCTTGGCGGGCAGCGGCCGGCCGCGCCGGAGGAGCACTGGGTGCCTGCTCCCGACGGCGAGCTCGTTCCGTGCCTGGTGTACCGGCCGGCCGGGTGGCGCGCGGACGGCGATGAGCCCGCCTCGGCGGTGATCGTCGTGCACGGCGGTCCCGAGGGTCAGGCCCAGCAGAATTTCAACATCTACGTGCAGGCCCTGGCCGCCGCCGGGCACACCGTACTGGCGCCCAATGTCAGAGG
The DNA here is from genome assembly GCA_963819285.1 of uncultured Actinomycetota bacterium. GTDB lineage: Bacteria > Actinomycetota > Actinomycetes > Streptosporangiales > Streptosporangiaceae > Chersky-822. The sequence goes on from CAWFVM010000001.1 coordinate 139,390, forward strand.
ATCGGTCGGTTACGGCAAGCGCTGGTACTGCGCCGACGACGTCCGCAAGCGCCTGGACTCCGTGGCCGACCTCGCGGCGCTGCACGCGCACCTGCCCGGCCTCGGCGTCGATCAGGCACGGGTCGCACTGTGGGGCGGCTCGTACGGCGGCTACATGGTGCTGGCGGGGCTGGCCTTCCAGCCTGAGCTCTGGGCCGCCGGGGTCGACATCGTCGGCATCGCGTCGCTGGTCACGTTCCTGGAGAACACGTCGGCGTACCGGCGGGCTTACCGGGAGCGCGAGTACGGCACGCTGGCCGGCGACCGCGAGTTCCTGCACGCGGCATCCCCGCTGACCAGGATCGACGAGCTGCGCGCTCCGCTGTTCGTGATTCATGGCGCCAACGATCCCCGTGTGCCGCTGAGCGAGGCCGAGCAGATTCACGCCGCGCTCACCAGCCGGGGCCGGGAATGCGAACTGCTGGTGTATGGCGACGAGGGCCACGGCCTGGCTAAGCGGGCCAACCGGGCGGACGCGATCCCGCGTGCCATCGCGTTCCTGGACAGGCACCTGAGATCCGCTTAGCCCCGAAAATTGGAACCTGTTCTAGTTGAGGCGTCTGGCGTAGAGTCGGCACGGAGCAGTCGTCCTATAGCAGCACTTGACCAGGTACCTGTCGCGCGCGGCTCCGGCCGCGGCGGCCTGCCTGAGGAGATCTCGATGCGCGATCATGACCGGTTCTACATTGGCGGCGAATGGGTCACGCAGGCCGGCTCGGGCACGATTGACGTCATCTCGCCGCACACCGAAGAGGTCATCGGGCGGGTTCCTGACGGCACCACCGCCGACATGGACCGCGCCGTCGCGGCGGCGCGCGACGCTTTCGACAACGGGCCGTGGCCGAGGATGGCTCCGGCCGAGCGGGCGGCGGCGGTGAGCAGGCTGGCCGACCTGTACGCGACGAAGCTTGGCGAGTTCGCCGAGATCATCACCGAGGAGATGGGCTCGCCCATCACGTTCTCCCAGCTCGCGCAGGCCCCCCAGCCGCACATGATGCTGACCTACTTCGCCGAGCTGGCCGGCACCTTCACCTGGGAAGACGATCGCCCCGGGATCTTCGGGCCGGTGACCGTGCGGCGCGAGCCGGTCGGCGTGGTGGCCGCGATCGTGCCGTGGAACGTGCCGCAGTTCACCATCATGACCAAGCTTCCCGCTGCCCTCGTGGCCGGCTGCACGGTCGTCATCAAGCCGGCTCCGGAGACCCCGCTCGACTCCTACCTGCTCGCCGAGCTGATCGACGCGGCCGGCCTGCCGCCGGGAGTCGTCAATATCGTGCCGGCCGGGCGTGAGGCGGGTGAGTACCTGGTCTCCCATCCCGGCGTGGACAAGGTCGCGTTCACCGGCTCGACGGCGGCGGGGCGGCGCATCGCGTCCATCTGCGGGGAGCAGCTCAAGCGGTGCAGCCTGGAACTCGGCGGCAAGTCGGCCGCGATCATCCTGGACGACGCCGACATCGCGGGCACGGTCGGCTGGCTGGAGATGGCCTCCCTGATGAATAACGGCCAGGCCTGCATCGCCCAGACCCGGATTCTCGCCCCGCGCAGCCGCTATGACGAGACCGTGGACGCGCTGGTGTCCATGGTGGCCGGCCTGAAGGTGGGTGACCCGGCCGACCCGGCCACCCAGATCGGCCCGCTGGTCGCCAAGCGCCAGCAGGACCGGGTGGAGGGCTACATCACGATCGGGAACGACGAAGGAGCCAAGCTGGTGACCGGCGGCTCCCGCGCCTCAGGCCGCGAGCGCGGCTGGTACGTCGCGCCCACCGTGTTCGCCGACGTCGACCCGGGAATGCGCGTCGCCCGCGAGGAGATCTTCGGCCCTGTCCTGTGCGTCATCCCCTATGAGGATGAGGAGCAGGCGATCCGGATCGCCAACGACAGCGACTACGGCCTGGCCGGAACGGTCTGGACCGCGGACGCCGACCGGGGCATGGAGGTCGCCCGCCGGGTACGGGCCGGCACTTACGGCGTCAACCTGTACATGATCGAGACCTGTGCTCCGTTCGGCGGCTACAAGGCCAGCGGTATTGGCCGCGAGCTCGGACCTGAGGGCCTGATGGGGTACCTGGAGTACAAGTCGATCGCGCGCATGGCGGGCTGACAATCCGCGTAATTGATAGCTGAGCTGTAGCTAGCCCGACAAAGGCTGCCCCATACCCTGAATAGGGGCAGCTACTGGTTATGCTCAGATTGTTGTCCTAGGACAGTCGCCAGTTGTCCTGATCACTGGGGTGCATGGATCTGGCTCGCCGCCGCGGGCGGGTCCGGCTGCGCAATTATCTGGAGGCAAGATGGCGTCTGGGGTGCTGCGCGTCCTGTGGATTGGCGCGACAACAGTGACCGTGCTGGCCGCAGGGGCGGGTGCCGCTTCGGCGAGTGCCGCAGCAGCAGGCGGAACTCAGCCGGTTATCTGCCCGGCGGTGGCCTCCGGTTCCGGGATCCTGACCCCGGCGCCGTCGCCGGACGTGGACTGGAGCGGGTGCGACCTGACCGGTGCCGACTTCAGCAACAGCAACATCACCGGCGCGAATCTCAGCGGCGCGATTCTCTCTGAGGCCAACCTCACCGACGCCAATGCGGATCTGGCTGACTTCGCTGGAGCCACGCTCTTTGACGCGAACGCGTTCGGCGCCGCGCTCACCAACGCGAACTTTACCGGCGCGGACCTGACGTTCTTCGAAGCCGACAACCTGACCGGCTCTGACCTGGCGAACGCGGTGATCACCGACGCGGCTTTCGGCGGCGCGACCCTCACCGGGGTCAGGTCAGGCGGCATCACCGAGACCCAGGCGGCGCTGCTGCCCGCCAACTGGTCCTTGTTCAAGGGCGGGCTGCGATCTGTCCGGCGCCGACTTCACCGGAGCGGACCTGAATAGCGCTGTCCTGGCGAACTCCGAGCTGAAGGACGCCAAGATGTCAGGGGCGGACCTGGTCAGCATAGATCTGGATTCGGCCGATCTGTCGCGCGCCGACCTGACCAGCGCGGACCTGGCCCAGGCCAACCTCAGCTCCACGATCCTGGCCATGGCCACCCTGACCGGCGTCCAGTCCAGCTCGATTGTCGGCGTTCCGGCCTCGCTGCCGCTGAACTGGTCGGTGAAGAATGGCTACCTGACCGGGCCGGGTGCGTTCCTTAACACCGCAGACCTCATCGGCGTGAACCTGTCTCACCTGTTGCTCACCGGCGCTGACCTGAGCAACGCGGACCTGTCCGGCGCCAACCTGGCCGACACGGACCTGACCAGCGTCAGCCTGACCGGCTCGAACCTCGGCGGTGCCAACCTGACCGGCACCACCCTGGCGCAAGTGCTCTCTGGCACGATCGCCGGGACCCCGTCGGCCCTGCCCGCGCACTGGAAGCTCACCGGCGGATTTCTCCTGGGACCCGGCAGCGACCTGCACGGCGCGGATCTCGTCGGGCTTCCGTTCGCGGGCACCGACCTGGTCGGTGCCGACCTGAGCGGGGCCAATCTGGTCACCGACAACATCTCTAACGTCAGCTTTGCGAACGCTGACCTGGCCGGCGCCGACCTTGAGAACGTGACCGCGACCAAGGCGAACCTGTCGGAGGCGAACCTGACCGGGATCAATCTGAGCGGTGACGATCTCGCCCATGCCAGCTTCGCTGGCGCGGACCTGACCAATGCCAGCCTGCCGGACACGAACGTGTCCGGTGCCAGCTTCGCCGGCGCGACGCTGACCGGGGTCGAGTCAACGAGGATTACCGGCACGCCGTCGGCGCTTCCGTCCGGCTGGACCCTTCAGGCCGGCTTCCTGATCGGCAAGCAGGCAGTGCTGACCGATGCGGATCTGGACAATCTCGACCTGCATGGCGCCGACCTCAGTGGTGCCGGCCTGACCAGCGCGTCGCTGCGGCATGTCATCCTCACTGACGCCGACCTCCACGCGGCCAACCTGACCGGCGCGAATTTCTCCTTCGCCACCCTGACCGGCGCTGACCTCAGCAACGCCAGCCTGGCCAGCGCCAACTTCTCCTTCGCCAACCTCGCCGGCGCGAGCCTGAGCGGGGCCAGCGTGACGCAGGCGATGTTCCCCCAGGCGATCTGGAGCAACACGACCTGCCCCGATGGCAGCAACTCGAACAAGTACGTCGACGGATGCTTCAGCCAGCTTGACACGCAGGCCCCGACAGCGAGCCCGGTCGTCAAGGGAACCGCCGGCTCGGCGGGCTGGTTCACCTCTAAGGTGACCGTCGACTGGAACTGGGCCGACAACGGCGTGATCAATTCCGCCGCCTGCACCAGGACCTCCACCTCAGGCACCAGCGGAATGATCAAGCTGACAGCAAGCTGCGCCGACCAGGCAGGCAATAAGGGCTCGGCCAGCACGACGGTCAAGGTCGACACGACGGCCCCGGCCGTCACCCTGACCGGTGTCGCCAAGGGCCGTTCCTACGCCATCGGAAACGTTCCGGCTCCCCAGTGCAAGACGACCGACGCGGTCTCCGGCGTCGCCAGCCCGGCGAAGCTCAAGGTCGTGTCCGTCGGCTCCGCTGGCCTCGGCTCGTTTACCGCTACCTGCACCGGGGCGGTCAGCGTCGCCGGCACCGCGCAGGCGGGCAAGGTTAGGGCCACGTACTCGGTGGACTACGGCTTCGCTGGCTTCCTGTCGCCGCGCGCGGGCACGGTCTTGCGGAAATCGGCTCACCAGATTACGGTCAGCTTCCGGCTGGACAATGCGGCCGGCAAGCCGGTCAGCGCTCAGCTCGGCAAGTCACTGACCCGCTCGCACGCGGTAAGGGTTGTCTTCACCGGGCCCAACGTCGGCTTGGTCAAGGCGCTCTGCGAGTGGATCGCGTCGGACCAGGCGTTCTCGTGCACGTTCAAGACGCCCGCAGGAGTGAGGGTCGGGCCAGCTGCCCGGTACACGATCACGGCGAGCGAGAACCTGGACGGTATCTTCGAGCTGGCCCCGGTGCTTGGCAAGGCGGTGAACCCGGAGGTCGTCCACTTCCGGTGATCAACCCCGGCGCGGAGAGACGTCAGCGCTGACCGGCCGGCCTGTCAGCGCAGGTAAGGCCGAACATTTGCACGTCGCGAAAGGAGCCGCGCAGGAGCGCGCGTTCGCGGAGTACGCCCTCGCACTTGAAACCAGCCCGGGTGAGCAGCGCCGCGGAGGCCGTGTTGCCGGTAAGCACGGTGGCTTCCACGCGGTGCAGCGACAGCTGCTCGAACCCGAAAGACAGAATCGCGGCGACGGCCTCTGACATCAGGCCCTGGCGCCAGTAGGGTCGAGCCAGGTCATATCCGATCACGGCGAAGTGATTCTCGCGATTCCAGCGGGTGTAGCCGCACGTGCCGATAATGCGAGACCCGCCCGCGAGTACTAACCCCCACCGGATCGCTTCCCCTTGCCTGAACTGCTCGGCCGTGCGGGCGGCGAGAGCGTGACCCTGGCCGACGTCGGTGAACCTGTCCCAGGCGTAGTGCTCAGTGACCTCAGCGTCGGCGAAGATGTCGAAGAGTCCTTCGCCGTCCGCTTCGGTGATCTGGCGCAGGATCAGGCGCTCGGTGTGCAGCACAGGCGGGTCGCCGAACCCGTCCGGTATTGCCATGGGCTAACTCCTTGATCGCCGGTACGGGCACGATAGCGGGGAAATACTTCCGTCTGGACCTGGAGAGTTGTGATGCTGGTCGCTCGATTGCATGATGTCGCTGATCTGCGCGTCGCCGATGAGCCTCCGCCTGCGCCGCCTGGACCAGAGATGAGCCTGGTCCGGGTGACAGCGGTCGGCATCTGCGGTTCTGATCTGCACTGGTGGGCTGAGGCCGGAATCGGGGACGCGCGCCTGCTCCGGCCGGTCGTGCCAGGGCACGAGGCCGCCGGGGTCATCGACAGTGGCCCGCGCCGGGGCGAAAGGGTCGCCATCGACCCGGCCATCCCCTGCGAGAGCTGTCCGCAGTGCCGGTCCGGCTACCGGAATCTCTGCGTGAACATCGAGTTCGCCGGCCACGGGACGACCGACGGAGCGATGCGCGAGTTGCTGGCCTGGCCCTCGCATTTGCTCCACGAACTGCCTGACTCGCTCACCGACGCCGACGGCGCGCTGCTTGAGCCGCTTGGGGTCGCCATCCACGCTGTCGATCTCGGGCACTTGCGGCTGGCCGGGTCCGCTGCGGTGGTCGGCTGCGGGCCGATCGGCCTGCTGCTGGTGCAACTCCTGCGCGCGGCCGGGGCGGCGTCGGTGATCGCCTTCGATCCGCTGCCGCACCGGCTGGAGGCGGCCGGCCGGTACGGTGCCGACCGGCTGCATGACCCGGCGTGCGGCGCGGATCCAGCGGAGATGCTGGAGCTGACCGGCGGCGGAGCTGACGTGGTCTTCGAGATGGCGGGAACGCAGGCCGCCGTTCAGCTCGCGATGTCCGCCGTCCGGCCAGGTGGCCGGGTGGTTCTCGGCGGCATCCCGAGCGAGGATCAGATCAGCTTCAGCGCCTCACTGGCCCGCAGGAAGGGCCTGACGATCGCGATGGTCAGGCGGATGAACGAGACCTATCCGAGAGCGATCGAGCTCGCTTCCTCAGGAAGGGTTGACCTTTCGATCGTCAGCCACCGGTTTCCGCTGGCCGGGGCGCAGGACGCGTTCACCTTGGCCAGCACGCGCACTGGCCACAAGGTCCTAGTCGAGCCCTGAGCCGTGCCGCGCCGTCTAGCCGTTATGAGATACCCGGTGCGGGCATGATGACGTCCGCGGCACAGAAATTTAGCTGGGAGCTCTGATCGGTCCAGGCGAGGATCAGCGAGTCGGGCTCCTGGGGGAAGTGGCGGCTGGTGAGCATCGCCGGGCCGCCACTGCTGCGGTCATCGGGTGCCGTTTCTGGTCCGCCGAACGGGGAGAACCCCTGATACGAGTAGGCGGCATTGAGCTGCCGGTTGCCGGTGCCGGTCCAGGCGATTGCCAGGTAGATGTCCCGGCCTTCGCCTTGATTCAGTACCGATAGAGACGGGGCGTCGTCGCTGGTCTGACCGGTCACGACACTGCCCTGAGATGCCGGGACAGTGAACTGCTGGTAGTTGCGCGACTGGCAGAACCGCACTCGCAGCTGATGATCGGTGCCGGTGAAGCCGAGGAACAGGTAGGTGAAGCCCGCTCCGTCGATGTAGGAAGTGAGCGCCGGGCCCGCGATGCTCCATTCGGGCAGCACGACCTTCGCCCAGCTCTGGCCGTCGTCGCCTGAGGTGGCGATGGATAGTGTGCCGGCGCCGTCGGTGCCGGTCCAGGCGACCACCAGATCGCCGTCGTAACTGGCCAGCGCGGGGGCAGCGATGCTGCTCTCCTCTGCGATCGGCTGCCTGGCGCTCCAGGTGCGGCCATTGTCGGTCGAGGACATCAGCTGCAGGCGCCCCTGCGGGTCCGTCCAGCACAAGAACAGGATGTCGTTGTGCTGGACCAGGGCGGGAGCGGCGGTGCTGCTCTCCCAGCTGTCCCCGCCCGGGTCGCGCACGATCGTCTTGTCCCATACGGTGCCGCTGGTATCGGAGTAGCTGGTGTTGAGCATGGCCTGCCCGTCAGTGCCGGTCCAGGCCAGTACGTACGACGTGCCCGGTCCGATACCGGAAACGGACGCCAGTGCGGGAGCGAATGGACTCGTCTCGGGCATTGGCCTGAACGTAGCAACCATGACGGTCGCCTCTCTAGACTGCGCCGATCACCTGGGCAAGACCTGCCCGGCCGGCAGCCTAGAAGAAGTCCCTTGGTGAGGCCGACGATACACCCAATGTAGTCATTAAGCTACGAATCGTTTCTGGCCCGGCTATCGAGCGACGGCGAGCTCGCGGGCGAACATGGCTCGGTAGGCGGCCGCGTCGGCGGGTCTCGGGTTGGACGGGGTGCTGGTGTTCTGTACGGCCTTCTCGCCGAGCAGGTCCAGGTCGTCTGGGCGGATGAGGGTCGCCATCGCGGGCACGTTGAGGTCGTGGTTGAGCAGCCTGATCGCATCGATGGCGGCCAGTGCCTGCTCGGCTTCGCTCGCACCCGGTTCGCTGACCCCGAGCGATAGCGCCAGCCGGGCATATTTGTCCGTGCTGACCGGCAGGTTGTACTCCATGATCGGCGGCATGCTGACCGCGCAGCAGTAGCCGTGCGGGTGGCCGTACAGGCCGCCGATGGCCTCGGCGAGAGCGTGCGCGCCGGAGACGTCGGTCAGCCCGACGGCGATTCCGGCGGTGAGGCTGCCCTGGGCCATGCCGCAGCGGGCCTCGATGTCCGACGGGTCGCTGTAGGCGCGGCGGAGATACGTTGCCACGAGCCGCGCTCCCTCAAGGGCGAGCGCGTCCGAGGCGGGCGTGGCCAGCAGGCACTGAAGCGAGTCCACCGCGTGCGAGAGGGCATCCATTCCTGAGGCGGCCGTGACCGGGGCCGGGCAGGAGAACGTGAGGTCTGGGTCGACGAGGGCTATGCGCGGGCAGTTTCGAATATCAAAGAGGTTCATCTTTTTCTTGCGTGCCGTGTCCGTGATGACCGCGGACGGGCTCACCTCGCTGCCCGTTCCTGCTGTGGTCGGGATCGCGACGACGGGCAGGGGGTCGTGCCTCAGCGCCCCGAAGTCCTCCCAGTCCCTTGGATGCCCGCCGTTCGTGAGCAGCAGGCCGATGCACTTGGCCGTGTCGATCGCCGAGCCGCCGCCCACGGCGACCAGGACCCGCTGACCGCCAGTCCGCATCAGCTCGGTGCCGGCCAGGCAGTCGTTGTCCTTGGGGTTCGGCTCGACCTGGTCGAAGACCGTGACCGTGATGCCGCTGCGAGTCAGCGCCGCCTCGATCGGCTCGGTCAGGCCGGCGGCCCGGACGCCGGGATCGGTGACCAGCAGCACCGAGCCGGCCCCGAGCGCGCCGGCGTGCGACGCGGCCCTGGCGGCGATTCCCCGGCCGAAGAGCACCCGCGTCGGCATGTAGAACTCGCCGTCGGCGGCAATGCCAGACCCGTTCCGCCGCAGGGCCGGATGCAGTGGTTTCTGAGGCCGATTAGCTGCCATGGCCTGGCCCCCTCGACTCGCGCGCCATCAGCGTGATCAGGTCGTAGGCGACCGTCGCGGCGGCCACGGTCGTCAGCTCGGCGTGGTCATAGGCCGGCGCCACCTCCACCACATCCGCGCCGACCAGGTGCAGGGCGGTCAGCCCGCGCAGCACCCGCAGGAGCTCCCTGCTGGTCAGGCCGCCGGCCTCGGGGGTACCGGTGCCTGGCGCGATCGACGGGTCCAGGACATCGATGTCGACAGAGAGATAGACCGGCAGGTCGCCGGCCCGCTCGGTCACGGCCTGGATCGTGCCGGGGATGCCGAGGTCGTCCACGTCGCTGGTCCGGATGGTGCGGAAGCCGAACCGGCGGTCGTCGGCCAGGTCGGCCTCTCCGTAAAGCGGTCCCCTGATCCCGACATGCACCGAGTGATCCTCGATCAGCAGCCCCTCCTCGAAGGCGCGGCGGAAGACCGTGCCATGAGTAGTCGGCGCGTCGAAATAGGTGTCCCAGGTGTCCAGGTGGGCGTCGAAATGCACGAGAGCCACCGGCCCGTGCCGTTCCTTCACCGCCCTGAGCATGGGCAGCGCGACCGTATGGTCACCGCCGATCGCGACCACCCGGCGGTCCCCGGTGACCAGCTCCGCGGCGCGGTCGCGGATCTGCCGCATAGCCGCCTCGATGTCGAACGGGGTCACCGGCACATCTCCGGCGTCCACCACCTGAATCGTGCGGAACGGCGAGACTCCAAGCTCCACGTGATAGCCAGGCCGCAGGTGTCGTGAGGCCTGCCGAACCCCCATCGGCCCGAACCTGGCACCCGGCCGGTAGGAGGTCCCGTTATCGAACGGCACGCCGAGCACCGCCACGTCGTAGTCGGTGACGCGGTCGATCTCGGGGAGCCTGGCGAAGGTCGAGGCGCCGGCATAGCGCGGCACCAGCCGCCCGTCCACCGGCCCGACCGGCCCGGCCGGCGCAGTACTGGACTCGGACAACCCGGCCTCCATCTGATGTCGCTGTGTCTGCCCGCGGGTCCGGGCTCACGCCCTGGTCCGGGTCACGCCGCCGTTGGGCTGCAGGATCTGGCCGACGAACGCGCTGCCACCAGGACCCGCCAGGAAAGCGACGGCACCCGCGATGTCCTGCACGGTCGCGAGCTGACCGGTGGGCACCAGCTCGCGGTAGCGCTCCCGCATCTCCTCCAGCGTGATCCCGGCGTCGATCGCGTCGACGTTGAGCTGCTCGGTGTCGATGTAAGCCGGGGCGATCGCGTTGGTCAGGATGCCCTGCGGGCCGAGCTCGCGGCCCAGGCCCTTGGTGAGCGCGACCAGCCCGGCCTTGGACGCGGCGTAGGCCGTGGCATTCGGATGGCCGATGACTCCCCACCCGGACGCGATCAGCACGATCCGCCCGCCGCCGGCCGCCCGCATGTGCGGCACGACCGCCTGCACGAGCCGGAAATGCCCGGACAGGTTCACGTCGATCTGCCGCCACCAGACGGCCTCGTCCCTGCTGAGAAAGGGACTCATCGCCATCGCGGCCGCGTTGCCGACCAGGACATCGATGCCGCCGAGGCGCTCGGCTACGGCCGCTGTCATGGCGGTCACCGCCGCCGGGTCGGCCAGGTCGCCAGGCACGGCCAGCCCCTCGATCTGACCGGCGAGCTGGGTGAGCCGCTCATCGCCGGGCAGATCGTTGACGGCTACGGCGAAACCGTCGGCGGCGAGCCGGAGCGCGGTCGCGTGCCCGAGCCCCTGAGCCGCCCCGGTCACGAGGGCTACCGGCTTGCTCATGCTCAGATCACCGCCCCGGCGTTAGGCGACAGCACTTCGCCGCAGTAGGTGACACCCTCGGTGGCGAGGTAGTAGACGGTCGCCGCGATTTCCTTCGGGTGAACCAGCCGCCCCAGGGGCAAGGTCGCCAGGTAGCCGGGTTTGCGCCAGAGCGAGTCGGGCGCGAGCAGCGGCGTGTCCGTCGGCCCCGGCGCGACCGCGTTGACCCGGATGCCAGTGTGCGCATACTCGGCGGCCAGCGACTTGACCAGCCCGAGCACCGCCCCCTTCGCCGCCACGTAGTGCAGGTCGGTCGCGCTGCCTGCCAGGGCCAGCTCGGAGGAGATCGCGACGATCGTGCCCGCGTCCCTGCTGATCAGGTGCGGGAGCACGGCGGTGCAGGTGTTGACTGTGCCGCCGAGGATGACGGCCAGCATCCGGTCCCACTGCTCGCGGGTGATCTCGCAGACGTCGATGCCCTCTTCGTAGTAGCCGGCCGCGCTGACCGCGGCATCGATGCGGCCGAACTGCTCGGCCACCGACGCGGCGGCTGAGGTCATCGCCGCCGCGTCGGTCACGTCGCACCGCAGCGGCAGATCGGTGTCGCTCGGATTCAGGTCGATGCCCGCGGTCCGCCACCCGTGCCGCCGGAACAGAGCCGCCGTCGCCGCCCCGATCCCGCTGGCCGCCCCGGTGATGACCACGACCCGCCCGTCCCGGGCACCGTCAGTCATTCGCCCTCCGCATCGGTCACGACGGGAGTGAATCCGGTCGCCCGTGCCTCACCGCCCGGCCGGAATACGTAGGCGGAGACAAAGATGCCGATGACGCCGAGCACCACGATCACGAGCACAATGCCCCAGTTCAGGTACCAGGTGCCGTAGATATTCCGAGGCCAGGCGATGTTGATGATCTCGACGATCATCCACGCGGCGGCGAAGTAGGTGACCGTAGCGGCCGCCTTGCCCATCGAGACCACGCCAGGGCTCCAGCCGCCGCGCAGCCTGGTGACGGCCGCGCCGACGACCGGCAGCGCGTACGACACGAAGAATCCGGCGGTCGCGCCGCTGAGCAGCAGGGTGAACGCGTTCGCATTGTGGATAAAGGCCAGTGCGCCCGCCACCACCGCAGTAATGATGATGACGTGGCGCGGCAGCCGCTCCCGGCCGGTCAGCTTGCTGAGGATGCTGGATCCCGGCAGCTCACGAGCGCGGGCGCTGGCCCAGATGGCACGGGACACGGCGGCCTGCACGGCGATCATGCTGGCAGTGAAGCCAATGGTCAGCATGACCAGCAGCAGCCTGCCAGTCGCCGAGCCAAGGCGGGTCTCCAGCGTGGTGGCGATCGGGTTGCCGTCCTTGCCGGCGAGCACAGCGCCGAGATCAGGCAGCGCAAGGATCAGCCCGAGCGTGGCGAACATCACGAGCAGGCCCGCTGCCAGCAGCGACAGGCTGATCGCCTTGGGCAGCACGTGCCTGGCGCCCTGAACCTCCTCGGCGATCGAGCCGGCGGACTCAAAGCCGACGAACGAGAAGCCGATGAACGCCACGATCGTCAGGAAAGGCCCGAACAGCCAGCCGGCGCCGTGCGCCGTGCCCGCCCCGCTGAACAGGAACGAGAACGAGTGGGTGCGGTGAAAGAAGATCAGCGCGATGCCGATGCCGAGCGAGGCGATCAGCTCGGCCGTCATCGAGACGTACAGCAGGCCCTTGAGGAACTTGCTGCCGATGCAGTTCGCGATCGAGCCGAAGATCAGCACGCCGAGTGCGAGCAGGCTGGTCTGCGTCGCGGTGAGCGAGTTGAGCCCGACCGCCGGGCCGAGGAACTGGGCAGCGGCCAGCGCGACGGTCGCCAGCGCGATCGTGAGCCCCCAGCTGTACGCCCAGTTAGCGAACCAGCCGTACCGAGGTCCGAACAGTGCTCGCGCCCAGGCGTACACGCTGCCCTGGAACGGCCACTTCGAGACCAGATCGCCGAAGACGCCCGTGACCGCGAGCTGGCCGATCAGCACGACAGGGAAGCCCCAGAAGAACGCCGGGCCGGCCGCGAGCAGGCCGATGAAGAATACCGAGTAGATGCCGACGATCGGCGACACGTCAGAGAACGCCAGCGCGAACGCGGAACGGAGGTTGAAGTCCCTGACGGGGGTGCTCGACAGATCGGTCGTGGCGGCTGGCCCTGATGCTATGTCAGTCATCTGGATCTCTTTTCTCGCAAACGTCATGCGGTCTGCGGACTACCGTCCGCAGACCGCACTTCCGGTGTTTGCCTATCTAGGGCTGGGCGCGAGACCCAGTAAGCGGCTTCGGGCAGGACCGGCTGCGGGCAGGTCCTTGGCGTCAGGCTGAGGCTGGCTACGTGCTCGGCCACGGCGCCGACCGTGGCAACCCAGAGGCCGGGCAGGCTGGCCATGCGCTCGATGAGCTGCTCAAGCGCATGAGCCCGGCCCGGCCGGCCGGACAGGAACGGATGGCAGGTCAGGGTGAAGGCGGCGCCGATCTTGTAGTAGGCGTCCAGTTCGAGCGACCACATCTCCAGCGCCTTGGCCGGGCTCTCGATGACGCCAGATCCGATGAGGTCAGGCAGGAACGCGTACTGCTCCCAGTCATCGAGCCCCCACCAGACGGGAATCTCGATGAGACTGTCCTGCCGGTCAGACCCCTGGACTGCGAGCCGGTACGGATGGTCGGCGTCCATCAGGCTTGAGTCATAGAGGAACCCGCGATCGGCGAGCAGCCTGGGCGTGTTGTAGGTCAGCTCCCACATCGGCGCCCGGTAACCGGCCGGCCGGACTCCCGCCACGTCCCAGAGCGCCCGCAGGCCGAGGTCGATCATGTCGGCCTCGGTAGCGGCGTCCAGGCCGGCGGTGTTCTCGTGGAAATAGGAGTGATGGGCGATTTCGTGGCCCGCCTCGGCAATGGACCTGACCACCGCCGGATACCGGTGAGCTGAATAGCCGGGTATGAAAAAGGTCGCCGGGATACTGTGGCGCTCCAGCAACTCCAGGATCCGGGGGACTCCGGAGAGCGGCCCGTAGGCCTGGTGACTCATCGGGCTCATCCGGCGGATCGAGGAGATGTCAGCCGTCAGCACGGCCGCCTCGGCGTCGAGATCGAAACTCAGGCAGGCCGCTGCCGTGTAATCCCCGGGCCAGGCGATCGGCTCGGGCGGCACAGCCGTGCTGGCCAGGTCGCCGGCGCTCTGGGAGTGGCCATCCGCGCCTGCCGGGGATCCGCCGTCGGACATCATGCGGGCAAGCATCTGACCTGCGGCCAGTCTTGACCATCCGACTGCGGCGCAGACTTCCTGACCGGGTTCATAACGTGGTATGACGGGAACCGCATCCGGCCGGCTGGTCAGCGGCGGCCGGCTGCGGCGGAGGACCCCGATGGCGATTACCGTACGCGGGCTGCTAGAGCGGCCAAGGCTCCAGCTGACGCTGGTCGGCGGAGCGGCGGGCCTGGAGCGCGAGATCACCTGGGCGCACATCTCGGACCTGCCCGAGCCGTGGGATTTCCTCGGGCCAGGGGAGCTGCTGCTGACCAACGGCACCGGCATCGGCTCGGCCCCGGCCGCCCAGGTGGACTTTGTCGAGCGGCTAGCCAGGATCGGGGCCAGCGGCCTGGTGGTCGGTCTTGGCACCGGCGGCGCTCCCGTGACTGCGGAGCTGGCCAGTCGCTCGGGCGACCTGGAGCTGCCGCTGCTCACGGTGCCTTACTCCATCCGGTTCAGCGACATCGTGCGGACGGTCGCCGATGGTGACGGCCGCCGGGCCACGGCTGCTATCCAGGATGTCGCGCAGTTCTATGACCTGCTGCGGCTGTCATTGGCAGCGGGTGATCTAGGCCCGGCCACCTTCGACGCGCTCGGCCGTCAGCTCGGGCTCAGGCTGCACCTGGTCGATGCCGAGACCGGCACCTCGGTCTTCGATGATCAGCTCCTGGTGCCACTGGGCGAGGTACTGGTCAGCAAGGTGATCGAGCACGGGCATGTCATCCCCGGCCTGCTGCAGCTCAGCCAGGACGGCAGCGCCGACAGCGAGATCCGCGCGGTCGCGGTCCCGGTTCCCGGCGAGCCGCTGACGGCCCTGGTCGCTGAGCCGCTCGGCGCCCGGCTGCCCGATGCCGCCGTTCTGCAGCATGTCGCGGTGGCAGGCGCGGTCCAGCTCGCGCAGATCGTCTCGCAGCGGCAGCGGCATCGCCGCCAGGGCGGAGAACTCCTTGACCAGCTGCTCGATCCGCGCCGGGCCTGGCGGCTGGCTGGCGAGGCGCCCGGCGGCAGCGGCCCTGACCTGGCCTCCAGCGTGCTGGCGGTGCTCAGATCGGCCAGGCCGGGAGCCGAGGACGCGCTGCACCGGGCGTGTTCCCGCGCGCACGTGCCCAGCTTGCTGCTGCAGCGCGGCGAGCTGCTCTACGCCGTCGTGCCCGAGGCCGCGATCGCTGCCCGGCTTCAGCCGCTGCTCGCCGAACTCGGCTGCTCAGCGGGTGTCAGCGCGGTGCTCGGCTCGGCCGGCCGGGTGGTCGACGCGGCTCAGGAGGCCGTCTGGGCTCTTGGCGTAGCCGAGGCCAACCGGGTGCCGATGTCGACCTACGGGGATGGCGTCGGCCTGCTGATGCCGCGAACACCGGCCGAGGCCCAGGAGCTTGTCGATCACGTGCTGGGCGAGCTGCTGGCCTATGACGACGCGCACGGAACGCAGTATTTCCAAACTGTGCGGGAATTTGTGCAGGCGGACAGATCCTGGCAACTCGCGGCGGCCCAGATGCAGGTGCACAAGCAAACCCTCGGCTACCGGCTGCGCAAGGTCGAGGAGCTGACCGGGCGCGGCTTCGGCCACACCGGGCACCTGGCCGAATGGTGGTTCGCGCTGCAGGCCTACGACCTCCTGGCCGCCTGCCGCAACGCGTTAGCGAGGCGTCGTAGGGTGGCTGCATGCTCTGCCTGCGCCGGATGACCGAGGGAGATCTTCCGCTGGTGCTCGCCTGGCTGCGGCTGCCGCACGTGGCCAGGTGGTGGACGCCGGACACGACCGCCGAGGCGGAGATCGAGGAGTACCGGCAGCGGGTGAGTTATGGCGCGGACCCGGCCACGACGATGCTGATGGTCACGCGCGGTGCGGGCGGCGCGGCGATCGGCTGGTGCCAGTGGTATCGCTGGGCGGACTACCCGGACGAGGCCGCCGAGATGGGGGCCGGCCCCGATGATGCCGGGATTGACTATGCGATCGGCGATCTTGACTGCGTCGGCCGGGGAGTGGGGACCGAGCTGATCGCCACGCTGGTGGCTGAGGTGCGGCGGCACTGTCCCGGCGCGGGGATACTGGCTGACCCGGACGCGACCAACCTGGGATCTCGGCGGGTGCTGGAGAAGAACGGGTTCGAGCTGATGGGAGTCCGGCCGCTGGTTACCGAGGCCAGCGATGCTCCGATGGCCATCTACCGGCTCGCTGGCTCGGCTTCGCCGGCTTCTCCCGCTTCTGGGGCTTCCGGTGGCGGCTAATGCGGGTGACGATCCGTGTCCGGCCGGGCTCGGCTCGCCCTTCGGTGGGCGGCGAGCACGATGGCGGCCTGGTGGTGCGGGTCAGCGCGCGGGCCGTGGATGGCCGGGCGACCGAGGCGGCGCTGGCCGCGGTGGCCACCGCGCTAGGCGTCCGCCGCAGCGCGGTCACGCTGGTGGCCGGGGCGACCAGCCGGACCAAGGTCGTCGAGGTAGCTGACGGCGATCCCGAGGTGCTCGCGCGGCTGCTGGCCGAGCACGGGACTGGCTAGGCCGGCGGGGGTGTCTCGGCTGGCGGTGGTGTGAGAGCGGCGAGCAGCTTGTCAAGGGCGGTCCTGGCCGTGGCCGAGGTATAGGGGCCGACGGCGACCAGCGAGGCTATCAGGGCGGCGGCCTCGCCCGGCGTCAGGGTCAGCGGGGGAAGCTCACGCCGGGCGTCGATCCGGTAGCCGCCGCCCGGCCCTCGGCGCCGCTGGACCGGCACGCCGGCCGCGACCAGCCTGGCGATGTCGCGCTCAACGGTCCGCACCGTAGTCCCGGTTCGCCTGGCGAGCTCGGTGCCGGGAACATAGCGCGGTGCCCAGGCGCGCAGTTCCTCGATAATCCCGTGCTGACGTTCGATCAGCGGGACGGCCTGATGAAGCTGAACCATGCCAGCCACCCGCCCCGAACCGACCAGCCGGGGCCTGACCTGGCGGATGCCGGGCGGTTCTGCGGGTGACGTTGTCATCACGAAAACTTTCTCAAGAAACCGACATAGCGCGGTCGGGTATCTAACCTTACGGTAGGCGACATGACTTCCGCTGCGCAAGAATCCCGGCCCCGGCTGACGATCCTCCCTGAGCATTCCTGCCTGGACACGGTGCTGAGCATCCGGCTGGCGGATCTGCCGCCGGGCGGCGAGGTGACCTTGGTCGCGAGCCAGGTCGACCCGCGTGGTCGCGAATGGCGTTCTGCCGCGACCTTCACCGCGGCGGCCGATGGCAGCCTCGACCTGGCGACGGCCGGGCCGCTGAGCGGCAGTTACCAGGGGGCTGACCCGATGGGCCTGATCTGGTCGATGGAACTGCTGCCGTCGCCGGCCTTCCCGGCCGGCCTTGATCCGGCCGGCCTCGATCCGGCCGGGTCGCTGGATCCGCTGGCGGCGGCCGTCTTGCGGGTGACCGCCGAGGTCGGCGGCGTGGAGGTGGCCGCTGGTCAGTGCCGGCGGCTGCGCGTCCCGGCCGGACTGCGCAGGATCGAGGTACGCGAAGACGGCCTGGTCGGCACCTTGTTCGCCGCAGACGACGGCGAGCCCGCACTCGGAGTGGTGCTGCTCGGCGGGTCCGAGGGCGGCATGCATGAGGCCGATGCGGCGCTGCTGGCCGGTCACGGTTACTCCGTGCTCGCCCTGGCCTATTACGGGCTGCCGGGCTTGCCGCAGACCTTGCAGGACGTGCCGCTTGAGTACTTCGGCCGGGCGCTCGACTACCTGGCCGAGCACGATGACGTGGCGGGCCGCGAATTCGCCGTGATCGGAGGCTCGAAGGGCGGCGAGGCCGCGCTCCTGCTCGGCGCGACGTTCCCCCAGGTGCGCGCGGTAGTAAGCCTGGTCGGCAGCGGCGTGTGCACCCAGGGCATCAGCCAGAGCGTCGTGGATGGCGACTTCCTGCAGATCATCGGTACTCCGGTCGCGAACTGGACGCATCACGGCCAGGAGATCCCGTACTTGCCCAACGTCGTGACGGCTAGGCTCGCGAGCGCCGTCGCTGCCGGCGAGCCCGTGTCACTGGGGCTGGCCTTCGAGGCAGATGTCCTCAGCTCCGCGGCTGGCCGCCGCCGCGACCATCGCGGTGGAACGCATCAACGGGCCAGTTCTGCTCATCTCGGGCGCCGATGACCAGACTTACGGTGCCTCATTCCAGGAGGTCGCCGCGCAGCGACTGACCACCCGCCAGCATCGGTACTTCGCCCGGCACATCGTGTATGAGAATGCCGGTCACCTCATCGCGAACCCGCCGTACGGGCCAACCACCGTGTCGCAGTCGCCTGGTCCTGGCGTTACGTTCTGCCTCGGCGGAACTCCCGAAGCCGACGCCAGAGCGCGGAGCGAAGGCTGGCAGGAGATCCTGCGCTTCCTCGCCGAGGAATTCGCCGCCGCAGTGTGCTTGGCGCCTAGATAAATCATTTGCCCTATCCGGCTGAGGGCGTAATCTGGATCTCGTGAATATCTGGTCAGCAGGGCGGCGACAGCCGGAGCGAGGCGTGCGCATAGGCACGTTCCTGCTCTGGTCAAGCCTGGCCAGCGGGAGTGCGTCCGGATAGAGGCAGATCAGCCGGTACGGACGCCGCTCCCAGGACACAGGCCCTGGCGGGCGGTTTCTCTTTTCGGGTGGGCGAGCCAACGGATAGGCAGCTGGTCTCCAAAACCGGCCAAAACCAGGTTCGACTCCTGGCACTCATGCGTAGCACCACCCATGCGTAGCACCGCCCATTCCGGGTGAATGTGCTGGTATTTTGCTAACTCCATAGTGCCCATTAAGCATTGGCATATCTCGTGCGGCGATCAGCGCCGCACCGATGGGGAATGGTGTAATCCGGCAGCACGATTGGTTCTGGGCCATTCAGTTCAGGTTCGAGTCCTGATTCCCCAGCTCGGCCGCCGCGCACGGCTGCGGCCCCGCCCTCGTAAGGCGGGTGATCCGGGTCGGCACCGGATGGCGGCTCCACGTGACCGTAGTGTCAGCGGATAGCACCCGACCTTGCCGAGGTCGCAGGGCCGGTTCGAATCCGGCCGGTCACTCCTATGCGCTGGTGGCGTAACTGGCAGCCGCGCTGGTCTTAGGAACCAGTGTCTTCGGACGTGAGGGTTCGACTCCCTCCCGGCGCACGCAACGGAGAGTTTTCAGTGGCCGCGTGAAGAGTTGTCGCCGCGTGGAGAGTAAGCCGCGTTATTTACTGAAAATCTCCACGAAACGACAACTCTTCACGAGAACGCTGAAAATTCTCCAGAAAAGGACGAGAAGTCTCCGGGCAGCGGCAAGACCCCCGCCGCAGGCGATGACGCTCCTGAGATCAGGCCTTTCCTGACGCATCGTCGAGGAGCAAGCCGGGCCGGGCTGGCGGGAGCCGGTGCCTGGGGCCCAGCGTCGGGGCATTAACCCATTGAGTGTTTCCGTAGATCATGGCGAGATTCATGGCGAGCAGCCCCTACCCGGCAACTCCCGCCCACCAGATCTCCGGGATCACGCCGCGCAGCTCGCCCCGGCAAACTCCCGCCCCCGCCGGATAGCCGTGATCATGGCGCGGCTCATGATCACGGAAACCGGGTTGTGTGATCACGCTGGCGATGTTCCGTGATCAGGCGGTGCACCATGATCACGGAACATCGGTGACGTGATCTCGCGGTGGTAGGCCGGGCTGGGGTCCCGCCGGTGCCGCAAGGGAGTTCCGGTGCCTGCGGGTGCCCGCTCCGGCCCGCTGGGTCTGGCTCGGACACGCCCGGGACAAGCGGGATAAGCCGCAAACCGGTGCGTTCTGGTCGAGCGATGCCGGGTCTCGGCGGGCGGGGGTGCCTGGGCAACGGAAAGTGGAGATACGTCAGTCGCTGGCCGCCACGTATTGACACTTTGATAACCAGGAACCCGGCGAATCGGGCAAATTTTCGACGGAAAGTGATGATACGTGGGTCGGGCCGGACGACGTATCACCGCTTTCCGTGGTCTTCGCTTCTCGCCCCGGAGAGCTGCGGTCAGAGACCCTGCCGCAAGCGCAATATCAGTCCCAGCAGTCTCGGTCGTACCGACCTGGCGGCCGGGACCGGCGGGTCGGGCGGCTGACAGGCGGGCCGGGCGGCTGGACCGGCGGGTGATCATGGTCCGCGCGCGACTCAACCAGCGGAAGCTCCGTGATCATGGTCCGCGCGCGACTCACCCCCACCGAAGTTCCGTGATCATGTCGGACGTGGTGATCACGGAGTTCTGGTGGCGTGATCATGCGGCTGACGTTCCGTGATCAGGCGGTGCACCATGATCACGGAAATCTGGCGGGCGGCGGGAGTTGCGGGGCGGGAGTTGCGGGGCGGGAGTTGCGGGTACCGGTTGCTTGGGGTTCGAGTCCTCCTGGGAGCACTCCTCCCGGCAAGCCGGGCAAGCCGGGCAAGCCGGGCAAGCCGGTGTCGCGGCGCCGCCCGCGCTGATGGCTCATGCTTGGCTGCATGTCGTCGATCCCCGTCCAGGACTCGGCTGGTGCCGCTGGCCTGGGCGACGGCGTGGGTCATGCGGGTCGGTCGGACTGGGCGGCCGGGCTGGGGCTGATGCTGGGTAGCGGTCTGTCTACTCAGTGTGGTGCCGCTGCGGCGGCGACGGCCTTGCCGGTGCTCGGGCCGGTCGAAGTGGTGGCCATCAGGCAGTGGGTGGCGGGTGCCGTGCTCCTGGTGGTGGGTCGCCCGAGGTTCCGCTCGTTTACCTGGGCCCAGTGGTGGCCGGTGCTGTTACTGGCGGTCATCTTCGCCACGATGAACTTGTCCCTGTACACCGCGATCGGCCGGATCGGCCTGGGGCTCGCGGTGACTCTTGAGTTCCTTGGCCCGCTCGCGGTGGCACTGGCGGCTTCCCGGCGGGCGGTGGACCTCGGCTGTGCGCTGCTGGCCGGGGCCGCCGCCGTCGCGCTGGCCCGGCCTCAGCCGACCAGCGACTATGTGGGGATCGCGCTCAGCTTGCTCGCCGCCGCCTGCTGGGCGGGCTACATCCTGCTGAACCGGGTGATCGGGACTCGGCTGCCGGACAAGCAGGGGCCGGCGGCCGCCGCCGGCTTGTCTGGGCTGTTCTACGTTCCGATCGGGACCTGGATGCTGGCTACCCACCGGCTGACCGCCGCGGCGCTTGGCTGCGCGGCAGCGGCCGGGATCTTGTCATCGGCCATACCGTTCCTCGCCGATTTGCTGGCCTTGCGCCGGGTTCCGCCCAGGTTTTTCGGGCTCTTCATGAGTGTCAACCCGGTCCTGGCGGCTCTCATCGGATTCGTCGTCTTGGGCCAGGGCCTGCACGCTGCCGACTGGCTGGCGATCACCGCCATCGTCACCGCGAACGCGGCCAGTGCCGGATCTACTGTGCGCAGAGCATAGTTCTGACTGCTTCGGGCGGCTTCGCTGGCTCTTCGGGCAACTTCGCCGTCCCAGTCGAGTTCTGTGACTTCTCAGCTACAGAACGATACATTGCGTTATAGTCGGTGAGCATCAGATAGTTCGCTGGTGTTGGATACCAATTCTGACTAGACAATAGTGTCTTGCTGTGCTGATCTATGTAGCACACTAAGCCCTGTACTGCCTAGACCAAGCGGGGAACTACGCCGATGGGCGAGGAGAAGTGGACTCGTCAGGAGCCCGGCAGCATCAGTGGTTCCTACGTGCCGCCGCCCGTCGCCAAGGATGATGAGCCGGCGGCCGAGCAGCCGACCGGGAAGACTTCTCGCCGTACGACCCGAACAAGCGGATCGCCGTCGTCGCCTTCCGGATTGCCGCGAAGAACCGCTGGTGCGAGCCAGCACAGGCTCCAGCTAGCCCAGCCGTCGTCCGTTACGGCGGCTCCGCAGGCGCCGGACAACGTCAGGTACCTGTTCAGGCCGATCCTGACTCAGGCGGTGCCAGAGCCCGAGCTCGCCGAGGAGCCGGACGAGACAACGGCTGATGACGGCCCGCACGCGACCGGGCAGCCGACGACCACCGTGCGGCTAACCACAGGGCAGCCAACCACGGGGCAGCCGGCCACAGGACCGGCGACCACGGGGCAGCCGACGAGCGAAGGCCTGGAGCGGGAGCAGGGCGAGGAGCAGGCAGCTGCCAACCAGCAGGTCGGCCCGACCGGCGCCGGAGTCGGTGCCGGCACGCATCGCCGGGCCCCGGCCGTAGGCGCCACCGGCGCACCGCTGCGCGGGCTGACCGCGAGTGCCAGGCTGCGTCGCCACGTCACCTGGGTCGCGGCCATCTTTCTCGTGCTGATCACCGCCGCAGGCACGGCGCTCGCGCTGGTCAGGCACAGTCCGGCGACCGGCAACGCCCGTGCGGCGAATCCCGGGACGCAAGGCGGGCAGGCACCGGGAGCGCATGGCGGCGCCAAGGTCATCGCCGGGCTGTCGAAAGCCGGGATCATTCGCTCGCACGCCGCGCGGTGGATCTCACATGAGGTCAGCAGGAATGTCATTGTGGCCTGCGACGCCGTGATGTGCGCGCAGCTGTTCAACGACGGGCTGCCCGCCTCCAACCTGCTGGTGCTGAGCCCGAGCGCCCCTGATCCGCTCGGTGCCGACATCGTGGTCGGGACCCCGGCACTGCGCAGCCAGTTCGGCAGTCGCCTGGCCCTGGTGTACGCACCCTCCGTGCTCGCCTCGTTTGGTGCCGGCAAGTCGAGGGTGGACGTGCGAGTCGTCGCGGCTCAAGGCGCGGCCAACTATGAGCAGCAGCTCAGCCGTGACGTCACCGCCAGGCAGCACGATGGCAGCCTGCTGCTCCGCAATAACCAGGTCACCGTGGCTCCGGCCGGACAGCCCGAGCTGATCGCCGGCCTGGTCGATGACCGGTTGCTGGCCATGCTGCCCGTACTCGCGACCCAGCACCCGGTCCAGATCCTGGCGTTCTATGACCGGCCGCCAGGGTCGGACCAGGGTGTCCCGCTCAGCGGCGTCGAGCTATCCGGGACCGACGCCGCGTCGGGTCTGGCCGGCAGCGCTTACCGCCACTGGCTGCTCAGCTTCCTGCGCAGTCAGCGGGCACCGTACCTCGCGTCGAGCATTACCACCGGGCGAGCGCACGGGCACGACGTGATCTTCGTTCGGTTCGCTCGACCCAGTCCTATTGGCTTGCTTAATGGTGTCTAAGTGGGAGTCATGCATTTTAGAGACAGATTTCGTAAAATAGGGAGCCTGGCGCTCTTGCTAGTGCCCGTCAGCATGGTTTTCGGCATGCTGGCCTTTACGGCCCCGGCTTCGGCGTCCACCAGCACGGGCTGGCTCCGGCTAGCGCACCTGTCGCCCAACACTCCGGCGGTGGATGTCTACCTGTACTCGTTTCACAATCCGAAGGCCATGATCGTGCTGCACCACGTGGCCTACGGCACGATCTCCGGCTTCGAGACGGTGCCGAGCGGTGAGTACACCGTGGCCATGCGCGGCGCTGGCGCCAGCCCGTCATCCCCGCCTGTGCTCTCGACCACCGTGGATATCCATCCGGGCGGGGCCTACACGGTGGCCGGAATGGGTCCGGCGAAGGCGCTGCGGCTGCAGATCATCAAGGACAAGCTGACCACGCCGCGCGGCAAGGCCCTGGTCCGGATCATCCAGGCCTCGCTGGTCGAGCACCGCGTCACCGTGACAGCGGGCAAGAAGGTCCTGGTCAGCAAGCTGCCCTTCGCCGACGTGACGAAGTACGTCGCGGTCAAGGCCGGCACCTGGACGGTCAAGGCGGCCGGCGAGTCCGAGCAGGCGTCACAGTCGATCACGCTGGCCCCGGGGACGATTCACACGGTAGTCGTGCTTGATGACCCGGGTCGCCTGGGCATCGACGACCTCGTCGACGCCGCGGGCAGCCGCATCATCCCGGCCGGAGCGCCCGCTACCGGGCTCGGCGGGACCGCGCCCCGGCCAGCGCCTTCCAACCTCCCGTGGCTGCTGCTCGCAGCGGGCGGCCTGCTTCTGTGCCTGGCCGGCGTCAGGTGGGCATCCCGGCCAGCTGGTCTGCACGCGTTCGGGAACCGTAGGCCACCCGCAGTGACGTGAACCAGCCAGAAGCCGAGGCGGCCGCCAGGCATCGACGCCCCGGCCGGCGGCGTTCGCTGATCAGGTCTGCGGGCCTGCTGCTGATGGCCTGCGGGCTGCTGGTGACCGTGCTCGCGGCCGGTGGCTGGGCGCTATTTGACCACGCGGCCGCCCGGCAGCCGGCTGGCCAGAGTACCCAGGCACCGGCCGGCGGCGTCAGCCACCGGCACGGACACCCTAGCCTGGCCGTGCAAGCCGCTGGCCCGGTCGGACGGATCCATGGTTCGCCCGGCCGGGCCACACGGGGAGCTGTCGCCAGGCCAGAATGGCTGGTCATCCCGGCCATCGGCGTGAGCACCACGCTGGTCAAGCTGGGGCTCACCGCTCAAGGCGACCTGCAGGTGCCCGCGACAGCCGCCGTCGCCGGCTGGTACAAGGGAAGCCCGCGACCCGGGGAGACGGGCTCGTCGATCATCGCCGGGCACATCGACTCCCAGGCCGGGCCGGGGATCTTCTACCGTCTGCACCAGCTTCGGCGCGGTCAGTTCATCTACGTGATCAGGGCCAATCACACCGTGGCCGTCTTCGAGGTCACCAGGCTGCGCAGCTATGCCAAGTCGGCGTTCCCCAGAAGCGTGGTGTACGGGGCGGTGCCCGATGCGGAACTGCGCGTGATTACCTGCGGCGGCACCTTCGACTACGCGACCGGCTCCTACCTCAGCAACGTCGTCGTCTACGCGGTGCTCATCAGGTGAGCGCGCAGGACGGGCTGGTCAGGCTGGACAGAAGTATCCGACCGGACCGGGCGTAGTTGCCAGGGGGCGGCGCGAGGCTCTAGGTTTCCGGCCATGCACGGCATTGATGACGTCACTGAGCAGATGATCCGGGCCGTGCTCGGCTACGCCGAAGATCGGCTCAGGCTCGATCCCGTACCGCTCGACCGGGGGTCACGCGACCCGGCCGAGTTGCGGGCGGCCCTGGCCGGGCTGCTCGGCGAGGACGGTCACGACCCCGAGCAGGTCCTGCGCGTGTACGCGGAGTCGATCGCGCCAGCGGTAATCTCGGCCGACAGCCCGCGATTCCTTGGCTTCATCCCGGCCGCGCCGACCAAGGCCTCCCTCCTGTTCGACATGCTGATCTCCTGTGCCTCTATTCAGGGCATCTCCTGGCTGGAAGCCGCAGGCGCCATCCACGCGGAAAACACCGTGCTCGCGCTTATCGCCAGCAAGGCCGGCCTGCCAGGATCGGCCGGCGGCTGCTTCGTCTCCGGGGGATCAGCGGCGAACCTCTCCGCCCTCGCCGTCGCCCGCGAGACCGCCAAGGCCAAGGCGAAGGCCAGCGCCAGGCCCGGCGTGACCCGCTGGCGCGCTCTCGTCGGCTCCGAGGCCCACTCGTCGGTGACCAACACCCTCAAGCTTCTCGAAATGGACGCTCTGGTCGTCAGCACCCCGGATCACCGGCTCACCGGGCAGGCAGCCTCGGCGGCGATCGAGGCCGACGGCAACCCGGACACCATCGCCGCGGTAGTGGCGACGGCCGGCACGACGAACGCCGGCATCATCGACGATCTGTCCGGCCTGGCGGACGTCGCTGCCAGCCTGGGCGCCTGGCTGCACGTGGACGGGGCCTACGGTGGCGCTGGCATCTTCGCGCCGAGCCTGCGCGAGAAGTATGCCGGGCTCGAGCGGGCGGACTCCTTCGTCGTCGACCCGCACAAATGGCTGTTCGCGCCGTTCGACTGTGCGGCGCTGCTTTACCGCGATCCGGCCAGGGCCAGGGCGGTGCACTCGCAGGACGCCTCCTATCTGGACGTGATTCACGAGGTGCCAGGTGAGTGGAATCCAGCCGACTACGCCCACCACCTGACCAGGCGGGCCCGAGGGCTGCCGCTATGGTTCTCGCTGAGCGTGCACGGGACCCGCGCCTACGGCGATGCCATCGAGTCGGCGGTCACGCTCGCGCGGCAAACGGCCGCCGAGATCACCAGGCGGGACTACCTTGAGCTGATCAGGCCGCCCGACCTGTCCGTCGTGCTGTTCAGGCGGCGTGGCTGGACGGCGCCGCGATACGCCCGGTGGGCCAGTGACCTGCTCGACGATCAGGTGGCATTCATGCCGCCTTCGGCCTGGGAGGGAGAGACGGTGGCAAGGTTCGCCTTCCTGCACCCGAGTACCTCCCTGGACCTGGTCGCCACGATCCTGGACCGGATGGCCTGACCGACCGACAGAGGGGGACCAGTGAGCGAGCAGGAAGCCGGCGGCACCGGCGCTGGCTTCGGCGCGTCCGCTCGCCTGTCGTCGCATGAGGTCGGCCTGCGCTCGCTTGGCCGGCCTAACGCGCTGGCCAGGCAGTTCGACTTCACCGATGACTCTTATGAGTGGCGGCGGCTGTTCTCCGAGCTGTTCGGCACGTTCCTGCTCGTCTTCGTTGCCGCCGGCGGTCCGATCACCAACGCCAGGTTCGGCAACCACGGCATCTCCGCCGCCGCTCTGGTAGTCGCGCCCGGCCTCATGGTGCTCGCCATCATCTTGTTCATGGGCACGGTCTCCGGGGCGCATCTCAACCCGGCGGTCACGATCGCCTTCCTGCTCAGGGGCGACTTCCCGGCCAGGCGGGTGCCGATGTACATCGTCGCCCAGTTCGCCGGGGCGGTGCTGGCCACGCTGGTGCTCGTGGCCCTGGTCGGCAGGCAGGGCACCGCCGGCCTGACGCTGCCAGGGCCAGGGATCAGCACCGTCGTCGCGATGTTCTGGGAAGCAGTGCTCACCGTCGGGCTGGTCAGCGTGATCCTGGGCACGGCGTCTGGCGCCCAGGCGATCGGCGCGCTGGCCGCGATCGCGGTCGGCAGCTACATCGCCCTGGCCGGCCTGGTCGGCGCGCAGATCAGCGGAGCGTCCATGAACCCGGCCAGGTCGCTCGGCCCCGCCCTGGTGCTCGGCAACTGGACGGCCTGGTGGGCCTACCTGGCCGGGCCGCTGATCGGCTCGCTGGCGGCGGTCGGGCTCGCGCACATCCTGCGCGGCCGCGGCGGCGGCGAGTTCGGCCGCCGCGCCGCCCAGGGAACGCTTGGCACGAGCTGGTTCCCCGGCCTGCCAAGGAAATCCAGCAGAAAACACACAGATAACTCTGACCCCGGTGATAACTCCGGCCCCGCAAGCGAGCACTAGTCTCACCAGGCCGTCCAGTCACCGCAGTGGCGCCTCGTCTGGCCAGGCCAGACGGTAGATTGCGACTATGACACAGCCCACGACAACACCTCTGACCCTGATGGCCGTACACGCGCACCCCGACGATGAGGCGTCGAGCACCGGCGGCGTGCTGGCGAAGTACTCCGATGAAGGCATCAGGACTATCGTCGTGACCTGTACCAACGGTGAGTTCGGGGATGGCCCGGCCGGGATCAAGCCGGGTGAGGAAGGCCATGACACCGCCGATGTGGCCCAGACCAGGCTGGCCGAGCTGCGCGAGTCCTGCAAGCACCTCGGGGTCACCGAGCTTCGAGACGCTCGGCTATCACGACTCCGGCATGCCCGACTGGGAGTACCGGCACAATCCGGAGGCGTTCTGCAACGTGCCGCTCGACAAGGTCGTCGCCCGGATCAGCGGCCTCATCGAGCAGTACCGGCCGGCCGTGCTGATCACCTATGACCCGGACGGCATGTACCAGCATCCCGACCACGTGCACGCGGCGAGGGCCGCCATCGGCGCGGTCCAGGCCACCCAGATCCCGGCCAAGCTCTACCTGAGCGCCATGCGCAGGAGCGACTGGCAGAAGGTCTGGGAGGCGCTGCGGGAGGCCGGCGTGGAGATGCCCGACTTCGAGATCACCGAAGAGGACGCGCGGAACATGCGCGAATCCGAAGCCAGGATCACCACGACCGTCGACATCAGGTCCGTGCTTGATCGCAAGCAGGCCGCGTTGCTCACCCATGCCAGCCAGATCGGCGATTCCTGGTTCACCAAGATCCCGCCGGAAGTGGGGGAGGCTGTCTTCGGCCGGGAGACCTTCATTCTGGAGCGTAACGAAACCAAGGCGTCAGTCCCGGAGACAGACCTCTTCTCCGGCCTGCGCTAACTGCCCAGTCCAGGCCAGCCGCAACGTCGTGACGCTGCTGTCGCTATCACGACAGTGCCGTCACGACGTTGCGGTCGGCTGGAGAGCTGAGGGGTAACGGCGGGCAGCGAGGGCAGCGATGGCCAGTGCACCGGCGGGGGGGAGCGTGATCAGCGCCGGAAGCTGGTAGCGCCAGGTGAACTCGAACAAGTCCGAGATCGCCAGCAGCGCTACCCCGCACCCGGAAAACAGCACGCACCCACCCGCGAGCAGCCACCAGTTCGGGGGCTCATCCGGAGGGGACGTCGCGGTTGCGGCAGGGGAACGCGATGCTGATCCCCGCGAGGTCGCAGGCGCGGGCAAAATCCGCCGGCGGAGGCGAGTCGCGGCCGCGAGCAATGAGACCGCCAGGCCGGCGAGGACGCAGAATCCGAGCAGCGGCCCTGGCGTGTAGCCGCCGCCGAGCTGATAGCGGCGCAGGAACCGCGCCCCTGGCCGCCACACAGCCGGACGGCCGCCGCCGTACGCGGCGATCGCCGGGAGCACCTGGGCCGGGGTCGCGTGCGGCGACAGGTACGGATAGCTGACCTGGAACTGCCAGCGCATGACCGGTGTATCGCCCGGACTGGTGACCTTGCTGAGCGCGAACAGCTTGACCGCGTCGCGTGCGTAGGTGCCAAGCACCCGCTCAGGCTGCTGACTGAGCACCGCGTCGTTGAAGCTGGCGACGAGGCGGGAGGCGCGGGCGCTGAGGGGGCCGGTGTAATACACCCGGATCGGTGACCGGGAGCCGTGCTCAAGCCAGTCGGGACCGTGCGCCCGCTGCGCCGGGGTCGGGCACAGGCCTCGCTCCACGGCCGGCAGCCGCAGCGTCGCGCAGTCGGCCGACCAGGCCATCCGGCCATAGGTGGTGGTCACGCCGGTGTGCGAGAGGTAGAAGTGCCCGACCAGGATGCCCGAGCCGGTCAGGTAGCCGAGGATCGGCACCGCGAACGCGGCGGTCAGCACGGCGCAGCGGGTCAGTGCCGGTCGCCAGCCCCGGATGGCGATGGCCAGGTAGAGCAGGACAGGAAGGATCAGGATCTCGCCGACCTGACGGAACGTCACGCTGACGCCGAGGATGAGCCCGGCCGCCGCCACCGTCCGCAGTCGCGGGACCGGCGCCCGCCCGGCGAGCAGGACGGTGATCCCGGCCACGATCAGTGCCTCGAACCAGACATCGGGCAGGACAAGCTGCTCCATCTGGAGCTGGTAGGCGTCGAGCAGGACCGGCGCCATCGCGGCGGCGGCCAGCCAGCGCCAGGCGCCCAGGCGCACCAGCACCAGGTAGATCGCGGCGGCCATAGCCAGGCCGAGCAGGTGCTGGACGACCGCCAGCACGTCGAAGTTGCCCGCGATCAGGATCGCCTTCAGCGGCAGCCGGTAGCCGACGGGGTCGTTGCCACCAGAGTCGTACAGATACCTGACCGTGTCGATGTAGAACAGCGCCGGCCGGTAAGAGACGATCGTGAGCACTCGGAGAGCGAGTCCGGCGGCGAGCAGGAGAGCGGCGAGCCAGTTCGCGCGCACAGCCGGTACCAGCGAAGACAACCTGGCTAGCAGGCCGGCCATGACCTGCTCACGCTACCGGAGCGGCGACTTCAGCCCGGCGATCCCGCTGCTGGTCGCCGGCGGCACCCGCCGCCGGTGCAGGCAGCTCGCGACCGCGGTGAGGCCGAGCACGCCGGCCGGCGGCAGCGTCACCAGCGCGGGCAGCTGGTAGCGCCAGGAGAACTGGAACGCATCCGACATCACGAGCACAGCGACGCCGCTGCCGAAAAAGAGCAGGCAGGCCAGGGCAAGCTGGCTGCCGCGCTCGCCTAGCCGGCGCACCAGCACCAGGGCCGAGCCAAGCAGGCCGGCCAGCGTCAGCAGCGCCATCAGCGGCCCTGGCGTATAGCCGCCGCCGACCTGGTAAGCCCGCAGGAACGCCGCGAGCGGCCGGCTCACCGCAGCCTTGCCGCCGTAGCCGGGTTCGAGCGGGTGCCTGACCAGCGGCCCGCCGGCCGGCGTCAGCCGCAGGCCGAACACGATCTCGCCCTGCCTGGTCACCGTCACCCAGCTCGGGTAGGTCGGATAGGAGTCCTGGAACTGCCAGCGAGTGACCGGAGTGCCGGTCTGGCTCGACGTCCGGTCGAGCGCGAACAGCTTGACGGCGTCCGCGGTGATGGCTGCCGCCGCCCGGAGCGGCTGCTGCTCGGCTATCTGATGGTCGAATTCGGAAATAATGGCGTACCGGTTCAGGCCCGCCGGGGCGACGTACGTCTTCAGCGGCGAGTGGACGTCGTGATCGAGCCAGTCGATTCCGAAGGCGCGCTGTTTCGCGGTCGGGCACAGCGGGCGCTCGTAGGCCGGGATCCTCAGCGTCGCGCAGTCGGCGGCGGTGGCCAGCCGTCCGTAGGTTGAGATGCTCAGCGTGCTGCTGTCCAGCCAGAAGTGCCCGGTGATGACGTAAGAGCCGGCCATGTAGCCGATGACCGGCAGGGCGAACGCGGCAGTCAGCGCGGCGGACCGGGTGAGGATGGTGCGCCAGCCGCCGCCGGCCGCGACCAGGTAGGCCAGCGCGGGCACGATGAGGATCTCGCCGACCTGGCGTACCGTCGCGGACAGGCCGAGAATGAGGCCAGCGAGGGCGACGCAGGCCAGGCCGGCCGGGAGCCGGCGGGGCGCCCCTTTAATCTCCTGACTGGTTTTCTGGGTTTGCCTTCTGGCGACCGGGCGGAGGAGCAGTACGGCGATGCCGGCCACGATCAGGGCCTCGAACCAGACATCGGGCATGATCGTCTGCTCGATCTGGAGCTGGTAGCCGTCGAGCAGGACCGGCGCGGCCGCGAGTGCCGCCAGCCAGCGCGAGCTGCCCATCCGGGTGAGCAGCAGGTAGATAGTGACGGCCATGGCGAGGCCGAGCAGGTGCTGTACGGCCGTCACCAGGTCGAGGTTGCCGATGGCCAGGATCGCCTTCAGCGGCACCTTGTAGCCGACCGGATCGGCACCGGGGTAGGCGTTGTACAGGTACTTGATCGAGTCGACGTACAGCAGGGCCGGACGGTAGGCGAGCTGAGCCAGCACGCGCAGTACGAGTCCGGCCCCGAGCAGGACAGTGATGAGCCAGTGCCGTCCGAGCAGCCCGGTCAGCTGCCTTGCTCGGGTCACGGCGCCGGGGTGGCGAGCTCCGGTGCTCGTTCTGTCACCGTCTGCGCTGGCACTGGCTCGCGCCGCCGCTTCGCCATCGCGATCAGCATGGCGATGCCGAGCGCGCCCGCCGGCGGCAGCGTGACGAGCGCTGGCAGCTGGTAACGCCAGGTGAACTCGAACGCGTCCGACAGGCCGATGATCGCTACGGCGGCGACAAAGAAACATACGCAGGCCTGGCCGAGCTGACGGCTCTGCGGGTTCAGGTGCCGTCGCCGGAACAGCAGCAGCACCGATCCGATCAGGCCAGCCAGCACGCACAGCAGGAGCAGGGGCCCAGGCGTGTAGCCGCCGTTGAGCTGGTAGGCGCGCAGGAACCTGGCCAGCGTGACGTTGACCTGCGGCACGTTGCCGTAGGAGGTGGCAAGCAGCTGCGGATTCTCCGCCGGCAGGGTGATGTAGAGATGGCCGTTCTGGTTGAAGACGTACTTGCCGTAAGTCGGGAAGTAGCCGTGGAACTGCCACCGCCAGATCGGGGTGTCGCCGGGGCTGGTGTCCCTGGTAAGCGCGAAGAGCTTGACCGAGTCGCGCAGGATGCCGGCGGCCACGCGGAGCGGCTGCTGCTCTTCCACCGCCTTGTTGAAGTGCGCGATGATCTTGATCCGATACGGCTGCAGGTTCGCCGGGAGCTTGGAGGTCAGGGTGCGCAGCGGTCCGTAGACCGAGTGGTCTAGCCAGTCGGGCCCTCTTGCCTGATCCTTCGCGGACGGGCAGAGCAGGTGCTCGGGGGGCAGCACCTTCAAGGTGGCGCAGTCGACTACCGAGTCCATCCGGCCGAAGGTCAGGCTGGCCGAGGACGACGAGAGCCTGAAGTGGCCGGCCAGCTCGTACGACGCGCCCATGTACAAGGCGACCGCGAGAACGAACGCACAGGTCACAGCGGCGACGTTGAGCAGCATCTTGCGCAGGCCGCCGCCGAGCGCTATCGCCAGGATGACCGCGGGCACGATCGTGATCTCGCCGATCTCCCGCACGCCGGTCGACGCGCCGAGCAGCGCACCGCCGAAGATCAGGGTCTGCAGCGTCGGCCGCTGCGACCAGAGCAGCACGGCCAGGCCCGCCACGATCAGTGCCTCGAACCAGATGTCCGGCATGATCATCGCTTCGGCCTGGAGCTGATAGGCGTCAAAGAGCACGGGCGCGATGGCGATCGCGCCCAGCCAGCGCGGGATGCCGCGCCGCATCAGCAGCGCGTACAGGGTCACGGCGATGCCGATGCCCACCAGGTGCTGCACGAGCTGGACCGTGCTCAGGCTGCCGCCGACCGCCAGGATCATCTTGAGCGGGACCTTGTAGCCGACCGGGTCAGAGCCTGGCCAGGCGTCGTACAGGTACTTCAGCGTGTCGATGTAGATGATCCCCGGGCGATAGGCGATCTCGGTGATGATCCGGAGGGCGACGCCGCCCCCGATCAGGGTCGAGGCGAGCCAGTGCCGCCGCATCGTGGCCGCGGCGATCGCCAGGAGCGCGACCGCCTTGACCCTGAGGCGGGCCATCCTGCTGCCCTTGGCGGACTTGGGCCTGGGCGTGGCCTGGCCGTGCGGCGTACTTGTGCCGTTCTGGCTGGCCGTGCCGTTCTGGCTGGCTGTGCCGTTCTGGCTCGCGGCACTGTGCTGGCCTGAGCTGCTGTGCTGCCCTGTGCCGTTCTGGCTCGCTGTGCCGTTCTGGTTAACCGTGCCGTTCTGGCTGGCCGGGCCGTCATCGGTCGACGTGGAGTGAGCCGGAGCTTGAGCACTGTCAGGCTCGGCGGCTCGCACCGCAGGATCTGACGCCGACGCTCCGGACGCAGCGCGTCCGCTCGCTGACTGAGGCATTCGCATGTACGGTCGTCCCGATCCTGACTGACTTGTGCTCGGAGGGGCCGCAGCGCCCTTATGACTATAGTTTCGGCCGGAACTGCTGGGCTGCACTTCCGCCGGATCCACCGATAGCGGCGGTGCCCGGAGTACAGGCGCCCAAACCCGGCCGCAGGAGCGCTGGTGCCGTTCCGCTGAGCCTACCGGACCACCAGTGCCATGCCGTCGCAGCCTATCGCCCACTGAGGTCGCCTAGGGGCCGCGTGGTGAAATCCCGGCAAAATGTCAGAGGCTTTACCTAACGTGGCAGTCGTGGTTAACGAAGTCACGGGAAACCAGTCGTCGGCTGGACATCTCACGGGCCACCCGAGGCGCCACAGCTGGAGCGAATTGCGGGGCCTGGTGCTGGCGCAGGCACCGGGGCTGAGTGCGCCGCAAGCGGGCGGGCCGGGCTTAGCGGGCGGGCTGGGTTTGTGTGCCGTCTGCCGGGGTCCGGTGAGCGGGCGGCTCAGGCGCTGCTTTCAGTGCGACCTGCATGGTCAGTGCGCGGCGGGCAGTCTCGCCGATGTCGTGCTGCCCGTGGCTTATGCGCCTAAGGGAGGTTCGCACGCCACCCATCTATGGCGATACAAGTCCGTCAGGGCACGCGGGGATATTGGCGGGCTTGAGGCGGCAGGCTCGGCGCTGGTACTGCTCGCGCTGCTGCTGGTCTTCCTCAGGGAGCACGGCACCTGCCTGTGGCGGGCGGCAGGCGCCGCCGGCCCCACTCACCTGGCCGTGGTGCCGACGGCCCGCGGGCGGCCAGGGGTCCACCCGCTCCGCGCGCTGATCGAGCCGTACCTGATGCGACCGTGGGCCGAACTGTCCGCGCGTCCAGATCATCATCGCGTGCGGGATCTTGACCCGGACAGGTTCGCCAGCGGGCCAGTTCCCGGTGCCCGCGTGCTCCTGGTCGATGACACCTGGACGACGGGCGCGAGTGCTCAGTCGGCGGCGATGGCGCTGCGCCGGGCGGGGGCTCGCTCGGTGGCTACCGTGGTGATAGGGCGGCACGTCAGCCCGGGAGCGCAGGGGCTGCGGGCGTTCGACCCGGAGGTGATGCCGTTCAGCGTGGGCAGCTGCGGTCTGCATGATGGCCGGGGCGCCACCGGCGAACCGTAGGCTGGGCTGGTGGTTACCAAGCCCTCGCCGCCGGCCGAGTCCTCACTGCCGGCTAAGCCCTCGCGGGCCAGACGCTCGCCCGTTAAGCCTGATGTGTCAAGGACGGCTCTGGTCAGGCGGGCGCGCCGGATGAACCGGGAGCTCGCCGAGCTCTATCCGGACGCGCACTGCGAGCTTGACTTCCGCTCCCCGCTCGAGTTGCTCGTCGCGACGATCCTGTCCGCTCAGTGCACGGACAAGCGGGTCAATCTGGTCACCCCCGTGCTCTTTGCCCGGTACAGCACGGCGGCCGACTATGCCTCGGCGGACCGCGAGGACGTCGAGAAGATCATCATGTCCACGGGATTTTTCCGGGCCAAGACGAGCAGCATCATCGGGCTCGGCCAGGCCCTGTGCGACCGGTACGGCGGTGAGGTGCCCGGCCGGCTCCGCGACCTGGTCACCCTGCCAGGGGTCGGCAGGAAGACCGCGAATGTCGTGCTCGGCAATGCGTTCGGCGTTCCCGGGATTACCGTGGACACGCACTTCGGCAGGCTGGCGCGGCGTTTTGGCTGGACCACCGAGGATGATCCGGTCAAGGTCGAGCAGGAGATCGGGGAGCTCATCCCGAAGGCCGAGTGGACGATCTTGTCGCACCGGATGATCTGGCACGGCCGCCGGGTCTGCCACTCACGCAAGCCAGCCTGCGGCGCCTGCGCGCTCGCCGACCTGTGCCCCGCCTATGGCGAAGGCCCGACCGATCCGACGGTGGCTGCTCGCCTGGTCAAGGCGGGCCCGTTCGCATGACTCCGTTCGCATGACACCGGTCGCGGGCAACGGCCCGGTACCCGGCTGGCTGACCGAGCTGGCTACGTCGGCTCGGCAGCTGACCGTGCCGGCCGATCTCCGGCCGCCGCCGGCTGGCGGACGGCGATCGGCGATCCTGATTCTCTTTGGTCTAGGCGATGATCCGGCTGACGCGGCCGGCCTGGCTGCGGGGGCCGCGGGGGCTGACCTGCTGCTGGTGCAGCGGAGCCAGTCGCTTCGCCGGCACGCTGGCCAGCCGGCGTTCCCCGGTGGCGTGATCGACCCTGACGACGACGGGCCGATCGGTGCGGCGCTTCGCGAGGCAGCCGAGGAAACTCACGTCGATCCGGCGGGGGTGGACGTGGTCGGCATGCTGCCCGATCTGTATATCCCGCGCACCGGATACCAGGTCTCACCGGTGCTTGCCTGGTGGCGCGAGCCAGTGCCGGTCGCGCCTGGTGACCTGGCCGAGATCGCGGCGGTGGCCCGCATCCCCGTCGCTGAGCTAGCAGATCCGGCGCACCGGCTGATGATCAGGTACGCCGATCGCGCGAGCGGCCCGGCGTTCCGGGCCGGGTCCATGCTCATCTGGGGGTTCACCGCCTTCGTGATCAGCCAGTTGCTGGTGCTCGGTGGCTGGGAGGTGCCCTGGAACCGCGACCAGTTCGTGGAACTGCGGTCGCTTCCGGGGGCCGGTGCTCCCGATCCGGGGGCCGGTGCTCCCGTTCCGGAGGCTGGTGCTCCCGATCCTGGGGCCGGCGGCCAGGCTCAGGCGAGCTGACGTGTCCTGCGCCGAGCCGTTGCTGGCACCGATCTTTGGCCGGTCGTCTGGCTGGAAGCGGCCAGCGGATAGTTTTGGCAACTGTGTCCGGTGACCTGCTCGACCTCATCCTGCTGGTACTGGCCGCTGCCTTCGCGGTCGCCGGATACCGGCAGGGCTTCATCATCGGGGTCATGAGTTTCGCCGGCTTTACCGGCGGAGCGGTGATCGGGATCTTTTTCGCGCCGACCATCGCCACGGCTGTGACGACCAGCCAGAGCGCTCAGGCAATAGTCGCGATTGTCCTGGTCTTCGTGGCAGCGGTCATCGGCATGCTGATCACTTCGGCGATCGGCGTCGCCTTGCGCTCGCGGGTCAGGCGCAGGCCTTCGACTGTCCTTGACTCAATTGGCGGGGCAGCGGTCAATGTCGTGGCGATCCTGCTGCTCGCCTGGCTGATCGGCACGCTCGTGGCCTACGCGCCGCCCTTCCCCGGCATCGCCACCCAGGTCAATAACTCAATGCTGCTCCGGACCATCGACAGGCTCATTCCGCAGGGAGCCCGGCCCGAGTTCTCGGCGCTGCAGCGGCTGCTGAACACCGAGCCCTACGCCCAGGTCTTCGGCGCGCTCGGTGCCGAGACCGCCCTGAACGTTCCCAAGCCCGATCCGGCCGTGCTGCGCTCACCTGGCCTGCGAGGCGATATGAACAGCGTCGTCAAGATCGAGGGACTCGCGCCATCTTGCTCACGGACGATCGAGGGATCAGGGTTCGTTATCGGCCGGGACAAGGTGATCACGAACGCGCATGTGGTAGCCGGGATCACGGACGGGCCCAGGGTCTACACCAGGCTCCAGTCCGAGTTTCCTGCTCGGGTCGTGCTCTTCGACCCGCGTCGTGACATCGCCGTGCTCTACGTACCCGGACTCGGCCTCCCCGCGCTCAGGGTCAGCCCAACGGCGCCGTTCGGTGCCAGGGCTATCGTGGCCGGGTACCCGCTCGACGCCCCCTTCACCGCCGTGCCGGCCAGAGTGGGCCGGGCGGAGCTCGCCGATGGTCCTGACATTTACGACAAGACGCACGTGATCCGCGACATCTACCCGATCCGTGCCCTGGTCAGGCCGGGCAACTCAGGCGGCCCGCTGATAGCGGCAGGCGGCCAGGTCTACGGCATGGTCTTCGCGGCCGCGGTCTCGGTTCGCGATACTGGCTACGCCCTGACCGGCAGCGAGATCGCCGGCGACCTCCGGCACGGCCTCACCCGCACTGCCGCCGTCTCAACCGGCGAGTGCCAGTAGCTCTTTGGCCCAGCGCGGGCCGGATCACCCCGCGCCGGGTTCCGGCTCCGCAACCAGGCTCCTCCCCGAGATCACGCCAGCTAAGTTCCGTCATCACCGTCCAGGGCATGATCACGGAAGATCGGCGGCGGTACTGGGTCCTGCGAGCGCTGCCGGACCCGGTTCTGACGGCAGTTGGGGGCCGGCGTTGCGGCTAGGGCTCGCCGTTGCGCGACCGCCGGGCCCGGATCGGGTGAAACAGGGCATTGCGAAGGAGAAGCGGTGAGGCGGTGGGCGGCGGGGCGGTTGGCTTCAGTTGGTGCTGGGTTCCGGCGGGTCTTCCTGCAGGTTCAGCTGGAGGTCGGTGTCGCTCAGCGTGGCCAGTCCGTGGTGCTCGATGCGGTCGGCTAGGTCTCTCGCCGCGGTCACTGCGGCTGACGCCGCTAGTCCGCCTGGCAACTCGCCGGCGTAGCTGGCCACGGCGGCGGCGCCTCGCCTGAGGAGTGTGATGGCACCGCGCTCGTTGCCGCGCCTGGCGTGGGTCAGGCCCACGGCAAGCTGGGCGAGTCCCTGCCAGAGCTCGCGCTCACCGACCGGCCCGGTCTTCCAGGCGGCTTCCAGCGCCTCGTGGGCGTGGAACGGCCGTCCTTCGTTGATCAGGCGCTGCGCGAGCCGCAGCGCCTCGCCCGGTGCCAGCCGCAGATCGTCCGGCATCGTGGGTTCGCCGGCGACCGACCGGTCAAGTGGCCTGCCCAGACCATCTCGTGGCCGCGCGTTCCTCGGCTTCCCCCGCTGATCTCGATCACGGGCGACGTCACCGGTCACCATTCACCGGCCCGGTCGCCAGTCGGCCGTCATCGCTCAGGCTCAGGATCGGCCAGCCAGGACCGCAGCTCAAGATCGAACCGGTCGGGCACTTCCTCATGCGGGAAATGGCCAGCCCCGTCGATCAGCCGCCACCGGTACGGAGCGTCCACATAGCTGCCCGAGCCGCGTGCGGTCCTCGGCCTGATGCAGGTGTCGAGCGAGCCGTGGATCTGCAAGGTCGGTGCCTGCACCGGGCTTCGCATAGCGCGGGAGTACCGCATCCCGTCTGGTCGCAGCCGTGACCTGAGCAGCCAGCGGTGATATTCAAGCGCCGAGTGGGCGACAGCGGGCAGGCACATCGCGGCCCGGTAGGTACCCTCAGTCGCCGGATCAGGCCAGCCGGGGCCTGACCACGTAGTGAGGATCTCGCCGACTCGCTCCGCATGATCGCGAAGCAACTGGCGTTCGGGAAGCATCGGGAGCTGGAAACCGAAGGCATACCCGCTGCTCTTGCCCTGGCCGAGCGGGTCGGCGATGATGGCGGACCGCAGCCTGAGCGGGTGAGCCGCCGACACGATCCCTAGCCTGCGCACCACCTTGGGAAAGTAAGCGGCCATCGTCCAGGCGATCAGGCCACCCCAGTCATGTCCGACGACCACGGCATTGGCCTCGCCGAGCGACCTGATCAGGCCGGCCGCGTCCGAGGCCGCGGTGATCAGGTCGTATCCGCGCGGCGGCTTGTCGCTGCCGCCGTATCCGCGCAGGTCAACGGCAACCGCCCGGAATCCGGCCGAGCTGAGAGTGCTCAGCTGCCTGCGCCAGGTCCACCAGAACTGGGGAAATCCGTGCAGCAGCAGTACCAGCGGGCCATCACCGCTCTCCGCGATATGGAACCTGGTGCCGTTCGCGCTCACGGAGCGATGCGACCACGGACCATCGAGGTAGACCGACGCTTCGCTCTGCGGGGACCGACCTGACCGCCCCGCCATCGCTTACCCGATCTCCGCCGATCCGGTCGCGGTGACAGCGTCGTCCCGCCGGATCAGGGCTAGGTCATCGGAGACGGTACTGCGAGTCTTGCGCAGCCCGTTCAGCTTGCGGAACTTGAGCAAGCCGACCCCGACCGCCAGAGCGGCGAGCAGAACGTAGGTGCCGGCCACGATCAGGAACGAAGCCCACCCCCAGATCCCCAGCGCCATGAGGCCGTAGGCGAAGGCGAAGGACAGCAGCATGAGAACCAGGCAGCCTACGAAGGCGGCCATGCCTAGCAGCACGCCGCCGACCCCGAGGCGGCGGGCGTCCTGCTTCAACTCGACCTTCGCGAGGTCAACTTCAAACTTCACGAGCTGGGTGATGTCGCTCACGGCAAGTGAGACAAGATCGCCAAGCGATTGCTGATCCGCGTCGTGCTGACCGCGTGCCGTGGGTCCGGCCATCGCGTTCCTCCCTTCTCGCGTTAGTGACAAGTCTCGCGCATGCATGCGCTAGCCATTGCCCTGGCTCCTGATACCTGCCCCGCGAGAATTCCCCGACGCCCGCCATCGACGAGCAGACCGCAGGATTCGCCGGCCGAAATCACGCTGAGTCGCGTGAAATCGCCCTAGCTTGCCGCTCTAGGTGCGGCCAAGGCTAACGCGGCACGTCCTGCGTAGCAAAGACCAGCGCCACCGGGTACCCGGCAGCGACTTCCATCGGGGACTCCGCCGCTGCCGCGCTAAGGCGGAGCGGATCGCCTGGGCACCACGCCGCCGCCAGGTCCGGCGACCCGCTAGTTCCGGTGATCCCGCTAGTTCCGGTGATCCCGCTAGTTCCGGTGATCCCGCTAGTTCCGGTGATCCAGTCAGCCCCTGCGACCCATGCAGGTTTCCGTGATCATGGACGAGGTCTTGATCACGGAATCTGGATGGGTCGATCACGCAACTCATGTTCCGTGATCAAGGTTAGTTTCATGATCACGGAAGGTTGCGTGGGGTACCCAGGGTGCTGGGCCAGGGCCAGGTCTGCCGGGCGAGGCTGGCGGACAAGGCTGGCGGGGGCTAGCGCAGAGGGCTGGCGGACGAGGCGGCCGAGGGGACTGCCGAGCGGGGCGACGGGTTTCTGCTGCGCTGGAGTGACCACGGAAAATGTAGATACGCGGCCGGCCGGGACTCACTTGTCATCGTCTTACCTTGGCCGTAAACCGGACTAACCGGGCAGATGTTAAACGGTGACCCTAGATAAAGTCGGCCCGCCCTCTCTGCCCCACCCGTCCCCACCGGCAGCACGAGCCCAAGCGACACCCCTGTGGCCAACGTGAACAAAGGGGCGCAAGTGACTCACTGCCGCAGGCACACAACTTCCGTGATCATGAAATAGACCTTGATCACGGAGCATCAGCCGCGTGATCGCCCCATCCAGATTCCGTGATCAAGACCTCGACCATGATCACGGAAACGCCATGGGGCCGAGGGCTGGTCGAGCCGGGGCCGGAAGCGCCGTGGGGCCGGAAGCAACGTGGGGTCGGTCGCCGGTCTCGCCGGTACGCAGCAACGGCGCCCCATCGGGGACGCCGCTGCTGCCACGTCAAGTCGGGTTACCAAGCGTGCATCTTCACTGCCGGACAGGGCGCCTCGTCGTAGCTGGGCTACAACGCTCTCGCGAGCCAGGCGCTTCTATCTCGGCCGCCTCCCGCGGCTGATCGCGCGTGGGTACCCGGTTGCCGTGCCAGGACCAAGTGGTCCGTCTCTCTGTTCTACGACGGATCGATCAGCTTGTGAAGACCTTGACGTAATCAATTCGTGATCTCACCGAATCTCGGTCTTCGCGGGCTACCTGTTCGCGGACCGGGTGCTACTCCGCTCGCAGGCCGCTGACGACCGCAG
This sequence comes from uncultured Actinomycetota bacterium, assembly GCA_963819285.1. Classification (GTDB taxonomy): domain Bacteria; phylum Actinomycetota; class Actinomycetes; order Streptosporangiales; family Streptosporangiaceae; genus Chersky-822. The sequence goes on from CAWFVM010000001.1 coordinate 180,132, forward strand.
CGCGAAGGCGAGCACCGGCCAGCCGCGCGCGACCGCGATCTTGCGGAGCGCGCGGTCAGGGTTGACGGCGTGCGGGTGCCCGACGGTCTCGAGCATGGGCAGATCGGTGACCGAGTCGCTGTAGGCGAAGCAGTCCGCCAGCCGCCAGCCCCGCTCGGCCGACAATTCGCGGATCCTGCTCGCCTTGGCCTCGCCGTAGGCGTAGAACTCGAGCTCGCCCGTGTACCGCCCGTTCGCGTGCCGCATCTTGGTCGCGATGATCCCGGACGCTCCGAGCATGGCCCCTATCGGACCGACCATCTCTTGTCCAGAGGTTGAGACAATAATCACATCGCGGCCGGCTTCCCGGTGCGAGTCGAGCAGCAGCCGGCCCTCGGCGTAGATGATCGGGCCAATGGTCTGGGTCAGGTTGGTGGTCACGATCTCGGTGACGCGCTCGACTGGCCAGCCGCAGCACAGCCTGCTGACCTGCTCTTTGATCCGCTCCATCTGATTGTGGTCGGCTCCGCCGAGCCTGAACACGAGCTGGGCCAGCGCGCCGCGTGCGGCCTGCGCTCCGCTGATCAGGCCGTGCCGGTAGAACGAGGGCGCGAATGCCAGCGTGCTCGACCGGGAAATAAGAGTTTTATCCAGGTCAAAGAAGGCTGCGGCGGCCCCCGTTGCGGCATCGGCCTGTGTGTCCATGGTGGCCGAGCATAGGTCACCATGTTGAAATCCAATCTCGCATCGCATGACCGACTGGTAACTTTGACCCACTGCACGTAGGATTTCCTGAGTTACGGAACCGCTCTGTCCCCCCGGAGCCGGGCCGTACGGCGACCCCCGCTCTCCCCCCCGGCGGGGGTCGCCCCTTTTCCTCAGCCAGGTACCCCGGTGAGCAGGCAGCCGAGCAGCGCCAGCGCCCCCGGCTTGGAGAGCGGCTCGTTGCCATTGCCGCATTTCGGGGACTGAATGCAGGACGGACAGCCGGCAGTGCACTCGCAGTCGGCGATAGCCAGCGCGGTGGATCTGAGCCACTGCCCGGCCGCCAGGAAGCCGCGCTCGGCAAAACCAGCGCCGCCATCATGTCCGTCGTAGACGAAAATGGTGAGCCGGCCGGTCTGCGGATGCCAGTCGGTAGAAACTCCGCCGACATCCCATCGATCACAGGCAGCTACGAGCGGTAGCAGGCCGATAGCGGCATGCTCGACCGCGTGCGCGGCCCCGGCCAGGTCGATCCCGTCGGCCGCCAGCTTGTCCTGCTGGTCCGGTCCGATGGTCAGCCAGACCGCCTTCGTGGCCAGCGCGCGCGACGGCAGGTCGAGCGGCTCCGTACCGAATGACTGCCCGGTCTCGGGCTTGCGTTTAGTGAAGGCGACGACCTGACGGCTGACCCGGACCTCGCCGAAATGAACGGCCGCGCCGTCCCAGTCGATCTTGCGATCCTCGGCGGCGATCTGGATCTCGGTCACCTCACGCGCCGAGGTGACGTAGCCGGGATCTCCAGCCTGCACAAGAGCCACGCTGTCGGTCAGGTCAAGGGTCCGCACGAGGTAAAGCTCGCCCTGATGGCTGTAGACCGCCCCGGCGTGCGCGAGCATGTGCGCCGACGGCTCGTCCATGGTGCCGATCAGCCTGCCGGTGCTCTCCTCCACGATCCTGACCGGCCGTCCGCCCGCCCCGCGCAGCGAGGGGAGCGGCGCCCGCCGCAAGCCCGTCAGATGCCATCGTCCGGCCCGGTCGCGCAGCGTCCCCTGGCTGACCAGCCCGGTGATCACGTCAAGAGCCGCTATTCCGAACAAAGGAAGGTCCGTACTGCTCAATGGAAGCTCGGCGGCTGCCGCGCAGAGATGCGGACCGAGTATGTAGGGGTTGGCCGGGTCAAGAACGGTCGCCTCGACCGGCTGGTGCAGCAGTGCCTCTGGGTGGTGCACCAGGTAGGTGTCGAGCGGGTCGTCACGGGCGATCAGGATCGCGACGCAGTCCCGGCCGGTACGCCCGGCCCGGCCCGCCTGCTGCCAGAGCGCGGCGCGGGTTCCGGGCCAGCCAGCGATCAGCACCGCGTCCAGGCCGGTGATATTGACGCCGAGCTCGAGCGCGGGCGTCGCGGCGAGCGCCAGGAGCTGGCCGGAGCGCAGCGCCTGCTCAAGCTTCCTGCGCTCGTCCGGCAGGTAGCCAGATCGGTACGCCGCCACGCGGCTAGCCAGTTCGTCGCCTCCGGCCTGGGCCAGCCGTGCCTTCGCGATGGCCGCGGCTGCCTCGGCACCGCGTCTTGACCTGATGAACGCGATCGCGGAGGTTCCCTCGCTCACCAGGTCGGCCAGCAGGTCGGCGGCCTCGGCCGTGGCGGTGCGGCGCAGCGGCGCCCCGGCCTCGCCGCGCAGCGCGGTGAGCGGCGGTTCCCACATCCCGAACGTCATCGGCCCGCGTGGCGCGCCGTCGTCGGTGACCACCTCGGCCTTTTGCCCGGTCAGCAGCTCGGCACAGCGTCCGGGCTCGCTGATCGTCGCCGAGGCGAGGATGAACCGCAGCTCAGGCGCTCCGGGCCCGCGATGGTGCGCGGCGACCCTGCGCAGCCTGCGCAGCACCTGGGCGACGTGCGAGCCGAAGACGCCCCGGTAGCCGTGGCACTCGTCCACGACTACGTACTGGAGCCGCCGGAAAAAGCCGCTCCAGCGCTGATGCTGGGGCAGCATGCCATAGTGCAGCATGTCCGGAGTAGTCAGCAGATAGGTAGCGTGCTTGCGCGCCCTGGCCCGGTCGGCGAATGAGGTGCCGGAGTCGAGCACCGCGGCCCGCAGTGCCGGGCCCACTCCGGTGCCAAGCGAGCTCACCAGTGCGAGCTGATCGGCGGCCAGGGCGCGGGTGGGCGCCAGGTAGAGCGCGGTGGCGCCGTGGCCGATCGCGGTCAGCGCGGGCGCGAGGTACCCGACCGACTTGCCAGAAGCGGTCCCTGTGGCCAGGATCACGCTGCGCCCGGCGCGGGCCAGGTCCGCCGCTTGCGCCTGATGCACCCATGGCTCAGGTATCCCCGCCGTACCGAACGCGGCGATGAGCGCCGCTGGCATCCACTCCGGCCACGGCACCCGGCGGCCAGCTCGCTCGGGCAGCCGCTCGACGTGGATTAGCCTGCCGGTAGCCGCGCCGAGCTCAAGAATCCGGCGCACGCCGGGCGGCCGACCATCGCCAGCGGAATATGCTGGCTCATCGGCTGCGCACCTGTCCTGATCAAGCATGATGATTGAAGTTTGTCATCGGCAGGCCGGGTACCTCGAACCGTGATCTGGTATAGACATGGGTCTGAGCGTGGTTGAATGCGCGACGGAGCATCTTGCCCGGCGCGCCGGACGAGATCTGCTCGGCCGACCGCTGGGATAATGGATGCATGGCGCTGGAGGAATCTGTGGATCTGAAGCTTGACCACTACAACAAGGACGGTATCGAGATCGTCGACGTAGAAGGCGAGATCGATGTATACACCGCGCCTCGGCTACGCGAGCTGCTGATCGACCTGGTCAATCAGGGCAATCACCACATCGTCGTCAACATGGAGAAGGTGGAGTTCCTCGACTCGACCGGCCTCGGGGTGCTCGTCGGCGGGCTCAAGCGGGTACGGGCGCACGACGGGTCTCTTGACCTGGTCTGCACCCAGGAGCGGATCCTGAAGATCTTCCGCATCACAGGCCTCACCAAGGTCTTCGGAATACATGACACAGTGGACGAAGCGATCTCCAACAGGAAATCAGAGAAGTAGCTGTCAGGCTGCCGCGGGGCATAGTGGCACAGATGGCAACTGTAGAGGTCACCTTCACGCCGCTGCCCGCGCACGTGCGCACGGCCAGGCTGGTAGCTACGGCGGTGGCAAGGCGGAGCGGAGTGCCGGAATCACTGCTTGATGAGGTCCGGCTGGCGGTAGGTGAGGCGTGCTCGCGAGCTGTGGAGGCACATCGGCTGCACTGTCCGGCCGAGCCGGTCCGGATCGCCCTGACCGGGCAGGACGGGCGATTCGAGATTGAGGTCATCAACGCGGGCGTCGCGCCGGTCACGCCAGGCTCCCAGGCCGGCGGCAGCAGGCTGGTCCCTGCGGGTTTCTCGCTGGCGGTGATCGCCGGGCTGGCCGATGACGTTCAGATCAGCGAGACCTCGGCCGGCACCAGCGTGAAGATGAGCTGGCCGACCTCGGGTTCGCTGGCGGCCGGCTCGCCAGCCTGAGCGCATGGACGCGCGCACTGGTTTCGGTCACCGTTTCGTCACGAACTGGTTGCGGGCACTCCGACACCCGGACCCGCTTCCGAGCGGTCAGGCTTCGATGCGTAGACTCCCGCCACTGCCGTGACGACCTTGCGACGTGGTGCAATGTGGCACGATGTGCACGACGTATACGACATTTACGATGATTGCGTGAGCCGGAGGACAGATGACAAGGCTTAGTTCCGTTCTTGCGGATGGAGCGGCCACCGTGACGGGCACCAACCTGACCTGGGTTGTGATCGTGGCCGTCATCGCATTGCTGGCGCTAGCCGTGGCCGGGTTGCTGGTCAGGGAAGTGCTGGCGGCGAGCCAGGGCACAGAGAAAATGCAGGAGATCGCCAAGGCGGTCCAGGAGGGCGCTGCCGCCTATCTGCGCAGGCAGTTCAGGACGCTGGGCGTCTTCGTCATCATTATCTTCTTCGTGTTGCTGGTCCTCCCGGCCGACACATCATCCATCCGGTGGGGCAGGTCCATCTTCTTCCTGGTCGGTGCGCTGTTCTCGGCCACTACCGGGTTCACCGGGATGTGGCTCGCCGTACGCGGAAACGTCCGGGTGGCCGCGGCCGCCCGCGAGACTGGCGAGCGCCCGGCGATGCGGATCGCCTTCCGCACCGGCGGCGTGGCCGGCATGTTCACGGTCGGGCTCGGCCTGTTTGGCGCCGCGGTCGTCGTGCTGATCTACCGCCAGAACGCCTCAAGCGTGCTTGAGGGCTTCGGATTCGGGGCCGCGCTGCTCGCGATGTTCATGAGGGTCGGCGGCGGCATCTTCACCAAGGCGGCCGACGTCGGCGCCGACCTGGTCGGCAAGGTGGAGAAAGGCATTCCTGAGGACGACCCGCGCAACGCCGCGACGATCGCCGACAACGTCGGCGACAACGTGGGTGACTGCGCCGGCATGGCGGCTGACCTATTCGAGTCCTACTCGGTCATGCTGGTCGCCTCGCTGATCCTGGGCAAGGCCGCGTTCGGCTCGGATGGCCTGGTCTTCCCGCTGATCGTGCCGATGGCTGGCGTCATCACGGCAGTGGCCGGCATCTTCTTCGTCGCTCCGCGCAAGAACGACCGGAGCGGGATGACCGCGATTAACCGGGGCTTCTTCCTGTCGGCGATCTTCTCCCTGATCCTGGTCGTAGGCGCTGCCTTCCTCTACCTGCCGGCCACGTTCAGCAAGCTCAAGGGTGTCACCGACGCCGCTATCCTGAACCACAGCGGCGACCCGAGGATCTTCGCGATCGGCGCCGTGCTGATCGGCCTAGTCCTGGCGAGCGCTATCCAGCTGCTCACCGGTTATTTCACTGAAACCAATCGCCGGCCCGTGATGGAGATCGCCGACTCAGCCCGTACCGGCGCGGCCACCGTCATCCTCTCCGGGATCTCGGTAGGCCTTGAGTCCGCTGTCTACTCGGCACTGCTGATCGGCGGGGCTGTCTACGGTGCCTTCCTGCTCGGCACGGGTAACGCGACGCTCGCGCTGTTCGCCGTGGCGCTCGCCGGCACCGGCCTGCTGACCACGGTCGGCGTGATCGTGTCGATGGACACCTTCGGCCCGGTCTCCGACAACGCGCAGGGCATCGCCGAGATGAGCGGAGACGTGGAAGGCGACGCCGCCCAGATCCTGACCAGGCTCGACGCGGTCGGCAACACCACCAAGGCGATCACCAAGGGCATCGCGATCGCCACCGCCGTGCTGGCCGCGACCGCGCTGTTCGGCGCGTTCCGTACCACGGTCGAGGCCGCGCTCGGCAGCGCGGCAGGCAGCTTCAGCCTGTCGATCGACCGGCCGAACGCCCTGGTCGGCCTCATCGTCGGCGCCTCGGTGGTCTTCTACTTCGCCGGGCTCGCGATCATGGCGGTCGGTCGTGCGGCCGGGCGGGTGGTCTTCGAGGTGCGCGAGCAGTTCAGGCTGCACCCCGGCATCATGGACTTCACCGAGAAGCCTGAGTACGGCCGGGTCGTGGACATCTGCACCAAGGACTCACTGCGGGAACTCGCCACTCCTGGCCTGCTCGCTGTGCTGGCCCCGATCGCGGTTGGCTTCGGCTTCGGGTACGTGCCGCTCGGCTCGTTCCTGGCCGGCGCGATCGCCGCCGGAGTCCTGATGGCCGTGTTCCTGGCTAACTCGGGCGGTGCCTGGGACAACGCCAAGAAGCTGGTCGAGGACGGTATCCACGGCGGCAAGGGTTCCCTGGCGCACGAGGCTACTGTCATCGGCGACACGGTCGGCGACCCGTTCAAGGACACCGCGGGCCCTGCCATCAACCCGCTGATCAAGGTGATGAACCTGGTCTCGCTGCTGATCGCCACCAGCGTGGTCAAGTACGCGGGCAACCACGGCCTGCGAGCTGGCGTAGCCATCGGCGCGCTGGCGATCATCGTGGCCTCGATCATCATCTCGAAGCGGCGAGCATCCGGCATTGCCTCCTCCGATGCCGATCAGGCTGACGGTCACGGGACTTCCGCTCCGGCCGGTGCGGTCGAGCAGGCTAAGCCCGAGGCGGCACCGCTGACGGAACCAGCCTCCGATGACGACGGCGAGTCGGCGAGCGCCTCGTCAGTCTCCCCCGATGGCGCGGAGTCGACGACAACCGCGACCGCTTAGGCACTCGATTACCGATCGTCCCGGCCTGCTCCTGTGGCCGGCCGGGACGATCGGTGCTTACCGCGTGCCGGCCTTTGCTATGTACTACTCACTGCGTGACGATAGGTCTCATGGCAGCGCAACGGCAGCTCATCATCATGCGGCACGCCAAGGCCGGTGAACTGCCTGGCGGTCCCGATTTCGAGCGCGCGCTGCGGCCGAGGGGACGCAAGAACGCCGAGTCCGCTGGGGAATGGCTGGCGGGCCGGGGACTCCAGCCCGACCTCGTGCTCTGCTCGAAGGCCAGGCGCGCGCGGCAGACCTGGCAGTACGTGAGTGCCGGCCTCGCTGGTCGGCCAGAGGTGATTTTCGATGACCGGCTGTACGAGGCCGACGCCGACGAGTTGCTCGGCATTTTCGCCGAAGCCGATTCCGCGCTGCGCAGCCTCATGTACGTGGGTCACAACCCGGCGGCGGCCGACGTGACGCAGACGCTGACAGCGGCGCCCGTCGACTTCCCCACGTCGGCGATCGCCGTCGTGCGCACGGCGCTGGCCTGGTCCGACCTGGCCGGAGGCTGCGGTGCGGGGGCGGGCGAGCTGGTCACCTCCTGGGTTCCCCGGGCCCAGGCCTGAGCTGATGCCGGCCCAGGTGCTTCGGCTGCGCGACGCGGGTGTCTGCCGCGACGAGTCGATGCTGCTCAGGAACGTGAGCTGGACCGTGCACGAGGACGAAAGCTGGGTCATCGTCGGTCCCAACGGCGCGGGCAAGACCACCTTGCTCCAGATCGCGGCGGCGCTGATCGTCCCGACGCACGGCAGCGCCGAGGTCCTTGGCGAGCCACTCGCCGCGGCCGAGCCCGACGACCTGACCGAGCTCCGCAGCCGGGTAGGCCTCGCGAGCGCGGCCGTGGCCGAGCAGGTGCCGCGCCGGGAGAAGGTGATCGATCTCGTGCTGACCGCTGGCTACGGTACGGTCGGCCGCAGCAGTGAGGACTTCGATTCCTTCGACGTGGCCAGGGCCGTCGAGCTGCTCGACGCCGTCGGCTGCGCCCACCTCATCAGGCGCCGGTTCGGCACGCTGTCAGAAGGAGAACGCAAGCGGGTCCAGATCGCACGGTCGCTGATGGCGGACCCCGAGCTGCTGCTGCTCGACGAGCCGGCCGCCGGCCTGGATCTTGGCGGCAGGGAAGACCTGATGGTCAGGCTCGCGGCGCTAGTCCTCGATCCGAGGTCGCCGGTGCTTGTCCTGGTCACCCACCACGTCGAAGAGGTCCCCGCTGGATTCACCCACGCCATGCTGATGCGGTCGGGCAGTGTGCTCGCGGCCGGGGAGATCGCTGAGGTCTTCACCGAGCGCAACCTGTCCAGGTGCTTCGGCGTCCCCCTGATCGTCGAGCGCCGCGCCTCCCGCTGGACTGCCAGAGCGGCCGAACCCCGACCATGATCACGGAAACGAGCTAGGGGAAGAAGATCAGCTTTACGGCTGAGACGATGCCTATGGCAACGATGATCAGGCGCAAGGCTAGCGGAGGCAGGCGGCGGCCGAGCCTGGCGCCGATCAGGCCGCCGGCGCCTGATCCGGCCGCGATCAGGGCCACGGCCAGCCAGGCGACGTGAGCGAAGATGATGAAGATCAGGGCGGCTGCGGCGTTCACGATGGTGACGAGCACGTTCTTGCCGGCGTTGATCCGCTGCAGGCCGTCGGTCAGGAAGACGCCAAGCAGCCCGACTAGCAGCACACCCTGGGCCGCGCCGAAATAGCCGCCGTAGACGCCGGTGAGGAACACGCCGGCCACCAGGACGACGCTGCCCCGGTCAGGCCGCTCCTGGCCCCGGCTGGCCACCCAGGCCGACAGCTTCGGCTGAATCAGCACCAGCACGCAGCCGCCGATGATCAGCACGGGGACGACGAGCTTGAAGATTCCGGCGGGCAAAGCAAGCAGCGCGATCGCACCGGTCAGCGCGCCCGCCAGGGATGCCGCACCAAGCCTGATCAGCCTGGGACGCTGACCGGTGAGTTCCTTGCGGTAGCCGATGCAGGCGCTGATGTTGCCGGGGATCACGCCGATGTTGTTGGACACGTTGGCGATGACGGGTGCGTAACCGAACGCTAGCAGTGTGGGGAATGTGATCAGTGAGCCCGCGCCCACGACGGCGTTGATGGCGCCTGCCGCGACGGCTGCGGCGAAGATGGCCAGGGCCGCGAGGCTACTCACGCCATCCTTGATCCTGGCGTTCCCGACTCATACTCCGATACTAGGACAACTCTCTGACCGGCATGCCAGCTCGGGTCGGTTCTCGAACTCGCCGGACTGGATCGGCGAAGGCGCAGCCAGAGGCTAGATGGCACGAATTGTCCATTAAGTGAAGCTCGGCACTGTGATGCTGTCGATTCAGCGACGCAACCGATCTTCCGAGGTCATAGTCAGATTCCTCAGGACGGAAGCTTGATGGGGCGATCATGCAGCTGATGTTCCGTGATCACGGCGGGAGGGATGATCACGGAACTTCGGTGACGTGATTATGCCGGGCTGGGGTCCCGCCGGTGCCGCCAGGGGGGTTCCGGTGCCTGCGGGTGCCCGCTCCGGCCCTCTGGGTCTGGGTCGGACACACCCGGGACAAGTCGGATAAGCGCAAACCGGTAGAATCCGCGTTCTGGTCGAGCGATGCCGGGTCACGGTGGCGGCGGGCGGAGGTGCCGGGCAACGGAAAGTGGGGATACGTCAGTGGCTGGCCGCGACGTATTGACACTTTGATAACCGGAAACCCGGCGAATCGGGCAAATTTTCAACGGAAAGTGATGATACGTGGGTCGGGCCGGACGACGTATCACCACTTTCCGTGGTCTTCGCTTCTCGCCCCGGAGAGCTGCGGTCAGAGACCCGGCCGCAGGCGCAACATCAGTCCCAGCAGTCTCGGTCGTACCGGCCCGGCGACTGGGAACGGCGGCCGGACGGCTAGTCGGCGGGCGGGACGGCTGGACCGGCGGGTCGGGCGGTTAGGACCGTCGGGTGGGCGGCTGGTCCTGCGGTGATTATGGTCCGCGCGCGACTGACCCCCACTGAAGTTCCGTGATCATGTCGGAGGTAGTGATCACGGAGTTCTGGTGGCATGATCATGCGTTCGATGTTCCGTGATCAAGCCGTGGCCCTGATCACGGAAACTAGCCGGTGCCGGCACGGGGGCCAGGGCCAGGCTCAGGCCGGCGCCGGGGCGAGAATTCCGGCGGCAATGGCCTCGTTGATCAGGTTCCTGGCATAACCGCCCAGGGCAGGCGACCCGTCCTCGATCAGGCTCACCTTCGCCAGCACCTGATCGGCGGTCACCCCGTGGAGCTTCCAGGTGCCGCCGCCCGCGGCCACGTTCTCCAGCATCGGCTGCAGCCGGTCGAGCGCCCGCGCGAACCTTGCCTCGGCGGTACGCCGCTCATTGAACTCATCCCACAGCCGCCGCAGCTCACGACCTTGCTCACCCGGCAGGATGGCGAAGATCCGGTCGGCCGCTGCCCGCTCGGCGATCTCCTGCCGTTCGTGCTCGCTCGGATCGGCATAGAGGAACAGGTCGCCAGCGTCGATCTCGACCAGATCGTGAATCAGCACCATGCTGGTCACCTTGGCCAGGTCGGTACCTGGCGGCGCGTGCCCGGCGAGCGCCATCACCATCAGGGCCAGGTGCCAGGAATGCTCAGCGGAGTTCTCGGCCGGCCGGCCTTCGCCAGCACGGTCTGCCTGAGCACGGCCTTGAGCCGTCCGGCCTCCGCGACGAATGCCAGCTGCTGATCGAGCATCAGGCCGGCCGCGCTACCGCGGGCCGAACCCGAGCAGGTGCAGCCCGTAGAGCAGCGCGACAAACGCGATCAGGACGCCCACCGTGCGCGCGATCTGAATGAAGCGCTGCCGTGGCGCTGCCGCCGGCCGGGCGGAACCGCTGGGAGTGCCCTTGCGGGCCCTGGGCTTGCCGGAACCGCGCGGATCCGGCGGTGGCTTCCGGCCAGGCCCGTCGACCGGCTTGCGCAGCTCCCTGGCCTTCTTGGCGTCGCGCCGGCGGATCTTGGCGGGCTGCGGCGGGTTGGGGACAGCCCGGAGCCGCTCCGCCGCTGAGAGCTCGGTGAACTTGGCCGGCTCGGCCTGCCCCGAGGTGAGATCGCGAAGCTGCTGATCAAAATCGTCAGGTTCTGGCACTGCGTTGTACTCCACGGGCATGCACGCAAGTATGGCGGACCACTCCAGGATAAATCGCCTGAGCGCCTGCTCGGGTACCCGTGACTCAGTCCCCATGCGGTGAGTGACAGAGTAACTACTCCATGCAACGATGCAAGAGGTGATGGAGGCTAAGCGCGGGGGGAGTGTTACGTTAAAATGACTGAAAAAAGGTATATAACGACAACTGACACGGGGATGCCCGCACCTAGCGATGAGTTTTCCCAGTCGGTCGGCGCCGAGGGCCCGCTGCTCCTGCAGGACCATTACCTGATCCAGAAGATGGCGCAATTCAACCGGGAACGGGTGCCCGAGCGGGTCGTGCACGCCAAGGGCGGCGGAGCCTACGGCGTATTCGAGCTCACCGAGGACATGTCCGACTTCACCAAGGCTGGCCTGTTCGCTAAGGGTGCCAGGACCGACCTGCTGATCAGGTTCTCGACGGTGGCGGGCGAGCTCGGCAGTCCCGACACTGCCAGAGACCCGCGCGGGTTCGCGATCAAGTTCTACACCGGCGAAGGCAACTATGACCTGGTCGGCAACAATACGCCGGTCTTTTTCGTTCGCGATCCGCAGAAGTTCCAGGATTTCATCCACAGCCAGAAGCGGCGCGCGGACACTCACACGCGTGACAACAACATGCAGTGGGACTTCTGGACGCTGTCACCCGAGTCGGCCCACCAGGTCACGATCTTGATGAGCGACCGGGGCACGCCGTACTCCTGGCGGTACATGAACGGCTACGGCAGCCACACGTTCCTGTGGTACAACGCGGGCGGCGAGAAGTTCTGGGTCAAGTACCACATCAAGACCGATCAGGGCATCAAGAACTTCAGCCTGGCCGAGGCGGCGGCGATGACCGCGCAGGATGCCGACTTCCATCTTCGCGACCTGCATGCGGCGATCGCCAGGGGCGACCACCCGTCCTGGACGGTGCAGGTCCAGATCATGCCATTCGAGGAGGCGGCGGACTACCGGTTCAACGCGTTCGACCTGACCAAGGTCTGGCCGCACGCGGACTACCCGCCGATCACGATCGGGCGGATCACGCTGAACCGGAACGCCGAGAACTACTTCGCGGAGATCGAGCAGGCGGCGTTCGAGCCGGCCAACTTCGTGCCGGGGATCGGCGCCTCGCCCGACAAGATGCTGCAGGGCAGGCTGTTCTCCTACCCGGACACGCACCGGCACCGGATCGGGACCAACTACCTGCAGCTCCCGGTCAACGCTCCGAAGATACCCGTGCACTCCTACAACAAGGACGGGGCGATGCGGTACGCCAACCCGGGCGACCCGGTCTACGCGCCGAACACCGCTGGCGGGCCGGCCGCCGATCCGGAACTGTGGGCGGGCGACAGCTATCACGTCGCCGGGGAGATCGTCAGGAGCGCATACGCGCCGCACGCCGACGATGATGATTTCGTGCAGCCGCACGCGCTCTGGGAGCGGGTGCTGACCGAGACCGACCAGGAGCACATGGTCGCCAATATCTGCGCGCATGCCGAGGCGCCCGAGGTCACCACGGACATGAAGTCCAGGATCGTCGAGTACTGGCGCAATGTGCATCCCGAGCTCGGCGCCCAGGTGGGCAAGGGCCTGGACGGAGGCTAGGCCAGCCGGAAGCTAGGCCAGCCGGAGCTAGGCCGGCCGGAGGTTCCGCTGGCCGGCGATGAGGTCCCGGTACCAGCGGAACGACGACTTCGGCGTGCGCTCCAGGGTGTCGAAGTCGACGTAGACCAGGCCAAACCGCTGGTGGTATCCCTCGCTCCACTCGAAGTTGTCGGTCAGCGTCCACTGGAAGTAGCCGCGCACGTCGATCCCCGCGGTCATGGCGTCATGCACGGCCCTGAGATGACCGTCCAGGTACTCGATCCTGGCCGGGTCGGCAACAGTGCCCCGCGCGTCGGGGACATCGGCCTGGGAGCAGCCGTTCTCGGTGATGTAGATCGGCGGCAGCACGCCGGGATACCGCTCGCCCAGCAGGCCGAGCAGCTCGGTGAGGCCGGCCGGGACCACCGGCCAGCCGAACGCGGTGACTGGGTAGCCGGGGATCGGCTGCATCTGGAAGGGCAGCGGCGAGTCGGGCAGGGCGGAGACCCTGGTCGGCATGTAGTAGTTGACGCCGAGCCCGTCTATGGGGGCCGAGATCACCGCCAGGTCACCATCGGCCACGCAGGACAGGCCCTCGGTGCCCAGGCCGAAGGCGGTCAGGTCCGGGTAACTGCCGAGCAGGACGGGGTCGGTAAAGAGCCGGTTCTGCAGGACGTCATAGGCGCTGGCAGCGCCGATGTCGGCGGCGCTTGAGCTGGCCGGCCAGGCAGGCGAGTAGTTGTTGGTGATCATCACCTCGCGAGCACCGCCCGCGCGCAGCGCCGCCGTGGCCAGGCCGTGGCCGAGCAGCTGGTAGTGGGCGGTCGCCAGCGCGTCGAGCATGAGCGCCTTGCCTGGAGCGTGAATCCCGAGCGCGTAGCCGAACGCGGTGACCACGTAGGGCTCATTGAGCGTGATCCAGGCCGGGATCCGGTCGGCGAGCCGCTCAGCGACGAGACCGGCATAGTCGCCGAATCGCTGCGCGGTCGTCCGCTCCATCCAGCCGCCGGCGTCCTCAAGCGGCTGCGGCAGGTCCCAGTGGTACAGCGTCGGCACCGGCGTGATGCCGGCGGCGAGCAGCCCGTCGGTGAGCCGCTCATAGAAGTCAAGGCCAGCCTGATTGGCCGGCCCGGCGCCGGATGGCTGGATCCGGGGCCAGGCGATCGAGAACCGGTAGGCGGTCAGGCCGAGCTCGGCCATCAGCGCGACATCCTGCTGCCAGCGGTGGTAGTGATCGGTGGCCACCTCGCCGGTCTGGCCATCCCTGATCGCGCCCGGCCGCTCGCAGAAGGTGTCCCAGATAGACGCACCCCGGCCGTCCTCGGTGACGGCACCCTCGATCTGGTAGGCGGAGGTGGCTACCCCCCACTGGAAGTGCTCGGGGAAGTCCGGCATCGGCGCACTGGTCATCAGCCGATCGTAACGTCAGGCCTGGCCGCCGTCAGCGGGGCCTAGCTGGTCGTCTTGCCCTCTCCCGGCCCGACGATGACCCGGTCCATGATCATCGATTCGCCCCGGAACAGCGGCGTGTCCCTGACCTGACGCTCGATCGTCGCCGCCGACATCGTGTAGCCGATGAAGAGCATCAGCGACACCGCCTCCATCAGGATCCACACCCAGGGCGAGGCGAGCTGGGTGCTCCAGTCGTTCAGCCCGTGCAGCACGGCCGGCAGGGTGATGCCGAACACGATCAGCGGAATCCGGCGCCTGCGGTAGTTGACTCCCATGCCGATGAAGAAGGCCGAGATGCCGGCCCAGACCGCGTGCTGGAATCCGTCGACGAACACTCGCTCGGCAAAGCTCAGGATCAGCGGAATGGCGAGCCCGGTCTTGTGACTGCCCTGCATCAGGTAGCTCGAGGTGTAGAGCACGGACTCGCGGACCCCGAAGGCGAGCCCGGCGATGGTGCCGAGGAACATCCAGACCCTGACATCCAGCGTGATCTTCCAGACCCAGCGCAGCAGCAGGGCCGCGATCAGGATGGGCAGTGCCTTGGTCACCTCTTCGGCGAAGCCGACCCCGTAGATCCAGGGCAGCACGTCCTTCAGGTCGCTCTGGCCAAGCGCGTTCTCCCACGGCAGCGTGAGCACGGGCAGCAGGATCAGCACCACAGCGACGATGGCGACCGCGAGCCACCCGATCAGCCTGGTGATCCGCCCCGGCCTGATCAGCAGCCAGAAGGCCACCGCCCACAGCGGCGCTATCGCCAGGCTGTAGGCCCAGCCGGGCACGTTGGCGTTCGTGGTGCTTGAGAACAGCACGACGAACAGCGAGGGGAGCAGCCCGTAGGCGATGACCAGCAGCCGGGAGCCCTGCTTCCAGCCAGGGTCCTTGAGCCAGCTCCTGACCGGCAGCAGGATGTGGACCGCCGTCGCGAAGTCGCCGCCTGGCGAGTCGAGCCTGGCGTGATGCGCCGGGATGTAGACCGGGCTGGTGTGACTGGCCGAGATGTCCCCCCGCCACAGGCCCTTGCGGTGCACGGCGCTCGGATGCCTGACCCCGCTGCGCCTCCGCCTGGCGTCGGTGTCCTGGCCCGGCTCCTCACCGCTCAGGTGCACGATGGAATCGGCCTGGTCGCCGGGCAGGTCTCCCGTGCCCAGTCCAGCGCCTGTGCCCAGTCCTCCGCTGACCCTGGTCGCCTGGGTGAGCGAACCGGCTCCGACGGCCGCGACGGCCGCCTGCGGATGCCGCTGCGGTCGCACTGCCTGGTCTGCCGCCAGTTCTATCCGCAGCACGGGCCCGAGCGGGGAGGCCAGGTGCACGTCGAGCGACTGCTGCACCGTGACCGAGCTGACCGGGATTCCGCCGATAAAAGTCCGTCCCTTGCCCAGATCGTCCAGCACCCAGCCGCCCGCCTCCCAGCGCACCTCGGCATGCTCACGGGAGACAACCGGATCGGACACCACGACCGAGTTGTCCGGGCTCCGCCCGATCCGTACAGGCTGACCGGGCTCAAAGCCGAAGGTCTGGCCAGCGAAGGTCACTCTGAGCTCGCTCAACCGCCCGCCTCCCTGCTCGGCCGCTGTGCCGACCCGTAACCGCTCAGGCACGGGCAGGCGACGACTCAGGTTACCGAGGCAGCCACGGTGATCGTAACTATCCGTGCCCAGTTGACCTTGCTGGAGTGCGACAAGCCGACCCGCTGCGGACGATCATGAAATTGAGCTTGGGTAAACCAGCCGCCGGGACAGGGCCCGGTTTCACCCGATCCGGGCCGCTGGCGCCGAAGATCAGCCGGCTGATCCAGGTTCCGGAACATCAGCCGCGTGATCACGCCGCTAGGTCTCCGAGATCAAGGACCCGGCCATGATCACGGAAACCCGCCGGGGTACCGGCGCCTAGGTGATGGCGGTGGCGATGGCCTCGTGGACCTCGGCCTGCCTGGCCGTCAGCTCGGCGGCGTACTTCTGCTCGTCGATCTGCTCGGCGAGATCCTCATCCGCTCGCATCAGGGACTCAAGATCGGCGTCGGCGGCACCAAGCACGCCGAGGTCGGTGAAGGCGTGCCGCACCTTCGGGCCCCACAGGCCGATGTCCCGCACGCAGGGCACGATCCTGGTGAACAGCAGTGATCTGAACGCCTGCTGGACGGGCGAGTGCTCGGTGAACTCCATGCACTCGGCGACGTCGAAGTCCAGCCGCTCCCAGACCTCCTGGGCGCGGAACCGGTTGTTCATCAGGTAGCAGCCCTCGATCAGGAACTCCTCGCGCTCCTCCCGCTCGGCCGAGGTGAGCTGGGCGTAGTAGTCGCGCAGAGCCAGCCGGCCGAACGCCACGTGCCTGGCCTCGTCCTGCATGACGTAGGCGAGCAGCTGGGTGACCAGCGGGTTCTGCGAAATGTCGCGGTGTACCCCGAAGGCGGCCAGCGCCAGGCCCTCGATCAGCACCTGCATGCCCAGGTAGGGGTAGTCCCACCGGCCATCGGCCAGCGCCTCGGACAGCAAGGTGGCGAGGTCGTCGTTGATCGGGTAGTGGACCCCGATCTTGTCCCTGACGAACCTGGCGAACAGCTCCACGTGCCGCGCCTCGTCCATCACCTGGGTGGCGGCGTAGAACTTGGAGTCCAGATCAGGCACGGTCTCGACGATCCGCGCGGCGACGGTCAGCGCCCCCTGCTCGCCGTGCAGGAACTGACTGAACAGCCAGGACGACAGGTGCAGGCCAAGCTCGTCGCGCTCGCCCTGGCTGAGCTTGTCCCACTGCCGCGACCCGTAGATCGGGTTGAACTCGTCGCCCTGCTCCATGATGTTGCTCGGGTTGACCGGGATGTCCCAGTCGATCCGCTTGGTCGCGTCCCACTGCTTGTCCTTGCCGCGCTGATACAGATCGAGCAGGCGGGTGCGGCCGTCGTCGTACTCCCAGCTGAACCTGGTGAAACCAGTGGCTGGTATGTCCCAGGTGCCGGGATCTACTTTGGTGACGTAATGGTCGTAGGTGCTCACGGCAGCTCCCCGGGGACGCGATACCGCAAATGCTACTCGCCAGTAGCGAATTGATCCAGGGCCGCGAGGGCCTGCTCACCCGGCTACTGGTGCATCGGCTGCTCGTGATCGGCGTGCCCGGCGAGCTCAAGCTGGAACGTCGAGTGCTCGACGTCGAAGTGCCCGCTCAGGCACTCCTGCAGGACGTCGAGCATCCGGGCGCTGGTGCCGTCGGCCAGTACAGCGGGCTCCACGACGATGTGCACGGAGAGCACGGGCAGCCCCGAGGTGATCGTCCAGGCATGCAGGTCGTGCACGTCGGTGACGCCGGCCAGGCCGGTGAGATGCCGCCGCACCTCGCTCAGGTCGATGCCGCGCGGGCTGGCCTCGAGCAGCACGTCGATCGCGTCGGCGAGCAGCCGCCAGGTGCGCGGCAGGATCAGCGCCCCGACGAGCAGGGACGCGATCGGGTCGGCACGGGTGAACCCGGTCCCGGCGATCACCAGCCCGGTGACGATCACGGCCGCCGCGCCGAACGCGTCGGAGGCGACCTCAAGGAACGCGCCCCTGATGTTCAGGCTCTCGGACTGACCGCGGCGCAGCACGAGCAGGCTGACCCCGTTGGCCGCGAGCGCGACGAGGCCGAAGATGACCAGCAGCGGCGACCGCACGGGGGCCGGCGTGAACAGCCGGTCGATCGATTCTGAAATGACAAAGATCGACATTCCGAATAGGACCACCGCGTTCACCATCGCAGCCAGGATCTCCGCCCTGGCGTAACCAAAGGTGCGCTTGGGCGTGGCCGGTCTCGTCGCGAAGACCACGGCCAGCAGGGACAGGCCGACCCCGGCGACGTCGGCCGCCATGTGCGCGGCGTCGGCGACCAGCACGATGGCGCCGGTCACCCAGGCCCCGACGGCCTCGGCCAGGGCGACGGCAGCGGTGATCAGCAGCACGATGATCAGGGATTTGCGATGCTGCCCGGTCAGGGTCAGCCGCGAACCATGGGAGTGCCCGCCGTGAGCCTGTCCTCCAGGCGGCGGTACTCCATGCGAGTGGCCGCCATGCGAGTGGCCGCCGCGCGCGGGGGTATCCGCGTGGCTCGCGCCTCGCTCGCAGCGGCTGTGCTCGTTCGCGCCCGGCTGGCCCGGCTCGGTCATGACGGTGGCGAGTCACCCTTTCCCGGTGAGAGCAGTTCGTAGGCGGGATTGATCATTACTACCGCTCGGCCGCGCGCACCGACCTGTCCAGTCAGCCTTACCTTCGCGCCGGGGTCAAGCCCCGGAATATGCGAGCGGCCGTAGAACATCGCGGTGAGCTGGCCGGTCGAGTCCACGATGTCGCAGGCCAGCACCGTATTGCGCTCGACCGGCCTGATCTCCACCGCGTGCACTCTGCCTTCGACTGTAGCCCGGCCCCGCTTGGGCAGCCGGCCAATCGGCGTCGCGCCGACAGATGGCTTCGGACGGTTATAGTCAGACCCGTCTGAACCGGGCATCGGGTCGGTCGGCGGTTCGGGCGTCATGGGCGCGTCAGGCGCTCCGACCCCGTTGCCGGCCTTCTTGTCCGCCCTGTCCGCCTGCTCCGCCCTGTCCGCCTGCTCCGCCTCTGAGGCAGCGACAGCCCCGGCACCGGCGCGTCCATCCCCGTCCCCATCCCCGTCCGGCCGCAGCGCGCGGCCGCCGCTCGTTCCCTGTCCTTCGCGATCAGCTGATCGACCCGGCTGCGGACGTCGAACGGCACGATGGTCGCCGCGGCGTGCGGGATCCGGCTCACCACGCTGGCGATCTTGTCAGCGGTCCGGTCATGCAGCAGCCGCCCGAACAGCGGCGTGTAGCCCCGGCGCGGCAGGACCGCGGTCACCCCCACCCCGGGCAATTGCGCCTCGGCCTGCACCATCTCGGCGGCGGCGTTGGCGAGCCGCCGGTCGGGGCAGTCGACCAGGTCGAGCACGACGCCGGTGTTGGCCCGCAGCCAGTCCTGCCTGAGCTTGGCGGCCTGGGTGCTGTCGAGCACGAAATGCACGGCCCGCATGCTGGTCGGCCGCAGGCTTCGCGCATACCTGAGAGCGGCCAGGGTCGCCAGGTCGAAGTCATCGACAAACACGAAGACCGTACGGCGCGAGTAGGTCGGCGCGGTCGGCCTGGCAGGCGAGCCGTCCTTGCCGCTGATGTTCTCCAGCACCTCGGCTTCCATCCGGTACTGCCGGTTCAGCCTGATCAAGAGCGGCACGCCGGCCGCGAAGGCGATCACGACCAGGTAGGCGCCCTCGCCGAACTTGACCACGACGAAGATCATGACCACGAGCAGGGAGGTCACTCCGGCCGAGAAGTTGATCACCAGCTTGTGCCGCCAGCCGCGCTCTCTGTGCACATGGTGATACTTAGCCATCCCGAAGCCAGCCAGCGTGAACGCGGTGAAGACGCCGAGCGCGTAGAACGGCACCAGCGCGTTGACGTTCGAGCCCGCTATCGCCAGCAGCGCGATGGAGAGCACGCCGAGCACGATGATCCCGTTGGAGAACACCAGCCGGTGCCCGCGCTTGGTCAGCCACCTCGGCAGGAACGCGTCCTCGGCGACAAAGCTGGCCAGGAACGGGAAGCCGTTGAAGCTGGTATTGCCCCCGGTGTACAAGATCAGCGCGGTCGCCGCCTGCACCACGATGAACATGATGTGGCCGAACAGCGAGTTGCCGAAGACCAGCTTGGCCTCCTGCGAGATGACCGTCGGCACGCCAGAGACATACGGCGTGGCGTGCGTGACGTGCGCCAGCCACGAGACTCCGGCTACCAGCGTGCCGAGGATCAGCCCTTCTGTGACCAGGACCCGGCGGGCATTCAGGCCCTCGGGCGGGCGGAACGCGCTCACCGCGTTGGACACGGCCTCGATGCCGGTCAGCGACGAGCCGCCGTTGGCGAACGCCCTGAGCAGCACGAAGATCAGCCCGAAGCTGATCAGGCTGGCGTGATTGTTCGCGACCCCGGCCCCGTAGACGTCCGCGCCGTGCGGCACGTGCCACCTCGGCAGCGAGCCGAAGATCTCCCGCGCCAGCCCGACGATGATGACCAGGATCATCACGCCGGAGAACAAGTACGTCGGCACGGCGAACGTGCGGCCGGCCTCGCGGATGCCGCGCAGGTTGCCGTAGAGCATCAGCAGCACGACGCCGATCGAGATCAACGTGAGGATCTCTGGGTGGTTAAGCCTGGGAATGGCCGAAGCCACGGCGGCGGTTCCGGCGGCGATCTGCACAGCTACCGTGACCACGTAGTCGATCAGCAGGGCGACTGCGGCGACCTGGGCGACCCTGGGGCCGAAGTTCTCCCTGGCCACCACGTAGGAGCCGCCCGCTCTGGTGTAGACCTTGACGACCTCCCGGTAGGACAGCACCACCAGGGCCATGACGAAAAGCACGACGCCGGTCAGCGGCAGGATCACCGCGAAGGCCGTTACCGCGAGGCCGCCCTTGAGCAGCTCGATCAGGATTTCCTCGGTGCCGTAGGCCGAAGATGAGATGCCGTCGGGAGCGAGCACGCCAAGCGCGAGCGGCTTGGACAGCCGCTCCTCGCCGAGTTGCTCGTTGACCAGCGGCGGTCCGAGCAGCCTGCGCTTGATCGCGTAGCCAAGGCCCTCTGAGACATAATCGTGGCTGTCCGGCAGCCCGCCCTCTGTGCCAGCTGCCACCTGTGCGACTCCTCTGCTCATTCCGCCCGCGCGGGACGTAGCCGTCCCGAACGTGGCCTTCATACCATCGTGACCGCCTCCTGTTCACGACCAGGTGGCAGAGTGAGCCACCAAAGCGTGCGCACCGGTCGGCATCAGGAGTGTTCCCTGCGGTGTAATCGCTACCCGCGCGGTAAGAGTGGCCGGTGCGGATAGGCGAGCGATCACGTGCTGAGCTGGGTAGGAGAACGGCAGTGGCAGAGCAGAGAGGCTGCGTTGACATGACCACATCACCGGCGCCCGCGGCGCCGGAGGCGAGCGGAGAGCGAGTTCTGCATCTGTCAGATCTGGTGGGCCGCCCCATCACAGATCGCAAGGGCGAGTCGATCGGCAGGCTCGCCGACGTTATCGTGCGGCTGCGCGGAGCTGATCAGCCGTTTGTCACCGGCCTGGTCGCCTCGGTCGGCGGCCGGGACGTCTTCGTTCCGTTCGAGCAGGCCAGCGGCTTCGACGGCGAGGTGCTCAAGCTGACCAGCGCCCGGCTCGACCTGCGCCGCTTCGAACGGCGCGACGGCGAGGTACTGCTGCGGGCCGACGTGCTCGGGCACCGGCTGATCGACGTGCCGACCGCGCACCTGATCAAGGCCGTCGACCTGGAACTGCGCGGCCAGGGCAACGACTGGGTGCTCGCTGGGGTGGACACCCACCGGCGAGCGCGCGGCCTGCTTCGCCTCATCTCACCCGGCGAGCCCGACGCCCGCCAGTTCGACGACTGGGCCAACTTCGAGCCGCTGATCGGGCACGCGAGCAGCGCGCTGCTTCGCGGCCCGTTCGGCCGGATCAGGAAGCTCAAGCCCGCCCAGATCGCCGACCTGCTCGAAGAGGCGTCCAAGGCCGAGGAGACCGAGATCCTCGGGCAGGTGCACGCGGACCCGGAACTTGAGGCCGACGTGTTCGAGGAACTCGATGAGGATCTCGCGACCAGGCTGCTAGGCGCCAGGACCGACGCCGAGATCGCAGCGGTGCTGGCCAGGATGCGGGCCGACGACGCGGCCGACGCCATCTCCGAACTGCCGCAGCGGCGCCGGCAGCCGGTGCTTGACCTGCTGCCGGTCGGGCAGCGGACGAAGGTGCTCACCCTGATGGGCTTCAACCCGACGAGCGCGGGCGGCCTGATGGGCGTTGACTTCCTCGCGGTGTCGCAGGATGTCGCCATCGCCGATGCGGTCGCCGCTGTCGCCAGCGCGTACAGCTTGCAGCCTGAAGCACTGACCAGCGTGCACGCGCTCGATGAGAACGGCCGGCTGTGCGGCGTGGCCAAGCTGGTCACGCTGCTGCAGGCGGATCAGGCGACCAGGCTCGCCGAGGTTTGCGACGACGATCCGGTCAGGATCGGGGCCGACACCGACGTGGTCGACGTCGCCGTGCTGATGAGCGACTACAACCTGATCACGATCCCGGTGGTGGACGAGAACAGGACGATGATCGGCCTGATCACCGTGGATGACGTCCTCGAGGTCACCCTGCCCGACGACTGGCGCCGGCGCGAGGCCGCCGAGCCGCCGGACTCCCGCCGGGGCAAGCGAGCATGACCGAACCGCCGGTTCGGCGGGGATCGACCGCACGGGAGCCAGTGCGGCCGCCGCCCGTCCCGCCGAAGCCGCCGCCCGCCGCGCCGAAGCCCGCGCCGGAGCCCCCGGCGCTGGCTCAGCCGACGGCGGTGCTCGACGAGGCCCACCTCGGCGACATCGAGGGAGCGCTTGGCCGGATCAAGGTCGGCGAGGAACATCGCAGCGGGTGGCGCCGGCGGCTGGTGACCTTCCTTGCCATCGTCGGCCCCGGCCTGATCGTGATGGTCGGTGACAACGACGCTGGCGGCGTGGCGACCTACGCCCAGGCCGGTCAGAACTACCAGTACAGCCTGCTCTGGGTGCTGCTGCTGCTGATCCCCGTGCTGATCGTCAACCAGGAGATGGTGGTCAGGCTCGGCGCGGTGACCGGCGTCGGGCACGCCCGGCTGATCATCGAGCGCTTCGGCAAGTTCTGGGGCTGGTTCAGCGTCGGGGATTTGTTTCTGCTTAATTTCCTGACCATCGTGACCGAATTCATCGGCATCTCGCTGGCCATGAGCTATTTCGGAGTAACTCCCTACATATCCGTCCCGATCGCCGCCGCCATGCTGGTCGCGATTACCGCCAGCGGCAGTTTCCGGCGGTGGGAACGGGCTATGTTCTTCTTCATCGGCGCCAGCCTGATCTTGTTCCTGCCGCTCATTTTCCTGGTCCATCCGCATGCCGGCGAGATCGCTCACGGTTATGTCGTGCCGGGGATCTCCGGCGGCATCAGCTCGGACGCGGTGCTGCTGATCATCGCGATCGTGGGCACGACAGTCGCGCCCTGGCAGCTCTTCTTCCAGCAGAGCAACGTGATTGACAAGCGGATCACGCCGCGCTTCATCCGCTACGAGCGGGCCGACACCTTCCTCGGCTCGCTCGTCGTGGTCGGCGGCGCGTCGGTGATCCTGGTGGCGACCGTCTTCGCGGTTCGCGGCACTCACCTGATCGGGCACTTCACCGACGCGCTCGGGGTCGCGGACGCGTTCGGGGCGAAGAGCGGGTTCCTCGGCGCGATCTTCGCGCTCGTGCTGCTGGACGCCAGCATCATCGGCGCCGCCGCGGTCACGCTGTCCACCAGCTACGCGTTCGGCGACGTGTTCAACATCAAGCACTCGCTGCACCGCAAGTTCCGCGACGCTAAGGCGTTCTATGCCAGCTACACGGGCATCGTCGTGCTCGCGGCGGCCATCGTGCTGATCCCGGGGACCCCGCTCGGGCTGCTCACCACGGCGGTGCAGGCCCTGGCCGGGGTGCTGCTGCCGAGCGCGAGCGTGTTCCTGCTCCTGCTGTGCAACGATCCCGAGGTGCTCGGCCCGTGGACGAACAGCCGCTGGCTTAACGTGGTCGCCGCGGTCATTGTCGGCGTCCTGCTGCTGCTGTCGGGCACCCTGGTCATCACGACGTTGTTCAGCTCGGTCAGCTCAGCGGCGGTCGCTGGCTGGCTGGCGGCCGGGCTGGTGGCCGGCTCGGCGGCGGCGCTCGGCTGGCTGAAGCTGATGTCGGTCAGGCGCGGGCCGCCGGGGGACGAGACGCGGGCCGGACGAGCGCGATTCGACCAGATGACGCGGGCCGAGCGGACGAACTGGCGGATGCCGCCGCTTGCCTTGCTCAAGCCGGTGGCCTGGTCTCCCGGTACCAAACTCGGGGTCCTGCTGCTCCGGGGATACCTGGTCGTCTCGGTGCTTCTGCTGGTCGTGAAGGCGGTTCAGCTCGGCGGCGGCTGAGCCTGCGATGAGCCGTCCGAATTGACTTTGCTCGGTGCGATCGGGCATCCTCGACAGTGGTTGACAAGGACACCTCGTTCGGTGAGGCGTCTTCACGGACACAGGCCACTGATCCCAACCGTCGAGAGACGCTCCGGATCAGGACACCTCTCCCCGGCCTAAGGGGTGAGGCCAAGTGGCTGCGCAAGCGAACGCTACGCCGTGGAGTGCCAAAGCTCTAACGAGAGAGGTGCCTGCACCCGATCGAGCATGTGGTGCAACGCCTCCCGACTGGTGTGCGTGCAGCCGTGGCTGAAGGGAGGCGAAATCGTGGAACACGATAGACCGGGCCGGAACCGGCCCCATCTGCCGTTCTCCTCGCCCGTTCCGGGCACGCGAGCGCCTCGTTCAGCGATCTCCCCCAGGCGGGTAGCCAGCCAGGCCTGATCAGGATCTCCTAGCCGATCGCGTGCCCCCCGGATCCCGCATTGTCGCGGGTAAAAGGGGTCTTCGTCATGACCACGACCAGCCCGAGCCTGATCACGCCCAGCCGGGGCGCCACCCTTGACTCCGCCCACGTTGGTGACATCAAGGGGGCGTTCGGCACGATCTCGCTGGAAGACACCGGCACCAGGTCCTCGACGTCGGCCAAGCTGAAGACGCTGCTCGCGATCGTCGGGCCTGGCCTGATCGTGATGTGCGGCGACAACGACGCGGGCGCTTTCTCGACCTACGGCCAGGCCGGCCAGGCCTACGGCACCAAGCTGCTGTGGACGTTCCTGCTGCTTGTCCCCGTGCTCTACGTGAACCAGGAGATGGTGCTGCGGCTCGGTGCGGTCACCGGGGTTGGGCACGCGAAGCTGATCCTTGAGCGGTTCGGCCGGTTCTGGGGTGCGTTCAGCGTTATCGACCTGTTCCTGCTGAACGCGCTGACGATCATCACCGAGTTCATTGGTGTCGCGCTCGCCGCCAGTTACCTCGGCGTGCCGAAGGTCGTCGCGGTGATCCTGGCCGGACTGGTCATCGTGCTGGCGGCCTCGACCGGCAGCTTCCGGCGGTTCGAGCGGATGGCGATGATCTTCTGCATCGGGTCGCTGCTCCTGATCCCGCTCTACGTGATCGCGCACCCCCCGGCCGGGGCGATGGTGCGGGGCTTCACCGTCCCGTCGATCCCCGGCGGCTCGTCGGGCCTGGGCACCGTCATGCTGCTGATCATCGGCATCGTCGGCACGACGGTCGCGCCCTGGCAGCTCTTCTTCCAGCAGTCCTACATCATCGACAAGCGGATCACGCCCAGGTTCATGCGGTACGAGAAGGCCGACCTGTGGATCGGGATCGTAGTCGTCGTGATCGGCGGCAGCGCCCTGATGGGAGCGACCGCGGCCGCCTTCGCCGGGCTGCGCAACGGGCAGTTCACGGACGCCAGCGGACTGGCCGCCGGACTAGCCGCCTATGCCGGGCACGCGGCCGGCGCGGTGTTCGCCGTCGCCCTGCTCGACGCCTCGATGATTGGCGCCTTCGCGGTCTCCCTGTCCACCGCCTACGCCATCGGCGACGTGCTCGGGCTCAAGCACTCACTGCACCGGGGCGTCAAGCAGGCCAAGGGTTTCTACGCCATGTATGCGGCGCTGATCTCGGTGGCCGCCGCCGTGGTACTGATCCCTGGCTCACCGCTCGGGCTGCTGACCGTGGGCGTCCAGGTCCTGGCCGGCGTCCTGCTGCCGAGCGCGACCGTCTTCCTGCTGCTGCTCTGCAACGACCGCCAGGTTCTGGGCCCGTGGGTGAACGGCAAGGTCACCAATGTGCTCGGGGTAGCCGTGGTCGGCGTGCTCGTCACGCTGTCGGCGATCTTGATGGTCTCGGTGCTGTTCGGCTCGATCTCGTCCGGTCAGGTCATCACGATCCTGATCATCGCCGCCTCGGCGGGCCTGACTGCCGTCGGCGCCTTCGCCGGGCGCGGCTGGTACCGGCGCCTGACCAGCCAGTCCCCGGCGGCCGCCGTCCCCGGCGAGCCGGTACTTGACCGCAAGGCCAAGGAGAGCTGGCGGATGCCCCCACTGGCGATGCTGGCCCCGGTCCAGATTTCAGCGGCCCGCCGAGTCGGCATGCTCGCCATGTGGGCCTACCTAGGCCTGGCGTTCATCCTGGTAATAGTCCGCGTCGTAGAGCTAGCCGCCACCTGACCCCGCCTCCGGCTGCCCCGGCCTCCGGCTGCCCCGGCCTACGACCGAGACTGCTGGGATACCGAGCTCAACCACGGGATCGCGCCTCCCCTCTTCCTTGATCATGGAACCCAGCTTGATCACGGAACATCGGCTGCATGATCATGCCACCAGAGTTCCGTGATCACCGGTCCCAGCCGCCCGGCCGGTACGACCGAGACTGCTGGGACTGATGTTGCGCCTGCGGCCGGGTCTCTGACCGCAGCTCTCCGGGGCGAGAAGCGAAGACCACGGAAAGTGGTGATACGTCGTCCGGCCCGACCCACGTATCATCACTTTCCGTTGAAAATTTGCCCGATTCGCCGGGTTCCTGGTTATCAAAGTGTCAATACGTGGCGGCCAGCGACTGACGTATCTCCACTTTCCGTTGTCCGGCACCTCCGCCCGCCGACCCATCGCTCGACCAGCTAGCGGATTCTACCGGTTTGCGGCTTATCTGGCTCGTCCCAGGCGTGTCCGGGCCAGACCCAGAGAGCCGGAGCGGGATCCCCTTGCGGCACCGGCGGGAAGCAGCCGGCATCGAGGAACGCCGCCCGGCTAACCCCCCGCCAGGTCTGACACCAGCTGCCAGCCCGGCCACGGAACTCGCGCCAGAGCCACGTTCCGTGATCTTCCCGCCCGCCGTGGTCACGGAACATCAGCGGGGCTCCTTGTCCGCCCGGTCCTCCCCAGCTGAAGGCAGGTACGCGCACCTGGACGGGGCTGTCCTCTTGGGTCGCGCAGAGGTGTAATCACGGAACTGTCCGATTCGGGGGAACAAAGGCCCCGGCGCACTAGACGTCCGGCTCGCGCAGCCTGCATGGTTGTCCTGCCGGCATGTGACGCTAACGAAAGGTAGACGGCAAGTGACCGAATCGAGTCATGGAACTACAACAGTCATCGAAGCCGAGGTGCGCGAGGGCACCTATGGCAACAAGGTAGCGGCGGTCGAGCCAGGCGGAGCAGAGTTCATCCCGCTTGGCGACCGGCACGGCAAGCCTTATCAGCAATTCTGGACCTGGGTCTCGCCGAACATGGAGTTCGCGACGGTCTTCGTCGGCATCATCGGGATCTGGTTCTTCGGGCTGTCGTTCTGGATGGCGACGCTCGCGATTGTGCTCGGCTCCGCGCTTGGCTCGCTGTCGATGGCTTTCCTGGCGGCCCGGGGGCCGCTGTACGGCGTGCCGCAGATGGTGCTCTCCAGGTTCGGGTTCGGCTTCCTCGGCAACATCTTGCCGCCGGCCTGAACTCGGTCGTGGCCGGCATCGGCTGGTTCGCGGTGAACAGCGTGAGCGGCGCGTTCGCACTCAGCGCACTGCTTGGCTGGAACGACAAGATCTGCCTGCTGATCATCGTGGTGCTGCAGCTCGCCGTGGCCTTCTTCGGCCACAACTTCGTGCACATCTTCGAGCGGATCGCCTTCCCGTTCCTGGTCGTGGTCTTCCTCATCGCCTCGGTCGTGATCGTGTCCAAGGCGAACACCGGCGCGCCGGCGCACAACAGCCTGGGCGGCTTCCTGATCACGGTTGGCGCGGCGTTCGGCTACGCGGCCGGCTGGAACCCGTTCGCCAGCGACTACACCCGCTACCTGGCGCCGGACACTGACCGGCGGGCAACCGGCATCTGGGCCGGGCTCGGCGTCTTCATCTCCTGTGCCCTGCTGGAGACGGTCGGCGCGGCGGCGGCCACGGTGACCAGCATCAACAAGTACATCGACAACCCGACCGCCGGGTTCACCAGTCACCTGGCTACCCCGCTCGCCGACGTCACCCTGCTGGCCATCGCCCTCGGCGCGATCTGCGCGAACGCGCTGAACATGTACTCAGGCTCGATGTCGTTCCTCGCGCTCGGGATCAGGCTGCCGCTGACCCTGCGGCGCGCGATCGTCGCGCTGGTCTTCGGCGTGATCGGCTTCTTCCTGGCGCTGTCCGGCCTGCACGACGCTGGCGTGAAGTACAACAACTTCCTGCTGGTCATCTCCTACTGGATCGGGCCGTGGCTCGGCGTGTTCTTCGCCGACCAGCTCCTGCGCAAGGGCAAGAACATCGGCGGGCTGCTGTTCGACCGCAAGCACAACCCGTGGGCCGGCGTCGTCGCGATGGCCGTCGGGACCGGGATCTCGATCTGGCTCTTCGCTAACCAGACCGGGCACCCCGGCTACGTGGGCGTGATCGCCAAGGCGCACCCGGCCTTCGGCGACATCACGTTCGAGGCCGGGTTCGTGCTCGCCGCGTTGCTGTACGTGCTGTTCTTCCGCCTGCAAGGCGAGGGCAGGTCGAAGAGGCACTGCACATCCCGGACCAGCGGCGGCTGCGCCGGCTAGCTGAGCCGAAAGCGCGGGCGCGCTCTGGCCGGCGGAGTGCGCCCGCGCTTTATTTCCGGATGCGGCTTTATTTCCTAATGAAGTTGACCTGCTCTTCAACACCGTCCCAGATGACGGAATGCTGGGCGGGCGTTGATCTGGCGAGGACTTTGCCGCCGCGCAGGACCAGGGTGCGAGGCGCGACCAGGCGCAGCGCGTCCGCCTCGGATGGCGCGTCGAAGACGACCAGGTCGGCCGGGCCGCCGAGGCGCAGTCCGTAGCCGGGCACCCCTAGCGCGGCAGCCGGGTTCGTGGTGATCATCTCGATCAGCCGCCGCAGTTCGCCGTCGCCCGACATCTGGCCCAGGTGCACGAGCACGAACGCGGCCTGCAGCGGGTCGCCGTAGCCGAGGGGATACCAGGGGTCCATCACCGAGTCATGCCCGATGCAGACGTTGACGCCGGCCTCCTGGCAACTGCTTGACCCGAGTGTGACCGCGCCTGATCGGGCCGGTGTCGAACCGGCCCTGCAGTACGGCGTTGTCCAGCGGGTTGGTGACCATGTGCAGCCCGGCCCTGGCGATATTGCTGATCAGCCGGGAGGCATAGGCGTTGTTGTAGGAGTGCATCGCGGTGGTGTGGCTCGCGGTGACCCGGCCTGACATGCCGCGCGCGAGGGTCTCGGCCACCATGATCTCGACGAAGCGAGAGTGCTCGTCGTCGGTCTCGTCGCAGTGGATGTCGACCGCGAGGCCGTGCTCGTCGGCGAGCGCCATCGCGAACCTGACCGACTCGACACCGTCCTCGCGGGTCAGCTCGTAGTGCGGGATGCCGCCCACCACGTCGGCGCCGAGCTCGACCGCCTTGCGCATCAGATCCTTGCCGCCGTCGAAGCCGAGTATCCCCTGCTGCGGGAAGGCGACCAGCTGGAGGTCGATCACGCCCCGCGCCTCTTCGCGCAGGTCAACGAGGGCACGAAGGGCGCGCAGCTCAGGGTCGCAGACATCAACGTGGCTGCGGACATGCTGGACGCCGCAGGCGAGCTGCCAGCGCAGGATCTGCCGGACGCGGGACTGGACGTCCTCGTAGGTGAGGTCGGCGGCCCGTTCCGCCCAGACGGCGATGCCCTCGAACAGCGAGCCGGACGCGTTCGGGCGCGGCTGGCCGACGGTCAGCACCGCGTCCAGGTGGATGTGCGGCTCGACCAGCGGCGGGGTGACCAGCCGCCCGACAGGTCGATGGTCTCGCGGGCAGTCTCGCCATCGCCGACAGTGACGATGACGCCGTCGGCGACCCCGAGATCGGAGAGCTCGTCGTGGCCAGCGATCCGGGCATTGCGGAGGATCAGATCAATCATCTGGCTATCATGCCTGGTGACGCAGTGGCTGACCCAAGGCAGCCCGGCGCTGGAGGCGGCGTTCCCGCCGGTTACGCCAGGCTCGCCTGATGCGCCTGGCCAGCACGATCACCAGCACAAGGCCGGTCACCAGCAGCGTGGCGGCGATCAGCGCGGCGGGCAGCGGGTGCAGCAGGGCGAGCACGATGACCCCGGCGACGAGCAGGTCTTCGATGATGGAGACAATGATGTTGCTGGCCGGCTCGGGCTGGCGTTGACGCCCAGCCTGATTCCCGACTTGACCAGGTGACTGGCCAGGGCGGTGCCGCCGCCGATGCCGGCGGCCAGGGCCTGCGGCATCGTGTGCGCGTGCCCGGCCATCAGCGCGCCGACCGCCGCGCCCATGACCGGCCGGATGGCGGTATGCACGGCGTCCCACACCGAGTCCAGGTACGGCACCTTGCCCACCACGAACTGGCCGATGAACAGCACGCCGACGACCACGAGCACGTCGGTGCGCTCAAGCGCCGGGGCCACCGAGCCCATGTGCGCGTACCGGCCGAGCAAACCAAGCAGCAGAACGACCGCGTAAGAGTTGATTCCGCTGGCCCAGCCACTGGTAAAGATCAGAGGTACGGCGGACACGAAGATCGCCCCCAGACATTTAGAGTACGTCTGAACCTATATGCGGCCACAAGGAGCGAAAGCCATGATCCTCGATCTCGCTAAGCCAGCGCATGCCGCAGCGGAGACCCGGCTCAAGGAGGAACTGATCATCTGGCTCACCACCGTGAGCCCGGCCGGGCTGCCGCAGTCGAGTCCGGTGTGGTTCTTGTGGCAGGACGGTGAGCTCCTGATCTACGGCTCCAAGACCGGGCCGAAGACGCCCAACATCAGGGCCAATCCTCGCGTCAGCCTGAATCTGGACGGAGACGGCCTGGGCGGCGGCGTGGTCGTGTTCGAGTGCACGGCACGGATCGATGATTCGGGTGCGGTGCCCGGCGAGGTTCCTCCCGAGTACCTGGCTAAGTACAACGAGCTGATCGAGTCGTACGGCTGGGACCTGGAGCAGCTGGCGAGGGACTATCCGCACGTGATCAGGGTGACGCCGACCAGGGCCAGGATCTGGTAGCTCGCTAGCGAACGGCGCCGGTCACCAGCCAGCGAGTGCCCGCCGCGCGCCAGGTCAGGGTGACGAACCTGGCCGCCAGCCAGACCGAGATCGCGATCCACAGGCCTGTCAGTCCGGCTCCGGTCACCACGACTACAACGGCTGCGATGGCGAACACGGCCGTCGACACCAGCCCGGCCACCGCGAGGTAATTCTGGTCGCCGGCCCCGATCAGCACGCCGTCGAGCACGAAGACCACTCCGCCCACCGGCTGATCGATGGCGGCCACCAGCAGCACGACCGCGAGCAGGCGGGCCACCGGTGGCGTCGCGTCAAAGAGCGCGGGCAGCCACGGTCTGGCGGCGAGCAGCAGCAGGCCGAATACGGCACCGCAGCCGGCCCCCCAGCCGATCATCAGCCTGGTCGCGGCCCTGGCGCCGGCGACGTCGCCGGCCCCCAGGTACTTGCCGGTGATCGCCTGGCCCGCGATCGCGATCGCGTCGAGCGCCAGCGCGAGCAGGTTCCACAGCCGGTAGGCGACCTGGTGGGCGGCGATCGCGACATCACCCTGCCTGGCGGCGATCGCGGTCGAGGCGAGCAGCACGAACTGCAGCGCCAGCGTCCTGATCACCAGCGCACCGCCGGCCTTCGCCGCCGCCTTGAGCCCGGCCGGGTCAATGCCGAAGCCGACGCCGGCCCGTCTCGCGCCGAGCGCGACCATGGTCAGGTAGGCGGCCGCCGCGCCGTTCTGGGCGATCACGGTGCCCCAGGCCGATCCGGCGATGCCCCAGCGCAGCCCGAGCACGAAGGTGGCATTCAAGATCACGTTGAGCACGCTCGCCGCGACCGAGACGACCAGCGGGGTCGTGGTGTTTTGCAGGCCGCGCAGGATGCCGGTGCCGGCCAGCACGGCCAGCATCGCCGGCGCACCGAGCAGGCTGATCCGCAGGTAGATGACGGCCTGCCCGGTCACCGCCGGCGTGGCGCCGAACGCGCTGACGATCGGACCGGCCAGCGGCAGCCCGGCGGCGAGCACGACCAGGCCGATCCCGCCGGCCAGCCAGATTCCGTCGATGCCCTGCCGGATGGCGGCCTCCCGGTTGCCAGCGCCAAGCTGCCTGGCGACCGCTGCCGTCGTGCCGTAGGCCAGGAAGATCGAGATGTTGACCAGGGCGGTCAGCGCCTGCGCGGCAACGCCGAGGCCGCCAAGCGGGGTGGTGCCCAGGCGGCCGACGATCGCGGCATCGGCGAGCAGGAAGAGCGGCTCGGCGACGAGTGCCCCGAGCGCGGGCACCGCTAGCCGCAGAATCTCACCGCTCTGCCCGCCACGTTCTGGGCGGTCCCGCCGGGCCGGCAGGGTGTCGCAGCTCAGGCGACTACTCCGCGCTCGCGCAGGCCGGCGATCTCGGCCGGGGTGAGGCCCAGGCCGCCGCCGGCCTCGCCGAGCACGGCGTCGGTGTCAGTGCCTGGCCGGACGGGCGGCGCTGGCTGGCCGACCTCGCTGCGGCTGAACCTGGGCGCCGGGGCGGGCTGGGTGACGCCGCCGATCTCGGTGAAGACGCCGCGGGCGACGTTGTGCGGATGTGAGCTGGCCTCGGCGGGCGACAGCACGGGCGCGACGCAGGCGTCGGTACCGTCGAAGATCGCCGCCCACTCGTCCCTGGTGCGCTGCGCGAAGATCTCGGTGAACCTGGCCCGCAGCACCGGCCAGCCGGCGAAGTCAAGCTGGGCCGGAAGCTCGGCGGCGTCCAGGCCAAGCCCGGCGAGCAGGGCGGCATAGAACTGCGGCTCAAGCGCGCCGACGGCGACATGCTGGCCGTCGGCCGTGGTGTAGGTGTCATAGAACGGTGCCCCGCCGTCGAGCAAGTTGACACCGCGCTCGTCCCGCCAGGCGCCACGTGCCCTAAGCCCGTAGATGAAGCAGGACAGCAGCGCCGACCCGTCCACCATGGCCGCATCGACCACCTGGCCAGTCCCCGATCGCTGGCGCTCGACGAGTGCCGCGAGGACACCGACGGCCAGGAGCATCCCGCCGCCGCCAAAATCGCCGACCAGGTTCAGCGGCGGCACCGGCCGCTCGCCCGCCCGGCCGATCGGATACAGCGCTCCTGAGATCCCGATGTAGTCGATGTCATGACCGGCGGTCGCGGCCAGCGGGCCGTCCTGGCCCCAGCCGGTCATCCGGGCGTAGATCAGCGCCGGATTGTGCTCCGCGCAGACCTGCGGTCCGAACCCGAGCCGCTCGGTGACGCCGGGCCGGAACCCTTCGACGAGGACGTCGGCCTGCTTGACCAGGCGCAGCAGCAACTCGATGCCCGCTGGGTCTTTGAGGTTGAGCCCGATCGAGCGGCGGCCCCTGGTCAGCGGGTCGACCGGGGCCGGCAGGCCTGGCGCGCAACTGGCCGGGCGCTCTACCCGGAGCACGTCGGCGCCCAGATCGGACAAGACCATGCAGCCGAATGGGCCGGCGCCAGGCTGGCGATCTCGATGACCCGGATGCCGTCTAGTGGTCCCATCGCTGCCTCCGCCTCATCAGGTCCGCGCGGACCCGCGCGGACCTGATGCTACGGCTTGGGCGTCACATCGCCGTACGAGGGCGGCACATCGTCAGGGGCGCTGGCCCACGGGGTCGCCTGGGTGGCCAGCGTCCAGTTCAGCGTCGCGCCCGCCTTGAGGTCGGAGTAGGTCACGTACAGCTTGCTGTAGGCGGTCCCGTTGAGGGTCAGGGACTTGACGTAGAACTTGCTGGCCGAGGCGCCAGGGGCGTTGATCGTGATGACCGAGCCCGAAGGCAGCGTGATGACCGCCTTGGGAAAGCCGGGGCTGGCGAACACCAGGATGTCGCTGCCCGGATTCTCCGGGTACATGCCGAGCATTTCCCAGATGAACTGCGAGCTCTCCGAGCCGAGGTCGTCGTTGTTGGTCAGCCCGCTCGGGCCGGGCAGGTAGAGGTTGCTCCGCAGGTTGTTGACGACGGACTGGGTCTCCGACGGATAGGCCGCGTAGTCCGGGGCGAACTGCTCGCCGAGGTCGAACTCATTGGCCAGGTAGGGGTGCGCAGCTCCCCGGCCGTTAGGCTCCGACAGGTACTTGCGCAGCACCGGCCCGACCTTGGCATTCCCGCCCAGCTTGGCGAACAGGCCCTTGTAGTTGTTGGGCACGTCCCACAGGTACTCGGCGGCGGTGCCTTCCAGGTAGTGGAACTCGGTTCCCGGCTTGACATTGGCCAGGAACGAGCCGTTCCTGAACCTGGTCGTCAGCAGCTTGTCGCGGGAGTCAAAGACGTTCATCCAGTTGTTGGCCCGGTTGCGAAGTGCGAGGGCGTCCTTGGTGTCCCCGAGCTTCTCCCGCGAACTGTGCCAGCGCGAAATCGGCCGTGTCGTACTCAAGCAGCGCCGACACGTAGTCCTTGAGCTCGCAGCAGCCGTAGGTCGCGTCCTGCGGGAAGTAGCCGTACTTGGCCTCGGCCTTGGTTCCCGGCCGCACATTGTTGATCGTGCTGGCCTGGTGCAGCATCTGGCTCAGCGCGGTCTGCGCGTCGAAGTTAGTGGCGCCGAACGCGTAGACGTCGGCGATGATCGCATCGGACGGGTCGCCTACCTGGGCGTAGTTGTCCCGGTTCAGGTAACCCCACTGCGGCAGGATGCCGTTCTCCGCGTAGTCGTTTACCAGCGACTGCGCTATGTCACTGGCGGCGGCCGGGTCAAGCAAGGCCTGGAGCTGGGACAGCGAGTGGTAGGTGTCCCAGCCGGAGAACATCGCGTACTGACTCTGCTGGACGCCGGACAGGGTCTGCGGCTTGCCGTCGGTGCCCAGGAACTGGCCGTTGACATCGCTGACGATGTTCGGCTGGAGGAAGTCCTTGTAGAGCAGGCTGTAGAACTCCTGAGTCCGCGAGACGCTGCCGCCCGAGACCTCGATCTCGCCGAGCAGCGAGTTCCAGGCCGTCTGGGCGCTCGTCTCGACTCTGGTCAGATTCCAGCCGGGGATCTCGGTCTGCCAGTTGAGCTGGGCGTTCGCCCTGCTCACGTAGGAGATTCCGACCTTGGCCGAGATGACCGGGCTGGAATTGGTGTTAAAAGTAAGGAAAAGCGCGCTGGGGTCGGCCTGGCCGGCCTTCGTGAGCGTGTCGCTCGCGGTGAAGTTCTGGCTGAAGATGATGTCGAAGTAGATCGTGTAGAGCTGCGGGCCGACCTTGCTGCTCTCCTCATTGCAGAAGTTGCCGCTCGTAGCCGAGCCCTGCACCTCGTCGTTCCCGATCACCTTGACGCTGGAGGCGAAGTCGCCGTGCTGGCTGTCCCTCAGCTTGATCAGGAAGTGGGCCGACTTGGTCTTCGGGAACCTGAAGGTAGCGATGGCGGCGTGCGCGGTCGCCGAGAACCTGGACGTGATCGTCTGCGGCATGTTGCTGCGGGCCGAGTAGAAGCCGGCCTGCGCGACCTCGCCGCTATTCGTGAACGAGGTGGTCACGCTGGCCGGGTCGCCCGCGGGCAGGTTGCCGGTCATCGGCAGGATCGGGATGTCGCCGGCGGCCGGGCAGCCGGTTCCAGAAATGTGAGTCAGGCTGTAGCCGGTGAGTTCCTTGTCACCGAAGGTGTAACCGCCGCCGTCGGCCCGGTGCGGCTCGGTGTCAGGTGACCACTGGATCATGCCGAACGGCACCTGCGCGCCAGGGTAGGTGTTGCCGCCGCCGCTGGTCCAGGTCCTGGTGTCGACCATGGTCGCGAGGTCGGTGACCGGGCTGGCGAGCTGGCTGTTGTTCTTCGCGGACGCGGGGAGCTGAGCGGCCGGTACCCGGTGCGGGCAGTTCACGATCGTGCCACGGGCGTTCGTCGAGCAGACCCCGGGTACGGTGCCTGCCTGGTTCCCTGCGAGCCGCGCTGAGATGGCCAGTGCCTGGCCCCTGGCTGCCCCGGTCGAGAACCCGCCGTGCCAGCCCACGGCTATCAGAGCGGCCGACGCCGTCGCTATCGTGAGTGCCGCTGCAACCCGTCGTGATGCCCGCCTGGAACTCATCCCGGCATTGTCGCAGACTTCTCGTGTCAGACATGTCCACTTAGCGGAGCCGGAGGCTAGCCCGTGAGCCTGGTGAACGCCTGCAGATTGGCCAGGCTTTCGCCGCGCTTGGTACGCCACTCCCATTCCCTGCGGATCGACGAGGCGAAGCCGATCATCAGGGCCTGGTCGAAGTTATCGTCGCTGTAGGTGAGCACGCAGCCGAGCAGGCGATCGACCTCATCGGGGGTCACGGCGGACAGCGGCAGCCGTCCGGTCAGATGGACGTCGCCGACCGGGTCGAGCGCGAAATGGACGCCGAACATGGTGCTGCCGCGCTCCAGCAGGAACCGGTAGAACTCGGCGTGATTCTCATCCGGCTGACGGCAGAAGAACGCCTCCACGTGCAGGCTGTGCGCCTGCGCGATCAGCCAGGTCATGGTGACCAGCTTGTGCTGGCCCTCCAGCCTGACCAGGTAGGCGCCGGGCTCGGCGGTCTCGTAGCTGACCTCGAGCCCGGTCAGGATCTCGCCAAGCCGGTGCCCCGTGCTCGCCTGCCCCGTGCCGTGCTGGCCTTGGCTGGCCTTGGCCGTCACGCGTCTACCGAGGCTGTGACCTCGCTCATAGCAGCACCGTACACGTCGAGCAGCCGGTCGACGGTGACCGACCAGCCGAAGCCGGACGCGTGCTCCCGTGCGCCGGCGGACAGCCTGGCCAAGGTGAAAGGATCGGTGATCAGGCGCCAGATCGCCTCGGCGTAGCGCGCTGGCTCGTGCCCGTCGATCAGCACGCCAGACACGCCGTCGCGCACCGCCGTGCGCAGGCCCCCGGCCGCCGCCGCGACGACCGGGGTACCGCAGGCCTGGGCCTCGACCGCGACCAGGCCGAACGACTCGGAGTACGAGGGCACCACGACCAGGGTCGCCGCCCGGTACCAGTCGGCGAGGTCGGCCTGCGGGCACGGCGGCTCAAGCCGGACGTTCCGCGAGACGCCGAGCTCGCCGGCCAGCTCGGTGAGGCTGTCGGGATCGTTCCGCCCGGTGCCGCTCGGGCCGCCGACGAACGCCACCACGAGGCGCCCGGCCAGCCAGCGGTGATCGGCGACCAGGCGGGCGGCGGCCCGCAGCAGCACGTCGGGTGCCTTGAGCGGCTGGACCCGGCCAGCGAACATCAGGACGATCGCGTTCTGGGCGATGCCCAGGCGCGACCTGGCCTGAGCCTGAGAGCCCGGCCTGAACACCGACAGGTCAACTCCGGGGCTGACGGCCGTGACCCGGCTCGGGTCGGCGTCGTACAGCCTGATCAGGTCGGCGGCCTCGGCGCTGGTGTTCGCGACGATGCGGTCGGCGGTGGTGATGACCTCGGCCTCGCCCCTGATCCGCAGGTCGGGCTCAGCGGCGTCGCCGGCCGCGAGCGCGGCGTTTTTCACCCGGCCGAGAGTGTGCATGGACTGGACGAGCGGGACCCCCCAGCGTTCCTTGGCGACCGCTCCGACCTGGCCGGACAGCCAGTAGTGGCCGTGCACGAGGTCATACCGGCCAGGGGCGTGCATCGCCTCCTCGCGCAGCACCTCGAAGGTGAACTCGCAGAGCTGACCGGGCAGGGCGGCCTTGTCCAGGTCCTCGAACGGCCCGGCGACGATGTGCTTGACCAGCACGCCAGGGGCGAGCTCGACGACCGGCGGCTGGTCACGCGCGGCGGCCCTGGTGAAGATGTCGACTTCGACTCCGCGCGCGGCGAGCAGCCTGGCCACCTCGACGACATAGACGTTCATGCCCCCGGCATCACCGGTACCCGGCTGCTCGAGCGGCGATGTGTGGACACTGATGGTCGCGACTCGCTTCGGGTAGCGACGCGGCACTGGCATACACCTCCGAGAGGGAGGAACCCATAAGTTTCGCGTCATGTTCCCGGCCAGCCGATTTCGGACGGCGCGCACTCGGACGGCGCGCGAGCGCCGGGCGCACGGGCGATACAGTGCAGCCATGACGACCTTGGTGCTGCTCCGGCACGGCGAGAGCGCCTGGAACGCCGAGGGGCTGTTCACCGGCTGGGTCGACGTGAGCTTGTCAGACCGGGGCCGGGCCGAAGCGCGACGGGCCGGTGAGCTGCTCAGCGAGAGCGGGCCGCTGCCCGAGATCGTCCATACGTCGCTGCTGGCACGGGCGATCCAGACGGCCAGCGAAGCGCTCGACGCCGCCGGACTCGGCTGGCTGCCCGTCCGCCGTTCCTGGCGGCTCAACGAGCGGCACTACGGAGCGCTCCAGGGCAAGAGCAAGTCGCAGACCAGGGCCGAGTTCGGCGACGAGCAGTTCATGCGCTGGCGGCGCTCCTACGACGTGCCGCCGCCGCCGCTGCCCGACGACGACCCGCTCTCGGCAGCCGGCGACCCGAGGTACGCGCTGCTCACCGGCGACCTGCTGCCGAGGACCGAGTGCCTGCGCGACGTCGTGCAGCGGATGCTGCCGTACTGGGATGACGCGATCCTGCCCGATCTGGCCTCGGGCCGGACGGTGCTCGTCGTCGCGCACGGCAACTCGCTGCGAGCGCTGGTCAAGCACCTGGACCAGGTCAGC
Organism: uncultured Actinomycetota bacterium; assembly: GCA_963819285.1. Taxonomy (GTDB): domain Bacteria; phylum Actinomycetota; class Actinomycetes; order Streptosporangiales; family Streptosporangiaceae; genus Chersky-822. The sequence continues at coordinate 218,655 of CAWFVM010000001.1, forward strand.
GACGCGGATATCGTGGAGCTGAATATCCCGACCGGCATCCCGCTGCGCTACGAGCTCGACGCGAAATTCAGGCCGGTCACTCCCGGCGGCGAGTATCTTGATCCCGCCGCCGCCGAGGCCGCCGCCGAGGCGGTACGCAACCAGGGCAAGTGACCGGCCGGGTACCGCCGCCGACATGAACTTCAGCGGTAGGACATATGAACTCTCCGCAAATTGCGGCTGGTCAGAGCCCGGCCTAGATGCGCGCCGACGGTCCTGCGCATACCATCAAAGTGTGGATGCCCGGGTGATTGCGGTCAGAGCGCCCAGTATGGCAGCTTCCGCGGTGCGGGCCAGCGGATGAATGCCAGGGGACCGGCGCGGGTTAACGGTGCCGCTCCCAGGTCAACCCTACCCCCAGCACCCGTATCCCGGACCGTGACCAGACCGGGGTCGGCTGTGCGGCTGCCGGCCGGGCTAGCAGCCGTTCTCGGCGTGCTGTCCTCCTCGGCGGTGGTCATCGACAGCCAGGACCGGGTGCTAGAGGCGAGCGACGCTGCCCGGTCGTTCGGGCTGGTCGACGGTGAAGAGCTGGTAGTAGGAGAATTGCTCGCACTGGCCCGTCAGGTACGACGAGATGGCGAGATCCGCGAGGGCGAGATCGACATCTCCACCGGCGGCCTGCCGAACCGGACGACGAGCTTCGCGGTACGAGTCGCGCCGCTCGGCGCCGAGGTCGGCGGCGGCGGGCTGGTGCTGCTGCTGGTCGAGGACCAGACCGAGCGGCGCCGGGTGGAGGAAGTCCGCCGGGATTTCGTCGCCAACACCAGTCACGAGCTGAAGACCCCGGTTGGTGCGCTCGCGCTGCTCGCCGAGACAGTGGAGGACGCGGCCGACGACCCGGAGGCGGTCAGAAGGTTCGCCGGGCGGATGCGGCAGGAAGCGACCAGGCTGACGAACCTGGTTCAGGACATGATCACGCTGTCCAGGATCCAGGCCGCCGAGCCGATCCCCGACCCCATGCCGGTCGACCTGGACAACGTAGTCGCCGAGGCGCTCGATCGCGGGCGGATGAAGGCGGGTGCGCGCGGCATCGAGCTCGCCTCGACCGGCACCAGGCGGCTCTTTGTCCTGGGAGACGAGGAACTCCTGGTGACCGCGCTGCGTAACCTGCTCGACAACGCCGTCGCCTACAGCCCGGAGAAGACCAGGGTGGTCGTATCCACTCGGAAGGTCAGTGCCGAGGCGGTCGAGCTCAGCGTCTGCGACCAGGGGATCGGGATTCCCGAGCGCGATCTTGAGCGGATCTTCGAGCGGTTTTACCGGGTTGACCCGGCGCGGTCAAGGGTCACTGGCGGAACCGGCCTCGGCCTTGCGATAGTCAAGCACGTCACCGCCGCACACGGCGGCCAGGTGACGGTGACGAGCAAGGAGGGGGCTGGCTCGACCTTCACGCTGCGGTTGCCGGCCAGGCCAGGAGCATCTCCATGAGCGGCGGCCAGGCAATTGCCTGTGCTGCTACTGACCGACCTGCCAAGGAGGCAGCTAAGTGACGCGGGTACTCGTTGTCGAAGATGAGGAGTCATTCAGCGACGCGCTGTCGTACATGCTCCGCAAGGAGGGATTCGAAGTCGCGGTCTGTCCCACCGGTCCGGCCGCGCTCGACACCTTCGACCGGACCGGCGCCGACCTCGTGCTGCTTGACCTGATGCTGCCGGGACTGCCGGGCAGCGAGGTCTGCCGTGCGCTGCGGGAGCGGTCGAGCGTGCCGGTGATCATGCTGACCGCTAAGGACAGCGAGATCGACAAGGTGGTCGGCCTTGAGCTTGGCGCCGATGACTACGTGACCAAGCCGTTCTCCTCCCGCGAGCTGGTCGCCCGGATGCGCGCGGTGCTGCGGCGGCGTGGCGAGGGCGAGGAGCCGAGTACCTCGGTGCTCGAATCCGGGCCGGTCAGGATGGATGTCGAGCGGCACGTGGTGATGGTGCGCAACGCGGCCGTGCAGTTGCCGCTCAAGGAGTTCGAGCTGCTCGAGGTGCTGCTGCGGAACTCGGGCCGGGTGCTCACCAGGATGCAGCTGATCGACCGGGTCTGGGGCGCCGACTACGTAGGCGACACCAAGACGCTCGACGTGCACATCAAGCGGCTGCGGGCAAAGGTAGAGCAGGACCCGGCCCGCCCCATGCACATCATCACGGTCCGCGGCCTAGGCTACAAATTCGAGCCAGGCTCCTAGGGATCCGGAGTTCCGTGACTACCGTCCCGAACATGATCACGGAACATCACCGGGGCACCGCCACCACCCCGGACCCATGATCACCGGGCCGAACATGATCACGGAACATGGCTCTGCTCGGGTTCCGTGATGTTAGCCGGGTGGAGGATGACGGTCCGGAACGTCGGCAGGGTGATCACCGGGCCGGGCTTGCGTGGCATGAAAGCGCCGGGTTTGCGGGTTCCGGTCGGGCTTGCGGGGTTGTGCCGGGCGGTGGCAAAAGTCTCCTGCAGGATCGGGCGAGCCTGGCAGCGGGTGTGACTGCTGTGACAGCTGAGTCACCGGGGATCAGTCCGGGTCCGGGCGGTGGCCCCGCCTGGCCTGCGAGGCAGCCCCATCAGCCCGATCACGGAATTCGCGCCAGAGCCCGGAACATGAGCGGCGAACCCGCCCCCCAGCATCACAACCCGCCCTCGCACCATCACAAACCCGCCCCGCCCTCCGGGCACAACCACCCGGCCCTGATACCACTCGACACCCGCCACGCCACCACCATCACCCGCCTAGCACAACCACCCGCACCATCACCCACCAGCCACACCCCGCACCCCCACAACCCGGCCGCCTTAAGTTCCTGGCATTGAGTTGACCCCGGAACACCTCAGTGGGCCTGCCCGTGATCGGGGCTCGGTGATCAGGGCTCGGTCGTCAGGGTGAGGGTGAGCCTGACGGGGTGGGAGTGACGGCTGGGGTCGGCGCTGAGGCTGGGGCCGGGCGGAACGTGGCGTAGTACTGAGCGCGCGGCATCACCGGCACGCTGAGGTGGATAGTGCCAGCGTTGGCGAACGTGAGCACGAGATTGATGACCGAGCCGCCAGTGACCGGGTGCAGCAGGTCTTCGAGAACCAACTGGGGTCGAGGTCCGGTGAGGAGCGCCGGAGCCGGGCCGACCCTAGTCAACTGGATACCTGGCAGCCGGACCGACTTCGCCGTGCCGGGAGCCGAGACGCTGATCAGCCGGTCGGGGGCGGCGGCGGTGTTGGCCATGGCCAGGAACAGCCCGGCGTTCTGACCGGCCAGGAGCGCGGAGCCGGCGGGAGCGCCAAGGACGAACGCGTTGATGATCGAGATGTTGCCGACGGACTTGAAGGTACCGTCGGTCGGCTGGTGCCAGTGAAGCGTCGGCGCGCTGCTGCCCGCCTCGCATCCGGCGATCATCGGAATCAGCGCGGCCACCACCGCGATCATGATGCGGCGCGAGTACTTGCTGCCGCTGCTGCTCCGGAGCACCGAGAGTCTCCTGCCTGTCGTATCCGTCTGGCCGTCCGGGCTCAGCTAGCTTCGCGGACATCGGCGGCATAGCTAGCCTCGGGACATCGGCAGCGTAGCCCTGCGAGGCGCCGTCACCGTAGCCGGCCCGCTTATTGCGGCGGTGAGCTAGCCGGCTGGCCTCAGCAACTGGAGCTGCTTCTCTAGCATGAGGCCGGGACGCAGGCCGGAATCGACGGTCACCGAGCCATGCGAATCCACGAGCAGCACCGTAAATCCGACCGTGCGGTAGGTCGAAGTCAGCACATTGTGGTCGTCGGCGGCCACCATCGGAGTCTGCGTTCCGGCGGGCGAGGCCGTGGCGAGGCGGTTGAGCACGATCAGGCTGCTGCCGCGCGGGCCGACGAGGTAGACGGGCACTTGTGCTGACTCGGCCTGCGCGAGCAACTGACGCACGGCTGCGGCGCAGTCGCAGTTCGCCGGCACGATCGCCAGGGCCGCGCTGCTCAGCGTGCGCAATCCGAGTGGCTTGCCTGCCACCCTTATAGATCTGCCTGGCAGCCGGGAGATCGCGGGTTTCGTGGCCGGAGATGGCCGTGCGACTTCGTTCGACGGGGAGGTCCGCGGCCTGCCGGGTGACGAGGCCGAGCGAGCCGACCGGCTGCCGGCCGAGCCGCTGCCGTGACCTGGCCCCGCCGCTCCTGAAGGCTGCTGGCCGGCCACGCGGAAATAAGGATTCGCGGTAAACATGGCCGACACCATCACGGCGACCAGGGCGGCGATCAGGCATCCGGCTAGCAGCGGAATCGCGACGCCCGACCGGCGGAACGGCGCGCGAAGGCGCATGCTGCGCTGATGCCGCCGTACTGCGCGCAGCTCACGATGGTAGGCCTGCACGTCACGGAAGAGCTCGCGAGCATCGTCGGGAATCTCGATGTCTACTCGCGGCAGCCCGTAATCGTCGTGCCCGTGTTCACCGCCCTGGTTCACGCGTCTCTCCGCAATCCGCTACAACCTCATGTCCTCAGTATGAGCCTGGTTGCCGGTCGGCGTAAGCGGGCGGGAGGCCCTTGTCGCGGCTAAGTCGGTCAGGCTCGCGACTCGGTGGCTGTGGACATCGCGATCTGGCGGTAAACTGGAGGTACACGTAGCGGTTCTCTCGGCGGTGTTTCGACCGCCGGCAAGCCCTCAGTCATCCGGTCGGCCGGAAGCCGGGGCGGGCATCTGACGGCGTAGTGCTGTCATTCACAGTATGCAAAAGCGCCCTTGACCTGCATCTTTGACCTCAAGCCTGGCTAATGTTCGCCGCTCCGCCGTGGTACGATGGGTACAGCGGAAGGGGTACGTGCCACATGACTTTCAAGGTCGGCGACACCGTCGTCTACCCCCACCATGGGGCTGCTCGGATCGAGGAGATCGAGATCCGTTCGATCAAGGGCGAGGATAAGACGTACCTCGTGCTCAAGGTCGACAAGGGTGACCTGACGGTGCGGGTTCCAGCAGACAACGCGGAACTCGTCGGTGTACGGGATGTAGTCGGGCAGGAGGGTCTTGAACGAGTCTTCGAGGTCCTGCGGGCGCCCTACACCGAGGAGCCGACCAACTGGTCGCGCCGGTACAAGGCAAACCTGGAGAAGCTCGCATCCGGCGACGTCAACAAGGTCGCCGAGGTCGTCCGGGACCTATGGCGCCGTGACCGCGAGCGCGGCCTGTCGGCCGGCGAGAAGCGCATGCTGGCCAAGGCCAGGCAGATCCTCGTCAGCGAGCTCGCGCTTGCTGAGAAGACCAACGAGGACAAGGCCGAGACGCTGCTCGACGAGATCCTGGCCAGCTGATCGCCGTACGCTAACTGACTGGACGTCGGCAGACGGACGTCCACTCGTCTCCGCAGGTCGGCATCGGGGTCGACGTGCACCAGTTCGGCGACTGGCCGGGAGCTGTACCTCGCTGGGCTGCACTGGCCGGGCGAGCAGGGTCTGACCGGCCATTCCGACGGCGACGTGGCCGCACATGCGATCTGTGCCGCGTTGCTTTCGGCAGCGGGGCTGGGTGACCTTGGCAGCCAGTTCGGTGTGAGCAAGCCAGCAATGGGCCGGTGCGCCCGGTTCGACGCTGCTCGGCCAGGACCTGGCGAACTGCTAGACGAGGCGGGCTACGCGATCGGCAATGTCGCGGTCCAGGTCATCGGGAACAGGCCGAGGATCGCTCCGCGCCGCGACGAGGCCCAGTCCGCCCTGTCCGCCGCGCTGGACGGGGCCCCGGTCAGCCTCTCGGCGACGACCACCGACGGCCTGGGCCTGACCGGCCGGGGCGAAGGCCTAGCCGCGATCGCGACCGCCCTGGTCCTGCGCCACCCGCACGCTGGCCTGGCTGCGGCGGGGTGGGGGAGCCGAGCGCGGAGCCCGGCTGAGGTCCGGGAAGCCCTCACCGGTTTCCGCGATCATGAGATCGCGGCGTGATCACGGAGACTAAGGTGGCTGTGCATCGCCCGCCTCAGGTCCCGGACCGGCTGCGTTGATGATCGCGGAGCCCGGTGAGGCGCGGGCTCGTTCTCGGCGTAGCCGCTGGTTGGCGCGGTCTGGAGTCCTAGTGCTCGGAGATCACGTCGGCAGCGGGTCGGGAATCGGCCTGGTCGAGCTGGGTGCCTCGGGCGACGTGGCTGGCTTCTCGTCCTGGCTGTCCTCGCGGGGAATGCCGCCTCATCAGCTTGCGTCAGGCCTCGGGCTGGCGTCCGAGGTGTGGTGCCGCATCGAGTTCTGCCGCGCGGGAACGCGCGGCGTCTGCCGCAGGTCTGTCGGGGCCTCGTGCGTCGTGAGGGGCTGCGAGTACCGGGGGAGCTGGGGTTGTGGCTGGCGGGCGCGATGGTGCGGGCTCGGTTGTCGGAGCCTGGCATGGCCGCTGGCCTGACGGCCGTCCGAGGTGGCTTTGCTGGTGCAGTTCTGGTCCCGCGTGAGTTGCAGGTCGGCTGGGGGGACGGTCGGGCTGCCGGCGCTGGCACGCTGATCGCCTTGCGGCCGTTCGACCGGACTGCGCCGCTGCGCGGCACGGGAGCACTGGGGCGGCAGGGGGCATTGGGCGCGGCAGGTTCTGGCCGGTCGGCGGATACCTCGGCGGGTCCGATCGCGGCCGCTGCCGGCGTGGCGGCGGGCTCCGGTGCTCTGGCTGGTGCGGGCGCGGGACCGGTGCGGCGCGCGGCTCGTGCGGTGGCGGGGCTCGTGCGGTGGCGGGGCGTGGCGGCGGCGGGGATCGGGCGCTGCGCCGCGGCTCGGTCGGCGCGGGCGCGGTCACGCGGACGACCTGGGCAGCGTGCCGGCGGCACTGGCGCCGCCGTGGCTGGCCGGAGGGCGAGCCTGCGGCGCTGGCGTAGCGGAGCAACGCGAGCAGCAGGCCGAATGCGATCAGGACCAGGGCCCATGGGAAGATCGCCGCGACCTCGGCCGGCGCGGCGGCACATGAGGCCGAGCCGCGTGGCATGCGCGGCTGCTGCTGCCAGCGCCGCCGAGCAGCAGGATGAAGCAGAGCCATGAGTACAGCCTGCTGACCAGGGGCACCCGGCGCCGCGCAGCGCGAGCACCGAGCAGCCGGCAACCGCGAGCATCGCGTCGAAGATCAGCGGGTAGATCCTGGCCAGCGACGCGCTCACGCCGGCCTGCATCGCGAAGTGGTGCACGCTGGAGTAGGACAGCACGCAGGCCGCAGCCGTGAGCGCAGCCAGGCCGACGGCGACAGCGACAGGGCGGAACCCGTAGCACCGGCCTGCGTCGTGCCTGGTGAGGGACCACGGCGGTCTCGTGCCTCGGCACGGCGTCGCTGGCTCCCCGCCGGCGGATCCTGGCTCGCACCACGCGCTGAGCGGACGCCGTTCCTCCTGAATCGGTGTGTCCACTAGCCGAGGCCGGGCATACGACCTGCGCGCCCCTGCGGCATGCTCATTCTTAGCCACGCGCATTCCCTCCTGCGGTGCCTAGGGTCGGCCGCGCGGGCTTATAGTCGGGAATAGACGAGAGCGAGACTATCGCGCGCTCGGGCCGCCGAGCCAGCACCCTGCGGTTTCGCGCCCCGAGTCGACACGTGGCGGCAAGGGAGACGATATGCCGTACTACCGGGTGTCAGGGGAGATCCCGAGAAAGCGTCATACCCGATTCCAGCCGACCCGGCGGCGGCCTCTACGCCGAGGAACTCATGGGCGAGGAGGGATTCTCCTCCGATTCCTCGCTCCTCTACCACGTCAATCCGCCGACCGCGATCGTCAAGAGCGAGGCGCTGGCCGATTTCGCCGGCGAGGCCGAGGCTGGCCGCCCAATCATCCGCTTGCTGCCGCGCCACTACAGGACGCAGGATCTGGCCGGCAAAGGCGACCTGGTGCTCGGCAGGCAGGCGCTGATGGGAAATGACGACGTCCGCATTTCCTTCGTCACCGTGAACGGCCCCTCCGGCGCTCTACCGGAACTCGATCGGGGACGAGGCCGTCTACGTGCAGGACGGCTCGCTGCGGTTCGAGTCGGTCTACGGGACGATCGACGCGGTGGCCGGCGACTACGTCGTCATCCCGCGCGGCACCATCCACCGCTGGGTCCCGGCCTGCCGAGGCCGGAGGCGGCCCCGGTCACGTGCGCTGGTCATCGAGGCGCGCGGCCACATCAGGACGCCGAAGCGGTACCTGTCGCAGACCGGCCAGTTCCTCGAGCACGCCCCATACAGCGAGCGCGACCTGCGCCGCCGTGCCGGACCGCTGTTCGCCGAGGGAGACGGACGTGCCCGTGATCGTGCGCAACCGAGGCGGGCTGACCACGGCTGACCTACGCGTACCACCCGTTCGACGTGGTGGGCTGGGACGGCTGCCTGTACCCTACGCGTTCAACATCGCCGACTTCGAGCCGATCGTGAAGCGGACGCATGCGCCGCCGCCGGTCCATCAGACGTTCGAGGGGCCGAACTTCGTGATCTGCTCGTTCTGCCCGCGCCCGCTCGACTTCGATCCGCAGTCGGTGCCTATCCCCTATAACCATCACAATGTCGATTCCGACGAGATGATGTTCTACGTCGCCGGTGACTACTCGGCACGGCAGGGCTCGGGCGTCGGCGATCGGGCTCGGTGACGTTGCATCCGTCGGGCTTCACGCACGGGCCGATGCCTGGCGCGGTCGAGGCGGTCGATCCGCGGCATGCGCGGCAGGGCCACACGACCACCGACGAGACCGCGGTCATGATCGACACCTTCCGCCCGCTGCTGCTCGTCGACCAGGCGCGCGCCGGCAGAGGATCCCGAGTACGCATGGAGCTGGGCGAAGGGCAGCGGTGCCCATGACTGAGGGTCCTGACCCGCGTAGACGAGCCCCCCGATCGGGCCAGTTGCCCGAGAGCGCGCCAGGGCGCTGTTCGACGGGCCGAACCATGTCGCCGTCGCGACCATCGATCCGGACGGCCGGCCGCAGACGAGCCTGGTCTGGGCGAGGACCGATGGCGATGACGTGCTGTTCTCCACAATCAAGGGCCGCCGCAAGTACGCGAACCTGACCCGCGACCGCCGGATCAGCGCGCTGGTCTACGACGGCGCGCGACCCTTACACCTACGCCGAGGTCAGGGGCACGGCCACGATCACCGACGATCCGCGAGCCGAGCTGATCAACGAGCTCGCGCTCAAGTACACCGGCCAGCCGTTCGGGGCCGAGAGAACCGGGCGAGCAGCGGGTAATTGTGCCGAATAGTCCCGGACCGGGTATACCATGTACCTAGACTGACCAGCGGCGCAGTGGTCAGAGTCGCGGAGGTCAGATCGCAGGGTGTCCAGATCCCTAGCCTTGATGAATGACATTGCGCATCCACGACACGGCGACGCGCACGGTTCGCGAGTTCGTCCCGGTCATCCCAGGGAAGGCTGGCCTGTATCTGTGTGGTGCCACCGTCCAGGCTCCCCCGCACATCGGGCATATCCGATCCGGCGTCAGCTTTGATATCGTTGTCCGCTGGCTCAGGGTGAGTGGTCTCTCGGTCACGTTCTGCCGGAACGTGACCGACATCGATGACAAGATCCTGCGCGTCGCGAACACCGAAGGCAGCCAGTGGTGGGCCGTCGCCGAGCGCAATCAGCGCGCCTTCAGCCGCGCCTACGACGCGCTCGGCTGCCTGCCGCCTGACGTCGAGCCTCGGGCAACCGGGCACATCCCCGAGATGATCGTGCTGATGCGGCGGCTGATCGACGCCGGGCACGCCTATGCCGCGGGCGGCGACGTCTACTTCGACGTCGCCTCGTTCACCGGTACGGCGCCCTGTCCGGCCAGCGACCCGAGCTGATGCAGCCCGCCGACGACGTCGAGGCTGACCTCGCGACCTGCAAGCGGGACCCGCGTGACTTCACCCTGTGGAAGGGCAAGAAGCCGGGTGAGCCGTCCTGGGACACGCCCTGGGGTCCGGGCAGGCCCGGCTGGCACCTGGAGTGCTCGGCGATGGCGACCAAGTACCTCGGCGCGACCTTCGACATTCACGGCGGTGGCTACGATCTCATCTTCCCGCACCACGAGAACGAGCTCGCGCAGTCGGCGGCGGCCGGGGACGGATTCGCCGGGTACTGGATGCACAACGGGCTGGTCAGGCTCGGCCGCGAGAAGATGAGCAAGTCGCTCGGCAACTCGCTGCTCGTCGACGCGATGGTGGCCAGGGTCCGGCCAGCCGAGTTGCGCTACTACCTGGCTCAGGCGCACTACCGCTCAGACATCGAGTACTCCGAGCACGCGCTGGGCGAGTCGGTCGCGGCCTACCGGCGGATCGAGGGCTTCATCACCAGGGCGATCGAGGCCGCACCGCTGCTGGCCCAGCAGCCAGGCTGAGCAGCCAGACCAGGCGGCGAAGGCTAGCCTGCCAGGTGCCCTGACCGGGCTGCCGCAGGCCGGCGGCCTTCCGGCGGCCTTCTCGGCCGCGCTCGATGACGACTTCGCCGTGCCGCAGGCCCTGGCCGTGCTGCACGAGGCCGTCAGGGAAGGCAACAGTGCGCTCGCGGCTGGCGACGTGGCCGGGACGGTCAAGCAGGCCGAGTCGGTGCTGGCCATGCTCGCGGTGCTCGGGCTCGATCCGAGGGCAGCGCCGTTCGCGGCGAGCGGCAGTTCGGACCTGACGGCCGTCGTCGACGCGCTGGTCAGCGTCGCACTTGAGCAGCGCCAGGCGGCACGGGCGCGCAAGGACTACGCGACCGCCGACGAGATCAGAGATCAGCTGCAGGCGGCGGGCGTGGCCGTCGAAGATACGCAGGCAGGCCCGCGATGGGAGCTAACGCGATGAGTGGCAAGAGTGGCGGCGCGGCTAAGCCGGGGCGCGGCAGCGTGAGTAAGTCAGGCAAGCCCCGGCCGGGTACCGGCGGTTACAACCGGCGCAAGCTCGAAGGCCGGGGCCCGACGCCCGCCGCCGAGCAGCGCCCTGGCCATCCCGCCCAGCGCCGGGCGAGCCGGGCGGCCGGCAGCGGCGCGCGGGTCTGGCCAGGGTTCTGACCGGACGTCGCCTGGCGCCCCGTCCGGCTCGGGCCGGACCCCCGCGGGCGACCCGGCCGGATCACGGCGGACACCGGCCGGTGCGACGTCCGGATCACGCCGGACGGCGTCGAGCGGGGTGCCGGGATCACGCCGGACGTCCCGTTATCCCGAAACTGGCAGTGGCGCTAACAGCGCTGGCAGCGTCAGTCGCTTTTCTGGCAGCCGCTCTGGCCGCACCGGCAGTTCAGGGGCAGGCCGGGGCGTCGGCAGCGCGGCCGAGCTGGTCGTCGGCCGCAACTCGGTGCTTGAGTCACTGCATGCGGCCGTGCCGGCCCTCGCGCTGCATGTCGGCCCGAGACTGGATCCGGATGAGCGGATCTCGGATGCGGTGAAGCTGGCGGCTGATCGCGGCATTCCCGTGGTGGAGGCCGGCCGGGCCGAGCTCGACCGGCTGTCGGGCGGCGCCGTGCACCAGGGCATCGCGCTGCGGATCAGGCCGTATGAGTACGCACACGCCGATGACCTGCTCGGGTCGAGGCAATCGCAGCAGTCGCTGATCGTCGCGCTCGACGGGGTCACCGATCCGCGCAACCTGGGAGCTGTCGCCCGGTCAGCGGCCGCGTTCGGCGGCGACGGCGTGCTGGTGCCTGCCCGGCGGTCGGCCGGCGTGACCGCCGGGGCGTGGAAGGCCTCGGCGGGCGCGCTTGCACGGCTGCGGGTCGCCCAGACGCCGAACCTGGCTTCCGCGCTCGTCTCCTACGCCCGCGCCGGACTGTTCGTGGTCGGACTCGACGGGCGCGCTGACGACGAGCTCGGCTCGCTCACCCTGGCCACCAGCCCGCTCGTGGTGGTGATCGGCTCGGAGGGCAAGGGCCTGTCCAGGCTGGTGGCGCAGCAATGCGACACGGTCGTGCGAATCCCGATCAGCGGCGCGGAGTCGCTGAACGCCGGAGTCGCCGCCGGCATCGCGCTCTACCAGGTCGCCATGCTGCGAGCGCAGGCGCCAGCACCTGCCTAGCTAGCCGCCCCCGCTCACCGGCAGCCGCCAGCCAGTGCTGACTGATCCCGCCGCCGGATGGCGTTCCGGCGGCCGGCCCGTCGTCGTCGAGCGCCAGCTCGGGCAGTGCTCTCGCTGGCCAGGCGATGAGCGGGTCGGGCTGGCAGGCGATCACCGGGTCCTTATCGACGTATTCGAAAAGCGACAATATATAACGCATAGCCTCAAGCCGGGCTCGCTTCTTATCGTTGCCCTTGACCACGGTCCAGGGGGCCTCCGGGGTGTCCGAATGCCGGAACATAGCCTCCTTGGCCTTGGTGTACTCGTCCCATTTGTCCAGCGAGGCCAGGTCAATGGCGCTGAGCTTCCAGGCCTTGACCGGGTCGGCGTGCCGGTCGATGAAGCGGCGGAGCTGCTCGGCGCGGGTGATCGAGAACCAGAACTTGATCACCTTGACGCCGTCGGCGATCAGCTCGTTCTCGAAGGCCGGCACCTCGGCGAGAAACCTGGCGTACTCGTCGGGCTGGCAGAAGCCCATCACGTGCTCAACGCCGGCCCGGTTGTACCAGGACCGGTCGAACATCACGATCTCGCCGGGCACCGGCAGATGCGGAAGGTACCGGCGCAGGTAGTTGTCGCCCTGCTCGTGTGCGGCCGGCTTCTCCAGCGCGACGACCCTGACCCCGCGGGGGTTCAGGTTCTCCGCTACCCGCCTGATCGCGCCGCCCTTCCCTGCGGCGTCACGGCCCTCGAAGATGACCAGCACCCGGTCACCCGATGCCTTGACCGAGCGCTGCAGCTTGAGCAGCTCGATCTGCAGCATCCGCTTGGCGTGCTCGTAGGGTTTGCGGCCGAGCCTGGCCGAGTACGGATAGCTCTCCCGCCAGGGGGCGGTCGCGGTGCCGTCGGCCCTGATCAGTGCGACCCGCCCGTTCTTGCGCTGCCTGAGCTTGAGCCCAAGCTCGGCGGCCAGCAGGTGAAGCTGGGCGCGCACCGCGTCCGCATCAGGGAGCTGGTCTGCCACTACTGCAGCGCTCACGAACTCCTCCGGGATTCTGTCTGCTCCGACGGTCTTCCAGCTGATGCCCAGCACCAGGTCAAGCGATTCGATGCGGACGGTAACGGCATGTCAGCACACCGAGAACGAAACGGAACGCCGAGTTGAACAACGGACGAATAGCTACCCAAGCGACCGCGCCGCACACTACACGTCCGGCGCTGGATCAGCGTGATCAGGATGCGGGCAAGCTTGAGATTTGATAACGCCACAACCTGGGGCTGGCGATTGGCGTCTAGAGGCTGGAATAGTTGCCTACCGGACGTTCACAGCGTCCGAGCGCGTAGCGAACGGGAGCGACACGATGGGGCACACAGCACGACAGTGGCTTACCGGACTGGGCAGCGCGGCTGCGATCGCGGTGACCGCTCTGAGCCTGGCCCCAGCGGCGGGCGCGAGCACGCATGCGGCGAGCAGCGGCAAGTTCCTCTTCTTCGGCAGTCACGGCCCGGCGGTCAAGGCGCTGCAGCGGCGGCTGAACGCGCTGCACTACTACGCGGGCAAGCCCGACGGCCACTTTGGCTGGGACACGATGGAAGCGGTCTGGGCGTTCAAGGAAGTCCAGTCGGGCAAGGCCATCCCGTCCCACCCGGACATCGTCGGCGCCGCGATGCAGCGCCAGCTCCGGCACCCGAAGCTGCCCAGGATCCTCGTGCACGGCGCGCACTGGAGCCGGATCGAGGTCAGCAAGAAGATCGGGGTGCTCGTCGTCTACAGGAACAGGAAAATCCGGCTGATCAGCCACGTGTCGACGGCCGCCTTCAACCGCCCGGACGGCTCTGGCTGGGTGACTCCGGACGGCACGTACCGCGCCTGGGCCTATGACCCTGGCTGCGTGCCCGACGCGTCCTTCGGCGGCTGCCTGTACAACCCGGTGTTTTTTATCGGGACGACCTATGCCATTCACGGAATGCCGAACCCGACCTCGACCTTCAGCCCGGATGGCGTTCCGCTGAACGCGGCGTCGCACGGCTGCGTGCGGATCCCGCTCGACATCTCGGTCTTCCTGCACACGCTGATCCACGTGGACCCGACGCACGGCACCCTGATCTACATCATCGGCCCCGACCAGGACGAGAGCGGGATCTGACCGGGACCTGGCCGGGATCTGAGCCGGGCTAGAGTAACCTGCCCCCTAGGGGCAGGGACGCGAGCAAGTGTGGGGTGGGTTCTATGCGACGCCTGATGGTGACAGCCGCTGTGGTTGCGCTGGCCGGAAGCCTGGCCGCCTGCGGCTCGACCAGCTCATCCAGTCCGTCCGGCGGAGGCGGGTCCGGCAGCACGAGCGCGTCGACGGCCAGCTGCTCGAAGTCGGCCGTGCAGCACCTGCTGTTCAAGCCAGGAGTGCTGACCGTGGCGACGGACAACCCGGTCTTCACCCCGTGGTTCGTGAGCAACACCCCCACCAACGGCAAGGGCTACGAGAGCGCGGTCGCCTATGCGGTGGCCGCTCAGCTCGGCTTTGGCAAGTCGCAGGTGACCTGGGTGCACGAGCCGTTCAACAGCACCTACAGTCCCGGCCCGAAGGCGTTCGACTTCGACATCAACGAGGTGTCGGTCACCCCGCAGCGGGCACAGGCGGTGACGTTCTCCGATAGCTACTATCCGGTGCAGCAGTCGATCGTGGCGCTGAAGGGCACGCCGATCGTGACGAAGCACTCGCCGGCTCAGCTCCGTACCTACCTGTACGGCGACCAGATCGGCACCACCGGCCTGACCTACATCAACTCCAATATCCAGCCGGCTAAGCAGCCCAAGGTGTTCAACACGCTCGCCCTGGCGGCGTCCGCGCTGGCGGCGCACCGGATCGACGCGCTGATCACCGACACGCCGACCGCGCAGTTCATGGCCTCGTCGCAGCTCAAGGGGGCGGTGCTGGTCGCGCAGTTCCCGACCGTGGGCGAGCACTACGGCCTCGTCTTCGCCAAGGGCAACCAGCTCGTGACCTGCGTCAACAAGGCACTCGCCACGCTGACCTCCAACGGCACGCTTGCCTCCCTGCAGCACAGGTACCTGGGCGTCTACCTGAAGTTCCCGACGATCAAGCCCTGAGCTTCGCCCCCGAGCCTTCGGCGGTAAGGCCGCATGGACGCCAACGCCCCCGACGCACCCAGCTTCGCGACCGGGCGCGGACCTCGCCTGTTCACCGGCGGCGGCCGGCGCGGCACGGTCATCTCCAGCGTCAGCACCGTGGCCGTGCTGGCGATCCTGGCGGCCATCTTCCTGCTCGCGCCGGGAGCGCGGACGGTGGGGCACGCGTTCTTCTACCCCAGGGACATGTGGCAGGCCTTCATCGGAAATCCGAGGAAGGGCTACTACTCCGTCGGCGCGGCGATCTGGCTCAACATCAGGATGTTCATCGTCGCTGAGCTGCTGATCCTGCCGCTGGCCCTGCTGGTGGCGCTGATCAGGCAGTCGGTGCACCCCGCACTCTTCCCGATCCGGCTCATCGCCACGATCTACGTCGACTTCTTCCGGGGCGTCCCGCTGCTGCTCGTAGTCCTGGCGCTCGGGCTCGGCGTACCCGGCCTGTACCTGCCGGTGATCTCGCATCAGCCTGACGCGGTCTACGGCGTGGCGGCGCTCGTCCTGACCTACTCGGCTTACGTCTCCGAGGTCTACCGGGCCGGGCTCAACTCGGTGCACCGCAGCCAGGTCTCCGCCGCCCGGTCGCTCGGCCTGTCGCAGCAGACCGCACTGCGCTACGTGATCTTGCCGCAGGCGATACGCAACATCATCCCGCCGCTGCTCAACGACTTCATCAGCCTGCAGAAAGACACGGCGCTGGTCGGCGTGCTCGGCGTGATCGAGGCCAACCAGGCGGCGAACATCTACGCCTCATCGGTGTTCAACTACTCAAGTTTCACGGTGGCGGCGATCTTGTTTCTCATCCTGACGATTCCGCTGGCCAGGTTCACCGACCGGCTGATCGAACGCGACCGCCGGCGGCGGCTGGCCGGGGCGACGGCGTGAACGGCGCCGCCATCCAGATCGAGGGCCTGCGTAAATCTTTCGGAACTAATGAGGTTCTTAAAGGGATCAGCCTGTCGGTCGCCTCCCATGAGGTGATCTGCCTGATCGGGGCGTCGGGCTCGGGCAAGTCCACGCTGCTGCGCTGCATCAACCTGCTCGAGCCGGTCGACTCGGGGCAGATCTTCCTGCTCGGCCAGGAGATCACCGGGCCGGACATTGACCAGAACCTGGTCAGGCGGCAGATCGGCATCGTGTTCCAGTCGTTCAACCTGTTCCCGCACATGACCGTGCTGCGGAACGTGACGCTCGCGCCGATGAAGGTGCTCAGGACGCCTGCCGGCCAGGCCGCGCGGGAGGCGCAGGAGCTGCTTGACCGGTTCGGCCTGGCCGACAAACGGGACGACTACCCTGACCGGCTTTCCGGCGGGCAGCAGCAGCGGGTCGCGATCGTGCGGGCGCTGGCGATGCGGCCGCAGATCATGCTGCTCGACGAGGTGACCAGCGCCCTGGACCCCGAGCTGGTCGCCGAGGTACTTGAGGTGATCGGCGAGCTGGCGGCGGGCGGGATGACGATGGTCATCGCCACCCACGAGATGGGCTTCGCCCGCGACATCGCGAGCCGGGTCTGCTTCCTCGAAGAAGGCAGGATCATCGAGGACGCACCGCCGGCCGAGCTGTTCACCGACCCGAAGGACGAGCGCACCCGCCGGTTCCTGCGGCGGATCGTTGAGGCCAAGCGGCTCTGAGGCCATCGCCTGGTCACCTTTCGCGCCCTGCCCTATCCAAGGCTGCCGGACTATAGTCCTGAAAAGGTGAATGAAGTGGTGCGACCCCCACCGCTAGGAGATGACTTGTGCGTAGCTTGACAAGAAGACTGACCGCGGCGCTGGCCCCGGCGCTGCTGCTGGCCGGAGTAGTCGCGGTCGCGGCGCCGGCCAGCGCGACCACGGCGGCCTGCCCGAGCCCGATCGTGGCCGGCGACACCGTGCTGTGCGGCTCCCTGGCCGACGGCGCGACCTACCTGATGGAAGTGCCGGCGCACTGGAACAGGAACCTGTTCCTGTACAGCCACGGCTACGTCGTTCCCGGCAGCGCCAACCCGGCCACCGACGTCGGTGACCCGGTCACCGGTGCCTGGCTGCTGACCCACGGATTCGCGCTGGCCGGCTCGTCTTACGCGATCACCGGCTGGGCGATCGCGGACGCGCTGCCCGACCAGCGCGCCACCCTCCGCACCTTCGACAAGCTCGTCGGCCACCCGAGGCACACCGTCGCCTGGGGTCACTCACTGGGCGGGATCATCACGGCCGGGCTGATCCAGCGCTACCCTGGCGCGTTCAGCGCCGCGCTGCCAATGTGCGGCGTGCTCGCGGGCGGCGTCGCGACCTGGAACACCGCGCTCGATGCGGCGTTCGCGTTCCAGCAGCTCATCGCCTCGGCGGTGAGCGTGGTGAACATTTCCAACCCGACGGCGAACCTGACCTCGGCCGAGACCGCGCTCGCCGCTGCTCAGGCCACCCCGCAGGGCAAGGCCAGGATCGCGCTGGCCGCCGCGCTCGGTGATACTCCGGGCTGGTTTACGTCGCTGTCGCCCGAGCCAGCCGCGAATGACTTCGCCTCTCAGGAGGCGAACCAGTTCGAGTGGGATGCCAACGTGGACTTCCCGTTCATCTTCGCCTTCCGGGCTCAGCTTGAGGCGCTGGCCGGCGGCAACCCGTCCTGGACCACCGGCGTCAACTTCGCCGAGCAGCTCGCCCGCTCGTCGGACACCAGGGAAGTCCGTGCCCTCTACAAGACGGCCGGCCTCAGCCTGCGCTCCGACCTCCGGACGCTGCGCAAGGCCACGCCGGTCGCGGCCAGCCCGACCGCCGTTCGTTACCTGGCCAGGAACATCAGCTTCACCGGCCGGATCAGGATTCCGGTGCTGAGCATGCACACGGTCGGCGACGGCCTGGTAGTCCCGCAGAACGAGCAGGCCTACGCCAGCGTCGTGCACCGGGCAGGCCGGGGCTTCCTGCTTCGCCAGATCTTCGTCAACCGGGCCGGGCACTGCGCCTTCACCCCGGCCGAGACCATCACCGCCGTCAAGTCCCTGCTGCACCGGATGCGGACTGGCCGCTGGGATGACCGGGCGCTGCGCCCGGCCAGCCTGAACGCCACGGCCACCGCGCTCGGCCCGGCGGACAACATCTTCTCAAGCGGCGGCAAGATCGTGCCGGTCGCGGCGGCGTTCCTCAGGTTCCGCCCGACTCCGTACCTGCGGCCGTTCGACCTGGGCCGGTTCCGCTTCCGGCGGTAGCGGCGCGCGGCTAGCCCGGCTAGCTACAAGCTGAAGGGGCGGCGAGTCACTTGCGTGCTTCGCCGCCCCTTCGGCTTTCTGTTCGTTGCTGGCTACTGGCCGCGCTTGAGCGGGCCGAGCTTGTTGAGCCGCCACCAGGTGATGACGGAGTAGAAGACGAACAGCGCCGCCATCGCGCCCATGTCGATGATCCAGGCCTTCGGCGTGTGATCCCAGAGCGGATCCGCGTTGTGCGCTTGCGTGAAGCCGCCGATCACGTTCAGGTTGGTCGTCGCGGCGTTCGCGGCGAAGCCCCAGCGAGACGGGGTGAACCAGGCGATCTCCTCGATGCCGGCCTTGCCGTGGATCGCGAAGATACCGCCGGTGGTGACGACCTGGACCATGACCAGCAGGAACACCAGCGGCATCGCCCGTTCGGCCGTGCTCACCATCGACGACACCAGCAGGCCGATCGCCATCGACGCCACGCCGACCAGTGCCACCGCCAGCATGACCTCGACCAGCGGGATCGGCAGCAGCGCGCCCTTGGGCGGGAACGTTGTGCCCGCCATGCCGACGGCTACGAGCAGGATCGCCTGGAAGGCGCTGATCACTCCGAGCACGATGAGCTTCGAGAACAAGTAGGAACCCGCCGAGAGGCCGGCCGCCCGTTCTCGGGCGTAGATCGGTCTCTCCTTGACGATTTCTCGCACCGAGTTCAGCGCGCCGGCGAAACAAGCCCCGAGGATCAGGATCAGCAGCACTGACTGAGCCCCGGTATTGACCTTGCCAGGCGGCGCCGTAAAGCCGCCGGTGAGCGGGAACAGCCTGACCATCGCGCCCAGGCCGACGACGACCCCGACGAGCAGGGCCAGGAAGCCCCGGTCCGAGGCGAGCACGGCCATGTAGCGCCTGACCATCGTGGACGTCTGCGCGACCCGGTTGCTGGTGGCCGGCGGGGCTGGCGGCGCCACACCCTGCTGCGCATTGCGATGGACCGCTCCGGCGTCCTCCATGCCCGCGACGATGTACTGGTGGTAGTAGGGCGAATTGCGGAACTCGCCCTGCCAGTCCCGGTTGGGCTCGTTCTCGAAGGACTGGAAGACCTCAGCCCAGCCTGGCTTGTTGAAGTGCTTCAGGCCATCCTGCGGTGCCCCGAAGAACGCGATCTTGCCGCCGGGCACGAGCACGAGCAGCCGGTCGCACAGGTTCAGGTTGGCGACCGAGTGGGTCACGACGATGATGGTCCGCCCGTCATGGGCCAGCTGGGCCATCTGCTCCATGACCGACTTGTCGAGGCCGGGGTCAAGACCGGAGGTCGGCTCGTCGAGGAACAGCAGCGAAGGCTTGGTCATCAGCTCAAGCGCGACGTTCACCCGTTTTTGCTGGCCGCCAGACATCGCCGCGGTCTTGGTCTCCGCGTGCTTGGTCAGCGCGAGCTCACCGAGCACCTCATCGATCCTGTGCATCCGCTCGGCCTTGCTCGTGTCTCTCGGGAACCGCAGCTCCGCCGCGTAACCGAGCGCCCGGCGAGCGGTGAGCTGCGTGTGCAGGATGTTTTCCTGCGGCACCAGGCCGATCCGGTTCCGCAGCTCGGCGTAGTGCGTGTAGAGGTCACGATTGTCGTAGAGCACGTTCCCCTGGGTCGCCGGGGCGATCCCGGTCAGCGCGCCGAGCAGGGTCGACTTGCCGGCGCCGCTCGGCCCGATCACGCCCATCAGGCAGCGCTCGCCGAGCGGGAAGGTCACATGGTCGAGCAGCACGCGGCCGCTAGGCAACGTCACGGTCAGGTCGTGGGCGATATAGGAGATGTCGCCGGTGTCGAGGAATTCCTGCAGCTCATCGCCCACCAGCCGGAACGTCGCCGGGCCGATGGCGACGATGTCCCGCTCGGTGACCGGCGCCGAGCCGACTCGCTGGCCGTTCACGAACGTGCCGTTGTGGCTGCCGAGGTCGAAGATCTCGTATCCGCCGCGCGGGTTCTTGCGCAGCTCGGCGTGATACCGCGAAACGCTCAGATCGGCGACCACGACCTGGTTGTCGGCCGCGCGGCCGATCTTCAGCAGCTTCGAGGGCAGCTGAAGCACGGCGCTCGGCTGCCGTTCGACGCTGAACCGCTGCCGGCCGACCGCCGGACCCGCCGCCGGGCCGCCGCCACCGTAGCCGCCCGCGCCGCCGCCTGGCGGGCCGTAGCCGGTGGGCTGCAACTGCTGGCCGGCCGGGTGCTGGCCGCCTGGAGGCCCCTGGTCGGCGCGGACTCGTGCCACGACCGGGTTGGGCGGTGGCGGGCCGCCTGGTGACTGCGCGTACCTGGTCGGCACCGGCCCGGCGCCCTGGGGCTGAGGCTGCGCTGCCGGGACCTTCACCTCACAGGACATCGCGGGTCCGTCGTTCGGGTGACCGAGCCGGACGGCGCACGATGAGGAGATGGGCAGCCGCTGCAGGCGATCGCTGCCCTGGAAGGTCCCGTTGGTCGACCCGAGGTCTTCAAGCAGCCAGGTCGAACCGTCGACCCGCAAGACCGCGTGCCGCCAGGAAACCCTGGAGTCGTTCACGACGATGTCGGCCTGCGGATCACGGCCGATGAAATAACTGCGGCCAGCGGCCAGGGAGCGCTCCGCGTCTGGCGTGCGCACAAGCAGCGCCGGACCTGCGGGCGAGTTACCGAACTCAGGCGTCATGGAGCAACTGTAGAACGGTTTTACCCATCAGATGTATCCGGCTTTTGGTGTCGTTCAGGTCTCGCTGTCTGGTCAGCCGCCTCCCGGCCGGGCCAGCGACTCTATTTATGCTCAGATATATATTGTTATCGGAAATGCGATGGGGTACGAGGCGCGATCTGTGACGCATCGCAGGCGGGGGCTCACCCTCCGGTCGAGGAGTCACCCGCCGCGCGTACCGTGCGTCAGCGAGCGCTCACGGCCGACGCCGGACGAGGGCCCGTGACGGGCGCTGGTCGCCGCGCAGCTCTTCCGAGCTACCCCAGCCCGCGCCGCTTCCCCAGCCCGCGCCGCTTCCCCAGCCCGCCGCAGCTTCCCCAGCCCGCGCCGCTTCCCCAGTCCGCGCAGTTCCCCGAGTTATCCCGGCTCCCGCAGCTTCCCCAGAGTTGCCCCGGCTCCCGCAGGTGCCCCGGCCCACAGACTTCCGTGATCATGAAATCGGGCATGATCACGGAACGCGGGTCGCGTGATCACCCCATCAGGGGTCCGTGATCACGCTGCCGGACATGATCACGGAGCCCTGGTGGCGCGAGTCTTGGGGCGGGCTGAGGCTGACGGCAGCTGGGGTCCCCTGCTGCAGCCGGCACAGCAGTAGGGGTCCCCAGCTGCGACACCGCCGGCCGCTGCCACCAACCCGAACCCGCCATACCGGGCAAAAGGACCAGTCGGCCCGGCGCACTACAACCCGCCGGCCCCGACCAGCCTGCCAGCCTCTCCCCGCACCACCCACAAACCCGCCCGCAGCTATCCCTCGACTCCGTGATCATCGTCCCTGGCATGATTACGGAACATCAGCTGGGCTGCGGAGTTGCCGCTGGCGCTGGCATCAGCTGGCGGTTGGTGTGGAAAGCTGGACGCGGGAACCGCCGTGGCGGGCTGGCGAGTTGCGGGGGACAAGGTCAAACCGGATACTTGGAGCACTCAACTGACTGACCTGCCTGGTTTTCACGTTTCCGTAGCCCGCGATTAGCAGATGCAGATTCATATGGAAATTTAGGACGATACGGAAATGGCCTGAGGCTCTGAAGGGGAGACGCCCTGGTGCGAGGTCGCACCGGGGTGGCGCTGAGGTAGTACCGAGTTGGCGGCTCGGGAAGCTCTGGCCAGACCGTAACCGCTTGGAGGCACGGTGACGCAGGACAACCCAGGGATACCGGGTAGCTTCGCGCCGGGTGCACGCGTCGCCGGCTATCTGCTTGAGGAGCAGATCGGCCAGGGCGGCATGGCTGTGGTCTTCCGCGCCCATGACGAGCGCCTGGACCGTACCGTGGCGCTTAAGATTCTCGCTCCGGCGCTGGCGGCCGACGAGGCGTTCAGGCAGCGTTTCATCCGCGAGTCGCGGGCCGCTGCCGCCGTGGACGACCCGCATATCATCCCGGTGTTCGAGGCCGGCGAGGCGAGCGGAGTGCTCTTCATCGCCATGCGGTACGTGCGCGGCGGTGACGTGCGCTCCATGCTCGGCCAGTTCGGGCCGCTGCCGCCTGGCCGGGTCGCCGAGATCATCTCGCAGGTCGCCTCCGCGCTCGATGCGGCGCATGGCCGGGGGCTGGTGCACAGGGACGTCAAGCCGGCGAACATGCTCTTCGATGCTCGCGGCGGGACGGGCAGGCCCGATCACATCTACCTGTCGGACTTCGGGCTCAGCAAGGCGTCGCTGCAGGCCTCCGGGCTGACCGGGACCGGGATGTTCCTCGGCACGCTCGACTACATCGCGCCAGAGCAGATCGAGGGCAGGCCGGTCGACGGGCGTACCGATCAGTACGCGCTGGCCTGCGCGGCTTACGAGCTGATCAGCGGCTCACCGCCGTTCAAGCGCGACGATGCCATGGCGGTCATGTACGCACAGCTCACCGAGCCACCGCCGCCGGTGACCAGCCGCAGGCCTGAATTGCCGGTCGCAGTCGACCAGGTGTTTGCCAGGGCGCTGGCCAAGCCGGTCGAGGAGCGCTACGCGAGCTGCACGGAATTCGCCGAGTCGCTGCGCGAGGCGTTCGGCATCCGGCCCTACGACTCGGGTCCTGGCTCGATCCCCAGCTCGCCGCAGCACCCCATGACCCAGGTGGTGAGCGGAGGCGGCACCGGTCGTGGTGGCCCGCAGGGGCACGGGACCGTCGCAGCCGGGGCCGGCTCTGGGTGGGGCGGGGGTGGCGCCGGTACTGGTGCCGTTCAGCCCAGCGCTGGTGGTCCGCCGACGCAGCTAGCTGGCGGCGGGCGGGATACTTCGCCCGACCTGACCGCCGCGAACTGGCAGCAGTCATCCGGCGGCGGACAGCCGGGCGGAGGCTACCGGCGGCCCTGGTGGCGGTCGGGGGGCGCAATCGCCGCGGCTGTGGTGCTTCTGCTCGTCCTAGCCGGCGGTGGCGGATATCTCGCCCTGCATCACCCGGCCACGGTGAAGCACAACCTGCCGCCGCTTACGCTGCCGGGTCCGTCCACGGCGGCCGCGTCGGCGAAGACACTAACGCAGGTGCCGAGCAAACTGGTGCCGTCAGGCCCGAGCGGCGGTGACCCGTTCGGAGTGCAGGGAAGCCCCAACGGCAAGTTCGTCTTCGCGGTGACCCAGCTGACGCTCGAGGTGTTCTCCCAGGGTCCAGGGCTGACTCTGACTCATAAGTTCTCGTACACCATCGCCCAGCCCGGCTTTGACGCCACCGGTGCGACCACGACGCAGGACGGGAAGTACTTGCTGGTCGCGGCCGGCAGCGGCATCGATGTCCTGAGTGTCGCCGAAGCCGAGGCCGGAGCCCCGAGTGTCAACGTCGGCACGCTAACCACGCCGAACATCTCGGGCAACGGCCAGGCCGTCGATGTCGTAGTAGGTAACCAGGGCAAGTTCGCTTTCGTCACCCTGAAGGCGGCTCACGTCGTTGCCGTCTTCGATCTGCGCAAGGCGCTGGCAAGCAACACCTTCGACTCCTCGGACTTTGTCGGGTCCATCTCGATCGGCCGCAACCCGGTAGGCATGGCGATCTCCCCGGACGGCCACTTCCTCTACGTGGCCAGCAACAAGGAGAACGATCCGCAAGGCAATGGCCAGGGCCTGATCAGCGTGCTCAACGTGCAGAAGGCGGAGAAAGACACCGCTCACTCACTCCTCTCGCAGTCAGACGCCGGCGTCCAGCCATCCCGGATCGTCGTGTCGGCGGACGGGAAGACGGTCTGGTCCACCGCCCGAGGCAGCAATTCCCTGCTCGCATTCTCGGCGCCGCTGCTCCGCTCCGGGTCTCGCCACGCGCTCATCGCAAAGGTCCAGGTCGGTCAGACTCCGATCGGGCTGATCCTGGTCAACGGCGGCAGCAAGATAGTCGTCGCTGATACAGACCTCAATAAGACCGGGTCAGGCGCCGACAACCTAGCCGTCGTGAACGTCAGCGCCGCGCTAGCCAGGAAGCCTGGTGCCCTGCTCGGCTTCATTCCGAGCGGGGAGCTGCCCCGCGAGGTGGCGGTCGTACCGGGCGGCCGGTATCTGCTTGCCTCTGCCAACGGCTCAGCCCAGGTCCAGATCGTCGACCTGAGCAAGCTGCCCTGAACTACGGACTTGCGCAAACCCCCTGGGAGAGGTGACCAGCTTGTACGGCAATTATGGCAATCAGGCGCCGAACATGTATGCCGGCTATCAGCAGCCGCCGAAGAAACGTAACACCGGCCGCAGGGTGGTGATCTCGATCATCGTCGTGCTGGTGGTCCTGGTCGCGCTGGACTTTGGTGCCAAGGCCTTCGCGGAGAGCGAGGCGGCTTCGCAGATCCAGAAGCAGGGCTTCCCCACCAAGCCGTCGGTAAGTATCGCTGGCTTCCCGTTCCTCACTCAGGTGGCCACCCGGCACTTCGACAAGATCACGATCAGCTCGGCCTCGTTCCCGGCCGGGCCGATCACGGTGACCAGCCTGAACGTCGTGGCCGACAACGTGCGCCTCAACTCCAGCTTCAACGGCGGCAGCGCCGGGCCACTCAACGGCACGATCCTGATCAGCCTCGGGGCGATCGGCGACGCGCTGTCGGCGGCTGGCCCGCTGGCCGGCTTCCTTGGCGGCGGACCGAACGGCGGCGTGAAGATCAGTTCGGTTGGCAGCAACCTGCTCAAGGGCAGCCTGAACCTGGCCGGCGGCATCTTGTCAGCCTCAGCGACCTGGCGAGTGGAGACGACCGGCCCGCATCAGATCACGTTGCACCTGATCAGCAGCAACGGCCTGCCATCCGGCGTGCTTGGCAAGGCCAAGAACGTGACGCTCCCGCTATCGTCCCTGCCGGCCGGACTGGTACTCAAGGGCGGCCTGAACTCCTCATCCAACGGTCTCAGAGCCCACGTGTTCGCGCGAAGCCTGTCGTTTGGCGGCTAGGTCGTCCGGCAGCTAGCTGAATCGGGCTATCGCCAGGAACTGGCAGGCCGCCGCCGCGCAGACGCACGCGTGGAAGACCTCGTGATAGCCGAACACTGACGGATAGGGGTCCGGCCAGCGACGATGATAGGAGAGCGCGCCGAGCGTATAGAGCACGCCGCCTGCGACCATCAGTGCCCCTGACATGGCACCCGCGTTGATCCAGACCCAAGGCAGCGACAGGCCGGCCACCCAGCCGAGCCCCACGAACGTCGCGCCGACGACGATCTCCGGTGCGTTCATCGATGCCAGGTGGATCGCGGCCGCGGTCAGCGTCAGCGTCCACAAAATGATCAGGCAGGTCATCGCGAAGGCACCGGGCGCGGTCAGGAGGAACGCGGGCGTCGCCGTGCCGGCGATGAGGAAGAAGATCGTCGCGTGATCCACGCGCTGCAGGCGCCGCATCGCGGCTGCGGTCCAGGTGCCGCAGTGATACAGCGCGCTGATCCCGAACAGCGCACTGACACTGGCCGCGTAGACAGCAAGAGCCGCGATCCGCTGGGCGCCGTGAGCCGGGACTACCAGCAGGGGACCGCAAGCCAACGAGGCCGCGAACCACAGCAGGTGCAGCCTGCCCCGCAACTTTGGCTTCACATAGTAGATGCCGCGCCGGGCGTCGTACAGTGAAGCCGCCGCTGGGGACGGTTCGGCTGGTAGTGCAGTCATGGTCTCACCTCGGCGCGCGTTGTTCGAAGACGCCGCCGTGGTCCAGAGCAGCTCTGCTCGCGATGCCTGGCATCCGCCAGTTCACCGCGATCATCCCGTAACGTTAGGTTACGTCAGACTACGTCAAGTTAGCCCGTAGCAGGTCAGAACGGGGAGGAGCAGCAGTTGGTCAGCGAGAACGCAGCCAGGCTCGCGGTGCTGATCGATGCGGACAACGCGCCGCCCTCGATCACCGAGGGGTTGCTCGCCGAGGTCGCCAAGTACGGCACCGCCCACGTCAAGCGCGCCTACGGCGACTGGACCGGCATGAGCCTCAAGGGCTGGAAAGACCAGTTGCTCGCCCAGTCGATCCAGCCGATCCAGCAGTTCGCCTACACCACGGGCAAGAACGCCACCGACGCGGCGATGGTCATCGACGCGATGGACCTGCTGTACTCCAACCGCCTCGACGGCTTCTGCATCGTCTCCAGCGACAGCGACTTCACCCGCCTGGCCGCGCGCATCCGCGAGTCGGGGCTGATCGTGTACGGATTCGGCGAGCGCAAGACCCCCAAGCCGTTCGTCGCGGCCTGCGACAAGTTCATCTATGTCGAGAACCTCGCCTATGTCGACAGCGGCACCACGCCCGCCGGCGCGGTACTGAAACCAAGCCCGCGCACCTCGGCCACCACGCTCAAGCGGGATACCGCGCTGGTCAATCAGCTGCACCATGCGGTAGAGGCGGCCTCCGATGACGATGGCTGGGCAATGCTCGCACCGGTCGGCCAGATCATCACCAAGCAGCGTCCGGACTTCGACTCCCGGAACTACGGCTACGCCAAGCTCAGCGATCTGATGACGGCGACGACGTTGTTCGAGCTGGAGCGCCGCGCTCACGTCGACGGCAAGCCAGGGGTTCTGTACGTCCGAGACAAGCGTCACCAGCCAGACAAGAGACCTAGCCCGGCCCAGTGAGCCTCAGGATCCGGTCGTCGCCTGAGGACTGGACGACTAGTAGCCAAACGACCGTGCTGTTCGGTGTTCGAGTCGTACCGAACACCGAACAGTCGCTATGCTCGGTTCGTGGCAGTGGACGTCTTGGACGCTGTGGAGATCTTTACCGGCGTGGTGGAAGGCCTCGGCCTGGCTGTTATAGCCGATGGTCAAATTAACGAGCCGGACTTGGTGCTGCTCGGCATCGACGAGCAGCACGTTCTTGGTAGCCGACCGGATTTCTGCGGCGACACGAGCTGAGCTGAGGCGTCACGGGTGGGGCTGGCTGGACTTTCGCGGGCATCTGCACCTGGCTGGCCGAGGCGTTTTCGTCGATGCTGAGGTGCCTTCGGCGAAGGCCAGGGTCGAGCGCGAGGATCCCTTCTCTGGTTCGGTTGGAGTCGAGGTAGCGTGTGCGTTGCTGCTAGACCCGAACCTCCCGCGAGGCGTTCGCGATCTTGCGCGCAGCCTTGACCGATCGCCGAGCGCGGTTTCGCAGGCGCTTGCCGCGTTTCGCAGGCAGGGGCTGGTGGGCTCGGACGGGACTGCCGTTATCCCGAATCTATTTTGGGAGACCGCCGGGATCTGGCAGCCCCGCGAAGCGCACCTTGAGAATCCACCGCAACCCGGAGTTGGATCAGTAAATACAGCATTGCAACTTGGGATCGACGATGTCGGGACTCAGCCCGGCTGGGCACTGACCGGCACGCTTGCCGCTGCCGCCTACGGGGCTCCGATTGCGGCAAGATCGGACTTTCCTCCCGATTTCTACGTGCCAAACTCGGCTACGCTGCGGCGGGCTACCCGACTACTCGGCCAGGCGGTCAATGCCGATCACCGACGGGCTAGCGTCCGGGTCGCGCTGGCCCGCGTGATCTGCGAGCAGCGGGTCGACCCTAAGGGTGACCAGGCCAGGGCATGGTCATCCGGGAACGAGCCCTGGCCGCTGGCAATTCCGGTCTTCGTTGCGCTCGACCTGGCACGTGATCCTGGGCGGGGCCGCGAGATTCTTGATGGCTGGCACCCGCCGCAGCCGTGGCAGCGTGTCTGGTGAGGAGCGGCAGTATGCCTGGAGACGGAGCAGAGATCCCCGCTGTAGATCTAACGGGAACAGCGATGCTGGCGATTATCCAGGCCATTCCCGAGCTTGAGGCTAGAACTGGGCGTCAGGCAACCGTTATCGGCGGCCTCGCCGTCCTGTGTCGTCTCGGCACCGCCTACCGGGCCACAAGTGACCTCGATACAGCCAATCGGCGGGCATTCGGTGAGCTGCCTCAGCTCGAGGTGCTGCTACAGCAGGCCGACATAACTCAAGCGGGACCGGCTGGGGTCTGGATGCCCACCTCAGCGGGCAAGGTACAAGTCGACATAGTCCGGCTCATACTCGACCCCGCGGCGGGTACTTCGGCGCGGGCACAGCTTGGTCGAGCCGATGCGCAACTGGCACAGGACGCACGCCTCCACGCGACGATGTGGTTCGTCGACCGAAAGGACCAGACTCTCCGTCTCATCCGTGAACTACCCGAGGGTGCCGATGTAGACGCTGACACAATCCAGCTAGCAAGCGAACTACTATTCGCGGAGCTGAAAAGGTCGGCTACACGGACCTGGCCAAACGCCGAATCTACAAAATCCAATCCGGCTTAGCGGGCTTGCGGATCGGGTCCTCGGCTGACAGGCGGCGGATGCTGGGCACGAATTCGTCGATCTCGCCCGGCTCGAACCTGGCTAGCTTGACTGCCCACCAGAAGCTCGCCGCCCGGATCTCCGGCCAGCTTGTATGAGCCGTCGGGCAGGAGTATCGCGTACGCTTCGTCGCCGAACGCGCGGAGCAGCGCGAGGCTGATGCCGGCCTGATCCCATAGCCGCACGGTGCCGTCGTCGGAGGCGGTGGCGATGAGGGTGCCGTCGGGGGAGAACGCGACGGCACTGACCTGGCGGGTGTGGCCGGTGAGGGTGGTGCGTGGCTGGCCGGTGGCGGTGTCCCAGGTGCGGGCGGTGCGGTCGGTGGAGGCGGTGGCGATGAGGGTGCCGTCGGGTGAGAATGCGACGGCGTTGACTGTGCTGGTGTGGCCGGTGAGGGT
The DNA here is from genome assembly GCA_963819285.1 of uncultured Actinomycetota bacterium. GTDB lineage: Bacteria > Actinomycetota > Actinomycetes > Streptosporangiales > Streptosporangiaceae > Chersky-822. The sequence goes on from CAWFVM010000001.1 coordinate 247,705, forward strand.
GGTGCGGGGCTGGCCGGTGGCGGTGTCCCAGGTGCGGGCGGTGCTGTCGGCGGAGGCGGTGGCGATGAGGGTGCCGTCGGGTGAGAATGCGACGGCGTTGACTGTGCTGGTGTGGCCGGTGAGGGTATTACGGGGTTGGCCGGTGGCGGTGTCCCAGGTGCGGGCGGTGTCGTCGGCGGAGGCGGTGCCGATGAGGGTGCCGTCAGGGGAGAATGCCACGCCTACCAGCCAGGAGGACACATCAGCCATAGCGTCGCGAGTACGGCGGGTCAGGACGGCGATAGCGCGAGTCGTGCGATTTGCGCGGTGTCGCACAGTAGTCCGGAGTCGACCGGTGGCGGTGTCCCAGGTGCGGGCGGTGCCGTCGATCGAGGCGGTGGCGATGAGGGTGCCGTCGGGTGAGAATGCGACGGCGTTGACTGTGCTGGTGTGGCCGGTGAGGGTGGTGCGTGGCTGGCCGGTGGCGGTGTCCCAGGTGCGGGCCGTGCCGTAGGAGGCGGTGGCGATGAGGGTGCCGTCAGGTGAGAAGGCGACAGCGTTGACCGAGCCGACATGGCCGGTGAGGGTGGTGCGTGGCTGGCCGGTGGCGGTGTCCCAGGTGCGGGACGTGCCGTAGGAGGCGGTGGCGATGAGGGTGCCGTCAGGTGAAAAGGCGACAGCGTTGACGGCGTTGTCCGAGCCGACATGGCCGGTGAGGGTGGCGCGTGGCTGGCCGGTGGCGGTGTCCCAGGTGCGGGCGGTGCCGCCGGCGGATGTGGTGGCGAGGAGGGTGCCGTCGGGGGAGAACGCGACGGCGGTGACCGGGCTGGTGTGGCCGGTGAGGGTGGCGCGTGGCTGGCCGGTGGCGGTGTCCCAGGTGCGGGCGGTGCCGCCGGCGGATGTGGTGGCGAGGAGGGTGCCGTCGGGGGAGAACGCGACGGCGGTGACCGGGCTGGTGTGGCCGGTGAGGGTGGTGCGTGGCTGGCCGGTGGCGGTGTCCCAGGTGCGGGCGGTGCGGTCGTGGGATGCGGTGGCGGTGAGGGTGCCGTCGGGCGAGAATGCGATGGCGTTGACCTGGCGGGTGTGGCCGGTGAGGGTGGTGCGTGGCTGGCCGCTGGCGGTGTCCCAGGTGCGGGCGGTGCGGTCGTGGGATGCGGTGGCGATGAGGGTGCCGTCGGGGGAGAACGCGACGGCGTTGACCTGCTGTGTGTGGCCGGTGAGGATGGTGCGTGGCTGGCCGCTGGCGGTGACCCAGGTGCGGGCGGTCCCGTCGGCGGAGGCAGTGGCGATGAGGGTGCCGTCGGGGGAGAACGCGATGGCGTTGACTGTGCTGGTGTGGCCGGTGAGGATGGTGCGTGGCTGGCCGCTGGCGGTGACCCAGGTGCGGGCGGTCCCGTCGGCGGAGGCAGTGGCGATGAGGGTGCCGTCGGGGGAGAACGCGACGGCGTTGACCTGCTGTGTATGGCCAACCAGGACACGATGAGTCTGTCCGGCGGATAGATCTACGATCTCGGCATTGTTGCCTCGGCCGATTACCGCGAGTCCGGAGTCAGGCGACATCGCCAGGCTGGTCGGTGATTCACAGGTCGCCAGCATTACCTCGGCTGGGTCTCGGCCCACGACTCCAGCGGCGTAGAGTGCGCTCGCGCCGGTCAGTTCGTCTAGGCCGGTGACTGCTGCGAGTGCCGCGCGTGACCAGTGACTGCCGGTGAGGTCGGCGGCGGTCAGGTCGCACTCGATGAGCCTGGCATTGGTGAAGACCGCGCCGCGCAGGTCCGCGCCCTCGAAGTCGATCCCGTTAAGCCGCATTCCACGCAGATCCGCTTCCCTGAGATCCGCGCCGCGCAGGTCGAGATCGGTAAGGTCCTGGCCGCGCAGGTCTGTGCCGGCGAGGCTGAGCCGCGCGGCTGGAGTCGAGTTCCGGGTGCGCGGGCCGGTTTGCCCGCCGAGTCGCCTGACGATGTCGAGTGCGTTCAGCTTGGCGATTTCGGTGCCGGCGGTATCGGAGAAGACACTGCTCGTCCAGTTTCGGAGGTCAGATTGATCAGCCAGGTCGCACAGGAAGTCGGTCATCAGCCGGGATAGCCGCCGGGCGGCTAGCACGCTATTGGCCTCGCCGTTTCGCAGGCGCTCGGCAGCGGCATCGGCGACTAGCCACTCCATGACTGACGGGTGAACGAATGTGAAGGCTCCTTCGGCCGGGCTGACCAGCAAGGTGCCAGACCCGACGGCCTGGGCCGCTTCCTCGGCGGCGTAACCGCGCTCGGCGAGGCCGGTCAGCGTCGCCTGTACCTCGGCCGACAGGTCGGCCAGCGGGATGGCTGGCGCGGTGGACGCCCACAGCCGCAGAGCCAGAGCGCTGCACGCGGCTCGCCGCTCATGCTTGTCCAGCGAAGGAAGGCCCGCTCCGTACTGCTGGCGCTCGGCCTCGTTGCGCAGCCAGAACCTGATGATCTCCTCGTAGAGCCGGGCGGCGCTGATCGTGCCGTGCTGCTGCTGGATCTCGCGGAGCCGTGCTTCCCCGAGGTCGGCGATGAAGGACAGCATGCGCGGGTTGTGAGACAGGCCGAGCAGGTCCTGGATCTGGTCGAGCAGGTCGAATCTGGCCTGCGCCGCTCGCTCGTCGCCGCCATAGTGATTGACCAGGAACTGGCGGATCTGGGCATCGGTGAAGTCCTCGATAACCGCGATCCGGCTTCCGGCGATGGTTGCCACCCGGTCACCGAGCGCGGTACGGACCTGGGTTACCGACTGGAAATGCTGGGTGCGGCTGGTCAGCACGATCTTGGCGTTGCCGGTGGCGGCCGCGAGCAGCGTCTGCAGGTAGTCAGCGGCGTGGTCGTAGCTGACCCGCAGCGCCAGCTCATCGAAGCCGTCGAAGAGCAGCGCGAGCCTGCCCCGCTCGATCATGTAGCGGAGCTTGGGCAGTTCCACCGTCCGCATGCCGTGCCGGACCAGATGCTGCGCGAGCAATTCGTCTAGGCTCGGGGCCTTCTCCAGGCCGTGCAGCTCGACCAGCACGGGGAGCATCGCCGGCAGGCGGCTGGGCAGGTTCCTGGCGAGCTGGCGCAGCAGGAAGGTCTTGCCCCGGCCGAACTCGCCGAGGATCATCACGAATCGGGCGCCGTCGGTGTCCAGCCACGTGACGACCTGTTCAAGGAGCCCGGTCGCGACGTCCTCGCTCGCTTGCAGGCTGAATCGCTGCGGCACGTACAGAGCGTCCGGGTAGCGCAGGTCCCTGGCGATTCGCTGGTCCTGGTCAGCCGCCAGCGGGCGCAGGTCGATCAGGCCCTGGTACTCGACCAGGCTGCGCAGCCGCACGCCGTGGCGCCTGGCCAGGTCGATCAGGTCTTGGTCGACTGGGTCGCCCGCGTAAACCAATTCCGATCGGACCTGCGGGTCGGCGGCGGCGAAGCTGGCATGGACCTCGGCGATGAACGAGCTGACCAGCTCGGGGTCCGGCTGGCCGATGACGCCGACCGGCCACTGATCACAGCCTCCGCCTGGCAGCGGGACGCTGATGCGCAGGTACCCGGCGTCGGGCCGGGGAGTGATCCTGGCGTCCGGGTGACTGACCATGGTCGCTTCGGCGACCCGTTCGAGCAGTTCGTTCGAGTTCTCCTGACGGCGCTGGCTAGTCGCTGCGGAGAGTTTGTCGTCGGGAACTATTTCCGTATTATAGGCATTTTGGGGTTGATCTTCGAGGCCGTCGCTGAAGGCGGAGTCGGTGTCCGCGAGCGAGTAGGGGATAGTCTCGCGCCAGTCCGAGCCGGTGGGGCTGACCCTGGTGTCCCCGATCCAGCGGCGGCGGCCGGGCGCGTAGTGCCGCGCGTAGCGGGTGAGCTGCCCTGGCCGCAGGGTGATGAGCTGGTACTGATTCGGCACCTCGGGGGGCGGGCGCTGGCCTTGACCGAGGCGCTGCCGGTGGACAGGACCAGGAGGCCCGAGGAGAGGCGGTGCTGCCTGGCGTCGTGCGTGTGCCCGTGGAGGAGGACGTTGACCAGGGACGGCTCGCCGAGCACCTGGTCGAGCTGGTCGCTGTCGCGCAGGTTCTCGTCGTCGAGCTCGGCGCCGCGAACGACGTTGTGATGGACCGCCGCCAGGCGGAGCCAGCCGTCGTCGCGGTACCGCGCCAGGTGGCCGGCGAACCGGCGGAGCTGGGCCTCGCCGATCCAGCCGTAGTGATCATCGGGCTGGTGACTCTCGGCCATGGTCGAGTTGAGGCCGGCTACGACCACCTGCAGGTCGGGCATCTCGAACAGCGACCAGGGCTCGTCTGGCGTGAAGCTGGCGGTCGCCGAGTCGCCGTAGAACTCGGCGAACATCGTCGCGAACTGCTGCCATTTCGGCCAGTACGGCGGCGCGGGCAGCTGCTCGGCGGCTCGCTGGGTGGAGAAGTAACCCTCGCAGGCCGCCCGGTTCACGTCGTGGTTGCCCGGCACGATCGCGACATGGCGTCTGGGCAGAGCGGTGGCGTCGGCCAACTCGGTCAGGAACTTCAATACCTGGCCGAATTCGCTGGGCATGCCCTGCTCGGCCAGATCGCCGGTGACGATGATCAGATCCGGGCGAAGGCTGTGCTCGGCGGCAAGGTCATCTAGGTCTTGATGGAGGCGCTGAAACAGACTGTCATATTCCTGGTCGGCCAAGGTTAGCCCGCTGTGCCCGAATAGATGATGGCGGCCGAACTGCAGATCGGAAAGGTGCAGCACGGTCAGCTCGGCGCGGCTGATTCGCTGGCCAGTGATCCGGCGGCGAATTGAGTCATCGGGATCGAGCGCGCCAGGCCAGGCTGTGAGCAGCCGCTCGACGTCGATCGCATAGGCGTCCGCGTGGGCGCCGCCGACAGGTGCTGCGGCGAGCATTCCGATTACTCGTCCGGATGCTCGATCGCAGACTGGGCTTCCGCTGAAGCCGGGCTGGATGCGCAGCGCGGTGCCGGGTGCGGCATCGAGTTGCAGCCGGCCGCCGGGCACGGAGCCTCTTGTCAGGGCCTCGACCCAGGCTCCGTCTGGACGGTGCGGTGTCTGGGGGTAACCGAAGACGTCGACTGTCTGCCCAGGTCGGGCCGCTGTCGTCGCGAGAGTCGCTGGTACCGCGCTGGGCGGGAGAGAGGTGGCGGGGAATCTCAGGCCGGCTATGTCATCGCCGGCCGCGCCTGCGCGCGGCGGTGCCAGCCAGCGTTCTACCCGGGCGTTCACCGCTGCTGGGCGGCGCGCCTGCGGCCGGGAGTAAGGGGAACTCGACTCTGATGCTCTGGGTCGGCATTTCCTGTGAGCGGCGGTCGCGTCCGAGCGCGACGTTCACCACGTGGGCACAGGTGACGATCTGGCCGGGACCAGCGAGGAATCCGGCACCGGCTGGCTGGCCGGCGGCCGTGAGCAGGGTGACGACAAAGCCTGAGGGGCTGCTGTTGGTGCCTTGCCGGCCTGCCATTGTCGGATTTGACATGTCACCCGCCCCGAATGCTCGGGGAAAGTCCCCGAATGCCAGGGGAATTCTACGGGTAATTGGCGCTTGAGGGTGGCGCGGTTGTTCTGGTGGCTGGCGGCCGGTGCTCGGTGGCCGGATGGTCGGTGGCTGGTGAGAGGTAGGAAGTCATGGGTCAGCCTGGGAACTGAGGCGACGTTCACGATTGGGCCCAGGAGGGACTGGCGAAACTGCCTTTTGATCGTCTGGTGATCTGATGCTGTACGGTTTGCCGGGTATTCGCCGATTTTAGCGGCTCAGCCGTCCTGAACAGGTGCTCAAGTACTCCGTGCAGACTTCCGTGATCATGAAATAGAGCTTGATCACGGAACACTAGGCTTGTGATCACGCCAGCCAGGCTCCGTGGGCAAGGCATCGATGATGATCACGGAATTCCTGCGGCCCCTGCGGCGTGAGCCAACTCTTTCGCTGGCTGGGTGGCAGCGGTTCCGATAGCGATGGAGGTGAGGCATATCGCGTGCCGGCCAGTGGATCTCAGCTCGCCTCATTGATCTGCTGCCGGTGAGTACGATGTGCGCGCGGGTAGGACTGGCGTCCGCCTGTCTCCATGGATTCCCAGGTCAGAGGTGGGATGCGCAGGTCGGTCAGGTTCGGCTAGCATGGCGCACGTCCCCGCCGGTGTAGCTCAGATGGCAGAGCGGCCGCCTTGTAAGCGGCAGGTCAGCGGTTCGATCCCGCTCACCGGCTCCCGGAGGTCTTCACGTTTCAGTGGGGACCTTGTTCACGTTTGGGTTTCCTGGCCTGATTGTTGCAGGCGGGTCTGACATTCCTGGTGGCTGCGGGCCGGTTGCGGCGGCCTGTTCGCGTGCGGTTTTGTGTTCGCGTGGGGACTTTGGCGTGGCTGAGGCTGGTTCCTGGCGTGCTGCGGGTGCGTGCGGTCATGCTGGCGGGCGGGTGCTGCCTGGCGCAGGGGGCGTTGCGGCCAGGTCTAGGGCGGCTGCGTGGCTGTGGTGAGCGCGGTGAGTGCCTTGCGGCGGCGGCGCCGGGTTTTCGGGGGGAGGCCGGCGGCGGCGCGGCGGGCGGTTTCCTGCTGGCGGGTTTCCCAGGCGCTGAGGATGCGCTGGTTGCGGGTGATGAGCAGGGTGGTGGTGAACAGCGTGAGCGGCGTCAGGGTCATCAGGCGGCACCAGCCGCGGCTGATGTTGTTGGTGGCGGGGTCCTTGGCGGTGGCGAATCCGCGTTCGGCGCCGGTGCGCCGGGCGTAGGAGCGGCGCCAGGCGGCGGAGGGGTAGTCGTGTTTCTGGGCTGTCTTGGCGAGCACGGCGGGCGGGACGGTGATGGTCTGCTGGACGCAGCAGGGCTGGGGTTGCTCGGGGGGCTGCAGGATCTCGGGGCGGTCCCGGTCCAGCAGCATGGATGCGGGGCGGAGCGGGCAGCGGATCTTGCCCATGGCGGCGGGGCACTGGACTCGGTGGTAGCCGTCGGCGTCGTCTGCGGTGAGGCGGCCGAGCTTGTGCCGGGCCAGCTCGCTGGTCTTGCGTTCCCAGTCGGCGGCCTGCTCCCTGGTGGCGGTGCGGGCGACCGGCCCGAGCTCGAGCAGCGGGCGGGGCGTGCAGGGGCAGTACAGGTTCCCGTTGCTGATGACCGCTCCGTGGTGGGTGCCTTTGGGGCCGCGGTCGTTCGGGTGGAGGTCCTGGACAAGCCGCGCTCCGGCGGCCCTGAGCGGGATGGCCCAGGCTCCGGCGTCGCGGTAGGAGTAGCCGGAGTCGCCGAGGATGTCGCCGAGCGGGATCCCGGCTGCGGGCATCGAGGTCAGCACGGGGGCGAAGGCGCGGACGGGGTCGTGCCGGCAGGATGACAGCGCGGCGCGGCGGGCGAGCTCGGGGACGGCTGGCCCGGTCTCCTCGGGCATCATGATCGCGGCTGAGAGGTAGTAGCCGAAGAACAGCTCGTCTTCGCTGCGCAGCAGGTTGTTCTTGCGGTGGCCCCACGACGCCTCCGGGTCGGCGCAGTCGCTGGTGCCGCGCGGCGGGGGGCGGGAGAAGGATTCCAGGTCGGTCCAGTCCACGGCCAGTGACGTGCTGGCATCCTTGAACCGCTCCGGGACGGAAGCTTCGAGCAGGTCATCGCAGATGCGCCGCAGCGGCGCGGAGGGCAGCCCGTCCGGGGGGTCCTTGCCGAGGGCGTCAGCGACGAGGCCGAAGGTCCGCTCAGTCTGCCGGTAGGTCAGCAGGTGGGGCACGTCCTTCCAGCCGGCGATGACGCCGAGCCGCTTCTGGTCGTTCTCCGGCAGGCTGGTCAGCGCCTGGTGCACCCGGGTCAGGTGGGCGGGCCGCCCGTCGGCCTGGGTCAGGCACATGCCGGCCAGCAGCGTGCGGACGCTCAGCTGCCGGGCGCGGACGCCTGCGGGCAGCAGGGCCTCTATCCTCGGCGCGGCCCCGGAGGCGTCGATGACCGCCTCCAGCGCCGGCAGCCCGGTCATCGCCGGAGGGCGGACCCGAGCAGCCGGACCGCGTCGGCCTCGCCGGCCGGCTCCAGCCCGGTGACCACGTCGCCGAGCCGCTGGGAGCAGCTGATCCCTGCCGCGTGCATGAACGTGGCCAGCCCCAGCAGCTGCGCGGTGTCCCGCAGCCAGGTCGCCCTCAGCCGGCCGGTGTCCAGCCGGGGCAGCCCGCTCCCGCCGTCCAGGCTGGTGATCAGCGGGTTCGTGATGTTCCGGCGCCCCGGATCGGCCCCGCCGCAGATCAGGGAGCTTCCCGGCGAAGCCGGCGGCCGCCAGCAGCGGCGCGTGGTAGAGGGCCAGCACCGGTACCGCGCGGGGATGGCTCCCCCGGACCGCAGCGATCACGCCCCCGGAACGGCAGGAGACGTCGTTCCCGCGCACGTCACGCAGGTCCGAGCGGATCAGCCCGGCTCCGGCGCCCAGGCAGACCAGCGCTGCGGCGCGCATCCGCCGCTCCATCGCGGGCTGGGCGTCCGCCAGCGCGAGGTACCCGGCTATCTGCGCCGGGCTATAGGGCGCCTTCGAGCGCTCCCGGGGCAGCGGCACGTCCTGCGGGTAGAACTGCGGCACGACCCTGCGGCCGATGAACCGCAGGTTCGTGCGCAGCGTCCGCCGCGCCGCTCCGGACAGCCCCGGCGCGCACCGGGTGAACCTCTCGGCCACCGACGGATGCAGTACTGCCTCCGGTACCGCGTCCATGCCCAGCCCGATCGAGTAATCGGCGAGCTTGCCCGCCGCCCACAGCAGGTTCTTCGCCCGCTCCCGGCCCAGCGGGCAGGCCCTCGCGATCACGTCCCGGGCAAACGCCGCCGCCTCTGCCGACACCGACGACGGCCGCCACCGCAGGATGTAGGCGGCAACCTCAGCATCCATCTCATTCATACAGCACTTATACTTAATGAGATGCGCGAGACGGGGGACCCTGGCTGCGACAATAAGAACGTGTCGCCCACCCCGGCCCAGCAAGCCCAGGCACGCCGCATCGCCCGCGAGCTAGCCCGCCTGGGCTTCGCCCTGCCCGGCACCCTGGCCGACCGGATGACCCGCTGCGGACACGCGAGCTGCCGCTGCCACGCCGACCCGCCGCAGCCGCACGGCCCCTATCACCAGTGGACCCGCAAGAAAAACGGCAAGACCGCCACCCGGATACTGTCCGACGACCAGCTCGCCGACTACCAGCCCTGGTTCGACAACCACCGCCGCCTGCGCGAGCTCATCACCGAGCTCGAAGCCCTCAGCCTCGCCATCGCCGAAGCTGACCCCCGCTGGAACCGGTAACCACCACCACGTGGGCTACGCCCCCTTAACCTGTGAGCGGACCACCACCTGCCCCCCAACTGCCCAGGTCAGGCCCAAACGTGAAGACCTCTCCCGATCCTCAGACGTTTGCTGACCCTCTCACCTGCATGAATCGCAGGAAGAGAGTGATCACTCATGGCGCAGTCAATGCCCGCGCGGCCCAAGATCAACACAAATCCAACACAAGTAGGTCCAGGGCGGAGGTCGCGGCGTCCGGCAGGCCAGGCCGCCGCCCGGACGGGGCGGACTTCTGCCCGCGTTGCCGGCGAGGCGCGTAGCTCGTCTCGTGACTCCGAGCGTCTTGTGGTGGAGGCGGGTTGGGGTGTGGTGGTGTACCCGCCGGAGGCCGGGGGCGGGGTGTGGCGGGCGGTGTTCACCGAGAACGGGCCTCGCCTGTTCCATTGGCACCGCCTCCCGTCAGCGTGCCGCCCTTTCGGCAGGACAGCATGCAAAGTGTGCAAGGCGTGCCTTGACGTCAGGTGTGACAGTCAGGGATTCGTGGTCATGTTCGCTGAGTGCGAGGGAATCTGCCAGGCGGAATCGGGCGTCCGCCAAAGTGCCCTGCGGTGGTGGCGCCCTCGCTTGGCTGCGGGAACCTGCGCGTGTACGACGGGGCGTTCGTCCGTGCCTGGGCGCTCGGCTCGGCGGGTGAGCTGGCTTCGTGGTCTATCTGGCTGTCCGGGGTTTGCGCGGCAACTGGATCCGCACGTCGAGGCTGAGGTGTTCGGCGAGGAGGTGCTTGAGTTCTCCGCCTTCGATCACGCGGAGCCTGTTGTTACGAGCGACGAATGCCTTGGTCTCGGGTCCGACCCAGGCAGTGGTGACGAGTATCCCGGCCGTGGCCCGTTTCTCGTCGACTGAGCCGGCCAGGGCGCGCACGTCGTTGGCTGGCACGCACGCGCTGTACCGCTTGGCCTGGATCAGGATCTCAGCTCGGTGCAGGCGCGCTCACCAGGTGTAGTTCCTCGGGCTGGCCGGTGGCCTTGCTGACGGCGGTGACGATCCCGTCGAACAAGACTGCGTCGATGACGTCTTCGGCACCCGGGACAGCGAAGCATTCCCACATGGTGCGCAAGGCGGTCTGGTGGACCAGCGAGGCATAGAGTTCCCTGATCTCCTTGGCTGGCCGGGCCAGTTCGTCGATCTGCCGGCGGGTCTTGACGTACCTGAAATCCCGCGTGGCCGGGATCAAGCCGGATGATGGCAGCGTGCGCTCGACAACCAGCTCGCGAGGCTCGGGACGGTAAGCGACCTGGAACCCGGCCGGGAAGCCAGCGGGATACCGTGACAAGGACAGCGCCTCGCTGAAGAACTCCTCGACCGCGTCCGGGTCGCCCGTGCGGAATCTCGACTCCAGGTCGTCGACAGCGGCGTTGTGTTCCCGCACCTCTGCCTCGGCCGCTGCGACGGTCCGCCGGTAGTCATCGTCGGCGGAGCGGAGCCGGCGAATCCGTGCGGCCTCAGCCCGCTCGTGCTCGCCTACGGCGGCCTCGAACGCGTGCCTGGCCGCCTGCTCGGCGCGCGCTCGCCGTGACTTGCCGCCGACAAGCGCGGACACCCACCCGGATTCCGGGGCGAACTGTTCCGGTGTCGGGCCAGGCATCGCCTGGTCAAGGCCGCCGGGATCGAATGGCCGGATATCGGGTTCTTTCCTCAGGGCGGCGAATGTCAGTCCGGGCGGTGACGGAAGGGCCGAGGTGAGAACTGCCGCCAGCTCAGCGAGCCGGGAATCGACACGGGCTTTCATCACGCTGGCCGCCGCCATGCCGGCCTGGTGCGCGAGCTGATCGCGGCGTTTGCGCTCGGCAGCAAGGCGGCAGAATCTTAAGCTCTGCATGAACCTGCGCCAGCGACCGGATGAGCCCGTCCCGTCGTCTGGTCGTCAGTCAGGTGCTGGCCGGCGATGTCATGCAGGTCGTGGTGGCGCAGGCTGGGCACCGGCCGCGCAGGCAGTACCCGGCGGTCTCGCATGAGCAGCGCAGGTCTCCTGGGCAGGGGTGATAGCCGCCGCAGCCGTGGTGGTCGGCGGGCGGTGTGCTGTCTTCGCCGGTTGCCCAGTCGTGGGCTTGCCGGTAGACGTCTAGCTGTGGTCTGTCCCTGTCGTGGTTTCCGATCAGGACGACGTAGGCGATCTCGGGGGATTCGAAGGCCACGATGACTCGGAGTTGCGCGGTCAGGTGAACTACGCACTGGTGGTCGAGGAAGCCGCCGCTGAGCTGGTAGGCCAGGGCTGCGCATCCCCTGGTCGCCAGGTCGGCTTTGAACTGGTCGTAGGCATTTCGCGTTTTCTTGGCCGGGCCTTCGATGATCTTGTCAGCGAGCGGCGTCGCGCGGATCTCGACGGTCAACGGCTAGCTCGCGGGGCGGCGGACGGTGTATTCGCCGTGGTGCATCTGCTCCAGTGACTGCATCAGGTCAGGGTCGGCGAGCAGGTTCTCGTCGGCGAGTCGGTTGTACACGGCATCGAGCGGTCCGCGGGACTGTCCCGCTTCGCGCAGGCTGGCGACGAGCTGGCATATCTCGAGCACGGATGCTGGATCCAGCAGCAGCCTCGGGTTCCGGCTGCGGAGAAGGAAGATGCCGCGCCTGACCCAGGAGCGCGCTGTCGGTTCGGACAGGCCCGGCATGGCTGCCGCTATGGACGGGCGCATGCCGGGCGCGGAGGCCAGGCGTCGTTCTGCCACGGATTCGAGCGCCCGGGCATGTTCATCACCGGTCGGCAGTGTGTCAGCCACCTCGTGCAGCTTCGCCACGTCGTCAAGCAGCGCAGTCAGAACCTCGCGTTCTTCCATCAGGCTCACTGCGCTCACCTCCGCTTTCGAGTATGACGCAGATTCTCGAAAGCGGGTCCAGGCCCGAGGGCCTCCAGGACAAGGCTCGCCCGGGTTCTTCTATCCGCGCATCAGGTAGCCGACGTCCCTGACCAGGGCAGCTGACGAGCGCCGGGGTGAGGGTGAGTTAAGACGTCTCATGGTGGGTCGGCCGTGCTGAGGCTGTAGCAGCGCCATTCGCGCCCGGAGAGGTGGGTGCCGGAGACGAGCAGCAAAGCTGCGTTTCAACGTAGGCGGAAGCACTTGAACACCGCCAGTGACGCGGGCTCCGGAGAATCGGCGGAGAAGTCCTGGCAACAGTGACGTATGTGCCGGTCAGGGCATGTTCGGGAGATGGCTGTAAAACCGTCGGCTCAGCTTGCGCTGGTTCGAACCCGACACCTGCCACCACGTAAAACCCCAGGTCAGGACTGGTGTCGGCATCGCTTCGGTTGCGCATAAAGGGAGCGGTGTTACAAACCGTCGCTACCTTCCGGATCTGGCGTATCCGCAGGTCAGTGCGGTGCATTGCAGCCATGGGCGGCTGGAGATGGCGGCGTGTCCGGTGAATACTCGGAGAAGTTCCGGACCCATCGTGCGGCGACTTGGTGCAGTGGCTGGCGTCGGCCAATCACGCCTGCGAACGGAACTCGCTCGCCAAGAAACAGCCTCGGCACGTCGGGGCTGGTCTGGTGGCGGCGGGTCGCAACGATGCGGGACTCTCAACGGGTCCGCCCGGCGGTCACGAGCCCGGTCCCATATAAGCTGGTCCACGTGGTGCCGGACGCGGCGACTAGGGCTGCAATCTCGGCATCGATTACGATCAGCTTGACATCGAGCGCCCGCCCGTCGGCCAGGTGATCACGGGCGATCAGCATGCGCACCCTCGCGAGGTCGTCACCGGGACGGATCCGTGCCAGCAAGGCCTCGGCTTTGGCGGCCGAAAGCTCGCAGCTCATCTCGCCGGAGTGACCTCGGTGAGCAGTCGGTGCAGTCGGCCGACCGCCGGGGTCCGGGACGCCCCGAGCTCTTCGTGGCGACCGCAGCAGCCGCAGGCTGACCGCGCATTATCGCTGAAGGGGCTTCAGCTTTTTCGGTCCGGTGCCAGTCAGTTGGTGACGTATCGGAGCCGTAGGCCCTGCTCGGTGAAGCTGTAGTGGCCGCGTGAGGCGGGATCGAATGGGTTGCGCAGCATGTCTAGGCGGCGGTTCTCGTTGAGGGCGTTGGTGATCACGAGGAGTCGCCATTGCTTGTTGCGGGCGTTTTCTTGCGCCGCGATGACCTGTGTTTCGCCGAGTTCTATCTGGCCGCCGTCACCGGTCGTGGTCTTCACTTCGTAGTAATGCTTGCCTGTCCGGACCGGGATTTCGAAGTCCCAGCCCAGGCCATCGTCGCCGGTTCCGGGGAAGAGCCGCTGCCGGTAGGCCGAGACCCAGCCTTCTTGGGTGAAGTCAGGACCGTACTGCTGTGCCAGCCATTGGTAGGCGAGCCATTCCCCGGCGAATCCGACAGCAAGTTTCTGCTGGGTTGATAGTTCAGGCGGGCGTCCGCTTCCTGAACTGCCGCCGCCGGATCGGCCGCTCCCTCCTGACGGGGCGGCGGCTTCTGTCAGCCTTGTGTATCGTCGGCGGGTCGTGAGGAAGCCGGGTGTTTTCTCCAGGGCTTGGGTGAGCGTTTCGCGGAGTGCGCTGTAGCCGTCTTCCAGGTCGAATGGTTCGTCGTCGATGAGCGCGATCCGTTGCTGGCGGGTTCTCTCGGCGCGCTGGCGCCGCTCCTCGGCCTTCTGGTGGTCGAGGTCATCGATGGTGATGCCGAGGGCTGCGAGGTCGTCGGTGGCGGGCATGCCGGCGGGCCAGATGCCGAGTGCCTGCAGCCACCGCAGCACGTCAGTGAGTGTCAGCTTCTGAAAGTCGAGTGCGCCTGCAGCGTCGAGCGCCGCGAGCAATTCGGGTCCGGCCAGCTCTTCGCTGACCCAGGATTTCTCGATCGGCAGGCCTTGCCGCACGAGCCAGGCCCGGGCGAGCTTGGCTTGTCGCTCAGCCCGAGCGAGCGAATCCGGCGCGCGTTACTAGCCGTGAACCCGCGCCCGGTGTTCGCGACGTACAACGTTCCGTGCGCACCTTCCTCGCTCGCGAGAACAATCTCGATCCGCCCGTTCTCGGTACCAGCCGGATGTGCGTCGTAGCCGTTCTGGATCAGCGCGAACAAGAACCGGCCGCCGTACTCTCGCATGGTCTGGCCGATCATGTTCTTCTGGCTGAGCGCAAAATCCTGATCCTCCCGTATCCTGAGGTGCGCCCAGACAAGCCGCCTGGCCCAGTCGTGCAGTAAAGCATCCGCTTCAGAACGTGAAGTAGGCTCTCCAGTCGGCCGTGTGTCAATCGCTTCAACCACTGCGGAACCTCCGGAACATTCTGGAAGCGGCCGCCACTTCGCAGGCGCTGCCTTGCAGTCTTCCATCGGGCTCTTACTACACCCGCTTCATCGCGGCCAGGGCCGATATGCGCCCTTCGGCAATCGCTATCGCTATAGCTGTGGCACCCGCCAGCTTGATCGCCATCAAGGCGACGTAACGATGGCAGCAATTCCTTCGCTTCCATGGCAATCCGCTCATATTGTGTCAACCTCTGAGGCTAGGCAATTCCTAGCATGCGGCCTCGGCCACAGCAACTTGAGCAATTCGGAAATATTAGATGAAACAGCCGTTCGTAGCTGAAGAGAATCGCGTGCATCAAATCGCACCGGAGCGATCGGACGGACCGTGCTGTCGCTCAGGCTCATCGAGGAACACCCTGATCAAGATCCAATCTGCCGATTTCGGACGGTCGGCGCTCCTTCGGGTGCCCGCAGCCTGGGAGTTCGGGCTAAGGCCTCGGCGATCGCCGCCAGTCCGCCGAGATGTCGATCTACGAGGCATGCGCTGTTAGCCGACGGCTGTTACGCGTTGGTCCAGAGGCCTTCTTGACGCGGCGACGGGCTGCTTCGGCCTCCGTCCATCGGTGCTTCCCCAGAGGTCGGCCTGCCCAGGACGAAACGTGCCTTCTCGATCCGGAGCATCTCGTAGGGTGACATGACTGTCACGCCGAGCCCGATGCAGGCGTTCGGGATCTTGATCTTCTTGACCGTCTCCGCTGCTACTTCGTGCGTCACGACCGTGAATGCGTGCGCGTGCGCTACGAGGTAGTAGTCGGCCACTTGCAGGAAGGTGCTCACCGCGGCCGGCTCGTACGCGCCGTTTCCCGCCCATGCGCTGACTGCGGCGAGACTCGGCAGGAAGGCGCTGTCGGGCGGGAGGAAGAAGCCGTCGTGTCGAGCTTTCGCCCAGGTCGCAAGCTCGTCGTCGCCGGCGATTAGCTCGCCGCGGACCTTCTCGATGCTGAAGACGGTCCCCCGCTCGTGGCTGGCGGCGATCCAGTCCCAGAACGCCGGGCAGAAGTCGAAGCTGTAGTGCAGGTTCTTCGCCTGAATGAAGACGTCGGAGTCGAGGAGGTACGGCATCATGCGGCCCCGAGTCGTGTCGCGAGTTCCTCGAAGGTCGCGTGCTTCTTGAAGCCGAGCATCTGGTAGGCATCGCTGTAGAGGGTCTGGCCCTCGCGCGTGCTTTCGATGATCGCCCTGGCGAACCTCTTGCTCACGCGCACGGGCTGCGTTTTGTAGAAGTCGCCCCCGCCACTGCCCGCAGACCTGTCCTCCATGAGCGCCAGGACGCGGTCCCGCTCGCGAGCGTACGCACTCCGGTACCGTCCTTCGGTGAGCAGGCCGGCGTCGAAAATCCGGCGCAGGACCACAAGTGTGCTGACCTTGAAGATGCTGGCGACCCGCTCCAGCTCGCCGGTCAGGCTAGCCTCATCCGCATCGACATCGCCGAGCGCGCTGAGCGGCACGAGGAACTCCGCCGCGACCTGGTTGCACCACCGCTCGACGGCATTCGCGGGGCTGGCCCCCACGTCCGCATCGGACACGGCAGACTGGCCGAGCCAGATGTGGGCCAGCTCATGCGCCAGGGTGAAGATCTGCGCGGCTTTCGTGTCAGCTCCGTTGACGAAGACCAGCGGAGCCAGGTCGTCGACGAGGGCGAAGCCGCGGAACTCATCGGGGTCGAGCTTCCGGTGCGTATTGCTCCCTACGATCCCCGAGACCATGACAAGGATGCCCCGCCGGTCAGCGGCCTCAATGAGCCGACGCAGAGCCTCCGCCCAGGTCGGCCCGCGAACCTCGGGTGCATAGGACAGCACTCCGTGCATTGCATCCGCAGCATCCGTGACGCCCGACCCGGTCGTGAGGCTGCCGACAAACCGGACCGGCCCTTCACGGCGGACCCGCACGTAGTCGCGGTACCACTCCTGCCGCTGCTGGCACTGGTACACCGTGTCGAGAAGGTCCGGGCTCGCCTCGCCGATCTCCGCATCGCCTATGGTGCGGAAGTCAGGCACCGGCAGATGCTCCTCCAGGGGTTCCGGCAAGAACAGGTATCCGATTGGCGTATGCGTCGCGGTCGCGAACTTCTCCAGCTGCTTGAGGGTTGGCTGCTTTTCCCCGTTCTCCCAGGCCTGCAGATCCGGGAACCGGGTCGCCAGCTCACCCGGAGCGATACGGGACCGGTCTCTTGCCCACGCCAGCAGCGCAGCCCGCACAGGGACGCGGACGGTCATAGGTCACCGCCGAACCAGCTCGAACACGCACTCGATGCAACACCGGCTAGCAGGTAACACAGCCGATAGGTCATCTCACAATTATACGAGAACAGGCGAAATCCATCATCATGCAACGCGGACAACTGTGAGAATGACCGGACCAGCCATCCGACGCTCGCGGCGGACACTTGCCGTTGCGACAGCCCCATGGAGCGTCGCTCCTGTTCCGAAGGCTCCGTCACCTCTCCGGCGACCTTAGCCGACGCCACCGACGCACGTCGCGAGGCGCGCGTGCGGCATGAAGCGGATCGGCGTCCAGCTCGCCGGACGCCCAGTGCAGCGCGAGGCACCGGATAGTGAGCTCGTAACAGCAGGTCAACGGTGTCTGCGCGGATCGCAGGCGGTGCTAGCCAGCCGGAGGATCACCGAAGCAGCAACAGCCGGAGAATAGCCGGAGAAGTGAGGGCCAACCGGGCATAAGGCCAGGTCAGGGCAAGTATCGGAGATGGCTGTAAAACCGTCGGCTCAGCCTAATAGGAATTGCCGGGGTTGCTGATGCGGCAGGCTCGGTGTCTGGTGGCCGCTGGCAGGTGGGCGCTCGCTCAGCCTGGGCTTTGAGCCTTGTACGTGGATTGTGGCCCTGCTGGTGTCCGGGAGAGCTGAATCGCTGCTGGGATGTCGCGCCCTCGTTCGCGGGTGAGCGCTGTTGTGTCAGGTCGCTGATGGTTCTCCCGCTGGCTGCTGACTGGATTCGGCGTTGTGGTCGGGAGAGTTGATGCGGCTGTTCGTGGGTGATGGCCGGGCTGAGGATCATCACGACGTGGAGGTGATGGGCGAGGCCGGGACGGTGCTTGGACGCAGGCGGCTGCCGGAGGGCGCGGCCGGGATGGCCCAGCTGCACGGCCTGGTCGGCGGTTTCCTCGGCGAGGGCGCTGATGCCGCCGAGGTGATCGCCGGGATCGGGGCCGGGCGCGGCGCGCGGGTCGCGGCGCTGGCGGCGGCGGGTTACCTGGTGTTCGCGGTGAGCCCGCCGCGGGCGGCCCGGTTCCGCGAGCGGCGCGGGGTGCCGGGGGCCAGGAGCGGCGCCGGGGACGCGCACGCGCTGGCTGACATGGTGCGGACTGACTCTCACCTGCTGCGCCCGGCGGCCGGGGACAGCCCGGAGGCGGAGGGCGTCAGGGTGCTGGCGCGCGCCCGCAAGACGATGATCTGGGAGAGGGACCCGCGAGGTGCAGCGGCTGCGGCACCAGCTGCGCGAGTACTTCCCCGATGCGCTGGAGGCCTTCGCCGGCCTGGGCGCCCCCGAGGCCCTGGAACTGGTCGGCAAGGCGCCCGAGCCGGCCCGCGCGGCGAAGCTGACCCGCGCGCAGGTGTCCGCGGCGCTCAAGCGTGCCGGGCGCCGCGGCATCACCGGGCGGGCGAGCGTCATCCTGGCCGCGCTGCGCAGCGAGCAGCTGGGCCGGCCGCCCGTCCTCACGGCCGCTTACGCGGCCACGGTCCGGTCGCTGATCGCGGTCATCACGGTCCTGGACGAGCAGGTAAAAGTCCTGCGGGGGCAGGTGGAGGAGCATTTTGGCCGGCACCCGGACGCTGAGGTCTCGCGGAGGCGTTCATCACCGGCGCGGCAGCCTCGGGCTGCACCCGGCTGGGGCCGGAGCTGGCCGAGCTGAACACGCTCCGCGCCGCGCATGGCCAGGAAACGTTCGCCGCGCATGCCCTGCCACAGGCTTGCTGGCTCGCGGCCCGTCTGCCGAGTCGTCCGGCAGCCGTCCCGCGCAGGATAACAACGCGGAGAATAGGCGGAGAAATTAACGCAGACATGAGAATAGGCGCAGGTCCAAGCATATTCGGGAGATGTCTGTGAAACCGTCGGCTCAGCCTACGTTGGTTCGAACCCAACACCTGCCACCCAGTCAGCTTCCACGCCGCAAGCCGAAAATTATCTCACGCCGCCAGCTGGCGGTGCCAGGCGGTCAGGTTCCGTCTGGGCGGTGCTGCTGGCGGTACGTCACCCGATCCAGTTCACCTGGAGGAAGACGACGCGCTCGCCGTGGACGTCGGTCAGGTAGACGAGCATCAGCGGGCCTCGCTGGATGGTGCGCAGCCTGGGCGGATCACCAGTGAACGCCGGGCCGTCCAGGAATACCATCGATTCGCGAACGGCCAGTTCCTTGGCTAGCTGCTCCACCGCTCGCAGAGCGTGAGGTGGCAGTCCGCCGAGCAGGTCATCGGTGACGCATTCCCAGCGCCATTCAGCCACCCGCGACCTCGTGATAGGCGGCCTGGACGATCTCGGCCGCTTCCTGGATGGCCCGCTCCCGGACGTCCTCGTCGGGGTCAGCGAGAGCGCGTTCGGCGGCGTGCAGGCGCGCGGCCACCGAAGCCCGGCGCTCGATCGCGATCGTGGCGCCCCAGCGCTGGTAGAAGTGCCGGATCGGGAAGACGCTGTCTTCGTCGCCGGCCTGGCTGAAAGCGTCCTGAATTTCCTGGAAGAACTCGGGAAGCCGGGACGGCACCACGGCCGCCACGGCTTGCCGCAGCGCGTCGAGCTTCAGCGCGGGCATGGCGATCAGCGGCTCGTCACCTTGTATGTGCTCAGCCGTCATCCGCGCTGCCTCCTCTAGTCCCACGGACAGGATATCCGGACCAGCGGATGTCCGTCCCTGGAAGCCGCTCCTAGGCGGTGATGACAGCAGCATCGAACCCGTCACAAACCCACCTGGTCACCGAGCTGACTGACATCAGGGAGTACCCGGCAGCGCAACTCGCCGGGCTCTGTATGTGGCGGTGGAACGGATCGGAGACCGCGCTCCGCGAGGCGAAAGCCTCCCTCGACGGTTGCCGTCCTGGGCACCGGGCCGATGCTCCGCTCCGGCTCCCCGGCCCTGGTCCGGCAGGAACTGGCGGCCTGGGCCGCCGCGACCGAGATGACCTGCGGCGCCGCCCGCGCCGCAGTCCCGGCGCGGAAGGGACGCCGCGCCTGCTACCAAACCCTGACCAGGGAAATCGCGGGATAGTTGCCAGGGCGGCCAGGGCTGGGTCCGACAGGGGAACCGGTTCGGGGACAGCATCGGTCAGTACAATGACAGGGCAGGCACGGCGTGTTCCCGACACGCCACAGCACCGTGTAAGCCTTTAAACGGACATCACGCCACTATGGCGAGGCATTGGGAGTCATCTGGACACGGCACAGCGAAGTGCCGCTCCAGAACGGCCGGGTCCGGAAAGCCGGCTCGTCCAGGCACCTCAATGCTTCATGTGAACCAAGGGGTCGGCTCGTCGGCCCCGTCGCGGTCACTGAATGTAGTCATAAGGAGACGAGATGTGGTCGATTGTGGTTCACGGTGACTGTCGTCGGTGACCCTGACGGGCTAAATATCGACAGCGCCAATAATGCGCCGCGTGTCGGAGGTTAGGTGCACGTCGCTCGCTCCTAGGCTCTCCTCCGTGGGGTAGCGGCTAATCGGTCATCGAGGGCTGATCGATTAGCGGCTCGCGCGATCAGCCTCTTATCAGGCGAGCCAAACCCCCATGGAGGTGAGTCGGCTTTGGCTGACGAAACCACCGAGAGCAAGCGAGGATCCGAGGATCGCCAGCGGCGAGACCGGATGGACTTGGTTAAGCTCCTGATCAAGTCCGTTACCTCGATTGTTCTCGATCTGATCAGCCGGGGCCACCTGTCTCTTTGATGACGGTGACCCCGAACTGATCAGCCGTTCGACGCGGCCCCCCGGCTTGGCCCGCAGAGTCAGTCCGGGGGGTCGAGTCATGTGCAGGGGGTCGCGGTTGAGCGAACTGCACCATGAACGTGTACCGAGATCGAACTGTATCAGTCTGCCGTGAACTGTATCTATCTGTGCCTATCGTGACCGTGGAAACGATACGTTGTTGCTTTTTTATCGCATGACAGGATCGCTATTCAAGCTGCAGCGCAGCGTGTTTCGAAATTTGAGAGCCAAAGCCTAAAATTGAATGATATACAATGTTATGTCGTGTTTGATAGAGTCTGGGCCTCAGCGGGTTGCGCTAGATGCGTTGGGCGTGGCGAACTTTGACGTGTTGCGGCGCTGTCTTGTTCGGTGCCCGGTTGGCGGCGCTCGCTAGTTCCCTTTGTGCCACGCGGTGAGGTTGCAGTACTGGCATTTCATCTAGGTCTCCAGGTTCGCCAGTTATGAACTTCTCTAGAGAGATTGCCATGCATCTCTAGAGAAGTCAAGGTAGTCCGGAGGCTACATACTGGTACAGGTGACGACTGATAGCGTTTGTTCCCTAGAGATCCCGATTGATGCCCGGCGGGGATGTCGGTGAACCTGGGGGACGGACAAACCGATGCCAGAGGGTCCAAGCGAGCCGAAGTACCGAGTGATCGCGGATGGCTTGCGCGAGGCCATCCAGCGTGGCGACTACCCTCCGGGCTCAAGGCTGCCGGGCGAGAACGACATCATACGTGACCAGGACGTAGCTCGCATGACCGCCAGGCAGGCCCTAGCGCAGCTCATTAATGAAGGCGTAGCCGTTGCCCGGAAGGGTTCCGGGGTCTACGTGCGTGACGGCCGCCCTGTCGTGCGAGACAGAATCGCCCGACTTGGGGACACTAGGGCGCAGAGGCGGTCGATTTGGTCATCGGACATCGATGACCGCGAACTCGAAGTCGATCAAATCTATGTGGGGCGTGAGGAGCCACCGGATCGTGTTCGGGTCATTCTCGAACTTGGCGACAACGTTAACGAAGTTGTGGTTAGGCGACGCCGCTTCGTACGCGATGGCAAGCCGGTCTTGCAGTCCGTCTCGTACGTGCCAATAGATATCGCCAGCGGCAGCCGCATTGAGGAGGAGGACACAGGCCCCGGCGGGACCTACGCCAGGCTCGCCGAGCGTGGCTATGCGCCGGTCCATTTCCGGGATGACTTGCGTTCCCGGATGCCGGAGCAGGGCGAGGCGGATCGTCTTCAGGTCTCGCCTGGAACGCCGCTAGTTGAGATTGCGAGGACCGCGTACGCCTCATCCGGCAGAGTAGTTGAAGTCAGCGAGATGATTGCTGACGCGTCGGCGCACATCTTTCGTTACGACTTCGATGGCCCGGAAATGTCGTGATCGTTTGGCAGAAGAAGGAGCCTCGCCTTTGCGCGATGAAGGCGAAGCAGGGTGGTATCTGGCGGGCTCGGGGCCTGACGGTGCGAGTGAGTCGCGGCGCGCTGCTGGGCAGCGTCTCGCACCGACGCGCCCGGCACCCGGTCCTCATCGCACCCGAGATTGGAACCGACCCTCCGCACGGTAAGTAGTCGCCGGGGCCGTGGTGTCAGGCAAGCGGCCGGGCGGACGCGATCCGATCAGGCCAGCCCTGACGGCTAGTCCTCAGTCGCAGTGCAGCTCGCCCGCGAGGCGAGCACCCGGGTGATCGGCACCGGCCAGCCCGAGATCATCCAGGCGTTAGAGAGCCAGGACATCGGCGAGCTGTTCCGGCCGCTAACCTGTTGGGTGCCGGGATGCCGCATCTGATTGCGCAGCGCATCTCACCAGCAGTGCTCGCGAACGGAGTTGGGGCACTGACATCCAAGAGAGTCCAGATCTGGGAGCCCCCCTACAACACCGTCCAATTCCGGAAATCAGCCATCTGCTCGCGCTGAGGGAATGACCAGCTCCGCCCAGATACGGCTGCCAGAAGGTGGCGTGTCCGAGATCCCTTTCCGTTTCACCTAACCTTCCGTTGGCGCAATCAGGACACGGGCACCGTGTCGCCGCTCACCAGCCGCTCTCTGCCAATACTGATCCGCCCGCCGCGTCAAGTCCAGCCCCCGCCGGGCCGACGGCAGACCGTTCCCTGGGGCGCGGCCCGGAGGAACGGGGCGGGCTTGACAGCCGGCCCCGAGCCACGCGTCGATACGGCCCGGTACCCGCCCCGGCCGGAGGAGGGGACGGCCCCGGCGACGGCAGGCCTCGGGGCGGGTGCCGCGAGGGGGCACGGTGGCGCGCACCGCGAAGGTGCGCGCCACCGTCGCGGTGCGCCCCCGACCGGCGGGCAGCCCGGTGCGGGCACGCCCGGCTGCAGGCAGCGCGTTATTCGGCCTGAAGGATGTGTCATGGCAGGGTTGATCCCGCGTGCCGCCGCTTTTTCGCTGACACTATAGAAATCGGGTTTTGGAGGGCCTCTTTTCACCCGCGACCCCGGAAAATAGGTACTGGAGAGGCAAAACACGGGTGTTACGGAGTCCCGGCGTACCTCCGGCGGTCCTTTCCTTACCTGCGATGTACCCCGGGGCGGCTTTCCAGGCGGGCTGGCCGTGGTGCCGCCCGGCATCGTCCCCGCCTCCCGGTAGCGGCCCGGCGGCGAGCCCGCCGGGGGTCCAGGCGCGGCTCGGGGCGGGGCGGCGCGGGGCGGAGGCCGTCAGCGCCGCAGTCACCCCAGATACCGCGATCGCCCGGCTCTCCTAGAGCCGGGCGATGTCCTTCTGAGGCGCGGCCGACGCTGACAGCCGATGGTGGGTTACAGGTGCGCCGGCAGTGACGGGCGAGCGAGCCGCGACTTGGACGCGTGGGCGGCCGCGTTACCGGCCTGGCTGCTGATTAGCACGGAGGTCATGCTGCCGTCGTAGAACTCGGTGACGTTGCTGGAGGTGTAGCCGGAGCACTGAACCTGGAGCACGTCCCCGGCGCTTGCGGAGATCGCCTCGCTGATCGGCAGCGTCTGGTAGGACTGGGTCACGGCTGGGCCGACCGTGGAGAAGGTGCCTTCCGCGACGCCGTCGTCCGCGAGGATACAGGCCACCGTGTCGTTCTGGGCGACGACGAGCATCACGCTGGCGTTGACATAATAGAGGCCGGTGGTAGGCACGTTGGTGGAGGTCGACATCACGGTCTTCAGCGTCTGAGCCTGGTCGAGGGCGATCAAGGTGCTATTCGTCCCTGAAGTCCCGATCGAGATCCCGGCCGGTCCCTGCGGCCCAGTCGGTCCCTGCGACCCTTGTTTTCCTTGCGGCCCGGCCGGCCCTGCCGGTCCTTGCGTGCCCTGGGGGCCTTGAGCGCCCTGCGGCCCGGCCGGTCCCTGCGGGCCGACCTGGTTCCAGGTCAGGGTCGAGTTGCCACTCGGGCAGGAGGAGGAGCCGGGAATGCGCTTGATCGCGGACGGTGAGGTGCTCGTCTTGTAGCAAGCCTTGATCGTGCCGGGCGAACCGCTGGCCAAGGCGGCCCCGCCAGCGCCCAGCACCGCAGTGACGGTGCCGGCTGCGAGAACTGCACATGCGCCGAACCAGCGGGAATTCGAGGGTCGGCCGACTCGCGGACTGCCGGATTTGCTGAACATGGGTGGCTCCCCTTGCAGTATTGAACGGATACCACGAGCCTGCTGGACCGCTGCCGCCTGCCCCAGTTACGCGGCCCCTACATCACTCCCACATCGCCCCTACAGGCGAACGCCGGAATCGGCGGGGAGGCAGCAAGCTCCGGAAAGGGCGGGGTGCCCGGGCGGGCAGGTGGCGATGCGTGCGACTTCGATGATCTGAACGGAGCGCAGCGCCAGTGGCCACCTGGGATCGGACTGCCGGACCAGGTTCCGGGCGACGGGAGTTAACTGGTGGTTAATCCGGTGCCGGGAACGTGTGGGAGCCTGCGGCGGATAGTCGCGGGGGAGGGCGGCCTGGCTGGCGGGAGATACTCTGGCCGTGAAAGCGCGTCACGAAGGGGTGGTCGTGAGCGCGGCGCATTGCGACAGGGCGATGATTCCTCCACTCATGTGACGGATAGTCCCTGGTTACCTGCCCGCCTCCGGTGGGTTCTTGGAATGCAACCCGAGCCTGCCGTTCACGTGCGCCATCTGCGCTTCCCTTCCTCGCCGAGTTCGCGGTCATTTTGCGTGTGCTTCCGTCATGCCTTAAGTCACGGCCGGGTCGTCGTCATCCTGGATGGCCTTGCAGATCCAGGCGAGGAGGCCGCGCCTGAACTCGCTGTACCTGGCGGTCAGGTCGGCGTTCTCGCGGCGGAGCCGGATCAGCTCGGCCCCTTCGTCCTCGTCCAGCGCGAGTGGCGTGGCTGGCGCGGGGACGGCCCAGGCGCGAGCGCTGCGGCTGGCGTAGGCGCGCATCGGGGGCGGCGCGGTGCCGAAGTCGCTGAGCGGGATGCCGAGTGCCCGGCAGTAATGCAGCCGGTACGCTCGGAGACACCCCCGGCGTCTTTCTCCCAGCGCCGGATCATCACGCTCAGGCAGTCGTTGCCCGGCAGCGTGTCCCCGGCGTCCTCGGCTACCTCCCGGCGCGTCGTGCACGGCGAAGGTGATCATCGTGTCGACAAATCCCTCGCGTTCGCGGCGAGGCAGGCCGTAGCCGTCAAGGATCGCCCGCAGCTGCCGGGCCCCGGTGACCGGCCGGGCGAGGACCTGCACGATGGCGTGCTCCCCGGCGGCCAGGCCGCCTCGACGGCCCGCTCGATCATGCCGGGCGGCACGGTGCCGGGGACCCACATCCGGATCGTCATGACCGGGCCGGCCCGGGCGTACTCGAACCCGATGTGCGGCTGCCCGTGCCACCATCTGGCCAGCGGCGGGCGGAGCAGCCCGGTCAGGTACCCCCACAGCGCCTCCCCGCCGGCCGGGTCCGCCAGCGGCGGCGCCAGGATCGTGACCGTCCGGGCGCCGCCGGCGAGGGCGGCGTGCTGGCGGCGCCGCTTCGCGACCGTCGCCCGCGAGACTCCCGGCACCTCCGCGACCTGCGTGTTCCCGGCTCCGTCCGCGCACGCCAGCACGATCCTCGACCGCAGCGCCAGCGCCGCCAGCCTCGGGCTCGCCATTCCGCTGGCCTAGTAGGTGCCAACCAATTTAAGACTCATGACACTAGTCCAGGCAGATCACGTAGAGGCTGGCAGGCACGGCACTTCTCCTCGCTGACCGCCCCCGGCCCGGTGCCGGCGAGCTGCGGGCTCCATGATGAAACGGCCACGCTCGTGCAGGATGGTGCTATGGCCAAGCCTCCCGAGTCGACCAAGACCTCGCTCCGCCAGAAGCTGGCCGCCCGGGCGGCCGAGCGGTGGCCGCAGCTGTCCGGTGTTGACGTCCGCTGGCGCGCCCAGTTCGCCTACGTCAGCGGCCAGCTCCCCGACGGCACCGTTCTCCCGCTGCTCCGGCTCCGCTACGCCGGCTCCGCGTCCACCTGGGGATTCGCGGTCTACCGGGCCAGCCACGACGACTACGAAGACTCGGCCCTGCCCAGCGGCTGGCCAGCCGGCACCCCGCAGGAAGCCCTCGACTGCGCATGCGGCCTCTACCTCGGTGACGCTACAGCCTGGCTGCCTCAACCGCCCCCGACGAATTAACCGGCACACCCACTAGCGTTTCCCTAGCGCCCGCTGGTAGCGGAGAACCTCGGGCAGGCGCGGTACGGTGTCGCCGGTCGACGACATCGCCTAGGTCGACCCGCGGCGAGTCCGGTGCCTGGAAGTCCGGCGAGAAGCGGAGGCGATCACCGGCCTGGCCGATACTCAGGCCGGGCGCACCGCCACATAACCGAGGCCAGAGTCGACGCCAGGATCCGCTGCGGCAAGCCGCCGGCCCGCAGCACCTCCCGTCCAGGAACTACCAGGCCAGCACTGCCTGGTGCCAGGCCGCCTCCATCGTCTGCGACCTGCTCGCCTGGCTCCGCCTCCTCGCCCTGGACGGCGACCTCGCCACAGCCGAGCCGAAAACCCTGCGCTACAAGATCCTTCACGCGGCCGGGCGGATCGTCAAAGGCCAGCGCCGCCGCTACCTGCGCATCCCACCAATCCTGGCCCTGTGCCCGCCGCATCACCCGAGCTTCACCCGGATCCTGGCCCTGCCCCCGGGGGTGGCTCAAGCCGTCCCAGGTGCCATCAAGCCTCACGCTCACAAAGTGCGCATGTGCTGGAGTCGGTCGCCAGCGAACCTGCGAGGCGCAAAGCGACGGTCAGAGGCTACCTGGATATTTAGGCGCGACCACGCATGAGCCGCGCGCGCGAGGCGTTCGGGGTGAAGCTCGAGGTCATCCGGGACCGGTCCCCGGCCGCATGTGCTGAAATCTAGCCCGCAGTCCCGGAGCAACCTGGAGGACACATGGCCGCACAGACCAGCCCCAGCGCATCCGCCGTGATCCAGCAGGCGGTCAGCCAACGACAACGATTGCAAAGTGGGCAGAGCAGGATGCTTGCCCTGCTGACCCTGACGCTCATGGCCGGGCTCGGCCTGGTGTCAGCACTGCTGCTCGCAAGGGGAAGCCCGAATGCGGCGCCCACCTGCAACGGGCAGACCATGTCACGTGGCGATACCTGCGAAGTCATCTCCTCTGACGGCGGGGGTGGCACCTACACGTATCAGCAGATGATCGACCGCCGTGACTCGGGCGATCAGGCATGGAAGGTGGTCGGCTTCTGCCTCGCCGGGCTGGCCGTGCTGGTCGTGGTACCGGTAACACGAGCACTGGATCCGTCGAAGCCCTGGGGCACTCCGGTTGGCTACGCATGTCCGAGGTGCGGGCAGGAGAACCTGCGGGAGAAACGGGTCACTTACGCCCGCCACCGCGGGCGAACGACTTACCACTACACCAGGATCGTCGCACTATGCGGCGCGGGGTGCGGTTTCGCGTCGAGCAGGCGGCCGTAATGCGTGGCCAACTACCAACTACCAAGGAGAACTGATGATTCGTGCCAAAAGATGTACGCTCGCGGCCGTGCTGCTCGCGGTCGCCGCTGTCGCGGCCTCGGCGCTGCCAGCGGCAGCCAGCCAGCCGGGGTCCGGCCTGAGCGACTCGTTCCCGGCGTCGTCGAGCACGCCGGCGCCACCGCCGAGCACAGTCGGACCGCCTCCGTGCTTTTTCGGGCTGTGCGTGCCATGGGTGTGGTACCAGGCCACGAGCGTCGTCGACAATAACGCGCTGCTGCCGATACCCGCTTTCGGCGTGTCGCTGGACAATAACACCTCGGATCCCGCGATGCTGACGGACAAGGTCACGGGATCTGTCCAGGTCTCGGCTCAGCTGGTGGGGAAATTCACCGTGAGCCCGTCAGCCCCCGGTATCGCCGCTGGCACTGTCGAGCTGGACCCGTCTGTCGGAGTGCAGGCGACGGTCACGGCAGAAAAAGATGTCGCCATCACCGTACCGCCAGGCGACCAGGGCGTCATCGAGTTCGGCGTCCCGGCCGTCCTGGTCGACGGGGTCATCCACACACGCGGCATCTTCGGCAAGGTGACGAGCACGCCGGCGCAGGCACTGGTCCCGTTGTACCCCACCGTCTTCGGGTTCAGCGCCTACGTCCAGCCGCTCGTCGGGAACGGCCCGCCAAGCGAAGTCCCCGTCATTCCCCTCCCAGCCAGATAGCCGCGGATCGTCCCGTCACCGGCCGGGGAGCCCGGACTGACCGGGCTCCCCGGCCGGCCGGTCAGCCGCTGTGGTCTACCGCTTCCCGGTCACCCGGCGGGACAGCGGCCGGACGCGGGCCAGGACAAGCCAGCGCCCCCATGCGGTCATGGCGCCGGTCCCCATTGCGGCCATCAGCCCCGCCGCTAGCCCGGGCACGGACCCGAGCGCCAGCCGGTACCCGGCTCCGATCACCATCCCCGTCACGATCATCAGCAAGAACGCGGTGAAACGGCTGCCTTCCGGCGGGCGTGCCGAACCGAATGCCTGGCGGCCGGTCGTGAGCCGCGCGGCGAAGCCGTGCATAAGGCCGAAGGTCAGCCCCGCACCGATCCCGTTCACGGTCCCGTTGACGAGCGCCGCCCGCAGCCCGTTCTCGAGTCCCGACTCCAGGACGGTCGCGACCCCGTACACGACCCCGGCCACCATCGCGGATGCGATCCCCACCGTGACCCCGACCGCGAGCATAGTCGAGCGCAGCGGCACGACCTCGCCGGACTCGATCTCGGGCGGGACGGTCGTTACCTGGGTCAGCGGTCTCCTGGCGAAGTCCTCCCGGGCGGCGATCCGGCTCGTGACCTCCTGCGGCCAGCACAGGTGCCGGGCGCGCTCATGGTCTCGTGCTGCTTTGACCAGTTCGGCCGCGGTGGGCCGCGCCCGGGGCTCGTTGGCGAGGCAGCGCTCGGCCAGGGCGGCCAGGGCCGCGTCCACGCGGCGCAGCGGCCAGGCATCCGGGCCGGATTCGCCGCCCGAGGCCGCGCACACGAGCATGGCGCCGAGCGCGTACACGTCTGCGGGCGAGGTGACGGGTCCGCCGCCCCTGTGCTGCTCCGGTGCCTTGAACCCGGGGGTGCCGTAGCTCACGCCGTTCCTGGTCAGCCGCTTCTGGGCGCCGTCGCTGGCGATCCCGAAGTCGATGAGCTTGACGCTGTCCGGCACGAGCATGACGTTCGCGGGCTTGAGATCGCGGTGCACGAGGCCGGCCTCGTGGATCTCCCGCAGTTGCGCGGCGGTTCGGGCCAGCAGCAGCCACAGCGCGCCGGAGGGCAGCGGCCCGCTGCCCTGGACCGCTTCGTCTAGCGTGATCCCGGGAACGTACTCGGCGGCGAACCAGGGCCGCGCTGCGGTGCTGTCATGCGCCAGTACCTGCGGGGCGACGCCGACCGGGACCCGGTACATGATGGCCATCTCGCGTTTGAAGCGTTCCGGGGAGACTAACTGCGGCCTGATCAGCTTGACGGCCGCGTACTGGCCGTCGGCGGCACCGAGGTAGACCTCGCCCATGCCGCCGGCACCGAGCAGGCCGATGACCTCGAACTTGCCGATCTGCCGTGGATCGCCCGGGCCCAGCGGCCTTGCGGCCGGGTCGTCCCCCGCATTGCCTTGCACCTCGCTGAAGCTCGTGTTCACGCAGCGCAGCTTATTCACTTAAACCAGTATCGGGGGGAGTTGATGCACTTCCCTATGGGGACCGGTCCCCGCGGGATCTCCGTAGGCTGACCGCAGCCGAACAAAGGAATGCCCATGAAGTTCCCGCCGCAGATGCTGCCGCCGGGCAGCCCCGCCGACAAGAACCCCGAAGCGCCCGCTGGCACGATCTTCGTGGTGGGTCCGGAGGGAGGGTACGCCGTGCCCCCGTGCCGGTACACGCTGCTGTTCGGCCGCGACCGCCAGGGCGTGCACGTCCCGGTCGGCGCCGATGACCCGGCCATCAGTCGGCGGCACGGGGTGTTCACCTGCGCCGGCCCCGGCGGCAGGTGGTGGCTGCGCAACAGCGGGAAGCTTCCGATCGAACTGCCCGGCGGCGCCCTGATGCTGGCCGGCCACCGGCGGGAGGTCGCCCCCGGGTACACGCCCCTGGTGATCAGCTCCTCCCGGCAGCGGTCCCACCTGGTCGAGGTCCAGATCATCGCCAAGCCCGGTCAGCGCCCGCGGTACACGACGACCGCGAAGACCGCTGACCCGGAGACGATCTATGAGCTCTCCGCGCCTGAGCGACTAGTCCTCACCTCGCTCGCCCGGCGCTACCTGGAAGGACACGACGACTATCCCCTCCCGCTGACCTGGCCGGAAACGGCCAGGGTAGCTAACAGTTCGCCGTATGCGACCAAGACCTGGAACTACCGCACGGTCGCGGACACTGTCGAGCACGTCCGTAAGCGCCTTCACCGCCACGGCGTCCGCGGCGTGCTCAGTCTCGATGTCGGCCAGCCGGTAGGCTCCACCCTGAGCGTCAACCTGATCCTCGAGCTTCTCAGGACCGCCACCCTCAGCTCCCAGGACCTGCTCCTGCTCCCCGAGGATGACTAGCAGGCGGCATAAGCCGGTTGGGTAAACCCGGCAGCCGGCGTCAGCAGAATGTCCTATCTTCCTCGCATGAGGGGTTCGAGTTCGAGCCAGGGTGGCGTCGTTCGAGTCGACCACCGCGCCTTCTCGCGCCGGGGGGTGCTGGCTTGGGTCTGCTGGGGGATCGCCGGGCTTTTAGCGGTCGGGTGCGCACTGGGCTTTAGGGCCAGCGGGGCTGCGGCCGGCCAGGTGCCGATCATCCTCCAGTACTCCTGCAAGCTCCCGTATATCGGGAAGCAGTCTCTGACAGCGAATTTCGCATGGCCGAGCGGCCTGCAGAAAGCGAGGGTGGACACCCGTACCCCGAGGCTGCCGGTGGACGTGGCAGCAACGGTCGCCTCCGCTGCCCGGATCTTGGTGAGCTTGGCCGGAATCAAGTGGATTGAGGGCACTGCGGACGTCAGTGCGGAAATCATGGCACCACAGGGGGATATCAGTAAGAAGGTGAAGCTCACCATCCCCCGCACCAACGTCTCGACAGGCTCCGGCCCGCTAACCGTGCCCGCGTCAGGCCTCATTCCCTCGGTCCTGCTCAGCCAGACCGGACAGGCCAAGGTGGTCGTCCGGGCCGTGGTCATCCACCTCGCCACTCTGACCGCGAGTCGGGCACTGAGCAGGCTGGGGGACATCAGCATCCGGTGCACCCTGAATTCCGGCCAAACCGGCGTCGTGGCGTCGCTGTTGATCCTCCCGACCGCCTCTTCAGCGGCACGGTCTTCCCCCGCCACGCAGGTTGCCCCGACCCCGACCCCGACTCCGACTCCGACTCCGACTCCGACCCCGGCCCGCACCCAGACCCCGACACCTAGCCATAGCCCGCCGAGTGCCTGGGAGATGCTGCTGCGCTACTCCGCGCCGTTCGCCCGTTCCTTCCCGGGATTCCTGCTGCTGGCCCTGTTCCTTCTGTGTGCGGCCGGCCTGGTCATCCTCAATGCCGTGCTGAGAATTCTCAACGTCCGCCTGGCCGTGGCCGTCAGAAGTCCGTCCGCCAAG
Source organism: uncultured Actinomycetota bacterium (assembly GCA_963819285.1). Classification (GTDB taxonomy): domain Bacteria; phylum Actinomycetota; class Actinomycetes; order Streptosporangiales; family Streptosporangiaceae; genus Chersky-822. The sequence goes on from CAWFVM010000001.1 coordinate 279,053, forward strand.
CGGTCGCTTCCCGAACAGTCGCGGCTTGACACATCGGCCTGAAGGCGCCGGGGCTGCGGGGAACAAGACCAGCCTGTACCGCTAGCAGCTAGGCGTCGCTCGGGATCACCGGCGCATCGCCCGCCGAGCACAGGCCGGCGTGACCGACCTCAGGAAGCTACGCCTGACGCCGCGCAAAATTTTCACCCTATTTATTTAGAAAGATTTGCGCGGGCCACAGTCAGCTTTCCCGAGGCCAATGCCAGGGACGAGTCACCGCGTAGTCGTACGATCCTGCCTACGGCCGCCGCTTCGCCGTGCTTGGCTTATGCGACTCGCCGGCGCCTGCGGCCCGTTCTCTGCGGGCGGAGCAGGCCCGGCGGCCATTCGACGACGGGTGGCAGCGCGTGAACCCGGCCAGGCTCAGGGTGCCCGCTCCGCCGCCGGAGCGCCTGATCAACCTGACGCCCCACGAGGTGGCGATCGAGGCATTCGAGCCGCCGGCCGGCGACCAGGATCTGGATCAGGCCAGGCCGGTCACCGTGCGGTTCCCGCCGGAGGGACCTTGCGCCCGGGTTGACGACGAGGCCAGCGAACTCGGCCGGGCCAGCCTGGACGCGGGCACCGGCCTGGTCAGCCTCACCCGCCTGCGCAGATCCACCAAGATCATCGACCTTCCCCCGGCGACGGCCGGGACCAGGCTGATCGTGTCGAGACTCACCGCGCTGGCCGCCGCCGGCCGCCGCGACCTGGTGTTCCCGCTGGACGAGCTGAGGGACCAGGCCGGCCAGATCACCGGCGTCCTCTTCGTGACCGCGACCGCCCTGCTCAGCGGGTTCCTCGCCCTGATCCCGCTCGCGGCCGACGACGCGATCGCCAGCGGCTGGGCCAGCGCCGGGCGGACCGTCACCTTCTGGTCCGGCGTGTTCTGCCTCCTGGCCGGCGGGACCCTGCTCACCACCGGCACGCTGCGCTGGCGCCAGCGCGGCCAGATCCTCAGCGAGCGCGGTACCGCTTACATCATCGACGAGGTCGCGATCCCCTGGCTGCACGAGGAAAAGGAGTCGGTGTTCGCCGGCATCCGGGCCGGCTTCGCCCGCACGCTGCTCGTCCCCGGCCCCGACGCGCTCGGCGATTCCTGGCAGTGGACCGCCGGCGTCGAGTCGGCGCCGCACTGGGACGAGAAAGTCGACCAACTCGTGCGCTCATTTTGGACCGTGCACTACAACGACGACCAGATCACCAGGAACGCCCTGTGCACCTGGGCCCCCTGGCCGGTAGCGATGGCCTTCGCCGCCCGCGCCACCGCCCACCGCCGCGGCCTGGTGCTCAACATCAGGCAGCGCCCCAGCTACGGAGCCGCCGGCCCGCGCCACTAGCTTTCCCTCACCGATCCCGCGCACGACTTCCTCACCAGCGCGCCGCCAGGACCGCTGCACGACGCGACCCCGGCGCACACGGTGACCCTCCTGGACAGCCATATCACGCTGACAATCAAATCTTTTCCCATACATAACGCATCCCGCCGGCCCTCAGCACCTTCCCGCAGGCCCGCCGCCCGCCAGGGCGGATCACCAGATCCAGGCCCGCCGCCGGTGCTGCTGCTCCTGGTGCGCACCACCCTGCGCAGCATCGGCACCATTCCGCTGGGCCTGTCCAGCCTGAAAGAGCCGGTCACGATTCACGTACCCGACCGACTGGCCACCTCCGTCCTGCCAGCGGGAACGCGCCAGGTCGCCGTCGCCGAATGGCGACTCGGCGCGACCGCCGACCCGGTCCCGCCGCTCCCGTGGAAGGCTTTCCCCGCCGCCGCCAGCCAGATCGCGCACTGGATCACCGACCAGGCCGCGCAACACCCCCAGGCCGTCATCCTGCTCGCCACCCGCGTCCCGCAAGAACTCGCTCTCGGCCTTGGCATCCAGCTAGCCCAGCGCAGGCAATGGCCGCAGCAGGTTTATCCGGTCTACTTCGAGCCCCAGGATCTGATCGTCCCCGACCTCAAGCTCGGCCGGGAGAGGTTGCCGGGGCTGGCCTATGTCGGGCAGGATGGCGGAACGGACAGCGTTAGCGCAGCTCAAGGCCACCCCAAACAAGCACCCGTCGCAATCCCCAGCCCGACCACGAGGGCATAGAAACCCTGACCACCGCCGTTGCCCTCGAGGTACATGGCCTCAAGCTGGTCGCAATCCCCAGCCCGACTACGAGCCGCAGTCGGTCGGGCTGGTGCCGCTCGGGTTATGCCACTCCGAGTACCAACCGGCTGCGTGTTCATCGGTCCAGGTCTGCTGGACCTGGCTGATACAGCCCGGTCCCCTCACACCCGGACGCCTCCCCGATCAGGTCGAAGCTGACGACGACAGTACCCTGGTCGCGCCGAAGCCGTGCGTCGTCTGCGCTCCGGTACCGCTGAACCCGGCGAACCGCGCCAGGTCCCGAACCTATCCCGCGCCCCAAATCCATCGGCTCGGTGCGCAGGTCGAAGGCCGCCAGCCGCAACTCCCGGTGCGCCTGACGCCAGGCCTCCTCGTCGATCTGCAGGTCGTGTCCGGGCGGCAGGGACGCGTTCCACCGCCGCCGCCACGACCCGACGATCAGCCGCGGATCAGGACTCACGACGTCAGCACCGTTCTGCGAGAAATACGTCGGTGAATAAAACCTCCTAACCGGAGCCCGCCTCTTGCTCGCAGCCAGCTTCCGCCGGGAGGGTATCCATAGAGATCTTCGTAATCACGGATATTTACCGGGTCCGCGATTCCAATGGCGTGTTTGGACATCTCGCGCTACAGTCGGCATGGTTTTGGGGAGGAATGGCTAGCATCGACTCGGGGAAGCCATGGACGGGTATTGCGGGCAAAACGGACTCGGGGATGAATTGGTCTTGATTGCGCTCCCGGGGGTACAGCAATTCATTGACGAGACTCGGTCGGTGTCGGACGCGCGGGCGGCCAGCGAGGTCTACAGCCAGCTGACAGCCGAGATCGTGCTTAAATGCGACGATGCGGGACGGGTCATTTTCCCAGCTCAGCTATCGGGCTCCGACGGGCTGCCCAGCAAGGTAGTGGCTCTGATGCCCAAGGGTGAGTGGACGAGGCTCGCCCCGGTGGTGATCGAACGCGTCGAGGAGGTCTGGCAGGGCTGGGTCCGCCGGGCGCTGAGCCTAATGAGCGAACCGGTGCCCAAGACTCCGGGCATGCCGCAAGTCCAGTGGGTTCTTGTGCCTCAGAAGGCAGGCGGCTACGCCGAGCAGTGGACCGCCGCCCAGGCGCTGATGGCGGCAAGGCGACTGGTGCGGGACTTCCCTGCCGACGTGGAGTGGAAACAGCGCGAACTCTGCGGCGTCGGGCCGCGCTGGCCGGCCGAGAAGCCTCCGGCCAGCGCGAAGCAACACGAGAAGGTACCGCTGAGCGCGGCCGCCTGGGTCAAGAGGCGCTGGCGCCAGATCCAGGAGCTTGACGGGTTCGCGTCGACTTCCTCGATCGCGTCAGGACCGTTCCGGCAGGCGGTGCTCGATCACCTCGGCGAACCGGAGGTCCGCGCGGCCGTCGTCGCCATCAGCCAGATCGCGCAGCAGGTTATCAGCATCACTCAGGGGGGCGACGTACGTGAGTCACGGCTGCCTGGAATAGCTGAGCAGGTCCACGAGCCGGGACGATGGTTCGCTTCGACGGGCGGGCCGTGGGTGTATGAGGAGCGCTGGCAGGCGGAGTCGCTCGCGCGGGAGGGCAAGGCCGACGCCACCGCGCTCACGTCCCTAGTCAGCCGGGGCCGGGACGCGGCTTGCGAACTGGTCGAGGTCATGAAGAAACTGGACGTGGAGGCACCGGCCAGTCACCTGGCGGTGATCACCTCGGACCTGGACGACTTCGGGAAGTTCCTCAGCGGCCGGCTGGCCAGCGCCGACGGCGAGCGGCCTGAGGTAACCGCCGACTGGCACTGGCAAGTCTCTGCGAGCCTGGGTCAGGCCGGCCGTGAGCAGCGGAACAGGCTGGAAGACCGGGCCGTCCTCGGTATGCCGGTCTACGCCGGGGGCGATGACCTACTCGCCTTCGTCCCGGCCCGGCATGCGCTCGCGGGCGCGAAGAACTGCCATGACGCGATACCGCCCAGCCTGCGGCGACCAAGCACCGGGGTTTGCTTCTTCCACTACCACGCAAGCTTGCGAGACGCGCTGACTAGCGCCAGGGAACTGCTGCGGGCGGCGAAGGGCCTGGACGGAAAGCACGGACTGGGAGTCGGCTATCTGCGCCGGTCAGGCGCGAGCGAGCGGTCGGTGCAACCCTGGCAGGCCGGCGGCGCTGAGACGATTGGCGCTTACGGCGTATTCGCCGGCTCCCGGCAGTACCGGCTCTCGCCGGGCCTGCTGGCCGATCTCGACAAGGACGGCGCTGAGCTGGCACGGCTGTCGGCGGATTGGCCCGACGTCTACCGGGCCGAATTGACCCGCCTGGTGGCCCGCCATCTGGACGGCAATCCGCCGTCGGCCGAAGTCGTCAAGACTGCTGAGGCGATCGCCACGCTCGGCCTGCACGAGGCGGCCCGCCCGGAGGGTATTCAGCCGCGCGCTGCCTGGCCACTGCCCGCCGCGCGGGTGGCCGTGTTCCTGCGACAGGAGGCACGGTGAGCGCGTCGACGTGGCTGGCGTTCACGCCTCGCGACACCGTGTTCATCCGGGACGGCCGGTCTTTCGACGCCGCCACCGACACCTCTGGCGTTAGCGTCCGGCCGAGCCCGACCACGATCGCAGGAGCGGCGGGGGCGGTGCTCGGCGCCAACCCTGACGAGGTCCGCGGGCCGGTGCTCGCTCGCCTGACCGGCGAAGAGTGGGATACCTACTTCCCCGTGCCCGCCGACCTGACGCGAACTTCTGGGTCCGGGGCGACCCGGGCGCATCGCCTGGTGCCACGTGACGGTGATGGAGCGGTGACCGACCTGGATCAAGGGTTCGGCGCGGACGGAAGCGCACTCTGGCTCATGCCGCCCGATGACGTAGGTGACGTCGAGCCGCCGGTCGGGCTGATCCCGGCCGACCGGCTGACCAGGTACCTGGCGGGCGACCTGCCAGCCAGGCCGGGGTCGGCGCTGAGCGAGCTTGGGCTGATCGATGACCCGCTCGCGCAGGAGCGGCGGGTGGGTCTGGCGCGGGACGGCCGCCGCGCCAGGGTCGGTTACTTGTATCAAGTCACGCACCTGCGGGCGGGGGATGGCTGGGCGTTCCTCGCCGAGTGTGACTTCGGCTCCGGCGCGGCGCGGTCGCCGTCCTGTGGCCAGGTGAAGTTCGGCGGGCGGGGACGCTTCGCCGACGTGACCACGGCGTCGTTGACCTGGCCGGAGGCACCTGACCGGACGGCTGAGCGATTCACCGGCAGCCGGACCGGCCTGCGGGTGCTCGTGTACCTGGCGACTCCGGCACTATGGCCGGGCGGCTGGCGGATTCCGGAGCGGGACGGCGCTCGCCTGGTGGCGGCCGCCTGCGGGAAGCCGGTGCCCGTGGCGACCCTGACGCCGGGGGCGGCGTGGAAGTCGACGCGGGTGCAGCGCTGGGCGGTGCCGGCCGGGTCGGTGTACCTGCTGGAGTTCGACGACGCGGTCAGGGCGAGTGCGTGGGCGGCCAGGTACCACGGCACCGCGTACGGAGCAGCCGAGGGCGATCCGGGCTACACCGGCGACCTGGAGTACATGCGCACCGCCGGGTTCGGCGTCGTGCTGACGGGAGTGTGGGATGACTGAGTTCCTGCTGTACCTCTACGCGGAATCGCCCGTGCATACGGGAGCCGCCGGAAGCCTGGACGTACTCGACCTGCCGGTGCAGCGGGAGGCCTCGACGACCTACCCGGTGATCTGGGGCCAGAGCCTCAAGGGCGCGCTGCGCCAGGCCGCCCGCGACGCGAACTGGGGGGACCAGGAGGTGCTCGTGTTCGGCTCGGACATCGACGTACGGGCGGAGGACGGCAATACCACGGAGGGCCTGCTCGCGGTCGGCGACGCCCAACTCGTGGCCATGCCCGTGCCGACGCTGCGGCGTACGTTCGCGTGGGTGACCTCGGAGATCGCGCTGGCGCGGCTGGCCAGGAAGTACCGCAGGCTCGCATCGTCAGCCGGGCAGTCACCGCTGGCAGTTCCGCAGCCCGCGCCCGACCGTGGTCTCGCGGCCAGCGCCGTGTGGACGGCGGCGGACAACGAGGTGCTCGGCCCGTGTGTGGTGCCGCTGGGGGCCGAGCCCAACGAGCAGCTAGCCGCCTGGGCCGGGCGGCTCGCCGCCGACGCCCTGCCGCCAGACGAGGACGCGTTCGCGCCGTTCGCCGCTAAGCTCCGCACCGACTTGCTGGTTGCCGGGTCGGATCTCATGCCGACATTGCTGCGCGAGTGCACGGAGCGGTCGGTGCGCGTGCAGCTTGACCAGAACAAGCAGGTCAAGAATGGCCCGTTCTACAGCGAGTACTTGCCAGCCGAGACGATTCTCGCGGCGTCACTGCTGCTGCGGGACAAGGCCGATACCCAGGAGATTCGCGGCGCGCTGCGCGGCCTCCTCGACAACCAGCTGCTGCAGGTCGGCGGCGACGAGACGATCGGAAAGGGCCTGGTCAGGACCCGCCTGCTAGCAGCGGGAGCCGGCGAATGAGCGGCGCTCGGCGGATCGACCAGGGCATGGCGGCCGCCGCGGCCAGCCTGCTGGACGGCCGGAGGGTCAACCCCGAACTGCGGTCCAGGTACCGGCAGCTCAGCGCCATGTTCCACGCGGCCGGACTAGCCGCGACGTATGCGTTCATCGCCGCGAAGGCCGGCGAGCAAGACGACCTGGCTCAGGCCTATCGTGACGTGGGCCAGGCGATCGGCACCAGGCTCGCGGACCTGAACCTGCTCCCGCCCAGCGCCAGGCAACTCGACGTGCGCGCCGTGCTGGCCGCGCTGGGCGGCATGGACGCGGTGGAGTACGCGCGGGCGAGCGCGGAGGCGGCTGCACTGGCCGGCTGGCTGAGCCGGCTCGCGGACGCCGTAGTAGAAAAGCCGACGGAGCATTCGCAATGACCGAGCCGGGAAAGCCAGGCCCACCTCGGCCGCGCCCGCAACCCGCCCGCTCCCAATCTCAGCCTGCGCGCACCCCGGCTCGGCCGAGGTCAAGCCCGCAGGAGAAACGTGGACCGGTGCCCGCTGCCGGCCCGCTGGGAAAGCTAGTCATCGCCGACAGCACGCGCGTGCGGCCGACGGCTGGCTACCCGATGCAGGAGAGCGAATTCCGGGCCGACGCCAGCGCGCTGATCATGATGCGCCGGATCGCCTTCTTTAACAAGAACACCGGAAGGCTGGACGCGGACGGGCATCGCGTCTTGCTGCACTGGGCGGCCGAGACCGGCCTCGGCCAGGACGACGGCTTCGTGCGGCAGGTCGCCGACAAGCGCGCGGCCGCGGTCAGGCAGTTGCGGGCTCACGGTCAGCATGTGGTCAGGCTCACCGCCGTCCCTGAATGGCGGCTCGCGGTAGGCCTCGGCGACAAGGCGAACCCGCACGAGATCGGCTTGTCGCTGCACGGCACCTACGGCTGGCCGGTGATACCGGGTTCTTCGCTGAAAGGACTGACGGTCGCCTGGGCCAGCGACTCCGACGTCGCCGACCCGGCCCTCGTCCGCAGGATATTCGGAACTCCCAGGCCCAGGCCTGCCGCACCTCCGGCCTCAGCAACGCCCAGCGAGCCCGACGCGCGCGGCACGGTGCGTTTCCTCGACGCGATCCCGGCCGGCGGCCCAGATCAGGTCAAGGTAACCGTCGACGTGCTCACCCCGCACGTCAAGCGGTACTACGAGTCGACGGGCAGGAATGCCCAGGGTCCCGCCGAGCCCCCAGCCGAGTACCACAGTCCGGTGCCGGTGACCTTCCTCACGGTCCGCGGCCCATTTACCGTCGACCTCTACGGCCCGGACGCCGATGACGTCGATCGTGCCGCGTGCTGGCTGATCAAGGCGGGCGATGGGCTCGGGGCGGGCGCCAAGACCGCCGCCGGCTACGGCTACCTCTCCATCACCCGCCTCAGCGAGGACGAGTGATCACGTGACGGTCCACGTAATCTCGGTCGGTCTCAGTCTGCTTGAGTCGCTGAAAGACCCGGGGCGGCTCGCCGAGCTAAATCAGTCGATCGAGTTGATCAAGTCCATTACCCGGGAGGCCCCCCAGAATCTGCTCAAAGAGGCCGGGGCGGACAGCACTGGGGACACCGCGAGTACATGGCTGGCAGGCGCGCTCGCAGGTCAGGCTGATCCTCACCGCGATCAGCGGTCGGCGGACCGGCTCGCCGCAAGCATCTCGGCGCTCAAGCCCGAGCAGTGGAAGGCACGGATCAGTGCCGAACTCGGCACCTTCGCTGCCGTTCAGGGTGGCGCGATTCAGCTCAGAGCCGCTGACACCGCCGTACTCGTCTGCACCGACACAGCAGAGGATCTGCTGGCTGGCCTGTGGAACGCGATCGCACTCAGCGGCGGCGTCATGCAACGGATCAGGCACCTCCCCGAACCCACAGCCCAACTCGGAGCCGTGCGCGGCACGGTGCTTCTGACCAGGATCAGGCACCTGGATGCCAGCTCGGACAGCGGCTTCGCCAAGGCTATGCGAGGCCTTGGCACGCTGGGTCGTGGCCTGCTAGACGCCCAGGACGTCGGCACCAAGGACTCCTTCAGATTTTACTTGTCTGGCGGTTACAAAGCCGCGATCCCGTACCTGATCGGCCTAGCCGAGGGCGTACGGTCGGAGGGCGACGACCGGGAAGTCGACGCGTTCGTCCTGCACGAGACCAGCGAGGGTAAGGCCATCCGCCTGCCGCTGCGCCGGATGATTCCCGGGCGCGTCTCGGAAGAACTCGCGGGCTTCGACGAAAAGGGAATCTGCGACAAGGGGATCCGAAAGCCGCGCCTGCTCGAAGGCTACGCCTACGAGAAAGACGGCAGGGACTTCAGGTTGACCTCTTTCGGTGAAGGACTGCGCGCCTTGTTTCCGCGACTGCACGAACAGATCAAACAATGAGGATGAAAGCAATCTCCAAGGCTGATCTGACCGGCCTAAGGTGTCGGTTGCGCGGAGGAATCGACCCAGTCCTGCGCCGGAACAGGGAGTCGACCGCCGAGTCGCGGGACACAGACGCGCTCGCAGAGCCATGGCCGGAGAGCTACGTCACGGCGCTGACATTCATCCGGGCCCAGCGAGAACTTGACCTCTCGGTGCCCGCACAAGCCATCGCCGCTATGTCCGAACGGCTGCGCCACCGCCGGCCTCTCCTGATCGCGTCGCTGATGAGCCCGGCCACCGTCCTGGATCACCTCGAGCAGCACCTCGTGCCAGATCCGGCTACGGCCGTGGTCGATTCCTGGATTGGCGCGTACTGGCTGGCCGAAGCGGCGTGGAAGGCGGTCAGCGGCGGCCTGCCCGCCGGTGCCGGATTCGCCGCCGGGGAGGCGGAGCTGCTGCGGCCGCTGGCGGCCAGGCTGTGGTTTCTGGTGGGCAGCGAGCCGATGCGGGCAAGAGGGCACGACGATGCCTGGTGGACTCGTGGCGGGCTCGACCTGGATCTCAGCTACAGCGGCTTGCTCAGCAGCACTCTCGGCGCGGACTCCTGGCACCAGGTGGCCGGGGCCTGTCGCGAAGCCAGACGCGAATGGCTCAACTGCCTGGACGCCTACGAGTCGTATGCCTTTCTGTCCCAGGCGACCCCCGCCCAGGTCGAGCAGGAACTGGCGGCAATGATTTTCCGCAGTGGCCGTTGCGGCGAGCCGCTAGGGATCTCGCAGGTGCCGCTCGCGGAGGCGGCTGCGCTGGATCAGGCGGACCTGGCCATCATCGGCGAGGTGACGGAACGGCATCTGCTGCCCAGGTTCGCGCTGGGCAGCGTCGCGGCGCTCACGTTGAACGACAGCGACCTCGTCGGGCGCTGGGCCCGCCGGGTCCTCGCCCTGGCGGTGCTGGCGGCCGGGCTGGGGAGCGTAGGGTTCGCGGCGGGCTTGCGCAGTCATTGCGCTGCGTTGCTGGCAGTAGCCTGCTACCTGCTCATTGGGATAGGCGTCATCGTCTTCGGGCGCGACTGGGCCGCGCCGTGGCTGCTTCGCATGCCGGCCGCAGCCGCGATCGGAATAATCGCGCTGATCAGCTTCCTGCCGGGAAGCTGGCTGTTTCCGCCGCTGCACGGGTGGGTAGCCGCAGCGGTGCTCGGGGGCGCCGCTTTCAGCTATCTGGTTGTGGAAGTGCGCAACCACGGCGTCGCCGGCCTCGCGGTGCCGCGCTCGCTAGCCGTAGCGGCCGTCGGGGCCGCGCACGCCCTGATGGTCAGCCTGATCGGCCTGGTTGCCATCGCGCCGGCATTCGACCCCCATGCACGCGGTCTCGCGGGGTTGTGGGATCACCCCGGCTACAGGCACGCCGGCATGGTGCTGCTGCTGGCGACCACCTGGTGCCTGGCCGTTGGCGTGTTCTCGCAGATCCTGTGGGACGACCGGCCGATCACGGCGCCGCTGGCCCACGTGTCCTGGCGGTCACGCCAATGATCGGGAGAAGGGAGTCGGCATGACGTGGACAACGGTGTCCTTGACGGTCACGACGCCATTGTTCAACGGCGGCGCGTATGACGGTGGCTCGGATTTCGGTGACCGGCCCGATGATGAGGCTGGCCTGCGGGTCGCGTCGATCAGGGGGGCGATGCGGTTCTGGTTCAGGGCGCTCGCAGGCGCGGTGATCGGGCCTGACCTGAAGCGGCTGAATACTGTCGAGTCAAAGGTGTTCGGCAGTGCTGAAAAGTCCTCGCCGCTCCAGCTCCGCATCGCGAGCCAGCCGCCCACGGTCCTGCCGAGTGACAGGGCCAGCTTCCTCATGGACCAGGCGCTGTCGTCCGTTGATCGCCGCCAGATCATCTACCTGCTCGGCCAGAGCCTGGGTGACATGCGCAAGGTCAAGATCCTGCGGCCCTATGTCGCCCCCGGTAGTACTGTCGACCTCAAGATCGGCTTCCGGCATCATGCTGATGAAGACGACCAGGCCCGGGCATCGATCGAAGCGCTTGCCTTCGCCTCGCTCTGGCTGACATGCGCATACGGCGGGATCGGCGCCCGCACACGTCGTGGTTTCGGCGGGGTCCGAATTGCCGGAGCTGACGGTGAGCTGCCAGCGCCCTGGGACACGACCACGATCGTGAGTCCTGGGCTGGCTCATTACAAGGAACTCAGCTACCTATGGCCTCGCGGGGTGCTGAGCCCATGCGTGCCTAAGATCTCTGTCCTGACCGGCAAGCCGATCGCCAACCCGCGCGAGATCTGGGACGGACAGCCGCCGCTATTCCCCGTCCTGAGCGCCACGCATGCGCCAGCCAGGGTCTGTGAGCAGAACTTTGGCAGCTGGCAGAAGACCCTGATCTTCGCGGGTGAGCAACTGCGGCGATTCCGTGCTGACCGGGACAACGTGAATCCGCACGCGGAATACCAGCCTAGGATCGAGACTCGCGAATGGCTGGACGTCGTACACGGTAACGACGACCGTTTCCAGCTCGGCGCGCTGGGCCTGCCTGTGGTCTACAAAGGGAACAGGACTGTGCGGGCCGTGAAGGTGCAGGGAGGCGATGAGCTGCGGCGCGCTTCGCCGCTATGGCTCCGGCCGGTTGGCGGGGACGGGCAGTGGAGGCTGCTTTCATTCGCCTTTCTCGCGGAGTTCCTGCCGGACGCCGCCCGGGCGGAAGTTCGACTAGCGCACCGCGACCTCAGCGTCGCTGACCATGACGTTCAGGACGTGACCAAAGCGTGGATCGAATCCATGGCTACGGGCAAAAGCCCTGAACGTCCGCCCACCCGATGATCGCTGACCGGCCACTCGCGCCAAGCGCACGCGACCCGCACTACGTAGCGTGTTCCGAGCTAGAGACCGGCCCGTCAGGCCCGCCATGACAAGCCCTCTCCCATCTAGCCGCTTCAGCCGGCGGCTGATGCGCCAGACCTAGACGGGCAGGATGCTGGCAGCACCGTGGAACTCGCTGACTCTGAACTGCGGACCACGACGGCGGACTCCGGTGCAGGGCAGGAGCAGGCCAACTCCCGCCGGGTCGGTGCCGCCGCAGCCGGGCGGAAAGGCAGGGCTGGAGCGCGCAGTGTCCAGCACGCTAACGCGTTTGGCTAAGTTCGACGGCACGGGCTCGCAGACGGCGCATGGCTTCGAACAACCGGACCTGCCCGCCAGCAGTGTCGAGGCGCGCGGACCGGTAAAGCCTCTTCCCGCCGAACCGTTTCGGCCGCCGGTTGGCGCACCACGAAAGCCCAGGTCAACGGCTTGCGCTCGTCATTTCGGCCCCGACAATCCGGACCTGCCTGGGAAAACCAGCCTGGGCGAACCAGGCCCAACCCCGCAAAGGCTAGGCAACGGTCGCCAGCCTGGAACGATGACGACCTCACGCTCGCCGGCCACAACCGGGCCAGCTCACGAACCGCCGCCTCGCACCCCACCAAGCTGATCCAGCCCCAACCGCGCGCCCCCGGCTGCCGCCTCGGTCAGCGCATGGCTGACGACGACAGCACCCTGGTCGCACCGAAGCCGTGCGTCGTCTGTGCTCCGGTACCGCTGAACCCGGCGAACCGCGCCAGGGTCCCGAACCTATCCCGCGCCCCGTCCGGAGCGTCCCCGGCCACCACGATGGTCGCCGTTCCGGTGAAACCGGACCGGTCGCGCCCGCGCCCCGAATCCATCGGCTCGGTGCGCAGGTCGAACGCCGCCAGCCGCAACGCCCGGTGCGCCTGACGCCAGGCCTCCTCGTCGATCTGCAGGTCGTGACCGGGCGGCAGGGACGCGTTCCACCGCCGCCGCCACGACCCGACGATCAGCCGCGGATCAGGACTCACGACGTCAGTGCCGTTCTGCGAGAAATACGTCGGCGAGTAAAACGCCAGATCGACCCGGCTGAGCGGCGGACCGGCGGCGAGCTCTGCGTGACTGGCGGGCTGGTGAGCGATGCCGGTGACCGTGCAGGTGACGTGACCGATCCTGAGCTTGCTGTACGCCGTCGCCACCGAGCGCGGCAACTCCGGCCGCAGCCAGGCGGTGCGTAGCAGCCAGCCGTCAAGCGCGTCGGCGGCACCGGAGTCCGCCCGGCTGAGCGGCCAGACCGAGAACGCTTTCTCCTGGCCGGCATGGTCACCAGCGTCGCTTCCCTCGAAGATCGCGCAGGCCAGTCCGTGCAACTGGCGGGTCGTTGCCCGCAGCGGCCAGCTGGCCCGGAGCTCAAGCTCAAGGACGGCCGGCATCGTCACCACCCATCTGCTGGCCGGATGAACGTGACCGGACCGGTTCCATCGCTGATTCCGTCGACTACGACCTGCTCGTACCGCGCCCCGACTCCTCCGCTCCGGCCGTCGGGTCCTCGCCCGCGGGTCGCCGCGACTCGCCCGTCATCAGCCGGCCACTTCAGGGTGCGGACGGCTCCGGGCAGGTCGCCGCCGTCCGCGCAGTCGAGCACGGCGACGAACGCGGTCGCGCCGTCCAGCCGTGCCCGCACGAGCCGGCTCTTGTCCAGCCATCCCCAGATGATCGAGGTGGGCGGGGCGTTCTCGGGCACCGCCTCGACGTGCAGCCCGTCAAGGTCCTGCCACAGGCAGGTCGTGCCGGCCAGCGGCCCGGCCACCGCCTCGGCCCACGACATCCGGCCGGCCGGCACTCCGCCGCCGCTCACTGTCCCGCCTCCGCCCGGTTCCCGCCGGCGACGAGCGCCCGCAGCGCTTCCCTGGCCGACGCTCCTCCCGGCAGGTCGCCGCGTGCCTCCGCGTCGGCCAGGCCGACGCGCACCGACCCGTATCCTCGGGCCACGCCAGCGCCGATGCCGGTCAGGCCGTCGTCGAGGTCTTCGAGCGCGAGCCGCAGCAGCGCCCGGATCCCGGCCGTCCTGACCTCGCCAAGATCGGCGAGCGGTTCCACCACCAGGTCGAAGGTGCCTTGCTCCAGCGCCTCCACGGTGTACAGCAGGCCGTCCTGCGCACCTCCGGTGAACCGGTCGATCGCCACGTGCTGCCTGACGACCGGCACCGGCTCCAGGACCACCGTGTCAGGCACCCGCACCAGCGCGCGGGCGCCAACCGACGTGCTCCTCGGGTCGAGGCCGCCGCCGAACCCGAACACCTCGCACGTCCAGCACCCACCGCATCTCTGGTCCAGGCAAGGGGAGGGTTCAGCCCCGGCGCTGCGCAAGATGAACTCGATCCTGGACCGGAGCAGCCCTTTCAGCCCGGCGCCCGGCAGCACAAACCGCTCGCCGACCCGGAACACCGGCGTGACCTGCTGCCCTTCCGCACCAGTCCGCTCTGGCGGCTTCCCGCTGCCGACCCGCAGCGGGCCGGTGATCCTCACCTGGACCCGCGCCAGTGGCCTCGTCCCTGACCCGGCCCGCGCCGTCACCTCAATCGCGGCGACCGCGCGGGCCAGGGCGGGGCCGCTCAGGGTGAGCCACCGCAGCAGCCCGTCCCTCTCGTCCAGGTGCAGCGTTCCGTGCCGCACGCGCTCGACCGCGCACCGTCCCCGGCCGCGGCTGACCCCGTGCCCGACCAGCGGCCGCCAGCCGGCTAGCCAGCCGGCGAACCGCTCGACCTCGTCGGCGGGCGCGTTGTCCCATCGCAGGAAGACCTCGAACCGGCTGCCGGCCGGCAGGACTTCCTCGAAGCGCAGCGTGTCGGCCGCCGCGGCGGCGCGCTTGCGGCAGATCGCGGTCGATGCCCTGAGGTCGGTGGCGACCGTCTTGAGTTCCGAGCCGTCGGCGGCCACCGACTGGCTGCCGAGCACCCAGATCAGGCTCGCCCTGGCATCGACCTCGCTCCCCCCGGTCCCGGCCGGCCGGAGGTGCCCGAACATCTTGTCCGCCAGTTCGTCGTCACCGACCGCGCGAACCAGGTCGCGCAGCCCGCCGGCCAGCGACGTCCCCGGCAGGTGCGGCCTGCCCTGCGGGTCGGTGTCGGCGACCAGGTGCGCCCACTCCCGTCCCCACGATGCGTCCTGCTTAGGATCCGGCCACGCGGGGACGGTCACCGCCCCGGGCTCAGCGAAGCACAAGATAAACCGTATGAAAGATGTAGAAATAATTCGGTCTTGCTGGTCCCGCACGCCGGGCGACGCCGCTCCGGTGGTCACTGTCACGGGCCTCTCAGCTCCCCGGCCACGTACGCGGCATCTGGCCGGGGCAGCCGCAGGAACTCGGCGACCGCCTGCCTGATCCATCGGTCGAACTGTTCAGTCATCCGGGTCAGCGAGGCCGCCGCGGCGGCGCCGCCGCCCGCGTGCTCGGCCAGCAAGGTCATCAGCGCCGCCCAGTCCTCGCCGCTGGTCACCTGAAGCCCGCGCAGCGGCGCGACCAGGTTCATCAGGCCGCGCCGCCGGTCTTCCTCGGCCTCGCGGGCCCCTCTGCCCGGCTTGAGTTGCGGCGGCGGCGCGAGATCGCCGAACCCCTCGCGCAGGCGCAGCCCGAGCCCGCGCCGGCCAAGCTCGGCCAGCGCGTCGCCGGAGACGGGCGCGGACGGCTCGATCAGGTAGGTTGACCCGGCCGCGACGGCGACCTCGGCCGGCTTGGGCAGGCCGCTGGCCAGGTGCCAGCCGCCGACGGTCTGCCACCGCGCCCACCGGCGCTCCACCCGGACCTGGCAGCCGAGCACTTCGGCCAGCTCGGCGGCGTTCGGGTCACGGGCGGGCCTGCCGTGGTCGTCGGTGAAGATGCCAGGCGAACGCAGCCGTATGATCAGCCGCCCGTCCTGCCCGCGCTCGGCGGTGGGCGGGTCCTGGCCGCCGGCGATGCGAACGTCGGCGGCACCGTGGGTGGTGCGGCGGCCGCCGACCCGGACCTGCCCCAGGTCAGCGAGCAGGCCGAGCAGCGCGGGATCGGCCGCGACGACGGTGCCGCTGAACGCCTGCCCGGCGGCGAGGGTGTCCCGGCTGACGATCTGCCCGCGGCTGGCCACCCCGGACGGCGCGATGACGACGCTGGTTCGCCGGCGCGTCTTTACCGCCGGCCCGCTGCCGCGCAGTCCTCTGGCCTGCTCAAACGGCGACCCGCAGTCCGGACACCAAGCCGGAACGCTGTCGCAGGCCGCGCGGTCGTACTCGGCCTCGCCGCACAGCTCGCCGACCTCGTATTTGTGGCTCACCACAGACAGCGGGATCATCTCAAGGCCGCGCGGCAGCAGCGCCCCGTACCGGACGTCGCCTTCGAACAGCCGCATGAACTCGGCCCGGCCAGACGCGCCTGGCGCAGGCTCGCCATTGCGGGCGATCCACGCGGCGGCGAACGCGCCCCGGACCACGGTGCCGGGGAGATGGTCCTGGGTGCTCAGCACGAAGTCGCTGCGGGCCTTATCGCCGACCTGGCCGGCCGCCGCAAGGTCAGGGTCAGCTCACTCATCCCGGCACCGCCGTCAGGCTCATCAGCTCGGCGATTTCCGGCCCGGTCACGACGCCGCCGTCCGGCACCATGCCGACCCAGCCCAGGCCGCGCCGCCGCCAGGCGCCCAGACCGTGCACGGCCGGCGCGGCGCACCGCAGCACCAGCACGTGCAGCCGTTCCGCCTCCTGATCGAGCGCGCCGGCTCGCGACACCTCGAACCGGGCCGCCGGTGCCCAGGCCTGCTCGCCGAGCACGAGATGATCCTTCGTTGCCGAATGGGTCTTCCGGTCGATCCCGACCCGGTGCCGGTACGAGAACTCCCACTTCTCGTCCGGCTCGGCCGCTGACCAGCACCACGGCGACGGATCCCTGGGGCTGCCGAACACCTCGCCGACCAGCCACTCCGGCACGCCGAGCAGGTCGCGGGCGGCGGCCCGCATCAGGCCCTTGAGGTGATCTGGCGGCAAGGGCTCATGCCGGTCGAGCGCGGCGTCGATGCCGTCACGCGCATACGCCGCGCCGACCCGGAACGGACTGTGGAAGATCACGGTGAAGCCGAGCACGGTCATGCCTGCGCCTCCTGTGGTATCCGCGCGGTGCCGGCTCCGATTTCGGGTGCTCCGGCGACGCTTGCCGGCGGCCACCACCGGGCCAGGTCAAGGGTCCGGCGAAGCTCATCTCGGGCGGCCGGGTCGCCGGTCAGAGCGGCACGGACCTCTGATGCGGTCGCACCGGACCGGCCGAGCACGGCATCCCAGATCGGCCTGCAGCCAAGGTCGATGACCCGACGGGCGAGCGCCTCGACGGGTGTTTCGCCGGTTCGGTCAGTACCCGCCGAGCTCTGATCGGCTTGCGCGAGCCTTTCAAGACCAATGATGTTTTCGCGGTGCGAGCGCGACGTGGTCGCGATCTCGGTCAGCCGACTTGCCTGGCGCTCGAGGTCGCGAACTGTCAGCGGCTTGCGGCTGCACGGCGGCACGTCGCCGTCCGCCGTCAGGTCAAGGAACGCCACCGAGGCCTGCCTGCCTGCCGTCGCCTTCTTGGCCGCGACGAGCTGGTCGTGCACCAGCCGGACCACATCGGGGAATGGCGCCTTCAGGTGGTGGAACACCAGGCCCGCCGATACCGACGGGAGCAGGGCGCGGACTTCCGCGGGCCAGTCCAGCGCCCGGCCGATCCGGTCGCTGAACGCCAGGAGCAGCGCCCGGGTGAACGGCCAGGCATCTCCCGCTGGCACCGAGATCAGCAAGTCATCGCCGCCGGCCAGGTGCGCGAGCACGGGCGGGCGGTCACCGCCTTCGAAGCGTGCCAGAACCGCGTCGGCAAGGGCGGCCAGGACCGCGTTGTCTACAGCGGTGACGATCTCGGACTTGGCCGGGCTGCCGTGAGCGCGCGCCTGCGCCGCTGCCGCGCCGAGAAACGCACCGACCCGGTTACTGTCGGCATAGATCAGGCCGAGCTGGGTCGGCGTGTCGTCTGCGTCACGGCGACCGAGCAAAGCCAGCTCAGCGAAATTGTCCGGGAACCCGGCCACGGTCATTCCCGCTTCGGCGAGCGCGGCCCGCATTCTCCGTTCCGGCCGGGGCGACCGGGGCTGCGAATCGCCTTTCGTCCCGCCCGCCGGCTCGACCCGGAGCAGGCAGTCAGCGCACAGGTCGGGGGGCTTGCCGTCATCGGCGACAGCCGCCAGGACCTTCTCGTGCTCCGCCGGGGCCGCGCGGCACTGGTCGCAGGGCTTGGCCAGGATCAGCTCGGCGGCCGGGGCCGGGGAGTCGACCAGGAACGCGCCGTCGCTGCGGGCCCGTTCAAGCTCGCCAAACGCGACCGCATAGCAGTCGCCTGAACCAGCGACAGCCTGAACGGGACAGAACGGCAGCTTGTCCCGCAGGACCGAGGCGACCTGCCTGGCCGCCGCGCTCAGCACGGCACCGGCCTCATGCTCGGGCACGCCGTCGCAGAGGACCAGCGAGACAACACCGTCAAGATCGCCGGCCTCGGCGTTCCAGCGCGTCCGGGCCGGCAGGGCGTCGTCCGGCCACGCATCCCGCCCGGTCCACTGGCTGAGCAGCACCGACCCGCCGCGCCGGAACTTCAGCGCGGGCGTCCGACCGAGCCAATCCTGGATGCGCACAACGGATACGTCCAGGTAGTGACGATCGGCCTGCTCTCGCACGGCCGGCTGCGGGCTGGGGCGCGGCCTGGTGGCCTGGGCGGGCGCCTGGACGGCTGACGCCCGGCTCGCCGCTGGCTGCCCGCCCCCGGCGCGGCGGCGGGCAGCGGCCTCTTGCTGCTGCTGCCGGGTCGGCGCGGCCTTGCCTTTCCTGCCTGGCTTCTTGCTCATGGCCGCCGCCCGCGCTGGCGCTGCTCGCTGGCCTCCTGAGGTCGCTTGCCGGCCGCGCTCTCGAGTACCTGGTCAGCGGCCGACCCTGCGGCCGACGGCAGCACGACCAGGTCCCGCACCTCCTTGGTCAGCTTCAGTCCCGAGGTGCGCGAGAAGAACTCGAAGCTGCGGTCGAAGTCCTCGTCTCCCTTAACGCCAGGCCCAGGCGGATACCAGACCAGGTCATCGGACACGAACCCGAGGGTCAGGGTGTTCTGGAGCGCGGGCCACGCGGCAGCGGCCTGCGGCGTCACCCCGGCCAGGAACTCGGTCACCGCCCCGGCGACCTCGGGCACCTCACCCGTCGCCTCCAGGTAACGCATCGCGGCCGTCTGCACCTTGACCGGCCGCACGTCGATGCGGACCGAGCCGAAGCCGAACGGCTTGCCGCCACCGACGCCCGTCACCGCCTTACTCCAGCCGGTCTGGCCGGCCCGCGCCAGCAGCCGCGGATCAAGCGCCGCTAGCAGCGACCCGTAGTCGGCCGCGCTCAGGTTCTCAAAACAGACCCGGCCCGTGAACACGGTACCCGTCGGGATGAGGGCCGCGTGTTTGCTCATCGTGTCGGACGAGTGCCGGTGCTTCCCGCGCGGATGCTGTCCCTGGTCCGGTGCCGCGGTTCGCCAGTAGAACTTCCGGCCGCGGATCGGCCGGGGGTTCGGCCGCCCGTCGGCCCGCTCATCGGCGCCTGATCCCCAGGTCGCCGCCGGCCGGGTGTCCTTGGCCGCTAGCCTGCGCGACTCGGGAACGCCGGCGTTATCCAGGTAAAACTGGCCGGCGCCAGGCTTGGGCGCCGCCAGCGGCGCCAGCTTCCACGGGACCGGCTCGAACCTTTCCGCGGCCATCAGGTCATCGATCCGGACGTGCCCGCGATAGGAGCGCTGCCGGGCGATGTCGTCCTCTTTGCGACCCGAGGTGTCAGCGGACCCGAAGATCCGGCACGACCAGCACAGTTTCTCCGGGTCGGTGCACGGAACGGCTCCACCGGCCCGGTCTCCGGCCTTGTGATCTCCCTGATACCGCCACAACCTCGACAGCCTGATTTCTGTGACTTCCTGACCGGCTAGCCGTACCCACACCGGCTGGCCAGGATAGAGGTAGCGGCGCGCACGCAGTCGCTTAGCTACGACCGGCCCCGGCTGCCCATGATCATCCTTGTTCGGCCACGCCACGTCGGCGAAGGCGGGCCCGGCCGATCCGTACACTGGCTCGTTGGGGCTGCGGAAGCTCCGCAGGCCGCAGGTCATCGGCACCGCCGACTGTCTGCTTGTATACGTCCCACACCTCGGGCGAAACATCGCGCGCCGGCGCGTCCCGGCCCACCCGGCCGACCGCGAAGTAAGCGCGACCTCGATCGGACCGGGCATTGGTGTCGGTAACCAGCAGCACCCCGGACTCGTCCAGCCCTGAATGCATCCCCCTGCGGACACCGATCCTGGCTCCTTCGGTCTCCTGGGCGCGGAGCAGCCATCGACCAGGCGACGCCTCCATCGCCTTATCCCACGGAACATCGAGCCGGTCGCCGGTGCGCGGAAGCTGGCCACCCGCCCCGCGCAGCAGCTCCTGGTCGATCCACACGACCTTCTCATCGCACAACGCCACCCTGGTCGCTCGCCCCGCATCGACCTCCGTGGTCATCGCCAGCCGCAGCCCGCTGGTTTCGGCCGTGCTGGCCGGATGACGGTGCACCGGCACCCGGTCCACATCGAGCACGCGCAGGCAACTCCCGGTCAGCGCCTCGTGCACTGACCGCACCGCGCCGAGCAGGCCCGACCCCGGAATCATCTGCGTCCCGTCGGCGCGCTCCGGCACCGAGGGAAGCCGATCGTCCGCATTGTCGCGATTGCCGTAGCCGCCGATCATCAGCGGCGTCTCAGCCCTGAGCGTGATCTCGAGAACTCCCGAGAACCGCTCACCCGCCATCACGGCATGACCGCCCGGCGCGTGCCGTTCCGGCTCGATCACAAGCGGTACAAAAGTATACGGATTGACGAACCTGGTCACCAGACCACAACCTCACACGCAAATCATGAAAACAGGAAGAACTCGCCAGAAACCCCCGGCCGGGCAGCTGACCTGTCCAGATATCGAACCGACACGTCATTCCCCGCCTGTCGCGACAATACGCCAACCAGCCCGCAAGAAGTGCAACTCACCCGCAACCGCGCGCCACTGCTAGCTGCCGGTAAAGAAGCAGGATAATGTTCCATCTCGGATGAGGCCGCCGGACCCCTGAATGGTCGAAGACCCGTGATCTGAAAGAACAAGGCCAGTAGTGCACGCACCCGGGAAGGGACAAGCTGATGACAGCCGAGCCCGAATCCGGCCAGCCGCCCAGGCGGCCAGCCACCAGTCGCCGGCGAAGGTCAGCCCGCTCGCACCGGTTTTCATCAGCTACCGCGCATCCGATGGCAGCAGCCTGGCGACCTCGCTCGCCTGGGCGCTGCGCGCCACCGGCGTGCCGGTCTGGCATGACGTCACCGACCTGCGGGCGGGCGACACCACCCAGCGACTGCAAGAAGCACTGACCGGCGGCCTGTCCGGTGCCGCATTGCTGATCACCCCCGACATCGAGCATTCAAGTGTCGTGCGCGACATCGAGGTACCCGGCCTGCTGCGGCTTGAGCCCGATCCTGACTTCACCTTCGCTGTCGGCAGTATCGTCCGCGAGTCGCCGGATCAGGAAAGCGGAGCCACGGCAAGCGGGAATCTCGACCACGCCGCCGCCGACACCCTCCTCGCCCAGCCGCCAGGCACCCTGAAACGCTTCAAGCAGTACCCCGTGTTCGACGACGCCGGCATCGCGGTACTGGCCAGCGAGATCGCCGCCCGGCGCATGACCGCCTGCCGCGGTCTCGGCGACCCGGAACTGCTGCTCGACATCCAGACCCGGTCCGACCCCAAGGGTGCCCCTCCCGAAGTGCCGCTCGCCGTGCGCCTTATGCCCCCGGCATACGGACATCGCCTTCCTAACCCTCAGATCTGGCCGCCGTTCGCAAAGTTCCTAGCCGACCTTCCGCGACTGCTCTCCACCGCCGGAGCCCACCAGCTCCGCATCCGCGGCGGTGCCCACCTCACGGCCGCCCTCGCCCTCGGCGCGGCCGTGCCCACGACGAGCGACTGGTCGGTCACCGTCGAAGACAAGGACGGTGCCATCTGGCGGCCCGCTAGCGACAGCGCAGGCCCGCGCGTCAAGCTGCTAGAGGAATCGGAAACGCTCCAGGCCGGTCCTCCGCCCGGCCCCGCGGCTATCTACATCGACCTCGTGAGCAGCCCGCCCCCAGGCGACACGTTCGCCCGCCACCTGGAAGATCACGGCGACCGGTACGCCCGCATCACCCGCATACGACAGTCCAGCCGCGAGGAGATCTCTCCACTGGCCTCAGCGAGCCTCATCACTGATCTCGGCCAGCGGATACGCGACTGCGCTGCCCAGGCCGGCACCAACCGAGTTCACCTGTTCCTGCGCGTGCCATTCCCCGTCGCCGTCCTCCTGGGCCGCACTCTCAACACGCTCCAGGCCACCTTGTACGAATGGGACAGCACCAGCACCGACCCGCGCTACGTCAAGACAGTCACCGTCGCCCCCGGACGAGGCGGCGGCCCCATAGTCACCGACGACCAGCCGGAGTGACCGAACGGCCGGCCCACGTCCCGTTTCTACGCCTTCGTTGTCGGGCGTGAATTGCGACTACGACGATTGTGACTGGGTCGATCAGAGGAACATGTTTCTATGCCCTCGTTGTCGGGCGTGAATTGCGACGGGATACTCATTACCCTCGTGTACAGCATCTACGCGTTTCTATGCCCTCGTTGTCGGGCGTGAATTGCGACGGCTCCCCAAAAACGAGCCGCCTGACCTGCGGAAACGTAGCGTTCTGCGAGCGCTGGGCTCATGCGGCCGTCTTCCGATCCCTCTGTGCGGTTGCCGGCGTCCGAAACTGGCCTCTGACCTGCATGCGAGCGCTCCCCGGCAACTGACTCAGTACCGGAGCGCTCGCACGCTCAGCTCGACAACGCCCTCAACACCGACAGTCTCTCATGACCCCGCAGGTATCCGACGATGCTCCTGCGGTTCGCCGCGCCATCTTGTCCAGCCGACCGGGCCGACCGCGCCGTCATCCGCCCCTGGGACAAGCCACGACAGTGGAGCCATCGGTCCGTCATCCACGGTGCGCGCGGCCAGGCACCCGCACCTGGCAGGTCAGTTTTCCTCACCTGCACGGAGAGCCACGGCGATGCGGCCATTTCCGCTGACCGAAATGGCTGCCGACGGCCGGACGGCGGCGCTCGAGTGGGCGACGGAGGCCGTGATGAAGGGACCACGCACTGGAGGCGCTTCTTGCCGTCAAAGGCATGCTGTAAGGGCTGTGGGCTAGATCGTGGGTTGAGTGGCTGGGCCGTCGCCTGTAAAAAGCTGGCGTGCTGACTCGGAGTCAGGTAGCAGAGCCAGCGGGTACCTGGTCAGCGGGCACCAGCAAGCCATGGTCGTAAGCGAGACGAACGGCACCTGGGGCAAGGCCCAGAAGGTTCCTGGCCTGGCAGCCCTGGGCACCGGCAACTCCCAGATCGGCTCGGTGTCGTGCGCCTCGCCCGGCAACTGCACCGCCGGCGGGTATATCGTGCGTCCGCCGGGCACCGGCCTCAAGGCCTTCGTCGTCGTCCAGAGGAAGGGCACCTGGGGCAAGGCACTCCAGATCCGCGGGGTGAGCGAGATCGACTCGCTGTCCTGCGCCACGGCCGGCAACTGCGTCGCCGTCGGCTTCTACGCCGGCTCGCCCACGGCCCCAGGCATTCACCGTCAGCCAGACCACGACCCCGGTGCCATAAGCCGGGCCGACGGCCGTACAAAAGCGGCACAGCCAGCTAAACGATCCGGTCGGGCCCGCGACCGCCCACCCCAAGGCATGAGGTTCCTGCCACCAAGACGGCGCGGCCCAGGGGACATGCGAGGTCTAGTGGTCGAACCCGTCAATTCGTCGGGGGTCATGCTGCCAGCTGTGACGGTGCGTGCCGGTCGTGCTGTTTGCCGCGCGCCAGGAGTTGGCTGAGGTCAGTGCGGGTGAACTTCCAGTCGAACGGCCGGGCGGCGGCCTTGCGGTGGCTCTCGAAGGCGATGATCTGCTCCGCGAGCTCGTCCAGGCCCTCGAAATCGTCGGCGGTGAGCAGCTTGCGCTGGAGGACCGAGTAGACCTCGACCTGGTTCAGCCAGGAGGCGTGGACCGGGAGATGGATCATCTGGGCGTTGGGACAGGCGTCGCTCAGCCGGGCCGCGCTGCCCAGTTCTTGTGCGAGGCTCCGCTGCCCACGACCCAGAAGGCCGCCTCGCCGAGGCGTACGGCTCGGCCCCCGCAGATCTTCTCCCAATAAAACCCAAAAGGTAAAGGTATTTTTTTCTCATAAAAATTTGCGCGGCCCAGTGCCATCTCTACAGGCCGGTTGGCGTGGGGTGGCTGAGCCACGCGCCCGCCTCGTCGCCGCTGGCCCGCACTGGCGGCGGATCACTACGATGGCCTGGTATGGGGACACGTGCGCGCTGTTCCAGGGCTCCGTCGCCGAATGGCCACGGAAATAGTCGTGGCAGAATGAGCCGCTTCGCCCGCAAGTGACGTAGGGTCAGCTGTTTCGGCTCGTCGGCCCTGCCGTCGTCGGCCACGAGCCGAGCGCGGCCCGCGCGACCAGAACGAATCGAGCATCCCTCGCGGCAGGAAAGGTGCCAGCCGCCCTTCCGTCAGCACCTCCAAAGATCTAAGCCAATGGGCCGCAGACAGCCCCCCCGCAGCCTCAAAAAGCGAATCTGCGACACCATCTACGCCGCCTGCGGGCCGACGCCCGCAACGCCATCCACGGCAAGGACCCGGGAGGGCAACCGGGAGCGACTCTGCATCCAGCGCGGCCGGCTCACACCGCACGCCAGCTCTTCGGACTAGCCACTCCCGGACCCAGTACCCGCCCTACGGCCCCAGCCACCAGCGCAAATAACCAAACCCGGAATCCCGCTTGACAACCGGCACTAAGAGGACTCGATATGTGCCGCTGAGCTGGCAGGCGACGGGGTCTAGGCGAGAGCACAGAACCGGGATTCTGTGCCGGGCTGATGCGGGCGGAGAGACGGTGTCCCGGATAGGTACCGAAGGAATCCCCGCCAGGCGGGGTTTACGGGACGCCTGTGAGCGGGCATGGCCTCGCATCTGCGATTCCCGTTGCGGGTCTGGCTCACGAAACAGCGACGGTGTCTGGACTGTCGAGATACTTGCGCGTGGATGTGAATGCCGTCACAGGCGGCCGGGATCGCGCAGAGCCGCAGCGACCGCTTCGGCTCGAGCCCGGTGCGCGTGGCAGCGTGTGATCGACTGCTGCACTGTCATGCGTTGGTGCGCGACCGACCATAGATCGAGAGCCAGCGGACGAGTGATCAGTATCCCCGGCAGCCGGCGCAGTTCTTCCTCGGACAGCGAGATCGAGCGAGTGTAGCGGTCGAGACCGCGGCGAGCACCTCGCGGCCCCGCCGCGAACAGCAGGAAGGCCAGTGGCCACACCCGCGGGCCACGGCCCGCTCCGATCCAGTCGATGATCACCGGGGGCTGGTCTCCACGCGGGACGGCATTCGGCGGTGTCAGGTCGGAGTGGATCAGCGCCTCGGGCAGACCGGTGCCGTCGTCGGCGTCGGCCAGGGTGTCGACGAGCTTGCCGACGGAAGGACCGATCTGGCCGCCGAGGCGAAGCGCCTCGTCGATTTCCTGCGACGGGGTGGTGCCGAGCCGGTGCCAGCCGCCGCCGGAGGGCAGGTCTCGTGCGGATCGGGTCGCCGGCCGAGCGAGCAGTCCGGCGCACCAGGCCAAGATGAAGCCCGGACCGGGAGCCGGTGTCGGCTCGACGTACTCGGTGACGAGCAGGTGCCGACCGCCCCCGAGTGACAGCACCGGAGAGTGGCTCGCGCAGCGCTCGGCAGGGAACGGCGTGCCCGCCAAACCGGTCAGAACGCGAGCGGCAGCATTCACCGTCGCGGCTTCAACCCCGGCACCGAAGGCTCGCACAACGAGGTCAGGACCACCATTCGCCGGGCGCAGCCGGTATACGTCGACGTCCAGCACACCGTCCAAAGACAGCGGCTGGCACAGCGATTCAGCCACCGCGTGAACGACGGTCGAGGTGTCCTTCACCACTGGCCGAACACGCACGCGCGAACGATCCCCCGCACCCTGACCGGAATTGCCGGGGTTACGCGCGGCCGGCGGCCCGAGACTCGCGGGGCAGCAGATGGCGCGGTTGCCGATCCGGCCGGCCGAGATCGTCCGAACGCCCACGCCACTATCAGCGGGAACTCTTGCCGCCAGAACTCGTCACCGTGCGATCCGGCGCGCTCGCTCATGACGACGTCCGCACCTGCATCACGGAGCGCGCCCGCCCACCTCGTCGCGTTCGCGAGGAAGAACGGCTCCAGTACGCCGGCGACGAGGTACGCGCGCGGAAGTGAACTCGGCATCAGCGCCGGCGGCCGGTAACCCGCGCCTGGCGAGGCGCAGAAGACCGCACCGTAGATGTCCGGATGCCGAAGCCCAATGGCGAGCGCCAGCTCTCCGCCCGCCGAGACTCCGCACACCGCGGTGCGGGCGGCGGGCAGCGCTACCCCGAACCGCGACCCCGTCCACCGGCGGACGTCCTCGACGAAGAACCTCTCGTGTGCCGCAAACCGTTTCGGGTCAAAGTCCGGTGAATGCCTGTCGCCTATGCCCGGTACGACATGAGGCGGGCGACCGCATTGTCATAGCCATTGCGGTTCTCGGGCAAAAGCTCAGACATCTTGGCGAAGAACTCCGAGCCCTTGGACTGCAACTCGGAGACGAGTTCCTTTTCCCCGACGTTAACGACCCTGGAACCGCTGCTCATCTCGACGCTGACCAGGACCCGGCCATTGGCTTGCCGACGGAATGTCAGCTTGACGGGCTGATCTGGAAAGTACGTGGTGACCTCGTTCCTATCACCAAGCGAGGAGACCATGTCACCGATATAGGCCCACAACTGATCAATGTAGTCCCACGTCGTAGTATCCAGCACCACGACGTTGCCGATACTCAAAGTAAGCGCACCTTCGACGTGGCGAGGATCAGCCGGCGTGTCACGGGACTCTTCGACACGCGTGAACCGGCCATCGCTGACTCGCAGGTACGATTCGACCTCGATCAACCGTCAACTCCTTGGCAAGGGGAAGAACTGCGCGACATGACCGTTGTTGATGCCGAGAAGGTATTCTCTGCCATCGTACAACCCTTTGATCTGATAAATGGCGTTCGACCCGCGGTCGATGAGGCTATCTCTGTTCTCTTTCATGACGCTCGTAATGGCGTCTTGTATATCATTGGTTGACATGTCAGGATCGAAGAACGTCTGCTCTAGCTTAACTGAACCATCCCACAAATCCGGCATATGACGTGACAGGATGTGCCCGAAGTCCCCCCGGTCAAGCAGAAACTGCTGGTTGCCGAACTGGAACCTCTGGCTCGTCCAGTTACGGAGTGCGTTCGTGAGCTCATCATCGCTCATCCGCCCGCTGAACCTGAGCGTACCGCCAGCGGCCCTTGCGTCTTGGCTGACCGTGCCACCGATCGCAGCGGCCCGGTCGGCGATCCCCCGTTCTACGGCAGCTAGGCGCGCAACGGCGGTGTCCTCATTGCCAGCGGTCTGCTCAAAGAAACGTGCGCCCGCCTCAGCGCTGTCGTCCATGGCCTGAGCAGCGTCCTTGCCCAGGGCCTCGAAGATCTCGGGCAGCATCTGGCTCATCAGAACTTCAGCCCTCGCACCACGCCTGCCAGCGCTGCCGACCGCAGCCGCAGTGCGGCGGCGTGGCCGCGCAGCGCGGCGGTCTGAGCCGTCACTGCGGCAGGGGCAATCGAGAACCCTGTCGGCGTGCCTGCCTCAGCTCCCGACTCCGACCAGTCCAGACCTGACAGCGCGGCCTCGACCTTCACGAACAGCGGCTTGGCCGCCGCCTCGATGACCTGCCCGACAATGTGCTGCTGCAGATCCATCTCCAGCGACTCAACCAGCCTCGCCGCCCCCTCCTCGATCAGCGGCAGCGCAACCTCGGCCAGCCCGAACGTTGCCACCGCGGCTGCCTGATCAGCGACAAGTGCCGCCGCCATCCCCGCTAACTCGGCAATCGCCTCTGCCTTCTGCGCCACGATGTAGCCCCCCGCCGCATCCAGCGCATCGGCCAGTACCGCGGCACCAGCCACGATCTCATCGAAATGCCGGGCCGACAGCTTCGCCCAGCCCGATGCCATCGCCGCCGTCGACACCGACTGATGAGCCCTCGCGATTGCGGCAGCCGACTCAGACGCGTCTTGATGGGTCGCCTGCACCGCTTGCGCGAACTCCCGCACCAGCGACGCGAACTGCCACACCGTGTCCTCATCGACATACGGCCACGGCACCCCGATCGCGTTCAGGAAATTAACCACGGGTAGCGGTAAGTCGTCGATCGCCATTCAGCCGCCTCCTGGTCCTCCGGGCTAAGGCAGAATACTGCCGAGACTAGCAAATCTGTTTTCAAGGATGAGAGAGCCTTATCCGGTCCGCCGGTCCGAGTGGCCGACCGGCGTGGCCGCCAGCGCGTCTCGCGCGGCCCGGACGGCTTCCTCCAGCGCTGCGGAGTCTCCGGTTCGGTCATGCCATTCCTCAATCGCCGTGCCGATTCCCGGTCCGGGTAAGTGGCGTCGAAGACCGGCAGGCCCTCGCAGCCTGACCCCAGGATGCTGCCGGGGGTAGCGGTCCCTGGTGCGGGCCAGGTTCGCGCGCGCGATGTCATCCAGGTTCAGGCCGCACGCGATCGCGATCGCCGCCGCCCACAGCAGGTCGCCCACCCGTCCCGGCTGGCGTGCTGCAGCCAGCTCGGCAACCCGCCACTGCCCGGTCTCCCGGCCATCGATCCGCCGGGCATGGGCCAGTCCGCGTGTACCCGGCTTCGCGCTGGAAATAAGCCGAACCCGGCACGCACGGCCTGCCAGATCATATCGTCGACCCCGCCGACCGGGCCGCGCCAGTACGCCTGCCCATCTCCGTCGCCTGCGAGGCGAGCCTGGCGGGCGTTCTCGCCGAGAGAGGCGCGGATGATCGAGATACAAGGGAGAGCGCCGCGGCCAGCTGGCCGCCTCGATCATCAGCTCACGTCGCCGCTCGGCGATCCTCACGCCCCTTGAATATAAAGGTACAGAGAGGCTTTCCAGGTCAGCTTCGTGTATCTCATCGCCGCTTCTGAGCTGTGAGACAATCTGACCAGGGACAGGATTCGAGCGAGGGGCAGCGAATGTTCGCTTGGTCAAGATCCGGCACTGCCGCGTTAGCTGTCATAGTCGCGGCATCCACCGGGCTGGCGACGGCCGCCTCGGCCGCCCCTAGTCGTTCCGGGCCTGTTCAGGTTGTGGTGATTCCCCCGGACCAGCCGAAGCCTTGGCTCCCAGCGCGCATCGCGTTCGCCGGCACGAGCGGCGTTCTCGGGACTCTCGGTGGCGGATTCTCACTGACGACCTACGCTACTGGCCAGACCGAACTCGTCAGCGATCTGCCCGTATTCCCGAATGAGACGTTCACTGCCGGGCCGGACACCGTGGGGCTGGTCTCCGGCCAGCAAGTTGGCACGCTGAATCTCGTGACGCGCCTCGCGACATCGAGGCGTATCCCATCGAAGTACAGGATTCTCGGCGTCCACGGCGATCATGTTCTGGTGACGCCAACTGAGCAACCGGGCGCCAAGATACTGACTTTCAGCAAAAACGGAACGACAACGACCAACGTGACCGGGCTTCCCCATGGCGCGCAGCTCGGAGCGGACGAGGCCGGTGACCAGTCATCGGCGGTCATCTCGTACACAGCCGGGCAGCCGGGCTACGCGCTAGTCGACTTGGCAAGCGGCAAGGCCGCGGTTCTGTCCGGCTTGGGTGCGGTCTACGACGGCAGCGCGGTGCTCACGCCGACCGCGGTCGCCATTTACGACCGCGTCCCGCAGATCGTGCACGTCTACTCGCGAACTGATCTATCGGCGGCGCCGGCGAACGTCCAGTTGCCGGCGTCCACTTGGGACGCCGGCTGACTCGGTCGCCGTGACGGGCGGGGCCGTCATAGCGGCATTGAGATATTCCGCCGGTACCCCGGCCATCGCCGTCCCTCTCAGCGGCGGGCCGGCAGTGACGGCGTTGCCGCACGTGGCCGATGGCCTTCTCTGGGAGACACCCGATGGCGTCGTCGTCGCCGAGGGCGGCACTGACCAGGCCAGCTACGGCTTCCAGCGGATGACCGCGGACGTCTCCAGGCAACGTCACGGCGACTGCGGTGCCGCGCCTTTCACCAGTGACGCCAGCCAACGCCGGGCTCACGATCACCCAGGGCGTCGTGCGGCATATCGAGGGTGGCACCGACGCCGGCGGAGACGCCGAGTACCAGATGTTCGACCATCTGCTAGAACCCGGCACCGCCTTCGACGACGGGGACCTTGCGCCGCCGGCCTGGTTCGGACCGCTCTTCGGCGCGGTCGCATGCTCAGCCGGGGCTTCGTGCGTCCGTTCTGTCGATAATGGCATTTTCGGTACTAACTACCTGATGAAGCCTAATACCGGCCAGCTACAGGCGGTGCAATTCTGGAACACGGTTTCCAGCGGTCCTCTGACCGGGATCAGCATCCCGTCCGCTGACGGCAGCGTCGTTGACGCCT
The DNA here is from genome assembly GCA_963819285.1 of uncultured Actinomycetota bacterium. Classification (GTDB taxonomy): domain Bacteria; phylum Actinomycetota; class Actinomycetes; order Streptosporangiales; family Streptosporangiaceae; genus Chersky-822. The sequence continues at coordinate 309,485 of CAWFVM010000001.1, forward strand.
CGGATGGCGGCGAGGTCATCAACGGCAGCGATCCGGCCCGGCAGTACGTCATCACCTACAAGGTCGTCGCGACCGGCCCGATCACCGGTGCGGGCCTGTGGTTCTCGACTCTATGGCAGAGCGACGGAGCCGGCAGGCTCAAGGCCACTGAAATCGCGACCATGAAACCGGCAGGATCGCTCCGGACCGGCAGCCGATGTGCCGCATCCGACGTCCAGGTGACCTTGCGCTGGATCTACTGGTCGTGCGGCGCGTCTGGCCCGGCCGGCGTCTATGACCTGAAAACTAAACGGCGCATCGCGGTTCCATCGGGCCAGGCACTGCTCGGCGACGGCTACCTCGTCATCGCCAAGCCAGCTGGGCAGGGCACCGTCGACCTGGTCGAGTACGACTTTCACTCTGACACCGTCGCGGCACCGATAGCGATCGCCAGCGTGCCAGCCGGACCTAGCCCGGACAGCCGTAACATCACCTGGTCTGTCGACAAGTACGGTGGCGACATCGCCTACGTCGATGCTGGCGACGCTGTGCACGTGATTGATCCGGGAGTCCCGCGTTCCTGGCCGGCAACCTATTCCCCGCACTCCGCGGCCTCGTCGGACGTGGACTTGACTTCGCCCGGGTCACGCTGGGAACAGTCCGCCACCCTCTACAGCCCGATCTCGTCGTGGCGGCTGGAGATCCGCCGCAGTCATTTCGGGCCCGTGGTCTACTCCGCTAGCGGCCACGCTGTCGTGCAGCAACTCAACGTGACGTGGAACGGCCTGCTGGCCGACCGGCAGCGCGCCTTCAGCGGCGTCTACGACTGGAGCCTCAGTGTCGTCCCGCCGGATGGCGCCCGGCTCGTAGTAGCCGATCATGGCACGGTGACTGTGCACTGCGGCCAGATCCCGTTCAGGGCCTCAGACTGCTCAGGCGCGCCATCGCTGCTCGCGATCCGCTTCCGAAAGGGCCATGGCGGCGTCACCGATCAGTGGCAGGCTCACTGGATATCAGAAAAACAGCCCAGCCGTAAACTCATCGCCAATAGCTGGTTCTCGGATTTCTCCTTCTGTGCGGCACCATCGTGCGTTTCGGGCCTGATCCCGTTCGGGGATGCGGGGCATGACGGCAATCCAGACCTGCTGGTGCGATACCGCAACGGGATCCTTGCGCTTGATCTGGGACCAGATTATGTCCGGCCGTCTGTCGTGGTCGGAAAGCATTTCAGCCGGTACACGCTGCTCGCCGCGCCGGGCGACCTGACCCGCGACGGCATCGCGGATCTCGTGGCGGTGGACAAGTCCGGCCGGCTGTGGCTATACGCCGGAACGGGGCACAACCAGTTCCGGGCCCGCCGGCTGATCGGCAGGGGCTTCGGCCAGTACGCCAGGCTCGTCGGCTCGGGTGACCTGACCGGCAGCGGCATCGGCGACCTGCTGGCGATCGACCGGCACGGAGTGATGTGGCGATACGACGGCAATGGCCGCGGCGGGCTGAGCCGCCGGGCCAGGGTCAGCGGCGGCTGGTCCGGCTACAACGCCGTCATCGGCATCGGCGACCTGAACTACGACGGGACCAACGACCTGGTCGCCCGCGACAGGCACGGCGACCTATGGTTCTTCGCCGGCAACGCCCGCGGCGCATTCGCCCGCCGGACACTCATCAGCGGCGACTGGCAGCGGTATGAATTCCTCTTCTGAGGCTGCTTGTCCTCGCTCAACTCCCAGACGTGCAGTGCCCGGCTAGCTTGCGTGAGGGGCCGGGTTTCAGTCGGGTGCGGTGAGACCGCCCGGTGCCGCGTGCGGAGATTCGGAGTCTTACCATGATCTTCATGGTTTAGCTGGGCAAAGATAATATAACCAGGCTTCGCATTGTAACTGTACCTCAGGAGCTAAGACCCTGGCCGTTGAAGCAATTCACCAGATGGTGCGCGCGCAATTTCATGATCGCTGATAAGCCAGCCAACTACCAGGCCGGGGACACTGCGGGCAGGGGCACGCCGGCTACTTCGCGGCCCGGGATGCGCGGCCAGCGGAGTACTGCCTGGAACGACTGCGCGCTTGTGAGGTTTATATCACGGTTGTCAGGTTCCGGCACGGCTCGCTAGTGCCCGCGGCGGCCATGGGCACGTGATCGTCACTTCGCCCAACCCGAATTGGGGGCATGTGGCGACCCCGGTGGAGGTGACGCCGCCAGATCGTGCGGGCTCGATCGCCTTTGTGAGTCGGCGCCTGAATGTAGACCGCACAGAGGCGGACGCGATGGCCGACCGCCTGGGCGACATGCCGCTTGGCCAGTCATCCTCATCCTCCGCCGTATGGGCGTCACGCTGGCGGCGGGCCATCGCTACCCTCAGCCCCGCACGCCCGGTCGGCCGGGCGGCGGGCGACCTGCCGGGCCTCGATCCGCGACTCCTCCAGCGCGGTCGCCGCCCGCCGACCAGGCGGCATCCGTGCCCTTGGGGGCGCGCGCCAGCGGGAGTGGGCGGCGTGCGCGCACTCGTGAACGGTTGCCCCCCATTGGCGGGTAGCGCTCCCGGTCGGCCGGGTTGGCCGGGTCGGCGGTGGCCGGGTCCACCGGAAGGTGGTCGCCGTTGACCTCGATCCTGGCGCTGGCCGGGAGGAAGCAGGCCGAGGCACCGCGCCACGCGCCCGGAGAAGCGGCTGGACAGGGCCTCAGTCAGGACCGCGCCGAGATGAACTCGTACGTGCCGTCGGGCCGCTGGGCGTACTCGCCGACGAAGTCCCCGACCGTGGTGTCGCCGTCGCCGGCCACCGTGATCAGGTCGGGGAAGGCCGCTTCGACCAGGCTAGTCTTGTCCGTGCCGGGCGGTCCTGACAGCAAGGCCGGCACCCCTTCGGCGCGCAGCGTGCGCAGCGCCCCGACGTCCGCCATGCCGGCCAGTACGCGCGGCCGGTAGACCTGCCCGCCTGTGCGGGTCACCGGGCCGGGCGCGGACTTCGTGCTCACCGGGGTCCGGATGCCCCGGATGAACGCGATCTGCGAGTGGCGGGTGCTGACCTGCCGTCGCGAACTGCTCGACCGCACCCCGATCTGGAACCAGCGGCACCTCCCGCACCCACTGCACGAATTCGAGCAGTTCCACAACGCGCACCGGCCACCACGGAATAGCCAATGCCCGGCCACTGCACGCGCTGCACCAGCACGGATGACATTTTCGGCAAGGACAGCGTTTGGGCGCTAGCACCGACTGCAGAACTGCTGGCTGCTGCCCGCCGAAACTCGGAACTCGACGACTGGCTTAAGGCCCTTCCATTGCTGCCTTAGCTGTCTCGGTGTGTTCATGAGTACGAGCACTCCGGAGCAGGTGGACTAGCTATTTCCAAGAATCATCTTGTTGAAGTCTCCGCTCGTCGGGACGCCTTCGGCCAAGGCGCACAGCAGACCCTTCGCGACCAACATCCTGGCTGCGCCACACGAGGCCACTAGATCTTGGAACTCGGGATAGCGTCCGCCGTGAACTGTACGGCTGCGGAAGTTGTAGATATCGCGAAGTTGACTCGCGGCATTCGTACGTTCGGCGGTGCTGGCAGCAAGGTAGTAGCACCATGAGGATTATTCAGGGAGAGGACAAAACGGGCTTGCCATAACGGCGTGTCAAAGTGTAAGAACGGCCTGCGTCCGGGAGAATTGAGTCACTACAATACGATTCTCGGGAACGCAGGCCGCCGCATGTATCATGCCACTGGTTTCGCCTGGGAAAAGATTCGGAACTCTGCGTTCTGATCTGGCAAAAGGCAGCTTAAACGGGAAAGGAATCCTGGCCTCCTCGCCCTCGGTCTTTACGACTCAGTTCTGGTGACACTCTCCTACCTGCGCCGCAATCGTGTTCAGGCGGAGATCGCAGAATCTCTCAGGGTTTCCCAGCCGACGATCAGCCGTGTGATATCAGCTATCAGCCCGCTCCTGGATAAAGTCCTCGCGGGCATCGTGCCCACTGCTGACGAGTTCGATCAGCAATCTTAGCTCGTCGTCGACGAACCCTGCTTCCGTGCTGGTCCTGGGCTTCCGATCCCGGCCTTTACTCCGGGAAGCACAAACTACGGGAAATGAACGCGCAAGTCGCCTGCACTCTCGAAGGCGAGATCGCGTGGATATCCGACCCGGTTGAAGGGAGCCGTCACGATATGCACTGCATCGGCGAGTCAGGAGTAGGCCGGTTGCTTGACGTCACTGGTCAGATCTGAGCCAGTCGACAGCGTGCTGAACGGGATCGGATGTGGTGCCGCCTGCGGCTAGGACGACCGCGGAGCGGTTGCCGTCAGCGAGAGTGAAGGCGGCTGCCTGGTATCCGGGGCCGCTGCCGGCGTGACCGATGGCGTGCAGGACGTGGTCGGTCATCAGCCCCAGCCCGTAGCCTGGCGCGGGCCAGGGATGGCGCGGTTCGATGAGAGTGGCCTGGCACATGGCGGTCAGGTCATCGGCGGTGAGCAGGGTCTCGCTCAGCAGGGCAGACAGGAACATGTCGAGGTCTCGTGCGGTCGACCAGACGGCTCCGGCTGGTCCGGCCCACAACGTGCTGTAACCATCCGCGGTTATGCTCGCGCTGAGGTCGGGGTAGGCGGTATCGGTCATCCCTGCCGGGCCGAACACCTCGGCGGCCAGCGCATCGGGCAGCGGTGTCCGCGCCGCCCGTTCAACAATGGCGCCGAGCATCCAGTAACCAGCATTGCAGTAGCGGACGCGCCCCCGCTCGGAGCGGGGCTGTGCCAGGCTGACCGCGAGTACCTGCTCCAGATCCCACGGCTCAGCCCGGTAGTCCGCCACAGCCGTCTGGTAGGCACCGGCCGCCGGGTAGTCCGCCAGCCCGGCGGTGTGGCTGAGAAGTTCGCGTACGGTCACGCCATCCGGCGCTGCTGGCAGCCAGCTTCGGCTTGCCTCGTTCAGGTCGAGCAAGCGCCTGCCGGACAGCCGGAGGCACGCCACGGCGATGAACATCTTGGTGATGCTGAAGACCGGCTGCCTCTCCCGGCTCTCGCCTGTCTCATACGTGCCTCCTCGATCACGCAGCACGACAGACACGACAGAACGGAGCCCATCACCGTCCCGGCCGTCGTGCATGGCAGCGATTATCTCGCCTGTCGCCGTCGCGCAGCGGGACTCGATCCCGGAGCCGCTGTAAGCACTCGTCCAGCCCTCAGGCGGCGGTGGTGTTCGGCGGGTCGTGGCTGTGGTAGATGCGGCTGCCGTCGGGGCTGGTCATGGTGGTGGTGCCGTCGGGGTTGAGGGTGATGCTCCAGCCCCATCGGTGGATCAGGATGAGGTGATGGAATCCGCACAGAAGGATCATGTTGGTGAGGCTGGTGGTGCCGCCTTTGCCTCTGGGGCGGATGTGGTGCACGTGGCAGGCGGAGGGGGGTGCGGTGCAGCCGGGTGCGGCGCAGTGCTGGTCGCGGAGGATGACGGCGCGGCGCAGGTGCGGGGGGATGGTGTCGGTGCTGGTGCCGACGTCGAGGGGGAGGCTGACTGAGGCGGCGGGCCTGGTGAGTGTCCCGGTGCGGAGGTAGGACGCGAGTCCGTGCGGTCCGGAGAGCAGGGCGACGGCGTTCTTCACGAGCAGGTCGCGGACCTGGTCGAATACCTGGTCCTGGGTGGCGGGGCCGTATCCGGTGCCGCAGTGGTCGCAGCCGCCGCTGCCGGGGGTGCCGCTGCCGGGTCCGGTGACCGGGCGGGTGAGCAGGGCGGTGAGCTTGTGCAGGAGGTCGTGGTCCAGGTGGCCGGTGACGACGGGGATGAGGGTGGCGTCGCATTCGGTGCCGGGTGCGGCGGCGGGCCAGGGCAGCGCGGGCGGCACGGTGGTGCCGTCGCCGTCGGGCTGGAGGCGGGGCCGTAGCCGGGAGCTGAGCGGGTTCTGCCCGCCGGGCTGGCTTGTGCCGTCCTGGCCGGTGCCGTCGTTCCCGGTGCCGTCGTTCCCGGTGGTGTCGTGGTTGCTGGTGCTGTCGTCTTCTGTGCCGTCGCGCCCGCCGTCGTTGTCGGGCTGGCCGTCGAGGCGGCGGGTGAGTTCTTCGAGGCTGAGGTGGAGCTGGATCTGGGTGGGCTGGCCGGCCCGGTCCGGGAGGCCGCCGGCGGCGATGAGCCGGACGAGGGCTTCTTCGAGTGCGTCGTGGCGGCGCTGTCCTGGTGTCCGCAGGTCCTCGGGGCCGCGTCTCTTGCCGAGCGCGTCCAGGACGGCTCGCATGGCCTCGGCGCAGCCGGGGGTGAGGTCGCCGTCGAGCTTCCCGGCGCCGCCCAGGGTGGTGGCGAGCCGGACCCGGCGGTCTCCGAATCCGTCGTCATCGCCGTCGGTGTCGGGGACGGCGAGCCGCCTGCGCATCTCCTGGGCCAGGCCGGCCAGGTCGGTGAGCCTGGCGCCGCCGCGGCAGCGGCGAGCAGGATGCGGTCGGCGTCGGAGCGGGCGGATTCGGGGAGCAGGTCGGTCCAGGCGCAGATGTCCTTTGCCCAGGACTCGGAGATCTCCCCGGCGGCCAGCGCGGCCCAGATCTCGGGGTGAGCGCGCAGCCGCCGCATCCACCCGTCCGACCCCGACGCGGCGCCAGCGGTGACGCGGGTCCGCCAGCGGAGCCAGGACCGGGCGGTGGGCTGCCCGTCGGCCTCGTGCCCGGCCCCGTAGTCAAACGCCGACAGGACCGCCGCCTGGGCGGCGGTGTGCACGGACCGGGCCTGCTCCAGGCCGCGCAGGCACTCAGCCTGCACCACCTGCGGGGCCGCGGTCAGGTCGGCGCGGGCCAGCCACCCCAGCCCGGCCAGCACCATCGACACCGCGTGCCCCGCCGACCCCGGGTCCCCGCCCGCCAGGCCCGGCGACCCCGCATAGCCAGGCCCGGCACAACCGGACCCGGCACAACCGGACCCGGCACAACCGGACCCGGCACAACCGGACCCGGCACAACCGGACCCGGCACAACCGGACCCGGCACAGTCGGGTGCGGGGGAGGCGGGTGCGGGCAGGGCGGAGGCAGCGCCGGGCTGCTGGACTTGACCGGGCATCAGGCACCACCTCCCTGGGACACGCGCGCACGCCGATGACAACACGGGGGAACTGGCCGGAGTCCGCGTGCCGCCGCTCAGGACACGCCCGCACCAGGACGGGCGCCGGCGCGGAACCACAACTCACCAGGAAAAAACGGAGGGCCGCTCAGCCGGGACACACACCCCGAAACGGGGTCCATATCACCTCGAACCAAGACCACAATCGTCCCGGCGATGCCATCTCTCTACGTACTCACAACCTAACATGACCCACCGACAAAACCCGGCCCGGACAGCACCCAGCGCCACGACGAATCGCCGAACACGGGACTGTAATTTCAACGGTGTAACTCCTGACAAGTAGGGAGACACCTGTGACAGATGTAGCGAACGGCCAGGTTCGGGACATGGCGGAGCTGTCGGCGGCTGATGAGCAGCTGCTGCGGGAGCTGACCGAGCGGGCACGGCACGACGGCCTGAAGCTGACCGGCGAGGGCGGGCTGCTGGGCAAGCTGACGAAGATGGTCGTCGAGGGCGCGCTGGAAGGCGAGCTCGATGATCACCTGGGTTATGGGAAAAACGATCCGGCCGGGCGGGATGGCGGGAATTCCCGGAACGGGTACCGGGCGAAGACGGTGCTGACCGAGCCGGGGGCGGTGGAGATTTCCGTGCCGCGTGACCGTGATTCGTCTTTCGAGCCGAGAATCGTCGCGAAGAGGCAGCGGCGGCTGACCGGGATCGATGACATGGTGATTTCCCTGTCAGCGAAAGGGCTGACCCGCGGTGAGATCGCGGCGCATCTGGCCGAGGTTTACGGCGCCGAGGTGCCGGAGCAGACGATCACGACCATTACTGACCGGGTGATGGAGGGAATGGCCGAATGGCAGAGCCGGCCGCTGGACCCGGTCTGTGCGGTGGTCTTCATCGATGCGATTCACGTGAAGATCCGGGAGGGCCAGGTCGCGAACCGGCCCGTGTACCTGGCGCTGGGCGTCACGGTGGACGGGGAGCGTGACGTGCTGGGGCTGCGGGCTGGCGAGCACGGCGACGGGGAGGGCGCCAAGTACTGGCTGCGGGTCCTGACGGAGATCAGGAACCGCGGCGTGCGGGACGTGTGCATGCTGGTCTGCGACGGACTGAAAGGACTGCCCGACGCCGTCAGCGCGACCTGGGAGAAAACAATAGTGCAGACCTGTATCGTGCATCTTCTCCGGAATTCCTTCAGGTATGCCTCTAAAAGAGACTGGGCGCAGGTCGCGAAAGACCTCAAGCCTGTGTATACCGCATCTTCTGAAGCCGAGGCACTCGACCGTTTCACTGAATTCGGGGAGAAATGGAAGAAACGCTACCCGGCTATCATGCGGCTCTGGGAGAGCGCCTGGGCCGAATTCGTTCCTTTCCTTCAGTTCGACCGGGAAATAAGAACTGTCATCTGCACGACCAACGCGATCGAGTCCATTAACGCCAGGCTCCGCAGGGCAGTGAACGCGCGCGGGCATTTCCCGACCGAGCAGGCCGCGCTCAAGTGCCTGTACCTGGCGATCATGAGCCTGGACCCGACGGGGAAGGGCCGCAAGCGCTGGACCAACCGGTGGAAGGCCGCACTGAACGCCTTCGACATCACCTTCGACGGCCGCCTCACCGCCGGCAGGAAGTAACAACCAACATCGTTACACCGTTAACTTGACAGACCCACCTGGGGACAGCGCTGACCGGCGTCATCCGTGACCGGACAGGCAGGGATGAAACGGTTAATGCTGACGGGCTGTTGGCCGTCCTGCCAATGGCTATTTACGGTGATTCAGGGGCTGTGATTGTTCGTGCGTGAGTACCGGGCCAGGCTGAATGCGAAGCGCCAGCCATGCTGGCGGCGTGTGCCTGCTGTCTCTTCCCGCACGGCTGTTTAGCCGGGGTGCGTTGATCCGGCTGGCCGGATGCCTGCGGGTTCGGGTCAGATCGCTGCTGCGCATGCGGTTGCTGATGTATCCGCTTGGTGCGGGCTGATTAGCGGGTAATTGGTGAGACAATGGCACGTGGGTGGTGAAGGCAGTCTTGCGTCCGGTTTTCTCGGAGGGGCTGCGGGGTTCGGGTGATTGCTGATGTGCAGGGGGCGGCGTGTTTGGCCTGATTGCTGATGGCGCGGGCTTTGAGGTGCTGGCCGGTAATGAGCGGGTCGGGTCCCGGCGTGTGATCGGGCCTGCTGATGTGGAGTTGCTGACCGGGTCTGGCGGGCCGGTATGTGCGGGCGGTGCAGGCGCGGCTCGGATGCCGGCGTGTTCGATGGTGCTGGGCCGGGAGTTGTTCGGCTGGCTGGACGGGGATCAGGGGCAGCTGACCGCGCTGCTGGACCGGGCGGCCCGGCCGGTGGTGTTTGAGGTGCGCGGGGCCGCGGTCGCCGTCGGAGGCGGCGTGGGCGGTGCTGCGGGCGCCGTGGGAGCTGCTGGCCCGGCCGGGGGGCGGGTTCCTGGCGGGGGACGGGCTGGCCCGGTTCTGCGTGGTGCGGCGCCTGGGCGCGGAGGGCGCGCGGCCGGGGCTGGATGGGTTCCGGCTGGGGCTGGCGTTCATGGCGTCGTCGCCGCGGGGCCAGCAGGAGCTGGACTTCGAGGCCGAGGAAGCGGCGATCCTGGCTGCGGTCGGGGAGAGCCGCATCGACCTGGTGGTCGACGACACCGGTGACCCGGTGCAGCTGGGCCGGCAGGCTGGCGGGCCTGGGCGGCATGCCGGTGGTGCACTTGTCGTGTCACGGGCTGAACAACTGGCCGGTCCGGCCCGGCGAGCCGGGCGTGCCGGTGCTGATGATGGAGGACGAGGTGGGCGGGGGCCGTGCCGGTGACGGCGGCTGAGCTGGTGCGGTCTGCTGCCGGAGCGGTGCCGCGGCTGCTGTTCGTGTCGGCGTGCCTGACCGCGACCGGCGCCGATGATCCTGGTCACCTGCCGCCGGGCAGCGGCCACAAGGGCGGGACCGGCGCGGGCAGTAGGCGGGCGGGCTGGTGGCGCATTCGCTGGCGACGGCGCTGGTGGCGGCGGGGGTGCCGGCGGTGCTCGGGCTGGGACGGGTCGGTCGGTGATCGGGCGGCGACGGTGTTCGCGGAGCGGCTGTACCGGGGGCTGGCTGACCGGGGCGATCTGGCGGTGGCGGTGGGTGATGCCCGCCGGGCGCTGCTGGAGTCGGAGGATCCGGTGGTGCGGGCGGACTGGCATCTGGCCCGGCTGTGGCTGGGTCCCGGCGGCGGCGGGCCGCTGGTCGCGGGGAGCCGGAAGCGGTCGCTGGTGACGGCGACCCGCGGGACGAAGATGTTCCTGGACCGCAAGCAGCAGGTGCCGGTCGCGGCAGCCGAGATGTTCGTGGGCCGCCGCCCGGAGCTGCAGCAGGCGCTGCGGGCGCTGCGGTCGGGTGACCGGGCGGGGGTGCTGCTGCACGGGCAGGGGCGGCTGGGCAAGTCGAGCCTGGCGGCCCGGATCGCGGACCGGTGCCCGGACTTCGCGGTGGCGGTGGTGTTCGGCGACTACGGTGCGCTGGCGGTCCTGGACGCGGTCGCGGCGGCGGTGCGGACCAACCCGGCCGCCCGGCAGCTGATCGAGTCCCGGCTGCCGGAGGTGCGGGACCGGCCCGAGGCGATCGGGGCGGTGCTGATCGACCTGCTGGCCGGGCCGTGCGCCCAGGCCGGGCGACGGACGGCGAGCGGCCGCTGCTGCTGGTCATCGATGACCTGGAGCAGATCCTGGTCCCTGACCCGGGCGGCCCGCACCGGGTCGCGGCCGGGGCATGCGCCGGTGCTGGCGGCGGTGCTGCGGGCGTTCGACCCGGCCTGCGACCGACAGCCGGCTGCTGGTCACCAGCCGGTTCACCTTCGCCCTGCGGCGGGCTGCGAGGACCGGCTGGAAGCGGTGCAGCTGCGGCCGCTGTCGCCGGTGGCCCAGCGCAAGCTGCGGCGCCGGCAGCAGGCCCTGACCCCGGCCGGGCGGCTGGCCGAGCGGGCGGGGCTGGCGGCCGGGCGGTGGCGGTCAGCCGGGGCAACCCGGGCCTGCAGGACCTGATCGGGCTGCGGCTGGTGTACGGGGCGCAGGTCGACGCCGGGCGGGCCGAGGCGGCGGTGGCCGGCATGGAGGCCTACCTGCGCGCAGGGCGGCCTGCCCGCCGACGCCGAGGTGCGGGCGTTCCTGGAGAACCTGGCCCTGGACGCCCTGCTGGAGCAGGCCGGGACGGCTGACGTCGCGCTGCTCCGGGCGGTCACCTTGTTCACCGTGCCGGTGCCCGAACCGGTCATCGGCGCGCTGGCCAGGCAGGTGGGCGGGTCGGCGGCCCGGCTGCGGGGCCTGGGGCTGCTGGAGCCCTACCCCGACCTGCGCGACCCGGCCCGCCTGGCCCTGGCCGCCGATCCCGCTGGCCGCCGGCCGGCTCGACCCGCTCACCGCCGGCGAGCAGGCCGCTCTGGCCGCCGTCAGCCTCGGGCCGCTGCTCGCGGCCTGGGGCGGGGCGGAACCGCGGCCTGGCCGGGACGCGGTGCTGGACCTGCAGCTCACCCGGCTCGCCCTGCTCGCCGGTGACCCGGCAGTCACCGCCGCCTGCGCCGCCCGGGCCGTCGCCGAGCTGCGCGGCGGGCCCGGCAGCCGATGCGTTCGGGCTCGGCCAGGACGCGATCGGGCTGCTGGACCGGCACGGCCGGCCGGTGCCGCTGGACCTGCTGCGGCAGACCGCCGACGCGGCCCTGACCAGCGGCGACGGCGACGCGGGCGAGGCGCTGCTGGACCGTGCCGTCCAGCCTGAGCCGAAGCCGGGCAGGCAGGAGCCGAGCCCGCTGGACCAGGCCCGCGTCATCGCCGAGCGGGCACGTCACCTGATCACCCGCGGCGAGCCAGACCAGGCCGAGCAGCTGCTCCGGCACGCCTGCGCAGCTGTTCACCGATGCGGGATCTGAGCAGGAAGCGGCAGCGGCGATGGGAACGATCGCCGACATCGCCGTATCGAGCGGGGGGAGTACGACGAGGCGCTGCGGATCCGCCGCGAGGTTCAGCTGCCGGTGTACGAGCGGCTGGGCGAGGCCCGGGAAGCCGCGGTCACCTGGGGCAAGATCGCCGACATCGCCTACCAGCGGGGGGAGTACGACGAGGCGCTGCGGATCCGCCGCGAGGTCGAGCTGCCGGTGTACGAGCGGCTGGGCGAGACCCGGTCGGCCGCCGTCACCTGGGGCAAGATCGCCGACATCGCCTACCAGCGGGGGGAGTACGACGAGGCGCTGCGGATCCGCCGCGAGGTTCAGCTGCCGGTCTACGAGCGGCTGGGCGAGACCCGGTCCGCTGCCGTCACCTGGGGCAAGATCGCCGACATCGCCTACCAGCGGGGGGAGTACGACGAGGCGCTGCGGATCCGCCGCGAGGTTCAGCTGCCGGTGTACGAGCGGCTGGGCGACGCCCGGTCCGCCGCCGTCACCTGGGGCAATATCGCCGACATCGCCTACCGGCGGGGGGAGTACGACGAGGCGCTGCGGATCCGCCGCGAGGTCGAGCTGCCGGTGTACGAGCGGCTGGGCGAGGCCCGGTCGGCCGCGGTCACCTGGGGCAAGATCGCCGACATCGCTTACCGGCGGGGGGAGTACGACGAGGCGCTGCGGATCCGCCGCGAGGTCGAGCTGCCGGTGTACGAGCGGCTGGGCGAGGCCCGGTCGGTCGCGGTCACCTGGGGCGAGATCGCCGACATCGCTTACCAGCGCGGGGAGTACGACGAGGCGCTGCGGATCCGCCGCGAGGTTCAGCTGCCGGTGTACGAGCGGCTGGGCGAGGCCCGGTCGGTCGCGGTCACCTGGGGCGATATCGCCGACATGCTGTACCAGCGGGGGGAGTACGACGAGGCGCTGCGGATCCGCCGCGAGGTTCAGCTGCCGGTGTACGAGCGGCTGGGCGAGGCCCGGTCCGCTGCGGTCACCTGGGGCGATATCGCCGACATGCTGTACCAGCGGGGGGAGTACGACGAGGCGCTGCGGATCCGCCGCGAGGTCGAGCTGCCGGTGTACGAGCGGCTGGGCGAGGCCCGGTCGGTCGCGGTCACCTGGGGCGATATCGCCGACGTGCTGTACCAGCGGGGGGATTACGACGAGGCGCTGCGGATCCGCCGCGAGGTTCAGCTGCCGGTGTACGAGCGGCTGGGCGAGGCCCGGTCGGTCGCGGTCACCTGGGGCAAGATCGCCGACGTGCTGTACCAGCGGGGGGAGTACGACGAGGCGGCTGAACTGCAGCACAGGCGACTGGAGGTCAACCGGCAGCTCGGCGACCTGGACGGCATCGCGGCGGCCGGCTGGGACCTGGCGAGCATCGAGCTCGCGCGAGAGGATTACCAGTCAGCCCTGCCCCGGCTGATCGAGTCGTTCCAGATTTTCGGCCGCCTGCAGCGATCCGACGGGATCGCCGTCGTGGGCTGGACGCTGGGCCAGATCCTGACCGCCGCAGGCCACGCAGAGGCTCGCGAGGTGCTCGGCGACGCACTGGCCGCTGCCACCAAGATCGGCCAGGCCGGCCTGGCTCAGCAGATCAATGAACTGCTGGCATTGCCTGACATGGGGATGGCGCAGGAAGTTGGTGGTGAGGAACGAGGAGCCGAACCCGCATAGCCATGATCACGCCTGGAGGCAAAATGGCCTGATGTCCGAAGTCGTGGCCGCCGTACAACCGGGATGACCGCGTCCTCGCTGTGAGGGCCGAACCGTGCTGGCCCACGTGCTCTTGCGAAACCTGTCTTCAAATCCTCGATCTGCCCGATCGAGTCGCAGTCGGCCTGCACCGGTCGGGGCTCCACGACATCGGCGAGCAAGGCCTAGCTGCGGCCTCGCGCGTGCAGAGACGGGATCTAGGCAGCCTTCCACGAACTGGCGGCGACCGCAGCCAACTGACGCTCGCCAGCATGACGGGTCCGCGTCGTCGCAGAATGAGGCTGAGGGATGGGAGCACACGCGTCCGGGACCGCCAGTGCAGTACGTGTTGTCAGGGGGTTGAAGCCGCACGCGCTCCTGAGCAACACAAATCCAACACAAGTCCAGGTACTGAAGGCGTCCAACACGCGAATAACACGGACGGAATGGCACTCTCCGGTATACGGCGGCATCGTTGTTAGAATGGTCCAGCAAGCCCCTGACAAGCCTCGATGCAGGTGACAGGGCAAGCGGACGTCACTGAATCGAGAGTTGCTAGCTGAGGACAGACCTTCTTGTAAGCGGCAGGTCAGCGGTTCGATCCCGCTCACCGGCTCGACAGCAAAGTAACAAGGCCTGTCAGCGGCAGTCCTCCTGCCTGCGGAAACGCAGGAAGCGAGGTTGCCCGCATGACGCAGGTGCGATGCTCCCGGCCAAGACGCCGACTCCCGCCCGCCGCTGGAGTCACTTGCCCACTTCGCCCGCGCCATCGCGGACCACCCCTAGCCGGATGTCTTCCACCAATCCTCCCGTTTCGAGTCCCGCCAGCGGCCAGCCGCCGGGCTGCGCGGCGAAGCACTCAGAGCCTGGCCCGCCGGTTGATGGCGGCAGCGATGATGGCGAGCATGGCCGGGCCGAGGATCGCGAAGAGCAGGGGAAGGCCAAGCGCGTGCGCCACTACTGCGACGACGGCCCAGATGGCCACGATGCTCGTCGCCAGTGCGGCCCGGTAGCGTCGGCGCGAAAGGGGAGCGGACGGCCGGGCGGGAAGCCAGTGGCTCCTGAGGGTCTGCGTTTGCCGGTGCAGTGAAACGCGCACGGCGCCTGGGGTCATGTGCAGGTGCTCGCCGATCTCGGTGTGCGACCACCCCTGGACGCGGTACAGGTATGTGATGACCCCGCGCTCACCGGGCGCGTCGCCGAGGCTGCGCAGGACGGTGCCGGACCCCTGGTAACAGTCCCCAGCACGTCGTATCCTCCAGCACCCCGGCGTTGGCTTCGGCGGTAAGGAGAATGCGATCGGGCGGCCTGGTCCCCGCGCTCGCCGCCAGTTCCCGCACCAGCGCCCACAGGGCGGGGGCCTGGCTGTCATCAAGCGAGACCCCGGATATCGGCGCCCTCTCCCGCCGGGAGACGAACAGCGCGAGAAAGACCACCAGGATCATCGCCGTCGTGGCCATAGCGAGGAACGTCGTAGGCGTGCCGTTCTGGAAGAACTTATTCCCAGTCTCCGTGCTCCACACGGTAAGTGTGATCATCGTGGTGATGATGGAGAGAACGACCACGAAGAAACCGGCCAGCAGCGACACCGCCACTGCTGCCCGGTACCAGGCGCTCATCGTGCTGCCTTCCCATGTCGGGTAGCTAGCGTCGCTAGCGTAAAGCACCTATGAGGCTTATTCAAGCCAGCCTGTAGAAATACGGGCTAGTCACAGCTAAGATTGTCGTGGCGAACGTGCCGATTCGGGCGCCGATAATTCAGGGCTAACGGAGCTTGAGAACTCATTCCTGGACAGCACCATAAAAACAACGGCCAAGATACCGGGGGCGGGAGAAGACACCGTCGCCGTCAGGGCCCTCAGCGAGCGGGAACTTTGCCCGCATCCTCTCCAAACTCAGCCTCCGAGATCGCGTGCAGATCACGATCTTCGCCTACGACCACGGGATCATCCGGCCCGGGCACACCTCCGGCGCGCGTGGAAGCATCATCAAGGCTGGCGATTCCGTCGCGCCTCGTAACCCAGGCCAGCGATGATCACTTAGTTCTCCTATCTGATCTTGGGCCTGCCGCGACCCTGAGTCGAGATCGGGGCGAGTGTTGAGGGCAGTGTCGGCGAGCTCGGCGAGGGCGAGCCCATCGCCTATAAAGAGGTCTTGTCGGGCGGGTTCGCGTGCTCGCGCCTGATGGCGTCGACGCCGCGCTTGACGTCGCCGGGATGAGGTCGCGGAAGCGCACCCGAGTCAGTGATGACGGTCACGTGCGCGAGAAGCTCGTGCTAGTGGCCGGCTCCTAGATGCGGGTCCAGGTGGGCGCAGATCCAGCAATTTTCAAATCTAGATATTGAACAAAACCTCGCCAGAACTGCCGGCACCCGTGAGTTGGTCAGGCTGGCGGCCCAGTCGAACGTGACCGCCGCTGCCCGACCTGGTCAGCTAGGTCATCGGGCCCGGGCGGGTCGCCGAGGGTTATGCGACAGCCTCGATCACCCTACGGAGTTCCGGGCTCTGGCGCGAATTCCGTGATCGGGCTGCCTCGCGGGCCTGACGGGGCCACCGCCCGGACCCGGACTGGTCCCTGGTGACTCAGCTGTCACAGCCGCCTCACCCGCGGCCAGGCTCACCCGATCCTGTAGGAGACTTTTTTCCTGTAGGAGACTTAACAGCGAATATGGTGGTCAACCCTCCTACAGGAAAAAAGTCTCCTAGATCTTTCAGCCACCACCTCAGCGCAAACTCCCTCAAACTCCCAAGGATGATCCCCCAAACCCGGCCCTTCACCCCGCGCAAGCCCTGCCCGGTGATCACCCTGCCGACGTTCCGGACCGTCATCCTCCGCCCCGGCTCACATCACGAACTTCGCGCCAGAGCCAGGTTTCCGTGATCAAGACACCGGTCCTGGTTACGGAGCCCTGCGGACCTGACTGGCTTCCTCGCGATCCATATTGAACAAACCGCGACAGAGTTGCCAGGTCGGCGACTGATACCCCCGATAGGGCTGATACCGGGCAAGCTAGTCACGCGGTCCTGGCTGAACCACTACCCGGACCGGACTGCCGCCAAGGCGCAAGCCTGCAACGGGCACAACCTGAGTCCGGAACCTGGTCCCTTCTTAAAGTCACTCCATCCGATGTTCCGTGATCATGGAGCCCGCCGTGGTCACGGAACATCGGACGCGTGATCACCCAATCAGAACTCCGTGATCACTGTCCCCGGCATGATCGCGGAACATCGGCAGGGGCGCCTTGTCTCCGCCGGCCCTCGTGATCACCGGTCCCGGGCATCACGGAACATATGCGCTTGTGGTGCGGGATGGGCGGGCTGGTCGTCATCCTGCGGGCAGGCGGAAGCAGGCCGCAACTCGGCTAGCCCCGGCCCCGGCCTTTCAGGTCCGCAGGTTAGCAAGCAGGTTCCGCAAGGTCAATGAATCGTGGTCGAGGCGAGTTACCTGTGACGTCACGTCGGCCGGATCTCGCCAGTGAGGTCGAAAATTCTCGACCTCAATCAAAGGTGACGGTGAATGCCAGGTAGCGATCCGGGTGCGAAAGCCCTCATACCCGGCATGGCCGAAGTGACAGGGCAATCATTCAGCGTAAGTCGAGCACATTGCGGAGCCGCTTGCAATGAACGTGACTGCGGCCGGGGTTGTGCGTCGAGTCCGTGGACCCGAGGGCCGGGCCGCCGGAACTGCTCGCGTGGCTGGGCGCTAGCCGCGGCGTGGCTGGCTGTCTGCCATCCGGTGTCTCTGGAGCCTGTTGCGGTCTGCGGGCGCAAACGGTTGCAGTCTGTTATGGTTTGTGAGGCTAGTTCAGATGGACATTGGCCATATCTCACCATTTCGTCACCCGAGGAATGAGGCCAGCGATGAGGCAGGAGGTAACTGGTCCGCCTCCGTGCAGTTCCACCCAGACAGGCTCAGACCAGACGGCTGAGGTCGTTTGTGTTAAGGGTCGGGTAAAAGAGATAGCAACAATCCCTGTCTTATCGCTGCTGCCTGGCGACTCGCCGCGTCTAGAGGGCGAGGATAAGGCGCATATCGCGCGGCTGCTCGAAGTGGAGGGGCCGCTTCCGCCGATTCTGGTGGACCGGAGATGCATGCGCGTGATTGACGGCATGCATCGCCTTATAGCCGCCTCGATGAAAGGGCAGGAAACCATCGAAGTGGAATTCTTCGATGGTAGTACCGCCGATGCTTTTCTGCGTGCCGTGGAAGAAAATGTCACACATGGCTTGCCTCTTGCGCAATCCGATCGCCGTGCGGCCGCTGAGCGGATCATCGCGTCGCATCCGCATCTGTCGGACCGGGCGATTGCCCAGGTGGTGGGCTTGGGCGCCAGGACGATAGCGGGCATCAGGAGCCGTTCAACCGATGGCGAGCCGCAGTTGAACGCACGGGTCGGCCGGGATGGCCGAGTTCGTCCGCTCAACGCGGCAGAAGGCCGCCGCCGGGCTGCCGAGCTGATCGCGGAGCGCCCGCAGGCGTCATTGCGCGAGGTGGCCAGGCGCTCCGGGGTTTCGCTCGGGACGGCCAGAGATGTGCGTGAGCGACTGGAACGCGGCGAGGGGCCGGTCCCGGCCCGGCATGGCGCGAGCGGGCGCGCGAGCCCCCAGGCCGTGCCCGGCCAGGCGCCAGGGCCGCGTCAGGCCACGACGCAGGCGACGGGAACGGGAACGGGAACGGCGGCGGTACTCGAGAAATTGCTGCGTGACCCATCGCTACGTCACACCGAGCGGGGACGCCGGCTCTGCGCTGGCTGCAGCACGGGGCGGTCGACACGGAGGACTGGTCCGCCGTCGTCACCGCTGTGCCGCCGCATTGCGCTGTGCTCGTGGGCAGCCTCGCGCGCCAGTATGCGGAGATGTGGCTGGATTTCGCGCAGGAGCTCGATGATCGGGCGCGGATAACCGACCCGTGGGCCAGAGCTCACGCGGATATGTGGAGCTGAATCACCGTCGCCGTAGGGCTAGGAAAGCCAGCTGCAGTAACGTCAGCGCCCACGTGAATCTTGGGCGAACCGTGAACCAGCCGAGTCCCGATCTGCGTAGATGAAGGGGGTAAGTCTTATCGTTTGGCCTCAAGGGAGACCGAGTACCCATGGAACATGCAAGGCAGCCAGGAATCGTAGACGTCGATCAGCTTGCTGCCCGAATCGTGCAACTCGCGTCTGACCAGCAACTGGCTGTGGTGCCAGCGACGCCGTTATTCGTTCCCGGCTCGGTTCCGCTGGTGCTGTTAGGCAGCAACGACATGAGCGCCGAGGATTTCTGCGGGCTCGCCGCAATCGCGGGTGCGAGATTATTGTACTTCCAGCCTGAATACTTCGATGCTGAGAGCGAGCCTGAGCTGAATGTCGAGCGCGGCGGCTTAGGCAAACGGGCGACGCGGAGCGTCCGGCTGGCAGAGCTGCGGCTGGAGGCGCGGCGTTTTAATGGTCGCATCCACCAGCTCGAGCTGGCGTTCATGGTCGGATGTGCGATGCATTGCTGGGCGGTAGCCGCCGAATGGTACGGGAGTCTCATGGACCGTGCTGGTGTACTGCTCATCGAGGAGGACGCATAGCTATGCCTTTTGTCACCAGTAACGGAATCCAGCTGGCCTATGAGCGCAGTGGTCGCGGTGGGCCGGTGCTTATGATCATGGGCTCTGGGGCTGGCGGCAACGTGTGGACGATGCATCAGGTTCCCGCGCTGAATCGAGCGGGCTATGAGGCTATTACCTTTGATAACAGGGGCCTGCCCCCATCGGACTCGCCGCCAGGGGATTACTCGCTGGCAGACGTGGTGGCGGACACCGTGGGGCTGATTGAGGCGCTGGACCTCGGGCCGTGCCGGCTGGTCGGTACCTCGATGGGCGCGATCATTGCCACGGAGGTCGCGGCCAGCAGGCCGGAGCTGGTCACGTGCTGTGTGCTGATGGCCACGAGGGCGAGGACTGACGCGATCCGGCGGGCGCTTTCCATCGGCGACCGGGTACTCGCGAAGCAAGGAATCGAGCTGCCCGCCGCCTACCACGCCGCCACGTCGATCGTCCAGATGTTCTCGCCGGCGACCCTCAACGACGACGCCTTGGTCTCGACCTGGCTGGACATATTCGAGATGACGGCTGGCCGGCGGGCCTCGGCGAGCGGGCAGGCCGCGATCGACTTGGTGTCCGACCGATTCGATGTGCTGCGGGCGGTCACCGCGCCCTGCCGGGTCATCGCTTTCGCGGATGATCTCGTTTGCCCGCCGCACCTGTGCGCCGAGGTAGCGGAAACGATCAGGAACTGCGACTTCGTGGAAATCGGCTCCAGCGGGCACCTTGGCTACCTGGAGCGTCCAGAGGAGGTTAACTCCGCGATCATCGAATTCCTTGACAAGAACTAGCCTTTAGCGGACGGCCGTTCAACTGACGTAGTCCCGCAGTTGAACATACCATATCCGGCCACAGAAGAAAAAGAGCTGACTCCGCTTCCCTGCCTTGACAGTGTTACGGGCAGGACTGAAGCTTGTGGAGTTATGCCAGGGCCGTGGATATCGCCGGAAAGGAACGTGCGGTGACGAATCCTTTTGAAGATCCGGATGCTAAGTACCTTGTCCTCATTAATGATGAAGGGCAGCACTCGCTATGGCCGGTATTCGCCGACGTACCCGACGGCTGGGAGGTGATCTTCGGAGAAGACGGGCGTCAGGAGTGCCTTGACTTCATCGAGAAGAACTGGACGGACATGCGGCCGAATAGCCTGATCAAGGCCATGGAGGCGGATGCCGCCGCCAGGCAGACATGACCGCTCCTCCCACCTCGGCTACTGCCAGAACGTTGGCGAGTCAACTCCCGGTCGGAGGCGCGGAACGTACGGCCGACGTGCGGAAGGAGGATCTGCACGCCAGCTGTCTGATCCGGTTCTGGACACGATGAACTTCCTCAACGAGATCACCTTCCGCTACCCGGAGGCGATCTCGTTCGCCCCGGGCCGCCCATACGACGGCTTCTTCGAGACCGAGCAGATCTTCACCTACATGCGCCGCTATCTCGACCACCTGGCGCGACCAGTGGCAACTCGCCTGATCAGATCCGTGACGCGATATTCCAGTACGGTCCGACCGCGGGGCGGATCCAGCGAGCTGATCGCCGACTCGCTGCGCGCGGACGAGAACATCGACGTCCCGCCGGAATCGATCGTGGTCACCGTGGGCTGCCAGGAGGCCATGCTGCTCGCGCTGCGGGCGCTCATCTCCGGGCCGCGAGGACGTGCTCCTGGTCTCCAGCCCCTGCTATGTGGGGATCACCGGCGCGGCCCGGCTGCTGGACATCGAGCTAGTCGCCGTGGAGGAGCAGCGAGGACGGATTCCGCTGCGCCGACCTCGACGCGGCGATCCGCGCCGAGCGGGCGCGAGGCCGCCGCCCGCGCGCCTTTTACGTGGTGCCCGACCACTCCAACCCGGCCGGGACCACGATGCCGGTCGAGACCCGCCGCGAACTACTCGGCCTGGCCGCGCGTACCACGACATCCTGATCCTGGAGGACAGCCCTTACCGGATGGTCAGCCCCGGGCCGCACCTGCCGACGCTGAAGTCGCTCGACCAGCAGCGCAGGGTGGTCCATCTGGGCTCTTTCTCCAAGACCGCCTTCCCCGGCGCCCGGGTCGGGTTCGCGGTGGCGGACCAGATTGTCGCCGACTCGGCCGGGCATACCAGCCTGCTGGCCGACGAGCTTGCCAAGATCAAGAGCATGGTGACGGTCAATACGCCGTCGCTGAGCCAGGCCGTCATCGCGGGCATGCTCCTCGCCTGCCAGGGCCGGATCTCCGAGCTCAACACCGAGACGGCCGCGTACTACGCGAACGCGATGCGGTCCACCCTGCGGCAGCTCGACCAGTGTTTCCCGGCGGAGCAGCGGGCCGCGCTGGGGGTGCGCTGGAACAAGCCCGACGGAGGATTCTTTCTCACGATGCGTGTCCCGTTCCGGGCGGACAACGCCGCGCTGGCGCGCTCGGCGGAGGAATTCGGGGTCATCTGGACGCCGATGTCATACTTCTATCCACATGGCGGCGGGGATCGACAGTATCCGGCTGTCCGTCAGCTACCTGACTCAGGAAGAGATCACCGAAGGAATTTCCCGGCTGGCTAGTTTCATCGAAAGCCGAAGCCAGCACAGAAATGACGGCATGTTCAAGAGGAAGGTGAGCCGCAAGTGATCAGAGCAACGCACACGATGATGCGCAGCAAGCCTCGCAGCTGGGGGTGGACTTACCGGATAGCACCAGGCACGTTCCGCGGATCGTCGGAGTCGGGACGGCAGTGGCAGGGAAGCCCTACTCTCAGCATGACGTACTCGAATATTTCAGCATAACAGACCCCAAGGTCCGATCCGTCTTCCTGAACAGCGCCATCAGCGGCGTTACCTCACGCTGCCGCCGCGAGGCGACGACGGCAGGCCCTGTCCCCGAGAAGCAGGGCGATCTGCTCGCCAAGCACAAGGCGCTGGCTATTGACATGGGGGCGCGAGCCATCGAGGCGTGCCTGAAGGACGCCGGGGCCGAGCCTGGCGGACATCGGTCACCTGTGCTGCGTGACCTCGACCGGTTTCCTTACCCCCGGCCTGAGCGCCCTGCTGATCCGCGAGATGGGAATCGCGCCGCATTGCGCCAGGGTGGACGTCGTGGGCATGGGCTGCAACGCGGGGCTGAACGCGCTCGGCGTGACGGCGGCCTGGTCGGCGGCCCACCCGGGATCAGCTCGCGATCCTGCTGTGCGCGGAGGCGTGCTCGGCCGCCTATGTATTCGACTCGACGATGCGGACCGCGGTCGTGAACAGCCTGTTCGGCGACGGTGCGGCCGCTATCGCCGCTGGTCGGCGGCGAGCGAGGGCGATGAGCTGCTGCCCGCGCCTGGCGGACCCCGAGTCCTGTCGTTCGCCAGCCACATCATCACCGAGGCGATCGGTGCCATGCGCTACGACTGGGATGGCACGCAGGGCAAGTTCAGCTTCTTCCTCGACCCGGACATCCCTTACGTGGTCGGCGCCCACGCGGAGCTGGTCGTCGACCGCCTGCTGCTCGGGACCGGCCTGCGTCGCAGCGACGATCAGCCACTGGCTGGTGCACTCCGGCGGCAAGAAGGTCATCGACGCGATCCGGGTCAATCTCGGCCTCACCCGGCACGACGTGCGGCACACCACCGGAGTGCTGCGTGACTACGGCAACTTGTCCAGCGGGTCGTTCCTGTTCTCCTATGAGCGGCTGCTTCGCGAGGGCGTGACCAGGCCAGGCGACTACGGCGTCCTGATGACCATGGGCCCAGGATCGACGATCGAGACGGCGCTGATCCAATGGTGACGGGAGACCCGGTGACGTATTCCGCGGACGCACAGCTCAGCACGGGCAACAGGGAATTGCGGATTGACGGCCGCCGGCCGCTGTCCCCTGAGCTGGTAACCGCGCTGCGAGTGGCGTGCGACAGCGTGGAGGATGGCAACGGCCACGGTGCCGTGATAGTACGTGTGTCCGGCGCACCGCAGGACACAGGACGACCTTGCCATAGCCCTGGTGAGCAAGTGGGAACGCGGGCTGCGCCGGCTTGAGCGCCTTGCCGCGGGCACGATCGCGGTCGCTGACGGTGACTGCGGCGGACCTGCCCTTGACGCGCTGCTGGCTACCGACTACCGGATCATGTCCCCTTCGGCGCGGCTGCTGCCGGCCCTGGCCGGGGCTACCTGGCCTGGCATGGCGCTGTACCGGCTCAGCCAGGCTGGCGGGCGTCGGACCGGTCCGCCGGGCCTGCTGTTCGGCGTGCCCATCGACGCTCGGCGGCGCTCGCGATGGGGGTGGCTGATGAGGTGGCCGGCGACCTGGCGATCGCGCTGGCGAAGGCGGCTGAGCTGGCCAGTGCCGCCGACGGCGGGGAACTGGCGATCAGGCGGCAGCTAATGCTGGAGGCATCGGCAGCTAGCTTCGAGGACGCGCTTGGCGTTCACCTGGCGGCCTGTGATCGCACCCTGCGGCGCGCGGCGGCAAGGACGCAGTGATGACCGCGAATCTGCGTCGAGCAGCCCGGCCTCCGCGCGATGCAAGGGGATCTGGCCAGCGCCAGCCAGATGCTGGCCGAGGCCGCGGAGCACGCCGACGCCCTGATCGAGGCTCTGCCAGAAGCCGGGCAGCGAACTCCTGGCCAGCGGGCGGCCGCCGCCATGGCCCACGACGCGGCGCGCAGGCTGCGGGTTTCCTTCATGCACGCCCACGCTCGACGCGGTCTACGACCAGCTCACCGACGGCCGCGCGGTCGGCCTGCGGCTGGCTGAGCTGGTCGAAGCGGCGGCTGTGCCGCTTTTCCCGGGCTCGTCCCTACGGCAGAGCAGATGGCAGCCGAGGAGCGCGGCCGCAGGCCGCCAAGGAGGGCCGGGAGATCGACCAGGGCATCTTCCTGCGCGGGGTGCTGCGTTCGCCGGTGGCCGGCCCGCATCTGCTCGACGCCATGCTCCGGCCGACGACACGGGCGCAAGCGCTGCTTCGCCGAGTTCAGCCGCAGCGGCACGGCCGACCTGGGCTCAGTGCGGCTTGAGCGCCGCCTGGGCGTGGCCCACCTGACCATGTGCCGCGATGACTGCCTGAACGCCGAGGACAACCGGCAGGTCGACGACATGGAGACCGCCGTGGACCTGGCTCTGCTTGACCCGGCCGTGCGGGTTGGCCTGCTGCGCGGCGGGATCATGAGCCATCCGCGCTACCGGGGCAGGCGGGTATTCAGCGCAGGCATCAACCTCAAGGCACTGCACGCAGGCGGCATCTCGCTGGTCGACTTCCTGCTGCGCCGCGAACTTGGCTACATCCACAAGCTCGTGCGCGGAGTCCTTGCCGATGGCGAATCGCGCTGGCACTCGCCCGCGATCGCGAAGCCGTGGGTTGCCGCCGTGGATAGCTTCGCCATCGGCGGCGGCATGCAGCTGCTGCTCGTGTTCGACCATGTCATTGCCGCGTCCGACGCCTACCTCAGCCTCCCGGCGGCTCAGGAGGGCATCGTGCCAGGCGCCGCCAACTTCCGGCTGACCAGATGCGTCGGGCCGCGGCTGTCCCGCCAGATCATCTTGCACGGGCGCCGGATCTGGGCCGCCGAGCCCGAGGCCAGGCTGCTTGTGGACGAGGTCGCTGAGCCGGCCGACCTGGAGGCGGCGATCGAGCGGAGCCTCGTGCGTCTCCAGAGTCCGGCTGTAGCCGCCAACAGGCGGATGCTGAACCAGGCCGAGGAACCGGTAGATGAGTTCCGCCAGTACATGGCCGAATTCGCGCTGAACCAGGCGCTCCGGCTCTACAGCGAGGATGTGATCGGGAAGGCCGGCCGCTTCGCGGCTGCTGCCGCCGCGGACTCACAGGGAGCCGACGCAACGTGACCGAAGCCCGAATCGCCGTCCCGAATCTGGCCGATCCCCGCACCTACGCCGAGCACGACCTGGGCGAAGTCTGGCGCGGCCTGCGGACCAGCGACCCCGTGCACTGGCATCCGCCGACCGGGGACGCTCCCGGATTCTGGGTGGTGACCAGGCATGCCGACATCATGACCGCGCTGCGCGACGATATCGGGCTTACCTCAGAAAAGGGAAATGTACTCGCGACCTTGCTGGAAGGCGGAGACACGGGCGCCGGCCGTATGCTGGCGGTCACCGACGGTGCCCATCATTCGGAATTGCGAAAGCTGCTGCTCCAGGCTTTCGCGCCCCGAGTTCTCGATGGGGTCGCCCGGCGGGTCCGTCAGACCATCGGCACCTTGATGCACGAGGCCGCGGAACGCGGCCAGTGTGACTTCGCCAGGGATATCGCCTCAGTGGTACCGCTTGAGACTATCTGCGATCTGCTTGACGTGCCGGCCGGTGACCGTCAGGAGATCTTGCGGCTCACCAAATCGGCGCTTGCCTCGGATTACGCTGCTCCGGAGGCCAGCGCCGACCGGATGGCCCGCAATGAGATCCTGATCTACTTCGACAACCTGGTGCAAGAACGCCGCAAGGTACCTGGCGACGACCCGATCAGCCTCATGGCGACCGCGAAGATAGCCGGCCAGGGACTGGACGACGAGGACATCATTCTCAACTGCTACAGCCTGATCATGGGCGGAGATGAGACCAGCAGGCTGGCGATGACAGGTGCCGTCCAGGCTCTCATCGAGAACCCTGGCCAGTGGCGTGCCCTGAAAAGCGGAAACGTGACCCTGGAGCGAGCCTGCGAGGAAGTGCTGCGCTGGACTACGCCGACGATGCACTTCGGCCGGACCGCGGTCAGGGACGTTGACCTGGCAAACCGCACCATTCGCTCGGGTGATGTTGTCACGCTGTGGTTCGGCTCAGCTAACCGGGACGAGACAGTATTCACGGAGCCGGACCGGCTTGAGCTTGACCGCTCGCCCAACAAGCATCTCTCGCTCGGTTACGGGCGGCATTTCTGCCTGGGTGCGTATCTCGGCCGGGTCGAGATCATCGCGATGCTGGATGGCCTGCGGACGTTCGTCGCCCGTCTTGAGCAGGCCGGGACCGAGCGGCGAATTTACTCGAACTTCCTGTCGGGCATGAGCAGCCTGCCGATTCAGATAGAAGGTGAGCCGGACGCGATGGCGCGCTGGCGGGACTGAAAGACGGGCCGCCGGTTACCAGCGCCATTCATGCTGGCCGAAGAGGTGATCGGACTTGACGCCGTGGTCGGCGCACCAGGTCATGAATTCCTCGACCTGCTTGAGCTGGTAGGAGTCCTCGTTGTAGGTGGTGGCCATGACGTGCCCCAGCCAGCTTTCCTCGCCCATCGCGTAGACGTAGGCCTCGCTGGCGCCAAGCTCGGTCATGATCGCGGCTGCCTGCTCCGCGTTCGACCCCGACAGCGTGCGCGAGTCGCTCATCTTCTTGGTCACCGGCTGGGTCAGCAGCGCCTGATACAGCCAGGTCAGCGGCGCCCCGGCGCACTCCATGCCCAGGAACGCCATGTCCAACGTGTCCGACGTGACCGCGCATGTACCGGTAGAGACCAGGGTCGATGCCCGAGGAGTCCGCGCCGACGAAGACTGTCTTGCCCGGCGAGCCGGACACAGTAGGTCGACTTGGCCCGGATGTCCAGGTCGGCGTGCTCGCCGAGGAACGGCGTCGCGGTCACCTTCCCGCCGGGGAACTCGACCTCGGAGAAGTCGTCCACCTCGATCACGGGCAGGCCCAGATGCGACAGGTACAGCGCGAGCGACGGGTCGGCCAGGTTGCCGCGCGATGACCGGGGCACCACGACCGCGCCGACCCGGCCGCGCAGGGCCAGCAGGGTCTCCAGCACGATGTGGTCCTGGTGCCCGTGGGTGATCAGGACCAGGTCGATGTAGTCGGGCAGGTCCCGGTAGGTGAACCGGTCCGTGGCCGAGGCGTCCGCGCTGACCCACGGATCGGTGATGATCGCCGCCTCCGGCGTCTGCATGACCAGGCAGGCGTGGCCGAAGTAGCGGATCCGGCCGCCGCTGTCGATGTGCCGGTCGGCGGCCAGGTCCGGCTGGCCGGCCAGCAGCCGGCTGAGCGCGGCGGCCTGCCCGTCGTCGAGCTCGAGCGTCTCTCGCAGCTGCTGAGCGTCGGTGCCGTGCACCCGCGACCTGAACAGCTCCTCCAGCCCCGGATGCCGGAACGGGATCCGCAGGTCAAGGACGTCGGGCGAGCTCAGCCGGGGCGTGCTCAGGATGAAGGGCCGCTCGATCCCGGTCTCCAGCGAGAGCTGAACCGACTGCCGGTCCTCGGTATAGGCGCTGCTTTCGTACACCAGCGGCTCGATGAACCGCACGGCCGGCTGGTTGCTGGTGTCGTAGGCGATCTCCACCAGGCCCGACAGTGCTGGCGGGAGCTTGGGGTACAGCGGCGTGAGGTCGAAGCCGGTCGCGCTCTGCCGCACGATATCCTCGGCCTCGGCCACCGCCGCGGCGAATTCCAGCAACTCGGCCCGGTCGCGCTTGATAGAGGTCAGGAGGTCGCGTACCTCGCCGCTCCTGGCTTTCGTCGATATTGACGAAGAATCCGCCGCGCAGCTCCGGGTTACGGCTCGCGTTGATGTGCACCTGCGGGGACTGCAGATAGGACTCGAGCAGCGGCACCTGCACGAACGCCAGGTTCATCGCCGCCTGCACAGGCGCGACCGTGTGCAGCCACGCATAGAATCCGTCTACCAGCGGCTCGATAATGGCGTCCGGCCGGAGAAACCTCGGCTCATCGCTCATGTCGGCTCCTCAGTTCACTAAATATCGCGGCCCTGGAAGCCTTACATACGAAGCTGGCGGGCTGTCAACTGTCGTGTTCAACTGCGGCATTGCGCCAGTTGCGCGCTCGATGTTGCGCCCCGGGCAGGGGATGCCGTACTTCTACTAAGTAGCCCGGCAGAGTTATCGCGGAAAAACCCCTAACTAGGAGCACTGCGGCACCATGATGGGCGACAGAAGCGCGATGATGCGGCTGCGCCTCGACGATTCAATTACCCGGCAGAAAGTCAAGTCAGGAACCGTCCGGAGAATCCTGCCATATGCCGGGAAGTACCGCTGGGCGCTGGTGCTGCTACTGGTAGTAACCGCGCTGGATGCCGGCATCACGGTCGCTAATCCGCTGCTGCTCGGGACAATCATTGACCGCGGCATAGTGCCGCACCGGCTTAAGGTCGTCGTCATCGTGTCGCTGGCCATCGCGGGGCTTGGCCTGGCCGACGCTCTTCGTGATGTACCTCCAGGCCTGGGCTTCGGCCCGGATCGGCCAGGGGATTGTTCTCGATCTGCGCACCCAGGTATTCAGGCACGTCCAGCGGCAGCCGCTGGCGTTCTTTACCCGCTCGCAGACTGGCTCGCTGGTCAGCAGGCTGAACACCGACGTCGTCGGGGCGCAGCAGGCCGTGACCTCGCTGCTGTCCCAGACGCTGTCGACTGTCCTGACGCTAGCGCTCGTGCTGGCCGCGATGTTCGTCCTGTCCTGGCAGATCACCTTGCTGGCGCTGGTCGCGATCCCGCTGTTCGCCGTCCTCGGCAAGCTGATCGGCCGGAGGGTTGCAGCGGCTCGCCAGAGAGGGGATGCAGCTCGACGCCGAGCTTGGCTCGATGATGAACGAGCGATTCAACGTGGCCGGCGCGATGCTCGCCAAGCTCTACGGGCGGCCCGACGAGGAGTCCGAGGTGTTCGGCCGCCGGGCCGGCCGTGTCCGCGACATCGCCGTGACGACAGCGATCTACGGCCGGGGGTTCGGCATCGTCATGAGCCTGCTGGCCGCGCTGATGAGCGCCCTGGTGTACGGCCTCGGGCGGCAGCCTGGTGATCAGCGGCTCGCTCAAGATCGGCACTCTCGTGGCCATGGCGACCTTGATCACGAGGCTGTACGGGCCGATCAATCAGCTGACTAACCTTCAGGTGAATTTCCTGACCGCCCTCGTGAGCTTTGACCGGGTGTTCGAGGTGCTGGACCTCAGGCCGCTGATCACTGACCGGCCAGGAGCGCTTGCCGCTGCCCGGCCAGGGACCTGGGTCAGTGGGTCGGCGCCGCAGGTGGAGTTCGACCAGGTCTGCTTCCGGTACCCGGCAGCGAGCGAGATCTCGCTTGCCTCGCTGGAGTCCATTGCGCTGCCCATGCCGGAACGCGACAGCGACCGAATGGGTACTGCGCGACGTGAGCTTCCGCGCTCCGGCCGGAAAGCTGACCGCGCTGGTCGGCCGGTCCGGTGCGGGGAAGACCACGATCACCCATCTAGTGCCCCGGCTGTACGACGCCGGGTCGGGAGCCGTGCGGATCGGCGGTCACGACGTCCGCGACCTGACCCTGCAGTCCCTGCATGACGCCGTCGGCGTGGTCACCCAGGAAGCGCACCTGTTCCACGACACCATCCGGGCCAACCTGATCTATGCGCGCCCGGACGCCACCGAGAAGGAACTGATGCAGGCGTGCCAGGCGGCGAGGATCTGGGAGCTGGTCGCCTCGCTTCCTGACGGCCTCGACACCGTGGCCGGCGACCGCGGCTACCGGTTCTCAGGCGGCGAGAAGCAGCGCCTGGCCCTGGCCAGACTGCTGCTCAAGGCTCCCCCGGTCGTCGTGCTTGACGAGGCGACCGCGCACCTGGACTCCGAGTCGGAAGCCGCGATCCAGCAGGCTCTGAAGACCGCGCTGGCCGGCCGGACCTCGCTGGTCATCGCGCACCGGCTGTCCACCATCCGCGAGGCGGACCAGATCCTGGTCATCGACGCCGGCCAGATCCGCGAACGGGGCACCCACGACGAGCTTCTCGTGGCCGGCGGGCTCTACGCCGGAGCTCTACCGCACTCAGTTCACCCGGCAGCTGCACACGAAAGGAGGGCGGGAGACGGCACCGCTCACCTGACGCCGTAGCCCCGCGAATATTCCCATGACCCGGTTTGACCTCGATGAGCAGGTGGCGCGCGGCGTCTGCGTACTACGAGAGGTAGTCGAAGGCAGGGAGCAGGTTATGGCGAGCTTACTCGCGGCCGGCTTCGGTGAAATTCAGGAAGACGAAGTACCAATAATTTTCGCGTTAGATGCTCATCTGCACCTGCAATCCGTAGTCAACCTTATGGCCGAACTGCAAATTCCCGAGGAAAAGGTCCCCGAGCTAGCCGACCGGCTGATGGCCGCCGGGTACCTGGAACTCAGGGAAAACCCAGCTGCCCCGGGCCGAAAGAAAATCGGCGTCACAAAGAAAGGTAGCGCGGCGCATCTGGTCATGCGGAACGCTGTCCAGGTCAATCGATGGGCTGGCTTTCATTTCCGGCCCGACGATCTCGTCGTCGCCACCGTTGTGAAGAGTGGCACAACGTGGGTGCAGATGATATGTGCCTTGCTGATCTTCCAGACGCCCGACCTCCCGGCACCGCTTATAGAGCTGTCGCCCTGGCTGGACAAGCCGCTAGACCTGCGTGATGACGTATTCTCCTTGCTTGCGGCGCAAGAGCATCGCAGGATACTCAAGACTCACCTGTCTCTTGACATGATCCCCAGAGACCCGCGAGTTACCTATATCGTGGTCGTCAGGCATCCGCTGGACTCGGCGGTGTCTTTTTACCATATTCTCGAATCAGGCGATGACCAGCCGGGCAAGGCAGGCGGGCCTAAGCTGCCCGCGCCCCGTGAAGCGCTGCTCAGCTGGATAGACGAAAGTAGCTTTACCTATGCCGAGCATTCGGACTTCACGCTGCGTTCCGTCATGCGGCATCTGACTGGTGCCTGGGCCCATCGCGACGATCCGAACGTCATTCTTATTCATTACGATGACCTGTCCGCCGATCTGGAAGGCCAGATGCGCCGTCTGGCGGCGGAATTCGGAATCGCGGTGCCCGAGGCGAGGTGGCCCGGTCTGGTGGCGGCCGCGACTTTCGAGCGGATGCGGGCAGCCGCCGACCGTATACAGCCGCTGACTAGCCTGGCCGACCCCAAGTCGTTTTTTCGCAGCGGCAGGTCCGGCCGCTGCCGCGACCTTCTCACCGGCTCCGAGCTTGCCCGCTACCACGAGCGGGTGGCGCAGCTGGCTCCGCCCGATCTGCTGGCCTGGCTGCACCGCGAGGACGTGAGGACGGCCAGCGACAACTAAGCACTATGGACGAATCAGGATCGAGGGTGCACGGACGTGTCTACATCTGAGCCTGACTTCAGGGCAGAGCCTGACCCAGGCCCGAGCGACCTGGCGCTGATGGCAGGGCAGCTTGGCATCTGGCATCTGGCTCAGCTCAGTACTGACACCTCGCTCTACAACGCTGGCGAATACCTGGAGATCCGCGGCGAGCTGAACGTGGATCTCTTCACCAGGGCAATAAGGCGGGTTATCGGGGCGGCGGACACTTACCATCTCCGGTTCCGGTCCGATGGCGAGCGGATAAGACAGTATGTCGACAAAACCGGTAACTGGACCTTGCACACCGTCGATGTCAGTCTCGCGCCGATTCCTCGGGCCGCCGCCGAGGAATGGATGCGGTCTGACATGCGGGCTCCCGTGGACTTGCAGACCGGGCCTATATTTACCCAGGCATTGTTCAGCGTCGGGCCAGAGGAATTTTACTGGTATCAGCGCGTGCACCACATCGGGCTTGACGGATTCGGTTCCACGATCGTTGCCCTCCGCGTGGCTCAGGTTTATCAGTCGCTGCTCGCCGGCGCCCGCGGATGACGATCCTGAGCCAGTCTCCGCGCTCGTGGAAGCCGACTGCTCGTACCGGGGCTCGGCAGATTTCGAGCAGGACCGGGAATTCTGGCGGCGTTCCCTGGAGGATTTCCAGGGAACGGTGAGCCTAAGCGGACGGCGAGCGCCGAGAGCATTGCGGGTGCCTAACCGGGTCATGCTGGAGATTGACCCTGATGGTGCCGCGGCCCTGAGAGCGGCGGCCAGAAGGCTGAAGACCTCTGTCGGCGGGCTGATGATTGTCGCTTCGGCCGTCTACCTTTACCGCGGTACCGGAGCGGAAGACCTCATACTCGGCCTTCCCGTGCCTGGAAGAACGGGCAGGCTTGAGCGCCGTATCCCCGGTATGACCACTAACGTCCTGCCGCTCAGGCTCAGCCTGAGCCGGCATCTATCTATTGAGCAGCTCGCGCGGCAGGTCTCGGCGGCGACCCGGGCGGCGCTGCGCCATCAGCGGTATCGCTATGAGGATATTCTGCGGGATCTGAGGCTGGTTGACGAAGGGATACTGTCCGGTCTCGTCGTGAATGTGATGGCGTTTGACGCTATCTGGCTCGATGATCGCCTTGGCACGAACTACGCCAACATCGGCAACGGGCCGGCTGACGATCTGGAGATCTCCGTCTATGACCGGTCGGCCGATGGCAGTGTCAAGATCTCCGTTGACGCTAATCCCGATCTCTATACGACGGCGGATTGCGAGGATATTTCCCGGCGTTTCAGGAGAGTTCTCGGCTGGCTGACCGGGGCTTCGCCTGACGAGTCCGCGAGCCGGGCTGAGGTCCTTGCCGAGGCCGAGAGACGGCAGCTGCTCGGGGACTGGAATGACACCTCCCGCGCGGTCGGCGAGGCCACGCTGCCTGAGCTCTTCGAGGCGCGGGTGGCCAGTTCGCCGGACTCGGTGGCGCTGATCCTCGGGCCGGTGCGGGTGAGCTACGAAGAGCTCGACGCGAGGGCGAGCAGGCTGGCCAGAGCGCTAGCCGCGCGGGGGGTGCGGCCTGAGTCGCTGGTCGCGGTAGTGCTGGAACGCTCGGTTGAGCAGGTCGTCGCGCTGCTCGGCGTGCTCAAGGCCGGGGGTGCCTACCTGCCAGTTGACCCTGACTATCCGCCTGAGCGGATCAGCCGGATGCTGGCCGACGCCAGGCCTGCGGTCATCCTCGCTGCGGCGGGCCGTGCTGCCGATCTCCCCGCGCTCGCGTCGGTGCCGGTGCTGACTGGAGCTGACCTCACCCCGGCCGCCGGGCCGGACAGCGCGCCGGCAGCCAGGCCGCTGCCCTGGCATCCGGCCTATGTGATCTACACCTCAGGCTCGACTGGGCAGCCGAAGGGGGTCGTGGTCTCGCATGCGGGGCTGGCCAGCCTGTCCGCCGCTCAGCGGGAGCGGTTCGCTCCAGGCGGCGGACGAGTGCTTCAGTTCGCCTCGCCGAGCTTCGACGCTTCGGCCTGGGAACTCGTGATGGCCCTGGGCAGCGGGGCCAGCCTGGTCCTCGGTTCCGCGCCTGAGCTGCTGCCAGGACCAGGGCTTGTCGGTCTGGTGGCCAGGCAGGGCGTGACGCACCTGACGATTCCGCCCGCGGTGCTCGGCACCCTGGAGCCCGGTGACCTGCCGACCGTATCGGTGCTGATAGTAGCCGGTGACGCGGCTGGCGGCGGGCTGGTGGATCGCTGGGCGGGCGGGCGCCTCTTCGTTAACGCCTACGGGCCGACCGAGACCACGATCTGCGCCACGATGACTGGCCCCCTGCTGCCTGGCGATGATCCGCTCGTAGGAAAGCCGATCGTGAACACCAGGGTGTTCGTGCTCGACGGGTTCCTGCAGCCGGTGCCGGCCGGCAGGCCGGGGTGAGCTCTACGTCGCTGGCGCGGGCCTGGCGCGCGGGTACCTGCGGCGGGCCGGGCTGACCGCTGAGCGATTTCCCGCCTGCCCGTTCGGCGGCCCCGGTGAGCGGATGTACCGGACGGGAGACGTGGTCAGGTGGACCGCTGACGGGCAGCTCGAGTTCGTCGGCCGGGCTGATGACCAGGTCAAGATCCGGGGGTTCCGGGTCGAGCCAGGGGAGGTCGAAGCGGTACTCGCCGCCCATCCTCGCGTTCGCGAGGCCGCCGTGGTGGCGCGTGACGACGTGGCTGGTGACAAGCGGCTGGTCGGCTACGTAGTGCTCGCGCCAGGCGACGAGGAGGAGGCCGGCGGGCTGCCTGACGCCGTGCGGGCCTTCGTGGCCGGGCGATTGCCGGCGTACATGGTGCCGGTTGCGGTGGTGGTGCTTGAGGGGCTGCCGCTGACTCCGAACGGGAAGGTGGACCGGCGGGCGCTGCCGGTGCCTGGGCTGGGGTCGGGCGGGGGCGGGCGGGGGCCGGGGTCGGTTCGGGAGGAGATTTTGTGCGGGGTGTTCGCGGGGGTTCTGGGGGTGGCGTCGGTGGGGGTGGATGAGAGTTTCTTTGATCTGGGCGGGCATTCGCTGCTGGCGACGCGGCTGGTGAGCCGGATCCGGTCGGTGCTGGGGGTGGAGGCGGAGATCCGGGTGGTGTTCGAGGCGCCGACGCCGGCGGGGCTGGCGGCGCGGCTGGCGGGTGCGGGTCCGGCGCGGCGGGGGCTGGTGGCGGGGGTGCGGCCGGATCGGGTGCCGTTGTCGTTCGCGCAGCAGCGGCTGTGGTTCCTGGGGCAGCTGGAGGGGCCGTCGGCGACGTATAACGTGCCGGTGGCGGTGCGGCTGGAGGGGGAGCTTGACGTGGCGGCGCTGGGGGCGGCGCTGGGGGATGTGGTGGGGCGGCATGAGGTGCTGCGGACGGTGTTTCCTGCGGTGGGCGGGGTGCCGTTCCAGCGGGTGGTGGGGGTGGGGGAGCTGGGGTGGGAGCTGCCGGTGGTGCCGGTGGGGGCGGGGGGTCTTGCCGGGGTGGTGGAGGGGGCGGCGGGGCATGCGTTTGATTTGTCGGCTGAGGTTCCGCTGCGGGCGTGGCTGTTCGTGGCTGGTCCTGGTGAGCATGTGCTGGTGCTGGTGGTGCATCACATCGCCGGCGACGCCGCTTCACTGGAGATTGTCCTGCGGGACTTCTCGGTGGCGTATGCGGCGAGGTGCCGGGGTGAGGTGCCTGGGTGGGTGCCGCTGCCGGTGCAGTACGCGGATTTTGCGCTGTGGCAGCGGGAGCTGCTTGGTGATGAGGGTGATCCTGGCAGTGTGCTGGCGCGGCAGGTGGCGTACTGGCGGCAGGCGCTGGCCGGCGCTCCGCCCGCGCTTGAGCTGCCCGCCGACCGGCCCCGCCCGCCCGTAGCCAGCCACCGTTCCCGCAGCGTCCCGCTGGACATCCCGCCCGCGCTCCACCGGCGTCTGGTCGCGCTGGCGAGAGAGCATGGCGTGACGATGTTCATGGTGCTGCAGGCCGCACTGGCGCTGCTGCTGTCGAAGCTAGGCGCGGGGACGGACATCCCGGTCGGCACGCCGGTCATCGGGCGTACCGATGCCGCCCTGGATGACCTGGTGGGATTCTTCGTCAACAACCTGGTGCTGCGGACCGACCTGTCCGGTGACCCTTCGTTCGCTCAGCTGCTTGAGCGGGTCAGGCAGACCGAGCTTGACGCGCTTGAGCATCAGGACGTGCCGTTCGAGCGGCTGGTGGAGGTCCTGGCCCCGGAAAGATCGATGGCCAGGCACCCGCTCTTCCAGGTAGTGCTCGCGGTCCAGAACAACGCCCAGACGGGGGCCGACCTGCCCGGTCTCCGGGTAACTGTGCTGCCCGATGACTGGCGGGCGGCCAGGTTCGACCTTGATGTCCTGATGGCCGAGACCTTTACCGGCGGGGTTCCGGCCGGCCTGCGCGGGATGGTCAGGGCCGCGGCGGACTTGTTCGACCTGGCCACGGCGCAGAGCATTGCCGCGCGGTTCACGCGCCTGCTCGACGCGGTCGCGGCCGGCGCCGCGGCTCCGCTGCACGCGATTGAGGTACTTGACCCGCAGGAGCGGCGGCAGATCCTGACCTGCTGGAACGAGACAGCGGCACCCGTGCCGGCGGTCGGCGGGATCCACGAGCTGGTGGCCGCACGGGCGGCGGCCAGCCCCGATGCGATCGCGATCGGGTGCGGCGGCACCTGGCTGAGCTACGGATCACTTGATGAGCAGGCGAACCGGCTGGCGCATTACCTGATGGCGGCGGGCGCGGCGGCCGAGTCAGTAGTGGGGCTCTGCCTTCCGGCCGGCCCGCGGCTGATGGCGGCGGTACTCGCGGTCTGGAAGATCGGCGCGGCGTATCTGCCGCTTGACCCTGGGCTTCCGGCCGAGCGGCTGGCTTTCATGATGGCCGATAGCCGGGCGGTACTGCTGGTCGGCACCGCCGAGATTCTCGATGACCTGCCCGCCTGGCGGGTCCGGGTCCTGGCCGTCGACGATCCGGTAGTAGCCGGGGCAGTAGCGAACGGGCCGGCGACGCCGCCCCCGGTCCAGGTAGCACCCGATCAGCTCGCCTATGTGATGTACACGTCAGGATCGACCGGGCTGCCCAAGGGGGTGCAGGTTACTCATGCGGGGCTCGTCAACTACGTGAGCTCGGTGCCCGGCCGGATCGGGCTGGGCGAGCCCGGCGCAAGGTACGCGCTGCTGCAATCCCCGGTGACGGACTTCGGCAACACCATGATCTTCAGCAGCCTGGCGACTGGCGGGGTCCTGCACACCCTGGATCCGCAGGCGGTCACCGACCCGGACGCGGTCGCTGAGTTCCTGACCACGCGCCTGATCGACTACCTGAAGATGGTGCCATCGCATCTGGCCGCTCTTGGCGGCGTGGCCGGGCTGGGCCGCCTCATGCCGGCCCGGACACTGGTACTCGGCGGTGAGGCGGCACCGCCGCCGTGGGCCGGTGAAGTTCTGGAGGCAGCGGCCGGACGGGCCGTGGTCAATCACTACGGGCCGACCGAGACCACTATCGGGATAGCGACGTCGCGGCTGGTACTCGCCGATGCCGCCGGCGGTGCTCTGCCCATCGGCTCGCCGATCGCCAACACCCGGTTCTACGTGCTTGACCGGTTCCTGCGGCCAGTGCCCGCCGGAGTGCCTGGCGAGCTCTATGTATCAGGGGCCGGCCTGGCCCGCGGTTACCTCGGTCGCCCCGGCCGCACGGGCGAGCGGTTCGTCGCCTGCCCGTACGGCGAGCCCGGCGCGCGGATGTACCTGACCGGGGACGTGGTGCACTGGCGGGCGGATGGGCAGCTGGTCTTCCGCGGCCGGGCTGATGACCAGGTGAAGATCCGCGGCTTCCGGATCGAGCCTGGCGAGATTGAGGTCGCGCTCGCCGCGCATCCGCAGGTGACTCAGGCAGTGGTGACCACGCGCGAGGACACCGCGGGTGACAGGCAGCTAGTTGGCTACATAGTGCCAGCCGCAGGCGGCACCGGAGCTGACCTGGCTGACGCCGTGCGGGCCTTCGCGGCCGGGCGATTGCCGGCGTACATGGTGCCGGTTGCGGTGGTGGTGCTTGAGGGGCTGCCGCTGACTCCGAACGGGAAGGTGGACCGGCGGGCGCTGCCGGTGCCTGGGCTGGGGTCGGGCGGGGGCGGGCGGGGGCCGGGGTCGGTTCGGGAGGAGATTTTGTGCGGGGTGTTCGCGGGGGTGCTGGGGGTGGCGTCGGTGGGGGTGGATGAGAGTTTCTTTGATCTGGGCGGGCATTCGCTGCTGGCGACGCGGCTGGTGAGCCGGATCCGGTCGGTGCTGGGGGTGGAGGCGGAGATCCGGGTGGTGTTCGAGGCGCCGACGCCGGCGGGGCTGGCGGCGCGGCTGGCGGGTGCGGGTCCGGCGCGGCGGGGGCTGGTGGCGGGGGTGCGGCCGGATCGGGTGCCGTTGTCGTTCGCGCAGCAGCGGCTGTGGTTCCTGGGGCAGCTGGAGGGGCCGTCGGCGACGTATAACGTGCCGGTGGCGGTGCGGCTGGAGGGGGAGCTTGACGTGGCGGCGCTGGGGGCGGCGCTGGGGGATGTGGTGGGGCGGCATGAGGTGCTGCGGACGGTGTTTCCTGCGGTGGGCGGGGTGCCGTTCCAGCGGGTGGTGGGGGTGGGGGAGCTGGGGTGGGAGCTGCCGGTGGTGCCGGTGGGGGCGGGGGGTCTTGCCGGGGTGGTGGAGGGGGCGGCGGGGCATGCGTTTGATTTGTCGGCTGAGGTTCCGCTGCGGGCGTGGCTGTTCGTGGCTGGTCCTGGTGAGCATGTGCTGGTGCTGGTGCTGCATCACATCGCGGGAGATGCCTGGTCAAGGACACCGCTGATGCGGGATATCTCGGTGGCGTATGCGGCGAGGTGCCGGGGTGAGGTGCCTGGGTGGGTGCCGCTGCCGGTGCAGTACGCGGATTTTGCGCTGTGGCAGCGGGAGCTGCTTGGTGATGAGGGTGATCCTGGCAGTGTGCTGGCGCGGCAGGTGGCGTACTGGCGGCAGGCGCTGGCCGGCGCTCCGCCCGCGCTTGAGCTGCCCGCCGACCGGCCCCGCCCGCCCGTAGCCAGCTACCGGGGGCACGCGGTACCAGCCAGCATCCCGGCGCAGGTGCATGCCGGCCTGACGGCACTGGCGCGGTCGCAGGGCGTGACCCTGTTCATGGTGGTGCAGGCCGCGCTGGCGGTGCTGCTGTCCAGGCTAGGGGCGGGGACCGACATCCCGCTTGGCACCGCGGTGGCCGGCCGCACGGACTCGGCACTCGATGAGCTCGTGGGATTCTTCGTCAACACCCTGGTGCTGCGCACCGACCTGTCCGGTGACCCGTCCATCGCCGAACTGCTCGGCCGGGTACGCGGCACCGGGCTTGCTGCGCTTGAGCACCAGGACGTGCCATTCGAGCGCCTGGTTGAAGTGCTCGCGCCAGAGCGCTCGCTGGCCCGCCATCCGCTGTTCCAGATCATGCTGACGGTGGAGAACGCCGCCCCGGCCGAGCTTGAGCTATCCGGGCTGCGCACGGCGCAGCTTCCGCCTGGCTCGGTCCCTGCGAGATTCGACCTGGCCTTCGCGCTGACTGAGCACTTCGGCGAAGGTCGAGGCCCGGCCGGGCTGAGCGGCGGGATCGTTGCCTCCGCCGACCTGTTTGACCTGGCCACCGCCGAGGGTATTGCCGCGTGGTTCGGCCGGGTGCTCGCGGCGGTAGCCGCTGACCCCGGCGTCAGGCCGCGTCAGGTGGAATTGCTTGACGCTAGTGAGCGATCACGCATTCTCACCGCCTGGAATGACACAGCGGCGGACCGGCCAGCCGCGACCCTGCCCGTGCTGCTTGAGAACCGTGCGGCGGCCTGCCCAGATGCGACGGCAGTGGTGTCAGGGAATGAGTGGGTGAGCTACGAAGAGCTCAGCCAGCGCGCCAGCCGGCTGGCGCGGCTGCTGGTGTCGCGGGGCGCCGGGCCGGAGTCGGTGGTGGCCGTGGTGCTTGAGCGCTCGGTGTGGCTGGTGGCCGCCTTGCTCGCAGTGCTCAAGGCCGGGGCGGCCTACCTGCCGGTCGACCCCGGGTATCCGGGGGCGCGGATCGAGTTCATGCTGGCCGACGCGGACCCGGCGTGCGTGCTCACGGTCAGCGAGCTGGCCGGGGGCCTGCCAGCGGTCAGCGACGCTCAGGTGATCGTGCTCGATGAGCCCGGGCTGGTCGCTGAGCTTGCCCGCCTGGCGGCC
The DNA here is from genome assembly GCA_963819285.1 of uncultured Actinomycetota bacterium. Classification (GTDB taxonomy): domain Bacteria; phylum Actinomycetota; class Actinomycetes; order Streptosporangiales; family Streptosporangiaceae; genus Chersky-822. The sequence continues at coordinate 348,834 of CAWFVM010000001.1, forward strand.
GGTGATCTTGCCGATGACGAGCGCGTGACTCCGCTGCTGGCCGCCCATCAGGCCTATGTGATCTATACCTCGGGATCGACCGGGGTGCCGAAGGCAGTGGCGATCACCCATGCCGGGATCACCAACAGGCTGGCCTGGATGCAGGCCGAATACGGGCTCGGCGCCAGCGACAGGGTGCTGCAGAAGACCCCGGTGAGCTTCGATGTGTCGGTGTGGGAGCTGTTCTGGCCGCTCCTCCAGTCGGCGCGGCTCGTGCTCGCGCGGCCTGGCGGGCATCAGGACCCTGGCTACCTGGCTGACCTGATCGGCACGGCGGGGATCACCACGGCCCACTTCGTGCCTTCGATGCTCGCCGCCTTCCTGGAGGTGACCGATCCGGGCCGCCGCGCGGGCCTGCGGCGGGTGATCTGCAGCGGCGAGGCGCTGCCCGGCCCGCTGGCCGAGCGCTTCAGGCGGCTGTTCGCCGCTGAGCTGCACAACTTGTACGGCCCGACGGAAACCTCGGTTGACTCCACCGCCTGGGCCTGTGCTGACGGCCCCGGCAGCCCGCCGATCGGCCGCCCGATCGCCAACACCAGGGTCTTCGTCCTCGACGAATGGCTGTGTCCGGTGCCGGCCGGGGTGGCCGGTGAGCTGTATATCGCGGGCGCCGGGCTGGCGCGCGGGTATCGCGGGCGAACCGGGCTGACGGCTGAGCGTTTCGTGGCCTGCCCGTTCGGGAGCGGGGAGCGGATGTACCTGACCGGCGACCTGGTCAGGTGGAGTCCGGACGGCGCGCTGGTGTTCTGCGGCCGGGCCGATGACCAGGTCAAGATCCGCGGCTACCGGATCGAGCCCGGCGAGATCGCGGCCGTGCTCGCCGCTCATCCGGCGGTGGCGGAGGCGGCGGTGGCAGTGCGCGAGGACGGCTCCGGTGACCGGCGGCTGGTCGGCTACGTAACCCCGGCCAGCGCTGACGGCGCGGCCGCCGGACTGGCCGGGGAGGTGCGGGAGCTCGCGGCTGAGCGGCTGCCTGAGTACCTGGTGCCGTCGGCGGTGGTGGTGCTTCCGGCGCTGCCGCTGACGCCGAGCGGGAAGCTGGACCGGGCCGCGCTGCCCGCACCCGGCTATCCGGCCGCGCGGGCCAGCCTGGCGCCGGCTGGCGTTCACCAGGAGATTCTCTGCGCGCTGTTCGCCGAAGTGCTTGGCGTGCCGCACGTCTGGGCTGATGACAGTTTCTTCGCCCTGGGCGGGCATTCGCTGCTGGCGACCAGGCTCATCAGCCGGGTGCGGTCTGTACTAGGGGTGGAAGCAGAAATTCGGGCGCTGTTCGAGGCTCCCACCCCGGCCAGGCTGGCGGCCAGCCTGCAAGCGTCCGGGCCCGCGCGAATGCCGCTGCTGGCGCGGGCGCGGCCGGAGCGGGTGCCGCTGTCGTTCGCGCAGCAGCGGCTGTGGTTCATCACGCAGCTGGAAGGTCCTTCGGCGGTCTACAACAGCCCGGTGGCCCTGCGCCTGCTCGGGGACCTGGATACGGCCGCGCTGTCGGCCGCGCTGGCGGACGTCGTCAGGCGGCACGAGATCCTGCGGACGGTGTTCCCGGTAGCAGGCGGTGCGCCATTCCAGCGGGTCATCGAGATCGATGAGCTGGCGCGGGAACTGATCTCCCTTGAGGTCACCGAGGCGGCGGACGTTGCGGCGGCGCTGGCGCAGCCGGCGCAGACGCCGTTCGACCTGGCCAGGGAGATCCCGGTGCGAGCCAGGCTGCTCAGCGTAGACCAGGGTGAGCACGTGCTCGTGGTGGTGACTCACCACATCGCCACCGATGGCTGGTCGACCGGGGTGCTGGCCCGCGACCTCGGCGCCGCCTATGCGGCCAGGCACCAGGGCGGGGAGCCGCAGTGGACGCCGCTGCCGGTGCAGTATGCCGACTACGCGCTGTGGCAGCGGGAGCTGCTCGGCGATGAGGACGACCCTGCCAGCCTGCTGTCCAGGCAGGTCGGATTCTGGCGGGACGCGCTCGCCGGGGCGCCGGCCGAGCTGACGCTTCCCGCTGACCGGCCGCGTCCGGCGGTGGCCAGCCACCGGGGTCACACGGTGCCGGTTGAGGTATCCCCCGAGGTGCATGCCCGGCTGGCCGAGCTGGCGCGGGAGCAGGGCGTGACGCTGTTCATGGTGCTGCAGGCGGCGCTGGCGGTGCTGCTGTCGAAGCTGGGCGCGGGGACGGATATCCCGGTCGGCACGGGGGTGGCGGGCCGGACCGATGAGGCGCTTGATGACCTGGTCGGGTTCTTCGTGAACACGCTGGTGCTGCGCACGGATGTGTCGGGGAACCCGTCCTTCACCACGCTGCTCAGCCGGGTCAGGGAGTACTGGCTGAGTGCGCTCGGGCATCAGGATGTGCCGTTCGAGCGGCTGGTCGAGGTGCTGGCGCCTGGCCGGTCGATGGCCAGGCATCCGGTGTTCCAGGTGCTGCTGACCATGCTGAACAACGCCCCGGCGGCACTTGAGCTGGCGGGAATCCGGGCCGAAGCGATGCTGGCCGGCGAGCCCTCGGCGAAATTCGACCTGGACCTCGTCGTCGGTGAGGTGCAGGGGGGCGGTGTGGCCGGGCGGCTGACCCTGGCCGCGGATTTGTTCGATGAGGTCTCGGCTGGCGTGATGGCCGCGCGGTTTGTACGGGTTCTGTCGGTGGTGGCTGGTGATCCGGGGGTTCGGGCTGGCGGGGTGGGGGTGCTGGGTGAGGCGGAGCGGGCGCAGGTGGTGCGGGAGTGGAATGAGACCGGCCGCGCGGTACCGGCCGGGTCCGTGGCGACGTGGGCGGGGGACTTTGCCGCCGCGAGTCCTGATGCGGTGGCGCTGGCGGCCGGTGACGTGTGGCTGACCTACGGGGAATTGTGGGCGCGGGCGTCGCGGCTGGCTGGCTTCCTGCGGGAGGCGGGGGTGGGCCGGGAGTCGGTGGTGGGGTTGTGCTTCGGGCGAGGGGCAGAGCTGGTGACGGCGATGCTGGGGGTGTGGCTGGCGGGGGCGGCGTACCTGCCGCTTGATCCGGGTTTCCCGCCGGGACGGCTGGGGTTCATGCTGGCGGATAGCCGGGCAGTGCTGGTGGCGGGGACGGGGGAGAGCCTGGCTGAGCTGCCGGCCGGGCGGGTCCGGGTGGTGGAGCTCGATGACCCGGCGGTGGCGGCTCGGATCGCTGCGATGCCAGCGGCTCCGCCCGTGGTGGCGGTGGCTGGCGGGCAGCTGGCCTACGTGATGTACACGTCGGGGTCGACTGGGATGCCCAAGGGCGTGGGGGTGACGCACGGGTCGGTGGCCAATTACGTGGCGTCGGTACCGGGCCTGGTGGGGTTCGGCGGGGCCGGCGGCCGGTATGCGCTGCTGCAGGCGCCGGTGACTGACCTGGGCAACACGATGATCTTCGGGGCGCTGGCGACGGGCGGGGTGCTGCATGTCCTGGGCGGGGATGCGGTGGCCGAGCCCGCGGTGGTGGCGGGGTACCTGGCGGCGAACGCCATTGACTTCGTGAAGGGGGTGCCGTCACATCTGGTGGCGCTGTCGGCGGGGTGCGGGGTGGCGGGGGTGCTGCCGGGCCGGTCGCTGGTGCTGGGAGGCGAGGCCGCGCCGGCTGGGTGGGTGGCTGAGCTGGTGGCGGCGGCGGGAGAGCGGGAGGTGTTCAACCACTACGGGCCGACTGAGACGACGATCGGGGTCGTGACCGGGCGGCTGACGGCGGAGCTGGCGGATGACGGGGTGGTGCCGCTGGGGTCGCCAGTGGCTAATACGCGGGTGTTCGTGCTTGACGAGTGGCTGGGCCCGGTGCCGGCGGGGGTGGCCGGGGAGCTGTATGTCAGCGGCGCTGGTGTGGCGCGGGGGTATGCGGGGCGGGCTGGGCTTACGGCGGGGCGGTTCGTGGCATGCCCGTTCGGCACTGGCGAGCGGATGTACCGGACGGGGGACCTGGTCAAGTGGACCGCTGACGGGCTGCTGGTGTTCTGCGGGCGGGCTGATGATCAGGTGAAGGTGCGCGGGTTCCGGGTCGAGCCTGGTGAGGTCGGGGCAGTGCTGGCGGGGTGTCCTGGCGTGGCTCAGGCGGTGGTGGTCGCTGGTGAGGATGCCTCGGGTGGCGCGCGGCTGGTGGGGTACGTGGTCGCGGCTGGCCCAGGTGGCAGTGGTCCGGACGGGGACCAGGGGCTGGCCGGGGCGGTGCGGGAGTTCGCGGCGGGGCGGCTGCCTGAGCACATGGTGCCGTCGGTGGTGGTGGTGGTGCTCGACAGGCTGCCGCTGACGCCGTCGGGGAAGCTGGACCGGGCCGCGCTGCCCGCGCCGGACTACATCGCGGCCGCCTCTTCGGGAAGAGAGCCGGCGACGCTGGCAGAGGAAGTGGTGTGCGGGGCGTTCGCTGAGGTTCTTGGCCTCCCGTCGGTCGGGGCCGACGATGATTTCTTCGCCCTGGGCGGGCACTCGCTGCTGGCGGTGTCGCTGGTGCAGCGGCTGCGGGAGCGCGGGGTGGGGGTGGGGGTGCGCGCTTTGTTCGAGACGCCGACCCCGGCCGGACTCGCGGCGGCGGCGGGTACTGACGAGGTGGTGGTGCCGCCACGGCGGATTCCCGATGGGGCGGCGGAGATTACTCCGGCGATGCTGCCGCTGGTGGAGCTGTCGGCTGAGCAGGTCGGGGTCGTGGTGGCTGGCGTGGATGGCGGCGCGGCCAACGTGGCTGATGTGTATCCGCTGGCGCCTTTGCAGGAGGGGCTGTTCTTCCATCATCTGCTGGCCGGCGCGGGCGGGGTCGATGTGTACGTGGAGTCGTTCGTGCTGCGGTTCGCGTCGGACGAAGCGCTGCGAGGGTTCCTGAGTGCCTTGCAGCAGGTGGTGGACCGGCACGACATCTTCAGGACGTCGGTGGCGTGGGAGGGGCTGGCCGAGCCGGTGCAGGTGGTGTGGCGGGCGGCGCGGCTGCCGGCGGCCGAGGTCGTGGTGGAGGGGCCGGAGGTCGTGGCGGGGCTGCTGGCGGCGGCCGGCTCGCGGATAGATCTGGGGCGGGCGCCGTTGCTGCGGGTGCTCACCACGGCCGAGCCGGGCGGACCCGGCAGGCTGGCGCTGGTGCAGATGCACCATCTGGTGCTTGACCACACCGGGCTGGACATCGTGCAGCGGGAGATCGCCGCGCTGCTGGCCGGCCAGGGAGCGTCGTTGCCTGCGCCGCTGCCGTTCCGTACGTTCGTGGCGCAGGCCCGGCTGGGGGTGAGCAGGCGGGAGCACGCGGAGTATTTCGCTGCTCTGCTGGGGGACGTGACCGAGCCGACGGCTCCGTTCGGGCTGCTGGACATTCGCGGGGACGGGACAGCGGCGCGGGAGTGGCGGCTGGTCGTGGATGAGGGTCTGGCGGGGCGGGTGCGGGAGATGGCGCGGGTGCTCGGGGTGTCCGCGGCGACGGTTTTTCATGTGGCGTGGGCGCGGGTGCTTGGGGTGGTGTCGGGCCGGGAGGATGTGGTGTTCGGGACGGTGCTGCTTGGCCGGCTGGCGGCGGGGGCTGGCGCGGATCGGGTGCCTGGTCCGTACATGAATACGCTGCCGGTTCGGGTTCGGACTGGTGATGCTGGTGTGGCCGGGGCGGTGGCTGGGATGCGGTCTCAGCTTGCCGGTCTGCTGGCGCATGAGCATGCTCCGCTGGCGGTGGCTCAGCAGGCGAGCGGCATGCCCGCCCAGCGCCCCTTGTTCACCTGTCTCTTTAATTACCGGCACAGCCAGCCCTGGGGCGAGCACCAGGGCACCGGCGTGCCGGGCGCGGAAGTGGTGGTCATCAGGGACCGCAATAACTACCCGCTGAATGTCGCCATCGACGACACGGGAACCGGGTTCGCCATCTCGGTCGAGGCGGTCGCGCCGGCAGATCCGGCGCTGGTGTGCGCGCTGGTGCACACCGCGCTCGGGAACCTGATCACCGCGCTGGAGGAGGACCCGGCTACTCCGCTGCTCCAGGTGCCGGTGCTGGCGCAGGTGCAGCGGCGGCAGATCCTGGCTGCTGGGGCCGGTGTCGAGGCGCAGGTGCCGGCTGGGTCGGTGGCGGAGATGTTCGCGGAGCGGGCAGCGGCAGCCCCTGATGCGGTGGCGGTGGTGTGCGGGGACGCGCGGGTCAGTTACGGGGAGCTGCGGGAGCGGGCCGTGCGGCTCGCTGGATGGCTGCGGGAGCTGGGGGTGGGTGCGGAGTCGATCGTGGGGGTGTGCCTGGAGCGGGGTGCGGAGTTCGTGACCTCGGTCCTGGCGGCGTGGCTAGCCGGGGCGGCGTATGTGCCGCTTGATCCGGGGTATCCGGCCGACCGGCTGGCGCTCATGCTGGCGGATTCCGGTGCGGCAGTGCTGGTGTCCAGGCGCGGGGTGGCCGGGGAGGTCGCCGGCGGGGGTCTGGCGGGCGGGCTGGACGGGCTGGTGGTGGTGTGGCTGGATGATCCGGTGGTGGCGGCCGGGGTGGCGGCGGTGCCGGCGGTGGTTCCGGCTGGGGTAGTTCGCGGGGATCAGCTGGCGTACGTGATTTACACGTCGGGGTCGACCGGCGTGCCGAACGGGGTGGGGATCTCGCATGGGAGCGCGGTGAGCCTGGTGGTGGGGCTGGGTCCGGTGCTGGGGGCTGGTCCTGGGGTGCGGGTGCTGCAGTTCGCGTCGTTCAGTTTTGACGCGTCGGTGCTGGATGTGGTGGTGGCGCTGGGGTCGGGGGCGACGCTGGTGGTGGTGTCGGCGGCGGAGCGGGCTGAGCCGGGTTTGCTGGCTGCGGGGATCAGGCGGGCCGGGGTTCAGGTGATGAGCGTGGTGCCGTCGCTGCTCGGGGTGCTCGATCCGGCGGGGGTGCCGGGTCTGTCGCGGGTGCTGTCGGGTGCGGAGGTGCTGTCGGGGCGGCTGGCGGCGGCGTGGGGTGCGGGCCGGGTGCTGGTCAATACCTACGGGCCGACTGAGGCGACGGTGATGGTCACGGCGGGCGCAGTGGATCTGGGGGCAGTGATCCCTTCGATCGGGCGGCCGGTGGCGAATGCGCGGCTGTTCGTGCTTGACGGCTGGCTGAGCCCGGTGCCGGCCGGGGTGGCCGGGGAGTTGTATATCGGTGGTGCCGGGGTGGCGCGGGGGTATGTGGGGCGGGCGGGGCTGACGGCGGGCCGGTTTGTGGCGTGCCCGTTCGGGGTGCCTGGGGAGCGGATGTACCGGACGGGGGATCTGGTGCGGTGGGGTGCTGGCGGGGAGCTGGTGTTCTGCGGGCGGGCTGATGAGCAGGTGAAGGTGCGGGGGTTCCGGGTGGAGCCTGGTGAGGTGGAGGCGGTCCTGGCGGCCCATCCCCTGGTGGCGCAGGCGGCGGTGGCGGTCCGCGAGGACGTTCCCGGTGACCGGCGGCTGGTCGGCTATGTGGTCGCTGTGGCTGGGCGAGATGACGGTGCCGGTGCCGGCGGTGCCGGTGTCGACTGGGACGGGGCCGACGGTGGCGGCCTGGCACGGATGGTGCGGAAGTTCGCGGCCGGGCGCCTGCCGGAGTATCTGGTGCCGTCGGCGGTGGTCGTGGTGGCCGAGTTCCCGCTGACCCCGAGCGGGAAGCTGGACCGCAAGATGCTCCCCGCACCGGACCACGCGGCCGGCGGAGCAGACGGCCAGGCCGCCAGCTCGGCGGTCGAGGAGCTACTGTGCGGGGCCTTCGCGCAGGTACTCGGCCTGGACCGGGTCGCGCCCGGCGACGATTTCTTCGCGCTCGGCGGGCACTCGCTGCTCGCGGTGCGGCTGGCCAGCCGGGTGCGGGCGGTGCTCGGAGCGGAACTGGCGGTGCGGACGATATTCGAGTCGCCCACCCCGGCCGCGCTGGCGGCGCGGCTTGACCAGGCTGGACCGGCGCGGCTGCCGCTGGCGGCGCTCGGGCGGCCAGATCGCGTGCCCTTGTCGTTCGCCCAGCAGCGGCTCTGGTTCATCGCGCAGCTGGAAGGGCCGAGCGCGGCGTACAACAGCCCGGTGGCGCTGCGGCTGGAAGGCGACCTGGATCCGGCCGCCCTGGCGGCCGCGCTGACCGATGTGGTCGGGCGGCACGAGGTGCTCCGCACCGTATTCCAGGCGGCGGACGGCGAGCCCTTCCAGCAGGTTCTGGCGATCGGGGACCTTGGCCGGCTCCTCCTGACCGCCGAGGCGAGTGCGGGTGAGCTGCCAGGCGTGATCGCCGGCCTCGCGGCCGAGCCATTCGACCTGGCCAGGCAGATCCCGGTGCGGGCCACGCTGCTCTCGGCCGGCCCTTCTGTGCGGGTGCTAGTGCTGGTGATTCATCACATCGCGACCGATGGCTGGTCGACCGGGGTGCTGGCCAGGGACCTGGCGGTGGCGTACGCGGCGCGGTGCGCCGGCCAGGTGCCGTCGTGGGTGCCGCTGCCGGTGCAGTACGCCGACTACGCCCGGTGGCAGCGCGAGCTGCTTGGTGACGAGGCTGATCCGGGCAGCCTGCTCTGCGCTCAGGTCGGATTCTGGCGGGACGCGCTCGCCGGTGCGCCAGCCGAGCTCGCCCTGCCCGCCGATCGGCCCCGGCCAGAAGCGGCTAGCTACCGAGCTCACACCGTGCCGCTTGACGTTCCCGCTGACGTGCACCGGCGGCTGGCGGCGCTGGCGCGGGAGCAGGGCGTGACGCTGTTCATGGTGGTGCAGGCGGCGCTGGCGGTGCTGCTGTCGAGGCTGGGCGCGGGTACCGATATCCCGGTGGGGACGGTGGTGGCGGGGCGGACCGATGAGGGGCTTGATGACCTGGTCGGGTTTTTCGTGAACACGCTGGTGCTGCGGACTGATGTGTCGGGTGATCCGTCGTTCGAGCAGGTGCTTGGGCGGGTGCGGGAGTTCTGGCTGGGTGCGCTGGGGAATCAGGATGTGCCGTTCGAGCGGCTGGTGGAGGTGCTGGCGCCGGAGCGGTCGCTGGCCAGGCATCCGCTGTTCCAGGTGATGCTCGCCGTGCAGAACAACACGCCGGCGGCGGCTCAGCTGCCCGGGCTGCTGGCCACCGCCTTGCCAGCCGGGGTATCCGCGGCGCGATTCGATGTGGAGATCTCGGCGGCCGAGGCGCTGGACGCGGCCGGCCAGCCAGGCGGGCTGCGCGGAACAGTCACGGTAGCGGCCGACCTTTTCGACGAGGGCACGGCTGAGGTCCTGGCCGGCCGGTTCACGCGCGTGCTCGCGGCGGTCGCCGGCAGCCCGCGGGCTCTGCGGCATCAGGTGCCGGTCCTGGCCGAGCACGAGCGATCGCAGCTGCTGATTGGCTGGAACGATACGGCCCGCCCGCTGCCCGCGGCCACCTTGCCCGAGTTGTTCGAAGCGCAGGTGGCGCTGGCCCCGGAAGCCGCCGCGGTCATCTGCGAGGGGGCGGAGATCAGCTACGGGGAGCTGAACGCGCGGGCCAACCGGCTGGCCAGGCTGCTGGTGGCGCGGCGGGCCGGACCAGAGACCATCGTCGCGGTCATGATCGAGCGCTCGCCGGCGCTGATCGTGGCCCTGCTCGCCGTGCTCAAGGCAGGCGCCGCCTACCTGCCGGTGGACCCCGCCTACCCGGCTGAGCGGATCAGCTACCTGCTCGGTGACGCGGACCCGGCGGTGATCATCACCTCGGCGGCTGAAAGTGCCCGCTTGCCTGGACTGGTGACTGTGCCTGTCCTGATTGCCGACGAGGCGCTGTCAGCGCAGTTCGCAGGCCACGCCGACCTGGACGACGCGGAGCGGATTAGCTCGCTGCACCCGTCGAGCCCCGCTTATGTGATCTACACGTCCGGGTCCACAGGACAGCCGAAGGGCGTCACCGTCACCCACGCGGGAATCCCCAGTTTCGCCGCGTCTGAGCTTGAGCGATTCGAGGTCACGCCGGACAGCCGGGTGCTCCAGTGCGCGTCACCCGGATTCGACGCCAGCGTGCTCGAACTGTGCATGACCTTTGCCGCGGGTGCCGCCCTGGTCCTGCCGCCGCCAGGCCCGATGGCCGGCGAGGCCCTGGCGTCCGCGCTGCGGGACTGGCGGATCACCCATGCCCTGATCGTGCCGAGCGTGCTGGCCAGCATTGAGAGCACTGTAGAGAGCACTGACTTTCCTGACCTGCGCACGCTCATCGTCGGCGGCGAGGCCTGCGACGCCGGCCTGGTGGCTCGCTGGTCACGCTGCCGCCGCCTGGTCAACGCGTACGGCCCGACCGAGGCAACGGTCATGGTCACCACCAGCGGGCCGCTCGAGGCCGGGACCCCGCCGATCGGGTCACCTATCGCCAACGCGCGGGTCTACGTGCTTGACGAGTGGCTGGATCCCGTGCCGCCAGGGGTGGCCGGGGAGCTGTACGTGGCCGGCGCGGGACTTGCGCGCGGGTATCTGCGGCGGGCGGGGCTGACGGCGGAGCGGTTTGCCGCCTGCCCGTTCGGCTCGCCGGGAGATCGGATGTACCGGACGGGGGACCTGGTCCTGTGGACCGCCGGCGGGATGCTGATGTTCTGCGGGCGGGCTGATGACCAGGCGAAGATCCGGGGATTCCGGGTCGAGCCCGGCGAAGTGCAGGCGGTACTCGCGGCCTGCCCCGTGGTCGCTCAGGCGGCGGTGGTAGTTCGCGAGGACAGTCCCGGCGACCGGCGGCTGGTGGCGTACGTGGTCGCGGCCGGCGGTGACGGCCCGTTCGGCTCCGACCAGGACGCCGCCGTCGACGGTGCCGAGCTAGCGAGGGTGGTGCGCGAGCACGCGACGGCGCGGTTGCCCGAGCATTTAGTGCCGGCCGCTGTCGTGGTGGTGGGCGGGCTGCCGCTGATGGCGAGCGGGAAGCTAGACCGGGCGGCATTGCCTGCTCCGGACTACGCGGCCGGCCCCGCCGGCTGGAGCGAGCCGTCCACCGTGATCGAGGAAATCTTGTGCGCCGCGTTCGCCGACGTGCTCGGGCTTGAGCGGGTCGGGGCACGGGATAGCTTCTTCGCGCTCGGGGGGCACTCGCTGCTCGCGGTCCGCCTGGCCAGCCGGGTCGGCGTGGTGCTCGGGGTCGAGCTTGCGCTACGGGAGCTGTTCGAGGCCCCAAGCCCGGCGGCCCTGGCGGCCCGGCTGGCGGAAGCTGGCCCGGCGCGACGGCCGCTGACCGCCCGGTCGCGGCCTGACCGGGTGCCGCTGTCCTTCGCGCAGCTGCGGCTGTGGTTCATCGCCCAGATAGACGGGCCGACGGCGGTGCACAACAGCCCGGTGGCGCTGCGACTGGACGGCGAGCTTGACGCCGGGGCGATGGCGGCCGCGCTGGACGACGTGATCGGCAGGCACGAGGTGCTCCGCACCGTATTCCCGGTGGCAGAAGGCGAGCCGTACCAGCACGTCAGGCCCGCGCGGGAGGCTGGCCAGGTGCTCCAGACGGTCACGGTGACCGAGCCTGAGCTGCCAGGGATGGTCGCGGCCGTGGCGAGCAGGCCGTTCGACCTGGCGACGGAGATCCCGGTGCGGGCGCTGCTGCTGGTCGCCGGCCCGCGCTCGCACGTCCTCGTGGTGGTGATCCATCATGTCGCCACCGATGGCTGGTCGACCGGGCTCCTTGGCCGGGACATCGCGGTCGCGTATGCGGCCCGGCTGGCTGGCGAGGCACCATCGTGGGCGCCGCTGCCGGTGCAGTACGCCGACTACGCCCTCTGGCAGCGGGACTTGCTCGGGGATGAGGATGACCCTGGCAGCCTGCTGGCCCAGCAGGTCGGCTACTGGCGGGAAGCGCTGGCCGGGGCACCGCGGGAGCTTGCCCTGCCGGCCGACCGGCCGCGCCCCGCCGTCGCCAGCTACCGCGCGCACACCGTGCCGGTCGACATCCCCGCCGAGGTGCACCGGCGGATTGGCGTCCTGGCGCGGGTGGAGGGCGTGACCACGTTCATGGTGGTGCAGGCCGCGCTGGCGGTGCTGCTGTCGAAGCTGGGCGCGGGAACTGACATCCCGGTCGGCACGGCAGTGGCCAGGCGGACCGACGAGGCGCTTGATGACCTGGTCGGGTTCTTTGTGAACACGCTGGTGCTGCGCACCGATGTGTCGGGTGATCCGTCGTTCGAGCAGGTGCTTGGCCGGGTGCGGGAGTTCTGGCTGGGTGCGCTGGGGCATCAGGATGTGCCGTTCGAGCGGCTGGTGGAGGTGCTGGCGCCGGAGCGGTCGCTGGCGCGGCACCCGCTGTTCCAGGTGGTACTCGCGGTGCAGACCAGCGTCCCGGCGGCCGCGGACCTGCCGGGACTGCGGGTCACCGGCATGCCGGGCGGGATCGAGACGGCGGAATTCGACCTGGACGTCAGCGTGGCCGAGGCGCGTGATGCGGCCGGCCAGCCCGCCGGGCTGCGCGGCAGAATCACCGTAGCGGCCGATCTGTTTGATCCGGGTACCGCCGCTGTCCTGGCGGCGCGGTTCGCGCGAGTGCTGGCGGCGGTGACCGCTGATCCGCGGGCGCGGTCGCATCAGCTGGAGATCCTCGGCGCGGCTGAGCGAGCGCAGGTGCTGGCGGAGTGGAACGCCACGGAGCGCGAGGTACCCGCGCTGACGCTGGCCGGGCTGTTCGAGGCGCAGGCGGCCCTGACCCCCGACGCCGCGGCGGTCGTCTGCGGCGGCGCCGTGATCAGCTACCGGGAGCTTGACGCGCGGGCGGACGGCCTGGCTCGCCTGCTGGTCTCGCGGGGAGCTGGCCCGCAGACCGTGGTCGCCGTGCTGCTGGACCGCTCGGCTGACCTGGTGGTGGCCGTGCTCGGGGTGCTGAAGGCCGGAGCCGCGTACCTGCCGGTGGATCCGGCCTACCCGGAGGAGCGGATCGGCTACATGCTGGCCGACGCGCGGCCGGCGTGCGTGCTGGCCGCGGCCGGCACCGCCGGGGAGCGGTCTGCCTGGCCGGCGGTGCCGGTGCTGGTGCCAGGGGCCGAGCCGGACGCGGTAGCGGAAGGCCCGGCGGGTAGTGGCCAGGTCGCGTCGACCCGGCCGGCGGAGCTGGCGTGCGTGCTGTACACGTCGGGGTCGACCGGGGCGCCGAAGGGCGTGGCCGTCCCGCAGGCGGGACTGGTGAACCTGGTGATCAGTCACGCCCGGTTCAAGCTGGGCCCTGGCTGCCGGGTGGCGCAGTTCGCCTCGGCGAGTTTCGACGGCTTCACCGCGGAATGGCTGATGGCCTTGATGTCGGGGGCGGCGCTTGTGGTGGTGCCTGGCGAGCGACGGCTGGGAGCTGAGCTGGCCGAGTTCGTGGCCGAGGCAGGCGTGACGCACCTGACGCTGCCGCCCGCCGCGCTCGCGACCGTGGATGACCGGCTGATCGGGGCCGGAGTAATGGTCGAGGTACGCCGGCGAGGCGTGTCCCGCGGAGCTGATCGGGCGCTGGTCGGCCGGGCGGGTGATGTTCAATGCCTACGGGCCGACCGAGACGACGGTGGACGCGGCAGTGTGGCGGTGCCGTCCGGGGTCTGGCCCGGTCCCGATCGGGTCGCCGATCGCCAACACCCGTGCGTTCGTGCTTGACGAGTGGCTGGGCCCGGTACCCGCCGGGGTGGCCGGGGAGCTGTATATCGCGGGCGCGGGCCTGGCTCGCGGGTACCTGGACCGGGCGGCGCTGACCGGAGAACGGTTCATCGCGTGCCCGTTCGGCCTGTCAGGTGAGCGGATGTACAGGACCGGCGACCTGGTGCACTGGACCGCTGACGGGTCGCTGGTGTTCTGCGGACGGACCGACGACCAGCTCAAGATCCGGGGGTTCAGGATCGAGCCAGGTGAGGTCGAGGCCGTGCTCGCCGCCTGCCCTGGCGTGGCCAGGTCCGCGGTGGTCGCGCGCGAGGACCTGCCGGGCGACAAGCGGCTCGTCGGCTACATCGTCCCGGCCGCCGGGCCGGGCGGTAACGGCAGTGCCGCCGCCCTCGCCGCCGAGGTGCGGGAGCACGCGGCCGGGCGGCTGCCTGAGTACCTGGTGCCCGCAGCCGTCATGGTGCTCGATGAGCTGCCGCTGACCGCGACCGGCAAGCTGGACAAGGCGGCGCTGCCAGCCCCGGACTACGGAACCGGAGTGGCGGCACGGCGGGCGCCGGCCGGGGTGGTCGAGGAGATCCTCTGCGCGGCGTTCGCTGACGTACTCGGCCTGGAGTCGGTGGGGACCGGCGACGACTTCTTCGCGCTCGGCGGGCACTCGCTGCTCGCGGTGCGGCTGGCCAGCCGGGTGCGGGCAGTGCTGGGGATCGAGCTAGCGGTGCGCGTGCTGTTCGAGGCACCGACCCCGGCCGGCCTGGCCGGACGCCTGGCGGAAGCTGGCCCGGCGCGGCTGCCCCTGACCGAGCGGTCGCGGCCTGACCGGGTGCCGTTGTCCTTCGCGCAGCAGCGGCTGTGGTTCATGTCCCAGCTAGAGGAATCAGGCGCGGTCTACAACAGCCCGGTAGCGCTGCGGCTTGACGGCGAGCTTGAGGCCGGCACGCTGGCGGCGGCCCTGGCCGATGTGATCGGCCGGCACGAGGTGCTGCGCACGGTATTCCCCGCTTCGGACGGTGAGCCGTATCAGCGCGTGCTGCCGGCGGCGGAACTGGACTGGCAGCTGCTGGTAGCGCAGGCGGGCGAGGATGAACTGCCCGGCGTGCTAGCGCAGGCGGCGGCCGAGCCGTTCGACCTGGGCGCGGAGATCCCTGTGCGGGCGCGGCTGCTGGCCGTCGGGCCGCGGTCACACGTTCTGCTGGTCGTGATCCACCACATCGCCACCGATGACTGGTCGACCGCCGTGCTGGCCAGGGACCTGTCGGCGGCCTACGCCGCGCGGTGCTCCGGTGCGGCGCCTGCGCTGGCGCCGCTGGCGGTGCAGTACGCCGACTACGCGCTGTGGCAGCGGGAGCTGCTAGGGGACGAGGGCGATCCGGGCAGCCTGCTGTCCCGGCAGGTCGGGTTCTGGCGGGACGCGCTCGCAGGGGCCCCGCAGGAACTGGTCCTGCCCGCCGACCGGCCGCGACCCGCGGTGCCTGGCTATCGAGGGCACCGGGTGCCGCTTGAGGTTCCGGCGCAGGTGCACCGGCAGCTGGCGGCGCTGGCGCGGGAGCAGGGCGTGACGCTGTTCATGGTCGTGCAGGCGGCGCTGGCGGTGCTGCTGTCGAGGCTGGGCGCGGGGACGGATATCCCGGTGGGGACGGTGGTGGCGGGGCGGACCGATGAGGGTCTGGATGACCTGGTCGGGTTCTTCGTGAACACGCTGGTGCTGCGGACGGACGTGTCGGGCAATCCGTCGTTTGCTGAGCTGCTTGGGCGGGTGCGGGAGTTCTGGCTGGGGGCGCTGGGAAATCAGGATGTGCCGTTCGAGCGGCTGGTGGAGGTGCTGGCACCGGAGCGGTCGCTGGCCAGGCATCCGCTGTTCCAGGTCATGCTCACCGTGCAGCACAGCAGGGCGGCGGCGGCTCTGCTGCCGGGGCTGCGGGTCAGCGCGGTGTCCGCCGGGACCGGGACGGCCCGGTTCGACCTGGACGTCATCCTGGCCGAGGTGCGGGACCCGGCCGGCCTGCCCGCCGGGCTGCGCGGGTCGGTCACGGCGGCGGCAGGCCTGTTCGACGAGGGCACCGCCGCCACCTTAGCCGGGCGGATCGCACGGGTGCTGGCTGCCGTCGCCGCCGACCCGCGGGCCAGGACCGGCCAGGTGCAGGTGCTCGACGAAGGAGAACGGCGGCGAGTTCTGGCCGGCTGGAACAGCGGCGCGCTGACCGCTCGAGCCAGCACGACCTCGGCTGGATTCGATCCGGAGATCACGGTGGCCGAGCTGGTGGGGGTGCGGGCCGGGCGGATGCCTGATGCGGTGGCGGTGGCGTGCGGGGATGTGCGGGTGAGCTACGGGGAGCTGTGGGAGCGGGCGGTACGGCTGGCGGGCTGGCTGCGCCAGTCGGGGGTGGGTGCGGAGTCGGTGGTGGCGGTGTGCCTGGAGCGCGGGCCGGAGTTCGTGACGGTGGTGCTGGGGGTGTGGCTGGCGGGGGCGGCGTATGTGCCGCTTGATCCTGGCTATCCGGCGGGGCGGCTGGAGTTCATGCTGGCCGATTCTGGTGCCGGGGTGCTGGTGAGCCGCCGCGGGGTAGGCGGGGCTCAGGCGGGCGAGGGTGTGGTGGCGGTCTGGCTGGATGATCCGGTGGTGGCGGCCGGGGTGGCGGCGGTGCCGGCGGTGGTTCCGGCGGGGGTGGTGCGGGGGGATCAGCTGGCGTACGTGATTTACACGTCTGGGTCGACTGGCGTGCCGAACGGGGTGGGGATCTCGCAGGGCAGCGCGGCGAGTCTGGCGCTGACGCTGCGTCCGGTCCTGGCGGCCGGGCCAGGGGTGCGGGTGCTGCAGTTCGCGTCGTTCAGCTTCGATGCGTCGGTGCTGGATGTAGCGGTGACGCTGGCGGCCGGGGCGACGCTGGTGGTGGCGTCGGCGGCGGAGCGGGCGGAGCCGGGTTTGCTGGCGGGACTGGTGCGGGGGGCGGGAGTTCAGGTGGCGAGCGTGGTGCCGTCGCTGCTCGGGGTGCTCGATCCGGCGGGGGTGCCGGGGCTGTCGCGGGTGCTCTCGGGGGCGGAGGTGCTGTCTGAGCGGCTGGCGGCGGCGTGGGGTGCGGGCCGGGTGCTGGTCAATACGTACGGGCCGACCGAGGCCACGGTGATGGCCACGGCGGGCGTAGTGGACCAGGGGGCCGGGGGGCCCCCGATCGGGCTGCCGCTGGACAACGCGCGGGTGCTCGTGCTTGACGGCTGGCTAGGCCCGGTGCCTGAGGGGGTGGCTGGCGAGTTGTATATCGCTGGTGCCGGGGTGGCGCGGGGATATCTCGGGCGGGCCAGGCTGACGGCCGGGCGGTTCGTGGCGTGCCCGTTCGGCGCGGCGGGTGAGCGGATGTACCGGACAGGAGACCTCGCCCGGTGGAGCGCCGACGGGGAGCTGGTGTTCTGCGGGCGGGCTGACGAGCAGGTAAAGGTGCGGGGGTTCCGGGTCGAGCCTGGCGAGGTGGAGGCGGCGCTGGCCGGGTGTCCTGGGGTGGCGCAGGCGGCAGTGACGGTCCGCGAGGACACCCCCGGTGACCGGCGGCTGGTCGGCTACGTGGTCCCGGTCGCTGGCCCAGAGCATGGCGAGCTGGCGCGGATGGCGCGGGAGCACGCGGCAGGGCGGCTGCCTGAGTACCTGGTGCCGTCGGCGGTGGTGGTGCTCGCGGCGCTGCCGCTGACGCCGAGCGGGAAGCTGGACCGGGCCGCGCTGCCCGCCCCTGATTACGCGGCCGCCGAGCCGGACCGGGGCCCGGCCACCGTGGCGCAGGAGATCTTGTGCGCGGTGTTCGCCGAGGTTCTCGGGATGGAGCGGGTCGGGCCTTACGACAGCTTCTTTGCCCTGGGCGGGCATTCGCTGCTGGCGGTGCGGCTGGCCAGCCGGGTGCGGACGGTGCTCGGAGTAGAGCTGACGGTGCGGACCTTGTTCGAGGCCGCGACCCCGGCGGCGCTCGCCGCGAGGCTGGCGGCGGCCGGCCCGGCCAGGGTGCCGCTGGCAGCGCGGATGCGGCCGGATCGGGTGCCGTTGTCGTTCGCGCAGCGGCGGCTGTGGTTCCTCGGGCAGCTGGAGGGGCCGGGCGCGGTTCATCACATCGCGGTGGCGCTGCGGCTGGAAGGTGCCCTCGACGTCGTAGCTCTGGAAGCGGCACTGGCCGATGTCGTCGGCCGGCATGAGGTGCTGCGGACGGTGTTCCCAGTGGCGGGCGGCGAGCCGTTCCAGCACGTGCTTGAGCCTGGTGAAGCTGGCTGGGAGCTGGCGGTTGCCGAGGTCAGCGAGGGTGAGCTGGCGGGGGTGGTCGCCTCGGTGGTGGCGGAGCCGTTTGACCTTGCGGCCGGGGTTCCGGTGCGGGCGCGGCTGCTGGTGGCTGGGCCGCGTCTGTATGTGCTGGTGGTGGTGATCCATCACGTGGCTACTGATGGCTGGTCGACCGGAGTGCTGGCGCGGGAGCTGGCGGTGGCGTACGCGGCGCGGCAGGAGGACCGGGAACCAGGCTGGGTTCCGCTGGCGGTGCAGTACGCGGACTACGCGCTGTGGCAGCGGGAACTGCTCGGTGACGAGGACGACCCGGACAGCTTGCTGGCCCGGCAGGTGGGGTTCTGGCGGGACGCGCTGGCCGGGGCACCGGCGGGCTGGCGCTCCCGGCCGACCGGCCGAGGCTAGCCGCGCCCAGCCAGCGGGGGCATCGGATGCCGCTTGAAGTGCCGGCCGAGGTGCACCGGCGGCTGGTGGCGCTGGCGCGGGAGCAGGGCGTGACGCTGTTCATGGTGGTGCAGGCCGCGCTGGCGGTGCTGCTGTCGAAGCTGGGGGCGGGTACCGACATCCCGGTCGGCACGGCGGTGGCGGGGCGTACCGATGAGGCGCTTGATGACCTGGTCGGGTTCTTCGTGAACACGCTGGTGCTGCGGACCGATGTGACCGGGGATCCGTCGTTCGCCGAGCTGCTCGGGCGGGTGCGGGAGTTCTGGCTGGGGGCGCTTGAGCATCAGGACGTGCCGTTCGAGCGGCTGGTGGAAGTGCTGGCCCCGGAGCGGTCGCTGGCCCGGCATCCGCTCTTCCAGGTCATGCTGACCGTGCAGAACAACACCCCGGCGGCGGTGGCGCTGCCCGGGCTGCTCGTCAGTGAGGTGGCGGCCGGTACCGGGACGGCGGACTTCGACCTGGACGTGAGCCTGGCCGAGGCCTACGACGGGTCGGGTCAGCCGGGCGGGCTGCGCGGGGGCGTGACGGTAGCGGCTGACCTGTTCGACGCCGAGTCGGCGCAGGTGCTCGCCTGGCGGTTCGCGCGAGTGCTGGCCTCGGTCGCCGCCGACTCCCTGGTACGGCTGCGTGAGGTGCCGGTGCTGGCCGAGACCGAGCGGCGGCAGATCCTGACCGTCGGCGATGGCGCCGGGCTTGAAGTCCCGCCGGGCTCGGTAGCCGGGCAGTTCGCGGCGCGGGCCGCCGCCTGCCCGGATGCCGTGGCCGTGGTGTGCGGGGACGCGCGGGTTACCTACGGCGAGCTCGCGGAGCGGGCTGGGCGGCTGGCTCAGTGGCTGCGCCGGTCGGGGGCGGGCGCCGAGTCGATGGTGGCGGTGTGCCTGGAACGGGGTCCGGAGTTCGTGACGGCGGTCCTGGCCGTGTGGCTGGCCGGGGGCGCGTACGTGCCGCTTGACCCGCGTTACCCGGCGGGGCGGCTGGCGCTGATGCTGGCGGACAGCGGTGCCGGCGTGCTGAGCCGGCGCGGGCGGCCGGGGACGGGGCGGGCGCGGACGTGGCGGGAGCGGCGGGCGCGGATGCGGCTGCGGCTCCGGTGGTGGTGTGGCTGGATGACCCGGCGGTGGCGGCCGGGGTGGCTGCGATGCCCGCGGTTGTTCCGGCCGCGGTAGTGCGGGCGGACCAGCTGGCGTACGTGATCTACACCTCGGGGTCGACCGGCGTGCCCAACGGGGTGGCGATCTCCCAGGGCAGCGTGCTGAATCTGGCGCTGGCGCTGCGGCCGGTACTCGGGGCCGAGCCCGGCGCGCGGATCTTGCAGTTCGCGTCCTTCAGCTTCGATGCCTCGGTGCTTGACCTGGCGGTGGCGCTGGCGGCCGGGGCGACCCTGGTCGTGGCGACAGCGGCGCAGCGCGCCGAGCCCGGGCTGCTGGCCGGACTGGTGCGAGGTGCCGGGGTGCAGATCGCGAGCGTCGTGCCGTCGCTGCTGGCAGTGCTTGACCCGGCCGGCGTGCCAGGGCTGACGCGGGTGCTGTCGGGCGCCGAGGTGCTGCCGCTCAGGCTGGCGCAGGCCTGGGCAGCACAACGGGTACTGGTCAATACCTACGGGCCCACCGAGGCGACAGTAATGGTCACCACCGGCGTCGTGGACGCGGGCGCGGGAACGCCCCCGATCGGGCGGCCGGTGGCGAATACGGCGATGTTCGTGCTTGACGGGTGGCTGGACCCGGTGCCGGCCGGGGTGACCGGGGACCTGTACATCGCGGGTGCCGGCCTGGCGCGGGGCTATGCGGGCCGGGCTGGCCTGACGGCGAGCCGGTTCGTCGCCTGCCCGTTCGGTACCGGGACGCGGATGTACCGGACCGGAGACCTCGCGCGGTGGACCGCCGGCGGCGAACTGGCGTTCTGCGGGCGCGCTGATCAGCAGGTCAAGATCCGGGGCTTCAGGGTCGAGCCCGGCGAAGTCGAGGCGGTCCTGGCCAGCTGTCCTGGCGTGGCCCAGGCGGCGGTGCTGGCCCGCGAGGACGCTCCGGGCGACAAGCGGCTGATCGGCTACATCGTCGCGGCGCCAGATCAGGACGGCCCTGATCCGGACGGCACCGGTCAGGACGGGACTAGTCAGGGCGGGGATCGGGCGCTCGCCGGACGGGCTCGCGAGCATGCGGCGGCCCGGCTGCCTGAGTACCTGGTGCCGTCGGTGGTGGTGGTGCTGGCGGCGCTGCCGCTGACGCCGAGCGGGAAGCTGGACCGGGCCGCGCTGCCCGCACCCGACTACGCGGCCGCCGCGCCGGGCCGGGGCCCGGCCACGGTGGTCGAGGAGATCCTGTGCGCGGCCTTCGCTGACGTCCTTGGCCTGGACCAGGTCAGCGCCGATGATGACTTCTTCGCCCTGGGCGGCCACTCGCTGCTAGCGGTGTCGCTGGCAGAGCGGCTGCGGGAGCGCGGGGTGGCGGTGCCGGTGCGGGCGCTGTTCGACGCGCCAACCCCGGCCGGGCTGGCTTCGGTGGCCGGGCAGCCGCAGGCGGTGGTGCCGCCGAGGCTGATTCCCGAGGGGGCGGCGGAGATTACGCCGGCGATGCTGCCGCTGGTGGCGTTGTCGGCTGAGCAGGTGGGCGTGGTGGTGGCTGGCGTGGCTGGCGGTGCGGCCAACGTGGCTGATGTGTATCCGCTGGCGCCGTTGCAGGAGGGGCTGTTCTTCCATCATCTGCTGGCCGGCGCTGGCGGGGTCGATGTGTACGTGGAGTCGTTCGCGCTGCGATTTGACTCAGCGGCGGTGCTGCGGAAGTTCTTGAGTGCCTTGCAGCAGGTGGTGGACCGGCATGACATCTTCAGGACGTCGGTGGCGTGGGAAGGGCTGGCCGAGCCGGTGCAGGTGGTGTGGCGGGCGGCGCGGCTGCCGGTCGCCGAGGTGACGCTCGACGATGGCGTGGACCTGGTCGCCGGACTGCTGGGCACCGCCGGCCAGGGGATGGATCTGGGCCGGGCGCCGTTGCTGCGGGTGCTCACGGCGGCTGAGCCGGGAGGACCCGGCTGGGTGGCGCTGGTCCAACTCCATCATCTGGTGCTTGATCACACCGGGCTGGACATCGTGCAGGAGGAGGTAGCGACCATCCTGGCCGGGCAGGGAGACCTGCTGCCTGAGGCGCTGCCGTTCCGTGCGTTCGTCGCGCAGGCCCGGCTGGGGGTGAGCAGGCGGGAGCATGCGGAGTATTTCGCAGCTCTGCTGGGGGACGTGACTGAGCCGACCGCTCCGTTCGGGCTGCTTGACACTCGCAGGGACGGCTCGGCGGCGGCCGAGGCCGGGCTGGTCGTGGATGAGGGTCTGGCGGGGCGGGTGCGGGAGATGGCCCGGGTGCTCGGGGTGTCCGCGGCGACGGTTTTTCATGTGGCGTGGGCGCGGGTGCTTGGGGTGGTGTCGGGCCGGGAGGATGTGGTGTTCGGGACGGTGCTGCTGGGCCGGCTGGCGGCGGGGGCTGGCGCGGATCGGGTGCCTGGTCCGTATATGAATACGCTGCCGGTTCGGGTGCGGCTTGGCGGGCCTGGCGGGGTTGGTGTGGCGGGGGCGGTGGCTGGGATGCGGTCTCAGCTGGCGGGGCTGCTGGTTCATGAGCATGCTCCGCTGGCGGTGGCTCAGCAGGCGAGCGGCATGCCGGCCCGGGTTCCTTTGTTCACCTGCCTCTTTAATTACCGGCACAGCCAGAATCAGGGTCAGCGTGCGGACAAGGGAGCGCACGGCATCGGCCTGCTCTTTACCAGGGACCGCTCCAACTACCCGCTGAATGTGTCCGTCGACGACAGCGGTACCGAGTTCGCCATTTCGGTCGACGCGGACGCGCCGGCTGACCCGGCGCTGGTGTGCGCGCTGCTGCATACGGCGCTGGAAAACCTGACAACCGCGCTGGAATCTGCCCCGGCAACGCCCCTGCACGCCGTGCCCGTGCTCAGCGAGAGCGAGCGCACGCGGGTGCTGGCTGCCTGGAACGACACCTCCTGGCCGGTCCCCGAGACCACGCTGCCCCGGTTGTTCGAGGAGCAGGCGGCACTTGCGCCGGACGCGGCGGCGGTGAGCGGCAACGCCACCACGATGACTTACGGTGAGCTGAACCGTCGGGCGAACCGGCTGGCCCGTGCGCTGGTGGCGAGCGGAGCAGGGCCGGAATCAGTGGTGGCCGTGGCGGTGGAACGCTCTGCCTCGCTGGTCATCGCGCTCCTGGCGGTGGTCAAGGCCGGTGCGGCCTACCTGCCGCTGAATCCGGAGTATCCGCCGGAACGGATCGCCTACCTGCTGGCCGATGCGCGGGTGCGGGTACTGCTCGCCGATCGTGCCTGGGACCAGCCGGGCCTGGCCCCGGCCGTTCGGGTACTGACCGTGGCCGCTGAGCTGACCGGGGATGATGCTGATCTTGGATTTACCGGCCATCCCGACCAGCTGGCCTATGTCATGTACACCTCGGGCTCCACCGGGCAGCCCAAGGGTGTAGCCGCGCGGCACCGCGATGTGGTGGCGCTCGCCTGTGACCGGCGCTGGCAGGACGGCGCCCGACCGCCGGGTGCTGATGCATTCGCCCGCCGCCTTCGATGCCTCGACGTACGAGCTGTGGGTGCCGCTGCTTTCCGGCGGCGTCGTGGTGGTGCACCAGGGCCGGGTGGACGTGGCGTCCTTGCGGCGCGTGATCGCGCACGAGCAGGTCTCCGCGCTGTTCCTGACCACGGCACTGTTCAACCTGGTGGCGGCTGAGCAGCCTCTGACGCTGGCTGGTCCGCGCGTCGTGCTGACCGGCGGCGAGCTCGCCTCCGCTGACGCGATGCGGCAGGTACTTCAGTCGTGCCCCCGGACGGTGCTCGGGCATGTGTACGGCCCGACGGAGGCGACGACGTTCGCCACCCACTTCCCGATGCGGCACCCGGATGAGGTCAAGGAACTGCCGCCGATCGGGCGGGCGCTGGACAACATGCGGGTGTTTGTGCTTGACGGGTGGCTGAGCCCGGTGCCGGCCGGGGTGGCCGGGGAGCTTTATGTCGCCGGTGCCGGGGTGGCGCGGGGCTATGTCGGGCGGCCCGGCCTGACGGCGGAGCGGTTTGTGGCGTGCCCGTTCGATGGTGTTCGCGGCCCGGGGCGGCGGATGTACCGGACGGGAGACCTGGTCCGGTGGACTGGTGCCGGGGAGCTGGTGTTCTGCGGGCGCGCTGATGACCAGGTGAAGGTGCGCGGGTTCCGGGTCGAGCCCGGCGAGATCGAGGTCGTGCTTGCCGCCCATCCGCATGTGGCGCGGGCGGCGGTGGTGGCCCGCGAGGACACCCCCGGCGACAGGCGGCTGGTGGGGTATGTCGTCCCGGCCGCCGGCCAGGACAGCGGTGCCGGCTACGGAGGTGGCGACGGCTTCGCCGCCTGGGGCGGGCTGGCGCTGGCGGTGCGGGACTTCGCGGCTGAGCGGCTGCCAGAGTTCATGGTCCCGTCGGCGGTGGTGGTGCTTGAGGTGCTGCCGCTGACGCCGAACGGAAAGCTGGACCGGGCCGCCCTGCCTGCCCCGGAATACGAGGTGGGCGCCGGAGAGCCGGCCACCGTGGTCGAGGAGATCTTGTGCGCGGTGTTCGCCGAGGTTCTCGGGGTGGAGCGGGTCGGGGCGCAGGACAGTTTCTTCGCGCTGGGCGGGCATTCGCTGCTCGCGGTGCGGCTGGCCAGCCGGGTGCGGACGGTGCTCGGGGTGGAGCTGGCGGTGCGGGTGGTATTCGAGGCTGTTTCCCCGGCGGCGCTGGCGGCGCGGCTGGCGATGGCCGGGCCGGCCGGGTGCCGCTTGAGGCACGCGGGCGGCCGGATCGGGTGCCGCTGTCGTTCGCGCAGCGGCGGCTTTGGTTCCTCGGGCAGCTGGAGGAGCCGGGTGCGGCTCATCACATCGCGGTGGCGCTGCGGCTGGAGGGTGAGCTGGACGTGGCCGCGCTCGAAGTGGCGCTGGCTGATGTGGTCGGCCGCCATGAAGTGCTGCGGACGGTGTTCGCGGTAGCGGATGGCGAGCCGTTCCAGCAGGTGCTTGAGCTCGGTGAGCTGGGCTGGGAGCTGCCGGTCGGCGAGGCCGGCGAGGGTGAGCTGGCGGGGGTGGTCACCTCGGTGGTCGCGGCGCCTTTTGACCTGGCGACCGGGATTCCGGTGCGGGCCAGGCTGCTGGTGACGGGGCCGCGCAGGTACGTGCTGGTGGTGGTGATTCATCACGTGGCTACCGATGGCTGGTCGACCGGGGTGCTGGCGCGGGATCTGGCGGTGGCGTATGCGGCGCGGTCTGAGGGCCGGGAGCCTGGCTGGGTTCCGCTGGCGGTGCAGTACGCCGACTATGCGCTGTGGCAGCGGGAACTGCTCGGTGACGAGGATGACCCTGGCAGCTTGCTGGCCCGGCAGGTGGGGTTCTGGCGGGACGCGCTGGCCGGGGCGCCCGCCGAAGCTCGCGCTGCCGGCCGACCGGCCCCGGCCTGCGGTGGCTAGTCACCTAGGGCACCGGGTGCCCTTCGAGATCCCGGCCGGCGTGCACCGGCGGCTGGTGGCGCTGGCGCGGGAGCAGGGCGTGACGCTGTTCATGGTGGTGCAGGCCGCGCTGGCGGTGCTGCTGTCGAAACTGGGGGCGGGGACCGATATCCCGGTCGGCACGGCGGTGGCGGGGCGTACCGATGAGGCGCTTGATGACCTGGTCGGGTTCTTCGTGAACACGCTGGTGCTGCGGACCGATCTGGCCGGGGATCCGTCGTTCGCTGATCTTCTTGGCCGGGTGCGGGAGTTCTGGCTGGGCGCGCTTGAGCATCAGGACGTGCCGTTCGAGCGGCTGGTGGAGGTGCTGGCGCCGGAGCGGTCGCTGGGCCGGCATCCCCTCTTCCAGGTGATGCTGACCGTGCAGAACAACGCCCCGGCTACGGCTGCGCTGCCGGGCCTGCGAGTCAGTGAGGTGGCGGCTGGTACCGGGGCGGCGGAGTTTGACCTGGACGTGAGCCTGGCCGAGGTACGTGGCGAGGCGGGTCAGCCGGGCGGGCTGCGCGGGGGCGTGACCGCGGCGGCTGACTTGTTCGATCAGGCCACGGCGGCTGTCCTGGCGGCGCGGTTCACGCGGGTGCTGGCGGCGGTCGCCGCCGACCCGCTGGCGCGGCTGAGTGAGGTGCCGGTGCTGGCCGGGGCTGAGCGGCGGCAGATCCTCGCCGCTGGTGCCGGTGTTGCCGCGGACCTTCCGGCGGGGTCGGTGGCTGAGCTGTTCGTAGCGCGCGCGGAGGCGTGCCCGGATGCGGTGGCCGTGGTGTGCGGGGATGGGCGGGTGAGTTATGGCGGAGCTCGCGGAACGGGCTGGCCGGCTGGCTCAGTGGCTGGTCGGATCGGGGGTGGGTGCGGAGTCGGTGGTGGCGGTGTGCCTGGAGCGCGGGCCGGAGTTCGTGACGGCGGTGCTGGGGCTGTGGCTGGCGGGGGCGGCGTACGTGCCGCTTGATCCTGGCTATCCGGCGGGGCGGCTGGAGTTCATGCTGGCCGATTCTGGTGCCGGGGTGCTGGTGAGCCGCCGTGGAGCGGGCGGGGGTCTGGCGGGCGGTCTGGATGGGCTGGTGGCGGTGTGGCTTGATGATCCGGTGGTGGCGGCGCAGGTGGCGTCGATGACCGCGATGGCTCCGGCTGGCGTGCGGGCGGCGCAGCTGGCGTACGTGATTTACACCTCGGGGTCGACCGGTGTGCCCAGCGGGGTGGGGGTTTCGCATGGCAGCGCGGTCAGCCTGGCGGTGGCGCTGCGTCCGGTGCTGGGGGCTGGGCCTGGGGTGCGGGTGCTGCAGTTCGCTTCGTTCAGTTTTGATGCGTCGGTGCTGGATGTGGTGGTGGCGCTGGCGGCTGGGGCGACGCTGGTGGTGGTGTCGGCGGCGGAGCGGGCTGAGCCGGGTTTGCTGGCTGCCGGGATCAGGCGGACTGGGGTGCAGGTGGCGAGCGTGGTGCCGTCGCTGCTCGGGGTGCTCGATCCGGCCGGGGTGCCGGGTCTTTCGCGAGTGCTGTCGGGGGCGGAGGTGCTGTCGGCGCGGCTGGCTGCTGCGTGGGGGGCAGGGCGTGAGCTGGTCAATACGTACGGGCCGACTGAGGCGACGGTGATGGTCACGGCGGGGGCGGTGGATCTGGGGGCAGTGATCCCTTCGATCGGGCGGCCGGTGGCGAATGCGCGGCTGTTCGTGCTTGACGGCTGGCTGAGTCCGGTGCCTGAGGGGGTGGCTGGCGAGTTGTATATCGGTGGTGCCGGGGTGGCGCGGGGGTATGTGGGGCGGGCGGGGCTGACGGCGGGCCGGTTTGTGGCGTGCCCGTTCGGGGTGCCTGGGGAGCGGATGTACCGGACGGGGGATCTGGTGCGGTGGGGTGCTGGCGGGGAGCTGGTGTTCTGCGGGCGGGTGGATGAGCAGGTGAAGGTGCGGGGGTTCCGGGTGGAGCCTGGTGAGGTGGAGGCGGTCCTGGCCGGGTGTCCTGGGGTGGCGCTGGCGGCGGTGACGGTCCGTGAGGACATCCCCGGTGACCGGCGGCTGGTGGGCTACGTGGTCCCGGTCGCTGGCCCGGTGCACGGCGGGCTGGCGCGGGTGGTGCGGGAGTTCGCGGCGGGGCGCCTGCCGGAGTACCTGGTGCCGTCGGCGGTGGTCGTGGTGGAGGAGTTCCCGCTGACCCCGAGCGGGAAGCTGGACCGGGCCGCGCTGCCCGCTCCTGACTACCCGGCCGCCGCGCCGGGCCGGGGCCCGGCCACCGTGGCCGAGGAGATCTTGTGCGCGGCCTTCGCCGAGGTCCTTGGCCTGGACCAGGTCGGCGCCGATGATGACTTCTTCGCGCTGGGCGGCCACTCGCTGCTTGCGGTGCGGCTGGCCAGCCGGGTGCGCGCAGTGCTGGGAGCGGAGCTGGCGGTGCGAACGTTGTTCGAGGCGCCCAGCCCGGCCGCACTGGCGAAGCGGCTGGACCAGAACGGCCCGGCGCGGATGCCGCTTGAGCCTTACCCGCGCCCGGGTCGGGTCCCGTTGTCCTTCGCCCAGCAGCGGCTGTGGTTTATCGCGCAATTGGAAGGCCCTTCCGCGGTCTACAACAACCCGGTAGCGCTGCGGCTGGAAGGCGACCTGGATACCGAGGCGATGGCGGCGGCGCTGGCTGACGTGATCGGCCGGCACGAGGTACTGCGGACGGTCTTCCCTGTGGCTGACGGCGAGCCGTTCCAGCAGGTCTTGCCGGCGGATGAGCTTGCCTGGCGGCTGGAGATCGCGCGGGTGAGCGAAGGTGAGCTGGCCAGGGTAGTCACCGAAGTGGCTGGGCAGCCGTTTGACCTGGCTACCGAGATCCCGATTCGGGCGCGGCTGCTGGTCGCCGGGCCCGCGGTGCACGTGCTGGTGGTGGTGATACACCACATCGCCACCGATGGCTGGTCGGCCGGCGTGCTGGCCAGGGATCTGGTGGCGGCCTATGCGGCCCGGTCGGCTGGCCGGGCACCGTCCTGGGCGTCGCTGCCGGTGCAGTACGCGGATTATGCGCTGTGGCAGCGGGAGCTGCTGGGTGACGAGGGTGATCCGGGCAGCCTGGTGGCGCGGCAGGTGGGGTTCTGGCGGGAGGCGCTGGCTGGCGCGCCGGCTGAGCTGGCGCTGCCTGCTGACCGGCCGCGTCCGGCGGTGGCCAGCCATCGCGGTCACACGGCACCGCTGGATGTCTCCGGCCCAGGTGCATCAGCAGCTGGCGGCGCTGGCGCGGGAGCAGGGCGTGACGCTGTTCATGGTGCTGCAGGCGGCGCTGGCGGTGCTGCTGTCGAAGCTGGGCGCGGGGACGGATATCCCGGTCGGCACGGGGGTGGCCGGGCGGACCGATGAGGCGCTTGATGACCTGGTCGGGTTCTTCGTGAACACGCTGGTGCTGCGCACGGATGTGTCGGGGAACCCGTCCTTCACCACGCTGCTCAGCCGGGTCAGGGAGTACTGGCTGAGTGCGCTCGGGCATCAGGATGTGCCGTTCGAGCGGCTGGTCGAGGTGCTGGCGCCGGGCCGGTCGATGGCCAGGCATCCGGTGTTCCAGGTGCTGCTGACCATGCAGGACACGCCCAGTCGACCGGAACGCTGCCCGGGGTGCGGGTCAGCGCGGTTCCGGCCGGGACCGGGACAGCCAGGTTCGACATGAGCGTGCTGCTTGGCGAAGCCCGTGATGACGGCGGGATGCCCGCCGGGCTGCGCGGGTCGGTGATGGTGGCGGCCGACTTGTTTGACGCGGGTGCGGCGGCGGCGGTGGCGGCGCGGTTCGGGCGGGTGCTGGCGGCGGTGGCGGGGATCCTGGCGTGCGGCCTGGCGGGGTGGAGGTGCTGACGCCGGCGGAGCGGGCGAGGCGGTGGCGGGGTGGAATGACACGGCGGCTGAGGTGGCTGGCGGGGTCGGTGGCTGAGCTGGTTTGCGGCGCGGGTGGCGCAGTGCCGGATGCGATGGCGGTGGCGGGTGGCGGGGTGTGGTTGACGTTACGGCGAGCTGGGAGCGCGGGCGTCGCGGCTGGCGGGTTACCTGCGGGCGGCGGGGGCCGGGCGCGGAGTCGGTGGTGGGGTTGTGCCTCGGGCGCGGGGCGCGGAGATGGTGACGGCGGTGCTGGCGGTGTGGATGGCGGGGGCGGCGTACCTGCCGTTGATCCGGGCTTCCGGCGGGGCGGCTGGCGTTCATGCTGGCCGATAGCCGGGCCGGCGCTGGTGGCGGGGACGAGGGAGGCGCTGGAGGAGCTGCCGGCCGGGCGGGTGCGGGTGATCGAGGTGGATGACCCGGCTGGTGGCGGCGCGTGGTGGCGGCGATGCCGGCGGTGCGTCCGGCCGCGGGGTGGTCGGCTGGCGGGCAGCTGGCGTACGTGATCTACACGTCGGGGTCGACGGGGGCGCCGAAGGGCGTGGCGGTGACGCACGGCGGTCGCTGGCGAACTACGTGTGGCGTCGGTTCCTGGCCGGGTGGGGTTCGGCGGGCGGGCCGGTATGCGCTGTTGCAGGCTCCGGTGACTGACCTGGGGAACACGGTGGTGTTCGCGGCGCTGGCGACCGGCGGGGTGCTGCAGGTGCTGGCGGGCAGGCGGTGACCGAGCGGGCGGCGGTGGCTGGGTACCTGGCGGCGGATCGCGGATTGACTACCTGAAGGCGGTGCCGTCGCACCTGGTGGCGCTGGCGGCGGCGGGCGCGGGTGGCGGGCGGTGCTGCCGGGCCGGGTCGCTGGTGCTGGGCGGGGAGGCGGCGCGCGCGGGGCTGGGTGGCGAGCTGGTGGCGGCGGCCGGGGAGCGCGGGGTGGTCAATCATTACGGGCCGACCGAGGCGACGGTCGGGGTGGCGACGACCGGGCTGGCTGACGGAGGAGCTGGCGGGGCGGGTGGTGCCGGTCGGGCCGCCGGTGGCGGGAACGCCGGGTGTTCGTGCTGGACGAGTGGCTCTGCCCGGTGCCGGCGGGGGTGGCGGGGGAGCTGTATCATGGCCGGGGCGCGGGTGGCGCGCGGGTACGTGGGGCGGCCGGGTTGACGGCGGAGCGGTTCGTGGCTGACCCGTTCTGGGCCGGTGACGGGGCAGCGGATGTACCGGACCGGGGATCGTGGTGCGGTGGAGCGCTGACGGGGAGCTGGAGTTTCTGCGGGCGGGCTGATGACCAGGTGAAGGTGCGGGGGTTCCGGATCGAGCCCGGTGAGGTCGAGGCGGTGCTGGCCGGCTGCACCCGGCGTCGGCCAGGCGGCGGTGGCGGCCCGGGAGGACATCCCCGGTGACCGGCGGCTGGTCGGCCTACGTCGTCGCGGCGGGCGACCGGGGCGAGGCTGGCCTGGACGGGGATCTGGCGCTGGCGCGGTGGTGCGGGCGTTCGCGGCGGGGCGGCTGCCGGAGTACATGGTGCCCGTCGGCGGTGGTGGTGCTGGACCGGCTGCCGCTGACGGCGAACGGGAAGCTGGACCGCGAGGCGCTGCCCGCGCCGGACTACGCCGCCGGCGCTGCTGGCTGGCGGGCGCCCGGCCACCGCCGCGCGAGGAGATCCTCGCTGCTCGGCGTTCGCCGAAGTCCTGGGCCTGGACCAGGTCGGGGCCGATGACGACTTCTTCGCCCTGGGCGGGCACTCGCTGCTGGCAGTCGCGGCTGGTCAGCCGGGTCCGGGCGGTGCTGGGGGTCGAGATCGAAGATCCGGCGGTGTTCGAGGCGCCGACCGCTGCCGGGCTGGCAAGTCGGGTCGGAAACCAGAAGCCGGTCAGGCCGCGGCTGCGGCCTGGTCGGGCAGGCGCGGCCGGAGCCTGGTGTCCGTTGTCGTTCGCGCAGCGCGGCTGTGGTTCCTCGCCCAGCTGGAAGGCCCGAGCGCGACCTACAACATCCCGGTCGCGCTGCGGCTGGCCGGGCGATCTGGACGTGGCGGCGC
This sequence comes from uncultured Actinomycetota bacterium, assembly GCA_963819285.1. Lineage (GTDB taxonomy): Bacteria > Actinomycetota > Actinomycetes > Streptosporangiales > Streptosporangiaceae > Chersky-822. The sequence goes on from CAWFVM010000001.1 coordinate 379,339, forward strand.
TGGCGGCGGCGCTGGCCGACGTGATCGGCCGGCACGAGGTGCTGCGCACGGTGTTCCCGCACCGGACGGGGAGCCATATCCAGCGGATCGTCGATCCGCGCCGAGCTGGCTGGGACCTGCCGAGCTCCAGGTGATGGTCGCCGAGGCGGACGGCCTGCTGGACGCGGTCGCGGCCGTGGCCGCGGAGCCGTTCGACCTGGCGAGCCGAGATCCCGGTGCGGGCGCGGCTGCTGGCGGTGGCGCCGGAGGTGCACGTGCTGGTGCTGGTGATGCATCACATCGCCAGCGACGGCTGGTCGATGGGGCCGCTGGCGCGGGACCTGTCGGCGGCGTACGCGGCGCGGCTTGACGGGCCGGGCGCCGGGGTGGGCGCCGCTGCCGGTGCAGTACGCCGACTACGCGCTGTGGCAGCGGGAGCTGCTGGGCGACGAGGATGATCCGGGCAGCCTGCTGGCGCGGCAGGTCGGCTACTGGCGGGAGGCGCTGGCCGGGGCGCCCGCGGAGCTGGCTCTGCCGGCCGACCGGCCCCGGCCCGGCGGTGGCCAGCCACCGCGGGCACGCCGTGCCGCTTGCGATGCCGGCCGAGGTGCACCGCGCAGCTGGCAGCTCTGGCGCGGGAGCAGGGCGTGACCCTGTTCATGGTGCTGCAGGCCGCGCTGGCGGTGCTGCTGTCGCGGCTGGGCGCGGGGACCGACATCCCGGTCGGCACGGCGGTCGCCGGGCGCACCGATGAGGCGACTGGATGACCTGGTCGGGTTCTTCGTCAACACCCTGGTGCTGCGCACCGACCTGTCGCGGGTGACCCGCCGTTCACCGAGCTGCTCGGCCGGGTGCGGGAGACGCGGGCTGGCGGCGCTCGATCACCAGGACGTGCCGTTCGAGCGGCTGGTGGAGGTGCTGGCGCCGGCCCGGTCGCTGGCCCGGCATCCGCTGTTCCAGGTCATGCTGACCGTGCAGAACAACACCGGCCGCTCAGGCAGCGCAGCTTGCCGGGCTGCGAGCCACGGGCCTGCCCGCCGGAGCCGAGGCGGCCAGGTTCGACCTGGACGTGAGCGTGACGAGAAGCTCGCGATGTCACGGGCTGGCCCAGCGGGCTGCGCGGCGCGGTCACTGGCGCGCCGCGGACCTGTTCGACCGGGTGACGGCCGAGCGGCATCGCGGGCCGGTTCGCGCGGGTGCTTGCCGCCGTGGCGGCCGATCCCCGGGCTCGGGTGCATCGCAGGTGGAGGTCCTGGACGCAGGCCGAGCGGCAGCAGCATCCTGGCTGACTGGAATGACACCGGCGGTGCCGGTGCCGGCCGCGTCGCTGGCGGAGCTGTTCGCAGGCACAGGCGGCGCAGGTCCCGGATGCGGTGGCGGTGGTATGCGGGGACGCGAGCGTGAGCTACGGGGAGCTGAGCGGCCGGGCGGGCCGGCTGGCCCGGCTGCTGCGTGGCACGGGGGGCCGGTCCCGAGACGGTGGTGGCGGTGGCTGATGGAGCGTCGGTGGAGCTGGTGGTGGCGTTGCTCGGCGTGCTGCAGGCCGGGGCGGCCTACCTGCCGGTGGATCCCGGCTACCCGGCCGAGCGGATCGCGTTCATGCTGGCCGATGCCAGCCCGCTGTGCGTGCTGACCACCAGCGGACTGGCCGCTGACCTGCGAGAAGCGGGGACCGCTGCCGCTGCTCGTCATCGATGAGCCGGAGCTGGCCGCCGAGCTGGCTGGCAGGACGCCAGCGACCTCGCGGCGCGGCGAGCTGACCGGCCTGCTGGCGCCCGGCCACCCGGCGTACGTCATCTACACGTCCGGATCGACCGGGACGCCCAAGGGCGTAGCGATCACCCAGGCCGGGATCGTGAACCGGCTGGCCTGGATGCAGGCCGAGTACGGGCTCGAGGCCGATGACCGGGTGCTGCAGAAGACTCCCGTGAGCTTCGATGTGTCGGTCTGGGAGCTGTTCTGGCCGCTGCTTGACGGGTGCGGCGCTGGTGCTGGCCCGGCCGGGCGGGCATCGGGACCCGGCGTACCTGTCCCGGCTGATCGGTACGGCCGGCATCACCACGGTGCAGTTCGTGCCGGCGATGCTGGAGGGGTTCCTCACCGAGGGAGACCTCGGCAGCCTGCGGGAGCCTCCGGCGGGTGATCTGCAGCGGGGAGGCGCTGCCCGAGCGACTAGCCGCCCGGCTGGCGCGGCTCGATCTCCGCGAGCCTGCACAACATGTACGGCCCGACCGAGACCACGGTGGACTCGCACCGCGTGGACCTGCGCCGACGTCGCTGGTGCTGGTGCCGATTGGGCGTCCGGTGGCGAATACGCGGGTGTTCGTGCTGGATGAGTGGCTGTGCCCGGTGCCGGCGGGGGTGGCGGGGGAGTTGTATGTGGCGGGGGCGGGGCTGGCGCGGGGGTATCTGGGGCGGTGCGGGGCTGACGGCGGAGCGGTTCGTGGCTGACCCGTTCCCGGTGCGGGCGGGGGAGCGGATGTACCGGACGGGGGATCTGGTGCGGTGGCGCGGCGGACGGGGTGCTGGTGTTCGTGGGCCGGGCTGATGACCAGGTGAAGGTGCGGGGGTTCCGGGTCGAGCCGGGTGAGGTCGAGGCGGTGCTGGCCGCCCACCCGGGGGTGGCGCAGGCGGTGGTGGTGGCGCGGGAGGACACGGCCGGGGACCAGCGGCTGGTGGCCTACGTGGTCCCGGCCGGCGGCGCTGGACGGCGGTGGCGGAGCTGCGGCGGCGGTGCGGGAGTTCGCGGCGGCGCGGCTGCCGGAGTACATGGTGCCGGCGGCGGTGGTGGTGCTGGAGCGCTGCCGCTGACGGCGAACGGGAAGCTGGACCGGGCGGCGCTGCCGGCCCCGGACTACGCGGCCGGCGGCGGGGGCGGCGGGGCCGCGGCCGGTGGCGCGAGGAGCTGCTGTGCGCGGCTGTTCGCCGAGGTGCTGGGGCTGGAGCGGTCGGGGCCGAGGACGACTTCTTCGCCCTGGGCGGGCATTCGCTGCTGGCGATGCGGCTGGTCAGCCGGGTCCGGGCGGTGCTCGGGGTGGAGCTGCCGATGCGGGCGCTGTTCGAGGCGCCGACCGTGGCGGGGCTGGCGGTGCGGCTGGCGGCGGGCGCGGCCGGCGCGGCCGGCGCTGGTGCCGCGGCCGCGGCCGGAGCGGGTGCCGTTGTCGTTCGCGCAGCAGCGGCTGTGGTTCCTCGGGCAGCTGGAGGGGCCGAGCGCGATGTACAACATCCCGGTGGCGGTGCGGCTGGCCGGGGAGCTGGACGTGGCGGCGCTGGGGGCGGCGCTGCGGGACGTGATCGGCCGGCATGAGGTGCTGCGCACGGTGTTCCCCGCGGCGGACGGGGAGCCGTACCAGCAGGTCCTCGAGCCGGGTGAGCTGGACTGGGAGCTGCCGGTGGCCGAGGTGGCCGCGGCGGAGCTGCCGGCGGCGGTGGCCGCGGTCGCGGCGGAGCCGTTCGACCTGGCGGCGGAGGTGCCGGTGCGGGCGCGGCTGCTGGCGGCTGGGCCGGATGAGCATGTGCTGGTGCTGGTGGTGCATCACATCGCCGGTGACGGCTGGTCGATGGGGCCGCTGGCGCGGGACCTGTCGGCGGCGTATGCGGCGCGGCTGGCGGGCCGGGCGCCGGGGTGGGCGCCGCTGCCGGTGCAGTACGCCGACTACGCGCTGTGGCAGCGGGAGCTGCTGGGCGACGAGGACGATCCGGGCAGCCTGATCTGCCGCGGCAGGTCGGCTACTGGCGGGAGGCGCTGGCGGGGGCGCCGGAGGAGCTGGCGCTGCCGGCCGACCGGCCGCGCCCGGCGGTGGCCAGTCACCGCGGGCACACGGTGCCGCTGGAGGTCCCGGCGGAGGTGCACGCGCGGCTGGCGGCAGCTGGCGCGCGGAGCAGGGCGTGACGCTGTTCATGGTGGTGCAGGCGGCGCTGGCGGTGCTGCTGTCCCGGCTGGGCGCGGGCACCGACATCCCGGTCGGGACGGCGGTGGCGGGGCGGACCGACGAGGCGCTGGATGACCTGGTCGGGTTCTTCGTCAACACGCTGGTGCTGCGGACGGACCTGTCCGGGGACCCGGCGTTCGCGGAGCTGCTGGGCCGGGTGCGGGAGGCCGGCCTGGCCGCGTTCGAGCACCAGGACGTGCCGTTCGAGCGGCTGGTGGAGGAGCTGGCCCCGGCCCGGTCGCTGGCCCGCCACCCGCTGTTCCAGGTGATGCTGACCGTGCAGAACAACGCCGCCGGCGGTGCTGGACCTGCCCGGGGCTGCGGCGCAGGCCGGGCTGCCCGCGGGTACGGCGACGGCCCGGTTCGACCTGGACGTGAGCCTGGGCGAGGCGTCCGGTGACGGGCGGTGTCCCGGCCGGGCTGCGCGGGCGGCTGACGGTGGCGGCGGACCTGTTCGATGCGGGGACGGCGGCGGCGCTGGCGGGGCGGCTGGTGCGGGTGCTGGCGGCGGTGGCGGCTGATCCGGGGCTGCGGGTGCGCGCAGGTGGAGGTGCTGGATGCGGCCGAGCGGGAGCAGCTGCTGGCGGGGTGGAACGACACGGCGGCGGCCGGTGCCGGCGGCGACGGTGCCGGAGCTGTTCGCGGCGCAGGCGGCGCGGACCCCGGATGCGGTGGCGGTGGCGTGCGGCGGGGAGCGCGTGTCGTATGCGGAGCTGGAGGCGCGGGCGGGCCGGCTGGCCGGGTACCTGGCCGGGCTGGGGGTGGGGCCGGAGTCGGTGGTGGGGCTGTGCCTGCCGCGGCGGCGCCGAGCTGGTCGCGGCGCTGCTGGCGGTGTGGAAGGCGGGGGCGGCGTACCTGCCGGTTGACCCGGCCTACCCGGCCGAGCGGATCGCGTTCATGCTGGCCGATGCGCGGGCGGCGGTGCTGGTGGGGACCGGCGGCGGTGCTCGGTGAGCTGCCGGCCGGGCCGGGCGCGGCTGGTGGCGCTGGATGACCCGCGTGGTCGCGGCCGGCGGCGGTGGCGGGGCGCCGGGCCGGGCCGCGGCGGCGGCGGCGCTGCTGCCGGGGCAGCCGGCGTACGTGATCTACACGTCGGGGTCGACCGGGACGCCGAAGGGGGTGGCGGTGACGCATGGCGGGCTGGTGAACCTGGCTGGCGGCGCAGGCGCAGCGGGTTCGGGGCGGGCGCGGGCGGCCGGGTGCTGCAGTTCGCGTCGGCTGGCGTTCGACGCGTCGACGGTGACGAGCTGGTGGTGCCGCTGTGCTCGGCGGGGCGGCTGGTGGTGGCGCCGGCGGCGGAGCTGGCTGCCGGGTGCCGGGCTGGCGGGCGCTGGTGGCGCGGCAGCGGGTGACGCAGTGCAGTGACGCTGCCGCCGGCCGGTGCTGGCGGAGCTGGTGCCGGCGGAGCCTGCGGGCCGGTGCGGCGACGCTGGTGGTCGGCGGGTGAGGCGCTGGCCGGCGGAGCTGGTGCGGCGCGGCTGGGCGTGCCGGGGCGGCGGCTGGTCAATGCGTACGGGCCGACCGAGACCGACGGTGGGCGTGCGCGCGTTCGCGGTCGCCGCCGGGCAGGCCGGCGCGGGCGTGGTGCCGATCGGGCGGCCGGTGGCGAATACGCGGGTGTTCGTGCTGGATGAGTGGCTGTGCCCGGTGCCGGCGGGGGTGGCGGGGGAGTTGTACGTGGCGGGGGCGGGGCTGGCGCGGGGGTATCTGGGGCGGCCGGGGCTGACGGCGGAGCGGTTCGTGGCGTGCCCGTTCGGGGCTGGCGGGGAGCGGATGTACCGGACCGGGGACCTGGCGCGGTGGCGGCCGGACGGGGTAGCTGGTGTTCGCCGGGCGGGCCGATGACAGGTGAAGGTGCGCGGGTTCCGGGTCGAGCCGGGTGAGGTCGAGGCGGTGCTGGCCGCCTACCCGCGGGTCGCCCAGGCGGTGGTGATCGGCCCGCGAGGACACTGCCGGGGACAAGCGGCTGGTCGCCTACGTGGTCCCGGCCGACGGCGCGGACGGCGGGCGGGCTGGCGGCCGGCGGTGCGGGAGTTCGCGGCGGCGCGGCTGCCGGAGTACATGGTGCCGGCGGCGGTGGTGGTGCTGGACGCGCTGCCGCTGACCGCGAACGGGAAGCTGGACCGGGAGGCGCTGCCCGCCCCGGACTACGCGGCCGGCGGCGGGGGCGGGCGGGGCCCGGCCGATGCGCGGCGAGGAGCTGTTGTGCCAGGCGTTCGCCGAGGTGCTGGGCGCTGGAGCGGGTCGGGGCCGGACGATGACTTCTTCGCCCTGGGCGGGCACTCGCTGCTGGCGGTCCGGCTGGTCAGCCGGGTCCGGGCGGTGCTGGGGGCCGAGCTGCCGGTGCGGGCGCTGTTCGAGGCGCCGACCGCGGCCGGGCTGGCGGCGCGGCTGGCGGCGGGCGGGGCCGGCGCGGGCGGCGCTGGTGCCGCGGCCGCGGCCGGAGCGGGTGCCGTTGTCGTTCGCGCAGCAGCGGCTGTGGTTCATCGCGCAGCTGGAGGGGCCCAGCGCGCTGTACAACATCCCGGTGGCGGTGCGGCTGGCGGGCGAGGTGGACGTGGCGGCGCTGGAGGCGGCGCTGCGGGACGTGATCGGCCGGCATGAGGTGCTGCGCACCGTGTTCCCCGCCGCGGACGGGCGAGCCGTACCAGCAGGTGCTGGACCTGGGCGAGCTGGGCTGGGAGCTGCCGGTGGCCGAGGTGGCCGCGGCGGAGCTGGCCGGCGGCGGTCGCGGAGGCGGCGGGGCGCGCGTTTGACCTGGCGGCGGAGGTGCCGGTGCGGGCGTGGCTGCTGGCCGCGGGCCGGATGAGCATGTGCTGGTGCTGGTGGTGCACCACATCGCCGGCGGACGGCTGGTCGATGGGGCCGCTGGCGCGGGATCTGTCGGCGGCGTACGCGGCGCGGCTGGCGGGCCGGGCGCCGGGGTGGGCGCCGCTGCCGGTGCAGTACGCGGACTACGCGCTGTGGCAGCGGGAGCTGCTGGGCGACGAGGACGACCCGGGCAGCGTGCTGTCCGCGGCAGGTGGCGTACTGGCGGGAGGCGCTGGCGGGGGCGCCGGAGGAGCTGGCGCTGCCGGCCGACCGGCCGCGCCCGGCGGTGGCCAGCCACCGCGGGCACGCGGTGCCGCTGGAGGTCCCGGCGGAGGTGCACGCGCGGCTGGCGGGCGCTGGCCCGCGAGCAGGGCGTGACGGTGTTCATGGTGGTGCAGGCGGCGCTGGCGGTGCTGCTGTCGCGGCTCGGCGCGGGGACCGACATCCCGGTCGGCACGGCGGTGGCCGGGCGGACCGATGAGGCGCTGGATGACCTGGTCGGGTTCTTCGTCAACACGCTGGTGCTGCGCACGGACCTGTCCGGGGACCCGGCGTTCGCGCGAGCTGCTGGGCCGGGTGCGGGAGGCTGGCCTGGCCGCGTTCGCGCATCAGGACGTGCCGTTCGAGCGGCTGGTGGAGGAGCTGGCCCCGGCGCGGTCGCTGGCCCGCCACCCGCTGTTCCAGGTGATGCTGACCGTGCAGAACAACGCCGCCGCGGTGCTGGACCTGCCCGGGGCTGCGCGCGGCGGGCTGCCGGCCGGGTACGCGCGGCGGCCCGGTTCGACCTGGACGTGAGCGTGGCCGAGGCGCGCGGACGCCGGCGGCGGCCCGGCCGGGCTGCGCGGCGACGGTGACGGTGGCGGCGGACCTGTTCGACGCGGGGACGGCGGAGGCGCTGGCGGGGCGGCTGGTGCGGGTGCTGGCGGCGGTGGCGGCCGACCCGGGGGTGCGGGTGCGCGCAGGTGGAGGTGCTGGATGCGGCGGAGCGGGAGCAGGTGCTGGCGGGGTGGAATGACACGGCGGCGGCGGTGCCGGCGGGGACGGTGCCGGAGCTGTTCGCGGCGCAGGCGGCGCGGGCGCCGGATGCGGTGGCGGTGGCGTGCGGGGGCGCGGTGCGTGACGTACGCGGAGCTGGAGGCGCGGGCGGAGCGGCTGGCGCGGGTGCTGGCGGGGCTGGGGGCGGGGCCGGAGTCGGTGGTGGCGGTGGTGCTGGCGCGGTCGGCGGAGCTGGTGGTGGCGCTGCTGGCGGTGTGGAAGGCGGGGGCGGCGTACCTGCCGGTGGACCCGGGCTACCCGGCGGAGCGGATCGGCGTTCATGCTGGCCGATGCGCGGCGCCGGTGGTGGTGGTGGCGGATCGGCGGAGGCGGCTGGCGGTGGCTGCCGGCGCGGGCGTGCGGTGGTGGTGCTGGATGACCGGCGGCGGCTGGTCGCGGCGGCGGTGGCGGCGGTGCCGCGGGCGCGGGCCGGCGGCGGCGGCGCGTGCTGGCGGGGCATGCGGCGTATGTGATGTACACGTCGGGGTCGACGGGGGTGCCGAAGGGGGTGGCGGTGACGCATGCGGGGCTGGCGAGCCTGGCGGCGGGTGCAGGCGCGGCGGTTCGGGCGTGGGGCCGGGGAGCCGGGTGCTGCAGTTCGCGTCGGCGGGCTTTGACGCGTCGGTGTGGGAGCTGGTGTGGCGCTGCTGTCGGGGGCGGCGCTGGTGGTGGCGCCGGCGGCGGAGCGGCTGCCGGGCGCGGGGCTGGCGGCGGTGCTGGCCGCGGCAGCGGGGTGACGCATGTGACGCTGCCGCCGGCGGTGCTGGCGGCGCTGGTGGCCGGCGGCCGCTGGGCGCCGGTGGCGGCGGCTGGTGGTCGGCGGGTGAGGCGCTGCGCGGCGGAGCTGGTGGCGCGGTGGGCGGCGGGCGCGGCGTGCTGGTCAATCGTACGGGCCGACCGAGACGACGGTGTGACGCGACGATGTGGCGGTGCGCGGCTGGCGGCGGGGCGAGGTGCCGATCGGGTCGCCGGTGGCGAATACGCGGGTGTTCGTGCTGGATGAGTGGCTGTGCCCGGTGCCGGCCGGGGTGGCGGGGGAGTTGTACGTGGCGGGGCGGGGCTGGCGCGGGGGTATCGGGGCGGCCGGGGCTGACGGCGGAGCGGTTCGTGGCTGCCCGTTCGGGGCGGGCGGGGAGCGGATGTACCGGACCGGGGACCTGGCGCGGTGGACGGCGGACGGGGCAGCTGGTGTTCGCGGGCCGGGCCGATGAGCAGGTGAAGATCCGCGGGTTCCGGGTCGAGCCGGGCGAGGTCGAGGCGGTGCTGGCCGGCTGCCCGGGGGTGGCGCAGGCGGCGGTGATCGCCCGCGAGGACGCCCCGGGTGACAGGCGGCTGGTCGGCCTACGTCGTGCCCGGCGGCCGGGCGCGGACGGCCGGGCGGGCTGGCCGGCGGCGGTGCGGGAGCACGCGGCGGCGCGGCTGCCGGAGTACATGGTGCCGGCGGCGGTGGTGGTGCTGGACGCGCTGCCGCTGACGCGCAACGGGAAGCTGGACCGGGCGGCGCTGCCCGCCCCGGACTACGCCGCCGCCGGCGGCGGCGGGCGGGGCCCGGCGACGGTGGCCGAGGAGATCCTGTGCGCGGCGTTCGCCGAGGTCCTGGGCCTGGACCCGGTCGGGGCCGGAGGATGACTTCTTCGCCCTGGGCGGGCACTCGCTGCTGGCGGTGCGCTGGTGGAGCGGCTGCGGGAGCGCGGGCGTGTCGGTGCCGGTGCGGGCGCTGTTCGAGGCGCCGACCCCGGCCGGGCTGGCGGCGGCGGCCGGGCGCCGGCGATGGTGGCGGTGCCGCCGAACCTGATCCCGGCCGGGGCGCAGGAGATCACCCCGGCGATGCTGCCGCTGGTCGAGCTGACCGCGGCGGAGGTCGACCGGGTGGTCGCGGCGGTGGACGGCGGGGCGGCGAACGTCGCCGACGTCTACCCGCTGGCCCCGCTGCAGGAGGGCATGTTCTTCCACCACCTGCTGGCCGGCGTCGGACGAGCGCTGACGTGTACCTCGGGTCGTTCGTGCTGCGGTTCGAGTCGCGGGCGCGGCTGGACGGAGTTCCTGGCCGCGCTGCAGCAGGTGATCGCCCGGCACGACATCTTCCGGACGTCGGTGGCCTGGGAGGGGCTGCGCCGAGCCGGTGCAGGTGGTGTGGCGGCACGCGCGGCTGCCGGTCACCGAGGTGAGGCTCGCGCGCTGGTGACGAGCGACGCCGGCGGCCGGGCTGCTGGCCGCGGCCGGGCCGCGGATGGATCTGAGCCGGGCGCCGCTGCTGCGGCGTGCACGCGGCCGCCGAGCCGGCGGCACCGGCCGCTGGCTGGCGCTGCTGCAGATCCACCACCTGGTGCTGGACCACACCGGACTGGAGGTCGCTGCTAAGCGGAGATCGCGGCGCTGCTGGCCGGGCAGGACGACAGCTGCCGGCGCCGCTGCCGTTCCGCGACTTCGTCGCCCAGGCCCGGCTGGGGGTGCCGCGCGAGGAGCACGAGCGGTACTTCGCCGACCTGCTGGGCGACGTGACCGAGCCGACCGCCCCGTTCGGGCTGCTGGACGTGCACGGGGACGGGACCGGTGCCCAGCGGGACCGGCTCGTGGTCGATGACGACCTGGCGGGCCGGGTGCGGGAGCTGGCCGGCGGCTGGGCGTATCCCCGGCGACGCTGTTCCACCTGGCCTGGGCGCGGGTGCTGGCCGTGCTCGCGGGCCGCGACGACGTGGTGTTCGGCACGGTGCTGTTCGGCCGGATGAGCGCCGGCGCTGGCGCGGACCGGGTACCCGGCCTGTTCATGAACACGCTGCCGGTCCGGGTGCGGATCGGCGGTGCGACCGCGGCCGGGCGCGGTCGCCGCGATGCGGTCCCAGCTGGCCGGGCTGCTGGCCCACGAGCACGCCCCGCTGGCCCTGGCCCAGCAGGCCAGCGGCCTGCCAGCCCAGGTCCCGCTGTTCACCGCCCTGCTGAACTACCGGCACAGTCAGCCCGGCGGATCGAGCAGACCGGCGCGCGGGCGCTGGGCATCGAGATGGTCTTTACCAGGGAGCGCACCAACTACCCGCTGGCTGGTCGCCGTCGACGACACCGGCACCGGGTTCGTTATCAGGACCGACGCGGTCGCGCCCGGTGACCCGCGCGCGTGCTGCGCCATGCTGCGCACCGCGCTCGGGAGCCTGGTCACCGCACTGGAAGACGCCCCCGTCACCCCCTTGCGGGCCATGCCAGTGCTTGGTGAGCAGGAGCGGGAGCAGGTGGTGCGGGAGTGGAATGAGACCAGCCGCGCGGTGCCGGACGGGTCGGTGGCGCAGTGGGCGGGAGAGCAGGCCGCCGCTAGTCCGGATGCGGTGGCGGTGGTATGCGGGGACGCGTGGCTGACCTACGGGGAATTGTGGGGGCGGGCGTCGCGCCTCGCCGGGTGGCTGCGCGGCGCGGGCGTCGGCGCGGAGTCGGTGGTGGGACTGTGCCTGGAGCGCGGGCCAGAGCTAGTCGCCGGTGTGCTCGGGGTGTGGCTGGCAGGCGGGGCGTACCTGCCGCTGGATCCTGGCTACCCGGTCGGGCGGCTGGGGCTGATGCTCGCTGACAGCGGCGCGGTAGTAGTGGCGGGTACTGGTGCGGTGCTTGGCGACCTGCCGGCCGGCCGGGTCCGGCTGGTGGAGCTCGATGATCCCTCGGTGGCCGCGGCGATCAGGGGAATGCCGGCGGTTCCGCCGGCCGGGCAGGTGCGGGCTGACCAGCTGGCGTACGTGATTTATACGTCGGGGTCGACGGGGGCGCCGAAGGGCGTCGGGGTGACGCACGGGTCGGTGGCCAACTATGTGGCGTCGGTGCCCGGCCAGGTCGGGCTAGGCGAGCCGGGCGGACGGTACCTGCTGCTGCAGGGGCTGGCGACGGACCTGGGCAACACGGTGGTGTTCGGTGCGCTGGCCTCTGGCGGGACGTTGCATGTGCTCGATGCGGCAGGGGTGATGGAACCCGCGACAGTGGCGAGGTACCTGGCGGCCCTCGCGATTGATTACCTGAAGGTGGTGCCCTCGCATCTGGCGGCGCTGGCGGCCGGGTGCGGCGTCGCGGCGGTGGTGCCGGGGCGGTCTCTGGTGCTTGGCGGGGAGGCCGCGGCGACCGCATGGGTGCGGGAACTGGTGGAGGTGGCCGGGGAGCGGGGGGTGTTCAACCACTACGGGCCGACGGAGGCGACGATCGGCGCCGTCACCGCCAGGCTGTCGCTGTCGCTGCTCGGGAGCGACGAGGTGCCGATCGGCTCGCCGGTAGCCAACGCGCGCGCCTACGTGCTCGACCGGTGGCTGAGCCGGTCCGCCGGGGGTGGCCGGTGAGCTGTATGTGGCGGGAGCGGGCGTGGCGCGGGGGTACCTGGGGCGGGCTGGCGCTGACGGCGGAGCGGTTCGTGGCATGCCCGTTCGATGGTGATGCGGTGCCGGGGAGCGGATGTACCGGACTGGGGATCTGGCGCGGTGGACTGGCGAGGGGCTGCTGGTGTTCTGCGGGCGGGCTGACGATCAGGTGAAGGTGCGGGGGTTCCGGGTCGAGCCCGGTGAGGTGGCGGTCGCGCTGGCGGGGTGCCCTGGGGTGGGGCAGGCCGTGGTGGTGGCGCGTGAGGACGCCTCCGGTGACCGGCGGCTGGTGGCCTACGTGGTTCCGGCCGGGGCGGATGACGCGGTGGCTGAAGCTGTGGCTGGCGGGAGCGAGCTGAGCGCGAGGGTACGGGAGTTCGCCTCGGCGCGGCTGCCGGATCACATGGTGCCCGCGGCGGTGGTGGTGCTCGGCGCGCTGCCGCTGACGATGAACGGGAAGGTGGACCGGGCCGCGCTGCCCGAGCCCGATCAGGCGGCGGTGGTGGCCGGGGGCCGGGAGCCGGTCACCGTGGTGGAGGAGATCCTGTGCGGTGCCTTCGCCGATGTCCTCGGGGTGGAGCGGGTCGGCGCTGATGATGACTTCTTCGCCCTGGGCGGGCATTCGCTGCTCGCGGTGCGGCTGGCCAGCCGGGTCCGGGCGATCCTGGACGTCGAGCTCGAAGTGCGGGTGGCGTTCGAGGCACCGTCTCCGGCGGGGCTGGCGGCGCGGCTTGAGCAGGCCGGGCCGGCGCGGACGCCGCTGGCGGCCCGCGAGCGGCCCGCTCTGGTGCCGTTGTCGTTCGCTCAGCAGCGGCTGTGGTTCATCGCGCAGCTAGAAGGTCCTTCCGCCGTCTACAACAACCCGGTGGCGCTGCGGCTCGAGGGTGACCTGGACGCCGGGGCGCTGGCGGCGGCGCTGGCCGATGTGATCGGCCGGCATGAGGTGCTGCGTACGGCGTTCCCGTCGTCGGACGGTGCGCCGTACCAGCGGATCATTCCCGCGCGGGAGCTTGGCTGGGAGCTTGCGGTGACGGCGGCGCAGGAGGAGGGCCTGGCTGAGGCGATCGCCGCGGTGGCGGGGGAGCCGTTTGACCTGGCCGAGGAGATTCCGGTGCGGGCGCGGCTGCTGGCTGTGGGGCCCGCGCTGCACGTGCTGGTGCTGGTGCTGCACCACATTGCGACTGATGGCTGGTCGAACAGGGTGCTCGCCCGTGATATCGCGGTGGCGTACGGAGCGCGGCGCAGTGGCGCGGCTCCGCAGTGGGCGGCGCTGCCGGTGCAGTACGCCGACTATGCGCTGTGGCAGCGGGAGCTGCTCGGCGCTGAGGATGATCCGGGGAGCCTGCTGGCCCAGCAGGTGGCGTACTGGCGGGGCGCTCTGGACGGTGCGCCGCAGGAGCTCGCGCTTCCGGTCGACCGGATGCGGCCGGCTGTGGCCAGTTACCTCGGGCACTCCGTGCCGCTTCAGGTGCCGGCCGACGTGCACCGGCAGCTGGCAGCACTGGCGCGGGAGCGGGGCGTCACCTTGTTCATGGTGGTGCAGGCCGCTCTCGCGATGCTGCTCGCCAGGCTGGGGGCAGGGACCGACATCCCGGTCGGCACGGCCGTGGCGGGCCGGACCGATGAGGCACTCGATGATCTGGTCGGCTTTTTCATCAGCACGCTGGTGCTGCGGACCGACGTATCAGGGAATCCGTCGTTCGAGCAGGTGCTGGGGCGGGTGCGGGAGTTCTGGCTCAGTGCGCTCGGGAATCAGGATGTGCCGTTCGAGCGGCTGGTCGAAGTGCTGGCCCCGGATCGGGTGGTCGGCAGGCACCCGCTGTTCCAGGTCAACCTGACCGTGCAGAACAATGCCCAGGCCCAGGCGGCACAGCTGCCAGGGCTGCGCGGGGCCAGGATGCCGGCCGGGACCGGGATGGCCAGGTTTGACCTGGACCTGATCCTGGCCGAGTCGCGGGACGCGGCCGGAGCTCCCGCCGGGCTGCGCGGCGGCCTGACGGTGGCGGCTGATTTGTTTGATGCGGGTTCGGCGGGGGTTCTGGCGGGGCGGTTCGTGCGGGTGCTTGCCGCGGTGGCGGGTGATCCGGGGGTTCGGCTGGGCGGGGTGGGGGTGCTGGGTGCGGCGGAGCGGGAGCGGGTGGTGGCGGGGTGGAATGACACGGCGGCGGTGGTGCCTGCCGGGACGGCGGCTGAGTTGTTCGCGGCCTGGGCGGCGCGGACCCCGGATGCGGTGGCGGTGGCGTGCGGCGGGGAGTGCGTGAGTTACGGGGAGCTGAACGAGCGGGCGAACCAGCTTGCGGGGGTGCTGGCGGGGGTGGGTGCGGGGCCGGAGTCGGTGGTGGCGGTGGTGATGGAGCGGTCGGCGGGGCTGGTGGCGGCGCTGCTGGGGGTGCTGGTGGCGGGGGCGGCGTATGTGCTGGTGGATCCGGGGTATCCGGCGGAGCGGATCGGGTTCATGCTGGCCGATGCGCGGCCTGCCGCGGTGGTGGTGGGTGAGGGCGGGGCCGGGCTGGTGGCGGTGCCGGCGGGGGTGGCGGTGGTGGTGGCTGGCGGGGCTGGTGCTGGTGCGGGCGTGGTGGCGGGTGCTGGTGTGGTGGCGGGTGGCGGCGGGGTGCCGGTGCGGGCGCGGGTGGGGAATGCGGCGTATGTGATGTATACGTCGGGGTCGACGGGGGTGCCGAAGGGGGTGGTGGTCTCGCATGCGGGGTTCGGGAGCCTGGTGGCGGGGCAGGCGCGGCTGATCGGGGTGGGTGCGGGTGATCGGGTGGCGCAGTTCGCGTCGGCGAGTTTTGACACGTTCGGGTGGGAGTGGTGCATGGCGCTGCTGTCGGGGGCGGTGCTGGTGGTGGTGCCGTCGGGGCGGCGGCTGGGCGGGGAGCTGGCGGGGTTCGTGGCGGAGGAGGGGGTGACGCATGTGACGTTGCCGCCGGCGGTGCTGGCGGTGGTGGATGAGGGGCTGGTGGGGCCGGGGGTGGTGGTGGTGACGGCGGGTGAGGCGTGCCCGGCTGAGGTGATGGAGCGGTGGTCGGCGGGGCGGGTGATGTTCAATTCCTATGGCCCGAGCGAGACGACGGTGGATGCGACGTTGTGGCGGTGTGAGGCCGGGGCCGGGGTGGTGGCGATCGGGTCGCCGGTGGTCAATACGCGGGTGTTCGTGCTGGATGAGTGGCTGTGCCCGGTGCCGGCGGGGGTGGCGGGGGAGTTGTATGTGGCGGGTGCGGGGCTGGCGCGGGGGTATCTGGGGCGTCCGGGGCTGACGGGGGAGCGGTTCGTGGCGTGCCCGTTCGGCGCGGGCGGGGAGCGGATGTACCGGACGGGGGACGTGGCGCGGTGGACTGGCGGCGGGGTGCTGGTGTTCTGCGGGCGGGCTGATGATCAGGTGAAGATCCGGGGGGTCCGGGTGGAGCCTGGTGAGGTGGAGGCGGTGCTGGCGGGGCATCCGCTGGTGGCGCGGGCGGTGGTGATCGCGCGGGAGGATACGCCGGGTGACCGGCGGCTGGCGGGTTATGTGGTGCCGGTGCCTGGCGGGGACGTGGCGGGCGGTGGCCTGGCGGGGCTGGTGCGGGAGCACGCGGCGGCGCGGCTGCCGGAGTTCCTGGTGCCGTCGGTGGTGGTGGTGCTTGAGGTGCTGCCGCTGATGCCGTCGGGGAAGGTGGACCGGGCGGCGCTGCCGGTGCCGGAGTACGCGGCCGCGGTGCGGGGGCGGGGTCCGGCCACGGTGGTGGAGGAGATTCTGTGCACGGCGTTCGCTGACATCCTGGGCCTGGAGTCGGTCGGTGCCGGGGATGATTTCTTCGCACTCGGCGGCCACTCACTACTCGCGGTCCGGCTGGCCGGCCGGGTCAGGTCCCTGCTCGGATGCGAGCTGACGGTGCGGGTGCTATTCGAAGCCCCGACGCCAGCCGCGCTGGCGGCGCACCTTGACCTGGCCAGTCCCGCGCGGATGCCGCTCACGCCCCGGGTCCGTCCTGACCGGCTGCCGCTGTCGTTCGCGCAGCAGCGGCTGTGGTTCATCACCCAGCTTGAAGGTCCTTCCGCGGTCTACAACAACCCGGTGGCGCTGCGGCTCGAAGGCGACCTGGACACCGCCGCCATGGTGGCGGCCCTCGCCGACGTGATCGGCCGGCACGAGGTGCTGCGCACGGTGTTCCCTTCCATCGCCGGAGAGCCGTTCCAGCAGGTTCTGCCAGTAGCAGAGGCAGGCTGGGAGCTGCCAGTCACTGAGGTGAGCGAAGGTGAGCTGGCAGGGGCAGTGGCGCGGGTGGTGGCCGAGCCGTTTGACCTGGCTGCCGAGGTGCCGGTACGGGCCCGGCTGCTAGCGGTGGGGCCGGGCGTGCACGTGCTGGTCGTAGTGATCCATCACATCGCCACCGACGGCTGGTCCATGGGAGTGCTGGCTGCCGACATCGCGGTCGCCTATACCGCCAGGCTGGCTGGCGCGGCACCGGCACGGGCGCCGTTGCCTGTGCAGTACGCGGACTACGCGCTGTGGCAGCGGGAGCTGCTCGGCGACGAGGATGACCCTGACAGCCTGCTGGCGCGTCAGCTCGCGTACTGGCGGACCGCGCTGGCCGGGGCGCCGGCCGAGCTTGCCCTGCCGGCGACCAGGCCGCGGCCGGCGAAGGCCAGCTACCGCGGCCACCGGGTAGCGCTGAGCACTCCTGCTGACGTGCACCAGCGCCTCGTGGCACTGGCCCGCGAGCAGGGCGTGACGATGTTCATGGTGGTCCAGGCCGCCCTGGCGGTCTTGCTGGCCAAGCTCGGCGCCGGATCGGATATCCCGGTCGGAACGGGAGTGGCCGGGCGGACCGACCGGGCGCTCGATGACCTGGTCGGCTTTTTCGTGAACACGCTGGTGCTGCGGACCGACGTGTCAGGAGACCCGCCGTTCACCGAGGTGCTCGCGCGGGTGCGGGAGTTCTGGCTTGGCGCGCTCGAGCATCAGGACGTGCCGTTCGAGCGGCTCGTCGAAGCCCTGGCCCCCGGCCGGTCGCCTGGCCGCCAGCCCCTGTTCCAGGTCCTGCTGACCATGCAGAACAACACCCAGGCCGTGACCGCGCTGCCAGGCCTGCGGGCCGCCAGGATGCCGGCCGGCACCGGGACGGCCAGATTCGACCTCAGCGTGCTGCTTGCCGAGGCGCGCGACGTCGCCGGAATGCCCGCCGGGCTGCGCGGCGGGGTGACGGTGGCCGCTGACCTGTTCGACGAGGAGTCGGCTCAGGTCTTCGCTGAACGCTTCGAGCGGGTGCTCGCAACGGTCGCCGCGAGCCCGCAGGCCCGGCTGCATGAGGTCAAGGTCCTTGGCCGGGCAGAACGGGCTCAGGTGCTTGATACCTGGAAGGACGCCGCGGCCGTCGGCGCGGTCCATGAGCTCTTCGCGGCGCGGGCGGCTGAGTGCCCGGATGCGGTGGCAGTCGTCTGCGGTGACACCTGGCTGAGTTACGGGGAGCTGCGGGCGCGGGCGGTACGGCTCGCCGGGTACCTCAGGGCCGCCGGCGTGGGCGCTGAGTCAGTGGTGGGCCTGTGCCTCGAGCGCGGAACGGAGTTCGTGTCGGCAGTGCTCGGAGTGTGGCTGGCCGGCGGCGCCTATGTGCCGCTTGACCCGGCGTATCCGGCGGGGCGGCTCGGCTTCATGCTGGCCGATAGCGGCGCCGCGCTCGTGGCTGGTCACGGTGCGGTGCTCGGGGAGCTGCCGGCCGGGCGGGTGCGGGCGGTTGAGCTTGATGATCGCGCCGTGGCGGCGCAGCTCGCCACGATGCCGCTGACTCCCCCGGCCGGGATGGTGAAGGCGGGTCAGCTGGCGTACGTGATCTACACGTCCGGGTCAACAGGAGCGCCGAAGGGCGTAGCGGTGACGCACGGGTCGCTGGCCAACTACGTGGCGTCGGTGCCAGGGCGGGTGGGGCTGGGCGGCGCTGGCGGCCGGTATCTGCTGCTGCAAGGCCTGGCCGCCGACCTGGGGAACACGGTGATGTTCGCCGCGCTGGCTACCGGCGGGGTCATGCACGTGCTCGACCCCGGCGCGGTGACCGATCCCGAAGCGGTGGCGAGGTACCTGCGGGCGTGCGCGATCGACTACCTCAAGGCAGTGCCGTCGCATCTGGCCGCGCTGGCGGCGGCGTCCGGGGTGGCGCGGATGCTGCCGGGCAAGTCGCTGGTGCTTGGCGGCGAGGCTGTGCCGGCCGGGCTGGCCGGTGAGCTGCACGTCGGCCGCCGGGGCCGCCAGCAGCAGCCAGGTGTTCAACCACTACGGGCCGACCGAGGCGACGATAGGCGTGCTGACGGCGCGGCTGAGCCAGGAGGCGGTGGCCGCCGGGCAGGCACCGATCGGGACCCCGATCGCCAGCACCAGGGTGTTCGTGCTCGACGGGTGGCTTGACCCGGTGCCGGCCGGGGTGGCCGGCAGCTCTACGTGTCTGGGGCCGGGCTGGCTCGCGGGTATCTGGGACGAGCAGGGCTGAGCGCGGAGCGGTTCGTCGCCTGCCCGTTCGGAGCAGGCGGCGAGCGGATGTACCGGACGGGCGATCTCGTGCGCCTGACGCCGGATAGCCAGCTGGTGTTCTGCGGGCGGGCCGATGAGCAGGTGAAGGTGCGCGGGTTCCGGGTGGAGCCCGGCGAGGTCCAGGCCGTGCTCGCGGGATGCACGGGGGTCGGGCAGGCGGCAGTGGTGGCCCGTACGGACGACACGGGCGATACCCGGCTTGTGGCCTACGTCGTGCCCGGGCAGGACGGGGCGGACGCCGCCGACGGAAGCGGGCTCGCCGTGGCGGTGCGGGAGTTCGCGGCCGGGCGGCTGCCAGAGTTCATGAGGCCGTCGGCCGTAGTCGTGCTGGCCGCGCTGCCGCTGACGGCCACAGGGAAGCTGGACCGCGCCGCGCTGCCCGCGCCTGACCAGGTCGAGGTGCCCGCCGGAGGACGGGAGCCGGCCACGGTCGTGGAGGAGATCTTGTGCGGGGCCTTCGCCGACGTGCTCGGCGCGCAGCGGGTCGGGCCTGATGACGACTTCTTCGCCTTAGGCGGACACTCGCTGCTGGCGGTCCGGCTGGCCAGCAGGGTGAGGGCACTGCTCGGAGTCGAGCTTGAGGTGCGGGCGGTCTTCGAGGCGCCAGCCCCGGCGCTGCTGGCGGTGAGGCTGGCGGTGGCGGGTCCGGCCAGGCTGCCGCTGACGGCGCGGTCGCGGCCTGAGCGGGTGCCCTTGTCGTTCGCCCAGCAGCGGCTCTGGTTCATCGGCCAGCTTGAAGGGCCAAGCGCGGTCTACCACAGCCCCGTGGCGCTCCGGCTGGAGGGCGACCTGGACGCCGGCGCCCTGACGGCGGCGCTGGCCGATGTGATCGGCCAGCACGAGGTGCTGCGCACGACCTTCCCCGTCGCCGACGGACAGCCATACCAGCGCGTCCGGCCGATGGAGCAGCTTGACTGGCGGGTTGACACGACCGAGGCCGGCGAGGATGAGCTGCCCGAGACGATCGCTCGCCTGGTGGCCGAGCCGTTTGACCTGGCCACCCAGATCCCGGTGCGGGCGCGGCTGCTGTCGGCCGGGCCAGGGGTGCACGTGCTGGTGCTGGTGATCCATCACGTCGCGACCGATGGCTGGTCGACCGGGGTGCTGGCGCGGGATCTGTCGGCGGCGTACGCGGCGCGGTGTGCCGGCGAGGTGCCATCGTGGGTGCCGCTGCGGGTGCAGTACGCCGACTACGCGCTATGGCAGCGGGAGCTGCTCGGGGACAAGGATGACCAGGGCAGCCTGCTGTCCGCGCAGGTGGGGTTCTGGCGGGAGGCGCTGGCGGGGGCGCCGCAGGAGCTGGTGCTGCCCGCGGACCGGCCGCGTCCTGTGGTGGCGAGTTACCGGGGGCATACGGTGCCGCTTGAGGTACCGGCCGACGTGCACCGGCAGCTGGCAGCGCTGGCCCGGGAGCAGGGCGTGACCCTGTTCATGGTGGTGCAGGCCGCGCTGGCGGTGCTGCTGTCGAAGCTGGGCGCGGGTACCGATATCCCGGTCGGCACGGTCGTGGCTGGGCGCACCGATGAGGGGCTTGATGACCTGGTCGGGTTCTTCGTCAACACGCTGGTGCTGCGCACGGACGTGTCGGGTGATCCGTCGTTCGAGCAGGTGCTCGGCCGGGTGCGGGAGTTCTGGCTGGGGGCGCTCGGTCATCAGGATGTGCCGTTCGAGCGGCTGGTGGAGGTGCTGGCGCCGGAGCGGTCGCTGGCTCGGCATCCGCTGTTCCAGGTGATGCTCACCGTGCAGAACAACGCGCCGGCGCAGGCAGCGCCATTGCCTGGCCTGCGGGGAGCGCGGATGCAGGCCGGGACAGGCACGGCCGAGTTCGACCTGGACCTGAGCGTGGCCGAGACGCGGGACGCGGCGGGCTCGCCAGCCGGCCTGCGCGGCCGGGTCACGGTGGCGGCCGACCTGTTCGACCCCGCTACCGCGGCCGTCATCGCGCGCCGGTTCGAGCGGATCCTGACCGCCGTGGCGGCCGATCCGCAGGCGCGGGTGCGGGCCGTGCCCGTGCTTGCCGAGAGCGAGCGGGCCCAGATTCTCGCCCGCTGGAATGACACCGCCCAGCCGGTGCCGGCCGGGTCGGTGCTCGGGCTGTTTGACGAGGTGGTGGCCGGGACCCCGGATGCGGTAGCGGTGACCTGCGACCGCCTGAGCCTGACTTATGCGGAGCTTGACGGGCGAGCAGAGCGGCTGGCCGGCCTGCTGACCGGTCGCGGCGCCGGGCCGGAGTCGGTGGTCGCTGTCGTCATGGACCGCTCGGCGGAGCTGGTGGTGGCCGTGCTCGCCGTGCTGAAGGCGGGGGCGGCGTACCTGCCGGTCGACCCGGCCTACCCGGCCGAGCGGATCGGATACATGCTGGCCGATGCCCGGCCGGTCTGCCTGCTCGCCACCCGCCGGCCAGGTGATGGCGGGCCGCAGGCTGACGGGGCGCTGACGGACCTGGCACCCGCCGGCGTCGCGTCGCCGGGGGTGGCCCTGGCGAACCTGAGAGTGGCCGAAGGGGTGACGCTGGCCGACGTAGCGCTGGCGGGAGCGGGCGTCGGCGTGGCGGTGGCCAACGGCCACGGTGCGAATGGCACGCAGGCGTCACGCGAACTCGGGCATCCGGCGTGCGTGCTCTACACGTCGGGCTCGACGGGCGTGCCGAAGGGGGTGGTCGTGCCGCACGCCGGCCTGGTGAACCTGATGGTGAGTCACGCCAGATTCGGGCTGGGGCCGGCGAGCAAGGTGGCGCAGTTCGCGTCGGCGAGCTTCGATGGCTTCACCGCTGAATGGCTGATGGCGCTGCTGTGGGGAGCGGCGCTCGTGGTAGTCCCGGCGCAGCGGCGGCTCGGCGGCGAGCTCGCGCGGTTCGTGGCTGAGCGCGCGGTGACGCACCTGACGGTGCCGCCGGCGGCGCTGGCGACGGTCAGTGACCGGTCGGTGGGGACGGAGGTCGTGGTCGAGGTGGCGGGCGAGGCGTGCCCGCCGGAGATGATCGCGCGCTGGTCTGCGGGCCGGGTCATGTTCAACGCCTACGGGCCGACCGAGACGACGGTAGACGCGGTGGTGTGGCGCTGCGGTCCGCACGCGGACGGAGTCCTGATCGGCTCGCCGATCACTAACACCCGGGTGTTCGTGCTTGACCGGTGGCTGAGCCCGGTGCCGGCCGGGGTGGCCGGCGAGCTGTTCATCGCGGGTACCGGGCTGGCGCGCGGGTACCTGGGCCGGGCCGGCCTGACGGCCGAGCGGTTCATCGCGTGCCCGTTCGGTGCCGGCGGTGAGCGGATGTACCGGACCGGCGATGTGACGAGGTGGACCTCGGACGGGCAGCTAGCGTTCTGCGGGCGAGCCGATGAGCAGGTCAAGATCAGGGGATTCCGGATCGAGCCAGGAGAAGTGGAGGCGGTACTGGCCGGTCATCCCCTGGTGGCGCGGGCGGCGGTGGTCGTGCGCGAGGACGTGCCCGGTGACCGGCGGCTCGTGGGCTACATAGTCGCGGAAGCCGATCCTGCGGAAGCCGGCGCCGGGCTGGCCTCCGCCGTGCGCGAGTACGCGGCGGGGCGGCTGCCTGAGTACATGGTGCCAGCGGCGGTCGTGGTGCTGGCCGCGCTGCCGCTGACCCAGAGCGGGAAACTCGACCGCAAGGCGCTGCCCGCCCCTGACTACGCGATCGTCACGGCCGCCGGGGGACGGGGCCCGGCGACCGTGGTCGAGGAGATCGTCTGCCTGACGTTCGCCGACGTTCTCGGCCTGGAGCAGGTCGGGGTCGGCGACGACTTCTTCGCCCTCGGCGGGCATTCGCTGCTCGCGGTGCGGCTGGTGGAACGGCTGCGCGAGCGAGGCGTGCTGGTATCCGTGCGAGCGCTGTTCGAGGCGCCGACCCCGGCCGGCCTGGCGGTGGCATCCGGGCCCGCCGAGGTGGAGGTGCCGCCGAACCTGATCCCGGCCGGGGCTACGGAGATCACTCCGCAGATGCTGCCGCTGGTCGAGCTGACCGATGAGCAGCTCGGCGCGCTGGTGGCCGGAGTGGACGGCGGGGCGGCCAACGTAGCGGACATCTATCCGCTCGCCCCGTTGCAGGAGGGCATGTTCTTCCACCACCTGCTGGCTGGCATCGGCCGGGACGACGTGTATGTGGGGTCGTTCGGGCTCCGGTTCGACTCGCGTGCGGGACTTCAGGAGTTCCTCTGGGCGCTGCAGCAGGTAGTCGACCGGCATGACATCTTCCGCACGTCGGTGGCCTGGGAGGGGCTGGCCGAGCCGGTGCAGGTGGTGTGCCGGGCCGCGCGGCTGCCGGTTATCGAGGCGACGATCGAGGGTGGCGCCGACCCGGCGGCCGAACTGCTGGCGGTGGCGGGCTCGCGGATGGACCTGAGCCGGGCGCCGCTGCTCCGGGTGGTCACGGCCGCCGAGCCGGACCGGGCCGGCCAGGCCGGCGAGACCGCCTGGCTGGCGCTGGTGCAGATGCATCACCTGGTGCTCGATCACACCGGGCTCGAGGTGGTACAGGGAGAGATAGCGGCCCTGCTGGCCGGGGAGGCAGACAGCCTGCCCGACCCGCTGCCGTTCCGTGACTTCGTGGCCCAGGCCAGGCTCGGCGTGCCGCGCGATGAGCACCGGCGGTACTTCGCTGACCTCCTGGGAGACGTCAGCGAGCCGACGGCGCCGTTCGGCCTGCTCGATGTCTACCAGGACGGCACCGCCGTTGAGCGGGCCAGGCTGGGCATCGGCAGGCAGCTAGCCGACCGGGTGCGGGAACGGGCCAGGGCGCTGGCGGTATCCCCGGCGACGATCTTCCATGTCGCGTGGGCACGGGTGCTCGCGGTGCTCGCCGGCCGCGATGACGTGGTGTTCGGCACGGTGCTGCTCGGCCGGATGTACGCCGGGCCCGGCGCCGACCGGGTCCCTGGCCTGTTCATGAACACGCTGCCGGTCAGGGTGCGGGCCGGGCAGACGGGGGCGGCGCCGGCGGTAGCGGCGATGCGATCCCAGCTCGCCGGCCTGCTCGCGCACGAGCACGCCCCGCTCGCGGTAGCACAGCAGGCAAGTGGCATGCCGGCTCAGGTTCCGCTGTTCACCGCGGTGTTCAACTTCCGGTATAGCCAGCGCACCGGCCCTCAGGCCGCCGGCGGCGGCCCCGCCGTGACCGGGCTACAGCGCGTGCTCACGCAGGAACTCACCCACTATCCGCTCGGCGTCTCTGTTGACGACACCGGCGCCGGGTTCGTCATCACGGTTGACGCCACGGCACCCGGCGACCCGGCCCTGGTCTGCGCGCTGTTGCACACCGCGACGGGAAACCTGATCACGGTGCTCGAAGAGGCCCCTGATGCCCCGCTGCACACGGTGAGCATCCTCGACGCGGCGACGCGGGATCAGCTACTGGGTATAGGGGATAACAAGATCGCGGAGGTGCCGGCCGGCACAGTGGCTGACTTGTTCGCGGCGCGAATGTCGGAATGCCCGGATGCCGTGGCCGCTGTCAGCGGGGATGCGTGGGTCACCTACCGGGAGCCTACGCGCGGGCGCTGCGGCTGGCTGGCTACCTGCGAGCGGCCGGCGCCGGGCCAGAGACCGTCGTGGGCCTCTGCCTGGAGCGGGGCACGGAGCTGCTGACCTCGGTGCTCGCGGTCTGGCTGGCCGGGGCGGCGTATCTCCCGATGGACCCGGGCCATCCGCCGGAGCGGCTGGCGTTCATGCTCGCTGACAGCGGCATGTCCATGCTGGTCAGCCGGCGCGAGCTGGCCGGGCACCTGACGGGCAGCCTGGCGCCGGACGCCGTGGTGTGGCTGGATGACCTGACGGTTCAGGCACGGGTGGCGGCGATGCCAGCGGAGCCGGACGTGCGGGCCGCCGGAGCGTGGCGGGCAGACCGGCTCGCCTACGTGATCTACACCTCAGGATCGACCGGGATGCCCAAGGGCGTGGCCGTAGCTCAGACCGGGCTGAGCAGCCTGGCCGCCGCGCAGGCGGGCCAGCTCGGGGCCGGGTCAGGCAGCCGGGTGCTTCAGTTCGCCTCACCGGGATTCGACGCGTCGGTGTGGGAGCTGACGATGGCACTGACCAGCGGGGCGATGCTGATCCTGCCCCGGCCAGGGCAGGTGCTGGCAGGCCGGGCGCTGGCCGGGCTGGTGGCCAGGCATCAGGTGACGCACCTGACCATCCCCCCGGCGGTGCTCGGCGTGCTCGAAGCACGGGAGCTGGCGCCGGTGCGGGTGCTGGTGGCGGCGGGAGAGGCGCTCGGCGGCGAGCTGGTGGCCCAGTGGGCTGGCGGGCGGCGCTTCATCAATGCCTACGGGCCGACCGAGACGACGGTCTGCGCCACCATGACCGGCCCGCTGTCGGCCGGTGACGAGCCCGCCATCGGCACGGCGATCAGCGATGCCCGCGTGTTCCTGCTCGACGCGCGGCTTGAGCCAGTCCCTGCTGGAGTACCTGGCGAGCTGTATGTGGCCGGGGCCGGCCTGGCCCGAGGGTACCTGGGCCGGGCCGGGCTGACGGCTGAGCGATTCACCGCGTGCCCGTTCGGTACCGGCGGGGAGCGGATGTACCGCACCGGGGACCTGGCCCGATGGACGCGAGCTGGCCAGGTAGCGTTCTGCGGGCGCGTCGATGACCAGGTCAAGATCCGGGGTTTCCGGATCGAGCCCGGCGAGGTGCAGGCCGTGCTCGCTGGCTGCCCTGGCGTCGCCCAGGCCGCGGTGCTCGCCAGCGAGGACGCCGCTGGCGATACCCGGCTGACTGGCTACGTGGTCCCGGCCAGCCAGGACGGCGCGACGGTCGGCGAGCTAGCTGTCGCGGCGCGCGAGCACGCGGCCGGCCTGCTGCCTGAGTACATGGTCCCGGCGGCCATTGTCGTTCTTGACGCCCTCCCGCTGACGGTGAACGGGAAGCTGGACAAGGCAGCTCTGCCCGCGCCCGGCCAGGCGGCTATCTCGCCTGGCCGGGGGCCGGCGACCGTCGTCGAGGAGATCCTCTGCGCCGCCTTCGCCGTCGTACTTGGCCTGGAGCAGGTCGGCGCCGATGACAGCTTCTTCGCACTCGGCGGGCACTCGCTGCTCGTGGTGCGGCTGGCCAGCCGGGTCAGGGCACTGCTCGGGGTCGAGCTGCAGGTGCGGGCGCTGTTCGAGTCGCCTACTCCCGCCGGGCTGGCCGCGCGGCTTGAGCTGGCCGGGGACGCCAGGATGCCGCTTGAGCCAGGCGTGCGGCCTGAGCGGGTGCCGCTGTCGTTCGCGCAGCAGCGGCTGTGGTTCCTGGCGCAGCTTGAAGGCCCGAGCGCGGTCCACAACAGCCCGGTGGCGCTGCGGCTTGGCGGCGGTCTCGATACCAGGGCGCTTGAAGCGGCGCTCTTCGATGTGATCGCCAGGCATGAGGTGCTGCGCACTGTGCTCCCGGCCGCCGACGGCGAGCCGTACCAGCGCATTCTGGAGCCGGATGAGCTGAGCTGGGAGCTGCTGAGCTCCGAGGTCGGCGACGGCGGGCTGGCCCGTGCGGTGGCGAGCGTGGCGGCGGAGACCTTTGACCTGGCCGGGGAGATCCCGGTGCGGGCCCGGCTGCTGGTCACCGGGCCCGGCGAGCACGTGCTTGTCCTCGTGATCCACCATGTCGCGACCGATGGCTGGTCGACCGGGGTGCTGGCCAGGGACCTGTCGGCGGCCTACGCGGCGCGATGCGCCGGCGCGGCCCCGTCCTGGGCGCCGCTGCCCGTGCAGTACGCCGACTACGCACTGTGGCAGCGGAAGCTTCTCGGAGCCGAGAACGACCCGGCCAGCCTCCTGTCCGCGCAGGTGGCGTACTGGCAGGCCGCACTGGCCGGGTCGCCGGCTGAGCTGGCGCTGCCGGCCGACCGGCCGCGGCAGGCCGCGCCAAGCTACCGAGGTCACCGGGTGACTCTGGCGACGCCCGCTGACGTCCATCAGCAGCTGGTGGCGCTGGCGCGGGAGCAGGGCGTGACCCTGTTCATGGTGGTGCAGGCGGCGCTGGCCGTGCTGCTGTCCAGGCTGGGGGCCGGTACCGACATCCCGGTCGGGACAGCGGTGGCCGGGCGGACCGATGAGGCGCTTGATGACCTGGTCGGGTTCTTCGTGAACACGCTGGTGCTGCGCACCGATGTGTCGGGTGATCCGTCGTTCGAGCAGGTGCTTGGCCGGGTGCGGGAGTTCTGGCTGGGGGCGCTCGGTCATCAGGATGTGCCGTTCGAGCGGCTGGTGGAGGTGCTGGCGCCGGAACGGTCGCTGGCCAGGCATCCGCTGTTCCAGGTCTTGCTCAGCGTGCAGAACAATGCCCAGGCCACCGCGACCCTGGCCGGGGTCAGGGCCGCCAGGATCCCGGCTGGTACCGGGACGGCCGAGTTCGACCTGGAGATCAGCGTGGCCGAGACGCGCGGGCCCGCTGGCCTGCCTGCCGGGCTGCGCGGCGGCGTCACGGTGGCGGCCGACCTGTTCGACGCCGATACCGCAGCCGGCCTTGCCGGGCGCTTCGGGCAGGTGCTCGCCTCGGTCGCCGCTGACCCGTCAGTGCGGCTGCACGCCGTGCCTGTGCTCACCGTGGCCGAACGCGCGCAGGTTCTTGACGGATGGAACGACACCGTCGCGTCAGTGCCGTCAAGTACGGTCGCCGAGTTGTTTGAGGAGCAGGTGGCCAGGACCCCGGACGCGGCGGCGGTGGCCTTCGGCGGGACCGTCATCAGCTACCTGGAGCTTGACGCCAGAGCCAGCCGGCTCGCCCGGATGCTTCAGTCGCGGGGAGCCGGGCCGGAGACCGTGGTGGCGGTCATGATGGACCGCTCCGCTGAGCTGGTGGCCGCGCTGCTAGGCGTGCTGAAGGCCGGGGCAGCGTATCTCCCCGTCGATCCTGGCTATCCCGCTGAGCGGATCGCCTCCATGCTGGCCGATGCGCGGCCGGTGCACGTGCTGGCCGATGGCGGGATCGGGATGGACGAGCCCGCGCAGGCAGGTCCGGTGCCGGGAAGGGCGCGAGCCGGCCAGAGCGAGGCGCGGCATCCGGCGTACGTGATCTATACGTCCGGGTCCACCGGCCAGCCCAAGGGCGTCACGGTCACTCACGGCAGCATGGTGAACTTCCTGAGCGCGATGGCACGGCTGTTCCCGATGCGTACCGGGGACCGGATGCTGGCGGTCACCACCGTGTCGTTCGACATCCACGTGCTTGAGGTCTATCTGCCGCTGCTCGCCGGCGCGACCGTGGTGATCGCCGGCCGGGAGACGGTGCGTGACCCAGGGGCGCTCGCTGGCCTGATGGACCAGGCCGGGGCAACGATCATGCAGGCTACCCCGGCGTTGTGGCAGGCAGTGCTGGCCGGGCACCCGCAGGCCGTCGCCGGGCTGCGGGCTCTGGCAGGCGGCGAGGCGCTGCCATCGGCGCTGGCCGGGCAGCTGCGGGAGTACGGGGCGCAGGTCACGAACCTGTACGGACCGACCGAGACCACGGTGTGGTCGACCATCGCCGAGGGCGTGACCGGCGGCGGCATCGAGCCGATCGGCGGGCCGATCGCCAACACTCAGGTCTTCGTGCTCGATCAGTGGCTTGGCCCTGTACCGCCGGCGACGCCGGGTGAGCTGTATATCGCCGGGGCAGGCGTTGCCCGCGGTTACCTTGGCCGGTCCGCGCTGACTGCCGAGCGGTTTACCGCCTGCCCGTTCGGCCCGGCCGGAGAGCGGATGTACAGGACCGGTGATCTCGCGCGGTGGACCGCCGGCGGGCGGCTGGTGTTCTGCGGGCGGGCCGACGACCAGGTCAAGATCCGGGGATTCCGGATCGAGCCAGGTGAGATCGAGGCCGTGCTCTCGCAATGCCCCGGGGTCGCCCAGGCCGTGGTGACCGCCAGCGAGGACACCTCAGGCTATATGCGGCTCGCCGCCTACATCGTGCCGGCCGCCGATGCCGGGGCAAGCGCCGGCGCGCTGGCCTCGCGGGCTCGCGAGCTCGCGGCGGCCCGGCTGCCTGACTATATGGTCCCCTCCGTGGTCGTCAGCCTCGACGTCCTGCCGCTTACCCCCAGCGGGAAGCTGGACCGCAAGGCGCTGCCCGCACCGGATTACTCTGCCGCCGCCGCACCCGGTCAGGCGGCCGGGTCCGCGATCGGCGAGCTCTCGTGCGGAGCGTTCGCTGACGTGCTCGGCGTCGAGCGGGTCGGAGCCGATGACGACTTCTTCGCGCTTGGCGGTCACTCGCTGCTCGCGGTGCGGCTGGCCAGCCGGGTCAGGGCAGTACTCGGGGTCGAGCTGGCGGTGCGGGCCGTATTCGAGGCACCCACGCCGGCCCGGCTGGCGGCCAGGCTGGCCGGGGCCGGACCGGCACGCCTGCCGCTGGCAGCGCGCTCGCGGCCCGCGCTGGTTCCGCTTTCGTTCGCGCAGCAGCGGCTGTGGTTCATCGCCCAGCTCGAAGGACCGAGCGCGGTCTATCACAGCCCTGAGGCGCTGCGACTGGAAGGTGACCTGGACGCCGGCGCTCTCGGAGCGGCGCTGGCTGATGTGGTGGGCCGGCATGAGGTGCTGCGAACGGTATTCGGGGTGGCCGATGGCGAGCCGTTCCAGCGGGTACTGGAGGCGGGCGAGGCCGGCTTCGAGCTGCCGGTCGCCGAGGTCGGCGAGGCTGAGCTGCCCGCGGTGATCGCGGGCCTGGTGGCTGAGCCGTTTGACCTGGCCAGCCAGATCCCGATCCGGGCCCGGCTGCTTTCGGTCCGGCCAGGGGTGCACGTGCTGGTGCTTGTGGTCCATCACGTCGCTACTGACGGGTGGTCGACCGGGGTGCTGGCGCGGGACCTGTCGGTGGCGTACGCGGCGCGGCGCGATGGTGAGGTGCCCGCATGGTCGCCGCTGCCGGTGCAGTACGCGGATTACGCGCTGTGGCAGCGGGAGCTGCTAGGGGACGAGGATGACCAGGGGAGCCTGCTGTCCGCGCAGGTGACCTACTGGCGGGACGCGCTGGCGGGGGCTCCGGCCGAGCTTCGAGCTGCCGGCGGACCGCCCGCGCCCGGCGGTGGCCAGTTACCTCGGTCACACCGTGGCGCTTGACGTGCCCGCGCAGGTGCATCAGCAGCTGGTAGCGCTGGCGCGGGAGCAGGGCGTGACGCTGTTCATGGTGGTGCAGGCGGCGCTGGCGGTGCTGCTGTCCAGGCTGGGGGCCGGTACCGATATCCCGGTCGGGACAGCGGTGGCGGGGCGGACCGATGAGGGGCTTGATGACCTGGTCGGGTTCTTCGTGAACACGCTGGTGCTGCGCACTGATGTGTCGGGTGATCCGTCGTTCGCTGAGCTGCTCGGGCGGGTGCGGGAGTTCTGGCTGGGGGCGCTGGGGAATCAGGATGTGCCGTTCGAGCGGCTGGTGGAGGTGCTGGCGCCGGAGCGGTCGCTGGCCAGGCATCCGCTGTTCCAGGTCATGCTCACCGTCCAGAACAACGCGCCCGCGCAGGCGAGGCAGCTGCCAGGGCTGCGGTCCGCCGGCCTGCAGTCAGGGACCGCTCCGGCCCGGCTCGACCTGAACATCATGCTCAGCGAGACAGCCGCGGGTGCCGGGTCCGGCGAATCAGGTGCGATGCGCGGGCGGCTGACGGCGGCGGCCGACCTGTTCGACGCGGTCACGGGCCGGGTGCTAGCGGCCAGGTTCACCAGCGTGCTGGCGGCGGTTGCCGCTGATCCGCGGGTCAGGCCATTCCAGGTGCCGGTGCTGACCGAGAGCGAGCGGCGGCAGATCCTGGCCGGCTGGAATGACACCGCCGCCGAAGTGCCGGCGCTGACCCTGTCCGGGCTGATCGCGGCGCGGGCCACCGCCAGCCCGGACGCGGTAGCGATGGCATGCGGGGACGCGTGGCTGAGCTACGAAGAGCTGCTCACGCGGGCGAACCGGCTCGCGCGGTATCTGCGCGAGTCGGGAGCAGGGCCGGAAAAGGTGGTAGGCCTGTGCCTGGACCAGGGCGCGGAAATGATCGCCGCGATCCTGGCGGTCTGGCAGGCCGGTGCCGCTTACCTGCCGCTTGACCCTGGCTACCCGGCTGAGCGGATAGCGTTCATGCTCGCCGACAGTCAGGCCGGCCTCGTGGTCAGCCAGCGCGAGGTGGCAGGAACGCGGTCGGCCGCCGCGATAGTGCGGCTGGATGACCCGACGGTCCTGGCGGAGATAGCAGCCGGGCCAGCGGTGCCGCCGGCCGGGGAATCGCTGCCAGCACAACTGGCCTACGTGATCTACACCTCTGGGTCGACGGGGCTGCCCAAGGGCGTGCAGGTCACCCACCAGGGCCTGGTCAACTACGTGAGCGGGGTGCCAGGACGGGCCGGGCTCGGAGAGCCTGGCGGCCGGTACGCGCTGTTGCAGGGCGCGGTCACCGACTTCGGGAACACGCTGATCTTCACAAGCCTGGTCACCGGTGGCGTGCTGCACGTTCTGGATCCGGCAGCGAGCACGGACGCGCTGGCCGTGGCCGCGTACCTGGCGACCTGCGCTATCGACTACCTGAAGGTCGTGCCACCGCACCTGGCGGCGCTCGGCGGCACGGCCGGGCTGGCGCGGCTGGTACCTGGCCGGGCCCTGCTGCTAGGCGGCCAGGCGCTGCCGTCGCGCCTGGCTGGCGAATTGCTTGAGGTAGCGGGAGACCGGCAGGTGGTCAACCACTACGGTCCGACGGAGACGACGATCGGCGTGGCGGTCGCGCGCCTTACCCAGGGCCTGCTGGCCGGCCGGACCGCCCCGATCGGGTCGCCGGTCAGCAATACCTGCCTGTTTGTCCTGGACGCTCGGCTGTCGCCAGTGCCCGCTGGCGTGACCGGCGATCTCTATGTCGGCGGCGCGCAGGTGGCCAGAGGATACGGGCGGCGCCCGGCGCTGACCTCGGAGCGGTTCGTGGCCAATCCGTTCGCGGCAGACGGCTCGCGGCTGTACCGGACGGGGGATCTGGCACGGTGGCGAGCGGACGGGCAGCTCGAGTTCATCGGCCGAGCCGATGACCAGGTCAAGATCCGGGGCTTCCGGGTCGAGCCCGGTGAGGTCGAGGCCGTGCTCACCGGCCATCCTCTGGTCGGCCAGGCGGTCGTGCTGCCGGCCGAGGACAGCGCCGGTGATCAGCGACTGGCCGCCTATGTGACTCCCGCGCCCGGCTCGGTCGCTGGCGAACTGGCGGCGGCCGTGCGCGAGTTCGCGGCGGCCCGGCTGCCCGATCACATGCTGCCGTCGGTCATGGTGCTCGACGTGCTGCCGCTGACGGCGAACGGCAAGGTGGATCGCAAGGCGCTTCCGGCCCCCGACTACGGAGCGGGGGCGGCAGCTGGCCGAGGGCCGGTGACCTTGCGGGAAGAGGTGCTGTGCCGAACCTTCGCTGACGTGCTCGGGCTTGACCAGGTGGGCGTGGACGACAGCTTCTTCGCCCTGGGCGGGCATTCGCTGCTCGCGATCCGGCTGGTGCAACTGCTGCGAGAGCGCGGAGTGCGGGTGTCGGTGCGGGCACTGTTCCTGACCCCCACGGTCGCGGGGCTGGCGACGGCGGCCTGCCCGGCGAGGTCGCGGTGCCGCCGAACCTGATCCAGGCCGGGACCGCGGAGATCACCCCCGAGATGCTGCCCCTGGTACAGCTCACCGCCGACGAGATCGGCCAGATTGTCGCGCGGGTTGATGGCGGGGCCGCGAATGTGGCTGACGTCTACCCGCTGGCGCCGCTGCAGGAGGGCATGCTTTTCCACCACCTGATGGCGAGCGACGGCACCGCCGATGTCTACCTGCGGCCGTTCGTGCTCGGATTTGACTCACGGGCGAGGCTGGACGGATTCCTCGCCGCGCTGGCCAGGGTCGTGGAACGGCATGACATCTACAGGACCGCCCTGGCCTGGGAAGGACTGCCTGAGCCCGTTCAGGTGGTGTGGCGCCAGGCGAAGGTACCGGTAACCGAGGTGACGGTGCAGGCCGCCGGCCGGGAGGCGGCCAGCCAGCTGCTCGCCATCGCCGGGTCGTGGATGGACCTGCGCCGGGCACCGCTGCTGCGGCTTCAGGTGGCCGCCGAGCCCGGCACAGGACGATGGCTGGCGCTGCTGCAGATCCATCACCTGGTCCGTGACCACCTGGCGATGGACGTAATGCTGGAAGAAGTCGCGGCGATCCTGAGCGGCGACGGGGACCGGCTGCCCGCCCCGCTGCCATTCCGTGACTTCGTGGCTCAGACCAGGCTTGGCACGTCCCGTGAGGAACATGAGCGGTACTTCAGCGATCTGCTCGGGGACGTGACCGAGCCCACGGCGCCGTTCGGGCTGCTCGATGTGCGCGGCGATGGCGGGGCGGCCGGCCGATGCCGGGCTGACCGTGGACGAGGGCCTGGCCAGCCGGGTGCGGGAGCGGGCACGGGTGCTCGGGGTATCTCCGGCGACGATATTCCACGTGGCGTGGGCTCGGGTGCTCGCGGCGGTGACTGACCGCGATGACGTGGTATTCGGCACGGTACTCTTCGGCCGGATGAACGCGGGCCCCGGCGCTGACCGGGTGCCAGGCCCGTTCATGAACACCCTGCCGGTCCGGGTGCGCGTAGGCGAGGCGGGCGCCGCGCGGACGGTGATCGCGATGCAGGCGCAGCTGGCCGGGCTGCTCGCGCACGAGCACGCCTCACTTGCCCTGGCCCAGCGGGCTAGCGGCGTCGCTGGTCAGGCACCGCTTTTCAGCTCGATCCTCAACTGCCGTCATAGTCCAGCGTCCGCTCGGGCAACCCGTGACGGCCTGGCCGGCATCGCGATGGTCTACACCAAGGACCCCACGAACTACCCGCTGACGGCAGCGGTCGACGACACAGGAACCGGGTTCGCCATCGGCATCGACGCGGTGTCGCCCGCCCGTCCAGACCAGGTCTGCGAGCTCTTGCGGACAGCTATCTCGAACCTGGTCAGCGCCCTCGAAGACGGCGAGGACCGGCCGCTGCGCGCGGTGGGCGTTCTCAGCGCCGCCGAGCGCCGCCAGGTGCTCACGGACGTCAATGACACCGTCGCGCCGCTCCCGGCGGTGACGCTGCCCGCTCTGCTTGAGTACCGGGCGAGCCAGTGCCCGGACGCGATCGCCGTGATCTACGGGCAGACGGCGATGACCTACGAGGCGCTCAGCGCCCGCGCGGACCGGCTGGCTGAGCTGCTGACCGGACTCGGAGCGGGGCCTGAGTCCGTGGTGGCTGTCGTCATGGAACGATCGGCCGAGCTAATGGTGGCGCTGCTTGCCGTGCTCAAGGCCGGGGCCGCTTACCTGCCAGCCGACCCCGGCTACCCGGCGCAGCGGCTGGCTTTCCTGCTTGCCGACGCGCGTCCCGCGGTCATCCTCACCGCGGCGGCTCGCGTCGCTGACCTGTCGGCGCTGGTCAGCGTACCGGTGCTGGCAGCAGACGAGCCGATCACGGCCAGGGCCGGCGAGGCGGGCGCGGCAGGGACCAGCTCGCGCCAGGGTTCGCTGCTGTCAGCGCATCCCGCGTACGTGATCTATACCTCTGGGTCCACCGGCGCTCCCAAGGGCGTCATCATCACCCGCTACGCGATGGTGAACTTCCTCACCGCGATGGCTCAGCGGTTCGGCCTGAACACCACTGACCGGATGCTCGCGGTCACCACGGTGACCTTCGATATCCACGTACTCGAGTGGTACCTGCCGCTGCTCGCCGGCGCGAGCGTGGTGATCGCCAGCACGGATGCCATTCAGGATCCGGCCGCGCTGGCCGGCCTCATCACCGCGGCCGGCATCACGGTGATGCAGGGCACCCCCGCGCTCTGGCAGGCAGTCCTGGCCGAGCAGGAGCAGGCCGTCGCCGGGCTGCGCATGCTCGTCGGCGGCGACGAGCTCGCCAGGCTCGCGGCCAGGATGGCTGACCTCGCGGCAGGCGCCACCAATCTGTACGGGCCGACCGAGACCGCGGTGTGGTCGACCGCCGCCGAGATCGGTACCTCGGCGGGTATCGGCACCCCGATCGCCAATACCCGTGCGTTTGTGCTTGACCGGTTCCTTGATCCGGTGCCGGCGGGCGTGACCGGCGAGCTGTACCTCGCTGGTGCCGGCCTGGCGCGAGGCTACCTGGGCCGGCCAGGGCTGACCTCGGAGCGGTTCGTCGCGTGCCCGTTCGATGGTGTTCGCGGCACAGCCGGGCGGATGTACCGCACGGGGGACGTCGCGGCGTGGACGCCGGACGGGACGCTGCGGTTCGCCGGGCGAGTCGATGACCAGGTCAAGATCAGGGGGTTCCGGATCGAGCCAGGAGAGGTCGAGGCCGTGCTGACCGCGCATCCGCGGGTGGCACAAGCGGTAGTGGTGGCCAGGGAAGACTCACCCGGAGACAAGCGACTGGCCGCTTACCTGGTCCCGGTCACCGGCGATCAGCTGGCCGCTGACCCGGAGGACAGCCGCGCCGCACTGGCCGCGACCGTGCGCGCGTTCGCGGCCCGGCAGCTCCCCGATTACCTGGTGCCCGCCATCGTCACGGTGCTGGATGCGCTGCCGCTGACGGCGAACGGGAAGGTCAACCGCAAGGCACTGCCCGCGCCCGACTACGCGGCCGCCGCGGCGGTGACCGGCCGCGGGCCGGTGTCGCCGCTTGAGGAAACTCTGTGCGAGGCGTTCGCTGAGGTGCTCAGGCTGCCCAGCGTGGCGGTTGACGATGACTTCTTCCGGCTGGGCGGTCACTCCCTGCTCGCGGTCGCTGTGGTGTCGCTGTTGCGTAAGCGCGGAATCTCGGTCTCGGTACGAGACGTGATTACCGCCCCGACCGTCCGGGGGCTCCTGGACCGGATGAGCCTGTCGTCTGTGCGGGACGCGCTTGACGTCCTGCTGCCGATCCGGGCGAAGGGCGACCGGCCTCCTTTGTTCTGCGTACATCCGGCCGGCGGGCTTAGCTGGTGCTACATGCCGCTGGCGCGATACGTTCCCGACGACATGCGGCTCTACGGACTGCAGGCACGTGGCCTCGACGGCACAAGTCAGTTCCCCGAGTCAGTCAGCGACATGGCCGCTGACTACATCAGGCAAATTCGCACGGTTCAGGAAGCCGGTCCTTATTACCTGCTTGGCTGGTCCTTTGGCGGGATTCCCGCGCACGAGATCGCCGTCCAGCTGCAAGCTCAGGGCGAGGAAGTCGCTGCCCTCATCCTGATGGACGCCTATCCGCTCGCTGACCGGGCGGCGCTGCCGGCCGAGCGGCAGCCGGACCCTGACGTGATGATGGCTCGCCTGGTCGACCGGGCGCGCAGGGAGGCAGGCGAGGTTCTCGGGGCGATCTCCGAGGAGGAAGTCCTGCTGCTCGCGCAGACATTCCAGAAGAACCTGGCCATAAGAGCCGTCCACGAACTGGGCCGGTTCGAAGGCGGTGCCCTGCATTTCGCCGCGGCCGGCGATGAGGCCAGGGCGGCGGCGCAGGCGGAGCGAGGCAAGATGCCGGCGGCAGCGGAGCGATGGGCCCCGTACGTGACAGGGGAAATCTCGGAAATGCAGCTGCCCTGCGGTCATATGGACATGATCCGGCCAGAATCGCTGGCTCAGGTATGGTCAGGAATATCATCCTGGCTTGGCCTGGAGAGCGGGGGTGCGTGGTGAGCGCCGAGCCAATCGAGGTACCTCCTGAGATTTGCCTGACCGATCCCGTGCTGTATTCCGATGGTGATCCTTATGCGGTGTGGCGCTGGCTCAGGGAACACGACCCGGTTCGCTGGCATCCGGCCGGCGACCTTCCCGGTTTCTGGATCCTGACGACATACGACGATGTGCGGATGGTGTACCGCGATCCGGCCACGTTCAGCTCGGCCGGGGGAATCCTGCTGCGTCCTCCGGAGCACGGTGCGGACCCTGGTGGCGGCCGGCACCCTCGCCCTTACCGACCCGCCGCGTCATCGCAAGCTCAGGGCCGTGGTGGATGACTGGTTCGTGCTCCGGTCGGTGCGGGAGCTTGAGGCCGCGATGGGCGAGGTCACGCGCGGGGTAGTGCGGCGCGCGGTGCGGCGCGGTGCGTGCGAGTTCGTCGCCGAGGTCGCCGCGCGGGTGCCTCTCTATGTCATCTGCAAGATGATGGGCGTACCGGAAGAGGACTGGGAGCGCCTGCTCGTCTTGACGAACGAGGCTTTCGGGGCGAGCGAGGCGCTTTCGCGGCGGCTCGCGCACCTGGACATTCTCGAGTACTTCGAGACTCTCGTCAGCGCCCGCGCGAAATGCCCGGCTGACGATCTCGTCAGTGCACTGGTCACGGCCGAGGTCGACGGCGAGAAACTCTCCCTGGACGATCTCATCCTCAATTGCGATAACTTGCTGGTCGGCGGTACGGAAAACACGCGCATAGCCGCTGCGGGAGGCATGCTGGCCTTTCTCCGTCATCCTGAGCAATGGCAGGCGATGGCCGCCGAGCCCGCGCTCCTGCCGTCGGCTGTCGAAGAAGTACTCCGCTGGACGTCGACCGCTACCCACATCATGCGGACGGCGACGCGGCCGGCCATCATCCGCGATCGTCAGATAGCGGCCGGCGATCGCGTCACGCTCTGGAATCCGTCGGCCAACAGGGATGAGGCCGTCTTCACTGACCCGGAGCGGTTCAGCGTGCGCCGGAAGCCGAACCGGCACCTGGCACTGGGAGCGGGTGAGCATTTCTGCCTGGGCGGGACCCTGGCCAGAGCCGGCTCAGGCTTCTCTACAGCGAGCTGCTGCGATGCACAGAGAGCATCGAGCTCGATGGCGCGCCTGTCCTGCTCGGCTCCATTGTCGTCAACGGCCCGGAACGGCTGCCGGTGAGGTTCACTCCGAAGCCGGGTCAGTGAGAAAGCGTCACTGAAAAAGCGTCAGCGGAAAAATATTGCTGTTTCGCTGAACCGGCGGGTGCTGTACTGCAATAGAGAGCTGATGGATGACGACGAGCTGATCGCCCGCGTGGCGGCAGCAGACGACACAGCGCTGCGCGAGCTGTTCTCGCGGCACGCGCCGTGGCTGGCGGCGCGGCTGCGGTCGATGCTGTCCGCCTCGGACGTCGAGGACGTACTCCAGGAGACTTTCATCGCCGTATGGAAGGGCGCCCGCAGGTACCAGCCGGAGGGCTCGCCTGGCGGCTGGATCTGGCAGATCGCACGACGGCAGGCGGCGCTGTTCCTGCGCCGCCGGGGCCCGGTCACGCTGCCCTTGCCCGGCGGACGAGGCGGCGGGCGGCGCACTCAGCGGCGACCCGGCGGATTCAGCGCTGGCACGGGCCGAGCTCACCCGCGCGATGGCGGCAGTCGGTCCTCCTGGCAGTGTCGAGCGGGAGCTGGCAGCTCATGTATGTCGAGGACCGGCCGGTGGCTGAGGTAGCCGCGCTGACCGGGGTGCCGGCTGGCACGGTCAAGAGCCGCGCGTCCAGGGTGCGGCGACTGCTGCGGAACGCGCTGCAGGGCGAGCACGCTGAACGCGGCCCGGCGGCGAAAGGGGGCGCACGATGAGCGAAGACCAAGGGGCACCGGCGGACGTCGATCTGAGCAAGGTGTGGCTCGGCATCGCCGGGCAGGTCTGGCGCCGTGAGCCAGGCTGGCTTGAGCGGGCGATCGGGCGGCTGCTGCGATCGCCTGGCCTGGCCCGTGCGCTGCTGACTACCCCTTCGCTGCTCGTGCCCTGGCTGGTCGCCTCGGTGATCGTGGTCGGCGCGGGTGCCCTCGCGACACTCGGCACCGGCCAGTCGCTGGTGTGGATGGTGACGCCCGCGCTGGCGGCGGCGGGCATCGCCTACGCGTACGGGCCCGGCATCGACCCCGCGTGGGAACTGTCTTGCAGCATGGCGGTGAGCGAGCGGATGGTGCTGCTTGTCCGGGCGATGACGGTCTTCGCCCTCAATGCCGCACTCGGCCTGGCTGCCTCGGCGGTGTCCGGTGCGGTCGCGGCGGTGACGTTCGGCTGGCTGCTGCCGATGACCGCCGTCTGCGGGCTCGCGCTGGCGGTCGCCACGATCACGCGCTCGGCGAATGTGGGCGCGGCGGCCGGGCTGGCCGCCTGGGGGATCACGGTGCTTTCCGGCCGGGTGACGAGCGAGCACCTGACCATCGTGATCACGAGTTCTGTGCTTGTGCTCCCTTATCTGGCGGCGGCCGCGTTCTGCGTGGCAGTCGTGGTATTCGCGACCCGGATCCCGAGAGGAATGTGATGAACGTCGAGCTGACGGACCTGACCAGGCGATTCGGCCGGAATCAGGCGGTGGCGGGAGTAGACCTTGAGGTGGGCACTGGGGTGTTCGGCCTGCTCGGGCCCAACGGCGCGGGCAAGACCTCACTGCTCCGGATGATGGCGACGGTGATCGCGCCATCATCGGGAACGATGCGATTGCTCGGGTGCGACCCTGGTCCTTACGGTCAGCGCAAGGAGATCCGCAGGAAGCTCGGCTACCTGCCGCAGAACCTCGGCTACTACCCGGCGTTCACCGTGGTGGAGTTCGTCGAGTACTTCGCGCTGCTGAAGGAGATGCCGCCGGCCAGGATTCCGGCCGCGGTCGCCGCCGCCGTGGAACGCGTTGACCTGGGCGACCGGGCGAAGTCGAAACTTCGCACCCTGTCCGGCGGGATGCTGCGCCGGGTGGGGATCGCGCAGGCGATCGTGAACAACCCGGGGCTGCTCCTGCTTGATGAGCCGACGGCCGGGCTCGACCCAGAGCAGCGAGTGCAGTTCCGTGCCCTGCTGCGCGACCTTGGCGAGCAGGCCACCGTCATAGTCAGCACCCACCTGGTCGAGGACGTGGGTGCCGCCTGCGGCGATGTCGGTCTCATGGATAAGGGGAAGATCGTGTTTCGCGGCACGCCCGGAGAGCTCACCGCGCGCGGTGAAGACGGGCGGGGTACGGGCGACGCACCGCTAGAGCGCGGGTATACGGCGGTACTAGCGCAGGCACGGGCATGACCGCCGTCAGCGCGCCGCCGCGGGCGGCACACCCGCGGCCGGCGAGATCATTCCCTGGCTCGATCGCACGGATGCTGCGCCTTGAGCTGCGCCGCAGCCCGTGGCCATGGATCATTCCCGTGCTTGTCGTGCTGTTCTATTTCAATACCTACCGGACAGCCGCGGGATTCGCGCCGATCTGGGGACTGCGTGCCTCGCTCATCGGCAACCAGCTCGTGCCTGACCTCGTGCCGTTCGCCGCCGGAATGGCTGCCTGGGTCGGATCGCGTGAGGTTCGCCGTAACGCCGCTGACCTGGTGGCGGCGACGGTTCGGGCGGGATGGGCGCGACGCGGGGTCACGCTCGCGGCCGCCATCTTCTGGGTGCTCGCGGTATTCCTGTGCCTGGTGGCCGTGATCTATGCGATCACCGCGTTTCGGGCCACCTCGGGCGGGCCGCCGATCTGGCCGGTGGCGGTCGGTGCGGCCGAGCTCGCCGCGGCGTGCTCGATCGGGTTCGCGGCCGGGGCGTTCATCCCCAGCCGCTTCACCATGCCGCTGGCCGCCGTCGGGTCGTTCCTGCTGATCATCGTGGCGTTCAGGAAAGGACTCGACGCCACGAGCGGATACGGGCTGCTCTCCCCGATGACCTCGGTGCCGCATGTCGATGCCGGCGTCTTTTACCGGGTGCCTGATCTGTCCATTGACCAGTTCATGTTCCTGACCGGGCTGGCTGTCGCCGGGGCTGGACTGCTCGGCCTGACTGCCGAGGCCGCCAGGCGGGCTGCTCGCGTCGCTGCCGTTGCTATCACAGTGGCTGGCCTGGCGGCGGCTGGAACTGGCGTCGGGCTCGCCGGAACCGCTCAGCTCAGGGCGCACGGCGTAGTCATCGCGGCGCTGCACGACGCGGCCAGCGAACAGCCCGCACCGTACAAGCCGGCCTGCGGCCAGGCGGCCGGGATACCGGTCTGCGTTCACCCGGCATTCAGGGGGTACCTGCACGACGTCACGACCGCGTTCGCGCCGGTGCTCGCCGAGGTGGCCGGCTTGCCTGGCGCGCCGGCCTCCGTTCATCAGATCCCGACTGACGCGACCGTCCCGGTCCCGATGACGGGCAGCCTGGCGACCATCGGCGGCAGCCCGGCTGTGTTCGGCCTGCCCATGCCAGACCCTGGAGTGCTCGGGGCCAGCGGGTTCATCGCCAGTATCAGGACAGTCTTCCTGACGACCTACATCTCTGGATCGGGTGCCTACGTGGTCACGATGGGCGGCCCGGCCCAGAAGGCGGTCGAGATGGCGCTGCTGAAGGAGGCAGGCGTGGCGACCCCCCCGCACATACCGCCGCCGCCGCCGGAGATCGCCGCCGCGGCGCGTCGGCTCGAGTCGCTGTCCCCGGCCGCCCTGCACACCTGGCTCGCCGCTCACGTGGCCATGCTCCGGGCAGGCCAGATCAACCTGGCTCAGCTGCCATGACCGCCGCCGGCCTGCGCAAGCCGTCGCCGGATGCGGCTCCGGCGGTGCCGGAGGCCCGGCAGTGGTCCGCCGCGGAGGCGGGACTGCGCCTGACATTCCTGCACCTGATCGGCCGCCGCGTCCCCTCTGGCCTGGGAGCCATTGCCGCGTGCGGGGTCGTGCTGTGGGCGGCGCTGCACTGGCACTGGACGCTGGGCAGCGGCACGGGAGCGCAGTCGGTGCCCATCGTCCTCGAGGCCGGGGTCGCATCGGTCATCGCGGTCGCCACCCGCAGCCCGTTCGGTGAGTCGGAGCGGGCGACCGGCCGCTGGCTACCCTATCTGCGGCTGGTGACGACGCTGCTGCTGGTGGCCGCCAGCGTCGGCGCGCTCGCCGCAGGCGCCGCCATCGGCGGCGGCCTGGGTGGCGGGACCCTGGACCTGCTGCGCGGCGTGGCCGGCCTGACCGGGATCGGCCTGCTGCTGGCTGCCGTGACCGGCGGCGCCCTGGCCTGGGTCGGCCCGACTATCTACATGGTAGTGACGGAGTACGCGCTCGTGCACCTGTGGAAGACGCCGCTGATCTGGCCTGGCCGGCCGCCACACGATCGCGGTGCCGCGATCTGCGCCGCCGCGGTCTTTGCCGCCGGGCTCATAGCCGTCGCCGTGCGGGGGTCGAGGGATTCGGCTCAGGACTGAGCGAAGGGGCCGCACGGGATCAGGTGTCAGTCCGTGCGCCCGTCGACGCAGGCCAGGATCGAGTTCCAGTTCCAGGTGTTGTTATAGCCAAAGTTGTCGACATAGTGCGTGTCAACGCGATAGCGTGCCCCGTGCTTTCGCATGAACTGCTCCAGAATCCCGAGCTTGGCCTGGTTGCAGGTGTCCTCAACGATGAGGTAGTCGCCTTCGACGGCATAGTGATCGAAATACTCGAGGACCTCGATGAGATTCACGTGCGCATCTTCGATGAGCAGCCAGGGGTGGGGCAGCTCGGCTACCGGTATCGGCAGGGGCCTGGCATTGATCTCGGTGAGATCGAATTCTACGAATTCGACCCTCTGATCTGCTGTCCGCACGTCATCGAGGCTGATGTCCACCGAGATGATCCGCGTCTTGAGGCCAAACGAAGTCGTGATGTCAGCCATCCACAGCGCACCGCCGCCCGCCGCAGCTCCCAGCTCGATGATCGTGCTTGGCTGCAGCTCCCAGATGATCATGGGGTATAAGGCGATATCCCAGGGGTCCTTCATCAGCGGCACTCCGCGCCAGGATACGCCAGCCTTGCCGTTCTGCTGACTCTTGGCGAGCTGGACTGCCCGCCAGATGTCGAGGGTGAGGAAATCGGCTCGCCTGGCCCGTTGCTCGAATGGCACAAATCTTCCGGGATCGAGATTCGCGGACATTGACTCTCCTGATTCTCGTGATCGTCGTGGTCCTCGTGGTCCTCATAAAGCCGCCATTGGGCACTGGCAGGCCAGGCTTGTATCATTGCGTCTTGCCTGGGTCTATGTTAATGGCACAAACTTTTGCCGGCAACCTTCCGTGATCGGCCTTCTGTGATCGGCCTTCTGTGATCAGTACTGCGCAACTGGTGCGATACGGCAGTTGAACAGTCGCTCGACGCGGCTGTCATCGACGGGACAGGTACGCACTTGTAAGATTGCCGGGAACTGAGTCCGAATCCGAATCAAGGTCTCAGTGAAGGATCGCCGCAGCGCCCATACGGCACCATCGGGACGTTCTATCCGCGAGCTACGTCCGCTCACGTCTGGAGATCCGCTTTGCAAAGTCAGCTGAAACCGCGCAATGTCACCAATCTTACCGAGATCGAGCTCGCATCGATCGAGTCCGGGCTCAACTTGGCCGACGGACATGCGCGGCAGGAACTCACTACCTCGCAGCAGAAGGTTATAAGCCAGCTCAGTGATTTATTCACGCTGGCGGCAGAATCATCTCCCGCGCTGCTCGACCAGAAAGCGCAGGCCGCGTTTCTTGGTGCAGTCGGACAGCATTCCGCCATGTCAAGCGCTGAAGTTCTCAGCTGCTATTCATCGTCTATCTCAATGGAGATCTTCGCTCGCTCGCTGCAGGTCAGCGGCGTCCGGCGAGTAGCTCTCATTCATCCAACGTTTGACAATATTCCAGACATCTTGAAGGGCATGGGCCTGAGCCTGTTCCCCGTCAGCGAGGAGTGCCTGCTAGACGGCTCCGGCCGGCTTCCGGAAGATATCGAAGTACTTTTCATCACGACCCCCAATAACCCAACCGGCGCAGTTCTCGCGCCCGAGGCGCTCACGCACTGGGCCCGCGTCTGCTCCGCGAAGGGGGTGATACTCGCACTGGACGCTTCTTTCCGCGGCTTTGATGAAAGAGCTCAATACGATCACTATGCAATTCTGAGGCAGGAAGGCTGTCGTTACGTAATTATGGAAGACACGGGGAAGCTGTGGCCGACACTTGACCTCAAGATTGGCTTCCTAGCATTCTCTCCTCAGGAGACCCTGCCGTTGCGGCGTATCTACACCGACATCCTTCTTGGTGTCTCACCGCTAATAATGCTCCTAGTTCAGCGTTTTTCCGAAGACGCCAGAGATGGCGGATTCTGTGAGCTGCAGAATTTCATCCATTCCAATCGCGTTCTGCTCCGTGATCAGCTTTCCAGTATATCCGGTCTCTCGTTCCCTGATCCGACCAGCCGTATTAGCGTTGAGCGGATAGCGCTGCCGCCCGATCTCACGGGCAGCGCGATGTGGGACGTACTCCGCAGCCGGGAACTTCACGTGCTGCCCTGTCGCCAGTTCTTCTGGGCGATGCCCGAGGCCGGTGAGCATTTTGTCCGGCTCGCTCTCAGCCGGCCGCACGAGACGATCGCCGCCGCCGCAAACATTATCCACAGCTACGCCGACGGCCTCCGACGGGACTCGGACGCGGTTCTCCTGGAGTAACCCGACTCGGACGCGGCTCTCCTGGAGTAACCCGACTCGGACGCGGCTCTCCTGGAGTAACCCGACTCGGACGCGGCTCTCCTGGAGCACCCGCACCCGTCTCGCCGCCCGTCCGGTGACTTAGAGTCCGCGCCCGCTGCGGTCAGTCACATCATCCGCCGCGG
Organism: uncultured Actinomycetota bacterium; assembly: GCA_963819285.1. GTDB lineage: Bacteria > Actinomycetota > Actinomycetes > Streptosporangiales > Streptosporangiaceae > Chersky-822. The sequence goes on from CAWFVM010000001.1 coordinate 423,296, forward strand.
TCCGTCACGCTGTGCGCCGCATCGGTTACCTCTGCCGGGCCGGCCGACATTTGACCGCCACCGCGTTTCCGTGATCATGGGCGGCGTCTTGATCACGGAAGCCTGGCGAGGTGATCACACCTGTAGGTTTCCGTGATCAAGACATCGCCCATGATCACGGAAACGCGGTGGGGTGCCCGGTCAGCTGGGTCTGGTCCGGCTAGCTGGGTCTGGTCCGGCTAGCTAGATTCGGCGGCCGGGGGCAAGGGTCTCGGCGTAGGAGAACAGGTAGCCACGCTCGACTCGCACCGGGGCCAGAGTCGCCAGGTCGGCGTCGAGCCCGTCGTGAAAGTGCAGCGTGGCCTCACCCTCCCAGGCGTCCGCGAACTCGACGCCGCTCGTCTGCGCGGTGACCAGCTCTTCGAGTGCTTCCTCGCCGGGGTGCCAGGCCGGCAGGTGACGGGTGTGTGCCAGGGGGGAATCAGAAAGCGGGGGCGCATAGTCGATGGGGCCGGTGATCGTGACCGTCGCCGATGCGATGCGCCGATCATAGGCGGCCACGGTGCCGCTGAACTGCGCCCCTGGCTGCCGCCTTGGCCCCGCGCGGCCGACCGGGAAACTCCGGGTGAGCCAGACTGAGCCGAAGGTCTTGGGCATGCCCTGGATGAAACCGCGAACGAGAGGGACCGCGCTGTCGACCCAGGCACACGGCACGCGGGCCACCGGCTGGTCATCGAGCAGGCAGTCCAGGGCTATTAAGCACTCCTTGAACTGCGCCCGCACGGGATCACCGAGCTCGGCGCCTGAATCGGAACACCACTGCCAGTCATAGAAGCCGATCGCGGCCGCTCCGGGATCTGGGCCCAGCCTGAGCCCGGCGGGGAGAAACGCGGCCGCCGCCTCTGCGTCGACCCTATACGTTATCCACAGAGCGTCGCCCGAGAAATGCCATGGGGGCGCTGGCACCATTGATGAGGCCCCAGATGGCGATAATGGCAATGAGTAACCGTGTGGCGTCCCATTGTGCGAACTGACCATGAATCCGCACCTTAACACGGCAGGCCTGGCGTCTGCTTCATCAGCGGCGTACAACTGACGCGGTGCCGCAGTTATACACAAGCGGTGCCTATACCCCGGCGATGCGTACACGCGAGCGAGTGGTCCGACCGACCGAGACCCGCGAGCGAGCCCGGCAGCCGACGATGTGGTACTTGTAGGCCGACGAGGTAAATGCGATGTATTCGGCGCACTGGAGGGACACGGCTCGATGACGGTGCAGGCGGAGCGGACGAGTTACGAGTTCCAGGCGGAGGCGGCCCAGATACTCGAACTGATGATCAACTCGCTGTACAGCAACAAGGAAATATTCCTTCGCGAGCTGATCTCCAATGCCGCCGACGCGATCGACCGGCTCAGACTGGAGCTGCTGTCTGGTTCGAGCCTGCCAGACGACGATGGCCAGCTGCGAATCCAGGTGAGCTTCGATAAGGACGCGGGCACGATCACGATCGCCGATAACGGAATCGGCATGAGTCACGACGATGTGATCGATCATATCGGGACGATAGCCAAGTCAGGTACCAGGGAATTTCTCCAGTCCCTGACCGGTGACCAGCGCAAGGACGCTTCTCTGATCGGCCAGTTCGGCGTCGGGTTCTACTCGTCGTTCATTGTCGCCGAGCGCGTCGTCCTGACCACCCGGCGAGCCCGGCCTGACGGAGAGCGACGCCGTCCGCTGGGAATCCGACGGCAAGGGTCAGTACACGCTTGAGCCGGTTAAGCGGGCAGATCGCGGCACCACGATCGTGCTGCAGCTCCGCGAGGGCGAGGACGACCTCCTCAACGGCTACCGGCTGCGCTCGATCATCTCGAAGTACTCAGATCACATCAGCCTGCCGATCTTCATGCCTGGCGACCCAGGGGAGAGCGCCGCCGACGGGCAAGGCGGAGGCGAGCAGGCCGAGAACGTGCTGGTGAATCAGGGCTCGGCTCTGTGGAGCCGTCAGAAGAGCGAGCTCAGTGATCAGGATTACCACGACTTCTACCGGCACATCGCCGGAGAGTTCTCTGATCCGCTCGCGTGGGTGCACAGCAAGATCGAGGGGACGTATGAGTACACGCTGCTGCTGTTCATCCCGTCCCGCGCGCCCTATGACCTCTGGGTGCAGGAGTCCGGCCGCGGTATCAGGCTGCACGTCCGCCGAGTGTTCATCATGGAAGACACAGGAAGCCTGCTGCCTAAGTACCTCAGGTTCGTCAGGGGAGTGATCGACTCGAGCGACCTGCCGCTGAACATCTCCCGCGAGATACTTCAGGGTAGCCGGGCGGTCGACAACATTCGCTCCAACGCCGTGAAGAAAGTACTGAAACGCATCGCTGAGATTGGCGAGAACGAGCCTGAGAAATATGCGACCTTCTGGAAGGAGTTTGGCACCACCCTGAAGGAAGGTGTGGCCGACGACTACTCTAACCGGGACGATATCGTTAAACTTCTGCGTTTCCCCTCGACGAAGTCCGATAATGACGCGCACGATGTGTCGCTGACCGACTACGTGGCCAGGATGAAGGATTCCCAGGAGGACATTTACTACCTGCTCGCCCCATCGCTCGCGGCAGCCAAAAGCAGCCCGCACCTTGAGGCCTTCCGCACCAAGGGCGTCGAGGTACTGCTGCTCGCCGAGGGCGTGGATAACTGGGTGATCGGCAGCCTGCGCGAGTTCGACGGCAAGAAGCTTCAGTCGGTCGCCCAGGGTGCCGCTGACCTCGGGACGCTTGAGGATGAGGCTGAGAAGCAGGCCAAGGAGCATGCGGATGCGGAGTTCGCTGCCCTGATCGGCAAGCTGAAGGCGCATCTGGCTGGTCTGGCCTGGGACGTGCGGCTCAGCAGTCGCCTGACGACGTCACCTGCTTGCATCGTGGGCAACGAGCCAGAGATCGACGTCAATCTGGCCCAGCGGCTGAGAGGATCCGGGTTGCCGCGCCAGGCGATGCTTGAGCTCAACCCGCATCATCCGCTGATCACGCGCCTGAACCGCAAGCAGGATGACCCGCGTCTTGCCGACTGGGCGCATGTGCTGTTCAGCCAGGCTGTCCTCACCCTCGGCGCACGGATCGAAGACCCGACCTCGTTCGTCAGCAGGCTGAATGACCTGCTCACAGCCCTGACCGACGACGAGGATGTCAGCTGAGCCGCGACGCGCCAGGAAAGCTGCTGGCCGTCAGTGACCTGCACGTCACTTTTCCGGCCAACCGCGAGTTCGTCAGGAACCTGTGGCCGGAGTCTCCGCTGGACTGGCTGATCGTGGCGGGGGACGTGGCGGAAAGAACCGACGTCATCGAGTGGACACTTCGTACGCTCAGCTCCAGGTTCGATACCGTCGTCTGGACGCCAGGCAATCACGAGTTGTGGACGCTCAGTACCGATCCGGTCGGCCTGCGAGGCGAAGCGCGATACCAGTACCTAGTGTCGATGTGCAGGGGCCTGGGCGTGGTGACGCCCGAGGATCCGTTCCGGGTATGGGACGGCCCCGGCGGGCCGGTGGTGATCGTGCCGCTGTTCGTCCTGTATGACTACACGTTCCGGCCCGATGGCATGGCCACGAAGGCTGAGTCGCTGGCGCTGGCGTATGAGACGGGCATCGTCTGCTCAGATGAGGCCGTGCTGCATCTCGATCCCTACCCGAGCCGGGAAGCGTGGTGTGAGGCGCGGGTAGCGGCAACCGAGCTAAGGCTAGCTGCGCTTGGTCCCCGGGTTCGGACGGTGCTGGTCAGCCACTTCCCGCTGATTCGCGAACCCACCAGGGCACTGCGGTACCCGGAGTTCGCCCAGTGGTGCGGAACTGACCGGACGGCCGACTGGCATCTGCGATTCCGGGCCGAGGCAGTGGTCTACGGGCATCTGCATATTCCGGGCACGACCTGGCACGACGGGGTGCGATTCGAGGAAGTGTCAGTTGGCTATCCCGAGGAACTCGAGCTGAAGCCGGATCGGCCGCGGGCCCTGCGACAGGTACTACCCGCCGCAGGGCCCGCGGTTAATCGCGGTTAGTCGCGTCAGCTGGCACTAGCGTCAGCTGGCACTTCCAGCACCAGGCGGCCCGTCCCCTTCAGCGTTGCCAGCTCGATGTCGGCGATGCACCGGACCGGGTCGTCGTTCAGAGTCAGGCTGCCTTCGACATGGACGCTGCCGGCTGCCTGATCGAAATCGGCCGCGCTGAGATCGCAGGCCTCGCGGTCCAGCGGGAAGCCAAGCTCGGTGCCGCCGCGCGTTTCCGTGAACTTGACTAGCACGTACCCCATCTCTCCCACCCGATTGCGGAGGTCTTCCACCGTGGGATCCGCCCCGCCCATCACGATCGGCTGATCGGTAGTCAGGCGCTGAGTCAATCCATTCATGCAAATCTCCTGAAGTCGGGATCTGAGCGCTCGCGGCTGCCGCTTACGGACAACTAGTCGGTACTAGGTAACTTATGCAGCAGCAACGGCACCCGGCAACCGGGCTCCTCAGGCGGTATTGACGGCTACTCGACCCAGCCATTCTTGCGGCCGAACTCCAGGAGCGTGCCACGCAACTCGACGATCACCGCACCGGTGAGCTGCGGCGCCGTTTCCAGGAGCAGGTCGGTGATCTGCTGCAGGAATTCCTGCTCAGAGAAGACTTCCACCATTTCGTCGTCTGACGGCGGTCGTTTCGGTGCTAGATGTGACGCTGTAGAATTGCCGCCTGAGCCGTTGCCCGCCGACCCGGCCAAGCTGGCGGGCGTCGGCTGCGGGTTATGCTGCGGATTATCCAGAATACGAACGTCATAGGCCTTCATGCCGCGCTCTCCCTCGATCACGCGGAACTCAACCTGGGTTCCCGTAGTGACCCGGAGGCCGCGGTCGGTGAGCTCGTTCGCGTGGACGAAGATGTCCTCGCCTCCGTCGTTCGGTGCGATAAACCCGTAGCCCTTGCTCTCGTCGAAACGAATTACCTTGCCGCTGACCATAACGCTCCCCTGTTCCACTTGCCGCGTACCACGACCACGACCACGCCGCCTTGTCCCACCACTAAACCAGCCTGCTGGCACATCAGCGACACGGCTGGGCGATGAGGCCGTCCTGGGGGCAGGATGTCTGATATGACTGACCGTCCGAGGGTCCGGTACGAGAAGAAAGACCATGTCGCCTTCGTCACTCTCGACCGGCCTGAGGTGCTTAACGCCATGGATCTTCGGATGCATAGCGAGCTCGCCTCAGCCTGGGACGAGCTGGAGGCCGACGACGACGTCTGGGTGGGCGTGCTGACCGGCGCTGGCGAGCGGTCTTTTTCTGTCGGCCAGGACCTGCACGAGCGGGCCAGGCTCAGCAAGCAGGGGGTAGCGCCAACGACCTTCGGCAGCCGGGGGCTACCGGGCTGGCCGAGGCTCACCGAGCGCTTTGATCTCTTCAAGCCCCTCGTCGCACGGGTCAACGGGTACGCGCTGGGCGGCGGATTCGAGCTCGCGCTGGCCTGTGACATCGTGATCGCCTCCGATCAGGCTGTCTTCGCGTTTCCCGAGGCGCGGCTTGGGCTGGTCCCCGGTGCCGGCGGCGCGTTCAGGCTGCCCAGGCAGTTGCCGCACAAGGTCGCGATGGGATACTTGCTCACGGGCCGCAGGATCACAGCTAGCCAGGCTTTGCAACTAGGCCTGGTCAACGAGGTGGTGCCACCCGAGCGCCTGGATGAGTGCGTAGCGGAATGGCTCGCCGACCTGCTGAAGAGCGCGCCGCTATCGCTGAGAGCGATCAAGGAGGCCGCGCTCAGGTCACTTGATCTGCCGCTAGAGCAGGCCTTCAGCACGGAGTTCACCTGGGAGCAACGGCGCAGGAACAGCCGCGATGCCGTCGAAGGTCCGCAGGCCTTTGCCGAGAAACGAAGGCCAGTGTGGCAAGGTCGCTGACGTCAGATTCAGATATTGAACAAGACCGCGCCTGACCTGCCGGCCCCCGCGAGCCGGTCAGCCGCGGTCAGTTGCCGAGATGGACGACGGTAGTGCCGCCGCCTGAGCACGGGAACCGGTAGTTACCGTGACCAATCGGGGTGCCTGCCGCGCCGGACACCGGTCCGTCGACGCACGGACCCTTGGGGCTGACGCTCACGGAATGATGAAGGCTGGCCACCACGATCAGGACGATTACCAGCCCGGCTATCCCGATGATGAGACCGGCAATGCCGCCAATCCGCGGTCCGGACCTGCCGAAACGTTCTGGCGGGAACATCGCTGGCCCGGTCGGCCAGGGAGGCTCACCCGTCGGCCAGGGAGGCTCATTCACGCCTTAAAGAATATCCGCTGTCGCCGAGGTATCTCAGACCGGGTCGGGCGCAGATGCTCCGCGGCAGTTACGAGGAAGCGCTGTCATCGATGGTGGCGTAGAGTCGTGCGCGATACTTGCAGTCATGAGCGAGCGGAACGTGCTGGGCGGAGAGCTTGAGCCGTGCGGCGATGACCCTGTCACTGGCTTCTACCGCGATGGCTGCTGCAACACCGGGCCGGAAGATCTTGGCAGTCACACTATCTGCGCCGTGGTGACAGCTGAGTTCCTTGACCACCAGCGCACAATCGGGAACGACCTGGTCACTCCCATGCCGCGGTTCAGCTTCCCCGGACTGGTCCCTGGCGATCGCTGGTGCGTCACGGCGGCGAACTGGCTGCGCGCGCACCGGGATGGCTCGGCGGCTTACGTGGTGCTGGCCTCCACTCACGAGCGCGCGCTTGAGATAGTGCCGCTCGACGTGCTGCGCGAGCACGCCATCGACGTTCCGGCCAACCCCGGCTCGCTCGGGACCTGAACTAAGTCAGGAGCGAGCCAGGAGGCGCTCCGGCTAGGAAGTCGAGTGCTGCGGAATTCCGGTGCCCGGATGTACCGCGTCCACATTCAGCGTCACGCTATGCGGGCAGACCGAGACCGAGAACGGGGTCAGCAAAGCCTTGAACTCCCCTGGCGCGAACACCTTGAGCAGCACGCCGTGCACCGGGTGCGCGCACACGATCGGCGCGTCGGTGACGGTGAGCACGAAGTGCGCGGTGCCGCCGGCCGCGATCGTCACGAGCGGCTTGCTGCCGCCGTGCCCGGCCGGCAGCCCGACCTGGTGACCAGCGCCGTTGAGAACGGACACGCCCGGGTACCCGAGCAGGCCGCAGGCGTGATGCCCGACATTACTTATCTCGACCTGCCAGAAGCTGTGCCCGGCGGCGCCGTCGCCTGGTGAGCCCGTCCATACCGTCAGGCTGGACGAGACGCAGGCAGCGGCGGCCGGGGCGGCCAGGCGGGCCGGCGCGGCTGAGGCCGCCGTCGCGGCGAAGGTCGCGGTAGTCGCGAGCACGACGGCACCGGCAGTGCCGACGCCGGCCGCGATCAGGCGGTTGAGCTTCATGGTGTGACTCCTAGCTGGACGATTTGGTGACGTCTCGCTACATGTGACGCCTCAGCCCGCCGATCGGTTGGAATCAGGCGGCAGGGCGGGGTGACCGCGCGCGGACTATCGGCGAAGATTAGGGATATACCTGAGTTGATCATCAACCGGGCCGGATCGACTACTAATGGCATGGTGGTGGCTGTTATGCAAGCGCGGTTGCGAACCTGGCTCATCGGAGCAGCGCTGATCGCGCTCGGCGCGCTGGTCGGGTACGCGCTGCCGCAGAACACGGTCTCGCCCAAGTCCGAGCCCGGCACGGTGATGCTGATGCACGGCCACCTGGGCGCCCCCGGCGCTCGCTTCGAGTTCAAGGCCAGCGGCAAGGGCAACGCCGCGGTTACCTACCCGCTGGAAGACCCGACGCCGTGGCAGGCCACGTCGGGCGGTGCCTGGCACACCCAGGGTCAGGCACCGTGCCTGGCGCCCGGAGCCAAGGCGACCGTCGGGGTCATCAACGTGCATGCGGTCGGGTCAGCGCCAGGCCATCCGACCGTCGTCTGGATCGAGTGCTACCAGTAGTGACTGAGACCGGGGAACTGTCAGGGCCGATACCTTTGACAGGTGAAAAGGATCGTGGCCGGCCTGGTCGCCCTCGCGATAGCCGGCGGCGCCGCGCTAGCTGCCGGAGGTCCCAGCCTCGCGGCCATCCCGGCGGCAGGCCGGCCGGTCGTCGTCATCGGCATCGCGGGCCTGCGCTGGAGCGACCTGTCCCCGTCCGCTACCCCGGCCATCTGGCGGCTCGCCAGGGCCGGGTCGGCCGGCTCGCTGGTCACGACGACGCTGCACACCACGACCTGCCCGGCCGACGCCTGGCTGACGCTGAACTCCGGCGCGAGATCGGCTGAGCCGCCGGCCGGCTCGGTGCGCTGCCCGGCCGTGCGGGTCCTGCCGCGGCCTGGACACCAGGCCCTGGTGCCCGGCATGCGGTCGCTGATCGCCTACAACAGCAAAAGCGGCTATGACCCGCGGTGGGGCACGCTCGCGACCTCGCCTGGCAGCGGCCGGTGCGCGACCGCGATCGGCCCTGGCGCCGGGCTGGCCCTGGCCGACCGGGCTGGCCGGGTCGCGCGCTACCTGCCAGCACTGCCGTCAGCCAGTCGCCAGGCGGCGGCTGGCCTGGCGCTCGCGGCGTGCCCGCTGACCATGCTTGACCTCGGCTCGCTGCCGGTGAGCCCGGCCCGGGCCGCCCGGCTCAGCGCCGATGACGCGCTGGTGGCCAGGGTCGCCGCTGCCGCTCCGGCCGGGTCGATCATCACGGTGGCCGGACTGGGGGACGACGACAGTCCGCACCTGCGGACGATCGCCGTGGCCGGGGCCGGATACCGGTCAGGCCTGCTCACCTCGGAGTCGACCAGGCAGCCTGGCGTGGTCACGATCACCGACCTGACGCCGAGCATTTTCGGCTGGCTCGGGCAGCCAGCGCCCGCCGGCCTGACCGGGTCGGCCATCACCTCAGCTGGCCGGGGCCCGCTGGCGGCGGCAGTCGAGAAGATGATCGGCCAGGATGCCGCGAACCAGGTCTACCGGTCGATCGTGGGCTGGTTCTTCCTGTACTACGGAGTCGCCGAGGCCGTGGTGCTCCTGCTGATCGGCCTGGTGCTGCGCGGCAGCGGCGAGCAGACCGTGCGGCGCCGGGTGGCCTGGTATACGGGGGCGGCCGTGTTCACCGCCGCTGTGCCGGCCGGGACGTTCCTGGCCGGGCTGGTGCCGTGGGGGCAACTCTCGCATCCGGCGGTCTGGCTGTACGGACTCGGGTTCGCCTGGGCGGCGGTGATCGCGGCCGGAGCACTGGCCGGCCCGTGGCGGTCGCAGCCGTTCGGGCCGCCAGGGTTCGTGGCCGCGGTGACGCTGGCGGTCATCGGCGTCGACGTGATCGCAGGCTCCCGGCTCCAGGTCGGTGCGCCGTTCGGGCTTTCGCTGGTCGAGGCCGGGCGGTTCTACGGCGTCGGCAACAACGCGCTCGGGGTCTACGCGGTCGCCGGGATGCTGACTGCCGGATGGGCCGCGGCCAGTGCGGGCGCCGCCGGCCGCCGGGCGGCCCTGACCGCGGCCGGTGCCGTCGCGCTCGCCAGCGTAATCGCTTCTGGCTGGCCAGGATTCGGGGCCAAGGTTGGCGGCACGATCGCGATGGTGCCCGCTTACCTGGTCTTGCTGGCCGCTGTCGCCGGAGTCCGGATCACGCTGCGGCGCGGCCTGGTCATCGCGGTCAGCGGGATCGCGCTGGTCGCTATCTTCGCCGTACTCGACTACCTGATCCCGGCCATTGGCCCGTCCCATCTGGGGGGCTTCGTCGGGCAGGTGGTGCACGGCGAACGCCGGCGGCACTTTGCAGCGCAAGATCAGCTCGAACCTGCACTCGCTGACCGAGACCTGGTACACGCCGGTGGTGCCGGTGGTGGCCGTGGTGACCGGCCTGATGCTCGGGTGGCCCGGCCGGATGCGGCTCCGCACCTTCGAGACCGCCAGCCGGGCTCGAGCCCCTGCTCCGCCCGGTCCTGTTCGCCGTCTGGCTGGCCGTCGTGCTCGGCTGGCTGGCCGACGACTCGGGCGTCAGCCTGGCGGCGGCGGCCCTGCCCGTGGCCCTGCCTCTTACTATCGCACTGGTCGTGCGCGTGGCCAGCCCGCCCGTCGGCCGGCGAATCGCGGACCGGCGGGCTAATCTGTGCGCAGCAGGGCAATAGCTTGGAGGATTGGGTTGAGATACCAGCTATCTAGAGTGATCCTGGGCCCCGGCATGAAGCTGCTGGCGAGGACGAACGTGGTCGGGGCGGAGAACGTGCCTGAGTCAGGCGCCGCGATCCTGGCCTCGAACCATCTATCCGTGCTCGACTCCTTCTACCTGCCGTTCATGCTGGAGCGACCGGTGACGTTCGCGGCGAAGTCCGAGTACTTCACCGGGAAACGGCCGTATGAGCGGATCATCGGCTCGTACCTGCGGGCCACCAAGCAGCTCTCGGTTGACCGGGCCGGGGCCAGAGCGGCGCAGGAGATGCTCGATGCCGCGCTCGGCCTGCTCAAGGACGGCAGCCTGTTCGGCATCTACCCGGAGGGTACGAGATCGCCCGATGGCAGGCTCTATCGCGGCCGGACTGGTATCGGCTGGCTCGCGCTGCATTCGGGCGCCCCGGTCGTGCCGGTGGCCATGGTCGGCACCGACAGGCTGCTGCCGCCCGGGCACAAGATCCCGAGGCCGGGCAAGATCGAGATCAGAATCGGCCAGCCACTCGTCTTCGACGAGTTCAAGGGTCAGCCACCTGGCGCCAAGCAGCGCCGCGCCGTCACCGACCGCGTGATGTCCGCCATCGGCGAGCTGTCCGGACAAGAGTACGCGCCGATCTACGCCTCAGTACGCAAGGAGCAGCTCGCCGCCGCCGGGAATGACCCGGCAGCGAGCACTGGCGAGGCCGCCTAGCCGCGGTCCTGGCCCAGGCCCTGCCAGTCGGTTGAGGCTGGGTCTATTGCGGCGAACTGGTCGGTGGCGGCCGAGGGGTTCCACATGAAGATCGGCCCGCGTTCGCTGTCCGCCGGCGCCCGGCCGTACTCGGAGCCGGGCTGATCCTGGGCGGGCAGGCTGGCCGGCGGCGTGGCCCGCCGCGCCGGATCGGCCTGGGCCGGGCCGACGGCAACCGCGTCTTCCCAGGGTGGCTGAATCGGGGCCGGCTGGAACTGGGGCCCGGGCACCGTCGATCGCTGCGCAGGGGCTGAGTCCCAGACCGAGTCGGGTGGCGGCGCGATGGCCGGCGGCGCCTCGTGTCCGGCCGGACGGTTGCCCGCTGGCTGGGCCGCGAGGACTGCCCAGGGCAGCTCGGACGTCGGTTCCTGTGCGGGTTCCCACGGCGGGGTCCCGGTCACATGCGCCTGCCGCACGGTCGGACTCGCCGCGAAGCCGGCCGGTACCGGCCGCACCGGCAGCGCTGCTCCGGCCGCGGCCGGTACCGCCGCCGCGGAATCGGCGGCCTCGGTCACCGGGGACGCCGGGCTGTGTCGCACGGCTGGCGCCTGACCCGCCACGGCACCGGCCGCCGGCATCCCGGCGCGGCTGGCCAGCGATCCCGACATGGTCGACCTGCCGGTGAGGCCTGGCCGGGGCTGGAATCTAGGCGTCACGACCTGCCGCGTGCCTGGTGGCTGCTCGATTGGCCTGGCGTGCTGCGGACCGAAGAACTCAAGCAGCGGGTCGGCCAGCATCGTGCCATGACCTGGCCTGGCCCAGTTGCTCTCGCTGCGCTGAGCGGCCAGAGCGCTCGCCTGCTGCTCCCGGCGCCTGGACAGGAAGCCGTAAAGGAGGATGGGTATCAGCAGCACCGCGAGGGCAGCACCGGACAGGCCAGCGTCACCGCCTAGATCACGCATGATCAGTGCGGAGAAGCTCCGCACGGGCGGTGTCACCGGACGGCTCCTTGGCGCCGCTCCGGCCATGGCGGGCCTGGCGTGCGGCGGGGACATGGTCGCCGCGCTGGTCAGCGCTCGCCTGGCGTCGACGGTGCCGTATCCCGATCCGTCGGCCAGACCGGCCTTAGGCCGGTACACGGTGCTGTGGATCATCGCGCCGCGCACCTGCGACACGGTCAGATTGGGGAACTCTGACCTGATCAGGGCGCCGATCCCGGTGACGATGGCGCTCGCGGCACAGGTGCTCTCGAACGTATAGAAACCGGTCCGGTTGGCTCCGACGACGTCCTGGCCGGCCGCTGTCAGGGTGACGTACCGGTGGCGAGCACTGTACGGCGTCTTCATGAATGTCTTGCCGAAGGCACCGACCGAGATCACGCCCGGATAAGCCGCCGGGTAGTTCATCGCATTGCCGGTCTGGGCGTTGTCGCCTGCGGGTGCCACCAGCAGGACATTCTTGCTGATCGCATAGCTGACGGCCGCGCGCTCGGCCGTGCTGCCGCCGCTGGCCGCGGCCGAGCCGGTGTCGTAGACAGGATCGTGCACTCCCGGATCGGCCGGCAGGTCGATCACGCTCGCGCCGTGGTCTACCGCGTACCGGATGCCGGCCGCGATAGCGCCAGGCAGCCTGGTGGTGATCCGCTTATTCGACCAGAGCGGATCACGGGGACTGAGCGTCACCCTGACCGACAGCACCTTCACGGCCGGCGACACGCCGCTGACGTCGCGTTCGCGGCCGGCGCCGTAGTTGCCCAGGCCGTGCCCGGCGATGAGGCTGGCCAGGCCGGTGCCGACCACGCCGAAGTAGGGGCCGCTAGCGGTACGGCCGGAATGGGTGTAGTCAGGCCCGGAGATGACCGAGCCGGCCAGGTAGGACTGCCCCGGCGTCACGCCGTCGGACAGCACCGCTACGGTGATGCCCGCGCCCTGAACCGAGTGCCAGGCCTGAACCACATGCAGGGTCCGCAGCCACCACTCATACTCAGGCGCCGAGCCAGTCTTACCGGCCAGCACAGCCTTACTGGCCGGCTGGGCCAGCGCGGGCATGCTCATGCCGATGAATGGCGTCGACGCCAAGCTGATCGCAGCCGCGGCCTTGGCGAGACGGGGAATCCTCAGCGGCAAGTGTCGTGGCCTTCCATGTGAGTACACACATTCTGCCACGTCTGTTGTGATTCGTCGGGAAGTGACCGCAGATGGTAGTGGTCAGGATCCGGCTTCCGCGGCAATTCTGACTCTGGCGCCCGGCGGGAGCGATAGTTTCTCGGCCGCGCTGCCGCTCCTGACCGCAAGCGAGATCAGCCCGGCGCTGTCGGTGAACGCGATGAGCTCGCCGGGCGCGGCCGCCCCGAACGTCACCAGGTAAGGCGCGGTGATCTCGCGCCGGTTATAGCGAACGGTCATCAGGGAGCCGATCACTATCCCGAGCTCGGCTGCCGCCGCCGACGGGATCGAGAGCTGCACATTGCCGAACCGGTCGACCGACAGAACCTCGCCCTCGGCCTCGCCGTCCAGCATGCGGCTGGTAGGCGCCGGCAAGGTGACGACCTCGGCGACGTCGATCTGGGTGCCAGCCTCGGCAAGAGTCGCGCCACTGACCAGATGGGCGGCTACCGGCATGAAGATGTCCCGGCCATGGAAAGTCGGCGAGACTGGATGGTTCCACAGCGCGGAATTCGTCAGCAGGAATGCGTCGCAGGCGCCGCCGAGGGCCTTGACGGCCCAGGAGAGCAGCCCGTTGTCCGGGCCGACCAGGATTCCGGCTTCGGCCTGGATGGCGACAGCCCGGCGGCTGGTGCCAACTCCGGGGTCCACGACGGCGACGTGCACGGAGGCCGGCGGCATCGCCGTGACGGTCTGCGCGAGCACGGCGGCGCCGCGCCTGACATCACCTGGCGGCACCAGGTGAGTGATGTCGATGATTCTGGCGCGGGGTGCGATCCTGGCCGCGACGCCGTGACAGGCCGCGACGAAGCCATCCTCAAGCCCGAAGTCGGTGAGGAAGGTCAGGCAGCCAGAGGAGATCACAAATTGTGAGCGTACGGGCTCGCTATGCCAGTGCGCTAGATCGGCCCCTGGCCTACGATAAACGGGGGAGAAAGGCCGGATTCCAGGTGTCATCGCTGACCGAACTGCAGATGCGCGTCCTGGCTTTTGAGCGGAGCTTGTGGCGCTCACCTGGCACCAAGGAACGCGAGATCGCGGACGCGATCGGGATCTCCCCCACCAGGTACTACCAGATGCTTAACGAGCTGATCGACACCCCGGAGGCGGCCCAGTTCGATCCGGCCCTGATCGCAAGGCTGCGCCGCCGCCGGGCCGCGAGAGGCCAGCTCCGCTCACCCGACTGACTCCAGGGCATCGAGAGCGGCCAGCTGGCTGGCGAACCAGGCAGAAGGAGGGACGGCGCCTGCCGCGGCTGCTAGTGACTGACATCGGCGCATTCTTTCCTCATCAGACATGAGCAGCGCCTCGTGCATGGCTGCTGCCGTCTGCGCTACGTCGAACGGGTTGACCATGATCGCGTCGCCGCTGAGCTCGGCTGCCGCGCCTGCCTCGCGGGAGAGCACGAGCGCGCAGCCCCGCTCGGACAGGATCGGGCCTTCCTTGGCGACCAGGTTCATGCCGTCCCTGATCGGGTTGACGAGCAGCACGTCAGCGAGCCGGTAACCAGCCAGCGACCTGGCATAGTCGTCATTGGTCAGCAGCAGGACCGGGGTCCAGTCCGGCGAACTGAACTCGTCGTCGATCGCGCCGGCCAGCCGCTGGACATTCGCCGCGTATTCGCGGTACTCGGGCAGCTCATCCCTGGACGGATAGGCCAGGGAGAGCAGCGTCACCTTGCCGCGCCACTCCGGGTGGGCGAGCAGCAGCTCGCGGAAGGCGGCCAGGCCGCGCAGGATGTTCTTGGACAGCTCGGTGCGGTCGACCCGGACGATCAGCTTGCGCTCGCCGACCGCCTCGCGCAGGCTGGCCATCCGCACCTCGACATCGGCCTGGGCGGCCCGGCTGATCAGCTCGTCCGCGTCGACGCCGAGTGGGTGCACGCCGATGCCCGTGCGGTGGCCGTGGTAGCTGACCTGCTGCCGGTCATGATCGACCGTCGCGCCCAGTACCTGCTCGCAGCAGTCCATGAACGCGCGGGCCCAGCGCTGGCAGAGAAAGCCGGCGTGGTCGGCGCCGAGTATCCCTTCGAGCACCTCCGCGGCGACCTCGTCGGGGAGCAGCCTGAAATAGTCGACCGGGGCCCAGGGCGTATGCGAGAAATGCGCGATCCTGGTTCCGGGCTGAAGCTCGGTGAGCATCCGGGGCGCGAGGGTCAGGTGGTAGTCCTGGATCACTGTCCTCGTCTGGCCGCTAGCCGGGCCGGCCGGGCCAGCCGCCTCGGCAAGCGCCTGGGCGAACGCGCGGTTGTAGTCGCGGTAGGCGGTCCAGTCGCGGCGGAAGGCGGACCCGAACTGGGGCCGGCTCGGAGTGTCGTAGAGCATGTGGTGCACAAACCAGAGCACCGAGTTGGCCACGGTGTTGTACGCGCGGTTGAACGTGGCCGGCGGGATGTCGAGCATCCGCACCGCCGAGCCGCCCGTGCTGCCGTCCAGGTCGAGCATGCCGCCAGGAGCGCGCCGGGTCGCGGCCCGGTCGGCGTCGCTGAGCGCGGCACAGACCCAGAGCAGGTCCGCGTGGCTCGCCACTGACGAGAGCCCGGAGACTACACCCCCGCCACCGCGCCGGGCCGTCAACTGGCCGTCGTCGCTCCGGTCGAAGGAGACTGGTCCCCGATTGGACGCCACGAGGATCCGGCGCCGCTCCGTCGATTCACCCACCGAGTGAGGTTAGCGCCGAGCCAGGCCAGGTGGCCGCACCGACCCGCTGAGTGCGCGCCCAACGTCCCTGTGTTCCCGTTAGCCACAGCCCCGCGCTCATCAGCCTCCCGGCTTCCGGACTGCATCGATGTGACAGGGATGCTGCTGGAACAACATCTCTGCCACATCGATGCACGTCGACTCCCACAGGTAATCCACGGAGGGGCGTGATAAGAATCTAGAGTTCAGTGGCAGCGGTGGCCGACGGGCACTTTATAGCCGATTGGGAAATGGATGAGGTAGCGTGTCCCGGCCGCCTCGTAGTACAGGTTCAAGGCGGCAGCTGTGCCCATCCTTGCGGTCGGCTTGACAACTATCACGAGGTTGATCAGGTCATGTCCAGGTGTGTGTCGTACGATCGCGCCCGGAATGCTCTGCCGCTGTCCCCAGTGAAAACCGGGCTGGTAGCCCGACTGGCGCGGGTAACCAGGACCCGAATCCCCGAGCGGGCCGCTTGTCGGAACGACCCAGGCGGCCACCAGGCGCAGGTGCCGGGCATCGACCAGCGTAACTTTGCTTATTCTCGCCGGTCCGCCCGTATTGCGAAACGCATCAAAACTGTCATGCAAGACCCCGCCTGGCCTTGTCTGCTCGCAAAGCGTTCCCGAGTTGGTGCCGCCATTGCCGAACGGCCCGTCAGTGTCAAGACGGCCTCTGCTGCTGCACGAGGTCGCTACGTGAGGGCAAGCCCGCAAACGAGCCCTCTTAGCATGACCTGGTTCACCTCGATCTGCTTGTCCCGCCTGCTCGGCGTGGCCGGACGCCATGGCGAGTCTGCGGGGTACTGCCACTTTCGGGGTGCTGAAAGCCAGCCTGACCTGCGGTCCGCCCGGTCCCTCCAGGAGAACCAGTTCATCCGCTGGGGATACCGGCTACGCTCCGGACCCCACCCCCCGCCATCGCCCAGCCCCCCGGCTCTCGGACCGCATGGATGTGGCAGAGGTGTTGCTGAAGCTGCATCTCTGCCACATCGATGCCCATTCTGGGCGGGCTGCCCGTGCGGGTTGCAACCGTCTTCCAGGATCGTGCCGCCTCGCGGAGAATTGTCCGCATTTTCCTGGAGAGTTGTCGGTCTCCGCGTGGAGATTTGTCTCTCGTGGAGAGTTTTCAGTAAATAGCGCGGCAAACTCTCCGCGAGGCGATAACTCGCCACGAGAACGCTGAAAACTCTCCGCGAGAATGGCGACAATCTCCGGATCACGGCGAGGCAGGCGGGAACATATCGAACCCAAGCTTCGCCGACGTAACCTCAAAGCCAGGGTCAGGGGAGCCGATACGGAACATGAGTGGGCGGTCACCCCACCACGACTCCGTGATCAAGATACCAGCCATGCTGACGCGCAGCCGCAGAGTGCGATGACCAGCGCCGCTGTGAGGGTGACTTTCAGCCGTCTCAGGTGGCTGCCCCTGCCCAGTTGTGAAGGCTCTGCGCACCGCGCGAGTCTCGCCGCAGGCCGCTGACCGGGCCTCTGGCGTGGTGATAATATGCTAGTGATCTGAGGCGACAGCCACAGAGGTTATGTCGTCGTCACAGACATAACGGACTTAACCGGTCCTACAACTTCATATTGCTCATCCAGAGGGGTGGAGGGAACGGCCCTGTGAAGCCCCGGCAACCATCACGCTTATCCGAGCTTGACTCGTCCAGGTCAGTGAGGCCAGCGCGTGACTGGTGCCAACTCCGGCTTGCCATCGCATGATGGCAAGGCAGATGAGGAGAGGCCTCACAGCTATGACTGCTCTTATCCCCCCCCAGATCCCTGCTCAGGCGCGTGCGACGCGCTCATCCTTCGGTAACGCCAGCGCCCTGACCTGCCGTGAATGCGGCGCCAGCTTTGAGCTTGGCGGCCAGCACGCCTGCTCGGACTGCTTCGGCCCGCTCGAAGTCAGCTACGACCTGCCCCCGATCAGCAGGCGCTCGATCGAGGACGGCCCGCGCAACATCTGGCGATACGCCAGCCTCCTGCCGGTCCCGCCGGACATCGCCGCGCGGCGGACGACCGAGCCGGGCCGGACGCCGCTGGTCCGGGCCGACAACCTCGCGCGCTCGCTCGGCATGCGCACCCTGTGGGTCAAGGACGAGCGGTCCAACCCCACGCATTCCTTCAAGGATCGCGTCGTCGCGGTCGCGCTGGCCGCGGCCGTCGAGCTCGGCTACCGGGTCCTCGCCTGCCCGTCGACCGGCAACCTGGCCAACGCTGTGGCCGCCGCGGCCGCCAGGGCCGGGATCGAGTCGGTGGTCCTGGTGCCCGCCAATCTGGAGCCGGAGAAGATCCTCGGGTCCGCCATCTACGGGTGCCGCCTGATCACGGTCGACGGCGGCTACGACGAGGTGAACCGGCTCGCGTCCGAGCTGGCCGAGGAGCACGACGACTGGGCGTTCGTCAATGTCAACGTTCGTCCGTACTACGCCGAGGGGTCCAAGACGATCGGTTATGAGATCGCGGAGGATCTGGGCTGGCGGCTGCCGCGCCAGATAGTCGTACCGGTCGCCTCAGGCGCTCAGCTCGTCAAGATCGACAAGGCGTTCGGCGAGCTTGCCTCGATCGGCCTGGTCGACCCCGACGCGCCGGCTGACGTGCGTGTCTATGGCGCGCAGGCGAGCGGGTGCGCCCCCGTGGCCGCCGCGTTCGCCGCCGGCTACGACGTCGTGCAGCCGGTGAAGCCCGACACCATCGCCAAGTCGCTGGCGATCGGCAACCCGGCCGATGGCCCCTACGTGCTCGATGTCGTGCGCCGGACCGGCGGCCAGGTGGCGGCCGCGCCCGACGATGAGATCATCGACTCGATCCGGCTGCTCGCCGTCACCGAGGGGATCTTCGGCGAGACCGCGGTCGGCGTGACGCTCGCCGTGCTGCGCAGGCTGCTCGCGGCCGGTCAGCTCGATCCTGAGCAGGAGACGGTCATCATCAACTCGGGCGAGGGCCTGAAAACGCTGAACGCCGTCGCCGGGATCATCCCGGTCGCCGAGCCGATCAAGCCGAGCCTGGCCGAGTTCAGCCGCCGGTATGAGGCTGGCTGACTACTCAGCGTGATGTACCGCTGCTGCGGAGTGTTTATGGCTGGCATTCCGCGGCAGCGTGCCTCCGCGCGGGCTCGGATGGCTTAGGCATTCGAATCGAATCCGGGTCCAGAGCAAGATCAAGAACGTGTGATAAATATTGCGCGCCTATTAATCGCGTCCCATCGGCTGGCCAGTGCGGAGGCGAATGTCCATGGTCCTGCGAAGGGCCCGGTCACGCGGACAGGACGCAGCCGTCGTCTCGCGCCAGCGATGCTTAGCGCGCGGCGAGTCGCACAAGACGACCGGGCGCTAAGCGCCGGAGCGGGTCGGCCGGCGGCCTGCCCGGTTCAGGCACTAAGGCGTTTTTTGTGGTAGTAGCGAGTTCCGGGAGTAGGCGTGTCGCCGACTCGGGCGCACGGCTGAGGTCATTGGCTTTAAACCGGGTTAAATGGCGTCAGAAGTCAGCCGGAAGCACCTAGAGAGGGGGGTCGGTGCTGGTCCGCGACGTCACTTGGACCTTGGGTCGGATCGCACTACGCGTCGCCCCGCGAGCATGTAGTGTAATGTCCGGTCGCTGTCGGTACGGCGAGAACGGCAGGCTGAGCTTGCGCAGGACGTCAAGCCCGTTCCGCGATCAACGGGTTTCGCGTAGCAAGGGCGTGACCCGAAGCCCGAGCAAAAGTTAGGGAGTTGTTGTTTCATGGCTCAGGGCACCGTCAAATGGTTCAACGCGGATAAGGGCTACGGCTTCATCGCGGTCGACGGTGGTAGGGACGTCTTCGTCCACTTCTCGGCAATTAAGGCGGACGGCTACCGGACGCTTGAGGAGGGTCAGCGTGTCGAATTCGAGATTACGCAGAGCGACCGTGGCCCTCAGGCTGAGAATGTCCAGTCGGTATAAGGTCCGCAACTTAGCGCGGTAGGCCCGGTACCCAGACGTCGGGTGCCGGGCCTTCGCGTGTCCTGGTGCCGAGGGCCAGAAGCCGGGGGCGCAGCTTGCACTCTCCCCCCGAGAGTGCTAAACAAGTCGTTGGCACTCTCGGGTTGAGAGTGACAGCTTCAGTAGCGTGATCGGGGCGACGAGGCACTGCGGGCAGGCGGGAAGGGACCGCCAGCGCGCTATGCCGTCCGTCGCGGGCGTCGGCTCGGTCGGCATTCAAAGGCAATAAGTTCCAGGAGGACTAGGAGCCTATGGCAGCGAAGATGATCGCGTATCAAGAGGACGCCAGGCGCGGCCTCGAGCGCGGCATGAACCAGCTGGCCGACGTCGTGAAGGTAACCCTCGGCCCCAAGGGCCGGAACGTGGTGCTCGAGAAGAAGTGGGGAGCCCCCACGATCACCAACGATGGTGTATCCATCGCCAAGGAGATCGAGCTCGAGGACCCGTGGGAGAAGATCGGCGCCGAGCTAGTCAAGGAAGTAGCCAAGAAGACAGATGACGTCGCCGGAGACGGCACGACCACGGCAACTGTCCTTGCCCAGGCGCTGGTCCGCGAGGGCCTGCGCAATGTCGCCGCCGGCGCTAACCCGATGTCGCTCAAGCGCGGCATCGAGGCGGCCGTCGAGCGGGTCAGCGAGGAACTGTCCAAGATGTCCAAGGACATCTCCCAGGACAAGGAGCAGATCGCCTCGACTGCCTCGATCTCAGCCGGCGACAACGCGATCGGCGAGATGATCGCCGAGGCGATGGACAAGGTTGGCAAGGAAGGCGTCATCACCGTCGAGGAGAGCAACACCTTCGGCCTCGAGCTCAAGCTCACCGAGGGCATGCGCTTCGACAAGGGATACATCTCCCACTACTTCGCCACCGACCCCGAGCGGATGGAAGCAGAAGCTCGAGGACCCGTACATCCTGGTGGTCAACTCCAAGGTGTCGGCGAACAAGGACCTGCTGCCGCTGCTCGACAAGGTTGTCCAGTCGGGTAAGCCGCTGGTGATCATTGCCGAGGACGTGGAGGGCGAAGCCCTCGCGACCCTGGTCGTCAACAAGATCCGCGGCCTGTTCAAGTCCGTCGCCGTCAAGGCGCCTGGCTTTGGCGACCGCCGCAAGGCCATGCTCGGTGACATCGCGATCCTGACCGGCGGCCAGGTCATCAGCGAGGAAGTCGGCCTCAAGCTGGACGGCGCTGAGCTGGACATGCTGGGCAAGGCCCGCAAGGTCGTGGTGACCAAGGACGAGACCACGATCGTCGACGGTGGCGGCGACGCCGAGCAGATCTCCGGCCGGGTCAACCAGATCCGCGCCGAGATCGAGAACACCGACTCGGATTACGACAAGGAGAAGCTCCAGGAGCGGCTCGCCAAGCTGGCAGGCGGCGTCGCCGTCATCAAGGCTGGCGCGGCGACCGAAGTCGAGCTCAAGGAGCGCAAGCACCGCATCGAAGACGCGGTGCGCAACGCCAAGGCCGCTGTCGAGGAGGGTGTCGTCGCCGGTGGCGGCGTCGCTCTGCTTCAGGCCGGCAAGAACGCGTTCAAGAAGCTTGACCTCTCAGGCGACGAGGCGACCGGTGCGAACATCGTGCGCCGTGCGCTTGAGGAGCCGCTCAAGCAGATCGCCATCAACGCTGGCCTTGAGGGCGGCGTGGTGGCCGAGAAGGTGCGCAACCTCGAACCAGGTCACGGCCTCAACGCCGCGACTGGCGAGTATGTCGACATGTTCAAGGCCGGGATTCTCGACCCTGCGAAGGTCACCCGCTCTGCCCTGCAGAACGCGGCCTCCATCGCAGCGCTGTTCCTGACGACAGAGGCAGTCATCGCAGAGAAGCCAGAGAAGGAGAAGGCTCCGGCCGGCGCTCCTGGCGGCGGAGACATGGACTTCTGATCGTCGCAAGTGATTGTCGCAAGACCCGAAGGCGGCTCTGGCTCACGCCGGAGCCGCCTTTGGCATCCCGGGGGCACCGGCAGGGCAACCCGCGCAGGGAGATCGTGCGCGTCGGATACTCAACAGGCCGCTGAAGGTGGATCATCAAGGCATGAATCCGCCCACCGAGCAGCTCATCCGGGATTATCTCAACCGGTTGTCGGTCGCGGCGCGCAGCAAACTCAGCATTGCCGAGCGGCAGTCCCTGCTTGACCGCACGCGCGCGCGGATCGAAGCTGAGTGTGGTGGCATAACTGGCGCGAGCGCGCTACAGGTAGGAAAGGCCCTGGCCGGCCTCGGCGATCCGATCGCGCTCGTGGAGAGCGAGGTCGCGGCCAGGCAGGCTGAGCCAGGCGAGGCAGTTAACGGGAACGAGATAGGCAAGGACTTGCTCGTGGCTGACGGGTCGAATGGGTTGAACGGGCCGAGCGGGCCGGGCGGGGCTAGACCCGCCCGTCCTGCCGGTTCCGGCCGCTCGTCGGTCCTGGCCGGGTTGTCCGCGGCTCATCGTCTGGTGCGCGGCCGCGTGCCCGAGCCCCGCCCCGCACCAGATCTCGAATCAGAACCCGTTCCCGCGCTGCTGCCCGCTCCCGAATCCCAGGGCGAGCCCGAGCCCGAGCCGCCGCCGGACCCGGCCAAGCCCGGTGGCGCTGACCAGCGCGCGCGACGGTCGCCTTCCAGCCCCGCATCTGCCGGCCCGGCACCTGGGAGTCGCGCATCTGGCAGTCGCGCATCTGCGAGCCGCGCATCTGCGAGCCGCGCACCGGCCAGTCCCGCACCGGCGAGCGAGGGAGTACTTGCAGGTCTCGCGTCCGGAGCGATCGGGGTTGCCCGCAGGCACACGGTAGAGACTCTCGCCGTGCTGCTGCTCGGCCTCGGAGGAGCGATCTATCCGCCGATCTGGCTGGTCGGAGCCGCCCTGGCGCTGCCGTCGAAGAAATGGGATATACGCGACAAATTCTTTGGGCTGACTGTTCCGGTCATTCTGGTAGTTGTCGGAACCGTGCTGACGCTCGTCTTTGGCGGCGAGCACAACTCGATCGGCTCCTATGCATTCGAGGCCTGGCTCGGCGCCGAGCGGCTGAGCCGGGTACTGGCGCTGGCGGGTGCCGGATATCTGCTGTGGGGATTGCGCCGAGGCCGGCGGAAGCCCAGGCAGCCGCCGTGGAACGTGCCGCACAAACTCGGCTGATCGCTGAGGGGCGCGGGGCCGGTTAATCCAGTGTTCCGATTGACCGGACAGGGTATGTTTCACCTCACGACCCGACGGGCTAGCTCGGTAGTTTCGGTTCTGGCCTGGCCAACTCGATCAGGACGTGGATGGACGCCTGGCCATGACCGATAGCCTTGATCTAGACCGCAAGTTCCTAGCCCCATCAGCTCTCCTCGCGTAAAGGGTCTGCTCGTGCCTACTGGCAAGGTCAAGTGGTATGACGCCGACAAGGGTTTCGGCTTCCTCACCCGTGACGACGGCGGCGAGGTCTTCGTGCACTCGACCGCCTTCGTGACGGCAGGCACGGTGCTGCGCCCGGGCCAGCGCGTCGAGTTCGGAGTCGCCGAGGGCCGCAGGGGTGCTCAGGCCCTGCAGGTCAGGACGCTTGAGCCGCCACCCACCATCGCGAAGACAAGCCGTAAGGGCACGGACGAGATGACGGTGCTGGTCGAGGACCTGATCAAGCTGCTCGACAGCCTGTCGAACACGTACCACCGCGGCAAGCATCCCGAAAGCCGGGAAGCAAAGAAGGTCGCCTCGTTGCTCCGCGCCGTAGCCGACGACATCGACGTCTGACCCCAGACCAAGATCGCCTCGTTGTTCCGTGCCGCAGCCGACGACATCGACGTCTGACCCCAGACCAAGATCGCCGCTGAACCCGCTCCCGGCCAGTTGATCTTGGTGCTGCGGGCGGGAGCCGGTGCCTGGCCTGAGTTCGGTGTGCGGCGCCCGGATTCGGTCCGGGCTTGGGTGGGGCGCGGGGCCGGGTTTGCGAGTTTCTGGGGGGTTTGCGGGGGCTGGTGCCGGGGTGGTGGCTAAAAGATCTAGGAGACTTTTTCCTGTAGGAGGATTGACCACCATATTCGCTGTTAAGTCTCCTACAGGAAAAAAGTCTCCTACAGGATCAGGCGAGCCTGGCAGCGGTGAGCCGACTGTGACAGCTGAGCCACCAGGGACCAGGCCGGGGCCGGACGGTGGCTCCGCCAGGCCCGCGAGGCAGCCCGATCACGGAATTCGCGCCAGAGCCCGGAACATTGGCAGCGTGATCACCCGCCCAGACTTCCGTGATCACGAGCCGCAGCATCGTCACGGAAACCTAGTAGTGGCGGGACTTCTCGGGTACGGGCTGCCCGCCATGATCACGGCAACCTAATAGGGCGGGACGTCTCAGGTGCGGGCTGCACGGAGACCTGGTCTGGGCCGCCGGTCTGACACCGGCCCGGCCAGCGGTCGCCGCCTCAAGATCACAGCCTTGAGCCGCCGCCCTCGCATCTTCGGGGAGAGTTACCGCCTCCCGTAGAGCTACCGTCATCTGCGGGTTAAGCTACCGCTTCAGGTAGAGATAACCGTCAAATACGACAGTAAGTCTACGCGAAGCGGTAACCCTACCCGCAGATGACGGTAGATCTACATGATCATGACGGTGAGTCTTCGCGAGGCGGCAACTCTCCCGAATCATCACGCCAGTTCACTGGCCGGTCGGTACGGCAGATGCTGCTGGGACTGATGTGACCTGTGGTGCCCGGGTCGGCGCCCGCACGCCGGCTGTGAGGCCCAGCTAGCGGGCGAACCTCACCCAGATCGACCGTGCGCGAGAGGCGGAAGGGACTCGGATAGCCGGGGCAGCCGGGCGCGCGCGGTCAGGTGACGGTCGGGCCGGCGTATCTGGTCCGCAGGATGCGCTTGCGGCGGGCCAGCAGCAGCGACCCGAGAGATACGGTCAGGCAGGCCGCCGCGACGCCGAGGCCGGTCACGCCGCTGTTGGTCAGCGAGAGCAGCAGCCCGAGCAGCCCGCCGATCACCCAGGACAGCTGATGCAGGGTCTCGGACGCCGCGAAGGTCGACGAACGAACGTCGGGGCTGATCTCTCGCTGCACGATCGAGTCGAGCGCCAGCTTGACCAGGGTCTGGCCGACCGCGGCGCTGAACGCGACGATGATCGCCGCCCACAGCCCGAAGAAGGCAGCACACAGTGTAGTCACGACCGCGCTGAATGCCAGCATGATGAAGACCATGACCTGCGGTGCC
The DNA here is from genome assembly GCA_963819285.1 of uncultured Actinomycetota bacterium. Lineage (GTDB taxonomy): Bacteria > Actinomycetota > Actinomycetes > Streptosporangiales > Streptosporangiaceae > Chersky-822. Next base: position 448,073 of record CAWFVM010000001.1, read on the forward strand.
CGTGAGCGCAGCGCCGCTCCTATCGCAGTGCCGATGAATCCCCCGACGGCGACAGCGGAGATCATCGAGCCGAGGGCAAGCTTGTCGGACACTGATCCGAAATGCACCGTTCGGAGCAAGAAAGCTAGGAAAAATATCATAAAACCTGAATAGGCACGCAGGGTCAGGTTAGCGCGGATCGCCTCGGTGACCACTGGCCCAATCGGCTGCGGGAACAACCGCCACCGGAACCTTCGAGTCCTCGGCAACCCCGCCCCAGGTCCCGACCCCGCCCCAGGTCCCGACCCCGCCCCAGGTCCCGACCCCGCCCCAGGTCCCGACCCCGCCCCAGGTCCCGACCCCGACCCCGACCCAGCATCATGCCCCGACCCCGACCGAAGTCCCTCGCCCGACCCGGGAACCCCGCCCACACCAGCCCCGTCCCCGCCACCCTGCTCCTCTAGCGGCAGGGTCGCCGCGAGTTCGGCCGGCTCGTCCACGCCGTCAGGAATCCGGAAGGCGGGCACCATGGCGGCCAGGTAGACCAGCGTTCCGACGCGCAGGACCCACGCTGCTCCGGCCGAGCCGCCGCCGGTCAGGGCGTCGATGCCGGCGGCGATCGGGACTCCTGCAGAGGTGGCGATGAGTGAGGCGAGCGCGCACCGGGAGTTGGCGGTGACCAGGGTGATCTCGGACGGCAGCAGTCGCGGCGTGACCGAGGCCCTGGTCACCCCGTAGGCCTTCTGCAGCAGAAGCACCCCGAACGCGGCGGGCAGCAGGGTCACGGCGTCGTTGTGCTCGACGGCTCCGGCCATGCCCCAGCAGAGCAGGCCCCTGGCGAGCACCGTGCCGATCAGGATGTACCGGCGGCCGTGCCGCACCCGGTCGAGTACCGGGCCGATGAAAGGTGCGAGCAGCGCGAACGGTGCCATCGTGATGATCAGGGCCAGCGCGACCCGCCCGCGAGCCTGCTCGACCGACGCGCTGAAAAAGAGCGTCCCGGCCAGGGCCACGGCCACGAAGCCGTCGCCGATGCTTCCTGCCGCTGACAACTCGATGAGCTGTGCGAGGCCCGTCCGTCCGGCCCCGGAAGCGTGGGTGATCTTGTGCAGCGTCCTGGTCGCCCCGTTGGCCGCGGTCGCGCCGGCCTTGGCGGCCGTGGCACCCGCCCGCGCCGTCGACCGCGACGCGGAGACGAAAGATTTGGTCGCTCGCCTGGCGCGAGTCCCGGCTCCCGAATCTTCCATGAGTTCAAGTATTGAGCCTGGGCGCCCGGATTGGCGCACCGCGGTGGCATCCCGTGGCACATTTCTGCAGCGTTGCAGGCTGTCCGTGTGCGAGCGGTAGCTGGCATGCGGAAGAATGGGTAACTGTGAGCCCCACCAGCACGAGACACGCCGAGCCTGACCAGGCTTGCGCCGAAGCCATCGACCTCGCCTGCCAGGCCGCTGAATCCGACGCGGGCGCCGGCCAGGTTGGCGAGCATGTGGGCCTCAGCGTTGAGGGCGACCGGATAGTCACGCATCTCTTTAGCTGCCTCGATCCCGCCTATGTCGGCTGGCGCTGGGCCGTGACCGTGGCTCGTGCCTCACGGTCGAAGGTGGTCACGGTCAGCGAGAGCCTGCTGCTGCCAGGACCTGATTCGCTGCTCGCACCTGACTGGGTGCCGTGGACCGAGCGAGTGCGGCCTGGCGATCTCAAGGCGGGCGATCTGATGCCCGCTAGCTCAAACGATGAGAGACTTGTCCCGTTTGTCGCCATAGTCGGTGATGCTGGGCTGCTGGACTGGGACGATGACGACGCATGGAGCCCGGCCGCCGATGCGGTCATCGGCGGCGTGTCAGCGGGCGATCTGCCGCTCGGCGACCTGGCCGATGAGCCGGGCGAGCCGATGCCGGTCAGGCGTCGGCTCGACGGCGCCGCGCACCCCAGACGGATCTTGTCGGCCATCGGCCGTGACGAGGCGGCGGTGCGCTGGTACGGCGGTGATCACGGGCCGCGATCACCGCTCGCGAGTGCCGCGCCGGCGTGCTGCATTACCTGCGGCTTCATGATTAGGCTGAATGGGCCGCTCGGACGAGTCTTCGGCGTCTGCGCTAATGAGTTCGCTCCCGATGACGGCGGCGTCGTCTCGGTGGATCATGGCTGCGGAGCGCACTCAGACGGTGACGTGGCTGCCGGTGATGGCAGCGAGGCGATCCCGACCGTCGATGAGCTCGGCTACGACATGCTGACCGCTGGCGCGGCGGTACCGGAGAGCGTGCTCGACAGCCTCGACCACGAGCTGCTCTGACGACAGGCGCCCTGACACCAGGGGGCTTAACCAGAGCCCTGCGCCCGTCTGGCCGCTGTCCTGGCTCTTGATCGCTTCAGGTGCGGTACGTAGAGCACGCCGAAGATCCCGAGCCCCAGACCGACCGCGCAGGTCCAGATCCACCAGCGACTCGACGCAGGCAACTGGTGCCGCAGCAGGAGCAAGATGATGAGGGCCACTGCCCAGGCGATCGTGCAGGCAGCCGCGATCAGCAGGTCATTGCCCTCAAGCGGCGGCGGGACCTCGCGCTGCTGGCTGGGCATGCGTCTCAGGCTAGCCGACGGGATGCCCAAAGCCGGCGGCGGCGCAGCCGTCGTTGGCGTACCTTGATCGTGCCCGCGTCAGCGTGCCGTAACTGGCGGAATCATCTTGCGCCATATACGGTTAGCAAGAGTAATGAGCAGAGCTAACGAATATGACAGCACCCCAGTCCAGGTCGGACGCGGAACTGGCGACCTCGCTGCGGATCTCGGTCAGCCGGCTAGCACGTCGGATGCGAGCCGAGCGAGTCGCGCAAGGTCTGCAGCCAGAGCTATCGGACACGCAGCTCGCCGCGCTGGCAGCGCTGGAAATCCACACCGCCATGACGCCGAGCGAGCTCGCCGAGCACGAGAAGGTGCAGCCGCCCTCCATCACCAGGGTCATCGCCTCCTTGGAGGAACGAGGCCTGATTCAGCGGATGCCGCATCCAACCGACCGCCGGCAGGTAGTGCTCAGCGTGACCGATCAGGGTCGCGAAGTGGTGCGGAAGCTGCGCAAGCTGCGCGAAGCCTGGCTGGCCCGGCGGCTTCGGGAGCTGAGCCCGGCCGAACGAGCGGTGCTGCGGGAAGCGCTGCCGATCCTGGAGAAGCTCAGCCAGTCTTTACCGGCGTCCCGCACGCGGTAGAGACACTGGCCGCCAGTGCTCCGGCCGCCAGTGCTCCGGCCGCCAGCAGCTCGGCTGACGCGCGCACGCGCCGCATGTTCAGTTCCCTGAAGGTGCGCAATTTCCGGCTGTTCGCGACCGGCCAGGTGATTTCGAACACCGGCACGTGGATGCAGCGAGTTGCCCAGGACTGGCTCATCCTTGAGCTGACGCACGGCAGCGGCACCGCGGTCGGCATCGCCACCGGATTGCAGTTCCTGCCGCTGCTGCTGTTCAGCCTGTGGGGCGGAATGATCGCCGATCGCTATTCGAAGCGCAATGTGCTGCTGGTGACCCAGGCCTCGATGGGTGCCCTGGCGCTGATACTCGGAACGCTCGCCGTGACCGGCGTCGTTCGCCCCTGGCACGTCTATCTGCTGGCCTTCGGGCTCGGCCTGGCGACGGTGGTGGACAACCCGACCAGGCAGTCCTTCGCCATCGAGATGGTCGGAAAATCCGACCTGTCTAACGCGATCGCGCTGAACAGCGCCGTCTTCAACCTGGCCAGGATCACCGGTCCGGCGGTGGCCGGACTGGTGATCAGCCTGGTCGGCACGCCGACCACCTTCTACCTGAATGCCGCGTCCTATGTGGCGGTCATCGTCAGCCTGAAGCTGATGCGCCCGTCCGAGCTGCGCCCGGCTGAGCGCGTGGTGCGGGCCAAGGGCCAGCTTCGTGAGGGTCTGGCTTACGTGAAGTCGCGCCCTGACCTGGTCATGACCATGGCGCTGATCGGCTCCATCGCCACATTCGGCATGAACTTCGGCGTCACCACCGCGCTGATGTCGAGGGTCGTCTTCCACACCGGGGCAGGCAAGTTCGGCCTCGCTTCCGCGGTGTTCGCGCTCGGCGCGCTGATCGGGGCACTCGTCGCGGCCAAGCGGATCAAGACAGGGATGCGGCTGCTCGTCGGGACCGCGCTCGCCTTCAGCCTGCTCGAGACCGCGACCGGCCTGATGCCCACGTACTGGTCATTCCTGCTGCTGCTCGTGCCGACCGGCCTGACCGTCATCAGCCTCAGCACAATGGCGAACGCGTCAGTCCAGCTCGGCACCCCGGCTGAGATGCGCGGTCGCGTGATGGGGATCTACATGCTGGTCTTCCTTGGCGGCGCTCCGCTTGGCGCTCCGCTGACCGGCTGGGTCGCCCAGGAGTTCGGCACCAGGGCCGCAATGGCGTCAGGCGGAGTGATCTCGGTCGCCGCGACCATCGTCGTCACGCTGCTCATCGCCCGGCGCCGGGGAGTCCCCGTGCGCAGGTACATCAAGGAGACCAGACTCCAGTTCGCCCGCTAGCCGTCTCAGGTGACTCACCGCCTCAGATGACCCAATCCGCGCGCAAACCGTCCTCGATCTTTAGTTGCGCAGGCAAAGAAAACCGGGGCGAAGTTGATGAGTAGCGACAAACCACCTGGCCTGCAAGTGTGAGTTCCCTCCGAGGCGGGGCAGCTGATAGCAATGGCGGATGCGACTGTTTGTGGCGCTTGATCCGCCGGACTCGGTGATCGCCGAGCTGGACGCGGCCCTTGTGCCGCTTCGGCAGGCTGGGCCGGGCTCCGCTGGGAGAGTACTGACCGCTGGCACGTTACGCTCGCGTTCCTCGGCGAGGTGGACCCGTCCAGGCTTGACGAACTCGAGGTCAGGCTGGAACGAGCCGCGGCCAGGCACCAGCCGCAGCACTTGCGGATCGGCCAGGGCGGAGCGTTTCCTTCTGAGTCCAGGGCGCGGGTGGTCATCTCGCATGTCATCGACGATCAGCAAGGCCAGCCCGTACGATCGCGCGGGCTGGCCAGTCTCACCGGACTGGCCGGGCTGGCGGCGTCGGTGGCGGCCGGGGCCAGGCGCGCAGGTGCCCCTCCGCCGGACGAGGGCAGGCGCTACCGGCCGCATCTGACGCTGGCGCGCTCCAGGCAGCCGGCCGACGTCAGCGAGCTCCTGCGACCGCTCAGCGGCTTTGGCGGCCAGCCCTGGACGGCGACGCGGATCTGCCTGGTCAGGAGCCAGGGCGGGCCAGAGCCTCGCTACGATCAGATCAGCAGCTGGCCCCTGGGGCACGACGAGCGGCCACAGTAAGCCAGCCACAGTGAGCCAGCCACAGTGAGCCAGCCGGAGTGAGCCAGCCGGCTACACCTCCAGGTCGAGTACGTCAGCCACGCCAGGCACCTCGCGGACCGACCTGGCCGCCGGGCCGACGTACCTGGCACTCGGCCTGACCAGCCGGCCGGTCCGCTTCTGCTCCAGGATGTGAGCGGCCCACCCCGCCGTACGGGCGCAGGTGAACATAGAGGTGAACATGTGCGGCGCGACCTCGGCGAAGTCGAGCACGATCGCGGCCCAGAACTCCACATTGGTCGCGAGCACCCGGTCCGGCCGGCGGGCGTGCAGTTCGTCGAGCGCTGCCTTCTCCAGCGCGGCCGCGACCTCATAGCGCGGCGCGCCCAGGTCCCTGGCGGTACGGCGCAGTACCCGGGCTCGCGGATCCTCGGCCCGGTAGACCCGGTGCCCGAATCCCATCAGGCGCTCGCCATTGTCGAGTGCCTGCCTGACGTACGTCTCGGCGTCGCCGGTTCGCTCGACTTCCTCGATCATGTGCAGCACCCGGGCCGGCGCGCCGCCGTGCAGCGGGCCTGACATCGCGCCGACGGCGCCGGACAGGGCGGCGGCCACGTCGGCTCCGGTGGAGGCGATCACGCGGGCGGTGAACGTGGACGCGTTCATGCCGTGCTCGGCCGCCGAGGTCCAGTACGAGTCGATCGCCTTGACGTGCCTCGGATCAGGCTCGCCGCGCCAGCGGATCATGAATCGCTCGGTGATCGTCTTGGCCTCGTCGACCCGGCTCTGCGGCACCATCGGCAGGCCAGGGCCGCGGGCGGCCTGAGCCACGAAGGACAGCGCCATCACGGACGCCCTGGCGAGGTCATCGCGGGCCTGCTCATCGCTGATGTCGAGCAGCTGGTGCATGCCCCAGGCCGGCGCGAGCATCGCCAGCGCGCTCTGCACATCGACCCTGATGTCGCCGGAGTGCACGGGAATCGGGTACGGCTCGGCGGGCGGCAGGCCAGGCTCGAACGCGTTGTCCACCAGCAGGCCCCAGACGTGCCCGTAGGTCACATGTCCTACCAGCTCCTCGATGTCCACGCCCCGGTACCTGAGCGCGCCGCCTTCCTTGTCCGGCTCGGCGATCTCAGTCTCGAAGGCCACAACACCCTCAAGGCCAGGCGTGAAGTCGGACATCTTCCTCTTCCTTCGCTGGCCGCGCCATCAGGGGCCGGCAACCCGGCCAACCGCCGTTTAGCTTACGACCCTTTCGTTAGCTCCACACGGCCGGCTACCGATCTCATCCGGGTGCGTGCAAGACGCGTGGCTGTGTGAAGATCTGTACCCATGGGGCTGGTGAGCAGATGCGGCAGGCTGGCCGTCCGAGGGCTTGATGAGGCGATGCTCGCGGCCGACCCGGACGAGCAGTTTGACCGGTGGATGGCCGACGTGGTCAGCGCCGGATTGCCGGAGCCGACGGCGATGGTGCTCGCCACCGTCTCCGCCGCCGGCCAGCCGCGGGCAAGGACGGTGCTGCTCAAGGGCCACGACGCGACTGGCTTCACGTTCTTCACCAACCGGACGTCGAGGAAGGGCACCGACCTGGACGAGGTGCCCCGCGCGTGCCTGCTCTTCGGCTGGCACGCCGATCCACCGCCAGGTGATCGTCGAGGGCACCGGTCGAGCCAGGTTGGCCATGCGGACAGCGAGGCCTATTTCCACAGCAGGCCGCGCGGCGTCGCAGCTCGCCGCCTGGGCGAGCAGGCAGTCCACCGTGATCGGTCGCGGGCAGGTGCTTGAGTCCCGCTACGCGCGGCTGGAGCAGCGCTGGCCGGACGGGGCCGACGTGCCGCTGCCGGAGTTCTGGGGCGGCTACCTGGTCACGCCGCAGATCTTCGAGTTCTGGCATGGCCGGGCCAACCGGATGCACGACCGGTTGCGTTATCGCAGGTCGGCCGAAGGCTGGGAAATCGAGCGGCTGGCGCCCTGATCGCACTCCGGTCCACTGCCGCCAGTTCGCCGCCAGCGGCTCCTCAGCGTCCTTAGAGCACCCCTGGGGGCCCGTTTCGGCTAAAGATGCGTTTACGGTGGGTACGCGGCAGTGCACGGAAGCCGTAGCATCGGTATCCCGAAGGGAGGTTGCGGTGGCGACGCACGGCCTGATCGACACGACGGAGATGTACCTGCGTACGGTCTTTGAGCTGACCGAGGAAGGCGTCGTGCCGCTGCGCGCGCGGATTGCCGAGCGACTGTCCCAGAGCGGGCCCACGGTCAGCGAGACCGTCGCCAGGATGGAGCGCGACGGCCTGCTCCTCGTCGAGCGGGACCGGCGGCTCGCGCTGACGACCGAGGGTGAGGCGCTCGCGACGAGGGTCATGCGCAAGCACAGGCTGGCCGAGTGCCTGCTGGTGGACGTGATCGGGCTGCCCTGGGAAGAGGTCCATATCGAGGCCTGCCGCTGGGAGCACGTCATTTCCGACAGCGTGGAGCGCGAGCTCGCTGAGCTGCTCCATTTTCCTGTGCGCTGCCCGCATGGCAATGTCATTCCCGGCCTGGCGGAGCTCGGGGTCCCTGAGGCCGCCGTAGACGGCGCTAATGCGGCAGCGCACGAGCCCGACGTGGCAATGACCGCCATAACGGAGGCGGTGCCCGCGCACGTAGTCGTTCAGCGGATCAGTGAACAACTCCAAAGCGATGCGGCGCTAATGCTTAAACTCAAGAACATCGGGATACAACCCGGCCGCGAGGTTACGCTTGTGGTCGGCAGCGACGATGTGCGGGTGACAGGTGCGGGCAGGGTCGGCGGCCACGGAGCGGCATTGTCGCTCGAGGTGGCGGCGCACCTGTTTGTAGCGGAACGTGCGGAACACGCGGAATATCTGAAATCTCGCGAAGCTCACGAAGCTCACAAAGCTCGCGAAATACCAGTAATCCCCGAAATCGACATGAATGCCTGGTAGAGGTCTATGAACGCAGACGGCAATGCGGCTACGCAGGCCCGCGGTCCGGCATCGCCGGTACGGGTGCAGCCGTATGCTCGCCACCGACCTGATCCTTGGCCAGGTCGAGACCGCCGTGATCGTCGTTGATCACGATGGCTGCCTGCGCTATGCCAATGACTTCGCCGCCCACCTGTTCGGATTCCCTGACCCCGGCCACCTGACCGACGTGCCGTTCCGCGCCCTTGGCTTCGACGAGGACGACCTGTCCAAGGTGGCCAACCTGGAACGGCAGGCCTGCCGGGGCCGGGACTGGGAAGGCACGCTGTCGATCCGGCGTCCCGATGGCTCGAACTTCTTCGTCCGGATGAACGCGACGGCGATGCGCGGCAGCGTCGGCGAGGTCGCCGGCACCGTGATCATGGCCAAGGAAGCGCTGCAGCCAGGCACGGAGTCCTCGACTGACCGGGTCGGCCTGCTCGACCGGATCGGCCAGCGGCTTGGCAAGTCGCTCGAGCTCAACGACACCCTGCATCAGGTCGCCGACACCCTGGTGCCGCAGTTCGCCGACCACTGCTTCATCGATCTCCGGGTCACCGACCGGCGCAAGGGCGAGGGGCTGGTCCGCCGGGTCCAGATGAATGCCTGGGACTGGGAGCCGCCCGCCGGGGCCTGGGCGGAGGTTGGCGAGCCGGTCAACTACCCCAAGGGACATTTCTGCCGCAAGGCGCTCGATCAGGACGAGGTCGTGCTGATCGAGGACATCAACGATCAGGCCTATCCCGCTCCGACCAGGGAGAGCATGGACGCGAGCCTGGAGAGTCGGCATCAACTCCGTGATCGCGGCGCCCCTCACCGCACGCGGCCAGCGTCTCGGCGTGATGACCCTGGCCTTGTCCGGGCTGACCGTGCGCGAGGACGCCAAGCACTATGTCGCCGACGACCGTGACCTGGTGGCGGCGATCGCCAGCCGGGTCGCGATCGCGATCGACAACGCTATGCTGTTCGAGGAGGAGCGAGCCACGGCGGTGGCCTTCCAGGACAGCCTGCTGCCATCCCAGCCGCCGAAGCTCGACGGTCTTGAGGTTGCCTACCGGTATGTGCCGGCCAAGCCGCTTGAGAGCCACGGCCAGGGCATCCAGACCCAGGTCGGCGGCGACTGGTACGACATCATCCAGCTCTCGGCGGGCCGGATCGGCATCGTGATCGGCGACGTGGAAGGGCGCGGCGCCAAGGCGGCCGCGGTCATGGGTCAGCTTCGCTCCGCGCTCCGGGCGTTCGCGCAGGATGACAAGCCGCCCGCCGACATCTTGCGCAGGCTGGACGACTGGTGCTGGCGGATGACGGACGACGGCGGTGACCCGCTCGCGGCCTCCCCGATCGTGAGCTGCACCTACCTGATCTATGACCCCTGGTCACGCCAGCTCACGATCGCCAATGCCGGGCACCTGTCGCCCCTGATGGTGACCAAGGGCGACGTGCGCCCGCTGGAGCTCGAGCATCCGGGGCGTGCTGCTCGGCGTGCGCGGCATCGGCGTGCCCGGCGTGCCGACCTACCGCGAGGAAACCCGGGCACTGGCCCCGGGGGCGACGCTGATCTTCTACACCGACGGGCTGGTCGACCGGCGAGCCAGGGCGGACGGGCCTGGCCACTACGACGACGCCGAGGTTTTCGCCATGCTCAGCGAGTCGGTCAAGGCCGTCGCCGATGAAGGCGTTGAGCTGATCGCCGAGGCGGCCGAGCACGCCGTTCCCGGCAACATCGACGACGACATGGCCATCCTGGTGGTCAGGACCGCGACCGAGGAGCTGGCGACCTGGGACACCAAGTTCCCGGCCGAGCCGATCAAGGTCTCCGAGGCCAGGCGGATGCGCGTTCGAGACGTTCGTCGAGTGCGGGATGGACAACGAGCAGGCGGAGCTGGCCTGCCTGCTGGTCTCCGAGGTGGTCACCAACGTCGTGCTGCACACGGCCGTAGCGCCGAGCCCGCGGCACGAGTTCGCTCGACGCAGTCGGCCAGATCGGGCAGCGTGGAAGACTGGCTCGACTCGCCGCTCAACGAGGACTTCGTCAGCGCGGAGGGCCAGGAGTTCACGCTGCGCATCCGCAAGGGCGCCGATTCGGTCTGGGTCGAGGTCTTCGACTCCGACCTGCGGCTGCCGAGGATCCGGATGGCCGGGGAGAACGACGAGGGCGGGCGCGGTCTCTACCTGGTCGACCAGCTCGCCGCCCGGTGGGGCTCCCGGCCGACCGAGGACGGCAAGGCGGTCTGGTTCGAGATGCCGATCAAGACGGCCTCATCCAGCCTGTTATCGATGGCGGCCGCCTGAGGCCCTGAGCTAGGCCTCAGTGGTTCTCGTTGCCCAGAGGATCAGGACGCAGATCGCGATGCCGGCGACCGCTACCCGTAAAAGCCCGTGCGCACCGGCACGCCAATCCGGCGCCTGACCCGCGTGACGACAACCGCGATCAAGATGGCGATGAAGCCGAGCAGGATGAGGCCGTCGGTCATGCCTGCCTCCCCGTGATGCTCAAGGTCAAGAACTGCATTCAGCATAACGGGAATTCTCCGGTAACTCACCGCCGCAAGCCAATGTCTGCCGTGCCGAGACGGCGCTCACCGGCGCTGCCCGCCCCGGACGGCTGACCGAGTCGTGCAGCCGTCGAAGGACGACCACCTGCCTGGACAGCACCTCGATCCGGTCCCGCACCAGCCTGGCGGCCGAGTCCCGCTGCCCGGCGCTCACCTGGCGGCCCGCCGCGAGCCTGGTCATAGCCTTGATCTCATCGAGCCGGAAGCCCAGGTCTTCAGCGCGAGCGCCGCACTGAGGTAGCCGCCGTACTCGCGCGGGTACTTCCTGGTGCCGCCCGCCGAGCGGCCCGAGCCGGCAGGATGCCCAGCTCCTCGTAATACCTGATCGTCCGGCTCGTCACGCCCGAATCCCTGGCGAGCTGCCCGATGCTGACCAGCCCTGACGTATCGTCGTTGATCTTCGCCATGCCCCCGGATCCCCCCTGCTTCCCCCAGTCGGATCGTAGTGACCAGCGCCCTATGGCGGTCGGCCTACCGGGGGGTAACCTCGAAACCAATGTCCCCGTCCTGATGGCTGGCGTAAGTGGAGGTCGCAGTGTCGCAGGCATACATCGTCGGAGCGGTCAGGACCCCGGTGGGCCGCGAAACGGCGGCCTGTCGCGTCGGTGCACCCGGTCGACCTTGGCGCGCACGTGCTGGCCGAGCTGGTCGACCCGCACCGGAGTCGACCCGGCCGCGGTCGAGGACGTGATCATGGGCTGCGTGTCGCAGGTCGGCCCGCAGGCGATCGACATCGCGCGCAACGCCTGGCTGTCGGCCGGACCTGCCAGAGTCGGTGCCTGGCGTCACCATCGACCGGCAGTGCGGCTCGTCCCAGCAGGCCGTGCATTTCGCCGCTCAGGGCGTGCTGTCAGGTACGCAGGACCTGGTCGTCGCGGCCGGGGTCGAGAGCATGAGCCAGGTGCCGATGGGCACCTCGGTGGCGCTGCTGCTCGAGAAGGGCCTGGCGTTCCCGTACGGGCAGGGCTGGCGGGAGCGGTACGGCAAGCAGGAGATCTCCCAGTTCCGCGGCGCGCAGCTGATGTGCGAGAAGTGGGACATCAAGCGGCAGGCGCTCGAGGAGTTCGCGCTCGAGAGCCACGCGCGAGCGGTGCGGGCGATCGACGAGGGCAGGTTCGAGCGCGAGATCACGCCGGTCGAACGGGGTCAGCGCGGATGAGGGCCCGCGCCGCGACACCACGCTGGAGAAGATGGCCGAGCTGAAGCCGCTGCGCGATGGCTGGGAGGTCACCGCCGCTGCCGCCTCGCAGATCTCCGACGGCGCCGCCGCGGTGCTGATCGCCTCGGAGGACGCCGTCAAGCGGCACGGGCTGACGCCGCGCGCGCGGATCCACTCGCTGACGGTCGTCGGCGCCGACCCGGTGTTCATGCTGACCGGCCCGATCCCGGCGACCGAGAGGGCGCTGGCCAAGGGCAAGCTCAGCATTGACGACATCGATGTCTTCGAGGTCAACGAGGCGTTCGCGCCGGTCCTGATCGCCTGGTCGGCCGAGACCGGCGCGTCGCTGGAGAGGACCAACCCGAACGGCGGCGCGATCGCGCTCGGGCACCCGCTCGGCGCGACCGGCGCGATCTTGATGACCAAGCTGCTGCACGAGCTCGAGCGCACCGGCGGCCGGTACGGCCTGCAGACCATGTGCGAGGGCGGCGGCCAGGCCAACGCCACCATCATCGAGCGGCTATAGGCGGGCGCTGGCCCGGCGAGCAACAACCGGCGGTAGCTTTCCTTTAATTCTGAAAGCTAGTAAATCTCTAATTTGACTTAGAGGTTTTTCTTCGGTAGAACTATAGATAACCGAGGCCCAGGGCTGGATCTCGGGGGTTCTACTGGAGGTGGATCACAGTGCTGCTGACATCTTTCGACCCGTTCGTCACCGACTTCGACCGGATCGTTCAGCGGACCTTTGGCTGGACCGACGGCAGCTCTGCTGGCCGCGCCGCCCTGCCGATGGACGTCATCAGGCGCGACGGCGAGGTCGTGCTCCGGATTGACCTGCCCGGCGCCGACCCGGACAGCATCGAGGTCACCACGGACCGCCGGGTGCTGAACGTGTCAGCCAAGCGGACCGAGAGCTACGGAGACCAGGAGCGGCCGGTCCTGCGCGAGCGCGTCATGGGCTCGTTCAGCCGCAAGATCCGGCTGGCCGAGACGGTCGATGCCAAGAAGGTGCAGGCCGAGTACGAGAATGGCGTACTGACTGTCGTGCTGCCGCTGACCGAGCAGGCCAAGCCGCACAAGATCGAGATCAAGCGGCCCGGAGCGCCTGAGCTGACCGCCTGATCGGGATCGCGGGCAGGGCCGGGAGAGCGGTGCGGACCGCTTGCCCGGCCCGCTTCGATGCTGGAGTGTGTGACCGTGCTGCCGTTTGAAGATGAGAACCTGCCGCTGTTCACCGTCGGCCAGGTTGCGTCGATGCTCGAGGTGCAGCAGGCGTTCCTGCGCCGCCTCGACGAGCACGGCGTGGTCAGGCCGTCCCGCTCGACGGGCGGCCAGCGGCGGTACTCGCGCGTCGAGGTGACCGTCGTCCAGTACGTCTCCAGGCTCGCCGACGAGGGAATGACGCTCGCGGCCATCCGCCGGGTACTGGAGCTCGAAGAGAAGGTCAAGATCCTTCAGGTCGAATTGGACGCACTCAGAACCGCCCTGGCCGAGCGCGATCGCCTGCTCGCGACTCTCCTAACCCGCCCCCCAAGACAGTCTTAGCCACGCCCCCATCCCCGGCCGCCGCGATCCCCGTCCCCGGCCGCGTCGATTCACCCCCGGCCGCCCGTCCCGGCCACCGCGACTCACCCCCAGGTTCCGCCGCGAACTCACCCCCAGGCTCCGCCGCGAACTCTCGCCCTACGTGTTTCCGTGATCATGGTCGGCGGGTTGATCTCGGAAACGAGCTGGTGTGATCACGCCAGCAGAAGCCTCCGTGATCACCGTCCCCGACATGATCAGCGGAACATTGGCGGGGGGACCGCCCCGGTACTCACCCGTTTCGGGCTGAGATCACGGAAACTTGGCTCTGGCGCGAGTTCCGTGAAGTTGGCAGGAACCTGGTTCCGGGGTGGCTGGTCCAGACCGGGCCTGTGCCGCCGCTGGCGTGCCGGGCTGCACCCCATCGATGTGACATAGCTGGGGCTGGAGCCCCAGCGCTGCCACATCCATGGGGCGGCCAGCGGCCAGCATCACGGAATTCGCGCCAGAGCCCGGAACTTCACTGGTGGTGCTGGCGCTGCGGGGTTATGCCAGACCGGTTCGGCGCACTGCCAGGAACTCTAAGGCGGTTGTCTGGGTGCGGTGGCTGGTCGCCCGTCCTCCTGGCCGGATTGCGCGGCCGGATGGTGCGGCCGGGCTGAGGCTGAAGACAGCTGGGGTCCCCTGCTGTCGTCAGCGCAGCAGCAGGGGACCCCAACTGCAACGCCGCGTGTCGTCGCCGCCACCCCGACTCCGGCATTCCCGGCAAACTGACCGTCCCCTGCGAGCCAGGTCGGCCAGGCTCCTGGAACCTTGCTGGGTGAGTAGGCCGGCGGGAGGATGAGCCGGCGCGTGGCGGGTAGCGGGTGGCGGTGCGAAGCCGGCTGCCGTGGGTGCTCGCGCTGGCCGGCGTGGTCTGCGCAGTGCTGGCTACCGGGCTGAGGCCGGAATTCGCGAGTGCTAGCGCGAGACAGGACTATCCGGCGTTCGCACTGGTCGCCGGGTTGCTGCTGGTCGGGCTCGTCGCCGATGACGAGGGGCTCTTCGCGGCGGCCGGGCACTGGCTGGCCGGGAATACCAGGAGCCCGATCGGGCTCTTTGGCGGGGCGACCCTGATGATTGGCGCGATCACGGCGACGCTCAATCTGGACACGTCCGTGGCGTTCCTCACCCCGGTCTTTGTCCACGCCGCCCGCAGCCGTGGCAGTGCCTGCGCTGAATCGCCGCTGCTGTACGGCTGCCTGTTGCTGTCGAACGCCGGCTCCCTGCTGCTGCCCGGCGCCAACCTCACGAACCTGATTGTGCTCGGGGACCAGGGGCTGGGCGGTGGGCGGTTCGTGGCGAGGATGTGGCTGCCCGCCCTGGCGGCACTGACCGTGACCGCGATCGTCGTTGCTGTCGTCGAGCGCGGGTCCCTGCGTGGCGCAGGGCGTGATGCATCGAGGGGGCCGACTCCTGGCAGGTTGCTGGCGCCAGGGCCGTTGCTCGCGCTGGGGGCCGTGGTGGCGGCGACGGTGCTGGTGCTGGTGCTGAGTGCGCCGGCTATCCCGGTGCTCGCGGTGGGTCTCGCGGTGGCCGCCCTGCATGTCGGGCGCGGGCGGGTCAGCCCGGGCGGCGTGGGGGAAGTGCTCGGGGTCCCTGTGCTGATCGGGTTGTTCGGGATCGCGGTCGCGCTTGGGGTGCTGGGCCGGGCCTGGCACGGGCCCTCGGAGCTGCTCGCGCACACCGGCTCGATCGAAACGGCGGCGCTGGCCGCGGCGGCGTCGGTCCTGGTCAACAACCTGCCGGCCGCCTCGCTGCTAGCGGCAGGTGCCCTGCGCCATCCTTTCTCACTGCTGGTGGGCTTGAATGTGGGGCCTAACCTGTGCGTGACCGGCTCGCTGGCCTGGCTGCTCTGGCTCAAGGCCGGACGTCGGGCCGGCGCGTCGCCGTCGGTGGGCCGGGCGAGCCTGACCGGCCTGATCGCGGTGCCGCTGTCGATGGCCGCCGCGCTGTGCTGCCTGGTGCTGACTGGGCTGGGGTAGCGGCGCGGCGGCCGGCTGGTGGCTCCGGTGGCGTTTGGCAATGACCGGATGGGCAGACTCTCTCGGGTTTATCTTGGTCTGGGAGGATATCGTGTTTCGTTTGTCCGGTGCGCGGCTGCACCTCGTCGAGGTAGCCGTGGTGGCCGTGGTCGCGCTGGGCGTGACCGTGGGCCCCGGGCTGGCCCGCAAGGCGGGGTTGCTTGGACCGCCCGGCTCGGCCCAGGCTGATCGTCACGACGCTCAAGCACGCTGCGGCCGGTGGCGTGGTCGCCGCCGGAACGATCAACGGCAAGCGCTGGCAGATCCAGCTTCAGGGAAGCCAGTCCTGGGACGGAACGTGGCAGTGCGTGCCCACGATTCTTTTCGCGACGGCGTGTCAGATCGGGACGAACAACCTGTGGGGCCCGTTCCCGAGCCAGAGCGAGCCCGCCTTCCTCGGGGCCGCTGGCCAGACCATGCTCGGGCAGGTCAGGGACAACGTCAGCAGGCTCAACGTCAGGCTTTCCGATGGGATCGTCCTGAAGCTGCGGCCGGTCACGGCTTACGGACGGCGCTGGGTCGGGCTGGTCTTCCCCGCCGGAGTGACGATGAACAGGGCCACCGCCTACTCGGGGGCGATCCAGATCGCGCACACCACGCCGTTCATAGCCGATGACGGCAACTACAGCTTCCTGACCTGGCTTGGCCCGGGCGACCATGGTCCCGCCATCGTGACTAAGGCGATCAGCAGGAAGGTCGTGCCCGGCGACCGGCTGTTCGTCGGGCCCTGGGGCAACTGTGTCGGCTGGCCCGGCGCCTACAGTTGCTGGCCGCTGCGCTCGCTGAACGTATCCGGCTGGGTGTATGAATTTCCGCATGCCCCGTCCACCCCGCGTTCGGTAGTGATGGCGGTGCGGTCCAGCGTCGCGTACATGCTGCTTCACTTGTCGAACGGCAAGACCATGCGGGTACGCGTGGTCAAGGGAGCCGGGATCGGCTTCGTGGCCTACCGGATCACTGATAATCCGAGCGTTCTCAGCTGGGGGCTGTACAGCTCAAGGGGAGTTCGGCTGTCGGGTGGTAACGGCCCGCCGGACTCCAACGTGGCGGATGTCTGAGGCCCGGGCATCGGTTAGACCCGGTTAGACCTTGGCGCGATAGAAGTTCAGGAACGACCTCGACGGGGTCGGGCCGCGCTGGTCCTGATAGCGGGAGCCGTACACGGCCGAGCCGTACGGGTGCTCGGCCGGGGAGCTGGTCTGGAACAGGCAGAGCTGGCCGATCTTCATGCCTGGCCAGAGCATTATCGGCAGCGTGGCCACGTTCGACAGTTCGAGGGTCACGTGGCCGGAAAAGCCGGGGTCGATCCAGCCGGCCGTCGAGTGCGTGAGCAGGCCCAGGCGGCCAAGGCTCGACTTGCCCTCAAGCCGGCCCGCGATGTTGTCGGGCAGTGTCACGATCTCGTAGGTCGAGCCGAGCACGAACTCGCCAGGATGCAGCACGAACGGGTCGTCGCCCTCGGTCTCGACGAGCCGGGTCAGGTCCGGCTGCTCGACCGCCGGGTCGATATACGGATACCGGTGGTTCTCGAACACCCTGAAATACCGGTCAAGCCGCACATCCACGCTCGACGGCTGGACCAGGTCAGGCTCGAACGGATCGACCGAGATCCGGCCAGCATCGATCTGGGCTCTGATGTCCCTATCGGAGAGCAGCACTACGGCAACCTACTAGTTCGGGTACGATGTCGTGGCGGTAGTTGGTCAGGATGCCGTGTGCGCGGGTGTAGTTCAATGGCAGAACATCAGCTTCCCAAGCTGACAGTGCGAGTTCGATTCTCGTCACCCGCTCCAATGACAAAGGCCCAGGCCAGGTGACAATCCCCGGCGTGGGCCTTGATCGTTCCAGGGTCGTAGTTGATCTCCCGTGCAACCCGGCGACCAGCTCTGGACTTGGGCGGACCAAGCAGGATTTCGCCCGTCCTTCGTCGGCACGGCCAGCGCTGGCCTTTCTGGCGTGTCCTCGTCCCTAGCACCGTGGATTCGGCACGGATTCTGGACCGCCAGCACGCGAGCACCGCCGCCCCCTCCCAGCCGACCACGACGAGGATTCTCGTCCGCAGCCACCTTCGGACACCGTCCAGCAGCGGATCCCGGAAGGTGTACCACACGAGGGCGGTGAGGTCAGTCGCCCGCGTGCCGCTACCTGCGTTCCCGGTATCCACGACCGCCGCCACCGCTCTGTCACGGACCAGGACATTGCTGGGGGTTGAGAGATCGGCATGGACCATGTCCGGTGCCTCTCGTGGTGGCGGGACGCCGGCACACGCGAGCCGCAGGCGCTCGACCAGGGCCGGCACCGCGGAGGAATACCCCGAGAGCCTGGCCGCGGACTGGCGGAGACGCGACTGCTCCGGCGTCTCGCTGAAATCCAGCCCGGCGACAGCCGATTCCTGACCGGTGGCGACCCGCCAGGCGTACGACCAGTGGTCGTAGGGCTCGGAGGCCTGGCCAGCCTGGAGTTCGATGATCTCCATCAGCTGCCCAACAAGGGACGGGGTCAGCTCTGGCACGGCAGCCGCGTCAGCGAAGTCCGTCAGATGCCATACATGAGTGGCTGTGGCCCCCACTCCGAGCCAGGCCGGGGTGGGATAGCCGCGCCTGCGCATGTGCTCGACCACTCTCCGGGCCCGCAACGTCTCGTCCAGGTGGCTGGAGTGCGCCCGGGGCTCTGCTTTGAGCACCGCATCTGCCCTTCCGGCCAGCTGGACGCGCATGGCACCCGCATTGACGCCTCCGGGCAGGTCGCCGCCGGGGTCGGGGGTGCAACGGACGATGGTCCCGAGGTCACATGCGGGCTCCGCCCTTAGGCCGGGTGAGGTCGCGGCGGATCAGGCGTACGCAGCTCTTCCCCGCAGCCAGATCGAGCACGGTCGCTTCGAAGCCAAGCTGGCGTCGGTATTCGGGAACCGCGACCTTGAGGACTGACGGGCCCGGTCGGCGAGCGTGGCTTCGACGACCAAGGCAGCGTGTCCGCCGCGCATCGTTGCGCCGATCGTCAGCGACCAGTCCCGGGCCAAGGAGTCCAGCACCGACGGTAGACCGTCGAGCCATGCCGCGTGCCCGTCGGCAAGCGCCGCGCTTCGGACTTCATCGGGAACAGTCTCATGGTGTCGCAGCTGTGCTCACATCTGAAATCGGACCACGGTGAATCGGGGTCAGTCGCGGTTACTCACGCTGACGTACTCCTATGGAGTATCCGGGCGCTGCCCAGGATCGTGGGTCAGATCCCCTCAATTCATGCCTGGTCAGAACTAGCACTGAAGAGGGTCTCGGAAACCGGGCAGCGAAGCGTGGAACACGCCGCGGCCGTGCCCGCTACATGCCCGATCAGAGGGTGATCAGCGGTCCCCCAGCGACCCTCTATGCCCTCGAACCTGCCAAGCCCCGCATGATCGCCGTCCCTGTGAGCGTGCCATTAGCCAGGCAGATAGAACCCGAGGTCAATTTGCGTCGCCATGCCATTCGGTTACCAGGACGCTGTACAGATCTGAGTCGCGCCAGCCGTCGTGTATCAGCGTCGTCTCGCGCATCCGTCCCTCGTAGCTCATCCCGAGCCGCCGCAGGACGGCAGCTGACGCGAAGTTGCGGGGGTCGCAGGTGCCGAAGACGCGGTGCAGGCTGTGCTCCTCGAACCCCATCTGGACCAGCTGGCGGGCGGCGGTAGTGGCCAGCCCCTGGCCCCAGTAGTCGGGGTGGAGCCCATAACTGATCTCACCCTGGCTGCGTCCGCGAAGGTTCAGCTCGCAATTGCCGATGACGGATCCGCCGAGAGTGATCACGTAGACGAGCCTTGTCCGAGGGGTGAAAGTCCAGGCGTGCGCTGCTGCCCGGACGAACTCACGCGTCTGGTCCGTCGTGTTGGGACCCCACGACTGATACCGGCAGACCCGCTCCTGGCTGGCCCAGGCATGAACAGCGGGCCAATCGTCCTCCTTGATCGGCCTGAGTAGTACGTCCTGCGGCCTCGGCCCGGGCATGTGCGTGACTATGCCACGATCGCCGCGTAGCCGTGCCATTGGCCAGGGTGATGAGGGGGCAGTCACGGCTACTGCTGACCACTGGAACTTGCAGGTCAGTGCCCTCAGCAGCCGTAACTGCACCGCTTCCCAAGCTGACAGTGCGAGTTCGATTTTCGTCACCGCTCCACTACGTCGGCCCAGGTCCCGGCAGGGTGGCGTCGGGCTGCCGGTAGTCGGTCAGCCAGCGGGCAGCTGGAAGTGCCAGATGACCAGGTGCGGGCGACCTCCTGAGGCCCGCCCTGCCGATGGCAGGTAGTCCGTCAGCGAGAACGGCCAGTCCTGCCAGTCGCCGATCCCGTTTGCGGGCTCGGGCAGCAGTTCGTCCGCTCTGACCGCGCGCGGTTCCTCGCATCGACTTACTAGCAGGCCATTTCTTAGCGCCGCCCGCAGGTAGTCTCCGAGCTGATGCCGGAAGGTAGGCGCGATGCGCGGCTCACCCGCCGGGCCGCGGGTCGTCATCACCGAGCCGCGGGTGATGAGTTCGTAGTGGACATCTGAGATGACTAGGTCGCCGCCGGGGCGCAGCACGCGAGCGAACTCAGCCAGCACCGGATCGAGGCGGGGAACGTGCTCAAGCGCGAGCGCGCAGACGATGACGTCCACACTGTCATCCGGCAGCGGCAGCCGGTCAAGCTCGCCGACGTGGAACTCGGCGTGAGGGACACGCCGCCGCGCGTGGGCAAGCATGTCTGGTGAGATGTCGACGCCGATGACCCGGTGCCCGCGCCTGCCCAGGAACCCGGCGAATCGTCCGGTCCCGCAGGCGGCGTCCAGCGCCACGCCAGGCTCCCGGCTGGCAAGGTACTCAGCTACGACCGGCTCGTCGGTGGCGAACAGCCCGCCGCCAGCCTCCGCGTCGTACTCGGCCGACACCCGCTCGTAGACGTTGGCGGCGCTGACCTGCTCAACCAGCACGCCGCGGTCCCTCAACTGCTCGTCATCCAGCAGCCGCCTGATTTCGGCCAGCCGGGCCTCAGTGAATGCGCGATCGTGGTTTCCGGCCCAGGCGTCCAGCAGCGCTATGCCCTCAAGGCCGAGCAGATAGGCCAGCGGGTCCTGATAGATCACGAAAGGAATCATAGACAGGCAGCTGCCAGGCCGCCCATCCGTTTTCGGGCGGCACCAACGCCACGCGATCCTCGCGCGGTTCTCGGCTGACGCTGGCACGACGGGTTCACGGCCATTGCCCAAACCATTTGCGCAATCAGATCTATCGCCGTCGACTTTTCCTTTCCGAAGATCACAAGCCTGACGCGCCTTAGGCGGGCATGGGCGATTAGGCGGATCGTCGATCTCGTCACCCGCTCCCAGCACTCTCTGTCTTCCGCAGGTAGAGGTCGCGAAGAAGACAGATCTCGGCACCGTGATGAATGACCTCCAGGTTGGTGTACAGGATGAGCCTCGCGACAGGCGCATCTGCGAACTGCGGCGGCGAGAGGGCGCCTTGCGGGCGGGTGAGCCCTGCCGTGCCCAGGCTGCGCACATCACTGACCCACCCGGGGGGGGGGGGGGGGGGGGGGGGGGGGGGGGGACGGGCTCAGGTTCAAGCGGCTGCGTAGTCCGTCGTGAACTCGCCTGCGCCGACCGAGATCGGTGCCGAGCTCTCGCCGCGGCGGCTGATGGTCCAGCAGCCGGGGGCCGGCTGCCAGAAGTACTCGTCATCCGTCAGGCCATCTAGCCGGGGCCGAAGCTGATGCTGCCAGTGCCACTCAAGCTGATCGACCAGCTCGGCACTCCAGTCAAGACCCATCCTCCGACACTAGGGATCGACAGGATGAGCAGGTGACGAGGTGGTCAAATCACTTCAGATCAAGATTGCCGGGCTATGTTCCTCAATCTTGCCGCGCGACGCCTCCGTGAGTCAGTAATCGTCTTACCTTGCGCGTAGGCTACGGGAGCAGGGATGAGGTCGAGATGAGTGCGCAAACGTACGATTTCATTCCTGAGGTGGCGCGAGATCCGGCGAAGAGTCTCCGTGCCATCCGGGCCGCCCTACTGGTGCCGCAGGACCGCGAGGCGTTCGCAAAGCCCACGAGCGACCCGATAGCCGCAAGCGCCGCCGCGACAATAATAATAGTGCCAGGCAGGAACGGGACAGCGGCGATCAAAGCAGCGGCAGGAAGGAACGCCAGTGCGCCGGCGAGAAAAGGCTGGCGGAACTGGGTGGCCTGGCCAGCGGCCAGGATGCCGAGAAGGGCACCCCCGGCGAAGGCGGCGAGCAGGATGCCGTAGCCGCGGGCACCGGCATGCAGGGGGCCGTGCGCCAGCGACGGCACGCCCACCTCGCCGCAACCGGCCAGACCCAGATTGCTGGCCGTTGAGACCAGCAAAATCGCCTGCAAGATGCGCTCGGACCGCAACAGGGACCGAAGCGTCGGCGGTTCCGCGCCATCGTCGGCGGGGGCGGGCAGGACCTGCGGCGAAGCGGGCCGGCTGCCGGAGGCCCGGAGTTCGGCAGCCGGAGGCCCGGAGTTCGGCAGCCGGGGAGGCCGTGTCCTGGTGACCCCGCATGGCCCTGCGAACTCCCACCAGGGTCAGCGCGGACACGACGAAGGACACCGCGTCGACGCCGAAAGCGCGCGCTGAACCAAGGAAGGCAACTGCAGCGCCGCCGATCGCCGGTCCGGCGAGATTGACGACCTGGCCTCCGCCCGAGAGCAAGGCATTGCCGGCCTGGAGTTCGTCGGCGGGCAGCAGCGCCGGGGCGATAGCGAACGTCGCGGGCAGGGATAGCCCGTCGGCAGCGCCGAAGACCGCACCGATGGGCAGCAGCCACAGAGCCCGGGCTGGCCCCAGCGCCGCCACCACGGCTAATGCGGCGACCGCTCCGGCGCGCGTCCAGTCCGCCGCCAGCATGACCGTCCACGGCCGCCACCGGTCGCTGGCGTGCCCGCCGATCACGATCAGCGCGGTCCTGGGGATCCCGTAGGCGGCCAGCGCGGTTCCGAGGAGCACCACCCCGCCGTGGCTGGCCAGTACGTACCAGGGGAGGGCAATTACGTACAGGTTGTCGCCAATGTAGGACCGTTCTGCCCGGCCAGCAGAAAACCGAACCCCCTGTGGCGGAGCGGTGCCAGGCTACGTCTTAAAGCCCAAGGCATGCGCGCGCGGCTGACGCGGGGCATCATGCAGGCCCAGGAGGGCGCCGGGGATTCAGCTGGTCCAGCTCCTCGGCCGTTACGAAGAACGTGTACTCGCTGTCGCCGGCCGCGTCCCGCCAGGCCTTCGGATAGTTCGCCCTGGTGTCTAGCCACGTCCGGTATCGCGCGAACTGGCGCTCGCGAGCCATCCGCACCAGGGCCATCACGGCCTCCGGGTCGTCGTCGGCCGGCGTGAACTCCCTGCCGATCGAGGTCATGCGCCACGGCCTCGAACGGCCCGGGCGCTGGCCGGCGTCTTCGACGAAGCCGTACTTGGCAAGCTGCCGCAGGTGGAATGACAGGCTCAGCGCCTCGATCAGGGCAATCCGCACCGGATGCGCCAGCGCCCGCATCGTCCTGGCGTCGGTGACCTGCCGCAAGCCGGAGTCCGTGCTAGCCGCAGCGCCGCCCGGACCCGGCGGTCTCAAATGCCGTTCCGAGTCGCTACGGGTGTAGAAATTTGCTACACCCGTGGCATGACTGCGATACCAGCTAGGGACCGGCGGAATCACACAGCAGATGTGCTGCGCCGAGTGGAGACTGGGGAAGAGATCGAGGTCGTGCGAGACAACCGGCCCGTAGCCAAGATCATCCGGTTGTCCAGCGTCCCTCGATTAGGCGGTCTCCGGAAGTTGCATGGGGACACGGAAGCGACGGACCTCCTGTGGCCAGCCGCAGGCCACGGCGATCTTTCCGGCCCACAGCCGCGCCGCTTCCTCATCGACCACATCCACCACAGCGAAACCGCCGAGGTGCTCCTTGGACTCGACGAACGGGCCGTCGGTGAACAGGGGCGTGCCGCTTGACGCATCGACACTGAACACTGGGGCAGCATCGTCCAGGCCGCCGGTGAAGATGAATACCCCGGCCGCCTTCATTTCTGCCAGCAACGGCCTGAGCGCCCTGGACTTCTCGCGCAACTCCTCGATCGTGTGGTCGGGCACCCACTCATCGTTGAAGGCGATGAGATACTCGGTCATGTCTCCTCCTTGGCACGGGGTGGCCCCCTGCGGACACCTTCTTACCCTCTCCACGAACGGCGGCGCCCCGATCCGACACTGCGTCAGGGATTTTTCTGACGTTAGTGACCGCCTGCCCCGCGAGAGGCATCTCGGCCGGACGGGGAAGTTTCATGAACAACTCAAGCCAACCGGCACCGCCCGGAGCGATCTTCCGGGTGCCGCAGGCCTTGAGGGATCCGCGGTTGCGCGAATGACGGGCACCAGGCAGCCCTAAGGCCAGCCATCCGAAAAGATCGCGCGGGAAATGCGGGCAGGAGGCAGGACCGACATGATTGTTCATCGCCTGAGCGAACGGCCCGATCTGATTGATCGCCTGGACGAGGTTGATCCGGGCTGGCCGGAGTTCATGACGGCTGATCCGGTGATGAATGCCTTCTTCGGGCAAGTCGCGGGTGCGTTTCCGCATTTGTGCGTGGCGGCGACGGATGCCAGCGGCGCGGTCGCCGCCACCGGCCGGGCGATGGCACTCACTCTTGACCTGCCGGGCCGGGGCGCCCTGCCAGACGGCGGGCTGGACCGGGCAATGGTGTGGGCGTTCAGCGACCGGCTGGCGGGCCGCACCCCGGACACCGCCTGCGCCGTGGAAATCGCGATCGGGCAGCGGCACCGGGGGAGCGGCCTGTCCCACCGGATGCTAGCCGCGCTCCGCGACGCGGCCAGGAACGCCGGGCTGGCCCGGCTGGTGGCGCCCGTGCGGCCGAATGGCAAGCACCGGTATCCGGCCCTGCCGATGACCGGGTACATCACGATGGTGCGAGAAGATGGCCTGCCCGCCGACCCGTGGCTGCGAGCACACGTACGAGCCGGCGGGAAGATCAGGCAGGTAGCGCAGGCATCGATGGTCATGCCCGGCTCGCTGGCGCAGTGGCGGGAATGGACCGGACTGCCCTTTGACCGTACCGGCGACGTGATCGTGCCAGAGGCGCTGGTCCCCGTGCACTGCGACACGGAACACGACCATGCTGTTTACGTAGAGCCCAACATCTGGGTTGAGCACGCGCTACCCGACGCCGGGCACGGGGTGATTCGTCGGTCAGTTCCGGGTCAGGAATAGCACCTGTCCGCGCTGGATCTGGGGTGTCCTGTCGAGCGGCGCGGCAAGGGCACTAGCGATAGCCGCTGTGAAGGTGCGGTTCTGCGGGAAGGTCTTGGTGGATACCAGGATCAGCCCGGCATGGGGCTGGCCGACAGCGCGGTATCGGCCGTCAATGGGGATGAAGTCCTTGATCTTGGCGGTAACCAGCGCGCGGCCTGCGTCTGTCGCCCGTGCGAGAATCTGGTCGTCGGGGAGAGCTAGCAATGTCGTGTCGGCGACTACAGAGGTCACATCTTGACCTTTGCCGCGCAACTGCCGGGCGATGCTGTCGGAGAACATCTCATCGAGCAGCAGTGGCTGGCTCATTGCTATCCGACCAGGAGTTGGCGTTCGCGTAGCCAAGCCCGTTCGGCGGAATCCTCCGAGGCGTCGGCGGCGGCGATTTCGGCGTCCACTTCGCTGGGGTAGACGGCCCAGTAGCGGACGGCTCTGCTCAGCAGGTGGGGTGTCACTCCGGTGTTGTCACTGACCAGCTTCAGCAGGTCGTGGCTGTCGAGTTCAGGCTCAGCCGCGTGTGCGGGCCTGACCGCGCGGATGACTTCCCATACATCGGGGCCTCCGGCCAGGCCGGCGCGCCGCCCGGTAGGGCCGACCCTGAAGACGACACCGGGGGTGCTCTGCCATCCGCAATGACTCATCCACCAGCCGGTTCGCGGCTGAAGACATCGACATGCCAGGACTCGCGGCCACGAAGGAGACCAGCCGGTCTGCGACCGGCGGGTCAAATCTGACTGGCGTAGCTGGACGTTTGGTCATGACTACGTTGTAGTCGGTCGGAGTTGCGCTGAGCAAATAAGATGCCGCCTTCCGAAGATTCGATCCGCTCGACGGCGGTTGCGAGACCGGTGCCGCGCAACGCCGCCCGGGTTCCTCGGGTGATGACATCTGCCGCACGTCAGCACATACTTCCGTTAAGCGTCAGGAACAAGACGGACGAAACAGAAACGACGGGGGACGTCATGAGCAAGGGATCTGCGTCGCACTACCTCAAAGTGCTCAGCGTGCTGGCGGCGCCTCTCGTCCTGGTGGGCCTGACCGGCTCACCGGGGAGTGCGGCTACCGCGGCGACTCCGACCTTTTTCGGGGCCAAGCTGACGACCCACAGCCAGCCGTCCAACGCCCAGGACGGCCAGAGGTGCGACGAAAACCGCGGCATCCGCGACGGCGCCACCTGCACCTGGGTGGCCATCAGCGCGTTCGAGAACGGCAGCCACTTCACGGCCCCGAGGACGGGGACCGTCAAGCACGTGAAGCTGGTGTCGTGCAAGGCCGGGAAATTCCGGCTCCAGCTGGCCAAGGCCAGCCCGAGCACCCGCAAGGCCCAGATCGTGGTTCAAGGTCCCGAGATCTCCTACGCCGGCCAGAGTCCGTGCGGCGGTGCCAGCGGCGACCAGTACGTGGTCCAGAGCTTCAAGGTCAGCTTGCATGTCACCAAGGGTGACTACATCGCCATCAAGGCCATCTCCACCGGAACGTTGTCGTGCTCGGGTGGCGACGGCTTTCTCCTGTACGGCCCGCCGCTGCCCGTGGGCGGTCCGCTGAAGGTGTCACACTCGGGGGCCAGCTGCGACCTCCTGGTCCAGCTCAGCTACAAGTAGGCGATACGCGGATATGTCCAGCGCGCAGCTGTATGACACCATCGGAGCCACTTACGCGGTGACGCGGCGTACCGAGCCTCGGATCGCCGCGAGGGTCTGGGCCGCGCTCGGCGATGCGCGGACGGTACTGAATGTCGGGGCTGGCACCGGCTCTTACGAGCCCCCCGACCGTGACGTCACGGCGGTGGAGCCATCGGCGGTGATGCGGGCGCAGCGTCCTGCTGGTGCGGCACCGTGCGTGGCTGCCGTCGCGGAGAATCTTCCGTTCGCTGACCAGTCCTTCGACGCCGCGATGGCTTTCAGCACCACGCATCACTGGAAGGACCCGATCGCCGGATTGCGTGAGATGCGGCGCGTGGCCCGCCGCGTGGTGGTGTTCACGTTCGACGCCAGCGACGCCGGATGGCACCGTCGGTTCTGGCTGACCCGCGACTACCTGCCTGAGGTCGCTGGCCTGCTCGGGGGGTGGCCTTCGCTGTCCGAGCTGGCTGGTGCGATCGGAGCTCGGGCCGAGCCGGTGCCCGTTCCCTGGGACTGCGCCGACGGCTTCTTCGAGGCCCACTGGCGCCGGCCAGAAGCCTACCTGGACGATCGGGTACGCCGAGGCGTGTCGGTGTGGTCAAGAGTGGGGCAGCAGGTCGAGCAGCGGGTTGTACGCGAGTTGCGTGATGACCTTGGCTCAGGCCGGTGGGCCGAACGCAACCACGACCTCGCCGCTCTCGACGAAGCGGAAGCTCGGGCTCCGCCTGCTCGTGGCCTGAGCCGGTACGCTGGAATCGTGACACCGGAGGAGCTCGTCAATCTCGCGCACCTGCGCCGTGCTCGCGATCTGATGGACCGCGAGTACGCGAGCCCGCTCGACCTCGCGGCGGTGGCCAGGGTGGCGCTGATGTCGACCGGGCACTTCTCGCGGCAGTTCCGCGCGACGTATGGCGAGACGCCGTACGGCTACCTGATGACCCGGCGCATCGAGCGGGCGATGGCGCTGCTGCGTCTGGGCGAGCTGACGGTTACCGAGGTCTGCATGGCGGTCGGGTGCACTTCGCTTGGCTCGTTCAGCGCTCGCTTCACTCAGCTTGTCGGCGAGACGCCGACGGCTTACCGGGCCCGTGACCACGGCGGGCTCGCGAATGTGCCGGGCTGCGTGGCCAGGAACCTGACCCGGCCGAGCCGCAGGCCGATCAGGGCCGGAGCAGCCGCGCGGGGCGCTGGCTCGCTAGCGTAGCTGGCATGGATCTCACTCTTGCCCGCTGTTTCCTTCAAATCCATGACCCCGACCTCGCGCTGGCCTTCTACCGTGACGTGCTCGGCCTTGAGTTGCGCAACGACGTGGCCAACGAGGGCTTCAGGTGGGTCACGGTCGGTGCCGCCTCCCAGCCTGGCGTCTCGATTGTCCTGACGAACTTCCAGTGCGGCAGCCCGGCCGACGGCGACACCATCGCCGCGCTGGTCGCCAAGGGCGCCCTGAACGGCGTTCACTTCAGCACCGACGATCTGGATGCCACCTTCGAGAAGATCCGGGCGTCTGGCGCGGACGTCGTGCAGGAGCCGGTCGAGCAGCCGTGGGGCACGCGAGACTGTGCCGTACGTGACCCGTCAGGCAATCTGGTCCGCATCGATCAGCCGCCCGCCGGGTGAGCAGCGCCGAACGCCGCCATAACCGCTGAAACTAGTCGAGATGCGATGCCGAGTGACTATCGGCGTTCATGATCGCATGGCCGGAGAAATGTTGGTTGCCGGATCGGGATCTATCGGGCGATAATTGAGAATTGATCGCGCTTCTGGGGGCAGAACCGCAGATCGAGCATGACCACGGATGCCCGGAAAGGACCCATGATGGCGCTGCATGACTTCGAGGTTTTCGGGACCGCGCTCGCGACGGTCCCGCCCGATGGTGACGCGCTTCGCGTTGTCACCGAATTCGCCCAGCGGGCGGAGCGCCACGCGATGGACGGGCTGCTCGCGTTCTACAACCATTATGATCTTGATCCGTGGACCACGGCCGCTACGATCCTGCAGCACACTAAGGCTTTAACTCCGCTGGTGGCCGTGCAGCCTTACTCGGTGCCCCCGTTCACGGCGGCCAAGCTGCTGTACTCGCTGACCAGGCTGCATCATCGCCGGATCGACATCAACCTGATCACGGGCGCGACGCCGCAGGACCTCGCCCAGGTCGGCGATTCACTTGATCACGACGAGCGCTATGAGCGGGCGACTGAGTACCACACAGTACTCAGCAGGCTGCTCTCCTCGGACGAGCCACTTGTCCATGAAGGCCGTTTCTACCAGTACAAAGGGCTGTACATGTTCTCGCGGCTCGCCCCTGACCTCCGGCCGCGGACCTTCGTGGCCGGCTCGTCCCCGGCCGGGCGGAAGATGGCCGCCGCCGTGGCCGACATCGCGATCACGCACCCTGAGCCGGTTGACCAGTTCGCCGAGACGTTCCTGGGCGCGGACCGGGAAGACACCAGGATCGGGATCCGGATCGGGCTGATTGCCAGGGACACCGACGAGGAGGCGTGGTCGGTCGCGCGGGCGCTCTATCCCGAAGACCGCCGGGCGAGGCTGAAGACCGCGATGCGCAAGAAGTCGCCGTCCGACTGGAATCGCCGCCTCGCTGAGCTGGCGACCGACGAAGGCGTCTATGACGAGGTCTATTTCACCGGTGCCTTCCGGGCGGACAAAGGCAACATGCCGGTCCTTGTCGGCTCCTATCGGCAGGTGGCCGACTATCTGGAGCGCTATCTCAAGCTAGGCGTGAGCGCGGTCATCCTCGCCGGCGTGACCTCCGATGAGGACTTCGAGCACGCCAACGTGGTCCTGTCCGACCTGCGGAGCCGAGAGTTACAGATCCCGGCTGAATGCTGGGTCAGCGGGACCCGGTGAGGGCTGCGCGCAGCGATCCGGCGGCGGGACGCTGCGCGCTGCGCCGGGGGGCCGCCTTGGCCAGGGCCTGACCAGGGTCGGTACTCCCGCCGACCTGGCTGAGCTGCTCGGTGAGGGCGGTCATCCGCTCGGTCAGCAGCCTGCGCTGCTCGGCTGGCGCCAGCGTGTGGAATCCGTACGGCAGTGCCTCGCGGAAGGGTTCCTCGCCTAGCGCGGAGTTCACCAGGGGCCGGAGTACCGAGGCCCAGGTGGGCGGGTTCATTCCGAGGGAAAGATGCACGGAGGCATGCGCCGTGGCGACCCCGCTGTGGACGAATCCGCGTGGGACGTAGAGGCACTCCCCGGCTTTTAGTTCCACTTCCAGAACGGTTCGCGTCCGCACGTCGGTAGTCGCCGACCATCCGCCGGCCGGCCACCGCAGGACGGGATCGCCGACTCGCCAGATCTTGCTGCCGTCAAGCTGCCTGATGAAAACGCTCGCCGTGTCATAGTGCGGATCCACTCCCCTGGCATCGGCGGGGGTCAGGAAGGCAGCACAGTAGGTGGAGTAGCCGCTCTGCTCGGTCAGCGAGCTGGTGAGGTCAGCGAGCGGGCGGCAGTAGGTCTGCAGTTCCTCCACCAGGAGCGTCGCCCCGGCGGCCACCTCGCTGAGCACGGCGGCCGGGTCGGTCAGCCGATCCCGCTTGGCCGCTCCGCGCTCCACCGGCCGGCCGAGTCCGTCGGCCGGGATCGTGCCGCCATCGCGGAACAGCCGGACGCACGGCAGCGGCAGCGTGCCGGACAGCAGCAGGGCTTCCACGGTCTCCAGCGAGAAGACGCTGTTGAGATCGCTGGGCGGGGTGCTGACGAAGGGCGCCCGCTCCCAGTTATCGAGCAGTTCCCGCACATCGCCGACCAGGTAGGGTAACGCGCTCGCGCGGTCGGCCAATGTGCTGCTCCTCGTCGAAGGCGCTGCTTGCTGGAAGTATCCGGCGCGTCAGAATGGCTGTCAAGGCGAGCTATCGCGACGTAAGGACTGGAGCTGGCGGGAGTTCACCATGCTGATCACAGGGTCGCGATACGACGGTCACGCCGACTGGTACGACGACTGGAACAGGCCGAACGCCGAGCGCAACGCACCCGAGCTGAGGGACCTGCTTGGCCCTGGTCAGGGACTGTGCCTGGACCTGGGCTGCGGCAGCGGGCTCTACCTGGACGTTCTCGCCGCCACCGGGCGGACGGTCGTGGGCCTGGACCTGTCGGCCGACCAGCTGCGGATAGCTCGGAGCCGGTCCCGCCAGATCGTGCGGGGGAACGCGGTCGAGCTGCCGTTCGCTGACGCCACCTTCCCGACCGTGGTCACCTTGTGGACCTCGACCGATGTCGACGACTTCGCCGCCGTGGTGGCGGAGGCGGCGAGGGTGCTGACGCCGGGCGGGCTGCTGGTCTTCTGCGGCGCCCATCCCTGCTTCAACGGCCCGCACAGCGAGTGGCTGGAGGATGGCGGCGTTCTCGCCCATCCCACCTACCGGCAGGTCGGCTGGCATCAGGAAGCTCCGTGGTGGGGAGCGTTCGTCCGCAGGCGAGTAGGCATGTGCCACCGGCCGCTGGCCGAGTTCATCAACGCTTTCATCAGTGCGGGGCTGATGATCGAGCGGCTATCCGAGCTAGGTGACCGGCCGGTTCCCACCAGCCTCGCCATCCGCGCCAGCAAGCCGCCCGCAAGCCGATGACGTGAGGCCAGTGCGACCTCTGGTGTAGGCACTACGCCAGAAGTCGCGCGATCCAGGGGCACGGGTGGGGCCTTCCGGCGGACGATTTCTCGTGCCGGGCTCCGTAGCGTGACGATCATGATCGAAGCACACGGACTGACGAAGCGGTATGGCAGCAAGACCGCCGTCAATGACCTCAGTTTTACCGTCAGGCCAGGAGTGGTGACCGGATTCCTCGGCCCCAACGGCGCGGGCAAGTCCACCACGATCCGGCTGATCCTGGGGCTGGACGCGCCCACCGCGGGCAGCGTCATCGTCAATGGCCGCCGGTACGCCGACCAGCTGGCCCCGCTGCGGGAAGTGGGCGCGCTCCTGGAAGCGCGGGCCGTGCACAGCGGCCGTTCCGCCCGCGACCACCTGCTGGCGCTGGCCGCCACTACCGGCATCCCGCGCCGGCGGGTGGATGAGGTCCTGGGCCTGGCCGGGCTGAGCGAGGTCGCGGGGAAGCGGGCCGGCACGCTATCGCTGGGAATGGGCCAGCGGCTCGGCATAGCGGCGGCGCTGCTTGGCGACCCGGACACGCTGATTCTCGATGAGCCGGTCAACGGACTGGATCCGGAGGGGATCTTGTGGATCCGCAACCTGCTCAAGGCCATGGCGGCCCAGGGACGGACGGTGTTCCTGTCGTCGCACCTGATGAGCGAGATGGCGCTGACCGCCGATCAGGTGATCATCGTCGGACGGGGACGGCTGATCGCGGATGTCTCGGTAGCCGACCTCACCGGCCGGGCCAGGCTTGGAGTCCGGGTGCGCTCGCCCGAGGCCGCCCGGCTCCGCGGGGTGCTGGCCGGACCGGAGGTCACGATCACGTCGGAGCAGGCAGGCGTGCTTGACATCGACGGGCTGGATAGCGAGACCGTCGGCCTCGCCGCGCGGGACCACGGCATCGCACTGTACGAGCTGACCGCGCGCACCGCCTCGCTGGAAGAGGCATTCATGGACCTGACCCGTGACGAGGTCGAGTACCGGGCCACCGCGACCGCTGCGGCGGGAGACGAGAGAAGGACAGCGTGATGACTGTGATCAGGGTCACCCAGGCTCGGGTGGCTTATTCCGAGTGGATCAAGCTGCGCTCGCTGCGGTCCACCGCGTGGACCCTGAGCGTCACTGCCGTCCTGACGGTGGGCATCGGCGCCCTGCTCAGCGGCGTTGTCCGGGAGCACCTGGAGCGCAGCGGCAGCGCGCATCCGCACGTGGGCGTCGGCGCGGTCACGCTCAGCCTGTTCGGCGTCTACCTCGCGCAGCTCACGATCGGGCTGCTCGGCGTCCTGGTCGCGACCGGGGAGTACACGACCGGCATGATCCGGGCCACGCTGACAGCCGTTCCGCGCAGGCTGACCGTCCTGTGGGCCAAGCTCGGCGTCTTCGCGCTGGTCGTGGCGGTGACCTCGATCGCCTTGCTGCTGGTCACCTTCCTGGCGGGTCAGGCGATCTTGTCAGGCGCGCACGCCGGAGTCTCGCTAGCTGACCCCGGCGTCCTGCGGGCAGTGACCGGCACCGGCCTGTACCTCACGGTCGTGGGCCTGCTCGGCATCGCGCTCGGCTTCGCGATCCGCAACACCACGGCCGCGACCGCCATCATCTTCATCGTCTTGCTCGTAGTGCCCGAGATCCTGGGTGCCGCCCTGCCAGCGAGCGTGGCGCCCAGCATCCTGCCTTACCTGCCGAGCAACGCCGGCCAGGCGATCATGGTCCTCGGGCCCGCGCCGGAGACCCTTGCCCCCTGGACCGGCCTCGGCCTCTTCACCGCCTACACAGCCGCGGCGGTCGCGGCGGCGGCGATTCTCCTGAAGCGGCGCGACGCGTGAGCCGGTGTCGCCGCGCGCGGATCCAGTTAGCCTCGACACGATGACGACACAGCAGCCAGCCACGGCCGCGCGCGCGGATCACGGTCCGGCGCGCGGCCTGCTGGCCCTGCGCGCCACGCGGGACAGGTATCTGCTCTGGATCCGCGGGCACTCACTGCTCGCGGACGCGCTCCTCGCGGCAGTGATCGTGGCCCTGTCGGTGCCCCCGGTCAGCGCTTTCCAGGGCGGCAGCCGGCCCCTGTCACTGGCACTCACCCTCGCGGTGGCCGCCCCGCTGGTGTGGCGGCGCCGGGCGCCCCTCCTGGTCTTCCTGATCATCACCGGGGTGGCGCTCGTGCAGTGGTACGCGAACCAGGCACTGACCGACGACCTGGCCCTGCTTGTGGCGTTCTATACGATCGCCGCTTATCAGCAGCGTCGTCACGTCCTCGCTGCCGTCGTGCTCCTGGAAGCCGGTGCCGTGCTGGTCGCCTGGCCCGGTCATCACCCGCTGTGGCTGCTCGCGATCTTGTCCAGCCTGATCGCCGCCGCCGGGTTCCTCGGCTTCTACGTGCGCACCAGGCGGGCGTATCTCGCGTCGCTGGTCGACCGCGCCGAACGGCTGGAGCGTGAGCGGGACCAGCAGGCGCAGCTCGCGGCCGCCTCCGAGCG
This sequence comes from uncultured Actinomycetota bacterium, assembly GCA_963819285.1. GTDB lineage: Bacteria > Actinomycetota > Actinomycetes > Streptosporangiales > Streptosporangiaceae > Chersky-822. The sequence continues at coordinate 481,558 of CAWFVM010000001.1, forward strand.
GGCCAGGATCGCGCGGGAACTCCATGACATCGTCGCGCACAACATCGCCGTGATGATCGCGCTGGCCGACGGCGCCGCCGTGACGGCCGCCAGTGACCTGGCTCAGGCGGTGACTCTTATGGGCGAGGTTTCGGCCACCGGGCGATCCGCGCTCACCGAGATGCGCCGGCTGCTCGGCGTGCTGCGCGAGCCGGCCGAGCCGGGACATTCGCCCCAGCCCACCCTGGCCGACCTGGACAGCCTGCTCGCGGCTGTCCGCGCCGTCGGCCTGCCCGCGCGGCTGAATGTGTCCGGGCAGCCGTTCCCGCTGCCGCCGACCGCTCAGCTCGCGCTGTACCGGATGATCCAGGAGGCGCTGACCAATACTCTCAAGCACGCGCCAGGCGCGACCGCCGAGGTGAGCCTGACCTACCGGCCTGGGGAGATCGGGCTCGAGGTGACCGACAACGGCCAGCAAGGCGGCCAGCTAGATGGCCAGCCGGAAGACGAGCCAGACGGCGCCCGGCTGCTCGCGACTGGCGCCGGCGGGCACGGCCTGGCCGGCATGCGAGAGCGGGCAGCGGTGTTCGGCGGGCAGGTGTCCGCCGGGCCGCGTCCGGATGGCGGCTGGCGCGTGCACACGGTGCTGCGCGCCGGGACGGAGAGGCGCGTGACAACCTCTATTCTGCTGGCCGACGATCAGCCGATGCTGCGCCTGGGCTTCCGGCTGGTCCTTGACGCTCAGGACGACCTGCGGGTCGTCGGCGAAGCGGGCGACGGCGCCGATGCCGTGCGCCTGGCCGCGACTCTGCGCCCCGACGTGGTGCTGATGGACGTGCGGATGCCCGGCATGGACGGCATCGAGGCCACCAGGCGCATCACGGCGTCGCAGAGCACCACCCGAGTGCTCATCCTGACCACCTTCGACCTGGACGAATACGCCTATGCCGGGCTGCGGGCTGGCGCGAGCGGCTTCCTGCTCAAGGATGTACCGCCACCTGACCTGCTGTCCGCGATCCGCGCGGTCGCCAGCGGCGACGCCGTCGTCGCTCCGAGCGTCACCCGCCGGCTGCTCGACGCCTTCCTGCCGCACCTGCCTGACCCCGGCAGTGCCGCCGGGATCGCCGCGCGGCCCGAGCCGCCTGAGCTTGCCGGGCTGACCTCCAGGGAACGCGAGATCCTGGCCGAGGTAGCCGCCGGACGATCCAATGCCGAGATCGCGGCTCGCCTCGTCCTGGCCGAGGCCACCGTCAAGACCCACGTCGGCCGGATGCTGAACAAGCTGCACCTGCGCGACCGGGTCCAGGCTGTCGTGTACGCGTACGAGCACGGCCTGGCCGGCCCCGGCCCCGGTCCGCGCTTATGCGGGTGACAACCCCGGCTTGCTCACCCCCAGCCCGTGAAGGTCGCGGTGCTCGTCACGCAGAACTCATTTCCCTCCGGGTCAAGCAGCACCGCCCACCGGTCCGGGTTGCTCAGCGAAGGCGGGTCCTCCCGGACGTCAACTAGCTCCGCCCCCGCCGCGACCAGGCGCGAGACCTCAGCGTCCATGGATTCGCCGGTCAGCAGGTCCAGATGCAGCCGGTTCTTGCTGGCCTTGGGTTCAGGCACCTTCATGAAATACAGCGATCCGCCGCCGGTCACCGGGTCCCTGACCTGGAACTCGTCCGGGTTACGCTCACTGACCTCAGATACAAGTACCCGGGCCCAGAATTCGGCTTCCGCGCGCGGATCATGACAATCAAAAATAACAGCCAGTATCGAAACGGACATATGTACCACCTCATCCCGGCACGCGAGCGTGTGTGCGTACCGGATACCCGAATCCCAAGCGTCCGACCCGGTCTAGCCGCCGCATATTCCGGGGCAAACGCCGCAAAACCAGCAAGGCCAGCACAACGTCGATGTGGCAGAGCTGTTGCAGGGACAAACACCGATATGCCGCGGGGGCCGGGACCCCGCGCAACCTTCCGTGATCATGAAGCAAGCCTTGATCACGGAACGTCAGCGGCATGATCACCCCGCCGGCTTTCCGTGATCAAGACCACGTCCATGATCACGGAACCTCGGTGGAGTGGGGGGTGAACCCAGGCGGCGGTAGCGGTGCCGCAGGGGCAGGCCGGAGCCGGTTTCTGGCAGCAGCGAAAGGTCGGCGCCGCCGGCCCCGCAGCTCAGGCAGCAGCTGGGGCACCCTGCTGTCTCGGGAACAGCAGCGGGGGACCCCAGCTGCGAGCTGACGCACCGCGCCGCACTCACCCCGAACCCGGCATTCCCGGCAAACCCGTCGGGCTGGGCTGGTTAGAGCAGGGCTGGGCTGGCTAGAGGAGGTTGGTGGTCCAGCTGAGGACCAGGGCGATCTCGGTGTCATCGACCAGCAGGCCGAAGTGCTCTTTGAGGGATGGCGGGTCGGGCACCTGCAAGTCCTTCTCGATCTCGGTGTGATCGACGTCCGGGCCGAAGTCCTCGCCGGGTGCCGTGCCCGGCGGGTAGTAGAACACGGTCGTGATTGGTCCCTGGCCCTCGATCCGGCCAAGCTGCCCGATGAGCTTTCCGGTCTTCTCGGCTGCGACTCGGGGGTCCTTAGAGGCCTGGGAGATGCGGATCGGCGCGGTGATCCGCACTTCCGGGGTGAACTTGTCCACCTGCTCCCAGTACCGGCGCCACGCCTCTTTTCTGGCCGCATAGCCAGGAGTTCCCAAGGCCAGTGCCTGATCGCGGAAGATGCCGCCAGCCCGGTCGGGCATCGCCTTCAGCGGCGGTGTCGTCATCCAGAAACTCTGCGGCTCGCTGAGCTCGGCCCGAGCCTTGGAGTCGCGATCGGCCTGGAACCGCACGAGCGCGTGCGTCTGGAAAATCTCGTCCAGATCTATGCCAGGGTCACCGCCGAGCACGCCGTTGGTGAACAGCGGGTAGAAGGCCCCGACATCGCCGATCACGTCGGGGTCGCTGGTCGGACTCTGATATGCCTTGAGCAGGCCATTCTCGCCATTGGGGACGAGCGGGCCATCGCCTTTCAGATTGGAAGCGGGCGCCAGCGCGGCGACTCCGATGAGAGTGCCGTCGCTGGCGTAGGTGTCCGCTAGGCTCGCCGCGAACAAGGCGGCCTGACCTCCCTGAGAATGTCCGACGATAGCGTATTTATCGGACACAAGGCGAACGCCTTCCATTGCATGTGCCCGCATGACCTGATCGACAAGCTGATGTGCGGTGGGCACGATGTCGACTACGCCCCGCCCTTCTGAGTCACCGAGCAGGAAGGGATGGATGCCCCGGGTACCTAGACCTTCGTAATCGGTCATGGCTACTATCCAGCCCGCGCGCAGGAAGGCATTGAGCAGTTTGTGCGGTGCCTTGTTGATCTTGCGGAGCTGGCCGATGCCGGTATCCTCAGGCGGGCCCAGGCTGTCGGAGTCCATGGACGGAGCGCATTTGTCGGCGCTTCCGACCGTTCCGTGCGCCCAGCTGAGCACGGGCCATCCTCCGGCCGGCGGAGTGCCGTCAGGAAGGGCGATAATGCCGGATACCCCGATGGGCTGGTTGAACCCTTCATCGGCTATGCCGCTGGTCGACTGGTAGATGACGCGGTACGTCGCGCTCGCCGCTTCCAGGGCCGCGTAACCAGTGAGCGGCTCGAATCGGATCAGGTGCCCCTGCTTGCCGCCGAGGCCTCCTCGGTGACCCGGTAAAAAGGGTCTTCCGGCTGGTGTAAGTCGCCAGTATCGTTCATCAGCTATCTCCTCGGGGAAATTCAGGATGAGGAGAAGAGTGTGACTCAATATCGATTCACAGACCGATTAGCGACATAATTTCCCCATCTTACTGTCAGTTCCTGAGGTTCGCGGAATTCGCTACGGGCAGTGCTGGAGCGGGCCGGGGATCGCCTCTGGCCGGGCCTGAACGTTCGGGGGATCGATTGCCTAGCTCAGTGCTAGCTGCGATATTGACGACCGGTGACCTCCGGCTGGCGCTCGCCGAACTGGATCTGAGTCACCCGGCTCTGGCCGAGTCACTGCTGGTCGCAGAGGTCGAGGTGGCGATCGACCGGGCCTTCGGGCGGCTAGCCGGCGCAGCAGGCGCAGCAGGCGCAGGAGGCGCAGCCAGCGGAATGGCTGTCGGGCTGTGCCGGCGACGGTCGCGGCGGCAGAGGTTCCAGCCCCGGCGCAGTTTCGGCGGCTGTCGCTCGTTCGACTGCTGTGATTGCGGTGACTGCTGCGAGGCCTGCGATGCGTGTGATTGCGGTGGCTGCGACTGCGGTGGCTGCGACTGCTCCTGCTGAGTGTGGCTTAAGCCCAGGTCATATTGATCTCGTGACCGAAGACGCACCACCCGGTGCGCTCGAACGCCGCGGCCATCGGCAGGTTGCCGAGATCGGTATCGGCCTCGATCCGCCCGGCCCCCTGCCCGGCGAGAATGCGAGTGCCTTCGGCGAGGATCTCGGCGGCGTAGCCCTTGCCCCGGTGAGCGGGGAGGACGCCGAGGTAGGCGATGATCGGATGCGAGCCGTTGTGGGCGGGGATGACGAAGCCGACTGGCTGGCCGTCCGCCCGTGCGGCGATGCGCCACCAGTCGCGCGGGCTCTGGTAGCGCGTCAGCTCGTCGGCGAGCCGGCGGGCCGTGGCCTGCTCGGGCGACTCACGGGTCAAGGTCGCCCGGTCGTGGGCGTCGAGCGTCCCGTCTAGCACCCCGACCAGGAGCGTGGTCAGCTCGGCCTGGTCATCGGCCGGGCGGAAGGTTATCCGGCGGCTGCCGGGCGGCAGCGGCGTTCGCGCTCGCCATTCGAGCCGCAGCCGTTCGACCAGCAGCCGGGCGCCGGCCAGTTCCGCGGCGGCCATCCGGTCCTGCACTACCCGGCGCGATTCGGCGTGATCACGCCAGTCCGCCGGGACGAACCGGCTGTACTCAGGTATCCGCCCTCCCGGCGCAATCACCTGCCGCATCGCCGTCAGCAGCAGCTCCGCACCGAGGCCCGCGCGACTGTCAGCGCCGCCGGGAAGGTCGTCAGCGATGTCAAAGACATCCAGGAACTCCGGCGGACCAGCAGCCCGGCCCCACCACCCGGCCCTGGCCGCCAGCTGCCCGTCTCGCAGGGCTACCCAGAGCCACTCCAGCCTCCGGTGCCCGGAGTCGAGGTCGCGTTCTATTTCCGTATTAGTGAAGTAAGGAATCTGGCAGAAGAGCTCAAGCTCGTCGCGCCCGGCCAGCGGACGGACAATGAGATCAGGCTGTCCGACGGTCATGCACCTTATTATCCGGCCCGGCTGGGGCTGAGCCAGTTCCGCAGACAAGCGTCGGTGGCTCTTGGGGCTGGCGCTGGCCGGGTGGAAGGCCGTCGTCATCCAACCTTCCGGCAGGATGACGACAACGTTCCGGGAAACGGAAACTGCCTTCTTGCCCTTGCGGCCAGTGCGAGCCGCCGGGAACTGGTCCCGTTCGCGCTCGCTGCCGCGGCTAGGCCGCCGGCCTTGCCGCCATGGGAGCATTGACCCGGCCGGGGAACTCTCTGAGAACGGCGGGCGCATGACCGGTGACTCGATCCCCAGGGCAAGACGCCTTGTCCCGGCGCTCCGGTGACTGCCGGCCAGCCAGGCGCGGCGCTTCCTGGTGACCTCTGGAACCCGGCAGGCCCCGGCGTCTTGCGGCTGCCATCCGGCAGGCTGATCCGCGGTCGCGGCCTGCGTCACCCGCTGCCCGACGGTGCCCAGCCTGACTTCGGCGTATACCTGCTCCGGCGGCCTCCGCCCGAGGTTCCCTGGGAGTCGCGCTGGCTGCGCTGGCCGGATTTCGGCCTGCCCGCCGACCGAGCTGAGGTGCTGCCGGCGTTGACGCAGGCCTGGAAGCGTTCCGCGACTGAGCGAGTCGAGATCGCCTGCGCTGGCGGCTGCGGGCGAACCGGGACGGCCCTGGCCTGCCTCGCCATTCTCGATGGCGTGCCTAGCTCAGGGGCTGTCGCTTTCGTCCGCGAGCACTACAACCCGCGCGCGGTCGAGACACCCTGGCAGCGGCGCTACGTCGCCGGCTGGACCCGGCCAGCCGGGCCGACCGGCCTACCGGGCGTTAGCGGATGCCGGATCGTCTTACCTGAGCCTGGCAGTAGGGGCAGGAGATCTCGTCGGCGCCCGCCGGCAGGGTCATGGTCGCGCCGCAGCTCGCGCAGGGGATCTCGGCGCTGCCCAGGTCGATCTTGCGGCCGCAGCCGCCGCAGATGACAGCGCTGGCGCCGCGCAGGGCGCTGAACTCGCCGCCGCAGCCGCCGCAGTGCCTGGGCTGGCCGTCCTCGGGCTGGATCGGGATGTACTCGTTCTTCAGGCCGGCCCGGTCGAGCAGCACCGAGGCGGCGTCGGCCGGCAGCAGGCCGAGCCAGCCCTGGCAGAAGCCAGACCAGGCGAACTTGCCGGTCAGATGCTCGCCGCGATCCGGGTCAAGCTCGGCTAGCCTGGCCGACCTGTAGGCTCCCCTGGTCACCTCGATCTGCCTTTGCAGGGTGTCGGCCATCGGCCAGAACGAGTCGGGCTCGACCGTCCGCGCCATCAGGTTCCCTGTGTACCGCAGGCCCATGACCCGCTGCTTCATCTCGGCCTCAAGTGCCCGCGCGGCCGGATCGAAGGCGCTGATGACCGCCGCCTCGGTCAGGTAGTCGATGTAGGCATTGCGGTAGGCCAGATCGTTCCTGGCCCGGTGCGAGACCGCCATCGGCACGTTGGCGACGTAGGACTCGTACACCCGCCGCTGAAGAGAGCGGTAACCGCTCCGGTCGCCAGCGGCGGCGGCGGCCTGCGAGGCGGCGTAGGTGGAGTTCACCAGCACGACATAGGCCGGACCTGGCATGGTGTCGCCCTCACAGGCCCGGCGCAGGTCGAAGTCGATCAGCGCCGCGCAGTAGTCGCAGTACACGAAGGCGGTAACGGTCGACAGCTTCTTCGGTGCCCCGCACGCCACGCAGTTGCAGCGCTTGACGTAGCCAGGCTGGGGCGGGGCCAGGATGGCCATGACCTGACGGGCCCAGGGCGCCGACCCGGCCGCCGGCGAGCCTGGCCCGCCCAGGCCTGCCTGCTGCTGGATGGCCTGGGCCTGCATCTGCCTGGCGAGCGCCATCAGGTCGGTGGCCGGCTGTCCGGACTGGCCGGGCTGGTTTCGCTTGAATAGACCCATCTGGCGGTCACTTCCACTCAGGGCTGGTCGGCCTGGCCAGGAAGACAAAGGTCCCGGGATCGTCCACCTCAACCACCCGCCAGCCGAGCTTGTCGTAGAACCGGAGTGCGCCGGAGTTGCCGCTTCTGACCGTCAGGTGGCAGGAGCCGGCGCCGGCGGCTGCGGCGGACGCCAGGAACGTGCTCATCAGCTCGCGCCCGTGCCCGGCGCCCTGATAGTCGGGAAGCAGGTTGATGTGCAGGTGCGCCGGGTGCGGCGCGAGCTCGGCCCGCAGCATCCGCTCGGGGCCGAACATCTCCTCCAGCTTGTGCCGTTCATCCAGGGCCAGTCCGGCCAGCCCGGCGGGCGCCGACTCCGGCGGCTGGTACCGCTCGCGCAGCCGGGGCAGCCATCGGGCGCGGTAGGCGGCGACGAAGTCACTGGTGCTCGCGGTGCCGATGATGTACCCGACGGCCCGGTCCCCGTTGTCGAGTACGTAGGCGTGCTCGGGTTCCAGCTCCAGATAGGGGCCGGCGTAGATATCAGGGACCAGGTCGTCGGTGCTGTAGTGCCCGCGTGCGTCCTGGCCGGCCGCGCCGGTGCGGACGCAGATGTCATAGACGTCGTCCCAGTCGGCGGTCAGGTACCGGCGGATCGCTGGAGCGGAGGTATCAGACATGATGACCCTTAATGTAGTAGAACTGCGACTCGCAAGGGATGACCACGTATGCGCCCACTGAGATTCGGGCTGGTCGGCACCGGTCACTGGGCCCGCATCGCCCACGCCCCCGCGCTGGCCAGCACCGGCGGCCTTGAGCTGCGCGGCGATCTGGGGCCGGGATCAGGCGGCCGCTGGCGCGCTCGCGCACCGGTACGACGTCAGCGCGCACGCGGACTTCGATGACTTCCTCGCCGGGGTCGACGCCGTCTCCTTCGCGGTACCGCCCGATGTGCAGAGCTCGCTCGCCCTGCGCGCGGCTGGCGCCGGCAAGCACCTGCTGCTGGAGAAGCCGATCGCGCTGACGGAAGCCGAGGCCCGGCTGGTCCAGGCGGTACAGGACGCGGGCGTCGCCAGCGTGGTCTTCTTCACCGCGCAGTTCCAGCCGGAGGTACGGGCCTGGCTGGCCGCCGTGTCCGGGCGCGATGACTGGGCCGGGGCATCGGCCGTCTGGCTCGGGTCGGCGCTGCAGGCGGCCAGTCCGTTCAATACCGGATGGCGGCGCGACCACGGCGGGCTCTGGGACCTCGGGCCGCACCTGATCGCCCTGCTGTCGGCGGCGCTCGGCCCAGTCACGGCGGTGACCGCCGACCGGGGCGCCGGCGACGTCACCCACCTGGTCCTGCATCACCAGGCCGGGGTCACGAGCTCGATCACCGTGACCCTCGGCGCACCGGAGGACGTGGACCTCCTCGACGTGTACCTGTGGGGGCCGGCGGGCCGGTCAGTCGCGCCCAGGGAGGCAGGCGACCCGGTGACGCCGCTGCGAACCGCGCTGGCCGAGCTGGCCGCGAACGCCAGCACTGGCCAGCACAGTCACCCCTGCGACGCGAGATCCGCCGCCGCTGTCACCAGCGTCCTGGCGCAGGCCCAGCGCCAGCTCGACGCCAGGCCCTTCGACGGCAGGCCCTGAGTCCTACTTGATGTGCAGCAGCTTCTTGACCTTGACCCAGGTGATCACGACATCGGTCGGGGTCGCGCCGCAGACGCCTGCGAACAGCTCGGTCTCGCTGTCGCCGAACGACTTGCCCTTCGCCACATACCCGGCGCCTAGCGCAAGCTCGCTGCGCTGCCCGCCGCAGTGCGCCCTGGTGCTGAACGTGCCGAGGATGTTATCCCGGTGCCCCCAGCAGCCCCTCAGATCGGACTTTGTGCAGTCCTCGTTGCCGCTGTTCAGGCCGTCGTCGTACATCCAGCCGTAGTCGGAGCCGAGAGCGTTGCCGTAGCCGCCGGCCCAGTTGGCGCCGAGACCGATGAAGTGCCCGCCGCCAGGAAGCGGGCTGTGCACCTCCTGCAGCGGCGGGTCCTCATCGTCGGCCGCGCCGACCTGAGCGACCTTGTCAAGCGACCTGGTCAGCACGACGGCAGGGGATAGCCCGCGCTCGGTCCGCTCCAGGTTGACCGAGGCGAAGAGCCGCTCGATGGGCGAGAGCTTCTCGTAGGCCGAGAGCGAGAACGACATGCCGGCGATCTTCTCCTGCACCTTGCGCGCGTGCGCGATCGCCTTCAGCGCGCTGGTGTTGCAGCCGGTGCCGTCCTTGGCCCGGCGGCAGGCAGGCGAGCCGAGGAAGAACGGATTCGGCCGCAGGCTCCTCGACGGGTTGTGCGGTGGCAGGATGCCCTTGTGCGGTGTCGCGACTCTGGCGGACGCGAGCGTCCCGCCTCCGATGATCAGCGCTCCGCAGGCGAGGGCGACTCCGCCCAGGCGCACAGCCAGTCCAGGTACCGACATGCCGTTCCTCCAGCTGACTCAGGTGATCGGGCTGTCCGGGGGTTCCGCAGTAGCCTATGCAAGTCGGCAAGGAGAAGACAATTGGGTGAGTTTCGGATCGCCTCCTCGGCCGAGCTGACCCCTGACCAGCTCGCTGGCGCGGCCGCCGTCTATGAGCAGGCCTTCCGCCCGAACATGCGGGTGCCCTTCGCCGAGCTGGCCGCGACCGGGCCGGCCGATCTTCTGCTGGCAGCGCTTGACGATGCCGAGCCGGTCGGCGTCGCCGCGCTCAGGCGGCTCGATCAGGCGGGCTGGACGTTCCTTCGCTACTTCGCCGTCACCGCTGGCCGCCGCCGCACCGGCCTCGGCCGGCGACTCTGGACCGGCCTGGCCGGGCCGCTGCGCGCCGCCGGGTGGCCGGACCGGATCGCCTTCGAGGTCGAGGACCCAGCGCACGCGCCCGACGAAACCGAGCGCGCGGCCGACGTGGCCAGGATCGAGTTCTGGCGGCGCTGCGGCTGTGAGCTGCTGCCCGTGCCCGGCTACGTCATGCCCGACATCACCGGCCTGGCCCCGCCCGAGCCCATGCTGCTGATGGCAGGCGCCCTGGCCCGGCCCGGCGAGCTGTCGGCGGGTCAGCTCAGCGCCCTGGTGCTTGGGATCTACCAGGAGCGCTACCGGCTTGACCGGGACCATCCGCTGGTCAGGGCGGCGCTGGCCGCCCTCGCCGGACCTGCGGGCTGACCCGTGGCCTGACCGGCCTCACGCTGGTGGTGAGGACGCCCGGCTTTATATTTATGCATAATGAATGTGCTCTTTTAAATTGTTTATGTTGTTCGATGAGTAAATAATCCCCTGGGCGGACTCTGAGTAGGCTATTTATTGCTCTGGGCGGCGGAGACTCGGCTAGCCTCGTCGGCATGCTTCCGGTGCCAGCAAACACAGGATAGCCGCATTGCGGCGAATAGTTTATTGCGCTAATTTCGCGCGCCGAAGGTCATCGCCATGACGGCAATTGATCTCAAGGACGTACGCGAGCCGGGTCCCGCGCACCGGTCGGCCCGCTCTGGCCGCGGCCGGAGCGTTCGCACGGCTCGCACGGCCTGGCTGGTCAGGGCGGCGGTCGCGGCCGGGGTGCTGTCTCTGTTCTTCGCCTATCTCGGGCAGGCGCGCACGATGCAGACCATGTCCGACGGTGCCTCGCAGGCGCTGCAGGCGTGGTCGATGCTGCACGGGAACGTGCTGCTGCACGGCTGGTCCCTGTCCGACGTGTCGTTCTACACCACGGAACTGCCCGAGTACCTGCTGATCGAGCTGGTCAGGGGGCTGAATCCGGACATCGTGCACGTGGCGGCCGCAGTGACCTACACCCTGCTCGTGGTGCTTGCTGGCGTGCTAGCCAAGGGCACGGCGACGGGGCGCGAGGCCGTGCTGCGGACGCTGGTGGCCTGCGGGATCATGCTGGCGCCGGCGCTCGGCTCGCTCAACACGACGTTCGTGGTGCTCGCGTATCCCGATCACACCGGGACGCAGGTGCCGCTGCTGGCGACCTGGCTGCTGCTTGACCGGGTCAGGCCGCGCTGGTGGGTGCCGATCGCGGTCACCGTCTCGCTGGCCTGGGTCCAGGTCGCCGACACGATGGCGCTGTATGAGGCCGCGCTGCCGCTCGCCGCCGTCTGCGTGATCCGGATCTACCGGCGGCACGGGTCGCTCCGGGAGAGCTGGTACGAGCTGACTCTCGGGACCGGGGCGCTGGTCTCGGCTGGCCTCGCGACGGTGGCACTGCGGCTGGTCAGGGCCGCCGGAGGTTTCGCTGTGCGCACGCCGTCGGCCGGATTCGCCAGGGCTTCGGGTCTCGACTCGCACCTGTGGACCAAGATCGAGCACATCCTGGTGCTGTTCGGCGCTGACTTCTTCGGGCGGTCGCTCACGTACTCGATCGCGCCGCTCATTCACCTGGCCGGGGTCGGGCTCGCGGCGGGCGGTGCGGCGGTCGGGGTGCGGCGGTTCTTCCGCGAGGACGAGCTGGTGCCGCAGATCCTGACCGCCTCGCTGGTGCTGGTGCTGGTCGCCTTCATGTTCGGGATCAGGCTCGGGGCCTGGGAGGCGGTGGCACTGCTGCCGCTGAGCGCGATCCTGGCCGGGCGGCTGCTGACCGGCTGGCTGAGCAAGGTCAGGCTGATCCCGGCGCTGACGGCCGTGCTCGCCTGCTACTGCCTGCTCCTGGCCCATGACGCGACGAGGCCGGCCCCGTTCAGCCCGAACCAGCGGGCCGCCGCCTGGCTGGCCGCCCACCACCTGCGCTACGGGCTCGCGTCGTACTGGGAGGCCAGCAGCGTGACGCTGGACAGCGGCGGCTATGTCCGGGTCCGCCCGATCAGGACGCTGCATGGTGAGATACTGCTCACGCACTGGAATGCCGTGGACTCCTGGTATGACCCCGCGCTCCATGACGCCCGGTTCGTGATCTTCAGGCGCTGCCAGGGATGCCTGTCGATGGCTGGCCTTCGTACCGCATTCGGGCGTCCGGCGCATGTGTACCGGGTCGTCAATTATCTGGTGCTGGTCTGGAACAAGAACCTGCTGCGCGGCCCGTTCATCTCAGGACCGGCAGTGAGCTGGGACATCCTGGCAGTGCGGTCAGCGGACAGGAGTCCGCTGACCGCACTGCCGATGCTAGCGAATACAGCGGGCGGACGGAGGGGCGGACGGGTGGCGAGATCTGAGGAGGCGGTGTTCCAGGCCTTTGTCAAGGAAGGCCGGATCACCACGATGCCAGCCAGGCGATCGAAACGGCTCGTGCTGCTCGATCATGTGGCGCGGGATTTCGAGATTGGCGTGCACTACAGCGAGCAGGACGTGAACGCGATCCTGCGCGGCCGGTTCGACGACTACGTGGCACTGCGCCGGTACCTGGTGGATGAGGGCTTTCTCGACCGGGCCGACGGTGAGTACTGGCGCAGCGGCGGGACGGTGGAGATCGACGACGCTAGTTAGTGCCTGGTCAGGACCCGGGCGCGCCGAGGTCCCAGAGCAGGCGGTAGTACCTGGTCCGGTCGTGATCGGGCTCGATGCCGTAGGCGTCAAGCAGCAGGCCCTCCCAGCCCTGGCCGTAGTTCCACTGGGTGCTCCAGGTGGCGATCGCGAGGTCGGCCCACCGGTCGCCCCGGCCGAGCGCGCCGAGGTCGACGTGGCCCGACCAGCGGCCGTCATCGGTCAGCAGAGTGTTGGGCGCGCAGGCGTCACCGTGGCAGACCACTAGCTTGTCGTCAGGCGGTATCTCGGCGACCAGTTCGAGTGCGTTCTCGATGGTGAGGTGCTGGTGGCTCTCGTGCCAGTGCCTTTTGCTGGACGGCTGGCCGGCCTGCGCGGCTCGGGCGGCGCTGTCGACCCTCTCCCGCGCGGTCCAGGAGAACGGGCAGGAGCGCCGGCAGCGCTTCATGCATGGATCGCAGGCCTTCGCCGATCGCGCGGACGGCGGTGCCTGGCTCAGCCTTCCACCTGTCATCGACGGCATTGCGGCCGGGCAGCGGGGCGGTCACGATCCAGCTTCCCGTCTCGTCGGCGCCGCTGTCGATCAGCCTCGGCACGGGGGTGAAGGTCCTGGCCCAGGTCATCCGCTCGGCTTCGCCGGCCAGGTCGAGGCTGCTGATGACCGGGGACCATTTCGCGAAACAGCGATTCTCGCCGGCGCCGATCTCATAGGTCAGGGCGTCCTCGTTCGCCCAGACGACGCGGAGCTCGCGGCCAGCCGCGATCTCAATGACCGGCGCCGGCACTGGCGGGTGGCTCGCCTGGGCCTGGTCCTGCTGGTCCGCCTGGTCCTGCTGGTCCTGCGTGCCAAGCTCGCTAGTCCGCACCAGATCAGATTACGTACGTCGATCGCCAGGTTTCAGCCGGCTGGGTGCCTGAGTACCCCGGCAACCTTCCGTGATCAAGAAACCGACCTTGATCACGGAACCTGAGTCGCGTGATCACCCCATCAGCGTTCCGTGATCAAGACCCCAATCATGATCACGGAACATTGGCGGGGCACCGCCGCTACCCCGGACCCCGTCAGCACCGTTCCCCGCGTGATCATGGAACGTGGCTCTGGCGCGAATTCCGTGATCGGGCGGCCTCGCGGACCTGGCGGAGCCACCGCCCGGACCTGGCGGAGCCACCGCCCGGACCTGGCGGAGCCACCGCCGGACCGGGCTGGTCCCTGGTGACTCAGCTTTCACATCTGGCTCACCCGCTGCCAGGCTCGCCTGATCCTGTAGGAGACTTTTTCCTGTAGGAGACTTAACAGCGAATATGGTGGTCAATCCTCCTACAGGAAAAAAGTCTCCTAGATCTTTAAGCCACCGCCCCGGCGTAAACCCCGCAAGCCGCCCAGAACCCGCAAGTCCGGCCCGGCCCCTCACCCCATCGAAGCCCGGTCCGGTGATCACCCTGCCGACGTTCCGGACCGTCATCCTCCGCCCAGGCAGGTCAGCCGCCGAAACCCCGGAACGGCTGATACCCGGCAGTCCCGCCACACGGCGACGGGCTGTACCACCGCCGGGAACCGGACTGTCGCCGGGCCCAAGCCCCGCCGCAGCCCTCAAGAAACCTGGAATTCACGTGACTAACCGTCGGGCGCTGATCCTGATCTTCTCGGCTGGGTACTCGCCTGGCCGGGGTGGCCTGGTGCGGACAAGCTCGGGGACAGGCCGGCGGCTCGCAGGGCTTCGGCCAGTTCATCGGGTGAATACCGGCTCAGCACCAGTTGACCTGCGGGCCGGTCCAGCCGCTCTTCGCCTGACCCGCCGTGGGTGATGATCACTAGTGTCCCGCCGGGGCGCAATACCGCTGCGATGCTGGTCAGGGCCGCGCCGAGTCTTGCTTTCGGCAGATGATGCAGTGAGTAGGAGGCGATCGCGGCCCCGCAGGTCGAGTCCCGCAGCGGCAGCGCGAGCAGATCCGCGGCGATCAGCCGCGCGGCGGGGACCTGTCTGGCCGCCACAGCCAGCATCGCCGGGGCGAAGTCGATCCCGATCATCGATCGGCCTCTGGCCGCCAGGTACTGGCTGATCTGGGCCGGCCCGCAGCCAAGATCGAGCACGGGGCCAGCGGGGAAGCCGCTCAGGACCTGGTCTAGGAAATCAGTGTCCGGGTCGGCCTCGTCAGCATCGGCGAGCTCGGAGCCGAAGCGGACAGCGTAGTCGGCGGCCAGGTCATCGTAGGTACGCCGCACGGAGTCCGGATCATAGCCGTCATGATCGATGTCGCGCACTGTGACCGTTCCTGTTCGCTGAATGAACGCGGCAGCACTAGCATCAATCCATGAGATATCGGCACCGTCTGGCCGCTGGGGTCATTATCGCCCTCTGCGGACTAGCGATCGCCGCTGGCACCGAGCTCACCTGGATCAATGTCGGCCACGGTCACCCCTCGGCCGGGATCAAGCACACCGCGCTCAAGAGCGTGCTGAACTGGTCTTACCAGAGCACCGGCCCCTTCCTGCGCACCTTCGGATTCGCGGTGGTCATCATCGGCGCCATCGTATTTCTCGGCGGGCTTGCCGGGTCGAGGCTGGTAGCGGGCTCCTTCGCGCTGCTGGCCCTAGTCGCCGGAGGACTCTGGCTCGGCCTGTACGTGAGCCGCTTTAACACAACGAACTTGCCGGTATCAGACCTGCGGCCCGGTGCCTGGCTCACGCTCGGGGGCGGCGTGCTCGCGCTGATCGCCGTGGAGTTCCTGCACAGGCGCGAATACTGAGCCAGGCAGGACTGGCTGGCCTGACCGGATGAGGTGCGTGTGACAATGGCGGAACGTCCGAGGATGGAGATCTCGGGAATCGTCTTCGGTGCTCCCGATGCCCGGGTACTGGCCGACTTCTACCGAAGGCTGCTCGGCTGGCAGCTCGGGACGGACGAGCCCGGCTGGGTCACCCTGCGGCCGCCGCAGGGAGGTCGCGGCCTGTCGTTCCAGACCGAGGAGGGGCATGTGCCTCCGATCTGGCCGTCTGGCCCCGGCGACCAGCAGATGATGGTGCACCTGGATATCGAGGTCGACGACCTGGAGACCGGCGGTGCGCACGCGATCGCCGCCGGAGCGGTGCTCGCCGAGTTCCAGCCGCAAGAGTACGTGCGGGTCTATCTAGATCCAGCCGGCCACCCCTTCTGCCTCTGGATCAACCCGCCGTCCGAGTGACCGCCGCCATTCCGCGCGGGGTGCCCGAATTGGCGACCAGCCTCGCGCCGCAGCGTCCGGCCCTCTTCCGGCCTCGCGCCGCAGCGTCCGGCCCTCTTCCGGCCCCGCGCCGTTTCCGTGATCAGGCCGAGGTCCATGATCACGGAAACTGGCTGGGGGGCCATTGTTTCGGTGTCGCGTGGTCTGGCCGAAAGCATGCGTCGATGGTGGCGTGATGACCGTGAGCAGGCCAGCGACCAGGAGGACGGCCGCGAGCATCGCGCACTCCAGCCTGGTCGCTCGGGCCGGACCCGCCGGCCGGGCCGGACCTGCCAGACGCGCCGGACGCGGACGCGCTCCCAGTCCTGCTCGCCGGCTCATTGCCGCGCGCCCCGCGATCGCCAGCCCGGCGACCACGGCGACCAGCGCCGACTTGCCGACGAGGAACAGGCCATAGTCGGTTGTCAGCAGCGAGCCGACTGGCACCAGGAGCAGCGCGGACAGCAACCCGGTGACGACGACCGCGCCGAACAGCCAGGCAGCGGTATTTCCGTACAGCCCGATCAGCCCCTGCACGGCGTCGGAGTCGGCCCGCCAGGCGATCGCCGTGCGCAGCACATACAGGAGCAGGCCGGCCCAGAGCACGGCCGGGAGCAGATGACAGATCGTGAGCAGCGCGCCGGCTAGCGGCAGGAGGCCCTCCGGGTGGGCGCGAAGTGCCTCGGCCAGCACCACCCCGAGCAGCGGCTGAGTGCCGGGACCCGGTTTGCCCAGGCCAAGCAGCACCGCAGCGACGGCGAAGCACGCGAGCTCGACGACGGCGAACGCCAGCGTGGCGCCCGCTCTCGGCCCGAGTACATACGGGTGCGCAAGGCCGCTCGCCAGGCTCGGGTCGGCCAGCGCGGTCGCGATCAGCGCTGCCGATGCCCCCAGGCCGAGCAGACAGCCAGGTATCGCCCACGGCTCGGGCAGCGGGGCGGGCCTGGCTCCCTTGTAGTTCCTGGCCAGACCCCGCCCGGCGAGCCCGCCGAGCGCGATCGCCAGCCCGGTGAGCAGCAAGCCCCGCTCCAGCCCGGTCAGCCAGAGCCCGGGCGCGGACAGCGGCACAGCCGACATCGATGACATCACCGGCATGAGGGTAGCCGCCAAGCCTGGCCTGGCGGCCTGATGCCTGCCGATAGGCGTGACCGTCACACGGTGTGGTTGTGTTGGCAAGATGCATAACGAAAACCTGCGGGCCAGGCTGCACGGCGACGACACTCTCTACGGCGGCTGGTCACTGATCCCCGATCCGCTGAGCGTCGCCGCGATGGCCGCGGCCGGCCTGGACTACGTCGTGATCGACCTGCAGCACGGCGGCGCGACCGAGCACGACCTGCCCGCCCTGACGAACGCGATCGCGCTGGCCGGCGCCGTGCCCGTGGCGCGGGTCAGGCATGCGCATCCCGCCGATATCGGCCGGGCGCTCGACCTCGGCTGCGCCGGAGTGATCGTGCCGAACGTGGAGTCCGCCGCGCAAGCGAAGACGGCAGCCGGCGCCTGCCACTACCCACCGGCTGGGTACCGGTCCGGCGGTGGTGTCCTGGCCAGCCCGAGCGTTCCATTTTGCATAATCATGGTGGAATCGGCCGCGGCCATGACCGAACTCGCGACGACCCTCACGCTGGACGGGGTTGATGGCATTTACGTCGGGCCGAGAGACCTGTCGTACTCACTTGGCTGCGAGCCGAGCCCGGATGATCCGGTGCTTGGTCCGGCGCTTGAGCAGATCCGGGCGCAGTGCGCTGCCGCTGGGAAGCCGGTCGGCGTGCACTCTCTCGATGGCGTGACCGCCAGGCGCTATCGCGAAAACGGCTGCCGGCTGATAAATGTCGCATCAGATCTCACGGCTATCGCCCGCAGTCTGGCCGGCGAGCTCGCTGCGGCGCGTCCATAGCTGATTCGCTTGCTCGCTGAGCATAATGAGGCCCGTTGTGACTGGTGCTGATCACGGGGGGCTGCGAATTGAGATACTGGAGCAAGTTCGGTCATGCCGGGGTGGTAATGGCCGCTGCCGCGATGGCAGTTATTGTCCTGACAGCGGCAGATCCGGCGCTGGCCGCTATTCCAGGAAACTGGCCTGGTTACCTCGGCGGACCACTGCATACCTCGTACAATCCCGCGGAGAAACTCATCACTCCGGCGGACGCGCACCAGCTGATCCGAGACTGGCGTTTTGTGGGCACCGGGCCCACGCTGCACGGACAGCCGGAGCCAGGATTTCAGGCGAGTCCCACCGTATACGGCAACGCGGTCTACATCGGCTCGGAGACCGGCTGGTTCTATAAGCTCAGCGCGCTTACCGGAGCGGTCCTGGCTAAACGCTTTATCGGCTTCATTCCCGGCCGTGAGTGCGGAGCGGCAGGAGCGGGATTCATCGCGACCGCGACGGTGGCCATAGATCCGTCAGACCAGCAGGCGATGGTCTATGTAGCCGGGGCCAATGAGGTCTTGTACGCGATGCGCGCGTCGGATCTGTCGGTGAAATGGCGGCAGCAGATCGTCGTTCCTTCGAAGGTGACGAGCAACTATTATCAATGGTCATCTCCGACGGTAGCCGACAGTCGTGTCTATATCGGCATATCGTCGCACTGCGATAAGCCGATGGTTCGCGGCGGCCTGGTCGGCTACAACCAGGTGACCGGCAGGCAGGTCGGCCGGTTCTATTCCCTCCCGCCGGGCCAGCTTGGCGGATCGGTCTGGTCGAGCGCGGCGGTTGGCAGTGCGGGCGAGGTGTATATCTCGACCGGCAACCCGGAGCCCGGTATCGGCGAGCCCGGCTTCACCGACGCGGTGGTGCGGCTATCGCCGACCTTGCGGCCGCTGGCGGCGTTCCACGTCCCGGCCAGTCAGGTGGTCACCGACGGCGATTTCGGCGCCTCGCCTGCACTGTTCGGCAAGTACGTCGCCACCTGCAATAAGAACGGCGTCCTTTACCTGCTCAACCGTTCAACCCTCAGGCTCGTCTGGTGGCGGCGGATCGGGGCGGCGTTCGGCAAGAGCATCGGGATCGGCCGGTGCATCTCGGCGACCGCCTACGACGGCAAGCGACTCTACATCGGTGCTGACCAGGTCCGGATCGACGGGAAGGTCTACCGGGGGTCGATCACCGCGCTGGATCCCGCCACCGGCAGGCGATTGTGGATCCGGGGCCTGCCCAACAGCGTGCTCGGCACGCCGAGCCTGGATGGCGCCGGCGTCATCGCAGTCGGCACCTATGACACCTCCAGCCGGCCGAACGCGGTCTATCTCGTCAACGCGGCAACCGGCGCGATCGACTGGACGTTGCCTACCGGCGGCTTCGATTTCGCACAGAGCGTGTTTGCCGACGGGCACCTGTTTACCGCGAACGACAATGGCGTGTATGCCTGGGGTCTGCCCAGGTCAACCTCATAGCTCCGCCCGAGCCGCTCCTCACTCCGCCCGAGCCGCCTCGATGTGATACCGGTGTTGCTGGGACTGCATCTGTGTCACATTGATGCGGCTCTGGAAAGGGGCGGCACCGGGCTTTTTCCGCTTCTTGGGTGGCTGGGAGCTAGGCTAAGGCGATGGCGTGGCCTGGGCTTGCGGTTTTTCTCCAGTTCCGGAGTTCCTCTCAGGTCACGGACGTGGAGGTGGCACAGCCATGGGGCTGATGGACAAGGTGAAGGCGCAGGCGAACTCGCTCGCGCAGCAGGCCAACGCGGGCATGGCCAAGATCGACAACCTGCCGGCCCAGCGGAAGGCCGACGCGATGCTGCGCAGCCTCGGCGTAGCGGTGCTGGCCCAGCGCACCGGCCGCGCCGCTCCCAGTATCGACAGCGAGATCGACCGGCTGGTCACCGAGCTCACCCAGCACGAGTCGCAGAACAGCGTCGACATCGTGCAGCAGGCGACCCAGGCAGCAGCGCAGGCGCAGCAGGCCCAGGCCCAGATGGGTCCTGGTTCCTTCCTGTCGAGCACCCCGCCGCCAGCTGACCCGAACGTACCTGGTGCCATGCCCGGCGCGCCGGTGGGCACCCAGCCCGGCTTCGGTCCGGGGCCCAGCTTCGGTCCAGGGCCGAGTTTTGGTCCGGGGCCGGACTTCGGCGGGCCGACGGCGCCAGCGGGTCCCGGCGGGCCAGCGGCGCCTGGCGGGTTCCCCGGTGCTGGTCAGCCCGGCCCGCAGGCGTTTCCGCCGGCTGGTGGTCCGCAGGGGTTCCCGCCGGCTGGTGGTCCGCAGGCGTTCCCGCCGGCTGGTGGTCCGCAGGCGTTTCCGCCGGCTGGTGGTCCGGCGGGGTTTCCCGAGGCTGTGCCCGTGACGGCGTTCCCGCCTGCGGCTCCGGCTGACGGCTTCCCCGCTTCCGGTGTCCCGGCCTCTGGTGGCCCTGCCGCCGGCTTCCCTGCCTCCGGCTTCCCCGCTTCTGATTTCCCCGGGGCCGGGCCGAGCCAGGAGCCGGCGACCGATCCAGAGCAGGACCAGCCCGGCTTTGGCGGCCAGAGTGGTCCGACCGCGTTCCCGCCAGCCTCCGGCTGATTGCGGTAAGTCTCACCACCGCCGCTCATGTTCCGTGATCATGCCTGGGACGGTGATCACGGAGTTCTGGTGGGGTGATCACGCTGCCGATGTTCCGTGATCATGCAGTGCTGCATGATCACGGAAACATGCGGGGTCAGACGGGTTAGACGGGTGCCGCTGGCGGCTGCGGCGGGTCTGGCGGCTGCGCCGGGCCCTGCGGGTCTGGCGGGTCCGGATCTCTGGGCAGGCCGAGTATTCGCTCGGCGATGATGTTGAGCTGGATGTCGGTCGTACCGCCGCCGATCGTGACCGCCCTGGTCTGGAGCGTCTGCCTGGCCCACTTAGCCCCATCGGGTTCGCCATTCGCGCCCGCGGTCCTGGCGAGCCTAGTCTCGCCAGTCCGTCGGCCCGAGCCGGGGCCGGAGCCGCCGCCCGACCCGAGCGCGCCGCTCTCGCCTGACATCGCCAGGCACAGCTCGGCGATCTGCTGTGCGTTGCGCATGCCGAGCAGTTTGCGGACGCTGCCAGTCGCGCCAGGCTCGGTTCCTGACAGCTGCTTGAGCGTCACCCGCAGGCCGAGCAGTTCGATCGCCCTAGCGTCGCACACCAGCCTGCCCACGTCACCGAGCGGCGGGTCGCCAGCCGCGCCGGCGACCCGAGGAGCTCGGCCACCCCCGATCCGAACGTCCAGGACGCCGAGAGCGACACTCGCTCATTGGCCAGGGTGGTTCTCGCGATCCGCCATCCGCCGTTGACCTCGCCGACCAGGCAGTCATCAGGCACGAACACATCGTCAAGGAACACCTGGTTGAAAGAAGCGTCCCCGGTGATCTCGCGCAGCGGCCGCACCTCGATGCCCGCAGAGCTCATATCCACCAGGAAGTAGCTGATTCCGGCGTGCCGGGGAGCGGCCGGGTCAGTTCTGGCGATGCAGATCGCCCACGCGGCCTGCCTGGCCAGCGAGGTCCAGATCTTCTGGCCGGTGATACGCCATCCGCCGTCTGCTCGCCGCGCCCGAGTCGTCAGCCCGGCGAGATCGGACCCAGCGCCGGGCTCGCTGAATAGCTGGCACCAGAGGTAGTCCAGCCGCAGGGTCGGCGGCAGGAAGCGTTCTTGCTGAGCGGGCGTGCCGTACTGAATCAGGGCGGGGACCACCCAGGCCCCGATCGCCAGGTTGTGCGGCCTGATCCCGGCCGCACGCGACTCGGCGTCGATGACGAGCTGCTCAAGTGGCCTGGCGCCCCGTCCCCACGGCCTCGGCAGATGCGGCAGTACCCAGCCGCCGGCCGCGAGGCGGTGCGTGCGCTCCTGGCCGGTCACCTTGCCGATCTCGGCCAGCTCGGCTCGGACCTCGGCCCGGAACTCGGCGTCCCCCTCAGGCAGCTCGACGGTGGCTGGCCTGATCCCCGAAGTCAGGGCCTGCCTGGCGACCTCTTCCCGTCCCCTGATCGAGGGGCCGAGCAGCGCGCGCAGTGACAGGGCTCTGCGGTAGTAGAGGTGGGCTTCGTGCTCCCAGGTGTAGCCGATGCCGCCGAGAGTCTGGATGCAGTCATTCGTCGCGTCGACGGCCGCGTCCAGTGCCACGACGCCGGCAACGCTGGCCGCGAACTCCCGGTCGGGGCCTGGTGTCGCCCTCGCGGCATCCCAGACTGCCGCCGCTGCCTGCTCAGCGCTGGTCAGCATGCGGGCGCACCGGTGCTTGACCGCCTGGAACTGCCCGATCGGCCGGCCAAACTGATGCCTGATCCTGGCGTAGTCAGCGGCGGTCCGCACCGCCCAGTCAGCTATCCCGCATGCCTCGGCGCCAAACAAGATCGCGGCCAGGCTGATCACCGTGCCCCGGTCAAGGCCGCTCAGCACCCGGTCGCCGGGCACGACCAGCTGGTCAGCTCCGATCCGCGCCAGCGGCCTGGTCAGATCGAGTCCGTCGAGAATGGCCAGATCGAGGTCGGCGGCGTCCAGGGCCACCCAGACCTCGCCACCAGGTACTCCGCCACCAGGCACTCCGCCATCGGACACGTCGACAGCGGCCACTTCGACAGCGGCGACAATGATGTCGGCCATGGCCCCAGCCAGCACCGGGCCGCACTCGCCGCTGACGACCAGGCCCAGATCGCCGGACTCGCCCGGCCGGGCGGTCAGCCCCCTGGCCAGGCAGACCGTCCCGGTCACTGACCCGCCGGCCAGCTTGGCGACCAGCTCATCCGCCGGATCACCGCAGGCGCCGAGCCCGGCCGACGCGAGCACCGCCGACGCGAGCACGGTCGGCAGGTAGCCGCCGGGCAGCAGCGCCCGCCCTAGCTCCTCGATCGCGATGGCGAGCTCAGGCAGGCCGAAGCCCTGGCCGCCCGCTGCCTCCGGCAGATGCAGGCCGAGCAGGCCCTGACTGGCCAGTGCTGGCCCGAAGCAGCCAGATAGACCGAGGCGCCAGCGTCGGTTCCCTCGGCCGCTGCTCTGACCACGGCGGACGTGCTGTGCCGCCCCGCCCAGCCGCGAACCGTCGCTGCCAGTTCCAGATGGTCAGTGGTGAGGCCAATCGCCATCGGTCTACCTCATTCAGCGGGGTCAGGTCGCGGGTCTAATCGCGCCGATGCCGACACTGTAGATCGAGAACGAGCACCGCGGAACGGTCAGACCCCCAGAATGGGGACTATGAGCCACGAAGATCCATCGGGTGACGGCGACGGCGAGCTGGTCGAGTTCGCCGAGCACGCGGAACATGCCGAGTTCGCCGAGCATGCTGATCGCGCGGAGTTCGCCGAGTTCGCGGAGTTCGCCGAGCACGCGGAGCACGCGGAGCACGTCGAGCATCCAGGTCTGGCCGGGCCGGCGGGCCCAGTCGCCGCGGAGCAGGCGGCACATCACCGCATGCACCACCTGCTCGGCCATCAGGGTGGCGCCGGGCCGGCGAGCACGCCGGCGCTGACGGGCATCCAGACGCCCTGTGGCGAGCCGAGATGCTGCATCTGCTGAAGGCGGCGAACCGGCTGCAGGCCGCCGGTACCAGCAGGCTGCACCGGCAGGACCGGCCCGAGCCCCGGTGGCCGGTTTCGCTGGCGGTGATCGTCGCGATCGTGCTGCAGGGACGGCTGCCCACGCAGTTCGTACTGCACCCGACGGTGCTGCACTACCTGCTTTTCGGGATGGAAGGCGCAGTGCTCATCGCGCTGTTCGCGGCCAACCCGATCAGGATCGAGCGGATGTCGAGGCCGATCAGGACGGCCAGCATCACGCTGATCATCTTCATCACGGCGGCGAACGCGGTCTCGGCGCTGCTGCTGGTGCGGGCCATCGTGACCAACCACTTGCCGGCCACCGGTGGCGCCCAGGGCGCGGCGATTGACCTGTTCTTGTCCGGTGCCGCCATCTGGGGCACGAACGTGATCGCGTTCGCGCTCTGGTACTGGGAGTTCGACCGCGGCGGCCCGGTCAGCCGCCTGCTCGGCCGGGTCGAGTTCCCTGACCTGCTGTTTACCCAGATGAGCGAGCCAGAGCTGACCCCGCCAGGCTGGGGCCCGAGGTTTGTTGACTATCTGTACCTTTCTTTCACCAACGCCACCGCGTTCAGCCCGACCGACGTCCTGCCGCTGGCGCGCTGGGCCAAGCTGACGATGCTCGTCCAGTCCGCTGTCTCGCTGGTGCTCGGCGTGCTGGTCATCGCCCGCGCGGTCAACATCCTGCCGCTCAGATGACGCGCACGGCTCAGCTGGACGATCTTCCCCGTGGTTACCGATGAGTAGTAGACTGATGTTACTGCTCAGTAACCTAACTGCGACGATTGAGTACAAACGCAGTGCCGACTGAGCAGAGCAGAGTTTGCGCAACTACGGGCACTCTGGCGGGAGGCGGACATGACTCACTTCAAGAGCAACCTGCGTGACATCGAGTTCAACCTCTTCGAGGTGTTCGGCCGGCAGCGGCTGCTGGGGCAGGCGCCGCACGCCGAGCTGGACGAGGAGACCGCACGCGGCATCCTGGACGAGGTCAACCGGCTGGCTACCGGGCCGATGGCGGAGTCGTTCACCGACGGCGACCGCAATCCGCCGGTCTTCGACCCGGCCACGCACTCGGTGCGGATGCCCGAAGCCTTCGCCAGATCCTTCGCTGCGTTCATGGACGCCGAGTGGTTCAGGCTCGAACTGCCGGCCGACCTGGGCGGCAGCGCGGTGCCGCGCTCGTTGTGGTGGAGCGTGGCCGAGCTGATTCTCGGCGCCAACCCGGCTATCTGGATGTACGCGAGCGGCGCGGCGTTCGCCCAGCGCTCTGTGGGAGATCGGCACGCCGGACCAGCGGGAGTTCGCCAGGCAGGCGGTCGAGCGCAAGTGGACGGCGACGATGGTGCTGACCGAGCCCGACGCGGGGTCCGATGTCGGCGCCGGGCGGACCAGGGCCTTCGAGCAGCCCGACGGCACCTGGCACATCGAGGGCGTCAAGCGATTCATTACCAGTGGCGAGCACGACCTGGCGGAGAACATCTTCCACCTGGTGCTGGCCCGTCCTGACGGCGCCGGGCCTGGCACTAAGGGCCTGTCGATGTTCCTGGTCCCGAAGTACCTGACGGGTCCTGATGGCGAGCTCGGCGAGCGCAACGGCGTCTACGCGACCAACGTCGAGCACAAGATGGGCCTGAAGGTGTCGACGACCTGCGAGCTCACCTTCGGCGCCGAACGCCCTGCGGTCGGCACCCTGATCGGCGGGGTGCACGACGGCATCAGGCAGATGTTCATGATCATCGAGTACGCCCGGATGATGGTCGGCACCAAGGCGATCGCCACGCTTGTCCACCGGCTACCTGAACGCGCTTGACTACGCCAAGAACCGGGTGCAGGGTGGCGAGCTCACCCAGCATGTCGGACAAGACCGCGCCCAGGGTCACGATCACCCATCATCCCGACGTGCGCCGAATTCTGATGATGCAGAAGGCGTACGCGGAGGGCATGCGCGCCCTCGTGCACTACACAGCGACCTTCCAGGACACCGAGCAGCTCGCCCAGGCCGACGGCCAGGCACGACAAGCAGGCGACCGCCATGAATGACCTGCTGCTGCCCGTCGTCAAGGGAGTCGGCTCAGAGCGGGCCTACGAGATGCTGACGCTGTCGCTGCAGACCCTCGGCGGCTCGGGCTACCTGCAGGACTACCCGCTTGAGCAGTACATCAGGGACGCCAAGATCGACAGCCTCTACGAGGGCACCACCGCTATCCAGGGCATGGATCTGTACTTCCGCAAGATCGTGCGCAACCAGGGTGAGGCGCTCGCCTATCTGCTCAGCCAGATCAGGGCGACGGCAGCCGCCGAAGAAGGCAACGGCAGATTGAAAAAGGAACGCGCGGCGCTAGCCAGGGCAGCGGACCACCTCGATGCCATGGTCAATGCCCTGCACGGCTACCTGGCCGGCAGCGTTCAGCAGCCAGACGAGATCAACAAGATCGGCCTGAACACCTCCAGGCTGCTGCTCGCTCTCGGTGACCTGGTCATCGGCTGGCTGCTGGTCAGGCAGGCCGAGGTGGCCACTGCCGCCCTGGACGCCGGCGGTGACGCACCCACGCCAGCCGCCGGACACCGCGACGATGCCAGCTTCTACGCGGGCAAGATCGCCGCCGCCAGGTTCTTCACCGAGAACGTCCTCCCCAGGCTGGCCGCCGACCGCGAGATCGTGGAATCAACCTCGGCCGACCTGATGGACCTGCCCGAGGCGGCGTTCTAGCTCAGATCTCCACCTGCACCGCGACCCGCTGGGCCACGATGGGCTTGATGATCGAGCTGAGGACTTCGAGGTGGGCCGGGAAGTCCCGGTACGCCTCATAGCCGGCGACGTCATCAAAGTCGGCGGTGACGGCGAAGTCCGCGTTGCCGGCAGCGAAGCCCAGGTCGGGGCCGAACTTGTAGGCGCGCACCCAGGGCATCAGCTCAGCCAGCGTGGTGAGCTGCGCGACAACGTGCTGTTTCTGCTCGGCTGTCGTATCCGGCAGCCAGGTAAGCACCACGACATGCCTGATCATCCCTGCTCCGATCGGTCGATAACCCGCTCTTCCAAGTCCCGGCACTCCGGCCCGGCATCAATATGTTCCCGGCAGCCCCGCCCCGCACCAAATCCGGGTGCTGGGGGCGAGGCTTCGTTTCGCGGAGAGTTTTCGTCGTTCTCGCGGAGGGTTGTCGTTTCGTGGAGAGTTAGCCGCGGCGTTTACTCCGTGAAACGACAACTCTCCACGAGGATGACGGCAACTCTCCGGCAGGACACTGAGAACTCTCCGCGAGACGAAACTCTCCGTGAGAAGGCCGGCCTGACCCCTGGATCCTGGCGGGGTTTCCCGGCAGGAGGGCCAGCGCAAGGATCGTCGGCGGAGGTCGGTCGAGCCGGGCAACTTGACTCGGGCTGTTCTGTCCGAATTTGCCAATTCCGGCCGAGGTAGGTCGAGCCGGTAGGCTGTCGTGCCCGATATTCGCCACTTCAGGGGGCTTTCTGCCGTCGGCCGGACAGCAGCGGAAACAGGCAGCCTGGTCCGGCAGCCCTGCCAAGCGTCGAGCTACCCCGCGCAACCTTCCGTGATCATGAATCTGATCTTGATCGCGGAAGATAGGTCGGATGATCACCCCGCCAGGGTTCCGTGATCAAGACCTCGGCCATGATCACGGAACTCCGGCGGAGTGGCCGGGCTGCCTCTAGGACCAGGCCAGCATGCGCAGGGGGTCGGTCAGCATGGCCCCGACTTCGCGCAGCACGGCCGAGCCGGTCGCGCCGTCAATGATCCGGTGATCGAACGACAACGCGAGCGTGCACACCTTGCGCACGGCGAGCTGCCCTTCGTGCACCCAGGGCGCGTCCTTGACCTGCCCGAGTGCCAGGATTGCCGCCTCCCCGGGCGAAATGATCGGCGTGCCGGTATCCACCCCGAATACGCCCACGTTGGTGACCGTGATCGTGCCGCCGCTCAGGTCGGCCGGCGTCGACTTGCCGGCCCGCGCGGTCTCGGCCAGCTCGCCGATCGCCCGGCCGAGCTCGGGCAGCGTCATGGCGTGCGCGTCCTTGACCGTCGGGACGACCAGGCCCCGGTCGGTCGCCGCCGCTATGCCCAGGTTGACATAGTGACGAACGACGATCTCCTGGGCTGCCTCGTCCCAGGACGAGTTGATCAGCGGATTCCTGCTCGCCGCGACCATCAGCGCCTTGGCCACCAGCAGCAGCGGCGACACCCTGATGCCATCGAAGTCGGCGAGCTGCCTGAGCCTGGCCGTGGCGGACATGGTCTCGGTGATGTCAATCTGCAAGAACTCGGTGACGTGGGGCGCGGTGAAGGCACTCGCCATCATCGCGGCCGCCATGTGCTTGCGCACGCCGCGAATCGGGATGCGTTCCTCCCGGGGCAGCGCGGCCACTCGGCCCGCCTGAGCTAGCCCGGACCCCGCAGCCCGGCTGACCTCGCCAGCTGGGGCCTGGTCCGCCGCGGCCTGGACGTCGTCCCTGGTGATGACGCCGTTCTGGCCAGTACCCGTCAGCAGAGCCAGGTTCACGCCAAGATCCTTGGCGAGCTTGCGTACCGGCGGCTTGGCGAGCACACCGACGCCGGCCCGGGCTGGGGCTGCCGGGGTGGCTGGGACTGCCGGGGTGGCCGGGGCTGCTGGGGCAGCAGAGGCTGCCGGGGTGGCTGGGGCTGCTTGTTTCCGCTGACGCCGCTGGGTCGCGCCAAGCTTGACCCCGTACCCGACTAGCACCGCCTGGCGCTCGGCCTTGGGCGCCGGACTGCCAATGATGCCGGGCTCGACCGCCCCCTCGACAGGCGGCTCGCTGATCGCCGGCGCCGCCCCGGCCAGCGCCGCGCCCCGGCCGGGACCGCGCCATTTCCAGGACCGACCTGAACCGAGATGATCGGCGTTCCGACATCGGCGGTCGCGCCCTCAGGCACCAGCAGGTCGGCGACGACTCCCGCGTACGGGCTCGGCAGCTCCACGACCGCCTTGGCCGTCTCGATCTCCACGATAATCTGGTTGATCGTGATCTCGTCGCCCGGCTGCACGAGCCACCTGACGATGTCCGCCTCGGTCAGGCCCTCGCCGACGTCGGGGAGCTTAAAGTTTCTCAGCTCTGACATGGAGGCCTCTCAGAAAGCGAACGAGCGGTCGACGGCATCGAGTACCCGATCCAGATCGGGCAGGTAGTGCTCCTCGATCCTGGATGCCGGGTACGGCGTGGAGTAACCGCCTACCCGGAGCACCGGCGCTTCAAGCGAGTAGAAGCATTCCTGTGAGACCCGCGCCGCGATCTCGGCCCCGAGCCCGGCGGTGACCGGTGCTTCATGGACGACCACGCAGCGGCCGGTCCTGCGCACCGACTCGTAGATTGTCGCCAGGTCGAGCGGCGACAGCGAACGCAGGTCAATGACCTCGACTGACCGCCCCTCGGCCTGCGCGGCGGTCGCTGCCTCCGCGCACGTCCTGACCATCGGGCCGTAACAGATCAGGGTCAGGTCGCTGCCGCTGACCAGCGTCCTCGCCTCATCGAGCGCCGGGGCAGCCGCCACGGCGCCGGCCAGGTCAACCTCGCTCTTGTCCCAGTATCTCCGCTTGGGCTCAAAGAAGATGACCGGGTCATCGCAGCTGATCGACTGCTGGATCATGGCATAGGCGTCGGCCGGGTCGCCGCAGGCCACGACGCGGAGCCCGGAGGTGTGGACGAACAGGACCTCGGGCGACTCGCTGTGATGCTCGACCGCGCCTATGCCGCCGCCGAACGGGATCCTGACCGTGATGGGCAGCCTGAGCTTGCCAAGCGACCGGTAGGGCATCTTCGCCAGCTGGGACACGATCTGGTCGAACGCCGGGTAGACGAAGCCGTCGAACTGGATCTCGCACACCGGCCGGTAGCCTCGGAGCGCTAGCCCGATCGCCGTGCCGATGATGCCGGACTCGGCCAGCGGGGTGTCGATCACCCGGTCCTCGCCGAAGTCCTTCTGCAGGCCGTCGGTCACCCGGAAGACGCCGCCCAGCTTGCCGACGTCCTCACCCATGATGAGCACCTTGGGGTCGTTCTCCATGGCCTTGCGCAGGCCTTCGTTCAGCGCCCTCGACAGGGTCAGCGTGGTCATCGCGCGTCCTCCTCGGCGAAGGAGCTGAGGTACGTGGCCAGCTGAGCCTTCTCCTCATCGAGCAGGGCGTTCCTGCCGGTGTAGACGTTGTCGAACATGCTGAGCGGTTCTGGGTCGGGCATTTCCAGGCACGATCGCCTCGTTCTTGTGCCGACCTCATCGGCCTCGGCGCTGATCTCGGCGAAGAAGCTCTCCTGCGCCAGGCCGGAGCGGATCAGGTACTGCCTGACTCGCTCGATCGGGTCCTTCAGCTTCCACGACTCAAGCTCGGCCGACAGGCGATACCTCGTCGGATCGTCGGTGGTCGTGTGCGCCCCCATCCGGTAGGTGTACGCCTCGATCAGCGTCGGGCCCTGACCGTCTCTGGCCGCGTTCATCGCCTTGCGGGTGACCGCCAGGCAGGCGAAGACGTCGTTGCCGTCCACCCGCAGGCCGGGGAACCCGAAGCCGGCGGCCCGCCGGTAAAGCGGGATCTTGGACTGCCGGTCGAGCGGCTCCGAGATGGCCCACTGGTTGTTCTGGCAGAAGAACACGACCGGCGCGTTGGTGACCGAGGCCCAGATGAAGGCCTCGTTCACGTCGCCCTGGCTGGTGGCACCGTCGCCGAAGTAGGCGATCGCCGCCTCGCCGTCCTCGCCGACCGCTCCGTCTCGCTGGATCCCCATCGCATACCCGGTCGCGTGCAGCGTCTGAGCGCCGATCACGATCGTGTAGAGATGGAAGCGGTGCGCGTTGGGGTCCCAGCCGCCGTGGCTGACGCCCCGGAACAGCTCAAGCAGCTTCGCCGGGTCAAGGCCGCGGCACCAGGCGACGCCGTGTTCCCTGTAGGTCGGGAATGCCATGTCACGCGGCCCGAGCGCCCGGCCTGAGCCGACCTGCGCGGCTTCCTGGCCGAGCAGCGAGGCCCAGATCCCGAGCTCGCCCTGACGCTGCAGCGCGATAGCCTCGAAATCGATCCTGCGGACCAGCACGAGGTCCCGGTAGAGAGCCTTGACCTCATCGGCGGTCAGCTCAAGCGGGTAATCGGGATGCTCGACCCGCTCACCCTCTGGGGTAAGGAGCTGAATCAGCTCAGGCTTATCATCTGGTCTGTCCTGTAGACGAGTTCGGGAGGCAGCTCGCCCGGCAGCTTTGACGGCCACGTGCCACTCCTAGCTTGCTCATGCCGTCCGCCAGCGGGAGCCGGCGGCAGGCCAGTCGTCGTATGTCCCGCAGTGACAGTACTCGGCAATGCGCATGCCCGGTCAAGTGCCGCTGTACTAGCCCAGGTGAGGCGGGTCAAACCTGGACCAGATTCCGGCTTCGCGTACGCTGCCTCACGTGGCCAAGATAGTCGTTGACGTCATGCTGAAGTCCGAGATCCGCGACCCCCAGGGCGAGGCGATCGTAGGTGCCTGCCATCGGCTCGGATTTCCCCAGGTGCGCTCGGTCCGCCAGGGCAAGCGCTTTGAGGTCGAGATCGATGACGGCGATGACGCGGCCACCGCGACCGCGCTCGCTGACGAGCTCGCCGCCGAGTTGCTCGCTAACCCCGTGATCGAGGAATTCGCCATCCGCACAGCCTGATCCTGGCCATTTAGCCTTCCGGCAGCCCTTCCGCAATCTCGTGTTGAACCGGCAGAACGCTACTGTTCGTCCGAAGATCGCCCGAGTTCATGATTACCAAGGCCCGGCACGGGAAACGCTCACAATGTGATCAGAGTAGATCGCTAGCCTCAGGGAACAGAGGAGCGAATGCGAACGCGGGCGCTGCACTCACAGGGACCAGGCAGAGATGTCCGGTTCTGCCTGGTGTTCCCGCGTGAATCGCTCAGCATTCCTGTGATGCGCCGGGTGCTCGGAGACACGCTCAGCCGGCTTGGGGTCGACGAGAACTCGGTCTCGGACCTGCTGCTGGCCGTTACCGAGGCCTGCACCAACGTGCTGCGGCACGCCGGTCCCGGCCGCCGCTACGAGGTCGTGGTCAAGGTCGGCCGGAACAAGTGCGTGCTTCAGGTACTTGACAACGGCCGCGGCATCGACGCCAGCCGGCTCCGCGCCGCGCGGCGCACGCATCTGCGTCGTCCCCCGGTCAGGCCGGTGCCGCTGCTCAGGCGCCGGGCGAGGGCGACCGACATCCAGCAGCTTCCCGAGTCTGGCCGGGGCCTGGCGATCATGCGGGCCTGCGTGGACGATGTGTGCCTGCGCAGCGGCCCTGGTCAGGGCACGGTCGTCCAGCTCCGCAAGCGGATCGAGCTGCGCGACGACGCTCCCCTCGCGAACCTGGGCGACTGGGCGCTCAAGGACGCCGGCTAGCCAGCCGCCGAGCTTCGGGGTCGCACCGGGAGCGGGATCCGGGCCAGGTAGCCTGCCTGCATGGTCAAGGTCGGCATTGTCACCTTTCCGGGATCACTCGATGACGTGGACGCCGCCCGCGCGGTCAGGCGGGCGGGCGGTCAGCCGGCCTCGCTCTGGCACGATGAGCGTGACCTGCACGGCGTCGACGCGGTGATCTTGCCCGGCGGGTTCTCCTACGGCGATTACCTGCGCTGCGGCGCCATCGCGAGGTTCGCCCCGGTGATGACCGCACTGGTGGCCGCCGCCGGGCCGGCCTGCCCGTGCTCGGCATCTGCAATGGCTTCCAGATCCTGTGCGAGGCCCACCTGCTGCCAGGCGCCCTGACTCGCAACTCCGGGCTTCGGTTCATCAACAGAAAAGTCAAGATCCAGATAGTTAACGGTAAGTCTCCCTGGACCTCTGGTTATGCGACTGGCCAGGAGATCACCGTGGTGCTCAAGAGCGGAGTCGGCTCGTATGCCGCCGATCAGGCGACGCTCGCGGGACTTGAGTCGTCCGGGCAGGTCGTCGCGCGTTACGTCGGCGGCAATCCGAATGGCTCGGTGAACGAGATCGCGGGCATCGCCAGCGAGTCAGGCAATGTGATGGGCCTGATGCCGCATCCCGAGCATGCGATTGATGACCTCTTCGGGGCCGGGACTGGGGGGCTGCAAATTTTCCAATCCATCCTGAAGTCGGTAACCCCGGCATGAGCGGCGCCGACACGGTGGCGGACGCGGCCGCGACGCCAGATCTGGACCAGCCGCATGCCGCGCTTGGCCTCACCGATGATGAGTACGCGAACATCGTCAGCCAGCTCGGCCGCCGGCCAACCGAGTCCGAGCTGGCCATCTACTCGGTCATGTGGAGCGAGCACTGCTCGTACAAGTCATCGCGGGCCTACCTGCGCCAGTTCGGGGAGAAGGCGCCGCCGACGTCGGCCCTGCTCGCCGGGATCGGCACGAACGCGGGCGTGGTCGATGTCGGCCAGGGCTACGCGGTTACCTTCAAGATCGAGTCGCACAACCATCCGTCCTACGTCGAGCCGTTCCAGGGGGCCGCGACCGGGGTCGGCGGCATCGTCCGGGACATCCTGGCCATGGGTGCGCGGCCGGTCGCTGTGCTTGACTCCCTGCGGTTCGGGGCGGCCGACGCGCCTGACACCCGGCGGGTGCTGCCGGGAGTGGTCGCCGGCATCTCGTTCTACGGCAACTGCCTTGGCCTGCCGAATATTGGCGGGGAGCTGGCGTTTGACCCGTGCTACTCGGGCAATCCGCTGGTCAATGCGCTGTGTGTGGGCGTGCTCCGGCATGAGGATCTGAAGCTGGCCAGTGCGAGCGGGCCGGGCAACAAGGTCGTGCTTTTCGGCTCGCCGACGGGGCCTGACGGGATCGGCGGCGCCTCGGTGCTGGCCAGCGCGTCGTTCGGGGCTGGCTCGGACGCGGCCGGCGGGGAGCGGGCCAAGCGGCCGAACGTGCAGGTCGGCGACCCGTTCATGGAGAAGCTGCTGATCGAGTGCTGCCTGGAGCTCTACGCGGCCGGGATTGTGGTCGCGATCGGTGACCTCGGTGCCGCCGGCATCGCCTGCGCTACTACCGAGCTGCGCGGCAGCCGGCGGTACCGGCATGGCGGTGTCGCTTGACGCGGTGCCGCTGCGGGACAGCGGGCTCGGGCCGGCCGGAATCCTGATCAGCGAGTCGCAGGAACGCATGATGGCGATCATCGAGCCCGCCGACCTGGACCGGTTCCTTGACATCTGCGCCCGGTGGGACGTGCCGGCCTCGGTGATCGGCGAGGTGACAGGCACCGGGCGGCTCGAGGTGACCTGGCGCGGCGCGGCCGTGGTCGACATCCCGCCGGCCAGTGCCGCCGACGGGCCGCTGTACGACCGGCCAGCGATCCGCCCGGTCAGTCAGGACAAGCTGCGGCTTGACGATCCCGGCTCGCTGGCCGCCGGGGCGAGGGCGGCAGGCGCTGACCGGCTGCGGGCCGATCTGCTCGCTGTCTTGTCCTCGCCGGGCGGGGCGGCCAAGACGTGGGTGACCGAGCAGTACGACCACTACGTGCGCGGCAACACGGCGCTGGCCATGCCGCATGACGCCGGGGTGCTGCGGATCGATGAGGACTCGTTCCTCGGCGTCGCGATCGCCACCGACGGCAACGGCCGGTACTGCCTGCTTGACCCGTACGCCGGAGCGCAGCTCGCGCTGGCCGAGGCGTACCGGAACGTAGCCTGCGCCGGAGCCGTACCGCTGGCCGTGACCAACTGCCTCAACTTCGGCTCGCCCGAGGATCCGGCGGTGATGTGGCAGTTCGCCGAGTCGGTGCGCGGGCTCGCCGACGGCTGCCAGGTCCTGGGCGTGCCGGTGACCGGCGGGAACGTCAGTTTCTACAATCAGACGGGCACGCAGGCGATCCAGCCGACTCCGGTGATCGGCGTGCTGGGAGTGCTTGACGACGTCCGGCGCAGGGTGCCGAGCGGGTTCAGCGCTGCGGGGGAGACGATCGTGCTGCTCGGGAGCACGGCCGCTGAGTTCGGCGGGTCGCTGTGGGCGCAGGTGCTGCACGGCCATCTCGGCGGCCGGCCGCCCGCTGTCGACCTGGCCGCCGAGCAGCGGCTGGCGGCGGTGCTGGCGGCCGCCGCCGGGGCCGGGATGCTGGCCGCCGCCCATGATCTGTCCGATGGCGGGCTGGCACTGGCGCTGGCCGAGTGCTGCCTGACTGACGGGCAGGGCTGTCAGGTTCACCTGGGCGCTGATCCGCTCACGATGCTGTTCAGCGAGTCGGCCGCGCGAGTGGTCGTGCAGGTGGCTCACGGGCAGGAGGAGTCGTTCAGCGAACTGTGTGCCGCGCACGGGGTGCCTGCGCAGGTGCTCGGGCTGGCCGGCGGATCGGCGCTGGTGGTGGACGGGCAGTTCGCGGTTGCGCTGGATGAGCTTCGGCAGGCTCACGAGGGTACGCTGCCCGCGATCTTCGGCTGATGGCCTAGTGGCCTAGGCGCTCCACCAGAAGGCGATCTCCTGGGTCCTGGTGCGCGCCCGGCCGCAGCTAGCCAGCCTGGCTGGGCCAGGCTGCCGCCCCGAGGTCAGGCAGCCGCCGGTCCTGGCGTTCGCGTACTGGGCGATAGCCTGCTCCAGGACGACTGCGGCGTGCAGCGGCCGCCAGCGCTGGGCGAGCCCGAGATCGCAGTGAGTGAGCTTGAGCCCGGTCTTGCCGGCGGCGGACAGGCACTGGCCGGTCGGTACGTAGACGAAGATCTCGCTGCCATCGCTCATCTGGTTCGCGGTCCACTCGGGGGTCCCAGAGACCAGCTCTCTGGCGGGAATCCTCACGAAGTCCACCGACTTGCCGTTTTGCTTACCTTTTTGCAGCAGCATCATCGGATGGTCGTGATGATTGTTCTGCCACGGACGGCCGTTGTCATCGGGCCCGAAGTCGATCACTCCGACGGCCTGGACGCTGACGACCTTGACCGACAGATGCGGATGCCGGTGCTTGTGACTGACCGGGTGGCTCGCGGGCGCGGTACCCAGCAGCACGCCGAGAATGCCGCCAGCCAGCACCACGACGACCGCCACCCCGGCCAGCCGCGGCGTCCACGACCCCCTGCTGCGGTGCGGCGTGTGGCGCGGCATGCGGCGGGACGTGCGATGCGGCGTGCGGCGGCGGGGCGTGCGGTGCGGCGTAGTAGGCGGACCCGGCATCGCGCGACTATCCGAACTTTTTGAGTGGGTTTATCTGGTTTGCCGTTTACCTGGATAATCAGGGGATTATCCTTTGTGGTAGCAGGAGAGATTATCACCGCGATTCGGGCCTGTCACGCTCACTCTCCGCCAGTCACCACAACCCCGGCGGTCGGCGGCGCGCGGCCGGTTTCCGTAGTACCGGCCCTTTGGCGGGATCACGGAACATCGGTGGCGTGGACAGGCTAGCGTCTTGGTCGATGCCTGCACGACGTCTGGACCCGCAGCGGCTGCTGACTGCCGTGACCGAGCAGCGTGCCGCTGCCGGGCTTCCGTCCTGGACGGGGGCGCAGACGGCCGGCTCGCTTGGCGCGGCCTGCGCCGGCGCGGTGATCGCGGCGATCGACGCAGGCCTTCAGCCCCAGCGCGAAGCTTTGCGCGCCGCCGTGATCTACTCTCTCGATCTGCTGGCCGAGGTGGCGCCCGGCCGTGCGGTCGAGGTGCGGGTGCCGCCGTTCGGGGCGGTTCAGGCGGTGGCTGGGCCGCGCCATACCCGGGGGACACCGCCGAACGTGGTGGAGCTCGACGGGGTGACCTGGCTGCTCCTCGCGGCCGGCCGGATCGACTGGGCGCGGGCGGTCGCCAGCGCCTCGGTACGGGCCAGTGGTCCTCGGGCCGACCTGACGAGCTACCTGCCGCTGCTGTCCGGCGACTCCGCCTCGGGGCCCGGTGTCCTGGCTTGACTAGAATTGGCTGGTGATCCAGCCAGACGGCCGCTTGTCCCATGACCTCGATCCGGCGGATCGGCCGCCCAAGGACGCCTGCGGCGTGTTCGGGGTGTGGAGCCGCGATGAGGACGTGGCCAAGCTGGCTTACTTCGGGCTGTACGCGCTGCAGCATCGCGGTCAGGAGTCGGCTGGCATCGCGGTCAGCGATGGCCACAGGATCGTGGTCTTCAAGGACATGGGCCTGGTAGCCCAGGTGTTCAACGAGTCCGTGCTGAACACCCTGCGCGGGTACATCGCGGTCGGGCACTGCCGGTACTCCACGACTGGATCGTCAGTCTGGGAGAACGCGCAGCCTACGTTCCGTGCTACCCCGACCGTCAGCCTGGTGCTCAGCCACAACGGGAACCTGATCAACACCCGCGAGCTGATCGCTATGGCGGGGACCGATCGTCGCGCCGCATCGGCCACGTCCGACACGGAGGTGCTGACCTCGCTCTTCGTCACTCCGCCTGATGGCCAGGGCGAGGGGAGGCCGGCCACCATCGAGGACAACGCGCTGGCCGTACTGCCGCACGTGCAAGGCGCGTTCTCGCTGGTGTTCGCGGACGAGCGGACACTGTACGCGGCCCGCGATCCGCACGGGTTCCGGCCGCTCGTTCTCGGGCGGCTGCCAAGCGGCTGGGTGGTGGCCAGCGAGACCGCCGCGCTGGACATCGTCGGCGCGACCGTGGTCAGGGAGATCGAGCCCGGCGAGCTGATCACGATCGATGAACGCGGCGTGCGATCGCGGACCTTCGCCGTGCCGGTGCCGAGCGGCTGCATCTTCGAGTACGTCTACCTGGCCAGGCCCGACACCTCGATCAGCGGTCGCGGCGTGCAGGCGACCAGGGTCGAGGTCGGCAGGCGGCTGGCCGCTGAGCACCCGGTGGAGGCCGATCTGGTGATCCCGGTGCCGGAGTCGGGTACTCCGGCCGCGATCGGCTACGCGCAGGGCAGTGGCATTCCCTACGCCCAGGGCCTGGTCAAGAACAGTTACGTGGGCCGGACGTTCATCCAGCCGAGTCAGACGATCAGGCAGCGCGGTATCCGGCTCAAGCTGAACCCGCTCAGGGACGTGATCGCCGGCCAGCGCGTTGTCGTGGTCGACGACTCCATCGTGCGCGGCAATACTCAGCGGGCGATCGTGGCCATGCTGCGCGAGGCCGGGGCCGCGCAGGTGCACGTCAGGATCTCCAGCCCGCCGGTGAGCTGGCCGTGTTTCTTCGGCATCGACTTCGCCAGCCGGGCCGAGCTGATCGCGGGCAGCCTGCCGGTCGAGGCGATCCGCGATTCGATCGGCGCGGACTCGCTCGGCTTCGTCTCGCTCGAGGGACTGACCCTGGCCACAACCCTGCCGGCCGGGCAGCTCTGCCGCGCCTGCTTCGACGGCAACTACCCGGTCGCGGTCGCCGAGTCCGAGCAGGGCAAGTACATGCTTGAGGGCGTGACCGCAGGAGATGCGGCGGAACGGGCGTGAACCCGCGCTCCGGGCCTGACCGGGCTCTGACCTATGCGGGCGCGGGGGTGGACATCGCCGCGGGCGAGCGGGCCGTTGACTTGATCAGGTCCGCCGTCGCCAGGACAGCCGGACCCGAGGTGGTGGGCGGCATCGGCGGCTTCGCCGGACTGTTTGACGCGTCGAGAATCACCGCCATGCGCCGGCCGCTGCTGGCTACCTCCACCGACGGCGTGGGGACCA
Source organism: uncultured Actinomycetota bacterium (assembly GCA_963819285.1). Taxonomy (GTDB): domain Bacteria; phylum Actinomycetota; class Actinomycetes; order Streptosporangiales; family Streptosporangiaceae; genus Chersky-822. The sequence continues at coordinate 519,313 of CAWFVM010000001.1, forward strand.
AGGTACTGATCACCCGGCAGACCGGCCGGTACGACACGATCGGCATCGACCTGGTCGGCATGGTCGTCGATGATCTAGTGGTCTGCGGTGCCGAGCCCCTGTTCATGACTGACTACGTCGTCTGCGGCCGGGTGCGGCCGGAACGGGTCGCCCAGATCGTCGGCGGCATCGCCGAGGGCTGCGTCCAGGCGGGCTGTGCGCTGCTTGGTGGTGAGACAGCCGAGCATCCAGGGCATTTCGCCCCGGATGACTTCGATCTGGCCGGGGCCGCCACCGGCGTAGTCGAAGCCGGCCAGCTGCTCGGAGCTGACCGAGTTCAAGTCGGTGACGTGGTCATCGCCATGGCCTCATCTGGTCTGCATTCCAACGGGTTCTCGCTAGTCCGCAGGTTGCTTGAGGTCTCCAGACTGGATCTTGATGACGAGCCTGACGAGCTCGCCCGCCCGCTTGGTGCCGAGCTCGCCACCCCGACCAGGATCTATGCCCAGGACTGTCTCGCGCTCGCGCGAGAGGTCGAGGTACACGCGTTCGCGCACATTACCGGCGGAGGGCTGGCTGCCAACGTGGCCAGAGTCTTGCCGCCGGGAGCCGACGCACTGCTCGACCGAGGAAGCTGGCGTCCGCAACCGGTCTTCGGCCTGCTGGCCAGGCTCGGCGGGGTGGAAGCCGCCGAGCTGGAGGCGGTATTCAACCAGGGCGTCGGGATGGTCGCCATCCTCACGCCAGCCGACACCGACAACGCGATCGGCTTGCTCGCGCGCCGGGGCGTGCCAGCCTGGCCGCTCGGAGAGATCGTCGATGGCGCCGGCCGCGCAAGGCTAACTGGCCAGCATCCGTCCTAGCCGCCTGGCCAGGATCCGTCCTAGCCGCCGTCGGGATCGTCCTCGTCGTCGTCATCGTCATGATCGTCGGCATCATCGTCGTCGGACCCATAGCGGTCACCGTCAGCGAATACCTCGCGTCCGCCGGTTTCCCGCTGATCCATGCCGACGCCCAGCTCTGCCCGCAGCCGGTCAAGGTCAGTGCCGCCACCGCTGTACTTCAGCTGGCGTGCCACCTTCACCTGCTTGGCCTTGGCTCGGCCGCGCCCCATTGGCTCGACCCCCTCGAACGTACGGAACCTGCCAGGTTCCTAGTCATCGCGTTGATGCCTGCTGAATCTTCGATCCGGCTGTTACCGGGTTTTTGCGCGTCAGACTAGCCGCTGCAGTTCCAGCGCATGGCCCGCAGCATGGCTAGTGCCTTCGTACATAGACAACCGTACCTGTTTTGGGCGGCTCGCGCTCCAGCCGGTACTCGCCAGATCCGCACGGCACCCGGCCAGGAGACAGGTTGACGATAGTCAGCTTGCCAGCTAGATGCCCTTGAGTGTGCCTATTTCCGACATTCGACGCTCAGCGAGGCGGCCGGCCGCAGCGACGGACGGGACCGAGTCCTTGTCAGTGATCCAGAGAATCAGCCTGGTTTGTATCGAAGATTGCTTGGTTCGAAGCTCCACACGGTGACTGGCCTCGCTTCCGTGATCATGACCGGGGGTGGCGATCACGGAAACCAGCTCCAGGCGGGTCGGCCGTGCTCCGGCCGGTGCGGTGCAGCGGGCCCGCGGCTCAGGCAGCAGCTGGGGACCCCTGCTGTCGCGGGAAACCAGGCATTGCGGATGAGGAGGCCGAACCCAGACTGGCCAGCGGTCAGTCTGCCCCCGCTCATGTTCCGTGATCATGAAGCAATCCTTGATCACGGAACATGAGTCTCGTGATCACCCCACCAGGTTTCCTTGATCGTGTCATTGCAGAACACGAACACGAACTGGTCGCGGATGGCCTTACTGAGTGTACTTGTCATCTCATCATTCGGATTGTCGCATCGTGCGGTGTCTCTCATTGGGCCGCTTGCGCTGTCGGTTGGGCTGCTTGTGCTGTCAGCTATGCGAGTCGCGTCGCTCGTCTCGACGGTGTCAGCCGTGTGCCTGATTTCCGCCAATAGCCACCACAGCAGCAACTCCCGGTATCGCTCCCCGCGTCCTCGTTGACCGGGAGCCAACGGTCCAGGACTATGTCTCGCGGGCTAAGTGGAGTATTGAGGGAGTGCAATGCATGAAGCCGTCTGTGCGGGGCAAATACCTCGTGAGCGAGCATGCCGTAGAACTGCGGAGGATTATCCCGGCGATGCCGATAGCTCTGGGTGAGTGCCGGGCTGGTCCGTTACCAGGGGGGTATCGCGACGGCACGTGCACCGACCGGCAGACACGCTCGTGGATGTTACGGTGCGTGACCTCCGGTCAGAGGGAGGTGAGCGGCGATCGAGTCTGACATCTTCAGGCTCCTATCACATGAACTGGCGGGCAGACCTTCGCCCGGAGGCTCCCGGATCAGCGGACTGCGCTCCCTGAAGCCTGTCTGGCCAGTTCGAGATCACCAGAACGGCTACGCCCAGTAGTCAGCAGGAGACGGACATGACTTTTCCGAATCCGCCCGTTGCGACGGTGCGTGTCTGTAGGATCACGCAACGTGACTCAGATCATCGAGGGCAACGGGGACGCGTTAAAAAACTTCTGCTCCTGGTGGTCGCTTTGTCACCGCTGGTGATGGCAATATGGTAACAGTAGTCCATATAGGACATCCACGGCAGGCTCCGAATGGAGCCAAAAACACAACAGACGCAGGATCGCAATTTGGGTCCAGGAGGAGAGGCCGTCAAAATGTCTGCACGTACCCCAGAGGCTGAGCCGCTGCTTACGCCGGCCGAGGTGGCAACGATGTTCAGGGTTGACCCGAAGACCGTCACCCGGTGGGCGAAGGCCGGAAAGCTGACGTCCATCAGAACGTTGGGTGGCCATCGCCGCTATCGCGAGACGGAGGTTCGTGCCCTGCTTGCGGGGATCCCGCAGCAGCGCTCGGAGTAGCGTCTGGCTGCGGTCCGGCGCCCGGATTTAGGGGGCGGGCGCACATTGGCGCATGCCTAGCGTTGGTTCAGCGCAAAGACAGGGGGGTCGGCTCCGGCGGCAGCAGCCGTTCGGTGTGGCAAACTACGGTGTAGCGGCACAACTGTTAGCGACACGGGCGTTAGCGACAGGGTCTAAGCGACCAGGAAGCGCGCGTGCGAGCTACAGGGCGTTTAGCTACACCGTGTTTAACTGCACCGTGTATCTACACCGTGTGTATCTATACGATGTTTAGCGAGACAGCGTTGAGCTAGACGGTGTTAGCGAGACGGTGTTTAGCTAGAGAGTGTTTAGCTACACGGGAGCCGTAACGCGCAGGGCGGAGGCGCTCTGGGCAGGTGACCCGGCAAATGCTGCCGGGGTCGATCCACCAGTAAACTTAATGCGGGAGCAAGGGTCGCTGGCTTAGGCGCGCCGCGACTGCCGGCGGCGCGGTGAGATTGGCAGCGAAAGTATGCTGCGACCGGGTCAGAGCCCGAAATTGGCCGCAACGCCCGGAAGTTCGAGGTAGCCCCGCACCCCCTTCCCATCGCTCAGCGCAGTCGATCCGCGACTTTAAGTAATCACGCCTGCTCCGGGCTGTGGCCGGACCATACTTGTCGCGGTGCCGCCGCTCCACGCAGCAGGGGCACCGACTATCCGCGGGATAGCTGTGCGCCCGTACGGCGCAGCGCAGGGCGTGGAACACGACATGGACTGGTGCGGCGTGCCACGCCTGGGGGTCTGCCACTTGGTGGAAGCGTGCCGTCGCGGTAAGGGAGGGATCGCCATGCGGGATCCAGATTTGGTTTTCAGGGCTCAGCTAGCGGCGGCGGCGCTTGAGGGAGCATGGCACCGCTGGCGCGTCGTGCACGGCCTGGCAGCGGATCCGATGCCGACGGTCTCGAGCTACGTGGGGTATTCCCTTGAGGAGCCATGGGGGCAGCCAAGGGTGGTCTTCGGTCTTGCCGCCGAAGACGCCGAGCAGCTCGCAGTGCTTCTTGAGCGGCACGATTGCGTCGGCCCGGTCTATGCGGCGGTCGCAACGCTGTCTGGTACCCGCGAGGTGCCGGCGAGGCCAGGTGCTCGATCCGCGTCGCTGCCGGTGCCGAGGCAGGCGCCGTTCGGGGACGACGAGCGCAGGGCCGGGTCGCGGCCGGACGCGCCGCCCGGCGAGCTGTCCGCGCTGCCGGACGAGGCAGACAGCGGTGATGACTATGACGAGCCGGTGTTCAGACAGGCGGCCGCGGCGATGGCCGAGGCCGCCGAAGCGGCCGCGGCTGCGGCCGTGGCCGCGAAGGCCAGGGCAGACCGCGGTCGTGGCCCCGGGCTGACTGGGGGTGCGATGGACCCAGACACGGCGATGGCCGATTCGATCGTGGTCGATGGTCTCCTTGAGCAAGCGGACAGTGAGCTGACCGCGGACGGCATGGCCCCCATGGGCTCTCTTACCCGGGCCGCCTCGGCGGCCAGGGCTGAGGCTGAGGCGAGGATCAGGGCGGCACTGAGCGAGTACCGCAGCTCTGTTTCGAACGAGTACTCCTACCCCGATGCCTCGTATCCCGATCTTGCGCACTCCGGTCCTTCATATCCCGATCCGAATCTGGCCATGCCCCAGATTCAGGCCACGGACGTACTTGAGCCGCTGCCGAGACCCGAGGCCGCGTCAGGCGCGTTTGCCCCCGGCAGCGACGACTACGCGGATGTCCGGGCGTTCGACGATCAGGAATACGACCCGATCGCACAGGCCGCACCCGACCCGTCGACCGCGGGTACCGTCAGGCGGGGCCGAGTCTCGCGTGGTTACCCGATTCCGCGACTGTCCAGAACCAAGCGGCCCGGCGCGGTGCCCGGCCCGTGAATCGGCAAGCCGGCCCTGAATCGGCAGGGCCGGCGTGAGGCCGTCCGGCGAATTGGAGTTGCGGGTGGCCTGCCGTACATGGTGATCTTCGGGCTATGGATCGCGTGGCGGTACTGACCGCCTTCAACGAGCAGGTGCGCCAGGGCACGGCCCGGGACGGCACGGGGGCGACGTTCGAAGTCGAGCGCCACGTAGTCAGGCGCCTGGCCCCGCCCGGCCAGGAAGGCTCTGGCGTGATCTGGTCGGACCTCGATCTGACCAGCGCTGACGCCGTGATCGCCGAGCAGGTGCGGCTGCTCGGCGGTCTTGGCGCCAAGTTTGAGTGGAAGACCTACGACTACGATCAGCCCGCCGACCTGGCGCAGCGGCTGATCGCGGCCGGGTTCGTGCCGGAGGAGCCCGAGTCGTTCATGGTCGCCGATGTCGCCGAAGTCATCAAGGCGCTGGGATCGGCCGAGCTTCCGCCGGGAGTCACCGTCCGTGAGGTCACCGACGCGGCCGGGGTAGAGCTGATGGCCGAGGTTCAGGACCTTGTCTTCGAGGCCGACAGGTCGGAGCTGCGCGAGGCCATACTCGCGCAGCTCGCGACCGCGCCTGAGATCATCGGGATCGTCCTGGCGATGGCCGGTGACCTGCCCGTATGTGCGGCAAGGATCGAGTTCCCGCCGGAGACCGAGTTCGCCGGGCTGTGGGGCGGCGGCACCCTGCCGCAGTGGCGCCGTCGCGGGATCTACCGGGCGCTGGTACGGCATCGCGCCGAGATCGCCGCTCAGCGTGGCTACAAGTACCTGACCGTCGATGCCTCGCCCGATAGCAGGCCGATCCTTGAGCGGGTCGGGTTCACCCGGCTCGCCATTACCACTCCGTACATCTGGACCCCTCCTGATCTCGGCGGTCCAGGGGCGGTCAAGCAGGCAGTTAGCTGACGGACTGCTGAACGGCTGGTGCCTGCGGGGTCTCCGGCGGAACGAGTGCCGTGCAGTACATGCAGCGGCTGGCCTCGATCGGGATCTGGCTCAGGCACTCCGGGCACTCACGCTCCGTGGCGGCCTGCTTGCGATCAAAATGCGCCAGCACTTTGGAGACCGGTGCCACGATCAGGAAGTAGATGACCGCCGCGATGATCAGGAACGAGAGCAGCGCGTTCATGAACAGGCCGTAGGAGAACTTGGCCCGGCCGATCGTGAACACGAAGTGACTGAAGTTGGGCTTTCTCGCGATTGCGGAGATCAGCGGGGTGATGATGTCGTTCACCATCGCCTGCACCACGGTGTTGAACGCGACACCGATCACCACCGCTACGGAGAGATCGATCAGATTGCCGCGGAGCAGGAACGTCCTGAAGCCCTTCACTAGGCCTCCTCATCTGGCCAGGGGGTATGCCGAGGGCGACGCTACCAATGATCAAGCCTGCGATGTGCGGATACGGGGAGTAGCGGGCCATCTTGGGCAGCGAGACAGGCGGCGAAAACAGGATGCGCTGGATCAGGTCTCTCGGCGAGCATGACTCATGACCTGGACACTGACCGACAACATTGAGGTTTACGCCGACACGGTGACCCGACTGCTCAGATCTGAGCCTGAGCGCTACACCGTGATGATCACCGTGCTCGCCACCCTCGTCAGGCACGGACCTTCGGCTTTCGGCGATGCCCCGCCCGTCCTCGCCTCGTGGGTCCCTGATGCTGGCGACACGGTGCGGGCCGCCGCCTTCCAGACACCACCGCATCCGCTTCACCTCACGAGCCTTCCCGGCGACTCGGCCGGCTCGCTGGCCGTGACGCTCGCGGCAGCGAGCGGAGTCAGCCTGACCGAGGTGCACGCCGCTGAGCCGGACGCCGCCGCGTTCGCCGCTGCCTGGTCGGCGGCAGCGGGCCAGACCTTCCGGGTACAGGAACGTCATCGACTGTACCGGCTCGGCCAGCTCGCGACGCCAGATCCGATGCCTGAGGGCACCGCGAAGGTCGCGACAGCGGCCGATGCCAGCCTCGTGCGTTCCTGGGCGGTCGCCTTCGGCGTCGAGACCGGCCAGCACGGGGCATCGGCCAGCATGCTCGATGAAACACTCCAGTCGGGTCTTCTCCTGCTGTGGGAGGTGGCGGGGGAGCCCGTCGCGATGGCCAGCCGGACGCAGACCATCGCCGGCGTCGCCAGGATCGGGCGGGTGTACACCCCGCCGGCAAGCCGCAACCGGGGCTACGGTGGCGCTGTGACCTTCTCGCTCACCAGGCTGGCGATCGAGCAGGGCGCGAGTTCGGTCATCCTCTTCACCGACCTCGCTAACCCGGTCAGCAACTCGGTGTACCTCAAGCTCGGCTACCGGCCGGTGGAGGACATGGTGCTGCTTGGACGCGCCGGAAACGGGCATGCCTAGGCGAACTGCCAGCTCAGGAACAACCCAGTTTCTCCTCTGCGCGTGCGGCCTGGATCGGGTGAAACCGGGCACGGTGTAGGACCGTTTCCCGTTGCAGGACCGTTAGCCGCAAATCTGGCGGCAGAGTGTCCTGCAACGGCAAAGTGTCCTACAGGATCTGCCCCAGCCCAGGTCGAAGTGGCGAGCCCGCCCGGCTAGCATCACAGAAACTCGCGCCAGAGCCATATTCCGTGATCGCTGCGGGCGGCGTGATTACCGGGCCTTCGCCGAGATCCTGGACGATCCCGAGCGATGATGACCTTCAGGATGAGCCCGTGCGACAGCGAGCGGAGCGAGCCAATGACAGCACCAGACCCCGTCAAGCTACTCGCCGGCCTCTTCGCCAGCGAAGGCGCGGCCGAGTACCTGGGCGAGCCGGTCACGCAGGCGGCGCACATGCTGCAGGCCGCGACCCTGGCCGGGCAGGCCGGCGCCGCGTCATCGCTGGTCGCCGCCGCCCTGCTGCACGACGTCGGTCATTTCACCGGGACTGTGTCCGGGCACGAGCTGATGGCCGGCACCGATAACCGGCACAGCGACGTCGGAGCGGCCTGGCTGGCTCAGTGGTTCGGCCCCGAGGTGACCGAGCCGGTCCGGCTGCACGTCGCGGCCAAGCGCTATCTCTGCGCGGTCGAGCCCGGCTACTTCGACGGGCTCTCCCCCGCCTCGGTCTACACGCTCGGCGTCCAGGGCGGGCCGATGGGAGCGCGCGAGGCAGCGGAGTTCACGGCCAGGCCGTATGCGCAGGACGCGGCGCGGCTCCGTCGGTGGGACGACGCGGCCAAAGACCCGGACGCGCCGACCCCGTCCTTCGAGCACTTCAAGCCCCTGCTGGCCCGCCTGGCCCGAGCCGGAGCCACCGTCAGGGAGCGCTAGTCCCCGCCCGCCCGTACTTGTCTTCCAGCCGGACGACATCCTCGCGCCAGCCATCCTCGGCGGTCGAGGACTCGGCGAACACCAGGTCGGTCACCGCCGTGATCCGGTGCACGACCCTGACCGGCAGGTGGATCGTGTCACCAGGACCGAACCGGCGCTCGGTCAGCTCGCCGCCCACGGGCCCGTACTGCAGGTCAGCCGAGCCTGACAGCACCGAGATCGTCTCATCCTTGTGCTCGTGATACTGCAGGCTCAGCGACTGCCCGGCGTTCACGTAGATGATCTTGCCGGCGTACTTGCCGTCTACGGCGGCGAAGATCTGCTCGTGACCCCAGGGCTTCTCCTGACGCGGAGCCTGGTAGACCTCTGCTTCCTGGTCGCGACTCAATGAGCTCCTCCGATCAGCGGACCAACGATGACATGCTGAGCTGCCGCTAAGTTACCGGACGGGTGAGTCAGGCCCCGGTATCGCCCTGGCCAGATCCGGCCGAGCGGTTTCCGGCTATTTCGCTTACGATCGGCAAGGCAGGCGATCTGATGGAGGTTGACCGACATGCTGCGCTATCCATCTACCAGGGCTGGCCTAGATGCCGATAATTACCACGGCGAGCTCATAGCCGATCCCTACCGATGGCTAGAGACGACCACGGATCCGCTGACGATCGCCTGGATCGCCGCTCAGAACGAGGTCACCGAGGGCGTGCTCGGCCAGGTGCCTGAGCGCGACGTGATCCGCTCCAGGCTCACCGAGCTGGCGAGCTACTCCAGGTATGGCGTCCCTTTCGAGCGCGGCGGCCTGTGGTTTCAGTTCCGCAACCTCGGATTGCGCAATCAGCCGGTGCTCTATGTCATGGGCGCTCCTGGCGACGAGGGCAGCCCGCTGCTCGACCCGAATACCCTGTCGGCCGACGGCACCGCCGCGGTCAGCTCGGTGCAGGTCAGCAGTGACGGGCGCCTGCTCGCCTACGCGATCAGCGAGAGCGGGTCGGACTGGCAGACCTGGCGGGTCAGGGACATCGCCTCCGGTGCAGACCTCGACGACCTGGTCGAATGGTCGAAATTCAGTGCCGCCGCGTGGCGCAAAGACGGCTCGGGGTTCTACTACAGCGCACCAGAAAGACCGCCAGCTGGCACCGAGTACCTGGCTGAGATCGGGTCGCGGCGCATTATGTTTCATAAAATAGGGACAGATCAATCCGAGGATGAGTTTGTCTATTCCAACCCCGCGAGCTCGAACTGGCACGCTGACGCGCACGTCAGCGATGATGGCCGCTTCCTGATCATCTCGGCCAGCCAGGGCACCGCTCCGCAGGCCCGGATTGACGTGCTTGACCTGGCCGACCCGGCCGCTGACTTGCGACCGCTGATTGATGATTTCGACTCGATAGCCGACGTGGTCACGACGCGGGGATCGACTTTCTACCTGATCACTGATTATGAGGCGGAAAGAAAGCGCTTGGTGTCGGTCAGGCTGGAATCACCAGCCAGGCCGGACTGGACCGAGATAATCGGCCAGACTGACGACACCCTGCTCGCCGCGTATTTCTACGGCGGACAGTTTGTCTGTCATTACCTGCGGAACGCGCACTCCGTATTGCGGGTGCACACTGCCGACGGTGGCTTTGTCCGGGAGATAGCGCTGCCCGGGTACTCCTCGATCGCCGATGGCTGCAAGTCGGGCATCGGTCTCGACGGCCGGGCGGGCAGCGAGCTCCTGCACTTCGGCCTGACGTCGTTCGCCGAGTCAGGCTCGCTCTGGTCTCATCACCTCGGGACCGGGGAAACGACCTTGCTGCGGCGCTCGGACGCGGCGCTCGATCCTGGTGACTACACGGTCGAGCAGGTGAGCGTCACCTCGGCTGACGGTACCGAGCTGACCATGTTCGTGACCAGGCGCAGCGACCTGGAGCCCGACGGTGACCTGCCGGTGCTGCTCTACGGGTACGGCGGCTTCGATATCCCCATGACGCCGTCGTTCTCCGTGCTGCACGCAGGCTGGCTGGACCGGGGCGGCGTGCTCGGCGTCGCCAACCTGCGCGGCGGCGGTGAGTACGGCCGGGGGTGGCATGACGGCGGACGCCTCGCGGTCAAGCAGAACGTGTTCGACGACTTCTGCGCGTGCGCCCGCTGGTTCGAATCGGCGGGCTGGTCCAGGGCCAGCCGGGTCGCGATCACTGGCGGATCGAACGGCGGCCTGCTGGTCGGGGCCTGCCTGACCCAGCATCCCGAGCTATTCGGCGCGTGCGTGGCCAGCGTCGGGGTGATGGATATGCTGCGGTTCCACCGGTTCACCGTGGGGCGGGCCTGGATCGCGGACTTCGGCGATCCCGACGACCCTGAGCAGTACCGCTGGGTCCGGGCCTACTCGCCGCTGCACAACGTGCGCAGCGGCGTGGATTACCCGGCCACGCTGCTGCTGACCGGTGACCATGACGACCGGGTGGTGCCCGGGCACTCGTTCAAGTTCGCGGCGGCGCTGCAGGCGGCCCAGGGCGGGGACGCTCCGGTGCTGATCAGGGTCGAGACCGCTGCCGGGCACGGAGCGGGCAAGCCGGTGAAGAAGGTCGTCGCCGAGGCGGCCGACGTGCTGGCGTTCCTTGACCTGGCCCTGGGTTAGCCGCCCGCTAGGTGCGGAGGTAGGAGGCGCCGTTGAGGTCGAGGACGGCGCCGCTGGCCCACTGCGCCGGCGCTGAGGCCAGGTAGAAGACGGCGGCGGCGATCTCATCGGGGTCGGCGACCCGGCCGAACGGGCTCTGCGCCCTGATCTCGTCACCGCGCGGCGGCTTGAGATGCTCGTTGGTCATGTCCGTGGCGACGAAACCCGGCGCGACCGCGCTGACCGCGATGCCGTACGGTGCGAGCGCGATGGCCAGTGACTGGCCGAAGGCGTTGAGGCCGGCCTTGCTCGCTCCGTAGGCCGGAGAGGCAGGCTCGCCCCTGAACGCGCCGCGGGAGGAGACGTTGATGATCGCGCCGCCGCGTTCTTTCAGGTGCTGGACCGCGCACCAGGTGACGTTGGCCGCGCCGATCAGGTTGATCCCGAGCGTTGACTGCCACTGCTCCTGCCAGTCGGCGTAGGAGACCTCAGCGATCGGGTGCGCGGTGAACACGCCCGCGTTGTTGACCAGGACGTCGAGTCCGCCGAGCCGGGCAGCGGCGTCATCGACCATGGCGCGGATCGCCTGCGGATCGGCGAGGTCGGCTCGCACGACGACGTGCCCGGCGCCCGGCAGCCGCGCCGCGGGCTCGGCGGCGAGTCGGGCGAGTCCCTGTGGTGGATCGCGACCCGGTCCCCGGCGGCGGCGAAGCGGGTGGCGATCGCGCGGCCGATGCCTCGGGACGCACCAGTGATCAGGATCGCGCGGCCGGTCATGGCGCTGGCGGGCAGAAGGACGGGATCGTCGGCTCTGGCGGGTACTTCGGGGTCACCTTGACGGTGACCGGCTTGCCGTGGACGATCTTCTTGACCAGCCTGGGCTTCGGCTTGTGCGCCTTCCAGCTGGCGACGGCGGCCCGCGCGGCCTGGCAGGTGTTGTACTGCTTGCGGATGTTCGCGACGAACTGCCTGGCCATCGCCAGGCTCCCGGTGTCGGCCCGGCTCAGCTCCTGGGCGGCACCGGCCGTGATGCCGGAGACCGGGATGCTGGTCGTCTCGTACACCGAGAAGAGCGAGATGCCAAGCAGCTTGTCGTTAATGCCACGGTAGATGGCGACATTGCCCCCATTGGAGGACACGTAGTACTGACCGCGCACGACCTGGTAGCCGGCCACCACCCCGACGCCGATGATCAGGACGAAGACCGCGATGAGCATCGGAATGACCGGCAGCCGGCGGCGGCCTCGCGTGGCATAGCCGCCGGCGTCGTCGTCGCGATCCAGGACGGGAACCGGGACCCGGCCCGGCCTGGTGTCAGTCCTTCTGTGGCCCTGGCTGCCCGGCGGCGGGGATGACCAGGAGCCGTCGGCGGGCGGCCCGCCCTGGGTTCCGGCCTGACCCGGTGCGCCTGGTGACGAACCGATCTTGGTCATGCCCTGGTCATCGCGGATCGCGGGAATGCTGAAGGTCTTGGTCTGCTGATTGCCTTCGCTGGCGGCCGCCGGCCACTGCGGGCATCGTCGTCGGCACGACCTGGCTGACCTCAGTATCGATCACATCGGCGACGATGCAGGTGATGTTGTCCGGGCCACCGCCCCGCAGAGCCAGCTCGATCAGCTCGAGCACGACCGCGGCCGGATCGCCGATGTCGGCCAGTGCCTGCAGGATCTGCTCGTCGCTGACCGCGACCGGCAGTCCGTCCGAGCACAGCAGGAACCGGTCGTCGGGCTCGGCGGTGAGCAGGGACAGGTCAGGGTCGGCGTCGGTGCGGCCGTCGAGCGCCCGCAGCAGCAGCGAGCGGTTCGGGTGGGTAGCGGCCTCGTCGGGCCTGATCCGGCCCTGGTCGATGAGGGCCTGGACGAAGGTGTGATCGCGGGTGATCTGATAGAGATCGCCCGCCCTGAGCAGGTAGGCACGCGAGTCTCCGATGTGGCAGATCGCCGCCGTCGCGCCGGACCAGAGCATCGCGGTCAAGGTCGTGCCCATGCTGCCGACGGCCGGATCGGCCTGGACGATGCCGCGCAGGCTCTGCTTGGCCGCGGTGACTGCCTCCGCGATCGCGTCGATCAGCTCGGATTCAGGCATCGACATCCGGTCGAGCGGCGCGACGGTCTTGATGACCGCGGCGCTGGCCACTTCTCCGGCCTCGTACCCGCCCATGCCGTCGGCCACCGCGAGCAGGTGCGGTCCCGCGTAGGCGGAGTCCTCGTTGCCTTCCCTGAGCAAGCCGACATCGGAGCGGACCGCGTAGCGGAGTGCAAATGTCATCTGCGCAGCTCCAGGACGATCTAGCCGGTGAGGTCGGGGCGCTCGCACCCAGGAACCCGGTTTACCGAGCAGCGAGGCGAAAGCGCTGTGACCGAGCCTAGATCCTGGCGGATCTAGATGAGTACCAGCAAGAGGCTAGAACACCAATTTCATCAACAGGAAATACGATGCCCGCATGATATAGGCGCCGCACCGGCTCGTCGCCTGGTCACCTCGGAGGTGCCGTGCCAGCGATGCGCGGAACCTGATGGTGGCAAATCCCGGCGCTGACGTTAGCATGCTCCAGACGGCGCGGCAGCGGAACGCAGGGGGCGGCCTGGCGCAGATCGGAGCGTGATGGCCGGTGGACGGCAGGCTGGTAACGCTCAAGGATGTAGCGGCGATAGCCGGTGTTCATCCGGCTACGGTCTCGCGCGCGCTCAACCCTGAGACCAGGCCGCTGGTCAGCGGCGAGACCGCCGACCGGGTCCTGGCCGCCGCCGACTCGCTCGGGTACCGCCCGAACACGGTCGCGCGGAGCCTGCGCACCCGCCGGTCCAACACGGTTGGCGTGCTGATCCCCGACCTCAACAACCCGCTCTTTCCCCCGATCGTGCGGGGCATCGAGGACTGCCTGGCCGCCGCCGGCTACGTCGCCTTGATCGGGAACACCGACGCCGATGACGACCGGGAGCGGCTCGTGTTCGAGCTGATGCGGGACCGGCATGTCGACGGCTTCGTCTTCGCTACCGCGCGGCTGCGCAGCCCGCTGCTGGCCGAGGCGGCCTCGGCGAAGATCCCGGTCGTGCTGGTCAACCGGCACGCCGAGGGCTACGGGTTCCCGTCGGTCTCGGTCGACAATGAGCAGGGCATCGCGTTGTCCGTCGCGCACCTCGCCTCGCTCGGCCATCGCAGGATCGCGCACGTCGCCGGGCCGCAGGACATCTCCACCGGGCTCAGCCGATACCGGGGCTTCGTGGCGGCCATGGCCGCGCATGACCTGCCGATCGATCCCGCGCTGGTCGTGCACGCCACCGGCTACACGATCGATGAGGGCGAGCGGTGCTGCCGCGAGCTGCTCGCGGCCGATGGCGGCTGCACCGCGGTGGTCGCGGCGAATGACATGCTCGCGGTCGGCTGCTACGCCGCGATCGAGGGCTGCGGGCTCTCCTGCCCGGCCGGCATCTCGGTAGTCGGGTTCAACGACATGCCGTTCATCGACCGGCTGACTCCGCCTCTCACGTCGGTGAGTTTCGCCCACTACGAGGTCGGCAGGGAGGCCGGGCGGCTGATCCTGGAGGGGATCGCCGGCGGCGGCGGTGATCCGCGGGTCCATTACCTGGCGCCTGAGCTCAAGGTCCGGGGCTCGACCTCGGTTCCGGCTGGTTTTCTGGCTATCTGAGCGTGCGAGGGTCGCCACGCGGTCCGGGCTGGTTACCGTCATCACCGGTTTGCCGGGTATCGGCGTTTTTGGGTGCTGGCGGTGAGCCTGGCCCGGGGATCGGGCAGCTCCTACCCCGGCAATCCTCCGTGATCATGAACCTGACCTTGATCACGGAAAGTGAGTCGCGTGATCACGCCACCAGGGCTCCGCGATCACCGCTCCGGGCATGATCACGGAACGTGGCTCTGGCGCGAATTTCGTGATGTGAGCCGGAGCGGGGATGACGGTCCGGAACGTCGGCAGGGTGATCACCGGGGCCGGGCTTGCGCGGGGTGAAAGGCCGGGTTTGGGGGTTCCTTGGGGGTTTGAGAGAGTTTGCGCCGGGGTGGTCCGGGCGGCAGCCCTGGCCAGGGCCAGGCTCCGCGCCCAGTGCCCGCCCCGCAAGCGCATCGACGGGACAGCGGTGCTGCTGACACCTGGCCCTAGCCCCAGCTATGTCACATCGATGGGGCTCCAGCCCCAGCTATGTCACATCGATGGGGCTCCGCCGGGATGCACGCGAGTGTCCCCGCAGCAGCCTGTGCCACGCCGCCCGGCCAGCCGCCCGCCAGGTCTGACACAGCTGCCAGCCCGGTCACGGAACTCGCGCCAGAGCGCGGAACATCACGGGTGGTGCTGGGTGCTGCGGGTCCGACAAGACCTGCCCGTGCCTCAGCTGGCGCAGCGTGCGAGGTCAGGCTAGGGCGCGGGCCATCCAGTCGGCGCTGTAGCCGCGGTGCTTGTAGGTGACGTTGGCGCAGCCGTGGTTGCCGTCGGCTAGCAGCAGCAGCTCGGACTGGCCGGCGGTCTCGGCGTGCAGGCGCTCGGCATCTTGCCAGGGGAAGATCCGGTCTTGCTGGCCGGCCACGATCAGCAGCGGTGCGGTGATTCGCGCTCCGACGCCGGCCAGGGCGAGCTCACTGGCCCGTGCTCTTGCTTCATCCTCTGACGGTGATTTTGATCTGACGGTGAAGGCGGCACGACTCAGCTCGGGCAGCAGGTCCCAGATGTCGCCGAGGCAGTACGGGCCGCAGAGCGCGATGGTGGCCCTGACGCGCTGGTCGCCGCCGCCGGCGACTCTGGCGGCGTAGTAGCCGCCGAGACTGACGCCCCAGATGCCGATCCTGGCCGGGTCGATGCCGGGCAGCGCGGTCACGGCGTCGAGAATCGCCGCTCCTGGCACCTCCCAGTCTGGCCTGATCGCCAGGTCGTACTCGGCCTCGCCCTGTCCAGGGCCATCTACCGACAGCGTGGCGATGCCCCGGCTCAGGAAGAGCTCCTCGGTCGGCCTGAACTCCTCCTTGGCCGAGTCAAGGCCGGGGATCAGCACCACGATGGGGCACGGGCGATCCGGCGACACCGGCCGTCGCAGCACTCCGGCGATCACTGACCCATCGAACGGGATCTCCACTCGCTCACCCGGCGGGTCAAGATGCGGCAGCGCGTCGTCGAGACAGCGGACCGCGGACTGGTGGGCCGTCCGCAGCTGCTCCAGGTCATCAACGAACATGAACTTCGCGAAGTGGTAGTAGACCGCCGCCCGCGCCAGGTGCGCGCCCGCCGAGCGGCCCTGGCCGGCCGCCAGCGCCGTCCGGCCGAGCTGCTCGTGCACGGCGCCGCCTAGTGACCACTGCTCGCACCACGCATCCCAGGTGCTGATCCTGGCGGTGATCGTCACGAAATCGCTGTAGTCGATCCCGTTCGCGATGAAGCGCGGCGCCCAGTGGCCAATCGCGGCCGTGACCCTGCTATCTGCCATGACGCCAGCATTGCACACGTTTGCAGCCGGTGTCGGGTGAAAAATTGCACGTTGACAAGTAACCTTACGATGCGCGACAGTCGTGACTGCAAACGATTGCTAGATGAGTTCGCGGTAACAGCGGTGGGCGCGGAAGCGGGTGCGGAAGTGGTCGAAGAGGCTGGCATGGGCAGTCGTCGGCTTGGCTGGCTCGGAACTGGTCGGATGGGCATCTCGCTGACGCACCGGCTGCTTGACGCCGGCTGCGACGTGACGGTCTACAACCGGACCAGGTCCAAGGCCGAGCCGCTGGCCAGGGCCGGGGCCAAGATCGTGGACACCGCCGCCGACCTGGCGTCCGTCGACATTCTCTTCGTGACCGTCGGCACCTCGCAGGACCTGATCGACGCCCTGATCGGCGAGAGCGGAGTGACCTCACGCGGGCAGGCGCCGTCGATCGTGGTCGACTGCTCCACCGTCTCCGCGCAGGACTCGGCAGTGGCCGGACGGGGCCTGGCCGAGAAGGGCTGCGAGCTGCTCGCCGCCCCGGTGATGGGCAATCCGAAGGTGGCCAGCGTCGGGCGGCTGACCTTCGCCGTATCGGGCGCGCGGGAGGCGTTCGACACCGTGCTGCCCTACCTGGAGATCCTCGGCGCCGGTGCCACCTATGTCGGCGAGGGCGAGCTGGCCCGCGCGGTCAAGCTGTGCCACAACCTCTTCCTCGGCACCGTGATCCAGTCCCTGGCCGAGGTCACCGTGCTCGCCGAGCGCAGCGGCATCACCAGGCAGGCACTGCTCGCCTGCCTGAACAGCAGCGTGATGGGCTCCACCTTCACCAGGTACAAGACTCCGGCCCTGGTGAATCTCGACTTCCACCCGACCTTCACCTCGACGCTGCTGCGCAAGGACTTCGACCTTGGCCTGGCGGCGGCCCGTGAAGTGCAGGTGCCAATGCCGGTCGCGTCGACCGTCTACCAGTTGCTGCAGAGCCTGGTCGGTCACGGATTCGGCGATGAGGACTTCGCGTCCTTGCTCGTGCTGCAGGCCAGCTCGGCCGGCCTGGAGCTGACCAGCGAGAACGCGGAGGTTTCTGACGGGCTCTCGCCCGTTAGCGATTGATCGGCCAAGTCAATCAGCTCGGCACCACAACTGCGCCCATCAACTCGGAAGGAGGACCGGGATGAGCCCTCACCGCGCCCGGTTCCTGCCTGTCGGCATTAGCGCGGCAATGCTGACGGCCGCACTGGCTGCTTGCTCAAGCGGCCCAAGCTCTCCTGGCGGTACCACGTCGGCCAAGAGCCCCATCGTGATCGGTGCTTCCCTGTCGCTTACCGGCGACTTCTCGGCGGACGGCCAGGCTTACAAGCGTGGCTACGACCTGTGGGTACACGACGTGAACGCTAGCGGCGGTATCGACGGCCGCAAGGTCCAGATCATCATCAAGAATGACAACAGCAGCCCGACTCAGGTCGACGCCAACTACACGGCGCTGATCACGGTCAACCACGTCGACCTGACCTTCGGGCCGTTCTCCTCGCTGCTGACCGCGCCGGCGGCCGAGGTGGCGCACCGGTACGGCTTCGCCTTCGTGGAAGGCGCTGGCGGGGCGCCGCTGGTGTTCAGCGAGAAACTCGACAACGTCTTCGACGTCAGCCTGCCGGTAGCCAATCAGCTCGATCCGTTCACCGACTGGATCAAGTCACTGCCGGCGAGCCAGCGGCCGGCCACGGCGGCCTATCCGATGGCGGACGACCCGTTCGCGACCCCCCAGGTACAGCGGACCCAGGGCTTCCTGACTCCGCTCGGGATCAAGGCGGTCTACTCCAAGATCTTCCCCGAAGAGGTGCCCGACTACCTGCCCAACGCTGATCTGGTCGCGACGTCCAAGGCGCAGGCGGTGGTACTCGGATCGACCGATGTGCCGACCGTGGCGGCGTTCATGCGCGCGTTCGAGCAGCAGCACTACAACCCGAAGGTGTTCGTCGCGGCGGCAGGCCCGGACCAGGGCCAGGCGTTTCTCTCGGCGGCTGGCCAGGCGAACGCCAACGGCATGATGGTGCCCGACGCGTGGTACCCGGGTTACGCCAACGCGGCCAGCCAGGCCATGGTCAAGGAGTACGCCAAGCTCTATGGCGGCTCGCCATCCGATGTTGGCGCGGACGTCGCCGAGGCCTACTCGGTCGGCCAGGTCACCGAGCAGGCAGTCAAGGCCACGGGCGGCACGGACGGCGCCAAGATCATCGCCTACCTGCACAGCAGCGTGACGCTGAACAGTGTCCAGGGCGCTGTTAAATTCAATAATCTAGGCGAGAACGTCAGGGCACTCGCCTTCATCTTCCAGTGGCAGGACGGGAAGTTCGTCCAGGTGCTGCCGGCCGGCGCGGCCGGGTCGGTCAAGATCATCTACCCCAAGCCGAACTGGTCGAGCTAGCTGATGGCACGACAGATCCTTGAGGCGATCTCCGACGGCATTCTCGGCGGCGGCGTATACGCGCTGATGGCGGCGGGGCTCACGCTGATCTTCGGCGTCCTCGACATCATCAACATCGCCCAGGGCATTCTGGTCGTGCTTGGCGCTTACCTCAGCTATGTGCTCTCCGTGCACCTGCACATCGACCTGTTCGTCGGCCTGCTGGTGACCGTCCCCGTGATGTTCGTGCTCGGGGTCGGCATCCAGTGGCTCTTCATCCGGCCATTGCGTGGCAGCGAGCGGACGTCGATGACGCTGCTCGCCTGCTACGCACTGGCACTCATCATCGAGGGCATCCTGTACTGGGTGTTCGGCGCTAACTTTGTCTCGCTGAACGCCTCCTACACCGCGCCGAACGCCACCATCAAGGTGCTCGGCTTCTACATCGGTGACATCTACCTGTACGGGTTCGGGCTGGCCGTGGCGGCGGTCGTGGTGCTGTACCTGCTGCTCTACCGGACCACCTTCGGCCGCGCCGTCCGGGCCACCATGGCTGACAGCACCGCCGCCCGGCTGGTCGGCATCGAGGTCAACCGGGTGGCCGCGCTCACCTTCGGCGTCGGCGTGGCGGTTACCGCGGTGGGCGGCATGATGTACGGCGCCACCAGCGGCGGCTTCAGCCCGAACAGCGGCTATGACCTGATCTCGCGGCTGCTGGCGATCATCATCCTCGGCGGGCTCGGCAGCGTGGGCGGCGCGATGGTGGCCGCGATTTTCATGACGACGGCCGAGGCCCTGGTCGACATCTGGCAGCCGAACTGGGCGGTGGCGGTCTTCTACCTGGCGCTCGTCCTGGTGCTGCTGATCAGGCCGGCTGGCCTGTTCGGGCGCCAGGCGGTGAGAGCGCAATGAAAACCAGGGCGGCTGGCCTGATTGTCCTGCTCGTCGTGGTCATCGTGTTCCCGCTGGTGCTCACCAACGCGACGGTGACGAACATCGCCGTGCAGACGGTCATCTTCGTGGCCGTGGCGTCGGCCTGGAACCTCTTCTCCGGCTACTCCGGGTACCTGTCGCTCGGCCAGGCCATCTTCTTCGGCACCGGGGCCTATTCCGTCGGCATCGCCGCCCGGGACTGGCATCTGACCGGCGACGCCGTCTTCGCGCTGCTGCCGCTGGCCGGCCTGGTCGCCGCCCTGCTGGCCATACCGCTCGGGCTGATCGCGCTGCGGGTCAGGCGGCACACGTTCGTCGTGATCACGATCGCGTTCTTCTTCATCGCCCAGCTCACCGCCACCAACCTGGCGATCACCGGCGGCTTCGAGCGGACTGCTCGCCCCGGTACCCGACTGGGACTCGGCCACCTTCAACAATCCGTTCTACTACGCCGGGCTGATCATCGCGGTCGGCACCGTGGTGCTCTCGGTCCTGATCAGGCGATCCAGGTTCGGCCTGCAGCTCCGGGCGATCAGGGATGACGAGGACCGGGCGGTCGGCCTCGGCGTCCGCGCCATGCCGGTCAAGCTCACCGCCTTCACGATCTCCGCGTTTATCACCGGCATGGCCGGCGGGCTGTGGTTCTACTACCTGGGCCAGGCCTTCCCGCAGTTCGTCTTCGATCCCTTGTTTGACCTGGCGGTCGTGCTGATGGCCTTCTTCGGCGGCCTCGGCACGGTGGCTGGCCCGGTGCTCGGAGCGGTCGTGCTTGAGCCAGGGCAGATCTACCTGACCCTGCAGCTCACGAACGACTACCTCAGCGAGATCCTGCTCGGGGCGCTGTTCCTGGTGATCATCTTGTTTCTGCCGCGCGGAGTGCTGCCCACGGCCAGTGAGCTCATCGTCTCCGGCCGGGCCAGGTGGCGCCGCCGGAGTGAGGCTGACCAGGCGGCTGACCAGCCGGCTGGCCAGGACGGAGCCGAGCAGTGACCGCGGCGCTGCGGACCGAGGGGGTCCGGAAGGCGTTCGGCGGAGTGCAGGCACTCGATGGCTGCACGATCGAGGTCGCGCAATCCAGCATCACCGGCCTGATCGGCCCGAACGGCTCGGGCAAGACCACGCTGTTCAACATCATCACTGGCTATGAGCGACCCGACGGAGGCGAGGTCTACCTGGGCGGCAGGAAGATCACCGGCGCGACGCCGCAGCGGGTGTTCGCGGCTGGCATCGGCCGGACCTTCCAGCTCACCAGGATCTTCCCGAGGCTGACCGTCCTTGAGAACATGCTGGTCGCAGCGCAGCACTCGGCGGCGCCGCGTCGCTTCAGCAATCCGCTGGCCAGAGCCGGCGGCCGGGCCGACCGGGACCGGGCGATGCGGCAGCTCGAGTTCGCCGGGATCGCCGGGCACGCGACCGCGCTCGCCGGGACGTTGTCCTACGGCCAGCGCAAGCTGCTCGAACTGGCCTACGTCCTGGTCGCCGACCCCGAAGTGGTCCTGCTCGACGAGCCGGCCGGCGGCATCAACCCATCGCTCATCCACCTGATCTCCGACCGGATCCGGGAGCTGAACGCGGCGGGAACGACCTTCCTGATCGTGGAGCACAACATGGAGTTCGTGATGGACCTATGTCAGCAGATCGCGGTGCTTGATTATGGCTCCGTGGTCGCCTCCGGGCCGCCAGAGGTCATCAGGGACGATCCCCGCGTGCTCGACGCGTACCTGGGGATCAGCGCGGAGCCCGAAGAGGAGCCTGCCGAGGAGCTCGCAGGTGAGTGATGCTCTCGTCATCGACGGGCTCACCGCCGGCTACGGCGGCGGCGACGTGCTGCATGACGTCAGCATTGAGGTGGCAGGCGGCGGCATCACGTGCGTCGTCGGCCCGAACGGCTCGGGCAAGTCGACGCTGCTCTCGGTGATCAGCGGGCTGCTCAGGCCGCGCCTGGGCAGCGTCACCTTCCGGGGCGAGCCGCTGACCGGCCGGAGCCCGAAGCAGATTCTGCAGGCCGGCGTCGTCCACGTGCCGCAGAACCACAGCCTGTTCCGCGAGATGACCGTGCGCGAGAACATCGAGCTCGGCGGCTACCTGCTCGACCGGGGCCAGGTGGCGCCCCGGCGGGCTCGGGTCGAGGAGATGTTCCCCGCCGTGGCCGGGTGGGCCGGCCAGAAGGCGGGCAGCCTGTCGGGCGGCCAGCAGCGGCTGGTCGAGTTCGCCCGGTGCCTGATGCTCGACCCGGCGCTGGTGATCTTGGACGAGCCCTCGGTCGGGCTGGCGCCGAAGGTGCTGAGCACGGTGTTCGACGCGGTCAGGCAGATGAACGCGAGCGGCAAGACGATCCTGCTCGTGGAGCAGAACGCCAGGGCCGGGCTGCGCCTGGCCAGCCACGGAGTCGTGCTTGAGAATGGTCGGGTAAGGCTGGCAGGAACCGGACGAGAGGTGCTTGAGAACCCGGAGATCGGCGCGCTCTACCTTGGTGGCGGTACGCGCGGCAGGACGCGATAGCGATGAGGCGGCGGATTTGGCGATACAGACGTTCGGTGCCAATGCGGTTGACTGGGAGGAGCGAGTCGATTTCGGCCGGCTCAGGGATGAGCGCCTAGCGCGGCTCAGGGCCCAGCTTGACCGGTCCGAGCTCGGCGCGCTGCTGAGCTTCGACATGGCCAACACCAGGTACATGACCGCCACGCACATCGGCACCTGGGCGATGGACAAGCTAGTCAGGTTCGCGCTGCTGCCCAGGGGCGGCGAGCCGGTCGTGTGGGACTTCGGCTCGGCGGCCAGGCACCACCAGCTCTACAACCCCTGGCTCGATCACACGCCCGGCGAGGCCACGGCGGCGGGCGCCGCGCGCACCGGCGCTCGCGCGGGCATCTCGACCCTGCGCGGCGCGCTCCATCCTGATGCGGGCATCGCCAGGGACGTCGCCAAGAAGGTCGCCGCCGAGTTGCGCGAGCACGGCCTGGCCGACGCGCCGGTCGGCATCGACGTGGCCGAGATGCCGGTGCTTGAGGCGCTGCGGGCCGAGGGCATCACGGCGGTCGACGGCCAGCAGGTGTTCCTCGAAGCCCGCCGGACCAAGACCAGGGACGAGATCTCGCTGCTGACTCAGGCCTGCTCGATGGTGGATGCCGCTTACACCGAGCTGTACGAGTTCCTGCGGCCAGGGGTGCGCGAGAACGAGTGCGTGGGCCTGGTCGCCAAGGTCCTGTATGACCTGGGAAGTGAGTATGTAGAAGGGGTCAACGCGATCTCAGGCGAGCGCTGCTCACCGCACCCGCACGTGTTCAGCGACCGGCTGATCCGGCCGGGCGACCCGGCGTTCTTCGACATTCTGCACAGCTTCAACGGCTACCGCACCTGCTACTACCGTACCCTGGCCGTCGGCAGCGCCTCGGTGGCGCAGCGGGACGCCTACACCCGGTGCCGCGAGATCATGGACGCGTCGATCGCCCTGGTCAGGCCGGGGGCCACGACCGCCGACATCGTGTCGCTCTGGCCGGCCGCGACCGAGTTCGGCTTTCCCGATGAAATGGCGGCATTCGCGCTGCAGTACGGTCACGGCGTGGGACTGTCGATCTGGGAGAAACCGATCTTCAGCCGGCTGGTCTCGCTCGACCATCCCGAGCCGCTTGAGGAGGGCATGGTGTTCGCGCTTGAGACCTACTGGCCGGCCAGGGACGGCTGGTCGGCGGCCCGGATCGAGGAAGAGGTCGTCGTGACCGCCGATGGCTGCGAGGTGATCACCAAGTTCCCGGCCGAGGAGACCTGGTGGCCGGCCGCCGTTACCTGACGGCCGGCGGCCCGCTCAACACGCTGCGGGAAAGCCAGTCCCACCTGAACACCGCCGCCGGCCGCGGCGAGACCGGTCAGGAGGCCGCGATATGACAGAAACCAGTCCAGCCAGCCGCCAGCCCGCCAGGCCCAGCCGAGCTCGTGATCAGCCCGCACGACCTGCTCGCGATGCTGGAGCTGATGGTCGTCATCCGCCGCACCGAGCAGGCCGCGCATGACCTGTTCCTGGCAGGCCTGGTCAAGGGCACCACGCACCTGGCGTCCGGGCACGAGGCGGTCGCCGTCGGCGCCAGTGCCGCGCTGCGGCCCGACGACTACGTCTTCGCTACCTACCGGGGGCACCACCACGCGATCGCGCGCGGCGCCAGCCCGGAGGAATGCCTGGCCGAGCTGATGAGCAAGGCGACCGGCGTCTGCAAGGCCAAGGGCGGCTCCATGCACCTGACCAAGGCCAGCGCCGGCATGCTCGGCTCGTACGCGATCGTCGGCGCGCACCTGCCGCTGGCCGCCGGCGCCGCCTGGTCGGCGAAGCTGCGCGGCACCGGGCAGGTCGCCGTGGCCTTCTTCGGCGATGGCGCGACCAACATCGGAGCGTTCCACGAGGCGCTCAACATCGCCGCAGTCTGGTCCCTGCCGGTCATCTTCATCTGCGAGAACAACCTCTACATGGAGTACACCCCGATCGGCTCGGTCACCGCGGTCGCCAATCCGGCCGCCGACCGGGCTCCGGCCTACGGCCTGACCGGCGAGCTAATCGACGGAAATGACGTGGTGGCGGTGGCCAGGAGCGTCGCGCGGGCCGCCGGCCGAGCGCGGGCCGGCCTGGGCCCGGCGCTGATCGAAGCCCGTACCTACCGGCATTTCGGGCACAGCCGCACCGATCCCGCCAGTTACCGGCCCGCCGAGGAAGTGCGGGAATGGATGGAAAAGGACCCGCTCGACATCGCCCGCGCCGTGCTGGCCGGATACGGAGTCAGTGCCGAAGAGGTCACCGGGGCCGAACAGCGCGCCGCCCAGGTTGTCACCAGTGCGGTAGCCGCGGCCAGAGCCGCGCCCGATGCCGATCCCGGGCAGGCGCTGACCGACGTATGGGCAGATGGAGGGTCGACGTGGCGGACGTGATCACCTACCGCGAGGCGGTCGCCGAGGGAATCGCGCGCGAACTGCGGCGCGACCAGGCCGTGGTCTGCCTGGGCGAGGACATCGGCGCGGCCGGCGGCGTCTTCAAGACCACCGCCGGGCTGTTCGGCGAGTTCGGCCCGAGCCGGATCTGGGACACCCCGATCTCCGAGCAGGCGATCCTCGGCCTGGCGATGGGTGCCGCCATGACCGGGATGCGGCCGGTCGCGGAGATCATGTTCTCGGACTTTTTCGCTGTGTGCTGGGACTACCTGGTCAATGAGATGGCGAAGATGCGGTACATGACCGGCGGCCAGGTGACCGTTCCTGTGGTCGTCCGCACGGCCAATGGCGGCGGGCTCGGCTTCGGGGCCCAGCACTCGCAGGCCACAGAGAACTGGGCGCTCACCGTGCCCGGCCTGAAGATCGTGGCGCCTTCCAATCCGGCCGACGTGATCGGCCTGATGGCCTCGGCGATCCGCAGCGACGATCCGGTGGTCTTCTTCGAGCACAAGGGCCTGTTCGCGAGCAAGGGCGAGACGGCTCCGGCCGGCCACGTCGTGCCGCTTGGCGTTGCTTCGATTGCGAGAACTGGCACCGATATCACGATCGTCGCCCTGGCCGTCACCGTGCCCATGGCCCTTGCTGCTGCCGACCGGCTGGCCGCCGACGGCATCAGCGCCGAGGTGATCGACCTGCGCTGCCTGATCCCGCTGGACATGGCCACCGTGCTCGCGTCGGTCGAGCGGACGTCCCGGCTCCTGATCGTCGAGGAGAACCCCTACCAGGGCGGCTGGGGCGGCACCGTTGCCTCGATCGTCGCCGACGAGGGTTTCGAGCTGCTCGACGCGCCCATCCGGCGGATCGCGGCGGCGTGCGTCCCGCTTCCTTTCGCCGACGCACTGGAACAGCAGGTAATCCCAACCGTCGATAAGGTAATCGCCGCCGCCCGCACCCTCTGCGTCTACTGACTCCTCTTCCGCGAGCGAGGCCCGGCTCGGGTCGCCCCTGCGGTCTTCCGTGATCATGAACTATCTCTTGATCACGGAACTCTGCTGGCGCGATCACGCACCTGGGTTTCCGTGGTCAGTAGCTCAGTCATGATCACGGAGATTTGTAGTGCCTTTGGGATGGCGGGTGGCAGGCGCGGGTGATGAGGATGGGGTCGGGGTGACGGGAGATGGTAGTGGGGTGGCTGGGTAATGGGGAGGTACCTTTGAATGCCGACTGTGACCCATTTCACGGTATGTTTTTCGGCAATCCACGCACCTGGGGCGAGAAGTTGGGGCATCGTTGAAATACGAAAGCACCCCGCGTGCTCGACGAGTTACTCACGGTAACGAACTTCGCCTTGAACCCGCGAAACGTCGGTACGCCGCCGCCTGGTACAGGCCAGGTGGATGTCCAGGGTGGTAGTTGAGCGCGTCGCAAGACGTGCCCGGCCGAAAGTTCACGGTTGTCCTCGCTGCGATTGCTGAAACGCACCGTCACGTCCAGGCTCGTCATCGCACTCAGTGCTCCGGCATTCGCCATCACGGCGATAGCTGCCGGGGGCGGGCTCTCCGCTTCGGCGGCAGCCCAGCCGGTGAACGGGTCGCGGGTGCTGAGCCCGGTCAGTTCGGATCGCGCTGTCACGCTCGGTGACAGCAACTCGGCCGCCGCCTCTGTGCGGCGGCTTTCTGCTGCCTATCCCGGCGTGACGAGCAAGCCGACGCCGAAGCCCAAACCAAAGCCCAAGCCGAAGCCGAAGAAGCACCACCACAAGAAGAAGCATCACAAGCACAAGCGGCTCACTCCCAAGCAGATCGCATGGAAGATCATGAACTGGTTCGGGTGGAAGGCGCGCTGGCAGTTCAGGTACCTGAACTCGCTGTGGATGCGGGAGAGCAGCTGGAACGTCTACGCGACGAACCCGTACTCAGGTGCTTACGGCATTCCGCAGGCGGTGCCAGCCTCGAAAATGGCATCGGTCGCCAAGGACTGGCGCACGAATGCCAAGACTCAGATCAGGTGGGGCATGCGCTACATCAAGGCGGTCTACGGCTCACCGAAGCGAGCCTGGGCGCACGAGGTTGACGACGGCTGGTACTAGGAGAGCCTGGCGAACCGTCCAGGCGCCGAAGTACCCGCGCAGACTTCCGTGATCATGAGATAGAGCCTGATCACGGAACATGAGCAGGGTAATCACCCTAGCGGGTTCCGTGATCAAGGCCCCGACCATGATCACGGAACCCCGGCGGGGTGAGCCAGGCCTCCGAGCCCGGCTGGTATCAGGACAGCGTGACTAACCCGCCACCTCCAGTCCAGGAGTCCGCACCGCCTGGAATGGGGGCGGTCGGGTCGTATGGCGTCCTGGTGTAAATGAAGGAACCAATGTCGAGCGCACTCGCCCGGCCGTCGGCCCCGGTGACCACCGTGAGCGGCTCGCCGGCCATGTAGCCGTCGAGACCGCGCCAGCCGCCGTCGCCGTCACGCCCGAATCGCAGGCCGTGCCCGGCGACGCCCTCGCTAGCCAGCGCCAGCTCGAACTCTTCGCCAGCCAGCCGCAGCGTGAACGGAGCTGGTCCCCAGAACCAGGTGCCGAGCAGTCCGAGCAGGTCCGCGTCGACCTGCGCTGGCCGCCACTCGGCAGGCAGGTACGGCTCCTCGCCGGCCAGGATCGCGAGCAGGTCAGCGCCGAGTGAGCGGCTGAAACCGGTCGTGGAATTGCAAGCCACGAGCACCGTGTCGTTACCTGGTGCCTGCGTGATCTGAAGTACCGCCTGAAAGCCAGGCATCGAGCCGGTGTGCCCGTAGTACCGCCTGCCTTCGACGTTGCCGAGCTGAAGGCCAAGCCCGTAGCCGGCGGCCCAGGGCTGGTCGGCCGCCTCGGCGATGACCGCTGGCTCGCGCATCTCGGCGAGGGTCACCGGCGAGATGATTCCCTTGCTGTCACCGGCCAGGAACCTCGCGAAGCGAGCCAGGTCGGTGATGGTGGTCCAGAGCTGCCCAGCGGGCGCCATGGCCCCGGCATCGTGCTCAGGCTCGGCCAGGATGGCGTCCGCATACGGGTGGACCGCGTATCCGGTCGCATGCGGCCGCTGCGGCCGCGTCGTGGTCCTGGTCATCCCCAGCGGCTGCAGCAGCTCACCCGAGACCACGTCGTACCAGGGCAGCCCGGCCTTGCTCGCGATCATCGAGCCGAGCAGCCCGTAGCCGACGTTGGAGTAGTGGTGCCGCCGGCCGGGCCTGAACCTGGCCGCGTCCTGGCCAAGCGATGCGGCAGCCAGGTCAGTCAGCGAGGAGCCCGCCGTCCGCTCCCACCAGGGTCCGGCGGTCTCGGCCCGCAGCCCGGCCGAGTGAGAGAGCAGCTGGCCGATGGTCATCGCGGCCACGGCGGCCGACGCGCCCGCGCCCGCGACGTCCAGGTGATCGCCGATGGGGTCCGACAGGCTCAGCACGCCCGCATCACGCAGCCGCAGCACGAGCACGGCGCTGAACGTCTTGGTGATGGAGCCGGCCCGGTACTGAGTGCCCGCGTCTGGCGCCCGGCCATCGACCAGACCACGCCCGCCGGTCCAGACCAGCTCGCCGTCCCGGGCGAGGCCGGCCGTCACCGAAGGCAGCCGCTCGTCGGCCTGATCCCTGGCCAGGCGGACATCGAGCAGCCGTCGTGTTCGATCTTCAATCATGGGGTTACGCTACCTGTGCCCCCGGATGGACCCGGCGAAGGGACCAAGTTGCCGTTCTCGATCCCCGACAGCGACATCGTGTCGATCATCGACGCACCGCCTACCCCGCTTGCCATGCCGTCCCCGGATGAGCAGTACCTGATCCTGATCAGCTATCAGGCGCATCCGCCGATCGAGACGCTGGCTCGGCCCCCGGTCAGGCTGGCCGGCCTGCGGCTCGACCCGGTGCTTGGCGCCAGGCAGCGAGTCAGGAGATTCGGCGGGATCTCGGTGCTGCGCATCAGTGACGGGACCCAGCGGGACCTGGCCTTGCCGCCCGGCGCCCAGGTGAGCCTGCCGGCGTTCGCGCCGGACGGGCACCGGTTCGCCTTCATGGTCGACGAGCCGGACGGCATCGGGGTCTGGGTGGCCGATCCGAGCACGGACGCTGACCCGGCTCAGGTCCCCGGCTTGCGGGTCGTCGATGTGCTCGGCGGTGATCCGCCGTATTCGGGCACGACGATCGGCTGGACGAGAGACGGCCGTTCCCTGCTCGCGCTCGGCGCTCTGCCCCGGCTCGCCGATCCCGGTACCGCGGTCGATCCCGGTACCGCGGTCGAGCCGAGGGTCGATGAGACGGTCGGGAAGAAGTCGCGGATGGCGACCTTCCAGGACATGCTCAAGACCTCAGCGGACGAAGACCGGTTCGAGTCGTTCGCGACCACGATCCCGCTGCGGGTCGACCCCGTGACCGGCGCGGCCGAACAGCTCGGGCCGCCCGGGCTATACCAGTACCTCGACGACTCTCCCGACGGTCAGTACCTTCTCGTCTACCGGCTGCAACGCCCTTTCTCCTACCGGGTTCCCTTCAACGTGTTCGCCCGGCGGGTCGAAGTCTGGACCGCGGCCGGCGAGCCGAAGGCGGTCATCGCCGACCTGCCGGTCAGTGACGAGGTCCGGCGATGGGAGTGCCCACCGGTCCCAGATTCACGACCTGGGACGAGCGCTCGCCGGCCCGGCTGCTGTGGACTGAGGCACTCGACGGCGGCGATCCGGTCGCGCCGGCGGAGCACAGAGACGAGATCAGGTACCTAGAGGCACCATTCGAGGACGAGCCGGCCCACGCGTTCCTGGTAGAGCATCGCTGCATTGGCTGGATCTACCTGGACGCGCCGGACAACATCATGCTGACCGAGTACGACCGGGATCGCAGGTGGCTCCGCATCTGGATCTGTGACCTGCGCCGAGCCAGACCGGAACCGGATCATCTTCGACCTGTCCGAGGACGACGCCTATGCGGACCCCGGCGACCCCATCATCGCGCTGAACGCTGACGGCAGCCGGACGATCCGCCAGGCCGGGCCGGACATCTTCCTGCGCGGCGATGGCGCCACTCCCGACGGCGAACGTCCGTTCCTCGACCGTTATGACCTGGAGACCGGCCAGACGACCCGGGTGTTCCAGAGCCCGGCCGACGCGCACGAGTCCCCGCTCTGCTTCGCCGGGGGCCAGCCGGATCAGCTCGTGGTGTGGCGCCAGAGCAAGACCGAGTCGCCCAACCTGTGGGTCACCGGTGACCCGCCGCGCCGCCTGTCCGACTGGCCCGACCCGCATCCGGCGCTGACCGGCATGGACAAGCGGCTGATCCTGA
This sequence comes from uncultured Actinomycetota bacterium, assembly GCA_963819285.1. Classification (GTDB taxonomy): domain Bacteria; phylum Actinomycetota; class Actinomycetes; order Streptosporangiales; family Streptosporangiaceae; genus Chersky-822. Next base: position 548,942 of record CAWFVM010000001.1, read on the forward strand.
CCGACCGCGGCGACGGCGTTCAGCTCTCCGGGATGCTGCATCTGCCGCCCGGCTACGACTCAGAGCGCGACGGTCCGCTGCCGCTGGTGATCTGGGCCTATCCCAATGATTTCGGCAACGCGGCCATGGCCGGCCAGGTGCGCCTCACCAGCACCAGGTTCACCAGGCTGACGGCTGGCGACCCGGTCTGGTTCGTGCTGCGCGGCTACGCCGTGCTCGCCAACGCGACCATGCCGGTGATCGGTGACCCCGAGACGAAGAACGATACCTACCTGGCCCAGATCACGGCCGCCGCGACCGCGCACATCAGCGAGCTGGCCGGCAAAGGCCTCGTCGACCCGGCCCGGGTAGCGGTCGGCGGTCATAGCTACGGCGCGTTCATGACAGCGAACCTGCTCGCGCACACCGATCTCTTCGCTGCCGGGATCGCGAGAAGCGGTGCTTACAACCGGACGCTGACGCCGTTCGGCTTCCAGAGTGAGCGGCGCAGCTTCTGGGAAGTGCCGAAGATCTACGACGACGTGTCGCCGTTCAGGTACGCGGATCAGATCAGCGCCCCGATCCTGCTGATCCATGGTGCCGACGACGCTAACTCGGGCACTTTCCCAGTCCAGTCGGAGCGGCTCTTCCAGGCGATTCAGGGTACCGGCGGCACAGCCAGGCTGGTCATACTGCCGTTCGAAAGTCACACCTACGTCGCCAGGGACTCCGTGCTGCACGTGCTCGCCGAGCAGTTCAGCTGGCTAGAGCGGTGGATGGGCGGTCCGGTCAGACCGGATACCCAGTCTTGAACGCCGAGCGCTTGCGCAGGTCATCGCGCAGCACGCGGCCCAGCTTACGAGTCTCTCTGCGGTTGATGAGGCCGCCGGCTACGGCGCCGGTGAGCAGCGGGCCGAGCGAGAAGACGCTGCGGCCCGCGCGAGCGGCCAGGCGCCGCTGAAGCTGCCTGGCCAGCGGGGACCCGGCGGCCAGCACGAGGCCGCCCGGGGCCAGCCCGACCCCCCGGCGCTGCGACCAGGCCCCGACGTAGGCGGTCATCCGCTCGATCACAGTGCCGGGCGCGCGCAGCCCGTACACCTCGTGCAGCTCGGCCACCAGCTTGATCTCGATGCCGACGACGGACAGTGTCTCCGTGGCGATCTCGACTCCGGCGGCGGGCACGAAGGGCAGGACTGCCCAGGCGCCGACGGCGACCCCGACAGTGGCCGAGGCCCTGGATGCTCCCTCGATGAGCGCCTCGGCGATCTGGTCAGGCGAGCTGTCGGGATACTGCGCCCGCAGCGTGCCCAGGTCCCGCACCGGCAGTCTCGGCGCCATCGCGAGCACCTGGCCGCTGAGCCACTTGCCGCCCGAGGTGACGCCGCGACCGGTGATAGACGCACCGCGACGGGCGACCCCGCCGATGGAGGCGCCAAGCCGCTTAGTCCGCCTGGCCCGCTGCGACCTTCTGGCCGCCCGTCCGGTCAGCCGGCGCCGCAGTCCGCGCCCGCGCACAGCGACGGCCTGGCGCTGCTCCTCGTCGGCCAGGCTGACCGCCTCGGAGACGGTGTCCAGGGCTGCCTGCGTGACTTCATCTGGCTCGTTGCCCGTTGGCTCCATACTCAGGAGTTATCACATCCGGGCTCTACTGGCTGCCCCGGCCAGCGTCACCGGGGGATATGTCGAGAATGAGACAACTGCCGGGTACTGATGCCATCGCGCCCCGATGACGTCGCTGGCCGTCAGTTATGGCACACTCCAAGCCATGAATGTCGAGGAGACTCTGGTTATTGTCAAGCCTGACGGCGTGGCACGCGGCCTGACCGGCCGGATCATTGACCAATTTACCGATGCCGGGCTGAAGCTTGCCCGGCTTGAGCTACGCCACGCGACCGCCGATCTTATCGAGCGGCACTACCCGAACGATGAGGAGTGGCTGGCGGCTGTCGGCGGCAAGACGCTCGCGGACTACGCGAGGCTGGGCCTGGATTCAGGCGAGTTCTTCGGCGCGGCTGACCCGGTGGCGATCGGCCGGGTGATCAAGGGCTGGCTGGTTGACTATCTCACCCAGGGCCCGGTAGTGGCCATGGTGCTGCGCGGCAATGAGGCGGTCAGCCGGGTACGAGTACTGTGCGGCAATACGGTGCCGGCCATGGCCGACCCGTCCACCATCAGGGGACGGTTCAGCTGTGACTCGGCCGCGGCCGCCAACGCCGAGAAGCGCCCGATCCAGAACCTGGTGCACGCCTCAGGCAACGTCGAAGAGGCGACCTACGAGATCGGCCTGTGGTTCCCGAAGTAAGCCGGCATGGTCAACAAGGCGTCAACAGTCAGCGTGGCTAGGTGCCAGGCAGGGTTGACCGGGCTGAGATGAAGGGCATATGAGGCGAGGGTGTCCGCAGGTCAGTTAGCCTGGCGATCCGGGCCGTGCTGTCCGGCAGGGGGACTGGACCGGGGCGATCAGGTCGAACCGGCGGGAACACTCGCATAGAGTGGCCGATTGGGCAGTGCATACGGGGTAGTGCACACGGGGGTAGTGCACACGCGGTGGTGCACAGAGCAGTAGTGCACACAGCAGCCGGTCCGGCGTGCGACGGAGGAGGGATTGCGTGGCCCGACCTGTAGCACCGGTCCGCCAGTCGCAGCCAGCAGCAGACCGGGCGGCGCGATCCCGGTCGGCTAGGCGGCGCCCGCTTCATATCGCGCTCCGGGTTGTCCTGGCGATGATCACTACCGTGGTGTTCGTCGTGGGGTGGTCGGTCGGTCATGCCCTGACCGCGCCGGGCGGTGGCAGCACGGCCGAGCGCCTGGCCGAATGGGCTCGCAGCCACTACCTGAACCCGGTGGTCACGTTTGGCGAATGGCTGACCTATAGCCCCCCGAAGAAGGGCGGCCATCCGAACGTCTCGTTCACCAGGCTCGGCGGCAAGCAGGTACACAAGCAGAAGAAGCACCACCACGGGATGTCGCCGATCATCCCGGCCAGCCTCGGCTCCCTGGCCGGTCATCCGCTGCCGGGTGAGGGTCAGTGGCGGGAAGTGGAGGCGGTCAAGGGCATTCCCGCCGTGTTCAAGACCTACATCAGGTTCAGCAAGGTGTACTCCTCTTACTACGCCGGCGTCGTGTCGATGGATCAGCGGCTGGTCAAGTTCGACTTGCAGCCGGGTACAGAGGACCCTGGACCAGGCCACTGGGGTGCGCCACTCGACATTCCCTCTGGGCACCGCACCGGGCTGATCGCTACCTTTAATAGCGGATTTAGAATTAATTCTTCCGGCGGCGGCTTTTACCTTCATGGCCGCTTCGACGGCGCGCTGGTGAAGGGCGTCGCCTCGGAGGTGTACTACAAAGACGGCAAGCTCGCCATCGGGAACTGGGGGCACGGCAAACTGCGGATGGGGCCGGACATCGCCGCCGTCCGCCAGAACCTGCACCTGATCGTCGTCAATGGCGAAGTTCCCCGCACGGTTGACAAAGATGTGCTGTCAAGCTGGGGCGCGACGCTCGGCGGCGGGTACTACGTCTGGCGCTCAGGGGTCGGCGTGACCAGGAACGGCCGGGTTATCTTCGTGTACGGGCCCGAGCTTGACGTGCGGACGCTCGCTGAGTTGCTGCAACGGGCAGGTGCGGTGTCAGCGATGGAGCTGGATATCAATCCGGACTGGATGTCTTTCATGTACTATCTGGCGAAAAAACATCCTGGTAACCCGGCGCCGGTCAATTTGCTGCGCAACCAGATTCAGCCGCCCGACCGGTATTACTATCCTTCTAACCGCGATTTCACCGCGGTCTTCTCCCGATGACAGTGCCGATATGACAGTGCCCACATGACAGTGCCCACACCGGCGGCCCGAGTGAGCGAGCCGCAGACCAGCGAACCGACCCGGCTGTCTGGCCCGGTCCGGTGGGTCAAGGCTGTCCTGCAGACCATGCGCCCCCGGCAGTGGCCGAAGAACCTGCTGGTCTTCGCCGCGCCGCTGGCGGGCCACACGCTTGGCCGGCCGGACGGGTTCTGGTACGCCCTGGCCGCGGCGGTCGCGTTCGTGCTCGCCTCATCGGCCGTGTATCTCGTCAATGACGTCGTCGACGCCGAGCGCGATCGCAATCACCCGTATAAGAAATCCAGGCCGATAGCGGCGGGCAGGCTTCGGGCCCGGCACGCGCTGGTAGTCGCGGTCTGCTCCGTGCTCGTGGCGCTGGGGGGCGGCTTCGCGATCGGCGAGCCGCTGCTGACCGCCACGATCGCCGCCTACCTCCTGATCTCGTTCCTGTACTCGGCCGGGCTGAAGCACGCCCCGTTCATCGAGCTTGGCTGCGTCGCTTCTGGCTTCGTCCTGCGGGTCATCGGCGGGGCCGTGGCCACCCATGTGCCGCCATCCGGCTGGTTCCTGCTCGTCTGCAGCCTCGGCGCGCTCATGGTGGCCATCGCCAAGCGATACACCGAGCTCACCGTGCTCGGGGCTGACGCGGTCAGGCACCGGCCGGCGATGCGCGGGTACTCGGCGCGGGCGCTGCGGCTGGCCCAGCGGGTCGTCTCGGCCGTCATGATCGTCTCTTATGTCTTCTGGGCCAGCAACGAGCCAGTACCGAGGACCCGGCTCCTGCACCTGATCAGCTCGATCGCACTGCTCGCCGCGCTCACCAGGTTTGACCGGCTCACCGCCCGAGCGACGAGCAAGCCGGTCGAGGACCTGATCGCCCGCGATCCGGTGATGGTCGGCTGCGAGGCCGCCTGGCTGGTACTGTTCGCGCTCGGGCTGTAAGCGCGTTAAGGGGAGTCGATGTTCTCGAACCTAGATAGGCCCGCTCGCATCCTGCTGCTCGGCGGCACAAGCGAGATCGGCCTGGCGATTCTCGCCGCGCTCAAGGCACCGGCAAACACGCAGGTGCTGCTGGCGGGCCGCGACGAGGCCAGGCTGATGGCAGCCGGCAAGGAACTGCCGTTCGAGTGTGCGACCGTGCCGTTCGACGCGCTGGCGCTTGACACCCACAAGGCCGTGATCGACCAGGTCTTCGTCGGCGGGCCGGTGGACCTGGTGATAGCCGCGACCGGGATTCTGACCCATCAGCCCCAGGTTGATCAGGACCCGGTCCTGGCGGCTCGCATGATCGACGTGAACTTCACCAGCCATGTGACGACGCTGCTGGAGACCTCGGCGCGGATGCGCGCACAGCGGCACGGCACGATCGTGGTGCTGTCCTCGATCGCGGCGATCAGGCCGAGGAAGGCCAACTACGTCTACGGTGCGGCCAAGGCTGGCCTCGACGCGTTCGCACGCGGCCTCAGCGATGCCCTGGCCGGCACAGGAGTGCGCTTGCTGCTGGTCAGGCCCGGATTCGTGGTCGGGCGGATGACCGAGGGCATGTCCGCCGCGCCGCTCTCATCGACGCCCGCGCAGGTCGGCGAGGCCGTGGCCGCCGCGCTCGAGGGCAGCAGCCCGCAACTGTGGGTGCCGCGTAATCTCGGCGTGCTGGCGACGGTGCTGAGGCTCGTGCCGAGGCCCGTGTGGCGCAGGTTGCGCAGGTAGTCACGGGAAGCCGCCAGTGAGGTGGCCTTTCCCTTACCACGCGGTGTCGAGTTGATTAACGCACCGTATGGGCTTATCCGCTGATCAAACGTGGATCGAGGTGTTATTCGAGTAACGTTTGCGCGCCATATAAGGTAAACTCATTACCAAGCAATTGGAATCTTATTAATTTACTTCGGCATTGGCGTACCGGGTCGGCGGGCATGATCATTTACGGCCAGGCCGGGCGCCTCACCGGCGCCTCGGGCCGCGTCGGTGATCCCGTGAGGCAAGGAGGCGTCCGCTGTGAGCACCACAGGCTCGACCCTTACCCGAGTTCAGCAGGCCCCAGCTGGAGTACGGCAGCTGCACATCGCGATGGTCGCGCCGCCCTACTTCGACGTTCCGCCGAAGGCTTACGGCGGGATCGAGACCGTGGTCGCTGACCTAGTCGATGCGCTTGTCGCACGCGGTCATCAGGTGACCCTGATCGGAGCCGGGCGGCATGGCACGAAGGCTCAGCGGTTCATCACCACCTACGATGTCGGTCCGGCTGACCGGCTCGGCGAGCCGATGCCCGAGATCGTGCACGCGGCGAAGGTGGCGAGCATTCTCGGCACGCTCGATGTTGACGTGATCCACGACCACACGATGGCCGGCCCGCTGCTGGCCAGAGGCAGGCTGACGCCGACCGTCGTGACCGCGCACGGACCAGTTCACGGTGACCCTGGCGAGTTCTACCGGGCACTTGGTGACACGATCCAGCTTGTCGCGATCTCGGATGCTCAGCGTCAGAGCGCGCCCGATCTCCTATGGTCGGCCCGGGTCCACAACGCCATCAGGGCGCAGACGTTCCCGTTCCGCGCGGAAAAGGAAGACTACGCGCTCTTCCTCGGCCGGTTCCACCCGGAGAAGTCGCCGCACCTGGCCATCGACGCGGCCAGAGCCGCCGGGCTGCCGATCGTCCTGGCCGGCAAATGCAGCGAGCCGATCGAGCGCGCGTACTTCACCCGCGAGGTCGAGCCCAGGATCGACAAGGATGTCACGATCTTCGGCGTCGCGGATGGGGCGGCGAAGCGACGGCTGCTGTCTCGGGCCGCCTGCATGCTGTTCCCGATCTCCTGGGAAGAGCCGTTTGGCCTGGTGATGATCGAGGCCATGGTCTGCGGGACTCCGGTCGTCGCGCTGCGGAGAGGCGCGGTGCCCGAGGTCATTGTCGACGGTCAGACCGGAGTGATTGTCGACAACCCGGACGAGCTGCCTGCTGCCATAACCCGGGCCCGTGACATTGATCCGGCCGCCTGCCGCAAGCACGTGGAGGCGAGCTTTACAGTCGAGGTGATGGCGCAGGGGTACGAGACGGTCTACCGCCAGGCACTGGCGCTCGCGCCGGAGCCGTGGATGACCGTCGCTGACCAGGCGCCCGTGGTCTGAGCCGGTCCCGGTCTGAGCAGGTCTGAGCGGGTATATGCTCCTGGTCTGTGGGGGGTCAGGGCACCCGGGCGACGCAGCGGCTTACCATGCTCGGTATTCCGTATCAGCTGCATCCCTACTCGCACGACCATCGGGCCGGCTCTTATGGCACCGAGGCCGCGAACGCGCTTGGCATCCCGCCCGAGCGGGTGTTCAAGACACTAGTCGCCAGCGTGGACGGGCAACTGACCGTGGCGGTGGTCCCGGTGGCTGGCCAGCTGAACCTCAAGGCGCTGGCCGAGGCCGTCGGCGGCAAGAAGGCCGAGATGGCGCAGACCGCGGCGGCCGAGCGGGCGACCGGCTACGTGATCGGCGGCATCTCGCCGATCGCCCAGCGCAAGGTCATGCGGGTGGTCATCGACTCCTCGGCACTAGCTCAGGAGACCGTCTTCTGCAGCGCTGGCCAGCGGGGACTGCAAGTTGAGCTTCGCTCCCGATGACCTGATTCTGGCGACCGGCGCCAGTGTCGCCTCCATCGCCAAGTCGGGCAGCTAGAACGCCAGCGCCGGCTAATTGTCAGTGGGTCTCGGTAGCGTTGGGGTGAAAGATTCGATGGGCCGCATATGAGTGGAGCCGCCGATGACCGATCCGCCAGTCGAGCGGCCTGCCTCCGGGGCGTCGGCTCTGTATGAGCCTGACGAGCCTTCGGACGCTGAGCTGCTAGGAGCGTGGCCTGATCAGTTAGCCGGGCCGCCGGACGGGGCTGATGCGTGGCTGGCGGATCTGAGCCTGGCCGAGCTTGACGCGCTTGCCGAGCAGTGGGCTGCGGCGAACGGCACTCGTATTGACGGGCCGCTGCGCGCCGGATTTACCCGTGACCTGCCGGGCGAGGATGCGGTGGGGTTCGCGGCGGGCGGGCTGCTGGACTCGATGATGCCAGATCAGGTGCTCGCGGGGTTTGCCGCCGACGCGCTCGACGGCGGGATCTGGAAGCTGTCCGATGACGAGCTGGTGGGGTTGCTGTGCGCGGCGAGGCGTTTGTCGTCCTGGCAGGCATCGATGGAGTTCAAGGCGGTCGCCGAGCTCAGTAAGCGGCGCACGGCCGAGGCCACGCGTCCTGGGTCGTCGAGGCAGGCCGAGCATGTGTCGGAAGAGGTGGCCGCTGCTCTGACCCTGACGGGGCGGTCGGCGGATGTGCTGGTGGAGCTGACGGCGAATCTGGTGCGACTGCCGATGGTGCTGAAGGCGCTGGCCGAGGGCCGGATCGACCGGGCGCGGGCGGAGGTGCTGGCGAATGAGCTGGCCGGTCTGAGCCGGGTCGAGGCGTGCGCGATCGCGGCGGCGCTGATCCGTGGTGCGGGGCGGATGACAACGGGTCAGCTGAGGGCGGCGATCCGGGCGCTGGTGCTGTCGGCGGATCCGGCGGCGGCACGGCGGCGGGCGGAGAAAGGCCGCGCGAACGCGCGCGTCGAGGCGTGGCAGGAGACGTCGGGGAACGGGGCGCTGGCCGGGCGGGAGCTGGCGTCGGCCGAGATGATCGCGGCGGACAAGCGGATCACGGCGATCGCGCAGGCGCTGAAGAGCGCGGGCGCTCCCGGCGGGATGGACCAGCTCAGGGCGGCGGTGTTCGCCGCGCTGCTGACCGGCCGGGACCTGAGCACGCTGATCCCCGCCCGCAAGCCCGGCCCGGCCAGCACGGGCAGCACGGGTAGCACGGGCAGCGAGCCGTCTGCGGACGGCGGCCCGCCTGCTCCGGATGCCGGCCCCGGCTGGCTGACCGGCCTGACCGGCACGATCAACCTGACGATGCCCCTGTCCTCCTGGCAAGGCCGGTCCGACCGCCCCGGCGAGGCCGCCGGACTAGGCCCCGTCGACTCAGGCACCTGCCGGGACCTGGCCCGTGCCATGACAGCCAGCCCGGCCACCCGCTGGTGCCTGACCGTCACCGACGCCAACGGCAAGGCCGTCGGCCATGCCTGCGCCCGAAATAGACCCGGCAAAGGCCACGCCAAGGACCCGCCCGGCTCGCCCGGCTGGCTCGACACACTCACCATCACCTGGCTCGAGCATGGCGACTGCAGCCACCCGCGCCAGACCCCGAGCTACCGGCCCGGCAACGCCCTGCGGCACCTGGTCAAGATCCGGCACCGCACCTGCGGCGCCCCTGGCTGCCGCCGCCCAGCCGAGCAGTGCGACGACGACCACACCCAGCCCTGGGACCAGGGCGGCCGCACCTGCGAATGCAACCTCGCACCCCAGTGCCGACGACACCACCGATGCAAGCAAGCTCCCGGCTGGCACCTCACCCAGACTCAGCCCGGCCACCTCACCTGGACCACCCCTAGCGGCCGCCAATACCAGGTTGAGCCCGACAGCTACCCTGTCTGACTACCCCAGGGACTTCAGCCCCGGCCGATCGGCGGCTGCTCGCGGGCAGGCGCCGGGTGATGACTAGCCCGAGGATCCCGGCGACAGCGGTAATCGTGAAGGCCACCGCGATACCGGCTGCCAGCGGCAGCCGCAATGTGACCGCCGCGCTGATCGCGGCGCCGCCGATGCCGATCCCCAGCGCGCTGCCGAGAACGTCGGCCAGGTTGAGCGACGCCGATGCCCAGCCCTCCCGGCCAGTCGGCGCCTCGTCAAGCATCAGCAAAGTGATCGGGGCGTAGCACAATCCCATGCCAAGACCGGCGACGGTCCAGGCGATGATTCCCTCGGTGACGCTGACCTGGTTCGACAGCATGAGCGAGAGCCCGGCGATGCCAGCCAGGATGATCGACAGCCCGATCCGCACCAGCCGCCGCCCCTCCCACCTGGTGCTCATCCTTGCCTGGAACCAGGCCCCGGTGGTCCACGCCAGCGTAGATCCAGTGACCGCCAGGCCCGCGACGACCGGACTCCGGTGACGCAGGATGGTGATCGTCAGCGTGACGAACGCGTCGGCGCCAAAGAACGCGAAGGTCAGCAGCGAGCGCATGAGGATTGTCGCCGGCAGCCCGGATCGGGCCGACAGCGTCCCGGCCGGAAGCAGCCGCCGGAGCAGCGGAACCCCGATGACCAGGCCAGCGACCACGAGCACGACCCCTGCTAGGACCGGCAGTCCGCGCGCCGCCCCGCCGCCAGTGGCTACCGTCCCGGTCGAGCCCGTGCCAGCCGCCGCCGAGCCGGCAGCCAAGGTCAGCCCGCCCAGCACCAGCCCGGCGGCGGCAGCCACGCCAATGCCGTCAATGAGCCGGTGCCCTCCCACTGCGGGTGTGTCCGGTCGGCCGAGCCGCACGAGAGCCGGGATGGCGAACGGACCAGTGATAGCGATGAACGGCAGCAGCCCGAGAAAAACCCAGCGCCACCCGAAAAGCCTGGCCACCTCGGCGCTGATCGCCGGTCCAGCAAGTCCGGGCGCGACCCACGCGGTAGACAAAATCGCCATCATCCGGGCGCGCAGCTTGTCCGGCAGGGTGCGGCCGATCGCGACGTAAGCCACCGAGGGAACAGCGCCAGCGCCCAGTCCTTGCAGCGCCCGCCCGGCCACCAGCACCGGCATCGACGGCGCCAGCCCGGCAATGGTCAGGCCGACGGCGAAGACCACGATCCCGATGACATAAGGCACCGCAGGTCCCCGCCGGTCGGCGGCCCGGCCAGCCGCGACGATCCCGACCATGGTCCCGAGCATGAACGCGCTGAATACGAACCCGTACAGACTGAGCCCGTGCAGGTCCCGGGCCACGAGCGGCATCACCGTCACGACGGCGAGCGCCTCGGCTGCGACGAACGTGATCGTCAGAACCAGGCCGCCGGTCAGCGCCCGCCGCTCCGCCGTCCACAACCCGTCGGCTGGCCCGCTCACTGGGCGGCGGGCGGCACGCAGATGGCCCCTCGGTCGGCGCCAGAAACCAGCGCGGCGTACTTGGCCAGCGCACCGCTGGTGTAGTTCGGGGCGGGACGCTTCCATCCGGCCCGTCGCCGTTCCAGCTCAGCCTCGTCGACGAGAAGGTCAAGCTGCCGCGCTGGCACATCGAGCACGATCCGATCGCCATCATGCACGAGCGCGATCGGCCCGCCGTCGAACGCCTCGGGCGCGACATGCGCGATGCAGGCGCCGAACGTCGCTCCCGAGAACCGCCCGTCGGTGACCAGCACCACGTCCTTGCCAAGCCCGGCGCCCTTGATCGCGGCGGTCACGGCGAGCATCTCCCGCATGCCCGGCCCGCCCTTCGGCCCCTCGTATCTGATTACGACCACCGAGCCCTTAGCCACACCGCCGCCGGTGACCGCCGCGAAGCAGTCCTCCTCGCGCTCGAACACCCGCGCCGTTCCCTCGAACCGCAGCGTCTCAAGCCCCGGCACCTTGACCACGGCCCCGTTCGGAGCCAGGCTTCCGCGCAGCACGGCCAGCCCGCCGGAGGCCAGGATCGGGTCGCTCACCGGCCGCACGACCTGCCCGTCCGGCGCCGCGGCCGTCGCCACGTTCTCCGCCAGCGTCAGCCCGTTAATGGCGATCGCGTCACCGTCGATCAGCCCAGCGGAAAGCAGCTCGCGCAGTACCACCGGCAGCCCGCCGACCTGGTCAAGCTCGCTCATCACGAACCGTCCGGCCGGCCGCATCGAAGCGATCAGCGGCGTCCGGCGGCTGATCTGGTCAAAGTCGTCCAGCGTCAGCTCCACCTGGGCCTCAGCCGCGATCGCGAGCAAGTGCAGCACCGCGTTCGTGGAGCCCGCCGTCGCCATCACCACTGCCGCCGCGTTAAGGAACGCGCTCCTCGTCATCACATCCCGTGGCCGCAGCCCCGCCGCCAGCGCGTGCACCGCCGCCTCGCCGGTCGCCCGCGCGATGGCGGTGCGCTCCGCGCTGACCGCCGGCGGTGTCGCCGCTCCCGGCAGCGCCATCCCGAGCGCCTCGGCGCATGCCGACATGGTGTTCGCCGTGTACATCCCGGCGCAGGACCCGGCGCCAGGACAGGCCGCTCGCTCGACTGCCAGCAGGTCGGCGTCGGACATCTCGCCGGCCGCCTGCGCCCCGACCGCCTCGAACACATCCTGGATCGTCAGCGACCGGCCAAGCGCATGACCAGGCAAGATCGTGCCGCCATACAAGAACACCGCCGGCACATTCAGCCGGGCGCAGGCCATCAGCATGCCTGGCAGCGACTTGTCACAGCCAGCGATCGCGACCAGCGCGTCGAACCGTTCGGCATGCACCATCAGCTCGACTGAGTCCGCGATCACTTCCCGGCTGACCAGGGATGCCTTCATCCCCTCATGCCCCATTGCGATCCCGTCGGACACCGCGATCGTGCCAAACTCGATCGGCACCGCCCCCGCCTGCCTGACCCCTTCCTTAGCGGCGGCGGCGAGCCCGTTGAGGTGCAGGTTGCACGGTGTCACCTCGTTCCAGGACGAGGCAACGGCGACCTGCGGCAGGGTCAGGTCATGCTCGCTGAGCCCGGCGGCGCGAAGCATCGCGCGCTGCGGCGCCCTGGCCGGTCCGGTGGTAAGCGGGCCGCTGCGCGGTCGTGGCAGGTTCGACATCTGAAATTCAAGCCCTTCTATTCGTAACGAAATCGTTCGGCCGGCTCGTGCCCGCTAGGCCGGCGCCGTCACCAGGGTCTCCGCGCCGGCGCGAAGCAGTCCGTAGCTGATCCCGTCGGCCAGAGCCTCCCAGGACGCCGTGACGATGTCGTCCGACACCCCGACGGTCGTCCACTCACCCAGATGATCAGCCGAGGTCAGCATGACCCGCGTCACCGCGCTCGTCGCGGCCCGCCCGTCCAGGATCCGCACCTTGTAGTCGACCAGATGAATGTCGGAAAGCTGCGGATACAACTCAGTCAGCGCCTTACGCAACGCCTGATCAAGCGCATGCACTGGCCCAACCCCCTCACCCACAGCCACGACCCGCTGATCCCCGAGCACCAGCCTGACGATCGCCTCACTCCGGTCAGTCCCGTCGGCCCGCTCGATCACGACCCGGTACCCCTCAAGCTCAAACCAGGCCGGCGCCCGCCCAGCCACCCGCCGAACCAGCAGCTCAAACGAAGCATCGGCCGCCTCAAACGCATACCCCCGATGCTCAGCCGCCTTAATCTCCTCAAGCACCTCAGTGGCCAGCCCCGGATCACTGGTCAAATCCAGCCCAAGCTCAGCCGCCTTCACCAGCACATTGCTCCGCCCAGCCAGCTCACTCACGAGCACGTGCGCCTGATTGCCCACAAGAACCGGATTGACGTGCGAGTAGGCGTCCGGCCGCCTCGCGATAGCCGAAGCATGCAGCCCAGCCTTGGTCGCGAACGCCGACGACCCGACGTAGGGCTGCTTAGCGTCGAACGGCAGATTAGCCAGCTCAGCGATCTCCCGAGCGGTCGAAGCTAGCGCGCTGAGTTTGCCGGACGGCAGCAGCTCGTAATCCCGCTTCAGCTCAAGCCCGGCGATCACAGCGAACAGATCAGCGTTCCCGCACCGCTCCCCGTACCCGTTGGCTGCTCCCTGGACGTGAGTCGCCCCCACGCCGACCGCGACCAGTGAGTTGGCCACCGCACAGGCAGAGTCATTGTGACAGTGCACCCCGACGCGCAGGCCGGGCCACTTGCCAGTGACGTCCCGCACGATCCGCACGATGTCATCCGGCAGCGTCCCGCCGTTGGTGTCGCACAAGGCCAGCGTGTCGGCCCCGGCCTCGGCCGCAGCGGCAAGCACTTCGAGCGAGTAACTGGCATCGGCCGCGTACCCGTCGAAGAAGTGCTCAGCATCGAACACGACCCTGCGCCCCTCGCGGACAAAGAACCGCGCCGAATCGGCCACCATTGCCAGGTTCTCTTCCCGCGTGGTCCGCAGTGCCTCATCCACATGGAGCGTCCACGCCTTGCCTACCAGCGTCACGATCGGCGTGTTCGCCTCAAGCAGGACGGCCAGATCCCCGTCCCCATCGGCCGACCTGTTAGGCCGCCGGGTCGCCCCGAACGCCGCCAGTGTGGCATGCAGCCAGGGCAGTTCCCCGGCCCGCGCGAAGAACTCCTTATCCTTCGGATTAGACCCCGGCCACCCGCCCTCAACGACGTCGACCCCCAGCGAGTCCAGCGCAGCGGCGACTCGAAGCTTGTCCTCGACGGTTAGGTCTAGGCCTACTTGCTGGGAGCCATCGCGGAGGGTCGTGTCATACATCTCAACCCGGCCAGACCCGCCTGGGCGGGCGAGCGTGTTGTCGGTGCCAAGCGTTGCGGAGCCAGCTGGCACCGACAACATGTCGCCCGACCAGCCCCCCGCGCTTGTCATAGAGCACCCCCAGCTCGGGATAGCTCACCCGACAGAGCGTCCGCCCAGGCATCGGTCGACTCGGCGCCACCTCCGGCGAGCACCGCGTCTACGGCAGTGTCTAGCTGGGCTGCCGCAGTGGGTTCGCCTAGGTGGTCGAGCATTAGGGCTGACGACAGGACGGCGCCTGCCGGGTTTGCCTTGCCGGTGCCGACGATGTCCGGGGCCGAGCCGTGCACTGGCTCGAAGATCGACGGGCCGGTCTTGTCCGGATTCAGGTTGCCGCTAGCGGACAGGCCCAGTCCGCCGGTTAGCGCAGCGGTCAGGTCGGTCAGGATGTCGCCAAAGAGATTGTCGGTGACGATCACGTCGAACCGGCCCGGATCGCTGACTAGGTACAGGCAGGCCGCGTCGACATGGGCGTAGTCGAGCTTCACGCCGGTCTCGGCTGCGACCTCCTGGGCGACTCGCATCCACAGGCTGCCCGCGTTGGTGAGCACGTTGGTCTTGTGGACCAGCGTGAGTCTGCCGCTGCGTTTGGCGGCGAGCCCGGCCGCGTACCGGACACAGCGCTCGACGCCGCCTCGCGTATTCAGCGACTCCTCGGTAGCGATCTCGAACGGCGTGCCCTTGTGCGCTATGCCGCCAGCGCCGACATACAGCCCTTCGGTGTTCTCCCGGACGACGACAGCGTCGAGGCCGCTACCGCCGTAAGGGGTCGCCACCGTGGGCCGGATCTTGGCCGGGCGGAGGTTGATGTAGAGGTCGAGCTCGAATCTGAGCTTGAGCAGCAAGCCTCGTTCGAGTACTCCCGGTGGGACGGACGGGCTGCCGATGGCGCCTAGGAGGACCGCGTCGGTCTTGCGGAGGTCCTCTAGGACGCCGTCGGGCAGGATCTCGCCGGTCTTGAGGTAGTGCTCGGAGCCGAGGGAGCAGGGTCGCCAGTCGATCGTGAAGCCGTGTTGCTCACCCGCCTGGTCGATCAGGTCTCGGGCTACTGCCGTGACTTCGGGGCCGATGCCGTCGCCGGGGAGGTGTGCGACGGTGTAGGAGCGTACGTGGTCTCCCATCATGGGAATTAGTCCTCCTGGTCGGTGGGGGCGTTGAGCCAGCTCATCATGCGGCGGAGGGGCTTGCCGGTGCGTTCGATCTGACTGGTGCTTGCGGCCTGGCGCAGGCGCTCGAAGTTGGGACGGCCGGCGTCGTCCTCAGCGACCCACTCGCGGGCGAAGTCGCCGGACCGGATGTCAGCCAGGATCTTGGCCATGGCCTCCCTTGTTGGCTCGGCGATGACCCTAGGCCCTCTGGTCAGGTCGCCGTACTCGGCGGTGTCACTGACCGAGTAGCGCATCCAGTTCATGCCGCCGGCCTGCATGAGATCGACAATGAGCTTCAGCTCGTGCAAGCACTCGAAGTAAGCCACCTCGGGCTGATAGCCGGCTGCGACTAGTGTCTCGAAGCCCATATTGACCAGGGCGGTGACCCCGCCGCACAGCACGGCCTGCTCCCCGAACAGGTCACTCTCGGTCTCCTCCTGGAACGTCGTGACCAGGGCCCCGGCCTTGGTCCCCCCGATCGCCTTGGCATAGGACTTCACGAGATCCCACGCCTTCCCGGTCGCGTCCTGCCCCACTGCCACCAGCACCGGAGTGCCCTGCCCCGCCTCGTACTGCCACCGCACGGTGTGCCCAGGAGCCTTGGGCGCCACCATGGCCACGTCCACATCCACGGGCGGCGTGATGTACCCAAAGTGAATGTTGAACCCGTGCGCGAAGAACAGCGCATCCCCAGCCTTAAGCGAAGGCGCAATCGCCTCCGCATAAAGCCGACGCTGCCCCGTATCGGGCGTCAGCACCATCACGAGGTCAGCCCAGGCACAGACGTCCGCAGGCGTGCCGACGGTCAGTCCGGCCTGCTCCGCAATAACTCGCGACTTGGACCCCTCCTGCAGCCCGACCCGCACATCGCACCCAGAGTCCCGCAAGCTAAGCGCATGCGCATGCCCCTGCGACCCATACCCGAGCACCGCGATCTTCCGCCCCTGGATCAGCCCCAGATCCGCCTCATCGTCGTAATACACAGTCGCCATCGTGGTCATTCCTTTCGCAGTTCTATCCCGTAACCGAGCGGCAGTCGGAACCTAGGTGGTCCGGGCAGGGCCGTTCAGGCCAGGCCCGGATTACTTAGGTACCGACAGCCCCCGCCCCCACCAGGTTTTCCGACATGTCATCCGTAATCGTCAACGCCCCTCGCGAGAGCGCGATCATGCCCGTACGAACAAGCTCGCAGGTCCCATGCGTCTGGAGTTGCTGAAGCAGCGAATCGAGCCGTCCCGGACTACACACCGCCTCAAGCACAATCGTGTCCGAGTCCAGATCGACCACGTTCGCCCGGAACGCCGCCGCCAGATCGAGCAGCTCAGTGCGGAGATCCGGGCTAACGCGGACCTTGATCAGCGCCAGCTCCCGCTCGATGGCCTCGTCTTCGTGCAGTTCGGAGACCTTGAGCACCCGGATGAGCTTCTCCAGCTGCTTATGCACCTGATCCACCGGCGTCGACGCACCGTCCACCACGATCGTCATGCGGCTGACCTTGGGATCAGTAGTCGGACCGACCGACAAGGACGTGATGTTGAACGCCCGCCGGGAAAACAGCCCCGCCACATTGGCGAGCACGCCTGGCTTGTTCTCGACCAGGACCGACAAAGTATGCGTCGTCATCGCGCGGTCACCTCCCTGCGGGCGGAGGCCTGCTGCTCGGCGGCGGTGAATTCGGGGCCCAGGACGAGGTCGTCGTTGGAGTGACCGGCCGGGACCATCGGGAAGACACCCTCGGCATCGTGTGTGCGGAAGTCGACCACAGTCGGAACGTCCGAGATGGACAGCGCCTTCTCCAGCACCGCGTCCACATCACCAGCCTGTTCGCAGCGCAGGCCGACGCACCCGTAAGCCTCGGCCAGCTTCACGTAGTCGGGGAGGTCCGTACCGAGGTGGACCTCGGAATAGCGCTCGTCGTAGAAGAGCTCCTGCCACTGGCGGACCATGCCCAGGAAGCCGTTGTTGAAGATCAGCACCTTGATCGGCAGGCCCTCGATCGCGCAGGTGGCTAGCTCCTGCGCGGTCATCTGGAAGCAGCCGTCGCCGTCGATGGCGACGACTAGCTCGCCTGGCCGGCCGATCTGGGCGCCCATGGCCGCGGGCACGGCGAAGCCCATGGTGCCGGCACCGCCTGAGTTGATCCAGCTGCGGGGCTTGGTGAAGCTGTAATGCTGCGAGGCGTGCATCTGGTGCTGGCCGACGCCGGCCACGACGATCGCGTCGCCGCCGGTCATGGCCGACAGCCGCTCGACGACGTGCTGCGGCTTCAGCGGGCCGTCGGCCTGCTGGCTGTAGCGTAGCGGGTAGCTGGTCTTCCAGCCGGCCGTGGTCGCCACCCACTCGGCGGTGTCGGGCGCCCCGTTCGCGTCGATCTCGGCTCGCATGGCGGCGACGAGGTCGGCGAGCACGGTGCGGAGGTCGCCCACGATGGCGACGTCTGGCCTGCGGTTCTTGCCGATCTCGGCCGGATCGATGTCGGCGTGCACCACCTTGGCGTTCGGTGCGAAGGCGGACAGCTTGCCGGTGACCCGGTCGTCGAATCTGGCGCCGAGCGCGACGATCAGGTCGCACTCCTGCAGGGCCGTGACCGCTGAGTACATGCCGTGCATGCCGGGCATGCCGAGGGCAAGCGGATGACTGTCGGGGAATGAGCCGCGCGCCATCAGCGTGGTGGTGACTGGCGCTCTGGCGAGCTCGGCTAGCTCCCGCAGGGCCGCGTGCGAGTCGGACTTGATCACGCCGCCGCCGGCGTAGAGCACCGGCTTCCTCGCCTCGCGGAGCAGGCGCGCGGCCTGCTCGATCAGCCCGGCGTCCGGTGCGCCGGGGATCTTGTAGCCGGGCAGGTCAAGGTCGGGCGGCCAGGACCAGGTGGTCTGGGCCTGCAAGAGGTCCTTGGGCAGGTCGACCAGCACCGGACCTGGCCTGCCCGTCGCCGCGATGTGGAAGGCCTCGGCGATGGCGGCGGGAATGCGTTCGACCTCGGTGACGAGTTCGTTGTGCTTGGTGATCGGCCCGGTGATGCCCGTTATATCCGATTCTTGAAATGCATCTGTGCCGATCATCGCCGTGGCGACCTGACCTGTGATGGCCACGATCGGAACCGAATCCATGTAGGCGTCGGCGATCGCGGTGACAAGGTTGGTCGCGCCGGGGCCGCTCGTGGCCATGCAGACGCCGACCCGCCCGGTTGCCCAGGCGTAGCCTTCGGCCGCGTGGCCGGCGCCCTGCTCGTGGCGGACAAGCACGTGCCGTAGCGAGGACGAGCGCAGCGGATCGTAGGCGGGCAGGATGGCACCGCCAGGCAGGCCGAAGACGACGTCGACGCCCTGGCACTCCAGGCTGCGGACGAGCGCCTGGGCTCCGGTCACTTCCACGGTTATTGCTCCTTCTTTCTGAAATAGGGACTCGGGGTGAGCTGCTCGCGAAACAAAAAACCTCCTGGCCAACCGGCCGAGGAGGAGTAGCGCGAGCCCGTCACCAGGCTCGCGCTACGTGATAAGGAGTACTCGGAACTGAAGGATCAAGATCACCGGTGATCTCCATAGGTTTCGTGGCACGAGGCCCCTAGATGGGCCTGCCTGGTGGCGAATGGGCTCGATGCTGCCGTGGGAGGCGACGCTGCCCGCCGCCCCCCACCTTAGGGCATGCTAGGTGCCCGCGCGAGCACGGGGGGCGGACGAGGGCAGCCAGGCGGGCCTGCGCTGCTCGAAACTGGCGATCGCCTCGGCGTGTCGCAGCGTGACCGCGATGTCGTCCAGGCCCTCCAGCAGCCGCCACCGCGCGTAGTCGGGCAAGGCGAAGCGGAAGCTGACTCCGGCCGACGGGATGGAGACCGTCCGCTCGGCGACATCGAGTACCACGGTGGCGTCCGGATCGGCGCTGAGCGCGGCACCGAGCTCGGCCACGGCCGCCTCGCCGGCCTCCGCCGTGACCAGCCCGGAACCGATGCTGTTGCCGCGGAAGATGTCGGCGAAGCTGGGCGCGACCACGGCGGCGAAACCGAAGTCCTGCAGAGCCCAGACGGCGTGCTCGCGGGACGAGCCGCAGCCGAAGTTGGCGCCGGCGATCAGGATCTTCGCCTCGTCGGCGCCGGGCTGGTTGAGCACGAAGCCGGGATCGGCTCGCCAGGCGCCGAACAGCCCTGGCCCGAATCCGGTGCGCTCGACTCGCTTGAGCCAGGAGGCGGGGATGATCTGGTCGGTGTCGATGTTCAGGCGATCGAGTACGACCGCGCGTCCTTCGACCCGGCTCACTGCGCGCATCTGCTTGGCTCCTTCTTCACAGGTCGGCTGGGGTGGCGAAACGGCCGGCCACGGCCGTGGCGGCGGCCATGGCGGGGGAGACCAGGTGGGTGCGGCCACCGGGGCCCTGCCGGCCTTCGAAGTTGCGGTTGCTTGTCGAGGCCGACCGCTCGCCTGGCGCCAGGATGTCGCCGTTCATGCCCAGGCACATCGAGCAGCCGGCCGACCGCCACTCGAATCCGGCCGAGGTGAACACCGAGTCGAGACCCTCGGCTTCGGCTTCGGCCTTGATCCTGGCCGAGCCTGGCACGACGATGGCCCGGACACCCTCGCTGACCTTGCGGTCGCGCAGCACGCCGGCCGCCGCCCGCAGGTCGGCCAGCCGCCCGTTGGTGCAGGAGCCGATGAAGACGACCTGCACGCCGATGTCGCGCATTGGCGTGCCGGGCACCAGGTCCATGTAGTCGAGTGCCCGCTGGGCGGCCTGGCGCTCGGCCGCGGAGGCGAAGCTGGCCGGGTCGGGCACGGCCTGATCGATGCTGACGGACTGGGCCGGGTTCGTGCCCCAGGTCACGACCGGCCGCAGCGCGGTCGCATCGATCCTGACTTCCCGGTCGTAGACCGCGTCGTCGCTGGTGACCAGCGACCGCCAGTCGTCCAGGGCTCGCTCCCAGTCCGCGCCCTCCGGGCTGTGCTGGCGGCCTTCGAGGAAGGCGAATGTGGTGTCATCGGGTGCCACCATTCCTGCCCTGGCCCCGGCCTCGATCGACATGTTGCACACCGTCATCCGGCCCGCCATATCGAGCGCGCGAATCGCCTCGCCCCGGTACTCGATCACTGAGCCGGTGCCGCCGTGGATGCCGGTCTCGGCGATGATCGCCAGCACCAGGTCCTTCGCGGTCACGCCGGGCGGCAGCTCGCCGTCCACGGTGACCGCCATGGCGGCGGGCTTGACCTGGCGCATCGTCTGGGTGGCGAGCACATGCTCGACCTCGGTCGTGCCGATGCCGAACGCGAGTGCGCCGAACGCGCCGTGGGTGGAGGTGTGGCTGTCGCCGCAGACTACGGTCATGCCGGGCTGGGTCAGCCCGAGCTGCGGGCCGATGACGTGCACGATGCCCTGCTCGGCGCTGCCAAGCGGGTAGAGCGTGACCCCGTGGGCCTCGCAGTTCTTGCGCAGCCTGGCCATCTGCTCGGCCGCGAGCGGGTCGCTGATCGGGCCGTCCGGGTTGAGCGTCGGCACGTCATGGTCCATGGTGGCGACTGTGAGGTCCGGCCTGCGTACCTGGCGGCCGGCCAGCTCAAGGCCTTCGAACGCCTGCGGTGAGGTCACCTCGTGCACGAGGTGCAGATCGATGTAGAGCAGCGGCGGCTCGCCATCGGGACTGGCGACGAGATGCCGGTCCCATACCTTGTCGAAGAGCCGGCCGCTCGCTGGTGCGTGCTCCATGCCTGGTGTCCGCCCTACTCGTCGTCGTCATCGTCAGCGCGTGCGTCGCCGCCGTTGTCCCGCCGGTCGAGCGCCTCCTGAACGGCCTGCAGCGCCGATGCGCTGGTGGCCGCGGAATCCGCTGGCTCCACTGGCGGATAGTCATCTTGCCGCATCACACTCTCCTGTCGCTTCCCCTGGTGCTCTGATGTCAGGCGTCCCAGCTGAAGGCGGAGCCGATGCCGTGATAGCCGGCGCGGGCGACAGATGTCTGTTCGGCTGTCTGTGCGGGCGCGAGGTCGCTCCTGATCGGAGCCCGGGGGCGGGTTCGGAATCCAGATGGTCCGGAGGCCGTTGCCCGGCGGCATTCGGTCAGCACTTCATCCCCGTAGCGGGCTGCTGGCCTGCCTGATCAGGACCCGCTACGGCTGCTAAGAATGAGTACGAAGCGCCGCATGATCGCACCACTGTACCTGACCAGGTGACTCATCGCGAGGGGGCCATGGTGCTCATAGCAGGCCGAGCCGCCCCGACACTCCGATCGCCTGGCGTCTGGTGGTCACGCCTAGCTTGCGGTAGATCGAGCGCAGGTGGGTTTTGACGGTATTGATCGACAGGAAAAGTGCCTCGGCAATCTCCTGGTTGGTCATGTGCGATGGCAGGAACCGCAGCACAGCGAGCTCGCTCCCGGTGAGCGGGACGGTCGCCGGGGCGTCGGCGGTCCTGGCCGGGCGGGTGTCGAACCGCTGCAAGATCCTGGCCGCGACGGCAGCGCCCTGATTGGCCGGCCTGATCAGGACGGTCAGCGCCGACCTCGCCGCCGGGCCGCCATCGAGGAATGGCCGGTACATGCCGTGCGGCTCGGCCAGCGCGAGCGCGTAGCCAAGCTGGTCAGCGGCCTGTTCGGGCTGGCCGAGCCTGCGATGCGCGACGGCGGCCAGGACCAGGGCGCACACCTGGTCGCGCAGGGTGACCTGACCGGCGGTGCCCGTCAGGCAGGTCTGTGCCTGAGCGAGCGCGGCCTGGCTGTCGCCCTCGGCGAGCAGCACTTTCGCCGAGCCGATCAGCAGCTCAGCCCGGTCGCGGTCGGGGCCGTCGCCGGCCCTGGCAAGCGCGAGCCTGGCCTCAGACACGTTGCCATCACCGAGGGCGATGTCGGCTTCGAGCGGGGCGAGCGCGCTGTCAAGGACGCTGTCAGGGGCACTGCCGGGCGCGGAGTTCAGCCGCTGATAGCGCAGCCGGGTCAGCAGCCGCCTGGCGGCTGGGCGATCGCCGTCGCTGATCGCGAGCCGGGCTCTGGCGACGGCGACCAGAGACCTGATGACGGGGAGCTCCGTAGCCGGGGGCGGTGCCGTCAGGCTCGCACCTGTCGAGCAGCCGCCCGGCCGCGGCCGTCTCATCCCTGGCGAGGTGCAGGTACGCGGCGGCCAGGTCCGTGAGCTGCCTTCGGAATGGCCTGGTCGCGACTTCGCCCTCGCTGGTGCCGTCGCCGGCGTCGGCGATGAGCTGGCTGGCTGTGACCAGGTCGCCGTACATGGCCTCGGCGACGGCTCGCCAGCCGCTGGCCTGCGTCAGGAACTCGGCGTGGCCGCCGCTGCGCAGGTGACAGCAGGCCTGCGTCAGCGCGTTCCTTGCCTCAGCGGTCCGCAGGTCAGCAAGAGCAGCGACGCCGATCGCCGACCAGAGCAGCCCGGCCGCCTGATGCTCGGCGCTGCCCCCGGTCAGCGAGGTCGTCCGGCTGGCCAGCTTGACGGCCTGGGCGATCAGCCTGGTGTCGGCCCGGCCGCCGCGCGCGATCGCGTGCATCAGCCGCAGTGCCTCAAGCCAGGTCGCCACCAGCACCTGCTGGTCGCCTGGACACCGGGGCAGCGCCGCCGTGGCATTGTCCAGGTGCAGCTCCGCTGCCCAGGCATCGCCCGTGCGCAGGCCAGCGGCGGCCAGGGCCCCGGCGACCTGCGCATCTCTGGTGTAGCGCCCGGCCGGGAAAGACGCGAGCACCGGCTCAAGCGCTGACGCCGGCCTGGCGAGCAGCAGCAGCGGGCCAGCTTCGGCCAGCACCCCGGCGGCGAAGTCCCACTCGCCTGCCTGCGCCGCGTTTGCGAGGGCATCGCCATACTGACCGTGCCCGGCTTGCCAGGTGGCTGCCTGCTTGGTGAGCAGCGGCAACTCGGCCGGAAGCTCTCGTCGCAGCAGGGCGCGGAGCAGGTCGAGCAGCAGCGGGTGATATCGGTACTCGGCCAGGCCGTGACAGTCCGCCCCGTTTGCCCCGTCCGCCGGCCTGGTCATCAGGTTTTCCCGGCAGAGCTGATCCAGGATCTCCGTGCCGCCCTCGCCCGAAGTCAGCGTGTCGGCGAGGTCGCCGCAGACCGGGTCGGCGACGCAGGTCCTGAGCAGGAAGTCCCGCAGGTCCGGCGGCAGCGCGCCGAGCACCTCGTCTCGCAGGTAGTCAGCTACCCGTGGTTCGTCGCCGCTGATCAGCCACGGCACGCCTGACTCGCCCGCGCACCCCGAGCGCATGGCGGCCAGCCGCAGGCCGGTCATCCAGCCCTCTGTGCGCTCAAGCAGCGCATCGAGCCTGGCCTCCGGCAACTCGACGCCGAGCATGTCGAAGTAGGCCGTCGTCTCCTGCACCGTGCAGGCGAGGTCACCGGCTCCGATCTCGGTGACCTCGCCGCTCACCCGCAATCTCGCGATGCTCAGCCCGGCGACATGCCGCCCGGCCAGGAGCAAACGCAAGGTGGGCGGCCCGCGCCGGACCAGGAGATCAAGCCCGGCCTGTGACTCGCTGCCGGTCAGCTCTTGCACATCGTCGATGACCAGCGTGACTGGCTCCGGCCACTGCCCGGCCAGCTGGGCGAGGCGCAGCGGGAAGTTCTGATCGGCCGGGCCGGCCAGGCTGTCGGTTATCTCTCCCGTTAGCTCCGCCACCCCGGCCAGCGCTGTGCTAACGCTGCTCCAGAGCCGGTCAGGACTGCGATCGCCCTGGTCCAGGCTTACCCAGGCGATGGGAGTCTCGTTCTGGCGACTGGCTGCCCACAGCGAGCAGGCAACGGTCTTGCCGGCTCCGGCGGCCCGCTGACCAAGGTGACCCGGCCCGCGGTGGCGCCTTCGATCAGGCCGGTGACCCTGGGCCGGTGCAGAACTGGCACGCTCAGCCGCGGAACGGTGAGCTTGTCACTGACCGGCCGCCGGCGCGGTTCGCGCGCGTCCGCCTCCCGGCCGGCGACCGGCTCGGTGATGGTGCTCGTCATTGTTCCCCCGGACGGGCCAGAGCACTGCGTCGCGCAAATCGGTCGGGCCCCATCCTGACCGGCGAACGTGCAGCTCAGAACCTCATACCCGACCGTACCCGTCGGATGCGGGGAGCAACCGGCCGCGACGAGTGCGGCAATCGGCGCGACATCACCCGGCCAGGATGACGCGTGCGCTCCCCGCGCGGCGTTCACTGCTGCGCATGACCACGTCATCGCACAGATACCAGCTCGATACGTCGATCAGGGACCTGACGCCGGCCGAGCGCGCGGAAAAAGGCAGGCAGATTCGCTCCCGGGTACCCAGGAGCAGCCACGCGGAGTTCGACGTCTCGGCGCGGCGCCGTGCTCCTGTGCAGGTGCTGATCGAGCAGTCAGCAGGCAGGCAGCAGGACCTGATCCCGATCAGGTACGGCCGGATGCTTGCCTCTCCGTTCGCCTATTTCCGCGGAGCCGCCCTGCCGATGGCCGATGACCTGGCGACGACTCCGGTGACCGGACTGGCCGTGCAGGCCTGCGGTGACGCGCATGTGGGCAACTTCGGGATGTTCGGCACGGGCGAGCGCCGCCTGGTCTTCGACATCAACGACTTCGACGAGACGCTGCCAGGCCCGTGGGAGTGGGATGTCAAGCGGCTCGCGGCGAGCCTGGAGATCGCGGCCCGCGACAACCAGGTCAAGCCCAGGCAGCGCAAGGCGATCGTGCGGGCCGCGATCCGCAGATACCGGATCGCGATGGCGACGTTCGCGAGCCAGCCGAACCTAGCGGTCTGGTATGCCAGCGCTGACCTGGACGAGATGCGGCAGCGGCTAAGCGGCAGGCTGACCTCGCGGCAGCGCTCAGCCGTGGCCAAGGGCGTCGCCAAGGCCAGGACCAAGGACAGCCTGCAGGCACTCGACAAGCTGACCATGATCGTTGATGGCCAGCCGAAGATCGTCGCTGACCCGCCGCTGGTGATCCCGCTGTCCAGCTTGCTGCCAGGGGACCAGGACCGGAGCGGCCTTGAGGCTCAGCTGATCGCGCTGATCGACAAGTACCGCCGCACCCTGCCAGGCGACCGCAGGTACCTGCTCGACCAGTATCAGTTCAGCCACGCCGACCTGGCTCGCAAGGTGGTCGGCGTGGGCAGCGTCGGGACTCGCTGCTGGATCTTGCTCGTCCTCGGCAAGGACCCGGCGGATCCGCTGTTCCTGCAGATCAAGGAGGCCGGGCCCGCCGTACTCTCCGACTTCGCCGGCGCGAGCAAATACGACAACCAGGGTCAGCGCGTAGTCGAGGGCCAGCGGCTGATGCAGGCCACCAGCGACATCTTCCTCGGCTGGCTCCGGGTCAGCCCCGCTCCCGACGGCGTGGTCAGGGACTTCTACGTCCGCCAGCTCAGGGACTGGAAGTTCTCCTTCGACACCGAGGCCATGGCCCCGGCCGGCTTGTCGGAATACGGCGAGGTATGCGCCTGGACGCTGGCACGAGCGCACGCCCGATCGGGTGACCGGATAGCCATCTCGGCCTACCTGGGAACCTCGGACACGTTCGACAAGGCAATCGCCGACTTCGCCGGAACCTACGCCGACGTGAACGCCAGTGACCTCGCCGCACTAGAGTCAGCCGCCAGGTCCGGCCAGGTGCTCGCCGAGCGCGGGGTCTGACTGGCAGGTGGCGCGGGAAGACTGGAGAAACCAGCCGCAGCGACCGTGCGGCCCGAAGACCGCACGGCCCCAGACGGCTTTACTAACTAGAGCGGACGAACCTGCTCGGCCTGCGGACCCTTCTGGCCCTGACCCGCGGTGAACTCAACCCGCTGGTTCTCCTCCAGGTTACGGAATCCGTCGGCCATGATGGCCGTGTGGTGGACGAATACGTCTGCGCCGCCATCATCCGGTGCGATGAATCCGTAGCCCTTGCTTGAGTTGAACCACTTCACGGTGCCCTGAGGCATGTACTTCTCCTATATGAGCGATCTTCGGGACCCACAACTTGGTTCCCGGGCTGTACGACCGCCTGCCCAATCCGGAGACATCTACTCCGGCTGTCCAGGACGCCCGCTGTCTAGTTTCGCAGGCGCTGTGACACGTGCACGAACCTTCGACTACAACCAAGACCATCTAACACCATCACCGGGCCTGGATGTTCCAGGATGGCCGGCAACGCCATCATCGGTCTTAGCTAAGTTCTTAGCTCAGTCGCTGTGCGTACATCGCATCGACCCGGTAGGGGACGCCAAGAGAGGATTTCTGCCGGGTTTGCGGATGATCGGATAGTATCGCCCGGATTTCGTCGAGGACGCTGCCTTGGCAGTCGGGCGAGAGCACGGCGATATGACTCACGCTCCGCATCCGGTCGATGACGTCGTCATGCGAGCCGTACTGCACATGAAAGAAGGTAGCCTCGATCCACGGCGACCAGTTGCTGTCGCTCGGCCCGGCCAGGAGCCGCTCGCTTCGCGCCAGCGTGGTATCCAGGGGGCCGGCGCCGTCCTGATGGTCCCGCCAGGGTGCGCGCCGCTCTACCCGGTCCATCACCGACCAGACCTGGTCGACCCATTCGAGGCTGCGGTCTCTGGCGTTCCAGATGAGCCCCAGGTATCCGCCTGGCCGCACTACCCGCGCGATCTCGGCCATCGCGCGCCTGGCGTCGAACCAGTGGAACGCCTGGGCCACGACCACGGCATCGACCGACTGATCCGCCAGCGGCAGGGCCTCGGCCACGCCGGCGACAACGGGCACCTCGGGCAGTCGCTGACACAACCGGTCGCGCATGGCGGCCACCGGCTCCACGGCGACGAGCTCGGCGCCGGTGCCGGCCATCAGCGCGGTCAGCTTGCCGGTTCCCGCCGCCAGGTCCACGACCCGCCGGCCGGGCCCGATCCCGAGCTGCTCAGTCAGCCAGGCGATCGCGTCCGGCGGATAGGACGGCCTGGCCCGGTCATAGGCGGCAGCCTCTGACCCGAATCCGCGAGCCGCGATCTCATGCACTTCGCTCATCTGGCCGCTCCAATGCTGTCTACGTCCCGCTTCCCTCTCGGGTGACTGACATGCATCACTATGCGTTCAGGCTATGACGCGGCGTTCTTCGATTTCCCGGATTTGAACCCAGCGGCGCTAGAGGATGCCTGGCCGCGATCACCGAGTCGAAGCCGCCCAGGGCAGCCGCATCGCCTGACCGCTGGACCGGTCCGAGCGGCGGTCGATGCCAGATCCAGCAGTCCAGGTCGGCGGCGGTGCCGGTGATGGTCGCCGCGGCCGGGGTGCCGGGGTCGGCGCCGGCCGCACGGATGCCTGGCTCATCGTAGGACTGCTGATCGGCCGGGTCCTTGCCGCTGAACCGGCCGAGTTCCACGAACCAGGAGTCACCGGTGTCGCTGGCCAGGATCCGCAGTGTCCGCGTGCCCTCGGTGGCGAACTCGCCCCAGGCGGGCAGGTCGCCGCCGTACATGAGCCGGATCGCCTCGTCGACCCCGTCCGCGCTCAGCGCGGGATCCAGGCCGGTGCGGCTGCCGGACGTCAGCTCGGCGTCGAGCCGGTGAATCAGGGCCTCGTGGGCCTGCCGGCGCCGGATGAACCCCGCGGTCTTGTCATCGGCCCAGGTCCAGGCGGGAGTGTCGGGCGACGTCCCGGCGAGTGCCGAGGCCAGGTCCGCGCTCGCCTCGCGGTAGAAGGTCTCAAGCCCTGGCCGGCCGCCGGGTCGCGCCGGCTTCAGCCGCTCAGCTTCGTGACGGTCGACCTGGTCGCGCACGATCGTTCCCCAGAACCACTGCACCTCTCCCAGGTGCCAGAGCAAGTCATCCGCGACCCAGCCGGGACAGGTCGGCACGGGAGTATCCGGCGCGGTCAGGTCAAGCGCGCTAGCGAACCTGGCCGACTCACGGGCGAGGTGGGCGAGATAGTCGAGGTCAGGTGGGCCGGGCTGGTCGTCATCTGCGGGCATCGTCGCATCCCCTATCGGCTTCGCGCGGTCGGCCAGCCGATGATAAGCCCAGCCGCGGCGCGCAGGCCGCCGAGGTTGTCAGGGGGCGGTGGACAAAGCGGCGATCAGGCTGGTGGCCGCGCTCAGATAGCGCTCGACGTCGCCGTAGGCGGTGGCGACCAGCATCGCCCCGGTCACGCCGCTGACGATCATCGCGGCCGTGTGCTTGACGGTGCCGCGCAGCCGGATCGAGCTCTCGGCCTGGCCCTGCTCAAGTACGCGGCCAAGCCAGGTCTCGTTGAGGTCGAAGTACTCCCTGACCGCGGCCTGCATAGCCGGCGATAGCGTCTGGTACTCGGCGGCCAGCATGCCGCACAGGCACATCCGGCCCTGCCGCAGTACCTCGGCGTGCAACTCGATATAGCCGTCGAGCTTGGCCGGGGCGGCGGTCTCGCCGACGTCGAGCGCCCGCAGCCGCTGACTGAACCTGGCCGCGTAGCGGGTGATCAGCGCCTGGCCGAGCTCGGCTTTGCGCGGGTAGTGGTAGTGCAGGGCTGCCGTGGTGATGTGCAGCTCATCGGCTATGTCGCCATAACTGAAGGCATTGAAGCCGCGCATCTGGACGATCCGCTCGGCAGCATCAAGTATTCGAGTCGAGGTGCCGGCTGCACCGCCGCCAGCAGAAGCTGTTGGCATTGGCCGCCTCCGGGGAGTTGTTCGGCTGCCTAGGCAACTGACTTTCTAGTAAGTAATTTGTCACCTATGGGTAAGTTACGATACCAGTCGTCGGTGACCTGGCCAATGTTTGGAACGTAGCCGGCCGGGCAGGCAGCGTGGTCTCGCGCATACTGATCACTGACACCGGTTCGGAGGCGGCAGATGAAGACTGCTCCACGGCGGGGGGCCGCGTCGACGCAGCGGATGACCTCCTCGCAGAGCACAACCCAGGACAATCGGGCGGCGTCTCCCGCCGGTGGCGGCCGGCCGCTCCGGGTCGTGGGCATGGTCGTGGCGATCGGCCTGGCCGGCGCGCTGCTCGTGGTCGTGCTGTCAGCGGCGAGCCTGCTGCCCAGGCTCCGCAATCCGTTCGCCGAGACGACAGTGGACCGGAGTCAGCCCGCGCTGCTCAAGTCGATCACGGCGCTCAGCCGGTATGAGGCGGCCAGCGGGTCGTTTCAGGTCATTGTCGATCTCGCGAAGCGGAGCTCGTTCGTTCCCTCGTTCCTTGAGGGGACCGACACTCTGTTCGTCGGCTCGGGTACCGATATCGCGTTCGTTAGCTTCGGCGGCCTGAAGGGCAAGGCGATCGCGGTTTCCAAAGACGGGCGCGGCGTCACCATCACGCTGCCGCCGGCCCAGCTCGAGCCCGCCGTGCTCAACGTCAGGCGGTCCTACGTCTTCTCTGAGCAGCAGGGACTGCTGAACCGGATCGGCAACTTCTTCTCCGGCAACCCGAACAGCCAGCAGAAGGTGTACGTAGCCGCCCAGCAGAAGATCCAGGCGGCGGCGCGGCAGAGTCCCCTGATCGCCGAGGCCGAGAAAAACACGACAAACATGCTCATCGGACTGATGCACTCGCTCGGGTTCCATCGCGTAACGGTGAATTTCAAGTAGCTCCCCACCTGGGGCGGTCAAGCGCCGACAATGGAGGTGCGCAGGCAGGGACATACGGGGATCTGCCATTTGCGCCGTCCTTCGAAAGGTGCCTCCAGTGGTAGACCTCAAGCTCGGCAAGAATCCCGCCCGCCAGGACTCAAGGACCCTCGCCTATGCGAGCTACCGCACCGGGGTGGCGACCCCGCCCGCGCAGGCGCACTGGGGTCACGGCCTGCCGTTCGAGATGCTGGCCAACGACAAGTACGGTGACTGCGTCGAAGCCGGCTTCGCTCACCAGCTCCAGCTCTGGGGCGACCGGGCCGGCACGCCCTTCGTTCCCGATGACGCGGAGACGCTGGCCGCCTATACGGCGATCACGGGGTTCAATCCCAGCGATCCGAATACCGACAAAGGCACCGACATCCTGACCGCGCTCGGGTACTGGAAGTCCCATGGCATCGCCGGTCATGAGATCGATGCCTACGCGACCCTGAACGTCAAGGACCAGGCCGAGATCAAGGAGGCGATCTCCTGGTTCGGCGGCGCCTACATCGGCGTGCAGCTCCCCGTCTCGGCGCAGAGCCAGGTTGGCCACGAGTGGACGGTGACGACCGGCAAGGATGCCAGGCCAGGCAGCTGGGGCGGCCACTGCATCCCGCTGTGCGGCTATGACGAGTCGACGGTCTGGTGTATCACCTGGGGCGCGATCCAGGCGATGACCTGGGAATTCTTCACGACCTACTGCGACGAGGCCTACGTGCTGCTCGGCCAGGAGTGGCTGGAGGCTTCCGGCGAGTCACCGTCGAAGCTCGCGTGGGGTCAGCTCATGGCGGACCTGAACAACCTCTGAGCCCGGCCCTGGTTCTGAGCCCGGCCCTGGTACAGGCAATGCGGCTGGTTCCGGTCCTGGTTCTGGTACCGGGGCCGCGACCGGAATCGCCGCGTCGGCCTCGCTGACCGCGTCCTTGTACGCCTGCGTCAGCCTGGCCACCTCGGCCTGCGGGTCGTGGAACCAGTTCGTCGACCAGATCCGGTGGAAGCTCCAGCCAAGCCGCCGCAGATGCTCGCTGCGCAGCCGGTCCCGGTCGCGGACGCTGCCCGACCGGTGATACGAGGCGCCGTCGGCCTCGATGGCGAGCACCATCCGGTCAGCGTCGTCCGGATGGGTGGCGGCGAAGTCCACCCGGTAGCCTCCCACGCCGTACTGCGGCACCACGATGATCCCGCACTCGGCCAGCCGGTTCCGCACATCGGCCTCGAACGCGCTCAGCTCGGCGCCAGTGCTGCCCGAGGCGGCCGTCACGGTCCCGCCGGAGCCTGCGTAGTCCAGGTAGTCGGCGAGCATCCTGGCCCCGGCCTTGGTCAGCCGGTCCGGGTCGACGTCGTGGCTGGAGAAGGAGCTGACCAGGGTCAGCCGCTGCTTGGCCCGCGTCGCGGCGACGTTCAGCCGGCGTTCGCCGCCGTCGCGCAGCAGCGGCCCCCACTGGTACCGCATCCGGCCATCGGGATGCTTGCCGTAGCCAATCGACAAGATGATCGCGTCCCGCTCGTCGCCCTGTACCCGTTCGAGGTTCTTGACGAAGAACGGCTCGGCCGTGTCCTCGCTGAAGAATCCCTCCAGGTCACTTTGACTGGCCAGGGCGCTGCGAAGCGCGGAGTCGATCCGCTCGGCATGCTTGATGCCAAGGGCGATCACGCCGAGCGATTCTTTCGGCCTGGATCTGGCATGCTCGAATACCAGCTCGACCACGCGATGCACCTCGGCGGTCACCGAGACCTCCTGGCCGGGTTCTGGGGTCTGGGCCACCACGACATGGCGCAGGCAGTCATCGCGGAACACGCCGGGGAAGGTGGTCAGCGCGCCGCCGTAGATCCGGCTGTTGGAGAAGGCCACCAGCCGCTCGTCCCGGCTGCGGTAGTGCCAGGCCAGCGGCCACGTGGGCAGCAGTGGCCTGAGCGCGTCGAGCACGGACTCGAAGCCCACGCCGAACGACACCAGGCTCTCGTCATCCTCGTCAGCGGGCTGGTCGCGGTCTTCGTCGGCCGGGTCGTCCTCGACCTCGCCCACCTGGCGGAAGAAGTTGGTCGGCGGAAGCTGCCGGTCATCACCGGCGACGACGATCTGGTGCCCGCGCATGATCGCCGGGATCGCGTCGGCCGGCACGATCTGGCTGGCCTCGTCGAAGATCACCACGTCGAACAGGCGGGTCGGCGGCAGCACCTGGCTGACCATCAGCGGCGACATGGCCCAGCACGGCTTGAGTGCGAACAGGACGTCCGAGGTCTGGTCGAGCAGCCGCCGCAACGGCAGATGGCCCCGCCGCAGTGCCGCCTGCTTGCGGATCACCCGGGCCTGAAGCGGGTGCTGGTCCTGCGCCTCGCGCAGCCGCTCGGCCCAGGCATGCATGACCCGGCGCCGGTTCGAGGTCAGGTACTCCAGGTCGCGGTGCCTGAAGTCGTCGGCGATCTCGTCAAGAGCGCCGCCCCGCTCGGCCGCGTAGCGCGGATCACGGACCCGGATCTGATCGAGGATGGAGGAGTACCACGCGTGGTCGAAGGCCGCGACGGCGAGGTCGGGCGTTGCCTCGTGCCGGGCGAGCTCGTCAAGCAGCGGGCCGAGGTTGAGCTGGTCGAACTTCGCGGCCAGCTCATACAGCCTGGGCAGCTTCCACGCCGTGTCCTGATCGGCGGTGAGCGCGGCGAGCTGCTCGGCGGTTCCCCCGGCTTCGAGCCGGACATAGCCGCGAAGGGCGTCGAGTTCGAGCGCGCACTCTTCCACAAGACCAGTTAGCTCAACGAGATCTCCGGGAACTGCCGGACGCAGGCCAGCGTCGCCGCTGGCACTCGCCGCACCGCTCAGCCGGGCCCGCTCCCATTCGGTCAGCTGACTCGCGGCCGCGGCGAGCATCGAGGCGAGCTCCTCGCGGGCCTCCTTCTCTGGGCTGAGCAGCAGCCGGCGCGCCTCTTTCTTCAGCCGGCGGCGCTCGCCCATCGAGGCGTCACCGGTTCCCGCCGTGGCGTCGGCGAGCGCAGCGGGGTTCGCGCTGAAGACCTCGGGGTCAAAGGCTGCCAGGGTCTGCCTGACGTCGGCGTAGAGCCGCATCCGGGCCAGGACGTCGGCGTAGCTGACGGGGGGCCGCAGGCCGAGCGCGGCGCTGGTTCTTGCCTGCTTGTCCAGCAGCCTCGGCAGGGTGTGCGAGCTGAGCCTGGCGGCCAGGTTGCAGGCCTGCCTGGCATCCTCGGCGGTCCGCAGCGCGGCACCGAACCACGGCGTGGCTCCCGGCCGCATCGCGAACCCGCCGAGGTGGGCGAACTCCTTGAGTTCGTCTCGCAGTTCATCGGCCACCAGCGAGGTGATTCGCTCGGGCGCGGCCAGCCGGACCGGGTTGCGAGCCTGCGCCGGGATGCCGAGCAGCGCGGACTGCACCTGGAACGGAGTGAGTCCCCACGGCGGATGGGCCTCGTGCATCGCCTTGACATGGTCGGTCAGCCGGCGCTGCCGGTCGGCGAGCCTGCGGCGCAGGCTGGTGTCGTCCGGGGTCGCGGTCTGGTGTGCCAGGTCGAGGCTGCCGCCGAGGTCGCGGGCGATTCGCTGCCGGTCCCTGGTCCCCTCGTGGATGTCGAGCACCAGCTCGCCTAGATCGACGCCCTTGAGCCTGGACAGTACCGCGTCGATGGCCGCCCGCTTCTCGGCGACGAACAGCACCTTCCGGCCCCTGGCGACGAGGGCCGCGATCAGGTTCGCGATGGTCTGGCTCTTGCCGGTGCCAGGCGGGCCGTGGATCACCAGGCTGTGGCCGGACAGCACGGCCGCTATCGCGCTGCGCTGGGAGGAGTCGGCGTCAAGCACCGAGTAGTCGGCGGCCAGCGAGTCGAAGCTCGGGCTCGGCGTCATCGTCGGCCGACAGCAGCTCCTGCGCGTCGGGATCACCAGCGATGGCGGCGACGACGTCGCTGTCGTTCAGCAGCTCGGCGGCGGTCTGCAGGTCGCGGACCATGGGCAGCTTGGCGTAGGTGAAGGTGCCGATCACCAGCCGGCCAGCGATGTCAAAGCCGGGGACCTCGGCGGTCTCGGCGGCCTGGCGCAGCAGCTGGTGCAGCCGGTCGCCGCGTTCCTCGGCGAGCTTGTCGGTCGCCGCGCCGTAGACGGTGGCCAGCTTGTGCAGCAAGACCGGGTTCACTTCGGACTCGTCGTCGAGCACCAGCTCGAAGTCGTCGTGCCTGGCCCTGGTCGGCGAGATCGTCAGCCCCCGCAGCAGCACGGGCGCCGCCGGCAGCAGGAACAGCTCATCCCAGCGGGCCAGCCCGGTCGCCAGGTAGCCGGCCCTGATCCCGCGCTCTTCGAGCAGCTCCCTGGCCTTGCGGTAGATCACCTGGACCCGCCTGATGGCGTCGGCCCTGGCGTCGACGTCGCGGAACAGCCTGGTGAGCCTGATCGAGCCGGAGCTGACGAACTGCTCGAGTGCGACGGGATCGGCGGCGGCGAGATCGAGCGTGCCCGACCGCCTGTCCTTGTAGTACAGCAGGGTGTTGCGGCCGCCGAGATCGGTCAGAGCGGCGACCCAGCTCTCCTGGGCGGCCTCGATCAGCCTCGATCTGCGGTCCGCGGAAATGGACGGCTGCGACATGCCCCGCCGCTACCCAGAGCGCGCGTTGTTATGCGCGGTCAGCCGGCCGGATCACTTTCCTCGGCGGGGGGAGCGCCCGGCGACCAGAAACGGTTGAGTACGGCGCCTGAGACCAGGATCAGCAGCCAGGTATACGGTGCCTCGTGCGGCCACCGGACAGCGACCGGGATCGAGATCAGGAAGGTCGCCGGCACTCGCACGATCCGCAGCAGGTAGAAGGTGCGCACCTGGCTGGCCGTGGCGGCGGCCAGACTGCTCGATGATCTCGTCGCGTATAGCCAGATCGCGGTCTCCGCGAGGCCGGCCAGCGCCGCGCAGGCGGCGTAGAAGATGATGGGCGCTCGCCGCGACGCCGACGCACTGAGCAGGTCGGTCGGGTAGGGCAGGAAGGCGATCAGGCCAAGAAATAGCAGATTCAAGGTGATAAGTGTCCGGTCAAAGGCGACGATATACCTGAAGACCCCGTGATGCCCGATCCAGAACAAGGCAATGACGGCGAAACTGATCCAGAAGCCCCGAATGTTGGGGATGGCGAGCCTCAGCTCATGAGCCGAGCCGATGGCCCCGGAATCAGGTACCCGGAGATTGACCGCGAGCAGGGTAATGGCGATAGCGAAGACGGCATCGCTGAAGAAGACAATCCGGTCGTATTCAATAAAGCCGGACCTGGCCAGGAAGTGCTGTCCTGGCAGCTTGCGCCGACCAGACTCTGGCCCGCGACGCAAGCCCGCATCATCGGTCACCGAATTGTCCCTGTCATGCTCCGTGCCCTCCGGTCACACTGCCCGATTCTCACGCGGCCCCGGATCTCATGCAGCGCCACAGTAGCGCAGCCTGCCCGCCACTCCCCGGTCGCCGGATACCAAGCCCGGAGTGGACTCCGTCACCTAATGCTGGCCGGTCAATGCTCCGTGATCATGCTGAGGGCCTTGATCCCGGAACATGAGCTGCGCGATCACGCCACCAGGGCTCCGTGCTCACCGTCTCGGCCATGATCACGGAACTTGGCTGTCGCGAATTCCGTGATGCTGGCCGCTGGCCGGCCCCATGGATGTGGCAGCGCTGGTGCTCTTCCCAGCCCCAGCTATGTCACATCGATGGTGCTCCAGCCCCAGCTATGTCACATCGATGGGGTGCGGCCCGGCAGGCCAGCGGCCGGACGGGCACGGGCTGGACCAGCCATCCCGGAACCAGGTTCCTGCCAACTTTCACGGAATTCGCGCCAGAGCCCGGAACATGAGCCGCGCGATCACCCACCAGAGTTCCGTGATCAACGTCTCGGGCATGATCACCGAACCTTGAGCGGGTAATGACGCCACTTGGGTTCCGTGATCAAGCCGAGTTTCATGATCACGGAACCCAAGGAGGGCTGCCTCTTTGCGGATATCCTGACCTGTTTGCCGGACTTTCTGGCGGCGCCGTCGCCGGGCCGTGCTGGGTGCGGTGCTACTGGGGGGCGCGGCCCATTAGGTAGAACTCGGGGTTGGGCTGGAGGGCCATCAGGTGAGCTAGCCGGTTGGAGGCCGCGAAGAGCGCGGTGATCGCGCCGACGTCCCAGATCTCGTCGTCGGTCAGGCCGGCCGCGCGGGCTCTGGCGAGGTCGGGTTCGCCGAAGTGCTCGGGCTCGCGGGCCAGCGCGAGCGCCAGGTCCGTGATCGCCCGGCTGCGGTCGTCGAGCTCCGCGTGCCAGGGATTGGTGGCGACCTGGTCGGCCAGGTGCGGGTCTTTGGCTCGAATGCGGAGGATGGCGCCGTGCGCGACGACGCAGTACGGGCAGTGGTTCGCTCCTGAGGTGGCTACCACGACCAGTTCGCGCTCGGCCTTGGTCAGCCCGTCGGAGCGGTTCATGAGCGCGTCGTGGTAGTCGAGGAAGGCCCGCAACTCGGCGGGCCGGTGGCCGAGGCCGCGGAAGATATTCGGCACGAATCCCGACCGCTGCGCGATCACGCCTACTCGTTCGCGCAGGTCATCGGGGAATTCCGCTAGCTCAGTCATCCCGAACCGGCTCTCAGCCACGATCAGTACCTTATGCGAGGCTCGCCCGCCGGGCCGAGGGGCCGGCGGGCGAGCCTTGGGGCGGGCTACTTGCGCTTCAGCGTGACGATGTCGAAGCGGCCGGTCGAGACCCGCTGTACCTTGATGGGCCGTTGAGTATGGTGTGCGCCTCGAACTGCCTGGAGGCCGTGAAGGGGCATTCAGGTACTGGGTATCGTGCTGGGCGTATTTCTTTCCGTGGAAGAAGCAGGTCTTTGGCGTGCGGATCGGTGAGCCGCTTGGCTTGCCGTGGGCGAGCGTCGCCGCGCCGGTGACGAGGCCGCGAAGAGCTGCTGGTGACGCTGAGCGACTTCGATGACTTATTAAAGATCGGCGGCTTTGCCGGATGGACCACAGGTCGGCGCGGCCGAGGTTGTTCGTTCCTGGAATCGTGACCGACCGCTGGATGATTGTGGTGTCGGAAGAGTGGCCGGGCACGACGATGTCGATAGCCGCCGGCGAATGGCGCGTTCGCCGGCGGGCCGGCAACGGAGTCCCAGTAGCTGAAATGGCACGGTGAGAAGACGCAGCTGCTGAGCGCCGTCAGCGTGCTGTGGCTGCCGAACGAGAAGTGCGCACCGCTCAGTTTCAGGCCTTTCAGACCGGTACTCAGCCGGGCTGAGCCCTTGAGGGTACCGGTGTAAACGATCTCCTTGCCGGTCACGCAGTCCGCGGTCTCGGTCTTGTGCGAGGCGGGCCTGAAGGTCAGGTTGAGTGTGCGACGGGCGACAGGCTTGACCGCGAGTGGATGTTCAGACGGCGGTTGGGCTGCAGCGAGACCTCACCGGAATTGCAGCTGTCCGGCCCACGTGTGGTGCTCGATGCCGCCGAGATGGGGGGTGCTGATCCGGAATGTGACGGTATTGAAGCCAGTCGCCGAGGCCCACGAGGCCGATGGTCAGGCTCCAAACGTGGCCGCCGCCATTCAGGTTCCCGATGCCGGAGGTGAAGATAAAGCTGCCGATCCCCGCGCGCGGTGCGGCAGGGCTTGCCGACAGTGCTTGCCGACGCTGGAATGGCAAGACTGCCAGGCCCAGCAGAGCAAGGCCCGAGGCGGCGAGCACCAGCCTCGTCCTTCGCCGCCCGATGACTGGCCCCTAGTTTTATTTGTTCATCTTGATACTCCTTTTACTCTTGACAGTGCGTCAGAGCCGGGCCAGCGCGGCGGTGGCGAGCGTCACGATCTTGGCGGCGCTGTGCGGCTGGTCAGGGCCAGCGAGGGCAGGGTGATGGTGAATCCCCGCTTGCCTTTCTGCACGAACAGGTTTCCGGCGACCGTCCAGAAGGCGACATCACCCAGCCCGGTGACGGTGCTGGCCGCTGGATTCGTTCGCTTCTGGCCACCGCCAGCGTTTCGGCGTTGGCATAGACCTGGAGGTAGACGACGAGGCTGGGGTCGCCGGTCGCGGAGAAGGTGCAGAAGTCGCCGGCACCGTTGCCCGCCGCCATTGGCTTGCCTGTGGCCGTCGTGACCTCGCTGACGGTGACCAGCCCGCAGGCGGACCCGCTCGCCGTGGCGGGTGTCGAATCTGAGCGCGTCCAGCCTGGTCGGATGCGGATGCACCGGTTGCGGCTCGCCGCTGGGCCGGTGCCGGGGTCGTGCCGCCGGAACTGGCGCAGGCGGCCAGGCTGGCGCAGATCAGCGCGGCCGCGCCGACGGCCAGCGTGGATCGCGACCAGGTGGATCGGGCCGGTGGGATAGTGATCATGGTCGTTCTCCTTGGGAGCCGGGACAGGGGGTCAGGTGATCAGCAGGACTGCCTCGGTGATCCGGTCGAGCGGGAAGTGCCCGGCGTCGTTGACCGCACGGACGGCGTCGCTGGACAGCGCCTGGAACACGCAGAAGCAGGTGTCCTCGGCCGGCACGTAAATCGGACTGGAGGTAGCGGACCGCGGTTCGCCGGTATTTGCCCGGCGCAGATGCGTGCGACGTGGGCCACCGACGTAGGCCAGGTTTCCACGGCACTGGCCGGGAGGTATCGCTCGACCAGGAAGGCTGATGCGGGCCCGCCGGGCTTGGGTGATCGCGGGTTTTCCACATTCAGGACGCTAGGGGCGGGGGTCGTGCCCGGCGTCGGTAGAACTACTGGCCTTTGGCCTGAGCGCTACTGCGGATCAGTGTCACGTCCTGGCCGGAAGGATGCATCGAGGCCCAGAGGGCAAGCTCGGTGCGCGACCGCAGCCCGAGCTTTCGGTAGATGTGCCCGAGGTGGCTGTCGACGGTTCGAACGCTCATGAACAGGGCGCTGGCGACCTCACGGCTTGTCTTCCCGGCTCCGACGAGCGTGATGACCCGATGCTCCGTGGCTGTGAGTTCCCCGTCGTTGCCGGGCTTGCCGCCGATGCGCGCGAGCTCGGCGCGCGCTTGCTCGGCCTGTACTGGCGTGCCGAGGCGAATGAACACGACGCGGGCTGCCTGCAGTTCTGCCCTGGCGTCGCTGCGCCGGCCGGCCCGGCGCAGGACGGTGCCGAGCTGCAGCCGGGTGCGGGCCTCCTCGAACGGCATCGGCAGGCGTTCGTGGTCAGCCAGCGCGCGCTCCAGGGCCTCGATCGCGGCGGGCAGATCACCGGAGGCCGCGTGGAGCAGGGCGTGGCAGCGAGCGGCCATCACGGTCGCCCAGGGCAGCTGGTTGCGCTCGGCGCTCGCGTCCAGTTCAGCGGTCAGGCGGTTCGCCTCATCGAGGTTGCCGACGGCCACCATGGCGGTGACGGCGTCAGGGTGCAGCCGCATGATCGCGGGCTCGCGGATTCCGGTCTCGCGGGAGATGGTGATCGCTCGCAGGAAATGGGCGGCGGCGGTATCCGGGTTGCCGGCGGCCAGCTCGGTGAACCCCAGACTTCGCAGGTGCAGGGCCACGGCTGTGTCATAACCGAGCGCCTCGTCGGACGCCAGGTCGCCTTCGGCGAGGTCGCGGGCTTCGGCGAGGCGCCCCAGATGCGCCAGCGCCAGGACATGGGCCGAAGCCAGCATCGGAGCCCGGACGCCGATCCGTTCCATGTGGTCGCGGCCCTGCACCGCGTACCTCAGCGCGAGCCGGTAGTCCCCGGCCCAGCATTCGAGAATCGCGAGATGGCCGAGCGTGTTGGGTAGCGCGCTGTCATCGCCTTCATCAGTGGCGCTGGCCCGCATCGCGTGCAGCCAGGCCCGCGAATCCGCGAACCGGTCCACGACCTTCAGGCATATGCCAAGAGCCATGCCCGCCCGGTCGCTGACCGGCGGCGGCGTTCCCAGAGCCTGCAAGGCGACTGCCCGCTCCAGGGTCGTCACGGCAAGGCCGCGGCCGAGGCGGCACTCGTGCAGCGCCAGGTTAGTAAGAGCATTCGAGAGCAGGTCACACGGCGGTGAGCTGATGTCCTGCAGCAGGCTTACCGCGCTTCGCGCGTGCTCAGATCCGCTTACGCGCCGGACGGGCTGGTCTCCGCGAACCTGGCATGACACCGAGCCAGGAGCAGGGAATCATCGCCGGCTTCGGCCAGCGCCTGCTCGCACCACCCCGCGACCGTCGCGTCCCCCTGCTCGAAGGACGCGATCGTTGCCTGCAGCAGCAGCCCGGGCACCCGGCCAGGTCCGGGGGCAGCGGCAGCCAGCCCGGCCTGCAGGACGGTGCGTGCCCGCGCGGGGTCTCCGAGCAGGAACAGGTACTCGGCTACGCCGATCGTGCGCCGGAGCAACCCGGCGTGATCGCTCACTGGCGTCATCGTCACGGCCAGCTCCGCGAGCTCGGCAGCGCTGTCCAGGCTTCCCCTGCCGCGGGCGTGCTGAGCCGCGCCCTCAAGCGCCGCCGCGACTGAGGCTGACGCCTGCACGGCGCCGAGTGCCGCGTGCCTGGCGTGCTGCTCTGGATCGGTCACAGTCTGAGCCAGCCGCTCGTGCAACTGGCGGCGCGCTGGCGGCGTCAGATCCTCATAGGGAATCGACGCGATCAGCGGGTGAGCGAACCGCAGCCGCTGACCATCAAGTTCCAGGACCCCGGCATCGATCGCCTCCGCGATACCCCGGCGGCACTCCTCGGCGTCGCCGATCGTCGCGGCAACTCCGCTGACGGTCGACTGCGTCAGGGCCGCGGCGACCAGCAGCAGGTAGCGGGTCTGCGGGCGAAGGCCGCGCAACCTCTCGGTGACCAGCGAACGGAAGTCGGCTGGTACCGGAAGCGGCTCGTCGGCCTGCGGCTCCCGGCCGCGCCGCTTGATCGCGCGGGCCATCTCAAGGAACATCATCGGATTGCCGCCAGTCGCCCGGTGCAGCCGGGTCAGCGTTGGCCTCGACAAGAACTGGCCGAGCCGCATAGCCGCGATGCGCTGCAGCGTTCCGAGGCTTACCGCCCCCACGACCAGCCGCTCACCCGGCAGTCCGAGGTCAGCGTCCGCGGTGACGTCCGGCTCCTGACCAGTACGGCAGGAGGCGAGCAGCCGAACTGGCTCGTCGCTTAGCCGCCGTATCGCGAAGGAGAGCACCCGGCGCGAGCTCGGGTCAAGCCACTGAATGTCATCGACGGCCAGCAGGAGCGGCCCGGCCCGGCTCATCGTCCGCAGCGCTCCGAGCACGCCGACGGCGATCACCCGATCGCCCGGCGCCTGCGCCGGGGCGTCAGAAATCAGAAGTGCGCTCGCCAGGGCACGCTGCTGTATCTCCGGCAGATCAGCAAGGGAGTCGCTGCCGAGGCCATCGAGAAGATCACCAAGTCCGGCGAATGCCCAGCCAGCGTCTGACTCGGTGCAGCGGCAGGTGCGTACGGCCACCCCGCGTTCCCGCGCGGCGGCGACGGCCTCATTCCAGATGGCGGTCTTCCCGATGCCAGGGAGCCCTTCAAGCACAAGAGAAGCCGGTCTGCCGGCGATCCCCAGCACGAACTGGCTGACCGCCTCCAGCTCGCTTTCACGGCCCACGATCGGCGACTGGTGAGCCTGCATCGAGCCCCCTTCGCCCTCGCAACCTTCCGTGATCATGAAATAAGGCCTGGTCACGGAATATGAGAGGTGTGATCACCCTACCGGGGTTCCGTGATCAAGGCCCCGGTCGTGATCACGGAACATCGGTGGTGCCGGGATCATGAGGGAAGGCGGTTGCGGCCTCAGGGACGCGAGTTGACGTAGCAAACCCTTGCGTGCCAGCGTTCAAGGCCGTGGTGCCAGTCGGCTATACCGGGTATTTCTCCGCCGCGTCGACCGCCGCGGCGGCGCTGATCGGGTTGCTCTTCGTCGCGGTCTCGCTGTCGTCGTGCGCACGAGACGGGCTTCCTCGCCGGTCTCGCCTACCAGCTCTTCTTCTCGATGGCGGTCGCGCCGCAGCGCGCCTGGCTGCTGCTCAGCGGCGGTGGCCCGGGCACGCCGCCCCCGCAGCGGGACAGTTCTGAACCCTAGGTCGCGTGTGGACGTTGATACCTAAATGCTGCACTATTGACGGGCTAGAGCGTACTCAGGGAGAGAAGAGAAAATTAGATGAGGTACAAGCGCATGTTGCGCGGAGCACCAATAGTTGTGCCAGCCTTGCTGGTCGTACTGGGCACCACTATCCAGGCCCAGGCCGTGACCAGCCAGGCAGCCAATACCTCGAACCGCGCGCAGAGCGCACCGAGCGGCCAGAAGCCACTCACCCCAGCGCAGGCTAAGGCGCTGTCGCGCAATGTCACCGACAAGGTGATCATCATGCTGCGCAACCAGCTCCCCAGCCTTCCCGACACGCCGGCCAACTCGGCCCGCCGGACGGCCGCTGCCCTCTCAGCGCAGAGCCCGGTCCTGGCCGATCTCACCGCCACCCACGCTCGTAACGTCAAGAGCATCACCCTCGTGAACGCGGTCGCCGCCACAGTTTCTCCCGGCGAGGCGAAGCGGCTGGCCGGCAACCCGGCCGTTGCCCTGGTGACCAGGGACCTGCCGATCCCGGTCACCTCATCACTGCCGACCATCAGGCCCGCCAAGGGCGCCAGGCCAGCGGCCGGCATCAAGCCGCTGCCGAATGCCTGCCCGGCGAACAAGAACGGCGTGCAGCTCAACCCCGAGGCAATCGAGAACATCCACGCCGCGGCGCAGTCAGGCAAGACCTCAGCTCAGGGTCTCGGCTACACCGGCGCCGGGGTAAAGGTCGCCTACATCGCCGACGGCGCTGACCCGAACAACCCGGACTTCATCCGTGCTAACGGCAAGCACGTCTTCGTGGACAATGAGGACTTCAGCGGCACCGGGACCAGCGCTCCGACCAGCGGCGGCGAGGCTTTCCTCGACGCAAGCTCGATCGCTGCTCAGGGCCGGGAGGTCTACAACATCGCCAGCTACGGCGTCGGGCTGAACCGGCCGTGCAAGATCCGGATCCTGGGCGTGGCGCCGGGTGCCAGCCTGGTCGGGCTCAATGTGTTCGGCTCGTCCAACGTGGCGTTCAACTCGGTGTTCCTTGAGGCCGTTAACTACGCGGTCACTCACGA
Source organism: uncultured Actinomycetota bacterium (assembly GCA_963819285.1). GTDB lineage: Bacteria > Actinomycetota > Actinomycetes > Streptosporangiales > Streptosporangiaceae > Chersky-822. The sequence goes on from CAWFVM010000001.1 coordinate 591,684, forward strand.
CCACGTCAACGTCATCAACGAGTCCTTCGGCAGCAACGACTTCCCCGATGCCGATAGCCTCGACCTGACCAAGGACGCCGACGACGCGGCCGTCAAGGCCGGCGTCACCGTCACCGTGTCCTCCGGCGACGCCGGCGTCACCAGCACGATCGGCTCACCTGGCAGCGACCCGAAGGTCATCACGGCCGGCGCTTCGACCACGTACCGTTCCTACGCGCAGACCGGGATCGGCTTCATCACCACCCCGGGCGTCAAGGGCTGGATCGACAACAACATCAGCGGCCGAGCTCGGGTGGCTTCACTCAGGATGGCCGCACGGTCGATGTGGTCGCTCCTGGCGACCTGAACTGGGCACTGTGCACGCCCAACCTGAAGCGCTGGGTCGACTGCAGCAACTTCGCCGGCAAGCCAGCCTCGGTCGAGCTTGAGGGCGGCACCAGCGAGGCCGCGCCGCTCACGGCTGGTGTCGCCGCGCTGGTGATCCAGGCCTACCAGGACAGTCACCACGGGCACCGTCCGTCGCCCGCTGTCGTCAAGCGGATCATCGTCTCCACCGCGCAGGACATCAGCGCGCCAGGCGAGCAGCAGGGCGCTGGCCTGATCGACGCGTACCAGGCAGTGCTGGCCGCGCGGTCCTTCACCGGCACGAGTCAGAGTAAGCAGGGTCACGCTGTCCTGGACAGCGCGACTCAGCTCAACGGAGCGGGTCAGCCGGCATCGAGTCAGCACTTCTCCGAGACCCTGACCAACGACGGCACCGGCAGCGTGACCGTTCACCTGTCAAGCCGCACCCTGTCGAACTACTCGGCGGTGGCGTCAAGGGAACTGCACCTGGCCGTGGCCAGTGGCTTCGAGTCAGAGCAGACGTTCCACGTGGCCAGCGGTCAGGCCAGGCTGAACGTGTCGATCGCGCTCAAGGGCGGAGTTAACCTCAGCCTGATCGCCCCGAACGGTGATCTGGCCGAGTTCAACCTGCCGCAGGGCAACGGCAACTTCGGTAACGCTCAGGTAGCCAATCCCGCCGCCGGTACCTGGACGGCGCTTATCGAGGCTTTCCCTGACACCAACGCCTCCACCCTGAACGCGGCCTTCCTGGCGGAAACTGCCACCTGGAACCCGTTCGGGACGCTGTCGACTCACACTGTGAGCCTCGCCGCCGGTGCGTCGGGCAACTTCTCGCTCGACGTCTCGACCCCGGCGCAGCCTGGCGATCAGGCCGGCTCGATCGTCCTGACCAGCTCGGCGGGCAGTCCGGCCTTCGCCAAGGTCAGCACCATCCCGGTGATACTCCGCTCGTTCGTGCCGACGCCAGCTCCGGTCAGCACCTTCAGCGGAGTCCTGACCGGCGGCAACGGCCGCGGGGCCAACACCGGACAGGCTGCCTACTACCAGCTCAACGTGCCCAGCTCGGGTACGCCTGTGCTGAACGCGACGGTCAGTACCGGCAACGCTGGCAACACCCTGTTCGCCGAGCTGGTCAACCCGGAGGGCCAGGCCGTCTCCACGGCCAACAACGGGCTGCTCGCGACCACAGCGGGCGGGTTCACCGAGCTCGTCCCCGAAACCGGTGCCCAGCTGCACGTACTCGCTCCTGACCCGGGAGTGTGGACGCTGGTCGTGGACTTCTACAACACGGTGTCGGGCACCGCGGCCGAGCAGCCATTCACGGTCACGATGAATGACACCCCGGTGAACGCCTCGCAGACCGGCCTGCCGACTTCGACCAGCACCGTGCTGGATAACGGAGTCGCGCAGACGGTCGACGTGACGGTCACCAATGACGGAAGCGTCCCCGAGGAGTACTTCACCGACGCCAGGCTGAACCAGACTCAGACGATCAGTCTGGCCTCCCAGATCGGGACGAACGAACTTGAGCTGCCGAACCTGGCGGGCGAGGTGCCGACTTATCTCGTCCCGTCCCACTCCACCAACCTGACGGCGACGGTCACCGCGAAGGACCCGCAGTTCTTCGACCTCGCTTACCCGTTCGGTGACCCGGACCTGATCTCCTCGACCGGGAAGACCTCGACGAAGAGCTTCACGGCCAGCCTCATCTCCGATGGCGACTGGACGGTCACGCCGTTCCTGAAGGGCCCGGATGGCGCGAAGGGCGCCAAGGCGATTACCGCTCGGGTGGCAGTCACGGCGAAGACCCTGAAGATCGACCGGACCTTCAGCTCTCCGACCGGAGATCTGTGGTCAGGCAGCACCAACATCAACGCTGGCTTCACGCCGTATGTGGTGCTGCCAGGCCAGACCGTCACGATCCCGGTGACGATCACCCCGAATGGCAGCACGGGCAGCGTGGTCTCCGGGACGCTCTTCCTGTCCGATTCGTCCTTCAACTCCGGCCTGGTCACCAACAATGGCCTGTTCGGGACCTTCCCGACCGCGAGTGACGTAGCCGCGTTCAGCTACACCTACAAGATCGGGTAAAGCACGACCGCTGGCCGGCTCAGCCCCGACCGGGGCTGGCGCCGGCCAGCGCCATTCCCGCGCCGTCCTGCCGCCTCGCTGCCTGCCGATCAGTCGCCCTTGACGTTGACGATCTGGCGCAGCGTGTGCTGGATCTCGACCAGGTCCTTAGCGTCCTCCATGATCACGTCGATGTCCTTACAGCTTCCTGGCCTTTGTCCGGCTGTACTGACGGCCGGCGCCGTGCGGCGAGGAGTTCAGCGCGAGCTTGCTGCCCTTGCCTGTGACGACGTAAGAACGAGTGCCCATCGAGCCTGGAATAAGGCTAGGCGTCCCGGCCGAAGCGTCGATGGCTCCCTTACGAGTCAGCCACACCTCCTTTCCGAATGGGTCTCCCTGGCGCTGTAGTTGTGATGGCAATTCACGGTCTGGGATGACTCGACCGGCTGGCCGATCCAGTCCTGCACTCGGTCAATGACGCGGTGCATCATCTCTTCCCGGTTCAGCAGGGCGAAGTGCTGGGCCCAGCGCAGGTCCCTGCCCGAGGACGCCGAAGTCGGCCAGCCAGAGTGAGAGAATGGGACGTGAGCAAGTTCGATTTGAGTGATGCGGCCTGCGCCTACGTCTTTGGCTTCATGCAGGCCGACGGCCACCACTACGCGGGCCGGGGTCAGAAGGGGAACATCGCGGTCGAGATCAAGGCCGGCGACGCGCAGATCCTCTACGACATGCAGCGTGTGCTCCCTTGGCCGGCCTCAGTCTCATTTCGCCACCGCTCGACTAACTTCGCGGCCGAGTACGACAGTGCGGTCCTGTCGTTGAGCGGACTGGAGGGCCGGACGCGCCTGCTTCAGCTCGGCCTGCCGACCGGCCGCAAGAGCGCGGTCATCGCTCCTCCGTCGGAGCCGTTCAGCCACAGCGACTACCTTCGCGGCCTCTTCGATGCTGACGGATCGGTCGGATTCGCGGTCAACGGCATGCCGTTCCTCAGCATCGTTAGCGCGAGCCCGGCTATCGCGGAGTTCACCTGCGCCGAGATCCTGCGCGTTACCGGCGTGGCCCGATCAGCCCGGCCGAACAAGCGGGACGCCGTGATGAACATCATGATCGCCAGCGACCCGGCTACCATCTTTGCCCGATGGCTCTACGCTGACGCCTGTATTGCGCTAGACCGCAAGCGAGCGGCTGCCCTGGCCGTAGCGGCTTGGGAGCGACCGGCCGGGATGCGCGCCAGGAGTGCGCCGAAGCGCTGGACGGTGGCCGAGGATGAGCTGATCCTAACCATGTCGGTACGCGCCGCTGCGCTGGCTTTGGGGCGAACGGAGCGCAGCGTCAACATACGCCGCTGGCGCCTGCGGAACGTGGCTGCGTGACGTCCCGGCGCTCTACCGGCAGCGCACCGCAGTAGAGCGCGGATTCGGCCGGCTGAAGACCGAATACGGGGTCCGCTGCGAGTGCGCGGCTCGCCTGATCTGTTAGATTCCGGCGTTATGTCAGGACGGCCGCGGGCGCGTGATCTCGGAATTCCAGTGCAAGGCGAGCCAGGTGAGTGGAACGCCATCACCGATGTCGCCGGAGTGCAGGTTGGTTACGAGACCCTGATCAGCGGGTCGGGTCCGCTCGTGCCCGGCGCAGGCCCGGTGCGCACTGGCGTGACCGCCGTGCTGCCGCTGGGCCGGGACGGAATCGGCCAGTCCTGCCCGGCCGGATGGTACTCGCTGAACGGCAACGGCGAGATCACCGGCACGGCCTGGCTGGACGAGGTCGGGGCGATCTCGCTGCCGGTCGGCATCACCAGCTCTCATTCGGTCGGGTCCGTGCATCGCGGGATCATCGACTGGGCCATCAGGACCAGCCCTGGCCTGGCCAGCCGGTGGCACATTCCGGTCGTGACGGAGACGTGGGACGGCTACCTCAACGACACCAACGGGCCGCACGTCACGCCGGAGGCCGCCATGAGGGCGCTCGACGGCGCCCGCTCCGGCCCGCTCGAGGAGGGATCGGTCGGCGGCGGCACCGGGATGAACTGCTACGACTTCAAGGGCGGCACCGGTACCGCGTCCCGGCTGGTCCGGGTCGGATCACGCCGCCATGTGGTCGGCGTGCTGGTGCAGGCCAACTTCGGCAGCCGGTCCGAGCTGGTGATCGCCGGCCACCGGGTCGGTGCCGCGCTGCTCGATGACAACCCGCTGAGCGACACCGACTGGCTGAGTCCGCCCGGCGCGGGCTCGTGCGTCGTGATCGTGGCCACCGACGCGCCCTTGCTGCCTGGCCAGTGCAAGGCGCTGGCACGGCGGGTTCCGCTCGGACTGGCCCGCACCGGGACGAGCGGCAGCCACTTCTCCGGTGACCTTTTCCTGGCCTTCTCGGCGAAGAACGCGGGAATGCTGGATAGCCTGCTCTGCCCGGCCGATGGTGACCGGCTGGCCAGGATCGAGTTCGTCCCGTGGGGCCGGCTTGATCCGCTGTTCGAGGCCGTGGTGCAGGCCGTCGAGGAGGCCGTGCTCAACGCCCTGGTCGCGGCCGAGACCATGATCGGCCGCGACGATCACCGCAGCCCGGGCTTTCCCGTCGACCGGCTCCCGGACCTGCTGACCCGCTAGCTAGGAGGGCATCGAGGTGAGCTGGCGGTCTGGGGATAGCTCGCGGGTGACCCAGCGGTCGAGGGCGTCGTTGGTTTCCCAGGACGTGATCAGGGAGTAGCGGGCGCGCGGGCCCGGGTGCCAGACGACGTGGTAGAGGCGCTCGGTGTCGATCAGCAGCTGCATGCCGGGGTGCAGCTTGATGCGCGTCTCGGTGGCCGGGTCGTCCTTGTCCTCGCGCAGGATGAACGTCGATGCCCCGGCCGCGTCGTCGAGCTCTAGCCAGGATCTGACCACCCAGCCCGTGCCGTCCGGGTTGAGCCGGTTGTTGTCGTCTCGGTGCAGCTGGCGCAGTGCGGTGGCTTCGTCACTCGGGTTGAGCTTGATCACGCGGACCCGGCCGTAGTTGCCGCCTACTTCCTCGACGTAGTCGGCCAGGGTCGGGGCCAGGTGGCAGTTGCTCGTCCAGATGCCGTCCTTGTCGGCCTTTCCGTAATCCCAGAAGCCTCGGCAGTCCATCTCGCCGGTCGCTGAGGCCAGCGGCGCGAAGTTCGTGTCGCCGCCGCTCTTCCAGTCCATGTATTCCAGGGACTCCCACTCGGTCGCGGGGATCATGGCGCCGGGGCGGTCGCGCAGGATGACGTAGCCTTTTTCAGCGAGTATGTCGAGCTTCCGGTGCATGAATATCCCCCGTCTTGGTCCTTGCCTTCATCTCCGAATCCTCGTCACCTGTTTCCAGGCGCTAAGGTGCCCACGCGCGCCACGCCGGTCGGCTGTGCAGTTATGAACCGGATTTGGCTGTCCCGTGACCGGGCCTCGCGAAAAGCGCGCGCGAGCCTGGGCAGACGTGAAACACCGATCGCGGCCCAAGGGCCGATCATGTATGACTAGTGCTATGGAAACGGCTGGCGCGCAGGTACTCGGCGGCCGGTATGTCTTGCGCGAGGTGCTCGGCACCGGCGGCATGGCGACCGTGTGGCGGGCCGTCGACGAGGTGCTCGGACGCGACGTCGCGGTCAAGCTGCTCAGCCCGCAGTACGCGGCCGACCCGAGTTTCCTGGCACGATTCAAGCGAGAAGCGCGCAACGTGGCCGCCCTCAGCGACTCCCGGATCGTGACCGTGTTCGACTGGGGGGTCGACGACGCGACGCCGTACATCGTGATGGAGCTCGTGGCCGGCCGGACCCTGCGTCAGCTGCTCGATGAGACCGTGACGCTGCCGCCGGGCGAGGCCGTCAGGATCGCCGCCGCCGTGTGCGACGCGCTTGAGGCGGCCCATGCGGCCGGGCTCGTGCACCGGGATATCAAGCCGGCCAACATCGTCCTGTCCGGTCGTGAGGTGAAGGTACTCGACTTCGGCATTGCCAGGTCGCAGTTTCCGGTCGGCGGGACCAGGACTCACGGTGTCCTCGGAACAGCCGCCTACCTGTCGCCTGAGCAGGCCTCTGGCGAGCCGGCCGGGCCGCCGTCTGACCTTTACTCGCTCGGCTGCGTGCTATTCGAGATGCTGACCGGCGGGCCGCCATTCAGCGCGGATTCCGAAGTCGGCGTCGCGTACCGGCAAGTGCACGATGACCCGGGAGCGCCATCGGCGAAGCGGCCAGACCTGCCCGTCCGGCTTGACCTGATCGTGACGCGACTGCTGGCAAAGAATCCGGCGGACCGGCCAGCCGGCGCGGCGGCCGCGCGTGCGAGCCTGCTCGCCGCGCTGCAACCTGACCAGACCGCGATCCTCGACGCCCAGCCGGCCACCCGCCCGGCGGCCACGCCGGCGGCTGGCCTGGGCACTAGCCCGCCCGCGCGGCGACTCGAATTGCGCCGGTCAGAGTCGGTGCTCGCCATGGGCCTGATCGCCGCGCTGGCCGCCCTGGCCATAGTGCTGCTGACGGGGCTGGCTGTGCCCAGGGCACCATCGGCCCGCCCTTCAGCAAATGCGGACTCGCACGGGATCACTCCGGCAGCCAAACGCGCCTCGTCCCCGCCCGCTGCCTCGTCCTCACCCCGGTCATCGAGCCCGGTGGTGCCGCGCCGGACTGGCATCCCGGCCTCGGCTCGGGCCGCCGGGACCCTCGTCAGCGAACTGGAGGCCGGCGTGGTAAACGGTGACGTCTCCCAGCAGGCCGGGCAGAACCTGTTCCAGCAGCTGCAGCAGCTCTTGTTCAGCACTCCGGGCCAGAATGCCGAGCAGGTCGAGCAGCAGTACTCCCAGCTGGTCGAGACGTTCGACCAGGATCAGTCGGCCGGGCAGATCAGCGGCCGGGCCGCCATCGTCCTTCGTCAGACCATTGACGCGCTGGGCAACGCGCTAGGCGCCGGATAGAAAGGAGCGCCCGGACGATGAAACGCTCAATCGCCAGCCTGATCACCACCGCCCTGGCCGCGGCAGTCACCGCGGGCGGAGTGCCAGCAGCCAGCCAGGCCGCCGCCGCGCCGTCCGCTGGGCCGGCCTCCACGCTGCGGGGCTTCGGCGCCAATGACGACGGGGCGGTCGGAATCGGCGGCGGCCCCCTGTCCGTGCTTACTCCGGCGAAGGTCGAGGTGCCTAAGGGCATCACGGTGACCTCAGTCCGGGCCAGCTGTGACCATGCCGTGGCGCTGACGTCCGCCGGTACCGTGCTGGCCTGGGGGGACAATTCTGAAGGCCAGGTCGGTGACGGCACGACCAAGACCCCCCGCAAGGTGCCGGTCGCGGTCAAGGTGAGCAAGGGCGACAAGATAACGGCCGTGCGAGCCGGCTGGCCTGCACAACCTGGCGCTCACCAAGACTGGCTTCGTGCTGGCCTGGGGGCACAACAACGACGGCCAGCTGGGCACCGGCGGCACCAGGCAGTTCGACTCCCCGGTCAGGGTCAGGCTGCCGGAAAATGTCAGAATCAAGGCGATCAGCACGGGCTGTGCGGATAGCTTCGCGCTGACCACGACGGGGCAGCTCTACGCCTGGGGAGCGAACGGCAACGGCCAGCTCGGCGACGGCACCCGCAAGCAGCGGCACAGCCCGGTGCTGGTCAAGCTGCCGCCGGGTATCACAGTGACCCAGGTGGCGGCTGGCTGCGCGCATACGCTGGCACTGACAAAGTCAGGCCTGTTCGGCTGGGGCAACAACAAGCAGGGCGAGCTCGGCGATGACGACACTATGAGCAGCGATGTGCCGGTCAGCATTCCCCTCCTTTTCCGGGGAACGGGACCAGGCACCGTCGTCAGCCTGTTCGCCGGGTGTGAGTACAGCATGGCGCTGTTCTCCAAGGGCGGGGTGCTGACCTGGGGCAGCAACTCCGCCGGGCAACTCGGTGATGGCGTGCCCGGTGATAGCGACAAGCCGGTCGGAGTCAGCCTGCCAGACGGCGTCGTGGTCAAGGCGATCAGCGCCGGCTGCGCCAGCGGGTACGCCCTCACCAGCACGGGCGAGGTGTTCGCCTGGGGAGCGGGCGCCGAAGGCGAGGCTCGGGAACGGCGGCACCAGCCTCAGCCCGGTGCCCGTGCCGGTCAGTCTCCCGGCCGGTCAGGTCGGGATTGCTCTCGGCAGCGGCCCCGACGCACTCAGCGCCTTCGTGATTACCCATGGCGCGGGCTGACCTGGCTGGACGGACAGTTCTACCCTGTTTGCGTGACGGATGATCTTGCATTTCGGTTGCTCGGGCGGGAGCAGGTGATGCCTGCTGCCGATGAGTTCCGCGCGGTGGCCGCTGAGGTCTATGCCGACCCGCCGTACGGGTGGGACGACGAGCGTGCTGAGCGGTTCGCGGCCAGGTTCAGGGTCCAGCTCCGGCAGCCGGGCTTCGTGCTCGCTGAGGTGCGGCACGGCGGTTACCTGGTCGGCTACGGGTTCGGGCTGCCGCTGCGGTCGGCCACCGACTGGTGGCGGCACCTGACCACTCCGCTGCCCGAGGAGGCCACGGCCGAGCATCAAGGTCGCAGCTTCGCGCTGGCCGAGTTGCTGGTCCGGGCACCCTGGCGGCGGCAGGGCATCGGCTCTGAGCTGCACGATCTCATCCTGGCTGAGCGCACGGAGGAGCGAGCGACCGCTGTCGTCCTGCCCGCCGCCGCTGCCGCGCAAGGTGCCTGCCAGCGATGGGGCTGGCGCAAGATCGCCCGCAGGCAGGACCCGGCGCCCGGCACACCGGTGCTCGACGTCCTGGTCAGGCCGCTCCAGGCCGGGAGCGGAGCCCGGGGGAGGTCCGAGTAGCCGTGCAGGGCCGGGTAGCCCGTGCGGGTTTCCATGATCATGGATCGCGGCATGATCACGGAGACCTAGGGGTGTGATCACCCGCTCAAGATTCCGTGATCAAGGGCTGGTCCATGATCACGGAAACCTGGCGGCCGGGGGTGCAGGCTGTCAGCCATGATCACGGAGACCTGATGGGGGCGGGGCCTGCGGGCTCGGGCTGGTGCCCGTCTCGGGCTAGTGACCGCCGCCTCGTCCGCCGCCGCCGCCGCCATCGCCGCCTCGTCCGCCGCCGCCGTCATCGTCCCCGCCACCGCCGCCGCCTCGTCCGCCCCCGCCCCCGCCGCCGCCCCGGTCGTCGGTCGAGGTGACGAAATGGGGTTGCCCAGTGACGCAGGTGGCGGTCACTGTCAGCTCGGTGCTGGCCGACTCGAACCGTACCCAGGCTGACCTCCCCGGTCCGGGAGAAGACTTGCCCGTGCCGTATCCGCCCTCGGGGATCCACCTGGTCAGGGTGACCACGCCTCCGGCGCACGATGCGAATACGGTGCCGCCGCTGGCGGGAAAGACGCCGGTGGTCGCGCCGGAGCTTCCTGGTGTGCCCGTGGCCCCTGGCGACGTCGTGGGGTGGTGCCCTGGAGCAGGAGTGGGTACGGGGCCAGTGCCAGGGCCGGTACCTGGAGGGGCCGGGGAGCCGGCCAGAGATCGCCGCACGTCAGCCTCGCTGATCGGCTTGCCGCCGGGGCCGACGGTGCTGGTGCTGATCAGCCGCAGCGCGGTCGTCGCGCCGATCACGGCGATGATCAGGCCGGCCAGCAGGACGACCGACACCAGGGCGGCACGCTTCTTCATGCTTCTACTGTGCCTGGTCACCGGAAGTGCCGCGCTAACGAAGTCCTAAGAAGACCTTTAGGTCAAGTCAGCCAGAACTGCCTCGGATAACGTGGCGGCATGCCCAAGGTGCTGATCGTCGAGGACGACCCGACGATTCGAACGGCTGTCATCCGGGCGCTGACGGGCAAGGGCTACGCGGTCGCGGCCGCCAGCACCGCGATGACCGGACTGCAGCTCGCGGTCTCCGAGCAGCCTGATGTCATCGTCCTCGATCTCGGCCTGCCCGACCTGGACGGCCGGGAGCTGCTACGGATGATCCGCGCGGTCAGCGCCGTGCCGATCATCGTGGCCACCTCCAGGGGGACCGAGGAGGATATCGTCCGCTCGCTGGACTCTGGCGCCGACGACTACGTGGTCAAGCCGTACGGGAGCGCCCAGCTCGATGCGCGGATCCGGGCCGTGCTGCGGCGGTCAGCCGAGCCAGAAGACGATCCGGTGATCGAGGTCGGCGGGCTGCGGGTAGACCGCCGGGCCCGCCGGGCATCGCTCGATGGTGCCGAGCTCGAGCTGACCCCCCGCGAGTTCGACCTGCTGCACTACCTGGCGGCGCGCGCCGGGGCCGTCGTGACCAAGCAGGAGCTGCTGGCCGAGGTCTGGCAGCTACCCTACGGCGGGGCCGACAAGAGCGTCGATGTGCACCTGTCCTGGCTTCGCCGCAAGCTCGGCGAGTCAGCGACTGAGCCTCGGTACCTGCACACGGTGCACCGCGTCGGCGTGCGGCTGGCCGCCCCGCAGGAGCAGGGAGCCTAGCTAAAGATGCGCCGTCGCCTCGCCCTGCTGGTGTCCGCCACCATGGCCCTCATGCTGCTGGCCTTCGTGGTCCCGCTGGCGATCCTGATCAAGATGATCGTCGCCGATCAGGCTATGGCGCAGGCTACCGACGATGTGCGGACGCTCAGCACGCTGGTGGCTGCCGATCCCAGTCCCGCTTCCGTGCGTCAGGCGATCCTCTTCGCCCAGCGCCCGGTCACCGTTTACCTGCCGGGACAGCGGCCGCTTGGCCTGCAAGTGCCTCGTACGCCGGCCGTGCGACTGTCGGAACGTGGCAGCAGTTTCTCGGTCGATGACGCGGGCGGGCGGCAGATCCTCGTCGCGATCGACGGACTTCCAGGCGGCGGCACCGCCGTCATCAGGACGTTCGTCAGCAACGCTGAGCTGACCAAGGGCGTCACCCAGTCCTGGCTGGTCCTGGCTGTGCTCGGCCTGACCTTGCTGGCGGTCGGGATCGCCGTCGCCAGCCTGCTAGTCGGCACCGTGACTCGCCCGATCAGCGAGCTTGCCAGAGTTTCACACCGGCTGGCCGCCGGCGGGCTTGAGACGCGGGCCGATCCAGTCGGGCCGCCGGAGGTGCGCGAGGTCGCCCAGGGGCTCAATCATCTGGCCGGGCGGATCAGGGAGCTGATCTGGCAGGAACGCGAGTCGGTCGCCGATCTCTCCCACCGCCTGCGGACTCCGCTGACCGCGCTCAAGCTTGAGCTGGAGACCGTGGCGGAGTCGGCCGACCCCGATGGGCGGCTGAGCTCGCAGGTGCAGGCGCTTGAGGCGGCGGTCACCTCGCTGATCGAGGACGCGCGGACGCGCGGCGATGCCGGGCATGGCAGCTGCGACGCGGTTGCGGTGGCCTCGCGGCGGGCGGCGTTCTGGTCGGTGCTCGCCCAGGATCAGGAGCGCGAGCTGCGGGTGCGGCTGGCCGACGGGCCATTGCCGGTCGGCGTCGCCGAGCCGGAACTCGGCGCCTGCCTGGACGCCTTGCTCGGCAATATCTTCGCCCATACCGCACAGGGCACGAGTTTCAGCATCGGCCTGCGGCCAAGGAGCGGGGGCGGCGCCATCTTGACCGTGCAGGACGATGGTCCGGGCTTCGCCCATGATGATCTCGTCCGTCGCGGCGCGAGTGGCGGCGGGTCGACCGGCCTAGGCCTGGACATCGCGCGGCAGACCGCGGAAGCCTCGGGCGGTTCGCTGACGATCAGGCCAGGACCCGGCGGGCACGTGATCGCCGAGTTCGGGCCGCCCGCTCCAGCCCCGGTCGCCGGTTCTTAGGGGATCCTTAGGGTTCGCGCAGCGTCTTGCTAGGGGCCCGCACCGCATGCTTCATCTATCGGATTCAAGATGAGGAGACACGCAGTGCGAAAGAAGATCAGCATCGGAATCGGCGCGGCCACCGCCGCGATCGCCGTTGGCCTGGGTACTGGCGCGGCCTTCGCCGCCTCGGGCGGACAGCAGGCGCCCCGCACAGTCACGGCTGCCTCTTCCGTGCACAGTCACATCACCAGGGCGCAGGCCCGCGAGATCGCCAAGGCCAAGGTGCCGCAGAGCCGGGTCATCGAGATCGAGTCCGACAACCACCACGACCGCGCGGTCTGGAAGGTCGAGCTCGCCACCCACCACGGCCGGGTCATCGTGGACGTGGACAAGCGGACAGGAAAGGCGACGATCCGCAACGGCGGCCAGGGCAAGGGACACGACAACGCCGCCGAGGACCGAGGCGATCGCGGCGACCGGCACGATCGCGGAGATCGCGGTGACCGGCATGACCGGGGCGACCGGCACCACAGGGGCGACCGGCACGACGGGCGCGATCACGACCAGAACGACAACTAGATCTACTAGTTCGCCAGCCGAACACGGGCGAGCGATCTGATCAGGCGGGTGCTGCCCACGGGGCGGTGCCCGCCTGCCGGGGTTACCGGGGTGGCGGGGCTACGCTCTGGCGGCTGACCAGGGTCGGGGTCAGCATCCTCCGGTCGCCCAGGCGCTGGCCGCTGCGGATCTGGGCCATCAGCAGATCGAGGCTGGCGGTGGCGACCGCGTCGAAATCCGGGCGGATCGTGGTCAGGGGCGGGATGAAGTAGGCCGCCTCCGGCACATCGTCGAAGCCGACGACGCTGATGTCTTCAGGTACCCGGCGGCCGTTCTCGTGCAGCGCGCGCAGGATGCCGAGGGCCAGGTGGTCGTTAGCGGCGAATACGGCGGTCACGTCGTTCATCCTGGCCAGGATCTGGCCGGTGCGGTAGCCGGACGCGGCGGACCAGTCGGCCGGCATCAGCGGCGGGATCTCGGCGCCCGCCTCCGTGAGGGCCCGCTGCCAGCCGAGGACCCGGCCCTGGCTGTCGAACCAGTTGTTGGGTCCCGACACGTGCCACACCGTGCGGTGCCCGGCTTCGAGCAGGTGGGTGGTAGCCGCGTACGCGCCGGCTTCCTGGTCCACGGTGACCAGCTCGGTCGGCCGGCGCGGGTCGCCGTCGACGTTGACCAGCGGAATGTCGCCGGGCAGGTCGTCGAGCGCGTCGTTGGCCGACTCGACCGGCGCGATGACCACCAGGCCGGCGACTCGCTGGTCTCGTAGCCGGCCGATCGCGTCGGCGACCGGCCGCCGGTCGAGCGTGCGAACGCTCTCCACGCTGACGGCGAACCCGTGCTGCAGCGCGGCCTCGGCCAGGGCGGCGAGCGTGGCGGCCGGGCCGTACAGGGTCGAGGAACGGGACACGAAGCCGATGACCTGGGAGGTGCCGGTGGCGAGCAGGCGGGCGGCCCTATTTGGCCGGTAGCCGAGCTCGCTGATCGCGGCCTGCACCCGGATCCGGGTCCGTTCCCTGACATTGGGGTGGTCGTTGAGTACCCGCGAGACGGTCTGATGTGACACGCCGGCCAGCTTGGCGACGTCCGTCATCGCCGGCTCGCGGACGGGCTTGACCACTTACTTCCTCACTTGGCTGCCTTGTTCGGCGATCTGGCTGCACACCACTGTAGCCGCGTGGCCTGGCCTCGGTAACCGCTCCTGCACCACAGATTATGAGCGCTAACAATCAGCGGAGTCAACCGCTCGCCGAGAGTCCGACGAAGTGCCAGCTAGAGTCGGAAAAACATACCTTTATAATATATTAAAATGGTCCTAACGTATCAGTGTGGGACAGGAGCTAACGGTTGCAGGGTATTGACGCGGACCTTGGTTAGCGCTAACAATAAGCCACCGCAATGCACGCAGCGGTCACCTGGGTGACATCCGGCCGACACCTGGCCGGGCCCCAGCCAGATGACCGACTCACGGCGCCGGGAGAACGATGTGACAGCTGACAACGCATGATCACCCCTGATCACCGCGAAGTCTGGTTCCTGACCGGGAGCCAGGCCATGTACGGCGAGGAGACGCTGCGGCAGGTCGCCGCACAGTCGCAGCAGATCGCGGAGGCACTGGGTGCCGACGCTCTGGGTGCCGGCGCTGGCCTGGGTTTGTGCGTGGTCTGGAAGCCGGTCCTGCTCGACCCGGCGGCCATCAGGCGAGCCTTTCTCGACGCCAATTCCTGCGATGACTGCGTGGGCGTGATCGCGTGGATGCACACGTTCTCGCCAGCGAAGATGTGGATCGCCGGGCTTGACGCGCTGGCCAAGCCGCTGCTGCATCTGCATACCCAGGCCAGCGTGGCGCTCCCCTGGGCGACCATCGACATGGACTTCATGAACCTGAACCAGGCCGCCCACGGCGATCGCGAGTTCGGCTACATCCAGACCCGGCTCGGAATCTCCCGCACCACGGTGGCCGGGCACGTCAGCGACCCGGCCGTGCGGGCCAGGATCGGCGACTGGGCGCGGGCGGCGGCCGGCCGGGCCGAGCTGGCGAGCCTCAGGCTGGCCAGGTTCGGCGACAACATGCGGGACGTCGCCGTCACCGAGGGCGACAAGGTCGCGGCGCAGCTCCGGTTTGGCGCCTCGGTCAATACCTATGGCATCAACGATCTCGTGGCTGTGGTCGACTCGGCTGGCGACGAGCGGGTGACCGAGCTGGTCGCGGAGTACGAGGACACCTATCGAGTCGTCGCCGAGCTGCGGCGGGACGGCGAGCGGCACGAGTCGCTGCGTTACGCGGCGCGGATCGAGCTCGGGCTGCGCGACTTCCTCACCGCAGGCGGCTTCGGCGCCTTCACCACTAACTTCGAGGATCTTGGCGGGCTGCGCCAGCTGCCTGGCCTCGCCGTGCAGCGCCTGATGGCCGACGGTTACGGATTCGGAGGGGAGGGCGACTGGAAGACCGCTGTGCTCCTTCGCACGATCAAGGCGATGTCCGCCGGGCAGCCCGGGTCAGGCGGCACGTCATTCATGGAGGACTACACCTATCACCTGGAGCCGGGCCGGGAGCTCATCCTCGGCGCCCACATGCTCGAGGTCTGTCCATCGATCGCGGACGGGACGCCGTCCTGCGAAATCCATCCGCTCGGCATCGGCGGCCGGGAAGATCCGGTGCGGCTGGTGTTCGACGCGGAACCAGGACCGGCCTTCGTGGTCGGCCTGGCTGACCTCGGCGACCGGTTCCGCCTGGTCGCTAACGAGATCGACGTCGTGTCACCGCCTGAGCCGCTGCCCAGGCTGCCGGTCGCTCGCGCGGTCTGGCGGCCCAGGCCGGACTGGCGGACCTCCACCGAGATGTGGCTGACGGCCGGCGGCCCGCATCACACCGTCTTGTCCGCGGGCACCGGCACCAGGGCACTGGCCGATCTCGCTGACATGCTCGGCGTCGAGTTGCTGCTCATCGACGCCGATACCACTGCCCGCCAGTTCGTCCATGGCTCCGTTCGAACCAGGCGTACTACCGGCTCGCTCAGGGTTTTTAGATTTCGGCACCACCCCCCACCTCAGAAGGGCACACAGAATGATGCGTAAGACGTCTCGTCCTATCGCCGCCCTGTCGGCGGTTACCCTATTGGTCTTGCTAGCCGCCTGTTCCAAGAGCTCGACCGGGTCAAGCCCGGGCGGGTCGGGAAGCAGTGCGCCCGCGCCCTCGGCCAGCGCTCCCAGCGCGGTCGCGCTGGCGGGCACCATCTCGTTCAACCAGGCTAATCTGGCCAAGCTTGACGTGGCGCTCAAGGCCGCGATGAAGGGCAAGAGCCTGTCGGCGGTCAACATCGCCATGGTGGTGAACGTGGCGGCGGACTACTGGAAGGCCGGGCAGGTCGGCTTCCAGAAGGGCTGTGCCGCCCTGGGCCTCGCCAGCAGCAAGTGCACCTTCTTCGCCCCGCCGAATGGCCAGCTCAGCGAGCAGGACTCCGAGCTCGAGACGCTGCGCTCGCAGGGCATCACCGGATACTCGATCTCCGCGATCGACCCGGCGTCGGCCAAGGGAACGATCGCGACGGACGTGAAGTCCGGGATCTCGGTACTGGCGATCGACTCGCCGCTGCCGGGGACCCGGCCGCCTCGCTCTACCTCGGCACCCCGAACTATGACGCGGGATTCCAGGCCGGGACAGCCATGAAGCAGGTGCTCGGTGGTACCGGCCAGGTCGCGATCCTGGTCGGCTCGCTGACCGCCGCCAACGCTACTCAGCGCATCGCGGGCTTCGAAGCCGCTCTTAAGGGTACAAGCATTACGATTGCCCAGAAAGTGAACGACAACCTGTCCGCTAGCACCGCCACCTCGGACGCGGAAACCATTCTGGCCAACAACCCGAGCGTCACTGGCCTCTACGGGGTCTACTCCTATGACGGTCCCGCGCTCGCGCAGGCCGTCCAGTCCGCCGGCAAGACGAGCACTGTGAAGATCATCTCGGACGACTCTGACGCGCAGACGCTTGGCTTCATCAAGTCGGGCGTCATCTCGGGCACGGTCGTGCAGATGCCCTACGAGCAGGGCTACACCGGTGCGTTCATCCTCGCGGCCGAGAAGGTACTCGGCACGGCCGCCGCACGGGCCATCATCAAGCCGTACCTGGCCTCCGATGGCTCGACCCTCAGCTCCGGCGTCGGGCTCGTGACCCAGTCGGACCTGAGCTCCTACAACGCCCTCCTGAGCTCACTTGGAATCGGCTGACGAATGCCCGAATCGAAGGACGCCCCCAGCCGCGCGGTCACCGCGCGGCTGCGGGGCGTGCACAAGTCTTACGGCCCGGTCAGGGTTCTCGACCTGCCGGAGCTTGACCTGCACGCCGGCCAGGTGATCGGCATCGTCGGCGAGAACGGCGCGGGCAAGTCCACGCTGATGGGGACCCTGGCCGGGTCGGTGCACCAGGACGGCGGCGACATCGAGATCGACGGCCAGCCGCTGGCCCCCGGATCGACTGCGGCCGCCGCCCGCCTTGGCGTCGCCCTGGTCTCGCAGGAGTTCCCCCTGGTCGGCCAGTTGTCGGTCACCGAGAACCTGCTTCTCGGGCGGCGGCCCGCGCGAGTCGGCCAGGCGGTTCCTGGTCGACCGGGCGGCCCAGCGCGCGGAAGCCGAGGCCATGCTGACGGAGATCGGCCTGCCTGCCGGAGCGATCGCGGTGAACCGCCTGGTCCGCACCCTCCCCGTGCCGACCAGGCAGATGATCGAGATCGCCAAGGCGTGGGGCCGGGAGCCGAGGCTGCTGATCCTGGACGAGCCGACCTCCTCGCTCGGCCCGGTCGAGGCGCAGCTCGTGCTGAACCTGGCCAGGCAGCTGGCGAAGAAGGGCGGCACCGTCCTGTTCATCGGGCACCGCCTCGATGAGGTGCTGACGGTCAGCGACCGCATCCTGGTTTTGCGCAATGGGCGACTCGTCGCCGACCTCCAGCCCGAGGACGCCTCGGAGGAACGGCTGATCAGGGAGATGGTCGGCGGCGAGATCGTCCACGGCAGCCCGACTCCGCCGCCGCCGGACAGCGAGGTGGTCCTGCGGGTGCGGGGCCTGACCGCCGATGGCCTGGGACCGGTCGATCTCGAGGTTCGGACCGGCGAGATCGTCGGCGTCGCCGGGCTCATGGGCTCAGGCCGCAGCCGGCTGATCCACACGATCGCGGGGGCTCAGCCGGCCACCGGTGGCTCCATGTGGCTGGCCGGCCGCCCCTATGCCCCGAGCAGCCCGGGCGATGGCGCGGACGCCGGGATCGCGCTGATCCCCGAGGATCGCAAGGAGCAGGCGCTCGTGCTGTTCGCGCCGATCCGGTCCAACGTGACCGTCTCGATCCTGCGCCGCATCAGCCGGGGCTGGCTGCTCGGACCTCGCCGCCAGCGCGACGAGGCCCAAAAGATCAGCTCAAGTGTGAATATCCGGATGCAGTCGGTCGAGCAGCCGATCAGCTCGCTGTCCGGCGGGAATCAGCAGCGGGCCGTCTTCGGCCGGGCATTCTCCTCGAATCCGGCGCTGCTGCTCCTGGACGAGCCGACCAGGGGCGTCGATGTCGGTGCGAAGGCGGAGATCTACGAGCTGATCGATCAGGCCGCCGAGGCGGGCATGGCGGTACTCGTCGCCTCATCAGAGCTTGAGGAACTGCTGCTGATCTGCCACCGGATCACCGTGATGAACCACGGGCGGACGGTGGAGATCATCGAGCACGACCAGGCGACCAAGGAACGGATCATGACGGCTGCCGCGCTCGGCGCGAGCAGGCCCGCAGCCACGAACGGAGTTGCCGTATGAGCGCCTCAAGCACGCTCGCGCCGACGGATATCCCGCCCATCCCGAGTCGGCAGAACACCGCGACCCGGTTGCTGCGCAAGCTCGCCGAGTCGCCGGAAGCCGGGGTGATTATCGCGTGCGTGGTGGTGTTCATCCTCATAGCGATCAATGCGCCGACTTACGCGAGCGTCGGCAACCTGCAGGTCATGGGCCGCGACCTGTCCCAGGTCGGCATCCTCGCGGTGGGTGAGTCGCTGGTCATCCTGACCGGCGGCATCGACCTGTCGGTGGGTGCGCTGGCCGGGCTGGCGGGCATCATGGCCGCGTTCTTCAACGTCAACAAAGGCCTGCCAGCGCCGGTCGCGATCCTGCTGACGATCATCATCTGCGCCGGTGTCGGCTGGTGGCACGGCACGATGGTGACCAGGCTGAAGGTGCCGCCGTTCGTGATCACGCTGGTGACCTTCACCGTGGCCCAGGGTCTCGCGCTCGCGATCACCAGCGGACTGCCGATCAACGGCATCGACCCCATCTTCTCCAACCTGAGCTCGTACTACATCCAGGAAATCCCGGTGCCCGCGCTGTTCTTCGTGGCGGCGGTGGCGGTCGCCTGGTTCGTGCTGGAGCGGACGTATATCGGCAGGCAGATCTACGCGGTCGGCGGCAACAAAGAGGCAGCCAGGCTGGCCGGCATCCCGATCGGACGCCGGATCGTCTCCACCTACATCGCCAGCTCAGCCCTGGCCGGCGTCGTCGGCATCCTGGTGATCGGCCGGATGAACGTAGCCGACCCGTCGGTCGGTCCCGGCTGGGAACTGATCGCGATCGCCGCCGCCGTGGTCGGAGGGGCCTCGCTGTTCGGTGGCGAGGGCAGGATCATCGGCGTGGCGGCCGGCGCGATCCTGCTGGAAATTATCGCTAACGGGCTGCTGGCCCTGCATGTCAGCCCGTATTACCAGCAGGTCGTCCAGGGGAGTGTCCTGGGGGTCGCCATTCTGCTCGATCGAGTGCGGGCCAGCTACTTCGGCCGGGGGCGGCGGTAGCGGCCGGGGTGGCGGTGGCGCCCTGGGGCAGCGGTGGCGGTGGCGGTGGCGGCCTGGGCCGGTGGCGGCCTGGGCCGGCGGCGGCCTGGGCCGGCGGCGGGCCGGGTTTCCGTGATTCTATGAGGACTTAGGTTTCTGGCTTAGTGCTGCCGGTGCCCTGAAAATGGCGACAATCTCCGGGAGACGACAACCCTCCGCGCGGATACTGAAACTCTCCAAGAAAAGTACGACAGCCCTCCGGGAAACTGCCGAAGGTCCCTGGAACCGGCTTAGCCCGCGCGAACAGCCGCGCCTTTCTTTGCCGATCCGCTCCGAGATGCCTCAGTGACAGCGCGACCTGAGTCCCGAGTCAAGGAAACCATTTTCGCCTTAAATCATGGGGCGGCCCTTGATCACGGAAGATTAGCTGGGTGATCGCACTGTCTGGTTTCCAGGATCAAGCCGCTTTCCATGATCACGGAAACGCGCACTGGTGGCTCTGGCTCCGCGTTCCGTGTTCATGGGGGTCCGGGTTTTCCGGGCTCCCCGCAATGCCCGAATTAGCCCGGTCCGGCCCCAGTGACCGTTGCTGCGGCGAGTCCCTGACCGCAGCGCCGGCCCTTAGCTGTCGCTGGGACGGCAGCGCCGGCCCTTAGCTGTCGCTGGGACGGCAGCGCCGGCTCTTTGCTGCTGTCAGAACCGGGACCGGCCTCGCCTGCGGCACCCGGCATCGCCCCCTGACGTCCGTGATCATGCTCGGGACGGTGATCACGGAACTCTGGCGGGGTGACCATGCGGCTGGGGACCCTTGCTGTCGTCTGCCCGGCAGTGGGGGACCCCTGTTGCGCGCCTCGTGAGGCCCGCAGCCAGGTCTACTCCGGCATTCCTGGCGAACTGACCAGAGCTTGCAGGCGGCCAGTCTGGAGGGAGCCGCTGCAACTGGGGTCGTCCCCGGCCAGACTCCGTCCGGGAATCAGCGCCACGCCCACCGCGACCTTTATCCTCGTATTGCCGGATTACCTGCCGATGCTGACATCCCGGCACTCGCGCGTCAGACTCACTTCCGGTCACGCTCGCTCCGCCACGGGCAATCTCGGCGCGCGCAGAGCTTGATTATCGGGCGGGTGCTCTATCGTTGCCATACCGGCTGAAAGGAAATTGGCTGACGACTTCAGGTCCGAATCGGGGGTTGAGTGTCTTGGATCATTGCCGCCGGTCTCGGGGCGCTTGGCGGCACTATTGTGTCGGTTGTCGCGTTCTTCAATGATGTCTGGGCCTGGTATGAAGAACGTCGCAGCAATCTGCGCCGAGGAATAATAGGTATTCCTAAGATAGCGCAGTTTACCGACCTCAACGCTGACGCACTGGTCCTCTTGACCCGGATGATCATCGGGGCGCTGACTGGCTACCTGGTCCACAATGAAGTGGCTGGCTTTCTCCCCGTGATAGCCGCGGGTGCATCCGCCCCGGCGATCCTGTCCCAGTTTGGGAAAAATCCAGTCTACAGCCCTGGTCTGGAGGTGGGGACCGGCGGCAGGTCAGATGGTCGGCCAAATCGGAATCGGATACCCGAACTGTCTGAAGACAATACTATCCGGATAGCGTCTCAAAGAATAGCCGGCTATCAGCCTAGGCATGCTAAAGGCAGCCCGCCGCTGGGTCTTGATTCTCGCGCTGTTCCTCGCCAGCGGGTACAACCGGACAGGAACCAACTCAGCCAGGGGGAACCTGAAGTATGAAGACGCCAAGACACGGCGGAGAACATCGATCAGAAACGCACCGGGATTCGGAATTGGCGCGGGGGTGGCATGATCGGAGTCTCGTCATGCGATATCTCGCGGTGCTGACTGGCTCTCGGCCGCGTCCGCCTGACCCACAGGACACGCTGCCCATGTCAGGCTGCCTGGGCTGGCGGCAGGCGAGTTGTGATAGCAGCCCGTCGGCCTCCGCGCCGTCCTGGCAAGATAGCGACATGGAACGTGTGCTTGGCATCGGCGGGTACTTCCTGCGGGCTGCCGACCCGAAGGCTCTAGCTGCCTGGTATCGCGATTGCCTTGGCCTGGACGCCGACGAGAACGGCCTGTGGAGTCAGGGAGCCGGGCCGACGGTGTTCGCCACATTCGAGTCCGAGACTGACTATTTCGGGTCCCGCGCCCAGCAGGTCATGCTCAACTTCCGGGTCAGTGACCTGGATGCGATGCTCGCTCAGCTGGGAGCTAAAGGAGCGGACGTAGTGCAGGAGACGCAGGACATGGAGGGAGTCGGCCGATTCGGATGGGTCACTGATCCCGAGGGCAATCGGGTCGAGCTGTGGCAGCCCGCCTGACCGAGGTGGCGGCAAGGGTCTCTGGGGCTTAGCCGGCTGAGTCGGCTCCGGGCCGGGGAACATGTGTGGGTCGGGGGAGGTTTCAGGCGTAGAGGTTTCTGGCGAGCGAAGTTGCCGCCAGACTCGGTACGCTTCGTGCGGTGGGCTCCCGGAATCGACGGGAGCCTCGGGGCCTTAGCTCAACGGCAGAGTAGCGGACTTTTAATCCGTAGGTTCCGGGTTCGAGCCCCGGAGGCCCCACCAACCAATCGTTTGACCCAGCGGATCTTGTGATCCGGCGTGCTCTGGAGTCTCCGGGCTGACGGCTTCCGAGAAATTGCCTCATCCTCGGAAGGAAGCCTCGGAGGTGTCGGCGATGACGATCGCGGTAGAGGAGAGCGTGTCCGCGATCTGTTCGAGCGCGTCGAGACTGTTGAGGGCGTCACCTGCTCCTGGCAGAAGACGATGAACGGCGCGCAAGGCTCCTAGTGGTTTCCGATTCGGAGCCGGCAGCGGAAGCCACCATCCGGCCTGTCATAGCAGCGCGGCTGCTCGGCTTGAGCGAGAAAACCATCCGGACCTGGGCGGCTGAGGGCGTCCTGCCTGTCGTCCAGCGCAAGCCGCGCCTGCTGCTGGACGTGCGCGGGGTTCACCTGATCATTCACATTCTCCGCGAGCTGCGTTCCCTCGTCCGCGCGTCAGCTTGAGATGCGGGTTTCGATGCCATCGAGAAGGAACTCGAGGCCGGTCCGGAAGGTCTCATCGGCGCTCAGGTGGGGGCCGTCGCGTACGACTGTGGCCAGCGCGGGGAATCGCCCTGTTGCGAAGGTCCGCTCCAGGTACGGTCCGTAGGCGACCTGGAACTGCTCGAGGTCCATCCCGCTGGCCCGCTCGGCGCGTCGCTCGGCGACCTCCCGGCGTACCGCGCCGACCACGTAGGCTCTGACCGCAGCGACCGCTGGCACGACCGTGTCTAGGTCGACGCCGCTCATGGCGGCCAGCACGGCGTCTCCGGCGGCCAGAGTGTCCGGCCCGAGCTGGGGGCGCCCGCCGATCAGGTCGGCGAGCCATTCGTGCCGCTGGGTGGCCTGCCGGGTGGCTTCGGCCAGGGAGCGCAGTGCCTGGCGCCAGTTGTCTCCGGTCGGCCGGATCTCGGCGTAAACCGTGTCGACCATCAGGTCGAGCAGTTCCTCCTTGGTGGCGATGTAGCCGTATAGCCGCATCGGTCCGACGTCCAGCGCCGCCGCGACCTTGCGTAGCGACACCGCGTCCAGGCCGTCCGCGTCGGCCAGCTGGATCGCTGCCCGGACGAGCCGCTCCCGGCTCAGCGGGGCCGGGGCCGGCCGATCTGGCGGCTCCGGCCGCTCCCACACCACCATGCCGCCGACCATATCGCACCCGCGTGGTACAGTGACTTTCAGTTATACAGTGTATCGATCAATACGGTGAATCGAGATCGCCATGGACATCGCCGTCGTCGGAGCCGGCCTGGGCGGACTGGCCCTCGCCCGCGTGCTGCACGTCAACGGCATCGACGCCGTTGTATACGAACGAGAACCGTCGCGCGGTGCGCGCGGCCAAGGCGGCATGCTCGATATCCACTCCGGCCAGCGCGCGCTGCGCGAAGCCGGCCTGATCGAGCAGTTCTACGCGATCGCCCGTGGTGAAGGCCAGGACATGCGTCTTCTCACCCCGGATGGCACCCTGCTGCTCCAAGAAGACACCCCCGATGACGCCCCGCTGACGCGACCCGAGGTGGACCGCGCCGATCTGCGTAGCCTGCTGCTCGGTTCCCTCCCCGAAGGCACGGTGCGCTGGGGGCGCGCGTTCGCGTCCGCCGACAGGGGCCTGCTGCACTTCGCCGACGGCAGCAGCGCGACGTATGACCTGCTGGTCGGCGCGGACGGCGCGGCGTCCCGGGTCCGCGCGCTGCTCACCGAAGCCCGCCCGGCGCATATCGGCCAGAACGTCGTCGAGGTCGGCATCCCCGACATCGACCGCGCGCACCCCGACCTCGCGGCGATGGTTGGGCGCGGCAACTACTGGGTGCTCGGCAACGGAATATCCCTGGCGGCCCAGCGCAACGGCGACGGCCGCGTTCGCATAGGCGTGAGCTTCTATAACACCGCAGAGGACTGGTTCGTCACCAGCGGGATCCCGTTTGAGGACCCGGCCGCCGCCCGGGCGCGGCTGATCGACCTGCTTCCCGGCTGGGACCCGCGGATCACCGCGCTGATCGCAGCCTGCGACGACGAGGTGGTGCCGCGGTCGATCACCACTCTCCCGGCCGGCCTGAACTGGCCGTCGACCCCAGGCGTCACGCTAGTCGGCGATGCCGCGCACCTGATGCCACCGACGGGGCAGGGCGCCAACATGGCGCTGCTCGATGGTGCCCTGCTCGCGCTCGCGCTGGTCGCGCACCCGGATGACTCGGCCGTCGCCGTCGAAGAGTACGAGTGCGAGATGTTCGAGCGCACCAGCGCTGCCGCCCGGATGTCCGCGGACATGAAGCAATTGCTGATGTCGCCGGACGCCGCCCAGAAAATGCTCGCGTTCTTCCAACCCGGCTGACGATGACCAGACACGACCAGGAGACCGGTCGTCCGTCGCTTTCGCGCCACGTCGGCCGGGTGCCGGGCGATCGCTCTGGTCACGGCCGGCTGGATTGATATATGATGCCAATGTGAGTAGCACCACTACCAACGTTGAGATCGATCACTCTAGCCTGGTGCCGTTGCACGAGCAGGTCGCGGCGGCAATTCGCCGGGCGATCGCCGAAGGAGAGGCCGCGGCGGGCGAACGGCTGCCGCCGGCCAAAGACCTGGCTGCCGTGCTAGGCGTGAACGCCAACACCGTCTTCCGGGCGCTGCGGACGCTGCGCGAAGAAGGACTAGTCGAATTCCGCCGCGGCCGGGGCGTATCGGTGACTGGGATAGCGCCGCAGCGCAGCGTGGTCATCGCGAAAGCTCGGGAGCTGGTCGCTATCGCGCGACGGTATGGCTACCGTCCAGATGAGCTGGCCGAGATCATCCACCTGGTGTCTTGGGAGAACCGGCCGTGACGATTGCGCCAGGGCGAAAGCCGCAGACCCAGCCGTTGCCTGATGACCTGATCAGGGAGGCGCGGCGGCGCCAGCGGCGGCGCTATGCCGTGACTGCTCTTGTCGTCGGTTCGCTGATTGGCGGCATTGCCGGAGCGTCGGCCGAACTTGGCGGCCGGCGCACAGGCCGGACTGGTCCGCCGGCTCATCACCAGGCAGCAGTTCGCGCCCCGGCCAGGGTCGCCACGGTACCGCTGCGGGTCAGCGGCACCGGCACGAGCCTGCTGATGTGGCCTGCGGGTCCGGCGTCGTTTAGCAGCAGCGGCGGCCCGCCCGCGTATTTCGAGGATCTCGGGACTGGCCGGGCCAGGAACAGCGCTCAGCCCGCCATCTCGGCGGGTGACTTCCAGCGGCTGCTGGCTGCGGTTGGTCGCTGGCTCGTCTACGTGGGCAACGGCACCACCGCCATCCGCGATAACCTGCGCGGCCGGCCCCGGGTCCTCGCGTCCACCCCGTTCTTTGTACCGGCGGCAGATCCGACCAGGGTGTGGCTCTTCCGCGAGGTCAGGACCGGAACGCAGGTACGGATCCGAGCGTGGACGGTAGCCGTGACCGGCGGTCGGCCGAGCCGGGTCGCCATACTGCCGGCCGGCGACTACCTGCCTGCGGTACGGGGCACTCAGGCGGGCTTGCTGGTCCAGAGCCGGCACGGGCTAGCCTTGTGGCAGCCTGGCCGCGGGCAGCGCGCGCTGCCGTACTCTCCGAACCTCAGTGACGGCTTTGATGCCACCTCCCGGCTGCTCGCCTACGGCACCGCCTGCGCCTCGTACGTCACGAACACGAAAGAGTCGGACAATCCCGGCGACGGCTACGACGCCTGCTCGATGCTGCGGATCTTCAACGTAGTGACCGGGCAGCTGACCTCTATTCCGGTGCCTGCGGGCACGGCTGGCTGGGTACCTAACGGATTCGGCCTGGTCAGCGCCATCTCACCGCACGGCGCGATGATCGCCGCCTATGCCGAAGTCAGGCCGGCGGGCAGTGGCCGGGTACGGCTGTACCTGATGCGGACCCAGGGCGCCGTAACGCGACCACGCCCGATACCGGCATCGGCGGCCTTCCTGTATGCCAGGACCGCGTGGTCCTTCCGCGGCGGCTGGCTGCTCTATCAGGGTCCTGGCGAGCACCTGCGTGCTATTCAGCCAGCTACCGGAGCGACTCGAACCTCCACGATTCCGTGCTGCCGGTACACGGTGATGGTCGCGGTTCCCAGCGGCGGCCAGGCGGGCTAGACCGCCACGCACAGAACCTGCCAATCTCCATCAACGCGACGCCGGATATGTGCTTTACGCCGGCGAGCAAACCCTCCCATTCGCGGACCGCCCGCGAGCCATCCCGATTGACGCCCTCTGGCATTGCGCACCTGGTACTGCTACGTAACCGCGGACGTTCGTCTGGTACCGGAGTGATGGGCGGAGATGAGCGAAGTGAGCGGAACCGCGTGGCCTCGGGGTGCGTCACATCGGCAGCAACAATCTCTGGCCGACCGGGAGTCGCCATGCCTGTCACGATCATCCCCAGCTTGCGGGCGCTAGCCATTGGCGTCAGCTCCGCCGCCGTCCTGATCGGCGCGTTCGCGCTTGGCAGCGCGTCGGGTAGCGCGGCCCCGTCGCTCAGCGGACAGGGCTCGTCGGGGGCTCACACCGACGCCGCGTTCACCTCGCCGGCCGGATCGGCCCGGATCACGGTCACTGGCACCGGAACCGTCACGGGCATCCCCAATCAGCTGATCCTGTCGATGGGCGTCCAGGTCAATGCCGCAACGGTCGGGTCCGCGCTGCAGCAATCCAATCAGGCATCGACCCGCGTCACCGCGGCGCTGCGGGCGGCGGGCGTCGCCTCAGCCGACATCCAGACCGCCGACCTGAGCATCCAGCCCGACTACCGGGCCAATTCGCCAATCCCCGATGGGTACTCGGTCAGCGAGGACCTCACTGCCACCCTGCGCCAACTCAAGACGGCCGGCGCCCAGATCCAGGCCGCGGTACAGGCAGGAGGCAATGTCGTGACCGTCAGCGGGGTGTCGCTGAACCTCACCGACACCAGTGCCCTGCTCGCCCGCGCCCGGGCCGCCGCGGTAGCCGACGCCCGGCACAAGGCCGCCCAGTACGCGAGTGCTGCCGGCCAGCCGCTCGGGCCCGTGATCAGCATCATCGACCAGGCGCCCGCCCAGCCCCTGCCCTTCGCCCCGGCAGCCTCCGGCGCGGCCGGGCTCGGCCTCCGTGCCAATCTCGCCGGGCACCCAGCAGCTCAGCGTGTCCGTCACTGTCAGCTACGCCCTCGGCTGAGTCGGCGGGACGCCGGTCGAAACACAGGCACCATCGGGCAGAGCTAGTTGGAGAAGTCGACCTTCCGCCTCAGAGAGTGCCCCCAGCCGTAGTCGCGAGTCTCGCGCTGGGCCTGGCCCAGTACGAGACTCGGCGCGATGCCGAGCTCAGACGCGAGAGCCTCGACGGCGGCGAGGTTGCGCTCAAGTGGCAGTCGCGGAACGTACTCAGAAGGGATGAGCAGCCGTGACGCGTAGGAGTTGGCCTCGGACTCAGCAGCGGTGTGCTCGCCGAGTAGGAACAGTTCCTTGCTGCTATGGAGGAGTACGTGCCCTAGCTCGTGGAAGAGAGTGAACCAGAGCTGGTCGTCGCACTTCCACAAGAGCGACAGCTGGATGACTGGATGCCTCGTGATCCAACGGGTCGCGCCGTGAATACCGAGGCCTGGCACCGCCGGTACGAAACACAAGACCACGCCGACCTCGCGGAGCAATCGTGCCGCCTCTGCCACGGCGCTGGCGGGATCGCTGACCGTCAGGGCACGCAGCCGCGGGACAAGCTCGCGTAGTGCGGCGTCATCGTAGGGTGCTAGAGATTCTGGGTCAGCCTCGCGTTCCGCGATAGTCAGCCAAACAGACAGGGCCGGAGCATCATCGCGCCCGACGGCAGCACGACGGTAAGCAACACTGCCGTGAGTCCAGGTAGCCTTCCACGCATCGAACGAAGCGACGCCTAGAAGGGTCAGCAGTTCCCGAACCGTACCAGCATGATCCCTGGCCGACGCCTTCACAAAGCCGAACTTGCGCAGGTACCCGAGGGGGAACGCCTTGGCTTGCTCGTACTGCGCGCCGAGATCCTCGACGGACTCCTGGCGGGCGAGATCCTCACGATAACCTGCCTCGTACATATTCCATAGGCGAGCAGGAACGCCCGTTACACACTCAAGGGCAAGAGCGAGATGCGCTGATAGTGGTGCTTTGCCGCTCAGTAGCTCACTGACGTGCTTGGGCGTTACGTCGAGGCGACGAGCAAGCTCTGCGGCATTGATGCCAGCGCCCTCCATCCACTCGGCTATGAAGTCACCCGTGGTGACGATGTAGTTCGGTGTCGCGGTCAAGGTCTCCTCCCCTCGCTATTTCCTGTGGTAGTCCGTGATCTCGGCGATGAGCGCGAGTGCCACCACGCCATCGCGTTCCTCTTCCACGATCAGCCGGTAATTCGCTGTCAGCCGGGCTGACCACTGTCCCGAGCGGTCCGCTGTGAGCGGTTCCCAGCGGCCGGTGCCGACCAGCAGATCTGGGAACTCGCGCACACGTTGCAACTCGGCGACGCGCAGCTTGAGTGCCTTGGCCACCTGCGCCCCGAGCTCCCGGATCATTCGTCGCTCGTCGGTGCAGAGACGCTCAAGATCACGCGAGGCATACCGCAGCTCCATGATTTTATGTTACCTAAATCGTAACACTGATAGGTGCCAACGACCAGACTGAGTTACCTCGATCATCGTGCTACGTCCTGGCCGCGCTGGCCTCAGGGACGCCGGAGATCGCGGTGGGGCTCGCGCGGCTGGCCGTCGAGCGATCCGACGACGCCGAGCGGGCCGGCCTCGACCGGCTGGCCCTGGCACTCAGCCGGGCCGGGGATGCGCCGGGCGCCGTCGTCGCGTCCCGTGCCGCGGTGGACGCTAGCCCGGCCGGGCAGGCTCGCGCGATCCGCCTGGTCCGGCTCGCCGAGCGGGTGCGCATCGAGTCCGGGCAGAACGGAGTGCACGATTTCCTGTACGCCGCACCCTTCTCGAGCAGATCGACGACCCAGATCCCGGCCTGCTGGTCACCGCGCTCGGGACCGCCGCCGGCATGCGATTCCGGGCCGGCGACGGGCTGGACCGCGACGCTTTCGAGCGGATCATCGAGATCGAGCGGGCCTGGCCCAGGCGGCGGCTGGCCGATCGCGTCGATGCCGGCTACGCAGCCCTCCTCAAGTACGCCGATCAGCTGCCCGAAGCCGAGGACCGGATGCTGGCGCTGCTGGAGGCCGAGCTGTCCGGCGATCTGGAGGCGATCGCCTATATCCTCGCCCATCCTCCGCAGGTCGTGCTGTGGCAAGGGCGCCTGACCGAGGCGCAGGCCTACGCCGAGCGGCATCTGGCCATTTCCGACCAGGCCGGGATGATGTACGAGTCGACCGCCCAGTACAACCTGGGTGTCGCGCTCGCCTACCTTGGCCAGCACGACGAAGCCGCCACGCTGCTGACCAGGACGATCGGGGAGAAGACCGCCGATGACTGGGATCTGCAGCGCGGCCTCGGCGGGCTCGGCTACATCGCGCTTGCCAGCGGCGACGCGGCGCTGGCGGTCGAGCACCTCACCGAATGGCACGAGTTGCTGCGCGCCATGCACTTCCGCGAACCCGGCTACAGCCGGTCGCACCTCGATTTCGTTGAGGCGCTGGTCGCGACCGGCCGGATCGGTCAGGCGCAGGAGTTTCTCGACGAGCTCGACGACCAGGTGCGTACGTCCGGGCGGCAGTCGGCGGCGGCGATCGCGACCACCGGCCGAGCACTGATCCACGCGGCCCGCGGCGACCTCGACTCCGCCGTCGAGGCGATCCAGGACTCGCTGGCCTACTGCGATTCCTCGCCGTTCCGGCTCGACCACGCCCGGACGCGCCTGATAGCCGGGCGCATTCTGTGGCGGGCACGGGCTCGCCACCGAGACCGAGCAGCGCCGATCTCGCCGCCACCGGCATGACCAACCGGGCCATCGCCGAGAAACTCTTCCTGGCGACGAAAACGGTCGAGGCCAATATCGCCAGGGTCTGCAGCAAGCTGGGCATCCATACCAGGGCCGAGCTCGGCGCCCGCGTCGGCCGCCCGCTGTGAGCGGGTGTTCAGACCGATGCCGCACGGACACCGGGGGCCTGGGCGGCCTGCATGCGGGCGAGGCTAGCCTGATCCACGTGCGCGATCTTCCGGTTTCTGCTGAGGCTGTGATGCGGGCCGCCGGACTCGCGGGTCCGGGAGCCGCCGTGATATCCGCGCGTCCGCTTAAGGGCGGAGCGCAGGCCAGCACGTGGCTGGTGCGTACCACCAGCCCGGAGCGGGAATTCATTCTCCGGGAGTTCCCGCCGGGAGATGACGCTGCTGTTCGCGAGGCCCGGGTTCTGCGCGGGCTCAGGGGGCTCGACGGGCTGGTTCCCGTGCTGCTCGCCGACGGGGTGGACGCCGTTTCCGGTCGCGGCTGGACCTTGACGTCCCGCCTGCCGGGGGCGGCGGATCTCGTGCCCGGCGACCGGCCGGCGTGGGCAGGTCAGCTTGGCTCGGCACTCGCCCGCATCCATGCGGTACCCGCGTCTTCGGTGCCGGGGCTGCAACGCGTTTTCGTGCGGCGTGCGGCCGGGGCATCCCTGGAGGCGCTGAGCGGCCCGGCGGCAGGCCCGGTCGCGGCCCGCTGGGAATCGCTGACCGGCGGCCCATTCGTGCTCTGCCATGGCGACTACTACTCGGGCAACACGGTCTGGGATACGGGAACCTTGACCGGCGTGGTGGACTGGCCGTGCGCGGCGGCCGGCCCGCCCGGCTACGACGTCGGCTGGTGCCGGCTGGACTTGTGCCTGCTCTATGGCGAACAAGTCGCCGGGATGTTCCTGGCCTCGTACGAGGCGGCGTGCGGAGTCGCCCAGGACCCGCTGCCCTGGGATCTGTGGGCCGCTGCCCGGTCTCACCGGGACGTCGAGACGTGGGCTGCCAGCTTCGCGGATCTCGGGCGCCCCGATCTCACCGCCGCCGCCACACCGCCTGGACCGCGTCTTTGCTGGCGAGAAACCCGCACTGATAGAGCGCCAGATCGAGTCTCGCTCCGATCTGCTGACAGCCCAGGACAGCAGCGGTCTCGATGCCTACGCTCCGTCCAGACGACCACGTCAGGTGCGGCCAGATGACCACGGAAGTGGCGGCCAAGTGACCACGCTGCCAGTATGAAGTGCGACAATGCCGGGATGGACGTTGCCTTGGACTTAACCCCCCGAAAGGCCGAGGCGCTGGTCGCGGAGGCCCTCGCGGACACCAGGGTCGTCACGCTGAACGGCGCGCGTCAAGCAGGCAAGAGCACGCTGGCGCGGCTCGCTGCCAAGGCAAGGCCGAATTCGGCGGTCCGACTCCTCGACGATCCGGCCACCTAGCGCGCGGCCCAGGATGACCCGGCTAGTTTCGTGGACCATGACGGTCTGCTGGTAATCGATGAAGTCCAGCTGGCACCAGAACTGTTCCGCTCGATCAAGGTCGTCGTAGACACCGATCCTCGTCCCGGCCGGTTCCTGCTGACTGGCTCGGCACAGGTGCTGGCGTTGCGGCATCTTCCAGACGCGCTCCCAGGGCGAATGGAGATAACCGAGCTCTGGCCGTTTCCCAAGGAGAGATAGACCACGGCCCGGACGCCTTCATAGACGCGGCATTCGCCATGGGCCCGTCTTTGTCCAGGGCCTAAGCCATGTGCAAGCGAGACTACCTTGAGCGCGTCGTGCGCGGCGGCTTCCTTGAGGCCCTGCGGCGCTCCCCGCGTCGCCGAAGTTCCTTTTTCGAGTCATACCTGACCATTCTTATCGAGCGCGACGTCAAGGAGATCGCAGCGATCGAGCGGCGTGGCGATCTTCGCCGGCTCGTCGCCCTCCTGGCCGGCCGGGCCGGCAGCCTGCTCGTGCCGACCACGCTTGCAGCCGAATCTGGAATCCCGCGCACCACCGTGAACCGCTACCTTGAACTGCTGACCGCCGTTTTCCTCATCAAGCAGATCCCAGCGTGGTCAACCGGCCAGACTCGCCGCGCCATCGGCACTCCGAAACTGACCTTCACCGACAGCGGGATCGCCTGCCACCTGATCGGCCAGGACGTCACCCGGCTCGGCGAGCCCGACGGCGCCGCCGGACAAATGATCGAGAACTTCGTGATGATGGAGCCCAGCGACTGACCTGGTCAGCTGAGCGGGCACGCCTCTACCACTACCGCACCAAAGACCGAATCGAAGTAGACGCGGTTCTTGAAGCCCCCGACGGCCGGATCATCGCCATCGAGGTGAAGGCAGGAGCCACTGTCCGTGCTGAGGACTTGGCCGGCCTCCGGCACCTCGCTCAGCGACTAGGCAAGCGATTTGTCGCCGGCTATGTGCTCTACACCGGCCAGCAAACTCTTCCATTCGGGGACCGCCTGCGAGCCATTCCGATTGACGCGCTCTGGCACTCCGTACCAGAGCCGCGCTGAGCGACGGATTATGAGGAACAAGATCGCCCGGCCACTGGGGCTACTCGACCGGGTGCCGCGCGGGGCTGGCCTAGGGGCGGGCGAGCTGGGCGGATGATCTACTTTCTGAATATTCAGCGGTTTTAGGCTGAGCGTGAGTTGTTCTCGCAGGTGGATGAAGCCTGGCCAGGATGGATGAGATGGCTGTGCACTCGGCGTCGCCGAGGGAACTGCCGTACGCCGCCGCTCGTGGGTGTAGACGGCCAGCCCGCCGATCGCGCGGTAGCTGAGCAGGCAGCGCAGCCCGTCGCTGCCGGCCACCTCAGCCGCCCTGGCCAGCAGGCGGTCTGTGCTGGCATGGTCGCGACGGCGCTCGCAGTCCAGCGCGAGGGCCACCAGGTCAAGCGCGCGGCTGCCCAGTCCGAACTCATCCCAGTCCACCACGCCGGTGACCCGCGTCCCGTCGGTTAGGACGTTCGACAGGTTCAGGTCGTTGTGGGCATAGTCGACCGGCGGTAGACGCAGCCCCCAGACCGGCTCCAGCCAGCGTCTCAACCGCGCGCACAGGGGCTCGGCCGCTACGCAAGCCCGGGCCGCGTCGGCCCACACGTCGTCCCAGTC
Source organism: uncultured Actinomycetota bacterium (assembly GCA_963819285.1). GTDB lineage: Bacteria > Actinomycetota > Actinomycetes > Streptosporangiales > Streptosporangiaceae > Chersky-822. Next base: position 624,629 of record CAWFVM010000001.1, read on the forward strand.
GTCGAATAGCACATTCGCCACGTAGCCGGTGAAATCGCGGTCCCCGGTCGGGATGCCAGCGTCGGCCTGCAACTCGACCAGGCGCAGCAATGCGTCGGTCAGCGGCCCGCTGAGCCCGCCGTCCAGCGAGTGGAGGGGCCAGCCGGGAAGCCGGCTCTGGACGGTCAGGTGCCACTCGGCGCCGATCGGGCCATGCCAGAGGATCGCCGGAACCGGATACCCGCGCGCCCCGAGGGCGGGAAGACGCGCCGCGCACCATTGGGTCTTCTCAGCCGCGCTGTCACCGTGCCTGATCTTGATCACGATCGGTCCGGCCCGCTGCCCTCGGGCAGCCCAGGTTGTCGCTGTCTGCCGCACCGGCACGAGCGGCTGGGCGTCGTGCACCGGCTCGCCAAGCTCCCGCGCGACCCGCGACTGGACTTCACGCCAAGCGGGCCTTTCGGTCACCATTTTCGGATCAGTCGCGGCATTATGTGATTCAGCGTTCGAATCGACGTACTCGGCGTCTGTAGCATGTGATGATCCCCAATGCGTCGAGCTGAGTCTAGCCGGAAATCCTGGCCAAGCTTCAAGGAGGAACCTTGTGACGGTTTACGGCATAGATCTCGGTACCACCAACTCGTCCATCGCGACCTTGGACCCGGATGGACGGCCGGTCGTGTTCAAGGTAGGCCAGGCTGAACTGGTGCCGTCAGTGGTGTATTTCGAGGCCGAGCATAAGGTCGTCGTCGGCGTTAAAGCCAAGAACGCGGCTGAGTTTTTTCCCGGTCAAGTACGCTCGCAGGTCAAGCGGCAGATGGGTAGCGAGGCTTCCTGGGAGTATCACGGTCAGAGCTTCGGCGCGGAAAAGGTCTCCGCGCTCATCTTGAGAAAGCTGGCGGAGGAGGTCGCCGAGCAGACCAGCGAGAAGGTCGGCCAGGTAGCTATCACGGTGCCCGCCTATTTCGGGATCGCCGAGAAAGAGGCGACCAGGCGCGCCGGGGCCATGGCCGATCTTGAAGTGATCGATGTTGTGGCCGAGCCGGTTGCCGCGGCTCTGTATTACCACTCGCTCCGCCGGGTAGCCGGTACTCGGCGGCTGCTCGTCTATGACCTGGGCGGCGGTACCTTCGATACCACGGTGATCTGCCTGGAAGGCAATAACGTCCGGGTGATCTGCACCGATGGCGATAAGCCGCTCGGCGGGGCCGACTGGGATGAGGCGGTGAAAGGATACCTGCTCGACCGGTTTCGCGATGAGCACGATGACGCCGATCCGTTCAGTGACGAGTTTGGCGTGGCTCACCTCGCGGTGGCGGCTGAGACCGCGAGGCGGGAGCTGAGCCTGCAGGACTCCTGCCAGGTACAGGTGTTCCTGGCTGGGCGGCAGCTGAGAGTAGAGCTGACCAGGGCAACCTTCGATGGGCTGACCAGGCGGCTGCTCAAGAGAACGCTGGATATTTGCGATCGGACCGTCGAGACCGCGCGGCAACTCGGAGTCACCGGCTTTGACGAGCTGCTGCTGGTCGGTGGCATGACCAAGACGCCGGCCATTCAGGACGGGCTCAGGGACCGGTTCGGGATGGAACCGCAGGTATTTGAGCCTGACCTGGCTGTGGTTAAGGGTGCCGCTATCTTCGCGGCGTCAGCTGGGCAGATCCAGGTCAGCACCGGGCCCGCGCCGCCGACGGTTACTAACGTTCTGCCCAGGGCGCTCGGCGTGAAGGTCGTAGACAGCGCGGATCAGCTGACCATGGCTAGTGATCGCTCGCAGGTCAAGTACAAGGTCCTTCACCTGCTGCCCGCTAATACGTCGTTCCCGGCTGATTCTGGCCCGAAGGACTTCCAGAACGCGTTCGAAGATCAGCGGATAGCCAGGATTCAGGTGTTCGAGCAGGCCGGATCTGTTGCCTCAGAACGGCTGGAGGATAACAAGCTGGTCGCTGATGGTGTGCTTGAGTTGCCGGGGGCGCTCGGCAGGCACGCGCTTCAGGTGACTCTTCGGGTGACCGCGAATGGCGTGCTCCGGGTGCACGGGCGAGTAACCGAGTCCGGGCATGAAAAAGATTTCGAGGTACAGATCGGTACCCTGACGCCAGGTGAGGTAGCGGACGGCAGGGACGACATCGGAGGGATTCAGATCGGTGACTAGCGGACCTCCGTTCGATGAGCGGCGGTATATCGACGAGGTACTGATTCAGGCCCGCGAAGGCAAGCTTCAGCTGAAAGACCCGTTTGTTCGCTATGGGTGTGCTGACGGCTTGCCTGATGATGATGACGAGTTCGACGATCGGGTGTCCAAGGTCCGCGGCTGCTGGGAGAAGCTGAAAGAAGAGACAGAGTGGAAAGATCTGGTCGGGCCGCTCAGAGCCGATCACGATCATTGGGCCGAGGAGGGACGGCTGACCCGAAGTCGGTTCAGCGCATTGCGGCAAGAGGAGGAGTCGAAGGCGCTTGGCTGGCTGGAAAGTCGAATCGCGGAAGAGAGCACTACGCACTGCACCGCTGGCTTTGCCGCGATGCTGGTTCGCGAGAATGGGTTCGCCGACGCGCCGCGAGTCGTCGGCGCGCTGTCCCGCGCGGAAATCACTGTCGTTGACCGGCTGGCTGATCTCCCTCGTGAAGTGCCAGCAGACTACCGGGACCTGCGGAATGCTGTGAAGGCCTTGCGACTTGGGCTATCAGCCGAGCTGATCCTCCGCTCTGACCCGGCCTGGCCGGGCGGCTACCTGATCATCGACGGGTTTCGGCTGAGGAAGACAGACGGTCGGCTGACGAAGGAAAATCTCAGGCTAGCCAGAGAGGTCAGCCACGAGAAGAGCCGTGACCACGCCGGGACCGATTGCCGCAAGACGATCGTGTCGGCGCTTGAGCTGGCGCTGGACGAAGGCAAGCTTGATGAGCTGCTGTTCTGGGAGGTAGTGCAACCGCTCCGTGAGCTAGCCAGGGAACTGGGCAAGACCGGCGCCCTGCACCAGAGCGTGCTCGCCGCGAGGGCCGGCCAGAGCGGGCTTGACCCGGACGAGGCCGGCCGGGTGGCGCTGGCTGTCGTGGTCGAATACCAAGAGCGGGTAAAGCCGGCCGCGCCACCAGATCCGCCGGCTTCGGCGCGGGCCGAGGTCGGGCCAGACCGGGTCCGGCTGAGCTGGCAGCCCAGTTCTGATGTCACCGTACCGGTCGTGTACCGGGTAGTGCGGAACATAGGCGATCGGGCCGGGCACTGGTCAGATGGCGAGGTGATCGCCGAGGAGACCAGAGTGACCTGGGCGCAGGACCGGCATCCGCCCGCAGGCGAAGAACTGCGCTACGCCGTCTTCGCGGGTAGTGAGGTGCGAGCCGGGGCAGGCGGTCTGAACTGGTCCGGTCCGGCCAGTGCCCCGGCTGTCTGCGTCGCACCGGAAATCTCCAGCCTGAGCTTGAAAGCGGCCGGTCAGGACGCCGTGTCCGGTTCATGGACGACCCCGGCGCAGGCGGACGAGTCGCTGGTGCTGCGGGTGACCGAGGGCGGCGAGGTCGCGATCGAATCCGGCCGGGATGGCTTCCTTGACACCGGGCTGACTCCCGGGGCTCAGTACCGCTATCTGATCACGGCGCGCTATCAGGCTCGCGACGGGACCTGGCGTGACTCGGCGGTGACCGCTGGCACGATCCAGCTGGCACCGGCGCCGGTCGAGCCACTGAGCCTGGAGCCGGCAGCCGGGCTGGTGCGGGTGACCTGGGTTCCGCCGCCGGCCGGTCAGGTCAGCTGGTATCTCAGCGAGGTACCGCCGCTTTGGCCGCCAGGGAGTGAGATCGGCCAGGACGGGCTGGCGGCGCTGGGCGAGCCGGTGGCCGGGACCTATCCGTCGCAGACCTATCCGTCGCAGACCTATCCGTCGGAGGAAGGACAGCTGACGGCCGAATTCGCCCCGCCACCTGGCCGCCATTTCCTGTTCGCGGTGACTACGGCGGGCGCGCGGTCGGTCATAGGCGCGACCCGCAGGCTCGGCCGGGTCGAGCCGGCTACCGGGCTGATCGCGCGCCGGCTGGCCGGCCGTCCTGGCGAGCCGGATCAGGCGCTACTCGGCTGGGTCTGGCCGGACGGAGCGGCCAGCTCGATCGTCACGTGGCCAGACGGTACCCGCCGGTACTCGCGGCACGGCTATTACGCGGAAGGCGGAGCGGCGATCCCGGTCGGCCTGGACGAGGTGACTATCGAGGTAGCGGCCCTTCATTCGGATGCGGAAGGCGACTGGCCAGCCGAGCCGGCCCGGGTGACACTTCCCGGCCGGCCTGACAACGACTTGATGCCCGGTGACTACCACGCGCCCGCGGGTGCCGTTCAACGGCGCGGCATCGGGCTGGCCGAACTCCAGCTCGGTCTGGCTGAGCTCCGGATCCGCCGGAAGAACAACTACCGGATCGTGGTCGCAGGAGGGCCAGGCACCGGCAAAACCGTGCTCGTCACCGTGCTCGGGCACGAGCTGATGAACCGGCTTGGCGCCAGGTTCGGCTTGGCGATCGAGGCTGCGGATGATTACACGCAGCGGCGTTTCAGCGACGGTTACGAGTACTCGCTCTACCGGGAATTCAAGCTGCCGGATGAAACTCCGGCGATCGGGGCGGAAGGCAGCCGCCCGCTGCCGTTCACCCTTACCACGGTGGCGCCGCCGCTCGCCGGGGTCAGGCGGTCACGCCAGACGAAGCTGACCCTGGCCGACATTGGCGGGGCCGACCTCGCCAGCGACGCCAGCTTCACCGCCGCGGTCAGGGAGCTTGGCGAGGTCGACGCTGTCGTGCTGGTCACCGACCTTAGGTCACCAGCCGCGGGTGCCGAGCTGGCCGGGCAGCTTGAGCGGGTGGACAGGGTCTTCGGCTGGCGGGCATCGTCCAGGCCGCTGCTGGCCGTCGTCGTCACCAAGATTGACCTGCTGACCGAGGAACTACCGCTGACCAGTGCGCTGCGCGCGGTCCCGGACTCCGGCGAGCCTGGTGCTCGCGCGGTACAGGCCGAGGTCGCGACGCTGCTGGCCAGCCACGGCCCGGCCGGATTCGAGCTCGTCGCGTCGAGATTCCGCCGGTTCCGCTATTTCGGCGTCTCCGCTCTGGGCGAGGCGCCCGGTCCAGATGGCAAGGTGAGCCCGCGCGGCATTCGGCCTTACCGGGCGGACGAACCGTTCCGCTGGCTGCTCGCCGGCTTCGGCGTCATTCCGGCCGCGGCGGAATAGCCATGGCATTCTGGCAGCTCCACTACACCTCGTGCCGGGACGGCCTGCTCGGCCAGCCCGGCTTCCAGTTCGCGGCGGTGACACCGGGAGTAGCGCCAGAAATCAGGTCAGCGGTCGAAGATCTCACCACCTACCGGCCGCCCCAGTCGATGCCAGTCGATCCGGCGCCCGATCAGCTTGGCCAGTACCCGGTGGCGCTCATCCACCAGCCCGGTGTCGCGGGCCGCTCGATCACCGCTCAGGTCAGCTACCTCGGAAGGGATTTCTCGAACCGGCCTGGGAACTACTTCGCGCACACGCTAGTGGCCGGATCGGCAGCGGACTTCGGCGGCCTGCTACCGATCGAGTTGTGGGAGGCGCCCTGCTGGAGACGACAGGCCAGCGCGAACCGTGAGCTCCCGCCGCTGGCCAGCCGGCGGCTCCCGGTTACCTCAGCCGCGCGACGGTGGCGGAATTCCTGGCCGGTCAGGACGGTCGGCTCTGGCCCGCCCTGCTCAGCGCCGTGACCCGGGCGCTGGCGGGGCACCAGACGCTTCCCCTGCGGGCGAGGCCACGACTTCCACCCGGAACATTCCCGGCGAGGTACCGGGCCTGATCGCCACTTCAATGACAATCACGACGCCCGTCCGCCCAGATCCGATCCCGCCTGCCCCTTAGCCACAGTCCGTCATCTTTCCACTACACGGCTCTAGTCGCGGCACCTACCGGGTGATCTTACGGGATCGATGACAAAGAAACGCGTTTGTCACGATCGTCGACATGGCCATCGGCGCGACGCCTACAGGACATAAGGCTGAGTGCCGCGTTGTAGTTCGCGCAAACCGTCCTCAGACAACCTCGTCATAGTGATCCCAGATCCGCTCCGCGAGCAACGGCATGATCTGGCCCTCGACGTACTCGCGGAAATGCGGCGTCTGGCGGTGCGATTCAAGGGAAGCGTCATCGGCGTACTGCTCGTACAGCACGAACTCGTCCGGTGCCGTCCTTGCCCGGTAGGCGGTGAACTGAACGCATCCCGGCTCCCGGCGCGTAGCCGCGACGTGCCTGGCCAGCACCGCTGCCACCTGATCGCCGCTTCCGTCGCGCACGCGATAACGGGCGATGACGTTGATCATGGTTGCTTTCTCCTAGCCGGGAGTGCCGTCGGCGGCACGGGCTGTCAGGGGTGTGCGTAGCGTAGCCCCCCGCGCGGCCCTGGACCACTGAAAATGTGCCGGGTGCAAGAGGGGTTTTGCTGACAGAGTCGCCGCTAAACTCGGGTCGGTTATGAGTAGTGTGACTGGTCCCGGCCAAAGGCGCGCTCATCTGGACTCCGCCGTCCGTCTAGTGCGGCAGCAAGGCCTGGTAGGCGCTGAGGTACCGGTGGAGGCTGAGTTTCTGCCTGGCGGATCCGTCGCCGTAGCTGTCCTGGTGACCTCTGGTGACGGTCTCCGCTGGGTTGTCAAGCGGGTTCCCGGTTCGCGGCCTTCCGTGCTTGCAGCCGAAGCCGAAGGCCTTCAGGCACTGGGCGCCAGCGGCAGCGTGGCGGTCCCGGTCGTGCACTACGTGGGTGGCGGCTCGATGGTCATGCAGGCCCTGCGAACGGCCCCGGTGGACAGTCCCGTGTTCTGGCGGAGGCTGGGCGAGGACATTGCGGCTTTGCAGGCTTGCTCTGGTGCCGAGCGGCACGGCTGGCCGCACGACAACTGGCTAGGCGGGCTGCCGCAGCGTAACTCGTGGGACGCCGACGGCCATCGTTTCTTCGCTGAGCACCGCGTGCAGAGGTTCCTGCGAGAGCCGAAGGTCTACCACACGCTATCGAGTGCGGACCTCAGGGCTGCTGAGCGGTTCTGCCAGCTGCTGCCTGAGCTGATTCCGCCGGCGGCGCCGGTCCTGCTGCACGGCGACCTGTGGCGGGACAACATCCTTGCCGGGCCCGCTGACCAGCCGACCCTGATCGACCCGGCTGTCTGGTACGGCTGGCCGGAGGTCGACATCAGCATGCTGTGGCTGTCGCCGCGGCCAGCGGCCTCCGACCATTTCTTCGAAATGTGGGCGGCGATCGCCCGTCCGGAACCCGGCTGGACCGACCGGGCGCCGCTACTGCACGTTCGGGAGATGCTCAGCGTCCTGGCCCAGCACGACGACGACAGCACCGCCGACCGGCTGCGCGCGGTGCTAACTCCGTTCCGGCCGCGAAGGCCGGAACGAAAACCGCGCTCCGTGCGGTCGTCCCGATCGGACGTCCGAGCTAACTGGCGGTCACCGTGACCGAGGAACGGTGCCGACCCGGCTTGTGTCCGGTCTGGTCGAGCCGGCTGATCAGCATCTCTTCAAGCTTGCGCAATTCGGACTGTACTGCCGGATGGTTGACGATCCCGCCGCGGGCGAGCCGGTTCCGGAGCCCGGCGATCTGAGTGGTGGCCGTGTCGGCGTCGGTGTCGGCGCCTGGCTTTGGCGTACGTGAAGCGGGCATGTGATCCTCCGTGGCATCTGCTGTGAATGGCTTGTAGTGCCTGGCCGAAGCTCTGCGGCTCTTGCAGTGTGCGGGCCAGGCTGTGACCTGAGTATGACGAGCAACGTGAATATCGCTGTGACACCCAGGCGGCGCCGGGCTAGGTTGCACGCATGCCTTCGATCGACGACATCGCGGCGGAGTACGTGGAGCGGGCCGCCGCCCTGAACCCGTGCTACGCCACTAACGCCGGGATCGCGGGGCACGACCACGAACTGCCGGATCTCGGTGCTGACGGATTCGCCGGACGGGCCGGGCTGGATCGCTCAACCCTCGCTGTCCTCGACGCGGCGCACGCCCCTGACCCGCGCGAGCAGGTCGCGCGGGCCGCGATGCGGGAGCGGCTGGCACTGGCGGTGGAGTGCTACAACGCCGGGGATACCACCAGCGAGCCAGCACCATCGGCAGCTGGGTGCAGAGGGTGCGCGAGGTCTTCGACCTGATGCCCACGGAGGGCGAGGAGGCCGCCGCCAACATCGCCAAGCGGATGGCCGTGGTGCCGCGGGCCTACCGCCAGTTGTCCGCGACCTTGCTCGACGCGGCCAGAGCTGGCCGCCCCGCGGCCAGGCGGCAGGTCGAGGAGGTCGCCGGGCAGTGCGCGGCCTGGGCCAGGCCGGGGGACTCCTACTATTGCGGACTGGTCGGGCGGCTGACCGCGGTCCCGGACTCGCTGCGGGGGGAGCTGGCCGTGGCCGCGCGCGCGGCTACAGCTGCTACGGCCGAATTTGGCGCCTTCCTCGACCGCGAGCTGATGCCGCTGGCCAGGGAGAAGGATGCCTGCGGGCCTGAGGTCTACGCGCGGGCCTCCCGGTATCACCTGGGCGCTGCCGTGGATCTGCGGGAGGCCTACGCCTGGAGCTGGGAGGAGCTCGCCCGGCTGCGGGCCGAGATGGTGCGGGTCAGTAACCTGGTCCGGCCCGGGGCCACCGTGAAGGAGGCCGTGGCGATCCTGGACGAGGACCCGGCCCGGCGCATCGAAGGGCGCGAGAACTTCCGTGCCTGGATGCAGGAACATGCCGAGCGCACCATTTCTGAGCTGGACGGGACGCACTTCGACATTCCCGGGCAAGCGCACCGGATCGAGGCCATGATCGCACCCACCAGCGAAGGGGGGATCTACTACACCGAGCCCTCCGAGGACTGGTCCCGGCCCGGCCGGATGTGGTGGTCGGTGCCGGATGGCATTGAGGCCTTCTCCACCTGGAAGGAAGTCACGGTCGTCCACCACGAGGGCGTTCCCGGACATCACCTGCAGATGTCGCACGCCATGGCGGACACCGGCAGCCTGAACCGCTGGCAGCGCAATGTCCTGGGTATCCGGCCACGGCGAGGGCTGGGCGCTCTACGCGGAGCGGCTCATGGGAGAGCTCGGATACCTGGACGACCCTGGGGCATATCTTGGCATGCTCGACAGTCAGCAACTGCTCGCCTCCCAGGTGGCCCTGGACATCGGGGTGCACCTGGAACTGGATGTTCCTAGGGGCACCGGCTGGCACGAGGGCGAGCGCTGGAATGCCGAGATCGCCTGGGAGCTCCTGCGCGCCCACTCCAGCTGGGATGAACGGCTACTACGCTCCGAGCTACGTCGCTGCCTCGGCTTGCCTGGCCAGGCCCCCTCGTACAAGCTTGGTGAACGGATCTGGCTACAGGCCAGGGATGATGCCAGGGCACGGGCCGGAGGAGCCTTCAGCCTCAAGGACTTCCACGCCAAGGCACTCAGCCTGGGCGCTATGGGTCTTGACCCGTTGCGCGAGGCGCTTGCCCGCGTCTAAGGGCGTGGACCTACATAGTTCAATAACCAACCCCGATCGAAGTGCTGCCCGCTGTCCGAGGCGATGACATCTCGGGCAGCGCGGCAGCGGGGGCGGGCTGGATGCTGACCGGCCCTTTAGCTGTAGGTCGGGTGCTGGGGCCAGCCAGCCGGGGAGTCCTCCCAGTCCTGCTGGCGTCCGTACACAGTCAGGTCGAGGATGTTGTAGTCGAACAAGATCCGGTCCACGCCCCGTCCTCCAGTGTTGTACGTGCGGTAGACTTCGTCGCCGTCACGCAAGAACGTGCTGAGCATGAAACCGTCGCCGCCGCCGCAGTCGGCGGTGAACGGGGTGCCATGGGACGACACGAACGGCATCGTCCAGCCCTTCCTGGCCTTGTACTCCTCGATCTGAGCTAGCGGCATGTCGGACACGGTGGCCCAGCTGACTCCCGAATCGGCCAGGTCATCCAGGTTGATGACGTTGTTCGAGAAATTGGTGCAGCCAGGGCAGAACTTGCCTGGGCCGACATCCATGAACCGGTAGATGACGAGCTGATCTCGCCCGGCGAAGAGATCGACGAGGCTGGCCGGACCATCGGGCGTCGCGAACTCGTATCTGTCGTTGTCGAACCTGACCATCGGCAGCCTGCGACGCCGGGCCGCGAGCGCATCGAGCGTCCGCGTCGCTTCCTTCTCTGCCCTGAGCAGTTCGTCGCGCTGCTGCTGCCACTCCTCTGCCGACACGATCTCTGGCATAGCGGTCATCTGGCACTTCCTTCATAGTCGAGTATCGGAAACTCTGCCCCATCCCAGGAGAGCACTCATGTTGTAGACGGACTCGCACCGCTGAACTCATCGGTCAGGGATGCGCCCGCCTGGTCACAGGCTACTCGTATCTTCCGTCCAGACGACCACGTAGGATGCGTCCAGATGTCCACGCAACCAGCGGCCAGGTGACCACGCTACCCCTGCGAACTGCAATAATGTCGGGATGGATGGTTCCTTGGACTTGACACCACGAAAGGCCGAGGCGCTGGTCGCTGAGGCCTTGGAGGACACCCGAGTCGTCACGCTGAACGGCGCGCGTCAAGCAGGCAAGAGCACGCTCGCACGGCTCGCCGCCCAGGCAAGGCCGAACTCGGCGGTCCGACTCCTCGACGATCCGGCCACATTGCGCGCGGCTCAGGACGACCCGGCCAGTTTCGTCGACCATGACGGTCTGCTCGTCATCGACGAAGTCCAGTTGGCGCCAGAGCTGTTCCGTTCGATCAAGGTCGTCGTAGACACTGATCCTCGCCCCGGACGGTTCCTGCTGACTGGCTCGGCACAGGTGCTGGCGTTGCGGCACCTTCCCGACGCGTTGCCGGGACGAATGGAGATAGTCGAACTCTGGCCATTTTCCCAAGGAGAGATAGACCACTGCCCGGACGCCTTCATAGACACGGCATTCGCCATGGGCCCGTCTTTGTCCTGGGTCTCAGCTATGCGCAAGCGAGACTACCTTGAGCGCGTCGTACGCGGCGGCTTCCCCGAGGCCCTGCGGCGCTCCCTTCGCCGCCGCACAGCCTTCTTCGAGTCGTACCTCACCATTCTCATCGAGCGCGACGTCAAGGAGATCACAGCGATCGAACGGCGCGGCGATCTACGCCGGCTCCTCGCCTTGCTGGCCGGCCGTGCCGGCGGTCTGCTCGTGCCGGCCACGCTCGCAGCCGAATCCGGAATCCCGCGCACCACCCTGAATCGCTACCTCGAACTGCTCACCGCCGTTTTCCTGATTAAGCAGATCCCCGCATGGTCAACTAGCCAGACCCATCGCGCCATCGGCACTCCGAAATTGGCCTTCACCGACACCGGGATCGCCTGCCACCTGATCGGCCAGGACGCCAGCCGACTCGGCGAGCCCGATGGTGCCGCCGGGCAAATGATCGAAAACTTCGTGATGATGGAACTAGCCCGCCAGCTCACCTGGTCAGCAGAGCGGGCACGCCTCTACCATTACCGCACCAAAGATCAGGTTGAAGTAGACGCGGTCCTTGAAACCCCCGACGGCCGGGTCATCGCCATAAAAGTGAAGGCGGGAGCCACCGTCCGTGCCGAGGACCTGGTCGGCCTCCGGCACCTCGCCCAGCGGCTAGGGACTCGATTCGTCGCCGGATATGTGCTCTACACCGGCCAGCAGACCCTCTCCTTCGGGGACCGCCTGCGAGCCATCCCGATTGACACCATCTGGCACTCCGCTATCCAATTACAAGCAATGGAGTAACGCTTCACCCGTTTTTCTGACGTGCGGCCAGGCTGAGTTGCTTCGCCTCCCGGCGCCAGCCGTAATTCTTCATTCTAATAATAATCTCAGACACCTCCGGATTCGCTGCTGCTTCATTCAGGAGAAAGCCTGCCTCGTCGGAGAGCACCCGATCACTGAGATTCACGTAAAGGTGATGGAAATCTACGGGCGACAGAGTACTTCCGGCGGTTCTGAGTAACTCGAAATATAGGGCACGGAGCTGAGGTTTATCGGCGCCGGGGTTCCCCGCCAGAATCTCGGGCAGAAGGTCTCTGATGGTCCGCACGAAGATGGCCCGCAACCTGGGCAGGGTAGCGTTCAGCCCGGCCGCCACCGAGATGATGACGTCGTCCGGATAGGCGGCGATCGCTGAAAGCAGCTCAGCCACTGCGAGTTGCCTCCGGCCGATAGCTACGGCATCTTGGAGCTGATCGATCAGTGCCCGGAGGATCACGCCAGCCTCGGATGGACGCTGGCCGGCCGCGGCGGCGATCAGCGCGGCCGCCTCGATGGTGCCTGGCCAGCAAGCCCGGCTCTGCCAGCTAGCTCCGGGTCCGTCCGCCCAGTCGAGGTCGCGGGCGAATTGGACGACCTCGGCGTCCGGCCTGCGCGCGGCGTAGCCGAGCATTTCGCGGGCCGCCACGCCCAGGTGCTTGCCCCGGAGGCTGCGCAGACAGTCGAGCAGCCCGCCATGATCGTGGTGCGCCTGCCAGTGCAGCGAGAACAGATCCGAGTCATGCGCCGCCGGCCGGCTGATGCGGTAGCTGAGGCGCAGCACTTCGCCCAGCTGAAGTCCTGCGCTCTGGCACGGGGAAATCACTGCCCGTCACGGGCGGTCTGGGACCGCTCGCCGGATGGCGCAGGGTGCGGTCGATCAGCTCGCAGCAGTACAGTTCCGATCCCTGCGCGGCTCGTGCCAGCAGGTGATCCGCGACCGTATACGCCTGTCGCGCGATCAGGGCGCTGGCGAGTTCGCTGAGCGGTTCCGGCGCTCTGGCGTCCAGGAGTGCCGCGATGCGGGAGCCGTCTTCGCTGGCCCCTAGCTGCCCTAGCTTCGCGACCAGGTCGCAGACAGCCTCAGGTCCCTGGCGCAGGAACGCCGCGAGCACCCGGTCGGCGTCATCGGCGCGGCTCGCCGCGCGAAGAGACGCGATCACTGCTGCGGCGGGTTCGACTGTCCGGGTCCCCAGGCTTTCCAGCAGCCGGTACGCGTCGACGGGCCGGCCGACGTCGCGCAGGGCATCAACGAGCGCGCCGGTGGCGGCGGGATTCCCGGCGGCGGCCTCGGCGCACACGCTCAGGGCTGCGTCCTCCTGACTCAGGGCGAGCAGCGATTCGGCCACCCTGATGATTTCGGGGACGGACACGGTTCGGGCCGCGACGGCCAGTACCTGCCGCGAGTCGTCGTCCAGCGATGCGGACGACAGCGCCGCCGCTAGCGCGACGATGTCAGCCGTCTCGCGGCGCGCGGATTTCACCACTTCGATCAGCCGGCTAGCCAGATCGGCCTGCCGGCCATCGCGCAGGAAACGCAGGACCGAGGCGATCTCCTGCGCCGGCTTGAGCGCGACTTCGTCCACCGCCGCCGAATACATGCGAAAGGCCGCCTCGCGATGTCCTGACCCGCGCATCGCGTCACCCAGGGCCGTGGCCTGCGCCGGGGACACAACCGCCGCCACCAGCTCCATCAAGCCCGCGACATCCTCTCCAAGCCCCGCCGGCGACAGCACTCCTACCAGGGTCACGATGGCCTGCGGCTGACGCGGCGCCGTGCTGGCCGCCAATCGCAGCAGCCGGCGCACCTCCTCTGTCCGACCGGAACCGGCCAGGTCAGCGACGATCGCCCCGAGGTGCTCGGCAGACCCATCAGCGGCCTGATCCAGCAGGTCGCTGGCATCGGCAGCAGCTCCAATCTGCTGGAGCACCCCGGCCAGCGCCGTTACTTCGAGCGCGGGACGCCGGATCGCGGCCCTGATCACGCCCCCGGCCTCGACGTCCCGTCCCTGAGCCCGCAGCAAGGCGATGAGCGCGGCGACCTCCTGGGCGGGCCGCAGCGCCGCCGCCGTGGCCAGCAAATGGCGCGCGTCATCCGGCCGGCCGCTCTCAGCCAGGCCGACTGCCTCAGCGGCTATTTCTCGAGGAGGCTTGAACGGCAACGCGGACTGCTGCTGGCCAGCACCACCCGAGTCAGGCAGCGCGACAGCGAAGGTGGCCTCGTAGGTGCGGATGAACGCGTCCAGCGACTCCGGCCAGAACCGAGTCGCGGGGGTGCCCGCGAGCAACGCCGAATCAGCGGGCACGGACTCGATGATCTCCGCGGGCAGCGGTCGGTCGGCCGGTTCCCTGGAGAGGCAGGCCGTGGCCACTTCCAGGAGGTGACCGCTGAGCCCTCGGAAATCAGGCTCGCCTGCCAGGATTCGCCCAAGCACCTCAACGGGCCTGCCCGACCCGAATGGCGCGGCTCCCGTCGCGGCGAAAACCAGGAGCGATCCTAACGAGAAGACGTCACTCGGAGGCCCGATCGGATCACCTGCGACATGCTCAGGAGACAAGAACGCCGGTGTTCCGATCACGATGCCGGTCGCCGTCAGATTGCTCGACCCCAGCGCCCTGGCGAGCCCGAAATCGATCAGCCTGGGCCCGTCGACCGCCAGCAGCACGTTGCCTGGGGTGACGTCGCGATGAACAATCCCGCAGGCATGCACGGCCGCGAGGGCTTCCGCCAGCCCGGCGACCAGCCTCCAGACCGGTTCGGCGGGCATCGGTCCCTGGGATTTGATCACGTTCGCCAGCGATGGCCCCGCGACCAGGGACGTCACCAGCCACGGCGGATCGTCGTCTTCGCCGGCGTCAATCACCGGGGCGGTAAAGGCGGCCTGCACCATCTTCGCGGCAGCTACTTCGATCTTGAACCGTTCGCGGAATTCCTGATCCCTAGCATGATCGGCGTGAATGACCTTCACCGCCACGACGCGCCGGCCTGCGGATATCCCTAGATAGACCCGGCCCATCCCGCCTTCGCCAAGCCGGGCGAGCAGACGGTACGGACCAATAAAGGCCGGATCGCTCGCGTCAAGTGGCTCCAGAACCCCCATTGTTAAAGCATAACGAGCGAACCCCGGCGACGGCGCGACACAAGCGCCGTCGCCGTCACCGGGGCTGCCAGCCGGATCAGCCGGTGAACTGGGTGAAGATCCGGGTGAAATCGAGTGACGACTGGCTGATCTCCGAGCACTGGGATAGCCCGGTGGCCGACGCCGGCGCACGGCTGGTCCCGGTCGACCGACCAGAACGCCAGCCGGCCCAGATGGTTCGTCTGCGCGAAGCTGACCAGCGTGTGCGCGTCGGCCTCGGTGAAGTCCTCGGCCGAGTCGTCGTTGATCCCGATCATGGGCGTCACGCCGATATTGGCGAACGTCATGCTCGGCCAGACGGTCTTGGCGAAGGCCAGCGTGTCCTGCGCGGCCTCGATCGCGTAGGAGGCCATGTCGGACCCGGCCGTGTCGAAGCTCGCGCCGTAGTCCATGGTCATGATGTTGATGATGTCGATCCGGGCCCCGATCGACTGGGCCTGCTGCAGGAACGCGTCCCCGCTGCTGACCGGCCCGGTCGGCAGAACCGGAATAGTGACCGAGACGATCAGGCTCGGATTGGCCGCTTCCAGCGCCTTAATCGCCTGGAACCGGGTGGCATTGTCCGCCGTGTCGGCGATCGCCGCACCCTCGATGTCGAAGTCGAGATGCGTGACGTGCAGCGTATTGATGACCGACTGATAGGCGGCCGTGAGCTGGGTCAGGTTAGTACACGACTGGGCCAGCTCGATGCCGGACGCGCCGCCGAACGAGACGATCGGCTGGGCGCCGTCCGCCTGCGCCGCGGAGATCTCACCGGACACGGTCGGGTCATTGGTCACCGGCAGGGTGTCACCCCAGATTGGCGTGCAGCCGCTGCCGATCACGAACGCGGTGGTAAATGCCTTCAGCCCAGCCGAAGAGGCGGCTGAGTTGAGCAGCGACTCCTGGTTGTTCGTCATGTCAACATAGGGAGCGACGCTGAAGCCCCCGGCCGGGGGAGGCGGTGGCGGGGTCGTGCCGCCGGCCGAGGTCGTGGCCGAGACTGAGGCCGACTTGGCCGACTCACCAGCGCTGTTGGTCGCGGTGACCGCGAAGGTGTAGGTCGTCGAGGCGGCCAGCCGGCCACCGTGGCCGACGTGCCCGTCGCCGAAGATACCTTCGCGCTATTTTCGTAGACGTTATAGCCAGTCACCGTGCCCGCCGGAGCGGTCCACGACAACGACACCGATGACGAGGTCTTCGCCGTGACGGGTCAGGCCAGTCGGCGCGGCGGGAACGGTCGTCGTCCCGCCCCCTCCGGCCGCGCCGCTCAGCGACAGATCATCGGCGAAATAGGTCCCCTCGGCGTACCAGCCGTGCACGTAAATCGTGACGCTGGTTGTCGAGGCTCCGGTGGTGAAGGTCGTCGATAGCTGCTGCCAGGTCGTGGCGGATGGCGTCCAGTTGTCCGTATCCGTAGCGCCGGTGCCGGAGTCGCCGATAAAGACGTAGCTGCCTTCAACCCAGCCGGACAGGGTGTACGACGAGCTTGGCTGTACGCTGACGGCCTGCGTGCACTGGGCGTCGTCGCTATTGTTCGCGGCGCCCTGCAGGGCATGCGTCCCGGAATGGACGGGGCTGACCGTCACGCTGTCGATGGTGGAGCAACTCCAGCCGGACAGCGATCCGGTCTCGAAGCCGGGGTTGGTCAGCAGGTTCGTAGCGGCCGAGGCAGGGACAGCGCTGGCGGCCAGGCCGAGGGCGGCGGCCAGCAGCACAGTGGCCCGCCGGCCAGCAGGCGGGCTAAGGGGAGAGGGGACCTCATACTTCCTCCGAGCGGGGTCAGGAGGCCAATCTAACTAATAGGAAAGTTTCCTATTAGTTAGAGATTTTACCCCGATACTTTGCGTCGTCAAGGTTCAAGCCGCGCGGTGACAGCGTCGAGATCGAGTTCAGATTCATAAATGGATCGCCGAGGGAAATCTGGCCAGCGAGCACGGCGTTCTACCGGCTCACTGCCCGGCTGGTCTGCGGCCTGGCTGGTCTGCGGCCTGGCTGGTCTGCGGCCTGGCTGGTCTGCGGCCTGGCTGGTCTGCGGCCTGGCTGGTCTGCCGTCCCCCGCCGGGCGCTCAAATACCCCTCGCAGGTTCCGTGATCATGAAATAGAACTTGATCACGGAACATGTGTTGCGTGATCACCCCACCAGAGATCCGTGATCAACGCCACGACCATGATCACGGAACCCTGGCGGGGTGAGTCACCCGAGGGCGGATCTGCTTGCTGTCTCAGTACGCGCCGCATGCAATAGCCTAATTACCAGGAACGTCACCTAGAACGGACATTGCATCTTCAAAGCGTACATAATTGGGGATGAGTGTAATGAATTCACTACCTGACGCCGGGTCGGCAGCAGCGACCGAGTCCAGCGACCGGGCGCGAGCAGGGCTTCTGGCGAGTGCGCTGGCGAAGTCCGCGCCGGATCTGCGGATCGTGTCACATGACGGCCACGTGACCGGGCCGTCGGACGCTAGCACCACTGTGACGTTCACGACGCCCGCCGCCTTCGCCCAGATCTTTCGCGCGCCCCGCGGTCTCGGCCTGGCCCGCGCCTGGGTGAGGGGCCAGATCCAGATTCAGGGTGACTGGTACTCCCTGATCCACAGCGAAGCTCAGCTCAGGAAGCCGGCCTTAGTATTCAGCTTCCTCGCTACCGTGCTCCGGGCGGTACCCGCTATCCGGCTTCAGCACCTGCGGGCCACCGGCCCCACCAGCATCGAATATCGCGCTCGTCGCCCCGGTCTTCATACCATCAGCGGTGACGCATCCGAGATCGATTTCCACTATGGTCTCAGCACCAAGTTCTACAGGTATCTGCTTGGCGAATCGCTGACCTACTCCTGCGCCATCTTCGCCGATCCGGAGATCAGCCTGGAAGCCGCTCAGGAAGCCAAATTCGAGCTAATCTGCCGTAAGCTCGATCTTGACGACACCTCGGTTATCCTGGACGTCGGCTGCGGATGGGGATCGTTTTTGTCCTATGCCGCCTCGCGATTTAGCTGTGAAGCTATCGGCCTGACGCTATCCAGAAGTCAGTACGCTCATGTCGCCGGCCTGGCCGCTGAGTCCATGAACTCGCACCTCCAGGTGCGTTACGGCGACTACCGGCAGGTACTGCCGCTCGACAATGTCACGGCGGTCGCGAGCATCGGAATGTATGAACATGTAGGCGCGAATAACTCCGGAGACTTCTTCGGCCTGATAAGACGTAGCCTCAGGCCGGGGTCTCGTTACCTGAATCAGTCGATAATCATGCGGGAAGCCGGACCCAGGAAATTCCGGTCGAACAGCTTCGTTCAGCGCTACATCTTTCCTAATGGCCAGCTTCTGCCTCTGTCGCGCCAGCTCGAAGACCTGCGCTCCGCGGGATTTCGCGTCCTGTCCGTCGACCACTATGGCCAGCACTATGCCCTGACTATCAGGAGATGGCTCGGAAATCTGGAGACTAGCTGGGACCTGTGCGTCACCCTGGAGGGGGAGGAGAGAGTCAGGGCCTGGTACATCTACCTGATGGGAGCGATGGCCAGATTCGAGCGCGGAGATATTGACCTCGTTCAGGTCACGGCCGAGTCGCGATAGGCTGCCGATGACTCTTGACGCACTTCAGCCCGAGCTCATAGGCGGGCTATTCGGAAGAAGCCCGTCGATTATTGGCTCCTCGCGCCTGCAGAGATTCCAGGCGATCACTCGCGCGTTTCTGCTGGCCCTTGCCTCCATGGTGATCTTCCTGATACTGGCAGGTATTGACGGCGGACTCGAATCCAGGGCGAGCGTTACTCCCGCGATGATACTGCTCGTATCTCCCGAGAAATCCCCGAGAGATATCGGGCTCGCTCTCCTTCAGGATCCGGTGGCGTTGATTGTTCTCGTGATGGTGCTCGCCACACCAGTTTTCTGCGCTGGTCAGGTCGGGTATATCCAGGGTTTCATCGGCATGAACGAGCGTAATATTGGTTATCGGATCGATCGGCTAGATACGGCCTCGATAAATGAAAACACCGCCAGCGCCAACCAGCAGTACCGCAGAATAGGTGGTCGTCTGTACTCGGTCGGCCTGCTGATTTTCAGCGCGGTGGTCTCGTATCTGCTTGACCTGATGTTCAGCCGGTTCGGATTGCTAGCAAGCTGGAATACTTCCGACCTGCCGAGGCGATCGTGGACCGCTATGGTTTACGCTGGCTGGTGGGCCAATCCGCATCATCATCGCGTGCTCGCCGTGGCGTTGTGGCTGCTTGGAATCTACTTCTTCTATTACCTGAGCAAGCAACTCGCGATGGGCTACATATTCGCCACCTATGTACAGTCTATACTACGATTCGATTTTGGCGTGTCACCCAATATGCGCCATAACACGGATGGACACTGGGGGCTGCGGCCCCTGCGTCACTTTATGCAATGGACCTATATCTCGACGCTCGGTCATTTTGTCCTGACGCTCGGAGTGTTTCTCGTCTGGCTGCCGTTCAATCAGTGGACCGTGCTGATTGAGTTCCTGGTGATGGTGATCAACTTTATTGTCGTCATCTACCCATCGGTCCTCGCGATGAGGGGCGCTGTCCGAGAGAAGCTGATATTTGTTGAACAGACAATCGCTTCGAGGAGGCCCCGAAGTGAGCGAGACGCAACGATTGCCACAGTATGGGAAACGCCCAATCTACCTTTCCACATCAGGAGTACATTGACAGCGGGCACCGTCTACCTGCTCTGCCCGCTGCTACTGGCGCTAGTTTCGGCGCTGCTCACACGGTAGAATAGCTGAATATGGATTATTACGAAACTAATCCTCGCAAAGATGGATGGATAGATGATCGCGTCACCCGAGACCGCAAGTGTTCTCACGCCGATTAATGACAGCGACCTCGACCGCCCTCTGGTGCTGTTCCTGCCAGGGCTCAGCGGCAACGTGAGTCAGTGGGATCTCGTCCTGCCCAAACTCTGCGACCTGCCAGTCGATCTGGCCTATGGCGCGCCGATCCTGCCCCATCCAGCATTTGGCGCGACCAGGCCGACTGTCACGGGCGTGGCGACCGCCATCTCCAGTGAGCTTCGGCGAAGCGGACGCAAAGAGGTCATGGTCGTAGCTCACTCGGTGGGTTCTTTTGTGGCACTGGGCCTGGCACGGCTGGCCCCCGACATGGTTCAGTCGGTCATTCTCATTAATGGCGGGCTTGTGACGGTCGCGAAGTTTCTCGACCACCCAGTGCGCGAGATGATCGCGGAGCCGCGGACTTGCCTGGCCGCGCTGAGGCTTTTTGCTCTCGTGGGTGCTCCGGCGCCTAAGGCGGTGAAGGCGGCGATCGCCAGTAGCGAGCGGTCGAGCCGGGTGGTCCTCGGCTCCCTCGTTTCCGATGCGGCGCTGCAGTCACCTGAGCAACGGCATTCGCTGATGGACGAAGCGGGCGGCTCAGATACGCTGCGGGCTTTGTGGAACAACAGGCATCACTGGCGAGAGTTTGAGTCCTATGCCGGGCAGATACCGGCCAAGGTCCTCTTCCTGGTCGGCGACCAGGATCCGCTGAGCGGCGAGCCCGAGTCGCGAGCTATGGCAGCGCTGCTCCCCAACGCGGAGATCAGGCTCTTGAAGGGAGTCGGGCACGCAGCGCCCCTGGAAACCGCGGACGCCGTTGCTGATGCGATTGCGAGCAGTCGCCTTGGGTGACGCCCTGGCTGCATGAGATCTGGACTCTCAGTGCACACTGACCGCGCGATACTGGCGACTCGGCACAAGTCTGTGCGAGAGCAGGTCGCGTTGCTCGCAGTCGTTCTTGTTCCGTTCGCGGCAGTCGTGCTGGCGATTCCGTTCATGGGTGTCATCGGTGTTACCTGGAACGTGATCGCGCTCGGGATTGCCTTGTACGTGGTTAATATGCTCGGCATCACCGTCGGGTTTCACCGGCTTTTCTCGCATCGGGCTTTCCGTGCTTCTCGGTGGCTGAAGATTAGCCTTGCGATAGCGGGCAGCCTGGCCATCCAGGGACCCGTTTTTCACTGGGCGGCGGATCACCGGCGACATCATGCCTTTAGCGACCGCGGCGGAGACCCGCACTCGCCATGGCGGTACGGGACTGGGCTGCTTGCCCTGATCAAAGGTCTGCCGTTCGCTCATCTTGGCTGGATGTTCGAAGTAGCGGAAACCGATCAGTCGCGCTTTGTCCCGGATCTGCTGGCAGACTCTGATCTCATAGTGGTCAATCGTCTCTTTGGTGCGATCGCCGCAGTTAGCGTATTGCTACCCTCACTTCTAGTGCTTGCGTGCGGTGCCTCGGTGACGAACGCGGCGGCTGCCTTGGTCTGGGCCGGCCTGGTGCGAATCTTTCTGGTGCATCATGTGACGTGGTCAGTTAATTCGGTTTGCCATGTTTTCGGGCAGCGACCATTCAAGTCCCATGACCTGTCGGCTAACGTGTGGCTTCTGGCGATTCCGTCGATGGGCGAGTCCTGGCACAATGGGCATCACTCGCTACCCTATTCGGCCAGGCACGGGCTGCTGCGCCGGCAGATCGATATCTCCGCGGCGCTGATCAGAGTGTTCGAGTCCTTGGGATGGGCGACGAAGGTCCGGTGGCCCAAAGAGGCGGACATCGCGACGGCGCGTACCCGGCTCCAGGATGACTACCCGCGCGAAGTTCCGTGATCATGATCGAGGTCTTGATCACGGAGCCTGAAGGGGGTGATCACGCGACTAGGGTTCCGTGATCAAGGTCAGGCTCATGATCACGGAAGGTTGCCTGGGTGCCCGGCGCCCGGGCGATGTGGTGGCTGGGTCACTGGTTTCGTGGTGCCAGGCGATGGGCGGCTGGCAGCGGGTGGTGTCCGGAGTGTCCGGTAGCATCCCGGTCGTGGAGAGCGCGTTTTACGAGGTTGCCGGGCAGGATGTCTACGTCGCGACGCCCGCGACGGTGGGGCCGTGGTCTCCCGATGCTCAGCATGGCGGACCGCCCTCGGCGCTGGCCGCCCGCGCGATCGAGCGGCACGACGCCGATCCCAGGCAGCGACTCGCCCGGGTCTGCGTAGATATCCTGCGGCCGGTCCCGACTGGCAAGCTCTCGGTCAGGACGCGGATGATCCGCCCTGGCAGGCGCGTGACTTTGATCGAGGCCGTGCTGGAGGCCGACGGCCGGGAGGTCCTGCAGGCGCGCGGCTGGCGGATCGAGCGCCCGGCCGGGGAGGTGCCGCAGGTCCTGGACGGTGCCGTGCCCGAGCCGGTGCCGGCCGCGGGTGACGGGCACGCGCCTGACATCTTCGCCCGTCAGCGGCACGGGTACCTCTCGATGATCGAGTGGCGGTTCAAGCCGGCCGACTTCGATCCGGCGACCGATCCCCGGCCAGCGAGCGCTGTGTTTGCTAGCACTGACCGGCAGGCGCAGGTCAGGGCGGCCTGGACCCGTCCTCGCATCCCGCTGCTGGCCGGGGAGGAGTCCTCGCCGATGTCTCGGGCGCTCCTGGTCGCCGACTCGGGCAGCGGAGTCGGCGCCGCCTTGCCGAGCTCGCGATTTACCTTCATCAACGTGGACCTCACCGTCGTGCTGACACGAGACCCGGCCGGCGAGTGGCTGCTGCTGGAGTCCTCGACGTCGATCGGCGCGGACGGCACCGGGCTCGCGATGACCAGGCTGTCCGATCCGATTGGCCCCTTCGGCCTGGGCATCCAGACGCTCCTGGTCGCGCCGCAGCCGCGATCACCAGGCGGCTAGCCGACTGCGGATACGCTGACCCTGGTGCCCGCAGATCGCGGGCCATAATTTTCAGAAGGAACGCGACTCTATGACCGCCATCGAGCTGCAGGGCGCTTACAACGTCCGCGATCTCGGCGGCTTGCGCACCAGGGACGGACGGATCACCAGGCCGGGTGTCATCTACCGGGGTGATTCGCTGGACAAGATCACGCCAGCCGATTCGAAGATCCTGTTCGACAAGCTGGGGATCGGCACGATCATCGATCTGCGGACCAAGGCCGAGACCGAGCTGACCGAATTGCACTTCCCGGTCGCCAGATACCGCTACTCGGTGCTGGTGGAGGGCAGGCTCGGACATGAGCCGTTCCCGACCGACGATCCGATCGAGCTGGCCAAGGTCTACCTGAGCAATCTGGACGGCGGCCGGGCGGCCGTCAGGGCGACCTTCGACATCATCGCCGCCAACCTGCAAGCCGGGGTAGCGACCCTCTTCCACTGCGCGGCGGGCCGGGATCGTACTGGCATCATGGCCGCGCTGCTGCTCAGCCTGGTCGGCGTCACCGACGGCCAGATCGCCGTGGACTACGTCCAGAGCAACAGGAACGCTCGCCGGGTCACCAAGAAGCTCGCCGAGAACCCGCTCTACGCCAACAACGACAAGGGCCGCCCCGAGGTCATCCTGCTGCATGAGCGCACGATCTTGCAGTTCATGAAGCTGGTCAGGGAGCAACTCGGCGGCCCGAGGCAGTTCTGCCTCGACAGCGGCCTGACCCCGGAGACCATCGCCGCGATCGAGGCAAATTTTGTCGTCGCGCCACCTGACGCCTCCGCCCGCTAGCCCGGTCGCTCAAGACCGGGAACGCGGCCTGCGCGCCGAGTTGCGGCGCCCGCCTGGCTCCTGCGTGCTCACCGGCGGCCAGACCGGCGTCGACACGCAGGCCGCCGTGGCCGCGCTGTCCGCCGGGCTCGCCGTGCACCTCGTCTTCCCGCTCGGCCTGCTGCAGGAGGACGGCCCGCTCACCCCTGGCCGCCGCCGCGCCCTTCGCGGCGCTACCCTGCACGAGCTGCCCAGCCCCGATTTCAGGTACCGCACCTGGACCTGCGCCTACCTGTGCGACGCGATGATCCTGATCGACCCGGCCGGCGGCGACGGCTGCCAGGAGACCATCCGCGCCGCCGGTCAGCTCGGCCGTCCGCTGCTCGGCCTCGACGCCGTTGCCCCGGAACAACTCAGCACCTGGCTAGAGGAGACCTGCCCCCGCGTGCTCATGATTGCCGGATGCCGGGCGAGCCTGCTGGCCAGCCAGGGAAAAGAGCGCAGCGCGGAGCTGATGCTCGACGCGCTGATGGCCGTCGTCGCGCCCTGGCTCAGTCGTCCGGCGGGGCACCCCAGTCAACGTTGACGGTCGCGGCTACCTCGGGGTGCCGTTCCAGCCAGTCCCGAGCGAACGGGCAGAGCGGCACGATGGTCAGGTGATCCCTGATCGCTCGCTCGACGGCCGCCTGGACGAGCTGCCCGCCGATGCCGTGGCCGGCGAGCTGCTCCGGCACGCCCGTGTGCCTGAGCACGAGCCGGTCGGCGCGCCTTCGGTAGACGAGCTCGGCGACCGTCCCGTCCACCACCAGCTCGAAACGGGAGTCGGCCCTATCGTCTATCACGCGTGAAGCGTCGGTCATCTCCCCATCGTCGCATCAGGATGCCCTGGTGGCGATGTCACGATTTGGGATAGGCGGCTAGCAGCACTTCCGCCCCAACCGGGACGAACCCGGCCGCCAGGAAAGCCCGCACGCTAGCGGCGTTGCCCGGTGCTACCTGGGCCCACAGGATCGTGCCCGGCGGGATCAGGTGCCTGGCCGCGGTCGCGAGCAGGCGTCCGAGCCCCAGCCCGCGGCGGTCCTCGCTCACCTCGATCGCCGTTTCCAGCCGCCCGGCGACCCCGCGCCCGAGCAAGACGATGCCGCCGTCGGCCCGCCACGCGCGTACCTCATCCCGGTAGCTCAGCGCGCGCAGCAGGCGCGAATGGGTCGACTCGGGCTCCGGGGTCAGCTCGACCGGCGGCGGGCCGTCCAGCGATTCGGCGAAGCAGAGCAGATCGATGCTGCCGACCCGGCGGCTTGTCGCGGTGCTCAGCGCCCGCAGGAACGGCGGGCTCAGCGAGGCGGCCAGATCGTCCGGCGGCAACTGGCGCCGCACCCAATCCGGATCGGCATCGGTGAAGATCACCGAGTGCGCCGTGAAGGCGAGCACCCCGGCGTCGCGCTCTGACGGCTGAGGGATCACTGTCACGCCGCCGTCGGCAGGCGGAAACCGCCCGGCCGCCGCCTCGGTCAGCAGCCGGCCGAGAAACGCCTCCTGCGCCTGCCGTCCGCCGTGCCGGTCATGCTCCGGTGAGCTCATCGCTCAGAGACCGGTCACCGGTAGGCGGAGATGCCGGTGAGCGCCTGGCCGATGGCGAGAGTGTGGATCTCCTCGGTGCCTTCGTAGGTGAGGACGGATTCCAGGTTGTTGGCGTGCCTGATGACCGGGTACTCCAGGGTGACGCCGTTGGCGCCAAGGATGGTCCGTGCTTGCCTGGCGATGTCGATGGCGGTACGGACGTTGCTCATCTTGCCCAGGCTGACCTGCTCAGGGGTGATCTTGCCCGCCTCCTTGAGACGGCCAAGATGCAGCGCGAGCAACTGCGCTCGCTGCAGATCGGCGAGCATCCAGGCCAGCTTGGACTGGGTGAGCTGGAAGCCGCCGATCTTGCGGCCGAACTGCTCCCGCGTCCGCGAGTACTCGATCGCGGACTCCAGGCAGGCTCGCGCCGCGCCCGTAGCGCCCCAGACGATGCCGAACCTGGCCTCGGACAGGCAGGAGAGCGGCCCCTTCAGGCCGGTCACCCCGGGCAGGACAGCGTCCGCTGGCAGTCGCACGTCATCGAAGTGCAGCTCGGAGGTCACAGAGGCCCGGAGGGATAGCTTCTTGTGAATATTGCGCGCGGTGAAGCCACGGGCTGCCCTCGGGACCACGAAACCTCGGATGCCCTCCTCGGTGCCGGCCCACACCACGGCGACGTCGGCGATCGACCCGTTGGTGATCCACATCTTGCTGCCGGAGAGCACCCAGTCCGATCCTTTATGTATGGCTCTGGTCTTCATGCTCGAAGGGTCGCTGCCGTGATCAGGCTCCGTGAGCCCGAAGCACCCGATCGCCTGCCCGGCGGCCATCCGGGGAAGCCACTCCGTTTTCTGCTCTTCTGAGCCGTATTTCCAGATGGGGAACATGGCGAGCGAGCCCTGGACCGATACCAGGCTGCGCAGGCCGGAGTCGGCCGCTTCCATCTCCCTGCAGGTCACGCCGTAGGCGATCGGGCCCATCCCGGCGCAGCCGTAGCCAGTCAGGTGCATGCCGAGCAGGCCAAGCTGGCCGAGCTCGGGGACCAGGTCGACGGGCAGCGTCCCGGCCTCGAACCAGTCGGCGATATGGGGCATGATCCGGTCGTCGGCGAACTTGCGCACGGTATCGCGGACCAGCCGCTCCTCGTCGCTTAGCTCATCGTCGATCCTGAGCAGGTCGCTGCCGACTGGTTCGCTGGAGCGCGGCATGGCTCGTCCTCTCTGCTTGCCCTGCGGCCAGGGTATGCGGGCGTTTGGCAGGAGTGAAGGCGGGGTAGCGGCCAGGCTTGAGAGCCGCACTCGTCGCGGACGACGCGTGTGGAGGATCGATTATGCGGAATGATGGCGCTATGAGCAATGTCAACAACGGCAAGGTACTCGTGCGCCGTCGCGACGACCGGATCGTCGCGGGGGTCTGCTCGGGGTTCGCTGACTACCTCGGCATGGACGTCAATCTGGTTCGCGTGCTGGTCGCGCTGGTGACCGTATTCACCGTGGGGACGGGGATCCTGGCGTACCTGGTGGCATGGGCAGTGATCCCGGAGGAAGGTCAGAAGGTCTCGATCGCCGAGGACCTGATCAACAAGAGTCGGCCAAGCTGACCGTTTTGCCGCTGATTGCGGCGTTCGCGAGGTCGGTGAGCCCTCCGGACGACGTTCTTGGAGATCCGCTTTGCCGGCAGTGCCTGTTGTCCCCTATGCTGAGGCGGTCCCCGACGGCGGACGCCAAGGGCTCGACGGCGGGTGACCGCCAAGGCCCCCATCGTCTAGCGGCCTAGGACACCGCCCTTTCAAGGCGGCGGCGCGGGTTCGAATCCCGTTGGGGGTACGGATGATTTTGGTCGGCACTGGTCGCGCGAAGTGAGTAAGATAAGTGCGGCACGGTGAAGTGCGGTTCGGTAGGTAGTGGTTCGGTTCGGCAGTAGTACAGCTTGGTCCTGTAGAGCAGCTCGGAGTGCTCGCCACCCTGTCAAGGTGGAGGTCGCGGGTTCAAATCCCGTCAGGACCGCTCGGTCGGTGGGGCGACATGCGGCACAGATCGCGGTTGTCCTGACGCCGTGAGGTCAGGTAGCTCAGTCGGTACGAGCGTCCGCCTGAAAAGCGGAAGGTCGACAGTTCGATCCTGTCCCTGACCACTCCTTCCTCGAGTAGAGCGCAACCCTCTCACCTGTATAAATAGCAGGAAGAGAGCATACGTCATGACGACGGAAGCGCTTCTGAAGTCCAAGATCCCCACAGAATCCCCACAACTTCCTTCGCCGAAGGCTAGAGCGCGGTCGCTGCGCGACGCCTCACGGCGGCCTGCTGGACGTTCGTCTGAGCGAGTCAGCGGCTCGGCTCGCACTGCTACTCGCGGCGACAACGTGGTGGTGGAGGTGGCTGGGGGGATCACGGTGTATCCGGCGCGTGCGGAGGGGGATCGGTGGCGGGCGGTGTGGTGCGAGGGCGGGCGGCGCCGGCAGTGCGAGTCGGTGTCGGAGGCTGGGCTGGCGGCGAGGCTGGTCAAGGTGACCGAGAGGCTGACTCATGACGCCCCGGGGCTGGAAGAGCCCGGCGCGGCGTTGATCGCCCACTACCTGTCGCCCTCGCGGCATCCGGCGGACCGGCCGTGGTCCCGCAAGCACGCCGACACCCAGACCCGGCTCTGCCGCAAGTACCTCACCCCGGTCATCGGCCACCTGCGGTGCGAGGACATCAAGACCTCGGACTTCCATGCCGCGGTCAACACCGCGCCCACCGCAGGGGAAGGCAACCGCCTCGCCCGCTGCATCTCCGCACTGGTCACCGCCGGGCTGGACGCTGGCTACCTCACCAACCCGAGGCTGCGGAACGTCCGCTGGCAGCCCGGCGACCGCCCCGCACCCGAGCCGAGGACCACCATCGCCGGGGAATCCCCGCTGTTCGTCGACCAGGCCGACATCCCCGCCAGCGACGACGTCACCACCCTCGCCGAAGCCCTCGCCTACCTGGACGCCGACTACGAGCTGATG
This sequence comes from uncultured Actinomycetota bacterium, assembly GCA_963819285.1. Lineage (GTDB taxonomy): Bacteria > Actinomycetota > Actinomycetes > Streptosporangiales > Streptosporangiaceae > Chersky-822. Next base: position 652,501 of record CAWFVM010000001.1, read on the forward strand.
GCCTACACCGCCGCCTACACCGGACTGCGCTGGGGCGAACTCGCCGCCCTCACCCTCGACCAGATCGATACCGAGGGCCGCACGATCACCGTCGACCGCAAGATCATCGAGATCGGCGGCACCCTGCACCTCGAAGCACCCAAAGGCCGCAAGAAGCGGCGCACCATCTACCCCCGCCACACCCCAGACGGCTACCCCCTCGCCCAGCGCCTCGCTGCCCGCATCGAAGCCGGCCGCGCCGAGCACAACGCCGGCGCCAACCCGCACGGCCTGATCTTCCCCTCACCACGCGGCACCTGGTGGCGGTCCTCCAACTACGCCCGCCGCGTCCTGAAAGACGCCTACCTCGCCGCAGGCTGGCGCGGAGAGAACACGAAGCCCTGGACCTGGCACAGCCTCCGCCACGTCTTCTGCACCACCGCCCTGCTCACCTGGCACATCGACCCCGCCGACGTCTCCCGCCTCGCCGGCCACGCCAACATCCGCATCACCCTCGACATGTACATCGGCACCACCGCCGGCACCCTCCACCGCGCCCGCACCGCCACCGACTAGAGCAGCAACGACGGTCATGTGACCGTTAGCAAGGACTATGTGATGTCCGCGCTCGCTACCGGAGATCGCAGGACCATGGAGTTCACCGACCTGGTCGACACCGTGCATATCAGGTGGGACGGCGTTGGGCGGAACGGCATCATCTCCGAGCCTGGCTTAGTTTGTCAACGTTCAGATCTCGGTATCCAGGCGGCGGAGGCCTGAAGCCGCCGTATCCGCCGTATCCGGGATATCCCGCATAACCCGGGTAGCCGGGGTAACCAGGATAGCCTCGAAACTGCGGCGTGACTTTCCGGTAAAGCCGATTGCCTACGATGGTGCCGAGGTAGCTGCCGATCTTTGAGCATGCGTAATCGTCGTCCCAGGGGAACCAGCCGATCCAGCGGCCGCTGGCGTCCCAGAGCCATTTGTCGGTGGTCGTCCGGCGATATGCGATCGCCTTTCCGTGCGAGTTGTACAAGAACATTGCTTGCTCCTGTGGGTCCAGTTCGGTGCGGACAGTCGGCCGCTGTCCTGTCAGCTCACTCGCTGGTAGGGATGTGCTTTTACCTGCTGACCCACGCGCCGCCACGGGTACGGGAGCAGGATCTGCTGGAATATGCCGGGGGCAACATTGAAGTAGTCGTAAATGCCGCCACTGCGGAAACGGATTCGCATGATCTGGGTCGTTGGCTCATAGCCGGCCTCAAGTACGTTGGTGGATGTGACAGGGTGCATGTGCACGGAGATCTCCTCGGTGTCAGGCTAGTTCGGGGTGCGGGCAGTTAAGGGACGGCTGGCGGAAGCGCGCCAGCCGTCCGGCCTACTTCTCGTTCCGTACGCCCTTGTGCTGCTTCGCGCTGCCGTTCAGGATCCGGCCGGTCGCCGTGTCGCGCTTGAACCACGTCTTGCCGACCTTGAACTCGCTCCGGCCTTTCACAGCGCCGATGCGGTGACCTCGTCCGGTGTTCTTAGCCACGCCGTTCACCTCCTTCCGAGGGCCGCCAGGGTCGACGTGGCGTCCCCTCGTCTGGTAGTCGAGGCAGGTGTCAGCTGGGTTAGCGGCAGTCCTCGCAGAGACCGTTCACTAGCAGATGCGGCAGGTATTTCATGGCGCATGTGCCCGTGCAGCGTGTCTCCTGTGAGGCTCGTCGGTCACATCGGCAGCGCCCGCACTCGGGGCAGTGAGGCTCTTTGCAGGTGTCGCATGGCCATGCCCGGACCCTGCGAACCTGGCGACAGCATTCGATCTCGGTCTCGGGTCGTCGGTCGAACTCCCGCCTTGTATGCGGGTGGAATCGCTCGACGCCCCAGAGATCCGAGCCGGAGAAGATCGCGATTACTCGACTGTCGGTCGCTAGTGCGTCGAGGAAGTAGTCGTCGCGCCGCCTCCAGGGTGTCTCCCAGAAGGTCCGACGCTGGAAGGTCGCGTTGGCCTGCAGGTTACGGAGCGGATGACCGCTTGGCACTACCTGCCGGGGCCAGGGATAGACGAGGGGCCATTTGCTGTCTTCATCGGGTCGAACGCTGGCGTACTCCACTATCTGGGTCATGCGATCGATCACGACGACCGCTCCGAGGCCGGGCAGTCGCCGGGCCAGTGCGATCGCGCACGCCGGGATACTGGCGCTGCTGGAGGCATACAAGTCGGTAACGTGTCGTGCCTGGACCGGCCCGCTGCTCACGGCCGACGCCACTAGGTGAGCGGGCAGCAGGAGTTGCTGCGCTATGTGGTCGCAAACAGTTTCCAGCAGTTTCGCTGACTCGGCCTGCGTCGCGAGCAGGTCGTAGATTTCATCTCCCTGATCGACCAGCCAGTGACCTAGCTCATGGGCCAGCGTGAAGTTCTCCCGCCGGTCCCCGGTACGGCGATAGAGAACGACCCCTTCCTCAAGGTAGGAGATGCCATCACAGATCCCCCCGTCATCTCGGGTGATGTCGAGATGATCAACCGCTCGGACGGTCAGGCCGATGTCCTCCAGCAGGGTTTGCCTGGGATTGACGGCGAACCGTTGCGACACGGCCGGGCTTATGCCTGCTAGGGCTTTCGTCATGCAGGTTTCAATTGTGGTTCTCACCGGGCTCCCTTTTGCTCCATCGCAGTTACCAGGGCTTCGAGCGAGGCAAGCATCGGCTCGGTATCCGGCCGTGTACCGCGAAACACCGAGGCTGCCAGTCTCGCCTCCAGCGCAGCAGAGGCGAGATCAGCCGACGTCCGCCGAAGCCGGGCCCACCGTGCCGCGAGTTCCCTGAACCTGGCCGTGGCGGCGACGGCCTCGATCGCGCGCTGGGACTGAGACCGACCGCAGTCGGTGGTTAGCCGGCCAGGCTCTCCGCCTATGACGTCCGCGATCGCCTGGATCAGGGCTGGCGGAACCGTAGCGCTGTCCCTCGCCTGCCAGTTGAACACATCGCGAGTCGCGACCTCCCACCCCTGGCCCGATAGCTTCCGCGCCAGGTCACTCACGCTCAGGTCGGCTGCTCGCAGGGCACCCCTGAGCGCTCTGCCATCCAGAGCACGGGAGCTGTCGGGAACAAGTCCGAGCATCGCGGCGACTGGATCGTCCTTCACGGGCGGAGCGCCGTGCGCTTCTTCCCACAGCAGGTCCGCCAGGTCGGTCAGCGCGTCTGCCTCCGCTCGCTGTGAGCCGTCCGTGTCCAGCGGCGCTGCAGGCAACGCACGGATATGCGCATCAAGCAACTCCTCCAGGGCCGCCTCCCAGCGGTCATCGTTCATAGTCGCACCTCCTCGGGCTCCATTGCCTTACGCAGCTGGCGCAGTGCTTCCTTGGCCATCTGGCTAACCCTGCCGGGCGACACGCCAAGCTCCGCCGCCACCTCCGGTCTCGGGCGTGCTCTGGCGACGTACTCCCATGCGACGTAGCGAAGTCGTTCGTCGAGGGTCGCAAGCTTCTCCCGGACGACGCCCGATGCGCGCCGCCGGTCCACCAACTCGGCCACCTCGTTCGCCAGATCCAGAGGATCTTGCTGGTCGTAACTCGAAGGGACTGGCGGGGCGGAATGCCTGGATGCAGCGGAATTCAGGATGTCGAGCGCACGCCATTTGGCGGCATTGACCATCACCGCCTCCCAGGTGGTCACCTCGCAAGGCGGTGACTTCATCAACGATTCCATAGCTGTCATGACCGCGTCCTCGGCCTCGGCCGCTCGTCCGGCCTCGCGCAGGACACTCCCGGCGACCCTGTACATCGCGTCGCGATGCTTCTGATATAGGGCCGCCCAGTCTGGTGGCGGGACTTCGCTCACTGATGCCTCCGTTCCTAACCCAGGTGCGCGCTGTTGTGACAGGCAGTCGACGCAGTCAGGGGGAGCGTTAGCCCTGGGATAGTTGGGACGCTCGCGGCGATACCAATACGAGCCGCATCCCCAGCCGCAGGCTTCCACGTAGATGGGGTTTCAGTCCCCCACGCGGCAACGACTCGCTCTTTGTCCCTGGTATTCCGGGTTCAAGTTCACCTCAGGGTGCTGACATCGATCGCGTCGTACGGGTCGTCCCGGCGCCATCTTTCACCCGAGATTGCCCGGATGACCCCGCCAGCACGCACTCCTGTCAGGAGCCACACCTGGCTCAGCCCGCCAGGCAGCTGCGGAGCGGCATCCGGCAGTCGGCCGCTGAATGCGAGGGTATCGAATACCGGGTGGCTGAAGGTGCCCGGAAGGACCATCAGGAACAGGTGGCGTTCTGCCAGGCCAGTCGCTGCTAGCTTCCTCAGCTTGGACTGGGTCCTCTCCAAGCCGAGTACGACATCCAGTTCATCGGGTAGCACGCCCCGGCCAGAGCCGACGGGTCCCGCTGTCGGAAACAATACAAAGTGAACACGCGCCCCCGTCGCATCTATGAGATCGGCTCGCACGCCCTGGCGGATTAGCTGTCCGGAGTAAGGCTCAGCCGTGGCGAGGTCGCTAAGATGCATGAGCCCTCGCTCCTCGCAGCGGCGCAGGCCGTCCTCTACCTTGCGCATGTCAGCCGGATGGAAGGTACGCGGCAGTTGGACCACCCATGTTCCGGCTACCTCCGCAATGGTCCGGGAATGCCCGCGCTGGCCGAGGTAGTGCTGGATTGGCACTTCGCCATCCGGGCCGGTGGCCGAAACTTCCAGCGCGGCCCTGCGGCCGTCCTCATAGTGGAGGATGGCATCGACAGCCCGCTGCCTGCCGTCACGGTCATACGGCTCGACTGTCACTCCGAGCACCGCTCCGGCGACAGCGAAGGACAACCGCTCGTGATAGCTGTCATTGTTCGTGGTCACCATTCTTCCCTTCCATGGCCCTTGCCCGTCAGAAAGCGGGATTCTTCCGTCTTCCGGAATCGCCCCGTGCTATCTACGATCAGATTCTGTCCGGGCGGGTTTAGTCGTCGGTGTCAATTCTCGATAACTCGATGATCCGGTTTGAATTAGTTTACTTGCATCCACGACCATTGCCTTGAGGGTGTTCGCCTAAGGTCATGGTGAACCTACCTGTAAGCGGCCCGGTGGTCGCTCACGGCTCTCATGTCGTGTCCGATCAGCCAATGCTCGGCATCTGTTGGTGTCTCGCATCGTCGGCTTCGGCCGTCGCTGGGGTCTTCGTTGCTGCTCTAGTCGGTGGCGGTGCGGGCGCGGTGGAGGGTGCCGGCGGTGGTGCCGATGTACATGTCGAGGGTGATGCGGATGTTGGCGTGGCCGGCGAGGCGGGAGACGTCGGCGGGGTCGATGTGCCAGGTGAGCAGGGCGGTGGTGCAGAAGACGTGGCGGAGGCTGTGCCAGGTCCAGGGCTTCGTGTTCTCTCCGCGCCAGCCTGCGGCGAGGTAGGCGTCTTTCAGGACGCGGCGGGCGTAGTTGGAGGACCGCCACCAGGTGCCGCGTGGTGAGGGGAAGATCAGGCCGTGCGGGTTGGCGCCGGCGTTGTGCTCGGCGCGGCCGGCTTCGATGCGGGCGGCGAGGCGCTGGGCGAGGGGGTAGCCGTCTGGGGTGTGGCGGGGGTAGATGGTGCGCCGCTTCTTGCGGCCTTTGGGTGCTTCGAGGTGCAGGGTGCCGCCGATCTCGATGATCTTGCGGTCGACGGTGATCGTCGCGGCCCTCGGTATCGATCTGGTCGAGGGTGAGGGCGGCGAGTTCGCCCCAGCGCAGTCCGGTGTAGGCGGCGGTGTAGGCCATCAGCTCGTAGTCGGCGTCCAGGTAGGCGAGGGCTTCGGCGAGGGTGGTGACGTCGTCGCTGGCGGGGATGTCGGCCTGGTCGACGAACAGCGGGGATTCCCCGGCGATGGTGGTCCTCGGCTCGGGTGCGGGGCGGTCGCCGGGCTGCCAGCGGACGTTCCGCAGCCTCGGGTTGGTGAGGTAGCCAGCGTCCAGCCCGGCGGTGACCAGTGCGGAGATGCAGCGGGCGAGGCGGTTGCCTTCCCCTGCGGTGGGCGCGGTGTTGACCGCGGCATGGAAGTCCGAGGTCTTGATGTCCTCGCACCGCAGGTGGCCGATGACCGGGGTGAGGTACTTGCGGCAGAGCCGGGTCTGGGTGTCGGCGTGCTTGCGGGACCACGGCCGGTCCGCCGGATGCCGCGAGGGCGACAGGTAGTGGGCGATCAACGCCGCGCCGGGCTCTTCCAGCCCCGGGGCGTCATGAGTCAGCCTCTCGGTCACCTTGACCAGCCTCGCCGCCAGCCCAGCCTCCGACACCGACTCGCACTGCCGGCGCCGCCCGCCCTCGCACCACACCGCCCGCCACCGATCCCCCTCCGCACGCGCCGGATACACCGTGATCCCCCCAGCCACCTCCACCACCACGCGGGCCTGTGTGCATAAGGGCAGGCTAGTGGCGCTCACGGTGCTGTCTTTCGGGTCCTGGCGGCTCTGATCGTGCCTTCGATACGAAGCGACGGATTCGGGAGGCTCGCATCGCAGTGTCTGACGCGGCTGGCCTGGCGCCTTGGCCTGCCGCGTTCACACCGGAGATTCCTGGCGAAGGCAGTAACCTCGCTGGCCCACCAGCGATAGCAGCGTGGCGAGACGACGACCGCTTCCGGGAAGTCCGGGCGATGCGTCAGCTCATAGGCTGCGGTCCGGCCGAGCTCGAAGAGCGCGCGAATATCGTGAATGCAAATCAGGCTGTCGTCTATCCACTGGCCGCTGGCTGGTTCAGGCTCGCTGGTTTGACCCATGGTCAACCTCCGAGGGCGCCCGGTTCTCAGTTGCGGTCGTCTCAAGCTCTGCCAGGGACTGCATCTGGTCGATGACCCGATCTAGTTCGCTGGCGAGCGGGGCGGGTACCCGATTGACGTAGCAGGCGGCCAGCGAGCGGTAGTACCACAGGTGTGCTGCCGGGTCGTGCTGACTGAAACGTGTCCAGAGTGCTGGGCCGATCGTCCGCAGGTCGGCGACGATGGCTCGTGCGTTGTGGAGTTTGTCGCAGGCCGAGACCAGCAGGACGTCAGAGTCTTCCTGGTCGACCAGATGTACGAGATAGCTGGACTTGCGGTCGCGCCAGGGTGCCTTGGCCTGGCCGACCATTCCGATCGCGTCCGAGCACGCCAGGACTATGCCGCCGACGTGCTCTCCGAACTCGTCCTGGATAAGTGTCGCCATTGCAGCGCCGTCGTTGGAGTCTTCCACGGCGTCATGCAGGAGGGCTGCGATGGCTGCGTCCTCGTCGCCACCGTGTTCGAGTACAAGGGCGCTCACTGACAGGAGGTGGGCCAGGTAGGGGATGGTGGTGCCCTTGCGTACCTGGGCGGCGTGCACTTCGCTGGCCAAGGTGAACGCGCGCTGGAAGCGGCTGGTGAGTATCAGGTGTTGCGTGCTGGATTCCGGCATGGTCGTACTGTTCCCTTCAGGTTGAGGGTCTCGCTTGCGTGTTGGCTGGTACTGCCAGCTTCAGCGGGATCAGCGATCCACAGTGATCTAGAGATGATGCCACAGAAACAAGATTACTATGTATTTGTGACGCACACAAAAAATCTTGTGTGGCTGCATCCATCGCCATTGATGCCGCATCTGGCGATCAGGTCATCGGAAGGCCAGGATCGCAGGAAGTGACACGGGCCGTTTATGGCTGGTCTTGGCGCGGATCAGCGTGGCCGCCACGGAATGGGTCACGCAGGCGTCGTTACCGGCCAGCCTCGAAGTCAGCTTCGCGGGTTGCCTGCCTGCCCGGGGCGGGGAGGCGGTCGCCCTGCTCGCTGGCGAGCGGTGCCGCTGGCCCGGCTTGCTCGACCGGCGTTCTCAGTCTGGCGGGGCCGCGCGCGCCAGCCGTGGCGGGTGAGGCCTGGACGGCTAGCTGAGTTGCTGGCTGCGGGTCCGACCTTGTGGTGGCGGGAGTTGCCGGGGTGGTTGCGTTTCGGCTCTGGGCTTGTTCCTCGGCGATCCGGGTGAGCTCGGAGTCGATCTGGCGGGCGCGGTTGCGGGCGGCGGTGAGTTCGGCGGTGAGGGGGAACGGCCGTTCGATGTCGGCTGTGGCGTGGTCGATCTCGCGGCGGGCTTGGTCGATGTCGGCTAGGGCGGTGGCTTTGCGGTCTTCGAGGCGCTGGACGCGGTGTTCGAGTCTGCCGATGAGGCCGGCGTGGTCTGTGCCGGGGAGGTCTTGGGCGGGGATGGTGATGCTGGTGCCTGGTGCGCCGTCGAGTTCCAGGGTGATGTTGACGGGGCCGAGTTGGCGGCTGATGCGGGCGGTCAGGGTGAAGCCGGCCAGGTGTCCGGGCTGGAGGTCGCGGCTGGGGTGGGCTTTGAGCGCGGCGGCTTCGTCGGTCAGGAGCCGGGTGAGGTGGTGTCCGGCGTCGGTGCGGGCGTGGTGGGGGTGGCCGTCGATGGTCATGGTGAACTTGTCGCCGCGGGTGTCGTGCCGGCGGGTGATGGCGGTGTCGATCTGGGCGGCCAGGGTGGTGAGGCTGGTGATGCTGCGCTGGTGGCGGGTGACGGCGTGGCGGAGGCCGTCCTGGTTTCGGTGGTGGGCGCGTTCGGCGCGGTGGAGGCGGGCTAGCTCGGCGTCGGCTTCTGCTTTGTCGATGAGCAGCGGGTTGCCGGTGGCGAGGGCCTTGGCTTCGCTGAAGGTCAGCACGGTGTCGCCGACGTCGGCGATCTCGCGGGCGTCCAGGGACCGGGACGTGACGTCGTGGATGAAGCGGGCTTTGCGTTCGAGGGTCTGCCACATGTAGGCGTCGAAGCTGGAGGCGGTGACCCAGCGGATGACCTGGACCTCGGGGTTGAGGTTGCCCTGGCGGACGATCCGGCCCTCGCGCTGGGCGACGTCGGCGGGCCGCCAGGGCGCGTCGAGGTGGTGCAGGGCGATCGCGCGGTCCTGGACGTTGGTGCCGGTGCCCATTTTCTCGGTGGAGCCGATGAGCACGGCGATGTGCCCGGACCGGCACGCGGCGAAGAGGCGGGCGAGGTCGGCGTCGGTGGTGGCGTCGTGCACGAACCGGACTGTGTCGGGGGGCATGCCGCGTGCGGTGAGCTGGTCTTTCAGCTCGCGGTAGGCGTTCCAGCCGTCGCGGGGCGTGCTGAGGTCGCTGAACACCAGCTGCAGCGAGCCCCGCACCGGGTACGGGGTGCCGTCGGGTGCGTGGTACTCGTCGTCGCGGTGCTGCCGCCAGATCGCGGCGATCCGGGCGGCGGCAGCTTCTGTCTTGCCGGGGGTGTCCTGTTCGAGGCCGACGAGGCGAAGGTCCAGGGCGGCGCGGCGGCCGTCGCTGCTGACCTTCAGCATGTTGTCGTCCTCGGGCGCGACCGCGCGGTTGCGGATCGCTTCGGCGCGCTGCCCGAGGTCTGCGACGTAGTCGATCAGCTCGGGGGATGGGTCGACGATCGCGGTCTCGGGGATGCGCTGCCCGTCGCCGGGCCTGGGGGCCAGGGCGGGCACCGGCAGGTTGAGCTGGCTCGCGGTCTTGACGTCGGCGAACACGTGCCAGAGGCGGAGCATCTCGGGGATGTTCCGGTACCGGGCGAACCGGCTCTTGACCCGGAAGCTGTCCCCGCCCTCGGGTGCCAGCTCGACCTGGGTGACGACCTGGCCGAACGTGGCCGCCCAGGAGTCGAACACCGAGATCCCGGCCGCTTCGAGCAGGTCCGGCCGCAGGTACCGCTGCATCACGTAGGCCTCGGTGACCGAGTTCGCGATCGGGGTCGCGGTCGCGAACGTGACCACCCGGCGGCCGTTGCGCCGCCGCAGGTAGCTGATCTTCATGTCGAGATCGGAGGCCCGCATCGACCCGTCGATTGCCGCATCTGTTATGTTTGATGGCGTTCTGAGGTTTTTGAACCCATGTGCCTCGTCAATCGCCAGGTAGTCAATCCCCGTCGCCTCGAAGGTGACGCCGGGATCCCTGGCAGAGTCGAGCTTGGCCTTGAGCCGTTCCTCGGCACGCAGCAGCGCGCCCTGCAGCCGCTTGACGGTCAGCCCGTCGCCCTGGCGGGCGGCGGTGAGCCACTCGCGCATCAGGGTGAGCTCGCGTTCCATGTAGGCGGCCTGCTCGGCCGGGCTGAGCGGGATCTTCTCGAACGCGGACCGGGACATGATGACGCCGTCCCACTGCCCGGTCGCGCACCGGGCGACCAGCTCGCGGCGCCGTCCGGCCGTCATGTCCTCGCGGTGCGCGACCAGGACCCTGGCCCGTGGGTAGAGCTGGAGCCATTCCCTGGCGAACTGGTCGATCATGTGGTTCGGCACGATGACGGCGGGCTTGCGGATCAGGCCGAGCCGCCGCAGCTCCGTCACGCCCATGATCATCTCGGCGGTCTTCCCGGCACCGACCTCGTGGAACAGGCCCACCGCCGGCTCGCCGATCATCCGCGCTACCGCGGCGACCTGGTGCGGGCGCGGCCTGAATGCCACGGTCAGGCCGGGAAGGGACAGCTGCGCGCCGTCGTAGCTGCGGAGCACCAGGTTGTTGAACGTCTCGTTATACGTCGCGGCCAGCTCCGCGGCCCGGGCGGGGTCTTCCCAGGCCCACTCGGCGAACCGCTCGGCCAGCTCGCGGGCCTTCTCCTGCGCGGCCAGGGTGTCGTCCAGGTTGACGACCGTCCGCTCGCCGTCGGGTGTCTTGATCACCTCGCGGACCTCGATCTTGCGCTGCTCCAGGATCGCCTGCGCCAGGTCGGGTGCCGGATACTCGCTCGTGCCCCAGGTCGATGCCGCCAGGACGGTATGCGACGCGGCGCGGACGGCCCAGACCTGGCCGCCGGGATGCTCGACCCGTACCCTCGGGTCCTGCAGGATCTCGGCCAGGAACTGCCGGATGTAGCGGGCATCGATCCAGGAGGCGCCGAGCCGGGCGTCGATCTCGCCGGGCGGCAGGTCGGCAGGGATCACCTTGCGGAGCTCGGCCGCGTTCACCGCGAGCCGGGAGTCATCCTCGGCGGCCTGCTCGGCGGCGCGGAGCTTGCCGCGGACGTTGCCGGACAGGTACTCGGCCGCCGGGACTAACCGCCCGGACGCCGGGTCATCGAAGGCCAGGGTGCCGAGCTGGGCGCGGGCATCATGCTCGCTGGCGCCCAGCAGCCGGGCGATCTCGGGGCGCCGGGCCTCGCCGCAGGTGTCCAGGCAGATCGCCAGCGCGTCCGCCGCCGTGTCCGCGCCCAGCCTAGGGGTGCGAGGCTCGATGACCCGCTGCGCGAAGACCGCCGCCTTCGCGGCACGCTGGCCGACCGCGTCGAAGACCTCCAGCGCGTACACCAGCGGCGCGAACGGGTCGTTCCGGAACCCGCCCTGCGGCGGCCGGACCCGCGCCATCTTGTCCAGCCCGGTCGCGGGATCGGTGCGGCCGGTGCGGCGAAGCGAGAACCGGTTCAGCGGGCCGAAAGTGCGGGCGTAGGCGTCATAGCGGCGGTTCAGGTCGGCACGGAGCCGGGTGATCTCAGGTGTGTCGTCGGGGGAGGCTGCCTCGGCGTCGAGTAAAGCCGACAGCGGAGTCGCGGAGGCCGAGAAGGGCGCGCAGCTCGCCGGACTGAGTGCGGGGGACCGGGAACTGCTCGGCCCGGCCGCTGAGGGCTTTCGTGAACCAGCCGGCGCCGTCGACATCGATATGGCCCTCGGCATGCGCTGACCGCCGTGCTGGCGCAGTGGCCTGGACCGTCGGATGACCTGGCGGTGCCCACGTCAGGTTCCTGTCCCTGGCATCGGCGGCAATCTGGCGAAGGGCTGCTGCCAGGGCGTCGTCGAGGGAGATGCCGGTCGCGGGGGTGACGACTAGGTCGTCAGCGCTGTGGGCACCTTGTACTGCGCTCAGCTTGCCGAGCACTGCGCCAGGGCGGGCGAGGAAGTACTCGCTGACGGGTACCTGGCGGCCGTCGAGCGTCGTCAGCGGGGCGCGTTCCCACGCGGTCTGGTCAGGTTCGCGGCCTGGCTTGCGGCGGCGCAGGATCAGCAAATCGGTGACCACGCTCGTGCCCGCCGCGCGCTGATGCGACCCGCTCGGCAGCCGGACCGCGCCGACCAGGTCCGCCAGTCCCGCGATCTCGCGCCGCGCCGCCGGGTTCCGGGAGTCCATCGTGTACCGCGACGTCAGCACCGCGACCAGGCCCCCGGGACGGGTCAGACGCAGGCCCTTGACGATGAAGAAATTGTGGATCGAATGACCGGCCGGATTGTGAACCCGGTCGTGCGGGACGATCTTGCCGAACGGGACGTTGCCGATCACCAGGTCAAAGCTGCCGTCCGGGTCACGGGTCTCGGCGAACGACTCGGCGAGGATGCTTGCGCGCGGATACAGCACCGCCGCGAGCCGGGCCGTGACCGGGTCCAGCTCGACCCCGGTCATCTCGGCTCCGGGCGGGGCCAGGCCAATGAAGTTACCGCTGCCGCAGCCTGGCTCCAGTACCTTGCCCCCGGTGAAGCCCAGGGCCTGGACGGCTGACCAGATCGCTGTGACGATCGCGGCGTCGGTGTAGTGGGCGTTCAGCGTGTTCCGCGCGGCGGACGCCATTTCCTGCGGGGAAAGCAGCGCTGACAGCTGGTCTCGAGCCTTCGAGTACTCCTGCCGGGCAGGATCGAATACCTCGGGCACCGCACCCCAGCCCGACCAGCGGGCCAGGACGCGCTGCTCCTCGGGGGTCGCGGTACGGCCGTCCTGCTGGATCGTCCGCAGCGTCGCCAGCGCCGTGATGTTCGCCCGCACGCGGCTCGCCGCACCGGAGGGCGCGAGATCATGCTGGCCGGATGGTCGGAAGTCGGCCCGGTCTAGCTGTCTTGCGGGTCCTGCGAATGGAGGAGCTCCAGGCCCCACGCTGGCTCCGGCGCGCTTGGCTCCTCGTCCTCGTCGGCTCCCGGTTCCGGGTCCAGCAAGATCTCCTCGGCCAGGACCATCTGCTCCGCCCGGTGCCGGGCTTCGCCTCAGCCGGCCCGCCTTTTCCAGGTAGCTCTCGCCGGGCTGGTCGTCCCCGGCCAGGTCCGCCGCCAGGCTCTCGATCCGCTGCTCCACCTGTATCCCAAGGTCCGAGAAGAAGCTGTCCGGATCGCTGATCGCCGCGAACCGGGTCGGCAGCCACCGAGCCCAGTGCTCCCGCGCCATCACTGCGTAACGGTTCACCCGCATCTCCTGCTGGATCTGGTTCCGGCTCCTCGAACCACGGCAACATCGGCTGCTCAATGCCCGCGCTTGCCGCCCTGGTCTTGCGTTGAAGGGTAGTTCTACGAGCGGTCTTCGGCTTTACCGGGCACGGCGCGGCTTGTCTCGCGAGCGAGTCCTGGAACAGTTGCTGGTCGCTGACCCACCAGTCCTCTCCGAACAGCGGCTCCATCCCCGCCGGATCGCGGCGGCGCCCAGTCATGGGACTTCCTCTACTTGGCTACCGAAATCGGCAGGTCGTCTGTAGCAGGCGAACAGGCCCAGACGCACTGGTGCTCGCCCGCGCGGACTGCCTCGGGCGTTGCCAGCGGTGCGCAGAGCCGTCACAGTTAGCAGGTTAACATGCTTTTGCGGCATCAACGGAAGCTGTCGTGGTGCAACCGGCGATCGCTAGATCCGCTCAGGTGGACAGGTTCGGCAGTTCGTGTCACGTCGACTTGAGGCGATGGGAACGTGGCTGTCGGGACGTGTTGAGCCCTATGGTTTAGTTCCATGTAAGACCGGTCATCCGGTGCCAGGCCAGACAAAGCGCCATGCCTGCCCGCAAGAACTGATGGAGGTCTTCGGGCTACTCCCGGTTGGCGGGTGGAGCGTCGTCACCTGGAGCGCTCTAGCGCACTCGCGGATAGGTCGTTGCGATTGGACTCTTCCGATTCCTGATCACAGACAGTTGCCGTGCAGGATGCCGCGTTGGCTAACTCCTGCGCCAATTAGCGACAAACATCGTCGATCCTGCGTTCGAATTGACTGTCCGAATCAGGTGTGGAGTCGATGTTCTCAATCTGGATTTCTAGTGGTACCCGTCCAGCTCGCTATGTAGCGCATAGTAGTCCCGCTTGCAGTCGATGGCTCAAACTTCTCAATGACGGCAACCTTTATGTTGTAGATATTGAGGTGACGAGCCAATAATGGTATGACTTCGACCTGGATCAGTTCTGTTGGCATGCAAGGCGACTGAATGGTCAGTTCGCTGAGGTCAGGCTGGTTGGGGTGGGAGCGAGGGTTGTCGCTTGTTGATGACGCATGACCGGGAAGGGGTCAATGTTGCCCCTGGCTCGGTCGTTGTCTTGCGTGATGAAGAATGGCTGGTGACGGGAGTCGAGCACACCAGCGATGGGTGGCTGCTGCGCTGTCAGGGCCTATCTGAGCTGGTCAGGGGCACGACCGCGAGTTTTTATGAGGGCCTCGACAACATTGAGGTGCTCGACCCGGCCAAGGCCGCTGTCGTGGCCGATGATTCCCACTACTACAGACGGTCGCGGCTGTGGCTTGAGGCCACCCTGCGCAAAACCGCCGTACCGCTGGGCGGGAACGCGGTGACGGTTTCCGCTGACATGCTGGCCGATACCCTCGGCTATCAGCAGGCGGCCGTACGACAGGCGCTTGACCCCGCGAATCTGCGAACGCGGATTCTGCTGGCAGATGCGGTTGGCCTGGGCAAGACGCTGGAAATCGGCATGATATTGTCCGAGCTGATCCGGCGCGGCCGAGGAGAACGGATCCTGATTGTCACGCCGCGCCATGTGCTCGAGCAGATGCAGCACGAGATGTGGTCGCGGTTCGCGATCCCGTTCGTGCGCCTGGACAGCCAGGGCATTCAGCGAGTTCGCCAGGTGCTGCCGGCCACTAGGAACCCGTTTACCTACTTCAAGCGAGCGATCATCTCGATCGACACGCTCAAGAGCGACCGCTACCGGGCCTATCTGCGCAGCCATTCCTGGGACGCGGTCGTGATCGACGAATCGCACAACCTGACCAATGTCAAGACGCAGAACAACGAACTGGCCCGCACCCTCGCCCCGAACACCGACGCGCTGATCCTCGCCTCGGCCACCCCGCACAACGGCCGGGCCGAGTCGTTCGCCGAGTTGATCCGCCTCCTGGAGCCGACCGCCGTGCGCCCGGACGGCACGTTGAACGAGGACGAGGTCAGGCGGCTGATCGTGCGGCGGCACCGTAACAGCCCCGAGGTGTCAAGCGTCGTCGGCGCCGACTGGGCGCCGCGCAAGGAACCGCAGAACTGGCTGGTGCCTGCCTCCGACGAAGAAAACGCGGTAGCCCAAGAACTCGACTCCGTCTGGTTGCACCCCGGCAGCGGCAACTCCCCCTACTCCGGCCAGTCAGCACGACTGTTCCCCTGGACACTGGCGAAGGCCTTCCTGTCCTCCCCGGCCGCCCTCCAGGAGACGATCCGCGAGCGCATCGCCCGCCTAAGCTCCCGCCCGACTCAGGCCCAGCAGCACGAGATCGAGGCGCTTCGGCGGCTGCAAGCGCTCGCTGTCAGGGCCGACAACACCAGCTCGGCTAAGTACAGAAAGCTTCTCAACTACCTGCGGCAGCTCGGGGTCAGGCCGGGCAGCCAGCTGAGGGCAGTGATCTTCGCCGAGCGCGTCCCTACGCTCAAGTGGCTCCAGCAACACCTCCGGGCCGATCTCAAGCTGGGTTCCGATCAGGTCGTCGTCCTGCACGGCGGGCTGACCGATGGCGAGCAGCAGACAGTGGTCGAGAGCTTCAAGCAGAAGTCGTCACCGATCCGGGTCCTGGTTACCGGAGATCTCGCCTCCGAGGGGGTGAACCTGCACGCGCAGTGCCACGAGTTGATCCACTTCGACATCCCGTGGAGTTTGATCAGGATTGAGCAACGTAACGGCCGTATTGACCGTTATGGCCAGCGGCACTCGCCGCAGATCACCACGTTGCTGCTCGACCCGGAGACCGAGTCCTTCTCCGGTGACGTGCGGGTACTTCAGCCGGCTGATCGAGAAAGAGCAGGAGGCGCACGCCGCCCTGGGCGATGTCGCCTCCCTGATGGGCAAGTACGACGTCGGCCAGGAAGAGGACGAGATCCGCAAGGTCCTGGCCGGGGAGACGAACCTGACCAACGTCCTCAGGGAGGTCGAGGACGTCACAGCCGACCACTCGATCGCTGGCCTGCTTGCCCGAATCATGGCCACCGCCTCATCACCACCGGTCGACGCGGTAGACCAGCCCGGCCCGCCGCTCACGCTCTTCGACGAACTCAGCTTCCTGCGGGAAGCACTGCAAGAGGCCTACGTCGCGCCCGGCGCGCAGGCCGCCGGCGGCGGAGTCGAGTGGCGTGATTACCCCCAGCAGAGCATCGCTGAGTTCGTGCCGCCCGCTGACCTGCGCCAGCGGCTGGACGTCCTGCCCCAGACCTACCTGGCCGAGCGCAAGGTCACGACGAAGATCAAGCTGGCCACCTCCAAGGCCCGCGGCAAGGCGCTGCTCGCCGAGGCGCTCGCCGACGAGACCGGGACGTCGTGGCCCGAGGCGCACTACCTCGGCCCGCTGCACCCGGTGATCGAGTGGGCGGCCGACCGGGCGATGGCGAGCCTGGGCCGCAACCAGGTCTTCGCCGTCCGGGGCACTGTCGATCACCCGACGCTGCTGCTGCTCGGTACCCTGACCAACGGCCGAGGTCACGTGGTGGCCTCCGCCTATCTCACCGCCCAGTTCCCCAGCCCCGGCAATCCCGAGTTCTGCGTGATCGAAGCGCACGACTCGGCGGCCGATCTGGTCGGCGAGGTCGGGTTCACGGGCAAGGACAGCAACCTGGGGCCGGTCGCCGGGATCGACCGGCTCCAGCCCCTGATCGAGCCCGCTGTCCGGAAGGCGGACTCGCAGATGAGGGCGGTGTTCGCCGCAGCCGAGGAGTCGGTGCGGCTGCGCGTGCAGGAGTGGTCCAGGCGCGCTGTCGACTGGACCGTTGAAGCCCAGGCCCTCATCCAGCGTGCTGACCTCAAGCAGCGCCGCGTCAGCATCGCCGAGGAACAGGCCATAGCGGCCCGGATGACGCCCCAGCGGCAGCTGGTCAGGCCGCTGCTGGTCGTCGTTCCGCTTGACCACCCGGTCGCCGGGTCACAGGAGGGCTAGGGCCATGGCTTCCAGCGACGCGTTCGTGATCGGCGAGGACTGGATCAGCGAGCACTACTTCACCACCGACGCGAAGTCGCAGTCCTTCCAGGCCCGCGTCCTGGAGCGACGCCGAGCCTGGGACGAGACCGGCGATGGCTTGCCGACCGTCCGGTCCCGGTTCACCGCCGCCCGTGCCCGGCTGGAATCCACCCTGGCCGTCGTGCTCGCGGGCGAGAGTAACGGCGACGGCCTGCCAGAGTTGTACGCCGAGCTTCGCCAGATCCTCGGCTACGACCCCCGCGAGTATCTGCTGAAGTCGGAAGGGCCGGTCACCCACGTCAGCGCGCCCGAGATCAGCGTCGGCGCGCCGCTGGCGATCATCGACGCCAGAGCCGTCGAGACCGTGGAAGACCTCCTGGTCAGGGAAGCCGACAACCTGCTGTCCCCTTACGTCGCAGACGAGAAGACGACACTGACGTCGGCGGCCAGGCTGCTGTCCAGGCTGCTCGGCTCCGGGGACGGCCCGGAGTTCGCGCTGGTGATGGCGGGTCGCTGGCTCCTGGTGGCCGAACGGGTCCGCTGGCAGGAGGGCCGCTACCTGGCCGTTGACCTGCAGCTGGTGTGCGAGCGCAACGACGTCAAGCGCGGCGGCGAGATCGACCGGGCGCTCACGTGCACGGGTGCCGAGTCGCTGGCACCGGACGTGGATGGCGGCATCTGGTGGCATCAGGTGTTGGATGACTCGGTCAAGCACACGGTCGGGGTCTCTCAGGATCTCCGCGAGGGCGTGCGCCTGTCCATCGAGATCATCGCCAACGAGGTCGTCAACCGCCGCCGCACCCAGGGCCTCGACCCGCTGCCGCAGCACCAGGCCCAGCCGCTAGCCAGGCAGGCGCTGCGTTACCTGTACCGGATCCTGTTCCTGCTCTACGCCGAGGCATCGCCCGAGCTCGAGGTGCTGCCGATCGGCACCGGCGAATACGAGGCCGGCTACGGACTCGACCGGCTGCGCGAGCTGACCCTGGTCGAGCTGGCCAGCCCCCGCGCGGCGGGCGGCACCCACCTGTACGACTCGCTCGCGCTGCTGTTCCGCTTGGTCGACCAGGGGCATCCGGCCAAGCCAGCCAGGGACGGCGAGCCGCCAGGGCCTCGAATTCCAGAGCCTGCGAGCCGACCTCTTCCTGCCCAAGGCAACGGCGCTCATCGACCAGACCGGCCTGGGCAACGCCGCCTTGCAGCAGGTACTGCGCCACCTGCTGCTCAGCAAGGAATCCAGGGGAAAGGACCGGGGCTTCATCTCCTACGCCGAGCTCGGCATCAACCAGCTCGGCGCGGTGTACGAGGGCCTGATGTCCTACACGGGTTTCTTCGCCGAAACCGACCTGTACGAGGTAGCCAAGGACGGCGATGCCTCGAAAGGTTCCTGGGTCGTGCCGGTCGAGCGCGCCGACAGCATCGCCGAGAGCGACTTTGTCCGCGTTGAGGACGAGATCACCGGAGAACGCCGAGCGGTCCTGCACCAGCGCGGCACCTTCGTCTTCAGGCTCGCCGGGCGGGAACGCCAGCAGTCGGCTTCCTACTACACCCCCGAGGTGCTTACCCGCTTCACGGTCTCCCAGGCCCTGGCAGAGCTGCTCGACCAGGACGGCCACACCACCACGGCCCAGGAGATCCTGGAGCTGACGATCTGCGAGCCGGCCCTTGGATCAGGGGCCTTCGCCATCGAGGCCGTCCGCCAACTCGCTGCCCAGTATCTTCGCCGCCGCGAGGACGAACTCGGCCATAAGATCGACCCCGACCGGCGCCCGGCTGAGTTGCAACGCGTCAAGGCGTCCATCGCCCTTCACCAGGTCTACGGCGTGGACCTCAACGCCACCGCGCTCGAACTCGCCGAGATTTCCCTCTGGCTCGACACCATGGTCTCCGGGCTGAAAGCCCCCTGGTTCGGCCTGCACCTGGGACGCGGCAACTCTCTCATAGGCGCCCGCCGCGCGGTCTACACGCGCGAGCAGGTCAACGACAAGTCCTGGCTCAAGGCCACACCAACAGATGTTCCGATGACCGGCATGGTCGAGGAAATGGCCAACGGCACCACGGCCCGCCAGACTGCCGGTCGCATCCACCATTTCCTGCTCCCGGCTAGCGGCTGGGGGTCGGCCGTCGAAGCCAAGGAAGCCTCCGACCTAGCCCCCAACGCGGCCGCGGCCCTGCGCTCCTGGCGCAAGTCAATTGTCACCAAGCCAAACCGCAAACAACTCGACGCCCTGGCCGAGCTAGCCCACCGAGTCGAGTCCCTCTGGCAGCTAACCCTCCGCCGCCTCCAGATCGCCGAACAAGAGGTCTGGCGCAACATCCCGCTCTGGGGACAAGACGAGAAAGAGAAACACATTGCGGCAGTCGGCCGTGAGCAAATAGAAGTGAGCTTGAGTAACCCGAACGGCGGGTACCAGCGCCTGCGGCGAGTAATGGACGCCTGGGCAGCCCTGTGGTTCTGGCCACTGACAGATACCAATGGCGCGAGGCCGCCAAGCCTAGACGAGTGGATCGAAGCCTGCCAGGCCTTGCTCGGCCGCGAACCGTTGGCACGGAAGTCGGGTGCAGGCGTAGCGGACCTGGCGACAACCGCTAATTGGGACGACCTGAACACGGCCGAAGAACTAAACCTGCAGTTCGCCGGCGTCACGTCGACGGTGCAGGCACTGGAAGCTCACGCCTGGCTTCGCGAATGCGAGAAGATTGCCGCCCAGCAATCCTTCTTCCACTGGGAGCTTGAGTTCGCGACGGTGTTCGCTCACGGCGGATTTGACCTGCAGCTCGGCAACCCGCCGTGGGTGCGACCACGCACGGACACTGACTCGCTGCTCGCCGAGGGTGATCCTTGGTGGCAGTTGGTCGCCAAGGCGGCCGAGACAGAGCGTGCGTCGAAGCGAGCTAAGACGTTGACTATTCCGGGGATCCGCGAATTGGTCGTCGGCGCAACAACGGATGTCGTAGTCACAGCCGGCTGACCTCAACTCGGCGCAGGCGTATCCGTTTCTCGCGGGATTGCAGCCCGATCTTTATCGATGTTTTATGGGGCAGACGTGGCGCCACGCGTCATCCGACGGTGTAGTGGCACTGGTTCATCCTGAATCGCACTTCACCGATGAAAAGGCCGTCCTGCTACGCGAGCATACCTATCTGCGCCTACGCCGACATTGGCAATTCGTCAATGAGTTGATGCTCTACGATATTCATGATCGAATTCGTTACGGCGTCCACGTCTATGGGCGGATTGCGGATCACGTCGATTTTCTGATGGCTTCTTCTCTGTATCATCCCGATACTGTTGAGCGATCTCTGCGACACGATGGATCGGGCGACGAGCCCGGATTCAAAGATCTCATTGGCCATTGGGACGTCAGGCCTCATAGGAGGCGGATTATTCATGTTACTGACGCAACATTGGCGATATGGCGCGCATTCATGGAGGACGACACTGTTCCCGTGCGCGGGACCCGAACGGTCTATGCCGTAAATACGGCTGCGTCCGACGTGCTCGCGCTGCTTGCCCGTCACCCGCGTATGGAGTCACTGCACCTTGAATTCTCAAGGGGGTGGGACGAATCTATCGATCGGAAGAAGGGTTACTTCGAATCCAAGTGGGGTTCTCCTGGATCTTGGGGCGACGTGATTCTGCAGGGTCCACATATTTACGTTGCCGCGCCAATGTACAAGTCGCCCAACCCGACTATGAAACACAACCAGGACTGGTCTACGGTTGACCTGGAGCAACTACTCGAAAGCGCAGTTCCCGTTACAGCGTACAGGCCGAGCGGAGATAAGACTCTGTACGATGCCGACTACACGCAATGGCAGTCAGGGCCTGCACGGGACTACTACCGGATCATGTGGCGTCGTATGGCGGTTAGCACTAATGAACGGACGCTTATTAGTGCTCTAATCCCACCAGGTGCGGCTCATCCGCACCCTGTGTCCTCCGCAGGATTGCCTGATGGAGATATCGAATCGTTTTGTGTTGTGTCAGGATTCCTGAGTTCATTGATCGAAGATTTTGCAATACGCGCGATGTCGAAATCCGATATCTATCTGTCAACTCTTAACCGTCTTCCGCTGCTGATCGGCCATCCCCTTCAGTCGGCGCTTGTTGCCCGAACGTTGCGTTTAAACTGCATTACTGATGCTTACGCCAACCTATGGCACAGAGTTTTTCGAAAAGAGTTTGTAGATGATCAATGGGTTAGTGGACGGCTTCGAGCCAACCGCCCAGAGTTGGGCACGATCAGCCGAGACTGGAATGCTGGTACGCCGCTGCGCATAGCTGAAGATCGTCGGCAAGCACTTGTCGAGATTGACGCGCTCGTTGCGCTCATGCTTGGAGTGTCCGTCGATCAGCTCTGCGCGCTCTACCGTACGCAGTTCGCGGTTCTCTATGGCTACGACCGTCGGGACTACGTATACGACGCGAATGGTCGGCTCGTGCCCAACTCAGTCCTGAAGGTTTGGCGTGCCAAGGGTGCTCTGTTGAGCGTCGAGGAGCGGACCGCCACCAACCAGGCTGGGAACACCTACACCTACAAACCTCCGTTCTCTCTGCTCGACCGCGAGGCGGACATGCGCGAGGCGTACGCCGAGTTCGAGCGGCGGCTGGCGGCTCCATGAGCGAGCTGCTGCCAACGGCGCAAGCCAGGGAGATCCAGGAAGGGTTGCTTGACTACCTGACGACCACGTTCGCGCTGGCCGATCCGGATGCGCAACTCGCGCTAGCTGAGTTCCTGAGCGACCGAGAGCACGGCATCTTCAAGGGGCCATTCCTGCGGCTTCGGCTCCCGTTTCGGCCGGCGACGGATGGCTGGCAGGCGACTCTCGGCTGGGATATCGGCATCACGCCGTACGGGCATCAGGCCGAGGCGTTCGCTCGACTGAGTAGCGGGGATCTGGGGCCCGGCAAGCTGCGGCCGCTTCCGACGCTGATCACGACAGGTACCGGGTCCGGCAAGACCGAAGCCTTCCTCTATCCGATCCTCGACCACGTCCTGCGCGCCCGCCGCGACGGCGTGCATGGCATGAAGGCGCTCATCTTGTACCCGATGAACGCGCTGGCCAATGACCAGGCCAAGCGGCTTGCCGAACTCCTCACCTCTCGGGATGAGTTGGCCGGGATCACCGCCGCGCTTTACACCGGGCAGGACGGGCCGACGCGTACAAAGGTGACGAAGGAGGGACTCATCACCGATCGCGGGATCATTCGGGATGAGCCACCGGACATAGTGCTGACCAACTACAAGATGCTCGACCAGCTTCTGCTGCGGCACGAAGACCAGGGGCTGTGGCGGCAGAGCGCGCTGAGCCTGCGGTACCTAGTGCTCGATGAGTTCCATACCTATGACGGTGCGCAGGGGACGGACGTCGCGATGCTGCTGCGCCGGCTGGGGTTGACGCTGAAGGGCTATTGGCCTGCCGACGCTGACAACGGAATCACTGACACAGATCGCGCCAGGCCGCTCGGCCTGATCTCGCCGGTCGCTACGTCCGCGACGCTGGGTGACCAGGGCGATCCGGCGGCGATGACGGAGTTCGCCCGTACCGTGTTCGGCGAGGATTTCGACGTGGCCAGCGTGGTGATTGAGGCGCGGATCGGGCTGGACGATTGGGCCGCCGACGGTATTGCCCGGACGGCGGTCCTCGGGCTCACTGCCCGGCGCCTGAGGCGGTCCGATCTTGGCGTCGTGAACGCCGTGATCGAGGCGACCGGCCACGATGACGCCCGGACCCGGGCGCACGCGGTGCTTGGCTGCCTGTACGACCTCGACGCGGCGGAGTTGGGGCGGCTGGCCCGGGATGAGCTGTCTCTGGTGCAGGCGCATCCCCTAGTTCACGCCCTCGTCGAGGGTTGCGAGCAGGCGGTGCATCTGGGTGAGCTTGCGCAGGTCTTGTTTCCCGAGGCGGCGGCGGGTCCGGCGACGGCCCGTGAGGATGAGCGGGTCACGTTCCTGACCCACCTCGTGGCTGCGCTGAGCCATATCCGCGCGGTGGCCGGCCGGGCCGCGCTCAGCGTCGACCTGCACCTGTGGGTGCGCGAGCTGACCAGGATCGACCGGGTGGCCAGCTCGGCCGCGCGTTATTTGTGGAGCGACGACGGCGCCCTGACCGCTGGCCTCGGCGAGGTGAGCGCGCCGGACAAGCCCGCGTTTCCCGCTGTCTACTGCCGGGAGTGCGGCCGGTCGGGCTGGGGGGTCAGCCTGGCCCCGGTCGGCGCGAACCTGGATACCGACGACACGACGATCCGGCGCAACCACGCCGCCCATGAGGGCCGGTTCCGGGCGCTAATGTTCGCGCCCCTTGAGGCTGAGCACGCGATCGCGGCGGGTGCTGACCGTGATCGGCTGGACGACGGGCTACGCTGGCTCTCGGTCAGGCAGCGGATTCTGCTGGCAGCCGTCCCCGCCGAGGACGACCCTGACTACCTGGACGGCTGGGTCCTGCCAGTGCTCACTCAGGTCGGCCTGGACGCTGATGATGACTCCCGCAACGACACCTGCCCGTCGTGTCAGAAGCAGGACAGCATTCGGTTTCTCGGTAGCGCGATCGCCACTTTGCTGTCGGTCACGTTGTCGACGTTGTTCGGTGATGAGGACCTGGACTCACAGGAGAAGAAGGCGCTGGTCTTCACTGACAGCGTCCAGGACGCGGCGCATCGGGCCGGGTTCGTGGAGAGCCGGTCGCACACGCTGACGCTGCGGTCGGCACTGCGCCATGCGGTCGGGGACTACCCTATCTCGCTGGAGTCCCTGGTCGACCAGGCGATTGGAGGGGCCGGCAATGACGCGTTCCGCCGGTACCGGCTGATCCCGCCTGACCTGGTCGACCGCGACGAGTTCGCCTCGTTCTGGCAGCGCCGGACCGCTCGCGAGGTGCCCGTCCGGGCGCAGCGATATGTCAGGCGGCGGCTGCTGTTCGACGCGGTGATGGAGTTCGGTCTCCAGACCCGGTTCGGCCGCACGCTGGAGCAGACCGGCAGCGTGGCCGCCGAGGTCGAGGCCGGGGAGCCCGCCGGCCTGGCCATCATAGCCCGGGCCGCGCTAGCCGCGGCCGAGGGGGAGGACACGGTCGACGGGCTGCTCGCCTCTACCTCGGACGAGCTACTGGTCACCTGGACCCGAGGCGTGCTTGAGCGCATGCGGGTGCAGGGCGCGATCTATCACGAGTGGTTCGCCTCCTACATCCGGCACGACGGGAACCGGTACCGGATCTGGGGCGGGCGGCCGCGCGGGCAGGGCATGCCCGCCTTCCCCAGGGGACGCTCGGCGCCTGCCTATCCCAGGATCGGACCGGCCCTGCCGACGAAGGACCCGCTGCTCGACCCGGTTACCTCGCCGAGATCCTGGTACGCGCAGTGGACCGCCCGAGTGCTCGGCATCGCGCCGTCGCACGGCGCTCGCCTGGCCCGGCTGCTGCTCGACCGCCTGGCCCGCGCGGACGTCCTGCGCGCCGAGTCGACCGAGCGCGGCGGGACCGTCTACGCCATCCGCGCGAGCTCGGTCCTGGTCAGCGCGACGACGATCGAGGCGATCCAGGCGGGCCAAAACCTGCTTGTCTGCACGATCTGCCGGGACCGGCGGCTGGGCACCGCCGCTGTCATCGGCCAACTCGACGGCGCGCCCTGCTTCCAGCAGCGCTGCCCTGGCCAGCTCCGACGTGAGCCGAGGGACGATAACTACTACCGGGCGCTGTATGCGTCGAAGGACATGCGCAGGATCGTTGCTCGCGAGCACACTGGCCTGCTCGACGACGAGTTGCGGCTGCGGTACGAGAACGGCTTCAAGCAGGGTCAGACCGATCCGAGCGCGCCGAACGTGCTGGTTGCTACGCCGACGCTGGAACTGGGTATCGACATCGGCGACCTGTCCGCTGTGCTCATCGCCTCGCTGCCGAGGACGGTGGCCTCCTACCTTCAGAGGGTCGGCCGGGCCGGACGGCTCACCGGGAACGCGCTGAATCTCGCGTTTGTCACCGGGCGTGGCGAGAACCTGCCCCGGCTGGAGAACCCGCTGTCGGTCATCAACGGCCAGGTCCGGCCGCCGGCGACTTACCTCAGCGCCGAGGAGATCTTGCAGCGGCAGTACGTCGCGCACCTGGTCGACAGCTTCGCCAGGGACGATAGCCGCCCGCATCCGAGAAGGGCGGCGGGCGCGCTCGGCTCGGCCGATCCCGGCAGCTTCCTCGGTGACCTGATCGAGTTCGCGGAAGCCGGGGCCGACGGTCACCTGGATCGCTTCCTGGGCAGCTTCGATGGGCTGGCCGCGACGTCGGTCGGCAGCGTCCGGGCCTGGGCCAGGCGGGTCGATGGCGTGCCGGGCAGCAGCGGCATGGCCCGGCACTTCTACCAGGCCTCGACCCGGTGGGTGCAGGCACTCGCAGGGCTGCAGCATCGGCGAGCCGAGGTGCAGGCCGCACTGCCTGACCTCGAGCGGATCGCCGAGCTGCCCGCAGCCAGCGCCGACGATAAGCTCGCGCTGCGTTCGGCCCGAGCCGCGCTGATGCTCATCGCCAGGGAACTGCAGGGCCTGCAGGAGAAGCACTGGGTCGCCGTGCTTGAGGAATTCGGAATCCTGCCGAACTACACGCTGCTCGACGATGGGGTCGTGCTCGACGTATCGCTTACCTGGATCGACCCGGACACCCAGGAGTTCAGGTCAGAGCCGACCAGCTACCGGCGCTCATCGGCCAACGCCCTGCGCGAGTTCCCGCCAGGATCGACCTTCTACGTCCGGGGGCTCGAAATCGTCGTCGACGCAGTCGACCTAGGCGCGGACGATTCGGCGATCCAGCGGATGGCGTTCTGCCCGGACTGCGGGTACGCAGTGCGCCTGTCCGCCCCGGGGCTGCAGGCGGCTTCCGCCTGCCCGAGATGCGGCAGCGTCGGCCTGTCCGGCACCGAGCACCAGCTCGACGTAGTCGAACTCACCCGCGTGTCGGCGGAGATGCGGCGCGACGAGGCGGTGATGACTGACCGGAGCGACGAGCGCACGCGCGAGCACTTCACGATCGCCGTGGCGGCTGACATCGATCCGGCCCACGTTGCCCGGCAGTGGTACGTCAGCGGCTATGACTTCGGGACGAAGTACCTGCGCCGGCTCGATGTCCGCTGGGTCAACCTCGGCCGTCAGGCCGGCCACGGAACTGTGCGGACGATCGCGGGGGCCGCTGAGCCGGCACCGCTGTTCCGGGTCTGCGAGGGCTGCGGCATGGTCGACCGGGCAGGCCGGATCGGCCGCGCCGGGCACCGCGCGTGGTGCCGCTACCGCACCTCGCACGATGAGCACACCCGCCCGATCGCGCTGACCCGTACGCTCACCACCCAGGGCGCGGTGATCAGGCTGCCGCTCTCGGTGACGCTTGGCGACCGGTTCGCGATCCCGAGCCTGGCCGCGGCGCTGCTGCTCGGCCTGCACGAGCAGATCGGCGGCAGCCCCGACCACATCGACGTCGCGCAGATCAGCGAGCCGGTGCCAGGCGGCGGCACAGCCGATGCCCTGCTGCTGCATGACATAGTGCCAGGCGGCACCGGGTACCTCGCCGAGCTGGCAAACCCAGATCGGGTATGGGACCTGCTCTACCTAGCCTGGGACAAGGTCCGCAGCTGCGAGTGCGCCAGCGAGCCCCGGCTGGCCTGCCACCGCTGCCTGCTGCCGTTCGCGGCGCCCTGGCAGGCTGACAGCGTCTCCCGCGCCGCCGCCGAACGGCACCTGCGCGCGATCCTGACCGCCGGTACCTCCGAGGCTGAGCCAGCGCCCCAGCTGACCTGGCCGCTGACCACGGAAGCACCGGCGCCGCCGTCGGCCGAATCGCACCTGGAGCAGAGCTTCCGCACCGTGTTCACCAGCCGGGTGACCGCGCTCGGCGCGACCGTGAAAGAGTCGCCCGGCCCGCACGGGAACCGGCTCACCATCACCTTCCCGAACGCGACCAGGCAGTGGACCCTCGATCCCCAGGTACTGATGGCGGGCTGCAAGCCGGACTTCGTGCTCAGCTCAAACCAGCCAAGCCTGCCGCCGGTCGCCATCTTCACCGACGGGAAGCAGTACCACGCGAGTCTGGCTCACAACCGGATCGCCGACGACGCGCAGAAGCGGCGGATTCTGCGCGACGGCGGCAACGTCGTCGTGGCAATCACGGCCCGCGACGTTGAGCTTGCCCAGGATGGGGGCGGCGAGGCGCCATCCTGGTTTCACGAGCATGTAGCGGCCGAGCTGATGAGCTCGACGGTCGGCTTCGGCAACCAGAACCTGGATGTCATCAGGCGCGGCCCGATCGACCTGCTGCTCGCCTGGATCCAGAATCCCGATCTGAACGGCACGCGCGCGCTGGCCAGGCACCTCCCGATGATGTTTCTCGTCGGCGCGACGCAGCTCTGGCTCGATCCAGCCACAGACGTGTCCCGCGAAGCCGCTTCCCGGCTGGCCGATCGTGATCGCAGGCGACCAGGAGATGACGTGACTCCTAACGCCTGGTGGTGGACCGCCGGTCCCGTCGGCTGCATGACCAGGATGTCGGGCAAAGTTCTGGAGACGGCGCTAGTCATAGACGATCGGACAGAGACGGTCGGCTATGACCACTTCGCGGAGGCGTGGCGGGAATGGCTGCGGATAGCGAACGCCCTGAACCAGCGCGATCAGCCGACTTCGATCACCTCGGTTACCGAAGTCCTCAGCCAGGTCCTCCTTCCGTCAGTGCCGCATGCCGCCGCAGCCGACAGCAACCTGGACCTGTCGGCAGCCTGGCAGGCCGTCATGGCCTCCGACCTGAACAGCGAGGAACGGGCACTCGCCGGCAAGCTCGCGCGCTACCAGGCCGTCCCGATCCCGGTCCCGAAGGTCGGACACGAGGTGATCGGCATCCCGATCGACTTCGCCTGGGAAGACAAACGCGTCGCGATCGGCCTTGACCTCGATGACGAGGCGCGCAGCGACCTGGAGTCCGAGGGCTGGCGCTGCGTCGCGGCCGATCCGGCCGCCGTCGCCGACGCGCTGAACGGAGACCGATAGTGGCCAACATCATCATGTCCAAGCTGGCCGGAAAGCTGGACCCCTCGGTCAAGAAGAAGGCCTACGCGTTCCTGGAGAAACTCAGTACCGACGACACCGTCCCCGGGCTTCATATCGAGCCGATCACCGGCAGCGCCGATGAAAAGGTGCGAACCGGCCGGGTGGATCAGTTCTACCGCGCGGTGCTGTTCAGGGTGCCGGGAGCGGGGGAGGCCACCTACGTCTTCCACGGCATCTGGCCGCACGACGAGGCGATCGCCGTGGCCAGGAAGACCCGGCTCGCCGTTAACCCGGTCAACGGGATCGCCGAGATCATCGTCGTCGCGGAGCCGGGACCGGCCCCGGGACTGGCCCCGGCGGCGGTGCCCTTGGATAAGCCTGAGGCAAGTCAGGCCCGCCGAACCGAGCCGACGCCCGAGCCCTTGTTCCGCACCCTGAATTTGGAACATAAGGCCCTGGTCGAGGTGCTCGGCCTGGATGAGTCGCTCGCAGCGCGGGCTCGGGCAGTCTCCGACGAGAACGCGCTGATTGAGCTGGCCGATCAGGCGGTCGAATGGCAGGGGATGGCCCTGATCGACCTCGCGGCGGGCTACAGCATCGCCGAAGTCCAGGACCGGCTGTGCCTGAGCGAAGAGCCATCGACCGGCCCGGCCGAGAGCGATCACGAGCGGCTGGTCAGCGGGCTGCTGCATCCGGCCGCCAGGATCTCGTTCACCTGGATCGAGAGCAACGACGAACTGCGCCGGATCATCGAAGGCGGCGACTTCGGCGCCTGGCGGGTGTTCCTGCACCCCGAGCAGCGCAAGTACGCCGAGCGTTCCTACAACGGGCCGTTCCGCCTGTCCGGCGGCGCCGGCACCGGCAAGACCGTGGTGCTGCTGCACCGCGCCCGGATGCTCGCCGGGCGCTCGCCGGGGGCACGGGTGCTGCTGACCACGTTCACCGCGAACCTCGCCGACAATCTCCGCGCCGATCTGCACCGGCTGGACCCTGAGATGCCGGTCGCGGCCAGTCTCGGGGAGCCGGGCGTGTTCATCCACGGGATCGACGCGCTAGCCAGCACGGTGCTGCGCCGGGCGGGCGCCGACATCGCCATTGACGCGGAAGCGGTGCTTGGCGTCGGAATCCAGCAGGTCGGCGGGCGGACACCAGGCGTCGCGTGGCAGCACGCGCTCGACGCTGCGGGGGCGAAGTTGCCGGCGGTGCTGCGCAGCCCGGCGTTCCTGGCCGCCGAGTACGCGCAGGTGATCCTGCCGAACGGGCTCACCGGCCGGGAGGGCTATTACAAGGCACGGCGGCCGGGTCGCGGCGTGGCCCTCGACCGGGCGAAGCGGGCTGCGGTCTGGGATGTCGTCGAGGTGTACCGGGCGCAGGCCAGGATCGGCGGCACCATCGACTTCCCCGAAGCCGCCGCGCTCGCCGCCGCCTACCTGCTCCGGGTCGGTGCCGCGACCGGGGAGTACGTCGCTGACCACGTCCTCGTGGATGAAGGCCAGGATCTGGGGCCGGCGCACTGGCGGCTGCTGCGTGCCGCAGCCGGGGAGCACGCCGACGACCTGTTCATCGCGGAAGACTCCCATCAGCGGATCTACGGAGAGCGGGTGGTGCTCTCCCGGTTCGGGATCCGCATCGTCGGGCGGTCCCAGAGGCTCACGCTGAACTACCGGACCACTGCCCAGAACCTGGGCTACGCGATCGCTGTCCTTCGCGGCGGCACGTACCTGGACCTGGAGGACGAGGCGGAGACGTCGGCCGGCTACCGGTCGGCCCGCAGCGGTCCCGAGCCCCGGCCGGTTGCCTGCGAGACGCTGAGCGAGGAACTGGACCATGCGGCTGAGATTGTCGGGGCCTGGGCCAGGGACAGTGACGCGCCGGAGACGGTGGCGGTCCTGGTCAGGGAGCAGCGGCAGCGGGATCGCCTGGTCACGGGACTGGCCGAGCGCGGCGTCACGATCAGGGCAGTTGACCGCGAGCACATCAAGCCGGGGCAGCCGGTGACCATGACCATGCACCGGGCCAAGGGCACCGAGTTCTCCAGGGTGCTGCTGTTCGGGATCAACCGGGGCGTCATCCCTCGGCCGCACCGCGATGAGCAGTACACGGAGGAGGCCGCCGCGGACGCCTCGCTGCGAGAGCGGTCGCTGCTGTACGTGGCGGCGACCAGGGCACGGGATGAGCTGGTTCTGTCGTGGAGCGGGGACCGCAGCCCGCTGGTGTCCGAGCCGGCGGTCGCCGTTCAGTCGTCCTAGCGGGCGCCGGCTCTCGCGATGACGGCCATGATGTCCGCGAACCTGAGCGGCGCTGGCTGAGGATCGTATGCTCCGGCCGCTGTGATGGCTGGCCAGCTGCGCCAGGCTTTGGACCAGGTTTGCTCGTTGTCGCAGGCACGGCAGGGTGCTGGGCTGTTGATGCGGTGAGCCAGCTCGGCGTGCAGAGCCGCGATGGCGGTCCGGTCGGCGGGGTCGGTGATTGCTGTCATGGCCTGGCGGGTTTTGGCGTGGTGGCAGTCCAGGCAGAGGAGCTGGAGATTAGACGGGTCATCGGATGAGCCGCTGATGTGGTCGATCTCGGCACCGGGCTTGCCGCATTTCACGCACAGGCCGTTGTCGCGCTCGCGGATGGCTGCCTTCTGGTCCGGCGTCAGGTGCCTTGCCTGCTTGTCATAGACCTGACCGTGGCCAATATGGGCGCTGTGCAGGAACGCGAGCCTTACCTGCAGGGCATACGGGTACTGCGGATCAGCCTGCTTGGCGGGCTCGCGGAGCCATCGGCGGCATAGCCGCACGAATTCAGCCAGTGCCTTGCAGTAGGGACCGCAGAAGGGACCGCGTCCTGCGCAAGCAGCACTGCAGTTGGCGCAGGAAATCTCCGGCTTCACGTCACGGATGTTAGCCCAGCAGGAAGAGGACTCCAGATGGTGCCGCCGCCGGCCGAGCCCTGGCCTGGGCCGTGCGGCCCGATCGAACGGAGGTTCTGTCGCGCTCGGTCAGAGTTCTCGCACGGCGCGGTGTCTTGCTGGACTTTAACGCCGGTTGATGAAGGCCCTGGCGTGCGCATCTATGGCTGCGGCGAACTGGCGGAAGTCGAGCGACGCGGCAGGAAAGCTGATGCTGGTTGGCTGGGTCTTGGTGGCGATGGTCAGGCATGCGGAAGTGTATTTGCGCTCGAGGATCAGCCGCTCGCACAGGATCTCGTAACGTTTCGCGTAGGACGCCTCGGTAAAGATGGGGTCGACTTTGAAGTACGGCTCCGCGTTGGAGACCGGTGCGTGGACTCGGGGGCAGTCTTCAAGGAGGAAGAAGTAGCCGATGAACGGCGCGGGATGCTTGCCGAACCGGCCTTCCCGGTAGGCGGTCCACATGTCCTCGGCGTTGCCGATGGCCTCTTCGGTGCGGTTGTTGAAGTTGTTGCCGAAGCTGGGGCCGACCTGGGACTTGAACTCGACGGCTGCCAGGAGTTGGCCATCGGCGACGACGAGCAGGTCCCACTTCTTTTCTGGTCGGTAGTAGCCGGGCAGGGCGAGTGCTGTGCGTGCCCGGATGTGGAGGCGGGACAGGCCCGCGTCGAGGAGAACATCGGTCAGGAGGGTTTCCAGGGCACCCATCTGCGTCCCGCCTGTCACTGCGCCGCGGGTTCCGGCGTCGATCTTGCCGGCCTGGACCTGCTTCTGCTGCTGACGGTCACGTGCGTCCCAGAAAGCTTGGACAGCTGCCGTGAACCGTTCATTCAGGTCCGCTAGCACGTCAGCAGCCCGGCGAGATCAGCTATGCCGTAGGCCTGGAGCGCAGCGCTGGTGGCGGCTGAAGCGTCCCGGGCACGGAAGGCCCGCTTGAGTTCATCGCATACATCGGCGGACAGGGTCGCTGGGTCGGGGACGCGGATGCGCCGCAGGTACTGGGCCTGGAAACGGAGCGTCCCGCCTCGCATCTTGACGCAGTACGCCTCGATGAACAGCTGCGCGACCCGGGACAGCAGCAGTCCGCCGAGAACTTCGAGATCCCAGTCCTGGGACGTCAGGTAGTACAGGTTGTGGTGCGGGTAGGTACGGCCCTCGTCCAGGACGGGGTTGCTGCTGAGCTTCATGTCCGGGAAGTAGAGTTTGGGCCGGGTGGTGAGGTCGTGATGGACCCGGTCGATGGTGCGGTACCAGTCGCGGGTGTTGCGCTGGGCTATGTTCCGTCCCAGGAGCTGCTGCCTGCGGCCTTGCAGGTGAGCGCTCAGGCGAGGGTAGGCCGTCAGATCGACGAGGCCGCCGCCACGCAGCCACGGGTCGATCAGGAAATGCCCGGACCATTGCAGCACACCGGTCCGGGTGTCAGCGGTCATCGCCAGAGGCACCATCCGGTCGGGCTCGGCCAGATCCTGGTCTTGGGTAATGAAGACTCCGTCGGCTCCTGTCGCGACGCCGATCCCGATCTTCGTTCCGGTCATCTGGTCTTCCAGCGGCCCGAATTCCTGTTCCAGCCGCTGGAGCAGTGCGAGCTGGTGAGGTTCCAGTGAGGGCCATGGCCCGGTGCCCCGGAACCACTGGCTGACGGTGGTTGCGGAGAACCCCGGCACTGCGGTGACCGTGCCCTGTGCCAGCCCGGTCACCGCGTCGGCAAGGCTCCCGGAGTCGCCTGGCTGCCCGGCTGCCGCGCCCGCGCTCGCGACGAGCGCAGATCCTTGCGGTCGGCGGCGGATGGTGATCACTGCCGGGTAGGCGGCGACGTCGCCTTCGAACGCGGGTGCGTCGTGCATCTCGATGACTGCCTCGACCCCGTAGGCAGCGGAGATGATCCGGCGTAGTTCGGCTCCGTAGGCTGACCGCATCCACCGGTCCGCGCAGATGAATGCCAGCACGCCGTCGTGGCTGAGCTGCCGCAGCCCGGCCTCGATGAAGCCGACATAGATATCCCCGCGGCCAATCATGGCCGGGTACAAGGCCCGGTACCGTGCCAGCGCACCTGGTGCGATGTCGTCGTAGCGGATATACGGCGGGTTGCCGACCACGAGATCTGCCCGCCGGTCCTTCGCCGACAGCAGCAGGTAATCCCCGACAGCCACCCAGCCTTCAGCCAGCTCACGAGCCATCTCGGCGCTCGCGCCCCGCAGTTCCAGTTCGTGAGCGACCAGCGCAGTCGCGTGGGCTGCGGACCTGGCGTCGAGTTCGTACGCGCGGATCGATTCGCGGACATCCCCGAGCTCGCGCCCGTGAACCGCGACCGAGTCCAGTAGCCTCCGGATCATCGGGATCAAGAATGCACCTTCACCGGCTGACGGCTCGACCGCATACCGGGCGGCCAGATCCTCTTCTGCCCGGTATCCGGCTAGGTCCAAGATGAGATCGGTCACCCAGGGCCTGGTATAGACGACACCCTTGACCGCATTTCCGGCCAGCGGGAGGCTCGCCGAGTCTGCCAGCACGGTCGTGGTGGCAGGTAGCTGTCCTTCGTCAACATCCTTGTCCAGGCCTAGGTCCAAGCTCATCTGGAACGCAGTCATGCCATCCTCTCGCCGCCCGCGTGTCAGAGCCGATTCAGCTACATAGCCGCTGAGGCGTCCGAGTACGAGATCTTCGCATGATACGAGCGACCCCCGACAGCGGCACCGCGAATCGCTGAGCACCACGATCGCCGCCTTCGTAAGTTGGTCCGCGATTGTCTGAATAGACAGCGGTAGGCCAGCGGCTTGGCATGCAGCGCTAGCCTGCCGATCAACGATCCCGTGCGAGGGCCATCAACGTGACGTCCTCAGAACTTCCCGCAAGGCGTTGAGGCCAGGTAGCGGCGGACTGGAGAACCGGTCGAGCACTCGCTGGTCTACCTCGTCCAGCGACCAGCCGTCTTCGGTGCCTGGCCTGATGGCTGTTTTCAGTTCGGCAATTGCCTCGTCGGTCTGGCCGAGTCCGGTCAGCGCGACGGCGCGGTAGAACGCGCGGGTGGTGGGGTTGAGCCGGTTGCCGGGGGAATCCAGCGCGGCCTGGAAGCAGCCCGCTACCTTCTCGGTGTCCGGCCAGGCGATGGCGGCGAGCAGGACAGCTGCGCCTAGGACGTCTTCAGGCCGAAGGCGCCTCACGACGATTAGTTCATCGTGTGCTTCGTCGAAGCGCGACAGGCCGAAGAGCAGGTGGCCTTTGTTGAAGTGAAGCGACGGGTCGTCGGGAGCGAGACTGAGCGCCTGGTCGTAGGCCGCCACAGCGGCCTCTGGCTGGCCGGCCCGTGAGAGCGCGGACGCCTGGCCAGCATGCCACCAGGGCTGGCCTGGATCGGCGGCGAGCAGGTCTTCGTAGGCGGCGAGGACTGCGTCGAAACGATCGATGGGGATCTGGTCGGCGGCGGTGGCGAGGGCTTGACTCGCGCCGGTGAGGTCGCCGCGCCGCATCTGGATCGTCGCCATGAACAGCGCCCCTGGTCCGGGGTCGGCGGCGCGGGCCAGGCAGGACCAGGCGAAAGCCTCGTCAAGTTCACCGGCTTCGAAGGCAGATTCCGCGCGTGCCAGCGAGGAGGACTCGTCGCTCGCGGTGTAGGCCTGGAGAGCGTGCTCGCCGAGGAGCAGCAGCCCGAGGTGCTTCCAGAGGCCGAGGTTGCCGGGTTCGCGGTCGCATGCGCTGGCGAGCATGGCGATGGTCGAAGAGTCGAGCAGGTCACTGGCATGTTCGGTCAGGTACTCGGCGGATGCTGCTGGGTCTGCCGAATGGCTGAGCCACTCGTTGAGGATTCGTGCGCGTTGTGCCTGGGCGAGTCCGGCTCTGAGCTGGGTGTAGGCGGCGGGGATGCCGTCGCGTATGGCTGCGGTCAGCAGGTTCAGGTGCAGGTCAAGCTGGTTGTCTGAGTTGCGGGCGGCAAGTACTCGCAGGAATGCCTGACCGGAGCTGGTGAGAAGTTCGCTGCTGTGGCTGGTGAGGAAGGACTCTGAGTCGTCCCAGGTCGGCGTGCTGATCCAGGCCGAGATGGTGTCCGTGACATCGTTGTCGCCGACCGCTTCTTGCGGCGAGCCTCGCAGTACGTGTTGCAGGTCTGCGATGAGGGAGGCTAGGTGGGGCCGGTCCGCAGCGAGCTGTCCGAGGCGTTGTGTGAAGTCGCGACGCTCGTAGGGGGCGGCGTTGTCCGCACATTCCGTGACGGCTGCTGCGGCTTCGTCGGCGTTGCCCGCCAGGAGGGAGGCGGTCGTGAGCCGGAAATGTGCGTGCGGATCGTCGTAGCGCAGGCCGCTGTTGAGCCTTGCTAGTGCGAGGTGCGCGATCGGCGTGTCGGCTGGACCGGTGGTGTCGAGGGCCGCGAGTAGCTGATGGGCGTCTGCTCTGAGCTGGTAAGCGGCGTCGGTCCCGGCTAGAACGGCGTAGCTAAGGAGACCTCGGTGCAGCCGGAGTTCGTGGTTGGCCGGATTGAGCGCGGCAATTCTGTCCAGGATCTCCGATGACCTGCTGGACAGCAGATCATGGGCGTGGGTGGTTGCGAACTGCTGGGACTCGGTCCACGTGGGTGTGCGGATCCAGGCGTGCAGCAGGCCGGTCAGGCGGGTGGTGACGAGTTCGTCTTGGAAGGCCGCGTAGGCAGCGCCGGTTCCCCGAGTGCGGGCGGCGTGCAGCAGGCGCAGGTGCTCTCGGAGTTCCGCGAGGTCGGGGTTGGCGTCAATGAGGTGCTCAAGTTCGGCCTCGGCCTCGTCACAGAGCAGGGCAGCGGAATGCTCGTCGAGGTAGTCACGTGAGCTCCCCCAGTCCGGGGTGCGGATCCACGCGATGATCGTCGCCGTCCGGGAGTCGTCGGTATCTGGAAATTGAAGCCAGATGGGCAGTGATTCGTGGAGTTGCCCCCAGGCGCTGTCGAAGGGCTCCGGGTTGTCTTGCCGCAAGGCGCGCAGGTAGCTGCGCGCGCGCCCGCGGTTCCTCAGGTCACCGATGTTCTCGAAGGCTGCGACGGTTGACGCCAGATCGGCGAGGGCCTCAGCCAGCCGGCCCTGCGCAATCAGCCATCTGCCACGTGCCAGGAGCAGGTGGCCAGCGCCAGCTGGCCTGCTGGCCCAGGTATCGACAAGCTCACCGAACCATCGTTCGGCATCCGCATGCCGCCCGGCCTGGCTCAGCCGGTTGCCGAGGTTGTTCAGCGACATGGCGAGGTCGGGGAGGTGGGCGGCGGGGTTGGTGTCGGCGAGCTGGCGGCGGATGGTGGCGGCTTCGGTGGTGGCGGTCAGGGCTTCGTCGCGCCGCCCGGCCTGGCTGAGATGTTCGCCGAGGTTGTTCAGCGACATGGCGAGGTCGGGGAGGTGGGCGGCGGGGTTGGTGTCGGCGAGCTGGCGGCGGATGGTGGCGGCTTCGGTGGTGGCGGTCAGGGCTTCGTCGCGCCGCCCGGCCTGGCTGAGATGTTCGCCGAGGTTGTTCAGCGAGGCGGCGAGGTCGGGGAGGTAGGCGGCGGGGTTGGTGTCGGCGAGCTGGCGGCGGATGGTGACGGCTTCGGTGGTGGCGGTCAGGGCTTCGTCGCGCCGCCCGGCCTGGCTGAGATGTTCGCCGAGGTTGTTCAGCGAGGCGGCGAGGTCGGGGAGGTAGGCGGCGGGGTTGGTGTCGGCGAGCTGGCGGCGGATGGTGACGGCTTCGGTGGTGGCGGTCAGGGCTTCGTCGCGCCGCCCGGCCTGGCTGAGATGTTCGCCGAGGTTGTTCAGCGAGGCGGCGAGGTCGGGGAGGTAGGCGGCGGGGTTGGTGTCGGCGAGCTGGCGGTAGGTGGTGACGGCTTCGGTGGTGGCGGTCAGGGCTTCGTCGCGCCGCCCGGCCTGGCTCAGCCGGTTGCCGAGGTTGTTCAGCGAGGCGGCGAGGTCGGGGAGGTAGGCGGCGGGGTTGGTGTCGGCGAGCTGGCGGTAGGTGGTGACGGCTTCGGTGGTGGCGGTCAGGGCTTCGTCGCGCCGCCCGGCCTGGCTGAGATGTTCGCCGAGGTTGTTCAGCGAGGCGGCGAGGTCGGGGAGGTAGGCGGCGGGGTTGGTGTCGGCGAGCTGGCGGTAGGTGGTGACGGCTTCGGTGGTGGCGGTCAGGGCTTCGTCGCGCCGCCCGGCCTGGCTGAGATGTTCGCCGAGGTTGTTCAGCGAGGCGGCGAGGTCGGGGAGGTAGGCGGCGGGGTTGGTGTCGGCGAGCTGGCGGCGGATGGTGACGGCTTCGGTGGTGGCGGTCAGGGCTTCGTCGCGCCGCCCGGCCTGGCTGAGATGTTCGCCGAGGTTGTTCAGCGAGGCGGCGAGGTCGGGGAGGTAGGCGGCGGGGTTGGTGTCGGCGAGCTGGCGGCGGATGGTGACGGCTTCGGTGGTGGCGGTCAGGGCTTCGTCGCGCCGCCCGGCCTCGCTCAGCCGCACGCCGAGGTTGTTCAGCGAGGCGGCGAGGTCGGGGAGGTAGGCGGCGGGGTTGGTGTCGGCGAGCTGGCGGTAGGTGGTGACGGCTTCGGTGGTGGCGGTCAGGGCTTCGTCGCGCCGCCCGGCCTCGCTCAGCCGCACGCCGAGGTTGTTCAGCGAGGCGGCGAGGTCGGGGAGGTAGGCGGCGGGGTTGGTGTCGGCGAGCTGGCGGTAGGTGGTGACGGCTTCGGTGGTGGCGGTCAGGGCTTCGTCGCGCCGCCCGGCCTCGCTCAGCCGCACGCCGAGGTTGTTCAGCGAGGCGGCGAGGTCGGGGAGGTAGGCGGCGGGGTTGGTGTCGGCGAGCTGGCGGTAGGTGGTGACGGCTTCGGTGGTGGCGGTCAGGGCTTCGTCGCGCCGCCCGGCCTGGCTCAGCCGCACGCCGAGGTTGTTCAGCGAGGCGGCGAGGTCGGGGAGGTGGGCGGCGGGGTTGGTGTCGGCGAGCTGGCGGTAGGTGGTGACGGCTTCGGTGGTGGCGGTCAGGGCTTCGTCGCGCCGCCCGGCCTGGCTCAGCCGGTTGCCGAGGTTGCTCAGCGACCTAGCCAGCTCGGGCGTAGCTTCGGGATCGAGTTCGGCGCGCGCGCGGTGCCCGTCGGTGGCGAGTTGGGTGATGGCAGCGGCGAGGGGATGGAGCCAAATCGGCAGTACTGACGGAAGCCGGTCGGCGGCCATGATCGCGCCGCTGGCGGGACGGCTGAGAGTCATCGCGCCGGAGACCGCGGTGAGCAGTTCACCGCTGCTGTCGGTGAGAGCACGCTGGAGCAGATCTGCTAGGCGTTCGTCTAGCGCGCCGCGCAATTGATCGCGGATGCCCTGATCGTCCCGGGCGATCCTGGTGGTCGCGGTCAGCACCTGAGTGAGCTGCCGGTCCGTCGCCGCGTCCATGGCGGCTGACAGCATGTCAGGATGCTGATACAGCACGTCCCCGGCCAGGACTTCGCCGAGGCGGTCTGGTTCGAGCGCGGCGATGGCCAGCTGTCCGGAGTCGGATGCTGCGGCGGGGTAAAGCTGTGCCAGCCACCGGGCAATGGCGATCAGCCGCGCTTCGGGTTCTGAGCCGAGGTGGGGGATGAGCCTGGCGACGGTGAGAGCCTCGGCGTCGCTGGTGGCGGTGAGCAAGGTGGCGAGGGCCACGGCTGCGCGCTGGTCGGCGCGATCGAGGTTCAGCTGAAGGCGTCTGCTCCAGCGGTCCCAGTGATCTGCCTCGTGCTCATCGATCAGGGTCCGCAGCAGACCGGTCTCGCTGAGCGCGTCGACGTCAGTGCTGATGTCCTTCCGGGTCAGGTAAGCGGCGGTCAGCACGTACAGCGGCCGGGCGAAATGCCTGGCGCGGAGTCGGGGCACCTCAGCAGCGTCCTCCCGTGCGCCTGCCAGCCTGCCGAAGTCGCGCATCGCGCGGCGGAACAGCTCGAGGCGGTCAACTTCGTCGGCGGACTCATCGAGACGGGACAGCTGTGCCTGTGCGAGCAGTACGCCCAGGTAGTCGTCGCGGCCCTCGTTGAGCATGGTCATCAGCTGGGCGCGTGCTGCCCGCTGCCGCACCAGCAGCATGATCCGGACGGGCGGCCTGCCAGGCCGGGCGGCTAGCTCTTCCACCAGGCGGCGGATCAGGTCGGGCCGGGTCTCGGCGTAGTCGATCGCGATCAGCAGGCGGCCGCGCCACTCCGCGAGCGCTTCCAGCCTGGCATCGCCGACCTCCAGCGGGAGCAGCCCAGCGGTCCAGCCGCGGGCTTCGGCTTCCAGGCAGGCCTGCACGGCCAGGCGGGTCTTGCCGTACCCGCCGCCGCCGGTAACCAGCCACAGCTGAACCGGCTGGCCGTTGCCCGGTTCCCGTTCGCACCAGTCCGCTAGGTCGGCGAGCAGTTGCTCGCGGCCCACGTAGCCGACCACCGCATGCCTAGGCCGCAGCACCGTGGCCGCCGACACCTCCACGTCGGCCGGCAGTTCCACCACCGGGGTGCGCAACCCGAGCCTACCTCTGCCCACTTCGCGTTCATCGGCGCGGGTTTTCTCGTCCTGCTCCGCCCGGGACCATCGCGGATCGTGCGCGTAGAAGTCGCGATTCGCATCAGCCAGCCCAGGAAAGGCTGCAGTGAGTGCCGTGGACGGCACGGCGAAGCCGCCCAGGTCAGAACTGCGGCTGCGGCTGCTCTCGACGATCCCGGTCACCGCTCCGGATTCGGCGTCTAAGAGAGGTGCTCCGCTGAATCCGGGCATGATCAGGCCTTGCGTGAACTTGTACAGCGTGTCCGGCCCCTCGCTGACGATAGTCTCAAATTTCGTCGCCGCTCCGGTCAGGACCGGATCCGGACCGTGCTCGACCGTGTAGCCGGCCAGGTAGAGCCAGCCCGATGAGCCAGCGAGTATCGGCTGGCGGCCGGCCAGCAGCACGCACGGATGCAGCCAGTCCACCGCCTCAGGCCCGGTATTGAGCATCGCCAGGTCGGGCAGCGGGTAGCTTCTCGCGTCGGCAACCGTGTCAAGCGCGGGCACCGCACTCGACACGATGACTGGCGCGAAACGGCCCTGCCACCAGATCCGCAGCCCAGCGGCACCATGCACCACATGCCCGCACGTCACGACCCGACCCGGCGCGACGAAGAAACCAGTTCCAAGGAACTTGCCGCCCTCGCTGTCGATCCGCACGACGCATGACCGGAACAGGCTGATCAGCGGATTCGGATCGAATTCGGGCGGAACGCTATTCACCGGCTCCGGCCGGCCCGGGGACTTCAGCCGATTCGCCCCGCACCGGATCAGCGGCCCATTCCAGCGTCACCCGCAGCGACGCGGCCGCTTCGCCGTCGACCAGCATCCCGGTCAGCTTGCCATTCCTGACAGCCAGATCAATCCCCAGTTCGACGGTAGTCCGGCTCGGCCGCGCCTTCCCCAGCCCTGACCGGACCGCCTGCGAGATGCCGTCCAGCATTCCCGACACGTGCTCAAGATCGAAAGCATCCCGCCAGCCCACTTTCTCCGCTGGACCCGCGCCATCGTCGTCGACCTCGGCGACCTGCACGAGCGCCACGGTCCCGTTCGGCAGCACAACCTCGACCACCCCGCTAGCCACGGATAACCCTCCCCGTCCCAAATGGATCTACCCCGGCATATGGCAGGTAAAGCGTAGTCACATCCGAATCAGCTCGTCCATAGTCATTGGGGATAAGGCCAGGAATCCGGGCGGCCCACCGTTACGAGTGCGAACTACAGATTTCACTTGTTCAGAGGCGCGTGTGCGTGGCGGCCGAGGGACGTTTGGTTCTCGGTCATTGCGGCGATCCTGAGCTAATAGTGACATTTGGTGTTCCGGCGGCGAAATAGACCAAGTCGGAGACTAAGCACCTTAAGCCCTGCGTTCGATGCAGTCGTTTCGCACCGCGCTCTCGCTGGCCAGCTCGCACCGCCTTCCTCGCCAATCTCCCTCCATGATCATTTCAGAGCATCACACCGAGGCATTACTAAGTGATCTTGGTCAGTTCAGTCGCACCATTGAGGCCCAGCTGCGCATTGCTCCAGCTAGCTGACATGGAGGAGGTGGTGCTGTGGCGGGGATCATCACGATCTCGCCGGGTCATGATGCGTCGTATCCGTGGCGTCAGATCGGCACCTCGGCCGAGCCCGGCCACTCTGGTCAAGCCCGGGCAGACGTGGCCTATTACTTATCGCCAGCGGAGAAGGGCGGCGAACCGCCCGGCCGCTGGCACGGCGCCGGCATCGCCGAGTTCGGCATCGCCGAGTTCGGCATCGCCGAGTTCGGCATCGCCGAGTTCGGCATCGCCGAGTTCGGCTTCGCCGATGGCCAGATCATCGACCGTGAGGTCTTCGAGCGGCTCTACGGCAAGTTCCTGGACCCTCGTGACCCGGACGGCGAGACCCGCCTCGGCCGCGCCCCCCAGCGGTTCAAATCCGCAGAAGAACTCCACGCCATCCTCCTGGCCCTCGAACCCGAGGCCACCGCCGAACGCCGCGCCGAACTCCTGATCGAGGCGAAGCAGCAAGTCCGCCTCCCAGTCCAGTACTTCGACGTCACGTTCAGCGTCTCCAAGTCGATCACCTTGCTGCACGCCTCAGCATTAGCGAACGCCGCCCAGGCCGAGGCAGCAGGCGACCGCGGGGCAGCGGAGTACTGGCGGCAAGCCGCCGCCGACGTCTGGGCCTGCATCGAGGCAGGCAACCGCGCGGCCCTGGACTACCTTCAGCGCGAGGCCGGCTACACCCGCTCCGGCTACCACGGCCGCCAGGTCGCCGGCGTCACCTCCGGCCGGTGGGAAGACGCCCACCAGTTCATCATCGGCAGTTTCCCCCAGCACACCAGCCGCGACGGCGACCCTCAGCTCCACATCCACAACCTCGTCCTGAACCGCGTCCAGCGCGAGCGCGACGGCGTGTGGCGCACCCTGGACTCCAAGGCCCTCTACGAGTACCGGGGCGCCGCCGCCGCGATCGCGGCGCTCGTCAT
Organism: uncultured Actinomycetota bacterium; assembly: GCA_963819285.1. Taxonomy (GTDB): domain Bacteria; phylum Actinomycetota; class Actinomycetes; order Streptosporangiales; family Streptosporangiaceae; genus Chersky-822. Next base: position 694,316 of record CAWFVM010000001.1, read on the forward strand.
GGAGTCGGCGCTGAGCCGCGAGTTCGGCGTCGGCTGGGTTCAGCGCCCCGATGGCCACGGCCGCGAGATTAGGGGTGTGAGCCGCGCCTTGATAGATCAGTTTTCGTCGCGCCGTCAGTCGATCTCGGCGCTGACGGAGCGGCTGGCGCGGGAGTTCGAGGCGCAGCACGGGCATGCGCCGGATGCCCGCGCGTTAGGGGAGCTGCGCCAGTGGGCGAACCACGCCACCCGCGCCCGCAAGGACGCTGAGCCGCTCGACCTCGCGGCCGAGGTGCGCCGCTGGGCGGCGCAAGCGCGCGCGGGCGAAGCGGGCGCGCTTGAGCCGGTCGCGCCAGCAGTCAGCGCCAGGCGCAGCGCCGGTCAGCGAGCGCAGATCGAGCCGACGTCGCTGTTCGAGCTGAGCCCGGACCAGGAGCGCGAGCTGATGGTGGAGGCGCTGGCCACGCTCCAGGAATCCGCGCCGACGTGGCGCAAGGCGGACCTGATCAGGCATCTTGGCGAGCTGATGCCCGACGACACGATCTGCCGCGACGACCAGGCAGCGGCCACGCTGCTCGCCGACCTGGCCGACCGGGCCATCAAAGGCGCAGCCGGGCAGCGCGTGCTCGCGCTTGAGCCACCCGAATGGCCAAGAGTGCCGGATACGCTGCGCCGGGCGGACGGCCGCAGCGTTTACCGCCCGCATGGCGGGACCAGGTACGCCACGCAGGCGCAGCTGAGCCTGGAAGACCGCCTCGCGGCGCAGGTCAGGGAGCGGGGAGCGCCCTGTCTTGAGCCGGATCTGGCGGCGGCGCTTCTCGGCGCGGATCAGGCTCAGCTTGAGGCGCAGCTCGGCGCAGCCAGTCCCGATACCGACGCGGCGCAGCGGCTCACCGGCTCGGGGCTGCGGCTCGACCAGGCCGCTGCCGCGTTCGCCGTGCTGACCAGCGACCGCCGCACCGAGATCCTGGTCGGCCCGGCGGGCTCGGGCAAGACCCGCACGGCGGCCACCGCCGCAGCTGTGTGGCAGCAGGCCGGGATCGGCGAGGTCTACGGCCTGGCGGTCTCCCAGGCGGCCCGCAACGTCCTGCACGACGCCGGGGTCGCCACCGCCGCCAACATCGCTGAGTTCCTCGGCCACCTGAAAGGCCGTCGCGGAGCCCTCGGCGCCAGGCCGATCACGGCGCGCACGCTGCTGATCCTCGACGAGGCCTCCACCATCCCGGTCGCCGACCTCGCAGCCATCATGCGGCTGGCCGCCGACAACGACTGCCGAGTCCTGCTGACCGGCGACCACGAGCAGCTCGCCGCCGTCGAAGGCGGCGGGGGCATGATGATGCTCGCCCGGCTCGCGGGCTTCGTCCAGCTGGCCGAGCCGGTCCGGTTCAGCCAGACCTGGGAACGCGACGCCAGCCTCCGCCTGCGCGCGGGCGACACCGCCGTGCTCACCGACTACGACGAGCACGGCCGCCTCCGGGGCGGCACCCCCGAGGAGGCGGCCGAACTGGCATGCCGCGCCTACGTCGCCGACTACCTGGCCGGCAAGGACGTTCTGCTGCTCGCCCGCACTACCGAACAGGCCCGCGAACTTTCCCGCCGGGTCCGCGACGACCTGATCCGCTACCGCCGCGTCGACCCCCGTGTCCAGGTCGGCCTTCGCGACCGCGCCACCGCCAGCCCCGGCGATCTCATCGTCGCCCGCCGCAACAACCGGAGAATCGCGGCCGGAGCACCCGGCCGGTGGCTGGCCAACCGTGACGTCCTGCGCGTCGAAACCACCGACGGCACCGCCGTCATCGTCCGGCGGCTCGACAGCCGGGACCAGGCAACCGGCAAGCCCGTGTGGACGGAGCCGTTCCGGCTATCGCGAGCGTACGTTTTCTCACACTGCGATCTGGCGTACGCCACGACCTCGCACGCCGCCCAGGGCCGCACCGTGGACACCGCCCACGCCCTGGTCGACGGCCTCGGAGTCCGGCAGTGGCTGTACGTCGCGATGTCGCGCGGCCGGGAAGCGAACTATGCCTACTGCGTCACCGGCTTCCCGCGCCTGGCCGACACCCGGCCCGGTTCCCGCCCGGCGCCCGAGCTTGCCCGCGCTCGCCGTCTCGCGCTCGAAGCCGAAGGCCGGGCGCCAGTCCCCGGCGACGAGGCCAGCACGGCCGACGACACAGGCCTGGATCAGCACCGCGACCCCATCGCGGTACTCGCCGACATCATGCATCGAGACGGCGCCACCCTCTCGGCGGCCGAAACCCTGCGTGCCGCCCTCTCCGGTGCCGACCACCTCGGCGTGCTCGGCCCGATCTGGCATGACCTGACCCGCCGCCTCCAGGCCGCCCGCTTCACTGCCGCGCTCCGCGACGCCCTCCCGGAGCACCTCGCCGAGGATGCCCTGGCCGACCCGGCGTGCACCTGGCTGTGGCGGTCACTGCGCCAGGCCGAGGCCACCGGCCTGGACGGCACAGACGTGCTCCGCCAGGCCATCGCCGCCCGTTCGCTCACCGGAGCACGGGATATAGCCCGCGTCCTGGATTCGCGGGTGCGCCGCCTGATCGAGCACCGGCCGCCAGCCGCACCACAGCCCTGGGCCAGCCGCCAGCAGGTCACTGACGACCCGGAGCTAGCCCGTTACCTGGCCGAGCTGGCCGCCGCGATGGACGACCGGACCCGCCGCATCGGCGAGCACGTCATCGCATCCGAGCCGGCCTGGGCCATCCTTTCACTCGGAAAACCACCCGCCGACCCGGCCGAACGCGAGCACTGGCAGCAGCGTGCCGCCACGATCGGCGCCTACCGCGAGCTCTACGGCTACGACGCGCCCGCCGACGCGATCGGCCCCGAGCCCGGACGTGTGTCACCCGAAGCCTGGGCCGGCTGGCACGCCGCCTTCTCCGCCCTGGACCGGATCGACGGACTGGACCTGCGGGGCGTCAGCGACAGCCAGCTCCGCCTCCGCCGCGCCAGCTACGAGCGGGAACTGGCCTGGGCGCCGCCCCACGTCGCAGGCGAACTCCGCCTGGTCCGCCTCCAGGCCCGCACCGCCTGGGAAAACGCCATCCGCGCCGAACGAGCCGCTCCCGCCACTCCCGACCCCGACGCCGCTGCCAGGCACCGGGAACTGGCCCAGCTCTGGCATGCCATGCACGCCAAGGCCACCAGCGTCGCCGCCACGCTGGCCGACGCCCAGGAAACCCGCCGCCAGTGGGCCGCCCTCACCGAGCCCACCCGCCGGATGGCGCTGGCCGCCGACCTCGAGCTGCGCCGCCGTCACCCCGACGCCAGGCTCAAGCCACTCCAGGGCACCGGCCCGGCAATTCCAAGTTCAGATATTGGAATAAATCCATCCACAACTGCCGGCACTCATGAGCCGGTCAACCTGGCGGCACTCGACATCGACGCCGACGTGGCGGATCGGCTCGCGCAGATAACAGAGCGTGCCCGCCAGGCCCGGCAGCAACTCGACTGCCTCGCTACGATGCCGCAGTTCGCCGACGAGGAACAGTCGGTCTACACCGGGCCGGCCTGGGACGTGCTCGCCCGCCGCCAGCGCGAGGCGATCATCCAGCCGCCCAGGCCCGAGATCCCGCCAGCCCGCGCTGTCCTGGAGCGGGCAGGGGTGGCGACAGGCCAGCCGGACTTCGAGGCCGAGCCGGGCTAGCGGCGTATCGTACGGCTCGTGGGAATCGTCGACCTGCTGGACCAGCTCCCGGACTCAGTCTGCCAGCCACCAGCGACGCTGTGGTCAGTGCTCGCCCGCAGCCTCGGCGAGCAAGGCGCACGCGGACGGACCGCCCTGGCCTGGCGGTGGGCGCTGACCGGCAGCAGCCCGGCACCGGTCACTCTCAGCACGCCGACCGGCCGGCCGCCGACCCGGTCAGAGTTACTCGCGGAGGCCGGTGCCGAGGCCGAGCTGTCCGGCGGGAAAGCCGATCCTGGCGGCCAGGTCATGCACGCCAGGTTCGTCCTGCAATGGCTAGCCGGCGACCTCGACGCGCTGCCGCTCTGGAACGGCCCGAACGACCAACCGCACGTCACCGACGGCGCGGCGTTCCCGCGGCCGGGGGCCGAGATCACCGATGTCCATTCCCGGGCACTGCTGGCCCAGTGGCGGCACCCGTGGCCAGTCCGGCCCTCTGATTCAGAGCAGGCGCGCGATGCCAACGTGTATGCGCGCGGGATCGTGCAGCTGCTGACCTGGACGTCTGGCGCGGATACGTCCGGGCCGCTGACCGGCGATGCGACGGCCGGGCCGCCGTCGCCCTACCAGGTCTCTGTGGAGGTCCGCCACGCGATGACCGGCCTGGAATACGCGCGATCCACTGACGTCCCGATCCTTGCCGCCCGGATCGAGGGAATCATGGACACCTTCACCTGGCTGGCCGCCTGGGACACCGAACCGCCCGTCGACAGGCATGGCCACCTCCGCGTCGAGGACTGCCCGGAGCGCACTGAACCTTGCGGCTGCGACGCTGCCGGAAAGTGCCTGGGGACAACCTGCCCGGCCTGCCGCCGGGAGCGCTGCGTTCACGGCTTCGCCCAGGTCACCGCGTCCGAGGCGTAGGCGTCTATCCGGCCAGGTTCTTTCCACAGCCGTCGGGGATCTCGCGCCCCAGCAAGATGGATCCGCCCCGTCCGCCTATCATAAAACCAGCGCGCCAATCACGGGAGGCACACGAATGGCCCTGATAGGCGATCTCGCCGGCCGGGCTACGGGCGAGCGGATCCGGCACTACCGCGATCGCGCGGGCATGTCCCGCCCTGTCCTCGGCGGCCTGGTCGGGAAGTCGGCCGAGTGGGTCAAGGCCGTCGAGTCAGGCCGGCTTCAGGCCCCCCGGCTGCCGGTACTGCTTCGCATCGCGGAAGTACTAGGCGTCACGGACCTGTCCGAGCTGACCGGCGACCAGCGGCTGTCCGTCGCGCATTTCGGCAAGGCACGGCACGAGTCACTCGACGCCGTCACGCGGTCGCTCACCGATTACGCCATCAGCCCGCGCCAGGACACCGAGCCGGCCACAGCAGACAGCCTGTCATCTCGCGTCCGCGACGCCTGGGCAACGTGGCACGGCTCCAGCCGCCAGCGCACCGCCGTGTCGGTCCTCCTTCCGGGCCTGCTGCGCGACGGGCGCGACGCCGCGCGGCGGCTCGACGGTGCGGACCGTCGCCGTGTGCTGGTGTGCCTGGCGGAGACTTACCACCTGGTCCAGCTATTCCTCTCATTCCAGCCCTGCCCGGACCTGATCATGCTGTGCGGGGACCGTGCCATGACCGCAGCCCAGGACGCTGACGACCCGCGCGCCATCGCCGGCGCCGCCTGGTACCTGAACCACGTATTCAGGGACGCGGGGGAACAGCCAGCCGCCCGCATAGAGATCGCCCAGTCTGCGGCCCAGCTGCTCAGGCCGCAAGAATCAGCCGAAGACCTCGCGCGATGGGGACTGCTGCAGCTCGCCAGCGCGCTCTCCCACGCCAGGACCGGGCACGCCGGGGACGCATGGCGGCACTGGGATCAGGCCTCCCGAGCCGCGAACGCCCTGGGCCGGGACTACTCCCACCCCTACCTGATCTTCGGACCCGGCATGGTCGACGCATACGCCGTCACCATGAACACCGACCTCATGCAAGCTGGCCACGCCATCCGGCAGGCAAGCAGGCTCGACCTCGCGGCCATGCCCAGTGCCACCCGCCGCAGCTTCCACCTCATAGAGTCCGCCCGCGCCCGCTCCCTGCGTACCCGCTCCCACCACCCCGACCCGGTCGCCATCGTCGCCCTGCTCCAGCGGGCGTGGGACGAATCACAGGACACGGCCCGCTACAACTTCTTCACGCGCTCGTACGTCAGCGAGGCAGCGCAGAGCGACGACCGCATGGCACGCGGTCAAGCTCAGGCACTAGCGACTGCGATCGGTATCGCGGCCTAGGCCAGAAACTTACCGGGGTACGAAACGTACCTATCACCTGCGGGATGCAGTGCCTACCCGCCGTGACGTCCTGATCACCTAGCTTTGCTGGTGACCAGATCCTTGCCCCTGCCACGTCGGTACGAGCGGCACAGTAGTCAGCTCCCCAGCCCAAGAGACGGGACAATGCCATGTCGTTACTCGACCCCGGGACATCAGCGACGTTCGGAACACTGCAAACGCTGGACGACGCGATCGCGTACCGGATGCACAGGCTCGGCCAGCCCTGCCAGCTCTGCGCACCCGCGCTGAAATGCGCCGAGCACGCCCAGGACGAAAGCCTCCTGGAGGGATACCAGGACAGGTACGTCGCGATATTCCAGCAGGCACTCGCGACAATGGACCCCGGCACGGTCGAGCAGATCATGCAGCCAGGCGATGCGACACCGAAGACCACCAACCTACTCGCCGCAGCCATCATCACCCGGCTCCGGAAACTCGCCGCCAACGGACCCATCATCACCGAGCTCGACGGCCGCCCCGTACTCGTCGAACTTGACGGCATCACGGTAATAGAGCACCCCCTCACAGCAAGCGACCGCTAAGCCAGCCCGCACCCAGATGCGAAAGACCCCGGCCGATGACAGCCCCGCTCAAGCTCCTTCATGACGCCGCAGATATCCCGGGCCTGGCCCGGGTAAGAGCCGCCTACCCCGCCTTCACCATCAGCCGCATCCGGCACGGCTGGCACGGTTACCGCTGGACGGCCGTCCGCAAGAACAGCGCCGACCCCGGCCTCTACGCCCTCGTCACGCCCCACCTGCACGAACTACGCGCCGCACTCCACCACGACCAGGCAGCATCCCGCGGCAACCTGCCCACCGACCACCGGACGGAGACCCCGTGACCGGTCTCTAGCGGCACCAGAGCCGGCAGAGCATCCATCGTCGTGCCTCATCCAACTGAGAGTTAATGGCCGTCGCGGAACGGGGTGTACCGGGCCGGGGTGTGCCCTGAGATGGCCCAGCCGAGCAACTCGCCGAACGCTGCCTCTCGGGCTAGCGGATCGGCTAGGAGGCACGCGAGGTCGTCGTGCTCGGCTATCGCGCTGAGGATGATGTCGCACCAGGCGGCGGTGTCCAGGTCGGCTATGAGCTGCTCGTGTGCTCCGGCGGTTCGCAGGGCGGCTTTCAGGCCGTCGAGCTGAGTTACGGGGAGGGAGGCGAGTGGCTCGTGCCCTTTTTCCCACGAATGAATGGTCTGCTCGTTAACGCCGGCGCGGGCTGCGAGCTGCCCTGGGTCTAGTCCGGCCGAGAGGCGGGCTGCCCTCAGCACGCTTCCCGCGACCGTGCCCTCGGGTAAGCGGCTGTCGTCTGCGGCGTCGTTGTCGGTGCTGAGCCAGATTGTCATCAGGTGCTCCGGTGCGGGTTCGACGGGATGGGGGTTATCGCTGGGGGATCTCGGTGCTGAAGTCGACGATGCGCCGCGTGACGGCGCAGGCGCGGTTGGCTGGCTTGCGCATCAGCGAGTGGTCCTTCTCCTCGCGGGTGATTCCGGCTCGGAGCAGGATGATCGTGCCTGCTAGGGTGCCGGCGATGAAGGAGATGACGAGGGCGATGATGGTGATCACTGGGCTGCTCCTGCCTTCTGGGCTGCTTGCCGCACTGCGGCTGAACTCAGGAAACCTCGCGACCGGTATGCGGCGGCAGTGTGATCGGGCCGGTGATTATGTGCACGGGGGTGCTTTTGCCGGTGATTTTCAGTCCGACGCAAAGCACGGTTTTGTCGTAAAATCGGTCTGCCTTATGGCGCACCGAAGGGCGGGCAATGCCGAGACAGCCGAACGTTCAGCTCGGCGAGGTCATGCGACGCGCTGGCTGCTCGAACACGAGCCTCGCGTCGCGGGTCCAGGCAGTCGCCCGGGAGCACGGCACCGAGCTGAGGTGCACGCATGTGGACGTGCGGCGCTGGCTGGACGGCGTGACGCCGCGGCCAGCGACAGCTCTGTACATCGCCGTCGCGCTGAGCCGTAAGGCGGGTACCCGGGTCACTGCCGATGACATCGGTATGGGCAGCTCAGGGGCGTCGGCGACGCTGGAAAGCGGGCTGGATTACCCGGAGGACGGGACGCTGGCAGGCCAGCGGCTGCTCGGGCTGACCCGGCGGGAGCTGGCCGGGGATCTCGCGGCATTAGGGGCTGCCGTCGTCCCGGCCGCCTGGCCGACGCCGATGCTGAAGTGGCTCCTGTCCAGGCCAGAGCCGCTGCACGTCCGGGATGCCGGACGGATCAACGTGGGTGATTCCGATGTCGCGGCGGTACGGGCTACCGCGCAGATGTTCATGACGATGGACTTCCAGTTCGGCGGCGGTCACGCCCGTGCCGCGCTCGCGCAGTACTTCGCCAACGACGTGTGCCCGCTGCTGGATGGCCGGTACACCGAGCAGGTCGGACGGAAGCTGTACTCCGCAGCAGCCGAAGTCGCCCAGCTCCTGGGCTGGACCGCGTACGACACCGGCCGGCACGGGCTCGCCCAGAGTTACCTCATCCAGGCGCTCAAGCTCGCGCAGGAAGCCGGCGACCGGATGATGGGCGGCCGGCTGCTGGCGAACATGAGTCATCAGGCCACCTACCTCGGCAATTTCGAGCAGGCGGTGCAGCTCGCCAGAGCCGCCCAGGAAGGCGCGAGGAACGCTGCCAGTGCGACGACGATGGCGATGTTCCTCGCGATGGAAGCGCGGGCGCATGCTGGAAACAGGGATGACGCCGCCTGCTCCCAGGCGCTGCGCGAGGCGGAGCTGTTCTACGACAAGAGCGACCCGGCCGAGGACCCGGAGTGGATCAGGTACTTCGACGCGGCCGAGCTGGCGGGCGAGGGCGCGCACTGCTTCCGCGACCTGCGCAGTCCGCGCAGCACGCAGGAGTTCGTGACCCGGGCGATCGAGCTGACTGACCCGGCCTATGTGCGCACGCTGGCGTTTATCCGGCTCGTGCACGCCGCGAGCTTCGTGCAGCAGCGCGAACCCGGGCAGGCTGTGGCTGTGGCGCGGGGTGCGATCGAGCTAGCGGGAAGCCTGAAGTCGCAGCGGTACCTGAGGTACATCACCGACCTGTCCGCCGACCTGGCGCCATACGAGGCGGACGCGGAGGTACGGGACTTCAAGGTGTTCGTGGCTGAGCGGTATCCGGGGAGCGGGCCGGGCTAGAACGGCTGCCAGTTGCGCGGGGCGTCATCGTCGTGAAGGGACGCGAGCCGGGTGCGGAACTCGGCCGCGATCTGCTCGCTCTCGCCCGCGTTCTGCATGAGCCAGGTCGTCATCTTCAGTTCGTTGATCGCCCGGAGTACCGGGAATCCGGGCCATTGCATGACGTCGAAGCCGTAGGCGTCGCAGAAGCTGGCGTAAGCCGCGTCGGTGTGCCAGCCGATCAGGTACTCGGTGGCGGTGACCGCCAGGTCGGACTCGGGGGGTCCGAAGGCGAAGCGCTCGAAGTCGATGACCACGACCTGGCCGTCCGTTCGCTGGATCAGGTTGCCCTGGTGAGCATCACCGTGGACGGCTGCGGTGGGCAACGTGAACCGGAGCTCACTGTAGGCGTGGCCTAGATCTTCGAGGCGCTGGAGGAGGAAGTCGCGCCCGGAGCTGGTCAGCACCTCGGCCTTCGCGACTCGCTCGGCGACCCTGTCAAATATCTCGAACGCAGGCAGGCCCAGCTCAGCTGGCACCGGAAGAGAATGCAGCTCCCGCAGGATCGAGCCCAGGGCCGCTAGGGTCGCTTTGGTTCCACTGTCGTCGATCAGCTTCCAGAACGTGACGGGGTGACCGGCTACCAGCAATGGCTGCCCGTGGCTGGTTGGCTCCGCGGCAAGGACGCCGGACTGTCGCAGCCACGAGGCAACGGCCACCTCCTTCTGAGCATCCGGGAGGACGGCTGCGCTCCGGGCTATCCGCACGATGATCTCGTCCTGTGCCAGCCGAAAGAGCGCGTTCTCACCCAGCCTGAGCAACTGCGCTCCTGCGCTCGGGATGTCTGCCTCGGTGCAGGCGTCTTCTAAGGTCGCGCAGGCGTCCGTGAGGGCCGAGGCACCGTCAGGTCGACTGTCGCTCACGTCGCTGCCTCCCTCTCTCGCCGCGTCTAGTCCTACTGCAGGCCCTTTTGCCAGTGCGGAGCAGCGCTGCAACGAAAGATACAGTGCACGCGACGACGTCCGGTGCTGACGTTGGCTCGGCAGGCAATCGGCAGGATGGGGGACTCGGCTGCCGCGCGCTTCGCAGCTGGCTCGAGCGCTCGACCCGCGCTTCTGTCTACCAGTGGCTCAAAGGCGTCCCCTGACGGAATTGGGCTGCCGCAGCGCCCGGCATGCTGAGCTGGACCAACCCTAGTGGCCATAGGACTGTGCCGAATGCGTGCCCGAATGCTGACTGACGATGCCATCCAGCGTGGTCAGTCGAATTCCTTAGCGGTCTTGAGAACCGCTACGGTCAAGTTCGGTGGTCTTGGCGGCGGACGACCACTGGAGGGCGGCGGGTCAGTACAAATTTCCGGCAGTTCTTCAGCGGCGCCCCCCGGTTGCGAATGATCGCATAGGGACGCATGCACGTGAACGCTTCTGCTGAGAACTCCTCAGCGGTGATCACGGGCGGCTCGCTCTGCTCGGCACCAGCGTCGTCGGTCCATGCCGGGCTTGCGGCCTCTGCGGGGCCTGCCCGGCCCTGCGCGGCGCTCAGGCGAGCGGCTCTAAGGGGTCTGACGGGAGCCGTTCACGCCATTTGCTGCCGTGAGGATGGGCCGGCCGGGCGGTACCTGGCGGTCGTGGTACCGCGCCGCTCTGTATGCCGTGCTGTATTTGCGAGGGGAAAGAGCGGACTGGATGCCGCGTGACGGCATCATGGCAAGGGAAGTGCAGTCGGGCGCCAGGGCATATCGTGGGTGTGACGATTCCGGAACGAGTACGTCACTGTCGGGCTATCAATTTCTCAGGGGGGTCATGAGCGGCGACCTGGCGTTACTGGTTAGCGAGATATCGCCTTACGTGACTGCGGCGGTGGGTGCTTACGGCGGAGCGGTCCTGGTGAAGGCGCGTGATCAGGCGGCGGACGCGACGGTGAGGTTCGGCCGGCGGATGCTGCAGCGGATCTTCGGCGCGCGCCCAGCGGGAGAGGTGCCGCGGGCGGTCGCGGAACTGGCCGCTGATCCGCTTGATCCCGATCTGCAGGCGGCGCTGCGGGTGGAGATCCGCCGCGTCCTCAGCGCGGACGCGCAGCTGGCCGCGGGCTTGCGGGAGATGCTGGCCGGTGCTCCGGTCATCACCGTGACCGCTTCGGGTGAGCGGTCGATCGCCGCGCAGTCGATCAGCGGTGTCGCGGTGACCGGGGACAACAGCACCACGACCGCCGGGTAGGCGGTGATGGCGGCTGAAGACGTTCCCCGGGCGGCGCGGGCCGGGGCCTCGGGTCAGCGTTCGGTCGCTGCGGAGCGGATCAGCGGCCTGGTGCTGACTGGCGATCATGCACGGGTAGACGCGCGGGCGCCGGTGCTCGGGACAGCAGGGGTCATTCCCCGCCCTGCCGAGGTGAGTGCCGTGCCGGGGATGAATAACCTGCCCCGGCCACCGGCAGCGGTGTTCGTCGGCCGCGGCGCTGCGCTGGCGCAGCTTGACCAGGCGCTGCCGGGCCGCCCGGGCGTGGTGGTGACCCAGGCGGTCTACGGGCTGGGCGGGGTAGGCAAGTCCGAGTTCGCGCTGCAGCACGCCTGCGCTCACCGCAGCCGGTACCAGCTGAGATGGTGGATCACCGCCGACGACAGCGTCCGCGTCGAGGCCGGGCTGGCCGGCCTGGCCGGGCGGCTGTGCCCGGAGGCGGCCCTGACCCTGACCACCTCCGAGGCCGCCGCGTGGGCGATCACGTGGCTGCAGGCCCACGCCGGATGGCTTCTCATCCTCGATGACGTCACCAGCCCTGGGCATGTCCAGCCGCTGCTCGGCCAGGTCCAGGGCCAGGGCCATATCCTGATGACGACCCGCCGCGACATCGGCTGGCAGCGGGTGGCGGCCCCGGTCAGGCTCGACGTGCTGGACCCGGCCCCGGCCGCCGCCCTGATCAGCACGGTCACCGGCCAGACCCGGCCCGGGGACCAGGACGCAGCGGCCGCGATCGCGGCCGAGCTGGGATTCCTGCCGCTGGCCCTGGACCAGGCCGCCGCCTACATCGCCCAGACCCGCATCCCCCTGGCCCGGTACCTCACCCTCCTGCGCCAGCATCCCGCGCGCCTGCACGCCGCCGCCCCCGAAGGCGGCAGCGCCCAGCGCACCATCGCCCGACTGTGGGACATCACCCTGCACGCCATCGACCAGCGCGACCCGGCAGCCGCCCGCCTCCTGCACGTCCTGGCCACCTTCGCGCCGGACGGGGTGCCCCGCGGCATCCTGGGCGGCCAGGACCCCGGCATGCAGACCGACGACGCGCTCGGCCTCCTCGCGTCCTACAGCATGATCACCCTGACCGCCGACACTGTCAGCATGCACCGCCTCGTCCAGGCCGTGCTCCTGGCCAGCCCCGCAGGCAGCAGCCCCGGCACCGGCGGCTCCCGGCCGCAGGATACCGCGCTGGACTGGCTCGGTCAGGCGCTGCCGCGCGACCCGCAGACCAACGTGGCGGCGTGGCCGTTCCTGCGTGCCCTGGCCCCGCACGCAGGCAGCATCGCCAGCCACTACAGCCCGGGACAAGAACCCGCAGCTCTCGACCAGGCTCTGAGCGCGATCGCGGTCTTCCACGCAACTCAGGGCGACTACCAGCGCGCCCTCCGGCTGCAGAGGACAGCTCTGGACATCGCTTTGCGGATCTACGGCCCCGACCACCGCGAAACAGCTATCGATCTGGGCAACCTCGCGCGCAGCTTCAGCGACCTGGGACGATACGCCGACGCGCTGCCGCTGGAGGAACGGGCGCTCGCGATCACCGAGGCCGCCCTCGGCCCCGACCACCCTGACACCGCGCTCTGCCTGGGCAACCTCGCCGCCACCTTCAGTGCCCTGGGACGGTACGCCGACGCCCTGCCGCTGGAGGAGCGCGCGCTCGCGATCACCGAGGCCGCCCTCGGGCCCGATCACCCTGACACCTCGCGCCGCCTGGGCAACGTCGCCGCCACCTACGGTGCCCTGGGACGGTCCGCCGACGCCCTGCCGCTGGAGGAGCGCGCGCTCGCGATCACCGAGGCCGCCCTTGGCCCCGACCACCCCACAACCGCGCTCCGCCTGGGCAACCTCGCCGCCACCTTCAGCGCCCTGGGACGACCCGCCGACGCGCTGCCGCTGGAGGAGCGCGCGCTCGCGATCACCGAGGCCGCCCTTGGCCCCGATCACCCTGACACCGCGCTCTGCCTGGGCAACCTCGCCGCCATCTACGGCGCCCTGGGACGGCCCGCCGACGCGCTGCCGCTGGAGGAACGGGCGCTCGCGATCACCGAGGCCGCCCTCGGCCCCGATCACCCTGACACCGCGCTCTGCCTGGGCAACCTCGCCGCCACCTTCAGTGCCCTGGGACGATACGCCGACGCGCTGCCGCTGGAGGAACGGGCGCTCGCGATCACCGAGACCGCCCTCGGCCCCGACCACCCCACAACCGCGCGCCGCCTGGGCAACCTCGCGCGCAGCTACAGCGACCTGGGACGATACGCCGACGCGCTGCCGCTGGAGGAACGCGCGCTCGCGATCACCGAGACCGCCCTCGGCCCCGACCACCCCACAACCGCGCGCCGCCTGGGCAACCTCGCGCGCAGCTACAGCGACCTGGGACGATACGCCGAGGCGCTGCCGCTGGAGGAACGCGCGCTCGCGATCACCGAGACCGCCCTCGGCCCCGACCACCCCGACACCGCGCTCCGCCTGGGCAACCTCGCCTCCACCTACAGTGCCCTGGGACGGCACGCCGAGGCGCTGCCGCTGGAGGAACGCGCGCTCGCGATCACCGAGACCGCCCTCGGCCCCGACCACCCCGACACCGCGCTCCGCCTGGGCAACCTCGCCTCCACCTACAGTGCCCTGGGACGGCACGCCGAGGCGCTGCCGCTGGAGGAACGCGCGCTCGCGATCACCGAGACCGCCCTCGGCCCCGACCACCCCGACACCGCGCTCCGCCTGGGCAACCTCGCCGCCACCTACGGCGCCCTGGGACGGCACGCCGACGCTGCCGCTCTCCAGAAGCGAATACAACATCGCCGCCCAGCTTCTCGCTAGAACAACTAGCGACCGAGCTTGCCAGGAAACGATGGCAGCAACCCAGCCTCTGGCCGTCCGGATCCTGTGCCCGGCTACTCCAGACCAAGATCGTGTGCGACCACCCGCCACCGATCTTGACCCAGCTGCCATAGTTCTGCTGCAGCACTCACCGGCTCGGGTTCTGGCCCCGCCATTCATGAAACTGCTCGTGCCGAATAGGTGCCCAAAATCCTTGCCGCCACGAGATCACCACAGGTCAGCAGCCTCGCAGGAGCGGTCTTGAAACCGCCGCCACAGCCTATGCGGATTCGAGCCGAGCATCTGTCACGACTTCGCTAGACGATGCCGATGATGACAAGCATGGTCAGGGGGCTGAGCATGGCCTAGGCAGATGACTGCCATCTAAGGCGATTGTGTGCGGCCAGTCATGCCGAGTGCATGCCGATGATCATCAGTTCGGGCGGAGCTGAGGGACTCCGGAGTCCCTATGCCCACGTCGAATCGCTGGCCAGACGCAGAGCGTGGGAGCCGAGAGCGAGCTGAGCATATTGGCTAGCGGGTCGAGCCCCCCTCACGGCCGTTTCAAGATCATTAATTGAGACCGAGGATTGTGAAGGGTCGGTCGATGGATCGGCTGGCCCATCGGGTGGCTTCGGTGGTGTCGTGGCGTCCGTGCTGGTGAAGGGCGCCGACGGCGAGGTTCCTGAGTGCGGCCATGGCCCTGGGTCCTGACCGGGTCCGGACTCGTGAGTCATCTTCGCGGTAAAGGGTGTCGCGGAGCCAGTGCAGGGACTCGATCGCCCACTGGCCGCGGACGAGGCCGGCGATGGTTTCCGGGCTGGCACTGGCCGCGTCCAGGCTGGTGACGCCGAGTGCGGCGACCTCCGATAGCCGGGTGCCGTCCAGGGCGGTGACGTGCCGCTCGATCAGGTAGGCCTGGCTGACGTGCGGAAACGGCAGGTCTTCCGGTGCCGGCAGGACCTGGATGGTGCGGGTGGTGATCCGGCCGTGGCCCCGGTCGGTCGCAGCGCGGGCGATAGGTACGTCGCGCCAGGGCAGGGCGTCCAGGGCGTCGAACAGGCCAGGCTGGTTGTCCTTCGCCGGCAGGATGAAGCCCGCGCCGCGCTTGTGCAGGTAGCCGGCGGTGGCGCGCTGGCAGTGGAGCGCGTCGGCCGTGATGACGGCCTGGTCCAGGTCCAGGCCGTCGAGCAGCGGGATGATCATCGGGATCTCGTTCGTCTTCGCGCCGACCTCGACCTGGCCGGCGACGACACCCCTGACCCCGGCCAGGGCGGCCAGGAGGTGAACCTGGCTGCCTCCGGGTTCCTGGCACCCCGGACGGTCTTGCCGTCCACCCGCACCGGGATCAGCGGCGTCCCGTCATCACCGCCGCCCGCGAGGACGAGTTCCCCGGACGCCGCGGCCCGCTCCATCAGCCAGGCCCCGGCCGCCGCGTCCAGGGCCGCGGCATCAGCGCCGGTGACGACCCGCCAGATCGTGCATCTCGACGGCGGCCCGGCGTCCGGGCGGACGGCCCCGCACCGCCGGTACAGGTCCTCCAGCACCCCGGCGGGCACGTCAGCGGCCCACCCGGCGATCGCGGCGAACGACCGCGACCCGGCCACCACCGCCGCAGCGGCCAGGGCCAGCACCGCCGTCACCGGATGATCACGTCCCTGACCCGCCCGCCCGTCGCTCACCCCGGCGAGCAATTCCAGCAGGTCACGGCACGCCCCGGACGCCGGGACCATGCCAGGGCCAGCAGTCGGGCCGCCCGACGGGTCACCGGCAGGCAAAGACGGTATCCGCCCGGACGGCTCCGGGCAGCAGCCGGCAGTGGCACAATCAGGCAAGGCGAAGCTCCGGCTGGTGAGAAGTCTGTAGGAGGACAACTCGTATTACCGGGGCTTCGCCTTACTTCAAGATCGGCACGCCGCCCGACACCTGATCGTGACAGCACGTCACATCACGTCAACAGCAGCAGGCCGAGTCTCCAACTGACTCAAACGATCTTGAAACGACCGTGGAGCCCCCCTTGATCATGAACCCGCAAGGCGATGTCGTGCACAGTAAGAGTCGTCTAAGTCGAGGCCGCGCAAATACGGTTCGATCTGGGTGCTTTCGACACCGTCTTTGCAGCTGGTGAGTCGGCGACCTATTTGTTGGGTGCGGGCTGGCTTATATGCTGGTGGTGCAGCCAGTGCGGTAGCTCTAGGCTTGGCGGGTGTGGGTGATGAGGGCGTCCGGGTGAAGTATGCATTCATCAGCTATAGCCGTGCGGACTCCGGCGCAGTTGATGGGGTGCAGGCTGCGCTGGAGAGCGCCGGCATCAGGGTCTGGCGGGATGTGCAGCAGATTGGGCCGGGTGATGACTGGAAATCGGTGATCCGCGAAGCGATTTCCGGTGAGGCGCTGGCGTTCTTGGCGTGCTTTTCCTTTGCGACTCTGGCTCTGGTGCGGTCGCGGCAGAACGAGGAGCTGTCAGTGGCGGTCGGCGAGTTGCGGCAGCGATGGCCGCATGTGCCGTGGCTGATCCCGGTCCGGCTGGATGACTGCGAGGTCCCGGACCTGGATCTGGGCGGGGGCAGGACGCTGGCTTCGCTGGAGCCGGCGGACTTGTTCGGCGCCGGGAGGGCTGATGCGCTGAGCCGGCTGGTGGAGGCAGTCTCCCGGATCCTCGGGCCGGGGCAGGCCACCGTGGCGAGCCGGATCCCGGCGTCGGCGAGGCGGATAGTGGTGGGGGATATCCCGCAGCAGTCGACCGCGTACCAGGACCGGCCGGGGCTGCTGGACGCGCTGACGGGAGGGACACCGGTCGGGGCGCGGGTGGTGTTCGCGGTGACGGGGTTGCGGGGGACGGGCAAGACCCAGGTCGCGGCGGCGCTGGCGCGCCGGCGGCTGGCGGAGGGGTGGCCGGTGGTGGCCTGGGTGGACGCGTCGTCGCAGGCCAGCTTGCTGGCCGGGTATGGGGAGCTGGCTGCGGCGGCCGGCCTGGCCGGGGACGGGCCGGATTCACCGGTGGCGGCGGGGCGGGTGCGGCGGTGGCTGGAGGCCGACGGCCAGCGGTGCCTCGTGGTGCTCGACAACGCCGTCAGCGCCGATGTGGTGCGCCCGTTCCTGCCTGCGGCGGGGGCGGCGCAGGTGGTGGTGACCAGTTCCAGGGCGTCGCTGGCCGCATTGGGGGCGCCGGTTCCGGTGGGGGTGTTCAGTGAAGGCGAGGCGGCGGCGTTCCTGGCGGAACGGACCGGTCTGGAGGACGACGCTGGGGCTCTGGCGGTGGCGCGGGAGCTGGGCTGCCTGCCGCTGGCGCTGACGCAAGCCGGGGCGGTAATCGCCGGACAGCGGCTGGGCTATGCCGCGTACCTGCGGCGTCTCGCCGGCGTGATGGTCGATGCCTACCTGGCACGGCCGGAAGAAGATCCGTACCCGCACCGGACGGCAGAGGCGATCATGCTGGCCGTGCGCGCCGCCCTGGCGGGCGATGCCACTGGGACGGGCGCGCGGATACTCGATGTGCTGGCGGTGCTGTCCGCGGCCGGGGTGCCCCGCAGCGTGCTGGCTGCGGCAGCGGGGGCGGATGAGGTGATGGCTGACGGGATTCTGGGGCACCTGGCGGGGTGGTCGCTGGTGTTGTTCAGCGCGGACGGCAGGACGGTGCTGGCGCACCGCCTGGTGCTACGGGTGCTCCGCGAGCATGCCGCCGCGGCCGGCACCCTGGCCACTGCGGTCGCGGACGCGATGGCCGTCCTGGGCGGGATGCTGCCCGCCGGGGAGGATACGTGGCGGCACCCGGAGGTGATGCGGGAGTTCGTCACGCAGGTCACCGCCCTAGCCGGGCACCTGGACGGCCCCGGCGTGCCCGACGGCCCGGCCCAGGTGACGTTCCTGGACCTGCTGGCCCGGGCGGGCTGGTACCTGAACCAGCTGTCCGACATCACCAGGTCCGTGCCCCTGCTCGAAAGGGTTCTCGCGGACCGGGAGCGGATGCTAAGCGCCGACCACCCCGATACTCTGCAATCGCTGAACAGCCTCGCCAGCGCCTACCGGTCGGCGGGGCGGCTGAGCGAAGCAATCCCCCTGTTCGAGCATGCGCTAACAGACCGGGACCGGGTGCTAGGCGCCGACCACCCCGACACCCTGACCTCACGGAGAAACCTGGCCGGCGCCTACCTATCAGCGGGGCGGCTGAGCAAAGCCATCCCTCTATTCGAGCAGGCGCTGGCGGACCGGGAGCGAGTGCTGGGCGCCGACCACCCCGACACTCTGCAATCGCTGAACAGCCTCGCCAGCGCCTACCGGTCGGCGGGGCGGCTGAGCGAAGCCACCCCCCTGTTCGAGCAGGCGCTAACAGACCGGGACCGGGTGCTGGGCGCCGACCACCCCGACACTCTGACCTCACGGAATGACCTGGCCGGCGCCTACCGGGCTGAGGGGCGGCTGGACGAGGCCATCGGCCTGTACCAGCAGAACCTAGCGGACCGGGAACGAGTGCTGGGCGCCGACCACCCCGACACTCTAATCTCATGGGGCAACCTGGCCGGCGCCTACCGGGCTGCGGGACGGCTGGACGAGGCCGTCGGCCTGTACCAGCAGAACCTGGCCGACCGGGAACGGGTGCTGGGCACCGACCACCCCAGCACCCTGCAATCGCGGAACAACCTGGCCCGCGCCTACCGGGCTGGGGGGCAGCTGGACGAGGCCATCGCGCTGTACCATCAGAACCTGGCCGACCGGGAACGGGTGCTGGGCGCCGACCACCCGCACACCTTGTCCTCGCGGAGCAACCTCGCCGCCGCCTACAAGGACGGGGGGCGGCTGGGTGAGGCTATCTCCCTGTTCGAGGAGAACCTCGCGAACCGGGAACGGGTGCAGGGCGCCGACCACCCCGACACCCTGGAATTGCGGAACAACCTCGCCGCCGCATACCAGGCGGCGGGGCGGCTGGGCGAGGCCGTCACCCTATTCCAGCAAGCACTCGCCGACGCCAAACGCGTCCTGCGGGACGATCATCCGCTGACCCAGGAGATCCGCGGCAACTACGCGAGGGCGCGGGACCAGGCAACGCAATGCTGACCTTCCGGTGGCGGCTGCGCAGCGGCCGGCTTCTGACGACTCAGCCAAGCAGGTGCGCGGGTGATCATTGCTCGATGATCAAGGAGTAAGCCTAGAACCTAGCGACGGAGGTGTCGCACCGACCACCCACCGCCTGGCCAACTGTCGCGACAGTCCGACGTGCCGACTGTACCTGAATTGGAATTCTGAGCCTTTCTCAGCGACCAATCGGGGGCCTATCTGAGCGCAACTACTCGGCGATCTGGATCATGTCTGAGTAGCGAGTCAGCTGGTCCTTCTGCAGTGTGCCCTACT
>CAWFVM010000002.1:0-4001025 GCA_963819285.1 uncultured Actinomycetota bacterium
GCGTAATCCGCGTACTGGACAGGCAGCTCTGGCAAGTCCGGCGACTGACCGTTCCGCCTCGCCGCATAGGCCGTGGCCAGTTCGGCAATCAGGATCTCCATCGACCAGCCGTCACTGGCGATATGGTGCGTCAGCAGCAGCAGGACGTGCTCAGTGCTGCCTGCGGACTGCCGTCCGCAGGCAGCACTTCCGGTGTTAGCGAAGACAGCAGTCGCGCCGACCTCGAACAGCCACGCCCGCACGGGAATCTCTGCGGCCAGGTCGAAGACGTGCCTGGCCGCAGCGTCGACCAGGCCTGCCAGCTGGTCAGGGAGCGCCGTCGTGACCGTCACGGGCAAGGCAGCTTCCGCCGCGGAGATGACGTTCTGATAGGGCTGGCCGCCGTCGACGGCAAAGACTGTGCGCAGTGATTCGTGCCTGGCCACCATGTCACCCAGCGCCGCCGTCAGTGCAGCGGTGTCTAGCTCACCGGCCAGCCGCCACGCGAACGGCAGGTTATAGGCCGTGCCAGGCCCGTGCAGCTGCTCGAGGAACCACAGCCGCTGCTGCGCGAACGACAGCGGCAGCCGCTCCGGCCGCTCCACCCGCTCCACCGGCGGCCTCGCAACCCCCGCATCGGCCAGCACCACAGCCAGCGACGCCGGAGTCGGATGCTCGAACACCGCCCGCACCGGCACCTCAACACCCAGCACCACCCGCAGCCGCGACACCAGCCGAGTCACCAGCAGCGAATGCCCTCCCAGCTCAAGGAAACTATCCTCGGCCCCCACCCGATCCAGCCCCAGTACCTGTGCGAATACCTCGCACAGCACCCGCTCCGCAGCCGTCGCCGACTTCCGGCCAGCACCAGAGAGATACTCAGGAGCCGGCAGCGCCCGCCGGTCAAGCTTTCCGCTGGCGGTCAGTGGCAGCGCCTGAAGTACCTGCACCGCCGACGGCACCATGTATCCGGGCAGCACCCGGCCGCACGCCTCCCGCAGCCCAGCCGGGTCCAGCACCACCCCGGGAGCGGCGACCACGTACCCGGCCAGCCGCTGGTCGCCAGGCCGGTCCTCGCGCACGATCACGGCAGCCTGCACTACCCCGTCCAGCCCGGCGAGCACCGCCTCGACCTCGCCGACTCGATGCGGAACCCGCGGACCTTGACCTGGTCATCGGACCGGCCCAGATATTCGAGCTCCCCCACCCGCCTCCCCTTCCCCCTTCACTGTCCGCCGCGCCAGGTCCCCGGTCCGGTACATCCGCCCGCCAGTGCCGCCAACATCAGTGAACGGGCATGCGACGAACCGCTCGGCGGTCAGCCCCGGCCGGTTCAGGTAGCCACGAGCCACCCCCGCGCCTGCGACGTACATTTCCCCGTCCGCCCCTGGCGGGACCTCGCGCATGTTCTCGTCGAGCACGAACACTCGCAGGTCGGGGATGGGCACTCCGATAACGCTTGCGGTCTGCTGCCCGGCGACGTCCACGACATGCCCGGTCACGTGCACCGTGGTCTCGGTGATCCCGTACATGTTCACCAGTGCGGGGGCGTCCTGGACCGTCCGCGCCCAGCGGGCTACCCTGGCGCAGTCCAGCGCCTCGCCGCCGAAGATGACGTACCGCACCGCCAGGCCAGCGTCATCCCCCCAGACGTCCATCAGCTGGTAGAAAGCCGAGGGCGTCTGACTCAGCACAGTGATCTGCGCTGCCGC
Source organism: uncultured Actinomycetota bacterium (assembly GCA_963819285.1). Lineage (GTDB taxonomy): Bacteria > Actinomycetota > Actinomycetes > Streptosporangiales > Streptosporangiaceae > Chersky-822. The sequence goes on from CAWFVM010000002.1 coordinate 1,692, forward strand.
CAGGAGTTCCCTGAACTCCTCGGCCGACCTGGACACCAGGTAGGGGACGACGACCAGGCGGCCGCCGGTCGACAGTGCTCCCCACATCTCCCATACCGAGAAGTCGAACGAGTAAGAGTGGAACAGCGTCCACGCGTCGCCCGGCCCGGCATCTACCCAGCCGCTGGTCATCGCCACCAGGCGAGCCACGTTCCTGTGCTGGACCACCACGCCTTTTGGACGGCCAGTCGAGCCTGACGTATAGATGACGTAGGCCGGGTGTGCTGGCTGGAGCCGAACGGCGCGATCGGAGTCAGCTGAAACCACAGCGAGCCGGGTAGCGGGGAATGTGGCCACCACCGCCGCGCACGCCTGGTCGTCGACGATGATCCGGGGTACTTCAACGGCCGGCAACCGCCGCGCTGTGACCTGGTCACAGGCCAGCAGGACCGGCCGGGCATCGTCGAGGATGTACGAGATCCGCTCAGCCGGATATTCAGGATCGACCGGCAGGTATCCAGCTCCGGACTTGAGTACTGCCAGCAGCACGACCACCAGTTCGGCGGAGCGCTCAAGCGCGACGGCCACCAGCCGCTCAGGACCCGCGCCCAGCGAGATGAGATACCCGGCGAGCCGCTCGGCCCGCTCGCCCAGCTCGGCGTAGGTCAGGGTGACATCACCGCACGTAACCGCAATAGCCTGCGGAGTCCTGGCCGCTTGTGCCTCGAACAGCTCGGGCAGCGTCGTTTCTGGCAGCTGACGGCCGGCGCCGCTAAACTCAGTCAAATTTTTGCCTGACGATGCTGGTCCATAGGACATGGCCACGTGATTCCTCATTCCGCTCCCCTGCGGAGGGGGATCCAGAAAATATCCTCATAATTCGAAACTTGCCGAGCATCTTTTGAATTGCGCATCTCGCCAGCAGCCCTTTGGCTAGCCGTCATTTCTAGTGAGGCAGTCGCAGACGATAAATCTCAGCTCGGAGGCGTACCGCTGGTCCGCTCGGTCGGAGAGCCAGAGCTGACCCAGATCGGGGAGCATTTCCGAAATAGTGTATTTAGAATGCCCAGCGACCTTGGTCTGGCGGATGTGCTTAGCGAGCAAATTGACAAGGACGAGGCTGCGGAAATCGACGGCTGCGGGCTTGAGTCTCACGGGAACTCGATAAAACACCCGCTCTGGCAGCTCATGGTCGGCTCGCCACTGACGCGCCAGGCGATAGCGTTCCTGCTCGTCGGTGACGAACGCCCAGGCTGACTCATCGATGTCGAAAATCCACTGCTCGCGGCTGAGCACGAACTGGTCGATCGTGATCCGCGGGCGGTGCGCGGCCTGAGCGACTGGCTGGAACGCGCCGATGACAGCCAGGACCAGCATGTCGCTGATGACCTCGAAGAAGTCAAGCTCGGTGCCGCCCGGCGCGACCCGGACGATCAGCTGATCGCCGCGACGCGCGACGGTCATCGCAGCGCCTGGCATGACCGGATCAGACGCCGGCGGCTCCATCGCGTCGGCAAGGGCAGCGGACCAGTACAGCTGGCCAGCGCCGAGCATGGCTGACGTCCCCCCGCGCGACGTCACGCGCGGATGGTCCTTAGCCTCGATGTAGACGACCCGGTTCGGGCCTCGGTCCGCACGCTCAGCGGCAACCAGCCTGGCCCGCTCTGGGTGCTCTGCGGCGAATACCGAGCTATCAAGGGTGTTGCAGGCCAGATGGATCTCGCCGAGGACCAGCAGGAAGTTGCCTCGGTCGACCTCGGCGGGAGAGGCCGCGGCGATCATGATGTCTGGTGCGTGCTGCCTGCCGCCGTTCCAGGCCACCTCGCACCGGGGGAAGAGCTCGGCGGCCTTCGCACTGATCTCGGCCGCGCTGACCTGGTGCCTGCGAGCCGACGACTGCGGCCCTAGCACCTGCTTCCAGCGGCGTTGCAACTCGGTGACGCTCGGGGAGGCGAGCCCGGTCACCTGCTGGCCTTCGTAGCCATGCAGGTCGGGTGACGCCACGGTGAGCAGCCGGAGCAGCGGCACTGGCCCGCCGCCCGCCCTGGCGGCCTCGCGATCTAGCAACTCACCGAAGAACTTACGGTATCTGCCGGCAATGTCGCTGACCAGCCAGCGGGCGCTGTCAAGCACCAGGCCCAGCGGCGCGGCCAGCGCCCGGATCACCGGCTCGCCAAGCTCCACCACGACGTCCCTGACGGTGTCGGTGTAGACAAGGGTTCTCCCGGCGTAATTCTCGCCTCCCCGCCGCGTGGCAGGTGACCCGGAGACCTGCTCGAATGTCTCGGCCAGCCCAGCGAGCGCCAGCCGCAGTCCAGCCGGGTCGCCCGCTGCTGCCGCCACGCTGTCCCTTGCCCTGATCATCTGCTCAACCGGCGCCAGCGCCTCCGCCCTGGCGACCGGGTCGGAGATCAGCTCCAGCTTGTCTTTCAGCAGTTTCTCTGGCCACAGGTCGACCGGGCCCTCGAGGTCTAGCCGCAGCGCGCCGAGCTCGGCCAGTCTCGCCAGCAGACCTCGGCCCTCCTGGTGGCCGACGGCCTCGACAACCTCGCTGATTGTCCGGCTGCCGTCACAGGCCAGCAGCATCTCCCGCTCCGCGCTCGTCAGGGTGACCGGCGGACGACGCGGGCGGTGCAGCACGTCGCCGGCCAGGAACACCGAGCGGGGTCGTCGCGGCCTGAGCCAGCCGAGCGACCGGCCGTGCCGGGCGGCCTCAGCCGCGATCTTGTCGATGGCCCAGACCTCGAAGCAGGTCCTCCTGATGGCAATCAGCTGCTCCCCAGGCAGCACCACCAGGCCACTCGCACCGGACCCGGCAGTGCTGCCCATGTTCGCTGAAACCACAGACGCCCAGCCGACCGGCCCGAAAAACCCGATCGTGTCGTTTTTCAGGCTGTACCGCTGCAGGTAGCTCGCTACTACCAGCTCCCGCTTACGCACCTTGCTCTGCGGCGCCTTGCTCCGGTCCACGCCGTGGTCGAGCAGGAACTGCGCCAGGACCGGGTTTTGCCAGGTCAGCGCCTCCTGAAAGGTCAGATCGGCGATAGTAGCGGTCATCGCGGCGGACAGCCGCACGACCGAGTCCTCATACGCCTTGTCATACGCCGCCGAGCCAGCCGGATCCGCCCCGGCTTGATCCGCACTGCGCGCGAGTGACTCGTCGCAGATGGCGAGGACCCTATCCGCGGGGAACCCGGCGCTACGCAGACCTATATCGCGCCATATGCTCCACGTGGTACCAGGAAGGCGGACAAGATGCCCGGTTCCGGTCACCTGAGAACTTCCGCTTTGCGTCATTGCCGGCCCTCCCTAGACCTCGCGGCAGTCGCGCAGAAAACCGGTGTTCTCAGTCAGCCACGGCAGGTTCCTCGATCTCGGCCTCTGGCGTGGCCTGGTCAGGAACGGGTGGCGCGGCCGGCCGGGTGCGCTCACCCCACCTGGCCACCGCCGGACCAGCTAGGCCAAGCACGGCGAACCAGGCACCGAGCAGCACGAAGCCAAGCCGACCGCCGCTCAGCACGAGCCCGACCAGGACCAGCGGCGACATTGCCTGTCCTGCGAAATTGCCCACACTCACCAGCCCCTGGTACTGGCCCTGGGCATGTGGCGGGGCCAGGCCGAAGTCCAGCGCGAAGGTAGCCGACGCGTGCCACAGCTCGCCGTAGGTATGCACCACCACCGCCCCGGCCAGCAGCAGCAGCGCTGCCCAGGCAGGGAGCCCGGTTGCGAGGCCCATCGCCGAGCAGCTGATCAGGAAGACCACCCCGGCCCGGCGGATCGCCGCCCCGCCCTGCCGCAATGTCTGCACGGTCTTGCCGACCCGCAACTGGAACAGCACGACCATCACAGTGTTGATGACTACGAACGCCGACACGCTCCACCTGGGCGCGTGCGTATGGAACACCACCCACACTGGCAGCAGCAGTCCCAGTACGAAGTACTGCATGAACATCGTGCCTGACAGCACCGTGTAAGCCAGGAACGGCCGGTCCCGCATGGCTGCGAACGGCGATCCCTCGCGCGCACCAGGCAACGGCTTGTACCGCGGCAGCAGGCCAAGGCCCGCCATGTCGAGCAGGCAGCTCAGAGCATTGCCAAGGAACAGCGCCCGGTACGCGTCCACCGTGTTGAGCTGGATGGCGATACCGCAGGTAGCGATGCCCAGCGTGATGCCCGCGTTCAGGACCACGTTGGCCTGGGAACGGAACGTCGTGGCGTTGTCGCCGCCAACCCGCCGCAGCAGCGCCACGCTCGTCGTGAGCGAGGAGCTCACCGCGGTGCCGTCCACGATCGCGACGACCAGATAGCTGACGAAACTGTGCGCGAAGAACACGTAGCCCGACGCCGACAGCGCCTGCACCAGCAGCGTCATCCTGAAGACGTCACGCGGTCCGTACCGGTCGGCCAGCCGGCCCATCGGCATGGCGGCCAGCAAGCCGACCAGGCCGGCGATCGTCAGCGCCAGGCCCGCGCGCTGGGTCGTCAGATGCACTACCCGGACCGCATACAACGTCATCGCCGTGACGATCAGGCCGGTGCCGTAGACGTTGATCAGCGACACCAGCAGATACACCCGCTGATCACGAGACTCGGGAACGACAGACCTTAAAGCGAGTCCAGGCTTCTGCATGGTCCCGACCTTGGCACGACCTCCGCAGGCCCACCTCTCCGCTGTTGCGCTACCCGAGATCAGCCGGTGCGGAGCTCGCTCAACCTGGGTACGGGGCCGCTGGGCGCCGGGAGGTCAACCTGGTTCTGGTCTCGCGCGTCTTAGTGCTGGCGGATTGCCGGGCCGGGTTGTGAGGAGAACAGATGAGAAGACGCCGGGTCGTGGTGGGGCTGGCTGGTGTGATGGCGGTGTGGGGCGCCGTTTTACTGGCGCTCGCGGGCGGGGCGACCGCCGGGGGTGGCCCGGCCGCCTGGCCGGTTCGCGCCGCCATCCCGCCGCGCGGGCCGGCCGGGGTGCGCGGCCTGGGTGATCTGTACCCAGGCGGGCCGAGCATTCCGGTCAATTCGGTGTCGTGCGCTTCGGCAGGCAACTGCGTGGCCGGCGGGTCCTTCACGAACAGCTTCGGCGGCGTGCAGGGGTTCGTGGCCAGCGAGCGGAACGGAGTGTGGGGCCGGGCGGCCGGGGTGCCCGGCCTGGGCGCCCTGAACGTGGGCGGGAGCGCTCAGGTCACCTCGGTGTCGTGTCCCTCGCCGGGCAACTGCACTGCTGGCGGGTTCTACATGGCCATCGGGGCTCCCTTCTTTGACTTTGAGGGGTTCGTGGTCAGCGAGCGGAACGGGGTGTGGGGCCAGGCGATCGAGGTGCCCGGCCTGGGCGCCCTGAATAACGGCATGGACGCTCAGCTCACGTCGGTGTCGTGCGCCTCAGCGGGCAACTGCGCGGCCGGCGGGACTTACTCGGTGCTGACGGACACCGACAGGGCGCCGCTGGAGTTCGTGGTCAGCGAGCGGAACGGGGTGTGGGGCCAGGCGATCGAGGTGCCTGGCCAGGGCGCCCCGGACTCGGGCGTGGGCGGCCAGGCCGTCTCGGTGTCGTGCGGTTCGGCGGGCAACTGCGCGGCTGGCGGGTACTCCGCCGGCCTGGGGGGATTCGTGGTCAGCGAGCAGAGCGGGGTATGGGGCCAGGCGACCCTGATAGCCGGCCTCGCCGCCCTGAACGGGGACGGGAGCGCAACGGTCGTCTCGGTGTCGTGCGGCTCGACGGGCGACTGCGCGGCCGGCGGGTCCTACGGGGATAACTCCGAGCACCAGCAAGGGCTCGTGGTCAGCGAGCGGAACGGGGTATGGGGCCAGGCGACCGGGATACCTGGCCTGGGCGCCCTGGGCGGTGTCGGGAACGCCCAGGTTGACTCGGTGTCGTGCGGCTCGGCGGGCAACTGCGCGGCCGGCGGGTTTTACCCGGGCCGCGATGGCAGCTCGCAGGGGTTCGTGGTCAGCGAGCAGAACGGGGTGTGGGGCCAGGCGATCAAGGTACCCGGCCCGGGCGCCCTGAACCGGGACGGGGGCGCCGCAGTCGTCTCGGTGTCGTGCGGGTCCGCGGGCAACTGCGCGGCCGGCGGGTTCTACCCGGGCCGCTCTAGCAACTCGCAGGGGTTCGTGGTCAGCGAGCGGAACGGGGTATGGGGACAGGCGGCCCTGGTGCCCGGCCTGGGCGCCCTGAACGCGGGCAGGAACGCCCAGGTCGTCTCGGTGTCGTGCGGGTCGGCGGGCAACTGCGCGGCCGGCGGGTCTTACACGGACCGCTTCGGTCAAGGGCAGGGGTTCGTGGCGAACGAGCGGAACGGGGTGTGGGGCCGGGCGATCGAGGTGCCCGGCCTGGGCACCCTGAACGCGGGCGCGGTCGCCCAGGTCGTCTCGGTGTCGTGCGCCTCGGTGGGTAGCTGCTCGGCGGTCGGGTCCTACTTCGGCGCGTTCGCAGCCAGCCAGCGGCGTGGCGTGTGGGGCCGGGCGGTCAGGCTGAGCGTCCTGGGCCTCGGCGATCAGGTCGTCTCGGTGTCGTGTACCTCGGCGGGCAACTGCTCGGCCGGCGGCAACTACTACCTCTCCTACCTCCCCGGTCACCAGCAGGGGTTCGTGGTCAGCGAGCGGAACGGGGTGTGGGGCCGGGCGATCGAGGTGCCTGGCCTGGGCACCCTGAACGCGGACGGGGATGCCCAGGTCGTCTCGGTGTCGTGCGGCTCGGCGGGCAACTGCGCGGCCGGCGGGTTCTACCGGAACCGCTCCGATTTCTTGCGGGGGTTCTTGGTCAGCGAGCGGAACGGGGTGTGGGGCCGGGCGACCGGAGTGCCCGGCCTTGGCGCCCTGAGCACGATCGGGAACGCCCAGGTCAACTCGGTGTCGTGCGGCTCGGCGGGCAACTGCGCGGCTGCCGGGTCCTACCCCGGCCGCTATAGCAACCAGCATGGGTTCGTGATCAGCGAGCGAAACGGGGTATGGGGCCGGGCGACCGGAGTGCCCGACCCGAGCTCCTCCCATATGGGCGGGACCACTCAGGCCGTCTCGGTGTCGTGTGCCCCGGCGGGCAACTGCCTGGGCGGCGGGTCCTACCTGAACCGCTCCGGTAGCGAGCAGGGGTTCGTGATCAGCGAGCGGAACGGGGTGTGGGGCCGGGTGATCGAGGTGCCTGGCCTGGGCGCCCTGAACGCGGGCGGGAATGCCCAGGTCGGCTCGGTGTCGTGCGCCTCGGCGGGCAACTGCGTGGCTGCCGGGTCCTACCAGCTCAGCCACGGTCAGGAGGAGGGGTTCATAGCCAGCGAGCGGAACGGCGTCTGGCGCAGGCCATTCGAGGTGCCCGGCCTGGGCGCCCTGAACAAGGGCGGGTACGCCCAGGTCTACCTGGTGTCGTGCGCCTCGCCGGGCAACTGCGCGGTCGGCGGGTCCTACAGAGACAACGCCCGTGGCGGCCATGGCTCGCATGGGTTCGTGGTCAGCGAGCGGAACGGGGTGTGGGGCCAGGCGATCGAAATGCCCGGCCCGGGCACCTTCACCGAGGACGGCGACGGGGGCGGGACCTCCCAGGTCTACTCAGTGTCGTGCGGCTCGCCCGGCAACTGCGTGGTCGGCGGGACCTACCTGACCCACCGCGAGCTAGGGTTCGTGGCCGTCGAGCGGAACGGCGTGTGGCACCACGCGATCGAGATACTCGCCCCGGTCTCCTGACGGGCCTGGGGCCGGTGTCCGGTGCCGTACTTGACGCGGAGAACGCCAAGTACGGCACCGACTAATTTCCTGTTACGCGGCTCTACGCGGCGCAGGATAGCGGGTTGGAGCTCAGCAGCTGCGGGTTCGGCACCGGGTTCGTCGTGCCGTGGGCGGCATTGCTATACAGGGCGATCAGGAGGTTCTGCGGGCAGCGGGGCGTCCCGCTCGGGAACGTGACCCGGAAGCCCAGGCTGGGGCCCAGGCCGAACGGGCTGGCCCCGACGAGCCCGAGAGCGGTGCCCGCCGCGACGTGAGTGCCGCCGGGCACGAGCCAGACCAGGCTGTTGCAGTAGGTGTAGGTGACGCCGTCGTCGCCCTGCAGCACGGTCCCGTCGTCTCCGCAGACCGGCCCGACCACGCGGTGCACCGTCCCTGAGGTGACCGCGTAGTACGGTGCCCCGGCGGCGACCGTGATGTCAGCCCCGACCCCGGCCGGGGCCGGCTGGGTCAGGACAGCCGGATTCGTGATGTACCGCAGCGGCAGTACGAACTGGTACGGCGCCGCGATGCCGAACTCACCGATCGCGAACCCTTTTCGGCGCAAACCCTGCGTGATGTCGCCGCTGAGATCAACGGCACGCGCGCACGCGACATCTGGCTCCTAGCCGCCCGCTTCGCGGAGTATGCCGGCTGGATGTGGCAGGAGTCCGGAAATCACGCGGCGGCACTGAGCTGGACCGGCCGGGCAGTCGCGTGGGGCGAGCGGGGCAGCGACGAGACAATCGCCGCCTACGCCCTCGTGCGGCGGGCAATGATCAGCCAGCACCGGGGTGATCCCCGCGAGGCGATCGAGTTCGCTCGGTGCACTGCCGCCCATCGCGCAGCCACCCCGCGAATACGCGCACACGCCGCACGACGCGAAGCCCAAGGTCACGCACTGCTCGGCGACACGCACCGCTGCCTGGCGAGTCTCGATCAATGCGCGGATCTCCTCGAGGAGCCGGCCGACGCAGCAATTCCGGCGTGGGGACCTCAGGCCAGCCAACGTACCTTCGACCTAATCCGCGCATCCTGCCTGGTAACGCTGCGCCTGTTCGCAGATGCCGTGGAGGCGTTCAACGCTGACCTTGACACCGGCTCCGGGCACGCTGCGATATCGCGTGCAGCCTGCTAGTCCTCCTCCTGCCGACCGCCGGGCGCCTGGACTCGGGGACGATCCGTACAGAGTTACGTCTGCTCCTCAATGAGGCAAAGCACCACAGTACAGCTCCCGCGAGAATGACGTTCTCGCCGATGTCGCTGCTCTTATCCGCCACCATCCCTATTAAGGGGTCGATCATGCCGCGCGTTTTTATCAGTTTCCGCAAGACTGATGATCGGTGGATGCGAGATCGTATCTATAAGGCGCTCATAAACCGCTTCGATGCGAGCCAGTGCATCATGGCCGCCCGCATCGACCTCGCCGCCGCCCGACTCCGCCTCCAAGATCTCGATGCCGCCCGAACATCCGCAGACCCAGTTCTGGCCATCGCGCCCGCGAACCGGATGTACAGCCTGGCGAAGCGCTTCGGCTCGGTCAGAACGGCTCTGGCTGCCTCCCGCTACCGAGGATCGGCCGAGGCCAGGGACTTTGATGTCCAGATCGAGCAATTCTGCCGTGCGACCACCGCCACGACCCACGTGAGCTAAATAGTTTCCTGATCGAGTCAGCTGAAGTTGCGACCGCCGATTCCTGGCTGCTAGAACCGGAGGTGATCACGTGATAATAAGGGCCTTGCCACCGCACGAATGGAGAAATGTTCAGGTCGATGGTCAGCGGCTTCTCCAATTACGGGCGGAACGCGGATTGTCGCAGGAGAGACTGGCCCATAAGACCAACCTGGCTCTGACAACCATACACAGGCTTGAATGCACACCCAACCCGTCCTGCCGCGCATGGACAATGGACATCCTCGCCGCCGCCCTTGATATTGACCCCATGGACCTGACCCGGTCTGACGACGGGTGACTGGTTGCCCGAGGCGAGTGGCTGCGCCATGCTCCAATCCGGATGGCCGCGCAGACAGCCCGCAAGTTCCTAGAGCGTCAACCGCTAGACGGCGCGCGTCACGTCGTCCAGGCGCGGATGACGCTGGCTACGCGGCGGATGCCTCTGACCGCTGCAGCCGGTTAGCCTAGATACGGTCGGCTGTCGGAACTGAGAAAGCGATCGATGCACATCCGCATGGACCGGTCCATCGGGCGGTCGGCGACCTGAGCAGCGTCGATCCAAGCGGCTGAGATGCACTGCCGACTTGAAGGCCGCCGTCGATCGACCACGGTTTCGAGCCTGCCCATCGCCTTCTCTTCGAGGGGCCTCCGGGAACCGGCAAGACGATGACCGCCGCTGTGCTCGCGCACGAACCATCGTTGCCACTCCTGACGATCCGCCTGGACAGTCTCATGAGTAGGTTCATGGACGAGACCGCGAGCAAGCTTCGTCTCATCTTCGATTACGGCGAGCCCTGGCTGATGATCACGAACATCTCAGCCACCGCCATGTAGAAGATCGTTCGGCAGACGAGGAGATCCGCCGCCAGGGTGCAGGCAACCCCCGCATCCGGCCGGTCGAGGACCGCGCCGCTCCTGGCGATCGGGCCGCACCCTGACCTTGAGAGTGTGGCCGAGGCGGCGCCCCGGACCACCTCTCAGCCACTCCATCAGGCGAACCTCGCCTGCGCTGGTCGGCACGGTGCACGCGATGGCGCGGGCGGTGAACTCGGCTGGCAACCTCGCCGTCACTATTGTGACGGATCAGGTGCCTGGGGTCGGCGTCGATGACCACGAACCCCGTGACCTCACAGTCGATGCCTATCTCCTCGCGGGTATCCCTGAATGCGCTAGTCCTCCGGTGCGGGTATGGACGTGTTCCGGAGGTGCTCGTAGTTTGCTGTCGGCATGTTCATGGGCTTGTAGCCTGAGACGCATGGCGCTGCCGTCCATTGCTGAAGTCGCCCGCTACTGGTCTAACCGCTGCCTCCGGTGCGATGCACCTGATTACACCTGCGTGGCATGCTGGGAAAACGCCGTTCCCGGCGATGACGGCCATAGAGATCCCCACTGTCCGCACGCATGTCGAGGCTTAGACCACGCTCGTTATCTGACGTTCTGTGACTCGGGCGAGCCGGAGTGCATCGCGTGCGGCCAGTTCCTCGGCGTCATCCCAGAGGTTTGGGCTGCCTGGACTGCGGACGGCCACGACCTGAGCGAGGATCGGTGGCCCTACGGTTCGGGTGATGTCCGATTCAAAGGTCGCCTGCTCCTGATGTTCGGCGACGAAGCTACCGCAGAAAACACTGCGCCATTCTGCCGTAGATGCTGGAGATACCTGACGCCCAAGGCGGTCACTCTAGACTGGCTGTGCGAGTTCCGCGATCGCCGAGCGCTGATGTATCAGCCCGACACATTAGATCAGTGGTTGCCCGCCGAGATTCGCCAATACTACGAGACCCGGACGCTCAGTTCGGAGAAGATGCTGGCGATCCTTGACGATCCCGTTCAACGGGCCGAGTGGAATCGCGTCAGCCGCCTGACGGCGGACGCTTACTATACATGGCTGTGCCGGGGGTACCGCAAGGTTCCTTCCGTCAGCCGGTACATCTCTGATCCGGTGAAGGAGGAGGTGTTCGAGCGTGATGGTGGCCAGTGCGCGAAATGCGGTTCGACGCGTGATCTCCAGTTCGATCATGTCATCCCGTATTCACGCGGCGGGAGCAGTAATGCAGCGAACATCCAGCTCCTATGCGGTGACTGCAACCGCGCCAAGAGCAGCAGGTACGTCAGTTAGCCCTTCCCCTACCAGCAAGACCTCAGACCGGTGCGGCGCCCGAGCCAGATCGTGAGCGATGCGGTCACGGAAGCGACCGCAGTGGTTTCAGTGACGCGGCACTCCCCATGTGACGCGGGATAATTGCCTAGGTATTGGTCTATTTCAGATCTATGAGCCTAATGTTTACCTGCACTGCCCTGCAAAGTTCCGCCGGCAATTGCGACGATGGGCTCGTTCCCCAGCCGTCCGCAGCGGCAGCCCCGGCCGGTCGGCCGGATCGGGTGCCTGGCGGCCCGCTCAGCAAATGGAGAGTCACGTGCCAATCGAACCGATGTCCAGACGGCCTGCCCGTCTCTTATCTCGCCTGACCTTATCGCTCGCCGCCGTTCTGGCCGTCGCCGTGGCGAGCGTCGTCGCGCTGTCGCACGGAACGTCAGTTCCGCGCGCCGAGGCTGCTGGTGTCGTACCTACCCCGGCTCACGTCGTGGTCGTGATGGAGGAGAACCACTCCTTCTCCGACATCATCGGCAACACGTCAGCGGCGCCCCTACATGAACACCCTGGCCTCGCAAGGGCGCGCTGCTGACCGTCCTCGTTCGGCGTCACCCACCCGAGCGAGCCCAACTACATGGCGCTGTTCGCCGGCAGCACCTTCGGCCTGACCGCCGACACCTGCCCGGTCAACGAGGGCACCAACGCCAACCTCGGCTCCGAACTGCTCGCCGCCGGCGAGACCTTCAAGGGCTACTCCGAGGGCCTGCCGACCACCGGCTCGACCACCTGCACCTCGGGCAGCTACGCCCGCAAGCACTCGCCGTGGATCAACTTCAGCAACGTGCCGGCCGCCGACTCGCTGCCGTTCACCTCCTTCCCCACCAACTACGCCGCTGCCGACCGTGTCGTTCGTCATCCCGAACCTCAACGACGACATGCACAACGGCACGATCACCCAGGCCGACACCTGGCTGAAGAACAACATGTCGGCCTACGCGACCTGGGCGAAGGCCAACAACAGCCTGCTGATCGTCACCTGGGACGAGGACGACTACACCGAGAACAACCAGGTCCCCACGCATCGTTCGTCGGCGCGGGCGTCAAGCCGGGCCACTACAGCGAGACCGTCAGCCACTACAACGTGCTCGCCACCCTGGAGCAGATGTACGGCCTGACCAAGGTCGGCAGCCAGCGCGAGCGCCGCGCCGATCACCGACATCTGGAAGCTGATCCACCGTCGACTACCGCTGTCCGAGGCACCGGTCGAGGCGCGGTGCACCGGCCGGGACCCCCGCCGCCCTCGACCCGCCCCGGTGGGGCCGCCGGTGCCTGGAAGGAACCCGGCACATCATGGGCGAAGCCGCGCCGATCCGCCGTCCGGCCGGCGGACCCCGCCGCCCGCCGGCGGCCGCGACTGCGGCCCAGGGCGGGCCGGCGGGTGCTCGCCCTGGTGCGGCGGCGTGCCCGGCGGGCGCGGGGCTGACCGCGGCACGGACGGCTGCCCGGCGGTCCGCTTCGCGTGGACACCACCGGCTGCGGCAGCCCGCCGCGCCCGGCCGCCGGCCGGTCTCCTTCGAGCGTCGACCGAAACGGTGCCGCGACTTTCGTCACGGTCTACCTGATCGGCGCGGAATGGCACGAAGGTCTACGCCGAGATCCCCTGGCTCGCGCCGCACGGCACCCTGCCGCTGGCCACCACGCTGGCCGCCGGCCGTACGCGCTGCGCTGCGTATTCTCCAGCGGGACGGTGCGCACCTCCCGGCGCATCGCCGTAACCGGCGCGACGACCGGCGCGGTCGCCGGCTACCGGCCGCTGCCCGACCTCGCGCTGACCGGCGCCGGTCAGCCGCCTACCGCGCCTGGGTCGAAGCGGCGCTGCCCGACGCTGCTGACGGCCAGCCGCGGACCCTCGAACACCGACGTCGCCCGCGGCGACCTGGCGCCGGCCCGGCCCGACTGGCTCGCCGCGCACCTGGACTACGAGCGCCTGGGCGCGGCGTACAACTCCTTCGGCGACTTCGACGACGAGATCAACGGCATGGCGAACGGCCTGCCCAGGGCGCGGCCAGCCCGGGCTGGACCGGCTTCTTCGCCATCGAGTACGGACTGTGGCACGGCTGGCCGTCCGGACCGGCTGCGGCCGCTGACCCGCACGCTGGTCGACGATCGGTGACCGGCCTGATCGCAGGACTTCCCGAGCGAGGAAATCGACCCGGGCGACCTGCCGTTGCGGGCCCACGAGATCCTGGAGAACGCACTGCAGTTCCAGCTGACCGGCATCGCCGACTACGGCAGCGGCACCACGCTGGCGACCTGTTAGCGCAAACGCTCGAGGGCACTGCGGAGGTGCTCTCGCGTGCTGGCCGGATGATCCGCGCCGCGCGACCCGGCCCTGCTGGCCACAATCGACCGGCGACCTGGCGCTGGTGCGGGCCGACCTGCTCGCCGCCCGCAAGCCAACCGGGACCTGGCTCCCTCCGCGGGCATGCCCGCCCGAGAACGGCAGCGGCTCGACGGTGATCTCGGCGAGCTGCTGGAGAAGCTCTCGGTCCTTCCCAACCTGCTCGACCCGAGGACCTCCGCATGATGAACACCGCATGATGAACACTGACCAGGCCGGCGATGCGGCTGCAGGTCGCCCGGCTGAGCGGCCGTCGCTGCGCCGCCGCTCGTTTCTGCGGGGCGCCGCAGCCGGTGTCGTCGCCGGCGCGGCCCTCGCGTCGGCGGGCGAGGTGGTCGCGGCCGGCCGACCGCCCTTGGCCCGTCGGGTCGCCGGATCCCGTTCGAGGGCCGCATCAGGCCGGGATCAGCACTCCTCCGCAGGCAGCCGCCACGTTCGTTTCTTTCAACGTCCATCGCAGCGAAGCCGGGCCGGACTGGACGAGCTGTTCCGTACTCTGACCGAGCGGATCAGGTTCTTGACCGCGGGCGGCTTGCCGCCGGCGACTGACGTAGCCTCAGCACCGCAGGACAGCGATACCCTGGGGCCGGCCGTGCCTTCGGACGGGCTGACGGTGACGGTCGGGGTCGGCGCCTCGCTGTTCGACGAGCGTTACGGCCTGGCCGCGCGTAAGCCCGCCCTGCTCACCCGCATGCCGGTCTTCCCGGATGACAACCTGGCTGGCTCAGCCGAACTGCATGGAGACATCTCGCTGCAGATCTGCGCGGACTCGCGTGACACCGTGATGCACGCGCTGCGGGATATCGCCAGGCACACGCGCGCCGGGATGGCCGCGAACTGGAAGGCCGACGGATTCCAGTCCGCCCCCCGCCCGACCGGCACGCAGCGCAACCAGCTGGGATTCAAGGACGGCATCGCCAACCCGGATATGACCGACAGCAACGCGGCGAACGCGCTGGTCTGGGTGCGGGGCGGCGCGCGACGGCGAGCCAGCCTGGGTCCGGGGCGGCTCCTATCAGGTCGTGCGAATCATCCGGATGCTCGTGGAGTTCTGGGATCGGGTGTCGCTGCTTGAGCAGGAGAACATGATCGGCCGCCGCCGGGATTCTGGCGCGCCGCTGGACGGCACCGCACAATCGGACGTGCCCGATTACCGGGCGGACCCGCTCGGGCTGACGATCCCGCTGGACGCGCACATTCGGCTGGCTAATCCGCGGACTCCGGCAGCCAATGACTCGCGGATCCTGCGGCGCGGCTATAACTATGACCGAGGGATCGACCTCAACGGCAATCTCGATGTGGGCCTGATCTTCTGCTGCTACCAGCAGAACATCGAGCGCCAGTTCCTGGCCGTGCAGACCCGGCTGATCGGCGAGCCGCTCGTCGACTACGTCGAGCCCACCGGCGGCGGCTATTTCTTCGCGCTGCCTGGCGTACAGGGAAAAAACGACTATCTTGCCTCCGGGCTTCTGAGCTGACGGACAGGACTGCCAACACCCGGCAGGCCAGCGACAGGTAAGCACGGAAACGGCGGATACCCGGCAAACTGGTCGGTGCCAGTTCCACCCCAGCAAGGTTCCGTGATCATGGCTGGGGTCTTGATCACGGAACGCTGGTGGGGTGATCGCGCGGCTCAGTTTCCGTGATCAAGTTCTATTTCATGATCACGGAACCCTGCGAGGGGTACTTGAGCGTCTGGCCGGATCGGTGACCGGCCCAACCCGGATGAGCCAGCGGCCAGCATGCCCGGAAACGGTTGATATCCAGTGAATCGGTACCGAACTTCGGTACGCGCTGATCCTGACCATGCTTCCTGGGCTCAGGCAGGCGTTACTTCGCGGACGTGTCCCAGGAGGCCGAGGCTGAGCCGGTAGGTGGTTCCGAGGGTAAGCGTGCGCCACTGCGTCTCATCGAGGGTCGTCTCGTACTGCCTGGCCGGCCCCGTGAACGTGACCGAGTAGGTCTCGGCCTTGCCTCGTATGCGCTCTCCCGGCTCGAGCGTGTACTCGGGCCATTGGACGCCGTTGCGGTCAGCGCCTGAGGTGGTGAGGGTGCGGCTCTCGCGCCA
The DNA here is from genome assembly GCA_963819285.1 of uncultured Actinomycetota bacterium. GTDB lineage: Bacteria > Actinomycetota > Actinomycetes > Streptosporangiales > Streptosporangiaceae > Chersky-822. The sequence continues at coordinate 17,592 of CAWFVM010000002.1, forward strand.
CTCCAGCGCCTCGTAGGTATAGAAGGTGCGGGTTCGAAACTCCTGCCTGGTTACCGCCTGCTGGGGCCCCGGCATCCCGTCAGGACCTGGCGGGCCGGGCTTCCAGTCGGTGACGGTCTCCCAGTAGTTCTCCTGGTGACGCTGGATGTTTCGGGTCTCCCCGCTTGGCTGCCACCCCGAACGCTTGCTTACCCACTCCTGCTGCTCTAGGTCGACGGTCCTGGTCCAGGCGAGCGCCGTCGCCTCGGCATCGATATGTCGCCGTAAGAGTGCCATGGTCGCCTCGTCCGCCCTGCCGCCAGAATCGCCTGTCATGGTCGCCAGGACATATCACCAGGCCGGCACTCGGAAAGCAAGCACTGTCCGGTGCCGTACTTGACTCGGAGAACGCCAAGTACGGCACCGGCTACTCGATCGCGACCTTCGATCCGGCGGAAGCTCTACGCGGCGCAGGATAGCGGGTTGGAGCTCAGCAGCTGCGGGTTCGGCACCGGGTTCGTCGTGCCGTGGGCGGCATTGCTATACAGGGCGATCAGGAGGTTCTGCGGGCAGCGGGGCGTCCCGCTCGGGAACGTGACCCGGAAGCCCAGGCTGGGGCCCAGGCCGAACGGGCTGGCCCCGACGAGCCCGAGAGCGGTGCCCGCCGCGACGTGAGTGCCGTCGGGCACGAGCCAGACCAGGCTGTTGCAGTAGGTGTAGGTGACGCCGTCGTCGCCCTGCAGCACGGTCCCGTCGTCTCCGCAGACCGGCCGGACCACGCGGTGCACCGTCCCTGAGGTGACCGCGTAGTACGGTGCCCCGGCGGCGACCGTGATGTCAGCCCCGACCCCGGCCGGGGCCGGCTGGGTCAGGACAGCCGGATTCGTGATGTACCGCAGCGGCAGTACGAACTGGTACGGCGCCGCGATGCCGAACTCGCCGATCGCGAACCCGGTGGGGTCGGAGGTGGTCACCTTGATGCTGGTCAGCGGAAACGTGCCAGTCGTGTTGAATCCGAAGTAACGGGCGCCGCTGTTGCCATTCACGGTGATCGGCCCCGAGCTGGTTCCGTTCGCCGTGGTCGCGGTGAACGTCATGTTCGCGAACTGCTGAGGTTCGGCGTAGAAGTAGAACGCGTTGGTGTCCGGCAGGGTCATCGTGACCGAGGTCGCGCCAGTCGTGTAGACATCACCGGTGTAGTTATGGCTCCAGGTCGCCCAGCAGCCGCCGATTGTGCAATGGGTCATGGGAGCGGAGAAACCTACCGAGCCGGTCGGTGCCGAACCGGTCGGCGTCAGGGACTCGGACGGCCCGGTCACGCTGGTGACGGGCGTGAAAGTGGGCTGACTGTCCATGCCGAACGGCAGCATCGAATAGAGCATCGACGCCGGGTTGCCGAGCGTGGCGGGCGGGGCGGACGTCCCCGGTGCGTCCGTGAAGAAGATCGAACTGCTGGGTATAGGCGACGCGGATGCGCTGCTCATCCCGAGCGGGACCATGAAGGAAGCGAAAACGCAGCCGAGCGCCGAGACGGTGACTATACGCCCCGTTCTAGCGGCGATGCGTGGAAGATAAGACACAGAACCCCCGATTCATTGATCCTGGACTGAAAAGGCAGAGAAATCCAGTGCGGCGCATTAACTTTGCGAGCGCAGCCTCTGGTATTCATATCAGCCCGATGGCGCCAGGGGATTCCGTTGCACCATTTCAAAGGGTAGTCACGACAGCCCGAATGGTCCTGGATGAGTCTTTCACGATGATCGTGCTAGCTGCCGTATCCCATGATCGCCAGGCGGCTACCCAGTTCGTGGCGGCAGCGGCGGCCGCCGCCTAGACGGCCGGGTGGCCGTGTCCGGCGGCTGCGCCGCGGGCCGCTCCGCAAGCGCCGCCATGGCCAGCCTGGCGGCGGTCTCCAGCTGAGTGTCGTGGCCCGCCGCCCAGTCGGCCGGGCTCATCAGCACCTCGACATCCGGATCGACGCCGTAGTTTTCCACGCTCCAGCCCGAAGTCTCGAACCAGACGCTGAGCCGCGGCACTGTCATCCGCGTGCCGTCGACCAGTTCGTGCTCAACGTCGTAGCCGAGCACCCCGCCCCAGGTCCTGGTGCCGACGACCGGGCCGAGCCCAAGCGCCTGGATGGCCATGTTCACGATGTCCCCGTCAGAACCCGCGAACTCGTCGGCGACAGCCACTATCGGGCCGCGCGGCGCGTTGTCCGGGTAGGGACCTGGCCGCATGCCGCCGATCAAACCCCAGCCGATCAGCCGGCGGTTCAGCCGCTCGACCACCAGCTCCGAGGTGTGGCCGCCGGAGTTGCAGCGGACATCGACGACGATGGCGTCCTTCATCATCTCGGTTCGTAGATCCCGCAGGAAATCGGCCCAGCCGCTGCTGACCATATCCGGAACGTGGAGGTAGCCCGCCCGCCCGTCGCTCAGCTGCCGGACCAGCTGGCGCTTCTGCCTGACCCAGTCCAGGTACCGCAAGCGGGTGTCGCTGCGCATCGGCACGACTGCGACCTGCCGGGGCTCGTCGCCGTCGGCGGGGCCTACGGTCAGGCTGACCGGTTTGCCCCCTGTTCCGAGCAGCAGCCGGCCAGGGCCCTGCGGGCCGATCGGCTGGCCGTCAATGGCCAGCAGCGCGTCGCCGACTGCGATGTCCACTCCGGGCACGGCGAATGGCGCGCGGGCCCGCGGGTCGGACGTGTCACTCAGCACGATCCGGCTGACCCGCCAGGAGTCGCCGACGCGTTCCAGGTCAGCGCCCAGCATGCCGGGCCCGCCGTCGCCATCCTTGCCAGGTTCGGCCATATGCGCGTAAGCGTGCGAACAGCCCAGCTCGCCGAACACCTCCCCGAGCAAGTCAGTGAAGTCGGAAGCGCACCCGATCCGGTCCAGCAGCGGACGGTATTCCTCTCGTACGGTGTCCCAGTCCACGTCGGCCATGTCGGCTACCCAGAAGTCATGCCGCATGATCCGGAAAGCCTCGGCGTACGCCTGCTCCCACATCGCAGCCGGGTCGGCAGTGAACCTGGCCCGGCTTCGGTCGATGACGATCTGGTCGCCCTCGTTATCCGGATCGGCCTTGCGGCCAGCCGGGACGACGGTCAGCTTGCCGTGATCGCTGATGACGAGCCTGCTGCCGTCACCGCTCGCCTCGAACCAGTCCGCATCGCAGGCCAACTCAGTGACCGAGCGCTTGCCGAAGTCGAACCGCTCCAGGGACGGCCGGGGCGCGTCATCGTAAGGCGCCGCGCCGCCGAGGCCGAGTTGCCCCGCGACCGGCTCGCGCAGCCAGGCCAGGCCGCCCTTCACCGCGCGGAGCCGGGAGTACCGGGACTCAGGCACGGGTAGCGGGGCGACCCGGCCTGCCATTCCGGCCGCATCGATAATCACGGCACCGGACCGGGCCTCGTCCGCGTCGGCAGCAGTCGCGCCGACCGAGCCTGTGCCGCTTGTGCACGTACCGCCGCCAGGCTCGTCGCCGGAATTGTCTTCCTCGCCCGGTGGCCGGCCGCCAGATCAGGGTCGAACGGCGACGGTGCCGCCGCCCGCAGCGGCAGCAGGTACGGGCGCGCTCCGTAGGGGAAGCTGAGGTCGAAGAAGTGCGCATCGTAGATGGGGTCGAAACTCCGCTTGGACAGGAACGCTAGGTACTTGCCACCCAGGGTGAAGACCGGGTCGGTGTCAATGAACCGGCCGTCCGTGACATCCGTCACCACGCCGTCAGCCACCCTGGCCAGCCGGAGCTTGCGCAAGCCCAGGTCGGCCGAGCCAACTGGATGCTCGGTCGGCTCGGACCAGGCAAGCCAGGCCGAGTCGGGCGACCATGCCAGCCCGGTGACGTAGCCGTTGTCGGACGCGGCCAGCTCGCGAACGCCGCCTGACGCGACGTCCACGACTCGCAAGTGACCGTCCCGCGCCGCGACCGCGACGGCCGTCCCGTCCGGCGCGGCAGCGAGGCTCTGCACCCGGCCGATCTGGCCGGCCGCCAGACTCAGCGGCACCGGGACCGCCCGGCCCGGCTCCGCCGACCACCAGCGCGTCTATCCCGTCCTCGTCGGTCGCCCATACCACGTCAGTACCGGTGCCGAGCACCTGCGGAAGACGGGCCCGAGCGCCAGGGACAATCGCCAGCGCCCTGGCCGGCCCGTCCCGGTGCGTCAGCCAGTGAACGGTGCCACGCACCTCCACCGCGCTGGCGCGGCCCGACTTGTCAACCGACAACGTGCCGACGTGGTCGGCTGCGGTGATCAGCCGGGGCGTGCGGCCGGAGAGCGGCGCGCCCAGCACGATCTGCAGCCGGGCGGAGTCAGCGTCCAGGCCATCCAGCAGCCACAGCTCGCCACCGCAGGCGTAGATGATCCGCCGCCCGTCGGTGCTGGCCTGGCGCGCATACCACCCGTCATGGTCCGTGTGCCGGCGCAGGCCGGTGCCGTCGGCAGCGACCGAGTAGACATTGCCGGTGCCCTCAAAGTCGGAAAGGAACGCCAGCCGGTCACCGACGATCATCGGGCTGCCCAGCTGGCCGCTGATATCCGGCACCATGCGCCGAAAGCTGTCGGCTGGCCCGTCAATGCCATCGCCGAGCCAAAGCCGGCCCGCGGTGCCGCCCCGGTACCGCTTCCAGTGCGCCAGGTCTTGACCCCAGGTGCCGGTGAGCAGCGCAGTGCGGGCAGGACCGGCGGCGATGTCACTGGCCGGCCCGAACGCCAGGATCCGGTCGGCACCCGCGCCGCCCGACAGCGCGGTGGACAGCACCCGCGGCCGCATGTGACCAAGGAACGGCTGGCCTGCCGGGCTGACCGCAAGCACCTCGCCGCCATCGGTCCATCCGCATACCCTGGCCATCGAAGCGCCCCAGTAGGTCAGCCGCCCGACGGTCCCATCGGCGAGGCTGCCGACATACACTTCCGGACTGCCGTCGCGCTTGCTGGTCCAGGCCAGGTGGCTGCCGTCCGCCGAGAAACGAGGTGTGGACGCCGCCGCGCCGTCAGTGGTGAACCGGCACGCCCGGCCGCCTGACAGCGACGCAAGCCATACATCGCCACCTGCGACGAAAGCGAGCGAATCAGAATCAGAATTAATATGCGGGAAACGGAAATAACCGGCTGAAGTCACTCGATCCAGCGTAGCGGCGGCCTGCCCGGCCGACCAGCGGTTTATCGCCGACGCGCTCGACCGGAGCCTGAAGATTGCTGACCCCTCGCCTCCGCTTACGTAGCGAACTATCTGAGGTACATCAGCCTGGCCAGCTGACACAGATCAGTGTTACGATTCAGGTAACATCAGAGCATGGAGCTGCGGTATGCCTCGCGCGATCTTGAGCGCATCTGCACAGACGAGCGACGAATGGTTCGGGAGCTCGGGGCACAGGTGGCCAAGGCACTCAAGCTGCGTGTCGCCGAGCTGCGACGTGTGCGGGAGTTCCCAGATCTGCTGGCCGGCACCGGCCGCTGGGAACCGCTCACAGCGGACCGCTCGGGACAGTGGTCAGCCCGGCTGACAGCGAACTACCGGCTGATCGTGGAAGAGGAACGCGCTCGCGCGGCAATCGCGCTCGTCGTCGAGATCACGGACTACCACAGGAAATAGTGAGAGGAGGGAGACCATGACCGCGACACCAAATTACATCGTCACCACCGGAGACTTCATGGCCGAGTGGATGCAGGACGCCGGCATCAATGCCGCTGAGTTTTCTCGGCGCCTTGACGTGACGCCTAAGCACGTCAGCGAGCTGCTGAGTGGCAAGGCACCGCTATCGGCACATCTCGCTCTTGCCCTTGAGCGCGTAACGGGCATCCCTGCGCGTCTGTGGAATATGTACGAGGCCGGCTATCGCGAGGATCTCGCCCGCCACGAGGCCGTCGGGGATCTCGACGCGCAATATGAGCAAGCCAAGGCATTCCCGCTCGGCTACCTGCGTAAGTCCGGCGTTATCAAGGCGCCGGGAAGGGACCATGCGGGCACGGTCCGCGAACTGCTGACCCTCCTAGGCGTCGCTTCGTTCGATGCGTGGCGGGCGACCTGGACTCACGGCAGTGTTGCCTACCGGCGCACGGCCGCTGGGCGCGATGATGCTCCGGCACTGTCTGTCTGGCTGACTATCGCCGAGCACGACGCTGACACCGAATCACTAGCACCCTACGAGGCCGCCGCGCTAGGCGAGCTTGTCCCGCGGCTCCGTGCCCTCACGGTCGGCGATCCCGCCAGCTCCGTGGCAGAGGCGGCGCGATTGCTCCGCGAAGTGGGCGTGGCCTTGTGTTTCGTACCGGCGGTGCCCGGCCTCGGTATCCACGGCGCGACCCGCTGGATCAAGGGACACCCAGTCATCCAGCTGTCACTCTTGTGGAAGTGTGACGACCAGCTCTGGTTCACTCTCTTCCACGAGCTAGGGCACGTGCTCCTGCATGGCAGAAAGGAACTGTTCCTACTCGGCGAGCACACCGCCGCCGAGTCCGAGGCTGATGACTACGCGTCACGACTCCTCATCCCAGACGAGTACGTCGCGCGACTGCCACGTGAGCGAAACCTGGCCGCCGTCGAGGCCCTCGCGTCTGAACTCGGCATCGCGCCGAGCATCGTGCTGGGCCGGACCCAGCGCAGGACACACGACTACGCCTGGGGCCATTCCCTGAGGCGGAAAGTCGACTTCTCCAGCTAGCTCACCCAGTCAACCTGGACGACCGCAGCCTGCGAGGACGTCGATCATCGCGACGCGAGGAGTCCCAATCGCGAGGCCATAGACGTCCGCCGGGGTGGCCGAACTCGACTCTGCTCAGCGGCGGCTTCTACGCACCGCGGTGGACGCAGAAGAGCTGGGCCTCGGTGCCGCTGGGATCGCGGTAGGCGGTGATGGCGGGACCCTGGGCGCTCATGTGGCCGGGCAGCCGGGTGTCGGTGCTCCAGTTGCTGCCGTTGTAGCGGGTCCACCACAGGTTCCGGTCGTTGCCGCCGCCCCGGTGCACGCAGTACAGAAGGCCGTTGAAGACGGCGATGGCGGGACCCTCGGCGCTCATATGGCCGGGCAGCCGGGTGTCGGCGCTCCAGCTGGTGCCGTTGAAGCGGGTCCACCACAGGTTCTGATCGTTGCCGCCGCCCCGGTGCACGCAGTACAGAAGGCCGCTGAAGACGGCCAGGGCGGGGTTGGATTCGGTGTTGTGGCCGCCGAACAGCCTGTCGGCGGTCCAGCTGCTGCCGTTGAAGCGGGTCCACCACAGCTGAGTATTGCCGCCGTCCTTGTAAGCGCAGTACAGGAAGCCGTTGAAGGTCGCCAGGGCCGGGCCTCGGCTGGTCCCGCCGTTCATCTGGGTGTCGGCGCTCCAGCTGGTGCCGTTGAAGCGGGTCCACCACAGTCTCTTGTCGCTGCCGCCGCCGCGGTGCACGCAGTACAGGTGGTCGTTGTAGACGGCCAGGGCCGGGCCGTCGCCGCTGAGGTGGCCGGGGAAGGCGGTGTCGGCACTCCAGCCGTTATTGCGCGCGGGGTCGTAGACGGTCCACCAGAGCTTGTCGTCCTGGTCCCCGCGATGTACGCAGTACAGCTTGCCGCGGAACTCCGCCAGGGCCGGATTGGCCTTGGACAGGTGCCCAGGGAACTTCTCGTCCTGGCTCCAGCTGTTGGCGGTGTTCATGACCGTCCACCACAGCGAAGTGTCCTGCTTGGGGGCCAAGGGGATGGGGATGAGCATCAGCGGGGCGGTCCAGGGCGACACCAGACGGCAGCCGTAGTCCTTGCCGATCGCCCGGATGACAACCGCGCGGATCTTGAAGGCGGCCTCGACCAGCGCGCCGATCGGGCTGGGAAGAATCTTCCCGAGGAGATCCCCTACTAACTCTGAGATGTCGGCGGCGGCCGCAGCAGCCGCGGCGTTGAGGACGAGCTCGAAGCCCCACCATTTCGTGTTGGGATACACCTCCGCGCCGAGGACGTTCAGCTGCATCTCCGCCTGGCGGGCGGGGTCTTGCCTGGTGCGGGCGAGATGGGAGATCTGCTCCTCGAATTCCTCGCGGGCCGCCTCGAGATACTCACGGGAGATCCGCTGCGCCTCCTCGGGGGAGACGGCGTAGGGCACGGCCTGCCAGGCGGCGAGGGCGTCGGCCTCGGCTCGGGATAAGTTCTGGCTGGTGCTTTCGTCGGGCATGCGATCACGTCCCTGCTTGGTGAGGATCCGCCGCTTGTAGAGGATCCGCCGCGTAGCTCGTCAGCAGCCTTAAGTATCCGGCCGTGCCTCACCGCCAGCAAGAGCGTGCGCGGAACAGGCCTGGCCTGAACCGCTGATGCCGACCTACCCTGAGCCGACGCCAGGAAGACCTCCCCGGAGGTGGTACAGGCGTTCAACGCCGTCTTCACCGACCGCGCCCGCTACCCCGAAGAACTCGCGCCGGTCGCCGACCGAAGCCGCCTCCGAGTTCTTCTACGGAGACGATCCCGACTCCCCGGCCAGCCACATCTTCGGCCATCTCCCATCAGAGGGCAGCTCTCCCTGACGAGTTCCCTCGGACACCTTGAACGAACGACTCAGGTTCCGTGATCGAGCCCTAATTCATAACCATCATCGAAGATGGACCTGCCCGTACCGTTGCGGGCAAGTACAGGCGTCACACTGGCGTCGAAGGGCTGCTGCATGACGGAAGCATTTCCGGCGGTTAGCGCGCCCCATCAGGGCATCGAACAACCGCACGACGGAAAAATCATAGAACGATCGTGGACCGATCCTGAACTGTTCTCGCTGGTATTCCGGCGGCATGCGGCCAGCATCAGCCGCTATGTCACCAGGCGTCTCGGCCCGGATCTGGCGGAAGACATCGTCGCGGAGACATTTCTGGCGGCATTCAGGGGTCGCGGCGGATACCAGCTGAGCCGGCCTGACGCCGCGCCCTGGCTCTACGGCATCGCCAGCAATCTGATCCGGCGGCATTGCCGCGATGAGGTGCGGATGCTTCGGGCACTGGGGCGCAGCGGCATTGACCCGGTGGCCGAATCCCCTGCCGACCTCGTACAGGCCCGATTCCTGGCCAACTCAGCGAGCCGGTCCGTGGCGGCGGCGATTGCCGCGCTCAGCCCGCGCCAGCGTGATGTCGTGCTGCTCGTGACCTGGGCTGAGCTGACCTACGACCAGGTCGCCGAGACACTCGGCGTGCCGGAGGGGACGGTCCGGTCCCGGATGAACCGGGCACGGACCAGGCTCCGTGCCGCCCTGACAGACATCAATCGCGCGAGTTTCTCTGATGGGGAGTAATGCGATGAGCGACATGACGGAACTGACGCTGGTGATCGGCCTGCGACAGCACATCGGCGGCGACGCGGGGCTGATCGAGAGCGAGCGCCGGCTGTCCGCCGAGATCTCGGCGGCGACGGCTGTGACCGCCCCGCCGCGCGGTTCAAGCAGCGGGTTCATTCGCGGCGAGCACCCGCGCCGCCCGCGACGTCAGCAGTTGCGCAGGACCGGCAGCGCGCGACGCCGGCTGGTACTGGCAGGCACGGTCGCCGCGGCACTCGTGACGGCCATAGCCGTCACGATCGCGCTGAATCAGCCTTCGGAGCCGCCGCCATGGGCCGCTGGCCCGCCGGTCCCGTCCTGGATCGGGACCAGCCCCGGATTCGGGCCCGCTCGCACCGAGGCGCAACTGCTCGACTATTCCAGTCGCACGGCCGCTGCGACCCGTGCCTTTACCCCTGGTCCGCATGACTGGGTCTACGCGAAGGTCGAGAGTGCCCAGTCCTCGGCGGGTAGCGGCGGGTTCCTTTTCGGACCGCCGGACGGGCGCGTGACAGGCGTCGGATGGATCAGGGTGGACCACCTTGAGTATGCCGGCGTGTACGCGGGGGGTCGAATCGCGTCGGATGTCATCCGGCATGGCCGTCTCTATTTCACCCCCGGCGGTCCCGGGTTCGATCTCGGGGGCTGGAAAAGCGTCAGCTACCGCTATCTGAGTTCCCTGCCGACAGACCCGGCGAAGCTGGCGGCCGTCATCGCGGCCGGCAACCGGCCCTGGGGGCCCGACGGCCGGAGCGCCGCGATCTTCGGCGCGATCACGACTCTGCTGTACGGCCAGGGATCGGAGGGCGTTCTGGTGCCGCCTGCTCTGTCCGCCAATCTGTACCGCGTGCTGTCGGAACTCCCTGGCGTGCGCTTCGACCCGACGACCGACCTGGCAGGCCGACCCGGGATCGGGTTCTCCATGGTGACAGACGGCTGGGAGAAACAGGAGATCGTCATCAACCCTTCGACATACGCGTACATGGGCGACCTCTTCGTCGCCGTCAGCGCGCACACGGATGTCGGCTCGGACGGAACCCGTTTCATCAAGAAGGGGCAGGTACTCGGCTGGACTGCCGCGCTCAAGTACGGCGTCGTGCAGCGAGCCGGGCAGGTCCCTTCCTGATCTGATTGCCCGCTGGCCGCTCTGGGAGACCGGTACCCACAGATACAGCCTGGGCGCCGGTCTCTTGCAGCGGAACAGCGCGAGATGACCATGCCGAGGAGCGGTACCCGGACCGCCTCGCGAACCGTCAGCCCGGTCGCGCAGAATATGCATCAATAAGCGCGTGAAATAGGTATCCGGTCTTGCGTATGTGAACTGCTAGCCGAGCTGCCTGCTATCTCCCTTCTAGGACCTCGCGCCTCGGGCAAGACGACCACAGCACGCCTGCATGCCGCGACCGTGATCACCCTCGATCAGCCAGGTGTTCGGCCCGTCTTTCGCAGCGATCCTGACGCCGCCCTGCGAGACCTCGCCGAGCCGATCCTGCTCGACGAATGGCAAGAGGCGCCTGAGGTGCTTGGCGCTGTCAAGCGCTCGGTAGACACCGATCCTCGTCCTGGTCGTTTCGTGCTCACTGGTTCCGTACGGGCCGACCTTGACGCGCAGAACTGGCCGGGCACTGGCCGGGTCATACACCTTCACATGACCGGACTCACAATGCGGGAGAAACTCGGCACCCTCGGCGGCGGCGCTTTCGTGGACAGGGTTGTTCGTGAAGGCGCGGGCGCGCTCCGGGTGCTGAATCCGGCGCCCGACATTCGCGACTATGTCGGCATGGCACTTGAGGGTGCCTTCCCGCAACCAGCACTGCGGCTGGGTGAGCGCGCCCGGCGGCGATGGTATGACGGCTATGTCCAGCAGTTGCTCACCCGCGACGCGACGGAGGCTGAGCCAGGACGCGATCCCGTCCGGCTCCGACGTTACTTCGAAGCGCTCGCGCTCAATACTGCCGGAGCGGTTGACCAGGTCACTCTCATGCGGGCCGCCGGGATTGACCGGAGGACCGCCGTCGCCTACGAGCATCTGCTGAGCAATCTGTACGTCCTGGACATCGTGCCCGCCTGGTTCACTAACAGGCTCAAGCGCCTCGGTCAGCATCCGAAGCGATACCTGGTCGATCCTGCCCTCGCAAGTTCCCGGCACCTTCTGTGGCTCCGCGATGAACTGGGCGACCGGTTCAGCCACGGACTGATCCTGCACAGCGGGCACTTCATCCAAGAGATAGACGAGCGGATAACCGCCGCACCGATCGCCGTGCTGTGGTCATGATTATCTTTCACTGCTCACGCGATCACTGAGGGGGCCATGGTGCCGGACACCACCTGCCACATGTCGATCTCGCTTGACGGCTTCGTCGCCGGGCCGGACCAGAGCCGCGAGGACCCCCTGGGCAAGCGGGGGAAGGAGCTGCACGGCTGGCATATCGGCGATCCGCGAGCCAACGATGCCGACAAGGTCGCGAGCGGGTGGCTCATGCGCCCGCGCGGCGCGTACGTGATGGGCCGGAACATGTTCGGCCCGGTCCGCGGGGACTGGGATGAGGAATGGACCGGGTGGTGGGGCTCCGAGCCGCCGTATCACGCGCCGGTGTTCGTGCTGACCCATCACGGGCATGAGACGATCCAGCTGGACGGCGGGACGACCTTCCACTTCGTCACCGAGGGCTTCGACGCGGCCTACTCCGCAGCGTGCCAGGCCGCCGGGGACAACGGCGTGGACATCGCCGGCGGGGCCTCGACCGTCCGGCAGGCACTGATCGCCGGCGTGATCGACGAGCTCACCCTCGACATCGCACCGGTCCTGCTCGGCTCAGGCGAGCGAATCTTCGATGGGGCTGAGGTTTTCGGCTTCGAACCTGTTGAGGTACTCCACTCACCGCTGACGACCCACATCCGCTATCGCCGCGTCAGCTAACTCCGCAAGCGCTCCGACCCTGGAGACTGCGGCCTGGGCGGCTTCCGCGGCCTGGTCGTCAGGTTCGCCTTCTGACCGCAGTTCCGCGGCGACGCCGGCCTGGTAGTGACGCAGTTCGCGGGCGGTGTCCGCCTCGCTCCAGCGCAGATGCGGGGCGATGAGCTCAGCCACGACCGGCGCCGCGGCGGTGCCACGATCCGATGCCTCGATGGAGAGCCGGGTCCGGCGGGTCAGCACGTCATCAAGGTGGCGGGCGCCTTCGTGCGTCACCGCGTAGACGGCCTCAGCCCGCAGGTAGTCCTGCGTGCCGGGCAGCGGCTCACCGAGCGCGGGATCCGCCGAGACTAGTTCGAGCACCTGGTCGACCAGGTCGCCGTGGCGGTTGAGCAGGTGCTCAAGGCGCTCGGGAGGCAGGCCGTGCTCGGCCGCCAGCTCATTCCTGCGGTCGTGTGCTCACGGGACAGTTTCGCCGTCGCGCCGACGGCGCGGCCCGCTACCAGGCCGGCCGGGCAGGCCACCAGCGGGCGGAGCCCTGCGTAGACGCCTACGACGTCCTCGCGACGTAGCGGCTTACGAAGGATCGCGTTGACCTGATCCAGCAGGTAGTCGATGTCCCGCGCGCTCGCGGTCGGATTGTTCTTGTCGAGATCCCAGTCCGTGTCCGTCGTTCCGATGATCCAGTGCTGCCGCCACGGGATGACGAAGAGCACGCTTCGCTCGCGTCCATGGCGGCACCAGCCCCGACGACGCCGCCACCGACGACAAGCACGTCCAGTTCGGCCGATGCGAAGCTTGCCAGCGCGTCAAGCACGCGCATCAGGTGAAAGCGCAGCAGGGATCATTTCACTCGCCAAACTCTCCCGATAGCGCCCGGCGATGCACCGACAGCTCGAAGATGCCGGGGACATGCCACTCCGAGGAGATCATCGCGGCCGCCCCGCTGGCCGCGAAGTCCACCTGTTCGACGTACTGCAGCGGCGAACCGCGGCGCACCTCAAGCAACTGGGAGAGCCGGGCATCCGCGATCACCGGGCGCAGCGTCGCGATCGCATGGGAAATGGTCAGCCCGGCCTGTGCCAGGATCTGGTACAAGGACGCGTCCAGCGGGGCATCGGCCACGCCGTACAGCGCTGCCTTCGGGATGCGATCGGCGGAGTAGATGGCCGGCTTGCCGTCGGCGGTGCGCACCCGCTCGATGCACACGAGCGTCTCGCCGGGCGGAACGCCAAGCCGCGCGGCATCCTCTGCGGAGGCTGGGCGGTCGGCGCGGCTGACGACCTTCTCCCCTGGAATCATGCCGGCCTCACGGATCATGTTCGTGTAACTGACCGTCATATCCAGCGAGTGCCTGTGCACGGGCAAGCCGGTCACGAACGTGCCGAGCCCGTGCTTACGGTCGAGATACCCGGCCTCGATCAGGCCTCGCACCGCCTCGCGAACCGTGACCCGGCTGACCTCGAACTCCTTGGCCAGCTCGTCCTCGTTGGGAAGCTTGTCGCCCGCCAGGTAGCGGCTGGACCGCAGCTGCGACATGAGCGAGCTGCGGACGTAATCCGTGCGGGACTGCCTGGGACTCATCAGGCGCCGCTCACACCAGGTTCCCGGCCGCCGGAGCCGAGCTCCAGGCGAGTACCTCGCCAAGCTGGCCAGCGAGTCCGGGACCGCCGGGGAGCTGGTCATCGAAGATGGCGCTGCCGATCGTGAACCCCCAGGCTCCGGCGGCGGCGACGGCCGCGATCTGCTGGCGCGAGGTGATCGACCCGGCGACGATCACCGGGCCGCTGGCGGCGCGGGCGACCGCACGGGTCAGTGCGACCGGATCGACCCGCCGGTGCCGGTAGGCGAGCAGGTCCAGGCCGTGCACGCCGTCGATGGCGGTCAGCGACCTGGCGTGCTCGGCGATCTCCTCCAGGTCGCCGTCCAGCTCGCTCGGGTGTCCGATCACCTGGCCAGGGAACGGGCAGTACTTGATGCCGCTGCCGCGCAGGACCGCGACCCCGTCCTGCGCGTGAGTACCGCCGAGCACCCAGTCAACACCGATGTCGGCTGCGGCGCGCAGGCTCCGCAGCTCATCGGCGGCACTTGTCGACACCACCTCCAGCATCACCTCAAGCCCGTCGTCATGAGCCTTGCGGACCAGCTCCGCAAGCACGTCCGGGGTCGCGCCGACGTCCTTGAGCCCGACGTATCGCAGTGTTTGCTGACCTAGGCCGGGGCCTCGAATCTGCTCGTAAACCTCCAGCGCGCGGTCCACCGTCCGGTCGTGGTGGGTCAGCATGAAAATGAACTCGATCACTCTCATCGTCCTCTGTCGTAAGGGCTGGGCGAGTCGGGCGTTGCGGGCTGGGCGGCGGGGTCGGGCGGGTCGGGGAGAAGCTGGGTGAGGTCGTCGACAACGTATCGCGGCTTAATGTCGCTGAGTTCGAGGTCGCCGCGGCTGGTAACACCGCTGAGCACGAGGACTCCGGCCATTCCGGCTTGCACGGCCATGGTGACGTCGGTGGACAGCCGGTCGCCAACCATCGCGGTCTGCGCCGGCTGAAGGCCGAGCCGTTTCATGATGGCCTGGACCATATGCTCACTTGGCTTTCCGGTGACTGCCTCGGCGCGGGCGCCTGTGCAGGCCTCGATCGCGGCGAGCATCGCGGCGCAGTCCGGCAGGCCGCCGTCCGGCGTGGGACAGTACGGATCAGGGTTGGTCGCGACGAGCGCGGCCCCGTGCAGTCGCACCGCGCGGTAGGCGGCTGTCAGCTTGGCGTAATCGAAGGTGCGGTCAAAGGACACGACGACCACATCCGCTTCCGCCGGATCGTCGGTGACCTGGTGACCGGCCTCGTGCAGCGCAGCCTGTACAACGGGCTCGGCCACGGCGAGAACGCGGCTGCCCGGATGCTTCGCCGCCAGGTAGGTCAGCAGCGCATTCGTTGCCGTGACTACATCCGACCCGTCGCAGGGCACCCCGAGCCGGGTGAGCTTGGCCGCGTAGTCGGCTGCGGTCTCCAGCGGCTTGTTCGTCACGAACACGACGCCGCAGCCCAGCTCGCGCAGCCTGCTGATCGCGTCTACGGCACCCGGCAGCGCGTGATCACCCAGGTAGACGGTGCCGTCTAGATCCAGCGCGTACCCGGCGAAGAGACGGTCGGGAGCGGCGAACGCGGCGGTCACAGGCCTGCCCCAAGCCGCCCCGCTTCGGCCAGCACGTCCTGCGCAACGCCGGCATCCCAGCCGCCGAGGAAGCAGGCAAGATCGATGACGGTGAACCTGTCGCGCATGAGGTGGCAGTTAGCCAGCGCCCAAGCCGCGGTGCCGGGCGGGACCGGCGGGTCGAGCTCGGCGAATCGCGTGGGGCTGCCCGCGCTGGCGAGCGCCTCCACGAGTGCGCCCGGCTCGAGCAGGAGCGGAGCGACGGCAGCCTCAACCTCCGCCCAGTCCGTGCGGACGAGGCGGTCGCTGTTGTCCCGCCAGCGCGCCAGCTTCGTGCGGTACAGCCGCCAGCACTCCTCGCTCATCGTTCCCGTCGGGTCAAGCTGATCGAACGCGGCGCGGACCATCGGCTCGAATTCGTCGTCGGCAGGGAATCGCAGTCGCACCGGACCGCTGGTGAGCATGCCTCGGACGCGCTGCCAGACCAGCGCGGCCAGAACGGTCGACGCGCCGACCTGAGCGCCATGGAAGGCTGACGGCCGCCCAAGGCGGTTGCCGGCCATCTCGATGAGGTGGCTGATCGTGTGCTCGGCGCCTGAGGACGGGGCGGTAGTCCCCGCCGCGCCCATCATGATGCCGCTCAGCGCGAGAATCCTGGCAACGCACTCGATCGCCTGCGGATCCCGGTCGGCCAGCCGGGCCGCCGCGCTCAACAGATCGGGCCCGCAGTCACGGACCATGCCGACCAGCCTGGGCGAGTACCCGGAGCCCATGTCCAGCAAAGTCGCAAGCTGCCAGTCGGCGGGCGCGGTGAACATCGCCATCAGGTCACCGACCCCTGCGGCGTTGAGCCGGGCCGGCGCTCCGGCCAGTACCTCGGTGTCGGCGATAAGCGCGTCGGGCCACCGGGTGGCAACAGTGCGCTTGACGTTGTCGACGAGCAGGACGGACTGGTCGTCGGCGAAGCCGTTGACGCTGAGTGCCGTCTGAATGATGACATGCGGCAGGCCGCCCAGTTGCTTCGACACGGCCTTGCCGATGTCGGCCAGCGTGCCGGAACCGACTGTGACGAGGGCGCCTGCTCCTGCCGCCTGCCGCGCCGCGCTCTCGATCGTCGGTGCGTCCGCGTGCGCGCGCCCGTTGTGCACTGGAACGGACACCGCGAGGAGCCGATGCCCGGCCGCGATCATCTCGGCGACCACGTCGCGCAGGTCGGTGCCCCGGTACTCGAGGCGCACGTTCTCGGCGAGCACGGCAACCACCCCGGCACTCCCGGAGCCCGCCAGCCCGAAGCCGGCCAGCCCGAAGCCTGCCAGCACCGCCGGCAACCGCTGCAGCGCGTCCTGGCCGATGTCGATAGACGAGATTCCGAGCGGGCCCGCGCCGTCGATCTCGGCGAGCCTCGATGCCAGGCCGGCGAGGTTCGCCGCTGCGCAGGTCATGGAGTGCACTCCTCAAGCGCGTCGAATAGCCGGCGGTATGCGAGGTAAGACTCTTCATAGACGGCGGCTGACTTCGGACCGGGGTCGAGCCAGCGTGCCGGGAACGTCGGCATCTGCGCAGCGGCCTCAGCGAGGCCGGTGAAGTTGCCGGCGCAAACCTCGGCGAGCATGGCCGCGCCAAGCGCCGTTGGCTCGGCATCAACGATCGGCCGCACCGGCAGGCCGGTGACGTCTGCCTTGATCTGGAGCCACAGGTCGCTGCGAGAACCGCCTCCTACGACATGGATCGCCTCGCCGCCGAGCCCGATCTCCGTCAGCCGGTCGGTGATGTCGCGCAGCGCGTAGGCGCAGCCCTCGATCACAGCGCGCGCCAGGTGCTCGCGCCCGTGGTTCATGGACAGGCCGCAAAACGCGCCGCGCATCTCGTCGTTCCAGCGCGGCGCCGTCGCCCCGGACAGCGCCGGAACGAAGGTGACTCCGTCAGATCCTGCGGGCGCGGCCGCCGCCCACTCGAAAATGTCACCCTGGGTGGCGCCGAGGGAACGCGCGAGCCACATGATGCTCCCGCCGGAGACGAAGCCGGGATTCTCTACCAGCAGCGTGCCGTCGACCGCGTGCGCATGCGTCTCCACCAGGCGCTGGTCGTCGAACACCGGCTGGTCCGTGGCGGCGGCGACCGGCTCGGCGGTACCGGTCACGTCCGCGATCGCCCCCGCGCCGACAACGCTCGCGCCCAAGACCGCGCCGTGGTCGTCCCCTGTACCGACCACGGCAACGCAGGAAGTCGTCAGCCCGAGGCTCGCGAGCCGCTGGGGCGGTGAGCGAGCCGGCCGCCGAATGGGCGGGGCGGATAGGCGCGAGCAGCGCCGGATCGATGTCGGCGACCGAAAGCAGCTGGTCAGACCAGGCGCGGCGCCGCACGTCATACAGCAATGAAGAGGACGCATTGGCATGGTCCTGCACCGCCACGCCGGTCAGCCAGCCGAGAAGATACCCGGCAACGGGCGGCATCATGGCTGCCGCCCGGTACGTCTGCGGCTCGGCCTCACGCAGCCACATGATCTTCGGCCCGCAGTGCGACGCGTCGGCGTTCAGGCCGCTGATCTGGAAGATCGTCTCCGCCGGCAACCTGTCGGTGAGCTCGCGCGCCTGCCGGACCGCCCGGCGATCCAGCCAGATGATGCCGTTGCGCAGCGCTTCGAGGTTGCGGTCAACGGGAACGACGCCATCCACCTGGCAGGCCAGACCGAGATGGCTCACCTCCGACGGACCGATCCCGGCCAGCTCGATGACCGCACGGGCAGTGGCGGCGATACCCTCCCGCCACTGCCCCGGATCCTGCTCGGACCAGCCGCTGCGCGGATGGATCATCGAGCACGGGTGCGACGCCGTGGCCAGGGTCTTGCCGTCGGGTGCGCAGAGAACCGCCTTCACGCTCTGCGACCCGACGTCGACTCCGATCACATGCCCCACGGCCTAGTCCTCCGGTACACCGTGCAGAGCCAGTTCCTCCGTGACCTCGCCCGTAGCCAGGACCGCGCCCGCGCGGGCGAGCACCTCCGGCCGGCTGCGGCCGAGCCAGACAGCGCCAGCCACGAGTACGACCAGCCAGCCCAGGAGTGCCCACGGCATCCAGTTGAACGGAGGCGCGGGATTCTCGACAATCTGCCCGATCAGCAAGGCGATCATCAGGAGCCCGCCGAGGACTGGCAGCACCAGGTGCCGCAGCAGGTTGAAGTCCGGCCGCTTGCGGAAGTAGACGATCACGGCGATATTGGCCAGCGCGTACACCGGGAGGATCGAGAGGGTCAGCGCGAAGCCGAAGTAGCCATAGACGTTGAAGCCGCCGAGCGGGTTGCCGAGGCCGCCAGCGAAGATGCCCACGACGATCGCGGCGATCAGCGCGAATGCCGCCTCGTAGGCGACAGCCCGGCCGGGCGTGTGGCGCTTGGCGTCAATGCGGCCCAGGGAAGCGGGAAGCAACTTCTCTCGTCCCATGGTGTTGAGGATGCGAACGATCCCGTTGTTCGAGTTGATCATCACCGCGAACATGCTGGACACCGACCCGATGATCACGAGCCATTTCATCCAGGGCGCGAACGTGGCGGCCAGCGAGTTCCACGGCAAGTCCGCGCCGGTCAGCGCGTTCATCTTGGCCTTCCCTAGCCCGACAGCCATGGCGTACGTGCCGAACAGGTAGATGGCTCCGACGAGCAGGGTCGACCAGAGGATGCCCCTCGGGATGGTCCGCTGGGGGTGCTTCGCCTCGTCGCCGAGTGCGGTCGCGCCCTCGAAGCCGACGAAGCTCAGTGCGGCGAAGACGAATCCGGTGACCAGGCCGTTAAACCCGTGCGAGGACGACGTTGGTGACAACGGCGCAAGGGTAAGACCGTGCGCACCGCCCTTGGCCACGATGATCAGCGACAGTCCGACTACGACGACGACTTCCGCGGTGAACAAGGCCAGCGCCGTCTTCAGCGAGGTCGTGATGCCTTCGAAGGCGAGGAGCGCCATCAGCGCCCAGGGCACGATGCCGATCCAGATCCACGGGATGTTGACGTTGAACTCCTGCTTGAACGTCTCCTGGAGATACCCGCCGATCAGCCCGATCTCGATCGGGGCGAGCAGCGCGTAGGCCACGAACATCAGGCCGCCGGTGGTGAAGCCCGCGCGCGGGCCAAGGCTCCGGGTGATGTAGGTATAGAAGGAACCCGCGCTCGGCGCGACCCGTGCCATCTCCATGATCCCGCTCGCCACGATCAGCGTGATGATCAGCGTCACCAGGTAGACGAACGGCGTCGCGAAGCCGGAGAACGGCGTCGAGAACTGCGGGTTGAAGAAGGTGGAAACAGCGGGCCCCATGATCGCCGCTGACATGATCACCGTGCCGGTCAGCCCGACGGCATTACGTCGTAGTCGTGCGTCACCGCCGGATGAGGGCGTCTGCTCAGCTGTAGCCTGCCCCTTCATCGGTTCGCCCACGACGGCCTCCTCTGGTCGCCACGGCCCCCGGATCACCGGCGAGCCATCTCTATGGGTCGCTCCGCGTGCGAATCACCAGATCTGGCGCAGCGCGGAGCAATCCAGGCAACGGTAAGCAGTCGTATGACGTCTGTCAACCATCCGCGGTTAGGGCCAGATCTCATGCTGGTGACGGCCGTCGTGCGGCGATCCGCAGGAGATCCTGCTGGACGGGCAGCTTCTTATTGTCGTACCCGCATAGGAATTCGGAGTCAGCAGGGACGAGAAATCGGTGATATAGACTCCCCTGAATTTACCTCTGCCTTTGTTTATCCATTTCTTGACCCATCTGACCAGCTTGACCACATGCTTGGCGGCGACAAGTCCCAGCGCGGCGGCTACAAATACCATTATCCGTCCGACCAGAGGATGATTGGGTATGATCAAGGAAAGGGCTGCCGATATCAGGGCAAGGACCTTCCTTATTTTTTCTATATGCTGCTCTATTACCTTTTTGGTGACCTTGTCAATTTCGCCGGCCATTTTGGCGGAGAAATTGGTGTAGTTGTCTTGACTTAGCTGGCTTACGGTTCTGATGGTTTCGTAGGTTATCCAGAACAGGCCGGTGGGGTCGGTGCGCGATACCGGGTTGTCGCCGGCGTAGAGATAGGGCTCGTAGGTCTGGCTGATGGCGGGATCGACCGAGATGAAGGCACCGGCGGCCGGGTCGTAGTACCGGTTCAGCAGGTAGATCAGGCCGTCCGGGTCGGTGTAGCCGCCCGCGTAGCCGAATGGGGTGCTCGCCGTCAGGCCGCCTGAGGTCGCCGGGTTGCCCCAGGCGTCGTAGCTGGCAGTGCCGGTGAGCGCGCCGCTGGTGCTGACGGTGCCGCGGACCGAGCCCAGCGTGTCGGCGGTCAGGTAGGTGATGGCACCGGTGGACAGGCTGACCTGCTCGGCCGGAGCCGTGCCGCCCGCGTAGATATACGCGTTGTTCGCGTCCAGGATGAGCTGCGGGATCGCGGATACCTGGTTCCAGGTGAACGCCTGCGTTCCCGAGCCGCTGGCGGTGGCGCGGTCGCCGTTCCCGTCGTAAGACGCCGCCGTCATGTTCGCGGCGGCGTTGTCGTAGGAGGTGAGCAGGCCGGCGCCGTTCCAGGCGGCCGAGATCGTCGCGGTGCCGCCCCGCGTCGCGCCGAGCCGCTCGCCGTCCGCGTTGTAGCTGTAGCTGGTGGTCGTGCCCGCCAGCGCCGACGAGGTCAGTTCGCTGTCGTGGTCGTAGCTGCCAGTCGCTCCGGCCGGCAGCGTGGTCAGGTTTCCAGAAGGATCGAACCCGTAGCTCAGGGTGGTTCCTGTGCCCGGCTTCATGGAGGTGACCCGGCCCTTGGCGTCATAGATGTAGGTAGCCGGAGATGACGGCGAGGACGGGGTGTCGGTCTCGGAAAGCACGGTGCCGGCGGGCGCGTCGGAGTAGGAGAAGGACTGCAGCGTCGAGGTGGAGTTCTTGAGGCTGATCAGCGACGGGGTATCGGTCGGGTCGTAGGTGGTCGTGATGGTGTCGCCGGAAGACCCGAGGCCAAGCGAATTGGTCAAGCCGTCCGCATTATTTCCAACTGAAATTTGATGGTTATTAAAATCGGTGACCGAGTTAAGCAAGTCTGCGTTGTCGTAGCCGTAGTTCACCGTGCTGCTGGTGGCCCAGGTCGCTCCGGCCGGGAGCGGGTAAGTAATGCCGGTCACTTGCCCGTCGGCATTGAATCCGTAGCCGGTGGTCCGGCCTGCGCCGTTCTGAGTGGAGGTCAGCTCGCCGAACGGGTCGTAGGTGAAGGTCGAGGACCCGGTCGCGTCGGTCATGCCGGTCTGGCTGCCGTCGGCGTCGTAGCTGTAGCTGACCGAATGCGCCGACGAGCCTGAGTAACTGACCGTCGTCGGCTGGTCTGACGGGTTGTACGTCCAGGTGGTAGTGACGCTGTTGGGGTCGGTCCTGGTGAGAGTGTCCCCTGACGAGTTGTAGGTCTCGGTCGTGGTCGCTCCGCTCGGCGCGGCGCTGGTGGCCGGGCTGGTGCTCGACACCACCTGTCCGTCCGAGTCGTAGCTGTAGGTGGTCTGGTACGCCGCCTGAGTCGGGAAGGAGCCGGACGAGACCACCCACGGCGAGGAGGTTTCGCACGAGGCGGTACCCGAGCTGTTGCCATCCGCGGCCACGACGGCGGTCAGGTCCCCGTTCGGGTCATAGCAGAACGATGTGGTGGACGCCGCCGAGCTGCCTGACCCGGTCGTGGTCGAGGCCAGGTTTCCGGCCGCGTCGTAGGTCTGCGTGGTGACCTGGTTCTGGCCGCCGTTCGTCGCTGGCGGAGCGGTCGTGGTGAGCAGGTCCCCGTCGCCGTCGTACGCATAGGTGGTCGTCTCGAAGCCGCTCTGCCCGGCCGGCGCGGGAGTGTACGTCGCGGTCTGGAGGCCCTGGCCGTCGAAGGTGACCATGGTCGCGTCCGAGGCCAGCAGGTGCGTCGAGGGAACGTAGCCGGCCGGGTACGCGGTCGGGCATGAGGCGGCGGTGAGGTTCTGGCTGGCCACTCCGACCGGCGGAACCGTCTGAACTACATCGCCGTCGCCGTCGTAGCAGGTCAGCGTCGCGTTGCCGTCGGGATCTTTCACCAGGGCGGGTTTGTCATCGGCGTTTGGTGTCGTCGTGGTCGTGAAACCGCGGGCATCGGTGACGGTCGTCTGGTTGCCGTCCGCGTCGTAGCCGTAGGTGGTGACGCGCGGGGTGACGGTGTGCCCGGTGGCGCCGCCCGCAGTCACGGTCATTGGCAGGCCATCGCTGTTGTACACGGTGGTGGTGGTGTAATTGCCCGCGTTAGCTCCGGTCAGGTTGCCGTCGGGGCTCATCTCCGTCGTCTGCTGGCCGTCAACGTTGTAGGTATACGTCGTCGTCGCTAGCTCGGTGCCGTTGCCGTCGGGCGCCGAACTGGAGGTCAGGTCGCCCTGGAAGTTGTAGCCGAACTGGGTGACGACGCCGCCCGGCTCGATCATGGCGCACGGCAGCGAAGCCGAGGGCGGCACCGCCGTGCAGGTAACGGTGTTGCCGTTCAGCGTGACGCTGTCGCCCTTGAAGATCTGATAGGTGGTAGTCGAGTACGCCGCCGTGCCGCCACCGGGCTCGTAGACGCCGGTCGTGGAATAGAGCTCGTTTCCATCCTTGTCGAACAAGGTCCAGGTCTCGCCAAGCGGGGGCGCCGACGACGGCGGAGTGATCACGCCGCCCGGCGTGACCGGCGCGGGCGGGTTCGCGCTCGCGCAGCCATTCCCGGCTGCCTGGTCCGTGCCATCGCAGCTGATCTGATTCAGGCTGGTGTACGAATCGGTGGTGGTGCCGGCCTGGCTGCCGATGCCGTCCGGCTCGGTGCTGGACGTGGCGGTCCCGGCCGCATCGAAGGTGCTCGTCATGATGCTGCCCAGGCCGTCGGAGGTGACGTTGTCGAGCTGAGTACCCGCGCTTGGCCCCGATGCCGTCTGCGCGGGCACGTAGTCCTCCTCCGATGCCATCGTGGTCCCGGCGGTCCAGGCCGCCTCGGAGATCTGCGCGCCCTGGGTGTAGCCGTAGACAGTGGTGTTGCCGTCCGGGTCGGTGACGGTGACATAGCCGGTGCCAGTCGCCGCGTCCAGGCAGTTACCCGTCGTGACATCGACGCAGTAATTGAAGGTTGTCTTAAACCCCATCGGATCGGTCTGGCTCGTCACCTGGCCAGCCGCGTTGTAGACGTTCACCGTCGAGTCACCCGCGTCAGGGCCGCCAGGCTGGGCATCGGGAGCCGTCATGGTAAGCAGGTCACTGGCAAGCAGCGGATTGCCCGTCGAGCCCTGCCCGTAGGTGTAGCTGGTGACCTTGCTCATCGGGTCAGTGGCCGAGGTCAGGTCTCCGCCTGAGTACCCGTAGTTCCAGGCGCGGCCCATCGGATCGGTGACCGACGTGATCAGGCCGCTGCCGCTGGAGCCAACGACTAGTGCCCGGCCGGACGCTGACGTGATCGTCTCGCAGGAGGCGGCCGTCGCGGGGCAGGCCCCGGATCCGGGCGCGGGCGACTGATAGGTCATCGTCGCAGCGTCGCCGGCGGGGTCGGTCTCGCTGACAAACTGCCCGTGCTGCGAATAGGCATAGGTGTCGTCGCCGGGCGACGGGACGAACGCGTAGGTGCCGCTGCCTGAGCTGAAGGTCAGCGAGGCGCCAGCGTCGAGCGGCAAGGTGCAGTATCCGCCAGCCGCCTGGGTATAAGGGGAGGCGCAACTGCTGCCGGACTTGGGGTAGAAGGTGACCAGGGAGCCGTCGGCCTGGCTGACCGTCACCCCGCGCCTGCGGGTTCTCGAACACCGGACTCTCAGCGAACACAGGCGTCGAGGTCGCCGTGACCTCTCGCAGGGTCTCGTCGCTGGCATCGGTGATGAAGATGTCACCGGCCGGGTCGACGCCGATGCCGGCCGCTGATCCAGCAGCGCTGACGTGGCCGGGCCGCCGTCACCGGATGCACCCGGGGTTCCGGCCTTGCTGCCCGCGACGGTATAGATGTCGCCGGCGGTCATGAGCTGACCCCACTGGGTGCCGTTGGCCGCGGCGACCTCACGGATCTGGTTGTTGACCTGGTCGGTGATATACAGGTCGCCGGACGAATCGAGCGCGAGCTGGCCGGTGATATCCAGATCCGCCGACGTCGCCGGGCCGCCGTCACCGCTATTTCCGAAATCGCCCGTCTGTCCGGCAATCGTGTAGATGTCACCCTTGGTCATGGCGTGGCCGAACTGGGTGTGGGCAGACCCGGCGATTTCCTGGATCCGGTAGTTGGATGCGTCGGCGATGTAGACGTTGCCCGCGGCATCGACTGTGACCCCGGCCGGATCGCTCAGCAGGCTGGAGGCGACCGGGCCGCCGTCACCGGTGCTGCCCTCGGAGCCGTCGGTGCTGCCGGCGATCGTGTAGATGTCGCCCTCGGTCATCCCGTTGCCGGTGGATGCGGGCACCTCCTGAACCTGGTTCGTCAAACCGCCCGCGATGAAAATGTCCCCGGCCGCGTCGGCCGCGACGGCGAGCGGATCGGAGAGCAGGGCCGATGTCGCGTGACCGCCATTCCCCGAGTTTCCGCAGGTGCCGGTGGCGCTGCCCGCGACCGTGGAGATGTTGGCTGTGCTCGCGGACACTTCCTGGATCCGGCAGTTGCCGTCGTCATCGATGTACAGGTTGCCCGCGCCGTCGAACGCGAGGCTGACCGGAGCGTTCAGCAGCGCCGACGTGGCCTTCCCGCCATCGCCGCTGTCGCCGAGGTACCCGCCGGCGCTGCCAGCGACCGTGTAGACATCTCCCGCGGTCATTGCGATCCCGAACTGAGTGTGGCTTGACGCGGCTATCTCCTGTACCCGGTTTCCGGCGGCGTCGGCGGCGAATACGTCACCGGCGGGATCCGAGGCGATCCCGCCCGGAGTGTTCAGCGCGGCGTTGACCGCAATGCCGCCGTCGCCCTCCTGATCGAAAAAGCCTGCACCGCCGGCGTAGTCAGAGATCGCGAAACTGGTCTTGCTGACCTGGCGGACCTCGTCATTCTCGGTGTCGGCCAAGTCCAGGTTCCCCGAGGAATCGAACGCGACGGTACCCACCGGGCCATCGAGCAGCGCCGAGGCGGCGGCGCCCCCATCGCCAGCGAAGCCCTGGGTCCTAGCCACGCTGCCGGCGATCGTGTAGATCTTGTCCGCCGCCATCGTCACGCCCCAGGCGGTGACCGCCGCGCTCGGCACCTCCTGGATCTCGTTGTCGCCGCCGTCGGTCACATACAGCTGGGTGCTTCCCAGGCAGGCGATGCCGGTCGGGTTGCTCAGGAGCGCGGAGGCCGCCGCGGTGCCGTTGGGCGATGATCCCGCGTTGCCGGCCGTGCTGCCGACGATCGTGTACATGTCACTGGCGGTCTGGGAGACGCCCCATTCGGTGCCGGCAGCCTTAGGCACCTCCTGGACCCGCTCGTTCAGCGTGTCCGCTATGTACATGTCACCGGCCGTGCTGATGCAAACGTCCTGGGGTTCGAAAAGCAGCGCCGTGGTGTGCGCGTTCTGCCCGTCCCCGGTCGACCCGAGGGTCCCGGCAGCGCTGCCAGCCACCGTATAGACGTCGTTGGCGGTCATCGTCTGGCCCCACATCGTCTGGCTGGTCGCCGAGACCATCTGAATCCGGTTGTTTGCCGTGTCGGCGATGTAGAGGTTCCCGCCCGCGTTGCCGCCGGTAAAGACCTGCGTCGGCAAGGCGAGGTCAGACATCGTGGCTGGCTTGCTGTCGCTACCGACAGCGCCCTCGCCTGGCCTGGCCGACGGTGTAAAGATCGTTCGCCGTCATCGCGATGGTGTCCCACTGGGTGCCAGAGGCGGCGGGGATCTCGACGACACGGTCGTTGGCAGTGTCGGCGATATACAAGTCACCCGAGCTATCGAGTGCTACCCCGCCAGGCTGGTCGAGCAGTGCTCTGGTGTTGAGCGTGCCATTGCCGGAGTCACCCGACGCGCCGGAATCGCTGCCGGCGACAGTGTATTCGTGCCCGGCCGTCATCGAGATGCCCCACTGGGTCTTCGACGTTCCCGGGATCTCCTCGATCCGGTTGCCCTGCGTATCGGTGATGTAGGTATCGCCGCCGCTGGCATGGACGCTGGCCGGCAGGTTCATCGCGGCCTTGGTCGGCAGGCCGCCGTTGCCGGTATTCGTCTTCAGGCCGTCGATCGTGTAAATGTCGCCTGGAGTCGACCTGCCCGTGCTCAGCGAGGTGGCCCAGTTGTCCGTCCAGCCATACCCCATCGGGCCTGGCGACCCCGATTGAGTCTGCTGCTGAGCGAGCAGCGCGTCATATGTCCGGGTAAAGGTCAGGTCGGGCCCGAAGGTCGAGATGCTGAAATCGGTAGCGGACTGGCTGAAGTCTCCGTTCTCGGTGTCCACCGGATCGCCTGCGGACGCTTGCGTGTCGGCCGGGGCCGCGGAGTTGGCACCGCCAGCCGTGGTGCCGGCAGGCACCTCGCCACCCGTCGACGGCGCCAGGGCGGTCGTCCCGGCTGACGGCAGGGCTCCGGCGAGCACGTAAGCCTGGCCCGGCGCACCGTCCGATGCGGTGAAGGTCGCCGGGGTCGCCGCCTTGTCGTACGCGAGTCCGCCAAGGCCAGCCGGCCACGCCGTGAACGTCTCTTCGACCGAGCAGGCCGGCGATGACCATGGTCCGATCGCAGCGCTGGTGAGGCCGCGGAACTGGGCGTCAGCTACCGTCGCCCAGGTATTCACGGTCCCCGCGTTCGACGGGCAACTGGCCGCCTGCCCGGTCACCTTGAACCCGCCGCCCGCCACATGCGCGAGCAACGGCACGCTCGTCCCCGGGCTCACTCCCGAATACTCGCAGTTCAGTGACACGTAAAGCCCGGTGCCGCTGCCGGCCAGCGCGTAGGAGATACCGTCGGTCAGCAACTTGCTGCCCGCGCTGCCCGCCTCGACGGGCGCGGTGCCAAGCACCGACACATTCCCGGTCACCGCCGCCCCCCAGGTCGCCGCGGTGGAAACGGCGTCATTAGGTGCGGTGGCCGCGCAAGTGCCCCCGGTGGACGGATCTCCGATAATAAGCGCCGAGTAGGTCTTGAACTGGGCTGACGTCATCGCATCCCAGGTCGCCGGAGTCGCCACGGTGATGGTCGCGCCCAGGCTCGACGCCGCCTGTGCTTCCGCGCTCGACGTGCCGCCGCTCACGCTCGTCGACAAGACGAGCACCGTGCTGCCTGCCGCCTCCGCCGGCTTGGCCCGCACCGTCGCCGCCACTGCCACCGCCGCGGCGGCGCCCGCTGTAAGCGCCGCCGGCGGGCCCCACGTCGCGGCCGCTGCGACCGGCGCCATCAAGACTGCCAGCCAGTAGCGAGCCCTTGCCCGCGGTGATCTGCTGCGAGTCGGCATTGCGATGCGCCCTTCTCGGTGGGTGCCGCCTGGGCATACGGCGAATTCCCACTATCGACCGGCGACCTTTAGCAAATGTGGAGGAAAGGTTGAACGACAAACCAGACAAGCTGCCCCTAAGTCCGATAACTTCGCACCCGGGGGTGCTGATGGAGTTCCAGGTTCTCGGGCCTGTGGAGGTGCAGGCCTCAGGCCACCGCGTCGAGGTCGGGCACGCCATGCAGCGCTCGGTACTGGCCGTCCTCCTGCTTGACCGGGGCCGGGTCGTGCCGACCGAGCGCCTGATCGACCGGGTCTGGGGCGACGAACCGCCGGCCTCCGTGCGCAATGTGCTTTACGGGTACATCGGGAAGCTGCGAGCGGCGCTAGCCAGCACCGGCGCGAGCACGACGCTGGCCCGCCGGTCGGGTGGCTACCAGCTCGAGGCCGACGAAGACCACATCGACTTGTACCGGTTCCGTCATCAGGTTGCCGCCGCTGCGGCGGCGCCTGACGACGCCTCGCGGGCCGACTGCCTGCGGGCGGCGCTTGCGGAGTGGCAGGGTCCGGCGCTGGCGGGGGTCGACAGCGCCTGGCTCCGCACGATGCGCGACATGCTTGAGCTTCAGCGCCTGGCCGCCGTGATCGACCTCAACGATGTTCTGCTGCGGCAGGGCCAGCACGGCTCGCTGATCGGCGACCTGACCGAGCAGGCCGCTAGCTATCCGGGCGACGAACGGATCGCGCGGCAGCTCATGCTCGCGCTCTACCGGTCAGGGCGGCAATCTGACGCGCTGCGGTGGTTCGAGCAGACCAGGCGGAAACTATCGGAGGAATTCGGCGCCGACCCCGGCGCTGAGCTGACCTCGCTGCATCAGCAGATCCTTCGCCGGGACGAGGCGCTGGGCTTGCCCGCTCCGGCTGCGCCCGTGGCGGTGCCCAGGGAACTGCCGGCCGACGCGCCGCAGTTCACCGGCCGATCGAGCGAGCTGGCGGCCCTTGACCGGCGGCTGCGTCAGCCTGGGCCAACGGTGTGCGTCATCTCAGGAATGCCGGGGGTCGGCAAGACCGCGCTGGCAGTGCACTGGGCTTGCCTCATCGCACACGCCTTCCCCGACGGGCAGCTCTACGCCAGTCTGCGTGGCTATGACCCCGGTAAGCCGGTGTCGGCCGCCGACGCGCTGGCTGGCCTGCTGCGAGCGCTCGGCCTCACCGGACCCGCGGTTCCAGATGACATCACCGAGCGCGCGGCGAGGTACCGCAGCCTGCTGGCCGGGCGACGGATGCTGATCCTGCTCGACAACGCGGGCTCGGCCGAGCAGGTACGCCCGCTCCTGCCTGGTCCTGGCGGCTGCCTGACGCTGGTGACGAGCCGGGATTCGCTGGCCGGCCTGGTGGCAAGGGACGGCGCGCACCGGCTCGGGCTTGACCCGCTTCCGCCCGCCGAGGCAGTCGAATTGCTGCGGGCGCTGATCGGAGACAGGGTCGACCGTGATCCGGAGGCAGCCGCCCGGCTGGCTGACCATTGCTCGCGGCTGCCGCTCTCGCTGCGGGTCGCCGCCGAGCTCGCGGCCACCCGGCCAGCCACTCCCCTGACCCTGCTAGCGAGTGAGCTGGCCGGGCAGCGGGGACGCCTTGACCTGCTCAACGCCGGCGGAGACTCGGGCACGGCGGTGCGAGCGGTGTTCTCATGGTCGTGCAAGCGCCTCGACCCGGCCGCCGCCCTCACGTTCCAGCTCATCAGCGCGCAGCCGGGCCCCGAGGTCGACGAGTACGCCGCGGCGGCCCTGACCGGTTTGACGCCCGTCCAGGCCGGCCTCGTACTCAGGCAGCTGGCCGGAGCACATCTGATTCATCTGATTCATCCGCTGGCCGGCGGATACGGCCTGCACGACCTGCTGCGGGCGTACGGCAGCGAGCTGGCCGCTGACCTGCCAGGCGCTAAGCTGCAAACGGCGCTGACCGCGCTCTTTGACTTCTATCGCGCCGCGACGGCGCAGGCCATGGACCTGCTGGTACCCGAGAGCATCGGGCGAAGGCCGCAGGTATCGCCGCCGACCAGCCCGCTGCCGCCGGTCAATGACAAGGCGAGTGCCAGGCAATGGGCAGATGCCAACCTGGCGAACCTGATCGCCGTGATCGGCTACGCCGCGGGCCACGACTGGCCGCGCCACGCCTTCGACCTGGCGAACATGCTCTTCCGTGATCTTGAGTACAGCGGACGTTACCCAGAACTGCTCGCCATCCACGAGCATGTGCTCGCTGCCGCCCGCCGCCACGGTGACCTCTCAGAACAGGCCACAGCACTCAACCAGGTATGCGTTGTCTACTTGCGGCAAGGAAACTACAACCAGGCGGGGCGGAACCTTGAGCAGGCCCTCGGCCTATACTGCCAGCTCGCCGACGTCACAGGTCAGGCTAGGGCACATGGCAATCTCGGGATTCTCGACTGCCTGCTCGGAAAATACCCGCAGGCGACCGAGCACCAGGAAAGTGCGCTGAAGCTTTTCGTCAGCATCGACGATCAGCCAGGCCAGATCAGGGCGCTGGTGAACCTCAGCCTTATCGGGGCCAGGCTGGGCGACTACCTGGGGGCGAAAGAACACGCGACCAAAGCACTGGCCGGGGCGCCGCTGGTGAACTCGGTCCGCCTCGAGGTATCCGCTCTGCACAGTCTCGGCCGGATCAATGCCAGGCTGGGCGAGGCCGCGGTGGCGGAAAGCCAATTGCGGCGAGCGTACGAGCTGAGCACAGAAACGGGCGACCCGACCGGGCAGGCGGACGCGCTTGGCGGTCTCGGCGATCTGGCCCAGCGCCAGGGCGGTTACGAGCAGGCCGCCACTTACTACCTGCGGATGCTCGACCTCTCCAGGCAGACCGGCAACAGGGCCGGCGAGGCGGAAGCGCTGAACGGGCTCGGCGAGAGCCAGCTAAGCCGAGGCCGGCCTGGCCACGCCAGGATCGAGTACGCGGCCGCACTGGCGATCGCCGAGCAGATTAGTGACAGCTACGAGAAGGGGCGAGCGCATCTGGGCGTGGCCAGGACCCACGAGGCGGAGGGCGAGACCGACCTAGCCAGGCGCCACTGGCAAGAGGCGCGACATCATCGGCCCGACCTGACCAGCGACAACTCCGTACGCACGCTGCCAAGCGGGACGTCATCGAAGGTGTAAAGCCAGGACGAAGACAACCCATTTACTAAGAAGAAAGCATTCCGCCCGTCGTATCGCGTCGACCTGATGCTGGGTCAATACCTACGCAGTGGTTAGTTGTCTAGGCGGACAGGCATCAGGAGCGAGTAGGCGTCGTCGGCGTCGGCCCGGCGGATCGCAAGGGGCGTCGTCGGGGTGCCGAACTCCAGGATCAGCTGGTCCCGGGCTCCGGCGGCGAGAGCATTCAGCAGGAACTCGCGGTTGACGGCTACGTGCTCCTGCCCGTCATCCCCGTCTTCGCTGACGGTCACCACGCCGTCGGCCGCCACCTTAAGCACGCTGAGATCACAGGACGCGCCGTCCCGCTCACGCACCACGCCAGCGCGGACAGGACCGGTTTCTACCGCCTGCCGGAGAACCGGGACCTCGACGAGGACACGGCGCCCTTGGGGTATGCGGACCAGGCGGCGGTAGTCAGGGAAGGCATGATCGAGGCACTGCCCAGCAGCCGCACCTTCCTCCGCCACCAGGGCTACGCGATCACCGTCGACAGTGAGCTGGACGGATGCGGCGCCACTCAGCAATGCTCGCATCGCATCGGCGAGCGCCGACGGCAGGATCACCTGTACTCGGGACCCGCTATAGCCGAGCGTGCCGGCCTGCGCGAGCGCCAGCCGGAACCGGTCGGTTGCCACAACCTGGAGCGAGTTACCCTCGATGTCGAACAGCACACCGCCCAGCATTGGCAGCTCAGGGTCGGTACTGACGGCGAACAGGACCGCGTCCAACGCGGCGGCCAGCTCGGGCGCGGAGACAGTCAGCCGGACAGTAGCCGCGGGGGACAAAGGCATGGGATTCTCCCTGCATTCGAGTAGCGCTCGGACCGCGGAGAATTCACTGCGAGCATCGGACAGGCCCAGCTCAAGACGGCGCAGGTGCACCTGAAGCAGCTTGCGCACCAGGTCGGTGTCCGCGCTGGACCAGCCAGCGAGTACCAGCCGAATGTCCGCCAGCGGCATACCCGCCCGCCGCAGCCGGGCCAGCAACCGGGAGTCGTCAAGCTGACCTGCGTCGTACCAGCGGTAACCGCTCACAGGATCGACCCAGGCCGGGACCAATACGCCGGCACCGTCATAGAACCGCAGCGCGCTAACGCTCAGTCCACTGTCCCTCGCCAGCTCCCCGATACTGCGCATCTCGCTCTCCACACCCTGAACTCTGGGCCCTCCACCAAGTCGAGAGTCAATCGCTGACACCGAATCACTAGCGTCCTACGAGTCCGCCGCGCTAAGCGAGCTTGTCCCGCAGCTCCGTGCCCTCACGGTCGGCGATCCCGCCAGCTCCGTGGCAGAGGCGGCGCGATTGCTCCGCGAAGTGGGGGTGGCCTTGTGTTTCGTACCGGCGGTGCCCGGCCTCGGTATCCACGGCGCGACCCGCTGGATTAAGGGACACCCAGTCATCCAGCTGTCGCTCTTGTGGAAGTGTGACGACCAGCTCTGGTTCACTCTCTTCCACGAGCTAGGGCACGTGCTCCTGCATGGCAGAAAGGAACTGTTCCTACTCGGCGAGCACACCGCCGCCGAGTCCGAGGCTGATGACTACGCGTCACGACTCCTCATCCCTGGCAAGTACCTCGCGCGACTGCCACGTGAGCGAAACCTAGCCGCCGTCGAGGCTCTCGCGTCTGAACTCGGCATCGCGCGCCCCCGCCTTTGTGCTTGAATGGCTTATATCCGCGGATCACCTCTTTGATCGCAAGTAGCGGGTGTGCGCAGGTTCGAGGCTTGGGGGCGATCGTGAGCAAGCGCGGGGTTATAGCGGTGAGCTTGGCCGGTGTCTACCTGGTCGCCAGCGCGTGGGCGCTTTGGGACCGGCTGGACGCTGTCCTGCTATTCGCGGTAGCGAGTCCGGTAGCTGCCAGCTTCATATTCCCTAAAGACACTAATATGGCGACGCGGCTGTTAATAGGCACCCTTATAGATGCCTTTCTGGGCGCTTTGGCTTTCGTGCCGATCCTGGGCGACCTCATTGACCTCGGCGCCTCCGCGGTCGCGGTGGTACTTATCGTCGTACGATTCAGGCAGTTCGCTAGCAGCGTGCCGGGCGGCCTAGCCTGCCTGGCGCTTTATGTCTTCCTTTGGCTTGAGGCCGGCTTCCTGCCTCATCAGCTTTCAGTAGCCGACGTTCATCATGGCATCTGGTTCTATCTCGTCGCGGTGATCTCCAGCGCTCTGGCTGGCGGGTTGATCCTGGCCGCGCTCGTCATGCTCCTCGGCCTCATGTACGACGGAGACCGGGCAAAGGCTACCTTCTGCACTGTTGGCTTCCCGTGGTATCTGATTACCTTCCTCCTTACCGTCTTCCTGCCGAATAACCATGTGAAACAGGCGCACGAGACCACCGATCTCGCCCGCCGACGCGTCTAGGCCGAGTGCCCGCGAGAAACCCGTTGCGGGTGGCCGACATCTGGTGTCTGGTTGATCGGCCCCCAATCACCGCACGGGAGGAAACATGACCCGCATGCCGCTGTCCGCCCCCACGCTGCATTCCGCTCGCCTTCGGCTCCGTCCCTTCGACGATGCGGATGCGAGCGACCTCTTCGCGCTGCACAGCAACGCCTATGTGCTGCGCTACTGGGACGCGCCGCCGTGGAGCGAACGCGTGCGCTCCGAGCGGTTCATCACCGCCTGCCGGCAGATGGCAGAGGAGGGCACCGGGACGCGGCTGGCCGTGGATCGTGTCTGCGACGGCGTGTTCATCGGCTGGTGCGGCCTAAGCCGGTGGAATCCGGACTACCGCAGTGCATCGCTGGGCTACTGCTTCGACGATGCGGCGTGGGGTCACGGCTACGCGACCGAGGCCGCGCGCGTTCTGCTGCGGTGGGCATTCGACACGCTGGACCTGAATCGCGTCCAGGCTGAGACCGACACGCGCAACGTGGCATCTGCCCGCGTGCTGGAGAAACTCGGGTTCGTGCGTGAAGGGACGCTGCGGGAAGACTGCGTCGTGAACGGCGAGGTCTCTGACTCGTGGGTCTACGGGCTGATCAGACGGGACTGGCACCCGCCGTCCAGCCGGCTCCCGCCCGCTGAGTCATGTTGCAGGGACTGGCCGGATTGCTGATTTGTTCGCGCGGGCAGTCCGGGCCAGACTCCTCTTGTGACGGAAGAGGCGCTGGCGGGCCGGGAGGCCGAGCAGGCCGAGTTCGCGGCCTGGCTAGCCGGGCTGGCTGGCGCGTCAGGGAGAGGCGGGGGCCGCCGGGCCGCTCGCGGTCGCCCCGAGGCAGCAGCCCAGGCTGGCGGGTCCCGTGTGCTGCTCGTCCACGGGCCGGGCGGCAGCGGCAAGAGCCGGCTGCTGCGGCGGTTCGAGACGATGGCCCGCGCGCAGGCGCGGACCGCGCCGCTCGACTGGTCGCGGGTGGCGGCGTGGGACTTCGACCAGGGCGCGGGACTGGCGGCCGACTTCGCCATCGTCTCGGTGCTCGGCGCGCTGCGGTGGGCCGTGGCGCATGCCTTTGCCGACGAGGAGGAGCTGACTCCGGGCCGGGTGACCTACGAGTTCAGGGACTACACCAGAGCCGCCGACCGGATGGCCGAGTATGTAGCGCGGGCCAGGGAAGTGGTCGACCAGGCCGGGCGGGCCGGCTATCCGTGCAGCGCGGCGGATGCGGCCTCGCTGATGCGCAAGCTAGAGTCAGCGGGCCTGGCGCTCTTCATGGGTCCGAGCGAATCGCAGGACCAGGCCGCAGGCGGCTCAGACCCGCTGTCTCCTGTGATCGCCGAGGCGATCACCAAGCGCGCGCCGGACGAGCTGCCGCCGCAGGAGTATGCGCTGGTCACCGATCCGGCGGTGGAACTCGCCCGCCGGTTCGCGGCTGCCGTGTCCGCGCTGGCGTCGCGCAGGCCGCTGATATTCTTCCTCGACAGCGGAGACCTGATCGGTGAGCCGGCCTGGCGCTGGCTGCGACTGGTGATGACGCGGACAAGCGATCGGGTGGCCTGGGTCGTGGCCGGGCCCGTCGATGACGTCGCCGGCCTCGAGGACCAGGTGACCGCGATCTCGCCGGCATCCTGGGATGATCCCGCGATCGGCGCCTATCTGGCGGGCAGGCCGAACGCCCGGCACTGCTCGGGCGAGGAGATCGCGCTGATCGGCCGGTTCACCGCCGGGCTGCCGCTGGCGGTGAGCCTGCTCGCCTCGCTGCTGGACGGCGGCGCGTCAGTGGCCCAGGTCTGCGCGGAAGCCGACAGCGAAGCGCCGGAGCCTGGCCACGACCCTGCTCGCCCGCCAGATTCTGGACGGCGCGGGGGCCGGACAGCTCGACGCGGCCAGGATCGTGGCCCTTGCCCTGGGCTGCGGCCCGCCTGGCGACACGGATCTGCTGGCAGCACTGTGGGGCGACAGCCGCCCGCAGGACATCGCCGGGGAGCTGGCCAGCCGTCACGACTTCGTGTTCCTCCCCATCCCGCGCCTGCACCCCGACGTCCGTGACGCGCTGCGCTCCGAGCTGCTAGATCCCGGGCGACGGCCGCTCGCCCGGCCGGCCAGCCAGCGGGCCAGGTCGCAGAGCCTCGCCCGGCTCAAGGCCGCGAGCAGCCGGTGGCCGACCCTGGATGAGCAGCTGGTCCGCACAGAGTTCGTGGTGTCGCTGCTGCGCAGCTTGTGGTACTCGGCGTGGATCAGCAACGACGACGGCCTCGACGTACTCGCCGCCAGCTCGCCGGTGCTGATGGTGGCCAGCCCGCGCTTCGCCCGTGTCGCCTGGACCATAGCCAGGCGGTTCGCCGACTCCTGCACCCCCGAGCAGAAGCATCGGCTGGAGCAGCTCGCCACGGCGCCGCCCGCTCCATCAGCGCAGGGCCAGCAGCACGAGCTGATCGGGCAGCCGGGTGACCTGCAGGCCGCGGGCCGGATCCTGAGGGCACGGCAGCTGGCGGAGCAAGACCGGCATCAGGAAGCCGTCGACAACCTGGCGGCTGCCGTCACCGAGACGGCCAGCGGGCTGCTCCGCCAGGCCATCGGCGGGCATGCGCTGGCGATCGCCGGCGAGCTGATGCGGCCCGGGCCCGACGGCCACAGCCGGTCAGACGCCACAAGCCTGGCGGCCGCGGAGCTGGCCGCCGAGCTGCTGCCTGACAACGTCGTGGCCTGGCGCTGTTACGGCGCGGCCCTGTACCACGCGGGCCGGGCGCACGAGGCGCTCGCGGCTTACGACAAGGCGCTGGAGTTCTACCCCGACGACGCCGTGATCGTCAGCAACCTCGGCGCCGCACTGCGATTGCTGGGCCGGCTCGGCGA
This sequence comes from uncultured Actinomycetota bacterium, assembly GCA_963819285.1. Lineage (GTDB taxonomy): Bacteria > Actinomycetota > Actinomycetes > Streptosporangiales > Streptosporangiaceae > Chersky-822. The sequence continues at coordinate 53,677 of CAWFVM010000002.1, forward strand.
AGCGCTGAAGGCCCACGACCGGGCGCTGGCGGCCGAGCCTGACGAAGTGCACTTCCGCTGCAGCCGAGCGACCACGCTCTGGCTGCTCGGACGGCTCCCTGAGGCGCTCGCCGACGCGGACGCGGCCATCGTCCTTGACCCGGCGCATGCTCCCGGTCATGTGAGCCGGGGCGTCGTGCTCACAGCGAGCGGCCGTCATGCGGAGGCGCTCGCCGCTTTCGAGCAGGGCATTGCACTGGACCCGGTGAACTCCGGCGCGGCCAGCGCGTGGGCTGGCGCCATCTGCTGGCGCCAGGGTGACGAGGAGATCGCTCGTCAGCACTTCGCCCGCGTGCCCGGCGGCCTCACCCAGCAACTGCCCTACCAGCAGGCTGAGCTGGAGGCGATCGCCGAGTGCGTCCTGGGCGAGCCGGACCGGGCCGCCGACCGGCTGCGAGCGGCGATCTCGTTGCGAAGCCCAGGCGACTGGACCAGGTCGCGCACGCTCTTCGACCTGCTGGCTGACCCGCCGCTGCCCGGCATCGACAGCCTCCGCGCTATCGCGGCAGCCCGGGGATAGCCCCGGCAGCGGGTAAACCGGGGGGCACGAGGCCACGGCGGTGCCTGTTGATGCGCCGGTGCCCGGTGAGACTACGACGTGCTTGTTCCGGACTTTCGGTGTGCGTTTACCAAACTAACAGGAAACTTTCCTAATAGTTGTCTTGACGACCGCGGCGCTCCGGACGTACAAAGTGACCATGTCACCGGTTCGCCGACTGATGCGGGGGCCAGATCACCTCGGCTTCTATCGCCCTTTGGAGGGTCCATGCAGGTCGGAAGACGGTTTTTGCGCACAGCTCTCATCGCTGGCTCGGCGCTCGGCTTAACAGTCGGCGGCTCGGTCCTCGCGCTGGCCTCCGGGTCTGTCGCGCAGGCAGCCACCGCGTGTGCTGCGGCGTGGACTTCCGCAAGTGTCTACACCGCCGGCCTTCAGGCCAGCGAGAACGGAATCAACTACACCGCGAACTGGTGGACTCAGGGCAACGACCCAGCCACCAACAACGGCGGAAGCGGCTCAGGACAGCCGTGGACCTCCAACGGCGCCTGCACCGGCGGTTCGGGGACAGGGACAGGGACAGGGACCGGCACCGGGACTGGGGCAGGTACCGGCTCGGTCGCCGGCCTGCTCTTCAGCCCGTACAAGGACGTCACCATCAACATGAACTGGAACACCGACGAGATGCAGTCGGCCGTCGAGGGATCCGACCTGCCTGTGGTGGGCGCCGGCAGCCTGGTCTCGGGGTTCATCCCGAAGCTGCCCGCGATCACGCTCGCGTTCGCGACTGGCGCCTGCGGCAGCGAGAACTGGGGTGGCGCCCCGGGCGCGGCCTGGGCTGCCGAGAACGTTCCGCAACTCCAGAACGCTGGCCTGAATTACGTTGTCTCGACCGGCGGTGCGGCCGGAACCTTCACCTGCGCCTCGGCCGCTGGCATGGAATCGTTCATCGCCCGCTACGCCAGCCCGCACCTGGTCGGCATTGACTTCGACATCGAAGGCGGCCAGAGCCAGGCGGACATTCAGAATCTGGCCAGCACGGCGGCAGGAGCACAGTCGGTGTACCCGAACCTGCAGTTCTCCTTCACGATCGCCACGCTGGCAGCATCCGATGGCAGCTTCGGCGGAGTGAACTCGCTCGGCAACGAGGTCGTCGAGGCGGTGCTCGGCTCAGGACTGAAGAACTACGTCATCAACCTCATGACGATGGACTACGGCAGCAGCGCGTCCAGCAGCGTCTGCGTCGTTGTCGCCGGCAGCTGCGAGATGGGTCAGTCGGCGATCCAGGCGGTGAAAAACCTTGAGCACACCTACGGAGTCCCGGCGAGCAAGATCGCCGTCACCCCGATGATCGGCATGAACGACGCCTCTACGGAGACCTTCACTCCCGCCGACGTCGACACGCTGACCAGCTACGCGGCCGCCAACGGCCTGGCCGGGCTGCACATCTGGTCACTGGACCGGGACACGCCCTGCCCCACGACCCAGACGTTCGCGTCCCCCACCTGCAACTCGGTTTCCGGCACCTCAGCGCTGGAGTACACCAACAGGTTCGTGAGCGACCTCGGGATCTGACCGAGAGCCTGGGACGGGCCGCTGATCGCATGGCGCATCAGCGGCCCGCGGTACTCCCGCGATCTCGGGCTGCGGCGGCGCTTCATCGGCCGAACGCCCATGCCACCATCAGCGGGAACTCGGCCCGCCAGAGCGCGTCGCCGTGTGACGCGACCCGCTCGCTCATCACGACATCCGCGCCTGCGTCGCGCAGCGCTACTGCCCACTCGATCGCGTTGCTGAGGAAGAATGGCTCTAGCGTGCCGGCGACGAGGTACGTGGGCGGAATCCGGTCCGGCATCACACCAGTCGGCTTGTAGCCCGCTCCCGGCGAGCCAGAGAAAATCGCACCGTAGACATCTGGATGCCGGAGCCCGAGAGCGAGCGCGAGTTCTCCGCCCGCCGACACGCCGAATACCGCGGTGCGCTCCGCAGGTAGCACGAGCCCGAACCGCGACCGAGCCCACCGGCCGACATCCTCGACGAAGAACCGCTCGTGTGCCGCGAACCGCTCCGCGTCAAAGACCGGCGAGTACTCCTGCAGTCGCAGCGCCTCATCCGCCAGCCCGTGCACGCCGATGATCATCGTGGACGACGCGCCGGCCGACGCGAGGCTCTGGGCAAACCGCGGGACTCCCTGGCCGTCGCCGGCGAACACGACCGCCCTGGGCGGATCCGGCGGGACGTACACCGTGACCTGCCGGCCACCGTCGTAGTCAAGTGTCTCGGTGACAAGCTCGCCGGCTGCCGGGTCGGCACGCGGCGGTTCCGGTAGTGCTCCGGGACCACCCCCGCCGTCGGCTGTGCGGTCATCCATTGTCAGGCTCCTTTATTCGAAAGTCGGCACCTCGATCACTGGCGGCCTAGGCCGCCTGCCGGTCCGGCAGCCCCTGCCAGGCACCCAGGTACCCCGCGCGGCCTTCCGTGATCATGAGGCAGGCCTTGATCATGGAACATGAGCCGTGTGATCACCCCGCCAGGATTCCGGGATCAAGACCCCGGCCATGATCACGGAACTTGGAGCGCAACTCTGGTCGTCCGGCATAAGGTCAACGACTACGCGACCTGGCGAGCCGTCTACGACGAGCTAGAACCAGTGCGGGTTCAGCACGGCTGCACCGCCAAGCGCGTCTGGCAGCTGCCCGCTGACAAGAACGACGTGCTGATCACGCACGACTTCCCGTCGGTGGAGGACGCGGCCGGCTTCGCTAAGGACCCGGAGCTGGCGGCCGGGATGCAGCGGGCAGGCGTGGCCGGGCCGCCCTCGATCGAGATCTTCACTGTTGCCTGACCCCAGCCAGATCAGCGAGCGGTTCTGGTCGCGTCGGCGACCATGACCGCCAACCTGGACCTGCTGGAACGCCGCGGCTGGATCCGGCGCCTCGCCAACCCGGACGACCGCCGCAGCACCCTCGTCGAGATCACCCCCGATGGCCGAGCCGCTGCTGACCGCCTGCTGACCGGCATCCGCACAGTGGAGCGCACCGCCATGGAGACGCTGTCGCACCACGAGCGTGTCCAGTTGCTCGACCTGCTCGCCAAGGTCATGGCCCGGCTAGCGGACATGTCGGCAGAACCGGCCGAGCTCCTGCCCGGCAAGCGAATCCGCCCGGTCACCGGTCGTGGCTGAGTGCGGCGAGCCCGGCGTCGAGCAGCCGGCGCGCGGTGACCGAGAACGGTTCATGCCGCGCGTGCACCGCGAAGGGCTCGTGCCGGGCGTGCGTCTCGACCAGGTCCGCGACGTCCTGAAGCTGCGCACCGCAAGCCAGCAGCACGATGGCGGACAACTGCTGCGGCGATGCCGCCGGATCGGCCGTTGCTCCCTCGTCCCACTGCGGTGGCGGCCACGGCCAGGGCCACCACCACGACGGCCAGTACTGCAACGGCGGCAACTCCAGCCTCGGCGGCTGCGCGCAGAGGTCGTCGGCCAGCGAGGTGCAGCTCCGCTTCTGCCGCGGCTAGCGTTGACCGGGTAACCTCGCCGCCGTCACCCCCGCCCGCGGCGGCAGCGACAGCAGCCTGCTGCAGGGCAAGCGCGCTGTCGGCCGCGCTCTTGGTGCGGGTCATTGCCCGCAGGTAATCCTGCTGCGCGCGAGCGTCTGGCAGCCTGGGCGCCACGTTCCTGAGCAGTGCCTGAAGGTCACGCCGGCCTATCGAGATTTCCCGGTCTCCCATCATCTTCTCCTTTACTTAAGGTCAGGTGCGGCGGCACCGCACAGTTGGCAGTCTTGCCCTTCTCGTCAGCGAGTTGACAGAAGTTGACGACTATGGACACGCTGAGTGTCTGCTTCTGTACGCGGGGGAGGTGGCCGGTGGGAGCGCTGCCGAAGCCCGAAGTGCCCAACGGGCAGATCCAGGCCCTTTTCGATGCCATACATGACCTGCATCACCAAGCTGGCTGGCCGAGCCTGCGGGAGATGGCGAAGGAAGTTGGCTGCAGCCACACGACCGTGTCCATCGCGTTCTCTGAACCGCGGGTGCCGCGCTGGGGCCTGCTCGAACTGATCGTGGAGACGCTCGGCGGCGAGACCGAGCGGTTCCGCAAGCTCTGGCTGGTGGCCAGCGCCGCCGCGAAGGACGGGGGCCACCAGGAGCTGCCCCCGCAGCCCGGTGACACGACCGCGAGCTGGCCGCCGCCCAGGGAGCCTCCGCCCAAAGAACTGCCACCCGACGTGACCGGCTTCACCGGGCGGGCCGGCCAGCTGGCCGCCCTTGACCGGCTGCTCGAAGGCGCCGGGGCTGCCGCCCCGGCCATCGTAATCTCTGCGCTGTCAGGCACCGCAGGAGTCGGAAAGACTGCGCTGGCGGTGCACTGGGCACACCGGGTGGCGAGCCAGTTCCCCGACGGTCAGCTCTATGTCGACCTGCGGGGATACGATCCGGACCAGCCGGTGGCCGCTGCGGCCGCGCTGCAGGCATTCCTGCGGACGCTGGGCCTGCAGGCCAGCGCGATGCCGACTGAGCCAGCCGCTCGCCGCGCGTTACCGCACCATGGTGGCTGGCCGGCGCATGCTCGTGCTGCTGGACAACGCCCGCTCCGTGGACCAGATTCGAGATCTGCTGCCCGGCACCCCGTCCTGCCTGGTCGTTGTCACCAGCCGGGACGCGCTGCCCGCCCTGGTCGCCCGGCACGGCGCCGCCCGGGTCAACCTGGACCTGCTGCCACCCGACGAGGCGATGCTGCTGCTGAGCAGGCTGATCGGAGACCGGGTGACAGCCGAGCCGGCGCAGGCAGCGGCCCTGGCCATCCGCTGTGCCCGGCTGCCGCTAGCTCTGCGCGTCGCCGCCGAGATAGCCATCTCCAGGCCGGCGATGAGCCTGGCCGCACTGGTCGCCGACCTGAGCGATGAACCGCGCCGGCTGGATGTGCTCGGGGCCGGCGACGATCAGCGCACCGCGGTCCGCGTTGTCTTCTCCTGGTCCCTTCGTCAGCTCAGCGGCCCCGCCGTGCGGGCGTTCCAGCTCCTTGGCCTGCATCCCGGCCGGGACATTGACGGCTACGCCGCCGCCGCGCTGCTCGGCGCCGACAGAGCGGACGCGACCGGGCTGCTTGCCGTGCTGGCCCGTGCCCACCTGGTGGAGGAGGGCGCACCGGGCCGGTTCGGCATGCATGACCTGCTGCGCGCCTACGCCATCGAGCAGGCCGCCGCGCTGGCCGAGCCCGATCGGCTGGCAGCGCGGCAGCGGCTTTTCGATTACTACCTGGGTATCGCCGCCGAAGCCACCGTCGTGGTTGGCTACCCCCACCTGCTGCCCGGCGCCGGGCCGGCGGCCGGCGCACCCGCCGGGTTCATCGCCAGCACCGGCGCGGCGCGCAGCTGGCTGGACAGCGAGCGGTCCAACCTGATGGCAGTCGCGCAGGCGGCGCTGGACGGATCGCCGTCGCACACCATCCAGCTCGCCACGACGCTGGCCAGATACCTAGACGCGCGCGCTAATTACCTGGACACGCTCGCGTTGCATGAGCTGGCGGTCAAGGCAGCCCGGGCGGACCATGATCCGCCCAGCGAGGCGAGGGCGCTGAACTTGCTCGGAACCACGCACCGGCGGCTTGGCCGGTACGCCGAGGCCTTCGCCTGCCACACGCAAGCCCTGTCGATCCAGCAGCAGGCCGGTGACCGCAAGGGAGTGGGTGCCTCCCTGCACGGGCTCGGTACCGCCTGCTGGCGGCAGGGCCGTTACCGGGAAGCGCACGATCATCTCGCCGAGGCCCTGGCCGTCTACCGTGAGCTGGGCGATCGCGGCGGCGAGGGGAACGCCTTGTACGGCCTGGGCATCGTCTGCAGGCGGCTGGGCCGCTACCAGGACGCGCTGGACTACTACCAGCAGGCCCTGACGATCAGCAGGGAGGTCGGCAACCGGGCCAGCGAGGGCGGAGCGCTGGGCAATCTCGGTGTCGTCTACATGCGGCTAGGCCGCCTTCGGGAGGCGCTCGACCAGCACCAGCAGTCACTGGCGATCCACGCCGAACTAGGTGATCGCACCGGGACCGGTGTCGCTCTGACCAACCTCGGCGCGACCTACCTGCGGCTCGGGCGCGCCGACGATGCCCTCCAGCACCACCAGCAAGCGCTGGAGATCTACCGTGAGGTGGGTTACCGGGCCGGCCAGGCCGACGCCATGCAGGGAATCGGCACCGTGCTGGGCCGGCTGGGGCAGCATGCCGAGGCACTCGATCACCTGCGGCAGGCCATCGCCATCAGCCGGGAGCTGGGCGAAGCCGACCTGGAAGCCGCAGCGCTCAATGACCTCGGCACGGTACTGCGCGCGGCGGGGCGCCCTGACGAGGCAGCCGACCGGCATCAGTCCGCGCTGGCGCTGGCCGACAACACAGGGGACCGCTATGAGCAAGCGCGAGCCCACGACTGCCTCGGTCACCTGCACCACGAGAACGGCCGGCCTGAGCACGCCAGGCAAAGCTGGGATCGCGCACTGGCCATCTACACCGATCTCGGCATGCCCGAGGCCGCCGTGATCATAGGCAACCTGCACGCGGAGCAGTCCGGGCCCTGACCATCACCGGCCAGCTTTGTCAGGTTCCGTCAATCACCCGGGCACCATCCCACACTGGGTTTTGTCGCACCACTACCCAGGAAGAATCGATGCCCGGCGAACGCGAGTTCAGCCGGTGAGCAGCGATAAGGCAAAGAAGGGAATGTCATGGCCCGATCGACTCGCTACGTCCTCAGCAACCAGCAAGGCGTGACCCGCCAGAATTTCAATTGGGACGCCATCAATATTGACTCAGCGGTAATCGTCACGGCCGCGGAATACGGCGACTGGCTAGGAGCACTCTCCGGAGTCAAAACAGTCGGCCGCCCGAACCTTGGCGCGGCCAGCGTGTGGGTGTCGAACGTCGGCCCGCACGGCGTCGCCGGCGAGGAAGCCGGCGGCGTGGAGTTCCTTCTCCACACTGACTGGTCCAGTCCGCTCAAGGTCATGGTGACCATCACCGCCCTAGAGGACATCGAGGACTTCAGCTTCGTGTAATACCGGACTTTCTCGGTCTCGCGACGGTCCGCCGGTTCTCCGGCGGACCGTTTCGGCCGTCACGCCGTCGCTATCGTCATAGCGCGTCACAGGCCAAGCGCTACGGCGAGCTCGTCCGCGTCGCCCTCGGGGACGTGGGGTGAGTCAACCTCAAGCGCAGCCGCGTCGATCCCGAGCATCCACGCGAGGGTCGCTCTGCCGATCGCTCCTGATGCCAGTCGTTCCAGGTGAGCTTCCTGGAGCGAGCGCGGGAAGCGTCGCTGGGCAGCCGCATCCATCCGGCCGGCAATCTCATCCAGCTCTGACTCAATCGACAGGTGGTACCTGAGCAGGCGCTGGGTTGAACAGCCCGCCCAGCGGGCCACGACATCTGGCACGTCACCGAAATGCGCTCAAAGTCGATTACACAGAGCATCTGTCGAGACGCCCCATGTCCAGACGAGCCAGGCAAGGCGTTCATCGCTGACTGAGTGCCAGCCCACGCCCTTCAGGTCCGCCGCCGGCAGCAGTAGCTCCGCCGCGAACCCGTTAGCAGCGGCCTCGTGCTGATCCGACCTGTGCTGGCTGGTCCCATCGTCATGATGGCCCATTGCCAGATGGCCAAGCTCGTGGGCCAGATCCCAGTTCTCGCGGAACCAGTTGCCCGTCGCGGGGATAGCAATGACTGAGCGGCCGCCGGTCCTGATCGAGTAGGCCGTCGAGAGTTCTGCGATACGGACCACATCGATGTCGAGCTGCTGCCCGATGCGATCCGCGAAGGGCCGCACGAAGTCAGATCCCAGAGCTTCCCGCATGTCCACTGCGGAAGCTGGCCACTCCGGGTGGTCGCGCAGGTCTCCGGGGTTGGGATAAGCCTGCCGATACGCCAGGGCAATGTCCCCGAGGACCTGCTCATCACCCGCCCGTCCTGGCACGGTTCGCTTCATCGTGGCGTGGTCGAAGTAATGCCGGGCCGCGATACTGAGCCGACTGGGATCTTGCTGCCCGGTGATCAGCCAGTAAACGTCGGTGCCAATCTCTTCAGCGACCTGAGCAAGCTCGATCGCGGAAAACTGCCGCTGGCCGTGAAGCGCACGGGAGAAGGCGTCAGGCGTCATGCCTATCCGCTCGGCCAGTTCCCGCTGAATAGGACGAGGTCTGACATGCTCCAGAGCTCGCTGCGGAGCTTCCCGGCTCGCCACCCACCCACCCGCTCCCATGCCTGCCGACGCACATCCTCACTGCTGGCTCTCGTCATCGACGCCGCTCATCCGCCACCTCTCGGCCGCGCAAGGCCGTTCCCCCGCCAGGACTCTCCACGCGGGCAGGTTCCGCCGGGTGCACCACAGGACGCAGAGAATGATCAACATCTGATGTGTCAACAGAGCTAGAGGTGCCACATCAGACGCCGGAGGAGACGCATCAGATGTGGCCTGGACACATCACATCAGTAGAGGCGGTGATGATTTGATGGACGACGCAGAGTTCGAGGATAGCCCGCGCCGCGGCCGGCCTGCCCGCCATCGACCGCATACCCGGCAAGCACTTTCCGCACGAGGATCAGGCACCGGCCATCGCCGCTCGCATAGCCGCCCTCGCCTGGTCGGGCATGGACCTGCGGGGCGTACGCTCATAGGCCTAGAACACAGTAAATATCGGGGAAGCGGCAGAGATGCCTTCTGGATCGCCGGACAGCCTGCTAGGCGCCATCGGCAGGGTGACCGTGTCCATCCCCGCGCATGGCCCTGGCGAGGTTCTCTTGCCGGTGCGGGGCGGCACTGAGGCATTCGCTGCCTGGTCCGACGAGCCAGTCGCCAGGCACAGCCGCGTGGTTGTCGTCGAATGCCTGTCAGCACGGTCAGTTTTCGTTTCCATGCTTTCCAGCCGGCCTGCCTGATGGCCGGCCGGGCACGTACTCAATGAGGAGTCGCGATGATGCTGTGGCGAGTACCCGCGCCAGACGAAGCGCTGCTGATCTCCGGCTCGAAGGGGCGCAAGGCCGGGCTCCGAGCAGTTCCGGATCGTCACCGGTCACGGCGCCCTGGTCCTGCCGGTTAAGCAGAAGGCCCGGCTTCTCTCACTCGCCCTGCGCGAGGCTGAGATTGTCGAGGACTGCATTACCCAGCAGGGAATCCGGCTCAATGTCCGGGCCGTCGCCGCTTTCAAGGTCGGCGACGACCCAGTCTCGATCGCCAACGCGGCCCGCAGGTTCCTGGCCGAGCAGGACAAGATGGAAATGCTGGTCGGCCGGGTGTTCGCCGGGCACCTGCGGTCGATCATCGGCGGCCTCACAGTCGAGCAGATCATCCGGGAGCGCGACCGGGTCGCCCAGGAGGTCAAGGACGGCAGCCACGGCGAGATGGAGAAGCTCGGCATCGTCGTCGATGCGCTGGAAATCCAGGAAATCGAGGACGCCTCGGGTTATATCGACAATCTCGCGGCCCCCCATGCGGCGGCAGTCGCTAGCGCGGCGCGCATCGCCAGGGCCCAGGCTGATCAGGAGGCCGCTCAGCGCGAGCTTGAAGTGGCCGCGATGAAGGCTCAGTACGAGCGCGACACCGAGATCAAGAAAGCCGGCTTCCTGGCGGAGACCGAGCAGGCCAGGTCAAGGGCCGCTCAGTCTGGCCCGCTTGCCTCGGCTCAGGCGTCGCAGGAGGTCATCGAGCAGCAGACGGCGCTCGCCAGCAGGCAGGCCGACCTGGCCGCGCAGCGCCTGGAGGCCGAGGTGCGGCGGCCAGCCGACGCCGAGGCCTACCGCAAGCGTGCCATTGCCGAAGCAGACCGCGACCAGGCCAAGCTCGCCGCAGAAGCCGACGCCTATCGCAAGAGGACGCTCGCCGAGGCCGACCGCGACCAGGCCAAGCTCCAGGCCGAGGCCGAGGCCTATCGCAACACCACGATCGCTACTGCGCAGGCCACGGCCGCCAAGGTGCAGGCCGACGCGGCAGCCTACGCCGAGAGGGCGACGGCTCAAGGTGAAGCCGACGCGAACGAAGCCAGAGCCACCTCGCTGCGCGCGGGCAATCAGGAAGCTCATCGCGGCCAGCCGTCTCATCGAGGAACTGCCCGCGCTAGTTGAGGCAGCAGCGCGCGGCCTCGCGGGCTCCAACCTGACCGTTCTGAATGGTGCGCAAGGCGTCAACGAGCTGCTGGCCGGCCTGGTAGGCCAGGGCCTGTCGATTCTGGAAGTGCTCAAGAAGTCGACTGCCACCACAGTCGGAGAGCTCCCCCGCCGCCGACTGAGTCCGGCCACACCGAAGTATACTTCGGTCAACTATACTTCGGTCATGCACGCTTCACCGACTGGCGCGAATTCAAAGCCGGCTCACTTGTTCGACCGCGACGCCGAGTGGCGGGGCTGACTTCCTTCAGTGCCGACGGCCGGCTAGGAGCCACGCTGGGAGTAGTGAGCGGGCGGCGGCGGCAGGGCAAGAGTTATCTCCTGCAGGCGCTGACCGCCGCCCGGGGCGGGATCTACTTCCCGGCCCTGGAGCTCACTGAGGCGGTCTCCCTGCGGCTGTTCGCTGACGAGCTCGTCCGGTTCAGCGGATCACCGGTCCCGCCGCTGCGGGACTGGATGGATGCCATCTCGTACCTGTTCAGGCTCACCGGGGACCAGAACGTTCCGGTCGTCATCGACGAGTTTCCCTTCCTGGTAAAGGCGTCGCCGGTCCTGCCGTCGGTCATCCAGCGAGAGCTTGGCCCCGGAGGTAGCGGCTCGACGAGCCGGGCCCGGCTCCTGCTCTGCGGCTCGGCCATGTCCGTGATGGGCGGCCTGCTGTCCGGGCAGGCACCACTGCGCGGGCGGGCAAGCCTTGAGCTGATCATCCAGCCCTTCGGCTACCGGGAAGCCGCCGAGTTCTGGAATGTCTCCGATCCCAGGCTTGCCGTACTCGTTCATTCAGTGGTCGGCGGGACTCCCGCTTACCGGCGGAGCTTCGCACACGACGACACCCCCGCCGACCTCGACGACTTCGACGCATGGGTGATCAGGACGGTGCTGAACCCGCAGAGCCCGCTGTTCCGGGAGGCCCGTTATTTCCTTGCCGAGGAGACCGAGATCCGCGACCCGTCGCTCTACCACTCAGTGCTCGCGGCGGTTGCCGAGGGCAATAACACGTCCGGCGGCATCGCGAGTTACATCGGCCGCAAATCCAATGAAGTGGCGCATCCGCTCAGGGTGCTCGAAGATTGCCGGCTGCTGACCAAAGAACCCGACCTGTTCAGGTCAGGGCGGGCGAGGTATCGCATCAGCGAGCCACTCGTCACCTTCTATCAGGCCATCATGAGCCGCCAGTGGGCCCGCCTTGAACTCGGCGGCGGATCGGTGGTCTGGGCCGGCGCCCGGGCTCGGTTCCTTTCTCAGGTAGCAGGCCCGCATTTCGAGTCGATCTGCCGCGACTACGCGATCAGGGCCGATTCCGGAGTCTTCGGCGGCCCGCCAGGCGAAGTGGGCTCAGGGGTCGTCGCCGACCCGGCCAGCCGCACCCAGATCGAGGTCGATGTCGTAGTGCTGGCCCCGGCCGAACCAGGACAGCCGCGTAAAATCCTGTCGCTCGGCGAGGTGAAGTGGGACCGGATCCTGGAGCCCCGCGACGTGGGACGCCTGCGACGCGCCCGTGATCTGCTGGCGACCAGGGGCTTCGACACCAGGGACACGCTGCTCAGCTTCTACTCCGGCGCGGGCTTCAGCCCCGAGCTGCGCGCCGCTCACGACCGCGATATCCAGCTTGTCGGCCTGGACCAGATCTACTCGGCCGCTTGACGGGAATTCAAGCGGCTGTTTGAGTTCTGCCCACGGTGACGGAACGGATCGACCAGCGCCGTGAGGCCGGCGTCAGCGTCATGCTCGCCCAGCTCGGCGTCCAGCCAGACTTCGCCGCCGCCGTCCTCGGCTGCCGCCGCGACCTGACCACCCGAGCTAGAGTCGCATCAGCTTTAGGCCTTGGTGGCGGCGAATGCCGCCGTGTGGCGAGAGGAGTCGAGATAGGACCCGACGGCGGTGCAGGAACTGCCCGGGCAGCTTACGCCGCTGAGCGCGGAATTGCCGGCCTGCGTCGTGGCCCCGGGGGGCGGCTTGATCGTGAACGCGGCTTTCCAGCTGCCTCCTGACCGGGTCGCGATGAGCGGCATGGTCGCGGAGCCGGTGTCGATGAAACCGACCGCGGCGCACGTTCCCCCGGCGGTGCAGGAGATCGAGCGGAAGCCGTAGGAGGCAGGCTGGTGCACGGTGGCAGGCGGCGGGACTTCCCTGGCCTGCGGCCAGCCTTGCTTGTCCTGGCTGTCAACCATCGCCCGGCCGATGCCGTTCTTGTCGATGTAGCTGCCGGCCAGGTCGCACAGGCCGGCCTTGCCGCAGGAAATGCCAAGGAACTCGACGCTGGGGTTCGAGTCGGCACCGACGGGGGCGATGATCTTTACCAGCTGACCCCACTTGCCCTGGCTATCGGTGACAACGAGCGGCCGGGTGTGCCCGGCCGAATCCTCGAAGGTCCCGGCCGCCCGGCAGTGGCCGGACTTCCAGCAGGAGACGGATGTCAGTCCCGCGTCGGCGCCGCCCGCCGAGGTCGGCGTCGGCACGCCAGTTGCCTGGCGCCAGCGCCCGCTGACTTCTTGCACCGCCATGAGCTGCTGGCCGCCTTTGGCGCGGAAAGCGCCGACCGCCACGCAATTCCCCTTGCCGGTGCACGAGACGGCCGTCAGTGCCGCGATGCCGTGCTTCGCCGTGGTCGCCGGCCTGGGCACCTCGACGGCCCGCTGCCACTTCCCCCGCGACTGAGCGTCCGCGAACATGCGCGTGGTTCCGGTCCGGTCCAGATAGCTGCCGACGGCCACGCAGGAGCCGGCCGCCGGGCACGTGATCGCGCCGACGCTGTCCTCGGGGTCGGCACCGGCATTCGCTGGGAGCTTGAGGGTCGTAGCACGGGCCCACTTGCCGCCGGTCCGGGCAGCGACCATGGCCCGCTGCCCGCGCGGGGTGAAGAAGGAGCCTGCCGCGACGCAGTTGGCTGAGCTGGTGCACGCTACTGAGGTCGGGCTGGCGAACGGGTTGGCCTGCGCGCCCGACGGCGCCTGGATCTGGGCCGGGCGCCAGATCGAAGCGGCGGGTGCCGCCTCGCTGACGCCGGCCCCGGCAGTCCCGGCGGCCAGCACGAGCGCCGTGACCGAAACCAGCGACACCGGCAAGGACATCGCCGTTCGAGGAGAGCGCACAGATACCTCCGGTTCGCGGGCAGATCACGACACTACGGCGACCTTAGCCGGTCGCAGATCCCGATTCCCTTCTCCTAGGCGATACTGGGCCTAATCGGTCTTTCTGGTGTCGTCGGAGGTCAGCATTCAGGGTCAGGTGCCTACCCAGTGCCGGCAGGCGGCATGAAGCGGCCCCGGCTGGCTCAGCTCGGACCGGCGCTGGAGATCCGCGACTTCCGGCTCTGGTGGCTCGGGTCCTTCGGCATGAATATGAGCCTGCAGATGCTCGAGGTGGCGATCGGCTGGGAGGTGTACGCCCAGCACCGCAGCCCGCTCGACCTCGGCTGGATCGGGCTAGCTGAGTTCGTGCCCATGTTCGTGCTGGCCATTCCGGCCGGACATCTGGCGGACCGGCTGCCGCGCCGGCTTATGTTCGCAATGGCGCTGGTGGCGGGAGCGGCCGTTGGCGTCGGCCTGGCGGTGCTGAGTGGCTCGGCGGTGACCTCGGTTGTGCCTTATCTGGCGCTGGCGGCCGGAGCGGGCGTGGTCATGGCCACCGCGACTCCGGCATCACGGGCCATGCCGCCGACTCTCGTTCCCGCCGACCTGCTGCCAAGCGCCATGACCCTCAGGTCGATCGCGGGTCAGTCGGCCATGGTGCTCGGACCGGCTCTCGGCGGTGTGCTCTACGGTGTCTCGCCAGTGCTGGTCTACCTGCTCGCGGCGGCCATGTGCCTGCTGGCCTCGGTGGCTGTTGTCCTGATCACCTCCCGGCCGGCGGCACAGCCCGGCCGATCGGAGCAGCCCGGCCGATCGGAGCAGCGGTCCGCACCCGGCTTCGGCAGTGTGCTTGAGGGCCTTCGGTTCGTGCGCCGGACCCAGATCCTGCTCGGCGCGATCCTGCTCGATCTGCTCGCCGTTCTCTTCGGCGGGGCCGTGGCGCTGCTGCCGGTCTTCGCCCGGTCGATCCTGCACGTTGGTCCGGAAGGGCTGGGTGTTCTGCGGGCCGGGCCGGCGGTGGGAGCGCTTCTCGCGGCAGCGCTGCTGACCCGGCGGCCGCTGCTGCGCAAGGCCGGGCGCCTCCTGCTGGTGGTGGTCGGGATCTACGGCGCGAGCATCGTCGTGTTCGGCTTGTCCAGGGTCTTCGTACTGTCGCTGATCATGCTGGCGGTCGGGGGCTTCGCCGACATGTTCAGCATGAACATCAGGTCAACGACGTCCGCCCTGGCGACACCTGACCGGCTCCGCGGCCGAGTGTCGGCAGTAGAAATGGTCTTCGTCAGCGCGTCCAATCAGCTCGGCGCGTTCGAGTCCGGGGTGGCCGCGGCGCTAGTCGGCACCGTGCCAGCCGTCGTCGGCGGCGGCCTGATCACCATCGGCATCGCCCTCACCTGGAGTCGCCTCTTTCCCGCGCTGGCCAGGGTCGACCGGCTCCAGGAGGTCCGGCCAGCCGAGACTGAACCGCAATAGCCGGGTCGGGCGACACCCGCGTTCATCTCCATTTCGCCTGCCATCTCCGCTGACGGTCTGCTGCCGTTTACGAGATTCAGGTGTCCTTGGGTGGTTTCGTTACGTCACTGAAAGGACGTGGACGTCATCGACGCCAGCAACACAGACCACCGAGACGAGGCAGCCAGCCCGGCAGCCAGCTCGGCCAGCACCGACTACAGCACACCGGTGCCTTTCCAGGCGGCTGTCTCCCGGCGCAGGTTCCTCAGCCTGGGCGGCACCGCCGCCGGGGTGGCGATCACCGGTGCCGCGGGCGCGCAGCTTGGCGGGATCGTCCGGGCGCCCCGTGCCCTCGCTGCATCAAAACCGCATCGGCTCACGGGCACTATCCGCGATCTCAGGCACGTCGTGATCCTCATGCAGGAAAACCGATCCTTCGACCATTATTTCGGCAGCTTGCAGGGCGTGCGCGGGTTCGCGGACAAGCAGGCGCTGAAGTACCAGAACGGCACAAATATCTTCCAGCAGCCGGACACGCGACGGACCGACGGCGGCGTGCTGCTGCCCTTCCACATGGACTCGACGAAGGTTAACGCGCAGAACGCGGGAGACCTTGACCACAGCTGGACCGGCGACCACAGCGCCCGCAACAACGGCCTGTGGAACAACTACGTGCCAGCCAAGACCGAGCAGACGATGGGTTACTTCACCAGGGCCGACATCCCGTTCCAGTATGCCCTGGCCGACGCGTTCACCATCTGCGATGGCTACTACCAGGCGATCCTTGCTCCGACGAGTCCGAACCGGATGTACTTCTGGACCGGCACGAGCGGCGGCTTCATCACCAACCCAGCCGACTACGCCGCGGTGTTCAAGGGCGCGAACGCGATTACCACCTACCCCGAACTCCTGCAGGCGGCGGGGATCACCTGGCAGGTCTACACCAACCACGAGGTCGGGGACGGCGGCGGCGTCAACGCCTGGGTCGGTGACTTCGGCGACAACCCGCTGTGGTTCTACCAGCAGTACGAGGACTCGGAGAACTCGACCACCGCGGCCGGCCAGGAGCTGGCCATGCGCGGCGCCGTCCAGCCCTGGCAGCCGAGCGCCGGCACGCCGCTCGGCCCGAACCACGTCAACCACGTGCTGTCCCAGTTCGTCGCCGACGCCACGGCGGGAACGCTGCCGCAGGTCACCTGGATCGTGGCGCCCGACAACTACTCCGAGCACCCGGCGGCGAGCCCGAGCTACGGCGCGCACTACGTCAGGACGGTGCTTGAGGCGCTGATGGGGAACCAGGAACTGTGGAACTCCACCGCGCTGTTCATCACCTATGACGAGCACGACGGCTACTTTGACCACATGGTGCCCCCGGCGCCGGACGCGAGCGTGACGAGCGAGTTCATCAGCGGGCTGCCGATCGGCTTCGGCAATAGGGTGCCGATGATCATCGCCTCGCCCTGGACCCGCGGCGGCTTCGTGGACTCCAACACCTACAACCACACCTCGATGCTCCAGTTCCTGGAGACCTGGACCGGGGTCCGCGCCGCCAACATCACGGACTGGCGCCGCTCGGTCTCTGGTGACCTGACCGCCGCCTTCGACTTCGGGCACCCCGACTTCTCCATCCCGAACCTGCCGGACACAGTGCCGCTGATCACCCAGTCGGACGCGGAGAAGGCCTTCCCCAAGGTGGCGACCCCGCCACAGGGCCAGCAGACCTTCCCGGTCCAGGAAACAGGAACCAGGGCGCACCGGCCGGCCATGAGCCAGCCGCAAGCAGACGCGCACATCAACCGCGGCACCGGACTGGTGACGGCCACGCTCTCGGTCAGCGGGAAGGTCGGGGTCTCACTCGCCGTTTATCCCGACAACTTCCTGCCGCAGACGGCTACGCAGTTCACGGCGGTTCACGGCGACAGCCAGGCCTACACCTGGGACACCACCAAGACAGGCGGCAAGTACGCCTTCTCGGTCTACGGCCCGGACGGGTTCCTGGCCTCGTTCGCTGGCGTCGTCGTCCCTGGCGGGCACAAGGCCGCGCAGGTGCCGACCGTGCGAGTGCAACTCCATGGCGGCCAGCAGCCCGAGGTCAGGCTGACCCTGGAAAACGACGGGCAAGGGGAGCTGGCTTTCAGCCTCACGCCCAGCGACTACTCGGGTCAGTCCCAGAGCGTCCAGGTGGCCAGCGGCAAGAAGCAGACCGTGCACTGGCCGGTGAACGCCGACGGGTACTACGACGTGACGGTGACGGCTGACAGCGGAGACGGCTTCCTGCGCCGCTACGCCGGCCGCATTGCCTAGCTGACGGCGACGGCGACCTCTGCGATCAGGCGCCGGGTGGCCGGAGATTTCGCCCCGGCCCACCCGGCACCTCAGCGTCAGCCAGCACCCCCGCACCACCCCCGCACCACCTGATTCACAGGTATCCGGGACCGCCGCAGGCGACCGGGACTTCGCACTGCCGCTCCCGTGGCACCATATGGGCATGCGTCCACATGCCATGCTCGGGACCGCCGCTGTCGTCGGCACCGCCGTTCTCGGCTATGCCGCGATCGTCGAGCGCAACTGGTTCGCGCTGCGCCGGTACGAGGTGCCGGTGCTGCCCGCCGACTCTAGGCCGCTGCGGATCCTGCACATCTCCGATACGCATCTGACCCCCGGCCGGCACCGGCTTCTGTCGTTCCTTCGTACCCTGGACGCCCTTGAGCCCGACCTCGTCGTCAACACTGGCGACTCGATCGCCCACGAAAGGGCCGTTACTCCCCTTCTTGAGGCGCTCGGGCCGCTGCTCGACCGGCCAGGGGTGTTTGTTTTCGGCTCAAACGATCTGTACTCCCCCGCCCCGAAGAACCCAGTGCGCTATATCTGGCGCACCAGCGCGGAAGAACACCGCAGGCACGTGCCCGACCTGCCCTGGGCTGAGCTCGGCGCGGGCATGGAGGCGGCGGGCTGGATGAACGCGAACAACGCCCGCGCCCGGATCAAGGTCGGCGACTTCGACCTGGAGGTCGCCGGCGTGCACGACTCGCACATAGCGCGCGACCGCTACGACAAGATCGCCGGCCCGGCCGACCCGGCCGCCGACCTGAGGCTCGGCGTGATGCACTCGCCCGAGCCCGCCATCATGGACCGGTTCGTCGCCGACGGCTTCGACCTCCTGCTGGCCGGACACACCCACGGCGGCCAGGTCTGCCTGCCGGTCTATGGCACCCTGGTCACCAACTGCGGCATCGAGCCGGAGCGCGCGCGCGGCCTGCACCAGCATCCGGCTGGCCCCGGACCGAGGCAACGGGCTTTTCTGCACGTATCCGCAGGTCTCGGCACTTCGCCATACTCACCCGTACGATTCTCCTGCCGTCCGGAGGCGACCCTGCTCACACTGGTGCCAAGAATCGGCTAGACTCCGTACGCGGTCGCGGGGTGTGGCGCAGCTTGGCAGCGCGCTTCGTTCGGGACGAAGAGGCCGGGAGTTCAAATCTCCCCACCCCGACCAGAGATTTACCTAATTCAGAGGGACTTCCGGAGCTTGCTCCGCAGCCTTTTTTCTGAGCGCGCACCGCAGTGCACGGCTGTTACACAGACTTCCCGCAATGGCACCCAGCCCGTCGCCACGTGCCCGCCCTGAGGCGGGAGGAGCGGCTGTTGATAGGTTCGGGATGCGCGACGAACAGGCCGATGCGGAGTGGGTGCCGGATGAGGATCGGGGCAGGGCTTGATGGCCGGCTTGGCCTGAAGTTTGGCGAGCTTCGCGAGGCAGGGCGGGAGGCGGCCCGGCTGGGCTTTGAGAGCCTGTGGACTCCGGCCGGCGGGGTTCCCGACGCCTTTCATGTCTGCTCGGCCTGGTCTCAGGACTCGCCCGTGCGGACCGGGATCTCGGTCGTGCCGGCGCCCGTGTGGACGCCCAGGACGCTGGCGGCGCAGGCGGCGACGGTGGGCCAGATCTCGGACGGCCGCTTCGTTCTCGGGATCGGGACCGGTGGTTACGGCGCGGGATTCTGGGACTCGGTCCGGCTGCCCGCCCGTCCGATCGCCATCATGCGCGACTACCTCACGGTCGAGCGAGCACTCCTGGCCGGCGAGACGGTCACCCATGACGGGCCGGCGCTGCAAGTACGCGGCCTGGGGCTCGGTGTGCCCGGTCTTCCGCGCGTTCCCGTCTTCCTGGCCGCGCTCGGGCCGCAGATGGTCCGCCTCGCGGGCGAGCTGGCCGACGGTGCGCTGCTGAACTGGGCGACCCCGGAGCGGATCGCCGATAGCCGCGAGCTAGTGGCGGCAGGAGCAGCCAGGGCCGGCCGCGACCCGGCGGAAGTGGATCTCACGATGTACATCCGGGTGTGCGTGGATGATGATGTGGACGCCGCGCGCCGGGCCCTGGGCCGCCAGGTGCTCGACTATGCCATGGTGCGGCCCGGCACCTCGCTGACCTCGGGCTACCGTGGTCTCTTCGGCGAGATGGGATTCGGCGAGATCCTGTCCGAGCTGGAGCAGCGACGGAGCTCAGGAGAGCCTGCCGAGGCGCTGGTCGACGCGGCGCCGGACGAACTGCTCAACTCGGTCGGCTATTTCGGCCCGGCTCGGGACGCGCCGCAAGCCTACGCGCGGCTGTCCTCTGGCCTGGATGAGACGATCGTCCGGATCGTGACCGCCCGCCCCGGCCTCGATTCCGTGATCGCGGCCATGCAGGCGCTGACCCCGGCCAAGATCA
This sequence comes from uncultured Actinomycetota bacterium, assembly GCA_963819285.1. Lineage (GTDB taxonomy): Bacteria > Actinomycetota > Actinomycetes > Streptosporangiales > Streptosporangiaceae > Chersky-822. Next base: position 73,584 of record CAWFVM010000002.1, read on the forward strand.
GGGCCGGCCGCACCAGGCGGCTAACCGCCCCGTACCGGTATCGCCACCAGCGCATCGACTACACTGCGCCCAGGAGCTTGCTTGGCGGCTGAAATAATTCGCCGCGGCTGATCGCGGCATTAGCGCGATCATGATTCTCGGGACATCGGAAAACGCTGATATGCGCCGGTGCGGCGGATAGCGATATCGAGGAAATGAGTTGGATCTGATCAAGTCGCCGTATGACTTCAACGGCAAGAAGGTCCTGATCCTGGGGCTCGGCATTCTCGGCGGCGGGATCGGAATGGCGAGGTACTGCGCACGCCATGGCGCTACCCTGCGGATAACTGACCTGAGGTCCGTCGAGCACCTGCGGCCGGCCCTGGCTGCCCTGAGCGACCTCGAGGCCGAGTATGTCCTGGGTGAGCACCGGGCCGAGGATATCGACTGGGCCGACATCGTCATCCGCAACCCCGGCGTCCCGCCCAGCCACCCGCTGCTGCGACGTGCCAGCTCCCAGGGCAAGCCCATCGACATGGAGATGGCCTATTTCATCAGGCACTGCCCAGCCCGAATGCTGGTCGTGACCGGAACCAAAGGCAAGACAAGCACCACCAGCATTCTCTACAGCTTTCTCAGGTCATCCAATCCCGACGTCGGCCTGGCCGGCAATATGGGCGAATCGGCCATCGACTTGCTCGACAACCTGCGCGCAAGTGATGAAATGCTGCTTGAGGTCTCTTCTTATCAGCTCGAAGGTCTTCTTGATCACCCGGCTCCGGTCAATATCGCGCTGATCACCAACGTCGGCGACGATCACCTGGACCGCTACGGGTCGATAGCTAGCTACCGTCAGGTCAAGGCGTCCGTCGGGAAGGGCCAGACGAGCGAGGACTGGCTTATCCTGCCCGGATGGGACGAGGCCCTGATCGAGCTCTGCGCCGCCTACCCGTCCAGGAAGGTCCTGGTGCATGCGGCCGGTCACGACGGCGACAGCGCCCACGCGGGGCCCCGGTCCGCCGACGTCCATCTCATCGGTGAAGGCGTGAGCTGGACTGGGACTGACGGCAAGGCACAGCTGATCGCCGACCTGAGCGAGTTGCGGCTACTCGGCTCGCACAACCGGGTCAACGTGGCCTTCGCTGCGGCCGCCGCTCATATCGCCGGTCGTTCAGCGGCTCAGATCACCGGGGCGATCGGAGGACTGGAGCCAGTAGCCCACCGGCTCCAGCCGCCGGCACCTCGGGATCGGTTGAGTTCATCAACGACTCGGCCGCGTCGGCGCCGCTGGCAGTGGTGGCCGCGCTGGAAGCCGTCTCAGGGCGCCGACCGGTTGTCATTACCGGCGGTGACGACAAGTCGGCCGACTTCTCTGACATGATCGCCGCGCTCGAAAAGGCGCGGGCGCCGCTCGTGCTGCTTCCCGGGACGGTCGAACAGCGTCTGACCTCGGCGATCCGGGCCCGCCAGTACAACTACCCGGTCAGCAGGGCCGCCGACATGTCCGACGCTGTCCAGCGCGCGTACCGGATCGCCCAGTCAGATCCGAGCATCCAGGTCGTACTGCTCTCGCCAGGCTTCTCCGGCCACAGCGTCTTCATCAACGAGTTCGACCGGGGACGCCAGTTCTGCGCCGCCGCCGACGAGATCTGTCAGGGCTAACTGGCCAGGAAACGGTTAAGCTCCGCCGCGAAAACCTCGCCGTTCTCACGCCAGATCTCGTGACCCGCACCGGGGATGACCGTCAGCTCTGATCCAGTCACCAGGTCCGCGATCCGCCTGACGTTCCACAATGGCCGCGGGTCATGCTCACCGTGCAGCACCAGAGTCCGGGCGGTGACTCTCTGACACCAGGACCTGACCTGCTCTGGGGTCCACGATGCGGCCTCCGTCGCCAACTCCTGATTGGCCGCCAGATTAACGGCGCAGGGAGCATCGGCCGCGTCCTGCCGGGCCCAGATCAGCCCGGCCGCCGGGTCCGCGTAGTCGGTGCACCAGCACAGCGTGAGGTACTCCACCTCCCGGGCGGCATCCCGGGCGGCGTGCTCCAGAAACTCGCGGCGCCGCTGTTGCACGGGAGTGAGCCTGCGCGCCTCCTCCGCCCGGTAGTCGGGCTTCCAGTCAGCACCAGGCCCGCAGCCCGAGCAGTACACCAGCCGGTCGACCCGGCTCGGATAGCTCCAGGCATAGGCAAGCGCCAGCTCCGCTCCCCACGAATGACCGAACACCTGCCACTTGTCATATCCCCAGTGCGTGCGCAGGACCTCGATATCGGCGACAGCCCGGCCGACCGAGTAATCAGCCGGCCCAGTCGACTGACCACAGCCACGCTGGTCGAACCGATGGACCCGGTGACCGGGCAGCAGCCGGGCGACCGGCTCCAGATAATCCCACTGTCCTGGCCCGCCGTGACAGAGCAGCACCGGCGGCGCTAACTCATCTCCCGAGGTAGTAACCGCAAGCCCCGCCCCATCATCAGTAAAAACCCGCTCAGTCACCACCCCCGCAACCTACCCCCACCCCCCAACTCCCGGACCGCATCGATGTGACAGAGGTGTCGCTGGAGCAGCATCTCCGTCACATCGATGCACTTTGGGGCGAGGCTGCCCGTGCGTGGTCTAGCGGCTGGTCGCGGTCTCGGTGATCAGGGTCGTGACGGCGGCTGGGTCATCGGACATGGGGACGTGGCCGCAGGCGGCGAGCTGGCGGACCTCGGTACCGGGCGGAGCTCGTCCAGGTGGCGGGACTGGTGCGGGAGCAGCAGGTAGTCGCGGGAGCCGAACGCCACCGTTACCGGGGCCTCGATTGGCGCCCCCGCGACGTAATGCCGCCCGGAGGTGGCTTTCAAGGTGGCGTCGAAGCCCGGGCAGGTGCCCAGTGCCTCGATGGCCGCCCTGGCATAGCCGACGCTGAGCCCGCTCGGCCGGCCATGCGTCTGGCCCAGGACCAGGACGCGCCCCAGACGGTAGCTGACCAGGCGGGACAAGACGCGGGCGGCATGCCTGGCTAGCCACCGGGACGCCCGCAGGGTGGCGAGGCAGTAGCGCGGGCTGGCGTCGCGCCAGAGCCCGGCTGGTGAGAGCAGAGTCAGCGAGGCGACCGGGCGGAGGCCGGCCAGCTCGAGGGCCACCCACCCGCCGAGCGAATTGCCGACCACGTTGGGAGGCGCCGTGACGCCAAGCTCGTCGAGCAGGCCGGCCACGTCAGCCGCCAGGACCGAGGGCAGCGGCTCGATCCCGGCGGGCTCGGGTTCTGACTCCCCGAAGCCTGGCAGGTCGACCGCTATGACATCGAATCGCTCAGCCAGCGAGCCGATGACCGGATCCCAGGCCTGTCGCGAGCCGCCAATTCCGTGCAGCAGCACCAGGGGGTCACCGCTTCCGGTGCGGGTGTAGGCAGGCGTCGTCATGCCACTACTGTGCACCAGAAGCGACGGCCCGGCTCGACGGCGTCGGTGATCGGCTGGGCCAGTCAACGTCAGGCCGGTACGATGTTGGCGCGCCGGTCATCGAAGCCAGGGTCTCCTGGCACCAGGACGGCCCCGTCCATGGCCAGGCGCAGCTCGCCGATTCTCCCGTTTACGGTGCTGGTCATGCGTGGCAATCCCCTCTAGGTCTGGTTCTAGGTCCCGACGCGCCTTCGGTCATGGCAGTGGACCATCAGGGCATGCAGGGTGCCTGCGAGGCAGGTGCAGACCAGATGTAGCGCCCGAGTCCAGGGCGACGGCGCCAGCGACTGCACAAATTTCTTTGGTCATGAGATTTCGGCTTATGCTCGACTCGTGACTCTTCAGCCCCGGGTTAAGCGCGCCATCTCCGTCCTCGCTGGCCTCGCCATTTCGGCGAGCGCGCTTCCCGCGCAGACGCTGGCGCTGGCCGGGACAAAGGCACCAGCGGGGCAGTCAAGCGTGGCATCGGCGCAGGTGCAGGCTCGCCAGAAACCAGGCTCCCTAACCGGGACCGTGCTCGGCACCCAGGGCAGGCCGATGGCCGGGGTCTGCGTCACGGCCCAGCCGGCTCGCGGTCCAGCGCAGCCGGCCGGCCAGGCGGCGGTCACCGCCCGTGCGGGTATGTTCACGATCTCGGGGCTGGCGCCAGGGGCTTACCGGCTGGCCTATCACCTCTGCGCGGCGCCCGGCGCCGGGATCACCTGGCCGGGCACGGCCGCCCTGAGCCCGGCCGCGCTCCTCGTACCCGCAACGCCATCACTCGGCTTCGTCACCGGAGGTCAGTTCACCAGGCTCGCACCAGTCACCGTCCGGGCCGCCGCCAGCGCGGCCTCGCAGGCCATGCCGGCCATGCCGGCCGCGTCGGCCATGCGAACCGTCCGGCCGGCGCCACGCCCGGCGGTTGCCGCCAGGCTGGGCGGGATCTCAGGAACGGTGCTCGGGCCGCACGGCAGGCACCTCCGCGGCCTTTGCTTCGAGCTAGTCCAGCACGGCGGGGCGCAGGGTATGGACCTCGGCCCGCGCGGCCACTACAACAGCGGCAAGATCTTCGAGCCCGGCAGGTACCTGGTGCAGTTCACGCCCCAGTGCGGGTTCGAGGGAGCGGGCAGCGCGTCGGGCAACTGGGCGCCGCAATGGTACCGCGCCGCCTATTTTCAGTCCGCCGCGAAACCGGTCGTCATCCGGGCCGGAAAGATCACCAAGGGCATCAGCGCGGTCATGCGACCGGGGGCGACGGTCTCCGGCACCGTGACCGGATCATCCGGACACGGCGCGGCCGGAGTATGCGTCGTCATCGTCTCCCCGAAAGGGACCGGACTCGGGCAGTTCAGGACGGGCGCCAGCGGCCGGTACCGGTTCAGGGGCCTTGATCCCGGCCGGTACCGGATCGGCTACTTCCCCGGCTGCGGAGATTCGGACCCCGACCTGCCCCAATGGTGGCCCGGCACCCCGGATGAGACCAAGTCCGGCCTGATCAAGCTGGGATTCGGCGAGCACCGCACCGGGATCGACGCCAGGCTCGTACTCGGCGGGAGCATCTCGGGCGTGATCAGGTTCAAGTCCAGGAAGGGTCACCCGATCAAGGGCATGTGCATCGTCGTGCAGCCCCCCGGCCAGGTCTTCACGGCCTTCTTCGCGAGCACCGGGCCGAAGGGCACCTACCTCATCCGGGGCCTTCCCGCCGGGCACTACTCGGTGAACTTCGGCCCGGGTTGCGGTAACAATGGCAACTACCTGAGCCAGAATTATCCGCACGGAGTCTCGGTCCGGCTCGGGCACCTCACCGCGCACGTCAATGCCAGCCTTCAGCCAGGTGCGATCATCACAGGGACCGTCAGGGACAAGTCGAGCGGCAAGGCCCTGCCCGGCATCTGCGTGAGCGTCGACAGCGGCCTGATTCTCGCCGAGAGCAACAGGAACGGCTCCTACAGCGCGAATCAGATCCCGCCCGGCAAGTCCGACGTCGCGTTCTTCAACTGCCGCAGCCACGGCAACTTCGCACCGCAGTCCTACGACGGTCAGCTCAACGGGGCCGCCGCCAGGCGGGTCAGCTTCAGGGCGGGCAAGGTCACCGCCGGCATTGACGCGGCGATGACCCCGGGCGCGACCATCAGCGGCACCCTCAGCCTGGCCTCGGGCAAGACCTCGGGCGAGAAGCTGAATGGAGTCTGCGCTGACGCCGTCCCCGCAGGCCAGGTCCGGAGTTTCGGGACGCAGGCCGTGGAGTTCGACGGGTTCTTCGGGCAGAGCTCGCACGGCGGCGGTTACTCCATCGAGAATCTGCCCGCCGGACAGTACCAGGTGTCCTTCGGTACCTGCGGCGGCCCGAATGTCGCGGATCAGTGGTACACCAGCCAGCGCGGCCCCGATGCCGCTGACCGGATCAATGTGCCCGCCGGCGGTGTCGTGTCACCGATCAACGGCGACCTGAGGCCAGCCGGGATCATCACCGGGCTGCTCCGGGGCCCGGCGAGCCAGCAGGGTACTTTCGTGTGCCTTAACGTGACCAGCACGTCGACCGGACTGGAGTCCTTCGAGCAGCCACTGACGCTCGTGGGCTCTGACTACGCCGTCGGCGGCCTGGCCCCTGGCTCTTACCTCGTGGAGTTCGACCCCTGCGGCGGCGAGAACCTCGCGATGCAGTGGTTCGACCGGGCCGCTACCCCAGCCGGCGCCAGGCCAGTCCGGGTGCTCGCCGGGCACCAGACCGGCTCAGTCAATGCCTGGCTGACCACCGGAGGCGAGATCACCGGCCGGGTGGTCAGCAAGGCCTCTGGCCATCCCGTCGCGGGCGTCTGCGCCTTCGCGTCCGGGATCTCCGAGCCGTTCTTCGGGTTCACCTCGATCGGCCCCAAAGGCAACTACCGGATCGGCGGGCTCAACTCGGGCACCTACCGGATCACCTTCGAGGCCTGCGGCGCCGCCGACCTGCTGCCGCTCATCTCCAGTCGGGTGCACGCCACGGCGGGCCGGACGGTGGCCGGGCCCAGGGTGGCGATTGCCAGCTACCGGCCCGGCGCGATCTCGGGCCGGGTCAGGGGCGACTCGCCGGTTCCCGCAGCCGCACCGGGGGTGTGCCTGGACGCGATCCCACTGGCCCCTGGCGCCGTACGCGGATTCGGGCAGTTCGGTACCGCCGGGTTCAACGGGTACTACAAGCTCGCCAGGCTGGTACCGGGCCGGTACAAGCTCTTCTTCGGCGATCCGGCCTGCGGAACCGATCCAGGCGACCTCGTCCCGCAGTGGTATGACGGCAAGCCCTCCGCCTCAGCCGCCACGGTGGTCACGGTCAGGCCGGGCCGGACGACCCGTCCGATCAGCGTGCTGCTGCGACCGGATGGCTGGATCGCCGGAACCGTGACCGGCTCGGCGCCGGCGGGCAAGGCACTGGGCGGGATCTGCGTCCGGGCCGTCCCGGTGGCGGGCACCGCCGCGCCGTTCCTGGCCATCAGCGGCAAGGCCGACGGTCACTATCTGATCGGGCCGCTGGCACCTGGCCGGTACCGGGTGGAGTTCGTCGCCAACTGCGGCGTGACCGGCTTCGCCACCCAGTGGTGGGCCGGCGTGACCTCCTCCGGCAAGGCCACCCCGGTCTGGGTCAGAGCCGGCCGGACGCACACCGGCATCAACGCGGCCATGGTGCCCAAGAGCTAGAGCCCGGCCTGGCGAGGCTGACCCCCCTGCGATCTGGTGAGATCGCAGGGGGCTCGCCTTTAGAGCGCGCCGCTGCCCGCCAGCGCGTCGGCGGGGAAGGCGTCGGCTAGCTGATCGAGCTCGCTCCGCCAGTACCTGTGCACATTGAGCCTCGTCGGCTTCGGCTTCTCAGGGAACTGCAGGTAGAACTTGCTCCAGACCGTTGCCCGGTTGTACTTCGTGACCGGAAAGGCCTGCCGGGGAAACGTCGCGACGATATCCCCCGGGCGATTAGAGAACCGGCTGCACGCGTTCACGACTACTGAGCTGTTCGTCAGCGTGAAGAAGTACTGCTTGCGGCTCAGCGCGACCGCGAGCCCGACCCCGGGAAGCTCGTCGAACAGCGAGTTGAGCCACGGGCTCGGCCCGGTCTCAGCGTGCACGCACGCGATGAACTGCTCGCCAGCCGGCGCGACGCTGGCCAGCTTCTCCATGACCTGTGCCTTTTGCTTGGCTCGACGGATTGCCATATTCCTGCTCCAGTTGTGCTGTACCACGCCGCTTTATCATCCTGGCGGCTAAACACGATGAAACTACCAGACAAGATCGCTTTCATGGTAAATAAACGCTCCTTGTCGGTCGATGGCAGAATCAGACTCGGTATCCGAGGTATCGCCAGCCGAGCTATCGGTTGACGATGTACCGGGACACGAGCTATGGTCGACCCCATGACAATCCAGACCGCCCGGCGGCTGCTGATCGGGGTGGCACTGGCGCTTCCGCTGCTCGGAGTCGCTGCCTTCCTGGTCCTGGGATTCCAGTTGTTCGTCGGCTCGGCGGGCGGCTGTGGCGGAGGCTGAGGATCGGCGACCGGGCCGCACCGGACGGGCCTGGCTCTGGGCAACGGCAGGCCTGACCGCAGGCGCCCTGGTCAGCGTGGTCGCGCTGGCCCCGCCAGCCGGCGCCGCGCCAGTCCGCGCGCTCGCCTGGCTGCTGTTTACCGGCTCTTCGGTGCACGTCGCCGCCACCGGATGGCTGTTTGTACTGCCCGCGATCCGTGACTACGCGAAAAGACACCTGCTGCGGTGCGCGTGGATCCCGGCTGGCCTGATCACCGGAACGGCTATCCTCGCCGCCGCCGTGCCGCCGGCCTCATTCCAGTGGCTGCTGCTGATCTATTTCGGCTGGCAGTTCTACCACTATCAGAAGCAGAACCTCGGGATGGCCGCCCTGGCCGCCGCCGCCCATCACACCAGGTCACTGAGCCGGGCCGAGCGCGGACCGCTCATCTGGTCCGCGCTAGCCACGCTCGGCGCCCTGGCCGCCAACCCCGGTCTGCTCGGGCTCGCGGTCGATCCCGGCCTGGCCTGGCTGCTGCGCCCGGCAGCGACGTGCACCTTCGCCGTCGCATGCGCGGCCGGCACCCTGGCGCTCTCGCGGCGGCCAGGAGCCGAGCGTCCCGCCGGATTCATTGCCGTCTACCTGACGTCGCTGCTGTTCGGACTGCCCGCCTTTGTCTTCGCATCGCCCTACGCGGCGGTCGGCGGCATGACGCTCGCGCACGGGCTCCAGTACCTGCTGCTCATAAGCCTGATCGCCGGCGGCCGCGAGAAGCGATCAGGCCACCCCACCCGGCCGGTCAGGCTCGCGCTGCTCCTGAATATCGCGCTGATCGGCGGCACGCTGCTGAGCACGGCCTCCCATCTGCACAGCGCGGGCGTCTTCGGACGACTGGCCTTCGGCACCTACCTGGGCCTGGTGATGAGTCATTTCGTGATCGACGCGGGAGTCTGGCGGATGCGCGACCCGCTGGCCCGGACGTTCATCACCCAGAGCCTGCCATTCCTGATGCCGGCAGCAGTGCCGGTGCTTGCCGATCCACGGCAACCGATCGATCGTCAGCCGATATAGGATGTGCGGCATGAGCAGGTCACAGGGCACCGGCGAGTCGGACGGGCTCGACACGCTTGGCCGGTCATCAGGACCGGCGAGCCTGATCTTGTCCAGCCTGGCCGATGGCGCCAAGCACGGCTACGCGCTCACCAAGGACATCGAGTCCTTCGCCGGAGTCCGGCTCGCGCCGGGGACACTCTACGAGGCGCTGAGCCGGCTGGAGGCCCACGGCCTGATCGAGGCCCTGGAGAGCCACGACCGCAGGCGGCCCTACCGGCTGACCGCCTCGGGAGCCACCGCGCTCAGCAGCTACCTGCGAGCCCAGCGCCAGGTCGCCGACGTGGGCCTGCACCGCCTGGCGACCAACTGGGCTGCGACGTGACTGCGGCGCCGGCCCCCGAGGCGCTCCAGGCCCGTGCCCGCAGGCTGCTGGCCTGGTACCCGTCCGGCTGGCGGGACAGGTATGGCGAGGAGTTCGCCGAGCTGCTCGTGGCCGAGCTCGCCGAGCGACCGCGTTCTCGCCGCCGCGACGCCGACGTGGCCGCGAGCGGCATCCGCGCCAGGCTCGGCGCCGCAGGCCTGACCAGGCACTCGCTCGACCAGGCCGCGTCCGCCCGAGCCAGCCTGGCGATCCTGATCTGGTGCGGAGCGGCGTTCGCGCTGTTCGGCGCCGGGATGTGGGCTCAGCTCGGGACCGGCATCCAGTGGGCGGTTCCTGCCGACCGTGGCATCACGCAAGCCATGGACCTCATGTCGATCGCCCTGGCAGTCGGCGCGACGGCGGCTGTCCTGGCCATCGCCGGACTGGCCCGTGCCTGCATCGCGACTGCCCGCAGGGGCGGCCGCAGGCGGCTGCGCGGGCCGGCCGCGCTGATGGCGGCGGGCGCTGCCGTCCTCATCATCGGCGGCCGGCACTTCGAGAACGCCTGGCCGGGGACCGGCGGCCAGCTGCTCACGCATCAGGCGCTCGTGCCGGGCTGGCTCGTGGCCTTCTGCTGGGCTGCCACGATGTGGATCACCTCCTATCTGGGACATCCGGCGGCACTGGCCGCCTTCCCCGCGACCCAGCTGGCCTGGATGGCGCTGAGCCCGGCCGCCGCCGCGATGCTGGTGACCGGCACCGCCCAGCTCGCGCGCCGGGTGGATCGATCACCTGGTGCGCCCCATTTCAGAATCTGGGCTGGTTACCTCGCTGGCGCCGGGATGATCACGTTCCTGTGCGGTGCACTGCGCTGGCTGCCCTCCGCCGGAAGCGGACCGTCGGCTGGACTCCACGCCGGGGCCATTGACGCCGGCGGGCTCGCGGTGCTCGTGCTCGCCGCTGTCGTCGGCGGCCAGGCGGCCAGACGCGGCCTGCTCGCCAGCCGGTGAGCCGCGACGGGGCTGGTGATCGAAGTCGCCGGCGGATGCTCCAGGCCGGCCTTGGCGGGGTGCTCGGTGCCGCGGTCGTGGCGGCGGGCGGCGTCGATCTGATCAGCCATGGGGTCCTGCCAGGGAAAACCGTCCTTGACCGGGTCGACGGCGCGTGCGCGGTGCCGTTCCCGCCGCTGGCGTTCGCGCCGGCCGGACCGTCGCTGTCAGGGAGCTTTTACTCGGCAGCCAGGCAGCGGGTCGTGGGTTACACGATCGCCTGGCCGCCAGGGCACCGGCCTGGTAACGAGCTGCCGCTGATCGTGGCGCTGCACGCGTTCGGCGGCGACCATCGCCGGGTGCTGACCGCCCTGACGCTCGCGCAGGCGGTGGCCCTGCGGCCTGCTGGCGCTGGCGGTCCGGCGCTGCCGCCGATGGCGATCGTGGCGGCGGACGGCGGCGGCGGTTACTGGAATCCGCATCCGGGCGACGACCCGCTCGGCATGGTCGTCGATGAGCTGATTCCGCGCTGCCAGGCGCGGGGGCTCGGGCGGCGGCACCGGGTCGGCACGATCGGGGTCTCGATGGGCGGGTTCGGCGCGATCTTCATCGCCGAGCGGTACCCGGCCCTGATCAGCGCGGTAGCCGCGATCAGCCCGGCCATCTGGACCAGCTACAGCCAGGCTCAGGCGGTCAACCCTGGCGCGTACGCCTCAGCGGCGGCGTTCGCGGCGGCCGACGCGGTCACGTACACCAGCGCGCTCGCCAGAGTGGCCGTGCGGGTGGCGTCCGGGGTGGACGACCCGTTCCATCCGGGGGTGCTGGCACTGGCCAGGGCGCTGCCGCCGGGTGCGGTCGTGGACATCTCGCGCGGCTGCCACTCGGCCGCCTTCTTCACCTCGCAGGAGCCGGCGTCGCTCGCGTTCCTCGGCCGGCATCTGGCCGACTGAGCGCTAGGCAGACCAGCTCGCGACGAGGAGGCTCAGCGATCTGGGCGGCGTTGAGCGCGGCGCCCTTGCGCAGGTTGTCGCCGCAGACGAACAGGTCGAGCGCGTGCGGGTCATCGAGGCTCTGCCTGATCCGGCCGACCAGGGTCAGATCGGTGCCAGCCACGTCGGCCGGGGTGGGGAACTCGCCAGTCTCCGGCCGGTCCACGACCTTGATCCCGGGCGCGTCGGCGAGCAGCTTCACGGCCTCGTCCCGGTTCACCTCGGCGTCGAAGATCGCGTGCAGCGCGAGCGAGTGCCCGGTGATGACCGGCACCCGGACGCAGGTCGCGGAGATCCTGAGGTCATCGGCGCCGAGGATCTTGCGGGTCTCGTTCCTGATCTTCAGCTCCTCCGACGACCAGCCGTCCGGGCGCAGGGAGCCGGCCCAGGGCACGACGTTCAGCGCGAGAGGGGCGGGGAACGGGCCGGGGTCGCCGACCGCGGCACGCACGTCGCCTGGGTGCTGGCCGAGGGTGCGGTCACCGGCGACGGCTTCGAGCTGGTCATACAGCGCCTTCGTGCCAGCCTGACCCGCCCCCGAGGCGGCCTGATACGAGGCGGCGAATAGCTCCCGCAGCCGGTAGGCCTGGTGCAGCACGCCGATTACGACGATCAGCGCGAGCGTCGTGCAGTTGGGGACGGAGATGATCCCCTTGGGCCGGTTAGCTGCCGAGGCCGGGTTGACCTCGGGCACGACCAGCGGCACGTCCGGGTCCATCCGGAAGGCACCCGACTTGTCGATCACCACCGCTCCCCGCGCCGCCGCCTGGGGCGCCCACTGCGCGGAGATCTCGTCGGGGACGTCGAACATGGCGATGTCGACCCCGTCAAACGCCTGCGCCGTCAGTTCGACCACCTCGACCTGCTCGCCGCGCACCGGCAGCAGCCTGCCCGCTGACCTGGCGGAGGCGATCAGCCTGACCTCGCCCCAGATGTCGGGCCTGGTGGAGACGATGTCGCGCATGACCGTGCCGACCGCGCCGGTCGCGCCGACGATCGCGAGCACGGGCCGGGTGGTCATCGGCCGGTACCGCCGTAGACGACTGCCCCGACCGACTCGTCATCGAGCCCGAACGCGGTGTGCGTGGCGATCACCGCGGCGTCTAGATCGGCTGCGTCCACGACGGCCGAGATCCTGATCTCCGAGGTCGAGATCAGCCTGATATTGATGCCCGCGTCGGCTAGCGCGCCGAAGAAGGCGGCGCTGACTCCGGGATGCGAGCGCATGCCGGCTCCGATCAGCGAGACCTTGCCGATCCGGTCATCGAAGATCAGCGACTCGTATCCGACCTCATCCTGGACTGCGTGCAGGGCGGTCATCGCGGCCTGACCGTCCTGTCGGGGCAGCGTAAACGAGATGTCGGCCCGCCCCGTCGACCTCGACGTGCTCTGCACGATCATGTCGATGTTGATGCTGGCCGCCGCGATGGTGCGGAAGATCCTGGCCGCGACCCCCACCTTGTCGGGGATGTCGGCCACCGTGATCGTGGCCTCACCCCGGTCGTGCGCGACTCCGGTGATGATCGGCTGGTCCACGTCGTCCTCCTCCTGGCCCTCAGGCTGGCCTGCTGCTGGCGGCGTCACCCAGGTGCCCTGCTTGCGGCTGAACGATGACCGGACATGGATCGGCATGCCGTAGTGCTTGGCGTACTCGACGCAGCGCAAGTGCAGCACCTTGGCGCCGCAGGCGGCCATCTCGAGCATCTCCTCGTAACTGATCCGGGGAATCCGCTTGGCACCAGGCACGATCCTCGGATCGGCGGTATAGATGCCGTCCACATCGGTGTAGATCTCGCACATCTGCGCGCCGAGCGCTGCCGCCAGCGCCACTGCCGTGGTATCCGAGCCGCCGCGGCCGAGCGTGGTGATGTCCTTGCTATCTTGCGAGACGCCCTGGAATCCGGCCACGATCGGGATCGCACCGTCCGCGAGAGCGCCGGCGATCCGGCCGGGCGTCACGTCGATGATCCTGGCCTTGCCGTGCCTGGAGTCGGTGATCACCCCCGCCTGCGATCCGGTGAACGATCGCGCCTCGAACCCCAGATTGGCGATCGCCATCGCGACCAGCGCCATCGAGATCCGCTCGCCGGCCGTGAGCAGCATGTCAAGCTCGCGTCCCGGCGGTAGCGGGCTCACCTTGAGCGCCAGGTCATGTAGTTCGTCGGTACTATCGCCCATCGCCGAGACGACCACGACTACCGCGTGACCCGCCTTGCGGGTAGCAACGATCCGCTGCGCGACCCGCTTGATGCCATCGGCGTCAGCGAGTGACGAGCCGCCATACTTCTGCACAACGAGAGTCAAGGCGCGACGCTCCCCTGGGTTCTTATGCCTGTCACTATATCGGGTATCGATACATCGCCAAGCGAATACGAGGTGGAGCTCTGACCAGCGGAAACTGCGTCTACCTGGGCACCGCGCAGGTCAGACGTTGACCGTACGGCGCCCTTCGAAAGCCCGGCCGAGCGTCACCTCATCAGCGTACTCAAGCTCGCCGCCGACCGGAAGACCGCTCGCCGGCCTGGTCACCCGCAACCCGAGCGGCTTGATCAGCCTGGCCAGGTAGGTCGCCGTCGCCTCACCCTCCAGGTTCGGGTCTGTCGCCAGGATCACCTCCGTGATCTGGCCGTCGGCCAGCCTGGCCATGAGCTCGGCCATCCTCAGGTCTTCGGGGCCGACGCCGTCCATCGGGCTGATCGCTCCGCCCAGGACGTGATACCGGCCGCGAAACTCGCGGATCTTCTCGATCGCCGCGACGTCTTTGGGCTCCTCGACCACGCAGATGATGGCCGGATCACGCCGGGTGTCCAGGCAGATCCGGCACTCCTCGTTCTCCGAGACGTTGCCGCACGTGCTGCAGAATTTCACCTTCTCGATGACCTCGATTAGCGTCGTCGCCAGCCGGCGCACATCCTGCGGGTCCGCCGTCAGCAGGTAGAACGCGATTCGCTGTGCCCCCTTCGGGCCGACGCCGGGAAGCTGACCGAGCTCGTCGATCAGGTCCTGGACTACGCCCTCGTACACCTCAGTACTCACCCGCACCCGGCTGGGCACCGGGGCGGCCGTGGTCGTCATCGTCATCCTCGCCAAGGTCGCGGCCGGCCGGGTCGCCAGCTCCAGCACCGGGACCTGCGCCTGCACCTGGCAGCGACGGGAATCCGGGAATCCCTGGTATGCCCCCGCTGCCGCCCAGGTCACCAAACCCTCCGGCCAGCGGGCTCATCATGGAATCCTGCAGGTCGGCCTGGACCTCACCAAGCGAGCTGTACGCGTCCCGGCAGGCGGCAAGCACCAGGTCGGCCAGCGTCTGTGCCGTCTCATCCCGGTCGGCCGGATCGATTGCCCCGGCCGAGATCACCAGGTCGACCAGCTCACCCTGGCCGTTGATGGTCACCGTGACCAGGCCGCCGCCGGCGCTGCCCTCGATCTCGGTCTCGTCGAGCTGCTGCTGCGCGTTCGCGATCTGAGTCTGCATCTGCGCTGCGGCAGCGAAGATCTGCTGCAGGTCAAGCTGCCCGCCCGGTTCCATGCCGCGCTCACCTGTCTCTCTCGGATGGCCGCCGGCAGCACAGGTCGCCGCCGCCGATCGCTCGCATCACGATAATTGAGAGCCTACGACATCAGGGTCGCGGTCTTGATCACGGAAGCTTGGTGGCGGGATCACGCCATTGATAGTCCGTGATCAAGACGCGCTCCATGATCACGGAACCCAGGTTCTGGGCAGATCGCCGCTGCATCTCGGTCTGCGATTCGGCGCTGACCCGAGCGCGGCCTGGGCGTCGCTGGGCGCTGGCTAGGTCTCGTTGATCTCTTCGATTACCTGGCCGCCGAGCTCGCGCAGGATCAGGTCTGTGCCGGTGACGTCCTGCGGCGAGCCGGGCTGGATCGGGTCGGTCAGGGGCCGGGGGTCGTCGTTGGTGATGGGGTCGACGGCCGGGCGGCGCGAAGGTTCGGCGCGCTGCGCGGTTGATCCGGCAGCTGACCTGCCCCTGCTGGCGGCCGGCTTACTCGCGGCCGACATGCTCGCGGCCGGCTGGCTCGCGGTCGGCTTACTCGCGGCCGGCTGACTTGCGGCCGGCTCGCTCACGCCAGACTCGTCATCGCCGGAAAAGGCCGGCGCCGCACCGTCATCGGGCTCGCCGCCCCCGGTGAACCCGCTGGCCCGGCTTTCGCCGGCGGCGTCATTGGCCGGGCGCCGTCCGGCCGGACCCGAGCCGGGTTCGACTTGACCGGCACCACTGCCAGCATCGTCGGACCGGGCCGTTCGTCCGCCGCCTGACCCGGACCGGCTCGCATCCTGGGCGCCGGCGCGACCGGGTGCTGTCTGGAGTGCGGTCTTGATGACCGGACGGACGCCGAACATGCGGTCGAGCACATCGGCCAGATCCTGATCGCAGCCACTGCTGCCGAAGCCCCTGGCGTCACCTTCCCTGGGAAAGGCCAGGGTCAGCATGTTGCCGTCGACCGACTCTACGGTCGCGTTGCTGAGCAGGAGCCAGGCAACCTTGCGCACTCCGCGAATCGCGTCAAGCACATCAGCCCAGCGACCGCGCAGGTCGGCCGCGTCAGGCATGCCCGCCCCGTGCCCAGCCGCCCCGTGTCCTGCCGACGCCTGCGCAGCCGGACTCTCGGCCCGCCCCTGCCCGCCAGAACCCTGAGCTGGCCGCGCCTGCGCCGACGATTGCCCCTGACCAGCTTCCTGGCGAGCCGGGCGCTGATCCTGCTCGACCCGGCCGGGCTCACGCGGGCCAGCGGCCGGCCTTGGCTGCGCCCCGCCAGACCCCCCGCCAGACGGGCTGGCCGCGAGCCGGTCCAGTGCCACGCGCAATTCGCGTTCGAGCCGCTCGACCCTTCCCTCAAGCGCCGCGCCAGCCGCGCCGCCGGCACCCGCGCCGCCACCCGAGCTCGCGGGCAGCAAGACCTGCGCGCACATCAGCTCTAGCAGCAGCCGGGGCGACGTCGCGCCGCGCATCTCGACAAGGCCGCTGCTGATCGTCTCGGCGGCTCGCACGAGTCGTTCCTGGCCAAACCGCTTCGCCTGCTCACGCATCCGGTCAAGCTGATCTTCCGGCACGTCAAGCAGGCCGGAGATGCCAGCGTCCGGCACAGCGGCCAGCACGATCAGGTCGCGCAGCCGGTCGAGCAGGTCCATCGCGAACCGGCGCGGGTCGTGGCCGCCCTCGACGACGCGATCGATGGCGCCGAAGACCTGGGCACCATCCCCGGCCGCGAACGCCTGCGCCATCTCATCGAGCAGTGCGTCGTCGGTGTAACCGAGGAGCGCGATAGCGCGGTCATAGCGCAGACCGTCCTCGTCCGCGCCGGCCATCAGCTGGTCGAGGATGGACAGCGAGTCCCGGACTGAGCCAGCTCCCGCGCGGATGACTACCGGGAGCACATTTTGTTCAAAATTAATCTTTTCCGCTTTTAGAATGTCTTCGAGCAGCTCACGCAAGATACCCGGAGGTACCAGCCGGAACGGGTAATGATGCGTCCGCGACCTGATCGTCGCGATGACCTTCTCCGGCTCCGTGGTCGCGAAGACGAACTTCAGGTGCGGCGGGGGCTCTTCGACCAGCTTGAGCAGCGCGTTGAACCCGCCGCCTGTGACCATGTGGGCTTCGTCGATGATGTAGATCTTGTATCTGGCTGAGACCGGTGAGTAGAACGCGCGCTCGCGCAGGTCTCTCGCGTCGTCAATGCCGCCATGGGACGCCGCGTCGATCTCGATCACGTCGATGCTGCCGGGGCCGGACGGGGCGAGCGCCACGCACGACGAGCACTTGCCGCACGGATCGGGAGTCGGCCCGACCTCACAGTTCAGCGAGCGGGCGAGAATCCTGGCGCTTGAGGTCTTGCCGCAGCCGCGCGGGCCGCTGAAGAGATAGGCGTGATTGACCCGGCCGCTGCGCAGCGCCTGCCGCAGCGGCTCGGTGACGTGATCCTGGCCCTTCAGCTCCGCGAAGGTCGCTGGTCTGTACCGGCGGTAGAGCGCCAGCTGGGCGCTCTGCTTCACCGGGGCGTCGCCTGCCATAACCTCATCCTCGCCGGGAGGGGAAAGGACCCCTCGCACACCCGCCAGAGCCCGCGTACCCTTGCTGCCTTCCGGCCCTGGGGGAGTTGGCGGGATAAACGCCGTGCGAGGGGTCTGCCGCCAGTCTAGTCAGCGATCGGACAGCCGGTGTCCCGGATCGGCCGTTAGGCCCCGACGATCGTCGTCAGGACTTGAAGTCGACGAAGATCCGGCCGTGCAACTCGCCGACGCGAATCTTGGCGTGAGTCTTGAGGCCGACCGCGATGCTCACCACGCCCTCGTCGTCGCCGGCCAGTACCCAGGCCTTGAGCGTCGGGTAGCCAGGTACCTGGACCCGGTGCGAGATCGTGTTGCCCGACTTGGTGTGCGCGTTCGCTGGCCGCAACGTGATGACGAGGAAGTGCCGCCCTGGCAGCTTGATCGTCTTGCCTGACGGGTCGGCGATCACGTGCGCGACATACGTGATGCTGTAGCCGGGGAGTTTGCCGCTGACGTCGAGCACCAGCCGGTCGTACCCGCATTCCGGATGCCTGGCCGTTCTGACCGCCTTGATCACGGGCGTGGGCGGAACCGGCACGGACCTCGTGACCGTCACCGGGGCGCTACGCCACCTGCCGGTGTCACACGACGTGGCCCGGGACCTGGAGGAACTCGACGTCGGGGCGGCCGAGGCTGCCGGAGTGACCGCGCCGAGCGCGGTGACGGCCAGCGTCAGCGCGAGCAGGGCAGAGGGGACGGGGTGACTGAACCTGAAGCGCTGCATGGCGACCTTCTTCAGAGCTGAGACGCGTAGCTTATCCGCTGAAACGGCGTTTTCGCTAGCCCTGCGTACGCATTTGATTACACACTGATCTCAGGGCAGGTCAATGGCAGTCCTCGGCTTGGGCGGCATCGGCGCTGGAGTGGGACAAATTGAACGCCGTGCCGTCGTTCCCTGCCTGCGAGCGTGAGCAGATTGTAAAGCGCAAGCTGGCGACCTCCGCCGAGCTCAGATCTCCCAGGTTGTGCAGGAGAGCCGGCACGGCGTCGGCTCCCAGGCTTGCGGCCTGGCCGACGTCGAAGGGCCGGCCGTGCGCGGACCGGTGCAGATTGGTCAGCGCCACGATCGACGCCGGATTCGACGCACCCCAGCCAGCGACGAGCACCAGTCCGGAAATGATGACCGCCGCAGAGAAATGGCGCCGTGGCAGACCCCTAGCCGGAATGGTGATGCCGAGCAGCACGAACACGACACCGATCCACCCGGCGACAACGAAGCAGGCCAAGCGCAGCATGGTCAGGCCAAACGCCGCCTCATAGAAGCTCAAGACGCCGGAAGGCGACGAACACCACGCCGATCGTGAGGACCACGGTCAGCGCGGACAGGCCGGTCACAGCTTTGCTGCTGGACTTCACGCAGGCCCGCACGCTGAGCAGGACCAGCAGCGTGATGGCCGCGCAGGCGAGTAGCTGGAAGAACCCGCTGCGCGCGTACTGAGCGTAAGTCAGGCCCCTGGTGACAAGGATGCGGTGCCCGGCGTTGGACAGAGCCACGAACTGCGCTCCGACGAATGCCGCGTAGAGCGCGCACAAGCCGCCGAGCACCAGCGACGCCTCGACCGGGCCGAGCGCCGGAGTCGCCTGCAAGGGCGCTGCCGGCTCCTTCGCGCTCGACGCCCTGGCCAGCCCGACCACGAACCACACCCCGATCAGCACGAACACCAGGTGCCTGGCCAGCGGCCCGAGATCAAACCACGAGCGGAAGATCGGATCGGCTCCGGCGAGCAGCAAGCCAACGAGCAGCACGACCGGCACGCCAAGCAGCAGGCCCCTGGCGATGGCGGTCGCCTGCCTCGCCGCCCGGTCTGTAGCGGTGGCCCGACCTTCGAGCCGGAACATTCCGGGCGCGATGACGAGATGACCCGCGACCGTCCCGAGCCGGTTCAGGATCGCCGGCAATGTAGCGCTCAGGCCGCTGCCGTCCGCGCCAAGCGATACCCCGATAAAGAAGAGGAACAAAATCGCGCAGCCGGCTGGAAGCAGCACCCACGCACTCGATCGCAGGGTGAATAGCAGCCCGAGCACCGGCGCGGCACCGATGAGCAGCTTGCTCTGGAGCCCGCGAAGGCGTCCGCCGAGCAGAAGAGCAGCGGCAACCACGATCAGCCAGGCGGTGACCGCGATCGTGGCCGGCCCGCTGTGCACCGCGAGATCGAAGAACAGACCGCCGGCAACCGCCCCGATGATCAGGCGGCGATCAGCGCGGGCTCGTACCAGCAGGTAACGCGCGCCAGCGTAGGGCGGACGCGGTGGCGACTGTGGCTGCGGCGCGGCGGGCGGCGGCACGGCGAGCGGCGAAGAGGCGGGCGGCGAAGAGGCGGGCGACTCCATGGAATTGTCCTTTCTGCGGGCATGCGGGGGTTCTTCTGGGCATGCGGAACTTGCGAGCGTCCTGGTTGATGTGCTGACTGCCTCGTCAGCCCGGCAGATCGTCGTCCGGAAGATCGAAGATGACGCGGCAGCCGGCAGGCGACCGCGATTGTGCCCAGATCGCGCCACCATGCAGTTCGACGATTGACCGGGCGATCGCCAGGCCCAGGCCCGCACCCCCAGCGCCGGACTCGCGCGCCGGGTCGACCCGGTAGAAGCGATCGAAGATCCGCTCCAGATCACCGGCAGGGACGCCTGCGCCCTGGTCGCTGACCTCGATCCGGACGGCTCCGCCTGCCGGGGCTCCGCGTACCTTGACCTGGCCTCCGGCCGGGCTGTGCCGAACTGCGTTGGTCAGCAGATTGGTCAGCACCTCGTGAATCCGCCCTGGGTCCCCGGTCGCCACCAGGGCGTCGTCCACGTCAGCGACGATCTGGACGTCGGAGCTGATCGGGCGGACCTCGGCGACCGCCTCCTCGATGACCTCGCCGACCTCGAAGGGCTGCCGGTCAATCCGGATCGCGCCAGACTCGAACGCTGATAGCCGCAGAAGCTGGTCCACCAGCTTGCTCAGCCGCTCGGTGCCGTTGAGCATCGCGGTCACTGCCTCGCCGTCGAACGCCTCGACGCCGTCCGCCAGGTTCTCCAGCCTGGCCCTGAGCGCGGCGATCGGAGTCCGAAGCTCATGGCTGACATTCGCGATCAGCTCCCGGCGCTGGCTTTCGACTTCCTCAAGTCGCGAGGCCATCGTGTTGAACGAGTTCGCCAGGCTCCCGACTTCGTCAAGGGCGGTGGCCGTCACCCGCTGGCTGTAATCGCCGCTGGCCATGGCCCTGGTGGCCGAGACCATCTCCCGCAGCGGCAGGACCATCCCGTGGGCCAGGAGTTGGGTGACCACGAGCGAGACAACGAGACCGCCGGCGAAGGCAAACCGCGCATGGACGCCGAACGACAGCGACAGGTAGATCGCCCCGACCGTGGCCGCGACCGCCCCGATGACCACGATGCCCAGCTTGACCTTGATCGACCGGACCCGGTCGAGCGGTCGCGGCCCGAGATGTGAGGCCACCATCAGCCACCGAACCCGTCAGCACCGGCGTATCCCACGCCATGCACAGTCCTGATCACGTCTGCCCCGGCCTTCCGCCGGATCGCGCGCACGTGCGAGTCGACCGTGCGCGGACCTGACCCGTCCCGGTAACCCCAGATCTCGGCCAGCAGCTCGTCTCGGGTGCGAACCACTCCCGGCGTCAGCAGCAGGTAGACCAGCAAATCGAACTCCGTAGCCGTGAGCCCGACCAGCTCCCCGTTCAGCCGCGCCCGCCGCCGCGACACGTCAACCTCGACGCCGCCGGCCCGCAGCACCCGGTCGGGATCGGATGCCGACCGTTCCGCCCGGCGGAGCAGCGCCCTGATCCGGGCCGTCAGCTCCCGCATGCTGAACGGCTTGCAGAGATAATCATCGGCACCGACCTCAAGACCGACCACCAGGTCAGTCTCCGAACCCAGCGCCGTCAGCATGATCACAGGCACCGGACGATCCCGCTGGATCCTGCGGCAGACCTCAAGACCGTCAAATCCGGGCAGCATCAGGTCGAGAATGACCGCATCCGGCCGCTCGGCGGCAATGAGCCGCACGGCGCCAGGCCCGTCAGCAGCCACGGCCACCGCATGGCCATCGCTGCGCAGCCGCGCGGCTATCGCAGCGGACAGCTCGGCCTCGTCCTCCACCACCACGATCTTGGCCACATCTTGAAATTAACGGATCAGTTGTGAAGATCTCGACACCCCGATTGTGAAGATGTAGTGCAAGGAGGGCTCTGTGGTAGCTCAGAGCTGCCAGATGGCGCTGACCGGGACGGCGCGAAGCTTCGGCCCGAACGGCAGTGTCGTGTGTCCTGTGTAGAGGACGACACCGACCAGGAAGTCATCGCCGAGTTTCGTAGCAAGCTGCCTCAGTCCGTTGAAATCCTCGGATCTCACGGTAGATGCTGCCTTGACCTCGATGCCGACGACTTGGCCACGCCGATCCTCGAGGACGGCGCCTACCTCCACCTTGTTGTGGTCGCGGTAGTGGTATAGGTCTGCGAGTTCCTGAGACCAGGTCAGCTGCCTGGCCAGTTCGGACAAGACGAAGCCCTCAAGCAAGGGGCCAAACGGAGCGCCGGGTCGGCGCAGGGCGTGAGAATCGAAGGAGAGCAGGCGAGCGGCTATGCCTGAGTCAACGTAGATGAGCTTGGGCGCGGCCGTGGTGCGAGTGCCGAGATTGCGGGACCAGCCTGGTATGCGTTTGACGAGGAAAACTTCTTCGAGCAGGCGCATGTAGCGGGCGACAGTGGGGCGCGAGATCCGCAGATCCGATTCGAGGCTGCCAGGGACGACCAGGTGTCCGGACCGCGCGGCCAGGAGCCGGATGAGCGCGTTCAGTTGCGAGACGCGCTCAATCTCGGTCAGCTGCCGCACGTCTCGGTCGATGAGGTTCTGCACGTACGAGTCGTGGAACTTGCCCCGGCGGCGTGGATCGGTACGGGCGACGGCTTCTGGGAGGCCACCGCGCACGAGCCGGTCCGAATAGTCGGCACGGGCTACGGCTGACTCGTGCCTCAGGTCCGGTCCGAGCCTGAAAGCGGTATCGACGAAGCTGTCTGCGGTCCCATCGATCTCGCCCTGTGAGAACGGCCAGAGTTCGATAGTTTCCATCCGGCCGGGAAGTGTGTCAGGCAGGTCTCTAAGCCCTAGCAACCGCGATGACCCGCTCAACAGAAATCGGCCGGGAGTCGGATTGGCGTCGACTGCTGCCTTGATGGCCAGGAGCAGTTCCGGTACTCGCTGAATCTCATCAATCACCATCAAGTCGTCGAACGAGACGAACCCGACGGGATCCTCGATGGCTGACTGCCGATCCTGGGGGAGATCGAGATCTCGGTACTCGGCGGGCCGCTCGCCAGCGGCCGCCCGCACCAGAGTGCTCTTCCCGGCTTGCCGAGCTCCGTTGACAAGCACGACTCTGGTGTCGGCCAGCGCGTCCTCGATGGCCGAAGCCGCGTGCCGTGGCACGAACTCTGAACGAGACATGATCGCAGATCCTAGCATCGCATGTTCATTTCGCGACGACTTGCCTTTCAGTATGCGACCAACTCATGTTCGGATTGCGAGGAGCCGCCTTTCGATCTGCCGAGTGCCGGATCTTCGCATGGGCACGATCTTCAGAGCAGCGGTGAAGCTTCCTGAAAGAATTCCGGGAGGCAGTGTCCGATCGGGGCGGAGGTGTTCGTAGCAGGTGTGAGCGGCCGCCCATGAGGAGCGACCCGAACCACAGGAGATGATCCAAGATGCAGTACCTGGTTTCCGTGATCACCACCACCGCCGACCTCGCCACCCCGGACGAGATGGCGGCCATTGACGTGTTCAATGACCGTCTCAGCGCGGAGGGTCACTGGGTCTTCGCCGCCGGCCTTGCGGGGCCCGACTCGGCAACTGTCATCGACAACCGAGGCGGGGAGGCGTTGTTTACCGACGGGCCCTACCTGGAGTCGAAGGAGTATCTCATCGGCTTCTGGATCATGGAGGCCCCGGACCTCGACGTGGCACTCAAGCTCGCCGCCGAGGGGTCGAAGGCCTGCAACCGGAAGCTCAAGGTACGGCCGGTCCTGTGAACCTGATCGACGTCCGGGAGGCGATCACCCAGATCCACCATGAGGAGTGGGCGCGGGTGGTCGCCGCCCTGACCAGGCGTTTCGGTGACCTCGACATCGCCGAGGAGGCAGCGGCCGAGGCGTTCGCGACAGCCGTGGGGCGGTGGCCGGCTGACGGCGTGCCCCCGAACCCCGGCGCCTGGCTGACCACCACAGCCAACCGCAAAGCCATCGACAGGATCCGGCGCGAGAGCAGACGCGACGACAAGCATAAGCAGGCTCAGATGTTGTACGACGGCGACCCGCCTGCGCCTCTCGGCCCTATCGAGGACGAGCGGCTCCGGCTGATCTTCACCTGCTGTCACCCAGCGCTCGCGATGGAGAGCCGCGTGGCGCTGACGCTGCGCATGGTCGGCGGCCTGACCGTGGCCGAGATCGCCCGTGCCTTCCTGGTGCAGGAGACCGCCGTGGGAAGGCGAATCACCCGCGCGAAGGCCAAGATCAAGGAAGCTCGCATCCCTTATCGGGTGCCGTCCGCAGAGGATCTCCCGTCACGCGTCTCCGCCGTCCTCGCCGTCCTCTTCCTCGTCTTCAACGAGGGCTACCTGGCGACCGGCCCGGGCACCGATCCCGTACGCCACGACCTGACCGCCGAGGCGATCCGGCTCGCTCGCCTGATCCGCACCCTCATGCCACAGGACGGTGAGGTGGCCGGCCTGCTGGCGCTGATGCTCCTCACCGACGCCCGCCGCGCCGCCCGGGTCTCGGCGAGCGGCGAACTGGTCACCCTCAACGAGCAGGACCGCGGGTCCTGGGACGGGGCGCTTATCGCCGAGGGTCACCGCCTGGTGCGCGAGCGCCTGGCCGCCAGGGTGGCTCCGGGTCGCTACCAGATCCTCGCGGCGATCAGCGCCGTGCACACTTCTGCCCGCGACGTGCGTGCCACCGACTGGTCGCAGGTCGTCGCCCTCTACGACCAGCTCGTCCGCCTCGACCCCTCGCCGATCATCGCCCTCAACCGGGCCATCGCGGTCGCCGAGCTTGACGGCCCGCAAGTGGCGCTGGCGACCATCGACCGTCTTGAGGACAAGCTGGCCGGCTATCACGCCTACCATGCGACCCGCGCCGACCTGCTGCGCCGGCTGGGCCGCGATCAGCAGTCGCGCGCGGCGTACGGCCAGGCCATCGAACTGGCGGGCAACACCGCCGAGATCGCCTACCTGACCCGCCGCCGCGACGAGCTGAAGTAGCGACCACGATGGCGAAGAAACCGCGCCCGATCAGGCATCGGCCGGGACCTGCCAGATCGCGGAGATCGGCCACGCGCGAAACCGTTCGCCGAAGGACAGCGGCTGGCCTCCGGTGTACAGCACGATCCCGGCCAGCAATTGATCACCGAGTCGTCGGGCCAGCCGCTGGATACCACGGAAGTCCTCGGACCTGACCGTCTCCGATGACTTCACTTCGCAGGCGATGATTTCGCCGGATGCCGATTCGAGTACTGCGTCTACCTCGTAGTCATCCCGATCGCGGTAGTGGTATAGGCGGAAGGGCTGGCTGGTGAACGTGAGCTGGCGCGACAACTCACTGAGAACGAAGGTCTCGATCAGGGACCCGACGGGCGCGGTCGGGTGACGGGCGCGCTTCAGGCTCATCCCGGTCAGGTAAGCAGCCAGGCCAGAGTCATTGAAGAGCAGCTTCGGTGTCGCTACGGCTCGGGCGGTGAGATTGGTCGACCAGGCAGGAACGCGGTGAGTGACGAAGAGCAGGTCCAGCAGGTCCAGGTAACGTTTGACCGTGCTCGCAGGGACTCGCAGGCGGCTGGCCATGGTCGCCGGATTCGCCAGCGATCCGGTGGCCGCCGCAACCAGGTTGACCAGGCGCCGCATATCGGCAGATCGCTCAATCTCGCTGAGCTGCCGAACGTCTCGATTTATCAAATCGGAGATATACGACTCGAAGAAACGAGCGCGACGTCCGAGGTCAGTCCGGCGCACCGCTTCCGGGTAACCACCCCGGATAGCTCGCTCAAGGTAGTCGTCACGCCTCAGGCTGGAGGTGGACACTGGCAGCTCTGCCCCGTGCTGGAATACCGCCGCTACGAAGCCGTCCGGGCTTCGGTCGAGCTCCCCCTGTGACAGAGGCGACAGTTCAATGGTCTCCGATCGGCCGGGCAGGAGATCAGGGATCTCGCGCAGGCCGACGATGCGCGCCGATCCGGTGAGCAGGAATCGTCCAGGTCGCGGGTCAACGTCGACCTCGTGCTTGATGGCAAGGAACAACTCAGGGACGCGCTGAACCTCATCGATCACGAGCAATCGATCGTGCCGCACAAACCGTCCTGGATCTGCTTCTGCCGCGGCCCGGGTCGGGGCTTCATCGAGATACCGCAGCTCGGATCCGGGGAAATCCGCCATCACAAGCTTCGCGAGCGTGCTCTTGCCAGTCTGCCGGGCACCATTGATCACCACCACCCTGGTGTCACTCAGCGCAGCTCTGATGGCGCTCCGGGCATGCCGGGGAAACAGGTCGTCAACTGGCCGCATACACCTAAGATACCCCCGGCGTGGTTGAGCTGCCGAATGGTGCGTGGTTGATCTGCCGACTACCGCATGGTTGATCTGCCGACTACCGCATGGTTGATCTGCCGACTACCGCATGGTTGAGCTGCCGACTACCGCATGGTTGAGCTGCCGAGTGGTGGGTGGTTGATCTGCCGAGCGTGATGCCGCGAGGCGGCCTGGAGGAGGCATGGCCGGCCGTGCATGTTTCCGTGATCATGGACCAATGCCACTTAGGCTATTTTGATCATGCTCGTGACCTGCGTGTTCATGGTCAGGCTGCGCTGCCCCTGGTTGCCGGTCGCGGCGGGTCCGCGCTGGTCAGGGTATCTCGGCCGGATGGGGGAGTGTCAGGCTCTGGCGCGAGTTTCCGTGATGTCAGCCGGGTGGAGGATGAAGGGCCTGGGGGAAGCCGGTGCTGGGGGTCGGGGCTGGCGTGGCCGTGCGTCCGG
This sequence comes from uncultured Actinomycetota bacterium, assembly GCA_963819285.1. Lineage (GTDB taxonomy): Bacteria > Actinomycetota > Actinomycetes > Streptosporangiales > Streptosporangiaceae > Chersky-822. The sequence goes on from CAWFVM010000002.1 coordinate 99,967, forward strand.
CGCCTGCCGCTCCCGGGGTGGCTGATGGTCCTTCAGGTGTGCCTGCTCGGCTAGCGGTTCCCGGGGCCGGGTTTGCGGGCTCTGGGCGGGCTTGCGGGGGTTTGCGCCGGGGTGGTGGCTAAAAGATCTAGGAGACTTTACTCCTGTAGGAGGGTTGACCACCATATTTGCTGTTAAGTCTCCTACAGGAAAAAAACCTCCTACAGGAACCGGCCGAACCCCGGCCAGGCCAGCCGCCAGTAGCCCCGAAAGGGCTGATACCTGGCAAACTGGCCACGCAGCCCAGGCCGGAACCACCGCCGGGGTAGACTTCAAGATCAACTTAAGCTAAGCGGCATTGGATCATGGACCAGCCCGTGATTGCTACGGAACTTGGCTCTGGCGCGAAACTTCAGGGGGTGAGTCGCGGAGCATAAGCATCCGCCAGACCCGCCAGACCCGCCGGTCGGCGGCCAGGCTCGCCGTTCCGACCGCCCGGGCCGGTACGAGCGGGACCGCCAGGACCGAATGTGGCGCTTGCGGCCGGGGCCCTGACCGCGGCTCTCCGGGGCGAGGGGGAAGACCACGGAAAGTGATGATACGTCGTCCGGCCTGACCCACGTATCATCACTTTCCGTTCAAAATTTGCCCGGTTAGCCGGGTTTCTGGTTATCAAAGTGTCAATACGTGGCGGCCAGCGACTGACGTATCACCAGTTTCCGTTGCCCGGCACACCGCCCGCCCGCCACAACCCCCGGCCAGCACGCGGATTCTCCTGGTCTGCGGCTTATCCGGACAGGCCACCGGACCCTGATCGGACGAAACCGGGCATTAATTAGCAAACGGCCGACCCCCGGTCAGGCCACCACCCCCACGGCGCGCGCCAGCTTCGCAGCCGGATCAGCAGGCAGTCCACGGGCCGGCTTGGCGGAGGATAAGGGATTTGAACCCTTGAGGGGTTGCCCCCAACACGCTTTCCAAGCGTGCGCCCTAGGCCACTAGGCGAATCCTCCGTCGGCAAGCCTACCGAGTCTTCGGCGCGCTGCCGAACCGGATTCGCTTGTCTGGCTCGAACGACTGCCAGCCCCGCGTATTACCGCAGGTCAGATGAGGGGTCGATCACTCGCATGTGCAGGCGCGTCATAGTCCCCGCCGGGCTCGTCCGCCGCTCGACGAGGTCGCAGACCCGGTTGACCAGCCAGAGACCGTGTCCGCCGAGGGCGTCGGGCGGCTGCTGACGTCGGCCGGCGAGCGGGTCGGGGATATGCCCGGAATCTTCGATCTGGCAGATGATCTCGTCGTCGCAGCGCCACGCCCGGATTACGCCGCCATCCGCGTGGCTGAGCGAGTTGGCCGCGATCTCGCTGACCGCCAGGATCAGGTCGCGGGCACGGGCTGAGCTGAGCCCGGCCGCATCAGCGTGCCGTGCGGAAAAGGCCCGAACCGAACTCAAGCGGTCAGAAAAACCCAGTGACTCGGCGTCGAGGGCAGGTGACGGGAGCGGGTCGTCGCAACGAGGCGGCAGGCAGCCGGGGCCGAGATAGGCCGAGCTGGAGTGCGAGCGTCCTCCCGAGATGACAACGGGGTGCGTGAGCTCGGCGTCAGCGAGTTGCTCGGGGCTCAGGCGGCTGGCGTCGTAGGGGCACAGCATTGTCACGGCCTGGCCGGCAAACGCCAGGTTGCAGAGCGCCTCATGCCTGGCCACCTCGCGCGACTCGGCGGCCGAGCGGGTCGGCCAGGCAGGCTCCCACACGCAGCAGACGCGCTGGTCACGGTGATCGTCAACGAAAGACTGGCCGATCGCGATGAGCCTGGCGGGATTGCGCCCGACTTGGGCCATATCCACGAGCAGGGCACGGGCAGCCAGGTCGGAGAGCGTTCCGCCTACTGCCGCGCGGGATCTCCAGGGCAGCACGGCCTGCAGCGGAGCCCCGGCCGGTGCGGCCGGCACTTGCGAACTCGGCGAGCCCGGCCCGGTACTCGTCGGCGTCGCGATACAACAGCGCGGTATGACTGAACCCGCCTGCGGGTCCGGGACTTGCGCGGCGATTCGTCAGATGTTTCGTGCTGCCGGTCAGGTGCCCCGTCATCACGTTGCGGCCGTCCATGGCATCTCTACATTGCCCCGGCTTCACCGGAGCATTCTCAATTTTCGTTCTTGTGTTCCGGCACCGGGCACCCTGGCTGGTGAGAACCCCGGTACTGGGGCAGAGTAGGTGCGTGATCAGCGCGGTGGTCTTCGACCTTGACGGGGTCCTGATTGACTCAGAGCCAGTCTGGGAGCAGGTGCGCAGGCAGGTCGTGGCCGAGCATGGCGGCCAGTGGACCCCGGAGACGCAACGGCGCCTCATGGGGATGAGCACACCGGAGTGGGCCAGGTACCTCAGCGAGGATCTAGGCACGGACCTGCCACCCGATCGCGTAGCCAGCCTGGTGATCGAGAGGATGGCGGCCAGGTATCGCGAGCAGCTGCCGCTCATGCCGGGCGCGATAGACGCGGTGCGTCGTCTTGCTGGCCGGTGGCCGCTTGGCCTGGGCAGTTCCGCGCCCGCGACGCTGATCCAGACCGTCCTGGTCGCGGCCGGCCTGCGTGACCACTTCACCGTCGTGATGTCGACCGAAGAGGTAGCCAGGGGCAAGCCTGCCCCGGACATCTACCTGGCCGTCACCTCGCGACTCGGCGTCCAGCCCGGCGACTGCGCGGCGGTCGAGGACTCGACGAACGGGCTGCTGTCCGCGGCAGCGGCCGGCCTCGCCGTCGTCGCGATCCCGCATCCGAGTTATCCCCCCGAATCAGACGCCTTGTCCCAATCCCGCCTAATACTCCCAGACCTGAGCGCACTGACAGTCGGCGCTATCTCGGCTTTGGAGTAGGCGACGGGCAGCCCTCCTGTCAATTCGCCCGATATGACCGAATCACAATACGCAAGTGGGACGATCGCGATGATCACGGAAACCTACTTGGGGCGAGGTCACCCCTTCGGGATTCCGTGATCAAGGAGCACGACTTGATCACGGAATCTCGCTGGTGTGATCGCACAACTAGGTTTCCGTGATCAAGGGCCGGAGCTTGATCACGGAAACCTGGTGCGGGCGGGCGCCGACGGAGGCCGGCCGGGAGCCGTCTGCGGCCGGAGCCGGAGCCGCCCAGGGGCGGGATACTTCCGACGGCGCGAGCCATCCGGGGCCGGGCCGCGAGCCATCCGGGGCGCGAGTCGACGCCAGGACCCGCCCGGAAACCTAGTTCAGGTGGGAACGCCAGTCGGCCGGGACTCGGCCGGCCGGACCCGGAACCCCCTGGTCCACCGGGTGGTGCCCGGGCGGAGCGAGCTCAGGCCCCTCATAGAACTCCTCAGCCTGGAAGCTCCAGAACCATTCCTCACCCGGCTCGAAGCTGGCAATGATCGGATGCCCGGTCGCTGCGGCATGGGCGCTGGCGTGCTGGGACGGAGACGTGTCGCAGCACCCGATGTGGCCGCAGGACGTGCATCTGCGCAGGTGGAGCCACCAGCCGCTGGTCGCCTCACACTCGACGCAGCCCGTGCCGCTCGGGGGCACTGCCGGGTCGATCCCAGGGATCGCTGTCATCGAGCCTCCTTGATCGGATCGCGGGCCTCAAACGGCAGCCGGACGAAAAAATGCGTGTCGCCCGGCGCCGACTCGACTCGCAGGTCACCATGATGCCTGTTCACGACGATCCGCCAGGAGATATCGAGGCCGAGCCCGGTACCCTGGCCCACCGGCTTGGTGGTAAAGAACGGCTCGAAGATCCGGCCCTGGATCTCCGGCGGCACGCCCTTGCCAGTATCGATGAACTCGACCACGAGCCGGTCGTTGTCCCGTGCGGTGCGCACCGTCAGCGTGCCCGTGCCGTCCATGGCCGACACCGCGTTGTCGATCAGGTTGGTCCACACCTGGTTGAGCTCGCTGGGGTAGACCGGGATCGGCGGCAGGCCCGGGTCGTAGTCCTTGACGACGGTGATCTGGGGCCCGATCTTGCCGGCCAGCATGACCAGCGTGCTGTCGAGCAGTTCGCGCACGTCCATGACCTGATAAGGCGCCCGGTCGATCTGCGAGTACTGCTTGGCCGCGCCGACCAGCTCAGAGATCCTCGTCACCGAGTCGGCGATCTCGTTCATCAGCAGTTCGGTCTCGATCGTGTACCCGATCCAGTGCATCGCCCCGCCGAACGTGGCCGATGAGGCGCCGTCGGGCGCCATCGTGTCCGCGATCTGGTCGAGCCAGCCGGTCTCCACTCCGGCCTGCGCGAAAACGGAGGCGAGCTGCCAGCCCTGCGCCACGCCGTGATCATCGAGCCAGTCGGTGAGCTCGTCCTCGCGGTCAGCGGCCTCAAGCGGGCTCAGCGGCGTCGCCTTCGCGACCTTCTCTACCGCCTGGTTCTGGAACCCGATCAGGGTGCCAAGCTCGGCCCGGTCGATCGGCCGGCCGAGATCTGGCCGAGCTTGTTCCGCATCCCGGCCACCCGGTCACGCAGCGCCGACGTGGCGCTGAGCGCGGCCGACGCCGGATTGTTGAGCTCGTGGGTCAGGCCCGCCGACAGCGAGCCGAGCGCGAGCAGCCGCTCGCGCTGCCCGACCGCCTCCTGGGTGCTCTTGGTCCCGAAGAGCAGGCCTTCGAGCAGGTGCGTGGCCATCGGGAACCACTCGTTCATCAGCTCGGAGAACCTGTCCGCACCGAGCACGAAGAACCGCGACGGCTCGGTCACGCGGCAGGAGTTGTTGTACACCTGCGGCATGCGGTCGCCCAGGTAGGCGTAGAAGGCGCCGGCGTACACGCCAGGGCTGGAGGTACGCGTCACCTCGACGTCGTCCGCGCCAATCCGGCGGGACAGCACCACCGTCCCGCTGAGCAGCACCCACAGAGAATCCGCCGGCTCGCCTTCGGTGAAGAGCTGGCCAGGCTCGGCTAGCTCGGCCCGGCCGTTGGCGCAGAGCCAGTCAAGCTGGGCGTCGGTGAGCCGCTCGAACAGGAACAGCGTGCGCAGCTCATCCGCGCTGCAGGTAGCCGGTACCGCGTTCACAGCTTCTCCAGGTAACGATGCACGAGCATGACCGCCATCGCGCCCTCGCCCACCGCCGAGGCGACCCGCTTCGCCGACTCGGCCCGGACATCGCCAGCCGCGAACACGCCAGGCACGCTGGTTTCCAGGTGATAAGGCGGCCGGTCCAGCGGCCAGCCAGCCGGCCTGCCGGCCGTGCCCGGCAGATCAGGCCCGGCGAGCACGAAGCCCCGCTCATCGCGCAATACGATCCCGTCCAGCCAGTCAGTCAGCGGCGCGGCGCCGATGAAGACGAACAGCCACTGCGCGTCGACCTCCGAGATCTCGCCCGTATTGGCGTCGCGCAGGGTCAGCCGCTCCAGGTGCTTAGTCCCGTGCGCCTCGACCACCTCGGTGCAGGTCCGCACCTTGATGTTGGGGACGGCCTCGATCTGCTGGATCAGGTAGTGCGACATGGACTTGCGCAGCGACGGCCCGCGCACCAGGATCGTGACCGACCGGGAGGCCCTGGCCAGGTAAACCGCCGCCTGGCCCGCCGAGTTGGCGCCGCCCACGATGTACACATCATGATTGGCGCAGCTAGTCGCCTCAGTCAGTGCCGAGCCGTAGAACACCCCGGCCCCGGTCAGCTCGGAAAGCCCTGGCGACCCGAGCTGCCGGTAGCTGACTCCGGTGGCGAGGATCACGGTATGAGCGTCAACCGTCGTCCCGTCGTAGAACCTGACCGTCCGCGCCGACCCGTTCACCTCAAGCCCGACCACCTCCCTGGTGGTCAGGATCTCGGCCCCGAACCTGGCTGCCTGCCGCCGGGCCCGGTCGGTGAGCTGTGCCCCGGACACGCCATCAGGGAAGCCCAGATAGTTCTCGATCCGGAAGCTCTGCCCGGCCTGCCCCCCGGTGGCGATCCGCTCCACCATCAGCGTCCGCAGCCCCTCAGAAGCCCCGTAGACCGCTGACCCCAGCGGCCGGCCCGCCGCCGATGACCACGAGGTCGTAGAAGCCGGTGGACGGGCTCGTGGCCAGTCCGACCCGGCCCGCCAGCTCGGCGTCCGACGGCTCGATCATCGTCTCGCCGTCCGGCGTGATCACCACCGGCAGCGTCATCCCGTCCGCCTGAGCGGCGGCGAGCAGCCGTCGCCCCTCCGGCTCATCGGCCGCGTACCAGCGGTAGGGCACCTGGTTCCTGGCCAGGAACTCCCGCACCGCAGACGACCGCGCCGACCACCGGTGCCCGACCACCTTGATCTCGGCCACCGGCCGGTAGTCGGCGGCACTCCAGGCCTCAAGCAGCGCGTCGACCACCGGGTAGAGCTTCTCCTCCGCCGGGTCCCACGGCTTGAGCAGGTAGTAGTCCAGGTCAACCACGTTGATGGCGTCGATGGCCGCGCCGGTGTCCGCGTACGCGGTCAGCAGCGCCCGCCGCGCCCCCGGATACACGTCCATCGCCAGTTCGAGGAATTCGATGCCGTTCATCTCCGGCATCCGGTAGTCCGCCAGGATCACGGCGATCTGCTCGCCGCGCAGCTTCATCTCTTTCAGCGCCTCAAGTGCCGCCGCGCCTGACTCCGCTCGCACGATCCGGTGCTGCTCACCGTAACGACGCCGCAGGTCACGCGCCACGGCACGGGACACACCCGGATCATCGTCCACGGTGAGGATGGCCGTGCGGGCACGGGAAGCCGGGGCAGTCACCGGCACCAAGTCCAACGCATCTCCCCATGGTACGAACCGGCCGGGCCGGGTACTACGGGCGCGGTCGGTGAGTGCCGCCGGCCAGCCGGCCGAAGGCCGCGAGCTGACCAAGCCTGGACCAGCGCAGGGCCGACCGGGGCTGACGTACTCCTCGGTCTTTCGGGATCACGACCCGCAGCGCTCGCCGCCGGACCGAGCAATGCACGGGCGTGGGCATGAGCACGGTCTCGCCATCGATACCGACCGGAATCCGCGGCTGGGCTGACTCGACCAGAACCCTTCCGGCAGATATATAAGTAAGCGCCGCGCCACCCCCGCATGCCACGAGGCCGATCACCTGCGCCGCGCTCGTCACCTTGACCGCTATGACGCCGAGCTTTCCGGTATCAAGACGGTCGCGCCGGCCAAGACCAGCGATATCGGCGGTGTCGTACGGATTGTTGCTCACCAGCAGCGCCTGCGGCGCCCGGATTTCCCTGCCGCTAGCGCGAGCCACCAGCTGATGTCCGTCGCGATCGTCTCTGAGCAGGTCAGGAAGCAGAGCCAGGGTGGTACGGCTTTTGTCAGCCCGGTAGGCGGGGCTGCGGACGATCTCGGCATAGACCCCGAAGCTTGCGTTATTCACAAAACTTCGATTGCCGATCCGGCCGAGGTCGATCCTGCGCTCGATCCCGTCGGTCAGGGCGGAGAGGCAGGTGGCCGGATCGTCGAGATCCAGGCCCAGATCCATGGCGAAGTGGTTGCGGGTACCCGAGCTGATGCACAGGAACGGCACGTCATGGTCGGCGGCGACCCCCGCTACCAGGGCTTGCGTCCCATCCCCGCCCGCCACGCCGAGCAGGTCGGCGCCGTCGGCCACGGCCCTGGCGGCGATGGCCGCGACGTCGACCCGATGCGGCCCTTCGATCATGGCGACCTCGGCACCGAGGGCCTCGGCCTTCTGCCGCGATGGTGACGCAGGTTCCGGCCAGGGTCAGGCCGATCAGTGCTTGTGTTTGCCAACCCCAGGCGAAGCTATGCAGGCCGGCGAACTCGACCAGGACGAACAGGGCACCGGCCATCTGCATGGACAGTCTGGCCAGCCATCGCTGCCTGGTCACCGTGCTGACGGCCTGGGCAACGCCTTCGCGCGGCCGTGCGTCAGCCGCTCCGCCCGTGCTTGCGCGAGCCGCGCGCTGGCGGCCAGTTTCGGCGTCATCCATTCCAGCATCGGCGGCACGAGCGTTCGCCAGGTGAGCATGGTGTGCCCGCCGCCCGGTACGAGCTGGAGCTGCGCGGCGGGCTGTCGCAGCTCAAGCAGCTGCCTGAACATCTGCGCGGCTCTGACGTCGGCCGGGTTGGTGCCGGATCCGATCCAGAACTGCGGGATCAGCGCCCCGGCCGGCAGGTGCAGCAGTTCCAGGGTCGGCGTGTTCTGGCGGCGCAGCTGCTTGTCGTGGCCGAACGGGCTGACCGATCTGACGGGATGTCCCATCTGGTTGTCTGATGGCTGGAAGTAGCCGCTGAGCACCCCGGCCAGGCCGAAGTTCGCCCCGTATCGCAGGCCGAGGTTCGCGGCACAGAACCCGCCCTCGGAGTAGCCGGCGATCGCCCAGGTCGGTCCCGGCGGCCAGACGCGCAGCACCCGGCTGATGTAGCCGGGCACGTCGCGGGCCATGAAGGTGGCGTCCTGCGGGCCGCCGACCGAGTTCAGGCACTGCAGCGATACGCCTCTGGCGCCATTCGCGTCGGGCATCACCAGAACGGCGGGCCTGGCCTGACCTCGGGCGATCATGCTGGCCAGCGTCGTGGTGATGTCGAGCACCGTGATCCAGTCCTGCGGCGCCCCGGGGAAACCGTGGATCAGCTCGATGGCGGGAAACCGGTAGTTGCGGTAGGCCTGCTGGAAGTACTGCGGCGGCAGGTAGACGTAGACCGTCCTGGTCAGGTGACTGGCCTGGCCGTGCACGGTCAGCCTCAGCGTGTACCCGTCCTGCGCCGCGAGCCTGGTGAACACGTCGTTGCCAAGCAGCCGGGTAATGCCGGCGCCCGCGGGTCCGGTCAGCGTGTCCGTCGCCGGCGTGGCGGCCACGCCGGTCTCTGACGGTCCCTGACCGGTCACGTCGGAGATCGCCGAGCTCCAGCTCTGGTAGTAGTCGTAGTACTTGTTCACCGCCGCGACGCCGAAGGTCACCGCGGGGATGAACGCGAGGCAGGCGGCGAGCACGCGGAGCACCACGTGCCTGGTGAGCACGAGCCAGCAGATCAGCGCGGCGAAGATCACTATCAGCAGCAGGAAAAAGACCGTGCTCTGCGGCTCTGGCATGCAGGTACCCCCCAGTAACCCAGCACCCGTTAATTGCCCCAGGCCATCCGGCGACCCGGCCCCCCATGATTGCCCGGGTCTTCAGATTGGCGGTGGAGGTGGGATTTGAACCCACGGAAGGGTTGCCCCTTCACACGCTTTCGAGGCGTGCGCCCTCGGCCACTAGGCGACTCCACCGCCGCTGAGCCTACCCGAGCCTGACCCCCTTGTCGTGCGCCGCACGCCAGATACAGCCGGCGGCGCGACTAGGGTCCGGCCAGGGTCAGCGCAAGCGCTCGAAGAAGTCGCTGAGCAACTGGCCGCAAGGCTCAGCCAGCACGCCGCTGATCACCTCGACCGGCGGACCAAGCCTGCGGTCCCGCAGCACGTCCCACAGCGAGCCGACAGCCCCGGCCCGCAGGTCAGTCGCGCCGTAGACCACCCGGCGAATCCGCGCGGCGTGCACGGCGCCGGCGCACATCGTGCAGGGCTCCAGGGTCACCACGAGCGTGCAGCCGTCCAGCCGCCAGGAGCCCGCCGCAGCCGCCGCCTGCCTGATCGCCACGATCTCGGCGTGCGCCGTCGGGTCATTGCCTGCCTGGCAAAGATTGTGTCCGCGGCCGATGACGACAGCATCAGGATCGAGCACTACGGCACCCACCGGTACGTCGGCATCGCCGAGTGCCAGTTCCCGCGCTAGCTCAAGCGCGAGCCGCATGCTGGGCTCGTACGAGGCCGCATAGCCGGTCGCCGACTGGTCATTGGCCGATCCCTGGCCGGTCATTGGCCGGTCATTGGCCGGTCACGGAGCTGAGCGCCCGGTCGAAGGCCGCCCCGAAGCCAATTCGCCTGGCCAGGCTGGCGAGCACCTCGTCTGGGTACAGGTCCAGATCACCAGACAGGGCACACAACTCCATCTCGTCAACGCCGAGGTCAGCAAGGATCGAGAGGTCACCGGCCGGCAGCACCTGGTCGAGGTCCTCGTCGTACGGAACCTCAATGTCGAGGTTCTCGAGAACCTGCCTGGCCAGGTCCCAGTCCACCGAAGCGGTCAGATCGGAGACGAAGAGCGCGACCTGGCCGCTGGTCACGCGGGTGATGATAAAAAAGTCATCGCCCACGGCGATCAGGCCGATGACGCCGCCGATGCTCGGCAACTGCCGCAGCGCGCCGACGACAGCGTCCAGGCTCTCAGTGACCGCTGAGGGCAGCGCCTCGGCCTCCCAGGCATCGTCCTCGCGGTAGATGGCTATGCAGAAGTCACTGCCTGTCACCTCGGTCATAGTCACTCCACTTCAGGGCCGGGAACTCGGCGAGTCGGGTAGCGGGGGTTCGCCGAGCGCCTCGTCCCCCTGACCGTGCGCGCGCCGCAGCATGAACAGTAACGGCTTTTCGGGCATGGATCGGCGTGGATGCGTCGGCCTGAGCGGATCTGCCGTTAGGGTTGGCTACCAACGGTGGCCAGGGCCATTGGTGTTCGGTAGCTGCTGGGTTATGCTGTGGTCAGCGGCGGTAGGTATGTCAAAGCGCACAGTAGGGAGGTGATCGCCATGTTGAAGAAGGTTCTGACCTGGGCTGCCGTCGCCTTCGTGATCTACTACCTCGCAACCTCGCCAACAGGCGCAGCGAATGTGGTCACGGGTGCAATTGACTGGCTCAAGGAAGCGGGTAACTCCTTGGCTTCGTTCCTCAATCACATAAAGCTGTAGCCAATGAGCAGAGCCGCGACAACCAGGAATGAACAGGCGGCCGTCGACAAGTATTTGCTTCCGCGAGAAGTTCGCGTGGCGACGGTCAGGCGACATCCGGCCGTACTTCTGGTTCCGAGTGCCCAGGCAGTAGGCGGGCTGCTCGCTGCCGCTGTACTGTCAGCGACGCTGCTGCGTGGTCACGTCCTGTTCGCGGCCATCGTCTGGGCTGGCTGGGCGGTCCTGCTGGCCAACCTGGTGTGGCAGGCCGTCAACTGGGCCGTCGACTACTTCGTCATTACCTCGGAACGGATCCTGCTGACCTCGGGCCTGTTCACCAGAAGCGTCGCGATGATGCCGCTGTCGAAGGTCACCGACATGAGCTTCCACCGGTCATTCGCCGGCCGGCTGCTCGGTTTCGGTGAGTTCGTGGTCGAGTCGGCCGGGCAGGATCAGGCGCTGCGCAAGATCGACCACATCCCCTATCCAGAGCAGCTTTACCTGGTTATCTGCGGCCGAATCTTTAAGGACAGCGCGGGACAAGACGACGGGACCGGCGACGTAGCCGACCCCGTCGGCGAATTCGAGCCCGACGAAGTCGACGACACCTACGTGCTCGACGGCGGCTCCGACCCCATGGACGACGACCTCTGACCCAAGCTCCGGCTGCCCTTGCCTCCCCCGAGGCCCGCGCAGCCGGAAGCCTGACAGCCCGCACCCAGCAGGGTCTCGCCCCGGCAGGCTTCCGTGATCATGGATCAGCCCTTGTGCTCGGCGCTAGCCTTGTCGTGCCGGCTGCGGCCAGGGATCTCGAACGCGCAGAGATCGTCGTCCTAGCGGAACGCTGAGGTACCCATGAGTGACGAACAGCACCGCCAGCCGGGCCAGCCGGCCGACCACGAACTCGACCTGCCTGGCGATCCCGTCTGCTTGCTGCGACGCGTCTGCCAGAGCTGCGGCTCGGTCGCCGACGACGACCCGCCCACGACATGTCCGCAATGCCACGCCGAGATGCCCGCCTAGCCGTACGACATCGATGCGGCAACGGTGTGGCAGGAGCCCCGGCCTCAGGAAGCGGGAGAGTGAGCCTGGGGTGACAGCTGGGGTTCAGGTGACGGCTGGGATGGTTCAGGGCGGACCTGAGGCAATGCGAGCCTCCCAGGCCATGGTGCGGCGGGGTGCGGTGCCCGGGAACGGGGCGGGTCACCCGCGCATGTTTAGTGATCATGAATCAACTGATCACGGAACATGGCTCTGGCGCGAATGGGCGGCTGGACCGGGTGTGCGGGCCACGCTGGACCCGGTTCTGGCAGAGGCCGCAGGCGGATGCTGTGGCCGGGCTGGCCGCACCGCAGGCTGTCGGGCCCGGGCCGGGTGAACCTCTACACCCACCGTATAGGAGAGGCCCGAACCTGGGTCAGGCTCGCCGTGAGCACCCGAAAAGGGGCCGATACTCGGCAAACCTGTTCCGGCGGTGATTCAGCCCGGTCCGTGTGCGAGCCTTCTGGCATCCGCCCCGGCCGGTCGGTCGCCAGACCGGTACGAGCGAGGCTACCGGGGCTGATGTGGCGGTTGCGGCCGGGGCTGTGACCGCAACCCTCCGGGACAAGGGGCGAAGACCACGGAAAGTGGTGATACGTCGTCCGGCCTGACCCACGTATCATCACTTTCCGTTGAAAATTTGCCCGGTTAGCCGGGTTTCTGGTTATCAAAGTGTCAATACGTGGCGGCCAGCGACTGACGTATCACCACTTTCCGTTGCCCGGCACTCCCGCCCGCCCGCCGCGACCCCCGGCATCACCCGGCCAGCACGCGGATTCTCCTAGCCTGCGGCTTATCCGGACAGGCCGCCGGACCCTGACCGGGTGAAACCGGGCATTGTGTAGGAGGTGGCCGACCCCGGCCAGGTCGCCCAGCTAACTTCACGGAATTCGCGCCAGAACCCGGAACATCGGCAGCGTGATCACCCGACCAGACTTCCGGGCTCTGGCGCGAATTCCGTGATCGGGCTGCCTCTCGGGCCCGGCGGAGCCACCGCCCGGACCCGGCTGGTCCCTGGTGACTCAGCTGTCACAATCGCCTCACCCGCGGCCAGGCTCACCCGACCCTGTAGTCTCCTAGATCTTTCAGCCACCACCTCCGCGCAAACCCCCGCAAACTCCATGCGAACTCGCAAACCCGGCCCCTCACCGCGCGCGAGCCCGGCCCCTCACCCCGCGCAAACCCGGCCCGGTGATCACCTTGCCGACGTTCCGGACTGTCATCCCCCACCCCGGCTCACGTCACGGAATTCGCGCCAGAACCGACTTCCGTGATCACGAGCTGCGGCATGATCACGGAAACCTGGCGGGCTTGACCTTCTGGCGGCGGGCTGGATTCCCGCGGGGCGGAAGCGGGGGTGGGGTCGGGGTGGGGTCTGCGGCGAAGGCGGGACCACGGGAGCGCGGCGTGACTTTTCGGCCCAGCAATGGCCCAGCAGGAGGAAGGATGATCATGAAAACACGGTCAGGGCGTCCGCGAGAGATACGCGGACGCCCAGGTCAGGGAGCGGAGGCTCGGGGATTTGAACCCCGGATGGGCGCGAACCCAAACCGCATTAGCAGTGCGGCGCCATAGACCGGACTAGGCGAAGCCTCCACGCGAACCGGCTCTCGCTGCCACCGGACCCTGACGGGTCCGAGGACGAGCACCGACCGCTGACCTAGGGTACCGGCAGCGGTGGAACCATCGCAAAGCTATACCGTTACCGGGCCACCCAAGATCGCCTGCAGCCACCCGGCAGCCGTCAGGGGGCGCCGGGACCAGACTCGTTACCGGGTTTCGATCACCTCGTAGTCGCCTCTGGCGTAGGCGTCTCTGATCTTGGTCTTGGCGAACTTGCCGACGCTGGTCTTGGGTACCTCGGAGATGAACGACCAGCGCTCCGGCAGCTGCCAGCGTGGCACCTGGCCGCCGAGGAACTCGCGCAGTTCGGCGGCCGTGACCGTAGCGCCGCTGGTCAGGACGACTGTGGCCAGCGGGCGCTCGCCCCAGCGATCGTCGGCGACGCCGATCACGGCGGCCTCGACCACGTCGGGGTGGCCCATCAGCGCGTTCTCAAGCTCCATCGAGGAGATCCACTCGCCGCCTGACTTGATCACGTCCTTGGCCCGGTCGGTCAGGGTCACATAGCCGAGCCTGTCGATCGTTCCGACGTCGCCAGTCCGCAGCCAGCCATCCCTGAACTTGTCCGGGTCATCGTCCTTGTAGTAGGAGCCGGTGATCCACGGACCCCTGACCTCGACCTCGCCCACGGCCTCGCCGTCGTGCGGGAGCGAGGTCCCTTCCTCGCCGATCAGCCTGGCCTCGACATCGCAGATCAGGCGGCCCTGGGTGTCACGGTAGCGCCACGACTCTTCCTCGGTCACCCCCGAGGGCGGCCTGGCGACCGCGCCGAGCGGCGAGGTCTCGGTCATCCCCCAGGCCTGCAGGATCAGGACGCCGTGCTCTTTCTGGTAGGCCTCCATCAGCGAGTGCGGGACGGCCGAACCGCCGCAGGGCACCACGCGCAGCGAGCTCAGGTCGCCGCCGTGCTCCCTGACGTGCAGGAGCAGCGCGTTCCAGATCGTCGGCACCGCCCCGGCCAGCGTCGGCCGTTCTGCCTCGATCAGGCGCACGAGCGGCTCTGGCTGCAAGAACCGGTCGGGCATGATCAGGCTGGCGCCCGCCATGACAGCCGCATATGGCAGGCCCCAGGCGTTGGCGTGGAACATCGGCACCACCGGCAGGATCCGGTCGGGCTCGCCGATGCCGAAGACCCCGCCGGTGCTGACCGCCATGGAGTGCAGGTGCATCGACCGGTGGCTGTAGACGACGCCCTTCGGGTTGCCGGTGGTGCCGCTGGTGTAGCACATGGCGGCGGCTGACCGTTCGTCCACGTCCGGCCAGTCGAAGCTGGACGGCTGCGCGGCCAGCAGGTCCTCATACAGATGCACGGAGCGGGCAGGCCCGGCGAGGGCGGCCAGCGCGGCCGGATCTATTTCCTCCCCCGCACCCGTCACGATCACGTGGCGGATAGTTTCCGCATGCGGGAGTACCTGGGCCAGCAGCGGAAGCAGGCTCGGATCGACGATCACCACATCGTCGGCGGCGTGGGTCGCGATGTAGCCGATGACCTCAGGGTCCAGCCTGATGTTGAGCGTGTGCAGCACCGCGCCCATCGACGGGATCGCCAGGTAGGCCTCGAGATGCTCGGCGTTGTTCCACATCAGGGTCGCTACTCGCTGATCACCGTCGACGCCGAGCGCGCGCAGCGCGTGCGCCAGCCTGGCCACCCGCTCGCCGGTCTGCGCATAGGTCTGGCGGCGGCTCTCGCCCGTGGTGCAGGTCACCACTTCCCGGTCGCCAAACACGGTGCTGCCGTACTGCATGATTCTCGTGACGGTCAGCGGAACATCCATCATCGTGCTGCGCACGGGTAACCTCCAGCGTCAAATCTCCCTGGGGTGGATATTCCCACGTCCGTGCCGAAACGTCATCAGGCCCAGCCCGGGCAAACCAGCCCGGGTAAGTCAGAAAGCAGTTCGGCGTCGCCGCGCAGCTTGGCCACGGCACGGGAGACCGTGCTCTTCACCGTGCCCTGGCTGACCCCGAGGACGTCGGCGACCTCAGCCTCGGTCATGTCCTCGTAGAACCTGAGCACCACGGCTGCCCGCATGCGGTGCGGCAGCCGGTCGATGGCTCGTTGCAGCGTGTCGTGCAGTTCGCTGGTTCCGGTCGAGTCGGCTATCGGCTGGTCCGGGAGATCATCGGTGGGATACTCATCGATCTTGCGCCGGCGCCACCACGAGATGTGCGTATTGACAATCGCGCGTCGGACGTAGCCGTCGACTGCCTTGAGGTCCTCGATCCGGTCCCAGGCCTGGTAGGTCTTGGCCAGGGCGGACTGCACGAGATCCTCAGCGTCGGCCAGGTTGCCGGTCAGCAGGTAGGCCGAGTGCAGCAACGACCGGCCGCGAGCGAGGACGAACTCGTGGAAATCGGTCCACTGGGCGTCGGGCGGCTCGCTCACCCATCAACGGTACCCACGACACTCCGTAGATGCTTCACTACCCTACGTAATATCGCGCTGGTCAGTACTGTACTCCCGTAACCCGGTGACTCGGACGGACCTGTCCGGAAAGCAGCGCGATCAGACTTGACGGGTAGCAGATCAGTGAAACCGCTTGACTGGGACGGGATAGCTCAGCATCGTCGAAACGCTGGAAATGAAATCTCACACGTGGAAGGTCGGTGCGTGGGGTGATATCGGCTGCGGTCTGTTGCGACAGGTGCCCGGGTGCCGCCACGACCGAGACTAGCCACTTTGCCCGGCGTCGGCTACTAAAAGCTGCCGTGTTCCAGCCTCAGCCCAGTGCTCTCGGCCGGGCCGAGCCGGTGCCGCCGGCGGCGCCGACCCCGGAGCCTCGATCTCGCTGACCGGCACCTATATCGCGTGGTGACCGGAACTATTACTGATATCAGCCCGCATTTCGTCACGATCGGCGACGTGGCTGGCGAACGGCGATTCGCGCTGACGGCGCAGGCCACAGCCTGGCGGGGCGAGCCACTAGATCCGTCCGCGCTGACACCTGGTGATGAGGCCGTGATCCGGATCATGCCGTCGCAGTCCGAGATCGCCGATCGGATCTGGGCGAACATCGGCCGGGTATGCGGCACGATCATCGAGAGCGACGCCGAGCGAGTGCTGGTCACCGAGGGCTCCATGCGGCCGCCCCAGACCGTGGTCATCTCGCCGCAGGCCAGCGTGCGAATCCGGGTAAAGATCCCGAATCTTCGGCCCGGATACCTGATCGACATCATCGGTATCAGGCAGCATGGCGTGCTCAACGGACTCATCGCCACGAGTCCGCAGCCTACTTACCGGGCCGACCATCTGCCGCCGCATCCCCAGGACAGCGGGCTGCTCCCCGAGGCCATCACCGGGTCCGCGGTCTGGCACGACACCGGCGACGAGCCGTACGCGGTGCTCGGCGTCTATTACCCGGCGGTGGATCCAGCCGCCGGCTGCGCCGAGGACGCCGCCGCGCGGATCGCCCCCGGCCAGGCCCGGATCTTCCGCCCGCTTCCCTATCTGGCCATCGGCACGGCGCTGCATGTCAGGAACGAGTGCACGGGCCTCGGCTGGACGCTGCCAGTCACCGGGTGCGCGCCTAGCGCCCGGCTGTTCAATGACCACTGCGTCACCTGCAAGACCTCGCCTCGCGGGCGGATCGCTGACCTGACGCTGGCCAGTTTCGTCGCTCTTGGCGGCGAGCTAGAGGAGGGCTGCTTCAACGCGACCCTCACGATTGGTCGCTGACATGCTGACTCTCCTGGGCGACATCCAGATCCCGCTGCTGGCGGCGATGCTACTGAGCGGATGCGTCACCAAGGCGAGCCGGGCGCTGCGGACCAGGTCTTTCGCGGCAGGACTCGGGCCTACTGCCCTGTTCCCGCTGAAGCTGCGGGCACCCGTGGCTGTGGTGATGTGCGTCACCGAGTGCGGCCTGGGACTTGGCCTGATCCTGACGGCCGGCTCGTTCGGAGGCGACGCTCCAGCCCTGCTGGTCAGGGTCGGCACCGGGTTGCTCTTCCTGGTCGCCACGTTCGCCCTGATCGAGTTGCGCAGCGCACGGCCGGACGTGGGCTGCGGCTGCTTCGGCGAGTTCAGCCAGACCCCGGTCACCGGCCGGACTATCGTGCGGTCAGCTCTGCTCGCCATCGCGGCCCTGGCCACGATGAGACTGCGCCTCCAGCTTCCCGAGTCACCCGGCCGGGCGGCGGTCCTGCTGCTCCTGTTCGCGGCCGAGCTGGCCGTGCTCGCGCTGCTCTCGCCCGAGATCAGGGACGTGCTCGTCAGGATCGGCTATTCGGCCCCGTGCGAGCTGCGGGTGGTGAGCGCGGAGCAGACCCTGACCGCGTTGCACAGGAGCGCGCAATGGCGCAAGCACGCCAGCCTGATCACCGGGCAGCAGCCGTCTGACACCTGGCGAGAGCTGTGCTGGCGGTACGTCGCTTACCCCAGTCAGCACGCCGGCCGCGCGGCGGAGATCGTGTTCGCGGTCCGGATCGAGAGCCGCAGGCCGGCCGTGCTCTCCGCCCTGGTGGACACGGCCACCGGCGCGGTGCTGCCGTGGCCGGCGAGCGGGCTCCGTCCGGCCCGTGCAGCCCGTGCGGCCCGGCCGGCCCGTCATGGGCGGCGGCGGTCCGGCCTCGCCCGGTCTCCCGTGGCTCAGCACGCCGATCCGGTGTCTTTCGTCGAGCCGGCCAGCGTGCCCGGCGCGCGGAACTCGGGCCCGCGCACGCAGTTTCCCCCGGCCTGATCGGGTTCACAGCTCGGAGCTCCCCCGGTCTGCCCCTTTATAAATAATTCTTTGGTTTTTGCTAGATAGGCAAATATTGGGTTAGGCGGGCTGGGCGCGCAGGAACCGGCCGAAGTGCGGGACCGTGAACGCGATCAGCCCGCGTTCCGAGCTGTAGATCAGCCCTTTCTTGATCAGGCTGTCCCTGGCGGGTGACACGCTCGACGGCTTGCGGCCCAGCTCGTCGGCCACCTGCGCGGTCGGCACCGGCTCGTCGCCGAGCTGCGCCATCGCCCGCATGTACTCCCGCTCGGCCGGCGTCGCCCGCTCGTACCTGCTGCCGAAGAACCCGACCGCGAGCTCGCCGGCCGCCAGCGGCGCTGCCACAGCCACGTCACCGGCCGTCACCAGGCTGGTCGCGGCGACATCCCAGGTCACCTTCCCGTAGGCCTGGACGAAATAGGGATACCCGTCGGCGGCCGCGTAGAGCGCGTCAAGCGCGGCCGGCTGAAAGTCCGCGCCTTCCCGCCTGGCCGGCGCGAGCAGGGCGACATCGGCTGCCGATCGATCAAGACGATCAATAGCGACATATCTAAACAATCTCTCCGAGTAGCTCTTGCTCGCCGACAGAACCGACGGCAGGTGCGGCAATCCGGCGCCGACCACGATCAGTGCCCCGCCGTTCTGCGACAGTTCATGGCAGGCGGCGCAGAGCGCCGACACGTCCGGGGCCTGGACGTCCTGCATCTCATCGATGAACAGGGCGATGCCGACCGACAGGTCGGAGGCGATCGCCGCCGCATCGGTCAGCAACTCGGTGAGGTCGATCTCCAGGTCGCCAGAGTCCGCCCGGCCCCGCGCCATCGGCACGTCGATGCCGAGCTGACTGAGCAGAGCGCCCTTGGCGGCTTTGGGGTCCCTGGCCATGAACGCCTTGAGTACGCCAAGGAACTCATCGATCCGGTCAGGTGCCCGGTGCCGGGGAGCGGCTCGCGCACCGCGAGGTGCAGGGCGCCGGCGATGGGACGGCGGATCGACTGGTCCGGCCTGGCCTCGATCTTGCCGGTCCCCCAGAGCCGCTGAATCGCCATCGAGCGGAACGAGTTCAGCAGCACGGTCTTGCCGACTCCGCGCAATCCCGTGAGGACCATGCTGCGCTCGGGCCTGCCCCTGGCTACCCGTTCGAGCACGACCTCGAACTGTGCGAGTTCCTTGTCCCGGCCGGCCAGCTCAGGGGGCCGCTGCCCGGCGCCTGGCGCATAGGGGTTTCGTACTGGATCCACAGCATAGGAGCCTATGGGGCGATCTAGTGAGTTCCCTAGATTGCCGTAGAAAGCGCTAGCCGGCGTGTCGCGGCTAGCCGGCGTGCTGCGGCTAGCCGGCGTGCCGTGGATCGTTGAGGCGGCTGAGGTAGGCGTTGTAGGCCACGAGCTGTTCCTCGTCGTCATCGATGTCGGCGTCCGGCGAGGTCAGGGTCGGAGCGACCGTCGCGCGCCTGGCCGCCTCAAGCCAGCCCCTGGAGTGCGTCACCGTGCGAGTGTCGGTGCTCCACATCAAGAACACCATCATGATCATCGCGAGCATGATCGCGGCGCCGCCCACCCACATCACGGCTCCCCCGGCATGCAGGTCACCCACCGCTGAGCCTGCCCAGGCCGGGCGCGGGCCTTCCGGCAAACCGGGCGTGCCCCGGTTTCCGTAGCTGAGCACCAGGCCGGTAAAGGTATCCACCGGCATCACCAGGAACAGCAGGACCATCCTGATCGGATAGGTGAGCCGCCACCTGATCGGCTCCGAGCCGATAATCGGCAGGAAGAACAGGTATCCGATGATCAGGAAGGCCACGTGCTCAGCTCGTGAGCCGACTGATTGCGCGCGGTGAGATTGGCCAGCCCGGTCAGGTGGGCGACGACAATCGCGGCGGCATAGGCGGCGAATCCGAACACGGGCCAGGTCAGGAAGCTGGCGACGCGGGAGCGCAGGACCCGCTTGACCCAGGTGTGCAGCGGATTGCGGCTCGCGTGCATCAGCAGGGTGATCGGCTGGCCGAGGATCAGCAGCGGCGGGGCGGCCATCACCAGCATGAGGTGCTGGACCATGTGATCCCAGAAGAGCACGTCGTCGTAGCTGCCGATCCCGCTCTGCAGGGCGAGCACGACGACCAGCAGCCCGGCGAAGAACATTCCCGTCCGCCACAGCGGCCAGGGCCTGGCCGGATGCCGTCGTGCCACTCTGACGACGCCCCACAGGTAAAGGGCGGCGGCGGCAACGACTGATGCCGTCACTAGCGGGGCGAACTGCCACTGCGTGAAGACGGCCTGCAAGCCGAACGGGGGAAGCATGCGACCTCTCTTTCCAGCTCCTCTCCAGCGAGCCTACCGACCACGGCCCAGGCTTCGAGCAGCGCTCCGGAAGGCACCCCCAGCCCCGCGCTGAGATCACGCCGCAGCTCGCGCTGAGATCACGCCGCAGATGTTCCGTGATCATGGCGGGGACCTTGATCACGGAACCCCTGTGGGGCGATCACGCAGGTGATGTTCCGTGATCAAGACTTGCTTCATGATCACGGAAGCCTGCGCGGGGTACCTGGGTGCCTAGCCGGGCCTGTCCGCCAAGCCACGTAGCACAGAGGGGTAAGCCTCGGCGCCCAGCGCCCGCTATCGTAGTCAGCGGAGGGTTCGCCTAGTGGCCGATGGCGGCGGTCTTGAAAACCGCTATGGGGCGTGAGTCTCATCGTGGGTTCGAATCCCACACCCTCCGCCAATCACCTGTAGATACCGACGCTGAGCTGCCCAGATACGCTCTTGGCGTGGTCGGCTGTATGCGGTCGTATGCGTACTGGGCGGCCTTGCGCGGCTGGCTGTGCCGAATGCGTGCGCAAGCGCCGACCTCGCCGAAATGCCGGAGCTCATCGTCCTCTTGTCGACGCTGCCGCTCGCCAGCAAGTCCCGGCCAGCCACCTCTACCGAGCACACCGCGTTGACCTCCCCCGATGACCCTCCAACACTGCGCGCTGCTCACCGGCCACCAGATCCCAGACCCGCACCGTTCCGTCGACACCGCCGCTGGCCAGCAACTCCCGGCCGCCCACCTTCACCGCGCACACCGCGTAGACCTCGCCTCGGTGGCCCTCCAGCACCGCCTGCAGCTCACCCGCCACCAGATCCCAGACCCCGCACAGTCCCGTCGACACCACCGCTAGCCAGCAAGTCCCGGCCACTCACCACCACCGCGCACACCGCATAAACGGCAGTCTTGTGCTCCAACACCGCTTGCTGTTCACCGGTCACCAGATCCCAGACCCGCACAGTCCCGTCGTCGCCGCCGCTGGCCAACAGCTCGCGACCAACCTCCACCACCCGCGCAGACAACCCAAACCAAGCCCTGATGGCCTTCTAGTACCAACCGCTGCTCACCGGTCACTGGATCCCAGACCTCCCTTGCCTTGTAGCCGGTGATGACCAACCTGCGGTCTGTCCGAAGGGCGCACGCCGGCAGCCCTCTGGCTCGGTTGTCCCGGCGGTCGCGGTGCCGGTCTGGCTGCTGGGCTGGCCGAGGGTTGGCGTCCCCGGCGTCCACCCGGGGTTCTCCTTGCGGAATGGGTCGGGCCCGGCATCGGAGGGGCGGGTGCCGGGCCTGGGGCGTACGACGGTTAGAGGGTGGCGGCGATTTCGAGGGCGCTCAGGCCGGCTGCTTCCATGTCGTGGGCGGTGTCGGCGTCGGACTGGGTCTGGGCGGCGCTGGTGACGTCGTGGAGGATGCCGCCAGCGGTGGTATCGCCGCCCGGGATGAAGTGGGCCATGATGCCGGCCTGCTGGGCGTCGGTGAACCGGAGCCGGTGGCTGATGATCTGGACGGCTTCTTGAGGGTCGGCGAGCGGGTGCCCGGCCCGGGCTGCGATCGCCTGGACGGTGCGGTGGAGGTAGCCGGGGTCCCGCGGCAGGACAAGATCTCTGGCGGACCTGGGTGAGCGCAGCGGAAGGCCGGTTGCGGAACGGCGGGCTGGGTACCACAGCGAATCGCTGACCTGGTCAGGTAGCGCGAGCGCCTCGAGGTCTTGCGACGGGACCGTAGCAGCCATCGGGGCCACAACTCCAGCCACCACACGGGCATTAGCCGATTCCCGGATCGGCACCGACCACTTGGCCAAGGGTTCAGGGTGAGGCGCTCTCGGCAACAGCGTTTCTCGCTACCCCGGCAGTCGGACTCCTGGCGTTTTCACTGTGCTCTCATCTGACCTGTCACCAGTCATTCAAGGTTCTCTGATGGGACCCGCTGGGCCGGTAAGTCACCGTGAGGTCGCCCGGCCAGGTTCAGCACAGTCGGGTGGCATTATTTAGCCATGACCAGCTCCACAATCCAGCTGGGCAAGCCAGCACCTCGCCCAGGACCGGCCCCCACCGCTCAGCCAGCAGGAAACCGTCACCGACCTTCTGGCCCAGTCCGGCCGAGGCATCGTTCCGATTCGAAAGACGTTCGTTCAGCAGGGCAAAGGTGCGAAGACCAAGCCTGGCCCTCTAGCCTCATTCGTCACCGGCCACGACGGCCGAGGCCTGGACACCTACCTGTTCCTACATGCCCTCGCCAGTGCTGCGCCCTGGAACTGCAACTACCCCGCCGCAACCTGGGTCCGCGCGCTAGGCCTGACCGCCGACGCATCACCCAACTCGGCCCGCACAGCCGTATCGAAGACGATGAAGCGACTCGAAGACCGAAGGCTCGTCCAGCGCAGCCGCTCAGGGCGCCGATCGTCCATCCGGTTGCTGCGTGAAGACGGCACTGGCGAACCCTATGACCACCCCTACAAGACGGGAGACGCTAGATGGCTACAACTGCCCTACGCCTACTGGCACGAGGGGCACTATATGCGTCTGAGCCTCCCCGCCAAAGCGCTGTTGCTCGTCGCGCTCAGCCTTGACGACGGTTTCTACCTGCCCTCAGAACGAGCCCAGGACTGGTATGGAGTATCCCCCGATACCGCTGAACGCGGGCTGCGAGAACTACGCAACTCAGGGCTCCTGCACGACGACCGGAAGTGGATAAGAGACCATCACTCCGCAACCGGTTGGACCGAACGCTGGACCTACACTTTGAAGGGCTCCTTTTCACGGGACGCCAGGCACGCCGCAGCAACCGCGCGCCGAGGCAAAGGAGGGGTGGAGGAGTGACGACGCCAGAACTAAGTCGCGCGCTCCATATCGCCGCAGAACTCATGCCAGCCACTCCAGTCATCCCGTTCAGCCGCATCCTTGCGCTCGATACCCTGGGCACTGGGACCCATCGCCGTCAGTGCGCTCTCGATCTCTCCTACTGCCTTGTCAACCTGGCCGCAGTCCTCGCCGGAGCCAACCGGAAGACAGGGCTATGAGCGCGCCGGCGTACGGCCCGGATGATACCTGGCCATCACATGACAAGAAATATTGGCATGAACCCCTCGCGGCAGCTCGCCAGGCCGGATGGACGCTGACCTACGTCAACGCGCCACATCGCTTCGGGGTCGTGTACTGCCCAGCCAAACAGCACACCTTCATGGTGGACAAGACCGCCAGCGGCGCCGAAACCAAGGCTAGAGAGGCACTGAAGAAGATCGCCTGGTGTACCCACCCCGATCCCGCTGGCAGTGTTCGTCGCCAGCGGGACAACTCTCAGACGTTGCTCGATATCGCAGAAAGACTCGCTTCAGAGGTCGAAGAAGGACTTGTCGCCGCTGAGGCCAAGCAGCAAGCTCAGGAAGTCCTTGACCGCCTGGAGACTCAGCTGGATACCGCCGCATCTAACGTGGAGGAAGTCTCGCTAGCCGAGCAGGAACGGGCCTTGGAAGCAGCAGTGGCAGTTGATGACGCCCCCGCTCCACTCGTCCTGGCCGGCAAGCTCAGCGAGGCGACGGCAGCGGTCACGAACAGCGAGTCACTAGCGAAGTCAGTCAGGACTGGGCACCCAGGTATCGCCAAGCCTCTGCTCGGTCAGGCAAGCAAGCTGCGCACCCGCATCGCCGAGCTGAGGAGCCGCTTGGCGGTCCTACAGGATCGAGACGCCTCCAGCACAGGCTGACCCTGTTGGGACTTGCCAACGATGGGGTAGGCTGGCAAGTCAGAGGGTGGAGGAGCCTAAATGACCGTGAAGATCCCCCTGCGTCTACGGGGGCTTGATCTACGTGACGTCGAGGCCTACGACCGTATCGATCTCAGCCTGGCCGAGCTGTCCTGGGAAGCTAATGGCGGCCTGAGCCTTGCCATCTTTTACTGCGACGATCCATCAGCCATCGCGGTAGGAGAGGCATTGGACTGGGCCAGACGTATCGCGAAGTTGATGCCGGGTGTGTGCGTTGCCGACGTGCACGACGAACTGGTCAGTACCTCCGACATCGCAGTGCGTGCCGGGGTGGCCGCCGAAGCAGCTCGACTATGGGCCGCGGGCAAGCGGCGCGCATCCCTCCGCCCGTTTCCGGATCCTCGTCAGGTTGTCGGCAGCGGTTCTGGCGGCAAGACAATGAACCTGTACGCGTGGCGCGAAGTCCTGTCCTGGATCCGTGACGTCGTTGGCATCGACCCCGATGGTGGCATCGAGTACCTGACCGACATCCAGCTCGCCACGCTGAACGCCGAGCTAGCCGACATCGTACCCGCTATGGCGTGGCATCCTATTAGCACGCTCAGCATTGAGACGGAACGAATCATCGCCGACGTGCAGCAGCTGTGCTCCGGAGAGATCGGCGTCAGGGTCATAGGCGTGCGCTTCGACCAAATACTTGATGAAACCACTTCTACTAAGCGTAACCTGAAACTGCGTATCGCGTAAATGAGCGCGTCATCAAACGGCAGTCTGCATGAACACCATTAATACGTCCTCGCTTGGAGTCGATGAGTTGGACTCCGCGACGTACAACGCCTTCGTTGCCGACCTTGAGCTCGCAGGTATTGAGCTAGTCAAGATCAACGGCGAGCGCACGGCTGGCGGAGTTGCCACACAGACTAGGTTCGACCTGACGGCGACCTATATGCGGGGGGAAGGCGTCATCCATTATCGATATGAGGCGATCGCGCATCTCGTCGATGAGCATGACACCGTGCTGGGAAATCTGGCCGCTTCAATCCAAGTCACCGTTCGATCCGACATCGCGGTCAATGAAGCATGCATTCTGCAGTTTGGTGGAACGTCAGGCGCGTTGATGGCACATCCGTACCTGCGCGAGGTCGTCGCGTCTATAGCACAGCGGATCGGCTTCCCAGGGGTGTTGTTGCCTATGATCAAGCATCAGGCGACGACGACTGACGGCGACTGACGTCCACTCCCAGCTCAGGATGAACGACTCAGCCAAGGAGACACTGTGTCGGCGCCATGAGGCATAGACACCTGCTTTCAGGGTGTGCCAGGTGACGCTGCGAAAGCAGACTCCGCCCCGACCTAAGTCATGAACGGGTCAGCGTACTGCTGGCTGATTCCGTAGTTCACAGGATAGAGGCGGGATGACGCCTGACCAATGCGCCTATCCATGGCACGTCGCCCCAGGTCAGTTCGGCCGCCATTAGTGAGCGGGACTCGGTCTTGAAAACCGCTATGGGGCGTGAGTCTCATCGTGAGTTCGAATCCCACACCCTCCGCTCATGCGGTCTGGCAGCATCCGAACCTGGCCGCAGCCCTGCCCGATGAGCGCGCGAACGCGACCGTGGCCGACTGGTCCGCCGACGAGAATGCCGCTAGTCAGGAGCCCCTGTTCGACCGGCAATGACCCCACCCAAGGGTTCGCCAGCCGGAACGCTGTCAGTGCCTGGTACTAAAGTTCAGGCGCTGGAGTCCGCCATAGACCAGGAGACATGACTATGCCGCTCAAATACGACGGATACCTGATGGTGCTTTTCGTAAAAGACCTCGATCGGGCGCGTGACTTCTACCAGAACGTGCTTGGCATCGAGTATCTAGCCGGAGAGCACGACAACGACGCCCATTTCAGGCTCGGCTCTGACAGCCTCCTGCTGATCAACCATGATACGGCCGATGACCTGCTCAGCCCCGGAGACGTGGCCCACGGGCCGGCGGCCGGCGCGAGGTCTGTGATCGTCACCCCGGTCGAGGACGTTGACGCGGCCTACGAGGAGTTGCGGACCAAGGGCGTCGAGTTCATCCGTCCTCCCGAGGATCGCCCCTGGGGTCTTCGCTGCGCGCACTTTAAGGACCCTGACGGCAACGTCTGGGAGATCCACACGCCCCTGCCTTAGCGGGGCTCGCCGCACTTCGGGCATTTCCCGTGAGCTTCAAGCCATCCCCTCTCGCGACTACTTTACGCCGGTGAGTCGGCTGGAAGCCCTGCGGCAGCGGCGGCGTCCAGCAGCCTTTTGTCGTAAGTGACAAACGAAGTCAGGCCGTCCCGAACGCTGAGCGCGGTGCCCAAGTGGATAGCATCCAGCGAGCGGACTGAGACCGGCCTGACGGTCTGCGCCAGGATGCGGACCCGAGGGCTCATGCCGATCAGGTCGATCTGATCGAGCACCGGATGTAGTCGGCTTGCCGCTTCGGGTGCGTATCTGGCCAGCGCCCGGAAGGACTCGACCTCCGCTAGAACAGAACTGATCCACCCGGTTTCGGCCCTTTCCTCCAGCCAGGCCCGCAGTGCCGGGGACTCCGGCTCGGCGTGCGCGAGCTTGACGATGGCGACCGAATCCAGGTAGATCATCAGCGCTCGTCCCCACGGTCGCGGACGAGTTCGCCGGCGACGTCTACGCCGTCTGGTTCGCCGAGGTCGATGGCCAGGACGGCACGGCGCAGCTCGGCAGCACGTTCCCGGCGCTCCGCAGCCTGGATTACCGCTTGCCGGATAGCCGCGGATCGCGAGATACCCTCGCCGGTCAAGATGTCCAGGGCATGCTCGGTCTCGTCATCGGTTCGGATCGTGATGGTCTCGGTCATGCTTACTAGTGTAAGACATCCGTCTTACACTAGTCGGGATAGCAGCGGATCAAATGAGTTGAGCTGGGCGGTGGTCGCTGACCATACTCCGTCCGTGGAGATCATCGACGCGACTGGCCGCGCCTGCTTGATCGATGACGCCGCGCAGATCTGGGCAGAAGCCACTGCCGCCCGCGACGGGGATGACGACATACCCGGGCTTGAGATCTCACGTCCCATCATCCAGGGCGTCCTCGACGGTTCCTCCCGCGCGTTCCTCCTGATCGCCCGTCGGGCTGACGGCACAGTCGGCTTCGCGGTGATCGAGCCGCTGGCCGGCATCAGCGAGACCGCCGCCGAGGTCCGATATATCGGAGTCCGGCCAGGCCTATGGGGTCAGAGAGTCGGCGAGAAGCTGCTCGCGGAGGCCCGGCAACGACTCCGGGCCGCCGGGTACGCCAGGGCCGAACTGGCGGTCTATGCGGACAACCGCAGGGCGACCGCACTGTACGAGCACCTGGGATGGCACCCGTGCGGAGCTCCCACACCACATCCCGGAACCGGCAAGCCCGAGCAACGCTACGAGCTCAGCCTTGAGTAAGAGCCCCGGCGGCGAGACCCGGCTTGGGGTGGAGGGCGCCGGCAGCCAGGTCTCCAAGGCCAGCCTGCGCGGCGGTGTCGTCTATCGAGAACCGGGCCCGTGGAGCGCGACGGTCCTGGCGTTCCTGCGCCATCTCGAACAAGCCGGGTTCGGCGGCGCACCGACAGTCGTGGGCGGCGGATTCGCTCCCGATGGCCGCGAGATGGTCAGCTACATCGACGGCTCGAGTCCGCAACCATATGCCTGGAGCGACGAAGCGGCCAGCGAGGTCGGACGGCTGCTCCGGGACCTGCATACAGCCGCCGCCACGTTCAGCCCTTCACCCGAGGCGACCTGGAAGCCCTGGTTCGGGCGGGAGCTAGCCGGCTCGCGGCCGGTGTTCGGCCACTGCGATACCGGGCCGTGGAACATCATCGCCAGGAACGGCCTGCCGGTCGCGCTGATTGACTTCGAGTACGCGGGACCGGTCGATGCCGTCTGGGATCTCGCCCAGGCCGCGTGGCTCAACGCGCAACTCCATGACGATGACGTCGCCGAGCTGAACGGACTCCCCGACGCGGCCGCCAGGGCCAGGCAGCT
This sequence comes from uncultured Actinomycetota bacterium, assembly GCA_963819285.1. Taxonomy (GTDB): domain Bacteria; phylum Actinomycetota; class Actinomycetes; order Streptosporangiales; family Streptosporangiaceae; genus Chersky-822. The sequence continues at coordinate 128,015 of CAWFVM010000002.1, forward strand.
CAGGCTGATCCTGGACGGCTACGGCCTGCGGCACTCAGATCGCGCTGACTTCGTCGCCAAGATGATCACCTTCGCGGTGCACGACGCCAGGGCCGAGGCCGTCCTCGCCGGTGTCACGCCAGCGACGTCCAGCGCTATAGACGCTGACGGATACCCCTTCACCTGGGGAATCACCTGGCGCGTCCGCAGCGCCTCCTGGATGCTCACGAACCGGCGGCTGCTCGAGCGGGCCATCAGCTAGCTAGTTCACGAGCGTTCACCCGCTGCGGGTGGCGCGGGCCGATCGCGGATTTGCTGAAGTCGGCTGATCAGCGAGACAAGGTCAGCTACAGCCAGCCCGGCGCGAGCCATGGTGCTCCCGCTGGCTCTCGCGCAGTTCGTGGCCAGCTACGCCGCGTCGAACATGAACGTGGCGATCAGCGCGATCGCCAAGGACCTCAGCACGACCGTGTCCGGGGTCCAGACCGCGATCACGCTGTTCACTCTAACGATGGCAGCGCTGATGATCCCGGGCAGCAAGCTCACCGACATCTGGGGCCGGAAGCGCTGTTTCCTTGCAGGCCTGACCATCTACGGCGCCGGCGCGCTGATCGCGCTGCTCTCCACCGGACTCGGCGTGCTGATCACCGGGTACTCGCTGTTCGAAGGCCTGGGCTCAGCCCTGATGATCCCGCCGATCTACATCCTGATCACGGTGATCTTCCCCGACGTCAAAACGCGGGCGAAGTACTTCGGGATCGTCAGCGGCGCCGGCGGGCTAGGCGCGGCGGCCGGTCCCCTGATCGGCGGCCTGGTGACGAGCGCGATCAGCTGGCGGGCCTCGTTCGGCCTTCAAGTCCTGATCGTGGCCTGGATCATCCTGCTCGCCCGCAAGATCACCGACCCGGCCCGGCCGGGCACCCCGCCGCGATTCGACCTGACCGGAGCCATCCTGTCGGCCGCCGGGCTGTTCTTCATCGTGCTCGGACTACTCCAGTCGCGCACGTACGGATTCGGGGCGTCGCGCACGGACTTCAAGATCGGGAACACGGTAGTGCTGGCGAAGGGCTCGGTGTCACCAGTCTGGATCCTGGTCGCGGTCGGGGCGCTGTTCTTGCTGTGGTTCGTCCTGCATGTGCGGGCCAGGCAGCGCAAGCACCTCGACGTCCTGCTCTCGCTGCAGCTGTTCAGGAACAAGATCTCCAATCTCGGGCTGGGCACCCAGCTCATCCAGTGGCTGGTCCTGCAGGGATCGTTCTTCGCCCTGTCGGTCTACCTGCAGGAAGTGGACGGCTACAACGCGATCAAGACCGGCCTGCTCCTCTCCCCGGCCACCATCGGAATCCTCTTCACCTCCGCGGCCGCCGACCGGCTTGCCCGGCGTCATCCGCAGCGCTGGCTGGTCATCGCCGGCTTCGCGATCGCGATCGCCGGGATGATCCTGCTGCTCGCCCTGGTGCGGGCGCACTCGGGGATCGCCACCTGGATACCTGGCCTGTTCCTGCTCGGGGCCGGCACCGGCATCATGCTGACCTCGTCAGTCAACCTGGTGCAGTCCAGCTTCCCCGACGCCGACCAGGGCGACATCTCCGGCCTGTCCAGATGCGTGTCCAACCTCGGCTCGTCCCTCGGCACCGCCCTGGTCGGCTCGATCCTGGTCGCGGTGATGATGCCGGCGGGCAAGCCGTTCGCCGCCGCCCTGATCACCATGCTCGGATTCATGGTCATCGGCCTGGGCCTGGCCGCATTCATCCCGCGCACAACCCAGACGAATTCGTGATGTCATGGCTTCGCCTCGATTTCCGAGAATTTGAATTATATATTTAAATAATCATTTGAGGTTATTCGAATTCCAAGCAAAGCTAGTCTCATGAGCCGCACGGTCGAGGTTCCGTTCTCGCAGCTAGTCCAGCAACCTCGGGAGACTGACGATGCCGGGACACGCGCACTGCTGTTCGCCTTGCCAGAGGTCTTCCCGTGGGTTCGCTTCCTGCGGTCTGAAGATGTTCGTGGCTTCCTGGTAGAGCTCGTCGAGACGACTCACGCCTGCGCCGCGTTTGGAAACCTGGCAGCTCTTGAGCCCGTTGTGGCCGCATGGCGAGCAACGGCAGAGATCCACTCTGACCCCAGGCTTCTCCGGGCCGCTACCATCCCAATCGGCCAGCGCTAGGTCAGGTACCAGTTACTCCGTCGGCAAGCTCCCGCAGGATATCGATATGCCCGTTATGCCGGGCCGTCTCCTCGATCAGGTGGAACATGATCCACCGCAGCGTCACCGGATCGGATCGCCAGGCGAGCTGGCCCCTGGACAAGGTCTCCAGGTCAAGCGACGCCACGATCTCGCTGTACCTGGCACAGCTAGCCCGGTAATCAGCGAGCAGCTGAGCGATCGGGATGTCGACGGCTATGCGCATCTCGCGATCCGGGTCCTCATCGGTCCACGGGCCGTGGTCCTCGCCGCCGAGGAGCGTGACCTCGAACCAGGAGTACTCGACCCAGCGCAGGTGGCTGACCAGGCCGGAAATGGTCATCAGCGGTGAGCCAGGCAGCGGTGCGCGACGAGCGTCGTCTTCGCTGATCCCGGCGCACTTGGCGTGCACCGTATCTCTGGCGTAGTCAAGGAAGGTCGAAAGAACCGTACGATCGTCGAAATTGGCCGGGACGTCGTCAGTCCGCGCGAGAGGCTGGGCGGCCGGATCAGATGTCATGTCATTCCTCTGTCTAGGCAGAGGCGCGACCCCGGACTCGCTCTAGCTGGCGGTCCACGGAGGCGCCTGGTCAGTGAACTCTGCGAACATCGCGCGCCTCCTTCCTGGTCAGACGACCGCCAGTTCGGCCGTACGCCGATCCTAAGGTCGGGCACCACTCGATGCAACCAGCCCGTGCCCCCACAGGTATCTAGGTTGACTGACGATCAGAGGGAGGCGCAACTTAGTGGACCGCGAGGAGTTCACCACTTTCTACACCGCCACGTTCCATCGGCTGGTGGGTCAGTTGTATGCCATGACCGGAGACCGGGCCGAGGCTCAGGACGCGGTGCAGGAGGCCTTCGTCCGGGCCTGGGCGCGCCACGGCAAGTTCGACAAGGACGGAGCGCCCGAGAGCTGGATTCGGCTGACCGCCTGGCGGATAGCGGCCTCACGCTGGCGGCGAAACCGGGACGGCAGCAGACTCATGCGGCTGACCGCGCCGCCAGAGTCCGTCGCCGGGCCAGGCCCCGACCGGGTCGACTTCGTCGAGGCGCTCCGCAAGCTACCCGCCGAGCAGCGCCGCGCGCTGGTCCTGTTTCACCTGTGCGACCTGACCATCGAGCAGATCGCGGCCGAGACGGGCGCGCCGGCCGGCACAGTCAAGGCCAGGCTCGCCCGAGGCCGGGCCGCGCTTACCCCCCAGTTCCAGGAAACCGCTGTCCAGGCAGCACGCTGACCATGCACGGAGGACAAGATGCCTGATATCACCGACGAACTACGGCAAATGACCGATGACGCGGCCCACCAGGCCAGGCCTCTGGCTGTAACCGAGGTCATCCGCCGGGGCAACCGCCGGCGCAAGCGCTCGATCGCCCAGCGCTCACTCGCCGGCCTGTCGGTCGCCGGCCTGGGCGCGGCCCTGATCCTGACGGGCAACGTCGGCGGCCAGAACGCCCCGGCCGCCGCCTCAGGTACGGCGCAAGCTGGCGGTACCACGCTGACGCAGACCACAACGACACCGGCCGGGAGCCTGACGGTTGACGTCAAGTACCGGGCCGTGTCCAAGACAAAGATCAAGCTGCAGTCTCTGACCTTCACCGGCAGCACCAAGGCGGCCGTCAAGAAGGCCAGGCTCATCATCGAAATCGGCGCCAGTTCCGGCGTTGTCCGGCCGCCCACGTCCCGCGTGCCTGGCGCGGTGTCGCAGCCCGTAAGTTACCTCATCATCGCGATTCATCCGAATAAAGCTCACGGCTTCAGCGGATCCCTCACCAAGAAGGTACTCGCGGCCGTCGATCGGAAGGCCGGCATCGAGGGCAACGCGCAGCTGACCATGACCCTCCACGCAAGCAGCGTCGGGCCTGGCCCAGTATTCCCGCCAGGCCCGGTCCTCGCCCTCGGAACGATCTTGAGCCAGCTTCGCTAGCACGAGCAAAGACATCCCGGAGGCGGACCAGCGCACCGCCTCCGGGATGCGGCCTGTCCGGCTTCAGCTCGGCCTGGTCGACGTGATGACCCAGTTCGTGGCCCACGTCCGGCCGTCGTCGTAGGAAAACGACTGCTCCCAGCGCGGTGCGCCGTCGGCTAGGCCGGTCCACACGATCCGGACCCGGCCCATCCGGTCACCGAGCATCTCCTCCGCGCAGAACTCTGCCCGTCCGTCGATAAACCGGCCCTGCGCCGGGGGCCCCATCTGCCCGGGCTGCCTGGTCGAGGCCCACCAGACCCGCCAGAGCCCGCTCTCCGGATCAAAGAGCCGCAGGGTCAGGCCATCAAAGGGAGGGTCGTAATCGTTGTGGCTGAACTCGACATTGCCCAGACCGCCGAAGATCGGCTGGGCCTCGGTAGTCCCGCCGAACTCGATCCACTCGGTGCAATCCGGATCGAACACGTCGCGCAGTTTCTTGTTGTGCAGAAGCCAGCGACCCAGGTACGGGTCGAAGTCCCTGGCTCCGTCGGACTGCGTCATGGTCGGCTGTGTCATGGTCGGCTGTGTCATGGTCGGCTCCAGTGTCTCGCTGACTGATCCAGCCGCACGCTAGATGGCTTCCCTGACACCTTCTGTCAGTGATCCGAGAGGAACCAGGGTTTCCGGACTCAGGCCGCGCCCGCGACGCCGCGGCCGGGGACCCCTGCTGTTGCGCCGGCGACACCAGGGGTCCCCAGCTGTCGTCCGCCTCAGTCTCAGCCGCTGTCGCCCTCGGCGAGCCGCCTGCTGCGAGCCCGGCGCTTGCCCTCATGCATGGCCTGGACCCGGGCAATCGGGATCGTGTGGCCCTCTTCGATCAGCTCGGCAGGCAACGGCAGCGGGGCCGGCATAAGGTCCGCCCAGGGATCGCTCCCGGAGGTCAGCTCGGCCACGTTGCGCACGGTGAAGTCGGCCGGGCTGACGCTGTCGAGCTGGGTCCAGGGCACCGGGAACGAGACCTGCGTGCCTGGCCTGATTCGCGGGCTATACGCCGCCGCGACAGTCGCACCACCTGACCTGGTCGAGTCAAGGAAGACCTTGCCGCCGCGATCTTCCTTGATGAAGGCCGTGGTCGCCAGCTCTGGGTCGATCCGCTCGGCCCTGGCCGCAACCGCACGAGTCGCGGCCGCGATGTCCTCAACTCGCTCCTGTCCGGTCATCGGCACGAAGACGTGCAGACCCTTGGCTCCGCTGGTCTTCACCGCCCCGGCGAGCCCGAGTTGCGCTAGTGCCTCCCGGACCAGGTGCGCCGCGCTGACCGCCAGTCCGAACGCGTCGGGCGACGGCGGGTCAAGGTCCAGCACCAGGTAGGTGGGCCGACCCAGGTGACCGGCCGTAGCCAGCGTCGGGTGGTATTCAACGGCGCGCTGATTCGCGAACCAGAGCAGGGTGCGACGGTCATCACACAGCGCGTATGAGACGTCGCGCCTGGACGCCTCCGCCCACACCTGCACGGTCCGCACCCACGGCGGCGTGTACTTGGGGACGTTCTTCTGCATGAACGGCGCCTGCCCGCGCAGCACCCGGATGACCGACAGCGGCCGGTCGCGCAGCACGGGGATAAGCCGGTCCGACATGGCATCGAGGTAGTCGACCAGCACTCGCTTGGTCGCGTCAGCCCCGTCGAACAGTGGCTGGTCAAGGTTGGTCAGCGAGACGCCGTCTCGCTCCTCACTACTCGCGCCGCTAGCCGCCATAGTCGAAGAGTAGGGCCAGCGCCTCGTCAAGCTTGCGAAGCGTGTCCGCGCAGACCCGGCCGATCGGATCGGCACCGAGCCGGTCTCGCCTGACTCTGACCACGGAGTACGACTCCAGGTGCCCGGCCACATGATCGGCGCTCGTCAGCGGGACAATGTACGGCGTCTCGGTAAGGTCAGGACGATCACTGACCCGGACGACAACCGGATGCCCGGTCACAGCGCTAAAGCCGTCATTGCTCACGATGACGACGACCCCGGCCCGACCCAGCCCCTTGTGAGCGAAGACATCGCCTCGGTTCACGCAGCGCCTTTCCCCGTCTCCGGGGTAAAGTCGCGTTCACTCGCCTCGGCCCAGTCGACCCAGGCCTGGCCGGTGCCAACATCGAGCTCAGCCACGGTGATCGCCGCGTCGCGCTGCACTTTTTCCCGCGCCGATCTGGACATCCAGGTCGACATCGGCAGCCCGGCCCGCTCGGCTGCCGCCTTGGCCTGCCGGTAGGTGCGTTCGTCCATGCTGATGCTGACAGTCTTAACAGCCACGTCAATAACATTATCAACATCATCGATATTGCGCCGGGATCGCCGAATCTTCGCAAGACCGCAGACCCAGGCGCCCCGCGCAACCTCCCGTGATCATGAAGCAGACCTTGATCACGGATCATGAGCCGCGCGATCACCCCACTAGATCTCCGTAATCACCGCCCCCGCCATGATCACGGAACATCAACGGAGTTCTGTCCCGGTCCCAGCCCCACATCCACCGCCTGCGGGCAACCACGAACCCGCCAACGACAGCTAAGGGCCGGCGCTGCTGTCCCAGCGACAGCCAAGGGCAGGCGCTGCGGTCAGGGGGCGCCGCTGCGCAACGGCACTGGCCCCGGATCGGGCGAAACCGGGCACGGGCCGGGTCCAGCATCGCGCGCAGCACCTGGCATCGCCGCCGGGCCCGGTGATCATGCCTGGGACGGGCGCTTATGGAGTCATTGGCGGCGACGGTGGCCCACTTATATTCCGTGACAATGACCGGGACGGTGATGACGGAACTCTGGCGGCATGATCATGCCGCTGATGTTCCGGGATCAAGCCGTGCCACATGATCACGGAAACCTGAGGGGGCTGGGTCGAGGCTGAGGCTGGCCGGGGGCGGGACAGGCCGGGAGCCGGGACAGGCCGGGAGCCGGGACAGGCCGGGAGCCGGGACAGGCCGGGAGCCGGGACAGGCCGGGAGCCAGGACCGGGTCGGGGGACGGAGTGAGTTGGTGGGGCGACACGTCACCCCGGTGGTGCGCGGTGCCGGGAAGCCCGACAGACTAGGGGCCATGACTGACGACAGGGAGCCTGACGAGCAGGCGCCGACCAAAATCGTGGTAGTAGGGCCGGACGGCGTTGCCGTGGAGACCGACATGGACGAGGCCATGGGCGGCGAGCGTCCGGTCACCGAGATGGTCGCCCAGCCGGCCAAGGTCATGCGGGTCGGCAGCATGATCAGGCAGCTTCTCGAAGAGGTCAAGGCCGCCCCGCTTGATGAGAAGAGCCGGGCCAGGCTCAAGGAGATCCACACCAGCTCGATCAAGGAGCTTGAGGACGGGCTCGCGCCTGAGCTGGTCGAGGAGCTTGAGCGACTGTCACTGCCCTTCGCCGAGGATGAGATTCCTAGCGAAGCCGAGCTGCGGGTTGCCCAGGCACAGCTGGTCGGCTGGCTTGAGGGACTCTTCCACGGCATCCAGACCACGCTGTTCGCGCAGCAGATGGCGGCCCGTGCCCAGCTTGAGCAGATGCGCCGGGCGCTGCCGCCTGGCATGGTGCCGCCCGAGGAGACCGCCCAGCAGCAACAGCGCGCCTCCGGCCCTTATCTGTAGGTAACCGCTGCCCAGACCTGACCTGGGCCAGCCAGGAGGCCGCCGCGGTGAATTTCGCGTCACCGGCGGCTGCCGCCTGGTCACCGCCCGCTGAGCGCGCGATCGCGGTCGCGTAGCTGCCGAGGAACCGGACATCGCTGCAGGCGCGGCATAGGCCCATGAGCGCTTCGCCGACGCTAGGGCTGAAGACATGACCTTCACAGTCGATGAAGAAACAGTACCGGCCGATGCCGACCCCAGTAGGTCTCGACTCGATCCGGCTCAGGTTGACCCCGCGAACGGCGAACTGGCTCAGGATGTCCATCAGCGCGCCGGGGTGGTCGTCGGCGAGGAACGCGATGACCGAGGTTCGGTCGGCCCGCGTCGGAGCCGGGAGCGGAGCCGGGGCGCCGAGCTCCACGAACCTGGTGACCGCACCGGCCCGGTCATGTACCTGCGCGGCGAGGATCGCAAGCTTGTAATGTCCGGCGGCGAAGCTGCCGGCCAGCGCGGCATCGAGCTCGCCATCGGCGACCTGGCAGGCCGCGTCGGCGTTGGACAGTGCGGGCTGCCATCGAGCCTGCGGCAGGTGCTCGGCGAGCCAGCGCCTGCACTGCGGCTGCGCGACCGGGTGCCCGCCCACGACCTTGACGTCGGCCATCGTCGTGCCCGGCCTGGCCAGCAAGGCGAACTCGACCGGGACGAACACCTCGGCCTTGATCGCCAGCGGCGCCCCGGTGGTGAGCTCGTCCAGGGTGGCGTTCACCCCGCCCTCGACCGAGCTCTCGATCGGCACCACGGCCCGGTAGGCCTGATCAGTCCGGACCGCGTCGATCGCGGACGCGATGGTCGGGTAGGCGACCGGCTCGTACTCACCGTCGCGGTACAGGGTGCTGACCGCCTGCTCACAGAAGGTGCCTCGCGGCCCGAGGTAAGCGCAGCGCTGCCCGCTCACGACGTCACCGCCACCGGATGCCGGGCTGGCCAGAGCCAGATGACTGCCAGCACGACGACAGTGAGCAGGGCGGCCGGCGTCACCGCGGTCCTGACCACCGTCTCAAGCCAGCCCAGGCCGGCCGGCAGCGGTATGCCACGGGCGGGCAGATAGCCGATCGCCAGCGCCGCCGTCCTGGCCAGCATCAGCCAGTCGAATCTGGACGCCGGCAGCAGGGCAAGCAGCGCCCAGCCGAGCCCGTCGTACCAGGGCAGCACATACGGCCAGGCCAGCAGCCAGGCAAAGACGACGGCGAACGCCCCGGCTACCAGGAGCTGATCGCGATCCAGGCCAGGCGAGTACCGGTCAGGCAAGGACCGGCCAGGCAAGTACCTGATCAGCAAGCTGACCAGCGCGATGCCGAGCAGCAGCGCGCCGGCCCTGACCAGGTCCTCGGCCGCGTTCTCCCCGGTCAGCAGCCGGATTCCGCTGCGGAATACCCGCCACGGCGAACCGATCGACGTGAAGCTGCCGGCGCGCGCGGCCGGGACGAACATCTCGGTGCCCCACGGGATCAGCGCGGCGGCCGCGACCACGCAGAAACCGGCCGCCAGTCCGCCGAGGGCCGCGACAGGCGCAGGCCAGCGCAGTCCGCCCTGGCCGGGATGGCGGTCGCGGTGGTGATCAGGGCGGTCTAGGTCGCCAGGGCGGGACTCGCGCCGAGCGGCGATCAGGATGCCGATAGCGAGGCCAGCGCCGGCCAGGGCGGTGGTGACCTTGATGGCGAAGCCAAGGCCGATCAGGGCACCGGCACCGGCCGCCACGAGCGCCTCGCGCGCGCCGGACCGCCGGCCGCGCAAGCCGGTCGCCGCCACGGCCACGGCGGCGACGGCGAAGAAGATCGCCTGGCTGTCGACATGTGCGCCAGCTACCAGGACCAGGAGCAGCAACGGGTTCGCGGTCCACATCAGGGCCGTCCGCAGCTGCCGCGCGGGATTGCCTCGGCCAAGCCAGTGCAGCAGCAGCCCGGTTGCCGCGAACGCGACCACGTTGATCAGCGAGAGCACGAAGACGATCAGCCGTACCGAAGTGCCGCCCGCCCAGGCGGCGACCGCCTGCCCGGCAACTGCGAGCGGGCCGTACACCGACGGGCTGGTCCGCCAGTCCTGCACCGCTCGGGCCACCGGGTCACCGAGCTTAGCGAGCATCGCCGGGGTGGTGGTGTAAGGGTCGTGGCCGGTGAACGCCATCCGGCCGTAGGCCGCGTAGCTGAGGTGATCTGACGAGCCGAACGGAGGGACGAGAGCCAGCGCGAACGCCCCGAGGATTCCCCCGGCCAGGATCAGCCTGACGGGAGGACGCCAGCCTCGGCGAATTGCGTTCAGGCTCAAAATCAGTCCGGTGACCGCCGTCAGGATCGCCGCGCCGTTGAGTGCGACCGTCAGGTACGGGGAGGGATGGGCGGGCACCGACCAGGGCGGCTGCGCCGGCCCCGGGAGGGCGGGCTCCACCAGGGACGGCCCGAGCAGGGCCACGGTGAGGGTGAGCGCGAAGCTGAGGGCGATGGCCGCCGCGCCGGCGTTTCCGAGCCTGCTGGCTGCGCCGGCCCCGTCGCTGGCCGGCTCGGGGGCCGGGGGGGCCGCCGCGGTAGTCACTGTCGCTGACGGCTCGGGCGGAACGGCCATCACGGCCTGTCGGCCTGGCCTGCGGGAGTCGCGGAGGTGAGTCCGGGCTGGTGACGCCAGGGCTTGCGGGCGGCGAGCGTCCTGGCGACGTCGGCGAGCTGGTGGGCGCGGTGGAGCTGGGAGTGCAGATCCTTGCCGGTGGCCCGGTGCGCGAACGGCACCTGGACCTCGGTGATGCGCATGCCCTTGCGCAGCAGGTCGATGGTGAAGCCGACCTCGGCCCCCCAGCCATCAGCCAGCGGCCTCGCCGCCTCGAAGGCCGCACGGGTCAGGCACCGCTGTCCGTTGAGGGGCTCCGCCGGGCGCCAGCCGGTGACCCGCTCGATCCCGGCGCCGGCCAGGCCGAGCACCAGTCCGTGACCGCCGCGCTTTTCCCGGTTCGCGAAGACGGCGATGGTCATGTCCGCCTCACCAGCCAGCACGGGCTCGGTGAGCGGGGCCGCGTTCTGTGCCGTCTCGGCCAGATCAGCGTCGAGGAATAGCAGGTGTCGCGGGGCAGGACTGCCCGCTGCCGCACCGTCGCGCCCGGCTCTCCCCGCCCGGTCCGACTCGATCACCCTGACCGCCTCAGCACCGGTCTCCATCGCCGCTGCCTTGCCGCGGTTCCTGGCGTGCCTGGCCACGATCGCGCCTGCCCTGGCCGCTTCGGCACCGGTCCCGTCGTCAGACCCGTCATCGACCACGATGACGAGATCAACGCCGGGAATCCGCGCGGCCGCCCTGACCGTCGCGCTTATCCGGTCGGACTCGTTCCTGGCTGGGATGACGACGGCCAGGTCGCCGCGTGCCGACATGGCTGCGATCTTAGTAGCGAATTTCGCAGCCGGTCCCGGCAGGGCGCTCTGCGGACTGGCGTCCGCAGACCGCCCTGCCCGTGTTTGCCAACCCAGCAGCCCTAACTGCCGACCACATGAGCCGGATTGTCCGTCACCGTGAACACGGTTTCCAGCCCGGTCACCTGCAAGATCTTCCTGACGGCAGGTCTTGGCGCCGCCAGTTCCAGGTCGCCGCCCTTCTCCCTGGCCTGCCGGTGCGCGGCGAGCAGCACGTTAACGCCGGTCGAGTCGCAGAAGTCGACTCCGGACAGGTCGATGACCAGGCGAACCGCCTCGCCCGTAGCGAGCACGTTCGCCAGCTCACGCTGCAGCCTGGGGACCGTGTACAAGTCAATCTCGCCGTGGACTGACATGACGACGTATTCCCCTTGGGGCCGGCTTGTGACCTTAAGCTCCACCAGCCGCACATTACTCGCCCCGCATGGGTTGCACCACCTGCAGGCCGGCTATCCGCACGGGATCCCGCGTAATGTAGAGATCATGTTGCGCATCATCGGCTTCATTGTCGCCGCAGTCGCCCTGTTTGTTGTGCTATGGCTGCTGTTCTGGGGACTGGTTCACGCGCTGACCATCGGCTTCTGGATTGTGCTCGTGGTGCTGCTCTGCTCGGGCCTGTTCCGGATGGGCCGCTGGTCGAGGCGCTCCAGGTAGTCACCCGCTCCGGGCGCGGTGGCGAGTTCTCTGCGCATCGGCGCGCACATGCACCTTGGGCCGCCTCGGAGCCCGGCCTAGCTCCCCGAACGGGACGGTGACCACCTCGAAGCCGGCGGCGGTCATCCTCGCATTCGTCTCGACGTTCCGCTCGTCGGCCACCACGATGCCGTCGCCGATGACCAGCGTGTTCGCACCGTCATCCCACTGGCGACCCGGCCTGGCCAGGGAGTCGACGCCGGTCTCGATCACGGTCAGCCGGTCGAGGTTCAGCGCTCGGGCGGCGGCCTCAAGGAGCGGGCGCGGGCGCGACACGACCAGCTCGCCTCGGCACACGGTGATGGTCAGAGCCGTCAGCGTGAAGGCCAGCGCCGGGGTCATCAGCACGACGCCGGCATCGAGCACCGTGCAGACCGTGTCGAGACTGTGCGTGTCGACGAGACTGTGCGTGTCGACGAGACTGTGCGGATCGCGCTGGCTTATCGGGACGGCCAGCACGATATTGACCGCGCCGGTCTCCAGCAGGTGCCTGGCGAGCCGCTCGACGCTGGCGGGGGTGCTTCGCACTCCTACGCCGACCGCGACTACTCCAGGCCCGAGCAGCAGCACATCACCGCCGTCCAGGCCAGTGCGCCCGGCCCGGTAGGGCTGACCTCGGCCGGCGAGCCCGGGGTGATGCTCGCAGATGACCGCGAGCAGGTCAGCCTCCCGGCGGCGCGGCCCCGGCAGCGTGCCGATGATCACCTGGTCACCGACCCAGGCACTGGCGTCCCGGCTGAAGACCAGGCTCGGCAGCGGCTCGATGACGAAGTCATGCGGGTCGAGCAGGTTGTAGACCAGGCCGTGGCCGGTCCGGCACTCCCCCGGGGTCAGGCCGACAATGAGGGTGCGGGCCAGGTCCTCTGGCGAAAGTTCCTCCAGGTGCAGCCGGAGTACGGTGCCGAGCTCGTCCCCCAGCTCGGAATTGGCCAGGACCGAGTCGATCGCTTCCTGCCTGGCGCTTGCGTACTGAAGTACGTCCTGCAGGAGTTCGGTGACGTAGATCACCTCGGTGCCGCGGGCCCTGAGCACGTCGGCGAGGATGTCGTGCTCTTGCTGAGCGCGGATTACCCAGGGCAGGCCGTCGAAGCGCAGCAGGCTCCTGGTCCTCGGCGTGAGCCGCTTCAGCTCTGGCCCTGGCCTGTGCATGAGCACTGTTCGCAGGCAGCCGGTCTCGCTGTCAGCGCCCATGGCGTGGCTCACGAAAGATTTCCCCCGCACAGTCCCCAGCCGCCCCCGACAGCGACTCCCTGGGAGTTATTCACCAGTACCGCCGCGATTACGCCTCGCGGGGTAGAGCCTCGATGGTCCGGGCGCTAGGTGCCGGTGGCCTTCAGGCCCGCTACTGCCGTCTGCCAGTGCGGCCCGCTGGTTCTGGCCGCTTCGCTGTGCGGGTTGCGGGCGCCCTGATCACCCCGGCCGCTCCTGGCCTGGGCCGGGGCCGGGAGTACGGCCCAGACCGTCAGCCCGACCTCTTCCGTCCTGACACCCCACGTCCGGCAGACGTGCGCCACGATCGCCAGGCCCCTGCCGCTGACCGATGCCGTCGTCGGATGGCCAGCATGCGGCATCGTCGCGCTGCCGCCGTCGCTGACGGCCACCTCGACCCAGCCATCGTCGACCACCCAGGCGACCTTGAGCCGTTCGCCGGGTAGCGGGTAGGCATGCAAGATCGCGTTGCTCATCAGCTCGCTGATCACCAGCGCGGCATCGCCTACGGCCTGATCGAAGACGCCAGCGGCCCTGAGCTCATCGGACAGCGCGCGCCGGGCGAATGCGACGCTCGCCGGAGTACAAGGCAAGTGCACCTCGCTCGACGCTCTCACCTCCTGGGCACCTGCCCCCGACGCTCCGACCCGACGACTGCACACTGCTCCCGCACGACGCTCCCGCCCGATGCGACTGCACCGTGCGATTGCACATTGCGACACGAAGCCGCGGACGATGAAATGCCCCGGCCGGCAAGGCCGGAAACCGGCGCGTGGCCAAGTGACCACCACATTGAGACCATCGCGGGCGGCCTGACTCCACTGCCTGGACCAGCGGAGTCAGGCGACCAGGGCATTGCCGGCTCTTGACCAGCCAGTTACCAGAGAATGGAGGTTATCGAATCGTTATACACGCCTCGGCGAACCGGGCGGGCTGACCGAACGGCTCGCAGGTCCGCAACGCTGTTCCTCGGGTACAGTCGGCGCCGTGATGATCGTCCGCCCCTGCTGTCTAAGCAAGCACAGGCTCCGGCTGGATCTCGCCGCATGAAATCGACGAGGCTCAGCTCACCCGGTCAGCTGCTCGACGGCACGGGCCTGCCTGCTGCCACGCCGGGAGAGCCCACGTCTGGAGAACCCGCGCCGGGAGTACCGGAGCAGCGCGAGGAGTCGCTGGCCGCCCTCGCCGCGCGGTACGGGCTCACCCCGAGTGCCCAGCGGGCCCCGATCGGGCTGTACCTGCGCGAGCTGGCGCGCCGGTGGAGCTTCATCATGGGCTTCGCGACGGCGCGCAACATCGCGATGTACACCGAGGCCAAGCTCGGCCAGCTCTGGCAGGTGCTCGCCCCGCTGCTCAACGCCGGCGTCTATTTCCTGATCTTCGGCGTCATCATCACTGGCGTGAGCCGGGGCGTTCCCGACTACCTGCCCTTCCTGGTGACCGGCGTCTTCGTGTTCAGCTTCACCCAGCGGACGTTCATCTCCACGTCCAAGGTGATCACCGATAGCCTGCCGCTGATCAGGGCGCTGCAGTTCCCGCGCGCCTCGCTGCCGCTCGCGTACGTGATGATCGAGCTGCAGCAGATGCTCCTGTCGATCGGCGTACTGTTCGTGCTGGTGCTGATCGAGGGTGAGCCGCTCACCTGGCACTGGCTGCTAGTCATCCCGGTGCTCGCGCTGCTGACCATGTTCAACGCGGGGATCGGCCTGTTCGCGGCCAGGACGGGCGCCCGGGTGAACGACTTCGCCCAGCTGCTGCCCTTCCTGATGCGGACCTGGCTTTACATCTCGGGCGTCATCTACAGCGTGCAGCAGTTCGTGATCGAGCACTCGCAGCACCTCGGCTGGGCCACGACGCTGCTGCAGCTCAACCCGGCCGCGATCTACATCACCCTGGTCCGCGAGGCGCTGCTCAGCTCGCAGCGGGCGAGTGCGTTCGGCGCGCAGCCGTTCAGCGCGGCCAAGTGCGCGGCCTGGGCCGGCCTGGCTAACCCGCCAGCAGGGGTGAGTAGGGCAGCGTTCGCGGTCGCCAGCTCCCAGGTCAAGCATCAGCTGCCGAAGGGACACCCGCTCAGCCTGTACGGGAGCGCCTTCTGCCATCCCACGTTCGTCTCCAGCCACCTGTGGCAGCTTGCCGCCGGATGGGCTGTCGTGGCGCTGCTGTTCGGGTTCTGGTTCTTCTGGCGCAAGGAGGTGTTCTACGGCCGTGGCTGAGTCCACCTCGACAACTGAACCCACTGTGACCGCCGAGCCCGCCTCGATTGCTGAGCCCACCGTGACCGCTGAGCCCGCCGCCATGGCCGAGCCCGCCGCCGCGGCCGAGCCGACTGTGATAGTCGATGATCTGCACGTCGTGTACCGCGTCTACGGCGCTGGCGGTGACCGGGGCACCGCGTCCACCGCGCTGTTCCGCATCATCGGCCGCAAGACCAGGCCTGCCATTCATTCAGTACACGCGATCCGGGGCATGTCGTTCGTCGCGTACCGAGGCGACGCGATCGGCATCATCGGCCGGAACGGCTCAGGCAAGTCCACCCTGCTGCGCGCGATCGCCGGGCTGCTGCCGCCCGAGCAGGGCACCGTGTACACCACCTGTGACGCCTCACTACTGGGAGTCAACGCCGCGCTGCTCGAAGACCTCACCGGCGAGCGCAACGTCGTGCTCGGCTGCCTCGCGATGGGGATGTCGAAGAAGGAGATCAAGGCCAAGTACACCGAGATCGTGGACTTCTCCGGGGTCAAGGAGTTCATCAACCTGCCGATGAAGACCTACTCGTCCGGAATGGGGTCCAGGCTGCGGTTCGCGATCGCGGCCGCCAAGGACTACGAGATCCTGCTGATCGACGAGGCACTCGCGACCGGCGACGCGGAGTTCCGGGTCAAGAGCCACGCCAGGATCGACGAACTCCGCAACAAGGCAGGCTCCGTCTTCCTGGTCGCACACGACCTGGAAGAGGTCGAAGATACGTGTAACCGGGTGATCTGGCTGGATTCCGGCACGATCATCGAGCAGGGCGAAGACGTCATCGGCATCATCGACAGGTATATCGAGTCCTCGGGCGGCGAGCGGGTCACCAGGGACCCCGTCACCCGCAAGCGCATCAGCGCCCCCGACCCAGATACCGCCTAAAGCGCTGGCGGCGCCCGGCCTATGTTCCGGGCTCTGCCGCGAATTCCGTGATCGGGCTGCCACGCAGACCTGGCGGAGCCGCCGCCCGGACCGGACTAGTCCCCGGTGACTCAGCAGTCCCCGGTGACTCAGCTTTCACAGCCGGCTCACCCGCTACAGGATCGCCTGATCCTGTAGGAGACTTTTTTCCTGTAGGAGACTTAACAGCGAATATGGTGGTCAATCCTCCTACAGGAAAAAAGTCTCCTAGATCTTTGAGCCACCACCCCGGCACAAACCCCGCAAACACGCCCAGAGCACACACACCCGGTCCCCTCACACACACCCGGTCCCCTCACACCCACGCAAGCCCGGCCCGGTGATCACCCCGCCGACGTTTGCGGGCCGTCATCCCCCACCCCGGCTAACATCGCGGAATTCGCGCCAGCCAAGTTCCGTGATCTCGCCCAGGACGGTGATCACGGAACTCTGCCAGGCGTGATCACGCGATTGATGTTCCGGGATCATGGCAGGCCGGCGTGGTCACGGAACATCTCGCGGCCTGGCAGAGCGGCCCGCACGCTAGTCGGCGCCGCCGCTCGAAGCGTCGCCTGGCCGCCTCGGATGCGGGAGCACGGACCTGGACAGGCTCCAGGGCAACATCGGTCGCGGCAGCAAGGGTCTGGCCACAGCCGGCTTGGGCAAGGACCGCCCGCCCGGCCTGGTGTCCGCTGGCGTGACTGACCGGTCCGGCGAGTCAGCCTCATCCGGTGAACCGCCCAGGCCCGTCTCGTCACCCGTACCCGGCTCGTCGGCCTCAGCAGCCCCCTCAGCCCCCTCAGCCCCCTCAGCCCCCTCAGCCCCCTCAGCACCCTCAGCACCCTCAGCCCCGTCAGCGCCTTCAACCTCGGCAGCGCCCTCAGCCTCAGCAGCAACCACCTCAGTCACCGCAGCCGACCCGGCAGCGGCAGCCGCCAGCTGCTCCGCGCTGGCCAGGCGGAGCGTCAGCCGCATGATGGTGCCTGCGCCCTCCCTGCGAACCGCGACCACCTCGCCACCCTGCGCCCTCGCGAGCTGCCTGACGATATAGAGCCCGAGCCCGATCCCGCCGAACCGCCTCCGGTCACCGGCCTCACCCTGCACGAACCGGTCAAAGACCCGCTCCAGGTCAGCCGCCGCGATCCCGATGCCCTCGTCCTGCACCAGGACCACAAGCCGCCCAGCCGCATCGGGGCCCCCGGCAGTTCCCTCGGCATCGACCCTGGCGCTGATCGTGATCGAGCCACCATCTGGCGAGTACTTGAACGAGTTCTCCAGCAACTGACTCACGATGCTGTCCGTCGCGGCGGCATCCCCGAAGGCGGCCGGCAAGTCCGGCGGAATGTCGGTACACAGGACATGCTTGTCCGTCAGCGGCCTGAACACATTGGCCGCGTCCCGCAGTACCTGAGCCAGATCGAACGGCTGGTCGGTCACGGTCAGCCGGTTGGCGCCGGCGCGAGAGCCGAGCAGCAGCTGATCGACCAGGCGCCCGAGCGACTCGGCCCGCTCGGCGATCGTCTGCACGGCACCGCGCCGGTCGACGTCGAGCAGCTTGTCCCACCGGTTCGCCAGGGTGCTCGCGAAACCCTGCACGACCGTGATCGGGGTGCGCAGCTCATGACTCGTCGTCGCCAGGAACAGGTCCTTGGCCTCCTCAAGCTCCTTGGCTGCCGTCACATCACGGAAGTCAATGACCTGCTCGTCCCGGCCGTCTAGCTCGGTGCACAGAACGTTGATCCAGCGGCCGTTCGGCAGCCTGAAGGTCAGCGTCGCCCCTGGCTCTGGCACGTCGAACGGAGGCTGCCCGCCCGCTGCCTGCGCCGCGGAGACTCCGGTCAGCGCGTGAGCGGCCCGGTTCCACTGCCTGACCAGGCCGTCGCCGTCCAGCACGGCAATGCCGTCGGCGCTGCCATCGATGACCGCGCGCTCGTGCGCCCGCTGCCTGACGACCTCGGAGAAGGCGGTCGCGTTCGACAAGGCCACGCTGGCGTGCCCGGCGAGCAGCTCTAGCAGCTCAAGCTCGACGTGACCGACCTTCCGCCTGCTGTAGAGGGCGTAGAGCGCGCCGTAGGGCTTCCCGGCCACGTACGACAGGCTCACCGTGATGGTGTGCAGTCCAGGCAGAGCCGCCCAGATCAGTTCGTCGAACCCGCCCGACTCGCGGGTCCGCATCAGCACGGTGTTTCCTGACCGCATCAGCTCGTCGACCAGGCTGGTCGGCAGATCGGCCGTCCTGCCCCTGAGCGTCGGCGGAAGCCCGTCCATCGACACCAGCCGCAGCCGGTCGTCCTCGATCAGCACGAAGCCGCCTGCGTCCGCCCTGGTGAGTTCCCGCAAGCTGGCCGCGATCCGGTCGAGCACGGCCTCCAGGTCAAGCTCGGCGTTCATGTCAGCGACGACGTCACCTAGCCGCCGGACCAGCCGGGCCCGCTCGGCCATGTAGTGCCGGACCGTCGCGTCCTCGCCGCTTAGGTGACAGACGCTGATCCAGCCGAGCCGCTCGCCCGCCGCGTCGACCAGGTCGCTGGTGTCGATCCGCAGGTCAAGCACCTCGCCCGCCTTGCACACCCGCCTCGTGGCGAGCGAGACCTGCCCGCCGCTGACGACCCGCTCAAGCACCGCGTTGTGCTCGGCCCGCAGCTCCCTGGGGATAGTCGGCGGCTCGAGCCCGATCACCTCGGCCGCCGTCCAGCCGAACATTCGCTCAGCGGCAGGGTTCCATACGCACACGGTCCGGTCCTTGCCGAGCGCGATGATCGGGTCGGGCGCGCAGTCGATGACCGCCTGTGCCGTCGCATCGATGCGCGCCTGACCCGGCTCCGTCACCGCCCGCCTACGCCGCACGTCCCTATCGTCGCACTAGAAACGGGGTGCGTAGGGCCGAAAGACCGACCCGCGAGTTGCGGCACCCGCCACAAGGCCAAAGATCACGATATTATAACGGGAACTACGAGGGAACTGCCGCCACGCGAGCCAGCCAGGCGGCGGCTGAGCAACCGGAGCCGACGGCACGAGCCGGCCAGGCAGCGACTCAGGCCGGCGGTATTCCTGGCGGCGGGAAGAGCACTCCCGGATTGAGCAGGCCAGCCGGGTCGAGCGCGACCTTGATCGCCTGCATCGCCGCCAGCTCGGCCGCTGACCGGCTCCAGCCGATCCACCCTGTCTTGGCCCGGCCGACGCCATGCTCGGCGGCGACCGACCCGCCGTGCGCGGCGGCCAGCCTCGCGACCGCGGCGTCCGCGGCCAGATCCGCTGGGTCAGGCCCGAGCACGTTCACATGCAGGTTCCCCACGCCGATGTGACCGAAGACAATCAAGGTCGACGGTGCGGGGCCGCAGGCTGTCCGCACGACTTCATCAAGCTCAGACCGGAACGCCGCCAGCTCCCCGGGCGGGACCGACACGTCGATCTTGTGCGGGACCCCCGCCGATGCGATCGCCTCGGTCAGCCGCTCTCGATAAGCCCAGAGCGCGGCCTGGTCGGGCCGGTCCACGGCGAGCACGGTCTCTGGCGGCAGATTGGCCCGCGCGAGCCTTTCCGGATCAAAAGCAGTTCTGGCGGTACCCGGTACCTCGGCCAGCTCAGCGAGCAGGTAACCGGGGACCGAGGCGGGCAGCGGCCGCGCGAGCCCAGTCGCCCGGCAGACCGTCTCAAGCCCGGCCGCGTCGAAGTACTCGGCGGCCAGCAGGCCGGGACCCAGCCGGCGGTAAAGCTCGGCGGCCTGCGCGATCCCGGCGACGCCGGCGAGCAGTACGGCGGCCTGCTGGCTCAGCCGGCCACAGCCGCAGCCGGGCCCCGGTGATCACGGCCAGGGTGCCTTCGCTTCCGGTGAGCAGCTGACCGAGGTCGTAGCCGGCCGAGACCGACGCGGTGCCGCGCAGCCCGTCAAGTACTTCGCCGCTGGCCAGCACGGCGGTCAGGCCCACGACCTGCGCCCTGGTCGGGCCGTACCTGATCGTATGGATACCGCCGGCGTTGGTCGCGATGGTGCCGCCGACGGTGGCCGAGTCCCGCGACGCCAGGTCAATGCCGTAGCGCAGGCCAGCGGCGGCCGCGTGCGTGTCAAGCCTGGCGATGGTGACTCCGGCACCGGCGACGACCTGCCCGGCGACGACGTCGACCGGCTCCAGGTCAGTCAGCCTGGCCGTCGACAAGATGACCGGCGCCTGCGGGCCGGCAGCGTCCGGGACCGAGCCGCCTACCAGGCCGGTGTTACCCCCTTGCGGCACAACCGGGACTCCGAGCCCCGCGCAGACCCGCAGAACCCCGGCGACCTCGGCGGTCGACCCTGGCCGGACCACGCAGCTCGCCCGGCCGCGATAACGCCTCGTCCAGTCGGTCGCGTAGCCCGCTACCACGTCCGGCTCGGTGAGCACGTGAGCCGATCCGGCAATGGCCGCGAGATCGGCGGTCAGGTTCCGCATCGGTCAATGGAACCAGGCCGAGGGCCGCGTGCGTCCAATGCTCGTGAAAACCCACCGTAGTAGGGCGCGGCAAGACCGCGAGTCCCACGTTTCCCCATCGCGACAGCCAGCCGCGTCGGCACGACGTGCCAGGCGACCAGGGCACCGGGTGATCGCGACCACCGCTGTGGCGATGTTCGCCCTGACCAGCGTCCTGGCCGGCTGCGGCACGCTCGCGACAGCCGGAGCCAAGTCATCCGCAGGCTCGGGCGGCAAGGCCCCCGCCGCTCCGGCCAAGATCTCGCTGACAGTCAGCATCGTCAACGAGGGCGCCAAGCCCAGGCACCTTACGCTGCGCTGCGACCCGGTCAGCGGCAACGTCCCCGAGGCGGCCAGCGTCTGCAAGTCGCTGCTCGCGATGAAAAAGTCGCCGTTCGCACCACCGCTGAAGCACGTGATGTGTCCCATGATCATGATCAGCAACCACCAGATCGTGGTCAGGGGCACCTGGTTCGGCCAGAAGGTCTTCCGGGTAATCACCGACGGCGGCTGTGACCTGGGCATCTTTAACAACTTGAACAAGGTCTTCCACTAGCCGGCGCCGGCTGGCGCCGGCCGCTGCCTCAGGCACAGCGACCGGTCCCCCGGCGCCCAGGCGCGAAGCCCCCGGTGACCGCCTAGTCCCCGGGGGCTGACGCGCGCCCAGAACTGACGAGCACCCAGAACTGACGCGCCGACTCACCGGCTCAAGCACCCCTCGCAGGGTTCCGTGATCTTGAGATAGACCTTGATCACGGAACATAAACCGCATGATCGCCCCGGCAGCGTTCCGTGATCAAGACCCCAACCATGATCACGGAAACCCGAGCGGGGCGAGTCGCCGGGCTGAGGCCCGAGTCACTTGAGCAGGCGGGACATGCGGCGGTCGGCTAGGGGCTTGCCGCCGGTCTGGCAGGTGGCGCAGTACTGCAGCGCCGAGTCGGCGAACGAGACCTCGCGGACCACGTCGCCGCAGACCGGGCAAGGCTGGCCGGCCCGGCCGTGCACCGCGAGGCCAGCCTTCTTTTCTTTCTTGAGTTCGGCGGCGGCCAGGCCGGCCGACCGCTCGATCGCCGACCGCAGGGTATCCACGATGACCTGGTGCAGTTCGGCTACGGCGTCGGGGTTCAGGCTCGACGCGAGCCGGAACGGCGACATCCTGGCCGCGTGCAGGACTTCATCTGAGTAGGCGTTGCCGATGCCGGCGATGATCCGCTGATCCCGCAGCACGCCCTTGATCTGCGTCCTGCGGCCAGCCAGCAGGCCAGCGAGCACTTCAGTGGTGAACTCGGGCGCCAGCGGATCTGGGCCCAGCGTAGCGATGCCAGGCACCGCCTGCGGGTCGGTGACCAGGTAGACGGCCAGGCGCTTGCGGGTGCCCGCCTCGGTCAGGTCGAACCCGGCTCCGTCGGCGAACCTGAGCCTGAAGGCCAGTGGTCCTTTGCCTGGTCTTGGCGGCTCCTCGGGAAGCTCTTCTCGCCAGCGCAGCCAGCCCGCCCTGGCGAGATGAGTAATCAGGTGCAGGGTGCCGCCTGCCGGCGGACCGGCCATCAGGTCGATGAACTTGCCGAACCGCGCGATTCCTGTGATCTCCGCCCCGTGCAGCGCGGTGAGCGGGGGGTCGTAGGTCTTAAGTACTGAGAATTCGGCAATATCGGCATGGTCTATCACCCGGCCGACCGCACGTTCTCGCAAGTCCGCCGCAAGCGACTCCACTTCAGGAAGTTCCGGCACGATAATGATTCTGCCGTGTCCCGGCGCATGCCGCGCGCCCGGTCGCATAGAACAGTGCGACACGGGCAGAGTGCACGCGCCCAAGGCGGAGCCAGCTCAGTGCCAGCAAGGTGGGGGTGAAGACCGACAGTGCAAGCGCTCGTGATCTCCGCCAGTCAACGCCAGGCAGACCCCAGCCCCCAGTCGTGGGGGTCTGGGGGCTCGACCCCGCAGCCAACCTACCTGCGGAACCCCCAATCGTGGGGGTCTGGGGGCTCGACCCCGCAGCCAACCTACCTGCGGAACCCCCAATCGTGGGGGTCTGGGGGCTCGTGCCCCCAGGAAAACGAAGCGGCCCCCCGTGAAGCTGGTCAAAGACCAGCGAACACGGAGAGCCGGCTCGTGGGCGAGGAGGGATTTGAACCCTCACGTCCTCTCGGACACACGGACCTGAACCGTGCGCGTCTGCCGTTCCGCCACCCGCCCCGGGCGACAGACAGGCTAGCACGCCACGAGCTATGCCATGCCGCCGATACCATCGAATGCGGAACGGGAGAGGGAGGTGCATGGTGGGAGTGCTGCAGCGCTTCGAGCACCGGCTCCAGGGAATGTACGACGGCGGCTTCGCGCGGGCGTTCAAGTCCGACCTGCAGCCAACCGAGGTCGCCGGGGCGGTCCAGCGTGAGATGGACGACCGGGCGGCGATCGTGGCGCAGGGCCGGACGCTAGTTCCGAACGATTTCGTCGCCGAGATCGCCCAGGCCGACTACGACCGGCTCGAGGTCTTCGCCGACAGCCTCGGCATCGAGCTAGCGACCCTGGCCCGAGATCATGCGAGAGAGCAGGGCTACTCGTTCGTCGGCCCGGTGCGCATCAGGTTCGAAGGTGTCCCCGATCTCACCATCGGCACCTTCCGCATCCGGTCAGGCGTGATCAGGGGCACGACGGTTGAAGATGGCGAGATCCGCAGGCCAGTCAGTGATGTGGCCAGGCCGCAGGAGGGTTTCCCTGGCTCACCCCGGCTGCTCGTCTCGACCGCTGATCCCAGCGGCGCCGGCGCGACCCAGCGCACCTTCCCGCTCACCTCGCCGCTCATCATCCTGGGTCGCGGAACTGATTGCGACCTTCGGCTAGTTGATCAGGGTGTGTCCAGGCATCACGCGGAGATCCGAGTGGAGGACGACGAGGTCGTGCTCGTGGACCTCGGATCGACGAACGGCACTTTCGTAAACGGACAGCCGATCCGACGGGTATCGCTCACCGACGGCACTCGCGTTACCCTTGGCCGCACTACTTTGGTATTCCGCAGGGACGGTACGTACTGAGCAGCAGCAATCAAGCAGTTCTTGACACCGAAGCCGCCGGCGCACGCTCCGGGCAACGTCGGCTCTCGGCTACCTAAGGACGCATGACCCGATGAACCCGCTCACCCTCGACGTGATCAAGCTGGCGTTTCTCGCCGTGCTCTGGTTGTTTGTCATCGCTGCCGTCGGAGTAGTGCGCACCGACTTGTTCGACCAGCCATCCTCGCCTCGCCGGCAACGACGTGCCGCCCGTGCGGGTGCGCGGCGAGCCGACGCCCCGCCGCCGCCCGGACGGCCGGCCCGGCAGGCTGGCAGATCCCGGTCTTCACCTAGGCAGCTTGTGGTAACCGATGGCAGCCTCGCGGGAAGAACCATTACGCTCACCGATCAGCAGATCACGATTGGCCGGGCCGCCGATGCCACGCTGGTACTGACCGACGACTACGCGTCGACCAGGCATGCCAGGCTGTTCCCGCAGAACGGTGAGTGGATTGTCGAGGACCTCGGCTCGACCAACGGCACCTACCTGGACAGGCAGAAGGTGACCCAGCCGATGCCGATCCCGCAAGGCGTTCCCATCCGCATCGGCAAGACAGTCCTGGAGTTGCGCCGATGACCATGTCCCTGCGCTATACGGTCCGCACTGACGTTGGCCTGCTCCGCGAGGGCAACGAGGACTCCGCCTACGCCGGACCCCATCTGCTGGCGATCGCCGACGGAATGGGCGGCCACGCGGCCGGCGAAGTGGCCAGCGCGGTCGCCATCAAGACCATCGCGCCGCTCGATGCGGACATCAGCCCGGCCGACATGCTGCCCGCGCTGGGAAACGCGATCTCGGACGCCAACGCGGCCCTGCGGGAGATCACCCTCTCCGATCCTGCAACCGAGGGGATGGGCACGACCCTGACCGCGTTGCTGTGGTCAGGGGACGAGGTCGCGCTCTGCCACATCGGCGACTCTCGCGGGTACATGCTGCGTGACGGCGTACTTCAGCAGATAACTCACGATCACACCCTGGTCCAGTCCCTCGTGGACGAGGGCAGGCTGACGCCTGAGGCGGCCGCGTCGCATCCGCAGCGCTCGCTGGTGGTGCGGGCGCTGCAGAGCAGCATCCCGGCCGACCCCGACCTCGCCATGCTTGAGGCCAGGGTCGGCGACCGGTTCCTGCTCTGCTCTGACGGCCTGACCGACGTGGTGAGCGACGAGACGCTGCGCATGACCCTGCACGAGCTGACCGATCTGGACGCCGCCGTAGATCAGCTCGTTGACCTGGCGATCCGCAGCGGCGGGCCGGACAACATCACGTGTGTGCTCGCAGACGTCGTGGACGCTAGCTCGGGGCAGGCAAGCGAGCAGACGATCATCGTCGGGGCGCTGGCGACCGACGATAGCGAGGCGGGCGAGGCCACCAGGAGCGACAACCCGGCGGCCAGGTACCACCAGCTCGCCCAGGGTAGTCAGCAGACACAGGGTAGTGCGCAGGGCAGTCAGCACAGCGGCCAGGATCAGCAGGCATCAGCGCCAGGCGGCCCGTTGTCGGCTAGCCCGATGCCGGGCGGCACCATTCCAGCGGCGGCGCAGTTCAGCAGCCCGCTGCAGGATGCTAGGCCGGCCGCCGAGCCAGCCCGGCTCGCACCCTGGCGCCCTTGACGACGAAGAGGATGACGGCCTGGCCGGCAGGCCAGCTTTCCGTCGTCGCCGCTGGCCGGTGGTCACCAGTGTGCTGCTGCTGCTCGTCAGCGTCGTGAGCGTGGCTGGGTACTTCGGATGGCGACTCACCCAGAACGAGTACTACGTCGGCACCGCCAACGGCCGGGTCGTGGTCTTCCGCGGCGTCAGTCAGGCCGTCGCGGGGATGAAGCTGTCAAGCGTCGTGCAGCGAACGAACATCCCGCTCTCGGCGCTGCCGTCGAGCGAGGCGGTCTCGATCAAGTCGACGATCGGACCCGAGCAGAACCTCAAGCAGGCACAGCGGATCATCTCGCAGTTCAGGCAGGACTATCACTGCGCCGTCGTCCAGTCAGACATCACCACGTGGACCGCGAATCGCCCCAAGCCACCCCCGGTCAGCACCCGGCACAAGACCGTCAAGGGCAAGACCAAGGGCAAGGCCGCGCATTCGCCGGCGAAGGGCACCAGGACCGCCAGTCATGCCCCAGCCAGTCACCACGGCACGACCAGCAAGACGGGCACCCACAGCACGGGCACCCGCAGCACGAGCAAGACGGCCAAGCAGCCGGGCACCCGCACCCACAGCGCGAGCCCCAAGCCAACCTCTGGCACGCATAGCACCAGCAAGAAGCCCAGCCAGGGCAAGCACAGCACAGGCAAGCCGACCGGCAAGCACACCAGCGCCAGGCCCGGCGTCACCCACGGCTCCCAGTACCCGCCCAAGCCAGTGCTGCCGCCGTATTGCCCGGCTTTCGCGGGGGCCTCTGGATGAGTGCCGCTCAGTATGACCTGGCTGACTCGGCGGCGCCTAGAAGCGGGCAGCAGCCGGTGCCGATGCCGCGCGGGCGCCGGAGCACCGAGCTCGCGATGCTGGGCTTCGCGGTACTGATCACGGCTGTCGCCTATGCCAGCGCCGGATTCGGCCTCAACGGCCATCTGCCGTCCGGCCTGCTCATCTACGTTGGCGGGTTCGCCCTGCTGCTGCTCAGCGCCCACCTCGCCGTGCGCCGCTGGGCGCCCTGGGGTGACCCGCTGATGCTGCCGCTGGCCGGAGTCCTCAACGGTCTCGGCGTCGTGATGATTTACCGGCTGCAGCAATCGGGCCGCGGCACCAACTCCGGCGAGCAGATCAGCACGCTCACCTCGCATGCGGCCGCGTTCCAGCTCATGTACACAGCGGTCGGCATTGTCGCCTTCATTGTCGTGCTGGCTGTGATCCGCGAGGCCAGAGTGCTCCAGCGGTACGCCTACACGCTGGGCACGATCGGCATCGTGCTGCTCATCATCCCGGCCATCTTGCCCGGCAGGTTCAGCGAGGTAAACGGGGCCAAGGTCTGGATCACCATCGGCGCTTTCTCGATCCAGCCCGGTGAGTTCGCCCGGATCGCGGTCGCCGTCTTCTTCGCCGCCATGGTCCTGCGGCAGCGGGAAGGATTGTCGGACGTCAAGCGCCAGGTTCTTGGCTTTATTGGCCTGCCGCGCGGCCGCCATCTCGTGCCGGTGCTCGTGATCTGGGTGGTCAGCCTGCTGATCTTGATCTTCGAGTCCGACATCGGCACCTCGGCGCTCTTTTT
The DNA here is from genome assembly GCA_963819285.1 of uncultured Actinomycetota bacterium. GTDB lineage: Bacteria > Actinomycetota > Actinomycetes > Streptosporangiales > Streptosporangiaceae > Chersky-822. The sequence goes on from CAWFVM010000002.1 coordinate 154,898, forward strand.
CGGCCTCTTCGTCGCGATGCTGTACCTGGCTACTCAGCGAACTTCCTGGATGCTGGTCGGCATCGGCCTCTTCCTGTTCGGGGCGGGCGTCGCCCAGGCACTGGTCCCCCACGTCGGCGTCCGGTTCACGGACTGGCTGCACCCGTTCGCCGGCACCAATGCCACCAACTCGGCCTTCCAGCTCGTTCAGGGCCTGGAGGGGATGGCCTTCGGCGGCCTCTTCGGCACCGGCCTCGGGCAGGGCCAGCCGTTCCGCACCCCGCTCGTGCAGAGCGACTTCATCATCACCGGCTTCGGTGAGGAACTCGGGCTGTGCGGCCTGATGGCGCTGCTTCTCATCTTCGCCCTGATCGTGCAGCGCGGGCTGCGCGCCGCGATCGCGGTTCGCGACCCCTTCTCCAAGCTGCTGGCCGGCGGGCTCGCCTTCGTGCTAGCCCTGCAGGTCTTCATCATTGTCGGCGGGGTGACCCAGCTCATCCCCCTGACCGGGATCACGACGCCATTCCTGTCTCAGGGCGGCAGTTCGCTGATCGCGAGCTGGATCGTGATCGCGATCTTGATGCGAGTAAGCGACTCGGCGCGACGTCCTGCACCACAGTCGATCCAGGAAGAGGGACTGACCCAGGTGGTGCGAGCCGGATGAACGATTTCAGCCTTCCGAATCGGATGAACAGGTCGCTGCGCCGACTGTCGATCGCCTGCCTGGTGATGTTCGTGCTGCTCCTTGGCTGGGTTAACTTCCTGCAGGCTTTCCGGGTCAACTCGCTGGCGAGCGAGCCAGGCAACAGCAGGGTGTTCAGCCAGCAGTTCAAGAACCAGCGAGGGGAAATAATCGCGGGCGGTGGCGGTCAGCAGCAGGTCATCGCCGAGTCCAAGCTGGTCAAGGGCGGTATTTACCAGCGTTTCTATACCCATGGCAAGGTCTACGCTCCGGTCACCGGCTACGACTCGATCCTCGGCTCCACCTCGCCGTTCGGCCTGACCGGGATCGAGCAGACGGAGAACAAGTTCCTGGCCGGCACCGCGTCGGGCCTGGCCGTCTATAACCTCAAGGGCCTGTTCACCGGCAAGTCGCGGCAGGGCGCCAGCGTTTACCTCACGATCAGCCCCAAAGCACAGGCCGCTGCCTACGCCGCGCTCGTCGCGATGGGCAAGCCGGCAGCGGTGGTCGCGATCGACCCGAGCACAGGAGCGATCCTCGCGCTCGCGTCATATCCGACGTTCAACCCCAACAAGTACGCCACGCTGAACAGCAAGCAGCTCGGGCAGATCGACAAGCAGTACCGCGAGGATCCCGGCGAGCCGCTGCTCAACCGGGCTATTAACGCGACGTTCCCGCCGGGCTCTACTTTCAAAATAGTCACGAGCTCTACGGCATTCAGCACCGGGCGAGTAGCCGGCCCGACCGCGACCATCCCGGCGCCGCAGTTCTACCACCTGCCGGGCAGCCATAGCGTGCTGAGCAACGACGGCGACGAGACCTGCGGAGACGGGACACCGCAGATCATCGAAGCGTTCACGCTGTCCTGCAACACGGCCTTCGGCAAGCTGGGCGACACGGTCGGCGGTTCCGATCTGCACAGCTACGCGAACCTGTTTGGCTTCAATGACCCGAACCTGACGATCCCGCTGCCGGTCTCGCCAAGCGACTACCCGCCGCTCACCGACAAGGCGCAGATCGCACTGTCGGCTATCGGCCAGTTCAGCGACACCGTCACGCCGCTGCAGGAAGCGATGATGGCGGCGACCATCGCGAACGGCGGCACGCTGATGCAGCCGTACCTGGTGCAGGAAGTGCGCGCACCTGATCAGGAAGTCGTCGAGAACACGACGCCGGCCGCGATCCGGCGGGTTATCACGGCCGGCGTGGCGTCAGACCTCGCTAAAATGATGGAAAGCGTGACCCACAGCCCGGAGGGCACCGCATACCAGACAGCCGGACCGTCCACAGGTCTCGACATAGCGGGAAAGACGGGCACCGCCCAGAACGGCCTCCCCAACGGCGGGAATCTCGATGACGCCGTCTTTACCTGCTTCGCGCCGTCCTCGGACCCGCGGATCGCGGTCGGAGTGATCGTGAAGGGCGGTGGCTTCGGCGCTGACGCGGCGGCGCCGATCGCCGTCAAGGTTATCGAGGCGTACCTGGGGCAGCATTGAGTGCCCGGCAGCCCGGCCTAAATTCCAGAACGGCACGCACTGGCTCACCCCGCCAGGCTGGCCAGCCAGAGCAAGACGACGCAGGACGGTAACGCAAGTGCCAGACATGACCCAGCACAGGCTGCTCGGCGGCCGGTACGAACTCGACGGCGTCGTCGGGCGCGGCGGCATGGCCGAGGTTTACAAGGCGCGCGACCTGCGGCTCGACCGGATCGTGGCGGTCAAGACGCTGCGCGAGGACCTGGCCAGGGACCAGACCTTCCAGGCCAGATTCAGGCGCGAGGCCCAGTCGGCCGCCTCACTCAACCACCCCTCGATCGTGGCCGTCTATGACACCGGCGAGGACACGACAGCGACCTCCCATGTCCCGTTCATCGTGATGGAGTTCGTCGACGGGCGCACGGTCAGGGACCTGCTTCGAGACAACCGGCGGCTGCTGCCCGAGCGGGCGCTCGACATCACCGACGGCGTGCTGCGCGCGCTGGACTACAGCCACCGCAACGGCATCGTGCACCGCGACATCAAGCCGGGCAACGTGATGCTGAACCGGCAGGGCGAGATCAAGGTGATGGACTTCGGCATTGCCCGCGCCATCTCGGATGCGCAGGCCACGATGACCCAGACCGCGCAGGTGATCGGGACCGCCCAGTACCTGTCGCCCGAGCAGGCACGGGGCGAGCGGGTCGACTCGCGTTCTGACCTGTACTCGGTCGGCTGCCTGCTGTACGAACTGCTGACCGGCAGGCCTCCGTTCACCGGCGACTCCCCTGTCGCGATCGCGTACCAGCACGTCAGGGAGAACCCGATCCCGCCGTCACGGGTCGATCCCGAGCTGCCCGGCTGGGCCGACCCGATCACGCTGCGGGCGATGGCCAAGGACCCCGCCGACCGGTACCAGAGCGCGGCCGAGATGCGCAGCGACATCCAGCGCGCACTGGGCGGCTACCCGGTCGGGGCGCAGCTGAGCCAGACGGCCAGCTATGCCCGCGGCGGCCCTGGCGGCCAGGGCACCAGGCAGCTTGACCCGCTGGGGCAGACCCAGCTTCAGGGGGGTGCTACCGGCTCCCTGCAGCCTTACCAGTACGACCAGTACGGGCAGCAGCAGCCAGACGATGCCGGGCCGCGCACCTCACGGCGCCGCCGGCGGCCGATCTGGCCCTGGGTGACCGGCGTGGTCGCGCTGGTGGTGATCGGCGCGCTGATCCTGGCCTTCGAGACGATCAACGGCCATACGCCACCGGCCGGAGTCTCGGTGCCTGTCGTGGTCGGCGACAAGCTGGTCAAGGCCGAGAAGGTGCTGAAGGATCACGGATTCAAGGTCAAGGCGGTCGCGAACATCACGACGACCGGTACCCCGAATGTCGTGACCTCGACCAGCCCGGCGGCCGAGCAGCTCGCGCCCAAGAACAGCACCGTGACGGTCACCTACAACGCCAGGCCTGGTGCCAAGGCGCTGCCCTCGCTCAAGGGGCTCACCGAGTCAGCGGCGGCGGCGAAGCTAGCCGCGGCTGGCTGGACCCAGGTTTCCGTCAACCCGTCCAGGGTGGCGAGCCTGACGATCGCGCCGAACAGCGTCGTGAGCACCAGCCCCGCTGCCGGGGCGAAGATCTCGCTCACCACGCCGATCGTGCTCAACGTGTCGGGCGGGGGCGTCAAGGTGCCGCCGGTCTACGACCAGCAGACTTCTGACGCGGAGGCCGCGATCAGGGCGCCGGCCTGCAGCCAGTGGTGATCAGCAACCAGTCAGGGCCGCCAGGAGCGGCTCCAGGCACGGTCTGGCAGATCAGGCCGAATGCTGGCACCGTCGTGCTGCCGGGCAGCTCGGTGACGATCTATGTCGTGCCGGCAGCCAGCTCACCGCCGTCGAGCCCATCATCGAGTCCGCCGTCAAGTCCGCCGCCGAGTTCCTCACCGTCGCCGACACCGCCAGCTGGCGGTTCGCCGTCGCCCACCAGCTCCCCGTAAGGGAGGCTCAGCGGCGGGCGGCTAGGGAAATCACCAACTACGCTTACGACCGAGCGCGATGTTCGCGCTCAGAACATGCCCAGGAGAGCACTGTGCCGAAGTCCCGTGTCAGGAAGAAGGCGGTCTATACCCCGCCACCACGCTCGACCAAGGCGAAGGTCAGCCCGCCGTGGCTGGTACCTGCCATGCTCGCGTGCCTGCTGGTCGGGCTGGGCTGGATCGCCACCTTCTACATCAGCGGGCAGACGCTGCCCATCAGCGCGCTCAGCCAGTGGAACCTGGTCGTCGGTTTCGCCCTGATCGTGGCCGGAGTGATGCTCGCGACGAGGTGGCAGTAAGGCGACAGGCGGCGACCACCAGGCGGCGCGGATGCCTCCTGGTGGTCACCGTTCCTGGCTACAGCCTGATGATCACGGTGTGGATTAGCTGCTGATCCCGGATGATGACCCCGACCACGATCAGCGCGAGCATCACTACCGTGGCCGCGATCTGGATGACCGTCCGGTTGGCCCTCGGAGCGTAGATGTAAGCCGCTGTGAGCAGCGCACCCGCGATCAGGCCGCCGATGTGGTCCTGCCAGGCGATGCCGGGGATCACGAACGTGATCACCAGGTTGAGCCCGATCAGCATCAGTACCTGCCTGCTGTCCATCCTCAGTCTCCTGGCGAGCACGAACCAGGCACCGAACAGGCCGAAGATCGCCCCGGACGCCCCGATGGCCGGCACGTTGGGCTTGGCCAGCAGGTACAGGAGCACCGATCCGGCCAGGGCACTCACCAGATAGACGCCCAGGAATCGCAGCCGGCCAAGCACTCGCTCCAGCGAGGGCCCTACGACGATCAAGGCCCACATATTGAAAATAATATGCGTCAGGCCGATGCCGTCCCCAGGCGGCTCATGCAGGAAGGCGCTCGTCAGCAGCCGGTACCAGTCGCCGTAAGCCACGCCGACGTTGGCATTTATCGATGAATCGGAGAACTTGCCGATCATCGCACCGTAATCCAGCGTTTTGCTGTACACAAGCTCGCCGATAAACGCGAGCACGCAAAGAGCGACCAGCGTGTAGGTCACGACCGGGGTGCCGACGGCGACCTTGCCGCCAAATTGCCCCATCGCCTGCCTGGTGTCCCTGTTGCCGTCCCTGACGCAGTCCACGCACTGCTGGCCTACTGCCGCCGACCGAAGGCAGTCCGGGCACGCGGGCCGGCCGCACCTGACGCAGGAGACGTAGGTCTCACGGCCTGGGTGCCGGAAGCACCTCGGAGCTGAGTGGCCGGCGTCCGCACCGGAGGGTACCGCGTCCTGCGCACCAGAGCCGGGGAGATCCGGGCCTGGGCCTGGGGGGAAAGCCATCCGCTCTATCCGCCTAACCTGCTCTGTCCGCCTAACCTGCCGCGCTGTCGTCGCGCTCGATCTCTACCGACTCGATCACCACGTCTTCGACCGGCCGGTCGCCCCTGCCGGTTGCCACGTTGCTGATCTTGTCGACCACCTCGGCGCCCGAGATCACCTCGCCGAAGATCGTGTGCTTGTGGTTCAGGTGACTAGTCGGGACGGTGGTGATGAAGAACTGCGATCCGTTGGTGCCGGGACCCGCGTTGGCCATCGCGAGCAGGTACGGGCGGTCGAAGCGCAGGTCAGGGTGGAACTCGTCGGCGAACTGATAGCCGGGACCGCCGGTGCCCGTGCCGAGAGGGTCGCCGCCCTGGATCATGAACTTGGGTATCACCCGGTGGAAGATCGTGCCGTCATAGAGCTTCGACGAGCTCGTCTGGCGGCTCCTCGGGTCGGTCCACTCTCTCGTCCCCTCGGCCAGCTCGACGAAGTTCTTGACCGTCTTTGGCGCGTGATCAGGGAAGAGCCTGACGACGATCGGTCCCTTGTTGGTCCGCAGCGTCGCGGTAAGCGTATTAGTCATAGCCGAAATCCTGTCACGCCAGGCGACTGCCGTGGCGGCACAACCTGGCCTAGGCCGCTTTGCAACTTCCCGGCCAGCATATGCGCGTTGTTGAGTCACCAGCCGGGTTGCGGCCCTCCGGGCGGGGAACTTCCAGGTGGGGATCATTCACGGGGGAGGACATTGTGTCTGTAACGACCAGGAAAGCGTCGGCCATGCCAGCGGCCGACATGCAGTGGCGGGCCAGGAAGATCGCCATGCAGGCATCGAAGCTCGCCGACCAGGCTCGCCCGATGGGCAGGCGGGCCGCGCTGACGGCCAGGCGGGGTGCTGGCGGGGCCGCGAGCTGGGCGAGGCCGCGAGTCGGCCGGGTCCGCGCCTGGATGGCGGTCAGGGCGTCTCGCGGCAGCATCTCGGTGCAGGAGAACGTGCGCTCCCAGGATCTCCTCGATGCTGGCCGCGACCGCTCGCCGGCTTGACCCGCCCCGGCCGCAGGCCGCCGGCGGTGGCCGAAGGTGCTGGCCGGGACCGCGCTGCTTGCCGCCGGGGCGGCAGCGGCCACCGCGATGGCCATGCGCGGCAAGTCACGTGCTATGCCGTATCCGATGCCAGCGGGCCGGCCAGCGGCGCAGCACGGACCAGCGGTCCAGGGTGGTCGACCCGGAAGCCGAGCGGGCCAGGAGAGAGTCTGGGGTCAACGGACTGTCGAGGACGCGTTAGAGGAGTCAGTGACCGCTGTCGGCAGTTTCAGGCAGAATCAGGGCTGTGCTGCTCAGTGACGTGGTCGCCACCTCGGCCGTCGTGGCCGGATCACCGGGACGCAAGGCCAAGATCAGCGCGATCGCTGAGCTGCTCGCCCTGGTTCCGCCGGACGAGGTGCCGATCGCGGTCGCCTTCTTGTCCGGGGAGCTGACCCAGCGCCAGATCGGCGTGGGCTACGCGGCCCTCACGGACCTGACCCAGCTAGCCCAGCCTGTCCAGCCCGGCCAGGCCGCTGAGCCTGACGGTCAGGAGTCCACCCTCACGCTGGGCGAGACCGACGCCGCTTTCGAGGCGATCGGCGCCATGCTCGGGCCAGGGTCGCAGGCCTCAAGACGGGCCAGGCTCAGCGCCTTGATCGACCGTGCGACGCGGGGCGAGAGACAGTTCCTGTTCCGGCTCATCGCCGGCGACCTGCGTCAGGGCGCGCTCGAAGGCGTCATGACCGAGGCTGTCGCCCAGGCCGCCGGCGTGCCGGCCCAGGAAGTGCGGCGCGCGAGTCAGCTCCGCGGCTCACTGCCGGCGGTGGCCAGGGCCACGCTCGGGGCAGTCGCGGCTGGTGCCGACCGGGCGGGCGTGGTCGATGTCCTGCAAGCGTTCACGCTGACCGTCGGCCAGCCGGTCAGGCCCATGCTGGCCGCCTCGGCGCCAGGCATCGAGGCCGCCCTGAGCAAAATAAGCGCGGGCAAAATAAGCGCGGGCAAAATAAGCGCGGGCAAGATCACCCCGGCCGCGCTTGACTGGAAGATCGACGGCATCAGGGTCCAGATCCACCGGGCTGCACAAGCAAACACAGCCAGTGCGGCCAGCGGACGGCAGTCCGCGGGCCGCACTGGCGGACGCGTCTGGGTGTTCACCAGGACCCTCGATGACATCACCGAGCGGGTGCCAGAGCTGGTCGCGATCGCGCTGGCGCTTGACGTCGAGTCCGCCGTGATCGATGCCGAGGCGATAGCCCTGCGCGAGGATCGGCGGCCTTACCCCTTCCAGGTCACCTCGGCCCGGGTGGCGAGCCAGTCGGTGCCGGCCGACCAGGGCGCCGTGCCGCTCACGGCGTTCTTGTTTGATCTGCTGCACGTGAACGGGCAGGATCTGATCGACGAGCCCGCCGCGGACCGGTTTGGCCGGCTCGCCGAGATCGTGCCCGCCAGTTTGCTGATCCCGAGGATCGTGACCGCCGACGCCGGGCAGGCGGCCGAGTTTTTCGCTGGCGCGATCGCCGCCGGACACGAGGGCGTCGTGGTCAAAGCCGTGGCGGCACCGTACCGGACTGGCCGCAGAGGCAGCGACTGGATCAAGGTCAAGCCCCGCACCACCCTCGACCTGGTCATCCTGGCGGTCGAGTGGGGCCACGGCCGCCGGGCCGGCCTGCTGTCGAATCTGCATCTGGGGGCCAGAGATCCGCGGACCGGCGAGTTCATCATGCTCGGCAAGACGTTCAAGGGCCTCACCGACGCGATGCTGACCTGGCAGACCGAGCACCTGCTGGCGCTCGCCGATCCGCCCGATCCGCCCCGGCAGCAGCACGGCGTGGTCCGGGTGCGTCCTGAGCTGGTGGCCGAGATCGCCTTCGACGGCGTCCAGGCCAGCAAGCGTTACCCCGGCGGCGTGACCCTGCGGTTCGCGCGGGTACTGCGCTACCGCACAGACAAGCGAGCCGACGAGGCCGACACCATCGACATGGTCCGCGCCCTCTGGCCAGGTTAGACCGGGAGGTCGGTGAAGAGGATGTAGGCGAGTTCTCTGGTGTCGTCGAACATGTTGAGGTCCGCGAGCTCGGCCTGGCTGTGCCAGCTGAACGGGTGCGCGGGATGGGTCAGCGGCTCAGGGACGCCGGCGATGGCAACATAGATGTGGTCAATATGGAAGTGCGGCTCGGCTAGCTGGCGGTCGTGCTCCACCGGCTGCTCAAGAATCCACCAGGGCAAGCTGACGAGTTTCCTGGTCGCGACTACCAGGTCGGGGGCGGGCCTGGCCGAGGCCGGTACGAAATCGATCGCCAGGCCGGTCTCCTCCGCGACCTCGCGGCGAGCTGCCTGCGGTGCGGTCTCTGACTGCTCGATGTGGCCGCCGGGGATCATGAGCTTGCCAAACACCGGATGCAGGATCAGCCCGAGCCGCCAGTCAGCGCCGAGCTGGCTGAAGACGAATGTGCTGGCAGTTGCGTGCTTGATGGTCACCTAGCCATAGTGCACTAGTCGGGCGGTGAAGACTCAGGCGAAAGGGCCAGCATGGCTACGCTGTGGCTAGACGACGACGGCAGGTGGCACACCAGGCTGCGCGGACGCCAGATTCTCTCCGACCCGAGGCTCAACCGGGGTACAGCCTTCAGCTATCACCAGCGGCATCAGCTCGGGCTGACGGGGCTGATCCCTCCGGCCCACGTCACGCTGGACCAGCAGGTCGCCAGGGTCTACGCCCAGTATCTGCGCCAGCCGACCGATCTCGCCAAGAACGTCCTGCTGAACGAGATTCACGACCGCAACGAGGTTCTCTTCTACCGGCTGCTGATCACGCACCTCACCGAGATGCTCCCGATTGTGTACACCCCGACGATTGGTCAGGCGATCAAGAGCTACAGCGACGAATACCGCAGGCCGCGCGGCGTCTACCTGTCCGTTGAGCATCCCGAGCTGATCGAGGAATCACTTCGCGCTACTGACCTCGACGGCAGCGAGATCGACCTGATCGTCGCTACCGATGCCGGCGCGATCCTCGGCATCGGAGACTGGGGGGTAGGCGGCATCCATATCGCGGTCGGCAAGCTGGCTGTCTATACAGCGGCCGGCGGGATCGACCCCGACCGCGCGCTGCCGGTCATGCTCGACGTCGGAACCGACCGGCAGAGCCTGCTGCAGGACCCCAACTACATCGGCAACCGGCGGCCCCGAGTCTCGCCGCAGGAGTACGACGAGTTCCTTGACGCCTTCGTAGCCGCTGTGAGCAAGCTGTTCCCCCAGGCGATGCTGCACTGGGAAGACATCGGGCTGAGCAACGCCAGGCGGCTGCTTGATCGTTATCAAGACCGGCTGCTGACCTTCAACGACGATATCCAGGGCACCGGAGCGGTGAACCTGGCGGCCGTGCTCGCCGCCGTGCGCGCGACCGGAACTGAGCTGAAGGACCACCGGGTCGTCGTCTTCGGGGCTGGCACGGCCGGCACCGGGATCGCGGATCAGCTCAGGGCCGAGATGGTGGCCGGCGGGATGACGGACGCGGAGGCCCGCGCGCGATTCTGGGCCATCGACAAGGCGGGCCTGCTCACCAGCGACCTGCCCGGACTCAGCGAGTCGCAGCAGCGCTGCGCCAGGCCGCCTGCCGAGGTGGCCGGCTGGCTGCGTGAGGCTGGCGGCATCGGCCTGGCCGAGGTGGTCAGCCGGGTACATCCGACCATCTTGATCGGGACCTCGACCAGAGCCGGGGCATTCACCATGGAGATCGTCAGGGAGATGGCGGCGCACGCGGCCCGGCCGGTGATCTTGCCGATGTCCAATCCCACCGAGCTCGCCGAGGCGACTCCGGCCGATCTGATCAGGTGGACCGACGGGCGCGGCCTGGTGGCGACGGGCAGCCCATTCAAGCCGGTATGGTTCAACGGCGTCCGATATGAGATCGGGCAGGCGAACAACGCGCTGGTGTTCCCCGGTATCGGCCTCGGCGTGATCGCGTCCCGTGCCAGCCGGGTTACCGACGGAATGCTCGCGGCGGCCGCCCACGCCGTCGCGAACCTGACGCAGACTTCGGTGCCTGGCGGTGCGCTGCTGCCACCGGTCGAGGAACTGCGGGACACCTCGGTGGCGGTCGCCGTGGCAGTCGCTGAGACGGCCTGGCAGGACGGTGTCGCGCGTGCTGTCCGTGAGCCGGACCTCGCGCAGCAGGTCAGGCACCTGATGTGGGAACCGGCATACCGGGCGATCGTGCCGGAATGAGGCCCTCGATCATGGGGTCAAGCGATCACAACGCGTGGACCTAACCAGGTTAGATCTCCGCAATAGGTCTCCCACCAGGGCAGTAACCACGTTACGATTCGCTCCAACCGCTAGCTGATGTCTCGCCTGGTCAGGAGAGTAGTGAATATCAGGAGGATGTACTCGGTCCCCGAGAACATCACCATGTTCAGCGCGGGTGCGGCCGCCATCGGCGCGGTCTACCCGATGATCATGGCTCACACCGGGGGGCACGGGATCCCGTGCCCGCTGTACACGCTCACCGGTGTGCCCTGCCCATTCTGCGGTCTGACCACCGCCACCGTGGCGATGACCCACGGGGAGTGGGCAACAGCGGTCAGGACCAGCCCGCTCGCCATTCTCGTCGCGATGCTCGCGGTGGGAACGGCACCGGTACTGGTCGCACGAGTGTTCGGCCTGGCAACACCGCCACGGCAGGCCTCGTACCGTGCGCGGCAGCGCATCACCAGGGTCATGATGGTGATTGTCGCGCTAAGCTGGCTGTTTCAATTGCATAGGTTTGGTTTTATATAGATGAGCTAAATCTAAGAAACATCCGGGGACGTGCGGAACGCACAAACAAAGCTGACATAGTACCGTTCGCCGTATTGGTTCGGCAAACGTATCACGAAAGGTACCCCCAATGGCATATCAGGGCACTCCATCGTATTCAGGCGCCCCTGACTCCTCCCAGTACTCGGACTGGCTTCACCGAGTCGGCGCATACCTCATCGATATCGTCCCGTCATTCGTGGTCATGATTGTGGCGTACATCCTCCTCATCATCTTTGCGGCCATTCACGTCACCATCATCGGCATCCTGTTCCTCCTGGTCGGCATCGCCGCCAGCATCGGCTGGCAGATCTACAACCGCTGGATCCTCGGCGGTCAGGGCCAGAGCCTGGGCAAGAAGCAACTCGGCATGAAGCTGGTCAGCGAGGAGACCGGACAGCCGATTGGCACGCTCAACGCGTTCCTGCGTGACCTGTGCCACATCGTGGACGGCATCATCTGCGACATCGGCTACCTGTTCCCGCTGTGGGACGTGAAGCGCCAGACGCTGGCAGACAAGATCATGAAGACCGTCGTCGTTCCTGTCTAACCGGCTGCGGCAAGACCCGCCCGGTCTCCGGCCTCGCACCCTGGGCCCGCGCCGGAGAGTCATCACGGGCACAATTGTAATTTCAGGCAAACGCCGGAAGTGCGGTCGGCGGACGGCAGTCCGCGGACCGCTGTGGTTTCAGGCAAACGCCGGAAGTGCGGTCGGCGGACGGCAGTCCGCGGACCGCTGTGGTTTCAGGCAAACGCCGGAAGTGCGGTCGGCGGACGGCAGTCCGCGGACCGCACTGAATAACTGACACCGAGGATCCGCACCTGGAGCCGCGCCAGGCCGGACCGGGTCAGACTGAGCTCAAGGGTCCCGCGAGTGAACTGTGCTCGCGGGACCCTGATTGCCCTGGGAGATTTCGTTAAATCAATTCTGGGGCTTGATGTGGCTATCAGCCTCGCGGGGGCGCCGCCTGATGGCAACGCCGCCCAGGATCGTCATCCCGCCAAGATGCAGCACGGGAGCGTCCGGCCTTCTCGACTCGGGAGTATCCGGCGGAATTTCGCGGCCGCCCATGATCGCCCAGCCGTCGTCGACCACCCGCATTTCTGGCGGGACCGTGATCTCCATGCCGCCGAGCACGCAGATCGCCCTGATCCTGACTTCGCCAGGCGGCAGCACCGCGTACCGCAGATCGAGCTCGGCACCGGCGAAGATGGTCACGGCATCCATCCGCTTCGGAACTCGCCAGGGTCCTTTCCTCGTGACGCCAGCGAACACGGCGACAAGTCGCGATCGCTTTCCGCCGCTCGCCAGTTCGCCAGCGGCGCCGGGCAGCGCCAGGTCGCCAGCGGAGGCGGCCAGAGCCTCGGTCGCGCCGGGGAGATCGCTGACGACCGGGACGATGTCCGCCTGAGTCTTCGCGGCGAAGATCGTGTCGAGCCGCTCCGAATGCTCCTGCGGTGTCAGCCGGCCCTGCGCCAGCGCGTGGCTGAGGATCGACGCCGCCCGATCGCGGTCGGCATCCGAGATCCGCATCCGGGAAATATCGCTGGGGTTTTCGAGGGTCACCCCGCTATTGTCAGGCAGGCGGCCGACTATGTGGTACGGCGGTGAGTCAATTTACTGAGCATCGGGGGTGCGCACGTGGGCCACATTGAGGTGGCGCATCTGTCCCACGCGCTCCCCGACGGGCGAGTCCTGCTTGAGGACGTGTCATTCCGCGCCGGAGAAGGCAGCACCGTCGCCCTGGTCGGCCCCAACGGAGCTGGCAAGACGACGCTGATGCGGCTGATCGCCGGGGATCTGGTCGCGCAGTCAGGCTCGATCACTAGTAGTGGCGGGCTCGGGGTGATGCGCCAGTTCATCGGTGGCATCAGGGATGAGACCTCGGTGCGTGACCTGCTGCTCTCGATCGCCGGGCAGCGGGTGCGGGAGGCGGCCGCCCGGCTCGACGCCGCCGAGCTCGTGATGATGGAGCGCGACGACGAGCCGGCCCAGCTGCGGTATGCGGCGGCGCTGGCCGAGTGGGGGGACGCGGGCGGCTATGACTTCGAGGTGCACGCCGACGCCTGTACTGTGGCCGCGCTTGGCATACCGTTCGACCGGTGCCAGTTTCGCGAGGTGCGGACGCTGTCGGGCGGCGAGCAGAAGCGGGTCGTGCTCGAATCGCTGCTCCGGGGCAAGACCGAGGTACTGCTGCTCGACGAGCCCGACAACTATCTCGACGTGCCGGCCAAGCTCTGGCTCGAACAGCAGCTGAAGACAACGCCGAAGACCGTGCTGCTGGTCAGTCACGACCGGGAACTGCTCGCGGGCTGCGCCCAGCGGATCATCACGGTCGAGGACGGCAACGTCTGGACCCATGGCGGCGGCTTCGCCGGCTATGCGCAGGCGCGCAGGGACCGGATCGAGCGGCTCGATGAGCTGCGTCGTCGCTGGGACGAGGAGCACGAGAAGCTGAAGCAACTCGTCCGGATGTACCGGCAGAAAGCCACCTACAACGACTCGATGGCATCCCGGCTGCATGCCGCTGAGACCAGGCTGGCCAAGTTCGAGGAGGCCGGGCCGCCGCAGGAGGCGCCGCGAGAGCAGAACGTGCGGATGCGGCTGCGGGGCGGGCGTACCGGCAAGCGGGCCGTTATCTGCGAGGACCTTGAGCTGACCGGGCTGATGCGGCCGTTCGATCTCGAGGTCTGGTACGGCGAGCGGGTCGCGGTGCTCGGCTCGAACGGCTCGGGGAAGTCGCACTTCCTGCGGCTGCTCGACGGCGACGAGGTCGCGCACACCGGGGTGTGCCGCCTCGGGGCGAGAGTGGTCCCCGGCATCTTCGCTCAGACGCACGCCCGGCCCGAGCTGGCGGAGCGGAGTCCTCTTGAGATCCTGATGGCTGAACATGCCATGCTGATTAACGAGGCGATGTCGGCGATGGCCCGGTATGAGCTCGGCTCTTGTGCCCGGCAGCGGTTCGCCAGCTTGTCCGGAGGGCAGCAGGCCCGGCTGCAGATCCTGCTGCTAGAGCTAGCGGGATCTACGCTGCTGCTGCTCGACGAGCCGACCGACAACCTGGACCTGGCCAGTGCGGAGGCTCTGCAGGAGGGCCTTGAGCAGTATTCGGGCACAGTACTGGCAGTGACCCACGATCGCTGGTTCGCACGATCTTTTGACCGGTTTATGGTATTCGGCGAGTCTGGTGAAGTTTATGAGGCGACTGAGCCCGTCTGGGATTCCAGGCGCGTAGACCGGCAGCGTTAAGGGGCAGGTTGCTAGGCTGTCATGGGTCGATTTGCAGGACGCGCGGATCGGTGATGAACTCTGGGGTCTGGACCCGCGGCGCCTGCGAGATCGGCGCCCGCGGCAGGAGAGGTAAGGAAAGCAACCGTGAAGAAGCTGATCGTCCTGGCCGTTGTGCTGCTCGGCGTGGCGGCTGTCTGGCGCAAGGTTCAGGCGGACCGAGCCGAGCTCGACCTGTGGACCGAGGCAACCACAGCCGACGAGTAAAGACCTGCCGTTCGAGCGCGGCGGGTGGCGCGGCCTGCGCCCGAGCACCCCAGGCAACCTTCCGTGATCATGACCCAATCATGATCTAAAAGGGCGCCAGGTTTCTGGATTCAGGGGCGTGTCCTGGTTGTGCCTGGCGGCCGCGTTCTGACCGTAGCTCCGCAGGGGCGAGGAGCGGGGAGCCAGGAAAGTGTTCATAGGTCGTCCGGCCGATTCGACGTATCATCACTTTCCGTCGAAAATTTGCCCGATTGGCCGGGTTTCTGGTTATCAAAGTGGTGATACGTGGCGGTCAGCGACCGACGTATCACCACTTTCCGTTGCCCTCCGTCCCCACCCGCCCAACCTTCACAGTCTGTCGCCGGGAGCGAGGCGGGCCTGGGCTTGCCGGGCGCGTTCGACGGCCAGATCGCCTGCGTAGTGCTCGATCATCGTCCGGGTCTTCCAGCCTGCGATCCTCATGCCGTCGGCTTCCGAGCCGCCAGAGTTCAGCCAGTCGTGAGCGAAGGTGCGCCGGAACCAGTGCGGGCTGATCTTCCCCAGACCCGCCTCCCTGCCGCGCCGCTCGATCATGTCCTGGATTCCGGCCGTCCCGAAATGAGCCGTATCCCTGCCGCTGGTGCCCAGCCACAGCCACGGAGAGTCGGCACGCGGATGCCTCGCCCTGATCCTGATGTACCGGTCTACCGCCGCGGCTGCCTTGCGTCCTAGGGGTATGAGGTGCTCATCGCCGCCTTTGAGCACGACTTTGATGGTCTTGGAGCGCAGGCTCACGTCCTCCAGCAGCATGCCGCCGAGTCCGCTCACGCGTACACCGCTGTCGATCAGCACGCGGAGGATCGCTGTGTCACGCCTGGCCTCGAAGGCCGGGCCTTCGGCCGCCTGGAGCAGCTTGGCCAGGTCGTCGTCGCTCAGCGTGGGCTTGATCTTCGCGGTGACCTTCGGGGGCTGCACGCGCGGCATGGGGTCGGGCCCGGTACGTTCACCCTCCTGCACGAGCCACTTGAAGAGCACCCGGAGATTCCGGTAATGCTGGTGGGCCGACACGGCGCTGGTGCGGGTCGTCTCCGCGGCGAGGAAGGCGCGGATGTGCGGCGCGTCGACGCCTTCGGTGTCGGCTGGCAGGTCGTGCTCGGCAAGATATGAGGTGAACTGCGTGAGGGTACGCTGGTAGGACTCAAGAGTACGGTCAGACAGTCCGCGCTCTTCGAGGCTCAGCTCGAAGGACGTGGCGAGTGCGCTCAGAGGCGGCCCGGTGGTCATGATGACTCCTGATAATCAGGTGGTCTTCCACCGGTACATCACGCATGCTAGTGTAGCTGGCGTTGGTAAAGTCGCAGGTCACAAGTGTATATCCGAGGGGCTATAGCTCAGCTGGAAGAGCACCTGCTTTGCAAGCAGGGGGTCAGCGGTTCGAGCCCGCTTAGCTCCACATCGTAGTTTTGCAGGTCAGACATGGTTTCGTGAGCAGCCAGACCAATGCTCACGAGGCATTCTTCCGAGATCGTGCCCGTGTCCGGCTCGCTCGCGTCGCCTGCTATAGCCGCTGACCTGCGGAAGCCAAGGAATTTCCAGCCCCGGCCACGGCAGGAACGGCAATCAGGATCACCCGTGCGCCGTGGCGCCGACTGCTCGGAATATAATGTGGTCACGTACTGATGCTGGCCAGGAGACGCGTAGCGTGCTTGGGAAGCGCTTCCTGACGGTGACGTCGGTGCGGTGGATTCGGAGTGGGGTCAGCCTGAGCGGCGGATGCGGTTCGCCAGATCTTGGGTGCTGACCCGATCCGGCGATCTGCACGCCGCCGGGGCCGCCCATGATGAGGCCCTGGCTGTCTATCCCCACTCGGGCCGAGGCCGGACCCAGGTAGAGATGCACCGCGCGGAGGCGCTGATCCGGACCGGTGATGTCGATGGCGGCGCGCGGCATTGCATGACTGTCCTGACTGCGCTGCCTGGTGCATGGCGTTCCGACGCGCTGATCGCGTCAAGCGCGCGGGCAGCGCTGGCCGCCGTGCCAATCGCGCAGGGTTCGCGCCGGTCGGTACGCGAGGCACGCGGCGTTCTTGCGCTTCCAGCGGGCCGGGAGGCATTGGCGCGGTCGGTATAGCGTCCGCCTGGCGGGTCGGTCGTGACGGCGCACCGCTCCGGGGCGCCGTCGGGCTTACCTAGGCCGGGCGAGCCTCGAGTCCACGGCCTCATTCAACGGCCTATCCAGCGAACCCAGCCAACGGTCAGGGCTACGATAGGGCACAGCGGCCACCGCACGATCATTACCAGTTATCACAACCGGGACGATCAAGCGGTGGCCGTTCCGCGTTCAGCACCCGTCTGCCCTTGCCAAAAATACGAAGCAGATCATAAAAGCATGACACGCACAGGTACTATGGCCAGTTTCTTGAGAGTCTTGTCTCCAAGTCCAACCGGTATTCATTCCAGCGACGAGGGTTACGATCCCCATTAACGTACGCTTCTATCATTTCCTCGTTTCGCAGCTCGGAATATAGGTAGTAGACTTGTTCTATTGATTTCGCCAGCACCAAGAGGCGTCGCGCCTCCGCGGCATCTTCCTTTGATGCTCTAACGACTTGGAGAATTCTTTCCAGCAAGTCGGATGATGGAAGGGACGAGCCGCGTAGTACTGCACTGATCGTCGAATAACTACTTTTGCTATTCATTGCGACCGCCTTGGGGGGAAGCATTCCTCGTTTTCTCAGCTGTTGCAGCATGGTCGCCAGCCTCAATTGGGCCAACTCGGGAACGTCATCAGGGTCGACGGCGGTGGCGGATCCGTCCAAGGATCGATCCGATTTTTGAGTCCTTTGGCCATCTGACGTGGGCAAATGCCACTGGCTTGTAGTCGAACCGAGGTACTGCGACTGCCGATCACTGTTATCCACGGATTGCGGGTCGGATGAGCCGGGCGGAGAAGACTTGTCCGCCCTTCGTTTACTTTCTGCCTCTGCGCCGAGTCGCCGCGCCATCCATTCCGAGATCTCTGCTTCGCCAGACGGCGCCCATGCCCGCACCATCGCCAGGAGCGTCCTTCGGGAAGGCAGTCGCGTCCCGGCGAGCGCAGCGTAAATTGACGCCCGGCTTATCTGATGCCGATAGCAAACCTCGTCAATAGATAGCGGTTCATTTACTCTATTTTTATCGGCTTCGGGTGAATTCCTATCGATGGGGCGCCGCACTGCTCCATCCCGGAGGCAGCGTAGGTCGGCAGCGAAGACATGCAGAGGGTCAGAGTCATCGAGGATGCGCATGTGCTGTGGCATAAGACACACCTCACTGTATCGCCAATTCTAACCAAGTCCAACCAAGTCCAACAGTATTGAGCGGCCAGGACCGAATATCTTCTAATGGGTTCAGAAATCTTAAGCAAAGGAGGTGATCAGGATGAATTGGGCCGAAGCGATGTGGCGGACGGTCTGGATGGCTTGTGACAGCTGGCACCGGACCGCCCGCCTGTGCCTAGTGCTGGTGACTGGCAGCGCAACACTAACAGCACTCTACATAGTAGTTAGCGTAGTCAAAACGTGATCAACCCGATAACGCGGGCGTGGCTTGAGGCCCGACCTTGAGCCGCGCCCGTTCGCTCAGGCAACTGGTCATCCAGCCTGCAAGAACGTGGTAACTACGACGCGGTACGACTCCTCTATAATTCCGCCCAGGATTAGCCGGCTTTGTTGAAACGGTTCCTACGGTGGCGGGTAACCTCGAAGCGTCGCCACGATGCCGAGAGCCAGCAGCCACCAATCCAAGGCTGGCACGTGCACGGTGCCGCGCCGCGTACAGCACAACCATCCACGAGCAGTACACCAGCCCGGTCCATCGTCGCCGGTTCCAACCGAGTGGTGACGCCGATCTCGCCGTGCTCACGCACGACCTCATAAGTGTGCCAGCACGGCACATACGCCGCGATGCCGACCACTGCCAGAACAGCGACGGCCGCAGAGACCCAGATCGCCCGATCGACGCCGCTCGCTGGCAGGCCTCCGAATCGGCCGCCGGGCGAACCATGACAAGCCACGCACCACCGGTCCCGAACGGGCCGACCTCGTACCCGAGTGCGGCGAGCACCTGGCCGAGCGCCGCGTTCATGGCTCGCTGAATCCCCTGATACTCGCCCGTACCTGCACCCGTCGCGCGACAGCAGATCGTGCGACGTCCATGACAGTGCGACGCCTTCACGGCCTTCCGCACCCTCCCATTGAACTACCGGCATTAGGCACACGCCGCCCAGTCGGTACAGCGGGTCGTGCTGCACGCAGTGATGGAGCGTTAACCCGGCTTCCGTCAGTGCTCGGGCGAGATCGCTGGCCAGCGGCGCCAGCGGATCGTCCTTGCGAAGCGGATGGCCCGACGCATCGGCCAGGCAGCCTACGGCAGCGGCTATTTCGCCGCGCTCGGCAATCTCGCGCAGCGTTTGAGGGCGGGCCGGTTCATCTTCACGATCGCCGAGCGACGACGTCTCGGTCTGAAATTTCCATTGGCGCAGGTCAAGCATGCTGCTCCTCCATGATCATTTGGGAGGAATTTGGGAGGTCGCAATGGTTGCGGCCCTGCCCGAACCGCTCCCAACTGGGTTGAAGAGGAGCCTCTGAACTGGGGTTATACGATTTAGCCTGGTCGGCGCGGAGCGCGAACCCCTTTTGCAAGCAGGGGGTCAGCGGTTCGAGCCCGCTTAGCTCCACTCCGAGGTCTTCACGTTTCAGTGGGGACCTTGTTCACGTTTGGGTTTCCTGGCCTGATTGTTGCAGGCGGGTCTGACATTCCTGGTGGCTGCGGGCCGGTTGCGGCGGCCTGTTCGCGTGCGGTTTTGTGTTCGCGTGGGGACTTTGGCGTGGCTGAGGCTGGTTCCTGGCGTGCTGCGGGTGCGTGCGGTCATGCTGGCGGGCGGGTGCTGCCTGGCGCAGGGGGCGTTGCGGCCAGGTCTAGGGCGGCTGCGTGGCTGTGGTGAGCGCGGTGAGTGCCTTGCGGCGGCGGCGCCGGGTTTTCGGGGGAGGCCGGCGGCGGCGCGGCGGGCGGTTTCCTGCTGGCGGGTTTCCCAGGCGCTGAGGATGCGCTGGTTGCGGGTGATGAGCAGGGTGGTGGTGAACAGCGTGAGCGGCGTCAGGGTCATCAGGCGGCACCAGCCGCGGCTGATGTTGTTGGTGGCGGGGTCCTTGGCGGTGGCGAATCCGCGTTCGGCGCCGGTGCGCCGGGCGTAGGAGCGGCGCCAGGCGGCGGAGGGGTAGTCGTGTTTCTGGGCTGTCTTGGCGAGCACGGCGGGCGGGACGGTGATGGTCTGCTGGACGCAGCAGGGCTGGGGTTGCTCGGGGGGCTGCAGGATCTCGGGGCGGTCCCGGTCCAGCAGCATGGATGCGGGGCGGAGCGGGCAGCGGATCTTGCCCATGGCGGCGGGGCACTGGACTCGGTGGTAGCCGTCGGCGTCGTCTGCGGTGAGGCGGCCGAGCTTGTGCCGGGCCAGCTCGCTGGTCTTGCGTTCCCAGTCGGCGGCCTGCTCCCTGGTGGCGGTGCGGGCGACCGGCCCGAGCTCGAGCAGCGGGCGGGGCGTGCAGGGGCAGTACAGGTTCCCGTTGCTGATGACCGCTCCGTGGTGGGTGCCTTTGGGGCCGCGGTCGTTCGGGTGGAGGTCCTGGACAAGCCGCGCTCCGGCGGCCCTGAGCGGGATGGCCCAGGCTCCGGCGTCGCGGTAGGAGTAGCCGGAGTCGCCGAGGATGTCGCCGAGCGGGATCCCGGCTGCGGGCATCGAGGTCAGCACGGGGGCGAAGGCGCGGACGGGGTCGTGCCGGCAGGATGACAGCGCGGCGCGGCGGGCGAGCTCGGGGACGGCTGGCCCGGTCTCCTCGGGCATCATGATCGCGGCTGAGAGGTAGTAGCCGAAGAACAGCTCGTCTTCGCTGCGCAGCAGGTTGTTCTTGCGGTGGCCCCACGACGCCTCCGGGTCGGCGCAGTCGCTGGTGCCGCGCGGCGGGGGGCGGGAGAAGGATTCCAGGTCGGTCCAGTCCACGGCCAGTGACGTGCTGGCATCCTTGAACCGCTCCGGGACGGAAGCTTCGAGCAGGTCATCGCAGATGCGCCGCAGCGGCGCGGAGGGCAGCCCGTCCGGGGGGTCCTTGCCGAGGGCGTCAGCGACGAGGCCGAAGGTCCGCTCAGTCTGCCGGTAGGTCAGCAGGTGGGGCACGTCCTTCCAGCCGGCGATGACGCCGAGCCGCTTCTGGTCGTTCTCCGGCAGGCTGGTCAGCGCCTGGTGCACCCGGGTCAGGTGGGCGGGCCGCCCGTCGGCCTGGGTCAGGCACATGCCGGCCAGCAGCGTGCGGACGCTCAGCTGCCGGGCGCGGACGCCTGCGGGCAGCAGGGCCTCTATCCTCGGCGCGGCCCCGGAGGCGTCGATGACCGCCTCCAGCGCCGGCAGCCCGGTCATCGCCGGAGGGCGGACCCGAGCAGCCGGACCGCGTCGGCCTCGCCGGCCGGCTCCAGCCCGGTGACCACGTCGCCGAGCCGCTGGGAGCAGCTGATCCCTGCCGCGTGCATGAACGTGGCCAGCCCCAGCAGCTGCGCGGTGTCCCGCAGCCAGGTCGCCCTCAGCCGGCCGGTGTCCAGCCGGGGCAGCCCGCTCCCGCCGTCCAGGCTGGTGATCAGCGGGTTCGTGATGTTCCGGCGCCCCGGATCGGCCCCGCCGCAGATCAGGGAGCTCCCGGCGAAGCCGGCGGCCGCCAGCAGCGGCGCGTGGTAGAGGGCCAGCACCGGTACCGCGCGGGGATGGCTCCCCCGGACCGCAGCGATCACGCCCCCGGAACGGCAGGAGACGTCGTTCCCGCGCACGTCACGCAGGTCCGAGCGGATCAGCCCGGCTCCGGCGCCCAGGCAGACCAGCGCTGCGGCGCGCATCCGCCGCTCCATCGCGGGCTGGGCGTCCGCCAGCGCGAGGTACCCGGCTATCTGCGCCGGGCTATAGGGCGCCTTCGAGCGCTCCCGGGGCAGCGGCACGTCCTGCGGGTAGAACTGCGGCACGACCCTGCGGCCGATGAACCGCAGGTTCGTGCGCAGCGTCCGCCGCGCCGCTCCGGACAGCCCCGGCGCGCACCGGGTGAACCTCTCGGCCACCGACGGATGCAGTACTGCCTCCGGTACCGCGTCCATGCCCAGCCCGATCGAGTAATCGGCGAGCTTGCCCGCCGCCCACAGCAGGTTCTTCGCCCGCTCCCGGCCCAGCGGGCAGGCCCTCGCGATCACGTCCCGGGCAAACGCCGCCGCCTCTGCCGACACCGACGACGGCCGCCACCGCAGGATGTAGGCGGCAACCTCAGCATCCATCTCATTCATACAGCACTTATACTTAATGAGATGCGCGAGACGGGGGACCCTGGCTGCGACAATAAGAACGTGTCGCCCACCCCGGCCCAGCAAGCCCAGGCACGCCGCATCGCCCGCGAGCTAGCCCGCCTGGGCTTCGCCCTGCCCGGCACCCTGGCCGACCGGATGACCCGCTGCGGACACGCGAGCTGCCGCTGCCACGCCGACCCGCCGCAGCCGCACGGCCCCTATCACCAGTGGACCCGCAAGAAAAACGGCAAGACCGCCACCCGGATACTGTCCGACGACCAGCTCGCCGACTACCAGCCCTGGTTCGACAACCACCGCCGCCTGCGCGAGCTGATCACCGAGCTCGAAGCCCTCAGCCTCGCCATCGCCGAAGCTGACCCCCGCTGGAACCGGTAACCACCACCACGTGGGCTACGCCCCCTTAACCTGTGAGCGGACCACCACCTGCCCCCCAACTGCCCAGGTCAGGCCCAAACGTGAAGACCTCACTCCGAGGTATTCACACTTCACCAGGCTCCATGTTCACATTTGGGTCTGACACTCTGGCGTGCCTGCTGCGGGCGGGGCTGCTTTTGCCGGGGTGGGTGGTCTTCTGCTGATGCTGATGGCTGGCGGGCGTGGTTGCGGCGTCCGGGATGGCCGTGGCGGGGGTTGCTGGGTGAGGTGGCGGCGAGCGGGCTTGGGTTATGGTGCGGTGGCGGGGCTGGCCTGGGTGGTGCGGCGGCGTTTCCTGGTCCTGGGCGGGAGGCCGGCTGCGGCGCGGCGGGCGCTGTCGGCCTGGCGGGTGGTGAAGGCGGCGAGGATGCGCTGGTTGCGGATGGCGAGCAGGGATGCGGTCCAGATCATGAGGGGGGTCAGGCCGGTGAGGCGGCACCAGCCGCGGGCGATGGTGGTGGTGGCGGGGTCCTTGATGGTGGAGAACGTGCGTTCGGCGCTGGTGCGGCGGGCGTAGGAGCGGCGCCAGGCTGGGGAGGGGTAGTCGTGTTTCTGTCGGGTCTTGGCTGCGATGCCGGGTTCGACGGTGATGGTCTGCTGGGTGCAGCAGGCTGGGGGGTGCTCGGGGGGTGACAGGATCTCGGGCCGGTCGCGGCCCGGGGTCATGGAGGCGGGGCGGAGGGGGCAGCGGATCTTTCCGGTGGTGGCGGGGCAGGTGACGCGGTGGTAGCCCGTCGGTGTCGTCGGCGGTGTGCCGGCCGAGCTTGTGACGGGCTAGCTCGGCGGTCTGCTGGTCGTGGGCGGCGGTCTGCTCGCTGGTGGCGCCGGGCGGGAGCGGGGTGAGCTGGAGCAGGGGCTGCGGGGTGGCGGGGCAGTAGAGGCTGCCGTCGCGGATGACCGCTCCCTGGTGAGTTCCCTGGGGTCCGCGGTCCTGCGGGTGCAGGTCAGCGACCAGGGCGGCGCCGGCCTGGAGCACCGGGATGGCCCAGTCGGCGGGGACGCGGTAGGAGTAGCCGGAATCGGCCAGGAGGTCGCCGGGCGGGATGCCGCCGGCGGCCATTTTCTGCAGGACGGGGACCAGTGCGCGGGCGGGGTCCTGGCGGCAGGAGCAGGCGGTCATGCGGCGGGCCAGCTCGGGGACGGCCGGGCCTGTTTCCTCGCGGACCATGGTCAGGGCCGAGAGGTAGTAGCCGAAGAACATCTCTCCTCTGGGGCCGGGCAGGCTGGGTGTTGCGGTGTCCCCGGGAGGCCTCGGGGTCGTGGCAGGCGGTTGTTCCGTGGCGGGGCGGCCGGGACCAGGACTCGGCGTCGGCCCGGTCCGCGGCCAGCGACGTGGTGGCGTTCTTCAGGGGGGCGGGGATGCTGGCTTCCAGCAGCCGGTCGCAGGTGGCCTGCAGTGCCGGGGAGGGGGTGCCGTCGGGGTCGTCTCTGGCTAGCGCGCGGGTCATGAGGCGGAAGGTGTGCTCGGTCTGCCGGCAGGTGAGCTGGTGCGGCCCGGCTGCCCGGCTCGCGGTGACGCCGGGCCGGGCCTGGTCTTCGGCTGGCAGGCTGGTCAGCGCGGCGTGCACGCGGGTCAGGCGCTCGGGCCGTCGGCCAGGGTGAGCATCATCCCGGTCAGCAGGGTGCGGATGCTCAGCTGGCGGCTGCGGACGCCGGCCGGTATCAGGTCCCCGGTCACCGGCGCCGCTCCGGAGTTGTCGACGAGGTTCCCGGTCACAGTCAGCGGGACGCTCACGGCCGGTTGCTGTCTGCCCGCAGGCCGCCGAGCAGCGCGACCGCCTGGTCTTCGCTGCCGGGGTCCAGGGCGGCGGTGATGTCGCCGGGCCGCTGGCAGCAGGAGATCCCGGCGGTGCGCGGGAACGCGGGCAGGCCGATCAGCGCCGCGGTCTCGGCCAGCCAGGTCGCCCGCAGCCGGGAGGTGTCCAGCCGGGGCAGGCCGGCCCCGCCGGCCAGCGACGCGACGACGGGATTGGTGATGTTCCCCCGCGCCGGGTCGGTTCCGCCGGTCAGCAGGCGCCCGCCGGCGAACGCCGCCGCCGCCAGCAGCAGCAGGCCCTGGTAGCGGGCCAGCACGGGCACCGCCCGCGGCCTGGCACCCCGGACCTGCACCACGACGCCGCCGGAGCGGCAGCAGACGTCGGTGCCCCGGGCGTGGCGCAGGCCGAGCGGATCAGCCCGGCGCCGGCGCCGAGGCAGACCAGCGCGGTGGCGCGCATCTGCCGGGCCTGCGTGGGCTGGGCGCCGGCCAGGGCCAGGAACCCGCTGATCTCCGCACGGCTGCAGGGGGCCTTGGCCCGCTCGCGGGGCAGCGGCGCGTCCGCCGGGTCCAGGTGCGGCACCACCATGCGCGCGAGGAACCGCAGGTTCGTGCGCAGCGTGCGCCGCGCCGGGCCGGACAGGCCCGGCGAGTGCGCGGTGAACCGCCCGGTCACCGACGGGTGCAGCAGCACGCCCGGCACCGGTTCCAGCCCCAGCGGGGCCGCCCAGCCCGCCAGCCTGCCCGCCGCCCGCAGCAGGTTCTTCGCCCGCTCCCGCCCGCCGGGCGCGGCCTGCGTGACGACCTGCCGCGCGAACGCGGCCGCCTGCGGCGGCACCGACGAGGGCCGCCAGGCCTCGACGTAACCAGCAACCTCAGCATTCATGCGGTAATTTATACTGAAAGACAGTGCCGGGGTCACGGACCCCGCATGCCACCATGGAGAACGTGTCGCCCACCGCCGCCCAGCAGGCCCGCGCCGCCGGCATCGCCGCCGAGCTCGCCGGCCTCGGCCTCGCCCTGCCCGGCACCCTCATCCAGCGGCACGTCCGCTGCGGCAGGACCCGCTGCCGCTGCCACGCCGACCCGCCCGACCTCCACGGCCCCTACTGGCAGTGGACCCGCAAGCAGGCCGGCAAGACCATCACCCGCCTCGTCCCCGACGACCAGCTCGACGACTACCGCCAGTGGCTCGACAACCACCACCGCCTCCGCGCCCTCGTCGCCGAGCTGGAAACCCTGACCCTGGCCATCGCCGACGCCGGCCCGCGAGCCAGGCACCGGCCCGCGCCCCGTCCCCGCGACACCACGCAAACCAGCACATAACATAGTGGTCACACCACGCTTAACCCGTGGCCACGCCCCCCGCCAGCACGCGTTCCCCCAGGTCACCGCTAAATGTGAAGACCTGACTTCACACTTCGACTTTTTCCAGGTCAGGGACATGCTGTGGCCCGGCTCCTCCCGGTTCACGAGGCTTCCTTGCGACGGCGTGCCCGTTGCGTGCCCGATCGCTTGCTCTTGGCCCGCGTCGGCAGCCCGCGGGGAGGGTGTCTGCCCAATCGGCGGGTTCGGCGGTGACCCTGAACCGCTGCACTGTCGAAATGCCGGTGCGGTCGAACTGCGAGGGCGGCTAGGGTGCGGGGATGAGAGTGCCCGACCGTTGCTTGGCGGACCTGCGGGAGCGGGGTTACCTGCTCTTCGAGGGTTTCCTTGAGGCTGACGAGCTGGCCGCGGCCCAGGAAGCTCTGTGGCTGCACTACCCGCGCCCCGAGGTGTATTTCGCCGACCCAGCTGCTCATGCGTGGTTGGCGACGGACCAGTGGGCCGGCGAAGTCAGCGGACCGTGGCGATCCTGGAACCTGAACCGACTGGCCTTCCACCCGGACCTGCTCGACCTGGCGGAGCGCTTCCTGGGCTCAGCCGACCTGCGGCTCTACGAGGCGTCCCTGTGGGCCAAGTACGCCGGAGCCGTCAACTACGACCAGCGCCTCCACCGCGACTTTGTCAACCACAGCCTCGTCGTGCCCAAGCGCTCCGAGCCGGCCACGCAGATGTTGAGCTGGATCCTCCTGTCCGACGTTGGCGATGAGGACGGCCCTACCAAGATCATTCCGCTGTCGGTCGGGCAGAGCGTCCCGTACTGGCCGGTCCCTGGGCCTCACGACATCACGAACTACCTCCCCGAGGGGATGTTCGCCGAGGAGGAGGTCTCGATGACCGGTCCGGCAGGAACCCTGTTCGCTTTCCGGTCCGACGTACTTCACCGCGGGTCGCGCATGACCGGCGAACGATCAACCCGCTTTGCGCTCCTGGCCGACTACGATGTGTGGGCACCGCGCTGGACCGGCCGGGTCGCCTGGGCCGAGCGCGCGACGCGGTCAGACTGGTTCGAGATCGTCGAGCGGGCCTCTCCCCGGGAGCGGTCGGTGTTCGGCTTCCCAGCTCCGGGCGATCCGTATTGGGACGAGCAAACCTTGGCCGACACCCAAACGCGCTACCCCCGGGCCAATCTGACGCCCTACCGCTAGAGGACCGGGCAGCTGAACGCATGCAGATGTGCGGGCTCTGCGGCGACACCCCAGCTGGTGCGCGACCTCAATGCCTAACGGGTTGTTCAGCGGAGGCTGGTTCATTTCTTCTTCTCCTCGAACAGCAGGTGTTCCGCATCGCCGCTTAGCTCCACTCCGATTTTGGTGGTCGTTTGGCCAGCGGGCTCAGCGAGGATGAGGGTGGGTCTTCAGTGCGTCACGGACGGCTGCCCTGTCCACCGACTTAGCCGCTTGCTCCAGCCAGTCGAATGGCGTGCGGCCTCGATTGTCGAGAGCCTCCCGGTCGGCGCCGTGTTCGAGCAAGACCTGGATTGTCTGGACGAATCCAGCCTTCACGACGTAATGCAGCGGTGTCGCCCCGTTGTAGCGCTGGTCGACGCGTGCGCCGCAACGGAGGAGCGCCGCGACGAACGCGGGGTCATCCTTGCGGCCCTTGTTGCCGGTGCAGCTGATCCTGACCCAGTCTCCGGACTCCTCGCCAGAGATGCCGACCCCGGCCGAGGCCCCTGCGGCGGCCAGCCGCGGCGCGATCTCCGGGTCGAGCACCCATCGCCCGGCGCCGACGGCATGCGCGTCCGCGCCGTGCTCAAGCAAAAGTTCGATCATGTCTCGATTGACCTGGGCCGCAGCCCGAAGGGCGCGTGATGCAGTTCGAACGGGTTCGGTTGTGTGATCGAGCAAGACTCGCAAGGCTGGCAGCTGACCGCCGCCGACAGCGTGGTGGATCGGTGTGATGGTGAGCACATCGGTGGCGGGATCAGCGACCTGCGCCAGGGACGGCCGCTCGGCCAGCAGTTGCCGGAGGAGCGGCAGGTCACCCAGGAAAGCAGCGGTGAAGATATCCGCACGGGCGCCCTGGCCAAGCAAGTACGTGCTCAACTCCGAACGGCGGGTCATACGCGCCGCGCACAACGGCGTGACGAAGAAGACGAGCTCGAAGCTGGCGCCAGCGAGACTGACGTGCAGCGGAGCGGGCCTGTTCACGTCCACTCCGCGGCCGATGAGCCACTGGACGACGTCGCCCCGGCCTGCCAGCGTGGCGTCTTGAAGCACCCTGGCCGCGAATGCCGGGCGCTCCAGGACGTCGGGGACCTCTTCGACGAGCATCGACAGCTTCTCCACGTTGCCGCGCTGTGCTGACAGCGCCGCCTGCTTCAGCGTGCGGGCACCGACGCCGCAGGAAGCAATGAGCTCAGAACGGTGTTTCGACGTGCCCCGCCCCTGTCGGGCTGGCGCTGGGCCATCAAGGTTGATGAGCGCGAGGGCCACCGCGTGGGCCCGTTCGAGAATGATCGCGGCGTCGCTGTCACCGGGCACGCTGTCGCTCAGTGCACCGCGTAGATGATCGAGCCAGCGCTCCGCGAGCTCTCGGGTGATGGGCAGATCCTCGTGGTGGCGATACAGCGCGCCCCAGGCCGATTCGCTATAGCGGGGTGGCCCCCCGAGCCACTCGGCGAAGAACAGCTTCTGCCTCCTCCGCTGGCTCGAGAGATCCCTGCCAAAGAGCGATCGGAGCGCGCGGTCGCCCTGGAAACGGTCGTAGAGGGCGTCCACCAAGCGGTCGACTGTGGCTTGGCCACCAATGCGGTCGAATACAGCGCTGTCCTGGAACGGCCGAAGGCCTGGTGCGGGACCGAGCATCCGGCGATGGGCCAGGCCCGCGTCAGCGCTGCTGGCCATCGGGGACCGTGATTCAGGTGGCGCGCTCACCGCTGGACGGGCCCTTCCGCCGACGCCTGCTTGAGAAGGTGCGCGACGGTTGTCTCGGTGCGCGTGACCTCGACGCCGAAGTCGCACACGATCGGCGCGTCGTCCTTCGCGCGGTGGTAGAGGAAGATGTTGTGGCCGTCAGTCCACAGCCTGCCTGGCTTCGGATGAAGTGCCACACCTGGCCCACGGCGGGTCCGCACGCCGAAACGACCTCGCCCGGCGCAACCAAGCGCCGCACCGCGGCCAGCTTACGGGGCTGAACGGTCTGCACGTTGACCGACACCGGCATGCCCCGATCGTAAACGAGAAAAAGCGAGGGCTGCCGAGGATGGCTAGCCTGATTGTCGGTGGTCTGCTGTGGCGGGTGCGCGGTCGCTGTTCCTCTTGACGCGGTGGGAGTTGGCGGGCTCGTTTGACCACGCGCGGACAGGTCCGGTGGCGGCGCTGCGGGTTAGCTCGTGCGGGTGAACTTGACCCGGTCCGGGTCGATGTCGGCCTCTGTGGCTGCATCCGATCCGGTCGGATCGCTTCAGGCTGCGCGATTTTGCGGCTTCGAGCTAAATGTGAGCGGCAGCCGTCAGTCAACTTCTGTCGGGAGTCGATGTACCACTTCGCTGGAGGGACAGTCCAGCAAGGTGGAGAGCAGGCGGCGGGCGAGATACCTTGCCGCACGCAGCGAGTAATCGTCGAGCTGGTTGTTGTCCGCTCTGACAAGCGGGTCGTCTAGAGCTTGCAGCTCGTCTGCGAATACGTTGCGGTACCTGGCCAGGCGTTCGTCTGCGGGCTCGAGATGTCCGCGGATCGGCTTGCGCAGTTCAGCGGTGAGCCAGGGAGGAACAGTGCCGACACCGTCTGCTGCTGCCATCACTTCGCGCAGATGATACCCGAGACGCCGCAGCTCAGCGCGCGCCGCTGTCCGCTCGGCCTGAGAGCGGAACTCTTCACTGAGTTCAGGCGGAGTCGGCATGAGACCACCTCGCATCTTTAGCATCCAGTGAATCTGGAGAGGCTATTTGCATCAGTCGCACCCGGTAAAGAATGCTGGCCAGTTCCTGGCGCACGAGCCTCAGGTCCGTCAGCCCCAGATCCGAGGTGCTGGATCGCAGGTCCAAGATGGCATTGGCGGCAGCCTGCCCAGGCGGCCCTACTGGGACCTCATCCTCAAGAGCGTCCGCGAACCAGGCCGCGACCTCAGTCCAGCGCCATAGCTTGTTGCGCTCGGCCTCGCGCGCCGCTGGCGGCGGGAACCTGCCTGGCCCGCGTTCGCCGATGCTCAGCAACCGGACGCTCTCACGGGTCCTCTGTGTCCGCTCTGCTATCTCTGCCAGCGACACATACTCGTCCGGCAGAACCCGGACAACTCGGGCTCCAGGCACGGCTGCCTCCACATCCTTGATGGCGCTGAGCACCGCAGCCAGATACGACGACGCTTCACGGTCGAAATCCATGTGCTGCACCCCGCCGGAAGAACCGACGGTCGCGTCATCACAGCCGATCTCTGCCAGCGAGTTGAGCGCTTCATCTGCTTGCAGATCAGGCCCGCCGACCAGCAGCGTGAATTCGTACATCTCAGTCATCGCTCTCTCCTGCGTGCGGGCAGTTACGCACCCTCGCCTTCAATCGCTTGGCGTGGTTGCCAGGGTTCGTCGGCGTCGACCAAATGGATTCACGACAGCCGTCCCTGCTCGCTTCCGGGCAACGCATGTCGCCCCACTTGTGGCCAGCCGTGGTGTCTCGAACGATCCAGTCGTTCTGTTCGGCGAAGACCAGGGCTTCCTCCACCTCGGCCTTAGGATGGCGCTTCCGCACGTTGACAATGTACAACACCCGCGCTGGAGATCCGACTCGGCGCCGTTGGGTGCTGCTCAAGCCTCGTGGTAGCGGCTGAACATCAGCCGTTCGGCCGTGGCCACCACGTTGTAGACAGCGAACGCGAACAGGGTAATCAGGATCACGGCGGCCCACAGGAAATCGAAATCGGAAGCGTTGGCCGCTTCGAGCATCTGGTAGCCGAGACCACGCCCGGTGGCGAGCCACTCGGCCACCACCGCGCCGAGAGTCGCCGCCGGCGCGGCTATGCGCGCCGAGGCGAAGATGGCCGGCAGGGCGCAGGGCACCCGAATCTTGCGCAGCACCATCAGCGAAGACGCGCCGTAGGCCACGGCCACGTCCACCGCGCTGGCGGGTGCCGAACGCAGGCCGTGGACCACGTTGACCAAGGTCGGGAAGAAGCTGATAATCCCGGCGATGACGATGACGCTGGTCAGGCCCTGCCCGAACGCCAGGATCAGCAGCGGAGCCATCGCCACCAGCGGAACCGAGCGCAGGACCATGGCGATGGGCATCACTGTGTGCTCGACGGTACGGGACAGTACGACCGCGATGGCGGCGGCCGCGGCTGCCGCGGTTCCGGTCACGTAGCCCAGCGCGGCGTCCCTTGCCGTGATGGCCAGGGCGGACAGCAGCGGGTGCCAGCTGGATCCGGCCGTCGGTGAGCTCACGAGGTACTGCCAGATGTCTGCAGGCCCCTTGGCGAAG
Organism: uncultured Actinomycetota bacterium; assembly: GCA_963819285.1. Classification (GTDB taxonomy): domain Bacteria; phylum Actinomycetota; class Actinomycetes; order Streptosporangiales; family Streptosporangiaceae; genus Chersky-822. The sequence goes on from CAWFVM010000002.1 coordinate 185,993, forward strand.
AACGGGTTGAGGTGCAGGACGTCGATAAATGCCTGCCAGAGAGCGATAATCACGGCGGCGGACACGGCGGCGTAAGCGAGGGCGCGAAGTGCCCTTGCCAGCGGCCCGAGCCGACGGTCGCGGGGAGCGGGCGAGACAATCTGCTGGCTGACCTGGGCCCAGGGCACGGCCAGCCGGCCGCCGCGCCGGTGACGAGGTAAGCGGCGCCGGCTAGCGCCGTGATGATGGACGCGAGCAGCCAGGTCTGGCTGACTTCCAGGCCCTGCTCGGAGTTGACCATGGCCACCCCGAGGCCTTTGGCGCCGCCGAGATACTCGCCGATAACGGCGCCGAGAACGGCGGCAGGGCCCGCTATCTGGAGGGCGGCGAAAATCGCCGGCCGGGCGGCGGGTATCCGGACCTTGCGAAGCTGAGCGATCCGGCCGCCGCCGTAGGCACGCACCAGGTCGAGCGAGGCCCCATCGGCTGAACGGAGACCTACCAGCGTTCCGATCAGGGAGGTGAACACCACGGACAAGGCAGCCAGGACGGCTGCGGGGGCGATCCCGCTCAGCACGACGTCGAGGATGGGCGCGATCGCGATCACGGGCATGCAGTAGCTCGCCAGGGCGACTCGCAGCAGGGCCGCCTCAGCCACGGGGACCAGGACGAAGACGATAGCGAGGCCGATCCCTACCGCGTTGCCCGCGACCCAGCCGACCGCGGCCTCCTCGAGGGTCGTCGCCAGGTTGGGCCACAGGGCAAGGTCGGGATGGTGCCAGAAGGTGGCGACCAAGGCGACGGGCGTCGGCGCCAGGTGCCGGGGTGACAGCCAGAGCACGGCCAGCACTTCCCAGAGCACGAGCACGCCCGCAATCCCTGCCGACTCACGCCAGATACGGAAGGGGCGGTCGGCGGTCGCTGCCGTGCTCATGGGAGGGCCGGCCCCGGGCCAGCGAAGAGCAGTTGCGTCAGCTCGTCACAACAGGCGTGGAAGGCGGGCTCCCGCAGGAGCTCTGAGGACCGAGGCCGGGGGAAGTCGACCGGGACCACGCTGACAACCCGCCCGGGGCGCGGCGACAGCACCACCACGGCGTCGGCCAGGAATGCGGCCTCGCTGATCGAGTGGGTCACGAGAATCGTGGTGGCGGACCGCTCCGACCAGATGTGGAGCAGCTCAAGGTTGAGACGCAGGCGAGTCAGCTCGTCGAGCGCCCCGAAAGGCTCATCAAGGAGCAGCAGCTCAGGCTTGGTGACCAGAGCACGGGCGATGGCGGCTCGCTGGCGCATGCCGCCGGAGAGCTGCGCGGGCCTGGCCCGCTCGAAACCCTCAAGACCGACCAGGCGGACGAGATCGGCGATGGCCTCCCGGCCGACACGGACCCCGCTTACTTCCAGGGGCAGCCGGATGTTGTCGGTGACGGTGCGCCATGGCAGCAGGGCCGCGTCCTGGAACGCGATGCCGAGCCGGTGCGCGGCGCGCAGCGCCGCCGGGGACTCACCGTGGACCGACACCCGGCCGGCGGTAGGCCGGTCGAGATCGGCCAATATCCGCAGCACCGTCGATTTCCCGCAGCCCGAGGGCCCGATAAGCGCGGTGAACGACCCGGCTGGACGGGTGAGGTCGAAGCCTTCTAACGCGGTCAGCGACTTCCGGCTGAGCCGGAAGACCTTCTCCAGGCCGACAATCTCGATCCCGTCGGCGGGATTAGCCGGAAACTTGTCCGTCATTTTGCCCGAATCTTGAGTAATACTGTAGGCATCGTAACCGGCTTGAGAGGCCAAAGCGAAGATGAACCATTTGGTCTGCCGGTCATGAGAACGCCGTTCGTCCGCCCAGAGCTCGTACCGACCTTCGATGAACTTCACCGGCTCCGCCGGGTGGCTAACGGCTCGGCCGCGCCCGACCTGATCATCGGTGGAGGCCGGGTGCTCAGCGTGCACACCGGCGAGTTACTCGACAGGGACGTCGTAGTGAGCGGCCGGCATATCGCAGCGGTCACGCCGGCCGGGCGCTTCGATGCCCAGCAGGTCATTGACGCTCGTGGCCTGGTAGTCGCCCCTACGTTCATCGATGCTCACCTGCACATCGAGTACACCATGCTGCCGCCCGGTGAGCTCGCCCGCCTGGTCGTCCCGAAGGGGACGACCGCTGTGCTCGCCGACCCCAACTGCATCGCCAACGTGCTCGGCGCCCGCGGGATGGACTGGGCGGGCCAGACTGGGGGCCCGCTGCGGATCTTCCAGCAGGTCACTCCCGCTACCCCGGCGTTCCCCGAGGTCGAGCGAGGAGGCGCGGTCGTCGAGGACGCCGAGGTTTTGCGGCGGCTTGGACTCTCCGAGACTGTCACCCTGGGCGAGAGCAGCCCCTTCGACCTCGGGCCCGAGTCGACCAACCGCTACCGCGAGGCACTCCTCGCCGGGCGCAGGATCACAGGGCACACCGCCCGGCTGCGCGACGAGCCTCTCTGGTCCTACCTGGCGGCTGGGGTGAGTGACGACCACAATGCCGTCACCGTCGACGAGGTACTCGAACGGGTCAGGCTCGGAGCCATGCTCACGGTGATGGCGGGCTCGATGAATGACAACACCGAGACGGTCTTCGCCGACCTCGACGCGTTACGCCCGGCGTTCTCCCATATCTGCTTCTGCGCTGACGACAAGCACGTCGTGGACCTCGCTGATCAGGGTCATATCGACCATCATGTACGCCAGGCGATACGCCTCGGCGTCGAACCGCCGGCCGCATACCGGATGGCTAGCCTCAACCCGGCTCTTTACTACCGAATAGACCATCTGATCGGCGCGGTGGCCCCGTCACGCCTCGCCGATCTGCAGCTGATCGGCGACCTGGCGGACGTCCGCCCCGAGCTAGTCCTCGTCGGCGGCCAGGTCGCCGCCGAGGGGGGAAGGCCTCGCTTCGCCAACGACGACCCGATCCCCGACTGGACGCGCGGCACCATCCATCTCCACCCCGGTCTGAGCGCCGCTTCCTTCGCCGTGCGCGCCGAATCCGGCAGCTTCTGGGTGCAGTCGATGGAGATGTACGACGGCTACTTCAAGCGTGCCTTCCACGCCGAACTGCACGCGGAAGAGGGCGTGCTTACCGGTGACCCCGCACGCGACATCGCCAAGGTCGCCGTTGTCGACCGCCACCACGCCAGCCAGACCGTCAGCGTCGGCTTCGTGCGGGGATTCGGCCTCACCCGCGGGGCGCTGGCTGTTTCTACCAACTGCACCAACCAGAACATCGTGGTCGTCGGCGTCGACGACCACGACATCTTCCTGGCCGTGCGGGAAGTCCAGGCACTCGGAGGCGGCTACGTCGTGGCCGACGGCGGCGAGATCACCGCCGCGGTCCCGCTCCCGGTCGCCGGGATTATGAGCGACAAGCCCTGGGAGACGGTCTACGAAGAGCTCAGGCAGGCCGACCACGCGGCCGCCCGACTCGGCTGCGGCGTCCGCTCGCCATTCATGATTCTCGCCTTCGTCGGCCTGGCCGGCGTTCCCGATCTCGGCCTCACCGAACTGGGTCTGATCGACACCGCCAGCCAGCAGTTCATCCCCGTGGTGCTGGAGGCGTCCGGTACGACGGCGGCCTGCCGGTGCCCGAGCCATGCCTACGCCATCCATCACCTCATGGACCCGGCGACGGCCACGACTGACCTCGTCCGGCCCGCGTCATGACCGCGCCCGAGAAGAGCACAAGTCTGCGGCCGCTCCTGCGCTCGGCAATCCCCCAGCTGCCGTTACCGCCAGCCGAAATCGCGGTCCTGGCGGCCATCCAGGAGGTGATCGACGCCGAGCTGGCGCCGGCCGCAGGCAGGGTGGACGAAGTCGGGCGTTATCCCGATCACGGGATCGCGGGCCTGCGACGCTCGGGCCTGCTGACGGCTGCCATCCCCGAGCGCTATGGCGGCCTCGGCGCGTCCAACCGGTTCAGCGTCGAGGCTCAGGTGAGGCTCGGCGCCGCGGACTCATCGGTGGCCCAGGTCTTCAAGATCCACGACGAGATGGTCAGGGAGATCTTCCAGTATTGCCCGGACGGCTTCGCACCTCGCTTCGCCCGGCTGCTTCACGACGGAGCGATCATCGGGCTGGCCGTGGCCGAGAACGGGCGGCGCGTGGACGCTCCGATGCAGACCGTCGCGGTCGCAGGACCGGACGGCTCGTTCACGATCACTGGCGAGAAGATCTACACGACCGGGGCAGCGGGAGCCGACTACATCGCGGTGTGGGCGTTCGACCCTGCCGCCGGCGCCGAGGACTTCCGGCTCGGTCTGCGTCTCAGCCTGATCCCCCCGGCAGCACCCGGTCTGACGATCCACCGAGATTGGGACAGCATCGGCCAGCGAGGCACCGAATCAGGATCCCTGACCCTCGCTGAGGTGCGCGTCGAGCCTGAGTTCCTGGCTAACGTGCCGGGCCGATCGCCGCTCTCCCACGCCCCCCTGCGTTACCAGCTGGGTTTCGCCGCCATCCTGGTCGGCCTGGGCCTTGGTGCCCTGGACGCGGCCCGCTCCTTCGTCGTCGAGCGTAGCCGTCCCTGGCCGTCGGCCGACGTCGAGCACGCCGGGCTGGATCCGATAGTCCGCCGCCTGGCAGGCGAGCTCGCCGCCGACCTGGCGGCCGCCTATGCCGTCACATCAGCCGCCGGTGAGCAGCTCGACACCTTCGAGAAGGGGGACATCAGCCGCACCGACCTCGCCTTGCCCATTTATGTAGCCAAGTCCGTGGCCTCGCGCGCCGCCTTGCGGGCTACCAGCGAGGTCTTTCAGCTCATGGGAACCCGGTCAACGGCACGCTGCCACGGCTTCGACCGCTGGTGGCGCAACGCCAGGACCCTCGCGCTGCACGACCCAGTCGACTGGAAACACGTGGAGATCGGTGACCACGTCATTAACGGGTGGGAGCCACCGTTCGGGATCTACACCTGAGCCACCCGGCCTCCCTGCTGACCAAACTCCACCGCCCGATAAGAAAGAAATGAAGATACCTGTGCATCGTCACGATTCCGCACCATCCCGTCTCGCGGCGCAAGCAGGCCAGACGGACGTCTCCCGCCGGACCTTGCTCCGCCGCGCGGCACTCACGGCCAGCGGCCTCGCCGCGACCGCAGGGCTCTCCGAGCTCATCGCGGCTTGCGGTTCAAGCTCATCGACGTCGGCTTCCGCGAGCGTCTCGGGGGCGGGCGCGACAGCGTCGGCCGGGCCAGCGTCGGGCAGTGCCTCGCTCGGCACCGTCGCGCTCCAGCTCGGGTGGACAAAGAACGTGGCCTACGGCGGCAGCTTCCTCGCCGACCACCTCGGCTACTACCGCAGTCACGGAGTCGACGTCGATATCCTCTCCGGCGGCCCGACCGTATCTGGCATCCCCGTCCTCGTGTCGGGCAAGGCGATGGTGGCGATCAGCGACCCGGCAATCACCAGCGAAGCGGCGGCCCAGGGCGCCAGCCTCGCCGTGGTCGCCGCCGGCTACCAGATCAACCCGGAATGCATCATGTCCCTGGCATCGCGCCCCATCAAGACGCCTGCGGACCTCATCGGGAAGAAGATCGGCGTCGGATCGGCGGACGAGCCGGAATGGCAGGCGTTCCTCAAGGTCAACAACATCCCGGCCAGCAAGGTTGATACCGTCCCCGCCGGATTTGATCCCTCGCCGGTGGCATCCGGTGAATGGGACGGCTACCTGGCCTTCGCGAACAACGAGCCTCCCGAGTTCGCGGCCAAGGGCATCAAGACCCGGCTCCTGCTTTTCCAGGACTACGGGCTTCCTGAGCTCAACGAACTCTATATCGTCACGACCGACACGCTGAAGAACCCGCAGCAGCGCAAGAAGGCGGCCGCCTTCCTCGCCGGCGAGATTCAGGGGTGGACGAAGGCGGTGAGCGACCCGTCCCTCGCCGCCCAGGTCACCGTAGACAAGTACGCGACTGGTCTGGGCCTGAATTACCGGGGAGAATACCTGGCTGCGCTGGCCACCAGAGGCGTGACGGTCAGCTCCGAGACCAAGGCCCACGGCGTGCTGTCGTTCAACGAGTCGCAGGTCGCCCAGACCATCGAGACCCTGGCCCGCGCCGGCGTCAAGGCCAGCGCCAGCCTCTTCGACACGTCACTGCTCTCCGACGCCCACGCTCTCATCGGGTGACCACACCGCCAGCCAGCACCGGATAGACTCATCCGCCAGGCCTCGGTTAGGTCGCCCATCTGATCGCGCGCCACTCACCGGTGGCAGGGTCGCGGGCGAATTCAAGCGGTATCTCGGCAGGTTCGGGCAGCGGTGGCGGCTGGCCCCAGCTTGCCGCGGCCGGGTGGCGCCGGCCGCTCAGCCACACGAGGAAGGGCCAGGCGCGGCGCTTGTTAGTGGCCTGACCGGGATAGCAGTGCTCGATCACGAGCCTGCACAACTCTTCGGGCGGCTCGTACGGCAGTCCCAGCCCGCAGGTGACGTCGTAGGCGTGAATGAGCAGTTCCTCGCACGCCATCGCAAGGAACTGCCCTGCGTTCCGCATCCCGGTGACGTGGAAGCCGGCGGCGTCCGGGGGTGCCGTGGCCGCAGCACCGGCGAGCGCCGCGGCGCACGCCCCGATGGCTTCCAGGCGTTCCTGACGCGTCGCATCTTCCGTGGGCCACACACTCACCGCGACATAGCGAGTCGAACGACTCGACAGGTAAAGGGCGTACTTGCCAGGAGCCCCGGTCATATGAGCGATCGTCCGGTCGACGCTCCATTCCAGGTCGCCCGCTGCCACCGACCAGTCCGCGTTGGTGCCAGGCTCCAGCGCCGCAACGACGACCGCCGCAGCAGCCACGACAGAATCGGGCCGGATAGCCATGGACGGTGCTTGATCGTGGGAGCGCTCGGGTGTGGTCCACGTCATGGCATACCTCCTGTGGTCCGAGGGATAATGACCGAGCATCGCCGGCATAGTCGATGGGAGCACGATGCCTGCCCGATTCCAGCTCGTCGTCGACTGCGGGGACCCCGAGGCGCTTGCCGGCTTCTGGGCGGCTGCGCTGGGATACGTGCTTGAGCCGCCCCCCGAAGGGTTCGCTACCTGGGATGACTGGCGGCGCGACCTCGGGCTTCCCGACAGCGAACTGGGAATCGGCGCGGACAGCATCATCGATCCTCACGGCGAGTGCCCCCGCATCTGGTTCCATAGGATGCCCGAAGCCAAGGTGGTCAAGAACCGCCTCCACCTCGACATCCACGTCAGCGGCGGCCGCTCAGTCCCGCTCGCCACCCGCAGGCAGCGAGTCGACGCCGAGGCCAGCCGGCTGACAGACCTCGGGGCCACGTGCACCGGAGCGATGAGCGAGGACGGCCTCGATTGGTACGCGGTAGGGATGAAGGACCCCGAGGGCAACGAGTTCGACATAAACTGACGCCCCAAGCCACAGCGGGCGTGAGATCACGGGATATGGCTCTGGCGGAAATTCCGTCCCCTGCCCGATCCGCCCCAGGGCAAGGTCAGTCGAGTTTCCGGGATCATGAAATGCCGCTTGTTCATGGAAGCTCATCGGTGTGAACACCCAGGCGATGCTCCGTGATCATGAGCCAGAACATGATCACGGAATCGGACTCGCGCTGACTCGCGTCGGCCCGGCGCATGGCCTAAACCGGATCAGCAGATCAAGGTCGCCGGTGACGACCCTCAGGTCCTGCACTTCCGGCAGATGATGCGATACGGTAACTTACTATCGTAAATCGAAGACGGACGAATTCTACATGTGCAAGGTCAGACGTCAAGAGGTGAACCGCGATGACAACAGCCGTTGAGCGGCACGACTGGGACGCCGGCCTCGCCCGGCGCACGCGGACCCTTGGCGGCGGGGAGATCACCGCGATTCTTGCCCTGGCTGGCGCGACCGACGTGATCACGTTCTCCGGCGGGTTCCCCGACCCGGCGACGTACTCGCCGGGCGCACTGGCTGAGATCGCTGCCCGGCTGATCACCTCCGATCCCGGTGTCGTGCTCCAGTACTCGGCGACCGAGGGCCTCGCCAGCGTCCGGGATTACGTGTCCGGGCGGCTTGCGTCGCTTGAAGGCCAGGAGCCCGGTGCGGGCGAGCTGATGATCACCAGCGGCGGTATCGACTGCATGGAACTGGTCGCGAAGACCTATCTGAATCCTGGCGACCTCGTGGCTATGGAGGCACCGACTTACCTTGGTGCCATCATGGCCTTCCGCGGCTACGAAGCGGAGGTGCGCGGCATACCTGTCGATGCCGAGGGCGCGCGAGTCGACGTGCTTGCCGACCACCTCGCCGCTGGCTGGCGGCCGAAGATCTTTTACACGATCCCGGAGTTCCAGAACCCCAGCGGGCTGTCGATGAGCCTGGCCCGGCGGCAGGAACTTGTCGCGCTCGCCCGCCAGTATGGCTTCCTGATCCTGGAGGACGTGGCCTACCGTGAGCTCTTCTTTCAGCAGGCTCCGCCACCCAGTCTGTGGTCACTGGCCCCGGACGTGGTGCTGCAGGCCGGGACATTCTCCAAGATCTTCAGTCCCGGGTTCCGGATGGGCTGGGCGGCCGGGCCAGCCGAGATCATCGCCAGGCTGATCGTCGCGAAACAGAATTCAGACCAGTGCGCAGGGGCGCTTGGCCAGCGGATGCTGGAGGAATACGGGCGCAGCGGGCAACTGGAGCAGCAGATCGTCTCGGCCCGCGCGCTGTACGCGCGGCGGGCCGCGCTTACCGGGCAGGCCCTGGCCAGGCACATGCCCGAGGGCACGACGTGGACGACACCGCAAGGCGGTTTCTTTACCTGGGTGACCGCCCCGGATGGCGTCGACACCGTGACTTTGTCGGCGCAGGCCCGCGCCAGGAACGTGGCCTACGTGCCGGGACGGCCGTTCTACCCGGGCGATGAAGGCGGCGCGCAGCTGAGGCTGGCTTACAGCAGGGTTAGCGATGACCTGATTGACGAGGGCATCCGCCGGATCGGCGAGGTGCTCACGACCGCCCTGGAGGACAGATGAGTGACGATGCGGGTACGGCCGGGAGTCATTTCTCGACCGAAGCGCTTGGGGAGCCGGCGGGTCCTGGCCGGTATGTGAATGTAGATTCGCTCGGGCCGGTGGAGTTCGCGCCGGGTCTCGCGTTCCGGCCGGTGCTCGGGCACCGGACGCTGACGAATTTCGTCAGGTTCGAGCCGGGAGCGGTGGCACCTAACCACGTGCATGAGGAAGAGCAGATCGTCATCGTCGTCGAGGGCGAGCTGGTCTTCGACCTGGACGGGGACGTGCGCACGATGCGCAGGGGCGACGTCGCCGTGGTCCCGGCCTGGGTGCCGCATGGCGCCTGGACCACTGACAGCCACTGCTACGAGATCGACGTGTTCAGCCCGCCGCGCCAGAGCCTGGTCAGTCTGGCGCAAGCGCACCTCACCGGCGAGGCCGACCACGGGGCGGACGGGGCCTAGGTGGATCTCGGGCTGGCCGGCCGCCGGGCGATCGTCACCGGCGGGTCGAAAGGGCTGGGCAAGGCGATCGCCGCCGGGCTGGTGGCCGAGGGCGCGGTCGTGACGATCTGCTCACGGAATTCCGCCGAGCTCGAGGCCGCCGCGGCGGAACTCAGGGACCTCCCCGCCGAGCCAGGTGTGCCAGGCGCGAGACCTGGCGAGGTCACCGCGATGACGTGTGACGTGACCGCACCCGACCAGGTCACCGCGTTCATAGAGGCCGCGGTGACGGCGATGGGCGGGCTCGACATCCTGGTCAACAACGCCGGCGGGGCGCGGCCCGGCCAGTTCGGCACGCTGACCGATGAGGACTGGCACTCCGACATCGAGGTCAAGCTGTTCGCCCAGATCCGCTGCATCAGGGCCGCGCTGCCGCACCTGCGCGGCAGTCAGGCAGCGCGGGTCATCAACATCAACGCTGTTTACGCGCGTTACCCGGATCCGGCGTTCCTTGCCTCTTCGGTCAACAGGGCATCCTGCCTCAGCCTGTCCAAGGCGCTGTCGATCGAGCTGGCCGCGAGAAGATCCTCGTCAACAGCGTGAACATCGGGCTGGTGCAGACCCCGCAGTGGCACAACATTCACCAGCTGCGGGCACCTGATACTCCGGCCGAGGACTTCTTCGGGCGGCTGGCGGCGGCAGAGGTCCCGCTCGGCCGGTTCGGCCGGCCTGATGAGGTCGCGGGCCTCGTCACCTTCCTGGCCAGCGACCGGGCAAGCTACATCGCCGGCGCGTCGATCGACGTGGGCGGCGGCATGGGGAAATTCCTCTAACCGCGCACCAGACCAGCAGAGGGAGCGGCTCAGATTTCTAGCTGGCCCTCGATCCGCTTGAGATTGTGGCGGGCAAGGGCCAGGTTGGCCTTGCCGCGGTCGAGCACCAGGTACAGGAAGAGCCCCTGACCCGGCTCAGCCTGCGGCAGCAGGCGGATGATGTGGTACTGCTTGGCGAGTGTGATCAGGATGTCCTCGATCGCATCGTCGAGGCGGAGCGCATCCATGGTCCGCATCTTGGCCCGGACTACCTCCGTGTTGCCGGCCGAGGCGACCTCCAGATCGAGGTACTTGCCGCCGCCCTGGCTGCCGAGCGACATGCCGCTGCCCCAGTCGACCAGCGCCACGCCGAGCGCGCCGTCGATGGTCATCGCTTCCTTGAGAGCTGTCTCGATATTCATCTGCTCGCCTCTCTTTGGCCTGGTCCTCAGCAGACACCCACCTTAACGAAGCACTCGGGCCATCAGCACCAAAACCGTCATGAACAGGTGCTAGGCACGCATGCCAAGCATTCCGTGGTCTTAGCGGACCATTTCCGCAGCTAGATCAGGTAGCATGCCGCATGGTCGGAGACGGGGTGGCGAGGTCGGTCCTGGACGAATCGGTCCGCCGGGTCCTGCGAGTTGACGGCGCTCGCGCAGCCGTCCTGATCGACGCTGGGACTGGCATGATCGTGGGCTCCGCCGGGGACCTGAGCCCCGGGCTTCCCGAGGCCGCGGCAAGCATGGCCAGGGAAGTCAGGGCAGCCGCCGGAGCTGGTGGATCAGAGTCGCCTGCTGGCGCACTGGAGGAAATCTCGGTGATGACGCAACAGCACTGCCAGCTGATTGAGGTACTTGAGCTGCGCCGGGGCGAGGGGCTGCTGCTGTTCGTCGATGTAGACCGGTCGGTGACGAACGTGGCTCTGGCCGGATTGCAGGTCCGCCAGCTCGTGTCCGGCTTGCTCGCCTAGTCATGCACGTCATGCACGAGAACGGCGCTGATGTCGAGTTGCTCCAGCGGGCGCTGCTAGCCTGCGAGGCCGACCGGCGGACCGGGGTGCTGCGGGTGAACGGAGAGCCTGGCGGCACGGTTTACCTCACCGATGGCGGCGTCACCGCGATCGAGACCCCGGGGGCTCCGGGAGCCGAGGTCATTCTGCTGCGCTCTGGCCGGGTGCCGGAGGCGAGCTGGGCCGCGGCCTTCACCGCAGGCGCTGGCGAAGGCCGGATCGCGGCCGAGTTGATCCAGCGGGGCCTGATCGGCGCGGGCGAGCTCGAGGCGATCTTGCGGATCGCGGTCGCTGACGCCATGTTCGCCCTGGCGACGGGAATGGCCAGGGAATGCGTGTTCGAGCAGGCGATGCCATGCTTGCTCGGGCTTGAGCCGCCGGCGACGGCCGGATGGCTGTTGTCGGAGACCTTCAGGCGACTTGAGGTAGTCGCGTCAGCGCCTGGCCTGGTGCACCATGACCGGGACCGGGTAACAGCGGACCCGGATGCCAGCGCGCCCGGTGCGGCGCTGCGACCCGGGCAGGATGAGATTGTCGCGCTGGCCAATGGCCGTCGGACCGCTCGCGATCTGGCCTTTATTCTGGGTCGCGGTGTCTATGCGCTCAGTCTTGAGCTCACCGCGATGCATCAGAGCGGCCTAGTGGCAGTGACCTCACGCCGAAGCCCCCGGCCGTCCGGCCAGCCGGACGCCGGTACGGCCGCTGAGCTGCCGCGCAGGAATCAGGCCGGCCGGCAGCCTCGGCCAGGTCCGGCCGAGGTCATGCCGCCAGCCAGTTCGGCCCTGCACCGCCTGCTCCGCATGTTTCCCGCGGCTGATCGTGATACGCAGGGGCCAGCCGATGCGGGCACCGAGCTGTGATCGCGAACTAGACCTGCCTACCCAGAGAAGGGGGACCGAGATGGCCGGGGAGGCGTTGCTCGCCGAGCTGGAGGCGCTCAGGGACCGGGTCGCCGGGATCACCGACACCGTGCTGGCCACCAGGGATGGCCTGCTGATCAAGGCCGATACGGCCGACGTCGATCCGGATAACCTGGCGGCCATGGCGGCCGCGATGCTCGGGCTTGCCCGGCAGATGGCGGCGGAAGCCGGCCGCGGGCCGCTGCACGAGGCCGTGACCCACAGCAGCGGCGGATACGTAGCGACCTTCGCCGTCGGTACCTCGGCGCTGCTCGTCGTCGTAGGGGACACAGGCCTGGACGCCACTGTGCTCTACCGTGAGTCCAGGACCACCGTGGAGAATCTAGGCGGACTGCTGGGCGGCACCGGCCGCCGGAAGTGAGTCCTGGAGGAGCGATCACGGTCTTCTGCTGTCCATCCTGCGGCAGCTCACTCAGGCCTGCTGACCGCACGCTCCGATGCGTCCATGGCCACGCCTTCGATGTCGCCCGCGAAGGTTACGTGAACCTTCTCCTGGCCCAGCACCGGCGATCAAGGGATCCCGGCTACAGCGCGGAGATGATCGCCGGCCGCCGGGCCTTCTTCGCTGCCGGGCACTACCAGCAGCTAGCCGACTCCATCGCGGGCCTGATCTCCGCCTGCCTGCCCGACACGAACCAGCCCGTCGTCCTGGACGCGGGCTGCGGCGGGGGATATTACCTGCGCCGACTGCGAGAGCTCCTGACCAGCCAGAACGCCGGAAGGCAGAACACGGGAAAGCAGGCAACCCTCGCCGGCCTTGACATCTCCAGGCACGGCATCCGCGCGGCCGCCAGGGCCGATCCAGCCGGGCAGTACGCGGTCGCCGGCACCCACCGCATACCGGTAGAAGCCGGCCGGGTCGACGTGCTGCTATCTCACTTCTCGCCGGTCAGCGGCCCGGACTTCTACCGGGTTGTCCGTCCTGGCGGCACGGTCCTCGTGGGCGGCCCTGGCGAGGCGCACCTGTTCAGCCTGAAAGAGCGTGTCTACGAGCGGGCAACCCCGCATGAGCCAGATCCTGTGCTGGCCGGCGAGCCCGGATTCGACCTGATCAAGACGCACAGGATCAAGTACTCCCTGACCGTCCAAGGCCCCGGCCAGGTCGCCAGCCTGCTGCTCATGACGCCCTACTTCTGGTCCGCTAGCCCCAGCGCCCAGGCCGGGCTCGCCGAGCTCCCCGAACTAGAGACTGAGGTAGACGTCATCGTCCACGCCTATCGCCGCATTTCCTAGGAGACCGCCGGAACCGAGGCTGGTGAGTGAGGATAGCCGCATGGGAGCGATCCATTTCAGGACCCGAATACAGCCACGCGGCCCGGCAGCGGCAGTCATCCTGGACGAAACTCAGGTGGCGGCGGTTGGCGAGGGCGCGAAGCGGTTCCAGGTTGTCGCGACGGTCAACGGCTACACCTGGCGGACGAGCGTGACCCGCATGGGAGGCGAGTTCATGCTTGGCCTGAGCCGCCAGGTACGGCAGGACGCGGGTGTCCAGGCCGGTGACGAGGCCGACGTGAGCATCGCGCTCGATCAGGCCCCGCGAGAGGTGGAGGTGCCGCCCGCGCTGGCGGCCGCGCTCGCGGAAGATCCGCCGGCCAGCGCCGCGTTCGAGGCCCTGGCGTTCACCCACCGGAAGGAGTATGCCCGCTGGGTCGCCGAGGCCAAGCGCGAAGAGACGATGCAACGGCGGGTGCAGCAGGCACTGGAGATGATCAAGGCCGGCAAGACCCGCAGCTAGCTCAGCCCGCGAGGATGGGTTCCAGGTACTCGTGGGCCAGGCGGACGGCCGTCGCGCCGTCGCCAACGGCGGAAGCGACCCGCTTGATCGAGCGGTACCGGGCATCCCCGGCGGCGAAGACACCCGGCATCGAAGTCTCCAGCGGCAGCGCCAATGTTTGCACCACCGGCGCCGGCTCCAGCGCCAGGTCACGCCCGGTCAGGATGTAGCCGTGATCGAGCCGGATCTCCTCCGGCAGCCACCGGGTGCACGGCTCGCCGCCGATCAGCACGAAGAGCGCGTCCGCCTGGACCTCGGCGCGCTGGCCACTTCGCTTGTCGCGCATGGTGATGGCCTCAAGCCGCTCATCCCCGCGTCCGTCGACGACCTCGGCCAGCAGCCGCACCGCCACGTTGGCGGTCGCCTCAATCTCCTGAATCAGGTACTCAGACATTGAGCGGGCCAGGCTGTCGCCGCGCACCACCATCGTCACCTGCCGGGCATAGCGCGCGAGATGCAGCGTCGACTGCCCGGCCGAGTTCCCGGCCCCGACGACAAAGACGTTCCGGCCGTCCATGGCCCGTGCCTCCGTGCCGGCCGCGCCGTAGAACACGCCCGAGCCGACCAGCCGCTCAAGCGACGGCACGCCAAGCCGGCGCCAGGCGATGCCGGGGGCCAGGATCACTGTTCTCGCCGCGATCTGGTGGCCATCGGCCACCCGCACGATCCGGTCGGTGCCGACGGCCTCCAGCCCGACCGTGGTCTGCGCGAACACCATGTGAGCGCCAAACATCCAGGCCTGCTCGCACGCGTTGCGGGTCAGCTCGTGTCCGCTGACGCCGTGCGGGAATCCCGGGTAGTTCCTGATCATCGGGCTGCTGCCGGCCTGGCCGCCGGAGACCGTCTCCTCCAGCACCACCGTCCGCAGTCCCTCGGACGCCGCGTAGACGGCGGCGGTGAGCCCGGCCGGGCCGGCGCCGACGATGACGAGGTCGCACTCAGTCACGTCGTTCGCGACGCTGCCGCCGACTGCCGCGACGAGCTGGGCGCTGCCGGGCTCGACCATCGCGTACCCGTCGTGGCGGATCATGACCGGCAGCCGCGACCCGTCCAGACCGTGCTCGGCGAGCAGGCGCTCGCCGGCGGCGCTGGCGCGGTCGTGGAAGTGGAACGGCACGTTGAAGCGGGTCAGCAGGTCCCTCAGCTCGTGCGTGCCCCGCCCCTGCGGCTGCCCGATCACGTGGAACAGGTCGAACCCGACCTCCTGATCCTTCGCCCACTCGGCCAGGAACTCGCTCATCACCCGGTACAGGTCCGACTCCAGCATCCACGGCTTGGTGAGGTGATAGTCAGCCTGGCCCAGGGTCATGGCCCTTACCACCGGGCTGCCGGCTGAATAGTCGCGCTCGACCAGCAGGACCCGCTTGGCCAGCGGATGCAGCTCGTGGGCACGGGCCAGGAAGTCAACCCCGGACATCTCCGCCATGTCATGGTCGACGATCAGCAGGGCCACCGGCTCGTGCTGGCCGGCCAGCGCCCGCAGAATCCCGAGGCCGGCGCTGGCCGATGACTCACCGACGATCCGGAAGTCACGGCCGAACCGGCGGCCGAGGTCGCCTCGGAGCGCCTCCACGACTCCGGCGTCGTCATCGATTATGAAGAGCACTGGGTCCATCGCCCAGAGCTACCCGATCGATGTGAAGCTGGTGTGCAGAGGACGCGGGTGAGGGCAGCCGCAGCAGCGCGAATAGTGCCCGGTGGTCCGTGCCAGGAAGCGAATGCACAGAAGTCGTAAGCACCGCGCAGCGCTGATCGGCGAGCACATGGTCGATCGTCAGCAGGGCAAGGCTGCCGCCGGGCGCTGGTCCCCAGGTCGGCACCAGACCCTGGCCCGCCTGACTCGCCGCATCCACCAGACCGCTGGCCAGTACCTGACGGAAGCCCGCGTGGTCGACCGTGCTGTTGAAATCCCCCGCGACGACCAGCGGGCCCCCACGCGACCAGGCCGGGATCGGCAGGGCCGCAAGGCAGGCCAGGTCATGCCGCCACCGGCCCACGCCGGACGCCGACCAAGGCCGTTTCGGAGTGTGCAGGTGGACGCAGACCAGCCGCACGGACACGGACTCGGACTCGGCCGCCGCAGGCAGCGCCAGCATGGCCATCGGCTGCACTGACGACGTGGCTGTGCCCGGCTGGCAGGCCGTCAGCGGGTAGCGAGCGTAGATCGCGTTGCCGCGTGGCTCGGCCAGGTCCCGGTCGCTGACCGAGTGCGGCAGCAGCTTGCCGAGCCCAGCGTCGGTGAGCCTGCGAGCCGCGCCAGGCCCAAGCTCCTGGACAAAGAGCACCTCCGCGTCCAGCCGCCTGACCAGCTCGACGACCGGTCCGGCCGGGGCGCGGCCAGCCAGCAGGTTAGCGGTCAGGACCCGGAGCACCGGCCCGGTCGCGGCGGGCGCGGGCTTGCGGATCGTCCGGCTGACGAGGGCGGTCGTCAGCGCTGCAGCGGCGGCGGCAGTCGCCACGCGAGCACGATCATCGCGCAGCAGCAGCGTGGCGACCCAGGCGGCGGCCGCGGCCTGCGGGGTGAACGGGAGTAGCGAGGCCGCCGGAATCCCGATGGTCCGCTGTCGATCCGCCGCTGCCAGCCTGACCACGGCCAGGCCGCCGAATCCCGCCGCGACCGCCAAGCCCCGCCCGCGCCGCGTCGTCACGCAGGCAAGACTAGCTTTCAGCCGCCCGAGCCAGGCTGAACGACATCGACGAGCAGCTGGTTACTCGGACGGGAGCAGGCCGAGGTTTCGTAGCCGAGGTAGATCGGGGTGCTCTGGTTGGGCGGGAAGATCTGCAGATAGGCCGAGGTGACCGGCTGGCAGCTCGACGCGGGAAAAACACCGGCCTGCACGATCTTGAGCTGCGCGTTGGCCACCGCGCCCGGCCCGAGCGTCACGACCTCGCGCGGCGTGGCCGGATTCTCGGTCGCGGCCTGGCCGATCTGAGTGACCGGCGTGCCGCCGGCCAGCGCGACGCCCGGATAGCCGTACAGAGTGCAGGTGACGTTCGAGATGTTGGTGAAGTCGATGATGGTGTAGACGCTGCCCGCGGCGCCCTGCGACAGGCCGACCCTGGCGCTGAGGTACCTGGTCGGGCACGGCTCGATGCCGGGCGGCGCCGCCACCGGAGTCGACGTGACCGGCGGGGCAGCGACCGGCGTCGGCGAGCTTACGACCGAAGGACCACCAGAGGGAACGGATGGCCGCGCCGTCACTGTCACCGTCTTGGCCGGCCTTGACCTGGCCGGTGTCGCTGACGGGTGCGGGCCGCAGGCCGCGACGAACAGGGCGGCGGAAAGCACGCCGCAGGCAGCCAGGGCCGCCTGCCTGATCCTGGATGATGCGTTCACGCTTACTACGACGCTGGTCGAGATGCCGCGGTTGGATTCTTCGGCGGGAATCCCCGGCTGGAACTACCTATAAGGGAAGCCTTAATCCGAGGTCTGCGGCGCTGGTTCGGGGAACTAGAGTCGGGGCAAGGGCACTAGCACGGCGACGACTGGGAGATGAGCGGAGTGCCGAGCTGGGAGATGGAGCAAGAGCACGGCGTGGAGCGGCGTGAATCGGACGAGGCTGTCGAGGTGCTTCGATCGGTCTGGTCCGCGCAGGGACAGAGCGATCCGGACCTGGCGGACGCGTTCGAGCCCAGGGCGTGCAAGCGGATGGGCGACGTCGGATTCGGTGACCTCGCCGCGAGCGATGATGAGAACGATCTCCGCTCGGCCTGGCGGGCGACGCTGGAACGCGACGGGAAGCTGAGCCGCGAAGCGGGCAGCGTGCGGGATCTGGTGCTCGGCGGGCCGGACCGTCGCGCTGAATGAGCTCACCGCCAGCAGTCAGTGCACCGCGCTCAGTTGGTGAGCTGAGCGACACGCTGCGAGACGGCGGCTATGTCGCTGACCGGGGGCTGACTACGGCGCTCTTCGTGGCGATCTCGCTGAACCGGCCGATCCTGCTTGAGGGCGAGGTTGGCGTCGGCAAGACCGAGGTCGCCAAGGTGCTCGCGCAGGCGTTCGGGCGGCGGCTGATCCGGTTGCAGTGTTATGAGGGAATCGACACTCACCAGGCGCTCTATGAGTGGGATTATGCCCGCCAGATGCTCTACATCAGGGCGCTGTCCGAGCATCAGCTCGCTGACGGCGAGGCCGTGGACAAACTTTTCGGCCCGAAGTTCTTGCTTGAGCGCCCGCTGCTTGACGCGGTCAGGGCCGGTGACCGCGCGGTGCTGCTGATCGATGAGGTCGATCGCGCCGATGACGAGTTCGAGGCGTTCCTGCTTGAGGTGCTGTCCGACTTCCAGATCAGCATCCCCGAGATCGGCACGATCAAGGCCGAGAACCCGCCGCTGGTGATCTTGACCTCCAATCGCACCAGGGAGCTGCACGACGCGCTGAAGCGGCGCTGCCTGTACCACTGGATCGGATATCCGCCGGCGGCGCGCGAGGTGGAGATCGTTCTCCTTCGCGCACCCGGCGTGTCCGAGCAGCTCACCAGAAAGGTCGTCGCGGCCGTGCACCGGCTGCGCGAGCTTGACCTGGCGAAGCCGCCAGGGGTAGCCGAGACGATCGACTGGGTCAGGACGCTGAGTTTTCTCGGCGAGACCGATCTGAACTCCGAGGCGGCGCAGGACACCCTCGGCGCGGTCGTCAAGGAACGCGATGACTTTGAGCTGGTCAGGGACAATCTAGCGGCGATCACGTCCGGTGCCTGAGCAGCCGGTGCCTGAACGGCCGGTGCCTGAACGGCCGGTGCCTGAGCGGCCGGTGCCTGAGCGGCCGGTGCTGACGGGCATGCTGGTGGAGTTCGGCCACGAGCTGCGCGGAGCGGGGATCTCGGTCGGCTCGGGCGACCTCATGATCTACTGCGCGGCCGTCGGTCAGCTCGATCCGACCGATCTGACCGACCTGTACTGGGCTGGACGCAGCACTCTGGTCACCGCTCGTGACCAGATCGCGGTCTATGACCGGGTCTTCAGGAGCTTCTTCCTCGGTACCGGCGGCCCGGCGAGCGAGCTGCTCAAGATCACCGCGAACGTCGCGGCGCAGGCCCAGGCCACCCTCCAGATTCCGCTCACCGAGCCGAGCGAGGAAGAGGAGGCCGGCCAGGAGGCGATGCTCGGGCTGATGGCCTCCGATGCGGAGACTCTGCGGCACAAGTCGTTCACCGCCTGCACGCCCGACGAGTTGGCGGCGGTCCGGCGGATCATGGCGAGGATCAGGCTGACCCCGCCCCGGCGGCGGACCAGGCGGACCACGCCCGCCCGGCGCGGCGCGGCGCCTGACCTCCGGCGGACGGCCAGGGAAGCCATGCGGATGCACGGCGAGCCGGCCGAGCTGTACTGGCGGCGGCGCAAAGTCAGGCTGCGGCCGCTGATCCTGATCCTCGACGTGTCGGGCTCGATGGCTGACTACTCAAGGAACCTGCTGCAGTTCGCCTACTCGGCCAAGCGGGCCAGTTCTGCTACCAAGGTCGAGGTGTTCTGCTTCGGCACCAGGCTGACCAGGATCACCAGGGAGCTCGACCATCGCCGTCCCGACGACGCCCTGCGGCGCGCGGCCAGGGTCGTATTCGACTGGGAGGGCGGCACCAGGATCGGCAGCTCGCTCGACGCCTTCGTCAGGGAGTGGGGCCGACGCGGTCTGTGCCGGGGCGGAATCGTGGTGATCTGCTCTGACGGACTGGACCGGGGCGACCCGGCCCTGCTGTCCGCCGCGATGGAGCGACTGGCCAGGCTCAGTCACCGGATCATCTGGATGAACCCGCACAAGGGCGACGATGCCAGCTTCCGGCCGAGCACGCTCGGCATGATGGTCGCCGCGCCGCACATCGACCTGCTGCTCTCCGGCCACGACCTGCACAGCCTGGAAGAACTCGCCGCCCGGCTGCCGGCCCTCAACTAGCCAGCCCTGAACTAGGCCCGGTTTAATGGAAACGTGAGATGGAGCGTAGGTATCCAGGCCGAGGCCGACCGGGTGCTGTCCCGCGAGGAAATCGTGGAGCTAGCCGACGCGGTGGCTGCCTACAACGGCATCGCGACCGGGATCGGCAGCCAGGTCTACGGCGCCCAGCTAGTCGTGCAGGCCGGCAGCCGGGAAGAGGCCATCGAGAAGGCAACGGCGCAGTTCACTTCCGCGGCGGCGCTGGCTCGGCTGCCGCAGGGCCCGATCGTCCGCGCCGAGGCGATCAGCGAGGACGAGGACGAGGATGGCCTGACCCCGGACGACCTAACCCCGGACGACCTGACCTCCGACGACCTGACCTCGGACGGCGGGGCCGGGTGATCCGGCTCGGCTCTGCTGCGGGCTATCCGTTCGAGGGACCAAGGCTCCTCGGCGGCTGGACTCCGCCGGCCGGCCAGCCGTTTACGTGATCTTGTACAAGCCTGAACCGGAACGCAGGCCAGAGCGATACGCCGTCATCTACGTCGGCCATGGCGACGACCTGTCCGCCGAGAAGTTCCCGTTCCGGCACCCCAAGGCTGGCTGCTGGATCAAACGCGCGGGTGACCGGTGGAAGGTGCACATCGCCACCTACGAGGCACCGGGCGGCGGCCCCGCGCACCGGGAGCAGATCGCCCGCGAGCTGACGGCCGTCTATCACCCTGGCTGCAACGACCAGCAGTACGACCACTCCTGGAAGGCCGAGTGGATCGGCGACTACATCGCCCCGACCACGAGCTCAGTCACCCGGCGCGGCCCCGACAAGGCCTGAGCCCGTCACCTGGACCTCAGCGTGATCACGGGCCAGGCGACTGGGCCGGTCGCCGGTACCGGGCTTAAGCCGGGCGGTGGTCCGGTGCCGGGAGGTGGTCCGGTGCCGGGAGGTGGTCCGGTGCCGGCCGTCGTGGCGAGTCTGCCGGGTATCCACCCTTTCGGGAGTGCTGACGGCTGGCCTGGCCTGGGTCCGGCCGGTTCTTGTAGGACACTTTTCCGTAGTAGGAGCATTGACCGGCTTATTTGAGGCTAACGCTCCTACTACGGGGAAGTGTCCTACGCAATGCCCGGTTTCACCTGATCAGGGACCTGATCTCAGTGCCGGGAACGGTGATCACGGAGCCCTGGTGGGTGATCACGCCGCTGATGTTCCGGGGCTCTGGCACGAATTCCGTGATCGGGCTGCCTCGCGGCCTGGCGGAGCCACCGCCCGGACCCGGGCTGGTCCCCGGTGACTCAGCTGTCACAGCCGGCTCACCCGCTGCCAGGCTCGCCTGATCCTGTAGGAGACTTTTTTCCTGTAGGAGACTTAACAGCGAATATGGTGGTCAATCCTCCTACAGGAAAAAACCCTCCTAGATCTTTTAGCCACCGCCCGGCACCAGCCCTCGCAAACCCCACAGAAACTCGCAAACCCGGCCCGCGCAGGGCCCGGCCCGGCGATCACCCCGCCGACGTTCCTGACCGTTATCATCCGCCCCGGCTCACATCACGGAATTCGCGCAGAGCCATGTTCCGTGATCACGGCGGGCAGCATGATCACGGAAACCGGGCGGCGGGCTAGTGGTCGGAGGAGACGAAGCCGACGGCGTCGAGGAGGCGGGAGCGGCGGACGCCTGATGCCGGGCGGGCCACCTCGGGCACCTCGGGCGGCGCGGGGCGCGGGGTCACGTCGGCGACGATCTCCTCGGCCATCCCGTAGAGCAGCGGCAGCGCGCCGGCCACCACTCCGCCGGTCCGGTTGATGTGATCGACGCCGGGCCCGATCAGCTTGGCGTGGCCGACGATCGACCCCGCCACCTCCAGGCTCTCTTCCAGGTTCACGGCGACGCGAGTGAGCAGCGTGCCGGTCCAGTACAGGTAGAACGCGAGGCCGGCGATCAGCACGACGATGACGACAACCGTGAGTACGACCAGCGTGGTCATGACTTCACCTTTCCGAGCACCCGGCCGAGGAACAGGTGGTGCTGCAGGCCCTCGGCGAGCACCAGGTCAACGCCGCCGGCTACCTGCGGGATGAGGGCCGTGTCGGCGGTGTTGGCCGCCGCCGCCTTGAGGGTGTCCCTGATCTCGATTACTCGCTTGTCGATCCGCTTGACCAGCCAGATCAGCAAGCTCAGCAGGGCGGCGACGGCGACCACGACGACGAAGCCCAGCACGATCGCGATCACCCACCTGGTGTGCTCGGCCGCGGGTATGGCCGCTGCCAGGATCATGTGGTGCATGGCTTAGCCTCCTAGCCTGGCGCGGCCGCGCTGCAGGCCGCCGATGATCGTGACGGCGTAATCGATGGTGGTGCGCAGGCCGGCGAGTGCCGCCGTGTTGTGCACCGCCTTGGTCAGCTCACCGTTGATCTTCGGCGCCTCGTCCCCGATCGAGCGGGCGAGCAGCAGGATCGGCACGACCAGCGCGACCACGACGAGCACGATCACACCGCCGATCGTGAAGCCGAGGATCCAGCCGAAGTCGCTGACGTTGTTCCCGGCGGCGACCGCCAGGACGCCTGAACTCATATCGTTATCTCCTTCGCCCGCTCGGAGCGCTCAGAGCGCTCGAAGCACTCAGGCCGCTCAGACCGTCTCACAGAAGTCCTTCACCGGCTTCAGGCTCGCGTTGACCGAGGTGAGCCGGGCGGGCACGGTGCTGGTCAGGTCCGCGACCGCACCCACCCCGCCGGTGACCTGGCGAAGCGTCGTCCGGATCGCCCGAAGATGAAAGATGACGCGCAACAGGCCCACCGCGGTGATCGCGATGATGAGTGCTGCGATGATCAGCGTGCCCCAGGCAGCTGCAGGCATGACTCAGGCTCCTTCCGCTTAGCCGAGCAATTTAGCCGAGCAATTTCGCGACCGAGCCGGCGTACCTGACCGCGCCGGTCGATACGGCACTGATCGTCGCGTCGGTCTTCGCCAGTCCGGCCGGCACGCACTCGAAGCTCGCCGACCAGGGCCACGCCGCCAGCGAGGATGCTGTCCGAGGCCGCCCTGATCCGCTCAAGCGCCGCGAGTATCCGGTTCAGCAGGAAGATCACCACCGGCAGGACCGCGACGAGTAGTACCGCATTGCCAATCCACCACAAGACCATGGTCAGTTCTCCTTAGCTCGATGGCCGTCTAGCTCGCTGGCTGGCTAGCTCGCGGCCTGATAAGGGACGAAGAACCGGCGGAACACCCGCCGCAGCGCCATCAGCGCCGCCCGCATGCCGATCGCCAGGCCGCCAGCGGCTGAGGCAGCCTGAACGGCGGTCTCGCCCCGCTCGGCGGCCGCGATCTGGCTCGCCAGGTTGGCCGAGAAGTCCCGCATCAGCACGGCGGTCACGTCGGAGATCATTCCCCGGCCGTACTGCGCCGCCGCGCCAGAGAGCTGCAGGTCCTGAGCCACCGCGACCTTGGTGCCCCGGCCCGCCACGCTCAGCGTCGCGGTCACATCCATGCTGGCCTGGCCCCGGCCGCGCTGCTCGGCACCGGTCGCGTGCACCACGATGCGCTTGGCCGCCTCGTCCCGCTGGGTGATCTCGGCCGTCCCGGCGAACTGCAGCCGGACCGGGCCCATCCTGACCGCGACCTGTCCGCCGTACTTGTCATCGCCCAGAGTCTCGGTCAGCTCGGCACCCGGCAGGCAGGCGGCCACTCGCGGGATATCGCCGAAGAACTCCCACACCTTCGCGACCGGCTGCGCGACCTCGAAGTCGTTATTTATCAGCATCGGGTCTCTTTCCTCGCGTAAGAAGCTGGATCGGACTCGAACTCATGACGGCAGCCCGCACAGCAGAAGTAATAGGTCACGCCTTCATAGGTACTCGGCGAGGTCGCCGCCCCGGCCTGCCCCGTCGACACCGTCATCCCGCACACCGGGTCGATCGCGTCGGGAGCGACCTCCGCCGCCGAGGACACCGAGGACACCGACGAGGACAAGGACGCCGGGGCGCCAGGCAGGCCAATCTCGCCGGCCGCCCGAAGCTGCACCAGCTCGGCCAGGATCGCGACGGCGATCTCGACATGCGAGGTCTTACCCAGGTCAAGCCGGCCGGCGCCCTGACCCGGTCAAGCTGCTCCTTCGGCACGCCGCGCTCGGCGAGGTAGCCGAGCACCGCCGCGCCGCGCTTACGCGAGGCGACCAGCCCGAGATAGTCGGGCCTGGCCGCAGCGGCTCGCTCGATCGCCTCCTCGTCACCATGGCCCTGAGTGGCTACGACCACCATGGTCCGCTCGTCCACATCCGCGGCGGAGAACTCCTGCCAGTCGATCCGCCCGGCCCGCCAGCCGAGCGCCGCCGCCAGATCGGCCAGGGCCTGCGCCATCGGCGAGCGCCCGACCACGACCAGGTGCGGCATCGGCAGCACCGGCTCCACATACACCTCGAGCGCGCCCTCGCTCTGGCAGGAGATCGGCACGACGGTCATCCCCTCGGGGAGCGGGCCGTCGAACCTGGCCGCGCTCGGCAGCTGGTCAGGGGTGCCGAGCAGGAGCAGGCGCGGCTGGCCGTCGGCGATGACCTGGCAGGCCTGCCTGATCACCGAAGGCTCAGCGCAGGCACCGCCAATCCAGCCGAGCAGCTCACCCGAGGTCGTGATGATCGCGCGCGACCCGAGCTGCCCAGACGACGGACCCTGCCGCCAGACCACGGTCGCGAGCGCGAACGCCTCGCCGCGCCGCTCAAGCTCCGCGGCCCGCTCAAGCACCTGCCAGCCATACATGGGTTGCTCCCGTCAGCCGTCGCCGCGTACGGGTGGCGCACCGGAGATGTCCCTGCGGTACTTGATCGCCTCCCAGACCCGGTCGGGCAGCATCGGCATGTCGATGTTGCGCACGCCGGTGCCGTCAAGCGCGTCGATGACCGCGTTGACAAACGCCGCCGGGCCGCCGACGGCGGCACACTCGCCGATGCCCTTGGCCCCGATCGGATGGTGCGGGCAGGGGGTGACGACCTCGCTGTGCAGCTCGAAGCCGGGGGTCTCCCACGCCGTCGGCAGCAGGTAGTCCATGTAGTTCGAGCCGACGCAGTTGCCTTCGGCGTCGAAGGTGATGAACTGCATGCTGGCCATCGCGTAGGCCTCGGTGAGCCCGCCCATGATCTGGCCCTCGACGATCATCGGGTTGATCCTGATGCCGCAGTCGTCGACCGCGACCATGTTGAGCACGTCCCAGACGCCGGTCTCGGGATCAACTTCGACTGTGACGATGTAGACAGCGAAGGGCCAGGTCAGGTTAGGCGGATCGTAGAAGGCGGTGTTCTCCAGGCCAGGCTCCATGCCGTCGGGCATGTTGCTGTAGGCGGCCATCGCGCACTCCTGGATGGTCACCCCCCGATCGGGAGCGCTGCGCACGTAGAACCGGCCAAGCTCCCACTCGACGTCCTCCTCAGATACTTCAAGCAGGTGCGCGGCGAGCTTGCGGGCCTTGGCCTTGATCTTGCGCGACACCATCGCGACCGCCGCGCCGGCGACCGGCGTACTCCGGGAGGCATACGTGCCCATGCCGAACGGCGCGGTGTCGGTATCGCCCTCTTCCACGACAATGTCCTCAGCCGGGATGCCGAGCTCGTGGCTGACGATCTGAGCCCAGGTGGTCTCGTGGCCCTGCCCCTGCGACTTCGCGCCGGTTCGCACGATGGCCTTGCCGGTCATGTGGATCTTCAGCTCAGCCGAGTCGAACATCTTGATGCCGAGAATGTCGTACTCGCGGCTATTGCCGGCCCCGAGCGGCTCGGTCATCGTCGAGATGCCGAGACCGAGCAGCTTGCCCCGCTTCCTCGCCTCCGCCTGCCTGGCCCTGAAGTCCTCGTACCCGATCGCCTTCAGCCCCACGTCCAGGCACTTGGCGTACTGACCCGAGTCGGTCAGGAAGCCGAACGGCGTGCGGTGCGGGAAGTCGTCATCGGTCACGAAGTTCATCCGGCGGAAGGCGGCCTGATCGATGCCCAGGTCGGTGGCCGCCGCCTGCACCATGCGCTCCTGGAAAAACATCGCCTCGGTGACCCGGAACGAGCAGCGGTAGGCGACGCCGCCGGGTGCCTTATTGCTATAGGTGCCACGAGCGGTCAGGTGCGCCACCGGGATGTCGTAAGCGGCGAACGCCGAGTGCATCAGGCCGATCTTGAACTTGCTCGGCTGAGCGTCGGAGAAGAACGCGCCGTGGTCGGAATCGGTATGCATGCGGACGGCGAGGATCTTGCCGTCCTTGCGCAGCGCCATCTCGCCCTTGAGGTAGACGTCGCGGGCGTAGTGGGTCGAGATCAGGTTGCTCGACTTGTCCTCGATCCACTTGACCGGGCGCTCCAGCAGGATGGAGGCCAGGATCGAGCAGACGTAGCCGGGATAGACCGGCACCTTGTTACCGAAGCCGCCGCCGATGTCAGGGGAGACGATCCTGATCAGGTGCTCGGGCAGCTCGGCCACGAGCGCGACCGCGGCCCTGATGATGTGCGGTGCCTGCGACGTCATGTAGACGGTCAGCTTGGACGTGGCCCGGTCGAAGTCCGCTATCGACCCGCAGCACTCGATCGGCGACGGGTGGGACCTCGGGTAGTGCAGCTCAAGCTTCGAGACCAGGTCGGCCCGCTCGAACGCGGCATCGGTCCCGGCCTTGTCGCCGACTTCCCAGTCGAAGATGACGTTGTCAGGCTGATTTTCCTTGTCATCCCTGATCACCGGAGCGCCGGGCGCCACCGCCTGGGACGGGCTGACGATCGCGGGCAGCGGCTCATACTCGACGTCGATCAGCTCGCAGGCGTCCCTGGCGATGTACGGGTCGTCGGCGATCACGCACGCGACTTCCTGGCCCTGGAATCGCACCTTGTCGGTGGCCAGCACGGCCTGGGTGTCATAGGACAGCGTCGGCATCCAGGCCAGGTTGCGGGTCGCCATCACCTCGCCAGTCAGCACCAGGTGAACGCCGGGCACGGCCCAGGCCTTGCTCGCGTCGATCGACACAATCCGCGCGTGCGCGAGCGGGCTGCGCAGGATCTCCATGTGCAGCATGCGCGGCAGGGTGATGTCGTCGGTGTAGTTGCCCCGGCCCCGGATGAACCGGTCGTCCTCCACCCGCCGCCGGCTCGCGCCCAGTCCGCCGATCTTGATCTCGTCTAGTGCCTGTGACACGTACTGACTCCGTCCCTTAGCCGGCCTGTGCTCTGAGCTTCTCGGCCGCCCAGAGCACCGACTTCACGATGTTCTGGTAGCCGGTGCACCGGCACAGATTGCCTGACAGCGCCCAGCGGACTTCTTCCTCCGTCGGGTCCGGGTTCTCATCGAGCAGCGCCTTGGCGGCCATCATCATGCCCGGGGTGCAGAAGCCGCACTGAAGGCCGTGCTCCTCCTTGAAACCTTCCTGGAGGGGATGCAGCTCACTTTGACCCGCCAGCCCTTCCACGGTGCTGATCTCGTGCCCGTCCGCCTGCACGGCGAGCATGGTGCAGGACTTGATCGCCTGGCCGTCGCACAGCACCGTGCACGCGCCGCAGTTCGTGGTGTCGCAGCCCATGTGCGTGCCGGTCAAGGCAAGACCGCGCCTGATCAGATGGGAAAGCAGCAGCCGGGGCTCCACCTCGGCGACCTTCCGCTGTCCGTTGATCGTGAACCTGATCCGGGTTACCGGTACATCAGAGACACTGTCGCCGGGGTCGTCGTAGACGATCGTCATCTTCAGGCCGCCCTTTCCGCTGTCACGATGGCCGAGTCGCCCGCCACCCGGCTGAGGATCCTGACCACGAAGGTCCGCACCATATGCCGCTTGTACTCGGCGCTGCCGCGATGATCTGTCCTCGGCTTC
The DNA here is from genome assembly GCA_963819285.1 of uncultured Actinomycetota bacterium. GTDB lineage: Bacteria > Actinomycetota > Actinomycetes > Streptosporangiales > Streptosporangiaceae > Chersky-822. The sequence continues at coordinate 213,584 of CAWFVM010000002.1, forward strand.
GAAGCCTGGGCCGCCAGGTCAGCGGCGTGCGCGATGACCTCTGCGCTCAGCGGCCTGCCGACAAGCGCCGCGCTCGCCTCGGTAGCGCTGATGGTCGATCCGCCTACCCCGGTCAGCGCGATGCCGGCCCTGATCACGGTCCCGGCCGAGGTCTCGATGGCGACTGCCACTCCCACGGTGGCGAAGTCACCGACTCGCCGCTCCAGCTTCAGGTAACCGCCGGCCAGCGTGCCCTTAGGCGCCGGGATCACCGCCTCAACCGCGATCTCGTCGTGATCAAGCGCGTTCTGGAATGGACCGGAGACGAAGTCGTCCATCTGAATCGTCCGCCGGCCCGCCGGACCCTGCGCGATCACGTGCCCGCCGAGCGCGGTCACCACCGAGGCCCAGTCACCCTGCGGGTCCGCGTGGCAGAGCGAGCCCACCAGCGTGCCCCGGTTCCTGACGATCGGGTCCGCGATCAGCGGAGCGGCGGCGGCCATGACCGGCTGCCTCTCCTTGAGCAGTGCGGATCGTTCCAGGTAGGCGTGCCGGCAGAGCGCGCCGATCCGGATCGTGCCGTCCGGGTCGGCGGTGTGGTAGTCCAGGCCGGGCACGTTGTTGATGTCAACGATCAGCTCGGGCGAGGCGAAGCGCAGCTTCATCAGGGGCACCAGGCTCTGGCCTCCGGCCAGTACCTTCGCGTCGTCGCCGCCCTCGTGCAGCAGCGCGATGGCCTCGGCGAGCGAGCGCGGCGCCTCGTAGCGGAACCGCGACGGATACATATAGATCCTCCAGTGTCCGGTTGAGAGCAAAAGTTCAGTTGAGAGCGGAGTTAAGACGGCTTGCCGACATCGTCGCGATGAGTGTCGGCCACCGCGACCGGCAGCGTGTCCTCATCCGGGTCCGGGCGCGGCTCCTGGTGCGGCGGCCACGGCCCGGCGACCGGCTGACCAGCGATCTTGAGGTAGTCGATGAGCTCTGGCCAGGCCCACACGGTCGGACTCTTGCCGGTCTTAGGCGCGTGCTCGATCAGCTCATACAGGCGTGGATTATCCCTGCTATGCCCGTCTGACTCAATTCGCATGGCCGCTCCTGGCTTGTCGACAGGCCGCGCGGCGCTCAAGTACCCGGCGCTGCGAAGGCCGCACTGCACGCACCGCGCAGCAAAATTGATAATTCTCCCAGAACAGAGGCTCTCGCAACGGGCGAATAACCTCTTGCTTAAGTGGCACTCCTACCCGAGGTCAGCTCCAGATAGTCACGTAGACCGGCGGCCTGAACCGCGACGGCGGCACCCCGGCCGCCGGTGACCGCATCAGCTGCATCGCCTCGGGCGTGCTCAGGAACCGGCGCAGCGAGCTGGCCACCGCGCTGCGCTGCTGCCGCTCAAGCAAGGTCGCGTACCAGCACCCCTGACCCGGCGCTCCCGGCACATCGACCAGCGCGAGCTCACCGCGCCGCAGTTGCTGCGCGACCAGGTGCTCGACCGCGACCGATACCCCGCCGCCATCGGCCGCCGCCGCCCACGCCGCGGTCTGGCTCGGGAACACGCCGATCCGCTCATCAGGAACCCTGAGCCTGGCCAGGAACTTGCCGACATCGCTACCCGGATCGGTGGCCGACGGCCCCACCAGCCAGCGCCACTGGTGCGCACCGCCCGGCGGCTTGGAGTGCCCGGCGGTCACGACCACGAGCCGGTACTTGAAGATCGGCTCGCTCACGACCGGCAGCCCCTGATCGGCGACTTCGGGACCGATCGCCACATCGGCGAGCCGGTTGGCCACCAGCACGGCCATCTCCTTGCTGACCGCCACGCCTGAGGTCACCTCAAGTCCGGTGGCGAACCGCTTGGTGAACGCGTCCATCAGCGGCGAGGTGACGAACTCGGCGACCGTCGAGCTGGCCACGACCCGAAGCTGCTCCGGTGCGCCCTGCGCGGCCCGGACAGCGGCGTGCGCCTCAGCGCCGAGCACCACGATCTGCGACGCCGTGGCCAGCAGCCGCGAGCCGCCGGGAGTGAGCTTCATCCCTGAAGGACCCCGGCTCACCAGCTGATCACCGAGGTGCATCCGCAGGGCCGACAGCGCCTGTGATACCGCGGGCTCGCTCACCCCGAGCGCGTTCGCCGCCGCCGTGACCGAGCCGAGCCTGGCCACGAGCACGAACGCGTTGAGCTGAGTCAGTGTCATAACCCTTCCGATTATCACCCGCGCCGGGACCTAGTGCCGACCTCGTACACTGCACAGGCACGGCATTGCTCCTGGGAGGGACGCATGCAGGTACCGGCCTATGTGGAGTACGAGAAGGCGACGAGCGTCCAGCACGCGCTTTTGCTGCTGGAAAAATTCGGCCCTGAGTCGAGAATCCTGGCCGGCGGTCACAGCCTGATCCCGATGATGAAGCTGCGGCTGGCGCAGCCGGAGACCCTCATCGACATCAACGGCCTGACCGACCTGTGCTACCTCAGCGTGGCCGAAGGCGAGCTGCGGATCGGCGCTATGACCAGGCATGCCCAGCTGCTCGATTCCGAGCTGGCCGGGCGGCACTTCCCGATCTTGCACGACGCCGAGCGCGTGATCGCCGATCCGATCGTGCGGCTCTGGGGCACGGTCGGCGGCTCGCTCTGCCAGGCCGATCCGTCCGAGGATCTGTCGGCGGCGTTCGCCGCGCTTGAAGCGACCATGGTGATCACCAGCCTGACCGGCCGCCGGACAGTCTCGGCCAGGCAGTTTCACGTCGGCCCTTACGAGACGGTGGTCGGACCCGGCGAGATCCTGACCGAGATCAGGATCACGATCCAGCCCGGTGCGAGCAGCGCGTATGAAAAGGTCGGGCGCCGGGCGGGAGACTGGCCGATCGGCGCGGCCGGCGCCGCGATCTGGCTGGAGGCCGGCACGATCAGGGCGGCCGGGATCGGGCTGACCGCCGTCGGGGCGAGGCATTTCTCCGCACCGGAGGCCGAGGAATTCCTGCGCGGCGCCCCGGCGACCCAGGAGACGTTCGCACGAGCCGGCCAGCTCGCCGCCGAGCACTGCGACCCCGTCTCTGACCAGCGCGGACCGGCGGATTACAAGCGTCACCTGGCCAGCGAGCTCACCATGCGCGCCCTGCGCAGAGCGGCGAGCAGAGCCGCGAGCAGGACCACGACGAGCAGGGCCACCTGACATGCAGATCACGGTCAGCGTCAACGGCGCCGAGTACGTCCGGGTGGTCGAGCCCCGGCTGCTGCTGATCCACTTCATCCGCGACGACCTGGGCCTGACCGGCTCGCACTGGGGCTGCGACACCTCCAACTGCGGCGCCTGCGTGGTCTGGCTCGACGAGCAGCCGGTGAAATCCTGCACGGTGCTCGCGGTGATGGCGGACGGGCGCCAGGTCCTGACCGTCGAGGGCCTGGCTCGCGATGGCCGCCTCGACCCGGTGCAGGAGGCGTTCGCCCACTGCCACGGCCTGCAATGCGGCTTCTGCACCCCCGGCATGATGCTGACCGCCCGATGGCTGCTCGATCACCACGCCGATCCGCCTGAGGACGAGATCCGCGAGGCGCTGTCCGGCCAGATCTGCCGCTGTACGGGCTATGAGAACATCATCCGCTCCGTTCGCTGGGCCGCCGCCCACCCGGGGAATCCAGCATGACCAGCCGACAGAGATTTATTTATAACGGAGCGTACGGGTCAGTCGCCCGCAAAGAGGACGCCCGTTTTGTCCGGGGCAAGGGCACGTTCGTCGATGACATCACGCTGCCGGGGATGCTGCACGGAGCGGTACTGCGCAGTCCGCTCGCGCACGCGCGGATCATCTCGGTCGACCCGGCGGCGGCGCTGGCCCACCCGATGGTCGAGGCAGTCATCACCGGCGAGTCGCTGACCGAGCGCGGCCTGGCCTGGATGCCGACTCTCTCGGCCGACGTGCAGGCCGTGCTGGCCACCGACAAGGTCAGGTTCCAGGGCCAGGAGGTCGCCTTCGTCATCGCCAGGGACAGGTACTCGGCTCGGGACGCGCTTGAGCTGATCAACGTCGAGTACGAGCCGCTGCCGGTCGTGGTCGACGCCGGCAGCGCGCTCGACGCCGGCGCGCCGGTCATCCGCGACGACGTGCTGGGGCGCACCGACAACAAGATCTTCGACTGGGCCGCGGGCGACAAGGCCGCTACTGAGCTGGTCTTCGACCGGGCGGACGTCGTCGTCAGCCAGGAGATGCTCTACCCGAGGTCGCATCCGGCCCCGCTGGAGACCTGCGGCGCGATCGCCGACCTCGACCCGGTCACCGGCAAGCTGACCGTCTGGGCGACGACCCAGGCGCCGCACGCGCACCGGACGCTGTACGCGATGATCACCGGGCTGCCCGAGCACAAGATCCGGGTCATCTCGCCGGACATCGGCGGCGGGTTCGGCAATAAGGTGCCGGTCTATCCCGGCTACCTCTGCGCGATCGTCGGATCGATGGTCACCGGCAGGCCAGTCAAGTGGGTAGAAGACCGGTCAGAAAATCTGATGTCCACCTCTTTCGCCCGTGATTACCACATGCGCGGCGAGATCGCCGCCACCAGGGCGGGCAAGATCCTCGGGCTGCGCGCCAGCGTGCTCGCCGATCACGGTGCCTTCAACGGCGCGGCCCAGCCGACTAAGTTCCCCGCCGGGTTCTTCCACATTTTCACCGGGTCCTACGATCTGCGCGCCGCGTACTGCGAGGTCACCGGCGTCTACACCAACAAGGCACCGGGCGGGGTCGCTTACTCGTGCTCGTTCCGCATCACCGAGGCGGTGTACCTGGTGGAGCGGATGGTCGACCTGCTGGCCCGCGAGCTCGGCCTCGATCCGGCCGAGCTGCGGATGATGAACCTGCTGCGGCCTGAGCAGTTCCCCTACACCTGCCCGACCGGCCTGGAGTACGACTCGGGCGACTACCCGAGGGCGCTGGCCGCCGCGATGGACCTCGCCGACTACCAGGGTCTGCGCAAGGAGCAGGCCGAGAAACGGGCCAGAGGCGAGTACATGGGCATCGGCGTCAGCTTTTTCACCGAGGGCGTCGGCGCCGGGCCTAAGCACCAGATGGACATCCTCGGCCTCGGCATGGCCGACGGCGCCGACCTGCGCATCCACCCGACCGGCAAGGCCGTGCTCGCGATCTCCTGCCAGACTCAGGGCCAGGGCCACGAGACCACGTTCGCCCAGATCGTCGCGACCGAGCTCGGGCTCACGCCTGACGACGTCGAGGTCGTGCACGGCGATACTGACCGCACGCCGTTCGGCCTTGGCACCTACGGGTCCCGCTCGACGGCGGTGTCAGGAGCGGCGGCGGCCGTCGTCGCGCGGAAGGTGCGCGAGCGGGCCAGGCTGGTCGCGGCGGCGATGATGGAGGTCTCGGCGGATGACCTGGAGTGGGCCGACGGCGCCTGGCGGGTCAAGGGCGATCCCGAGCAGGCGCGGGGGATCGCCGAGATCGCGATGGCCGCGCACTCCGGCCTCGATCTCGGGGACGGGGTTGAGGGACATCTGGACGCGATGACGGTGTACAACCCGCCGAACCTGACGTTCCCGTTCGGCGCTTACATCTGCGTCACCGACGTCGATCCCGGTACCGGTCAGGTCACCGTGCGCCGGTTCATCGCGGTCGATGACTGCGGCGTGCGGATCAATCCGATGATCGTGGAAGGCCAGGTGCACCGGGGCCTGGCCGACGGAGTCGGCATGGCGCTGATGCAGATCATCGCGTTCGATAGCGACGGCAACTGCCTGGGCGGTTCGCTGATGGACTACCTGCTGCCCACGTCGATCGAGTGCCCGTCGCCAGAGCTCGGCGCGACCGTGACGCCGTCGCCGCATCACCCGATCGGAGCGAAAGGGATCGGTGAGTCGGCCACGGTCGGCTCGCCGGCGGCGGTCGTGAACTCGGTGATCGACGCGGTCTCGCCCTTCGGCGTCCTGCATGCCGACATGCCGCTGACCCCGGCCGCTGTCTGGTGCGCGATCCAGGGCCGCCCGCTCCGCAACGACCTGGCCGTCCGATGATAGAGCGGTGTATCTGGGCGGCGTATCCCACGAGGAGGCAGGGCAGCGCATGAGTGATCTCTCCGGTCGTCTCCCCGATGTCGCGGCCCTGCTGGCGGCGCTCGACGGGGCGAGCTATCTGGCCGACGAGGCACTGGGCACCGCGCTGTTCCTGGCGGCGCGGATGGGTCAGCCGATCCTGCTTGAGGGTGAGCCGGGCGTCGGCAAGACCGAGGCCGCCAAGGCACTGGCCAGCGTGCTCGATACGGCGCTGATCAGGCTGCAGTGCTACGAGGGGCTGACCTCGGCCGAGGCGCTCTACGAGTGGAACTACCCCCGGCAGCTGCTCGCCATCAGGCTGGCCGAGGCCAGGGGCGAGACTCCGCGCGAAGCCGACCTGTTCAGCGATGAGTACCTGCTGCAGCGTCCGCTGCTGGCCGCGCTCGATCACCCGGGGCCGAGGCCGGCCGTGCTGCTGATCGACGAGGTCGACCGGGGGGATGACGAGTTCGAGGCGTTCCTGTTTGAGCTGCTGGCCGAGTCGGCGGTGACCATACCCGAGCTGGGTACGAGGCGGGCCGCGCATCCCCCGATCGTCGTGCTGACGTCGAACCGGACCAGGGACCTGCACGACGCGCTCAAGCGCCGGTGCCTGTACCACTGGATCGACTACCCGGACGTCGCGCGGGTCGCGTCGATCATCAGACGGCGGGTGCCGGACGCGGCCGAGCCGCTGGCCGGGCAGGTCGCGGCTGGTATCGCGCGGCTGCGCCAGCTCGACCTGGCCAAGCCGCCCGGCGTGGCCGAGGCGATCAGCTGGACGGCCGCGCTGGCGGTGCTCGGGGCGGCCGAGCTCGATGTGGCTGCCGCCGAGCGGACGGCCGGCGCCGTCCTGAAGTACTCAGAGGACCTGACCGCTGTCCGCCGGATCGGCTTCGCGTCGCTGGTAGAGCTGGACGGATGACAGGACCTGGCGACCTGGCCGAGGTCAGCGCCCGGTTCGGAGCCGCGCTGCGGCAGGCCGGGCTGCCCGTCGGGCCCGACCGGTGCGAGCGGTTCGCCTCCGCCGTGATCCTGGCCAGGCCGCGCACCAGAAGCGCGCTCTACTTGTGTGCGCTGGCGACGCTGGTGTCGAGCAGAGATCACTCGGCGGCGTTGCAGCTGGTCTTCAACCAGGTATTCGGCAATCTGGCTGAGCCGGCCGCCGCGCCGGACAGCCCCGGCGCCGATGGAGCAGGCCTGCCGCCAGCGAGGTCGACGGAGGACCTGCTGGCCCGCGCGGCGCTGGCAGCACGGCAGCACGCCACTGTCGCGGACAGCACCGAACCGTCGGGCGCCGACCCCTCGGACACCGACCAGGACGAGCCTCCGCCTGACCGGGAAGTCGAGCACCGGTATCTGGGGACCAGCGCCGAGCGGCTGGCCAGCAAGGACTTCGCCGACCTGTCGGATACCGAGCTGATCTCCGTGGTCGCGCTGATGCGCCGGCTCACGCTGGCCGTGCCTGAGCGGATCTCCCGCCGGCAGCGGCGCGGGCCACACGGCCGGAGGACCGATCTGCGAGCCACGCTCCGGCAGGCCAGACGAACCGGCGGCCACGCCTTCGAGCTCATCGGCCGGGCACCGGCGAGCCGACCTAGGCGGCTGGTGGTGCTGTGCGACATCTCCGGATCGATGGAACCCTACGCCCGGGCGATGATCCAGCTGCTGTACTGCGCGGCCGGCGGGGCGGGCGCCGAGGTCTTCACCTTCGCGACCAGGCTGACCCGCCTGACCCCGGTGCTCGGCCGGACGCTGCCGGCGCAGGCCCTGCGGCAGGCCGGGCAGGCGGCGCCCGACTGGCTCGGCGGCACCAAGATCGGGACGGCGCTCAAGGAATTCAACGACGCCTACGGCCGGCGCGGCATGGCCCGCGGGGCCGTCGTGGTGATCATCTCGGACGGCTGGGAGACCGGCGATCCCGAGCTCCTGCGCCGGGAGATGGAGCGGCTGTCGCTGGTGGCCTTCCGCATCGTGTGGGTGAACCCCCGGACCAAGAGCGCCGCCTACCAGCCGCTGGCGGGAGGTATGGCGGCCGCCTGGCCACACTGCGATGCCGTGGTGAGCGCCCACACCGTGCGAGCACTCGACCAGCTCGCCGCCGCCCTGGCCGACCCAGTCCGCCGCCGCGCCGCCGTCCGCTAGGTCAGCTTCGGCGCGGGCCGGGCCGGGTAGCCCGTGCAAGTCTCCATGATCGAGGGGAGACATAGTTTCTGGACGGCGGTCACGCCGTCAAGGTTCCGTGATCATGGCAGCCCACCCCGAATCCGCCAGCTCCCGCTCCGCCAGGTTTCCGTGATCATGGTCCAGGACTTGATCACGGAACGCTAGCAGGGCGATCGCACTGCTCGCGTTCCGTGATCAAGGTTTGTTTCATGATCACGGAAGTTTGCTCTGGGTACCTAGCCGCCTTGCGGGGCTACCGGACCACGCTGCCGGTTCATCCTGCTACCCAGCCAGCGGCAATAACGCCCGAAACGGTGAATATCGGGCAGACTAGCTCGGGTCGCCGCTGCCGCTCCCGCCACGCCACAGCAGCGTCGCGCCTCCGCTGCCGCCAGAACGACAGCTACGGGCCGGCGCTGCCGCCAGAAGCGGCGCTGGCCGCTACTTGTGACCGGCGACTAGGCCGTAAAGTACCGCGAAGGCGACGATGAAGAGGAAGATGGCGATACTGCCGTTGTGGGTGCGGGCTCGCTTCAGGCCGGAGATCTTCCGCACGGTTCCGCCGACGTCGCCGTGCGCGATCCAGGCCTTACAGGCATACCAGCCAACGGCTAGGCCAACCGCAGCAAATATGGCCACATACATAGCAGTCGAATGGTTCATATGACTAACTATGGCGGCGAGGTTAATTTTTCGCTGGACTTATGCCAATCTGCACGGACAGTATGGACCGGTTTAATATTCAGTGCCGAAAACTAGCTGACCGGAAACTAGCTGAGCGGAAACTCAGCGATCGTGCGCCACGACCCTGGCGCCTGGCTTCCCTGCATCAGGGAAACCGCCCGGACACGAGTGCTCACCGGGAGAAGCGGCTCGATCAGTCGCTCGGCCGAGCGCAGCGCGTCGATGGGCCGACTCTCACCGATCGTGAGATGCGGCACGACGGTTTCGTATATACCGCCGTAGGGCGGGCATTCAGGAAACTATCCCAGGCCGCCGCAGTCAGCCGGGTGAAGGGATCAGCTGACTCGGGTGCCAGCCAGAGCACCCGGTCAGAAAACCAGGACATGCGCGCGAGAACCACGTCGAACGCCCCGACGGACCCGAACAGTGCCGTCAGGGCGTCAAGTACCTCATTATCAATTCGCTCAGGAGGCAGGAAAGGCGAGATCACGGTGACATGAGCTGGCACGCCGAGCGCGGCCGCCGAGTCGAGCTGAACCCGGAACTCGGCGACCACGCTGTCCGCCTCTGGTACCAGCACCACCAGCGCACTCTCGGTGGCTGCGGGCTCAGTGCGCGATCCGTCCTGGTCAGGCACCCGAGTCGTCGTCGGGGGTCGCTGAGCCGTTGCTGGCCGGCGCGATCCGGCGCTGGCTGCCGGACTCGCTGGCCAGGCCCTTCTTCACCGAGTCCAGGATCGTCAGACCCTGGGAGACCAGGCCGGCCGCGATCTCGCTCAGGCCGTCCGCTCCGTTCAGCACGTTCAGGTTTGCCCCGGCGAGGCCGCCCGCGGCCTCCTTCACGATCTGCGGCAGCTGCTCGATCAGCATCCGGTCGAGGGCGACCTTGTTGTGCGAGGCAGCCGCCTCGGCCTGCATGGTGACTCGCTGCGCGTCGGCCTTGGCGAGGATCTGCACCTTCTCGGCCTCGGCCTCGGCCGGCTTGATCACCTCGGCGACTAGCTGACGTTCCCGCAGCTCAGCTTGCCGCCGGGCGAGATCGGCCTGCGCTTCGAGCACCTCCATCTGCGCCTGAGCGTCAGCAAGCGGCCCAGCCTGCGCCGCCTGCGCCTGGGCCCGGTCCACCTCGGCCTTGTACTGAGCCTGGACGACGGCGGTCTTCCTGGCGTACTCGGCCTGGGCCCGCTGCGACTGCTGCTGCGCATCAGCCGAGGCCTGATTCGCCTGGGCCTGGGCGATCTGGGCCTGCCGCTGGATCGCCGCGCTGTGCGGCGCCGCCATCGCGGCGATGTAGCCGGTCTTCAGGTCATCGATGGACTGGATCTGCAGCGAGTCGACAGTCAGGCCGATCTTGGCCATCTCGCTCTTGGAGCCGTCAAGTACCTCGGTGGCCAGCTTCTGACGCTCGGTCACGATCTCCTCGACCGTCATCGAGCCGATGATGGACCGCAGATGACCAGCGAAGATCCGGCCGGTCAGGGTGGCCATCTGATCCTGGTCAGACAGGAACCGCTGCCCCGCGTTAACGATGCTCTCCTGGTCGTTGCCGACCTTGAAGGCGATGACCGCACGGACATTCAGGGCAATTCCCTGCTTTGTCACGCAGGTCTCGGAGACCTCTGACTCGCACATCGACAGTGTGAGGAAGTTCGCCTTCCTGACAAACGGGAGGACAAAGGCACCGTGTCCGGTCACCACCCGGAACGGTGCCCCGTTCATGCCGTACTTGCCGCCGGAAACCAGCATTGCTTCATCTGGCCGCGGAACTCGATATCCGAGCATCTCTCATCTCCACAAGGTTCTTCGGGGTGCGGCTGGCGCAAGGCCCGTCGCTGGTTACGGGGGGTCGAGCGGGTCGGTCCAGGGGCTGACGTCGACCGTCCGCTGGCCGCGATCCTCGATCACGAGCACGGTCGTTCCCTTGGCCAGCGGCTCGGGCGACCATGCGATGAATGCCTCTGACCCGCCGCGGATCTTGACCAGGACCTCGCCTGGTCCAGCGGTACCGCGAGTCGCGATGGTGATCACGCCTATGCTGCCGATCGCCGAAACGTTCGCAACCATGTCGCGCCGCTCCTCATACCGCACCAAGTCAGGTAACCAGCGTATCCCCGCAGCCGGATGGAATATCCCCGGTGGCCCCTCGCGTTACAGGTACCGTCGGTGTGAGTGTCCCCCGGGCCTAATCCATAGCCTTCGCGGACTACCGTTCGGCTGGAGCCGCGTCGTGCCTTTCGCCGAGAGGCGACCTTACACCGGCACAAGGCACGCCCTCGAGAGCAGTTGATTGCTCCGGGGGCGTTGTCATGCCGCCAGGTGGCAGGGGATACTCCAGACACCGCACGCGGCAAGGGAGTGCACGTGGCCCGGACCTCTGTACCTGCACTGATCTGGATACCTGCCCCGATCCGGCGAGTCACGGTGATCTCGGCCTGCGCTCTGGTCGCCCTGATCACAAGCGCGGCGCCGGCGGCTCGGGCCGGAGCTTCTTCCGCTGCCGGCGCGACGGGCTGGCGGGTGATCAGGACGCTCGCGGCCAAGGGCACCCAGCTTTCCGGCGGAATCGCGGCGTTCAAGGACGGATCTGTCTGGCTTGGCGGCCAGACGCCGGCCCAGACGCCGTTCCTGTATCACCGGACCAGCAGCGGGAAGTGGTCCAGGACCAGCCTGCCCGGCAGCACGGGCACCTTCGTCGACGGGCTGAGCGCTTCCTCGACCAGCAATGTCTGGGCCGTGCTCGCCAATGAGCCCGACGTGGCTCACCTGACCAGCCACGGCTGGGTGCTCAAGTCGTTCACCCAGGGTACTTCCGAGGTCCTGATCGCCGCGGTGCTGACCTTCAGCCCGAAGAGCACCTGGGTCTTCTACACCGCGATCAGCGACCCACCGGGAAACAACACCGGCTATGCGGTGCATTTCGACGGATCGTCGTGGCACAAGTCAAAGCTGCCCGCGCCAGTCGACGCGAACAGCCTCATCGGGGTGGTCAGCGCCTCGTCGGCCAGCAACATCTGGGCCCTCACTTTTGTCGGCAGTCATTACGCCTCGCTGCATTACGACGGCCATAGCTGGAAGATCGTCTCCCTGCCACAGAACGTCGCGCCGCCCGGCGTGACCGTCTTCCCGAGGCAGATCCTCGTGCAGTCAAAGACCAGCGCCTGGATCGCGGCCTTCGCGGCCGGCGCGAAGAAGGTCGGGCCGATTGTGCTGCTGCACTGGGACGGCAAGCGGTGGCGGAGGATTTCCGCTCACTTGCCCGACGGTGCGCTGGCCGGACCGATCGCGGCTGACGGCCAGGGCGGACTCTGGCTCACCGCGAACACGGCTACCAAGGCGTTTGCTGCTGAGCTGATGCATTTCTCCAAGGGCAAGTGGACGATCGTGAAGAACCCGGCCTCACCCGTCCCCGGGCAGCCCATAACCCTCAGCCTCCTGGTGCATGTACCTGGTACCGCGTCGTCCATGCTCGCCGAGGGCATCGTTGGCCTGGCGGGATTCGGCACCACAGACGGCGCGGTAGTCGTGAAGTTCGGCCGCTAGCCGCCGGGAGCGCACCCGTTCGTTCCGCCAAGCGTGCTGGATTTAGCCGCTGGGTACAGGTGCGGGTGTGACTGGCGGGACGGAAGAGCAAGAAAGTGACCAGGCTGACGACCGCCGCCGCACTGACAGCCGCCGCCGGGCCGGAGCGATCCAGGACCGATTCGAGCGGGTGCTCGCGCTCTCGCGGCTGCTCGTCCTGATCCCGGTTGTCTTCCTGCTGCTCGACGCGGCCGGCTCATTCGTCTACGGTGCCGACATCCTGATCAGGACGGCCGATGGCGACATCGGCGAGCCGGCTCGCATCGGCGGCAGGCTTGGCATCTTCCTGATCGTGATGGACACGTTCCTGGTCGGAGTGACCCTGATGATCGCGGCCTTCGGCTTCTATGAGCTGTTCGTGCTGAGGCGAGAACGAGCCGGCCATAAGTACTGGCTGCCGAACTGGCTTCGGATGCGCGACCTCGAAGACCTCAAGGCCAGAGTCGTCTCGATGCTGATCCTGGTCGCCGCCATCACTTTCGTCGACGTGACGGTCGAGTCCCACGACAAGCAGGGCGTCTTGTTCCTCGGCCTCGGGATCTCGGTGATCATCGTCGCCCTGACCGCGTTCCTCCGGTTCGGCCGAAAGGATCAGACCTCGGCGGTCACAGTCGCCGCGAACTCCCTCCCCGCCAACGCTCTCGCGACTCACCCTGTCCTCACTGACCCGTCTCCCGCCGACCCGCCTCTCACCGGCGAGGCTCACGCTGACGAGCCGCCCGCTGGCGAGGCCGATGGTGGCTGGCAGCCGGACGAACGGGTCGGCCGTAGCGCGGAACGTCGCCGACCGCGGATCGTAGCCTTGCTTAGCGGCACCGCCCGCACCGGTTCCTGGCAGCTGACCCCGGACAGTTCCGTCATCGCCGTCGCCGGCTTCGCCCGGCTGGATCTGCGCGAAGCCGTCATCCTCGGCTCACCCGACCAGCGCGGCGAGCCAGCCGCGACGGCCAGGCGAGTCAAGCTCAGGCTGGTCGTGGCTCTCGGCCAGGTGACTGTGGTGATACCCAGCGAGATGCGAGTCGCCGACTCAGGCCTGACTCTGCTCGGCAGCCGGTCAATACCTGACCACGGCGCCGACCCAGTCAACCCGGATGCACCATTGCTGATCACTTCCGGCCTGAGCATCCTGGGCCGAATCCGCATCAAACGAATCACCTAGGAAGCCTAGGCACCTAGATTTCCGCAGAAGATCCTGTAGGAGACTTTTTTCCTGTAGGAGACTTAACAGCGAATATGGTGGTCAATCCTCCTACGGGAGTAAAGTCTCCTAGATCTTTTAGCCACCGCCCGGCACAAGCCCCCGCAAACCCGGCCCGGTAATGACCCCGCCGACGCTCCGGACCGTCATCCTCCACCCCGGCTAACATCACGGAATTCGCGCCAGAGCCCGGAAGGACAGATACGCCGATCTAATCCCTGTACGTTTCCGTGATCAAGAGAGACAGCATGATCACGGAACCTTGATGGGGTGATCACGCTACCTGGCTTCCGTGATCACCTGCCAACCTTCGATCATGGAAAGTTGCTGGGGCTAGGGCGGCGGCGAGCGGGACCAGGCCGAAGCCGGACCAGGCCGAAGCCGGGACGGCCGAAGCCGGCTAGACGAGGCCGGAGATGCCCTGGGCTATTAGGAGGACTCCTACGACGCCGATGGCTAGGGCGGCAACAGTCTTGCCGTGGCGCTTGAGCCAGGCCTCGAACGTGCGCAACGTCCTGATAGTCCGGTCCGGCGCGACCAGGTACGCCACCAGCGGCAGCCAGGCGAAGGCCACGGCTAGCAAGATGATCATCGCCATCACGCCGATCGTGATGCCGAGGCCGGCCTTGGCGGTCGCTACCACCTGGACCGCCGCGATGAAGGTGACGGACGGGCCGAACATGACGACGCCGACGGCGAACGCGGTGAGCGGCTTCGGCCGCGACGTCAGCCGCTCGATCACACCCGGCTTCTTCGGCCTGGCCGAGCCAGCCGACCGGCGGCGGAACAGCACTATCGACGCGACAATGGCGACCGCGCCGAGCCCGAGCCGCAGACCGTACCTAGTCTGGTGATGGCCCAGGTGGCTCAGCCCGCCTGCCCGGATCGCGACCAGGGCGATGATCCCCACGACGGTGACGACCGCCAGGCCCCCGGCCACGTAGAACACCGTCGTCCGGCCCGGCCGCTCGGAACCCAGGTACAGCGCGGCGACCAGCATCGCCGGCGGGTAGAAGGCGGCGAGCACGGCCAGTCCGGCCGCTTGCTCAAACACTGAGCCCGAGCTCACGCCGGCGTACCCGACCCAAGCCAGGCCACGATCTCATCCACGGTCACCCCAGTCGCGTCATCCCCCCGCACGGGCACCGGCATGACGCGGGCCTCGTCGGCCGACGGCATCTCCAGGTCGCCGAACTGGCTGCTCAGCAGCTCAGCATCGAAGAAGTGACCATGCCGGGCCGCGAGCCGCTGCCTGACCAAGGGAAAATCGACTAGCAGGAAGGCCATCACCGCCGCCGGGCGGCCGTCGAGCAGACCATCCCGGTACCGGCGCTTCAGGGCCGAGCACGCGATGACCGCCTGCTCCCCGTTCGCCTGCCGCGCGTCGATCCAGTCGCCGACCGCCCGCAGCCAGGGTGCCCGGTCCGCGTCGGTCAGCGGCTGGCCGCTCGCCATCTTGGCCACATTGGCGGCAGGATGCAGCGAGTCTCCGTCAGCGAACTGCCAGCCAAGCCGGGCCGCGAGTCGCTCGCCCACGGTGGTCTTGCCGCTCCCTGAGACCCCGGCCACAATCACGGTCATCGTTTCCAGCGCCGATCGATCAGTCACACTCGCAGGCTAAACGGCGGATAGCGATCAGTCACCAGGACCAGGGCGTAGCCGACAACCCGGTTGTGCCAGCGGATGACGCCCTCGACGTAGTCGAAGATGACCCTCGGGTACCGCCCGGTGAACAAGATCGCGAACCAGGCCACGATGACCACGATGACCGCGCCGAGATCCAGGAAGAACAGGACGATGTAGTGCGGGATCGCGAGCAGCCATTTCACCAGCGGAAGCAGCCGGTGCAACTCGGTCGACGCGTCCGGGTAGCGGTACTCCAGATGCACAGCCTGATGGTCATCTGTGGATGGATACTCATCGTCCATCAGCGCGACGAAGATGCCCACCCGGTTCGTGAACCGCTGCAGCTCAAGATTCCAGTCGAACCACCAGCGCGGGTACTTCCGCCTGAACAAGATCATCAGCAGCGGCCCGAGGAACAGCAGCCCCCCGGCCCCCGCCACCGCGACCCGGCCGGACTCGGACTGCCACACCTCACCCGACACGGTACCGAGCACGATCGCGATCGGGATCACGACCAGGATGCGGAAGAACGTCGTCAGCCGGTTCAGCGGCCGGTCCGGATAGTCAACAGAGAACTCGACTGGATACGCCACGGCTCACCGCCCGCTCGTGACCGCCGATTCCAGCACGCCAGGACCGTGGTCGAGCTGGTAATCGAGATTGATCGCGGCCCCGATCAGGGCCAGGTGGCTGAACGCCTGCGGGAAGTTGCCGAGCTGCTCGCCGGTCTGGCCGATCTCTTCGGAGTACAGCCCGAGGTGGTTGGCGTAGGTGTGCATCTTCTCGAAGGTCAGCGCCGCGTCGTCCAGCCGTCCGGCCCGCGCCAGCGCGTCCACGTACCAGAACGTGCACAGCGAGAAGGTCCCTTCGCTGCCGCGCAGCCCGTCCGGCGTCATCGACGGGTTGTACCGGTAGACCAGGCTGTCCGACACCAGCTTGTCGTCCATCGCCCGCAGCGTCGACAGCCACATCGGATCACGCGGCGCGATGAAGCCCTGCAGGGGCATCATCAGCAGCGAGGAATCGAGTACCTCGCTGTCGTAGTGCTGGGTGAAGGCCTTGATCTTCGGATTCCAGCCCCGGTCCATGATCTGGTTGTAGATCCGGTCCCGCTCGATCGACCACTGGCCGACGTTGGCTGGCCGGCCGTGCCGGTCGGCCAGCCTGATCGCCCGGTCAAGCGCGATCCAGCACTGCAGCCGCCCGTAGGTGAAGTCCTTCCGGCCGCCCCTGGTCTCCCAGATCCCCTCATCCGGCTGGTCCCAGTGCTCGGCGACCCAGTCGGTCATCGCGACGACGGCAAGCCAGCCCCGGTGCGCGACCTCAAGTCCGTGATGATCGGCGAGGAACATCGCGTCAAGCGCCTCACCGTAGACATCGAGCTGAAGCTGGTCGGCGGCACCGTTGCCGATCCGCACCGGCCGCGCGCCCCGCCAGCCTTCGAGGTGGCTGAGGGTCTCCTCGCTCAGGTCGGATGACCCGTCCACCCTGTACATGATCTTCAGCGGGCCCGACTTGCTGCCCGCCTGCTCGCTGACCCGGTCCCTGAGCCACCCGCCGAACTTGGCCGCCTCCTCGGTGTAGCCAAGCCCGAGCATGGCGTAGACCGAGAACGAGGCGTCCCTGACCCACGTGTACCTGTAGTCCCAGTTGCGCTCGCCGCCCGGATCTTCCGGCAGCCCGGCGGTAGCGGCCGCGACCGGGGCACCGGTCGGCTCGTAGGTGAGCAGCTTCAGCGTGATCGCCGACCGGGAGACCACCTCCCGCCAGCGCCCGGTGTAGGTGCTGCGATGCACCCAGTTCCGCCAGTACTGGGCCGTGTCTTCGAGCAGCCGGCTGAGCTCGCCCGGCTGCACCCGGCGCGGCGCCCCGCCCATGGACTCGACCACGACCCCGGCGGTCTGGCCCTCGCTCAGGATCCAGGACGCCTTGACCCCGTTCCCCTGCCGCTGCACCGCGCTGCCGTTCCGCCCGGTCAGGCCGCCCCCGGCCACGTGCACGGTCAGCCGCATGTGGTCCGACCTGAGCACCGCGCCGTGCTCGGTGAGCTCGGTCTTATGCTTCGCCCGTGCGTAGTCGAACCTCGGCTGCAGCGTCATCCCGAACCGCATCGTCCCGCGCGGCACCCGCAGAATCCGCACCAGCCGGTGCCGGTCGGTCGCCCGCCCCGTCAGCACCGGCATGAAGTCCACCAGCTCGCCCACCCCGTCGGCGGTCATGAATCTGGTCACCAGGATCGCGGTTTCGGGAAAATAGAGCTGCTTGGTGACGTAGTCGGTCTGCTCGGGCGCGATCTGGAAGTGCCCGCCCTTATCCGCGTCGAGCAGCGAGGCAAAGACACTCGGCGAGTCGAATCTGGGGCAGCAGAACCAGTCGATCGTCCCGGTGTCGGTGACCAGCGCGGCGGTCTGCAGGTCGCCGATCAGGCCGTGATCGGCGATATTCGGGTAGCGGTCCATGCCGGGCACCTACCCGGCCCGTGCACCGCATCAGCTCAGGGTCTGGTCATCATTAGCTAAACCGCCCGGCCAGGTGCTCGCCAACCCTGATCGCGTTAGCCATCACGGTGAGCGCGGGATTCACCGCGCCGATACTCGGAAAGACGCTGCTATCGGCGAAGTAGAGATTGTCGACCTCATGGGCCTTGCAGTTGAGGTCAGCAACAGACAAAGACCTTTCTGAGCCGAAACGGGCAGTTCCAGCCTGGTGAGCCACGCCAGCGATCGGCACCTCCAGATCCATGTAGAAATTCTTGCGCAGGACATGGTGGGCCGCCATCCCGGTCTTGTTCAAGATAATCTTGAGTTCCTCGTACAGGCCGGCGGTCTCGGCCGCGTTGGTGAACGTATAAGCCAGGTGCACGTTCCCGTCGCCGTCCGCGGTGACCCGGTTGCCGGGCTGAGGCAGGTCCTCGGTGGTCAGCCAGAAGTCCACGCTGTGCCTGGCCACCCGCTCAAGCGCCCAGTTCGGCGCCAGCTTCGTGAGCTTGGGTTCCTCGCCCTTCATCGCCCCCGCGTTGGATTTGCCGAGCATCTGGATGTTGCCGAGCGGCCCGCGCCCGTCGGCCCCGTCCCGAGCGAGATAGAAGTCATTGATGCCGAGCGTCTTCTGGTAGACGGTCTCGTTCGGCTCCTTCGCCAGCGCCGCCACGGCCTTGCTGTTGTGGAACATGAAATTCCGCCCGACCTGGTCAGAGCCATTGGCCAGCCCGCCCGGGTGCCGGTCGGAGGCCGAGTTCAGCAGGATCCTGGCGGTATTGGCCGCCCCGGCGGCCAGCACCACGATGTCGGCGGAGTAGCTCTCGGCCTGACCGGCGCGGCTGACCATTACCTCGGTGACGACTCGCCCGGCCGGGTCGGTCACCAGCCTGGTCACCTCGGCGCCCACCAGCAGCGTCACGTTCGGCCGGTCAAGCAGCGGCCGCACCGCGATCGTCTCCGCGTCGGACTTGGCGTGCACGAGACACGGGTAGCCGTCGCACCACGCGCACCTGACGCACGTGCTCGCGGGCCGGCGCGCCTCGTCAAGCAGGATTCCGCACGGCGCGTGGAACGGGTGATACCCGGCCGCCGTCAGGTCGTCGGAGATTCGCTGCACCCGGGGCTCGTGCGACACGGCCGGCCAGGGGTACTGCCTCGACGCCGGGCCCTCGGTCGGGTCCTCGCCGTGGTCGCCGTGCACCTGGTAGAGCCACTCGGCCCTGGTGTAGTAGGGCTCGAGCCTCGGCATAGTCGATCGGCCAGGCCGGGGACACCCCGTCTGAGTACTTGATCTCGCCGAAGTCGGCCGGGCGCAGCCGGTAAAGCGCCGCCCCGTACAGCTTGGTCGCGCCGCCGACGAAGTAATGCACCTGCGGCTGGAACGGCTTGCCATCGGCGTCGTACCAGGTGTCGGGCGAGATGTACCTGCCGTCCTCGAAGACCGCCCTGGGGTCCCAGTTGGCCAGCTCGCGCGGCAGGAAGTCGCCGCGTTCGAGCAGCAGGATCTTCTTGCCCGACGGGGCCAGCGTGTGGGCCAGGGTGCCGCCGCCGGCCCCGGTGCCGATGATGATGACGTCATACCGATCGCTCATGGGCCTTGATCTGCCCGCCCCGCCAGTTCTACTCCTCACCCGCACCGGGTGGTGCCAGCCGGCACCGGGCTGGGCACGGTAGCCCGGGTGACGACGCTCGATCTAGCCCGCTGGCAGTTCGCGCTGACATCTATCAACCACTTCTTCTTCGTCCCGGTCACGATCGGCCTGGCGTTCCTGGTCGCCATGCTGCAGACGACCTGGTACCGGACCAGGCAGCCGCAGTTCCTGCGGCTGACCAAGTTCTTCGGGACGCTGCTGGTCATCAACGTCGCCGTGGGCGTGGTGACCGGGCTGGTCCAGGAGTTCGAGTTCGGGATGAACTGGTCGTCCTACTCCCGGATGGTCGGCAACGTGTTCGGCGCGCCGCTGGCGATGGAGGGACTGGCCGCCTTCTTCCTTGAGTCGACCTTTCTCGGTCTGTGGATCTTCGGCTGGGAAAAGCTGACGAGAAAGATCCACCTGCTGACGATCTGGATCGTCTTCCTCGGCACGATCTTGTCGGCCGCGTTCATCTTGATGGCCAACTCGTGGATGCAGCATCCGGTCGGCTACGTCCTGGTGCACGGTCAGCCGCAGCTCAACGACATCTGGGCGGTGATGACCAACCCGGTGTTCCTGTGGGGCTTCGCCCACGTCGTGCTCGACTCGGTCGTGACCGGCGCGGCGGTCATGCTCGCGGTCTCGGCCTGGCAGCTGCGCAAGAGCAAGAACGGCCCTTTCGGCCACACACTGCGGCTGTCGCTGGCGATCCTGGTGCCGGTGCTGCTGGTCGACATGTTCGTCGGCAGCGAGCTCGGCGTGATCGAGGCCAGATACCAGCCGATGAAGATCGCTGCCGCCGAGGCGCAGTGGACGACCTGCCAGCCCTGCTCGTTCTCGCTATTCCAGATCGGCGGCGGCAACAACGACCACACCCCGATCCAGATCTTCTCGATCCCGCATCTGCTGTCGCTGCTGGCCACCAATTCCTGGAACGGCAAGGTCATCGGGCTCGGCCCGCTGCAGGCCCAGTATCGCCGCAAGTTCGGGCCGGGCAATTACGTGCCGAATGTCTTCATCCAGTACTGGTCGATGCGGGTTATGGCCTATCTGGCCGGGCTGGTCCTGCTGCTTGGCCTGTGGGGCCTGCTGCTGATGCGGAAGAAGAAGGTCCCGGCCTCGCGGTGGTTCCTGCTCGCCGCGACCTGGGCCGTCATCCTGCCGTTCCTGATGAACACAGCCGGCTGGCTGCTCACCGAGAGCGGCAGGCAGCCCTGGGCCGTCCAGGGCATCCTGCTTACTCGCCACGCGGTGTCCCCGTCGGTCAGCTTCACCGACCTGGTGATCAGCCTGGCGGCCTTCGGCTTTCTCTATACCGCGCTGGCCGTGGTCGACGCGGTGCTCATGATCAGGTACTCCCGCCGGGAGCTGGCTCAATGACCCTGGTGGAGTTCTGGTTCCTGATCATCGCGGTGGTCTGGACCGCGTTTTTCATCCTTGAGGGCTTCGACTTCGGGGTCGGCATGCTGCATCTCGTCGTCGGCAGGAGCGAGCCAGGACGGCAGGCCGCGATCGACACCATCGGCCCGCTCTGGGACGGCAACGAGGTCTGGCTGGTCGTCGCCGGAGCGGCCATGTTCGCCGCCTTCCCCGGCTGGTACGCGACCATGTTCTCCGGCTTCTACCTGGCGCTTGTGCTCTTGCTCTGCGCGCTGATGATGCGAGGCACCACGTTCGAGTACCGGGGCAAACGGGACAGCCCCGCCTGGCGTGGTACCTGGAGCGGACTGCTCGCGGCCGGGAGCCTGCTGGCGCCGCTGCTGCTCGGGATCGCGCTCGGCGACCTGCTGCACGGGCTGCCGGTCAACGCCAGTCAGGAGTTCACCGGCTCGTTCTGGACTCTGTTCCAGCCCTACGGGGTATTCACCGGCCTCACGTTCGTGGTGCTCTGCCTCGCGCACGGCGCGACCTTCATCGCGCTGAAGACCAGCGGCGACCTGCGCTCCAGGGCCGTGCGCCTCGGCCGGCTCGTGACGCCGCCCGCCGGGCTTGTCCTGCTGGCCTTCGTGATCTGGACCCACTCCATCGCCGGCAAGGGACTGCTGCCTAACCCGCTGGAGATCTCCGGCGTGCTCGCGATGTTCGCGGCGGCGTGGCTGATCGGCGATGACCGGGAAGGCTGGGGATTCGCCGCCACCACGGTCGCGGTCGCGGTCACCGTCCTGTCGATCTTCAGCGAGCTGTATCCGCGAGTGCTGGTGTCGAGCACTCGGTCCGCCTACAACCTGACAATTCACAACACCGCGTCGCCGGGCTACTCACTGAAGGTCATGACCATCGTCGTGCTTATCTTCCTCCCCCTGGTTCTCGCTTATACCGCCTGGACCTACTACGTGTTTAGGCGCCGTCTTACTGTCTAGGAGCAAGCATGACTACAACTGCCGAGAAAGCGGACGCGCTCGTCATCTTCGGGGCCACGGGCGATCTGGCCAAGCTGGAGACCTTCCCTGCCCTGGTCGGCCTGGTCGAGCGGGGCGTACTTGACATGCCGGTGATCGGCGTCGCCAGGAGCGGCTGGGGACTCGAACAGTTCCGCGACTACGCGAAACAGTCGCTCAAGCGAGCCGGCCTCGACCCGGCGGCGCCGGCGGCGGTCAAGATGCTCGGCCTGCTCCAGTACATCGACGGTGACCTGGATGCCAGCGCCACCTACGACGAGGCGGCGGCCAGGGTCGGCCACGGCAAGCGGGTGCTCTATTACCTGGAGGTGCCGCCCGCGCTGTTCGGCCGGATCGCCGACGGGATCGCGGCGGCCGGAGCGGCCTCTGGGTCACGGGTGATGGTGGAGAAGCCGTTCGGCCATGACCTGGCGAGCGCGCAGACGCTGAACCACACCATGCACCAGCACTTCGCCGAGGACGACATCTACCGGGTCGATCACTGGCTTGGCCTCGATCCGGTGGAGAACATGCTCTTCGTCCGGTTCGCCAACTCCATGATCGAGCCGCTGCTCAACCGGAACCACGTCCAGAGCATCCAGATCACGATGGCCGAGGCGTTCGACGTCGCCGACCGGGGCGCGTTCTACGACAAGACCGGAGCGATCAGGGACGTGCTGCAGAACCACATGCTGCAGGTACTGGCTTCGGTGCTGGCCGAGCCGCCGGACAGCCGCGGCATCGACGTCTGGCGGTCAGCGAAGTCCAGCGTGGTCGAGGCGCTGTCGGATCTGACGCCGGAAACGACGGTTCGCGGCCAGTACGAGGGCTACCACGACGTCGCCGGGGTTGACCCGCACTCGTCGGTGGAGACCTTCGTGGCCGTCAGGCTCGGCCTGGACTCCTGGCGCTGGTCCGGGGTGCCGATCCTGATCAGGGCGGGCAAGTGCCTGCCGGTCAGCGCCACCGAGGTCAGCATCAGGTTCAACCGTCCGCCGCACGATGTATTCGGAATCCAGCTTGGAAGCTCTGACGTGAACGCACTGCGCTTCCGTATCCACCCGGAGGCGCGGGTCAGCCTGACCTTGTCCGGCAAGAAGCCGGGACCGGGCTGGCAGCCTCAGCCGGAGACGCTGACGTTCGCCGAGCAGCCGACGCACGACATGCGGCCGTACGACCGGCTGATCGGCGCGGCCCTGTCGGGTGACCGGGGCCTGTTCGCCCGGCAGGACACGGTCGAGGCGGCCTGGCAGGTCGTCGACCCGGTACTCGGGGACGTGGTGCCCGTGCACACCTACGCGAAGGGCACCTGGGGGCCGAAGGAGGCCGACGCGCTGCTCAGCGCCGGCGATACCTGGGCCGACCCGCAATGACCAGAAGCCGGGTGGTCGTGGTCGGCGGCGGGTTCGCCGGGCTCTTCGCGCTGCGGGAGCTGCGGCGCGCAGTGTGCGACGTCACGCTGATCGACCAGAGCGAGCATCACCTGTTCCAGCCGCTGCTGTACCAGTGCGCGACCGGGATCTTGTCCGAGGGGCAGATCACCGCGCCGCTTCGCCGGGTGCTGCGGCGGTACTCCAATGTCGAGTGCGTGATGGCGAGGGTTACGGACGTCGACGCGGTCGGGCGCAAGGTCATCTGCACCCGGCCGATGGGTGAGCAGATCGCCGTCGACTACGACTACCTGATCGTGGCGGCCGGGGTCGAGCAGTCGTACTTCGGCCACGACGAGTTCGCGGCCTGGGCACCCGGCATGAAGACCATCTCGGACGCGCTGACCATCAGGCGGCGGGTGTTCGGCGCCTTCGAGATGGCCGAGACCGCGACCGACCAGGCCGAGCGGCGGCGCTGGCTGACGTTCGCGCTGGTCGGCGCCGGGCCGACCGGAGTCGAGCTGGCGGGCCAGATCCGCGAGGTCGCGACCAAGACGCTCAGCGATGAGTTCCGCCGGGTCCGCCCGGAGGAGGCGCGGGTGCTGCTCTTCGACGGCGGCACCGAGCCGATCGCGTCGTTCGGTCACCGGCTTTCTGACCGGGCGCGGCGGTCGCTGCGGCGGCTCGGTGTCGAGCTGCACCTGGGCTCCAGGGTCACGGGGGTTGACCAGGACGGCATCGACGTGACCGACCAGCACGGGAATCAGGCGCGCTACGACGCGGCGACGGTGCTGTGGACTGCGGGTGTCGCCGCCCCGCCGCTGGCCGCGGCGCTCGCTCAGGCGACCGGGGCCGAGCAGGACCGGGCGGGCCGGATCCTGGTGGGCGATGACCTGACGATCGCCGGACATCGCGAGATCTTCGTGACCGGGGACATGATGAGCCTGCGCGAGCTGCCGGGGGTGGCCGAGGTCGCGATGCAGGCCGGCCTGTACGCGGGTCGCCGGATCAGGCGCCAGATCGAGGGGCGCCAGGCCGGCGGTCCGTTCAGGTACCGCGATCTGGGCTCGGCGGCCTACATCGCCAGGGGCGACGCGGTCGTCGCGGCCGGGCCGCTGCGGCTGAGCGGCTTCACCGGCTGGGTCTTCTGGCTCTTTATCCACATCGCGTTCCTGACCGGCTTCCGCAACCGGGTCGGGGCAGTGGCGACCTGGTGGCTCGCGTTTACCCGCGACATCAGGCGGGAGCGGGCGTTCACCGCCCGAGAGGTCGGCCGGGTCAGGTCGATCTACGCACCGGCCGGGAAGGCCAGGCGCTAGGACGCGTGGCACTCTCGCCGGCCGGGCGCCGGCTGCTGGCCGAGTCGGCGGCAGCTCGCGGATACCTGATCGCGGCGCTGGTGCTCGGCCTCGCGGTGACCGGCCTGATCATCGCTCAGGCCTGGCTGCTGGCCAGTGTCCTGGGCGGAGCGGCGCCCGGCGTGGCCGCGCTGACCGGCACGTTCGTGGCTCCGCTAGTGGCTCCGTTCGTGGCACTGCTCGTCGTGGTCGTGATTCGCGCGGCCGCGTCCTTCGGCTCCGAGGTCACGGCGTCGCTGGCCGCCGCCAAGGTCAGGGAACGGCTGCGATCAAGGCTCCTGGCCCGCGTGCTCGGCAATGGCCCGGCCTGGCTCAGCGCGCAGCCGGCCGGCGAGATCACCGCGCTGGCGACGACCGGGCTCGATTCGCTTGACCCGTATTTCACCAGGTACCTGCCGCAGTCGCTGCTCGCGGTCGCGGTACCGGCCGCCGTGCTCATCGCCGTCACCACGGCTGACTGGCTGTCTGGCCTGATCATCGCGGTAACCTTGCCGACGATCCCGGTGTTCGCCGTGCTGATCGGCTGGCAGACCAAAGCACGGACCAGGCAGAGCTGGCGGCTG
This sequence comes from uncultured Actinomycetota bacterium, assembly GCA_963819285.1. Classification (GTDB taxonomy): domain Bacteria; phylum Actinomycetota; class Actinomycetes; order Streptosporangiales; family Streptosporangiaceae; genus Chersky-822. Next base: position 238,630 of record CAWFVM010000002.1, read on the forward strand.
CTCGCCCGGCTCAGCGGTCACTTCCTTGACGTGGTGCAGGGCCTGACGACCCTGAAGGTGTTCGGCCAGGCGAAGGCCCAGGAGCAGGTGATTGAGCAGATCACTGACGAGTACCGGGTCAGCGTGCTGGCGACGCTGCGGATCGCGTTCCTTTCCGCCCTGGTACTTGAGCTCGCCGCGTCGGTGGCGACCGCGCTCGTGGCGGTCGAGGTCGGGCTCCGGCTGCTCTACGGGCACCTGAGCTATCCGACCGCGCTGTTCGTGCTGCTGCTCACCCCGGAGGCGTTCCTGCCCGTGCGCGCCGCGGCCGCCCAGTTCCACGCCAGCGCCGACGGGAAAGCCGCGGCCGGGCGGGTATTCGAGATCCTGGACGAGGAGCGGTCGTTGCCGGCCTTCCCCGGGTCGGCGCCGGTCCCGGATTTGCGGACAGAGTGCATCAGGCTGGACGACGTCTGCGTTTCGTTCGCAGGCAGGAGCGCACCGGCTCTTGAGCACTGTGACCTGATCATCAGGCCGGGGGATCGGATTTCCCTGATCGGCAGCAACGGTGCCGGCAAGAGCACCCTGCTGAATTTGTTGCTCCACTATCTTGAGCCGACCAGCGGAACGGTGCTGGCTGGTGACACGGACGTGGCCGCGGTCCCCGGCGAGGCCTGGCGCCGCCAGTTCGGCTGGCTGCCGCAGCGGCCGGCGCTCTTCCCCTGGTCGGTGGCGGAGAACATCGGGCTCGGTTCTGCCCTGGCCGCTCGGCCGGCTATCGAGCGGGCGGCGAGGCTGGCGGGCGCCGATGAGTTCATCTCCGAGTTGCCTGACGGGTACGACACGGTGCTCGATGAGCGGGCGCTGAGGCTCTCCTCTGGTCAGCGGCAGAAGATCGCGCTGGCCCGGTTGTTCTGCCGGGACGCGCCTGTGATGTTGCTCGACGAGCCGACCGCGCGGCTGGATCAGCGGAGCGCGGCTGAGATCGATGCGGCCATCAGGGCGGCGACGGCCGGACGGACGGTGATCCTGGTGACACATCTGGGCGCCGGGCCGGGCAGCGACTCTGCCGGCTCTGAGCGGGTACTTCTGCTGGCCGATGGCCGGCTGACAGAGCTGACGGGCCAGGCATTGGCACGGGCCGGGTGAGGTCTGGCTCGCTGCGGCGGGTGTTCGCGATGGCCGGGCCGCTGCGGAGCCGGGTGCTGATCGCGGCGGCGGCGGGAGCGATCGCGACCGGATGCGGTGTCGCGCTGCTCGCGGTGTCCGGGTTCCTGCTGGCGCGGGCGTCGCAGCATCCGAACATCGCGGCGCTGTCGGTGGCCGTCGTCGCCGTGCGGGCGCTGAGCCTGGGACGAGGCGTGTCCCGCTACGGCGAACGGCTCGCCTCCCACGACGTTGCCTTCCGCGTGCTCGCCAGGGTCAGGGTCGCGACCTGGCGCCGGCTGGAAGCGCTCGCGCCAGCCGGGCTGCCCGGCTTCCATTCGGGCGACCTGCTCTCGCGGCTGGTCGCTGACGTCGATGCGACGCAAGATCTCTTTGTTCGCGGCTTTACCCCGGTTCTCGCCGCGGTTCTGGTCGGGAGCGGTGCCGTACTCACCTGCGTGATGCTGCTCGGCCAGGCCGGCCTGATTCTAGGGATCGGGCTGGTGGCCGGCGGCCTGGCCGTGCCGGTGATCTGCGTCGCGGCCGCCGCGATGGCCTCCCGGCAGGTAGCGCCGACCAGGGGGCAGCTGGGGTCGGCGGTGGCTGACGTGCTGGCGGGCGCGGCCGACCTGGATGCGTATGGTGCGAACGATCTCGGGCTCGCTCGCACCTCGGCGGCGGGCGGCGAGTTGACCAGGCTAGCTGGGCGAGCAGCCGTGGCCGAGGGCCTGAGCACCGGGCTGTCCGCCCTTGTCGCCGGGCTGACCGTCTGGGGTGTGCTGCTCCTCGGGGTTGTCGCCGTCGGTGCCGGAGCGGCCGGACGGGTACCGCTGGCGGCGGGGACCCTCACGGCACTCGCGGCGTTCGAGGCGGTCAGCGTGCTGCCCGGAGCGGTGGTCGCGCTGAGCCGGGCCAGGACGGCTGCCGACCGGATCACTGAGCTGATCGACTCGCCCGAGCCAGTTGCCGATCCGGTGCGGCCCCGGCCGCTGCCGGGCGGGGAGGTCGTGGTCAGTCTCAGAGATGCGCAGGTCAGGCATGTGCCCGGTGGCCCGCTCGCGATCGACGGGATCAGCCTGGATCTGACGCCAGGCCGCAGGATCGCGCTGGTCGGGCCGAACGGCGCCGGAAAGTCGACGGTGGCAGCCGTGCTGCTGCGGTTCGTGGAACTGGCAGGTGGCTCGGCGACTCTCAACTCCCTCGACCTAGCCGCCTACCGTGGCGACGACGTGCGGTCGGTGATCGGCGGCTGTCCACAGGATCCCCATCTCTTCGACGCCAGCCTGGGGGAAAATCTGCGGATCGCCCGGCCGTCGGCCAGTGACGCTGACCTGCTCGACGTCACCAGGCAGGCCGGGCTGTCCGGCTGGATCGAGTCGCTGCCCGCGGGCCTGCGAACCCAGGTCGGTCGCGAGGGCGCGGCCGTGTCCGGCGGCCAGCGTCAGCGAATCGCGCTGGCCAGGGCGCTGCTCATTAACCCGCGCGTGCTGATCCTGGACGAGCCGGCCGCGCACCTGGATCGGGAGACCGCGAGTTCCCTGATCCGCGACCTGCTGGCCGCCACCTCGGGGCGAGCGACCTTGCTCATCACCCACGACCTCAGCGGACTCGACGAGGTCGACGAGATCATCGTGCTCGACCGGGGCAAGGTAGCCGAGCGGGGTACACACGGACAGCTTCTGGCCGCTGCCGGTCTCTACTACGAGCTGTGGCACGCGGCACAGCTAGCCGATGCTGCCTCCAAGCTCCCGCCTCCCCAACCCTCTCCCTGCCTCCCCGCCTCCCAACCCTCTCCCTGCCTCCCCGCCTCCCAACCCTCTCCCTGCCTCCCCGCCTCCCAACCCTCTCCCTGCCTCCCCGCCTCCCAACCCCCCGCCGCCCGTTCCCTGTTGTCAGACAGCGCCTGACCTTGTAAGGTTCGACCTGACAACAGTCAGGGAGTACCTGACGGGGAATCTGGAGGAACTTGATGACTACGTCCAGTGAGGCAGCCGAAGACACCGCTTCGGTCGGGATCATCTGCTCGTTCTGCCGCAAGCCGACGGCCGAGGTGGAGACGATGGTCGCCGGTGCCGGCGTCTACATCTGCGATGCGTGTGTCGGGCTGTGCGTCGAGCTGATCGAGAGCAAGCCGAAGACTATGCATGAGATGCCGAGCTGGGATGAGCGGCTTACCGACGAAACGCTTCTCGACGCACTGCCCAACTTCGTCGCGGCCGGAGCACAGGTCGATCGTCAGCTCGTCATCTGGGTGGGCAAGGCGCGCGAGCGCGGCATCACCTGGACTCGCATCGGAGCCGCCCTGGGCATGACCCGCCAGTCCGCCTGGGAGCGTTTCTCAGGCGAGGAATAGCAGATGCGGAGCCAGAGAGCGCCACATATAGTCTGGGCTGACACTACGAAAAGTCGGTCTAGAGGTAGGCATGCAATCCTCAGTACCCCTGGCCCGCCCCCGGCGTCACCGGCTCCTCACCGAACCGTGGCCGGCGGGTGTGACCGGCTGGATCGTCGTCTTCGGTGCCGTGCTCATCGAGCTCATCGGCGGGGTTGTCGTCACCTCGATGTCGATGGCCGTCGCGGTGCCAGTGCTCCTGCTGCCTGCCGCGATCGTGATCGGGTTCGCGATCGCGCAGTGGCTGCAGGTGCGCGCGGCCGGAGCTGACTCCGCGCACTGGTGGCACCTGGCCGGCGTAGCCGCCGCGTTGTTCACGTGGCAGGCCTGGCCGGTCACTCCGAGCGCGCTGCAGACGATCAGCGGAGCCCATGACACCTGCCAGCTGATCTTCACCGCCACCCCGGCCTGTATCGCGCGCGCGACCAGCGCCGTCACCGACACCCACATCACCTGGGCCGTGACCGGCGTGCTGATAGTCGCGCTCGCGCTGTTCTTCAGGAAGTCCCGGATAGCGGCGTGGGCCACCATCCCCGTCGCCCTGGCCGGATGCCAGCTCGCCGGGCACTTCCTCCAGGTCCTGCTCCTGCACTACCACTTCGCCGGCACGTGAGGTCCTGGCACCTAAGGTACTGACATGAGCCTTCGCATCCAGTGCCTGTGCATCGACTCCACCGACCCGGCCAGGCTCGCTGACTTCTGGCAGGCCGCGCTCGGGTGGCGCCGCACCTCGCAGCAGCACGACGAAATCGTTCTTGAGCCCCCGGCCGGGAGCAAAGAGGATGGAGTCGTCCCTGACCTGCTGTTTATGCGAGTTCCAGAGGAACCGGCCAGCAAGAACCGGCTCCATCTGGATTTGCGTCCGCTGGATCAGGCCGCGGAAGTGGCCCGGCTCGAGTCACTCGGCGCCCGCCGGGCCCAGGTCGGTCAGGGTGCGGACGCGGGCTGGGTGGTGATGACTGATCCGGACGGCAACTTCTTTGACGTGCTGCGTCCGTATCCGTCTGAGCAGCAGGCGGCGACCTGATAGCCAGATGCTGACCGAACGCGACCTGATCGCTGGCCTGTGCGAGCACTGGGGCCTGACCGAGGTCCGGGTGACCGCGCATGACGGCGGGATGGGGTCAAGGACCTGGTTCATCGAGCACGGGGACCGGCTGCGGGTCGCCAAGGCGGTAGCTCCGGGCGCTGGAGGGCAGCTGGCCGGAGGCCTGGCCATCGCGCAGCGGCTTGAGCGGGCAGGCATTCCGGCCGGAGCCCCTGTGCCAGCCGCGGATGGGCGGCTCGTCGTTGACCTCGGCGATGCCTGGCTGGCCCTGCTGACCTGGGTACCTGGCCGGCCGCTCACTGGCCAGAGCGACAGCGAGCAGCGCGTCATCGGGACGACGCTTGGTCAGGTACACGCTGCTTTAGCTGGCCACACCTCCGATACGGCCCAGCGTTTTCACTGGGTGGACCCGCGAGCTGATCACCTGTCGCTGCGCCCCTGGCTGCGTCCGGCCATCGCCCCTGTCCTCGATGCGCTCGATGCTGCCGAGCCTGACCGCATGCGGTGGGGCCTGCTGCACGCCGATCCGGCACCTGGGGCGTTCCGGCTTGAGGCCGGCCGGTGCGGTGTCATCGACTGGAGCTATGAGATCGCCGGCCCGCTGCTCTATGACCTGGCCTCCGCGCTCATGTTCGTGGGAGGACTCAGCACCGGGCGCGAGCTGACTGCCGCCTACCTGCGAGAAGGCATGCTCGATCCCGCCGAGGTCGCGCGTGGTCTGGCCGCCATGCTGCGATTTCGATGGGCCGTCCAGGCGAACTATTTTGCCTGGCGGATCGCCGAGAACGATCTGACCGGTATCAGCGGGCCGCAGGACAACGAGAAAGGACTCGAAGACGCTCGGCGGGCACTGCTCGCCTGACTGGCGGCGACATAGTGGCGCCATTACGGCGGCATACTCGTGACGGTGAAGGTAGTAGTTGTCGCTGACACCCACGCGCCCCGACGCTGGCGCCGCTGCCCGCCGGCGCTGGCCGAGTGCCTGCGGGACGCCGATCTGATCTTGCACGCCGGGGATGTGTGCACTGCTGACGTGCTTGACGAGCTGTCGGCCTACGCCCCGCTTCGAGTGGTGCTCGGCAACAACGACGGTGCGGACGTGTCGGCCTGGGGTGCGCCCGAGACGCTGGAGTTCGACCTGGCCGGAGTGCCCGTCGCGATGCTGCATGACAGCGGCCCCGCAGCGGGCCGGGCTCGCCCGGCTGCACCGCCGCTTCCCTGCGGCGCGACTGGTGATATTCGGGCACTCTCATATACCGATGGACGATGTCGCCAAGGACTTCAGGATCTTCAACCCCGGCTCACCGACCGACCGCCGCCGCCAGCCGCAGGGCACCTTCGGGCTCCTGCACCTTGACGACGGCGCTCTGCTGGAGGCGCGGATCATTCCCCTCTAGCCTGGAGCTTGTGACCGCCTGAAACCTGCCAGCTGATCGAAGATGTCGCGCGCAACGCCAACACCTGACAGCCCCTCGACGAGGGGCTGTCAGGGAAGACCCGGCTGACCGGGCCATTTACAGGCCGCCGAGCAAGTCGCGCAGCGCCTGGGTGTAGGCGGCGAGTGCTTCCCGGCCGCGGCTGGTCAGGCTTACGGTGGTTTTCGGTGCGGTCCCGTTCTTGGTCTTCTCGCTGCTGAGGTAGCCGGCTTCTTCGAGCTTTCGCAGGTGGATGATCAAGTTGCCGGGAGTGAGCCCGATCATGTCCTGCAGGCGGGTGAAGGACAGGGTGTCGCCGTCCGGCAGGGCCGCTAGCGTCGCAACGATCTTCAGCCTGGTGGGGACGTGAATCAATGGGTCGAGATCGTCAGAGGTCATGGCCGGACCACGCTGCGGTGCTGCCGCCAGGTAACGACGGCGGCGGTGCCGAGGAGCGCTAGGAACAGGCCCACGCCAACAACCGCCCAGGATCCCACCGGTCCCGCGAGCACGCCGACGGCACCGACCGCGACAACGGCCAGCGCAGTACCGACAGCACGCCAGTTCCCTCGCACCGCCATGATGCCCGCCCAGGCCAGACCCGCAGCCATAATTGGCACCGTAGCAGGGTAGATCCCGTAGACGATCGAGTGACTTACGCCGACGCCAGCCAGCACGCCGAGGATCACATACACGCCGATCCATACGACCGTCATGGCGGCGATCTCGGCCCAGCGCAGTCGGGACCTCCCGCTGATCCCTATGGTCGCGCGCTTGGCAAGCGTGATTGTGGCGACGAGGTTGACGACCACGAGCACCACCGCAACGGGGACGATCGCGGAAGTCGGGTGATTGTAGGGGTGCTGTCCGCGCACCGTGAGCCAGACAGTGCCGTAAATGACCAGGGCGATGACGGCTCTAATGATCGTGAACCATGCGGGGAACGGCTCAATTCCGCGCCGCGCCTGCTGCGTTGCCTGGTCCAGCAGAGCAGCGGCCTCCCTGGGGTCGAAGTCGTCGTTGTCGGCGGTGGTGGCGTCGGGTGTGTGGTTCATGGTGTCTCCCTCTGATCTACTCTACGCCATAAAGTAGACGCTGCTTTACGGCGCAAAGTCAAGGGTTCTGAGCGATCAACTTTATGACGCAAAGTTGCTCTGCGAGGCTCTGCCGACCTGGCGCACCGCCCAGAACTGGCGCACCGCCGAGAAGAAGCCTGACCAGTTCACTGGCGCCCCGCGCCGGTCAGGCGGCGCTGGCGGCGGGCGGGCTGTGGCTGTGGTAGATCCGGCTACGGTCCGGGCTGGTCATGGTGGTGGTGCCGTCGGGGTTGAGGACGATGCTCCAGCCCCGTCGGTGAACCAGGATCAGATGATGAAAACTATACAAAAGGATCATATTGGTGAGGCTGGTGGTGCCGCCCTTGCTCCGGGGGCGGATGTGGTGCACCTGGCAGCTCGAGGGCGGTGCGGTGCATCCGGGCGCGGCGCAGTGCTGGTCGCGGAGGATGACCGCGCGGCGCAGGTGAGCCGGGATGGTGTCGGTGCTGGTCCCGACGTCCAGGGGCAGGCTGACTGACGCGGCCGGGCGGGCGAGCCTGCCGGTGCGCAGGAACGAGGCGAGTCCGTGCTTGCCGGACAGCAGCGCGACCGCGTTCGCGACGATCAGGTCGCGGACCTGGTCATATACCTGGTCCTGGGTAGCGGGGCCGTATCCGGTGCCGCAGTGGTCGCAGCCGCTGGTGCCGGGGGTGCCGCTGCCGGGTCCGGTGACCGGCCTGGTGAGCAGGGCGGCCAGCTTGTCCAGCAGGTCGTGGTCGAGGTGCCCGGTGACGACGGGGATGATGGTGGCGTCGCATTCGGTGCCGGGTGCGGCCGTCGGCCAGGGGATGGCGGGCGGCGCGGTGGTGCCGTCGGGCTCCAGGCGGGGCCGTAGCCGGGAGCTGAGCAGGTCCTGTCCGCCGGGCTGGCCGCCGCCCGCCTGGCCGCCATCGTCCTGCCCGGTGCCGCCCTGGCCTGAGCTGTCATCCCCGGCGTCGTCCTGCCCGGTGCCGCCCTGCCTGCCACCGCTGTTCCCGGTGCCGTGGTCTCCCGTGCTGCCGTGCCCGTCTTCGTCGTCGCCGGGTTCGCCGTCGAGGCGGCGGGTGAGTTCTTCGAGGCTGAGGTGGAGCTGGATCTGGGTGGGCTGCCCGGCCCGGTCCGGCAGACCGCCGGCGGCGATCAGCCGGACACACGCCTCTTCGAGTGCGTCATGGCGGCGCTGTCCTGGTGTCCGCAGGTCCTCGGGGCCGCGTCTCTTGGCCAGTGCTTCCAGCACCGCCCGGATCGCCTCGGCGCACCCCGGTGTCAGGTCCCCGTCCAGTTTCCCGGCGCCGCCCAGGGTGGTGGCGAGGCGGACCCGCCGGTCTCCGAATCCGTCGTCGTCTCCGTCTGCATCAGGCTGGGCGAGGTGCCTGTGCATTTCCTCGGCCAGGGCGGCCAGGTCGGTGAGCCGGGCGCCGCCGACGGCGGCGGCGAGCAGGATGCGGTCGGCGTCGCGCCGAGCGGACTCGGGCAGCAGGTCGGTCCAGGCGCAGAGGTCCTTCGCCCAGGACTCGGAGATCTCCCCGGCCGCCAGCGCTGCCGCGACCTCGGGGTGAGCGCGGAGCCTGTGCATCCACGCGGCCGTACCCGACGCGGCGGCGGGAGTGAGGCGGGTCCGCCAGCGGAGCCAGGACCGCGCTGTGGGATGCCCGTCGGTCTCGTACCCGGCCGCGTAGTCGAACGCGGACAGGACAGGGGCCTGGGCTGCGATGTGGACGGACCGGGCCCGCTCCAGGCCCAGCAGGCACTCCGCCTGCACCACCTGCGGAACCGACGCCAGGTCCGCGCTGGCCAGCCACCCCAGGGCAGCCAGCGCCATCGACACCGCCTCCGCCGCATTGGCCGGAGCCGGAACCTCAGCCGGGACCGGCACCGTAGCCGGAACCACAGCGGGAGCCGGAACCACAGCGGGAGCCGGCACCGGAACAGAGGCAGGCGCACCCGGCTCCTGCTGACCTGAACCCTGCTGACCTGAACCATTCACCCGGCACCACCTCCTCAAAAAGCGCACGCCAGCACCACACCAGACCCAGACTCTTCGCGTCGCAGCTCACGGACACGCCCGCACAAGCACGAACGCCGGCGCAACGCCAGTCACACAAGAAACGGAGGGCCACTCAACCGGGGAAACACTCCCGCCAAACAGGAGTCCACCACACTCACAACCACTGCCATCCCGGCGATGCCATCTCCCTCAGCACCTAACCAAAACCCTAACACCACCCACCGACAATTTCCTGACCAGCACGAGCCCATCAATGTCTTGAATCGATGAGAACGGCAACCTAGGCTGCTGCGGTGTGAGCGAGGGCGAGCCGCTGATCGGGGATGGCGTCACTCAGGGCATCGTGCGGATCGGGGACACGGTTCGGCGACCGCTGCGCCCGTTCAGCCTGACGGTTCAGGCGTACCTAGCTCACCTGCGTGATGCGGGGTTCACTGGCGCGCCGCTTCCGCTCGGCATCGACGAGCAAGGACGCGAGGTGCTGTCGTTCGTTCCCGGCGACGTGCCGCGCAACCCACTGCCGCGTGAGACGGCGGGCGACGAGGTACTCCTCGCCCTGGCCCGGCTGATCCGTTCACTGCACGAAGCATCGGCCGGATGGGTGCCGCCACCCGACGCGGTCTGGGGCGGGACGCCGGCCAGCGCGGGACGCCCGATCACCAGACGGACCGAGTTGGTCAGCCACTGCGACTACTACCCTGGCAACGTGGTCTTCCGCGACGGGCTGCCCGTCGCACTGATCGACTTCGACCTGGCCCACCCCACTACGCGGCTCTACGACACCGCGAACGCACTGTGGTACTGGGCGCCGCTGCGCGATCCGCAGGACCGGGCACCCGCGTTCGCGGATGCCGACATCCCGCACCGGGTAGCGGTGTTCGCGGACGCCTACGGCCTTACCGCGCGGCAGCGCGCCGAATTCGCGCCATTCGTGGTCGACATGGCGCACCGCTATCACGAGGATTCCCGCATTTCGGCCGAACTTGACCCCGTCTTCCGCAAGCTATGGGAAGACGGCGCCAAACACGAGCTCCCGCGCGCCGAAGCATGGCTGCGTGCGGCATCCCCGGCGATCACCGCTCGGCTCCTCGACGGTCCCCCCGCTAGGTAACCGGTTCCTGCCTGTCTAGACTCGCATCCCCTGCATAGCTTGCGGGGCGGGCGGCGGTTGCCCGGTGCCAGGCGTTGCGAAGCAGCCGGCACCGGGTAACCGCCACCCGATCCGCCCCCCAACGCCGAAAGCACCACCAGCGCTGACACCAAATGTTTCCGCGATCATGCCCAAGACGACGATCTCGGAACTCTGAGTGGGCGATCACACTGCTGATGTTCCGGGATCACGCCTGATGACATGATCACGGAACATTCAAGGCCTCGGGATCTCTAGGGCCAGCCTCTAGGGCTGATCTAGGTCAAACTGGGGTGGGCCTGCGAGGACTTGAACCTCGGACCTCTTCCTTATCAGGGAAGCGCTCTAACCGCCTGAGCTACAGGCCCCCAGAACTTCGTGCCGAGCCAGAATACCGCACCGGACGGCCTTGCGCTAAACCGATTGCCCATCAAGCGGGCAACCGGCTCAGTCGGCCTCCCGCAGCGTCACTTCGACGCCGCCGGAGAAATGCGTCAGGACGTTGTAGATGACAGAACCCACCGTCGCCAGCGCCGTGAGCAGCACCACGTTGATGGCGCCGGTCAGGAGCGTATAGCCAAGGACGGTAGATGCGGAGAACCAGGTCGAGGCGTTGTCACCGGAATTTCCCTTGGATGAGGTGACCGTGGTGACGGTCTGCTCAAGGTAATGGAAGACACCGAAGGCGCGAAGTGCGTAGTACAGCAGCGCGACAGCGACGAAAAGCACGACCCAGCCGACCAGCGAGACCAGGAAGCTGAACTTCATCACCGACCAGGGCTCGATCCGGGATAGCACCAGCTGAGCATCGCGGCGTCCCTCGGACCCATCCTGGCGCGCGCCCTGCGAGGTAAGCGAGCCTGCGGGGCTGCGCTGGGCAGTCGGCTTGGTCTTGACCGGAGGCGCGGTCCTGGTTCCTGACTGACTCGTCTGAGCCTCCATTCTGGCTGGGCTTGCGCTTCTTCGTGCCGGTCGAGAATGACGACTTGAGCTTGGACTTCAGATCATCGGTGCCTGAGGTGCCCGACCCTGGCGCTGCCGTCTTGCTCGCCACCATGCGGCCAGGGGCTGCCGCGGCGGCGGCTAGCCCGGCACCAGCTGCCGCAGCGGCACCGAGTCCGCCACCGTCGCCATAGGTGCCCGGCGTCGGCGAGCCGACGGGCGTCCCTGACGGCGAATAGCCCGAGCGGCTGGCGCTAGGCCCGGCAGCCGCGGTCGGCTCCTGGCTGGCCCAGATCGAGGTCGGCCGCGCACTTCCCGACGTCGGCGCCGAACCACCCGGCGACGACGTACCCGGTGACGATGGGCCGGATGGTGAGCCGAACGACGAGAAGCCGGCCGCCGACGAGGATCTGGCCTCGCTGTCAGAGCTCGGCGGGTACCCGGCCGTTGCCGACCGCCCAGACCCCCCAGAAGGCGACGAACTAGCCGAAGGTGACGAACTAAATGAAGAGTCGCTGAACGAGGGACTCGCCGCAGACGTGTCCTTTGATGAAGGAGTCGCCCACCCGGATTCTCGTGAGGAGTAGCCAGGAGGTGTGTAGTCGGAGTACCCGGTTGAGGACTGGCCAGAAGGCGAGTACCCCGATGGGGTGTACCCGGACGGCGAGTCGTCAGGCGCTGGTGAAGTCAGCGCCGCCGGAGCCACCGCCGCCGCGCTGCCGGTACCTGCCTCAGCAGCCGAGCCCGCCGAGCCTGGATCGGGCTTCTGCGCATCAGGCTTGCCCGGCGACGCCGCCACGATCGTCTTGTCCGCCGCCGCCGACGTCACCGCCGGCGCCTTCGGAGCTGCCGCTTCCGGCGCGCTGTCGGCGGAGTCTCCGGCCGCCTGCGTATCGGCAACAGGCGACTGCCACTTCGGCATCGTCTGGGCTGTCGATGACAGGCGAGCGGCCGAGGCCGAAGGCGGCGTTGAACCGGACGCCGACGTCCGCCCGGCCGAGGCCGGAGCCTGGGCCGGAGCCTCCGCCGACGCGGCACCGTTCGAGCCGTCCCCGTCGCCCTTGCTGCCACTCTGCGGCTTGGGCTCGGCCTTTTTCCGGACGACAGTGTCCGGCTGAGCAGCAAGGCTGCTTGCCGCAGCGGCCGGAGCCGCTACTTGTTCCACCTTGTCGTCCACCCGTCCTCCAGCCTAAGTGCTATCTCGACATTATCCGTAGCTGGCAGCGCCCGCGCCGCAGATAACCGGATCGCCGCCATAGAGACACCACTGATGACGTCGCAGAACCCCAGATAGTTGCGGGCCCTGGCAGGCAAACACAGGCGAACTACGGCGTCAATGACTGCGTCAGTGCGCACGTCAGCTAGCCGATCGCCGGTCAGCATCAGTCAGTCTCCGCGCCGTTCCCTTCCGGTCGATCGGCCAGGTCGTCCTGCTGGTCGTCCTGCTGCGCGTCCTCGTTATGCCCGCCTGGCCGCGTCTCAGTCGCGCCATCGTCCACCCCGTGGCCCGCCTGGTCGTCAGCTTCAGCGTCCTCTAGCCCGCTATCATCCAGCTCAGCGTCGTCGGCCACGGCCAGTTCCGCGTTGCGCGCAATCGCGACCAGAGTCTGCCCCGCCGTCAGGTTTACCAGCCTGACGCCCATGGTCTGGCGGCCCGACTGCTTGATCTCCGCCGCCGTCGTCCTGATCACGCCGCCAGCGGAGGTGATCGCGAAGACCTCGTCCTCAGGTCCGACCATGAGAGCGCCGATCAGCTCACCGCGCGCCTCGACGATCCTCGCGGTGACAACTCCGAGGCCGCCTCGGCCCTGTACCGGGTAGAGATCGGCCTGGGTGCGCTTGGCGTAGCCGCCGCCCGTCGCGACCAGCACGTCGGCCAGCGCGCCTGCTTCCACCACGTGCATGCCAAGCAGCTGGTCTCCGTTGGTGAACCGCATGCCGATGACGCCGGAGGTAGCCCGCCCCATCGGCCGGAGCGCCTCGTCGCTGGCCCGGAACCTGATCGCCTGCGCATGCCGGCTCACCAGCAGCAGGTCCTGCTCGGGGGAGACCAGCCTGGCGGCGATCACTTCATCGTCCTCACGCAGATTGATCGCGATGATGCCGCCGGCCCTGGTCGAGTCGAAGTCACTCAGCCTGGACTTCTTGACCAGCCCGGACGCCGTCGCGAGCACCAGGTAAGGCGCGATCTCGTAATCCGGCAGCGCGAGCACCTGGGCGATCCGCTCGTCCGGCTGGAACGCGAGCAGGTTCGCCACATGCTGGCCCTTGGCGTCCCGCGCCGCCTCGGGCAGCTCGTACGCCTTCGCGCGGTAGACCCTGCCCTTGTTCGTGAAGAAAAGGATCCAGTGGTGCGTCGAGGTCACGAAGAAGTGCTCGACGATGTCGTCGGTCCGCAGCTGCGCCCCGCGCACGCCCTTGCCGCCGCGCCGCTGGGCCCGGTACAGGCCGGTCTTGGTCCGCTTCGCGTACCCGCCGCGAGTGATCGTGACGACCACGTCTTCCTCGGCGATCAGGTCCTCCATCGAGACCTCGCCGTCGTAGGCGACTAGCTCGGTACGGCGGTCATTGCCGTACTTCGCCGTGATCTCGGCTAGCTCGGTCCCGATGATCTGGCGCTGCCGCTCAGGGGAGGCCAGGATCGCCTCGAAGTCGGCGATCTGTGCCATCAGCTCGTTGTACTCATCAATGAGCTGCTGCCGCTCAAGTGCCGCCAGCTTGCGCAGCTGCATGTCCAGGATCGCCCGGGCCTGGATCTCGTCAATCTCCAGCATGTCCATCAGACCCTGCTGCGCGACCGCGGCCGACTCGCTGGCCCTGATCAGCGCGATCACGGCATCGATCTGATCAATCGCCTTGATCAGCGCGGACAGGATGTGAGCCCGCTCCTGGGCCTTGCGCAGCAGGTACCTGGTGCGCCTGACGATGACCTCGATCTGGTGCGCGACCCAGTACCTCATCATCTGGTCCAGGCGCAGCGTCCGCGGCACCCCGTCGACCAGGGCGAGCATGTTCGCGCCGAACGTCTCCTGCAGCTGGGTGTGCTTGTACAGGTTATTCAGCACGACCTTGGCCACCGCGTCGCGCTTCAGCACGATCACCAGCCGCTGGCCGGTGCGACCGCTGCTCAGCTCCTTGACCTCGGAGACACCGCCGATCTTGCCGTCCTTCACCAGCTCGTCGATCTTGGAGGCCAGGTTGTCGGGGTTGACCTGGTAAGGAAGCTCGGTGACGACGAGCTGAGTCCGGCCCCTGGCGTCCTCCTCGATCTCCACGACGGCGCGCATCGTGATCGAGCCCCGGCCGGTGCGGTAAGCCTCCTGGATGCCCCGCCGCCCGACGATCTGGCCGTAGGTCGGGAAGTCCGGGCCCTTGATCCGCTCGATCAGGGCTTCGAGCAGGTCCTCGTCGCTGGCCTCGAAGTTCTCCAGGTACCACTGCGCGCCGTCGGCGACCTCGCGCAGGTTGTGCGGCGGGATCTTGGTGGCCATGCCGACCGCGATCCCCTCCGAGCCGTTGACCAGCAGGTTGGGGAACCTGGCCGGCAGCACCACCGGCTCAGAGGACCGGCCGTCATAGTTCGGCCGGAAATCAACCGTGTCCTTGTCGATGTCCCGCAGCATCTCCATCGCCAGCGGGGCCAGACGGCACTCGGTGTACCGCATCGCGGCGGCTGGGTCGTTGCCCGGCGAGCCGAAGTTGCCCTGGCCGTCGACCAGCGGCATCCGCATCGACCAGGTCTGCGCCAGCCTGACCAGGGTGTCGTAGATGGCCGAGTCACCGTGCGGGTGGTACTGCCCCATGACATCGCCGACGACGCGGGAGCACTTGAAGAACCCTCGATCTGGCCGGTACCCGCCGTCGTACATCGCGTAGAGCACCCGGACGTGCACCGGCTTGAGGCCATCCCTGACATCGGGCAGCGCCCGGCCGACGATGACCGACATCGCATAGTCGATATAGCTGCGCTGCATCTCGACCTGGATGTCGACCGGCTCCATCCGGCCGCCGGGACCTTCAGGCGGTGCCTGCGACGCGTCCACGCTCATGCGCAACTCTCCCTGCTGCTAACCAAAGAAAACGGCCCCGCTAGATGTCCAGGAACCGGACATCCTTCGCGTTGCGCTGGATGAAGGCTCGCCGGGCCTCTACGTCCTCGCCCATCAGGACGCTGAACAACTCGTCGGCCTGAGCGCCGTCGTCGACCGTGATCAGGCGCAGCACCCGCCGGGCCGGATCCATCGTGGTCTCCCACAGCTCGTTCGCGTTCATCTCGCCCAGGCCCTTGTACCGCTGTACGCCATCACGCGGCCTCGGGTCCCGGCGGCCCTCGGCGATGCCCGCGTCGATCACCGCGTCCCGCTCGCGATCGGAGTAGGCGTAGCTCGGCAGGCTGCCCCGGCCGTCCCACTTGATCTTGTAAAGCGGCGGCTGAGCGAGGTACACGTGCCCGGCCTCGATCAGCGGCTTCATGAACCTGAAGAGCAGGGTCAGCAGCAGCGTCGTGATGTGCTGGCCATCCACGTCGGCGTCGGCCATCAGGATGATCTTGAAGTACCTGAGCTTGGACAGGTCGAACTCGTCGTGGATGCCGGTGCCGAGCGCGGTGATCAGCGCCTGCACTTCGTTGTTCTTGAGCACCCGGTCGATCCGCGCCTTCTCGACGTTCAGGATCTTGCCCCGGATCGGCAGGATCGCCTGGAACATCGGGTCGCGGCCGCCCTTGGCCGAGCCGCCGGCCGAGTCACCCTCGACGACGTAGACCTCGCACTGGGCCGGGTCGCCCGACTGGCAGTCGGACAGCTTGCCAGGCAGCCCTGATCCGCCAGACAGGCCCTTCCTGGTCAGATCGCGCGCCTGCCTGGCCGCGATCCGCGCCCTGGCCGCCTGGGTGGCCTTGATCACGATCGACTTGGCTTCGCCCGGATTGCGGTCGAACCAGTCGCGCAGGTGATCGTTGCAGGTCTTCTGCACGAACGACTTGGCCTCGGTGTTGCCGAGCTTGGTCTTGGTCTGCCCCTCGAACTGCGGCTCGGCCAGCTTGACGTGGATGATCGCGGTCAGGCCTTCGCGCACGTCGTCGCCGGTCAGCGGCTCTTCTTTCTCCTTGACCAGCTTCTGCTCGCGGGCGTACCTGTTGACGATCGAGGTCAGCGCCGACCTGAAGCCCTCTTCGTGGGTGCCGCCCTCGGCGGTGTTGATCGTGTTGGCGAAGGTGTGCACGGACTCGGCGTACGAGCCGCTCCACTGCATCGCCACCTCGGCCGAGATCCCCGGCGCTTCCTCGCCGAACTCGATGACCGAGTCGTGCACGGCGTCCTTGGACTTGTTGAGGTACCTGACGAAGTCCGCGATCCCGCCGTCGTAGCAGAAACTCGCCACCTGCTGCTCGGTGTCCGGGTCCCGCGGCCGCTCATCGGTCAGCGTGATGGCCAGCCCCCGGTTCAGGAACGCCATCTCCTGCAGCCGCCGCGCCAGCGTCTCGAAGTTCCAGACCGTGGTCTCGAAGATCAGGTCGTCCGGCCAGAAGGTGATGATCGTGCCGGTCTCCTGCGCCGGCTCGCCCTTGACGAGCGGGGCAACCGCGTCGCCGCGCGCGTACGACTGCCGCCAGACGAAGCCGTCCTTGCGGATCTCGACGTCCAGCCGGACGGAGAGCGCGTTGACCACGGAGACGCCGACGCCGTGCAGGCCGCCGGAGACCGCGTAGGCCTTGCCGTCGAACTTGCCGCCGGCGTGCAGCGTAGTCAGTACGACCTCGACGGCAGGGCGGTTCTCTATCGGGTGGTTGTCCACCGGGATGCCGCGGCCGTTGTCGACAACGCGGACCCCGCCATCGGCGAGCAGCGTTACCTCAATGTGGTCGCAGACGCCAGCTAGCGCTTCGTCGACCGCATTATCGACAACCTCTTGGACCAGATGATGCAGACCGCGCTCGCTCGTGGAGCCGATGTACATGCCAGGGCGCTTGCGGACCGCTTCGAGCCCCTCAAGAACCGTGATTGAGCGTGCGTCATAGGACAAACGAATCGCTCCTGTCAGAAGGCGGACATGCGCGCCGGAGGAGTCGCCGCTCTTCCCCGACTGCAGCTGTCCCGGGTACGCTTACCTATTTTACCTGGCTAACGGTCCAGCCTCAGCCGCATCGGGCCGCGAGTCAGCCATATGTGTCGCGCGGGCCCCGGCTTCCCTTCACCTGCCACCGGCCCGGCTGCCTGATCCCCGTTCCTGGCCCGCGAA
Organism: uncultured Actinomycetota bacterium; assembly: GCA_963819285.1. Lineage (GTDB taxonomy): Bacteria > Actinomycetota > Actinomycetes > Streptosporangiales > Streptosporangiaceae > Chersky-822. Next base: position 256,005 of record CAWFVM010000002.1, read on the forward strand.
CCTGCACCCGGCGCACCGATCCGTCACCTAGCTCGACGTTCAGCCGGTGGACTAGCTGGCCCGCGAGCAACCTCAGCTGCGTGGCCCAGGCCGTCGAGTCCGCGGTCACGATCAGCTCGCCGTCGGCGAGGCTGACCGGCGAGGTATGCGCGGCCAGATCGGGGCCGACGATCTGCGCCCACCGGCCGAACACCGAGCCGGTCGCCACGGACAGTTCCCAGCCCGACTCGGCGATCAGGCCGCCGATCGCGGCTTCGAGCGGGGCCGGGTCCTCGCGGCGCTGCCGCAGGGGAGGCTGGGCTGCCGTGGGCGCTGAGGTGCGGTCATTCCTTTTATAAAAATTCTCTCCAGCTGGTGTCGGCAGCTGAGTACCCCTGGCCTGGGCGTCTGCCTTTGCCTTATCGAGGGCGCGAGCCGCCAGCGCGGTCCGGTCCGCCTCCGGCTCAGCGGGCACGCTCGATCACCCCGCCGCTGACGGTGTAGCCGGAGCTGGCGCCGGCCAGGCGAACCGGGACGTCGGCCGGGACCGCGGCGGTGACGAGGACCTGCTCGGCGTCGGCGGCCAGCTCGGCCAGCCGGTCCCGGCGCCCGGCGTCGAGCTCGGCGAAGACGTCATCGAGCATCAGCACCGGGTCATCGCCGTCGGCGCGGAGCAGGCCGAAGGCCGCGAGGCGCAGCGCGAGAGCCAGCGACCAGGACTCGCCGTGGCTGGCGTAGCCTCGCGCGGGCAGCTCGCCGATCCTGAGCTCAAGCTCGTCCCGGTGCGGGCCGACCAGGCAGACCGCGCGCTCGAGCTCGGCCCGGCGCAGGCGCTCGAGCGATTCGCGCAGCAGGTCGGCGAGCCTGGCCTGGTCCGGTTCCGGGTCATAGACCGCCGATCGTTCAGAGCCCTGCCGGTAGCTGATCGACGCGCCGCGCTGATCGCCGGCGACGTCGGAGTAGCTGGAGCTGACCAGCGGCCGCAGCGTCGCCGCGAGCTTGCAGCCGGCCGCAGGCGAGCTCGGCGCCCTTGATGACGAGCTGCTCATCCCAGATGTCTAGCCCGGACGGCTGGCCCCGGCCTGCCGTCTTGGCCGACTTCAGCAGCGCGGTCCGCTGCTTGGTGACGCGCTCGTAGTCGGCGCGCACGCCCGCGTACCTGGGACGGCTCGCGACCAGGAGGTCATCGAGGAACCGGCGGCGCTCGGACGGGTCACCCTTGACCAGCGCCAGATCCTCGGGGGCGAAGAGCACGCACCGCAGGGCGCCGAGCGCGTCCCTTGGCCTGGTCAGCGGCGCCCGGTTGAGCCTGACCCGGTTCGCGCGGCCCGAGTTGAGCTCGATCTCCACCAGGATGTCGCGATCGGCTGACCTGACCGCCGCCCGGAGGATAGCGCGGTCGGTGCCCGACCTGACCAGCGCGGCGTCTGAGGCGACCCGGTGGCTGCCGAACGTCGCGACGTAGCAGGCGGCCTCGATCAGGTTGGTCTTGCCGGCGCCATTCGGCCCGGTGAACGTTGTCACGCCCGGACTTAGCGCCACATCAGCGGATTCGTAGCTGCGGAAGTCGGTGAGGGCGAGCCTGACCAGGTGCACGCGAGCTAGCTGTTGAGCCGGAATGGCATCAGCAGGTACCGGTAGTCCGGGTTGCCGTCTGGGCCCGGCTTGCCGGTCAGCAGGGCTGGCTTGCCTGCCTCGGTGAAGGCGATCCTGGTGGTGTCGCTGTCCATCGCGGCCAGGCCGTCGAGCAGGTAGCTCGGGTTAAAGGCGACCGACAGGTCATCGCCTTCGAAGCTCGCCTCGATGACCTCGTCGGCCTGGGCCTCGTCACCCGTGCCCGCCTCCAGGGCGAGCTGGCCCGCCGTGAAGCTGAGCCTGACGGCCGTGTTGCGCTCGGCGACGAGAGCCACCCGGCGCACCGACTCGATCAGCATGCTGGTGGAGATCTCGGCGGTCGCGTTGATGGAGCTTGGCAGCAGCGTCCGGTACCTGGGGAACTCGCCGCTGAGCAGCCTGGTCGTGGTGCGGCGGCCGGCCGCCTCGAAGCCGATCATGCCGTCACCGCCACTGTGCTGGCCGGAGCTGGCCTCACCAGGCAGCGCGAGAGCTATCGCGACCTCAGCGGAGGTAGTCAGCGACTTGGCACTGTCGGTCAGCGCCTTGGCAGGGACGAGGACGGCGGCGGACAGGTCCGGCCTGGTCGGGTTCCACCGTAGCTCGCGGACGGCGAGCCGGTACCGGTCGGTGCTGATCAGCGTGAGGGTGTCGCCCTCGATCTCGATCCGCACGCCGGTCAGCGACGGGAGCGTGTCATCGCGGCCGGCCGCGATAGCGGTCTGGCTGACCGCGGTCGCGAACGAGTCGCTGCCGACGGTGCCGGCCGCTGGCGGCATCTCGGGCAGCGCCGGGTACTCGTCTTCGGGCATGGTCAGCAGGTTGAAGGTGGCGCTGCCGCAGGTGAGGACGGCGCGGCCGCCGTCTGAGGTGATCTGGACCGGACGGGCTGGCAGGTTCCTGCTGATCTCGGCGAGCAGCCGGCCGGAGACCAGGACGCTGCCCGCCGACTGGGTATCGACGGGCAGCTTCGCCTGAGCCGAGACGTCGTAGTCGAAGCCGGACAGGGTGAGCTGGTCGTCGGTGGCGTTAATCCGCATTCCTGCGAGGACCGGAACGGTTGGCCGGGCGGGCAGGGCGCGCGCGGTCCAGGCGACCGCGTCGGCGAAGACGTCGCGGTCGACGATGATCTGCACGGCAAGCCGCCTTTCCTGCTCGCTTCCCAGCTGTTACGAGCGGGTGCCTAGCGCGTACGGGACGTTGATTCGGAAAGCCTAGCCCTGTACGGGACGTGGTCGTGACCGTATCGCTTGGCTTGCCCTGGCTCAGCGGCGACGGGTCGTGAGCGCGGGCCGAATCGGGTGGCGGGTTTGGGCGGCGAGCGGGTCGGGCAAACTCCGACCGGGGCGAGTTTTGGCTGCGAAGTCGGACCGTCAGATTTGCTGAAGTCGCAAGCTACTTGGTTCTTGTCATTCGGGGAAATCTAGAAGTAGTAGTCGTCATAGCTGCGGTGGATACTGGGGACATCAATGTTTGCGCAGGTCAGACGGCAAATCGTGTGCACAGCCCTCGTGGATAACTCTGGACGGCGCCCGCGGAACTGTGGACGGGCCGGGCACGGCGGATCGAAGCGGCGAAGTTATCCCCCGGCCGACCCCAGCCAGTACCCAGCTATCCAGAGGTTAATCCACAAGTTCATCCACAGCCTGTGTGTACGGATAGTGATAGCCAACAGCGTTGCGTGAGCGCCTGATTACCGAGAGCATCCACAGTAGGCGGGTGTGATCACCCTCCGAGGTTCCTGTGATCAGGACCGCGAGGCCGGGCGGGCGGCAGTCAAGTCGGCAGTGCCTGCTGCTTGATCTTGTTGGTGAGCTCGGTGACCTGGTTGTAGATCGAGCGGCGCTCGGCCATCAGCGATCTGATCTTGCGGTCCGCGTGCATCACGGTCGTATGATCGCGGCCGCCGAACTGCTGGCCGATCTTCGGCAGCGACAGATCGGTGAGCTCGCGGCACAGGTACATCGCGATCTGGCGGGCGGTGACCAGGACGCGAGATCTTGAGGTGCCGCACAGGTCATCGATGGACAGGCCGAAGTAGGAAGCGGTCTGTCCCATGATCGTGGCGGCCGTGATCTCGGGCCCCTGCGACTCGGGGATGAGGTCCTTGAGCACGAACTCGGCGAGTTGCAGGTCGACCGACTGCCGGTTCAGGCTGGCGAACGCGCTGACCCTGATCAGGGCGCCCTCGAGTTCCCTGATGTTGGTCGAGATCCGGCTGGCGATGTACTCAAGTGCTTCCGGCGGCGCGTTGAGCCGGTCCTGGACGGCCTTCTTGCGCAAGATGGCGATCCTGGTCTCAAGCTCGGGCGGCTGGATGTCGGTCAGCAGGCCCCACTCGAACCGGCTGCGGAGCCGGTCTTCAAGCGTGACCAGCCGCTTGGGTGCCCGGTCGCTGGAGATCACGATCTGCTTGTTCGCGTTGTGCAGCGTGTTGAAGGTGTGGAAGAACTCCTCCTGAGTCCCTTCCTTGTTCTCCAGGAACTGGATGTCGTCAACAAGCAGGACGTCGACATCGCGGTAACGGCGCCTGAAGCCGTCCTGCTTGCCGTCCCTGATCATGTTGATGAAGTCGTTCGTGAACTCCTCTGAGCTGACATACCGAACGCGGACACCCTGGTACAGGCTCTGCGCGTAGTGCCCGATGGCGTGCAGCAGATGGGTCTTGCCCAGGCCGGAGTCACCGTAGATGAACAGCGGGTTGTATGCCTTGGCCGGCGCCTCGGCTACCGCGACCGCGGCGGCATGGGCGAAGCGGTTGCTCGACCCGATGACGAACGTCTCGAAGGTGTACTTCGGGTTGAGCCGGGTCTGCGCGGCCCTGGAGAGGCCAGCCGGGCCGGCGGAGCTAGGCGGCCGGTCGTCGGCTGGGCGTCTTGAGTCTGGTCTGGCTGGCCCGCGACCCAGGCCGTTTCCTGACAGGCCGGTGAGCTGCGCGGCGTCCTGCTGATCATCGAGCGCGGCGGACGGATCTCCGAGCTGAGCCCGCCGCTGGGCCGGGAGATGCTGCAGTCCGGTCGAGCCCGGCCGGAGCGGGAAGTGACCGATGGGCATGCCGTAACCGGGCATTCCGTCCTGGTGGCCTTGCTGGCCGTTGGTGCCTGGCGAGGCCTGCTCCGCGGCCCAGTGACTGTCGGCCCGGCCATGGACGGCCGAGCGGCCGGACAGATCCCGGATCGGATCGTCGTATGCGGTCTGATGCTCGGTGGGCGTGCCGAACGGGATCCTGATTCCCAGCGGCTCCGGCGGGGCCTGGGAGTCGTCGGCGGGGGGCGTCGCGGCTGTGGCCACCGGATCGATGATGACCGCGAGCTGGATGTTCCTTCCGGCTCGCGCGAGAGCGCGTTGGTGATCAGGACCCTGAGCCGGTTCTCCAGCTGGTCCTTGGCGAACTCGTTCGGCGTCGCGATCAGGGCGGTGTTCTCGACTAGGCCCAGTGGCCTGGTGAGCTGCAGCCAGGCGCGCTGATACGGCTCGATCTGCATGTCGGCGAGATCGTTCAGAGATCTAGCCCAGATCTCGGCGAGGTCAGGTTCGCTCATCGGACGGTCACCTCGCGTCCCCCAAACTTTGATCAACAGGTTTTTCCACAGCATGTGCAGCGCCGCTGCCCGGCGGCGAAGCCGCCCTCAGCGGCGCACTTGCCGTCCCGTTCCGTCAAGGCCCACCGAGCTTTCCACAGCCTAGGGGTGCCGGGGGAAGTACGTTAGGGAAACGGTGAGTGTCAGTGCTTTGGTTTGACGGGACCAGGATGTGAGCGTAATGTTCGCTGGTCTGGCGTCGCTTGCCACCTGTGATGCGACGCTGCCCCGACGTCGTCGGTGCGTGCACGATAATCTGTTTCTGTGGTCGTCACGCCGCTCGATGACTGGCGCCGAAGCATCCAATGACTTGTATCAGGAGTTTCTGTGAGCAAGCGCACGTTCCAGCCGAACAATCGCCGTCGCGCGAAGACGCACGGGTTCAGGCTGCGCATGCGCACCCGTGCCGGACGCGCCGTGCTCGCGGCGCGACGCCGTAAGGGCCGTGCGCGAGTCAGCGTCTGACCAGCGCCGCGCCGTCTCGGTGACGGTGGCGTGCGATGCTGCCCGCTGTCGCCCGGATGCGCCGCAGGACGGACTTCACTGCCGCGATGCGGCGGGGCAGCCGGTTCGGTCGTCCACTCCTAGTAGGGCACCTGGTTGTGCGGCCGGATATCGATGAGCCGCCCAGGGTTGGATTCGTCGTGAGCCGCGCTGTCGGCCAGGCTGTGGTGCGCAACCAGGTCAGACGACGGCTTCAGCACCTGACCGCGGGGTATCTGCATGCGCTTCCGAGAGGTAGCCTGCTTGTGTTGCGCGCTAATCCCCAGGCCGCGACTGCAAGACAGGCGGATTTGGCCGCTGAGCTTGACGTAGTAGTGCGGGCACTGCTTCGGCGGCAGGGTGGTGCGGTGTGAACGATCGCAGTGGGGCCGACGCTCAGCGAGCCGATGACATGTCGGTGGCGGCGCGGCTGCTGACAGGGCTGATCTCCGGCTACCGGAAGGTCGTGAGCCCGCTGCTCGGCGCGCGCTGCCGCTTCTATCCTTCCTGCAGCGCGTACGCCCTGGGGGCTATCGAGGTGCACGGAGCGGCTAGGGGCAGCTGGCTGGCCGTCCGACGGCTCAGCCGGTGCCATCCGTTCCATCCAGGCGGGCTGGACCCCGTGCCGCCGGTCCGGTCGAAGGCCAGCGCCGCTGACGCTAGAGCAAAGGGATTGACGCATTGAGCATCCTGAACCCGATCAACGACCTGGTCGCCTGGGTCATCATGCACATCTACAGTGTGCTTGGCCCGATCCTGGGCGCGACTAGCGGTGCGACCTGGGTGCTTTCGATCGTCATCCTCGTGGTCGCGATGCGGCTGGTGATGCTGCCGCTGTTCATCAAGCAGATGCACACCCAGCGGGCGATGACGGCCCTGACGCCGCGGATCACTGAGATCCGCAAGAAGTACAAGGGCGACAAGGAGAAGCTCAACTCCGAGACGATGAAGCTGTACCAGGAAGCGGGCGTCAACCCGCTGATGGGCTGCTTGCCAGTTGTGCTCCAGATGCCGCTCTTCTTCGCGCTGTTCAGCGTGCTGCGCGCGATCGCGGAGCCCAAGGCCGTGCTGCCGTATCACCTCACGACGTCGTTCGTTAACAACGTGGGCAAGGCGCAGATCTTCGGCGTGTCGATCAAGGACACGTTCCTGCACGGTACCTCCCTGCATGTCCACATCGTGGTGGCAGCGGTGGTCCTGGTCAGCATGGCGACCACGTACCTCACCGTCAGGCAGAGCATGAAGCGGGGCATGATGCCGACCGGCAGCGACAGCCCGATGGGCCAGTCGCAGAAGCTGATGGCGTACGTCATGCCGCTGTTCGCCCTGACCGGCCTGTACTGGCCGTTCGGGCTGGTTCTCTACTGGGTCACGACGAACCTGTGGACGCTCGGCCAGCAGTACGTGCTGCTGCGCAAGTACCCGGTTGGCGCTGCCGCCTCAGCCATCGGCGGCAACCTGCCGATAGGCAAGACCGGGACGAAGCCGGCAGTCGGGAGCACCGGCGGTACGGCGGCGAAGAAGCCCAGCACGGCCGCTAAGCCCCCTAGCGTGACCGCTAAGCCCAGCGACCAGGCCCCGAAGAACGGCGCGAGCTCCGCTGAGCCGGCCAGCGTGACCGATGCCGTCCCCGACGCTACTGACACCATTACAGGCCGCGTCAACGGCAGGATGACCGGGTCGACGGCAGCCGCGTCCAACGGCTCGTCGAACGGGCGCAGCACTTCTCGCAGCACGACGCCGGCTAGCCGAGGGGCTAAGCCAGTCACGCCGTCCAACGGCCACAAGCCGGCGAACGAGGATGGTGGCATGTTGCGCAGGTTTGCCAGGAACCGTCCTGAGCCTGAGCCTGAGGCGCCCGCGCCCGTCGAGCCGGAGACTAAGATCGTCAGGCAGCAGCCAAAGCAGCAGTCGCGTAGCAAGCGGTCGGGCAAGCGCTGACTGCGCTAGACCAGCCTCGCTGTGCCTCGACGCCCTGGCGCGGGCGTGTACCTACTAGGAGGATGTTGTCGTGGGCCAAGGGGAGAATGCTCTCGCCGACTCGGAGCAGCTGGCGCCCGATGAGCTTGCCGGCACCGACGTGCAGGACTCGGCCGATCTAGATAACGCCGGTGACGCCGCTGCCGATGACGCGGCGGAGGATTCGGCCGAGCCCGAGCTGGCGGACCTGGAGCAAGAGGGCGAGATCGCCGCCGACTACATAGAGGGCCTGCTTGACGTCGCGGACCTGGATGGCGATATCGACATGGATGTTGAGGGCGACCGGGCGGTCGTCTCGGTCGTTGGCGCGACCCTCGACGAGCTAGTCGGGTCACATGGCGAGGTACTTGACGCGCTGCAGGAGCTGACCAGGCTCGCGGTGCACAGGCAGACCGGCGGCCGGACCAGGCTGATGCTCGACATCGGCGGGTATCGCGCGCAACGCCGCTCTGAGCTGTCTGAACTGGGTGCGAGCGTGGCCGAGGAGGTCAAGCGAACCGGCGAGGCCAAGGCGCTCAGCTCGATGAACGCGTTCGAGCGCAAGATCGTGCACGACGCGATCGCGGCGGCTGGCCTGCGCAGCGAGTCGGAGGGCATCGACCCTAACCGCAGAGTAGTCGTCCTTCCTGTCGGCTAACCCACGCGGCGCTGGCACGGCGAGCGGAGATACGGTGCCAGCGCGCGATTCGCTAATCCCGCCTGAGATCGCGCAGCAGATCTTCGGATCGGCCCTGCCGCTAGCAGGGGCCTACGCGGAGCTTCTGACCGGTCCCGGCGTCGAGCGCGGCTTGCTCGGCCCTGGCGAGGCGCCCAGAATCTGGGACCGGCACCTGCTGAACAGCGCGGTCACCGCTGAGCTGATCCCGGCGGTCGGCACCGTGGTCGACCTCGGCTCGGGTGCCGGGCTCCCCGGTCTGGTGCTCGCGATGCTGCTGCCAGGGACGCGCGTGATCCTGGTGGAGCCGATGGCTCGCCGGACGGCGTTCCTTGCCGAGTGCGTGACCAAGCTCGGACTGCGCAATGCCGAAATTCGAAGAGGACGGGCAGAGGACCTGACCGGCCAGCTCGCGGCGGACGTCGTGATCTCACGGGCCGTAGCCCGGCTCGATCGCCTGGCCGAGCCGCGGCGGGTCTGGCCAGGCCTGGCGGGCTGGTGCTGGCGATGAAGGGTGCCGCCGCCAGGGATGAGATGGATCAGGCCGCCCCGGTGCTGCGCAGGCTCGGCGTGAAGAACCTCGAGCTCGTCAGCGCTGGGGCTGGACGGCTGAGCCAGCCAGCCACCGTCGTGCGGTTCACGACGAGGGAACGCGACGAGCGTGCCCCTGCTAGGACATCTGGCCGCCGTCGCTGAGGACTGGCGAAGCCTTCTTTTGATCATCGCCTTCTTTTGATCATCCTGGCGGCCTGATGCTGGACGGTTTGCCGGGTATTGACCATCTGGGGTGAACCCAGCCCTCCGGTCAGCGCTCAGGTACCCCAGCGCAGACCGCTGGGCCAGGGTCCTGGTGAACCTGGACACCGTATAGGAGCTGCCCGAACCTCGGGCTGGTCACAGCCATCACGGCCGGACCGAAGGTGTCGAGATCAGCTCAAGCTAGGCGGAGATCACGGTACTCGGCCCTGGGCGCGCATTCCGTGATCGGGCTGCTGCCACGCAGGCCTGGCGGAGCCGTCACCCTGGACCCGGACTAGTCCCAGGTGACTCAGCTTTTCACAGCCGGGCTCACCCGCTGCCCGGCTCGCCTGATCCTGTAGGAGACATTTTTCCTATAGGAGACTTAACAGCGAATATGATGGTCAACCCTCCTACAGGAGTAAGTCCTCCTAGATCTTTTAGCCACCGCCGGCATAAACCCCCGCAAGCCCGCCCAGACGCCAGACTTACGGCCACGCCAGCCCTGACCTCCTCCCAAGCCCGTCATCCTCCATCCGGCTAACATCGCGGAATTCGCGCCAGAGCCCGGAACTGCGGCGGCGTGAGCCGTTCGCCAGGTTCTCCCGGAGCTTCTGGCCGCACGCAGTGTCCCTGCGGCGAAGCCTGGCGGCTTAGGCTAAGACTGATCGATCCGGTCGGCGGATTGCCGGCGAACGGGGAACTGGCGAGGGGACGCTGAGATGACGGCCGCCGTAGCTGGCCTTGGCTGGCCGACATCGCTGCCAGCTGCCAGCCGGACGAGCGGCGCCGACCTGGTCGCGGCCGGGGTGGGCTGGCCGGAGCGGTGGCCGAGTGAGGCAAGCGGAGGGAGCCACCATCCGGCGCCGATGTCGAGGACTCTGGTCAGGGAAAGCCTGACGCTACCGTCGGCGCTGATGAGGGCAATGACGCCGGCGGGGGCAGCGGCGAAGCCGAGTGTGCATGATGCGGAGAGAGGTCTCGGGTGGCCACCGGTAGCGTCCACCTCGGCCGGGTCTGCCGAGCTAGCTAACTTTTCCACAGGGTCAAGTACTGCGTGGAACGCGGTTGTGGATACAACTGTGGATAACGGTCAGGGTCTGGGCTGGCCAGGAAGTCCTGATCGACGTGATGTGCCCGTAGGCTCAGTGCCGGGACCAGAGACACAGGCGGAACGAGAACGGGAGACGGTGGCGGAGCCGACCTCCTGGCGAACGACCGCGCGGTTGGAGGTGGAACTACCCCGGGCTGGGCCCGGCAAAGTTTCACGTGAAACAGATGACCTGCGCGACTCGGTTCGGTTTGGGTCGTCCTATCCTGAGGTAGCTGTGCCAGCGGACGGTCTCGGTGACTGGCACCCGCAGGCATCCGGGACCTGGCCGGTGCAGGATACTTCGCCTAGGACTGATGAATTCGGATCAGCTGATGAAGTTTGGCCGATCTTGTTTCCGGTCGCACCCCGTCATGGCAGACCTCTCGGATGGCAGAAATCGGGAGTGGATGAGATCGGGGACGCAAATCCGGCCGCTATTGCTGGGGCTATCTTCCGCGTTCCTGAAGCGGCGCTGTCCGAGGTCCGAGACGGGCCTATGATCGCGGGTACGTACTCCGGCGCGGAATGCGCTCAGAGTGAGAGTGAGGATGAGGTGGCCATTTCTGTCCCGCGGGACACGTCGGCGGATACGCCGATCGCACGCGCGGCCCAGGCCGCAATGAACGCGCGGGCGAGCAGCAGGCCGTGGCCCCGTCCGGGGGCGTGCCGGATACTCACTGTCGCTAACCAGAAGGGCGGCGTCGGCAAGACAACCACCGCCGTAAATCTGGCCGCGAGCCTCGCGATGCACGGCTCGCGCGTGCTTATCGTCGATCTTGACCCACAGGGAAATGCGTCGACTGCGCTGGACGTCGACCACAGATCGGGCATCTCGTCGATCTACAACGTGCTCGTTGATGGACTCCCCCTGGCTGACGTGGTCCGGTCAGTGCAGGGATTCCCTCTGCTCAAATGCGCACCAGCGACGATTGACCTGGCAGGTGCGGAGATCGAACTCGTGCCGCTCGTCGCGAGAGAGGCAAGGCTGGGCCGGGCGGTCAAGGAGTACGACACGTCGACTCTGGATTATATCCTGATCGACTGCCCGCCTTCACTTGGGTTGCTCACGGTCAACGCTCTAGTCGCGGCTCCCGAGGTGCTGATCCCGATTCAGTGCGAGTACTACGCGCTTGAGGGGCTAGAGCAATTGCTGAGGACTGTGGAACTCGTGAAGAGCCATCTGAACCCGGATCTCAAGGTCAGCACGATTCTGCTGACTATGTTCGACAGCAGGACACGGCTGGCGTCTCAGGTAGCGGACGAGGTTCGCAGTCATTTCGGGAATCTGGTCCTCCGCTCGGTCATCCCCCGGAGCGTGCGAGTCTCCGAGGCGCCAAGCTACGGTCAGTCGGTGATGACGTACGATCCGGGCTCAAGCGGTGCGCTGGCGTATCTCGAAGCCGCGCGTGAAATGGCGTTCCAGAACTCCGCAGCTGCTCAGGCTTCGGGTTGAGTGTTAGGCCTGGCTTTCGCTAGTCGGGCTGCTGGACGCCGAAATCGCCCGGCAACCTGAACGGTCTGCCGAGCGACATCGGCATCCAGCAGCCTGATCGGCTAAGACGGACTCCTCGACAAGGACATCCAGGCAGGACGTGAGTTGAGGCTGGTACACCTGTGATCGTCGGCAGGGGTATTGCTGGGCGCGGCTGCTGTCTGCGGATTGAGTTGAGAGGGCAGCTGGGTGTCGCGGAGGTGCAGTGCGGCGACGCAAGCCTGCCGATGCGCAGGGTTGGTGCTGCGGGCGCTGGTGCTGCGTAGGAGTTGCTCGGGCTGAGTTGCTGGTGTGTTGCCGGGGTGGGTCGGCGCTTCCCGAGGGGGGCGAGCGCAGCGAAGCCGGCGAAGCGGAGCTGATGATGTCTGGGGATGGGAGTCGTCTGGCAAGCCGTTCAGGCCTGCCGGACGACTCCCATCCCCAGGCCGTCCAGCGCCCGCGAGGTCTTGCCCTAACACCGACCCGATTATCCACAGGGGTGTACATGGATGTGGACCGCGAGGGCGGTGGGACTGGCAGGATGGACATAGGCGCGATCGGATCGCGATGGCGCTGGGGGCTAGTCGGATGAGTTCTGTTGGCAGGGAGAGGATCTATGGCGCAGCAGAAGCGGGGTCTGGGTAAGGGCCTGGGTGCCCTCATCCCGACTACTCCAATCGGTCTGGCCGATCCATCGCCCGACGGAGCGGATGGCCCGGAAGGCTCAGGTGGGCTGGAAGCAGAGTCCGGCCCGCAGATCCTGGGCGCGATACCCGGTGCGTACTTTGATGAGATCGCTGTCGCCGCGATCTCGCCGAATCCTCGCCAGCCCAGGCAGATCTTTGACGAGGAGGCGCTGGCGGAGCCGCTGAGTCAATCAAGGTTGTAGGGCTGCTGCAGCCAATCGTGGTGCGTAAGGTTGCCGACGGTGCGTACCAGATCGTGATGGGTGAGCGTCGGTGGCGGGCATGTCAGCTAGCCGAACTTGACGTCGTGCCTGCGATTGTCAGGGAGACGACAGACGGCGATCTGCTGAGAGACGCGCTGATCGAGAATCTGCATCGTCAGCAGCTCAACGCGCTTGAGGAGGCGGCGGCCTACCAGCAGTTGCTGGACGATTTCGAGACGACCCACGAGGAACTGGCCAGGAGGATAGGCCGCTCTCGGCCGCACATTACAAACACGATCAGGCTGCTTAACCTGCCGCCGGGCGTGCAGCGACGAGTCGCGGCGGGCGTGCTGAGTGCGGGCCATGCCCGGGCACTCCTGGCGATACCGGACCCAAACGTGCAGGAACAGCTTGCCCACCGCATTGTGGCGGAAGGACTCTCCGTGCGGGCCGTCGAGGAGATCGTCTCTCTGGGCGCGGATCCGGCCAAGCCGGCCCGTCAGCCGTCTCGTCGGCAGCCGGTCGCGCCGAGGCTAGCGGACCTGGCCGGACGACTGTCGGATGTGCTCGATACGCGGGTGAAAGTTGAGCTAGGGCAGCGCAAAGGCAAGATTGTTGTTGAGTTCGCTTCTCTCGATGATCTAGATCGAATCGTCAAGACCATTTCGCCGGAGTATCCGGCTGGGCCAGCGATCTCCTAGGCCATCCGTGTTTCACGTGAAACAGTCCGTCACGTTTCACGTGAAACACCAGCAGCCCAAGCCCGCCGCCGCCCTGCGGTCGGCTGCTGCGTCACCACGATTCACTCACGCCCAGGTGGACAAAGATTCTTCGCATCATGGGTTCCGGGGCCTTAAGCAACGAAGTGCCGGGATGCACTCCAGCGGAACCTTTGATGTAGGCAGCCAGTCTTGTCATGAGTCAGGTCGAAAGTCGGCCACGTTTCACGTGAAACAGCAGCCCTAGCCGACCCTACGCCGACCAGAGGACCGTGCTGGCGTTCTCAGTTCCCGGAGCTACGTCAGCATCTACGTCAGGAACAGCTGGCTCTGATGGCGTCAACGAAGTCATCGACGTCCTGCTCAGTCGTATCGAACGCCGTCATCCAGCGGAAGACTCCCTGGGCCTCGTCCCAGGCGCTGAAAACCCATTCCTGCCGCAGGGCCGCTGCCTGTTCTGGGGTCAGTGCGGCGAAGACGGCGTTCGACTCGACCGGATACCGGATCGTCACTCCAGGGACGTCCGCGATTCCCGCAGCGAGCCGCGCCGCCATAGCATTCGCCTGCTGAGCCGCGCTTAGCCAGAGTTTGTCGTCGAGCAGCGCCTCGAACTGCGCGGCTATGAAACGCATCTTCGAGCCGAGCTGCATCTGCTGCTTGCGGTGGTACGGGCTGCTTGGCCGGAGTTCGTCGCGCATCAAGATCACTGCCTCCGCAGCCACCGCGCCGTTCTTGGTGCCGCCGAAACTGAGCGCGTCGACACCCGCGGCCAGGTCCGCAAGCTCGCAGCCCAGGTACGCGGCCGCGTTGGCCAGCCGCGCGCCATCGACGTAAAAGTAGAGTTCCTCGGCGCGGCACAACTCGCTCAGCCGCTGGATCTCCGCTAGCGAGTAGCAGGTACCCAGCTCGGTCACCTGCGCGATCTGCACCACCCGAGGCTGGGCCCGGTGCTCGTCACCACGGCCGGTCAGCCGCGACCTGACTAGCTCCGGTGTCAGCTTGCCGTCCGGTGTCGCTACGGTGAGCAGCTTGTGGCCAAGGATTCGCTCAGTCGCACCGCACTCATCGACGTTAAGGTGAGAGGACTCGGCACAGATAACAGCTTCGTATGGTCTGAGCATGAGGCTGATGCCGAGGACGTTCGCCGCTGTGCCATTGAAAACCAGCAGCGTGTCACTAGCACCAAAGGCAGTCGTCAGTTCCGTCGTGACGCGCCGCGTCCATTCGTCCTCGCCGTATGGCAGTGCATCACCCGCGTTGGCGCTCGCGATGGCTTGCAGGACCTCAGGATGTGCCCCTGCGTGGTTGTCACTTCCGAAGCTCTTGCGTCCAGTCCTCATCGCCAAAGGCTATCGATCGAAGGCAATGAGCCAGTCGTCAGGGCGGACCAGCAGATCTTCGGGGCTGACTGCCGAATCCGATCGTGCGGACCGGCTCCCACGGTACGATGGCCTTGCCGGATCGGGCGTCTATCGCGTTCATGGACGCAATCGGGGCATGCGCTCACCGGTCCTGCCGATCACACCTAGTCTGGTAACAGAGGTGCCAAGTGCCGCGCCGTCTCGCAAGTATCACGCTGGACAATCTTGACGACCTGCCGTCGCGATGCCGGCGATGCGTCTTCTGGGAACTCGACCCCGTCAGTCAGACGCGAGCCCTCGAAGCCGGAGACTCCGCGCTGGAGAAAGAGTCCTGGGTCTCCAACGTCCTGCTTCAATGGGGCAGCTGCGGGAAGATCGTGTATGTCGACGGCGTGGCTGCGGGTTACCTGCTGTACGCACCGCCGCTCTACGTACCGAGATCCGTTGCCTTCCCGACCAGCCCAGTGAGTTCTGACGCCGTGCTGCTGATGAACGCGCATATCCTCGCCGAGTTCTCCGGTGGCGGACTGGGCCGGATGCTGATCCAGGGCCTCGTGAAGGACCTGACGCGACGCGGTATCAAGGCGGTCGAGGCCTTCGGCGACCTCAAGCCCGACGGCATGAGTTGCGTGACGCCCGCCGACTATTTGCTGGCTGTCGGCTTCAAGACCATCCGACCGCACTTGCGGTACCCCAGGCTCCGACTAGAGGTCAAGACCGCGATGTCCTGGCGAGAGGACGTCGAGGTTGCCCTGGAGCGGCTACTCGGCTCGATGACACCAGAGCGTCCCCTGCGCCTCGCGTAGTCTTGATCATGGTCGGCGGCACCCGGCACCCGGCTCATGTTCCATGGTCAGGCCTGAGATGTGCGGTCAGGAATTCGCACGGCACAGAAATCCGGGCCGGGTGATCTGATCATCGGTGCATAAGAGCAACTGGGTCCACCGCTGATGTTCCGTGATCATGCGGGGGACGTTGATCACGGGAGTCTGGCGGCGTGATCACGCTGCCAGGTTTCCGCGATCAGGTACCGTTCCATGATCACGGAAACCCCGCGCGGGTGATCGGCCTTGCGGCCGATCTGGGCCGCGCCTTTGCACCCGCCTCCGGCCGCCCGATCCCGTCCCGCACCTGTCTTGGGCCGGCGCGTCACCAGGGCAACCAAAAGCCCGCGCACACCGGCAGTGTGCACGGGCTAGAGGACTTCCGCCCGATCGGCTCGGGCGGAAGTCGTCGTGAGGCTAGGCCTCGTGCGGCTAGACCAGGAACTCCGCGAGGTCGCGCAGCAAGGCGGACTTCGGCTTGGCTCCCACGATCTCCATGACGACCAGGCCGTCCTTGAAAACGGTCATAGTCGGAATATTCATGATTCCGTAAGTCCGCACCACTTCCGGGTTCTGGTCGACATTGAGCTTGACGATGTCGATCTTGCTGCTGTACTCGGCGGCGATCTCCTCAAGGACCGGGCCAACTTGCCGGCAAGGACCGCACCATTCAGCCCAGTAGTCGACCAGTACCGGCTTGCTGTTCTGGAGAACATCGGCCTCGAAGCTCTGGTCGGTGACGTCTCTGGTTGCTATGCCCACTGCTACGAACTTCCTCTCGGGTCGGGATGCGGATCTCAGTCGTTCTGGTCAGCGAGCCAGCGCTCGGCGTCGAGCGCCGCCGCGCAGCCCGTCCCGGCGGCCGTAACCGCCTGCCGGTAGTGGCGGTCAACCACGTCACCGGCGGCGAAGACTCCGGGGATAGCGGTTCGCGTCGTTGGCTGCTTCACCAGCAGATAGCCATCGGCATCGGTGTCGAGCTGGCTGCGGAAGAGCTCGCTGCGCGGGTCGTGACCGATCGCGATGAACGCGCCGGTGGCCGGCAGGATGCTCTCCTCGCCCGACTTGAGATTCTTGAGCCTGACCCCGGTCAGCCGGTCCTCGCCGACCATCTCCACGACCTCGCTGTCCCAGGCGAAACGGATCTTCGGGTCCGCGATCGCGCGGTCCTGCATGATCTTGGATGCTCGCAGGGAGTCTCTGCGGTGCACGATCGTCACTGACTCGGCGAACCTGGTCAGGAAGGTGGCTTCCTCCATCGCGGAGTCGCCGCCGCCGACGACCACGATGTGCTGCTCACGGAAGAAGAACCCGTCGCACGTCGCACACCAGGAAACACCGTGGCCAGACAGCCGCTTCTCGCCAGGCACTCCGAGCTGGCGGTAGCTCGAGCCGCTGGCGATGATGACCGAACGACTCTCGTAGGTCGCGTCGGGCGTCTTGACGAACTTCGGATTCGCCAGAAGGCCCGCTTCGATGACGTCATCAGCGATGAGCTCGGCGCCAAATCGCTCCGCCTGCTTGCGGATCGAGTCCATCAGGTCGGGGCCTAGCACGCCGTCAGGGAACCCGGGGAAGTTTTCCACTTCGGTGGTATTCATCAGGGCGCCGCCCGCGGTGACCGAGCCCTCGAAAAGGAGGGGATTCAGTCTTGCCCTGGCCGCGTACAACGCGGCCGTATACCCGGCGGGACCCGAGCCGATGATGATGACATCGCGAACCTCAGTCACGTGCCTTTGCTCCTTAATCGAACTGCACCGGCATCAACCCGGCAGCCGCCCGCGAGATTCCCGCGCTGGGCAGCTCACCTGCCGGCCAGCTCACCTGCCAGGAACGCTCAGCCTCGTGATGACGTCGCCGCCGCCGGCTCCGCACCCAGGCTGGCCACGACCACGTCATAAGTGTGGTGCACGGGCTTCAAGATTACGATTACCGCCGGGCTGCCACGATAGTGGGCTACGTCAGCGAGCAGCACCGGCTGCCCGCCCGCGATGGCCGCTAGGCACATCCCAAGCTGATGAATACTGAAATGTCCGATGGTTTTGGGCCCTGCGTGGGACAACCCGGTCGCCGAAGGCACGGGTTCCGAGGAAACCCCAGGGGGTCCAAAGTCAAGCTCAGGCGAGCTGGTGAGGACCTTCCTGATGCCGCCAGCCAGGTTCGCGCTCGTGTAGCGAGCGCCGGAGGCCACCGCATTCGTACTGACGTAGGCCCCGTTCTCCCGGTAAGGCACGCTGACCGGCCGCACGGCACCCGCGTTTTCCCCCTGGTTGACCGCAGGACGTGCCTCGGGACGACGAGCACCGCCGGCGCCTGAGGCAGTGGTACCCGCTGTGGTCGAGTCATGTGACGTCGCGAGCACGAACCCCACGCTCACCACCAGTGCGAGTGCTCCAGTCGCGGCCAGGCCACGAAGCAGCAGCGGCGACGACCAGTCCGGCATACGGGGCCGCAGCCTGCGCCGAGATGAGCGCTCAGGCAGATCGAGCCGCCCGGGAACGCCAATCCTGGCGGGAGCGCCAGCTGGCGCGACCTCAGCCTGCCGGGCTGGCGAAATCGCCGGTCCCGAAGCGCGCCGCGCCGCCTCGACGCTGATCGCGGCCTGCAGCCGCTCGGTCAGCTGATCTGGCATCGGCGGCATCGGGATACTGGCGAGCAAACTCGACACGCTCGCGAGGCCCGTGTCCACCGCAGCACACTGAGCGCATCCTGACAGGTGTGCGCTGATCCTGGCCGCCTTGCCATCGCTGAACAGTCCTGCGCGGTAGCTTGCCAGCTCGTCAGCGCTCAAATGACTGATCAATGGGCTTCGTCACTCCCTTCCTGCGCAGGTAGGACGGCTCCGGCACCGAATCGGTTCCCGTCGTGGCCGTCGTGGCCGGCTGAGCCAGCCGCTGGCGCCGAAGTCGCCGGCCCTGATGGCGGCCCTGAGCCATCGGAGGGGCCAGGCCCGCCCTGCTGCCGAAGGTGCGCGAGTTTGGGCAGCAGCTTGGCTCTGCCGCGCGCGCAGCGGCTCTTCACGGTGCCCTGGGCGACACCGAGCAGCTCCGCGGCCTCAGCGACCGGATATTCCAGCATGTCCACGAGCACCAGGGCCAGTTGCTGATCGCGAGGCAGCTGGCGGAGCGCGGCGGTGACCTCAATTGACAGATCGCTGCGCGATGCTGAGTCGGCGCCGGCCTCAGCCCTCGCGGCCGCGTCGATGAGCCGGTCATCGTCACCGCCGGCTACCTCAGGTCTGGCCGAGCGCCTGCGCATCTTGTCCAGGCAGGCGTTCACCACGATCCGGTGCAGCCAGGTAGTAACCGCCGACTCGCCGCGGAAGCTGGCCGCGCGCCGGAACGCTGAGATCATCGCGTCCTGCAGGGCGTCAGCGGCATCCTCAGGGTCAGAAAGGGTCCGGATAGCTACCGCCCACAGCCGGTCCTTGTGACGCAGGAAGAGCTCGCCGAAGGCGTCAGGATCTCCCGCTATGTGCTTCTTGAGCAACTCCGCGTCTGGCACCCGCGGACCCGGCTGCGCGACTGACGCGCCCCGCCGCGGGGCGACCTCGCCAGCCGGGGCGCGCTGCGCGGGCAGGGATCTACCTGATCCCGTATCGCCAGGCTCCTGCGATTCCGTCGCGTCTCCCGATCTGCGTTGAGCGTGCCAGGCGCACGGCCGCCGGCACGGTCACCCAAGTTAACCACCGATCATGAGCTGACCTGGATGTTCTGCCCGGGGTTATCTGATACCACGCACAGCGACGTTGAACACCTGAGCCATGAACAAGTGACCGCCTCCCGGCTTGGGCGGGAGCTTGGTGAACCAGATCACCAGGAACCTGCCCTTCGCTGAGCTGCTGATCCGGAACGTTCTGGTCCCGCTGACGTCGCTGGCCGAGGCCACCTTGGTCATAGAGCTGAGATTCGCCGAGCTGCGCGCCGCCGAAGTGCCTACCAGCAACTCGACATCGCCGCCCGGCGCCGCGGTCCCGAAGGTCACCGAAACCGAGCGGTAGGTCACCGGCTGGCTCATCTCGACAATGAGGCCAGAGCCCGCCTTCAGCCCGCCGAACGCGGCCGTCCTGTACCACTGCGAGACTCCAGGCTGACCTAGGGCTTGCGTCGATGGCGTAGCGGGCATACTGGCTATTCTCGTTGCCGCTATCGCGGGTGACGCTGGTCAGCGGATCGAAGCCGGTCGCCCGCTCCGGCCTGAGCGTGGAAATCGAGACAGCCGAGGCAGTGGGACCAGGCCGGTGCCGCGAGGTCAGTGACTTGCCGCCGCTGGGCCAGAGCGCGATCGTAGCCACGGCGGCTACCAGGACGAGGGCTCCAGCCACCGCGACTATGCCCACCGGCAGCCGGGTCTCGCCGATGAACGGAAGCGTCCGCTTGCCCAGCAGCGCCAGGCCGGGCTGACGGGCGTTCTCGGCCCGGTGCCCGCGACGCTCCGGCGGTCTGGCGTGCCCCGCGCCGCCGTCATGCTCAGGATCCTGGCGGCGCGGCCAGTTTGTATCGGCCCGTCCCGCATCCTCCTGCTGCCAGCCGGTCGACTCGTATCCGTCGTACTCTCGCCTGCCGGCGCTGCCCGTATATCCCCGGCCCGGCCAGTACGGATCATCGAGCGGGTCCCGCTGGCGCTCCGACCGCGGATCGCGCCGGGCCGGAGGAGGCGGCGCCGAGGGAATCGGAGCCGGAGGCAGCGCGGCGAACAGAGATCGTGCGAGCTCACCCGGCGTCATGATGCCCGGCGAACCGTCGCGGGACTCAAGTTGCATGGCCCGGCAGGCAAGCTCGGACAACGGCTGCGGCACCGCGGCGACGACCTGCCTCGGAGCGCGCGGCTGACCATCGGCGACCGGAGCCGGCGGCAGGGCCGGATAGTCAGGACCTGGCCAGCATCCGGTGAGCGCGGCGTAGAGCAGCCGGCCGAGGCCGCGGGTGTCAGCGAGTACCGGGTCCTCAGAGGTCGCACCGGACAGCGCGGCATCGATGCCGAGCCCGACGACCTTCACCTCGCCGGTCTGGCTCAGCCGGACCGAGCCAGGCGACAGGCACAGGTGAGCAACGCCGGCCGCGTGCGCCGCCGACAGTGCGGCAGCCGCCTCGGCGATCATGCGAGCGCCTCGCGAGGTCTCGAGCGGCCCGGCCGACAGCAAGTCAGCAAGCGTCTCGCCGGCCGCCCACTCCATGACGATGTAGGCGCGATCCCAGGCGTCTTCCACATCGAAGACCTGGGCCAGTCGCGGATCGGTGAGCCTGCTTGCCGTCCTGGCCGCCGTGACAACATCAGCGATCCTGGGGTAACCCTGCTCGAAGGTGAAGACGGTGACGGCTCGGGCCAGAGTCTCGTCGATCGCCTTCCAGGCAGCCCACCCAGACCCTGCGGCGATTCGGTCCTCTAGCCGGTAACGCCCGCCGAGTCTCGTGCCAGGCTCAGACGTGTAGGTGGTCATGCAATCAGTGCGCCGAGTCAGGTCAGGCTCTCGACGCTTCCTCCTGGTACCGGAAGCTGGTCGGCGGGTCTGGACATTTCAATGATGCGGCACATCATGCCCGGGTGCTCCGGTGCCACCTTACCGCGTTGCAAACCGTTACCAGGCGGAGACCTTCGGGCAGGTCGCGAAAAGCTGGCCGGGCCGCGTCTGTTACCGGTGCAACCTGGATCGCACCATGCCGGTCAGGGCGGTCACCTCGCCAATCCGCAGCACCCGCGCGCAGAGCAGATAGATGACCAGCGCCCCGCAACCGCCAACAACCACGATAAGGAAAGCAGCGCCCTTCCCAGTCGAGAGCGCGATGGTGGCCACTATCGTCGTGGCGAGCGCGAAGAGCGCCGCCGGCAGCGCGGCCGCGTGCATCTTGATCAGGCTGCGGCCGATCTCCCGTCCGGCCAGGCCGCCAAGCCGGCCGCTCAGCACCCGCCAGGCGATGCCCGCGCCGGCCAGGTTGGCCAGCCCGAAACCGGCGCCAAGCGCGGCGACGACCTCGTGGTCAGGGAACAGCGCGAGCGCGATGACATTGGTCACGATATTGATGACCATCGTCACGACCCCGATGAGCGCCGGGGTCTTGCTGTCGTGCAGTGAGTAGAAGACTCTCAGCAGGAGCTGGAAGAGCATGTAGGGCATCAGCCCAAGAGAGAAGACGGCGAACACCAGGCCGAGATACCGGGCGGCGATATTGCTGTTGTTGCCGTAGGCGAACAGCAATTCGCCCAGCGACGACCCGAGCACTGCCAGCACCAGCGCTGCCGGAGCCACGATCACCGAGCCGAGCCTGACCCCATTGGAGAAGTCCGATCGCACTAGGTCATACCGGTGGTCGGCCGCACTGGCGCTCATCCGGGGCAGCAGCGCGGTGATCACCGAGATGGCGATGATGGCATAGGGCAGCTGGAAGAGCAGCCACCCGTAGCTGTAGGCAGAGAAACCATAGGGGCTGTGCGGATCGGGCGCCGCGTAGCTCGCGACCCGCGCTGTCACCAGGTAGGCGATCTGGGTGGTGAGCACGTAGCCGAACATCCACCCGGACATCCGCCCGATTTCCGTGACGTCAGCGCGCTTGAAGTCGAATCGCGGCCGCCATCTGAAGCCGACCTTGCGCAGCGCGGGAATCAGCGCCGCCGTCTGGGCCACGATGCCGAGGGTCGTGCCGATGCCGAGAAGAGTCACCTCAGACGAGGTGATGGTGTCGATCGTCTGATGCACTCCCGCGATCACCATGAAGGCGACGGTGATCGCGATGACTACCACATTGTTCACCACGGGAGTCCACATCGGAGCGGCGAAGTGGCCTCGTGAGTTCAAGATCGCGCCAGCCAGCGAGGTGATGCCGTAGAAGAAGATCTGCGGGGTGAAGAAATAGGCCAGGATCACCAGGACGTGCTGCGCGTTCCCGGTAGCCCCCGGGTCATACAGCCTGGCGATCGGGGCGGCCGCTAGCGTCGCCGCCAGCGTGAGCACGAACAGGAAAACGGTCACCAGGGTGAATAGGCGCTGGTCGTACTCTTCCCCCCGGCCTTCATTTCGCTTGGCCGCCCGGACGAGCAGGGGCACGATTACCGAGGTGAGGATGCCGCCGATCGCGAGGTTGTAGACGGTATTGGGCAGCGTGTTAGCGAAGTTGTAAGAGTTGGCCAGAGCCGCCTGCCCGATCGCCGGCACCAGGACCAGCGTCCTCAGCAGGCCGGTGACTCGCGAGGCGAGGGTGCCGACCGCCATGACGCTGCTTGACCGCACCAGGCTCGTCGAGCCCTCGGCACCAGCCTGTGCCTGGCCAGCTGGCGCCCGGCGCTGGTGCTGGCCGTGGCTGGCCGGCTGCCGGGAATCAGGCGCCCGCCGCGAGTTAGCGGCCTTGCCGGCAGCGCCTGCGGCCTTGCCAGCACCGCCTGCGGCCTTGCCAGCACCGCCTGCGGCCCGGCTAGCACCGCCCGTGGTTGCCCGGTGAGCGCCTGGCGCCCGGTGGCCGTTGCGGCGGGTGGCGGGGCTGCCGGGTGCGGCGGTACCCGCGGTGACGGTGCCAGGAACAATGCTGCTTTTCGGCACCAGGCCCGGTTCCTGGACAGGCTCCGGCTCGGCCCAGGTCGCTTCGTTCCCGGCCGGCCTGGACCAGGCCGGCCCGGTAGAGCCGGGATCGGAACCTGGGGAGCTCATGGACTCTCCTGCGTAGCGTGCTGGTCTGGTGTGGCGCGACTCAGCTCGGATCGGTCAGTAACGAACTTATCGGGTTGATCCGCCTGAGCGTGCGGGTCTTGCTCGGGATCATCGCTCGTTCGCGCCGGCTCGGCAGGCGCCGCCGGCCTGGCCGGGCCAGGCCGTCCGCGCCTGATGGCCTGGGCGGCCGAGGCCGCCACGAAGACGGCGAGCGCGGCGGCGCAGATCACCAGGGCAACGGTGCCCAGGTTGGTGGCGCTGATCTTCATAATCAAGGACTTGTCCGGCGGGTCGGGAAGCAAGACGCCGGTTGGCGCCTTCAGGCTGAGCCTGAGCGTCGCTTTTCCCGTCTGGGTGGCGTTCACACTCAGTCTCAGTTCTGTGCTGCTATGAGCCTGCACCAGGTACAGCTCGTGTGGCCGTCGCTGAGTCGCCATAACCGTGTTGTTGCTGCTCGTGACTTGCAGCCCGACCTTAACCGGATAGCTGAGTGCGTTGTGGATAGATACAGTCACCGACCCGACCCGGCCACCCAGCGTCACGTGGATGACCTGCTTGCCGCCGACCGACAGCCCGGCGAACTGCCGGGTGACAAACCGCCTCGTGCGGGTGAGCATGGCCTCCGCCCGTGCTGCCCTTTTGCCTGCCCATCTGGACGACTCGATGCCGTAGACCGCACGGCTCAGGTGCTCGCTCTTCCTTGGCAGGATCGACTGGAGCAGTGCGACTCGATTGTCCAGCCTGGAGATGTGCTTGAGCAGCGCGGCGGGCAGCTCGGTCCTCGAAGCTCTGCGGCACTAGCGAGCGATAGTCCTGCTCGGCTGGCTGGGCCGCGAGCCGGCCGAGCGTCGTGACCTTGAGCCACGGGGCCGTGATCGTATCGCTCAGCAGGTCTGCGGCGAGGCTGCTGGCCGGGTCCCAGCGCCTGGGCGGCGCGACCAGAATTGGCCGCTGCATGGCCGGTGCCTCCGCGACGATCATCGCCGTCTGCGCCAGGAAGAGCTGGCTCAGGCTGAAGATCGTGCCGACCTGCGATGAATGCGGGGAGGCTGAGGCCAGCAGGCCGGTCAGCGTGTTATCCGACAGCAGCACCTTCAGCTTGGTGCCCACGCCGTCATTCACGGAGGTCACAGCGCCGGGAGTGTAGGACAGCGGCGGCGATGGCTCGAGCGGCATGGCGAGAATCACCGCGCCGATCTTCATAGCGCCGAAATTCTCCAGTACAGCCGGGTTCGCCAGGCCGTCCGCCGGCCACGCCACCGAGGCCAGCTTCCTTGGCCCGGCCGGAAGGGAAACGGGGACAAGGTCGCGGCCGAGCAGCGGTGCGGCCAGCCGCTGACCGCTGGTAAAGGCCCGGCGCAGGTCGGTGCTGTCGCCGAACTGAGCCAGGCCGGCTACATCGACGTCCGCGTACGGAGTGACGAAGACCGGATGGCCGGTGGTCGCGTCCGCCAGCGCCTTCAGCCAGGCGCCGGCGTCCTTGCTGGCGGGGTGCGGGGCGGCCGGGTGGCAGCTCGACGAGGTGCTGACCAGGTAGGGCTTCGTCATCGTCTGCGCGTTGTCGAGCAGCGCCGGATCGATCGCCCAGGTCAGCTCGGCCTTGCTGGCGTAGCTCGCGCCCACGGCGAGCATGGTGGCCAGCCGGCCGCCAGGGGCGAGCCTGCTCGCGAGCGAGTCGTCGAGCAGGCCAGGGCAAGTGCCCTGATGCGGGCTGTCGATCAGCGGCCAGACCCAGGAGATCGGGAACGGAGCGGGCCGCTGGGCGTCCGTGCAGCTATCGGCCTTGTTCGGCCAGAACGGCAGGGGTACCGGGTCGCTGGCCATCGCGGTGCCAGGCTCATTTCTGACGGTGACGGTCAGCGGATACACGCCGAAGCAGCTCAGCCGCAGTTCGCTGACAGGGAGCCGCAGGTGCCAGGCCACGCCGTTGTGCGCGCGCAGGTGACTGATCAGCAGTGGCTCGCTGGCGGAGACTGGCGCCTGCGTCACGGACTGCGCGCCCGCGGCGAACTGCCCCAGCTCGATACTCGAGGTCAGCCGGGTCGTCGAGGACAGCACCCGCACGGTCAGGCCGCTCATAGCCGCGCGAGTGTTGTTCTTCACCAGGCCGCTGATCGTGATCGTGTCACCGGGAGTCGCGTAGGACGGGCTGACCGAGCTGACAGTCAGGCGCAGCGGGGCAGTGCCGGACGCCTTAGCCAGCTCAGCCGCGCTGGCAGTCCGGACAGAGCCCGCGAGCAGCGGAAGGACCGCCGCCGCCGCGATGATCCCGGTCGCGCAGCAGACTCGCGCGAGCCGAGGCACACCGGTGCTAGCGAAGACAACGCCATGCGAGCTAGCCATGGCGCACATGCTATTGCGACCTCGGACCTCCGATAGCGGTGCAGTCTGCGCGGACCCGATTTTCAGCTGGGCGCCAGACCGCCTAGTGTCAGTGCCCGTGGATCCCGTGCCCATGACCCCAGAGCAGATCCGCGCCGTCGCGGCCATGCTCGCCGCCATCCCTGGCGTGGCCGACGAGCTTGGCCATCTCTTTGCCAGGCGCGGTCACGAGCTATCGCTCGTCGGCGGGCCGGTGCGGGACATTTTCCTGCGGCGGCCGCTGAGTGACCTGGATCTGACCACCGACGCGACTCCTGATCAGGTGATGGAGATCACAGCCGGCTGGGCCGACGCCACCTGGACCGTCGGGATCGCCTTCGGCACTATCGGGCTGCGCAAGGGCGACAAGATGATCGAGATCACCACCTACCGCAGCGAGCGCTACGACCGGACCTCGCGCAAGCCAGCGGTCAGCTACGGCAAATCGCTCGCCGAGGATCTACTCCGCCGGGACTTCACGGTGAACTCCATGGCCGCGACCCTGCCGGGGCACGAGCTCGTCGACTTGTTCGGCGGCATCGCTGACCTGAGAGACCAGGTACTTCGCACACCGGGCACACCGCAAGACTCCTTCAACGACGATCCGCTCAGGATCCTGCGCGCAGCCCGGTTCGTAGCTGAGCTCGGATTCACGCCGGTCCCTGAAGTCCAGGCCGCGATGGCCGAGCTGGCGGGCAGGCTTGAGATCGTGTCCGCCGAGCGGATCTCAGCCGAGCTGACCAAGCTGCTGCTCGCGGCCCGTCCTGGCGGCCCCTCGGCCGGGATCGACCTGCTCGTGCAGACCGGGGCCGCGCAGTATTTCCTGCCCGAAGTACCCAGGCTCCGGCTTGAGGTTGATGAACACCATCGGCACAAGGATGTGTACCGCCACTCCCTGACCGTGCTCGACCAGGCGATCGCCCTGGAAGAGCGCTACGGCCTGGAGCGGGATCTGAGGCTGCGGCTGGCCGCCCTGCTGCACGACATCGGCAAGCCGAAGACGAGGTCGCTGCTGGCCGACGGCCGGGTCGCTTTCCATCATCACGATGTGGTCGGGGCGAAACTCGCCAGGACCAGGCTCAAGGCGCTGCGCTTCCCCGCGGACGTGACCGCGGACGTCGCCATGCTGATCGGCCTGCACCTGCGGTTCCACGGCTTCGGGAGCGGTGAGTGGACCGACTCGGCGGTGCGCCGCTACGTGACCGACGCTGGTCCGCAGCTCACCAGGCTGCACGCACTGACCAGGGCCGACTGCACGACCAGGAACCGCGTCAAGGCGCAGCGGCTGTCCAGGGACTATGACGAGCTAGAGGAAAAAATTACCGCGCTGGCCGAGCAGGAAGAGCTGGCCAGCATCCGGCCCGACCTGGACGGTCACGAGATCATGGAACTGCTCGGGGTCCGCCCTGGCCCCGTAGTAGGCCGGGCTTACGCCTTCCTGCTTGAGCTTCGTCTTGATCAAGGACCGCTCGATCACGACCGGGCAGTTCAGGAGCTGCTGCGCTGGGCCGCCGAATCCGGCATCACGACCGAGGGCCCGCCGGCGTCGGAGTGACCGGCGATGAGCCGGTAGCCGACCGCCGCGAGCAGGTAGCCGCAGCCCACGACCAGCACCATGACCACCGAATGCCCGGTGACCGGCATGAACAGCGCGCTGACCGCCGCGCCAAGCACGAACGTGACGTTGTAGAGCATGTCGTTGATCGAGAAGACCCGGCCGCGGAATTCGTCGCTGAGTTCCTGCTGCAAGATTGTGGTAGTGGAGATCGCGATCCCCTGGGCGACGACGCCAAGCACGAAGCCGATCAGTACGAAGGCCGGCTGCGTGAAGCTGACCCCGAACACAGCTGTCACCACACCGCCAAGCAGGAGCAGCGCGGTGATCCAGTCCGACTGCGGTATCCGCCGTCGCTTGGCCAGCGGGGTCAGCCAGGCCGCGGCGCCGTACCCGATCGCGGAGCTGATCAGCACGGGCAGGAAGTGGGCCAGCGCGGTATTGCCGCTGTCGCCAGAGTAAAAGTAGTTCCGGTAAAGCAAGACCGACATCAGCAGCAGGATTCCGTACAGGAACCGGTGCGAGCTGGTAGCGGCGAGCGCGCCGCGGGCCGGCCTGGTGCGCCAGAACTGCCGCAGCCCGGCACCCAGGCCAGCCACGACGTATTCCAGTTCGGCCCTGATAGTGCCCTGCTGCGTGCCTTCGCCGGGAGCTGGCCCGAGCGAGGATCGTGGCATCCGCAGCGCGGCGACGCCGGCCAGCGCGTAGCACAGTCCGCCGGCCACTAGCGTTACCGCTGATCCAACCTGACCTCCGCCGCTGGCCACATGTACCGCGGCGCCCAGGATGCCGCCAGCGAACGCCACGACGGTGCCGGAGGTCGGACCGACGGAATTCGCCATGACCAGTTCGTCGCCCTCGACCACATGCGGCAGCGCGGCGGACAGGGCGGACAGGAAGAACCGGTTGACCCCGAGCACCACGAGCGCGGCCAGCCAGACCGGCGCGCCGAGGGTGCCGGTGCCGATGAGGACGGCTGTCAGCACCACGAACGCCGCCCTGATCAGCGCGGACCAGGCCAGGATCTGCCGTCTTGACCAGCGGTCGATAAAGACCCCGGCGAACGGGCCGATGAGCGAGTACGGCAGGTAGAGCACAGCGAAAGAGACCAACGGCCGCGCCGGGGTCGGGGAACGAGGTCGCGCTGAAGAAGACGTAGCTGGCCAGGCCGGCGTTAAAGATCCCGTCACCAGTCTGCGAGCTCAGCCTGGTCGCGTAGAGCTTGCGGAATCCGCTGCTGGACAGGACCGTACGCAGGTCACCGATGAAGGACGACCTGGCCTGACCCGCGCCGGAGACCACCTGATCAGACTAATGCGAAACGGAGCGCACCGAGATCATCGCCGGTGCGCTCCGCCTGCCTGGCGGGGGAGTTAGCGGTCGACCTCGCCCCTGATGAACTTTTCGACCTGATCGCGGGCGACGTCGTCGCTGTACTGCTCGGGCGGCGACTTCATAAAGTACGAGGCGGCGGAAAGGATCGGGCCGCCGATGCCGCGGTCCTTGGCGATCATCGCCGCGCGAACGGCGTCGATGATGACACCGGCCGAGTTAGGCGAGTCCCAGACTTCGAGCTTGTACTCCAGGTTCAGAGGAGTGTCGCCGAACGACTTGCCCTCCAGCCTGACGTAGGCCCACTTGCGGTCGTCGAGCCAGGGCACGTGGTCGGACGGCCCGATGTGCACGTCGGCCTTGGCCATCTCGTGCGGGATCTGCGAGGTGACCGACTGGGTCTTGGAGATCTTCTTGGACTGCAGGCGCTTGCGCTCCAGCATGTTCATGAAGTCCATGTTTCCGCCGAAGTTGAGCTGGTAGGTGCGAAGCAGCTCAACCCCCCGGTCCTCGAAGAGCTTGGCCAGCACCCGGTGCGTGATCGTCGCGCCGACCAGTGACTTGATGTCGTCGCCGATGATCGGCACGCCGGCCTCGGTGAACTTGGCTGCCCATACCGGGTCGGAGGCGATGAAGACCGGCAGCGCGTTGACGAAAGCGACGCCCGCGTCAATCGCGCACTGCGCGTAGAACTTGTCCGCGTCATCTGACCCGACGGGCAGGTAGGAGACCAGCACGTCGGCCCGCGCGTCGCGCAGGGCGGCGACGATGTCGACCGGGCTCTCGTCGGACTCGGTGATGATCTCGCGGTAGTACTCGCCAAGACCGTCGTACGTCGGACCGCGCTGGACGGTCACGCCGGTGGGAGGTACATCGCAGATCGTGATGGTGTTGTTCTCGCTCGCGACGATCGCCTCAGCCAGATCCCGGCCGACCTTCTTGGCGTCCACGTCGAACGCGGCCACGAACTCGATGTCCCTGACGTGGTAAGGGCCGAACTGGACGTGCATGAGACCCGGCACCCGACTAGCCGGGTCGGCGTCCTTGTAGTACTCCACGCCCTGGACGAGGGAACTGGCACAGTTCCCGACGCCCACGATGGCTACCCGTACCGAACCCATGAGGATTGCTCCTTATCTTTCTTTTCTCAGTGACCGAGCCCGGCCGCGCCGGCCGGATCGGTGCTGTCCTGGATGTCGCCACTCGCACGTACGGCGGACTCGGCGTCCGCGCGCCGCTCGGAGGCGATCAGCTCGTTGAGCCAGCGGACCTCGCGCTCAACTGACTCGAGCCCGTGCCGTTGCAGCTCAAGGGTGTAGCTGTCGACCCGCTCCCTGGTCCTCGCGAGCCCGGCGCGTACCGCCTCGACCCGCTCTTCGAGCCTGCTGCGCCTGCCCTCCAGAATCCGCATCCGGACATCAGCCCTGGTCAAGCCGAAGAACGCGAACCGGACACCGAACCCGTCGTCCTCCCAGGACGCCGGGCCCGCCTGGCCGAGCAGGTCTTGCAGGTACTCCTTGCCGTCGGCGGTCAGCCGGTACACGATCTTCGACCGGCGGCCGGCTAGCGGCTTGGCCGGGTCTGGCAGCGTGTCCTCGGCGATCAGGCCCCTGACGGTGAGGTCCTTCAGGCACGGGTACAGCGATCCGTAGCCGAAGGCACGGAAGGCGCCGAGCACCGAGTTCAGGCGCTTGCGGAGCTCATAGCCATGCATCGGGGTCTCGTGAAGCAACCCGAGTACAGCGAGTTCGAGCACGCCGGCTCGCTGGCTCATGTCAGCTCGCCCTCCCTAGCGGGTACTATCCGCGCCGGACCATCCGCGCGACCGCACCGCGACTTCATCGCGCAATCGCACCGCGACTTCGTATCGCCCCGATGTATCGAGCCGATACATCGAAAAGATATGTCGAAAGACGCCGTCGCGCAAGTTCGCCATCGGCGGTAACTAGCTCGCGTCCCGGCCTGATCCTGCTAAATGCCTGGTGAGCGCTCTGGTAAGTGGCACGCCTGGAGCGCAAGCCCACCAGGTGGGGTATCGGCTCAGCCGCGATTTCGTCGTAACCTGTCGGTCATGAGGCGATCGGTCGTCGACTACGCGCTAGCCCGGCGGGCCACGCTCGCGTCGGTGCTCTCTGGCCGCACCACAGTCACCGATGTCTGCGACGCGCACCCCTACCTGCTGCGAGCGGCTAAGTTCCATGGCGAGCCCACCGACACCAGGTGCCCGATCTGCCGGCGGGCCAAGCTGACCCACGTCACCTACGTCTACGGTGATGAGCTCGGGCAGTACGAGGGCCGGGTCAAGCAGGGCAGGGAACTCGATGAAATGGCCGCCGAATACGGCGAATTCAAGGTGTACGTTGTCGAGGTCTGCCAGAGTTGCGGATGGAATCACCTGGCGTCGTCGTATGTGCTAGGAACGGGCGAACCGTCCGTTAGGCGCCGCCGTCGCGCTCGAACCGGCGACTGACAGAGTTCCGCGAGCCAGCCCGGCTGGCGACGCCGGGCACCCTGACGCCTGGACAGGCGTTAAAGCGATTGGCCCACGCAACTGAGGATGAAAGCGCAGACTAGAGAGCGTACCGGGACAGTAGGTACAGCCGGGTAGCGTGGCTGCCCAGCGGAGCCCCCCTCTCCGCTGCTGACTGCATAACGCCGACCAGCGAGGATCAGGTGAGTAGTCGAGACTTCCCCGGGCCGTCCTGGACGGACGGACCGGCGTCAGATGATCAGTACTCAGGTGATCGATACTCCGGTGATCAGTACTCAGGTCATCGATCCGCCAGCGAGGAAGGTTACGGACGGCCAGAAGGTCCCGGCCGGCCGGGACCGAGTCAGCCCCGATACGGGACGCCCGGCTACTCGATGCCGCCAGGCAACGGGGCGCCAGGATACGCGGGCAACAGGCGCCGGAGTGACGCCGGCTATCCGCCTGCGGCCCGGCCTGGCGCGGACGGCGGTCAGTCAGTGCCGCGCAGCCAGTCAGTGCCGCGCAGCCAGTCAGTGCCGGGTGGTCAGTCAGTGCCGCGCGGCCGTGCCGCCGCCTCCGGCAGGCACGGCAGCCGCGACGGCGCGACTGATGGCTCTCGCAATGGCGGCTATCAGAATGGCGGGCAGGCTGGCCGGGCAGCGGCTGAAAGCCCCCCAGCGGGCAAGAGCGCTCCCCGTGACCGGCTTGATGACTCTGGCGTCTGGTACCGGCCGAGCGGACGGTACGACGCTACCGGCCTCGGCACTCCCGCGCAGCGCACGGGCCGGCCGGGCTCCGCACGGCCGGGCTACTACACCCCCGACGATTCACTCGGACTCGGGCTTCCGGCCGGGCGGTACCGCAGAAGGGCTGCCAGCGCTCTCGATGAGGGGACGGACCCAGGTGGTCGCGGGCGACGGGGCCGGCCGGGCCGCGAGCCACGCGGATACGTCGATCCAGACGACGGGTCCTCGCCATTCAAGAGGCTCCTGCGACGACAGTGGCACGCCCGCTGGTGGCGGCACTGGTCGATCAAGAAGGCGTCGCTGCTGCTCGGTGCCATCGCCGCGGTCACCGTGCTGGCGCTGATCGCCTCGTTCTTCGCGTTCCTCTCGTCCACCAAGGTGCCTCTGGTCGCGCTGAGCAAGCCGCTCAACCAGTCATCGATCGTCTACTTCTCCAACGGCCAGGAGGTCGGCTGCTTCTGCACCGCCAACCGCCGCGTGCTCACCGAAGCCAAGATCAAGAAGTCCAAGCTGCTGTGGGAGGCCGTGCTCGCGGCCGAAGACCGCGGGTTCTTCACCGAGGGCGGGGTCTCGCTGACCGGCATCCTGCGGGCGGCTAAGTCAGACCTGTCCGGCACCTCGCTGCAGGGCGGCTCCACGATCACCGAGCAGTTC
The DNA here is from genome assembly GCA_963819285.1 of uncultured Actinomycetota bacterium. Taxonomy (GTDB): domain Bacteria; phylum Actinomycetota; class Actinomycetes; order Streptosporangiales; family Streptosporangiaceae; genus Chersky-822. The sequence goes on from CAWFVM010000002.1 coordinate 288,149, forward strand.
GTCAAGACCTACTACGATCCGACCGGGCTCGGCAATCTCACCTATCAGAAGAAGATCAAGGAAATCTTCGTCGCGATCAAGCTGGCGAAGATGGAGCCGAAGTGGTGGATCCTCACCCACTATCTCAATGCCATTCCGTTCGGGGCAGGTGCCAACGGCGTTCAGGCCGCGGCCGAGACCTATTTCGGCGTCAGGCCCTGGCAGCTCACGATCTCCCAGGCCGCGATGATCGCTGCCATGATCCAGGCACCGTACGGCTACCAGCCGACCGACCCGACCGCGGTGCCGACTGGCCTGAGCAACTCGCTGCTCGAGCGCTGGATCTACGTCCTCACCAACATGGTGCGCGACAACGCGATCACGCAGCAGCAGATGAACGTGCTCGTGCCCGATCCGAGCAATCCGACCAGCGCGCTCAAGAACTTCCCGAAGCTCAGCCGCCGGTCGGCGAATTCCAACTGGCCTGGCTACCGCGGCTACATCATGCAGCTGGTCGCGAACGAGCTTGGCGCCTACTATCACATCACCGACAACACCGTAGATCTGGGCAACCTGGGTCTGCAGATTCACACGACGATCAATGAGCGGCTGATGAACGCGCTCTACAGCGCCGTGCGGCAGAACAAGCAGCTGATGGCGAGCGAGGGCGTGCCGCTGCCGTCCTACGTCCACATCGCCGGTGTGCTCGAGAAGCCGGGAACGGGCAACATCGTCGCCTTCTACGGCGGTCCCGGTTATGGCATCAAGCACTGTGCGAAGCTAAAGTGCAATCTCGACTCGATCCTGTCGGCTGAGCCGGTCGGTTCTTCATTCAAGCCCTATGTGCTGGCTACTGCCGTCTCCCAGGGCATGGACGTGCGCGACAGCGTGACCAACAGCCACTCTCCGCTGTGCATACCGCCGGACTACACGCCCGAGAGCAGGCTCGAGATCTCGAAGCAGACCACCAAGTGCGACCAGCTGGCTGGCTACTGGCCGTTCGATGAGTCGAGCGAGAACTACGCCGTGAACCTGACCGTGCCCGAGGCCACCGCCTTGTCGAACGACCCCGCCTACGAGGACCTGATCCACCGGACAACGGTGCAAGGCGTTATCAACATGGCGGCGACGCTCGGCGTCAGCGCCACCGACGTTAAGGGACTCGACGAGCTCTTCGGCAATGGGTGCCGCAAGCACTACCCGAACTGTCATCCTGGCGCACAGAACGCCGCGCTTGGCGAGGGCTCACTGACCGCGGTTGATCAGTCCACCGCCTTCGCGACTCTGGTATCTGGCGGCACGAGCGCCACGCCGCACGTGATCAAGTACTTCATCCGCAACGGAGTGCGGACCAACGCGGCGGTCGTCAAGACCCGGGCGCTGTCGCCCGAGGTGGCCGGTGACACCGACTTCGCCCTGTCGTTTGACACCTCGTCCTTCTCCATGGGGAATGGCACCGGTCTGCCCAACGCGCTGTGGGACCGGCCGATGATCGCCAAGACCGGAACGCTCGGTGAGGAAGATGTCGCGACCCAGGCTTGGTTTGTCGGCGCTATCCCGCAGTACTCCATGTCCTTGGGCATGTTCACCGACCGGCCGACCGGCCGGCGACCGGAGATCCTGGACGGCCTGCCGTCGATCGGCGGCTGGACCGGTGGCTATGGTGGCGCCTGGCCAGCTCATATCTGGCATACCTTCATGAGCGATCAGTTCAGCAATCTGCCAGTTATGCAACTGCCGCCGCAGGGGTATGCGGGCAACCAGCCCACGTTCGTCAAGTGGGTCATGGCTCCACCGCCGAAGAAGAAGCACAAGAAGTGCACGCCACCGACGCATGGCCACCACCGGTTCTTCTTCGGCGGCCACGGCCGTCAGTGCCAGAAGCCGAACCCTAACCCGTCAGGGCCGCCCACCCCGAACCCGACTCCGACTGGCTCGCCGACTCCGCCGGTCTCGCCGACCCCGCCAGTCTCGCCGACCCCGACTCCGCCGGTCTCGCCGAACCCGAGCCCGTCAGGTGGCCCGCCGGCCCCGGCCGACCAGAGGCACGCCGTAGTAGTCCGCCGCCAGGACCGGGCCGCGGTTTAGAGCGCCAGCTGGCCGCGGAGCCAGCGGACATCAGCGGCCGGGTCAGGCGTCTCGCAGATGACGTCGGACCCGGCCGCCTGCACGACTGAGACGATGAGCGCCGGGTCGATCGTGCCCGAGGTCAGTCCGGCGTGCCGGTCCCGGCCCGAATCGAACTCATCGCGGGAGTTGTTGCAGTGCACGAGGTCGATCCGGCCGGTGATGGCTTTGATCCGGTCCACGATGCCGGCTAGCTCCTCGCCGGCCGAGTTGGCGTGGCAGGTGTCGAGACAGAAGCCGACGTCATCGCCGCCACCGTCAGCCACTGCCTCCCAGAGCCTGGCGATGTGCTCCAGACTCCGCGCCATCGCGCCGTCTCCGCCCGCGGTGTTCTCAATCAGCATGGGCAGCGGCCGCTCGATGCGCTCGATGGCCTTGCGCCAGCTCACGTATCCCTCTGCCGGATCGGTGCCGGCTGTGACATGGCCGCCATGCACGATCAGCCCGGCGGCACCGATCGACGCGGCCGCCTTGAGCTGCTGCTCAAGGATCTTGCGGCTCGGGATCCTGATCCGGTTGTTGGGCGAGGCCACGTTAACCACGTATGGTGCGTGCACGTATGCGGTGACGTCAGCCGCCGCGAACTCCGAGCGCACCTGACCGGGCTCGCGGCCACCGGGGAAGGCCGGCGCCTTCCAGTCCTGCGGGTCGCCAAGAAAGAACTGCACGGCATCGGCGCCCATAGCGGTCGCCGCAGGCAGCGGGTCGGTCTCGTGCAGGTGTGCTCCGATTCTGGCCATCCCAAGAGCTTACCGATCCACCCCCGACAGCATCGCCCCCTGCCGCCCCCCACGTCACGAGCGCCCACCTGGAACCTTCCGCAATCATGGATCGCGGCGTGATCACGGAAACAAAGATGTGCGATCGCCCACAAGAACTTCCGGGCTCTGGCGCGAGTTCCGTGTCCGGGCTGGCGGCTGGTGTCAGACCTCAGCTGGTGTCGGATCTGGCAGGGGCTGGCCGGGCGGCGTGTCCTCGACGCCGGCTGCTTCGCTTGACGCTCTGCATCGAGGGCACGCCGTCCGGCTGGGCACCGGCTGCTGCGGGGACACTCGCGTGCATCCCGGCGGAGCCCCATCGATGTGACATAGCTGGGGCTGGAGCCCCATCGATGTGACATAGCTGGGGCTGGGGCCAGGTGTCAGCAGCGCCGCTGTCACCTCGATGCGCTTGCGGGGCGGGCACTGGGGCGCGGAGCCTGGCCTGGCCAGGGCTGCCGCCCGGAACGGCTGCCAGGGGCCGGCGCTGCTGCGAGCACCGGGACCCCGAGCGGGCCGGGGCGCGGGCATCACCGGCGCTCGCCGGCAGGCCCCGGCGCACCTGACACCCCCGCAGCGGCCAGTGCCAGCCGGACGGCGTGCCCTCGATGCAGAGCGTCAGGCAAAGCAGCCGGCATCGAGGACACGCCGCCCAGCCAGCCCCTGCCAGATCCGACACCAGCTGAGGTCTGACACCAGCTGCCAGCCCGGTCACGGAATTCGCACCAGAGCCAACTTCCGTGATCACGAGCCGGTCCATGATCACGGATACCTGGCGGGGCCGGGCGTCCTTGGCGGGGCCGGGCCTCCTGGGTGCTGAGTTGTCTAGCCGAAGCCGCCGTGGGCGAAGGCCAGGCCCATGCCGACGAACGCGGCGACTATGCCGAAGACGATGACCACCCGCTGCTCGGTGGTGGTCGACTCCATCTGCGCCCAGAGCCCGACCAGGAACGCGCTGACACCGAGGGCGGTGCCGACGATGTGGTTCGCGCTGATCAGGCCCATGACGAAGGAGACAAGGCCAGCGACTACGGAGTAGGCCGCCGCGCCGTTGACCACCGGATGGCGGCTGCCGTCGGTGTTCAGCGTGAAGCGGCGGGTGGGCGACTGGGACTGGACCTGCGCCTCGGCCTCGGACAAGGCCGTCACCTCCAACGGACGAGAGCTTGCCGGACGGGTGGATGGCGGTGCGATCTTGTTCAGAATAAGAGGTCTTCGCTCGTCCGCTCGGGGGTACGTCCGGATGCTTTTTCTACAGTGTTTTCCCGGTCGGCGGCGCGCTAAGCGCTCGGCAGCGTGAGTCGTAAGTGGACCGGGGTGACGGTGGCTGCTGGTACGCTTGCTGCTCTACGTGACCACCGATTTGCGCACGTAGATCCTCCTGTCACGGAAAGACCGTGACCGCTGAGTCCGAAGGAGGCATGGTCGGCATGCGCCGCTACGAAATGATGATCATTTTGGACCCTTCGCTCGAAGGAGCGAACTGTCCAGCCCTCGCTTGACCAGTTCCTCAAGGTCGTGACCACGGCCGGCGGGACGATCGACAAGGTAGATGTCTGGGGCAGGCGCAGGCTCTCCTACGAGATCGACAAGAAGACCGAGGGCATCTATACCGTCGTTGACCTGGTCGCCGAGCCGGACACGGTCAAGGAAGCTCGACCGCCAGCTCAACCTCAACGAAGCAGTGATGCGGACCAAGATCCTGCGTCCCGACGTTCACTGACAGGAGTACCCGATGGCAGCAGGCGATACTCAGATCACCATCATCGGCAACCTTGTTGATGATCCGCAGCTCCGCTATACCCCGACCGGACAGGCGGTCGCCAATTTCCGGGTGGCCTCGACTCCCCGGTTCCTCGACAAGAACACTAACGAGTGGAAGGACGGCGACTCGCTGTTCCTGTCCTGCAACGTCTGGCGGCAGGCCGCGGAGAACGTGGCCGAGAGCCTGCAGCGGGGCATGCGCGTGATCGTCAACGGGCGGCTTAGGCAGCGTTCTTATGAGACCAAGGAAGGCGAGAAGCGCACCGTCTACGAAGTCGAGGTCGACGAAGTCGGGCCTTCGCTGCGCAACGCGTCAGCCAAGGTCGTCAGGTCGAGCCGGGCCACTGGCGGCCAGGGCGGCTCTGGCGGCGGGTTCGGCGGGGGCGGCAGCAGCTCGGGCGGCGGCAGCGGCAGCTCGGGCGGGCGCGCCAACGATGATCCCTGGAAGCTCGGAGCCGGCCGACAGCGGCTTCAGCGACGAGCCTCCTTTCTAACCGAAATCCGACCATCCTCGCTGCGATCGCGAGCGGGGGACCATCCCCGTCCTAGGCGGGGCTCTGCTAAGGAGCACCACGATGGCCAAGCCACCAATTCGCAAGCCAAAGAAGAAGGTTTGCCTTTTCTGCCAGGAGAAGGTTGCCAGGGTCGACTACAAGGACACGGCAACGCTCCGCAAGTTCATCTCCGACCGCGGCAAGATCCGGGCGCGGCGGGTATCCGGCAACTGCACCAGGCACCAGCGCGACGTCGCGACGGCGATCAAGAACGCCCGCGAGATGGCACTGCTGCCGTACACCAGCACGGCTCGCTGAGGCCGAGGGAGGTAGGACGCGATGAGCGGTTCGCCGATGAAGCTCATCCTGACCCAGGAGGTTTCCGGCCTGGGTTCCCCCGGCGATGTGGTCGAGGTCGCTGGCGGGTACGGAAGGAACTACCTGGTGCCGCGCGGTTTCGCGATGCGCTGGAGCCGGGGTGCGGAGAAGCAGATTGACCTGATCAAGCGAGCGCGCGCGGCCAGGGAGATCCGGAGCGTCGACGACGCACGGACAGCGGCCGAGCGACTTCGCGGGATGCGGGTCAAGCTGACGACCCGGGCGGGCAGCGGAGGCAGGCTGTTCGGGTCGGTGTCGACGTCGGATATCGCGGCGGCGGTCAAGAGTGCGGGCGGTCCCGAGCTCGACCGGCGCAAGATCGAGATCGGCAACCCGATCAAGACTGTCGGCGCCCATCAGGTCGCCGTCCGGCTGCACCCAGAGGTCAGCGCGACTCTTGAGGTCGAGATTATCGGGGCCTGAGTTTCGGGGTTCACGGGGCCTCTGGGGCTTCTGGGGCTTCTGGCGGGCCATCGCCGCGGGTTACTCCGCGGCGGTGGCCCGTGCTCGTTTCTGGGCCTCAGGCGGGGGCGGAGCCGGGTTGGGGGCTCCCGTCGAATCCGTCAGCAAAGCAAAGTGCGGCGCGCGCCGACGCACGGATCGCGCCCTGGGTCTGATTCGGGCCTGGCCGGGTCTGACGCGGATAAGGGGCGAACCGGGAGAATCCGAAGTTTGGCCAGGCGGTGCCGGGGTCGGGTGGGCTCGGGTGGGGTGGGGACAACGGGAAGTGGAGATACGTCAGTCGCCGACCGCCACGTATTGACACTTTGATAACCAGAAACCCGGCCAACCGGACAAATTTTCGACGGAAAGTGATGATACGTCGGTCGGGCGGGACGACGTATCATCACTTTCCTTCGTACTCTGCTCCTCGCCCAGGGGAACTGCGGCCAGAACGCGACCGCAAGTGTCCTATCAGTCCCGGCAGCCTCTGTCGTACCAGCCAGGTAGCTGGACCGGGCGCGCTGGGTGGCTGACCGCCGGGTTGGGCCGGCGGGTCGGGCGGGACCGCGCTGTCGGCGCAGCCTGAACTCAGAGACCCATTCTCCTTAACCATGATCGAGGCCTTGATCACGGAAACGAGCTGGCGTGATCACGCGATCGATGTTCCGGGCTCTGGCGCGAATTCCGTGAAGTTAGCCGGGCAGAGGATGGCGGTCCGAAACGTCGGCGGGGTGATCACCGGGCCGGGCTTGGGTGGGTGCGGGGCCGGGTTTGCGAGTTCCTGGGGGGCTTGCGGGGGTTGGTGCCGGGGGCGGTTGCTAAAAGATCTAGGAGACTTTATTCCTGTAGGAGGATTGATCACCATATTCGCTGTTAAGTCTCCTACAGGAAAAAAGTCTCCTACAGGATCGGGCTGGCCTGGCAGCGGGTGAGGCGGCTGTCAAAGTTGAGTCACCGGGGACTAGCCCGGGTCCGGCGGTGGCTCCGCCAGGCGTGCGTGGCAGCCCGATCACGCAATTCGCGCCAGAGCCATGTGGAGCCATGTTCCGTGATCAAGCTGAGATCCTATTACTACGGAAGCTAGCGCGGGTCGGCCCTGCCTGGCCAGGGGTCCGCGCTCGGATGCCGCCGCCTGCCTGGCTAGTCGGTGCGGGCCGTCAGCGCCTGGTACCCGGCTAGCCGCCTGGCGACCTCGGGGTCCAGTTCGGCGAGCAGTGCCCACAGCTCGGCGACCCTGGCGACGATCGGGTCAGTGTCGCCGGGAGCTGGTCCAGCTTCCACCGCGAGGTCGTCGATGGCCTGGCCTATCTCGGCGATCCGCTGAGCTGGTATCGAACACATAATCGAATGGTAATGGCCTGGACTCTCGCGCGCAGGCCATTCGGCCAGATCCGGCGACTCTGCGGCCGGGGTGAATCTGGTACCTCCGCCCCGGTGGCTGGCGGGCTGCTCAGCGGCTGCTCGATATCACACGCCTGACGTTGGACGTGACATCTTCGTGTGGATAACTACGGTCGGTGTGCACCGTATCCCAAGGCGCAGAAAGATTTCTCGTCCACACGTGGGGAACGTCATTTTCGCAGGTCAAGGGCGTTCGTCGATCGAAAAAACTCTTGTATCCACAGCATGATCCCCAAGTCACGCACAGCCTGCACGGCGTGTCTGCACAGGTTATCCACAGGGCTGTGCACAGCACGATTGGACGTCAGGAGGATGTGGCTGAACACTGTCAGGAGCACTGGCAGAGTCGCTGTCGGGGTCGCTGTGAGATCCGCCGTCGGGCCGGTCATGATCACTGGCTAGAACAGACTGTCGTAGCCGTTCGATAGAACGGATCTGTACTCGGGTGAAAGTGGGGGTAGAGCCTGGTGAGCGTTGTTGAGATCGCGCCTCGTGAGGACTTCGAGCGGACGCCGCCGCATGACATCGCGGCGGAGCAGTGCGTCCTCGGCGGGATGATGCTGTCTAAGGATGCGATCTCCGACGTTCTTGAGGTCATCAAGGCCAGCGACCACTACCGGCCGGCCCATCAGATCGTTCATGAGACGATCCTCGACCTGTACGGCCGGGGCGAGCCCGCCGACGCGATCACCATCGCGGCCGAGCTGACCAAGCGCGGCGATATCGCCAAGGTCGGCGGTGCTCCTTATCTGCACACCCTGATCGCGTCCGTCCCCACCGCGGCCAACGCTGGCTACTACGCCCGGATCGTCAGAGAGCGGGCGATCCTGCGGCGCCTGGTCGAGGTAGGCACGAGGATCGTGCAGCTCGGCTACGCCGGAGACGCTGACGCGGACGAGCTAGTCGACCGAGCGCAAGCCGAGGTCTTCGCCGTCACCGAACGCCGTACCTCCGATGACTATCTGCCGCTTTCGGAGATCATGCCGGCCGCGCTGGTCGAGATTGAGTCCATCGGCAGCCGCAACGGCATGATGAACGGCGTGCCGACCGGATTCGCCGATCTGGACTCGCTGACCAACGGCCTGCATGCCGGGCAGATGATCGTGATCGCGGCCCGGCCGGCGCTTGGCAAGAGCACGCTGGCGCTCGACCTGGCCAGGGCGGCCTCGATCAAGCATGGGCTGACCTCGGTGATCTTCAGTCTGGAGATGAGCAGGAACGAGATCACCATGCGACTGCTGTCAGCTGAAGCGCGAGTCGCCCTGCACTCCATGCGCACCGGGCAGATGACCGAAGAGGACTGGACCAAGCTGGCGCGGCGGATGAGCGAGGTAGCCACCGCGCCCATGTTTATCGACGACTCACCGAACATGTCCATGATGGAGATCAGGGCGAAATGCCGCCGCCTCAAGCAGCAGCACGATCTGCGCCTGGTGATCATCGACTACCTGCAGCTGATGAGTTCCCCGAAGCGGGTGGAGAATCGGCAGCAGGAGGTCTCCGAGCTGTCAAGGTCGCTGAAGCTCCTGGCCAAGGAGCTAGGTGTGCCGGTGATCGCCGTCGCCCAGCTCAACCGCGGCCCGGAACAAAGGACCGATAAACGCCCGATGCTGTCCGATCTTCGTGAATCGGGCTGCCTTACCGCCGACACGCGAATCATGCGGGCCGACACCGGGGCCGAAGTGCGACTCGGTGACCTGGTGGAGTCGGGGGAGCGTGATTTCCCAGTCTGGTCGCTGGATGAGCGGCTGAAGCTAGTGCCCCGGCGGCTCACTCGTGCCTTCCCCACCGGGGTACGAGAGGTGTTCAAGGTCCGGCTCAGATCAGGCCGGGAGGTCGAGGCAACCGCGAACCATCCGTTCCTCACCTACGAGGGCTGGCGGTCGCTCGGCGAGATCGGTGTCGGTACCCGGGTCGCCACGCCGCGACATCTGCCCCGGCCACTGGCTGAGCGCGAGCTCCCCGAGCCGAAGCTGATCATGCTCGCCCACCTGCTAGGAGACGGATCCTTCGTCCGACGGCAGCCGATCAGATACGCCAGCATCGACGAGGAGAACCTCACGGCTGTGCGGGATGCGGCCGTCCACTTCGGTATCACTGCTGTTCGGGACGAGTATCCGGCGGCGCGCTGCACCACTCTTCGACTTCCAGCGCCGGGGCCGTTGGCTCGCGGGCGACGTAATCCCATAGCGGAGTGGCTGGATACGCTTGGCCTCTTCGGGTTGCGAAGCCACGAGAAGTTCATTCCCGAGCCGGTTTTCGCCCTGCCGAAGCGGCAGCTAGCCATCTTCCTGAGGCACTTGTGGGCTACCGACGGTTGCGTCTGGTGGGACAAGACCAACAACCAGGCGCGGATCTACTACTCATCTAGTAGCCGCAAGCTCATCGACGACGTGGCGAGGCTGCTGCTCAGGTTCGACGTGCTGACCCGCGTCAAGGAAGTTACCAAGGACTCCTACCGGCCTAACTTTCACCTGCTCATCTACGGGGCCGAGAATCAGCTTCGGTTCCTCGACTACATCGGTGTCCATGGTGGGAGAGGTGTGCAAGCCAGTCTCGCGCGAGCGCATCTGGTGACGATCAACGGCAACACCAACATTGATACGATTCCCCGAGAGGTGTGGGAACGCGTCCGCGAGGTTCTCGTGGAGCGCCAGATGCCGCATCGTGAGTTCGCAGCGGCGATCGGTACGCAGTTCTGTGGCAGTGCGCTATGGAAGCACGCCCCGAGCAGAGAGCGCCTAGGCAAGATCGCCACCGTTCTGGATGGCTCAGATCTCGAACTGCTCGCGACCAACGACGTCTTCTGGGACGAGATCGCTGCCATCGAGAGCATCGGCGACCAGGTAGTTTACGATGCTACAGTCGATGGAACCCATAATTTCATTGCAAATGGTATACATCTCCATAACAGCATCGAACAGGATGCTGACGTGGTGATCCTTCTGCACCGGGAGGATGCCTACGAGCGGGAGTCGCCTCGGGCAGGGGAGGCTGACTTCATCGTGGCCAAACACAGGAACGGTCCGACGACTACGGTGACGGTCGCGTTCCAGGGCCACTACAGCCGCTTCGTGGACATGGCTCGGGTCTAGCGAGGACCGGCGGGCCTGGCGGGTGGGTTGCGCCAGTTTCCGGCTGTTCATGAACGCCTAGGTCAACGGGACTCTGGTTTGTTCGCTATCATCGTTGAGGTTCAACTGAAGACCGGCGCTCGTAGCTCAACGGATAGAGCATCTGACTACGGATCAGAAGGTTGGGGGTTCGAGTCCCTCCGAGCGCGCCACATCCTTGCAGGTCAGGGTCACATGGTTGGACGTGAGAAACCACCCTGACAGGTGTCAGGTGAGCGCGTCTCTCACGATTTCTCACAGTTGCTAGGCGATCTTGTGTATGCGGGCGGCGGCCTGGCCTCCGCCGATCCGGCCGTCGTCGGTCTGGTCCTCAAGGGTTCCCAGGCACATGAGGGCATGGTTGCCAGGTACTCAGGCCACGATCTCAGATCGGATGAGCCCCGCGCCCAGATTCGAGTGCGGCTCACGTTGTCCCGTGTAGGCGCGAAGACGACGACCTACCAGACGAGTCTATCTAGATGGTTGTGACCGGAAAGCAGGAGAGCGATGCGGTCGTGCGCCGTTTCGCGTATATCAGGCTGGGGGTGGTGTGCGTATAGCGCGAGTTCCACGTGCATGTCATAAAAGTTCAACCGGTCGCGCAGATGCTCGCGCTCGAACAGCTCAGGATACGCGCCGTGCAGCCATCCGGGGACCTCTGTGAGTGTGGTCTCGTCGAGCCCTCGTTCGTCGGGTGTGGGTGGGTACTCTCGCGCCTTCGCGCACCAGCGCAGGATGGTATCGAGCTCGACATCCGCTGGCTGAGCCAACGCCTCCGCGAAGTCGATAAGACCGGTGACGCGTCCTTGGTCGACGATCACGTTGGATCCATGTAGATCACCATGGACGAGGACAGGTTCGTCGGCGGCGAACAACACCAGCCGCTCCTGGATCCAGTCGGCGACGTCCGCGAGCAGGCGCGAGTCATGACCGGGCAGTCGTCGGGCAGCCTCGACCTGCTGGAGCGCCGCACTCACTACGGGTGGGTGGAACGCAGGCCACGGTTTGCCGGAGAGCGCGGCGGCAAGCCAGGGCGGCAGCAGGTCGGCGGTGACAGGAACGCGGTGAAGTGCGCGCAACGCAAAGCCGAGGCTCTCGATGATTGATTGGCGCGTGTGCGAGTCCGCCGCCGGCCATGCGTCGTACAGGGTTCGGCCGGGCAGGCGTTCGGAGATGTACCACGGCCCGTCCGGGCCATCGCCATGGGCAAGGATCCGGGCGTGTGGGACCTCGCTGCCGGCGAGCAGGTTGACGACTGTAGCCTCGTGGCGATACGCGTCGCGGAACTGTTCATTGTTGTTCAGTCGTACGACGTATTCGTCACCGACCCATACGCGGCTAACCCAGCCGGCCTTTGGAAGAAAACGCCCGGTTGCTGGCAGGCGAGCGGCCGCCAGCGTCCTCAGCAGCGCCGGATCGGTTGCCGGCTCGCCGACGAACAGTGTTGGTTGGTCGCACACGTACCAAGTCTCGCACCGCCGCTACACCCTCAGATCGGATGAGCCGATCTGCAGTGCCAAAAGCATGCTGCCGCGCCGCTTCCGGTTCTCATTCGCTGGCGCTCCTTGCGGTCCGGGTTCGAGTCCCTCCGAGCGCGCCACATTCTTGCAGGTCAGGGGTCCGTCCGAGCCAAGCGCCGGATCACGGTGACGCCCGCGCAGCCGCAGCGGACCGGCGACAGTTAGCGAAGCGCGTTCAGCTCGTCGAGGGCGCGATGGCCGCGCTTGACCACCCCTGCAACGACATCGTGGCGCCCGAGACGGATGGCCAGCTCGAGCTGCAGGAGGATCTGTGTCGCTGCGAGCACCGCCGCCCCCTCCCAGCCGACCACGACGAGGATTCTCGTCCGCAGCCATCTTCGGACACCGCCCGGCAGCGGATCCCGGAAGGTGTACCACACGAGGGCGGTGAGGTCAGTCGCCCGCGTGCCGCTACCTGCGTTCCCGGTATCCACGACCGCCGCCACCGCTCTGTCACGGACCAGGACATTGCTGGGGGTTGAGAGATCGGCATGGACCATGTCCGGTGCCTCTCGTGGTGGCGGGACGCCGGCACACGCGAGCCGCAGGCGCTCGACCAGGGCCGGCACCGCGGAGGAATACCCCGAGAGCCTGGCCGCGGACTGGCGGAGACGCGACTGCTCCGGCGTCTCGCTGAAATCCAGCCCGGCGACAGCCGATTCCTGACCGGTGGCGACCCGCCAGGCGTACGACCAGTGGTCGTAGGGCTCGGAGGCCTGGCCAGCCTGGAGTTCGATGATCTCCATCAGCTGCTCAACAAGGGACGGGGTCAGCTCTGGCACGGCAGCCGCGTCAGCGAAGTCCGTCAGATGCCATACATGAGTGGCTGTGGCCCCCACTCCGAGCCAGGCCGGGGTGGGATAGCCGCGCCTGCGCATGTGCTCGACCACTCTCCGGGCCCGCAACGTCTCGTCCAGGTGGCTGGAGTGCGCCCGGGGCTCTGCTTTGAGCACCGCATCTGCCCTTCCGGGCAGCTGGACGCGCATGGCACCCGCATTGACGCCTCCGGGTAGGCGACGGAGAAGAGTGACCTCTGCCCCGACCACGCTGGCCACGTCGTCCAGGACCTCGGCCGGCAGCCCTTCGGGATGGGCGCCCTGGTTCATGCTGTCCTTCCAAATCCGGCCGGTCAGCGTATGCGAGCTGCTGGTCTTGCGATTTCCAGGCTTGGCCGACCGCTTCAGCAGCCACAGCGCGAGCTCGGGCACCGGGATTCAGCGATTACACGGCATCGTGCGAAGGCCAGGGCGGACCCTCTCGCAGAGCATTGAGGAATGCCACTCCGGATTGTCTCCCGCTCGGGTGCTGGTCGTCGCGACTCCAGCGGTGCGCTCTGCAGACGGTCAGCTGGCAGTCCGGGCGTTCTGTGACGATCTGCTCAGCTGGCTTGCTGACCACAATAGTCCGCAAACCGAATTTCTCGGTCGCGGCTGATGACTTCCGCCGGCGCGGAGCGGCCGAGAGCGAGCTGGCCTGCGTGGTCGCGACAAAAAAGGCTTCCGTGATCATGAAACGAACCTTGATTGCGGAATATGAGCTGCGCAATCACCCCGGCCTGGTTCCGTGATCAAGACCTCGATCATGATCACGGAACCAGGCCGGGGTTAGGCCGGGGTGAGGCGTAGGGACGGGACCGCAACTCGCCCTGACCGTGACGGCCCCGCGGCCCCACGGCCCCGGCCTAGGAGTACTGGCCGGACAGATCGTCTCTTGGGCTTGCCATCGGAGTGTCCAGAAGGCGTTCCGCATCGGCGCCCGGCTTGAAGGAGCGCGTCCACTCGGTGTAGCCGTCGTCGTCGTCTTCGACGCCCTCTGACCACCGGCCGACTGGAATGTAGCCGCCCATCACGAGCAGGCCAGTGACCTCGCGCTGCGCTCCGCGCACGGACACTGACTGAACGCCCGGGTAGCGGACGCTCTCGTCCTCGAAGACGAGAGCGCAACTGATTTCGATGTTCTTGCGGGATAGGACCGCCTGAAGGACCTGCGGGGCTTGCTTGCTAGTGCTGCTCATGTCCTTAATGTAGTTAGTGTTCTTAGTGCAGTCAAAGGTGTCAAGCGAGGAGCTTAGCCCGGATCGCGCTCCTGGGCCAGCACGCTCAGCAGCCCGACGACTGAGGCGTCATTCCAGATTTCACCGGCCAGGATCAGCCCGCGCACTGACTGCAGCGGCATCCACTCCACCCGCTGCGAGACCTGTAGCTCGTCCGGCTCCCCGATCCGATGCGGCTCGGTGCCGGTAAAGACCACCCGCTCGACATCAGCGAACTCAGGTGCCGCCTGGAACGTGATCAGGGGATCCAGATGCCCGGCGCGATAGCCCGCCTGCTCTTGCAGCTCGCGAGCCGCTGTCGCGTCTGGTCCTTCGTCGTCGGCTACCTGTCCGCCCGGCAGTTCCCAGCCCCAGCGTCCCCGGACGAAGCGGTACCGCCGGATCAGCAGAACACCACCAGCTCCGTCTAGCAGTACGACCGCCGCCCAGACCGGCAAGCGCGCTATGTCGATCGAGACCTGCTCCTCATCCGGATAGATCATGTCGAACTGACTTACAGAGATCTGATCGCCTTCGTAGACGATCCGCTCGTTGACGATCTCCCACGGTCTCTGATCGTCACCCTTATCCTCAGTCACGCCGGAAACGTTAGTGCAACTGCGCGGACAGCGCATCGAGATGGAACACCTAGAACAACGGCGATCATTGCCTAACAAGTCGAGCAGACGGCCAATAGCTCCCGATCCTAGAATTTGAGTGCCTGAGTCCCCGTCAAGGAAGTCGCCATGGCTTAGAGCCCCGCTGAGAGCCCCGCTGGCCTGATGGCCGGCAAGACCGTACTGGTCACCGGAGGGACCGGCGGAATCGGCCGCGCCACTGCCGTTGGCCTGGCCGCGCTCGGTACCCGGGTCGGCATCACCGGCCGCGACCAGGCCAGGACCAAGACCGCCGCGGCCGAGATCGCCGCCGAGTCAGGCAATCCGTCGGTGGACGATTTGCCGCTGACATGTCCTCGCAGGCGGAAGTGCGCGACCTGGCCGCTGCCGTCCTGGACGCGTACCCGAGGCTTGACGTGCTGGTCAACAACGCGGGCGGGTTCTATAACACCAGGCATGTCACGGTCGACGGGCTTGAGCGAACGTTCGCGCTCAACCACCTGGCCGGGTTCCTGCTGACCGAGCTGCTGCTTGACCGGCTCAAGACCAGCGCTCCCGCCCGGATCGTGACGGTCTCGTCCAACGGTCATGCCATGGGCAAGCTGAACTTCGACGATCTGCAGAGCGAGAAGAGTTACTCAGGAAGGATCGCCTATGCGAACTCCAAGCTCGCCAATATTTTCTTTACGTATGAACTCGCTCGTCGCCTTGACGGTAGCGGGGTCACCGCGACGGTCCTGCATCCCGGCCTGGTGCGGACGGCGCTTTCCTCGGATGACCCGTCGAAGCTGCTGAATTTTCCTGATCTTCCTGGGAAAGCCGGCGTCGAAGTCACCAGCCCAGGGCGCCGACACCTCTATTTACCTGGCATCCGCGCCGGAGGTCGAGGGAGTCACCGGCCGGTATTTCGTCGACCGCAAGCCGAAGACCTCAAAGAAATCCTCCTACGACACCGCTGCTGCCGCCCGGCTCTGGCAGGTCAGCGCCGAGCTGACCGGCGCTTGAAGACAGGGGCGTCCCCTGGTGATGCACGAGCCGCCAGCCTTGCGGATCACGTCGCCACAGGGACGTGCGCCGGGCCAGTCGCCCGCCTCGATCGGAGTCCCAGTGCGCCATGACGTACCCGTCGCCGATGACGCGGCCCGTCAGACCCGTCACCCCGATGACGGCGTCTTCGGCGGTCTCGGCCGCGAGCAACTCCAGCGTCGAGGCATGATCAAAGACCATGCCTGAGGCTCCGACCTCGACAAAGTCCTCGGCGAGCAAGGCGGCGACCCGAGCGGGATCGCGCCGGCACCGCACCGTCTGCAGCTCAAGCTCCAGCTCAAGTACGTGAGCGACCTCGCTGTCCGTCGTCATCGGCCGCCAGCCGACGGCCGCGCGTAGGTGTCCAGCGTCACCGTGCGCACTGGCTCGAAGCCCGCTCGCAGGTAAAGGCCGAGGTCGTTGCCGACCTTCAGCCTCCTGCAGCCGCGGGCCGCCAGCAGCTCAAGCCCGGCCGCGAGAATGTGACTGGCAATCCCGCGCCGCTGATGCGCCTCGTGCGTCCGCATCGGCTCCACCAGCCCGACCCGGGTGACCGGGTCGGCCCAGAAGAGGCCATAGCCAGCGATCTCCAGGTCCGGACCGTCGACGGCCTCGACGGCCAGGTCAAGCTCCGGCCGGTACAGCGAGCACTGCCTCAGTCGTTCGGCAACCTGGTCACCGTTGCGGGCAGCCATCGGGTGCGGCCGGCCAGCGTCCTGCGCCCTGGACACCAGCCGGTAACCGGGCGCCAGGACCGGCACGGGCGGCCTGCGTGATGAGGCGAGCCAGGTCGCCAGAACATCTGGCGTGTCGGCCAGCTCGTATCCGGCGTCCGCGAGCACCGCCAGCCCAGCGGCATCATCCGACCGGACCGGGAATTCAGCCGCGACCTCAAGTGACCCGACCCGCCTCAGCGCCTCCCGCCAGACTTCCCGCTCCAGCTCGCCGTCCTCCGCCGGCACCAGCACATCGCACTGGACGCTCCGCTGAAACTCGGTGAGGACAACGGCCGCGACCGGCTCGTCCCGCTCGTCCAGCCAGAACAGCTGCCCGTGCCGGTCGGTCGCGCGCGGCCTGCGCCACCACCACTGCAGATCGGCGGCCTCCCAGATCCCGCAGGCCGGCGAGCGCAGCCGAAGTTGCTGGAGCAGCCGCGTCACGAGCCGCAGATAGCTGGCGTCCTGCACCACGACGGCGGACCTCAATCCCACGGTCTTACGATCCCACACCGGGATCAGCGCTCAAGCAGCAAGCCGCGCAGGTTCTCCTTGATGGCCGGCCGCGAAGCGAACACCAGGAGAAACATGGCCTCGCGGGCCAGCCGCTGCGCCTCCGCGCTGGCCAGGATGGCACTGCTCCCGCTCAAGACGATGAGCGCCGTCGCCGCCCGCACCGCCAGCTCGGACGCCGCTGCCCTGGCGCCCGGCATGGTCTGCGCGGTCCCCGCGTCGAGCGCGTCCCTGACGGCGGCGAGCTCGGCGTCCAGGGAGCTCGGACCCGCGAGCGCGCAGCATCTGGCCGCGACCCCCAGCGCCAGCGACCCGTTGGTCCGCAACCCGGCCGCATCCCTGACCTGCCATTCGCGCAGCGGCATCGTCTGCGTGATCCGCTCGGAAGGAACAAAGCAGTTTCGAAAATTGGCCCGTACCGTCTTACTCGCCATCACCGCGACCAGGTCGTGCGGGGAGGCTGACAGAGCCGGGCTCGGGTCCGCGTCGACCAGGCCCCAGACGACGTTGTCCTGCTCGTCCCGGCCGGCAACGTGCAGCGTGTCGATGTGCCCCCAGCCGGTTACCCACGGGGAAACTCCATCGAAGACATAGCCGCCCTGAACTCCCGCGGCCGTCAGGAGCGGCGGACCCGGCATGGCGCCAGCCAGCGCGAGACCGGCCCGGCGCTGGCCAAGGCACAACGGCCTGAGCCAGCGCTCGCGCAGTCCCGCGTTCGCGCTGGCGGCCACGGCGCGTACCACGCTGTGATGCTGTAGCCAGACGAACGCTGTCGACAGGCATCCGGCGGCCAGGATCTCGATCACCCGGCAGGCGCTCACGAAATCGAGGTCGAGCCCGCCCGCCTCTCTGGGTCCGGCGAGGCCATAGAGCCCGAGCGCCGCGAGCTGGTCAAGATGAGCCGGCGGAATCTGCCCGCTCGACTCGACCTCCATCGCCATCGGCGTTAGCACCCCGGCGGCGAACTCGCTGGCGAGGCGCAGCACCGGGTCTGCTGGCGGCTTCACGACAGCGCGATCAGTCCGGCGCTGGTCGGCCTGAATCCGCAGGCCTCGTAGTAGAACGGACCAAGCTCAGGGTCGAAATCTACATGCAGCCACTCGCAGCCGGCTCGCTGGGCTTCCTGCCGGGCGAGTGCTACCAGTCCCGTGCCGATGCCCAGGCCCCGCGCCCGGACCGCGACCATAGTGTCCTGCAGCCAGGCGTGGACCAGCCCGTCCCACAGCACGTTCACGAAGCCAACGAAGTCGTCGCCATCACGAGCTACTACCCAGCCGAGGCTATGCCGGCGCACCAGCTCGACCCAGTTCCACTCGGTCTCGTCGAACTCCGGAGTGCCGAACGCCTCCGCGTGCAGCGCGCTGGCCTCCTGGCTGGTGAACTCGCCGCGCCACTGAAAAGTCGCGGTCATGCCCGGCTCCGGCAGGCGAAGTAGATCCGCTCCGACTCGTCGTTCACCGTGCCGCCATCCAGGTCGATCTCCTCCACCACCTCGAAGTTCGGGGCGAGCGCCTGGCGGATCCGGTCAAGGGGCACGCCGAGCTCAAGGATCTTCTCGTGGTGCAGCCGGTACAGATCGTCGTAGATCCGCTCAAAGATCTTCGTCTCCCACAGCGAGACATCGCCCTGCACCGGCGTGACGCTCATGAACAAGGTCTTGTCGCCAAAGTCCTGCGCGTAGGGGATCATTCCGCCGAGTCCGCGCAGCAGGCCGATGGTGTTCACATCGAAGATGAACAGGCCGCCAGCCACCAGGTGCTCGTGGGCCCGCTCGAACACCTCAAGCCAGCTCTCGAACCGCGGCAGGTGATTGAGCGTGTCAAACATGCAGATCACGACATCGAAGCGGGCGTCGAGCGAGAACTTGGTCATATCGGAGCTGACCAGCGTCGCCGCCGGGACGCTCTGCGCCGCGATCGCCAGCATCTCCGGGGACTGATCAAGCCCGGTCACGGTCAGGTCGGCGACCAGCCCGGCCAGCAGCGCGCCGGTCCCGCAGCCCAGCTCAAGAAGCGAGGTCGCGGCCGGCCGATGCCGCCTGATGAACCCGCGAACCTGATCGATATCCGGCGTCCGATCTCCCATTATCTCGTCATAGAACGCCGCAAACTTCGTGTAATTAATCACGCCTCCAATCATGCCAGCTACAGTTCGAGCCGACAGGCGGAGTGGCGCGGGGCGGGAAAGCGATATATCTTGAGTGAGTGGACGAAGCCAAGCACAGGAGTCAACATGTCGGCACCACTGCGTAGTGACGAGAACCTGAGTCGGCGTGACGAGCTGACTGTTTCGACCGCGGCTATGTCGGAGGTGCCCTGGGGCGCGGCGACCGCGGCCGGGGTCGTGGTGACCGGCGCTGATCTGGTCATTCACCTGACTACCTTGCACCTGGGCCTTGGTGGTCTCGGTAACTCGCTGGCGGCGGGGGTCGTTGCCCTGTTCGCCGTCGCTGGCGGTGGCCTCATGCTGCGCAGTCGCGGTGGCCGGGCGGCTCGGTGGGCTCGCCGGAACCCGTGGAGCTTCGCGGTCGTGCCGGGGGTCGCCACGGCGGCCGTCGTCTTCGTGCTGTCGGTGATTTTCGGCGGCGGCGGCCTGTTCGGTGATGTGTTCACGGCTTTGTGGCACGGGGCCATCGCGTTCGGCGCGACTGGTGTCGTGGGCTCGCTGGCTGGCCGGCGGGGCAAGTCGAGCTAGTCCTCTGGTCGCGGCTGGCTCTCTGGCCGGACGAGGATTCGATACGGGCGTCCGTCAGTAGTCGCCTCGAATTCCTCGAAATCGCTGAAGCCCAGGGCGCTGATCACGCGCAGTGCCCTGGTGTTGAAGGCGGCGACGGTGACCCGGAAGGCTGCCGGGGCGAACTGCTCGCGGCCGAAGGCCAGGCCGGTCGAGATAGCGAGCCTGCCCAGACCTCGGCCGGTCAGGTCGGGGCGCAGGCCGCCGCCGGTGTCGAGCGCCGAGTCGTCGTAACTGCCACCAGGTACCCGGCCGTCCGCGCCGAAGGAACGAAACCCGATCAGGGCGTCGTCATCGACCACGGCGAAGAACCCGTTGGCCGGGTCGGTGAAGACACTCGGGTCGCTGTCCGTCAGGTCATAGCAGTCATACGGCGGCGGGTACCGCCAGGTCACTAGGTCGGCGGCGAAGCTCGCCCGCATCGGAACTATCCGCACCCGGTCATTGAATCACTCGCGCCGGGTGATGCCTGGCAGGCGGGTACAGCGGCAGCCTGGTGGCACGAGCCGCTATCGGCTGCACTCGCGTGCACGCCAGTCAGGGGGTAAGCGCATGTCGAAATCAGATGGCACCTTCATTCTCGTAGCGACCTATCCGGATGAGCTGGCGGCGCGGGACGACTACGAGTCGGTCAAGGACGCGCACGCGATGGGCCTGGTCGGCTCCTACGACGCGGCGGTCATCACCAAGGACGCGGGCGGCAAGATCCACGAGAGCAAGCACGAGACCGCGACCAGGCACGGTGCGTGGTGGGGTATCGCAGCCGGAGCGGCGGTCGGCGTTCTCTTCCCGCCGTCCATCATCGGCGCGGCCGCGGCGGGCGGCGTGATCGGCGGGGTCAGCGGTCATCTGGCGAAGGGGATGTCGCGCTCTCAGGCCAAGGAGCTTGGCGACTTCATCGATCCCGGCGAGGCCGGACTCGTGGTCGTGGGCGAGAGCGAGGTTCAGGAGTCGATCAAGCGCGCGGTGACCAGGGCCGAGAAGCAGACCGCCAAGGATCTGGACGTCAGTCCCAAGGACGTCGACCGAATCTTGCAGCAGACCATCACCGAGATCTAGCCAGGCGCGGACTGGCCCGGCCGCCAGTGCTGGGCGCGGCCGGGCCAGCGCTGCGACCAACCTTCCGTGATCATGAAGCAAGCCTTGATCACGGAACTTGGAGGGGGTGATCACGCCGCACACGTTCCGAGATCAAGACTTCGACCATGATCACGGAACTCTGGCAGGGTGACTTTAAGAGGGATCAGGTTTCTGGACTGAGGTAGTTGAGTAAAGGTGCTCAAGGCCGGCTGAGTACCGGTGCGCTGGGCATCAGGTCTCGCAGCGGCAAGCATGATGGTGTGCGGCGGCGAGACCCGATCGCGGCCATTGACCGAAAGCGTGACCTATGTCCTCGCCCCCAGAGCCCCCGGTGTCCCCAGAGCCCCCCGTGCCCCCGTGCCTTCCGCCAGATTCCCGGTCCTCCTCCGTCCTGAGTCAGCAGCTCGGCCGGTGGACTGACGCTGGCCTCATCGACGCGCCAACGGCGGCCAGGATCAGGTCCGCCGAGCAGGACTGGGCCACGTCAGCCCCCGCCCGTGCCGATGACCGAGCCGAAGACCGCACGGCGGACCGCGCCGCTCAGGCGCAGCGCCGGGCACTGCCGCTGATCGCCGAGGTGCTGGGCTACGCCGGGGCGGCCATTGCTATCACGGCCGGGTTCATCGTGATCAAGCAACTCTGGCCAAAGGTCCCGGCACCGGCGAGCTTGACGTTTACCGCCGTGGTGGCCGTCGCGCTGATCGCGGTGGGCTCCGTGCTGCGGACTCGCGGCGAGCCGGCGCTCGGGCGCCTGCGCAGCGTGCTCTGGCTGGTCGCGACGGTGGCCGCTGGCGGCTTCGTCGCCGTGCTTACCAATCAGGTACTCAAGACCGGCACTGGCAGCGCCAGAGTGCTGGACGCCGCCGGCTGGACCGCCTGCGCGATCCCGCTCTGGTGGCGCAGTCGGTCGGCGGTGCAGCACCTCGCGCTCTTCGCCGGGGTAGTGACGCTCGCGGGCACCGTACTTTACGAGGTGGTTCCCAGCGTCAGCGTCACCGGGCTCGGCGTCGAGATCTGGATCGTGTCAGCGATGTGGGGCCTGGCCGCTTACCGCGGCTATCTCGTTCCGGCTGTAGCTGGCCTGGCCGCCGGCGCGGCCGGCGTCCTGATCGGAGCGACGATGACCTTGTCGGCTCCGGGCGGCCAGGCGCTCGCGGTGTTCACGGTCGCCGGGCTGCTAGCGGCCGGAGTTCTGGTGCGCAAGGTACTGCTGATTGGCATCGGGGCGGCGGGCACCTTGTGGATAGTCCCGGATACCGCTCTGCGATACCTGCCCGGCTCGATCGGCGCGCCACTGGCTGTCGCGATCGTCGGCCTGATCCTGCTCGGAACGGCACTGTGGCTGGCCAGGGGACGCAAAAAGGTGACATCGACTTAGAATCGCGAGTGGTGCGCAAAAAGTTACGGCGTGACCGAGTTTGTCGCCACTGGTAAGGAGTCCAGATGCGCTCAGTCCGGTTCACAGTGGCGGTCGCCGCCGGATCGATCGTCCTCTGCACCGCGCTGGCAGGCGCGGGCGCCGTCAGCGTGGCCGGGGGATCAGCTTTCGGCGGCATCGCGCCTGGCGGGCCGGCGGTGCTGATCAGCCCCAATGTCACCTACGTCGCAGGCGCGCACGCCGCTCCGCCCACTACCGCCTTCTGCGAGACTCAGTACAAGATCGCGTGCTACCTGCCGCAGCAGATCGAGCAGGCCTATCACCTGCCCGCGCTGTGGAGCAAGGGGATCACGGGCAAGGGCCAGACGATAGTCATCGTCGACTCCTTCGGGTCACCGACCGCCGCCCACGACCTGGGCGTGTTCGATAAGGCCGCCGGCCTGCCCGCGCCGCCGTCCTTCAAGGTCATCCAGCCAGCCGGCCAGGTCCCCGCTTACAAGCCAACCGACACCAGGATCGGCTGGGCCGGCGAGACCGATCTCGATGTCGAGTACGCGCACGCCATGGCTCCGGGCGCCCGCATCTTGCTGGTCGAGACCCCGACCTCGGAAAACGAGGGCACGACGGGTTTCCCGGCGATCGTGAAGGCGGAGGAGTTCGTCATCGGCCACCACCTGGGCGGGGTGATCAGCCAGAGCTTCAGCGCCACCGAGCAGAGCTTCTCGAAGCCCGGGCGGCTGCTGGCCCTGCGCGGCGCCTACCAGGACGCGTTCCGCCATAACGTCACGGTGCTGGCCGCCTCCGGTGACAGTGGCGCGGCCGACGTCGGCTTCGACGGCTCCACGTACTTCCTGCACCCCGTGACCTCCTGGCCGGACAGCGACCCGCTCGTCACCGGCGTCGGCGGCACGCAACTGCACCTGAACGCCCAGGGCGGCCAGACCCGGCCGGCGACGGTGTGGAATGACACCTTCAGCGCGCCGACGAATGAGTTCATCTTCGGCGATCAGGGGCCGAACCCGCTCGCTGGCGGCGGCGGCAAGTCGACCGTATTTCCCCGGCCGAAGTACCAGTCCAGCGTGCGCAAGGTAGTGGGCGGCAGCAGGGGCGTCCCCGATATCTCGATGAGCGGTGCGTGCAATGGCGCCGCTGACATGTACCAGAGCTTCAAGGGCCAGGCCGCCGGCTGGTATCCCACCTGCGGCACGAGCGAGGCAACACCCGAGTTCTCCGGTATCGTCGCGCTTGCCGAGCAGGTGGCGCACAAGACGCTCGGCCTGATCAACCCGGACCTGTACCTGATGTCACTGGTGCGGGCTCGGGGTCTCGCCGACGTGACGATCGGCAACAACACGGTCTCGTTCCCGCAGGCCGGCAGGCGGCACCGGGTCACCGGATTCGCGGCCATGCCGGGCTACGACCTGGCCAGCGGCGTCGGCACGGTCAACGCGCCCGCGTTCGTACCCGAGCTTGCCTGGCTGTCCCGGCACCCGCACGCCACCCCGAGCCAGGTCAGGCGCGCGTTCGCGCACCTGACCTGATCAGCGGAACTGGTTCCTGGCGAGGTTAGTTGTCGTCCCTGTCCACGATCAAGCTGAGTACCCACCCGACGATCCCGACAAGCAGCGCGCCGAGAACGGCGGGAACGAAGCCGGTGATGTGGAAGGGAACCTTCAGCTTGCCGGCGATATAGCTAGTCAGCCAGAACAGCAGGCCGTTTACCACGATGCTGATCAAGCCAAGGGTGATCGCATAGGCAAGACACCCGATGGTCTTCACGATCGGCTTCAATACGGCGTTAATAATGCCGAAAATCAAAGCCACCGCGATCAGCGTGCCGACCTTACCTGCCGTGCTATGCGTGTGCAGGTGAATGCCGGGGATGACGAGCGTCGCGACCCAGACGGCGACGGCCGTGACGATCAGCTTGATTAGAATCCTCATGGCGTCATCCTGCCATCCAACCTGGGGCACAGCGGTGGATCGGCGACGAAACGCCCGCAGCCGGGTCTCGCTGCGGCCGGTCCGCGAGCTTGCCGGACTGCTGGACTGTTCACGCAGGTGGTGACAGCATCAGCGAAGGGAATGCGGGCGGGACGGTAGTGCGCCGCCCGGTCTCGGGGGAGCTAACGAATCGGGGGATTCGGCGATGCTACTGGCATGGCTGCTGCCTGACGCCAGCAACGGGGTGCTGAGTGACGGCTGGACCAGGCCCGCGTACCGGCCTCGGCACGGACGGCCGCCGCTGATCGTACGAGCCGGCCAGAGCTTCGCCGTCGCGGCTGGCCTGGCCGGCGAGCGATTTCTCGGACCAGCGCAGGACGAGAGCGTGGCGAGTAGCAGAATGGACGGCAAATCCCGAGAGGCCCGAGCCTGACCCGGCGGGGCATGCAGGCTTCCTTACGCAACATTGGAGCTATAAGGCCATGCCTCAGCTCGACTACGTGCTTCTTGCCGACTACGTCAGGCAGGACGCTGGCACCATCCACATCATGGCGGCTGGTCTTGACACGTTCGGCGTGCCGTCCGTCGTGCTGCCGACTGCGCTGCCGGTCGGTGTGGCTGCGCGAGTCACCTTCTCCAGTCAGGAAAACGTCGGCTCCGTAAACCAGCTCAGCCTGGTGTACTCCGGGCCGTCCGGCGACCTGCTGACCGCGACGCAGCAATTCCTGACGCCTCCGCAGGCGCCGGGCGTGCCGCCGCACTGGCGCACGGCTATCGGAATCGCCATCAGGCTGATGCTGCCGATTCCCGCTCATGGCGACTACGCGCTTGCGGTGATGCTCAACGATGATCCGAGGCTGTCGCGCAGGCTCGACCTACGTGCGATCGAGCCTGGCTCCAGCTGACTGATGCTTATCTACAGCATCCACGCCCAGCGCCGCATGGAGCAGCGCGGGATAACCGAAGCCGAGGTCGAAAACGCGCTCAGGCGAACGACCGGGCCGCCTTCCGCGGGTAACAACGGTTGCAGGGTTGTCTTTGGATCTGGTTCCGGCTCGCGCATACTGAAGGTAGTGCTCAGTGCTGACGGGCAGACTGTTGTCAGCGTGATGGCTGTCGGCGAACAGGAAGCGAGCGGCTGTGACACTCGAGTATGACCTGGACGTCGGCGCTCTCTACATCAGGCTTACCGGGCAGCCGATCGCCAGGACTGCGGAGTTCGGCGGCAACGCCAACGTGGACCTGGACGAAGCGGGGCAGGTCGTCGGGATCGAGGTCGTCTCGGCAGCGCATCGGTGGCCGCTCGCTGACATCCTCGCCGTCCACGACCTTGACGCAGCCGACCGGGCACAGCTCCGCGCCTACTTCGGCGTGCTGCCAGAGGGTGAGGCACCCGGTAATCGCCGGCAAGAGCCCCTGCCGGTCGTCGTAGCCGAGCCAACCCCAGCGAAGGTGCTCATCTCAGCCTGAGAGCCGGCCTGCGCTCTATTTCCACCGAAAATGAACGAATACCCGGCCGAAGTTCTTGGAGTCCTTCTCGATCCGGTGGTAGAGGGGCTTGATGTCCTTGCGCTCGAGAAACCGCAGTACGTGCTTCTTGAGCTGACCTGAGCCCTTGCCGGGGATGATTTCCACCATCGGGGCCCTGATCCTGACCGCCTCGTCGATGATCTGCTTAAGCGCCTTGTCGATGTCCCGGCCCTGGTTGTAGATCTCGTGCAGGTCGAGCTTGAGCTTCATCGGCCACCTCTGGAGAGCTTTGCTGCTCTCACGTTACGCTCAGCGGGATGATCTGCGTGCTTGGCGATGCTCACCTCGATGTCGTGGTCAGCCTCACCGGGCCGCCCGCAGCCGACACGGACACGCCGGCCAGGATCAGGCTCTCGGTGGGCGGGCAGGCCGCGAACGTGGCGGCGTGGGTGGTAGCGCTGGGCGGGGCGAGCAGGCTGATCGCGGCGCGGGCAACCGATCTGGCCGCCAGCCTGGTCACCGGCGAGCTAGTCAGCCGGGGCGTAGAAGTCGTCGGCCCGGTCATCGACGGCGCGACGGGCGTGGTCGTCGCGCTCTCTGACGGCGGAAAGCAGCGAACGATGCTGACCGATCGGGGCGTGGGCCCGCTGCTGTCCGCTGATTCCATTGACGCTTCGTGGATAACGGGATGTTCGTGGCTGCATCTGCCTGCCTACAGCCTGACGAGTGAGCCGGTGCGCGGCGCTGCCCTCGCGGCGGTGGCGGCGGCGAGGGAGAGGTCGGTCAGGCTCAGCCTGGACTTGTCGTCGACCACCGTGATCAGGGACTTCGGGGTGCGGGCCTTCCGGGAGCTAATCCTGGGCCTGGGCCCGGACCTGGTGCTCGGCAACCGGGCCGAGACCGATCTCGTGGGTGACCTGCCGGGTACCGAAGTGATCAGCAAGCTGGGTGCCGACGGTGTCCTGATCGGCGGGCGGCACTATCGCGCCGCTCGCACCGAGCCGGCGGACGCGACCGGCGCAGGTGACGCGTTCGCGGCCGGCTGACCTTGTGGGCGGTGTCACCCTCGGCCTTGAGGCGGCAGCCAGGGCAGTGGCGACGATGGGGGCGATGCCGTGACGCTGACACCGCGAATCCACGATGAGGTCGCCGCCGCGCTGGCGGACGGTGCGCCGGTCGTGGCGCTGGAGACCACACTGGTGTCGCACGGGTTCTCGGCCGGGCGGGGGCTGGCGGCGGCCAGGGACTCCGAGGCACGGGTCAGGGCTGCGGGCGCCGTGCCGGCGACCATCGGCGTGCTCGACGGCGAGCTCAGGGTTGGCCTGGAAAGCGCCGAGCTTGACCGGTTCGCCGCGGCGGGCACGACGGCCCGCAAGGTGGGTGCGAGGGATCTCGCGGCTTGCGTGGTGCAAGGAGCGCTCGGCTCGACCACAGTCGGCGGCACGCTCGCGATCTGCCGGCTGGCCCGGATCTCGTTCATGGCGACCGGAGGCATCGGCGGGGTGCACCGGGGGTTCGCCGAGTCCCTCGACATCTCGGCTGACCTGCTCCAGATCGCCCGCACCCCCGCGCTCGTGGTCAGCTCGGGCGTCAAGTCCATCCTGGACGTGCCGGCCACGTCCGAGCTGCTTGAGACCCTCGCCGTGCCAGTGCTCGGCTGGCAGACCTCCACTCTCCCGCTGTTTTACACGGCGGAAGGCGGGCCGCCGGTGTCGGCGGCCGTCGGCTCGGTGCGGGAGGCGGCTCGGGTGGCGCAGGCGCACTGGGCCGTCAGCCCGGCCGGAGGCCTGCTCCTGGCCAGGCCACCGGCCGCCGGGCTCGACCTCGCTGACCTGATCACCGACGCGGTGGCGCAGGTCAGGGCGCGCGGGATCACCGGCCAGGCGATCACCCCGGCGGTGCTCACGCTGATCGAGGAGCTGAGCGACGGACGCAGCGTCGAGGTGAACCGGGCGCTGATCGCGGACAACGCTGGCCTGGCCGCCGAGGTCGCGGTCGCCTACGCCGGGCTGGGCTAGCTGGCGCTAGCTGGCCGGGGTGAGCTGGAAGAGCTGGATCCCGTCTTCTAGCCTGACCCTGGCCTGGCCGCGGGCGACCAGCAGGTCAAGGTGGGCGTGGGTCTCGCCGACCGCCAGCACCTGGTTGATCAGGTCCAGGTCGGTCAGCTCGCGGTTCCGCGACGTCCACTTGACGGCCAGCGCGACCTGGTAGGCGGTGCGCGGCCCGGCAGCCAGCTCGCCTGCGATCGTCGCCAGCCGCTTGTCGTGATGGTCGAGCAGCTCATCGACCCTGGCGTGAACGCTGGGTGCGACCGGTCCGTGCGCCGGCAGCAAGGTCAGGTCCGGCATCCGCCTGACCATGGCGAGCGAGTCGAGGAAATCGCCGAGCGGCAGTTCCTGCTGGGCGGCCTCCAGGCTGATGGACGGGGTGATGTGCGGCAGCACGTGATCCCCGGCGAAGAGCAGCCCGGCCGCGCGGTCGGCGAAGACCACGTGCCCGTGGGTGTGCCCCGGGGTGGCCAGCGCTTCGAGAGTGCGAGTTCCTAGCTCGAACTTCTGGCCCGAGGTGATCCATTCGTCCGGTTCGTCATACCCGTCGTCGGCGGCCGGCCGCTGCATCCCGGCTTCGACCATCTGCTGGATCAGTGGCTGGGCTCCGGCCAGGGCCAGCCGCTGCCCCTGGCCTCCAGCAGGCCGACATTCCGGCCGAGCATGACGTCGAGCGACTGGCGCTCGCCCTCACCAAGCGCGACCTTCATTCCGAATAGCTTCCGCAACGCGATCGCCTGGGTGTAGTGATCGCGATGGATGTGGGTGATCAGGAATCTGCGGATGTCACCGAACCCGGCCCCGATCCTGGCCAGGGAGCGTTCGAGCTGATCCTTGGTCTCTTCGAGCACCCAGCCTGAGTCGATCATGGTCAGGCCGCCGGCCGACTCGATCGCGTAGGCGTTGACCGCGCGCAGGCCGTCGAAGGGGAGTGGCAGCGGGATCCGGTAGACCCCTGGTGCCACCTCGAACGCGCCTTCCTCGATCCATCGCAGGCGGTCGTTCGGCGAGCCGCTGGCCGCTGGAGATCCGGTGGCTGCGGATTCGGCGGACGGCTGCATGGGAACATTCTGGCATACCAGTCAGAACTGCCCGGCCGGCCACGGCCATGCGGTCAGGAAGGCGGAAGCGGAGCGGCGGGGGCTGCTGCTTCGCTAGCTCTCCGGTACACCCTCCTCAAGCGCGGTGATGGCGCGCTCGACGTTTTCCCTGGGAATCCGCTCCAGCATGGCCACGTGCCCATGACACTCCCGGATCGCTGAGGCGAATCTGGCCGCCCAGCTGTTCTCCCACACGATGACCAGCGCCGCCGAGGCCGGTTCGAGGCTGTTGGCGATATCGACCAGATCCGCCTCGCTAAGCAGGTCAAATTGCGACTCGGTGATCCGGCTGAACTCCTCGGAGACACCCTCGTCGGCGAGCTTCGATAATCGACGTGACTCCGTCGGCGTCCTTGCGCACGAACGCGAGATCGATGACCTGCACGGTCCCGCTTGCCTGAAGATCGGACAGGGCGGGGGCCACGTCTCCGTTGAATTCGCCGCCTTCAAATGAGATCACGGCAACGTCAACCGGCCCGATTTTCTCCGATTGCAGTGTTCCTGACATCAGGGTGCACCTCCCCTACCACTTTGTGTGACAGCGAAGTCACACCGCGTGTCAGAGGTCATGCCCAGTGACCGGCCGGGCAATGCGAGCGATCCTGAGGTTATCCTCCAGCGATGAGCCTCGATGTCACGGTCAGGGAAACGACGATCCCGGCCGACGAACTGACCTGGCGGTTCTCCCGGTCACCAGGGCCGGGCGGGCAGTCGGTCAATACCGCCGACAGCCGGGTCGAGCTCAGCTATGACCTGGCCCGGTCGACGGCGCTGCCAGAGTCGCTGAAACAGCGGGCACTGCAGGCACTGGCCGGCCGTCTTACTAATGGCGTGATTACGATCGCGGCCTCTGAGCATCGCTCGCAGCTGCGCAACCGGGAAGCCGCGGCTGCCCGGCTCGCCGACCTCCTGACCAGGGCCACGGCTCCGCCCCCGCCGCCGAGACGGCCCACCAGGCCAAGCCGGGCCTCGGTCGAGCGCCGGCTGGCCGCCAAGCAGCGCCGGGCTAAGACAAAGCGGCTGCGCCGGCCGGACGATGAGTAGTTCCGGATTGGCGGGCGTCGTGAAAGGCTGGATGACATCGGGAGTCTGGTCAGCTCAAGACGAGGTGGAATGGGAAGCGCCATCGCTGGTATCGGGTCAGTTCCGCATTCGGTGATCAGGCGCCTGCGCTGGGCGGCGGCGATCACCGCGCTGCTCGCCCTGGCCTGCTGGCCGACGGCCGCGGCTGTCGCGGCTGTCGCAGCTCCTGAGCGGACCCTGCGGCCCGGCGGGTCGCAGGGAGGCGTGAGCGACCGCGTTATCGTGCTCCTGAAGAGCCAGCCCTCGGTGATCAGCCAGGGATCGCGGGCCTTCGCGCTGAGATCGGCAAGGAGATCGGCCGCGATCGCCAGCGAGCAGGCGCCGCTGCTTCGCGAGCTCAGGCGAGGTCACGCCACCCGGATTATGGCGTACCGGCTCGTCAATGCCTTTGCCGCTACTGTGTCACCCGCACAGGCGGCCAGCTTGCGGACCAATCCGAGCGTGGCCGCCGTGCTTCCCGACGTGATGATCCAGGGCGCCCCGGCGCTGCCCCAGCCGGCCTCACCCGCGCCGCCCGTGCCCCGCCAGGTAGGGGCTACCCAGACGCTCACACCCCACGTCATCCCGCGAGCCTGCGGCAGTCACGGTCAGGTTCTGCTCGATCCCGAGGCGCTGCAGACGACGAATACAGCCTCGGCGGACTCAGCCGCGACAACGGCACGATCTCTGGGCGTCACCGGCGCCGGGGTCAAGGTCGCGTTCCTGGCCGACGGGCTGGCCACCGGCAACGTGAACTTCATCAGGCCAGATGGCCGGTCGGTCTTCGACCGCGCCTTTGGCGGTGACTATCAGGACTTTTCCGGCGACGGGCCTGGCCGGCGCACCGGCGGAGCCGAGGCCTTCATCGATGCCAACTCCATCGCGGGTCAGGGCATCCACGTCTATGACGTGCGCGCCTTCTCCGCTCAGCATGACCCGGCCCCCTGCGACCTGCGGATCGAGGGCGCGGCACCAGGTGCGTCCCTGGTCGGGCTCGATGTCTTCGGCACCTTTGACGCCACCCTGGAGTCCAATTTCCTTGAGGCGATCAACTACGCGGTGCAGACCGATCATGTCAATGTGCTCAACGAGTCGTTCGGGGCGAATCCGTTCCCCGATAGTGCGGCGCTCAACGTAACCGAGCAGTTCAACGACGCGGCGATCGCCGCGGGCACGACCGTGACCGTGTCGAGCGGTGACTCGGGGAACACCAGCACTATCGCCTCGCCCGCGAGCGACCCGAAGGTGATCTCCGTCGGCGCGTCCACCACGTTCCGGTTCTATGCCCAGACTAACTATGCCGCCGCCCGTTATTTCGCGACCACGGGCTGGCTCAACGACAACGTCAGCTCGATCAGCTCTAGTGGCCTCACCGCGGCGGGCGGAACCGTCAGCCTGGTCGCTCCCGGCGATGCCGGCTTCGCGTCCTGCAGCACGAATACCGCCATCTACCAGGGCTGCGTGAATCTCACCTCCGGCCCATCGCCGGTCGAGCTGAGCGGTGGCACCAGCGAGTCCGCGCCGCTGACGGCGGGCGCGGCGGCGCTGGTCATCCAGGCCTACCGGCAGTCCCATGGCGGCAGCACGCCGAGCCCTTCGCTCGTCAAGCAGATCCTGACGAGCACGGCAACCGATCTCGGTCTGCCGGCCAGCGAGCAGGGCGCCGGCCTGCTGAACTCGTACAAGGCCGTGCTGCTCGCCCGCTCGATCCGCACCAGCGCGGGCGCGCCGGCTCCGGTCGGCGACACCCTGCTGACTTCGCGGAGCGCGCTGACCGCCACCGGCCCGGCCGGCAGCCGCAGAAGCTGGAAGCTCACCGTCACGAACACCGGCGCCGACCCTCAGCTCGTCCGGGCGAGCGGACGGACGTTCGGGCCGGACGAGGACGTGCGAACCGGGTCGGTCAGGCTCGACGACAGCACCAGCCCGGAATTCACCGACGACCAGGGCACTCCAGACGATTACCAGGTCTTTCACTTCAGCGTCCGGCCTGGTGCCGACCGGCTGACCGCCTCGATCGCCTATGAGAGCGATCCTGGCGATCCCGGCGGGCCTGACCGGCTCATCCTGATCGATCCGCGCGGCCGGCTCGCCGCCGACTCGCTGCCGCAGGGTACGGGGGATTTCGGCAGCGCCGAGGTCAGGGTGCCTGCGGCCGGGGTCTGGACCGGCGTGATATTCAGCGCCACGGGATTCGAGAGCGGTCTGGGCGGCACCGTCCGGTGGCGGGTGGCCACCCAGCGCTTCGCCAGGTTCGGCACGGTCTCGCCGGCTGCCTTCCTGCTCCAGCCAGGGCAGCACCAGGCCGTGCGGGTAACCGCCACGCTGCCGGCCGGCGCCGGCGACTCCGCCGGGTCGGTGGTGCTCACCTCGGATCTCGGCGGCTCGGATCGTTATCTGGGCGCCGAGAGCGATTCGATTCCGGTCACGCTGCGCTCGATGGTCGACCTGTCGAACGGCGGTGCCTTCAGCGGCGTGCTGACCGGCGGCAACGGTCGTCCCCCCGGAATCGCGCAGGTCGATTACTTCAAGTTCAGGGTCGGCCAGGGTCACCGGGCCATCACCGCGAACGTATCCCTGACCAACGACCGCGCCGATGTCGTCGGCTCGTACCTGATCGCTCCTGACGGCCAGGCCCTCGGCTTCGGGCAGAATACGCTCGACAATGTCAATGGGCGCGCGCTGACCGCCTACACGCTCGACCCCGTCGCCGGGATCTGGACGCTGGCCGTGGCGTTCACCGGGCCCGTGGTCGGGAATGAGGTCTCGCAGCCGTTCAGCGGGACCATCGCACTCGACGGCACGGTAGCCACCGCGACCGGCCTGCCCGATAACCCGCGTCAGGTGCTCAAGCCGAAGGTGCCGGTCACCATCGGGGTCAAGGTCACCAACACCGGCCTCGCGCCCGAGGACTTCTTCCTCGACCCGAGACTGGCCAGGCCAGCCACGTTCACGCTCTCGTCGCAGACCGGTCAGACCTTCCTGCTCCCGCTCGGGGTGCAGCCAGAGTGGTTTGTGCCGACCCAGGCCTCGAGCGCCACGGTCACGGCGAAGGGCAACGTCCCGGTCGTCTTCGACTGGGGGCCGATTCAGGGTGTCCCCGACCTGTTCGCGCCAGCCTCGGCCGGGGACCGCGCCTCGGGCACCTTTACCCCGGCGGGCGGGTCGGTCCAGTCAGGTGACTGGGTCGCTAACCCGAACCAGCTCGGGCCATACCCGCACGGTGAGCCCGACGGCTCGGTCACCGTGGCCATGACCGTTACCGCGAAGCCGTTCGACCGTTCGATGACGCCCGCTACCGGCGACCTGCAGCTGTCCTCGGTCGATCTGCTGACCCCGGTCGACCCGGTCACGATCGCTCCTGGCAGGTCGGCGATCATCAAGGTGACGCTGCGGCCTGCGGGCGCACCAGGCACGGTGGTACGCGGGATCTTGTACGTCGACGATTTCGTTGCCGCCGTACCGCCCTACGGCCAGACCGCCGGCGACGAGCTCGTCGCCATCCCTTACGCCTACAAGATCAAGTAGCCACCCAGCCCGCCCGCAAACTTCCGTGATCAAGACCCCGACCATGATCGCGGAATCGCGGCGGTGTGGGTCAGCGCCTTGCACTGCACCTGCTCTGGCGATGATCCGGAGGCGGAGAGGCCGCCGCTGACCACGGTCGCCAGCACCGAGCTGCCGCAGCCCGACAGGCTGATCACCAGCATGTTGAAGGCGAAGTTGGCGCTCGCGCCCGAGTCGATCGCGGCATGCGAGCAGGTGCTGGCGGAACAGGACCAGCCCGAGGAACCCGACAGGCCAATCATCGTCGTACCCGCCGGCAGCGCGAGGGTCGCCGTCATCGCTCCGGTGGCCGCCGTCCCCGGGTTGGAGACGTCGATCGTCACCAGGGCCGTGACCCCCAGGTTGAGCAGGCCGCTGACTTGCACGCCCACATTGAGCTTGGCCGAGGCCACCGTCGTGGTCGCGCGCGGCGTCGGGGTGGGTGACGGACGGGGGGATGGACGAGGTGACGGCCTGGGTGACGGGGTAGGCGATGGCCCCGGCGGGCTGGTCGGCTGGCTCGTTCGGGAGCCAGAGGGGGACGGGCTGGCCGACCCTGACCTGGAGCTTGTCGGCTTCGGCCGCGCGGTCGACGTCGACGATGGTGAGGCCGTCCCTGACGCCGAGGGCACGGGGCCGGCCGGTGATCCCGGACCAGAGCCAGGTCCCCGGCCGCCAGGCGAGGCAGGCCCGTGGCCGCCAGCGGAACCAGTGCCGGGGGTGCGGATGAGCGCCGATGGTGGTGCCGCGCCGCGATGCCCGGGCGGTGAATGCGCCAGGTACAACGTCGGCAGCGCGATCGAGGCCGCCACTACCGCGGCCGAGATCGGCACCAGCGGCCGGTGCACAGCCAGCCGCGCCAGCCGCCCGGCCCGCGCGGCGTGCCGCGCCAGCACACCCCCGCCCGCCGCATGCGCGACGGTGGCGGCGTGCGGGACGGTGGCGGCATGCGGGACGGCGGCCGCGTGCGGGACGGCGGCCGCGTGCGGGACCGCGACGGCGGCCACATGCACGGTGCCGGCCTGTGCGGTCTCGGCCAGGTAAGCGGCGGCCGCCCCGCCCAGAATGACCGGTGCCAGGACTCCGCGCAGCCCGTCATTGATCGCCGCCAGATCAGCACACGCCGCGGCGCAGTCGGCGCAGCCACGCAGGTGGGTGTCAACCTCCCGCTCGTGCCGCCTGGACAGCCGCCCGCGCACATAGGCCCCGAGCTTGCCCGAATATGGCTGGCACGCGGTGCTTCCCCGGCTCGACATATGGACCTGCAGGTAGGCCTGGCGAAGACCTTCCTTAGCCCGGTATCTGAGCGCGGAGACGCTGTTGGCCGACATGCCGAGCAGCTCGGCGACCTCGGCGGGCCTGGTCTCTTCGATCTCGGTGTGCCAGAGCACGGCCGACCAGGGCTCAGGCAGCGACCTGAACGCGCTGGCGACCAGGGATCGCTCGAGGCTGGTTACTACCGGGTCGACGAACGGCTCGCCAGGATCGGGCAGGTCGGCCTCGTCCGTCGGGATCTGATGCCGCTGGCCGCGAATCAGGTCGATGGCGACCCGCCGCACCGCCGTCAGCAGATACGGGCGGAACGCCTCGGTCGGGCCAAGCCCGCGCTTGAGCGCACTGAGGACACGGGCGAACGTCTCCGCCACCACGTCATCGACGTCAGCCGGTCCCCTGACGATCTGCCTGGCCAGACGCTGGGCCGCTCCGGCATGACGCTCGTAGAGAGTGCCGTACGCGCTGGCGTCGCCGAAACGCGCCGCTGCTATCAGTTCCGCATCGCTATTTACCATTTCTACCTGCGAGCGGTCCATATTCGGCGGATCAGTCCTGAATGGCTCTGTCATCACATACCATCCCGAGCAGCGGAAGTAGTTCTTATGAAATCAAGAGGAATCCTGCCCGCTTCCGCGTCATAGCAGGATGGCTTCCGTGTCATTCCCAATAGGAAGCCAGGACGAGACGGAAGGAAGCCAGATGACTGACCGCGAGCGTCGCCCACACTGCTCACCTGGTACCGTGCGTGGCTTGCGAGCAGCGCTCGGAGTCTTGTGGTCACCGGCTATCCCTAGGTCTCGCTGGGTTGTGCCGAGACTACTGCTGCCTGGTATTCGCCGCAATGGCGGACTTCGCCGCCGCGGCAGGCACAGCATGCAGCGAGGCTGTGCCGCCGCCGTCGCGGCATAATGTGCAAATGCACAAAAGGCTGGATGGGCTTAAATAATCCCTGCCGGTCAGTCATGCTCGCCCGGCCGGCGCCCGGTACCCGGTGGTCCTGCGAAGGCCTGGGCGATCTCAAGCCAGGCAGCCGCGAGCCCGGCCCCGCGCCTGGATGGCCACGTCGCTCCTGTGCCTGCGCTGAGTCACGACCAGGCAGAAATCGAGGGCCTGGCCGGATACCCGGTTCTCGGCGTCAGCCGGTCCCCAGGCCCACAGCTCACCGTCCGGCCCGGTGAGCTCGACCCGGACGGGCTCGGCTGGCGGTTCGAGGCCGCGGACGGCGAAGCTGAACGGCAGTGCCCTGACCCCGAGGTGCGCGACCTGCCTGAGCCGTCTGGTCGGGATGCGTACCACGCCGAGCGCGTCGGCCACATCCTGGCCGTGCGCCCAGGTCTCCATGATCCGGGCGGTGGCCGATGAAGCCGCGCTCATCGGCGGGCCGAACCAGGGCAGCCGCTGAGCTGGGTCAAGCGCACAGAAAACCTCGATCAGCCTGCCTCGCGAACGCTCGAACCAGGCAAGCACTTCCGCCCCGGTGAGCGTCCTGCTCCGCTCGGCGATGTCGTCGGTGCTGAGCTGTCCCGCCTGCACGGCTGAGCCAAGCTCGGCGGCGAAGCGGTCAGGATCGGTCGCAGACAGCACCGCCGCGTCATCAAAGAAGGCCAGGTGAGCGACCTGATCGCCGATGTGCCAGCCGGATGCGGGCGTCGGGGTCAGCCAGCGCGCCTGGTCAAGGCCGGACACCAGTCCGGTGAGCTCGGTCGTCTCGTCGGCCAGGTCACCGAGTAGCTCGCCCATATCAGCCGGCATTCCGGACTCCGTTCGGTCGGCTTATATTGTCTCCTGGCCCTGTCCCTGGCCTGAAACCGACCATCTGGAGTGACCGTGGCCGAGCCGGAGCCTGTGTTCGGACTGGACGCCTATGTCGTGCGCTACGGGCGACGGGGCGTGCTCGGGACGCTGGCAGGCCTGCTCGCCTGCGTCGCCGTCACTATCTGGGTGTTCGCCTCGGGCAGGCCGGTGATCGCTGACGTGATCGCCCTGCTGGTCGATGCTGGTCTGCTGCTCACGCTGGCTACCGACCTGTCCAGGGCGGCCAGGCGCGAGATCCAGTTCGCTGTGCATCAAGGCGGGGTGTACTTCGGCTCTGACCGGGTGAAGGATGATGTGCCCTGGAGCCGGATCAGCGCCGTAGAATTTTTCCGCGAAACTACTCAGGGGTCCAAGGCCCGCACGGTGTACCGATGCGTCGGCGTTCGCGCCTCGGGGACGCGGCAGCTTCGCCGGCCCGGCAATGGTGCCGCCGCGCAGCCGGTGCCAGAGCGGAGCCTGAAATACCTGATCAGCGCTGGGCGCCCGGACCTGATTCCGGGCTACGACGGCACGATCAGGTATGCCTACCGCCGGATGCGCGGCTGGCGCGCCGATCAGGCCAGGGTCGCCGAGGCGGTCGCGCGCTACGCGCTGGCGATGCCGGTCATCAGGGGCCAGGACTGGCCAGGCCGGATCACCAGGGCGGATGCCTGCACGGCCCGACGCACTCGCCGTTCCGGGGTGAGATGAGGGATGGGAATGGTTGCGCGGTAGACGCGGCGGCGGTCCTGCGGCAATGTGGAGCTAAGGCGAGTCGCGGAGGATCCATGAGCTTATCGGCGCGAGCTGGCGCGGGAACGACAGGCCGGTCAGGTGCGGGGGGACGCTGGTTACGGTCGGCGGCGGTCGCGGTCGCGGCGCTGACTGGGCTGGCCGGGTTCGCGGTGCCGCTGCTCGCGCGGGTGCCGTCGGCCCTGGCCGCAGGCGTGGCGCCCGGCTCGCCGGGTGCCAGCGCGACCTGGAACGAGTCCAATCTGCAGGCCTTCTCCGGGTCGCTCGGGGCCGCGTCCAAGGTCTGGTACACGCTGGGTAACGGCGAGCTCGAGAACGTCTTCTACCCGCAGACCGACACCCCCGACACCTTCGGCCTGCAGTACATCGTCACCGACGGGTCAAGCTTCACCGACACCGAGACGGCCAGCACCAGTCACGTGATATCCCTGGTCGACCCCACCTCGCTGGCCTGGCGGCAGGTCAACACGGCGACCAATGGCGATTACACGATCACCAAGACCTATGTCGCTGACCCGTCCCGCTCCGTAGTGCTGGTGCAGACCACGTTCGACAACCTGAGCGCGCACCCGCTCAGCCTGTACGCGGACTACCTGCCGCAGCTCGATAACGACGGCATGGGCAACACCGGCGGCACCGATGTGACGAGCGGTGACCTGGAATCGACGAACGGATCGGTATCGAGTGCGCTGGCCGCGTCGACGGGATTTACCCAGACCAGTACTGGCTACGTCGGCAGCTCAAGTGACGGCAGCGCCCAGCTCGCCAGCGGGCATGCGCTGAGCAGCACGTTCTCCTCGGCGACCACAGCCGGTCATCTCGTGCAGGTCGCGCAGGTGCCGGTCGCGGCCAGCGGCAGCACCACGTTCACGCTGGCCCTGGCCTTCGACACCACCGCTGCCGCCGCGATCTCCGATGCCTCGGCCTCGCTCACCGCTGGGTTCGGCCCGCTGGAGACCTCGTTCGAGTCCGGCTGGCATACCTGGGTGAGTGGTCTTAACGCGCCGCCGGCGTCGGTGACAGGGAGCAGCCAGCTCAAGCAGCAGTACTACGTCTCGCTTATGGAGCTGAAGGCCGACGAGGACAAGACCTTCACTGGCGGCTTCATCGCCGCCCCGACCGATCCCTGGGGCGCCAGCGTCAGCGCGAATAGCGCAGGCGTCCATGGCTACCACGTGGTGTGGACCCGCGATGAGTACGAGATGGCGACGGCACTCCTAGCGGCCGGCGACAGCACCGACGCGAACGCCGCGCTGAGCTACATCCTGCAGTTCGAGGAAGAGTCCAGCGGCGCGGTTAAGCAGAACTCCTTCCTGAACGGGACTGTCGTCTTCGGGTCGACGCAACTTGACGAGGTCGCGGACCCGCTTATCCTGGCCTACCAGCTCGGGGCGACAGGGCCGGCCGACTGGCCGCAGCTCAAGAGCCTCGCGAACTACCTGGTGGCCAACGGGCCTTTCACCCCGGAGGAGCGCTGGGAGGAAATCGGCGGCTA
This sequence comes from uncultured Actinomycetota bacterium, assembly GCA_963819285.1. Lineage (GTDB taxonomy): Bacteria > Actinomycetota > Actinomycetes > Streptosporangiales > Streptosporangiaceae > Chersky-822. Next base: position 326,709 of record CAWFVM010000002.1, read on the forward strand.
CTCCCCGGCCACGATGGCGGCCGAGATTGCCGGGCTGGTCTGCGCGTCGGTGATCGCGGCCGACAATGGCGACGCGGCCGACGCGGCCACCTATCTGTCCAAGGCCGACGCGTTCGAGCAGGACGTGGACGCCGACACCTATACCACCAGCGGCCCGTACGGCAATGGTGACTACTACCTGCGGATCACGCCGGACGCCACGCCCAACAGCGGCACGTTCATCGGCATCGCCAATAACGGCGGCAGCCATGATGACCGCACCGTGACCGATCCGAGCTATCTGGAGCTGGTCAGGCTCGGCGTGACCGCGCCGGCCACGACCGAGATCGCGAACACGCTTCCCGTCGTCGACACCGGGCTTGAGGTGCAGACTCCTGAGGGCCCGATCTGGCACCGGTACAACTTCGACGGCTACGGCGAGACCTCGGCCGGTGGCGACTTCACCTCGGGCGGCACCGGCAATCCCTGGCCGGTGCTCACCGGCGAGCGCGGTGAGTATGACGTCGCCGACGGCAACCTGACGGCGGCGAAGTCCATGCTGGCGACCCTGGCCGGCGCGGCGAACTCCGGCTACCAGATCTCCGAGCAGGTCTGGGGCGGCAGCACGGGGACCGGCGGGTTCACGTTCGGCCAGGCCGACAATTCGTCTACCCCGCTGATGTGGGCAATGGCGCAGTACGTGCGGCTCGCGATCAACATCTCGGCGGGCCGTGACGTCGAGACCCCGGCCGTCGTCGCTGATCGGTACGCCGCCGCGACCGCCGGGACCGGATCGGTGACCGAGAAGGTGACCGTGACCGTCCCGGTCAGCACCGACGCCTCGGGCGAGAACGTCTACCTGAACGGCAACTTCAGCGCGCTCGGCGAGGGAGCGCCGGACTGGTCACCGAGCGGCATCCCGATGACGCGGGTCAGCTCGACCCAGTGGACCGCGACCGTGCACGCCGCCGCCAGCTCGACCCTGGCCTACAAGTACACGCTCGGCGGAAGCTGGGTGAATGTGGAAGAGACCAGCACCTGCGGGTCCGTCAGCAATAGGTCGATGACCGTCAATGGCGGCACGGTGACCGACACGGTGGCCAACTGGACCGGCCCCGGCGGCTGCGGACCCGCGCAGGCCGTCATCAATGTCACCGTCCCGGCCAGCACGCCGAGTACTGACACGGTGTATCTGAGCGGCGACTACAGCGCCCTCGGCACCGGGATGAAGGCATCGGCCGACTGGGGAGCCGCCGAGATCCCGATGACCAAGACGGGTGCCAGTACCTGGACCCTGACTATCCCGGCCGCCGCGAACGCTCAGTTCCAGTACAAGCTTGACCTGGGCAACTGGACCAACGTGGAGGAGGCGAGCGGCTGCGGCTTCGTCAATAACCGCACCTTCGGCTTCGGTGCCGCAGGCTCATCCTTCACCGCCAGCGACACTGTCTCCGCCTGGGGCGGGCTCGCGGGCTGCTAACCCGCCGGGGCGCTCCCCATCCCCCGGCAAGGCCGCATCGATGTGACAGAGATGCTGTCCCAGCAGCATCGATGTGGCATAGGTGCAGCTCTCTTTGGGCGAGGGTGACTGGCCAGGGGAACCGGTGTCCGGATTGCCCGGGGACGGCGGTCCGCTGCCCGGACCGGGACTGGGACCGGCGGCGCGGCGGATTTCCGTGATCATTGACCGGCCCGTGATCACGGAGCATGGCTCTGCTTGGGTTCCGTGAAAGTTGGCAGGAACTTGGTTCCGGGGTGGCTGGTCCAGCCCGTGCCTGTCCCGCCGCTGGCCTGCCGGGCCGTACCCCATCGATGTGACATAGCTGGGGCTGGAACCCCATCGATGTGACATAGCTGGGGCTGGACCCAATGCCAGGAACTTAAGGTGGCTGGTTTGTGGTGGGACGGGGGTGTTGTGGCTGGTGGGAGGTGGCCGGGGGTGGTTGTGTCAGGCGGGGTGATGGTGGCGGTGTGGTGGGTGTCGCGTGGTATAGGGGCCGGGGTGGTTGCGCCTGGAGGGGCGGGTTCGTGATGGTGCGGGAGAGGCTGGTCGGGGCGGGCTGGGCTGCGGCTCGCCGGCCCGGCTGGTCTTTTTGCCGGGTATGCCGGGATCGGGATGGCCTCGGTGCCGCAGCTGGGGTCCCCTGCTGTTGCGCTGACGACAGCAGGGGACCGGTGAAACTGGGCAGTACAGATCTATTGCAGATCGCGCAGATTCCTGGACGGGCAGCTAAGACCGGGATGAGGAAGTTGTCGTAGCTCGCGGTCAGCTCAAGAACTGTGGCCACAGCGGTTCACGCCCACACAAGGTCCTGGTCGGAGACCAGAGCCGATCTCAGATGACCGAGAACGTCACCAGCGGTTCGCACGACGGTTGTATTTGGCTTTTTCGCGTAGTCCATGGCCCACTCGTTGGCAAGCAATGCCTCAAGCAAAAACACGCGACGACCTTGCTCAAGTGCGATCCTGGCCTGCATGCGTGCTCCACTGCGGTACGGTGCCTCGACGACCACAGTTGCGGCGCTGTAGCCGCTCATCACCGCATTGCGCATCGGGAAGCTCGCCTTGGTCGGCGGTGCATCCGGCAGAAACTGAGAGATGACGAGTCCGTTCCGAGCGATACGCTCCTGGAGTTCCGCGTTCTCCGCTGGATAGCTGCGTCGCAAGCCTGTACCTATGACGGCCACCGCTCGCCCATGCGCGGACAGAGTTCCGCGTAGCGCTGCGGTGTCAATGCCGGAGGCGAGGCCGCTCACAACCGGGACGCCGACTCGCGCGAGTCCTCGTGCGAGATCGTCTGCTTCACGCAGTCCGTGCTCGCTCGCTTGCCTGGTACCCACGATCGCCACGCTCCGTAGATCGGCGTCGCTGAGTTGTCCCCTGATCATGATGAAAGGAGGCCGCTGATGGACGCTGAGCAGCGATGCCGGGTAGTCGGCATCCAGGAGCGTGAGAAAGCGCATCCCTTCCTTTTCCCACTCGGAGATATCGGCTTCCGCCCTCTCGGCGACAGAGGCTACGTCAGACTCCCCTTCGAACAGGGAGAGCTGTCTAGGCGATCGTTCGTCGAGTACCTCCGCAGCGGACCCAGCCGTCTCCACCTCGTCGGCTACCTCGGACCAGGATCGTCCGGGCAGCCGAAGGAGAGCCAGCATGGCCCCTCGTTCGGTGACGTTCATATCAGCATCTTATTCGAACGTATCTTCGATCACTCCTTGACTCGCCGATCGCGCGACTCACGATACTCAGATGCGCATGCCTGGGCATCGCCCTCTCCGGTGCTTCGCCGGTCGGCTCTTCGCCCTTAGCTCTTGGGCTCGCCGGGGATCGTGAAGAGGGGCTGCCACGGCGAGCCGCTTGAGGCATCGGCGCTGGTCTGGGGGGACACACCCTCGTTATCCCACTTGGCCTGGTACGGCAGGCCGCGGAAGAGCACCTTGATGCCGCCCTTGTAGGCTGTGCCGCGCTCCCAGGCCGGGTAGGTGCCGGCTGGCAGCGTGGGGATCACGGGAGCCTTGTCGCCTGGCAGCACCGGGCCGATCAGCTCCCACGGCGTCTGCCAGGAGAACTGCACGACAGCGGCCGGGTCATCGCCGGTGTTGTACCACTTGGCGTCGTAGATCTCGCCGTGCTCGACGATCTTGTAACCCTCCGCGTACGGCTGCGTGGCCGACCAGAGCGGATAGGGCGCGTCCGACGGGTTGGTGTCCAGAGTTGGCGGCTTGGGCGCGGTCGCCAGGGTAACGAAGGCGCTCGCCTGACCCGGCAGCTGGCTGAAGACCGCAGCGAACTGGAGGGTCCGCTCGGCGGTGCCGCTGCAGGTATTCGACATCAAGCCAATTTCAGGGAACGAGGTGCCGCACTGGCTGTCCCGGTTCAGCGACCAGATCGAGACCCGGCCAAGCCCGTTGGCCCTGGCGAAGGTGGTCAGGCCGGCGGCGTCGGCGACGGTGAAATTCTCGCCCCTGATGTCGTTCTGGCCGATCATGGCGGTCGCGCCGAGCTGCTGCCACACCTGGGCCGATCCCGGTCGCTCGCCATACCGCTGCAGCTGCTTGAGCAGCTGGGAGTGGGTCGCGTAAAGCGCGTCCTCGGCCAGTCCGAGCATGGTCTGTCCCGACCCGGGCGGATCGGTGAAGTCCATCGTCATGATGTTGACGCCGGCGATGGCTACCCGGTCGGCGAGCATCTGCGAGATGACCGACAGCGCGTTGTCCTGCAGGCCATCAGGCTCGACCGGCAGGGTCAGCCAGACTGCCAGCCGCTTGCCGTCGGCGAGCGCCGCTCGCTGCAGGTCGGCGATCGCTGTCGCCCGGCGCTGCCCGGCAGTCACGTCATCGAGCGCGGTTCCCTCGATGTCGAGGTCGATGGTGGACAGGTGATACTTGCTGATCACCGTCTGGTAGGCCTGCACCAGGCGGGGCACGCTGGTGCAGCTCTCGTCCAGGCTGGTGTGCGCCTGCCCGCCGAACGACACGATCGGCTGCGCGCCGTCCTGCTGCATCTGCGCGATCCGCGATCCAAGCGTGAGGGCCTGATCGGCCGCCTTGAGGGTGTACGCCGCGCCCCAGGTCGGCGTGCACGGCTGGCCGGCGTCAGGCGAGTCGACCACGAAGCCGAGTACGGTCTGCCTGGCCGGGTCATCGGAGGTGCTCTGGAACTGGTAGACCGGCGGCACCGTCACGTCCACGTAGGGTGCGAACCAGGTCTTGCGGATCGGTACCTGAGCCACCAGCCTGGACTTGACCACGGTATAGCCGCCGTAGCCGACGCCGGCGAACAGGATGAGCGCGAGCAGCACCCGGAAAAAGGACAGCCGGCGTCTGGGCTCGACCTCTCCGATCCAGGTGTCGTCCGATGCCACCATCGTTTACACCTCCGGGCGGTAGCCGTCATCGGCTGGATAGCCGCGCGGATCGTAGTAGGGACCGGCTCCCGCATCGTTGCGGTACGGGTCGCCGTAGTCCGGCTCGCGGAAGCCCTGCTCGGCCTGGAAGCCCTGCTCGGAGTAGTGCGGCTCGGCGTATTCGGGGTACTCGGGCTCGGCGCGGTACTCGGGCTCGGAGAAATAGGCCCGCCTGGTGCGGAGCGCGTCGTCGTGGCTGAGCCTGCTGACCGGCTCGTACGCCGGCTCGTACGCCGGCACCGGGCCGTCTTCGGCGCCCGCACGGTGCCGGCCGCTTCGCACCGGCAGTTCGGCCCCGGCGGGCACGGGTACGGCTGCGGTGATCGGGGGCCGGGACGGGTTGACCCGCCAGTGCCCGGAGTCGATCGGTCCCACCTGGAGCACCGTGCGCCAGTCGGCCTGCACCGGCGGCGGCGCGGCCTTGGCTGCCCGTGCGATCGCGCGCCTGCGCGGCTGGGCCGGCTTGTACAGCAGCGAGGTGAAGTGGATCCAGCCATCCACGAGCGAGTTCCTGACCCCGATGAACGCCATCGTCGCGTAGCCGGCCAGCACGATATTGAGCGCTGCGTACGCCATGTTCTCTACGCGCACATGCCGGTAGGCCGAGTAGAACGTGACCGCGGCCAGCGCGATCACCAGGTAAGGCGCGATGACGAAGAACGGCGGCGCCACCGTGCGGTCGCGGACCTTGGGTGTCCTCGCGAACGCCGACTTGGATGCGGTGATGCCCTGGACCAGGGACGACACGGTGCCGGCCAGGTTAACCGGGAGCAGGATCAGGTTGAAGCCGTAGATCCTGGCCACGTCGATCCGCTTGTAGCCGCAGTACCGCAGGTCGCTGGCCTGGGCCATGAAGTACGGCAGCGCGACCAGCCCGAGCAGCGGGCTGATCAGGGTCGCGCTGAACGGGAAGACCAGCAAGATCAGCAGGCTGAACGAGCTCCAGCAGATGGAGGCCATGTAGTTCCAGCGCAGGAACAGCTCGCCGAACCTGGTGCGCTCGCCGCGCTCCTTCTTGGCCCGCCGCTGCCGGCCCAGCTTGGGCAGGATGAGCAGCCCGCCGTTGGCCCAGCGCCGCCGCTGGATGCACAGCGAGCCGAAGTCGGGCGGAGTGGCGCTATAGCTGAGCCGCTCCGGGTAGTTGAACAGCCGCCAGCCGTGGATGCCCATGTCGATCGTGGACTCGGTGTCCTCGATCACGGTGCGGTCCCTGATGTAGTGCCTGATCTCCCAGTCGCCGATGTAGGACTTCTCCACGATGGCGTCGAGCGCGCGCTTGCGGATAATGGCGTTCGCGCCGACCCAGAACGTGGCGTCGTAATAGGTCAGGCCCTGGTGCACGATGTGCTGCAGGTCGGTCGAGGCGCCGGCGATCCGCTCCAGCCTGGTGGCCGAGCCGGGGAAGGCGCTGTACGGCGTCTGCGCGATCGCGGTGGTTCGGTGCTCGCTCTGCTCAAGCAGGTGCACGAGCCGCAGGCAGTACTCGGGCAGCAGCACGCTGTCGGCGTCGAGCGTCAGCACGTAGTCCGGATCAGGAATGTGGAAATCGCAGTCGGTCGGGTCGGCGGGTATCAGCATCAGCCCGGTGACGGTGCGAACCTCGCGGAAGCTGCCGCCCATCAGGCCCATGTAGCTGTTGAGGTTCATCGCCTTGTTGGCCTCGTGCGAGAGCGAGGAGTACTGCTTGCGCTCGAAGCTGGTCAGCTCGGCCCGGAAGATCCAGATCAGGCGGCGGTACAGCCGCCGCATGTGGGTGTGATCGAGCACGACATCCTCGGCCGCCGCGTCCCGCAGTGCCCAGGCCACCGATTGCAGGTCCCCGGCGAGCCGGTGCGCTACCTCGTTGCCGAAGAAGGCGTCGGCGTGGTCGGTGACCTCCAGGCTGGCGGCCAGCTGCCTGAGCCAGGTCACTGCCGCCTCATAGTGCGCCGACAGGGCGGCCATCGCCTGCAGGTCTGGCCAGGGCACGCTGGCGTACCTGGCCTCGAAGTCCGCGGCGGCGGTCACGAACTGGGCCTTGGGCACAGCGAGCAGGTCATTGATCTTGCCTGGCAGGTTGCGCGCCGCGTTGAGCTGGTCGCGGGCTCGCCTGTTCTTGGGCACGGGCGGGTCGTCAATGAGCAGCACAATGCGCTTGTGCGGGTACTCCTGAAGGGCCGCAGAGAGCAGGGTGTTCCTGATCACGTGCTCTTCTTCCTGATAGGAAGGAACAATCGCGGTCAGGGTCGGCGCCTTGGCGTCAAAGAACTGGTCGAGCACCGCCCGGCTCGCCCGGTGATGGCTGCGGGTCCGGTAGCAGAAGCCGAGCCTGCTCAGCAGGTACGCGAGCGCCGAAGCGGTCAGCATGGTGATGATGAGCAGGTAGATGATCGCCTCGGCCCGCGATCTGGTGCTCGCGAATTGCGCGTTGAGGAAATCGTTGAGCAGCCAGGTGACGAAGTAGGCGATCCACGCCGTCACCGTCACGATGATGGCCAGCCTGGTCATCGCGATCCGGCGATCGCTCACCGGCCTGGGCACGACCGGCATGGCCTCGGTCCGCCGGTCGCGGCCCCACTGCGATCGCCGCTGACTCGGCGGTCGCGAGGGCTTCGCGACCTTAGCCGACTTGGATTGCCTGCCCGCCGGACGCTGCGGGCCCTGCGGCCGGGCTAGCTCCAGACTTCCATCGGCCCGCGCTTGCATACCCGAAGGCACGCCCCCCACCCTTCCTGGGGCTCGCCCCCGGCTAAGTCACATTCCGACAAAGTCGCCAGCACCACAGGAACATTGGCACATTGTGCGCTAGCCGAACACAAAGCCGCCTGCTGGCAACACTAGCTGCGACATTAGAGCAGATCGGCCCGGGCTGCTACCGATTGCGACAGATGTTTACCTTTCTGAAGGGCGCATGGGCCGGCCCTGGTTTCCGGGTCGTAAGAGTTATGCGGATTCCTAATATATCCGATCTAAAGTGATATTAGATCCAAACTCCCTCCCGGAGGCTTGTCCGCCGCGCGACCTAGTACAGGTGAACAAACCATGACATCATGATCTGAGTCGCCTTACCAGATGGGTCACGGTGACACTTTTAGTGCTCAATGGGCGTATTGCCTCAGCCGGAATTAGGCGTTCAGTTGTTCCCCGTTTCGCGCCAGCATCAAGGGCTGCATTGGCGCGATGAGCGCGCATGAGGCGCGATGAGGAGGATGTGACGTGACGCAGTCTGCTCAGCTTCCGGTCAAGCCAGCAGCTTTCATCTTGACCGGGTCGTTCCCCGTTATCAGTCGTGACCCGCTCTACGTCGCAGAGCTGTCGAGGCGCGGCTTAACGGCCCTGGTGATCACATCGGCGGCGTACAGGGAAAGCGCGGCGGCTCAGATGGCTGTCAGCGGCGGGCCGATGGCCATGATCGGCGACATCGAGTTCGTGGACGGGGACGTGACCATTGAGGGGGCGTTCATCGCCGGGGCGATCGCGGTGGTGACCGCCTGGCGGGAGAAGTACACGATCGTAGGTGCGTACGCGGTCGGCGACGTACTCGCCGAGCCGACCGGACTGCTCTGCGACGGGCTGGGCCAGCCAGGTCCCGGCGTGCTCGCCAGCAGGGCTTGCCGCAGCAAGTACCTGCAGCGCTGGTATACCCCCGACCTCAGCCCGCGCTCGGTCGTGATCCCGGCCGCGCAGCGGGCGCTGGCCAGCGCGAGCGGCCAGCTCGACCCCGGGTTGCGTGCGGCCATCGACGCGGTCGGGTTCCCTGCCGTGGTCAAGCCAGCCAGCAGGCATTCGAGCTGGGGTGTCCTGACGGTGCTTGACCTCGCGGAGCTTTGCCGGGAACTCGGCAACTATCCGAAGCACGAGATCGTGCTCGTCGAGGAACGGGTGGAGGGCCAGGAGTACTCGGTGGAAAGCCTGGTGCAGCACGGGGCCATCGTGTTCGCGTCCGCGACCAGGAAAGAGACCACGCAGTGGCACGAACGCACCTTCGTCGAGCTGTCGCACAGCGTCCCCGAGCCGAGGACGGACGTTGCCGAGCGGCTGCTCGCGGCGAACGCGGTGCTGCTTGAGCGACTCAGGTTCGCCGACGGGATCACGCACTCGGAGTGGCGGATCACCAGGCAGGGCCGGGCCGTGCTGATGGAGGTGGCCGCGAGGACTCCCGGCGACGGCCTGATGGCGCTCTACCACCTGGCCACCGGGGTGCCACTCGAACTGGAAGTCCTGAACATAGCTCTCGGCGTTCCGGCCAGCTACCCCGCGCCGCGCCGGTTCGCCAGGCAGGTCTACCTGGAGCACGCACCCGGCGTGCTCGACGATGTGAGCGTCGCCTGGCCCGACGTTCAGGCTCAGTGGATCGGTGAAGGCGGCGTGTGGCCGGAGATCAAGCCAGGAGCAGCCGAAGACGACCCGGCGCTGCGCGCGGTGCTCGTGCTCAAGGACCGGGGCAGTGTGCTGGCCGAGCTAGAGAGTTCTGACGACCGGGCCGTGACGTTCTTCATCGACGCCTGCTCACCTGAGCAGCTCGACGTCCTTGAGGTCCTGGTCAGGGCCGCGATCACGATTTCGACGCGCCGGTAGCCCCCGATGACGCAGACAGCTGAGCAGGCTGGCCGTAACGACCGGGTCGGCGTGCGGGCCGCCTTCTTCGAGGCGCCGCTGCCGGTCAAGGTCGTTCTCGTCGGGGTGCTCATCAACCGGCTTGGCTCGTTCCTCAACCTCTTCCTTGTCCTGTACCTGACGTCCAAGGGTTACTCGACCGAGCAGGCCGCTTTCGCCCTGACCGCCTATGGCTGCGGCGCAGTGGCTGGCGTGCTGGTCGGAGGCACGCTGGCCGGTCGCCTTGGCCCGAGGAACGCGACGGTAATCAGCATGTCGGGCACCTGCCTGATCATGGCGTCCTGGCTGTACCTGCCGTCCTACCCGGTGCTGCTGCTGGCGGCGATCGTGGTCAGCCTGATCAGCCAGCTTTACCGGCCCGCGTCGGCGATGCTGCTCTCCGACCTCACCGCCGACGACCGGCAGGTGATGACGTTCGCGCTGTACCGGTTCGGGCTGAACCTCGGTGCGACCGCGGCTCCGCTGCTCGGCCTCGGGCTTTACTACCTAGCGGGTCATCGCTACAGCCTGGTCTTCTGGGGAGAGGCGCTGATCGCGCTGGCCTATGCCGTGCTGGCCTGGGTCGCCCTGCCGGCTCATCAGGTGAAAAGCAAAGACGATCACGATCTTGAAATAGATCCGCGCCAGCCAGTCCAGCCTGATTCAGGCCGGTGGTCTTCTGGATATCTCCAGATGTTCCGGGACAGGCGGTACTGCCTTTACCTGATCGCTATAGGCATTCATTCGGCCGTCTACGTCCAGTACCTGTCCACGCTGCCGCTGAACATCAAGGACGCGGGAATCGCGATTGGCTGGTACACCCTCGCGGTGTCGCTCAATGGCTTCGTCGTGATCGCCTTCGAGCTACTGGTCACCAAGGTCACCCAGTCCTGGCCGATGCGGCTTTCGATCGCGCTCACGCTGGCTCTGCTGGGGGTCGGCGTGGCGATATACGGACTTCCGTTCGGCCCGGCGGTGATCCTCAGCGGCACACTGGTCTGGTCACTCGGCGAGATCATCGGCGGCCCGGCTACCTTCGCCTATCCAGCGGTAGCGGCACCCGCCGGGCTCAAGGGTTACTACATCGGCAGCTTCCAGTTCATGTTCGGGCTCGGCACCGCGATTGGCCCGGCGATCGGCGGCTGGCTGCTGATCCGGCTGGGTCACAGCGTCTGGCCGGTGCTCGCCCTCGGCTCGGCGGTGGCGACCGCCCTCGTGCTGATCGCGGTGCGCCAGCCGAGTCGAGCCGGTCGCGATGCCTAGCCGGCAGCGGCGATCGCGTGCAGAGCGCTGACTAGCTTGTCTACCTCGGCGCAGGTGTTGTACATGGCCAGCGACGGCCGGACGGCGGCCTCCAGGCCGAATCGGCGCAGGATGGGCTGCGCGCAGTGGTGGCCGGCCCGGACGGCGATGCCCTGCCGGTCAAGCGCGGTGCCGAGGTCGGCCGGGTCGTGGCCGTCGAGCGCGAACGTGAGCACGCTCGCCTTGTCCGGCGCGGTGCCGACCAGCCGCAGGCCGGGAACGGCGCAGATCTGCCTGGTCGCGTACTCAAGCAGCTGGTGCTCGTAGGCGCCGATTCCGGCCAGGCCCGTTTTCGTGACGAAGTCGAGCGCGGCGCCGAGCCCGATGGCGTCGGCGATGTTGCCGGTACCGGCCTCAAGCCTGGCCGGCGCCTGCTGGTACCTGGTGCGCTCGAAAGTGACGTCGCTGATCATGTTTCCGCCGCCCTGCCATGGCGGCAGGTCGGCCAGGATCTCGGGCTTGACGTAGAGCGCCCCGATCCCGGTCGGGCCGAAGATCTTGTGCCCGGAGAAGGTGTAGAAGTCAGCGTCGAGCGACTGGACCCGGACTGGCAGATGCGCTACTGCCTGTGCCCCGTCGACCAGAACCCGGGCGCCGACCCGGTGCGCGGCGGCGATGACCGCCTCGATCGGGACGATCGTGCCGAGCACGTTGGAGACGTGCGCGACCGCTACCAGCCTGGTGCGATCACTGAGGAGCGCGGTCAGGCCGTCCAGCCGGAGCTGACCGTCGTCGTCTACCGGGATGACCTTCAGCTTCGCGCCGGCCTGGCTGGCGAGCAGCTGCCAGGGGACGATGTTGGCGTGATGCTCCAGGTGCGAGACAAGAATCTCGTCGCCAGGCCCGAGGTGCTCACGGCCCCAGGTCTGGGCGACCAGGTTGATCGCCTCGGTTGTGCCCCTGGTAAAGACGATGCTGTCACTCGACGGTGCCCCGAGGAACGTGGCGACCTTGCACCTGGCGTCCTCGTAGGCGTCGGTCGCCTTCGTCGCGAGAGTGTGCGCGCCCCGGTGGATGTTGGAATTCTCGTGCGCATAGAAATAAGCCAGCCGGTCGATGACCGACCGCGGCTTCTGCGTTGTCGCCGCGTTATCTAGCCAGACCAGCTGCTTGCCGTTGACCCGCTCCTCCAGGATCGGGAACTCCCGGCGCACAGCGTCGACGTCGAACCCCTGGCTCCCCGGCGGGCTTGCCTCGCTCGGCATCAGCAGCCGCTCATCGACAAAGTAGAACGACGGCTGGCTGACCCCGGCGTCGGGCAGCTCATCGGGCGGCCCAGGGAGCGCCGGCCGGACCTCGGCAGGCAGCTCAAGGAGGTCAGCGGATGCCGGGGCCAAGGATGCCGCAGCCGGGGCCGGGGCCGGGGCCGGGCCGGCGTCGTCAGCCGCCAGCCCGCGCAGGACGTCGGCGGCCAGCTTGGTCAGTGACGCCTCGTCCGGCACCCACGCCGCCAGGTCACCCAGGCGGCGGGAGTGGCCGTTCTGGTGACTGTCACCGGTAGGTGTGGGCGTACTCATGGAACTTGTCGACCTCCACGTTGTCGAGGACTCCGAGCGCGTCCGGGGTGAGGACAGCGAGCGAGCAGTAGAGCGAGACCAGGTATGAGGCGATCGCGTGCCGGTTGATGCCCATGAACCGGACGGAGAGGCCGGGCGAGCGCTCGCCGGTCAGACCTGGCTGGAACAGGCCGGTGACCCCCTGCCGCTGCTCGCCGACCCGCATCAGCAGTACCTTGGTCTTGCCTTCGACGACCGGCACCTTGTCCGACGGGACCACCGGGATCCCGCGCCAGGTGATGAACTGCGACCCGAACAGGCTGACGGTGGGCGGCGGTACCCCTCGCCTGGTGCACTCCCGGCCGAACGCCGCGAGGCCGAGCGGATGAGTCATGAAGAAGGCGGGCTCCTTCCAGACCTTGGTGATGAGCTGGTCGAAGTCATCGGGCGTGGGCGCGCCGGTGCGCGTCGAGATGCGCTGCTCAGGAGCGGCGCTGGCGATCAGGCCGTAGTTCGGGTTGTTGATCAGTTCGCTTTCCTGGCGCTCTTTCACAGTCTCGATCGTCAGCCTGAGCTGCTCTTCGATCTGGTCATACGGGCTGCCGTACAGATCGGACACCCGAGTGTGAATGTCGACAATGGTCGCGACCGAGTTGAGGAAGATCTCCCGCGCGGCCTCGTCGTACCCGACATAGGTCGTGGGCAGCGCCGACTCGTCCCGCGGCGGGCAGGCGACGAGCACGGACTCTGGGTTGACGACCCGGTTCAGCCGGTAGATGCCGGCCTCGACCGGCGTCCAGGACAACATGCGGACCAGCCACCGGGGCGTGATCGTGTTGAGCTGAGCCGAGGTCTTGGTAGCGTTCGCCAGCTGACGGGCAGCCGCGTCAGTAAGCGCCAGCTGAGCCGGCGCCATCGTAGGCACCTCAACGGTGTTCGTCATAGGTTGGACCCTTCCAAGGTCGGAAATACGCAGGCAGGCGAACTCCGGAACGCGCAGGAGTTTCCTGTCCTCCGGAATTTCCGCAGCCGGGAAAAGGAAAACGCACGGCCTGGTCAACAGTCGGGCTGCGGGAGAATCCGGCCAGGGGGCGGGCGCTAGGCGCCGATGGCGGCTAGCTCGGTCCGCTCCCTGGAGGTCAGCTGGTCAGCTACCTCGAGCGCGCCCAGGTTCGACGTGATCTGCTCAGGCCTGGTGGCGCCGAACAGCACGGTCGTCACGCTGGGATTGCCAAGCGCGAACGCGAACGCGAGCTGAGCCGGGTCCCGGCCCAGCCCGGCCAGTTCGGCGAGCCGCCGCCCGGCCGCGAGTACGGCCGCATAGCGCGGGCTCTCCAGCTCCCCTGCGGCTCGCCCCGCCTGTGGATCCTGGTCGTACTTGCCGGTCAGGACGCCGCCGGCCAGTGCGTAGGACGCCACGATCGCGACGTCGCGAGTCGCGGTCAGCTCCCGCATCGCCGGGTCTTCCACCATGGCCCGGCTGACCAGGCTGTAAGGCGGCTGCGTCGCGGTCGGACCGGCGACGCCCGCTGCCTCCGCGATCTGCCAGGCGCGCTCCATCAGGTCGGGCGGCCAGTTCAGCGTGCCCCAGGCCCGCGCGGTGCCGGCTTCGATCAGCCCCGTGATCATCCCGATCGCGTCGGCGAGCGGCACGCCGTCCGGCGGCACCTCGGAGTAGATCAGGTCGATGTGCTCCAGGCCCATCCGGCGCAGCGAGCCGGTCAGTTCCCGCTCCGGCGTCTCGTCCGGCCAGAACTCCCACCACAGCTTGTTTGACACCACCGCCTCATCCCGGCGCCAGCCGGCCGCGCGGAAGAGCTCGCCGAACACGATCTCGGAGTAGCCAGTCGGAATCGGCGCCCGGCCAGTCTCGTCGTTATACCTGGCATCGTCGAGGAAGGTAATACCTGAGTCGCGTGCCGCGCGCATGACCGCGATCCCCTGCTCGCGGCTGATCCGCTCATAGGTGCGCCAGGACCCGAGCGCCATCCGGCTGACGACGAGCCCGCTGCCGCCGAGCGGCACGAGCGGCATCAGGCTCTTCGCAGCCATGGGTTCCTCCTGCGATTTTTATGGAACGAAATGCTTTGCCGCTGGTCAGGCGGGGAGGTGCAGCAGCCGTCCGGCGTTGCCGCCGAGGATCGCCGCAGTGTCAGAGTCGGACAGGCCGAGTGCCTCTATATCGGCGATGGTGTCGCCGACCACGGTCGGGCCGCCGAGCGGCATGTCGGTGCCGAACAGCACGTGATCGGCGCCGAAGAACTCAACCGCGCACCGCACCGCGTGAGTCGCGCCGAACATCGCGGTGTCGGCGTAGAAGTTGCGGAAGTAGTCCATCGGGTCGGCCTTGAGCGACGACATGATCGCGTCTCGCTCCGGGTCCTCGATCGGGGAGGCCAGGCGGCCGGCGAAATGCGGGATCATCGCGCCGGCGTGGTGAGTGATGATCTTGAGGTCCGGGTGCCGGTCGAAGCAGCCTGAGTAGACGAGCCGCGCCATCGCGACCGACGTTTCGTAGGGCCAGCCGAGCGACCACCAGATGCCGTACCTGGACTGGTCCTCGACGGGGTAATCCGCCCAGATCGGGCTGCGAGTCGGGTGCAGCCAGAGCATGCCGTCGTGGCTGGTCACCACGTCGAAGATGGCCTCGAACCTGGGCTGGTCGAGCGGGGCGCCGCTGACATTGGTGTGCAACTGGGCGCCGAGCGCGCCGAGCTGGCTCATCGACCGGTCAAGCTCGGCCGCAGCCGCCTGGGGGTCGTTCATCGGCAGCGCGGCGGTGAAGCCGGCGAACCGGTCGGGGTGCCTGCCCACGAGTCCGGCCAGCTCGTCGTTGGCGGCTCTGGCCAGGTCGAGCGCCAGGGCGGCGTCGCCGAGTTCCTCAAGGGGAGGGACGGCGAGGGTGAGGATCTGACGGTAGTCGCCGAAGGGGTCCATCGTCCGCCAGCGGGCGTCGAGGTCGATCAGGGCCGGGTCTTCGTGGATCCAGGGCTGGTAGCCGAGGATCCGCTTGCTCACGCCGGCACCGGTCGACAGGGCTTCCATGCGCTGGGCGTAGGCGGGGGGAAGGATGTGAGCGAAGGCGTCGATCTTCGTCACGGGCTGTCCTCTCGGGACGTCGTTGCCCCGGATCGTATGGGACGCGAACGATCTGCTGTCAAGGTCTGCTACGGGCGGGTCGCCGGCCTTGATCACGGAGCATCAGTGGCGCACTCGGATGGGGAGTTCGCGGAGGCCGTTGGTGAAGTTTGAGCGGACTCGGCGGGGCTGGCCGGCTAGCTCGAATCTGGCTACTCGCCTCGCCAGGGCGGCCAGTACGATGCGCAGTTCGAGGCGGGCTAGGTGGGCGCCGATGCACAGGTGCGGGCCGCCTCGGCCGAAGCTGAGGTGGCGGTTTGGTGACCGGCCGATGTCGAAGGCGTCAGCGTCATCGAATTCCGCTTCGTCGCGGTTGCCTGAGGTGTACCAGAGGACTACCTTGTCGCCGGCTCTGATGGCGGCGCCGCCGAGCTCGGTGCCGGTCGTGGCGGTCCGGCGCATGAAGTGGGTCGGGCAGGTCCACCTGAGTACCTCCTCGGTCGCCGAGTCGATCAGAGCCGGGTCGGCGCGCAGCCGGTCCCACTGGTCTGGGTACTGGCAGAAGGCGAGCACGCCCTGGGCGATGGCTATTCGCGTGGTCTCGTTGCCCGCGATGACCATGATCGAGAAGAGGTTGTCGAGGTCGGTCTCGCTCAGCCGGTCTCCGTCGACCTGCGCTCGAAGCAGTGCGGACAGCAGGTCATCGCCTGGCGCCTTGAGCCGGTCCCGCACGATGTCGCGGCCCAGATCCCAGAGTTGCTTGCCGTACGGACTGCGGAACGGGAACCGCCGGTAGGCGTCGGTGTCGTCGCGACCCCAGACGACGTCCGTGATCTCCGGATCGGTGTTGGCGATCAGCTTGTCACCCAGGTCGATGAAGAGCGGCAGATCATCAGCGGGCAGCCCCATGACCTTGGCCAGCACCCGGATCGGAACCTCTTTGGCCACGGTGTCGACGAAATCGAACGGCCCTGGCCGCAGCCCGGCGTCGAGCACTTCCTCGGTGAGCCCGGTCACGAAATGCTCGTAGACTGCTACCGCCCGCTGGGTAAAGCTGCCCGACAGGATCTTGCGGAGCTTGGTATGAGCAGGCGGGTCGGTGTCGATGATCGTGCGCCTGACCGCCAGATCCTCATCGGTCGGCTCCTCGAAGGAGATGCCACGGGCCGAGGAGTAGGTCGCGGTGTCGCGGGTCGCGGTGACAATGTCGGAATACCGGTGCACCGACCAGAAACCCGAATTCGGAGGCGCCTCATCGAACCATGCCACTGGCGCAACCCGTCTAAGCCGGGCAAACTCCCGGTAGGGAATACCGTCAAGCCACAGGTCGAGATCGGTCAGGTCGACGGCCGTCATAGCGGATAGTTTGGCACCAAACGAGATGCGCGGCAATCGAGGAGAGCCATGCGAGTGATCGTGATCAGGCACCACACTGAGGATTCTCCTGGCTTCATCGCCGATGCCTTCGAGGCGCGGGGAGCGGAGTTGCGGCCGCACCTGTTCCCCGGCGAGGGTGAGCTTCCCGCACTCGACGAGGTGGACCATGTGGTGATTCTCGGTGCTATCCCCTCGGTCAACGACACCGGGCCGCCGAGCCTGTGGATCAGGCAGGAGCTGGCCTGGCTGCGCCAGGCCGAGGACGCCGGAGTCCCGGTGCTCGGAATCTGCTTCGGCGCGCAGGCGCTCTGCGTGGCGTTCGGCGGCGAGGTGGAGGAAGCGCCGCATAAGGAGATCGGCTGGATGCTGGTCGACACGGTTGATCCCGAGGCTATCCCGGCGGGGCCGTGGCTTGAGTTCCACAGTGACCGGTGCCTGCCGCCGCCGCAGGCCACCATCCTGGCGACCAATGAGGTGGGGGTGCAGGCATTCTCGATCGGCAGGCACCTCGCGCTGCAGTTCCACCCTGAGGTCGACGGGGCTCAGCTTCGGGGCTGGCTGGAGGCGGGCGGCCGAGCCGAGGCCGCCCAGGCGGGCACGGAGCCCGAGCTGTTCCTGGCTCAGACCATCGCCGAAGAGCGGTCGGCCCGCGTCCGCGCCGACCGGCTCGTCGCCACCGCGCTCCGGCTGGCGGACGCCGCCCCGGCCAGTTCGCTGCGCAGACTTCCGTGATCATGGCCGAGGTCTTGATCACGGAAGGTTGCTGGCGTGATCAAGCAACTCAAATTCCGTGATCAAGCTTTGCCTCATTACTACGGAAGGTTGCGGGGTCTTCGGGCTGCCGGACCCAGGCTGCCGGCTCTGCTACTGCGCGGCCAACGGTAGTACCCCCCTGAAATGGGCAAATACCGGGCAGGTCGGCACACCGTTGCTGCGGCGGCAGCCACACTTCGCCAGGTCCGGCCAGCCCATTACTCCTCTACCGCGCCGCCCACGGTGCGGAGGTGCTCGCGGAAGCTCAGCGCGGGGTTCTGCCGACGCCGGTCGAGGAAGATGTCGAGCCTGACCTGCGCGCGGAGCGTGCTGCCCGCCCTGATCTGATCGGCCTGGGCGCGCTCGGTGTCACGGATCGTCTCGGCCGCCGTCAGGACCTCGCTCGCGCGGCTGGCCGGCACCAGGAGCACGCCATCGTCATCGGCGAAGACCAGATCGTCGCTGGTCACCTCCCAGTCGCCGAGGACAGCGGATTCGAGTGCGTCGTGCTGACGGGGATCGAGCCGCTGCGGGCCGCTGGGCAGCGCACCCAGACTGAAGACCGGCAGCCCGATCGCCAGTACATCGGCGGTGTCGCGATGCAGGCCCCAGATCACGATCCCGGCCAGCCCGGCGGCCAGGGCCTCAAGAACGATGAGATCGCCGACGCAGGCCTCATCGGTCCGCCCCGCGTTGTCGACCACGAGCACGTCGCCGGTGCTGGCTCGCTCAAAGGCCTCAAGGAAGACATCGACGCTGCCCGCGTGAGTGGCTGGGGCGGCGCGCCCGCTCAGGCGGCTGCCGGGCTCCACCGCCCGGATCGCCGCGGGAGCGCAGCGCACCGGGATGCTTGCTCGCACGCAGCCATCGGCGAGATTGGCGGTCGAGAGCGCCGCGAACCGGTCACTGACCTCGACTTGATCCATGCCTGGAGTCCTTTCCGGTGCGGAGTCGCTTCGTTGCGCATCGCCGGCGGAAGCCGCTTAGCTGTTCTCGGCCGAGCGGATGATCTTGCGCAGCAGGGCCGCGAGCTGGTCTTTTTCCTGCTCGGTCAGGCCGCTGGAGACCAGTGCCTCGCCGAGATTGAACGCGGGAAACAGCCGTTCGATGACGGCGGTGCCCTTGGGCTCCAGGCCGACCAGCACCAGCCTGCCGTCCTCGTGGTGCCCGCGCCGCCGGGCCAGGCCGCGCTTCTCCAGGGTCTTGAGCACACCGGTCAGGGTGCCCTTGGTCACCCCGGCCTCGGCCGCGAGATGCCTGGTCTCCTGGTCGCCCCAGATCCACAGCACGAACAGCACGGTGAACGCGGCCCAGGACAGGTCCTCGTCGGCGAGTACCTTGCGCTCCAGGTGATTGCGGACGACGTTGGCCGCGCGGTAGATGTTCGACACGGCGGCCATCGCGGCGAAATCGAGCGGCTGATCGCCGATCCGGCTCCGGATGTCGCGCTCGGCCTGGACAAGGTCGCTTGCGCTGTCTGCGGCCAGGCGACGTGACATGCCACGATGGTACGCGGCGCTTATCCTGCTAGCTCCTCGATCCGGGTGTGCAGCCAGCGGACGTAGGTCTGCGACTCCGGCTTCATCAGCACGCTGCGCAAGATCCTCGCCTGGTCCTGGTCTGCGGCGACTTCCGGGTGACGAAGGCTGAACGCTGCCGAGGTCACCGTGAGGGTGCCGACGAAGACCGGCAGGCTGGCGTCCGTCATTCCGCCGGTCATGATCGCGGCGGACGCCTGGTCGATCGCGCCGAGGCTGGCCGGCCTGGTCACCGGGTAGTAGCTCACAATGTCGAGCTCGGGCTCCTGATAGGCCTTGAGCAGGTCAGATCCGGCGACCAGCTCAGACCAGTCCAGGGCCGCACCCCGGCAGGCGGCGAGCACCTGGCCGAGTCCGTCCAGCCGCGGCGGCAGGAGCTGGAATGTGAGCCACAGTGCCGCCGCCGCCGCGCCGGCCCGCGAGCACTCCAGGCTGATCTCACCGAGGTGCAGCTCCCGCGAGGTGAAGTAGGTATACGGCGAGTCATGCGCGTAGAACCGGCCGACCGAAGGATCGCCGAAGATAACAGCGCCGCAGCCATAAGGCTGCAATCCGTGCTTGTGCGGATCGACCACGACCGAGTCGCACTCGGCGATGGCGCGCCACGGCAGCGGGTCAAGGCCGATCCGGCCCCCGGCGCCGGCCAGCAGCGTGAAGAACCCGCCGTAAGCGGCGTCGACGTGCACCCGGACTCCGTGCCTGCGGGCGATGGCGAGCACCTCGTGCACTGGGTCGATCGCGCCGAGCGCGGTGGTCCCGGCGGTCGCGACCACGGTCCCGATCTGGCCGGCGGCCAGCAACTGGTCGAGTGCGTCCAGGTCGATCCGGCCCGCGCCGTCGACCGGCACGGCCGTGCCTTTGATGCCGAGCAGCCCGCACATCCGGGAGTGGGTGTAGTGGGCCTCGGAGCTGTAGGCGACGCCGAGTCCCGGGTGACTCTCCCGCGCGACGTAGAGCGCCTCCAGATTGGCCATGGTGCCGCTGCTGGTCAGGTGCCCCAGGTGGGTGGTGAAGCCGAACATGGCGGCGAGCTGGGCTACTGCTTCTTTCTCCAGCTCAGAGGTGACCTTGCCGCCGTCGAGCGCGTGATTGTTCGGATTCACCAGCATGGCGGCCAGGTAGCCGGCCACGGCCACCGGGTGCGGCGGCTTCAGCATCTGCCCTGCGTAGGACGGATGGAAGTACGGGTAGTTGCCGCGCATCCGCTCGGCGAAGACCTCGAAGGCGGCGGTGAACTGCTCGTCACTGACCCGGAGCGATGGATGCGACTCGAACGGAGGGTAACTGGCCTGCCATTGCTCGACTGAGTCGGCGGCCAGCCGCAGCCAGTCGCTGAGCTCCACTACTCCGCCCCGGCGGGGGTCGACGCGGGGCCTGGCGCTGAGGCGGGGCCCTGCGCTGGGGTCGGCCCTGGCGTGGGCGCTGGCGGCCTGATGCCGCGGAACTCCCAGTCGCCGCCGAGGGCAGTGGACAGCACCTCCTCGCTGGCGGTCGGCTGAGCGCCGTACCCGGTCGCCACCTCCTGCGGGCCCGCGACGACATGGTTGCGGAGCCTGCCGAGTCCCTCCACCTCGACCTCGACGACATCGCCAGGCTTGACCGGCCGCGAGTTCGCCGGCGTGCCGGACAGCAGGACATCACCGGGATACAAGGTGATCGTCCTGGCGATGTCGGCGACCAGGTAATGCATGTCCCAGGTCATCTCGTCGGTGCTGCCGTCTTGCGCGAGCATGCCGTTGACGTAGGTGCGCAATCGTTTCCCGTGAAACGCCCAGTCGGTGACCAGGCCGGGACCGAGCGGCGCCATCGTGTCCGAGCCCTTTACCCGGAGCATCGACCCGGCGTCGGTATCGCGGAAGTCATGCAGCCCGAAGTCGTTGCCGATCGTGTACCCAGCTATGTAATCACCCGCCTCTGACAGTGATACGCCCCGGCAGGTACGGCCGATCACGATCGCGACTTCGCCCTCGTAGTTGAGGTAACGGCAGTTGGCCGGCCTGATGACGGCGCCGCCGTGGCCGGTCAGCGCGGAGATCGGCTTGTGGAAGTAGGTGGGCGCGGCGGGCAGCCGGGCACCGAACTCGGCGACCCGGCTCCGGTGGTTGAGGTGCACCGCGATGATCTTGGTGGGCTGGACCGGCGGCAGGTGGACCGCGTCCCTCGCCGGCAGCCGGCGGCCGTCGCCGGCTACCAGCTCGTCACCGTCGCGCCGGACCTGGACGGCCGCGCCGTCCAGGAAGATCCTGCGGTACTCAGCCAACTAGCCGCCTCCGTGCGTCGGCGCCGGTCCTGACCAGCCGCCGGCGGGACGATCGAACCAGATGTGCATCTGCCCGGTGCCGATCGAATTCTCATAGTCGCTGAAAGGATCGCCCGGCGCAGTCACCGTACCGCCGCCCAGCGCCGCGATCATCATCAGGTAAGGAGCGAATCTGGCCTCAGGCCGCACGGTCAGGAACTCCGGCATTCCCTCGATCACCCCGGCGTGATCACCGGCCAGGAGCAGGCCGATCCGGTCCAGGTCGGCCTCGCGGGCCTGCGCGGTCCTGATATGGACCGGGTCACTGGCCTCATGCGCGCGCAGTTCGCGCAGCGGCCAGAATGTGTGGGATAGCGCACCCGAGGCGATGAGCAGCACCTTGCGATCGGTCGCCGCTATCGCGGCGCCAATGGCCCGGCCGGCCCGGAGGAAATCTTCGGTGTCGCCGGTGTGGCAGGTAGTGCTGATCGTGATCCACCGCTGGTCAAGGCCCCGGCCGAGGTAGGTCCACAAGTTAACGGTGGCGTAGTGCACCGGCAGCCAGGGATCATCGATGGCGGTGATCCACGTGCCGTGCGCCGCCGCCTGACCGGCGATCGCGTGCGCGAGCTCAGGATCGCCGCGCCAGTCATAGGGCACGCGGCACATGCCGCGCGGCAGCTCGTCCGAGGTAAACAGGCCCGCTCGCACCGGCTGGGCGGCCACGACGAACTCCACCGTGGTCTGCCAGTGCGAGTCGATCACCAGGACGGTGTCGTACTCGGAGGTCTCGAACACCTCGCCCCGGAGCCGATTCAGCCCGGGGACCAGACTGATCTCCTTGCCCTCGTTCAGTTCAAGGCGCTGCTCAGCTGGCAGCATGATGGTGGGAACGTGGGCGAGCAGGCCCGCGCCGACGACCTCACCCATGGCGTTCACCGGCGGGACTCCATCCCCGGTCCGCGTAGACCGTGTTCTTGACGTCGCAGTAGAAGTCGAAGCTCCAGGTGCCGCCTTCCCGGCCGATGCCGGAGAGCCCGGCACCCCCGAACGGCGCGCGCAGGTCACGGACGAAGAAGCAGTTGACCCAGATGGTGCCGGCCCGCAGCCGGGCGGACAGGCGCTCGGCCCTGGCCCGATCGCCGGTGAACAAGGTGGCGGCCAGCCCGTAGCTGGTGTTGTTCGCCAGGGCGATGGCCTCGGCTTCGCCGCTGAAGGTCTGCTGAGTCAGCACCGGGCCGAAGACCTCCTCGGTCAGGATCTCGGCCCCGTCCGGCGCATCGGTCAGCAGCGTCGGCAGGTAGTACAGCCCGCCGAGGTCCGGATTGACCCGGCCGCCCAGCAGCGGGCGGGCCCCGGCGGCGACGGCACGCCTGACAAAGCCGTCTATCCGGTCGAGGTGGGTTCTGGTGATGTTCGGCCCGAGGTCGGTGGTCTCGTCGGCCGGATCGCCCTGGCGCAGCGCTGTCGCCCGCTCGATGAATCTCGCGGTGAACTCGGCCGCGATCGGCTCCTCGACCAGCAGCCTGGTCCCGGCGAGGCAGACCTGCCCGGCATTGTCGTACTGCCCGATCGCGTGCGTCACGGCCAGGTCAAGGTCGGCGTCGGCGAAGACCAGCAGCGGCGACTTGCCGCCAAGCTCAAGCGAGACCGGGGTCAGCTGCGCGCCCGCGGCAGCAGCGACCTGGCGGCCGGTGGCGACCGACCCGGTGAAGGCCAGTCTCGCGACGTCCGGATGGCCGGCCAGGGCCGCTCCCGCCTCGCCGCCAAGACCCTGCACCACATTGAACACGCCGTCGGGCAGGCCGGCCTGCCTGGTGATGTCGGCCAGCAGACTGGCGGTCAGCGGTGCCCACTCGGGCGGCTTGGCCACGACGGTGTTGCCGGCCGCGAGCGCCGGCGCGATCCGCCAGGTGGCCAGCATCAGCGGCGCGTTCCACGGGGTGATCACCGCGGTCACGCCCGCTGGGGCCCACGACACCAGTTCGCGATGGCCGTTGATTTCCAGCCCGCCGCCGTCGAGCCTGGCCAGCCAGTCAGCGAAGAACCTGAAGTTGTGCGCGACCCTGGGCATCACGCTGCGGCGATGCGAGCGCAGGAGGGCGCCGTTGTCGCGGGTCTCGACCTGAGCCAGTTCCTCGACCCTGGCCTCGATCCCGTCGGCGATGGCGTGCAGCATCGCGGCCCGTTCCCGCGGCGGCGTGGCCCCCCACTCGCCGAACGCGGCCGCCGCCGCCGACACGGCCGCGTTGACCTCCGCCGCACCGCCCCGGCAGACCTCGGCTATCGGCCGTTCGTCGATGGGCGAGGTGTCGGTAAAGGTAGCGGAGGCAGACGGGGGAACGGGCGGCCCGGTCGACTCCAGTCGCTGGCCGCCGATCCAGTGCCGGACATCTACGTGTACTCCGGCCACAGTCGCTTGCATTCTCGCCGTCCGGTCTCGGTCGGTGCCTGGGGGCGCAAAGATAGATCGTTTGGTTCCAAACTTTAGGAACAGACTCCATCACAGGTCAAGTGGTCAGGGGGGTCACCCTCCACGAGAATGGTGGCTATCCTCGGGCTCGGGTCCAGCTGCCCCGTACCGGTTTCCGTGATCATGGAATGCGGTCTGATCAGGGAAACGAGACAGCGTGATCACCCCGCCCCTACAGGGTGGCCAGGACGGTGCCGCCGTCCCAGGTGACGCCTACCTGGCGGTAGTAGCCGCCGATGATCTCCCTGGCGTCCAGGTCGGCGAGCTCCTCGGTGGGGGACTCGAATAGTTCCAGGCTGGCGTCACCGCGCCAGGCTGGGCCGGTTTCTACGCTCGCGCTGCCCGAGGCCACCAGCTCGCCAAGGGAGTCGCCGCCGTCCTTGACTATGGACGGCATCCAGCGGTGATGGGCCATCGGATGGGCATTGACGAAGCCGTTGGTCTCGCATTGCTCGCGCAGGGTCACCACGGCCTGGGCCAGTCGCCGGCCGCCGGCCGACAGAGTGCCGGCGAAGACTCCGCCGGCCGCGATACGAGGGGCGGCCCGGCCGAAGGGATGCGGTCTGGTCTGGTGGATGCTGCCGAGCTTCTTCGGGTAGCCCTGGACCAGGCCACGCGCGAGCGCGAAGTCCGAGTCCACCCAGATGAAGACGCAGCGGGAGTAGATCCGTCCGGCGAACGAGCAGCGCACCACGGCGAAACACTCGCTGTACTGCGACCTGACCGGGTCGAGTGACTCGGCACCGCTGGCACCGCAGGACTGCCAGTCCGCCCAGATCAGGGCGACCGCGCCGGGGTCATCCGGCGCTGGCTCCAGCGGCTCGGGCAGCAGCGCGGCGACCTTGGCCGGGTCGGTGCGGTACTCGACGGTGAGCAGGTCGCCCGAGTAGTACCACGGCGGCGCCGGCAGCAGCGACGACTGCCCAGTGCTCGTCCTCGGATAGAAAAACCCGGTCATTTCGCTCATCAGCGTTCCTTGTCCCGCGACTACTATGAGGCCAGGGCTAGGCTTCCAGATCATTTGTATCCGAACGTTCTTCGGGCAGGGTCATCGTGCAGAAGAATTCGCAGCCCGACGTCGCGGCTGTCTGCGAGCGGCTCCGCGCCGATGGCATCGATGTGGTCAGGGTGTCGTATCCGGACCTGATCGGCGTGGACCGGGGCCGGGATGTACTGGTCGGCGAGCTGCCCGGCGCGGTAGATCATGGCCTGGCGTTCTGCCGCGCGGTGTATCACACCTCCCCGATGGGCGACGTGGTCCCGGTACGCGGCGGTCTCGACGCCGGCCTGCCCGACATCATCGTCCGGCCTGAGCTCGGCACGCTGACCCCGATGCCGTGGGAGCCGAACGTCGCCTGGTGCCTCGGCCTCGCGACGACGCCCGACGGTGCGGCGGCGCCCGAGTCACCCCGCGCGGTCGTGCGCGGTGTCGCTGACCTGCTCGCCGCAGCCGGCTACACCCTGATCTGCGGTCCCGAGCTCGAGTTCTTCATCTGCGAGCCAGACCCGGCCGGCGGCTGGCGGCGCTACGCCAACGACGTCGGGAACGTCTACGTGGTCGGGCGAAAGGGCGACCCGCAGGGCCTGCTGCTGCACATGCTCAGGCAGCTCAGGGATGCCGGCCTCGGCGTTACCGCCGCCAATCATGAGTTCTCGGCCGGGCAGTTCGAGATCAACCTGACCCACAGCGAGCTCGCCGACGCGGCCGACCGGGCGTTCCGGCTCAAGTCGGCCGTGCAGGAACTGGCCCGCCAGCGCGACCTGCTCGCCACCTTCATGGCAAAGCCGTTCAACGACAAGGGCGGCTCAGGCTTCCACGTGCACGCGTCGCTGAACGACGAGCAGGGCCGCAACGTCTTCGGCGATCCGGCCGGACCCGATGGCCTGTCGCCGTCAGGCCGTTACGCGATCGGCGGCGTGCTCGGGCACGCGCCGGCGCTCAGCGCGCTGCTGAATCCGACGATCAACTCCTACAAGCGGTTTGGCCCGGACACGCTGGCGCCCTGGCTGATCGACTGGGGCCTGGACAACCGCAGCGCGATGATCCGCATCCCGCCGGAGCGAGGATCAGCCGCCCGGATGGAGGTCAGGCTCGGCGACGCGACCGCGAACCCGTACCTGGCCCTGGCTGCCATCGGCGCGGCCGTCTACCTCGGCATCCGGGGCAAGATCGAGCCGGGCGACAAACTGGAGGGCTACGGCTATGACCCGGCCCGCGCGGACTTGCTGCCCCCGCGACTGGCCGGCGCGCTCGACGCGCTGGAGGCCGACACAGAGCTAGGCGAGGTGCTTGGCACCTACTTCGTCGAGTCGTTCCTCGCCTACAAGCGGAACGAGATCGAGCGGTTCGAGCGGTACGTGACCGACTGGGAGTTCCGGGAGTACGCCTATCACCTGTAGGCCGCCCGGTCAGGTCGGCCTGCTGTCCACCTCGGCCGCAGCGAGCTATTTCACCTCCTGCAATCGATTTTATAGCGGCATTGTTCACTGCCCGTTTGCCGATACGTGACGGATTGGCCCCTTTCGTCGCTCAGGCTGTGCCTGGCCGCGGATCGGCGGCGCATTCCGCATGCGGAGGTACAGATTGATGACGACCCAGCGTTCGTGGCGCAGGCTACGGCGATCATCGGCGTTCGGGGCGGCGGCCGCGATCGCCGTGGTCGCTGGCGCCGCAATGACAGCCGGCACCTCAAGCGCCGCTACTTCAGGTGGCCACGGACCGTGGTTCAAGCCAGGCAACCTGATCGTGAGCCGGTCGGTCTATACAGGCAGCGCGGGCCTGCTCACCTCCGGAGTGACCGTGCTGCCGCCCGGCTGCACCAGCGGATGCGTGACCGCGAGCAACGACGGGTCCTACCCGGGCGTGTGGGACAACGTCATCCCCGACCCGAGCTTCGGCCTGACCTCGCCAATCTTCCTCGACCAGATCACCGCGGGCGGGCAGCTGGTAAACACGCTGGCCGTGCCCGACGGAGCAGGCGCGAGCCGCACCGGCGACCACGTCGTGACCAGCTTCTCGTCGAAGTCGGAGATCGCGCTCAACCTTTCGACCTCCGGTAAGCAGGTGTCGTTCATGGGCTACCTGGCCCAGCCCAACGCGGTGGACATCTCGAACTCCAGCACGCCCGCCGCGATCGACCCGACTGACCCCGTGCCGGGGACCGCGCTGCGCGTGGTCGGCGAGGTGGACAAGAACGGCAAGTTCCGGTTCACCGAGACAAATGCATATAGCGGAAATAATGGGCGCGCGGCGATAGTCAACGACAGTCATGGCAAGCGTGTTATCTACATGGCCGGCAACGCCGGCAACGGGGCCAATCCGCAGCCAGACGGCGTCATCACCGGCGGCGGTGCGCAATTCGCGCTCGCCGTGCGCAAGCCGGAGTCAGCGCAGGCGCCAGGGGCGCCGACACCGCTGGGCAGCTTCAGTGTGACCCAGCTCGGCGACAAGATCGACAAGGTCGGCAAGGACACCAACTTCCGGGGACTGACGATCTTCAGCAACGTCATCTACCTGACCAAGGGCAGCGGCAGCAACGGCGTCAACACGGTCTACTTCATCGACACCACGGGGAAGGCGTGCCCGAGCGGAGTCGGCCTCCCGCAGCCGGGAGCTAAACTGCCCACCGCGCCTATCCCCTTCAGCCAGCCGCTGCTGCAGAGCGAGGGGGTCACGCCGTACAACATGTGCGTGCTCAAGGGATTCACGACGACGCTCGCGAAGTCGACCATGACCTCATTCCCGTTCGGCCTCTGGTTCGCCAATGCGACCACGCTGTACGTGGCTGACGAGGGCAATGGGGACGACACGTTCTCGACCAGCTCGGGCACGTTTACCGGAGCGGCCGCGCAGACCACGGCCGGCCTGCAGAAGTGGGTATTCAACGGCACCACTTGGAGCCTGGCCTATACCCTGTCGGCCGGGCTGAACCTGGGCACGCCCTACACCGTCGCCGGCTATCCGGCCGGCGACAACCCGGCGACCGGGCTCCCCTGGTCACCGGCCACCGACGGCCTGCGCAACCTCACCGGCCGGGTCAACGGCGATGGCACCGTGACGATCTGGGGCATTACCTCGACCGTCAGCGGCAACGGCGATCAGGGCGCCGACCCGAACAAGCTGGTCTCCATTGCCGACAAGCTGTCGGCGACCACGCCGGCCGCGTCGGCCGGGGAGAGCTTCGCGACGATCAGGTCCGCTGGGTTCGGCGAGGTGCTGCGCGGCGTCTCCTTCACCCCCGGCTCGTAGTGACGGACTTCAGTCGCAAGGCTGACCATACGTCGTCGAGGGAGATCTGGCGGACTGGATCTAGCCCGGCGGACGGCACGAGCTCCCTGATCACGTCACGATTCAGGTCGGTGCCGAGCTGCCTGGCCTTCGGATAGGCCACCCAGGCGAGGCCGCCCCGTCCGGCCACAGCGGCTAGCACGTCGAGTCTGGACCGCAGCTCCGTACTGTCCTTCGCGAAGGACAGTACGGCGTCGGCCGCGTCAGAGCTGGCCGTCGGCGCGGCAAGGTCGAGGGCCGGGCCCGACCCGATCACGGCGATGGTCTGGCCTGCCTTGAGCTGAAGCTTGGCATCGAGCGCGGTCATCGAGGGCTCCTGAACGGGGGGATCGGCTGACCGAGTCGGATGCCCGGCCTGGATCGGATGATTGATGATCATGAAAGCGAAAGTTACGATTAGTGAAGAGCGGCCGACCCTGGCCGTCCAGAGCGAGAGGCCATCCCGCTATGAGTAGTCGTCGTCCTAGGTTACTGACCTTCTCCTTAGCCGCCTGCGTGCCGGCGATCGGCCTGTTCATGGCCGTCGTGCCCGCCGCATCGGCGGCCAGCCCAGCCAGCCACGCCAGCCCGTCGGCCAGCGCGCACGCCATCGCGATGCTGCGCGACTCCCTGCGGCACCTGTCGATCGGCGATCATGCTACCGATCACTCGGTGTCTGTGCACCGCACCGGGATCAGCGGCCTGACCCAGGATTCGAGTACGAACTGGTCCGGCTATGCCGACGACAGCACCGGCGGCCACACCTACACCTCGATCACCGGCAACTGGACTCAGCCGACGATTACCTGCACGTCGGCGACCTCGCTGGCGGTCTTCTGGATCGGCATCGATGGCTTCTCCAGCAGCTCAGTCGAGCAGGACGGGACCGGCGTCGAGTGCTCAGGCGGCTCGCCGATCTACTTCACCTGGTGGGAGATGTTCCCGACCAATTCCATCCAGGTTGTCGGCGAGACCATTCGCCCAGGTGACGCCATCAGCACCTCGGTGACCAGGAGCGGCTCGACTTACACGCTCAAGGTCACCGACTCAACTCACTCGGCCAACAGCTTCACGAAGACCGAGACCTGCAGCACGTGTGCCAACTCAAGCGCCGAGTGGATCGCCGAGGCGCCGAGCGGATCAGCCGGCGTCGAGCCGCTGTCCAACTTCGGCACCTGGACGCTCTCAGGCGCGACGGTCAAGTCTGGTGCTGTCTCTGGTGTCATCTCCACGTTCCCCGATGACGAGCTCACCATGATTGACTCGGCCAGCCTCGTCAAGGCCCAGCCGGGCGCGCTCAACGCGGCCGGGAACGGGTTCTCCGTGACCTGGAAGCGCAGTACCTGATCGTCCCCTGATCGTCTCCTGACGGATCTGGGTCAGCCTTGGTCACGGGCTGACCCAGATCTTTTCTAGCGCCCGGTAGATGTTCCCGCCGAGAACCGCGCGGATCTCGTCGTCGCTGTAGTCGTGGCTGACCAGCCAGTCGCAGATGTTGGCGAAATTCTCGGTCGGATTCTCCAGCCCGTCGACGTAGCCGACTGGCTCGAATTCCGGCCCTCGGGTGGCGCTCAGGCTGAGCAGGTGCGCGAACGTCCGGTGCAGGTCGACGTGGTCGCCGTACAGGGTGTCTGGCCCGAAGGCAACGTGCTCAAGGCCGACCAGGTCCGCGCAGTAACTGAAGTGATCCATCACCGACTCGATGGTGTGCCGGCTGTGCGCGTGTGACAACGTCGTGTGGGGCGCGGCGGACATGCCGATCACCCCTCCGGTCCGCGCGACCGCCCGCAGCACGTCATCCGGCTTCATCCTCGAGGTGTCCCAGATGGCCCGCGCGCCCGCATGCGTGATGAACACCGGCCGGTCGCTCTGCGCACACACCTCGAGCGCGGTGCGGTCGGAGGAATGCGACACGTCAATGGCCAGGCCAAGCTGGTTCATCCTGGTCACCGCCCGGTGCCCGAACCCGGTGAGACCGCCGTCGAAGGTCTCAGACAAGCCGCTGCCGAGGGTGTTCGCGTCGGAGTAGGCGATCCCGATCTGACGAAGCCCGAGTCCGTAGAGAACATCGAGCCGGTCGATCTCATTCTCGATCGGCGTCGCCGCCTCAAGCCCGAACACCAGCCCGACCCGGCCTTCGCGATGGGCCTGATCAATGTCGGCCACCGTGCGGATCACCATGACCTCGTTCTGATGCGCGAGGTCGGCCTGGCGCATGCCCAGGTCGGTGATGATGTCGACCCAGCGCCAGGGCGCGTTCCCGGTCACGCAGGCCGTGCCATCCATCATGTTGTCGAACACCACGGTCATGCCGGAGGCGGCCAGGCCCGCATAGCCGGTGTGCTGCCGGCCGGTGCGGTTGTACTCGGGTGTCTCGGCCATCCGCAGCGGGAATTTCACCGGATGATCGTGCAAGCTGATAACCAGGCTCTCGGCGAGCAGCCGCCGCGACCGCTCCGCCTGCGCGGCGGTGATCTCGGCGGCGTAGGGCGGCACTCGCCCGAACTCCGGCGTCAGCTCGAACTGCCGGAGTTCTGAGGCCGGAAGATAGGAGTAAGCGGTATACCCGTTGGGGCTGGCGGGGCTGGCGGGGCTGGCGGGGCTGGCGGGGCTGGCGGGGCTGGCGGGGCTGGCGGGGCTGGCGGGGCTGGCGGGGCTGGTCGGCTCGTCGACAGGGAGGCTGGCTTGATCGCTCATGGGGGCTCTCTTCCGGTGCGGCTAGGCCACCTTGATCCCGGCGGCGGACTCAGGGCCGCTAGCCGACAACCCCGCAGGCGGTCCTCCCCGCACCGTATCGCCTGATCAGGCCCGATGTTCACGTCACCCGTGTCGCAGGGGTTCCGTGATCATGGTCGGGGTCTTGTTCACGGAATCTGGCTGGGGTGATCACGCGGCTCAGGTTCCGTGATCAAGTTCAGATTCATGATCACGGAGGATTGCCCGGGCGATCAGTGCCGGTTTCGAGGCCCTGGGGGTGACGGGTACGGCTCCTGCGGAGCGATCGCCCCTGGTCGACCGTGAGCCCTGGCCGGTTTGCCGGGAATGCCCGGTGCAGACCAGGCCGTGCGCCTTGTCACGACAGCAGCTGGGGTCCCCCGCCGCTGTCCCGACGACAGCAGGGGTCCCCGGCCGCACCCGCACCCCCCGCACCGCCCGGCCGGCACCCTCACGAGCACCCGCGCAGCCGCCGCACATTCCCGGCACAGGGCCCCCCAGGTACCTCGCTCCCCACGAGCCACACCCCAAGGATGATCATGCAGGCCCGGGCACGGCGGAACCCGGCAGCGCGGCCCTTCCGCAACCTTCCGTGATCATGAACCTGACCTTGATCACGGAACCTGAGCCGCGTGATCACCCCAGCGGGATTCCGTGAACAAGACCCCGCTCATGATCACGGAACCCCGACGGCGTGAGGCCAGAGCCAGAAGTGTGGCCGGGTGTCGGTGTGGCGGGCGGCCGGTGCGGCCGGGCAGTCAGCGGTGCGGCCGGGCAGTCAGAGGCGCTCGTCGATTATGTCGAGATCGTGGAAAGTGGGCTCACCGTCGGTGAGTTTCGCGTAGCGCTCGGCGGCGGCCTTGGTCTCGGGCAGGCTGGAGTTGACCATGGCGGACTCGTAGGAGTCGAAGAACACTAGCGCGAAGTAACGGTCGGGGTCGTTGTGGTCGCGGGCGAGCAGTTGCCGCCGCGCGGTTCGCTTACCCTCGGTGGCTCGCTCCCAGTTACCGTCGGTTGCCTGGACCTGCGCGATGTCTGACGTCTTGAACTCGATTACCTGCACGAACGACATGCCGCACCCCCGGTCGCGGATCGAGTGATAACTCCCCGTGTTCGTTTCGCTACCCGTTCCAGCCTACGTCGGGTCCCCGGCCTCGCACTCAGCGCACTGTGATGTCGATGGCCACAGTGGCCACGTGCGCGCACTTCGGCCTGGCCGAGCCCGGCTGCACCGCTCCGACCTCGCAGGTCAGGCCGTGGTACCGCCAGCGCATGCTCGTCGTGCCCCGTCCGCGAGCCATCAGAGTATGAAAGAAAGGCACCCGGCACCCGACTAGCCCGGGGGCGCAATGTCCGTCGTTGAAATCGCCGACGACCTTGATCAGGTGCGGGTCGGCCGGGGAGACCTGGCTCCAGAAGACGGGGCCGTCGGAGGTGCCGATCTTGATTGAGAACCGCTGGCCCTTGAGCACCAGCACCCGGATGGTCTGTATTCCCCGGCTCGGGCCGGACGGAGCGAACTGGATCGGCAGCCTGGCTACCACCGCCCCGTGATCGTGGACAGGCGGTGCGCTCTGACCGCCGCACCCGGCCGTCAGTATCAGCAAAGACCCGATCAGCAAAGACCCGATCAGCGCACTCAGTGCGGCCCGCGGGCTGGCGTCCGCGGACCGCGCATCCGGTGTTTGCTTACCCAGGGCACGTCCGCGCGAGATCATGTCCATCTCCTCCGTCGATAGCAGGCACCGTTGTCCGACCTATCTGACGCCGCCGCCGCAGGACCGGTTCCGACGGCAGCCGACCATAAGTCATCCCAAGCCTCGCCTTGACTTGAAGTGCGCTTCAAGGATTAGCGTCGCAGGCATCGGCAGCGGATGCCTTCGGAGGCTGACATGAGCGACAGGGCCGGGACGAGCGACAGGGCCGGGACGAGCGAGCAGCCTGGAGCGGGTGGCTGGGTACGGGCGATGGCGGTAAGCGATATCAGGGAAGGCGGCGCCAGGTCATTTGCCTATGGCAGCAAGCGGATCGCGCTCTTTCGCACCCCGCGCGGCGTCTTCGCCTGTGACAACCGCTGCCCGCACCAGGGCTATGCGCTGGTGCGCGGCGATGTCCGCGATGGCGTTCTCACCTGCGCCTGGCATAACTGGAAATTCGAGCTCGGCACCGGCGTCTGCCGGCACGGCGGCGAGAACATCAGGACCTATCCCGTCCGGCTGACCGATGGTCAGGTCTATCTCGACCTGACCGATCCGGATGCCGAGGTCATCAGGCCGGAACTGTTCGCCAGCCTGACCGCGGCCATGGACGATCTGGACACCGGCAGACTTGCCAGGGACACGATGCGCCTGCACCAGCTCGGGACGCCGCTGGCCGACGTGATCGCCGAGGGGGTCAGGTACGCCGCTCCTCGCGCCGAGTACGGCTGGGACCACTCGCTCGCGACCATGGCCGACTGCCTGCGGATGAGCGACTACTTCGCTGAATCGCTGCGGGCCCTTCCGGTCATCCAGGGCCTGTCGGTCGCCTCGGAGACCCAGGTCAGGCGCCCGGTCCGGATCAGGCCCGAGCCGATCGACCCGGTTGCCAGCTACGGGTCGATCGCGGACGCGCTGAGTGCTTACCCGGTGCTCGTCGACCAGGAGCGGGTCGATGACGCCGAGGCGCTATTCCGGGGCCTGATCGCGGCTGGCGTCACGCCCGAGGTGCTGCGGCACACGCTTCTGACGGCGGTCACCGACCACTTCCTCGCCTACGGGCACTCGATGATCTTCGTGCAGAAGGCCTTCGACCTGCTTGATCACATTGGCTGGCAGGAGGCCGACTCGGTGCTGTCTCCGCTTGTGCCCGAGATGGTGTACGGCACGAGATACGACAAGCTCCCCTACATGCGCAAGTACCTGCGGGCCTGGGACGAGGCGTCGCCCGACCTCACCGCGCTGGCGGCCGGTCCGGGCGCCTGCCCGTTTGACCAGTCAGGCTACCGGCGGGCGCTGACCGACGGATCGCCGCAGGACGCGCTCGCGGCCCTGGTGCGGGCACTGGAAGCAGGCGCGGAGGTCACCTCGGTCATCGACGCCACCGGCCTGGCCGCCGCCGAGCGCCTAGCCCGTTTCGATATCGACCTCGACCTCGATGACAGCAACGAGTTCGGCTGGACCGACGTCACCCATACCCTGACCTATCTCAACGCGCTGCGCTGGGCCTGGTCGGCCGATCCCAGCCCGCAGGTGCTGCGCGGGCTCTTCCACGCGGCCTGGTTCGTGCAGTGGACGGGCCAGTTCGATACCAGGGGACCCGGCGGGCCGCAGCGACCGCGACCGCATCCAGGCACCGATGCTGACGCGGTGCGCCAGGCGATCGGGCAGCGTGATCCGGACGCGGCCGTCGCGCTGGTCGACGGCTACACCGGACACAGGGCCGACCTTGAGCGAGCGCTGATCCAGGCGGCGGCCGAGGACCACTCGACCGCGCCGATCATGGTCGCCCACGTGGTCAAGACCGCGCAGGCGGCGGTTGAGGAATCAAGGGCGCTTGGCGGGCAGGCCGAGTCGGCCCAGCCGATCTCGGCCGCGGCCAGGTTCCTGGCCAGCCCTAAGCGAGAACGATTCGTGCTTCAGTCGACACTCGGCGCGATCAGCACGTTGCGCGGCGTACCCAGACCGGAGTCGGATCAGGTGAGGCCGGCCTGAGGGCGGCCAGTCCGCCAGCCTGCTTCTTCCCGAGCGAGTGGATCAAGATCTACTTCGACGGCCAGTCCTAGCCGGCCATCAACCTGACGATGTGCCAGATCTTCCGCCCGCGCAACCTTCCGTGATCATGAAGTAAAGCGAGATCACGGAGTTCCGGTGGCGTGCCGCCCTTGATCACAGAACATCGGCTGGATGATCACGCCAGCTTATTTCCGTAGTAATAAGTTTCGCTCGGCGGCTTTGACGACTGGCTCGTGCCGGACGGGGAAGTTCACTGAATTCGCTATGAAACATTTCGCGTGCGCCTGTCCGTGCAGCGCCATGGCATCTTCGATCATGCTGGCCGACGCGACGACCACGCGCGGGCGCAGCACGACCTCGGTGAAACGGCCGCCGCCGTCGGCCGACTCCGTCATCGTTCCGCTGGCGGCATCGTCGTAGGCGAGCACCGTGACCCCGGCCTCGGCGCACAGATGCAGGTACCAGAGCAGGTGGCACTGGGATAGAGCGGCGGTGAGCGCCTGTTCCGGGTTCCACCGGGCGGGGTCACCCCGGAAGGCCGGGTCAGAGCTGCCCGCGATCACCGGCGGCCCGTCGGCGCTGATCTCATGGCTCCGGTCGTAGTCACGGTAGCCGCTGGTGCCGGTGCCTCGATTGCCGGTCCAGGTGACGGTGACGGCGTATCTGTGGTTGCGCACCATCCGGTTAGTATGCACCAGCTTCGTACGGTAGTTGCCGAAACCGCGACACGCCAGGGGGTAGTTCTTTAGTGTTTTTGTCGGACAGCGCCGGCCGGAGCGGCTAGCGTACTGAATTACCAGGCGCAATACCGCCGCGTCCAGGAGCTTAGTCTCCTTTCCCCGCGGGCTTGCGCGCACTCTGCGTGATCGGAAGTTGATGTTCAAGCACAAACGCAAGACACTGCACAAACGCAAGACACTCAGCGCAATCGCAGCCGCAGCGGTCCCAGTCGGGATGGCCGCGGCTTTCGCATTTCCGGCCCCGGCATCGGCGGCACCGACCGCCGCCAGTCACCCGGCCGCCGTGGCGATGCGACTCGCCCCCGCCACGTCGCGGCCGGCCGGTTCCAGTGGTCGCGGCAGGAAGCGTGAGTCGG
Organism: uncultured Actinomycetota bacterium; assembly: GCA_963819285.1. Lineage (GTDB taxonomy): Bacteria > Actinomycetota > Actinomycetes > Streptosporangiales > Streptosporangiaceae > Chersky-822. Next base: position 362,216 of record CAWFVM010000002.1, read on the forward strand.
TCAGCCTGCGCGCCTACGCCTGGGCACTCCGGCAGAAGGGTCACCCCTATGTGTGGGGCGGCACCGGTCCTGGCTTCGATTGCTCCGGGCTCGTCATGATGGCTTACCGGCACGCGGGGATTCACCTGCCGAGGACGACGACTGAGATGCTCGGGAGCCGGCTGCTGGTCAGGGTCAAGCATCCCACCAAGGGTGACCTGGCCTTTTACGGCTCCGGGCACGTCGAGCTGTTCCGAAAGTGGGGCTACACTTTCGGCGCCCACGATTTCGGCACGGTGATCGGGCTGGTCCATTACGGGTTCGGCTGGAAGCCGACAGCGTTTTACCGGATCCGGGAGTTCCACCGGGCCAGGCACAAGAAGTGAGCCTGCTCTAGCGCACCGTAACGTCTCAGCCTTCGATCATCGTGGCTGACTGCGAGCCGATCGCGGTCGCTCCTATTGGCATCGCCATGCTGACCACTGGCATCGTGCTGGCCGGGGCAGCAGGGGCCGCCTCGGGCGTGGTCAGGAGCCGCGCGCTCAGCAGCGCGAGCGCGAGCACGAAGGCGCAGTAGATCCAGAAGGCCGCCGTGAGGCCGGCCTGAATCGTGAGCCCGATCTGCGCGGCTTGCGCGGGCGTGAGGTCGAACTGCCCGGGCGGAACGGGCGAGCCAAGCTGGATGAGAGCCGTGACGGCCTGGGCCAGCAGCGGAACGACGGCGCCGGCTAGCAGTGCCGCGCCGAGCCTGATCGGCCGCCACGTCGCCGCTATGAGTACCACGGCGATGATCGCTACCATGGTGGCCACGTTCCCGATGATGAGCGGCGCGGGGGCGCGGAACGCGTTGCCGGCTGTCGCCGACTGCACATTGCCCGTTGCCGTTCGCAGGATGTAGCTGTCCCACGGCGCCGCGAACGCGATCGCGGCGCCGGCCGCCGCAGCGCCGGAGAGCACCACAGCGAGCACGTGATCACGGCCGAGTGGCCTCGCCGGCTTGCCTGCGCGCCAGGCCACGAAGGCCAGCACCGAGCCGGCCGCGCATGCCACCCAGCCGATCAGGCTGAGGGTCAGCCCCGTGCCGCCCACGCTGGTGCCGTTGGTGATCACCTCGCCGAGGTCATCGAAGAACTGGCCGAACGCGACCGCGCTGACCCCGAGGGCGAGCAGCGCTCCGACCCTGGGCCTGACACCGCCCAGGAGCAGCAATACCGCGCCGGCCGTCCACGCGACCAGGTAGAACGCGTGCAGCACAAGCTGCGACGGCTGCTGAGCCAGGTTCTCCCCGGCTAGATAAGTGGGGAACAGCCCGGCGAGGCCGAGGATCACGCCGGCGGCGAGCAGCACGGGGCCGGTCAGCCGGCGCCGGCGGGACGGGACTGTCGCGGTGGCGGCGCTGGCCTCCGGCGGCGCCGCCGGAGCCGGGCTGACCGCGGTGATCGTGGTGATCGCCTCGGGAGGCTCGATCCCGGTGAACCGGGACCAGGCGCCGTGCCAGCCCTGCGGGGTCTGCGGCCACCACTCGATCGGCTGCAAGGCGGACGCCCCGGCGGGCCAGATGCCGTAGAAGCCAGGGCCGCAGCCGATCTCATAGCTGCGTCCCCGGTGCGAGATTGTCACGCTCTCGTGCACTGTTGCGGCCTCCTGCCCAGCCCAATTCGAGTTCGTCCCGAGGTGTGCCCAGGCTGAGCGTAGGAAGCCGACCTGAGAGTCGGCTGAACGCAGCCTGAAGCATTCCTCACATCGGACCGCTGTCTGCCCGGCCCATGTCAAGATTGCCGCATGACGAGTCCGCGCGCAGGGCAACCTGCTGCCCGAGAAGACCTGGTCGATGTCGCGAAGCTGGTCACGGCCTACTACGAGCTTCATCCCGACCCTGGCGTGGCCGCTCAGCGGGTCTCCTTCGGCACCTCAGGTCACCGGGGATCCGCGCTGACCGCTACCTTCAATGCCGACCACATCGTGGCCGCTACGCAGGCGATCTGCGAGTACCGCGGGAGCGCCGGCATCGGCGGGCCGCTGTATCTGGGTGCCGATACGCACGCCTTGTCTGAGCCAGCCACCGCCAGTGCGCTTGAGGTGCTCGCCGCCAACGACGTCCGGGTGCTACTCGACGCGCGCGGTGGTTACACCCCGACGCCGGCGGTGTCGAGGGCGATCCTGGCTCACAATGCCGGGGCCGGGGCCGGGGCCGGGGCCGGGGGTGCGGGCGGGCTGGCCGACGGGATCGTGGTGACGCCGTCGCATAACCCGCCGTCCGACGGCGGGTTTAAGTACAACCCCCCCGACGGCGGTCCGGCGGGCACCGAGATCACCAGGCAGATTCAGGATCGGGCGAACGAACTGCTGGCTGACGGACTGGCCGGCGTGCGCCGGGTCTCCTATGAGCGGGCGCTCGCCGCCGATACGACCGGGCGGTTCGACTTCCTTCACGCCTACGTATCGGCCCTCGGGCAGGTGGTCGATCTCGATCAGGTCAGGGCCGCCGGAGTCCGGATCGGCGCCGACCCGCTCGGCGGGGCGAGCGTCGGCTACTGGGGTGAGATCGGCGAGCGCTACGGCCTTGACCTGACGGTCGTCAACACTGTAGTGGACGCCACGTTCCGGTTCATGACCCTGGACGCGGACGGCAAGATCCGGATGGACTGCTCGTCGCCGTACGCGATGGCCAGCCTGATCGCGCGACAGCATGAGTTCACCATCGCGACCGGCAACGATACCGACGCTGACCGGCACGGCATCGTCACGCCCGACGCCGGGCTGCTCAATCCGAACCACTACCTCGCCGTGGCCATCGACTACCTTTTTACGCACCGCGATGGCTGGCCGGCGGGCGCCTCGATCGGCAAGACGCTGGTCACCTCATCGATGATCGACCGGGTCGCCGGCGGCCTCGGCCGGGCGCTGCTTGAGGTGCCGGTCGGATTCAAGTGGTTCGTGCCAGGGCTGCTGGACGGGACGGTCGGGTTCGGCGGCGAGGAGAGCGCCGGCGCTTCGTTCCTGCGACGCGATGGGTCGGTGTGGACCACGGACAAGGACGGGATCGTGCTCGCGCTGCTCGCCGCCGAGATCACCGCGGCGACCGGGCAGTCGCCATCGCAGCGCTACCGGGAGCTGACCGGCCGGTACGGCGATCCGGTCTATGCCCGCATAGACACCCCGGCCACGGCGCGGCAGAAGGAGGCGCTGGCCCGGCTGTCGCCGCAGGAGGTCAGCGCCGATCAGCTCGCGGGCGAGAAGATCACCGCGATGCTGACCAGCGCCCCTGGCAACGGCGCGCCGATCGGCGGGCTCAAGGTCGCTACCGCCTCTGGCTGGTTCGCGGCCAGGCCGTCGGGGACCGAGGACGTCTATAAGCTCTACGCCGAGTCCTTTCTCGGGCCAGATCACCTCGCCGCGATCCAGGAGCAGGCGAAGTCGATCCTCGCCGACGTCCTGGCCCGCTAGCCGCCGCTGCTGATCGCCTCGATCTCGGCCTGGCTCAGCTCAAGTCCTGCCGCCGCGATGTTGTCTTCGGCGTGCTCGGGCGATCCGGTACCCGGGATCGGGAGCATGTGTGCTGACCTGGCCAGCAGCCAGGCGAGCACGACCTGGTGCTCGGTCACGCCGTGACTCGCCGCGGCGGCGCTGACGGCACTTGAGGTTCCCCTGTCCTGCAGCGGCGCCCAGGGCAGGAACGCGAGCTGCTCCTGCTCGCACAGGTCGACCATGGACTCAGATGACCGGTCGCCCGCGTTAAAGCGATTCTGCACCGAGACGATCGGCATGATCCGCTGCGCCTCCCTGAACTGGTGCTCTGAGACGTTGGACAGGCCGACGTGCCTGATCTTGCCCTCATCGCGCAGTTCCTTGATCGCGCCGATCGACTCTTCGAGCGGAACCTTGGGATCTGGGCGGTGGAACTGGTAAAGCGGGATCTGCTCAAGCCTCAGGCGGCGCAGGCTCCCCTCGCACGCGGCCCGCAGGTGCTCTGGCCGCCCGTCCGCGTCCCAGATTCCGGGACCAGGCCGGACTAGCCCGCCCTTAGTAGCGATGACCAGGTCGTCGGCGTAGGGGTGCAGTGCCTGCGCGATCAGGTTCTCGCTGACGTCGGGACCGTAGGAGTCAGCGGTGTCGATGAAATTCACCCCGAGCTCGACCACCCGGCGCAGGGTCGCGATCGCCTGTGCCTGGTCTGGCGGGTCGCCCCAGATCCCCGTCCCGGTGACGCGCATCGCGCCGAACCCCATCCGGTTCACCGTGAGATCGCCGCCGACACCGATCGTGCCAGCGGCCGCAGCGGTGACTTTCTCGGTCATCCGGTCCCCTTTCTCAGCACTGCCTGGTCTGTCCCTGCCTGATCCGTCACTGCCTGATCAGTCACCAAGGCTACGACGGCCGGGCCGCACCAGGCCGGCCAGGTAGTGTGTGCCGCGATGGACGACGTTTCCTTTCTCGACGCCGCCTGCGAGCTGCTTAGCCTGCGTTCGACCGCCGACCGGCCAGAAGAGCTGCGCAAGGCGCTGGACTTCGTGATCGAGTTCGCTGGTCGGGGCTGCACCGTAGAGCGCTTCGAGTCAGAAGGTAAGCCCAGCGCGCTGCTCTACCACGGTGCCGGGTCCCGGCCGTCGAGCTTCCCGGTCATCTTCAACGCGCACCTGGACGTCGTCCCCGCCGCACCGGAGTTGTTCAGGCCGCGCCGGGAAGGGACTCGCCTGTACGCGCGGGGTGCGCACGACATGAAGGTCTCGGCGCTGGTGCTCGCGCGAGTGTTCAGCGAGCTGGCGGCCAGCCTGCCCTACCCGCTCGGGCTGCAGCTAGTCACCGACGAGGAGATGGGCGGGCGGCACGGGACGCGGTACCAGCTCGACCGGGGCGTGACCGGCGACTTCGTGATCATTGGCGAGCAGAGCGGCCTGGAGCTCGTCACCGACTCCAAGGGCATCGCCGCGATCAACCTGGAGGCCACCGGCACCGCCGCCCACGGGGCTTATCCGTGGCTAGGTGACAACGCCCTGGTCAAACTACATGTCAGCATCGAGAAGATCCTGCGGGCGTACCCCGTCCCCAGCCAGGAGGCGTGGCGCACCACGGTGGGCCTAGCCCGGATCGAGACTCCGAACCAGGCCCGCAACCAGATCCCCGACCGGGCGCGGGCCTGGCTGGATGTCAGGTTCCCGCCGGAAGACACCGATCTCAACGGGCGGACCGAGGACAAGGTCGCGGACTTCTTCGGCCAGTTCTGCGAGCCAGGGGTCACGGTCCAGGTCGAGCGCGCCGATCCCGCCCACCACGCCGATCAGCACTCGCCGCAGGTAGACCGGCTGCGCGCGGCGGTGCGACGGCAAGGCTTCAGCGGCGGTTTCCTCCGCAAGCACGGCTCGGCCGACGGCCGCTTCTACTACCAGCGCGGCATCGACGCTGTCATCTTCGGCATCGGCGGCCACGGCCTCCACAGCGACGAAGAATACGCCGATATCTCGACAATCCCCCCGTACTACCAAGCCCTCAAAGAATTCCTCAGCCCGGCCTGATTCCGTCTGGGTGCGGGGTGGGGAGTTGGCGCGGGCGGGGGCGGGCGGCGAGACTGGCGGGATGGGCGAATCGCATGAGCGTGAACCAGGCAACCGTGAATCAGGCAGCGCGGTCGACGGAGATCCGTTTCTCTGGCTAGAGGACGTCACCGGACAGGCGGCCCTTGACTGGGTGCAGGGGCGTAACACAACCACCCTGGGCGAGCTCACAGGCGCGGATCGGTTTGAGCACCTGCGCGGAGAGCTGCTTGAGGTGCTTGATGCTGACGACCGGATTCCTTTTGTCCATAGGCGTGGTTCTTTTCTCTACAACTTCTGGCAGGACGCCGAGCACCCGCAGGGGGCTGTGGCGGCGGACCACGCTGGAGCAGTACCGGCTGGCCAGACCCGAGTGGGAGGTGCTGCTCGACGTCGACGCGCTGGCCGAGCAGGAGGGCGAGAACTGGGTCTGGCAGGGTGCGACCGCGCTGCGGGCGGGCGGCTACCGGCTGGCCCTGGTCGAGCTGTCCCGAGGCGGCGCCGACGCGACCGTGGTGCGGGAGTTCGACGTGGACGCGGCGGCGGTTCGTCGAGGACGGGTTCATGCCTGCCGGAGGCCAAGAGCCAGTTGGCGTGGATCGACACCGACCGGCTCTACGTCGGCACCGACTTCGGCCCTGGGTCGCTGACGACCTCGGGTTACCCGCGGATCGTCCAGGAGTGGCGGCGCGGCACCGCCCTCGCGGAGGCCCAGGTGGTGTTCGAGGGCAAGCCGGACGACGTCTTCGTGTATGCGCATGCCACGACCACACCGAGGGTTCGAGCGGGACTTCGTCATGCGCAGGATCGACTTCTACCGCAGCGAGATCTACCTGCGGGCGGGCGACGGCGAGCCTGGTCCGGCTGGCGGTACCCGACGACGCCAACATCGACGTGCACCGCGAGTGGCTGCTGGTGCGCACCCGGTCGACCTGTGGACGTCGGGGGCGCCGAGTACCCGGCGGGGACGCTGCTGGCGGCCAGGTTCGAGGCCTTCCTGGCCGGCGACCGCGAGCTGACCGTGCTGTTCGAGCCCGACGCGCACACCTCGCTCAGCTAGTCACGTGTGGACCCGGAACCACCTGATCCTCAACATGCTGCGCGACGTGCGCAGCGAGCTGGCCGTGCTGACCGCCGACCAGGACGGCAAGTGGACCGCTGGGCGCGCGAGGCCACCCGGCGTCCCGAGTTCGCCCAGGCCGACGTCGTCCAGGCACGACCCGTTACGACAGCGACGAGTACTTGCTCGCTGTCCAGCGGATTCACCGAGCCTGGCACGCTGCGCCGCGGGGACGTCGGCGGCGCCGCCGAGAGAGCTCAAGCAGGCGCCGGCGTTCTTCGACGCCGAGCGGGCTGACGCGTGCGGCAGTTCTTCGCGACGTCGGCCGACGGCACCGCGGTCCCCTACTTCGTGGTCGGGCCAGGCGGGACGGCGACGGAGGCGACCCGCTGGCCGGGCCGACCCTGCTGACCGGATACGGCGGCTTCGAGGTCTCGCTCACCCCCGCCTACAGCGGGGTCGATCGGCCGGGGCTGGCTCGCCCGCGGCGGCACCTACGTGGTGGCCAACCTGCGCGGCGGCGGCGAATACGGGCCGCAGTGGCACACGTCAGGCGATCAAGGAGAACCGGCACCTGGTGTACGAGGACTTCGCGGCCGTGGCGCCGGACCTGGTGAGCCGGGGCATCACTACGCCGGCCCAGCTTGGCATCCAGGGCGGCAGCAACGGCGGCCTGCTGATGGGCGTGATGCTGACCCGGTATCCGGAACTGTTCGGCGCGATCGTCGGCCAGGTGCCGCTGCTGGACATGTACCGCTATCACGAGCTGCTGGCCGGGGCGTCCTGGATGGCCGAGTACGGCGACCCCAGGCGAGGAGGACCAGTGGGAGTACTTGCGGCCGTTCTCGCCGTACCACAACGTGTCGGCCGGCGCGTCGTACCCGCCGGTGCTGTTCATCACCTCGACGAGGGATGATCGCGTTCACCCTGGGCACGCTCGCAAGATGGTCGCGCGGATGCCGAGCACGGTCACGACGTCAGTTACTACGAGAACATCGAGGGCGGGCACGGCGGCAGCTGCCGACAACGAGCAGCTGGCTCTCAAGTGGGCGCTGGTGTTCGAGTTCCTGTGGCAGAAGCTGGAGGTGCTGCGGTGAAGGCGGTGCGGTTCGCCGAATACGGCGGGGTCGACGTGCTCCATGTGGTCGAGGTGCCGACGCCGGAACCGGGCCCTGGCCAGGCCCTGGTGGCGGTCAGGGCGGCCGGGATCAACCCCGGCGAGGCCAAGATCCGCGAAGGGCTGCTGCACGCCAGGTGGCCATCGACCTTCCCGTCAGGGCAGGGCAGCGACCTGGCCGGGGTCGTGGCCGGGACCGGTCCCGGTGTCGCGGGCGTCACCGAGGGCGATGAGGTCATCGGCTACACCGACGAGCGGGCCAGCCAGGCCGAGTACGCCGTGGTCGAGGTGCGGAACCTGGCTCCGAAGCCCTCAAGCGTGCCGTGGGAGGTCGCGGGGGCGCTGTTCGTGGCCGGCGGAACGGCGTATGCCGCCGTCCGGGCGGTCATGCTGACCGAAGGCGACACGGTCGTCGTGGCCGGCGCGACCGGCGGAGTCGGCTCGATCGCCGTTCAGCTCGCGAAACTGGCAGGGGCCACGGTGATCGGGCTGGCCAGTCCAGGGGCCGGGCACGAGTGGCTGGCTGACCGCGGAGTCATCCCGGTCGCTTACGGCGACGGCTCGCAGGCGGTGGCTACCCGGATCAGGGCCGAGGCCAGCCGGGTTGACGCGTTCATCGACACGGTCGGGGATGACTACGTGCGGCTCGCGCTTGACCTGGGGGTCGAGCCGGGCCGCATCGACACGATCGTCAACTTCGGTGCCGTCGAGAAGTACGGCGTCAAGGCCGACGGCAGCGCGGCCGGGTCGAGCGCGACCGTGCTGGCCGAGCTCGCTGAGCTGGTCGCGGCGGGGCGGCTTGAGGTGCCGATCGCGGCGACGTTCCCGCTCGCCGAGGTCGCCGAGGCCTACCGGCGGCTGGCCCGGGGGCACGTGCTTGGCAAGATTGTCCTGCTGACGTAAGGGGCTTGCGGTGGGCTGTGAGGTGTCCTGGTTCTGCCCGGTGTGCGACGAGGACTATGAGTTCCTCGGCGTGCCCGACGCCCGGCTGCGGTCGAGCTGGGAACACTGCCGGGGCATCGCGCTCGGCGCGGAGGAAGCCGGCTACGACAACCTGCTGGTGCCATCGGACTATGCCGCCGGCATCGACTCGGTGGCCTTTGTCGCCGGCGTCGCCCCGTTACTGCGGCGGATGCAGCTGCTCGTCGCCGTCCGGCTCGGCGAGATGTGGCCGCCGCAGCTCGCCAGGCAGCTCGCGACCATCGATGAGCTGCTCGGCGGGCGGCTGACGATCAACATCATCTCCTCTGACCTGCCCGGGCAGAAGCTGGAGTCCGCGCCCAGGTACCGGCGGACCTTGGAGATCATGACGGCGCTCCGCGCCCTGCTGAACGGCGAGCCGGTCGACACGCGCGGCGAGTTCTGTCGACCTGACGCTCGATCCGCCAGGGATCTGCCCGCCGGCGGGCGGCTGCCCGCCGTTCTATTTCGGCGGCCTGTCGGAGGCGGCGCGGGAGGTCGCGGCCCGTGCCGCCGATGTCTTCCTGATGTGGCCGGACACGATGGACGACGGTCAAGGCGATCATCGCCGACATGCGGACGCGGGCGGCCGGCTACGGCCGGGAGCTGAGATTCGGCTACCGGGTGCACGTGATCGTCCGGGCGACCGAGGCTGAGGCGCGGCCGCGGCCGCCAGGCGCCTGGTGTCCAGGCTGGACGCCGCAGACCGGCAGGCGGATCCGGCCGGTCCCTGCACCCCGCCTCGGTCGGCCAGCTCCGCCAGCGTGAGCTGCGCGAGCTCGCCGACGATGAGGGATTCGCCGAGGACTACCTGTGGACCGGGATCGGCCGGGCACGCTCTGGCGCCGGCGCGGCGATCGTCGGCGATCCCGACCAGGTGCTCGCCAAGCTGCGCGGCTATGCCGAGATCGGCCTGGAGGCGTTCATCCTCTCCGGCTACCCGCACGCCGCCGAAGGCGACCTCTTCGCGCGGTATGTGCTGCCTGAGCTGGATCATGGACCGCTGCTTCCCAGGAGCATCCGGTGAGCGTAGTCCCGGCCGGCACCTGCCCGTTCCGCATCGATCGTCCGGTCATGCGGCAGCGGTGGGAGCGGCTCACCTTCCTGCACTGGTCATTCGACCCGGCGCAGGTGGCCAGGCTGCTCCCGGCCGGGCTTGAGCCCGACCTGTGGGACGGGGCCGCGTGGGTCGGGCTGGTGCCGTTCTTCATGCACGTCGCGACGGCCGGCGGCCGCGAGGTGCCCTGGGTGTCGAGGTTCGCCGAGACCAACGTGCGTACCTACGTGCGGGACCAGCAGGGCCGCACCGGGATCTGGTTCTTCTCCCTCGACGCGGCACGCCTTGGTGCTGTGGCCGTGGCCAGGACGACGTACAGCCTGCCGTACTTCTGGTCGGAGATGGCGGTCACCGGCAGCGAGACCGAGATCACCTACGACTGCCGTCGCCGGCTGCCTGGCCAGGAGCGGCCGGTGAGCCACGTGCGGGTCAGCGTCGGCGAGCCTTACGGTGCCGATGAGCTCGACGAGCGTGATCACTTCCTGACGGCCAGATGGATCTTGTTTAGCGTGGCGGGTTCCCGGTACCGGATCGCGCGCGCCTGTCACGACCCGTGGCCCTTGCGCCGGGCCACGGCCGAAGCCGTCGACGATGGCCTGATCCAGGCGGCCTGCTTCTCCAGCGCCGGCCGCCCCGCCGCTAGTCCACTACTCCCCGGGCGTAGACGTCACTATCGGCCGCCCGGAACGCTAAGTAGAGTTAAGACGGCGGCAGGAGCGTGGATATGAAGGCTGACCCGGACAGCGCGGGGCTAAGCGAACGGCAACTCGATCGGCTCACCGAGCATCTGCAGGTCAAGTACATAGAGGCCGGGCGGATCGCCGGCTGTCAGATCGCGATCACGCGGCGGGGGCAGCTCGGCTACTTCAGGTCGTTCGGCCTGCGGGATCTGGACCGGTCCGCCCCGGTGGAAGAAGACACCATCTGGCGGATCTACTCGATGACCAAGCCGATCACCGGCGTGGCGCTCATGTCGCTCTACGAGCGCGGCCTGTTCCAGCTCAATGACCCGGTGCGACGCTTCATCCCGGAGTGGGCGGACCTGAAGGTCAAGGAGCAGGGGCGGGACGGCAGCGAGCGGCTGGTCGATCCGAGGCGGCCGATGACCGTGCGCGACCTGCTGATGCACATGTCGGGGCTCGGCTTCGGCGGCGGCCTGACGCTGACGCAGATGTTCGCGCCGCAGAACGCCAGGGCGACGGGGGGATTCTCGCCGGGCTCGCGACAGGGCGCCGGCGCCACCCTGGCCACCATGGTCGACCGGTACGCGCAGCACCCGCTGGAGTTCCATCCGGGCACGCAGTGGTTCTACACGGTGTCGACGGACATCTGCGGCCGCCTGGTCGAGATCATCTCGGGCCAGCGATTCGACGACTACCTGCGCGAGACGATCTTCGAGCCGCTCGGGATGAGCGACACCGCCTTCCTGGTGCCCGATGACAAGGTGGACCGGTTCGCCGCCTGCTACCGGCGCGACTCGGCCAAGCGGCTGGTCCGCACCGACGACCCGCTCACCAGCCGGTACCGCGAGCAGCCCACCTTCTTGTCCGGCGGCGGCGGCCTGGTCTCCACCACCCCCGACTACCTGCGGTTCACTCAGATGCTGTGCAACGGCGGCGAGCTCGACGGGGTGCGCATCCTCGGCCGCAAGACGGTCGAGCTGATGACCATCAACCACCTGCCAGGAGGCGGCGACCTCCACGAGTTCGCGCGGCCCGGCGGATACGGCGAGACCGGGATGGAAGGCATCGGCTTCGGCCTGACCGTCGCCGTGGCCCAGAGCCCGGCGCGAACGCAGGTCATCGGCTCGGCCGGCGAGTTCATGTGGGGCGGCGCCGCCTCGACAACCTTCTGGGTCGACCCGGCGCAGGAGCTGGTGGTGGTCTTCATGACCCAGCTGGTGCCGTCGGCCACCTTCAACTTCCGCGCCCAGCTGAAGACCCTGGTGTATCCGGCCATCGGTGACTAGTCCCGCCAGGGGACCTGAGGATACTGATTTTATGGAAAAAGGGGCGGCCCCGGTCGATGACGTTCTCGTCGGCCTGCGCGGTGCGGGCTATCTCGCCGATCCGACCATGGCGACGGTCGTGTACCTGGGCGAGCGGCTCGGCAAGCCGGTACTGATCGAGGGACCGGCCGGGACCGGCAAGACCCAGCTCGCCAAGAGCGTCGCCCAGGCGGCAGGCAAGCGCCTGATCCGGCTGCAGTGCTACGAGGGCCTGGACGAAAGCAAGGCAATCTATGAGTGGGACTACCGCCGTCAGCTCCTGCAGCTTCAGCTCCGCCAGGAGGCACCGGGCGAGACTGCTGACCTGACCGCGGCCGGCATCTTCGGCGAGGAATTCCTGCTCAGCCTGCCGCTGCTGGCCGCGATCCGGTCGGAAGACCCGGTCGTGCTGCTGCTTGACGAGGTTGACCGGCTGGACATCGAGAGCGAGGCGCTGCTGCTTGAGGTCCTGTCCGAGTACCAGATCTCGATTCCCGAGCTTGGCACGGTGACAGCCAGGCACATCCCGCAAGTGTTCCTGACCTCGAACAACAGCCGCGACCTGTCCGAGGCGCTGAAGCGGCGGTGCCTCTTCCTGCATCTGGGCTATCCGAGCGTGGAGCGTGAGGCCGAGATCGTCCGGCTGCACGTGCCCGAGCTGGCCGGGCACCTGGCCAGCGAGATCGCCGAGCTGATCGCGCTGCTGCGCAAGGCCGACCTGAGGAAGCCGCCATCCATCGCCGAGTCGCTCGACTGGGCCAGGACGCTGCTGATCCTCGGTGCCACCGACCTCACCGACGACGTGATCAGGGCGACCATGTCGGTGCTGCTCAAGTACGAGCGCGACATCGGGACCGCGCTGGCCGAGCTGCGGATCTAGGCGGGCCAGGCCGTGCAGGGCATGCTGGCCGGGCTGGTCGGCGAGCTGCGCAAGGTCGGGATCGAGGTATCGGTCGGCGAGCACACCGACGCGGCTCGCGCCCTGACCAGCATCTCGCTCGCCGACAAGGAAGTGGTCCGGGCGGCGCTGCAGTGCTCCCTGGTCAAGAACGGTGAGCAGCTCGACGCGTTCAACCTGATCTTCGACCTCTACACGGCTGGCCCGCCCGCGCCGGGAGCCGAGCTGGCGGCCGCGATGTCAGACCAGGAGCTGGCCGGAACGCTCAGGGCGGCGATCGGCTCCGGTGAGGCCCAGCTGCGCCGGCTGCTGGCTGATGAGTACGTGCGCCGGTTCGGCGGGCTTGAGCCTGGCAGCCCGGTCGCCGGGGTGTTCGCCATGATCGCCGTGGAGGAGGCGGCCGACCTCACCGGCCTCCGCGACGAGCTGACCGGCGGTCAGGCCGGTGCGCGCGATGGGGCTGACGGAGCAGGCGGCGAGGGGCAAGGCGGCTCCGGTGGTTCCGGCTCGGGCTGGAGCGGTTCGAGTGGCCTGCGGGCCAGGCTCGACGACGCCAGCGCCGACCGGGCGGTCGCCGGGTTCCGGGCCGACCTGCGGGCGGCGGTCCGGCGGGCGCTGGTCGCCGATCGCGGCGCGCAGGCCGTCAGGGCCACGATGCGGGTCGGGCTGGCCGAGGATCTCGAGATCGCCACCGCCTCGGCGGCCGAGCTCGCGGCCATAGCGCAGGCGATCGCGCCGCTCAGCCAGCGACTGACCCATGTTCTCGCACAGCTGGCCCTGCACAGGAAACGGCAGCTCAGCGTCAGGGGCACGCTGCAGAAGGCGATGGGTACTGGCGGCATACCTTTCCGGCTCGTTACTGAGCCCGCACGGCCGCCGAGACCAGAGATCGTGGTGCTGTGCGACATGTCCGGCTCGGTAGCCGCGTTCTCTAGATTCACCCTGGATCTGCTCGTGGCGCTGAACAGCCGGCTGAGCCGGATCAAGGTGTACTCCTTCGTCGACGGCGTCGCCGACATCACCAGCCTGGTGCGGGAGGCGCGGGCGGCGGGCCGCAGGCTCGGGCCGCGCGAGGCGGCACGGGACGCGATCAGGCTGAGCGGCAGCTCCGACTACGGGTACGTGATGCGGGAGTTCGCGAGCCAGCACGCGCCGGCTCTCACCCGGCGGTCAGTGGTCCTGGTCGTGGGGGACGCCAGGACGAACTACCTTGACCCGGCGGTGAGTGCCTTCGCCCAGATTCACGAGCGGGCCGGCCGGGTGTACTGGCTGAACCCGGAGCAGCGCCGGTACTGGAATGAGGGCGACTCGGTGATCGGCCGTTACGCGCCGTGGTGCGCCCAGGTCAGGGAGTGCCGCACGCTCCGGCAGATCGCTGACTTCGTCCAGTCGCTCGCGGTCGCCGGCTAAACCTCTGATCCGGCTTTTCACTCATTACTTTTTTATCACTTGACTGCGGTATTCGGGTAATTAAAGCTCATAACAGCACTCAAGTAATGGTATTTGAGTAGTCAGAAAGGCCGTTATATGGATTCCGCAGTCCCTCCAGCTGGCCGCTGTCCGATGCGGGCCGGACCGCCCCCGGCCGACCAGCCATCTGATGCCCCCGAGCTGGTCAAGCTCGCCGGTACGCCGCTGAGCAGGCGCACCCTGCTCAAGGTCGGCGGAATCGGCGCGATGGTGACTAGCCTCACGACGGTCGGCGCCGCGGCGTGGAGGCCGCAGCGAGCGAACGCCGCGACGGCTAGCACCTCGCTACCCGACATCCAGTTCGACATCGGGGCCTTTGTGCATCCCGCTCAGACAATCGCCGGCGTGCTGGTCGACTTCGGCGTGCTGTACACGTTCCTCGCCCCGGCCGCGCTGACCCGCAATCCGACCAGGCGGGATCAGCAGATCCTGTCTGCGGCGCTGGCGACCGTGGAGAGCGCGTACGCCTTCAGCCCGAGCGGTGTCTTTACCTTTGTCGCCTACGGCCTGCCGTACTTCAGCCGGCTGCCTGGCAGCCTGGTGGCGAGCGCGATGCCGAGGCTGGCGTTCAACACCAGCCGGTTCGCGCTAGAGGAGGCCGTTCCGGGGCCGACCGACGTGTCGCCGCTGAATCCCGGCATCAGCAAGCGACTGTACAACGTGCCCGTGCAGATCGAGGCGAACGACGTTCTCTTCACGCTGCGCAGCGACTCGCTGGTGAACATTACCGAGGTCGCGGCCTGGTTCAACGGCAGCAGCATCCTGAACGGCCGGTTCGTGCCTTCGCCGGCGTTCGGCGGGCTGTTTAACTTCAAGACGCCCCGGCTGAACTTCGTGCAGCCAGGGCTGCCGCGCAAGGTCGCCGCGGCTAACAACTTCTCATTCACCGGCCAGATCAATCCGGCCTCGTCGATGTGGATGGGCTTCGTCGACCAGCAGGTTGGCGGCAGCGCTCCCAGCGGGGCCGCGGTGTCCTTCGCAGGCACGGCGTCGGCGCACCTGACGACGGCGCGAGCGGGCGACTACTTCGACAATGGCTCGATCCAGCACTTGTCGCACGTCATCGATGACCTGGAGCAGTTCTACAGCGTGGACGGCACAGACTCGGACGAGCCGGAGACGTTCAGCGAGCGGATCCAGTACATGTTCCGTTCCAAGACCCCGGCCGGGGCGCCAGGCCTGCCGTTCCCGCAGGACCCGGACGACGCCTTCACCAACGGAGGCGGGCTGGGTGCACCTGCCGGCAACCTGACCGCTCAGCAGCAGTCGGCTTTCCTGCCGAATCAGTTCCTCGGGCCGAACGACCAGGCGACCAACTTCGATCCCTCCGTGACCGATCACCAGAAGTACCGGGTCGGCCACCTGGCCGGGCTCCAGCGCTCCACCCGCGCCGCCGACGGCACGCCACTGCACATCCGCAACGACGGCCCCGGGCTATCCAGCCAGGACGTTCCTGATGGCTCAGTGCAGCCGACGCTGGAGTTCACGGTCTTCGTCCCGACCGCCGAGTTTTTCCGGGTGCTGCGGATCAACTCGGCGTCCCTGGACTATGTGAAGGCCGGCGAGCAGGGCGGCACGGCGGCCAGCGTGCCCGCCGGGGTAGAGGCGGCCGACGGCGACGACGACGGCCTTGAGCGGTTCACCCAGGCGACGAGGCGGCAGAACTTCCTGGTGCCGCCCAGGCGGCACCGTTCCTTCCCGCTGCTAGAAGAGACCTGATTCCGGCCGGTGACCTGATCCGCCGGCCGCAACAGGCGGGCGGGAGCTCACGAGGCCCCTGCTCCCGCCCGCCTGGCCCCACGCCCCCGCCCGGCCCCACGCCCCCGCCCGGCATCCTGTCCCCGCCCGGCAGCGTTGTCCGCTCGTGCTCCTGACCCGGCGAACCTGGCTTCCTAGCCAAGCACTGGGCCGGATTTGCGGGCTCTGGGCTGATTTGCGGGGGTTTGCGGTGGGTCGGTGGCTAAAAGATCTAGGAGACTTTACTCCTGTAGGAGGGTTAACCACCATATTCGCTGTTAAGTCTCCTACAGGAAAAAAGTCTCCTACAGGATCTACCGCCACAGGCGCCGTGATCGGCCGCCCTGATGTCGTGTCCCGAGGTCCCTTACGACCGGAGAAACGGGGCGCTCACCCGATGGCGTCGGGGGGTAGCAGGGCGTGCACGCCCCAGGACTGATTGGCGACCTGGGTGACGCGCAGGTCCACTACAGAGCTGGCCAGGGCCAAGGTCGCGGCCTTGCCGAGGCCGTAGTCTGGCTCAAGCCAGGCGAGCATCGCGTCGAGGGCGTCGCCGGCGGCTACGTTGAGGTCCGGGCTGAAGCCGAACGTGATCCGGCCGGCTGGCGTCTCCGCGTGCACGCCGGGGGCGGGCCTGTGCTTCACCAGGTCAAGGGCGATCTCGGTGGTCATGCCGCACTCGATGGCGGTGCCGGCGACCTCGCCGTCACCCTGGGCCGCGTGCCCGTCGCCGATGCTGAGCACGGCGCCGGGGACAGTCACCGGCAGGTACAGGGTCGATCCGGCGATGAGCTCCTTGCAGTCGATGTTGCCGCCGCCGACTGGCCGGGGCGGGACCGTGGAGTGCTCGCCGGGCTCGTCCCAGGCGAGCCCGGTGACGCCGTGGAAGGGCGCGATCCGCACCCGGTGGCCATGCTGATTCGTGGCCAGGCCGGCGTCGGCGTCGATCTGCCAGAGCAGCCAGGCCGGCGGTCCCTCGTGCAGTCCGAGGTGACGGGTCAGCGGAGTGTCACGGGCGCCGGCTACGGTCCAGCCCCAGTCATCGGGGCGCATCGAGATGAACCGCACGGCGAGCACGTCACCGGGCTCGGCGCCGCGCACCGCGATCGGGCCGGTCAGGCAGTGTCCTCTGCGATTGGCGAACATCGTCGGCACCTGCTCGCCCGGTTCCGTCTGCCGCTCAAGGTTGCCTGAGGCGTCTAGCGAGCGCAGCAGCACCGTGTCGCCGGGCTCGACGGTGAGCACGGGAGGCAGGTCCCGGCAGAAGACTTCCGCCGTCGTCGACGGCGATGGTTCAAGCAGGTGGCGGGTCATGGACTGATCTCCTTCACAGAACGCACTACTGATCACAGACCTCACGAAATGGCCATGTAGGTATTGACCGGTCCCAAACTTCTTCTTACGCTGACGACAACCTAGCTTTACTCGGGAAAGGTCAGTTTATGAAGGAACAGACGATCACCAGGACCGACACCGCTGTCGCGCCGGTCCTGCTCACCCCGATGCTGGTCGAGAAGATGCTGGCACGCCGCGAGGCAGTTCAGATCATGAAGTTCCGCACCACGTGCACGGACTGCCTGCCTAACTACTAGGTCGCGAAGCGACGCCGCGGGGGTCGGGTGGCCGACTCGCCTCGGCGTCGCTTTGATGTCACGCCACTGTCCGCCACGCCACCTTAGCCGGGCCCCTTGCGCCAGGCCACCCTTCGCCCGGAGAGTGTGATGGATCTCAGCTCAGAGAATCTGGTCGAAGCTCTGGTCGCGTGCTCTGGCGGTCCTGCTGATGAGCCCGCCGAGGTCGTGGCACTGGTGCGGCAGGCGCAGCCGGCCTTCGCGGCCACGCTCTTCTCGGCCTGGGAGGCTGAGGGCATCGAGCTGAGCCCGGCGCTGCGGGCCGACGTCGACAGCGCCAGGGCCAGGTACGAGTTCTACCGGTCGGTCGCGGCCAGCCTCATCGGCTCGCTGCCGGCCCTGACCACGATCAAGGGCCTGGAAGTCGCCGCCCTGTACCCCGAGGGCCTGGTCAGGTACCAGAGCGACCTCGACTTCATCGCCACGGCTGAGGCCGACCTGTGGCAGGCCGTCAGGCTGCTGGCCGGCACTGGCTGGGAGGTGGATACCGCTACCTTCTCCAGGCTGGGTAAGCAAACATCGGAAGTGCGGACCGCACTTCACGGCGCTCTGCAGGTCATGGTCAGCCTGCGGCGGCCGCATGAGGACCGTTTCCAGCTGCCCTACGGCCTTGAGCTGGCCACCTATTACACGGCCGGCAATCAGGGCGGCATACCGCCGATCTTCCGGCTGCCCGATGAATGGCTGGTCCCGGCGATCAAGAACCTGATCATGTTGCTGCACGAGCGTTACGAGCAGCCATTCCGGGCCAGGGACCTGCTGGATTCCTCCCTGTTGCACGCCGCCCTGGGCAGCGACGAGATCGGCACGCTGCACAAGGCGGTCATCGCGCTCGGCCTCGGGCTGGAGTACGCCGAGCTGGTCAGGCTGGTCGGCCGTACGGGCCTGGCGCCGCTCACGGCCCTGCCCGCAGGGCAGTGGACCGCGGCGCGGGTGCGCGCCGGGCGGCTGGCGCGCGGGGCAAGCTCTTTCGCCCGGCCGCTGGCTGGCACCGGCAGGCAGCTTCAGCGGCGGGTCATTCAGGGCAGTACGAGTCGCGCCGAAGCCGCGGTCTGGGAGATGTTCCAGCGGCAGCTTGAGGTAACCACGTCGGTCGGCGCCGGACTGCTCGCGTTCGGACTGCCGATCAGCGGCCCCAGGTCCGACGTCACCGCCGCCGTGCTGCGCCGCAAAGGCAAGCTGGCCTGGGCGGACACTCCCGCCGGGCGCTTCCTGCTGACCCTGGGTGATTACGTCTCGCAGTCCGCGATCGACGAGCTCACGCAAGACGATGCTCAGGCTCCGGCGGCGGAGACAAGCCGGTGACCGCGACGGCGGCCCTGGCGGAGCCTGGCCTGCTGGCCAGCGGAGTGCGCTACGCCGTGCTGCACCGACCGGGAGCCGGGGTGACCACAGTCAGCGTCTGGATTCTGGCTGGCTCGCGGCATGAGTCCGTAGCAGGCGTGGCGCATCTGGTCGAGCACGTTCTGATGCAGTGCGTGCCTGCCGGACGGACCACACGGGTCATCGATGAGATCGAGGCCTGGGGCGGCGAGGCGAACGCGGTGACCACCCGTGACCACGTCGTACTGCACGCACGGGTGCCAACCTCGGACGCTGCCGCGGCGCTCGGCGTCCTCTGCGCCGCGGCCACCATAACTGACTTCGACGACGAGCTAGTTCGCGCGGAGCGCCGGGTGGTGCAGGAGGAGCTTCGGCTCGCGGCGGCCGATCCCGCCGACATCGTGCACGACGTGTTCTTTGAGGCCGCCTTCGGTGACCACTCGATCGGCAGGCCAGTCGGCGGAACGGTCGCTGGCGTCGCCCGGCTGGAGTCCGCCGATCTGCGGGCCTGGTCAGGCACCCATGTGCGGCCCGCCCTGCTGGCGATCGTCGTCTGCGGCGGTCTGGCCAGCGAAGAGGTGGAAGCTGTGCTAGCTGACAGCGCGCTGGCCGGGCTGGCCGGCGCCGGTGCTGACCGGCCGGCTGACAGCTCACCGCCGGTCTCGGCTGGCCGCCGGTTTCTGCCGGTGGTCAGTGACACGGCAGCGGTCGTGGTCGGCGGGCCAGGTTTCGCGCTCAGCGACCCGCGGCTGGCGGCGGAGCGGATCGTAGTCGAGCTGCTGGCCGGAGCTAGCTCCTCAGTGCTCACCGAAGAGATCAGGTCGCGCCGGGGCCTGTCCTACGACATCTGGGGCTATGCGGCCGGCTACCGGGAGACCGGGACCTGGCGGATCGCCATCTCGACCGCGCCCGAGCACCGGGAGGACGTCGCCGACCTCGCGGTCGAGCTGCTCACCGGCGCGGTGCGGCGCGGCTGGAGCCCCGAGCAGGTGCGGGCGGCGAGCCGGAGAGCCGCCGGACTGCTGCGAGTGGAGGCTGAGTCTTCTCTCGCCGCGGCCCTGCTGTACGGAGAGCAGGCTTACGTCGGCGATTCGCCCGCCTTCTCGCTCGCGGTCCACGCCGGAGCGCTTGCCACCCTGACGGCGCCTGAGGTTAACCGCGCGGCGCGGGCCATGACCGAGCGGCTGGTGGTGGCCAGCGCTGGCGGCGACTGAACGACCCGGCCTGGCCGGGCACTGGGACGTGTCACAGGGAAGGAGGGTACCGATGAGCCGGAGTCTCCGGAGCGCGCGCAAGCCTCGGATCAGGAAGTAGCAGCCGACTGCCACATGACCGGGGAATGGTCGCCAGCCGCCGTCGGTGCCCCGCACCCGGCGCAGGACGGAGGGAGGTATCGATGAACCGTCACCTGAACATCGCTCGTAAGCCCCGCGTGAAGAAGTAGTCAAGGCCGAATCAGCTCGGCTAGCGAGCCCGGACGCCGGGGAGGAGGACACATGGACCGCAACCGCAAGAGCCTGCGTCGCCCGATCGTGAAGAAGTAGCCAGGGCCGATCTCGACCGAGCACGACCGCGTGCTCAGCCGGAAGCCGGGGTGCGGCGGGCGAGTTCGCATCGCACCGCATCGTGCCCCGGCCATGGCGCACCCAACTCCGCCCGTACCTGTCTGGTAATCAGCACGAAGAGGGAGAATTGTCGTGGCCTCAGTGTTCTTCCGTACCAAGCTCGGGACTACCGAGGAACTGGCGGCTTCTCCCGGCCAGCCGCTGACCGACGTGCTGCTGCGGCACGGCATTCCGGTTAATGCCGTTCTGACCTGGCGTAATGGCAAGATCACGTCCGAGGACACGACGGTGGTCGAGCCGGATGACGTGATCGAGGTCCGTCAGGTCAGGCACTACGACCTTGACGTGCTGCGCAAGCCGAAGCGGCAGGTCTACGGCGTGCCTGACCCGGTGTACTCCAAGACGGTGCTCTTTGACACCATGGGCGCGCTTGAGCGCAGAACCGAGCAGCTCGACGCGGCCGGCTTCGTACAGTACGTCGAGGAAGCGTTCGTCCAGAGCATGCTGTCGCACGATGTGATGCGAGCCGGAGACAAGGTCGTGGTCGGCCTGTCCGGTGGCCGCGACAGTGTCGCGTACCTGACCTTGCTTGAGCGCACCAGGGAACGGCTGCCCGCGGTCGACATGACGGCGGTGACCATTACCGGGCTGCCCGACTGGGAAGAGCCAGCCACCTTCGCCGCCGCCAGGGAATCCGGGGAGCGGCTCGGCGTGCATCAGGTCATTGTGACCTCGGCTGATGTGGAGCGAACCTTCAAACTCAAAGGACAGTTCGTCGATGCGATGAATGAGATCGTCGCGGGCGAGGGCAACCACCTGACCATGGTGATCGGACACCAGGTGCTGCGCCGGATGCTGGAGGAAGAGGCCAAGGCCAGGGGTGCGAACGTGGTCGCGTTCGGCTTCAATGCCGATGACCTGGTCGCGACGATGGTCACCTGGTTCACCAGTGGTTACCGGATGGGCGGCATCCCGGTCAGGGAGATCGGCGACCTGCGCTATGTGTTCCCGCTGTACCGGATCACGAAGAAGGAACTGACCCTGTACCTGGAGCTGGTCGCGCCCGAGCTCAACCGGCAGGGCACGCCTGGCCGCTTCACCACCGGGCCCGACGAGCGCTCGATGTCGTACGCGATGACCGATCACCTTTTCGATCTGTGGCCGGGCATCGACTACTACCTGTTCGCCGCCTTCGCGAACATGCAGCGGTACATGTTCCCGCTGCTTGAGGCGACGTGCCGGGGCTGCGGCGGCCTTTACCTGCTGCAGGAGGGCGTGTCCAACGCTCCTGACCTGTGCGATGTCTGCGACTTCTTCGCGAGGCGCGAGCTGAGTACGGTGAGCTGACGGACGTGCCGTGGTACGACAACTATTTCACCGCTGACTACTGGACCTACGCGGACGCCGAGTACACCCCGGAGCGGACGAAGGCCGAGGTCGAGTACCTGGCCGGCGTGCTTGACCGGCATGCCCCAGGCCGGCGGGTGCTCGATCTCGGCTGCGGGGCCGGGCGGCACGCGATCGGGCTGGCCAGGCTCGGCTTCGAGGTGACCGGGGTCGACGTGTCGGCGCAGACGCTGAGCCGGGCAGCGGCGGCCGCCGCCGAGGCCGGGGTGCGGGTTGAGTTCTGCCGCGCTGACCTGCTCGGCCCGGCCGGCTGGGGCGCCGGGCCCGCCGATGCGGCGATCTGCGTGCAGGCGTTCGGCTGGGGGACGGACCAGGATCAGCTCAGGCTGCTGCGCACGGTCAGGCGGCTGCTGCCGGCCGACGGGCTGCTGGTGCTTGATCACTCCAGCATCCTGGCGATCGCGGGGATCTACCAGCCAACGGCGCGGGCGACGATCGGAGCCGCCACCTTCACATTCAACCGGGAGTACGACCCGGTCAGCGGGCGCAGCGGCGGGAACGTGCAGGTGCGGCGGCCAGATGGCAGCCAGGCCGTGCTGCCCGATGATGTCCGCCTGTACACGCCGGCTGAGGTCGGGGCGCTGCTGGCCAGGGCTGGCTTCGAGGTGCTTGAGACTGACGCCGACTTCTGCTCCGGTCAGCCGGTCATCATCGGCACCAGGTACGTGCAATTCCTGGCCCGGCCGGCCGCAGTGGTGGAGTCGGCGCTCGCCGGGCATCAGGGCCGGCCTCCGCCCGGCCAGGTTGACCTGCGCTGGGCGGTCGACGAGGCGGATTTCAGCCGGGCAGCGGTCGCCTCGGCGTGGGCCAGGGTCGTCGCCGACCCGGCGGCTCTGGCTGACCTGGCCCGTCGCTATGACCTCGCTGATCCCTATGGCGGTGATCGGGCGGCGGCGGTGCTCGGAGCGTACCTTGGCTGGCCGGATGGCGCGGCGCCCGGTCCGGATCGGGTGAGCGCGGGGGCCGGGGTGACCGGACTGCTGCACGACCTGGCCGGGCTGGCCGACGGTGGGCGAGTGCTCATGGCCCCTGATGGCCACCCCAGGCTGGCGCAGGCTGCCGCCGCTGCCGGGGTCGGTGTGGCGGTCGCGTCGCTGGCAGATCCCGAGAGCGCGAGCGCGGCGGTCGCCAGGATCAGGCCCGCTGTTACCGTGATCGACCGGCCGGCTACTAGCGGCGAGTGCTGGTCGGCAGAGATGGTCGCTGAGCTGGCCGCCACCACGGACCGAGCCGGGAGCGTGCTGGTGGTGGACGAGAGCTATGCCTGCTACCTGTCACCAGGGAGCAGCGTCGCGCCGCTGACCGACACCGTGCCTGGCCTGGTGGTGCTGCGCGGTATCTCGAAGGGCTACTGCTGCGGCGGCCTGCGGATCGGGTTCGCCGTGACCTCGCCGGGGCTGGCCGCCGAGGTCAGGCCGGTGCTCGCGCCGCTGGCCGGTTCCGCGCTCGCTCTCGACGTGGCGCTTGAGCTGCTGCGCCAGCCCGACCTGCTTGAGCCGCTCCGGGCCAGGATCGCCGAGGTCAAGCCGCAGGTGCGGGCGGCGGTGGAGCGAGCGGGTGTCCCTGTGGTGGCGACGGATGCCCGCGTGCCCTGGATCTTGCTCCGCGGCGGCCCGGCCACGAGCGGAGCGCTGGCTGGGGTCGGCCTGACCGTCAAGACCGTGCCCGTCCTGGGTCCGGCTGAGGATGCGGGGCTGCTGCGGATGTCGGTGCCGTTGTCCGCGCAGCGCCTGGAGGCTGTCATGGCCGCGCTGGAGCGCGCCGCTGAGCTGGTCGCTGGCTGATGCGGCTCGCTGAGCTTGTGGCCCGCGGGCACAGCGCCTTCAAGGCCGGCCTGGCGATGGCCGACCTCGCCGAGATCTGCCGGCATGACCGGTATCAGGCTTCGGCCGGCATCGCGGCCGCTGCTGACTACGTCGCTGACCGGGCGAAGGCGGCGGGACTGACGCAGGTGCGGGTGCTGTCGTTCCCGGCCGACGGGGCGCGCCGCTGGTGGACCTACCGGGCGCCGGTGTCCTGGACCCCGCTGCGGGCCATCCTCGCGGTGGACGGTGTCGCCCTGATCCGGTATCCGGATCAGCCCTACACGCTGGCCGCCTACTCGGCGCCTACTCCGCCCGGTGGCCGGCTGGTGCCTGTGGTCCGCTGGTCTGCCGTCCGGCACGGCGCCGGTGCCGCGCGGGCTGTCGGTGCCCTGGTTGTCGCTGACCAGCCGGTGGCGCTCGGCGCGATGGCGAGTTTCCTTGAGGTGGCGGGGGTGGGTGCGGCCGGGGTGGCGCTCGATCCGCTCGGCGGGCTGGCTGGCCGCTGTGCTGATCAGGTGGGCCGGCTTGAGCTGGCGGCCGGAAGCCGGCTGGCGGCGTTCAGCCTGACGGCGGCGGCGCTGGCGAGGCTGGTGGCTGCGGCCGACGCCGGATCGCAGGCCCGGATCGAGGTCGAGCTCGACGACCAGGCTCACCCGATGCCGGTGGTGACTGGCCTGCTGCCAGGCACCGGCGATGACGAGGTACTGCTCAGCGCGCACCTGTGCCATCCGATGCCCGGTGCGAACGACAACGCGTCCGGTGTCGCCGCGCTCCTCGGCGCGGCACGGGTGCTGGCGGGCGGGCCAGTCGCGGCGAGTGCTGGCTGGCAGGGAGTGCGGTTCCTCTGGGGTCCTGAGTTCGTCGGCGTCGCCGCTTACCTGCATGACCAGGTGCTAGCCGGGCTCGTGCCGCCGCCTGCGTTCGCTGTCAACGTGGACATGGCGGGTGAGGACGTTCGCCGCTGCGGCGGCCCGCTGGTGATCGAGCGCGGCCCCGACGAGGTCCCTTCCTTCCTGCCCGCGCTGGCCGAACGGTGCGCCGCCCTGCTGCCGTCCGCGACGCGCTCGTACAGCGGCGCGGTCCCCTGTGACCCGTGGACCTGGCGGGCGACGCCGTTCGCTGGCGGCTCCGACCACGCGCTGCTCTCGGACTCCCCGGCCGGCAGCCAGGCGATCGCGCTCGGTCACTGGCCCGACCGCGCCAATCACACCTCGGCCGACACGCCCGACCTGGTCGACCCGGCCGAGCTGGCCCGCACGGCGGCGATCGCCTGCGCCGTGGCGGCGGCGGTGCGAGGCCGGGCCGACCGGGAGCTGGCTGCCGATCTCGGGGAAGCCACGGTGAGCTGGGCCGCCGACTACCTGCTCGCGACGTTGCCAGGGCGCCGGCCGCCTTCCGCGCCGGCCCTTCATCCGATGACGGGGAGCTGCTCGATCCTGGCGCCGAGGCGAATGCCGGGCGGTGGCTGCGGCATCGCCGTGACGTTGCTCTCGGCGCGGTCGGGGCGCTGGCCAGGGCCGGAGCCAATGAGGACTGGCTGCGGCCGGCCAGGGAGTGGGTCAGCCAGCTTGCCGCCGTGACACAGGACCAGCTGCCTGGCCCGGCCGAGCTGGCGGAGGCCGGCTCCGCCGCCGCCGGACCTGCCGTGATCAGGTGCTGGGAGGGGCCGGTGAACTTGCGGGCTCTGGCGCAGGCGGCGTCCCTGACTTGCCCCGCTGACCGGGACTGGCTGGACGGCCGGCTCGCTGCCGACCGGGGCGGCAACTACGCTCGTGCCGTCGCCCTGATGCGCGCGGTGAACGGAGAACGCGACCGGGACGCGCTGACCTGGCGGGCAGCACTGAGCAGTGAGCTGACGATGCCGGCCACCTTCGCATCGACCTTCCTAGACCTGCTTGACCGGGCGGGCTGGACGCGCGAGAGCGCACCAGGAGACGACTGATGAAAATGCCCGCGCTCGCCGACCGCAATCTGCGCGTGCTGCTCGGCGGTCAGACCATGAACATGCTCGGCAGTACGGCGATGGTCATCGTGCTGGGCATCTGGGTGAAGGACCTGACGGGGTCGAGCGGGGCGGCGGGCCTGATCTTCCTGCTGCTTGCGGCGACCGGCTTCCTGGCACCTCTGGCCGGCTTGATGGTCGACCGTTTTCCCCGGCGCACGGTGCTGGTCGTCAATGACTGCGTGACCGGTATCGTCGTCCTGCTGCTCATCTTCGTGCACAGCCGTCATCAGGTCTGGCTGATCTACCTGGTGACCGCCGTCTACGGGTATTCCGGCCTGGTCTACCGCGCGGCGCGCGGCGGCCTGCTGCATTCGATGGTGGCCGACGAGCTGCTCGGCGAGGTCAACGGCCTGATCAGCAGCCTCGGCCAGGGCATGCGGATCATCGGCCCGCTGATCGGCGCCGGCGTGTACGCCGCGTGGGGTGGCGGCGTGGTGGCGGTGGCCGATACCGGAACCTTCGTCATCTCGGTGGCCTCCTACCTGGCGCTGAGACAAGCACCTGACCTGGTCAGGCAGGCGCCAGCCACCGAGCCGGCCGGCGGACCGGACGAGCCGGCGAGCAGCTTCTTTCGTGACCTCTTCGCCGGAATCCGGCACACCTTCGCGAATCCGATCATCCGCCGGATGATCGTGGCGAGCACGGTCGCCTTCGCGGGGCCGGCATGATCGACGTCGCGATGTTCTCCATGGTCAATCAGGGTCTGCACCGTCCGACGTCCTGGATTGGCGTGCTCGCCAGCATCCAGGGGGCGGGCAGCGTGGCCGCCGGGCTGATCGTCGGCCCGCTGATGCGCAGGATCGGCGAGTACAGCACGGCCTGCATCGGGTTCCTGCTGAACGGGGCTGGCCTGGCCGCCGCGAGCACCTCCGTGCTGTCCGCGACCGTGGCTGGCTACGTCCTGCTCGGTGTCGGCCTGCCGCTCGTGGTCGTCGCCGAGCTGACTCTCGTGCAGCGTCATACCCCGGCTGAGTTGCAAGGCCGGGTTCTCTCGGCGACCGATGCCATCATCAACACGCCGTTCGCGATCGCGATCGCGGTGGCTGCGGGGATAGTCGGGGCGGTGGGTTTCCGGCCGATCTACCTTGCCGTGGCGGCCGGGTTTACCGTAGTCGGGCTGGCGCTGCTGCCGTATCTGAAGGTCACCGCACCCGCCAGGACTGAGCCCGCCGAGCCCGCCTCGGTCGCGCAGACATGAGCACGGGCGAGCCTGGCAGATCCGGCGGCCGGCCTGCTCAGAGAGGCTGAGCTGCCGGTCTCCGGGCTCTACCGCAGGCACCGCGAGCACAATCTCAGCGCGATCGCCGCCGCCATCGCCGGCAGCTATCAAGACACCGGCCCGGTCAGGCTCGGCCCCAGCCGCGGCCTGGCCGTGATCGCGGTCGACGGCCTCGGCTACTCGCGGGCCGCCGCGACGCTGCACCCCGACATCCTGATGCCGCTGACCAGCGAATTCCCGACCACCACGATCGCGTGCCTGCTGACCTCGGTGACCGGGCGGCCCACCCACGCGCACGGTTTCATCGGCGTCCAGTACCTGCACTCGGACGGGCTGCGGACGGTGAACTGCCACGACGGGCGGCTCATCGCGCCGGCCGGGCAGGCCCCCGGAGCCGGGCCCGCCGCGCCCGCCCGTCCGACGGTCACCCCCGACCTGCCCACCGTCTTTGACACCCTGGGCAGCGCCGGCGTGCGGACGACGGTGCTGCCCAACGAGCTGGCCAGCCTGCATGCCGACATTCGCGGGCGCCTGCTGCACGGCGCCGAGACGATCGGCCCCGCCCTGCCGACCGCCGCTGCTGCTGACCCGCTCAGCCTGGTCGCCGCGTTCGGTGACCAGGTCAGCGCTGCGGTCACCGCCGCCCCTGGCTCTTTGACCTGGGCCTACCTCGATCTGGACAGCCACGTCCACCGGCACGGCTTCGACGAATCGCTGCACGCGGCGGATGCCGGGCTCGAACAGCTGGCACAGCGGCTGCGGGCCAGCGGCGTCACGGTGCTGCTCTTCAGCGATCACGGCCTGACCCAGAACCAGCCGTCCGCCGGCACCCTCGCGGCCTGGCAGGAGGCGGCGGACGAGCGCTGGTGCCGGCTCCGCCGGGCGGCGCGGGCCGCACTCGCTGGCTCTACCCGCACCCCCGGTACGAGGATCGGCTGGCCCGCCTGCTCGCCGACCGGATAGGCGACGCCGTGGTGACCTCGTCGGCTGGAGCTCGCCGCCTGGGGCCTGGCCGAGCCGGAGTCCACCGGCCTGCGCAGGCTCGGCGAGGTCATCCTGCTCGCCACCGGGCCGGACTTCCCCGCTCCGGATGCCACGACCCGCTATGAGCATGGCTCGATGACGGCCGACGAGGTGCTCGTGCCGATGGCGATCTGGTCGGCCAGCTCGTGACCAGCGCTTCGAGCCCTGGCTCACCGGGGACGCGGCCAAGCTCGACCGATACGCGGATGATCCTTACTTCTGGGAGGGCTGGTCGTCCGTCCGGAGCGCCTGCGACGTGCAGGCCGCGCTGCGGCATCTGACGTTCGTGCTGGTCAAGCCCGAGTCGATCGCCGGCAGGCGGATCGAGCCGATGCTGGCCGCCCTGGCCGACCGAGATTTCCAGATCATCGGGACCTGGCCGCTGCGTCTTGACCGGCACCAGGTGCGGTGCCTGTGGCGCTATCAGCTCAATGTCGTGCCGATCGCGCACATTCGGGTGCTTGAGATGCTGGTGACCGCCGGCGAGACGTTCCTCATCGGACTGCGGCACGATCTGACCGCCGGCCAGCCTGCCGCCGCCGACTTGCTGAGCAGTATCAAGGACGGCCTGCGCGATCTGCTCGGGCGCCCGGCCCTGATGCTCAATTTCCTGCACGCACCCGATGATCAGGCCGATTTCATCCGAGAGCTCGCCGTCTTGTGCGACGCCCGCGGGCAACGGCAGATCATTGCCGCGCTGCTGGCCGCGAGCAAATGGCCGCCGGATCATCGGAAGGCAGCCGAGCAGGCCGCCGCGCCGATCCTGACCTCGCGCTATGCCGGGTCAGCAGCCCATGACCTCGACCCGGCCGCTGCCCGGCAGCGTCTTCGAGCCAGCCTGCGCGCCGGTCTGCGCGCCGGTCAGCCGACCACGCCGCCCCCCTCGGCCCTGGCCGCGATCGAGCTCGGCGCCGTCCCGCCCGACCAGGCGCTCGAGGTCGTGGAATGGCTCGAAGCCGCGACCAGCCTGCCCAGCTGGGACCGGATCGTGACGGCGGCCCAGCTCGTCGACGGCCTGCGCACCGGCCGCCCGCCGCTGATCGGCCCGCCTTAACTAAGCCCGGCCGACGAACGCGAACAGCGGGACGGGCTCCAGGCGGAACCGCAGCTTGGCCGGAGCGTTGCCGCGTCCCGCCTCAAGGACGGCCAGGCCCCGGTCGCACGTCTCCTCAATGGCCGGCCACAGCATCAGCGGGAACGCGCTCTCCAGCGCCGCCGTGATCTCATAGTCGATCCCGCCTGCCCACAGGTGAAATCGCGCCGGGTCGGTGAGGCAGATCGCGGCCGACGCCAGCCGGTCGCGAAGCCGGACCTCGGTCACGCTGATCAGCTCGGCGGCAAGCGCCACGAACTCGTGGAACCGCTCCGGATAGTACTCGGCCGTGCCGTGCCTCGCCGTCGTCCGCCGGCACATCTCCACGGACTCCGCCGCATCCGGGCCCGGACTCCGGTGACCAGTGACCATTCCCGCGCGGCGCGCCTGATGCAGGCTGTACCTGAGCGTTCGCCTGGCCTTAGCGCTCGGAATGTCCGCGGTGAACTCCTCGGCGCTCGCGTAGTCGGAGACGTCTGCGCGGAACCGGGTATTCATCGGTATCTTCGTCAGCCCGGCCGTCGTCAGGCAGCTGGCCGTTGCTCCGCTGCCGTCCACGTTCAGGAAGGTGAAATATTTCGCCCCTGCTTGCCTGGTCAGATCGGCCAGCGCCGCGCAGGCGGACTCCACCAGACCCGGCGTGAGCAGGCCAGGCCCGGCCGGAATGACAGTGTCGTAGCAGTGCGCGATGTGCGTGAGCACGATCGCGTCACCGGGCAGGAGATCAGGCAGGCCGAGGGCGGCGATGTTGCCGAGCGGGTCGTCGGCGCTCTGGACATAGGCGGGCAGCACCGCGCTGGCCGGCTGACCGAAGGTGAGGTAGAAGAACGCCTTGGTCTCCTGCAGCGGCGCCCGCTCATAGGCCAGGAGGAACCTGTAGTCATAGAAGACCGGTGCGCGCGCGGCTTCGGTTACCCGGTCCCAGTCAGCTCGGTCTACCTCGTCAATGCCGGTGTACACCGCTGGCGGTGGCACACCGCCGGTCACCGGGCCTCCGTTCGCTGGGCCAGCACGATGATGCGCTTGCTCTCGAAGCTGACCGGCTGGCTGTCAAACCCGCCGAAGGCGTCGATGACCTCGAAGCCGGTGCTGCGCAGCATCGCGCTGATCTCGGGCAGCGTGTAGATGCGGGTGGACATGGACATCTCGAAATGCTCTCCGGCCGGAGTGAACAGCTCAACCCTGACGTTGCGGCGCCCGGTGCGGAAGTCGTACTCCCGCTCTTCAATGTGTACGGTGCCGTCGTCGAGGCGCTCCCAGCGCTGTGGCACGATCATCGTCCTGGCCAGCCGGAACAGGCTTACCAGGTCGATCAGCAACTTTCCGTCTGGCGCCAGTGACTGGCGGAGATTTCGAAGGATCGCCAGGTCCTCATCCTCGGTCGCCATGAAGCCGAACGGCTCTGCATCACGATGACGGCATCGGCGGGACTATCTCCGACAAAGGTTCGCATGTCACCCACGAGGAATCGAGCCTGGCCGCTCAGCGACCTGGCCCTGGCCTCATCCTCCGCGACGCGGATCGACCCCGCCATGGAATCGACCCCGGTGACCTCGATGCCGCGGCTCGCGAGCTCGATCGAGTGGCGCCCGTGACCGCAGGGCAGGTCGAGCACGCGCATCCCCGGCCGGAGCGAGCACGCACGCTCAATGAAGTCCGTCTCGGTCTCGATGGACCCGTCGGCGAAGTGGAGCGCCACCCGCAGCCAGTCATCGCCAAAGTAGGTCTCATGCCAGGCTGGATCTACTTCCATCGCTGCTATACCTAGCTTTCGAGTTTCGCCGACATTCAGGGCAAATGGTAGTGGAGCTGACGTCGCCTGAATGGCCGCTGAACCGAATTGTCTCCGGACGGGGAACGAGGCAGGTGCGCATGGCGTTGACATCACGTGATCCTGATTGAGGTACTCGCGAACTGCCGCCGGGGATGAGTGCTATCGGCGAGCGGATGCGGCGGTTTCTGCAGAGACCTGGCACCGCTGATCTGACTCGCTTCCAGCGGCTCCTGCCAGCGATCGCCGGGCGCGAGGAGTTCATGCGCGACCTGGCCGATGACGCGCTGGCCGAGCTGGTGACCGGCACGACCGACCGGGTAGAGCTTGGTGCCGCGCTGCGGGAAGCGGCCTGGCGGGCGCTTGGGGAGCGCCCGTTCGACTCTCAGCTGCTCGGCACGATCGCGATGCTCTCCGGTTTCGTGGCGGAAATGGCTACCGGCGAGGGCAAGACGCTCTCCGGTGCGCTCGCGGCGGCCGGCTATGCGGCGGCGGGCCGGTCAGTGCATGTCATGTCGGTGAACGACTATCTGGCGCGTCGTGATGCCGAGTGGATGCGTCCCGTCTATGACTTCATCGGCATCACCGTCAGCTTTATCGGCCAGACCTCCACGCAGGCCGAGCGGCGTCAGGCGTACGCCGCTCAGGTGACCTACGCGCCCGTCAGCGAGATCGGGTTCGACCTGCTCAGGGACCGGCTCAGGATCGACGCGGCCGGGCGGGTCATGCCCGATCTCGACGTCGTGCTCATCGACGAGGCTGACTCGGTGCTGATCGACGAGGCTCGGGTGCCGATCGTGCTCGCCGGCTCCGCTGACGTGGACGACGCCGGTCGTCAGATGGCGGAGTCGTGGCCAGGCTCCGGGCCGGCCTGCACTATCAGGTGGACGCCGACGGACGCAATGTCCACCTGACCGACGCTGGCACCCGTGCCGCCGAGCGGGCGCTGGGCGGGATCGACCTGTACGGCGAAGGCCAGCTCGAGCACCTGACCCGGCTGAACGTCGCGCTGCATGCGCAGGCCCTGCTGCAGCGCGATGTCGACTACCTCGTGCGAGATGGCCGGATCGAGCTGATCAACGCCTCGCGAGGCCGGGTGGCCATGCTGCAGCGCTGGCCAGACGGACTCCAGGCGGCGGTGGAGGCGAAGGAGGCCATCCCGGCGAGCGCGAGCGGCGAGATCCTGGACAGCCTCACCGTCGAATCCCTGGTCAGGCGGTATCCGACCGTCTGCGGGATGACCGCGACCGCCGTGCCGGTCGGCGATGAGCTGCGCGAGTTCTACGGACTCGAGGTGGCCGTCATCCAGCCGAACCGGCCGTGCGTGCGCGTGGATGAGCCGGACCGGCTGTATGCCACGGGGACCGAGAAGGAAGCGGCGATTACCCGCGAGGTGATCACCGCGCACGCCACCGGCCGGCCGGTGCTGATCGGCACGCTCGATGTCGCCGAGTCGGAGCGGCTGGCGGCCGAGCTCGGTTCGGCCGGGTTGTCCTGCACCGTGCTGAACGCTAAGAACGACAGCGAAGAGGCAGCGATCATCGCCGAGGCCGGCACCCACGGGACCATCACCGTCTCCACCCAGATGGCCGGGCGCGGAACCGACATCAAGCTTGGCGGCCGCGAGGGCGACTCCAGCCAGATCGCCGAAGCCTCGGCGGACTCTACGTGATCGGGACCGGGCGCTACTGGAGTCCCAGGCTAGACAATCAGCTCCGGGGCCGGTCGGGACGTCAGGGCGATCCTGGTACCTCAGTCTTCTTCGTCAGCATGGAAGACGAGCTGATCGTCGCGAACGTGCCGGACGCGACCCTGCCACGGGAAATAGCCGATGACGGCCGGATTACCGACAGCAGGGCCCGCTGGACCGTCGGTCATGCGCAGCGGATAGCCGAGGGCGGCAACGTCGAGGTTCACCGCAATACCTGGCGCTACAACAAGCTCATCGAAGAGCAGCGGCGCATCTTGCTTGAGCATCGCGATCGGGTACTCGGCTCGGGCGCCGCGCTCCGGACCCTGGCCAGGCTCTGCCCTGAACGGTACGACGAACTCTGCGCCGAGGTCGGCCAGGATGTGCTGGAGAGCGCCGCCCGGCAAATCGTTCTCTATCATCTCGACCGGTCGTGGGCCGATCACCTCGCCGTGCTCGGCAACATCAGGGAGGGCATCCATCTGCGGGCGCTCGGGCACGGACCCAACCCCTTCATCATGGCGCTCGATCCGCTGAGTGAGTTCCACGCTGAGGCGGTGACGCTCTTCAAGGGCCTGCTCGACCAGATCGAGGAGCAGTCAGCCGAGACCTTCCAGAGCATCGAGATCACGGACGCTGGCGCTGATCTCGCCGCCGCCGGCCTGAAACGACCCACCGCCACCTGGACCTATCTCGTCAAGGACAACCCGTTCGGCAGCGACGCCGACCGCGCGATCCGCCGGTTCTCCCGCCGCCCGGAAAGATCCGGCCGGCGGAATCCCTGAACTAGCGGGAATGCTCGCTAGCACCAGCTCGGGGGGCTGGTAGAGGGCTGGGGGGCTGGGTGCGCTGATGGCCGAGGGAATTGACCCGGTCGAGGCCGGCCGCAAGCTGCACGAACATGGCCGGGCCGCAGGTGAGGGCCAGAGCACGGGGGACGGCCAGGACAAGGCGGGAGAGCGCGACGAGTCGGCCGACCGCCACTCGCGGATCCTGCAGATCTGCGAGGCGCTGCTGCTTGCGTTTGTCACGGTCACGGCGGCCTGGGCGGGCTACTCGGCGGCCCGGTGGGGCACCGCCTCGCGGGTAGAAATCGCCGAATCCTCGACCTTGCGCAATCTCGCGACCAGGGACGATCTCATCGCACTGTCACTGCGGAACTTCGATACGGCCAGCTTCAACGCCTGGTACATCGCCTTCACGCTGAATAGCCCGGCTAAGGAGGCGGTCGCCATCCGCCGCTTCAGGCCGCCGTTCCGGGTAGCTTTCAACGCCTGGATAGCGACCAACCCGCTGCAGAACCCGCACTCGCCGCCAGGCCCGACCTACATGCCCCAGTACAAGCTGCCCGCGCTGGCTCGCGCCAGTGCGCTCGACCGGGCAGCCGCAGAGAAGTTCCGGGCAGGCAACCACGCCGGGCTCGTGGGCGACAACTATGTCAGGATCACGGTCTTCCTCGCCGCCGTGCTGTTCCTGGCCGGTATCGCGAGTACGTTCAAGCTGAACAGCATCAGGTATGCGCTGATCATCTTCGGCACAGTGCTGCTGCTCTTGTCTATCGTGCTGATCCTACGACAACCTGGCCTGCCGGCCTGATCATCCAGTGCGCCGGGAAGACTGGCCAGTACCAGCGCGTTGGACTAGACATGCGCCGCAAAGCCACCGCAGCCACCTCCCGGGCCCCGGCCGCCGTGCCGCCCGAGGTCAGCAAGCCCGACGAGCAATGGCGGGCCGAGCTGACCCGCGAGCAGTACGACGTGCTCAGGCGCGGTCACACCGAGCGCGCCTTCACCGGTGAGTACGTTCACGTTAAGGACGATGGCTCGTATCGCTGTGCGGGCTGCGGGAACGAGCTATTCAAGTCAGACGCCAAGTTCGAGTCGGGAACCGGCTGGCCAAGCTTCTACGAGCCGGCCGTGGCCAGGGCCATCGCCTTGCATCCGGACAAGAGTATGTTCATGCCCCGCACCGAGGTGGTCTGCCGGCGTTGCGGCGGCCATCTCGGGCACGTGTTCAGGGACGGCCCGGCCCCGACCGGCAAGCGTTTCTGCATCAACTCCTGCGCCCTGACCTTCGAGCCAGCGGACACGAACCCCGGCAACGCGCCCTAACGCGGCGGGCGTGGTGTTAGACCTGGCTGGGGCTAGCCGGGCGGCGTGCCCCCGATGCCGGCTGCTTCGCTAACGCTCTGCATCGAGGGCACGCCGTCCGGCTGGACACTGGCCGCTGCGGGACGCGTCACGGGCACCCCGGCGGGGCCGCATCGATGTGACAGAGATGCGGTCTCAGCAGCACCGATGCCACATCGATGCGGTTCCTTCACCTGATAGCGTGTCCGGCGGCGTGTTCCCTGACCGCACCGCCGGCCTCTCAGCTGCTGTCAGGACCAGGCCCGGCCTGGCCGCCAGCACCCGGCACCGCCGCTGATAGTCCGTGATCATGGCCGGAACGGTGATCACGGAACCCTGGCGGCGTGAACCGACCGCTGATAGTCCGTGATCACGCCCCGGACGGTGATCACGGAACCCTGGCGCGGTGATCAGCGGGCTGATGGTCCGGGTCCTGGCCAGAATTCCGCGAAGGAGCCGGGGTGACCTGGCCCGACCCGGCCAGCTCCGACAGGGTGCCCGGTTTCACCCGATCCAGCACGATCACCTAGCCAGCTCTGGTGCCCGGGCCATGTCCGGTGGCCAGGGCCCGCCCCGCAGCCGCATCGACGTGACAGCGGTGCTGCCGGGACCCAATGCCAGGAACTTAAGGTTGCTGGTTTGTGCTGGTGCGGGAGAAGCTGGCCGGGGCCGGCTGGGCTGCGGCGCGGCGGGTAGGCCGCTCTTTTTGCCGGGTATGCCGGGATCGAGGTGACTGCGGCGTCGCAGCTGGGGTCCCCTGCTGTTGCGTGGACGACAGCAGGGGACCCCGGCTGTCGTCCGCCGCAGCCGCTGCCGCACCCGGACAGCCACCTTAAGTTCCTGGCATTGTGCCGGGACCGCATCTCCGTTACATCGATGCGGCTCCGCAGGGGTTCACTGCGGCGCGTTCCCCGTAGCGGCCAGTCCTGAGCCGGACGGCGTACCCTCGATGCAGGGCGTTAGCGAAGCAGCCGGCATCGAGGGCACGCCGCCCGGCTGGCCCCAGCCAGATCTCCATCAGCCGCCAGCCCGATCACGGAACCTGAGCCGGATCCCGCCTCGGCTTCTAGCCGGTCGCGTAGGTCGTGTCCGGGGTGTCGGTGATGAACATGTGGCCAGGGACATGAGTAATGGCAAGCGGAGGTCGGGCGTTAGCCAGTGCGAGCTGCGGGGTGACGCCGCAGGCCCAGAACACCGGGGTGTCGTGCTCTTCACCGGCCACCGGATCGCCAAAGTCCGGTTTGAGCAGATCGGCTATGCCGAGTGCCGCCGGGCTGCCGATGTGGACAGGCGCCCCGTGCACCGCCGGATACCTGGCCGTCACCTGGACCGCGGTAGCGACCAGATCGGGCGGGATGGGCCGGTGGGAGACCACCAGGGGTCCGCTGAACCGGCCAGCCGACCTGGTTGACTCGCTGGTGATGAACATCGGCACGTTGACGCCCTGCTCGACATGCCGGACCGGCACGCCTGCCGCGATCAGCGCCCGCTCGAAGGTAAAGCTGCAGCCGATCAGGAAGGCGACCAGGTCCTTCCGCCAGTACTCGCTGATGTCGCTGACCTGGGCCACGCACTCGCCGTCCGCCCAGATGCGATAGGCGGGCAGGTCGGTTCGCAGGTCGGCTTCAGGTGCCAGCGAAGTGAGGTAACTGCCCGGTTCTGTGACCTCAAGTACCGGGCACGCTTTCGGGTTGCGCTGGGCGAATGCCATAAACTCAATGGCGAATTCCTGCGGCAGCACGACGAGGTTCGCTTGTGCGTACCCGGCCGCGTATCCCGAGGTCTGGGCGACCAGCCCAGACCGGAATCGCTGCCGTAGCTGAGCCGGACCGGCGGAGTCCATGGGCGTCTCCATCTCAGCGAGCCGCGATAGCAATCGGCCCTATGCTGACTGATAATAGCGCGAGGCGCGGTAATGAGCACCGTGCCATTCGCGCTTATCTCAGCTGACGGGGAGCAATCATGGCGGCGGATCGGGACATCGTTGATGGTGCGCAAGACGCGTACGCCAACCTGAAGGACTATTTCACTAAGTCCGACAATTACTGGCAGCTCGGCAATGCCTTCGACACCATGACGGATTACCTGCTGGTCGCGGGTCCTGCTCATGCCGATCCTGAGCTGCCCAAGTTCGTCCAGGAGAAGTTCCTGAATCCGCACGTGCAGTCCTATGCCGGGTGGTACGACGACTACGCGTGGTGGGCCATCGCGAGCGCGAAGGCCTACGATAAGCGGTTCGAGCCCATCTTCGGCAGCTATGCCGCTCCCTTTGCCGGGATCGCGCAGAGCCTGTGGACGATCCTGGATCAGGGCAAGGGCGACGGCGTGCACCTGGGCGCGCCGCAGGTCTTCACGAACCGCGACAATGAGACGATGTTCATCGATCCGCCGGCCGTGCCGTCGTATTGGGCGGCACCGAGGCTCGACGGCGGCCGGGGCAGCGGCCTGCACGGTGTCTGGCAATATGACATGTTCGCGAACAAGCGCGAGGCACCGAACTGGATCGGGCCGAGGGAAGGGAACGCCGCCACCAACCCGTCGCTGCCAGCCAGTTACTGGCTTGGCCCCTACCAGCTCACTGTCGTCAACGCGCTCTATCTCCTGCTCGCCGTCCGGCTTGAGCAAGCCAGCCGCGACAATCCAGCCGTCCCCCCGGCGACCCTGCAACTGGAGGACGAGTATGGATTCCTCTGGGCCTGGTTCGGTTATGACCCGAATAATCCCATCAGCGGCCAGGACTCGCTGCTTGAGCAATTCAGCCTCCCCGGAACGCTGGTGCGCGAGCGAGTCAGCACCTATGCCTTCCTGAACGGCAAGTTCCCCCAGGTCGAGAACTGGGACCTGGAGACCTCGTGGGGCGGTGATCAGGGAATGATCCTCAACGCGCTCACCGGGTACCTGAGGCTTCATCCCGGCAATACAGTACTGGCGTCCCTGATCCAGCTCCTGGTTCGCGGGTACCTGACTCACATGACAGACTCGGCCGGAGTTCCGCAGCCCTTCTATCCCTTTACCGGCAATAAGCTCGAAGGGGACCTTGGCGACTACAAGAGCGGGATCGGCGTTTTCATGCGCGGCCTGCTGCAGGCGTATCAGACGCCGAACAATCCCATCGCGTCCATGGTCCCTGGCAGCGACTTTCAGTCCTTCCTGCGCGGCTGCCTGCGCTGGGCGGACAGTCTCAAGCAGGAAGACTTGTTCGACAGCATGAACGTGCTCGCGACCCTGACGGCGGCAATGGTCATGCTCAGATAGACCTGATCAGTGTCAGATCGGTGTCAGCTCACCCGGACAGGGGCGGGCCGAAGCTGGCCTGGCGCAGTGGTGCCTTGAGTACCTTCCCGTTGGGATTGCGCGGGAGGGGGTCGGAGCTGACGAGGATGAACTGCGGCACCTTGTAGTCGGCGAGTCGCTCCCGCGCGTAGCCGATGACTGCCCGCGGATCGACCTCCGCTCCAGGAAGCGGGACGATGACAGCGCCGACCTTCTCTCCCATCATGGCGTCAGGTACTCCCACGACAGCTACCTCGCCGACTCCGGGCGCGCCGATCAGGGCGTTCTCGACCTCGACGCAGTAGATGTTCTCGCCGCCCCGGTTGATCATGTCCTTGATCCGGTCGAGCACGTAGAGCAGGCCGCGGGCGTCGACCCGGCCGATGTCGCCGGTGCGCAGCCAGTGGTCGGCGAAGACCTGCTCGGTGGCGGCCGGATTGTTCCAGTAGCCGGCGCAGACGCTCTGCCCCCGGATCAGGATCTCGCCCAGGCCGGCGTCGCCAGGGTCGGAGCTCGCCGCCAGCCCGGCGTCGGCGATGGCGAGCTCGGTATGCGGCGCGGCGAAGCCGACCGAGTCAGCGTGGTCCGCGGCCTGCTCGTGCGGCAGCAAAGTGGCGATCGAGGTGGACTCGGTCAGCCCGAACCCGTTGGCCAGCCTGGCGCCCCCGAAACGCTCGCTGATCTGGTGGACAAGCGCGGGGGCGATCGGCGCTCCGCCGTAGGAGGCCCAGCGCACGGCGGCGACCTTCGCCGTCGTGAAGTCCGGATGGTTGAGTATGTAGTAGTAGATCGCCGGGACGGCGGTGCAGGCGGTGATCCGCTCCTGCTCCAGCGTCTCGATCATCCGGCGTCCGTCGAAGCCCGCGTCGATGACCGCCGTGCCGCCGACCCGCAGGGCCGGGAGGGTCTGGCTATGGCACCCGGTGACGTGGAACAGCGGTACGACGACTAGCGTGCGCATCTCGGGACCGGCGTCGCGCGGGATGTCGGTCACCCGGAACACCGTCTCCACGTTCCCCAGCACGTTCTCGTGCGTGTGCATCGCGCCCTTCGGGAACCCGGTCGTCCCGCTGGTGTAGAAGATCGCGGCGATGTCGGTCCGCTTCGCGCCCTCGTGCACCTGTGGCCTGCCGTCAGGCAGGGGGACGCCGGGCTCGAATACGTACGAACTGCCGGAGTCGGCGATGACATAGGCAGCCTCGGCCGGCGCGAGCCTGGTATTGACCGGCACAACGATCGCGCCTGCCATCAGCCCGCCGAACAGGGCGGTCACCCAGCTCACCGAGTTGGGCAGCTTGATCGCCACCCGGTCTCCCGGCTGGACTCCGCTGTCCCGCAGTCCGCCGGCTACCCGTGCGGCCTGGTCCCAGAGCTCGGCATAGCTCAGCCTGACCCCGCCGACCTCGACCAGGGCCTCGGCGTGCGGACTGGCGTCCACGCTCGCGCGCAGCATCTCCACCAGCGACTCATGCAGGCCGGGATACCGCCGGACGCCGTTGCCGTCGGCCTCGACGCCGGAGTTGTCGAAGGGATTCTCGCCCCTGGGCGACGCGGTGATCGGTACGGGAGTCATGGTCTGCGTCCTCCAGGAGTTAGCCGGCTGCCTGCAGGTAGCCGCCGCCATTGGTGTCCCCGGTGGCCAGCATGGTGCCGTCGGGACTGAACGCCACGGCCTGTACATCTAGGTTCTCATCGCCGGCGCCGGAGCCCGCCAGGTCTGTCAGCGTGATTACTAGTGCCCCGGTCGCCGCGCTCCACAAGTAGGTCTGGCCGGTGTAGCCGCCTGCGGCGATCGTCGCGCCGTCCGGGCTGAAGGCCACCGCGACCGTGCCGAAGCGGCCGGTGGCACCAGGGTCACGAAGCGTCACGGCCGGGCCAGCGGGCGGACTACCGGGAACCAGATCCCAGACGTAGGCGCTTCCGTTGGCGTCTCCGGTGGCCAGTGCACGGCCGCTGGGGCTAAAGGCGAGAGCCTGGACGCTGGTGCCTGCCGGGTCGGGCAGAGTAGCGACCGGGCTAGCTGGCCGGTGATCCGAGGAGACGTCCCACAGGTAGCTGCTGCCGTTGGCGTCGGCGGTGGCCACGGTCTTGCCATCGGGATTGAACGCGATCGCCTGGACGCCCTGGCTCGCCGGGTCGGGCAGCGTAGCGGCAGGACTGGCGGGCAGGGGGGTCGCGGCGAGGCCCCAGAGGTAGCTGCTGCCATTGGCATCCGAGGTGGCCAGGGTCTTGCCGTCGGGGCTGAACGCGACCGACTTGACGCCCGAACTCGCCGGGTCGGTCAGAATCGCGGCCGGCTCGGCTGCCGTCCCGCCGGCCGCCGCCGGCCACAAGTAGGTCTGGCCGTTCAGGTCTGCGGTGGCGAGGGTCTTGCCGTCGGGGCTGAACGCGAGAGCAGTGACGCCATCGCCGCGCGGGTCGGCGAACGTCCCGAGGTGATCCCCGGTCGTGACATCGATCAGGTAGGTAGCGCCGACGGTAGCGATCGCCAGCTTCTTGCCGTCGGGGCTGAACGCTATTCCCTCGACGACATCACGCGTCGTGCCGCCGCTCAGTCGCAGGATCTGCCTGGCCGGCTGGGCGAGTGACCAGCTCACGTGCCTTGGGTGGCCGTGGTGGCCAACTGAGTGGGTGGAGTGCGATGAGCCTTTGGACGAGCTAAGGGAGCGCACTACTACAGCGGTCGCGGTCGCGATCGCCAGCACCAAGACCAGGCCGGTCGCGACCGTTCTCCTTCTGATGGCCGGGGGGCGTGCGGGTGCCTGATCGAGCTCGTAAGCCTGGCTATCTTGCTGTGTTGGCCGGTCGGCCAGCCAGCCGGCTTCGGTCGGCGGGCCGCCGCTCAGTGGGTGATCCCCGGCTGGGTGATCCGCAACCGGATGATCCGCGACCGGGCCGCCGCCGGGGCTCACGTCATAACTGCTGATTCCGAGTGCGGTTCTCATCGCCTCGGCGAACTCATGACAGTTCGCGAAACGGTCGGTCGGTGCCTTGGCCAGCGCCCTGGCAAAGACCGCGTCCGCTGCTCGCGGAAGGTCTGACCGGCGCCCGCTCAAAGTAGGCGGCGGCTCAGACAGGTGCGCGTACATCACCGATACCAGCTGGTCGCGCTCGAAGGGCGGCGCCCCGGTGAGCAGCTCGAACGCGGCGGCGGCCAGAGCGTACTGATCAGCCCGGCCGTCGACCTGCCTGCCCGCGATCTGCTCGGGTGCCATGTAGTCCAGCGTGCCGAGGAACTGTCCCGTCGCGGTCAGCCTGGAGCCGGTCAGCGCGTTCTTGGTCAGCCCGAAGTCCGACAGATAGACGTGGTCAGGCCGTCCTGGCCGGGCGTCTAGCAGCAGGTTGGCCGGCTTGACGTCCCTGTGGACCAGGCCAGCCTCGTGCGCCGCGTCCAGCGACGATGCGACCGGCGAGATGATGGCCGCCACCCTGGCAGGCGGGAGAGGGCCTTGCTGACGCACCAGCGAGCCGACATCGCCGCCCCTGACCAGGCGCATCGCGATGAAGAGCACGCCCTGCGCCTCGCCAGCCTCGAACACCGGGATGATGTGCGGGTCATCGACCGCCGCCGCCGCACGGGATTCGCGCATGAACCGGGCCCGGAACGCTTCGTCGGCGGCGAATTCGGGCGCCAGCACCTTAAGCGCCACCTGCCGGTCAAGCCGCAGGTCGGTCGCGCGGAAGACCACGGCCATTCCGCCGCGCCCGATCTGGTCCGACAGTTGATAGCCGGCGATCTGCGAGCCCGGTACCAGGCTGCCGGGTACTAGCGGGACGGCGTCGCTCACTCCGGCTCCGCGCCTAGGCTCACCATGGGCCTATCTAACGCCTAAGAGCCGGTAAATGCGACGATTACCTGATCTTCGCCGGCGGGGGCCACCGTCGGCATGCTGGCCGGGCGCTGGCCGGGCTCAACCTGATCCAGCGGGGAGTCGTCTTAGGGGTGACGACGACAGTCAGGGGACCACGTGGACAAGAAACAGGCCCGTGCCTTCGAGGGGTTTGTGGCCGAGTCCGGCGACAAGCTGCTGCGGATCGCGATGTTGCTCACCTGCGATCCGCACCAGGCGCAGGACGTGTACCAGGAGACCCTGGAGCGGCTCGCGATGCGGTGGTCGCGGGTGGACAATCCGCTGGCCTTCTGCCGCCGGGTCATCCACAACCTCGTCATCGATCAGGGCCGGGCCAGACGCCGCCGCCCCGTCGAGCTTGGCCTGTTCGCGGTAACCGACAGCGGTGATCCCCAGGCAGGTGACCCGCTGGCCGCCATCGAGCTGCGTCCGGTCCTGCTCACTGCCCTGCGGACGCTGGCACCGCAGCAGCGCGCGATCGTCGTGCTCCGCTACTTCGATGACCGCAGCGAGGCCGAAGTCGCCGACCTGCTTGGCGTGTCGCTAGGAACCGTCAAGAGCACCGCGTCCCGCGCTGTGGCCGCGCTGCGCACTCAGCCAGGGCTCACGGCCCTCTTCACAAGCAACGACCGAAGCTGAAAGGAAAGCTGCCATGCCAGCTATCGACGAAGACGTACTCCACGACCTCATGCATCGCGCTACCAGCGACCTGCACGCCTCGCCTGCCATCGCGGCCGGGATCACCGCCAGTCGC
This sequence comes from uncultured Actinomycetota bacterium, assembly GCA_963819285.1. Classification (GTDB taxonomy): domain Bacteria; phylum Actinomycetota; class Actinomycetes; order Streptosporangiales; family Streptosporangiaceae; genus Chersky-822. The sequence continues at coordinate 404,551 of CAWFVM010000002.1, forward strand.
CGACGCCGGCACCTGCGAACTCGCATACTCGGCGGTACGGCTACCGGAGTGGCTGCAGCGGCCGCGATCGCCGTGGCGCTCACGTCGGCGGGTACCGCGGCTCGCCCTGGTCACCCGGCTCACCCGGTCGCGCTGCCGCCGATCACCCTGACCGCCGCCCAGCTGACCCTGACCCACCTGAGCGTGGTAGCCGCCGCAGGGCAGCAGCCGGCTGGCCGCTTCGTCGTGATGGCCGAGCTGCAGGGTCAGGACAAGCGGACCACGATCATCGACAGCAAGACCGGCGACGAGTGGACCTTCCAGTCTGGTAGCGGCATACCCAGCACATTCCCGGTGAGCAGGCACGGCTCGCCAACCCAGGCCGAGCTGGCCGCCTACCCGACGGCCCTCGCGCCGCTGCGGTCCTTCCTCATCGCCCAGGCCAGGCATGACCAGGCAGTCGGGATCCGGGCGATGCTGAATCAGGCGAAGCGCTTCCCCAAGCGTCTGCGCGAGATCAAGCGATCGCTGCGCGTATCCGACCCGAAGGAGACCCCCAATGACCTGGTGTTCAGCCAGGCCGCCTACCTGCTCTGGAATCCGGTAGTCGTCCCGGCCCTGCGCTCGGCGCTGTTCAAGGTGCTCGCCGCCACGCCGGGTGTCGTCGTGAAGGCGCACGCGAGCGACAGCATCGGCCGCCCGGCGATCGAGATCAGCCGGTTCGACCCCCAGGCCAACTACACGGAGGCGATCTTCGAGTCCCCCGATGCCTCAAGCGTGCTGGAGACGGTCTCGATCCATCCCGCCACTGCGGCCCAGAACGGCCTGCCCGCCGAAGCCAGCTACAGCCTGAACGACACCTACCTGTCCATCACCAGAACCAGCACCCGCCCAGCCAAGGACCCCTACACCAAGTAACCGGGCACAGCGCCCTGAATCAACATCAATGTGACAGCGGTGTTGCTCCAGCAACACCGCTGTCACATCGATGCGGTCAGGGAGCGGGGGGTTGCCGGTTTACCTGGACGCAGCACTGGCCGGGGGCTGGCCTGAACTCGGCGCGGACGTCGGTGAAGCCGGCGGCGGTCAGCATGCTGTCGATGAGGTCGAGATTTATCTTGCAGACGAGCGCGGCGTAGGTCTGGGCGAGGCTATGGAACGGGCAGTTGGCCAGGGTGAGTTCGCGACCGGCCGCGCGGGGCTGATACCCCTGGTCGGTGAGAACTTCCTGTATCGCGCTGAGGGTAGCGGCCAGGTCTGGCTGATCTCCCGCCTTGAGCCTGGCGGACTCCCCGAGCGCCTGGCCGGCCTCTCGCGCGGCCGTGCTCAGCGCCTGGCCGATCGGCACCGCATCGCGCTCTGACGCCGTGATTGCCTGGGCCATGATCCGCGCGGCCAGGTCGTAGTGCCGGTCGGGCAGGCTTACTGATACCTCGCGGGTGCTCCGCTTGTACAACTTGGCCGGACGGCCAGCCCCGGGGCCGCCGCGCCCAGACGGCCTGGCGTACTCGACCTCAAGCAGTCTTTCTTCCTCAAGCTTGTCGAGGTTGAACTTCGCGACATGCCGGGCGACGCCGAGTGCGGCGGCGGCCTGGTCCCGGCTGACCGGCTCGCTCTGACCGGCGACATAGAGATAGAGCGCCCGTCGCACTGGCTCGGCCAGGGCAGCGATGCTGGCGACGCGACTGGCGAGGTCCCGTACTGACACGTCGCGCTCCCCCGCGAGTTCTAACGGACATAAATCTTGACGTTAGAGAACCTGGGTTCTAACGTACATATTAATAACCGTTAGAGAGGACGGCAAGACGATGAGCGTGCGCACGACACCAGCATCTGTCACCGCGGGGCTGTCACGGAGAGAACGATTCAAGGCTGATCCGACCTACCAGGCGTTCTGGCTGCTGCGGATCGCGTTCACCATCGCGCCGATCTTGTTCGGCGCCGACAAGTTCGCCGACCTGCTGACCAACTGGGACAAGTACCTGGCGCCCTGGATCAACAACATCGTGCCGGGTACCGCGCATCAGGCCATGTACGGCGTAGGCGTGATCGAGATCGTGGCCGGGCTGGCGGTGCTGACTAAGCCGCGCTTCGGCGCCTACCTGGTCGCCGCCTGGCTGCTCGGCATCATCGTCGACCTGGTCAGCTTGCACAGCTACTACGACGTCGCGCTGCGCGACTTCGGGCTGCTGCTCGCCGCCCTGACACTGGCCAGGCTCGCCAGGGCCTTCCCCGGTGAGGATCTCATCGGAGGATGAGCCTAGCCTCGGTCCGCGCTCAGCCTGGCCGCCTGGCGATGAATACCAGCTCGAGGCCGGGCCGGTCCGGGGCCTGGCGTACCTCGTCGAGGACGAAACCGGCGGCGGTCAGCGAGGCCGTCACCGTCTCCCTGGTGCGGAAGCGGAGTGCGGAGACCGGGGTCAGCGTCACGTTGTCGGACTCGAAGACGTAGGTGCCGCTGAAGGTCACCAGCTCGCCGCTGACGTCGACCAGCTCGAACCACTGCCGCACGCCGCCCGCGCCGGGGATGACAGTGCGCTGGTACGACTGCCCGCGATTCCACTTCAGCCAGGCTCCGGCTGCCGGGTCACGCGTCTCGAAGATCAGGCGGCCGGAACCTGGGCGCAGCGCTGCGTACGCGGCCAGCAGCGTCGCGGCCCAGTCCTCGTCGGTGATGATCTCCTGCGCCACGTTCGCCGTCATGGTCACCAGGTCGACCTGGAGGGCTGGGACGTCAGCCGCGTAGCCGTGCACCCAGTGCACTCGCTCCGCGCCCGGCTTGGCCCGCGCGATGTCCAGCGACCCGGCCGACGGGTCGACCGCGGTGACGGTGAAGCCGCGATTGGCGAGCAGGCAGGAGAAGGTGCCTGTGCCGCAGCCGATGTCCAGGACGCTCGTGGCGTCGAACTCCTCCGCCATGGCCGCGTAGGGGACCAGGTCACTGCGATCGGAGTAAAAGACATCGTAAAGCTGTACCAGGCGCAGCTCGGGATCGCTCAGGCCAGTCATGCGGCATAGTGTAGGAAGGGCCAGCTCCCCCCGCCATTGGTTAAATCCGCGCTGCCCAGGGTTTGCCTACCTAGCGGATAGCCTAGGGCGCGCTACCGTGCGTCACGGCCCGCACTTTAGGCTCGCAGGGTGGGTGCCCACCAGGTGGTGTTGCTGCATGGCCAGCCGGGTACGAGCGCGGACTGGCAGCCGCTCGCCAGCCACCTGCCCCCTGACCTCAGCGTCGTGGCGCTTGACCGGCCCGGTTACGGCACGAGCCGCCTGCCCGCTGGCGGTCTCGGCTTCAACGCCCGCGCCGTCATCGCGGAGCTTGACAAGCACGGTATTAAACGGGCAGTCCTAGCTGGTCACTCCTACGGGGGCGGCGTCGCGCTCCGGGCGGCTCAGCTAGCACCCGAGCGGGTGGCGGCTCTCGTCCTGCTGGCCAGCGTCGGCCCTGGCTGCCTGACGCGCTGGGACCGGCTGCTCTGCGCTCCGGTGGCCGGGGAAGTCTGCGCCATCCTCGCGTGGCAGCTCACGCCCTGGCTGGCCAGGGCCCGGCTGGCGGCTATCGCCCGGCGTCAGCGGCGGCCGGTCGCCGCCGACGAGCACGCGAGCTTGCAGGTCTGGGGCACTGCCAGGGCCGACCACGGTCAGCTCTGGCGGACCTTCCTTACCGAGCAGCGCGCGCTGCCAGGCGAACTCGACGACCTGACCGCCGCGCTGGCCGAGGTGAGGCAGCCGGTGCTGCTGATCACTGACCCGCGCGACACGCTTGTCCCGGCCACGACGACTCGTCAGCTCGCGGCCGCCTTGCCCGACTCCCGCGTCCGGCTACTGAACGAGGTCGGCCACAACCTGCCGCGTCGCGCCGCTCCCCAGATCGCGGCCTTGATCGCTGAATTCCTGACCGCGCTTGAGCGCCGGTGATCGCCACCCCCGATAGTCGCGAGTGAACTGTGTGATCGGGGGCAGCTCAGGCGCTTGCGGGTCATAGAAGATCCCCAAACACTGCCGTCTTGGCTTGCTTGTCTGGCCGGTTAAGGAGCTGCAATGTTCGCCGCGATCGCCGTGGTGCTTTTCGTCATCGCCTTCCTCATCAACGCCGCTGAGGTCTCCACGGCCGCGGTGTTCTCGCCGCTGAGCTTCGTGATCGTCGGCCTCGCCTTCCTGGCTGCCCACCTGACGGGCGCTGGCCCCGCCTGGTCAATGCCCCGCTGGCGCCGCTAACCCAGGCCCCTCCAGTGCATCGATGTGGCGGAGATGCTGCTGGATCAACACCTCTGCCACATCGATGCAGCGGGAACCCGCGTGGAAGGGGTCAGGTTGAAAGGCGATTATGTTCGGCCGCACGCTTTACGGGATTACGCGCTGCTGGCCGACGGGGAACGGGGCGCGGTGGTCGGGCCCCGAGGGGAGATCGTCTGGCTGTGCGCGCCCCGGTGGGACGACGACGCGGTGTTCGGCTGCCTGGTGGGGGGTGGCGGCCAGTACTCGGTCAGCCCGAAGGACCGGTTTGTCTGGGGCGGGTACTACGAGCCGGGCACGCTGATCTGGCATAGCCGCTGGATCACCGACGACGGCCCGGTCGAGTGCCGGGAGGCGCTCGCGTTCCCCGGCGACCCGCACAGCCTGGTCCTGCTGCGCAGCGTGATCGCCGGAAACAGTCCGGCCCGCGTCAGGGTCGGAACTCGATCCGAGGACCGAATTCGGCCGGGGCCGGCTTCGCTCGCTCCGCCACAGCCGCGGCTGCTGGACCGGCCGCCTCGGTGATCTGCGCCTGCGCTGGTCCGGCGGTGTCGCCGACGCCAGCGTCGTCCGGGCCGGCCGGGCTCATCGCTCGTCCTTGACCTGGTCGTGCCCGCTGGCACGCAACACGACCTCGTGCTTGAGATCTCCAGCCGGCCGCTGCCGTCCGAGCCGCCAGATGCGCGGGAGACGTGGCGAGCGACGGAGGCCACCTGGGCCGATCAGGTGCCCGCGCTGGCCGGCCTGACCGCCGGCCGCGACGCCCGGCACGCCTACGCCGTGCTGCGCGGCCTGACCAGCTCCGGCCGGCGGCATGGTCGCCGCCGCCACGACCAGCCTGCCCGAGCGGGCCGACGCCGGGCCGGAACTACGACTACCGCTACGCCTGGATCCGCGATCAGTGCTACGCCGGCCAGGCGGTGGCCGCCGCCGGCGCTTACCCGCTGCTCGACCAGGCGGTGAGCTTCGTCTCGCAGCGGCTGCACGACGACGGCCCCGAGCTGGCGCCCGCCTATACCGTCACCGGGGGCCGGGTCCCCGACCAGCGAAAGCTGGACCTGCCCGGCTATCCGGGCGGCTTTGACCTCGTCGGCAACTGGGTCAACAAGCAGTTCCAGCTCGACGCCTTCGGCGAGGCGCTGCTGCTGTTCGACGCGGCCGCCGGCCAGGACCGGCTGGACCAGCCGGCCGGCAGGCCGCCGAGATCGCCGCGCGGGCGATAGCGGCCCGCTGGCGCGAGGCGGACGCCGGGATCTGGGAGATCGACAATCAGAACTGGACGCACAGCAGGCTGACCTGCGCGGCCGGCCTGCGCGCCGCCGCGAGGTCGTGCGCTCCGCCGTCGCTGGCCCCCCAGTGGGTGGCCCTGGCCGACGAGATCGTCACTGACACCGCCAAACACGCTCTGCATCCCACAGGCCGCTGGCAGCGATCTCCCGGCGATGCCGGGCTCGACGTGGCCCTGCTCCTGGCCGCCATTCGCGGTGCGATCCGGGCCGATGACCCTCGAACGGTCAGGACCCTGTCGGCCTACCAGGCCGAACTGACCCAGGACGGCTACGCCTACCGGTTCCGGCAGGACGAGCGTCCGCTGGCCGAAGCCGAGGGCGCCTTCCTCCTGGCCGGGTTCATCCTGGCGCTGGCGCTGCGGCAGCAGGGCCAGAAGGTGGATGCCGCCCGCTGGTTCGAGCGGAACCGGGCGGCCTGCAGCACCTCCGGCCTGTACTGCGAGGAGTACGACGTGGCCGAGCGGCAGCTCAGGGGCAACCTGCCGCAGGCGTTCGTACACGCGCTGATGCTCGAATGCGCGGCCAGGCTCACCGATGACCCAACTACCGAAAGGGACTGAAGAACCGATGACCCAGACCGTTGTCATAACCGGGGCTAGCGCTGGCATCGCCCGCGCGACCGCCCGCCTCTACGGCGAGCGCGGCGCGAATGTGGCCCTGATCGCCAGGGGCGAGACCGGCCTCGACGGCGCGGTGCTCGACGTGCAGGAGGCAGGCGGCAAGGCGCTGGCGGTCACCGCCGACATGGCCGACTACCAGCAGGTGGCCGATGCCGCCCGGCGGGTCGAGGAGTTCTTCGGCCCGATCGACGTCTGGATCAATGTCGCGTTCACGTCGGTCTTCGCGCCCTTCGCCGAGATCTCGCCCGACGAGTTCCGGCGGGTCACCGAGGTCAGCTACCTCGGGTTCGTCTACGGCACGATGGTGGCACTTGACCGGATGCGGCCCCGGGGCGCGGGCACCATCGTCCAGGTCGGGTCAGCGCTGTCCGAGCGCAGCATCCCGCTCCAGTCCGCCTACTGCGGCGCGAAGCACGCGATCAACGGCTTTACCTCCTCGCTGCGCTGCGAGCTGCTGCACGAGAACTCAGGCATCAAGATCACCGTCGTGCAGATGCCGGCGGTGAATACGCCTCAGTTCTCGTGGGTGCGCTCCAAGCTGCCCAATCATCCGCAGCCGGTGCCGCCGATCTACCAGCCAGAGGTGGCCGCGCGCGGCGTCGTCTTCGCCGCCGACCATCCGCGGCGACGGCAGTACTGGGTCGGCGCGAGCACGGCTGCCACCCTGCTCGCCAACCGGGTCGTGCCCGCGCTGCTCGACCGCTACCTGGCCCGCACCGGCTACAGCTCCCAGCAGACCGGTCAGCAGACCGAGTCCGGCCGGCCCGACAACCTGTGGAAGCCGCTGGACGGTGCCGACGGCAAGGACTACGGCGCTCACGGTGACTTCGACGACCGGTCCCAGGCCCGCAGCCACCAGCTCTGGATGTCGCACCACGCCGGCGCGCTGACCGGGGCGACCGCCGGCACGCTGCTACTCGGCGCCATTGCCCTGGCCGCACGGCGGGCCAGCGGGCGGTGACTAGCCTCGGCTCGCCGGCCTTCGCACTGCTCCGCGCCGGATACGCGGCTGTCCTGCTCTGCGCTCCTGGCGCGGTCATCGGCATCTGCACCGGCCAGCCCGCCAGCAAGCTGGACCGCCGGGTGGTGCGGGTGCTCGGCCTCCGGCACCTGACCCAGGCGGTGCTGACGGCCAGGTCACCGAGCGCCGTCATCCTGGGCGCAGGCGTGCTGGTCGACCTCGCGCACGCCGGCTCCATGCTGGCCTTCGCCACCACCAACCACCCGATGCGACCTGCCGAGCGGGCCGACGCCCTGATCGCCACCGCCTTCGCCGCGGCCGGCGGCACCCTGTTCAGAACCCTGCTCCGGACAGCACCCGCGCCACGCACCGACCGCCGGGCTCGGGCGCGAATTCCGTGAAGTGAGCCGGGGCGGGGGATGACGGCCCGGAACGTCGGCAGGGTGATCACCGGGCCGGGCTTGCGCGGGGTGAAGGCCGGGATTGGGGATTGCGCCGGGGCGGTGGCTAAAAGATCTAGGAGACTTTTTTCCTGTAGGAGGATTGACCACCATATTCGCTGTTAAGTCTCCTACAGGAAAAAAGTCTCCTACAGGATCAGGCCAGCCTGGCAGCTGGTGAGCCCGATGTGACAGCTGAGTCACCAGGGACCAGGCCGGGTCCGGACGGCGGCTCCGCCAGGGGTGGCTGTGATGTCCCGGTTTCGTGACCAGTCCCCAGCCGGACGGCGTGCCCTCGATGCGGGGCGTTCAGCGAAGCAGCCGGCATCGAGGGTACGCCGCCCGGCTGGCCCCCGCCAGGCCCGCATCAGCTGCCAGCCCGGTCACGCGGACCGGGCCGGCCTACGGGGGTGAGATCTTGGGGGGCTTTCCCTTGCCGAAGGCCCAGCCTTCGACCCAGCCGTGCTTGGGGTGGTAGCTGCCCGCGCCGAGACTGCTGTAGGTCCACTTGCCGTGCGGCCTGGCGTGCCAGTAGGACCAGTACGCCGTTGTGGGCGCGCCGTTGCACTTGCCGGGGTCGCGGTTGATCGTGCAGATGAAGCCGGGTATTCGCGGCACGAAGGTGTAGCTGAACCCGGCGTTCTTGAGCGCGATCAGGCCTGTCTTCGGGAACTTGCCGTCGCAGGCCACCTTGACCTTGCCATGGAAATGGCTGAAGTCCACGACGACGGTCACGCCCGTCCTCTTCGTGCAGGCAGCCGCCCGGGCCGGCGCTCGCCCCGGTCACGACGACCAGCAGGCTGGCCGTCAGAGTCAGCCCGGCCGCCAGGAAGGTCAGCCTCCCGGCGGCACGGGCGCTGCGGGCGCCCCCGGTCATCACGAGCACGCCAGGTGCGGAGCGCCAGTATGTGCGCCGTGCGCGCTGAGCCTGGCCAGGCTGATGTCGGCGACGCCGAGTAGCCCCTGGGCGGTCGCGTCGATCGCGGTGCTCGCCGCGAAGCCGCTCGAGTCGAAGGCGATGGCGCCGCGCTTGCTCACCGGAGCCGAGCAGCCAACCTGCAGGCTGAGCAGGAACTTCCTGGCGAGAGCGGCGCGGCGGACCCACTTCCCGTCGGCCAGGGCGGCACCAGCCAGGCCCGTGGTGTTCGCGTTCGGCAGCTTGCCGCCCGTGGCGAGGAACCCGCCGTTTCGGCGCTGCTGCTGTGCCAGCCAGGTCAGTCCGCGCCGGGCCGCGCCCTTCCAGCCGGCGGCCAGCAGCGCCTGGGCGTCCAGGGCTGTCGAGTCGGTGTCGGCGACGCACGTCTTCTGCGCGAAGTTCAGCGGGAATCCGCCGTTCTTGCACTCGCTCGCGACGAGGAACCGCACTGCCCTGACCGGCGCTCCGCCGTGCCTGGTGAGCGCGATGATCGCCAGGGCCTGGCTGAACGCGTTGCTGAAGTCCCCGAAGGACGACTGATCGGAGTACCGGCCCGAGGGCGTCAGCAGCTTGCCGAGCCGTGCGATCAGGTTGACCCCGCTGAAGTTAGCCGGGTTGATTCCCCTGACCTCGGCAGCGAGCGCCGTCTTGGCGGTAGCTCCGGCAAAAGAACTGGTCTTGCCGTCACCGATGTAGTTCGACAAGATGCCGGGGCGCTCAAGCCAGGTGATCGCGCGAGCGCCGAAGTCGTCCGCGCTGCGGGTGGCGGCGAACGCCAGGATCGCGTCGATCGTGCCGCCCTGATTGGGGAAGACGCTCTTTTTGAAGACGACGACAAAATGGCTGCGGTTAGTCATCTGCCTGGCCAGCCAGCCCGAAGCGGCCTGAGCCGAGGTCGGCGCGCTCTGCGGCGCGGCGAAAGCCGGAACGACGGCGGTGGACGTCAGGGCCAGTGTCAGCAGGCCGGCGGCGAATGGCAGGTGGAGACGGCTCATCGGGGCAGCCTTTCCGGTCCGGCGTTTCCGGGGACCAGGCCGTCATCCGACTGCCAGACTTCCGGCCCGCGGACCACGGCGGGTGGAGATCAAGACGCGACTTAGCGGGTACTCGGGCTCGGCCGCGACCTGCGGGACGCAGGGACGCGGTCACACCGTTGCGGGTCAGCGCCGGGCTCTCACCGGACTTCCCCCGCTAGCTCGCCTGTTCAGTTATGACGGACTCTCGTTACAGTCTCTCACTCGCGACGGGCGTGTCAACAGCCCTGCTCCGGGGCCACGGCGCGGCATTCACGCTAGTGCTCGCCCGTGGTTTGCTAGATAGGCAGGTCACGCCCGGCCAACTCAGGGAGGCTCATGCCGCTCGGCATCCGCAGCGTGCGTCGCGTGCTCACGTCAGCCCTGGCGCTGACCGCCTCGGCGGCGCTGCTCGCATCGCCGGTGCTCGCGCTCGCGGCGGGCAGTCAGGCGAAGGGACCAGACCTGGTCAAGGGCACCGCCTATCTGACCGCTCCGGCGAACCTTATCGGCGGCCATTACTATCGCAGCTTTTCCCGCGCGGCCGACTTCGGCCTGACCCTCGACGGCGCTTTGGCGCTCGCGGCGACCGGCACCGACGACCGGGCGCTGACGGCCATCGTGACCTTCCTCGACCAGGGCGGCAAGGACGCCTCAGGGAAAACGATTGACGAATGGACAGGCATCGGGACCCGCTTCGCCAGCGGTGGTGCCATCGGAAAGGAAGCGCTGCTCGCCGAGGTCGTCGGCGATAACTCGCGCCATTTCGGCGGCCACGACCTGATCGCGGCACTCGACACCACCATCTGCGCCCGCCCGGAGAAAGGCGCGGATTCCCCGTGCCCGGCCGCCGGAAGCTACGCCTACGCCAGCTCGGTCTTCGACCAGGCGCTGGGCATCATCGCCCAGCTCAGGGCTGGCCAGATCACGCAGGCCGCCCGGCCGGTCGCCTATCTGGAGCACCTGCAGAATGCCGATGGCTCCTTTCCCAGCGTGCTCCCCGGAACTGGGCAGGACGTCGACAGCACGGCAATGGCGGTGATGGCGCTAGCGCTGGTCCAGGGCAAGGACGCGGCGGCGAGGGTAGTGCGAGGCGTGGCCTGGATCGCCGGCCGGCAAGAGAAAAGCGGCGGCTTTCCCGGCGCGGGCGGCGACTCTATCAATTCGGCCGGTCTTGCTATACAAGCCATGACCCTAGAGGCAGAAAAATACCGGGCGCGAATTGCCGCCACCCAGAGGTTCCTCGCCAGCGAGCAGAATGCCAATGGCGGATTCAACCCCGATGCCGGCGGTCAGCACGGATCCGACCTCAGGGCCTCGGCCCAGGCCCTGAGCGGCGCAGTCGGGGTGTCGTTCGGCACGCTGCGCCGCGACCTGGCCGGGCCGGCGGCTCGCTCCGCTTCGGCTCAGGAGTGGCGAGTCGGCGCCTGCACAGCCGCGACCGGGGTCGTCGTGGCCGTTGATTTCAGCCACTGGGGCGGGCCGGTGCTGCGTTCGTGCGGCACGGCTTCAGCGACCGGATTCGCGCTGCTCAATCGGGGCGGCTGGCATACCGCGGGCACTGAGCACGACGGCCCCGGGTTCATCTGCCGCATCGGCTACAACGGCTTCAGGAAAGGCACGCAATACCCGACACCGGCGGCCGACCCGTGCGTGCTCACGCCGCCGGCCAGTGCTTACTGGACGGACTGGCTCGCCGGGCCTGGCCAGGACACCTGGAGCTACAGCCAGGCCGGCGCTCTGTCCGATCACCTGGTGCCGGGGACCGTCAACCTGTGGGTCTTCGGCGGCACCAACCTCAGCGGTACCAGCGGATCGGCTCTGCCTGATATCACGCCGGACAGCATCAGGAGCGCGAAAGTCTCCGCCGCCGGCACGAAGAGCGCCCCGGCGATCGTCAACGCGACGCCAGTCGCGGCCAGCGATCAGGTCAGCCACGGCACGGCGGGGCCGGCGATCGTCGCTGTGATCATCGCCATCCTGCTGCTGGCGGTGGCCGGGACCGTCGCGGTGCGACGGCGGATTAAGGCAGCCCGCCCGTGACCGCGCAGGTCCTCACCCCGGCCGGCGAGCGGGGCGCGACTCTGAGTTCCAGGCGTGCCAGGCTGCCCCGCTCCCTGCATCCGGCCGCCTGGTGGATCTGGGCGATCTCGCTGGCCGCGGCGGCGAGCCGGACCACGAACCCGCTGCTGCTCCTGCTGATCTTCGCCGTGCTCGGCCTGGTCGTGACGATGCGGCGCACCGATGCCCCGTGGGCACGCGGGTACCGGTTCTACCTGATGATGGCGCTGACCGTGATCGCCATCCGGGTGATTTTCCGTATCGTGTTCGAGAGTGGCGTGACGCCGTCCGACCAGATCTTGTTCAGCCTGCCCCGGCTGCCGACCCCCTCCTGGTACACCGGGGTGCGGATCGGCGGGCCGGTGTCGCTGCAGGCGATCCTGTCGGCCTGCCTGGACGGGGCGAGGCTGGCCTGCCTGCTGTGCTGCATCGGCGCGGCCAACACGCTCGCGAACCCCAAGCGCGCGCTGCGGCTGCTGCCAGGTGCGCTCTATGAGCTTGGCGTCGCGGTCACGGTCGCGCTGTCGGTCGCGCCTGCAGCTGGTCGAGAGCGTGCAGCGGGTGCGCCGGGCCCGGCGGCTGCGCGGTGCCAGCGGCGCCGGCCGCAGGGCGCTGCGATCGATCGCGCTACCGGTACTGCACGACGCTCTTGACCGGTCGCTGCTGCTCGCGGCCGGGATGGACTCGCGCGGCTACGGGCGAACCGGCAGCGCGACCAGGGCGAGCCGGCGGCTGACGGCCGCCTTGATGCTGACCGGCCTGACCGGACTGTGCCTCGGGTCCTACGGGCTGCTCGGCAGCGGTGTGCCTGGCGGGATCGGGGTCGGCGGATTCGCCGCCGGCGCGGCGCTGTGCCTGGCCGGACTGGCTCTCGGCGGGCGGCGGGTGGCACGGACCCGGTACCGCCCCGATCCCTGGGGCTGGCCAGAGTGGGCGGTCGTGGCCTGCGGAGCGACCACCGCGATCGTGCTCAGCCTGAATCTCGGCTACGACCAGGCCGCACTGAACCCCGCCCTTTACCCGCTGCACTGGCCAGCGCTGCCCGTCGTCCCGGCCGCCGCGATCCTGATTTCCGCGCTCGCGGCCATCATCGCGCCAGTGCCGCCAGGAGTCGCCGGTGATCGACTTCGAGCACGTCAGCATCACCTACGACGGCGCTGCCGGTCCGGTGCTGCGCGACGTGTGCCTGCGGATCGACGAGGGCGAGCTGTGCCTGGTCATCGGGCCGACCGGCAGCGGGAAGTCGACCATGCTCGGCGCGATCAACGGCCTGGTGCCGCATTTCACCGGCGGCACCCTGGCGGGCCGGGTGGTCGTGGACGGTCGTGATACCGCGCACTTCAAGCCGCGCGAGCTTGCCGAGGTTGTCGGGCTGGTGGGACAGGACCCGCTGGCCGGCTTCGTCACCGACACGGTCGAGGAAGAACTCGCCTACACCATGGAGCAGCTCGCGGTCAGCCCGGCGGCCATGCGGACCAGGCTGGAGGAGACCCTGGACCTGCTCGGCATCGCCGGCCTGCGGCACCGGGCGCTGCGCGACCTGTCCGGCGGGCAGCAGCAGCGCGTGGCCATCGGTGCCGCGCTCACCGCGCACCCCCCGATCCTCGTGCTCGATGAGCCGACCTCGGCGCTCGACCCGACCAGCGCGGAGGATGTCCTGGCCTCGATCACGCGCCTGGTGCACGACCTCGGGGTGACCGTGGTGCTGGCCGAGCACCGGCTGGAACGAGTGCTGCCCTACGCCGACCGGGTCGTCTCCCTGACCGGCTGGGGCGAGATCACGGCCGGTGCGCCCGCCGCGATCCTGGCGCAGGCGCGGGTGGCTCCGCCCGTGGTGGAGCTCGGGCGGCTGGCGGGCTGGGACCCGCTCCCGCTATCGGTCAGGGACGCTCGCCGCCTGGCCGCTCCGCTGCGTGACCGGCTGCCGCCGGAGCCCCCGCCGGGCCCCCCGGTCAGGGCCGCGTCCCCGGCGGGCATCGCGCTGACCGCGCGCGGCGTCGTGGTGCGATACGGCTCGCTGATCGCCGTCCGGGGCATCGACCTCACGCTGCGCGCTGGCGAGCGCACCGCCTTGATGGGAAGGAACGGCTCAGGCAAGTCGTCGCTGCTCTGGGCGCTGCAGGGCACCGGCGCCAGGGCCGGAGGGACCGTGAGCGTGGCCGGCCAGGATCCGGCTAAGCTCACTCCGGCCCGTGCGCGGCGGCTGGTGGGTCTCGTCCCGCAGACGCCGGCCGATCTGCTCTACCTCGACACCGTGGAGGGAGAACTCGATCAGGCCGACCGCGACGCTGACCTAGTCGCCACCCGGGCCACCTCGGCAACCCGTGAAGAAAAATCTGCTCGTGCGACCCTCGACGAGATAGCGCCTGGCATCGCCGCCGGAGTCCATCCCAGGGACTTGTCCGCCGGCCAGCAGCTCGCTCTGGTCCTGGCTATCCAGCTCACGGCGGCCCCTGCGGTGATTTTCCTCGACGAGCCGACCAGGGGGCTCGACTACCAGGCCAAGGCGGGCCTGACCTCGGTCCTTGACCGGCTGGCCGCCGAGGGTCAGGCGATCGTGGTGGCCACGCATGACGTGGAGTTCGCGGCCAGGTCGTGTGACCGGGTCGTGGTGATGGCCTCGGGTGACATCGTGGCCGACGGGCCCGCCGCGTCGGTTCTCACCGCATCACCGACCTTCGCGCCGCAGGTCGCCAAGGTACTGGCACCGCTCCCGTACCTGACCGTGGCCCAGGTGGCCGCCGCTCTCGACGGGGCAGGCTCGCCATGCTGACCGCGCGGCCCGCGCGGGTCCCGGCGGCGCGGGTCTCGGCAGTGCGGCTGCGGCCGAGGTCGGTAGCCGCGATCGTCCTGGCGTCCGGGATCGGCCTGGTGGCGTTCTTGTGGCCGTTCGTCGTCGCACCGGGGACGTTCACGTCGACCGAGACGCCGCCGCTGATGTTCGGCGTGCTGCTGATCCTGGTGCTCGCCGTGGTCTTCGCCGAGATCGCCGAGGGCGGCATCGACGCGAAGGCGCTGGCCATGCTGGGCGTGCTGGCCGCGATCAACGCGGCGCTGCGTCCGCTGGACGCGGGGACGGCGGGCATCGAGACGGTGTTCTTCATCCTGGTGCTGGCCGGGCGGGTGTACGGGCCTGGCTTCGGCTTCGTGCTCGGCTGCACGTCCCTGTTCGCGTCCGCCTTGCTGACCGCCGGCGTCGGGCCGTGGATGCCGTACCAGATGTTCGGCTGCGCCTGGGTCGGCATGGTCGCCGGGCTGCTGCCGAAGGTCAGGGGCAAGGCCGAGATCCTGATGCTCGCCGGCTACGGGGCGGTTGCCGGATATTTTTTCGGCTTCATGCTCAACTTGTCGTTCTGGCCATTCTCTGTTGACCCGTCGAGCTCCATCGCCTATCAGCCCGGGCTGCCGTTCATGGAGCTGTGGCACAGATACCTGTTGTTCGACGCGACGACCTCGCTCGGCTGGGACACCGGCCGGGCCATCACCAATGTCGTCGCGATCCTGATCGCCGGACCGGCCGCCCTCCTGGCGTTCCGCCGCGCGGCCAGGCGCGCCAATTTCGAGCCGGCGGTGACCTTCGATCCGGGCGTCCTTCCCGCGATGATCACGGAGATTGAGGGGCGTGATCACCCGCGTGAAGTTCCGTGATGGCGGGCTGGTCCATGATCACGGAAACCGGGCGGTGCTGACGCCACCGGGGGTCGTTGATATTCATAGCCCGGGCGGCGTTCTCGTAGGCGTCTAGGGCTTCGGCCAGGTGGCCGGTGTCGGTGAGGACGTGCGCTAGCTCGACCCAGGAGCGGGCGGCATGCCTGGTTGCCCCGAGGTTATCAAGCAGGGTGGCGGCCTCGGTGAACAGCGGGCGCGCCCGGTCGGACTCGCCGCTCGCGTGCAGGGCGACAGCCAGCGCCGTGGTGGCCTTGGCCCGCTCGAGCTGCGCGGTAGAGCCGAGCAGCTCGCGAGCATGCTCGGCCGCCGCGACCGCCTGGTCGGGCTGCTGGCGGGCCAGGTGGACGAAGCACAGCTCGGTGAAGATATAGCCCTTCTCGATCGGATCGGCTGTGTCGGAGAGCTCGGACAGGGCTTCCTCGAAACAGCCGAGTGCCTCGGCAGGCTGGGGCGGGTCAGTCCGCAGCAGCAGGTAGCCGCGGGCGGCGAGCAGCCGGCCGACGTCCCGGTGACTGGCGCCGCTGCGGAACGTGCGCAGCGCCTCGTCGGACAGCTCAAGCGCCTGCTGATAACGGCCCCGCTCATAGGCCACGAGGCTGGCGTTCCACAAAATCGCGCCCCTGGCGGTAGGCGAGCGTACGGCGTCGGCGCGCTTCAGCCCGTCGGCGAGCAGCCGCTCGGCTTCCCTCAGATCACCCAGTTCGTACCAGACGAGAGCAACGGTGGCGATCAGGCGAATCGACAGCTCTGACTCCCGTGCCTTGGCGGCGTCGAATTCGGCCAGCGCCGTCCGGCCGACGTCCGCCGCCCTGACCAGCTCGCCAAGCTCAAACAGGCACCGGCACCAGCCCACATACGCCTGAAGTGATGCTTCGTTGGCCGGATCCTGCTCGCCTAGCTGGACGACGCGCTCAAAGAAGCTGGCCGCCTCGGACAGGCGCCCGGCCCGCTGCAGCGACAGTGCCTGGCCGAGGCGAGCGCGGCGCAGGAGCGCCGCGTCGTCCGGCGCGGCGGCGAGAACCTGCTCGTAGCGCTCAAGCGCCGCCGTGACCTGACCCGCCTCGAGCGACAGGTCAGCCTGGGCCAGAACCAGTGCCAGCGGCTGATCGCCAGCGCTGTCCTTGATCAGCTCGCTCACGTCGCAGGAGAGCGCTTCAGCCAGGATCTGGATCGTCTGGGTCGTCGGGCTGCGCTTGCCGGCCTCCAGCAGCGACACATAGCTGACCGACAACTGGTCGCCTGCTAGCTGCTGCTGGGTCAGTCCTCTGGCCTGGCGCAGCTGCCTGAGCCGCTGAGCAAAGCTGGTTTGACTCAATTGACTGCTTCCGGTGAGCGAGTTATTGTCCAGTGAGCATCTTATCTAGGATGTCGGCTTCTCTGGAGTGCCCGCGGTCGCCCCGCAAGACGCCCCGGCTGCCGATACAAGGAGGTCAGTTCGATGCTGTCAAAGCGATTGGCTGCGTATTTCCTGGCCGTTCTTGCATTAGTGGCCCTGCCAGTCCTGGCCACCCACATGGCAGCGTCTGATGCTGCGGCGATCCACGTCCTGCGCATAGTCAACACCCCCGCGGCCAGGAGCCTGCCGGGCGGAATCGGGTGCTGCAAAGGAGGGGGCTGACTGTCCGGGCGACCGGCCCGCACTGTTCCCGACCCGTCCCCGCCCCGCGCCGCAGGCCGGCCCCTCTAGCGTTTCCGTGATCATGTTCGTGGTGGTTACTACGGAAACGAGCTGGCGTGATCACGCAATCGATGTTCCGTGATCACGCTGAGATACATGATCACGGAAACTAACTAGCGCGGATCGCCCTGCCCGGTCCCAGCTCCCGGACCGCCTCGATGGGCCTTTTCGCCGCCCGTCATCTCTCTCGACCTTGACAGCGAATTGCCGGATAGTCAATCTGTTGACTAGGAAGTGTTCGTTGGTCAATCAGAAAGCAGGCATCATGTTACGTAGCCGATTCCGTGCCGCTGCCGTCGCCGGTGCGCTGGCCGTCGGCCTGGCCGCCTCGGTCGCAGGCATCGTTCCGGCTGGTGCGGTCGTCCGGGTCACGCCCCAGGCCGCGAATACCTGCCCGACCTTCAGTGGCAGCGAGCCGATTTATCACGGCAACCCCAGCAAGGGCACTCTCGTCCGCGGGGGAACAATACCCAAGGGCGCCAGCTGGGACTCCGTCAGCGATCCTGTCGACGGCTGGATCGATGGCATTGCCAAACCTGGCGGGACTGGGTGGATCGCCCTGGATGAGCTGGAGGACTTGGGCGCACCTTTTGTGGCCTGTATCTAGTAACCGGCCCTGACGCTATCGGGCGGCGCACCCGGCCGACGCTCCCGCAACGGACGCCGGCCGGGCCAGGCCGACCGGCGGATTGCTAAGCCGCGTACTTCTGCACCAGCTGGCCGACCCGCGGGAGTGCCGCTTCCACATGGCTGGCCGCATTACCCCGAACGCTCTGGTAGGCCTTGATGATCGTCGGCCGCTCGGACTTTGCCGCCTGAGCGTCGGATACCGACAGCACGCTCTCCGATACCTCGGGGCCGCGCTTAGCCAGGTAATCGCCGAAATCTGACCCTCCGCTGGCGCCGAAGTCCACCCAGTAAGGTGCCAGCTGGTCCACGATGCCCGGCAGTACGGACTTCATGGTCTTGCGGAGATAGCCGGGGGTTAGCGCCTTGGCCGTCTTATACGCAAGCTTGATCGCCGTGCCCGATACGCCTGACTTATCGGAGACCTCCTGGTCGATCAGCGCGAGGCAGTCGTCGATCACCGCTGGCCGGATGGCAGGCGCGAGCAAGATCTCCTGAAGGCTGGCGGGCATGAGCGTCATATCTCCTTGATGCAGAGGTGGGGCAGGTTCGCCCACGTTTGAGGCGCGCCTAGGTTACTGTGCCCGACCCACCGCTGTCGTGGAACTTCGTCACGATAAGGGACGACTTCCGCAGACGCCTCGGGGTGGCGTAAGAAACAAACCTGCGAGCAGGGGAATATCTGCGCCCAACCGGGAAAGCTCAGGCGCTCCGCTGACGCCTGGAGGCAAGATGGCAGGCAGAGAAGGTCTGGCCCGATTGAGCAGAGGCACCCTGGCTGCCGCCGGTGCCGCCCTGGTCTCATCCGCACTCGCTGCCTGCGGCACGAGCAGCGCCGCCACCGGCCCGGTGACCCTGAATTTCTACCTGTACCCGGACAACTCCGGCGCGACTCAGCAGGCGATCAAGATCTGTGACAGCCAGAGTCACGGTGCCTACACGATCTCCTACCAGCAGCTTCCCAGCGCGTCCGACGGCCAGCGGCAGCAGCTCGTCCGGCGGCTGGCCGCGCACGACAACACGATCGACCTCATGGGCCTGGATGTCACCTGGGAGGCCGAGTTCGCCGAGGCCGGCTGGATCGAGCCGTGGGCCGGCCAGGACAAGGCCCAGGCCGAGAACGGCACGCTGAAGCCGGCCCTGCAGACCGCGATCTGGCACGGCAAGCTCTACGCGGTGCCGGACAACAGCAACACCCAGCTGCTCTGGTACCGCTCCGACCTGGTGCCGAACCCGCCTAAGACCTGGGCAGAGATGATCGCCGACGCCGAGCGGCTGGCTAAGCAGGGCAAGCCGCACTACATCGAGATCCAGGGCGCTCAGTACGAGGGCGCGACCGTATGGTTCAACACGATGGTCGCCAGCGCCGGCGGCACCGTGCTGAACCAGGACGCCACCAAGGTGACGCTCGGCCCGGCCGCGGCCAAGGCCCTGTCGATCATGAAGCAGCTCGCCAGCTCGCCGGCCGCCGACCCCTCCCTGCCGGTCCAGATGGAGGACCAGAACCGGCTGGCGATGGAAGGGAACAAGGCCGCGTTCGAGCTGAACTACCCCTTCGTCTATCCGGCCATGAAGTCCGACAACCCGGCGTTGTTCAAGCACTTCAAATGGGCGCTCTACCCCGAGGTCACTCCGGGGGTGCCGGCCAAGGTGACGATTGGCGGTATCGATCTGGCGGTGAGTGCCTACAGCCAGCACAAGGCGCTTGCCTTCGCCGCCGCGCTTTGCTTGCGCGACCGCCAGAACCAGATCACCGGCGCCAATGTGGGCGGCGTCCCGCCGACGATCACCAGCCTCTACAGCGACCCGGCGCTATTCAAGAACTACCCGTTCCACGCCGACATCCTGCAGGCGCTTGAGAACGCCAGCGTCCGGCCGAAGACGCCCGTCTACCAGGTCGTGTCCATCGACATCTCGCACCTGATCTCACCGCCGTCGGCCATCAGCCCGGCGAGCACCGAGCAGTCGATGATCGGCCAGCTCAAAAATGCCCTGCAATCGAAGGGACTGGTGCCATGACCGCCGTCACTACGGGAGCGGCCAAGCCAGCGAGACCGGCCAGTCACCGGGCCCGGCTATCGGAGGGTGCGCGGGCCGAGCGCAGGCTCGGCTGGATGCTGTGCGCCCCCGCCGTCATCGTCATGGTCGCGGTCACCGCCTACCCGGTCGGGTACGCCATCTACCTCTCACTTGAGCGCTACAACCTGGAACTGCCGAACGCCGTCAAGTTCGTCGGGCTGGCCAACTATGAGGCGGTGCTCAGCTCGCCTTACTGGTGGCAGGCGCTCTGGGTCACGCTGATCATCACGGTCTTCTCGGTGGGCATCGCGCTGGTGCTCGGCATGTTCCTGGCCATGCTCATGCACCGGACGCTGTTCGGCCGGGGCACGGTCCGCACGGCCGCGCTGATCCCCTACGGGATAGTGACGGTCGCGGCGGCCTACGGCTGGCAGTACGCGTGGACGCCGGGCCAGGGCTACCTGTCGGCAGCTTTCGCCAACAGCGCGCCGCTAACCTCGCAGGCCCAGGCCATCGCGGTGATCATCGTGGCGGAGATCTGGAAGACGACGCCGTTCATCGGGCTGCTGCTGCTCGCCGGGCTCTCCCTGGTGCCAGAGGACCTGCAGCGCGCCGCGAAGGTAGACGGCGCCAGCGCCTGGCAGCGCTTCACCAGGATCACCGTCCCGCTGATGAAGCCCGCGATCCTGGTCGCCCTGCTCTTCCGGACGCTGGACTCGTTCCGGATCTTCGACAACATCTTCATCCTGACCGACGGCAACAACGGCACCGCCTCGGTCTCGGTCCTGGGTTACAACAACCTGTTCAACGCGCTGAACCTGGGCATCGGGTCGGCCATCTCGATGCTGATCTTCATCTGCGTAGTGATCATCGCCACCATCTATATCAAGGGTTTCGGCACCGCCGCCCCCGGCTCTGGCCAAGGAATGAGGTGACCTCCGATGGCCGCGATTACTACGACCTCGGCTAGGACGACCCAGGCTAGGACGACAGTGCGCCAGAAGGCCGGCTGGGGAGCGGCGAACCTCGTCGTCATCGCACTGGCGCTCATCCCGGTGCTCTGGATGGTCTCGCTGTCCTTCAAGACCCCGGCGGCCGTGCTCGACCCGACTTTCTTCCCCAAGAGCTGGACCTGGTCGAACTACACCCAGATTCTGCAGACCTCCCAGTTCATCCGGCCGCTGATCAACTCGATCGGGATCGGCCTGATCTCGACCGTGATCGCGGTGGTGCTGGCCTCGATGGCGGCCTACGCCGTCGCCCGGCTCGATTTCCCCGGCAAGGGCCTGCTCATCGGCATGGCCCTGCTGATCGCGATGTTCCCGGCGATCTCGCTGGTCACCCCGATGTTCAGCATCGAGCGCGCGCTCGGCCTGTTCAACACCTGGCCAGGACTGATCATCCCGTACGTAGCCTTCGGCCTGCCGCTGGGGATCTACACCCTCTCGGCCTTCTTCCGGGAGATCCCGTGGGAGCTTGAGAAGGCCGCCAAAATGGACGGCGCCACGCCCTCCCAGGCTTTCAGGCTGGTCATCGCGCCGCTGGCGGCACCCGGCATGGTCACGACGGCGATCCTGGTCTTCCTCGCCTGCTGGAACGAGTTCCTGTTCGCGATCTCCTTCACCTCGACGATCGCGTCCAGGACAGCCCCGGCCTCGATGGCGTACTTCAGCGGCAGCTCGCAGTTCACCGTCCCGACCGGTCCCATCGCGGCTGCCGCCGTGGTCATCACCATCCCGATCATCATCTTCGTGCTGATCTTCCAGCGCCGGATCGTCGCTGGACTGACCTCAGGCGCGGTCAAGGGCTAGCAGACCTTAAAAGGAGAAGACAGTGGCTGAGATCGTTCTTGACCAGATCACCAAGCGCTTCCCGGACGGTGCTCTCGCGGTCGACAAGTTCAGCATGGACATCGCCGACGGCGAGTTCGTGATCCTGGTCGGCCCGTCCGGCTGCGGAAAGTCGACGACGCTGAACATGATCGCCGGCCTTGAGGACATCACCGAGGGCGAGCTGCGGATCGGCGGGCAGGTGGTCAACAACAAGGCGCCCAAGGATCGTGACATCGCGATGGTGTTCCAGAGCTATGCCCTCTACCCGCACATGACCGTCAGGGAGAACCTGGGCTTCGCGCTGAAACTGGCCAAGGTCCCGTCGAAGGTCATCGCCGAGAAGGTCAACGAGGCAGCACGGGTGCTCGACCTCACCGCGCACCTGGACCGCAAGCCGGCCAACCTGTCCGGCGGCCAGCGGCAGCGGGTCGCGATGGGCCGGGCGATCGTCCGCGATCCCTCCGCCTTCCTCATGGATGAGCCGCTGTCCAACCTCGACGCGAAGCTGCGGGTCCAGATGCGCACCGAGGTGTCCAGGCTCCAGCGCCGGCTCGGCACGACCACCGTCTACGTGACCCACGACCAGACCGAGGCGATGACGCTGGGCGACCGGGTCGCGGTGATGCGCCTGGGCGTGCTTCAGCAGATCGGCAGCCCCCGGGAGCTCTACGACCGCCCGGACAATCTGTTCGTGGCCGGCTTCATCGGCTCGCCAGCCATGAACTTCCTGCCAGGAACCCTCGAAGAAGGCAACATCAGCATGCCGCTCGGCGTGATCCCGCTGACCCCCGAGCTGCGGCAGACCCTGACGCAGGCCAAGGCCGGCCGCGACATCATCGTGGGCATCCGGCCTGAGAACTTCGAGGACGCGGCGCTGGTCGGACCTGAGGTGCGCCAGCACGGCATCACCTTCAGCGCATCGATCGACGTAGTGGAGTCGATGGGCTCGGACGTCTTCGTGTATTTCGCGCAGGAACTGCACCACTCGGTCACGGTTGACGAGCTCGCCGAGCTGGCGCAGGACTCGGGCCGGGCCGACACGGGCGCGAGCGGCGATACGATCACCGCGCGGCTGGACGCCGCCACCCGAGTGCGCGAGGGCGAAGAGGCCGAGCTCTGGGCCGACACTCGCTCGATGCACATCTTTGACCCGCACACGGGACGCAATCTCTTGCCTGGTGGCCGTTAGGGCAAACTGAGGAAGTGGCTGAAAATAATTCGTCGCCGGACCCTTGGTGGGCTGGGGCACTGCTCTACCAGATCTATGTCAGATCCTGGCTGGACACTAACGGCGACGGATATGGCGACTTGCGCGGCATCATCGAGCGGCTCGATCACCTGTCCTGGCTCGGCGTGGACGGCATCTGGCTCTCGCCGACCATGCCCTCGCCCGATGCGGACTGGGGCTATGACGTCAGCGACTACACCGGCGTTCATCCCGACCTCGGCACGCTCGGGGACCTGGACGAGCTGATCGCGGCCGCCGCCAGCAGGGACCTGCACGTCCTGCTTGACCTGGTACCCAACCACACCAGCTCAGCCCATCCCTGGTTCGTCGACGCCTCGTCCGCGCGGGACTCCGCGCACCGTGAGTACTACGTGTGGGCCGATCCCGCGCCGGCCGGCGGGCCGCCGAACAACTGGCTGGACTCGACCGGGCAGTGCGCCTGGCAGCGGGATGATCGCACCGGGCAGTACTACCTGCACAACTATCTGCCAGACCAGCCCGACCTGAACTGGTGGCAGCCCGCCGTGCACGAGGAGTTCAGGCGAATCCTGGAATTCTGGTTCGAGCGCGGGGTGGCCGGCTTCCGGATCGACGTCGCGCACGGCCTGTATAAAGACTCGCTGCTGCGCGACAACCCGCCAGCTTCGGCCGGCAGCCCGCTTGACAACCGGTTTGGCCTGCGCGCCGTGTACAACGCGAACCGGCCCGAGGTGCATGACGTCTTCCGCGACTGGCGCGAGATCGCCGAGCGCCGCCCGCCGCCCAGACTCCTGCTAGGGGAAACCTGGACTGGGGATTACGCCAGGCTTGCCCAGTTCTATGGCAACGGCGATGAGCTGCAGCTTGCTTTCAACTTCCCTTTTATCTTTTCCGAGTTTACCGCGCCCGCGCTGTCCGGCGTGGTCGAGCAGACGCTCGCGCACCTGCCCGCGGGGGCGTGCCCGGTCTGGGCGGCCTCCAATCACGACGTCGGCCGCTTCGCTACCCGCTGGTGCGGCAATGACGAGCGCAAGATCAGGCTCGCGCTGATCGTGCTGGCCACGCTGCCAGGGACGACCGTGCTGTACTACGGCGACGAGCTCGGCCTGGCCAACGTCGAGGTTCCGCTGGCGCAAAGGCGGGACCGGATGACGCACGGTGACGCCGAGAGCCGGGACCGGGGCCGGACCCCGATGCCGTGGGACGCGTCGGCCTCTGGCGGATTCACCTCGCCGCAGGTGCGGTCCTGGCTCCCGATCGGCGACACTGCCTCGCGCAACGTCGCTGATCAGAGCCGGGATGCGGGTTCGACGATGTCGTTCTGCCGGGCTCTTATCGCCCTGCGCCGCGCCGAGCTCGGCGGCCGGCTGGCAACGTATGAGGCGCTGCTGTCGGCGGAGGGGACCTGGGCATATGTCGTCGGCGGCCTCACGGTGCTCGCCAACTTCTCCGATCAGCCCTGCCCGGCGCCCGTGCCTGTCGGCGAGATCCTGCTCGCGAGCCAGGGCGTGCCCCCGCCAGCCGGTGACCTCGTGCTCCAGCCCTGGCAGGGCCTCATCGCCAGGCCGGCCGTAAACTCTTAGGAGTATAGTCCTAAGGGGTGTAGTTCTAATGAAGGTCGGGGAGTGATGGCGCCACGAGCCGGGACGGCCAAGCCGGAGTATGTCTTCGGCAGGCAGGCAGAGTGGGCGGCGCTTGCCTCCTTCGCGGCAAACCCGGCTCCGCGCGCGACGCTAGGCGTGATAAGCGGCCGGCGGCGGATGGGCAAGACGTACCTGCTCCGCGCTCTAGTGGAGCAACAAGGCGGTTTCTACTTCGCCGCTACCGCTGCGACTGAGGGAGAGTCGCTGCGGCAGTTTGGCGCGGCACTGGCGAGGCATGCTGGGTCACCGGTGCCTTTTTCCTTCGCTACCTGGGACGACGCGGTCTCCTATGTGTTCGGGCTGGCTGCTCCTAGTCGTGGTCCCATGCCAATGCTGGCGGTGATTGACGAGTTCCCCTATCTGGCGAAGACGGCGCCGGAGCTTCCTTCCCTCATTCAGCGGGAAATCGATCGCTACCAGATAGCCGAGAATCGGACTAGATTGCTGCTGTGCGGGTCGGCGATGTCGGTCATGGGCGGGCTGCTAGCCAGTGCGGCCCCGCTGCGCGGACGCGCGCAGCTAGAGATGGTAGTCCAGCCATTCGACTACCGTTCGGCGGCTGAATTCTGGGGCTCTTCTGGCGATCCGGCACTCGCGATCCGGCTCCACTCGGTACTCGGCGGGACGCCGGCCTATCGGCGCCAGTTCCTCGACGAGGACGTGCCGGCCTCGCTGGATGAATTCGGTGACTGGCTCTGCCGCACTGTGCTTTCTCCGCTGAGTCCGCTTTTTCGCGAGGCTCGCTATCTGCTGGCCGAGGAATCCGATATCCGGGAACCGGCGCTGTACCACTCAGTTCTGGCGGCCGTTGCCGCGGGCAACTCGACTCGCGGGGGGATAGCGAACTATATCGGCCGGAAGTCGGTGGATATCTCGCATCCGCTTAATGTGCTAGAAGACAGCCGGCTGCTGGTGCGGCAGGAGGATCTATTCCGGGCGGGCAAGTCGCAGTACCGAATCACCGAGCCGCTGATCAATTTCTACGAAACGGTCATGCGGCCGGCGTGGGACCGGCTCGAGAACGGCCAGGCGCGAGAGGTCTGGGCTGAGGCAGCCGAACGCTTCGCCGCTCAGGTGGCCGGCCCGCACTTCGAGGCCATCTGCCGGGAGTTCATGCTCGGCCCCGGTCGAGCCCTCATTGACGGCCAGGCCGGACGGGTAGGGGCTGGGGTCGTCGCTGATCAGGCGGCTCGACGGCAGATCGAGATTGATGTCGCCGTCGCCGAGGACGGGTCAGGCGGCCGCCGGGCTTCGGTGGCAATGCTTGGCGAGGCTAAGTGGGGGACTGTGATGGGCCTGCCCCACCTGGAGCGACTGATCCAGGCCAGGGAAGTTCTGGCAGGCCGGGGCCTGAACGTGGACCAGTGCGTGCTGGCCTGTTTCAGCGGCGCCGGCTTTAGCCAGGCCCTGCGGGCTGAAGCCGAACATCAGGGAGCGCTACTGCTCAGCCTCGCTGACCTTTACGGGGCCGCCAGCTAGCCAGGAGCGGCCCCGGTGATTCCGGCGGCGGTTAGCAGGCGCTGGCCGAGCAGGCGGGCGGCTTGCTGGATTTCCGGGCAGCGCACGATCTGGTAAGGCGCCGGGATTCCGGTGAGCTGCTGGACGTACCAGGCCGGGTTGCTGGTGCTTCCGGTCAGCCGGGAGGTCTTCGAGTCGATCGGCTCTAGCCGCCCGATGGCACGGGGCACGCAGCGCGCGACAGAGTCGAATGGTGCGTCGATGATGACCTCGACGTCATATTCCCAGCCGAGGGCGAGATGCTCCTCAAGCGCGGCGACTGGATCGAGGCCGGCCTGCGGGCTGAAGGTCTCCGAGAGCACCCGCACCTCCTTGACCCGGTCGACCCGGTAGGCCCGCTGGGCGTGCGAGGTGTGCGACTGACAGAGCAGGTACCACCGGCCATGGCGCACGACGACCGCCCACGGGTCGACCTCGATCGTGCGCTCGATTCCCGCCTCTGAGCGGTAGCCGAACTGGACCCGCCGGCGGTTCGAGCAGGCCTGGACCAGGGTCGTCGTGGTCGCAGGGTCGGGCCGGGCGGCGGCCCGGTCAGGGGCCGGCGCGGTGGTACGGCGCACGGCCTCCGCCTGCGCGGCGACCGGCGCGGGCAGTGCTCGCATGATCTTGCCAAGTGCGGCCGCGACCGGGTCGGCGGGATCGTTCGCGTCGTGGTGACCGTCGAGTACCGCCATGACCAGGCCGAGGGCCTCGGCGGCGCTGAACGTCAGGGGCGGCAGGCGCAGACCTCGCCCCAGGCTGTAGCCGCCGTAAGGCCCCCGCACGGACTCGATCGGGATGTCCGCCTCGCGGAGGATGCCGACATACCGCCTGGCGGCCCGTTCTGAGACGCCGAGTTTCTCGGCGAGCTGGTCAGCGGTGATCCCCGGACTGCCCTGGATGTTCTCCAGAGCCAGCAGGGCCCTGGCAGTGGGGCTCGCGTCAGATGTCACCGGATCAACGATAATCAGGGAGATCGCGGATATCGATCCGGTGAGTCATTTCGAAAACTGAGGAAAGGAAATAAGGTATGTTACGGAAATTAGCCGTCTCGGTGCTAGCCGCTTCGGCACTGGCGCTCTGGTCGGCCGCGCCTGCCCTGGCGGCCCCTATCTGGGCGATTCAGACCATCCCGAACCCTTCGGCGCCCCTGGTCCAGCTCGGCGGAGTCTCATGCCAGCCGGCCACGAACTGCATGGCGGTCGGCGATCAGGAGTCCAGCGGCGGTGTCCTGACCGTGCTGGCCGAGCACTGGAACAGCAGCACCTGGACGGTTCAGGCCACGCCCAACCCCGCTGGCGCCACCGAGTCCGTCTTCATGGCCGTCTCTTGTACCTCGATCATCGCCTGCACCGCCGTCGGCTATTCGAACCTCGGGGCGCTGGCCGAGTTCTGGAATGGCAGCACCTGGGCTATCCAGACCACGCCAGGCTCGGCCGGCTATCAGCTCACCGGCGTATCCTGTACGGCGGCCAGTAGCTGCGAGGCGGTCGGCTCGTCCACCACCGGGCAGCTGGCCGAGTTCTGGAATGGCAGCACCTGGGCTATCCAGACCACGCCTGCTGGCGGCGGGTTTGAGGGCGTGTCCTGCGTCACCGCGAGCGATTGCACGGCGGTAGGAGTGTTCCGGTCTGGCACAAATACTCTCGCGCTGGCCGAGCTCTGGAACGGCAGCACCTGGACGACGCAGACCATGGCCCAGCCGGGCATGGTCAACATACCTGTCGGGGTCTCGTGCGGATCGGCGACTAGCTGCGTCGCGGTCGGCCTCTACGAAACCAGCCTCGGCACCTTCCCGCTCGCCGAGGTCTGGAACGGCACGACCTGGACGACCCAGAGCGTGCCGGGTTCCGGCGATCCCGCGCTCGACGCGGTCTCCTGCTCGTCGGCCACAAGCTGCACGGTGGTCGGCGGATTCAGCTCAGGCGGCGGGCACGTGGCCACGTTCGCGGTGATCTGGAACGGCACGACGTGGTCGACCCAGACGATCCCGAGCCCGGCCGGCAACTACGCGCAGCTGTTCGCCGTCTCCTGCCCGTCGGCCACCGACTGCACCGCGGCCGGCCAGTCCTACGTCAGCAGTCCATCTCTGTCCCGCGCGCTCGCTGAGCAGCGAACCGGCTAGCTGATTCCGGGACATGGCGGCGGGCCTGGATCCGCCCGCCGCCACGCTCCAGCGCCTGCGCGGGCTAGGCGGGGAACGGCCGGCGATCCCGGCGCGGGACCGGGAAGATCCCCTGCCCGGGGGTAAGGATGCCGCGCGGGTCGAATCGGTGCCTGGCCTGGACGAGGAACTGCCATTCAGGTCCGAAATGGGCGCGCCAGTCAGCGTGGCTCGTGGGGATAGAGCCGATCGGGTACTGGAAACCGCCGAGACCGCGTACCTGGCTGATCAGAGTGCTGTTCGCGGCGATCATCTCGCCGGTGCTGATCGCGCCGGTGTCCGGTGCGGCGGTGCGCAGGATCGAGAAGATGAAGACGATCTCCTCGTCGGGAACCCGAAGGAGCGGCTGGCGCAGTAGTGATCTCCGCAGGGGGTAGAGCAGGATGACGCCGCTCGCGCCAATGTCGGCCGTGGTGAGATCATCCATCACGGCGGTGACGAAGGCGTCGGTGGCGCTGCCAGGCAGGAACACGTTCCACCAGGGGTGGGGGTCGAACCATTCGCCCGTGGACTCCAGGAACGTGACTATGGGCGCCAGCCGGTTCTGGAAATCGAAGTAGGTCAGGGTCTCGATCTGCTCCATGCCCCTGATGTAGTTCAGGTCGCCGATCAGGGCCGCGTCGTCGGGCGGAGCCGAATCGAAATAGGCGGCGGCCTCGATGAAGAACTGCCAGCCGGGCGAGCCATCTGGCATGGCCTGCGCCTCGCCCTCCAGGAAGGAGAACCGCCCGTCCCGGACAAGCCTGCGCTGGTCGGCGGTGAGCGCGGCGACGGTGGGATAGAACAGGATGTAGTGCCGGACTGACCCGGTCGCCGGGACCAGCCGCAAGGTGGCGCGCACCAGGATGGCGGTCTGCCCAAGGCCAGCCAGGACCGCGTGGAAGAGCTCGGACTCAGTAGCGCGGGAGCAGACGACTAGCTGTCCGGTGCCGGTGACTACCTCCAGCTCAAGTACGTTGTCGACCTGTGCTCCGAAGTGCGGCGACGCGCCCCCGACGCCGCCAACTGAGAGCGTCCCGCCGATCGAGAGCTCCAGGTAGTCGTTCAGCACCGGCGGGGTCAGTCCCTGTGCCAGCGCCGAGGTCAGCACCGCGCTCCACAGCGCACCCGCTTCGGCTACGGCCCGATCGCCGGTTATGGTCACGGATTTGAGCGTGGCCATCTCGATGACGAGTCCGCCATCGACCTGGGCCTGGCCGAAGGTCGAGTGGCCCTGGCCGCGAGCGGCGACGAGAATGCCGAGATCCGCGCAGAACCGCACCATTTTGGCGACGTCATCGACTGACCCCGGCCGCAGCACCGCCCTCGGGTGCCGGTGAACTATATGCCCGAAGTCATCCGAGTCGGCGTTTAAGTCGGTTTTATCGAAAAGAAGCTGACCGTCAAGATGAGGGACACGGGCGACGTGATGACCGGCGGCATGCTCTCCTGGCGCACCGGAGATCCAGCGACCTGCGGCCGGGTCGAATCCTAAGACTATCGCGCTGGCGCCAAGGCTCCGCACGAAATCACGCCTGGTCGGCCCGTCCGTCATAGGACCTCTCCTCGCCTCGGGAAGCTGCGAACGCACGAAACAGTACCGTAGTGTGCGGTTGCGGGAAAGGCATGCTTTTTGCTAGCAGGTGATCCAGCGGCAGGCAGGCGCATACACTGACGTTAGCGGCAAGAATGGTGCAAAGATAAACGATGTGATCGGGACGAAAGGATGTAGCCTGCCATGACCGGCGGCGGATTCGACCTCGCGGGCTTAGACGATCATGCTGCCTGGCTGGCTCGCGAGGCCCGGCAGGCAGCGGCCTATGATCGTATCTGCGACCGCTACGACGAAGCGTTTCCGCACAAGGAAGGGCAACTCGCCTGCGGGGCCTGGCTGCTGGCGAACTTGCAGCCAGGGGCGAAGGTACTGGACGTCGGATGCGGCACCGGAGTACCCACGGCGCGGCAGCTCGCCGACGGGGGCTGCGCGATGACCGGCCTGGACATCTCTCCGACCATGCTCGCCCGTGCCAGATCCCACGTACCCGAGGCTAGCTTCGTCGAAGGGGACGTCGCCGACCTGGACCGGCCCGGCGGCCCGTACGACGCGGTCACCGCTTTCTTCTCGCTGCTGAATCTGCCCCGCAGCGCCATGCCGCGAGCCCTGCGGCTCATCCATGGCGCGCTGGTGCCTGGCGGGCTGTTCTCGCTGGCCATGGTCGAGGCCGACGTCGATGACGTGCCGATCAGCTTCCTCGGATCTCAGATCCTTGTCACCGGGTATCTGAGAGATGACCTGCGGACGCTGCTGCGCGGGGCCCAGTTCCAGGTGGAGAGCGAGAACGCGATCTCCTACGCCCCGGCCAGCACCAGCGCCGAGCCTGAGATTCAGCTATTTGTGAATTGCCGCCGGCAGTAATGGGTCACCTAGCACAGGACGCCAAGCACGTGCGGGACGCACGGCCTCGCACGCTGCGCGAGCACCTCCTGTTCCTCAACGACGCCACCGTCCAGATCGGTGCGAGCCCCGATCTGGAAGAGACAGTTCAGGGACTGGCCAGAGCCGCGGTGCCGTTCCTCGCCGATATCGTGACCGTCCACCTGCTGGAGGAACTGCTCTGCGCCGAGTACCCCGGTCTCGGGCCGCGGCCTGGCCAGGAGCCCGCGGTCGCCACGCTGCGGCGCATGGCGGTCGTGCTCGACGACGAGGCGGCCGCGTGGCGCGATGCCATACCCGTGGGCGGGACGCAGGTCATGCAGCCGGGCGGTCCCGCCAGGCAGGCGATGCGCCTGGGCCGGCCCGTGGTGCTGTCGCCGATCGGCCCTGAGCTCTCCAGAGACTCGCTGGCACACATCAGACCGGAGATCTTGAGGTCCTCATCCGCGGCTGCTCCCTGATGGCCGTCCCGCTCAAGGCCACCGGCCGGGTTCTCGGCTGCGCGATCTTGCTTCGCATTCCCGGCCAGCCGTCCTTCGCCGAGAACGACGTGATCATGGCCTCTCAGCTGGCGGCGCAGACGAGCCAGGCAGTGAGCATCGCCTGCCGGTACCGAGACGAAGCGGCCACGGCCGGCGCGCTCCAGCACAGCATGCTGCCGTCCAGGCCGCCGCGCCTGGCCGGGGTGGACATCGCTCATCGCTACCTGCCGGGAAACAAGGCCGCCCAGGTCGGCGGTGACTGGTTCGACGCCATCCCGCTGTCCGGCAGCCGGGTCGCTCTCGTCGTGGGCGATGTCATGGGCCACGGCATCCGTTCCGCCGCGATCATGGGTCACCTGCGGACGTCTGTGCAGACCCTCGCGGCCCTCGACCTGCCGCCCGAGCAGGTGCTGCGCCAGCTTGACGACCTGGCCAGGCGGCTTGACGACGATCATCTCGCGACCTGTATCTATGCGGTCTACGACCCGGTGGCCCGCAGTTGCGTGATCGCCAATGCTGGCCACATTCCGCCTGTTCTCGTCCGCGCCGGCGGCAAGGCGGAACTGCTGTCCTGCCTTCCTGCCGGGGCGCCGATCGGCGTCGGCGGAGTCGCGTTCGAGCCCATCGAGGTCAAGGCGGCCGACGGGGACCTGTTTGTCCTGTGCACTGACGGCCTGGTCGAGGCGCGCGGTCACGACCTCGGCTCCGGCCTGGCCGCGTTCTGCGACAACCTCACCGCCGTCTGCGGAGATCTGGCCGGGCCAGACCTCACACCGGACGAACTGTGCGAGATCTTGATGCGGACCCAGCACACCCGCGACCGAGAGGACGACGTCGCGCTGCTGATCGCGCGCCTGCGCGGGATTCCGAGCGCCGACGTGGCCCACTGGCTGCTTGACCCGCGCCTCACGGTGCCCCAGCAAGTGCGCCGCCTGGTGCGCCAGTCGCTGGCCGGCTGGGGCCTGTCCGCCTGCACTGATGTGGCCGAACTGCTGGCCAGCGAGCTAGCTACCAACGCCATCAGGTACGCGTCGAGACCGATCGGGCTGCGCCTGATGCGCACCGATGTCTTAATGTGCGAGATCAGCGACGACGACCATCACCTGCCCGCACTCCAGCACGTCACCGAATCGGACGAGACCGGTCGCGGCCTGAACCTGGTCAGCCGCCTGGCCAGCCGCTGGGGAGCGAACCGCACCAGCCAGGGCAAGGTGGTCTGGTTCGAGCTCCCGCTCCCCGACGAGGACTGACAAGTCCTTTATGAAAAGGCGTGCCGACTGTCGTCGACACGCCCACGCAGGAAGTCAGAACCAGAACATCCCTGCCGTACAGATGGCAATGAGTGCCATAACGGTCATGGTCTATTACTCCCTAGTAAGTAGAACCTAGCCCGTGCGGATAGCCGATACTTACTGATCCAGTCTGATCTGATCTGAGCTGGTCCGTTAGCTCTTGGCTAGTCCGTAACTGAGTTGTTGCTAAGCCTGCCTCGTCGGGCTCGATGCGCGAAATGCCGAGTCGGCCCATGCTGGCCCGTGGAATCTGTGCGATCTCTCCACAACGGCGGCGACGAAAGGTCGGCCGGGCGGGATTGTCTTGAGTCCTGGTGCTGGCCAGACTCGGAAGCGCACACACTGAAGTTATTGCCGGGGAATGGGTTGGCAGCGATCGAAGGTCCGGCCGCGGGCCGAGGCGAGGGCGACGCACCGGTCGGGTCATCGGAGCTTCGCAATGAGATCCTTGGCGGAAGTTTCGGTGCGGCAGTGCTGGCTCGTGACATTCGCGGGGGCGTGCATGTGCATGAGAGCCGTCCGGTCATGCCGACACCGAGTCAGCTGCCGCCGCCAGTTCACCTGTCTGGCCGGTCGGCGGACTTAGCGGCACTTGATGTGGCTAGCGGCAGCCAGATCGTGGTCATCAGCGGCCCGCCGGGGATCGGGAAGACTGCGCTCGCGGTCAAGTGGGGGCACGAGCGGCGCGAGACGTACCTTGATGGCCAGCTTTTTGCTGACCTGCGGGGCCACATGGCCGATGGTCCGGCAATGCCCGGCGAGATCCTGGGCAGATTCCTGCGGGCTCTGGGTGTGCAGCCGCAGAGCTTGCCGGTCGAACTGGCCGAGCTGACCGCCCTCTATCGCTCGATGACCAGCGATCTGCGGGTCGTCGTCGTGCTCGACGATGCGATCTCGGCGGCGCAAGTGAAGCCGCTGCTACTCACCTCGGCCGGCAGCGTGACGCTGATCACTAGCCGATGGCGGCTCGCCAGCCTGGTCGCCGGAGGTGCCCGCACTATCCAGCTCGACCGGCTGGAATCGGCGGCTGCCTTCGAGTTGCTGAGCCACGCGCTTGGCGCCGATCGAGTAGCCGCCGAACCAGCCGAGGCAGCCGATCTGGCGAGCCTGTGCGCTTTCTTTCCCCTTGCTTTATGTATTTCGGCGGCGCGGCTGGCAGTGCGGCCACGGTCGCGGATCGGCGAGCTGGTCGGGGCGCTGCGGCTGGAGCGCCGCCGCCTGGCCGGGCTCGCGGTCGATGACGAACTGGGCATGCGGGCAGCGCTGGATCTGTCCTACCGGGCACTGCCGACGCAGGCGGCGCGAGTATACCGGGTGCTTAGCTTATTCCCCGGTGCCTCATTTCACAGCCAGCTGGCCGCCGCCGCTGCCGAACTGCCGGCGGAAGATGCCGGAAGCCTGCTCGGCGCGCTAGCCGACGCGAACCTGCTCGATGACGCGGCCGATGGCCGGTACCGATTCCACGACCTCATCAGATTGCACGCGATCGGACTCGCTGATGAGCAGGAGTCGGCGGCCGCGCGGGAAACGGCGACCCGCCGGATGCTCGACTGGTACCTAGCCACAGCCACGGACGCGGGCCAGCTCATCACTCCCTATCGGCGAGACCAGCCGCGCGACGTAAGGTACCGCCCGGCCGAGCCGGTCTCGTTCGTCAGCGCCGCTGACGCGCTTGACTGGCTAGAGCGCGAGCTTCCCAATCTCACTGCCGTGGTCAGGTATGCCGCCGATCAGGGCTGGCCGGACCTCGCCTGGCAGGTAGTAGACGCACTCTGGCCGCTTTTCCTGCGGCGAGGCCTGTACCGGGACCGCCTGGAACTGGACCGGATCGGACTCGCGGCAGCGCAGAGCTCAGGCGACAGGGTGGCCGAGGCCAAGATGCTCGGCAGGCTTGGGCTGGCGCTGACCAGCTTTGGCCGGCTGGATGAGGCGGCGGACTGCTGTGTCCGGGCGCTGGCCATCTGGCGCGAGGCGGGCGACGACCATCGCCTGGCCGGAGTTCTCCGGCGCCTCGGCCTGGTCGAGCAGGCCAGGGGTGATGGCGAGGCGGCCCTGGCGATGTTCGGGCAGGCGCTCGACGCTTACCAGCGACTCGGTGAGTCACGGGCGGTCGCGCTGACGCTGACCGACCTGGGTAGCGAGCTGACGGCTGGAGGTCGCGCCAGTGAGGCAATCACGCCGCTGCGCCAGGCCCGCGATCTCCTTGCGGCGGTCCCCGACCCGTACAACGAGGCGCGAGCGCTGGCCGCGCTTGGTCACGCGCACGGCAAGCTGGGCGAGCAGTCCATTGCAGCTGACACACTTGACCAGGCACTGCGCAACATGCGCGAGCTGGATTCGCTGCCCGGCGAGGCGTACGTCCTGCGGTTGCTCGGCGATCTCGCGGAAGACGCAGGGTTCACGCAGGACGCTCAGCGCAGCTACCAGGCCGCCCTGGCCATCCTGCGCCGGATTGACTCGCCGGACGCTGGGCCGGTACATGACCGGCTCGCGCGTCTGGGCCAGGACGGCTGAGCCCGCCGTCAGGTATCCCAGCGGCCGATCGTCGCCCGGACCTCGCAGATCGCGGCGAGGGTGTCCAGTTGCGGCCCGGTCAGCGAGGTAGCCGACGGGAACGAGTCGCCGATTGCCCAGCCGGCATGCAGCACGGCCCGCTCGATCGCGGTCAGCGGATTGCCCGTTGCCAGCCAGCTATGCAGGAAGGATGCGAACAGCGCGTCACCAGCACCGGCCGTGCTGACGACCCCCCTCGGCGTTACCGCCGGCACCTGCACCAGCCGACCGTCGGGAAGTCCGAGCACGCAGCCCGCGCTGGCGCAGCCGACGCCCGCTACCGCGCATCCGGGATAGCGATCAAAGATCCTCCGTACCCACTGAGCCGGCGGACATGGCAGCCGTTCGTGACTGCAAAATATGATATCGGCGACTTCGAGCCACGGGCGGTTGCCGGCGTCATCGAGGTCGGCGATCAGGTGGACGTCCACAGCGATCGGCACACCGAGCGCGCGGGCCTGCCGGAGCAGCGGCCGGGTGAACCGCGCGTTCGTGATCACTGCCAGGTCCGCGCCTCGCAGGCTCTGGCGGAATAATTCCGCCGGGTACTCGACGGCGTTCACCATCGCCAGATACGGGTGCCCCATCCGCCGGCCGTCCTGCGCGACCAGGACGACGCCGAGTGAGGATGCCTGCGCCTCGATCGTCCCTGGTCCGAGCAGCCCGTGGCTTTGCAGGTCGGCGCGGATCAGGGTGCCGGGTAAGTCATTGCCGACCGCTGTGCAGAGGCTGACCTCGTCGCCGAGCGCCCGCAGGATCTTCGCGATATGGCAGCCCGCACCCGCGACCCCGGCTCGAAGCCATTTCGGGGAGCGGGTGGGCTGATAGGACATAGGGAATTCATCGATGGAAAGGGACATATACAGACTCGTCACGCCGACGACGACAATCTTGCCTGGCATAGCCTGGACTCCTTGGTCGAGCTTTAACCGGTGATGAAAGGAAGCGCCGCTACCTGTGGCGATGGAGTTGCCGCAGGTGGGCGTAGCCGCAGTAGCCGATACATGAGGCGGTGCATGTTCTGGTCGAAGCGGCCGGGCTGCGAGGTGATCCTGGCCGCGACTGGCGCATAGCGTTCCGGCTGGAACGAGGCCAGGGCACGGGTCAGCTGGCCGACTAGCGGCCTGCCGGGCCTTAGCTGGGGGGCGATGCTGGCGAGCATGGCGTTCGCCGAGTCAGGGTTGAGTTCGCGCAGGGCCGAGCCCGTGAGCAGGAGCGGCCTCTTGACGACTGTGCCGTAGACGCCGACCGACCCGTGATCGGCCACGATCCAGTCAGCCGCGACGAGAACCGCGCGCCAGTCGGCTTCGGGCGGGATGAGGCCGAGCCCTTGCCTCAGGCAGTCATCCAGCCAGGCCCGGACCTGCCAGATTCCGTGTCCGTACCAGACATTGGGGTGGATCAGCGCGACCAGGCGGAATCGCTCCGCTGGCAGATCGGTGAGTAGCCTGCGCAGCAGGCCCTGGGCTTCGCCAAAGAGCGATCGTGGCCCCCAGGTTGAGCTGACCACGACCAGCTTGCGCAACTCGCCCACCTCGAGGCTGGTCCGGTAGGCGGAGCGGCAGGCGATGCTCGCCCGCAGGATGTCGTAGCAGGGATCGCCGGCGACCGTGGCCGCGGGCAGCGCCTCAGGACAGGTGATGGCGAGCCTGGACAGGTCGGCCTCGTGCGGCAGGACGATGGCGGCCGGAATGACCCGGCCGTCTCGCACGAGCCGCTGCGCGTCGAGTCCATATACCTGCCGAGGCGTCGCCGGGGCGTGCCCTGGCCTGCGCGGCGCGAGCTTGCCATGGCCGGCGCCGTGCGGCAGGACGATCAGCGGCGCGTGCAATTCGTGTAATGACCCGTAACTGGCTGCGAGCGCGAGATCGAACCTCGTTCGCGTCGCCTGGAGCCAGGGAATGACGATCCCCCCGCAGGTCCGCAGGAACTCGCTGACACCTTCCCTGAACACGTCAGGAGCGCGGGTGAAGACCACCTGGATACGCAGATCGGGGCCGAGCAGCCGGACGATGTCCAGGAGTCGCTGCCCGGCGCTCACGGTATGAACGACCACGAGGACGGTGCGCCAAGCCGGTAACGTCATCCACCGATCGGCGTTCAGGCCCACCGGTACGTCACGCCATTCCAGGCTCGGCATCGCAATTCCGTGACTATTTGAGTTCGAGTAACACGTGCGACTATGCGGCCCCCTCATGGGCGTAAAGTTTGAACAAAACTTGACGGAGGCTTGCATAGGCATGCTGCCTGCGGTAGGCGGGAATCATCACAGTGCGGATCTGGCGATCCAGGGTCCTGCGTGACCCGGTTCACGTGCGGAAGGATGCTTGTGGAGTTCCGCGTTCTCGGGCCGGTCGAGATCTGGGCCGCCGGCCTGCGGCTTGATCTGGGCTCGCCCAAGGAAGCCTGCGTGCTCGCGGTCTTCCTGCTAACACCCGGGCGGCCGGTTTCTGCGGGCGCGCTCATCGACCGGGTCTGGGGAGCCGCCCCGCCCGCCAAAGTCCGCGGCTCGGTGTGGAGTTACATCGCCCGGCTGCGCCGGGTACTTGCCGCTTCAGACGCCGCGGTCAGGCTGGTGTCGCGATCGGGCTTATATATCCTGGAAGCAGATCCCGAGTCGATCGACCTGCACCGGTTCCGCAGGCTGCGTACCCAGGCCCGTGCGCTCGCTGAGAGCGGCGACAGCGAACATGCGGCGCAGCTGCTGCGGGACGCGGACAGGTTGTGGGGTGGCGAAGCCCTGGCTGGCCTGCCGGGTGACTGGGCCCAGCGGACTCGCGCGACTCTCGATCAGGAGCGCCTGACGGCGACCATGGATCGCGTCGAACTGGACCTGGCCGATGGTCACGAGTCCGACCTGGCCGGAGAGCTGTCCGAGTTAGTGTCGCGTCACCCATTTGTGGAACGGCTCGTAGAACAGCTGATGGTCACGCTGTACCGAACCGGCCGGCAGGCTGAGGCGCTTGAGGCCTATCGGCAGGCTCGCGCGCGCCTGGACGACGAACTGGGCGCGGAGCCGGGACCCGGTTTGCGCTCCCTGCACCAGCGAATCCTGAGAGCGGACCCTGAGCTGGCCCTTCCGCCGCGCAAGTGGACACGGCGCTCATCCGGTCTCAACAATCTGCCCAGGGACATCCCGAACTTCACCGGTCGTGCCGAAGAGCTGAACGTGCTGGCCGGGGCGATCGTGACCGACCAGCCGGGCACGGCGATCACGGTCGTGACGATCGATGGCATGGCCGGGATCGGGAAGAGCGCGCTGGCTATCCATCTAGCGCACCGGC
Organism: uncultured Actinomycetota bacterium; assembly: GCA_963819285.1. Classification (GTDB taxonomy): domain Bacteria; phylum Actinomycetota; class Actinomycetes; order Streptosporangiales; family Streptosporangiaceae; genus Chersky-822. Next base: position 442,426 of record CAWFVM010000002.1, read on the forward strand.
TGGCCGACCAGTTCCCCGACGGCCAGATCTTCCTGAGCCTGCACGCACACGACCCAGTCGAGGAACCGGTGGATCCCGGCCGCGCTGGATCAGCTGCTGCAAGTGACCGGGGCCACCGGCGCACCTGGTGAGCAGCACCGGCAGTCGCGCTCAATAGACGTGCTTGCCGCGTTCTGGCGCGAGCAGGCCGCGCACCGCCGCCTGCTGATTGTCCTGGATGACGCGGCGACTGGCGACCAGGTGCGCTCGCTGCTGCCAGGAACGCCGGGCTGCCTGGTCCTGATCACCAGCCGCCGCCGCCTGGCCGGACTCACCGGAGCCCGATCGCTCTCGCTCAGCGTGATGCGGCCTGCCGATGCCGCAGATCTGTTCGCGCGGATCGTAGGACCGGGGCTGAGCCACAATGCGGACGCGATCGCCGAGGTGGTCGAGTTGTGCGGCAACATGCCGCTGGCAATTCAGCTGGCGGCGAGCCGGTTACGCCATCGCCCCGCCTGGACCACGGTTGACCTGGCCCAGACTCTCTCGCGTACCCAGAATCGACTCCGCGAGATCCGAGGCGAGGAACTGGAGGTGGCCTCATCCTTTGAACTGTCTTACCGGTACCTGTCCCGGCAGCAGCAGAGCGCCTTCCGGCAGGTTGGCTGTTATCCGGGGCCGGACTTCTCGCTGCATGCCGCATCGGCCGCCAGCGGCCTGCCGCTGACGCAGACCGATCGCTTGCTCGATGGCTTGCTCGGATATCACATGCTGGAGGAACCCGCGCCCGGCCGGTTCCGCTCTCACGACCTGCTCAAGGAATACTCAAGGGAACTAGGGCTGCGAGAGGAGGCCGAGGAGGTCAGGCGAATGGTTGTGCACAGGCTGCTCGACTACTACCTGCACACGGCAGCAAGCGCCGACCGCATCTTGTTCGCGCACCGTCGCCGGCTTGAGATAGCGGTCGACCATATTCCACCGGAGCCGCCAGTCCTGGGTGACCAGCAGGACGCGCGTCGCTGGATGGAAGCTGAGCGGCGGAACATACTTGGTTCTGTACAGCACGCCGCCGCAAACGGATTCCACCGGCACGTGACCTTGCTGCCGCATGTCATCGCTCAGTTCCTTGAGGTAGGTGGCTACTGGGCCGATGCCGCCTCGGCGCACTTATGTGCGCTCGAAGCGTGGCGCTACCTGGGCGATCGACGGGGCGAGGCGCAGGCCCATGTCGATCTGTGCCTGCCGAGGCTGCGGGCCGGGCACTTTGATGACGCGCTCGTGCATGGCCGGGATGCGCTGGCAATCTTTAGCTCGCTCGGGGATGACGCTGGCAGAGCGGACGCACTGGATCGGCTGGGCCTCGTGCACTGGCACGCGGCCCGATACCTGGACGCGCTCATCCACTTCGAGGAGTCCTTAGCCACGCACCGGGTGACCGGAAACCGGTATGGCGAGGCGGAAGTGCTCGGCCACAGCGGATTCGGGTACTGGCATCTGGGCCGCTACGCCAAGGCCGTCACCGCCTTCGAGCAGGCGCTTGAGCTATACCGTGACATTGGCGACAGCCGGGGCGAAGGCAAGATGCTCAACAACATCGGCGATGTCGAGCAGCGCCTCGGCGCCTACAGCGAAGCGCTGGCCCATTACCGGCAGGCGCTACCTATAGCTCATGAGATAGGCGGGCGGCAGGCCGAGGCGGTGCTGCTCAATAACATCGGAAACGCCTGCCGGAACATTGACAAGCACGCCGAGGCCCTGGCCAGCCTGCGCAGCGCCCTCGGCATCTATCGCGATCTCGGCGATCGTCGCTGTGAGGCCGACACGCTCAATAACATCGGCACGACGTTTTACCGGATGAAACGTAACGACGAATCCTTGATCCACCATCAGAAGGCTCTTGCTGTCGCTCGCAAGCTTGTGGAGCCCTACGAGACGGCTCATGCGCTACGCAGCATCGGTGACGTGTACGACCAGATGGCTCAGGACTCGCTAGCACTTGACTACTACCAGCAGGCACTTGAGGTCAGCCGTCAGATCGGCGATCCGTACGAGGAAGCGTGCTCGCTCGACGGTCTCGGCAACGTGACGCTCCGCACGGACGGAGGGGTCGCGGCCCGTGAGTACTGGCGAGAGGCGCTGGCGCTCTTCGAGTTCATCGGCGTACCAGACGCAGCTGCGGTCCGGGCGAAGCTCGATCCGTAAGGCGTCGGCTAGCTGGCCACCGGGTCGATCGGGGTGAGCGGGCCTAGTCGCCGCTCGATCAGCTCGGCGATGGCCAGGCAGCGCAGCTCTGTGTATTTGCCGCCCATGACCTGGACGCCGACCGGCAGGCCGTCGGCCAGGCCAGCCGGGACCACGGCGGCCGGCGTGCCCAGCAGGTTCGCCGGCAGCACCGGGCGCATCAGCTCCAGGGTCGCGGCCGCGCCCTCCGCGCTGGCGATGTCGAAGTCCAGCGGGAAAGCCGGCTGGGTCCAGACGGGGGTGAGCAGGACCGGATAGTCCTGGTACCACAGGCTCCAGCGGCGGGCCAGCCCGTGCCTGTCGCTGTGCGCGGTCGCCAGGGTGGCCAGATCCGGTGCGGGCAGATAATCGAACACATAGCCGAGGAATCGCTGGCCACCAGGGCCCATGAGCTCCTCAAGGATCGGCATGATGACCCGCAGGTCGGCGGACAAGATCGTGCCCCAGAGCTCGATGGCCTGCTCAAAGTCCGGTGGCGTGGCCTCGGTGACCTCGAAGCCGTCACTGGCGAGGGCGTCGGCGGCTCGCCGCACGGCGGCAGCTACCTCGGGATGGGTGCTGCCGCCTGGCGGCTCGGGGAGCACGGCGACCTTCGGCCGTTCGCCGTCGGCCAGGTCGGTGAAGACGGCGGGCACGCTCAGCGGGTCGCGTGCGTGCTGGCCCGCGATCGCGGTGAACCCGGCGCGGACGTCGGCGACCCGGCGGGCCAGGACGCCTTCGACGGCCATCAGCTGGAAGGAGATGTTGTAGTCCTCGGGCGGGATTACCGTCGCGGCCGGCACCGAGCCGGTGGACGGCTTGATCGACGCGATACCGCAGCAATGCGCCGGATTGCGCAGTGATCCGCCGAGGTCATTGCCGAGGCCGAGCGGACTCATTCCGGTTGCCAGCGCGGCCGCCTCGCCACCGCTCGACCCGCCAGGGGTGCGCTCCGGGTTCCACGGGTTGCGGGTCAGGCCGTGCAGAGTCGAGTCGGTGTGGACCCGCAGCCCGAAATCCGGCAGGTTGGTGCGGCCGATGGGGATCGCGCCGGCCGCGCGCATCCGCTCCACCTGCGGTGCATCGAGGGGAGAGATCGCCTCAGCCATAGCGGGGACCCCCTGAGTCGTCGCGGTCCCGGCCAGGTCGATGTTCTCCTTGACCGTGAACGGGACACCGTGCAGTGAGCCGAGCCTGGCGCCGTCGGCCACCTGCCGGTCAGCGGCATCAGCGGCCGCTAGCGCCTCATCAGGGAGCAGGCGGACGATCGCGTTCAGGCTCGGGTTGACCGCGTCAATCCGATCCAGATGCGCCTGGACCACCTCACGGCTGCTCACCTCCCGGCTGCCGATCATCGCAGCTAGCTCAACAGCGCTCTTACGCCATAGTTCGCTCACGCCAACCCCTCCCGAGGATCGAGCCAACCGTAAGCCACCGAGCCGATCTGGGTAAATAGGATCTTATTCTGGTGATGGCGGATCAGTCCGAGCGGAGGCGTTAAATGAGAGTCCCGACATTACTCACCTCAGTGGCTGGCGTCGCCGTGACCCTGGCGATCTCGCTGACCAGCGTGGCCTACGCACAGGCGGGCCAGGCCAGCGTCTCTGCTCCGCCCGTTCCGGCCGGGCAGGTGCTCTACTTCTTCAACACCGGACTCGTGCTGACAGCGGGCCAGCAGGCGAAGGCGGGCGCGACCGTCCGCGTAGCGCAGGTCGCAGGCCGTTCCGGACAGAGCTGGATACTGACCTCCCAGGGGCACCTGAGTCCGGCGAGCAATCAGAAGCTGTGCCTGGACGTGGCGACGATCAAGAAAGGCAAGTACCGGCTCGACTTGCGCCAGTGCGATGGCTCAGGGTCAGAGCGCTTCGTCCTGAGCGCACCTTCCGCGCACACGCCGGTGCTCTTCATCGAGCCGCGTGCCCGCAAGAGTCTCTGCGTCGGCGCGCCAACGAAGGTGGAGTTCTTCGGCACCTCGCTCCAGACCTCGACGGTTGGCGTGAGTCAGTGCGCGAACGACCAGGATCAGGCCTGGTCGACCAGCAACCTGGAGAACGTCGTCGGGCAGTTCGGCCGGGGTTTCGCCAGTGACCTGTTTGTCCCCGGCAGCGGTGAGCCTGGCGGCCTTGCCTCACTCAAGTTTCCCGGCAATTCGCTCGGCGAGATCTGGACGCTCACCGAAGGCCTGACAGGAATGACCTTCAGCCCGGTCGAGAACACTAGCTCCTGCCTGACTACCCGCGGCCTTGGCCGTCAGCTGATCCTGAGCCAGTGCGATGGCACCAGGGCGCAGAACATCCTCCCCATCCCGATCCGGCCTACCACCAGCGTCATCACGTACGTGCTCGGCGTCGACACGGCCCAGCACTGCCTGGTCAAGGGAACTCGGACGCGCGGCCGGCCCACGCCCGTCGTGGTCGGAGCGTGCCCCGATACCGCCTTCGCGCGGGCCACGGGAATCTGGTTTACCGGGGCTCCTGCTGAGTACAACGATCAGATTCCCTCGATCGCCGCCGACTTCGAAGGTTTTTATGACGAGCCAGACCAGTTCGGCAACGAATACGGAATGACTGTCCGGCACACGTCCTCGGGCAGTGCCGTTACCCTGGCGCAAGTTACCACCGGAATAGCGCAGACCTGGACCGACCTGCGGCCAGGAAGGACGACCACCGCCAATCCCGATGGCAGCATCTCCATCCGGCCCCTGATCAACCTGACGGTATGCCTGACCGTCCCGGCAGGAAAGGACCAGGCCGGAACACTGTTGCAGGTCCAGACCTGCGACGGGGCGAAGGATCAGGAGTTCTCGGCGACGATACCCTCCGTCAACGGCCTGAGTGGTCCTGCCGTCTTCAGCCCGTTCGCGGATCAGGGCCTGTGCCTGGCCCCGCGAACCGGCGTCACGAAGGGCAGTTCGATCGGCCTTGAGACGTGCCCGGCCCAGCAGACCTTGTCGCAGGATGACACCTGGCAGGGCTTCGGGTCGTGGGACAGCTGGGTCAGCCCGACCCGGTAGCCGCCTTATCCCGATCGCCATTGTCTGCGACTCTGTCCAGAACGCGAGGATAATGTCACAATGCGATGAGATGAGCCCTTAAAACTGGAGGCGGTATGAGAATGGCTCGGGGCAGGCTCTTCGTGGTGCCGGCGATCCTCGGACTGGCAGCCGCGGGCCTTGGCGTGACTGTGAGTGCGGTCTCGCAGGCGAGTCCGCGTCTCACCGGGCACTCCGATTCGGCAACCGGGTCAGTCGTGTACAGGCCGGCGGCATCGGCTGTGACGCCGGTCAGGCACCTCGTGGTGATCTTCGACGAGAACATATCGTTCGACCATTATTTTGGTACTTATCCGAACGCCACGAATAAGAACGGCTCGCTATTCCGACCTAAGGCTGGCACGCCGAAGGCCAATAACCTGACCCCGAAGCTGCTGAAGGCCAATCCGAATAGCTTCAACCCGCAGCGGCTCTCGCCTTCGCAGGCGCTGACCTGCGACCAGAACCACAGCTACGGACCTGAGCAGGAGGCGGCCGACGTCGGGAACATGGATATGTTTTTCCAGTTCACCGACCATGACACCTGCACTGGCCAGCCCGTGCTGCACGGCGCCACCGGGCTGGTCATGGACTATTTCGACGGCAACACCGTCACCGCGCTGTGGAATTACGCGCAGAACTACGCGATGAGCGATAACAATTTCGATCCTCAGTTCGGACCCTCAACGCCCGGCGCGCTCAACCTGATTTCCGGTAACACCGGCGGAGGGTTCGCCGTCAGCCCGAAGACCGGCGACAAGGTCAGCGACCCCGGCAGCATCGGGTCGGTGGACGGCAGCGGTGTCGGCACGGTCTATGCCGACCTCGACCCGGCCTTTGACGACTGCTCGGACGCCAGCCACACGTCCACCAGTCCGGTCGGCGAGCTGACCGGCCAGAACGTCGGCAACCTGCTCAACACCGCCAAGGTCACCTGGGGCTGGTTCCAGGGCGGCTTCACGCCGACGGCCACGAAGGGCGGTTTCGCGGTCTGCGGGAGCGAGCACGAGAACACCGGCAAGATCGAGGTGCAGGACTACGTGCCGCACCACGACCCGTTCCAGTTCTACAAGTCGACGGCGAACCCGCACCATCTGGCGCCGTCATCGGAAGCCGCGATCGGCAAGACCGACCGGGCCAATCACAACTACGATCTCTCCGATTTTTTCCTCACGCTCAAGCACGGGAACATGCCGTCGGTGAGCTTCCTCAAGCCGCCCGCCTATGAGGACGCCCACGCTGGCTACTCGGACCCGATCGACGAGCAGCGGTGGCTGGTCACCACGATCAACCAGATCCAGAAGTCCCCTGACTGGTCATCGACGGCCATCGTCGTGACCTATGACGACTCCGATGGCTGGTACGACCAGCAGGCACCGCCCATCGTCAGCGGCTCTGGCGATGCCCCGCTCGATACCTCGATGTGCACGGCCGTGCCGGTCACGGTGGGCAGCAGGAACGACCGCTGCGGCTTCGGTCCCCGCCTGCCCATGCTGGTGATCTCCCCCTGGACCCGCCAGAACTTCATCAGCCACGACCGGACCAGCACCGACTCGGTCCTGGCGTTCGTCGAGGACAACTGGCTGAAGAGCAAGCGGATCTCCGGAAGCTATGACGCGATCTCTGAGCCCCTGATCAACGGCACGAGCGGCCTGCTTGACTTCAAGGTCAAGCCGCACGACACCCCCCTGATCCTGGACCCGAAGACGGGCGAGGTGGTGCCGGCGCCGGCGGTGACGTCGGTGAAGCCAGCGTCAGGCTCGGCCAGGGGCGGCACGAAGGTCACCATTCACGGGAAAAACTTCACCGGCACGACGGCCGTTCATTTCGGCAAGAAGCTGGGGACCAGGCTCAAGGTTGTCTCAGCCACCGAGATCACGGTCACGTCGCCAGCCGGTTCCGGGACAGTCCACGTCACGGTCACCGCGACCGGCGGAACCAGCAGCGCGACCAGCGCGGTCAGCCGGTTCCGCTACAGCTGACCTTGCGGGACCTCAGGCCGGGCCTATCTGATCCCGTAGGCCCGGTAGGTGGTCTGCACGCTGCTGTTCCCCAGTGAGTTGACGGTAGTGGTGCGCAGGGTCACATAGCCCGCGGCGGGATTACGGACGACGAACGTCCAGTAGCCCTTGTGCTTGACAACAGGGACCGAGTGCCAGGTCTTGCCTTCATTGAACGAGGCCTGGGCGGTGAAGGATCGCACCGGCACGGCAGGAGGCGGCGCGAAGATGTGGTTGCTAGCACCGGCAGTTTGGTCCGCGGACGCAAGTCCGCGGACCAAACTGTAGCTGCCCTGGGTGAAATAGGCCCTGACCGAGGTCATCGAGCTGGGGGCAGCGAGGTTGCGCAGGTCAAGGCCCTGGGGTTCGAGCGAGGTGACGGCGACTGGTATTGCTCCAGTGATCGCCTTGGCCACCTTGAAGCGCCAGGAGAGCGTGGTCCGGGGAGAAAGCAGCCCGGCGAGTTCCGCGCTGGGAGCTAGCTGCCGGGCGTCAGTGGTCAGCACATACCAGCGCCCGGCATGCATGGCGCTGGTGAAGTTGCGCAGCGCCTGGCCGAAACGCTGAGTCCTGATCGTATGGCCGCCGCTGCTCAGCGTCACGGTGGCCTGGTAGAAGTAGTCATAACCCTGGGCGAACGGGTCGAGGAACTGATGGTGCGGATCGTAGGCGAGCTTCGTCCCCTGGATGACCGGCACCGCCTCGCTGGGCCCGCGCGACGCGTCGCCGAGCGAGATCGTATAGGCGTGGCCAGCCGTCTCGTTGTCATCCCGCCAGCTCGCACTGGACAGCCGGATGCCCTGGTTGGTGTCCAGCTCGGTAGTCCAGGCCGCCGGGCTGCGGTATACGGTCAGCCGGACCGGCGGCGTCAGCGGCTCCTCCATGCCGGTCAGAGTGCAGGCGGAGATCGTGGAACTGGTGGCCAGGAACCCGCTGGTCGTTGGCACTGTCCCGGCCCTGGCCAGGATGACCGTCTTGATCAGCCCGGAGGTTCGCAGCCTGAAGGTGGGCCTGGCAGGCAGGCCTGCCTTGTCCTGGCCGGTGAGATCGAAGATGGTGCCACTCGGCACCCCGATGGTCAGCGCCCACACGAAGCTCACGCGAGCGGTAACGGTCGGCTCCACATAGAGCGGTCCGTCGTCCGGATCGGAATAGACGACACCGTGGCCTTCGGCGATGCAGGCTCCGGCGACTGGCGGCGCACCGATCTCCTTGCCGTTCAGCCATGCAGAGAACAGCTTGCCGCCGCGCGAGTCAAGCTTGACCGTCTCGTCCCCGCGCACGCTGACGCGGCGCACTACTAGCGTCTGGCTGGCCGCGGTCGGGCCCGAAGCCGGGGTCAGAACATCTGCGGCGATGAAATAAACGCCGGGCTTCAGGTGGTACACAGGCCCGGTCCCCGGCTCGGCGTTTCCGTGCAGCGGCGTGACCTCGGAGACAACGGCGACCGTCGCCCCGGTCCTGCTGATTCCGGCCACCGTGACCGTATCTGTCTTGGCCGAGGCCAGCGCGGTCCCGGGCACCAGGCCAAGCCCAGCGGCGACCAGGAGCAGCGCCGTGGCCGATCTCGTTCCCCGCCAGTTCCGCGTGTGTCCCATCGGACCTCCCAGGCTCATCAAAGCCGATGTTCTCACCTCATGTCCTTATATCAAGGCTCAGGCGCAATGCCGCTCACCCCGGGAATCCCGGCACGGACCCCGTGATCGGGCAGCATCCCGGTTTCCGGGGAGTCCGGCCCGCACCGCGTGGTGAGCCGGGCTGGCTCACGCCGCCGGGCTCTGGCGCGAATTCCGTGATGTGAGCCCGGGCGGGGGATGACGGTCCGGAACGTCGGCAGGATGATCACCGGGACCGGCTTGCGCGGGGTGAGGGGGCCAGGTTTGCGTTCTCTGGATCGGTTTATGCTGGTTTGCGCCGAAGGATGGCTAAAAGATCTAGGAGACTTTACTCCTGTAGGAGGATTGACCACCATATTCGCTGTTAAGTCTCCTACAGGAAAAAAGTCTCCTACAGGATCGGGCGAGCCTGGCAGCGGGTGAGCCGGATGTGAAAGCTGAGTCACCAGGGACCAGCCCGGGTCCGGGCGATGGCTCCGCCAGGCCCGCGAGGCAGCCCGATCACGGAACTCGCGCCAGCCGCGGCCTGACCGGTTTGGCGCGATGGTCAGCAGGTGAGGCTCACCTTCGGTGAGGACAAGTGCATCGGCGGCGGCAGGCATCGCGGCGGTCGAGGCTCCGGTCCGCCCATCGCGGCCCGGCGGATCGAGTCGGCCCAGGATGAGTGCCTCCGGGCTGGGTCCGGCAAAGTCGCTCAGACTGAAGCGGATGCTTGTCAGGCAATGGCTTGCCCGCCCATATGGGTGTACAAAACGCCAGCCAGCGGACCAGCCCGTCGGCGGCTGTCTAGGAGTGATGGGCTGCCCCGGCGAAGCCATAACCCTGGACGTCGGCCAGGATCTGGATGGTCGCGCCCGAGTTGTTGTAGAAGTCGATCGTCGGGCCGGTGAGCGGGACCATCACCTGAACGGTGACCGGCTTGCCTGCGCTGAAGCTCAGGTTCGGATCGACCGGAATGGCACTGCCGTCGGGGAAGACGAAGAGCGACCCGCCTAGCCGGGCCTCCGGCACAGTGACGCTCAGTACGACATCGGCCTGAGTGCCCAGATAGCCGGGCAGGCCGGTGACGCTGAGATCGGCAGCCGAATGGGCCAGGACACTCACGCCGGTGCCGCCGAGGCCGGAACGAGTATCGAGAGCTCGTACCGGGGTCACGGCCTGGGAAGCCGCGCCGCTGCCGGAAAAGTAGCCGGCGACGTCGGCAATGAGGTCCACTGAGCCGGGCGAGTTGTTGTACAGGTCAACCTTGCCGTCCGCCACCGGGACGGTGATCAGGCCAGATGCGGTCTGCCTGGCGCTGAAGCTGAGCTGGCTCGCGCTCGGTCGCGAACTGCCGCTGGCGAAGGCCGTGAGGCCGCCGGCGCCGGCCGGGGCAACCACGGTGACGCTGAGCTCGACCGCGCTTACGCCGCTCTTGGGCACCCCGCCCGCGCCGTTCACCGTCAGCCGGATTGTCCGGCGGGCGCCAACCCTGGTCTTGCCGGCGCCAAGGCCGGTGCGGGTGTCGAGGATTCCCGGGGCCGGGCTCATCACTGTGAGCCGCCCGTGCTTGCCGGCGCTGGTGAAATAGCCGGAAACCTCGACCACGAGACCGGTCGTGCCCGCTGAGTTGTTGTCCAGCTCGACCTTTCCATTCACGACTGGTACTTCGATTTGATCCGAGCTGGCCTGGCGACTGCTGAAGCTGACGTCAGTGACCTCCGGGCGGGAGGCTCCGTCCGGGTAGGCAATGATCGTGCCCGGCTTGGCTGGCCGCAGGGCGGTCACGCTCATCAGTACCGCGCTGACGTGGCTGGCCGGCACGCCCGCCACTCCAGCCACCCTGACGGTGACGACGCCATGCGGGCGCAGCGGTCCCTTCTTCGCGCCGAGCCCTGTGCGGGTGTCCAGGATCCTGGCTGACCTGGTCGGCACGAAGGTACCGACCGGCGGAGCAAGCGGACCCGCCGTCACTTGGTAGGCACCGGGGAGATAGCCAGGAGACGGCGTGCCGGAGGTGTACCCGACCCCGAACTGCACCACGTCGTACAGGCCAGGCCGAACTCCCTCGGTATTGAGGAGCACGGTCAGGTTCTTGCCGTCCGTGCTGACCGACACCGGCGTGGCCGTGGCGAAGTTGGTCCCGTTGCGGGCGAGCTCGACCTGGACGCCGAGATTCAGGTCCGTGCCCCGTACGAGCAGCTTGCTGATTCTCCCGGCCTGGCCGGCTGCGGGCGTCACCGACGTAATGACCGGGAACTTGCGCGGGCCGGCGCAGCCGAACGTGCAGACCCCCTGGAGCGACACCGTTGCTGGCAGCGGCAGCTGGAATGGGTAATCGAGCAAGACGTACTGGCCAGGAGCGGTGTTCAGCTCCAGGTCGCAGGCCTGGAATGGCTGTCCTGACGCGCAGATGTTCTGGGGCTCGGTCCAGTTTGCCCCGGACTCAATCATCAGGAAGGGCTGGCCCGAGCCGGTAAAGGTGCTGCTCGGACTGTAGATCGCTGTTTCCTGGCTGGCCTGAGTCGTGAGGACAGCGCAGAAGCCGGTCACGGCCTCCGACATGCTGGTTCGAATGGGAGCCCAGCCGACGGAACCGGACAGCTTGTGTTTCTCGCACCCCGCGGCCCAGCCGCTCGCGGTCGCCACCAGCCAGGTATCGATATGTGCCGTGATCGCGATCCCCTGGTAGCCCCGTGCGGTCACCAGGAGCTGATACGAAGTGGAACCGGTGACCTGGCAGATGACCATGAACTGACTGCACACGATGCCGCCGCTGGCGTTCGCGACCTGGAGTACCGCGCCAGCCGAGCTGGGCGCCGCAGCCCTGATGGCGAAGGAGAACTTGTCCGTGGCCGGTCCGGTCACCCGCAGGCACTGGGTATCCAGATCCGAGGTGAGTTCCAGCGTCGTGGAGGGGCCGGCGACCACGGTCGAGACGGGTGCGGAACACCGGGCGGTCCTGGAGACATCGCGGCGTACCAGGTGGTAGGTGTCGGCTAGGCCGGTGCTGCTGATCACCAGCGCCGTGTAGGTGACGGAGGGCTGATACGAGCAGATCGCGGTGCTGGCGCCCACGCAGATGCTCTTACCGGTCGGATCGAAGATATTGATCCCCGCGTCTACGACATTCCGCGGATTCGAGTAGTCGATCATCTCGCCCGTTGAGTGCTGCTTCGCGGGGATGGTGAGGCAGGCCGCGTCCGCGACCCCGGTCAGCTTCACGGTGGCGCCCCAGGAACCGCCGAATCCGGATCGCGGCCAGGCGGCGCAGCCCTTGACTGACGCAGAGGACTGCGCCAGCACGCGATAGCCGCCGCCGGCGTGCTGGCCAGAGAGAATTACCCGGAATGGCCTGGCCCCGGTCAGCGCGCAGTTGGTGAAGAGGTCGCCCTCGTTCTGGCACATCTGAGCGCCGGCCGAATCGACAACTTCCAGCTGCGTCGAGAATTCTCCCGCAGGCTGATCGAACAGGTACACATCTGGCCCGGTCGTGGCGGGCAGCGTCAGGCAGATCTCCTCACCAGTCCCGCTGAAGGTGCCGGTCGCGGGACCGGAGGCGAAGTCCGAGTCACCCGTCGCCCGGCAGCCCCGGCTCTGCGCGGCGGCGATGAAGACGGCTCCAACCCGCGACGGGCTGCCGGGAAAGGGGTCGGCCACCAGGTCGTAGCTCCCGCCTGCGAGGTCGCAGGCGGGGCCGGTGCTCGAGAACGTAAAGGTACATGCCACGGTGCCGTCGGGCTGGTACAGCGTGCTGGTCAGCAGGCCTTGCGGGCTCACCGCGTATACCTGATACCTGCCCGCTGCCGGCACTGACAGAGTGTGACAGCGGTCGGCGGCGCTAGTGTCCGGTGCGCTGCCATAGGTCTGCGGGGCCGTCGCGGCACACCCCTGCGGGTCGGTGAGGTTGTTCAGCTCGAGGTGGTAGGTAATCGCGTCCGCTGAATTCGCGTCAGCCAGGACGAAGTATGGCCCGGTTCCCGTCAGCGGACAGTCGCCCTGATCATCGAAGCAGATCTGCGTGCCGGCGGAGTCATAGACTGTGATCAGCAGATCCTGCTGCCCAGAAGTGCTGTTGGCGTGCAGGATCTGGCCCGCCGCCAGATCCAGGGTGTAACAAGCCCCGGCTCCGCCTGCCGGGAGCGCCTGCTTCAGGATCGGCGTCGCGAAGGAAGGGTTCGCGGCGCCGCATGAAGGGTCGGAAAGCAGCGGCAGGTAAGACAGCGTGTAGGAGCCGCCTCCATTCTGAACCCGCAGGGTGTAGACGCCAGCCTGGCTGGTCGGGCACTGCGGTATCTGGAACGACCTCGGCTGCTGGCAGCTGACCGCGCTATTGCCGGGCGCGGTGACCGTGAAACTCGGCGAATTGCCCGCGGTATTGAGAACCCGGATCAAGAGCAGGTCAGTCGTGCTGGTCAGGGTCAGCGTGAAAGTATCGGTTCCGCTCGCCGACGGAGTCGTGCACGGATACACGAGGTCGGGCTGGATGCTGCCGGAACAGGTGTCGGGGACGGTGGTGCTGGCCAGTGCCGCCCTGGCGGCCCTGGCGCGCCGCTGCCGGATCGCGGAGGTGCTGCCGGCTGCAGCATGAGGCCGGCCCGGCCCGGCCACCGTCGTCGTCGCGTGCTGAGGCGCGGCGGCCGCGAAGGCCGGTGCCGCCTGCGTGAGCAGGGCCGCGAGAATGGCGGCGATCGCGACTGAACCTTTGCGTACAGACGAGAGCATGCCTGCCTCCAGCAGCAGTACCGCGCGCCGGATCTCGCCGGGCCGCCACCTGAATCCCCGACATCACGTTAGCAAGCCGTTCCTTAGTTGCAAATGGTATTTGTGGTGAATCTTTACCAGATGCTAGGCCGGGCCTGAACCAAAGAGACTGCGGCCGTGGCTGGCTCCGAACCACCCAGCGCTGCCGGGTCTCAGACGGTCTTGATTCGGTCTATCATGGCCGAGGCCATCTAGACCGTGGCTGATACGGCTATTGCCGTTTATTATCTGAGACCTCCATTAAAGGACTTTGCCATGCAAGCAGAAGTCAAGGGCACGACCATGCCGGTACTGCAGATCGTGCTTGAGCGTGGTGAGTCGGTCAACACACCGCATGGTGAGCTGGTCTGGATGAGCAAGAGCGTGCACATGTCGCAGACGACTCACGCTGGCGGCGGCGGCGTGCTGCGCGGCATCAAGCGGATGATGGGTGGCGGCGGCCTCTTCGTCACCAAGTACGAAGGCCCGGGACAGGTCACGTTCGCGGCCAAGCTCCCTGGCCAGATCGTCCCCGTCGACATCAGCCACGGCGAGCACTACCTGGTGCACAAGCACGGCTGGCTGGCCGGCACGCGCGGGATCAGGCCAAGCGTCGGCCTGCAGCACAGCCTCAAGGGCGGCCTGTTCGGCGGCGAGGGCTTCGTCCTGCAGAAGCTTGACGGCGAGGGCACCGCCTGGATCGAGGTCGGCGGTGAGTTGCTGCTGTATGACTTGCCGAAGGGCGAGACGATGCTGGTGCACCCCGGCCACATCGGGATGTTCGCCGGCACGGTCAAGTTCTCGGTCACCAGGGTGAAGGGCATCTCGAACATGCTGTTCGGCCACGACGGCCTGCTGCTGGTGGAGCTCACCGGACCCGGCCGGGTCTGGCTGCAGTCAATGCCCGTCCCGATCCTGGCCGCCTCCCTGTCCCCGTACGTCATCGAGGCGATCGACGAATCCCAGGGCACCGAGCAGTAGCCACCTGGCCGCGGACTCGCCACAATGACGTGGTGGCCGAGCGATATGAGAAGACCGGCAGGTTCAAGGGCGGCACCTTCATCGAGACCGACCTGACCGGCGCGCTGTTCCGGGATTGCGACCTGCGCCAGGTCAAGATCGTCGATTCCTGGCTCGCCGACGTCCGGCTGTCCGGGTATGTCGACAAGATGGTGGTCAACGATGTCGACGTCACCGAGTTCGTGGAGGCCGCAGCTCGACCGGCGGCACCCAGAGCGCCGGCAGGTCAGGCAGATGAAGACCGCGGCCGAGTACCGGGCCGCGTGGCCGAGAATCGAGGAGCTGTGGGCCGGCACGCTCGCCCAGTTCGATCGGCTTCCTGACGCGGCGCGTGGTCAGCGGGTCGACGATGAGTGGTCGCTCATCGAGACGCTGCGGCACCTGGTGTTCGCCATCGACGCGTGGGCAAGCCGCACCGTGCTCGACGAGGCGCTGCCCTATCACCGGCTCGGCCTGACCCACAGCGGCTACCCGCCGGCGGACGCGGTTGCCCTGGGAATCGATCTCGAAGCCTCGCCGTCGTTCGCCGAGGTCATGGAGGCCAGAGCGGACCGGCAGGCGGTGGTGCGTGGCATAGTCGACGGACTCACCGACGCCGAGCTTGAGCGGATGTGCACCCGCAACCCGGCGCCTGGATATCCGGAAGAGCCTAACTCTGTCGGGACCTGCCTGCGCGTAGTGATGAGGGAAGAGTGCGAGCACCGCCGCTACCTAGTACGCGATCTGGCGGTGCTCGCCCAGGGCTAGCGGGAGGCTGAACGAGCTTCGGCGGCCGCGTCGAGCAACTCGCCCACCGACCGCAGTCTGGTTCCGTGGTGGCTGGTCCAGCCCTGGCCGCACCCCATCGATGTGACATAGCTGGGGCTGGAGCCCCAGCGCTGCCACATCCATGGGGCCGGCGCAGCGGCCAGCATCACGGAATTCGCGCCAGAACCCGGAACATCGGTGGCCTGATCTCGCGGGGGAGTCGGAAGCCGCCGGCGATCGGAAGGCCGCCGGTGCTGCCTACGCGGATGCCGCCCGTCTGGCCACGGGCATCGCCGAGCGTGATCACCTGGTACGTCAGGCAGCCCGTGCCAGGACTGGCGAGAACGGGCCCGTTATCTAATCGTGATCGTCTGACGGTAACCGGAACCTAGCTGCTGGCGTGTCTAAATCAGCTCCACACTATGCGGATCTCGGCGGCGGCCCGCGCCGTCGCTCAGCCCCGGGAGAGCGATTGGCAGCGAGCGAGGAGCCCGCCGACTTCTGTGAGTTCTATCAGGCCAACTATGGGCGCACGGTAGCGCTGATCACGGCCCTGACCGGCAGCAGGACCGAGGCTGAAGACGTGACTCAGGAGACATTCGCTCGCGCTCTGGCCCGGTGGAGCCGGCTGCGAGGCTATGACCTGCCGGAGGCCTGGGTGCGGCGAGTCGCGCTCAGGATCGCTACCGACTCGGGCCGGCGCTTGGGGCGCGTCAGCCGGATCACCGCGAAACTATCCGCCGAGCGGCCCCGGCAGCCGGACGGCCCGGACGATGCGCTGGGATTCACCGACCTTGGCGACGCGCTCAGGCAACTGCCGCTGGCGCAGCGTGAGGTTCTGGTGCTGCATTACCTCGCTGATCTTTCCGTCGAGCAGATCGCCGCCGGCCGGGGTCTGTCGGCCGGGACCGTCAAGGCCAGGCTCGTCCGGGGGCGCCGCCGGCTGGAGCGAGAACTAGCGAATGGGCAAGAGGCGGTGCGTGATGCCGGATAACGACCTGCCCGAGCTATTCGCGTCCTGGGCCGCACCTATCAGACAAGCAGCGCCGCCTGACATCTCCGTGCTCAGGCGCCGGATAAGGAGAAGAAGGATGCGTCAGGTAACCACCGCGGCCATAGCGACGGCCGCGGCCTGCGTGCTCGGGGCGATCGTGCTGGCCAATCTCCCGGCCGGCGGTCATTCGGCACCGCCGGTGACTCATAAGACCAAGGTGGTAACCGGGCGGCCGGCCGTCAAGGTCGCCCCTTTCTACCTAGCGCTCGACGCTAGGTCCGGCAGCGTGACCGTGCGGCGAACGGCGACGGGCGCCAAGATCGCGACTGTGCGCAAGCCGGGTGGTGCGAACTTCGCCGGCGTGGCAGGCTCGGCGGGCGACCGGACGTTCGCGCTGGCTACGCTGACCTCCTCAGGCAGCCACATTTACGTGCTGCACCTGAACGCCCGCGGCCATCCCGGACGGCTGGCCAAGACCGCTATCCAGCCGCTCCCCGCGCATGTCGGCGACTGCCCGGTCGCGCTCGCCGGCCTGGCCGTCAGCCAGGACGACCGCAAGGTCGCCGTCTCAGTGCTGTCCAACTGCCCGGATGGCAGGGCAGGCCCCAGTGAGATCCTGACCGCTCAGCTAGCGTCGGGACGCACGCTGGCGACTTTCCATCCAGGCAACAGCTATCCCATGTGGCTGTCGTGGTCCGCGACAGGAAGCCTGGCCTACAGCCTGCCCAGTGCGGGCATCTACATCATTCCAAACGCGACCAGGCCGACCTCGGCCCCCCGGCTGGCCATCAGGTACTCGGCCAGCGCCGGCGGGTTCAGCGGCGCGGACCGGCCCCTGCTCACGCCGGACGGCTCAGCCATCATCGCGACGGTCGCCCGAGGTTCCTCTACCAGCGCTATCGCCGACTTCTCCGTCCGGGGTACGGCGCGGCATCTGCTGACCCCGCCGGTCCGCGATCCGGCCCAGTTCTGCGGTGCGCTGTGGACCGACTTCGCCGGCCGTCGCCTTCTGACCGGGTGCGGTGACGATTCCGAATACGAGATCCGCAATCGCCACCTCACCCGGCTCAGCAAGCCCTGGCAGCTGCCGGCCTACAACGTCCCGAGCGGTCCGGCCATCGCCTGGTGAGTCACAGGCCGAGGGAGGCCAGGTGGGCCTTGTAGGCGGCACCGAAGCTGGTCGGGTCGCCAGGGACATAGTCGGTGATCAGGCCCGGGCCGCTTGAGCAGTTGAAGTCGGCGTTCCAGGCCCAGGCGACGTAGCTGGTGCTCTGCGAGTCCAGCCAGGTGGTCAGCGGGTTGATGTAGGTTCCGGCGCAGTCGTTCTCGCCGATCTCGCCGGCGATGACCGGCACGGCCGCGATGACGGGAGCGACCTGCGACGTCCAGCAGGACTGCGTGCTGCAGGTGTTGAAGTTGTAGGAGTGCCAGGAGGCGACGAGGTTGTTGTCGGGGTCGGTCGGCTTGAACTGCAGCCAGCCGGTCAGGTCGTTGGCGTACTCCTCGCCGCCCAGCATGATCACGTTGTTCGCTCCGGCGCCGCGCACCGCGTTGATCATCTGCTGCATGCCGGCCACCGGGTAGCTGATGCCGGTGCACGGACTGCCCGTCTCCCAGCACTGCCAGCCCTCGGTCGAGTTGTTGTTGTCGGCGCGGGACGCGTAGGGCTCGTTGAAGAGGTCGAAGATGACCGCGTCGTTGCCCTTGAACGCCGCCGCGACCGAGGACCAGAACGGGATCGCCTGGGCCGAGTCCGGCATCGGCTTCTGGCAGACCGCCTGCGCCGACGAGCAGCCGGCCGAAGGCCCGGTATAGAGACCATCGGTCCAGTGCAGGTCGAGGATGACGTCAAGGCCGCTGGCGTTCATCAGGGTGACCTCGGACTTGATCGCGTTCTGGTAATTGGCGCCCGAGTACGCGGAGTTGACGTACGACTCCCCGTTCCAGCACGCCTCGTTGAGCGGCATCCGCACGACGTCGCTGCCCCAGCTCTTGATCGCGTTGATCGCGGCCTGGTCCATCTCGCCGTCGAAGATGCCGGTGCCATTCACGCAGGAGTACTCGGCGCCCGACCGGTTCACGCCGCGCAGGATCACCTGCTGGCCGCTGCCATTGAGCAGCTTGTTGCCCGAGACGTGCAGTTGCGGCGCGGGACCGCTACTGCCACCGCCGGACGCCACCTCAGTGACCGTCACCGACACCGAGGTGAAACCCGAAGCGCTCGCGGTGAATGTAGCCGCGCCAGTGCCAGTGCTATCGGCGGTGATCGTGACATTCTGGGGAGTTGAAAAATTCGCCGAGGTGAATGTCAGCGAACCGCCGCCGGTCACCGACAGCCCGGAATTCCCCGAGGCCCTCGTCGTGGTCAGCGTCACATTTGCCGACGGTGCGGCCGACAGCGAGAGGCCGACAGTTCCGCTGCTGCCCTGGGTCACCGAGAGCGAAGCCGTGCTCGCCACGATGCTGCCGCCGCCTCCGCTGACCTGTCCGGTGCACTGGACGCCGTTGAGTGCGAACGCGGTGGGGCTGGTGTTAGTGCCGCTGTAGGCGAACTGACCGCCGGGGCTGGCGGTGCCGCCGGTGGCCAGGCTGCCGTTATAGCTGGCGTTGGTGACAGTGACGGTTTTCCCTGACTGGGTCCAGTTCCCGTTCCAGCCGCTGGCCAGCGTCTGATTCCCCGCGTAGGAGTAGGTCAGCGTCCAGGCCGTGATCGGCGAGCCCAGGTTCGTGATGTTGACGTTCACCGTGAACCCGGCGCCCCAGTCCGACTGGATCGCATACGCCACCGAGCAGCCCGTGGCCGCGCTAGCCGGGGTGGCCGTCATGACGCTCAGCCCGCCGAGCCCGGCGGCGCTCAGAACGAGCGCCGCCAGGCCCGCGAAAGGCTTGCGAGATAGCAGCCGGGTCATTACAGCGCCGGGAAGGCGTTGCGGACCAGCATCTGGAACTCAGCCGGGAAGAACTGCCCGGCCGCCACGTCGAAGCCGGGGATCGACCCGGTCGAGTACGTGTTCCCGTTGCCGTCGGTGTTGGTGCCGTTCGGGTCGCAGTGCGGGTCGCCGTGCGTATGCGTGGACGTCGGGTAGTCGCCGTCGGATTCGCCCGGCGGCTTGATCCACACGAACGCCTCGATCGGCGAGGAAGTGCCGAATGGTTCGTCGGTCGGCCGCGCGCCGATGCCGGCGTTGTTCTGGTTGCACCAGTCACCGCGGAACGGCCGCTTGTCGATCTTGTTGTCATTGACGTAGGTGGTGGCGTCCGCCGCTGAGGTGATCGTCGTCGGATGTGTCGGGCCCCAGCCGTTGCGCGAGGTGTCGACCAGGAACCGCTTGCTGGCCGGGAACCCGGCCGACACCAGCGTGTTGTACATGTCGGTGTCGTAGGTCTGCTCGTCGAACGTCGGGTTGAACTGGTAGAAGGTGACAGCGTCGATCTGCGTGCCGCCGACCTGCAGGGTCGGGTTGGTCAGCAGCGGCTCCTGGGTCGGGGTGTAGTTCGCCGTGTCGCTGATGAACCCGTCGATGCTGGCGTAGCCGGCCGTGGTCGCCTGGACCACGCTGTTGTAGACGGCCGGGGTGCCGCTCATGTTGTTCGGCCAGCCCAGCCAGGCCGAGTGCGCGATGTCCATGTAGTTGTACACATTCGGGATCGCGTGCAGCTTGTTCAGCGCGTACGTGGTGCCCTGCTCGTAGAACGGCGTCGCGGTCTGGCAGGTCGCCAGGGACTGGTTGGTGACCACGTTCGGCAGCGAGTCAGGCTCGATGATCGCGACGACCCGGATGTTCGAGGTGGCGAAGCTGCTCAGGATCGTGGCGATCGGGTTGATGTACTGGGTCTCGTACTCGGTCAGCCCGGCCGTCGTAGCCGGGATCTCGCCGTTGGAGGCCAGCGCCGCGCAGTCCCGGCCAGGCAGGTCATAGATCACGATCTCGACCAGGGAAGGCGTGGCCGCGGTCCCCTGCGCGGCCGCGTTCGTGAGCTGCTGCGTCAGCCCGGTGCGCCCGGTTGTTCCGCCGCCGTTGATCGCGGCCATCGTGTCGAGCCAGATCGCGGTCTGGAAGCCGGCGACCGCGGCCTCGGCGGCCGATCCGTCGGCCGTCGCCTGAGTCTGCACTTCCTTGACGAAATCAGGGTTCAGGTACGGCTTGGCACCGGTGAACGGGTCAGCGACGTGCCCGCTGCCGCCGCCGCCTGCCGCCTCCGTCGCGCTGAAGGTCATGGACGTCAGGCCAGTGGCACTTGCGGTGAAGGTCGCCAGGCCAGTGCCGGCGGCATTGGCCGTGATCGTGACGGTCTGCGGGGAGCCGAAGTTGGCCGGGGTGAACGTCAGCGAGCCTCCGGCGGTCACCGACAGGCCGTTGTTGCCTGAGGTAAACGCGGTGGTCACGGTCAGGTTCGCGGCCGGGGCGGACGACAGGGAGATCCCGACCGTGCCGGTGCCGCCCTGAGTGATGGTCTGCGTGGTGGGGCTCAGGACGATGGTGGGGGTCGTCGTGGTGACCGCCACCTCCGTCGCGGTGAACGTCACGGACGGATAGCCGGTGCCGCTGGCGGTAAAGGTCGCGGCGCCCGTGCCGGCGGCATTGGCCGTGACCGTGACGGTCTGCGGGGTGGCGAAGTTCGCCGGGGTGAATGTCAGCGAGGCCCCGGCGGTGACCGAGAGGCCGCTGTTTCCCGAGGTGAAGGCCGTGCTCACGGTCACGTTGGCGGTCGGCGCGGCGGACAGCGAGATCCCGACCGTGCCGGTGTGACCCTGGGTGATGTTCTGGGCGGTCGGGCTCACGACGATGCTGCCGGTGCTCGTGGTCTGCCCGGTGCAGGTCACGCCGTTGAGGGTGAAGGCGGTCGGGTTCGTGTTAGTCCCGCTGTAGGCGAACTGGGCGCCGGGGAGGGCGGTGGCGCCAGTGGCCAGGCTGCCGTTATAGGCCGCGTTGGTCACGGTCACGGTCGTGCCGGACTGAGACCAGTTGCCGTTCCAGCCGCTGGCCAGTGCCTGGTTCCCCGCATAGGAGTAACCGAGCGTCCAGGCGGTGATCGGCGAGCCGAGGTTCGTGATCGTGATGTTCACCACGAACCCGGCACCCCAGTCCGACTGGATCGCGTACGCCACCGAGCAGCCGGTCGCCGCGTTAGCAGGCGTGGCCAGCGCGACCGTGCTCAGCCCGCCGATCCCGATGAGCAGGGCGGTTAAGGAAACGAGGTGTCGGCGCAGATTGCGCAATTTCATGGCAGGTACTCCTCCGAGGGGCAACGGGAGTTCCGAAGGGCCGGGACGTGCGGCACCGTTACACCGCGCGCGCACTGCTGACGCTAAATCTGGCCCGATCGCTGGTCAACCAGGCCCGCGAGCGCCGCACCGCGCCGGCCGCGCCATGAGCCAGTGCTTCCGCGAAAGCGCAGGCAGACCGCTGTTTTCGGACCGGACCCCCGCCGTGGACGCCGCCAGGAAAATTGCTTAGGCCGTGTAACTTTCATTTCGCTGCCAGGCTCGCTGGTCGCCGGCGGGCCAAAGTGCCTGGTCAGCCGGACGGCCGAAGTCGGTGGCCGGTGCCCGCTCTTTCCGGACCCGCCGTTCGCGCCTATCGTCCGCAGCACTTCTCAAACTTAGGAGGTCGACAATGTTAAGACATCGGCTGCGCGTGGCGGCCTTAGGTTTAGCCGGGCTCGCGCTGTTCGCCGGCGTGCAGGCCGCGCAGGCCGCTCCGGGCGGAGTTCAGCAGGCCGCGGCGGCCGCGAGCGGCTGCAACGTCCTTTACACGGTTCAGTCTGACTGGGGTGCCGGGTTCGTGGTGAACATCACGATCACCAACCTGGGGGCGGCGATCACCAGCTGGACGCTGACCTACTCCTACGCTGGCAGTCAGGCGGTGGCCAGCGGCTGGAACGGGAACTGGTCCCAGTCCGGCAAGACCGTGACCGTGACCAACGCGGCCTATAACGGCAGCCTGGGCACCAATGGCACCGCCAGTCCCGGCGCCCAGTTCTCCTACAGCGGCACCAACGCCGCCCCCACCGGATTCGCGCTCAACGGCGTTCAGTGCAACCAGCCGACCCAGCCGCTGCCCAGCGTGTCGATCACGAGTCCGACGGCTAGTCAGATGTTCACGCCTGGATCGAACATCACGCTGGCCGCGGCTGCCGTCAGCAGCGGGAGCGGGTCAATCAGCAGCGTCGCCTTCTACGAATCCGCCAGCCCGACCAGCAACGCGCTGATCGGCACGGTGCTGACCAGCCCGTATAGCCTCACGTGGACGAGCGTTCCCGCAGGCAGCTATGCGATCACCGCCGTCGCGACCGACAACCTCGGGCAGACGACGACCTCGAACCCGGTGGCGATCACGGTGAGTGCGCCGACGGTGGTGATCAGTCCGACGGCCCTGACCGTGCAGCAGGGGACGACCGGCACGGCCGCCGTCTCGCTGTCGGCCAAGCCGAGCGCCAGCGTCACCGTGACGATCGCCGAGAACAGCGGCGGTGACCCGGATGTGTCAGCGGCACCGGCTAGCCTGACCTTCACCACGGCTAACTGGAACACGCCGCAGAACGTGACGGTCACGGCCGGGACCAACTCGGCCGACGTCGGCGGCAACGGCGTGTTCACGGCCTCGGCCGCGGGCTACGGCTCAGCGTCGGTGGCCGTCACCGAGGCGGCCAAGAGCTCGGGCTATGACCAGTGGTTCCTGAACCTGTACGCCATGATCAAGAACTCCGCGAACGGCTACTTCAGTCCCAAGGGCATTCCGTATCACTCGGTCGAGACGCTGATCGTCGAGGCGCCGGACTACGGGCACGAGACGACGTCGGAGACCTACAGCTACTGGCTCTGGCTGGAGGCTGACTACGGCCGGGTGACCGGGGACTGGACGAACTTCAACAACGCGTGGACGAACCTGGAGACCTACGCGATCCCGAGCGACGCGCAGCAGCCAGGCCAGTGCACCTACAACCCGTCCGCACCGGCCTCATACGGGCCGGAGGAGCCGTCGCCGAGCGACTACCCGGTCGCGCTGAACTCCAGCGTCCCCGTCGGCTCTGACCCGTTGTTCGCTGAGCTGAAGGCCACGTACGGGACCTGCGATATGTACCAGCCGGTCTGGATCATGGACACCGACAACCGCTACGGCTTCGGCCAGAACGAGGACGGCACCTCCACGCCGTCGCTGATCAACACCTTCCAGCGCGGGCCCGAGGAGTCGGTATGGGACACGGTCCCGCAGCCGGACTGGGACGCGCTCAAGTTCGGCGGCCCGAACGGCTTCCTTGACCTGTTCAACAACGGCGGCGGCTCGTTCGCCCCGCAGTACAAGTACACCGACGCGCCGGACGCCGACGCGCGGCTGGTCCAGGCCGCATTCTGGGCCGACACCTATGCCAAGGCTCAGGGCAAGTCGGCGGCGATCACCACGACGCTGGCCAAGGCCGCCAAGCTCGGCGACTACCTGCGCTACTCGATGTTCGACAAGTACTTCAAGCAGATCAGCGCCAGCTGCAGTCAGGTCGGCTCGGTCGCGTGCCCGGCCGGCACCAGCAAGGCGAACGAGGACACCTACCTGCTGTCCTGGTTCGACGCCTGGGGCGGCTCCACGACCGGCGCCTGGTCCTGGCGGATCAGCGGCACCGAGATCCACGAGGGCTACCAGAACCCGCTGGCCGCCTACGCGCTGTCCGCCGACCCGAACCTGATCCCGCTGTCGCCAACGGCCAAGGCCGACTGGGCGACGAGCCTGACCACCCAGCTGAACCTGTTCCAGTGGCTGCAGTCTGCCCAGGGCGCGATCGCCGGCGGCGTCACCAACAACTGGGGCGGCAACTACGGCGACGCGGGCAAGCCGCCGACGGGCGACACGACCTTCGACGGCATGTACTACGACCCCCAGCCGCAGTACCACAACCCGCCGAGCAACCAGTGGTTCGGGTACCAGACCTGGCCGATGGAACGGCTCGCCGAGTACTACTTCGAGACCGGCAACGCGCAGGCCAAGGCGATCCTCGACAAGTGGGTCTCCTGGGCCGAGTCCGTCGCCACCTTCAACACCACCACCGGCGCGATCTGCCTGCCAGGCACCCTGTCCTGGTCCGGCCAGCCGTCGGCGAACTACACCTCAGGCGCCACGGCGCCGGCCGCGAACCCCGCGCTGTCCGTCTCGGTGTCCGGCTGCTCATCGGACCTGGGCGTGTCCGCGTCGCTGGCGAAGGTGTACGCCTACTACGCGGCCAAGTCAGGAAATACGACCGCGCAGACCGCCGCGCAGAACATCCTGGACGTCATCCACAAGTACTACGCCGACTCACTCGGGTTCTCCGCGCCGGAGACCAGGACGGACTACAAGAATTTCACCGTTCCGTACTCCACCAGCGGTCAGGAGGGTACTTTCCTCCCGGCCGGCTGGACCGGGACCTACCCGGGCGGCGTGCAGCTCAGCTCGTCTACCAACACCTTCCTGTCACTGCGGCCCTGGTACACCAGCGACCCGGCCTGGCCCAAGGTACAGGCGTACCTAGACGGCGGTCCCGCGCCGGTGTTCAACTATCACCGGTTCTGGGCGGAAAGCGACATCGCCACCGCGTTCGACGCCTTCGCCTTCCTCTTCCCGTCGGTCCAGCCGCCAGCTGGTTTCTGACCCCTGGCGCTCTAGTGAGGTGAATAGCTAACAGCTGGGGACCCCTGCTGCACGAATAGCAACAGCAGGGGCCCCCAGCCGCACCCGCCCCCGGCGTGGGTGACCCGCGCCGGGACACCGGCAAGAATTCCATGCTCTGACGGTTGCGGATGCTTCGTGTCAGATACACAATTCTCCTAACAAGTCATCACACGGGCAGCCAGGGCGGCCCGGACACGGCAGGGCAGCGGTTCGGCGGATCTGGACACCCGGAGATTCGCCTGGGAGATGGCGGTGACGGCCGCAGAATCACCCCTACCGTTCGAAGCAGCGTCGAGGTCCTTACCTGATGACCCGCCGACGCTGGTCGACGTGGCCCGCCTGGCGGGGGTCTCCGTCGCGACGGCGTCGCGCGTCCTCACCGGCTCAGCCCGCGTGCGGCAGCCGACGGTAGTCAAGGTGCAGGACGCGATGACAGTGCTTGGCTACGTGCGGAACCGGGCCGCCCGGTCAGCGACCCGGCTAGCAGGCGCTATCGCGCTGGTGTTCTGCGAGGAGGCCGTCAAAGCCCTGGCCGACCCCTTCTTCGTGCGCATGGTGCGGAGCCTGTCTAAGGTGCTGGCCGCCGCCGACCTGCAGCTCATCCTGCTCACGGTGCACTCGCCGCGCGAGTACGACACGGTGTCCAGGTACCTGCGCGCCGGCCATGTGGACGGTGCCTTGCTGGTCTCCCTGCACAGCAGCGGGCCCGATTTCGACTTCGCCGGCCTTGGCATCCCGCTCGTGCTCTGCGGGCGGCCGGTCATGGGCGGCGGAAACCTGTCCTACATCGACGCCGACAATGTGGACGGCGCCCGGATGGCGGTCGCCTACCTGCTCGACAGCGGCCGGAAGGCGGTCGCCACCATCGCCGGCCCGCGCGATATGGCGCCCGGCATCGACCGGCTGCTCGGCTACCACAAGGCGATGATCTCCGATGGGGTCAGAGACTCCGGCATGATCGCGTACGGAGATTTCGGACTGCTCTCCGGTGAGCACGCCATGTACCGGCTCGTCGACCACCGTCCGAGCCTGGACGCGGTATTCGTAGCCTCCGACCTCATGGCGGCCGGCGCGCTGCGCGTGCTGCGACGGCTCGGCCGCCGGGTGCCCGACGACGTCGCCGTCATCGGCTTCGACGACTCCCCGCTGTCCCAGCAGACCAATCCGAGATTGTCGACCGTCCGCCAGCCGGTCGACGCGATGGCCGCTCAGATGGCGAGCGAGCTGCTCACCATCATCGCCGGCCACAGAAGCGAGCCAGTCCACGTAGTACTGGACACCGAGCTCATCCTGCGAGACTCCGCCTAGCCGCGTCAGGGTCGTCGCCCTTTGCTGTCCGGAAGAGGATGCACTTTCCCGCCTTCGGCCCGCAGGACGGTGGCGAGGGCGGGGTCGGAGGTGGCCAGGGGCTGTCCGCAGGCGAGCGCGGCAGCTGCGGCGACGCAGTCGGCGAGGCTGATAGCTGACCGCTCGCGGTGGTAGCGGCGAGCCCGGATCCGGCCGGCATCTATCGCAAGCTCGGGCGATACGGGGAGCAGGTTCATGCCGGCGTGGCAGAGCAGCGCGAGGTCGCCTTCGACAGCGTCGGAGTCGCTGCCGAAGACGCGGACCATCTGGTCGCAGACCTCGGCGGCATTGACGGCGGTCAGGTGAGTGGGCTCCCTGAGCAGTTCTGCTACCTCTCCGGCGGAAGGTTCTCCGCGCAGGTAGGCGATGACCGCGTAGGCGTCGAGGACGGTCATCGCCTGCCCGAACGACGCTGCCCGGCCGCGTCCTCGGCGCGCCTGTCAGCGGCCCGCGCTTGCTCCGCCGTGCCGCCAGGGCCGGAGTGGGTGCCTTCGAGGTCGGTGACGGGGTCGTCGGGGATAGGCCGGATGATGGCGTAGTCGCCGCGGTCGATGACCAGCACCGACCGGACTCCCCATCGGCGGCGTACTACGGCTGGCACCGAGATCTGGCCGTTGCGGCTGACGATCGCCTGAATCCCGCTCATGGACTCATTGTATACGAAGCCCGTGATGTTGTATGAGAAGCGCGTCAGCGGCGTGTCAGGGGCGTGTCAGGGGTGGTGCCGATAGTTGGTCGCATGAAGAGTTCAGCTATCGCGGTCTCAGGGCTGCGCAAGGCATACGGGGACAAGACCGTGCTCGGTGGCGTCGATCTTGACGTCCCCGCGGGTACGGTCTTTTCCCTGCTCGGTCCGAACGGGGCAGGCAAGACGACGACGGTGAACGTGCTGACCACGCTGATCAAGGCCGACAGCGGGACGGCGCGGGTTGCAGGGCACGACATCACGACTGAGGCCAGGGCGGTGCGCGCGGCCATCGGCGTCACCGGTCAGTTCGCGGCAGTGGACGATCTGCTGACCGGGGAAGAGAACCTGCGCCTGATGGCGGATCTGCACCAGCTGCGGGCCGATGAGGGCAAACGAGTGGCCACCTCGCTGCTGGATCGGTTCGAGCTGGCGGAGTCGGCGCAGAAGCTGGCGGCGACCTATTCCGGCGGCATGCGCCGGAAGCTGGACCTGGCGATGACGCTGGTCACCAGGCCTGCGGTCATCTTCCTTGACGAGCCGACGACGGGACTTGATCCGCGCAGCCGTCGCACGATGTGGGACATCGTCCGCGAGCTGGTGGCCGGCGGCGTGACCATCTTCCTCACCACCCAGAATCTCGACGAGGCCGATCAGCTCGCCGACCGGATCGCGGTGCTCGACCAGGGTCACCTGGTGGCGCAGGGCACGCCAGGCGAGCTCAAGCGCCAGGTTCCCGGCAGCCACGTCCGGCTCACCTTCTCCGGGGTCGCGGCGCTGGACGCGGCGGCGCGAGTCCTGAGCGGCTCCACGTCGGACGAAGCGGCCCTGACCCTGCGGGTCCCCGGCGATGGCGCGGTGAAATCGCTGCGGGCTCTGCTTGAGCGGCTCGATGAGCATTCGATCGACGTCGGGGAATTCTCCGTGCACACGCCGGACCTCGACGACGTTTTCCTTGCCCTGACCGGTCACGCGAGCACGGAGGTCATCGCACCATGAGCACTATCTCAGCACCCCAGCATGGACAAACACTGGAAGTGCGGTCCGCGGACGCCAGTCCGCGGAGCGCGCTCACCGATGCGCGGATTATGCTGCACCGCAACCTCAGGCACGTACTTCGGAATCCCGTCACGATATTTAACGGGACGCTGATGCCAGTCGTCCTCATGCTGCTACTCGTGTACGTGTTCGGCAATGCCTTCAATGTCGGCGAGCGCTACGTCGAATACGCGACCCCCGGCCTGATTCTGCTGGCCATCACCTACGGGCTGGCGGCCACTGCCGTATCGGTGAGCTCGGACATGACGAAGGGCATCATGAACCGGTTCAAGGTGATGAACGTCTCCCGCGGCGCCGTCCTGACCGGTCACGTCGTGGCCACCATGGCGAGCAGCTCGATCGCCATAGCGGGCATCATCGGCATGGCCTTTGTCCTGGGGTTCAGGTCGCCGGCCTCCCTGCTCGACTGGCTCGGTGCGCTCGGTATCGTCGCGGTGACAGCCTTCGCGGCAGCCTGGTTCACGGTCGCGCTCGGCATGGCCGCCAAAACCCCTGAATCCGCTGGCCTCACCGTCGTGCCGCTGATCTTGCTGCCGTTCGTGAGCAGCGCGATCGTCCCGGCCGGCAAGATGGGCGAGGGCGTCAGGCAGTTCGCGCAGTATCAGCCGTTCACGCCGATTATCCAGTCGCTGCGCGGACTGCTGGCCGGTACTCCGTCGGGTGGCTACACGGCCGCCGCGCTCGCCTGGTGCGCCGGGATCGCCCTCGTCGGGTACCTGTGGTCGCGGGCCACGTTCAGCAGGCGAGCGTAGCTTCGGCCAGTTCGCGCCAGTCCGCCCGCGCCCCCTCCTGCGTCGTCTCGGCGAACCGCGTTTCGCCGAGCCGGCGCAGCGCGGCCTGCTCGATCCTGGCCGCGTCCGGCTGGGAACGGTCAGGCAGTCCGCTCACTCCGGCGCTCGCCGCGAGCAGCCGCGCGGCCTGCTCATACTGGTCACGGCGCAGGGCCAGGTCCGCGATTCCGACGAGTACCCGCGCGATCATGGGTGCGTGCCCTACCTCGGCCGCAGCCTCGAAGGCCGCCGCGTGGTGCGCCCTGGCCTCGCCCAGGTCGCCGGCGAGGTAGCCGAGCAGGTCGTGGGTCGCCGACCGGATGTACGGCTGGGCCGCTTCGTCGCCGAGCGTGGAGGTCGCGATGCCAAGTTGCTTGCGTGCCTCCTGCGGCCTGCCGCCCCACCGGGCTAGTTCTGCCTGCGCAAGGGCCAGCTCGGCCAGCGCATCTGGCCAGGTGACCTGCCGGGCGCACCGCTGCGCCTGCGCGATGGCGGCCGCGCTCGCGTCCTCGTCGCCAAGCAGCCAGTAGAGCTGGGCCTGCCGGGACCGCATCCGGATGACATCTTCGAGGGTGCCGACCTCGGTGACGACCGCGATCGCCTGTTCGTAGTGCTCGCACGCGCTGGCCAGCTCGCCGCGCACGGCGAGGCGTTCAGCCAGCTCGTTCAGGGCGAATGAGGTCCCCCACCGCTCGCCGATCGCGCGGAACTCGGCGAGCGCCAGTTCCAGGTAGGCATCGGCCTCCCGCCCGCCCTGGCCGAGTACGATCCGCACCTTGCCAAGCTGCAGCCGGGCCAGCGCACGTACCCAGGGATCTGAGCTGTCCAGCAATGGCTCGAACGCGGTCAGGAAGGCATCCGGCCCCTGCAGCATGCGTTCCAGCGGCTCTATCAGCCCCAGCAGCGGGTTGCGGTGCTGACTGCGCTGGCTGAGCCGGTGTGCCTCGTGAATCCACTCGGCGGCCTGGCGCTGATCCCCCCGCCCGGAGCTCAGGAAATTCACGACAAAGGCATACACCATCGCCCGGATCTCATCGGGTACCTCGCCGGGAAGGGTGGCGGCCGCGGTAATCAGCTCGCTGCCCTCGGCCTTGTGCCCGCTGAGCCACCAGTACCAGCCGGCCCCCGCCGCGAGCCGCATTGCCCCGTGCGCCTGCCCGGCCGCGATCGCGCCGCGCATCGCGGACCCGATGTTGTCGTGCTCGGCCGCGAGCGCGGCCAGCCACTCAAGCTGCCCGGCCCGGCGAAGATGCGGCTCAGCCCGTTCAGCGAGGTCGGTGAAATAGGCCAGATGCGACCGGCGGGTGACCTCCGATTCCCCGGCCTCGGCGAGCCGGAGCCCGGCGTACTCCCTGATCGTGCCGGTCAGCTTGTAGCGCGGTGCGCTATCGCCCTCGGCGAGCAGCAGCGACTTCTCGGCCAGGGAGGTGAGCAATTCGAGCACCTGATCCCGTCCGGCCGCGTCGCCAGCGCAGACCCGTTCGGCCGCTTCCAGGCTGGCCCCGCCGGAGAACACCGCGAGCCTGCGCAGGACCATCCGCTCGGCGTCGCTGAGCAGCTCCCAGCTCCAGTCGACCACCGCGCGCAGCGTCCGGTGCCTGGGAAGGGCGGTACGGCTGCCGCCGGTCAGCAGGCGGAACCGGTCATCGAGACGGCTGGCGAGCTGATCCAGGGACATGGTGCGCAGCCTGGCGGCGGCGAGCTCGATCGCCAGCGGCATCCCGTCGAGCGCCCGGCAGACACGCGCCAGGTTCAACAGCGTCCGGGCGTCGGCCGCGAGGTCCCTGCGCACCGCGCCGGCCCGGTCCCGCAGCAGCCGGACGGCGGGGGAGGCCTCGATCTCGCCGGGGCTGGCGTCCCCGTCAGGCAAGGCCAGCGGCTCGATCGGCCACAGGGTCTCCCCGGTGATGCCGAGCGGCTCCCTGCTCGTCGCGAGAATCCGCAGCCGCTGGCACTCCCCGAGTACCCGGTGGGCGAAGGACGCTGCCGACTCGATGACGTGCTCGCAGTTGTCCAGAATCAAAAGTACTTCGCGCTCTCGGATCGCGGCAATGAGCCGTTCCGTCGGTCCCGCGTCAGGTGCGCCGCCGAGCAGTGCGTCCCTGAGGCCGAGCGCGGCGAGCGCCGGCTGCGCCACGTCACCGCCCGTGCCTAGGCCGGCGAGCTCTACCAGCCAGGTCCCGTCCGGCAGGTCGTCAAGCAGCGTGCGCGCCGTCTCAGAAGCCAGCCTGGTCTTCCCGGCGCCGCCAGGCCCGATCACGGTGATGAGCCGATGGCCGGCGGTGAGCTCGCGGATCGCGGAGACCTCGGCGTCCCGGCCGACGAAGCTGGTCAGCTCGGCGCGCAGGTTGGTCGTCCTGGCTTCCGCCCGCTGCCCTGTTTCGCCCCGCATTTCGCCCCGCAGCAGCGCGACGTGCAGGGCGGACAGCTCCGGTGCGGGGTCGACCCCCAGCGCGTCCGCCAGGGCTTCTCTCGTTCGCTGGTACACGAGCAGCGCCTCGGTGTCGCGGCCTGCCGCGACGAGGGCCCGCATCAGCGCGGCG
Source organism: uncultured Actinomycetota bacterium (assembly GCA_963819285.1). Lineage (GTDB taxonomy): Bacteria > Actinomycetota > Actinomycetes > Streptosporangiales > Streptosporangiaceae > Chersky-822. Next base: position 473,801 of record CAWFVM010000002.1, read on the forward strand.
ACCAGCCGCTCTCGCAGCGGATGCGCGGCTACCAGGTCTGTCAGTTCCGAGACCACCTCCGCACCGCGGCCGAGGCTTATCTCGGCATCGAGCCGATCCTCGGTGGCGGTCAGGCGCAGCCGCTCCAGCCGGGTGACCGCCGCGTCAAACGCGGCGCTCTCCCGCAGGCCGACGTCCTGCAGGGCGGGACCGCGCCACAACGCCAGGGCCTCGCGCAAAAGCTGGAGCTGCTGCGGCGGCCGGGCATCGCGGGCCTGGCCCAGGAGGCGCTCGAACCGCACCGCGTCGACGGCGTCGGGCTCTACCCTCAGCCGGTAGCCGTCCGTCAGTCCTTCGACCAGCCCGCCCGGCAGCGCGTTCCGCAGCCGGGACACCAGGCGCTGCAGGGCGTTCGCCGCGCCGGCGGGCGGGTGCTCACCCCAGACCCAGTCGACGAGCGTCGCCTTCTGGACAGCATGACCTGGCTCGAGCGCCAGGGCGGTCAGCAGCCCGCGCAGCCGGGCACCCGGTACGCCGGCGAAGGTGCCGTCGTCCGTGCGAACCTCGAATGAGCCAAGCAGCCCGATCTGCACTTAGCCGATTTTGCCACGGTCAGCCGGTGTTCCCGCGGGAGCTTGTCGGGGTTGATCACCGAGCGGATCGTCGTCCCGATGCTGGAAGAGGTCTGCAACCATGAGACGAGACAGCCCCGGTCGTCTGTGACCTGGGGAGCGAAAGAACCGGCGTCGGCGGAAGGGAAGGAACATCATGCGAACTGCCAGCCTGGGGAACCTCACGGTGTCGCGGATCGGCCTTGGCGCGATGGGAATGTCCGGGACCTACGGGGCAGTCACCGACGAGGCCGAGTCCATCAGGACCATCCACCGGGCACTTGACCTCGGCGTCACTCTGCTGGACACCGCCGAGGTCTACGGCCCTTACCACAACGAGGAGCTCGTCGGCCGGGCCATCAAGGGCCGGCGGGACCAGGTCGTGCTCGCCACGAAGTTCGGCATGATCTCCCACACCGGCCGCGAGGCAGGCACGCTCGACAGCAGCCCGGCCAGTATCCGCAAGGCCGTCGAAGGCTCCCTGACCCGGCTCGGCACCGACTACATCGACCTGTACTACCAGCACCGGGTTGACCCGGCCACGCCCATCGAGGACACCGTCGGCGCCATGGCCGAGCTCGTCGCCGAGGGCAAGGTCCGCCACCTGGGCCTGTCCGAGGCCTGGGCCGGCACCATCCGCCGCGCGCACGCCGTGCACCCCATCACGGCGCTGCAGTCGGAGTACTCCCTGTGGACACGGGACCCGGAGCAGGAAGTGCTGCCGGTGCTCCGCGAGCTGGGGATCGGCTTCGTGCCCTACTCCCCGCTCGGACGCGGACTTCTCACCGGCCAGATCCGGTCGCTCGATGACCTGGAGGACGGCGACTTCCGCAAGACCAACCCCCGATTCGAAAGCGAAAACTTCCAGCACAACCTGCGCGTCGCCGACAAGGTGCGGCAGATCGCGGCCGAGGCCGGGGCCACCCTGGCGCAGGTCGCACTGGCCTGGCTGCTCGCCCAGGGTGACTACATCGCCCCGATCCCCGGCACCAAGCGCGTCTCCCGCCTGGAGGAAAACGTGGCCGCCGACAGTGTTCAGCTCAGCCCGGGGCAGCTTGCCCAGCTGACCGGGGTCACGCCGCCCGCCGGCGACCACCACAACGCGGCCCAGATGCGCATGCTCGACCGCTGATCAGCCTGCGCCCTGCCGCCCGGCCGCGACTGTGCCTGGCATGTCGTGAGCTATCTCGTTCGCTAAGGACGGGCTGGTGGCGTCATGATGGGCACCATGGCTGAGCTGAAGGAGAGAATCCGCGCTGACCTGACCGCGTCGATGAAGAACCGCGACGAGGTGAGGACGCGGACGCTGCGCATGGTTCTGACGGAGATCTCTAAGGAAGAAGTCTCTGGCAAGTCCGCGCGTGAGCTAGATGACGCCGAGATCGAGCGCGTGCTCGCCCGCGAGGCCAAGCGGCGGCGCGAGGCGGCCGAGGCTTTCGATGGCGCCGGGCGGAGCGAGCAGGCGGCGGCCGAGCTCGCTGAGGGCGAGGTGCTCGCGACCTACTTGCCCGCCCAGCTCGAGGACGCCGAGCTGACCTCGCTAGTCGCCGAGGCTATCGCCGAGACAGACGCGACCGGTCAGGCGGCCATGGGTCAGGTGATGAGGCTGGTGACGCCCAAGGTCGCCGGGCGAGCCGAAGGGTCACGGGTCGCCGCCGAGGTGCGCCGTCAGCTCGCGGCGGGCTAGTCCGGGCTAGTGCCCGCCGCCACCTCCGCCGCCACCGCCACCGCCACCGCCTCCGCCGTGACCACCGCCACCGCCACCGCCGGTGTGCTTCGGCTTGGGCGGTGCGACGGGCGCGGTGCCGCCGCCGAGCGAGAAGTAGTTGCCGGGCGGCGTGGCGAAAGCTGTCGCTGGCCCTAGCGCGGCATGCAAGAAGCTGTACTCCCAGGTAGCACCCGGAGCGTTGTCTCCGAACATCTCGAACGGACAGGTCACATAGCCGCCCGGGTACTCGCGGTAGGTCGCCTCAGGACAGCCGTACATGGCACCTGGCTTGCCGTCAGACTCGATCGTCGTCGGGTTGGTCGGGTTGAACACGGATACGTAACCGACCAGCGTTGGCGTGTAGCCGGCGAAGGCCACATAGGAGCCCTTGTTGCCGGTACCTGTCTTAGCCGCGGCAGGCCGGTTGATCCCGCGGCCAGCCGCGGTGCCGCCGGTGAGCACGCCCTCCAGCACGTAGTTGGCCGCGTCCGCCACGCCCTGGGACAGCACCCGGTGGCACCTGGCCGGCTCGGTGGGCAGCGCGTGACCAGTGGAGTCGGTGATGCGCGAGATCGCGATCGGGTGGCAGTAGATGCCGCGCGAGGCAACGGTCGCGTAGGCACCGGCCATCGACATCGGTGACACATTGATCGCGCCGAGCGTAAAGGAGGGCACGTCGTCGGCCGGGTACTGGTAGTTGCTCGACTTCGGATTGCCGACTCCCGACAGCAGGGACTTGCCGTCCGCCCTGGTCACTCCCATGCTGACGGCCGTCTTGACCACCTGGCAGAGTCCGACCTTCGCCTCAAGGGCCACGTAGAAGGCATTGATCGAGGCCGTTGTGCCGAAGTACAGCGGGATGGTCCCGGCCTCATCGCCGTCGGAGTTGAATACCTGGAACGGCCGGACGTACTGGTGATGGCAGTCGTAGAACGGGCCGCCAAGCTCTCCGTTCTTGACCTTCAGCGTGTAGCCGAAAGGCACGCCTTGCTTGAGCGCTGTCACCAGCGTGAAGAGCTTGGAAGACGAGCCGGTCTGGACGCCGGCGCCGCCGTTGTAGGCGGTATTGACCGCGTAGTCGATGCTGTCCTTGCCCGGGCCGAATCCATACGCCCGGTTGACCGCGATCGCCCGGACCAGGCCAGTCCCCGGCTGGATCATGACCTCGGTGTCCACGTCGTGGTTCGGGTTGATGCCGTTGTTGTTGCCGGGCAGTACGTAGCTCACGGCGTCCTGGGCCGCCCGCTGGTCCTTGATGTTCATCGTGGTGTAGATCTTCAGGCCGCCGACGGTGGTGCAGCTCGGAGTACGCCTTGTGGTAGGCGTCGTCGTGGCGCATGACCGCGAGCACGTAGTCGCAGAAGAACGCGGCCCTCTTGACCTTCGGGCTGGTGCAGCCGGTCTGCAGCGGTACGGACGACAGGCGCAGGCCGAGCGGGGCCCTGACGGCCTGCTGCTCGGCCTTGGCGGTAATGTCGCCGGCCTTCTGCATCTGCTGCAGAACAGTCGTGCGGCGCGCCAGCGCTTCCGTCGGGTTGGTTACCGGGTCGTAGGCGACCGGGTTCTCCACCAGCCCGGCGAGCAGCGCGGACTCATCGAGGGTCAGATGGCTGGCCGAGGTCGAGAAATAGCGCTGCGCGGCCACCTGGATGCCATAGGCCTGATTCTCGAAGTACGCGACGTTCAGATAGGCCGTCAGCAGTTGCGGCTTGGTCATCTCGTGCTCGACGACCGCGGCGATCCGCAGCTCGGTCACTTTCCTCGAAAGGGTCGCCGAGATGCAGTAGTTTTGCTGCGCCTTGGTTTTGGCGGTCAGGATGCAGGCGTTCTTGACGTACTGCTGGGCCAGGTCAGACCCGCCCTGTACCGCGTGGCCCGCTAGGTCCAGGCTGATCGCGCGGATCGTCCCGTGCAGGTCAAGTGCCCCGTGCTCCCAGAACCTGGCGTCCTCGATGTCGACAATGGCGCGGCGCATCACGGGCGCGATCTGGTTGAACGTGACCGGTATCCGGTAGATCGGATGCGGGAAGCCCGGATAGTAATAGGCCAGCAGGTGACCGGACGAGTCGAGCAACTCTGACCGGGACGGTACCTGGCCGAGCCCCTGAACCGGCATGTCGTCGAAGGTCTTGGCCGCGTCGCGGACGGCGATGCCGGCCACCCCCACCACGGGCAGCAGCGCGACGGCTGTAATCACCCCCGTGAGGAGCGACAGAGCAGCGAGGATGCCAATGGCCTTGACGCCGGCGTGGCGGACTGGTCTCTGCACGCAATCAGGTTACGCTGCCCGGCAGACTAGTCAGAGGAGGACATCCAAACGGGGGAATTACGCGGCCTTCGACTGTGTTCGTACCGAGGTGGTAGCTCTCGGTCGCGAGGGGACTACGTACCGCAGCGTCTATAGCCCATCAGGGCTATATGGGAAATGGACCGACCGGGGACTAGCGCTGCGGGCCGGAGTTCCGTAAGTTACTCTTTCGCGACCATCACGAGGGGTGCTGCCCTGCGGTCGCAGCCTTGGGCATCTCAGCAAAGCGCCACCCGGCGTGACGACCCGCTCACGGGCGTGACGATCAGGAGGAGTTGGGCCACATGTGGATCACGGATTGGACCGCCCGCGCCGCGTGCAAGGGGACGGACCCTGACGAGCTATTCGTTCAGGGGGCGGCGCAGAACCGTGCCAAGCTGATCTGCCGCGGCTGCCCTGTCCGCACCGAGTGCCTTGCCGACGCGCTTGACAACCGGATCGAGTTCGGCGTCTGGGGCGGCATGACGGAGCGCGAGCGCCGGGCACTGCTCAGGCGCCGGTCCGACGTTATCTCCTGGCGCGAGTTGCTGGAGAGCGCCAGGGACAAGTACGAGAGCGTCTCCAGCGAGAACGAGAGCGAGAGCGAGCTAGTCGCCAGTTAGTGCGGCACTCGTCAGTTCGGGTCGCGTTCGTCAGCTCGCGCGGCCCGGCAGCGAACCTTCAGTCGCGGCCGAATGCCTTGCCAATCAGCCGAAGCCCGTCGAGGTCATGTACGTCTTCGGGCTGCGCCGGGATCTGGCCCACGGGAACGAGCGGATGCGCGGTGGTGAATCGCTGCGCCAGGCGCCGTTCGGCCGCTGCCTGCCGCATCCGATCCGCGTGCAGGCGCAGCGCGGTGATCGCGATCTGCGACGATTCGCTTTCGGCCAGCCCCTGCAGAGCCTCGGCCGCCGCCAGGCTCCTGGCCGCTGACAGCCTGGCCGCCGGGGACCGGTGCATCCGGTTCAGGATCAGGCCCGCCAGCGGCATGCCGTCCCGCTCAAGCCGCTCCACGAAGTAAGAGGCCTCGCGCAGCGCGTCGTGCTTGGGTGCGGCGATGACGAGGAAGGCCGTCCCTGGCATTCTGAGCAGCCGGTAGGTGTACTCGGCTCGCTCCCTGAATCCGCCGAACATCGTGTCCATCGCGGACACGAAAGTCTGCACATCGCGGAGCAGCTGACTTCCGATGATCTTGGTCACCACCCCGGTCACCATGCCGAAGCCCGCGTTCAGCACCTTGAGCCCGGTCCGGCCGCCGAGCCTGGCCGGAGCGACGAGCAGCCGGAGCAGCCGCCCGTCAAGGAACCGGCCAAGTCGCTGCGGAGCGTCAAGGAAGTCGAGCGCCGACCGGCTCGGCGGCGTGTCGACGACGATCAGGTCCCATTCATCGGCGCGGCGAAGCTGCCCGAGCTTCTCCATGGCCATGTACTCCTGCGTGCCGGCGAATCCCGAAGACAGCGACTGATAGAAGGGATTGGCTAGGATCTGCGCGGCCCGGTCTGGTTCGGAGTGGGCCTCGACGATCTCATCGAAGGTCCGCTTCATGTCGAGCATCATGGCGTGCATGCTGCCCGCCTCGTCCGATTCACTAGACCCATGCGCCTCATCGGGCCCGGACCCGCTGACTCCCGGAACAAGGCGAGGCGTGTTGTCAAGCACGGTCAGCCCCATCGACTGAGCCAGCCGTCGCGCCGGATCGACCGTAAGTACCACGACATGCCGTCCGCGCTCGGCCGCACGCAGGCCGATCGCCGCCGCGATCGTGGTCTTGCCGACACCGCCAGAGCCGCAGCACACGATGATCCTGGTCCGCCGGTCATCGATCAGGCCGTCAATGCTGAGCGGAGTGGTCTTGGTGCTCACGCGGCTCCCTGCTCGCGCAGCGCCCCGGCCAGCCGGTAGAGCGCCGCGAGGTCAATGCCCTCAGAGATGTACGGCAGCTCATAGCAAGGCTGGCCCGCCGCGTCGAGCAGCTTGCGCTGCCCGGCCTGAGTCTGCTCGGTCCTGGCCTCATCGGCCAGCTCAGCGCACAGGTCGGCGGCGAGGCCGGCATCCTCGCCAAGGCCAGCGGCCTTCAGCGCGACTTGCAGCGCCTGGGTGTCCTTCGCCTCGGTCGCCCGAGGCACCAGGCCAGCCAGCTCGCATCATGTTGACCATGATCCCGCCCGGCTGCAGGCCGCCCTTGCCGATCTGCGAAAGCTCGGCGATACCGTCAAGCGTCTCCTGTACCGGCATCTCCTCAAGCATGGTCACGAAGTGCACGACAGTCTGAGCCGACCTGATTACCTTCTGCACAGTGTCGGCGTGGTTGCGGATCGGCCCGACCTTCGCCAGCCCCGACACCTCAGATGAGACGTTGAGGAACCGGCTGATCCGCCCGGTGGGCGGCGCGTCGAGCACGACCGCGCCATATACCGGGCTGCCGCCCGTCTTCCTGCGGACCGCCTCGGCCGCCTTGCCGGTGAGCAGCACGTCACCGAGGCCCGGTGCGATCGTGGTCGCGAAATCGACCACGCCAAGCTTGGTGAGCACCCGCCCGGCCTGCTTCAGGTTGTAAAACATCTCCAGGTACTCGATCAGCGCGGACTGCTGGTCGACGGCCAGGGCGAAGACATCGCCGCCAGGCCGGCCGTCATCGGCTGGGGCCACCGCCACCCGGCGCTCCTCGTAAGGCAGCGGCGGCACGTCGAACACCTGAGCGATGCCCTGCCTGCCCTCCACCTCCATCAGCAGCACCGGCTTGCCGTTCGAGGCCAGGGCCAGTGCCAGGGCGGCGGCCACGGTGGTCTTCCCCGTGCCGCCCTTGCCGGTCACGACGTGCAGCCGCACCCCGGCCCAATCGGTATCCCGCACGCTCACGACCACGAGGCTATCTGGGCGGGCGGATCGCGTCGTCATCGTGGCCGGTGCGTCACCGCACCGTTGAGCGGGCAGTGGTGAACGGTGACATTCGGCGTTACCCAGTCTGAATACTAGTGACAGCGGACAGATCCTTAGGTCCGGAGCCAACTGGATAAGAAGGTGCGGCTATGGGCGCATGGTTCGGATTGGCGGTCTTCGTGGTCGCGATTGTCCTGATCGGGTTCGGCCGGAGCGTAAAGCAGGTACAGCAGTTCGAAGAGGGCATCGTCTTCCGCTTCGGCAAGGTACTGCCGGAGACGAGGAAGGCCGGGCTGACCTGGATCCGGCCGATCGGCGACCGGATCCAGAAGGTCAACAAGCAGATCGTGGCCATGGCCGTCCCCGCTCAAGAGGGCATCACCAGGGACAACATCAGCGTGCGGGTCGACGCGGTGGTCTACTTCAAGGTGGTCGACCCGATCAAGGCGACCATCAACGTGCAGAACTACATGTTCGCGGTATCGCAGCAGGCCCAGACCTCGCTGCGGTCGATCATCGGCCAGTCGGAGATGGACGAGCTGCTCTCGGATCGCGACCGGGTCAACAAGCAGCTTGGCCGGGTGCTCGACGAGCCGACCGAGGGTCCGTGGGGCGTCAAGATCGAGCGGGTCGAGATCAAGGACGTGTCGCTGCCAGAGGGCATGAAGCGGTCGATCGCCCGGCAGGCTGAGGCCGAGCGTGAGCGGCGCGCCAGGATCATCACCGCCGACGGTGAGTACCAGGCCTCCAAGCGGCTGGCCGCGGCGGCGAATGTCATGGCACGCGACCCGGCTGCGCTGCAGCTCCGGCTGCTCCAGACGGTGGTTGAGGTCGCGGCGGAGAAAAACAGCACGCTGGTGATGCCGATCCCGGTCGAGCTGCTGAGGTTCTTCGACCGGGGATCTGGTCAGGCGTCGCCGTACGCTGGCCAGGTACCAGCTGGTGACGTGCCAGAGGACACTGGCGAGGCCGAGGTCGCCGCCGCCGAGGCAGCCATCGAGCACCGGCCAGTCGAGGGCGCGCAGGCCGCCGCTATCGGCGCCGATGACCAGCTCGCGATCCCGCCGGTCGCCCCGATCCCCGACCCGGAGATCGACGAGCCGCCGGTCGAGGATCTCGCCACCCCGCCCGTGCCACCGGTCGCCGGCGGAGCCGAGCCAGAGCCGCCCCAGCGCGTCAGCGCCGGGGCGGCTAGGGTTACGCCCATGCAGAAGTGGGAGTACGCGACAGTGCCGTTGCTCGTGCACGCGACTAAGCAGATCCTTGACACCTGGGGCGACGACGGCTGGGAACTGGTGGCGGTCGTGCCCGGCCCGAATCCGGAACAGCTCGTCGCTTACCTGAAGCGGGCGAGGTCATGACCGGCGAGGACCAGCGCACCCCCGAGGAACGGCTGGCCGCCCTCGGACTGACGCTCCCGGCAGTGACCCCGCCGCTGGCCGCCTACGTGCCGGCAGTCAAGTCCGGCGGTTTTGTTTATACCTCTGGTCAGCTACCCATAGTGAACGGTCAGCTGCTCGCCACCGGCAAGGTGGGCGCCGAAGTCGGCGTGCAGGAGGCTGCGGCCCTCGCCAGGACCTGCGCGCTCAACGCGCTGGCGGCGGCGGTCTCGGTCGCAGGCAGCCTGTCCGGAATCAGGCGGATCGTGAAGGTCACCGGGTTCGTGGCCAGCGCGCCTGACTTCACCGCCCAGGCCCAGGTCGTCAACGGGGCCAGCGAGTTCCTGCTTGAGGTGTTCGGCGAGGCGGGCAAGCACGCGAGGAGCGCGGTCGGCATGGCGGTGCTGCCGCTTGACACCCCGGTTGAGGTCGAGCTGATCGCCGAGCTTGCCGGCGACTGAGGCTCTGACTGGGGCTGGCATGACTGAGAGCGAGCGCGGGACTGTGGGCCAGGTACGGATTCCGGAGCATATGGCCGACCTGGCTCGCGCCGTGCTCGACGGCAAGGCGGCACCGGTCACTCCGCGCGACGCCGCGACCGTGATGCTGCTGCGCCCCGCACCGGCCGGTGCCGGCGGCAGCTTCGAGGTCTACATGCTGCGGCGCAAGCCGTCCATGGCGTTCGCACCCGGTGCGTACGTCTTCCCCGGCGGCTCGGTCGACCAGCGCGACGCCGACGAGGAGGTCGCCTGGGCCGGGCCGGACGTGACCGCCTGGGGCGAGGCGCTCGCCGCCCCGCCGCGGCTGGCGCGGGCGCTGGTCTGCGCGGCCGTCAGGGAGACCTTCGAGGAGTCTGGCGTCCTGCTGGCCGGCCCGGCGCCCGATTCGGTCGTCGCCGACACGACCGGCGACGACTGGGAAGCCGACCGGCACGCCCTGCTCGACCGCTCGCTGTCGCTCGCCGAGCTGCTGGCCAGGCGGGGCCTGATCCTGCGCTCTGACCTGCTGCGGCCCTGGTCCAGGTGGATCACCCCGGCGGCCGAGCCGCGCCGGTTCGACGCCAGGTTCTTCGCCGCCGCGCTGCCGGCCGGCCAGCTCACCAGGGACGTGGGAGGCGAGGCCGCGGCCGTGCAGTGGGTCTCGCCGGCCGCCGCGCTCGACGCTGGCAGGGCCAGGCAGATCGAGCTGTGGCTGCCCACCGCGATGACGCTGGCCGAGCTGGCTGATCACGATGATGTGGCAGCGGTGCTCGCCGCCGAGCGTGAGATCAAGCCGCTGCTGCCCGAGCTGTTCGTCGCTGACGGGGCGACCTGGCTGTCGGTGCCTGGCAGCAGGGAGTACCCGCTGTGACCGCCGGCGGCGGGGGATCGGCCATCGACGGGTCGGGCACGAAGCGGGCCCGCTGCGTCCTGGCACCGAACCCGTCGCTGATGACCCTGGACGGCACCAATACCTGGCTGATCGGCGAGCCTGGCGCGGCCCGCGCCATCGTGATCGACCCGGGCCCCGATGACCAGGCTCACCTGAGCCGGATCTGTTCCCTGGCCGAGCAGGCCGGGCAGGGCATCGCTGAGATCGTCCTGACCCACGGTCACCCCGATCACAGTGCGGGAGCGCGCAGGCTAGCCGAGCTGACCGGCGCCGGCGTCCGCGCGGTGGACCCGGCGTACCGGCTCGGCTCCGAGGGCCTGCCGCCCGGCTCCGTGGTGAGCCAGGGTGGCTGCGAGATCGAGGTGATCGCGACTCCCGGTCACACGGCCGACTCGGTCAGCCTCTACCTGCGCGGCGACCAGGCGGTACTCACCGGGGACACGGTGCTCGGCCGGGGCACGACCGTCATCGCCCGCGACGGCGACCTGGGGGATTATCTCCGCTCGCTTGACCGGCTGCGCTCGCTCGCCGATTCCGTCCCGCTGCGGGCCCTGCTGCCGGGTCACGGGCCGCTGCTCAGCGATCCGCTGGCAGCTCTTGATTTTTATATAACGCACCGCGCCGAGCGACTCGCCGAGATAAGGGCGGCTCTGGCGCAGGGCGACCGCACCAGATCGCAGATCGTGGCCAGGGTCTACGCGGCCGTCGATCGCGCGCTCTGGCCGGCCGCTGAGCTTTCTGTGCTTGCTCAGCTTGGTTACCTCGCCGATCGCGGCGAGCTGCCCGACGGCATGAGCAGGACCGGCTAGCGCCGCCTTATCCTGCCCGGCCCTATCTCGCCCGGCGGCGTAGCCGGTCCGGATCGATCAGCAGCACCGACTTGGCGGAGAGCTGGATCCAGCCCCTGGCGGCGAAGTCGGCCAGGGCCTTGTTCACCGTCTCCCGCGAGGCGCCGACCAGCTGCGCCAGCTCCTCCTGGGTGAGGTCGTGGGTGACCAGCGTGCCGTCGTGCTGCTGGGTGCCGAACTTGTCGGCCAGCTCAAGTAGTGCCTTAGCGACGCGGCCAGGAACGTCGGTGAAGATCAGGTTGGTGTTGGCGTCGGTGATGATGCGCAGCCGCTGAGCCAGTTCGCGCAGCAGCAGCAGGGCGATCGCCGGGCGGTCAAGCAGGACCGCGCGCAGATCGTCGTGGTCGATCGCGGCCAGCCTGGCGTCGGTCACCGCGCTCGCGTTCGAGGTGCGGTAGGTGGGATCGAACATCGCCAGTTCGCCGAACATGTCGCCGGGCCCCTGCACTCGCACCAGCACCTCCCGGCCATCCGAAGAGGTTCTGGTGAGCTTGACCTTGCCTTCGATGACGACGTAGAGCTGGTCGTCGATGTCGCCCTCGTCATAGAGCCGCTCGCCGCGTCGCAGCGTCACCACGTGCGTGTGCGGTCTGATCGCGTTGGTGTCGGCCTCGCTGAGCTCTTCGAGCAGTGCCGTCTGGCTCAGCGTCAGAGCGTCCTGTTCGGTGAACGCGCCGCGCACTGGCGACCGGCTCGCGGCCTTCGGAGGCTCGGTCATCTCGGGCCTCCTCGGGTCGGGCTCGCATCGCGTGCGAGCGGCCAGCTAGCCGCCACGGGAATCACCGTGCCCAGCTTCGCTGTCCGCAAGCCGCTTGCGGCAGGCTTCGATCTCGTCATCGGCGGCTTCCCGGCCGGTCCAGCGCGCTGCTTCCACTTCCTTGCCTGGTTCGAGCGCCTTGTAGACCTCGAAGAAATGCTGGATCTCAAGCCGGTCGAATTCCGACACATCGGTGATATCGCGCAGATGGGCAATCCTCGGATCGGTGGCCGGCACGCAGAGCACCTTGTCGTCCCTGCCCTTTTCGTCACGCATCCTGAACATCCCGATGGCACGGCACTTGATCAGGCAGCCAGGGAAGGTCGGCTCCTCAAGAAGGACCAGCGCGTCGAGCGGATCGCCGTCCTCCGCCAGGGTGTGCTCGACGAAGCCGTAGTCGGCCGGGTACCGGGTAGAAGTGAAGAGCATCCGGTCAAGTCGGATACGCCCGGTCTCGTGATCCATCTCGTACTTGTTGCGCTGACCCTTCGGGATCTCGATGACAACATCGAACTCCACGGTCCGCTCCCCCTTGTTGTTTCAGCAAACACCGGAAGTGCGGTCGGCGGACGGCAGTCCGCAGACCGCGCTGCCCGGCTGCCGATTGCCACATTGCCTGCGCGTGTCCTTCCGTTGTGATGTATACCCTCGGTGACGGCCACCTGTCGAAGTGGCGGCATCTAGTCGGTAGGGGGTGACAGGTTGAACCGGCTGGCCCGGATGATGGTCCTGACCCTGGCGCTGCTCTGCGCGTTCACCGTCGCCGCCGGGGCCGAGGTGGCGCACCTGCTGCCCGGCAGGCTGGCGCTGTTCGAGCTGCCGCGGATCGGCGGCAAGAGCAGGCCAGCTCCCGGACTCGCAGCGCGCGCGGTGACCGATCCGCAGCCGGGCGGCACCGGCGTGACCGGAAGCTCACCGGCCCCTGGTGCCCCGTCCGCCAGCGTGGTCGGCGCCAGGCTGTCCGCGCTGATCGATACCGGTGACCTCGGCTCGCGGGTGGGCGCACTGGTCATCAATGACTCGACCGGGCAGGTGCTCTACTCGCTCAATGCCGCGTCCGGTTTCACTCCGGCCTCCACCACCAAGGTGGCCACCGCCGTCGCGGCCGTCGACACCCTGGGCCCGACAGCCAGGTTCCTGACCTCAGTGCGGCTCGCGGTGAGCGACAGGCAGGGAATCGTGCTGGTGGGCGGGGGTGATCCGACCTTGTCGGCCGGGCTGTACCCGGCGTCGTCCTATCCCCGGCCAGCGGCCCTGGTCACGCTCGCCGCCAGGACCGCGCGGGCGCTGCGGGGCAAGGGGATCGGCTCCGTCCGGCTGACCTATGACAATACGCTGTTCGTCGGCCCCACCCTGGCGCCCGGCTGGCCGGCCCTCGGCTCGGCCGACGACTACATCGCGACTGGCAATGCCGCACCCGTCACCGGGCTCGAGGTCGATCAGGGCAGGCTCACCGCCTCCGGCCGCCCGCAGGACCTTGACGACCCGTCGAACTTCCAGCCGAGATCCATGACGCCTGGCCTTGATGCGGCGACCGCGTTCGCCGGCTTCCTGCGAGCCGACGGGATCACGGTGCGGAACGTCCCGATCCAGGTTAAGCGGGCCGCGAGCGGCGCGATCATCGCCCGGGTACAGTCGGTGACGCTCGCGCAGATGGTGCAGTGGATGCTGCAGGAGAGCAACAACATGATCGCCGAGACGCTGGCCAGGCACGTGGCCATCGCCACCGGCAAGCCGGCGACGTTCAGCGGGGCCGCGCACGCGGTTATGGCGGTCGATGCGAGGCTCGGCGTGCACGGCATCCACCTCTACGACGGCAGCGGGCTGTCGCCGCTCAACCTGATCTCGCCGCAGGCGCTGGTCAAGCTGGTGCAGCTGGCGGCCGGCCAGCAGGTGCCAGGGTTGCGCTCGGTGATCACCGGCCTGCCGGTAGCCGGTTTCTCCGGAACGCTGGCCCGCGGCAGTTTCTTCGGCCCCTTCGGCAGGCCGGCCCTCGGTACGGTCAGGGCTAAGACCGGCAACCTCTCCAACGTCGCCACGATGGCTGGCGTCGCCTATGCGAGCGACGGGGACCTGCTCGTCTTCGCCTTCATGGGTAACGACATCGACAAGAAGCTCGGGCTCGCACCCGAGTCCATGCTCAGCAAGCTGGCGACCGAACTGGCCGGATGCGGCTGCCGCTGACGACTACGTGGACAGGCCACGTACGGTGTAGGGGTGAGCAGCTCGCAGATGATCGACTGGAACGTGGCCACCTCGACCGCTACTCGGTGGGTGAGGCCCGGCCCGCAGGTCAGCCTGGCCGATGCCCGCAAGGTGGTGGCCGAACTGCGGATCCAGGCCGCCGCCGTGGCTGACCCGGTACGGGAGGTGACCGGCCTGCCAGGCGATGACGACGGCGGCCAGGTAGCCATCGTGGACCGTCCTGGCTGGATCAAGGCCAACATCAGCGGGTTCCAGGTGGTGCTCGACCCGCTGGTTGAGCACATGCAGGAGGTCGGGGCCGCGCCGGCGGCCGGGTCCGTGCTGACGGCGGTAGGGTCCCGTGTCACCGGCATGCAGGCGGGGCTGATCCTGTCGTATCTCGCCAGCCGGGTTCTTGGTCAGTATGAGCTGTTCCTGCCGCCCGACCCTGGCAGGCCGGCCGCCGAGGCGCCGCCGGGCAGGCTCACCCTGGTCGCGCCGAACATCATGATGGTGGAGCGCGAGATGGGCGTCGACCCGAGCGACTTCCGGCGCTGGGTCTGCCTGCACGAGGAGACGCACCGCACTCAGTTCACCTCGGTGCCCTGGCTTCGTCCCTACGTGCAGCAGCAGATGACCGAGTTCCTGCTGGCCTCGGATCTGGATCCGGCATCGATCCTGTCCAGGCTGCGCTCGGCGGGGGCGGCAGTCTCTGGCGCGGTACGCGGCGGCGACGGCGAGAGCCTGATCGAGGTCATGCAGAGCCCGCGTCAGCGCGACATCCTCGACCGGCTGACGTCGGTGATGACCCTGGTGGAAGGCCACGGCGACTACGTGATGGACGCCGTCGGACCTGCGGTGGTGCCCAGCGTGGAGCAGATCAGGTCGAAGTTCAACTCGCGGCGGTCAACAGGAAACCGGGGCGAGCAGGTGATCCGCAGGATCCTCGGCATCGACCTGAAGATGAAGCAGTACCAGCAGGGCGCGGCGTTCGTCCGGGCGGTCGTCGACGCCGCCGGCATGAAGACGTTCAACCTGGTCTGGACCTCACCGCAGACGCTGCCGACGAAGGAGGAGTTCGCCAGCCCGACTCGCTGGCTTGAGCGGGTCGGTGACGCGCAGGGTCGGGAGCTGAATCCCGGCGTGGCATGAGGTGAACCGGGCGGTGCCAGGACGGCCGCATCCGGCGGTTGCCGCGACGAGGCTCGCCGTGCGCCGGTCCCTGGCCAGCGCGGTCGGTCAGTGGTCAGACCGGGCACCAGGCGCGCTGGTGCTCGCCGCCTGCTCGGGTGGTCCTGACTCGCTGGCCCTGGCCGCCGCGGTCGCCTTCGAGGCCCCGAAGCTCGGTCTGCGCGCGGGCGCTGTCACCATTGATCACGGTCTGCAGGAAGGCTCGGCCGAGCAGGCAGGGCGAGTCTCAAGGACCCTGGCCGGGCTCGGCCTTGACCCGGTGCACCAGGTACTCGCCGACGTGCGGAGTCGTGCTGACGCCCCGGACTATCCAGGTCCCGAGGCCGCGGCCCGGCTGGCCAGGTATGCCGTCTTCGAGGTGGTGTCGGCGGAATCGGGAGCCAGCGCGATCCTGCTCGGCCACACCATGGACGACCAGGCGGAGACGGTGCTGCTGGGGCTGGCGCGAGGTTCTGGCGCCCGGGCTCTAGCGGGCATGGCGCCTGTCAGCGGGTGCTACCTGCGCCCGCTGCTCGGCCTGCGCCGGGACCAGACGGTGGCCGCGTGCACGGCGCTGCGCCTGCGCCCCTGGCTCGACCCGCAGAACCACGATCCAGCCTTCCGCCGGGTCAGGGTCAGGGAGCAGATCCTGCCGCTGATGGAGGAGCTGATCGGCCCTGGCATCACTGCGTCACTCGCCCGCACGTCCGATCAGCTCAGAGCCGACGCCGAGGTACTGGACGGCCTGGCCGAGTCGGCCGCGCGGCGGCTGATCAATGACTGGCCGGCGGCAGGTGAACCAGGCCCCAGGTCGGCCGAGGTATCGGCGGTCGCCGAGCTTCCTGGCGCGATCAGGACGAGGCTGCTCAGGCGGGCGGCCGTCGCGGCGGGAGTCCCGGCCGGGTCGCTGGCCGCGAAACACGTGGCCGAGCTCGACGCGCTGATCACCGACTGGCACGGGCAGCGCTGGCTCGACCTGCCGGGTGCCGTGAGGTGCCAGCGCCGGTATGGCAGGCTGCACTTCACCGGGCAGAACGAGACGGAGGTTTAGGTGGACGCCAGTGACATGGGTGGGGATCTCCTTGGCGTGCTGATCACGACGGAACAGCTGCAGGCCAAGATCGCAGAGCTGGCCGCGCGGATCGACGCCGATTACGCTGGCCGCGAACTCCTGCTTGTTGGCGTGCTCAAGGGCGCGGTGATGGTGATGGCCGATCTGGCCAGGGCCATGCATTCCGCGGTGAGCATGGACTGGATGGCCATCTCGTCCTACGGCTCCGGCACGAAGTCATCTGGAGTGGTGCGGATCCTGAAGGATCTCGACACGGACATAAGCGGCAGGCACGTGCTGGTGGTCGAGGACATCGTCGACTCCGGTCTCACCCTGTCCTACCTGGTCAACAACCTGCAGTCGAGGGACCCTGCCTCGGTGGCCGTCTGCGTGCTGCTCCGCAAGCACGCCGCCGCCCAGATGCCGGTGCAGGTCGCTTACACCGGGTTCGAGATCGCGGATGAGTTCGTCATCGGCTATGGCCTCGACTACGCCGAGCGGTACCGGAATCTGCCGTTCATCGGCACGCTTGCTCCGCACGCCTACGCGACCTGACTTGCTCGTCCGTCGCTGGCGCGACGGATCGCGGTTCCCGTGCGATCACGCGGGAACACATCGGAAGTTGAATCGCGTTTACTTGGGTAGAGGCGGAGCATAGGGCACGCGGCTTCCTGAAGTGAGTGCCGCCAACGCGGCTGTGCAAGCCGTCGCGGTGTACCGTCGTTATTTCTCGCGAGAGCGGGAAGAGAGAGGGCATACCGCGAATGGGAAGCTCGGATGTACTGCGCTCCTGCCGGCAGGCGGCGGGACACGAGGCTCGGCAGGAGGCACCGGCCCGGCTTAGCCGGAGCCGTTAATCGATGGATCTGAAGCGCATTTTCCGCGGCTGGATGCTCGCCATCCTGCTGGTCTTCGTGCTCCTCATTGTGGTGCTCAAGTTCACCGGATCGAGTCAGTACCAGAAGGCGAACACCTCCTTCGTCTACGGACTCGTCCAGTCCGGGCAGGTCAAGTCGGCGACGCTGACCGTGCCCACCCAGGTGATCCAGGTCACCACCACCAAAAACCAGCAGTATGAGGCCACCTGGGTGGGGGACCAGCAGAACCAGTTCACCCGGATCCTCCAGGCCCAGGCGCAGGCCAAGCATCAGCCGCAGCTGTACAACGTCCTGTTTCCGCAGGGCAACTCGCTGCTGAGCGTCCTGCTTGGCTGGCTGCCGTTCATCGTGATCTTCCTGCTGTTCTTCGTCTTCATGAACCAGATGCAGGGCGGCGGCTCGCGGGTGATGAACTTTGGCAAGTCCCGCGCCAAGCTGATCACCAAGGACACACCCAAGACCACCTTCGCTGACGTGGCCGGCGCCGATGAGGCGATCGAGGAGCTTGAGGAGATCAAGGAGTTCCTGCAGACTCCGGCCAAGTTCCAGGCGATCGGCGCCAAGATTCCTAAGGGCGTGCTCCTCTACGGCCCGCCGGGGACCGGCAAGACCCTGCTGGCCAGGGCCGTAGCCGGCGAGGCGGGAGTGCCCTTCTACTCCATCTCGGGCTCGGACTTCGTCGAGATGTTCGTCGGAGTCGGCGCGTCCCGCGTCCGCGATCTCTTTGAGCAGGCCAAGGCCAATGCGCCGGCGATCGTGTTCGTCGATGAGATCGACGCGGTCGGGCGGCATCGCGGCGCCGGCTTCGGCGGCGGGCACGACGAGCGTGAGCAGACCCTGAACCAGCTGCTCGTCGAGCTTGACGGCTTCGACACCAAGGGCGGCGTCATCGTGATCGCCGCCACCAACCGGCCCGACATCCTCGACCCGGCCCTGCTGCGGCCTGGCCGGTTCGACCGGCAGATCGTGGTGGCGCAGCCGGACCTGGCCGGGCGCAAGGGCATTCTCCGCGTGCACGCCAGGGGCAAGCCATTCCTTCCCGACGTCGATCTCGACATCATCGCGCGGCGTACCCCGGGGTTCACCGGCGCCGACCTGGCGAACGTGATCAATGAGGGCGCGCTGCTGACGGCGCGCTTCAACCAGACCCAGATCTCGATGGCCAATCTTGAGGAGGCCATCGACCGGGTCACCGCCGGCCCGAAGCGCAAGAGCGTGCTGCTGTCGGAGAAGGAGCGCAAGATCATCGCGTATCACGAGGGCGGCCATGCGCTCGTCGGGCACGCGATGCCACACGCCGATCCGGTGCACAAGATCACGATCATTCCGCGCGGCCGGGCCCTCGGCTACACGGCGGCGGCGCCGTCCGAGGACAAGTTCCTGGTCAGCCGGGCCGAGATGATGGACCAGCTGGCGATGCTGCTCGGCGGGCGCGCGGCGGAGGAACTTGTCTTCCACGAGCCCACCACCGGTGCCGCCAACGACATCGATAAGGCGTCGGCGATCGCGCGCGGAATGATCACCGAGTACGGCATGAGCGAGCGGCTCGGCGCGCGCAAGTTCGGCTCCGGCGACTCAGAGCCGTTCCTTGGCCGGGAGATGTCACATTCCAGGGACTACTCAGAAGAGATCGCCTCGGCGATCGACGATGAGGTAAGGCGCCTGATCGAGTCCGCTCATGACGAGGCCTGGACCGTCCTGGTCCAGTACCGCGACGTTCTCGATGCGCTGGTGCTGCAGCTCATGGAGCACGAGACGCTGTCGAGGAACCAGGTGCTCGAGATCTTCGCCGCTGTCCAGAAGCGGCCGACGCGCGGTTCTTACACCGGGTACGGCAAGCGGATGCCTTCTGACCGGCCGCCGGTGCTGACCCCCAAGGAGCTGGCGCTGACCGCGGCCTCGGCCGCGGACGGCAAGGAACTGCCGCGCAGCGGCAATGGCCAGGCACCAGGGCTTGGCCAGGGCTATGCCGATCCGATGTCCAACGGGCCGCTGAGCAATCCATTCGGGCTCGACGGACGTGGTGGCATCGACTCATTCGGTCCTGACTCTGGCGGTCAGGGTTACGGTGACGCCGGGCCGCAGGGCGCTGGGAGTTGAGCGAGTCAGTGCGGCCAGCGGACCATGGTCCGCTGGCCGCACTTCCGGTGTCGGCAAACACCGTCGACCTGGCGAGAATCGAGCGAGCGGTAACTGAGATCCTGCTGGCTATCGGCGAGGACCCGGCTCGGGACGGTCTTAAGGACACGCCCAGCCGGGTCGCTCGCTCTCTGGCTGAGCAGTTCGCCGGGCTGAGCCAGGCTCCGGCCGACGTCCTGCGGACCGTCTTCGACGCGAACCATGACGAGATGGTGCTCGTCCGCGACATTGAGATGTTCTCCAACTGCGAGCACCACCTGACGCCGTTCTTCGGGCACGCTCATGTGGGGTATATCCCGAACGACAAGGGGCAGATAACTGGCCTGTCCAAGCTGGCCAGGCTGGTCGATGTCTACGCTCGGCGTCCGCAGGTGCAGGAGCGGATGACGAGCCAGATCGCGGACTCGCTTATGGAGGTACTTGAGCCAAGAGGCGTTATCGTGGTTGTCGAGGCCGAGCACCTCTGCATGGCAATGCGCGGGGTGCGTAAGCCCGGTGCCAAAACCGTAACCTCAGCGGTCCGGGGCTGCTTCCGCAGTTCGGATAGCACACGAGCAGAGGCCATGAGCCTGCTGATGGCCCGCCACTAGTCGGCTGGACGGCATTTGGCCACGCGGCCGTCCCCTTTATGGCTACGCTGTGCCCCGTGAGTCGGGGCCGCACCTATGTGTCGGAGATGACGGACCTTATCGGGCAAGTACCGGAAGAGCCCAGATCCGGAGCCGAGCAGCGGCCAGACAGGCCGACTGCTGTTCCGTCGTCCGCATCGGCCTGGCCGGTCCGCGGGTCCGGGCTCCGGGCGCCCGATCGACCGGCGCCAGCAACAGCGCTGGGTGCCGCGCCTGGCTGGCTGGATCGTGCTCCTGGTCGGGCTTTCCTTCATCGCCCTCGGCGTTAACTCCCGTCTTTACCATCGGCTTCACTTTGCCGATAGCAGGCTGCACCGAGTGGCCGCGACAACTCCTGGCGCCCTGACCCTGACCCTGAACCTGACCAGAACGGCGCTCATCGTCATCGGCCTGCTTCTGCTGATGCTGTGCCACGGACTATTGCGGCGCAAGCTTCGCTCCTGGCAGGCGGTGATGACACTGCTGATCCTGGCCGCCGGGCTTAACCTGGTCCGGCTGCCCCATCTGGCCACGACCCTGGGCATCACCGCGATGCTGACCGGCTTCGCTATTACCGCGGTCCTGATCGGACTCGGCTTTTACTACCGCCGCCAGTTCTACGCGCTCGGTGACCCGCGCACGCGCTGGCGAGCGCTTGGGGTATTCGTCTGGATCCTGGGCGCCGACCTGACCATCGGGCTCTGCTTCATCGCGCTGCGCGGCCTGACCCGGCCCTATACCTTCCCCGAGCGGATAACGGCCGTCTTCTACGGCCTGGTCGGCGCGAGCGCGCCAACGCCGATCCACTTCGTGGAAGACATCCGGGGCGATTTCTTCCAGATCCTCACCGGAGCGCTCGGATTCATCACCGTCATCATGACCGCGTATATGTTCCTGCGCCCGGCCGAGCCGCAGGGCAGGCTGGACGCGAAAGACGCCGAGCGAGTCAGGGGGCTCCTCGATCGTTACGGCGCGGCTGACTCACTTGGCTACTTCGGCCTGCGTGACGACAAGAGCGTGATCTGGTCAGCGACAGGGAAATCCTGCATCTGCTATCGGGTGCTGTCCGGGGTGATGCTCGCCAGCGGTGACCCGCTCGGTGACCCGGAGGCCTGGCCGGGCGCCATGAACGCGTTTCTTGATATGGCGGCCAGGCATGCCTGGGCACCGGCCGTGGTCGGCTGCAGCGAGCTTGGCGCCGAGATCTGGTGCCGGACCGGTGAGCTGACCGCGCTTGAGCTCGGTGACGAGGCCGTGGTGACGGTAGCCGACTTCTCCCTGCAGGGCCGCCAGATGCGCAATGTGCGGCAGATGGTCACGAGGGTCGACCGGGCGGGCTACGTCGCTGAGGTCAGGAGGGTCGCTGACGTGCCCGCCGAAGAGCTGGCCAGGCTCGTGCGGCAGGCCGACTCCTGGCGGGGCACGCCGACCGAGCGCGGCTTCTCGATGGCGCTCGGCCGGATCGGCGGCCTCGGCGATGAGCGGTGCGTGGTCGCTACCGCCACCCAGGACGGCGATCTCAAGGCCCTGCTGCAATTCGTGCCCTGGGGCAAGGACGGACTCTCGCTCGATCTGATGCGCAGGGACAGGTCAGCGCAGCCGGGCCTGAACGACTTCATGATCGTCGAGACCATCAAGGCGGCGGAGGCCCTAGGGGTCAAGCGAATCTCGCTGAACTTCGCCGCCTTCAGGGCCGCACTGGAACGAGGCGAGCGGATCGGGGCCGGCCCGATCGTACGGGCCTTCAGGCGATTCCTGCTCTTCCTGTCCCGCTGGTTCCAGATTGAGTCGCTGTATAAGTTCAACGCCAAGTTCGCACCAGAGTGGGTGCCGAGGTTCATGGTCTTCACCGGCCCCCGCGACGCCATCAGGGTGGGCCTGGCCGCGCTCGAGGCCGAGGCCTTCCTGGTCTGGCCCACCATCGAGGTCGCCAGAATCAACCGCAAGATCCGCGGCGCTCTCCGCCACCCCCGCAGATTCCGTCACTCCAGCCGACCCACCTCGATCTGACCTGCGATCTGACCTGGGCACGCGGGACGGCAGCCGCTGCCCGAGCCGGCTGCGGAGTCCTGGGAGCCACACCGGAGTTCCGTGATCACGAGCTTGGGTGGCCTGGCCGGGTGATGCCGGGGTCGCGGCGGGCGGGCGGGAGTGCCGGGCCACGGAAAGTGGCGATACGTCGGTCGTTGGCCGCAACGTATTGACACTTTGATAACCACAAACCCGGTTAACTGGGGCAAATTTTCAACGGAAAGTGGTGATACGTCGGTCAGGCCGGACGACGTATCACCACTTTCCCTGGTCGCCGTCCCCCGCTCCGGAGAGCGGCGGTCACAGCCCCGGCCGCAGCCGCCGCACCAGCCCCGGCAGTCTCGCTCGTACCGGCCTGGCGACCGGCCGGCCAGGGCGGATGCCAGAACCGGGTCCGGCGTGGCCCGCAGCAACCCGCTACAGCCGCCCAGTCACGGAATCCGCGCCCAGAGCCATCCACGGGTAGAGATACCGCCTCAGGTAGCGTTAGCCGTCATATACGACGGTAACGCTACGCCAGGCGGCAACTCTCCCCCAGGATGACGGCAACTCTCCGTGATCCGGACTGCCACCACAGCCGCAGGGCCGGCCCGGCCGCCGCTCTTGCCGATGCGCGAGGTCTCCTGCAGCAGGCCGGGGCTGGCGTCGCCGGCGGCGTGCGGTGTGATCTCTGGGGGGCGGGCTTGTAGAGTGCGCAGATGGCTGGTCGACAGCTGAGGGTGCCTGGACTGCCGGCGCGGGACAGGTGTCTGGTCATGGGCGTGGTTAACGTGACCCCGGACTCCTTCTCTGATGGCGGCCGGTGGTTCAGCGTGGATGACGCGATCACGCATGGCCTGGAGCTGGCCGCGAGCGGCGCCGACATCGTAGACGTGGGCGGCGAGTCGACCAGGCCGGGGGCGCCGAGGGTCTCGCCGGCTGAGGAACTGCGCCGGGTTGGACCTGTGATCAAGGCCCTGGCGGACGCTGGAATCGTGGTGAGCGTAGACACCAT
Source organism: uncultured Actinomycetota bacterium (assembly GCA_963819285.1). Taxonomy (GTDB): domain Bacteria; phylum Actinomycetota; class Actinomycetes; order Streptosporangiales; family Streptosporangiaceae; genus Chersky-822. The sequence continues at coordinate 496,676 of CAWFVM010000002.1, forward strand.
GCGGGCCGCCGTCGCCGAACTGGCGATCAGCCACGGTGCGAAGCTGGTGAACGACGTGAGCGGCGGCCAGGCCGATCCTGGCATGGCCGCCATGATCGCCAGCGCGCGGGTGCCCTACGTAGTCATGCACTGGCGCGGTCAGAGCCTGGATATGCAGAGCCGGGCCGTGTACGCCGACGTGGTCAGCGAGGTGACCGCAGAGCTGGCTGATCGGGTGACGGCGCTGATCAGGGCTGGAGTCGACCCGGCCACGCTAATCGTGGATCCAGGCCTCGGCTTCGCCAAGGAAGCAGCGCATAACTGGGCGCTGCTGGCCAGGCTGCCCGAGATCTCCGCGCTGGCCTGTCCTGGCGCGCCGTTCCCCGTGCTGGTCGGGGCATCGCGCAAGCGGTTCATCGGCAGGCTGCTCGGCGACAGCCCGGATACCCCGAGGCCGTTCGCGCTCTGCGACGACGCTACCGTGGCCCTTACCGCACTGGCCGCGAGCGCGGGAGCCTGGTGTGTCCGGGTCCACTCGGTACCTGGCAATATCGACGCCGCACGGATCGCCGCACGATGGCAGCAGGAGGTGAGATCATGAGCCAGCTGGACCGGATCGAACTGACCGGCTTGCGGGTATTCGGGCGGCACGGGGTGCTGCCGCACGAACGGGCCGACGGCCAGGAATTCATCGTCGACGCCGCGCTCTGGCTGGACACCAGTGCGGCCGCGGCTACCGATGACCTGTCTTTGACCGTCGACTACGGGGTCCTGGCCGACCGCCTGGCCGAGATAACCGGCGGCGATCCTGTGGACTTGATCGAGACCCTCGCACAGCGCCTCGCGGTGGCCTGCCTGGCCGATGAGCGGGTCAGCGAGGTCGAGATCACGGTCCACAAACCGAGCGCTCCGGTCAAGGTGCGCCTGTCCGATGTGAGCGTGACCATCCGGCGAAGCCGGACATGACCGGCTCCCGGCAGATCGTCCTGGCGCTCGGCAGCAATCTTGGTGACCGGCTCGGGAATTTGCAGGCCGGGGTTGATCATCTCGCCGCCGCGCCTGGCCTGAGTCTTGCCGCTGTCTCCGCTGTGTACTCGACGGCTCCGGTCGGCGGTCCGGCTCAGCCGGACTACCTGAACGCGGTCCTGCTTGCCGACAGCGCGCTGCCGGCCCGGTCGATCCTGGCGCTGGGTCAGGCGGCGGAGCAAGCCCAGCGCCGGGTACGCGAGGAGCGCTGGGGGCCGCGTACGCTTGACGTCGACCTGATCGCTTGCGACGGCGAAGTAAGCAGCGACCCTGAGCTGACGTTGCCTCACCCGCGTGCGCACCTGAGGGCTTTCGTTCTGGCCCCTTGGCTTGATGCGGACCGGCAGGCGCGACTTGTCGGCTTCGGGCCGGTCGCCGGGCTGCTGGCAGAGGTTGGCATGGCCGGAGTTACCCGGCTTGACGATGTGGCGCTTGAGGTCGTTCGAGCCCAGGAGTGAAGCAGACAGATGCAGCCAACCAAACCGTGGTCACTGGCGGTGGAAGCGATCGGCAGCGCCGCTCTGGCCTGGCTGGTGGCACTCTTCGCCTTTGCGCACCTGCCGCCGCTCCCGTGGACGGCGGTGCCGGCCCTCGCGCTGCTTGCCGTCGGCGAGTTGCTGGTCGCGCGGAACCTGCGAGTCAGGCTGCGGGGCGGGCCGCGCGTCCGGCCGATCGACCCGATGGCTGTGCCCCGGATAGTCGCGCTCGCGAAGGCTAGCTCGGCGGCCGCGGCCGCGTTTGGCGGGCTCGCCGCCGGGTTCTGTATCTACACGCTGTCCTCGCTTGACAAGCCCGTGCCACGACATGACGCGCTGGTATCGGCGTTCACCGTGGCGGCGGCGATCGCGCTAGTCGCCGCCGCGCTCTACCTGGAACGGTGCTGCCGGTCGGCCGAGCCACCCGATGATGAGGACGAGGAAGATCTGCCTTACCCCAACGGGCATCACGGCCCGCACGGTCTCGGACTCTGACATGGCTGGCGAGGACATCCTTGCCGCCAGCGCTGGCGGCAGTGACCCTGCCCACCCAGCGGCGCTGGCCGTTGGCATAGTCGGGGCCGGGCGGGTCGGTACCGCGATGGGGGCAGCCCTGGTCAGGGCGGGCCACCGGGTCGTGGCAGTCTCGGCGGTGTCGCAGGCGTCGCTGAGCCGGATCGCCGCCAGGCTGCCTGGCGTGCCGGTCCTCCAGCCTGAGCAGGTCGTCGAGCAGGCCGGGCTCGTGCTGCTCACGGTCCCCGATGACGCGCTGACTGCCCTGGTCGCCGGCCTGGCCGCCACCGACGTGCCACTGGCAGGCAGGCTCATCGCGCATGCCAGCGGCCGGCATGGCCTCGCGGTGCTTGACCCTGTTGCCGCCAAGGGCGCGCTGCCGCTGGCGCTGCACCCGGTGATGACTTTTACCGGCCGGCCGGAAGACGCGGCGAAGATGGCTGGCATCTCATTTGGCATCACCGCTCCGCTAGCCCTGCGCGCGGTAGCCGAGGTGCTCGTGGTCGAGATGGGAGGTGAGCCGGTCTTCATCGATGACGACAAGCGCGGTCTTTACCACGCGGCACTCGCCAGTGCCGCCAATCACCTGGTCACCCTCGTAGCGGCGGCGACCGACATGCTGACCGACGCGGGCGTCGCCGACCCGGCTAACTTGCTTCGCCCGCTGCTGACCGCGGCCCTCGACAACTCGCTCTCGCTTGGCAGCGCGGCGCTGACCGGCCCGGTCGCCCGGGGCGATGCGGAGACGGTCGCCGCGCACGTCGCGGCGATCAGGGAATCGGCTCCCGAGGCACTCGGTGCTTACCTCGCGCTCGCGCGGCTGACCGCCGACCGGGCGCTAGCGGCGCGCACGCTGACCCCCGATGACGCTCAGCGGCTGCTGGTCGTGCTGTCCGGGCCGATCACGTGATCCCGATGGTGGCGAGGTCCACGATCGGGATAGCCGCCGCGCGCCTGACCCTGCCGGGCCCGGTCGTGCTCATTCCGACCTTGGGGGCGCTGCACGACGGGCATCGTGCCCTGCTGCGACGCGGTCGTGAGCTTGCTGGGCCAGGCGGTTCTGTCGTGGTGTCGGTGTTCGTCAACCCGCTGCAATTCGGGGCCGGCGCCGACCTCGACCGGTACCCGCGCGACCTCGCCGGCGACCTCGAGATCTGCGCGGATGAGGGCGTGGCCGCGGTGTTCGCCCCGCTGACCGGGCAGATGTACCCGGTCGAGCAGGCCATCATGGTGGATCCCGGTCCGCTCGGCACGGTGCTCGAAGGTGCGTTCAGGCCAGGATTCTTCGACGGCGTGCTTACTGTGGTGCTTAAGCTGTTCAATCTGGTACAGCCTGAGGTGGCTGTCTTCGGGGAGAAGGACGCGCAGCAGTTGTTCCTGATCCGGCGGATGGTGGCGGACCTGAACCTGAGTATCGAGATCGCATCGGTGCCTACGGTGCGCGAGCCAGACGGTCTCGCCGCGTCAAGCCGGAATGGTTACCTGTCCCCGGCCGACAGGGCCACGGCGCGATCCCTCCGCAGGGCGCTCCGCGCGGCCGCGCGGGCGGCGAGCCAGGGCGTGGTCCCGGCGCTCGCCGCTGCCAGCGCCGAACTGGCCATCGCCGCCCGGGCAGATCCCTCGCTGATGACCGACTACGCGGAACTGGTCGATCCAGCGACCTTCCAGCGGCCGGCCCCGGTCACACAGGCCCCGCGAGGCTGCTGATCGCCGGCACTGTAGGAAAGACCCGGTTGATTGACAACGCACTGCTAATGATTGAGGGCTCACCGTGATCGCTAGACGACTGCTCGCGCCGCCACCGGGCTGGGTCAGGCGAGCCGACGTTGTCGTTGTCGGATCGGGCATCGGCGGCGTGACCGTGGCACTCAACGCACACAGCGCCATGCCGGGCAGCAACATCCTGCTCGTGACCAAGTCCATGCTCGACGACGGCTCGACCCGGTGGGCCCAGGGCGGGATCGCCGCCGCTCTCGGCCCTGGTGACTCGCCGGACCAGCACCTGACCGACACGCTCACCGCCGGAGCCGGGCTCTGTGACATCGAGGCCGTGCGGGCGCTGGTGACAGACGGGCCGGATGCGGTCAGGCGGCTCATCGCCCTTGGCGCCAGATTCGACTCCGAGCCAGGCGGCCCGCTCGCCCTCACCAGGGAAGGCGGTCATCTGCGCAGCCGGATCGCCCATGCCGGCGGTGACTCGACCGGCGCCGAGATCTCGCGTGCGCTGCTAGCCGCGCTGGCGGAGGCCAGCGCCGGCCCGGACGGCGTCGGCCTCGACGTGATCGATCACGCCATGTCGCTCGACCTGCTGCTCACCTCGGACGGCCGGACAGCTGGCCTGACCCTGCATGTCATCGGCGAAGGCCAGCAAGACGGCATCGGTGCCGTCTATGCTCCCGCCGTCGTCCTGGCCACCGGCGGCATCGGCCAGACCTACCTGGCCACCACCAATCCGCCGGTCTCAACCGGTGACGGCGTCGCTCTCGCCCTCCGCGCCGGCGCGAAGGCAGCCGACCTGGAGTTCGTGCAGTTCCACCCGACCGTTCTCTGGCTCGGCGCGGAGGCCCGAGGGCGGCAGCCCCTGATTTCCGAGGCGGTGCGCGGCGAAGGTGCCTTCCTGATCGACGAGACCGGAAACCGGTTCATGACCGGCCGCCACCCCCTAGCCGATCTGGCCCCGCGCGACGTAGTCGCCAAGGCGATCATGAACGTGATGATGACCACCGGCACCGATCACGTCTACCTGGACGGACGCCACCTGGGCGAGCAAGTCTGGGAGCACCGCTTCCCCACCATCAGGGCGAGTTGCCGTGCCCACGGCATCGACCCGGTCACCGACCCCATCCCGGTCGTCCCCGCCGCCCACTACGCCAGCGGCGGCATCAAGACCGACCTGCGTGGCCGCACCAGCATTCCCGGCCTCTACGCCTGCGGCGAGACCGCCTGCACAGGCGTTCATGGCGCCAACCGGCTAGCCTCCAACTCCCTCCTGGAAGGCCTGGTCTTCGCCGAGCACATCGCCATCGACCTGGCGACCACCCTCCCGCTCCCCGCCACCCCCGCCCGCGACACCCGCCCCCAAGCCCTGCTTGACCCGGCGGCAATGCCCGAGATCCAGCAGCTCATGACCGAGCGAGCAGGCGTACTACGCTCAGGTGAAGGCCTGGCCACCGCAGCCGAAGAGCTACGCAAGATCGGCACCCAGCAATCCGCCCAGCCAGAGCTAGCCTCCTGGGAAGCAACCAACCTGCACCTCCTGGCATCTGCACTGGTCCTGTCGGCGTCCACCCGAACCGAGACCCGAGGTAGTCACTGGCGGGAGGATTTCCCGGATTCCTCCGATTCCTGGCTCGGCCACCTGATCGTTTCTCTTGATCCGGGTCATGCCGATGAAAACCAGGTCGGGGCCGGTCGGGCGGGCATGCCATCCGAGCCTGTGCATAACGCACCGGCTCGGACGGATGCCCACCCGACTCGCACAGTTGATGAGCTAACAGTCCGATTCGTGCCTGACCAGCACCCCCAGCGGAAGACGGACCCAGAGCATGATTTGTGAACTGCCGGCGGAAGTAACGGACAAGCTGACCGCCCTCGGACTAGACCCAGCTCAGGTTGCCCGGGTAATCGGGACGGCGCTAGCCGAAGACCTCAATCCCGGATCTGACATCACCACCCAAGCCACCATCCCGGCCTCCATGACCGGCAGAGCCGACCTTGTCGCCCGGTCTCCCGGCGTAGTGGCCGGCCTTGTAGTCGCAGAGGCCGTATTTGTCGCGGTCGGGCAGGGCGATGGATTCGCCGGAAGCGTTCAGCGCACGGCGGCATCCATCGGCTTGCCCGACGCCCCCAAGCCAGGTCTTGACCTTCAAGTCGAGTTCCACCACGCAGCAGCCGATGGCGACCGGGTCAGCCCCGGACAAGTACTAGCGACCGTCCACGGCCCGCTTAGAGCCATCTTGACGGCAGAGCGGACGGCTTTGAACCTGGTTACCCATATGTCGGGGATCGCCAGTCTCACGCGATTGTGGAGCGATGCGATAGCCGGGAGCGGGGCGCGGGTCAGGGATACCCGCAAGACGCTGCCTGGCCTGCGGATGCTGGAGAAGTACGCCGTGCGGTGCGGGGGCGGGGTCAACCACCGGATGTCGCTGGGGGATGCCGCGCTCATCAAGGACAATCATGTGGCGGCGGCTGGGTCGGTGGCGGCGGCGTACCGGGCGGTCAGGGAGATCGCGCCCGAGATTGTCGTTGAGGTTGAATGTGACTCGGTGGAGCAGGTCGCTGAGGCGGTAGGAGCTGGGGCCGACCTGATCTTGCTTGACAATTTCGGGATTGATGAGCTGCGGGAGGCGGTCGCTCTGGCGGGAAGGCGGGTGCTGCTTGAGGCTAGCGGGGGGCTTCGGCTTGAGTCGGCGGCGCAGGTCGCGGCTACCGGGGTTAACTACCTGTCGGTGGGAGCGCTGACGCATTCGGCGCCTGCGCTGGATATCGGGCTCGATCTGACCGTGTCGGGATAGGTCTGCATGCTGCTGGCGATTGATGTAGGTAACACGAATACCGTGCTCTGCGTGTTCGACCAGGAGAAGGTGGTCGAACACTGGCGGACGGCCACCGATCCGGTCAGGACCGCTGACGAGCTGGCGGTGACGTTGCACGGGCTGCTGTCCCAGAGCCCGCTGCTCGCCAGGCAGGGTCTTGACGGCATCGTGGTGTGCTCGAGCGTGCCGTCGGTGCTGCACGCCATGCGGGAGATGCTTGGCCGGTACTACCGGGACATCCGTACGCTGATCGTAGAGCCGGGCGTCAAGACCGGCGTGTCGATCAGGATGGACAATCCTAAGGAAGTAGGCACCGACCGGATCATGAACACGGTCGCCGCCGTCCACCTGTACGGCGGGCCAGCGATCGTGGTCGACTTCGGTACCTCAACCAACTTCGACGCCGCGAGCGCCCAGGGTGACTTCGTGGGCGGGGCGCTGGCGCCCGGCATCGAGATCTCGGTCGACGCGCTGTCCAGGCGGGCCGCCCAGCTGCTTAAGGTCGAGCTGACAAGGCCGGGGCGAGTGATCGGAAAGAACACCGTCGAGGCACTGCAGTCCGGGATCATCTTCGGGTTCGCCGGACAGGTCGAGGGCATCTCCCGCCGGATGGCGGCGGAGCTTTCACCGGATGACCCGACGGCAGTCACGATCATCGCTACCGGCGGCCTGGCCCCCCTGGTGATCGATGAGGTGAAGAACATCGACGCCTACGAGCCGTGGCTGACGCTCATCGGCCTGCGGCTCGTCTATGAGCGCAACACCGCGAGCTAATCTTCGTCGCCGGCCTGCTGGCGCGCCGGTAACCTCTGGCAGATGAACGACGAACTGTCCGAGCAGGAACGAGTCAGGCTGGCCAAGATGGAACGGCTCAGGGCGGCCGGCACCGACCCCTACCCCATCGGCTACCCGCGCACTGACGCGATCACGGCGGTCAGGGAGCGGCACGCGGGCCTTCCGGCGGACACCGCGACCGGTGAGCGCGTCGGTGTCACCGGGCGGGTCATGCTGTACCGCACGGGCGGCAAGCTGTGTTTCGCCACGATCAAGGACGGCACGGCTGAGATCCAGGTCATGATCTCTCGTGACCGCACCGGCGAGGAAGGCCTGGCCGCGTGGAAGGCCGATGTCGACCTTGGCGATCAGGTGGGCGTGACTGGCGAGGTCATCACCTCGCGCACCGGCGAGCTCTCGGTCCTGGCTGATTCGTTCGCGATCACCGCCAAGGCGCTGCGGCCATTGCCGGACAAGCACGCTGGCCTGACGGACCCAGAGTCGCGGGTACGAATGCGTTACCTCGATCTGATTGTCAATCCAGCGGCCAGGCAGCTCGCCGAGCTCCGGGCGGCGGTCAACCGGGCGATCCGTGAGGAGCTGCACAGCCACGGGTTCCTTGAGGTCGAGACGCCGATGCTGCAAGCCTTGCACGGAGGTGCCAACGCCAGGCCGTTCGTTACTCACATCAATGCGTACGATATGCGGCTCTACCTGCGGATCGCGCTCGAGCTCTACCTCAAGCGGCTCGTGGTCGGCGGTATCGAGAAGGTATACGAGCTGGGCCGGAATTTCAGGAACGAGGGTGCCGACGCGACCCACAATCCCGAGTTCACGATGCTCGAGATCTACCAGGCCTACGGTGACTACGTCTCGATCGGCGCACTGACGAGGAGCCTGATCCTGCGGGCGGCGCAAGAGGGCATCGGCGGTACGGTCGTGCGGCGCAGGGACGGCTCCGAGCACGATATCGGCGGTGACTGGCCGTGGGTAGGGGTGCATGAGGCGGTATCGCTCGCGCTCGGGGAGGAGATCACCCCTGATAGCCAGGTCGACCAGCTGCGGAAGCTGGCCGGCCAGGCGAACATCTCGGTCGAGTCGTCGTGGAACGCCGGGCAGGTAGTGCTTGAGCTGTATGAGCACCTGGTCGAGGCGCGAACCGTGCTACCCACGTTCTACCGGGACTTCCCGGTCGAGGTATCGCCGCTCACCAGGGCGCACCGGACCGATCCGAGGGTGGCCGAGCGGTGGGACCTCGTGGCGTTCGGGGCTGAGATCGGGACCGGCTATTCGGAGCTGGTCGACCCGATCGAGCAACGGGCCAGGCTGACCGCGCAGTCACTGCTCGCCGCGGGCGGAGATCATGATGCGATGCAGCTCGACGAGGACTTCCTCCGGGCGCTTGAGTACGGCATGCCGCCGACCGGCGGCATGGGAATGGGCATCGACCGGGTGCTGATCATGCTGACCGGAGCCTCGATCAGGGACACGATCCTGTTCCCGATCGTCAGGCCGCTCTAAGCCGCAGCCGTTCTCAGACCGCCGAAAACGCAACTGGCGGGGACGATCCAGGCTCGATCGTCCCCGCCAGCTCCTGACTGGCTAGCGCGCGCTCAGGCGATCCTGACGGCCCCGACGTAGGCACTCCAGAAGACTGGCTGCACCTGCACGGGCTGACCGAACGTCGGCGCGTCCAGCATCATCCCGTTGCCCACGTACATGCCGACGTGGCCGATGTCGGCGAAGAAGAAGACCAGATCGCCAGGCTCAAGCTGGGAGCGGGAGATGTGCTCGCCCTCATTCCACTGGTCGCCGGTGAAGTGGTCGAGGTGGATGCCGATCTGGGCATAGGCCCACATCACCAGGCCGGAGCAGTCGAAGGCACTCGGGCCTGCCGCGCCCCAGACATACGGATCTCCGACCTTGGTCAGGGCCTTGCGCAGCGCCTGTACCCCGATCGAGTCACCATTGAGGTGTACCGGATAGTGCCCGGTCTGCTGGTATACCTCCAGGGCCTTGGCGTAGAGGGCGCTGTTGAGCACGTCTTCCTTGGCCTGGATCTTGGCCACCTTGCCGCGCATGGCCGCGGACAGCCTGGTCGCCTGCTCCGAGGCCTGGGTGGCCATCACGCTGGCCCGCTCGGCGGCGTCGTTGGCGGCTGTCACCAGGCTGATCTTGGTGCCGTTCTCCTGCTGCAGCTCGCTGAGGATGGTCGCCCGGTCCAGCATTGCCTGCGGGTTGCTGCTTTCCAGGAGCTGGAGCGTGGGGTTGATGCCGCCCGCCATATAGCCCGCAGCGGCGATGCCGGCCACGGACGACTGGTACACGGCCAGCAGCCGCTTATCCCTGAGCTCGGTCAGGTGAGCGACGCGCAGCTGTGCCTTAGCCGCGGTGAGCTGGATCCTGAGGGCGTCGTACTGCTGGCTCAGCTCATCGATCTCGTTCGAGATCTTATTGGCCCTGGCAAGCAGCACCTTCAAGGTCGGGGCCGAGCCGCCAGCCGCTGTGCCTGTGGCGCCTGCGGAGCTGGGCAGTGTCAGGCCCGCCGTGGCGGCGATGGTTATCGCGGCCGCGAGGCGCCCGGCAACCATGACCGGCCGCAGCTTCCGGCCTGACCTGGTCAGACGCCCGGAGTGCCGACCGTACGGCGAGCGCTCCAAGTTCGCGCTCCTTTCCTGTGCCGGCCTCCGCCCCGGAGGGGCGGCTGCCAACGGGAACGAGGTGACAGCGATTGGACATTAACCGACGGAACTACCTCGTGCACTACTGATGAGAAAATTCCCTGCTGTCCGGCTTAAGATCGGTCCCGCTTTTCGCGCCTGCGCAGGTGCTTAGGCCAACTCTCTCATGCCGTGCCGACTGCGGGTCGCAACCGAATCCGAGCGTGTTTATGCAGGTCAGACTGCATGTCCGAGCATCTGCCGCAAGCTCGTGATCTGGACGTGATGTGTCGCTGAGTTGAGTCCACAGCGACTTCGGAGCAATGAGTGACGGCGTCGTGACCGACCGTGCGAGCATTGGGCGATCTGCCTGGTTGCGCTATCGCAGGTATCTAAGCGACGCACGATGATTGCGAGCAGTGATCTTTGGCTGCCGGAGCAGGTTGCGGGAGAAGTAACGTCGCCAGGCGACTGCCCGATGCCAGGCCGGAGGAATTAAGTGTTCGGTCAGGCCGTAAAGTCCAGCGCTTCGAGCTTTCGCATTGTTCGGTAGAGCAATACGACACGGGCGTCTCGTAATTCGGTCGTCTCGAACGCTGGAGCTCATCAGTACTCTGATTCTAGCCCCTGCGGCAGATGCGTCTAGAAGAGCCGGGTTCGACCGTACGCAACAGGTCAAGCCGCGAAGTACCGTTGCCGTTTCACCGTGCTACCCGCGCGGGCCCTGGAGGTCGGTCGCCTGACCCCCGCGCATGAAGTGCTGAATGCCTCTGGCTCGCCTGGCTGAGGCAGATCTGGCGCCGTCTTTCAGCCTTTGGCGCCCGGTTCGGCGCTCATCGGCCGATGCTGATCCAGACATTCAGTACCTGCCGCTGACATTAGGCCGCAGCCTGCGGAGCGGTGAAATAGCGGTTGCCTGGCTGGTCGGCCTGACTGCTACTTGACGTAGGATTGCGGGTGCGCGGACGCCGGTCTCAGGCTGGCCGGCGATGCCAGGTCGCTAGTCGTGATGGCGCAGGCACAGGCCCCCTGTTCGTGGTCTATCCCGACTCGGAGATGCCTTCTGACCTGGTACGTGTCGTCCTTGACTTCGGTCAGGGACGCGCCGGGCCGCTAGCCAGTGGCCAGGTGCGCGCCAGGCGTAGAGATGGAGGCTAGCGGGGTGCTAACTGATCTGGCCGCATTGACGCCCCCAATTGTGGTCTGCGTGGCCTTCTTGATCGCGGTGCGAGCTTTCCTTCGACACGAGATGCCCAGCGCGAACAAGGAAGCTGATGACCGGCACCGTCATGTTGACGAGCCAAGCGACCAAGACGAGTTGTCGGCCAGGGCTCCGACTCCTCCGTCCCCCGATACTACTGATTACGCTCCGTAGCGACTCGCATTCAAGTCCGGTTACTGGCTTCTAGTAGCGCAACAGGTCACGATTCAGCGCGCCGCGAATTGTCAGCGGCCAGGTTGCTGGTATAGGTTAAGCTACTTAAATAGGCAGTGGTAAGAGAAAGGCAACCGGCATGGCGCAGAAGACTGTCGTGACAGTAGTGTGTGATCTCCCTCACGAGGGCGAGATCGAGGGAACCGAGTCGGTTTCGTTCGGCTTTGATGGCAACGCGTACGAGATCGATCTGTGTGAGACGCATACCAAGGAACTTCGGGAGAAGGTCGGCGCATTCGCCGATCACGCTCGCCGGGTTACCGGAGCAGGTCGTCGTCGCAAGGCTCGTACCGGTCCTGGCCGCGAGCGCAGTTCTGAGATCAGGGACTGGGCCAGGCAGCACGGGCACAAGGTGAGCGAGCGCGGCCGGATTCCCGCAACGATCATCGCTGAGTACGAGGCAGCTCACTAGCAGGTAGTTCGCCGCTGGGACAAGGACGTTCCTACGTCCCTGGGCTGACCCGAAGCTGGCTTACCCGCCAAGCCGCGTCGGGGCCCGGCGTTTGACTGCCGGACCGCGAAGTGGCTGACGGCATACCATATCGGTAGATAAAGCGGTGTGCCGTCAGCCGCGAGCGTTCGCTCCGGGCGTACCTGGGAACACCGCTCCCTTGCCACAGGTTGGATGAGGGTGAATGCCCCGTCAGCGGGGAAGGCTCTACTGGAGCGCGGTGGACCGTTTGGGTAAGAAGCAGACCTTACGTGAGCGGAGCATCGCAGCGAGAGCCTTGCCCGGTACGCGGGCTGGTGCGCGGAAGGGACGGGCCGTCGTGGTCGCAGTCCCCACCGCTTTGGTGAGGGAGCGACGATAATGTTCGAGAGGTTTACCGACCGGGCGCGGCGGGTTGTGGTCCTGGCTCAAGAGGAAGCCAGGATGCTGAACCACAACTACATCGGCACCGAGCACATCCTGCTTGGCCTGATCCACGAGGGAGAGGGCGTGGCGGCCAAGGCGCTTGAGTCTCTTGGCATCAGCCTGGAGGCGGTGCGCCAGCAGGTCGAGGAGATCATCGGACAGGGTCAGCAGGCGCCGTCTGGCCATATTCCTTTCACGCCGAGGGCCAAGAAGGTACTTGAGCTCTCGCTGCGCGAGGCTCTGCAGCTTGGCCACAACTACATCGGGACCGAGCACATCCTGCTTGGCCTGATCCGCGAGGGCGAGGGCGTCGCTGCCCAGGTGCTCGTGCGGCTTGGCGCTGACCTGAACCGGGTCAGGCAGCAGGTCATCCAGTTGCTGCACGGCTACCAGGGCAAGGAGCCTGCCGCCGCCGGGGCGTCATCGGAGACCACGCCGTCCACGTCACTGGTTCTCGACCAGTTCGGCCGGAATCTGACGGCCGCTGCTCGCGAGGGCAAGCTCGACCCGGTGATCGGCCGGGAGAAGGAAGTCGAGCGGGTCATGCAGGTGCTGTCCCGCCGGACCAAGAACAACCCCGTGCTGGTAGGCGAGCCAGGCGTCGGCAAGACCGCCGTCGTCGAGGGACTGGCCCAGCGGATCGTCAAGGGCGAGGTGCCGGAGACGCTCAAGGACAAGCAGTTGTACACGCTTGACCTGGGTGCGCTCGTGGCTGGCTCGCGATACCGCGGTGACTTCGAAGAGCGGCTCAAGAAGGTGCTCAAGGAGATCAGGACGCGCGGCGACATCATCTTGTTCATCGACGAGATCCACACGCTCGTCGGGGCGGGTGCTGCCGAGGGCGCGATCGACGCCGCGTCGATACTCAAGCCCATGCTGGCCAGGGGCGAACTGCAGACCATCGGCGCCACGACGCTCGATGAGTACCGCAAGCACCTGGAGAAGGATGCCGCGCTAGAGCGCAGGTTCCAGCCGATCCAGGTCGCCGAGCCCACGATCTCGCACACGATCGAGATCCTGAAGGGCCTGCGGGACAGGTATGAGGCCCATCACCGGGTGACGATTACCGATGACGCACTCGTGGCGGCCGCTCACATGGCCGATCGGTACATCAGCGACCGGTTCCTGCCTGACAAGGCGATTGACCTCATCGATGAGGCCGGCTCCCGGATGCGGATCCGCCGGATGACCGCCCCGCCGGACTTGCGGGAGTTCGACGAGAAGATCGCCGATGTCCGCAGGGACAAGGAGTCGGCCATCGACAGCCAGGACTTCGAGAAGGCCGCGGCGCTCAGGGATACCGAGAAGCAGCTGATTGAGCGCAAGGATGTCCGCGAGAAGGAGTGGAAGGCGGGCGATATGGACCTGCCTGCCGAGGTGAACGAGGACCTGATCGCCGAGGTGCTCGCCACCGCGACCGGTATCCCGGTCTTCAAGCTCACCGAGGCCGAGTCCGCGCGGCTGCTGCGGATGGAAGACGAGCTGCACAGGCGCGTCATCGGCCAGAACGACGCGATCAAGGCGCTATCGCAGGCCATCCGCCGGACCAGGGCTGGCCTGAAGGATCCCAAGCGTCCTGGCGGTTCGTTCATCTTCGCCGGGCCGTCAGGAGTCGGCAAGACGGAGCTGTCCAAGACGCTGGCCGCCTTCCTGTTCGGCGACGAGGACTCGCTGATCCAGCTCGACATGAGCGAGTACATGGAGAAGCACACCGTCTCGCGACTGTTCGGCTCGCCTCCTGGCTACGTCGGCTACGAGGAGGGCGGGCAGCTCACCGAGAAGGTCAGGCGCAAGCCGTTCTCCGTGGTGCTCTTCGACGAGATCGAGAAGGCTCACCAGGACATCTTCAACTCACTGCTGCAGATCCTTGAAGATGGCCGCCTGACCGACGCTCAGGGCCGGGTGGTCGACTTCAAGAACACCGTCATCATCATGACCACCAACCTGGGCACCAAGGACATCTCCAAGGGCATCGCGGTGGGATTCGGGTCGGCGAGCGACTCGACCGGCTCGTACGAGCGGATGACCAACCGGGTCCAGGACGAGCTCAAGCAGCACTTCCGGCCGGAGTTCCTCAACCGGGTTGACGACACCATCGTCTTCCATCAGCTCACCAGGGACGAGATCTTCCAGATCGTGGACCTGATGATCGCGAAGGTGGAGGATCGGCTCAGGGACCGCGACATGGGCATCGAGATGACCCCGGCGGCCAAGGAACTGCTAGCCGAGCGGGGCTACGACCCGGTACTCGGCGCCAGGCCGCTGCGCCGGACGATCCAGCGCGAGATCGAGGACAACCTGTCAGAGAAGATCCTGTTCGGTGAGGTGAAGGCCGGGCAGATCATCATGGTTGACGCCGAGGGCAAGGGCAAGGAAGGCAAGTTCACCTTCAAGGGCGTGCCCAAGCCGGAAGCGGTGCCCGACGCGCCGCCGGCCGAACTGGCCGAGGCAACCGGCAGCACCCGAGGCGAGGTAGCAGACCGCCGCCCCGAGAGCTGATCCAGCACCACGCGATCTAAGAGCAGGCAGGGCCGGGACCACGACAGGTCCCGGCCCTGCCTGTCTGCTCGGCAGCCCAGGCCGACCCCGCCGACGGTCGGCTACACCACCGAGGTTCCGTGATCATTTAATGCTCCTTGATCACGGAATCTCGGAGGCATGATCACACCACAAGCGCTCCGTGATCACCGTCCCGGGCATGTTCACGGAACATCAGCGGGGTACTGCCGCCCTCCGTATAGGCCGATCGGGTGTCGATCACGAAATCGGGGGACGGGATCACGCTCTCGATGTTCCGGGTTCTGGCGCGAATTCCGTGAAGTTAGCCGGGGTGGCCTGGCCGGGGCCGGTCGGCTCCTGCAGGATGCCCGGTTACACCCGGTCAGTGCCCGGCGGGCTGTCCGGCGGCGTGTCCCCTGCCGCACTGCCGGCCCTCAGCTGTCGCCGGGACGGCACCGCCGGCTCTTAGCTGCTGTCAGAACCAGGTCCGGCCTGGCCGCCAGCGCCCGGCACCGTCGCTGATGTTCCGTGATCACGCCCGGGACGGTGATCACGGAGGCCTGGGGGTGATCATGCACCTGAAAGTCCGGGCTCTGGTGCGAATTTCGTGATCGGGCTGGCGACTGATGCAGACCTGGCGGGGGCTAGTCGGGCGGCGTGCCCTCGATGCCGGCTGCTTCGCAACGCTCTGCATCAAGGGCACGCCGTCCGGCTTAAGACTGGCCACGACGGAGCCCGCGTCGCGTGCACCCGGCGGAGCCGCATCGATGTGGCAGGGATGCGAGCGCTGTCTCGCAGCTGGGGTCCCCTGCTGCTGTCCCCGCGACAGCAGGGCGCCCCACCTGCTGCCTGAGTGCGGTCCGGGTGCCCCGCACCAGCCGGAGCGCGGCCAGGTCGCCTGCCGGGTGCCCGGTCTCATCCGCTCTTAGCCCAATCGCCTTGTCCCGACAGCACCCCCGCACAGCAGTCCCCCTCCGGCGTCGCTGCCGGAACGACAGCTAAGTGCCGACGTTGCTGCTGGAGCGGCAGCTAAGTGACGACGTTGCTGCCGGGGTTCGGCGTTGCCGTCGAGGCGGCGGCCTAGAATGACCGGTATGTGCTATTTCGGGTGGGGGGCGATGGCCGGGCGCCGGCGGAAGTCGGACAGGCTGGTCCGGTGGCACCCAGCCAGACATCCGGGTACCCTCGCAATCTCCCGTGATCATAAAGCAAACCTTGATCATGGAACATAAAGGGCGTGATCACCCAGCCAGGTTTCCGTGTTCCGTAGCAATAGGGAGGCCGGGTAGCTGGTCTGGGGGGTCGCCGGGGAGGCCGACCAGGTTGTCGGCGTGACGGACGGCCAGTCC
Organism: uncultured Actinomycetota bacterium; assembly: GCA_963819285.1. Taxonomy (GTDB): domain Bacteria; phylum Actinomycetota; class Actinomycetes; order Streptosporangiales; family Streptosporangiaceae; genus Chersky-822. The sequence continues at coordinate 512,781 of CAWFVM010000002.1, forward strand.
GTCGGCGATCAGCGTGGCCAGCACGCGAGTTCGCTGGAAGTCCTCGGGCCAGCACGAGTCGAAGGCGCCTGGCGGCACCGGGCCATCAGCCTCGCGCAGTACGGCGAGGAGCCGGCCGCGGCATTCCCGGTCGCTTCCTGAGTATGGCCGGGCCCGTCGAGGGGCCGGACCGGCCGGGGCTCCGACACGCAGCCAGGAGCAGCTTGCCGCCACCGGGCAGGAGTCGCAGGCCGGCCGGGTCGCCGTGCAGACCAGGGCGCCGAGTTCCATGATCGCCACCGACCAGGTCGCCGCCCTGAGATCGTGCTCAGGTGGCAGTACAGATTGGGCCAGCTCTCGCTCGGCGACGCTGACGGAACTGGCCGGATACTGGTGACCGGTCATCAGCCTGGCCAGGACCCGGCGGACGTTTGTGTCGAGTACCGCGTGCCGCTGACCAAAGGCGAAGCTGGCCACCGCGGCCGCCGTGTAGGAACCGACTCCCGGCAGATCAAGGAGCTCGGCTACGGAATCGGGTACGCGCCCCGAGTGCCGCTGGTCGATGATCACGGCCGACGCGTGCAGTCTCAGCGCCCGCCGAGGGTAGCCGAGCCTGCCCCACTGTCGTACCGCGTCGGCAGGCGTCGCCGCGGCGAGAGCGCTGGGCGTCGGCCAGCGCTCCAGCCAGTCCTCGTAAGCGGGCAGCACCCTGGCGACCGGGGTCTGCTGCAGCATGAACTCGCTGACTAGTACTGGCCAGGCGCCGACACCGGGCTGACGCCACGGCAGGTCTCTGCGGCTGACCTCGTACCAGGTGGTGATGGAGCGCTCAAGAGTAGTGGTCATGACGGGACCGATCCTGCCATGCCAGCGCCCAGCCGGCATCACGCGGCCAACGCGGGCAAGCTCTCCGCAACCCCCTTGCCTGAGGCGATGCGCGTTGCCTGACCCGGCGAGGCGACCTTGCGCACGGTCACTGCGCTTGCATACTGACCGCATGGGGGGCAACACGATGGGTTACCAGCAAGGGGGAAGGGGCGGGCTGGCCAGCCGGTTCCAGGCCGCCGGCGGCCGCGCGCGACTGCGCGAGCTGGCGAGCTGGCGCTTCGGTCACGATGAGAGCAGTACCTACTGGCGTCGCCGGGTGATCGTGCTCGTGGTCGGCCTGGTAATTCTCGGCCTGGCCGCGTGGGGGCTGTCGAATGCGTTCGCGGTCAGCTCGGCCCGGGCCAAGACTGGCACTGGCCGGACACTTCAGTCCAGCAGGCAGACCGCCGGGCCCGCGGGCCAGGCCGGCCAGCCGGGTACAACGGGCACAACGCGAGCAGCAGGAGCAGCGGCCTCTAGGCCAGGCGGACCTTCCGCTGGGCAGGCCACTGGGAACGGAAAGATCTTGCCGGCGTTCTGTGCTCGGGCGGACATCGTGATCAGCATCTTTACCGGACAGAGCCAGTTCGGCCGCCGGCAGTGGCCACAGTTCGACCTGAACGTCGTATCCACCCAGAAGGCCGAGTGCTCGTTCAACCTCGGCTCGGCGCACATTGAGCTGGTGATCAGGGAAGGCCCGGCCAGGATTTGGAGCTCAGGCGACTGTGCGGCGGGCAAGACGGGGCTGATCACGGCGCTCCGGCGCGGAGTGCCTACGGTGCTGGCGATCACCTGGGATCGGCGTACCTCGGCACCTGGCTGTTCGGGCCGGGCTATCGGCGTTCCGGCTGGCATCTACACGGCGTACGCCGTCGACGGTGACCTGACAAGCGCGCCCGTGACCTTCAGGCTCAGCTAGGGGAATCGGCGAAGCCTCTCCCGGAGCCGCGGCGATCTAATACCGAACTGTTTGCCCGGTATTCGCCATTTCAATGGGTCCAGTCACCCCGGCCAGGCGTTCAGATTCCCCGCTTGAGACTTCCGTGATCATGAGACAAAGCTTGATCACGGAACATGAGTCGCGTGATCATCCCGCCAGGTTTCCGTGATCAAGACCCCGACCATGATCACGGAAACCCGGCTGGGCGGGGCGGGGCTGCGCGGGGCGGGCCTGGCTGCGCGGGGCGCGGGGCTGGCTGCGCGGGGCGCGGGGCTGGCTGGGCAGGGCTGCGCGGGATGACGTGTGTACTGAATACTTCGTCCCATTATGTCGTTGTCGGCCAGCTCAACTTTCAGATATTAGTGAACTTCCGTCACTCGGACTTAATCTCGCACCACGCAGTGCGGCCTTCGTGGTCGCCAGCGATTCCCCAGGCGCTAGTGATGGCGGCGACTATTTTCAGGCCGCGGCCGCCCAGGCCATCGTCTTCTGGGCGGGTTTCGGATTCGCCGTGCCTGGTCAGTGAATCCGCCCACGGGCCGCCCTGATCGAGTACCTCGATCCTGACGACGTCGGCGTCGATCGCGAGCCGGACGGTGAAGCGACCGCCGGGCGAGCCCGAGTAGCTGTGGATGATCGCGTTGGCCGCGAGCTCAGAGCAGGCGAGCAGCATTTCGTCGGACGCGGCGAAACCGCTGATCAGCTGGGCCAGCCAGCGACGAGCAGCACCCACCTGACCGGGCAGTCCGAGGAAGGTGCGCCGGGCCAGGATCCGCTCAGTGGCCACGGGCGCGGTGCTGACCAGCGTGGCCGTGCTGACCAGCGTGGCCGTACCGGCGGACGTCGCCGCAGCGGTATTCGTGCCGTTCACAGGTCACGCACCGGAAAGTAACAGCGGTAAGTTCGCGAATCCGCGCATATCTGCAGGTAGCTCACCGTCCGTGGTCCTTTTTTCATCGCTTGTGTATCGGCAGTTTCACTTAACAACTCTGCGGCAAGCGAGTTAAATTGGTAAGGCATCAGAGCTGCACAGCCTTGTTGTAGCGCCATCTCGCGCACCGTAGATTCGGCTCGATGTTTTGTAGAGTCACTTTGGAAAGGGGAGACGGATGCGAGCAGTTGAGTCGAACCCGCCGAAAGGGACTCCTCGGGCTGTATTCGGTGCAATGCTGCGCCATTATCGCGTCCGGGCCGGCCTTACCCAGGATCAGGTCGGCGCGCTGGCGCACGTCTCAGGCAAGCTGATCAGCGCCTACGAGAAGGGGTGGCGGGTACCGACGCGGCCGACCACCGCCGACATTGACACGGTCGCCGATCTCAATACCCATGGTGCCCTCACCGAGTTGTGGGATCAGTTCGAAGACGGCATGAGGTATCAGGCCTACCCAGACTGGTTCCAGAACTGGCCGGAAAAAGAAGCCAAGGCAACGACATTGCGATGGTTCGAGCCGTTGCTAGTCCCAGGTCTGCTTCAGACTGATATGTACGCTCGCGCTCTTTTCGCTACCAGGATCGGTGCTACCGAAGATCAGATCGAAGAAAGGGTCGCCGCGCGACTTAAGCGACAGGAAGTGCTCAAGCGGGCCAACCCGCCGACGCTCTGGGTGATCTTGGATGAGTGGGTTCTCCGGCGGCCAGTGGGCAGCCGACACGTCATGCTCGAACAGGTGAATTGCCTCATTGAGGCAGCTCAGCGCCCTAACGTCGTCTTTGAGGTGATTCCTGCTGATGCGGGCGCTCATGAGGGGTTGTATGGCGGCGGATTCGCTATAGCAGATTTTACGGATGCGCCGAGCGTTGCGTATCAAGAGTCCGCAGTACAAGGGCAGATCGTGCAAGACCTCGATGAAGTTTCCACGCTGCTCGCCAAATGGACTACGTTGGGCACCGAGGCGCTACCAAGGAAGGCCTCTATCACCCGAATGGAGGAAGCAGCAAAGACATGGACCTCACAGATGTGAGGTGGCGTAAGGCCAGTTACAGCGGCGGCAACGGCGGCGGTTGCGTCGAAGTTGGCGTGTGGCGCAAGGCCAGTTACAGCGGCGGCAACGGCGGCGGTTGCGTCGAGGTCTCCGCGACTAATGACACGGTCAGCGTGCCCCACAAGGCCGACGAAGACCTGCTGTATCTGTTGCGTGACTCTAAGGACCCGAGTGGTCCGACGCTTGGCTTCACCACCTCAGAATGGGATGCATTCATAGCAGGGGTCAAGGACGGGGAGTTCGACCCGGCTTGATCGAAGCCCGCTCCATCTGGCTCCAGACCATGCGGCCGGCAGTTGGCTGGAGCGGGCATATAGGTATCCGAACTAGATATCGTCGAACCGGCCCGGCGCCGGGCCGGCAGCTGATCATGGTTGCCCGCCTAGCCCGGCGGCGATAGCACTAGCGATATCGGGCACCTGCTGCACTTCCATCCGCGAGTCAGCCGGAATGGCATCAGTGCCGACCGGCACTACCGCGCGCCTGAATCCCATCCGGCTTGCCTCGGCCAGCCTGCGCCCGATCCCGGCCACGCTGCGGATCTCGCCGGCCAGGCCGACCTCGCCGAAGGCGACGAGGTCGGAGGGGAGGCAGAGGTTGGACCGGGCACTGGCCAGCGCGAGCAGCACGGCCAGGTCAACGGACGGCTCAGTGAGCCTGACCCCGCCCACGGTAGCCGCGTAGATATCGCACCGGCCCAGGTTGACCCCGGCGCGCCGCTGCAGCACGGCTACGGCCATGCCCACGCGCGCGTAGTCCAGGCCAGAAGTGATCCGGCGGGGCGGCTCGCTGCCTTCGACCGGACAGACCAGGGTCTGTACCTCGGCCACTAGCGGCCGGCGCCCCTCAAGGGTCACGGTCACACATGTCCCCGACACGGGCTCATGCTGCCGGGACAGGAACAGCCCGCTCGGATCGGGCAGGCCGATGAGGCCGAACTCCCCGAGCTCGAAGCAGCCCACCTCGTCAGTGGGGCCGAACCGATTCTTGAGCGCACGGATCATCCGCAGCCGGCCCCGGCTGTCACCCTCGAAATGCAGCACCACATCGACCAGGTGCTCAAGCGAGCGCGGCCCGGCGATGGACCCGTCCTTCGTCACGTGACCGACAAGGACGGTCGTCAGATTCCGCTGCTTGGCCAGGCTCACCAGGGCCGAGGTGATCTCGCGTACCTGCGTGACGCCGCCGGGCACGCCCTCGATCCCCGCGGCCGAGATTGTCTGCACCGAGTCAACGATCAGCAGGGCCGGGTCGACCGCCTCGACGTGGGCGAGCAGTGCCGCCAGGTCGGTCTCGGCCGCGAGGAACAGATTGTCGCTGAGCGCGCCGATCCGCCCGGCCCGCTGCCGCACCTGAGCGGCCGACTCCTCGCCGGTCACGTAGAGCACGTCCGACCGCTCGGCCGCCAGCGCCCCGGCCTCGAGCAGCAGAGTCGACTTGCCGACGCCGGGCTCGCCGGCCAGCAGGACCACGGATCCCGGCACGAGGCCACCGCCGAGCACCCGGTCAAGCTCGTCCATCCCGGTGGGCTTGGCCGTCGCCCCCGAGGCGTCCACCAGCGAGATCGGGACAGCCGGAGCCCCTGGCCGAACGGTTGGCAGACCTCGGAGCACGGCCCGGCCCGACCGGGCGGCGCCTGCCGCGGCCGCGCTCTCCGTCAGCGTCCCCCAGGCCTGGCACTCACCGCATCGTCCGGCCCACTTCGCGCTCTGCCAGCCGCAGTCAGCGCACTTGTACAGCGCGCCCGAGGAACTCTTCGCCATGGCGGCACGGTATCGCCGGGTGCCGACAGTGCGGCCAGTCAAGCGCATAAGCTGGCACCCGGGCACGGCGCAGCGCTCCAAGAACTGCGCAGGTGACAGGAATGACACCCAGCGAGGGGGATGCAGTGGGACCCGTGGCGCCCATGGGGGGGACAGCCACCGAGGAGGCGGCCACCGCCGATTTCACGGCACACAGACCGCGAGTCGTGCTGTCCACGGCATCGGTGTTCCCTGAACGCACGGCCGACGCGTTCGAGCTCGCGGCCAGGCTTGGCTATGACGGGATCGAGGTGATGGTCTCGGCCGATCCGGTGAGTCAGGACGCCGACGTGCTGCTTCGCCTGTCTGAGTACCATGCCATGCCCGTCCTGGCCGTTCATTCCCCCTGCCTGCTGATCACCCAGCGAGTCTGGGGCCGGGAACCCTGGGCCAAGCTGGCCAGGTCAGCGGACGCGGCGCACAAGCTCGGCGCCAAGGTGGTAGTGGTCCATCCGCCGTTCAGGTGGCAGCGCGACTACGTACGCGACTTCGAGATCGGCCTGGCGAAACTGGAAGCAGAGACCGGGCTGACCTACGCGGTCGAGAACCTCTACCCGCTGCGCACCAAGGGCACGGCGATGACCGCCTATGCCCCGCACTGGAACCCGGTCGAGATCGACGTCGCCAAGACCACGCTTGACCTCTCGCACACCTCAGTGTCCGACTCCGACGCACTTGAGCTCGCCAAGCAGCTTGGCCCGAGACTGGCGCACATTCATCTCGCCGACGGGACCAGGCCAGGGCTGCCCGATGAGCACCTCGTACCCGGCCGGGGCAACCAGCCCTGCGCCGACCTGCTCCGCCTGCTGCCGGGGCTCGGCTATACCGGGATGGTCGTGGTCGAGATCAGTACCCGCAGGGCCCAGTCGGCCAGGGAACGGGAGACCGATCTGGCCGACTCGCTGGAATTCGCCAGAGCTCACCTGCACCCGAGGGACGGCGAGTAAGCGCGGCGCTCTGCGTTAAAAATCTTCGGGGTTATATCTCTAGAATCAAGGTCACCGGGCCGTCGTTGACCAGTGCCACCGCCATGTCCGCGCCGAACACGCCCGTCTGCACCTGCGCCCCGAGCGAGCGCAGTTCCTGGACGAAGGCGGTCACCAGCGGCTCGGCCACGGCGCGCGGCGCCGCCGCCTGCCAGGTCGGCCGCCTTCCCTTCGCGGTCTGCGCGTACAGGGTGAACTGGCTGACGACGAGCAGCGGCGCCCCGGTATCGGCGCAGGACTTCTCGTCGGCCAGAATCCGCAGGTGATAGACCTTACTCGCGAGGCCAGCCGCCGACCGGGCAGTATCGTCGTGCGTCACGCCGACGAGTACCACCAGGCCAGGGGCCGCAAGCTCGGAGATCACACCCCGGCCGGCTACGGATACGCTCGCTTCACTAGCTCGTTGAACAACAGCTCGCACGGGAAGGCATTGTGCCATGGCCAGCAATACGACGATGATCACCGTGGCGCCTACCGGCGCGGAACTCGACAAATCGGCGGTGCCGCCGCTGCCGGTCACCCTGGACAAGGTTGTCACCACGGCCAGGGAGTGCCGGGAAGCCGGCGCCGCCATCATCCATGTGCACATCAGGGACGACGCGGCCCGGCCGACGCTCGATCTGGGCCGGCTGACCGATACGGTGCAGGCGCTGCGCGAGGCGACGGATCTGATCGTGCAGTTGTCCACGGGCGGGGCCGTGACCGATCCGTTCGAGCGGCGGCTCGCGGTGCTCAACGCCGGCCCCGACGGCTGCTCGCTGACTTGCGGGACGGTGAACTTCGGCGACGACGTGTTCATGAACCCGTGGCCGTTCATGTGCGAGCTGTACGTGAAGACGCAGGAACTGGGCGTGGTGCCCGAATTCGAGCTGTTTGACCTAGGGCATGTGGCGGCGCTGCACCGGCTGCTTGATAAGTACGGTGCGCCGTTCGGCGGGCACGTGCACTGCGATCTGGTGATGGGAGTGCCCGGCGGAATGGCCGGGGACCCGGCCACGCTGGTGCAGGCCGTGACGGCGCTGCCGCCCGGCGCTACCTGGTCAGCGACGGGGGTCGGGCGCACCGCGGTACCGGTGATGTTCGCGGCGCTCTCGGCCGGCGGGCACCTTCGGGTCGGGCTTGAGGACACGATCACCTTCTCGCGCGGGCGGCCGGTGGCCAGCAACGCGGAGCTGGTCGAGCGAGCGGCCGCGGCGGCCGAAATGGTGCAGCGCCCCGCGATGACGCCGGATGACGCCAGGGCCATGCTCGGAATGCCGCGGCGGCGCGTCGATGCGGACAGGTAGCGGCCTGCGCCCGGCGCCATCCTCGCCGGACGCCGGGTCGGCGAACCCGGTCATCGCCGAGGTGATCAGGTCGGGCTTCACCGAGTCCTGGCACCGGGGATCGGTCGTCGTGCTGGACGCGGCAGGCTCGGCGACGCTCGCGATCGGCACTGTCGATCAGCCGATGTTCCCGCGCTCGTCCAACAAGCCCATGCAGGCGGCCGCCATGCTCGACGCTGGCCTCCGCCTGCCCGACGACAAGCTGCTCGCGCTAGCAGCCGCCAGTCACTCCGGCGAGGACCTGCACGTCGCCGGGGCGCGCGAGATCCTGCGGCGGCAGGCCTGACCGAGTCCGACCTGCAGTGCCCGCCCGACTGGCCGCTCGACGAAGCCGCCAGGATCGAGCTTCTGCGCGCCGGCGGCCAGCAGGACCGGGTGCACATGAACTGCTCGGGCAAGCACGCCGCGATGCTGGCTACCTGTGTCGCGGCCGGCTGGCCGGTGCTGAGCTACCGCGACCCGGCTCATCCGCTGCAGCAGCGGATCAGGGCCTGCGTCGAACGGCTGGCGGCCGAGCCGGTCACCGCGACCGGTGTCGATGGCTGCGGCGCGCCGCTGATGGCCCTGACGCTGGCTGGCCTGGCCCGTGCGTTCAGTGCCGTGGTCCGATCGCCGGAGGGTTCGGCGGAGCGGCGGGTCGCGGACGCGATGCGAGCCTGGCCCGAATGGATGTCGGGTACGCACCGGTATGAGGCAGTGTTGATGCGGGCGATTCCAGGAATGCTTATGAAACCGGGCGCTGACGGTGTCTGTGCGTTCGCTCTGGCCGACGGGCGCTGCGGTGCGGTCAAGTTTGACGACGGCGGTCAGCGGGCCATGACGCCCGTGCTGGCGAAGCTGCTGCGGGACCTGATCGAGGCCGATTTCGACGGGGCTGCCGACCTTGACGCGCTGGACGAACTGGCGCGGGTGCCGGTGAACGGCGCTGGCCAGCCGGTTGGCGAGATCCGCCAGGTGCTGCCGTCCCTGCCGCCTGTGCGGTCCGTAACCTGACCCCTCTGGTCCGGCCGGCGTGGCGCTTGCAAGCAGGTTTGCAATTGCAAGCGCTAGCGGCGAGACTGGGTGTATGAGTCCGGTCAATGTCAGCACCATAGGTTCCTACATCCGGGAGCAACGGGAGCAGGCGAAGATCTCGATCCGCCAGCTCGCTCAGGCGGCCGGTGTCTCCAACCCGTATCTGAGTCAGGTCGAGCGCGGACTGCGGCGGCCAAGCGCCGACATCCTGCAGCAGATAGCCAAGGGGCTGCGGATCTCGGCCGAGGCGCTCTACGTTCAGGCCGGGATCCTCGATGACAAGCCCGGCGACACGACCGTGACCGACGCGATCATGGCTGATACCGAGATCACCGAGCGCCAGAAGCAGATGCTGATGGATATCTACGAGTCCTTCCGCAAGGAGGTCAGGGCCGAGGCGGCGGCTGCGGCGGCCGCTCTGGCTGACACGGACGAGGGCGAGGGCGGTGAGGCTGACGACGCGGGCGAGGACGAGGCGGACGAGGTGAGCGTGGAGGAGCAGGCGCACGCGATAGCCCACGCCAAGGCCGAGGCGATCGCCGACGCCGAGCCGGTCGTCAAGGCCGATCCCGAGCTTGAGGCGGAAGCCGAGGCCGTGGCTGAGGCGGAGGTCGACGCCTGGACCGACCTGGACCCTAGCCTGCAGTCGTCCGGCAGCGGTCGGCGCGATGACTCTCGCGGCGAGCAGATAGGTTTGTAGTCGTGTCCGCACTGAAGCCGCTTGAGTGGTTCTTCTGGGCGCTGGCTGTGGCCGCGCTGATCTGTGAGGCCTGGGCGTTCATCGACGCCTTGCGCCGCCCGACCGCCGCCTTCCCGGCCGCCGACAAGCGGACCAAGCCGTTCTGGCTGATCGTCACTGGTGTCGCCGCGGTGATCGGGCTGTATAGCGCTACCTTCGGATCTCGATCGGGGGTCGGCGTCATCGTCGGCATCCTGCCGGTCGTCGCGTTCATCGCGGCCGCGATCTACCTGACCGACGTCCGGCCCAAGGTCCGCGAGATCGGTCGCGGCGGCGGTTCGCACCATGGCCCCTACGGGCCCTGGTGACTCTTACGGTCCTGGTGAACCCCTACGGTCCCGGTGATCAGGTATCTCTGATTGGTGGTTGGCGTTGACTGATGATGCGACCTGGCGTACCCATCGGCTCGAGCTCGATGACCAGACGCTTCGCGAGTGGGATGCCACCGTGCTCGCCGCTGGCGACGAGGGCATCGTGCTTGACCGGTCAGCCTTCTATCCGGGTGGCGGCGGGCAGCCGCCTGACCACGGAGTGCTGCTCTGGGGCGGCGTCGAGACGCGAATCGTCGGCGCCCGCAAAGGCGACGATCTGTACCTGATCCCCGCTGAGGGCGACCCGCTGCCACCGCCAGGCGCGTCCGTGCGCGGCGCCGTCGAAGATGACCGCCGGACCGCGCTGATGCGCACCCACTCTGGCCTGCACGTTCTGTGCGGCGTGGTCTTCCGTGACTACGGCTCGCTGGTGACTGGCGGGAATATGGAAGCTTTTGTCGCGCGGATGGATTTCGATCTGCCCGAGCTTCCGGCCGGGTTCAGGGAGGCCGTCGAGGCTGCCTGCAACGCCGAGATCGCGGCCGCCCGCCGGATCGAGGTCCGCACGCTGCCCCGCGACGACGCCTTCGCGATCCCTGACATCATCCGCACGGCAACCAACCTGGTGCCGCCGGAGGTCAAGGAAGTCAGGATCGTCGACATCGTCGGCCTGGACCAGCAAGCCGACGGTGGCACCCACGTGGCGACGACGGCCCAGATCGGCCGGATCGAGGTCGTCAAGATCGAGAACAAGGGCAAGGGCTTCCGCCGCCTCCGCATCCGCGTCGCAAACTAGCTGAACCCCCTCCGTGGCTGGCTGGGGATGGGGCGGGGTGAAGGGCCGGGTTGGCGAGTTCCTGGGGGGGGGCTTGCGGGGGTTGTTGCCGGGGCGGTTGCTAAAAGATCTAGGAGACTTTTTTCCTGTAGGAGGATTGACCACCATATTCGCTGTTAAGTCTCCTACAGGAAAAAAGTCTCCTACAGGATCAGGCGATCCTGGAACGAGTGAGACGGCTGTGAAAGCTGAGTCACCGGGGACTAGTCCGGTCCGGGCGGCGGCTCCGCCAGGTCTGCGTGGCAGCCCGATCACGGAATTCGCGCCAGAGCCCGGAACGTCAGCCGTGTGATCGCGCCCCTAGGACTCCATAATCACCGTCAAAGCGGCAGGAGCAGACCGGTGACCGGCGCGACCACGAGCACTGCGGCGAGCAGGCTGACTCCCACTATGACCGGGACCGGCAGTCCAGGCGGTGGTCTGAGCAGCCTGGTCACTCTGGCCGCCAGCTCCCCGTCCATCGCCGAGCCCGAGCCGCTCGCGCCCAGTGCCGCGAGTGCGCCAGCCGGGGCCTGACCACCGCCCGAGGCTCCCACCCGGAGCAGGGCGGTCGCTAGCTCCCTGGCCGGCCGCCGCCTGCGGGCCCGGTCATCGGCGAGCATCTCCACGAGCAGGGCGACCTCGGCGTTGGCCGCTCTGGCCGTGGCTGACCAGCGGAACGCTCGCAGCAGCGCCGTAAATGGCAGCAGCACCAGGTCGTGCCTGGCCCGAAGGTGGGCGCGCTCGTGGGCCAGGACTGCGGCCAGTTCGTCGGCATCGAGCAAGTTGAGCGCGCCTGCGCTGATCACGATCGCCGACCGCAGGCCGGGCACGCAGTACGCGGCGGCGGCCGGATGGTCGACTACCAGCGCCCCTGGCACCTTGGGATCGTCGTGGGCCAGCAGCCCGAGCAGCGCGCGCTGCCGGTGCCTGGCCCTGAGCACCGTGGCGATCGCCGCCACCAGGATCCAGCAGAGCAGGGCAAGCAGTGCGAGGCCGGCGGCGAGCGAGAGCACGCGCAGGACGGTGAGCAAGCCCCACTTTCCGAGCTCGGCGGCACGCAGGCCAGCGGACGACAGCCCGGCCCCGGCCAGCCCGTTACCAGCCAGCCCGGATGCGCCGAAGCCGGTCAGCGCGCCGACCGCTGCCAGGCCCCAGCCAAGCCCGAGCGCCTGCCAGAGGGCGATCGCGGCGACCGGGCACCGGCGCGGCCAGTCGGCAGCGGCCAGGAGCTGAGCCCCTGGCACGCAGGCGACGGCGAATGCGCCGAGCAAGACTACGGTGGCTGGCAAGGCAATCAGCTCCGGTCGGCTCCGCTGAGCGTCTCCAGTGCTGCCTTGAGCGCCGCGGCTTCCGCGCCGGACACGCTCCGGGCAAATCTGGTGAGCGCTGCCTGCCGGTCACCGGTCTGGTCAAGCGCGGTGAGCATCAGCTCGGCGACGTAGGCCTCGCGGCTCTCGGCCGGCCGGTACCGCCAGGCCCGGCCGACGCGCTGGCGCTTGACGAAGCCCTTCTTGGCCAGCCGGTCAAGCACGGTCATGACTGTGGTGTGGGCCAGGTCCCGGTCGGTGAGGCAGCCGCCTACCTGCCTGACGGTCATCGGATCAGCCGATTCCCAGAGAACTTCCATGATCGCTCGCTCAAGCTCTCCCAGCCGGTTCATGCCTTCACGATAAGCGACAATGAAGTAAAAGCGACAGCCGGCACCCGGCTGTGCCGTCTGCCAGCGGGAGGCTACCCAGCGATGACCAGCGCCATCGGCCGCAGTGACCGCTCATGCTTAGCGAACGCCGCCGGTCCGCGCTACCTTGCAAGGATGGACGTGCCACGGGTCGCGGTCAGTGCTGATCTGGTGATCCTCACGGTGCGAGCGAGCCAGCTATCGGTCCTGGTCTGGAGGCGAGACGCCGAGCCGCATCTAGGCAGCTGGGCACTGCCGGGCGGCTTCATCAGGCTGGACGAGGACCTGCCGGGCACGGCCGCTCGCGTGCTCGCCGAGCGAGCCGGGCCTGCCCGATGCCACCGTCCACCTTGAGCAGCTCCAGACCTACGGCTACCCCGACCGTGATCCCCGGCAGCGAGTCGTGTCGGTCGCCTACCTCGGGGTCGCGCCTGACCTGCCGGCGCCCGAGCAGCCGAAGATGAGCTGGCAGCCCGTCGCCTGCCTGGACGAGCTCGCCTTCGACCATCTGCGGATCCTGCAGGACGGGGTGGAGCGAGCCAGGGCCAAGCTGGAGTACACCCCGCTCGGCGCGGCCTTCTGCCGGGACGAATTTACCGTCGCCGAGCTGCGTCGGGTCTACGAGATCGTCTGGGGCACGCCGCTTGATCCGCGTAACTTCCATCGCAAGGTCACCGGTGCTGACGGGTTCCTGGTCGAGACCGGCTCGGCGAGCTCATCGGGCGGCCGGCCTGCCCAGCTCTATCGCCGGGGCGACGCTGAGCTGCTGCACCCGCCTATGCTCAGGCCACGTCAGCGACTTGCTTCCGAGCCAGTGCGACAGTCACCTGGCGGTCCGATCGTAAATTTCAGCGGAGCGGGCGCGACCGCCGCGACGACGCCCGTACCGACCGCCAAGTGACGCGGATCGCATCAGTCCCTGGAGGACAATGATGTCCATGCAAAAGCCGCAGACACCACGTTTCAGGCCGGTACTGGACCAGTGCGCTCCTTACAAGCCGGGCAAGCCGCCGGTCTCGTCGACGGGGCGAACCTTCAAGCTGTCATCGAACGAGTCCCCCTTTGGTCCGCTGCCGTCCGTGGTCAAGGTCATCGCCGAGGCGGTGGGTGACGTCAACCGCTACCCGGATAACGGCGCGGCCGAGCTGACCGAGGCGATCGCGACCAGGCATAACGTGCCTTCTTCGCACATCGCGGTCGGCTGCGGCTCGGTCGGCGTGACGCAGCAACTGCTTGAGGCCGTCGTCGACCCCGGCGCCGAGGTGCTCTACGCGTGGCGGTCGTTCGAGGCGTATCCGCTCCTGACCGACCTGGCCGGCGCCGTGTCGGTTCAGGTGCCGCTCAGCGGCGAGACGCATGACCTGGACGCGATGGCCGCCGCCGTGACCGCGTCCACCAGGATGATCTTCGTGTGCACGCCCAACAACCCGACCGGGACCGTGGTCGCCGCCGTTGACCTGGTCCGCTTCATCGATCAGGTACCCGGCGACTGCCTGGTCGTGCTTGATGAGGCATATGTGGAGTACGTGCGCGATCCGCGGGTCCCCAACGGAACCGAGATCTACCGCGACCGGCCGAATGTCGCCGTACTCCGCACCTTCTCCAAGGCGTACGGGCTGGCTGGCCTGCGGGTCGGCTTCCTGATCGGCCACGAGCCGGTAGCGGCCGCCGCCCGCAAGACCATGCTCGCGTTCTCGGTGAACGCGCTCGCTCAGGCCGCCGCCGTCGCCTCGCTGGCCGCTGAGGGCGAGTTGCTCGACCGGGTCGACCTGGTCGTGGCCGAGCGGGACCGGGTCCGCTCCGAGTTGCTCGCGATGGGCTGGGCGGTACCGCCGTCCGAGGCCAACTTCGTCTGGCTCAGGCTCGGTGACAATACGACCGACTTCGCCCGCGCCTGCGACCTGGCCGGGATCAGCATCAGGCCATTCACGGGCGAGGGGGCGCGGGTCTCGATCGGCGAGGCCGCCGCCAACGACGCGTTCCTGGCCGTGGCCAGTGAGTTTCAGGACAAGCTAGAGCGGCAGCCGGCCGGTGAAGGTCTACGTGATCCACGAGAACCCGGAGTGGTACCCGCCCATCGCGGCGGCCTTTGACTCGATCGGCGTTCCGCATGAGCAGTGGCTGCTCGGCGAGGACGTGCTCGATCTGGATGCCGCGCCCCCGCGCGGCGTGTTCTGGTCGAGGATGAGCGCCTCCTCGCACACCAGGGGCCACCCCTACGCCAAGGATCAGACCAGGGGCGTGCTGAGCTGGCTCGAACGGCACGGCAGGCGGGTGGTCAACGGCCGCGAGGTGATCGAGCTTGAGATGAGCAAGGTCGAGCAGCACATCGCACTGCGCACCGCCGGATTCGACGTCCCGCGCACGGTCGCGGTGGCAGGCACCAGCCAGCTCGCCTCAGCGGCCAGGAAACTGCCCGCACCCTTCATCACCAAGCACAACCAGGGCGGCAAGGGTCTCGGGGTCCGCCTCTTCGACGGCCATGACGAGTTCGACGCCTATCTGGACTCCGCCGAGTTCGAGCCGGCCGTCGACGGCATCACGCTGCTGCAGGAGTACCTGCGGGCGGCGGAGCCCAGGATCACCAGGGCCGAGTTCGTCGGCGGCGAGTTCATCTACGCGATCACGGCCGACACCGAGCTCGGCGGATTCCAGCTCTGCCCGGCGGACGCCTGCGCGATCGGAGACGAGCCGGCCCCGAGCCTGTTCGCGCTGCGGGAGGGCTTCGATCATCCGATCATCGGCCGGTATCAGGACTTCCTCGGCCGGCATGGAATCGAGATCGCCGGCCTTGAGTTCATTGAGACGGCCGACGGCCGGCTAGTCACCTACGACCTCAACACGAATACGAACTACAACCCGGGCATAGAAGAGGCCGCGCCGAGGTCAGCCCAGCGCGCGGTGGCGACCTTCCTGCACGGGCTGCTGGAAGATGAGAAGGAAAGGGCGGCTTAAGTCGATGCGGTTCGGATACTGGATGCCGATATTCGGGGGCTGGCTGAGGAACGTCAGCGATGAGGGAATGTCGATCGCCTGGCCCTACATCAGGGAGCTGGTGATCGAGAGCGAACAGCACGGCTTCGACCTGTCGCTGATCGCCGAGCTGAACCTCAACGACATCAAGGGCCACCGTGCGCCGTCGCTCGACTGCTGGGCGCTCGCGCCGGCCGTGGCCGCCGTGACCAGCACGCTTGAGCTGATGCTTGCGGTGCGGCCGAACTATCACTCGCCGGCGCTCACTGCCAAGGCGCTGTCCACCCTTGACGTGATCGCGCCAGGCCGGATCTCGCTCAACGTGGTCTCATCGTGGTGGAAAGACGAGGCCGCGCAGTATGGCGCCCCGTTCGACGTGCACGACGCGCGATACGCCAGAACTTCAGAATGGCTGGAAATAATCTCCCGGCTGCTCCGCGAGGACACGGTGACGCACTCAGGGCAGCTCTACCAGATCGACGGCGCGATCCTGGAGCCCAAGCCGAGCTCGCCGCCGTTCGTGTACATGGGCGGTGAGTCACCTCGGGCCAAGGAGATCATCGCAGGCCAGTCAGATGCCTACGTGATGCATGGCGACGCGCCCGAGATCATCGCCGCGAAGGTGACCGAGCTGGCCGGGCTCCGGGCAGCGGCGAACCTGCCGCCCCTGCGGTTCGGTGTCTCCGGCTACGTGATCTGCCGCGACACCGAGGCGGAGGCCCAGGCCGAGCTCGACCGGATCCTCAACGTCAGGGCGTCGGAAGAGGCGTACGCCTCCTACCGTGACTTCATAGAGGGATCTCAGCTCGAGTCCCAGGTCTCGATCGAGGAGTACAGCGTCTCCAACCGGGGCCTGCGCAGCGGCCTGATCGGCACTCCCGATCAGATCATCGCCCGGATTCGCGCCTACGAGGAGGCCGGCGTCGACCTGGTGCTGCTGCAGTTCTCGCCGCAGCGCGAGGAAATGGCCAGATTCGGCGCCGACGTGATCTCCCGCTACTAGTCGGACTCCTCGGTGATGTCGGCGCCTAGGGCGGTCAGGCGGGCCGCCACCGAGGCGTGGCCCCGGTCGATCAGGTAACCGGGTGAGACGACGGTCTCGCCGTCGGCGGCCAGGCCGGCGAGCACCAGCGCGATGCCGGTGCGCAGGTCGTGCGCGGTGACCTCGGCGCCATGCAGGGGCGTGGGCGCGTGCACGACAGCCACGCCGTCGGCGACCTCGATCTTGGCGCCCATCTTGTTGAGCTCGGCCGCCATCATGTACCGGCCGTCGAAGATGGTCTCCCTGATGTAGCTCGGGCCGTCGGCCAGGCAGCTCACGGCCATGATGGGGGACTGGAGATCGGTGGCGAAGCCAGGGAACGGGCTGGTGATCACGTTGATCGGGCGCAGCGGGTGATCCCTGCGCACCTGGACGATCGCGCCCTGGGTGGCGAACTCGACGCCCATCTGCTCAAGCTTCCAGCGCACCACGCCCAGATGGTCAAGCGAGGCGCCGACCAGGCTCAGCTCGCCGCCGGTGATCGCGGCGGCCATCGCGAAGACGGCCGCGTCGATCCGGTCCGGCATGACCGTGTGCTCGACCGCGGTCAGCTCCTTGACCCCTTCGACCTTGATGAAGCCGGTACCGCCGCCGCTGATCCTGGCGCCCATCTTGGTGAGGAACGCGATAACGTCCTGGACCTCGGGCTCCTGCGCGGTGTTATCAATCACGGTGGTGCCAGGGGCGAGCGAGGCCGCCATGATCAGGTTCTCGGTCCCGGTGTGCGACGGAGTGTCCAGGTACAGGTGCGCACCGCGCAGCCCGTTGGCCTTGACCCGGATCTCGCCCTCGTTCTCGCCCTCGTCAACGGTCGCGCCAAGCCTCACAAAGCCTCGGTAATGGAAATCCAGATTGCGGCTGCCCAGATTGCAGCCTCCAACTTCCTCAAGCACAGCCTCGCCAAGCCGGTGCAGCAGCGCCGGCACGAACAGGACCGAGCCCCGGAACCGCCTGGTGATCTCGGCGGGCAGCACCGGGCTGCTGAGCTCGGACGCGTCGACCACCAGGGTCCGTTCCACCTCGTGGAACTTGACCACCGCACCGACCGCCTGGGCCAGCTCAACCGCCCGCCTGACGTCCTCGATCACAGGGACGTTGCGCAGCACCGTGCGGCCCTTCTCGGCCAGCAGTGACGCGGCGATCATCTTCAGCGCCGAGTTCTTGGCACCCTGGACGAAGACCGTTCCTTGCAGGGCGTTGCCGCCCTTGACACGGTAGCGGGTCTGCTGACCGCTGCTCATAATGCTGGAGCTCCTGTCCCTGGGGGTTGGGACCTCATTATCCCGGCTTGCTAGGTATGCGCGGGCCTGCTCTGGTGTTATCTCAACCAGATCGGATGTCTGGATTCGGTCCATCTCGCGCGTAGCCAAGTATTCCACTGCTGGTTGACCCCCAGAGACTAAGACGACGTCGATACATAAGGTAACTGGCCGTGCACTTTAGGTAGCCGGCGAGACGGCTAGTACAGCACCGTCTCCGACTATCCGGGATCTACCCAGGTCAGGCCCGTGATCCGCTGGTAAGCCAGGAGGTATGTTTCCCTGGTTCTGGTCACGACATGACTAGGAAGCGGCGGGGGTTGCGTACCGGAGCCGGGGTCCCACCCTGACTCGGGCGAGGTCAGCCAGTCTCGCACGTACTGTTTGTCCATCGCTGGCTGACTGGCACCTGGCCGCCATTGATCGGCCGGCCAGAATCTCGACGAGTCAGGCGTCAGCAGCTCGTCACCCAGCCGGAGCGTGTCATCGGCGTCGAACCCGAACTCAAGTTTGGTGTCAGCCACGATGACGCCCGCTCTGGCGGCCAGAGCGGCCGCGCGCTGATAGACCGCGAGCGTGATCCGCTCAAGCTCGGCGGTCAGCTCGGCACCAATCCGTTTCGCTAGCTGCTCGGCGCTGATGTTCTCGTCGTGCGATCCACGCGGGGCTTTCGTCGCCGGGGTGAAGATCGGGGTCGGCAGCCGTGAGCCCTCGGTGAGACCCGAGGGCAGGCTGACACCGCAGACGCGGCCGTCGCGGCGGTACTCGGTCAGGCCCGAGCCGGCCAGGTAACCTCGGGCCACACATTCGGCCTGCACCATTCGCAGCGGCCGGCAGGCCATCGCCCGCCCGGCGAACTCCGCCGGTATCGGGGCCCGTACCAGGTGGTTGGGCACCAGGTCGGCAAGCTGCGAGAACCACCACAAGGACAGCTGGGTCAAGATCTTGCCCTTGTCGGGTATTGGCGTGTCGAGCACATAGTCGAAGGCCGAGATCCGGTCGGAGGCGACGAGCAGCAGCGTGCCATCGTCGGTCTCGTAGAGCTCTCGTACCTTGCCTGAGTACAGGTGCTTTAGCACGCTGGCAGCTTCTGCTCAGGATCCAGCTTGGCCAGCCGGTCGAACACCCCGTCAAGCCGGGCAACATAGCGCCGCGGCTGGCAGATCTCGTCCAGCCTGGCCTCGTCGAGCGGCTGACCGCGGTCGCCGGCGGCCGAGCGCAGGGTCTGGCGGAACGGCGTGCCGGTCCGCCAGGTCGCCATTGCCGCCTGCTGCACGAGCGCGTAAGCGTCCTCCCTGGACATTCCTGCCTCGACGAGGTGGAGCAGCACGGCGGCTGAGTAGATCAGGCCGCCGGTCGACTCCAGGTTGGCCAGCATCCTGTCCCGGTCAACGACCAGCCCGGCCATCAGGTGAGCCGTCTGGGCCAGCAGGAAGTCGGTCGCGATCGCCGCGTCGGGCAGCGCCACCCGCTCGGTCGAGCTGTGCGAGATGTCCCGCTCATGCCAGAGCGGAATCCCCTCAAGCACCGGCACCACCTGGGCCCGCACGATCCTGGCCAGGCCGGCGATCCGCTCCGAGCGCACTGGGTTCCGCTTGTGCGGCATCGCCGAGCTGCCCTTCTGCCCGGACCCGAAGGCCTCGGCGAGCTCAGCGACCTCGGTCCGCTGACCGTGCCTGACTTCCAGTCCCACCGCCTCGCAGACGGTCGCGATGATAGCGAGCGTGCTCACCCACTCGGCGATCCCGTCCCTGAGCACGACCTGCGTGGACACCGCGGGCGGGCAGAGGCCGAGCCTGGTCATGACCGTCGCCTCGATCGCCGGGTCGATGCCGGAGTAGGTACCGATCGGGCCGGACAGCTGGCCGACCGCGATCGCCTGCCTGGCCAGCCGGAGCCGCTGGGTGCAGCGGGCCATCCCGAAGGCGAAGTCGGCTACCCGGTGCCCCCACACATCGGGCTCGGCGTGGATACCGTGCGTGCGGCCGACGCGGAGGGTGTCACGATGGGCCAGGGCGTGCTCGCGCAAGACTGCGGTCAGCGCGACGGTCCTTGCGATCAGCAGGTCGGTCGCCTCGGTGAGCTGCAGCGCGAGCGCGGTGTCTACCAGGTCGGATGAGGTCATCCCGAAATGCACGTAGGCGGCGGCCTCGCGCGGGCTGGTGTTGTCGGCCCAGGCGGTGAGGAAGGCGATCACGTCGTGGTCGGTGACTGCCTCAACGGCCGCGACTGCCTCGGGCGTCGGCGGCGGCGCGGCCTGAACCGGGGCCACGGCATCAGCGGGCACTAGGCCAGCCTCCGCCTGGGCCGCCAGCACCAGCGACTCAACCAGGCACCAGAGCTCGTACTTGTGCGCGTCGCTCCAGACCTGGCCCATCTCGGGCAGCGTGTACCGGTCTATCACGACTCTATTGTCCCCTAACGTCTGCTGTCCCCTGACGTCTGCTGCCCCTGACGCCCAGCCGGCGAGCGAAGCACCCGCTCAGATCAGCGAGTTGATCTGGATGGTCTGGTCCCGCCTTGGGCCGACGCCGACGGCGGCGACGGGGGCTCCGATCATCTCCTGCAGGGCCAGGACGTAGGCGCGGGCCGCTGGCGGCAGGTCTGACAGTTCCCTGGCCGCCGAGATGTCCTCCCACCAGCCGTCGAAGTACTCATAGACCGGCTTGGCGTGGTGGAACTCGGTTTGCGTCATCGGGACCTCGTGGTGCACGACCCCGTCGATCTTGTAGCCGACGCAGACGGGTACCTTCTCCAGCCCGGAAAGGACGTCGAGCTTGGTGAGGAAGTAGTCGGTGATGCCGTTCACCCGCGTGGCGTAGCGGGCGATGACGGCGTCGAACCAGCCGGTCCTGCGTTCCCGGCCGGTGGTGACTCCGTATTCGCCGCCGATCTTGCGCAGCCACTCGCCCTGAGCGTCGGTCAGCTCGGTCGGGAACGGGCCGGCGCCGACCCTGGTCGTATAGGCCTTGACGATGCCGAGCACCTTGCTGATCCTGGTCGGCCCGAGGCCTGAGCCCACGCACGCGCCCCCCGCGGTCGGCGACGACGACGTCACGAAGGGGTAAGTGCCGTGATCGACGTCGAGCAGAGTCGCCTGGGCGCCTTCGAGCAGCACGACCCGCCCCTCATCGAGCGCCTTGTTGAGGACCAGGCCGGTGTCGGCTACGTAGCCGGCCAGTCGCTTGCCGTGGCCGATGTACTCGTCGGCGACCCGGTCGGCGTCGATACCGCGCCGGTTGTAGACCTTGGTGAGCACCTGATTCTTCTCGCGGAGCACCAGTTCGAGCTTCTGCCGCAGGATCGCCGGGTCAAACAGGTCCTGAACCCGGATGCCCATCCGGGCCGCCTTGTCGCTATAGGTGGGTCCGATGCCGCGGCCGGTGGTGCCGATCCTGGCGTGACCCAGGTAGCGCTCCGTGACCTTATCCAGAGCTACCTGATGGGGCATGATCAGATGCGCGCTGGCCGAGATCAGCAGGCGCTCGCAGGAGACCCCGCGCGCCTGGATGTCATCGATCTCCTTAATCAGGACGGCCGGGTCGATCACGACGCCGTTGCCGATCACGGGGACCGAGTACCGGGACAGGACACCGGAGGGCAGCAGGTGCAGTGCGTAGCTCTCGTCGCCGATGACGACGGTGTGGCCGGCGTTGTTGCCGCCCTGATACCTGACGACGTAGTCAACACTGTCGCCGAGCAGGTCAGTAGCTTTGCCCTTACCCTCGTCGCCCCACTGGGCGCCAACGATCACGATGGCGGGCATACACCTAGGCTATCTGGCCGCTGCTCACTCCCAAGCGGCCGGCACACCAGTTCCGCCTCCCAGCCCCCTGGCGCCCCGGCCCCGGCGCCCCGCCCCCAGCCCCCCGGCCCGGCACCGCCCCCCGGCCCGGCACCGCCCGCCCCGGCCCTGGCACCGCCCGCCCCGGCCCTGGCACCGCCCGCCCCGGCCCTGGCACCGCCCGCCCCGGCCCTGGCACCGCCCGCCCCGCCTCCGGACAACGGAAAGTGGTGATACGTCAGTCGCTGCCCGCCACGTATCACCACTTTGATAACCAGAAAGCTGGCGAACCGGGCAAAATTTCAACGGAAAGTGGTGATACGTGGATCAGGTCCGATGACCTATGAACATTTAGCCGGGTCCCGGACTCCTGGCCGGGCCGGAGTCAGCGATCAACCCGTAGTCGAAATCGGTCCTAACCGGCTAATTGATCGGCGGGAGCGCAGTTGAGGCTGACGGGCTCGAATCGTCCAGGAACTCCTTGATCCTGAGCGCCTCATCGTCCTCGCCGATCGCGGCGGCTGCCAAGCCGAGCAGATTCAGCGCGCGCAGGAACCCCCGATTCGGCACGTGCTCCCACGGAACCGGTCCGTGACCGCGCCACCCCGCCCTGCGCAACTGGTCGAGGCCCCGGTGATACCCGGTCCTGGCGTAGGCGTAGGCGGCAACGGGGTCACTGGCTAGTGCGTGCTCAGCCAGATCCGCCCAGGCCGCGCAATACGTAGGGAAACGCGCGGCGACCGAAGCCGGGTCATCGCCAGCTCGCAGGGCGGCTGCGGCTACCTCATTCTCCGGCAGGAGAGTCGGAGGCGGACCGGGGAGAAGATTCTGATGTGTCATGACCCCATCCTGCCGTCTCGCCGACCGGACTCGGCCGCCGATCCGCTATCACTGACGGCAGCGGCGACTGTCAGTGGCTAATGTGAGGCTGAGTGGCATGAGCACCGATCGATTGCCGGATTCGGGGCGATTAGCCGGGATCCTCACCACGGCTGAGCTCGGCCGGGCGGGATACACCCAGGCCAAGATCAGGACGCTGCTGACCCGTGGCGTCCTAGTGCGCTCCGGGCAAGGCTTGTATGCGCTGGCCGAGCCAGCCAGGCGGATCGCCTCCTCCCCTGGTGGGCCAAGCACGCTGCGAGTGGCCGCTGCCATCGCGCTCACCGGCGCGACCTCGGTCGGGAGCCACGCCGGAGCAGCACAGATTCACGGCCTGGATCTGCTGCGGCCTCCGGGGCCTGACAACATTTCAGTGACACGCTCACCGAGCGCGCCCGGCCGCCGGACAGGTCGCCAGGGCATTGCGCCGCACCTCGCCGCGCTTCCCGATGAACATCGGACTGTGCGGTTTGGTGTCCCCGTGACGTCCGTCGCGCGCACCGTGGTCGATCTAGCGCGCACGATGTCGTTCAAAGAAGGTGTGGTGGTCGCGGACTCGGCGCTGCGCGGTAAGCAGGTCACCAAGGATGAGCTGCGTGCCATCGTCGGTTTTTGTGCCCGCTGGCAGGGCGTCGCGCAGGCTCGCCGAGTGGTCGAGTTCAGCGATGGCCTGTCGGAGTCAGTATTCGAGTCCATCTCACGGACGGTGTTTCATGACGCCGGGCTGCCGCCGCCCGAGCTTCAGGTCTGGCTTGGCGCCGATGGCACGGTCATCGGCCGGGTTGACTTCCTGTGGCGACGGTACGCGACGATCGCCGAGGCGGACGGCGCGGTGAAGTATGCCGACCCCGAGCGCGCCCGGATGCAGCTCAGGCGGGACGCCGACCTCCGCGAGGCCGGCTTTGATGTCGTGCACTTCACCTGGCAGGAGCTGCACCTGTGCCCTGACCAGGTGGTGCGGTCGATCAGGGCGGCTTTCGAGCGCAACGTCTCGATGCGAGCCGGAGACGCACTGCGGTCTGCGAGAGTGCTTCGTCCGGTCTAGCGTGGGGCGGGCAGGTAGAGGCGGGGCAGGCCTAGGCGGTCAGCGGCTAGCTGAGGTGCGTTCCGGCCGACAGCAGGTCCTCGCAGGCACGGACCACGCGGGCGGCCATCGCAGTCTCCGCCGCCTTGCCCCATGTCCTGGGGTCGTAGAACTTCTTGTTGCCTACATCGCCGTCGACCTTGAGCACCCCGTCGTAGTTGGTGAACATATGGCCAGCCACTGGCCTGGTGAAGGCGTACTGAGTGTCAGTGTCGACGTTCATCTTGATGACGCCATAGGAGATAGCCTCTCTGATCTCCTCAAGCGCGGATCCGGACCCGCCGTGGAAGACCAGGTCGAACGGCTTCTGCTTGCCGGAGGCCGCGCCGACCGCCTCCTGGATGTCGTTCAGGATCGATGGCCTGAGCTTCACCTGTCCCGGCTTGTATACCCCGTGCACGTTGCCGAACGTGGCGGCCAGAATGTAACGTCCGCGCTCGCCAAGCCCCAGCGCCTCGGCGGTCTCCAGCGCGTCCTTGGGGGTGCTGTACAGCTTGTCGTTCATCTCCCCGGTGACGCCATCTTCCTCGCCGCCAACAACGCCGATCTCCAGTTCCATCACGACTCTCGCCGCCGCGCAGTCCTTCAGCAGCTCCGCCGCGATCTGCAGGTTCTCCGCCAGCGGCACCGCCGATCCGTCCCACATGTGGGATTGGAACAAAGGCTCCTCGCCGTGCGCTACGCGCTCCTTGGACATCGAGAGCAGCGGTCGCATCAGGCCGTCTAGCTTGTTCTTCGGGCAGTGATCGGTGTGCAGGGCGACGTGCACCGGGTACTTCTCTGCCACGATCCTGGCATAGCTGGCCAGTGCCGCGGCGCCGGTCGCCATGTCGCTGATCGTTGATCCTGACAGGTAGTCGGCGCCGCCAGTCGAGACCTGGATGATGCCGTCGCTGTTCGCCTCGGCGAATCCGCGCAGGGCCGCGTTCAGCGTCTGGCTGGAAGTCACGTTGATGGCCGGATAGGCGAAGCCGTGTTCCTTCGCGCGGTCGAGCATCTGGGCGTATATCTCAACTGTCGCGATCGGCATTACGTTCGCTCCCTCTCGTCAGGTGTGCGCAACCCAGTATCCTCTGGGCGGGCCGCTCCACCCGCCTGCCCCAGCCGGCGGGTCATAACGACAGCAGGCTCGTCAGGCCAGGCCGAGGTCGGTCAGATCGAAGGCGGCCAGATATGGAAGGCCGCGGGCCTCGACCGCCGCCCGCGCCCCCCGGTCCACGACGACGGCCACGCCCACGACCTCGGCGCCGGCCTCGGTCAGTACGTCGACGGCGGTGAGGACCGAGTTGCCGGTGGTCGAGGTGTCCTCGACAGCGAGCACGCGCGCGCCGGCGACATCCGGGCCTTCGATCCTGCGTCGCGTGCCGTGCGCCTTGCTGTCCTTGCGCACGACGAAGGCGTTCAGCGCCTGGCCGCGCGCCGCGGCGGCATGCATCATCGCTGTCGCGACCGGATCGGCGCCGAGGGTGAGGCCGCCAACAGCGGCGAAGGACATACCTGCGGTCAGATCGAGCATTACTCGCCCTGCCAGCGGGGCCGCGATGCCGTCAAGCAGCACCCGGCGCAGATCGACATACCAGTCCGCGCGCCGGCCGGAGCTCAGCGTCACCTTCTCGTGTACTACTGCCTTCGCCTTGATCTCAGCGAGTAGCTCGTTGCGGTCGCTCAAGGTCGGATCCCGGTAGGTAGGCCGGCGGTGCGAGGTACTTCAGGAACTGGATGGGGATGGGGATGGTCATTCAGGGCTTGGGGCGGGGCGGCGGGTTCGGGCGATCAGGGGGGCGGGGGGTGGGGTCAGGTGGACGCGCGCTAGTCAGCATACCGATGTCGCATCCGGTTTCCCGGTCAGCGCTTCCGGCGTGTCGGACTAGGTAGGCAACACCGACCAGACTGCTAGTCCGCTGGTAGCTTGGGTTTACGCGCAATTCCACATGTCTGTGGCATCTCGGCCTAGATCGCAAGAACGGGCACGAGCGCCGATACCCAGACCGAGTGCTAGGCCTGTGATCTGCGCTATGGGTCACGAAGGCCGCTAGGCGCTGGTAACGTCTCGCCTCAGGGGAAAGGATGGTGTCCAGGTGGATCGCTGCGCGCTATTCGTTGATGCAGGCTATGCCCTCGCCGATGGCGCGATGGCCGTTCATGGTACGCGTCGCAGGGACTCCGTCTCCTGGGACCACGCCGGTCTGCTCAAGCTTCTGGCCGGCCTGGCAAGAGACCGTACCGGCCTGCCTGTGCTCCGCTGTTACTGGTACGAGACAGCGGCTGAGGGCAGGAGGACCGCGGAGCACGACGCGCTGGCCGAGATGCCTGGCCTGAAGCTACGGCTGGTCAATGCGCTGCCCGGTCGGCGTGAGGGCATCGAGAGCCAGCTGCGCCGGGATCTGATCACGCTGGCCAAGAGCGGCGCGATCAGCGACGCGTTCATAGCCAGCGCCAACGAGCACATTGCCGAGATAGTCGCCGAGGTCCAGGATCTCGGGCTCCGCGTGGTCGTACTGCACATCGCGTCGGATGGCGGATGGACCATCCCGCTGCCGCTCCGGCAGGAGTGCGATGACATCGTCGAGATCTCAGGCGTCCATCTGCGGTCGTTCGTCGACCTGATCAGAGGCGCCGAGCCGGCCTCAGGGGATGATCACTTCCCAGCCGGAGCGTTCGGGCCGCACAGTCAGGTGGACTCCAAGAACTCGATGGTAGGTGCGCTCACTCACCGGGGTCTTCCCGCGGCGGCGCTGCCCGCTCCTGGCGCGATCTATCAGGTTCCCGACGGCGGCGACTACCGCCACGACGGTCCCAGCTACGCCGCGGCAGGGCAAGGCGGAGGTCAGCAGGACGCCCACGGTTCCTATGGCGAAAGTCAGGCCGGGTCGGTCGTGCAGGCGGTAGCGCAGCACTATGTGGGGGCCACGCAGCATAGCGACGCAGCGCAGGGGCGGCCAGCTCCGCAGGGCGGATCATCGGCTAGCGCTGCTCCCGTGCAGTCAGGCGTCGAGCAATCCCCGGTGGGCCTGCCGTCGCAGATGACCTCGGCGGCCGGTCCGGCCTCCAGCGGCCCGGCGCACTCCGCGCTGCCGCCATATCCGGCTCAGGGCTACGGCGGATCGGCGTCCCAGTCGGCGGAGGCACAGAACGGGTACCAGGGCAGCGGGCAGCACAGCTCGACCACGAACGGCACTGTGCCGGGCGGGCCGGATCAGCAGGCAGCGAGCAGCCCAGGCCGATGGCGTAGCTCGCAACGGCTCGCCAGCCAGTGGCGGCTACCCGAGCGCGGGGCAGCCGAGTGACGGCCAGGCGGGCGCTGGTCAGGCGACCGGATACCAGGGCCAGGCTAGCTACCAAGTAGGTGCCACTGGCACCTATCAAAATGGAGTTTCGGGCAGCTACCAGAACGGCGCGCAGCAGAACGGCGCGCAGCAGCATGGCGGCGATCAGACCGGCATGCCCCAGAATGGGTCGCCGCAGAACGGCTCAAGGCCGAATGGCAGCGGGCAGAACGGGTACCAGATAGTCGCGCAGGGGCATCAGGCCGGTCAGCACCAGCCATCCGGGCAGAACGGTCAGGGAATCGATCAGCCCGGCCAGGGGAACGGCCAGAACGGTGCGGCGCAGTTCGGCTATCAGCCGGGCCAGCCGGGCCAGAACGGCAGCCACCACGCGGGCCAGAACGGCAGTTACCCGTCCGGGCCGAATCTAATCGGCCAGAATCTGACCGGGCAGAATCTGACCGGCCAGAACGGCAGCCAGCAGCCAGGTCAGGGCAACGGCCAGGTGCGAGGCAGTCACCTGCCGAGCGGCTTCGCTCCAGGTCAGGTACAGCCCGGCCAGGCACAAGCTGGCCAGGCACAGCCAAGCCATCCCCAGTCTGGCCCTGGCCAGCCCGGACCAGGACAGCCTGGACCAGGAGGGCAGCCTGGCCCGATGCAGCCCGATCCGCGCTCGCGTGATCCCTACTGGCAGGGCATGCCAGCGGCTAGCCTGGCCGGCGGATTCGACGCCGCCCCGGTGCAAGTCCCGGCCCAGCCGGGCTTTGGCCCGCCGGACCTGAGCTTCGCTAACGGGCAGCCAGGCGGAGGCAGCCAGGCACAGTACCAGTTGCCGCAGCAGCCTGGCGTCTCGCAGCACGCCGGAGCACCGCAGCAGGCAGGCGGCCCGCCAATGCAGTCAGGCGCTCCTATGCAGGCGGCCAGGAGCCAGCAGCCAGTCCAGGTGGCCCTGCCTGACGCCGTCAAGGCGGCACACTCGGAAGGCTTCATCTTTGGCGAGTCAGTAGGCCGGGATGCTCCCGGGCTGTGGCTGGAAGCCGTGCTTGCCCGCAAGCCCAGAATGCCATCGGATCTAGAAGCCAGACTGCTGCAAGGGTCGGTGCTGCCCATCGACTCGCTGCTCCATGATGAGGTCCGCCATTCCCTGCGACGCGGATTCTGGGACGCTCTCGAAAGTGCACGGCGATAGACGAGTGTCTTGGCTACTCCCCGGGTTGGAGCCCTCCGGCAGAGGGGTACGTTGGTGACGTGCCTGTGCTGACTCGCGAAGAGTTTGATGCCATCGAATTCGAAGCGGCTCTGACGGGCGACCATCAGTCGGCCGCTGAGCGGATGAGCGAACTGGCGGTGACCGGCACCCAGTCTGAGTCGATGCCGCGTGCCGAGGCCTTTGTCCGGGCAGGCGAGCAATGGCTGCTTGCTGACAATCCAGACGCCGCCGCAAACGGCTTCCGTATGGCGATCGCTGACGGCGGCCCGGTCGATGTCGACCCTCGGGTGCCTTTGTGCCGGGCTCTGTTTCAGCTCGGCAGGCGTGATGACGCCTATGCGCTGATCGGTGAGCTGCGATCAGAGGGCAAGGCCGACGCGCGAGCCTGTGACATGATCACCGAGTTGCTCGTCGAGCAGTCTGACCTGCCGGCCGCGCTCGACTGGGCGACAGCGGGAGTCGAGCTCATGCTCGGCTCGCCTGGCGAGCCGCAGATCGCGGATCCGCAGCTGACGCCGGGCGACGGCCACGGCAATGGCGCCAGCTCCGGGTTGCGAGACTTGCTCAGACTGCGCTTCCGGATCCGCAATGACCTGCGGCTGCCCGAAGACGAGTACGACCGGATGCTCGGCAGCTGACGACTCGGCCTGATCACGGAAACAGTGCGTCCGAGCCGTCTTCTAGCCGCGGCTCGTTGCGGCGCTGGGCCTCGTGGTGGCGGGCTCGGCGGTAACGGTCAGTGAGTCCGTTGACTCGTCCACGTCGACCACTACCTCTTCGCCGTCGGTGATCTCGCCGGCCAGCAGCTTGCGCGCCAGCTGGTCGCCGATTGCCGTCTGGATCAGCCGCCGTAGCGGCCTGGCCCCGAACACCGGGTCAAAACCGGTCACCGCAAGCCACTTCTTAGCCGCCGGGGAGACCCTGAGCGTCAGCCGGCGATCACTGAGCCGACGGGCCAGCCCGGCGATCTGCAGTTCGGCGATCCTGGCCAGCTCCTCGGTCGAGAGCGGATCGAACAAGATGATGTCATCCAGGCGGTTCAGGAACTCCGGCTTAAAGGTGGACCTGACGACGGTCATCACCGCGTCCTTCTTAGCGGTTTCATCGAGCGCCGGATCAGCGATGAAGGCCGAGCCCAGGTTGGACGTCAGGATCAAGATGGTGTTCCTGAAGTCGACCGTGCGACCCTGGCCGTCGGTCAGCCTGCCGTCGTCGAGCACCTGCAGCAAGATGTTGAAGACCTCGGGGTGCGCCTTCTCGACCTCGTCAAGCAGCACCACGCAGTAGGGCCGCCGCCTGACGGTCTCGGTGAGCTGGCCGCCCTCCTCGTAGCCGATATAGCCAGGGGGAGCGCCCACGAGCCTGGCGACCGAATGCCGCTCGGAGTACTCGCTCATGTCGATCCTGACCATGGCTCGCTCTTCGTCGAACAGGAATTCGGCGAGTCCCTTGGCCAGCTCGGTCTTGCCCACTCCGGTCGGGCCGAGGAAGAGGAACGAGCCCGATGGCCGATCCGGGTCGGAGATGCCGGCCCTGGACCGCCTGACCGCGTCCGATACCGCCTGCACGGCCCTCGACTGCCCGACGATCCGGTGCCCGAGCTCATCCTCCATGCGCAGCAGCTTGCCGGTCTCGCCCTCAAGCAGCCGCCCCGCCGGGATGCCGGTCCAGGCCGAGACCACGTCGGCGACATCGTCAGGCCCGACCTCTTCCTTGACCATCGGCCTGGCGGCCGGCGCCGACGCCGGAGCGGCGCCAGCTGACTGGGCATCGGCGACGTCCTCGCCTGCGATCGCGGATGCTCTGGCTAGCTCCTGTTCAAGCGCGGGCATTTCTCCGTACATAAGCCGGGATGCGGTCTCGAAGTCGGCATCGCGCTGTGCGCGCTCTATCTGCCCGCGAAGATCGTCGAGTTGCTTCTTCAGCTCACCGACCTTGTTCAGGCTCGACTTTTCCCTGTCCCAGCGGGCGACCAGGCCAGTGAGCTGCTCCTGCCGGTCAGCCAGGTCGGCCCGGAGCCGCTCAAGCCGTTCCTTGCTCGCCGGGTCGGCCTCCCTGGCGAGTGCCAGTTCCTCCATCTTCATCCGGTCCACGGCCCGCTGCAGCTCGTCGATCTCGACCGGGCGGGAGTCGATCTCCATCCGAGCCGCGACGCTGCCTCATCCACCAGGTCGATGGCCTTGTCCGGCAGGAACCTGGCCGTGATGTACCGGTCGGACAACGTCGCCGCCGCTACCAGCGCGGCATCGGAGATCTGGACCTGGTGGTGCGCCTCGTACCGGCCCTTGAGCCCGCGCAGGATGGCGATCGTGTCCTCGACCGATGGCTCATTGACAAGACCTGCTGGAATCGGCGCTCAAGCGCCGGGTCCTTCTCGATCCGCTCGCGGAACTCATCGAGCGTCGTCGCGCCGACCATCCTCAGCTCGCCCCTGGCCAGCATCGGCTTGAGCATGTTACCTGCGTCCATCGCGCCTTCGGCGGCGCCAGCGCCGACGACGGTGTGCAGTTCGTCGATGAAGGTGATGATCTGGCCTTCGCTCTGCTTGATCTCGCTGAGCACGGCCTTCAGCCGCTCTTCGAACTCGCCTCGGTATTTGGCGCCTGCCACCATGGCGGCGAGGTCAAGTGCTATGAGCCGCTTGCCGCGCAGCGACTCGGGGACGTCGCCAGCCACGATCCGCTGGGCGAGGCCTTCCACGACGGCGGTCTTGCCGACGCCGGGGTCGCCGATCAGTACCGGGTTGTTCTTGGTGCGCCTGGACAGCACCTGGATGACCCGGCGGATCTCGGCGTCCCTGCCGATGACCGGGTCGAGCTTGCCGTCGCGCGCGCTGCGGTCAGGTCGATGCCGTACTTCTCCAGCGCCTGGTAAGTGGCCTCGGGGTCAGGCGAGGTGACCCTGGTGTGCCCGCGCACCTGCTCGAACGAGGCAAACAGCTGGTCCGGCGAGTCGCGCCGGCCTCGCGCAGCACGGTCGCGGCCTGGCCGCCCTGGCCGCCAGCCCGACCAGCAGGTGCTCGGTGGAGACGTACTCGTCGGACATCTCGCTGGCGCGCTTCGACGCCGCGGCCAGCGCCGAGAGCAGCTGGCGGGAGGTCTCCGGCGCGCTCGAGCGTCGTGCCAGAGGCCTGCGGCAGCCGCGAGAGCAGTTCCCTGGTGCGGCGGCCACCGGGCGAGGATCGGCCCCGGCCGCGCGCAGCAGCGGGACCGCGATCCCGCCTTCCTGCTCGAGCAGCGCCGCGAGCAGGTGCAGCCCGTCGACATTCGGATTTCCCGCCGCTGAAGCCTGCTGCAGCGCCTCGTTCAGAGCCTCCTGGCTCATGCGGGTGAGCTTGTCGTTCATTTACGCTTCCTTCTCGCTGTCTGTCGTCATCGCAACCGCGGCCGGATCCGGTCCCGCTGGCCTGGCACCCCGCTGGGAGCTGGCCCGGCTGCTCGGTGACCGCACGGGTACAGCGCGCCGCCCCCGGTCTGGTGCGGAGCAGCGCGGCTAGCCGGGCGGCCACCGCCCTGGTGGACTCGAGTTCCGCGCGGAGCTGGCTGATCTCCGCGCTCATCTCGGCCAGCCTCAGCTGGCTGCGCTGCCATTCGCTTCCAGCTCCAGAATTCGCTTGATGCCGGACAGGTTGACGCCGTCCTCCTGGGACAGCCGCTGCACCTCACGCAGGATGAGGATGTCGCGCAGCGAGTAGCGCCTGCCCTTGTCCCGCTGTCCGGCCAGGCGAGACCAGGCCGAGCCGGTCATAGGCGCGCAGCGTCTGCGGGTGCAGCCCAGACAGCTGCGCGGCGACGGAGATGACATAGACAGGAGTGTCATCGGTCAGCTCGAAGTCGTCCGGCATGTCAGCTCCTCTCCCTGCCCCGTCGCCTCATTACGTCCGGCCCTTGCGCAGCAGCTCCTCGCGCAGGTCCTCGCCCGCGGTCGCGTCCCTGAACTTCTCCAGCGCGGCTCGCGGGCGTCGTCGGTAAGTTCGGCAGGCACCTGGACCTCGACCTTCACGAGCAGGTCGCCCATGGTCGAGTCGGGGCGCCTGACACCCTTGCCCGCGGACCCGGAAGCGTGCGGCCGTTCGGGGTGCCGGCCGGGATGCGCAGGTTGACCGGCATGCCTTGCGGTGCACGGGCACCTTGATCTCGGCGCCGAGCGCTGCCTCGGCGAAGGTCACCGGCACCGTGACCGTCAGGTTGTGCGCGTTCCGGCCGAAGACCGGATGCCCGGAGACGTGCACCTTGACGTACAGGTCACCAGGCGGCCCGCCGCGCTCACCGGGCGCGCCCTTGGCCTTGATCTTGATCCGCTGGCCGTCGGCGACGCCTGCGGGAATGCGGGCCTGGATGGTACGCGCGCTCATCGCCCGGCCGCTGCCCGCACAGGTGGCGCAGGGGTCGTCCACGACCAGGCCGCGACCGCGGCAGGTGGTGCAGGGCTCGGAGAAGGCGAAGCTGCCCAGGTCACGGCTCGACTGGCCGGTGCCGCCGCAGGTCGGGCAGACCTTCGGCATGGTCCCGGCCTTGGCGCCCGTGCCGCGGCAGACCTTGCACGAGCCCTCGTCGGTCAGCCGCAGCGACACGGTGGCGCCGTCGATCGCGTCGCTGAAGGTCAGCGACGCCTCGGTCTCGACGTCGGCGCCCCGGCGCGGCCTGGCCTGCTGGGTCGTCGTGGTCCGCCCGCCGCCACCGCCGAACATCCCGCCAAGCAGGTCACCGAGCCTGCCGCCAGAGCCGGTCGAGCCGAAGATGTCGCCCAGGTCAAACGTGCCGAACTGGCCGCCGGCGCCGCCTGGCATCCGGGCGCCGCCGCCGAACAGCGAACGCGCCTCGTCGTACTCCGCTCCGCCGCTTGACGTCGGACAGCACGTTGTAGGCCTCGGAGATCTCCTTGAACTTTTCCTCGGACGCTGAATCACCCTTGTTGGCATCGGGGTGGTACTTGCGGGCGAGCTTGCGGTAAGACTTCTTGATCTCATCGGCTGACGCGCCCTTGGTTACGCCGAGAGCCTTGTAATAGTCCTTCTCTAGGAAGTCCTTCGTACTCAACAGGCATCTCCTGATCGGGGGTTAGTCCGTCGGTTCGCCTGCGCCGGCGTCGTCGCCCTCGGCTGTCCGGCCGCGCCCTCCGCCTGCTCTGCCGCGGCGTCGCCTGCCGTTCTCGCTCCGGCCGGGTCGGTCGGCTCGGCGACCGCGACCCTGGCCGGGCGCAGGATCCGCTCGCCGACCTTGTAGCCGGGCTGCAGGATCTGAACGCAGGTCGGCTCGGTGACCTCCGAGGAGTACGAGTGCATCAGCGCCTCATGCACATTCGGGTCGAACGGTTCGCCAGCCTCGCCGAACGTCGTCAGGCCGAGCTTGCCCGCCGCCGCCACAAGCGCCTCAGCGACCGCCTTGAAGCCGCCGGTCAGCTCCTCGTGCTCGCGCGCCCGGCCGATGTCGTCGAGCACGGGAGCAGCTCTGCTACGACGCTGGCCAGCGCCGTGCTCCCGTACCGCCGCCCGGTCACGCTCGACCCGCTTGCGGTAGTTCGCGTACTCGGCCTGAACGCGCTGCAGGTCGGCAGTTCGCTCGGCCAGCATGGCGGCCACTTCGGGAGCTCCCGTCTTTTGGCTGGTGCTGTCGGCGTTATCCGCCGGCTGTGCTTGATCTGGTCCGGCCAGTCCGCTGCCGGTCTGGTCGGACGTGCTCGCCGGGTCCGATGTGCTCGCCGAGTCGGCCTGCGCGGTCGGCGCTGCCTCCTGACGAGCACTTCCAGGCTTGGAAACGGCATGCTTGCCCGGCCTGGGCCGGCCAGACCCGCGGGGGGTCTGCCCGGCCTGAGCGTCGTCACCTGCCGGAGCTTGCTCCGCGGACTGGGCCGGGCTGCCTGGGCTGACCGGTGTCGGGATCGATACGCCTGCGATCCCTGATCACCGGTCCCTGGCTCTCCTGCTCAGAAGCCGACATCAGGCCGTGTCACCCCCCGAGCCAGGCCGCTCGTCCTCGACGATCTCGGCCTCGACGACCTCATCATCGTCGGCCTGCTCGGCGGAACCAGGCGCGGCATCCTGAACGCCGCCGGTGCCATCGGCCTGAGCCTGCGCGTAAATCGCGGTGCCCATCTTCTGGCTGGCCTGCGCGGCCTTTTCCGTGGCGGTGCGGATGGCCTCGGTGTCGGTGCCCTCAAGCGTCTTCTTCAGCTCGGCGATCGCCTCGTTTACCTCGGAGGTCACGTCGGCCGGTACCTTGTCGGAGTTCTCGGAGAGGAACTTCTCTGTTGTGTAGGTGAGGGTCTCGGCGCGGTTGCGCACCTCGGCCTCTTCGCGGCGCTTGCGGTCCTCATCGGCGTACTTCTCGGCGTCGGCCATCATCTTCTCGATGTCGTCCTTGCCCAGGGCCGAGCCGCCGGAGATGGTCACCGACTGCTGCTTGCCCGTGCCGAGGTCCTTGGCCGAGACGTTGACGATGCCGTTCGCGTCGATGTCGAAGGTGACCTCGATCTGCGGCAGGCCGCGTGGTGCCGGGGCGATGCCGGCCAGCTCGAACATGCCGAGCTTCTTGTTGTAAGCGGCTATCTCGCGCTCGCCCTGGAACACCTGGATCTGCACGGACGGCTGATTGTCATCGGCGGTGGTGAAGATCTCTGACCGCTTGGTCGGGATCGTGGTGTTCCGCTCGATCAGCTTGGTAAAGATGCCGCCCTTGGTCTCGATGCCAAGCGACAGCGGAGTCACGTCGAGCAGCAGGACGTCCTTGACCTCGCCCTTGAGCACGCCGGCCTGCAGGCACGCGCCCACCGCGACGACCTCGTCCGGGTTCACGCCCTTGTTCGGGTCCCGGCCGCCGGTCAGGTCCTTGACCAGCTCGACCACGGCGGGCATCCGGGTGGAACCGCCGACGAGCACCACGTGCTGCAGATCGCCGAGCTTGATCCCGGCGTCCTTGATCACCTGCTGGAACGGGTTCTTGCACCGGTCGAGCAGGTCGGAGGTCATCTTCTGGAACTCCGCGCGGGACAGCTTGGTGTCCAGGTGCAGCGGCCCCTGCTCGGAGTGCGTGATGTAGGGCAGGTTGATCTGCGACTCGGTCGAGCTCGACAGCTCGATCTTGGTCTTCTCCGCGGTCTCCCGCAGCCGCTGCAGCGCCATCTTGTCGCCGGACAGGTCGATGCCGTAGCTGTTCTTGAAGTTCTTGACCAGCCAGTCCACGATCCGCTGGTCCCAGTCGTCACCACCGAGATGGTTATCGCCGCTGGTCGCCTTCACCTCGACGACGCCCTCGCCCACCTCAAGCAGCGAGACGTCGAATGTGCCGCCGCCCAGGTCGAAGACCAGGATTGTAGCCTCGCCCGCCTTGTCCAGGTGATAGGCCAGCGCCGCCGACGTCGGCTCGTTGATGATGCGCAGCACGTTCAGCCCGGCGATCTGGCCCGCTTCCTTGGTGGCCTGCCGCTGGGCGTCGCTGAAGTACGCGGGGACTGTGACCACCGCGTCAGTAACGGTCTCGCCAAGGTAGGCCTCGGCGTCCCGCTTGAGCTTCTGCAAGATGAAGGCGCTGATCTGCTGCGCGTTGAACTTCTTGCCGTCGATCCCGATCGACCAGTCAGTGCCCATCTGGCGCTTGACCGACCTGATCGTGCGGTCAACGTTGGTCACAGCCTGGCGCTTGGCGACCTCGCCGACGAGTACCTCACCGTTCTTGGCGAAGGCGACTACGGACGGAGTGGTCCGCGAGCCCTCCGCGTTCGCGATGACCGTGGGCTCGCCGCCCTCGAGAACGGCGACGACCGAGTTTGTCGTCCCTAGGTCAATGCCTACCGCTCGTGCCATGTGTCAGTCCTTGGGGTTGTCGTTGGATACCTAAAGCTTGAGTCTGTACGACGCAAGTTTGCCACCTGAAGCCGCTCAAGTCAAACAAAGCTGAGCCTGATCAACTCAACTTTTCTTCGCAGGTGGACCGCGACCTGAGCTGATGTTCGCTGACCTGATGTTCGCTGACCTGATGTTGCCGGCGGGTCTGACGTTGCCTGAGTGCAACGAGACCTATATGGCCCGCTCGCCGTCGCTACGGAACCCGCGGTGCGGCCGACCGCCTCGATTGCCCAGCCTACCGGTGTAAGAACTCGCCGGCTCCCGGCATTCCCCAGAGATAGGCAGTCAGGATCAGTGACCGATAGCGTGCGTCAAGCCGCTACTCAGGTCAGATAGGAGATAGGCATGAGAAAGGCGCGCAAACTGCTCGTCAACTCCCCGGCGATCGCTGTCTCGGTACTCGCGCTCGTCTTCGCGGTCGGCGGCGGCGCGGGCTATGCCGCGTCAGCGGGTAGCCAGAGCGGGCCGGCCTGGCACAAGCTCAAGGTTGACAAGGGCTGGCACGGCGACCTCAAGTACACCGTCATCGACGGTGTTGTCTACCTGACCGGATCGGCGGGTACCTCAGCTCGCCATCCCGGTCAGATGGCGAAACTGCCAGCCAGCCTCGGGCCGAGCCAGGCCGCAGGGCTTGAACTCGCGATCACCTTTGGCCCATCGGGAGATGGCTCGCTCCAGGTACGACCCGGTGGCGGGCTCTACCCGAGCGCCCCGGCCGAGCGCTTCGCTGCCATGTACGAGCTGAACCGCGCCAGGGTCTACGCGTTCGCGGTCAGCAAGGCTGGACGTCAGCTCGCCGACGAGATCCTCAGCGAAGTCTTCATGATCGCGTGGCGAAAATTTGATGCCATGCCTGACCCGCCGCTGCCCTGGCTGCTCGTCGTGGCGAGGAACGTCACGATGAGCCAGTTCAGGGTGACTGCCAGGGAGCAGTCGGTAGCCGATGAGCTGCGGGCCTGGCTGCCGGCGGACGGGTTCACCGTGCCTGACATAGCCGAGGATGTCGCTGACCGGATTGCCGTGCTCACCGCGCTAGTCCAGCTGCCCGAGGCCGACCGCGAGTTGCTTACGCTGGTGGCCTGGCACGGGCTGACCGCCAGGTCAGCGGCGGGAGTGATCGGCTGCTCGACGGCAGCCTTCTTCGTGCGATTGCACCGAGCCCGCCGTCGGCTGGAGCTCGCGGTCGCCGCGGCCGGGGCCGATCACGACCAGGCAAGGGTGCGCGAGTCCGCCGTCGCCGGCAGGCAGGTTCACCGGCGGCAGTTGCAAGGACAGGAGCGTGTGCTATGAAGATCGGCCGCAGGGGAGGACGTCCTCCTCGCCGCCGCGACGCGCTTGCCCTGCTGGCTAGCGCCCGCCCGGCGGCACTCGATGCGGACCCCGCGACGCGGAGCCACTGGCCTGGAGCAGACCAGCTCATCAGCGCGGCCGGGCAGGCTGGCCGCGGGGCGTACCGGTCAGCGGGAAGCAGGGATGATGCGGGGTCAGACGGCGCGAGCGGCTGGCGACTGGCCGCGTCCGGCCGCCGCAAGGTCATCGGCGCCCTGTCCTCAGGAGCGGTGACCGCCGCGGTAGTGGGGATAGCTGCGCTCGTCGGCACGACGGTGCTCGCCTCGTGGCACCCGCGCTCGCCAGGAGCGCCACCTCCTGCAGTCGGTGCGTTCCGCGCGCTGCCGCTGCGTGGCGACTGGCACGGTCGGCTCGCCGTCGCCGTCGACGACGGGGTCGTTTACCTCGCCGGGCAGGCCGGGAGCACCGGTGATCACAGTTCCGTGCTGGCGACGCTGCCGCCTGGTCTGCGGCCTGCGGCCGAGATCGACCTGGTGGTGAGTCTGGGCAAGGCAGGCGACGGCTCAGTCAGAATCCTGCCGGATGGCTCGATCGTGCCGGTCTCGCCGCACGCCAACTTCAGCCTCGTCTCGCTATCCGGCCTCTCGTTCCCGCTCGGCTGCTAGTACTACAGCAGCGGGCTGTGATGTTGCTCGGCGTGGTTGCGTGATCTGCGGGTCGCGGTTTGCCAGGATCGGTGCATGCTGCGTGGTCGGAGTCGTTTAGCGAGCTGTTCGCGCAGGTCGCCGGGGCGTTCGGGAATGCGGCGGTGTGGCGGCACGGGCGGGCTTTCCTGCTGGGGTTGCTGTCGCAGGCGGAGCGGAAGAACGGGTGGACGCTGGCGGAGTTCGCCGGGGACGTGTCGCCGGACGGGCTGCAGCGGCTGCTAAATTTCTCGCCGTGGGATGAAGATGCCTGCCGGGATGCTGTCCGGCGGTATGTGGTGGCGCACCTGGGGATCCGGGAGCGGGGCTGGCGGTCGATGAAACAGGATTCCTGAAAAAGGGAAGAATGTCGGCCGGCGTAGCCCGGCAATATACCGGGACGGCCGGGCGGGTGGAGAACTGCCAGGTCGGGGTTCCTGGCCTACGCGGCCCCGGACGGGAGCCGGGCGCTGATTGACCGTGATCTCTGCCTGCCGGAGAAATGGACGAGTGACCGGGGCCGGTGCCGGGCAGCCGGGATCGGCGACGAGGTGTACGGCGGGAACCCGGGCCTGCGCGAGTGGCTGGAGAAAGAGGGCCTGGCGTACGTGATGGCCGTCGCCCGCAGCGACCTGATCGCCGTCCCGGCGGGCCGGTTCCGCGCGGACGCCCTGACGGCCCTGGTCCCCGCCTCCGGGTGGCAGCGGCTCAGCTGCGCCGACGGGTCCAAGGGACCGAGGCTGTATGACTGGGCGCTGACCGGCACTGCGGCCCCCGGCCATCAGCTGCTGGTCCGCCGCTCCCTGACCCCGGGCGAGAAGGGCAGCCTGGAGGTCCGGCAGGCTCTCTGAGCCGCCATGGATAGTCGGGGAGATATTGGAGTACTCGCCGCAGACACGGCCGTATCTCTGGGCCAGATCGGCCATCTGCTGCTTCTCGTGCGCATTGCGATTCGTGATGATGAGGCTGAGTTCCAGCCTGAGGCCAGCGGCCCGAGCCGCGTCCAGTGCCCGTATGAATGTGGCGTAGGAGCCCTTGCGGCGGGTCAGCCCGTCGTAGGTCTCCTGACTGGGTGATCGCGCGGCTCATGTTCCGTGATCAAGGTCTGCTGCATGATCACGGAAGGTTGCGCGGGTGGACCAGGCTGTCGGTTCCTGCTGGTACCCGGCGTTTCCTTCCTGGTTGGCTCCTGGTCATAACGGACTGGGGAATTAATGCGGTAATGGCAGGCGGTCAGGCTGGATCTGTACCGTCGGAGCGCGATAGCCCCTAATATCCGAAGCGTGACGTGGCGGGGCTGGCAGCTATCGGCTGGCCGTGCGCCGCTGCGTGAGGGCAGGCCCGCTCGGCCGGCCCTGGCCTCGGAGGCCCCGGCGCCCGTGCCGCCGCCTGCGCCGCCGCCAATGCCGGCACCCCACACGCCCCCCAAACGAGCCGCCCGGTGGTCAGGAGACCGGTGGCCAGGAGACCGATGGCCAGGAAACCGATGGCCGACGGTACTCACGATCGCCTGCTACCTGGCTGGTGCCATCGCCGTGACCTGGCGGCTGTGGGCCGATCCAGCGTCGCGCACGGTAGCGGGAAACCCCGGCGACGCTGATCTCTTCGCCTGGTACATGCGGTACGCGGCCTCGGCCGTTGCGCACGGTCAGCTTCCCGCGCTCATGACGGCCACGCTGAACGCTCCCGCCGGCATCAATCTGATGTGGAACAGCTCACTGCTGCTGCCCGCCATCTTGCTGTCGCCCATCACCCTGCTCTTCGGCCCCCAGGTCAGCCTCACCGTGCTGACCACGATCGGCTTCGCCGGCTCGGCCTCGGCGATGTTCTTCGTGCTGCGCCGCTGGCAGGTCAGCCTCTCAGCGGCGGCGCTCGCCGGTGCCGTGTACGGGTTCTCTCCCGCCCTGCTCCAGTCGGCGATCGGCCACTACGACCTGCAACTCGCCGTCCTGCCCCCACTGATCATCCACGCCATGCTCCGGATCGCCGTCTCGCCGGCGGAGGAACTGACCGACCTCGGCCTCCCGCTGCGGCGCGGCCTGCGCCTTGGCCTGCTCATCACGGCCGAACTTTTCATCAGCGAGGAACTGGCCCTCACGACAGTCCTCACCGGCCTCCTGCTCACCGCCTGGCTCGCGGCCGGATCCCCGAAACGCGCGGCCAGGCAGGCGGCCACCGCCACGTTCAGCCTCGGCGTGGCCGCCGGCACCACTCTGATCGTCGCTGGCTGGGCGCTCTGGACGCAGTTCTTCGGCCCGCTGACCCAGAGCGGCAGCCCGTTCCTGCCCGACTTCTACGTCAACGACCTCACCGGCTTCGTGACGCCCTCCGGCTACCTGCTCTTCCACACCTCAGCCAGCGCGTCCGCCGCCGCGTTCTACCGGGGTCAGGCGCCCGAGTACCTCGCTTACCTCGGCTGGCCGCTGATCATTGTCCTGGTACTGGCCATGGTCGCTTTCTGGCGCCGTCCCGCCGTCCGGGCGGTCGCCTGCACGGCAGTGGTACTCGCGCTGCTGTCCCTGGGCGGCTACCCGCTGGTGTCCGGGATCAGCCATCCGGGAGTGAACCTGCCCTGGCACTGGATCGAAGGCCTGCCGCTGGCCGGGTCCGTGCTGCCTGACCGGCTCTCGATTCTGACCGCTGGCGCCGCCGCAGCACTGCTCGCCCTGGCGTTCGACCTGGTCAGGGCACACCTGCGGCCGCGACTTTCACGCGCCAAGACGGCGCTGGTGAGCGGGATCGCGGTCCTGGCCTGCCTGCCGCTCGTGCCATCGCCCCTGCCTGCCGCCAGCGCGGTGCCGCTTCCCGCTGGGTGGCGGACGGCCATCACAGCGCTGCACCTGCCGGCCGGAGCCCGGGTGCTCGTCGTGCCGGTGCCGCAGGTCCACCTCACCGAGGCGATGCGCTGGGCGGCAGACTCCGGCCAGCAACTCGACCTGATCGGCGGCTACTTCATCGGCCCGGCCTGGAACGGCCAGGCCTACATCGACGGGAACGGCACCGCCCCGACGGCCTCCTACCTGAACGAGCTCTGGGCCGCCGGGCTGGCGCCAGGCTCCCCACTGGCGGCGACCGCGGCCGGAGCCGGCCTGCCGCCGCCTGCCACGCCTCCGTCCGCCGCCCAGATCCGGAGCGACTTGCGGGCCTGGAACCCGGCCGCCATCGTGGCGGTGGCCTCAGGCGGCTCCGCGCTCGCGACCTACCTGGTCCAGATGTTCGGCCCGCCAAGCATCGCGACCGGCACCGTCCTGGCCTGGCGTCGCTAGCCGGCCCAGTTGCCCGACATGAAGAGCAGCCCGACCGCGATGCTGACCGGCACCGAGATAGCCAGGTAGAGCTGACCAGCCCAGGGGCGCCTGACCGCGATCACCGCCAGACCGCACCAGATCGGCCAGAGCAGCAGCAGCGACCTCGGCACCGACTCGTACCAGATCGAGGTGGCCAGGGCGGTGATGGTCAGCCCCGCATAGATCGCCTCCGGCCAGCGCCGGAAATACAAGAGCGCGATGGTGGCGCCCACGCCGATCAATACAGCGAAGATCTCAAGCTGGAATACGAAATTAATCGGCGCGGCGAACTCATGCCCAAATCCGGCTGTCCACGTCGTCTTGAACGTGTCGACCGGGTTGGTCACCTGCCGCTGCCAGCCAGCCTGCTCGGCGTGGGTCCAGGCCAGCCAGCTCCCGGTCCGCACCCGTAGGAACAGCTCGTAGCAGGCCAGCGGCACCAGCGCCGGAATAAAGGTCACGAGTGCCCGCGCCGCCGCCCGTCGGCGCGGCGCAGGATCTCCACGGCGACCGCCGCGCACAGGAACAGGCCGTTTACCCGTACCACGCTCGCCAGCCCGGCGAGCAGCACGGCCAGGCTCCAGCGTTCGCCGCGGACGGCCAGCCAGCTCGTCGCGGCCAGGGCAAGGAACAGCGTCTCGGTATACCCGGCGGCCAGGAAGATCGCGGCAGGCGACACGACGAGGAAAAGAACCGCGCGGCTGCCTGACCCCGGCAGGTAGTCGCGCTCGGCGATCCGGCTCAGCGCGACCACGGCAACCCCGCCGGCCACCAGCGACACGATCAGCCCCGAGACCGTCCACTGCCGCAGCACGAGGTGCACCGCGTCGAGCACGGCCGGGAAGCCGGGGAAGAACGCGACCTGATGGGGCAGCGACTGCTCGGCCGGGCTGAAGTAGCCGTACTGCGCGATGTCCTGCAGTCGCACCGCGTCCCAGTTCAGCCAGAGCCCGAACCAGCCCTTCGGCGTCTTGGCCGCGCCCTGGAAGATGAAGGCGGCCGGCCAGGTGAGCGCCAGCACCGCGACCCTGCTGACCAGCCAGATGCCGAGCGCGGCCCGGTCAGCGGGCGAGAGCCGGCCGAACAGCCGCGCCACCCGCGCGCTCGCGGTGACCCGGTCGGCTGACACATCATCTGCGACGGCTGTCATCTGGTCCGACTTCGCTCGTGCGGTGCTAGCAAACACAGTGACCAGGCTCGCTGGAACCGATGCTGGCCTGGCATCTTTCCATCGAAAGAATAGTGGCTGTCCCTGGCCAGGCGAGCCGTCCAGGCGACCGCCGGCCCGCCCGTCACCGATCGCTGGCGCTAGCCGGCGTACGCTGGCTGCCAGCGCCGTCCCCGGAGGTCGATTTGGCACTGCGGATCATCATCGGACTAGGCCTGACCGTGATCGCGTTCGCGATCGCCGGCAGGCGTCTTTGGTGGCTGTACCGGCTCGCCAGGAGCGGCCAGCCGGCCCCCGAGCGGATCGAGGCACTCAAGTCTCATCCGGGCCGGGGCGCCGAGACCCAGGTCACCGAGGTCTTCGGGCAGCGCAAGCTGCTCAAGTGGACGGTGCCGGGGATCGCGCACTTCCTGACCTTCTGGGGCTTCATCCTGCTCTTCCTGACGATCATCGAGGCTTACGGCGACCTGTTCGACAAGAAGTTCGCCATTCCCGGCATCGGCCACTGGGCGGCGATCGGCTTCCTTGAGGACCTGGTCGCAGTCGGCGTGCTCGCCGGGATCATCTCCTTCGCGGTGATCAGGCTGCGCAGCAACCCGAAGCGCGAGGGCCGCAAGTCGCGCTTCTCCGGCTCGCACACCGGCGCCGCGTGGCTAGTTCTCCTGATGATATTTTTCGTGGTCGCGACGCTGCTGATCTACCGTGGCGCGCAGATCAACACCGGCGACTTCCCATATGCCCGCGGCGCGTTCGCCTCGCAGCTCGTCGGCCACTGGCTGTCGCCGCTGAGCACCGGCGCGAATATGGCGATCGAGACCACGTTCGTGCTGCTGCAGCTCGCGGTCATACTCGGCTTCGCGATCTTCATCCCTTACTCCAAGCACCTGCACATCGGCATCGCGCCGCTGAATGTGCTCTTCTCGCGCCGGCCCGACGGGCTGCGCGGGCTTGAGCCGATGCGGTCCAACGGCAAGGTGCTCGACTTCGAGGAGGCTGACCCGGACACCGACGTCTTCGGGCTCGGCAAGATTGAGGATCTGAGCTGGAAGGGCCTGCTCGACCTGGC
Organism: uncultured Actinomycetota bacterium; assembly: GCA_963819285.1. Classification (GTDB taxonomy): domain Bacteria; phylum Actinomycetota; class Actinomycetes; order Streptosporangiales; family Streptosporangiaceae; genus Chersky-822. Next base: position 556,055 of record CAWFVM010000002.1, read on the forward strand.
GACCTGCACCGAATGCGGCCGCTGCCAGTCGCAGTGCCCGGCCTGGGTGACCGAGAAGCCGCTCTCGCCCAAGATGCTGATACTCGACCTTCGCGACCACGCGTTCGCGAAGGCGCCTTACCTGCTGGCCGACTCCGATGAGGCCAGGGCGGCACTGCCCGAGGCCGTCAGGCTGGAGGCGGAACGGCCCCTGGTCGGAACTGCCGAGGTCAACGGCGTCATCGATCCCGACGTGCTCTGGTCCTGCACCAACTGCGGGGCCTGCGTGAACGAGTGCCCGGTCGACATTGAGCACATCGACCACATCACCAGCATGCGCAGGCACCAGGTGCTGATCGAGTCGGAGTTTCCCCTGAAGCGTCCGGGATGCTGAAGAACCTGGAGAACAAGGGCGATCCCTGGGGCATGGGCGAGTCCAAGCGGTCCGAGTGGATGGCCGATCTCGACTTCGAGGTCCCGGTGGTCGACGGGACGATCGGCGATGACGTCGAGTATCTATTCTGGGTTGGCTGCGCCGGCGCCCTTGAGGACCGGGCCAAGAAGACGACCAAGGCGATCGCGCAGCTGCTGCATACCGCCGGGGTCTCGTTCGCCGTGCTCGGGCCGGCCGAGACCTGTACGGGTGACCCGGCCCGGCGGATGGGCAACGAGTTCGTGTACTCGATGCTGGCGCAGCAGAACATCGAGACGCTGAACGAGGCCGGTGCCCGCAAGATCATCGCGAGCTGCCCGCACTGCTTTAACACGATCGCCAACGAGTATCCGCAGCTTGGCGGCAACTATGAGGTCATGCACCACACTCAGCTGCTCGCCCGGCTGGTCGAAGAGGGCAAGCTGAAGCCGGTCAACCCGATCGAGGAGAAGATCACCTACCACGACCCGTGTTTCCTCGGCCGGCACAACCGGGTGTTCACCGCCCCTCGCGAGATCATGGAGCAGGTGCCAGGTATCCAGTCGCAGGAGATGCACCGGTGCAAGGAGCGGGGCTTCTGCTGCGGGGCCGGCGGGGCGAGGATGTGGATGGAGGAGCGGATCGGCAAGCGGATCAACACCGAGCGGATCGAGGAAGCGCTCGGCACTGACCCGGACACGATCTCGACCGGCTGCCCGTACTGCATGGTCATGCTCGGTGACGCGATCGCTGCCAAGAAGAGCTCGGGCGAGGCCAAGGAGTCACTTGAGGTGGTCGACGTCGCACAGCTGCTGGCCAGATCGGTCGGGCCAGCAGCGCCGACTGCTCCGGCCGCGCCTGCCGCCTCGGACTGATGAGCCTGACCGGTGGAGACGCGGCGGGCTGAGTCTTTCTCCGATGGGGTTTTCGCGGTTGCTATTACCGTTCTTATCTTCAACCTGCTGCCCATCGCCAGGGCCGGGATCACCGTCCGGGCCCTCCTGCATGAGTGGCCTCAGTACGCGGGCTACGTCGTCAGCTTCCTGACGATCGGCATCGTCTGGCTGAATCATCACTCGATGCTGGGGCACCTGGCTCGGATCAACCGGGTCACCCTAGTGATCAACCTGCTCTTGCTGATGACCGTAGTCGCCGTTCCGTTCTCGACCGCGCTGGTAGCCGCCAACCTGGGGTCGGGGTCGGCCAGCGGTGCCAAAATCGCCACCGTGGTGTACGGGCTGGTGATGATCGCCATGTCGGTCGCGTTCTCCGCCATGTGGATGTACCTGGCCTCGCATCAGCAGTCGCTGGTCGCCCACCGGATCAGGTCGCCGCTGCAGGGGTGGGTGCGGTTCAGCGGCGGGCTGGTTGGCTATATCGCCGCGACATTGGTCGCGCTGGCCTCGCCGGGGGCGGCGCTGGCCATTGACGGGGTGATCGCGGTGTACTACCTGTTCGAGCACCTGCCTGAGCTTGGGCCTATTGAGGGCGCGGAGCGCAGCGACACGGAGCCGAGCGACCCGGAGCGGAGCGACGAGGGGTCCGAGCCGAGGGGCTAGCCGGGCTACGGCCCTGGCGTGACGGTTGCCCGGCTTGGCAGCCAGATCCGCACCCGGGTGCCGTGACCGGCCCAGGACTCCAGGGTCGCCTGGCCGCCGTGGGCGGTGGCGATCGCCTGCACGATTGACAGGCCGAGCCCGCTGCCGCCGCCCGATGAGAAGTCGGCCACGGCTGGACCCCCGCCGTTGCCGCCGTTGCCGTTGCCGTTGGATTCCGCAACCGTCGTGGTGCGCTCGGTGGCGCGGTGGAAGCGGTCGAATGCCCGCGCCGCGTCCTGCGACGTCATCCCCGGGCCAGAGTCAGCGACCTCAATCAGCACGCCGCCCTGCACCCGGCCGAGCCTGACCGCGACCGGCGCCGAGCGCTGGGTGTGGGCGCGGACGTTGCCGAGCAAGTTGGACAGCACCTGCCTGATCCGGCGCTCATCGACCACGGCGATCAGCCTGGGCGGTGCCTGGGCGCTGATCGGCCGGTCTGGCTCGACCGCGGTCGCGTCGGCCACGGCATCCCGCACCACGGTCGCGAGGTCGGTCTCGGTGAGATCGAGCGAGGACGTCCGGTCCAGCCGGGCCAGCTCAAGCAGCTCGGCGACGAGCGTCGACATCCGCTGTGCCTCCTGCTCGATCCGCCGCATGGCACCAGGAAGCTGGTCGGGGCCGAGCGCGCCCTGCCGGTAAAGCTCGGCATAGCCCCGGATGGTGGTGAGCGGGGTACGCAGCTCGTGTGAGGCGTCGGCGGCGAACTCGCGCACCTTGCGCTCTGAGTTCAGCCGCGCGCCGAAGGCCTGCTGGATCCGGTCGAGCATGGTGTTGATGGCGGCCCTGAGCGTCCCGACCTCGGTCTGGTCGTCCGGCCCGGACATCCGCTCGGTGAGGTCGCCTCTGGTGGTGATGTCGTTGGCCGTCTTCGCCATCCGGTCGAGCGGCTCGAGTCCCCGGCCGATCAGCCACCGGCCGCCTACGGCCAGCAGCGCGATCAGGCCGCCACCGGTAATGATCTCGTCCAGGATCAGGCTTCGCACCTGCCTGGTGAGCTCGCTCTGCTGCTCGGCGACGATGAGCACCCCGGACTGGAAGCGGGAGTTCTCGGTCGGCGGTATGACCCTGGCCACGGCGGTCAGGTGGTAGTTGACCGGCCCGATCTGCGGTACCTGGAAGAGGTTCTCGCGCTTGGCGCGCTTGTAAACGGTGGTCTGCCCTAGCTTCCTGATCGCCGCCGCGAAGGCCCGGCTGACTGCCGCGCGGCCGGTGCTCAGCGGCTGCACCGAGAACGGGCTGAGCGTCACCACCACTGCCGACATCGTCTTGGTCGAATGCAGCGAGATGTCGGACGGATTCCTGCTGCTCTCGCTCTTGAGGTTGTTGTTGAACTGCTCGGTCAGGTTGTGCGCGAACAGATCGGTGCTGACGATGCCGAGTACCAGCAAAAAGACGGCCGTTACCGCCAGTTGCAGCAGCAGCAGCCTGGTACGGAGCGACAGCCCGCGCGAACCTCTCATCCGCCGCCTGGCTCCACGTGCCATCGCTGCTCGGCCTGATGAGCCTTGTGCGCCGCGGCCTGCTCCGGCAGCCGGAGGCTGTAACCCACGCCTCGCTGGGTGTGGATCAGCGGCGGCCCGAGCGGATCGAGCTTGCGGCGCAGGTAGCTCACGTAGGTCTCGACGATCTGAGACTCACCGGCGTAGTCCCAGCCCCAGACGTTCTCCAGCAGCTGGGCCCTGGTCAGCACCCGGCCCTGATGCCGCATCAGGTAAGCGAGCAGCCGGAACTCGGTCGGCGACAGCTCGACGGGAATCCCCGCCCTGCGCACCGTCCACATTGCCTCGTCCAGCTCAAGATCGCCGGCCCGCAGTGCCCCGTCCGTCAGGCCAGGCTCTTGCGGCTGCGCCGATCTGGCGGCCCGGCGCAGCACCGCTCGCACCCGCGCGACCAGCGCCTCGACCGAGAACGGCTTGGTGACGTAGTCATCGCCGCCGATGGCCAGCCCGGTCACGGTGTCTGAGGACGTGTCCCGCGCGGTGAGGAAGATCACCGGTACTTCGTTGCCAGCGGCTCTGAGCCTGCGGCAGACCTCGAAGCCGTCGATGTCAGGCAGCATGACGTCGAGCACGATCAGGTCAGGCTTGCCGGCCTCGGCCTGCCGCATCGCCTCGCTCCCGTTGGCTGCCGTGGTGACAGAACAGCCATGGAATTTGAGCGCGACCTGCACAAGCTCGCGAATGTTCGGCTCGTCGTCTACGACGAGCACGCGTGGGATTCGGTCCGCATCGGTCATCACTGTCGCCGCTCACAGTTCGGTGGGGTCGAAAAGCGGTGCGCTGTCCTAATGAGGAGCGTACGGGATTCCGCGCCGCTAGATGGTGACGCCGCTAGATGGTGCCGGCGGATGGCGCCGGACGGATGGCGCCGGCGGCGGATGGTGACGCCGGCAGCTCGCGGGTTCATTCGAGCTGCCGGCGTCTCAGCGGGTGGTCCTGGTCAGGCAGTTTCCGGCTAGCCGCGGATGACTACTCAGCCCGGCAGTGTCGGCCCCGCCCACCACGGTGCCGACGATGAACACCCGCTGTCCGATCGCCAGCGCGGCTGCGCTGGCGCGCTTACCAGCACACTGCCATCCTCGGCTGTGACATTCGGCGGTGGATGCTGAGATTTTTCTGTGAACGCCCTGAGAAGCCCGGATAGGTCGTAATTGCTAGGGTGCCATTTGCCAGGAACTGGTCAACTGAGCCGTGGTCCGTGAGTGGCTGCGGCGCCAAGGAGTAGTCATGACACTGGGAACGCCAGGCATCCGCGCAGGCGGCTTGCTGGCGACGCTGAGTATCGCGGCCGGAATGCTAGCCGTGACCGCCAGCCCGGCCTTGGCCGACACCTGCCCGAAGGTCAACCCGACCACTCACGCCGTGTCGCCGCACCCCGCCGAAGGCGTGAACTGGAATGGCTGCGACCTCACCGGGGCCAACCTTCATGGCGCCAATCTCAACAGCGCGAGCCTGGCGGGCACCAAGCTCAATGGTGCCGACCTGAGCTCGGCCGACCTGGACGACGCCACTTTGACCGGCGCGATGATGGCGAATGTGAACCTGCTCAGCGCGGTTCTGGTCGGCGCGCACCTGCAGGGAGTGTCCTCGGGCGGCGATACCGGGAAATCCGAAGCTTCCTGTCCCCTGGGTCCTCGCGGGCGGTTACCTCGTCGGCCCTGGCGCCAACCTCGCGGGCGCGAGCCTGGGTATGACCAGCCTAAGCGGCCTTGACCTGGACGATGTGACCTCGGGCGGCGTCACGGGAACGCCGGTGCTCCCGACGAACTGGATCCTGGCTGGCGGTTATCTGGTCGGCCCGCATGCGAACCTGGCCGCCGCGAGCCTGGGCACCGCAAACCTCAGCGCCGCCGATCTGAGCGCGGTTTCGTCCGGCGGCGTCACCGGAACGCCGGTTTTGCCGGCGAACTGGACTCTGGTTCAGGGCTATCTGATCGGTCCTGGTGCATCGCTGGAAGGCGCCAATCTGGCCGGCGCGAACCTGACTGGTGTCGACCTGGACAACGCCGTCGACCTGACTCTCTCAGACCTGAACAACGCCGACCTGCACGGCGCGAACCTGACCAACGCGAACCTGATGTCCGCGGTGATGAACGGCGCGGACTTCAGCGACGCGAACCTGGACGGCGCGAGCCTTTCCGGCGGAAGCCTGCTCGGGGCGTCGTCCGGCGGGATTGCAGGGACCCCGGCCAGCCTTCCCCCCAATTGGCAGCTGTGGCATGGCTACCTGATCGGATCGGAGGCCAACCTGACCGGTGCCGATCTGACCGGCCTCGATCTATCCAATTCCACGACGGACGACGGCCTCAACCTGACGGGCGCGAACCTGACCAACGCGAACTTCAGCGGTGCGTTCCTGGCTTCCACGGTATTTACCAATGCCACCGTGACCAATACGAACCTGGCTGATGCGGTCCTGGAGTTTTCCCGGTCGGGTGGTATCTCAGGAATCCCGGCCGCCCTGCCGGCCAGCTGGTCTCTGGTCCAGGGATACCTGGTCGGCCCGTTTGACTTCCTGCAGAACGCGTCTCTGGCCGGCGCCAACCTGACCGGACTGGATCTGTTCAGCACCAACCTGACGGGCGCCGACCTGACGTCCGCCAACCTGACCAGCGCCAACCTCACCAGGGCAGTGCTGCAGCACGCCAATCTGGCCAGTGCCACCCTGACCGAGACGAATCTCACCAACGCCAACCTGACCGGCCTGACCGATGTCAACGCGATCTGGTCCAACTCGATCTGCCCGAACAGCGTCAACTCCGACGCCTACGTTGACGGCTGCCTCAGTGCGCTGGACACCACTCCGCCAGTTGTCACGGTCACTGGCGTGAGCAACGATGCCGTATATGTCCGAGGCGCCGCCCCGGCCGCGGGCTGTAAGACGACCGACAACTCCAAGGTGGCGGTTCCCGCCAAGCTGATCATGACGGCCAAGGGGGTCAACGGCGTCGGCAGGTTCACGGCGACCTGCGCGGGCGCCGAGGACCGGGCCGGAAACGAGCAGGCCGCGCCAGTCAGCGCGACCTATGTCGTGGCCTACGGCTTCGGCGGCTTCACCTCGCCGGTACCAGGCAGCACCGTGGCGAAGTCCGCACGCACGATAGCGGCCCGGTTCAGGCTCACCGGCTCGAACGGCGCTGCCATCACGAGCAGCACGGCGGCGGCGCTGGCAACGGCCAGAAAGGTGAAGTCGACGCTGACCGGCCCCGGCATCAAGCCAGTGGCTGCGGTATGCACCTGGAGCACCACCGCCCGGGTCTTCAACTGCACTATCAAGATCCCGGCCGGAGTCCAGACCGGCAAGAGCCACCGCTACTCCATCACCACGACCGAGAATCTGGGCACAGGATTCATCCGCGTACCCGTCGTCGCCAAGAAGGCCAACCCGGAAGTCATCCACTTCAAGTAACAGTCCCGCCCCCGGCCTAGGTTTCCGTGATGTGAGCCGGGGTGGTGGATGACGGTCCTGAACGTCGGCAGGGTGATCACAGGGCCGGGCTTGCGGAGCATGAGGGCAGGGTTTGCGTGTTCTGGGGGGTGCGGGGTTGGCGCCGGTGCGGTGGTTAAAAGATCTAGGAGACTTTATTCCTGTAGGAGGGTTGACCACCATATTCGCTGTTAAGTCTCCTACAGGAAAAAAGTCTCCTACAGGATCGGGCGAGCCTGGCAGCGGGTGAGGCGGCTGTGACAGCTGAGTCGCCGGGGATCAGTGCGGGTCCGGGCGGTGGCCCCGCCAGGCCTGCACGGCAGCCCGATCACGGAATTCGCGCCAGAGCCCGGAACATCAGCCGCGTGATCCACTCCAGCAGCCCCTTAAACCACGGAACATCAGCGGCAGGTGCCGGGCGATGCCGGACCTGGTTCGGACAGCAGCAAAGAGCCGACGTTGTCGTCCCAGCGACAGCTAAGGGCCGGCGTTGCGGTCAGGAACTTGCCGCCGACCCAGTTTCCGTGATCATGAACCAGCCCATGATCACGGAACTTCGCGTGGGTGATCGCACCTCTTTGTTTCCGTGGTCAGGCCGCGATCCATGATCACGGAAACATGCACGGGCTGCCCGGCCCGCGCCCGGCCTCCCGCCCGTCCTGGGGCGCCGGCCACCCCGCTCGGGCCAGCTCAGGCCAGTCCCGCTGAAGTGGCTCACCGCAGCCAGCGCCCACCCTAAGTAACCGGTATCACTTACTGGCTTACATACGGTCGGGCACCGGGATGCCGAGCAGGTCCAGGCCGGTGAGCAGCACCTTGAGCGTCAGTGCCGCGAGGGCTAGCCGGGACTGCCTGATCGCTGGGTCGGTGGCCTTGAGTACCGGGCACTGCTCGTAGAACGCGGTGAAGTCGCTGGCGGTGTCAAAGAGGAACGCGGCCAGCTTGTGCGGCTCTACCGTCTGCGCCGTCTGGCGTACGGCGGCGTCGAAGCCAAGCAGCCGCAGGGCGAGCAGCCGCTCGGCCTGCTCTTCTCCGATGATCGGGCCGGTTGCCTGGTCTGGCTCCAGGCCGGCTCTGGCGAAGAGGGACCTGATCCTGGCCGTGGCGTACTGCAGGTATGGTCCGGTATTTCCGGTCAGGGCCAGCATCCGGTTGAAATCAAGCACGTAGCCAGAATCCCTGGCCACCGACAGGTCGGCGTACTTCAGCGCGCCGATGCCGACCGCCTCGGCGATCTGGGCCCGTAGCTCCGGCTCGTCATAGCGGTCCTTGATGACCTCCTCGGCACGGGACACGGCCTCGTCGATCAGGTCGATGAGCTTGACCGAGTCGCCAGTCCTTGACCTGAACCGCTTCCGGTCGGTTCCGGTGACCATGCCGATGCTGGCGTGCTCGGCCCGCACCGAGTCCGGCAGCCAGCCAGCCTGCCTGGCGACTGCCAGCACCATCGAGAAGTGCTGCGCCTGCTCCGAGCCGACCACATAGACGATCCGGTTCGCGTGCAGGTCCCTGACCCGGTACCGGACCGCGGCCATGTCGGTCGTGCCATAGCCGTAGCCGCCGTCACTTTTGCGCAGGATCAGCGGCTGCGGCTTGCCTTCTCTGCCGGTGAATCCCGGCGGGAACGCGCACAGCGCGCCATCGCTGATCGTGGCGACGCCAGCTTCCTCCAGATCCCGGCACACGGCTTCGAGCATCGGATTGTAGAAGCTCTCTGGCGCCAGGTCAGCATCGGTGAGCGTGACCCCGAGCTTTCGGTAGACGGCGTTGTAGTACTGCTTGGAGTCCCCGATCAGCATCTGCCAGATCCGCAGCGTCTCCTGGTCGCCTGCCTGCAGCGCTACTACCCGGCGCCTGGACCGGTCGGCGAAGCTGGGATCGGAGTCGAACTTGACCTTGGCGCCCTGGTAGAAGACGTTGATCTCGCCGGCGGCGAGCTGGGCGTTGGCGGCCTCCTCACCGATGTCGATCAGGTGCTCAAGCAGCATCCCGAAGTTTGTGCCCCAGTCACCGAGGTGGTTCGCGCGGATCACCTCGTGGCCGAGATACTCCAGCACGCGCACGAACGCATCGCCGACGATGGTGGTCCGCAGGTGGCCGACGTGCATCTCCTTGGCCGTGTTGGGTGCTGAGTAGTCGACGACGACTCGCTGGGGTGCGCTGGCCGGCGGGATTCCCAGCCGGGGGTCGGCAAGCTGACCACTCGCCTGCCCGGCGATCCACGCGCTGCTGAGCGCGATGTTGATGAAACCGGGGCCGCTGACCTCGGCTTGCTCGAACATCGGTGAATCGGCCAGGCGGCTGGCCAGCCGGCTGGCGATGTCTCGGGGCGGCTGCCCGAGCTGCCTGGCCAGCGCGAGTGCGACGTTGGACTGGAAATCGGCGAACGCCGACGGCCGGATCACCGGATCGGCGTCGGCGTAGTCGGGTCCGAACTCAGCGGTGAGCGCCTCGCTCACCTGCGCCGCTAGTGCAGCCTGCGGATCAGCCATGGTGAAAGCCTATCGATGACTGGCAAGCCAATTGGCCGGCCAGGCCGGTACCAGACAGCCGGTGCCAGCGATCAGTGCCGGTCGGTGCGGCGCAGGAAATGACTCTGGCGTCCCCGGCCAAGCCGCTCTTTGATGCGCTCGGTGATCTGGCCGCTCGTCATCTCACCAGCCAGGTGGCACGCCGCGGCGGCGCCTCGCTGGGTCGATGCCCCGTGCGCGATGACGACGGTGCCTTCCAGCCCGAGCAGCGCGGCACCGCCGTAGGTCTCAGCGTCGAACCGGTCATGCAGCTCGCGAAGCTCCTTACGCGCGAGCATCGCGCCCAGGCGTGAGGTTCTTGAGCTGCCAAGCGCCGACCTGAACTGCATCGCGGTAAACGCAGCGGTGCCTTCGAGCGTCTTGAGCGCGATGTTGCCTGCGAAACCGTCCGTCACGACGACGTCGACCTTGCCGGCGAGCAGGTCGCCGCCCTCTACGTTGCCAGTGAAATTGACCGGCAGCGCGCCATGCGGCGGCTCGGTGCTGAGCAGCTCGTAGGTCCGCCTGGAAAGCTTGTTGCCTTTTCCAGGCTCAGCGCCGATCGACAGCAGCCCGACTCGCGGCTTGACGATTCCGAACGCGACCTCGGCATAAGCCGAGCCGAGCTGGGCGAACTGGGCGAGCATCTCAGGCTTGGGGTCCGCGATCGCGCCAGCGTCGATCAGCAGAGTGGGGGTGGGCTGCGTCGGCAGTGCGACCGCGAGGGCCGGCCTGATCACCCCTGGCAGGTTCCGCAGCCGCAGGCGGGCTATGGCCACGATGGCACCGGTCGAGCCGGCCGACATCACGGCCGTGGCCTGGCCCAGGTGCACAAGCTGGCACGCGACCGCGATGCTCGATCGAGGACGCCGCCAGCTCGCCAGGGCACCCTCCTCCATGGCAACGGAATCCTCAGCCGTGACCAGGCGGATCTCGCCGAGCACGCCATGCTCGGCGAGCAGCGGCCTGACCTGGCCTGGCCGGCCGATCAGCACGATCCGGGTGCCCCACTGCCTGAAGGCGGACACCGCCCCGGCCACAATCGCGGCCGGAGCATGATCGCCACCCATCGCGTCGACCGCGATGACCGGCTGCCTGGGCCTCGGCAGCCCGCCAGGCTGAGCATCGAAACCGGCGGGTTTGTAGGGCTCGACCGCCTGGCCGGCGCCGGGCTGGTCCGCTGGGCTGTGCACGGCTGGCGGGTCGAGGCCGGTAATGGTCACGCTGACGCCTGCGAAGCCTCCGGCTGCGTGTGCGCCTCGGCGGCCGCCGGGCGTCCTGGGGTCGCGGTGCGCTTGATCGCCAGGCAGCTGAGCGCGGTGACCGCAAGAAGCGCGATCGGCAGGATCAGGGTCTGGTGCATCGCGGTCACGTACCCGAAAGAAAACGTCTCACGCGCGATCCGGCCAAACTCAGCCACCACCGATGGCGAGGTACCTGGCGGCAGTTTGAAGCCGGTGCCGCCGCTGCCGACCGCAGCGCCATTCTGAGCCGCCTTGGCGAATCCGGCGACGAACTGACCTCGGGCCTGCGCCGGCAGCGCGGCGTCCCGTGCTCTGGCCGCCGCGGGCAGCGACACCGCGAGCCTGCTCTCCAGCAGCGCGCCGATCGCGGCCGTGCCGATCACCGAGCCGACCTGCCTGGTCGTGTTGAGCATGCCCGAGGCGGCGCCGGCCATCTGAGGCTGGACGCTCCGCATCGCGACCGTCGTCATGGGCGCGAACGTGCAGCCAAGGCCGGCTCCGCGATCACCAGCGGGGCCACGAAGTCCTGCCAGGTCGAGGTGGCGCTTGCGATCGCGGCCAGCCAGCCCATCCCCCCGGCGAACAACAGCAGCCCGGAGAAGAGCAGGTACTTGCCGCCAATCCGGTCCGCCATGCGGCCGGCGACGGGCGCGACGAACATCGACACCACGGAAGACGGAGCTATCGCAAGTCCTGCCTTGAGCGCGGAGAATCCGAGTGCGGACTGCAAGTAGATGGTCAGCGGAAGGAAGATGCTGATCAGGCCGATCGAGACGGCGCAGGATACCCAGTTCATCAGGGTGAAGTTCCGGTCACGGAACAGCGAGAAGGGGACCAGCGGCTCCTGGTCCTGGGTCCTCGCCTGGACGACCAGGAAGACGACGAGCAGCGCGATGCCGACCCCGATCACCAGCGGGATGGAGATGAACGACGTGATCGTGCCCCAGTTGTACTTCTGCCCCTCGACTAGCCCGTAGCAGATGGCGAGCAGTGCCCCGCTGGCCAGCAGCACGCCAGGGAGGTCGAGCTTGTGCTGGGTACCGGTACGCAAGTCCGGGATCAGCACGATCGCGAGCACGATGACGATCAGGCCGATCGGAAGGTTGATGAAAAAGATGTACCGCCAGTCGAAGGCGGAGACGAGCAGGCCGCCAAGCGTCGGGCCCGCGATCGTCGCGACTCCGGCTACCGCACCCCAGATGCCGAACGCGGCGCCCCGGCGCTCGGCCGGGAAGATCATGGTGAGCAGGGCCAGGGTCTGCGGCATGAGCAAGGCCGCGCCGACGCCCTGAACCGCGCGGAAGGCGATCAGCCAGCCGACGGTCGGCGAGAACCCGCACGCCGCCGAGGCAAGCGTGAACAGCGCCACCCCGATGATGAACAGCTTGCGCTGTCCGCGCAGGTCACCGAGCCGGCCACAGGTAATCAGCAGCACCGCGAGCACGAGGGCATAGGCATTGATCACCCACAGGACCCCGTCGAGCGAGGCGTGCAGCTTGGTGATCATATTGGGGATCGCGATGTTCACGATCGTCAGGTCAAGCAGCGTCATGAAGAATCCGAGCGACACGACGATCAGCACGGCCCACGGATTCCCGCGGTACTTACTCACGGTTTCAACCTCTCCTGCTTGTGTCACGTAGCTTCGATGCTAGGCCCCAGTACTGACAACAGTGCCAATCGCGGTTGCTCTTACTGGGCACAGTATGCTCCGGCCATGAACTTGAACGGTGTTGCAGCGATTGTCTCTGGCGGTGCTAGCGGTCTCGGCGAGGCGACGGTTCGTGATCTGGCCGCTGGTGGCTGCCGGGTAGTCGTCGCCGACCTCAACGAAGAGCGCGGGAAGGCCGTCGCCGAATCGGTCGGCGGAGTATTCGCCAGGACCGATGTGGCCGACGAAGCCTCGGTAACCGACGCCGTGGCCGCCGCGCAAGCCTTCGGCGTGCCGCTTCGGGTCGCCGTGAGCTGCGCGGGCATCGGCTGGGCCGGGCGCACGGTCGACCGGGAGGGCAAGCCGCACAACCTCGACGCCTACCGCAGAGTGATCGAGATCAACCTGATCGGCACTTTCAACGTCATGCGGATTGCCGCCGCCGCCATGGCCAAGACCGATCCGGCCGACGACGACGGCCAGCGCGGCGTGGTCATCAATACCGCCTCGATCGCCGGCATCGAGGGCCAGACCGGTCAGATCTCCTACTCGGCATCCAAGGGCGGGATCATCGGGATGACCGTCCCGGCCGCGCGTGACCTGGCCGCGATCGGGGTGCGGGTCAACACGATCTGCCCCGGCATCATCGACACGCCGATCTACGGCGCCGGCCCGGCGAGCGATGACTTCAAGGCCAAGCTGGTCGCCCCGGTCGTCTTCCCCAAGCGCATGGGTACTGCCGCCGAGTTCGCTCAGCTGGTCAGGTCCCTGATCGAGAACGACTACATGAACGCCGACGTCATCAGGTTCGACGGCGGCATCCGCTTCCAGCCCAAGTAGCGACCTCTCGTAGGCTCCGTGATAGTCACAGCAGAAGTACGTCCGCTCTGGAGGCGACGCATTGGCTGACGCGATTCGCACTGAAGTAACTGATGGCATCGCCGTCATCACGATCGATCGCCCGCAGGCGCGCAATGCCGTGAACGGCGAGGTCGCGCGCGGCATCGCCGCCGCCGTCGAGGACTTCGACAGTCGCGCTGACGTCAGTGTCCTGATTCTCACCGGTGCGGGAGGTACCTTCAGCGCCGGGATGGACCTCAAGGGCTTCCTGACCGGCGACGCGCCAATCGTGGCTGGCAGGGGATTCGGCGGGATCGTGGAGAAGCCCCCGGTCAAGCCGGTCATCGCAGCGGTTGAGGGGTACGCGCTGGCCGGCGGCTTCGAGCTGGTTCTGGCCTGTGACCTGGTCGTTGCCAGCGAGGAGGCCAAGTTCGGCCTGCCAGAGGTCAGGCGGGGGCTGGTGGCGGGGGCAGGCGGGCTGCTGAGGCTGCCAAGCCGGATTCCTTACTACCTGGCGATGGAGATCGCGCTCACCGGAGAGCACTTCAGCGCTGCTAGGCTCGCCGAGGCGGGTCTGGTGAACAAGCTTGTCCCGGCTGGCGAGGCACTGCCAGCCGCCAGGGAGCTGGCCAGCCGGGTGGCGCTCGGTGCGCCCCTCGCGCTCGCGGCGTCCAAGCGGGTGATCGTCGAATCTGCCGACTGGCCCGCGAGCGAGGCCTTCGCCAGGCAGACCGAGATCATCGGCCCGATCTTCGGGTCAAAGGACGCGACAGAGGGCGCGGTCGCGTTCGCCGAGAAGCGGCCACCGGTCTGGCGGGGCGAGTAGCACCCGCACAGCCCTTAACCTGGCCGAAGGAGCCAGGGAGGACTAAGAAGACACGATGGCCACCCCTCGGATCAGCGTCGTTGTGCCGTTCTACAACAACGCTGACCATCTCGCGGAATGCCTGACCTCGATCGCCGCGCAGACGATCACCGACCTGCGGGTGATCATGGTCGATGACGGCTCGACCGACGGCAGTGCCGTGATCGCGACCGCGCAGGCGCGGGCCGATCCGAGATTCAGCCTGGTGACCATCCCGAACGGCGGTCCAGGCCGGGCCCGCAACGTAGGCGTGGCCGCCGCCACCGGCGAGTTCCTCGGTTTCGTGGACTCCGACGACCTGCTGCCACCTGACGCCTACGCGACGCTGCTCGCCGTGCTCCAGTCGTCGGGCTCGGACTTCGTATCGGGCGGCGTCCTGCGGCTGACCGCCGCCGGACTTGGCCCGTCCGGTTTGCACGACCTGGCGATCAAGGCCAGGCGAATCGGCACCCACATCAGCCGCACGCCTGAGCTTCTGCTACGACATCTCGGTCTGGAACAAGCTGTTCCGCCGGTCGTTCTGGGACGCGGCCGGGCTGAGCCTGCCCGAGGGCATGTTCTGGGAAGACCTGGTCGCGATGACCAGGGCGCACGTGCTCGCGACCGCGGTAGATGTGATCACCGATCCCATTTATTACTGGCGCGACCGGGACTCAGCAGTCCCCTCGGTCACTCAGTCGCGCACTGACCTGAAGAATCTCAGGGACCGGCTCACCGCGTTCGGCCTGATCGACGACTTCCTCAGGGAGCGCGGAACGCCCGCTCTGCTCCGGCAGCATCAGCACAAGGCCCTGGTCAACGACCTATGGCTCTACGTGCGCGATCTGCCAGGGACCAGCGCCGAGTATCAGCGGGAGTTCGCCACGCTGGCCGCGCGGTACCTGCGCCAGGTCGACCAGCACCTGATCGACCGTCTGCCAGCGACCCGCAAGCTGGCCTACTACCTGATCGCCAGCGGTCGCCAGGCCGATCTCGTCGAGTTCGCCGCCTGGCTCGCGGCCAATCCTGGCCGGACCCCTCCGATGGTATGGTCGCTCGGCCGGCTGCGCGCCGACCTTCCGTTCCGCCGGGCCAGGACACAGGCCAAGGCCGTCCCCGCGAAGGTGTTCCGGCCGCAGTGGCGTGAGCTCGCACCGCAGGTCCAGGTGGACAAGATCTCGTGGCGCGACCGGTCGCTGCTGATCGAGGGCAGCGCCTACGTGCCGTCGATGGACGCTGGCCGTCGCCGGAACACCACCAAGCTCGTCCTGCTCGTGCCGCGCAGGCGCACAGCTCTCCCGATCCTGCTGCCGGCCCGCTCAGTCCGCAGGCCCGACATCACCGCCGCGTCGGGGCAGACCCGCTACAGCTATGACTGGTCGGGCTTTCGCTGCGAGATCAGCCCGCGCTGGTTCGGCTTCGGCCGACGCTGGCTGACCGGAGACTGGAACTGCTTCGTCCTGGTACGGGGCCGCGCGGTATGGCGCCCGGCCAGGCTCCACTCACCCGGTCCCGAAGCCGAGCATCCCGAGCCAATGCAACTCGCACCAGGCGTGAGCTTCGGCGCGCACTGGGCAGGCAAGCGACTGCAGGTCAGGCTAAACCGCGAGCCGCAGCCTCCCGCCCCCGCCGCCTCTCCCGCCGCATCAGTCACACCAAACACATCGGTCGCAATAGCCGATCAGCGGGTCGCCGTCGCCCAGGCCTGGACCAGTGACGCGAAACTGCTGCTGCGTGGCACCCTGCCGCAACCGGGCACCTACCAGGTGCTGCTCCGCCACCTCGACGGCTGGGCGCAGCACGTCACCCCCATCCCCGAGGCTCCCGGGCAGGGCACCTTCAGCGTCGAGGTGGACGTCGGCGCCATCGACGTCTTCGGCGACCGCCTGCCGCTGCGCGATGGCCACTGGGAAATCAGCCTCCGCCGCACCTCCGCCGCACCAGTCGACCACCCGCTGGTGCCGGCCTCCACCGACGGCCGCCAGCAGCGAATCGCCCGCAAGGTGTACCGCTGCTCCGCCGGCCCGGACCACGACCTGCGGCTCACCGTACGTCCCGCCTTGCGGCCAGCCGAGCGCGGCCGGATCCGCAGGCGGCTCCTGCGCGACCTCTACTACCGGGTCCAGCGCCTGCTCCCGGTCCGCGAGCAGATCCTGTTCATCAGCTTCGATGGCAAGTCGTGCACCGACAACCCGCTAGGCATCGCCAGGGAACTGCGCCGTCGCGGTGACGAGCGGGCTCAGATCTGGGCGGTGGACGACTGGTCCGTGCCCGTGCCGTCCGCCGCCAGGTCAGTGCTGATCGGCACGGCTGACTACTTCGCCGCCCTTGGCCGGTCGAGTTACCTGATCGCCAACGACCACCTGACGCAGCCATATCGTCGCAGGTCAGGCCAGCAATATATCCAGACCTGGCACGGGACGCCGCTCAAGCGGCTCGGCTACGACATCGTCTCGCCCAGTTCTGTCAGTGGCAGCCGCTATCTTGAATTCCTGGCGGGCGATGTCGCCCAGTGGGATCTGCTGATCTCTCCCAACCCATTCAGCACCCCGCTGATGCGGCAGGCCTTCCGGTACGAAGGCGAGATCAGCGAGTCCGGCTATCCGCGTGACGACGCTCTGATCGCGGACGCGGCTGCGGGCGCTCGCGGTCAGGAGGATGGCCGGGCTGCCGGGATCAGGAGTCGTCTCGGCCTGCCGGCGGATAAGCGGGTCGCGATGTACGTGCCGACCTGGCGGGACAACCAGTTCGACAGCTCGCGCCGGTACGGGCTCGACTTCAAGCTCGACCTGGCCTCGGCCAGCCGCGCTCTCGCCGATGATTACGTGCTGCTAGTCAGAGGGCATCACCTGATGGCTGGCTGGGTGCTAGCCACGACCACGCCCGGATTCGCCTTCGACGTGACCGGCTATCCGGACATCAACGACCTGCTCATCGTGACCGACGTCCTGATCACTGATTACTCCTCAGTCATGTTCGACTTCGCGCCGACAGGTCGCCCCATGCTCTTTTTCACCTACGATCTTGAGCAGTACCGAGATCAGCTGCGCGGCTTCTACTTTGACTTCGAGGCCTGCGCCCCAGGGCCGCTTCTCGACACGTCCGAGCAGGTCGTGGCCGCGCTGGCCGACCTCGACGCCGTCGCGGCGAAATACCGCGAGGCACAGGACGCGTTCAGGGCCAGCTTCTGCCCGCTGGACGACGGCAAGGCGTCGGCGCGGGCATGTGACCGGATCTTCAAGGGTTAAGCTCGCTGCTTGGCAGGACAGATTTTGGTATTAACGCACCGCACGCGGGCTGGTGTCGCTGGCCAGCCCGGTGCCGGCCGGAAAGGTATGCGCATGCGTGGCCTACGGGCTGACGCCGTGACCGAGCCGGGTCAGCTAGCGGCCGGTCAGCCTGGCCCCGGCCAGTCTGGCCCAGGTCAGCAGGGCGGCAGTCGGGTACCGAGCGGCCGGCCAGACTGGGCTGGCTGGCCGGGTGGCTCGGGTTCGCTGTCCCGCTCCTGGCCGAGATCATCGTGGGCGGATACCGGATCGCGGTGCCATCGTTCTGGCGGGACGAGGCGGCCACCATCTCTGGCTCCCGGCGCCCGGTCGGTGCGATCCTGAAGCTCACCACGCACCAGGATGCCGTGCACGGTCCTTACTACCTGCTGATGCATGCCGTGATCGCCGTCGGCGGGACGTCGGAGACCGCTACGCGGCTGCCTTCGCTGCTCGCCATGTGCGTGGCGGCCGGACTTACCTCGGTCCTCGGCCGCCGCCTCGCTCGCGACAGCGGACTGCCGGCTCCGACGGTGCTCGGGCTGCTGGCCGGACTCGCGCTGGCCGCCGTCCCGCTGACCACCAGGTATGCGCAGGAAGCGCGGCCTTATGCGCTTGCGACGCTGTTTGCTGTGCTGGCGACCTATCTGCTGGTGCGGGCGGCCGGCAGCGGCCCGCTGGTCCTGGTGGACCTGCTACGCGGCCGCGCTGACCTTGACCGGGCTGTTTAACCTTTTTGCCGTCCTGCTCGCGGTGGCGCATGGCCTGAGCTTGCTCGCGACCAAAGCTGACCGAACGCTCCGGCGGTGGCTGGCGGCCTGTGCGGTAACCGCCGCCCTGCTCGCGCCTCTTGCCTGGTTCAGCGTTCGCCAGTCTGGCCAGCTGAACTGGGTCACCAGGCCAGACCTGTCTGCAATGGCGACCTTGTTCAGGGATTTCTCCGGAACCACGGCGCTCATCCCCGTGATCGCGCTGCTCGGCCTGCTTGGCTGCGTCGCCGGACCGGGCGTGCGGGGCGGGGCGGGTCTGCGGGGCGGACCGGGCGTGCGTGGCATGGCGGGTCTGCGGGGCGGGGCGGGTCTGCGGGGCGGGGCGGGCATGGGCGGCGGGGCGGGCTTGACCTTGACGAGCATCGCGGTGCCGTGGCTGATCGTGCCGCCCGTTGTGCTGCTCGGCGTCTCGCTCGCCGACCCCGTCTACGTCGAACGCTACGTATTCTTCTGCCTGCCCGCGCTCGCGCTGCTGATCGCGGCGGGCCTGACCTGGCTCGTTGTGCTCACTCGCCAGGTCATAAGCCGACGTGGGTGGCCGGCTGCCAGGACGCGGCTGGTCGCGATCCTGCCTTCGGTGATCCTCGTCGCAGCGGTGGTCGCCGCGCTGATCGGCCCGCAGGCCGCGATCAGGCTGCCATCGGCCCGCGCCGACAACCTTCGCGCCGTCGCGGCCACGCTGAGCGCGAACGAGCGGCCGGGCGACGCGATCTTGTACCTGACCTGGGACACCGCCCTGGCCGGCGTGGCCTACCCCGGGCCGTTCACCAGGCTGCGGGACATCGGGCTCGGCGTGTCGCCGATCAGGTCAGCGACGCTGCGCGGACTGCCGGCCCCCCCAGCCGTCGTGGCCGCCAGGCTGCACAGCGTGACAAGGGTCTGGACGGTGCAGTGGACCCCCGTGCTGTTCTCCGCCGGCGGAGCCAGCCCCGGACTCCTCAGCACCAGCGGACTGCGCCTGACCCGCCGCTGGCACATCTCCTCGGTCGTGCTCAGCCTCTACACCAGACCCTAAAACGACCTAAACGCGGCAAATCCTGCAGCGACTGTGCCTGGATTCGGGGCGCGGTGCCCCAGGGTTCGGGGCGGGCTACCCATGGGGGTTCCGTGATCATGAAGCACAGCCTGATTACGGAACATTCGCGGCGTGATCACGCCACTAGAACTCCGTGATCGCCGTCCCGATCATGATCACGGAACACCAGCGGCGGTACCGAGTGCTGCCACATCGATGCGGTCCGGGAGTCGGGATCTTCTGGGTAGGGGCTGCTTCCCTGGATCATGGAAACTGGCTCGAAGGGGCGGGATCTGCCGTGGGTACGGGCTGGTGCCGGCGGAATTGGCTGTGCCCCGCCGCCTCGTTGCCAAGCGGCGGGGCACAGGCTTGGGCTGGCTGACCGGAACGGGGGCTACGGCCAGCCAGCGACCCGGCGGCGGGGGGTGGTCCGCCGGGTCTGGGCCCGGACTGGGTCAGCCCTGCTGGCGCTGCGGGAGCTTGCGCCTCGCTGGGCCGTTGGGGGGCAGGCCGGGCCCGGTCTCAGGCCCAGGGCGCGGGGAATCGCCCGGGGCGGGTTGGTGTGGTGGTCTAGCGCATGGTGGCTGTCTTACGGGGAGCGCGAGTCGCGAGTTGCTGGCGGAGCTTGCCGCGGCCTCGGTGCAGGCGGGACATCACGGTTCCGATCGGTGTGCCCATCATCGCGGCCACCTCGCGGTAGGGGTAGCCCTCCACGTCGGCGAGCCAGATAGTGGTCTTGAAGTCGTCAGGCAGATCGCGCAGCGCGGCGAGGACCGCGGAGTCGGTCATCTTGTCCAGCGCCTCGGCCTCGGCCGACCTGGCCGGACCGGATAGCGGATCGTGGCCGAACTGCCAGTCCTGGTTCGGGTCGGCGCCAGGGCTGATGGTCGGCTCGCGCTTGGTCTTGCGGTACGTGTTGATGAAAGTGTTGGCAAGGATCCGGTGCAGCCAGGCGCGCAGGTTGGTGCCGGGCGTGAACTGGTGATAGGCGGTGTAGGCCTTGGTCAGGGTCTCCTGCACGAGATCCTCGGCATCGGCGGGGTTGCGGGTCATGCGCAAGGCGGTCGGGTAGAGCTGGTCCAGGTAAGGCCTGATCTGCTCATCGAACTCCCCGGTGCCGGCAGCCCTGGCAGCGGGGACCCCGGTGGCTGATGCGGTAGCGGCGGCAGTCATGCGAACGTTTGCTCCCTTGGGCTGGGTGCTCCCTCTTGTCCGGTCGGTACTAAGACGTCGCGGCGGGCTCCTAGGATTCGTGATCTGCGTTACACATCAACTACACGCTGTTATGAAGACCTCTCCATACCCTCACAGACGCATTGACTGCCAACGCGGTTCACTACTGACGGGTTTGCTCTTAGCTGGGCTGATGACGCACGATGGCGGTACCGAGTTAACCGGAGGCTACAAGTGGCTACTGACAACGCGAAAGTCTCGGCCGCGCTGAGCTTGCTGTCGGGATTGATCAGCGAGAACCGGCGCGGGCCAGAGCGCGGTTGCTGGCCCGGCCAGGCCGGCGACGCCAAGTCCCCGCGTCAGTGCTGGCCTGATGCTGGCGATCTGCGGCGAGGCGACCCGAGCCCGGCCGAGGCAATCGGCAAGATCCTCCGGGGTCGCCGGGGCTGACATCAGGCGGTGGCCGGGGCTGACCTTCCGCCCGGCGACCTCCCCTGCGGCCCGTAGCTAGCGAGGGCGCGCCTGAGCCGGTCACGTCCTCGGTGCAGCCTGGACATCACCGTACCGATCGGGGTGCCCATCATGGCCGCGACCTCGCGGTAGGGGTATCCCTCGATGTCGGCGAGATACACCGCCGTCCGGAAATCCTCAGGCAGGTCACGGAGCGCCCGGAGAACATCGGAGTCCCCGAGCCGGTCAAGCGCCTCGGCCTCAGCGGATCGCACCGCGGGCGCGAACGCGTCGTCGCCCTGCTGCCAGTTGTCCCGCAGGTCGGTAGTCGCGGCAAGGGCAGGCTCACGCCTGGTCTTGCGATAGTTGTTCACGAACGCGTTGGCGAGAATCTTGTGCAGCCAGGCCCGCAGGTTGGTACCAGGCGTGAACTGATGGAAGGCGATATAGGCCTTGGCTAGTGTCTCCTGGACCAGGTCCTCGGCATCGCTCGCGTTCCTGGTCATCCGCAGCGCCGCCGGATAGAGCTGAGCCAGGTACGGCCTGACCTGCCGCTCGAACTCGGCCTGCCGGTCGGTCGGCCCAAGGGCACCCGATTCCGTGCTGGCCGATTCTGTGCTAGCCGATTCTGGGGCGACAGCCATCGCGTCCTTCGCTTCCTCGCTGATGAGTATCACCCCCGGTGACCGCCGATCTGGATCGGCCCATCAACCAGTCAACATATCACGGCCCGGCCTTGCCCGACCGACTCAAAAGTCGCAGGTCAGGCGCGCCGCGCTCAGATCCAGCTGCTGAACCACATGCGCTGTCGCCAGGCCTCGTAGGGCAGGACCTGCGCGGTGAGCACCGGATACATGAACGCGAAGTTGGCCAGGACCAGGAGCAGATAGGCACCCACGACAGCGGCCCCGATGGCCCGGCGGCCAGCCGGCGCGTCAATGGGCCCCATGATCAGGCCAAGGCACAGCGTGATCGCGATGACCAGGAACGGCAAGAACGCGATCGCGTAGAAGTAGTACTCGGTGCGCTGATCGTGCCAGGCGAACCAGAACCAGGGCAGCCAGCAGGCCGCCACGCCGGCCAGCACCGCGCCGGCCCGCCAGTCCCTGCGGCTGATCCACCAGCCCAGGCAGAAGATGAGCGCCAGGATCGAGGCCCACCAGATGGCCGGAGTGCCGATCGCGAGCACCTCCTGGGAGCAGGAGGTCGTGCCGCAGCCCTTGGGGGCGGTATAGAAAAAGGAGACAGGCCGGCCGAGGATCAGCCAGCTCCACGGCTCGGATACGTAGCCCGCGTGCGAGGTCAGGCCGAGGCCGAAGCCGAGCATCGATTTCTGGTACTGATACCACGAGTCGAGCGAGGCCCACAACGGCGTGTGGTTGCCGACCAGGGCCGCCCATCTCCGGTCGTAGCCGACTGTGCCGGCGAACCAGCCCGACCAGGACACCAGGTAGGTGATGAACGGCACGGCCAGGAAGCTGACCGGCAGCCACTTGACGTCGCTGCGGAGCGTCCCGCCGAGGCGGTCGCGGTAGCCGGCCGCGCGGCGGGCGCCGAGGTCCCAGGCGATCGCCATTGCCCCGAAAGCGAGCAGGAACCAGATCCCGTTCCATTTAGAAGCCACCGCGCAGCCGAGAAACACCCCGGCCAGCACCCGCCGCCACCGGATTCCCAGTCTCGGCCCGCCCCCGGCCAGGCTGACCCCGCCCGCCCCGGCAGCCCCGACCCCGGCAGCGATGGCCGCGTCGGCGAGCCTGGCCCGGCTATGGTCCCGGTCAAGCACCAGCATGCCGAACGCCGCCAGCACCCAGAACATCACGAAGATGTCGAGGATCGCCGTACGGCTCAGCACCAGCTCAAGCCCGTCAAGCGACATCAGCAGCCCGGCGACGCAGCCGAGCAGCGTGGATCTGGTCATCCGGCGGGCGATCCGCGCGATCAGCAGGATAGACAAGGTGCCGACCGCCGCGACCGCGAAGCGCCAGCCGAACGGGGTCAGGCCGAACAGCCACTCCCCGCCCGCGATCAGCACCTTGCCGAGCGGGGGATGCACGACGTACTCGCCGGTGCCGGCCAGGATGTGGGTGCCGCCGTGCGCCAGCAGCCGGTCCACGACATCCCGGTTCTTGGCGCTGTCGATGGCATTCATCTCGACGCCGCGCTTCAGGATGCCGTAGGCGTCCGGCACGTAATACGTCTCGTCGAACACCACCGCGTGCGGGGTGCTGAGCCGGTAGAACCGCAGGAACCCGCCGAACAGCGTGACCAGCAGCGGCCCGGCCCAGCCCCACAGCGAGGCGGGCGGCATGGGCGGGACCATCCGTTCCCGCAGTGATCCGGCTGACTCACGGACCCATGTGCTGGCCGCCTCGACCGGCGGCGCATACCCGAAAGATCTCATCGCAGCCAATGGTATGGCCGGTACGCAATAACGTGGGCTGCGATGAACACAGCACCGCCAGGCAGGCTGATCCTCGCCGCCGCTCCGATCGGCCGTCCGCAGGACGCGTCTGCGGCCCTGGTGTCCGCTCTCGGGGAGGTCGCGGTGATCGCCGCCGAGGACACCCGCCGGCTGCGCAGGCTGGCGAGCACGCTCCAGGTCAGGCTCGGCGCCCGGCTGGTCTCTTATTACGAGGACGTCGAGGCGGCACGGGTACCTGCCCTTCTGGCGGAATTGACCAGCGGCCGCGACGTCCTGGTGATCACCAACGCCGGCATGCCCGGCATCAGCGACCCCGGCTACCGGCTGGTCACCGCTGCTGTCACGGCCGGCCTTGAGATCACCGTGCTGCCAGGACCATCGGCCGTGACCGCCGCGCTCGCCGTGTCCGGCCTGCCGACCGACCGGTTCTGCTTCGAGGGGTTCCCGCCGCGCCGGGCCGGCGAGCGCGGCCGGAGATTCGCCGAGCTCGCGGACGAGCGCCGGACCATGGTGTTCTTCGAGTCGCCCAGAAGGCTAGCCGTGACCCTGACCGAGCTGGCTCAGGCGCTCGGCCCCGACCGGAACGCCACCGTCTGCCGTGAGCTCACCAAGACCCATGAGGAAATAAGGCGCGGCACCCTGTCCGAGCTGGCGAGCTGGGCCGGTCCTGGCGTACTCGGCGAGATCACCCTGGTGGTCGGCGGCGCCCCGAGCCCGGCCAGGCAGACCCTGGACGATGTCAGCGCCACCGACATCGCGGCCCGGGTAGCGGCGGCCGAGCAGGACGGCAGCACCCGTGCCGAGGCCATGTCGGCCACCGCGGCCAGGCTCGGGCTGCGCAGGCGCGAGGTGTACGAAGCCCTCGTTCGTGCCAAGCACGGCTAAACGGGAACCCGGGGCGAGTAATCCGGTGGGGGCGCCTCTCGCATGGCCCTAGGCTTGATTACATGCCATCAACTACTAGCCGTCACATCCTGGCCGCACCAGCCTGGCCCTACGCCAACGGGCCCCGGCACATCGGGCACGTCTCCGGATTCGGGCTGCCGTGCGACATGTTCTCGCGGTACCACAGGATGGCTGGCGACGCGGTGCTGATGGTCAGCGGGACCGACGAGCACGGCACCCCGATCCAGGTCCAGGCCGACGCCGAGGGCGTGACCGCGCGCGAGCTGGCCGACCGGTACAACCGGGTGATCGCCGAGGACCTGGCCGGGCTCGGCATGTCTTATGACCTGTTCACCAGGACCACGACGCTGAACCACTACGCCGTGACCCAGGAGATCTTCAGGGGCCTGTACGACAACGGCTACATCTTCGCCAAGTCCACGCTCGGGGCGATCTCGCCGTCGACCGGCCGTACCCTGCCCGACCGGTACGTCGAAGGCACGTGCCCGATCTGCGGCTATGAGTCAGCTCGCGGTGACCAGTGCGACAACTGCCAGAACCAGCTGGATCCCGTAGACCTGATCAACCCGCGATCCAAGATCAACGGCGAAACGCCCATTTTCAAAGAAACTGAGCAGTTCTTTCTTGATCTTCCGGCATTCGCCGATGTGCTCGGGGGCTGGCTTCAGTCCAAGAGCGGCCAGTGGCGGCCGAACGTCCTGAAGTTCTCCCTGAACCTGCTCGGTGAGCTGCAGCCGCGCGCGATCACCCGTGATCTGGACTGGGGCGTCCCGATCCCGATCGAAGGCTGGCTCGACCGGGCCGACAAGCGGATCTATGTCTGGTTCGACGCGGTGATCGGGTACCTGTCGGCGTCGATCGAGTGGGCCAGGCGCATCGGTGACCCGGACGCGTGGCGGGCCTGGTGGCAGTCGCCGGACGCGCTCGCTTACTACTTCATGGGCAAGGACAACATCGTCTTCCATTCCGAGATCTGGCCGGCGATGCTGCTCGGCTACGCGGGCAAGGGAGCCAAAGGCGGCAAGCCGGGATCGCTCGGCGAGCTGAACCTGCCCGCCGAGGTCGTCTCGTCGGAATTCCTGACCATGGAGGGGCGCAAGTTCTCCTCGTCCAGGTCCGTCGTCATCTACGTGCGCGACTTCCTGTCCCGGTACAGCGTGGACGCGCTGCGCTACTACACGGCGGTGGCCGGCCCGGAGACGCAGGACACCGACTTCACCTGGACCGAGTTCATCAGGCGCAACAACGACGAGCTGGTCGCCAACTGGGGCAACCTGGTCAACCGCAGCATCTCCTTCGCCGCGCGCAACATCGGCTCGATCCCGGAGCCCGGCCAGCTGACCGACGCCGACCAGGCGATCCTTGAGCACTCGCGCAACGCCTTCGCCTCGGTCGGCGAGTCGCTCGGGCGGTCCAGATTCAAGGTCGCGATCACCGAGACGATGCGCACGCTGTCCGAGGCCAACAAGTATCTGTCCGACCAGGCGCCCTGGAAGCTGCGCGAGTCCGACCCCGACCGGATGAAGACGATCCTCCACGTGGCGCTGCAGCTGGTCGATGATGGCAAGACGCTGCTCACGCCGTTCCTGCCCAGCTCGTCGCAGCAGGTGTTCGAGTTGCTTGGCGGCGAGGGCACCTGGTCGGATCTGCCGCGGATCGAGGAGGTGACCGAGGATGGCGGCCGGGCCTACCCGGTGATCACCGGCACCTACACCGGCCAGGCGACCTGGCAGCCGGTGCCGGTCAGGCCAGGCACGCCGCTGGCGGCACCGACGCCGCTGTTCGCCAAGATCGACCCGGCGGCGGCCGAGGACGAGCTGGCCAGGCTGGGCGGCTATCCGACCGAGCCTGGCCCGTGAACGCCAGGGCGCCCGTGGCCCCGGTGCCCGCGCCGCTGCCAGGGCCGGCGTTCGACTCGCACACGCATCTGGACATGCTCAGCGAGCCGGTCGAGCAGGTGCTGGCCAGCGCCCGTGCGGCCGGCATCGCCAAGGTGGTCACCGTGGGCTGCGACCTGGAGTCCTCGCGGTGGGTAGCGGCGTGCGCCGCCGAGCACGCCGACGTCTACGCGGCGGTGGCGATCCACCCGAACGAGACGGCGCGGGCGCAGGCCGGACCGGGCGGCCGGGACGCGGTTCTGGCCGAGGTGGCCAGGCTCGCGGCGCTGCCGCAGGTCCGGGCGGTCGGCGAGACCGGGCTCGACTATTACAGGGACAGCGCGCCAGCGCCGGTACAGCAGGAGTGGTTCCGCGCGCACATCGAGATCGCGAAGGCGACCGGCAAGACGCTGATGATCCACGACCGGGAAGCACACGAGGACGTGCTCGAGATTCTGGCGAAAATGGGCGCACCAGCCAATGTCGTCTTCCATTGCTTCTCTGGTGACGAGGAGTTGGCCAGGAGGTGCGCCGAGGCCGGCTACGTGATGAGCTTCGCGGGAAACGTGACCTTCCCGAATGCCGGTGACCTGCGGGCGGCGGCGGCCGTCGCCCCGGCCGAGCTGATCCTGATCGAGACCGACGCACCGTACCTGACCCCGGTCCCCAACCGGGGCAGGCAGAACGCGCCCGCTCAGGTGGCCCATACCCTGCGGGCCGTCGCTGAGGTCAAGGGGATGGACGTCGGTGAGCTGTGCGCGGCGGTGATGGCGACCGGCGAGCGGGTGTTCGGCCCGTGGCCGGCGGCGTGACCGTCGAGCCGGCGCTGCTTGGCCCGGCCGAGCTCAGGCGGCTGGCAAGCAGGCTTGGGGTCAGCC
Source organism: uncultured Actinomycetota bacterium (assembly GCA_963819285.1). Lineage (GTDB taxonomy): Bacteria > Actinomycetota > Actinomycetes > Streptosporangiales > Streptosporangiaceae > Chersky-822. The sequence continues at coordinate 582,816 of CAWFVM010000002.1, forward strand.
CGTCGAAACGGCTTGGCCAGAACTTCGTCATTGACGCCGGGACCATCCGCCGGATCGTGGCCCTGGCGCGGGTGAGCGGATGACGTGGTGCTCGAGGTTGGGCCGGGCCTCGGGTCGCTGACGCTCGGCCTGGTCCAGGCGGCGCGGCGGGTGATCGCGATCGAGGTTGATCAGGCGCTGGCGGCTGAGCTGCCAGCGACCGTGGCTGAGCGAGGCGGTGAGCTGGCCGCGAAACTGACCGTGATCTGCGCTGACGCGGTGAGCCTGGACGCGCTGCCCGCGGGCTGGGCGGGCGGGCCTGATGAGGCTGGTGAGGCTGGTGAGGAACCGACAACGCTGGTGGCCAACCTGCCCTACAACGTGGCCGTGCCGATCCTGCTCAACCTGCTGGCCGTGCTGCCCTCGGTCAGGCACGGGCTCGTGATGGTGCAGGCCGAGGTCGCCGACCGGATCTGCGCGCCGCCGGGGAGCCGTACGTACGGGATTCCCTCGGTCAAGCTGGCCTGGTACGGGACGGCGCGCCGGGTCGGCACGGTGGCCAGGACGGTGTTCTGGCCGGTGCCCAACGTGGACTCGGCGCTGGTCAGGTTCACCAGGTGGGGCCAGGCGCAGGGACCGGGCGGCCTGGCGGCCGGCGCGCTCGGGCCGCCGGTGAGCCGGGCCGCCGTGTTCGAGGTCATCGACGCCGCGTTCGCTCAGCGGCGCAAGACGCTCAGGGCCGCGCTTGCCCCCTGGGCGGGGTCGGCCGGTGCAGCCGAGGCGGTGCTGCGCGAAGCCGGGATAGATCCGGCGCTACGCGGCGAAGCGATCGGTGTGGAGCAATACATCCGGATTGCCCAGGCAGCGGGTCCTCCGCGTAGCATCATCGAATCGTGGCCCACGTGACACCGATCAGAAGGCGGGCCGGCGGCATCACCGCGCGCGTGCCGGCCAAGGTCAACTTGCAGCTCTCGGTCGGCCCGCTGCGCGCCGACGGGTACCACGACCTGGTCAGCGTCTTTCACGCGGTCTCGCTGTTCGACGAGGTGACCGTGAGCCGGGCCGAGCGCACGAGCGTCGTGGTGAGTGGTGAGGGGGAGCACGACGTCCCGGCCGGGACGGCGAATCTGGCCGTCAAGGCGGCGGCCGCGCTGGCCAAGTCGACCGGAAGGCGCGGGCGCGGCGCGAGCACCGTGCGGATCGAGATCCGCAAGCGGATTCCGGTCGCGGCCGGACTGGCCGGCGGCAGCGCTGATGCGGCGGCGGCGCTGGTCGCCTGCAACGAGTTGTGGGGCACCGGCTGCTCGTCGGCCGACCTATGCGAGATCGGGGCGCGGCTCGGCAGCGACGTGCCGTTCGCGCTCACCGGCGGGACGGCTGTCGGGCTCGGCCGGGGCGAGCAGCTCACTCGTGCGCTCGTGGCGGGCAGCTACCACTGGGTGCTCGCGTTCGGGGCCAGCGGACTGGCGACCCCGGAGGTCTACGCGGCCTGTGACCGGCTCAGGGCGGCCAGAGCCGGATCTGAGTCGGCGCCGGCCGACTTCGCGGCGCCTGAGCTGGACACCGAGCTGATGGCTGCCCTGCGCTCGGGGGACCCTGAGCTGGTCGGGCCGCTGCTGACCAACGATCTGCAGCCGGCCGCCCTGTCCCTGCAGCCGCTGCTCAGGCGGGCGCTCGCGGCCGGCCGCGAGCACGGCGCGCTCGGCGGCATCGTCTCGGGGTCAGGCCCGACCTGTGCGTTTCTGGCCAGCGACGCCGACTCGGCCAGCGATCTCGCCGTCGCGATCACCGGCGCGGGCGTCTGCCGCGCGGTGGTGCAGGTCACCGGCCCAGTGCCGGGCGCGAGCCTCGTGGATACGGGACTGTGACGTGAACCTGGTCAATCTGGAGGCCGCGGTCAAGGCCTACGGCACCCGGGTGCTGCTCAACGAGGTGTCGCTCGGCGTCGCCGCCGGCGAGCGGATCGGCGTGGTCGGGCCCAACGGCGCTGGCAAGACCACGCTGCTCGCCGCGCTGGCCGGTGCCACCGACCTAGACTCGGGCCGGTCGACCAGAAGCTCGCGGCACCAGGATCGGCTACCTGCCGCAGGCCGAGATCCTGGCCGGGCAGGTGCGGCAGATCGTCTTCGGCGATGCGCCCGAGTACGAGTGGGCGTCCGATGCCAGGGGCCGGGGCCTGCTCACCGCGCTGCTCTCCGACCTCGACCTCGACGCGCGGGCCGAGCGGCTCTCCGGCGGGGAGCGCCGCCGGGTCGCGCTCGCGGCGCTGCTCCGCGGCACGCACGACCTGCTGCTGCTCGACGAGCCCACCAACCACCTGGACATCGAGGCGATCGGCTGGCTGGCCGGGTACCTGACTACCTACGGCAAGGCCTTCGTCGTGGTCACCCACGACCGGTGGTTCCTCGACGCGGTCAGCGACCGGACCTGGGAGATCACCGACGGCCACGTGCACTTCTACGACGGCGGCTACTCCGCCTACGTACTGGCCAGGGCCGAGCGGGCCCGGCTGGCCGCCGCCCAGGACCAGCGCCGCCGCAACCTGCTCCGCAAGGAGCTCGCCTGGCTGCGGCGCGGGCCGCCCGCCCGCACCAGCAAGCCGCAGTTCAGGATCGACGCGGCGACCGCCCTGATCGCCGACGAGCCTGCCCCCAGGGACGGCGTGGAGCTGTCCAGGCTGGCGGCGGCCAGGCTCGGCAAGACCGTGCTAGACCTCATCGGGGTGACCGTCGAGTTCGGCGAGCGCACCTTGCTGCGGGACGTGAGCTGGCAGCTTGGTCCTGGCGACCGGATCGGTGTCGTCGGGGTCAACGGCAGCGGCAAGACCACACTGCTGCAGGTACTTGCCGGCGATCCGGGCGCCGCCTCGGTCGACGGCACGGTCGTCCTTGGCAAGACCGTCAGGCTCGGGTACCTGACCCAGGAACCAGTGCCGGTCGACCCTGGCCTGCGAGTACTCGAAGCGGCCGAGCAGGTTCGCGGCAGCGTCCGGATCGGCAAGGGGGAGATCTCGGCCAGCCAGCTGCTCGACCGGCTTGGCCTGCGGGCTGACCGGCAGTGGACGCCCGTTTCGGAACTGTCTGGTGGTGAACGGCGCAGGCTGCAGTTGCAGATGCTGCTCATGGCCGAGCCGAACGTGCTGCTGCTCGACGAGCCGACCAACGACCTGGACATCGAGACCCTGACCGAGCTTGAAGACCTGCTCGACGGCTTCCCCGGCTCGATCGTGGTGGTCAGCCACGACCGGTACTTCCTTGAGCGGGTGACCGACCATGTGGTCGCGCTGGTGGACGAGAAGCTAGCCTTCCTGCCCGGTGGCGTCCAGGAGTACCTGGATCGCCGGGCCGCTTCGTCCGCCTCGGCCTCCGGGGCTGGCACGGGGGGTGGCGGCTCCGGCGGGGCGGTGGTGCGGGTCCAGTCGTCGCCGGCCAGGCTACGCGAGGCGAGGAAGGAGCTAACCAGGCTCGACCGCCAGCTCGAGCGGCTGACGACCAGGGAGACCGAGCTGCACAAGGCACTCAGCGAGGCCGCCACCGACTACTCCAGGCTGATCGCGCTCGGCGACGAGCTCCGATCCGTCGAAGCCGAAAGAGCCGCCCTAGAAGACCGCTGGCTAGAACTAGCCGAAGAAACCGCCTGACCCCCGCCGGCCCCACCTGACCCCCGTCGGCCCCGCTGACCCCCGTCGGCCCCGCTGACCCCCGTCGGCCCCGCCTGACCCCCGTCGGCCCCGCCTGACCCCCGTCGGCCCCGCCTGACCCCCGTCGGCCCCGCCTGACCCCCGTCGGCCCCGCTGACCCCCGTCGGCCCCGCTGACCCCCGTCGGCCCCACCTGACCCCCGCCGCCCGGCGGGGGACTACGGTCCGGAACATCGGCAGGGTGATCACCGGGCCGAGCTTGCGCGGGGTGAAGGGCCGGGTTTGGGGGCTTGCGGGGGGTTTGCGCCGGGGGTGGCTAAAAGATCTAGGAGACTTTACTCCTGTAGGAGGATTGACCACCATATTCGCTGTTAAGTCTCCTACAGGAAAAAAGTCTCCTACAGGATCAGGCGAGCCAGGCAGCGGGTGAGGCTGCTGTGAAAGCTGAGTCACCGGGGACCAGTCCGGGTCCGGGCGGTGACTCCGCCAGGCCCGCGAGGCAGCCCGTTCACGGAACTCGCGCCAGAACCCGGAACCTCAGTCGTGTGGTCACCACTGCTAAAGCTCCCGGGGTCACCGCCCCGGCATGATCACGGAATATTCGCGGCGGTATCGGGTGCCGCCGACGATGCCGGACCCGGTTCTGGCGGCGGTTAGAGGCCTGCGTTGCGGCCGGGCACTCGCCGCCGCATGGCCGTCGGACTCGAATCGGGTGAAACCGGGCACTGTGTAGGACGGTTTGCCGTTGTAGGACGGTTTGCCGCCGCCTGGCGCAAGCCCTGCGACAGCCACCCTCAGTCCAGGAACCCGGTCCCCCTAAATCACGGAAGATCGGTAGCGTGACTTGATGGTGCGGTTGAGACGAGTGAGGTTACTGGGCTTGGGGTGAGTCATCGGGAGTGCGAGTGGTGGCCGTCTAGGTGGTGATGGCGTGCCAGAAGGCCTGGGCGATGACGTGATAGCCGGCGTTGTTGGCGTGCTCGTTGGGTCCGCGCGGCGCCGGGGCGCACATCCAGGTCAGCGCGCACACGGCGGTCACGTTCGGCGGGTCCGACTTGGCCGGGCCGAAGTGGTGCTTCTTTGCCAGCGAGAAATCGGCACTGTCAAAGGCACCGAAGACATCTGCGACCCTGGCTCCGTAGTGGTGGTACTGAGCCGCGAGCAGCTTGTTGCCGCTGGCCACGAAGCCCTCGGTGAGCACCGCCGCTTCCTGGCCCATCGGGCTCGTCCGCCACAGTCCGAGCTCGGGCACGTAATAGGTCATTCCGACGATGAGGACCTTGCTGCCCGCGGCCGACCTGAGGCTGGACAGGATCGTCGAGACGTTGCGCCTGGTCTGCTTGACCCGGCCGTTCAGGCAGCCCAGGATGTTCAGCCCCGTTGGCTGGCCGAGCACGCAGGAATTCGGGTCGTTGCCGCCGATGTCGATCGTGACAAGTGCGACGCGGCCCGCGTGTGACCGCAGGAACTCGTCCGCCTGAGCCAGCTGGCTGCCGGCCGGGTAGTGACAGATCCCGCCGTGAATCATCGACAAGGTCGTCTCGCCGGAACAGCCAAGCTTGACCAGGCGCAGGCCAGGGAGCGCGGTGCGGAGCATGGAGGCGAGCTGATCCGGATAGCCCGCCGAGGTCGGCTCGTCCGCGCCGGTCGGCCCTGGCTGAATCCCTTGCGCGAGCGAGTCGCCGAGTGACAGGTAGTAGGGCGGATCGCCAGCCTGCCCGCGAAGGCCTGCCCGGACCGCTGACAGGCCGGTCAGGTGCCTAGCCGTGACCGGACGCTGCGAGCGGGCCTGACGATCAGGGCCGCCCGGGTTTACCTCGCCGGCTGAGCGGGAGCAGGCGGCGAGTGCCAGCCCGGCGGCCAGCAGCGTGAGCCAGTTCCGCATGGTCATGACGCGGTGTGTGCCGGGGTGGGTGACGGCGCGTGGTGATCAAACGGGGTGAGCAGCACGCGCAGCAGCGCGGCGAGAGTGTCCTGCTGGCCTGCGTCAAGCCCGCTGAGCAGCTGCCGCTCATGGCCGAGCAGGTCGGTTAGGGCCGCGTCCACCGCGAGCTTGCCGCGGTCGGTGATCTGGACGATGACGCCACGCCGGTCGAGCGGATCCTGGTGCCTCGACACCAGGCCGGCTTCGGCCAGCTTGTCGATCCGGTTGGTCATGGTCCCGGAGGTGACCAGCGTCGCGCGCAGCAGCGCTCCGGGGCTCAGCTGGTAGGGCGGACCCTGCCTGCGCAGTGCAGAGAGCACGTCGAATTCCCAGGCCTCAAGCCCGTGGGCGGCGAACGCGGTGCGCCTGGCCAGATCGAGGTGGCGGGCGAGGCGGGATACCCGGCTGAGGACGCCAAGCGGCGCGAGGTCGAGATCAGGTCGCTCGGCGCGCCAGCCGGCGACCAGGTCATCGACCTCATCGCGCAGCTCGGTCTGCGGACTGGCGTCCGCAGACCGAGCTGCCGGTGCTTGCCTGCCCGCGGTCTGCGGACTGGCGTCCGCAGACCGAGCTGCCGGTGCTTGCCTGCCCGCGGTCTGCGGACTGGCGTCCGCAGAACGCACTGCCGGTGCTTGCCTGCCCAGCTCGGAAACGATCACATCCATCGACCCAGCTCCATCCGTCCAGCCCTGGCCTCTCCATCTGTCCAGTCCCGGCTACCCCAGCATATCTCTTGACATCAAGAGTTCGGGTCGGTAGAACTGAGAATCTCGACATCAAGATAGTTTGCGGTTATGTGCGGAGGCGGGCATGTGGGATCCAGAGAAGTACCGCCAGTTCGGCGGGGAGCGGTCAAGACCGTTTTATGACCTGGTCGTGCGGGTAGGCGCGACCGATCCGGCGTTCGTGGCCGATCTTGGCTGCGGCTCAGGCGAGCTAACTGCTGACCTGGCTCGGCGCTGGCCGGAGGCGGACGTGCTCGGAGTCGACAGTTCCGCCGAGATGATCTCCGCTGCCAGGCAGGTGCTCGCGACCGAGACCGAGGCCGCTGGCACCGGCGCCGGCGCCAGTGGGAGGCTGCGGTTCGCTGAGCAGGACGCCAGGGACTGGGAGCCTGACCAGCCGGTAGACGTTATCGTTTCGAATGCACTACTTCAGTGGATACCCGATCACGAGCTGCTGCTCACCCGCTGGGCAAGCCGGCTGGCCCCTGGCGGCTGGCTGGCCGTTCAGATGCCAGCTAACTTTGACCAGCCTACGCACCGGCTGCTGCGCGAACTGACCGGCACCCCGCGCTGGAAGCCGCTGCTCGGCGAGGTTGAGCTCAACCGTCAGGCCGCCGATCCTGGCGTCTACCTGGAGTTGCTGGCCGGGCGGCTGCGCGGTCGATGCCTGGGAAACCACGTACCTGCATGTGCTGACCGGCGAGGACCCGGTGCTCTCCTGGATCCAGGGGACAGGCCTGCGGCCGGTGATCGCCGCGCTTGATCCCGCCAGCCGGGAAGAGTTCATGACGCAGTACGGCACGCTGCTCCGAGAGGCGTATCCGCGGCAGAGTTACGGAACGCTGCTGCCATTCCGCCGGGTCTTCCTCGTCGCGCAGGCCGGTGCCTCGGGTTAGCCCGGGCTACCAGGGCTTGGGCTGCTCCCGCAGCAGGCGGGCGGCCTCGGCTGAGATCTTCGGTTTGGGGTCGAGCTGGGACAGGCCGTTCCAGGCCAGGTTCACCAGGTGGGCGGCCATCTCTTCCAGCTTGGGCTTGCGCACATCCAGCCACCACTGCCCAGCGAACGCGACCATCCCGACGAGCATCTGGGAGTACATCGGCGCGAGCTTCGGGTCATAGCCGCGCTCCTTGAGCACGTCGGCCAGGGTGTACTCGACCTGGCTGGCGATATCGCTGATCAGGCTCGCGAAGGTGCCAGATCCCGAGGCCGGGTTCGAGTCGCGCACCAGGATCCGGAAGCCGTCACTGTTGTCCTCGATGTAGCGCAGCAGCGTGACGGCCGCTACTTCGAACTTCTCCATCGTGTCCTCGCCGCTGAGCAGCGTGGTCGCCATCTTGATGAACCGGTCGACCTCCCGGTCGACGACCACCGCGTACAGGCCCTCCTTGCCGCCGAAATGCTCGTAGACGACTGGCTTCGAGACGCGGGCCTGGGCGGCGATCTCCTCGATGGAGGTGCCGTCCAGGCCGCGTTCTGCGAACAGGCGCCGGCCGACGTCAAGGAGCTGCTCTCGCCTCTCCTTGCCCGTCATGCGCTTTCGTCCGGACGCTGGGGGCTGGCTAGTCACTGCCCCATCATGCAGGCATCGGCTCGCAATCAGCCAATCGGATTTGCCGCGTCCCGCTTAGCCATGCCGCCCAGCTGCCGGATTGAGCCCACTTTCTTGCCAGTTAGCCGATCAGCGTCAGGCCAGCGGACATTCCACACCCAGCCGAGCTTCTCGGCCAGCCAGATGCCGCGGGCGGCGATGTCGATCTGGCCCTTGAACACACCGTGCCGGGCGCAAGTCGGGTCCGCGTGGTGCAGGTTGTGCCACGACTCACCGAACGACAGCACGGCCAGCCAGGCGACGTTCTTTGACTTGTCCCTTGCCTCGAACTCGCGCTTGCCGAACGTATGGCAGATCGAGTTAATCGACCAGGTGACGTGATGCAAGAACGAGACGCGAACCAGCCCGGCCCAGAAGAACGCGATCAGCGCGCCCGTCCAGGACATGGTCCACAAGCCGACGATCAGGGCAGGCGCGAGCAGGGTGACGCCGGTCAGTACGGGGAAGAGGCGATTCACCGCGACGATGTCGGAGTCCGCCAGCCAGTCGGGCGAGAACTTCCTGACCGAGGTGACCTTCCGGTCGAACATCCACCCCACGTGCGCCCAGACCAGTCCCTTGGCCAGCGCCGGCAGGCTGGTGCCGAACCGCCACGGCGAGTGCGGGTCACCTTCCTTGTCGCTGTACTTGTGGTGCCTGCGGTGGTCGGAGACCCAGTTCAGGATGGGACCCTCGACCGCCAGCGAGCCGGCTACGCCGAGCGCGATCTTGAACGCCCGGCTGGACTTGAACGAGGTATGAGTAAAGAACCGGTGGAAGCCCATCGCGATCCCCAGCCCGGAGACCAGGTAGAACGCGATCCCGACCAGGACGGTCGGCCAGTTCAGGAACCCCCAGGCCCAGGCGATCGGTACGGCGGCGACCAGGGCAAGCATGGGCAGGCCGGTGAAGAGGCCGATCATGACCCGGCCGAAGGTCGACTTTGGCTCTGGTTCGAACTCGGAAAGTGCTCCCTTGCGCCTGGCCGGCGCCGGCTCGGCGCCAGCGTCGGGCGCTATGGCGATGTCGGTAGTGGCGGTCATCACGGTTCCTCGTTGGCTCGAAGGGGCCGGTCGGAAGAGCGATCGCATAACCGAGGTCATGGGCAGACGCGAATACGCTTACGTAACCGTAGCTTACGGTACCGTAGGTTTCCCTGGCTCCCTAGAGTGATGTTCGACAGTTTTCAGGCCCCACACATGTGGTGTTCACTGCAAGTAACCAACTGCCCAGACTCTCAGTGAGCAATCACGACCCGCCAAGAGCACCTTGGGAGAGCGAGGTCGGGCCTCTGGCGGCGCGATCACGCGGCTAGTGCTCCGGGATCAAGCGCTCCATGATCTCGGAAGGGGAGCGGGTGATCGGGGGGTTCGCGGGCCCGGCGCCAGGGGCGGGAGTGTGGCGGGCCAGCCGATGTACGGACTTGAAACGGTCAGTTCCGGCGTCTGGACTCGAACCAGAACTATCAGGACCAAAACCTGAGGGGCTGCCAATTACCCTACGCCGGACTATCTCGGGCAGCGCCTGCAAGCAAGCGCCACCTTAACATACCGATCCCTGCATCAGCCGGCCACATGGATGTGGCAGCGCTGGGGCTCCAGCCCCAGCTATGTCACATCGACGGGGAAGACTCCCGCAGGTTCTGGCCAGCCCCCCGGCCAGGCCAGCCGCCAGCACCCGAACAGCCGGTACCCGGCATACCCGGCACGCGGGGCACGGGCTGGACTACCACCCCGGAACCAGACTGCCACTTCCCTGAATTCGCGCCAGGCCGGTTTCCGTGATCATGAGCTACGTCTTGATCACGGAGGCTTTGTGGGGTGATCGCGCCATCAGGATTCCGTGATCAACGTCCCAGGCTTGATCACGGAAACGAAGGTGGGCCGGGGTCGGGTCTGGGTCGGTCGGGCTGGGGGTCGGCGCCGGGCAAGGGGGTCGGCCAGGCCGGGAACCGGCGAATGGGGTGAAGGATTGTTCTAGGCGGGATCGGTGAACTCGGCGCGGACGCCTAGGAGGCGGACTGGGTCGTGCCTGGTGAAGCCATCAAGGGCGGCCAGAGCTGCTGCCTCGATTTTCGTCGCGTCCTGAGTCGGGTCGGCCAGGAGGTGGCCGTGCGTCTTGGTAAAGAACGGCGCATAACGCACCTTGACCACGATCCTGGCGGCCGGCCTTCCCTCGGCGGCCACGTCTTCGCTGACCATGGCGGCGATCCGGGCTATCTCGGCTCTGATCTGGGACCAGTCGCTGAGATTCTCCTGGAAAGTGACCTCGCGGCTGCGGGAGCGGGGTGCGTAGGGCTCGTCGGTGACCGCAGAGAGGTCGATGCCGCGGGCGAGCTGGACCAGCCAGGGGCCGATCGTCGGACCGAAATGCGGGGCAAGCTCGCGCGGTGAGGCGGACGCCAGGTCAGCCACCGTCAGGATCGAGAGGTCGGCCAGCCGCCTGGCCGTGCGCGAGCCGATGCCCCACAGGGCGTCGGTCGGCTTGGCGCCGAGTTCTTCGAGCCACGTCTGGCTGGTGATCTGGTAGACCCCGGCTGGCTTGCCGAAGCCGGTAGCGATCTTGGCCTGGAGCTTGTTCTGGCCGATGCCGACGCTGCAGTCAAGCTGAGTGGCGGCCCGCACCCGGCCCTGGATCATCCGGGCGAACTCCTCCGGGCTGTCGGTATCGACCTCAAGGAACGCCTCGTCCCAGCCCATCACCTCGACGACCGCGTCAAGTTCGCGCAGCGTGGCCATCACCACCGCCGAGGCTGCCTCGTAAGCGGCCCGGTCGACCGGCAGGAACACGGCGTCAGGACAGCGTCTGACCGCCGTGCGAAGTGCCAGTCCCGAGCGGACCCCATAGCGGCGAGCCTCGTAAGAAGCGGTGCTGACAACACCGCGCTTGGTCGGGTCCCCGTCACCGCCGACGACGACCGGCAGCCCGCGCAGCTCCGGATTGCGCAGCACTTCGACAGCGGCGATGAACTGGTCGAGGTCCACATGCAACACCCACAGCGCCACGCCCCCAGTGTCTCAGGCGGAGGTGGCATGTCTATTACGAGGCAGAATGACTGGTAGCGGACCTGACTTAGATCGCGGGAGGTATTCTGCTGAAGTCGGGGGTAAGTCTCCGCACGGGCCAGAGCCAGAGTCCTCAGTCAACCCACGAGCATGTCAGCCATAGCCGTGCCAGCCGAGCCAGTACCAGCCTTAGAAGTGCGGTCAGCGGACAGGAGTCCGCTGACCGCACTGCCGGTGCTAGCAAACACAGGGAGTCAGCTGAGTGAGTGGAGCACGTCCTGCCGCCGTCATCGTGCTCGCGGCCGGGGAGGGGACCCGGATGAGGTCGGCCACCCCGAAAGCGCTGCAGCGGGTCTGCGGGCAGACCATGCTCGGGCACTGCCTCGCCGCCGCGGGCGAACTCGGGCCCGAGCGGCTGATCGTCGTGGTCGGCCATCATGGTGACAGCGTGGCCGCCCATGCCCGGCAGCAGGCGCCCGGCGTGGAGATCGTGGTGCAGGATCACCTCGGCGGCACCGGGCACGCGGTCAGGGTCGTGCTTGAGACGGTCGGCGCGATCCGGGGGACGGTCGTCGTGACTTACGCGGACACCCCGCTGCTCAAGGGCTCGACGCTGGCCGGGCTGGTGGCCGCGCGGGCTAGTGCGGGCGCGGCGGCGGCGGTGCTGACGGCGCACGCCCCCGATCCGACTGGTTACGGCCGGATCATCAGAGACTCAGGCGGCGAGTTCACCCGGATCATCGAGCAGGCCGACGCCAGCGCCGAGCAGCGAGCGATCACCGAGATTAACTCAGGCATGTACGCCTTCGACGGTGACCTGCTGGTAGATGCCGTGACAAGGGTCAAGACCGACAACGCGCAAGGCGAGGAATACCTGACCGACGTAGTCTCGGTGTTCCGTGACGACGGTCACCAGGTAGCGACCGTTAAATGCCCTGATATTGAAGAGGTTCAGGGAGTTAATGATCTTGCCCAGCTCGCTCACGTCAGCCGGGCAATGAATTCGCGCCTGCTTGAGGCGGCCATGCGAGCCGGGGTCAGGGTCGCCGATCCCGACGGCACCTGGATCGAGGTCGGTGTTGACCTGGCGCCCGGCTCCTACCTCGGGCCGGGCACGCAGCTCGAGGGCAGCACGATCGTGGCGGCAGGCGCGAGCGTCGGGCCTGGCTGCCTGCTGCGCGATACCGTCGTCGGTTCCGGCGCGACCGTCATCCAGTCCGTCTGCGAGTCGGCGGTGATCGGCGAGGACGCCAGGGTCGGGCCGTTCGCGCACCTGCTGCCCGGAGCCCGGGTCGGGCCAGGCGAGCGGGTCAGCGGTACTCAGGCCGGCGGGGTGGCCGAGGTCGGGCAAGCTGCCCATGCTGGCGGACCGGCGAGGAGAAAGTAGGTTCAGGTGGCGGTCAGCGCCGTTACGAACGACAAGCGGATGATGCTGTTTTGCGGCCGGGCGTACCCGGAGCTCGGCCGGGAGATTGGCGATTACCTGGGTATCCAGCCAACCCCGACCACCTTGTTCGACTTCGCCAACGGCGAGATCTTCGTGCGGTTCCTCGAATCGGTCAGGGGCTGCGACGCTTTCGTCCTGCAGAGCCACACGGCGCCGATCAACCAGTGGATCATGGAGCAGCTGATCATGGTGGACGCGCTCAAGCGGGCGTCGGCCAAGCGAATCACGGTCGTGACGCCGTTCTTCGGCTACGCCAGGCAGGACAAGAAGAGCCGGGGCCGCGAGCCAATCTCTGCCCGGCTGATGGCCGACCTGTTCCAGACCGCTGGCGCCGACCGGCTGATGGCGGTCGACCTGCACACCGCCCAGATCCAGGGATTCTTCGACGGGCCGGTCGATCACCTCTTCGCGCTCCCGATCCTGGCCTCTTACCTGCAGGGCAAGCTCGACCTCTCGCAGGTCACCGTCGTGGCGCCGGACGCGGGCCGGGTTCGGGTCTGCGAGCGGTGGACCGACCGCCTTGGCTGCCCGCTCGCGATCATCCACAAGCGCCGCGATCCCGACGTGCCCAACCAGGTCAAGGTGCTTGAGGTGGTCGGCGAGGTAGCCGGCCGGACCTGCATCCTGGTGGACGACATGATCGACACCGGGGCCACGATCGCCAATGCCGCCGAGATCCTGTTCGCCCAGGGCGCCGCGCAGGTGATCGTGACCGCCACGCACGGGGTGCTCTCAGGGCAGGCGGTCGACCTGCTCAAGAACTCGGCGGTGAGCGAGGTCATCGTGACCAATACGCTGCCGATCCAGCCGGAGAAGCAGTTCGATAAGCTAACGGTGCTGTCGATCGCGCCGCTGATCGCCCGAGCTATTACCGAGGTGTTCTCGCAGGGCTCTGTGACCAGCCTGTTCGACGGTCAGAGCTAGTCGCCAGAGCCAGCCGCCGGAGCTGGCCGGTTCGCTGCCGGGCCTGGCTGGCCCGCGCTGGCCTTTGCGGGCCCGCACGGGCGGGGCTGATTGTCGGCTAGACTACGCCGAGGATTTTGCTGTTTTCCGTCTTCCCACAGGAGTATGTCGTGCCCGAAGTACATATCTCCGCGACCGCGCGGACCGAGTTCGGCAAGGGGGCCGCGCGACGCGAGCGGCGTGCGGGCCTGGTGCCAGCGGTTCTTTACGGGCACGGCACGGACCCCAGGCACATCACGCTTCCTGGCCACGATGTACTGCTCGCGCTCCGCACCGCCAACGTGCTGATCAGGCTAGAGGGCCTGGCGAGCGGTACCGAGCTGGCACTGCCCAAGGCCGTGCAGCGCGACGCGATCAGGGGCACCGTCGAGCACGTGGACCTGATCCTGGTCAGGCGCGGCGAGAAGGTGACGGTCGAGGTCCCGGTGAATGTCATCGGAGAGGTCGTCCCCGACGGGCTGCTTGACCAGCAGCTCGTGCAGATCACGATCGAGGCCGAGGCAACTCACATTCCGCCTGGCATCGAGATCGACGTCACCGGCATGGCGGTCGGCGCGTCGGTGACCGCCGCCGACCTGAAGCTGCCCCAGGGATCGAGCCTGGCCCTGGAGCCCGACCTGCTCGTGCTGCATATCATCCCGGCGCCGACCGCGGCCCAGCTTGAGGACTCGATCGGCGAGGCTCCTGCTGAGGGTGTTGTTGGTGAGCCTCCGGCGGCGGTTGATGGCACGGCCGGGGCGTCCGCCGAGTAGCTTCGCAATGCGGTTCGGACTGCGCCGCGATCGGAGTGCGGCAATGACCGATGATCGATGGCTGATCGCCGGGCTCGGGAATCCCGGGCCCGGCTATGAGGGCAACCGGCACAATGCCGGCTTCATGGTGGCCGACCTGCTGGCTGCCCGGATAGGTGCGGCCTTCAAGCGGGACCGGGCGCGAGTTCAGGCAGCGACGGGCCGGCTCGCCGGGACGCCGGTTGTCCTGGCCAAGCCCATGTCCTTCATGAATCTCTCCGGCGGTCCGATCGCCTCGGTCAGCGTCTATTACAAGATCCCGGCTGACCGAGTGGTGATTGTTTATGACGAGCTAGATCTGCCGTTCGCTACGATCAGGCTCAAGCTCGGCGGCGGAGATAACGGGCATAACGGGCTCAAGTCCGTGACTAGCTCGCTCGGAACGCGGGACTACTTCCGCGTCCGGGTGGGCATCGGCCGACCGCCAGGCCGGCAGGATCCCGCCGATTTCGTGCTGAACAACTTTAGTTCGGTGGAGCGCAAAGAGATCCCGCTGATTCTCGAACGAGCCGCCGACGCCGTCGAGGCCCTGCTAGCCCGAGGCCTAGCCGTCGCGCAGAACGAGTTCCACCAAGCACCCCAGTAAGCCACTCTCTCCCGCCGCCCGCATGTGCCCCCGAGGTCAGCGCCGGTCCGGCCCGGTCAGCGCCGGCCGCGCCCGGTCCCGCCCCACCAGCGTTCCGTGATTTAGGGGGACCAGGTTTCTGGATGCGGAGTGCCCTGTCGTGGACTTGTGCCTGGCGGCAGTCCGGTTCCGTGAGGTGGCTCAGCCCGGTGCGCGTGGCGATCCTGCCGGGTATCTACCCTTTCGGGTACTGGTGGCTGGCCTATCGGGAGAGTTTCACAACTTCCCGGTGATTTGTCACTATTCTCGTGGAGAGTTGTCAACTCTCCAGGAAAATGGCGAAGCGGCAGCCCATGACGCAGAACATGCATCGATGTGACAGACATGCACCTCTAGCAACACCTCTGCCACATCGATGCAGTCCGGGAGCTGGCGGAGGCCCCTGGAGTCGGTTCACCCGCGCCTTGGAGCCGACTTACCTCCCGTGAGCGGCCGCGCGTTCTTTACCCGACCGGTCTGAGGCGCCTCCGCGACAGCATGACCTGAGTCCAGGAACCGGATTTCGCCTTACTAGATCGTGCGTGGGCACTTGATCACGGAACCCAAGGGTGGGATTGCGCTAGCAGGTGTCCGTAATGAAGCCGGGTTCCATGATCGCGGAAATGTGCGTGGGTGAGTCCGTGCCGCCCGGTCAGGTTTCCGTGATCATGAGGCGCATCTTGATCACGGAACTCCAAATGCGTGATCACGCCACCTTCTCTCCGTGATCACGGTGCGGAGCTTGATCACGGAACGTTGGCGGGGGCGAGGCTGGCATTGGCGGGGAGGGGATCACGGTGCGGAGCTTGATCACGGAACGTTGGCGGGCGGGCGGGCGGGGCTGGCGCTGGCGGGGCCGGGACTGCTGTTGGCGGGGCGGAGTTAGGGTACTCGGGCCTCTGTCACGGTGATGTGCACCGGTTTGGGGGGTCGGCGTGTGCACTCTGCTTGCTGTGGCACACAAACTGTCACACCTGCTGGGCTAAGGTCCTGATCAGTTTCAATAAGGCATGATCTAATCGAAGGTGCCCGGCGTTGCGTCTTAGTGTGCTCGATGATGTGATCTGTGCACTGTCGCGGACGCGCCGCCGTACTGGCTGACCTAGGGGGGTCGGCGACTTTGTCGCGCTTGATCGGGGCTGGCTATCCGTTCGCAGCAGGGCCGTTCGCAGCAGGGCCGTTCGCAGTGGTCGTGAGGGAGGTGTTTGGTGTCCGGACATGCCGCGGTCACTAGCACCTCAGCGAGAAGCAAGGTTTTCGCGAGTCTGTCCGCGCTGGGGGCCGGGTCCTGGACGGCGCGGTATCTGCGCCTGGCCGGGGTCTCGGACGCGGGCTGCGCGCTGGCCGCCGGGCTGCTCGCCTACCAGATCAGGTTTGACGACACGGGGCATGAGCCGAGCAGGTACCTGGTGCTCAGCCTGGCTATGCCGGTGGTGTGGATCATCACGCTGATCTTGTCCGGGGCTTATGATCCGAGGTTCATCGGGGTCGGCACCGATGAGTTCCGCCGGGTGCTGAACGCGGGGGTTTTCCTGACGGCGGCGGTGGCGATCTTGTCCTATGCCGCCAAGGCCAATCTGGCCAGGGGTTACGTCGTTATCGCGCTGCCTTGCCTGACCTTGTTTGACTTGCTCGCCCGGTTCGCGCTGCGCAAGCAGCTGCACCGGGCCAGGGGTCGCGGCTATTGCATGCGCAGGGTTGTCGTGGTCGGTCACGCGCTCGTGGTCTCCGACATCGTCACGATGCTGCGCCGGGAGACTTACCACGGGCTGATGGTCGTCGCCGCCTGCGTCGCCGACGGAGTACCGGCCGGCCTGCTTGCCGACCTGCCAATAGCGCCGGGACTCGACGGCGTGCCCGAGGTGGTGCAGCGATTTGAGGCCGACACCGTAGCGGTGCTCGCCTGCCCGGAGATGGCTGGCTCCCGGCTGCGCCAGCTCGCCTGGGACCTGGAGAAGACCGGCACCGACCTGTGCGTCGCGCCGGCGCTGCTCGACGTGGCCGGGCCGCGCACGACCATCAGGCCCACGGCCGGGCTGCCCTTGCTGCATGTGGACCATCCCGAGTTCAGCGGCGTCCGGCTGATCATCAAGGCTGCTTTCGACAAGGTCTTCGCGCTGCTCGCGCTTGGTTTCCTGGCGCCGGTCTTCGGCATTGTGGCGCTGGCGATCAAGCTGGATGACAGCGGCCCCGTTCTGTTCAAGCAGACCAGGGTCGGCAAGGACGGCCGGGCGTTCGGTGTCTATAAATTCCGCACGATGGTGGAGGATGCCGAAGAGCTCAAGGCCACCCTGCTCCGCCTGAACCAGTACCAGGGGCCGCTATTCAAGATGAAGCACGACCCTCGGCTGACCAGGACCGGCGGCCTTCTGCGCCGCTGGTCGCTGGACGAGCTGCCGCAGCTCATCAACGTCCTGACCGGTGAGATGTCGCTGGTGGGACCGAGGCCCGCGCTGCCTGAAGAGGCGGCAATGTATGGTGACCTTGTACGGCGCAGGCTGGTGGTCAAGCCAGGCATGACTGGTCTGTGGCAAGTTAATGGCCGGTCCGACCTTTCCTGGGAGGAGTCGGTGCGGCTGGATCTGCGCTATGTCGAGAATTGGTCACTCATGCTTGACCTGCAGATTCTGTGGAAGACGTGCGCTGCGGTGGCCCGAGGATCAGGAGCATACTGAGCCCTCGATAATCCGGTCTGGCTGACCGCGAGCCCGGATTTGGGCTACAGTGCCCGGAATTCTAGACTTCAGATGGAGTTTCACGTGGTTTTCCCAGCCGATGACATCGTTGCCCGCGATCTTGCCGCAGCGGCAGGCGAGCGGCTGCTCGCCATCCGCGAAGAGGCCCTGGCTGCCGACGAACGCAGGAAGGCGGGCGATCTCGGCGCCCACGAATACCTCGCCGCGGAACTGGCCAGGCTCAGGCCCGATGACATGGTGCTGTCCGAAGAGGCGGCCGATGACCTCAGGCGGCTGTCCGCCGACCGGGTCTGGATAGTCGATCCGCTCGACGGCACGAGGGAGTTCGGCGAGCCTGGCCGGGTGGACTGGGCCGTGCACGTCGCGCTCTGGGATCGGGGCGAGCTGACCGCCGGTGCCGTGGCTCTCCCGGCCCAGCGCACCGTGCTGTCCACCGCTCAGCCGCCGCAGACCCCTAAGGCTGCCGCTGAGGGGGCACCGCTCAGGCTCGTGGTCAGCCGGTCCAGGCCACCGGAGTTCGTCACCAGGCTGGCCGAGTACCTTGGCGCCGAGCTGGTCCCGCTCGGCTCGGCCGGGGCCAAGGCGTCAGCGGTCATCACCGGTGACGTCGACGCCTATGTGCACGCGGGCGGCCAGTATGAGTGGGACAACGCGGCGCCGGTAGCCGTGGCCAGGTCAGCCGGGCTGCACGCGTCGAGAATCGACGGGTCAAGTCTGCGTTACAACTCCGAGCAGCCGTGGATGCCGGATATCCTAATCTGTCCGGTCTCTCTGGCCAGTCAGCTGCTGAGCGCGATCAGCGCGGTGCAGCAGGCCGCCGAGTAAGACCGGAACGAGCAGGGCAAGAACGAGCACGACCCTGCGGGTCAGGCGCACGCAGGACCCGCCACCAGCAACGCGGAGTTCGCCAGATGACAGTGCCACACGCTGATTACCAGCTGTCGCAACTTGATGTGCTTGAGGCCGAGTCGATCCATGTCATGCGCGAGGTCGCGGCCGAGTTCGAGCGGCCGGTACTGCTCTTTTCTGGTGGCAAGGACTCGATCGTGATGCTGGCCCTGGCGGAGCGAGCCTTCCGGCCAGCCCGGATTCCGTTCCCGGTCATGCATGTCGATACCGGGCACAATTTTGACGCGGTGCTTGAGTTCCGTGACCGCCGGGCAGCCGAGCTCAACGTCCGGCTGATCGTCGCGTCCGTGCAGGAGTCGATCGACTCCGGCCGGGTGGTCGAGGAGACCGGCCGCTGGGCGAGCCGGAACCGGCTGCAGACCACCACGCTGCTCGACGGCATCGCCGAGCACCGGTTCGACGCGGTCTTCGGCGGCGCTCGCCGGGACGAGGAGAAGGCCAGGGCCAAGGAGCGGGTGTTCTCCTTCCGCGACGAGTTTGGCCAGTGGGATCCCAAGAACCAGCGCCCCGAGCTGTGGAACCTGTACAACACCAAGCTGCACCGGGGCGAGCACATCAGGGTCTTCCCGTTGTCGAACTGGACCGAGCTCGATATCTGGCATTACATCGAAAGAGAAGAGCTTGAGATCCCGGCGATCTACTTCGCGCACCGCCGCTCGGTCTTCGAGCGGGACGGCATCCTGCTCGCCGACCACCCGTTCGTGAGCCGGGCCGACACCGAGGCGCTCTTCGAGACGATGGTCAGGTACCGCACCGTCGGCGACATCACCTGCACCGGAGCCGTCGAGTCGTCGGCGGCCACGCTTGCCGAGGTCATCACCGAGATCGCGGCGACCCGGATCACCGAGCGCGGCCAGACCCGCGCCGACGACCGGGCGAGCGAGGCAGCGATGGAGGACCGCAAGCGGGAGGGTTACTTCTGATGGCGCCGCAGCAAGATCGGCAAGGGGACAGGGTCATGGATATTCTGCGGTTCGCCACCGCAGGTTCGGTCGACGACGGAAAATCGACGCTGATCGGCCGGCTGCTCTACGACTCCAAGGCGATCTTCGAAGATCAGCTCGCCTCGGTCGAGCGGACCAGCAAGGAACGCGGCGAGGAGTACACCAACCTGGCGCTGCTCACCGACGGCCTGCGCGCCGAGCGTGAGCAGGGCATCACGATCGATGTCGCGTACAGGTACTTCGCCACCCCGCGCCGCAAGTTCATCATCGCCGACACGCCAGGTCACATCCAGTACACCAGGAACATGGTGACCGGCGCCTCCACTGCCGACCTGGCGATCGTGCTAGTCGACGCGCGCAATGGCCTGACCGAGCAGAGCAGGCGGCATGCCTTCCTGGCCACCTTGCTCAAGGTGCCGCACCTGGTGCTCGCGGTGAACAAGATGGACCTCGTCGGCTACGAGTCGGCCGCCTTCGATCAGATCGTCGAGGAATTCACCGCGTTCGCCACCAAGCTCGACATCGGCGACCTCACGTTCATCCCGATCTCCGCGCTGAACGGTGACAACGTCGTCGAGCGCTCGGGCAACATGCCCTGGTACAACGGCCCTTCGCTGCTGCACCACCTGGAGCACCTGCACATCGCCTCCGACCGGAACCTGATTGACGTGCGGTTCCCGGTCCAGTACGTCATCAGGCCGCATCAGGCCACGGACCCCGAACTGCACGACTACCGGGGTTACGCGGGCCAGGTGGCTGGCGGCGTGCTCAAGCCGGGCGATGAGGTCATGCACCTGCCGTCCGGCCTGACCACGGTCATCAAGCGGATCGAGGGCCCGACCGGCCCTGTCGACGAGGCCTACCCGCCGATGTCCGTAACGCTACTGCTCGAAGACGACATTGACATCTCCCGCGGCGACCTGATCTGCCGGCCGCACAACCAGCCCCTGGTGACCCAGGACATCCAGGCCATGGTCGCCTGGATGTCCGACGTGCAGAAGCTGAAGCCGGGCAGCAGGCTGATCGTCAAGCACACCACCCGGACGGTCAAGGCCGTCGTGCGCGACATCAACTACCGCCTGGACGTCAACTCGCTGCATCGCGATGAGACGGCGGAGAGCCTCGGCCTGAACGAGATCGGCCGGGTATCGCTGCGGCTGACCCAGCCGATCTTCTGCGACCCCTACGGGCGCAACCGGATCACGGGCGGCATGATCCTGATCGACGAGGGCACCGGCGCGACGGTCGGTGCCGCCATGATCACCGAGGCAGGCTGAACTGACCAGGGCAGTGCTCATCAGAGCCGGGCTGACCACGGCAGTCCGCACGAGCGTGCTGGCCTTAGCGGTCAGTGCGCTGGTGCTGACCCCGTCAGCGCCGGCGGCTTCGCCGAGTCGGCCAGCAGGTTACTGTCATCCCGGCCGGTCACCGGCACCCCGCACTTCCCGGTCACGACCAAGACGACTGAGCAGATCAGGCAGCTTGCCCAGTGCGGCCGGACCATGTACGCGGTCGGCACGTTCACCACGGTCGAGCAAGGAAAGAACACTTACACCAGGAATAACGCATTCAGCTTCCAGGCGGTCGCACCCTTCAGGCTGACCCGCTGGCGGCCTGATGTCCAGGGCGAGGTCAACTCGATCACGTTCGCCGCAGGCGACTGCGGCCACGCCTATCTCGGCGGAAGTTTCGCTGCCATCGGCCGGACCAGGGTGACGAACCTGGCCGAGGTCAGCACGGCCGGCACCGGATCGGTCGTGACGACCTTCAGGCACTTCGCGAGCAAGCCGGTCGAGACCCTGGCCAGCTATGGCACCCACATCCTGGCCGGCGGCTTCTTTACCACGATCAACGGCAGTTCCGCCGACCCGTATCTGGCCAGCCTGAACTGGCGGACAGGGAAGGACGACGGACTGCTCCGGCTGCACATCTCCGGCCACTACAGCTACCCGGGTGCGGCACCGAACGGCACCAGGATCTACAACCAGCAGATCAGCCACGGCGGCACGCTCGACCTGCTCGAAGGCGACTTCACCAGGGTCGGCGGCGAGTCCCGGCGGCAGATCTTCATGGTGAACCTGGCGAGCAAGCCGCGCGCTACCCTCACGGGCTGGTCGTCGCCGATGTTCGACGGCGGCAGCGGCTACCCGCCACGGGGCTACTACTACAACTGCACGGACAGGGAGCCCTTCTACATCAGGTCGGCCGCCTGGTCGCCGAACGACGGCACCGTCTACGTGGCCAGCACCGGCTTCAGGCCCTGGAACTACCCGAGCGGCTATCCGCTGAGGGGGTTGTGCGACATGGCCGCCGCGTTCACCGCCAACCAGAAGTTCGCCTCGCGCCGGTGGATCAACTACGACGGCTGCTATTCGCTCTACTCGGTCGCGGCGGACAATCACGATGCTTATTTTGCCGGGCATGAGCTGTGGTCGCGGAGCCCGGACGGCTGCAAGAAGTTCAAGCATGACCCGCACGCGATCTCGGCGCCGGGCTTCGAGGGGCTGTCGCCGGCCGACGGGCACCTGACCTTCAACCCGACCCGTTCTCGCGGGCTGGGCGCCGATGATCTGCTGCTCACTGGCGCCGGGCTGTGGATCGCCAGCGACAACTTCGACGGCAGCCAGATGTGCGGCAAGGTCAACGACCTGGCAGGAATCTGCTTCCTGCCCTACCGCACCTAGGCCTATCTGGAGCTATGACTGACTGTCACGTTTAATTACACATAGTGAGTTTTTGTGTCATCGACCCTCAACTAGAGTGTTAACCAGGCAGAATGCTTAATTTCGGCTAGTGGTTTTCGCTTCGACGGGGCTGGTGTGATGACGTTCGGTGACTTCCGGGTGGTCTACCTCGGTGGCATGGGACGGAGCGGGAGCACCCTCGCCGAGCGGTTGCTCGGCGAGCTGCCCGGGGTGTGCGTGGCCGGGGAAGTCGTGCATCTGTGGCAGCGCGGGGTCGTGGACAACGAGCGGTGCGGGTGCGGCGAGGAGTTCAGCCGCTGCGAGTTCTGGTCGTGGGTGG
Source organism: uncultured Actinomycetota bacterium (assembly GCA_963819285.1). Classification (GTDB taxonomy): domain Bacteria; phylum Actinomycetota; class Actinomycetes; order Streptosporangiales; family Streptosporangiaceae; genus Chersky-822. The sequence goes on from CAWFVM010000002.1 coordinate 605,055, forward strand.
CCGATCTCGCGTTCGGTGGCTGGCCGAAGGTCGATGCCGACCGGGTCGCTGAGCTGCGGGGCAGGGTCGACCGGACCAGATTCATCCCCTCGCTGGCCCGGCGTCGGCTGCCGGACCGGGTGCGGGCGGACCTGGCTGAGTACACGAGCTACTACAAGCGGCTCTACGAGGCGATCGCGCAGGTCAGCGGCTGCCAGACGGTGGTGGACTCCAGCAAGCACGCCTCGCTGGCTTTCTGCCTGAGCAGGGATCCCGAGCTCGACCTGCGGGTGCTCCACGTGGTGCGGGACAGCCGGGCGGTGGCCTACTCGTGGACGACGCGGGTGCGGCGGCCGGAAGCCTCCGACCTCATGACCAGGTACTCCCCGGTGCGGGCCGCCGGTGAGTGGGACCTGCAAAACGGGGCGCTGCAGTTGCTCGCGCGCGGCGATACCCCGGTGCTGCGAGTGCGGTACGAGGACCTGGTCTCCGGCGTCAAGCCGACACTGCGGCGGATCGGGGCGTTTGCCGGGCTGGAGACCGGCGATTCAGGGCTGGCGTTCATCGGCGGTGACGAGAAGTCTCAGTGGGCCGAGCTCGGCCAGTCGCACACGGCGGCGGGTAACCCGATGCGGTTTACCTCGGGAAAGATCGAGATCCGGGCCGACAATCGATGGCGGACGGCGATGCCGCACTCGCAGCGTCGCGCCGTGACCGCGCTGACTCTGCCGCTGCTCAGCCACTACGGCTATGTGCGGAGCGCGGCGTGACTCGGTGGCCCTCCGTCGGGGTCGTGGTGCCCACCCATGACCGGCCGGCCCAGCTGCGGACCGCGCTCGCGGCCATCTCCGGGCAGGAGTACCAGGGTCAGGTCAGGGTCATCGTGGTGTTCGACCGGGCCGAGCCCGATCGGAGCCTGGTGCGGGAAGGCCAGGTAGAGGTAGCGGTCAATGACCGGACGCCTGGCCTGGCCGGCGCCCGCAACTGCGGGATTCTGGCCCTGGACACCGAGCTGGTCGCGTTCTGCGATGACGATGACGAGTGGCTGCCAGGCAAGCTGACCGCTCAGGTGCTGGCGCTGCTCGCCAGTCCGGACGCGGAGTTCGCCAGCTGCGGGATCGCGGTCCTCTCGGGTGGCAACAGCAGCCCGCGTGTCGCCGGGCAGGCCGAGATCAGTTACGGGGAGCTGCTCAGGTCCAGGATGGTGATGGTTCACTCGTCCACCTATCTGGCGGTGCGGCTGGCACTGACGGCCGGAATTGGCCTGGTCGATGAGTCGATCCCGGCCAGTCAGAACGAGGACTGGGACCTGGCGCTGCGGGCCGCCCGCAGGCATCCGATCGTCAATGTGGACCAGCCGCTGGTCAAGGTCGCCTGGGGCGGCGGCTCCTACTACGCGCAGCAGTGGGAGACCAAGGTGGCTGGCCTGCGGTGGATGCTGGAGCATCACCCCGACCTCGCGGCCTGCAAGCCAGGCGCGGCGCGGGTCTGCGCCCAGATCGCGTTCGGCTACGCCTGCCTGGGGCGGCGGCGCGAGTCTTGCCGCTGGGCCGCCCGTGCGCTGCGCGGTAACTGGCATGAGCGCCGGATCCCGTTCGTGGTCGCGGTGGCGTCCGGGCTGGTGTCCGGTGAGCGCCTGCTGCGGGTGCTGCACGCGCGCGGGCACGGGATCTGAGCATGCCAGCGAGCAGGTCAGCGCGAGTCAGCGTAGCGGGCGCCGCCTTCGACCCGATCACGACGGCCGAGCTCATCGATCACGTCACCGCCGCGATCGCCGCTGGCCGCGGCGGCACGATCGTGACGCCGAACATCGACATCTGCCACCGGATGGGGGTCGATCCGGGTAGCCGCGCTCTGGTTGAGTCGTCGTCGCTGGTGGTGCCGGACGGGATGCCGCTGCTCTGGGCGGCGAGACTGGCCGGTCAGCCGCTGCCGGAGCGGATTACCGGCGCCGACCTGATCTTCTCGCTATCGGCCGCCGCCCTGGCCTGCGGCTGGCCGGTCTATCTGCTCGGCGGCCAGCCCGGCCGCGAGGGCGGGTCATCCGCCGCCGCGCTGGCCGGGCAGAAGCTGGCCGAGCGTTACCCCGGCCTCGTCGTCGCTGGAGCCTACTCGCCTCCGGCTCGATTCGACCCGGTCGGCGACGACCTTGAGGCGCTGCGCAAGGAGTTGCTGGGCAGTGAGCCGGCACCGAAGATCGTCTTCGTGGGCCTCGGGTTCCCCAAGCAGGAGCAGTTGATTGCCCGGCTGGCGCCTGAGTTGCCTGGCGCGTGGTTCGTGGGGTGCGGTGCGGCGATCCCCTATGCGGCGGGTGAGCTGCGGCGGGCGCCGGCCTGGGTGCAGCGAACCGGGTTTGAGTGGCTGTTCCGCCTGGTCAGCGAGCCCCGGCGGCTGGCGGGCCGGTATCTGGGCCGTGACCTGCCTTTCGCCGTCCGGCTGCTGGTAACGAGCGCCGTCCGCCGCCGCCGCTGACCCGACTACTCGCGGTCGCTCCCGGCCGGGGCGCTGCGGCTGTGGCGGAGCACAGGATGACGGCAGGTCTTCGCGATCATGACGGGGGCCGGGTGTGGTTAGCGGCGCCAGCTTGGGGGGGCGGGGAGCCAGGAGGAGAGCTGGGCGTCGAACGGGGTGAAGTGCTCGTCCAGCCGGGTCCGGAGCGACTCGCTGATCGGGACTCGCGGACGGGCGTTGTGCTGCTCGAAGGCCGGATAGCCGCGATTGTGCAGGCCGAGGAACTCAAGTACGCCGTCGTAGACGGGCTCGGGCTTGGTGAAGAAGTCGCCGCTGTCGACCACGTGGATGCGGTCCCGGCCGAACAGGTGCTCAAGCCGGCTGAGTTGCTCAGCGTACTGGCCGCGCGCGACGTAAGCGTGGTGCTGGTGGCTGTGGCTGAGGTAGCCGGCGTCGGCGGCCATGCGCTCGGCCTGGCCGGCCAGGCGCTGCGGCTCGAGTTCGACGGCGCGCTCGAAAGGCTCGGTCTCGAAGCCGCGGGCGAGCTCGTGGGCGTGGGCCGAGTAGGCGCGGTCAACTGGGTCGCGGACCAGCACGATCAGCCGTACTCCCGGCAGGTCGGCGGCGATGCGCCCGGCGGCCAGCGGGTGAAACAGGTAATACGGGCTCGACTCGAACGTGAGCGCAGGCCCGTCGGCCCCGCCGGTCCGGCCAGCCCGGCGGCCGCTGATCACCAGCGGGAAGTGGGCCCGGTACCAGCCAAGGCTCCGGTCATAGTTCATGTCGAAGTAGTGCACGCCCTTGTGCAGCACCGCCTTGAGCACAGCCGGGTGCTCGCTGAGCGCTCGGTACATGGAAGTGGTGCCGCAGCGCTGGGCCCCGACGATCAGGAAGCCGGGCAGCATCCGGGCCGGGCTGGTAAGCCGCCCGGCGGTCACCGAGACCACGTGGGCCAGCCGTTTGGCCGGTGGTGACACCGACTTCGCCGGGCTCACGGCTGGCCGACCCGAGGAGGCCCCGCGTGCTCCGCGAGCTCGGCGATCCCTGATTCCAGGGCCGGCAGCAACCATCGCCCTGGCGAGCCGAGCCGAGCCCCGGCTTCGGCCTGCCGGTCGGCGAGGTAGCGCACCGACAAGTCGGCCAGGTAGGCCAGCGCGGTCAGCCTGGCCGCCGCCGGCTCGACCCCGAAGGGCTTGAGCAGAGCCGGCGCGCCGGAGATGCACCCCGTCGCGGCGGCGAGTGGGTCATGCTGCGGATTCACCACCTGGGACTGCAGCCAGTAGTGCAGCGCGTCGAACCCGATCGGGGTATCGAGCGCGAACCGCTCCCAGTCCCAGACGAGCAGCCCTTCCGGCGTGGACGCGAGATTCCACGGAGTCAGGTCGCCATGCCAGCATCCGAACGTGAGACTCACCGTCCCCGCCTGCGCGGCCAGCCGTCCGGTGAGCACCCGCAGCGTCGCCTGGTCAGCACCGGGACCAGCCTGCTCCAGCCGACCAAGCAAGCTCTGCCAGTAGCTGCTGGCCGCCAGCTGCGCCGCAACCGTCCCCGTCACCCGTGACAGCTCCGCCAGCGCCCGCGCGAGCCGGTCCCCGGTCAGCGGGATCCGCCTGAGCCAGACCGGCAGCGGGCTGAGCACGAGCACCTCAAGCCCGCGCCAGCTGCCGGCCGCGAGCACGTCAGGCAGCCGCATTCCGGTCAGGCCAGCCGCGCCGAGGCTAGCTGCACTGAGCCTGGCCAGGGCGGCCTGCTCGGCCCGGACCAGCTCGGTAGTGAGCGCGTTGACGCCGATCTTGGCGAAACCGATCGTATCCCCGGCTGCCGACAGTAGCTGCAGCACTGGCTTGCGGTTGGCCCGCGCGGCGCCCAGGTGCATGCTGATCTCGACTGGCCGTCCGAGCAGCGAGGCGAGATATGAATCGATGGTCTGCGCCCCGTCGGGCACGCTCACGGTCAGCCGGCTGCCGATCACCGGGCCGAGCCCGCCCGCCAGCATGACGGCCAGCGTCCGGGTGGCCAGCCTGGCCTTGACCGACCCCGGCTCGCCGTACCGGCGAATAGCTGCGGCGCTCGCCCGGCGGCCAGCCGGGACAATCAGTCTCGGCTGCCGTGCTCCCGGCAGCACGACCAGCTCGCGCCGAGCGGCAGTGGCAGTGGCAGTGGCAGCGGCAGTGGCGGCCTGGCCGCCGCGAGACCAGGCCCTAGCCAGAGTCACGCTGGCAGGCGCGGGCCACAGCAGCTCGCAGACCTCGGTCAGATACGAGGCGGACTGCCGCCCGGCCGGAACTGCCTGCGGTGCCGGTACGGCCAACTCACAGCCCCGGTGGCTCGGGGGGCTGGAAGTACGACTCGTCGGCCAGCCGCTCGAAGGACGTGATCGCCTGGGCATGATTGCCGAGCCAGTAGGAGAACGGATGGCCGTTGCTGTCCGTGCCGTTGGCATCGAAATAGGCTATGCCCTTGATCTGCGGATGATCTTCCGCGAATCGCCCGGCAGCGGTCAGCCAGGCCGGCCAGGACGACGCCGGGTCGTTCTCGGCGAACTCGCCGATGATGATCGGCTTGCCGGTGCCGGCGGCGAACTTCATGAACGGCGCCGCCGCAGCGGCCAGCGACTGGTGCGGCAGGACGGTGTAGATGTCGGCGCAGACCCAGTCGACCTCGGAGTTGCCAGGGTAGAACGCCTGGGCCCGGCCGACCTGGAATCCGTAGCCGGTCGGACACCAGACCCAGCTCACATTGGTCGCGCCGACCTGAGTGAAGATGGCCCTGATGTGGTCCCACGCGGCGATGTAGTCCGCCGGCCCGTGGATTACGTACTGCAGGTTGGGCCGGTCCATCTCGTGCCTGAATTCCATCAGGATCGGCCGGTGCAGCGCCTTGACCGCCTCCGCCCGATCCTTGATCAGCGTGTCGTAATCACCCGCGATGATTTGCTTGGTGTCGGGTGTGCCGCCCCAGGTGAGCAGCAGTACCTTGCCGGCGTTCACGAAGGCCTGGTCGGCCGGGCTCGGGAAGTTCTGCGGCCACGGATGGTAGGTGTGAATGAGGTTGAGCTTCCGCCCGATCTGCTGCTCGAACGACTGTACAGCGCTGATCTCGGCATCCGAGGTGTAGGAGGTCGGCCCGACGTAGGCACCGAGATACGCTCCCGAGGCCGGGACCAGTCCGCCTGCCGAGCCGCCGCCCCCGCCAGGGCTGGTCGGCCTGGGGCTCGGGCCAGGCTTCGGGCTGGCCGGACTGGTCGGGCTGGACGGACTAGTCGGGCCAGCCGGGTCAGTCGGGCTAGGGGACACCCTGGACGTCGGCGAGCCTGACGGGTGACGGGTGCCCGGCGAGCCTGGCTTCGACGGCTTCGGGCTAGCCGAGTGCTTCCCTCCCGGCGTGGCCGAAGACTTCGGGCTGGCTGACCGGGCCCCAGCAGACTGCGGGCTCGCTGACTGGCTGTCCCCGGCCGACCTGGTGCTCCCGGCGCTCGGCCCGGCGGCACCAGGCGTGCGCGGCTGATCGGCCGCGATGCTCATCGCCAGCGGCACGGCTACGGCCACGGCGGCTACCGGCACGATCACTAGTGCCGCCAGTTTCCATCGTGAGCTGCCCCGCCGCCGGCGTCGAGTCATCGTATCGGTCCTGCCGTTACTGGTTCGTCCGCCACCGCGGATGGTGGCCGGCTGTCGTCGGAAGCCCCGATCGGAATCGCGCTACCGAGTACGAAATGAATAGCGAAGATGAAAGCAACCAGCAGCAGCCCGCCGTACACCAGGCCGCTCAACGCGTCAGTGGTCCAGTGCAGACCCAGGTACACGCGGCTGTAGGCCTCATTGAACCCAAGCGCGGCGACCGCTGCCCCGACCCAGATCGCGGCCCGTCGCTGTCCGCTGAACTCGCGCCAGAGCAGGTACCCGATCAGCCCGTAAAAGAAGATGACCCGGTCACAGCCGCCGGAAGGATAGGTGCCGAGCGGGCTGGTCGGCGGGCCGACCCGCTCGAATACGTGCCGCAGCGCGAGCGTAGTGAAGTGATCGACGACGATCACGCTGGCAAACAAGACCGGCGGCAGCCAGCGGCTTCCCTTAGTGGTGACGGCCAGGCAGGCGGCCGCGGCGAAGGCCGCGCCCCAGACGGTCCAGGTGTTGCCGATCTTGGTCAGGCGGTTCATGAGAGCGGCCATGAAATGCACCTGGTGGCTATTCATCCAGGTGAAGATCGGCTTGTCGATCGTCAGGCCATGATTGACGACCAGCTGGCCGAGCGCCCACATCACGCCGAAGACCACGATCGCGCCGGCTACCCCGATGGCGATGATCTTCGCCAGGCTCCAGACCGAGTCGGAGAACGCCGAGTCTTGCCCTGAGCTCTTGTGACGTCCCGTGCCCGTGAGCGATACCGCCGCCCCGGCCACCCCTGCCGCCCCCGCTGTCCGCTGGCTGCTCCTGGCGCGCAGGAGCGCTACCCCGGCGATCGCCGCCAGGACGACCGGCCAGACCAGCACGGCAAGATAGCTGTTCATCGCGCTATTGTTCCTTTCTAATCGAAGGACTATATCCCGACAGTCGGTCTCGATCAGGGCGAAACGCAATCCTGCGTCATCGCGCTGACCTCCTGCGAAGCACGCCTGGCCGCGGAAACACCGAAAGCTGAAGTGGCTTATGCAGCCACCAGAGCCCGCCGCCGAGCACCAGGCCGCCGGCCGCGATCGCCGCTAGGGCGACCACGGCCGAGGTGCCAGCCAGAGCGCGGGCCGCCAGCGGGATGACGGCGAAGCTGACCGTGGTGAGCAGGCAGGCCGCGAGCGTGCCCCGTCCGAATGGGTGCACGCGGGCCGCGGTGGCGACCTGGATCAGCGGCATCAGGTTGGTGACGCCGATCGCCGCCGCCCACCCGATCGCGGCGCCGGTGATGCCGATCCTGGGAATAAGTGCCAGGTCAGCCCCCACGTTGATACCCATCGCGAGCAGTCCGTTGTACAGGCTCCAGCTACTGCGACCGGTGGTGATGAGCACCGTGTCGACCTGCCCGCACGCGGTGGCCACGAGCATGGCCAGGCCGAGAATCAGCATCACCGAGCTGCCCGCTTCATAGGTGTGACCGAAGACTGCGAGCACGCTCGGGCCGAAGATCACGGCCAGCAGGTAAAGCGGCCAGGTCAGCAGGATCAGCCAGCCGGTCGTGGCCTGGTAGACGGCGTTGGCCCCGTCCCGGTCACCGACCGCGAATAGCCTGGTGAGCTGTGGCTGAGCGGCCATGCTGATGGCCGCGTTGCCGAGCTGTCCCGCGACCAGGAACCGGGTGGCCGCCGTGTAGATCGCGGCGTCGACTGGCCCTTTCAAGATCGCGACGAGCACGATGTCAAGCCGCTGGATGACGATCTGGGCGACGCTGGCCAGTGATCGCGGCCCGGTGAATCGCCAGAATCCCTTGGCATTCGGCTTGCCGTGCCGGTTGTCGGCCGGCCCTGGTCCGGTTCCTGACTCGCTGGCGCGAACTCGGCCGGCTGTCCAGGCTGTTCTGGCCGGCCTTGGCTGGCGGGCGGCGCTTGCGCCGCATGATCCGGCGCAGCCAGATGATCGAGACCACGCTCGCCAGGACGTAGGGGATCCCCCAGGCCGGCGCGAGCAGTGCCGAGGAGCCAGCCAGAGCGGCGGCGAGCACGCCGAGCGCCTGCAGCCCGGACCGGCCGATCCGGTCGACGACCACGGTCGGCCGCATTTCGTGGTAGCCGCGGGCGGCGCCGAGCAGGGTGTCGGTGAGGGCAGCGAACGGCAGTGCCAGGGCCATCGCTCGCAGCGCCGACGCGACGTCGGCCGGGCTGACGCCCTGGGCCGACTTGCCGTCGAGCAGCAGGCGGGCCAGCGGGTCGGCGAACACGACGACGGCAGCAGTGCCGACCACCGAGGAGATCACCACCGGGACGATCGTCGCCCGCAAGATGGCCGGGATTCTGCGCTCGGCCCGCAGGGTTCTGAGCCTGGCGATGAAGTAGATCGCGCCGTTGTAAGCGCCGAGGTTCGCGACCGCTTCGACGATCAGGAACAGCGACATGGCGACGAAGAAGGCGCCGGCTACCGGCCTGGAGAAGTTGTGCGTCACGACGATCGTCAGGCCGAGGCTGGCGACCGCCGATACCAGCGCTCCGCCCAGGTTCAGGGCACCGCCCCTGGCTACGCGGTCCAGCCCGGCGCGGTCAGGAGGCCCGGTCGGCTCCGCTGAGGTCGGCACCGATGAGGCTGGCCCAGATGAGGCTGGCACCGCGGCGGCTCGCACCGCGGCGGCTGGCACCGGACTGGTCGGCAAGGAAGCCTCGAACGCGGCCAGATCGATGGCGGGCAGGGGCAGCGTCTGCGCCAGGTAATCAGTGGGTTCGAGGTACGCAGGGGGGTGGAGGAAAATTGGAGGCTCGAGCGGATCTTCCTGACCCCCGCCGAGGCCCCCGCGGGCTCGGTCCGTCACGCTCACCCGCCGGTCACCCGCCGTCAGCTAGCGCCTGTTGTCGCTGATACATCGCGTTCTTCCACATCAGGCCGTAGGCCAGCATCGTGATGCCAAGCGGCGCGGGTACGGAGTCGTAAGTGAACATGTAGACGAAAGACAACAGCAGCACCAGGACCCCGACCATCGCCTCGGGGCTCGGATCGTGCCGGTAGTACCAGATCCCGTAGCAGAAGAAGCCGAGGTAAAGCCCGGTCCCGAGCAGTCCGTTGCTGATCAGCAGCAGCCAGAGCTGACCTGTGCTGCCCACAGCGTTCTGACCGCAGGTCGGGCACTTCAGCGACGGGCCGACCGCGATCGAGGTCGCGCTGCCGCGTTCTTGCCTGGTGTCACCGAAGCCGATGATCGGCGAGGCCAGCCCGTCGGTAATGGACAGCGAGGACAGGTGAGCACGCAGATTGTTGCTCTTGCCGTTCTGCAGCCGGCCGGTGACCACGCCTTTGAGCGGAGTCACGAGAATCAGCAGGACGGCGATCACGATCACCGCGCACAGACCGCCGAGCATGGCCGCCCGGCCCCTGGCCGCGAATCTGAGGGCCAGGTAGCCGACAGACACGCTGACGCCGATCCAGGCGCCCCGGTTGAGCGAGTAGAGCAGCGGTACCACCGCCAGCCCCAGGACCGAGACAGCGATCATCCGCTGCCGTTTGCTGCCGCCGTTCCACCAGCCGATGAGCAGGTAAGGCAGCAAGATCGTCAGGCAGTCGCCCCAGGTATTGGTGTAGTCGAACGGCGCCTTCGGACGGCCGCCAGGGCTGCCGAGCACATTCTGCACCTGCGACAGGCCGGGCTGCATGGTCGCCTGGATGTACGGGTTGTTCCGCGCGCTCGCCGGGATCAGGTGCAGGAGCGGTGAGTCAAACTGCAGGTGCGGCGCGATGATCCCGGCGAATCCGCCTGCCACCGTGACTATGCCGAGCAGTCCGAGCATCCAGGCCAGCTTCCGCCTGGACAGCTCGGCCTCGGTCAGATTGCCCACGTAGAGCAGCAGGACGGTGATGCCGCCGTAGGAGATCATCCGGTTGGCGAAGGACAAGAGCCGGTGCGACACCGGGCTCGGCACCGTGCCAGGGGCGGTCAGCGTGATCGTGGCTATCCCGATAGTGGCGACGACGAGGAAGAGCAGCCAGATCCCGAATCCTGGCGGCATCCGGAGCTTGCGGTCGCTTCTGACATGCCAGGCGGCTAGCTGAGTGACCATGGGGAAGGCGAAAATCACCCAGGTGAAGTCGGACAGCCCGAGTATCCACCAGAGCGGAAAGCCGATCAGCAGCCACGTGACCGGCCAGGCCGGATGCCGGGCGGTAAATCCCGGCCTTGCCGCGCTGCGGCTGGCTGGACTGCGGCCGGCTGGACCGGGGGTCGTCGCGCCAAGCCGGCGAGGTCGCCGTGCCGCCGGGTCGTGAGCCAGCGAGCCTGGTGCCTGCGTGACCGAGTTGGCCATGCTCAGTTGCCGATCAGCGGATCGGAGACGCCCGCCTCCTCGTCATCATCATCGGTCACGGCCGGCATCGGCAGCGGCCAGGTCTCGCTGACGCTGCGCGGCGTCCAGGCGCTGCCGAATCCGGGCTGACTGCCCGACGCCGAGATCGGGTCTGTCTTGTCGGCCTTTGCGGCAGTTCCGGCCGATCCTGCTGGCGGAGTCGGCGCGCTGGTAGCCGGCATTCCATGGCTCGGTGACGCGTGGCCTGGCGTACCGTGCCTGCTGCCTGCGCTGGTGCTGGTGCTGGTCGATGCCGGGCTGCGCCTGAGCACGGGTCTGATGACCGGCTGAGTCGGACCGCCTGGCTCGTCGCCGGTCGCCTGATGGGCCGGGGCCTGGCGCAGCTGGCTCGGCTGCGGCTGGCTCACTGAGGCGGACGTGCTGTCCCGGCCGCCATCCCAGCCACTATCCCTGGTGCTCTCAGATCGCGGCGAGCTAGGCACCTGAGCCAGGGGAGGCGGGAGTGGCTTGACCGGGGGGAGAGCCTGCGTCGCCGGCATCTGGGCCGGCAGCTGAGCCGCCGACCGGGCCGGCGCCGTCCTGGCTGCCTGCTGCTCTTGCGCCGCGGCTGCGGCCCGCCGAGCGCGTCGTGACCGGCGCCCTGGCGGGAGCAGGACGGCGGCCAGCACGATCGTGCGCATCCGCTCAAGCCGCTCGACGCACTCGCTGACCTCGGCCGGTCGCGCGGTGGCGGCCTGCACGACCACGATCGCCGCGTCCGCGAATTCGGCCAGGCTGAACGTGTCGGCGTCGGCACTCGGCTGGGGGACGTCGATGATCACGTACCGGACTTCCCTGCGCAGTTCCCGCATCAGCCGCTGTACCTTGTCGTGCTGCATGTCATACACCGCGCCAGCGGCATCAAGACCTGGCGTGATCACCCGTAGCAGCGGCAGGTCGGCGGTCGGCCGCGTGACATCGCTCACCGAGGCCGTGCCCGCGAGCACCTCGGCGAACCCGCGCCCGTCCGCGATCCCGAGCAGCCGGGGTACCGCCATCCCGCGCGGGTCGGCACAGATGAGCACGGTCTCCCCGCGCGTCCTGGCCAGCGCGCCGGCCAGGTTCGCCGCGACGGCGCTGCCGGCGGTGCCCGCTGAAGTACCGGCTACCAGCAGCACATGATGCCCGTCGCCGAGCGCCGTTCCGACGTACTGCGCTACCTCGGTGAAAGCCTGGCCGGTCTTGGACCGGGGCGAGGCGAACGTGGCGTGGCCGCCGTTCTTCACGTCCACCAGGCTGAAGACCGTCGGCAGATCGACCCGGCGGGCCACATCCCTGGCCGAGTGAATGCGCGGCCGGCGCCAGTCCCAGAGGAACGCGAACGCCACGCCGAGCACGAGCCCGCCGGCCAGCCCGCTTGGCAGGATCAGCTTCTTGGTCGGGCTCACCGGCGCGAGCGGGTTCGTCGCCGGGGTCACGACCGTACCGACGAGCGTGCTCCGCACGGCGAGGTTAGCTTGCAGCGGAGTGACTGAGTTGATCTTGGAGGACAGGGCGTCGAGCCTGGTCAGCTTGGCCTGAAGCTGAAGCTGCAAGACACCCTTGCTGCCTTTCCCGGTATCCGGTGCGACCTGGATCTCGGCCCGCATCGCCTGGATGCTGTCCTCAAGGGCCGAGGCCTGCGCGTAGAGCGACTTGAGCCCGGTCGTGACCAGGTCAAGCGTGCTGAAACGGCGGTTGTACAGATAGGCGCGGCCAAATGCATTGGCGCATCGCGTGGCCAGATCCGCGCTGCCGGCGTTACAGCTGATCTGCAGGAACGTGGTATTGGGCGGTACCGAGACCTCGATGTTCTTGACCAGGTCGACGATCGAGAGCGGACTGTTCAGCTTGGCCTTCACGATGCTGGCGACCGTGGCCGACTTCACGAGCTGGCCCTCGTTGTCCATATTGATCGGACCGCCGGTCCGGCCGCCGAGCGCGTTGGCATCGGTCGGCAGCGCGTTCACCTGGACCAGAACGGTAGATGAATACGTCTTGGGAGCCACGTAGAAGTAGGCGCCGGCCAGCACGACGCCGATCAGGGCGAGGCCGACGATGATGAGCCATCGCCGGCGCAGCACGCCCACGTAATCGGCGAGCTCGAAATATTCCGATCCTGGCGGCACGGACATCCGCGGCACTCCTCACGCTGCGCACGCGGCCACGCGCTGTCGCACTGCCCGATGCAGCTTGGTTGCACTAAAGAGCATAAGCGCTGAACTGATGTAGCAAAGTTGATCACCACTTCTAGCGCCTCATAGTGATAGATCAGTTACCTAATGCGACGACCCTGAGGACGATCCTGCGCCGGAGGCTGGTGCCCCCGGCGCAGGATCAGTCAGTGACGAGCGAGCGGTTAGCGGCAGTACTGGTTACCAGCCGGGCTCGCGCCAGTTCTGGTTGTTGCCCGCGTTGCAGCTCCAGATCTGCATCTGGATGCCGTTCGTCGTGGTGAACCCGTTGTCGTCCAGGCACAGTCCCGATGACTGCTGCACCAGCGAGTCGTTCGGGCCTGGTGTCCAGATCTGGCTCGGGCTGCCGTTGCAGGGCTCGAGTACCGTCTTGGTGCCCTGGCTGGTGCCCTCGCCTACGGTGTCGAGGCAGGAGGAGGCGCCGATCTGGATCGTGCCGCCCGGCTCGACCAGCCAGGTCTGAGCGGCGTCGCCTCGGCAGGTCCAGAGCTGCACCTTGGTGCCGGCGGCCGTGGAGTCGTTCAGGTCGTCGAGGCACGCCTGCTGGCTGTCGCCCTGGGTCTCGTGCACGAAGAGCGGTCCGCTCGGCACGCCAGCGGCCGGCCCTGGTGCGGCCGGAAGCGGCCAGACCTGGTTCGTGTCGCCAGAGCAGCTTGCGATGTCGAGCAGCGCGCCGCTGGTCGTGCTGCTTCCCGGGTCATCGAGACACATCGGGCTGCCGGCAGTCGCGGTAGCGCCCTTGTTAATTACCGTATTGCCAGTGCCCTGCGACCACTGCTGCGTCGTGGCCGTCGCCGAGCAGGTGCCGAGCACGACGCCGGTGCCGCTGGTGGCGGCCTCGCCCGCGGTGTCCAGGCAGAGGCCGTTGATCTGAATCTGGCCGGTCGCCCCGGCGGCCGGAACGGTCCAGTTCTGCTGAGCCGCGTTCAGGCAGTTGGCGATGTCGATGGTCGCGCCGGCCGCCGAGCTGTTGCCCGCGTCGTCCAGGCACATGGGGATTCCGGTGTTCGAACCGTCTTCCTCGTTGAACATGCCGGACGGGATGGTGCCGAACGGCGTCTTGGTCGTCGCCGACCCGACCGGGAGCAGCGCGTTCTCCGCGTGATACTGACCCTCGAGCACGTCGTCGTCGGTGCCCATGACCAGCCCGTTGTGGGTGGTGTCATAGGTGTTCGCCGGGAAGGTGTTCAGGTACATGGTGCCAGCGCCGCGCAGCGTGATCGGGTGCCACCAGGCCAGGCCGACGCCGGTGTTGGCGTCCATTGCCGAGAGCCCGCCCTGGTACAGCGCGTTCTCCTCGCAGAGCGAGTCCTGGCCGCAGTAGTTGTTGACCCAGCGGTTGTGGCCGCCGGTGTAGATGACGCCGCCGGCGACGGTCACTGAGTAGAAGGAGTCACCGCCCGCGTAGTTGATCCACGCTGGCGCGACATTGACCGGCGTGCCCGTGGTCGTCGATGCGGCGGCTCCGACGTTGAACCGGGCGACCGCGTCGCAGGCGCTGAACGCCATCGACCCGTCGTTCAGGAAGCCGGTGTCGGCGACGACCAGGTAGGAGCCATCCGGCGCGAAGCTCAGGGATCGCACGTAGTCATGCTCGGCCGAGCAGTTGTTGGCCAGCATCGGGGCGACGAAGTCAGTCAGCGAGGCGGTCTTGCCAAGCGTGCCGCCGGTGGCGACGATCGCGAGCCGGGGGCGGGACTGGCCGTTTACTTGCAGCGCCGTACCTGAGACGGCCAGCAGGCTGCCGTTCGAGGTCAGGTCCATGGCCTCGACCTTGATCGGGTCCCCGCTGATCGGGGTGGAAAGCGTGAGATGGAACGAGTTGTCGACGACGCCGGTGGTGGCATTGACCCTGGCCAGCGCGGTCTCGGCGACGCTGTTGACTGTGGTGAACTGGCCGCCGAGGTAAAGGGCGGTGCCATCGGGGGTCAGGGCCAGGTCCCTGACCATGTTGCTGACGTTGGCCTTGAAGGCGGTGACGAGCGCGCCGTCCGCGCTGGCGCCCGTGGTGACGCCCGGGTTCACGTGCAGCTCGGCGAGGCCCTTGCGAGTAGTGCCGTTGACGGTCGTGAACGAGCCGCCGATGTAGACCGTGTTGCTGCCCGCCGGGCCGGCGATCACCGACCAGACGGGGCCCTTGTCGAGCACCGGGACGAAGTTCGGGTCGATCAGGCCCGTGCCCGCCGTGTAGGCGAAAATGTCGTTCCTGGTGACCTGGGTGCCCGGCTTGCACAGGCCCTGGGCCAGCGTCCCTGGCTGGCAGGCCTGGGTGAACGCGCCGGCGACGACCACATCACCGTTGACGTAGGCGGTGTCGTACACCTCGGACAGGCAGGAGTTCCCGCCGGCGCCGAACCAGTTGGCATTGCAGGTCGCGGTTCCGACGGTGGTGCCGGCCGAGACGTTAGGTGTAAAGGCGACCGGTCCCTGCCCCACCAGGTTGGCCAGGTGTGGCGATGATGCATCGGCCTGTGCGAGCCCGAGCGTGGTGACGCCCGCGGCTAGCAAGGTAATGGCGATGCGACTGAAGCGCATTGACGATTCCCTCCCCGCGATCACAACAGATACGGTCAATCGCCAGAATCCGGTCTGTTCATCACATTTATGACATTCAGCGCGGATGTTCGTGCTCAGAGCTGCAGCGGCCCAGCGTGAGCGGACGGGCCGCCTTAGCCTGGGGCGCAGGATTCTGGCATGATGACCTGACGTGCAGCTTGCCACATCGGATCACGGTTTGGGACTCATTGTGACCGATGTGTAATCAAGCGTTACCTGCGGCTGTGCAACGGCGCTAGCGTCAGAGGAGCTGCCTTGACCCAGTTCAGTGAGATTGCCGAATTCAACGCGATTCCCAGGGTGGCGTCGCTCCAGGTATCACCAGACGGGCAGTGGCTGGCGGCCGCCGTCGCCACGCTCTCCGCCGACAGCAAGAAGTACGTCAGCAGCATCTGGCGCATCGACGCCAGCGGCGGGCCGGCTGTCCGGCTCACCAGGTCGGCCGAGGGCGAGTCGAGCCCGGCCTTCCTGGCGGACGGCTCGCTGCTCTTCGTCTCGGCCCGGCCTGACCCCTCGGTGAAAGCCGAAGAAGGCGAAGGGGACAAGCCCGCGCTCTGGTCCTTGCCGCCAGGCGGCGGCGAGGCGCGCCGGATCACCGCGCCGCCTGGCGGGGTGGCGGGCCTGGCGGTGGCGAAGCAGGCGCTGGCTTACCTGGTGACCGCGCCGACCTTTGAGGGCACCAAGGACGCGGAGCAGGACGCGGCCCGCCGCAAGGCCAGGGCCGACGCGGGCGTCAAGGCGATCCTGCATGCCGGGGGCGCGCCGAGGGTCAGGTTCTGGGACGCCGACCTGGGTCCTGAGTGCCTGCGGCTGCTGGCCGGACAGGCCGGCGGTGATGGCGATACCACTGACCTGACTCCCGAGCCAGGCCGGGCGCTGGACGAGCAGGATTTCACCCTGTCGCCCGACGGGTCGCTGGCGGTGACCGGCTGGCACGTGCGCCTGGGTCCGGCCGGCACGCGGGTCGAGCTGGTCGCGCTAGAGGTGGCCACCGGGCAGCGACGGACCCTGATGTCGGCTCCTGACTGCGACTTCGAGCAGCCGGCGATCTCGCCCGACGGCAAGCTGGTCGTCGCGCTCAGGTCGGAGCACGACAGCTATGAGCGGTCAGGGGACTCCACCCTGGTGGTCGGCGGGCTGGCGGCCGGCGAGTCGGACGGACCGCGTGACCTGCTGCCCGGATTTGACCGGCGCCCGCACGGCACGGTCTGGAGCGAGGACTCCGCGACGGTGTTTTTCACCGCCGATGACAATGGCCGGGCCCACGTGTTCGCGATCGACGTGGCCGGCGGCCAGGTTCGGCAGGTCACGACCGATGACGCTGCCTATAGCGGCCTCTGCGTGGCCCCGGACGGCACGGCGCTCTACGCGCTGCGCTCGATGATCGGCGAGCCGCCGACGCCGGTGCGGATCGATCTCGGCTCCGGGGCCGCTGGCTCCGGGGCCGCCGGCTTCGTGCGGCTGCAGAGCCCGACCGGTCACCTTCAGGTGCCTGGCGAGGTCACGGAGGTGTCGACGACCGTCGCCGACGGCAGTACGGTGCGCGGCTGGCTCCTGCTTCCCGAAGGTGCGTCGGCACAGGCGCCGGCGCCGTTGCTGCTGTGGGTGCATGGTGGTCCGATCAGCAGCTGGAACGCCTGGTCCTGGCGCTGGAACCCGTGGCTGATGGCCGCTCGCGGCTACGCCGTGCTGCTGCCCGACCCGGCGCTGTCCACGGGCTATGGCCGCGACTTCATCGCCAGAGGCTACGGGACCTGGGGCGACAAGCCGTTCACCGATGTCATGGCGATCACCGACGTGGTCGAGGCCAGGCCGGAGATCGATGCGAACCGGACCGCGATGATGGGCGGCTCGTTCGGCGGCTACATGGCGAACTGGATCGCGGGCCACACCGACCGGTTCAATGGCATCGTGAGCCATGCCGGGCTGTGGGCGCTCGACCAGATGTTCGGCACCACTGACGGCCCGGACTACTGGCGCAAGGAGTTCGGCAGCCCGGACACCGAGCCGGCCAGGTACACGGCGAACTCACCCCATCTGCACGTGTCCGCGATCACGACGCCGATGCTGCTCATCCACGGCGACAAGGACTACCGGGTGCCAATCGGCGAGGCGCTGCGGATGTACGCGGATCTGGTCAGCCGGGGCAAGGACGTGAAGTTCCTCTACTTCCCTGACGAGAATCACTGGATCTTGAAGCCAGGGGATCTGACTGTCTGGTACGAGACGGTGTTCGCGTTCCTGGCCGAGCGGGTGCTTGGCGAGGAATGGCAGCAGCCGGCTCTGCTCTGAGTGGTCTTGGGTCTTGGGTCTGGAGGCGCCGGGACGGTTCGGGGTGCGCCGGGCGCCACATTCCGGATGCCTGCTGGCTGCGCAACGCTGGCATCCGGAACATGTCGCCCGACGCTAACTCAGGCTCCGGGCGACCCAGACCACACCACCTATGCTCCGGGATCATGTCGCACGTTCTGATCCCGGAACATCAGCGGCATGATCACACCACCAGATCTCCGTGATCACTGTCCCCGGCATGCTCACGGAGCATCAGTGGGGTGGCGCTATGGTCCCGGCCCAGTGATTACCGGGCCGGACTGATCTAAGCGAGGTCGGGTTTCTGGACTCAGGTCTCCGCTCCGATGACTCACCCCGGCGAAGTTGCGTGATCATGGTCGGGGCCTTGATCACGGAATCTGGGTGGGGTGATCACGCGGCTCATGTTCCGTGATCAAGCTCTGCTTCATGATCACGGAAGGTTGCACGGGTACCCGTATGCAGGGCGCTGCCGCTACGGAACCTCGATCATCCGGCTGATCTTCTGCCCCGGCGCCCCGGATCGGGTGAAACCGGGCACTGTTGTCCTACGTGGATCTGCGCCAGCCCTTCGGCCAGGTCAGCCGTCAGCCCCCGGAAGGGTCGATAACCCGGCAGTCTGGTTCTGGGAGGTGGCTCAGCTCAGATCCGAGTGGCGAGCCCGCCGGGGTACCGGCGTTTCGGGTCCTGGCGGCTGGCCTTACCGGGGGTTATAACTCTGATCAGCGAGATCTTGGCTGTCCTTCGGCTTATCGGCCCTGCGATCACCTACGCGCGTGGTAGCTTCCATGGACCTCTGTTGTGGCCTATGCGTTACAACGGGTGATCTGAGGTGTGCATCCCGTTAAGCGGCCAATAGGGGACTTGCTGCGATGACATCGCATCAGGAGGTGCCTGTCTCCGGGCAATTGGTGGCGAGGAGAGTAACCGGACCAGGCGGTCGCGGTCGGCATGCGGCGCCGAGACATCCAGTGCCAGACTCAGCGCCGCCGGTGACTGCCGAGCACTCGGAGCAGTCGGCTGGCCACGGTTCGCCAGAGCCGTCTGGCTCGCCGGGTTCCCTGCTGCCTCGCTGGCGGCGTGCCTTGCCGCTGGCGGCGATCTGCGGGCTGCAGGTGATGCTGTCGCTGACCCTGGTCGGGCGCAACACCGCTTTCACTGACGAGGCCGATTACCTGTGGATCGGCCGCCTGGTTCTGGGTAACTGGCTGCACGGGACATCATGGCCGGTCAATTACGGGGAGCAGATCCTGCCGGGTTCTCCGCTGATCTATCCTCCGATCGGCGCGCTTGCTGACAGCATCGGCGGGCTGGCCGGGGCCAGGATCTTGTCATTGGCCTTCATGCTCGGCGCTACCTGGCTGCTCTATCGCACGGCGACGCGACTGGTCGGGCGGAGCGCAGGCCTGTTCGCCATCGCGATCTGGGCGATGACCGAGCCCGTGCTCAGGCTGGCCTTCGCGACCGTTGAGCCGCTCTCGATCCTGCTGATGGCGCTGGCGGCCTGGCTCGTGGTTCGGGCGAGCTACCGGCGTCGCCACGGCGAGCTGGTCGCGGCTGCGGCCGTGACTTTGGCGCTGGCTAACGCCACGGCCTATCCCAGCGTGATCATCGATCCGATCGTGATCGGGTTCGCCTTCTTTGTCTGGCGGCCTGCTTACGGTCGGCAGGCCAAATTCTCGGCGGTCTGGCTGACGGGCGGCCTTGTGATCTGCATCGCCGTGCTGATGACCTTCACGAGGTCCTGGACCGGCTTCATCACGACCGTCTTTACCCGCAGCGTGCCAGTTCATCAGGGCCTGGGACTGGTGCTCACCGATACCTGGAGCCTGTCTGGCCTGGTCCTGGTCCTCGCGGCCATCGGTGCGATGATCGCGGCCAGCAGTGCCGACGACGGTCGGCGGGCTGGCCTGCTCGGCCTCGCGGGCTGCGCGGCTCTCCTCGTGCCAGCTATGCAGCTCGCCGATCGCACGACGAGCCTGCTCGACCGGCACCTTGCCTACGGCTTCTGGTTTGCCGCCCTCGCGGTCGGCTATGGCTGTGGTCGGCTGGTCTCCTGGCTGCCGGGTAAGGGCCGACGGTTCGCGGCGGTGTTTGGTGCCGCCGCGCTTTGCTACCCGGCGCTAGCAGCCTGGCAGGGCGCCACCAGCTCTTTTCAGGGCTGGCCGAACGCCTCCTCGTTCGTGGCCTCGTTCGAGCCGCTGGCTGAGCAATCCGACGGCCTGATCTATGTCGCTGGCCAGGAGCATGTCGCCGAATATTACATACCGCAGGTGTCTGACTGGACTCGCTGGACATCCAGCCTGCCGCTCGATCCTGACCGGGCCTCGTCGAGCGTCAGCTACTACGCCGCGCAGCTGAAGAGCCTCAAGCTCGGGCTGGTAGCGCTGTTCTACTCCACGTCCTTCTCGTCGGCCAGCCTTCCGCCTGAGATCCTGGCCTCGCCCCAGGGCCCGAGCTTCTCCGGGCAGCTGCTCGACCTCGTCGGACTGAACTCCGGCGAGCCAGGGCTTCGGGCGCTGACCCTTGCTCTTGAGCGCTCCAGGCGCTATCGACTTGTCAAGACTGGCCCATACAACAGCGGCCACAACCATGCGATCTTCGCGATCTGGCAGCGGGTGGCGACCAGTGACCGCACTTAGGCCGGCGGTAACGGCGGCTCATGCCCACGCTGAGGTAGTACCAGACCCGGCACCCGCGAGGTCGGCCGCAGTGGGCACTCGGCCGGTGCTGACATTTCTCAGGCATCCGATCCTGGCCATCTGCGCGGTGCAGGCCGCAGTGTCGCTCTCGCTGGTCTGGAGCAACACCGCGTTCGGCGACGAAGCCTGGTACCTGTGGATCGGCCGCCTCGCCATTGATCACTGGCTGCATCCGGCTACCTCCTCGTGGCCGTCGCAGGCCGAGCACATCTCAGGCTCGGCTTTCATCTATCCGCCACTGGCAGCATTGGTCAGCGACGTAGGCGGGCTGGCGGCAGCGCGGATACTCTCCCTGACCTTCATGCTCGTCGCGACCGTACTGCTGTATCTCACCGCGACCCGCCTGATCGGCAAGACCGGTGCGCTGTTCGCCGCCGGCGTGTGGGCGCTCAGCGAACCGGTGCTGCGGCTGGCGTTCGCCACCTTTGACCCGATGTCAGTCTTCCTCACGGCCGTCTCCGGCTACCTCATTGTGCAAGCCGGCTATCGGCGGCGCCGCATATGGCTGCTGGCGGCATCGTCCGCAGCGCTCGCTCTGGCAAACGCGACCGCGTTTTCCGGAATCGTCATAGACCCGGCGGTGGTCATCTTTAGCTTCCTCGTCTGGCAGCCGCGCAGGGGAACGCTGCGCGCTGCGGGCGATATGGCATTGCTCGGCGCGAGTCTCATCGTGGCCTTCGTCGTCGCGGTAGTGGCCGTGCACTCCACGGCGGGTCTGGATTCGATTTTCCACCGAACTCATCCTGACCAGCAGAGCCTGCTGCTGGTCAGCAACGATGTCTGGAAATATTCCGGCCTGGCGATCGTCCTGGCGCTAATCGGCGCGGGCGCGGCGGTCGTTCGTGAGGATCGATGGCGAGCGGCCCTGCTGGTCTGGCTTGGCGGCTCGATTCTCGTGGTTCCTCTCGCGCAACTCGACTTCCGTACCGGCTTCGCACTGGATAAGCACCTCGCCTACGGAATCTGGTTCGCGGCGATCGCCGCAGGTTACGGTGCTCAGACGCTGATCAGGTGGGTGCCAGGTGGCAGCAGGCGGCTCCTGATCGGATGCTGCGTCGTCGCCTTGAGCTATCCGGCGATTAGTAGCTGGGAGACTGCCTGGGACCAGTTCCACTCCTGGGCGAACGCGTCATCTTTTGTGTCGTCGTTCAGCCGGGCCGCAGCCGGAAGTACCGGGCTCATCTACGCGGCGGGTGGTACTCACATCGCCCAGTACTACACGCCGCAAGGGGATCAGTGGCGCGCCTGGTCCGACGTCGGATTGTCGCTCGCTCCCTCAAACCTGCCCAGAAAGGCCTGGAAAACCTATTACCAGAGGACGCTGAGGCAGGGAACGTATTCGGTAATCGCGCTCTTCTACAATACGACCTTCTCGGCGGGCCCTGAATTGTCGGGAAAGCTATTGCTAAATTCCCGTCTAAGCCGGAGATACGAGAAGCTAGAGGCTCTCATCGGGTCTAATACGGGTCAGCCAGGATTGCCTGTCCTGACCCTGACGCTTGAGAAGAGCCGGAAGTATCACCTGGTCAGCGTCGGACCATACGACACCAGCAGCCTTTCTGGGAGCCACGACTACGGCGTCTACGCGATCTGGACACGGGTGCCAGGAAACTAGCGGCCCGCCCTCGACTGGTGACTGTCCGTAACAAAATCCGGATGCGACTGCTGGGCACGCTGCGTCGCACCACGCTGGCGACGAGTTGAACTTTGCGTTAACGAAGCGAATCTGGCCATTGCCGCCCGGCTGAGTCGATCAGGCGCTAGGACGGCGAGCGGCGCTGATCTTGTGGCCCGTACTGTCACGGTCTGATATACGAGTGGCGGGATTGCCACCTGTGATCATTGATTTTCATGATAGCGTCTGTAAACCTACATGATGGCCTATGCGTCACTTCTAGTGGTCTGGGCCGACAGTTCCGTTGGACCTAGTTAGACGCCATAGGTAGGCACTCAAACAGCGATGTTCCCCGGTGGAGCGCTGGCTGATGGCTGCCGAGATTCGGAGACCGGAGGATCCTTGGAGCGCCGCGGGAATCCGTGTCAGACCTGGTACCCGGCTGCGGTCGCCTGGCTGCCTGAGTCCGGACGCGCGGGATTAGTCATGATGACGTCTCATCAGGATGTGTCGGCCTCTGGGCAGCTGGTAGCGACCCTGCCGTTGCCGGCTGTTGTCGTCCCCGATTTCGCCGGGGTGCGCCGAGCTGGCGAGCGGGTCGCCGTCACGGTATCTGGCGGCCGAGGACGGCACGCTGCGCCCAGGCAGTCGGTCCTGCCCAAGGTATTCGACGGGTCGCGGTTCCTGCTCTTCAGCGCGATCGGCGGGTTTGTCTTCCTGCTCGGGTTCGGCCTGCAGGCCTGGCTGACCAGTGGCCTGCGGGTGCCAGCCGATGCCTCCTACCTGGCCCAGGCCGTGCTGTCGATTGAGACCAGCTTCGCGCTGAATCGGTGGCTGACCTGGCGAGACCGGGACACGCCGCTGCTGAGAGCCTTCGGCCGGTTCAATGCACAGAAGACGGTGACCGTCGCGCTGAACCTGGCGCTGTACGCGGGGCTGCTCTGGCTCGGGATGAACTACCTGCTCGCCAATGTGGTCCTGACCGCGTTGTTCACGGTGGTCAATTTCGTGGCTGGCGACCGTTTCGTATTCGTGCCGGCCGGGAGTCGGCTGGCGACCCGGACGCACGCGGCGCCTAAGGGCCGGTCAGCGACCGAGTCAGCGACTCAGACGCTCACCGCTCCGGTAGCCATGACGCCAGCGGCGGTAGCTCGCCGGGCCGCGGTGGTGCAGACCTGCCCGCTGGTGAGCGTGGTGATCCCGTGCCGCGACAACGAGTCGACGATCGGCGCGGCGGTGCGCTCGCTGCTAGCCCAGGACTATCCGGGCTTGTCGCAGATCATCCTGGTCGGCTCGCCGGGCGACCGTACCTGGCAGGGCCTGGCGGGGATCACCGACCGTCGGCTGGTGACGCTGGAGATGGAGACCCCGCCCGGCCTGCGCGACGCGAACTACAAGCGGAACGCGGGCATCGGCGGCGCGTCCGGTGACCTGATCGCCCTGGTCGACAGCGACATCGTGCTGCCCGGTGACTGGCTGAGCCAGGCGGTGACCGCGCTGCAGCGCAGCGATGCGTCGTGTGTTGCCGGCGGCATGCGGTCAATTCATGACACCTACTGGGGGCGTTACACCGACAGCACCAGGCTCGGGGCCAAGACCCCCAGGATCGACAGCTCTTACGAGGTGACCAAGGCGACCTTCGGAGCGCGCGGGCAGAAGCCGCCGATCACCGCGAACACCCTGTTTACCAGGGAAATGTACGATGGCTGCCCGATTGATGCCTCGTGGTCGCATGGCAGTTACGAGGACTACGAGTGGTTCTGGCGAGTCGTGAGCACCGGTTACTCGGTGCTGGTCTGCGACAACCTGTTCGGGTGGCACCACCACCGGCGCGGTATCCGGCCGCTGATCAAGGAGTACCGTCGCTCATCGCGCGGCTGCGCCTTCTTCGTCCGGGCGCATCCAGACTGCCCGCTGTCCAGGGTCCGGATGACCCAGGCGATCGGCCTGCCGCTGGCTGCCTTCGCCGGCCTGGTCGCAGCGGGGGCGGCCATGATGACCGGGTATGGACTGCTACTGGGAGTGCTGGCCCTTGCGGCCGTGGCCGGGCTTACCGCAGACCAGGTCGTGCAGTCCAGGCGGCTTGAGGCGATCACCTACCCGCTGACCGGCCTCACGCTCGGCCTGGTCTTTACCTACGGGCTGATCACCAACCTGATCAAGGCCCGACCTGTCATGCAGCGTCGACGCCCTCCTTCGCTGCCTCCGCCGCCGCCACCTCCCTTCGCTGATCCGGGTGCCGGCAGCGGGCAGCATTTCGGGCTGGGCGCGGAAGCGCTGGCAGACGGCCCTGATGTGTCAGCGATGATGCAGGAGACGGTGACGCCTGCGCAGGTCGCGACCATTCCAGATCCCCCAGCCCCCCCAGATCCGCAAGTTCTCCCCCCGGTCAGCGAACCCGATCACCGACCAGCCCGGTGGCGCGACCTAAGGTCGCTGCTGCACCCCCTGACGATGATCTGCGCTATGCAGGCAGCGCTGTCGCTGACCTTGATCTGGAGCAACACCGCCTTCACCGATGAGGCTGACTATCTGTGGATCGGCCGCCTGGTCCTGCGCAACTGGGTGCACGGGTCGTCGTGGCCGGCCTCCTACGGACAGCAGATCCTGCCAGGCTCCCCGCTGATCTACCCGCCGGTCGGGGCGCTGGCGGCTGGCCTCGGCGGCCTGGCCGGAGCACGACTGCTCTCGCTGGGATTCATGCTCGGCGCCACCGTGCTGCTCTACTTCACCGCTTCGCGCCTGGTCGGCCGGACAGCTGCGATCTTCGCGTCGGCGTTGTGGGTGCTCACCGAGCCGGTTCTCAGGCTTGCTTTCGCCACCGCTGATCCGCTCTCGGTATTCCTGACGGCTCTTGCTGCCTGGCTGATTGTCGAGGCCGGGCATCGGCGGCGTCACGGAGAGTTCGTGGCAGCGTCGGCTGCCCTGCTGGCGCTGGCCAATGCGACTGCCTACTCTGGTGTCGTTATCGATCCGATTGTGATCGCGTTTGCTTTCTGTGCGATGCGGCCCCAGCTAGGAACGCGGCAAGCCGCCTACTCAACGGCATGGTTCACGGGAGCATGGACAGTATTCCTTGGCATTCTCCTGACAACGGCTCGCAGTTGGGTCGGTTTTGCGGCTACGGTCTCGGACCAGAGCGTGACCACTCATCAGAGCACTGCGCTGGTGCTTACTGGAATCTGGGCCTATGCGGGTCTTATCGCGGTCATCGCTCTGGTCGGTGTTGTAGTCGGGACAAATAGCGGCAAGAGTCGTTCTCCGATGTTTTTTGCGGTGCTCGGCTGCGCGACGTTGATAGTGCCAGTTGTGCAGCTAGCCTACGGGACTACGAACTTGCTCGACCGTCATCTGGCTTACGGAATCTGGTTCGCCGCGATAGCTGCCGGCTATGGTTGCCGACGAATTCTGCGATGGATTCCCGCTGCTAGCAAGGCGGTCGCGCCCGCATTTTGCGCACTAGCCATAGCGTATCCCGGCTTCGCCGCCTGGCAACCTGCCTGGGATGCCTTCCATGGCTGGTCAAATGCACGTTCCTTCATTGACGCCTTCACGCCACTAGCGGCGCAGAGCAAGGGTCTTTTTTTCGTAGCGAGCCAGGAGCATGTCGCCCAGTACTACTCCGCACAGGGCGCGCAATGGAAGCGCTGGAGCACTGGTGACTTGCCACTTGACCCTGGGATTCCAGTAGGACGGAATTACTACACGAAGCAGCTTCACCGCGATGGCTTCGGTCTTTTGGCGCTCTTTTACATCACCTCATCGCAGGTGCACCTGCCCTCGGGCGCTCAGTTGCTCAACGGGAGCAGCGACGCTCTGGCGACGCTGACCCAAAGCGCTAGCCCCAATCCGCAGGAACCCGGGCTCACGAGCTTGACGCAGGCACTCGAAAGGAATCGACATTATCGAGCGGTGGCGATCGGACGATTTGACAGTGCTCATCAGGACGGCGTGTTTGTCATCTGGCAGAAGGTGGCGACGCGATGACCGTCGTACGGCCCACACCGGACGTTGTCGATGCTGGCTCAGTGACTCGTCAATCGACCGATCGTAGTGCGCGTCTCCGAATTGCGAACCTGCACTGGCTCTGGCATCCGCTGACTGCTATCTGCTGCGTCCAAGCGGGGCTGTCGCTGACGCTCGTATGGAGCAACACTGCCTTCGCAGACGAGGCTGAGTACCTCTGGCTTGGTCGAACGCTCCTTGCCAATTGGCTCCATGGCACGCCTTGGCCGCACTATGAAAGAGGGATATCGGGTTCTCAGGTAATATATCCGCCCCTTGGCGCTCTCGTTGCGAGTCTTGGCGGTCTGGCAGCGGCCAGGATCATGTCGCTCGTATTCATGCTCGGCGCGACTATCCTGCTTTACCTGACGGCATCGCGAATTGTAGGCAAGGCTGGCGCGCTCTTCGCAGCCGCATTGTGGGCCATGAGCGCACCAGTAGTACGACTCGCCTTTGCCACCTTCGATCCGTTGTCGGTGCTTCTCACGGCTGTGTCGGCCTGGCTAGTGGTCCAGGCTCTGTACCGTCGTCGCCAGGTGTATCTAGTAGGAGGTGCGGCGCTCGCGCTGGCTCTAGCCAATGCGACCGCCTACTCAGGCATCGTCATTGACCCAGTCGTGATCGGTTTCGCTATTCTCGTATGGCGGCAGCAACTGCCGATTACCCGACTGCTTACCTGGATGGCCGTGCTGGCGGGCGGGTGCGCGCTAATTTTCGTGCTAATTATGACTCTCGCCCACTCCTGGGTAGGAGTGGAGACGATTTCCAGTCGATCGGCCCAAGATCATCAGAGCTACTCGCTTGTCCTCAACGATGCCTGGAAGTACTCCGGGCTAGTTATTGCCTTTGCCGTGATAGGAGCTGCGCTTGCTCTCAGGACGAGAGAGCGGCCAGTCGGCTTGCTCGTATTCCTTGGGACAACTGCTCTCGTCGTACCGCTTGCCCAGGTGCTGTTCAAGACAGGCTGGGCATTGGACAAGCACCTCGCTTACGGCATATGGTTCGCGGTCATCGCGGGCGGCTATGGTTGCGCCAAGCTGATCGATTGGCTGCCCGAAGCGCGCCCCAGCATCGCGGTTATCTGCTGCGCCCTTGCTCTGACTTATCCTGCGATTAACGGCTGGGAGTCTGCCTGGGCCATATATCACGAATGGGCGGACTCCCGACCTTTCGTGGCCGCGCTCCGACCGGCCCTGACTCACAGCCAGGGCCTGATCGACGCTGCTGTACAGGTGCACATCGCCGAGTACTACACGACACAGGGTGCCGACGTGTCCAGGTGGAGCGACGTCGGCCTTTCGCTCGACCCGACTCGCCTTCCCCGGCGCGCTTGGCGCGCTTACTACGCGGCCCAGCTACGCCGTAGGGACTTCGGCGTGATCGCGATGTTCTACGCGGCCACGCCGCCCGCAAGCACCTTGACGGGCGGTGCACTGCGCGGGTTGCCCGGCCGCCGGGCATACCAGGATCTGGTCAATTCCCCAGCGTACGATCCGGACCAGCCTGGCTTGCCGGCTCTAACGCGGGCACTTGAGCACGACAGTAGATATCGTCTTGTGGCTGAGGGGCCATTCGCCACTGGCCAGGCCGGTGCCCAGAACGCAGTCTTCGCGATCTGGGAGCGGGTGGCCAGGTCATGAGCGCCACCACCGTGACCAGCCCGGACCAGCGATCCCGGCGGCATCGTGCGGATAGCGCCGAGCCGCGGGCGACCTGGCTGAGGCCGTCGGTCGCTGTCGGCCTGTTCGCCCTCGTGCTCCTGGCCGGGACGGCGATCAGGCTCTGGAAGCTCGGCACCTCCCCGGCCTGGCAGTGGGACGAGGCCGTCTACTGGCGCGTCGCGGTCAGCGTGCAGCACGGGACGCTCGCCGAGCACCCGCTGCGCGGGGTCGCCTGGGAGCCGTTCCTCTACCAGCCGCCTTTCTATGTGCTGCTGCTGGCCGGCTGGTTCGACGCGGTCGGGGCGAGTATCTTCCACGCGCGGGTCATGGGCGTCATCTCGATCACCTTGACGTTCATCCTGGCGTTCCGCCTGCTGTGGAAGATCCACGGGCACAAGGTGGCCTTGTTCGCGATCATCCCGGTCATCTTCGATGGCTGGCTGACGTACATCCAGCGCGTCTCCTACATCGAGAACGTGCTGCTGCTCATCATCGTGTCCGCCTTCCTGCTCTACCAGCGGGCGCTGGAGAAGCCGTCCTGGCACCGGTTCGCGCTGGCCGGGGTGGCGCTCGCCTGCGCGGCGATCTTCAAGCAGACCGGCGCCTACGGGATCTTCGCCGTGCTGCTCTGCTGGCTGATCGTCCGGCGGGCGCACAAGGGGCATCTGGTGCTGCTCGGTGTCGCCGTCGCCATCATCGTGGCCTACATCATCGCGATGACCAGGATGTACGACCTGGCAGGGCCGGGGCGTGACTGGTTCACCCAGCAGTCGCTCGTGCAGTTGCGCCGGGTGCTCGGTCTCCAGCAGAGCGGGGGAACGCTCGGCTCCCCTGGTGCGCTCATTCACCTGCTTGAGGCGCAGTACCGCTATTTCGTGCCCAGCGTGCTCGTCGGGCTCACCGCGCTGGTCCTGGCGGTGCGCAAGCTGCTCCAGTGCTACCGGGCCAGAAACTGGGTGCCTGCTCAGGGCAACGCGCTGCTCTTCAGCTGGATGGCGGCCGGCGTCGTCATCTTCGGGTTCAGCTCGCTGAAGTTCCCGCAGTACTTCGCCCTGATCCTGATCCCGGCCTACTGCTACCTGTGGACCGAGGTAGCCCGCTCGGATACCAGCAGCCTCCGCAAGGCGGTAGCGGCCGGCCTCGCCGTCGTGGCCAGCGTCGGCTGCTTCGTGCTCACCATTCCCGCCTACAGCTACAACACGCTCGCGCTTACCCAGCAGTACGCCGCGGCTCACCTTCCGGCGAACGCCATCGTCGTGACCGAGCAGAGCATCGGCGACCTGATCAGCCAGCCGTGGTGCACGGTCGAGTACGCGGCTCCGTGCCTGCATGCGGCTAGCTACGCCATTACCTGGACGACCTACCTGCAATCGAGCTTTACCGAGGGCCACGCCGGCTTCCGCGAGCTGATGAGGGGCGCGGTCAGGGTCAAGTCCTTCAGCGGTCCGGTGGGGACCGCCACTATCTGGAAACTAAAGGGGACATCGTCATGAAACGCCTTGTCGTTCCGCTGGTCGCCGCCGGCGTGCTGGCCGCCCGGCTGCGGGCATCCGCTGATCCCGGCCTCCGCGCTCAAGCCGCCCCCCGCAGTGCACCACACGACTCCGCACGCGAAGCCGCTGGCGGCCTACAAGGTGACCAAGCCGCTGCTCGGCGTCGACCTGTACGCGCAGGACAACTACTCAGCGGCGGTCACAACCGAACTGGGGACGCGCACCCTCCTGTACATCAAGAACGTGCTGAAGGCCAACGCCGTCGGCCTCTTGTGGAACCTCTACTCTCCTGGCCGTAACTCCAACAAGGTCGGGCCTCGGGCCAGCTCGATGTCGGCGGCCAACATTATGATCCTGACTAAGATCGCGCAGCACCTCGGCCTGAAGGTCGAGTACCGGCCACTCGTGTTCGTCCCGTCGCACCCCGTCAACCCGTGGGAAGGACTGATCAGCCCGCCGAGCCAGAAGATCTGGATCAACAACTACTTCAAGGCCCTGCTGCCTTACGCCAGGGCCGCTCAGAAGACGCACATCAACGAGCTCGTCGCCGAGACGGAGCTGCACCTTCTGAACGGCAGTCCGCTCTGGGGATCCTTCTTCAACAGGGTCAGAGCCATCTACAAGGGTGTCACTTCTTATTCCGCCTGGCAGGGTGACTACCTGCCGCCCACGGGCCACCTGCTGCCGGTCCGGTTGTACGGCATGGACATGTACAAGCAGGTCAAGCTGCCGTATAATGCGAGCTCGGCGCGGGTGACCGCCGCCTGGGAGAAGATCTTCTCGACCACGCCCGCGGCCATCCTGAAGCGGACCGCGCTGGACGAGGAGGGCATCGAGGCCCGCCGGGGCGCCTACCTGCGTCCGCCGAATCTCGGTACGCCCGGCATCCGCGATGACAATGTCCAGGCCAACTGGTTCACCGCCGCCTGCAAGACGGTCGCGAAGTACCACATGCGCGGGGTCTATTTCTTCAAGGTCGACCTCACCGACAACCCGGCGGAGCCGGCGGACTCCCTTTCCACCTTCGAGGGCAGGAAAGGGGCGCTGGCGATCAGTGCGTGCGCGAAGCTGTTCCGCTGACCTAGCCCGCCGGCTCCTGCCGGGCAGGACGTGAACGGCCGCCCGAGGCTGACCGTCTATGGCACTGGGTACCTGGGCATCACGCACGCCGCGTGCATGGCCAGCCTCGGCTTCGAGGTGCTCGGTGTGGATACCGACTCGGCCAAGGTAGCTAAGCTGACGGCGGGCCAGACTCCGATCTATGAGCCTGGCCTGCCCGAGCTGCTCAAGGCCGAGCTCGGTACCGGACGGCTGCGGTTCACCACCTCCTACGAGCGCGCCGCCGCGTTCGGCGACGTTCACTTCATCTGCACGGGCACGCCGCAGCTCCCCGGCGGTGAAGGGGCGGACCTGAGCCAGGTCAGGTCCTCCATCCTGACCCTCGCGCCGCTGGTCGGCGATCGGTCGCTGATCGTCGGGAAGTCAACCGTTCCTGTCGGCACCGCACGGGATCTGATCGGGGAGCTTGAGCAGGCCGGTCATCGAGTGGAACTGGCCTGGAATCCGGAATTCCTGCGCGAGGGGACAGCCGTCCACGACACGCTGGCTCCCGAGCGCATCGTCGCCGGAGTGACGTCCGAGCGGGCCGAGCAGGTACTGCGGCAGGTCTACGCCCAGCTCCTGGCGGCCGGGGCCAGCTTCTTCACGACCACGCTTGAGACGGCCGAGCTCGCCAAGGTGGCGGCCAACGCCTTCCTCGCGACCAAGATCTCGTTCATCAACGCGATGGCCGAGGTCTGCGAGGCGGCCGGTGCCAACGTGCGGGCACTGTCGGCGATCCTCGGGTCCGATTCCCGGATCGGCGGCAAGTTCCTGCAGGCAGGCCTGGGCTTCGGCGGCGGCTGCCTGCCGAAGGACATTCGGGCGTTCATGACGCGGGCAGATGAGCTTGGCGTGCACGATGCGCTCGGCTTTCTGCGGGAAGTAGAGAAAATAAATCTCAGGCGCCGGTCCCGCACCGCCGACCTGGCTCTTGAGCTGGCGGGCGGCAATCTGTCCGGCGTCCCGGTCTGCGTGCTGGGAGCGGCATTCAAGCCGGGCTCGGACGACGTCCGCGACTCCCCGGCGCTCGATGTCGCCCAGATCCTGCATGGCATGGGCGCTCACGTCACGGTCTACGACCCCGTCGCCAGGGCCAGCGCGGTCCAGGCAAGTCCTGAGCTCAGGTACGCGGACAGTGTCGGCGAGGCAGCGAAAGATGCCTGCGTGGTCCTGCTGCTCACCGAGTGGCCCGAGTTCGCCGCGCTCAGGCCCGCCGATCTGGACGGAATAGTCAGCCGCCAGAACATCATCGACGCCCGCAACGCCCTGGACCCAGAACTCTGGCACGAGGCAGGCTGGACCTACCGCGCGCTCGGAATCGGCCTGGCCGGGGCCGGGACCGGGGCCGGGAAGCCGGTCGTTCCCCGGCCTCGCCTGGCGGTCTCCGAGCCCGTCGCTGAGTCCACGGAGCCGGCGTCTTTATAAAAGCTAGTCCGTACAATCTAGTCTGCGCTGGTAGCACTGCCGAGCACGTAGAGCAGTGCTACCAGCGTGGTCCCGCTGGAGATCTCGGCCTTGCCGATCAGGGAACGCACGTCCGCGAGCGGCACCCACGCGATCCGCTCGGCTTCGAAGGCGTCGGCCAGGCGCTCCTAGGTACGTCGCCTGGCTGGCGCTGTAGACGTGGTGCACGGCATCGCTGAGGCCGGGCGAGGGCTGAACGCTGACCAGGCGCCGCAGCGGCCCGGCTCGCCAGCCCGTCTCTTCCTCGAATTCACGGGCCGCCGTCTGCTCCGGGGTCTCTCCGTCCTCGACCCGGCCAATCGGGATCTCCCAGCCCCACGTATCGGTGATGAACCGGTGCCGCCACAGCAGCAGCACCCGGCGCTGCTCGTCCACGGCCACCACACCAGCTCCTGGCGGGGTGCGGATCGAGCGATGAGCCAGCCGGCGTCCGTCGGGAAGCTCGACATCGGCGATCCGGATGTCCAGCCACTCATCTCGATACAACGGCCGCTCCGACAGGACCTTCCACCTCATCAAGACCCCTCTCGCCGCCTCGCCCTTGACCGTCGGCCAGCACTAACCTCGGTAACCTACCGTCCCGCCGGCCTCGCTGTCCGCCTGGTTCCGGTTGGTGGCTCAGCCTGGTGTTCCGGGGATGTGTCACGCTGGGGCGCATGACTCGTGCTCAGCTGGACAAGCGGCCCGCCGACGTGTCCGCCATGTTCGACGCGGTCGCTGACCGCTATGACCTGCTGAACGACATCCTGTCGCTCGGGCAGGACAGGCGCTGGCGCTCGGTTGTCGCCCGGCTCGTCGCGGCTGCCCCCGGTGACCTGGTGCTCGATCTGGCAGCCGGCACCGGCACCTCGTCTCGGGCGTTTACGGCGGCCGGGGCCCGCTGCGTTGCCTGTGATTTCTCGCTCGGCATGCTCAGGGCCGGTGCCCGTAAGCCGGCCGCGCGAGTGACGTTTACCGCCGGTGACGCGCTGGCGCTGCCGTTCGCCGACGAGACGTTCGACGTCGTGACGATCTCGTTCGGCCTGCGGAACGTCACCGATCCCGATGCCGCCCTCGCCGAGTTGCTCCGGGTTA
The DNA here is from genome assembly GCA_963819285.1 of uncultured Actinomycetota bacterium. Classification (GTDB taxonomy): domain Bacteria; phylum Actinomycetota; class Actinomycetes; order Streptosporangiales; family Streptosporangiaceae; genus Chersky-822. The sequence goes on from CAWFVM010000002.1 coordinate 637,612, forward strand.
CCAGGCCGGGCGGCCGGCTGGTGATCTGTGAGTTCAGTCACCTGCCGGGCAGGCCGCTCGACGCCTTCTACCAGCGCTATCTCGGTGCCGCGCTGCCGGCGGTCGCACGCGTGATCTCCAGCAATTCGAGCGCGTATGCCTATCTCGCCGAGTCGATCAGGGACTGGCCCGCTCAGGCCGAGCTCGCCGAGCGGATCACCGCCTCGGGCTGGTCGGCGGTGCGGTGGCGGAACCTGACCGGGGGGGTGGTGGCCGTGCATGTCGCCCGCCGCCCGGGTAGCCAGGCTTCGGGCTAGACTATGAGCATCTGTACTTGTGAAGTCGTTCACAAGATTGGCGGGACGGGTCAGTGAGCGAGCAGAACCCCCAGCACCTGGCCAGGCCAGCCGCTTCCGGCACCCCCGCTATCGACTCAGCGCACACCGCCGACGTGATCATTGTCGGTGCCGGTCCGGCCGGGTCGGCGGCCGCCTATCACCTGGCGACGGCCGGCCTCGATGTGCTGATCCTGGAGAAGACCAGCTTCCCCAGGGAGAAGGTCTGCGGCGACGGGCTCACCCCGCGCGCGGTCAAGGCCCTGACGACCATGGGCGTACCTATCGACGAGAACGACGGCTGGCTGCGCAATAAGGGCCTGCGCATCATCGGCGGCGGCGGCCGGATCGAGCTGGCCTGGCCCGACCTCTCCTCGTTCCCCGGTTACGGCACCATCAGGTCGCGCACCGACTTCGACCAGATCCTGGCCAGGCACGCGGAGAAGGCCGGCGCCCGCCTGCTCGAAAACATCACGGTCACCGGCGCCACCACCGACGAGCGAACCGGCCGGGTCACCGGAGTGACCGCGCGCGAGGGAGCGCCAGCTCCTGCGGAAGGTGCGGGGCGGGCGGCGAACAAGCACAACGGGGCAGAAAAGGTCTTCCGTGCCCGTCTCGTCATCGCGGCCGACGGTAACTCCTCACGGCTGTCGGTATCCATGGGCCTGCATAAGCGAGATGACCGGCCGCTCGGCGTGGCGGTGCGGACTTACTACACCAGCCCGAGGCACAAGGACGAGTACCTGGAGGCCTGGCTCGACCTGTGGGACGGCAAGCAGTTGCTGCCCGGCTACGGCTGGATCTTCGGGATGGGCGACGGCACGTCCAACGTCGGGCTCGGCCTGCTGAACACCTCCGATGCCTTCGGCCACATCGACTACCGTGCGCTGCTGCGCCGCTGGCTCGCGGCGATGCCAGCGGAGTGGGGCTTTTCCGAGGAGAACCGGACAGAGCCGGTGCGCGGGGCGGCGCTGCCCATGGGCTTTAACCGGACCCCGCACTACACCAGGGGCCTGCTCCTGGTCGGAGACGCGGGCGGGATGGTCAACCCGTTCAACGGCGAGGGCATCGCCTACGCGATGGAGTCCGGCGAGCTGGCCGCGCGCTCGATCGTCCAGGCGTTCGCCCGGCCGACGGCGGCGGGAGCCGAGCGAGTTCTGCAGGGGTACCCCGTGGTGCTCAAGGAGAACTACGGCGGCTACTACACTCTGGGCCGGACATTCGTGAAGCTGATCGGCAATCCGAACTTCATGAAGTTCGCTACCAGGCACGGAGTCAAGCGCCCGGCTGTAATGCGGATGACGATGAAGCTGCTGGGAAACCTGACCGAACCGCGTGGCGGCGATGCGGTGGACCGCATGGTCAACGCGCTGTCTAAGATTGCGCCGGCGGCATAACGCCAGAAGCGGACCTTAGATCCACGACAGTACAAAGTGCGAGATCAGCGCGAGTCCGGTAGCGCGCGATCCGCAGGCCAAGATGGACCGGGCCGCGCAGCCGGATAGCTGTGCGGCCAGACAAGGGGGGTGACGGAGCCGATGAGCTACTACGTCCCGATTATCGTGCTCGGCGCTCTATCCACCGTTTTCGCGATCTTCTCGCTGGTCGCCGGAGCGGTCAGCGGGCCGAAACGGTGGAACCGGGCCAAGCTCGAGGCCTACGAGTGCGGCATCGAGCCGACTCGCCAGCCGGCCGGGATCAGATTCCCTGTCAAGTATTACCTGACAGCGATGCTCTTTATCGTCTTCGACATCGAGATCATCTTCCTGTACCCGTGGGCCGTCACCTTTGACCATCTCGGTGCGTTCGGCCTGGTGGAGATGGTCACCTTCGTCGCAACCGTCCTAGTCGCGTACGTCTACGTGTGGCGGCGCGGCGGTCTGGAATGGGACTAGCCAATGGGTCTTGAAGAAAAGCTGCCAAGCGGCGTCCTGCTCACCTCGGTAGAGAAGCTCGCCGGCTACGCGCGCAAGTCATCAGTCTGGCCGGCCACCTTCGGCCTGGCCTGCTGCGCCATCGAGCTGATGGCGACCGGCGGTCCCCGGCATGACCTGGCCAGGTTCGGCATGGAGCGGGCATCGAACACCCCGAGGCAGGCCGACCTGATGATCGTGGCCGGCCGGGTGAGCCAGAAGATGGCCCCGGTGCTCCGCCAGATCTACGACCAGATGGCCGAGCCCAAGTGGGTGATCTCCATGGGCGTCTGCGCGTCGAGCGGAGGCATGTTCAACAACTACGCGATCGTGCAGGGCGTGGACCACATCGTGCCGGTCGATATCTACCTGCCCGGCTGCCCGCCGCGGCCGGAGATGCTGATCGACGCGATCGTCAAGCTGCACGACAAGATCCAGAACATGAAACTCGGCGCTAACCGGGAGCGGGAGATCACCGAGCTTGAGGAAGCCAGGCTGCGGCGCCTCCCGCTGCTGCCTCATCTGCGGGGAGCGGAGCAGTGACCGGGCCGGGCGAAGAAGTACCTGACGAAGCGCAGGCGGCCGGCGAGGATCGGATGAGCGAGCCGGTGCTCAGGACCGGCATGTTCGGCACCCACACGACGGGCGACACCTCGGGCTACGGCGGCCTGATGGTCAGGCAGCAGCCGCTGCCGTCCAGCCAGCGGCCGTACGGCTCGTACTTCGATGAGCTGGCCGACGCGCTCGGTACCGCGCTTGAGGCCTCGGGCCTGAGCTTCGGCGACGCGATGGACCGGGTTGTGGTCGCCAGTGGTGAACTGACCCTGCACGTACGGCGCGAGCATCTGATCGAGGTCGCGCGCCGGCTGCGGGATGACCCGGCACTCGCCTTCCAGCTCTGCCTCGGCGTCTCCGGGGTGCATTACCCGGCTTACGTCGGCAGCGAACTGCACGCGGTCTATCACCTGCTCTCGATCACGCACAACCGGCGGCTGCGGCTCGAGGTGTCGGCGCCCGATGCCGACCCGCACATTCCCTCGGTCGTCGAGGTCTACCCGACCTGCAACTGGCATGAGCGCGAGACCTGGGACTTCTTCGGCATCGTCTTCGACGGCCACCCGGCGCTGACCAGGATCGAGATGCCGGACGACTGGAAGGGCCACCCGCAGCGGAAGGACTATCCGCTCGGCGGCATCCCGGTGGAGTACCGCGGCGCCACTGTGCCGCCGCCGGACGAGCGGAGGTCATACCAGTGACCAGCACAACTGGACGGGTATATACCGCAGGCGGGCAGGACTGGGACGACATTGTCGCCGCCGCCGATGAGCTTGACGACAGCTCGGACGAGCGCCTGATCGTCAACATGGGCCCGCAGCACCCGTCGACGCACGGCGTGCTCAGGCTGGTGCTGACCCTGGATGGCGAGACGGTCACCGAGTTGCGGCCGGTGATCGGGTACCTGCACACCGGCATCGAGAAGAACATGGAGTTCCGCACCTGGACGCAGGGCGTCACGTTCTGCACCCGGATGGACTACCTGTCGCCGATCTTCAACGAGACGGCCTACTGCCTCGCGGTCGAGAAGCTGCTCGGCATCACCGATCAGATCCCGGAGCGGGCCAGCGTGATCCGGGTCCTGATGATGGAGCTGAACCGGATCGCCTCGCACCTGACCGCGATCGGCACCTTCGGCCTTGAGGTCGGCGCGACTACGATCTTTCTCTACGGCATGCGCGAGCGCGAGAAGGTGCTCGACCTGTTCGAGCTGATCACTGGCCTGCGGATGAACCACGCTTACATCCGGCCCGGCGGGGTGTCCCAGGACCTGCCGTCGGGTGCGATCGAGAAGCTGCGCGAGTTCCTCGGCGTGATGCCGCGCCAGCTCGGTGAGATCCGCGCCCTGCTCGACGTCGCTCCGCTCTACCTGCTCAGGACCAAGAACATAGCTTTCCTTGACCTGGCCGGGTGCATGTCACTCGGCGTGACCGGCCCCGTGCTGCGGGCTACCGGGCTGCCATGGGACCTGCGCAAGAGCCAGCCTTACTGCGGTTACGAGACCTACGAGTTCAGCGTCCCGACCCAGACGAGCTGCGACGTCTACGGCCGGTACCTGGTCCGGATGGATGAGATGGATCAGTCGCTGCGGATCATCGAGCAGTGCGTGGACCGGCTCGCGGCCGCCAGGCCGGCCAGCGACCCGATCATGATCGGCAACGCCAAGATCGGCTGGCCGGCACAGCTAGCCGTCGGAGCTGACGGCCTGGGCAACTCGGCCGAGCACATCGCGCACATCATGAGCCAGTCGATGGAAGCGCTCATCCATCATTTCAAGCTGGTGACCGAGGGTTTCAGAGTGCCGGCCGGACAGGCCTACGCGGCGGTGGAGTCACCGCGCGGCGAGCTAGGCTGCCACGCGGTAAGTGACGGCGGCACCAGGCCGTTCCGGGTGCACTTCCGCGATCCGTCGTTCACGAACCTGCAGTCGGTCTCGGCGATGTCCGAAGGCGGCCTGGTGGCCGACGTGATCTGCGCGGTCGCCAGCATCGACCCGGTGATGGGAGGGGTGGACAGGTAATGGCCTTTACCGAGCAGGACAGGGCCGAGCCTCGATGAGCGGGCCGGGCAGATCATCGCCAGGTACCCCAGAGCCCGTTCGGCGCTGCTCCCGCTGCTGCACCTGGTGCAGGGCCACGAAGGCTATGTCTCCGACGACGGCATCGCCTACTGCGCCGGACAGCTCGGGCTTTCGCAGGCCGATGTCACCGCCGTGGTGTCCTTCTACACCATGTTCAAGCGCCAGCCCGTCGGCGAGTACCACGTCGGCGTCTGCACGAACACGCTCTGCGCCGTCATGGGCGGCGACGCCATCTACGCCGACCTGCGCGGCCACCTGGGCATCGAGGGCGATAACGCCACCCCGGACGGCAAGGTCAGCCTGGAGCGAGTCGAGTGCAACGCGGGCTGCGACTACGCGCCGGTCGTCATGGTCAACTGGGAGTTCTTCGACAACATGACGCCGGAGTCGGCCAGGGAGCTGGTGGACGACCTGCGCTCGGGCGCCGACGTCGCGCCGACTCGCGGCGCGCCCAGGCTGGTGAACTGGCGGGAAGCCGCCATGATCCTGGCCGGCTTCCCTGATGACCAGGCCACCGGCGGCGACACCGCCGGCCAGCCATCCCTGGCGGGCCTGCGGATCGCCAGGGAGAACGGCTGGACCCCCGACAACGACGGAGAACGGCAGTGACTTCCGCGACTCCACGCACCGTGCTCACCCCCGAGCTGACCGCCTACTGGGACCAGCCCGACTCCTTTACGCTGGCCGGGTACCAGCGGGTCGGCGGCTACAGCGCGCTGCCCAAGGCCCTGGCGATGACACCGGACGAGGTCATCGCGGTGGTGAAGGAATCCGGCCTGCGCGGCCGGGGCGGCGCCGGCTTCCCGACCGGGATGAAGTGGGGTTTCATCCCGCAGGGCGACGACAAGCCGCATTACCTGGTGGTCAACGCCGACGAGTCCGAGCCTGGCACGTGCAAGGACATCCCGACCATGCTGGCCAACCCGCACGCGCTCGTGGAAGGCGCGATCATCGCCGCCTACGCGATCAGGTCGCGGCAGGCCTTCATCTACGTGCGCGGCGAGGTGCTGCACGTGGTGCGGCGGGTGCAGCACGCGGTCGCCGAGGCCTACGAGGCCGGCGACGTCGGCCAGGACATTCTCGGCTCCGGCTTCGACCTCGACATCGTGGTGCACGCCGGGGCCGGCGCCTACGAGTGCGGTGAAGAGACGGCGCTGCTCGACTCGCTGGAAGGCAAGCGCGGGCAGCCCAGGCTCAAGCCGCCCTTCCCTGCCATCGCCGGCCTGTACGCCTGCCCGACCGTGGTCAACAACGTCGAGTCGATCGCCAGCGTGCCTTACATCATCGGGCGCGGCGCCGGGTCGTTCAACGCGTTCGGCACGGAGAAGTCCAAGGGCTTCGGCATCTTCTCGCTGTCCGGGCATGTCACCACGCCCGGCCAGTACGAGGCGCCGCTCGGCGTGACGCTGCGCGAGCTGCTTTCGATCGCCGGCGGCGTGCGGGCCGGGCACCGGCTGAAGTTCTGGACGCCCGGCGGGTCATCGACCCCGATCCTTACCCATGAGCACCTGGACACCCCGCTTGACTTCGAGTCGATCGGCGCGGCCGGATCGATGCTCGGCACCAGGGCGCTGCAGATCTTCGACGAGACCACCTGCGTGGTCAGGGCCGTCCTGCGGTGGATGGAGTTCTACGAGCACGAGTCGTGCGGCAAGTGCACGCCGTGCCGCGAGGGCACCTACTGGACCGTGCAGGTGCTCGAATCCCTGGAGCATGGCCAGGGCAGCGAGGCCGATCTGGACAAGCTGCTCGACATCTGCGACAACATCGGCGGCCTGCTCCTTCTGCGCGTTCGCTGACGGGGCGATCAGCCCGATCGTCTCCTCCATCAAGTACTTCAGGGACGAGTACATCGAGCATGGCAAACGCGGCTCCTGCCCGTTTGACCCGGCTCTGTCGACGGCCTTCAGCGAATCGTGGAGGACGCGATGACGCAGGACGGGATGACGCAGGACGGAGTCCACGTCACCATCGACGGGCTCGAGATCACGGTGCCCAAGGGCACGCTGATCATCAGGGCCGCCGAGCAGCTCGGTATCCAGGTCCCCAGGTTCTGCGATCACCCGCTGCTCGAGCCGATCGGCGCCTGCCGCCAGTGCCTGGTGCACGTCGATGGCCAGCCTAAGCCGCCCGCCTCCTGCACCACGGTCTGCACCGAGGGCATGGTGGTGCGGACCCAGCTCACCTCCCCGGTCGCCGAGAAGGCGCAGCGCGGCATCATGGAGATGCTGCTGGTGAACCACCCGCTCGACTGCCCGATGTGCGACAAGGGCGGCGAGTGCCCGCTGCAGAATCAGGCGATGTCGGCCGGGGCCGGCGAGACCAGGTTCACCGGGACCAAGCGGAAGTTCCCCAAGCCCATCGCGCTGTCCGCGCAGGTGCTGCTTGACCGGGAACGCTGCGTCCAGTGCGCCCGCTGCACCAGGTTCGCTGAACAGGTCGCCGGCGACCCGCTCATCGAGCTGATCGATCGCGGCCCGCAGGAGCAGGTCGGGATCGCCGACGGCGTCCCGTTCGACTCCTACTTCTCCGGCAATACCGTGCAGATCTGCCCGGTCGGCGCCCTGACCGGCGCCTCTTACCGGTTCAGGTCCCGGCCGTTCGACACCGTGTCCACTCCGAGCGTCTGCGAGCACTGCGCGGCCGGCTGCCTGCAGCGCACCGACCACCGGCGCGGCGCGGTCACCAGGCGGCTCGCGGGCAGCGCGCCCGAGGTCAACACCGAGTGGAACTGCGACAAGGGCCGCTGGGCGTTCACCTATGCGACCGCACCTGACCGGCTGGTAGCACCTCTGGTACGGGACTCTGACGGAATCCTGCGACCCGCTTCGTGGCCTGAGGCGCTCGACGCCGCGGCCAGGGGCCTGGCGGCGGCCAGGGGCCGGGCCGGGGTGCTGACCGGCGGCCGGGTCACGCTGGAAGACGCTTACGGCTACGCGAAGTTCGCCCGGCTGGCGCTCGGCAGCAACGACATCGACATGCGCGCCAGGCCGCACAGCGCCGAGGAGACCAGATTCCTCTCCGACTACGTCGCCGGCCAGGACTCGGGCGTCACCTATACCGCTCTTGAGCACGCGCCGGCCGTGCTGCTCGCGGGCTTCGATCCCGAGGACGAATCACCGATCGTCTTCCTGCGGCTGCGCAGCGCCGTGCGGGCCGGCCGCAGCGCGGTCTACTCGATCGCCGCACTGGCCAGTCCCGGACTCGGCAGGCTGTCAGGACGGCTGCTGCTCACCCCGCCCGGCGGCGAGGCGGTGCAGCTTGACCGCCTGGCCGACCCGGCGGGCACGCCGAAGGCCGATGAGGCGATCACCGCCGCCGGCTGCGCTGCGGCAGCCTGGCTCGGTGATCCTGGCCGGGGAGCGGCTCGCCGAGGTACCCGGCGCGCTGTCGGCGGCGGTGCGGCTCGCCAGCCAGACCGGCGCCCGGCTCGCCTGGATCCCCCGCCGGGCCGGCGAGCGCGGCGCGGTCGAGGCGGGCGCGCTGCCTGACCTGCTGCCAGGCGGCCGGCTGGTCGCCGACTCCGTCGCGCGGGCCGAGGTAGCACTGGCCTGGGGGGTGGGATCGCTGCCCGACCAGGCCGGCCGGGACACCGGCGCCATCCTGTCGGCGGCGGCGTCCGGCGAGCTTGAGGCGCTGGTGGTAGCCGGGGTCGATCCGGCTGACCTGCCCGACCCGGAAGCGGCGCTGGCCGCGATCGAGCGCGCCGGCTTCATCGTGAGCATCGAGCTTCGGGCGAGCGCGGTCACCGACCGGGCCGACGTGGTGTTCCCGGTAGCGGCCGTGGCCGAGAAGTCAGGCACCTTCGTGAACTGGGAGGGCAGGCCGGGAGAGTTCGGCGTCGCGCTCGCCGTTCCCGGCATCGGGAGCGATCTGCAGGTCCTGCACGGTATCGCCGACGCGATGGACGTGCACCTCGGTCTGCCTGACGTGGCGGCTGCCCGCAGGGAACTGGCCGCGCTCGGGGTCGGTGAGATGGCTCAGGGACCCGATTCCGCTGGTCAGGCGACACTGGCTGGCTCGGTCTACAGCAGCGGCGAGCACGCGAATCCGACCCCTGGTCTCGCGCTGCTAGCCACCTGGCATAATCTGCTCGACGCTGGCCGGATGCAAGACGGCGAGCCGAACCTGGCAGGCACGGCCCGTGCCGCCGTGGCGAAGATGTCGGCTGTCACCGCGGCCGAGGCCGGCGTCGCGGCCGGAGCGAAGGTGACGGTCAGCACCAGTCGCGGAGCGATCACCGTGCCCGTCGAGATCACGACCATGCCAGACCGGGTGGTCTGGCTGCCGTCGAACTCGGCTGGCTGCGCCGTGCGAAGTCAGCTCGGCGCCGGCTTTGGCGCCCTAGTGACGGTGAGGAGCGCGGAATGATTGCCCTGGCGGCCGGAGGCGGGACCGCGGCGCTGGTCGACCACGATCCGTGGTGGCTGACCGCGCTCAAGGTCCTGATGGTCTTCGCGTTCCTGATGCTCACGACCCTGTTCATGATCTGGGCCGAGCGCCGGGTGATCGGGCGGATGCAGCAGCGGCCTGGCCCCAACCGGGCTGGCAAGTTCGGCTTGCTGCAGAGCCTGCTCGACGGCATCAAGCTGCCGCTCAAGGAAGACATCATCCCGCGTGGCGTCGACAAGGTGCTGTTCGTCATCGCTCCCGCCCTGGCGGCGATCCCGGCGTTCATCAGCTTCGCTATCATCCCCTTCGGCCCGACGGTCTCGATCTTCGGTCATCACACCCCGCTTCAGCTCGCCAATCTTCCTGTGGCCGTGCTGCTGGTGCTCGCGATGAGCTCGATGGGCGTCTACGGCATCGTGCTGGCCGGCTGGTCGTCGACCTCGCCGTACTCGCTGCTCGGCGGGCTGCGGTCCTCGGCCCAGGTGATCAGCTACGAGATCGCGATGGGCCTGTCATTCGTGCCGGTCTTCCTGTACGCGGGGTCGCTGTCAACCGCGCAGATCGTGCACGCCCAGGCGAGCGGCGGCACGTTCCACCTCTTCGGCGCGGTTCTGCACTACCCGTCGTGGTTCGCGATCCTGCTGCTGCCGTCGTTCGTGATCTACCTGATCACTATGGTCGGCGAGACCAACCGGCTGCCATTCGACCTGCCCGAAGGCGAGGGCGAGCTGGTGGCCGGCTATCACACCGAGTACTCGTCGCTGAAGTTCGCGCTGTTCTACCTGGCCGAGTACGTGTCCATGATCACGGTATCCGCGCTGGCGACGACGCTCTTCCTCGGCGGGTGGCACGCGTCGTGGCCGATTACCGTCTGGTCGGGAGCCAATACCGGCTGGTGGCCGGTGCTGTGGTTCCTGGTCAAGGTCGGCGTGCTGCTGTTCTTCTTCATCTGGCTGCGCGGCTCACTGCCCAGGATCAGGTACGACCAGCTCATGGCATTCGGCTGGAAGGCGCTGATCCCTGGCTCGCTCGCCTGGACGATGCTGATCGCCACGCTGCGGGTCTATCGCAGGCAGGGTGGCGGTGTCGTCGTCTATGTGGTCGGCGGCGCGGTCATCGCCGCGCTGCTGATCTGGCTGTTCGCTATCGACCTCGCCTCGGAACGGCGGGCCGAGGAACGCGAGGCGGCCGAGGCTGATCTGGCTGAGCAGGCTGAGCAGGGCGGCAAGACGTCCTTCCCTGTCCCGCCGGCCAGCCTGCCGCACTATTTCGGCATCCACCAGGCCGGCTTCCCTGCGGGCGAGCTGACCGGCTCGGATCGAGATCCGGTGCCAGCAACCGTATCGGAGGTCACCGGTGCTTGACTTCCTCAACCCGGTTAAGGGTTTCGCCGTCACCTTCAGGCAGATGTTCCGCAAGGTCGACACGGTGGAGTACCCGGAGCAGCAGCTGCCGACGGCACCGCGATTCCACGGCCGGCACCAGCTCAACCGGTGGCCCGATGGCCTGGAGAAGTGCATCGGCTGTGAGCTGTGCGCGTGGGCCTGCCCGGCGGATGCCATTTATGTCGAGGGTGGCAGTAACACTCCGGATGAGCGCTACTCGCCCGGCGAGCGCTACGGTGCCGTCTACCAGATCAACTACCTGCGCTGCATCCTGTGCGGCTTGTGCGTCGAGGCATGCCCCACCAGGGCACTGACCATGACCAACGACTACGAGCTCGCCGACGACAGCCGGGAGAGCCTGATCTGGACCAAGGAGCAGCTGCTCGAGCCGCTGGGGGCCGGGATGGAGGCGCCGCCGCATCCGATGCGGCTCGGCGACGAAGAGGAAGACTACTACCGGCTCGGGCCGACCTTCGCTGACACCGCTGGGACCGACGATGTGCTCGGCTCCATGGTCGCGAACGCGGCCGACCCCGGCGAGCCCGGCGGCCCCGGCGGCCCGGCCAGGAACGGAGGTGAGCAGTGAGTCATCCGCTCCTGCTCGCGGCCAGCGGCAGTGCCAGCACCGAGCTGGCCACCTTCTGGGTGCTCGCGATCGTCGCCGTAGCCGCCGCGCTCGGCATGATCTTCACCAGGCGCGCGGTGCACTGCGCCGTCCTGCTCGCGGTCGTGATGCTGATCCTCGCCGCCATGTACGCGATGCAGGGCGCGCCCTTCCTGGCCTTTGTCCAGGTCATCGTCTATACCGGCGCCGTGCTTATGCTGTTCCTCTTCGTCATGATGATCGTCGGAGTCAGCGCGGCTGACTCGATCATCGAGACGATCAGAGGGCAGCGGCTGTGGGCGGCTCTCGCCGGGATCTCGCTGCTCGTGCTGCTGGTCCTGGTCGTAGGGCACGCGGCGATCGGGCCGGCCGCCCCGTCAGGCCCGCGCAATAGCTCGTCCAATGTGACCGGGCTGGCGACGCTGATCTTCACCCGCTATGTCTTCCCGTTCGAGGTGACCAGCGCGCTGCTGATCACCGCGGCGCTCGGGGCCATGGTGCTCGCGCACCGCGAGCGGACGACCCCCAAGCCGACTCAGCGAATGCTGTCCCAGCAGCGGATCGCGAGCGGCAGCCCGGCACCGCTGCCAGGGCCAGGCACGTACGCCAGGCATAACGCGGTGGACATGCCGGCCCTGCTGCCGGACGGCAGCCCGTCCCGGCTCTCGGTCAGCGGCGTGCTGGCCAGCCGGGCCGCCGAGCTTCCCGGCGGCCGGACGGTCATCGAGGCCGAGGCACTTGAGGCCGAGGTGCCGCAGGCCGAGGTGCCGCAGGCCGAGGTGCCGCAGGCTGATCAGGGCGACCTGGATCTGGAGGAACGGTGATTAGCCCGGCGCATTATGTCGCGCTCGCCACGATCCTTTTCGTGATCGGCGGCGTCGGCGTGCTCATCCGAAAGAACGCGCTCGTGGTCTTCATGTGCGTCGAGCTGATGCTGAATGCCGTCAACCTGTCGTTCATCGCGTTCGCCCGGCTGCACGGCCAGCTGGACGGGCAGGTCATCGCGTTCTTCGTCATGGTGGTCGCCGCCGCCGAGGTAGTCGTCGGCCTGGCCATCCTGACCTCGATATTCCGTGCCCGCAGGTCGGCGTCAGTAGACGACGCCAGCCTGCTCAAGTACTAGGGGTGGCAGTGACGGGCTCTCTCGCGCTGAGCACGATGCCAGCGGTCGGTGCGGCGCACGCGGCCTGGCTGCTGCTCGCGTTCCCCGCGGCCGGGGCGGCGGTCCTGCTGCTCGGCGGCAAGCGCACTAACGCGTGGGGCCACTGGCTCGGCGTGCTCATGCCGGTGGCGGCATTCGCCTACGGTGCCGTGCTGTTCGCCCAGCTGCTGGCCAGCCGGCCAGTCAGCGCAGCCTGGACCTGCACGTCTATACCTGGATTCCGGCGATCGGCCGGTTCGTGGTTCCGCTCGGGATCAGGATCGACCCGCTGTCCATCTGCTTCGTGCTGCTGATCACCGGCGTGGGCTCGCTGATCCACATCTACGCCGTCGGCTACATGGCGAACGACCCTGAGCGCCGCCGGTTCTTCGGCTACCTGAACCTCTTCATCACGGCCATGCTGCTGCTGGTCATCGCGGACAACTACGTGGCGCTCTACGCCGGCTGGGAGGGCGTGGGCCTGGCCTCGTACCTGCTGATCGGCTTCTGGCAGTACAAGCCGGCCGCGGCGGTGGCCGCCAAGAAGGCGTTCATCGCGAACCGGGTCGGAGATGTGGGCCTGTCCCTGGCGATCATGCTCATGTTCGCGCAGTTCGGGTCGGTCAGCTTCAGCGGCGTCTTCGGCGCCGTGCACGGCGCCCGGCCGGGGACGATCACCGCGATCGGGCTGCTGCTGCTGCTCGGTGCCTGCGGTAAGTCCGCTCAGCTGCCGTTGCAGTCCTGGCTGCTCGACGCGATGGAAGGCCCGACCCCGGTGTCCGCGCTGATCCACGCGGCGACCATGGTGACCGCCGGGGTCTATCTGATTGTCAGATCGGCGCCGATCTTCAACCTGTCCGCCGACGCCCGGCTGGTCGTGACCATTGTCGGCGCGGCCACGCTGCTGTTCGGCGCGGTAATCGGGTGTGCCAAGGACGACATCAAGAAGGCGCTGGCCGGATCGACCATGAGCCAGATCGGCTACATGATGCTCGCGGCCGGTCTCGGCCCGGTCGGCTACGCGCTCGCGATCGCCCATCTGCTCGCGCACGGCTTCTTCAAGGCAGGGCTTTTCCTGGGTGCCGGTGCCGTCAAGCATGAGATGAACGACGAAGTCGACATGCGCAGGTTCGGCGGGCTGGCCACCGTCATGAAGATCACGTTCGTGACCTTTAGCCTCGGCTATCTGGCGATTATCGGCATTCCGCCGTTCTCCGGGTTCTTTACCAAGGACCCGATCATCGAGGCGGCGTACGCCAAGGGCGGGACGTCAGGCGCCATTCTCGGCACCGCCGCGCTGCTCGGCGCCGGCATCACCGCGTTCTACATGACCAGGCTCATGTTCATGACGTTCGGCGGCAAGCGGCGCTGGGACGATGGCGCTCATCCGCACGAGGCTCCGCCGATCATGACCTCGCCCATGATCGTGCTCGCGATCGGCTCGGTCTGCGCTGGCGGCTTCCTCATGCTGTCGAACCGGCTGATCGACTTCCTGGCGCCGGTGGTCGGCACGCCGCCGCTATCGCACGGCTTCTTCGCCCCGGTCAGCGACATCGCGCTGGGCATCGTGGTGGTCGGCGCGGTCGTCGCCTGGGCGATGTACGGACGCCGCGAGGTACCGGTGACCGCGCCGCGCGGCAGCCTGGTCACCGTCGCGGCACGCAAGGACTTGTACGGCGACGCGATCAACGAGTCGGCGCTGATGCGACCGGGGCAGTGGCTGACCAGGCTGTCCGTCTACTTCGACAACCGAGGCGTAGACGGGCTGGTCAACACGGTCGCCGCTGCGATGGGCGGCAGCTCGGGGCGCATGCGCAAGGTCCAGACCGGGTTCGTCCGCTCATACGCACTGTCCATGCTCGTCGGCGCCGTGCTCGTGGTCGGCGCCCTGCTGCTGGTACGGATCTAGGATGAGGCGCTGATTCTGACATGAGCAACTTCCCCTGGCTCACCGTCGCCGGCGTGGTACCGCTGGCCGGAGCCCTGGCGGTCGGCCTGACCCCCGGCCGGTCAGCCCCTGGCGGCGAGGCCGACCGGCGGGCCCGTGACCTGCTGGTCAAGCGGATCACGCTGGTCACCAGCCTGATCACGCTCGGCGTCACGATCGCCATGGCGGTGAACTTCAAGATCGGCGGGCCCAGGTTCCAGTTCACCCAGACCTACCAGTGGATACCGCAGTTCGGCGTGCACTACGCGGTCGGCGCGGACGGCATCGCGCTCGTGCTGATCCTGATGACCGCGATCTTGCTGCCGGTCGTCGTGCTCGCGTCCTGGCACGACGCCGATGGGTCGGCCAGCCCGGCCGGCTCACCGCCGCCGAGGCGAAGCGTGAAGACCTATTTCATCTTGCTGCTTGTCCTCGAGACCATGATGATCGGCGTCTTCGCGGCCACCGACGTCTTCCTGTTCTACGTGTTCTTCGAGGCCATGCTGATCCCGATGTACTTCATGATCGGCAGCTTCGGCGTCGGGCAGCGCCAGTACGCGGCGGTCAAGTTCCTGCTCTACAGCCTGCTCGGCGGGCTGCTCATGCTGGTGGCGGTCATCGCGCTCTACGTCTACTCGACCTCGGGTGGCCGGCCTGGCACGTTCCTCTTCCTGCCGCTGACCCATCTCGTGCTCAGCTCGGCAGTGCAGAAGTGGCTGTTCCTCGGGTTCTTCGTGGCCTTCGCGATCAAGGCGCCACTGTGGCCATTCCACACCTGGCTGCCCGACGCCGCGACGGCCGCGCAGCCAGGGGCGGCGGTGCTGCTGGTCGGCGTGCTCGACAAGGTCGGCACGTTCGGGATGATCAGGTACTGCATCGATCTCTTTCCCGGCGCCGCGCATTACTTCACGCCGCTGGTGATCGCGCTTTCGGTGATCGGCATCTTGTATGGCGCGATAGTGGCGATCGGGCAGGCAGACCTGAAACGGCTGATCGCCTATACCTCGGTGTCCCACTTCGGGCTGATCACGCTGGGAATCTTCGCGATGACCAGTCAGGGTCAGGTCGGCGCCACGTTCTACATGGTGAACCACGGGTTCGCGACCGGGGCGCTGTTCCTGATCGCCGGGTTCATGATCGCCAGGCGCGGCTCCTCCCAGATCAACGACTATGGCGGCGTGCAGAAGGTCGCGCCGGTCATGGCCGGGCTGTTCCTGATCGCCGGCCTGGCCGGGCTGGCGCTGCCGGGCCTGTCGACCTTCGTGAGCGAGTTCCTCGTGCTGATCGGCACGTTCACCAGATATGAGGTCCCGGCGATCCTGGCGACGGTCGGCATCATCCTGGCCGCGATCTACATCCTGTGGATGTACCAGCGGACCATGACCGGCCCGGTGCGGCCGGAAGTCGCCTCGATGCCCGACCTGCGGCCGCGCGAACTATGGGCGGTCGGCCCGCTGATCGCGCTGATCATCGTGCTCGGGGTCTACCCGAAACCCGTGATCGACCTGATCAACCCGGCCGTGCACCAGACCCTGGTGCAGGCGCACTCTACTGATCCAGTCCCCCCGCACCCGGCCAACGCGGTCGGCGTCAAGGCTCCGAGGACCAGGGCCAGCGTCGTCGTGGTGAAGGATGGTAAGAAGCCGTGACCGCGTACGTCGGTGCGATCGCGCCGGTCATTCCTGCGCCGCACCTCGAGTACGGCCTGCTCTCGCCGATGCTGCTGGTCTTCGGCGCCGCCGTGGCCGGCGTGCTGGTCGAGGCGTTCATCGCCCGACCGCTGCGCCGCACGCTGCACCTGGCGATCACGCTCGGCGGCCTGGCCGGGGCGTTCGTGCTGACGATCGCAGTGGCGCTCAGTAAGTCAGTGTTCGCTGGCGGCTCGCCGGGCCGGATCGCGGCCGTCGGCGCGGTCGGCATCGATCGGCCGACGCTCTTTATCCAGGGCACGATCCTGGTGCTCGCGTTCATCAGCGTGCTGCTGATCGCCGAGTCGTCGCACGACGTCAGCCCGTTCGCGGCGCAGGCGGCAGCGGTGCCGGGCAGCGCGGAAGAGCGCGAGGGCCTGCTGGCAGGCATTAGCCACACAGAGGTCTACCCGCTGACGCTGTTCGCCGTCGGCGGCATGCTGCTCTTCCCGGCGTCGAACGATCTGCTCACCATGTTCGTCGCGCTTGAGGTACTGTCGCTGCCGCTCTACCTGCTGTGCGGGCTTGCCAGGCGGCGCCGGCTGCTCTCGCAGGAAGCGGCGATGAAGTACTTCCTGCTCGGGGCCTTCTCGTCGGCGTTCTTCCTGTTCGGCGTGGCCATGCTGTACGGCTTCTCCGGGTCGGTGCGGCTGTCCGCGATCGCCGACGCGGCCAGCGCCAACACCGGCAGCGCCATCTTGCTCTACGCGGGGATCGCGCTGCTCGGCGTGGGCCTGCTGTTCAAGATCGGCGCCGTGCCGTTCCAGGCGTGGAAGCCCGACGTCTACCAGGGCGCACCGACTCCGGTGACCGCGCTGATGGCTTCGTGCACGCTGGTCGCGGCCTTCGGCGCGCTGCTGCGGGTCTTCTACGTCGCGTTCGGGCAGCTCACCTGGGACTGGCGGCCGATGCTGTGGGGCATCGCGATCCTGACCATGCTCGGCGGCTCGATCGTCGCGATCACCCAGACCGACGTCAAGCGCCTGCTCGCGTACTCCTCGATCGCGCAGGCCGGCTACATCCTGACCGGCGTGATCGCGGCCACCACGGCCGGCCTGTCGAGCAGCCTGTTCTACCTGGCGGCCTACGGCTTCGCGACGATCGGCGCGTTCGCGGTCGTGACGCTGATCCGCGACCCTGGCGGCGAGGCCGGGCACCTGTCGAGCTGGGCCGGTCTGGGCAAGCGCTCGCCGCTGGTGGCCGGCATCTTCGCGCTGTTCCTGATCGCGTTCGCCGGCATACCGCTGACGAGCGGCTTCATCAGCAAGTTCGCCGTCTTCCAGGCCGCGATCGCTGGCGGGGCCGTGCCGCTCGTGGTGGTCGGCGTGCTGAGCAGCGCCATTCTTGCCTTCCCCTATGTCCGGGTCATCGTGCTGATGTTCTTCAGCGAGCCGGCCGCCGACGGCCCGGCCGTAGTCCGGCCGAGCGGCTTCACGGCTCTCGCGGTCGGGATCGGGGTGCTGGCTACCCTGGTGCTCGGCATCGTCCCCGAACCCCTGCTCCGCCTGGCTCATGACGCGGCGACGCAGCTTTTCGTCCGCTGATGCCGGAGTTGTCAGCCACGTCGGCTGCGTCGTCGCACTCAAGCTGGTCCGGGTGGATACGCCGCCCGGCCGGGTGCGCTTATCGTGGTGTTTACCGGGTAGCCGGCCACCTGCAGGCTAAGTCCATGGCGACAGGCATAGTGATAGGCATGAAGTGATCAACCTCGTTCCCGTGGCGCTATCGGATACCGCTCTGGCGGCCGATATCGCCGAGGGCCTGGCTCAGGTCGAGGAGGGCTTGCGGCAAGCGGCTAAGGCGCAGCATGACCTGCTAGACGAGAGTTCCGGGTACCTGATGGACGCCGGGGGCAAGCGATTCCGGGCGACCCTCGTACTGCTGGCCGCGCAGTTCGGCAACCCGCGTGATGAGCGGATCGTTCCGGCGGCGGTAGCGATCGAGCTGACCCACCTGGCGACGCTTTACCACGACGACGTCATGGACGAGGCCGACGTCCGGCGAGGTTCAGAGAGCGCCAACTCGCGGTGGACCAACTCGGTAGCGATCCTGACCGGGGATTTCCTCTTTGCCAGGGCGTCAGGAATCCTTGCTGACCTGGGTACCGAGGCGGTCAGGATCCAGGCCGACACGTTCGGCCGGCTGGTGGCCGGGCAGATCGCCGAGACAGTAGGACCTCGGCCAGGCCAGGACGCTGCCGAGCACTACATGAACGTCATCACCGGTAAGACCGCGTCGCTGATCGCCACCTCAGGACAGTTCGGCGCGATGTTCTCAGGCGCGCCGGCCGAGGTCACCGCGACCATCACCCGTGCCTGTGCCGCCCTGGGGATCGCCTTCCAGCTCTCTGACGACATCCTCGATGTCACCAGCGAGTCGCTTCAGCTTGGCAAGACCCCGGGCACCGACCTGCGGGAAGGCGTCCGGTCGATGCCGGTGCTGCACGCGCTGGCCTGCGCCGGCCCCGGCGACGACCGGCTGGTCGAACTGCTCAGCGGCGAAGTGACCGACCCGGCGCATCTCGACGAGGCCCTGAGCCTGCTGCGCGAGCATCCGGGCATGGACCTGGCCCGAGCCGACGTCCGGCACTGGGCGAACCTGGCCCGCGAGCACATCGCCGCCCTGCCCGAAGTAGCCGCCAGCGCGGCCTTCGCTGAGCTCTGCGACTTCATGGTCGACCGCACGAGCTAGCTACCCTAGCTGCGGTCGGCGGGCGGGGAACAAGCTGAGCCCCGGCAGCGCTTTTATCCCTGCGGGCTGTGAGCTGTCCCGCTGTGATACGCCCGTGAGCACCTGATGCGGCGGGCGGGGAGGAGAAGCCGTGGGGCTCTTTGGTACCAACAAGACCAGGATGGTCTCAGCCGAGCAGGCACTGCGCGGACGGTCGGAGCAACTGCGCGTTCCTGCGGCGCACGAGGTGCTCGGCACGGCGCTGCTGCCGCCATACCCCGACGGCAGCGAGGTCGCCGAGTTCGCGCTCGGCTGTTTCTGGGGCGCGGAGAAGAAGTTCTGGCTGACGCCCGGCGTCATCTCGACCTCGGTGGGCTACGAGGGGGGCTTCACGCCTAATCCGACCTACGAAGAGGTCTGCAGCGGCGGCACCGGCCACGCCGAGGCGGTCAGGGTCGTCTTCGACCCGGCCAAGGTCTCCTACAGTGACCTGCTCAAGGTGTTCTGGGAGTCGCACAACCCGACCCAGGGCATGCGGCAGGGCCACGACGCCGGCACCCAGTACCGGTCGGCGATCTTCTGGCGCACCCCGGAGCAGGAGGTGACCGCCAGGGAGTCAGCCGCCGCCTATCAGGAGCAGCTGACCAAGGCCGGCTACGGCGTGATCACCACCGAGATCACCCCGGCGACCGACTATTACTTCGCCGAGGGCTACCACCAGCAGTACCTGGCCGACACCAAGAACCCGTACGGCTACTGCCCGGATCACGGTACCGGTGTCTCCTGCCCGATCGGCGTACTCAAGGTAGCCGACCGCCCGGGGTCCTGACCCCAAGCCTGCTACCGTCCGCAGGACGGTGAAGCTCCCGGCCTGGTCTCCGTGATCATGGAACGCGACATGATCACGGAACCCTGATCGTATGATCACCCCCGCGAGTCTCCGTGATCAAGGTCGCGAAGATGATCACGGAGACTTGGCGGGGCCGGGGGTCGGAGGGCCGGAGCCGGGCCGGGCCGGAGGGCCGCGGTATTCGCCACAGACCTGTCTATTCGCTTATCCGCTGATAAAGCCAGTAACGTGGGTTACTGGCGGGAATTGACCGGGGTGGCCATTTCGCTGGGCTCGAAAGCGCCGGGCCAGCTCACCGCAACCGATTGCGTGAACAAAAGCTGCTATTGATGAGAATGAGGTGCGGGCTAACTGGAAACAGTTATAGGTGTGCCCCGTGGATATCTGCTTGCCGGCCTCCTAGCCCTGACTTTAGCCGCGGGCTGCTCCTCCTCGGCCCCGGCTAGCTCGCCGGCCACCGGGAACTCATCGCCGGCGGGTCTGCCCTCAGCTTCGCCAACCGCCAGCCCGACCTCCGCTGCACCCGTGAGCTGGAACGTCGCGACCTCGGCCCAGGCCGGCGGCGGCATGGCCGCCCTGATCGCCGCGGCGAAGCAGGAGGGCGCCCTGAACGTGATCGCGCTGCCGCCGACGTTCGCCAACTACGGCGCGATCATGACGGCGTTCACCCAGCTCTACGGCATCAAGATCAACCCGCTCGCCCCCTTCGTCGGCAGCCAGCAGGAGATCACCGCGCTCAAGCGCAACAGCGGCACTACCGAGGCGCCCGACGTCGTCGACGTTCAGACGCCGGTCGCCGTCGCTAGCGCGAGCCTATTCGCGCCCTATGAGGTGGCGACCTGGGCCTCGATCCCGGCCAGCCAGAAGGCAGCGGACGGTACCTGGGTCCAGGACTACGGCGGCTACATGTCGGTCGGCTACGACCCGACCCGGTTCGGGAAGATCACCTCGCTGAACCAGCTCCTCGGCCGCAAGTTCGCCGGCGCGGTGGCCTTGGACGGGAACCCGACCCAGGCAACCTCCGCGCTCTACGGCGTCATGATGGCCAACCTCGCGCTCGGCGGCACGGCGGACAACATCGCGCCGGGGGTGGATTTTTTCCGCAAGCTGGCGGCGGTCGGCAATCTGGTCTCGGTCCCGGCCACAACCCCGCTGACGATCAAGGCGGGCACCACCCCCGTGGTGATTAACTGGGACTACCTCAACACCGCTCCCGTCGTCGGACGCTCGGCCTCGACCTGGCAGCTTTTCATCCCGGCCGGCGCCGCCGTCGGCAGCTTCTACGCCCAGGCGATCAGCAAGGATGCCCCGCACCCGGCGGCCGCCAGGCTCTGGGAGGAATTCCTCTTCTCCCAGAGTTCCAAGGGCGGTCAGAACCTCTGGCTTAAAGGAGGCGTCCGGCCAGTCGAGCAAGCAGCCATGACCGCCGATCACAGCATCGACAAGGCCATGGCGGCGGCGTATCCGGCGATCGACGGCGACGCGACCTTCCTGAACTCCAGCCAGGAGTCAAGCGCGACTCACTATCTCGCCAGGAACTGGGTCAAAGCAGTCGGGCAGCACTGAGCAATGCGACGGCAGACGCCCAGCGGGCACCCGGACTCAGCTCTCCGCCCCAAGACGCACGCCTCTGCCGCTCAGACTCAGTCTCCGCCCCAGACTCATCCCATCGGGATTCCGTGATCTTGATCGAGTTCTTGATCACGGAACCAAACTGGGGTGATCGCACCACTCATATTCCGGAACATCGGTGACGTGATCTCGCGGTAGTAGGCCGGGCTCGGGTCCCGCCGGTGCCGCAAGGGGGGATGCGGTGCCTGTGGTTGGCCGCTCCGGCGCACTGGGTCTGGCTCGGACACGCCCGGGACACGCCGGATAAGCCGCAAACCGGTAGAATCCGCGTTCTGGTCGAGTGATGCCGGGTCACGGTGGTGGCGGGCGGAGGTGCCGGGCAACGGAAAGTGGAGATACGTCAGTCGCTGGCCGCCACGTATTGACACTTTGATAACCCGGAACCCGGCTAATCGGGCAAATTTTCAACGGAAAGTGATGATACGTGGGTCGGGCCGGACGACGTATCACCACTTTCCGTGGTCTTCGCTTCTCGCCCCGGAGAGCTGAGGTCAGAGACCCGGCCGCAAGCGCAACATCAGTCCCAGCAGTCTCGGTCGTACCGACCTGGCGGCCGGGACCGGCGGGCGATCATGGTCCGCGCGCGGCTCACCCCGCTGAAGTTCCGGGCTCTGGCGCGAATTCCGTGATGCTGGCCGCTGGCCGGCCCCATGGATGTGGCAGCGCTGGTGCTCCAGCCCCAGCTATGTCACATCGATGGGGTATGGCGCGGCAGGCCAGCGGCGGGACAGGCCCGGACTGGACCAGCCACCCTGGAAACCAGACTGCCGGCTTCACGGAATTAACCCAAGCAGAGCCAAATCCCGTGATCAACCGACCCGAAATCGAAGTTGACGGCGCCAAGACGAGGATCTTGATCGAGCGGACAATGGCCGTCGATTCTCAGCGTCTGGGCGACTTCGCCGGCCGGCTGGATGCTCAGGAGCTGACCGCCGTCGACGACGCACTCAGGCTCGTACTCGCCCTCCGCTGAGAGGGGACTACCTCGTCTGGTGTGCCCCAGGACGGGCCGGGCTTCGAGGCGGATACGACAGCGTGCTTGCCGGGGTTGAGCTTGTGCTGGATCACCTCGGCGGCGCTCTCGATCGTGTCGATGCCGTACTCCATTGACGGGTTGCCGTAGGTCAGCATGGCGATCAGATAGGAGCGGTGCGTCGTGGTGAACGTGCCGATGCTGTTGATCTCCCACGCGCTGCCGGGATAGGGCAGCCAGCCATTCTTGACGTGCACGAGCACGGATCGGGGTGCGCCCGCAGGGACGCCCCAGCGCTGCGCGGCAGTCACATGAGCCATGAGGTAGCGGGCATAGACCCGAGAGTCCTTGTTCAATATCGGGTTGTCGTCACTGATCAGCGAGAGCAGGAGCAACTGGTCGTGCGCGGTGATCAGCGTGAGGCCCCAGTGCTCGTTGAGCTCGGTCTCGCTCATCTTGGCCAGCTTCAGGAAGTGCACCATGAAGGTGTGGCCCACGTCGAACCAGAGCGTGTTCGCCGCGTCGTTGTCGGACTGGGTGATCATGAGCCAGGCGGCGTGCAG
Source organism: uncultured Actinomycetota bacterium (assembly GCA_963819285.1). Taxonomy (GTDB): domain Bacteria; phylum Actinomycetota; class Actinomycetes; order Streptosporangiales; family Streptosporangiaceae; genus Chersky-822. The sequence continues at coordinate 660,299 of CAWFVM010000002.1, forward strand.
TTCGTCCTCGGTCAGGTGCCGGTGCTGCTCCTGGGCCTTGCGCAGCAGTGCGGCGAGGATGGTGACCTTCATGACGCTGGCGGCGTAGAAGTGGGTTTTGGAGTGGTACCAGCAGCGGACGCCTGTGCTGCTGTCGGTCAGGGCGAGTCCGGCCGACGAGACCCGGGCGTGGACGCGGCTGGTGAGCTGCGCGGCCATTTCGCCGGCCAGCTTGCGGTACCTGCGGTTGGGCGAGACGCAGCGCACCCCGGATCTGGCCGACTTCGCGACGGTCACGGCTCCGGCTGACGGAGTCGTCGCGACGAGCAGCGTGATCGCCGAGCCGAGCGTCAGGGCAATCGCGCGGCTCAGCAGAGGTCGAGTTCGCATGGGGCGGGGCACCGGGGGCAGCCGGGCTAGCTGACGTTCCAGGTGTCGGCGCCGGCCAGGAGGGCGGCCAGGTCGCCGTCGCCCTGGCGTTCGCGGACCGAGGTGATCTGCTCGGCCATGCGATCGTCGTAGCTCGGGCGCTCCACATCGCGGAAGACGCCGATCGGGGTGTGGGCGAAGTCGGTGCTGTCGAGCCTGGACAGGGCGAACGCGTAGGACGGGTTCGCGGTGTGGGCGTCGTGCACGAGCAGCGACTCGGTGCCGACCGCGTCGACCTCGACCGGCTCGATCGAGCCCAGGCTGCCGAAGCGCAGCCCGCGGGCGCCGTCGGCGCCGTACCTGACGGGCTGGCCGTGCTCAAGCCGGATCACGTTCTCTTCACGCGCGCCCGGCTCGGTGACCGGCAGGAAGGCGTCGTCATTGTAGATCGGGCAATTCTGGTAAATCTCGACGAATGCCGCGCCCCGGTGGTTGGCGGCGGCGCGGAGCACGCTGGTCAGGTGCTTGCGGTCGGAGTCGATGGTCCTGGCGACAAAGCTGGCCTCGGCACCGAGCGCGAGCGACAGCGGGTTGAAAGGCGTATCCAGCGACCCGAACGGCGTTGACTTGGTGACCTTCCCCTGCTCGGACGTGGGCGAGTACTGACCCTTGGTCAGCCCGTAGATCCGGTTGTTGAACAGCAGGATCTTGATGTTGACGTTGCGGCGGAGCGCGTGGATCAGGTGATTGCCGCCGATCGACAGCGCGTCGCCGTCGCCGGTGATCACCCAGACGGACAGATCCTGCCGCGACGAGGCCAGGCCGGTCGCGATCGCCGGCGCCCGGCCGTGGATCGAGTGCAGCCCGTAACTGTTCACGTAATACGGCAGCCGGGAGGAGCAGCCGATGCCCGAGACGATCACGAGGTTCTCCCTCGGCACCTCAAGCTCGGGCAGGAACCCCTGGAACGCGGCCAGGATCGCGTAGTCGCCGCAGCCAGGACACCATCTGACCTCCTGGTCAGACTTAAAGTCCTTCATCGAAGAGCGCTCGGTCGCAAGCGGCACGAGCGTAAGCGACTTCAGCCGGTCAGACATTCGCGATCACATCCTGGATGACGCCGCTCAGTTCCGAGGACAGGAACGGTAGCCCGCGCACTCTGTTATAGGAGATCACATCGGTGAGATAACGACCCCGCAGGATCAGTGCCAGCTGGCCAAGGTTGATCTCGGGCAGGAGTACTCGGTCGTACCTCTTGAGCACGTCGGCCAGGTTCGCCGGGAACGGTGACAGGTGCCGCAGGTGCGCTTGCGCGACCGAGCCCCCGCTTAGCCTGACCTTGCGGACGGCCGCCCCGATCGATCCGAAGGTCGAGCCCCAGCCGATCACCAGCACGCGGGCGTTCCCGTCCGGGTCGTCCACCTCAAGCGGGGGGATATCGGCGGCGATGCCGTCGATCTTGGCCTGCCTGAGCCTGACCATCTTGTCGTGGTTATCGGGGTCATAGGAGATCGTGCCAGCGCCGTCGGCCTTCTCGATGCCACCGATCCTGTGCTCAAGGCCCTTGGTGCCGGGGATCGCCCACGGCCTGGCCAGGGTCTCCGGGTCTCGCTGGAACGGCATGAAGGCACCGTCGCCAGGCTCGCTCGCTGGTGCGAACGAGAAGTCGGCCGACAGATCAGGCAGCTCGCTCACGTCAGGGATGCGCCAGGGCTCCGAGCCGTTGGCCAGGTAGCCATCGGACAAGATGATCACAGGGGTACGGTACTTGACCGCGAGCCTGGTGGCCTCGATCGCCGTCATGAAGCAGTCGCCCGGCGTCGACGGCGCGATCACCACGACCGGCGACTCGCCGTTGCGGCCGTAGAGCGCCATCAGCAGGTCGGCCTGCTCGGTCTTGGTCGGCATGCCGGTCGACGGGCCCGCCCGCTGGATATCGCAGACCACGAGGGGCAGCTCGAGCGCGACCGCGAGTCCGATCGTCTCGGCCTTGAGGCACATGCCGGGGCCTGAGGTCGTCGTGATGCCGAGCGCTCCGCCGAAAGCGGCTCCGAGCGCCGCGCCGACGCCGCTGATCTCGTCCTCGGCCTGGAATGTGCGAACGCCGAACCGCTTGTACTTGGACAGCTCGTGCAAGATGTCCGAGGCCGGCGTAATCGGGTACGAGCCGAGGAAGATCGGCAGTCCGGCCAGCTGGGAGGCGGCGATCAGGCCGTTGGCCAGGGCCGTGTTGCCGTTGATGTTGCGGTACTTGCCCGGCGGCAGCGAGGCCGGCTTGATCTCGTACTGTACGGAGAACTCTTCCGTCGTCTCGCCGTAGTTCCAGCCGGCCTGGAAGGCAGCGACGTTGGCCTTCATGATCTCGGGCTTGGACGCGAACTTGGACTCAAGGAAGCGCAGCGTGCCGTCGGCCGGACGGTTATAGAGCCAGCTGAGCATGCCGAGGGAGAACATGTTTTTCGCCCGCTCGGCATCCTTTTTGCTGATGTCGAAGCCTTCAAGCGCTTTGACCGTCACCGAGGTGATCGGGATCGCGTGCAACTGGTAGCCGTCGAGCGAGCCGTCCTCAAGCGGGTTGCTGGCGTAGCCGACCTTGGTCAGGTTGCGCTTGGTGAACTCATCGGTGTTGGCGATGATGTCAGCGCCGCGCGGCAGGTCGTCGATGTTGGCCCTCAGCGCTGCCGGGTTCATCGCGACCAGGACGTCAGGGGCGTCGCCCGGAGTCAGGATGTCGTGGTCGGCGAAGTGCAGCTGGAAGCTCGACACTCCCGGCAGCGTCCCGGCTGGCGCCCGGATCTCCGCGGGGAAGTTGGGCAGGGTCGACAGGTCGTTCCCGAAGGCCGCCGTTTCCTGGGTGAACCTGTCACCTGCCAGCTGCATGCCGTCGCCGGAATCGCCGGCGAACCTGATGATCACTCGATCAAGCTGCTGGATTTGCTTGGTCACAGCGGAGTGCCTCCTCTGTGCGCCGGGGCAGCACTTAAGCTGCGGCGACGGCGTATTCGCTCAGGCGCAGCGCCGCGTCGGCGAGGCGCATCTGACATAAACCTGGCGTATCTCCGGCCGCTACAACACGTTGCCGCCCGAATCTATGCCCCGATCTGAGGCTGCATCCTATTACCCGCCAGCGTCAGTCCACGCCATGACCGTCACATGAATCGGTGCGCCGTCGGCAGCCTGGTAGTCAAGTGCTAGCTGAGGTTAACGCACTGTAGCGTTGCGACTCGATTTCAGTTACCGTCTCTGTCAACCGGCCGGCCGCGTGAGGCGTCATACTCACGTCTCACATCCATCCGTTCACGGGAGGAGGCCGCGGTCTCATGACTGATCTCGCTCAAGGGCAGGCCACCGGGCCAGGCAGAGCGACAGAAGATCGATCAGGCGCCCGGCTGGCCGCGGGCGACTCTGGGCGGGCGGCGGCCAGGGCGGTGCTTGACGCGGCGCTGAGAGGTGTGGAGCTGACCCCGACCGACCGGCGTTTCCTGGTCAGGCTGAGTCAGTGGGACAAGCGCAGCGCGACCACGATCGCGTCGCTGATCGCGCGGGCCAGGGAGCAGGGCAGGCAGGAGGCCGGGGAGTTCGCCCAGCTCGCAGTGCTCTGCGCGTCCGGTGCGGGTCGCGAGCGCTGAATCGGCTGGTGAATCAGTCACGGACTGAGTCCGGTCACGGTCGCGAGCACGCCGGGCTCCTCGAACAGATGTCCAGCTCCTGGACTCGTCCCGCGCTGGCGAGCCGGGAGGTCCGCCCGCGATTCTCGTTTCGCCTATAGGTCTTTCCGGTGATTTCCGGCGCCGCGTTCGAGGAGGCTGATCACGTCGGTGTCGGGGACGTGGCTGAAGTCGTCGTACCAGGTGCCGACCGCCATGAACATCGGAGGCGCTTCGAGGCAGACGACTTCGTCGCAGACGGCACGCAGCGCCGGGATCGATTCGGGGGCGCCGACCGGGGCGGCCAGGATGACGGTCGAGGCACCCTGGCGCCTGGCTACCTGGCAGGCGGCGCTCGCGGTTGAGCCGGTCGCGATGCCGTCGTCGACGATGATGACGACGCGCCCGGCGAGGTCCACGTGAGACCGGCCCGCGCGGAAACGCTGGGCTTGCTGGCTGAGGTCGGCTTGCTCGCGTTGCTCGACGGCGGCGAGCTCGTCCTTCGTGACGGCTGACCGGCGGATCACCTCGTCGTTGGCGACCCGGATGCCGCCTTCGCCGATGGCACCCATCGCCAGCTCGGGCTGGGAGGGGACGCCCAGCTTGCGGACCACGATGACGTCCAGGGGCGCGCCGAGGGTCCTGGCTACTTCGTAAGCGACCGGGACGCCGCCGCGCGGGAGCCCGAGCACGACGGTGTCGGCGCCGCGCAGGTACTCAAGGCGCCTGGCCAGGTGCTGGCCGGCGTCGGTCCGGTCGGCGAATCGCACGTGGCAGCCTCCCTCGCGTCACCCGGTGACATACCCAGGTAGGGCTGCGCTGACCTGCATCAGTTCCGCAGGCCTATTGCGGATGGCAGGGTGAGCCGCTGGTCCCCGTCGGGTTCGCCGAAGGCGCTGGTCGCCCGGAGGGCGTTCGCGGCTCGGGTCAGGTCAGCGAAGTTGATCTGAGCGGTGTAGTCCTGTGCGAAGCGCAGGGCCTTGACTAGCACGGTGGGGTCGTCCTGCCGGGTCATCCGGCGGAGCCCGCCGAGGTAGTCATCGCGGAAGACAGTCGGGATGATGATCCGGGACTGCAAACCGGCGACGAGTTCGGCATTCATCATGATGCGCGCAAGCCTGCCGTTCCCGTCGTCGAAAGGGTGTACTTCTGCGACCAGGAACATGACGTAGGCAGCTCGCTCGAAGGCGGTGTCTAGCTCCGTGATTCGCTCCCAGCCAGCGCGCAGGGTCCCGGCCACCAGCCCGGGAAGCACGAACACCGAGTCCCCGGCACGGTTAGTCGTCTCCTTGAACAACCCGGGCCGCTTGTCAGGCCTGCCGCCCAGGATCGTCGCGTGCCGGGACCGCAGCAGCTGCAGGAACTCACCGGGAGTCGCAGCAAGCGTGTTCATTTCGTCTAGGTCGGACACGACCCTGAGGGTGCCGAGCAGGTCATGGCTGTCATCGCCTCGCCCGGCGATCTGCCTGTCGTCGTAGACCACCGCGATGGCTTCATCCAGTTCGAACTCGGTGCCTTCGATGAAGTTGGAAAAGTATGCTTCGAAGAACGGCAGGTACCTGTACTGCGGATCACGGATGTCGCGCACCGGGCGGTTCTGTGGCGCCGACTCACGCAGGCCGCTGACAAGCCGCTCGAACCGGCGGATCCGGTCCTGGTCATACGGCAGAGATGCCTGCCGGGCCGCGAGCGCCCTGGAAGCTGTGCGAACCTGCTGCGTACCCAGCGCAGCCCCGATCATCTGGGACAGCTTCTTGACACCTTCGCTCGGAGCACCAACTGCGGCTGCGACTTCCTCTGCCTTTGCCCGGTACTGAGACAGGCGCTCCGGGCCGTCGATCTGGCACAGCTGGTCAATCCAGTCGCCAAGCTCAGCCCAGTCCAGCGTCCGGCGGGTCCGGCCACTTCGAGAGCGGGACGGCCTGGTGTTCTCAGCCAGGGCGCGGGGCTTGCTAGCCTGGTGCAAGCCGCCGTGAAGGGGAATATCGCCGTCCAGCGGACCAGCGCCGGGGCGGGTCAGCACGGTCAGGCCGGGCAACTCGACGTCGCGAGCCCGGCCTTTGTGCGATAGGTAGAGCGTTCCTCCGGTTGGTCCGCCCGTTCTGGCCGAGCGGTCGGTGATGACAGAGTCGGGGAACATTCGCCCGGCGATCACATGCCACTCGCGAGCCACCACGACCGCAGGATCTGACTGGACGTCGTCGGTGTAGACGCCGGCGGCAAGCCGGGTCAGCTGACCCCGGCGCACGCGATCCGCGATCGTAGCCGCCGGGAGATCGCTGGCGAATACGACGGTGTTAGCCACGCTTTTCTTCGCCTCCTCCGAAGAAATCTGTAGTTAGCGTAGCCGATCCCGAAGTTTTCGCGACTTAAGGCTGGCTCGAGGGTGCCTGACGACCTCGTCACACCTAGCCCTGCCGCAGTCCTTCGTGCGCTTGGCACGGCGTCGGCGGGTGCTACTGGTCGAGTGCTGTGGGCAGGTGCAGGTAGATGGCAGAGAGCCCATGTGACGGACGCGCGCAGGTTCCGCTATCCTTCTTCGTGCCGTGCCTTGACGGGCGGCGAAGGCAGGTTGCCCGAGTGGCCAAAGGGAGCGGTCTGTAAAACCGTCGGCTCAGCCTACGTTGGTTCGAACCCAACACCTGCCACCACCTGCGAAAACAGCCCCTGAGCAGCGATGATGCTGTCAGGGGCTGTTCTTGTCGGTGTCCGGCTGTGTCCGGCTCGGACCGGCCATCTACGGCTGGTCCCGGAGAATACCCGGAGAAGTTTGCCGTTCCCTGGGCGCCGCCTCGGTACTGCTCTCGATCTCTTTGAACCCGCTCCCCCGGATCGCTGAGCACGGCCGTTCACGGCCCCAGGTTCCTTTGCCAGTTCCACGTTGAGCGGGCCGATCTTCTCCGGTCGAACACCCTGCTGACATCCATCATCGGCATGCCCCAGACACGTGGCATGGCGCGAGCAGGTGCCATGTGGCTGAGCGCCTGTTGGCCGACAGTTTGTCGGTGGGTGGTGGGATCGTTGGCGTCATGGAGAATGGGCAGGGAAGTCTGGTGGTGCTGCTCGCTGACCTCGCCGGGGCTGATGCACGCGCTTTCGTTCGGGTTGCGTGCCGGGCGGGCCGAGGAGCTGTGTTGCATCTGGACGCGATCGTCGGGCCACCGGCGGAGCCTGGAGGCTGGCATGCGGAGGTCTGGGAGTACGACCTGGTCACGTTCATCGCTGGCTGGGTGCCGTCCAGGGCGCTCGCGTCGGCCTTGGACCCGGTTGACGCGCAGGTGCTGCAGCTTGGTCCGCATGCCCTGACCCTGCCTGTGCTCGCGGGCCAGCTCACCTGGTGGCGCAAGCCAAGCCGCGCTAGGTACGATTCGCTGGCTCTTTCCTGGCCCGCCAAGATCTTCGACCTCAACCTGCCCGCCCGGCCGCAGCAGCAGACTCCTCCTGGCTACCTGATCGGCGATGACTGTCCGTCGTTCTTCTCCTATGACCAGGCGTTCCGCGCCTTCTTCTACGGAGACTTCGCCGGCTCGCCCGGGCACAACGTGCCGTTTGATGCCGCGGTGATCCGCGTCGTCACGGCGGCGGCGTGGCTGGAGCGCGTGGTCATCACCCCCACGCACATGGACGTCCTCGTCCGCGGCAGCGATGTGGCAGGCACCCGCGTCGAACTAAACGGCGCGACCTACCGTGCCGACGAGCGGGTCGGCGATAGCGGCCATGTCCGGCTGCCGCTCCCCGACGGGCTGCCTGACGGCTCCTGGTTGTATCTGTCGCGGGACAAGCAGTGGCTGGATTACCGGGCTATCGGCGAGTCCGGGCAAGCCGAACTCGAGCGCACGGGCGTGGACATCGAGGCTCCCGACGATCCGGATACTGAGATCCAGATCCTGCTCGCCCAGGGCGAGGGCCAGCATGTCGAGTTCAAGAGCCGGCTTCCTTGCAACACCGTGGATTCGAAGCGAACGGTCTTCAAGACTGTGGCGGCGTTCGCTAACGGATCGGGTGGAACCGTCGTCTTCGGCATCGAGAAGGACGAGGCCACCGTGTGCGGCCTGGATGGCATCGACCCGCTCGAGGAACGCGACCGGCTGATCCAGTTCACCCGCTCGACCGTGACGCCCGCACCCGTCATTGAAACCCGCCTGTACGACATCGACGGCAAGGCCGTCCTCGTGCTGTCTGTCGAGGCTGGCCCTGACGCCCCGTACGGCATCACGCACATCACGCCGGGCCCTAAGGACAAGCCAATCGAGTTCTACGTCCGCCGGGGCGCCACGACCTTCCCGGCAAGACCCGAGGAAATCCGGAACTCGATACTGGCCAGAATCCCGCCGACAACGTCAGCTCATACGTGGTATGGGTAGCTTAGTTGCCGCATGTCCCAGATGCCCAGAGCGTGATGACCGACTTGCGGCTAACAGACCGCACAATCGGCGTGCCGAACTGGGTGATCTGCGACGCCATCCCGACGCATGTCTTTCCTGGTCGAACTGGTCTCGCGTAACGGGTGTTCAATCGGCCGGACCTGTTACGCGTATTAGACGCCCGCGCCCTGTCGGGTGGGACGTGGTCGAGAACCGGCGGGCGATTCTCGTACTAGATCTCCGTCATCCCGACAGGCGGCCTGCAGCAAGCCATCAGCTTGGGAAGAGCAAGGATCTAGGTGTCACGCCCCCCTCCGTGGACGGCGATTGTCGCGTCCTGGTCCTACTCCCCGACGCCGCGTAGGACGCCGCTCTGGATGGCTGCCGTGGGCCGCCCTCACCATCGGCACCGCCGCGCCGTCGCGGCACCATCAGCCGGATTATCGTCGAGTGGCCAGCCGTCGCGCTGCCGATCGCGCAGCCAGACCGCGCTGTCCCCGTCACGGCACCGGGCGGCGGCACCCCGCCAGCCGGATGGCCCCATCCGTCGGCCAGATCCGCACCCCTACCCGCCGTCGCTGCCTGCGGCGATGCCGCCGCGCTGGAGCGCGCCGCCCGCTTTTGGATTCCGACTGCAGCGGCCGCGACCCGCACGCCAGGCAGGAGCCTCGTGACGATGGGCGATCGACGGCATGGGAGCGGCTGGCTGGGCGAGATGATAGGTAGGTGAAAGTCCCGATGGCTCAGGGCGGCGTGCTTCGGCGTGATCGTCGTTCCGGAAGCCGATGAACGCAGCCGAGCATGCCGGAAGGTCGCAGGACTGGGAGGCGTTGGCCCGCCGACACGTGGGCGACGGTCTCTTCGACGGTCTCGTCCAAGCGATGCTCGACTCGGCGACGGCTCCCATCGACCTGGCCCATGCCACGGGACCAACGCTCGTTGCCCTCCGGGACGAAGCGAACAAGCGGCTGAGGGAAGGGGTTGAGTCCGAATCGCACCAAGTGCTCGCCGAGCTTGAGGCCACCCTCCCCTGGTATCTGCAGGGGGCGCCGTTTCCGGCCGCCGCGCTCCAGCTCGGGACCCATCGGGCCTACTTCGACTTGCCCGACGTCATTTATGACGCCCGTCCGTCAGGGAGTCGGGTGCTGGGACGCGTCCCCGACCTGGCTCACGCCCTCGATGACGATGGCCTGGTCGACGTCGCGGGTCTCGACGCCCGGAGCCAAGGCCTCTTCACCGGGCGCTGGGCCGTCCACTACCACCAGTTCCTCCGCCGAGGGTTCGCCGGGAACGTCAACGACGCTCTCCTGCGAACCCTCATCGGTGTCGCTCGCGACACCGGGAGCCGGCTGCGCCTCGGCATCGACCACCGTCGAATCTGCCCCCGAGACGAGTTCGTCGACTGGATCGAAGAGGACTACTGGTACGGCCCTCACCTCACCGAGGAGTGGCTCGACGACTCCGGCAAGGTCGGCCGGACCGTTCACGAGGCCCCCGAGGGTAACGAAGCGCTTGACGGATACCGGGCTTTCTTCGCCTACTGGCGAATGGCGGGCTACACGGAGAAGGTCGTCCAGATGGAGGAACTGCCAACGCCCGACTCCGCAATGGACGGGAGGTACCTCTGCCGATACCTCCATGCCATCCGAGACATCCAGCAGGGTGTCTTCATCCACTGCGATGGCGCGGTGCGCATGTACGAGGAGGCGACCTTCGATGACCGCGTGTCCGACAGCATGCCCTCTGACTCACGCGCGGATCGCTACACCAAAGTGTTCCGCATCGATGGCTCCATCCCGACGCAGCAATGGAGCCAGATCGTCGCCAAGTGGTTCCGCCAGAACCAGCTGTCCGCCGAGTACCTCTCAACGCTCACTTCAGATTGACCCGGCGGGCGGGACGCCGACCGGGCTCCCCAAACGCGGCGAGAATCCCTTCACGTGCATCGACTGGTCGCTGCCGTATTGCGAAGTCATCGCAATCCATGGATGGGACCAGGCGATCGGGTCGTAATAGCCAGCCGGATCCTACACGGGAATGACGGATCACGGGCGAGACGAACTATGTTGACGGCAAACCCAGTTTGTCGAAGAATGCGCGGTTGCGCTCGGTCGCGGATTTAACGAGCCGGTCAAACGACATAACTTCTATGTATGCTTTGCGTGGTTCGTTGAAGCCGAAGTAGCCCATGCCATCATGTGTCGGCCGTAGGCTCGCGTATTCGCACCTGCTCACCATCGTAGGCGTCAGATCGGCCAGGACGTAGCAGAACGCCGGTTGGTCCTGTGTCGGCGGGATCGGACGTCCCGATGAGGTGAGCACGCCGCCGTTGCGCACGCGCTTCACGTAATCGAGGCACTGCTGGATTGGGTCCTTGTCTTCCGAAGCGTCGTTGCGCATCGGTCGCTTGATCTCGATTACGACGATCGAAGGCAGTGGCAGGCCATCACCTTCAGCGGCCAGCACAGGAGTACCGACGAGTCGCGTCGCTAGGATGTCTGGCTCCTTCGTCGACTCGGACCTGGTTACCGGCATGCTCTTAAGTGTCTTGTCGGAGGCAAGGTAGTCGTGGAAGGCGAGTCGCTCGTCGATAATCCACAGGTTCGACGCGTCCGTGCCGATCTCACTTGAGTCGGTGCGCATTGGCATGAGCAACGAGTGGACAGCGTCCTCCCTGGAGTATCGACCGCGCTCGTCTGATCTGATGAGCTTCGACAGGGCATCAAGAAGCGCTCGGCGTCGGGAGACGTACGCCGCCAGATCGGACTGGTTGATGTCGGTGACTGTCTCTAGGTACCTGCTCAGCCGCTCCTGGTACTGCTCTGGCGGCATCGAGCCGTCCTCGGCGAAAACCGCCAGCCCTTCAGTGATGACATCGGCTTCCAGCCTCTGCAGGTTCTGATGCAGGAGAAGCTTGAGATCCTGATCCTTGATGGATGGGTCCACGGTCACGCAAAGGGCCTCCAGCCGGGAGAGCACCGGACGATACCGGGGTGCCTGGTTGCTCACGAAGTCGCTGACTCGTTCTTTGCCCTCCTCGCGCGCTGCGGCGAGCGAATCGGACAGAACCTTCTCTACCTCGCGGAGCACGCCCGAACGGATGTCTTCGAGCGAGATGTCATCGTCCAGCGTCGCGCCGGGAATCCGGTCGCTGATCTCGAACGCTGTGCGGTCGGCCCGGACGTGCGTGTCAAGGTAGTCCGACGAGAGGTAGCAGGTATAGGTGAACTCGGCTGAGGCCTCGTCCTTCAGCCGTCCGTAGAGGCCGGCGATCTTGCCGGTCAGGTTCTCCTCCGTGACGACACGGTTAGCGGCGCACCAGCACAGCCGGGGCGCTGGATTGCGTGCCGACGGCTTGAGGCGGAGATTAACCATGTCGAACTTCCGCCCTTTCACCTCGACAGTTGTCAGCGGCAACTCCGAGAAGACGAACTCCTCCATCAGCCCATCGAGCGAGACGACCTCATCATCGACGATCGTGACCTCGGGTGCCCCGCCAGGCCGGAGGAAGTACCAGATGCAGTGCTCGAACACCTCGCGAGCGATCGCATCGACAGACTTGGGAGCGCCCCTCTGGAAGGCGTCTTTGAAACCTGTCAGATGCACGACCGTACCTGGCTCGCTGAAGCCATCTGGTGCTTCAGCGTGCTCCACTTCACCGGCGATAGAGAACTTGAACTGGCGGGTATGCAGGGCGCCGTCGTTCGTCAGATACGCACTGCGAACTGAGACCCTGTCGAAGGCTTTCAGCCACAGAAGCCTGCCGACCCCGCGGCAGCCCAGGCTGGCCTTGAAGTCGGTATCCAGCGTCTCGAACGCGCTCATGTTGTCGGATGTGAAGCCGACCCCGTTGTCCTCGACGGTGAAGCCTACGATCGGCTTCAATGGTGCACGGCCGGGGCCAGAGGACTCGACACCGAGCTCATCCTGACCGCTCCGTTCGATCTGGACACGCAAATGTCCTTGGCCGATGTCATCCCCGAAGCGGGCGTCGATCGCCTGGAGACCGTTGACCATAGCTTCCAGGAGGGGTAGGAGTGAGTGGCTCTTCGGTAGGTTCGTGTTCCTCACGCGACCGGCCAGAGACGTGGTTAGCGCCACCATGCCCTCCCTTCGACGCTCGATTGGCCAACTCTAACGACGCAAACCCGAAAGTGGTCGGCGACCGCCTGGCTGGCCGCGATGGATGGGACTGATGGTGGCGCGGCCGGGCACTGATAACTGAAAGTAATAGTCATCGAGCGTGCCACCCCGCTCAACAAAGTTCCAGACCGCCGACTCTGCGCGGTCTCGCGTAACGCTCAGTGGTCTGTGGAGTCGGCACAGATCGACCGCTCCGGTGCTCGGGACTGTCCTGCTGCCAGGGCACGGTACTTGTCTGGCTGTGCCCGGTACGGCCGTGACCGGATAATCGCGGTCAGGGGTTAGGTCTGAGCTGGCCAGGATGTGCGGGAGGGATCATGCAGTAAGCCAACGCGGAGGTGGCGCTGGAGGCATTCGCGGCGTTCGCTGCGGGACCTGGACCGGCTGGGCCGGGTCCTGGCCGATGAGGTGTCCTGGCATACCCCGGGAACGGGCGTGCTGGCCGGGCGACTACCACGGCCGGGAGGAGGTGACAATGATGGGCGCCGCCTGGCTGCCGCAGAACCTTACCTTGGCGACGGTCTGAGCCAGGTCACCAGTTGCGCCTGTTGGCGAGCAATTCATCGACGTCGGTATTCCACCTGATGCTGTCATCGGCGGTCTTCTGGAGCGCCTGGTAGAACTTCGCTGCCAGTGATCCTGGTGTCAGCTGGCTGAGAACCTGTGCTGCCTTGTCACGTTGGGTGATGTCGGTCTCGAAACCCACTCGCACGGCGCCGTAGCGCATCCCCGGGGTTGCGGCTGCTCGCAGGCCGCCGGCGACTTGCTGGAAGACCTCGTCGCCGTGCTGTTGGGCACAGGTGAGTGCTTGCCTCACGAAGTCCACTTCTTCCCAGATCAGGGTGGCCGGGGCGTCGGAGAGGGCTGATCCGGCCACTCTGACCTGCCGCTGGTCACCGGAGGCTAGCGCGGCGCGGAGAACACTGAGCGTTTCCTGGCCAAACTCTCCTGCGATGGTGGAGAAGAGCTGTCCCCCTTCGTACTGCCGGCGGAATGAACCGAGGTCGTCCGCTAGCCACTGGAGGACCTTGCGGAGCAGGTCGCCGTACTGCGGATGGAAAGTGAAGCGCGGCTGCTGATGCCAGACATGGGGCATCGGATCGTAGTCAAGCGGAGACGGTGCTTGCTCCCAGGTCTCGATGCGCCGGATCAGCAGGTCGACTGCGGCTTCCGGGTCGTGGCCGCTGATCTCTGCGAGCAGGAGCGTCACGTGGTATTCGCTGATCGACGGGAGTTCGGCGAGCTGGTCGAGGAACTGGCGGGCCTCATCGTCGGTGAGGTCTTGCCAGCGGATGCGGCCCTGACCGGTGAACGCGGCGGCTACGTCGTCGGCGAGCGGGCCTGAATCGGAGAACCGGACTGTCGTGACCAGCTCTCTGGCCAGCGCGGGTTCTGCCGGGCTGATGCGGAGGGCGGCAAACACCACGTGCTGGCGGACTACGGGATCCTCGTGACGGATGAGGGTTCTCAGAATCTGATCTTCCCCATCCAGCAAAGCTGCGCGGCTGCCGCGGCCCCACCCGAGCGTGTTGGCGACGTTCCGGGTAATAGCAAGATCATCAGCTTCGAGAAGTTCACGCAGGCGCGCGAGGCCGTCAACGGGGCGAGCTTCGAGAAGTCGGCCGAGGACTGACGGGATAATGTCACGCAGGATGCTGTCATGGTTGCGGGTAACCCGGCGGCACAGTTCGTCGGCGAGCACGGTCCTTCTCTCGGCTATCCGCCACAGCACAGGGCTGCTATGCGCGGGGTGGTTGCCGAAGGCCTCCTGCTCGGTGGCCAAGCGCTGCTCTAGCCGGTCGAGCAGCTCGTGCTCAGGCCAGGCGCTGACGACCTCGGACACGACCTCGTCCAGCTGGAGCTGCTGCTTTTCGTACTCGTAGGTGTCACCGTCGCCCATCAGCCTGCCCCAGCTGTCATGGACCAGCAGGGCGAGCTTGTACTCCGCCGAGTCCGGCAGCGCGCGCCACACCTGACGGGCCGCTGCTCTGGTCTCGGTCGCAGAGTGCTGGTAGTGCCAGAGAAGAGCTGCCTGAAGGGCGATGACGACTACCGGGTCGAGCCCGGATTCCGCTGTCGCCGCGCCGATCCTGGTGATGGTCTCGACGAACATGGGCGTCCACCGGTCCCGCTCGTCCTCGTCCGGTGTCCGGTTATAGGCTGGCATTGGGTAAGCGAGCGACTTGCCCAATGCTCCGGCTGCCCTGACTGCGCGGCGAATGTGCGGGGACTTGAGCTGTGCGAAGGCTAGGTCCATCACGCGGCTGCGCAAGTCGCGGACGGCATCCGGCGCCACGGGGAAGGACCGGATAGTCAGCGACAAGCCGTCCGAGGTCTGGACGACGGCCTCGGTAGCGAGCAGTTCCTCCAGCACATCGAATGGCGAATACGGCAGGTCGCCCGGATCAGGTTGGTCCAGCCACGCGGATACCGCGGCCAGCAGGTTCTCCTGATAGACCAGAGGGGTAGTGGGGGCGTACCCGATGAGCCGCTGCAGGACGCGGATCGGATGGTCGGGGAACTGGTTAGTCTTGCGCATGTCCGTTCCGGCGAGTTGCCACAGCAGGTCAGCGGCCGCTGCCAGGTAGCCGGCGTTGAAGGCCACGTTCTCCAGCACCGAGGCGAGTTCATGGCGCACGGCCCGGTCGCTCCACGAATATCTATCTGCGGGCTCAGGTTCAGGTGTTCCAGGGTTCCCGGCTGGATTGGACAGCACCCACCGGCAGAGGTCGAGAGCCGGTCTGGGCTGGAACGCAGATACCTTCCTGAGCAGCCTGAGCAGACCGACCCGTTCGTCGTTTCCGGCCCGCTCGAACTCGGCACGGACGTGTTCCCACAACGGCCCGGTCAGGGAGGCCTGCGAGGTGCCCGACTGGCTGACCTGCCAGTCCATCCGGCAGCAGTTGACGAACAGGTGCGCTAGCGCGGTGCCGTCGGCGGCCTGGTAGGCGCGCTCTAGGTAGCCGGTCGACACCCCGGTCGAGGTATCGACACACGCGCCAGCAAGGATCGCATCGCCGAGCAGGTCCGGGACAACCCGGATCGATATCCCCTGCCGCTGCAGAACCTGCGCTGCTTCCAGCCCGCTCAGATACGGCATCACCTGGTCGAACGGCCGGCTCGTGAGTGCCGATATCGCCGACCGGCAGTCATCGTCGTTAAGCCGGAAAGGCTGAAGCGCGGCGACAGCGTTCAGGACCTCGCGGCGGACA
Source organism: uncultured Actinomycetota bacterium (assembly GCA_963819285.1). GTDB lineage: Bacteria > Actinomycetota > Actinomycetes > Streptosporangiales > Streptosporangiaceae > Chersky-822. The sequence goes on from CAWFVM010000002.1 coordinate 676,013, forward strand.
TCGGGGTTGCCCACGTCCGCGCCTGCCGTCATCGCGTCGCGGAAGGCATCCATGATCTCGCGGCGGATGCGGGCGTTGCCCTGGAGGCGGGTCAGGTCCAGGGAACCGCGCCTGGACAACTCCGCCGCCACCACGATGATCAGCGGGCAGTCGGGCGACACGGAACCGAGCCAATCTGCGAGCACCAGGCTGCCGGTGCCGCCGAGCGCCTCGGCCGCAAGAGACTGGGCGGCCAGGCACGGCGAGTTCCTTCAAGCGGACTTGGAGGCAATCCTCCGGATACACACCGAAGCCGCGCAGGCCGCTCCTCAGGTCGGCCAGGGCGTACGGCCGTACCGAGATCACCACGTGCGCGTCCGGTCGCCGGCGCAACACCCCGCGGACGATCGCGATGACATCAGTCCGCTCGTGCGCGTCCTCGATGACCACCACCAGGCGGCCCCCGGGGGGCAACTGCTCGAAGTCAGCCTGGCTGCACACCAGTGCCCGCCGCAACGAACAAGACTGCGGCGCCGTCCGGGCCAGGTTGGGACAGGTCTGACCCGACCTGCCGGACGATGCGGCTCTTGCCGATCCCGCCCTGACCGATAACAAGCGCAACACGGCGATCGACATCCCAGGCGAAGGCCGCAAGAGCAGCTAGTTCCTGATCACGGTCGACCAGTTGCCACTTGTGGCTGAGCAGCGAGATCCCGGCGAGCGGCCGGAAGAAGTCATCGACCATTTCCCAGGGGCTGGGCCTCAGGACTCCAAGGAACGGCTCACGGAACCCGGGGAAGTAAGTATCAACCAGCCGGATCCGCGCCAGGTCAGGCAAACCGCGCACGGAGCGCGCGATATCGAGCCCGTCAAGCAGTCGCCAGCCATCGTGAGCGGCGATCTCCTTGCGCGCACCAGGACTGGCTACCCGCGAGAGGTAGATGACGCACTCGCGGACCTCCATGATGAGCGCCTTCACGGCGTCCCGCACATCTGCGGGTCCGAACTCCTTGACCCGCTTGCACTGGATCCCCGTCGGCGGGCCGTCCGGGTGGCAGACCTCGATGTCGATGCCGTCCTGCTTGTCGCCTCGCGAACCGTACCCGTGAACGACATCCGGCCACGGATACTGCTGCTCAGCAAGGTCGCTGCAGAACCGCTCGAAGACATCCTCGGGCAACTGCCCAAGCGGGAGTTCGGTCAGCAGCGGGCGAACCGGCAACTCGGCCCCCGGAGCCTCATTCCGCTGGCCATCCGCCACGGCATCGAGCAGGATCTGGACATCAAGACCGAGCACCTCAGCGACCTGCAAGATCATCGCCCGACGAGGAGTGGAGCTGCCACGCTCCCACCGGCTTACCGTCTGCTGGCCCACTCCGGCCCGCCGCGCGAACTGCGCCTGATCCCATCCCAGCCCTAGCCGGGCAGAGCGGAGCAGGTCGCCAAAATTCTCCGTCATGACCGTGACTATAGTCGCACGCATGGCATGCGTACGACCTTGATGCGCGGGCTGGAGTTCTTTGGATAGAGACAGACGCGGAGATCGTACGGACGCCGGGCTAGCTAATGGCGAGGCCGCGACTGCAGGGGTAAAGGCCAAGAGGCGGGCGCCGTGCCAGGCACGGCCGTAGACGCGTGGCACGGGACGGGGCGGGCCTCTTCCTGGGCGCGGTGCTTGAGTTGGCGGGGGTCGCGGCGGCGGCCCGCACCATGCCGGGACCAACGACGCCTTCCGCGGCCACCCCATGCCCGGCGACACGGCTAATATGCTTAGTTGCTCTTCAGCCTAGCGGCCGCAGCGCGGGCTGCTTTACCTTCGGCATCTTGGCCGAGCGCGTCAAGGCATTGAGCCATAATGCTTAGCGATTTGGCGAAATCGGCACGGTACGTGTCAGGACTGGCAGTACTCAGCTCCCGCCAGATGGCGTTGGCTTCCTGGGCGATAGGAAGGGCATCGACGGCACAGCGTAGCTCCAATAGCACGATGCTAAGACTGGTCAGTGAGGTGGCGAGGGCAGGGAGATACCCGGCCGGACTGGCGGTTGCCAGTTCCCGCCAGATGGCGGCAGCTTCTTGAGTCACAGGGAGCGCGTCGATGGGGCGGTCTATTGCCGAGAACATGGCGCCGAGGTTAGTCAGTGAGATAGCGAGATCGGGCTGGTACCGGTCCAAATCGGCAGCGGCAAGTTCCCGATACATGGCAACGGCCTCGCCGGTGGCCTGCTGTCCGTCGCCGGGGCGGCCTAGCTGGGCGTATCGGACGCCGAGATCGTCCAGCGAGGCAGCGAAGTCGGGACCGTACCGCTCGGGATCGGTGAAGGCTAGCTCGCGGCGAATTGCGACAGCTTCTTCGATCGCAGGCAGCGCATTTTCCGGGCGGCCCAGGATCGAGAGCAGGATGCCGAGGTTGCTGAGCGATGAGGCGTGGTCACGGCGGTATCGGTCGGGGTCAGCGGCGGCCAGTTCCCGCCAGATAGCGGTCGCCTCCTGCGTGGCATGGAGTGCCTGAGCAGGCTGGCCCAGCTCGGCGAACCAGATGCCCAGATTAGCCGTCGACATCGCGAGTTCGGGCTCGTACCGGTCGGGGCTTGCGGTGGCAAGTTCCCGCCGGATGGCGATGGCTTCCTGGGTGGGCGACAGGGCGTCGGCCGGGCGGCCTAGTTGGGAGAACCGGACACCGAGGTTGGTTAGCGAAGTGGCGAGGTCGGGTCGGTGACGATCGGGGTAGGCGGTCGCCAGATGCCGCCACATGTCGGTGGCCTCCTGAGTGGGCAGAAGCGCGTCGGGCGGGCGGCCCAACTCAGAGAAGCGGATGCCGAGGTTGGAGAGTGAGGTGGCGAGGTCGCGGCGGTATCGGTCGGGGTTGGCGGCGGCCAGTTCGCGGCGGATGCGAACGGCTTGCTGGGTGAGCGGGAGTGCGTCGGCAGGGCGGCCCAGCTCGGAGAGCACGTTGCCGAGGTTGTCCAGCGAGGCGGCCAGGTCGCGGTTGTACAGGTCGGGCTCGACGGCAGCCAGTTCCCGCCAGATGGCAACTGCCTCCTGGGCCGCTGGGAGCGCTTGAGCGGGCTGGCTCAGTTCCGCGAGCCATGTACCGAGATTGCTCAGTGAGCTTGCGAGGCCAGAGTGATAGAGATCGGGGTCTGTGGCGGCCAGCTCCCGCCGGATGGCGATGGCTTCCTGGGTGGGCGGGACGGCGTCGGCGGGACGCCCTAGTTCGGAGAACCGGACGCCGAGGTTGGACAGTGAGGTGGCGAGGTCGGGCCGGTACAGGTCTGGATCGGCAGCGGCCAGTTCCCGGTATGTTGTGACGACTTCCTGGGTGAGGGGTAGGGCGTCGGCGGGGCGGCCTAGCTCGGCGAACGTGCCGCCGAGGATGCTCAGCGAGGTGGCGAGGTCGAGCCGGTACAGGTCTGGGTCGGCGGCGGCCAGTTCTCGGTATGTGACGACGGCTTCCTGGGCGGGTGGTAGGGCGTCAGCCGGGCGGCCCAGTTCAATCAAGCTGACACCCAGATTGGACAGCCACCGGGCGCGGTCGGCATGGCCGCTGGATGGCAGCATGGCCAGGATGCGCTCGCAGAGCGCCGCCGCAGCCGGGGCCAGAACGACGCTGGAGTGGTCGATCGCGTAGTAGATCGCGGTGAGGACCTCCTGTGAAGCATCGAGGAACCCTGCCACAAATGCCGCTAGGTCTGGCAGCGCCAAAGCCAGGAACGCTCCCGCATACGGGTTGTCGACCGATGCCCGGGCCAAGACAGTGATCGCTTGCTTAGCTTGCCGACCGTCAAGGCCTGCCAGGCAGTCCGCTGCCAGCTCCAGGGACCGGGTCAGCTCGCGCGTCACGTGAAATTCGGCGAGCCGGTCTGGCTGCAGCGTCCCCAGCAGGTCCGTATCTCCGGATTCAGGCGGGTACAACTCGCGCAGCCATGTCGTAAGTGCTGCCGACCGCGCCAGCCTCGGACACGAGCCGGCAGGCGCCATGCTTGGTCCTGGTTCTGGGCACCGAGCAATGCTGCGGCCGCGATGAGCTGGCGTAGCTGCTCGTGGGTTACTCGGTCGGCCCCGATTGTCAGGCCCGGCCAGCGGTCTGATACCAGTACTTCTCTTCATGGCCTAGCAGATCCTCCAGCACGGTGGCGACATCCACGGTCACTACTGGGCTCGATCCGGAATCGAGTACAGCGACAAGCGCCGCGGCGTGCAGGTCCAGGATCGGCCGGCACGCCCCACCGGCCGTTAGCCGCACCGTCCGTCGCTGGACGCCGCGCCGCGCCGCGAACGCCTCGGCCGCTGCCGCCACGATCTGCCCGTCCGACTGCCCCGTCCGCACCTGGGCGGTCAACTGGATCTTGCTGCGAATCGCCGCCTGGGTTAGGACTCGGACGGCCTGATCACCCGCGCCAACCTGGTCAAGCCACTCCCCGGCGGACCTGGCTAGCAGCAGGACGCGGACTCGCCTGCCGTGCTCGCCAGCCAGCGCGACCAGCAGATCCTTCAACTCGGTCCGGGACTCGGCGTAGTCCACAACCAGCAGTGCCCGCTTCGCGGTCACATCCCGCAAGCTCGCGATCGCCTGCCCTTACTGACCGTCGCCAATCCGCTCGCAAACCCAGCCCACCCGCCGCATCCGGGCCGACAACTCGACCGCCAGCCGGGTCTTTCCCACGCCGCCACCGCCTGTGACGAGCCGGAGCCTGCTTGGCGACTCATCGTTGCCGTTACACCACGAGGTCAGCGCAGCCAATTCACTTTCGCGCCCGGAGAAGCTGACAACCTCATCACGAGGATCAAGCAAGGCCGCAGGGCTGCCCGCAATCCACTGCTCACGCGTCCTCGACCATAGCTCTCGCGCCTCATGGCGGCCCCGCAGCGCGTCGGGAACTAAGGGCGCGAACGCACCCGCTACGGCACCTGCTACGGCCCCGACGACCACCCAGCGCGTGTCCGCAAGCACGGCGCCCAGCACTCCACCGGTAGCTGCCAATGCACCAGCAGACCCGACTCGCACAAGCGCCCGGCCTTGCCTCTTCAACGCGTCACGTTCCCGCTCCTTGTCGGGCCTGCTAACTGTGGAGCGCCCCGCAAGTTTGGAGGCTCTTGCTTACCGGACCGCAATAGCTGTCTTTCGCTTCGCGCGATCCGGCGTCATTTGGCCGTATCACGCCTCATCTGCGGATTCGTTTTGCTATATCTTAGCGCGAGAATCGCATCAGTGCCCAAATTTTAGTCGCATGAGGATCGGCAACTAATATCAACTTGCTACGGAAGATATGACAGTTGCGGCGGATGGTGGGTTGCGTGACAGTCCAGGGCCGAGGCCGAGCCGTTCATTAGAGGCCATCGGTGTCGTCGCGGAAGGCTTCTTCGATGCGGTGGCGGTTGATGTCGTCGCGGCCGGCGATGCACTTGGCGTAGACGCGGAGGAGGACCTGGACGCTGTTGCCGGCCCATTGGGCGGCCTGGGTGGGTTCGACGCCGCCGTTGAGCCAGGTGGACAGGCAGGCGTGGCGCAGATCGTAGGGGCGCCGGGCTAATGGCGAGCTGGCGATGGCCGGGGTGAAGGCGAGGAGGCGGGCGCCGTGCCAGGCGCGGCCGTAGACGCTCTCGGACAGGTCGCCGCCGCGTTCGCCGCGGAACAGGCGGCCGTCCGGCGCGGTGCCGAACTCGGCGATATGCCAGTTGATGTACGCGGTCAGGGCCGGGTGGCACGGGACGGGGCGGACTTCTTCCTGGGCGCGGTGCTTGAGCTGGCGGGGGTCGCGGCGGCGGCCCGATTCCGACCACGCCGAGCCGACGGTGGGCGCGGACTCGCGGAGGTACAGCGTTCCCCAGCCCTCATCGGGCAGGTCGAGGCTGCGATCCACGCGGAGTTCGACGGCTTCGCCGGGGCGCAGGCCGGCGAAGTACAGGCAGGCGAAGAACGCGACGAGGCGGGGGCCGATCCGGCCCTGGTAGCTGACCGCGATGAGCAGCTCCTCGAACTGGCGGCGGTTCACCACGACGCCGGGATCGACGACACCCTCGGTCGTCTTCGGGATGGTCCACATGCCGGTGACGCGAGGCAGCGGGTTGGCGTCCAGGCCGCGCCCGACCGCGTAGTCCAGGACGTTGCTGAGGACGGCCCGTTTCCTGCCGATCGTGTTGGCGGCGGCGCGGCTGCCGTCGAGCTTGCGGGCGATCGCGGCGAGGACGTCGAGCACGATGTCGTCGTCGGCCAGGGCTGACAGCGGCAGGGAGTGCCCGGCCACCCAGGACAGTGCGGCTGCTACCTCGGGCGGCGGGCTTGGCTCGTTCCGGAACGCCCACAGGTAGAGCGCGTACCGCAGTGCCTTGTCACCCGGCCGCCCGCGGTCTGGCACGAGCAGGATGGGCGTAATCGTGGTGAGCGTCTCGGACACTGAGCGGCGCGAGTTCGGCGACAGGCCGTCCCAGCGCCTGGCCACGTACTTGACGGCGTGGTCGTACCAGGTCACCTCGCTCGGCTTCACGGTCGCAGCTTGCGCCAGCCGGACCTCCGGCACCGGCAGGCCGGATGCCCGGTCGAACGCGACGCCGTTGCGGGCGAAGGTCCGCAGTTCGGCGAGGCGGCTGTCGGCGAGCGTGCTGGTGCTGTAGCTCTGATGGAACTCCTGGCCCGCTACCGTCCAGCGGACCGCGTAGGTACGGCCGCGCTTTCCCTTGTAGAGGCGGATCTTCCAGAACCTGACCTCGAACGATTCCCGCGAGCCGGACCCAGGACCCTCGCTCACTTGGACAGGCAACACTGGCTGGCGCGCGGCGCTGCGGGCGATCATCTGGTTCGCCATCCATTCGTCCCAGTCGCTTGCCGCGACGAGGAGCTGGATCACTGCGCGCTGTTCGTCCTGGCTGAGCGAATCCAGCCACGTATCGTAGGCGCGGGAGCCGTGACCTAGAGACCGTGAGGGCGCGCTTGGCCGGGTTCGATCACGAGCCGAGCCACGTCGGCCTAGGGCCTGGTCCTGCGCCATGCGTACCAGGCGTCGACCTGCTCGGCCGTGGCCTCGATGCGCTCGCCCCGCTTGAAGGGGGCGGCTAGATACCACTTCTGCTCGCTGCGGCGGTTGCCGTCGGCGTCGCGCCTGCCCTCATTGACGAGCATCACCTTTGCCGGGCTGCCTGCGGCCCGCCAGGCTGCCGTGCCCGACCTTCCGCGGCTCACGGCCTTGTCGTACTCGGGCCCGGACCGCTCGCTCATCTGCCGGTGCTGCTCACGCTCCCGGAGGAAGGCGCAGGCGATGCAGCGGCCATCGCGGTAGAAGCGGCTGCCGCAGTCAGGGCACGCAGCAGGGGCGTCCATCTCAGCCTCGGCGCCGCGGGGCCGTCGGCATGCCCCCGTCAAATGCCACGTCGCGGCTCACGATGGCAAGTTCCAGGTCACATCCGAGCGCGTCGGCGAAGCGCTGCAGCGTGGCGACGCTCAGGCTCGCCCCGCCCGCCTCAGCCTGTGAAATGGCCGGCTGGGTACAGCCGAGGCGCTCAGCAAGCTCCCGCTGGGTGATGCCAGCCTGCTCCCGGGCCTGGCGGAGCAGCGCACCGGTCTCCCTGGTCGCGTCAGTTGGCGCGCATGCACTCGACATAAGCCACAGCTTATCGGGTCAGCAGGTCATGAAGTGCACCGGCACCGACGGCCACGATGGTGCCGCAGTGTCGGTTTCATCAGAGGACCTTGGCGAGTCCATTACATTTACCTTCCATGATGTTTAACCTTTTCGTCCTTAATGGACAGGTTCAAGGCGACAGGCGCGAGTGGCGGTACGATGATCACTAAATGGTCCTTGGGGGAAAGATGTCATTATCAAAGGGCGTGCAGTGAGCGTTCTGTGGCCGCTTGAGCCCGCGACCGCCGCTAAGCACCAGCTTTACAAGCGGTATCTCGATGCTTGGTGGCCCATCCTGCTCCAGCCGTCGCCTCGGGACGGCCACCTCCGAGGTCGCGTGACCTACCTGGATGCGTTCGCGGGGCCGGGGAAGTACGAGGGCGGGGAGGAGGGCTCTCCCGTCTTTGCGCTTGGCAGGCTCCTAGGGCATGCAGCGGTGGACCGGATGTACTTGAGTCGCGACAGGGTCCGGTTGCTCTTCATGGAAAGCAACCGCGGGCGCTATGGCTATCTGTGCAGTGAGCTTGAGCGGAACTTCGGCGACCTCGAAGCGCTTCCGGCTAAGGCTCTGACATGCGACCAAGAGGCTGGCTTGGCTGCCGAGAGATTCCTGGAGGAGACCGGGGCCTGGGGTCATCCGATCCTCGGTGTCTTTGACAGCTGGGGCAACGTGAACGTGCCATGGACCTTGATCCGGCGGCTGGGTCACAATCCGTCCAGCGAGGTTATCGTCACGTTCGGGCCGAACTGGTTCAGCAGGCGCGAGGGCCTGGAGCAAGAGCGACTCGACAGCATCTTCGGCGGGCGGCAGCACTGGCAGCCCGCGGACCGCGAACTCCCCCCAGACGAGAAGTGGCGCGTCTGGCTGGCCACCTACCGCGACGCCTTGCGCCGGGCAGGCTTCAAGTATCAGCTCCAGTTCCAGATCGTGCCCAGGACTGGTCAGCCCCTTTATCTCGTGTACGGAACGGGCCACGAGAAGGGCGTCGAGGTCATGAAGGACGCCATGTGGCTGGTCGACGGCACCGATGGCATGGGGTTCCGGGACCCGCGCACGCGCGGTGCCGCACCGGCCGGCCAGATGCCGCTATTCGGCGGCAGCGAGAATCCCGAGCTGCTTGAGCTGGTGACGCAAAGACTGACCAGCAGCTCAGCGACGCTGGAAGAGCTCGGTCACTGGCTGCTAGTGGATACGGCCCGGTGGCTGCCCAAGCACGCCAGGGAGGCGGTCAGCATCCTCGTCGGAGACGGGCAGATCTCGGTGAGCCCTTCGGGGCGAGTGACCAAGACGAGCGTGCTCAGGCTGCGCTGACGCTTGCCTGCCGCGGCATCTGGGACCATGTGCGGCCATTCAGCTCCCGGCCACCCGCCTTCGGCGTGTGCCCGCCCCACTGCTTGAAGAAGAACGGCACTCCGCCCGTGACGCACAAGTCGCGGATCGCGGTGATCCAGGCGGGGTCGGGCGGCCGGAAGTCCGGGCCGGACTCGCCTCCGGCGATTACCCAGTCGATGCCGGTCAGGTCAAGGCCGTCAAGGGGCCCCAGCAGCGGCTCACACGACAGGAACCGCACAGCGGCTGGCACAGCACGCAGATGGTCAATGCGGGAGAGCACCGTGGCGTCTTCCACGGAAACGCCCATCCACAGGTTCGGCGGCCACTCCAGCTTTCCGGCGACCTTCGGCAGCCGTGCCGACCGCTTGGTGAGTACCTGGTACGTGTGCTGCGGGCGTGTCGGCGATGACCTCGAATACCTGGCGGACGAAGCTCGAGCGGCACCCGGGCGTGGAACAGGTCGCTCATCGAGTTGACGAACACGACGCGCCGGCCTGCCAGGTGTAGGGCAGTCGCAGGGCCTCCGGGTGGGTCGTCAGCCCGAAACCGGGCCCGGACGTCCGAGGATCGCCGTCGTTCTGGTACTTGGCCTGGCCCATCGCCTTCAGCCGCTTCGCCAGGGCCAGCGCGTAGCAGTTATCGCAGCCCGTCCGAGATCCGGTCGCAGCCCGTTGTCGGGTTCCAGGTGACCTCGGTCCACTCAATGCCCGTGCCTGCCGCCATGAGTCCTCCGTGCCGCATCCGCCGGATCTGAGATCAGGACGCTATCAGCACTAAATCTTTAGCGGTAAATTTTTATCACTAGGCTAACAGAATGGTCCGACCGGGACGCAGGCGCCGCGCTGACAGCCGCTACGCGGAACAGGCCGTCCGCCTGGCGTCATGGCTGCGCGCACGCCGCGAGCTCGCTGGCCTCAGCCAGGAACAGCTCGCCGCCAGGGCCGGGTTGGCCGTCGCCACCGTCCAGGAATATCGAGACATGCACCGTTGTCGAGCCCGGTTACTTCACGATCATGGCGCTCATCCATGCCCTCAACGCGGACCCAGCGGACCTCCCTGACTGATCACAGCAGGGCATTGCCAAGGAGCCGGTTGACCGCCCTGAGGAACCGGATCGCGTTGACACTGGGAGCGAAATTGGAGCAGCGATTCGACGGCAGATGCGGTCATGCGCAGTGACCGCACCCCGTCGTAGGCCTGCGGGCTGCGGATACTTTGCTCACATGGGCGTACGACCGCTGACCACCCAGTTCGGAACGAAGGGGCATCCGGTTCGGAGATGCCGACTTCGCAACCGCCTGACTTTTCGGGGCGGCAAGATCATGCCTGCTGGAGGTCCGCGACCGGGAGGACGGCCCGGTTCCGGTGCTGGTCAGCGCCGCCGCGTGTGACACATGCCGGGGATGGGAGGACTGACTGGCCGGGCACCTCGCGCAGCAGTTCGCGCTGGGGCGGGCGCGGCGGCCCGACTGGTACGCGATGGCCGGATGCTGCCGCTGGTGGACGGCCCGGACGAGATGGACTCCGCGCGTGACCGGGGTGCGGGCACGAGCGCTGGTGGTGGAGGTGAACGCCCGGCATGAGCGAGATCACCATGATCGTGTGCGGATTTAAAGAACGCTGTCCTGAGGCTCCTGACCAGCCGAGACGCCACTGCCAAGGACGGTTTCGGCATGTACTTGTAGCTACAGGAGCGGCGGTTCGAGCGGGTCGGACAGTCTCGGCTGAGTTTTGCTGGTCCTTGGATGGCTAGGGTCGACGCGCGTTCGTCTCCGATGGTGAGAACTGAGGCTGACGTGGTCATAACTCCGGTCTGGCTCAGCGCCACGTTCGATGCGGGAGACTGGTGCGGTGACGATCCGTGACGTTGCGAGCGCCCTCGCGGCGCTTACCTCTGGGCAGGCAGAGTTGCTGTTGGGTATCCGAGAGTGCGCCTGGCTGGACGCCAAAGGCCAGCCCTACCAACTCGACGGCGCGATCGGCAGGCGAATTGGCCAAGGATGTCGCTGCCCTCGCTAACGCTGAGGGCGGATTGATCGTTGTCGGCCTCAAGACGCGCCGCGACAACGGCAACGATGTCATCGACGAGGTCCGGCCCGTTCCGGCAGCGCTGATTACCGCTGATCGCTACCGCAAGGTGGTACGCGAGCAGGTCTTCCCCTTCGTTACGGATTTCGCAGCCCGGTGGGTGGGAGTTGCTGACGATCGCGGACTGTTGGTCCTCGATGTGCCAGCACAGGCAGAACGGGATAAGCCGTTCGTCGTGTCCGGGGTTGAAGGCGTTGAGGGCGCGCCCGCCGGGACAACGGTGGCCGTGCCGCTGAGGGATGACGACGGGACACATTGGCTCAGCCGCCAGGATCTACAGCGCTTGCTCAGCGCAGGCTGGAACGTGACAGGCCCACCAGAACCGCGGGTCGTGATGGCGGCGGCCGAACAGGCGCCGTCAGTAGCCGTTGGCGAAGGTGACCCGTTGTGGACTGCCGTCTTTCGCCAGGCCTACCAGGCGGCGGGTGGCCGCCCTGTGCTCGGCGATCCGCTGGACGTCGTGACCGCTAATGGGCCGGGCGTTTTCCAGCACTTGACCGGTGATTCGCGAGGCCCGGCGGCGATCTTCGCCCTGCCGGATCACCAGCCGGTCATCCTGACTGGCGACCTTCTGAGGTTCCTTCTTAAGCTGTGCCGCGACTCCAGCCCAGCCGACGATGCCCAGCAGGTTGGCTTGCCAGTCGCTGACAAGACAGACACCTCGGGACGTCGGACGGTGCGTCTTGGCGGTGGGGCCTGGGGACCGGGTCAGCTGATCCAGACCGGAGCGAGCGGAACTTGGCACTGGGAACCAGTTCCAACCATTGGCCGATTGTGGGCACTGGGTGCCGATCGCTGGTCACATGTGGGCACTCCCGAAAGCACGCCGGACCTCGTTCTTCGCGTCGACGCGTTCCTTCCTTGGCGGGGTGCGACTGGGTGGAGCATTGACGGACGAGGGCGCAGGCGGATGCTGGCAGCATTGCGGGACAGTGAGCTGTCCCAAGCCCTGCTAGCCCTGTCGGGACGAAGAGGCCTGACGGCACCTAGGTTGATGTGGGAGCCAATAGATCAACAGCGGGGTGGCTGGCAATCCGAACGCTCCGCCCAATACTCAGCAGGAATATCGGCATCGGACGACTCATCGGCGCTGGTTGCTGAGGCCAGGCTCATGCTGCCAGACGGCATACAACAACACTCCGTGCAGGCCTCGGCAGCCATCGGAGTGCGGCTCGGCGGGATGCAAGCTGGAAGTGACGAGGCAGCCGATCTGCGTGTCAGCGTCCCTGAGCTGATCAAGGTCTTCGTCGCCGGGTGGGCAACAGCTACACTCGTCATCCCCCAAGGGGTCGTCGAAGACGCCAGCCTCGTGCCACTCATCGGACCACCGAGAGTCGAGCTGTACGTACGCGCTGTCAAAAAGCACATCGATGGTGTGTACAATTACACAGAGCTTGCACAGCTGATTGATCTGTCGCCATTTGGCACCGCCTCTAGCAACCAGCTCCAGCAGGGCGGGATTACGATCGTTGCGCCGCTTGGCCCGAGCGGAGCGGAGCGCCAAGAGCTTGTTTGCCAGGCACTCATCCGCATCGCCCGGCAATGGGGTTTCATCGAGGTAGACGACGACCTGAGGCTTTCATAGCTGGTACCCAGATATGGGATTATAGCAATATAACAACAATTATCCTAAGCTGGAATAATGCCAAAGTTCAGACCCGTATCAATCAAGGAGCTACTTCGAATCGGAGAAGTAGACGATGAAGAGCTGGCGGCCGTCCATAGGTCAGTGCTCCCGCGCGGCGCTCAGCTCACGGCCAATGAGGTCGAGTACCGGAATGCGGACGATGAGTGGGTCCTGAGCCTGCGCTACTCCGAGGGTGCTCTGATCGATGCACTAACTGGTCCGGCGTTCACTGACCAGATCGGAGAGCAGATCAGCCGGGCCCTCGTAGACTCGCTCGATGGAACAACCCGAAAGGTCTGGCGGATTCCAATGTTCAGCCTCCGCCGTGTCGAGGGCTGGTATCAGCACGAAGACAAGTTCTTGATCCGACCGGCACCCGCCGAGGCGCCACCTCCAGATGTCGAGTACGCAGAGCATCCGTGGGTGCTGGAGTTCGCGTTTGTCGACTCACCCACACACCAAGTCAGAATGCTCCGAACGGAGCGTCACACCTACGAACTGGTGCTCGTTCTGAATCTCCTGCTCGGTGGTCAGGTCAATGCACCGTCAAACCGTGCTCGTCATCACTGGGTCTATGCGCGCAGCGCTGACGATGCGTCCGGGACCTTCCTGCCCGAATGGCGTCAGGAGGGCTACTCCATACCTGGCTTCGAGCTGCTTGCAGATGGGTTCAGCGACATCGGCTCCTGGAGTCCGCTAGCGGAAGACCCGACGGATGCTTACTACAGTCGCCGTGGTTTCGACTTCAAGCCACTCACCGTTCCGGCGTCCCTGAATGAATTCGGCGTCGCGTTTAGCAACCTCGAAGGGCAGCGACGCGATCGCTTTCTCCGCAGCTGCTACTGGCTGCACACGGCTGACGCTATTTGGACCTATTCACAGTCGCTGTACCTGATGTCGCTCATCAATGCTGTCGAATGCCTGGCACAGAGTGGCGAAAAGCGTGAGGGCGCTGATGCCTCGACGAAGATGTTCCTGGACTTCATGGAGGAGTACGCTCCTGGGCGACCGAGCCGAACACGGATCAACAAGATCTACATGGTTCGCAGTCTGGTCACGCATGGCGAGCGACTGCTCGGTTATGACGTACCGCAGGGCTTCGGTCTGCATCCAACTACGACGGCTGACCGGGAGTCGGGCACCGAGGCAGTGCTGTTGGCTCGCGGAGCGATTATCAACTGGCTGGTCAGGGAATCTGGCTCGGCTGCCAACCTCCTGACCACCGACCCTTACCCGAAGCGACCTGCGGATAAGCCCGGTACTAAGAGCAAGATGAAGATCATCACACCATGAGTGGCGGTACAGCAGTTGCCCGATCCATCCTGTTGAGGATTCGCTGTGGGCGGTGATGGCACTGCCACATCGGCTGAGTATTCATCAGTCCGGGCATCGCAAGCGGCGACGCCACGCTCCAGCCTGGACCTGCTTAGCCTGCCCTATCCGTTCAGCCAAGTTGGCTTGCTGAGCGCTACGGACTTCGCCAAGCTAGCTGAGCGTCGCCGTGGCTACGCCGATCGCGGCTTGCCGATGGACCTCCATGTCCTTGAAGTGCTCCACCGTCACGGTGTGCTCACTCCCCTGTTTCGTGTGGACCTGACGCCTGGTGCGCCGACGCGCAAGCAGGACGTCGCCCTGAGCTTGACAGCCCAGCATGTTCACACGACCGTCGTCTCGGAGCTGCTTCGTGGCGCGACTGATGGACGGGCCGCTGACCCCGCCTACGAGGCCTTCCAGGACTGGGCGGTAGAGCGCCGGCGCGCACTCTGGCCGACCTTTGATTCGGCGTATCTGTACGCCCGCCACCAACTGCTCGGCCTGGACGTCGCCACTCAATTCCTGAGGAAACTGAAGCCTGAGCGTAAGGGCGATCTCGGTCTCGTCTGGCGTCTTGATGAGGCCGACAGACCGAACGCGCCAACGCTCGAAGCACTCACCTCCTGGCGATCCCTTGCGATCATGTTGTGCGCCCTCGACACGTACTATTGGCCGCTTATAACGCACAGGGTCAGCCATGACCTAGCGACCTGGCGCAAGGCTCGACAGGACTATAACCCGGATGGAATGGTCAACTGGCTGGCAGTAACCGCTGCCCAGATAGAGGCTCAGGCTGGCGATCTGAGGATCGCCGCAGCGTTCCGCGATGACACGGGCGACTTCTATGACCTCATTCGGCGCTCCAGCGCCAAGGCCTGGGAGACACTGCGCGGGGACGCCCTGAACGCCATGGATTTCCGGCTTGCCGCCGACATCCTTGATCGCTTCCATGAGGAGACAGCGGGAACCGGCGCGCCATCGGGGATGGCTGTCCCACTGCAACAAGAAGGTCTCAGCAGTCCAACCCACTCCCTCGATGCCGCCCTGACGAACCTGCATCTTTCGCCCTTCCCGGCGTTGGTCATTGGCGTGGAGGGCGAAACCGAGCGGAGGATACTGCCGCGAGTGATGGCGCAACTCGGCATCGACCTCGACCCGAACTGGATGCGCATCGTCGAGTACGGCGGCACAACCAAGGCGAGGCATCTGTCACTCCTCGCTCGCTTTGCCGCTCAGCCCATGTTGGGCAGAGATCTTGGCAATGGAACGACGCTCGACCGTCCAGTGGCCCGGCTCCTCGTGCTGGCGGACGCGGAGAACGATTACGCCTCCCTCGCTGATCAGCGTCGGCAGCGCAAACTGCTGCTCGACTCGATTGCGAAGGAGATCCCACCGGACTTGCGGCGTGACCTCTACAACAACTCACGCCGCGGCCGAATGGTCGAGATCAAAACCTGGGGCAAGTACCCCTTCGAGTTCGCACACTTCACCGATGCCCAGCTTGCCGATGCGCTCCAGTCGGTCGCCGCCACGCCTCACCCAGGGGGACGGCCAGGTCTGATCGCCGCCATTCATCGTGAGGGGCTCACTTCATCGCCGAACATCGACGATGTCAACTGGGGTGGCCGAGGCCGACTATCCAAGCCTGATTTGGCAGATGCCATGTGGCCGGTACTGGAACGGCGAATCGAGCGGGCCATCAAGCGCGGCCACAAGGGACCACCAATCATGCAGGCCGCAGTTCGGGCCTACGAGATGGCAACTGTTTCATGGCGCGTCAGCACGATGCTCACGCGCCGCTAGCTTGATGCCAGCTTAACCAGGGCGCTGCGCCCATCTGCCGCCTGAGTCCCAGGCGACGCAACTACCTACGTGGTTTTCGGCCGAATGCCCGATCGAGAGCGGATCTCAAGAAGGCCGGCGAAGTCGGCCTGACCTGCAACGCGCTGTCCCGTGGCGGCTAGATGCGCACGTATCTGGCATGGGATGGCTGGTGGGTTGGTCGAACGTCGGACCAGAACTCCGCAGATCATCTGCCCAGAACGGTTCGAAGAGCGCACCTTTACTGTCCCAAGACCGGGACTGAGCAAGCGTGACCGTTGCTGCGAAGAGCCGGCGCTCCGGCCATGTTGTCGCCGATGAGGGACAATTGAGCCTGGATCTGCCCACGTCGGTCAGCCGGTTTCGGTCGGCCGGCGGGCTGGAGTTCGGCAAGGGGATAGTTGCGGAGAATGGCCGGAGAAGTGCGGGAGGATAGGACATAAGCCCAGGTCAGATCATGTTTCGGAGATGGCTGTAAAACCGTCGGCTCAGCCTACGTTGGTTCGAACCCAACACCTGCCACCAGGAGAAGCCCCAGGTCAGTCCTAGTGCGAGCGCTGGCCAGCACTTGTTTCGTAAGCGGTCCGGCGGACCGCTCCCGTAGAGGTTGCTGGTTACGTTGATGCAGGTCAGCGACCGTCGGTACCGGGGTGCAACTCCTTGAGGCTGTCGCGGTTCCCAATGTGTTCCCAGCTACACAGGGTATGTCGACGATTGTCGGCGCGCCGGGCATGACCGCTGTGATCGCTTCGCCGAGTCGACGACGGGGTTGCGCCATGGCCGACTGCACGCTAGGTGGCGGAACGAGTCGGCCAGCCGCGGCTGCCGCCGCGCCGAGTCTGCACTTCTTCCGCTCATCCGCTGGGAGATGGTTCCGGAGCGCAGAACGCCCTTTCTGCCGGTGTCGGCGGCGATGCTGGTCTCGGGTAGCTGACCGGACTGGCAGCCAGCCGCATGCACCGGCCTACCCTCCATCGGCCAGCAAGCACCTAGAATCGGTCGGATCGAGCGAGTGTGGTCACCTACCGAGCTAGGCGAGCGGGTCCTGGGTTACTCCCTTAAAGTAGGCACCGAAGCCGGCGCTGCCGAACCTGCCGCTCCCGCCACCGCCAGCTAGCCGCGTCCCTGGCTGTGTTACCCGCTGTTCCCTGGCTATGGGAGTGGCGTGAGTACATGGTTCCGGTCGACGGCGATGAGTGGTATCTCATATCGGCTGGCGAGTTCGTGTGCCCTCGCATAGTCGGTGTCGTAAGCCACGACCAGGGATCGCACGCGGGAGGTGAGGAGCGGGTAACCTGCGTCGGCTGCGGCCAGCGATCGGTATTTGATGGCCTGGTGGATGCCGATGCAGATGTTCTGCTCGCCGTCGACTTCGATCTCGATGACCGTCCGGTCCGGCAGGTGGTTCTCGAACATCACGTCGACCCGGTCGCCGGTAGCGAACCGGTACTCGACGTGCGGCACGGCGGCCGGGCTCATCCCGAACTCGTACGGGTGGCTGGCCACGTACATCTTCAGAAGACGATGCGCCGCGGATTCGCCTCCGGTGCCATAGCTGCCGACATGAGCACCTGCCGGGACGGGGATGGCGACCGTGGCGAGGTTGTCAGGCTCGAAGACCCGGCCTGGCCTGGTCGTAGACGCCAGCGGTCTCATCTCCCCACCGGAAGTAGCCGGCGTCCTCACCGGGATACAGCGGAAGGTCAGCCCGCCAGCTCGCGTGATCACGGTGGGTGTTGCCCCTCGGAGCGTTGAAGGCCAGCACCCAGTCGCGCATCTGCAGGTAGTCACAGATGTAGTAGTGATCGGCGTGATACCGGCCCAGATTCGGGATGGCGAACACGTACCAGTAGAACGCCGTCTTGTTGATCACCGGCTGGTCGTAGCCGCCGGAGAACCAGCCCAGGCTGATCGGCGCGTGCCAGCCGCTAAACCGATGTATCACCCTCGCGATCTTCCCGTCGATCCGGAACTTCCCCGGATCACCATCCGGCGACACCGGATCGACCAGCAGCCGGGCCATTTCCGGCCGACCTGCGGACACCAGGGCGAGGACCATCTCTTTCGCCTCAGCCACATTCATGCCGCCTCCCGGCTGGATCGTAGCCGAATCAAGCCAGAACGGACAGGTATGCGAGCACCGCCACCAGGAGACTGTCGAACTAGTCGCCGTCGATCAGAGTCCATCCGAAGCAGCGACCCGGAAGGCGTCGCAACGACAATACGGCAGCGCCGGAGGCAGCTCAGATCACCATTTCTGCATCGGCTTCACAGCATTCGCATGCAGCTGGCCGACACCATGCCGAGCCGTCGGCGTGCGGTTCGGATACAGCCACCGATGACAGCGAGTAAGTGCCGTCGGGGGGCCGGGGTCGCGCCCGAGCGTGGCTCCGCCGTCGGACGAGCGGCGACAGCCACGTCACCTTTGGATCCACCGCTGCTGCGAAGACGATGTACGCGCTGCGCCCAATGCCTGCGCTCCCTGGGATCGCCCATTCGATATCGACTTAGCCTGGCCGAGAACGATGCCGCCTACCGGTTCTACCTTCAGTTCGTCACGCGCGCGCTCGTCAAGACCGCGGCATTTCGAGGTAAGCATTCACGATCGGGCCGCCGTGCCGACCTTGATCAGTTCAGGTCGCTGCCCAATCAGATGGGCGTGTCCGCCTCGATCAACTTTCGGTGATGATGACATCCCGACACGCGACGCTACATTGCATTGATGTCGATACGGGTACAGCACCTTTGTTCGTCGGTTCGAAATTCCGCCTACTTCTCGGACCTCTCAGCAGTCGGCTCGGATCACGCTTACGTGCCTCACCACTTAGCGTGCGGAGCAGATAACTACTATACCGTCATCTACTAGCTAAGGTGTTATACCCTGGCAAAGGGGATGATGTCTGAGACTGGCCTCTAACTGACTACTGAGGGATCTTGCCGACAGTTAGTGACAGATGGAGGCTTATTCAGCACTCATTCTGTAGAAGTGCAATCCGACAACGACTGAGATGGTCTGGGCGAAGGT
The DNA here is from genome assembly GCA_963819285.1 of uncultured Actinomycetota bacterium. Classification (GTDB taxonomy): domain Bacteria; phylum Actinomycetota; class Actinomycetes; order Streptosporangiales; family Streptosporangiaceae; genus Chersky-822. The sequence goes on from CAWFVM010000002.1 coordinate 694,816, forward strand.
GCTCAGGGGTCGCCGGTAGTCAGTGTGCATGATCCTCCAGGTCTTGAAGTTCGCGATAGCCCGTTCGACGACATAGCGTATCCTGTTAACGGCTGTGTTGAATTCCTTTTCCCAGTCCAGCAGATCGCGATGGGCGGGCTTCCTGATAGGCGTGATCATTCCGCTCCCGATATAGCCTTTGTCTCCTATCCATCTGCCGGGAATCACCCCGGAAAGGACGCCTGACTCGCCGATGCAATGCATGTCGTCTCGGCTCCCTTCGATCGGATCGGAAATCCAGGCGACCTCGCCTTCGAGAGTGCATGCGACCTGCACATTCATTCCCGTGGTCTTGTGCTTCCCGGAGTAAAGGCTCGGAGTTGAGGCCCAGGACCAGCACGGCAGCAGGGTTCCGTCCACGATGAGCTGGGAATTCGGGCCAAGCTCATCAGCCGTGGGCACGATGCCTGCGAGGGTTTTCTCCAGGAGCGGGGTGATAGCTGATATCACGCGGCTGATCGTCGGCTGGGATACGCCGAAGGACTCTGCGATCTCCGACTGAACATGGTTGCGGCGCAGGTAGGAGAGTGTCACGACAACGGATTTGTAAAGGCCGAGGCAAGGCGGCCAGGCTGCCTTTCCCGTTTCGGCTGCCGCTTGCCAGATCATGACGCAGAGTTCTGCGATCTCGTCCCTGGAGAAGCCAGTGGTATGATACATGTGATGGCCCGCCTTCTTGAGAATTGCGTGTGGTAACTCAATTCTTCCGGAAAGCGGGTCGTCTTTAACTTTGACACGCCGTTGCTACCAGTCGGTTTGTCCCTGCCCTGAATAAGCCTCATGGGATTATTCATCCTATTTGTTGCCGCGCGAACGGTGCGGCCACGCCATACGATGTTGCGATCCAGTTCTACATTTCTGCCCAATTTATAAAAGCGTTGACGGCACCCTAGCTCCTGCTAATGCAGTTGGCTGGGTCGAGCAGGGAGGGTGGCTGTGGAAGCTGCGCAACACCGACCCCCGGCGTGCATGACGTTTGCCGAGGATCCCTCCGGCCAAGTCGTCGCTGCGGACTGGATCGGCAAGTTCGTCATGCTCGGCCGTTTGGTGGCGCGGTGGTCGCGGGCCCACGCCGACGGCCAGCTGGTGGTTGTGCTATCGGTACCTGTCCGTGACTTCGCTGCGGTGCTGGTGGGCTGCGGCTGGATGACCGCCACAACCGCGCCACACATCCAGCCGGTGCGAGAGACGCTGGCCGACCTGCCGCTCCATGCGCCAGTCCGCGTAGTGACGCCAAGCAAGGTGCTGACCGCGCACTTCGGTGGGATCAACGTTGCGAAGGACTACGCCAGGTTTGGCAATGACTGGCAGATCGACAAGCTGCGGGCGATCGTCCCGCTTGATTCTCTGGACAGGCCTCGCAGCCAGCCCGTCCCGGAGCCAGGGGTCATCAGCAGGCTGACGTGCATCGACAAAGACTGGGCGGCCCGGCTGTGCTCGCCACCGCAAGATCTTGCGCTGGTAGGAACGCTGAAATGGCTGGCGGAGGACTTGACAGCGTTTCTGGGCCTTGGAGATGAGCGTGAGCCGGTCGCGAACATCCTGCTTCCGGCCGGCGCTCAAGCCGCAACTTGGTCGACTCGCCTCTACTCGGCGTCGCATCTCGATGTGGAGCTGCCGTCGGCGGACCTACGTGCCGTAGTGCTGGACGGCGCCTCCGCGACGAAGTACCTGCCGGCGATCGAGGTGCCGGTTGTCTTCGCGATTATGGACCGGTCCATTCTCGATGAATCCGAGCCTGAGTCGGTCATCAGTTATCGCAACAGCCGAGGGGAGCCTGTGTCGCTGGAGAACGACCTGGGCTGGAAGCCGCCGGCTGGTGTCGAGGTACTCGGATTCGAGGTGCCGTGGTGAGTCGGCTCGATGCGGTGGCTTCTCGCTACATTCGTTCGGCAGCCCTCGCCAGGAACGGCGTCGAGCTTGATCTGGTCGGTGATCCGTATGGTGCGCGCGTCAATACTGCGATCCAGCAGCTCCTGCTGCTCACCCGCGACGACTCCTCGGCGCTCTGGGGCGATGTGTTCGGTGCAGCCAAAGCCCTGCGCTGGCGGCTGCTGACCCAGCCGCAGCCCCTTGAGCGCGGGTCCGCTATCCAGACGGCCGCCACCGACGTCGCGTCCGAAGCCGGCCGCCTGCGGGCTGCTGTCGACCCGCAGGCTCAGCGCGCCCTCGATGAGCTGGCTGACAGCGCTGGATCTATCGCGGCTGCTGATCCAATCGCAGGCAGCATACTGCTGGAATCGATCCAAGAGGCAACCGCCCGGGCTTGCGTGATTATCGCCGCGAGCGCCTCGGCCAAGGCCGGCCTGGAAACCTGGCTCGGACCGCTCGGCTTTCGGGTCATGAGCGCAAGCCAGCTCATCCGCGAACAGCTATTCGTTGAATCCGGTTACGCCGTCGGCCCACCCCGGTTCTTCCCCGCATCACTGGTGAACGCCCCCATGACCGAGATGCTGAACTTCGTCTTTCCTGCATGGTTCGGCGACCGCTCTCTGCCAAGGTCGGTGCTCGCAGCCCACGCCGAGGGTGCCGTCGTGGTCACCGGAAGACAGTTCCCGATTGGCGATGTCGCCGCGCCGGTGCCCTCACCCGCGAGAGACGTGATTGACGAGACGGACCTGCTGCCGCAGGTCAGCTGGATTCCGCCCGATACGCCGCCGCGAGAACCAGGCCCAGACGAGGTCGCCGCCCGTCGGATGCTGCTGAGCGGCGGCTTCAAGATGTGGCTCGACGACGACGGAGACTGGATCCGCTCGGTCGACCCCGCACAGCCAAGCGGGGGACGGGTCATCAACATCGATGTCGATGCTGTGCGGCCTGGCACCTACCTGCTGGTGCGGGACGGGGAAACCGAACGGCTCGCGCTCTACGAAGCCGCGCTTCAACTGATGGGGTTTCAGGCTGTGGCGGTCGTCGCCTCACAGTCTGCATGGAAGGCTGCCCTGCAGGCGAAGCTCGACCAGCTAGGGCCGGCTGTTGTTGTCCGTGAACTCGCCGCCGTCGGCGTCAAGACGCTCCACCGTATCGCCGCCTGGACGGATCCCATGCTCGCAAGACCGCTCAGCAACCAGGACTTCGAGCGGCTGCTGCAGTGGCTCGGGGTCAAGGTGCACCCGACCTACGAGCTGGCCACGCTCTTGCGCCGCAGTCGAGCGCAAGCGAGCGCCAAGATCGGCGACAAACTTGAGGAAGCGGTTGCCGCAGCTGACATGTCCATCCTGGAACTCGATGGCCACCTACGACTCGAGCTGAAATCGGAGGGTTTCCGCGGCATGATCGCAACGCGGGTCCTCAGCGTCTCACCCTACGTCGAGATCATATCGCGACACGACGCGCGCCAGCTGACGCCTGATCGGAGCGCCAAGTGGCTCGAATGATGCCGCCGTACTGCCCGGAGGAGGCGCCGCCCGGCGAGCGGCGCTGTTCGACGCGCTCGCTCGGAGCCCGGAGACCGACAGGTGGATCGTCCTCCACTCGCTGGCGATCGCGTCACACGTCCGGCAGGTGGAGGGTGAGGCCGACTTCGTGGTCATCGTCCCCGACCAGGGCGTCTTGATTGTCGAGGTGAAATCCCATCGGTCGGTCGAGCGGTTGCCCGACGGCCGCTGGAAGCTCGGGACCAGGACGCCGACTAGCCGCGGGCCGTTCCAGCAGGCCGATGAGGCCATGCACAGCATCAGGAACTACCTGATCGCGCGAGAAGTGAACCTGCGGTCGGTGCCGGTGATCTACGCGGTCTGGTTCACCCATTTCGCGCCCGGACGCATGCTGCCGCCAAGTCCGGAGTGGCACAACTGGCAGCTACTCGATTCCGAGGACCTAAGGACCGATGCTGTGCCGGCAGTCCTGCGGACCCTTGCGGCCGGTGCTCGGCACCTGGAGAGCCGCATCACGGGGTTCACTGCACGGCGGATACGGGCCCGACCAGGTAACCGCAAGTCGGATCGCTACCCTCTTGCGGCCGAAGTTCGAAGCGGCCGTCGTGCCCGGCGACATCCGGCGGGCACGTCAGGTGCAGCTGACAGCCTTTACCGACGAGCAGTACGACGCGCTTGACAACATGCAGCACAACCGGAAAGTGCTGTTCACCGGGCCGGCTGGTTCGGGCAAGACCTGGCTGGCGATGGAGGCGGCACGCCGCGAGATCGAACTCGGACACACCGGTCGGCTGCTCTGTTTTAACCGCCTCCTCGGTCAGCGGCTCAGGCAGGAGCTGGCCGGCATTGAAGGGCTGCAGGTTGGCACCTTCCACCAGGAGGCACTTCTCCTGAGCGGCAGCCAAGCGCCAGCGGGGGCAGGTCAGCAGTTCTGGGACGAACAACTGCCTGACCTGGCGATAGAGGCGCTGATCGGCCATGGCGAGCGCGAGGCGGCCGACTTCCTAATCGTCGACGAGATCCAGGACCTGGCTCGTCAGCCGTTCCTCGACGTCCTCGACCTCCTTATGAACGACGGTCTCCAAGGCGGCCGGCTGCTGCTGTTCGGAGACTTCGAGCGGCAAGCAATCTACGAAACCGGCGATGGACGGGCTCTGCTCAGGGAGCGGATCCCCGGCCTAGTTATCTTTGCTCTGACCGTCAACTGCCGGAACTTGCCGCGCATCGGCACGGTCGTGGAGAAACTGGCCACATGAAGCCCGGATACCGTCGCTTCCGCCGACCGGACGATGGCGCCGACCCCGAATTCATCCCAATCCCGCGCGGGCAGGATCAGTCGGCGGCTCTGGCCGAGGCGGTGCGCGCGCTGCGCGACGACGGCTACCGGCTCGACGAGATCGTCGTACTGAGCCCGCTACGGCACGGCTCGACCGCAGAGACGACAACCGACCCGTGGCTGCGCCAGGTCCTGCGCCCGGCGGACGGCCTGGCGCCCAGGGCTGGAAAGCTGCGGTTCAGCACCATCCATTCCTTCAAGGGCCTGGAGGCGCCCGCCGTGATCATGACTGACCTCGACGAGGCGAACGTCCCCGAACTTCGAATCGTTGCTCTACATCGGAATGACCCGCGCGACCGACCGCCTGATCGCTGTTGATCGAGACCCAGACACTTCGCGCTGCCTATGGAGGAAAGTCATGACCGGTGTCGAAGCGCGGGCCATCATGGAGGCTGCCGTGCGGCGCGAGCTATTCGGACCGCCAGCCGACGAGCCGCCACGCGGCAAGCCGCTGGACTGCTCGACCGGGAGCCATAACTTCGACACTCCCGAAGACAGCCGAGGCATCTGGCACGACGCCAGCACCGGGCAGGAGATTCTGACCGGTGCCGATCCCCTCCACCGCTACGGCATCGGCGTCCTATTCGCCGGCGCCGCCGACCATGGCACCGCCATCCCGGCCGGGCAGTCGGCCCCGCCAGCAGATGACGGCCTCGATGATCAAATAGCCGGAGTCACCGGGCTGAGCGAGACAGACGAGGATCTCACCGAGCCGGTCGTCGAAATCGAGGTCAAGGGTGCCACAGCTCGCACGGCGAGGCGGACACCGATGACTTCGACCTGACAGACGCGAACTCGTTCAAGCCCTCGGCGATGGCTGTCTCCTTCCAGTGCAGCGTTTCCGCGGACGGCTCGCTCGCGGTGACGGTGACGGGCGCCTACTACGACCGCCTGCAGGTCGACATGGCCTGGCCTTCGACGCCGCGCGCATCTGGTGGGTACGCCGGCCCTTCAAGCTGACCGGCGTTATACCCGGGCAGATCCTGCTCGACGAGACCAACCGCCGCAGGAACGTGACGCTGACACCAGGTGAGAACCTCCGGGTCACCCCGACGGTGCAGGTCTTCAGCCGCCGCGTGCCCGGGCGGCCGGCCATTCGCCTGAACGCCTGGTCACGATGGCCGCGCTCAACACGGCGCCCGGATCGGGCCCGGCTGCGGCGCTGTTCCAGATGACCTTCCGGGCCGAGCCCCAAGGAAGCTACGCGAATCGAGCCGTATCCCGATGTCGAGCAGCCCGAGCCCGACGAGGAAGAGCAGTCCATCGACCTGCTCTACCGGAAACAGCGCACCTTCGCGATCGGCCACGGGTGCGCCGCCGACTGGGCAGGCATCCCGCGGACAAGCCCGCTGCCAGCGCAGTCTGGGCCGAGCCGCTGCCCGCCTACGAGGTTGTCAGCCTGACCCCGAACGTCTACATGACCGCCTCGAACGGCAGCCGCCGCCCCGTGACCGTGAGCATGGAGGCGCTCGCGAACGGCACCGACCGAAGGGCGACACCAGGTCGAGACGGTGCTGTCGGCTCTACGACGAATGGATCGCCGAGCGCGAGGCTGAGATCGCCGCGCTGCTCGCCGCAGTTCCACCCTGCGGCGCGGCGTCACACGGAACTCGCCCGGGCGGCCCTCGCCCGGATGCGTGGCGGGCTGGCAGCTGGCGACGACAGACCCGATCGCGTCGCGAGCCTTCCGACTCGCGAACGAAGCGATGCTGTTCCAGCAACTCCGTTCCAACTTCGGCAAGCGCAACGTCCAGCGACTGGAGCGACGGTCGGCTGATCGGTCAACGGTCGCATCCCACGCCGACTGCCGCTGCCGGGCAAAGGCAACTGGCGGCCGTTCCAGATCGCCTTCATTGCTGGCCAGCCTGCCCGAGCTCGTCGACCGCACCGCTTCCACACGCTCGATCGTCGACCTGATCTTCTTCCCGACCGGCGGCGGCAAGACCGAGGCCTACCTCGGCGCCTCGGCCGTCAGCCTGCTAGCCCGTCGCCTGCGCGACAAGGACGATGCCGGGACAGACACTCTCATGCGCTACACGCTGCGGCTGCTGACGGCGCAGCAGTTCCTGCGCGCGGCAGCGCTGGTCTGCGTGCTGGAGGACATCCGGTCGAAGAATGAACACGACCTCGGGGACGACGCCGTTCGGCATCGGCATCTGGCTCGGCGGCATCGTCGACGCCCAACACCTGGGACCAGGCCTTGCGAGAACCTACGCCAACTACGCCGAACGACGCTTCGCCCAGAACAAGTTCCTGCTGCTGCGCTGCCCCTGGTGCGGCACCGAGATGGGACCCAAGCCGAAGCCCCGCAGCGGCCAAGATGTCATCGGCTACGAGCTAGGTCGGCAAGAAGGTGGTGTTCCGCTGCCTGGACCGCGCTTGCCGCTTCGGCGGGCGACGCAAGCTGCCGGTGCACGTCGTCGACGAGGACATCTACGACACGTCGTCCGTCCCTCGTCATCGGCACAGTCGACAAGTTCGCCATGATGGCCTGGCGGCCAGAGGCCAGGCGCGATCTTCGGACTGGCAGACGATGGCGGCGCGCGACGTCTCGCCGCCTGGCCTGATCATCCAGGACGAGCTGCACCTCATCTCAGGGCCGCTCGGCTCGATGGTCGGTCTATACGAGCCCGTCATCGATGACCTGTGCACCGACAAGCGCAGCGGACGATCCGGTTCAGCCGAAGATCATTGCCTCGACCGCGACGATCCGCCGCTACGAGGACCAGATCCGCGGGCTGTTCGGCCGTGAGCAGGTCGCGCTGTTTCCCCCGCACGGCCTGGAAGAGGGCCGCTCCTTCTTCGCCGAACCGGCCATGCTCGACAGACGGCGAGCGCGAGCCGGGACAGCGCTATCTCGGGGTCATGAGCGCCTCGCTCGGCTCGACCCAGACCGTCCAGGTGCGGGTCGCAGCGGCGACCCTGCAGGGCGCGGTCAGCATCCCGGACGCGGACAAGGACGGCTACTGGACCAACCTGAACTTCCTCAACAGCCTTCGCGAGCTTGGCAACACCGTCTCCCTGATCCAATCCGACATCCCGGACTACCTGACCGGACTGCGACGGCGTGAGAATCTGGCCTCGACCCACGGTGGCCGCGCATCCCCATGGAGCTGACCAGTCGCCGCCGCAGCGACGAAATCCCGAAGGCAATCGAGCAGCTGCAGCTGCCCTACGGCGATCCAGGCTGCGTCGACATCTGCCTGGCGTCGAACATCATCGAGGTCGGCGTCGACATCGATCGGCTCGGCTCTGATGACGATCGTCGGTCAGCCAAAGACAACTGCGCAGTACATCCAGGTCAGCGGCCGCGTCGGGCGTCGGCCCGAACGCAGCCCCGGCCTGGTGCTCACGATCTACGGCGCGGCCAAGCCCCGCGACCGAAGCCACTACGAACGCTTCCGGACCTACCACCAGCGGCTCTACGCCCAGGTCGAGCCGACCTCGGTCACGCCTTTCGCCGCTCCGGTGCTCAAGCGCGCGCTCCACGCGGCCACCGTGTCGCACATCCGCCAGTCAGCCGCGATCGGGCTGCCCGTGTATCCGTTCCCAGGCCACGAGTACGACACGGCTGTCAGCCTGCTCCGCGAGCGAGCGAAGATCGCCGATCCCGATGAGCTTCCGACCCTGGAGCGAGAACAGCGCAAACGCGCCAACGAATGGGAGATGTGGGAACGCACAGAGTGGAGTGCCAACGTCATCGATGGCGATCCTCAACAGGGCCTGATGCGCTACTCCGGCGCGTTGCCGGACCTGCAGGCAGAAGCCACTATTTGGGACATCCCGACCAGCATGCGGAACGTTGATGCCGAATGCCGCTTGGAGATATCCCTGGACTACAACCGCGAAGCAGCCGCGGCAGCCGAGGAGCAGCAGTGAGTTCAGGAAGCATCCGGCGGGCTCAGTTGGTGGCACCGTTCGGTGTGGGCGCCATGAGCATCCTGGTGAACGGCACCTCGGTAATCACAGCGGGGCTGGACTACTGGTACACTGTCAACGACTCGGCTCTCCTTGAGTTCAACGAGTACCGGGTCCAGGACTGGCGCCTGGAGCAGCGCCTCCGAGTACGCGAATTTCGGCTTCCGCCTGATTACAGGATCCGCCGGCAGGGAGACGATCCGCGTAACACCAACCTCAAGGTCCCGGTGCTCCGCTTTCCCCGGTGGTCGTTCTGCATGTACTGCAAACGGCTGGAGCTGAGCCCGCTCACTATGGCACAGCCAGTCGGATGCCCGGACCCGAAGCACAAGCAGGATAACGGCGGCGTCAAGCGGAAGGCGCCGCGCATGTCCCAGGTGCCCTTCGTCGCTATCTGCGTTCGCGGCCACCTCGACGACTTTCCGTTCCGGGAATGGGTACATAGAAATCTCAACCCCGGCTGCAACGGGACGCTGCGCCTTGAGTCGCGTGGCGGTGGCGGCCTGGAGGGGCAGGTCGTGGCCTGCGATCCTGACGGCAATCCGAGGGGCTGCGGCAAAGAGCGCTCGCTTGAAGGCATCATGAGCTCCCACTGGGAGAACCAAGGCGAGCACACATACCTGACCGACCAGCTTGTCGCTAAAGACCAGCCCTATTCCTGCAGGGGTGCCCGGCCCTGGCTGGCCGAGGCCGCAGGGTCGTGTGGCGAGCCGATCCGGGGTGCGCTGCGCGCTGCAGGCAACGTCTACTTTCCGAAGGTCGAGTCATCGATCTACCTGCCCCTGAGGGTGGGCGCCGTTAGCTCCGCGCTTCACGATCTGCTAAACCGGGCGGATGTCCGGCCGATCCTGCGCATGCTTAACCGGATCGACGGCGCCAATGTGACCGCCGAGCAGATCCGGACCGACGTTCCGCGCGAGTTGTTTCACCCGATTACCGACGAAGAGCTGCTGGCCGGCTACCGCGACATGTTCGGGATCGACGCAGCTGCACAAGCAGACGCCGGGGCCGAAGGGGTAGGCGAAGACGGCGAGGGCACCGAGTCGCTTACCAGTACCGATGCCTGGCGCCATCCAGAGTTCCGGTTGCTCCGCGGAACGCCGACGGACGACCTGCTGACCGCGACCGATCCGGGCACACCCCCACAACTGACTGCGCTGCTGCACCGCGTCCGACGGATCGAGACACTGACCGAGACGCGGGTGCTGCGCGGCTTTACCCGTGTGCGCGACGATGAACTGAAGCTCTCGGTCGGCAAGGCCCTGCTACGCCGACGAATACTGTCGCCGGAACATGACTGGCTGCCGGCGTACGTCGTCAAGGGCGAGGGGATCTACCTCGAACTCGACCAGGACCGGTTGCGGGCTTGGGAGGAGCGTCCCGAGGTGTCGGCTCGGGCACAGAAGGTCACCGACCACTATGGTCATGCTGCCTGGCTGCGCAGCAGCGGGCCGAGAACGATCAGTTCGCGCTTTGTGCTAATCCACACGCTTGCCCACCTCCTAGTCAACGAACTGATCTTCGCGTGCGGCTACAGCTCGGCCTCGCTCCGGGAGCGGCTCTATGTTTCGGAAACGTCCGGCCGGACAATGGCAGGTCTGCTGATCTATACGGCGGCCGGCGACTCTGAGGGCACAATGGGCGGCCTGGTGAGGATGGCCAAGCCGGAGAACCTTTGGTCGGTGACGTCCAACGCGATCAGTGACGCCCGCTGGTGCTCCACCGACCCTGTATGCATGGACGCAGGGGAAAAGGGGCAGGGGCCAGACTCCTGTAACCTGGCGGCCTGCCACGGCTGCGCGCTCCTGCCGGAGACGAGCTGCGAAGAATTCAACCGGTTCCTCGACCGGGGCCTTGTGATCGGCACCTTCGACGACCCGTCTGTCGGCTACTTTGCCGATCTCGCGGTGTGAGCGTTCCGCTGGCTTCGTCACTTGCAACAGCTATCGGGCGATATATCGCATAGGACCCAGGGCCATAAGCATCCCGCTCAAGTGCGGTGGCAGGGAATTCGGCTGGTGCCCTATTCAGCACGGCTGGGGTGGCGGCGGCGCGGTGCCGGCGCGCTGCCGGGTGAGCTACAAGGTCAGGTTCGAGGGCAAGGCGCTCGTACAGCTCAAGGGACTGCCCTTAGCTGCGTTCGACGCCCTTGTCGAGCGGGTGGTGCACCTGGTCGATGAGCCGTGGGATGCGGTCGTGATGAACCGCAGTGATCCGTCCGTCAGGTAGGCCACGTTCGGTTCGCCTACTGGCTGCTCACGTTCCGGGTCGACGACACCGCCGCGCTGATCCGCATTTTCGACATCGTCCGGGCCGTCTGAGACTCAAGCGCTTGACTCGGATCACCCTCCAGCCTGGTTCTCCGCGGCATCCTCTCACGGTCCGCAAGGGCGCCCTGCGTAGAGCCTCGCCCTGGCCGTCGGACATCGGGGCGTCGGCGGGTGGCAAATCGGGGGCGCCGCTGGTATCCAGGAGGTGCGTCAGCAAACTGTGCAGGTCCTCCCCTGTCACCATCGGCCTGAATATGTGCGACCGAGCCAAGTCGCTCGCGATGCGGTCAGGCAAGGCGGGCAACTGACCGTCGTTCCCAGGATGTTCCCGGAAGGTCGGGCAGGGGCGAGAACGCCGAGGTCAGGTCATGTATGAGCCGGGTCTGTAAAACCGTCGGCTCAGCCTACGTTGGTTCGAACCCAACACCTGCCACCACCTGCGGAAACAGCCCCTGACCTCGGTGTATGCCGGTCGGGGGCTGTTGGCGTTCTGTGCGGTTGTGTGCGGCTGGTGGCGGGCATGTGCAGCTGTCCACGCCGAATACACGCCGAAATTCGGCGAGCAGGATGACACCTGAGCGGACTGCAGGTGTACTCGCCAGTCGTCGCCCAGCATGACCTTGGTCGGGTGGTAGACCTGCCCGTGACGGGGACTCGGCCCCCCACTGCGCTTCGGTCGTCACAGCGCGGCGTGGGCCATGTCTGGGCTGGGGCCGATGCGTCGCGACTGCTGGAACAGGTCATGCCGGCGATCTCGTCAACGAGTGCCTGATCTCTCTGAACCTGTGTTCCAATCAAGGCAAATCTGTGGGGAGCCGGTATCGAGGAGCAGATGCTCCAGAATCGCTGACGTGGCCGCCTGGTAGGCCCGATTGGGCCACCGCCTAATGACATTTCGCCCTGCACCTGAGGCAGGCCTGGGGCGGTAGTCGCGGGTCGGCAGCGAGCAAGTTGCGGTATCTGGCCTGGTCATGGTCGCTGGCGAGCTTAATGTCATACGAAGATGGCAGACTCTGCAAGTCTGGTTTGTGGGTTTCGGGCGGGACGTGGGTGAGATGGCGAGCTTCAGCCGGGACCTCATACGGCGCGCTTTGGACGTCCCCTGTCCAAAGTGCAGCTACGACGTCTGGGTGATCTGGTCGGAGATCGTTGCGGGGATCATCGTGATCTGCCCCTGTTGTCGAGTTGGGATTCGCCTTGTTGACCAGACAGGCTCAGTTCAGGTTGCCCCTTCGCTAATGGAATCAGCTATTCAGGCTCTGGAAGACGCATTCAGGAGGAAGCCGTAGTGAGATGGCAGCAGGATCTGCAGGTTAAGCTCCGAAACCGGTATCGGGCTATGTATACGGCGGACAATCTAAGGCTGGCGCACGAAATAGACCTGGTGGTTGACTGGATTTGTCGTCAACCTGCCCTCATTTACATCATTAAAGAGGCGCGACTAGCAGAGGAGCTGCCGAGCTACGACGAATGGGTTTCTAGTGCGACTCCTCAGGACGGGGAAGCTGGGAGTGGCCCACCAAGACAGAGCAAGGACGCGCGGTATTCGTCTGGGATGTGCTCCGTCATATCAGCGAAAGTGACCAGCAGATTACGCAGTTCCTCTTCGTGTTCTCTTCGGAAAGCAAGTACGATCTTATGGCCCGCGATTTTGTGGAACAGGTCGTACGGCCATTGTTCGACTACCTAGACGAGAGCCTGGGTAACGTCTCAAGCGTATTGTATGCATTGGGAAGGTATATACGGCAGGTTGAATGGTTTGACCAGAAAAGTTTGTATGGTGAATTCACGGCAAATACCCGCAAAGGTGAAGAGGTATATGACCGCCATTTGCGAGAATTTCTTTTCCGCGAAGGCCTCAATATGCCCTATTCGCAGATGCAGTCTCCGTCTGGTAGATCCGATGTGCTTTCAAACCTCGAAGGCGACGATCCTCTAGTCTGCGAACTTAAGGTGTACGACGGAGACAATCGTGACGTTGCTCACCTCGCTGCTGGAGTGACCCAGGCAATGCATTATGCCAGCGATCACGGAAAATCTGCCGCATATTTGGTCATTGTGAACCTCGCGACTCGCCCTCTGCAGCTACCCAATGACGGTCCAGATGTCACCTATCCGGGTTACCTAGACCTCCCGGGTGCTCGTGTTTACTTCGTCCAGGTGCGTGGCCTGCCGCGTGAGTCCGCTAGTAAGCAGGGCAAGACAGATCCTCTTATTGTCCAACGAACGCAACTAGTTGGTGACTAGCCATCCCTGTCTGCTAGCCATCCTTGGTATGCAGGCTGGTCCGGTCATGGCGGAGAGCCAACTCATCTGTGGGATGGACGCAAGGGCGTGAAAATGGGCATGGCTACGCCCCCGGAGACCTGGACGAGGCCGTGGCGCCGGGTGGGGACACGGCAGGCCATAACAGAGCTACCTGCGACGATACCGGACATGCTGTCAGCTGGGGATCTATTTCCGGTCAGTGATGGGGTCCTGACATGTGTTCTCTGAGGCTAGGACGCATCGGGTTTGACCTGACTCCGGTTACTGGCTCCGGACCTTACTGAGTAGGCTGCGCCTGGTTAGGCTCCGGGATCTTCCGGCAGCCGAGGGCTGATCGCCGACCAGAGCTTTCCGGGCAGCGACACGGCATATCAGCCTTGACTGCCGTCTGGCGAGCCTGCGTCGTCGGGTTTGGTGGCTTCGAGGATTCGGCGCTTGGCCTCTTCCTGCTGGCCGGCAATGCACTTGGCGTAGACGCGGAGCAGGACGTCGATGGTGTGGCCGGCCCATTCGGCGACCTGGGCTGGGGGGACTCCGGCGTTGAGCCAGGTGGAGACGGCGGCGTGGCGGAGGTCGTAGGGGCGGCGGGCGAGCAGGGATCTGCCTTCGGCTTCGGTAAAGGCGCCGACGCGGGCCTTGTGGAAGACGGCGAGGTAGGCCGCACAGCCGATCAAATACAGCAGCAAGGTCGTTGATCGCTGCCCGCAGACCGACCGGCTCAGATCACCTCGCCGGAATATGGGGCGCCGCACTGAACTCCTATTGCGCGGTCGCGAAAGCATAGAGAACTCCCGTTGTTCCAGGTCAAAGCGCACCTTTCGCATTGACGCTTCTCCGAAGAGCCCCTACTTAATGGTGAATTCATCCAAGAGGGATCTGGACGGGTACTCACGGAAGTGGCATGATTTAGATCCTAGGAATTATAAAAAACTTCCAGAGGGGGACAATTCGGGTCAATTGGACTCACGGCAGGGCCGCCTTACTGCATTGGCGGTCCACAGCATGACAGGCAAACGCCCGCTCATGCGCTCACGGTATCCACTTATGCGACTGGAAGCGAGCAAGGAAGGAACTCAGGCATGCCAAGCTACGAAATGATACAAGTAGAGGGCGTTATCTTCAATACCTCTACCCAGGATGGGGCATTAGTAGTGTACTGTCATAAACGGTACAAGGGCAGGAACGCGAACGTGTCATTTAACGGCGAGAGGTTCGGCGGCAACGGGGCCGCAGTTCAAATAATGGAACGAAGAGTTAATGGCAGCAAGCGGTATATCGCCGTATTTCCCTCCCTTCCGATAGGCCGGCATTGAGTGAGCATTGCTGGCGATCACGGGGTCTCTCGCGCTTTCAGCATATTCCCTGGCAGTATTTCTGAAGTTGACTTCACCTAATATCAAAGACTGTTCGCTTAATAGCATAATTTGAGGCGGGCGCCGGTCGGGCTTCGGCGAGGAAGGCCGCCGCTCGGCCGGGAGCAACTGGCCGTAGGAAGTGGCCGGTGAAACACTCGGTCGAAGGTGCGGCTGTCGAAGGGCAGTCGCAGGGTCTCGCCGACGATCGTCAGTCCGGCGGGCAGGCAGGAGCGGGTAATCGCGGCCGTTACGGGGGCTCTGATCAACCTCGACGACCAGGCCGGCAAGGCGCCTGGTCAGGAAACCGATGCTGCAGGCCATGTCCAGCGTCCGCGAGGGTGGCAGGCTGGCGGCCAGCGTTGTCACCTAGCCGGTCTCGTCATGGAGCCCGGCCGCTCTCGCCAGGTGAATGGTCCACGCCCGGCGTACCATTCGTTGTATTCGGGGCCGGATCGGCGGCGAACGAGGCGTCGGGTGAACGCCAACTAGCCTGTCAGGTCGGTATGTGTCCTGCGTAGTCGAGGGTTGCTGACAGCTCGTCGACCAGGTATTCGCAGAGTAGTTCCAAACGAGTCGGCGGAAGGTGTCCAGATTTAGGTGGCGATTTCGTCGATCTCGCTCGGACACGAGCTAACCTTCGGACTTGCATGTCCTCATTGCATGTGCCCGGACCCGGATCGGCGGGTGGTCGTTCCGGGCTAACCTGTGATGTCCGATAGTGCCTTCGAAATTCGAAATGTCCCAATATCTCCGAGGCGCTAGTATTTGTGGCGCGCTGGCGGGGGGTCGGGTAGTGCCCTGGTCTGCCTTCGGTCCTGCTCTTTAGCGGAAAGGAATTCCCCGCTTGAAAGGGCCGCGAAGCTGACTGTCATCGCGATCGCGGCGCTCAGCGCGAAGAACGCGGACAGGAATTGCATGACTGTCAGAACGAGGCTTACAGTAGCGAGCCCGAACCCAGCCGCGCATATCATGTGGTGACCTCGCTTCTCGGTGTCCGTGCTGCCAATCGAGATGCACAGCGGCAGGGCGATCGGCCCGATCAGCCATAGCAGCCAGCCCCACCCCGTCAGAAGGCGCGGAAATACGACGGCCCAATAGAGCACGGCAGCCGTCGAAGTAACCACGAACGCGGACGGGCAGGTACCCAGTTTCCAGGGGTACAGCCGCCGGGCACGGGCAGGGTCGAAAGCCTCTCTCGGGTGCTCCGCGGCCCGGATTTCCGCATACGCCGAGAGGTTCATAATGCTGATCGTCTCGGCTAGCTTGTCGTCGGCGGTGCAAGCCATCATCTGCCGCGCCTCGAACGACGGCAGCGATACCAGCATGGCTGCGGCATCTTCAGCGCCCATCCGCTCCAGGACTTCAGCGGCCTTGACCCGGTTCATGTACTGCAGTATCTGCACGGCACGGCGTTTCTCGATCTCGCGCAGTGTCGCGGCGGCAGGTCCGGAATGCATCTCGTTCATGATCCGCGCCGAAATACTCTCCCTCATGCGATTGGCCTCATGGCAGCCCGTCTCGCGCCCAACGCTTCCAGTTCCGCCGCTGCGAACCTGCCAAGCAGCAGGCTGAACCTCGCGGTGTCCCGCCGGATAGCCTGCGCCTCCCCGGGGATCTTGAGCAGCAGAATGTGGTCGCCCTCAACATGGCCCGGAGACCCGGATCCCGGATCGCGATTATCAATCGGCGAACCTGTCGCCGCCGCCGTTCGGAAGGCGCAGCAGGTACAGGAACGTGCCGCTGAGATCACATCGCTGGAGGCCGAGCCGTGCGATCCTGATGCCGTGCCATTTCCGGAGTGGAAGACAGAACTCGAAGCGCGGCAGCGGGATGCCGTCCGCTGCCAGCCGAATCCGCGTGTGCCATCGGCAACGGCAAGCTGGTGGCGCACAGCATGAGAATTCCTGCGTCTTTCCACCACGCCTCCCGCCGTGACAATCTCAGCGCCGGCAACAGGGGACACAATGAGGAAGATGAGCTTCAAGCCTACAAGTCGAAGATCATCCACCGCCTGCCGCAGCAGGACCGGCCCGGAATGCATCGGACCGCCAACCACGCTCAGCAACGCGTTTGCCCAGGTAGCACAGGTCTTCGGCATCCTCGGTCCCCACCGGATCTGACGCAGGCCGCGCCGCTCAGCTCGCTACCCGGAGGAGTCGCCGATCTCGATCATTTCCGGGTTCAGCGCCATGACCGCGCTGGGGTGTGATTCACGAGTACCGCCTGGTCGCACAGATTTCGGCACCCACAGGCAGGTTTCGCCGGGAGACCACCGATTTAACCTTTTTGGAATAGAGATTTGCCCGAGGTTCATGAGTGATCCGCCTAGCGGCTCAGATGCGCTTCGTCTACCCTTGTGACCTGTGAGCACAATAGATCCGCTATCGGGACATGTGTTCATTTCCTACGCCCGGGAAAACTCGGCGGACGCCGATCGGCTGCAAAAAGCGCTCGAATCCGGCGGACTCAGGGTATGGCGGGATACCGCGAACCTCTGGCCAGGGCAGGACTGGCGCGAAGAGATAAGGCGAGCGATCGCCGACAGCGCCATCGCCTTCCTTGCCTGCTTCTCGCGGGCGAATACGGGAGCGCGGGCCAGGTACTTCAACCAGGAACTCAACCTCGCAATAGACCAACTGGCGATGCGCAAGCCGGAATATCCCTGGCTCATACCGGTGCGATTCGACGACAGCCCAGTCCCCGATTTGCCAATCGGCGGCGGCCGCGTGCTCGGGCAACTGCAGAGATCCGATCTGTTCGGAGACCAGGCGGAAGCTAATTTGAACCGGCTGGTAACCGGTGCGCGGCACATACTGGGCGGCCATGACATCCGGGTCAATCTGGGTCCGGCGCCAGAGCCGGCGCCGCAGCCGGGCCTTTCATCAGAGTTCGCTCGATATCGCGCTGGAATCGACCAGCTTGGGCAATTGATAAACCCTGGCGATCCAGGCTATCTGGAGTTTGAAGAGCACTGCCGCGAACTCGCCGGCCAGCTGAACGCCGCCGAGGCAACCTCCGAAAGTGATGAGGTGCGCAGCAATCGGAACAAGACGATCTATGCGCTCGATCAGCTCGCGCTCGCCGCAGCCGGAAAGAGCTTTCGCGAGTTGTGCCGACTTGGCTTCTCCTATGCAGACTGGGAGGCGGCCGAACCGTCCATCGCGTCGGCCTTGCACTATGCCGAATTCAGCAGCATCACTGATGATCATTCGCGAAGCTTCGTTGGCCGCGATAAATTGATGGAACAGATTTATGACACGGTCAATGACGGCCCGGAGAGGTCTGGTTATACCGTGATCACTGGTGAGCCCGGCATCGGCAAATCGGCGGTGATAGCTCAGCTAGTCCGCTCGGAACGTTGGGTGCACCACTATATAGGCGGCTATCTGAGGACCGGAGAGCAAATTCTCAAGAGCCTCTGCGCCCAGCTTATCCAGGCCTACGACCTGTCCTATAACAAGCCTCTCTTCAGCCACCAGGAGCCGTGCCGGGCGCTGAACGAGCTGCTGGCTGCGGCGACCCGATCCCGCCGCAACTGGCCGGTCGTAGTCGCGATCGACGGATTCGACGAATCTGACGACCTGCAGCGAGGCTCGCTGACGTTGCCGCCGAGCCTGCCGTCGGGCGCCTTCATCGTCGTCACCCGCCAGACTCAGGGGGTCGGCGGGCATGTCTTCGCGCATCGGATCCAGCCGGTCGAGCTGAAAAACGATGACGCCAACAAGTTGGACGTGGGCGGCTACATCTCGCGCTTTATCGATCGAGAGGGTGACAAGATGCGGGCCGCGGTTGCGGAATTCGGCCTGACCGAGGCCGAATTCACTGATCAGCTGGTGGTCAGCGGAGACGGAAATTTCATGTACGTGACGGCCATACTCCCTGACATTCTCAGTCGGCGGATCACGCCCGCAAGCGTCAACGACAGCGTTCTGCCAGAAAAGCTAGCCGGGTACTATGCCTGCCACTGGGAGCGCATGCAGAAGCTGGCCGGGAAAGACAAATTTGACAGCCTATTTATTCCTGTCGTCGAACTGCTGGCCGGTCAGGTCGCCAGGCGCGGGCCGGTCACGGTTAACTGGCTGGCTAAGCACAGCGGGCTGCAACGCCGTGACATCGCCTTGGTTCTGGAGACCTGGTCGCAATTCTTCGTCCAGAAAGACGGGCTCGTGCGCTTCTACCATTCCTCGTTCCGCGACTTCCTTGCTAAAACACTCGGGCTTGAGGTTTGACCCATGCACGAGCTATCCGCAGCGGAGGCGCTGACCGATCTTCGGCTGGAAATCGACGAAGCCCTGGACCAGGGACAAGCCGACTCGGTCACAGCGTTGCTTACCCAGTGGGCCGGGATCGAGCGTACCTCGCCGCCGGAGGCGATTGGGTCCGTTTCTGGCGTATGGAACTATCGCAGTCAGGTGAACTACGTGATCGGCCGCTTGCGGCAGCAGCGGATCGAGGATCTCGACCGCCCGGCCGTCGGCAGCCAGCTGGGCCTGCTGTGCTTCCTGCACCTCATTCTGGCCAGCATGGCGAGCACCAGGGACCTGCTGACCGCTGAGCTAATCCGTGCCGCGGTCGAGACCGGCCAGCGGACCGCCGAATGGGGACTGTCCGCCGCCGGGCAACTCACCGACCGGCTTAGCCGCATCGAGACGCTACTGGCAATTATCAATCGCCTGCCCGACGCCGAGAAGCTCAGCCGGCTCCAGAGCCTGATTCGGCAACTGTCAGCTCTGGATGGACGGCTGGAGCAGCACCAGGCAACCGAATTGGTGGTTGAAGCTGTCCCGGCCGACCTCTTCCCAGCGTTGCTTCCAGAACTCAGAGAGCAAATCGACCAGTTTCTTCATGACCATCTCGGCAGCCGGCCCCGGGCGCTGGCCGCTATCGCCCCCTACCTTTCCGGGCCCGCGCAGTCGGAAGTCATCGATGAAGCGCTGAAGCTGGCGCGGTCCAGGGAGAACACCTGGGGACACGCGATGACCGTCCTGGCCTTGCTGCCGCTGGTAGCCAACGAAGACCGGACGGCCCGCTGGCAGGAATTCAGGAAGGCGACCATCGAGGGCCTGAGAGAACCGTATGACTTGCAGTTTCACAGCCTGCTGCGGCTAGCCGACGTCCCCTTCGCTCCGCCGAGCTTCCTGATCAAGCTGATCACCGCAGCGACTAGCCCGGAGCCGATGGATCTCAGCGGACTGAGCGAGCGACGGCGCGACGAATTGCTGATTAGCTACGCCGGGCGCCTCGCCGAACGCCGGCGCGTGGACGCGGCCGTTCAGGTCATCCGGGCCATCGCGAGCGACGAAGGTAAGTGTGAGGCGATCGGGGAGGTGTTCGACGCCACCGGCCGGTGGCTGGCCTTCGTGACAATGCACCTGCCCGAGCCAGCGACGAGCTGGCAGCAGCTGATGGCGCGCTCGGCAGCAAGGAGCGTGCGCTTTGCCGGGCCCGGCGGTCGCCGCCGCCTGCACGAGCGCCTGCTCCAATGGGCACTGGACGTCGACGATGAGGACCGGATCGATGTGCTCGGCGTCCTGGTCCCGCATCTTCCCGAGGATCTGGCTCAAATCGCGCGCGTGCAGCTACGCCGTGACCTCGAGAACGCGGCCCTGGACGATCCGTCCGAGCGAGGGATCAATATCAGCGGGCTCGCGAGCCTGGCTCTCGTCTCACCAGAAGCCGAGCAGCCGGCCCTGATCTCCGCGGCCTTCGACCTCACCGCCATCAATGACCACGAAGAGCGCCGCAGGCTCGCCGCCCAGTGCCGCAGGCAGCTGCTGCTGGCGGGACCGTCGCTGGAACGGAACGACCTGCTGGAAATGCTGTCGCCCGCGGACGATGACGACATCGAGCTTGATGCCCAGCGGATTCCCGCCGAGCTGTTGCCGCTGGCCTGGGAAGTCGCGTGGGCACTGAATCCGCAGGGCTTCGAGCAGTTTGGTGCGCTCGCCCGCCGGATGACCGAGGCCGGCCGGGCGGACCTCGCTGATGCCCGGCTGGCCCGGCTGCTCAGCTGGCTGGGGTCCGAGCAGCTGACCAGGCTGTTTCGTGGCCTGCCCTCGGCGCTCGTGACCACTCAGCTCACTGGCCATTTACTGGCCCGCTGGAATCGAGCCGACGTGGACCAATGGGATTTCAGCCGCGAGCTGCGTGCCTTCACCCGTATCGGCCGGCAATTGCCCGACGACGTGGCCCGGGCCATCGCCGACTGGCGCGGGCCGACGACTACGCGGTCCGAAGGCGCAACGTACGTCGGCCAAGAAGTCGCGGCCTGCCTGGCGCCGTTATACGCCCAGGCCGGTCAGGTGGACCGGGCGATGGCGCTGGCGGCGATTATCACCGCGCATGATGAGAAGGCCCAGGCGCTCGCCGGAATCGCCCGCTGCCTATCAGAGCCCGACCGGCAGTCGATGGCAGCGGAGGCGCTAGAGCTGGCAACAGTCCTCGGCGCGGAGCGAGCGCAGACCGAAAGCTTTCGGCAGGCTACCGAAATGCTCATGAAAATGACTGGCGCCACGACCGTCGAAGATTTTCTCGCCGATCAGGCAGACGCTCGCACGATGGCAATTATCGCTTCGATTCTCCCGGCGGAGGAGGCGGCCCCAGTCTGGGAGGCCGCCATCGATTCCATGTTTGGCTCGGAGATCATGGACTTTGTCACGCTGATGCCGGACCGGATCGCACGCGATGCGGTTACCTCCATCGCCCGCCGGTCAGCTGACGACTACGTGGGCCGCGACGCCGCCGTCACTCGCGCTATTTTCGCGAGAATCGGCAAGGAATCGCGGCAGCGCCAGTTCGACCTGCTCATAGATTTCCTTGCCGAAGCGGCGAATCACGGACGGCCGGTCCTGCTGCGCCAGCTCACCGAACTGGCTCCGCTGCTCACAGACCTGGGAGGCGACGTCGTGCTGAACGAACTGCTGTCCGCCATCGACCGCACCGCCAACTGGTGGCCGTAGTACGATGATCCCCGACGAAACACCATCAGCTACCAGCCTTGCGTTCACCCCAGACCTCGGTGCACTGGTCGCCGGAACGAGCACTGGCCGGATCATGATCTGGGATCTAGTCTCCCGGACCACGGCGCTCGACCAGGAAGCTTCTGCGGGCGACCGGGAACTGATTTCTCAAGCCGCCAGGAATGTGGCAGCTGAGACCAAGAACTTTACTGACGACTTTGTGTTTCAGGCCGCGTTGAGCCAGCGCCTGTCTGTGCCCAGCGTGGCGGTGAGTCCGCTCGGCGGGCTGATCTGCGCCGGCACGGGGAGCGGCAAGATCCTGCTCAAGACCATTAAAGGCCGGTCCGTTACTTCCTGGGGCGAGGACAGCGGACCAGTCTATTCAGTGGAATTTCATAATGACGGCCAGGAAGTATCTTGGCTCGCCGGAGAAAAGCTCACGCTACGAGACCTGCTCACCGACCACGTCATATCTTCCATGCCGCTGCCGTCTGATATCGGTTACTACGACAAGTTCGCGGTCGGGCACGCCGGGGCCTACGTGGCGGTGGCGGATTTTTCCCGGATAACGATTTGTCGGCGTGATTCCGGCGACATCGGGCCACTCAATTTCAGGTGGCACGACGGGTACGACAAAGCAGTCTATAACGCACCCATCGCGGCGATCGCCGCGACCGGCGACGGTCCGGGCCTAGCCGTCCTGAATGACCAGGGGCTGGTCCAGCGCTGGGATCTCGGATCAGCCCGGCCGACGATGACCGACCTGCTGAGCACCACCTGCACCGGACCGATGGCCACACTCATCTCCAGCACGGACGCAGTCTTCGCGCTGAATCAAGACGAGGACGGCGCCGTCCGTTTCTGGGACTCACGAACGACCACGGCCGAGATCTTGCCGTTGGCCGACAGCCAGCCAGGCGCGCATCTCACCGCCTGCACCGTCGATCACGGCGGCACCAGGCTGGCCGCTGGCTTCTCTGACGGTTCGATCGCGCTCTGGCCGATAGCCGGGACCAAAGGTGACCTCACTATGCTAAAACCGGCCTAGCGCGATAGGCGGACCGGCGAGCACAGCGGAGGCTGGCGAGATGGGCACTCTGGAAGGAAGAGCGCGGTCGTCACGGGCGGGTCCCCGTGGCATTGGCCGGGCGATCGTGCAAACGGCGTGCCGACGAAGGAGCGTCGGTAACGTTCAGCTTCGTTGCCAACCAGGCGTCCGCGCTCGGCCTGACCCTGAACGTCAGCCTCGCCCCCGCCGAGCGCCAGTCAGCATGACATCCGGGGAGCCCGGAGAATAGGCGAGAAATCTTCGGAGCGATGACATAGGCGCAGGTCATGGCATGTTCGGGAGATGGCTGTAAAATCGTCGGCTCAGTCTAATGGGGGCTACCGGGTTGGCCTGCAGGGGCAGGCTCGGTTCCGGTTGCGCCTGGCGGGTGAGCACTTGTTCAGCCAGGCGGCGGCTGATGCCTGAGCGCAGGCCGTGCCCCCGCTGGTCGTGGGGAGGACTGGGCCGCTGATGGGGTGGCGTGCCCGCTTGCCGGCGTGAGCACTGATCTGTCGGGCCGCTGGCGTTTTTCTCCGTGCTGCCGCTGAGATGACGGTGCCGGGCGCGGGAGGTGGCGGTGCTGTTCGCGGGTGATGACCGGGCGGGAGATCATCGTGATGCGGGGGGTGCGGGACGGGTCGGGGCGGGTGCTCGGGCGGGCCCGGCTGAGTGAGGGCGTGGCCGGGATTACCCGGTTTCATGAGCTGACCGGCCGGTTCGCTGATCCGGGTGACGGGCCGGGTCAGGTGGTGACCGGGATCGAGGCTGACCGGGGCCCGCGGGTGGCTGCGCTGATCGCCGCGGGTTGCGTGGTGTATGCGGTGAACCCTCGGCAGGCGGCCCGGTACCGGGAGCGGCACGGGACCTCGGGAGCCAGAGGCGGCGCCGGGGATGCGCGCATGCTGGCGGGCATGGTCCGCGCCGATGCGCATCAGCTGCGGGCGGTGGCCGGGGATGGCGACCTGGCGCAGGCAGTCAGGGTAGTCGCCCGCGCGCATCAGTTCCTGGTCTGGGAACGGGCCCGGCACGTGCTGCGGCTGCGGCCGGCGCTGCGGGAGTTCTTTCCCGCCGCGCTGGAGGCCTTCGATGACCTGGCTGCTCCCGGCGCCCTGGAGCTGCTGGCTAAGGCACCCGATCCTGGCAGCGCGGCCGGGCTGGGCATCGCGCGGATCAGCGCGGCGCTGACGCGTGCCCGCCGCCGCGGGGTGCCGGAGAAGGCCAGGCAGATCCAGGCCGCGCCGCGCGGCCGGCAACTCGGGCAGCCTCCGGTGGTGACGGCGGCCTACGCCGCCGCCGTACGGCCGGCGGCTGCGGTGATCAGCGTGCTGAACGAGCAGGCCGGCCTGATGGAAGCCCGGGTAGAGGCCCATTCTGGCGGGCACCCGGACGCTGAGATCGTCTTGTCCCGGCCTGGCCCGGGCAAGGTCCCCGGTGCCCGGGTGCCCGCCCGGGTTCGGGGACGACCCGCAACGGCACGCCGGCGCGAAGGCGCGGAAGAACTACGCCGGGACCAGCCCGGTCACCCGCGCGTCGGGCAGGAAGAAAGCCGTGCTCGCCCGGCACGTCCGCAACCGCCGCCTCGCCGACGCCCCGCACCAGCAGGCCTTCTGCGCGCTGACCGCCTCCCCGGGCGCCCGCGCCTGCTACGACCAGGTCCGCGCCCGCGGCACCAGCCATCACGCTGCCCTGCGCCAGCTCGCCAGCCGCCTGGCCGGCATCCTGCACGGCTGCCTCAAAACCAGCACTCCCTGCGACGAGGCAACTGCCTGGCAGCACCGGCTCGAAGACGCCGCTTGACAACCTAACGCCATGGGGTGTCTACGCTGGTTCGAACCCAACACCCGCCACCATTGGAAATCCGCAGGTCAGGGGACTGTTCCATGTCTTCTGTCGCTGAAGTTGGGTGCATTGGTCGCCTCCTCCGGTCTGGGTAGCGGTTGCGCTGGTCAGCGCAGTGATCGGTGATCTTGGCTGAGCGGACGCGGAGTCGCGCGGAGAATACGCGGAGAAGTTTGCCGTGCAGGCATCGACCGAAGTCGACAGATTTCGTTTCAGTCGGCAGTTGTTCCGGGTCAAGGGGTGTGCCTTCTATGCCTGCGCGCGCTAGTTGGAGCGGTGTGCGAGACCTCTGGCCATATTGCGGGACTGGCCGTGGGCTAATGGTCCGGCGCGAAGGGCGAGGTTGGCGAGCACGCCGTCTTGCGTGGCTAGAGTCTCGATGGCGTGCCAGGTCAGCGCTAGTGTCGAGTCTTCGAGATTGGCGCGTGGTTCCGGGACGGTTAGTCGGCGGCTGGGCTGCCGATCAGGTCGGTCGGCGGTGCCTGGCGCAGGAACATGGTGCGGGCGGGTTCGGTGCTCAGGGCCAGTGATCCGGCGATCCAGGCGCGGTCGCGGCGGAGGCACTGGCCTGTTTCGGTGGTCAGCGGGCGGGCGAGCGGGCGGATCGCGGTCCCGGCGGGGTCGCTGTCGTAGGGGTAGGCACCCCAGGCGTGGGCTTCGGCGCGGGTTGGGCGGCACCAGAAGGCGTCCATGACCTGCCAGATCACGGGCCTGGCGTCGTCGTCGGGGATCGGTCCGGCTGCGGTGAGGGCCGCGCAGAACGCGTGGAGGGCCTGGCGGTACAGCGGCATTCCCCAGGCGCGGGCGGGCGGGTTGTCCGGGCTGGCCAGAACCGGGTCAACCGTCAGGTCGGCGGCTTGACGGTAGCCGGTGACGATGCCATGGTCGCCCATGCAGAACGTCTCGACCGCGAACGGGGCGTCGGGTACCCGCCAGTGCACGCCCTGGCCGGTCGCGGTGTTGTACATGTAGGCCGCGACGCGCTGCGGGTCGGTCCAGCCGTCGGCGCTTGGTTCGTGGCCCCAGAAGAAGATGTGCGGCCTGGTCATGCCGGCCTGTTCGCAGACCTGGACCAGGGCGCCGGCCATCCGGCCGGTCCAGCCCGCGTCGACAAGGACGGTGCCTGGGCCGGCGAGCTGGTGCTGGGCGGCGTAGTCCACCACCAGCTGGCGTGTCCGGCGGATCCGCCGGGCGGCGGTCTCGGTGACCTCGGCGCCGGACAGGAACCGGCGCAGTGCCGCTGCCTGGCCGGCGTCATCGGCCCGGCAGTCCGGGTCGAGCGAGGCACCGGCGGCCCGCAGGCCTGGGCCGAAG
The DNA here is from genome assembly GCA_963819285.1 of uncultured Actinomycetota bacterium. Classification (GTDB taxonomy): domain Bacteria; phylum Actinomycetota; class Actinomycetes; order Streptosporangiales; family Streptosporangiaceae; genus Chersky-822. The sequence goes on from CAWFVM010000002.1 coordinate 720,539, forward strand.
TCGCCAGCGGACAGGCCCAGCCGGGCGCACACGTCGGCCGCGTTGGACTTGACGAAGCTGTTGAACAGCCACGCCGCCTGGGCAAGCCGGTTCGGGTCGGTGGCCGCCAGGCTCCAGGTCAGGCGACTGCTGTAGACGTACTCCAGGTCCAGGTCGATGCCCAGCCGGGGCGCGATCTGCCGGGCCAGCTCATATAGCACCTGCCCGTCCCTGGACAAGAACCGCAGCCGCTCCGCCCCCCGTGCTCGCGCCTCCCGCAGCACCCAGATCACGTACCCGGCCAGCGCCGGCGCCGCCACTCCCGCCGCGACATCCCGGACCGCCACCTCATGCTCGGTCACGGCCCGGACGGCCAAGCGAGCCGCCCGGCTGGCAGCGCTCAGCCGACCCGCCAGCCCGCTGCCCTGCCCGGAACGGGCAAGGACGCGCTCGTAACGCGTCGCATCCCTGTGCCCGCCTGGCCCGTTCACCATTCGCTCAAGATCCAGCTGACCCTTGCGTCACCGGTGATGCCATCCTGATGACACAGCGCCGTCGCGCGGCCGAGCCGAGCAGCGGAATCCTACCCTCGCCGCCGGTCCAGGCGAGCGTGGCAGGCAATTGCCCGGGCTTGCCATAGTTGATCTCCAAGATCGGTGAAAAGGCGCTGGCTCTCACCGAGAGCCTCACCGGCCTCGCGATAGCGTCCCTGTTCTCGAAGGGCAATCCCCAGTTCCCTGAGAGCCCAGCCTTGCGCCGGGCGGTCCCCTATCCTCCTGAACGTGCCCAAGGCCGAGCCAGCGTGCTCGCACGCATCGCCCCATTTTTCCTGACGTCTGCGCAATGCCGCCATGCTCAGCCGGGTCCGCGCGGCCCATCTGTCATCGCCAAGTGCACCGAACATCGACAATGCCCGAGCAAGATCATCGCTCGCGTCCGAATACTCCCCGATCATGCGGTGCGCGTCACCACGATTACGCAGAGTCAAAGCCAGGCCGCGCTGATCAGCGAGATCGGCGTAGGTTTCCATGACCTGGCCGAGCAGGAAAAGAGCTTCCACGCCGTTGCCGTCATTCCTGCTCACGATCGCCAACTGTCGCAAAGCCCGCGCCTCCCAGCCCCTGTCTGCTAGATTGCGGAAGATCTCAAGTGCTTCATTCAGGAGCGCGTGAGCTTGCTCGCTGCGAAGGCGATCGCGGAAAACCATCGCATAGCGAACCTGGGCTCTTGCTTTCTCCAATGACTCGTCTAGATCGTCGTAGATAGCAAGGCACGATTGAAAATAACGGTCAGCTGCTTCCCATCGGCACAAACCGCGGCTCGCATCGGCCATACCGTTGAGGGACCCGGCTGCCGAACGAAGATCTTTTTCTTCCTTAAATACGGCAAGTGCCGACTCGAAGGCTTCAAGTGCTTCAGCGAGGCGCCCTTGGTAACGGAAGGTATCACCGATATATCGCAAGGCCGTCGCCCAGCGGTACTTATCGTCGCAAGCAAGGAAGATGTCCGCCGCGCGGCGCAGATTCGCCATCGCCGGCTCGTACCTGCCCAGCTTCCCGGTAGAGCACGCCGAGCGTTGTCAATATCGACGCTTCCGCAAACTCGTCTCCGAGGCGTCTGGTGGCTTCGAGGGCGAGTCGGTGGGTGTGCTCCCACGAACGCCAGTCCGCGCGCCAGTCAAACAGTGAGGGCAGTATCTCCGTCAGCCGCCACGCTTGTTCCCACAGTTCGAAGGCATGAGCTAGCTCCACAACTGCGACTAGGCGTGAGCGCTCGGCAGAGAACCAAGCCCGCGGATCCGCGTCGACTGGCACCACTGCGGACTGTATTACATCTGATATCACTGCGCCGTGGTATTTGACTGTCCCTTTCACGCCATGGCGCGCTTGGTGCGTCGCACGGATGTACAACTGTGCTAGCCGTCTCAGCGCGCCCTTTGTCTCTGGTGCGGGCTCTGACTCGGTCAGGCGTTCTTTCGCGAAGTCCGCCAGTAGGTCGTGCAGTTGATATCGGACCAAGCCGGTCGCATCGATTCCTTTGATCTCTACAAGTTCAGCGTCTACGAGCCGTTCAAGCAATCTTTCGGCTTGGTCGCCGTCAGTGTCAAGGAGCGCAGCAAGGTTCCATGCCGGGAAATCACCGGACGACACCAAGCCAAGAAAGCGGAACGCGCGCTGCTCCTCGATGTCGCGCTCGTCATAGCTGACCGCGAAGCAGGCACGAACCTCAAGGTCGCCCGCCTTCAGCAGATCAAGGCGGTGACTCTCGTTTCCCAGCCTTGCGGCGAACCAGGCGGCTGGCCAGGAGGGTCGGGACGCCAGACGCGCGCCAGCAATGCGCAGTGCTAGCGGCAGGTATCCGCACAGCCGCGCTATGTCTGTCATGGCGGCGAGGTCGTCCCCTGCCCGCTGGCCGCCGATGACCTTGCTCAGCAAGTCGAATGCCTGACTAGAGGGCATGATATCCAGGGGAACCGGATGCGCTCCAGCCAGGCCAGCAAGGCGAGCCCTGCTGGTTAGCAGGACTGCGCAACCAGGCTCCCCAGGCAGCAACGGTCGCACCTGGGACTCGTCAACGGCATTGTCAAGGACAACGAGAACCCTGCGTCCCGCGAGGAGCGTTCGATACATGCGCGAGCGATCATCTAAGCCTTCAGGAATGTCATTGCCATCAACGTCCAGATCGCGGAGGAAGCCAGCTAGCACTCCTGCGGCATCAGCTGTTCGCTTTTCGCCGCCCCGCAGATTGGCGTACATCTGCCCGTCCGGAAATTCGTCGCGAATCTTGTGAGCGACGTGAATAGCTAAAGTCGTCTTTCCGGCGCCTGGCTTGCCGGAGATCACCGCCACGGGAATCGCCGTACCCAAGTCCCGTGGCGGGGCGCAAAGAATTCGGGCGATTTCTCGGACCTGTTCAGTTCGGCCGGAGAAATCGTCAATATCCGGAGGCAGGTGAAGCATCGGCTGCCTCCGTGTCCGCGGTGGCTCAGGCGCCAACCGGCCATAGCTGGAGGCGTTCCCTTTCCAGATCGCCCGGTCCCCCGGGTGATCGGGCACTTCGTCGGGCGAGTAGTCGGTGGCCCAACCGAGCTGGACGACGCTGGTCTCGAACAACCGCGCAACGAGATCCTGGTAGTCCCAGCTCGGCCGCGCGCCGGCTTCCCACTCAAGCCAGGAGCGTGCCACCAGCCCTCTCGGTTTCACGTTGTCTGTGCGGCACATCGCATGAAAGGCGCTGATGGCCTGCGGGATAGTCCAGCCTCGCGCGAGCCGGTGCGCCTTGAGCGGACTCAGACCGCACCTCTTGATTATCTCGATCGCGATCTGATTCAGCAGGTCTGCCCGAATGCCCTGCTCTGACACCGCCTGCTCCGTCAGGTAGCTCGCGCGTACGCGCTCCGCGCATCCCGACACGTCCCGCCTGTGGGATCCCTGGTCTGCCATCGCGGCTTAGCCGCCTCCCTTTGCGCACTGCGAGCACCTCTCACCCATCATGCGACGGACTCTCACTGTTCGCATCCCCGGCGACGCGTGAGGCTCAACACGGTGACTCGCGATCACAGGCTGGGTCACGACTGCGAAGAGAGGATTGCACTTGCCGACACGTCATCGAAGGCTGGCCTTTCCGGCTGGCCTGTCAACCGCTCTAGCGCTAGTTATTACCTTGTCCGCTGGTACGGCGCACGCCGACCGGGCTGGCGCAGCAGCGAGCACGCGGTCCACGATTGCCATGCTGAGGTTCCCGGCGTCCGCGCCAGTAATGTCCCAGATCCCGCAGTCCTTCAAAAGCACCTGCGATGCCGCTGCCAAGTCCCGCAGCTTCACGGCGTCGACGCGCTTGGACTGGTGCACGGCCTTCGGGACCGTGCAGACCGTCTTCATGGATCACGACCCCATCGGGACGGCCACGGTCGATCAGGTCGACTACGCATCCTGGAAGGTCAACTCCCGCAGGTGGAACGACACCGTCCAGGTTTTCTCCGAGGTGGACTCGACGGGGGAATTGACAGGGGAGCCGGTCACGGTCACCGCGGTCAGCAGTTGCCGGGTCGGCTGCCGCATCACCTCCGGTCACACGTTCACGCTGGTCGTCCCCGAGACTCCGGCCGTCGCTACCAAGAAAGTCGGGGTGACGTCACCAGGCACTGCCACGGTGACCATGCGGCTGAAGACAACCTGGTCATACACGGCCATGGCAATCCCGGCAGTGCCGACGCTCGATTCCACCACGGTGGGTGTCCGCTGCGACTCTCAGCACGGCTACCGCTACCCCGACGGCTGCGCCAACCCGAGCTTCGAGCCAACCTACGTGCTCAGCTCAGCCCGGTATCCCTCCATCGCCAAGTTCGACAAGGCTCAGCTCGCCATGCACCCGAGATTGCGGACGCTGACCAGGGCCACGCCACAGCAGATCAGAGCCAACCGGAGGACGGCATGCAAGGGCTTCAAGCTGAGAAGCAGCAACGATAGCTGTGATGAGTTCCCCTATGCCAGCACCGTACAGGGCGGCCACGGCGCGGCCCGGGAGCACGTGAGCAAGAGGGAGAACAAGGCTCAGGGCGGCAACCTCGTCGGCTTCTTCAACGCCAGCCGCCTGCACTACAGCGAGAAGTTCCGCATCGTAGTTCGCTGAGTAAACCCCTGACGCAGGCCCGGATGTCACGACAGCGTGAGCCGGGCGGAGAGACGGGAGTGGCCTGCCCGCGCTGCCTGGCTACTCCCGCGCCAGTTGCTCGCGGATGCCCTCGGCGTCGGCCGCCATCTGCCGGCCGAAGGCACTGCGGGCCTGCACGACCTGCTCGCCGGGGGATTCCCCGGCCCAGAAGACCAGGTCGACCCGCTCCCTGGACGTCGCGTTCCGCCGCCGTCTCGCTGCCTTGTCACGGTCCCAGGCCACTACCAGCAGCCCGGCCTCCCCCGCCGGAACCGTGAACCGGTAGTGATCGGCGTTCTCCTCCACGTCAGTGACTAGGATGCTCCCGCTGGTGTGATGGGTGACGGCGACAGCATCGGCCGTCGAGGGCAAGGCTGACGGGCCGGCCGCCACGGCCAGCGCGGCCGCGACCGTTCCCGGCCGCGCCACCCGCACGCGAACGTCCACCTCGCCGAACTGGGTGCCGACTTCGACCCGTGCCAGCCCCGGCAGGTTTGTGACCAGCCCGTTGACCCGGGCGCTGGCCAGCACCATCGCCTCACGCCACTCCCGCGGCGCCGCCGCGCCCTCGTCGCGAAGGTAAATCCCGTGATAGCTAGCCGGCACGGCCACGGTCTCCCCCAGCGCCAGGGGCGCCGCCGGGCCGCCGGGCGGCGAAGGCTCCCCCGCAAGGGCACGAGCGAACCCGCTGCGGCGAGTCACGCTCGCGCCGCCGGACGGCAGGCCGGGCCACAGCCGGACGGTGATCTCCTCCGCGGGCTTCCTCAGCTCGCCCGCGCCCGCGCGGCTGGCCTCATCCCGGCCGCAGCACCTTATCTCCACCGCCAGAACCTCATTGCCATCCCCCAGCCTCAGCTTCTCCGCCATCCCCATGGCCGAGGTGTCGCCGAGCGTCAGCAGCCGGCCGGCCGGCCGCCAGGCCAGCACGGCCACATCCTCCCCGTCACCCGCCCCCAGCGGCAGCGGCACCCGGTCGTGCAACTCCACGCACACCCGCACGGGGCCCGCATCGGTGGCTACCGGCACCGCCAGCACTCCGTCGACCGCCGCCGCCACGCCATCGGGCACCTCCTCGACGGGCGCCGCCAGCGAGTCCTCCGAGAACAGGTAGACAAAGTCGGAAAAGGCCCTGACCACGTCCAGCCGGTCCCGAATCACGGCGCCAATTCTACCGGCGCTGCGAATCGTTCGGGCAGGCTGGAAGGTCTGCAAACCGCCGGGTCAGCGTTTGGTTCGAACCCAAACGCCTGCCACCGGAAGTGATCCCCGGGTCAGAGGTGTTCAGCGCTGCTCCGACCAGATTTGGGGGAGCGGGTGCGCAGCGCCATCGGCTGATACTGTTCTGCAGGTCAGAGACGTGAGTGGTTGTGGCGGCGTGCGGAGAGAGCGTCTCGCACGGCAAATACGCGGAGAAGTTTCTCGAGACCGGGGCCACCCCGGCGTTGCCGCTGCTGAAGCGCCTGGAGGCCGCGCTCGGCCTGATCCTGAACGTCAGCCTCGCCGTCGCTGAGCGCAGGTCAGCCTGACAACCCGGAGTCCGACGGGCGTCGGGCTGCTTACGGATCGCGGCCCGTCGTGCGTGCTGGCCCGGCCGCGTATCCGCCCGATCAGTCGCCGCTGCACCGTCGGCAGTGGCGGTCGACCGCTGAGCATGGGTGCGGCGGGTCGGCGGGCTGCTCAGTGAAGTTTGGCGGCTAGGACGATGCCGACGATGACGATCAGGGCGACCAGGATCGTCAGGGTGATCTTGATTGCGCTGTAGGGGCGGTGGCCGACGACCTCGCCGGTGTGGGCATTGACCATGACCTGGAACAGCTTGCCAGCGTGCCGGTAGCTGAGGAACCACGCCGGCAGGAACATGAGCTTGTACGCCAGATCGTAGTAGGCCGTGTTGACGTTGTGGACGCGCTGCTCGTCACCGCCGATGTCCTTGCGGCAGTCGTGCTCGATCACCGGGACCATCTGCGCCTTCGCCGACTCTAGGCCCTGCTCGGGCTCGATGTCGTACCGGACGGTCTGGAAGCCGGCCAGGTAGTTCTGCTGGAAGGGCGTCGCCGTCTGGAGTTCCCATGGCTCGAGCTTGCCGATCAGGGTCGTCTCGACCTTGGTCGTCCCGGGGACGAGCACGTCGTCGAAGAATCGGGTGACACTGCCCTGCGCGGGGTGCCAGCGGGTGTGCTGTACCTGCCTGGTCTGGGTGACCTGCTCGCCGTTGACCTGCGTGGTGTAGGTCTCGGCGACCCAGTAGTGCTCGCCGCGCTCACCCGTGTAGTCGGAGACGGCCCGGAACCTGGGTGTCAACGTCTTCGGCGGCACCGTCAACTACGGGTACAACCTGACCAGGGCAGTCGCTAAGGTCCAGGCGTTCGCCATTCGGTCCGCTCGGCGTCGACGCTGTTGACTCGCTGCCGTCGCGGATCCCGATCGGCGACCCGGCCAGCCGTGCCTACCAGTTCAGCCTCGCCGTCGGGCCGGTATTCATCCCCGGCGTAGGCGAGGAAGACGCCGCCGCAGGCGCTGGCGTGCTCGACCGAATCGCGCTCGAAACCAGGGCCGCAGCGGATGACACCTCAGGCACTGGCTGGCTGACCAGATTGCTCTCACCCAGTGCCACCGCCTATGCTCACGCCCCGGAGGCGACAGGGGCAACGGCTGACGCGGCCGGCGCTGCGGCTGGTGGTTCTCGTCCGTTCGTAATGGGAATCCAAGATAATCTTTCGGCTTTCGCGGAGACTCATGGTGGGTTCACGTGGAAGAGCCTTCCCGAATCTCAGCTACCTGGCGATGGGTGGAAGTCTGGCGTTATGAGGATGCTCTCGAATCCTGATCAGCGAGTGTTGTTCAATCTTGATGGGGTGGACGTGTGGCCAGGTGTTACTCGCGCGGCTAGCGGAGGCGGCGGAGCGACCGACTGGGAGTTGCTGCAGATCAGGTATGGCGATTTCCCCGCCCTGGAGTTCTGGCAGGGCGGGATGGCCGCCGGGAACCCGTTCCAGTGAACGTCGCCTACCCGGAGCGACGATTCCAGCTGTGGGAATACCGGGTTAGCCACGGCTCGCTGCTGATCCGCAGCCCGAAGGGCCCTGACGCGGGCACGAATATCGACTTGGAGTTCTCGGGCGTCGAGTATGTTGCTTGCCCGCGGTTGATGCGGGGTCTGGAGTTCGCGCAGGCGGGTTCAGCGGACCTACGCCGGGTCCGTGATGCGGGCGTGGCGCTGGAAGCTCCGGATAAGGTGTTCGTTCTCCTGTCGGGTAAGGAGCGCCATCTTGTCGTGGCGTCGTCGTGCGTGGTAAGCGAGAACACGGGCGGTATCTTCGACAGCCCGTTTGCCTAGGACGCGCCAGAGGTCCAGCGTGCCGCCTTATATTCGCGACTGGATTTCCGGCTGTGGACTGCTGCTGCCGCCCGGCGGCGGTACCGGGCGAGCGCGCGTTGCGTCCGCTGTCTATGTTCGCCTGCGCCGAAGTTCAGCAGCCTCGCGGGGACTTAGGTCGGCGAAGTACAGGGGCGGGGAACGCGACGACCGAGGGCCGACGCTGCCCCGGTAGCTGACACCGATGAGCAGTACCTGGGCCTGGCCGCTGCTCAGCACGTCCTGGGGTGACGACACCTTCGGTGGCCTTCGGGCTGGTCCATTTCCGGCGACGGGCGGAAGCGGGCTGGCGTCCAGGCAGGAGCGCGTGAATCCCACGCCAGCGACTCAGGACCCCTGACCAAGGCGGTGCAGCAAGCACAGCAAGACGCCTTGCAGCAGAAACTGGACACCGTCGAGAGCCTGGTCCAGGCGCTTGAGCAGTACGCCGGGCACCTCCAGGCAGCAGACCGCGCGCGCCTCGACTGGAAACCTCCGCCGAAGTCGCCAAGCTCAACCTTCGGTTCACTGACCCTGATAGCCGGAACAGCAGCGGACGAACACCACCTCCAGGAAGTCTAGAAACATGACCAGCGAAGCATCGACTTACCGCGAAATCCAGACACGCGGAGAATAGCCGGAGAAATCCCTGCGGAGAAGACGTAAGCGCAGGTCATGGCATGTTCGGGAGATGTCTGTAAAACCGTCGGCTCAGTCTAATGGGGGCTACCGGGTTGGCCTGCAGGGGCAGGCTCGGTTCCGGTTGCGCCTGGCGGGTGAGCACTTGTTCAGCCAGGCGGCGGCTGATGCCTGAGCGCAGGCCGTGCCCCCGCTGGTCGTGGGGAGGACTGGGCCGCTGATGGGGTGGCGTGCCCGCTTGCCGGCGTGAGCACTGATCCGTCGGGCCGCTGGCGTTTTTCTCCGTGCTGCCGCTGAGATGACGGTGCCGGGCGCGGGAGGTGGCGGTGCTGTTCGCGGGTGATGACCGGGCGGGAGATCATCGTGATGCGGGGGGTGCGGGACGGGTCGGGGCGGGTGCTCGGGCGGGCCCGGCTGAGTGAGGGCGTGGCCGGGATTACCCGGTTTCATGAGCTGACCGGCCGGTTCGCTGATCCGGGTGACGGGCCGGGTCAGGTGGTGACCGGGATCGAGGCTGACCGGGGCCCGCGGGTGGCTGCGCTGATCGCCGCGGGTTGCGTGGTGTATGCGGTGAACCCTCGGCAGGCGGCCCGGTACCGGGAGCGGCACGGGACCTCGGGAGCCAGAAGCGGCGCCGGGGATGCGCGCATGCTGGCGGGCATGGTCCGCGCCGATGCGCATCAGCTGCGGGCGGTGGCCGGGGATGGCGACCTGGCGCAGGCAGTCAGGGTAGTCGCCCGCGCGCATCAGTTCCTGGTCTGGGAACGGGCCCGGCACGTGCTGCGGCTGCGGCCGGCGCTGCGGGAGTTCTTTCCCGCCGCGCTGGAGGCCTTCGATGACCTGGCTGCTCCCGGCGCCCTGGAGCTGCTGGCTAAGGCACCCGATCCTGGCAGCGCGGCCGGGCTGGGCATCGCGCGGATCAGCGCGGCGCTGACGCGTGCCCGCCGCCGCGGGGTGCCGGAGAAGGCCAGGCAGATCCAGGCCGCGCCGCGCGGCCGGCAACTCGGGCAGCCTCCGGTGGTGACGGCGGCCTACGCCGCCGCCGTACGGCCGGCGGCTGCGGTGATCAGCGTGCTGAACGAGCAGGCCGGCCTGATGGAAGCCCGGGTAGAGGCCCATTCTGGCGGGCACCCGGACGCTGAGATCGTCTTGTCCCGGCCTGGCCCGGGCAAGGTCCCCGGTGCCCGGGTGCCCGCCCGGGTTCGGGGACGACCCGCAACGGCACGCCGGCGCGAAGGCGCGGAAGAACTACGCCGGGACCAGCCCGGTCACCCGCGCGTCGGGCAGGAAGAAAGCCGTGCTCGCCCGGCACGTCCGCAACCGCCGCCTCGCCGACGCCCCGCACCAGCAGGCCTTCTGCGCGCTGACCGCCTCCCCGGGCGCCCGCGCCTGCTACGACCAGGTCCGCGCCCGCGGCACCAGCCATCACGCTGCCCTGCGCCAGCTCGCCAGCTCGCCAGCCGCCTGGCCGGCATCCTGCACGGCTGCCTCAAAACCAGCACTCCCTACGACTGTTGTCCGGTGACAGATATCTCGGCCCGATCCACCCCCTCTGACCTGCGTGGGCCTTTTTGATTGTCAGGAGTGCAGGTTCGGTTGTGACATATGAGCTGGCCCGTCAGGTGGTTCGGGTAGGGTTTCGGCGGTTATTCCGGCCCGCCGGGCAGTGCGCCTGGCGTGCGGAGGAGCGCTGTCGCTGTTTTGACTGTCTCTGGGTAGGCCGCTGCTTCGGCCGTGTCCGGGTGCCCGTGGTCGAGGCCGGGGCTGGCCAGGGCGAGCGCTGCGGCGCGTCGCCGGGGATCCGGGCCGGCGATGGTGCCCTGGCGGGCGGTGGCCTCGGCGAGCATGAGCCTGGTGATGCCGTGCTCGCGGGCGAGCCGGGACGCTTTCTTGCTGGCGGCGGTGATGTCCGGGGCTGTGGTGATGTCGATCTGGATGATGCGGCCGAGCCAGGTGCGGTGCCGCTGGCAGGCCCGCTGGTGAGCGGGGATGTGGACGGGGACCGGGTGGCGCTGCCCGTGCCGGGCGGCGCAGCGCTGGCAGGCGAAGGTTGCGCGGACGGGCGGGCGCCCGCCGCCGGCGAGCGCGGGGAGTGCGTGCCGCAGGGCGGTTTCGCTGGTCCCGGTGAGGGCGGCCAGGTGCCCGATGTCCGCGGGCTGCGGCTGGCCGGTGGCGGCGAGATCGTCGCAGGAGGCGGCCCGGCTGGCGAACCAGGGCGGGAGGCAGGCAGTGATGGCGCCGGGCGGCAGATGGCTGGCGGCCGCGGTGCGCGACAGGCAGGAGGCGATCGTCTCGCCGCTGAGCGGGGCGGTGCGGAACGGGAGCGGCCCGGGATGGCGTTCCCGCGCCGGCGCGGGAACTATGGGCTTCCATTTCCTGCAGGTTCCGCAGGCGGCGGTGATGCCGTGCCCGCGCAGTTCGCGGGTGAACGCGGAGTAGCTGCCGGGGTAGCCGAGGGCGGTGACCTCGCGGTGCAGGCCCGTGCTGCGCAGGTGGGGGTCGTCGGCGGCGCGCTGGCGGACGTAGGCGGCGAACGGGGCGAAGGAGTCAGCGTGCGGGCGGGGCTGGCCGGGGGCCCGGTGCCCGTTGAGGTAGATCCGGACTGTCTTGCGGTCGTGCCCCAGCTGCCGGGCGATCTCGGACACGTTCGCGCCCTGCCCGGCCAGGGCGATGGCCCGCAGGGCGCTGGTCTCGGGGATCATCCGGGCATGTGGTCGCCGGCGGAGGCGATGTCGACCGGGATGGATTCCAGGGTGGCTTTCGTGATGGCCTCGCTGCCGTCGAGGACGGCCTGGATCGCGGCGGCGCGGACGAGGCGGAGGAGGCTGCCGATCATCCCGCCGCTGCGGGAGTGCAGGTAGGAAGCGAGCCCTGTGAGGGTGCCGTCGCGGTGCCGGTGGAGCCGCAGGCTGACCTCAAGGGCGGCGATGAGGGCCTGCCACTGCTGGCCGCGGCCGAACGGGCCGGTGGGGATCATGGAGAACCGGCCGGCGATCTGCTCGCCGCGGGGCCCGGACAGCAGCCCGGCGCGTTTCACGCTGATTCCCGCGTAGGCGAACGTTACCGGCAGCCTTTCAGCGAAGTACTTCAGGGTGTCGGACGCCTCGGCGCCGTGCCGGGTGCCGAGGTTGACGTTGTGGATCTCATCCACGCAGACAAGGGTGGTCCGGGCATCAAGGCAGACGCCGCAGACCGATTCCAGCACGTCGGTGACATTGGAGCGGCGGGTCAGCGGCAGGCCGAGGAACCGGGCGAACTCGACCGCGATCATCCGGGGGGTCGCGGCGGGCGGGGCGGTGATGTAGATGACGGGGATGTGCCCGGCGGCGTGCGGGTGGCGGCGGTGGTGCATCGTCTCGATGGTCTTGCCGAGCTGGGCCAGGCAGGTCGTCTTCCCGGTGCGGGCCGGCCCGGACAGGATCAGGCCGCACCGCCCGGCATCGGCGTGCCGGTTCAGGTACTGCAGCCGCCGGCCCTCGGTGATCACCTGCTGGATCGTCGAGGTGGCCACTGTCAGCAGCCTGGCGTGATGGGCGAGGCGGACCTCGTCGTAGCCGAGCCGGGCCTCGTCGTCCAGGGCTTTCCATGCGGTCCCGGGCAGCAGGTCCGGGACCGAGGGGCGCTCGGTGACGAACTCTCGCCAGCCTCGCAGCGTGGTCAGCTGCCGTGCTCCGCCGTCGCCGGCCGTGCCAGTGCCGGGCTCGGCCCGGCTGTCCGCGGCTGTCACCAGCGCTTGTCCGCTTCGGCGAACGGGTCGAAGATCTTCATCGGGATGACCTTCGCCAGCGGCTCGTCCTCGCCGCTGCTGTCAGCCTGCCGTTCCGGTTCTTCCGGGACGGGAAGCTCAGGCCGGTCCTGATCCCGGGCGGGGGCGGCTGCCTTCGTCCGGGCGGCGACACGGCGGTCCCGCTTGCTCATCTTCGGTTTCTCCTGGTCCTGCGGGCCGGCGTTCGCGCGGCGAAGCAGTGCCGCGACGGCGTCGGCGATCTGCTCCTCGGTCGCCTCGCGGCCGAGGCCGCGGCGGGCGTGGTCCCAGGCGAGCTCGCCGAACGGGAGCGGTGCCCGGTCCAGGTGCTTCCAGAACGCGGTGATCCACCCGTCCGGGCCGCGGACGTGGATCTTCGACACGTCATACGGGTCGTGCCTGATCTCCCAGCGGTCCCCGTGCTCCCGGATCCCGGAGGGCCGCAGCCGCAGCGGGTTCAGCTCCTCGCTGTCATAGCTGCGCCGGGCCAGCTTGATGCCGTAGGCGTTGACCTTCCGCCATCCGGCGGGCAGCAGCTCGACGTAATCGTCGCCGGACAGCGCGACCGGCACATATCCGGCCGCCTCGATCAGGGCGGCGTACTTCTCGTTCGGGGTGAACGCCCGCCCGGGATGCTCCGGGTCGCGGAGCCCGTCATGCGGGCGGTTGAGGAAGAACGCGATGAGCCACTCATCGAGAAGTTCCTGGAGCTCGGCCATCGACCACAGCGGCTGGTCCTCGACGTGCCGGCCGCGGCGGTCCGCGCTGCGCCCGGCATAGCCGGACGCGAACTGGCAGAACAGCGAGCCCACCGACCCGAAATAGCGCTCGATATGACCCTTCTCGGCTCCGCTGCCCAGGTGGGCGGGCTGGACCGAGATGCCAAGGTGCCGGCAGGCGGACCGGAACGCGGCCGAGATGAACACGCTGCCGTGGTCGATCACGATGGTGTCCGGGACGATCACCGGCCGGGCCGCGGCATGCTCCAGCCGCGAGTCGATGTCCAGCAGCCGCTCGTAAGGCAGCACGGAATGCGCCATCTTCAGGGCCTCTGGCCAGCCCGGGCGGGCCGGCTCGGGGGTCAGGGCACGGGCCAGCAGCACGCTCGCGTCGACCGACCTGGTCGTCGGCCGCAGCACTGCGGCAGGCACCACCCTGGTGGCGACGTCGATCATGCCGGTCAGCTCGACCCGTCCCGGGACGCCGTCATCCAGCAGCACCAGCACGTCCAGCGGGGTGGAGTCGATCTGCACCATCTCGCCCGGTGCCGCCGCGGGCAGCGACCCGAACATGCCCTCCGGCCGGCCCGCGAGCGACCGGCGGGTCGAGGCCGCCCCGGTGACGTGCCGTCCGTGCGAGAGCGTGCCGAACAGCCGGTAAAGCGTCCGGTCCGACGGCACCAGCCCGTCATAGCCCGCCCCGGCGAGGATCTCCTTCGCCCGCCAGATCGTGAACCCGGCCGTCTTCGAGGACGCGTCCGGCGTCTCCCCGACCGCCTGCCGCATCGCGGCCACGACCTGCTCGTCCGCCCTCCCGGCTGGCCGCTTGCGGCGGGACAGCCGCCGGTCGGCCAGGCCAGGCAGCCCGTAAGCCTCCCACCGCTGCCGACGGTGCTTGACCGTGCTGGCCGGAACTGGCTTCCCCGCGAGCTGACAGCTCGGCCGCCTTCGCCTTCTCCCGCCCGGTCAGGCTGGTGCGCTCCGGGTCGTACTGCGGCCTCGGGCGCGTTCCCGCGGGCGCGTCCGGCCGCAGCCCGTAAACGACCTCGGCGATATGCGCCTCCCACCAGGAGGCTTCCTCGACCGCGGCGGCCGGCAACCCCTCCAGCCCGGTCTCCGGCCGCGGCCCCCGCGGCGAGGCCGGCGACGGGATCGCGAACCGGGTGCTGTCGGCCAGGCCGGCCGTCGTGACCGTCTGGACCGTGCCCGCGTCATCGGCCAGCCGGACATGCGTCCCGGACACGCTGACCACGACGTTCGGGATCCCGCCGGCCAGGATCCGGTCGCCGATCCCGACCCCGCGGCGGCGTGCGGCGCTCACCGCGGCCCGCCCGCATGCACGGCGGTCGCCATGCCCAGCGGCACCGACAGGTCAGCCGTCAGCTGCCGCCGCCACATCAGGTGGAACAGCACCGGCAGGGTCCGCAGCCGGTCCCCGGCCAGTTCCGCTCCCTCGAACAGGCCCTGCCCGCCGGCGAACGCGTCAAGGAGAACCGGTGCGATCTCAGGTGCCAGGCATCGCGGGTGCCGGTAACGCGACAGCCACCGCGCGTTCGCCACCAGGACCGGGTCCAGGTCCCCGGACCTGCGGTACTCCCACCCGGCAGACTCGCAGGCCGCCGCGGTCACCGCGAACGTCGCCGCATCCCGCTCCGGGATCCGGTCATCGGGACGGACGTCGACGACCACGGCGCTCCCGTCCTGCCTGCGCACAAAATAATCGGGCGCGTGCCGGCGAGCGCGGCTCTCCTCATCCCGCCAGCGCAGCCAGAACGGCTGTGACGCGACCGCCGCCACCGCCGGGTCGAAGTCCATAAGCATGAGGTGGTCCCGTTCTAGCCAGGACTCGAAACCTACATGGGTACCCGTCGTGGCGAAGTACCACCAGCCCGCGAAGTTCCGGAGCCCTTTCCCGAACCGGAACTCCCGCACCGGCGGCACGTCCTCGAACCGAGCCCCAAGACACGACGCCAGCGGCCCGCGCTGCCAGATGCCGTCAGCGGCCCGGAAATCCAGGCTGAACCGGGTATCCGCGGCACCCGCAGCCGCGACAGCAGCACTCGTCACCCGTCCACCCGTCATCGCCACGATCAGGAACGGGCCAATTCTACTGTCAAAATCCTCAGACGGGCCGCATTAACTGTCAAATGGCTCTCTTACGTGTCACAGGACAACTGTCGGCGATCTTGTAATTCCCCAGTTGTGAGGGTGTAGCGATCAGGTAATTCCCCGCCGCGATCACGTAATTCCCCATGGGGATGGGGTGCGTGTCGTGGTGGACCTGGTCATCGAGGCAGTGCAGGGTTGCGTCCCGTCGGAAGGCGGGGGGCCGATGGCAAGGAGAACGTCCGGCGTGATTGACGTGACGGAGATTCTGGTGCACTGGCATGCGGGCCGGTCCCTGAACGAGATGGCCGGGTCGCTGGGGGTGGACCGCAAGACGATCCGCAAGTATGTCGCCCCGGCGGTCGCGGCCGGGATCGTGCCGGGCGGGGCGGCGAAGAGCGAGGCGGAGTGGCAGGAACTGGTCCGGGAGTGGTTTCCGGAGCTGCCGGATGCGCGGCTGCGGCAGGTGACCTGGCCGGCGATCGCCGCGCATCATGACTACATCACCGGGCAGCTGAAGGCCGGGGTGCGGATGCCGGCGATTCACCAGCGGCTGCGTGATGAGCAGGGCCTGGCGGCTAGTGTCGCCAGTTTCCGCCGGTATGTCGCGGCGAATATCCCGGAGGAGGCTCGCCGGGCGCAGGTGACGGTGCGGAGCCCGCGGCTGGCCGAGGCGGGTGAGCAGGCGCAGATCGGTTACGGGCAGCTGGGCCGGTGGCTGGACCCGGTGTCCGGGAAGCTCCGGACGGTGCGGGCTTTCGTGATGGTGCTGGCGTGCTCGCGGTACATGTTCGTGCGGCCGGTGCTGAGGATGGACCAGCGGGCATGGACCGAGTGCCACGTCGCGGCGTTCGGGTTCTTCGCGGGTGTCCCGGCGAGGCTGGTGCCGGGCAACCTGAAGACGGGGGCGGGCAAGCCGGATTTGCATGACCCGAAGATCAGCCGGTCTTATGCGGAGCTGGCCGCGCATTACGGCTGCCTGATCGATCCCGCGAGGGCGCTGAAGCCCCGCGATAAGGCGCGGGCGGAGCGGCCGATGCCGTATGTGCGGGACTCGTTCTGGCGGGGCCGGGAGTTCGCGCCGGTGCCGCAGATGCAGGGCGAGGCGGTGCGCTGGTGCCTGGAGGTGGCCGGGCGGCGGGCGTGCCGGCCGCCGGGCGGCGCCGCGCCGGCCGCGGTGTTCGAGGCGGTGGAGAAGGACGCGCTGCGGCCGCTGCCGGGCGAGCCGTTCGTGCTGGCCACGTGGGCGACGGCGAAAATAGGCCCGGACATCCACGCCCAGGCCGGCAAAGTGCTGTATTCCGTGCCGTGGCAGCACATCGGCAAGACCTCCGACGTCCGCGTCACCGCCACGATGGTGCAGTTCTTCATCGGCGGGAACCTGGCCAGGACCCATCCCCGCAAGATCCGGGGCAAGCAGGCCGATCTCGGCGACTACCCGCCGGAAAAAATCGCGTCCCGCATGCGGACCCCGCAATGGTGCCGCAAGCAGGCGGCCGGCATCGGCCCGGCCTGCGAGCAGGTCATCGCCGAGCTGCTGGCCGACAACGCGCTCTGCCGGCTCCGGTCAGCCCGGGGCATCATCGCCCTGGCGGACAAGCATGACCCCGGCAGGCTCGAAGCGGCCTGCGGCAAGGCGATCGCCGCGGGCGGCCCGTCCTGCCGGACGATCAAGGGCATCCTGGCCGCCGGCACCGAACGCGACCAGATCCCCGCCGCGTCCGGGGACGGCGGCGCGGCCGCGTTCCTGCGCGGCCCTGCGTCGTTCGCGAACGTCATCCCCATGCCCGGGACAATCCCCAGCGACGCCGTCACCCCGGCGAGCACGGCGGGGGTGACGTCATGACCACCGTGACCGTGACCGACCGCAGCGCGCTCGCGTCCGCGCTGCGCGACCTGAAACTGTCCGGGATGCTCGCCACCCTGGACGCCCGCCTGGCCCAGGCCCACGCCGGGGAACTCGGGCACCTGGACTTCCTCCAGGTCCTGTGCCAGGACGAGATCTCCCGCCGCGCGTCCATGTCCCTGCAAAGGCGGATCCGCCGCGCCAGGTTCGAGACCGAGGCCACCCTCGAAGGGTCCGGCTTCGCCGCCTCCCCGAAACTCCCGGCCGCCCAGATCCGCGACCTCGCCGCCCTGCGCTGGCTCGCCGGCGGGGAGCCGGTCATCCTCTACGGCCCGTCCGTTATCCACGGTTTCGGCTTGTGGTTGTGGTGTTGTCGCAGGTCATTTCGTTGTTGCGATTGATGCGACGTTGTCAGGTCGTTGCGGGTTGCGGGTTCCAGCCGAGGCGGGTGAGCTCGCGCCGGAGTTGCAGGTTCTCGCCGTGGGATTGCTCGAGGGCGGCGCGCAGGGCCTGGGTCTCGTCGCGGTGCTGTTTCTTTAGATGGGTGATCTGGCTGGTCAGGGCCTGGATGATCGTGTTGTCGCTGCCGGTTCCGGCGGGCGGGACCGGCTGGGGGCGGGCCTGGTCGCGGAGTTGCTCGATCCGGGCGCGCAGGTCGGTGTTTGCGTAGAGGAAGGCGTGGGAGACGCCGGCTTCGCGCTGGACGGCCTGGAAGGTGACGGGCTCGCCGCGCTTGACCAGCCGGCGGATTGCCTGGTCGGCGGCGGCGGCCTTGGCTTCGGACTTGGCCCTGGCCGCGGCGGCGAGGACGGCGGTGCGGCGGGCGCGGACGTCATTCATGACTGGGTTTTCCTGTGGCTGGTGGTGTCGAGGACGACCGGGACCGGCCCGGCTGGCGGGGCGGGCGGGCATCCGGCGCCCTGGACGGCACGGCCGGGGGCGGCTTGCATGGCTGCGGTCACGCGGGTAAGCGCGTCGTGCTCGGCCTGGCGCTGGGCGAGCCAGACGTTGTCGGCGGGCATGGGGCGGCCGTGCCGCCGCTGGAAGTCGGCGCAGGCCCGCTCGATGAGGGCGGCGGTATCGGCGAGCTGGCGTTCCAGCGCTTGCTGGTGGGTGCGGTCGGTGACGAAGACCGAGCAGGTGAGGCAGGCGTTTCCCTTGCCGCAGGTTTGCAGGGGCGGGAGCAGGCACCAGCCGTTGGGCAGGATCCGGTCGGCGCGGCCGAGCAGGTGCATGGCGTCGTGGTCGTCGCGGGAGAATGTCACGCGGGTGCCGTCGGCTTTCAGCTTGGCGGTGGCCAGGAATGCCTGCTCGGCGTGCTCTTCACGCTGGGCGATGTAGTGCATGGTCATCGTCGGGGTGGCGTGCCCGGCATAGCGCTGCAGGACATGGACGGGCAGGCCGAGCTCGGCGAGCCGGGTCAGCCTGGTATGCCGGAAGCGGTGGGTGTGGCTGAGCCGGACCGGCCTGTCCTTGCTGTCGGTGAACTGGGCCAGGTTGCTGAACTCGCGGAGGATGGCGTTGTAGCTGCCGGGGGCATACGGCTTGTTCCCCTGCCTGTTGCCGATGCGCTGGATGAACAGGTACCGCTGCGGGAATTGGGGGAACTGCCGTGTCAGCCAGTCCTGCTGTTCCCTGATGATCGCGGTGACTTCCCGGTCCACCAGGATGGTGTCGGGTGCGATGTCGATCTTGCTCTGGGCGTAGCGGAACCGGCTGACCTCCCCGCTGTCTCCGGCGGCGGCCGGCGGCCGGGGACAGGCAGTCGTGGTCGCAGGTGCGGATCTCGCTGGCGCGGCGGCCGGTCAGGATCTGCAGCAGGATCATCCGCATCGCCTGCGGGTCATCCAGCCCCGGGGCCGTGACCCGGGTGCCGTCCCCGCGGGTGATAGTCATCTGCTGGTCCCGCGGCATGCCGAGCAGTGGCAGCGCGGCGAGGATCTGGCTCAGCGCCTGGTCGTCGACGTAGTGGACGTCGGTCCGGACGGGCTGATGCGGGATCCGGGTCACTTGCCGGTACCAGCTCGCCGCGTGCGCCTCGGTCACCCGGTCCCACGGCGATGAGCCCAGCACGCGGCGGGTCTCGGCAGGGCTGGCCGCCGCGAACGCGAGCAGGTCGGCGACGGCGCGCAGGTCATCGTTGATCAGCCGGGTGCCCACGGTCGTGGCACGCTGCCGGCTGCTGCCAGACCGGATGGCCGGGTTGGCGTCCCACCGGGCGAACGCGGCCGCCTGACCTGCTGCGGCGGCCGGGTCGCCGAGGATGTCAAGGGGGTCGCCGGGGAATTCGGCCAGCCACCGGTCGAAGCGGGCCAGGCACTTCAGCCGCTCCTGGCTGACTGTGGACCACCGCAGCGTCCCGGATTCCAGCATCGTGCCCAGGTGCCACTTGACTGCTTCCCGCAGCCACGGCTGGCTGATCTGGCCGGGCGAGCACCCGTAGTTCGCCTGGGGCTCGCGTTCGGACAGCGGTATCCGCGGGTCGCAGCGGGGATGCCAGTCGTCCAGTTCCCACCATGGGCCGCCGGCGCAGCGGGCGAGCAGGGCCAGCCGCGCGAACCGGAACACGACCCGCAGGCGGCTGCGGCTGCCGTGCGGCGGCAGCCGTCCCCACCGGGTGGCATAGAACCAGCCCTGCAGCGCCGAGGCGGCATCCCAGTCCATGCCGAGAACAGAGCCGGGAAACGGGTGATGCTCGGCGACCGCGCGGCGCAGGATGTTAGCCAGCTGATTCATCGCCAGCACCGAGGACCTGGTGCCGTCGGCGGCTTGCCAGTGCGCCATCCACGCCAGTTCCCTGGGCAGCGGATCCGGGAGCCCGGTCAGGTCAATGCGCCGCCCGTCGTTCTCGGAGACCCGGTCCCAGTCCTCGATTCCCGGCCCGATGACCGGCCCGCGCCATGGCCCGGGCAGCTCGAGCCAGAGCCGGTCCACGGGACTGCCGGAGCCAGCCAGGCGCAGCGACCGGGGGCGTTCAGCGCTCACCGAGCTGCACCCGCCAGCCGGACGCGTAAGACGCCCAGTTCGCAGCCGCCTGCAGCGCCTCGTCTTCCCGGACCCACCCGTAGAGGTCGATCGTGGTCTGCACGTGCGCGTGGCCCAGACGCCGGGACACCACCCACTCCGGCGTCCCGGCCAGCAGCAGGGCCGACGCGTGGGTGTGCCTGAACCAGTGCGGGGTCCACCCGGCAGGGCCGATGCCCTTCTTCCTCAGCGCCGCGACCTTGTCGCGGACGGTTCCCTCCCGGATCGCCGCCAGCAGCGGCGGGCGGTCCAGGTTGACCAGCAGCGGCGAGTCAGGCGCCACCGCCAGGCCGAGCGAGGCGGCCCGGCAGGCCAGGTGCGTCAGGTAGTCGGCGAACAGCCGCTCCAGGTCCGCGCCGACATAGACACGCCGGGGCCGCATCATTTTCACCCGGGCGCCGTTGGCGTTGCCCGGCCGCGGCACCACCTCGATATAAGCGGTACCGCCCCTGCCCATCACGAAATCGGTGATGGCCATCCCCAGCACCTCGCCGAGCCTCATCCCGGTCTCGGCCAGCAAAGCGAACAGCAGCCGGTCGCGGAGGTTGCCTTTCCACTCAGCTGCCGCGCTGTCCCAGGTAGCGCAGCCGTCGATGATCGCCTGGATCTCGGCCGGCAGCAGCAGCGGAGGACGGTCCTTCCGGCGGCGGCGCACCCTGACCAGCGATGACGGCGCCGGCCGGCAGCGGGCGTCCAGATGGGCCAGCAGCCCCCGTGACAGAGCCCTCGACGGCTGCCCGCGCAGCAGCCGTCCCGCAACCGGCACCGAGTGAACAGCAGCCTGCCACTGATAGAACGAGATCAGCGCGGCCAGCCGGGCATGCAGCGTCTCCGCCGAGGGCGCCTCGTCCGGCACCGCCAGCGAGTGCTCGACTGTCCGGCCGTTCCGCAGCCATGACAAGAATCCTGCCACCGCCGGGACGCCGGCCTCTGCCCACTGCCCGTCCTCGCCGCGCCATTCCAGGAACGACCACCACTGAGCCAGCGACGTCGCATAACTGCGGACCGTATTCGGCGACCAAAGGCGCCGGTGCGCCTCCAGCCATTCCTCGACCGGACCGACCGTCGCATACGACGCATCGACCACCGTCCACGTCCGCTCCCCGGATGCAGGCCGCACCCGCAGGCAGTAAGCCATTGGCCCCGTTCCTTCTCGCTGCTGAAACCCCGTAGATAAGAAGTCAGCAACGATGACAGAACGTGAACACCTTCATCGTCGAAGACATTGATGACGGCGGGTCAGGTCCCGTGGATAACGGTCGGAGCCGGCAAGAGCCACGTCGCCCAGGCCCTGGCCCACCTCGCCATCCGAGCCGGAGCCAGCGCCCGGTTCATGAAAACCAGCAGGGCACTATCCCGCCTGGCCGGCGGCAGAGCCGACCGGACCCGGGACAAGCGACTCGCCGAGCTCACCCGCCCCGCCGTCCTCGTCCTAGACGACTTCGCCATGCGCGAGCTCACCGCCGTCCAGGCCGACGACCTTTACGAGCTTGTCACCGACCGCTCCGGAACGTCCCTGGTCCTGACCTCGAACCGGGCACCGGCCGACTGGTATCCCCTGTTCCCCAACCCCGTCGTCGCCGAGTCACTCCTGGACCGGCTCATCAACACCAGCCACCAGGTCTTCATGAACGGACCCAGCTACAGACCAAACAAAGCCCCAGGGCGTGTCGTCCCACCCGCCAAAACGAGCGGCAGCTAAAATAAGAACACAGCCAGGACCTGGGGAATTACCTGATCACAACCCCTGGGGAATAACGTGAGCGCCCACACGCAGGGAAATGGCTTGGGCTCGTCATTGCGGCAAACATTTGCGAGCGGGGTGGCGCGGATCTCGACGGTCAGCGGCTATCCCGCCGGGCGGCGGACGCGTCCGCCCGGTCTCACGGCGGATCTGAAAAACGAGACGCACTGCGCGCTCACGCAGTTCATTGGAGTATTTCTCGGGGGCTGGCACGGCTCGTATCCTCCCATAGGATCAGAGCCTCCATCCCAGATCCGGGGCGGTTAACCGCCAGCACGGTGAGGCCCTCATCAAGCGCCGCACCGTCACAGCCAGCAATCATGACCCGGAGAACCCCGCTCTTCAAAACCCTAGTAGCGCAGCACAACCGTAACCTTCACCAGCACGAACCCATCGTGGCTAAAGAGCCAACAGCGGGGTCTGAATGTTTACCCTGTGACCAGTGATCCTAGTGAGGACTCTGTCAACAGAAATGCCGGAGCTGTAGAATCTGACCCTTTGCGACCCGGTTGTCTCAATGAATCCGGTCTTTTCGGCGGGTTGTCTGACCGGATCTTGCCCGGATCGTCGTAGATTGGTCGGTCAAGCACGTTTTTTTCGTCGATAGATGTGTTGACTGCTCGAATGTCGCACTTGTACAGTAGCGGGGGCGACTTCGTCACATTTTTCCGGCAATCCGCGTCAAGGGAGCCATGATTGCACCGGCCATGCCGACGATCCATGTTCCTGATGTCCTTGGGCTTTACCGCGTGTTGGCACCGGAGATGGCTTTCTTTGTCATCGGCGAACAGGCACCCGACACCGAAATTCGTCGGAAAGTGCACTCAATCGGTTCGCGGAGTATTACCTGTTGAGGATCAGCGTCGCCCGTCGAATCGACGTTTAATGACCTCAAGGCCACCGCCAAAATGGCGGCACATGAGTGGACTCCGCACTTTGAATCGCTGAAAGGTTCAACCAATGCTCATCTGCGGTCTCAAGCTCACCCACGACGGTAGCATCGCCCTGCTCGACGGTGATGAACTCATCTTCAGCGTAGAGATGGAGAAGCTATCCAATGCGCCGCGCTGGAGCGCCATCGAGGACCTCCAGGTCGTGCCCCGAGTGCTCGCAGATTTCGGCTATACGATCACCGACGTCGATGAGTGGGTGGTTGACGGCTGGTCCGACGGGTGTTCCATTCAGCGGCTGAACGGCGGCGCGCGGATCGCCGTCACGGTCGGGCCGTACCGTGAAACCGCCACCGCTCCGAATCTCTTCCAGACCAGTGTGCGGGGGCAGTTGCCTATCGGTGATCGAACCGTTGGCTACACAAGCTACGCACACGCGGCAGGACACGCAGCGAGCGTCTACGCCACCAGTCCGTTCGCACGTCGCGGCGAGTCCTCATACATGCTGGTCTGGGATGGCGGCATGTTCCCTCGCCTCTATCTGATTGATCCTAGGCGGGGAGCGGACGGCCTGGGCGAGCTGTTCCCGTTGATCGGCCACTCGTATGCTCTTATGGCTCAGCAGTTCGGTCCGTTCCGGCGCGGGTCAAAGACGCTGCCTTTCGATGACCTCTCGGTGGCCGGCAAGCTGATGGCCTACATCGCGCTGGGGAAACCACAGGAGCCGCTGCTGGAGGTCCTAAGGCAGGTTTTTCATGAACGCTTCGAAGACGATTCGCCACAGGCTAGGCAGTACCGGATGTACGCCGGCTCTGCGGCTCCTTTCATCCAGTCATCAATGCCCCCGCTGCAGGAGTTTTTCGAGACGGTGGGTGCCGAGGCACAGCGGATGGAAATGCCGGACGAGGATGTACTGGCATCAGTTCATCAGTTCATGCAGGATTTGCTCGTCGAGAGGATCACCAGCACGGTGGCCGATCGGCTGAGCGACGGTCCACGGAACCTGTGCTTTGGCGGCGGCTGCGCCCTGAATATCAAGTGGAACAGTGCTCTGCGCGCCTTGCCACTGTTCGACGAGATGTGGATCCCACCGTTCCCCAATGATTCCGGCTCCGCAATCGGTGCAGCCACGCTTGGCCGGTTCCACCACGAGGGCGTCAGCCCGATCCGGTGGCACACCCGACTCGGACCTGCTCTCCAGATGGTGACCGACACGCCGGAGGGGTGGTCCGCGATTCCGTGCGACGCGGTAGAACTCGCGCGCGAGCTGCACGTGACCGGTTTGCCGGTCGTCGTGCTCAACGGCCGCGCCGAGCTCGGACCGCGGGCACTAGGAGGACGTAGCATCCTCGCTGCGGCGACGCACCCAAAGATGAGGGACGAACTGAACAAGATCAAGGATCGCGAGTATTACCGGCCGATCGCTCCGGTCTGCTTGGTCGAGCGCGCACCGGAGGTCTTCGATCCAGGCACGCCCGATCCGCACATGCTCTTCGACCATGCGGTCAGGCCGCACTGGGCGCATCGGATACCCGCCGTGGTCCACCTCGACGGCAGCGCGCGGCTCCAGACGGTCGGGCCGGACGACGACCCATTCCTGCACGAGGTGCTCATGGAATACGACGCGTTGGCCGGAATTCCCGTGCTCTGCAACACCAGTGCTAACTTCAACGGCAGCGGATTCTTCCCGGACCTAGACTCGGCAGTGCGATGGGGACGGGTCGACCGGATCTGGTGCGCTGGCCGGTTGTACCGGAGGGCAACCGGGAATTGACTCGTGCCTCTATGCCGACTGGTTGCCTGCCGGTCGAAGCATCGACCGTAACGCCGGTCCGGTCTGGGAAAGGACGTTCACGCCTTGGTAGTCTCGCATCCCGTCGTGGGTCTGTCGTCGGCGCACCGCGACTGGTCTCGCTGCCTATCTGAACTGTCAGCGGCCGAGTTGCAGGAGCAGGAGCGTTTCATCGAGGAGTCGGCGAGCGAACTCGGGGTCTGGGAACGCGGAGGCTACATACCTCTGCAGCCCTTTGTCGTGACCGCCGCAGCGGGCGTCCTGCTACACGAGGTCGGCACTCAGCTCAAGCAGCTTCTAGTGGACCATGCGTTGAGCCGGGCGGGCGGTGACCTGCACCGGCTCGCGGACATCGCTGGATGGCCAAGCGATCAGCGCTGGTTCCTAGGCGCCAAGGAGCCGCTCACCGACGCTCTCGCATCAGCGCGGTCGGACATTTTCATTTCGGCCGGCCTGCCTCGCATCCTCGAGTTGAACGTCGGCACCTGTCTGAACGGCGGGACAACCTCGGCGGTGCTATCGACCGCGCTGCTGGACAGTCCAGTCGGTGCGCGCATCCGCCCCGCGCATAGCATCACGGCCGGTTCTTACCTCGACGCGCTAGCCGCGTGGGTCCGGCGACGCTTCCCCGATGGGTCGCCAAGGGTGGCATTGCTCGCTTTCCCTGATCAAGGTGACAAGGGGTCGCTCAAATGGGCTGATGAGCAGGCCGCTCGAATGGCCCCGCATGGGATCAGCTGCGCTTTCGTCCCAGTTGGCGGAGCTGATATTGTCGATGGCTCCCTGTACTGGCAGGGCACTCGCTACGACATGGCCATCCGCTACTTTATGGTGTCGCCCAAGAGAGCCACTGAGCACCTCGACTTCTTGACTGCCCTCGAGCGCGCCACAGGCACCATCCTGCTCGGATCTTATGTCTCCCAGCTGTTCACTAGCAAGAACCTGCTAGCTGATCTATATCAGGACAACCAGCTTACCAGCGCGCAACGGCGACTGCTCGACTACGTTCCATGGACGGCGCGGCTGGACCGGCCCGCCCGTCGTCGCGAGGATCACGTCGACCCTGCGGAATGGGCCGTGCGCAACCGCGAGGACGCCGTGCTCAAACCGGCCAACCTGTACGGATCGCAGGGCCTCGTGATCGGTCACCGTACCGCCGAGGCCGAGTGGTGCGCGGCTATCAACTCCGCCCTTGACGAGGGTGGCTACGTCGTCCAGGAGTTCGTCCGCCCCGATAGCTGGAGCAGTTGCTACTGGCACATGGGGTCTAAGACCCTTGTCACCGCTGACTCACCCGCCCTGCTCGGCCCATTCCAGATCGATGGTGCCGATGGCGGTATTCATGTCCGACATCCGATCAGAGGAGACGAAAGCGACCTCCTCGTTCCTGATCGGAACGTCTCGCTCGGCTGCGTGGCGGTCAGTAACTAGTGTCGTGTGAACGAGGTGAAGCTGCCGCTGCGGCGGACGGCCTGCAGGGTGATGATCAAGAAGAAGACCTCCACGAGGTTCAGCCACGACCCAGACGTCGGCATGAATCCGGGCGATGGCGGACGCTTCTTCGTCCAGCCCGCTCCTACCTCCGGCCGGGGCGGGCACACGATAATGCCAAACTCCAGGTCAATCGCCACGAGGTCGGGCATGTCCGGGCTGATCACGATGTTTCCTTGCGACCCCTCACCCGGCCTGAATCGTGGGTATTGACAGTTAAGCCATGTATTCATACACTATCACATATGCTGATACTGTCTGAGTGGCTCGCCGAGGTACTTGCCTACGAGCGCGGAAACAGCTGACAGCGCAGTGTTAGGCGACGACCCTCGCCAGCTTCCCACGTTGTTGCATGGCTTTCTTCGAAGCGTTCGCGAAGATCCGGGGGCGGTGGCTCTCGTCGATGGATCGCGGCGAATATGTTACGGCGAACTTTCCAGGGCCGCCGAGGCCGTACGTTGTGAGGTCGTGGCTCGCGGGGTTCGCTCCGGAGAATACGTCGGTATTTCCATGCGACGCTCCTGGCGAATCGTTGCCGCTATCGTTGGAATACTCGCTGCTGGCGCACGATATGTTCCGCTCGATCCGGCGTACCCCAAGTCCCGGCTTGACTTCATGACCGATGATAGTAACGTTCGCTTAATATGCATTGACGGAGATTCGCCGCCAGGAATTGGCTCTAGGATACCCTGCATTATTGTGTCAGGCGGCTAGCCGAAGGTGAAGTAAATGCGGACGCCGCGTCTTCATCTGGATACCTGATCTATACCTCAGGTTCAACTGGCTGGCCGAAGGGTGTAATAGTGCCGCAACGCCACGTACTAAACCTCTTCGGCGGAGTATGTGAATCTCATTTCACATTTACGAGCAGAGACGTGTGGAGCCTCTATCACAATTACAGTTTCGACTTCTCGGTGTGGGAGATATGGGGTGCACTGCTTTTCGGCGGCGCACTTGTAATCGTCGACGAAGACGCTAGGCGTGATCCTGGCCTGATGCTGGATCTGCTGGAAGATAATCGGATATCAGTCCTTAGCCAGGTCCCGACCCCATTTAAGTACCTGACTCTGGCGTTCGAACGGGATCAGCGCCCTCTGGAGGCACTTCGATATATCGTCTTCGGTGGCGAGGCCATAGATAAGCCATCGGTGCGCAAGTGGCTATCGCTCCGCAAAGGTTCAGAGCAGCTGATCAATATGTATGGCATCACCGAGACCACTGTGCATGTTACGGCCAAAGTCATCGCTTCGGCAGATGTCGCTGATGATTCGAGCCCATCCGCGATAGGACGGCCACTGCCCCACCTCGAAGTAGCCCTTGTCAGCGAAAATGGCTCGGTGGTATCGGGGTGCGATCCGGGTGAGATATGGGTCTGCGGCAGTACGGTCAGCCCTGGCTACCTTCGGAATCCCGAACTCACGGCCCAGCGTTTCGTTACATGCGACCTTGGGTCTGGCCCACGTCGTTGGTATCGCAGCGGCGACCTCGCGCGCTTGAATTCCGCTGGTGACCTGGTGTACCTGGGCCGGATCGACTCCCAGATCAGCCTGCGCGGTTTTCGCGTCGAGTTCGGCGAGATAGAGGCGGTCTTGAGCGAAAGTGCTCAAGTCTTGAATGCCGCCGCCACGATCGCGACGCTAGCAGGCGGTGTCAAAGGCCTGTTCGCGGTTGTCGTCCTGGTCGACAGCGCTACAGAAATAACAGGCAGGGAACTGCGCGAGCTGTGCCAACGCAGGCTGCCGGCACATATGGTTCCTGACCGGGTGGTTATTGTAGATAGAATTCCGACCGCACCAGGTGGCGAAAAGGTGGATAGGAGAGCTATAGCAGCTCAGGCGCTTCTTTAGAACTGCGGTCGGCTGCCTTCGTCGGCACTTTACCAGCCGCCGCTTCGCATTTTCGTTTATGGCTGACGAAAGGCTGTCCCATCTCTGGCTACTTCATTCCTGCTGATGCTGGCAAAGCGGTCCACGGCTGCCCCGCAGTGGGTTGACGAGATACGCAAATGTTTGTACTATGGTCACGTACTACTAAAACTGAAACCTGATGAAAATGAGGGGTCGATCGTGCAAGGGGACGCAGCCTTGATCGCACTTGTTATGCCGACGATTCATGTTCCTCATGTACTTAAATGGTATCGGGAGATCGTGCCCGACATGGCGTTCTTCGTCATCGGCGACGAGCAGACTCCCGACGACGAAGTCCGGGAGTTGTTAAAATCGATCGGTCCTGCGGAATACTATTCCGTTAAAGACCAGCGTGCGCTCGGCTACGAGTCATGTGAGCTTATGACTTGGCGTCATCCCGGTCGGCGATCGATTGGTTTTCTCGAAGCTATACGGGCCGGCGCGGATGTTGTCGTGTCAGCCGACGATGACAATATCGCTCTGGACGATACGTACTTCAAGAAATTCGAGCAGCTTGTCGGGTCTGTTTTCAACGGGGTCGAGGCGTCAGCTCGTGGCGGCTGGGTTGACGCCTCTTGGTTTCTCCAGCCGTCCGTACATCATCGCGGTTTCCCGCACCAGCTGTGGCATCCGTTTGAACCACCGAGGATTGGTTCGGTGGTCGGGGCTCGCATCGGAGTAGCGGCCGGGCTCTGGCTCGGCGACCCGGACATTGATGCCGTAACCCGCATCGTAGACCGACCGACCTGCATGACAGCCTCTCCCGTCGCGGACGCCGGGTTCGTGGTAGCACCGTCTTGCTACAGCCCTTTCAACTCCCAGAACACCGCCTTCATCCGGGACTTGCTGCCGGTAATGCTCATGCTGACGCCGTATGGCCGCTTCGATGACATCTGGTGCTCATATCTGGCCGAGCGCGTCATGCGCAATTACGGATGGGTCGTGCACTATGGCAAGCCATATGTGTTCCAGGAGCGCAGTGAGCACCTTCTGGTTCGCGACCTGTCGGTCGAGCTCGAAGGTATGGAAGCGACATTGCGGTTCACGAAAGCCCTTGATGAGATGCAACTGCCTGGTACGTCTGTCATAGACGATACCGCGCGGATATTCGAAGCCCTGGGCAGTACTGAGTTCGCTCGAGTGACGGAGCTCGGTATGGCGTGGGTTCGTGATGTACAGCGGGTGCTCGCCTAGCCTGGGTAATTACGTCATGGCGGAGCGGGCCATTGCGTTAAAAATAATCTCTAGGAGAAGGAATGTCACCTGGAGGCAAGTTCGGACGACTGCATAGTAGTCAGACCGTAGCAGAACAGCTGGCTGTTCGAGTGACGGCCATGAATGAGCAAGCTCTGCCGTTGGTCTTCGAAGGAGACGCCGACGTGGATCTGGCGGCCTGGGTGACGCACCACAGGGAGGAACTCCGCGATAGCCTCTACCGCCATGGCGCGCTCCTGTTGCGTTCGCCCGCACCGACCGACTTCGCGGCCCTGGTCAGTGCGTTCACCGATTCGCAGGTTGACTATCGCGGTGGTGCGGCGATCCGCAGCCGGGTGAACAGCGACACCTATACGGCCAGTGAATACCCGGAAGATCTGGAGATCCGGTTGCACAGCGAGTTCTGCTACTCATATGACTGGCCGATGTTACTTTTCTTCCACTGCCAGGTCGCTCCGGCGGACCGGGGACAGACACCACTCGTCGATAACCGGAAAGTCCTCGCGCAGATGCCGGAGGACATCCGCCGTCAGTTCGCCGAACGTCGCCTGACCTACGTGCGAGGATACGGTTATAACCGTACCTGGCAGCGCTCCTACGAGACCGAGAGCCGGGCGGAGGTCGAGGATCTGTGCGCCGTCGAAGGTCGGCGTTGCGAGTGGATCGGCGAGGACCAGCTGCGCACATACGAGACCCGGGCGGCGCTTGCGCGGCATCCGTTCACCAGCGAGGAAGTGTGGTTCAACTACGCTCACGGTTTCCACATCTCACGAATGGACGACGGCATCAGGGAGGCGTTGTCTACCTCCGCGGATGACACCGACGAGCAGATGTGGCCCAACAACGTGTTCTGGGGCGACGGCACTGCCATCGACGCCGCGGTGATCCAGGCAGCTAACGAGGTGGTTCAGCGCAATGCCGTGCAGTTCGACTGGCAAGTCGGCGACACGCTGATTGTGGACAACATGCTGTGCGGCCACGGCAGGCGACCGTACAGCGGTCCGCGCCGCATCTTGCTGAAGATGGCCGAGTCCTACCAAGCCGCAAAGGCAGGTACTGCTCTGTGAGTACAGTGGCGACCCCGGAGCCGACCAGTACGACCTATCCGCTCTCGCCGTTCCAGCGTGCTGCCCTGACCTATCAACGACGGCCGCAGGTCCTCACAGTCGAACTGAGCGCTGCCCCGGACAGCCTCGGACAGAGAGCTGAAGCCGCGGTGTCAGCTAGCCCTGAGCTGACCGCGACGCTCCACTCGGTGCCCGGTCTGCGTATCCCGCGCCAGTCGCCGAACCCGCCGGCGAGTCAGTCGCTGCCCGGCGGGGGCTGGCTGCTCACTGCCGGAAGTCTGCACGTCCGCGCCGAACCATGCGCTTCAGGGACGAGGCTGACGATCGCATCAGACGCGATCGTCGCGGACGCGCGGTCTTTGGGGCTCCTGCTTGACCGCATCGTGGACTCGTCTTTTCTGGCGGCGCCCGTGAACTTCTTCAAAGTCGCGGCTGGTCACGCCGCTATGGCGCAGGAAGGCCAACTCGACCAGGAGAAACGCTACTGGCAACCGGTCACGTGCGTCGAGGATGTGCGAGCGGCACTGGGCTCGGCCCATGGTTCGTCGGCCGGCCGGGTCACCGTGAGCAGGTCCATTGATGCCCCGCTGACCGCCCAGCTCGCGGAATTCGCGAAGGCGCAGAACGTGAACGTATCTGACGTCCTGTACCTAGGTCTGCACCTTCTGCTCAATCGTGTTTGTCCAGACGGTGCTGTTCTAGGGCGGTTGGTGGATGCGCGGGAGCTGATGGGCTTCGAGTCGGTTTCGGGGCCGTTCACGCAGGTCGTGCCGGACATGGCCGACATTGAGCGCGCCGAGACATCGCTGGCGCTGCTCGCACGTCAGGTCGAGCGCCTGAGCCGCCACGAGGAGATGGCCGGCGGTGCGGCGCTGACGGAAGAGTCACCCGCGCCCACGGTCATCTTCGACCCGGAGACTGACTGGATTCTGCCCAGCGGATGGCGTCTGGTGGACGCATTCGAGGCGCGTTCCGGCGCGCTAATGCTCCGCGGCAGGCGACAGAGGACGGGCCTGTGCCTGATCGCGGACGCATGTGAAAACGAGGATCCGGGGCCGCTGCGCACCATCTTGCACGCTTGGGCGGAGATCGTCACCGCAGTAGCAAGGAACCCGCATTCCCCGTGGAAAACGCTGAAGCTGGGAATCGGGCTCGACCCGGATGCGTCGGCCGGCGTACCGCTGGCTTCGACGGATCGCTCTGCCGCTCAGGACGTGTGTGCGCGCGTGTATGAGCTCGCCGCGCAGGACCCGCACGCACCAGCCGTCCGGTACGGAACGGAGATCCGCACCCGTCGGGCGCTGCTATGCCGGATCGGTGACTTGTCCGAGGCGTTTGGCCGCCTGGATCCCGGTGCGGTCGTCGCGGTACTCGCAGATCCGGAACCGGATCTACTGGCGGGGTGGCTGGCCGCCCTGTGGCAGGGGGCAGTGTTTCTGCCGTTGTCCACGACGGAGCCGCGGCAGCGCATCGAACAAGCGATTCGGGATTCCGGGGCATCCGTTGTCCTGGCCGGAACCGATGCGCAAACCTTCACCGCCCCGATTGGCTGTCGAGTGGTCTTCGGCCGGGAAGTTGGAACGACTCTGCGGATCCCTGGCCCTCCGCGTCCGGCTGGGCAGGATCACCCTGCCTACCTGATGCGCACCTCAGGTTCCACCGGAACGCCGAAGCTGGTCAGTATCGGCAGGACAAGCCTGAACAACTATCTTCGATGGGTAGATGAAGAGATACTCAGCGACGGAGCTGAACTGCCGGCTCTGTCGAGTCCCATATTCGACGCCAGCTTGAAGCAGCTGCTCGGTCCGCAGTACGCACGGCGCGTGACCTGGCTGCTCCGGGCAGACAGGGCGGACACAGCACAGGTTCATGCCGAGCTTGCGGCGCACGACCGGCCCGTCTCCCTTAACTGCGTGCCCAGCTACTGGGCGGAACTCATCGAAGCCGGCCGGACCTCCGAGACGCATCTGCCGCTGCGGCGGCTGCTTCTTGGCGGCGAGGCAGTAAGCGAGGCACTGCTCCGGCGCACGGCGCGAGAATATCCCGCAGCCGAGATCTGGAACCTCTACGGTCCGACCGAGACGACTGCGACCGCAACCGCCGGGCGACTGCTGCCGGGTGAACCGGTCCATGCGGGCACCGCCGTGGCGGGTGCGTTCGTCACGGTCGCTGACACCGAAGGCCGGGTACTTCCTGATGGCATGCGCGGAGAGGTGTGGATTGCCGGACCGGGCCGCGCGAGTGCCTACCTCGGCAGCGTGGACCAGTCGTGCTTCGCTTCGCTTCGGCTCGGTGAACTGCTGGTGCCCGCATACCGGACCGGCGACTTCGGCCGCCTGGACGAGCGTGGCCGGCTGTACCTGGACGGACGCCTTGACAGGCAGCTGAAGGTGCGCGGCTGGCGGATCGAACCTGCGGAAATCGAGCACGTCGCCGCGAGCGCGCCCGGCGTCACCAGCGCAACAGTCGTGCTTGACGATCGCAAAGAACAAGCTCAGCTGCGGTTGTTCTACTTGGGCGAGGCTGACGAGGCCGCCGTCATCGAAGTGCTGCACTCCCTCATGCCGACTCCGATCATCCCGGCTTCGGTGACCCGTATTGACCGCTTTCCCCGCACGGATACTGGCAAGATCGATCACCGCCAGTTGCTTGCTTCGATGGCGGAGCGGGTTGAGGCATCGCCTGAGGATTACGACTTGCTCGAACTGGAGATCGCGACCATCTGGCGCCACGTACTCGGAACATGGCCAGCTACCGATGAGGAATTCTTCAGTGCGGGCGGCCATTCACTCCAGCTGGCCCGGCTGGTGAACCAGTTGAGGGCGCTCGGCCACCGGAGCCTGTCGCTGCGCCAGGTCGTCCGGAGTCCAACCGTGAACTCCATCGCCGCGCTGATCCGTGCCGCCGAGGCATCCTGACCATGGTCGTCCTGACCCGCATCCTCCGCCCGGGCGGAAGCCTGGTACGAAAACTTCGCTCACGCGATACTTAGATGCCCGACAACCTGGTCACCTTGAAGGCGGGAACGGGACGTTCCTTCGCCTTCGTGCACCCAGCCAGCGGGCTCGTCACGGCGTTTCGCCGCCTGCTGCCCCATCTGACCGGATCTGGTGCGGTCTTCGCGCTGGAGAACCCCGAGCCGCAACAGCCACCGTGTTCCATCGATGATCTGGCCGCCGACTACTGGGACCAGCTAGCCGATGCCGCACCAGGGCCTTTAGCCATCGCGGGCTGGTCCTTCGGCGGCGCAGTTGCGATTGACATGGCGAGCGCCGCCGAAGCGGCGGGACATCACATCGCGGCAGTGGTGCTCATCGACTCGGTCACGCCGCAACTCCTGCGGTCGATACCGCCAATCCCGCTGAACGACCTCGCTGGCCTCTTCGAGATCGAGACCTCTGAGCTGCCGGCGGGCGTATCGCCCGTCTCGGACGAGGAGGCCCTCGATCTGATCGTCGCCGTGCTGCGCAGGACGCGCGGCCTGCCCGAGATCCAGGTTGCCGATCTCCGTCCGTTTGTTGACACCTACCGGTGGCATCTGAAGGTCGCACGGCGACCATGGCGGCCAGCCGACGTGCGCGCACCAGTATTCCTAGTGCGGGCCAGCGACGAGCCGGGCCGGAACGACGCCCCGGCTGATCTCGGGTGGTCGAGTGTGCTTGGGACAGCGCCGATCCCGTTGTGGACCCCCGGCACGCACCACAGTCTGATGTCCCAAGAGCACGCGCCGTGCATGGCTGAGGTGCTCGTGAAGATCCTCACCCTTCCCGACGAACCGTACGTCTTCACCGGAGGAGCCCACACATGACGGACTACGTCCACGGCCACGAAGTCGGCATAGCCGTCATCGGCCTGGCGGGCCGGTTCCCCCAGGCTCCGGACGTAGCTGCATTCTGGGCGGCCTGCAGGGACGGGGTCGAGTGCGTCTCGCGATGGCAGGGCACTGCGGAGCGGACTGATCGTGTCTTCGCGGCCGGCCTGCTTGATGGCCAGGACTTCTTCGATGCCGAGGCGTTCGGCGTCTCTCCGGCCGAGGCCGAGATTCTGGACCCGCAGCACCGGGTCTTCCTTGAGGTCTGCTGGCACGCGCTGGAACACGCATCGGTTGTTCCGGATGAAGAGACGCTGGTGTCGGTCTATGCCGCCGCCGCTCCGAGTCGTTACCGTCCGGAAGCCGAAAACGAGGACCAGAACACCAGATACCAGCGGATGATCGCCAACGAGCCGGACTATCTCGCTACCAGGGTCAGCTATCTGCTTGACCTGCGGGGCGAGGCAGTGAACGTTCAGACGGCGTGTTCGTCCTCGCTAGTCGCGGTCCACCTTGCCTGCCAGAGCCTGGCCCTTGGCCATAGCGACATCGCATTGGCAGGAGGCGTGTCCATCGATCCCGAGCAAGACCGAGGTTACGTTTACCAGGATGGCATGATCACGTCCCCGGACGGGGTGTGCCTGCCCTTCGACGCCGCTGCTCGAGGCGCGGTTCCCGGCAATGGCGCTGCTGTTGTCGTCCTGCAGCGACTGGGCGACGCACTGGCGCAAGGCAGGCGCGTCCATGCGGTTATCCGGGCCACTGCTATCAACAATGACGGCCGGGCGAAGTCTGGTTTCATGGCACCGCAGGTGCGAGGTCAGTCTGACGTCATCGCGACCGCGCTTGCTCTCGCGGATGTTCCGGTGCGGTCGATAGGTTATCTGGAAGCACATGGCACCGGCACCCGGCTTGGTGACCCCATCGAGGTTGAAGCGGCGCGCACCGCGTTCGGCCTGTTCACTGACAGCAAGGAGTTCTGCGCACTGGGGTCGCTGAAGGCAAACTTCGGCCATCTGGACCGTGCCGCTGGCGCCGCCGGATTGATCAAAGCGGTATGCGCGGTGCGCGAAGGTCAGATCCCCCCGCTGACCGGTTACACGGACCCGAATCCGGACCTCGACCTAGTCAATTCTCCCTTCCGCTGCCCGACTGCTCGCGAAGCCTGGAACGCTCCGGGGCTCCGGCGGGCCGGCGTAAGCTCTTTCGGGGTCGGCGGTACAAACGCTCATGCGATCGTCGAAGAATTCCGGTCGCCTTCGCCCGCGAACGAATATGGTGGCACACCTCACGGCTTCATTGCCCTGCCGCTGTCGGCACATAACGAGGCGGTGCTCGTGAGGCTGGCCCAGGATCTGGCCGATGCGTTAGATGTCGCGCCAGACAAGCTGGGCTTCATCCGCACCCTCGCCAGCGGGCGGCGGCATCGCGCGGTCAGGACGGTGGTCGTGGCCAGGGAAGACACGGCCAGTGAGTCGCTGCGCGATCTCGCTCCAGCCATCCTCGCGTCACCAGCGAACGGTCCGGTTGCCCTGCTCTTCCCTGGCCAGGGAGCGCAGGTCGGGTACGACGCTAGCGTGCTGGCCGCGCGATACCCGGTGTTCCGCGATGAAATCCGCGGGTTCGCAGATGCTGCCGCGATGCCTGTCGGACAACTGCTCGACGGGGTCAATGGCCGTGATCCCGCCTACCGTAGCCATGCCTATCAGCCGGCCCTCGCCGCTGTACAGGTAGGTCTTGCCCGCTTGGCGGAACATGTCGGCGTGATGGCCGATGCGCTGTGCGGTAGCAGCGTCGGCGAGTACGCCGCCGCCTTCCTGGCTGGAGTGTTCGATCACGCAGGCCTGATGAGGGTGCTCGCTGCTCGCGATAGCTTCATGAGGGCAACGCCGCCGGGCCGAATGATGGCTGTGTCGTGCTCATCCGACGAGGCAGCGCGGCTCCTGGTTCCAGAAGTTGAACTAGCAGGCGACAACTGGACAGATCGCGTCCTGCTTAGCGGACCGCCTGGGGCGATCGAACAGCAGCAGCGACTATTCGCCAGTCACAACATTAATTCGCAAATACTTCCGGGACATATCGCGCCCCACGGTCGGCTCATGGCTGAGGCGGGCCTGGGTCTGCGCGGGGCGTTCGACGGCGTGCGGCTGAGCCCCGCCCACCGGCCCGTCGTATCAACCCTCACCGGCACGTGGGCAACTCCGGATCAGCTAGCCGATCCGGAACACTGGATCAGCCATCTATGCCAGCCATTGCGCTTCCGGCAGGCACTTCAGACACTCGCCGCTAGCGGATACGACCGCTTCGTCGAGGCCTCTCCAGGGAGCATGCTCACTAAGCTGGTCCGGGCCGCCTGCGGTCCGGCCGCCAAGGCGGCAACGCTCGGCGGGGAACCCGATAGTGATCCGGCGGCATCCTTTCTGACCGGGCTGGGCGAGTTGTGGTGCTCGGGCAGCGCAGTGCGGTGGGAAGCCGCGAATGGTTGCGCCGACGCGAAATTCGCAGTGCTGCCGTCCTACCCGTTTCAGCGAAGCCGGCACTGGCGGCACCGGTCAGGGGATTCCTGGTCGGCTGCCTGGTCGGAAGGTGAGTCGCGAGGTCTCGTCCGCCTGATGGATGCGCCGGTGTGGCGACCGCGACCGCTCGCGTGGTCTCCCGGAGAGCGAGTTCTGCCGCGGCAGGTCGTCGTGCACGGCGGAGGGCCGCTCTGCCTTGTCATCAGCGACCAGCTGAGGGCAAGGGGAGTACGGGTCACGCCGTCCGCTGAGTCGAGTTCCGACGAGGTCGGCGCGGACGCCGTGCTCGTGGACCTGACCCTGGCGACGCCGAGCGGCAGGGCAGTGCCCGAGCCGACGGACCCGGCCGGGCTGACAGCCTGGCTGGAGCAGGGCCTGCTAAGGCCGCTTGAGCCGCTGCGTCGTCTGCGTCCTGCTCGATATCTCATGGTGGTCAAAGGCTTGATGCCGGTGTTGCCTGGGGAGAAACCCGACACCGCCAGCGCTGCCGCCATCGGGATCATCCGGTGTGCGCCCCATGAATGGCCTGGCATGCGGACCTCGATAGTCGATCTGGCTCCGGACGCGGCTGATGAGCACCTGTCCCGTGACGCCGAGGCAGTGATAGCCGAGCTTACGGCTCCGGACGGACGCGACGTTGCCTACCGCGGCTCGATGCGCTACGGGCTCAGCTATGAGCCTGTGGCGGCAACCGGGCCAAGTCGGCTCCGCGGCGCGGGTACTTACCTGGTGCTCGGCGGTACCGGTCGCCTCGGCGCTGTGGTCGCCGAGGCGATATCGCGCGAGGTAACGGCGACTATCGTCCTGGCTGGCCGTGATCCGCACCGTGCCGTGTCCCCGCATGCGCAGGCGCTCCTCGCTACCGCCAGCGGACGGGGCTGCGCGATTGTACGCAGGGAACTGCATAGTGACAGTCAGGCAGAGCTGGAGAGCTCTTGCCGACGAGTTCACCGCCAAGCACGGCAGGGTCGACGGGATCTTCCATTTGGCCGCGCACACCGCCACGGCGGATTTTGATCTGCTGGACGAAACGACCACGGCGTCGGCCGGCGCGATCGCGCGAGCGAAGGTGTGCACGGCCGCTCTTCTCGCCCAGGAAATGGCGGGACGAGACTATGACTTCGTAATCTTCTTCTCCTCGATTTCCACGGTGATAGGCGCGCTCCGCTTCGGTGTTTACGCCAGCGCGAACGCATACCTGGACACGTTGGCGGTCCGCATGCACGCGGAAACCGGGCGGACCTGGCTCTCTCTGGTATGGGATGCATGGACCGCTGACGGCATGGCCACGGACAATGGGCTTGGCTCGGCGGACGGCGCGGATCTGCTGTGCCGGGCTTTGCGCGCTCGTACTCCCGTGCTGGCACCGGTGGCGCGATCGGTGGAGCGGCGTATCGACGCGGTCCTCGCCGATCTGGCGACAGTGGCACGCGCGGAGAGGGACGCGGCGGCCGCGAGCGCGGATGCCCCTGATTCCCTCGCTGGACAGGTGCGGCGGATCGTCGCCCAAGTCACCGGCCATCGAGACATCGAACCTGGGCAGAGCTTCGCGGGCCTGGGCATCGACTCTCTGCAGCTTATGCAGATCGCGGTCCGAGTTCGCCACTTGGCGGGCAAAGCGTTCTCGATCAGTTCCCTGCTGGCCGCGCGATCGTCAACCGAGATCATCGCCCTAGTCACCGCGGCCGCTAGCGGGCAGACCGCCAGCAGCGGCAGGGGAGCGGTCACCGAAAGCGACCTTTCCACTCCGCAGGAACGGCTGTGGTATCTGGCGCAGTTGGACCCAGGCTCCTGCTGCTACAACGTGCCCTTCGGCTGGCTGATGCCCATCGGGGTAAGCGCGAACATGGTACGCATGGCCGTGCTGGCAGTCCTGGAACGGCACGAGATACTGCGCTCGGCGTACCGTTTGGATAGCGACGGCCTGCAGGCACGGGTGACCCTTCGTTCTCAGGACGTCGTCCTGACGGAGACAGACCTTGATGCCGCCGGTCCGGATAGCTCGTTCGGTCGGATCGCTCACGATTTCGTTGAGCATCCCTTCGACCTTGAGCGCGGTAGCACCCGAGTACTGATCGTGGCTGGAGCCGAGCGGATCCGGCTGGTGTTCGTCTGCCACCACGTTTCAATAGATGCCTGGTCAGTGCGGCTGATCCATGACTCGCTGATTCGCCACCTTTCCGGAAGCGGCGAAGTCGAGGATGTCCCGCGCGCCTCTTACCGGGATTTCGTCCAATCGGAACGGGATATCAGGGAAGGAGCAGATTACGAGCGCCAGGTGGAATACTGGAGGGAAGCGCTCCGGCATGTGCGGCCCACGGTGCCACCCCCAGACCCGGGAATGGTACCGGCCGATACGCGACCAGTTGGCAACGCCACCGCCGTGCTGCCTCAAAAGCAGCTGAATGCGGTCCGTTCAGCACTGCGAGCACAGGGCGCTACACTTTACGCCGCCGGCCTGACCGGCCTCGCGCTCGCGCTCAGCCAGTGGTGCGGGACACCGGAGATCGTGATCGGCACTAATGTGGCGAACCGCGCCCGCCAGGAGTTTGAGACCATCGTTGGCTTGTTTGTCGATCCTGTCGTCCTGCGCCTGGCACCGGGCGCGGGGCAACCGACAGCGACTGTCGGCACCGCACTGACAGCCGTGCGTGACCAGTTCATATCGGCCATCTCCCATTCAAGCATTCCTTATATTGATGTGGTGGGCTTGTCGGAGACCAGCGGCAAAGCGGCGGACAATCCGCTGTTCGCGGTCATCACCACGATGTTCAACCCTGAGCCAAGCGGGTCCCGGTTGACCTCACTCGAAATTCCGCTCCCGGCGACCGCTAAATTCGCGCTCGCCGTGGAGTTCGAACCTCGACAGGATGGGCTGGCGGTCCACGCTCTATACGCGGCAGACCGTTATCTGGCCACGACGATCGAGCGGCTGCTGGAGCGAAGCATCCGCTACCTTGAAGCCTTGGCTTGCGACGGTCCAGATGCCCTACTATCGGAAGTGTTCCCAAAGCACGTTGCCAGGCCTGCGCGAGAGCGGTTCGCGCAGCGTTTCCAGCAGCTGCACAACGCTCCTGGCCCACTCGCCGGACCAGGCGGAAAGTGACTTCAGTGATTGACATGATCTCCAGCGCATCATTAGCTGATGCGTTCGCGGCCCAAGCGGCCTGTCACCCTGAACGCCAGGCGCTGCGTGCGGAAGGAGGCGGCATCTGGAACTACGCGCAGCTTGACGCTCAGGCCGCAGCGCTAGCGGCGGACCTCGCAGATCTGAATCTCGCGCCTGAAAGCCGCATCGCCCTAGTTGGCGGGCGGACCGCCGAGACAGTCGTGGCGATTCTGGGGATATTGAAGTCCGGCGCCGCGTACTGCGTCATTGATCCGGCGACACCCTCGGCTCGACGAAACCTGATCCTCGCTGACCTGAAACCCGCAGCCCTAGTCGCCACCGAGCCTCGGCATGCCATTCCGACCATGGGCGAGTGCGCGGTGGTGTGCTTGCCCACGGCAGCGCCGGCCGATCGGTCAAGTGGCGCTGCCTGCCTAAGCGGAGCGCCATCCGGTCGTAGTCCCTCTGCGCTGGCCTACGTAATGTACACGTCCGGTTCGACCGGGCGACCAAAGGGCGTCATGGTCGAACACGGCAGTGTGCTTAACATGCTTTGTTCTTATGAGTCGCTGGCGCCAGCTGACGACGGCTTTGCGGGGACGCTGCTCGCCCCGGCTACCTTCGACGTGTCTGTGTGGGAGATATTCTCCGTCCTGTGCTATGGGGGCACTTTGCACGTTCCCCTCGCGCACCGGCTCACCGATGGTGATGAGCTGTGGCGCTTCCTGCGCGCAGCGGCGATCGAGAGTGCGTACCTTCCACCAGGACTGCTCCCCTCAGTGGTGGACGCGGCCGAGGCGTGTGGCGGCGGAGCACTGCGCCGGGCGCTGATCGGAGTGGAGCCGATTCCGCAAGGCCTGATGGGAAGGTTCCGGATCGCGTGCCCGGGACTGCGGGTGGTGAACGGCTATGGGCCAACCGAGACGACGATCACCGCCACATTGCATCTCATGGGTGAGGTTACTGACCCCGGCCGCCGGATTCCGGTTGGCAGGGCGGTCCGTGGTTCTCGGGTGGAAGTCGTGGATCGCTGGCTGCTTCCGGTGCTCCCCGGTGAGATAGGGGAGATCGTAGTGGCAGGCGCGTGCCTCGCTCGCGGCTATCTGAACCAGAGCGCGGGAGGCTTCATCGACTGGTCGTCGGGCCGTGCTTACCGGACCGGTGACTACGGACGGTTTCTCCCGGACGGAACGCTGGAAATATCCGGTCGCCGGGATGGCCAAGTCAAGGTCAATGGATTCCGCGTCGAAACCGGCGAAGTTGAGACAGTGCTGAACGCCGTGCCCGGCGTCCGCCGTGCTGTCGTATTCGCCGCAGGAGAACCCGGCCCCAAGCGGCTGTTCGCCGCAGTGGAAGCAGAGTCGCGACTCGAGTCCTCCGATATCCGTGGTTACCTGACAACCAGGTTGCCTGCTCATGCGGTACCGTCCCGCATAATAGTGACGCGGACCTTCCCGTTCACCGGCAACGGAAAGGTCGACATCACGGCGCTGCTGACGCTGGCCAGGGAGCGACCAGCCGAGGTATCACGGTACGTACCACCGGGATCGGCATGGCAGAAGGAGCTTGCAGAGGTCTGGGCGCAGGTGCTGGGTATCGCCGAGATCGGGCTCGACGACGACTTCTTCGCACTGGGGGGCACCTCGCTGGACGCGGTCAGCATCGCCAGGCAGCTACGTGGCGCCGGCCATGCGATGTCCGCCACCGTGATCATGGACACTCGCACGGT
Source organism: uncultured Actinomycetota bacterium (assembly GCA_963819285.1). Lineage (GTDB taxonomy): Bacteria > Actinomycetota > Actinomycetes > Streptosporangiales > Streptosporangiaceae > Chersky-822. The sequence goes on from CAWFVM010000002.1 coordinate 761,876, forward strand.
CCGTGGTCTCGCCGAGCATCGGGCCGCCGAAGCCCAGTCCGCGAGAGCAGAGCCGGTAGTTTCTGGCAGTTACCCAGTTAGCCGTAGCCACGAAGGGCTCTGGGCGTGGCGTGAACTGAACCCTGACGCCGCTGCCACAACCGTGGTCCACGCGATACGACTGGACGGCGAGGCAGATCCCGCGCGGATGCACCGCGCGATGTGCGCTGTCGCACAACGTCACGAGGCCCTTCGAACGACCTTCGAGTTGACCTCGAGCCGGCGCCTTCAACAGCAAGTCTCCGGCGAGTACCAGTGTGAACTGCCCGTTATGCGCATCTCCTCCCACGGGGAGGTCGACCGCTGTATGGAAGAACTGCTGCAACAGCGGATGGATGTCCGGGTTCACCCGTGGACTGCTCGGCTATTGCAGGGTTCCGGGTTCGGGGCACTGGTCTTCGCGGCTGATCACCTCATCTTCGATGGTGAGTCGGCTGCCGTGCTTCAGTTCGACCTGGCCCGCGCGTATGACGATCCCCGCGCGATATCGAACTCCGTCGCGGGCCCCGCCTCCGCCGCCTGCATGCCGCCATTATCGTCCCAGCGGGTCGCGCGGCTGCACGACTACTGGAGTCAGGCGCTAGACGGATTCCGCGATTACCAGGCCCTTGCCGAGTCCGATGAGATGACAGCTAGGGACCGGCGGCTCCAGCGAACGGAGCGCGTCATTGATTCCGTCGTGTGGGAAGCCACATGCGCGCTGGCGCGCAAGGCCGGCACTACCCCGTTCGTCGTGGTGCTCGCGGCATTCAAGGCATTTCTGCGTGGGCCTGCCAGCGATGCAGACAATGTTGTCTCGGTGGCGGTGTCGCGACGCCATGCCATCGGCTGCCCAGATGCGATCGGGTATTTCGTAAATCTGGTTCCCATCCGCGATCAGGTTTCGCGGAACGCTACGAGATCCTTGCGGTTCGACCGCTATCTTGTGGATGTAGCGGAACGGGTGCGGAAGGGGATAGCCCACAGTGATCTGCCGTTCGAAGAGATAATCACCCAGGCGTCTCATCCCCGCACGGCTCAAGTGGCTGGACCTGCTAGAGTCGTTCTGGCCCAGAAAGTACAAATGGGCACCAGTATCACCGAGACTGGGCTATGCCTGGGGCCCTGGCCGCATCAGCCCTCTAATACCATCTACGACCTGACTGTCTTCATGACCGAAGCCACCGCTTCAAGCCCCGCGTCCCTGGAGTGGCTGCGAGATGAGGCCAAAACGCCGAACGGATCAGTGGAAAGCCTGGCGGAAGCCTTTTCTGGGTTCTTGCGGGCGGCGGTGGCCGAGCCGGAGCGCGCGATCGCCGCCTTGCCCGTGTTCGCTCCCGAAGCGGCTCACCGGACGGTGCGGGTCGGGACCGGCGACGTGGAAGCAATGTTGTCAAGTCATCCAGCGGTCAAGCAAGCCGCAGTGTATCGGGAGGACGTCGACGGCATTCGTGCGCTCGTCGCCACCGTCGAGGCGGCGGCCGTGGCAGGAGCCACCCTTCGGGCCTGGCTCGCCGACCGCGTGCCCGAGCACCTTGTGCCCGACCAGGTACGGGTGGTGGACCGTCTGCCGACGACCGCCAGCGGGGAAATCGACCACGCCGCGTTGCGCGGCGCGCAGCCGCCGACCGACCGCCAGGAAAACGAGGTAAAGCGCGGTGCGATACAGCGAAGTATCGCGGAGATATGCGGGGAACTTTTGGGCAGCACCGACATTGGACTTGACGACGACTTCTTCGAGTTCGGGGCCAACTCGATGATCGTGCTCGAACTAGCGGTCCGCCTCGGTCAGCACTTCAATCGGCCGGTTCCGGCCCACATCCTGTATTCGGCGCCGACGGTACGTTCCCTCGCCTCTCATATCGACTCGAGTTCTGCAGCCGAAGATAGCAAAAGGGCGCTGCGCGTTCGTGAACGCGCCTCACGGGTACGGACGTCACTCCCAGGTGACAGGAACACCGGATCCAGGGCTGCGACGGGAAGCGCGTGAGGCTCCGGTGTCCATGCAGAAGCGATCCATGACAGCCGCGAATTCAGGCTCAAGGGCGTCAGCGCCGCATCCATCGCAGCTCAGGGACCTGCTGACGTCGTTCGCGTGCGCGAACCTCGCAGACGGGCTGCTCTTCGTCGCGATCCCGCTTCTCGCAGTGTCCACGACTCGTTCGGCGTTCGAGGTCAGCGTGGTTTCCGTGGCCAGGTTCGCGCCGTGGGCAGTGCTCGCGCCGGTAGTCGGTGTATTCGTGGACCGGGTCGCCCTGCGCGGCGTGCTTATAGCCGCGAGCATATTGCGGTCGGTAATCCTTGCCGGGATAGTGGTTCTGGTGATTTCTGACCGTATGAATATTGGTCTTCTCGCGACTGCGTCCTTGCTGGTCGGCGTAGCCGAAGTGATCTACGACATATCTGCGATGACTGCGCTCCCCGCAGTGACCACCGACGCGAACCTTGAGGGCGCGAATTCGAAGCAGGCGACCATCAGAGAGGTGCTTGACGGACTCCTTGGACCAGCCCTTGGAGGTTTTCTCGTGGCTTCAGGCATACGCTGGGCGTTTCTGGCCGGTGCCATCTGTTATGCACTGGCGGCCATTTTGGCGCTGCGCTTGCCATCACTGGCGGCAGTGCAGTCCGAGCACGACGGCGTCTTGCGCGAAATGGCTGATGGCATGCGCACTCTTTGGGCCGACCCGCTGCTGCGCACTTTCCTGCTGATGACGGCTTGTGGTGCCGTTGCGTTCGCTGGCTGGCAGCCGGTGTTCAGCCTGTTCGCGAATGCCCCGGGTCCCATCGGCCTGGATCCCTTCCGCTTCGGGCTCGTCTACTCCATCGGCGCCGTAGGCGCGGCCACCTGTTCGCTATCGCTTCGCTGGCTTCTGCCCCGTGTTCGCAGGTCCTACCTGGTCATCTGCGCCAGGGGCCTCGCTCCGATCAGTCTGCTCCTGCCCGTGCTGCGGCCGAGTTTCCTGGCAGCGGCAGTGGCAATGGTGGGATACAGCACGAGCGTGATCATCTTGAACGTCATCACCCTGTCATATCGTCAGCGCCGGGTTCCGGCATCGATGCTCGGTCGGATTAATTCCGCCTACCGCGCGCTGGCCTGGGGCGTGGTACCGCTCGGGCCAGTGCTGGCCGGAACGATCGGCAGTCTGACTCACAGCAACGGTGCCGGAATGGTCGCCATGGCGGCACTGTCCGCGTGCGCGGCGCTGATGCTGCCGATCATATGGCGGCACCGATCCAATTTGGATGAGCCTGCAGGGAGGGAACATGACAAGCGTCAGCCAACTGTGCAATGAGTGGGATGCGGAGCTGACTAGCACGCCAGCGGCGCTTCGTCGCAGCCTGCGCATGGCGCAGGAGATGGACGGCGCGATGGAGGTCGGCACCTACCGGCACCGCGACGGCCCGATTCCGCTGCGTCCCGTGCTGATGTCCGCGACCCAGGCCGCCAGGCTGGCGGCGCTGTCCCGTCGCCTGCTTCGGCTGCTCAAGCGCACCTGCGATGCACGTGCGAGTTGCCCGAGTGAGCTGGCCGAGTTGCTGGATTATCACCATCCGGTCGTGTCACTGCTGAGCGACGATCCGGCCACGAACGCCGCTGTGCTCGACATGGCAAGGCCTGATGTCGTTATCAGCGGGGGAGTACCACGTTTTGTGGAATGCAATATCAACAGCGCGATCGGGGGCCCAGAACAGGTGGCACGCCTGAACCAGTTCTACCGGAGCGTGCCAGGCACAGGAGGCCGATGGCTTGGCGACGGACGCCTATCTGTCCCCGACCCGCATAAGTCTCGCCGCAACGCGATCATGAGTGCGTCAAGAGCACGCGGCGTGCCGGAGCCGCGGGTCTGCATCCTTGGGTGGAGCACTCACGGGTTCGGTTCAGCAGCATACTTCGCGGACGTCATCGACGACTTCGACAGGCAACACATTCCCTGCGTTTTTGCTGTTCCCAGCGACCTGGACTTCTCGGCTGGCGCGCTCACTCATCGCGGCCAGCGGATCGATCTGGTACTGCGCATGTTCGTGACCGCCGACGCCCATGAGGCGAACCTGGACCTGGCTCAGCTGCGGCAGGCCATGCGAGCTGGCGCAACGGCGGTTCTTTCACCTGAACTTGGCTCCCTGTACGCCAGCAAGAAGGTACTGGCCTGGCTTAGCGAATCCACCGACGCGATGGCGGCCGCTGATCGGCATTTCGTGCGGACTCACCTGCCGTGGACCAGGGTCGTCGCGGACGGCTCAGTAACCTGGGAGGGCAACCGGGCTAGCCTGCTCGATCTGCTCATTCGGGAACGGGAGCGCTTCCTGCTCAAACCCGTCGACCAGCACGGTGGGGACGGAATAGTCGTCGGGCGCGATGTTGATGAAGACGTCTGGGAGAAAGCGGTAAGTTCATCTTCACTAGGCGGACGTTACGTCGCACAGGAGTTCTGGGCGCCCGATCCCCTCACCGTTCCCGTTTTGCTCCCGGCGGAGGGCGCTGTCCGGTTCGTACAGGCGGCTTGCGTATTCGGCCCGATGATTTTCGGCGGACGGCTTGGCGGGGTGCAAGTCAGGCATACTGATCGGCCGACAACATCCATGGTTAATGCCTTCGGCGGTCGTGGCGGAGTGATGAACAGCGCCTGGATTATCGCTAACTGAACAGTCCGTCAGGGCGAGGGGTGAGAATAATGGACTGCTGGGACGATCTGCCCGCCGCCGTGCAACTGGCATCTGATGCGGGTCTCCCCAGTCGCAACGCTGAATACATCTGCCGCGAGCTCACCGGCCTGCCGTTCACGACTGACCCGTTGCTGATACCAATCCGGCCGCTGGTCCTGGCAGCACCCGTCAGAAATGCCGTGCACACCGCAGCCAGGTATCTCGTGGAGATGATACACCGCGTCTGCTGGTCGCTGACCGACGATCCGGCCGACCTGGCCAGGCGGGTGGGACTTGGCCCAGACCAGGTTCCGTTGCTCGGTGTGAGCGGCACGAAGCACGAAATCGATCACTCTGGCTGCAACGCACGTCCAGATGTCATCTTGTCCGACCAGACGCCGGTCTTCCTGGAATGCAACTTCGGTGCCGCTAACAGCAGTCCGGTGACTGCGCATCACCTGCTCGCCGCCTATCGCGAGCTTTACGGGCTCCAGCCCTACCGCGGTCCAGCGGATGTCGCTGAGCCTTTCGAGGGCAGAGCGCGCCTGTACCGGCGGATTTGCACTGAACTTGATCTGCCGCGATCAGTCGCGATCGTCGGCACAATGCGCGATCCCGACATCGATGACGTTCGCTATTTCGAGGCAGAGGTCGGCTATCTGAGGGCGCGAGGATTCGAAAGTGCCTTCGTCGAGCCAGAGTTCTTCGATCGGCCCGATCCGGCCCGACGCTATTCGGTCGGACTGATGCATCTCATACCTGGGGAGTGCCTGAGGGCGGGCGTCTCGATGGCTGGCTTGGCCCGCGCCCACGGCAGCACTGTCTTCATTGTCCCCGATTCCGGGCTAGCTCTGTCGAGCAAGCTGGTCTTCGCATGGCTGAGCGCGGAGTCTGTTCCGTTGTCGGCCGCTGACCGTGAATTTGTGCGGAGGCATATACCGTGGTCACGCCTAGTTGAATCTCGCGAGGTCCTATACGAGGGCCGGTCGTGGAACCTGGTCGAACTAGCAACGAGCCGCCCCGACGAGTTCGTAATCAAGCCTTTGAACTCGTGTGGCGGAAAGGGCGTACTGCTTGGCCGCTTTACCGATCCATTGGAATGGCGAAGCCGCCTCGGCCAGGCCGTTCGCCATCGCGATCACATCCTCCAACGATATGTCGAGGCGGATCGCCTGAGCATGGATTTCTTTGACGTGAAGACGGGGCAGGGCAGTCGCAGAGCGGTGTCATACGTTCTCGGTCCTTACACGATCGACGGCGTCAGCGCCGGCTGCTCGATCCGGCATATACCAGGCACGAGCCAGCAAGTGGTGAACCATGCCAGGGGCGCTTCGATCAACGTCGTGCTCTGATGAGACCGGCGAGCCCACCGCCAGGCACGGAGAGCCGCACTCGACTGCGCCGTGATCGCGTCACCCCGTCCTGATAAGCAGGGGCGCAAGATAGGAGCAGGAAGTCAGGAACTATCCGGGAGCTTTCAGCCGAAGCTTCTCTGCTGAATACTCACAGAAAGGTCATCGCATGAGCCGATCAGAAGCGATGTTAACAGCTAAGTCCGCAGAATTTCTCGCCGCAGCCAGGAAAGACCTCGGCGTCGATGGGCTCCGCTCAATTCCCGCCATCACCGGCGAGCCTGCGGCTGAGATCGAACGGGTCGCGATACAGGACCCGACTCACCTCACGGCTGACGAGGTGAAAGCACTGGCCGAACGATTCCATGGTCGTTTTGGTATGGTGGCCTTCGAGTGTCTTCGTACCGAGGCCGATGGCGAGCACCCGCTCGTCCAGATAGGTTCACAGCTCCGCGACGTTCTGCCCTGCAAGTGGCCGATCAGCAGTATGTCGGATGAGGCGGACGGCACGACCAAGATACGCAATATCGAATCTGAAGAACACCTTAGTCGCTCGATGACTAATCTCGGCATGGCCGCGCACCAAGACGGATGGCTGTCGCTGAGAGGAGTGCCAGCGGTGACCGGCCTGTGGGTCGACAGCGGGCCTGTGGAGCGCGCTGCGACCTACTCGCAGAATATCTTCCGGGTGGCACTGGACCTCTGGCGCACGGATGAAGAGGCATTCGGCCGCCTGTTCGCCGATGACGCCGTCACGATAATAGATAAGTCTGGCGGTACCGTAGCGGTCTCGCCGGTGCTATTTGTCGAGAAAGGTAATACCCGGACGTTTTTCCGGGAGCCCAATGAGGAATACGCTGTAGCCTCTGGCGCAGACGACGAGTCTGGCCGCCGGGCCATTGACTTCCTCATCGCGCACACGTCCTTCCAGGCGAATGGCTCGACGTTCACTTACTTGGATCGTCCTGGACGTGGCTTGCTGCTCAATAACCGGCATTGTGTGCATGGCCGTACGGCTTTTGTTGACGGTGCTACGCCGCAGCAGCAACGGATCCTCGCGTCGAAGTGGTGGGTATGCGACGAAGAATACCGGAACGTTCGCTGGAACTAGCGAGACCGGCGACTCTCACCGCTAGGGATGTAGCGTATATGCTTGGCCTAGTATGTCTCTACTGTTCGCCACGGAAGGGCGTAGTTCCAAAATGGATCTAGCGATGGTAACGTCCGAGGAAGAACTCGATGCTCTAGAGGATCCGGTTCGGAATGCTTTCACCTCCTTCCTTGCTGATCTCGGGCTACTCGATACCGATAGCGATGTACTCGGCCTCACCTTCAGGTCTGGTGCGGTGCACTTCGCGGCGAAAGCGCTAGAGTTCGTGCCGCGCGACCTCACGGTACTTCTTGTAGGCTCGTACTTGAGCCAAGCGGAGGTCGATTTTCTTTCGGCGACGGGCCGTCCGGTCTTCACTTTCGACCAGCCCTTCGACAATGAGCTATTCTACGAAATGCTCATGGATAACACATCTGGAGCGTTCGGCTGGGTCGATGCGGATTGTTTCGTGCTAAATTCGGCGATTTGGGGTGAGCTTTTCGCGCCCATGCCCAATGACGTAGGGGCACATGCGGCGTTTACGTACGATCCTCACGGGTTCGCTAAGACACCGCTTGTCGTGTGGGGAAGGGCCGCGAGAGAGCGGTTGAAGGCAGAGGGAACGACGCTCAATAGCTATGCGCCTGAGCCCACGAACCTAGGCCGTGCTTCCCCCTATGCGATTTCGCGCATCCTGAGAGATGACCATTACCGCTATCTGGAGCAGATGCTCGGCGTAGGATCCGACAACGAACTGAATCCGCACGACGGGCTCCTGGATATATTTGACAATCTCCGGACAGTCAGCACCGTGCGCCGACACCTTACCGAAGGGTGGTTCGGTCCTGAAGTGCGGCGTGTCGGCTGGCTCATCGACACGCCGATGATGGCCGAGATTGTTCTGCGAGTTAATGGCTTCAAGACGAAGCGCCTGATAGCCAATAACAAGCAGATATCTTACGACATCATCCATGCGGGTGCCAGCAGTTATCGCGACCGAATGCGGCAGGAAGGAGCTAGCACGGAGTACGTGGCACGGTTCCGGCTCACCGACCTATTCGAGGTTCTGCTGGCCGCTCAGGTGGCTCAGCGAGGCCTGGGACCGGCTTATGAAGAGCTCAGCGTCACGCAATCCAAAGTGCTACGTGATGAAGCAGGGATCCACGAAAGTGAGATAAAGGCCACCGCGTGCGCCATGCTGAAGGACGATGGCGTAGATCCAGTGGTGCTGAGGGCCGACCTGCGGTTCGACTTTCTTTTCTGATCCGGCTAGCTCCTGATCAGCACAGAGGACAGCCAGTACGCTCATCGAAAGCCCGGATCAGCCGATCACCTCACATGTCTCAAGCATGAAAGGAGACTCCTGGTCCAGGCGGAAATGATCAGCTGCCTTCTCGGCGAGCATGTTTTCATATCCGATAATAGGCGGCTATGCCCGATCGCACCGCCGCCGCGGCGGCAGTTACCCGGTCGTTGTTTCCTGCGATGAGATCAAGGAATACCTCGTCGTACATGCAGATGTACCGCCGCTCAGGTTCAGTGCGGATAGGATGTGCGCACAAATCGATGGTCCCCAAGCACCGTGGATCGGTGATTGCCGAGAGCAATTCGAGGCGGTATTCGGCGGTAATGTTCGTCGTGGCCAGCACTACGTGCGCCGGAGTATCTCGGCAGCTCAATTCAAGGTCAGCGATGCGACAGGCTTCGGCACGCGCGGCCGGGCGTAGACGACTGCGCAGCCGCTTAGGCGACCGAGTCACCATCAATACCCTGCGGTACCGATCTTGCCCAGCTTCAGCGACCGCTCGGGCCAGGAACCCGCCACCGACTACCACCAGCAGTTCGGCCCGGTCAGCATGTCGGTCAAGGAGCCTGAGCGTGACCTCAGGATAGTCAACTGGTGCGTCGAGGCCGTAGAATTTCCTCAGTCGCCTGGCTAGATCGAGAGCTTCGTCAACAGCGCGAGCTTCGGGCGAAGGCCGATCCAGGCCCTCGGCCGCTGCCTTGACCTGATGCCACACAAACCGCTCACCCAAGATCTGGGAGCGCACGCCTGCGGCTATCTCAGCAAGCCGCTGGTGTATTAACGGCGCGTCATTCACTATCCGTGCCCTCGAAGATAGTGGCATGTCTGGCAGAGCTGGATGGGGGATCGCATCATAGATCTCGAACCGCTGACAGGTGCTGAGCACTAACGCAGAATTTGCGTCAATTCCAGTAGCGTGCCAGGAGGAGTGCGCGCGTCCAAGTTCGGCCATCGTGCAGGATTCATGGTCGATATACGCGCAATAGCGGAAGGGCAGAGCCAATGCTGCTGTCGCCTGTATGCTCAAAGCTTACTCCCCTGGGTATGTTTCGAGCAACTTGGCCCATCCATGAAGTTTCGAATAACACAACCGGATAATACGGATATCGCGCTGCCGGGAGAATCATCCGTATCATGCATATGACAGCCGCTTCCGAAACAATGGTCGCTGAAGCTGCCGTTTCATGTCAAGAGCTGAAAAATCCGCAGCGGTTACATCTGCGGGATGGTGTACCGCGGTCTGACAGAGTCAGGTCAGCCACCGCGGGCGGGTGCTCAGTGAAGTTTGGCGGCTAGGATGATGCCGACGATGACGATCAGGGCGACCAGGATCGTCAGGGTGATCTTGATTGCGCTGTAGGGGCGGTGGCCGACGACCTCGCCGGTGTGGGCATTGACCATGACCTGGAACAGCTTGCCAGCGTGCCGGTAGCTGAGGAACCACGCCGGCAGGAACATGAGCTTGTATGCCAGATCGTAGTAGGCCGTGTTGACGTTGTGGACGCGCTGCTCGTCACCGCCGATGTCCTTGCGGCAGTCGTGCTCGATCACCGGGACCATCTGCGCCTTCGCCGACTCTAGGCCCTGCTCGGGCTCGATGTCGTACCGGACGGTCTGGAAGCCGGCCAGGTAGTTCTGCTGGAAGGGCGTCGCCGTCTGGAGTTCCCATGGCTCGAGCTTGCCGATCAGGGTCGTCTCGACCTTGGTCGTCCCGGGGACGAGCACGTCGTCGAAGAATCGGGTGACACTGCCCTGCGCGGGGTGCCAGCGGGTGTGCTGTACCTGCCGGGTCTGGGTGACCTGCTCGCCGTTGACCTGCGTGGTGTAGGTCTCGGCGACCCAGTAGTGCTCGCCGCGCTCACCCGTGTAGTCGGAGACGGTATTGCTGTCATAGGTCCAGAACGGCAGGTAACTGCCGGTGAACGTCTCTGCGCTTGACACCTTTTTGAGGCTTCCTGGCGCGAACCAGCGCGACGACGTCCACTTCCTCAGGGCGTCGCCGGCCTGCTGCTTGCTGATGCCGAACGGCACGATCGCTTCGGGCGCGACCCGCTCGATGGCAGCAGGGTCAGCGACGAGCGGCGTCCCGCAGAACTGGCAGTTGGCCGACAGCAGGTCACTTTCCGTATGCGCGCCGCAGGTCGGGCAGGCGAAGGCGGTCCCGAGCTTGGCGACCGGCTTAGCGGGCAGGCTGGCGAGTTCAGCGAACGCGTGCTCACGCACGGCAGTGCCCGCGGGCGCCACGGCCTGCCGGTTCCCGCAGTGGTCGCACGCCATTACCTCAGCGGCCGGATCCCAGGCCATGGTGGAGCCGCAGACCTTGCATGGGTAAGCCGTCGTCCCGCCTGTCATGTTGAACCTCTCCGCCGCCAGCACGTTTTTGATCGAGGAACGATAGCAGCTAGAGACATTTCGTAAACCTCAGTAGCAGAGCAGACGTCGTGTCCTTCGGATCAGGTAGTCCTGACGACTGCCTGGCGGCACTGCTGGTAAGCGCGGTCATGAAGTAACTATAGCAGCATTGAAAGCATAATGCATTCAACCGACCTAGGGCGGCCGGAGGTCGGCTCGTGCAGCCAGGCTCTCTGGGATACGCTTATGGCAGGAAATCCAGCCCAGGTTACGCTGCGCGGCCTCAGGGCTGCGTCGGGCCTACTTGTGCCCAGCTTGGAGGTCGCGTGACTGGTCACGCCTGGACCGCACGGCCAGGGGGGCGTGTAGGTGGCCTGGCGGACCGGAACGCTGAACGCGCCGTTCTGAACCAGTTCGTGGCCGGTGTGCGAGCGAGTGAAGGCCAGGCCCTGGTGATGCACGGCGATCCGGGCGTGGGCAAGACGGCGCTGCTGGACTACCTGGCCGGGCAGGCCGGGGGCTGCAGGCTGGCCAGAGCGACGGGTGTGCAGTCGGAAATGGAGCTGGCCTTCGCCGGGCTCCATCAGTTGTGCGGTCCATTCCTGGATCGTGCCGGGCGTCTGCCGGGTCCGCAGCATAAGGCACTGCAAACCGTATTCGGGTTAAGCGCGGGACCGCCGCCTGACCGGTTCCTGGTGGGGCTGGCAGTCCTGAGCCTGCTGTCGGAGGTAGCCGGAGAACGGCCGCTGGTGTGCGTAATCGATGACCACCAGTGGCTGGATCAGGCCTCGGCGCAGGCGCTGGGGTTCGTGGCTCGGCGGCTGGCCGCCGAGCCGGTCGGGCTGGTGTTCGCGGCCCGAGTACCGGGAGAAGAGCTGGCCGGGCTGCCGGAGCTGGTGGTCGAGGGGCTGGCGGAGGGCGATGCCCGCGTCCTGCTTGATCGGGTGCTGGCCGGGCCGATGGATGCCAGGGTCCGGGACCAGATCGTCGCCGAGGCAGGTGGCAACCCGCTGGCGCTGCTTGAGCTGCCGCGCGGGATGACACCCGCTGAGCTGGCGGGCGGGTTCGGGCTGCCCGGCGCGGGGTCGCTGACCGGCCGGATTGAGGACAGCTTCCGGCGGAGGCTCGATGCCCTGACATCGCCGACCCGACGGCTGCTGCTGCTGGCGGCGGCCGATCCGTCGGGTGACCCGTCGCTGGTGCGGCGGGCGGCCGGGCGGCTGGGGCTTCCGGTTCAAGAGGCAGCGGAGCTGGCGGCGCAGGCGGATCTTGCGGAGTTCGGCACGCGGGTGCGGTTCCGGCATCCGCTGGTGCGCTCGGCGGTTTACCGGTCGGCGTCATCCACGGAGCGGCAAGAGGTGCACCGGGCGCTGGCGGAGGCGACCGATCCGGCGGCTGATCCTGATCGGCGGGTCTGGCACCGAGCACAAGCTGCGGACGGGCAGGATGAGGAGGTCGCGGCGGAGCTTGAGCGATCGGCCGGCCGGGCCCAAGCCCGCGGCGGGCTGGCCGCGGCCGCGATGTTCCTTGAGCGGTCGGTGCGGCTGACCGCCGATCCTGGTCGCCTGGTAGAACGCACGCTGGTCGCGGCGCAGGCCAGCGTGCAGGCCGGCGCGTTCGACAAGGCCCTGGGGCTGCTGGTGATGACGGAAGCCTGGCCGCTTGATGAATTCACCGTCGCCCGGGTGGACCTGCTGCGAGGGCAGATCGCCTTCGCCACCGGCCTAGTCAGTGAGGCCCCGCCGCTGTTGCTCAGCGCAGCCAGGCGGCTGGAATCGCTCAACCTGGACCTGGCCCGCGAGGCTTACCTCGATGCCTGGGGTGCGGCAGTTTTTGCTGGGCGCCTGGCGAGTGGCAATACGATGGAGATCTCCCGCGCCGCGCAGGCGCTGCCCCCGTCGTCGCATCCGCGTCCAGCGGACCTGCTGCTCGACAGCCTGGCATTGCTCAGCACCGAGGGACTGTCCGCGGCGGCCCCGAAGCTGCGGCAGGCAGCGAGCGCCTTTGCCGGCGCCGACATCTCCGTTGGAGACGGCCTCCGGTGGGGCTTGATGGCTTATATGGCTGCCTGCTTTCTGTGGGATGACGACGTCAATCGCGCGATCCTCAGCCGGCATCTCCAGCTCACCAGGAACGCAGGCGCGCTTGAGCAACTGCCGATCTACCTGGAAGCGGCGGGCATAATCGCTGTCTGGAGCGGCGACTTCGGGGCGGGTGCTTCCCTGATCGCGGAGACCGAAGCGATCTGCGCGGCAACCAGCGCGCGCTATCCGTCCTACACCGCCCTCCTGCTCGCTTGCCTGCGGGGCAACCAGGCCGAGGCGGTCCCGTTGATCGACGCTACGACCAGCGCGGCCGACGCTGCGGGCCAGGGAACCGCGGCGACCTACGCGTGCTGGGCGGCCGCCGCCCTCTACAACGGTCTTGGCCGCTACGAGCAGGCACGAGAGCCCGCCTGGCAGGCCGCCGAGGACCGATCCTGGCTCGCTGTCTCCGTATGGGCGCTGCCCGAGCTGATCGAGGCCGCAGCACGCAGCGGAAATACGCCCATGGCCGAGGACGCTCTCAAGTGGCTGACGGAAACGACCCAGATCAGCGGTACCGACTTCGGCCTGGGGATCGAGGCACGCTGCCGCGCGCTGGTGACCGGGGATCAAGCCGCTGAGAACCTGTACAGGGAGGCGATCGACCGGCTGGGCCGCACCCAGCTCCGTCCCGAGCTCGCCCGTTCCCACCTGCTCTACGGCGAATGGCTGCGCCGCCAGGACCGCCGCCGTGACGCGCGGGAGCAACTGCGCACTGCCCACGACATGCTCGACCAGATTGGCATGGAAGCATTCGCTGAACGGGCCCGGCGGGAGCTGGTGGCAACTGGCGAGACCGCCCGCAAGCGCACCGCCCACGCCGACGTCGAAGCCAGCCAGAACCTGACCCCCCAGGAGGCACAGGTCGCACAGCTAGCCAGGGACGGCCTGACCAACCCGGAGATCGGCGCCCGGCTGTATATCAGCACCCACACCGTCCAGTACCACCTGAGCAAGGTCTTCGCCAAGCTCGGCATCAGCTCCCGCAGCCAGCTCCACCGCGTACTGCCCGGCGGCCAGGACGGAGCCGGGAGAAGCCAGGAGTCGCACCTGAGGACAAGTTAGGCCGCTACGGGGATCGGGTCGAGGTCGCCTAGGGCTGCGCGGAGTTCCTTCCTGGAGCTGATACCGAGCTTGGCGAAGACCTTGCCCAGGTGCCATTCGACCGTTCGCGGGCTGATAAAAAGCTGGCTGCTGATCTCCGTGTTGCTGTGCCCGTCGCGGGCGAGCCCGGCGATCTGCACCTCTTGCGCGGTGAGCTCGTTCACCGTCTCGATCGTGCGCTTGCGGGCGGTCTCCCCGGTGGCTATAAGCTCCCGGCGGGCTCGTTCGGCGAATCCCGCTATCCCCATCGCGTTCAGCATCTGGTACGCGGTGCGCAGGTTCTCTCGCGCGTCACGGCGCCGGCCCTGACGGCGCAGCCACTCTCCGTAGAGGAGGTATGCGCGGGCGAGCCCCGCCCGGATCCGGGTACGGCCCAGCCGGTCGATCGCCTCGAGGTACAGGCGCTCGGCGTCTTCGTCGCCACTGAGCAGCGCCCTTGACCGGGCCTGGATCCCGAGTGCCCAGTCGGTAGCGGCGGCGCTAGTGACCTCAGTAAGCCGCTGGAGGGCGTCGGATGCACGCTCGACGGCTCCGGTCCTGGACGCTGCCTCGATCAGCTCGGCCAGCGCCCAGGTGCCCCGCCCCAGCTCATACGGGTCCGCGCTGGCCAGCTCGGCTGCGGTCAGCGCCTCGTCATAGCGGCTCAGGCCGTTGTTGAGCACTGCCGTGGCCCAGGCCGCGGCGGCCAGCCGCTGCCCGTCCCCTCCGGCCGGCGAGTCTGCCGGGCCGCCGGCCTTCAGCCGGGAGACCTCGGCTTCCTGTCCCCGCCACGCGGCGACCAGCAGCGCCCCATACGGCCTGCGCGGGTTATCCGTCGCGTCCGCGACGGTCTTCGCCTCGTGTGCCATCGCAGTCGCCATCGCGGTCTCGCCGGTGGCGAGCCGCAGCGCCATCCCGTCGTGCAGCGCATCCGGGAGCGCCATCAGCGCACCCGCCTGGCGAGCCAGTTCGATCAGTCGAGCCGAAAGAGCCTGCCAGCTCTCGTCGTCCCACGCCGCGCAGGACATCTGGCAGGCGAACGGCAGCCAGCGCAGCGCCTCCTGGGCTGGTACTCCCTCGTCGCGGAAGGCGCGCACAGCTCGACTGAGCATCGGCGTACCCGCGCGGTGTCCGTCGGTGATCAGCGCTGCCAGGCCGTCCAGCAGCAGGTCGGTGGCGCGCGGTGGCCGCGAAGTGGACGCCGCCCGGATGGCCCCCGCGACTTGCGTCATCCCGTCGGCCGGACCCAGGCGTCCTGCGGTCATCACGGCGCCGAAGGCCTCGCGGTAGGCCTCTCGGGCTAGCCGGGCATCGAGTAGTTCCAGCCGTTCGGCCACGTCCAGCAGAAGCATCCGCCCATCGCGACCATGGCCCTGGCGACCGGCCAGCTGGGCGCGCAGCAGTTCTGCCCGTGCCCTCCCGAGCTCATCCAGCGGTCCTACCTGCGCCATTGCTAGCAGCCGCCGCGCCGCGTCGAGCGCACCGGCCTCCCGTTTGGCCTGCGCTGCGTCTAGTGCGCGGAGCGCTCGGCAAGCCGGCTCGGGCGTGAGGTCGACGGCGCGTTCCCGAAACGCTGCCCCGGCAGCCAGACCGCCGCGGGCGCATGCCCGGCCGACCGAACGCGTGAGCTCAGCCGCGACGTCCTCATCCAGGTGCGGTGCGGCGTGCGCCCGATGCCATGCCCGCTGGTCAGGACTGACCTCGGAATCGGCGGTCTCGGCGAGAGCCCGGTGGGCGCTCTGGCGCTGCTGCGGGGCGGCCGCCCGGTAGGCTGCGGCCCGTGCCTGCGGATGGCAGAACCGTATCTGGCCGTTGAATTCGGCGAACCCAGCCGCGACCGCAGGCTCCGCGGCTTCGGCCTGGATTCCGAGGTGGCCGGCCGCACGCCATACCAGCACCGGGTCCCCGGCCGGTTCGGCTGCGGCGACTAGCAGCAGCAACTGCGTCGTGGCCGGAAACAGGGCGAACTGCCGCCGGTAGTCCTTCTCGATCCGGCTCGGTACCGGCAGCACGCTAGGCAGGCCGAACCCGCCAGCTAGCTCCGCAGGCGTCAGTCCGCGCGTTAGCTCGAGCAGCGCCTTCGGATTGCCCCGTGCTTCGGCAATAGTCCGGTCGCGTACCCGTTCGTCGAGCGGTCCGATCACGACCGAGTCGAGCAGGGTCCGTGCGTCGGCATCGGCCAGCCCCCCGAGCTGGAACTCCGGCAGCCCGCCCAGGCACTGCCGGCTGGCGGGCTGCCGCACCGCGAAGACCATCGCGGCCGACGCGGCCGCCAGGTGACGGGCGACGAAAGCCAGCGCCTGAGCCGAGGCCCGGTCGAGCCACTGCGCGTCGTCTACTACGCAGACCAGCGGTCGCTGGCTGGCCAGGTCTGACAGCAGGCTCAAGGTTGCCATGCCGGCCGCGAAGGCGTCCGGGGACCTCCCGCCCTGGATGTTGAACGCGGTGCGTAGCGCGTCACGTTGCGGATCCGGGAGATGCTCAAGTCGGCCCAGGAATGGCGCGCACAGCTGGTGGAGTCCGGCGAATGCCATCTCCATTTCCGGCTCGACGCCAGTCACTCGCGCGACGCGGCAGCCGGCCGCGCGCTGCGCCAGGTAGTCGAGCAGCGCGGTCTTGCCTGTCCCCGGTTCACCGCGCAGTACCAGGACCCGCCTCTGGCCTGCCCGCACATCGGCAGCCAGCCGGTCCAGCATCTCGCGCTCGCTGCGGCGGCCATGCAGCGCCTGGTCGGACGTCGCGGTCCCGAGCAGATTCATCGCCGTGTCGTTGCTAGTGCCTGGCATTGTGCTCATTTCCTCAATCCGCTGCTCGGGCCGCGCCACCATCTGGTGACCAGGGCCGCGTATTCGGCTGCTGCGTCTTCCCACGTGAAGTGGCCGGAGTCGATGATGTCGAGCTTGCTGTGGGGCAGCCGCTCGTGCAGGAACCTGGCGTTGACCGGCGGCACTTCTGTATCGCCAGCGCCGGCGATGATCTGCACGGGGGTGTCTATCTCCGGCAGCAGGTCAGCCAGGACCGGAAGCTCAGCCGGGTAAGAACGCAGGTAGCGAACCGACTCGGCGAAACGGTTCCCCTGATAGGAGGTCAGATAGTCGTTCCTGATGGCCTCGGGAAGGGCGTACCGGCTGATGCCGCTCAGCGCGGCGCTCACGAGTTGCCGCGGGTCGGCGTGGCGGACCCAGTCCAGGTCGGGGGCGTCGATGATGTCCTTTGCCATCCCGCCGAGCCGGAGCGGAACCGCAGCGGCACCGCTACCGGTGACCAGGCTCCGCAGACGACCCGGATGCCGAGCGGCGGCGAACAGCGCTGCCGGGGCGCTGGTACCGGGGGCGATGAGATGCGGGTGGCTGAGCCCGAAAGCGTCGGCTGCGGCGATGATGAACTCGCCCATCGCCTGCGGGGACAGCAGGGAGTCGCTGTGCTGGGAGTGCCCGAATCCTGGCAGGTCAACTGCCACCAGGTGAGTGCTTTTCGCGAGGCGCCACCAGACCGGCTGGAAGGCCAGCAGGCTCTCTGGCCAAGGGCTGAGCAGGAGGGCATGATCACTGCGGTCCTGGCTAGCGGCAAACCGGATGGTGAGGCCATCAATGAAGCGGAATCGCATCTCGATGGACTCGTTGAGCCAGGTGACCACGATCTCGCTCCTCAGGGGCCGCGGTCGGCGACCGCGTCCCTGACAGCTTCGCGTGGACGGGGGTGCGATCGAGTCCCCCAGGTGGCTAGTCGAAGCCCCTAGTGCTCGTTATCCGCGAAGGTAACGGACGCAAGCGCCACGGTTAGTTCTGGAAAATTAGGCAGAATTAACCGTGGCGCTTCGGCTTGCTGGCAGGGGTTTCAGAAGCGGTCGACATCCATTACGGCGCGTGCGAAGGCTCGCGGTGCTTCCTGAGGCACGTTGTGGCCGACCGGGAACACGCGGTGCTCGTACTTGCCGGTGAAGTGGTCGCGGTAGGCCGCGCCGTCGCCGGGCGGCGTGAAGGGATCATGCTGGCCGTCGATGGTGATCGTCGGTACGCCGATGACCGGGACACGCTGCAGTTTGTGTTCGATTCTCGCGTATTCAGACTCGGCCGGGACCAGGCTCAGCCGCCAGCGGTAGTTGCCGATCACGATAGCGACGTAGTCGGGGTTGCTGAATGCCGCGGCGGTCCTGTCGTACGTCTGCTGGGAGAAGTTCCAGGTCGGGGAGTTGAACGTCCAGATGAACTCACCCAGTTCTGCCCGGTACTTGGTGAGGCCGAGCACGCCGCGCTCGGTGGCGAAGTAGAACTGGTACCACCAGTCGTTCTCCGCCGAGGGTGGCAGCGGCAGCTTGTTGGCCGCCAGGTTGGTGATCAGGTACCCGGTGACGGACACCAGAGCCTTGCACCGCTCGGGCCACAGAGCGGCGATGATGTCAGCAGTGCGCGACCCCCAGTCGTAGCCGGCCAGGATCGCCCGCTCAATGCCGAGGGCGTTCATCAGCGCGAGGATGTCCAGGGCGAACGCCGCCTGATCCGCGTTACGCGGGGTGGCGGACGATCGGAAGGTCGTGTTGCCGTATCCCCTGAAATAAGGCACGATCACCCGGTAGCCGGCCGCGGCTAACAACGGCGCGACCTGGACGTAGCTGTGGATGTCGTAGGGGAAGCCGTGCATCAGGATGACGGGCCGGCCATCGGCGGGCCCGGCCTCGGCGTACCCGACGTTCAGGACGCCGGCCGCGATCTGCTTAATCGGGCCGAAGGACGCGGCCCCGGCTGCCTCGCTAAGGTCCTGGCTCGCCGTGTGGCCACTCGCGGTACGGCTGGTCCTGCCGAGACGGCCAGCACCGGCCGCTCCCGCCGCGAGAGCCGCGGTGCCGAGGAACCGGCGGCGATCCTGCTCGAACTCTCTGCTCTGCTTGCCGGCGTTCACTTGCTGATCTCCTTTGCGTCGGGTGGGGGACGGCCGAACATTCATGCTGATGCGCGGAGTGCGGAAGGGGTGGCCAGGCGGCTCATGACTTGGAGGATCCTGAGGTGCTCTTCCATCTCAAGGGCGGCCTGCTCGGCGTCCCCGGCGCGGATATAGGCCACCATCCGCTCGAGGTGGGTGGTGGCTGTGGCCAGAACCGGGATCAGTTCATCGTTCACGTTGTCGGTCACGAGCTACATGCTCGTCTTCCGGGCGGTTCTGTCGCGCCCGTGAAGGCCCCTGGCCCGTACACACGGGACGCGGGGAAGCCCGTAGCGCCGCCTCAGGGAGAGCTGCCGTGCAAGGAGAGCTGCCGTCGGTCCCGGCGGAGAGCTCTCGTCTCGCGGAGAGTTCCCGGCATCGCGGCGGAGGGTTCTCGTCTCGCGGCGAGTTCCCGGTGTCCTGGCGGAGAGTTGCCGTCGTTCTCCCGGAAGGTTGTCGTCTCCCGGGGAGTAAATATCGCGGCAAACTTTCCGCCAGACGACAACTCTCCGCGCGGACGACGGCAACTCTCCGGGAGACGACAACCCTCCGCGCGGACGACGAACGATCGTCCGCGAGGCGGCAGTCACCCCGGCGAGCAAGGCCGCTCCCGCCGGCTCCCGGCCGCTGCGAGCCCGTCTGGCCAGGGACCATCCCGGCCAGGCCCAATTCCAAGATCAATTTAAGCTGAACGGCATTGCGAGGCGCGGCGCGCAGAAGGGGTGGCCAGGCGACTCATGAATTGGAGGATCCTGAGGTGCTCTTCCATCTCAAGAGCGGCCTGCTCGGCGTCCCCGGCGCCGATATAGCCCAGCATCCGCTTGCGCGAGTTGATGACGATGGCGTCGGCGGCGCGGCCGGCGTTGATCATGAGGTCGTAGGCAATTCCGGCGCCTTGCCTGAGCACTGGTGCCGCGCACAAGTCACCGGCAGCGTCGGCAAGGGCCGTGAAGAACCCGGCGTGCGCCGCTGCCTTGCGATCCCAGCCGAGTCCGGCCGGCATGTCGCAGGCCCGGTCCAGATTCGCGCGCAAGGCTGTCTGAGCGGGGCTGGTGATCGTCATGCATGCGAGGTGGGTGGCTGTGGCCAGAACCGGGATCAGTTCATCGTTCACGTTGTCGGTCACGAGCTACATGCTCGTCTTCCGGGCGGTTCTGTCGCGCCCGTGAAGGCCCCTGGCCCGTACCACGGGACCGGTTGGCGGGCGGACCTTGGTCAGCTCGCCACACTGGCGCCGTCGCCGTCAGCCGGCGTCGAGGAACGTCAGCACGGCGAGCACCCGGCGATGGTCCTCGTCGGTGGCTGGCAACTGGAGCTTGGCGAGGATGCTGCGCACGTGCTTCTTCACAGCTCCCTCGCTGATCCACAGCCGGTGCGCGATGCCGCTGTTCGAACGGCCCTCGGCCACCAGCCCGAGCACCTCGCGCTCCCTGGCGGTGAGCACGGCCAGGGGATCAGTCCGGCGCTGCTCCAGGGCATCGACAAGATCGTCGACCTTCATGATCCGGCTCTTGAGCAGGTAGCCGATCCGCTCGCCGCTGCGCAAGAAGTCGATCGCCGTGTCGACCTCGACGTGCGCGGACAGCAGCAGGATTCCGATGTCCGGGAACTCGCCGCGGATGGCCCGCGCGACATCAATGCCCTCTGAGGTCTGCGTCGGCGGCATCCTGATGTCCACGATCACCAGATCAGGCTGGTCCGCGCGGACTGCCTCGGTCAGAGCCCGTGCGTCGCCAGCCCGCTCGATCACGTCATACCCCGCCTCGCCGAGCAGGCTGGAAAGGCCCTCGCGAAGCAGCACATCGTCATCGGCGACGATAACCCGCCGGCGGACTCTCCCGGGCGGAGTTGCGGACATATCGGAACCCTTTATCGCGGTGGGTCATGGTTCATGATCGTTGGCAATGCTAGCGGGGTGCTGGCCTTCCGGCTGGCATGCCCAGCCGGGGCCTGCTGGCTGCACCATGAAAAGGCGCGCTGGCCACAGGCGGACAAGCTCGCTGGCGGAATGACCCGTGGCCTTAGCCGCGCGATCGTAGGTGTAGTCACTCGATCGGCCTCCCCAGGAAGGAGCGAGCGGTGACCGCTGTGCTCGCGCTGGACGATGTCCGCTACTGGCGGACCTGCGAATCGGTCCTCGGCAGGGACACCGAACTCGCTCTGCTCGGCGAGTTCCTTAACCGCGCGGCGGCGGGTGGCGCCGCCCTGCTGGTGACCGGCGAACCTGGCATCGGCAAGACGACACTGCTCGACGCGACCGCGCAGGACGCGACCGCGCGCGGTACCAGGGTCGTGCACGGATGCGCGGTCGAGTTCGAGGTCAGCGTCCGGTACGCGGGCCTGCACCAGCTTCTCGTGCCGCTAGCAGGCGAAATCGACACACTGGCCGATCATCATCGCCGCGTTCTGGACGTGGCCGCGGACTTTGCCGCCGGCAAAGATCCTGACCAGCTGCTCATCTGCAACGCCGTCCTGACGCTGATCCGCAGCGTCGCTCGGGCTGAGCCGCTTCTGATCGTGGTCGACGACGTGCACTGGCTTGACTCAGCCACCGCCTCGGTGCTCGGTTTTGCTGCCCGCAGCCTCGCCAGGACCGCGGCCGGCCTGCTGACGCCCGCGCGCGCAGATCCGGGGGAGACCTGCTGGCACAGCGAGGGCGGTGAGGGCGGTGAGCTGGAACTAGGGCCGCTGGACGAGACCTCGGCCGCCAGGCTGCTGAACCTAGCATTCCCCAGGCTGGACTCCAGGACCAGGCGCCAGGTGCTGGCCGTGGCATGCGGGAACCCGCTGGCCGTGCTCGAACTGCCGACGGCACTGGCCGGACTGGCGCCGTCGGCGCCGGCCGGCCAGTCACCGGTGCTCCCGCTGGGCCGCCGCCTCAAGCAGCTGTACGCGCCGAGGCTGGCCAGGATCCCGCTGCGCTCGCGAGAGGCGCTGCTGATGGCCGCACTGGACGACACAGTCGAGGCAGACCCGAGCGGGCTGACGGACGGCGACCTGTCGCCAGCCGACCTGCTGCCTGCCGAGCGGGCCAGGCTGGTCGAGCTGCGGCCAGGTAGCCAGGGGCTGCGGTTCCGCCATCCGCTGATCCGCTCGGCCGTCGTGGCACTGGCGTCCCCGGACGAGCGCCGCCGAGCACACCGGCGGCTGGCGGAGCTGACGTCCGCCCATCCGGCCAGGCGAGCCTGGCACCTGGCCGAGGCCGCGACCGGGCCGGACGAGGACATCGCGGTGCTGCTCGAAAGATCGGCCGCCGCCAGCGTGCGCCAAGGTGATGGAGCTGGCGCATTCGCGGCTCTGACCAGGGCGGTCGAGCTCGCTCAGCCGCAGGCGGGCGAGCCCGCCGTCTGGCTGGCGCCGCGTACCTGGCCGCAAGCGTGACCGGTGACCTCGTCCTCGCCGAGGCACTGCTCGCCGAGGCCAGGCACACCGGTCCCGATCTGACCGCCACGGCCGAGATCGCCGTCGCCGCCTCGTTCCTTCTGATCAATGGTGACGGCGACGTCGTCAGCGCTTACCGGCTGCTGCTCGGCGCACTCGGATCGAGGCGGGACGTCAGCGAGGCAGCCGCGACCCAGGCCATCCGCACGCTCGCGCTGACCTGTCGGCTCAGCGGCCGACCAGACTTCTGGGACAGCCTCGACCAGCACCTGCGCGGCGCCAGTCCCGACCTGTCGGCCAGCGTCTACCTGGGCCTGCACCTCGCCGACCCGGCGCGCAGCACAAGGGCCGCCCTGGGCCGCCTCGACGCCGAAGTCGCGTCGTTTCCTCAGCAGAGCGATCCAGCGGAGATCGTCAGGGTCGCGGGCGCCTGCTCGTTCGTGGACCGGCTGCCCGCGTGCCGCAAGGTTCTCGAACGAGTTGCCCGCGAGGAACTAGCGGACGGCGCGGTCATAACGGCGATCGACGCCACCGCCTTGCTGGCCTACGAGGCGTACCTCACCGGGCGGTGGTACGAGGCGCTGCGGCTCGCCGACGATGCCGCAGAGCTAGCCGAGGCCCACGGCTTCCAGCTGCAACTCTGGAACGCGCGCACGGTCCAGGCTTACGTCGCGGCAGGGTGCGGTAACCGCGATCTGACCCAGGCAATAGCTGACGAGATGATCCGGTGGGCAGCGGCCCGCGGCATCAGGCGCGTGCAGTCCGGTGCCTGGTACGCCAGCGCCCGCGCGGCCCTCAGCCAATCCGATTTCGAAACGGCCTATCAGCACGCCACCGCGATCAGCCAGGCCGGGCAACTCGCTTCGCGTGAGCCGCACGCCCTGCTTGTCTTCCTCGACCTGATCGAAGCCGCGCTGCGAACCGGCCGAGTCAGCGAGGCCTCCGCGCACGTGCAGGCGGTCAGGCGGGCGGGCGTCGCCACGCTCTCCGGCCGGCTTGCCCTGCTAGCCGACGCCGCAGCGGCACTGGTCGCACCGGACGACGAGGCTTTCTGCCTGTTCGAGCGCGCTGTCGGCAGCCGATGCGCAGCGCTGGCCGTTCGACCTGGCCAGGGTGCACCTGCTGTACGGCGAACGGCTGCGAAGGGCACGGGAGATGGCCAGATCGAGAATCCACCTCGGCACCGCGCAGGACGCCTTCCGCAGGCTGGGCGCGGTCACCTGGGCGGACCGCGCGGCCCAGGAACTGCGCGCCACCGGGCAGACGCGCCAGGGCGGGGAACAGCACTGCGCGGAGGCACTGACGCCGCAGGAACTCGAAATCGCGCTGCTGGCTGCCAGCGGGCTCACCAACAAGCAGATCGGCAGTCAGCTGTTTCTCTCGCACCGCACCGTCGGCGCGCACCTGTACCGGAATTTTCCGAAGCTGGGCATCACGACCCGCGCCGCGCTCAGGGATGCGCTTGCCCACCGGATGGCTGGCTGAGCTGGGCGGGAACTCGCAGCGCGATGAGGTAGAACGCAAACCCGGCGACACCGCCCACCACCCAGGAGATATCAATGCCGCCCAGGGGACCGACCAGGGGTCCTGTGTAGAAAGCCTGATCTATAAAGGGGATCTGGATGGCAATGGCCAGCAGGTAAGCGATCAGCCCGCGCCACAGATAGCCCCCGTACCTGCCAGCGGGAGTGAAGAAGGAGGCGACGTCGTACTCGCCATGCTTGACCAGGTAATAGTCGGTGAGGTTGATCGCGCTCCACGGGATGAACACGAACAGCAGGACGTTCAGGAAGTTCCCGAGATTGGCGACGAACTGCCGGTAGCCGAGCAGCGCGCAGATGGTTCCCGTCGCGATCAGCACGACCGAGCCGATCACTCGCATCGCCACCGAGTTCCTGACGTCCTTCACGCAGCTCACGATGCTGGCCAGGGCCAGCATGCCGGTGTAGGAGTTAGCCACGTCCGAGCCGATCATGCTCACCGCCATGACCACCAGCGCCCAGCCACCGGAGACGTCCCTGATCGCCGCGACCGTGTCGGTCACGCGGGGGAGCAGTCCGGACAGGTACGCACCGAGCACCGCGCAGAGAATCTGCGGGATCGCGCAGCCAAGCACCACGGCCCAGAAGGTTCTGGCCCGGCTGACGGTCTCCGGCAGGTACCGCGAGTAATCGGAGACATAGGGCGCCCAGCTCACGATCGCGATGACGAACAGCCCGGTGCCGCCAAGGAACAGCTTGAAGGACGGGGCGTGGGTACCGGCAGCCTGACCGACCGGGCTGCCGCTCATGATCGCCTGCACGAAGACGATCACGAACGTGCCGCCGAGCAGGACCGTCATCCAGCGTTGCCAGCGGTGGATCCAGTCGTAGCCGTAGATGGTGAGCACGATGACAGGCAGGGCGAGGATGGCGATCCAGGCCGGGATGCTGACGGAGCCGACCAGCAGATTCAGCGCGTCGGCCTGGATCACGAGCTGGGCGGCGAGGAAGCCGAAGTCGAGCACGATAGAGGCGGCGAACACCAAGACGGCGCCGTAGAAGCCGAACTGGCCTCGGCTCTGGATCATCTGCGGCACGCCGAGCCTGGGCCCCTGGATCGCGTGGAAGCCGACCAGCACCAGGCCGATGACCACGCCGAGCACGATCGCGGCGCACGCCCACCAGAAGTCCAGGCCCATGAACACCAGCGCCCCGCCGAGCACGACAGGGAAGACAAGACAGAGGAATGGTGTCTGTGCCGCCAGCAGGTCAGCCAGAGTAGTGCTAGCTGGTTTGCGCTCCCGCGACTGGCTGGGAGGCTAGGACAATGTCAGGACCGGGACACGGGCTAAGTTGCCTGCTCGTCGATGACAGCGAGGAGTTCCTCGCCTCCGCGACCCGCCTGCTGACGGCGCAGGGCGTCGGCGTAGCCGGGCGGGCGTCGTCAGGCCATGACGCGCTGCGGCTGGCCCGGGAGCTCGCGCCGGATGTCGTGCTTGTCGATGTCGAGCTTGGCGACGAGGACGGCATCGAACTAGCCCGGCGGCTGACCTCGGGCAGTTCGCCGGCCACGGTGATCCTGATCTCCCTGCGCGATCGTGAGGAACTTGCCGACGCGATGGCCGGCAGCGGCGCTGCCGGGTTCGTGCGCAAGGACGCGCTCGATGCGAAAATCATCGCCGACCTGATCGGAAAGCCGCACGACCAGCCGCGCCGTGAGGAGGACGGCGACGAGCCGCGGTTCGGCGCGGAGGCGGCGCTGCGGCACGCGGTCCCGCGGGACGTGCACCAGGCCTCGCAGGACGAGGTGGTCGAGGTCATCATCGCCGAGGCGAGCCGGCTGCTTGAGTCGCAGAGCGCGCTGCGGCGGATCGCCACGCTAGTCGCTCAGGGCGCCGAACCGCGGAAGGGTGTTCTCCTCGGTGGCAACCGAGGCCTCCCGTCTGCTCGGCGTTGGCGCGGTGAGCCTGATCAGCTATGACGCCGCTGCGCAGATGTTCACAAAGATCTTCGGCACGCACGGTAGCCGGTCTGCTGTACCTGACGGAACGACCTGGTCGGTGGACGATTGCCCAGAAGGCGCGCTGGTGGTCCAGACCGGCTGCCCGGCACGGATCGATGACTGGAGCGACATCCCCGGCCCGACCGCGGCCCGGCACCGGGAACTCGGCTTCGGCCAGGCGGTCGCTGCCCCGATCATCATCGACAACGCGCTCTGGGGTCACCTGGCCGCCTACGGCGAGGCCGCCCAGATCCTGCCGCCAGGCTGCGAAGACCGTCTCGCTGACTACACCAGCCTTATGGCCACGGCCATCTCCAACGTGCAGGCGCGCGACGAACTGCGCAGCCTGGCCGAGTCCCAGGGGCATTGCGCCGGGTCGCGACCCTTGTCGCCCAGGGCGCCGAGCCCAACGCGGTGTTTACTGCGGTCGCCGAGCAGCAGGGCGCTGCGTTGCGCAGGGTGGCGACGCTGGTCGCGCGGCAGGCTTCGCCGGCCACGGTCTTCGACGCGGTCGCCCGCGAAGCCAGCCAGGCGCTTGGCGTTCCCAGGGTCGACGCGGGCCGCTGCCACGACGACGGGTCTGTCACTCTGCTCGGCTCTGCCTCTCCTGTGCTGGCTAGCACCGGCACTGCGAACCGGGCGGCTGCCGGCCGCGGGTACGCGTTGTCCGCCAGCAGTGACTACGTCGCCCGCGAGGTGGTCAGGACTGGCCGGGCCGCCAGGGTCGATGACTGGGCTGCGTTGCCGGCGGCGCAGGCCGATGCTGCCGAGGGCTTCGAGTCGGTCGTCGGCGCGCCGATCATGGTCGAGGGCCTTCTGTGGGGCGTGATCGTCGTGCTCGCCGACGCGATTCTTCCCCGTGACAGCGAGACTAGGCTGACCGACTTCACTCACCTGGTAGCCAGCTCGATCTCCAATGTCCATGCCCGCAACAGCCTCATCGCCTCGCGGGCGCGGATCGTAACCGCGTCGGACGAGACCAGGCGGAGGATCGAGCGGAACCTGCACGACGGGATCCAGCAGCGAGTGGTCGCGCT
The DNA here is from genome assembly GCA_963819285.1 of uncultured Actinomycetota bacterium. Classification (GTDB taxonomy): domain Bacteria; phylum Actinomycetota; class Actinomycetes; order Streptosporangiales; family Streptosporangiaceae; genus Chersky-822. The sequence goes on from CAWFVM010000002.1 coordinate 788,626, forward strand.
TGGTCTCAGCCTGCGCGCGGTACGAGCCGGGACTTCCCTGCCACGGGAAGTCCAGGCAGGCCTCGACGAAGTCACCAGGGACCTCGAAGGCGTGCTTGAGGAAATCAGGGTCTTCTCCCAGGGCCTGCATCCCGCGCTGCTGTCCAGGTCGGGCCTCGGGCCGTCGCTGCGAGCACTCGGCCGGCGGTCGCCGATCCCGGTCACCATCGACATCGTCAAGGGCTTGCGGCTGCCCGCGCCGGTCGAGATCGCTGTGTATTACGTGGTCTCCGAGGCTCTCGCGAACGCGGCGAAGCACCCGCGTGCCACGGAGGTCCGCGTGAGCCTCACTTCGGACGAGACGCTGGTGCGGGCCAGTGTGGCGGACGACGGCGTTGGCGGGGCGACACTGGCCACAGGGTCCGGGCTGATCGGCCTGGTCGACCGGGTCGAGGCACTCGGCGGCAGGCTCGCGCTGGACAGCCTGCCAGGCCGGGGAACGACGATCTCGATTGAGCTGCCGCTTGCCGCGCACGGCACCGAGGAGACCTTGGCACTCTGACCGGTCAGCCATGACCGCGTCGATATGTTCACTCTTGACACCCTTGGCTGACGCATGGTTGTCTGGCCATTAAGCACACCGAAGGCGGGATCGGGTATTCTTATGAGCTTTCGCCTGAGGTCAGCATTTCACGGGGCTGTCGTTTTATCGACGAGTGGGTGATTGCGCTGGCTTGGCAACTTGAGATCGATCATATCGGTCTTTGGACTACTGGCGATTCCACTTTAATTATCGCACGAGAAGTCGCTCCTCTCGCCGGGGCAGCCCCGCGAGTAAGGTCGGTTCTTGTTGATGGTGGCCGCTTCGGTCAGGGCTCAGTTGTCCATGAGCACCTCAATGACCGGCTCGGCAACTTGCCGCTTGATATTATGATCTGCACGCACTACGAGGCAGATCACCTTCCGGGCCTGACGAATCTCCTGCTGCGACCCGGACGATACGACAACACAGTCATCTACGACCGGGGCTGGCCAGAGGGCGGTCAGGATGACATGTACAAAAGGTATCTGCGGGCGATGAACGGCCTAGGTGACAACGGGCCGAAAGCGTCCCTTGCCCATGTCCAGCGGATTCGCATGACCAGTGCCGTGCAGGCCGATGACTCGCCGCCGGAACTGCTGGGCGTGACCCTCACTGATCCGGCGATGCCGCCAGGCGGCGGGCCGATCGACGAGCCTCCTGAGTGGCTGCTGACGGCCGCCGCTCCCGACGAGATCCTGTGGGACGGCGAGCCCGCCATACCGCCAGGGGCGCCGACGATGACCTGCATAGCGGTCAACCACTACATCAAGACCGCTGGCGGCGGCAATACCGGGCCGATCGGCGGACTGGCCACTGACACGAATTCGAAGAGCCTGGCATTCGAAGTGCGGTTCAACAATTTCCGCTATTACCTGGGCGGGGATATCGAGACGGACCAGGAGGACCATATCCAGGTTCTGCTTAATCCGGGTGACGACGCGGCGGGCCGGGTCACGGCGGTGAAAGCGAGTCACCACGGGGCCAGTACAGCTACCTCTCGCCAGTTCGTCAACCAGATGCGGCCCAGCGGAATCTTCATCTCGTGCGGGACCAAGAATACCTACCCTCATCCTGCTACCGAGACCGTGAACGTGCTCGACGGATATCCGGCTATGGCGTTCCCGCACCCCGCTCCGCCGCCGGAGGCCCCCTACCGGCCGATCCGCAATTACCTGACCGGTTACGGCACCATCGCGCCGGCGGTTGTATCGTATGGCGGCCTGCTGTCGATTACCGCCGGCGATCCGATACCGCCGAAGACTCCCGGCACCATTTATGTCACTGTCACGGAGGATCAGTCGAACAGCCGGCCAGAAGGCCGTATCTGGCTGGCCGTGCGAGAGGTCGTGCGGCGAATCGCCAGCAACGCGAACCTGGCCGGTTTCGTGACAGCCGCAGTCGCCCTCCAGGGAGGGGAACTCGCGGCCGAGTTCGCGCTCACCGAGAGTTTCTCCGACACCGCCAGCGCGGTCGTGGCGCTGCTCGGCGGATCGCCGGCGATGCGGCAGGCAACCGAGGCAGCGGCCGCGACCGCCTACAACGACGGACCGAAGGGCATCGCGACGACAATCACCGCCGGTGCCATAGGCCAAGGGGTACCGGCCGCGATCGCCGCCGCTGCGGGCGCCGCGGCAGGGACCCGTGCCCGCATAGGCGCGAACTACGCCATCCAGACCGCGGTTCGGGCCGCGCTAGAGACCGCAGGCATTGCGACAGCCACGGCTGCTCACGAGGCTCTGCAGGCCGTTTACGCCGTCGGCGCGGTATCGCCGCCTGAAGGCCAGTTTGATGTCGAGGTCTATATCAAGCACAACGACGACTACCAGACTTTCACGCATCTCGGATGATGTCACTACGAGGAGGACGCCATCTCTTCGACTTCACTGCCCGAGCTGTACTCGTCTCTGCTCGCGGCACGCCCAGCCAGTGATCTGACCCTCGCCGCTGGTCAGTCGGGTGCGGACGGGCTCGACGAGCTTCTCGCCACGATGCCGGGCAAGACTCTGACGTTGTCGAACGCCCAGTTCAGCGACGGGCAACTGCCCGGTATGCTGACCGTCGCGGGAGACCTGCCGGGCACGTGGCCCTTACCTGGCCTGGAGACGCAGAGCCTGACGACGCAGAACGCGACCATCACCTACCAGCAGGCATCGCCGGGCGCTGTGGTGACCGCTGAGCTCAGCGTCAGCGCGAGCCTGACGGTCGGCGCCGATACGGTCGAGCTGACCGGCACGCTCGGGCCGCAGGCTGTGCTGACCTTCGCGTGGTCCGCGAGCGAAGCCGGCGGAGCGCTGTCGCTTGGTGACGCGATGTCGATGGCGACCGACGGTCGGTCCATCTTCCAGCAGCCAGCCGGGGTGGTGCTGTTCGCCGGGATGTCCCTGAGTTCCTGCACCGTCTCGGTCTGCTGTGCAGACGAGGCCTGGACGACGATCGAGTTCAGTCTGGATGCCGATCCCGCCGCTACCTGGGGCGTCGCCTCGGGGGCGCTGAAGCGAATCGGCGTCTCCTTCATCGCGCAATACAGTCTGCTGCGGGAGGATTTTCAAATATCTTTTGGCGGAAATATTCATGCCACCTTGGACCTCGGCCAGGAATTCACTGTCGTCGTGGGCCTGTCACCCAGGAACTTCTGGGAAGTTGACCTGACTGCCGAGAACGGACTGCCTGCGCTTGAATCTATGGCCACCTTGCTCGGCGCCGGCGATGAGGTACGCGACGGGCTTGCCGCAGTCGGGCTCGGCGACATCACGCTGACCTCCGTCCGCCTGGGTATCAGCCGCGCCGACAACTCCCTCATTTTCGTGATCATGCGAGGGTCGCTCGTGCTGGCCGGCACCTCACTCGACGTCTACCTGCAGCTGCCGAACTTCGGGTTCGGCGCGGCCTTGCCCGAAGGCTCGACGATAGGCCTGGCGGCACTCATCAGCGCAGTGCTCGGCGAGACCGGCGGTCTTCCCGACGTTGTCATCAGCGAGCTTGAGCTCGTCGCCGAGCCGCAGACTAGCACCTACTCGCTGGTCATCGCCGTGGCCGACAACGAGATCTCGGCCGGAACCTATAGCCTGACCGGTGCCAGGGTAAGCCTGGCGAAACTTGCCGACGGCGTGGCCGGCTCCCTGGGCGGCACGATGACCCTGGCAGGCTCACAGATCCTGGTCGAGGGCAGTTACTCGGCCGACTGGGTGGTCAGCGGGCAGATCTCCCAGCTCTCGCTGCCGAAGCTGATCGCGGAAGTCCTGCCGCAGGTACAACTGCCAGCCGAGCTGGCCGCCCTGAACCTCGACTTGGTCTCCGCTACCTGGAATCTCAGCACCGGCTCATTCGCGTTCTCCAGCGACGTGACCGTCGACATCGCCCTCGGCCCCCGGACGCTGAGCAGTAAGCTCTCGCTGTCAGTGACCTCAGCAGTCGATCCGGTGACCGGCAGCCGGACGACGACGGGTTCCCTGGCGGGCGCGGTCGTGCTCGGGCAGCTGACCTTTAACCTGCGATACGACTTCCTGCCGGGCAGGCAGATCCTGGCCGGCACCTGGAACAACGCCGGGCATGCCGATCTGCCGACCCTGGCGAGCGCCTTCGGGATTGCCTATCCGCAACTGGACGTGCAGCCTTCCGCGCTGACGCTGACGACCATCGCCTTCGCGGTCGACTGGGCGGCGAGCGGCGAGCAGGCGGTGCTGCTGTCTGTGGCGACGTCGGCCGGGGCGGCGTTCTTCCTCGTCGAGCGGCCGCGCCCGCCCAAGGCTGGGCGTTCGCGTTCGGCATCGCGATCACTGGAGCCACCCGGCTGTCACAGGTCGTCGCGCTCGCCGGCATCGAAGCCACCGAGCTTGATTTCATCTCCATCGATAGTGCCTACCTGCTGGTGTCGTCTGCCGCGCTGCCGGCGCTGCAGGTGCCGGGATTCCCGGCACTGAACGGCGTGACGCCAGGTAGCGCCGGAATCTCGGCCGGCGTCCGCCTGAATCTGGGCGCCACGCCAGCCCGGCCTGACGTCACCGCACTGCGCACGCTGCTCGCCTCCCGGCCCCCCGTCCTGCAGGCCGACATCACGCTGAGCAGGGATCCGCGGCAATTCGCCGTGAGCGTGCAGCTTGGCGGCTCGCTGGTGATCAGGGGAGCGGGGCGGTCATCGCTGACTCTGAGCGACGTCAGCCTGGTACTGAAGCCACAGCCGGTGGCTCTGACGCTGCACGGTTCGGTGAGCATTCCGGCCGGCGATACGACGTTCAGCGCGACCGGCTACCTGACGGTCGGCGATACGGCCGTCACCGCCGCGTTCGACCTCGCGGCGGCCGGAGGCAATTCCCTGCCGTCTCCGTTCGGGCTCAAGGGCGTGCATCTGTCGAACATCGGGGCCGAGATCGAGGTCTCGGCCGAGCCGCCGGCGATCGCGGTGGGATTGCTCGGGCGGTTCACGATCGGGCCGACGGTACCGCCGGCCACCGGACCGTCCGTGCCGTCCCGGACTCTTGCGGCCATGCCGCCGCCCGACGAGTTCGCCCTGATCCTCGGCCTCGACGGCGAAATCCCGAACCCGGTCTTGCTCTCGATGTACCTTTCTGACCCGTCGATCGAGAAAGCGATCGAGGCCGTCACCGATCAGCCGGCCCAGAATCTTCCCGAGGTCTTCCGTAGCATCCGTGTCCTTGACCTGATGCTGTACTGGTGCGACGCCCCGGCCGGCGTGCAGCTACCTGACGGCACCTGGGCCTACGCCGGGTTCGGCTTCAACGCCACGCTGGATATCTACGGGCTGCGCGCACACGGAGCGCTCAAGATCAACTCTTCGGGCGTCACGGGCGATGCCTGCATCGATCCGCTTCACGTCCAGGGAATCATCGACCTGACCGGGCAGGGCACAGGGACCCCGGCCACCTATGTCGGCCAGGCCACGGTCAAGCCCGGCGGACCCGGAGATCAAGATAAGCACGCTGGCCAGCCCCTATCTGGTGCTCGGCTGGCGGGTGGTGCTGTTTGGCACCATGGGTCAGACGGTCAATGCCGAGGTCACCCAGTCAGGCTTCACCTTCGAGATCGCCAACGGCGGACCCGGATATTCCTCGGCCTGAGCTGCACGTTCCGTCTGCCGGACCGGCTGGCTAGTTCCTTCTCGGTCATGCTCAACCTGGACCTGGATCTGGGCGTCGTGAACGGGGTGCAGCTTGGCCAGGTGCACCTCGCCAACACAGGGCTGTCGGCGAGCCTGGTCGCCTCGGCCTCACCGAGCGTGCGATCCTCGTCAACGGCACGTTCTCGCTCGACGGCACTGGCTATACGATGCCGCACTGTCGGTCAGCGTGCCTTTCAAGTGGCTCTCGGACATCCCGCAGCGGATCTTCCAGCAGTTCAAGGATGACGCGACCACCCTGTTCGAGGAGTTGCGCACGAACGCGGACGCCTATCTGGAACTGGCGCACAAAGGGATCGTCGGACGGCAGGCGATGTCGGGACCGTACTGAATAGCGCGTTCCACCAGACCGATGACCAGGCGGCGGTCGCGATGAAGACAGCGGGTTACCAGCTCAGCGACATCGGCGCTCGCACTGCGGCGCGGACTATACGGCCATCCGCGCAGCAGGCGGCTGAGAGCCTCAAGCGGGCCGGATACGCCGTCGACAAGGTCGCCGGGCGAGCTGAAGACCGCCTACGGGCTGGCCGTCGACCAGGCCGCCATGGTGCTGAAGGAGGCCGGCTATGCCGCGAGGCGAAGTCGCCGACGCGCTCAAGGCCGCCTACGGAACCGCCGCTGATCAAGCCGCTCAGCTACTGCGGCAGGCCGGATATGCCGTCAACGAGGTAGCGCTGGCGCTCAGCGTCGGCTACGGGCTCGCCGTCGGCCAGATCGCCCAGCTGCTGAAGACGAGCTGGCTTTGGCTTCGACGACATCGGTGCTGCGCTGCACGCTGGACTTCCGGCTGGCGGCTCAGGAGCTGGCCGCGGTTCTCAATCGATCGGCGAGGGCATCGACCAGGTAGGAGGTTTCCTGAAGGAGATCTTCGGCCTCGGCCCGACCGATCTTGGGCCCCTGCTTCAGGCCATCGGGTACGCGGCGGACGAAGTGAAGCAGTTCTTCGAGACCCTCGGCCAGGAGTTCGAGGAAGCCGTCAAGCATCTAGATCCGACTACGTGGTAGGCAGCCGCGGCCAGTTGACGCTGGGATCGATCGACTCCTGGCTGAGGGCCGCGGACGCGAATGGGCGCGGCGGTCGAGCTGTCGGTGGTTCGGCGCGTCAGACTGGAGTACTCGGTGCGGCTGGCCCGGGATCAGGTCAGCGCGTCCGGGCGGGCGACGTGCTGGGTCCGACCACAGCCGCGTCGGTCGAGCTGGCGATCGGCCGGTTGCTCAGGGAACTTCGGCCGCCCCGCCTGACGTTCTCGCCAGCCTGGAGGCGGATGAGTCCGCCGTGCGACAGGCGTCGGGATCGATGGCACCGGAGCTGACCCGATATACCGCTTCTACCGGCATAGCCGTCGGCCGGGCCCGCTGGCGTCGGAGTACCGGTCCTGGCGCTGGATACCTGGTGGTCCCGGTCCCGCGGCCGGACCCGCCCGTGGCCCCGCCAGCACCACCGATCCTGCCAGCACCACCAATCCCGTCAGCACCAACGATCCCTCCAGCACCAACGGTCCCTCCAGCGATAGCGGTCCCGCGAGCGCCGCCAGGTACTCGTTTCATTTCCTGCCCGAGACGCCGGAAGGCCTGCGCCCGGCCGATCTGGTGCCGCCTTGCCTGCGGCCGTCGCTGGCTGAGTTGCTGGACGACGATCAGTTCAGGCGCGGCTCTGGCTTCTGGCTGAGGACGACCTCGACCGGCGAGATCGACCAGCTCGACCTGGCGCTGCCGTGGATGCCGGTCGCGGGCTCGCTGCCCGGCCTGGCCGCGCTCGTTCACCAGGTCGCGTTCCAGTCCGACTTCTGCTGGCAGGATCTCCCGGTGCGGCACGTCGCGCTGAGCTTGGGGACACCGCCGACGGCAGTGACTTGTACGTGCGCGGCCCGGTCGGCCGGACCTGGCCCGCCGACGAGCGCGCGCTGCAGGCCCAAGCGCGGACCGGGGCAAGCGAGATCGGCCGCCGGGTGAGCCGGTCGGTGAGCAAGCGGGTCCCGGCCTTTGATCCGGCGGGCGAGCGCCCGGCCAGCCGGTCGCCACCTTCTACGACGGCGACGTCGCTACCTGGCGGTACGTGCTCGGCCCCCGGATGCACTATCACCACGGCTTGTTTCACGAGGACCTCGCCCCGGACCTGGACGCCGCGCTGGACCGGGCCGTCACCGACCTGTACCCCTTCATTCCGGCCGGCGGTCGGCTGTACGACGTTGGCTGCGGCTGGGGCGGTCCGCTGCGGATGTTCGCCGAAGACCTGAACTGCCCCAGCCTCGGCCTGACCGTCAGCCGCGCGCAGTACCGCCATATCGCCGCCGCCGGGCTGCCGGTCCGCTGGGGCGACGCGGAGCAGACGGTTCCGCCGGGCTACTTCGACTGCGCCGTCCTGCTGGAATCCTTCGAGCACATCCGGGCCAAACAGCGGCTGCTCGAGGTGCTCGCGCTCTTCGCCGGCCGGCTGGTGATGCGAGTCAACTGCCAGGACCTGTCGGCCCCGACCTCGGTGTTCGCCGGCACCATGCACATGATCAGCTCGGCCGACCTGCGTTCCCTGCTCGAAGCGGCGGGCTGGCGGATCGAGCACTGGCGGGACCGGCGGGCTGAGGCGCTGCCCTCGGCCGCCGCCTGGCACAGCCGGGCAATAACGCCAGGCCTGGTGCGTGACCAGCATCTGGACACACTTCAGGCCTGGTCGGGCCGGGTGCTGATGATGTCAGCGCAATGGGCAGCGGCCAACCCGCTCATCGAGGTCGTCGCCGAACCCGCGCACTCCTGCGGTCGTTAGGCCGGATCGCGCTCGATCGGGCAGGTCATGCAGCGGGGGCCGCCGCGCGCGGCCAAGCTCGCTTCCTGGCACCTCAATCACCTCGATGCCGTGCTTGCGCAGCATGGTGTTGGTGGCGTTGTTGCGGTCATAGCCGAGGATCACGCCGGGGGCGACAGCCAGGTAGTTGGTCCCGTCGTCCCATTGCTCGCGCTCGGCGGCCCTGATGTCCTCATCGGTGACCAGCACGGTCACCTTGTCGACGCCGATCGCCTCGGCCAGGGCGTCCCACAGGCTGCGGTTATGCCTGACCCTCAGTCCGGCGTGGGCGTCGTCGGGGGTAATGGTCCACAATCGCGGGTGGCGGTCGATATAGGGATAGAGCACGAAGGTCGAGCGGTCGATCATGGTCATCACGGTGTCGAGGTGCATCATCGCGTGTGACTTGGGCAGCTCGATGGCGATCACGGTGCTGGCCTGCCCGGATTCGAACAGGGCGCGGGAGAGGATTTCCGCTGCCATCGGCGTGGTCCGCTCGCCCATGCCGATGAGAACCGCGCCGTGGCCCAGGACATGGACGTCGCCGCCTTCAACGCTGGCCGGGCGGTGATCGGAGTCGTCATCGCCGTAGTAGGTGAGGAAGCCCGCGTCGGCGAAGGCGGGATGGAAGCGGTAGATAGCGCGCAGGTGCAGGTTCTCCCGCTGCCGGGCGGGCTTGGCCATCGGGTTGACCGAGACTCCGCCGTAGATCCAGCAGGAGTTGTCTCTGGTGAACAGATGGTTGGGCAGCGGCGGGAGCAGGAAGTCATCGGCCGCCAGCATGTCCCATTTCAGGCTCCTGGCCCGCAGCGCTCGCAGGTCAGCCTTGAGTACCCCGCCGACGAGGTACTCGGCGAGTTGCGGACCGTCAAGATCCTCGAACAGCTCGCGCAGCGGGCCGGTGAGCGCCGGACCCAGCATCTCAGCGGTGCACACCCGGTCCAGAACGAACGACCTGGCCTCGGGCAGTTCAAGCGTCTGGGCCAGCAACTGCCCGAAGTAGTGCACGCGCACGCCGCGGTCCCTGAGAATCTCGGCGAACACGTCGTGCTCTTCCCTGGCCTTGCTTGCCCACAGCACGTCATCGAACAGCAGGCCGCCGATGTTCTGCGGGGTGAGCCTGGACAGCTCCAGGCCCGGCCGGTGCACGATGGCCTGCCTCAGCTGGCCCACTTCTGATCGCACGCTGAATGTCATGACTGCTCCTCCGCGGTCGCTAGGCTGGTCGGTGCCGGGAGCTGGCCGAGGTGCTCGCGGCGGCCCTGGATAAAGGCGTACAAGATGATTCCGGCCAGCACGACGACCATGGCCTGATACACCGCCGCGTATCCGGCGGCGAAGGTGACCCACAGCGAGAACAACGCCGCCGCGACCGCGACGCAGAAGTCACGGGCTAGCAGCCAGCGCTGCAGCGGCCGGCGGCGGGACACCAGGTAGGTGAGCTGGGCGCAAGCAGAGAAGAGGTAAGGGATGGCCACCGTGACCACGGTCAGGTCGACCAGGTAGGTGAACACAGTCAGCCCGGAACTGGTCGTGTAGCGCCAGAGCATCAGCAGGGATGGCAGCGCCGCCGCGACCACGACACCAAACCAGGCCGTGCCCCTGCGATCGGTCCAGCCGAATGGCCGGGGGAACAGGCCGTCATCGGCTGGGGCCCGTGACACTTCGGCTGTGACTAGCGTCCAGCCGATGAGCGCCCCGAACCCGGAAGTCGCGGCCAGCGCGGCGACCAGTTTGCCGGCCCAGGTGCCGTGGGGGAAGATCGCGTCGAAGGCGCTGACAAAGGGAGCACCGTTGTTCACCAGCATGCGGTGGGCGACCAGGCCCATGACCGCGGCCGACACCGCCAGGTAGACGATGGCGCTGGCGCCGGTGCCCAGCAGGGAAGCGCGACCGACGTTGCGGCGCGGATCGCTGACCCTCTTGGCGACAATGGCCGCCGTTTCGACTCCGATGAAGGAGAACAACGCGACGCCGGCGGCGATCCCGACCGCCGAGTACAGGTTTCCGCCGGAGGCGTTGAACGCACCGAAGTTCGCCTTGGTGACAAAGAACCAGCCCACCACGCCGACGAAGAGCAGCGGCAGGTACTTCAGCACTACGGTGAGATTCTGCAGCCAGGCCGTCTGCCTGATCCCCGCCAGGTTCACCGCCGCCGGGATCCACAGCCCGATCAGGGCGATCCCCCAGTTCCCCAGGCCCGACGGGCTGATGCCGAAAAGGGCGTCCACATAGAACACCCAGGACGAGACAATGGCCGCGTTGCCGACCCAGGCCTGGATCCAGTAGCACCAGCCAGTCAGGTACCCGGCGAAGTCACCGAATTCCTGCCGGGCGTAAGCGTACGGTCCGCCGTCGGATTTCGGGATCCGCCTGGTCAGCTGGCCGAACAAGACCGCCAGCACCAGCGCGCCCACGGCGATCACCGCGAGCACGACAAGCGACACGGTGCCCGCGCCGGCCAGCACGGCCGGCATCGTGAACACCCCGGCTCCTACCACCGTGCCGATTACCAGGCCGGTCGCCGACGTGAGACCCAGCGCACGCGCCTTCTGCTGGTCCTTAGCCGACATCAGCTCTGATTCCCCATCCAGCTGGTCTGGCGATCGTGCATTGACAGCTCTGGACATAGATTCCTCCTCCTAATGCGGCCAACCGACAGGGACTGTGGTCAGCACGTCCTGGAGCCCGAGCAGCGTGATGACGCGCCGAGCCGGTGCGGACATGCGGATCACCCGAATCTGTCCGCCCTCAAGCCAGGCACTGCGTGCTGCGGCGACAAGCGCGCTGACACCGGAGCAGTCCAGGAAGCTCACTCCGCCCAGGTCCAGGCAGATCACGGGTCCATGCCACCTGATCGCCAGCAGTAGCGTCTCGCGCAGCCAGGCGGCGCTGGAGATGTCGATCTCCCCGGTGATCTCGGCGACGGCTGGGTTACCTGGATGAATGCCGACGTGCGGATCGAGTGCGTCACCGGCGACGGCGGCGGCAGGCGCCCAGGCCAGCGGGCGGGCAACGGCGCGAGGCGGCGCAGGCCTGAACGTGTGCTGGGTCATGAGGTCTCCGCTCAGGAAAAATGCGGTCGTCTTTCCTGCTGACCTGAGCCCGGTCTGCTCGTGCGGGCAGACCGGGCCCAGCCTCGCTCAGATGCTGGCCTTGGACCAGTGCCCGCCGCCGTCTCGCGTGACGTAGACCTTGCCCTGGCTGCTAGAGCCGAGTGAGGCCGGCTGCCACACCACCCAGGCCACCTTCGGGCTGGCGAACCGCAAGTCGTTAAACACCGGGCCGGCCGCTAGGATCAGCGCCGTCGACCACCTTGTCTGGTGGCTGTGGTTCAGGTAGATGACCGCGCCGGCCGACCAGGCACCCACCAGCAGGTTCCCCGTCGGGGAGGCAGCCAGGTCCGCGCCGATGCCGGGCGCCCCTGTGGTCCCGGCGAAGGTGTCGGTCTTGCCGGTGTCCGCCGACCGGTAGACGGTCTTGACCGCCATGCCGATCTGGGGAGTACCCACGCACAGCAGGGCCAGGTCCTTGGCCGAGATGGGCACCACCTGGGCCAGGGCAGCCGGCTGGGACGCCGAGCAGGGCACATGACGGGTCGCGAAGTTGAGTCCCTTGCCGCTGTAGTAGAACGAACTCGGGAAGCCGGGTACCACGACGTAGACGGCGCGCCCGAAGGTAGCGATGGACGGACTAGCGGTGCCGCGCAGGTTCAGCGGAACGCTGGTCCATTTAGTGCCGGTCAGGGTGGCTGTCCGCCAGAAGGACGGCTTGCCTCTGCAGATAAGCGCGAATTCCTTGCATGGCGAGACCACGGCAAAGGTCGCCGCGCTGCTGCTATCCAAGGCCAGGATCTGGTGCCCCTTGCCGGGAATGGTCATCGCTTTCCACGACCGGCCCCCGCTGGTGGTGCGGAAAAGCGCTGGCCCGTAGGCCCAGCCCACCGAGGCGGTAGCGAACGCGACCTCGCCGACGCCGACATCCGATGGTGTCGACTGGGTGCCGATCGGTGCCTTGACGGACCCGGCGAGGCTCCAGTCCGAGCCACCATTGCTGGTAGCGAGCACGTCAGTGCAGGTTTTCTTGCCGCACGGCGCCGACCCGAGCAGCCAGCCGCGCTGGCCGGACAGCCAGTCGATCGAGGTCGCCCTGAACTGCTTCGGAACGGCTGCGGCGGCGGCGCCGGGATGCGCCGCCGGCGCGGCTTCCGCCACGACGGGGGCCGCCAGAGCCACGCTGAGCACGATGCTGACAACAGCAGCCCGCGGTATCGCTGCGACGGCCCGGCCGATCTTCTCGGTGCCGACAGTCAGGTAGGACATTTGCTTTCTCCTTGTCGTCATGGCGCGCCCACCGGAATGAGGGAAATGCCAGCAAGCAGGGACGATAACGATCATTGTCTCGCCCTGGTCTGGCCCTTCGCCCCCGTGGAGAGCCCTGGTCTGGATCGGTATTTGACGTAAACCGCGCCGTAGCCACTCGGGGGATCGCTGGACTGGGGCGTGGCAGTCACGGTGACCGTTCGAGGCGGTGCACCCGCCTGGTCGGCCGTGCCGCACGCGCCCAGCATCGCTGCGGCAATGATGACGCCGCCCACGGCGAGCTGCCACTTTATAGTGCGAAAGGAAGCTCATCACATTCCTCTAATCACGAGGCGGACTTATTCCGCCAGGAATCAGTTACGTGACGAGCGTCGCAAGACAGAGATTTGACCAACATCAGTCATATGACCATCCGGCATTTGCAGCCGGGATGAGCCGGTGTCAGGCGACCAGGGCGTCAGTGAGCGGCTCGATTCCGGCCAGCTTGGCGGCAAGGTCGGGGGTGAGCTGGTGGCGGCTTGCCAGCCAGGCTGGCGAGAGATAGGAGACGCTTGTTCGGTCACCGTCGGCCCACACCAGGATCTTCAGCGGCAGGTCGAGCGCGGCCAGCGGGGCGGCATCCATCACCATCGTGCCCGCGGCCGGGTTGCCGAAAATGACCAGGACGGTCTCGCGGAGGGCCAGCCCAGCGCTGCGCGCCTCCTCGGCCTGGTCGATCACAGCGAACACCCGCATGGACTTGGCCTCGAGCAGGCTGGTCAGCCTGGTCACCGTGTCCGCTACTGACCGCTGGCTGATCTTGGTGACGATGTCCGCCCGCGCGACTCTGCCGTCCGTCAATGGTGCGTTCTCCTTCTCTAACCCAGCTCCGCTAGCCGAGAGCCGCGGCCCAGAATAGGCAGTGGTGCTCAGCGGCGAAATCCGTCTCGACCGCAGGCGCAGGGGTATTCAGCGTCAGCCAGTTCTGGCTGGCCGGATCGAAGCGGGGCCAGGCTGGGCCGCCAGGCGAGCCGGTCTTGGCGAAGGTGGTCCAGTCCCGTTTCATCGTCCTGGCCAGGCGCGGGACTGTAATTTCAACGGTGTAACTCCTGACAAGTAGGGAGACACCTGTGACAGATGTAGCGAACGGCCAGGTTCGGGACATGGCGGAGCTGTCGGCGGCTGATGAGCAGCTGCTGCGGGAGCTGACCGAGCGGGCACGGCACGACGGCCTGAAGCTGACCGGCGAGGGCGGGCTGCTGGGCAAGCTGACGAAGATGGTCGTCGAGGGCGCGCTGGAAGGCGAGCTCGATGATCACCTGGGTTATGAGAAAAACGATCCGGCCGGGCGGGATGGCGGGAATTCCCGGAACGGGCACCGGGCGAAGACGGTGCTGACCGAGGCCGGGGCGGTGGAGATTTCCGTGCCCCGCGACCGTGATTCCTCTTTCGAGCCGAGAATCGTCGCGAAGAGGCAGCGGCGGCTGACCGGGATCGATGACATGGTGATTTCCCTGTCAGCGAAAGGGCTGACCCGCGGTGAGATCGCGGCGCACCTGGCCGAGGTCTACGGCGCGGAAGTCAGCAAGCAGACGATCACCACGATCACCGACCGGGTGATGGAGGGAATGACCGAATGGCAGAGCCGGCCGCTCGACCCGGTGTACGCCGTGGTATTCATCGACGCCATTCAAGTGAAGATCCGGGAGGGCCAGGTCGCGAACCGGCCCGTGTACCTGGCGCTGGGCGTCACGGTGGACGGCGAGCGTGACGTGCTGGGGCTGCGGGCTGGCGAGCACGGCGACGGGGAGGGCGCCAAGTACTGGCTGCGGGTCCTGACGGAGATCAGGAACCGCGGCGTGCGGGACGTGTGCATGCTGGTCTGCGACGGGCTGAAAGGACTGCCCGACGCCGTCAGCGCGACCTGGGAGAAAACAATAGTGCAGACCTGCATCGTGCATTATCCCTGGAACGCGGTTATGCCGGGTTGCCTGGAGTTGGTGCTGGCAGGCTGAGCGTGAGCTCCGGGCGGTCAGGGATAATCAGAGGGAGTCCAGGAAGGCGAGGAGCGCGTCACCGGGCTGGAACCGTCCAGGCGGGGTGCCGATGGGGGCGGTGCGGGCGATCGCTGTCTCCTTGGTTTCGAGGTCGGCTTTGAGGTAGATCGCTGTTGTTGTGAGCGATTCGTGCCCGAGCCACAATGCGATGACCGCGATATCGACTCCAGCGTGCAGCAGCCGCATCGCTGTGGTGTGGCGCAGCACGTGCGGGGTGATGTTCTTGCTGGCCAGGCTCGGGCAGCTGGTGGCGGCGGCTGCGGCGTGCAGGGTCAGGCGGCCGGCGAACGCGTCACGGCTGAGCGGGGTGCCACGGCGGGTGGTGAACAGCGTCGCGCTGTCAGGGGCGGTGCGGCCGGGCAGCCGGCCGTTGAGTATCTGGACGGTGTCGGGTGTGAGCGGGGTGATGCGCTGCTTGCGGCCCTTGCCGCGGCAGCTGACGTGCGCGCCGTGGTCCAGGTGCAGATCCGGGGTGCGCAGGGTGAGCAGTTCGGCGGCCCGCAGCCCGGTCTGGGCGGCCAGGTGGATCATCACCCGGTCCCGGCGGCCGGTGACGGTGCCCTGGCCGCAGGCTGCGATCAGGGCGGTGAGCTCGGGATCGGCGAGGTAAGTGACGGTGGCGCAGGCGGCGCGCTTGGGGCCGATCGCCAGGGCCCTGGCGATGTCGCCGGAGTGCTCGGGGTGCCGGCGGGCAGCGTAGGTGAACAGCGACCGGATCGCGGCCAGGCGGGCGTTGCGGGTGCGGACGCTGTTGCCCCGCCCGGACTCTAGGTGCTGCAGGAACCCGCTGATCATCTGCGCGTCGAGCTGCGTGAAGTCCAGCACGGCGACCGGGGTCGCGGTGGCTGCGGCGGCGTGGTTCAGCAGCAGCCTGAGCGTGTCGCGGTAGGCGGTGATGGTGGCCGGGCTCGCTCCGCGTTCTTTGATCAGCCGCTCGGTGAAGAACATCTGCACGGTGGCGGCGATCGCGGTCACGACACGTCCCGGTGCTCGTGCGCGTGCAGCCGCGCGGCGGCGAGCGTCATCAGCTCGGGCGCGGCATCGAGGTACCAGTACGTATGGGCCGGGGATGCGTGCCCGAGGTAGGCCGATAGCAGCGGCAGGCGCGCATCGACGGGCTGCCCGTCACCGAGCCATCCGATCAGGGTGCGCACCGCGAAAGCATGCCTGAGGTCGTGCGGGCGGGGCCGGCAGCTCGCTGAGCGGGGCGTGAGACCGGCCGCGCCGCGAGCTGCCGGAAGGTCGCGCCGATGTTCACGGTGTGCAGCCGGGTCCCGGACCCGGAGACCAGCAGCGCCGGGGTGGCCGGGCTGGGGAATGCCTCCCCGATGGTGCGCCGGTACTCCAGCACGGCGGTGGCCGTGGCGGGGTGCAGGGGCAGCAGCCGGGTGCGGCCGTACTTGGCATCCCGCACGGTGAGCACCCCCGCAACCGGATCGAAGTCCGAAGCGTCGAGCGACGCGGCTTCGCCGATCCTCATGCCGGTAACAGCCAGCAGCCGGATCAGCGTCCGGTAGGTGGCCTGCCTGGCCTCGCCGCGCAGGGTGCCGGCGGCGCCGCAGAGCGCGTCGATGTCCGCCTGGCTGTAGAGGTAAGGGGTGGCCCGCTGGCCGGAACCGGACAGCACGCCCCGCGGCGGGACCTCGGTGACGCCGTCCAGCGAGCGGCAGAACCCCGCGAAACCCCGCACGGCCCGCATCCGCATCGCCAGCCATCCGGCAGACACCTCACCCGGCTGGCGCACCCGCTCCAGAACCGCGTCCGCGGTGATCGCCGTCATGCCGCGATCGCCGAGCCAGGCCAGGAACTGCTCCAGCAGTTTCTCCTCGCGCGCCAGTTTCACGCCCAGCGCCCGGCGGACCGCGAGGTATTCACCGAGCATCGCGTGCAGGTCCATCACGCTGCCCCCGTTCCCGTCCACGGGCGGGCCAGGCCACGCAGGGCCTCGATATCGACGCGCGCGTAGATACTGGTCGCAGCCGGGTTCTGATGCAGCAGCACCTGCCCGATCTCGGTCAGCGAGGCGCCGCCGGCCAGCATCGCGGTCGCCGCGGAATGCCGCAGCCGGTGCGCGTGCAGCACGCCCAGGCCCGCGCGCTGCGACGCGGCGGCGACCGCGGAAGTCACGGCGCCGGCGGTCACGCCGCGGTAAGGGGCGCACAGCCGGACGAACACCGCACGGTCCGGCCCGGCGCCCGGGCGCAGCCGCAGGTAGCCGGCTATCGCCTCGCCGACATCGGCGGGCAGCGGCAGCCGCGCGTCCTTGCGGCCCTTGCCGGTCACGGTGACCTGCCCCCCGCGCCAGTCGATGTCGCCGAGCCGCAGCCCGGCGACTTCGCCCGCGCGCAGCCCCAGCCGCCATAGCATCAGCAGGATCGCCCGGTCCCGGGCACCCCCGGCGGTCCCTGGGCCGCAGGTGCTGATCATCGCCCGCACCTGCTGCGGCGTCAGGAACTTCGGCAGCCGCGCGGACCGGCACGCCACGCCCGGCACCGCCCCGGACAGGTCGGTGTCCAGCAGCCCGGTCAGGAACGCGTAGCTGAAGAACGAGCGAAGCGCGCTGGCCAGCCGCTGCATCGTCTTCGGCGCGAACCGCGAAGCGCTGCCGACCATGAACGCGCTGATCTCCGCGGCACCGACCTCGTCCAGCCGCACGCGGCCGCCGTCGTCCCGGGCGGCCAGGAACGGCCGGACCACGTCCGTATAGCCGCGCGCCGAAGCAGGCGTCATCCCGCGCTCGGCGAGCAGGTACTGCCGCCATCCCGCGACCGCCGTGTCGGCAGCCGGGCCGGGGACCGCCGGGACCGCGGGCGGGACCGCACCGAGCCGCCGCAGGCATGACAGCAGCGGCGCGAGCATCCCCGGCGACCGGCACGCCACGAGGTTCTCCTGCGTGCGCGCCGCGACGAACCGGCCGATCAGGTCCTCGTCCACCGAGCCGAGCGCGGCCCCCCCGGCCAGCAGGTACCTGTCGAGCTGGCTCACCACCACCAGGTGCTGCCTGACCGTGTGGCGGGTATAGCCCAGCCGCTCCAGCTCGGCCTGGTAACCCGGCCTGTGCTCCGCGAGCGGCCCCGCGGCACGCTCCAGTCGTATGCCCATCTGCTGCCTCCCGGATCAGTGAACCGACAAGACAGATGATGACTCTTCGAAATTAATCAGTCACTACACGTTACAGCCAGGATATTATGCCGGCACCGACACTAAAGAGTCCCTTGCGGAACGGCAGTCTGTACGCGTCGCCGGCATAACCGCGTTCCAGGGATAATGCACGTTATCTGGATGTCCAGATAACGTCCATCTTCTCCGGAATTCATTCAGGTACGCCTCGAAGAAGAGACTGGGCGCAGGTCGCGAAAGACCTCAAGCCCGTGTACACCGCTGTATCCGAAACCGGGGCGCTCGACCGTTTCGCCGAATTCGGGGAGAAGCGGGAGAAACGCTATCCCGCTATCATACGGCTCTGGGAGAACGCCTGGGCCGAATTCGTTCCTTTCCTTCAGTTCGACCGGGAAATAAGAACGATTATCTGTACCACGAACGCGATCGAGTCGATTAACGCCCGGCTCCGCAGGGCAGTGAACGCACGCGGGCATTTCCCGACCGAGCAGGCCGCGCTCAAGTGCCTGTACCTGGCGATCATGAGCCTGGACCCGACGGGGAAGGGCCGCAAGCGCTGGACCAACCGGTGGAAGGCCGCCCTGAACGCCTTCGACATCACCTTCGACGGCCGCCTGAGTGCCGGCAGGAAGTAACAACCAAGATCGTTACACCGTTAACTTGACAGACCCTTCGTAATAGATCGGCAAGCGCGTCAGAGGTCAGAGGAAGCGCCAGATCGAGCCGTATTCGCGCGACGCGGTCGGCGATGCTGGTCGTTTCGGTAGCGGCGGGCGGTGCTGTCCCGTGTTTGCTGTGGTCAGGCGCGGGCGAGCCGGTCGGATACGAGCCGGTTGAGGCTGACGTGCTGTTCGGCGGCTTCGCGGGCAAGGCGGCGGTGGACCTCTGACGGGACGCGCACTACGAATCGGCCCGAGTAGGTGCGCTCGGACAACGGCTCCGGGATCGGGTCGCCGGTTGCGACCAGGTCGGTGAGTACGTCGCGCACGACGTCGGCGAGACCCATGAGTGCTTCGGCTGGGGTGGGCGCGAGCCAGGACAGTGACGGGAATTCGGCGACGGTGGCGACGTGCTCACTGTCTTCGGCGGACCAGGTGACTCGGTAGGTGAAGTGGGTGGGGTCAGGCATCGTCGTCGCCCTCCTTGTCTTCCTCGTTGTTCTCGGCTTCCAGTCTGGCGATGGCGTCGAGTACCTGGCGGACTTGGTAGGCCTTGGCGTTGCCGTCCTTGCCGCGCTGGATGTCCACGCGGGGATCGCCTTGCCAGGGCGTCTTGTAGACCTTGTGCGAGGTGCCGTCCTGCCGGGGTTCGCCGAAGTGGTCGGCGCAGACTTTGGCCAGGTCATCGAAACGGACGTTCTGTGGTGAGCGCCGCATCTGCTCGATGATCTTCGCTGTCCTGCCCGCCCAGACATAGTATCAATAGTGATACTGTCCATCAAGGTGTCGGCTGGCCACGTGACGACGGCATCAGTTCGCGCAGGGCTGCTTCGCGGCAGCAGGTCATGTCGCAAGCTGGCCCGCTTGATCCGCAGGCACCGGCGTCACGGGTTCTGCTGAGCACTGGTCACCGGGATCTCCTGCACCGCTCACAGCCTGATCGTGGCCCAAGTCAGGTCAGGCGCGCCGAGCCCGAGCGCGGCCGAGCCGTCGCATCTGCAGGAGGTCCAGGCCGACTTGATCTCCCGCCGGTACCCGGTCGGCCAGCACGACGACGCCGACGCGCTCGCCCGGCACCCGACCAACGAGGTGTACTCGACATACATCCACGCCCACTCCCCCGCTGGGTAAGTGCCAGGCCGGGTTGACGCCGGCCTACAGGACGGACTGACGGCGCAGCCGCCAGAACACCACCATCGACAGCACCAGCACGATGGAGATCGGCCCCAGGACCATCGGCAGGAAGTCCCCCCACGGCCACCCGCCGGGCGAGCCTGCCTGCATTGAAGCTGCTCGCGAGGTCCAGCAAACGCAGGTAGGCCGGCGGTACCGAATCGGTGATAGCTCGCGTCTCGCACAGCGTTCCCTTGGCGCGCTTATAAGCGAACAAAGCGGTACGCCGATCCCGTCCCCAACCCCAAGCGCTCCCGGCGCCCAACTTTGCAACCAAGTCGCACAGTGCTGGCCAACCTCGTCCAGCACGGCTTGAACCCGCTTGGACTTGACGACGTAGACGGTCTCGATACTGGCCGGGGAATCGGTTTCTCGCAGGTTCGCATCTGCTTCATCACGGATCGCCCCGTCCAAGTAGTCGGCTTCTTCATCCGTGAGTACGAACGTCAAGACGAGTGAGGTCAGCGACGGACCGAGTACGTTCAGCTGGCCAATGATCCGCGCTATGCGGGCAGGCAGATCTGTCTCACTATAGCTTTCCCTGAACGAGGGGGAGGCCGGGGACGAGCGCAGCAAGAACTCGCAAGCGTACGGCGCGTCCAACTGCCGAGCTGTGGCTATCTCCTCGGCAAACCGCTCGTCGGTGTTGACCCATGTGGCTTTCTGCAAGGCTGCGGCCAGCGCGTCGATCTCCGCCCCCACGTACAGCTCTGCCAGGGTGACCGACCGGAACGTAATGTGCTCACCGTCTGGTGGGCTTGTCTTCTCATTCTCCTGGTCGAGCATAGCTTGCAGCTGCGCAAACCGCTGCTTGACATATGTCGGCGGATCCTCCGGCAGTACATGCACCTTCGGGTCTGTTGTCTGGTGCTCTTCGCCCGCGCCGGACGGACTGGGCGGTGGGTATCTCAATGGCAGGAGCAACGCGACGCCGGCGCCGGAACCGTCCGATCCAGCCGACCCCGGGCGCCTCGGCCGCAGACTCAGCGGCTGGTGCTGGCTCTTCCTCGGGTTCGTTGCCCGCATCGTCCTGACTGGGCACCTCGTCGTCTGGCACGAGCAGATTGTTCCATGCCTGCGACGCGAGTGACTGCATTGACGACTTGAAGGGTCGTGCGTCAACGGGGACTTAGCCGTAGGCCGCTGTGCGTGGAAGTACGGTCCCTACGGTCCCCCGTTACCGGCGGGCGGACGCAGCACGGAGATGCCGGTCGCTGCGAAGTCGTCGCCGGTGCAGAGCACGGGGTACCCGGTTCGCTCGGCGAGTGCGTATGTGAAGCAGTCGCCGAAGTTGAGGGCGGCCGGATGTCTTCCCTTGCCGTATCTCCGCCACCCGCTCATCGCACGGGCCGCCAGCTCCTCATCGACGGTGACGATGTCGATCTTCGCATCACGGAGAAACCGGTCTACGGCATCCTGCCCGGCGGGCCAGAGGCGAGCCTCGATGACGATGCCCAGCTCAACTCGGATGGCAGCGGGCATCAGCCGGACCAGGGCATGTTCAAGGTAGGCGGCGAGGTCCTCGCATCCTGGCTCGCCGAGGATCACGGCTACGCACGCCGACGTGTCAACGACGAGGCTCTGGCTGCGCTCAAGCTCCGGCGACGACTGGGTCAACTCGGGAGGCCCGCGTCGTCGTAGCCGATGATGTTCTCCGGCGTTCTGCCGTCGGTAACGGGCAGCGTCGCCACGTCTGCCGCGAGGCGCGCCAGCCGCATCCGGATACTGGCACCATGCCTGGCGTGCTCGCGGTCGAGCCGCTCCCTGAGCGCGAGCACGACTGCCTCGGTCAACGTCTCGCCGGTCTCCGCGGCCAGTTCCCTGGCGAGCTGGTCCGCCTCGTGACTCTTGATGCTGAGTGCCATAGCAGAAGTATAGATGAGATGGCAGCTTTCTGCCATACAGAGCGATGTGAAGGCTTGTGCGGGTCGAATACTTTGCCGCCGGCCTGGCCGAGGCGGGCTTCGCGGATATCCGCACCCCGGAGGTGATCACCGGCTCCGACGTCAGGTGCCCAGCCGACCCTGTCACCTCATCGAAGACGGGCCGCCTCACAAGGAAGCGGGCTGCTGCGCCGGATCGAGTGGAGCGTGCGGGTCCCGGCTCTGTGTGGAGTCCTGAAATGCCAAGTCAAAGTCAAACCGGCCCGCTGCCTGGCGGGGAGGGCAGGCTGTCATCGCTGGGGGCGCGCGTCACCCCGCTCCTTCGTTCACCAGCCCGGCCCGGCTGAGTGAGGGCGTGGCCGGGATTACCCGGTTTCATGAGCTGACCGGCCGGTTCGCTGATCCGGGTGACGGGCCGGGTCAGGTGGTGACCGGGATCGAGGCTGACCGGGGCCCGCGGGTGGCTGCGCTGATCGCCGCGGGTTGCGTGGTGTATGCGGTGAACCCTCGGCAGGCGGCCCGGTACCGGGAGCGGCACGGGACCTCGGGAGCCAGAGGCGGCGCCGGGGATGCGCGCATGCTGGCGGGCATGGTCCGCGCCGATGCGCATCAGCTGCGGGCGGCGGCCGGGGATGGCGACCTGGCGCAGGCAGTCAGGGTAGTCGCCCGCGCGCATCAGTTCCTGGTCTGGGAACGGGCCCGGCACGTGCTGCGGCTGCGGCCGGCGCTGCGGGAGTTCTTTCCCGCCGCGCTGGAGGCCTTCGATGACCTGGCTGCTCCCGGCGCCCTGGAGCTGCTGGCTAAGGCACCCGATCCTGGCAGCGCGGCCGGGCTGGGCATCGCGCGGATCAGCGCGGCGCTGACGCGTGCCCGCCGCCGCGGGGTGCCGGAGAAGGCCAGGCAGATCCAGGCCGCGCCGCGCGGCCGGCAACTCGGGCAGCCTCCGGTGGTGACGGCGGCCTGCGCCGCCGCCGTACGGCCGGCGGCTGCGGTGATCAGCGTGCTGAACGAGCAGGCCGGCCTGATGGAAGCCCGGGTAGAGGCCCATTCTGGCGGGCACCCGGACGCTGAGATCGTCTTGTCCCGGCCTGGCCCGGGCAAGGTCCCCGGTGCCCGGGTGCCCGCCTGGGTTCGGGGACGACCCGCAACGGCACGCCGGCGCGAAGGCGCGGAAGAACTACGCCGGGACCAGCCCGGTCACCCGCGCGTCGGGCAGGAAGAAAGCCGTGCTCGCCCGGCACGTCCGCAACCGCCGCCTCGCCGACGCCCCGCACCAGCAGGCCTTCTGCGCGCTGACCGCCTCCCCGGGCGCCCGCGCCTGCTACGACCAGGTCCGCGCCCGCGGCACCAGCCATCACGCTGCCCTGCGCCAGCTCGCCAGCCGCCTGGCCGGCATCCTGCACGGCTGCCTCAAAACCAGCACTCCCTGCGACGAGGCAACTGCCTGGCAGCACCGGCTCGAAGACGCCGCTTGACAACCTAACGCCATGGGGTGTCTACGCTGGCTCGAACCCAACACCTGCCACCATTGGAAATCCAGGTCACAGCGTTGCTGACGCGGTCAGGGGGAGCGGTTTGCGCAAACCGCCGGATTCGCTCAATTTAGCTCGGCCCAGCACCTGCCCCAGATCCGGAAACAGCCACTGACCTGGCCGTACGCGGATGAGGACCCTTCGGTTGTTCGGCACGGCTTCAGTGGCTGACGGCGGGTGCGTGCAGGCGTTCACGCCGGATACACGCCGAAACTGGGGCCAGAGAAGGCCTGGTCCGCGACCGTCGATCGCGGCCGATGGCCGCTCGCACCTGCTGCGGCGCCACCTCCAGCCCTGAGTGTCATCTCCGTCCCGCCACAAGACGAGGATCTGAAACCCTTCCTTGTGCATGGAGCGATCGTCGAAGCTCGCACCGATGGCGCCTACATCAGCATTGTCCGTCGAAGCGGCGAGGGCTCCATCCCAATCACTGCCCAGCAGATCCACAGCACGCTCGCCGCAGGCCGTGCACCTCTGCGCCGGGGGCACATACCTCCAAGCGAGAATGACAAGCAGGACTGTGACAAGCGGAGGAATGGCGAAGTGCTGCTTGGCGCAAGTTGGCGGGCGGGTCCGCGCCCGTGATGTCACCGGACGGACGGCGTGATTCCTTTGTCTAGCAGGCTGAAGCGGCGCGGTAGAGGTCGGATGTTCCTTTGCGTGTCGGCGAGTGCGGTCGAGGGCGCGCACCGGATCGGTCGTCGCTGGCGGCGTCCTTGGCGGATCCCCCTCTCCCGGAAGAAGGGAGCCAGGAACCCGCCAAGTCGCGCAGTTCAAGCGAGATGGTCCTTTACGCAATCCGAGGGAGCGCCTCATTGCGCTCAGGACCCACTGCCAGACCGACTCGGCCCTCGATGCGCCGGACTTCGGCAGTGGGTGTGTCGTCGTCAAGCGGCAGAACATAGGCGGTAGCCCAGTCGAGTGTTCGAGCCGGATCGCTTAGGTGCTGGGCAAAGCGCAGGCCGACGCCGACCGTTGTTGACCCGACGTACAGCACCCTTCCGGACCAGGCGCACACCAGGTACACGGCGCACCGGGCGGCGACTGGGATGTGGCGGTCAAATGGGTGTGGTCCGGATGCGCCATCGGCACGGAGCCGATCGCCTGCGTAGGCACTGATCGATGCGAGCCGCTCGGGGGTCACGACGCGGCCTCGATGCCGTCGGCGTCTGCGTCTGCGTCTGCCCAGTCTTCGAGGATGTCGTCCGGGTTATCGGAATATTCGGTGTCCCAGTCGCCGTCGCGGTTGGCGTTGGCGCGGGCAGTACCCCGGTTGCGGCGCTCCCAGATACGGCCCCAATAGTCAAGATCCGACAGGGCACCGTCGAGGACTGCCTTCCATTCACGGACGTGGTTGCGGTCGATTCCGACCGTCTCCACGTGATCGGTGCCGTCGCTGGCCTTCACGGCCTTGATCGCAGCCATCGCCGTTTCGATGCCGCGTACGGCAGCGCCGAGATGCGCTGCGCCATCTCGCAGCTCGTCGTCGGGCGTGTCGACCGAACTCGGCCGACCCGGCGAGCCAGCTTTCGGGAACGTCGAGCGGAGGTAGACGTCATTGATGGTTTGCTCCTGGGCGCGATCTTCAGTGAGCCGAATGGCCCCGTCGTCAGTCACGGCTCGAAGAGCGCGGCGACCGTCACAGTGATCGACGATGGCGCGGTGTAGCTGACAGATGCCTAGCCGGGACATCAGCATCGTGTCGATGACCTCGCCGGGCCGACGCCGGTCGTTGTCGTTCGGGTTATGCTGGCTGCCGCGTTCTGCCCACAGCGAGAGACTGGCGATCAGAGGGTAGGCAGCCCGAGCAGCTAGCTCAAGGCGCGCAGGGCCAGGGTCGCCGGCGGCTCGATGTCGTACTCTTCGAGCGCCTCGCGCATAAGAGTGTCGGCGTCGCGGTGAGTCGGGCTGAACGAATTGTCGCGCACGGACACGAACCCGTGCTCCATATACCGGCGCACCCGGTCGGGGTTGGTGCCTTCCCCGCCGATAGCCCTCACGATAAGAGCGGAAGCGAGCTTCACCCGGAAGTTCTTGGTGATTCGCTTGCGGGTCGACTGGCGGGTGACTGCGTCACGAATGGCGTCGCGCACCTCCTGGTCGTCGGTAGAGAACAGGGCGATGATCTCGGCCGCGCGAATGGCCGCATCGGTCGGCAGGTGGGCGGTCGCGGCTTGAGAACGGCTGATAGCTCCGGCCAGCCACTTGCGGCGCAGCGGCGTCACAATGCCGCGATCTTCCATCACCGCAAGGGCCTCATCAGCGAGCGACTCCAGCTCGACGCCCTCGCCCCATTCTTTCGGCGCATCGACATGACGAAGTGCCACGAGGCTCTTGACCGCCGAGGAGAACCGATCGGGACCGCCGGGCAGGGGGCGGTACGAGACGAGTATTAGGCCAGGCATTGTCTCGCATCGCAGCGCTTCAGACTGCTTCACGGCCGGGCCTTGCTCGAGCGCGGTGTTGAGGTCCTTGATGCGACCACGCATCAAGGTGTCCGACTTCGCCGCCACGACAGCATCAACGCTATTGCCTACGCCGAGGATGTCATGGGTGCCGGTCGTGCGCGACGACCCTTCTGCAGTAGTCAGTGCCCACAGATCTGGAGTGTCGGGCTCCTGAGTGTGAATGTAGCGCGTCGGCACCAGCCAAACCTCGGTGAGCACACCCTGGTTGCGGATGCTGTAGCGCCAGTCGTTGGCGTCAAGCACAGCCCGGGCAGCGAGTGCCGAGGCCCACGCCATGTGCTCTGCGGACTCGACTTCGACCTCAAGGTGCGGGGTGACGCCCTTGCTCGCAGGGTCGCCGACAGGGGCAAAACGCGACTCTTCGTCGGTACCGGGCTCAACCGCGAACGGATGGCGTCGCGCACTTCCGATACGCGGGTTACGGATGTCGGGCAACGCCCTGCGCGTCCACACCCGCGCCCGGACGGCAAGCAGCGTGCCCCCGGTGACCGCGAGTTCCGTTGGCGTGTCTATCGATCGGCGCAGCTCGGCCGGGTCGACAACAGCCTCGGCGATGCAAGCAGCAGCTTCCGGCTCTATCCCGAATGTCTCAACGAGCCGCTCAGCCGCCTTACGGCGGGCGGCGACTGGCGCGAGCTCAGGCAGCTTGACGACCGGACGTGGCGGGACATGATCATGGATGGGAGTCGTGGAGTCAGCGGTGACGGTGATCGTCGTCATGTCTGGTGCCCTCCTGGGCGATACGGGCACACCAGGAAACGACAATAACGGCGATGTACAGCACCATTCCGCCCCTCGCTCCCGGCATGCCACACGAATGTGTCTCCGTGCCCGGGAGGTCAGACGGCTGGAGCCGTCAGGCGCGTCCCCTCCGACTTCTCGGAACTAGTCAAAGACCGATCCGATGTCATCTTCGGCGGCAACGTAATGCTCGGCGTGGTCCACGGCGTATGAAAGCATGCCCTCACGTTGCCTTCCCAGAGGCCAGGCCTCAGGGCGACCATGCTCCGCATCCACGCGTCGCAGGCAATAGAAACAATACCAGCCTCATCGGACACACGTCGCATCACAGGAAATCTGACTCTAGGTAATGGTTCGATCACCAATGGCGCGCCGTAAGGATGGTTGGCCCGAGCATCAGCGCCGCACCGGTGGTCCCCCAGGGGTGAGACGGGTGTATCAGCACGACGCGGCGCAATCAATCCATCCTGCAGCCAGCAAGCGCGTCCAGTGATCTTGCCAGCCACAGAACGACTGTTCGGCGCGGCGACATTTTCGAAACGCGGCTTTCAACTGACGACACAGATCGAGCCATATTTGCGCGGTCCGGCCTTGCCGTTCGCTGACTTTCAGTGGCGGCTGTCTGCCCAGGACGCGAGCCAGCCGGAGGCGCGTTCGGCGGCGGGTCGGTATCGCTCCGGAACTGTCCGCCAGCCGCGCCGCGATTACGGCTGGGTCGACCAGGCCGGCCTTGAGCAGTTCGGAGACGAAGTTCTGGTCTTTCTCCCGCAGCGCGCACAGTTTCGCGACGCAGAGGTCTTCCTTGTCGAGGCACCAGCCGGTGAACTGCGGCCCTCCGCCGGGTCCGGCCGTGTTGGCGTTCTGGACTTTGACCAGCCGGTCCCGCCAGCCTTCCGGCAGCGCGGATGTCGTCAGGTCGACGCCGTCGATGCTGAAGCCGTGCAGTTCTTCGAACGGCGAGAACTCGCCCGCAACCCCTTCGATGCGGTCGGCGAGTTCTGCGGTTTCCTCGTTGGTGTCAGCGATCGGGAGGATGTCGACCTCGGCTGACATCGTGGCGCGGGCGGGCAGCTCATCTTCGCGGTAGGTGCCGAGGATGGCCTGGGAGCCGACCACGATCACTTCCGGCCGGCCGATGATCTGGCATGCGGTCCGGATGGCGTGCTCCAGCTGATCGCGGCGCATCAGCCGGCCATCCGGAGCGCTTCCAGCCGTTCGTCCGTCCGGTAGCAGGCCGCCGACCGGAGATACTTCGCGCATCTCGATCGAGTCTCGATCCAGGCCGGTGAGAATCCGGTGAATGCCCGCTACGTCACCACGATCCAGCAGCGATTCCCAGCGGTCGAGGTTCCGCAGGTGCGGCTGGCCTCGCACGGTGCCCCGGAGCCGCTCCAGGTTCCGCTCGATCACCGGACGCCATTGCTCAAGGCCCGGCCGGGTCAGATGGGCCGACAGCCGGCGGTGCAGCCGCCAGGAGCGCCACTCCGAGCGGGTGAGATCGGGGTGCACCGGCCGCCAGATGACCTCGAGCTGGTATCCCATGCACGACAGCAGCCGGTCGAGCTGGTCGTCGCTCAGCTGGACCTTCCCGGCCAGGAACTGGCTGATGCTCGACTGCCACACCCCGCTGAGACGCGACAGCTCCGACTGGCTGGTGCCCGACTTGAGCATGACCTCGCGCAGCACCTGGCGCTTATCCGACATCCATGAACTATAGCAGATTTTACTATATGTGGCCGAGGTCGGCTGCAGATCCCGGCTGGCAGATCCCGGCTGATGGCTCCCTGCCGTCCGGCACCCCACGACTATCAGGAGCAATAGTTCACCGGGGTGCCTGCACCAAGTACGGCCAGGCTCAAGGTAGAGGGTAGCGTCTCCGCCGGCAATACCCATAAGACCGCAGCTGACAGTTCGGGGGCGGGCTTAAGCCTGACGGAGCGCCGACCCGCTGGATGGCTCGGCTCAAGTCATCAGGACACGCGCGCCGAATACACGCCGACAAACCACGAAAATGAGCGTTCGTGCAGGTCAGGGCCATGTCGTGCAGGGCCTGTAAAACCGTCGGCTCAGCCTACGTTGGTTCGAACCCAACACCTGCCACCACCAGCTAGAACAGTCCTTGACCTGCGTGTATCTGAGTCAAGGACTTCTTGGTCTCTGTGCGGCTGGGTGCGGCTCTCGACGGGCAGATGCGACTGGTCACGGCAAATACACGCGCAAATTCAGAAGCACCGGCACGAGGTCGTGTCGCGATCGCGGGCCAGCGCAGTGCGCCGGCCATCGTGTCCCTAGTCGCGCAGAGGAGTCCCTCGGTGCACTTGTCTGGTTCAGCCAGGTCGGCCTCGTGTCGCCGGTCGGCTAGCAGCAAGACGCGCCTGCGCTCAAGCTCAGCGCGGAGCGCTGCCACCGTGATCCCCGAGCCCGGGGGGCCGTCGGCCTGCGCGACATATCGGCCAGCCCGTAAAACGCCTCTGCCCCTCCGGCTGATCAGGAGGCGGCAGAGGGCGAGCCGGTCCAGCGCCTCGCGATGATCACGCTCGCCGACTTCGGCCCCGACCACACGTGCAAGGCGTGGACGATCCATAACGCCGCATCCTCGGTGCGCACTTTCGAGCTGGTTGCGGGCAGATGATTCCACCGGTTGCGAACCCGGCGTTCGGTAACGCCGAGCCCGATCCAACCGGGCGCACCCCGCACCCGCCGTCAGTCACCCGGCGAGGGCGACACACCGCCTGCCGGATCCCTTCTCGCGAGCGTGGCCAACGAGGCGAGGAGGGATCCCTCAAGTTAGAACAGGAACGCCACGATCATCACCCGTGCGGACACAGCCAGGCAGGCACATGCTCAAACAGCACTGCCAAGCCCAACCGGCAGAACTCAGATAGTCAGGCCGCCAACAAGGGCCACGATGCAAACGTCAGGATGCGGGGGATGAGCGACAGCACCGCCACGGTCGCCGCATCGGGCATCGCCATACTCATCCGTTAGCTAGCTGCAAGGGGCACGTCGAGATCTCGTGTGCGGAGTCGCGCATCTCGTTTGCCAGGCAAGACGCTTACTATCTATCTGAGTACCTCACGATGGGGCGGTCCGATGACCGAGGTCGTTGACGGATGCCGAGTCAGGGATCGGCATGTAGCTAGCTCTTTCTTGTCACGCTGGCTCAGGCCTTGCGGTTCGACGCAGCGCGAGCAGGCTCATGCGGGCCAGATGTTGCTGCGGCCGGCTTTGCTGCGGTGTAAATGAAATTTGCTCCTGAACTGGCAAGATCGGGGTGTCGAGGTCCTGATCTCAGCCCGGCTACATCGAAAGGTCACCTGGCACTAAGTGACTCGGTGGGGTGAGGGCATAACCCACGGTGACGACTGTCGATTCCGGGTCTGAAGGCGGAACCTCTGGTGAGTTGGCGCAGGCACGCAACTCTCCGCTTCGGTGAACCTGATACGGCCGGAACGCAATAGAGAAGCGATGGACGACAACGAACTGATAACCGCGATGACGGGCGTCAGCGAACTTCCGCGCTGCGGGAGTTGCTCGCCTGGCACGTACCGTGGCTCGGAGGTTGTCCTATGGGAGCGGAAGGAGTGGGGGTTCGGCATGCGGCTAGGTGAGCGCAGCGGTGAGAGTCCCGGTCCTGAGAGGTCAGCGCCGGATCTGGGCGGCCCTGTGGCCGGGGCGGCTGATCGCCGTATTACCGCAACTCCGTGATCCGCGAGATCTGGCAGCAGGCCGCAGCCGCCCTGCAATCGGCACGCCGCGTGTTCATCCTCGGGTATTCGCTGCCGGTCACGGATCTGACATTCGCGGGCATGCTCACTGATTCGTTCCGGTCATCATCCGCATCCCTCACGATTGTCGACATGAACGCCCCGGCGGTGGAGACACGGCTCCTCGATCTAGGGTTCCCCGCCTCTAGGATTCAGATCTTCGACCGGGGGACTGCGCTGCCGGTGCCGTCGTTTGCCGTAGGGCATCAAACTGCGGTGCGTAGGCGCCGGCAAGAATGTCCCAGGCACCTTCCATAGCCGATGGAAAGAAACGGCACACTGTCTTTACCCACGAGGTTCCTAGCGGGTCCATGATGAAAGTTTCAGCCAGCAGCCGCCTGGCCCGCTCCAGGTCACCGGCCTGGGTGGCCTCAAGAATCACGAAAGTGAGCCCGAGAACCTGGTTGCCGGTCCCGGCGGGGATGCGGGCCAGAGCCTCAGCCCGGTCCAGGTCACCGGCACGGAGGGCCACAGGAACCATCCCGGCGAGCTGGCTAGCCCGGGTTCGTGGGTCGCTGATAGTACCGGCGAGGGCCTCGGCGTCCGCGACAAGCAGACGGGCGCGGTCCTGGTCACCAGCCTGGGCGACTTCGACAGCCAGCCCGGCGAGCATGTGGACCTGGTCCCGCAGGCTGGTGACGGTGCGAGCGCGGTCCTCTGCCTCCGCGACAAGCAGACGGGCGCGGTCCCGGTCACCAGCTTGAGCGATCACAGTAGCCACACGAGCCAGCGCGCGGATCTGGATCTCAGGGCTAGTGATGGTGCGGGCCAGAGCCTCGGCCCGGTTCAGGTCACCGGCCTGGGCGATCGCGGGAGCCACCTCGGCGAGCGCCCATGCCCGGTTGAAGGGGTCAGCGATGATGCGGCAAGCCAAGGCCTCGGCAAGGTCCAGGTCACCCGCGCGGATAACCACTGAAGTCAGCCCGGCGAGCATGGTGGCCTGGTCCCAGGGGTCGGTGATGGACCGGGCCAGGGCCTCGGCGCGGTCCGGGTCGCCGGCCTGGGCGGCTGCCGTAGCCACCGCAGCGAGCGCGCGTGCCCTGTCGCTGGGACTGGTGATGGCGCTGACCCTGGCCTCGGCTTCCGCCGCTAGGCGGCGGGCGTGGTCCTGGTCGCCGGTCTGGACGGCCGCGGTAACCACCCAGGTGAGCGTGACGGCCTGGGTGAATGGGTCGGTGATTGCGCGGGCGCGGGCCTCGGCGTCCGCTGCTAGCCGGAGGGCGCGGTCCGGGTGACCGGTCTGGGCGGGCTGCGGCAGCCACCCCGGCGAGGGCGTGGACCTGGTCCCGGGGGTCGGTGATGGAGCGGGCCAGGGTTTCGGCGCGGTCCAGGTCGCCAGCCTGGGCGATCGCGGCAGCCGGACCGGCGAGCATGCTGATGCCGGGGATGGCGAACGTGCGGGCAAGCGTCTCAGCCTCCGCAGCCAGCTGCCGGGCGCGATCCGGCTCCCCGGCCCAGGCGGCTGCGGCAGCTGTCTCGGCGAGCGCCGCTGCCTGGCTGGAGGGTAGATCGACGGTACGGGCGTCGACCTCAGCCTCCGCGACCAGCCTGCGGGCGCGGTCCAGGTCGCCGGCCTGGGCAGCTGCGGTGGCCACCCCGGCAAGCGCCTCAGCCCGCCGGCTGGGGTCAGTGGTGCGGGCGAGGGCCTCTGCATGGCCGAAGCGGGCGAGCTTCGCCCACATGGCGGGCAGCTCAGGGGGGATGCACTGGTTACGGATCAAGATGGCATGCCGGTAGGCGGCCAGCTCGACGAGAGCCCGCAGATCCAGGATGCTTTCAGCAGTCAGGAGATCCTGGGCGATCCTGATCTCGGTGAGAGCGGTGTAGTCGCTTCCGGTAGCCTTCAGGAGAAAGGCGTGCCTGCTGGGGCTGCGGGTGAGCGCCGCCAACCGCGTAAGGTCAGCTGTAGCCGCGAGCATCCGAGGGTAGCCGCGGATGGCGTAGCCCGGTGTGGCATCCGGCCAGTCATCGTCAGCGTAGGAGCCGACCCACTGGTGTATCCGGTGCCGGTAGCCGACGAGTTCGCCGCCAAGCTGTTTCTCGGCGGTCGCTCGCAAGGTCCGGTGCGCGAACAAGTAGACCCGCGCCGCCGGGTCGGCCCGAGGATTTCGGGGATCGGGTCGGCTCCGCGTTGAGAAGCTACGCCCGGACACGCCGCGCAAGATGGGTTCAAGCCTACGAGGGGGCGTCTCAGTGAGCGCTGACAGGTCGTCCAAGGTGAGGCCGCCCCCTGAACCGGCGATATATCCCGCCACGCTCACCCCGACCTGATCACCCGCGAGCAGGTCCCGCAGTTCCTGCTTGGCGCGCGGTTCCCGATCCTGGGCCACCCGCGATGCCGGCAGGTGGCGCGGGGTGCACTCCAGCAGTGGGTGACCGGGAGGCATGTCGTCTGGTAGGCCCGGGTCCGGGCGGCTGGTCACGATAACCCGGACGCCGGGCGGGAGACGGTAAGGAAGCAGCGAGGCGATGCTGGGCCACCCCCGAGACGGCGGGGCGGCTCCAACTTCATCCTCGTCGAGCCCATCTACAACGACGACAAGCCGCCGTCCCCGTACCTCCGCCCGATGTGCCGCCGATTTCAGAAACGTCAGCATTGTAC
This sequence comes from uncultured Actinomycetota bacterium, assembly GCA_963819285.1. Taxonomy (GTDB): domain Bacteria; phylum Actinomycetota; class Actinomycetes; order Streptosporangiales; family Streptosporangiaceae; genus Chersky-822. Next base: position 821,404 of record CAWFVM010000002.1, read on the forward strand.
GTTTCCTGGCAGCAGTGCTCACTGCCGAGCCCTGGCTGCCCGGCGAGGGGCCGCCGAGTTGTTCGATCATGGCATCAAGGAATGCGTCGCCGTCGGCTTGGCCGCTGAGACCAGTAATAAAGAACGACACGACGTCCAGGCCAGCCGGAGGGTGAGTGACGAACCATGACGCCATGGCGGTCTTGCCTGCCCATGGGCCAGCCTGCCACCATGCGTACGGGGCTGCGCCAGCGCAGAACTCGGCCCAGTCCTTCAGATCCTTTTCCCGGCCAATTAGCTCGTCAGGGGCGGTGTCAACCACCAGCGCCAGGTAGGCGGACTCCGCCGGCGGGCACGGAAGGTCCTCTCCGGGCACCGATCCCTCGGATGCGTGCCGCCTGGACGCCAGCAGTGCGGTGCCGGACAGGTCTCGCCGCAGCTTATTGGCATCAGCGCTTGCCCCCTCCGGCGCGTAGCGTCCCGCCAGTTCGCATAGCTTGCTGAACAGCATGTCGGCTGCTGCTGGCGTGTTATCGGCCGTGGCTGACCGCAGCCTCGTGACGGTGAATGTCCGATCCGCAGAGTCCGCGCCTTCCAGGCGTAGCTCACGCACCCGGAGCGAGAACAGCAACCGCCAGGTCAGCTCCTTCACATCAACTTCCCGGGTCCCGCTGCAATCCTCGGTGGCTTTCGCGACAATCTCGTCGAGATTCGCCAGTCGATCACGTAAGGCCTTTGCGTGTACGCCATCAGCAATCTCTGTGCGGAACGCGGCGTCACTTTCTTGAGCGCGAGCGATTTCGGCAAGCTTTCCGGCCTGGCTGACAGCGTTGCTACCGGTCACCGCAGCCAGAATCGAACGCCATCGCCCCGCCGTGATCTCATCCCAGTTTTCGGACACTGCCGTGAGAAATGAACCGATCAGCCTGACCGATTTTTCATCGCTCGGGATGAGGCTCGGCGCCCGCCTGACGGCTATCGCGGCTTTTCGTGTGCCGCCATCGGGAGCGCGGCCTGAGAGCAATATTTCATCAACGGCGCTGACCGGGCTCGCCTGGAACCGGATATTCAAAGGCAAGACGTCATCGCCCAGTTCCTGCACCGGATCCTCAGTCAGCAAGCCAGCCAGCATTATGGCTCCGTACCGGTGCTCCAGCACGACCCCGCCACCGCCAGTCGAGTAAGAGGAGGCAGCCGATCCTGCGGTCCTTGCGGTCATACGCCCCAAGGTAAGAGGTTTGCCCGCCAGTCACGGCGCAACGCGCCGGCACACCTCATTTCGGCGCTCGCCGGGTGGCGCAGAACGGCGTGGTACGGGTTCACCTCATGGCAGTCGACCTCGGGCGGCCCGGAATGCTGTTCGCCGCTTTGTCCGAGGCGGCCGGACTACCAGGGTCCTGGCAGTTGCCGAACCGTCTTGCTTCCGGTGGCAGCGACGGCTCTCAAGGTCGATGGCAGTACGAGGTGACCTGTCTGCCCTGATCAGGGCAGGTGGTCGTGGCTGTTAGGCGCGCCGCAGGTGATCTTGGACGGTCTGCTGGAGCGGGCTGGTGCGGGTCCAGGTGAAGCGGCGGACGAGTGCTTCGTCGATGTCGGGGGAGCCGGGAGTGCGCGAGGTGGTTGCGCAGGTCGTAGAGGTTGGCCCAGGTCCGGTCGGCTCGGACGGGCTGCCCGGTTGCCGTGGTGTAGGCCAGGGCCTCGTTCCCGGCGGCTATCCACAGCCGGTGGAGTACCCACCGGTACCGGTCGTCCTTGTCGAACCGCGCGGCGTCGCCTTCGTCGCGGAGGAGGGTGACCTGGTCCAGGAGGGCGTCGAGCTCAAGGAGCGCGTGCCGGTCGGGGCGGGTGTCGCTGCTCACAGCGGCGTGGCGGTGACCAGGTCGGGGCTGACGTGCTCGTTGGCCAGCGCGCCGTCGGAGTACAGCGCGACCTCGCCGCCCAGCAGCTCGGTGGCGTCTCGCTGGAACTCGAACATGTCGAACAGGTCCCGGTCCTCGGCGATGTGGCCGCGCAGGCGGCCGCGGGAGGCGTAGGCCAGGCGGGTGATGCCGTGCCGGGCGGCGAGCTCGACCAGCTCGGCGGCACGCGCGCGGACCTGCCGCTCGGTCGCGGGCGGCAGGTGCTCTGGCTCGGCAGCTGGCTGGCTCACAGCGCCAGCTTACCGGCGCGCCCTCAGAAGCAGGAATGTCATCTGCAGCAGGGCGGCGCTGGCCCACAGGCATACGCTGTCCGGATAGCTGGGCTGTAGCCCGGCACGCCGGAACGAGTAAGCGGAACTGCCCGCGTCGGGCTTGTTCCCAGTCTGTTCCCGCCGGGCCAGGTAGCGGCGAGAACCCCGAGGTCAGCGGATATTCGTGCCGGGTCTGTAAAACCGTCGGCTCAGCCTACGTTGGTTCGAACCCAACACCTGCCACTAGTGAAGCCCTAGGTCACAGCGTTGCGAGCGTGGTGCAAGGGGAGCGGTTTGCCTGAACCGCCGGTTCGTTGGCGTTGGCTCGCCTCGGGCTCCGTAACTGGCTGCGGAAATGCTGCCTGAACTGGGGTTATGCTCACCGGGAGTGTCTGGTGCTCGATGCGGGCTGTGGTCTGTGGCGGTACGCGGATGCTGGAGTTCACGCCGGATGCACGCCGAACACTGACTGGCCGATCGGCGTGCTGTCTGCGCCGCTGACTCTGGCTGGGATGGCAATAGGGTGCAGATGCGCGCCGCTTGGGTATGGGTCGGCGCCGGGCACTTTCCCTCGAACGTTCAGGAACATTCAGGTGCTCCGGTCTCCCTGGAAGTAAACCTGGTCAGCGCCAGGCTGACGGTAAAACCTGCGAACGCCGGATCAGGTATTATTTGCGTCGTTTAAAGCGGTCCTCAGCCTTTTCGGCTTTTAATGCGTTTGCGGCCATTTGTCTTCCTGGCGCCACATCGATGGGGCCTATGCGCGCTACCTTTAAGGGGCCCCGCCAATCGGATTCAGGGCATGAGCTTAATCCGGTATTTCCTTGACAAAATAACGGGTAATAGGCATATTGTGGTCGAGTCTGCGGCCAGGCGGTGTGGGCGAGGCCCGACAAAGATCGGAGAGCAAGATGACGGCAGCCAAGATCGCGCAGAAGCTGGTGCCAGCCTTCGGGGCGATCACCGTGCTTGCGTTCGCAGCACCTGGCGCGATGCAGGCGAGCACGTCCTCACCCGCGCATGTCAGTGCGAGCGCAGTCGCTGGAAGCGCAGCGCGGGCCGCGGCCTCCTCGCCGGCGGTTCGCGCTGGTGCCGCTGCCAGGCATCATTACACTTGGAAGGTAAAGATTCGCCACCACAAGGTGACCAAGGCCCAGCAGGCTGCGATTGCCCGCGCGGCCCGGCCGCCTTCCGGCGGCAGTTCGTGCGGCGTGATGAACCGCACGAATAATTGCGGTGCTGAGGGACTGAGCTTATCCCTCGTCCGGTTAGACAACGGCGTGCCCGATGGTATCGAGGAGTGGCTGTTCGCAGCCGTCGACTACATCGGTACCGCGTGGAACGGCAAGACGTTCTCAGACGCCATGGCTATCGTGGGCCTGTCCCGGGAGGGGGATGACTTGGTCAGCGAACCGACGATCACCGTCACGGCCACCTGCCCCTGCAGCTCGACGAACGGCGGCATCATCATGGCCGGCCCGCTGAGCGACACACTCACGGGAAGCCTGCATCACACGGCGCACGTCGGGACCGGGCAGATTCTCAATGCCACGCCGGAGTACGAGATGACCGGATCGGCCGAGGGCGGCAGCAGCGGCATCACCTGGTCCGGGGATTCCGAGGTGCGCTGCGACCATGTCTTCGCCGTCGCCGGGTGCGTGTTCCCGGAGTTCTGGCCGACCGTCGACATGTCGGGCCTGCCGCATATCGCGCCTCACGTCCAAGTGGTGCAGGGCAGGGGCGCTCACCTGGGCAACGCTGCCTATATCAGCCCGCTTTCGAAGGGCACCGGCAGGCAGCAAGCGCGCAACAACCGGCGCCAGGTCTGCCACGGCAAGCCACCGCACAAGGGCTGGAACTGCGATGAGTACCCCTTCGCCTCAACGGCGCAGGGCGGCACCTCAGTCCCCTTGATCGACCGGAGCACCGCCTGGGTTCCGGGTTCGGAGAACAGCAAGCAGGGCGGCATTCTCGGCAGCTTCTACAAGATCAGCCGGCTGCTGCCGCACGACAAGTTCTTCGTCACGGCATGAATCTCTGGGACGGAATCCCGGACGGCTACTGCATAGCTGTCGTCCGGGGCCCAGGCCCGGCAGACCTGCTTCGGCCGGCTGAAGGCCGGGCTGATAGCCGAGGCAACGCTCAGTCTCCCCGGCATGCTCAAGGAAGCCCCGCGTGACGGTAAGTCATCGCTTATCGGCGTCGCTGAGATTCCCTCGTCTTTCTGGGACGCGGGCCCGGAGTGTGTTTGCACCTTTGAGCCCGGCTCCGCGGTCGCGTCCGCGAAAGCTACGTCGCTGGCTGTTCGCGGGGCTGAGGTTTATGCCGTTGCCTGTCGCCCGGGCGAGTTGCATCAGTTCGTCTGGGCGCTGGAGCGCAAGATCAGGATCAGGATCGATCTCCTCACCGCCAGCGTGCTGGACGGAGACCCTGACTTGATCGCCGCTATTCGCACGCCGTCGGAAGCGCTGGATTTCGAGGCCGCTGCGGCACCATCTCTTCGAGCAGGCCTGCAAGCGGCCGGAGTTGTTCTCGGCAGCGGTCAGGCTGCACCGGACGACGCGGGACTGGCGCTGCTGGCGCACGAAACTGGCATGAGGATCACCGCCAGGTTCATGGACTCTGCCCTGTTCCTCTGCGGTATCCTCAAGCGCACGAAGTAGCCGCCTGTTCCACCTCGCCGGCTCCTGGTCAGCAAAAACTGGTCCGAGACCCAGTCCGGACCTATCTTTTCGCTACTATTCCCTAAGGGCGGAGATCCATCAGCCGCAGCGCAGGGTCCAGGGGCAGCCCGGCCAGCGGGATGACAGCCGTGCCTGTGAGCCGTTCTCGCCCAAGCCGCTGGCCCTGCTGGCTGACGTGGAGTGTCTCGCACTCGGGGAATTTTTGAAGTATTGGCCCGCCGTTCCCGCTATGTTCCCGGCGGGCCAGGTCGCGGTGAGTACGGCCACGTCAGCGCATATTCGTGCCGGGTCTGTAAAACCGTCGGCTCAGCCTACGTTGGTTCGAACCCAACACCTGCCACCAGTAAAACCCCTGGTCACAGCCTTGTGGATGCGGCGCGAGGGGAGCGGTGCACGCAAACCGCCGCATTTGGTCGCGTTAGCTCGCCTCGGCGTCTGTCGTTAGGCGCGGGCCTGCCGCTGACCTGGGCTTATGTCGGTGAAGGCTTCAGTGCTCGGCGAGGTTCCAGCAGCAGGTCGGCGGGCGTGTGCGGGTGCTTACGTCAAATACACGCCGAGAAGCTGGCGGGCTGAGCGCCGACAGCGCCGGGTCGCCGATCGCGGCTTCTTTGCTGATTCCGGGGTGCAGTGTCATGCCGCCGATGGCGTGCGCTGCTGCGGCAGTTGGCAGGCTGCGGGTACTGAGGAGCGGATGTCCGCACGGATCGCGGACGCGCGCCTCTGGCGCGCTGCCGGACGGGTCGGCTCAGCCCCGCAATTGGCGGCACTGTAGCTCGCTCTGGTGCCGGAGCGTCAGGAATTCGAGTTCTGGTTCCTGCTTTGCGGGATTCCGGGTTTCGGGCCAGTCCGCACTGCGCTGGCAAGCGGGAGAGACCGCCGGCTCGAATCCGGCCCAGTCGCTGTGCCGCTTACGTGGGCATTTCCCGTGCTTCTGCCTACCGGCGATTCTTCCAGCACTTATCCTCACGGCTGACAGCCATTCCGACACTGATGAACTGCCCGGAAGGATCAACCGTGCTCCCGCTATGCCGAAATCTGCTTAAAGCCGCCGTGATTGCGCCAGTGATCGCTCTCGCGGCGGGCTGCTCGTCCGCCAGCAGCACCGACGGCCGCCCCGCAGGTGACCCCGGCTGCCCACCGCACCACCGCGCTGCCAGCGTCGCGGGCCCTGACTGCCGCTGTGATCACCACCCGGCTGAAGCAGCTCGTCCCCGACATCGGCAGGGTCAAGGTGCTGACCGCCGCAGATGACCCGAACCATCTCCTCGGCCGCCCCAGCGGTTACACCTCGAAAACCGTATTCGGTGACAAGCGCATTACCGGACAGAACCTCGCCGATGGCGTCCAGGCCGGAGGAGAGATCGAAGTCTTCCCCGCGACGGCGCTCGCCAAGGACCGCGCGGATTACATCCAGATCATTACCGCCAACCTCGGGGGCCTGCTCGCCGAATACGACTACCTCGCCGGTCCGGTGCTGCTGCGGCTCACCGCCACCCCGACCCCCGCCAAGGCCGGCCAGTACGCGAAGGCACTCGCTGCGATCACCGGCAGCACCGTCACCGAATCCAAATAGGCCAGCGCGCTCCGGCGAGTACCGCCGGACCCGATCCGGCTCGGTGGGTGACGAGACGGCTACCGCATGACGGCGGCACGCCGCCGCCCGCTTTGGCTGGACTCCCCAGTCGCAAGAGCCGGGCCAAGGACAAGCCTGTCGTGCGGGCACAGAACGCCCGCCTCGTCGATGCGGCCCTGCGAGTGCGCGAACACCCAGTTCAAGAACTGAAGCGGCAGCGGGCTCAAGGCACGACGTGGCCGCCGGCAGGCTGCGGTGAATTGCCGCTGGCGTACGGGCTGGCCACGCCGGCCCTGGTGATATCATTGCTATCATGAGTGACAGCCTGCTGATCCGGAACCTGCCGGAGTCCCTGAAGCCGGCCCTGCGCCGCCGCGCCGCCGCGCACGGCCGGTCGGCGGAGGCCGAGGCCCGCGTCATCTTGGAGGAGGCCATCGCAGCTGACGAGGACTTCGTGTCCTGGTGGCTGGACGAGATGGCGTCAGCACGGCCAGGCGAGCCGCTGCCCGTGCCCGACCGCGATGGCGAACCGCGCGAGCAGGTCACGTTCGGGTGATTCTCATCGACACCTGCGTGTGGTCCGAGACGACGCGCCCGGAGCCGGACCCGGGCGTGGTGGCCTGGATGCGCGACCGCGGGCAGGAGGCGGCGATCAGCACGATCACGATCGGCGAGCTGCTGACCGGGCTGGCGCTGCTGCCCGAGGGCCAGCGCAAGGACTACCTCACCTTCCGCGTCGAGGGGCTGATCGCGCGGGCACGGGAGCGCAGCTACGGCTACGACGAGCAGGCCGCCCGGGCACTGCCCACGATCATGGCAGCCAGGAAAAGGACGGGCCGCGAGGTGCGCAAGCCCGTCGATGCCATGATCGCCGCCGTGGCCGCGTCCCGGGGCATGGCCGTTGCCACTCGCAACACCAGCGACTTCACCGGCATGGGCGTCGAGCTGATCAATCCCTGGGACGCGAACTAGAGCCAGCGCGGCGGACGGGCACCGGGGACGACGAGACCAGGACCCGCGTCGCGTCGCCACGCTCGCCGATCCGCCTGGGCGGCCACGTCGGTCCTGTCCGCAGGCATCGCGGCGGTCGTCGCCGAGCTGACGACCAGGCCGGGTGAGCTCCAGGTGCACGGCAGCGGTAACCCTGACCCCGGTGGCGGGCTGGCACCGGGTACGGCGCCAAGTCACCGCCGGACGAAGTTGCCCGCCAAGTCTTGTCGGCTCAGCCTACGTTGGTTCGAACCCAACACCTGCCACGACGTAAACCCCAGGTCAAGCCCGGTGGGCTTTGCTTGAGGTTGATGACCTCGCCCGGCGGCGGGTTGGAGTCTGGCGGCCGCGCCGCTTGGCGTGGCCGCCGCCGAGTTGCCCGGCTTTGATGCCGAGGCCCTCAGCGATCCGGGCTCCGGGCGGCGCAACCAGCACCTCGAGGTCGTGTCGGACGAGTTCGGTGACCGCGTCCCGCTGGGCAGGCGTCAAGACAGCAGAGCAGGTGATGTCCATCTCACCGAGACCGAGCAGCGCATCGCGGATCTCGCCGCCGCCGGACTAACGAATCGCGCCATCGCCGAGAAACTCTTCCTGGCGACCAAGACGGTCGAGGTCAACATCGGCCGGTCTATCGCAAGCTGGCATTCATACCCGCGCCGAGCTCGGCGCCCGCATCGGCCGTTCGCCAGCCGAACCGGCCGCCAGCCAGCCCGCATCCCGACCCGGCAGGACGCAAGCTCGCTGAATGGGTGGGTCGGGGGCCGGGAAACGCAGTCGCCCGCATCCCGACTGGCCTGCGGCGCTAAGCTCAAAACCGGCGCCCATTTTCATATATAAAAATTCGTGTCAGCTGAGTGTCGGCGGCGGAGTCGGTCAGCGCTCCGGCGCTCAGCCCTCCTCCGAGGGTCCAGCCAAGGCGGTCGGCGAGAACGCCGGTGATCTCGCTCAGCTGCTTTATCCCGGTCGCGAGCACATGTCCGTCCGCGCCAGGCTCGCAGAACTGGCGGTTCATCATTCGGTGTCATTGATTGCGCGCGGGCGCCAGCACAGCGTCCGATCCGGCCTGGGCCACGCTCGCCGCTCATTTGTCCTTGGGGGTCCTTAGCACGTCTTGACTCAGCCACGCGACCCGGCGTCCGTGCCGCTCGCGGTAGTTTGTCAGACCTTGCCATCGGCCATCATTGTCACGTCGCCATCTGATCAGGAAGCCTGGGCGCCATTCTCCGGATATGTGCACCTCGCAGGGCTTGGCATCCGGCGGGACCTTCTCGGGGAAACAGTGGTAGCACTCGCCTAAGCCAGCCGACATCGCAACCGAGAGGGGAACACATGTCGGTTCATGCGTGGTCGCGCCTAAATATCCAGCTAACCTCTGACCGTCGCTTAGCGCCTCGCAGGTTGGCTGGCGATGGTAGGCGCTGCCCCGTCTGGTGCGCCAGACCCTGACAGGTAACCCGCTTCTAGCCGAGAAGCACTCGGACTCGCCGCACCAGGCAGCTATCTCGCCGTGCTTGCACCGTTCTTCCTCAGCGCGACTCCCCATGCCACTATCGTCGCAGAGCACAATAGGACTGGCATCCGGAATCCGGGTGGTCTGATCAGGCTAGACGCCGGCGGTTGCGGCGGCCATCCCGCCGACGGTGAGACCGGCGGCCCGCCGCGAATCCGTGCCCGCTCCGCGCCAGCCGTACCTGAAGCCGCGAGCCGGGGAATGGATCGGGCGCTGGACGGGCTGTAGTGTGCGGCTATCTGAGCCTGGGCAGGCAACTCCTGTCCCTCGCCGGACGCGGAGCCGCGGGTCTGTCCGCCTGGCGTCCGAATGCGACCGGGCCGAGTCCGATGTCAGCAGTAGGCCGAAGTGCTTGAGCAAGGTGGTTGTTTCGTTGATGGAAGTTGACGGTGCGGGCCGGGACGGCTTCGCCGAGCTCGGGCTGGACCCCGACCTGTGCCTGGCGGTGTCCGGGCTCGGATTTGATGAGCCGACGCCGATTCAGCGCGCGGCCATCCCGCCGCTGCTCGCCGGCCGTGACCTGGTCGGTCAGGCTGCCACCGGGACGGGGAAGACGGCTGCCTTCGCGCTCCCCTTGCTCCAGCGGGTAGCTGGCCGGAGCGGGAGTGCGGGCGTGCTTGCGCTGGTGCTGGTGCCCACGCGCGAACTCGGCGCGCAGGTCTGCGAGGCTGTGCGCCGTTACGGGCCCGGCCTGGGCGTGCGGGTGCTGCCGGTCTGCGGCGGACAGCCGATCAGCCGGCAGTTGCGTGAGCTTGATCGGGGTGTCGACGTCGCGGTGGCGACGCCCGGGCGGGCGCTCGACCACATTGCCAGGGGAACGCTGGACCTGGACGACGTTGAGATCGTCGTGCTTGACGAGGCCGATGAGATGCTTGACCTGGGTTTCGCTGAGGATATCGAGGCGATTCTCGGCCGGACCCCGGCCAGTCGGCAGACCGCTTTGTTCTCTGCGACGATGCCGGCCCGAATCAACGGCATGGTGCGCCGCCACCTGAGTGACCCGGTTCGGGTCGAACTAGGCCGCGAGGCATCGGCAGCACCGGGCGGACTCCTGGTGCGGCAGATCGCCTACGTCGTGCCGCGCGGGCATAGGCTCGCTGCCCTCGGGCGCGTGCTCGACTTCGAGACGCCGGCGGCCGCGGTTGTCTTCTGCCAGACCAGGGAAGAGACGGACCGGGTCACCGAGACGCTGAACGGTCGCGGCTACCAGGCCGAAGCGCTGCACGGCGGAATGGATCAGCACCAGCGTGATCGCGTCATGGGCCGGCTCCGGGACGGTCGCCTCGGCCTTGTCGTGGCCACGGACGTCGCGGCCCGCGGTCTCGATATCGAGCGGCTCACGCACGTGGTGAACTACGACGTGCCGAGCCCGCCGGACATCTACGTGCACCGCGTCGGCCGCGTGGGCCGGGCGGGTCGCGGTGGCACCGCCATCACGCTGGCCGAACCCCGCGAGCACAAGACGCTGAAGATCATTGAGCGGGCGACGGGGCAGCCAATCGCGGTCGAGAGGCTGCCGCGCGTCGCTGAACTACGCGCCCGGCGCCAGCGGAGCACGCGCGAGGCTCTCCGGGAGATCCTGCTCACCGGTGACCTCGATCCGTTCTGGGAGGTGGTGGAGCCGCTCGCTGAGGAGTTCGATCCGGTCAAGGTGGCCCTCGCCGCGGTCAAGCTGGCCCACGATGCGAGCGGGACCGCACCTGAGATGGAGGAGTTGCCTGAGGTTGAACTGCCGCCGGCCGAGGACGGCCGCCGGGGCCGCAAGGCCGCTGGCCGCGACCAGGGACGAGCCCGTACCGCCGCCAGGGGCACGACCCGCCTGTTCGTGGGCGTCGGCCGCTCCGCCGGGATCCTGCCCAAGGATCTGGTCGGCGTCATCGTCAGCAAGTCACGCCTGCCAGCCCGGGACATCGGCGCGATCGAGATCGCCGATCGCTTTTCTCTGGTCGAGGTCCCCGATCAGGCCGCCGATAACGTGGTCGCGGCGCTCAGGCAAGTCAGCATCAAGGGCCGGAAGGCAACCGTCCGCCGCGAGCGCTACCACGTGCGCTAAATAACGGCTCCTCCGCCGGCCCAGTACTCGTTACCGTCCGCCTCGGTGAGGATGCGCTGCTGAAGCCGAGGAATGCACGGCCATGCGCATCGCCTTGAGCGAACTGCGAGAGCTTGAATCCCCCTGGGCCACCTCGCCAGCTGCCGGTCAGGGGTGCCGGCGGGCCTGCTCTCATGTCTCATAAGTGAACTTCGGACGGGCGCGCCTCCGAGCGAGGTTGTCCTGCGCCGAGACCGCCAATTAGGTCAGCATCCAAAGCCACCGCCGCAAGTCGATGGCAATCGTTCGCCTGGAGTATTCCGTCGTCGGTCGAAGTGATCAGAAGCCGTCCATGACCGTCAGGAACCACCCATCATGGGTTTCCCATCGCTCCCCGCCGTGTTGCGCTGACGGTTCCTCGATGCCTCGATTCACGAAGGCTGGAACTGCGTTGAGTGCTGTGCCGATCATGTTCGCAGAGGTGGCAGACTCATCGATCCAGTGGAAAAGCAACTTTATTCCGTACCTAACTGACCAGTATCCAGGCTGCCCTTCGGATAGAACGTAGGCACCGAGGATGATATTGCTGTTTAGCCGTCCGATATCCCGAACAAGTTCAGGAGAGAAATTGACTCCGCTCAAGACTCCTGAGCCAAACGCAAGCAGGCCGTCTTTTCGATTGTGAATAACTAGTATCCCGATACCATCGGCATCTATAATGGAAGCACCTGGAAAGATATTCTTCCACTGTCCTGGGTATTTATATTCCATGCCGTCTTCGAGGAAATCTTGTGTGCTCTGAGCGATCATCGGATACCTTTCGCTATGCCCGCTGATCCGACTGCAGGAGAAATGCGCACTCGCAATCGTGACCGTGCAGATCCCCAAAGACCCGGGTGGTCATCCGGTCTGAAGTTCGCGTCTCTATGCGAATCACTTCCAGTGCTTGCCGTGGTTATTGGCCTTGCAGACCCAGCCGGTGCACTGCGCATAACCCTTCGTTGATGCGGTGGCTCACAGGCTGGCGAGCCAGCCGAGCAGTCCGGCGTCCTGGTTCCATTCGGGCAGGTCGTCGGTGACGACGACGGTGTAGGCGGCTTCAAGGGCTTTGCGCTTGGCCTCGGTGGAGGCGCGAGCGCAGATTTCGGTGGTGGCCAGCTCGGCGTGTCCGAGGATGTCTCGGATGCAGGGCAGCGGCACGCCGGCGTCGTAGAGGTGCATGGCCCGGGAATGGCGTAGCACATGCGGGCTGATGCCGGCGTTGGCCAGTGCCGGGTCGCCGGCCCGGGCCTGGTATTTTCCGATGATCCAGGCGATCCCGCCGCGGCTGAGCTTGTTCCCGTGCTGGCTGGCGAACAGCGGGTGGCTGTCGTGACCGGGCCGGTTGAGGCCATGCTCGGCCAGGTAGGCATCCAGCAGCGCGGCGGTGTTGCCGCCGGGCGGGACGTGGCGGGTCTTGCGGCCCTTGCCGGTCAGCACGGCCAGGGCCGGGGGTTGCAGGCGGATGTCCCGCACGGTCAGGTCGGCGAGCTCCTGGACCCTGGCGGCGGTGTCGTAGAGGGTGGCCAGCAGGGTCGCGTCACGGCGGCCCCGCCGGGTGGACCGGTCGGGTGCGGCGAGCAGACGGCGGGCCTGCTCGACGGTGAGGTGGTTCACGCCCGGCTGGGCGGTTTTCTTGGCCGGGACGGCGAGGATGTCCTGGCAGCCGGCCATCCGGGCAGGGTCTTGCGACTGCAGCCAGCGGAAGAACGAGCTGAGCCCGGCCAGCCGCTGGCTGCGGGTCGAGATGCTGTTGTGCCGTTCGGTCTCCAGCCAGTTCAGGAACCCGGTGATGGCGGCGTCGTCGATGTGATCGAGGGTGAGCTTGTCCGGCGGGATGGATCTGACGTCGCGGAAGAAGGCGATGAGGAGCTTGAAGGCGTCGCGGTAGTACGCGATCGTGTTCGGTGAGCAGCCCCGCAGCCCGGCCAGGTGCGAGGTGAGGAAGCGGTGCAGGCAGACCGCGAAGTCAGTCGCCATCGCATTGCCCTGCCTTGAGGGGCGGGACTACGTCCCCGAAGGCACGCTGGACCCGGGCGATGATGTGGGGGTAGGACTCGGCGGTCAGCCTCAGGTAGTAGCCGGTGTCGGCGATCGGGGCGTGACCCATGTAGGCCTGCAGGACCGGCAGCAGCGCGCCGGCGTCGTCGCCGCTGGCGAACCACGACCGCAAGTTATTCACCGCCATCGTGTGGCGCAGATCGTGTGACGCCGTGGTGCACTGCCGGAACCAGGCCCGCGCCCGCCAGGTGCTGGCCGCCCCGCAGGAAAGAACGGGACAGGTCGGCCTGCGGCTGCACCCGGACAAGACCAGGATCGTGTACTGCAAGGACGACAGCCGGCGCGCCCCCCGGGACGGGCCGGTGTCATTTACCTTCCTTAGCTACACTTTCCGCGCCCGGAGCCTGAAGAACAGGCACGGCAGGGTCTTCACCGGGTTCACCCCGGCAGCCAGCGACAAGGCGACCGCCAGGATGAGCCAGGAAATCACCTCCTGGCACCTGCGCCGCAAGAACGCCCTGTCCTGGAAGGACCTGACCCGGTGGCTCCGGCCAGTCATCCGCGGCTGGGTGAACTACTACGGGCAGTACCACCGCTCGCAGCTTTATCCGCTGCTGTCCCGCATCAACTACCACCTCATGAAATGGCTCAGCGCCAAGTACAAGCGGCTCCGGACACCCAAAGCCGTGTGGAAAGCATGGACACGGGTCACAACCCAGTACCCGAACGCCTTCCCGCACTGGAAATGGGTCACCGGCGCCTGGTGGTGAGAGCAAGAAGAGCCCGGTGACGGGAGACTGTCACGCCGGGATCTGAGGGAGCCCGGGGGTGAAATTCCCCCGGGCCACCCGACACTCTCCACCAGACGACAACCCTCCACGAGAACGCTGAAAACTCTCGACCAGAAGGCTGAAAACCTTCCAGGAAACGACAACCCTCCTCGAGAGGCCAGTCGCCGGCACCGCGAAAGCGTCGATACCCGGCAAACCAATCCCGAGGGCCGGACTGAACCACCGCCCCGAATCCGAGTCCCCCCGACACGAGCCCCCAACAACGCGCCCTGAGTCCAGAAACCTAACGCAGCCAGCAGTACAGAGTCCGGCAGGGTGATCAGGCTGGCGATTGGCGCGGCGACGGGGCCGCTGAGGCTGGGGGAAGCCGGCCGACGCCGGATTCATGAGCCAGGCAAGCACGAGAGCCACCGTCACCTCGCATCCCACTATCAAGGCAAGCACAAGGGTCATCGGCGCCAAATAGGCGTGCGGTCGGCCGCCCGTCGGGAAGGCGAAGCACAGTACCGGAGCCAGAAGTCCGGCGGGTCCGGCCAGGATCAGCACAGCGGGCGCGGCGAAAGATTGCGGGGCTGCTGAACCGCTGAGAAAAGCTGCGCCTGTCAGAACGGTCACGCCAATCATGTACCCGCCCCACAGTCGGCGGCCGTTGCGGCTGCTCCAACGGAGCGCGTCGCGCAGGCGCGCTGGCCTGCCCGAGCCTGCTGATGCCGCAGCCCACACCGCGCTGGTCCAGCCGCGAGTCACGACAAGCGCGCCGCCGGCCGCGAGCGCTAGCAAGACCGGAGCCCCGATCACCCCCAGCGCCAGCAGAATGCCCGACTCCTGACCATTCGCGCTGATGGCCGCGCCTATGGTCGCGCCGTCGGCGATCAACGCGGACAGCGGCCGGGCGTCCGCATGACTGTCAACCCTCCAGCTCGAAACCCGGAGCCACCTCGTGTCATCTTCGCCAGAACAGGTGGTGGGTCACGCCGCTCGGGCTCGGCACAACCTCGAGGTGGAACTGGTCAAGCAGCTCATCGGATGATTCCCAGAGTCGCGACCCGGATCCGAGCTTCCACCTGCGAGACCGCCACGTGCATCGTGTCGACAAGGCCGGCGCCGAGGAACTGCCGGATGGTGGTGGCCCCGCCGCCGAGCCGGACGTCCTTGCCCTGCGCCGCGTCCCGCGCCAGGCCCAGGACCGTCGCGGGATCGGCGTCGACGAAGTGGAACGTGGTGTCGCCCAGGGTCAGCGAGGGACGTGTGTGGTGGGTCAGCACGAATACCGGGGTGCGGAACGGAGGCTCGTCGCCCCACCAGCCGAGCCAGTCATGGTCGGGCCAGGGGCCGCGCTGCGGGCCGAATTTGTTGCGGCCCATGATCTCGGCGCCGATGTTGCGGGCGTAGTCTCGCGTGAGGTAGTCGTCTAGGCCGCGGCTTCCGCCGGGGTCTGTGCGCATGGGCCAGCTCGCCGTGGCGCCAGCCCAGGCGAACATGTCGCCGGGGTCGGCGTGGCCGAACGGCCTGTCGATGCTCTGGTGCTCGCCGGCGCCGAATCCGTCGCGCGAGACGTTAAAATTCTGGACCCTCAGTAGCTGATTCACGCGGTTTCTCCTGCATTCTTGATAATGGTGAGACTGCGCGGGCCAGACAGGCTCAAGGCTCATCGACGGGACTGCCCGATCATAGGAGACGCCGATCACGCCGGGAGATGCCGGAAGGCGCATCCGGGAGATCGTGAGCACGTCCTGTAACTCGCGCCAGTTGAATATTCCCGCCAAGGGCCGTCATACCGGACGCTACGGGGACGCCTGCCGGCGTCCCCGTAGCCCGGATGGCAGGTCATCGCCGTGCCTTGCATCCCGCCGGTTACGTCCGCGCAGAAGGTCCGCGCAGAAGGCCCGCGTGGTGGCTTGATCGGGGCGTTCTTCCGGGCTGCCAGGAACGGGAGTAGGTCTCGCGCCGTTTGACCCTGTCCGTGGACCGCCGCTGTCCCGCAGCGTGGCTGTGCTGATCGGGCTCAGCCCGCGCGTGATCTCCGGCGAGATGCCGGGCCGGCTGGCGTCGCTTGTCGCTCGCCGGGAACCCGCGTCCGGTATACTGACTGGTATGACAGCGACGACGATCAAGGTCCCGAAGCGGACCAGGGACCGGCTGCACCGCCTGGCCCAGGCCGAGGGCCTCACCCTGGCCCAGGCCATCGACAAGCTGATCGACGAGGCCGCGCCGCGGCCCAGGCCGAGCATCGGGGGCTTCCGGAGCGGGCAGCCGCTGGACGCCGAGGCCATCGACGCCGAGCTGGCCAGCGGATTCGGCGCGTGACGTCGATCATCGTCGACACCAGCGCGATCCTGGCCATATTCGACGAGTCCTACGCCGAGCACGAGGCCATCGCCCGGGCCCTGCAGGGAGCTGAGGACCTGCTCGTCGTCTCGCCCATGGTCGTCGCCGAGGCCGACTACATGCTCGCCTCCAGGCTCGGGCCCGCAGCCGCCCGCCAGTTCGCCGCCGACGTCGCCGCCGAGGCGTACGACCTCGCCGAGTGGACGTCCTCCGATCACGGGGCAGCGCTGGCCGTCATCGGGCAGCAGGGCGACGACGGTGACTACCTCGGAGTCGCCGACGCATCCAACGTGATCCTCGCCGACCGGCACCGCACCACCACAATCCTCACCCTGGACCAGCGGCACTTCCGCCGCCTGCGCCCCCTGTGGGGCGCCCGCCATTTCACCTTGCTTCCCTACGACACGTAACCCAGGAGGGCGGCGGCAGAAAGAAGTCAACTCCAACTGCGTTGGGTTCGTTAAGAAATGGCCGAACAAGCGATGCCATGCGGGCTTCAAGAAGATCAAGTGGGGCTCGAGGGTGATGGTCCGGACGGAAGGATCTGGCTGGAGGAGCTGGCGGCCGCGGCGGCCTGATGGTTGGGTTGGCTCGTGTTTGTTGATCTGATGGCCGAGATGCCTGCGGGTGAGCGGTACGCCGGCGCTGCGCGCGGCTGGATAGCTGGCGTGCTGGCCGAGGTGTTCCCTGACCTGCTGGAAGGCTTGCGCACCCGGCCGTCCACCCGGAGGGTCAGGCTCTGGGACGACGGCCCGGACGGCGATCCGGGGCAGGTCCGCGGCGAGCTCACGCTCGCCGCCGCCGCCGGGCGATCCCGGACGGTGGTGTTCACCGAGGCTGCGTGGCAGCGGTTCCTGGATTCGCTCGGCAAGTCGCCGGAGACGGCGGCGCTCAACATCAGGGTGATCGGCGAGGATGGCTACCTGAGCGACGGCGAGGCCGATATCAGGGTCAGGCGGCCGGAGGAAGAGCCGTGCTGGGTGCGGTTCAAGTTCTATGCCCCGCCTGCTTTCACCTGGCACGCGCACGTGGCCGGAGATCCCCGGGCGGGCGGCCTGGTGAAGGTTCTGCGGTGGGTTCCTGGCTGCGATGAGCAGCAGGTCGTCGAGCGGGATGCGGGGGCGCTCGAGACGGTGCTGCCCGGTCCGGGGGGAGGCTGGCTCGGATCGGCCGGGCTGCAGGACCGGTGGGCGGAGGCGGTGAAGAGGCAGGCCGCGCGGATCGGGGCGTACGCCGGGATGATCACCAGCGCGGGCAGCGGTCCTATGTTCCTTGAGACGGTGACTTATCCTGACTGGGTGCCGGAGATGGTCCTGCAGCCGCCGGAGTACGTGCAGGAGATGGCCATGCTCGGCGCGGGCCGGGACGTCCTGTACCGGTTCGCCTGGGTGACCATCATCCCGCGAGAGATAGCGGCGCGGCTGGGGGGCGTCCCCGGTCTCGCCGCGAGCGGCGCGTTCTATGAGGCGAGCGAGCTCGCGGGCGGGTCGGCATGGCTGCGCGCGACGCGCACCCTCGAGGAGTTCGACGAGAGCCGACGGGCTGCGGTGGCGGCGGCGCTGGCCCCGGTGCTGGTCGCCGCCAGGAACCTGTGACCGGCAAGGCCGGCAACGGGCAAGAACGGCAATGGCAGAAACTACCTGCGGCTGCAAGCCCGAGCGGGAAGCAGTGCCTCTGTAGCAGCGCAAACGCCGGGCGAACCGAAGCGGGTGGCTTGAAGCCGTCCCGCCGCCAGTCCTGCCTCGGCCGCCGGCTCCTTCCCGAGCGCCGGGTCAGCGTGACGCCGGATGCTGCGGAGAATACGCGGAGAAATCATCCGGGCCAGCACATCACCGCAGCTCAGGGCATATTTGGAGATGTCTGTAAAACCGTCGGCTCAGCCTACGTTGGTTCGAACCCAACACCTGCCACCACCAGCCAAAACGCCCTCTGATCAGGTCAAGCGCGGTCAGAGGGCGTTGGCTCGTGGTCCCCGGCGGTTCCCGGCTTCTGGCGCGTGTTTTCGGAACAGGTACGGAACAGTTCCGGGAGGCTTCGGGTCAGGACGCTCGGGTTCGCGAGTGCTCCCCCGGGCTCGGAATCCGAACTTGCCTGCGGCTCGCTGGGCTCAGACCCGCTGACCGTGCATCTGCATCTGGGTGAACTGCTCGCTGGCGCCGTAGGCGGCGGCGACGCGTGTGTTGTCCCATCCGTCGTAGGCCATGCGCGCGCAGCGGCGAGCGGGATGAGCAGTTCGCCTGCCATGAAGGTCGCCTGCTTTTCCTGCTGGTCGTTCACAGCGCCGGGCTGGGCGGACCTGCGCATCACGCTGGCCAAGGGAGGCGCGCAGCGCCTGGACTCGGTGGTAGTCACGATCCTCGACGAGACAAGCACCGACCACTGGGGACGCGGCCTGCCGGGGAACGTGACTTCGGAGGAAGCCGCCACCTTTGTCTGGGGTCCCTGGGAATTCAACGCCAGCGCCAGCGAGCAGGTCGCCAGCAACCGCGAGACCAAGCCGCGGCCGTACTCAAGGGAGAACGGAAGGAACTGGGACAAGCTAGGCCTCGTCCCCACCAAGCCGGGCAGTTGGATGAGCACCACCGACGAAGCGTGGCGGAAGCAGTACGGCAACCAGCCGGTCCGGCTCCGGCTGACCTGTCGCCGCGAAGGAGATGAGCCGTGGGTCATCCAGCGTGATGTCAAGGTCGATTACCCGCGCGGAACTGGCCCCGGAGCGTAACTCAGACCGGAAGATCACGCTGACGTCAGCGTGATAAGGGCAGCGGCTGCAGAAAGGGGTGCCGTGCGCCGATGGTAGACGCAGACTTGGCCCGGCCTGCTGCGGCATGCCTGCGTGTAATGTCGCCTCAGCTTGGCGATGCTCCGGGCACGGCGCACGCGCACGCCGGCGTTTTTGAAGAACGCTCCCTAGGTCCACCTGACCAGGTGGGACGCTCCGGTTCTGGGCAGTTTCGGCACGCATTCGGCAGCAGGCTGCGCTGAGAGGACCCGCTGCGCAGGGTGGTCGTCGTTCGACTCCTGATGTGATCGTTTGGTTATTCGCGTGAAGATTAGGTCACTTACCTCGCTTTTATGATCCACCAGGCGATATGGCGGCGAGTGTTCACCGCGTCCGGGGTGCTCCGCGCCCCGCAGCCGCTCCTGGAAGGCCAGCGCGGCCGCAAGCTGGTCCCGCGCCCCGGCCGCGTCCCCCGCTACCCCGGTCCACCAGGCGAGGTAGCGGCGTGCGGCCAGGGTGTCCGAGTGCTCCGGGCCGAGAACCCGCTCACCCGAGTCAGCGACCTGCTGCCATAGATCCCGTGCCACGCTGTAATTCCCGGTGTTCCAAATACCGGGCTATCTGGGCTTTACCCGTGCTACGCGCCGGGGGAGCGGTTTGGCCGTCCACCCCGGTTGGGTAAGCCGTCAGTATGTTCGAGTATGTGATGGTTGCGGCGCTGCTGGTTGCCGTATTGGTCACCGTCGGGATCGGGGCAGCGCGGCGGCATGCGGTTGCCAAGATTTGTCACGGCTGCGGTCGGTTGGCGGGTGGCGGTCCGGATGCAGGACCACGGCTGCTGCTGCTTGTCGACTCTTGTGCCCGAAAGAGGCAGCGACCCCGGACATCACTAGGACATACCCGCCGTAGCCATTAATCCGGCATGATGAACGGACGCCTACCTTGCATGACCACACTTCCGGGTAGCCGTCGCTGACAGGGATTCGTTAGCTGATAGTCAGTGGCTCCCTCCCGTCGCTGGGATCGGCTTGCGCGGTGTGGTCGGCGGGTTCGAGCGCTAGCCGGGGCAGGATGCGGTCCAGCCAGCCGGGCAGGGCCCAGTTGGCCGGGCCGATGAGGTGCATGAGGGCGGGTACGAGCAGGCCACGGACGACCAGTGCGTCGATGAGGACGGAGAAGCTGAGCGCGAAACCGAATTCGGCGAGGATCCGGTGGCCGCCGAGTAGGAACGACCCGAAGACCATGATCATGATGGTGGCCGCGCCCGCGATGATCCGGCCGCTGCTGGCCACGCCCAGGGTGATGGCCTGGTGGTTGCGGCGCGTGCCCCGGCCGCTGATGGCGATCAGGTCCGGTGTCGGCGTGTGGTGGAACAGGTGCCACTCCTCCTGGATCCGGCTGACCAGGAATACGAGGTAGTCCATGGATAGCCCGAACAGCACGGAGAACATCAGCACCGGGACGAACGAGTCGATCGGCCCCGTCCCCGACAGGCCGAGGGCAGATGAACCCCAGCCCCAGTTGAATACCGCGTTCAGCGCCCCCAGGCCGGCGCCGACGGACAGCAGGTTCATCACCGAGGCAACTAGCGGGATCAGCAGGCTGCGGAATACGGCCAGCAGCAGGATGAAGGCCAGGATGACGACCACGGCAATGAACAGCGGGAGTTTGTCGGTTAGCACGTGGGCGAAGTCGGCGTTGGCGGCTGTCACCCCTCCCACGTGCACGACGAGCCCGGTGCCCTGGGTCGCCCGCGGGATGAGGTCGTGACGGAGGTTGTTCACTAGGTTGACGGTCTGCGCTGCCTGCGGGCCGGTGGCGGGATAGACGGTGGCCAGCTCGACCCTGCCCGTTTGGCGAGGTCACCGCTGGCGTTACGGACGCCACGCCGGGCGTATGGGCCGCGGTGGCCAGGAGATGACCGAAGGCCGTGGCATCGCCGGGGGAACGGACCAGGGCGGCCAGTTCGAGCGGCCCGTTGAACCCGGGGCCGAATCCTTGGGCCAAGGTGGCGTAGGCCTGATGGGTGGTCCAGCTGGCCGGGTCGGTGCTGGCGTCGGAAGTGCCCAGGCTGAGGCTGAAGATCGGCAGCGCCAGCGCGACCACCGCGGTCAGCGCGCCCAGGGCCACGGCCCACGGGCGAGCCTCGACGAACCGGGCCCAGCCGAGCCAGAAGCCTGCGGGTTCGGAGCTGGATGGCCCGTTGGCGGCCAGGGCCCGCCGTTCCCGCCGGGACAGGACCTTGGGCCCGAGGAAGCCGAGCATGGCCGGCAGCAGGGTGAGAGAAGTGGCCATGGTGAGGGCAACTGCGAGGGCTGCGGCGATCGACAGTCCGTAGAGGAAGCTGACGCCGAGAGCGAACTGGCCGAGTAGCGCGATGCAGACTGTGCCGCCAGCCAGGAGCACTGTGCGGCCGGAGGTTCTCACGGCCAGGGCGGCGGCGTCTTCGTACGGTGTGCCGCTCTTCACCGCGCTGCGATGCCGACCGATGATGAACAGCCCGTAGTCGACCCCGACTCCGAGGCCGATCAGGATGGCGAGCTGGGTGGACACGCTGGGGATGTCGAGCGCGTGGCTGAGCAGGCCGACCGCTGACACGCCGATCCCTAGGGCCAGGAGAGCGGTCATCAGCGGCAGCACGACGGCTGGCAGTGCGCCGCCGAACACGATCAGCAAGACGACCAGCGCGGCCGCTATGCCGACCCCGACGGACCGGCCCAGGCCGACGCGCTCGGAGTTGGTGATGGCCGGGCCGCCTAGCGAGACGTGCACGTCAGGCCCGTCCGCTGACTGGGCCGCGCTGATGAGGTTCCTGGCGTCGGCCGAGGTCACCTGAGACGATTGCTCGTCCCACGTCACGCGGGCGAAGGCCACGGTGCCTGACCGGCTGATCTGCGCCGCTCCGCCCGGGCCGTACGGGCTGGCCACGCCTTCCACGCCTGGCACGGCGGCCGCCTTGGCGAGCGCCGATGTCACGGCCGAGCGAACTGCCGGTGACTGGATGGTGGTCCCGTTCCTCGCGTGGAACACGATCTGGTCGCCCTCACCTGATGCGGTGGGGAAGTTTCTGGCCAGCAGGGTGGCCGCAGACTGCGAGTCGGTGTTCGACAGGCTGAGGTCCGTGTTGAAGCTGGTTCCGGCAGCCCTGCTGGCCCCGGCTGCGACGACCAGGGCGAGCAGCCAGAGGACCAGCACCCTCCGGCGATGTTCAAAGCACCATCGAGCCAGTCTGGCCATGACAGGAACCTCCAGATCGGGGAGACGAGCACGTCCGTCGCACTCAGGCCCAATCGTTGTGGTGGCCTGGCCCCGCGTCGTGGGCTTGCGGGCTCGACTTGCGGTCACCCCGCTGGGGTAGCTGACAGGGGCGCCGCGGGCCGCGTAGGCCTGGCGGGGTAGCGGGAGGATCACCCTCGGGGTGCATGAAAGCGAGCGTCCTGTTCGGTAACGTCGGTACCATGCATGACCCTGGCCCGGATCTGCCGCTCATCCAGCGCGTGACCGCGCACCGGTTCACCGAAGACCCAGCTGGTCATCATCGATGTTGTCGTGCTGGTGCTGGTGATCGCCAGCACGGAGTTCCTAATGACGCGCCGGGCGCCCAAGGTGGACGGTGCGGGCTGGGTTGCCGCTGGCTGGGCGGCGTACATGGTGGCCGCCGTGGCGACGCTGTTCCGGCGGCGGGTGCCGCGCCTGGCTCTGGCGATCGTTTTCACGGTCGTGGTGGTGGCCCTGAGCCTGCGGGCGGGAGGGCCGGTCGTGTTCTTCGCCGCCATGTCGCTGTATTCCCTGGTCGCTGTATCCTCGCGCCGGACGGGAGTGATCGTGGCCGGCGTGGTGGCCGGAGCGGTCCTGGCCGCCAGCATCGCCGGCGGCGGCGACCAGGTGGTCATGGCAGCCACCGGCGGCGTGGCGCTGATCCTGCTCGGCTGGCTGGCCGGGGAGAACACGCGGGATGGCCGCATCTACGCCGGCCAGCAGTCCGAGCGGGCCGCCGAGCGGGAGGCCGCCGCTGCCGCCGCGCAGGCCGAGCAGGTCAGCCGGGTCCTGGCCGAGGAGCGCGCGCAGATCGCACGGGACCTGCATGACATCGTGGCCCACGCCATGAGCATCATCGCCGTGCGCTCCGGCGTTGCCCGGATGGTGATCGACTCCGACCCTCAGCAGGCACGCGATGCCCTCGCCATCATCGAGACCACCACCCGCCGGTCGTTGCACGAGATGCGGCTGCTGGTCGGCGTGCTGCGCAATCCGGATGATCACCGTGCCGAGCTGAGGCCGGTCCCTGACCTGGCTGACCTTGACCGCCTGTTCGCCGATGCGGCGGCGGCCGGGGTGGCGGTCGACGTGGACGTGACCGGCGAGGTCCGCCCGCTCGACGCGGCGGCCGAGGTGTCCGCCTACCGCATCGTGCAGGAGGCGCTGACCAACGTGGTCCGGCACGCCGGGCCGACTCGTGCCCGGGTCGTGATCAGCTACCTGCCCGGCGAAGTGATCATCGAAGTGACCGACGAGGGGCCCAGCGGGCAAGAACCACGGCCGACGGCCCGTGCGGGCGGAGGTCACGGCCTGATCGGGATGCGGGAACGGACGGCGCTGTTCGGCGGTGAGCTGGAAGCCGGGCCGTACGGGACCGGCTTCCGCGTCGCGGCTAGCCTTCCCACCACCGAGTTCCGCAGTGCCATGCCGGCCAGGGACGGCTGTCCGTGACGATCAGGGTAGTGATCGCCGACGATCAGGCGCTGGTGCGCGGCGGCTTCGCGGTGATGGTGGGGGCGGCGCACGACATGGCGGTGGTAGGCGAGGCGGCGAACGGCGAGCAGGCCCTCGACCTGGTCCGGGAACACCGGCCCGACGTGGTCCTGATGGACGTGCGGATGCCTGTCCTGGACGGCATCGAGGCCACCCGGGCCATCACGACCGGCCCTGGTACTGCCGACGCCCGGGTCCTCATCCTGACCACCTTCGACCTCGACGACTACGTGTACCGTGGCCTGCGGGCCGGGGCCAGCGGGTTCCTGCTGAAGGACACCGCGCCTGAGGAACTGCTGGCGGCCATCCGCATCCTGGCCGCGGGCGACGCCCTGCTGGCCCCGAGCGTTACCCGCCGCCTGATCCGTGAATTCGCGGCGCGCCCTGAGCCCGAGGAACGTCCTTCGCCCAAGCTGCTCGAGTCCCTGTCGGACCGGGAGCGGGAAGTGCTGGTCGAGGTGGCCGGCGGCTGGTCGAATGCTGAGATTGGCGAGCGGCTGCACATCTCGGCAGCCACGGCCAAAACCCATGTCAGCCACCTGCTGATGAAACTGGACGCCCACGACCGGGCCCAGCTGGTCATGATCGCCTACGAGACCAGGCTGGTCAGGCCTGGCTGACGCGGCGCGTTGACGGCACACCCGCAGGAGGATTGCCCCGGCCGGCCTGGCGGACTGGATTCGGTTCTTAGTGAACTATCCACATGCAGAAGGAGCCCGTACACCTAGCACCCGCGATGCGCGTCCTGCAGGCTAGGGGCCAGGTTGAGGTCTCGTCTCGGCCGTGGTGCCCAGCCAGATGGGCTGCGCTGACGGCTGGCCGCCCGGGCCCGAGCTTCGCGAGATGCCGGATGGTACCTGCGACCACGTGAGACCACCATGCCTCGCCCTGAACGCCCGCCGCGCTGGCCATGATCTGAAGGTCGCTACGGCGCGGCAAGCCCGCGCAGTCGCCGGGCACCGTCACCGCGTACGCGCCCACGGCGGTGCGCAGCCGGTGCCTCCGATCAGCGCGGCGCATCCGCGCGCGCCGTCTTTGACGATCACCTCTCGTGGTCCGAGGCATCGGCGCCGCGCGCCAGCTCACTGGGTGAGGTTGACCTGCAGTCCCCCAGGATTAGGCGTGCCTCGTCCACGGTCGCCAGTAGCACGTCGGCGCGGCTGGCCAGCATGCCCAGGACGGGCCCGGCTTTGACCTGTTCCCAGAGTTTGGCGCGGTAGTTCACGTCGACGCAGACGGTGATCCCCAGGCTCCTGGCCCGCTCGACGGCGTCGAACACGGTCTCGCGCGCTGATGCAGCCAGGTGCCGCCGCCGACGCTTCCGGTGCTCGCGGTTGTCGAGCCTGGCCACTGGGGAATGGGAGCGCGTCACTGCTGACTGTCTCCGACCGATCCGCGTTCACCGTGCCTGCACCTCCGCCGTCTGCGCCGGACCCGCTAGGACAGCACCGCGCCGCTCCGCTGGTCAGCGGCGGCGAGGAGGTGCGCTGCCTGCCCGTCAGCGGCGGAGTGCCGGGTGCCGCGCAGCGACTTGCCGTCCACCGCGACAGCCTGCCGCCTGCCCGGCCCGGCCGGCTGGCCAGCGACCCGGCCCGCGAGCCACGAGCTGACCGCCGCGTCCAGGGCGTGCGCGGCTGGTCTTGAGGAACCTGGTGTCGGCGCCGCACCGGACGGCGAGGTGGCCCAGGGCCCGGGCGATGTGGCTTTTCCCGACGCCGACGGTGGGGCCGTAGAGGATGACGGACTCGCCGGCGTGGAGCCAGCGCAGGG
Source organism: uncultured Actinomycetota bacterium (assembly GCA_963819285.1). GTDB lineage: Bacteria > Actinomycetota > Actinomycetes > Streptosporangiales > Streptosporangiaceae > Chersky-822. Next base: position 846,745 of record CAWFVM010000002.1, read on the forward strand.
CGGCGCGGTCGCGGATCTGGGCGGCGGGCAGCTTCGTGCGGTCAGTCGAGGCTGACCCTGATGCCCCGTACGGCATCACGCCGGCCAGCAAGGACAAGCCAATGAGTTCTACGTCCGCCGGCGGCGCCACGACCTTCCCGGCCCGACCCGAAGAAACTGGGAGCTCGGTACTGACCAGAATCCCACCGACCCACGTCAACTCTTCCTTGGTAGCGCGGCCGTCGCGCCTTCAGATGGCGAGAAGATGATGACCGACTTCTAGCTGAAGGACGGCACAACGATGGCCCGATCTGTGCGTCAATTCAGGTCGAGAGCAACGCGGTCGTTAAACGCGATAATGGCCGATGTGGTAGGTTGTTTCGCAGAGGATGCCCGCCGTTTTATCGCGGCGAGATGCATGAGCCTTTGATTGTGACAGTCAGCGGCAGCTGGCTATTGCTCGGCAGTTCAAAGTCGGCTTTCCTGCCTTGGCCCGTCGGTGATGTGAACGCCATTAATTGCCTGCAGGGCGATGCTGCGGTTGATATTCGCATTGACATGATCGGGATCAAGGGCGAGTGCCTGATCGAAAACGGCCAGCGCACTGCGGAGATGGCCTTGGGCCAGTAGTATGACTCCGCGAAGGTTATGGGGGTTAGGGAATCTGGGGAACTTGCTGATGATCAGGTCATAAGAAATTAGTGCCTCGTCCAAGTGGTCGGCGGCGAGCAACAGGGTCGCACGATGGCACTGGGCGGACGCGTTGCCAGGATCAAGATCGATGGCCTTGTCGTAGGCAGCGAGGGCCTCCCGCGATCGTCCCAGGCTCCACAGGAGTGTGGCGCGGGTATCGTGGCCAGCGGCAGTTTGAGGTTGCATGGTCAGGGCTTGCCGGGCGAGGTGGTCTTGCAGCGCTGCGTGCCGAAACTGGTAGACGGGCCCGATCGTGCGCAGGATCCCCCGTGCGCGTGCGTCTTCCAGGAAGCGCATCAGGCGAACCGGCGTGCGCCATTGCCGCCTGAGCTGCGCAAAGGCGACAAGGTTTGGCAAGGTCTGCGTAAACGCCAGGACCCCCACCGCCGCGAATGCCGCCGCGAATATCGCCGCGCCTGCGACTGCGAACACGCGCGGGCTGGCCTGGTCCCGGCAGGCCTGGCTGTTTGAGGCCGGCGACCTGGTGCACTGCTACCGTGGTGCCTTTGTCGCTCAGCTCGCAGTACCGTGTCCGGAGCCGCAGGAGAAGTTCCTTGCGGGGGAGGCGGACCGGGACAGGGCCGGGGTCGGTGAGGACCGCCCGCCGGTCCTGACGCAAGGCGATCCCGCCGTATCGCGCTACCAGGTCCTGCTTGCCCTTGCGCGTCAGCCTTGCCTCAAGGCATCTCCGCGGGCCGTCCCTGGTGATGATCTTCGCCCGGTAACGGGCGGCCATCTTGGTGACGGCCGGGTGGTGCTGGCGGCCAGGGTCTTCAGCATCGAGGTCACGGCATGCCAGTGCAGCTTGCTGAGCCGCCAGATGTCCCGGGCGAGCAGGTAGTAGCTGACGATGCCCGCGTACTCGGCTCCGCAGGCCCGGACGATGTCGTAGTCGTCCAGGTTCTGCAGCCGGGTCCGGTGCCGCGGCCTGCCGTGCTGCCGGTAGCGGGCGCACTGGGCCCTGGCCACCTCCGGCGGCACCCGCAGCGCGATGTTCCCGCTGGCCGGCCTGCGGCCGTTGGTGATCTTCGTGCTGGAGTGCTGCACGGTGATGTCGTAGCCGGGGAACCGCGCCCGCTGGCTGCGGGCGCGGGTGATCAGGGTCTTGGCCTGACTGAGCTCCAGCCCGGGGTCGCCCCGGAGGAGCTCCGCCAGCCTGGCCCTGATCTGCTCGGCCTCGGCCCTCGGCCCGGTGAACGCCAGCAGATGATCATCCGCGTACCTTATGTATCTGAGGCGGCGGTAGCCGGGGTCCATCGGGTCGGCCGGGGGAAGCGTGCGCATCAGCCGCGCCAGATGGCGGGCTTCTGCCCGGTCGCCGTGCCGCCGTGCCCGCCCGAGCGGGCGTCCGGCTCGCCGGCGGGCGGGGTTGCCGGCCCGGCGGTTTGGGGTTGGCGTGGTCGCGGCGCTGGCGGCACGCTTGTCAGGGTCTGGCCTGGCGGGGGCTTCAGCTCGGGCGGCCAGGCTGGTCATCTGTCGGCGTGGCCGGCTGGCTGCGCTGCTGCTTCGGGAGTCGGCGCTGGGAGCGCACGGTCAGGACCACGCTCAGGGCCACGAGCCCGATGGTGAACCACAGGCTGTAGTGGGAGACGGTCCTGGCCGCGACGACCGCGCCGTGGCCAAGCTGGTACCCGAGCCCGGCGAGCAGGCCGGCCCAGAGCAGGACGCCGGTCAGGTCCAGGATGAGGAACGTGACCAGCCGCATCTCGGCCCAGCCAGCCAGGGCGAAGATGACGGCCCTCGGGACGGGGAGGAAGGAGCTGATCACCACCGCCGGCCAGGTGAACTTGCGGCCGGCCCGATGCGCTCGCGCCGCGCGCTGGCTGCCTGGCAGGGCCATGATGAAGCGCTCGCCCCATAGCCGTCCCGCCCACCAGTAGAAGGCGTCGAACTTCATCAGCCCGGGAATCGCGGCGAGCAGCACTAGCGCCAGCGTTCCATGCCCGGCCCGGGCGAAGGCGGCCGCCGAGATGATGGCTTCGGTGCTGCCATTCAGCAGTTCGGCCACGACCGGGTGGGTGCCGATCAGCGAGACCCGCAGCGGCAGCAGGACCCAGTAGGACAGGCCGCTGATCACAATGCCCAGCCAGCACGCGATGTCCGCGGCCCGGGGTTTCCCCTGCCAGGGCAGCCGCGGATCGTTCCGCGCCGTCACCGCGGCGCGCGGCCGGGCCTTCCGCGGCCTGGACGGATTCCGGCTCGGGAACGCCCATGAGGCAACCTCCTTGACGTTGGCGCACCCCTGAGCGGCGATTACCAGGACCACACTCGGATTCACCGGGCCCCGAGCCCAGCGTAGCGGTGGGTTCGGTGCAGCCGTCGGCCCCATCATCATCGATCTCGCGCACCCGCAGCCTTCTGTCACCCGGCCCGGTCACGGCCGGCAGGACCCCTGGCCAGGCGCCCGCCGACCGGGCAAACGTGATCTGCTACTGCGCTAGATAGGCGTGCCGCGGTTCCAGCCGGGTTTCTGCAATAGCAGGTCGTCATGCTGGTGCTGCCGGCATTCGTCGGCGAATACGACCGCCGCCGCGAGGTCGGTCAGGAAGTGCTGGTACGAGTCGGGCGTCAGCTCGTAGAACTCCACGTAGTCGACGATGCCGCTGCTGACGGGGATCGACAGGTAGTGGCGGCCCGCGTCTGACTCGATGCCGAGCGAGAACCGGTGCTCGACGGAAGTCCACGTGTCGTGGAAGGTCATCGCGCCAGCCACCATCCGTCGTCGTCTTCAGGAACCGGTGGATGAGGAGCGCCATGATACTCAGGATCGCTGCGGTGACCCAGAGCCAGGCGGTGCCGTTCCGGCGCAGAGTGCAGTGCCAGGGTTCCGTCGCTCCGACCAGGTCAAGCTCGTTCGTGAAGGGTTAACCCCCGATCGGCCCACGGCCCGCGTGCGTGTACAAGATAATCAAGCCGCCGCAGCTATCGGTGCCGCCTGCAGTGCCGCCGGGTCGGGTACTCGCAGACCTTGTTGATCGAGATGCCCTGGCCGGCGACGGGCTTTGCTTGTCCTTGGCCGGATCCCACGGCGCCGCCGAAGCTCACGTCCGGTTACGGACAGCGTCGATTCGCCATCGGCTAGCCCCTGCACTTCATCGACGTACCCGGCCACTAGGCCGCCGAGCCGGTCGCGCCGCATGACCCGGATACTGGATCCTGCCAGGGGCGGATCCTGGTGTCGGGCGGGCGGGTTCTGGTGCAGCGTCCGGTGTGGTCGGTGGGTGTCGTAGAGGTCGGCGTACTTGCCGAGGACAAGGTGCAGGTGCCGTTCGACGGTGATCAGCATCCGGTCCAGGCACTTGCGGCGGGTGCTGGCGATCCAGCATTCGGCTATAGCGTTCGCACGCGGCGCTCGGATGGGTGTCTTTATGATCCGCGCGCCGGCCGCGATCCATACCGCGTCGAATGCCTCTGTGAACTTTGCTGGGTTACCCTGCTGGAGAACAGTTTGTTCGCCTTAGCGCGGCCGGGGGCTACTGCCGGTGGGGCCAGGCTGGTTTCGGGGTTGCGCCTGGTCGGGGAACGGCTTTCGCCAGTCGCATCTGCTGCCGTCCGGCTCTGCGGTGCAGATCCAGTTGAGCCTGCGTCCATCCTTGTCGGTGCGGGCGCGGACGTGCTTGACCGGCGCCCCGCATTGTCCGCACGTCGGCGGCCGTGCGAGCTGATCGGCGCGCTCGTGTTTCAGGAGCTGGTCGACGAGAGCAGAGCTTTGAAACAGGGCCATTATCTCGTGTCGGCTGCCCGGCACGTGGGCCAGGACATTCATGCTGCCGATGAACGTCAGGTTGCGATCGATGATGACTATTTTCTGGTGTTCCTTGTAGAGGTATATGGTTTGCGCAATCTGCGCCGCGAGTTCCTCGTGCCGTGGCTTTAGATGCCTGTTCACTTCGTCGCGCGGGAGAACAACGGGATGTACGCGGACTCCCCGGTCTTGGGCCGCGCGCAGGTGCGGCAGCAGCTGTTCCGAGCGGCGCCCGACCCATGGGCTCCAGAGCCAGATTCGATCCCGCGCCTCGTCGATGCGCCGGCATAGTTCGTCCGGCAGGTGATCCTCGTCGAAAAGGTCTAGCAGGGTCGCATGGCTGCGGAGCGCGTGCCAGAGTTCGCTGGCAACGGCCTCACTAGCGGGTGCGTCAGGGAGTTCGATGACCTCGGCGGCGCGGACAACGTGGATCATGCCGGCGTCAAGCAGTCGCTGAACGGCCTGCAGCGGACCCGTTCGGGCCCTGTGGACCGTGACCGCGTTCGCGATGAGGTACAGGCGTTGCCGCGGGCGGGTGATGCCGACGTTGAACAAGCGGAGCCCGGCGGCCTGAAAGTCGGTGCCGCCGAGATCGCCTTTGGCGATCCAGCCTTTGCCGTCATCGACAAGGTCGAAGATGACCGTGTCGAATTCCCGTCCCTGGAATTGGTGCGAAGTGCCGACCTCGATCTGCGGGCTGGCACCTGACTCATTCAAGAGGTCCTGGATGATTTGCTGCTGAATCTTGTAGGGCACGACTATGCCGGCCTTCATGCTGGTGTTCTCGCCTGCTTCTTCGGCCAGACGTACCCTCTGTTCGGTCAGAGCCTTCGCGAGGAGCACGCCGATAGGCCACCACCCGGCGACACCGCCGGGCTTAACGCGGTGGATCCCGGCGAGTTCGTCGCCTAGTCCGTCGACGTCAATGAGAACGATCTCGTTGTCCTCGGAGTAGTCACCGGACCGAGCAGCCTGCAGCACGCCGTGGTAGGCGACGGCGTTAGCGAGCTCATTGATCGCGGGGCCGAACCGGTATTGCCGCGTGAGCGTCACGCAGCCGGGGTTGGCCTGCGCGGATGTCGCGTCCCGTATCCCGAAAAGCGCGAAGCAGTCTTGACGGTACCAGCGCCGGATCGCGACCTCGGCCGAATTCTCGAAGACATGGGGCGCGATCGGCCCGTTCTGCAGAAAGTCGCCGAGCAGCGTCACGCCTTTGAGCGCCCGGCTCGCCGCGTAAAGGACCTCCGGCGCACACGCTGCGGAAACCTCATCGACAATCACGTAGTCGTAGTCGCGTTCCCGGAGTTCCTTGCTCAGCCGGAGCTTGGCCAGCGTCGTGGCTACGACCTTCGCGTTGCGTACGATTTCCTTGCGTGCCTGCGATGATTCCTTGCGCATCCGGGACACGACGCGTTCGTGATCGTCCGTCAGCCGCGCTATCTCCCGGTGGATGCTCTCGGATCTTTTCCTCAGCTCGGGCAGCTTCGCGAACTTGCCCGGCAGGTCGCGTGATCGCGCTATGCGGACGGTCTCTTTGTCGGTGGCCGCCGGTTCTGGCTTCAGCCGCAACCGCTCGATCCCGGCCATGAGTTTTCGCGTAAGCCTGGTCCGGGCATCCCAGTTCTCTCTTTCCCGGCGCGCGGTCTCGCTGGCCTTTGCGAGGCGCTCATCGAGATTGGCGAGTGAAGCGACGGTATGCGGGAGCGCGGCGCGCAGGCTTTCCTCCATGCGCGCGTTGAGCTGCGGAGCTAACTGCCGGAATCGTGCCTGTGCCTCGTCCCGGCGGGACGTCGCGGCCGCCAGGTGCTGGCCGTTTTCGCCGACGAGGATCTTCAGATGGCCGTGTCCGAACCGGCGGCGGGCCCGGGCGGCGGAGAGTTGCCCGGCAAGGTTGTCACGCTGCCCTTCCAGCCTGGATATATCGTCATCGGCCATGCCGACCCTGAGCCTGAGTTCGGCCAGCATGCGCTGTCTGTTGTCGGCGTCGATGATGAACCGGCGGGCTGGCTCCGCGGCCGCGTGTTCCGTGCGCATCGTCTCGTCGTCGTCTGCGGCCGCCTGCGCTGCCGACGCGGCTTCAGCCTCCTGCCCTTGGGCCCGCGCCAACTCGGTCTGCCGGGCGGCCAGTGATTCGGCGGACCTCAACCGGTCCTCGGCCGCCAGGTAGGCAGGCAGATCGAAGCCTTGCAGATCGGCTTCGGCCGCAGTGAGTTCGGCAACCACTGGAACGGCCTGGAGCGCGGTGATCTGATCTTCGAGCCGACGTCGTTCCTTCTCAAGCGCCTCCTGTCGATCGCGGACCAGCTTTTCCAGGCAGATAGCGGGATCCTGGGCAACATCCGGCAGGTGCGGCGTGCCTGCCCGGACCATAACCCCGGGAGCGGGCCTGATTATCGCGGCCGCCTTGACCAGGGCGTTATCTACGGCGACGTTGGTAGCTGATACCAGCAGTGCGCTTTCCCCGTCGGCGACTAAAGCCCGCAGCGCTTGCGCTATTACCTTGGTCTTCCCGGTTCCCGGCGGTCCCCAGACCAGATGCACGCCGGGCGAACGACAAGCGCGCCAGGCACGCCATTGCTCGGCGTTCAACTGTTCGGTGCTCAGCACCTGACTGTTGCCGAGGGCGGGACTCGCAGGAGCGATGTCGGCCCGTCCTTGCGCGAATTGGCTCACCAGCGTGTACCGGTCGATTGACCTCAGGCCGTCAAGCAGTGACTTTTCAAGCAGGCCAGGCGCGCGGGCGAGCGACCACAGAAACAGTCCTTCCGTCGGCGCGTGCTCCGCGACCCTGACCTTGAGCACGTTGCCGTCTTGAAGAGTTTCGATCAGCTGGAATTTGAGCCGGCTGGCTCCCTCGGCGGGCGCTAGGTGAGCGGCTTCGAGTTGGTCATCTTCCAGTTTCCGGCCGCCAAGGCCAATCCAGAACCAGCCAGCGCCGAGTTCCGCGTCGGGGGACACGCGTCCGATCACCCGCGCATCGCCCATATTGCTGTCTGATAAGTCCTTTCCGTGATCTGGGCACAGTTGCTTCACGATCCCGATCAACTCATCCAGCCAGCCGGGTCGCTGTCCGTCCATCATGAACGCCCTCCATCGGCGGAGCGAATCAACATATGAGCGACCAATCCGACGCGTGGCCACGAGTGATGTACCCAGATAGCGTCGACGTTACCGGGCGGCCCTCAGCCGAGCGGCTATCAGGCCGACCAGCAGGCGTACACAACGTCCTGGGCGGGTCGTCCGCGTTGCCTGCCCTGGGCGGGCGGCTCAGGAGGATGGCGGCGCACCGAAGACTTCGATGTCGCAACGGGCTGCGCCGCTGCGGGCGATACGGGCGTCGGCGGTGACCAAGGAGACGCCAAGGATTTCCGCCAGGGCGACATACTGAGCGTCATAGGCGGACAAGTTGGCGTGCAGCCTTTTGATGCGGAGCCACAAAGGCAACACATCTTGCCGCTCCACGGGGAACGCGCGAAAGTTGGCGGCCGCGGCGTCGGCTTCCCGTTCGGTGATCTTTCTGCCTCTCCTGAGCCCGAGCAGCGCCGAGATGACTTCCCCATCTAGTACGTAAGGCGCGTACAAGATCCGCGATCTGCCCAACCGCTCCGCGATGGACTCTCCAGCCTCGGTCTTTGCCGCGAGCAGTTCGACTATGGCTGAGCAATCCACGACCGTCAACGTCGAGCCCGGCCCTCGTCGATGGCCGAGAGAATGTCAGCGGTGTTGATGCTGGCGGTCGCGTCCCTCCTGGCTCGCTCGACGGCCTCGGCTACGGTAGGTCTTGCGGCTTCCTTCTCGATCAGGCTGCGGAGATATCCCTGCAGGGACTGGCCTGCCTGTGCCGCGCGGATCTTCATCGTCCGCACGGCGTCGTCGGAGACATCCCTGATGGTAAGCGCGGTCATGAAGTTATCGTAGCAGCATTGAAAGCATAATGCATTCAGGGATTCACCAGGATCGGCCGGGCCTTGGTCTAGAAGGATACGGCCGCCTGCCCCATGTCAAGCCCGGCTCACGAGGCGGCCAAACCCAGGCTGATCACCGCACACGAAATGAATAGGTAAAATAATATTAGAGAGGTATTGGTACCTGCTGGTCACGCAAAGCTAGGTGTGCACCAAAGCCGGGGAGTTCCAAGGCCCTGGGGGTCAGGGTGCCGGGCAGGCTGGTGAGGCACCTGAGGATCTGGGCTATTTAGCCGGGCGTGCCTGTGGCGTGAATAGCCTGTGCGCGGTCGGGAATAACTCGATTCCGGCCTGGCGGGCTTGCCGGTCCGGGTTTATTGTCGTTGTGAGCCGTCCTGGGACGGCTATACCACGCGAAGCGTCATTCTCACCGGTAGCTGCGCTGACCGCCGCGCCCCTAGCCGGCACGGCCGCCGCGTCCGTATCGGCTGCGCACACGATCAGGCCTGCTGTTACCTACCACGGCGAAACCGACGAAGGTTATGGTGCCACCCTCGCAACTGCCGAGCAGAACGCCGCGCAGAACATACGCTCGGACTACGGCCCCTGTATCCAGCCCTTCCGCTACTACGCCGACGGCCAGTTTACTGACGGCTCATGGTGGGCGGATGTATCGGCGGGCTGCGCGCTCACGAACTGATACCTGCCAGCGGGCGGCGCATGGCTGCACGGGACACGCGGGAAACACGGCGCGGATGTGCTTGATGTGAGGGCGGGGCTCGCGGCCGACTAGCCTGGCTGCGAGCAGCCCGGTGAGCTTACGGCGGTGCAGATAGGAGGCGACATCGGTGTCGAGGATGACCGGGTGCACGGTGAGTACTCAGGCCAGGTCGCGGCGGCGCTCAGCGTAGGTGAAGGCCAGGAAGTCGTCGAGTTCCTTGTCGGACTCGAACGTGTCGGCTGTCAGGTCGTCAAAAGAGCCGATCGGCTGGGTGTGCCTGGCGGCCGGCGACTGCGCGGCAGGTAACCTCGGCCGTCTCGGCATGCCGGCCTGCCTGCCCGCTCTGGTAGTGCTCACGAGTCTGCCGCGCTTGCGTTGGCTCTGGCCTGAGCGATCCGCTCGGCCCGTAGTGCTGACCGGCGGACCTTGCCTGCGTCATCGCGCAACGGCGCGGTGGCGCGCTCGATGATGCGCGGGAGCTTGTAGGGGACCAGCCGCTGGCGGAGGTGCGCGAGAAGTTCCTCGTCGGACGCCGGGTCGGACAGGTCCACGATGGCGTACGGGATGTTGCCCTTGTCGTCGTCCGGGAGGCCGATCACGCAGCAGGAGCGTACCGCTGGGTGCTCTTCCAGCGCCGCCTCGATCTCGGCCGGATACACGTTCGCTCCGCCGACCAGGATCATGTCGGCCATCCGGTCGGTGATGTAGACGTAGCCGTCGGCGTCGATCACGCCGATGTCGCCGAGCGATTCCCATCCCCCGGCGGCGCTGCGGGCGGTGGCGCCGGCGTAGCGGTACACGGCCTCGGCGCCGGGCCCGCGCCGCATCCAGATTTCCCCTTCCGCGCCTGCGGGAAGGGGGTTGCCGCCGGGGTCGCGGACCTGCATTTCGCCGACCACGACCCGGCCGACGGATCCGGGATGGCTGAGCCATTCGGCGCCGTTGATCACCGTGATCGCCTGGAGTTCGGTGCCGCCGTAGAGCTCGATCAGTTTCTCCGGGCCGATCCATTCGATCCACGCCCGCTTGAGCCAGGCCGGACACGGCGCTGCGGTGTGGAATACCGCCTCGAGCGAGGAAACATCGGCTGTCCTGCGCTCGTCCTCAGGCAGCCGCCAGATGCGCGTCATCATAGTCGGCACCATGTACAGCCAGGTCACCTGGTATTCCTCGATGAGCCGCACTGTCTGCAGCGCGTCGAACCGGGACATCAGGACGACATGGTTGCCGGTCCCTATCGCGGCGGCCGTGAGGGAGAACGGGCCGTTATGGTAGAGCGGCCCGGTCATCAGCACCTGACCGTCCGGCCGCATGCCCAGCAGGGCCGCGGCCGCCGCCGACGACTCAACCACTGCGGGCGCTGTCGTCACGATCAGCTTGGGCCGACCGGTGCTCCCGCCGCTGGCCACGGCCTTCAGCTCGGGCGACATGCCGGGCGTGAAGCGGCCGGCGGGCAGTTCCGCGGGCACCGACTCCAGCACCGGCCAGCCGCCGGCCTCCGCTTCGGGCACGCCAACGACCAGCGACGGGCGGGCTACGTCCAGCAGGGCGACGCGTTCGGCGGCCGGAAGCCTGCTGGAGATGGGCTGCGGCACTGCGCCGACGGCCCACGCGGCAAACATGCTCACCACGAAGTCCGCCGAGTTGGGCAGGCCGATCGAGACCTTTGAGCCATTGGTCACGCCACCGCTCGCCAACAACCCGGCGAGGCGCTCGACCCTGTCGAGAAACCCGGCGCGGGTCAGCGTCACCGGGCCGCAGGTAAGAGATGGCTGGTCCGGAGCACGCTCGGCACCTTCCCGCAGAGCGGACAAAAAGGTAGTCCCGGCCACGAGCCAGACCATACCCCGGGCACATCACGCCGGCCAGAGCCCGCGCCAGCACAATGACTGCGACTCGGGATGGCAGGCAGCAGGCACCGGGGTGGCCGAACGCACAGCGCGAGTCAGTCCGAGAAGGCGTCGCGTCGGATCCTCAAATCTCAGTCGTGAGCAATTTTAAAGTACCCAGAAGGCGGCTCACGGATGAACTTCAGGTCCACGGCCTCCTCATCGAAGTCGCTACCGGCGTAGAGCTGGACCGCAATCCCGTCCGGCACGTCGACCACGCCGGCGGATAGCTGATGACCCCCAGCCGCCTAGTTTCCGGGCGTCCTCCATCTTCTTCCGGCCGGCGCATTCTGAGGCGGTTGCGGCACTGTCCGGATTTCTCACCATGGCGACAATGGGAGAGTCGGCAGCACCTGCCCGACAACTTCGAAGAGCCGCGCGGAGCTTGCGCTGATGTCCCCGGCCGTGTCGATCCGGATGAGCCCCTCTTCCGCCACGACCTCCTGATACCGCATGTAGAGTTGCTGGTCGTGGTCAGCCTCGATGTACGAAGCCCGCCACTCTGTTCGTCGTCCGACGCGCTGCTGCGACAGGGCGAACCCAGGATCCAGGTACAGGGTTAGATCCGGCCGGGGTACGTGCTGGCAGATGTCGACGAACCAGCTCTCGTTGAGATAACCCCTGGCGCGCATCTGTGCGACGGCGGTGAACACATAACGGTCGGCGATGACGATGCGGCCCGCACGGAGCGCGGGCAGCACGACCTCGGGGATCTGCTGGAGCCGATCACCGGTCAGCATGCAGATCATTGCCCGGCAGGTCATGTGTGTATAGGGGAGAGGCATTTCGGATCGATCCTTCCGGACGTTCCTCAGATGGCGGTGTATCCGCCTTCTACCAGCAGTTCGGCGCCGGTGACGTACCTGGCATCCGCGCGGGCCAGGAAGTAAATGACACCGGCGACTTCTTTGGGAAGTCCTTCGTGCCGCAGCGGCGCCGTGAACGGATGCCGCACTCGTCGCGGACCATCCGCGGAGGTGTAGACAGTGGCGGCGAGTTGCAGAGCGTGCTCGCCCAACCGCGTGGCGATCCGTCCCGGGCTGACGATGTTAGCCCGGGATACCCCGGCCAGCCACGTCGAACTGCCCGTCCGGCCGCTGCTGGAGCTGGCCGACGAGCCGGACGGGTCCCCGGCCGCAGAGGCGAGCCTTTGACTGGTCCGCCACCTGCGGTACTCCGACCCCGAGGGCGCCCGACAGATGCCGGTGACCGGCCGAGCAGGACCAGCCAGCCACAGACTCGGACGAAGATGAGATAGAGCAGGCGCAGGAACATGGACGATCCTCCGATGCGGTACTGCCGGGCACTATGACGACACTCGCCGCTCGTGCCCGGCTCGCAGCCCGAGAACCAGGGCACTTAACGTCGCAGCCCCTGCGCACCTCCCCTTCTGACGCATGCGGCGCTTCCACCTGGTACGCACACCGCCCAGTTTCCGGGCGCCGCGGTGTATGCACTACCGGCTACCCGGACGATCCGCCCGCCAGATCGTGCCGCGGCAACTGGGAACGACCCTGGAAGGTTGATGATGGAATCGTCCGCATCGGCCGGGCGCGTGGAGTCCGCCATTCTTGATCGCCGCTGCCGATGAGGCCGCGAGGCTCAGGCGGGCGCGGGGAAGCAGCCAGCCGCGGGAAGCAAGTGAGCAGGACGCTCGCTCGTGTGTTCGGCGGCTGGCGGACGGGCCTGCCGGGGCCTGTCAGAGTTCTTCAGGCTGGGACTGCGGTCAACTATTTCGGCACCGGGCTGATCCTTCCCTTCGAGATCATCTACCTGCACCAGGCCCGCGGTTTCCCGACGGCGGTTGCGGGGCCGGTGCTGGCGGCGGTCATGGGCACGGCGGCGGTCGTCACGCCCTTTGCTGGTGTGCTGCTCGATCGTTTCCGCGCGAAGCCGATCCTGATCGCCGGCAATCTCGCGAACGCACTGGGTTACGCGGGCTTCGCATTCGTCGACCGTCCCTGGCAGGCCTTCATCTGCTCGGCCGTCGGCGGCGCCGGGTTCGGGGTCGCGAACACCGCGAACCAGGTTCTGAGCCTGACCCTGATCTCACCAGAGCAGCGCGCCACCTCGATCGCGCTCCGCCGGGTCGCAGGCAACTTCGGTCTCGGCAGCGGCGCGACGGTTGCGGGCTTCATCGTCGCTGCCGCCGATAACCTGCGCGCGTTTCAGGCGCTCTACCTCTTCGACGGCCTCACCTTCGCTGTGTTCGCGCTGGTGGTGCTCGCAGGGATTCCGAATCCTCGCCCTGCGAACGCTGCGCCGGCCGGCGACAGGGGTACAGGCTTCCTGGCAGTTGCCCGCGACCGGCTCTTCCTCATCCTGATCGCCGCCAACATCGTGTTCGTGATGACCGGCGGCGCGCTCTTCACCAACATCCTCGCGCCGTTCGCGAAGGCGCACACGGCTGTCGGCCCGGGCGAGATCGGCGTCGTCGTCTTCATCAATACCTTCTTCATCGTCCTCGCGCAGATCCCGGCCACCCGGGTCGTCCAGCGGATGCGCCGCACCCACGCTCTCGCTGCCACCAGCGCGCTCTTCGCGGCCGGCCTGCTCGCGGTCCTGCTCGCACCGCTCACGAGCTCGGTGCTTACCGCTACCGCCGTCCTGGCCGGGGTCGCGATCGTGATCGCGGTCGGTGAATGCGCGCAGTTCATCGTGCTTGGCCCGATCGTCGCCGACCTCGCGCCGCCGCACCTGCTCGGCCGCTACATGTCGCTCTACGGCCTGTCCTTCACCACAGGCGTGGCCCTCGGCCCCGCGGCCGGCGGCGCGCTGCTCGCCACCTCACCCGACGCCATCTGGTGGGGCGGCGCCCTGGCGGCAGCACTGACCGGAGCCGGCCTGCTGCGGCTCGGCGACCGGATACCCGACCCGCTCCTGCGGGCGCGACGCCCTCCGCCGCAAGCCGTCAGCGCGGCCGATATGGACTCCGCCTGCCACAGCCAGATGAATAACACGGCGATGTAACATCGCTGGCTTACATGATCGTCGCCGTACTTTACTGACGCGCCAGGTAGGGAGTAGGCAGCCTACGGCGTCTCAGCGGCTCGGGAGTGAGCGTGGTAGCCCGAACCACGGCAGCACGCTGGTCTCGAAGCGGGTGATGCCGCGGATCTGGCCGCCGGCGAGGGTGAGCACGTAGAAGGCGGTCGCGTGGCGGGTTCCGGCCGGGCCGTGCAGGTAGGTCGCGAACGCGGGCTGGCCGTTGCCCCGGGTCGGCACGAGGTCGAAGCTGCGGCCCGCGCCGAACTGGCGGGCGCAGTAGCGGGCCACGAGGTCCAGGCCCTCGCTGTTTGGGTGGCGTCAGGAACTGCGCGCCTCTGGCGCTCCATTCGGCGTGGACGGCCTCGATGTCCTTGACCCGGCAGTTGAGGAAGCTGCTCACCGTGTCGGGGTCGCGTGGCTGACGATGAAATGGGCCACCACGATCCCGTCGGGAAAGGGCTCGTGCTCGGCCATCTGATACCTCCACTGAAGCGGGCTGCGCTATCCGCCATTCAGGCTGAGTGCGTAAGACACTGGGCTCGACCCGTCCCCGAAACCGACATGCGCTTATCTCGGTATATGCTCACCTTGTGCGGCTTTGCCGGCGCGCCCGCCGAGGTGCCCGGGGAGCGGCTGAGCAGCCCGCCGCGTAGCAGGAGCCACGGTGTCCTTCTCGTCCCGGCCCTTGTCATTCCGTCCTTTCAGGTCCGCCGTGCTGCTGTTTGCCGGAACGGCGCTTGCCCTGACCGGAGCGCTGGTGCCTACCAGTGCTCACGCTGCCGCACCACAGGACACCATCACGGTGGATCAGCTGACGGAGACCGGTCAGTCGCTGGAGATCTCGCTGACGGCATCCTCGCCGATCACCAGTCTGAGCGCGCAACTGTTCGCCTTCGGCTCTGCCACAGCGGCGACGACTATCACCGGTTTCAACCCACCCGGGCAGGGACCGCAGAGTTCGGGCATCTGGACTGCCACCGATCCGATCCCGTGGGGTTCGGGGGCCGGTGAGCTGCCGCTCGGGGTCTACTCGATTCAGGTCACCGCGTCCGACCAGGGCACTACGGTGACCGGTGTCGCGGCGGGCACCTTGCGCCTGCTGATCCAGCCATCGCTGACGATGACGGCCAGCCCTACCACGGTCGACTGGGCGCATCGATCGGTGACTTTCTCAGGTTTGGTCACCGGCGTCTACCCAGATGGCGGAACCAGCCCAGTACAGGGCGCCATTGTGACCGTCTCGCCCCTGGGTACGTCTGGCTCTGGCTTCACCGCCACGTCCGGCGCGGACGGGACTTACTCGGTGACCGAGAACGTAACAGGCTGGGAGTGGCAGGCCTCTGTCACTGGCGGCCCGGGCGTCGATACCACGACGAACACCGAGCAGATCCAAGATCTGACGGTGGTTCCTGACAAGGTCAAGCTGACTGCCGCTGTGGCAAGGAAGGACGTCAACTACGGGCAGTCGGACAAAGTGACTGGCACGGTTCTGTTTAAGTCCGGCTCGACCTGGCAGCCGCTGTCAGACTTTCCGGTCACAGTGGAGGGCACTCGGCCAGGCAATGGGGCGCGAACCCCCATCACCAACGCCGCAGGTCATTTCACCGCGACCCTGGCGCACCTGAAGCTGTCTGACAGCTGGACGGTCTCGGCCGGCGAGTTCAATGCTTACTTCACTGGAGCTAGCACCTCGGAAAACATCAGCGTCAATTGGCCAGCGAAAATTACCCGGGTGTCAGAGCGGCTTAGCCCATTTGGCGTGGTCTCGGTTTCGGGCTGCATCGTGTACAAGGTGCCGAACGCGTCGGACTTCCAGAGCACCGCTCCCCTTTTTGTCGACTACGCCGCCAAGCCACAGGGGCCATGGCACGTGCTCGGCAGAATCCGCTCGAGCTGGAACGGCACCCAGATGTGCCCGGTGATCGGAGCGAACTGGACCGGCCACTTCGCCGCCCGGCTGGCGAACGCCTGGTACCGGGAGCGCATCGCGGCGGCAACGGGTATCGAGGCGGCCACCAGCAAGCCGGTGCACCTGTGGAAGTACCTCACCCGGGTCGAGGACTTCCACGTGTCCGCGCGCACCGTTGCGAAGGGCGGGTCCCTCACCGTGAGTGGTCAGCTGCAAGAGAACACCGGCCGCTGGCGGACGCTGAGCCACCAGGTGGTGCTGATCGTGCTCCGGCCCAAGGGCAAGAAGACCTGGTACTGGATCGCCAAGCCCCGCACCACGGCGTCCGGCCACTTCTCGGCGACGTTCACCGACCCGGTCAGCGCTACCTGGTCGGCGACGTTCGAGGGTGGCAGCCGCTTCTTCGCCAGCGGAGGCCCGAGGGTATTCGTCAAGCTCGGCTAGCCGCCCCAGCCTGCCTGCTGCCGTCCCAGCGCCTGGTCGATTACCCGCAGCAGCTTGCTGAGCGGCGGAGCGCCAGTCAGGGTCCCGTGCTCGTCGCAGTACAGCCGGCACGACAGGCCGGGCTGCTGCCCGGGAGGCCACCAGGTCGGGGCGGTGCCGGGCCGCCAGCAGCGCGATCCTGGTCCGGCTGCCTGCCCGCGATCCTCTCACGCCTCTGCTTGATTGCGCCCGCAGAAGGGCACTGCCTTGCCGCGCCGCTGCCCCTTCGCGCCAGATGCGACCACTGTTCGCGACCGTACTCATACCGGCAAACACCCTCCCTGCCGAATATGAGCCCCTCCTATTGCCGACTCGATCGCGTATGTGCCTTTGGGTGGCGGCGCATGCCCACACCAACTGCGCTCAGACGCTGCTGGACATTGCCGGCCTGCTCAGTAAGTCACGGCGCCGGCGAGCCGCAGTGACGATCGGTCGGGTCGTGGTTTCGGCGACTCAAAAACGCTGTTGGCACCGGCCAGCTCCAGCAGCTTCAGTACCTGGGTGACGGCGGGCTGCCGTCCGAGACCGTGGGTTACACCTACGACAACGCGGGTCATCCGGAGTCGGTGACCGGGATAGCGTCCTACGTCACCTCGCTGTCGTACACCGAGCTTGGCCAGCCGCTGCAGTACCAGCTCGACTCCAGCCCGAACGTCTACCTGACCGACACCTGGGATCCCCAGACGGGCTGGCTCACCCAGGGTCACGCCGGATCCGAACATTCTATTAAGGACGCTCGAGGCGATCACCGCGTAGTTAAGTGATGTCATCGAATGACCCTGTAAATGACGCGAGCTTCGAAATTAAGGCGGCCTTGGTTTTCCGGATGTCTACCTTCACCGTTCCCGTTGCCGGATCAGGGTAGGAGTTGGCGAGGTATTTCCCTTCATTCCTGAGCTCGGCGCTGTCGGCCGCCACCTGCTGGTTGATTTTGTCAAGCTGGGCGTAGCTGCGCCGCGTGCCGATGAATTTCACAGGCCACGGTCTCGCGCCTGGACGAGGTCACACCTATCCTTCGGAGAGGATGAAGCCGTGGCGCGGGGCAATGGCTGGCAGACGGGACTGAGCGCTGGCCCGGACCTGCACGAGTCCGGGCCAGCGAAACATTCAGATAATTCCGGAATTACCGCAGAGCGTCATCGTTACCGAGAGTGAGGTCTGGGGATGGGCGGCTTGGCTCGTTCCCTTAAGCAGGATAGCGGCACTCGTGCTAACGGTCGCCACGATGTTGTCGCATTCCTGAGTATTGATGAAGCGGTGTGGTGTGGACACGAACGCGCGATTATTTGGTGGAGCGGCGTTCGGGCAGGCCGTTGTGCACTGGTAGGGATTGTTCTGGACAGTGCCCTCGACGGGGGGAATGGCATTAGTCGTGATGAACGTCATGTTGTTGTCTGCGTGAATTCCATTGCACTGCACGTCCGGACCCTGGCAGTAATACTCTCCTTCTCCCCAGACCTCGACACCGCCACTGACCGGTTGCAGCTCGATGTCGGAGCACACGACGGCCTGGTTGCCGTTAGGCAGGGTGTCGATCGCCCTGCATACGTGCTGTTCGGCTGTGGCCGCGCTGGCGGGCTGCTGGACTGACGCGGCGATGGTCACGCCCAGGGCGAGGACAAAACCAGGCAGGACCAGCGTGATCCTGCGGATGCGGCCCCGGCGGAACGGGACAGTAATTGCTGACATAGCAGGCGTGTCTTCCTTTCTTGCTTGGTTATGAGGTCTTCCAGAGAATGTCGGAAGCGCTGGAAGTCTGATTCATCGTGATGCTGCACTGCGGGTCGGGGAAAGAGACACCGAAGGTCGGGGTGATCGTTCCGGTGTTCCCGTTGACGGTCAGGTTCCGGAAGGCGGCGTGGCCGCTGGCCGGCGTTTCGATGCACCCCTGTGCCCGGGGAACCTCCATATCGGAGCCGATCAGCAGGTCGAATCCCACCCCGCTGCCGATGGTTATGGAGGTTGCACTCCCGCTGACGGTGTCGGTCGACGTGAGCACCCAAGTGCAATGGCCGTCAGTGGTGCAATTACTCGCAGTCAGGTCGGCGACGATCGTGTCGTTGGGGTTCACGTGCATGCTGGCGCTGTGGACCGAGTTGTTGCTCGGCCACAGGTACCAGTTGTTTACGTACCAGATGTTCGGCTGAGTGACGATGCCTCCGTTCGCGCCCCAGGTCAGGACGTCCTGGAGCAGCGTGCTGCCGTTGGCGTTCTCGATGCCGCCCCAGAGGAAGATCAGCGCCCCGGTCTGGGCAGGGTTGGATGGCACCGCGTACTTCTGGTCAAAGGAGGTCACCCACGACGGCGAAGAGCCGTAGCAGGAGGCCGCCCAGTAGGAACCTCCCGGGCCGAAGCTGCATGCTCCGGCGGGCAGGATCGTGCCGTGCGCGGCGGAACTGGGTGCTGTCGTGCCGGGCCTGGCTTGGCCGGTGCTGCCTGCCGAGGCGCTCGGCGTGGCTGAAGCGGAAGCCGTGATCGTCGGATGCTGACATGGCGTTATCTTCCGGATGGCCCCGTTGGGGGAGATGATCTCGTTTTTCCTCAGGACGCCGTGGCTGGGCACGCTATACACGCACGTCTTGTAGGACAGGCCCTCCGGGGTCGTTACCCAGTTGCCGGTCTTCTCGGCCTGCCGGTAGGCCACCGGGTCGCGGACGACCCATCTTGTCTGGCTGCTGCCGGCCGGCCGTCGCTCTTGGTTCAGGCTGCGCAGTGACCTGGTCGTGCTGACCGGGAGGGCGGACCGCGTAGGCCGGGCCTGCGCCGCCGCGCTGGGCCTGGCCCGCACCGCGGACGAGACTGGCCGGGCCAGCGCTGGGCTCACGGAGCCGAGCGCGGTCGCGATAACGCAGGCCGGAGCAATCAGCACTAACAGCCGACGGCGTCTGAGATTGCTGCCGACGGCTGGTCGGAAGAGTCTTTTCATGCAGGTCTGTTCCCTTCTCGTCGTCCGGGCCCCGCTGGCCAGTGCGGAGAACTCAGCGTGCGCGTCCAATTCGCATGGTCGCCTCACAGCTATAGCCTGGTGATCGTGATTGTGCCGCCCGCACCGGTGCGGTTCGGGTTGAGCAGGAACCAGCCGATCTTTGCCAGGCCGGCCGGGGCGTCCGCGGGAATGGCGAACTGCATCTCGTAGGTGCGGGACTGGCCGGAACCGATGACCCGCGCCGCCGAGCAGTTGAGCTTGTACGCCTTCGCGGGCGCGACGGACAGCCCCATTTCGTAGCTCGGGCAGCGGGAGAGCCTGACCGAGGCCCTGGTGGGATTGGTGATCGTGACCGCGAACCGCAGCACCTGGCCGGCGGCGATCCGGGCCGGGAGCGCGAGCGCGACCCGGAGCCCGGAAAGAGAATCCGGCTTCGGCTGCGTCAGCGGCAGGCCGATAGGAGTCACGTGCACGGTGACGCAGTTGGTAGTCAGCAGGGTCCCGGCGCTGACGGCCCGGCTCGCCCGGGGGCCGACCTTCAGCAGCGCCCGAACCGCCGTCGACGCGGTGACGCCGTTTCGCAGCTTCACGGTGCAGGGAACGCGCGTTGTCTCGGTGATCGCGAAGGTTGCCGACGCACCGGGGGCCAGCGTCCCGGCCGACACGTTCAGCACGTTCACGCCGTGCGTCACTGACTTACCGGCGACGGTTACCCTTGGCGTGCCCGAGACGTAACAGGCGCGGGGGCCGATGTTCCTGGCGCTGTAGATGTAGGCGTAGGTCCCGTATCCGACAATGCCCCGGTGCACCATGCGGGTGCTGAGGCTGGCCGTCGCACAGGCGGGGAGACCTGGATTGACTGGTGCTTTCACCGCGGGGATCGCGACGGGCCGGTTGGCCCAGCTGATGGCACCGGGTGCCGTCGCCGAGCTCGGGTAGGCGAAGGCCAGCAAGGCCAGGCCGGCCGCGGCCGCGACCCCTGGTCCGAGGTAACGCGCTGCTTTCAGAAGTTTCACTTGTTCGCACCGCCTCCGGTATCGGTTGTCTCGCATTAGTGGCATCCCAGATCCCAGGCCGTCGTGCTCTCGGCCGGGCCGTCCGCGCAGTCCTCGTCCAGCGAGATGCTGGGTCCGCTGTCGCCAGCGAAGAACCTGGTGTGCGTGCCGGCCGACCACTGATGTATTCGCTGGTTGTGGTCCCAGTGGTTGTTGGCGATGCACTCGATGGGCGTGGTCGCGAAATGGGCGTCGCCGGAGGCCGGGAAGATCGCCTCGGGGACGTTGCTGTGGTTGACGAGGTTGTCGAGATCGGAGGCGCAACTGGAGCCGTAGACGGCGCCGTGCTTGCCATCGGCGTTATGGACTTCGAACTGGAAGCCGTTGATGAACGAGGCCGCCGCGGTGACGCAGGTCGCGTTCTGGGTGTTGTAGGCCTCCAGGTCATAGACGATGTAAACGGTGCCGAATCCGGTGGCTGCCGCCTCGGCGACCGCAGCGTCGGCCTGGGCTTCGCCCTGGGACTGCGCCGTGCTCGCGTTGTTGCTGAAGGCGGCCAGGTTGCCCTGCGTCGCGCAGGCGGACTGCGGCCCCACCCAGTACAGCCACACCGCGTAACCAGTGGTCATGATGTTCGCGATGTAGTTGTGGCCCGGGTTCGTCCCGCCGGAGTTCACACCGCCCAGGTAGATCCCAGGCCGCTGTAGGGAGTGGTGGTCCACCACTCCGTCATGTCAGCGGTGGGCGGTGGTGATGCGGTATCGAATCCCTCGCCTTGGTACACGACCGGACCAGGCAAGGTCGCGGAAGCGGGCTGCATCGACGCGAGCGGTATCGTCAGGCCAGTCAGCACGGCCAGCGAAGCGAGGCCAGCCACCCAGCGGCGTCTGGAGAATGGGGTGCTCAGGCCCCCTACCGCCATTAACCCGAGTGCCGCGATTCCTGCCACGGTCACTCGAATCGCGGTTTTCCTGTTTTTAGCGCCAAGGCGCCGTCGGCGGTGAATTGCCACTCTTCTCACCGTAGTTCCCTTCCCCGATCAGGGCGCCGCCTGTGCAGCGCAGGCCGTGTTGTGATGCGCCTGCTGGTGCACCGGACCGGCCATCCCCGCGATCACGCGGACTTTCTTCATGCCGATGCCTCCTGCCCGGTGAGCCCAGCGTCCGTTGAGCACATTTTTCTGCGGTAAGCGCATTTTGAAGCTAATCGGGCTCGGCAGGGCAGACCAGGACACCTGACCCGACATTTCGCGGACATATTCCGGGCATTTACGGCTACCTGCGGCGTTACCATGCGAGAGTGCAATGTTTTTGCGTGGGCGGGCAGGGATGACACACAGCCAAGATGGGTCGCGGTTCGGGGAGTTGCTGCGCAGGCTGCGGATCGGGGCGGGCCTGTCGCAGGAGGAACTCGCCGGGCGCTCGGGGCTGGCCGAGCGCACGATTGCCAGGCTCGAGCAGGGACGCAGCCAGCGTCCGCATCCGGGATCGGCCCGGCGCCTGGCCCAGGCACTGGACCTGCCTGATGCCGAGCGCGCGGACTTGATGGCATGCGCGGCGGCAGCCGCGGCACCGCCGGGCAGGATGCGCGCGGCAGCGCAGGACAGGACAGGACACGGCCCGCGCCACCTGCTGCCCGACACCGCGCTGTTCACCGGCCGCGACCGGGAGATAGGCGCGCTATTAGCCCTGGCCGAGCAGGCACCCGGAGGCGCGTCGCCGGGCGCGGTGGTGATCTCGGCGATCGATGGGATGGGCGGGGTCGGCAAGACCGCGCTGGCCCTGCACGCCGCCCACCGGCTGACCGACCGGTACCCCGACGGGCACCTGTTCATCAACCTGGCCGGGTTCACCGAGGGCAGGCAGCCACTGGACCCGTCCCAGGCGCTGGCCGAACTGCTGCGCGACCTGGGCACCCCGCCGCAGCTGATCCCGGCGGACCCGCAGGCGCGGGCGGCGTTCTACCGGGACCGGCTGTACGGCACTCGCACTCTGATCGTGCTGGACAACGCGGCCAGCGAAAATCAGGTCCGGCCGCTGCTGCCGGGCACCGGCAGCAGCCTGGTGCTGATCACCAGCCGCAAGCGCCTGACGGCGCTGGATGACGCGCTGCCTCTGCCGCTGGACGTGCTGGGCCCGGCCGAGGCGGTCACGCTGCTGCGCCGTGCCGCCCGCCTGCCCGTCGCCCCCGCCGGCCACGACTGCGATGAGGAGACCCGGCTGCTTGAGCAGGTGGCCAGACTGTGCGGCAACCTGCCGCTGGCGCTGCTGATCGCCGCTGCGCTGCTGCGCGCCCACGGCCGGGCCTGGACCCTGGATCACCTGATCACTCGGCTGGCCGCCGCGCCGCCGGGCCGGGAACTGGCCCCGTTCGACGACGGCACCAGGAACCTGACCGCCTTGTTTGATGTCTCCTACCACGCCCTGCCCGCCGACCTGCAGCAGTTCTACCGCCGCCTGGGCGTGCTGCCCGGGCCAGAGATCGACGGCTACGCCGCCGCCGCGCTTACCGCCAGCGACCTGGAGCAGGCTGAGGCTCACCTGGGGCAGCTGGCCGGGTGCAGCCTGCTGGAGGCCGCGTCGCCTGGCCGCTACCGGATGCACGACCTGCTGCGCGCCCACGCCCGCACCCTGGCCGCCATCGACGTCGGCGGCGGCGGCGAAGAAGCGCGCGCCCGCCTGCACCATTACTACCAGCACACCGCCCGCCGCGCCGCCACGCTCACCACACTGACCCCGCGACCGGGCCCCGGAGGCCCCGCGCCCGCTTATGCCCCCCCGTTGCCAGGCCCCGATAGCGCGTGGGCCTGGCTGCGCGCCGAGCGCGCCAACCTGCAAGCGGCCATCGACCACGCCGGACGCCGCAACCTCGGCCCGGATCTGATCACCTTGACCGCGGGGCTCGCCACCATCTTGCAAGCAGACGGCCCCTGGCCCCAGGCCGCGATCCTGCATCAGACAGCAGCCGCTGTCGCCGGCCGCCTCGGCGACAACCAGGGCCAGGCCGGCGCCCTCGCCGACCTGGGGGCCGTGCGCCGGCGGACGGGCGACATCCCTGGCGCCACCGATGCCTTCACCCAGGCGCTGCGGGCCTACCGCGACCTCAGTGACCGTCTCGGCCAGGCGTCCGCCCTCATCGGCCTGGGGACCGTGCGGCAGTTGACGGGCGACTACCCTGGCGCCACCGACGCCCTCACCGAGGCCCTGCGGGCCTACCGCGATCTCGGCAACCGCCTCGGCCAGGCACACGCCCTCACCGGCCTGGGGACCGTGCGGCAGATGACGGGCGACTACCCTGGCGCCACCGACGCCTTCACCCAGGCCCTGCAGGCCGCCCGCGATCTCGGCAACCGCCTCGGCCAGGCAGCCGCCCTCACCAGCCTGGGGGACGTGCGGATGACGACTGGCGACCACCCCGGCGCCACTGAAGCTTTCGCCCAGGCCCTGCAGGCCTACCGCGACCTTGGCCACCGCCTTGGCCAGGCAAACACCCTCAACCGCCTGGGAGAGGTGCGACGGCTGACGGGCGACTACCACGGTGCTACCGGCGCCCTCACCCAGGCCCTGCAGGCCTACGGCGACCTTGGCGACCGCCTCGGCCAGGCAACCGCCTTCGCCGTCCTGGGGACCGTGCGGCAGTTGACTGGTGACCACCCAGGCGCCACCGACGCCCTCAGTCAGGCCCTGCAGACCTTCCGCGACCTCGGCAACCGCGGCAACGAAGCATGGGCGCTGAACCGCTACGCCGCAGCGGTCAGGGCCGGCGGGGACCCGACCCGGGCGCTGCAACTGTACCGGCAGGCCCTGGCCATGAACCGCGAGCTGGGCAAGCCCGACGACGAGGCCATCGCCCTAGAAGGCACCGGCCAGTGTCTGCTCGCCCAGGGCCACACCGTCGAAGGCGCCACTCGCCTGCGGCAAGCCCTGGACCTGTACCAGCGCCTAGGAATGCGCGCCGACGCCGAACGCCTCACCATGCACCTGACGCACACCAGTGCCCATAGCCGACGGTAACCCGATCACGAAGCGTGTCGCCCCTCTTGCCGGACTCCGGGCCCGGCTTGCATGTCTTGCGTGTGGGGTTCCGGAACGGTTGTTCGGGAGGCCAGGCAGCTACGACAAACTTGCGCGATCACGGGCATGATGCCGCCTTCCGAGCACGATTCTTGACGCACGGTAAATACGCGCGCAACTATGCTGGGAAGATGCGTTTACACAGGTCACGGCTCTGCGGTGGTGGGTCTGTAAAACCGTCGCCTCAGCCTACGTTGGTTCGAACCCAACACCTGCCACCAAGAAACCCCAGGTCACGGTGTTGCCGACATGGCTAAAAGGGGAGCGATTTGCCCAATCGCCGGTCTCGCTCGCTTTAGCCGGGCCGACCACGTGCCACCAGGCCCGGAAACGGTCACTGACCTGGCCTTACGTGCGCGAGAACCGATCGGTGCCTGGCACGGATTCACTGGTCGACGTCGGGCACGTGCAGGTGTTCACGCCGGATACCATCCGACACAGAACAACCATGCCAGCGCGCTGTGACAAGGTTATCAGCACCGACACGCCGAGCTGTAATTTTGAGTAACTACCTTGTAGGCTGCCCGGTTATGACAGAGAAAGATGGGCCCGACGGGCATGTCTTTCTCTGTTACGCACGGGAGGATTCCGATCGGGTCAGCGAGTTGCACAGGTTGCTGGAAGAGGCAGGAGTGCCGGTCTGGCGGGATACCGTCAACCTGCTACCGGGCGAGGATTGGCGCAGGGCGATCCGGCGAGCGATTAGCAACGATGCCCTGGTCTTCATTGCCTGCTTTTCTGAGTCCAGCGCCTCGCGCGGCAGGAGCTTTCAGAACGAGGAGTTGTCGCTGGCGGTCGGTGAGCTAAGTCGGCGTCGGCCTGAGGAGCCGTGGCTGATACCAGTTCGGTTCGATGACTGCCAGATTCCGGACTGGGATATCGGGACCAGGGGCACGCTTGCTTCGCTCCAGCGGGCCGATCTGTTCGGACCGCAGCGTGAGGATGAGGCCGCCCGGCTCGTCGAGGTGATTCGGCTGGCCATGGCCCGGCAGTCGGCGAGCCGACGGACTGGCACACCGCAGGCTGAATCCGTGCCTGCCGACGAGAACCTGGGTCCGCCTGCACGGTGGCGCAGCACGGTAGAAGCCGGTCGCACGCCGACGATAGTAGGCATCCCAGTCGTTGAACGGGTATCGAGCACGGCCCACACCATCTCGGTTGTATCGCTCCTAGGGTGGTTGGGCCTTGCGCTTGGTGCGACCTACGCTTCCGGTCAGACGAAATGGTTTCTCGTAGCTGCCGTATTGGGAAGCATTTCGCTATTCGGTGTCAGCCGTGATGAGTTTATTCTCATGGCGATATGGCTGGCGCTCCCTGTCATTATACTATATATCTATGCGGCTACCCGGCCTATTCCGTGGTTTTGGCGTGCAATCGCTGTGATGCTGTTGATCATCTATATCGTGGTACTGGTAGCTCGGGTGATTCATCGCCTACTTGTTGAGAGGGCTGAAAGCGCCGAAGCCGATCGCTCTCGTCTGGTCCCAATCGCATCCGCAGCGCGGCTGAGCCGTTGGCTCCCGGATACCGCTCCGATAGACGCTCCGCCTACCGTGTTCAATGACCTCGGTGAGATGCCCGCCGTTCGGTTCGCGTCCTTACGAAACAGCCGCTTTTCGTACCTGATAGTGGCTGGTACGCGGGTCGCGCTGGTTACCTTCGATCACTGGCAGTCGGGAAGGTATACTCGCCCTCCGGGCGCTGCATATGATATTTATCGCAATGGGCACCTTTTCTTGCCGGCCGCCGAGCAACGTTCAAGAATTTCACAGGAGGCTGCACGGTGGCGAAGGTCTGCTCCGAAAGATGTGGCTCTCCGGTTCTTCGTTGTCGTACGGCCTAGCGATGTTTTCAATAATGTTGACCTAGAGCTTGATGATGATGAGAGTGGAATAGTATTTACGACCCTGAGCGCTTTCGCCGATAAAGCCGGACTTTTTCTTTTGGAAGATGCATATGAACTTAATATACCCGTTTTGCAATGGGTGACTTCACGGATAAAGAGGCATAAGAGCGAGGCGCTATAGCGCTTCGCGGCCAGTGCGACGACATCGTCGACTCGCCAAGCTGCCGGGCCGATGTGAGTATAGTCGCGCAGGTGCTGTTTTCGGCTTCCAGTCAGGGCCTCCGTCGCCAAAGCTTCGAGATCGTGCGGCTTATCTGACCGCGTGAACGGGTATGCGCTTCCCTTGCGCCTCGGGCACCGATCCCCGGTCGCGAGCCAAAGGCTGGGTGCTGATGCATACTGCCGCTGTGGCGACCGACTTAAGGTGCTTGATCGTTGTTGGCGGCTGGGGTGAAGACCCGGTCGAGAAAGTCGTTCTGGGCTGCTTGGTCGAGTTTTGCGTCGAGGCTGAGGGCTGTGCGGATGCTGTTCTCGCTGATGTCGCGAGGGATGCCGAGGCGGGTTTCTGCATCGCCGGTGATGGCCGGGATGACGCTGCGTGGATGGGTAGTGGCGTATGAGCCAGTCGAGCATGCGGGCGACCTTGGGCGCGATTCCGTAGAACACATCGCTTGTGGCGTCGTCCGGCCCGGCGCCGTGCAGCTGGCCGCAGTTGATGTCGCGGCTGAGTTGCTGGCCAGTGCGAAATTCGTCGAGCACGGCAAGCTGGATGGTCGTGGCGAGGTCATCGGCGGGAATGATCGTGTTGAGTCCGGCGGCGACTTCCCAGGCGAGCCCTTCCGCGATGTCCCGGACTCCGGGCTCGGTGCGCCACCGCAGTGCCCAGCTGCGGCGCACGTCCGGGCGCTCCCAGAGTTGGTAGAAGAACGAGTAGCTGAACTTGTGCCAGATGTCATCGACGCCTGGTGGTCGGGACGCGCCGGATTTATCAGCTGATACGGATTCCGCGACGTTGTCGGGAGAGCGGCGGCGTACGGGCTGGGACCAGACGTTACGGCCGCTGATGGTGGCTTGTGGCAGGGGTACCGTCGCTTCGCCGCGGGATATGTACGCCCGGAGGGTGGAGGCGCTGATTCCCGCTACCGTTGCCATTTCGGCGACGCCGACGAGCTGGTCACCGGTCAGCTCGGGTGCGGTGAGCTTGACCACGCTGGCAGCCAGGGGAATCCGGCCGTCAGCCGTACTCGCCCACAGGGCCAGGTCATCGATCCACTGACCGGCCGTACATCCGGCTTCTTCCGGTGATCGACGCGCTGATCGCGGCGACGGCACGAGTGCATGGCATGACCGTGGTCACCCGCAACGTCAAGGACTTCGAGCTAGCCGGAGTCCCGGTGCTCAACCTCTTCACCGAATAGCCGTCAAGGCGGAGCGTCGCGGACGCCTGACGTCCAGGGAACTCGGTGTGGCCCAGACGACTCGCCAGCGCCCGGAGAATAGCCGGAGAAGTCCGGGTAGTGATGACGTAAGTGCAGGTCAGGGAATGTGCGGGAGATATCTGTAAAACCGTCGGCCGGCTCAGCCTACGTTGGTTCGAACCCAACACCTGCCACCAGTAAAACACCAGGTCACGTCGTTGCGGACATGGCGCAAGGGGAGCGGCGTGTGCAAACCGCCGGTTTAGCCCGCGTTAGCTTGGCGCAGCACCTGCCTCCGGGTGCGGAAGTTGCCGTTGGCCTGGGCTTATGCTGGCGCGGGGCTCTCGATGTTCAGTACGGTTCTGGTGGCTGGCGGCGGGCTTGTGCAGCTGTTCACGCCGGATGCATGCCGAAGCTGGCGAGCGGGGGCTGCGGCTGGCCTTTCGCTGGATCATCTGGCATCGCTGACGGGGAGCCGGCGCGATCGCGCGGCGCCGTGACCTGTCTGCGGCTGGTGCGAGAAGATGGTGGACATGGCGGCCGAGCAGGTCTATGACTTTGACCAGATGATCCGGTCGGGTTCATGCGGGTTGTGCCTGCCCGGTATCACGGGCAGCAGGCCGAGAGGCTTGAGGTCAGCTAGCAGGCCAGAGGATCCGTGATGAGTAGACTCGGTGGTGGACAGCCCTCGTGATGGTGAGGAGCTCACATGACTGCGCTGCCTGAGGACATGGTCCTGGTCCCGCGGGCTGAGCTGGACGCGCTGCGGGCTGAGAATCGCCGGCTCAGGCGGGAGGCGGGGGATCGTGAGGCGCTGATGCGTATCCGGTCGGACTCCGGGGAAGGCCGTACTTTCACTCGCGAGCAGCTGGCGGAGGCGTGGGGAATTGGTGAGTGACCGGGTCCTCCGGTTCTGGGACGAGCGTGAAGGGCTGCCGCAGCCGCTTCGGGCGATCGTTCATCTGCTCGAAGAGCCGGTCCCGTGCTTGCCGAGCCATTTCCCGAAGCGGATCCGCTGCCGGGCGCCTGCCGTCTCCATCTTCCGTCCGACGGCCTGACCATCTGGTACACCATTACCGAAAGCCAGGACAGGCAGGTCGTCATCGTCGTGCAGTACATCAGGGCCGACACATGACCAGGAACTCCTATTCCCGGCCCGGTTCACCCGTCAAGAGCCGCTCCCGGACATTCCCGGATGTTGGCGGCCATCTGGATCTGCCCGCTGGCCGCCACGAAGAGGACCCCATGGCCATCATGGAACGTGACCGGATTCGCTGGCCGGCGCACCGCCACGCTGCTCCGGAACGCCGATTCCGGATGGCTGGAAAGGCGTGCTGGCCGGGCTGGCAGTCACCGGCATATCATCTGGTTCTGTGCGGCCGTTACGAGGTCGTGGCGGGCTTGCGGGCGATGAACACCAGTTCAAGGCCGGGACGCTCCGGCGCGTCGCGGACATCTGCCAGCTCGTATCCCGCTGAGATGAGCGAGTCCTCGATCACCGGACGCGGCGGGTATCGCCGGATGCCCTCCGACGTCAGCGTTGCCCCGTCAGCCGCGAAGACGTACGTCCGCCGGATGCTCACCAGGTCACCGTCCACCCCGGTCACCTCGGACCAGCTCTCGAACGCGCCCGCGTCAGGAGACTCGCGCCTGACGTAGGTAGTCTCGCGGTTCCAGTTCAGCCACGGCTTTCCTGCCGGGTCCACGGACTCGAACACCAGGTGGCCGCCCGGGCGGAGCGCCGCACGCACACCGCCCAGCGTCATCAGCCACTCCCGCTGGGTGAGGAACACGTTGCTGACGTTGCCGGTCATTGTCGCCAGGTCGACCGCGAGGGCCGGCAGGCTCGTCACGTCACCATGGATCCACCGCACCCGCTGCGCGCCTGGCCTGGCCCTGGCGACATCCAGTGACGCCGCGGCCGGGTCCAGCCCGACGACCTCAAAGCCGCGCCCGGCGAGCATGCTCGCCCAGTTACCCGTCCCGCAGCCGACATCAAGCACGCTGCGCGCGCCAAGCTCAGCCACGATCGCCAGGTAACCGGGCAGGTCAATGCGCGGCCCCTCCCATACATCGTAGATCCTGGCGAGCCGCGGGTCCGCGAAGAGGGCATCTTGCACGGCAATCAGCATAGCGCGGTCAAAAACCGGGGAAACAGAATGGCCGTCCGGGTGCACCCCGGACAAGATGCCGGCCGACTGGGGCCTGGCCCCAGACCGGCGGATTCGTACGCACCCCACCATGAACTGCTGTCACGCCAGGTAGTCGCGCTGGCCGCCACCGGGCAGATGCGGCTGACCGTCGTCACCCGGACTGAGGCAATTGACTTATGTGATGACGATCAGCTCGTTGCCGCCGAGTCCTGCCATCCGTGGGGAACGTGAATCTGCTGAGCAGTACGTCACGACAGCTGGGTGTGCCGAATATGCGCACTTGTCGTGGTGGATTGACACGAGCGAGCCGGGGCCATGCTGATCAGGACCCGCACGCCGAATGCACGCCGAAAGACTTTACCGATTGGCCTTCGCGCAGGTCACGGGACTAATGAAGGTAGGGTGGGCCGCCCGGCGAGGTTCCGCGTTCACCTTGGGTGAACTCGGCCTTTTCCGGACGGCCTCCCTCCGAACCCGGCGTGCGGCTTTCACCGCACCGGGCTCTCCAGCGTTTATGCCGCACGCGCGACCGGGTTCGCGTGGATGTGCTCATGGCACGGCGCGCAGACGACAAGGGTCTTGCGCCGCATCTTCGCCATGAGTGCGGCCCACGCG
This sequence comes from uncultured Actinomycetota bacterium, assembly GCA_963819285.1. GTDB lineage: Bacteria > Actinomycetota > Actinomycetes > Streptosporangiales > Streptosporangiaceae > Chersky-822. The sequence goes on from CAWFVM010000002.1 coordinate 877,083, forward strand.
GGCTGGCCTGGTCCCGGTATGCCCAGCTGCCTGAGGCCGGCGACCTGGTGCACTGCCACCGTGGCGCCTTTGTCGCATAGCTCGCAGTACCGTCTCCGGAGCCGCAGGATGAGTTCCTTGCGGGGGAGGCGGACCGGGACGGGGCCGGGGTCGGTGAGGACCGCCCGCCGGTCCTGACGCAAGGCGATCCCGCCGTATCGCGCTACCAGGTCCTGCTTGCCCTTGCGCGTCAGCCTTGCCTCAAGGCATCTCCGCGGGCCGTCCCTGGTGATGGTCTTCGCCCGGTAGCGGGCGGCCATCTTGGTGACGGCCGGGTGGTGCTGGCGGCCAGGGTCTTCAGCATCGAGGTCACGGCATGCCGGTACAGCTTGCTGAGCCGCCAGATGTCCCGGGCGAGCAGGTAGTAGCTGACGATGCCCGCGTACTCGGCTCCGCAGGCCCGGACGATGTCGTAGTCGTCCAGGTTCTGCAGCCGGGTCCGGTGCCGCGGCCTGCCGTGCTGCCGGTAGCGGGCGCACTGGGCCCTGGCCACCTCCGGCGGCACCCGCAGCGCGATGTTCCCGCTGGCCGGCCTGCGGCCGTTGGTGATCTTCGTGCTGGAGTGCTGCACGGTGATGTCGTAGCCGGGGAACCGCGCCCGCTGGCTGCGGGCGCGGGTGATCAGGGTCTTGGCCTGACTGAGCTCCAGCCCGGGGTCGCCCCGGAGGAGCTCCGCCAGCCTGGCCCTGATCTGCTCGGCCTCGGCCCTCGGCCCGGCGAACGCCAGCAGATGATCATCCGCTTATGCCGAGGCTCCGGATTATGCCGAGCCTGTTGTGAGATGTCCTGGTCAGGGTGGTGAGCAGGTTCCCGGTGTCGGCATAATCCGGTGGTCCCGGCGGTGGCTAGAGACTGTCGAGGAACGCGAGCAGGCTGTCGGGCGGCCGGTAGCGGCCGGGGGTGGTGCCGGGCTGCTGAACGCGGGCCAGGGCCTGTTCTTTGATGGTCATGTCGGCGTGGAGATAGACCTGGGTGGTTTCCGGGTCCTCGTGGCCGAGCCAGAGGGCGATCACCGAGGTGTCGGTTCCGGCTCTCAGGAGTGACATGGCGGTGGTGTGCCTGAGCGTGTGCGGGGTGACGTTCTTCTCCTTGACCGATGGGCAGGTGCCCGCGGCTGCGGAGGCGTGTTTCGCGACCAGGCGCTCGACGGCGTCGCGGGAGAGCCGGGTGCCTGCCCGGGTGGGGAACAGCGGGCTGTCCGGGCCGGGGCCGGCTCGGCGAGCCAGGTCCTGAGCACCCTGACGGTCTGGCTGGTGAGCGGGGTTGCCCGGTCTTTGCGTCCTTTGCCGTGGCAGCGGACGTGCGGGCCGGTCCCCAGGTGCGCGTCCTGGCGGGTGAGGCCGGTGAGCTCCGATACCCGCAGCCCGGTCTGGATGGCGAGCAGGAGCAGGGCGTGGTCGCGGCGGCCGTGCCAGCTTCCGCGGTCGGGGGCGGCGAGCAGCGCGTCGGTCTCGGCGGGGGTGAGGTAGCTGACGATGGCCCGCTCGCGCCGCCGGGGCGGGATCGCGAGGACCTGGCTGATGGTGGCGGCGTGCTCGGGTGCCCGGGGGGCCGCGTATCTGAACAGGGAATGGATCGCGGCCAGCCGGGCATTGCGCGTGGCGCTGCCGTTCCCCCGGTTGTCTTCGAGGTGCTGGAGGAACTCCCCGATCAGGGCCGCGTCAAGATCAGCGAGGCTGAGCCTGCCGGGCTCCTTCCCGGTCTTGTCCCGCGCGAACGACAGCAGGAGCCGGCATGCGTCACGGTAGGCGCCGACCGTGTTCGGGCTGGCCTTCTTCTGCCGGGCCAGCCGGTCGGTGAAGAACCCCTGCAGGATCGGGGCGAGATCGGTCACGGGGCCGCCTGCCCGCCCGCGGCCTCAAGCCGGCCCGCTGCCAGGGCGAGCAGCTCGGGAATGGCCTGGAGGTACCAGTAGGTCGACTTCGGGTCGGCGTGCCCGAGCCAGGTCGACAGCAGCGGGAGCCTGGCCTGCACGTCCTGGCCATCGCGGTACCAGTCCAGCATCGTCGCGACCGTGAAGGCGTGCCTGAGGTCATGCAGCCTCGGGCCGCGCTGTCCGGGCGGAGCCTGGAGGCCGGCCGCCGCGAGGAGCGGGGCGAACGCGTTGGGGAGATTGGTCCCGTTCAGCGGCCGGCCCCGGCTGTTGACGAAGAACGTGTCCGTCTTCGGCTCGGGAAACGCCTCGTCCCGGGCCTTCTCATAGGCGCGCAGCGCGGCGCGCGGCCGGGTGGAGGAACGCCAGCCGGGACTTCCCGAATCTGGAGTCGCGGATCACGAGCGTCCCGGTCTCCAGGTCGGCGTCATCGCGTCCGAGGCGGCAGGCCTCTCCCTGGCGCATCCCGGTCACGGCGAGGAGGCCTATCAGAGTCTGCCAGGTCACCGCGCGGATCGCCGGCGTGAGTCCCCCAGCCGCGCGCATGAGCGCGGCGATCTCCTCCGGCGAGTAGAGATAAGGCTGGACGCGCAGGTAACGGCGTGACAGCACGTCCTCGGGCGGGACCTCGGCGGCCGGGTCCAGCGGCTGCAGGTGACGTGCGAAGATCCGCACGACATCGAGCCGCCGGGCCTGGTAGACCTCGTTGCCGCTGCCCCGCGCGGTACTCGTCGCCCAGTCGACCGCCAGGTCCGCGGTCACGCTCTCAGCGCCGCGCTCCTCGCAGAACCGGACGAAGCTCATCAGGTGCCGGCCCTGCGTGACGAGCCTGAACCCGAGCGTCCGGCGCATGGCCAGGTACTCCTCGGCCCTGGCCCGCAGCGCGCTCACTCCCCGGCTCCGGGCCACGGGCGCGCCAGCGGGCGCAGCGCGTCCTGGTCGACCCTGGCATAGACCGACGTGGACAGCAGGCTGCGGTGCCGCAGGACCTGCCCGACCTCCGGGAGCGATGCCCCGGCGCGCAGCATCTCGGTCGCCAGCGCGTGCCGGAACCGGTGCGAGCCCCGGCGCTCCAGCCCCGCCCGGTCACACGCCCGGCCCATGACCGCGCGGACCGCCGACGCCGTCAGCTGACGGCAGGGCCGCCGCACCGTCACGAACACCGCCCGCGACTCGCACCGCGGCCGCCCCTCCGTCAGCCAGGCGGCCAGTGCCTCCCCGGCCGCAGCCGGCAGCGGGAGCCGCTCGGTCCGGCTGCCCTTGCCCGTGACCGCGATCTCCCCGGCCCGCCAGCCGATGTCATCCAGCAGCAGCCCGGCGGCCTCCGCGCCGCGCAGCCCGAGCCGGGCCAGCAGCGACAGGACCGCGTAATCACGCAGCCCGGCCGCCGTGTCCCGGACGCAGCCGGCCAGCAGCATCTCGATCTCGGCCGCCTTGAGGCCCCGGGGCAGCCCGGACAGCCGCCACGACGCTACCGCCGGGACCGCCCCGGCCAGCGGGACCACTGTCCGGCCGGTCGCGTGGGCGAACCGCAGGAACGCCCGCAGCGACGTCACCATCGCCTTCGCCGACCAGGAATTACGCTCCCGGCAGCGCTCCACCATGAACGCGGTCACCTGACCCGCGTCCAGAGCGCTCACCGTTCCCGGGCCGCCGACCGCGGCCAGGAACGCCTTCGCCTGACTGGAATAGCAGCGCACCGACTCCGGTGACAGGCCCCGCTCACGGTCCAGCCACGTCCGGAACTCCGCCAGCAGCACTGCGCTGTCCCCGCCCGCCGGCGCAGCCGGCAACCGTGTCCGCCTTCATGATCATCTCCCCGTCCGGAGGAACCAATGACAAGAACCAGACAGGCAGACCACCAGCCAGCGCGCAGGATTATGCCGACACCGGGAACCTGCTCACCACCCTGACCAGGACATCTCACAACAGGCTCGGCATAATCCGGAGCTCGGCATAAGCCGACTTATGCCGCGCTCGGCATAAGTCGGCGTACCTTATGTATCTGAGGCGGCGGTAGCCGGCATCCATCGGGTCGGCCGGGGGAAGCGTGCGCATCAGCCGCGTCAGATGGCGGGCTTCTGCCTGGTCGCCGCGTCGCCGTGCTCGCCCGAGCGAGCGTTCGACTCGCCGGTAGGCGGGATTGTCGGCACGGCGTGCTCCCCGCGTGTGCTGCGGGATCAGCTCACGCTCGACAAAATCGTCGAGCTTGCTAAGGTAAATGTTACTGAGAATCGGCGATACCACACTGCCCTGCGGGCAGCCGGAGAGCGTTTCGTGATACTGCCAGTCCTCCAGGAACCCGGCTTTCAGCATGCTGTCGATAAGCCGCAGGAACCGCTGGTCGTGGATTTTCTCCGCCAGGATTCTGGTCATGACATCATGATCCAGGGATCCGAAGCAGTCGGAGATGTCACCCTCGATAAACCACGTGGTCCCGGTCCAGGTGCTTTGTATCTCCCGCAACGCGGTATGACACCCTCGCCCCTTGCGGAACCCGTGCGACCGGTCAGAAAACCGCGGCTCGTAATACGCCTCCAGAAGCATGCGCACTACCTCGCCGACTAGCTTGTCCGACCACGACGGCAGCCCCAGCGGGCGCAGCTTCCCGTTTTTCTTCGGGATGTGGACGCGGCGGGCCGGGGCGAACCGGTACCGCTCGCGCCGCATCTGCCCGATGACCTTATCGATCAGGTCCTCGGACATGCCGTCGGCGGTTTCCTGGCTGGGCCCCGGCGTCATCGCCCCCTGGTTGGAGTAGATGTTGCCATAAGCAGCCAGGTACAGGTCCTTGTTGAACATCTGCCGGTACAACTGCGTCAGCGGCCGGCCCTTCCTGCCGCGCTCGCGGAGAACGCCTAATACCACTTCGGCTTCTTGCATTCCGCATCCCTGGTGATAGTAAACCGTTCAGCGCCTGTGCCCCTTCGCCCTGTGGACCGCCATTAGCGGTCTCCAGATTGGCAGGCCGTTACCCCTGCGACTACTACGGGCACTCCGTCGCCCTAGGACTCGCGTCCCTTAGGCGATCCCATGTTCGTCACTGCTGCACGTGCTAGCGCGACGTAGGCGTCCCGTTCGTCTCCTTCAATGCCCTGACAGGGCATCGCTCCTGCGCCCCGAGAGGAGTGCAGCGGGCGACCAGCAATCCCGCCGCAGGGGCCGGTGCCGGTTACAGGCGTCTTTCCGGCAGGTGTTTACTTGCACCTTCTGGAGACTGGGATTCAGGCAATTCAGCTTTCGCCCTATCGCGCGGATCTCCCGGCACGCCGCCCCATACGCCTGGGCACGACTGCCGGTTTCCTGGCATGCTATTTTCCCCGATCACCCTTTCAGGGCCGGGTCAGCCATCAGATCCAGAGACATCTCCTCTCAATCCCTGCCCGCTACGCGGGCTATACAACAGTGCGCCTCATGGCGCACCGGGCCTGTAAAACCGTCGGCTCAGCCTACGCTGGTTCGAACCCAACACCTGCCACTACCTGCGGAAACGGCCTCTGACCTTGGTGTATGCGGTCGGAGGCTGCTGTCGTTCCGGTCCGGTGGTGTGCGGGGGTGGCCGGGGGGTTTGCGGCTGGTCCTGGTTGAGGCGTGGTTGAGCTGGGGCTTGTCTCCGCAGACTGCGGGGTCGTTCGAGCCCAGCGCCGACATGGATTTTCGTTTTGTCCTCCCGCCCGCCAAGGATGCAAACTTGTCGTAGTGGGTCATCTGCGCCAGAGGGGCAAGCGGAAGACCGCTCCGACTGTGAGCCAATCTCCATGGCGGTGCAGACTTGAGCGCACTGGTTCTGAACGACCTGGCGCGCTAAAGCCACACGCCTGCGCGGCGCCCGGTCGGGCCCGCGCAGGCGTGTTCTAGGTTTACGAAACCTGGCTATGCGACCTGGCTTTGCGTCGCTGGATCATCCCGGCCTACTACGTCGCCGAGTTGGCTGACCAACATCTGGATCTGCTGCGCATCCGTCAGGGTCAGCCGGACACCGGCGATCTGCTCAATTCCGACGCCGAGTGCTGCTGCCAGCGCTGTGGCCATCCGGTCCGTAAATCCCCACGGATACTTCCCGCGCTCGACCATAGACACGTATGGCTGAGGCATGAAGTAGCCGAGCATACTCATACGCGATGCAACATCGGACTGAGTTAGGCCAGCGGCATGCCGGGCGCGTCTGACGGCGTCGCCGTCTACTCGCAACCGGCCACTCTCATTACGCATAACAAAAAAGTTCTCCATCGTGTCCTCCAAATTTTCCATATAATTTCATGACGGATCTCAAATTTCATTTATTCAAGATCCGGTTGAGCTGATCGGTTTCTGATTCCGATCGACTTCTTATTCCTAAGCGGGAACTTGTTTCCTGTGTCGCAAGGTTCCTTGCGTATCTTAAATCGGCTGCACCCCACCTCCTCAACTGCGCATAAGGCGCTGACCTGCGCATACGCTCCTGCCTGAAGGTATGCCTAACGCCCAGTCGACCTGCATTTCTCCAATTGTCCCACGCCAATCTGTTGAGCGCAAGGCTTTCCGTCCGCCTTGTGCGCAATAGTGAGGCTGGCCGCCGACCTTGATGCGCGAACGGGGATTACAGGGTCTCAGCTAGCCACAAATGCCATCGAATTCTGCTAATCCGGCTCGCGGCTGAGGTCAAGCTTCGCCTGCTCGATGTGCTTGAGGACAGGATATCGACCTCGGCTGACATCGTGGCGCACCGGGAGGCGGAAGACACGGAGCCTATCGCCGAGGGTTCCTTCGGCGAAGTTGCCAGCGCGTATCTCCAAGGAGAAATCTCCATCAACGAATACGACGTCCTTGGACGCGCAGTCGGCGACGCGGGACCATCGCAGAAGTAGCTTGCGGACAGCAGGCAGGAATCCGCTATCGCCTCCGGGCGGTGGGCCGTGGCTGGTGGTCCTGCAGGTGGTTGCGTGACGGAAGTGCGCATTGGGAGTCAGTGCCCGGACGCGGTGAAATGGATCCCGGAGCTGAACTGCCGTTTCGCCAGATTATCTGGAATTTTCGTCACTAGGGAAGTTCTGACGCCCTACTCTGTGGGCTCATGGGTGCGGATGGCCAGGCGCGAGAGCGAGCGACCCGGTACTCAACCGGTGGTGGCGGCGTCGTCCTTGAGCACCGGTACGGGGCGACGCTCATCGCGGCCTTGCTGACTGGCGCGCCATTGCCTGAGCTTGGCGATAACGCGACCGCGGAAGAAGTGCGATTCCAGGCAAGCGCCTACAGCCCGGTAGACGACTTGATGGTCATCGGCCGCACGCCTGACGCTAGGGAGCGCCGGGTCTCGATTGGCGTCCGGCGCGCACCGAGGCTCATAGCAAGCGATAAGGATTCGGTGAGCTTGCTCGCGGCCTACCTGAACATCGTCACGGGCCACTGGGACGAGGTGAGGGAGCGCCGCTGGTGCCTGGTGCTTGCGACGGGAAGCCGGGAGCCGGCGGCCATGGAACTCGGGGATCTCTCGGAGATAGCGCGGGCACAGGGCAGCGAACCGGCGTTCCGGGCCGAGTTAGCACGGAACGGGCCGGTAAACAAGAAAATCCGCGGTCGGCTCATCCAAGTTGACAAACTCGTGCGGGAAGCCGCGGCCGAACCTGGAGCCAACTCTGGCGGGATCGACGTGGGGGAGCTGACCTGGCGGCTGTTGTCTAACCTCGCCGTGCGGAACCTGCGCCTGGAGGGAGCCGACACAACGGACCGGACCCACACCGTCAGTCACCTGACGCGGATAGCAAGGGACCAGACCCCCGAGGCAGCCGACGACCTCTTCAACCGGCTAGCCGAGCTTGCGCACGGTTACGCCCCGGCGGGCGCGATCGTCACGAGGGAGAGGCTCAGCCAGGATCTGTCTGGTCTGCCGATGGCCGGGGCCAGCCCATCACCGCGGCAGGTGCAAAGGCTAGCCGTAGTCTTAGTGACGGGTGCTGCCGCCACGCCTCCAGCGGGGGCGCCGCTGGGCGCACGGTGGCTGGCTGGTGAGGAAGTGCGCACCGGCGACCGGTGCTACCTGCTGCAGGACGACAAGGCGGGGCTGCTCCGTGAGCAGCGCGATCCCGGCGGACAAGTCTGGCGGCAGGCCGTTGCCCGGCAGACGGAGCCCTTGCCGGCGCCGGGGCAGCTTTACGCCTGGCTTCGCCAAGGCGGCCGTGCCCTGACCAGGGAGCGCGACTTGCTGGCCCGTGCCCAGCAAGGACAACAGGACCATCCATCAGCGGGCATTCCCCGCATCACCTGCTACCACGCCGGGCCAGACTCGGTGACGCTCTCCCTGTCCTGGCCAGCCGACTCCGACGGCCTGCCATCGGAGACACTCCTGGTGCGGTTCCGGCCAGGCTTCCTGGACGCATGGCAGGTCTCGATCCTCTGCACCGGGATGCGCGGGCTGGTGACCACCCTGGAACGCCTGCACCGCCTCGGGGCGTCGCACCGGAACCTGGCTCTTGAGTCGATCATCGTCGATGCGCTCGGCCGGTTCGCGCTCCGTGACCTTGGGCTCGCCGTCGTCGCCTTCCGGCCTGGGGAAGGGCCAGCGAGTTACCAAGCACCGGAGCAGGCCTTCGGCTCTCGCCTTCGGCGACCCAGCGCGGCGACCGACGTGTACCAGCTTGCCGCGATCATCTATCACCTGGTCACCGGCCGCATACCCAGCGCGAACTCCCCGCCCGCCCGGCACCCGGGATTGCCCGGCGCCGTATCGGACATCCTCACTGCTGCCCTGGTCTCCAGCCCGGACGACCGTCCGAGCACCCGCGATCTGCGGCTGGCGCTTAACGCACCCAAGCCGGCGCGTTAAAGCCGATGCCTGAGATGTCTCGCCGAAAGGATCTTGCCCATGCCGATCTGGCCGGTACAACTCCGGTCCTCGCTCGTACTCGTCCCCAGCCTGAACCTTCAGTCCCGGCTTCTCGACTTTGCCTCCAGGACCGGTTTCCCTCAGTCTCCTTACGACATCGAGCGTGACCTTGGTGCCCTGAACTCTGAAGGCGGCGTGCCGCTAATTCTGAGCGAGCCGCTCCCCGGCAAGGCCGACTGGAGCGTCCTGCTCTATACCAGGCGCTACCTGGTCCGTCTCTTCGTGACCAAGTTCGGTGACGCCTACACGATGGCATCTGTCGCCCCGCTGCGCCTGCGCGACCACCAGCGCCTCGCCCAGGGATACCTGCTGACCCGCCCGCGCGCCTGGCGCGTGGCCGACTCCCCCCACGCGATCCCGCAGGGCTCGACTTCCGGCTGGGACACGCTCGTTGCCGGGTGGGACCAGCTGAATGCCAGCCTGGCCGCGACCTTCCGGCCGACCGAGAAGCAGGATGCCTTCCTGCGCACCCTCGGCCTGGTAATAGACGCGACCGAGCGCATCACTCTCGCCACCGAGACCGGGGACAGCTACCCGTACCGCGAGGCGAGGCCAACAGCGGCTTCGCGGTCCGGTGCGACGCAGGCCTATGAGTTCACACTGGCCGGCGCCCGGATTCCGGAACAGGGCGCCTTCGTCCAGGTCGCCTGCCGAGCCGGCGCCGGGGCGGGCACCGTCAGGGTCCGGGGCCAGGTCACCCGGGTGAGCGGGATGACGATCACGATCCGGTTCGACGAGCCCGTCGACTGGAATGACCTGCGAGGGCAAGGCGAGATCACGACAACGTCGAGCACCGTGGTCTTCCGCATGCAGCGTGAGGCCCTCAGCCAGTTCCGCACGGGACGGGCCCGCAATCCTGGCGTTCTGCGCGCCCTCATCGACGGCCAGGCCGATCCGCCCCGGGATGGCCAGCGGGTCATGCAAACGCCGCCGAGTCCCGCGTTTGACCTTAATCTCCACCAGCGCGAGGCGTTCGACAAGGTCCTCGCCGGGACCGATCTCGTCGCTGTGATCGGTCCTCCCGGCACCGGGAAGACCACCACGATCACGGAGATCGTCCGGGCCGCGGCGGCTTACGGCGGCCGCGTCATCATCTGCTCGCAAAACAACCGCGCCGTCGACAACGTCCTGGGCCGCCTGCCCGAGGAACTCCTGGCCGTCAGGGTGGGCAACGAGGTCCGCGTCACCGCCGAGGGCATCCCCTACCTATTGCAGCGCCAGGCCGCTGACCTGCGTACCCAGTTACTCAACAAGTCGCGACGCCGACTCGGCGACTACGGCGGGCTTGGCGATGCCGAGGGCTGGGCCGCCGAGTTCGCCCAGCGCAATGCCGCGCTCACGGCCGCCCGGCTCGGTGAGGCGCAGGCACTGTCCAGCCTCGACTCGGCCCGGCGGGCCGCCGGGGGACCCGCAGCCGAGGAGGTTGACCTGCTCACGGAGGCTCACGCCGAGCGGGAACTGGAGGCGAGCCGCTGCTCCGCACGGCTGGTGCGCCTCAGTCAGCTGAGCGAGCAAGCGGCGGCCCGCTCCAGATGGGTCATCATCGGCTGGATCTTCGGGCTGCTCTCGCGCCGCTGGGCTGGCAAAACTCAGGCAGCACGAGCGCAGGTATCTGACCTCGCCTCGGCAGTCAGCGATGCGGCTGCCAGCCTGGCGGCGTCGCGTCTCCGCCTGATCGAGGTCACGAAAGACGCTCCCGCTGTAATCGCCGCCAGGACAGCAGCCGATACCGCTACGGCGCAGGCCGGGCGGCGGCACGCCGCAGCCCTCGAGGCCGCACGCTCGGCCCTCGACGCGGTCACGCCGATGGGCCTGACTCCCACCCCCCTGACCGGCACCGATGACGCGGAACTGGCTGCGGCGGAAAAGTGGCTGACCGCATGGCTTCCCTGCCTGGCCGCGCGACGGGACTTGCTGTCGCAGTGGATCGGCGAAGCTTCCGGGGAGAGCGACCAGCTGCACCCGGAGCTTCTCAGGTACGCCAACGTCCTGGCATCGACCTGCACCGGGGCGGGATCCCGGCCTGAGCTAGCCGATCTGGACTTCGACCTGGCGATCGTGGATGAGGCAGGCCAGATAGGCGTGGCGGACGCGCTCATCCCCCTCGCGCGGTCGCGGCGGGCGGTCCTGGTCGGAGATCATATGCAGCTGCCGCCGTTCCTGGACAGTGACGTCGAAGCCTGGGCCAAGCTGGCCGGTGACCCGGTCGTGCAGACCATGCTCACGAAGAGTGCGCTGGAGATGGTGGTGGACGCGCTCCCGAAAGCCAGCCCCAACGTGGTCTGGCTCACTGAGCAGCACCGGATGCCCGAGGTGATCGCGAAGTTCGCCTCTGCGCAGTTCTATGAGGGGCGGCTGGAGACCCCGCCAGGGCTGCGCGAGCATCGCTCGAAGCCTCTTCGGGTCCGCGCTCGCGTTCATCGATACCTCGGCGCTGGACTGGCCTGCGCGCCGTGACCGGTCGGGGCAGGACCGGGAGCGCTTCGGACAACGCGGATACGACAACCCGGGCGAGGCGCGGATGCTCGCTGACCTGGCCGTCTACTTCGACCAGGCTAGTCAGGGCTGGGGCGTCATCGTTCCTTACCTGGCCCAGGCGGAGCTGATCCGCCGCCTGCTTACCGGCCGGGCAGGCGACGCGGACAAAGTCCGGCTCAACGTCGGGACGGTCGACTCGTTCCAGGGCGGCGAACGCGACGTGATCCTCTACGGGTTTACCCGCAGCAATCCGGAGCGCCGCGTCGGATTTCTCAGCGAGCTTCGCCGCGTCAATGTGGCGATCACTCGGGCACGGATGCAACTCGTACTGGTCGGAGACCTGAAAACGCTGACCGATGCTCGAAACCCGGGCTTCCGCAGGCTCGCCAGGGCGCTTCGGGACTACGCCGCCGGAAACGGCGAGATCATTTCGCACGATACTGCCCGCAGCCGGCTGCGGGCAGAAGGGTAGGCATGGTGAGCGGGCTGATCAAGTATCCCGAGGAGCGGGCGATTGAGGACGCCGCGTTCGGCCATGGCCTCACCCCCACCCGGCTCTGCCGGCTGCTGCTGCCAGTGTGGCGGGTGGAAGTACAGGCCACCATCTACGACAGCGAGCCTTATGACCTGATCGACCGGTACCTGGAGCTGGCGATCGCCCGGGGCGGGCTAGGGAGCGAACAGGAGCTAGCGGAGTTCTACGGACTGGACGTGGCCGTGACGGGCAACGCGGCACGGTTCCTGGAGTCGATCGGCCACATGTCCCGTGACAGGCTGGGACAGCTCGTGCTCTCCGACCTCGGGCTGCGGTCGGTGCGGGAGGGCAAGCGCTTTACCAGGGCGCTGGAGGACCGGCGCCACCTGTATTTCGACGGATTCGCGTGCCGCCCGCTCACCCGCCCCTTTTACGATGACCGGTCAGTGACTTTCCTTGGGACGGCGGGACTGGCCGAGACGCTCGCCGAGTCGGTGTGGGACGTGTTCACGCCGGTGACCAGGATCCCGGAAGTGCCCTTCAGCCCGCAGGCACTGGCAGTGCTCGCACAGTTGCCCGCCGCTGAGCGGGACCGGTTCAACTTTCCCGAGCAGGTCGTTTCGCCGACCCTGGTCGCATCGGAGCGGGTTCACCTCCCGGCGTACCTCGTCCGCGCAGTCGACCAGGGCGGCACCGTGCGATACCTCGCCTACACCCAGGCTTCCCAGGAAGCAGACCCTGACTGGTCGCAGGTATGCGCGGCGGCCGTGGAAGTCGCCACGCTAATCGAGAACGAGTACCAGTCAGGCAGGGACGAGGGCGAGGCGAACGCCGCCCGGCGATGGGTCGAGCGGCGCTTCACCGGCCGGTTCGAGGTGGGATGGCGCGATGGCACCCTGGTCGCGACCCTCCCCGCCGCCGCCTTCGCGGGCGGAGACAGCCTGGACACACGCCGGATCGGCTCCTTCATCAGGATGGACAACTGGTATTTCCGGCTCTGGTGCGACGACAAGGTGTTGCGCCACCGCGCCCTGCTCGACCTTGCCGAGGTCTATCTCAGTGCACGCGCCAAGGTCACTGCCGATCAGACTGTCCGGCTGGACAGGTTCTGCCGCCAGGTAGTCCTCGGCCCGATGTCCGCAGCCGAGATCGCGCATCTGGCCAGGAAGCTCCGGCAGGCAGTCCTTGGCTGCCCAGCTGGACAAACTTGCCTGAAGCTGCACGGAAGGCCCTTGCTTGCCGAATAAGACTATGCTACCAGTGTTCTTGCCGTGCGTAATAGTTTCCTCGAATTCTCTCGGTGGAATGTAGCCACAGCTTGAGTGCAGCCGCTTGTTGTTGTACCAGGCTACCCAATACACGGTGGCGAAGGTGACGTCCCTGACGCCAGCCCACGGCCCGTCCCGGTCAATGAGCTCTTTCTTGTAAAGACTATTCACCGACTCCGCGGCAGCGTTATCCTAAGAATCGCCTTTACTTCCCACCGAGCGGACCGCGCCGATTTCACCCAGCCGCTCGGCATGCCGGATCGACGTGTACTGCATGCCCCGGTCGGAATGATGGATAAGCTTACCTCCGATGATCTTGTCGCCCGCTGACCAGATAGCTATTCCCAGCGCATCGAGTGCGAGTTCCGGCCGCAGCGATTCCGACACCTGCCAGCCGGCAATCCTGCGGGAAAACAAATCAGTCACGAACGAGGTATACACGAAACCGCAGGCCGTTTCTACATATGTGATACCGGCGACCCGTCGGCTGGTCGGCGAGGCGGCGGTGAAGTCGCGTTCGAGCAGGTTAGACGGACGTGGCGTTCCGGCCGGGGCCGGGACAGTGGTCCGCGGCTTCTTCTTCCGGGGCGCTGCGCCACGCCCGGCAACCCAGGACAAGATCCTGGCGGCTTCTTCTGGCGGGTCTGGCTGGTTGCGGAACGCCCACAGGTAGAGCGCGTGCCGTAACGCCTCCTCGCCGGGCTGGTGGGGATCAGGCTCGATGAGTAGCCGGGTCACGGTTGTGAGTGTCTCGGCTATCGATCGCCGCGAGTTGGGAGATAGACCGTCCCAACGCCTGGCCACGTATCTGACGGCGTGGTCGTACCAGGTCACCTCGTCGGGCTCGGTTGCCTGGGCCTGGGCCTGGGTCTGTGCCTGCCGGATCTCTGGCGCCGGGAGCCCGGACGCTACGTCGAATGCCACGCCGTTTCGCGCGAAGGTCCTCAGCTCGGCAAGGCGGCTATCGGCCAGCGTGCTGGTGCCGAACGTGTCGTGGAATTCCTGGCCAGCGACGGTCCAGCGGACTGAATAGGTGCGACCGCGCTTGCCTTTGCAGACGCGGATCTTCCAGAACCTGACATCGAATGACTCACGCGACTCGGATGACGCGGACCCTGGTGCACTGGTCAGGTCGTGGGAGCAGTCGGCGTCGTTTACCGGGTCATGCAGGTTTCTAGCCAGGCGTCCAGGTCGCGGCGGGTGACGCGAATCTCGCCGTTGGGCAGTTTCAGGCACTTTGGCGCCTGGCCTTTGGCCCGCCAGTCGTAGAACGTCGAGCGCTCGATCCGCAGCTCGGCGCAGACCTCGGCGAGGGTGAGTTTTTCATTCCCGTCGCCAGCAGGCCATGCCAACAAGCTGGCCTGCTTGATCCACGGGCACCGGTGCCGTCGCGTCCTGGGGAGTGCCCGCCACTGGGATCTCGGCATCGCTCGGGAACGGCGGCGGCCGGGCATGACCGAGGCGCAGGAGATGAGCCGGAAGAGGATGAATCACCAGCCTCCGGGACCGGGATTTCGGGTGTACGGCAAATACGCGTGCAACACCCTAGCGAAGATCCGTTTATGCAGGTCAGCGCTCTGCGGTGCCGGGTCTGTAGACCGTCGGCTCAGCCTACGTTGGTTCGAACCCAACACCTGCCACCACGTAAAGTCCAGTTCACGGCCTATGCGCCGAATTCGTCGGCCTGTCAAAAGCCAGCAGTGTCCCGAACTGTCCGCTTAGCCGCGCGGCCGGCCGCGCCGTCAGTATTGGGGCCAGTGACCTGCAGTTACGCCGTGCTGCATCCGATCGCGTGGCCACGCAGCGCGTCCGGCATGGTCGCTGGCGGTCCCTGCGCGGAACGGATTTTGCAATGAACTTAGGGCGGCCGCTGGCCAGGTGCGCTGTCGGTTAGGGCCACGGCGACCATGAGCCGCCCGGCGGGCATTGCTACTCGGGCATCACGTGCTGGCGAATGGGGCAAGGGCGCTCGGACAGATCCGAGTCGTGCCGCAGAACGGGCTCGGCCCGCCGCGCGCGACGATTTCCCGGCGCCGGGAACAGGCGGCCAGCCTGGTGACGGGCCGCCCGCGCACGGAAACGTCGTCCTCCCGCCTGGCCAGTTCCAGCCGCCAGGCTCAGTGCAGCACCGCGTGCTGAGCTAGTCGAGGAGCTTGAGGAACTCGGCCGTGGTCAGGCCCGCCTGCCGCAGGATCGAGGCCAGGGTCCCGCGCTTGATGGTGCCGTGCTCGGGGACCACGACCACCCGCCCGTCGACGTCGCGGTAGATGGCGTGGCTTCCCTTGACCCGTACGCGCTCAAAGCCGACGGCTCTGAGGGCACGGGTGACGTCGCGGACCGGCAGGTCCGACAGGGCCGGGCTCACGCCGCAGGCAGCGCGAACGACGTCACGAGAGGCGTGCTGGAGACGTAGCGCGCTGGATCGTCCACCTCGTCCAGGTAGAGCCCGACTGCCTCTGCGAGGTTAGCGAGCGCCTCATCGATAGTCTGACCCTGGCTGGCGACATCGACCTCAAGGCACTGGGCGACGTACCAGTCCTCTTCCCTGTGCACTGCGGCAGTCAGGTTCCGCGACTCAGCCATGCGACCAGCCTAACCCGGGCAGGCCCGACCGGAATCCGCCCGACTCACTCCAGGCATCTGCCCAGCCTGGACATTGCCTGCCGAAGCTGCCGGCGGCCAGCACGGTGATACCCGCCGGGATTCCGGTGCGCGGTCCAGCGCCGGCAGTCCCTGCCCCGCCGGGGTTCACGACCGCAGCCGTGCGCAGAACAGCCACATGTGCGGGATGATGTCGGCGGCGAACACGCGACCAGCCAGGAGGGCGGCGCAGGGCGGTGTCGTCGCCGCTGGTCAGCTATCAGCCGACCTGCAGGGTAACCCCCGCACCGCCCGCTGCACCAGCCTGCGGTCTGCGCCCTGCGCCGCCCGCCAGCTGAGTCGGCTGGCAAAGTACGCCCGGTGTCGCGGCTCGTACCGGACCTCATGCGCCCATCCTGCCCTGGATCGCCGCGCCTGCCCCTTACGACCTACCTCACGAACGCGGATGTACGACGACTTCGGCCGCTTGCGGGCTCGGGGACGACCAGGCCGCGGGCGGACAGGTAGCGGGCTGTGGTCGCCGGGGACACCGTGACCCAGTGAAGATGGCTGAGGTGCCAGCAGATCGTGTCCGGCCCGGCGTCGAGCCCCTGCTCTGAGAGTTCCTTGCGCAGCCGGACGATCAGGTCTGCCGTCTCGCCGCTGATCGCTCTGGGGGAGGTCTTCGGCCGCCGGGACCGAGGCTCCAACGCCGCCTCGCCTTCAGCCTCATGGCAGGCCAGCAGCGCGTAAATCCAGGACCGGGCCACCTCGTAGGACCGGGCGACCGCGCTGACCGGGTGCTTCTCGACAGTGACAGCAGTGATGACCAGCCGGGCCTTTGACATCCGGCGAGCCTCACGGCCCTGCCCTAGCTGACCCGGACGCCACACCGGTAACACTCAGCAGCTATCCTCTATGTCTTGAGAGACCCTGTCCTCGATGTCTTGAGGTTGGACACAACACCTGCCGCCACCTGCGAAAACGGCCCGCTAGCTGCGAATTCTCGTGCTGGCTGGCTGTTTCTTCTGGGTCCTGTCCACGGACGCATAGCGGACGGCGTTCGTGCTGTCAGGACAGTCGGTGTGCACGGTTCGCCGCCGAGTCGAGCGTGCATCCCCGTATGAGCCCGCCCGGCGGCACCCGTGCGGGGATGTGGCGGCATTGCTTGCGGGCGAGCTTGCCCTAGCCGTGATGTGTCGTCATCTCGGGCGGCAGGACCCGCAGCAGGCTGTGCTCTCCCGCCAGTCCGGTTCCCGATGGCCTCGAAGCGGTCTACAGCCTTAACCGGCAACACCGTGCCTCGGTCACCGTTGTCGTGGCCGCTCCAGCCCGAGCCGAACATGCTCGAAGTCTGGCGCCGCCTGCCCGAGCAGGCAGAGCTCCGTTTCCCCGGCCAACAAGCCCTCAACTCCGGACCCGAGGGCCCGCGCCCGCTGCTGATCAAATGTTAACCGGGTGTTAGCGACGCATCCCAATATGGCTTATTGCACACAAAGCCGCAATCGTTCCCACTGGCCGGACAGGAGAAATCAAAGCAGCCGTGCCTGCCTAGACCCGAGGGAGTCTGCCGGCGGCATCACGACCGTTGTCCCCCAAATGATGGAAGGACCAACCATGATCAGCCTCTGTCGCAGGGCGCTCGTCCTGCTCTCCGTCCCGGCCGCCGCCGCGGCCATGCTCGCGCTGCCACAGGCAGCGCAAGCTTCCCCGCCTCACCCAGCCGCTGCCGCAGCTGCACACCCCCTCACCGACGGCGGAGGTGTTGACCTGTCGATCCTCATGACCGCGCATAATCAGCTCGTCGACATGCGGGACATTGGCTCAGGCTCCGCATTTACGAAGGTCGCAGTCGGCGCCGATTTCGAACTGATGGCGGACGGCCTCTGTCTCACGGTCAACGCCGCCGACGGAGATGCGATCTCCTCCGAATCCTGTTCAGGGGCCTCGAGCACTCTCTGGTTCGACCAAGCCGAGTCAGGGGGCGGCAACCTGATCACCAGCGTCCTGCTCAGCAACGAAGGGATCACTGGCCACCTGACGGCCAACCCCAATGTCAGCTGCATAACAGTAGGGGCCGTCCTGTTCGCTCAGGGTGGCCTGCATGCGGGGGACTGCCATCAGAGGTGGAGTGGCGCCTAAGGCCCCTAGGGGTCAGGCCCCGCCTCCTGGTAATCGCCAGCAGGCGGGGCCTGGATCACTTATCCTCCTCAGCTCGCCCCGTGATCGCGGCCAGTTCGGTGACGATGCCGGCGGTCTCGGCCGCGCCGATGCCCGCGAAGATGTCCCTCGCCTGTTGCAGGCATGTGGCTGCGCCGGCGGCGTCACCCGCTGCCAGGGCGCACCGGCCCAGCCCTGCCAGGGCATGAGCCTCATCCCAGGTGCCGCCGATCTCGCGGGCTAGCCCCAGCGCGAGCCGGTGGCTGTCGCTGGCCTGCTGAAGGCGGCCCTCGGCGCGGTGTGCAGTCCCCAGCTCGTTGTGGACCTGCGCCTGGGCGCCTAGGTTACCGAGTTCGCGGCAGATGACCAGCGCTTCTTCGAGGACACGGGCTGCCTCGGGGTAGTCGCCGGCGGCCACTAGCGCGCTTCCCAGGCCGCCGAGCACGGTGGCGGCGCCGGTCCGGCTGCCGAGATCGCGATAGGTCTCCAGGGCGCCCTGCAGTGCGCTGATCGCGCCGGCATGATCGCCGGTCGCCGACAGCGTGGCGCTCAGGCCAAGCTGGACGCTGGCCTCCCCTGACCGCTCGCCGATACTTTGGTAGATGCTCAGCGCCTCGCCCTGGAGCTGAGCCGCTGCCGTATACCCCCCGCTCATCTGCCGGACGTGCCCGAGCCTGGTCAGGGCGCCTGCCTGGCCGCGCTGGTCGTCGAGTTCGCGGTAACGGGCCAGCGCTTCCGCCAGGATTCCGTCAGCGCCCGGCAGATCCCCGGCCACTCTGCGCAAGTCCCCGAGGTCATTCATGGCGCTGGCTTGCCCGCGCTGGTCGCCGAGGTCGCGGAAGATTCCGATTGCCTCCTTCAGGGCTACTTCCGCGCCCGAGTAGTCTCCGACGCAGGATCGCTCGACGCCCTGCTCGCGCAGGGTGACAGCCACTCCGGGCAGGTAGCCGAGATTACGGTAGAGGTCCAGGGCCTCATCCAGCGCGGCGGCTGCGGCCAGGTGGTCGCCGGTCAGCCGCTGCGTCGTGCCGAGATTGCACAGAGCGGCTGCCAGGCCGGCCTGGCCGCCGACGCGGCGGGCCGCGCGGACAGCGGTGGCGTGCCGGCTGATGGCGTCGTTCCAGGACCCGGCCCGGAGCAGCAGCCCGGCTATGGCAGCGGTGAGGGCGACCACCCGGGCGTCCTGCCCGTCCCGCGTGGCCTGGTCCAGGCAGGCCAGCAGGTTAGCGTGCTCGGCCCGGGTCCACGCCAGTGCCGCCTCGGCGTCGGGCAGGCCGGGTGCCCCGGCGGGCACGGCCGGGGGCGGGCCCGGGCTGCCGGGAGCCTGCCGGGCGAAGGAAGCCTCGGCGCGCGCCGCCGTGCGCTGGTAGTAGTCCAGCAACCGGCCAAGGGCCATAGCGCGCCGGCCGGGCGGGTCGGCGGCCAGGTCGGCGGCATAACGGCGGATCAGGTCGTGCATGCAGTACCGCCGGTAGCCGGTCTCGGTCAGCAGGCCCTCGCCATGCAGCGCATCCAGCTGGCGGGCCGCCTGGTCCGGCGGGACCCCGGCCAGCGCGGCTGCGGCATAGGCGTCGATCGTCGTCCCTGGGTGCACCCCCAGGCAGCAGAAGAACTCCTGCTGGCCGAGGTGCAGATGCTGCCAGGACACCTCGAATGCCGCCGCCACGCTGTCGTGTTCTGCGGTGAGGGTGAGCAGCCGCGCTCTCGTCTCCGTGGCCAGGTCCGCCGGCGTCCAGACCGGGTGCCGCGTGAGCACGCGGGCCAGCAGCGTGATGGCCAGGGGCAGCTGCCCGGCCAGCTCGGTCAGCTCCGCCACCGCCGATGCAGGCCAGCTGGCGGCGCGAGGCGCCAGCCGCAGGAACATCTCCCTGGCCCGAGCGGGCGTCAGGACCTCCAGCTGCATCGGGACGGCGCCGGGAAGGTCAGCGAGGTGCCGGCGGCTGGTAACCAGCACCAGACAGTCGTCGCCGCCGGGCAGCAGCGGCGCCGCCTGGGCGCTGCTGGCCGCATTGTCGAGGATCAGCAGGGCTCGCTGCCCGGCCATCTTGTCCCGCCACAGACCCGCCCGGCTCGCCAGGTCATCGGGGAGGTACCGGGGGTCCGCGCCGGCGGCGGCCAGCAGCCCGCCCAGCGCCGCCTCCGGCGAAAGCGGGTCCTGGCCGGGGGTATGCCCGTGCAGGTCGATGAACAGCTGGCGATCCGGGAAGCGGCCGGCCAGCCGGTGCGCGGCGTGCACCGCCAGCGCGGTCTTCCCGACCCCCGGCATCCCGCAGATCACTTGAATCACCGCCATCCGGGCACTCCCGGCTGAGCCCGACACCGCTGCGGTGATGCGGTTGATCTCGTCGTCCCGGCCAGTGAGCGCCGGGGTGTCAGGCGGCAGCCAGGACCGGATCGCCGCCGGGTGCCGGGCCCGCTCGCCAGAACCTGGTCCGAAGCCAGGCCTCGCCCCGGCTGCCGCGACCGGCACGCGGTCGCCTGCCAGGATCTCCCCCTGTACCCGGCGCAGCTCATGGCCGGGCTCGGCGCCCAGCTCACTGATGAGCGCACCGCGGGCCGCCTGGTAGGCGGCCAGCGCTCCTGCTCGCTGCCCGTCCCGGTACAACGCGGTCATCAGCAGCGCATGCAGCCGCTCCCGCAGCGGCTCCGCGGTTGTCAGCTGACGCAGCTCGGCGATCACCTCAGCGTGCCAGGCCCAGGTGCAGGTCCGCGTCGATTCGCGCCTCCGTGGCCTGCAGCCTCAGCTCCGACAGACGCGGCACTTCGCGCGTCGTCAGCAGTTCGGAGGCAATATCCGCGAGCGGCTCTCCCCGCCACAGTCCGAGTCCCTCGCGCAGCAACCGGGCCGCGTCCGCCCAGATCTCCGCCCGCGCGGCGGCCAGGCCAGCCGTCAGCGCCGCCTCGAACCGGCGCACATCAAGTTCGTCCGGCCCGACCACAATGAGATATCCGCCGGGCAAAGTCACGATCGGACCCACGATCTCGTTCCCCAGCACCTTCCGCAGCCGGGCCACACAATTCTGCAGGCTCACCCGCGCCGAGGGCGGCGGGGCTGAGCCCCAAGCTGCCTCCGTTAGCTCGTCCAGCCGGACCAGGCGTCCCGCACTCAGCAGCAGCGCAGCCAGCACCGTCCGCTGCAGTCCTGCCGGGATGGCGACCAATGCTCCGCCACGGCGGACCGTTACCGGGCCAAGAAGGCAGTACTCCGTATCCCCAGATTCCGCATCCCCAGGCGCCACGGCAAATTCCGCGATGACCTCCGACGGCTGGCCGCCCAGGCCGGCCGCCGCCTGGCGGGCACCCGGAACAACTATGTCGGCCATCGTCAGAGGCTACCCAGTTCGCGGCGGTAGCGGCGGCAGGCCTGGATGGCCGGGTGCCCGCGTCCGGCGGCTGCGCCGCGGCCGCTCCGCAAGCGCCGCCATGGCCAGCCGGACGGCGGTCTCCAGCTTGATGCCTTGGCCAGCCGCCCAGTCGGCCGGGCTCATCAGCACTTTCGCCAGTGCCGCCCTTGCCGAGTTCTCAACTCATCGGGGCTGTTCTTGGGCTCTGGCGGAACTGGGGCGGAACTGGCGTCGTCCTGCGTGCGAGGGTCATGCCCAACGACTTGAACTACAGGCCCCTGTTTACCATCTGGGGCAAGGAGGTCAGTGAAGGTTGTTCATGCGGGTCAGCGGGTTCATGATAGGAGGGATAAGAATACTAATCCTCTTATCTTGCCAAAAAACTTGACGCACCTGGTCCCGTTCAGCAGCTGAGCGGAGGCCGGGGAGGAGATATGATGTTTCAGGAGAATGTCAACGGCAATAAGACGAGGTCACAGCCGTTCGTCACGGCCGATGGCTGGGTCTGGTTCCAGGGAGAGAACAACAACCACTTATTGCGTGTGTTTAACGACGGCAGCAAGCAGTCCAGGCCCGGCGGCCATTCCACCAGTTCGACGCCGTTCGTCACCGCTGATGGCTGGGTCTGGTTCCGGGCAACGGATAATGGCCTGTGGAAGATGCGGGCCGACGGCAGCCAGCTGTCCAGGCCCGGCAACAACTCCACCAGTGATCAGCCCGTGGTCACCGCTGACGGCTGGGTCTGGTTCCGGGGCACCAACAACCATCTCCTGCGGATGCGGACCGACGGCACCCAGCAGTCCAGGCCCGGCAACAACTCCACCAGTTCGACGCCGTTCGTCACCGCTGATGGCTGGGTCTGGTTCCGGGCAACGAACGACAGCCTGTGGCGGATGCGGGGCGACGGCAGCCAGCTGGCCAGGCCCGGCAACAACTCCACCAGTTCGACGCCGTTCGTCACCTCTGATGGCTGGGTCTGGTTCCGGGCAACGAACAACAGCCTGTGGAAGATGCGGGCCGACGGCAGCCAGCTGTCCAGGCCCGGCAACAACTCCACCAGTGATCAGCCTGTGGTCACCGCCGATGGCTGGGTCTATTTCGCGGGCACCAACTACCATCTCTTGCGGATGTTCAGCGATGGAAGCCAGCAGATCCGAGTGGACGGCAACTCCACGTCCTGTACTCCGGTAGTCGCAGCCATGAGCGTCGCCTATGGCGAGGTCGGCGGGGAGGTCGGCGGGTGGGCTGGCGAGTGGGTGTACTGGAGGGGAACCAACAGCGAGCTCTTGCGAGACTTCGTGCCGGCCAAGGCCGAGGGCACTGAGACGGGGACACCGGCGTATTACGTGCTCACGGTCGCCTACTCGCCGCCGGGAACCGAGGGCGGCGGCAGCGCTTCTTCCGTTGATTACTCCGCCGGCAGCTCGACCGGCACAACTACTACGACCAGCAAATCGTTCAAGGCCGGAACGGAGGTCGGAGCCAGCGCAGGAAAGAAGGTGGAGTTGGGCGGCAGCTTCTCGGCATCCAGTACCGAAACCAACACGTCGTCGCTAGCGATTACCAAGAACAAGGACTATTCGTTCACGATGTCAGGCCCGCCCGAGAATGGCATCAATCATGACGACGATCTCTTTGAGCTTCTGCTCAACCCGACCGTAACGGCCACGAAATATCCGCAGGACGTTGTCCTCTGGGGCATGGGGGTCGAAAAGGACCCTGCCATGATCTATCGGGTTTACGCAGGCTGGCTCAACGGCTCGGAGCCCATGCCGGATGGTACCAAGGCTGTCCTCGACGCGCGTGGCCTCACGCAGGACGACTACGACCAGATTCTTTCCACTAATCCTTTCGCCAAGGGTCCGGCAGCAATCGACCCGGAACGCTTCCTCCTCATTCCAAGGAGTTTCCCCTACACTCCCCCGTTTCGCCCTGAGGGCGAGCCTTCAAAGACCACTTACACGTTGTCCAGCTCAGAGGTCCAGACCAACACCCGCGAAGTGCAATCCGAGTACACCGTGGGCATGAAAGTGGGTATTAAGTTTCTCGAGAACAGCAATGAGCTGACCTGGACGAGCACGAACTCAGAGGAACGGAGCTCGGCCCAGTCACAATCAGCGAGCGTCACGGTGGGCGGCCCAGCATACGGATATAACGGCCCGACCACGATCCTGGTCTACTGGGATACGCTGTACAGTTCCTACATGTTCGCATTTCCTACTACGTCTGCCTCACTGACAGGAATGTTGCATGATGAATCCGGTCAGCCTGCCGCGTACGAGTCGGTGACGCTGACCCTTGACGACTACCAGTTCAGCACCTTCACCGACGGGCTCGGCGAGTACCGGTTCTACGACACACCCGCCGGCCAGGGCACGATCAGCTTCGGCGACCGTCAGATACAGGTCGAGGTGGCGGCACCCGAATAACTAAGAGATCTTGGTATGCCGGAACTCGATCATGGAACGCTGGATCGGCAACTGCGGACGAGAATTGTGCAACTGGACGTTGCCCTGGAACCAACACCACCTGGTTTGACATTTAAAACTCAGCGCCGGGGGCGGCACCGGCCACCAAGCGCCCGAACGGCACCGCCCCCATCCGCTCAATCAGGTAGCGATCACCCGCACAACGTCGAATCCGGCGTCGATTGAGGCGCAGACCCCTGATGCTGGTCCCGAGCGCGGATCGGCAGTTACGGGCGGCGGCCGGCGCCGACGATCAGCCTTGGCTAGTGCGGGTATACCGCCGGACGGGATCTCAGTCGATCGGCTCGCGATGTACCCACTCGACGAGGTTGTCGGACGCGAGCGCTCGCACGCGCGCGGCGTACCGGGCGAGATCGGCGTCGTCGAGGAGGTCGCGCCACTGGCCGCTCGTGCCGCGGCTGAAGAACGCGGCGGGATCGATCCAGTGCTGCGGACCGCCGCCGGGGACGGTCGTGTCGGCCCTGCTGCGCATCGACTCGAACGTCGCCGCCTGTACCAGGCGGGGCCATCGGTGCTCGCCGACGTCGATGCCGAGGCGCGCGGCCATCTGCCGCATCTGCCCCTCCAGGTCGGCCTTTAGGTCGTCGTAGTGCAAATACACGATGTCGAGATCGTCGGCGGCGTCCCGGAACGTCTGCAGGTGCTCTACAGTGCGCCGCAGCGACGAGCCGACCTGCGTCGGCGGCGTCTCGTCGTCGACCCACTGCCAGAAGCGGTCCCGCCCGCCGTCGGGGCGCCGCAGCGGTGGCCGCGATGGTCCGAGCTCGATACCGTCGACCGCGGCCGCCCGTTCGCGCTGGCTGAGGAACGCGCCGATGTCGGTGTTGTCGATATGGTGGTTCATCGACAGCCCCACGTCGCGCGGGTCCCGCCCGACGCAGATGTACGTGACCGTCGGATCGCTGGGTATCCCGTCGAGCGGCGTGTGGGTCTTGATGAACCGGCGGTGCGTCTGGGCTTCCAGGTCCGCGAACACGTCTGTGCGGGGGCGAGTCACCATGTCGATCCACGGCGAGAGCGTGTCCAGCGGGAGCGGGAGCTCCGGTTCCTGCAGTATGAGCAGGGCGCAGATCATCTGCGTCCACGTCGTCCCGC
Organism: uncultured Actinomycetota bacterium; assembly: GCA_963819285.1. Classification (GTDB taxonomy): domain Bacteria; phylum Actinomycetota; class Actinomycetes; order Streptosporangiales; family Streptosporangiaceae; genus Chersky-822. The sequence goes on from CAWFVM010000002.1 coordinate 901,746, forward strand.
ACTTTGGCGGGGTGCTGATGATGATGTCGCCGGGGCGGAGCTCGAAGCCGTCCCAGCGGTTGCTGTCGTACATACTCGCCTCGTAGCGGCGCACGGCCGTCATCCTGCCATAATGCCCGATCTCGAACACTCCGCGAGGGCATCATGAAGGCCAGAGGATGAGCGCCGAACGGCGGTTCTGACGCCTTCATGCTCGCTGGGCATTCAGCCAGTTCAAAGTACATTTCGAGCCGAGCGTGCTCCCTGTCTGATTAACGGTCGGTAATCGCCAGAGCTGTTCATCCGCTGCGGCGTCGGTTAACGGGCTGCTTCGGCGATGTAGGCGGCGACTATCTAAGTGGCGGCAGCGGGCCCTGGCGTCAGCGGCTGAGCTGCCGGCGTGCCGGTCAGCGCGGGCCGAGCAGTCCGCGCAGTTCGGCGGCCAGTGCTACTGATGCTTGTATCTCGGCCTTCCGGATCGACACGCTCTCCACGCTGAATCCGAACGGCATGCCCAGCCGGCGGCAGAAGGTGATCAGTTCCCTGGCGGTGGCCAGGCACTGATCGTAGGACTCGGCCAGGGTGTCGGTGGCGTGGCGCAACTCGTTCTCCAGCCATCGGGGGACGTCGACGCCGAGCCATTTCAGGAAGGCAAGCGTCTTGTCCGATCCGCACACCGAGAGCGTGAACAGGACAGGGCGCGGTGCCAGCCGCCGGTCCCGGCACGCGTAGAAGTAGTCCGAGACCATGCTCTTCGCCGCGTCCGCGTTGTAGATGACCTGCGAGATGAAGAACGCGCAGCCGCGTTCCTGCTTGACCGCCAGCTGCAGGTGCTCCTCCCGGCGCTCGGCAATGGCCACTCCGCCGAGCAACAGGCCCGGGCAGATCTCCTGGCGGAGCGCTTGCGCACGCGGCAAGGAGGTGCCTGCCACCGTGCGTCCCGAGGACGCACCCACGAACACGCTGAGAACCCGGCCCGGATCCACCGAGCCCAGCCATGTCCGCAGATCCGCCTCTGCGTACTTGGCGACGCACCGGTACACGATCACCGGCCCGGTCCAGCCGCCCAGATACGCGCCATGAAACAACACAGGGTCGACCGTCGGCAGGTAAGGAAATGGCCGTTGCGCCGGATTCCGGTCACTTTCCTCATCAATGTCATACAGCGCCAGGCCATCCAGGTCCAGCGGCGCCACCCGCGCCAAGGTCACAGCGGCTATCTCCCGCATCTGCTCGGGCGAAGCGCTCCGCCGGGGCGGCGTCAGGCCGAACAGCAGCATCCCGCTCTGCCCGCCGGCCAGCATGGCCGGCAACAGCAGCCTGCCCCGCCTGCCCGCCCCCGCATCCCCCGCCAGTTCAGCCACGAAACCAGACCATACAGAAATCTTTGCAACCTGGCCTTGCTCCCAGCGCCAGCCCGCAAGACCGGATGCCTGGGAACCAGACGTCGCCATCGGCGGCGATGACCGTGCCCAGCAGGCCAGACCGGGCAGACCGATTCGGTTTCCGGTGCGCCAAGAGGCGACGCCCACAGGCCATCCGAGCGCCAGATCGAGCCCTCGGCGTGCGCCATTCGTTTCCCCGCCCGCATCCTCGGCCTCGCCACCCGCAAGCGCAGGCCCTGACCACGCTCAGCCAGCAAACTGGGTCTTTCGATAGTGGCGGCTAGTGCCGCGTAGTACATGCAGCCGAAGAAGGCCCTGAGCCGCTTACCGGCCGATGCACTGGGCTGTCACGTCTCCTCAGCGCTGTGGCAGACGACCTCGAGCATGATGCCGTGCGGATCGAGGAAGTAGGTGACGTAGTGCTCGCCGTACTCGGGGAACTCGCGGGGTTCGTGAACGACCTCGGCGTTGTGAGCGGCTGCCCAGTCGTGTGCCTCGCGGACGGCGGCGCGGTCGGGCACCATGAAGGACAGGTGCTGCAGCGAGCCGGTGAGTACCTGGGCAGTTTCAGCGGTTCACCACGTGACCCCGGACTTCGCTAGGTCTACTGACAACGAAACTTCGGACGAGGAAATCACGCGCGTCCCTCAGGCGATCCCATGTTTGTCACTGCTGCACGTGCTAGCGCGACGCAGGCGTCCCGTTCGTCTCCTTCGAGGCACTGAATTCCGCACCTGTATCGAGGTGGCGACCGGCTCGCGGCTGGCGGCATCAGGGTTCCTCCGATGCGGCACTGCCGGGCACTATGACCAGCTCGCCGCTCGCGCCCGGCTCGCAGCCCGAGAACCAGGGCACTTAACGTCGTCGGCCACTAGGGGGTCAGGCGCAGTTCGTCAGGAAATGCGGGGTGGATCGGGGCGGCTGACGCCGGGCGCCGGCTCGCGGCGCGGGGGGTAAGGCACCGGTTCGTGGCGATCTTGTACAGCCAGGTGCACAAGGAGGCGCGTTCCTCAATGAACCGGCCGACGCCCGTCCTCGGCGTCGGCGAACGACCCGAGCATCCGGTAACAGTGCACCTGCGGCTCCCGTCATTGCGGTGCCAGCAGATCGGCTGTCAGCCCCTGCGGCACCTCCCCTTCTGCCGCACGCGGCGCTTCCACCTGGTACGCACACCGCCCAGTTTCCGGGCGCCGCGGTGTATGCACTACCGGCTACCCGGACGATCCGCCCGCCAGATCGTGCCGCGGCAACTGGAACCGACCCTGGAAGGTTGATGATGGAATCGTCCGCATCGGCCGGGCGCGTGGCGTCCGCCATTCTCGATCGCCGCCGCCGATGAGCCCGCGAGACTCAGGCAGGCACGGGAAAGCAGCCAGCCGCAGGCAGCAAGTGAGCAGGACGCTCGCTCGTGTGTTCGGCGGCTGGCGGACGGGCCTGCCGGGGCCTGTCAAAGTTCTTCAGGCTGGGACGGCGGTCAACTATTTCGGCACCGGGCTGATCCTTCCCTTCGAGATCATCTACCTGCACCAGGCCTGCGGTTTCCCGACGGCGGTTGCGGGGCTGGTGCTGGCGGCGGTCATGGGCACGGCGGCGGTCGTCACGCCCTTTTCTGGTGCGCTGCTCGATCGTTTCCGCGCGAAGCCGATCCTGATCGCCGGCAATCTCGCGAACGCACTTGGCTACGCGGGCTTCGCATTCGTCGACCGTCCCTGGCAAGCCTTCATCTGCTCGGCCGTCGGCGGCGCCGGGTTCGGAATCGCGAACACCGCGAACCAGGTTCTGAGCCTGACCCTGATCTCACCGGAGCAGCGCGCCACCTCGATCGCGCTCCGCCGGGTCGCAGGCAACTTCGGTCTTGGCAGCGGCGCGACGGTTGCGGGCTTGGCGAGATCGGCGTCGTCGTCTTCATCAATACCTTCTTCATCGTCCTCGCGCAGATCCCGGCCACCCGGGTCGTCCAGCGGATGCGCCGCACCCACGCTCTCGCTGCCACCAGCGCGCTCTTCGCGACCGGCCTGCTCGCGGTCCTGCTCGCACCGCTCACGAGCTCGGTGCTTACCGCTACCGCAGTCCTGGCCGGGGTCGCGATCGTGATCGCGGTCGGTGAATGCGCGCAGTTCATCGTGCTTGGCCCGATCGTCGCCGACCTCGCGCCGCCGCACCTGCTCGGCCGCTACATGTCGCTCTACGGCCTGTCCTTCACCGCAGGCGTGGCCCTCGGCCCCGCGGTCGGCGGCGCGCTGCTCGCCACCTCACCCGACGCGATCTGGTGGGGCGGCGCCCTGGCGGCAGCACTGACCGGAGCCGGCCTGCTGTGGCGATTTCAGCCTGGATCCACCGCTAAATGCCCCCGGGTCTGCCAGTTTTAGCTGAAAAGTGCCCTCTGAACTGGGATGATGGAAGTATCTGACGCTTCCGCCTGCCCAGTTCGAGAGGACACCTCGCGTAAGCCCTCGGAAGTCCTGTGACTGGACGGTTGTCTCTACGGGCGTATGAGCTTTTACGGTTCTTGGCCACGTCCGGGCGAATGGTGCATGGAAAGACCATCACGCGATCTATGTTAGGTTCTAGGTGCGGACAGCGTCGATTGTCAATTCGCTGCCGACGGTCTCAGCAGTGGCATTCGGTTTCCGGCAGGCGGCGAGTATTTCGGGTCCCATGTAGCGGCGGGCTCCGGTCCACTCATCGTTCCGCTCGGCCGTGACCGTGCCGATGAGGCGGATGATGGCGTCGCGGTTCGGGAAGTTCCCGACCCCCATCGTGCGGCGACTTGGCGCAGCGGCTGCGTCGTTCAATCACGTCCGCGAACGGAACTCGCTCGCCAAGGCCAATTGCCTCGGAACGGTCGGGGCTGGTCTGGCGTCGGTGACGGCCGCGAGTCCCAACGATGCGGCTGGAAGACTATGCGAGCTGCCGGCCTGGTCCGCGCGATCCGTGGCATGCGGACTCGGCCTGAGGGCTTGCCGCAGCACCGAGACTGGCCTCGGGGAAGCGAGCCTCAGGCCCGCAAATCTTTCTGAATAAATTGGGAGAAAATTTTGCGCGGCTTCAGGCCCGCTTTCCAGAGGCTGATCCGATTCAGGCGGCTTTAAATGATCATTGCTGGTTCTGTCGGTGGAGCAGGTAATCACTGGCCACATCGAGCACCGCTCGAAGCCCGGAACCACTTCGTGTCATCTTCGCCAGAACAGGTGGTGGGTCACGCCGCTCGGCTCGGCACAACCTCGAGGTGGAACTGGTCAAGCAGCTCTTCGGGTGATTCCCAGAGTCGCGACCCGGGCGTCGAGAAATTGCCGGATGGCGGTGGCCCCGCCGCCGGGTCGGACGTCCTTGCCCTGCGCCGCGTCCCGCGCCTGATCGAGGACCGACGCAGGATCGGCGTCGACGAAGTGGAACGTGGTGTCGCCAAGGGTGAATGAAGGTCGCGTGTGGTGGGTCAGTACGAATACCGGGGTGCGGAATGATCTCGGCGCCGATGTTGCGGGCGTAGTCTCGCGTGAAGTAGTCGTCTAGGCCGCGGCTTCCGCCGGGGTCTGTGCGCATGGGCCAGCTCGCCGTGGCGCCAGCCCAGGCGAACATGTCGCCGGGGTCGGCGTGGCCGAACGGCCTCTCGATGCTCTGGTGTTCACCGGCACCGAATCCGTCACGCGAGACATTCTTCCGTGACTGTCAGATGCTTCTTGTCGGCAACCTCAGTCGCGCGTCCGCATCAGCCACCGAGAACTCGGTCGGATCGAAATCATCGCCGGACTCAAGACCGAGCCAGTTCAGCATGTCCTCGTGCTGATTGTGAGAGGAGTCGGCCAGGATCTCCTTAAGCTCCGTGTAACCCCAGATTCCGCCGCAATCTTCTGGCGGGCACGCTCCCTTACCCGCTAGGCAACGGGGATAGGCTTGCCCGGGCTCGGGGGTCAGGGTCTGCTCCACGACTATGTCGTGCTCCCAGTCGTCGCCGAAATCGTAGGTGTAGCGGAGTCGGTCGCCTTGACCGGCGAGAACCTGCTCAAGGCGGACCTTCTGATCGCTCACGTGCCCGAGTTCAGGATCGGGCGAACCGTATTCCTGCCACTCCGTGGTGAAGACGTGGAGGTGACAGTTACCCCAGCCCATCACGCGCTGAATGATTTCATGCAAATCCCTGAGGGTGATGTCTGTCTGCACGAGCACGCGTCGCCAGATCGGGGGTTTCGACACCCCGCGGATCGTGATCTTGAGCTGGTACACGATCGGCTCAGGCCGTGCCCGGCGCCCGCGCCGACCTGATTCTCCGGCCAGGGCGGGTCGCGATGCCGGGAACTGCTCACCAATGAGCAAAGCCGCGACGTCGGCGGCTCGCGGGTGGCCAGAGCCGGACAGCAGTGCTGCCGCCTCGGCGGCTTCGTCTCCGATCTGCTCTGCCACCATCGCCCGCATCAGGTACAGCGGAATGGTGCCTTCCAGGCTGTCCATCAGCGTGCACAGGGCGTCGACAGTCAGCCAGGCATCGTCGGCGGGATCACTGGTGAGCGGCTCACCTTGTTCCTGGAGCCACTGGCGGCCGTACGCGCCGATCCCCGGTCGCTTCGCTAGCTCCCGCCAGGCACTGGCGGCCTCGGTTCCGAATTCACGGGCGAACGCGAAGGCTGCGATCCGCTCAGCGCCGCTGGCTGATTCGGCGAACGCGATCAGCTGCCGGGCCGCATCTGGCGCTCGCCGCGCGCTCAGCCATGGCCGGGCGAGGGCAGCGGCCAAGGTCGGCGGGAAGTCAACGATCGCGGTAACCACGGCAGCGGCATCCGCATCAGGCGGCACCGCGTGCTTACGGAACACTGCTTCAGCCAGCACGTTGCCCAGTGGGGTTAGCCTCACGAGGCCGTCATCGGTAGCGACCGCACCGAAGTCCAGCATGCCTACCACGAGTTCGGCAGCGCAGCTGGCCGCGTCGTCTTCGCCGTCGTCCCCGTCGTCAAGGAATCCGGCAAGATCGATAAAGTCGTCGTGGACCTGACCGCAAGCCGGGCATGGTCGGCTGTCGGTTGTGCGGGGTGCTTCCTGTCCGAGCTCGGCCGCTACCGCGTTCACGAGCTGCTCCATGTCCGTCGGCTCAGCTGCCGCGTGCAAATGATGCAGAACGGTCACGCAGCCGGCGCACGGTTCGTCGTCCAGGTCAAGCATGACTGCAGCGGCTCGGAGCCAGGCGGTCAGGACAGCCTCCGCATCGGGCGCAGTGCCGGCTGCGCCTGGCAGATCAGACACCGTCCGGGCGCGCCGTCCGTCGATCTCAAGGAACCCGGCTGCGGCCGCCACCGTCCAGTCTCGCATCAGCTCCCAGACGTCGAGCGCGCTGCGCACCCGCAGCCCGGGCAGGTCGATACCCAGGTCACGGCAAGCATCAACGGCCTCCGCCGGGCGCAGCACGCCGCTCGCGGTCAGCGCGCGACCCTGGCCTACCCATGCGGCGAGGCTGCGGGCGCGGGCGAGGGCTGGGCTCGACATCGCGGCATCGGCAAGTTCGGAAGCGTTGGCGGCGATCAAAGGGGTTGCCATGACGCCAGACCCTATCCGCCCAGTCGCCCGAGATGCTGCTGAAAGCGAACGGCCGGCTGTCAGCTTCGCGGCGAGGATCCGTGCTCCTAACTGGCGAGGTGCAGTCCGAGCTGGCCCGTCAGGCGCTGACCGGCCAGCCGGGTCAGCGCACGGTGAGGGTCTCCTTAGCGGACGTTGAGCCGCCGTAGCTGGCGCTGCCCGTGTAGACGCCAACCAGGCCGTAGATGCCGGGCCGAAGCTCGCGGCGCGAGAGCGTGCAGGTGCCGGCGCCGGACTTGAGGGTTGTCATGCACAGCGACTTAGTCCCGGCCTTGATCGTGACGGTCTTTCTCGCGCAGCGCCCACAGCTTCGCGGCGCAGAGGTCCTCCTTGTCGAGGCACCAGCCGGTGAACTGCGGCCCTCCGCCGGGTCCGGCCGTGTTGGCGTTCTGCACTTTGACCAGCCGGTCCCGCCAGCCCTTCGGCAACGCGGATGTCGTCAGGTCGACCCCGTCGATGCTGAACCCGTACAGCTCCTCGAACGGCGAGAACTCGCCGGCGACCCCTTCGAATGCGGTCGGCGAGTTCTGCGGTTCCTCCTTGCTGTCAGCGATTGGGAGGATGTCGACCTCGGCTGACATCGTGGTGTCAGATGCGCCGACATCCGGCGGTGCAGCCGCCAGGACCGCCACTCGGAATGGGTGAGATCAGGGTGTACCGGCCGCCAGACGACCTCAAGCTGATAGCCCATTCATGACAGCAGCCGGTCAAGCTGGTCATCGCTCAGCTGCACCTTCCCGGACAAGAACTGGCTGATGCTCCACGGTTTACGCCTGTTTGGCCCCTCAGCAGCGCCCGGCCGGGCAGGCCGTTCAACGCTCTCGCCAAGCGCGACCCGGCCCGCAGCGGGGGAAGGTCGAGGGTAATACCCGATTCGTTGGTAGTGGCCAGAGCCATACCGTTGCCGATGACGTCGTCGTGGTCGCGAGTGCCACAGCGCACGGCGACTGCGATGTTTATCGTCGACCAGGATGCGAGTCCACCATGGCTGTCAATCGCGCTCCTAAGACCGCAACGGCCGCGCTGGCGGTCGGGTCGCTCGTCGTTCTGGCCCTGGCGGGCTGTTCCCCCAAAAGTGCCGGCGGCGGGGCTGCGCCCGCACCGGTGTCCACGTCGGCGGCCTCGAGCGCGCCCCCCGCGACGGCGCCCGCGCACGCAAAGCTCGACGGCGTGCCGTCGGCCTGTCCGTCCGCGGCCGTGGTTATGTCAAACCTGCACCAGACGTCACTGGTCGTGCACGGTGCCGACCCGAGCATCTGCCAGTACTTCTTCAAGGGCAACAAAGCGGCGCTCTACGTGGCCATCACCTTCGGCGCCAACCCGGGCATCACCGTGGCCCAGGTCAAAGCTGGCTTGGAGCGGGAGCAGAAAGACGTCAAGCCGGTGCCGGGCCTCGCTGACGGCGCGTTCAGCTTCGGCGCGCCCCCCGGCCTGGGCCTGACGTTCCTGAGCGGCGACACCATCTGCAGCATCCTCTCGGGCGTGCCGACCACGACCGCCGACGAGGTTGCCCTCGCCAACGCGATCATCTCGGGCTAACGTCGCAGGCCACAGTGTGGCCGGACGATTTGGCGGCTATCCTCCGTACAACGGAGGACAGCCATGCCGCATCGGATCGTCGGGCGTGAGGCCGAGCGCGCACGCATCTCCGAGTGGCTGGCCAGCCGGACGGCGGGAGCGAGCGCCGTCGTCCTCACCGGCCCGGCCGGGACGGGCAAGACAGCGCTCTGGGACTGGGCGGTCGGCGAGGCGGCCGGCCCGGTGCTGGCATCAAGGGCCGGGATCGCGGAAGCTCATCTGCCCTGGGTCTGCCTGGCCGACCTGCTGTGCGCCGTGCCGGCCGCGCGGATCGACGCGCTTCCGGCGCCCCAACGGCACACGCTGCGCGTCGTGATGCTGATCGAGGCCGGCGACGAGACCGTCGATGCCCGTGCGGTCAGCACCGGGCTCTGGACGCTGCTCGGCCGGATGTCCGGTGACGGGCCGGTGCTGATCGCGCTGGACGACCTACCGCACATTGATCAGGAGAGCGCGGCGGCCCTTGCCTTCGCGCTGCGGCGACTACAGAACACAGCTGCGATCCGGATCATCGGGACCGCCCGTACCGGTCCGCCGTGGCCAGCGCTGGACGGGATCGATGCCGGAGCACTGACCCGGCTGGACATCGGGCCGCTGGCCGTGGCCGCCACCTACGATCTGCTCAACGACCACCTTGGCCTGCGGTTTCCCCGGCCGATGCTGCTGCGCCTGCATGAGACCTCAGGTGGCAACCCTCTCTATGCCCTGGAGCTGGCCCGGGCTCTGGACAGGATGGACTGCGCGCCGGCACCCGGGCTGCCGCTTCCGGTTCCAGCCGACCTCGACGGCCTGATCGGCAACCGGGTCAGCGGCCAGCCAACTGAGGTGCGCTCGCTGGTCGCCGCCACCGCCGCGGCCTGGCGGCTCACCGATGCCGGCGTCGACAGCGCCGTACTCACGGCTGCGGTTGATGCAGGCCTGGTCGTGGTCGACGCCGCTACCGGCGGACTGCGCGCGATCCGCCCGGCGCACCCCCTGATCGGCGCGGCCGCCTATTCACATCTCACCGCCGCCGATCGGCAGGCGCTGCATGAGCGACTCGCCGAAGTCTCCGGGGACCCGGTCGAACGGGCCCGGCATACTGTGCTGGCGGGGGTCAGGGCGCATGGAGATATAGCCAGGACCCTGGACGCCGGAGTGCTGGCCGCCCTGGCGTCAGGGACGCCGGAAATCGCCGTTGAGCTCGCTCGGCTGGCCGTCGAGCGATCAGCTGACGGCGAGCGGGCCGACCGACTCGCCCAGCTCGCGCAAGCACTCAGCCGCGCCGGGGACGCGCCGGGCGCCATCGTCGCGTCTCGGGCCGCGGTGGAAGCCGCCCCGGCCGGGCCAGCCCGCGCGATCCGCCTGGTCCGCCTGGCCGAGCATGTGTTTGTCGAGTCCGGCCAGAACGGAGTGCTCGGCCTGCTGGAAGCCGCGCTCGAAGAGGCGGCCGGCGATCCGGCCGCGACGGCTGAGGTCCTGGTGACGCTCACCATGTATACGATCGATATCGGTACTGCCATCACCTATGCGAACCGGGCCGTCGCTCTGCTTGAGCAGGTTGACGATCCTGATCGCGGTCTGCTGGTGACCGCGCTCGGTACCGCTGCGGGCATGCGGTTCCGGGCCGGCGAAGGCCTGGATCGCGACGCGTTCGAAGCGATCATCGAGATCGAACGGGGGCGGCCGAGACGGCGGCTGGCCGATCGCGTCGACGCGGGCTATGCCGCCCTCCTCAAGTACGCCGACTATCTGCCTGAGGCGGAGTGCCGGATGCTGGCGCTACTGGACGAGGCCGAGGTGTCCGGTGATCTGGAGGCGATCGCCTACGTTCTCAGTCACCTGCCGCAGATCGCGTTGTGGCAGGGGCGCCTGACGGACGCTCAGGAGTACGCCGAGCGGCATCTGGCTCTCTCGGACCAGGCCGGCATGATGTACGCGTCGACCGCCCGGTACAACCTTGGGGTCGCGCACGCCTACCGTGGTCAGCACAACTCAGCCGTGACGTTGCTGACCAGCACAATCGAGGAGAAGACCGCCGACGACTGGGCTCTGCAGCGCGGCCTTGGCGGACTAGGGTACATCGCGCTTGCCAGTGGCGATCCTGAGCTAGCGGTCAGGCACCTCACCGAATGGCACGACTTGCTACGCGCGATGCACTTCCGCGAGCCCGGATACAGCCGGTCGCACCTTGACTACGTCGAGGCGCTGGTCGCGACCAGCCGTATCACCAGGGCCGAGGAGTTCCTTGATGGCCTTGACGGCCAGGTGCGCACGTCCGGGCGGCAGTCTGCGGCGGCGATCGCGATCACCGGCCGGGCGCTGATCTACGCGGCCCGGGGCGACACCAGCTCTGCCGTCGAGGCGATTAACGACGCACTGGCTTATTACCACGCCTCGCCTTTCCGCCTCGACCACGCTCGTACCCGCCTGATAGCGGGGCGCATCCTGTGGCGGGCCAGGGCTCGTCGCAAAGCACGTGACCTGGTGGCCTCGGCAACCGATGATTTCACCGCGTTTGGTGCCGCGGCCTGGGCCGGGCGGGGAGCGTCAGATCTAGCCAGGATGAACCTCGCGGCCGCCGCCCCCACCCAGCTCACCGAGACCGAGCAGCGCATCGCTGATCTCGCTGCCGCCGGCCTGACCAATCGCGCTATCGCCGAGAGACTTTTCCTGGCCACCAAAACGGTCGAGGCCAATATCGGGCGCATCTATCGCAAGCTTGGCATCCACACCAGGGCCGAGCTCGGTGTCCTGGTCGGCCGCCGGGCGCAGGAATCTGCCGCTGATGCACCCGTGGCCCGACCCGACCGGGTCGAAGGTCGCTGAGACCAGCCGCATCAGCCGGCCTGCCGCTGACCGGGTCCTTCGGCCACAGCGGGATCGCGGCCGCGCGTGCTGACGATCTCGACAGCGCCAGTTCGCGGAGCCCGGTCGCTTCATGGGCGTCCCGCAGGCGGGCTGCCCGGGTGCGAGCTTGCCTACTGCACGGATCCCAGGTGGATGCGGCCGTCGGTGCCGGTCCAGGCCAGGATCAGGCGGCCCTGGTGACTGCACAGCGCCGGAGCGCAGGAACTTCTGGTCTCCTCCAGCCGCGCGGGCGCGCCCGGCTCGTCCGCGGCCAGGGTCAGCAGGTAGATGTGGCGGTCGGTGCCGGTCCAGGCCAGGATCAGGCGGCCCTGGTGACTGCACAGAGCGGGACGACTCCAGGAACTGCTGGTTTCCTCCAGCCGCGCGGGCGCGCCCGGCTCGTCCGCGGCCATGGTCAGCACGTGGATGCGGCGGTCGGTGCCGGTCCAGGCCAGGATCAGGCGGCCCTCGTGGCGGCATAACGCGATTCCACCGCGGTTGGGGTTGTATTCGGCCCCATCGAGCCGGCTCCTGTCTCTTGTAAGCAGCGACCCTCCCGAGGGGTCCTCAGTCATGGTGAGCAGGTGGACGCGGCGGCGGAACCCTATCGTGTATGCGACAGCGAGGTCGCCAGGCTCAGTTGCCGTGAGCGACGGCGGCGACCCTGCTGTCCATTCGGAGTGCAATGGACGGGGGCGACCGGGATGCTCAGCGTCACACACGAAGAGGTTGCCGCAGTTCCACCACGCCAGCCACAGTCGCGTGTCAGACGCGGTCAGCGCCGGGGGCAGAGGGAAATGGGCCACCCAGCCGATATGGACGACCGAGAGGCTCTTGCGAGCTAGCCGCTGCTTGCCGGTGATCGTGCGGCCATCCGCTGACGATGCCAGGTTGATGTGATAGTCGGTTCCGGTCCATGCAAGATACAGCCGATCCCGCCAGCTGCTCACCGCGCAGGAAACTAATGACTTCTCCTCAAGCCTCACGCTGGCCAGCATGGCATGCACCTCCCGCAAGCCCGGCACGCCCCGGCCCCGGATGCGTGACATACCGATAGGGTAAAACACGCCTGCCGGGAATGCCAGACGATGACGATCGCTGATCGCGGGCGACCAGATCGCCGAAAATTTCTGGATACTGACGCCGAGCGGCTGTTTACCGGCCGAATCGAGGCGGCAAATCCTCGCATATACGTCAGGGCAACGTAACAAGGCGATTCGAGTGGACTGGCCCGTGTCGAGTCGATAGCGCCGGCCGGATGGATTCGTATCCCGCGAGCGGCTCGCTCAGAAGCGCGGCTTAATTTAACCCAGCCGACCTGACCTCACCGATATAACCCAGCGGCCGGGCCATCGTCAGGGCGTTGCGCGGAAGAAGTCGATGCCGTCCGACCGGTCGGCGGCCACGTAGAGGTCGTAGACGCCGCCACCGCCACGGAAGATCCCTACCTGATACGCGCCGGCGATCGCCGCGCCAACCTGGCAGGTGCCCGCGCCTTCGTCGCTCGACCCGTCCGGTGACACGCAGCCAAGCTTGCCCGCGAGCTGGGTGAACCCGCCGGTGGCCTCGTTGACGTGGAAGATCACCAGGCCCGCGTCCGGCGTGCTATTGCCGAACTCGGCGTAGTACAGGGTCTTGCCATCCAGCGAGAGCACGCCGGCGTAACCGCCGGAAAGATCGCGGCCGTCGCGGCAGGACAACGCGGAATCGCCGGTGGTGCCGTCCCGGCTGTAGCACGCCGAAGTGCCATCGCGTTCGGACAGCAGGCCAGTGGACGGGTCGATGTTCAGCACCGCGACCGGCGCCGGGTCGCGGTAGGCATTGGTGTAGAGGTACTTCTGGTTCGCCGAGAGCACGGCGCGCTCGACGTCGTCGAGGCCGCGCCCGAGCACGCAAGTGCCCGTGCCGAGCGGGCTGTTGCCGGTGTCGCTCACGCACGCGCCGGTGCCGGTCAGCGGCTTGAGTCCGCCCTTGACGTCGCGGCGGAACGCCTGCACGAGGGCGTCGGCCTCGTCTGGGATGTACAGGAACTTGTTGCCCGCCGTGGCCACATCCCAGGGATTCCCGATATTGGGCATCGCCCGGCATATCGCGGTGGTCGTGCTCTGCTTGGTGTCCCCGCTGCCGGTGATGCAGCCTTCCTTGCCGCTGAGCTGGGTGAGCACTCCGGTCTTCGGGTCGCGCCTGAAGACCGCGATCCCGCTGTAAGGCTGGCCGTCGTAGTTGGAGGCGTACAGGAACTTCTGGTCCGGGCTCAGGTGCACGTTCGAGATGTCATCGACCTCGCGGCCCGCGGCGCAGGTGCCCGCGCCATAATTGCTCGCGCCGTCCGAGGTGACGCAGCCTGCCTTTCCTGCCAGCTGGCGCAGCGCCCCGGTCTTCAGGTTCCGGCTGAACACCGCGACGCCGCCGAGGTCGTCACTGGACCTGGTCTCGAACTGCGAGGCTACGTAGACGAACCGGCCGTCCTTGGAGAGAGTGATCGACCGGGCATCGCCGGTGTCCAGGTCGCGCACCCGGGTGCAGGTGTGCGGGCCGTCTTCGCTCGCACCGCTTCTCGACAGGCAGCCCGCCTTGCCGCCAAGCTGGGTCAGCGCGCCGGTATTCGTGTCACGGCTGAAGACCGAGAGCACCGGCGGGTCGCCGTAGCCGACCTCGTAGGCGGACCGGCCATCGGGGCTGACCGTCACCGTCGTGGCGTCGTGGCCGCCGCGGATGTTCGTGCACTTGCCAGCCCCGGCCGAACCGGAGCCGTCCTCGGTGTAGCAGCCGTGCCTGCCTTGCACCTGAACGACCGAGCCAGGAACCGCCGCCGCCCCGGCGATCGCCTGCGCCGATCCGATCACCACCAGTACGCCGCCGGTCGCCAGAGCCGTCACCACAGAGGTCGCTACGCGGCGGAACTCGCCAGAATGCGTCATTGCACGATGATGACACCTAGCAGCCAAATGCCGCCAGAGCCGGACACCTCCGCGGACACCGACGCCGGCGGCGTCCTTCCCGGCTACGCCGGGACGATCGTCCGCGCCGGCTACGCCGGCTATAGCCACCTGCCGGACGCTGTGCACGCCTGGTGCGGCGCGCACGGCCTGCGCGACCTGCGCGGCGTCTGGGAGTCCGACCCGGACGGACAGGTACGGGCGCGGTTCATGGTCGAATCGAAGGACTCGCCGACTTCGCCGTGGTGCAGTCCTGCCTGTCCACCGCCGCCCAATGGGGCATCGGCCAGCCCGACGCACTAACCCAGCTCTTCACCGACGGCCCGTGGCTGCCGGCGCCATCCGGCCCGGTTGACAGAACACCGCAACCGACTCCCGGCCGAGGCTTCCCTTTAAGATGCTGTGCTCGGGTCCGGGAAGACAACGAATTGGCCGCGAGCGCGCTGAGCCTCATCGTACTGAGGGGTATCGCGTACCCAGGCACCGGCACGCCGGCGGCGCCATTTCTCTGCGCTGGGCGTGGAGTTATCCGGCAGATTCTTATCACGATTGAACGAATCGGCTAGGTAAGCGGATGTTATTCGCAAAAGTCGGGACATGCTGCCACAGGCGCCTCTTGACTGTCTTGTCGCTGTGTTGGATGATGTTCGTGTATGGACTCGGGTGAACCAATCGAGAGCGACTTAGAGTACTGGAATTCAGATGGTCGGTGTCGATCACTGCGGTCGCGCGAACTCGCTGCTGGTATGCGTGGTTTACTCTGTTTTAGGCACGTTCTGGCTACGGTGTCGGCTATGAGCTCGGACCAGGCGTCGCCAGCAGGCCGGCCGGAACGATCCCTTATGGTGTATCGCCATCTGTTCGGCCCGCCTGGTGCTGCCAGTTTTGTCGCCGCGGGTTTCATCGCCAGGCTGACCGTGTCGATGTCCAGCTTGGGCCTGGTTCTCGCTGTGTCGGCGCACGAGAGCCACGGCTACGCGAAGGCAGGCCTGCTGGTCGCGGTGTTCGGGCTGGCATCGTCGTTACCCGGTCCCTTCATCGGCCGCCTGATGGACCAGCACGGGCAGCGCGCGATCTTGCTTCCGCTGGTGTCAGCGTTCACGGTGAGCATGGTTGTGATCACCGGTGCCATAGCCAGCCACGCGCCGGTCATAGTGTTGTTGCCACTGGCGGCAGTCTCGGGTGCGTCGATGCCCGTGTGCGGCCCGCTCCTCCGCACGCGCTGGACGAAAATCTACGGCGGCACCCCGATGCTGCGCGTGAGTTATGCCTTCGAGAGCGTCACCGACGAGATCGTTTACATCGTCGGGCCGGTAACGATAGCCGCGGTAGCCACCGCTTTCGGCGTGAGCGCAGGCCTGTTCCTGGTCGCGGCGTGCGCCGCAGGCGGCACGGTCGCCCTGGCACTCCAGGCGCGTACGCAGCCCGAGCCGAACAAGGAGCAGCTGGCTCGGCGTTCCCTGTTCGCACTGCTAACCGGCAACGTGCCCTTGCAGGTGGTCTGCGCTGCCCTGTTTGGCATCGGCGGCGCCTTGGGGTCGCTAGAAATCGTCACCATCGCCTATACCGGGCTCTACCATGACAAGGGGATAAGCGGCGTCCTGCTGGGACTGATGAGCCTGGCTAGCATGATCGCTGGCCTGGTATTCGGCGCCATGCGCACGGAGTTCGGCCCGGTGCGGCAACTCGGCACCATCGTCGCGTTCGGCTGCGCTCTGACCTCGCTGCTGCTCGTCCATGGGCTCGCCGTGCTCGCGGTCGTGCTCTTCTGCGTCGGGCTCTTCTTGGCTCCGGCCATGATCACTTGTCTGGGGACGGTGCAGCGAGTCGTCCGGCAAAGCGCTCTGACCGAGGCGATGACCTGGGCATCAGCCGGCATCGGCCTTGGCCTGGCCGCCGGTGGCTACGTCGGTGGCGCCTTGGTCGACCTGTGGTCGCCTGTGGTCGCCTGGCTGGCGCCGACTGGATTCGGCCTGGCTGCCGCGTTGTTGGTCGTGGCCGCCTACCGGCCAATGGCTCGTGCCTTGCGATGACCGACTCTTCGACGCGGAAGAAGAAAGGGAAACATCAGAATGGATCAGCAGGTTGTTGCAAACGCGTTAACCTACACATCGGGCGGCGGCAGTTTCGAGGCGGTGCAGAGCTGGTTCTTGGATCGTTTCTACCGGTCCCTGACGTCCGCATTGGCGACGCAAAGCCAAGCGCACATCGACTCTATTCTGGGCGCCGAGAGTGTCAACCAGGAGGGCAATCCGATACCCGTCTCGCTGTTACCGACCGTCATCGCCGAGTCAGAACTCAACTATATTTCAGCGCAAGGGCTGCTTATCCGCGACGCACTCATCGAGATAATCGATGCGTTCATAGATGAGCATCGTGCGGGGCGAGTCGAAGGCCCGCTGCACCGACATTTCCGCCCTTATTCGAAGTGGTGGGATCTCATTGCGCGCGAGACGCGCAAATCGGAACACATCCAGCTCATGCGGTACGACACAATCCGGGAGAGCGATGGTTCCTGGAAGATCCTCGAATCGAACACATGCTGTCCGGGCGGCGTGGTCCATCCAGGGATAATCCGGCAGGCGTGGCTTCAGTCCCCGCTAGGCCAGGCCACGTTAGGCGATGAACAGCCGGTTGAATACCCGGTGTACAGCACGTTCTCATTTGTTCGGCATCTTATCCGAGTAGCTCAGCTGAGCAGTGACGTCGAGGCGCCGAATATCGCCATCTGTTCGTATCGCGGGCTCTACCGCGCCGAACTCGCCACCATCAAGCGTATGTACAGTGCTATGCAGGAGCGCGGCGAAGCTCCAGTAGGAGAGTTGCTTCTGGGTGACATCCTCGACATCGAATGCGCCGCGGACGGGACGGTGTCCCTCAGCGGAGTCACGATCCACCTGATCTACAACAAGATCGACCCGCTTGCCATCGATCCGAAGCACACGGAAATCGCAGGATGGGTAGCTGCCGCAAGCAGCCCGAAAGTTGAGTTCCTCAACTCCTTGGGCGCGATGTACCTCGCCGAGGCCAAGCGCAGCCTCGCGTTCCTGCATGACGGCCAGACCAGGAACATCCTGCGGAGCGGGCCTGCTCTGGCGGGACCGATCGAGCGCCACATACCGTGGACTCGCTCCCTGCCGGACTCCGGAACCCCAGGGGATGAGAAAGGCGCGCTCGACCAGGCGGCGTTGCCTTCTCTATGGCTGAACCGGCATAAGTACGTGCTGAAGCCGGACTTGCTGACCCGCGGCGAGGGTATCTGCATTGGCGCGAACCTTACGGCGGACGAATGGTTCATGGCGATCGTACGCGGCATCGGCGACCAGGGAGTCGTGCAGGAACTGGTCGCGATACCGACTCGATGCGGATTCCGCGGCGCGGATGTCGACAAGCCCGAGCGGCATTACTGGGGTATCGAGCTCATGTACTTCGGCCGCGAGTTCGCGGGCCCAGTGAGCAGGGCGCGCAATCAGATGATCATCAATGTCGGCGCTGGCGGAGCAGAGTCACCCACTCTCGTCTTCGGTCAGCTGGACAAGTGAGCCACGCGAGCTAGGCATCATGGACAATCGCATCGTTACCAACCACCTTGAGTTCGACTACTTGCCCCGCGCCGATCAGCGACTGCTGCACGAGCAACTCCTGCGAAGACTGATCAGCCACACGAACCGCCATCCACTCGTGACCGACCGGCTTGCCGGGTTCGACAAGCGCGTGCAGGCAGAGGGCTTCTGGGACGCCTTTCATTCCATCCCGGTTGCCCTGACTGGCGACAACCGGCCGATGCTGAGGGAACGCACGGCCATCGCGTCGAGACTTCCCAGCGAAGCAGGCGGCTCGATCGTCCTGTCGTCGGGTGGCACGACAGGGCAGCCTAAGCTCAGCTGGGTTACCCTCGCCGAGATGCGGCGGGGAGCCAGGTTCCACGGCAAGGGTTATGCCAGCGGCGGGATCAGATCGGACGACTGCGTCCTGACATATGGCCTTCCGGGGCCACTCTCGGCCGAGAGCACAGTCATCGCGGCACTGGCAGTCACTGGCTGCGTGGTGATTCCCGCGGGAAGTGTCGAGTACACCGACGAGCGCATCGACATGGCCCATGACCTCGGTGTCACAGTACTGCTCGCGATGTCGAGCGACCTCGTGCATATGCTGCAGCGCCTCGAACGCGGAGAGCGGCTGGAGCGGATCCGGCTCGTGCTCGGCGGCGGCGAGGTGATCCCGGCCTCGGTTCGGACGTATGCCCGGCGCCTGCTCGGCACGGGGAACCTAACGATCCGCAGCATATTCCAGACCAATGAAGCAGGACCCATCGGATTCCAGTGCGCCTACACCGCCGACGACGTCTTCCACATCCAGGAAGAGCTCGTTTACGTGGAGGTACGGGAGAATTCGGTTCATAACGGGTTCGGCACCGAGGGCACGCTCATCGCGACCAATATGGACCGCTACCTGTCGCCGGCGCTGCGGATCGATGTTGGCGACATCATAGAGATGGTAGAGGACGGCTGCCGGTGCGGCCGGACGAGCCGCATGATGCGGGTTCTCGGCCGCGAGGAAAGGATCACGAAGGTCGGCGGCGAGCGATTCAGAGCATCCCTCCTCGTCAATCTTCTGAACGATCTAGGCGTCGGCCCGCACCAGGCCTCGATCCTCATTACCCGGGATGAGGCGGGACGGGACCGGATTGAACTGGCCCTCGATCAGGCCGTCAGCACTCCGCTGATGCGAGCTGCGATCTTGGGGCGAATGGGATCCGCCTATCCGCAGCTGGCCCGCCAGGTGGAAGTCGGCACAGTAGGCGAGTTCCAGTTCAGGCCACTCAGTGAAGGTGACCTGGCCCGGAGCGTGTATGGCAAGAAGAACTGGCTGGTAGATAGGCGATGACCATGGAGAATGCGACATGACAAGGACCAGGCTCAGCCCCGTGACGCTGTCCGTCATCGACGTGGACCGTGAGATCACCCGGGAGCTGAGGGACGTCGCGGACGAGATCATCGAGAGCAGCGGCGGCTCCTGGCGGCGCTTACTGGATGCGGTCAGGCACCGCGCGGACGAGTCGGTCATCGCCGCGAGTGTCCTGCGCACGGCGGACGATGGCGGGCTGCCGATGTTGCTGCGCGGGCTGCCGGTCTGGGATAGCTTCCGCACCCCTGCGTCTCGGGATGTCGCACCGCACGCTCCCCAGGCCCCTGATCTGGTGCCGCTGATGGTAATGGCAGGACTCGGCGCCCCGCTGGCGTTCACCGTGACCCAGGACGGCCGGCTGGTCCAGGACGTCGTCGCGAGCGCCGCACCCGGGCCGGTGCCAGTGAACGGCCCCGTGGGCGGGGCACTTGAACTCCACATCGAGGCAGGGTTCGCCCGTTTTAAGCCGGACCATGTCGGGCTTTACTGCGTATACAACGACGACCGCGTCGGAACGATCCTGTCTGTCCTGAAGCCAGGGCTCATTCCCGGGCCGGTGGCGCGGGAACTGTCGTCAGTGCGGCCAAGCGCAGTTCTGCAGAATGGCACGATGGACGAACTCGACGCGGCGAGCACTTTCGTCGAGGGCGCCGATGACGCCGAGCCGGGCAAGTTCCGCGTGAACTACGACCTCGGCTACTTCGCCTACGACTTGACCACCGCGCAGCAGGAGGCGCTTGCGGCGCTGACCGGCATTGTGGAACGGGAACGGCGGCCGGTGGTGCTGAATCCCGGTGAGATGGTGATCTGGGATAACCATACGACGATCCACGGGCGCGACAGCTACCCGCTTCACTACAACGGCCGTGACCGATGGCTTAAGCGGGTATATACCAGGCGTGAGATTGACTCCTGCTCCGACCTGCTGGTCGACCGGTCTCTGAACACCTTCCCCTAGCCCTGGGACCGCGCGTTCTGTGTCGCGATCCTTTGAGTTTCCAGCTCTGACGGCACTCGCATTACGTCTTCGCTGGGCTGTGTCATCATGCCTTACCTGACCGCGATGGTGCGGCGTTTCCTGGAGGAGCCAAGTCAATGACGGCAGGGACGGCTGGCCGCTGGTGTCCTGGCAGCGCGGGGATGGTGAACATCGCCATTACGGGTGCGACGGGTTTCCTCGGCCTGCACCTGGTACGGGAGCTGCTGCGCGATGAGCGCAACGCTCTCGTCCTGCTGGCCCACGCCGGCTCGGGCGACGCGATGAGCAGGGTGACGGCCTTTCTTGAACTGATCGGCATGCCATCGTCGGCGATCGCGGAGGCACGCGGCCGGATGCGGGTAATCCCCGTCGATGTCAGGGTGCCGCGGCTGGGCCTGGCTGAACCGGATTTCCAGCGGCTGGCCGGCCAGCTGGATGCTGTCTGGCACAGTGCGGGCAATGTCCGGCTGAACGACGACCTCGCCGTCCTGCGCCGGGTCAATGTGGACGGCGCGCGGCACATCCTGGATCTCGTCGCAGCAGGGGCTGGCCGGCCAGTGCTGTTCCATGTCAGCACCGCCTTCGTGGCCGGCTCGCGGACCCAGGGCACGGTCTATGAGGACGAGCTGGATCACGGCGCTGCCTTTGAGAATCCGTACGAGCAGTCGAAGTATGAGGCAGAGGTCCTGGTGCGCGAGTGGTCGGCCCGTCATGGTCGTCCGGTCGTGGTGCTGCGGCCGGGCATCCTGGTCACCAGCCGGCCTCCACACCCCGATCTGCCTGCGCATCCGCTGGAGTTCGTCAGCCGCTCGTTCGCGCCCGCCCGCCGGCTGCTGGGACTAGCGGGCCCGCGGGCCCGGCACGAGCTTCCGGAAGTCCGCCTCGCCGGCCGCCGGGACGGTCACCTGAATTTCATGCCGGTCGAGGCCGCGGCCGAGGTCATGGTCGCGCTGTCACGGCAGCGGCCCTCTGGCGGGGTCGACACCTATCACGTGGTGCACGGCCGGGAGGTGCCGGTGCCGGTGGTGGTGGAGGTGCTCCAGCAACTAGCGCCGGTGCGGCTGAAGCCGTGCCGGATCCGCCGGCCGATCCGACGCTGCTGGAACACCACGCCCGGCTGCACCGCAGCTTCGCGCCGCTTCTGCGGCACCAGCGCAGGTTTGACGACACCCGCACGCGCACGGTGCTCGGGGAACTTGGCCAGGAAATCGACGTCAGCCTGGAATACCTGCTGTCAGGGCTCGATCTGCCGGGCGCAAACAGCCGCCGGCCCGGCGCCCCCGGCGCCCCCGGCGTCAGGGCAGCAGACCGGCCGGTCCCCGATTCGGCCGAGCCCGCTCCCGCGCCGCCGCCCCTGCGGGCGCTGACCTTCGTGGTCACCGCCGGGCGCAGCGGATCAACCGCGGTCTCGGCCATTCTCAGATCCCATCCTGATGTCCTCAGCCTCAGCGAATTCTTCCTCTGCCTGCGCACCATCCTGCCGCCCGGCGCCCGCGTGATCTCCGCGGCCACGTTCTGGGGAGCCCTGTCAGCACCCCATCCGGTCTTTGACGCTCTCGTGCGCGGCGGCGCGGGAATGCCTGAATTCCTCTACCCCCGGCTGGCCGGAAGGCGGTTCAGCGCCGTGTCCGGCGGTATCCCGGCCGTGTGCATGACGGTCCTGCCGCACCTGTCCGAGGACCCCGACCGGGTATTCGACGAGCTGGCCGCCGAGGTTCCGTCGTGGCCGGATCAGCCCGCCGCGCAGCACTGCGTCCGGTTGTTCGCCTGGCTAGCGGCGCGGTTCGGCGGCACTGTCGCGGTCGAGCGATCGGGATTCTCCCTCGGCTCGATCCCCTGGCTGCGCCGGAATTTCCCCGGCGCGCGCTTCGTCCACCTGCACCGCAACGGCCCCGACAGCGCGGTGTCGATGAGCAGGCACACCGGATTCCGGTTGCTGCTGGTCTTCCTGGAGGCCATGGGAGCACTCGACCTGCGCGCCCTGGAGGACGGCGCGCCCGAACGAGCGGCCGCGTTCGACCCCGCCGCCCTGCCGATCGGGCTGGCGCCAGTGCTTGGTGACCGCTATGACCGCGACTACCTGATGAACCTGGACCTGCCGGTCGCGCGGTTCGCCTCCTTGTGGTCAGAACTGATGCGGACCGGGGTCTCCGCGTTGTCCGGCCTTCCGGCCGAAGCATTCATGACGCTCTCCTATGAGGACCTGATCGCCCATCCGCAGGAACGGCTCCGCGAACTCGCCGGGTTCATCGGCGTCACCGCCCCGCGGCCGTGGCTCCGCGCCGGCGCGGCCGTGCTAGACCCGCACCGCGCCGGCGCCGCGGCCAGACTTCCCCGACCGGACCTGGACAAGGTACGGGAGCGTTGCGAGCCAGGCCAGGAGGCGCTGGCGTCCCAGACCGCCCAGAGGGGACAGCCGGCCAGCGCGCGATAAGAGAGGCGCGCCAGGCCATCGCCTAACAGCATGTCCGTCGTATCCGCTGGTCAGCGTGGCAGGTGGCAACCCTGGCAGGACCGCGCTTCTCGGTCACCGATGCTCCCTCGCGAAGTACGCTGCCGCTTCTTTCAGGAAAGCAATTTCCGTCTCAAGCTCGTGGTTCCGCCGCTTGAGTTCCGCTATCTGTTCCCGGTCGGGCAGGTCCGCCAGGAGAGGATCAGCCGCACGATTTTTCCGGTAATCTTTAACCCAGAACCTGAGAGTGGATTCATTGACCCCGAGTTCCCGTGCCACCTTGACGATCGGCAGCGAGTTATCGATAACTTTCCTGACGGCCTGCTCCTTGAAATCGGCTGTATACCTAACTTTCCCTGGCGCTCGATCCCATCCCTTTCCGGATAAGAATCCTATTGGTTCTTTGTCCGGAGCCGACCCCTGCTGGCGCGAGCGGTAGGCGCGGGCCTGGCAGGCACGGGAGCAGTACCGACGCGGTCGCCCGGTTCTGGCCGCAGACAGCGGCTTCCCGCACACCCGGCACCGCGCCGAGACTACGGCCCAATGGCGTGTTTCGTCACAAGTGTCGGCGCTCGCGGGTGGGGTTTCGTCACAGGCGGACGCATCTGGCCCTGTTTGCTGCTCGATGTCGTGTAATTGTTGCCCCGATCTTTCACCAGCCACCTGTCCAGGACCGTTGCCCGGCCGTGCTGGCCGTGAGACGTCGACAGTTACTAGTCCCGTCGCGACAGCGAAGGCGATCAGCTCGGCCTGGCTGCGAGTTCCAGTGCGCTGCCGCATCGCGTCGAAGTGGCCCTCGACGGTCCGGACAGAGATCCCGAGGTGACGGGCGATCTGCTTTCCGGCCAGGCCAAGCGCCGTCAGCCGCAGGATCTCAGCTTGCCGGACGGTCAGCCGCGTGCTGCGGTCGGTGCCACGCAGGATCGGCTGGATCGTGACCCGCCGACCAGCCATGGTTGCTCCATCGCGGACAGACCTTTTCCGGGCGTCTCCCAACTGCTGTCTGCGGCCAGGGGCGCGCTGGCGAGTGTTGCTCAATATGAGAATCTCTGTAAAGACCGTGATTTCCCGGTATACCCGATGCCGTCAAGTGGTGACAGCGTTGATTTGTCTCATTAACTCTGCAATTTCTGCGCAGCACCGCGTGAAAATTGTCAGAGCTTGAATTGCGCAGAAGAGTGCGGCGCGATTGGTTGGGTGGAGTGAGGATGTCCAGCATGGCCCGGCGGGTCACTACCCCGCTGCTGACATCGGCGGGGGTGCAGGTGGTCGTCCCCTTACATGCGCGGCTACGGAACGACCCGCTTCCTGTCCGACCTGACTTTCCAAAATGGCCAGCAATCGACCCTGTCCTGGGGAATAAACGTGATCAGCTAGTCCTGCTTGCCGTTAGTATTCCAGACAGGCTCCGCCTGATCTGCGACGCGCTGCAGCTCGGCACGATCAACTTATTCTTCCAGCGCTGGCTGTCCCGTCTGCCGCTGCCGCTCGGCGCTGCGGACCAGCGGGCCGGGTACTGGCGGGAGCTGTCCATGGCCCAGGTCGAAGTGTCCCGCACCATCGTGTTCACCCAGCGGGGGACGTTCAAGACCAAGGCCATCACCCGGGGCGCCGAGGTCGCGCTCCCGCCCGGCAGCCAGTTCCTCCCGCAGTACCGCGATCTCGGCATCCCTCGCTTCCACCACAGTCCGGATGCTCAACCGCAACTAAAGGTTCAGGCACCTCTCATCACGGCGTGCCGCGCCCAGGGACCTCGTGAATGGGCACATTTAAGTGATCACCGCTATGGATATTGAGCTTAGGCATATTCGCTATTTCCTGGCAGTCGCCAATGAACTTAGCTTTAGCCGAGCGGCCGAGCAATTATATGTCAGCCAGTCCAGTCTCACCCGTGCGGTCGCCGCGATGGAGCAGATCATGGGTGTCCAGCTTTTGCGCCGCACCACTCGTATGGTGGAGCTGACCCAGGAAGGTGAGCATATAAAGAGGCTTATTCAGGGCAGGGACAAACCGACTGGTAGCAACGGCGTGTCAAAGTTAAAGACGACCCGCCTTCCGGGAGAATTGAGTTACCACACGCAATTCTCAAGAAGGCGGGCCATCACATGTATCATACCACTGGCTTCTCCAGGGACGAGATCGCAGAACTCTGCGTCATGATCTGGCAAGCGGCAGCCGAAACGGGAAAGGCAGCCTGGCCGCCTTGCCTCGGCCTTTACAAATCCGTTGTCGTGACACTCTCCTACCTGCGCCGCAACCATGTTCAGTCGGAGATCGCAGAGTCCTTCGGCGTATCCCAGCCGACGATCAGCCGCGTGATATCAGCTATCACCCCGCTCCTGGAGAAAACCCTCGCAGGCATCGTGCCCACGGCTGATGAGCTTGGCCCGAATTCCCAGCTCATCGTGGACGGAACCCTGCTGCCGTGCTGGTCCTGGGCCTCAACTCCGAGCCTTTACTCCGGGAAGCACAAGACCACGGGAATGAATGTGCAGGTCGCATGCACTCTCGAAGGCGAGGTCGCCTGGATTTCCGATCCGATCGAAGGGAGCCGCCACGACATGCATTGCATCGGCGAGTCAGGCGTCCTTTCCGGGGTGATTCCCGGCAGATGGATAGGAGACAAAGGCTATATCGGGAGCGGAATGATCACGCCTATCAGGAAGCCCGCCCATCGCGACCTGCTGGACTGGGAAAAGGAATTCAACACAGCCGTTAACAGGATACGCTATGTCGTCGAACGGGCTATCGCGAACTTCAAGACCTGGAGGATCATGCACACTGACTACCGGCGACCCCTGAGCACCTTCGCCCAGACCATCTCAGTCGTTGTCGGACTTCACTTCTACAGAATGAGTGCTGAATAAGCCTCAAAGACTGAGCTTGAAAGATTTCTGCGCGATCTCGATAATGTTCTTGCACACGGCTCCGCGTCGCCTGTGCTACGGGTCGGATTCAATTGGGTGCTACCTGACCTCTGGGCCCAGCAAGCTATCGGCATGTTTGAACGCGGTACCAAGATGCAGGTTAAGCTGGTGCGCCATGACGAGCCGCACGCCGGCCTGGGTTCGGGAGATGCGGATATCGCGGTGAAGCGCGGCGATGCGAGAATTCCGCGAATGCGCACCGTGACGCTGTTCAGAGAGCATCGGGTGGCCGCGATCTGCCGCGATTCTCCGCTCGCGCGCCGCTCTTCCATTCATTGGGAAGAGATAGCGAATTGTCCGCTTGTCGTGAACGTGGTGAGCGGAACGGCCGAGCCCGGCCAATGGCGGCCAGGGGGCCAGCCCTACATCGCTGCCCGATGCGGCAATTTCGATGAATGGCTCGAAACCGTCGCACTGGGACGCGGAGTTGGTATTACCACGGTGGCTGTCGCGAGGAGGGTGGTGCACCCGGCGGTGCGGTTCGTCCGGATGGAGGGCGCCCCGCTTGTTCCCGTCTACCTCGCTTATCCGCAGCAAGGAACCCACCCTCTGGTCCGGCGGTTCATCCGCGCGGCACAAAAGGCCGCCGCGGCGCTGCGAGAGGCCGCGCAGGACAAAGGGACGGCATGACGAAGCGGGTGGCCGCCGACGCCGGAACATATCATCCGGTCACGAGCGCTGCGCTCCCTCGGAGACCACGGCCGGAGGCACCCCCGCCATGAGGTCATCCACGGCAGCCCGGTAGGTCGAACAGCGTTGTTCCTCGAGAACCTGGTTGTAGATCAGTTCGAAGGCCGCCTCCACATGCCACTGGACGAACCGGGAATATGGGTCGAGGATCGAGGCCAGGTCCCTGGGCGTTTCGGCCTCTACTAGGAAAAATCCGGCCGTGCCGGACGGGAAGGTGAACCAGCCGCGCAGATCGGCGGGGCGATTCGATCCCGCGTCGTGCTGGCGCAGAAACCGGCGCGCCAGCTGAGCCGCACGCACTCCGGGGAGGGAACTGTAACCGCAATACCATAACATTTCGTGATCACTCCATCTGTCTTCTCGGGTCATGCGTACTCAGTAGCCGGAGAGCAGCCATTGCAGCCTGGACAGTTCTTCGGGGGATCCGTGACACGATAGGCGGCCGTACGGAGTGGGGCGGCGCCCCCACAGGAACAGCAGGCGTGCCGCGGGGTCTCCCTCCACGAGAGCGTCGCCCGCCGGCTCGGCGATCAGGAACTGTGACTCACCGCGATGTATGACGATCAGCAGATCGGGCTGACCGTACGCCCGCACCCTTGCCTGTAGCGAGCGGCCTGTCCCGGCGCCCGTGGCCATGCCGCGCGCGGTCATCGGAAGGGCTCCGATGAAGTTGATCAGGTGCTCGAACAGCTCTTGCTGCGACAGCAGCTTGTCGCTTACGGCGCCGTCGCCTCCTAGGTCCCAGTGGTGGATCGCGCACTCGCTGCGGCTGTGCTTGAGGAACTCGGCGGCGTGCACCTGGCGGCCCGTCCAGCGCAGCACCGGATCGGGTTCGCGTTCCAGAAGCTCGCCGATGATGATGCGCACTCGCTCCTCGCCAGCCGCGATGCCCGACAGCAATTGCGGTGCGGACATCGCCCGGAATTCCTGCTCACGCTCATCGAAGGTCCGGGTACGAGCCAGCGGGCTACCCGACATGTAGGCCTCTACGTGGCGCCTGATCTCCTTATAAGTGCCCGCCATGTGGGCACCAAGCAGATGCGCCGTTCTTGCCGGACAGGCGGTTAACGCATTGGCTGGGCTGGAGTCCAGCGTGTCGAGGAACTCGGTGACTTCGGCAGGCGTCACGCCCGCCTTCGTTGAAGTACCGCCAGAACTGGCTATCTCAGCCATAGCTGATTTACCTCCAAGGTCAAGGTCGTGCCGGACGCTTGAGGAACATGTTGTACAGGGTCATGGTCATCACCAGCTCCCCGTCGCTACGGGCGAGCTCGCAGTCGTAGTGCACCGTCCCGCAATCGGGCCGGGTGAGGACAACGGTCCGGCCGGTAACGGTCAGGGTCGCCGACAGTGGCTCGCCGGGGCGAACCGGATAGAGCCAGCGCAACTGGTCCACGCCCGGAGACCCCTGTGCCGCGCTGTCCTTCAGTACGGTCTCGACGTAGAGCCGCATGAAGGCAGCGGCGGTATGCCATCCGCTGGCTACGAGCCCGCCGTAGAACGAGACGCGGCCCTCCCGCTCGCTAAGGTGGTAAGGCTGCGGGTCGAACTCCTCGGCGAACCGAATGATCTCGGGTACCGAGAGGGTGAACGTTCCCAGAAAGTGCTGCTGTCCTTTGGTGAAGTCTTCCAGATATTTCAATGACTGCCTCTCTTGGGCCGTTTTTCGCGTGCAGTCCCGCGAGCCTGGGAGGTCATCTGGACGCCAGGAACCGTTTCTCGATGTTTCGCAGGGTTCGGAAGTCGTCCACTCGCAGGCTCTCCGGATCGTGGCTGATGCCGGTCTCCTGCTCAAGCAGGAAGAGGAATTCCACCAACGATAGTGAATCGAGCACTCGGTTCTCGATGAGGTCGAGATCCGAGGGAATGTGGGTTAGCTCTGGCTTCCGCTGCAGGAGCCACTGGGTGATCGTCTTTAACGCCTTGTCAGTACCGTTCGGCACGATTATCCCCTCAATTGTGGCGTGTACCGATAGATCAGCCGCCGGACGATGGCAATACCTATCCGATCGTGCATCTAGCTTGCTCCAAGCCCTCGAGCGCATCGTCCCAGTCCCCGTGATAGCGAACCGACAGGGCGTGCAGCCATCGCTCATAGCCCCATCCGACGCAGCTGGAGAAGGCGTACTCGTTGGTCTCCCGCTGACGGATTCCGCACCGTTCACCGAAGAAGTTGCGATGCACGTTGACCGAGGCGAGCGCCGTGCCCTGGAACGCGAACTCTTGCTTGACTGGGGCGAGTTTCTGCATGAGCGCACGCGGGCTATTCGAATCGAAGAACGGGTCGCCGGCCACACGGACCTCGACGGGGATACCGAGTGCTGCCGCGAGTTCGGTCGTCAGGTCGCTGTAGGTACGCACTAAGCGGAGCGTGTGCTCATACGAGCCAATCGCGACTACTTCGCGCATCTGGAAGCTGCGCAGTCTGCGCAGTTCCTCGTAGGCCGCCTCGTTGCGGTAGCAGCGGCCGAGTGCGGTGACAGTGAGATCCCTGGACAGCGCCGCGCCCGAGTGCGCCAGGTATACACCGAAGCATACGCTGGACGGCAGGACCCAGGCCGCCTCCGTCAGAGCGCTCGCAGGCACGGTTTCCGCCATGCCGCCGACCGCGGACTGAGCCTCAGGACTCAAGTTGGTGACCACCGAGACCAAGTGCGGGAAGTTGGTGAATACGTCGAGCAGGGCCGCCTCTGAAGTGGACAGCACCGGAGGTAAGGTCAGTTCCTCGGTCCCGTGGCTGAGCGCCCAGCCGAGGAATATCTCGTCCAGCAGCCGCAGAACCCGGGTCTGGCCGGTGTCGAGCGTAGCGAGCCCTTCCGCCGAGGTGGCACCTGGCGGCGGTGTGCTGATCAAGTTCACGGCGTGGGACTCGTTCATGCCTTGTGCACGCACCCTAGGTCGGTATCACACTGATATGAGCTGGTCGTCATGGAAGATCCCGGTTCTCGTGAGGAAGGACAGCGGTCGCTTCAGATAGCGCTGCTCCGCCAGACGGCGCGCGTCCGACTCGATCAGCAGGCGCCGTGTCTCCAGAGGGTTGGCAAGGCCGGCGTCCCGGTAGGCAACGGGACTGTAGAGCGACTGCAGACACCAGGTGATGTACCGCTTGAGATACTGCTCCAGAGAGGCGACCTGCTCTTTGGTTGCCGTCTTGCGGAGCTTGTGATGGAGTAACTCGACGAGCTGGCGACCGAACGCGATATGGCGCGATTCGTCCTTGTGGTGGACGCGATTGACCATTCTTACGGTTTCCGGCAGAGCAGTGTCTCCGGCCATGTGATCGTTGAAGTAGTCGACGATTTCCTCGAAGACGAGGATCTTCGCGAAGACGAGGAAATTCTCAGTCTCCCGGTCGATCGACTGCATTGTCTTGAGCCCGGGAAGCTGGTACACGCGTCCGCCGTACCGCCGGCAGAACTCGGCGAAGAACCAGGCGTGCTCGTTCTCCTCGCCTATGAAGTGGTGCAGGAAGTCACTGAACTCCTCGAAACCAGGCATGTGCAGGCGTCTAGTCACTTCCGTGAGCAATTCCCGGATTCCATGCACATTGACGCTGTAGAAGTTGATGCTCTCCCATTTCGCGAGTCGCGCCAGCTGCTGTTCATCGAGTTCGTCCATGAGGTCCGTACCGAACACTGAGAGCAGGTCGATGCTCATCCACGGTACGTCCTCAGGCAGGGAATCGGGCCAGGAGAACAGGCGATAGGGGTTGTAATAGTCGTCCGTCGCCATCCGGGAAAGTCGACCGGTCAAGTCTAGGAGTTTCTTCAGCTCGCGATCGGCATCTGGCAAAGCTTGGTTGTATTCCTGCCGCGCCATGGGCACCTCCCGATTGTTTACGCCTCGAACATGAGCTTCAGCAGGGCCATCCGCACGGGGACGCCGTTGCTGGCCTGTTCCCAGTAGCCGTTGAAGGGGCTGTCGTCGACATCGGTTGCGACCTCGGTTCCGCGTGGCAGCGGGTGCAGGACCGTGAGGTGGTTGTTGCCGCTGGAATCGAGAAGCTCGCGGTTCACCGTCACCCGACGCAACTGCCCGGCATCCAGCCGGGCGCCGTCGGGCCCCTGAGCTACGGTGGGAGATGAATATACGATGTCCACTTCCGGCAGCAATTCGCGCATGCTGTCGCGCATGCTGACTGCCGGGGCCATCGGAACGTCGGGTCCCGCACCGTCCGCGCTTACCCCGTAGACCTTGCAGCCGAAGTGACGCAGGCCTAGCAGCAGTGACCGGACGCAGCGCATCCTCAGGTCATTGACGAGCAGTATGCGGAGCCCGTCAAGCCGGCCGAAGCGCTGCCGAAGCGTATAAAGGTCCACCATTGCCTGGGTCGGGTGCTCGCCGACGCCGTCGCCGCCGTTGATAAATAGCGCGCCCGCAGACCTGGCGGCTACTCGGGCTGGCCAGCCGGTGACCGGATGCCGGACCACCACCACGTCACCGAAGAGCGATAACATGCGGACGATGTCTTCGTGGCTCTCCTGGGTGATGCCACCCGCGCGGGTTACGGAGGGTTCGGCGAAGCCGGTCACGTTGCCGCCGAGGCGGCTCATCGCCACCTCATGAGCGAGCCGGGTCCTCGTGCTCCCCTCGAAGAAAGCCGAGGCCAGTACCCGTCCGGCTAGGGGCCGATGCGGATGGCCCGCAGCCAGGTACGTGCGTACCTCGTCCACGGCGGCGAACAGCGTTTCGAGATCCGTGCGCTCGTATTGCGCCATCGAAAGCACGTGGCTGCCCGCAAAGCGATCGGCCGGACGCCCGTCGCTGGAGTGCGCACCGTTCCGGGTCGCAGCCGTCACGCCCGGGCGGACCAGGCCCTGTTCCCGGATCACTACCACCACCTGCCCTCGACCATCTTGGCGGTCCACGTCCGGGAGTCGACCATCGCGTAGCCGGGCGAGACCGGGAACTTCCGGCTATCTCCCAGCTCTTCGATGCCCAGGATCCCGAACATCAGGCGCTCCAGCAGCAGGCCCTGCGCCATCGGCGGCGCGCCCGCGATGATCGGGCAGGTCATATTCTCGATCAGCCAGTGCCGCTGCATCTCCGACGCCGGCCAGGCTTGCCACTCGGGTATGAGCCGGCTCATCAGCTGCTGCGCGGTCTGCGGGTTCATCTCCGCGTCGTCGGGTATCTCCAGTAGTTCCTCGATGGGCATTGACTCCCGCGTCCACTTCCACAGGAAGGTGCGGTTGCCGTACACGTGCGCTGTCATCATGAACCGGCATCGCTCGGAGGCGCGGAACGCACGGTGCAGCGCGTAGCGCGGCTTGAACTCGTAAGGCTCGATCTCGTCCAGCACAAAGTCGCAGCCGGCGATGAATTCGTCGGCGTTCTCCCCGGTGATGCCGTCGGTGAATACGTCGATGGCGACGTCCGGGATCGTCGAGTGGATGGTCGATGCGACGATCTCGGCCTTGTTCTTGCCGATCGTGGTCACGCCGGCCCCGAGCTGGCGGTTTATGTTCGAGTATTCAAAGGTATCGGGGTCGGCGATGCGCAGGTGCAGAACCCCGAGCCTGGCCAGCCGGTCGACCATGCTGCCTCCGATGCCGCCGCAGCCTGCGACCCCGACCACCGCGTCGCGCAGAACCGTTTGCCGCGAGCGCGCCTCATCTTCGGTATCGCCGAGCCAGCCGAGGTTGCGTGCCACCCTGGCCCAGTAGAGTTCGTCGTCGTACTCGCTCGGGAATGAATAGAAACTGTCTCCGGACACCTGGGCTCCCTCACGTGCTGGCTTCTCCCTGCCTCCCAACGATGACCGGCAGGCGGCCGGGGGTGTAGATCCATTCCGGCCGGGGCTTCGGTGCCAAATCGTTCCGGTGAGGCCTCAGCCCGCCGCTGGTAGCAGGTGCCAGCCTTCACTCGCTGGAAATCAAGCGCCCCAGCCGCCGCACGGCCGGGCCGAGCGCGTCCTCCCTGGTTCCGGCGCAGCCTAGGACGAGCCCTGGCGCCGGGGGGACGGAGTCGAAGTAATGCGAGAGCGGTGCCAGAGCGAGGGATTCCCGTCGGCCCAGCGCGGTCAGCCGTCTCTCGCTGACCCGCCGGGGCAGTGTCACAGTGAGGTAACTGCCCGTTCCGGGGTCGCCCAAGATGGCAGGTATGAGGTCGGGGACGGCTTGCAGAGCCGAACGCAGAATCTCGCGCCGCTGGGTGCAGGCCGACCGGAGCCGGCTGAAGGAGCGGGCGAACCGGTCGTGTTCAAGCAGGTCAGCGAGTGCCTCTTGGGTGATGGTGGATACCTCGGCGCCGCCTTCGGCCAGCGGCGGGCCGGCGGTCGCGGCCAGTGCCGCGGGCAGTATGCAGAAGCCGAGGTGGAGCTGGGGAAACAGCGCGGTGTTGAACGTCCCCAGATAGATCACCCGGCCATTCGGGTCATCGGTGAACAAGGGCCTGGGTGCGGGCAGGTCCAAGAAGGCGCCATCGTACTCGTGCTCGACTATCCACATCCCGGAACGGTCCGCGTAGTCCAGGAGCTGTGCGCGGCGCCGGTCGCTCATGCGCACAGCCATCGGCAGTTGCCGGGCCGGGGACACCACCGCTACGGACGCCTCCGGCCCTTCGGCCGCCACAGTGACGTTCAGTCCCTCAGCGTCCACGGAGACCGCCAGGGGAACGCAGCCCCGGTACCTCAGCGACCGCCGCACATAGGGATAACCTGGCTCCTCGCACCATGCGCGGTCGCCAGGTGCCAGCAGCGTCCTGATGACGAGATCGAGCCCCGCGTCCAGCCCTCGGGTAACGACAACCTGCTCCGGCGTGCACCGGATGCTCCGGAGCAGGTTAACGTGCGCGGCGATCGCCCTGCGCAGCGGCCATTGCCCCATGCCGTTGCCGCCGCGCATGATCCGGTCACCCGAAGTACGGAGCTTGCGGCTCAGGATGCTCGTCCAGAGCCCGAGCGGAAACAGATCCACCGGTGGCACGCCGACCGCGAATGCCGCGCCGGGCCGGGCGGTATCGCCTCTGGCTGCGGCCTTTTGCGACTCCGGCCGGTCGGGCTGGGGTCTGACGGCCGCCTGCACCACGGTCCCGCCGCCTGCCCGGCCGGATACGTAGCCGTCTTCATGGAGCCTCTGGTACGCAAGCATGACCGTGTTGCGTGATACGCCCAGATGGTCGGCGAGCCTGCGCGACGCGGGCAGCCGCGTCCCCGCAGGGCACGCGTCCGTGAGCAGGCTGCGGATCTGCGTGTAGAGCTGCTGGTACAGTGACTCGCTCCGATCCCTGGACAGGTCGATACGTTGTAACGGCAGAGTCAGCTGGCCTTGGACGAATGGCTCTGCGACGCTTCGTGAGTCAGGGCTAACCGCATGCATGAGGTCTCTCTCCAGACAGAATCTTGGTAGCTCGGTATCTAATCCAGATTTATGCTTCCCCGCATTCTGCATGCGATGGCCGCTAGCCGCGGTTCATGCGCGGTGACGCCTGCGAAGATGGGGTCTCAGCAGCATTTATGCGTCTTCGGCAGAAGTACTCCGGCCTAGGTATTGGTCTAGTCAGGCGAGCCTTGCCTATCCTTGCCCGAATGAGCAGGCATCTTGCCGTTTCGCCGCTGTCGCTTAATCCGTACGAGCACCGGATAGGTATGATGGCGGCCAGCGGCAATTCCAACCGTACGATCGGCGACACCCTCGGTGTATCGGCGAGGGCTGTCGAACACCAGTTGACAAAGATCTACCGGAAGCTAGGAATATGCGGGCGCGCTGAGCTGCGGCGCGCTTTGCGCCGCTATCCAGCCGCAATGTCGGGATCAGGTGATTAGCGGCGGCGAGAAAGGCGGCACCGTCGCATCCGGAACCCGGTCACTTCGTCAACGCGACGGCGGCGTCCGCGGCCGAGGCGAACAACTGCCGGCGCGCTGACTCGGCTGTCATCCACCCGCGGGACTGCCACTCCCGGCCGGCCAGCGAGTCTCCGGCCATCACCACCTCGCCGAAGGGGATGGAGCGGTAGCGGGCGATCGCCATCAGCGCCGACGCTTCCATCTCGACGACTAGACACCCCTCCTCCACCCGGCGCGTGACTCTGGCCCTGGTCTCACGGTAGATGGCGTCCGTCGACCAGCTCAGGCCGTGCGTCGTCTCCACGCCGGCGGCGCTGAGCGCGTCGGCCAGGCTCTCAACCGGACCAGGGTCAGCCGAGACGACCCGGCCGGCCTGCAGGTAGTGGAAGGACGTGCCCTCGTCGCGCACAGCGCCGGTCAAGATCACCGCGTGCCCCATCACCAGCTCCGGTACCAGGGCCCCCGCCCCACCGCAGGCGATGACTCCGCGAACTCCGCGGGCAATGACCTGCTCGAGCATGGCACCGGCCAGCGGCGCCCCGACTCCGGGATGGAACACGCCCAGCCGCACACCCCGGTGCTCGATCTCCCACAACGAAGCCGGACCCATCTCGCTGTGCAGGCGACACACGGACCTCGCATCCTGACGGCCGGAGAGTTCCTCGACGACGTCACGGAAGAAGCACGCCACAGCGGTCGTCGGCGCGTCGACCGGACGGATCAGCCGGCTCGGCTCGATGACCGCCTCATCGGTCAGATCCTCATCCTCCAGGAGCGGCAGTCGTCGGCGATCAGCCGTCCCAGGCAACCTCGGCATCTCCCATCCTGTCGGCGCGCCGGTCAGGTGCGAGTGCGGGCTCCGAGCGCTTCCTCGATGCCCTCGCCCAGGAAATTGAACGCAACAACAGTAAGGACGAGTGCCACTCCTGCCGGGTATACGAGCCACCAGGCCCCGGCATTCAGGTAGTCGCTGCCGTCACTCAGAATACCGCCCCAGTTGGTTGCGGGGGGCGGCGGTCCCAAGCCCAGGAAGCTCAGCGCCGCCAGCGCAAGAATTCCGTCGGCGACCTGGAAAGTGGTGTTGACCACGATGGTGCCCAGCGCGTTAGGGACAATGTGCCGCAGCACGATGCGTGTGCCGCCGGCGCCCATCAGGGTAGCCGCCTGCACATATTCACGCACTCGCAGCGTCAGCGTTTCTCCGCGAACTAGCCGGGCCGGGCCCAGCCACGCGAACAGCGCCAGGATGACGATAAGTACTGGAGTCGAGTTTGAGAAAATGACGGTCAGCAGCAGAAGGAGAAGCAAACCGGGGATAGCAAGCATCGTGTCAACAATGCGCATCATCAGGGCATCCCAGAAGCCGCCGAGATAGCCGGCGACGGCGCCATACAGCGTCCCGAATATCGAGGCGAGGAATGCGGATGCCAGTCCGATCTCCAGGGCGGTCTGGCCGCCGAGCATCAGCTGGCCGATCTCATCAAAGCCGTTTCCGTCCGTGCCGAGCAAGTGATGCCGGGACGGCCCTTTGACGATAAGCAGGTCATTGGGATGGATCTGATCGGTATGATACAAATGCGGCCCGACGAAGCAGAACAGCACCACCAGCACTATGGTTGTCGTCCCGAGCCTGGAGAGCCGCCCGCCCCAGAGTATGTCGCGCAGTAGCTCGCCTCGGCGCAGCCCGGTCCCGATTTCGCCGCCCTCGGCCAGTACCCCCAGATCAGGCCGCAGCATCTCCTGCCCGCTCATCCGAGACGCACCCGAGGGTCGGCATAGGCGTAGGCAATATCGGCAACGAGATTTCCGGCGATGGTCAGCGCCCCGAAGACGATGGTCGTGCCGAGCAGGATTGGATAGTCCTTAACGAGTGCTGCATTGTAAGTCGCCAGGCCAATGCCGGGGTAGTTGAATACGACTTCTTCCAGTATAGCCCCTCCGAGCAAGCCGGGAATCGACAGCCCCACCAGCGTGATGATCGGGATGCAGGCGTTGCGGATGACGTGCCTGCGCAGCACGCGGCCGCCCTGGGCTCCCTTGGCGCGGGCGGTACGGATATAGTCCTGGGACAGCGCATCCAGTGCGGACGACCGCATGTACCGGCTGAACACCGCAATCGAGACAAGCGTGAGAGTAGCCCAGGGCAGGATCATCGCCTTAGCGTCGGTAAAGGCCGCGGTCCAGGTGGGGCTGGAAGGCGCGATGGGTGGCAGCCAGAAATGCCGCAGCGCGAAGAAGTCGATGAGGATGAACGCCAGCCAGAAGTCGGGCATCGAGTAGAGCACATAACCGATACCGGTGATGATGTGATCGTCTGGCTTGTCGCGACGCTGTGCCTGCCAGATCCCGAGCAGAACGCCTATGGCAAGTGATAGGACCGTCGGGGGACCGACCAGGGCAAGGCTTTTGGGCAGGTCCTGGGCGAAGATGGAGCTCACCGTCTGGTTCAGCTTGTACGAGTAGCCGAAATTGCCAT
Organism: uncultured Actinomycetota bacterium; assembly: GCA_963819285.1. GTDB lineage: Bacteria > Actinomycetota > Actinomycetes > Streptosporangiales > Streptosporangiaceae > Chersky-822. Next base: position 938,239 of record CAWFVM010000002.1, read on the forward strand.
GGATCAGGTGGCCGACGTAGAGCAGGAACTGCTGGAACACCGGCTTGTCGAGATCATTGGCTCGCTCAAAGGCTGCGATCTGGCCGGGGCCTGCCCGCGGGCCGAGAATCCCCCGCGCCGGGCCACCGGGAATGAGGTGCAGCAGCAGGAACGTCAGCAGCGTGACGCCCAGAAGTATCATGACTGACTGCACGAATCGCCGGGCGATGTAGCTGGCCATGGTCCTCCGTGCAGACGACTGGCTCGATGGTGGCAGACCTTAGCTAATAGTGGCAGAATACTCAGAGAAGGATCTTCGCGGCAACGGTGCGTTGCGGGATATCGGACTGGCATCGGAGACCGGATGGCGCTGCTGGAGGTCGAGAATCTCTCCACCCATCTGGTGCTGCCCCGGCGGACAGTGCAGGCTGTGGATGGTGTCTCGTTCTGGATTGACGCGGGCGAGACGGTAGGCCTGGTGGGAGAGTCGGGCAGCGGCAAGACCATGACTGGCTCGTCAATCCTGCGGCTGCTGCCTGATGGCGGTCACATCGTGGCCGGAGCGATCCGGCTGGATAACCACGAGCTGACGGCCCTGGCTGAGAACCAGATGGCCCGCATCCGGGGCAATGACATCGGCATGGTGTTCCAGGACCCGATGACCGCGCTCAATCCCACGATGACAGTGGGGGACCAGATCGCGGAGCCGATGCTGATCCACCAGAGCGTCCCGAGGGCCAGGGTCCGGGCCCGTGTCCTTGACCTGCTGGCGATGGTGGGCGTTCCCCGGCCCGACGAGCGGATCAGCAGCTATCCGCACCAGCTTTCCGGCGGGCTGAGACAGCGCGTCTGCATTGCTATCGCGCTGGCCTGCGAGCCTCGCCTGCTGATCGCGGACGAGCCCACCACCGCGCTGGACGTCAGCATCCAGGATCAGATCCTGACGCTCCTGGAGCGCCTGAAGCGGGAACTCGGTATGGCCGTCCTGCTGATCACTCACGACATGGGGGTGATCGCTGAACATGCCGACCGGGTGCTTGTCATGTATGCGGGGCAGATCATTGAATCGGCGTCCCGCGGCTCGCTGTTCAGCCAGCCCCGTCACCCGTACACCGAGGCCCTGCTGGCGGCCGTACCCACCGTGACGGCGGGCGCCCGCACGGCGCTCGCGACCATCCCGGGGACCCCGCCCGACCTGGCTAACCCGGCCGCGCATTGCCGCTTTGTCCCGCGCTGCGCATATGCCACTGACCTGTGCTCGGACCAGATGCCCAGGCTGCAAACTGACGCCAGCGGTCAAGCGTACGCCTGCTTCCACCCGCGTCCGGCCCCTGGTGACGGTGCTGCCCCCACCCGGCTCGCGGTCCAGGTCACCGCGCGGCAGGATCCGGAGGATGTCCCACGGCAGCGGGAACCGCTGCTGGTGCTGGACAACGTGGTCAAGGAATTCCCGGTCAGCGGCGGCTTCATCGGCCGGGCAGTCGGCTCGGTCAAGGCCGTGTCCGGCGTTTCGCTCACTGTCCACCGCGGTGAGACCTACGGACTGGTCGGCGAGTCGGGATGCGGCAAGACGACCATCGGCCGCCTGATGGTCGCGCTGGAGAAACCTGACTCCGGGACAGTCACCGTGCAGGGTCGTGAAGTCGGCAGGGTACGGGGGCGAGCACGACGGCGCCAGCGCCGTGATCTTCAAATGGTCTTCCAGGATCCCTACGCTTCCCTTGACCCGCGGATGCGGGTGCAGGCGATCCTGTCCGAGCCGATGGTGGTCCAGCACATGTTCACCAAGGCTGAGCGGGACAAGCGGGTGGCCGAACTGCTCCGGGAGGTCGGCCTGCCTGCCAGCGCCGGCCGTCAGCTGCCCAGGGAGTTCTCCGGGGGCCAGCGCCAGCGGATCGGCTTCGCCCGGGCGCTCTCCCTGGGCCCGCGCTTGATTGTCGCGGACGAGCCCGTGTCTGCCCTGGACGTGTCGATTCGCTCGCAGTTGCTCAACCTGATGGTGCGCCTGCAGTCAGACCACGACCTCGCCTTCGTGATGGTCTCGCACGACCTGTCCGTCGTCCGCTACATCGCCGACCGGGTGGGCGTGATGTACCTCGGCAAGCTGGTCGAGACTGGCCCGACAGCCAGTGTGTACGAATCACCCGCGCACCCGTATACGGCCGGCCTGCTGGAGGCGGTCCCCGTGGCCGACCCGGCCGCGCGCCGCACCCGGGATCTGGCCGCGATCAGCGGTGAGCCGCCCTCCGCTCTCACCCCGCCATCCGGATGCCGGTTCCGTACCCGCTGCCCGCGGGCCCAGGAGATATGCGCCAGCGTCGAGCCTCCGATGGTGCCGCTGGAACGGCAGGTGGCAGTCCCCTTCGTCCATGAGGTTGCCTGCTACTTCCCGCTGCACCGGACCGCGCCGGCGACCTCGGTCACCGGCGCGGCCTGAGGGGCCTGAGGGGCCTTACTTCGTGAAATACCAGTTTTCAGGGTTGAGGGCGCCGAAGACGTTGAACGGCGTCACACCATGCAAATCCGTCTTGTACTCGGTCAGCCCGTAGAGGCCCCCCTCCCAGATCACGGGGACCTGCTGCACGAGGTAATCCTGGTATGCGTCCAGGGCCTGCTGGGGTGACGTGCCGGTGTTCAGCGTGGTCGCCGTGATGAGCTGGTCAGCCTTGGGGTCGCTGTAGCTGCCGGCGTTGGATGAGGCGCCGGTCTGGAAGAGGTCCTCACCGCTGGGGTAGTAGTCCGGCGAGTAGACCCATCCGGTATTGAAGATCCCCCAGGAGCAGGCTGCCTGCGACGGCTTGCAGGCAGCAGCCTGAGAATATGCCTCATTACCCGGGAGCGGCTTCAGGTCGAGCTTGATGCCGGCCTGGGAGAAGTCGGACGCGATCTGCACCCGCGACTTCGGGAAAGCGATACCGCCAGTAATGTAAATGTATGGGAACTCCAGCTTGGTCCCCGCCGCGATGCCGGCCCCGCACTGGTTGGCGGCGGTCCCGGGAGACTTGCAGGTGTCCACGCCATTTTTCACGACGTTCCAGCCATGGGCTTTCAGTGTCGCGGCGGCCCGTGCGGGATTATAGGAGAATGGGCAGCTCGCCGAGTATGTGTCGGCGAAACTGTTCTTTGGCTGCGTAGGCACTGGCCCGCAGCTGGGATACCCGTCATTGCCGAAATAGTTCTTGTTGATGCCGTTCTGGTCCATCAGCTCCTGCATGGCCTGCCGTATGTAGAGCTGCTTGAACATCGGGCCGAGCTTCGGGTTATTGAAGTTGATCACGTCGTAATTGATGTCGAAGGTGTACTGGTGCGACTCGGTGTAGCCAAGGTGGTCAAGGCGTGGCTGCGAGCTCTGCTCGACGTTGGAGATGAAGCCCACCTCTGGCCCCGAGCCGCTCGCCAGCGAGTTGAACTCGGCGTTGGTATCGGTGAAGGACTGCTCTTTGAACTGAGCGAGCGTGGGCTTGACCGGGCCGCTGTAGCTGGTGTTGGGCACCATGGTCAGGTCGCCGTTGGTGTCGAAGGCGGTCAGCTTCCACGGGCCGTCCACCGTCTGCCACAGCGGATTCGTCGCGTACGTCGAGAGCTTCTTCGACTCGCTATCAAGGAACGTCCCGACCGCCAGCGCCCCCTTCTTGGTCAGGTCGTAGTTGCCGATTTTCCCGTTCGCACTGGTCTTGTCCCAGGCCTGCACGGGCAGCGGGGTAATATTAGACAGCTCGTTGTACAGGAACCACTGAGTGTTATAAGCCTTGTCCGTCGTGAACTGGATTGTCGTAGAATTGACAACCTTTGTCTGGACTATATTTCCTGGATAGCCGCCCGGCACAGACGCTCCATAAGCATCCGGGTTCGCCGCGACCAGATCTTCCCAGAACTGGACATCGCGGGCGGTGACCGGCTGCCCATCGGACCATTTATATGGCTTCAGAGTTATGGTAACCGTCTTACCGCCGTTGGAGTACGTGGGCATATTCCCGATACTGAGACTGGGGTCAATGTTCGGGGTTGCGCCTTTGCCGTACCAGTACAGCGGCCGCCACATCAGCCACTGAAAAGTCTGCGAGTTCGAAGTGGTGAAGTTCGACGCAGGCAGCACAGGATAGATGTAGTTGGCACCGCCGCCAGCATCGAACGAGTACGTCGCCGTCCCGCCCTTCACCTTCGCGCCACCGCTGGCGGGTGACGACTTGCTGGGCGCGCTGCCGCCGCAGGCGGCAACCGCCAATCCCACGGCAACCAGCACGGCTAGCGGTGCGATCTTCCTCCGGTATACCCGCATACGATGTTCTCCTTAGCCAGGGGACGCAGATGAACGGCGTCAAGCGTTACCAGTTTCGCGCGGATACCTGCGCAAATCCAGCCTTGATGAGATGAACGGGCGGACTCTCCGCTCGCTGGCCTAGCGGCTGACCGGCGGGGCGGCAGACCGCTGACTTGACCTTGACCCTGGGGGAAGCCGCACAGTCTGGGGAGCCGGGCGTCGGCCCGGCACGAGGGAGCCGTCCGTGGACCTGATGAGCATCGGCGAGTTCGCCAGGATGTCCCGCCTGTCGGCCAAGGCGCTGCGCCTGTACGACGAGCTGGGACTGCTGGCGCCCGCCCGGGTCGATCCGGTCTCTGGTTACCGCTGGTATGCCGCTGGTCAGCTGGACAACGCTCGGCTGGTCGCGTCTCTGCGCCAGATCGGAGTGCCGCTGGCGCAGATCCAGCCGATCCTCAGCCTGGAGCCGGTGGCCGCTGCGGCGCAAGTCGGCGCTTACTGGTCAGGGGCTGAAGCTGATCATGCTGCCCGCCGGGACCTGGCCGGCTACCTCGTTGACCGCCTGACTGGAAAGAGGAACGTCATGTACGAGGTCAAGGTCCGCGATATCCCCGCCCGCAGCCTGCTCTGCCTGCTGCGGCATGCCAGCAATCAGCAGGACGTCTGGGACCTGGGCAAGGAGGTCATCGGCATGCTCAAGGCCCAGCCGCCGCCGCGGGTAGACGGCGTCGCCGGGGCCGCGTTCTTGATCTACTACGGGGAGGTGAACCAGGACAGCGACGGCCCGGTGGAGTTCTGCTGGCCGGTGCCGCAGGACCTGGCCGGCCAGCTCGCCCCCAGTTTCGCCGGGCTGACCCTGCGCGCCGAGCCCGCGCACCAGGAGGCCTACATTCACCTGAGCCAGGACCAGCTGACGGCGGTGCAGTCGCAACTCGTCTCGGACTCGTTCAGTGCCTGGACGGCCGAGCAGCAGCGGCAGCCCAGTGACCTGCCCCTGCGCGTTATTCTCCTGGCTACTACCGCGCCGGTGACCGACGCCAGCAGGCGCGACGGCAGCGACTTCGCCCTCCCGCTGCGCGACCGGGCCGGCGCCGCATGATGCGCGGGGCAGCTCGCCGGGACGACAATGACGGTCAGCGGCGGTACCTGCGCGCTGCCGGCGATCCGGACACGGAGTGGTATTTCGATGCGAGCGGTTGACATCGTGATCGGCGTGGGCTGGGTCATCTTCGGGGTGGGCTGGTTCGCCGCATCCGCCGGGGCCAAGCCGGGACAGCGGGGACGGGGCAACTGGGCGCGCTTCGCGGGCGTCCGGGTGGCGCTCATCCTGGTCGTCGTACTCCTGGTCCGGCTGCGGGTGCTGAAGGGGCACGGCGTTGGATACGTCGCAGACCCGGTCTTGTGGGGTGTCGGCCTCACTATCTGGGTCCTCGGCCTGGGACTGGCCGTCTGGGCGCGGATCTACCTCGGCCGGAACTGGGGAATGCCGACGTCGACGAAGGAAGACCCTGAGCTGGTCACATCCGGCCCGTACCGGACGATCCGGCACCCGATCTACACCGGCATCCTGCTAGCGATGATCGGCTCGTCGATCGCCATCAGCCTCTGGGGGCTGATCGCCGTTGCCCTGATCGGCGGGTACTTCAGCTACAGCGCTTTCGTGGAAGAGCGCAACATGACCAGGCTCTTCCCCAGTGCCTATCCGCAGTACCAGCAGTCCACGAAAATGCTGATCCCCTTCATCTTCTGAGGACGCACGGCGCGTGCAAAGCACACAGCCTTGGCACGACCGTTCTTGAGTACGGCCAGGTTGGCGGGCGTGATCCCGATGCGGTCCGCCCGCTGCCTGATGCCGGTCAGCGTGCGGGTGCTCCGCTGGCAGGATCGGCGGCTCTCCGGCCGAACTTCGGCAGGCTCGGCGCCGCCAGGCAGGCCGAGCCCACGGCGCAGGCGGCCATGACGAAGTAGATGTCGGTGTAGTTGGTCAGGCTGGCGATCAGGCCGGACATCGGGGCGCCGACTGCGATTCCCACATCCCAGAACGAGGTGATCGCCCCGAGCGCGGCGCCCCGCTGCGATTCGGGGGCGCGGTTGATGACGATGAGCGCGAGCGAGGGAAACAGCAGCGACAGGCCGGCCCCGATGACAAGGCCGCCGATGATTACCGTGGTCAGGTTCGTAGCCACAGCGACGATGACAAGGCCCGCCGCTTCGACGAGCGCTGACCAGAAGGCCACCATGCGCGGGCCGAGCCGGTCGGGGACGTTGCCGATGAACAACCGCACTGCGATGTAGGTGAAGCCGAAAGCATCGAACGCGGCGATCCCGTTGGCCACCCCGCGGGCCAGCATATGCAGGGAGACGAAGGTGGCCAGGGCGGCGTAGCCGAGCCCGGCTAGCGCGACGGCGAGGCCGGGGACGACGGCCGCCTGCGGCAGCAGGGAGCCCAGGCCACCGGCTATCTCTGGCCGCGGCGGAGCCTTCTTGGTGGCCACGGACGCTGTGCCCGCGGCGGCGGCGATCGCGCACAATCCCCACACAGCTGGAAAGCCGGACACCCGCATCGCCACGGTGCCTGCCAGGGTGCCGAGCGTGATGCCGAGCCACATGAAGATGCCGTACAGGCCGACCACCCGGCCTCGGCGCTCCGGCGGGCAGAGGTGCACCAGCCAGGCTGCGCCGCCAGTGTAGACAGTGCCCTCGCCTATTCCGTGGAGGATCCGGACCGCGAGCAAGAGACCTATGTCGCTGGCTCCGTAATAGGCGAGGCTGGCCAGGACACAGATGACTGTGCCGGACAGCATCACCATCTTGTAGCCGCGCCGGTCGGCGATGCTACCGGCGATCGGCCTGGTGACCACTGCGGCGACCGAGAGCGCGGCGACGGTCACACCGACCTCGACGTTGCCGCCGTGAAGCTGTCGCAGGACGAGGAAGGGCATCGTGGCCAGGGTCGCGCCGGTGCCGATCAGGCAGCAGAAGATACCGCCGAACATCGGCATGAACGGGCCGTAGAAACGGAGCGTCTGGCCCGATGATCGCATGTGCGGACTCCTAGGGGTGCGGGCGGTCGACTAGGTCGCGGGCGGGCCCGCCGGAACGACGAGGAAGAGGTGCGCGGGCAGGTGTACGGCCAGGCCCTCGTAGACCTCTCCGCACACCGCGAGACCAGGTTCGGCGAACGTGCCGGGCGGCGGCGTAGCGACGCTGACTACCGATCGCCCCGCGTCGAGCAGCCTGACCGCCTCGGCGAAGTCGCCGGCCAGCGCTTGTCCCGGCGGAATCATACGGGCCCGGCTGATCAGCGTGCCGTTCGCGGCGAGGTCGGCGAGCAGGCTGCCGCGCCCGACAAGTCTTCGGTAGTAGTCGGCCGGGTTGACAATGAGGGCATGCGCCGTTGATCCGACCTGCTCGATCTCGTCGCAGGCGGCCAGGATCGCCTCGGCGTAGTCGCCCTCATACGGCATCGTCGTAATCCCCGGGTGGCGCAGCAGCCCGTGCGGGCCGATCGTGAGCGCCTGGTTCTCAGCCATGGCGATCCTGACCAGCAGCCTGTGATCGATGTAGCTGGCAAGGTCGTCCAGATTGCCGGCCAGCCCGGCGGGTATCCGCACCCACGCCTGGACAGGGTAGACCCGCGCCTGTGCGACCCCCGCCTGGCTGGGGCTGCCTTCACACCAGTACGTGATCTCGCCATCGGCTGGGCGCCGCTTCAGCAGGCCGCGCACAGTGAGCCGCGGCTTGGGCCGGTCCGGCCGGTGAGCGTCGGTGATCGTGTAGTCATAGGTCACCCGCGTGTGCTCGCCGTGGACAGCGAACGCGGCGGCGAACGCGGTGCCAGGGGAGACCGCCGCCGTGGCGGGGGAGGCGGGGGAGGTCGCTATGGCCATGCATGCTCCTCAACTGCGCGCGTTTGTCGACAATTCGCTGGTTGAAGGGAAGGTGATCGGCTAAAGGTAATTGATCGGCGGCCGTCATGACCCCGGCTCCGTCGCCACTGGACCGAGTGAGTGTCCGATCATGCACCTTCCCAGACGGCGCTGTCCGCTTACTAGATTGGCCCGCGCAAATCGCGCCAGGCCAATCTCCTTTTGCCCAGATCCTAAGTCGGCATCCGCCGCCCGGCAAGAAAGCGCTCTGGTGAAAGGGCCGCCAGATCAATGCCAGCGTCATGGTCATCCGGCAGCGGCGGGATGCCGGTGGCAAGCGCTGCGGCAAGCCGGCCGACCGCCGGCGCGGTCTGGATTCCATAGCCGCCGAGCCCGGCTAACCAGACGAAACCGTCCTCTCCCGGCATTTGGCCGACCACAGGTGTGTCATCTGCGGCAGCGCACCGCAGGCCAGCCCAGGCGTGTTCGACGCGCCGGATCTCAAGCGTCGTGGCCGCTTGCACTCTGTCGATGGCGATCGCGATGTCGAGGTCATCGGGCCGGGCATCGCCCGGCGGCACGGGAGTGGCATCCGCAGGCGACAGCAGCAGCAGGCCAGACTCGGGTTTGAAGTAGAAGGTCTCGGTCACGTCGGCAACCATCGGCCAGCCGGATATTTCTGATGCGGCAGGCGGGGCCACTATGCATACACTACGACGCAGCGGGATCAGCCCGATCTCTGTCACTCCGCCCAGTTGCGCGATCTCGTCGGCCCAGGCCCCGGCCGCGTTGACCACGCACGCAGCGGTGAACTCACCGGCGTCGGTAACCGCCCGCCACATTCCGCCGCGCCGGGTCAGCGCCCGGACCCCGGCCGAGCGGACCACCTTGCCGCCGCGTTCGGAGATGCCACGGAGGAACCCCTGGTGCACGGCATCGACGTCGATATCCATGGCGGCGGGTTTGAGCATCGCCCGGCTGAACCACTCAGGTCGCAGCGCAGGGCAGTACCGTTCTGCCTCACCGGGGCCTAACTCGCTCACGGGCGTCGGGGCGGTCAGGCCGGTGGCCAGTACCTCGGCGAAGCGCGCCTCGGCGCCGTGCGGGCACAGGGCGAGTACGCCTCGGGGGGAGAGTAATGCCTGCCTGAAGCCCAGGGGCGGCGCGGTATAGAACGGCCGGCTGGCTGCCGTGAGTGCCCGCACAGCGGCATTGCCGAGGTACTCAGAGAACAGCGCCGCCGACCGGCCGGTCGAGTGATAGCCGGGCACCGCCTCCCGCTCCAGCAGAGTGACCTGGCCATGGGCCGCGAGGAAGTAGCCGGCGCTCGCTCCGGCGATGCCGCCGCCGATGACAAGGAAATCGGACCTCACAGCAGGGGAACGTATCCCGCAATTGGCCTCGCTAATCGCAGGCATCTGAATGCGTCGAATACTGCCCTCTGACGTCAGGCGGGTTGCTGCGAAAATCAAGTCGCTAACGAGTGAGGGGCCGACGTAGTGTTGCCCGATGCTTGAGGTAACAGCCTGCGCGGACGAGCCAGACGAGCTGGCCTCGCTGGAGGTCTACAACACTGTGTGGCCGCACGACGCCGTGACGATCGGCGCGGTTCATTCGTTCAGGGACAGCGCCCGGGATTACTTCGACTACCTCGTCCGTGAGGATGGCGTCATCCTGGGGACCGGGGCCGGGGCTATCTTCGCCTACCGCCCGCGCCGTGTCGTCACGCTCATCACCGTGCTCACCGGGCAACGCCGGCGCGGCGCTGGCACGGCACTGTACGAGGCCGTCTCCAGGTGGGCCAGCGAGCGAGGGGCATGCGAACTGGACGTGTCCGTCTCCGGCAACGATCCGGAGAGCCTGTCCTTTGCCCAGAGGCGCGGCTTTACCGAGGAGCGGCGCGAAACGGGCCTCGTGCTCAGCCTCGCCGGCGTCTCACCGCCGCTGGTCCAGCCGCCGGCCGGGATCGAGATCGTCACCTGGGCGCAACGGCCGGAGCTGGCACGCGGGATGTACGTGGTCGACCTTGAAGCCCGTCCGGACATTCCCGGCTTCGAGGACGTCACCGTCGTGCCGTTCGACGACTGGATGGCGCACCATATGCAGCGGCCCGCCGACTCTCCCGAGGCGACGTTCATCGCCCTCGCCGGTCAGGAGGTCGTCGGCTTCGCGAAACTGTCGCTGACCGCGCCGAGGGCCGCGGGCCACTCCATGACCGCCGTCAGGAGAGACTGGCGCGGACGCGGCATCGCGCGTGCCTTGAAGGCGACAGAAATCAACTGGGCGCTCGCCAACGGCTACACCGAGCTCCACACCAGCAACGAGGAGCGGAACGCGCCGATCAAGCGCCTGAACGCCCGCCTGGGCTACCAACCCGGAATCGGGCGGATCCACCTAGTCGGCCCCGTCATTGGAAGTGGGCGCTAGCCGGGGTGGCCGCTTAGCCGGAAGGCCGGAGCCGTAACAGCACCGGCGACAGCGGGAGCGCTTTCGGGCAGGATGGATTCATGGCCGCAGGTGCGGGTGACTCGGCGGTGTTGCCGGTCATTGACGTAGGCCCGCTGATCGGCAGCGGGCCGGCGGCGGCGAGGGCTGCGGTCGCTGAGCAGATCCAGGTGGCCTGCCGTGAGCGTGGCTTTTTCTATGTGACTGGTCATGATGTGCCAGCCAAGCTGATGGAGGATCTGGCCGACGCCACCGCTGAGTTCTTCGGCCTGCCTATGGCGGACAAACTGGAGATCGCCATGGAGCGCGGCGGCCGGGCCTGGCGAGGTTTCTTCCCTGTGGGCGCCGAGCTCACTTCCGGGCAGCCAGATCTGAAGGAAGGGCTGTACTTCGGTGCCGAGCTGCCAGGCGATGATCCGCGGGTGCTGGCCGGGCTGCCGCTGCACGGCCGCAACCTCTTCCCGCGGCGGGTCCCCCGGCTGGGCCCGCTGGTGCTCGCCTACATTGATGCCCTGACGAGCCTTGGCCAGGCCGTGCTGGCCGGCGTGGCCCTGAGCCTCGGCCTGGATGCCGGCTACTTCGCTGGCGGGTACACGGCGGATCCGACGATCTTGTTCCGGATTTTCCATTACCCGTCGTCGCCGCCCGGGGCCGGGGGCTGGGGGGTGGGCGAGCACACCGACTACGGGCTGCTGACGCTGCTCGCCCAAGACGACAGCGGCGGCCTGCAGATCGCCGCGCCTGAGGGCTGGATCACCGCTCAGCCGATCCCGGGCACTCTGGTCTGCAACATCGGCGACATGCTCGACCGCATGACCGGTGGCTGGTATCGCTCGACACCGCACCGGGTCCGCAACCTCAGCGGCCACGGCCGGCTTTCCTTCCCGTTCTTCCTGGATCCGGGATTTGCCGCCGAAGTGCCGCCGCTCCCTGAGCGTGCCACAGCCGGACCCGACGGCAGGCGGCGGTGGGACGGCCAGGACCTGCGAGCCTTCACCGGCAGCTACGGCGACTATCTGCTCAGCAAGGTTTCCAAGGTCTTCCCGCAGCTGCGCAGCGACGTGCTGGAGGCAGCTCCCGGCGTTCTATTTCCGGTAAAAGAGAGTTGGAAAATGGGCGGCGACGAGTCCGTCCCGCTGAGGTGAGCACTGTTTCGAGGTGATCGAGCAGCACCTTGGCCGCTGCGGCGATGGAGTCCGGCAGGTATCGTGACAGCTAGGTGCAGGGATAGCGGGAGGTTCTGATGACCACGACTGTCACGGTGGAAGTGGATGAAGATGAGCTGACCGCAGCTGCCGCATTGCTCGGTACCCGCAGCCGCGAGGAGACTGTCCGGAAGCTGGTGGCTAATGCCGCCGCGCGGGCCGCCAATGTCGCCCGTAAGCGGGCCGAGATTGCCGAGCGTGAGGCGGCCGACAAGGCAGCGGGTCGGTGAGCGCGCCCGGATATCTGATCGATGCGAGCGGCTACTGGCGTATCGACCGCGGCGCGGTACTGGCCGCCTGCGTGGCGTGACGATCTTGAGCGTGGCCTGGTGTGGATCTGCCCGCCGACCGAGATGGAGATCTGCCGTCGCGCTTCGAAGGACCAGCATTCGGTTCACCTGCGCGAGTTCGCCGACACCTACGTCCAGGTAGAACTTCATCACCGGGCTGGCGCCATGGCACGCGAGATCCAGGCAGACCTGATTGACTCCGGTCAGGCTGCCGGAGTTCACCCTATCGACCTGCTGATCGCGGCTACCGCCCTCGGCTACGGTTTCATCGTTCTGACCGACGACGGTGACTATGCCGATCAGATCGCCGCTGTCCGACCTGGCCTGGTGGTCCGCATGGTCTACCGGCGGGCGGCGTACCGCGCGGTGCAGAGCGGTACGAAGACGATGAGCAGGACCGCCGTCCAGGATAGACAGGCGGCGACTGGATGCTCCAGCGGCCACGCGCCGTTGGCCGGGCCGACCGGGTTGCCGAACAACTGCCGGACGGCGGCCGCGACGGCGCTGACCGGATTCCAGTCGGCGATCGCGCGCAGCCAGGCCGGCATGCCCGCAGTCGGCACGAACACATTGGACAACATCGTGATCGGGAAGATCAGGATCGAGGCCTGCGCGGCCGTCTCTTCCTTGCCGATCAGCAGGCCGAGATACATGCCCACCCAGGTCATCGCGAACTGGAAGGCCACGAGCAGCCCGAGCGCCGCGAGCGCGTCACCGGCGCCGCGGTGGATCCGCCAGCCAACGGCCAGCCCGCACAACCCCATCAGCACGAAGCTGATCAGGCCGTACAGGACCGTCGCGACCGCGTGTCCGGTCGGAACTGCCGCCCGGGTGATTGGCAGCGACCGGAACCGGTCGACCACGCCGCGGGTGCTGTCCCTGGCCATCGCGACCATCGATGGCAGAATGTTGGCCGCGATCGTCGCGTACAGGCCGGGGATCAGATAGGCGCGGTAGTTGCCGCCTGGTGCCGCGATCGCGCTGCCGAAGATGTAGCCGAAGATCAGCACCATCACGACTGGCGCGCCAATGGTCATCGAGATCCCGGCCGGGTCGTGCCTGAGCTTGGTGAGCAGCCGCTCGGCGGCGGCCAGCCCGTCGATCACGGCCGACCGTCCGGGCGCTCGCGGCCCGGTCGCGCTGGCGGCGTTCATGATACTGCCTCCCTCTCGTTCGCCTCTTGCTTCTCCGGCCGCCTGCCGGTGTGATCAAGGAAGACCTCGTCGAGCGTCGGCTGGCGGATGCTGACGTCCCGCGCGGTCACGCCGGCCGCGTCTAGGCGGCGCACCAGTTCAGGCAGGCTCACCGCATCCGCCGCGATCGCGGCGGTCAGCCGGCTCTCGCTCGGCGCGAAGCTCGGCGAGCTCAGCGCGAAGCGCGCCACCACGGCCGCCGCGGCCGGCAGGGTCGCGGCATCCAGGACGGTCACGTCGACCCGGCTGCCGAGCGCGTCCTTGAGCGCGCCCGGGCTGCCGTGCGTGGTCACTCGCCCCGAATCCACGATCACGATCTGATCGCAGAGCCGATCGGCTTCCTCCAGGTACTGGGTGGTGAGCAGAACCGTGGTGCCCTCAGCGGCCAGCGTCCCGATCGTCGCCCAGATGTCGGCGCGGCTGCGCGGGTCAAGGCCGGTAGTCGGCTCGTCCAGAAAGAGCACAAGCGGGGTGACGATCAGGCTGGCCAGCACGTCGAGCCGCCGCCGCATGCCGCCCGACCAGGTCTTGACCAGACGGTCGGCGGCGTCGGCCAGATCGAACTGCTCCAGCAGTCTGGCCGCCCGAGCACGGGCGCCGCGCCGACCCAGATGGTGCATGAGCCCGAGGATGAACAGGTTTTCCCGCCCGGTCAGATCCTCGTCTACGGCGGCGTGCTGGCCCGCCAGGCCGATCACCGAGCGCACTCGCTGCGGATACCTGACTACGTCGTGCCCGCCGACGCTGACCGTGCCGGCGTCCGGCTTGGTCAGGGTCGCCAGCACCCGCACGGCGGTCGTCTTGCCAGCCCCGTTCGGACCGAGCAGCGCGCACACGCTTCCGTCGGGAACCTCCAGATCCAGTCCGTCCAGCGCCTGCACCGAGCCGAATGCCTTCCTCAGCCCCACAGCCTTGATGGCGGCCACGTTACCTCTTTCATTGATGCGGTACATAGTACGACGTACTAAGTACGATATTACTATCCCCTGGACGGTATCCGCAACCGGGCAGGATGGGATCGCGCGAGAGCGCGGACCCAGGAGGAAGCAGCCATGCCGACCGCACCGTCGACGCCGGACGCACCTCGGCGACGTGGACCCCAGCCGCGACATTCGCGGCAGGAAGTCGTCCAGGCCGCGACGGCGATCGCCGACGCCGACGGCCTGGAGGCAGTCACGTTCCGGGCCGTGGCTAGCCAGCTAGGGGCCGGCGTGATGTCGCTCTACAGCTATGTGCCGGACAAGCAGACCCTGATCTACGACATGGTCGAGCAGGTCAGCGGTGAGATCGAGCTACCGCTGCCCACCGGCGACTGGCGCGCGGACATGCACCTGCTTGCCCGCGAACAGCACGCTCTCCTCCATCGTCACCCCTGGCTGATCGATGCCGTTTCGCACCTGCAGCCGCTCGGGCCGACCCTCCTCGCCGTCCTGGAGTTCGCGCTCGGCGCGCTCGAACCCACCGGCTTGCCTCCGGCGGCCTGCCTAGAGGCGTTCTCGCTGATCAACGGCTTCATCGTGAACTTCGCCCGCGCTGAACTAGCGAGCACCGCCGCCGCCAACGCTGACCCGATCCGGGCGGTCGAGCAGGCCACCCGCCTGCAAGAACTGCTGGCGACCGGCCGCTATCCAAAGTTCGCAGCCCTGATCACAACTTCCGGCCCGCCAGCCACGGATATATCCGCCCAGTTCGACCCCCTGCTGGACCGCATCCTCACCGGCCTGATCCCGCCAGCCACCCCAGGTGGCTGAATGAAGCTCGGGCGTCGATCGCGCTATCTTCGCGAGACTGACATGCAGGGAACCCGCGAGTACTCCGCTGACGCTCCCCGGCCGAGGGCGAGCAACTCCCGGCGTTCTATTTCTGACAAAGGAGAGAGTTTGGCGCAACCACACAAATCTCCCGTTTCGGTGAACCTGACACCGCCGGAACGCAATAGAGAAGCGATGGACGAAGGAGTGGGGGTTCGGCATGCAGCTAGGTGAGCGTAACGGTGAGTGTCCCGGTCCTGAGAGGACAGCGCCGGATCTCAGCGGCCAGGCGGCCCGGGCGGCTGACCCGTCAGGCAACGCGCGGCTGACCGCCATTACCGGTGCGGTCCTGCTGGTCCTGTTCGGCGCGGAGGTCATCACGACCTTGCTGATGGGAAGCCTGTTCGGGCTGCATTTCTTTCTCGGCATGCTCCTCATCGGCCCGGTATGCCTGAAGGTCGGCTCGACGGTGTGGCGTTTCTCCCGGTATTACCTCGGCTCGGGGCCTTACGTCCGCCGCGGGTCTCCGCCGATTATGCAGCGAGTCCTGGGCCCGGTTCTGGTGCTCACGTCGGCCGGGGTGCTCGGCACGGGCGTCCTGCTGGCTTTCACTGGCGCGGACCGCTCGTGGGGGAAACTGCACCAGTACTTCTTCTACCTGTGGCTGATCGTCGTGATCGTCCACGTGGTTCACTACCTGCCCAGGCTGCCGGAGTTGCTCGCGAGCCACCCGGCCGAGCGTGCCTTGCAGGCGGCCAGCCGGCAGCCGGGCACGCTGGCTGCTGCTCGCCGGCTCTCTCATCACAGGCCTGGTCCTGGCGTTGCTGACCTATCACCTGCGGGCGAAATGGGGTAACTGGGGAGGCAACATCCTCTAACCGGGATCAACTTCAGGGGCGAGAACATCGAGAACGTCAAGCGCGGCTCCTGCCCGTTCGATCCAGCCGCGTCAACGGCCTTCAGCGAAATGAGGGAGTTACGAGGGTCTCCAGCCGGTCAATGCGCCTGATGACGTGGTCGAAGTAGTAGTCCGGTTCGCGCGGCACTTCCGGATCGGGTTTGCCTTCGGTGTCGAGTTCTGTGCGGCGCACCAGCCGTTCGATCCACCAGAGGGCGGAGCCCAGCAGGGTTACTGGTTCCCACCAGCCGACGCGTTCAATGATGTGGGTTAGCCGCGAGCGGTTGTCTGTGCCTTGCTGATACCCGTCCCAGAACGCCCGGCGCTGGGATGGCGTGAGCGTGTTCTGGTCGAACGTGTACGCCATCTCGTCGGCGGGGTCTCCGAGCCGCGTGTACTCCCAATCGATCAGACAGGGGCTGGGGTTCCAGAGCACGTTTCCCGGGCCGATGTCGCCGTGCAGTAGCGAGAGGGTCTCGCCGAAGTTGAAACTGTCGGAGCTCCGGGAAGCTGCAAAACTCTCGGCCAGCGAGTGGGCGGCGCGCCGCAACCGGTCCTGGAGCGTTTTAGGCACTGGGTCACGAGCCCATGCGAGGGTCGACAGGATCGCACGAAGCCGGTCCTCGGCATACGACGCGACGGTAGTTGTCTTCCCCATTGACGCGCCCAGGCCGTCGATGGGGCGCTCATGGACCTGGGCCACGACCGAGGCGAGTTGCTCGATCTCTGTCAAGCCCACCGTCCGCAGGTCCTGTTGGCGTCCGGGGAGGAACTGCATGCACATTGCCGGCGTGTCGAACCAGTCGCTGGTGCGGCTGAAGTCGTATAGCTCAGGGGCTGCGAGGCCACCCACGTTTCTGAGGACAGAAGCCTCACGCTCCGCCTGAGCGAGATCGGAAGCGCCGCCGCCGTAGGAGACTCTGACCACGACGTCCCGAGCGGCGCCTGAAGCGTCACGATAGGAGACTCGGTGTACCGCATGGCGGTTGCCATCCTCGAATGGGACTACGGCCGTGATGGCCTCAGAAGGGCAGCCCATCGCCTCAGATGCGTAAGCACGGACAGCACCGAGTCGATCTTTGCTGGAAGATCCAGTCATTGGTAGTCAGGGCGCGGTGCCGCAAGCGGCCGTTCCCCATCCCCTTTCAATCCGTACGTGCGGGTTTCCCGCCTTGTCGACTCGACGGGTGAACTTTGCTCGACTGTATAGATGAGCGCCGTACTTGCCGGTGTCGCCGTGAGTGCCAGGTGAGCTCGCGCCTGACGTGCTGAAAAAATCTCGAAGCCGGTGTCGGATCGGGTCAGGGGCGTTCGTAGTGAGGTTGAGAGGTCGCCAGGGAAGGGCGCCCCGACGGAGCCGAGAAGGACGTTCCTCATGATTACCCTGACGGAGCAGGCCACGGTCACCGCACGCCGCTCCAGCTGCCTGATGTGGGCGATCCTGGGGCTGGTGCTGCTTGCCGACGCCCTCGACGTGATCGATGCGACAGTCACGAATATCGCCGCCCCCACTATCGCGGGCGAGCTCAACGGCGGTGAGAGCCTGATCAAGTGGCTGGGACCGGCGTACATGCTCGCCATGGGTGTCCTGCTCGTGGTCGGCGGACGGCTGGGTGACAAGTTCGGCCAGCGCAGGCTTTTCCTGATCGGCATCAGCGGGTTCACCCTGGCGTCGGCGGCCGCCGGGTTCTCACCTGATCCGGTCCTGCTCATCGTCGCCCGGGTTGCTCAGGGAGCGTTCGGGGCCCTGCTCATCCCGCAAGGCATGGCGATCATGACGAAAGCCTTCAGCGGCGACATGCTCGCCAGGGCGTTCGGGCTGTTCGGCCCGGTTCTCGGTCTCTCCAGCGTAGGCGGCCCGGTCCTGGCCGGTTTCCTCATCAGCGCCAACGTGCTCGGCTTGTCCTGGCGCCCGATCTTCCTGATCAACATCATCCTTGGCGTTGTCGGGCTGATCATTGCCGTCAAGATCCTGCCGCGTGACGGTGACGGTGACCGGTCCGTCGTTGTCGACGGCTGGGCCTCAGGCCTGCTCGGGGTTGCCATGCTCGGGCTGCTGTACGGCCTGATCGAGGGCTCGACCAGCGGCTGGGGCGTCATTCCGATCGTCTCGATCACCGCCGGCGTCCTGTTTTTCGCTGCCTTCGCCCACCGTCAGCGCACCGCGACCCACCCGCTCATCAAGCCCTCGCTCATGAAGAACAGGGGTTTCACTTCCGGATTGCTCGTGTGCCTGGTCGCCGTCGCCGCCGGCACCGGCCTGCTCTTCGTGCTGTCCCTGTTCCTGCAGGAAGGGCTGCACGTCAGCCCGAGGGACACTTCGCTCGGTCTGGTGCCGCTCACCCTGGGGCTCGTCGCCGCCGGGTTCGCCGCCATGGGCGGCCTGGTCGCCAGGCTCGGTCGCCGGCTCGTATTCATCGGCCTCACCGTCGACCTCGTCGGCTGCGGCTGGGTACTGGTCCTCGTCGATAACTCCGGAACGAACGTCAGCCTCCGGGCGCTGGCCCCGGCGTTCTTCGTCATCGGCGTCGGCATTGGCCTCAGCTTCGCCGCGATCCCCGTCATCGCTCTCGGCGACGCGAAACCTGACGAAGCCGGCAGCGCCAGCGGCTCGTTCAGCTCGATCCAGCAACTCGCATCAGCGATCGGCTCGGCCGCGGTCTCGTCGATCTTCTTCCAAGCCGGAACCTCCGGACCGGGCCACGCGATGAAAGTCACTCTTATCGTCGTTCTGGCCGTCACCGCCCTCAGCCTCCCGGTTGTCGCCCTGATGCCCCGCAAGGCACCGCCAGAACCCCGCCAGTGAGCAACCGAGTCCAGGTCAGCGCGTGCACTCTCTCGCGGTGGTTACCGGAGCCTTTGGCCTGATTCTCCGTCCAGGGATGGGTGTGACATCATTCTGGGCAGTGACGAGTGCGGGAGAGGCGCGATGACCGGGCCGGGCGAGCAGGAACGGCACGACAGATGGAAGGCATCGGGAATCCGCACGGATGTCCCGCATCCGGCCAGGGTCTATGACTACCTTCTGGGCGGCAAGGACAACTTTGCCGTCGACAGGGAGGCGGCCGAGATGTCCCTGAAGATCTCACCGGAGATCCGGCACAGCGCGCGGGCGAACCGCCAGTTCCTGGTGCGCGCGGTGCGGTTCCTGCGTGACGCCGGGATCCGCCAGTTTCTTGATGTCGGGACCGGGCTGCCGACCAGCCCCAATACCTACGAGGTCGCCCAGGACGGGCATCCGGATGCCCGGGTCGTCTACGTCGACAAAGATCCCGTGGTGGTCGTGCACGCCGAGGCGCTGATGGCCCACAACCGGACCACCGCAGTGGTCCAGGCTGATCTGCGGAACGTGGATGAAGTTCTCGCCGCAACGGGGACGCTCCTGGATTTCACCAAGCCGGTGGGGCTGCTGTTTGTCGCGTGCCTGCACAACATCCCGGATGACGATGACCCGGCAGGTACCGTCGCCCGCTACCTGACGGCGCTCGCTCCGGGAAGCTACCTGGTCATCTCCCACGTCACCGACGAGCTCGACCCGGACAGGATGCACGCGATCACGGCGGAATACGCGAAGCGGGGTACCGTCTTCGTCGGCCGGACCAAGGAATCCATCCAGCGCATGTTCAATGGCGCGGAGCTGGTCGATCCCGGGGTCGTGCTCATCTCCTACTGGCGTCCTGACAGCGGCCGGCCGGACCACAACGCCGATCAGGTCTGGGGCTACTGCGGCATCGCCCAGGTGTGAGGACTGACTTCGTGTCCCGCTGATAAGCGGTCCAGACCCTTACAGGGTCCGGTAGACGTGGTATTCGGCCAGCTCGCGTGCGAGCGCCTTGCCGACCCGGTGCGGGTTGTCCAGCAGCACGCCGGTCAGGAACTCAGTCACCGCTGTCGCGACCGTGCGTGCGCACACTGTCAAGCACTGCGGACAGCCGGGCCTTGGCGTCTCGCGCTGAAAGCCAGTGGTGGGCCTTCAGTCCCGCGAACCCGAGAAACGGCGGGTCACAGGCTTTCGGCTACCGAAAGTCCATGATCGTGAGCCAGCTCAGGGGGAGAGTTACCGCCTGACGTAGAGTTTTCCGCGTATAGGACGGCTAAGTCTTCCTGAAGCGGCAGCTCTACCCCGCGATGACGGCAAGTCTTCGCGATACCTTACGAGCGCAGGCGCGGCACTGAAGGATGCGTGGCGCGCTTGTCGACCAGTTCGGCGGCGTCGTGCTCGCTAATCAGCTGGTTGAACTCGTCCACGTGGACGATCGTGGGCGCGTAAGTCTCCAGCTCCGCCGGCTCGTAGCTGCCGTAGGTCATGATGATGACGATGTCGCCGTAGTGCACGAGCCGCGCGGCCGCCCCGTTGATGATGACGTCGCCCGAGCCGCGCTGGCCCTCGGCGAGGTAAGTCTCGAAACGCGCGCCGTTCGTGATGTCCACGACCGTCACCTGCTCGTTAGGGAGCATGTCAGCGGCCTCAAGGAGCCCGATGTCCACCGTCACCGAGCCGACATAGTTTAGGTCGCTGGCGGTGACAGTCGCCCGGTGGATCTTCGAATGCAGGAATGTTCTTCTAATTTGAACCTCACCTACTAATTTGAACCTTACCTGACGGTTGGTGCGCCTATACGAATTTAGCTGCCTCGACCACCAATGACAATGCCCGATCTCGCCTATGAGGGCGAGGCAGGGCTTGTGATGATGCGGCTGATGATGGTGGCCCATGGTTGCTGGAGTAGCTGGAAGTGGCTGGCGTCGGTGCGGGTGACTGACAGGGTGCCGGTCAGCTTCCGCCAGGTGGCCGCGGCGTGCTGGGCGGACTGGTGGTCGTGGTCGGCGGAGAGGATGAGGTGGGCTGGTCCGCGCAATGGTGCGGGCTGGTGGCGGGCGAGGCTGGTGAGCATGTGCTGCCAGAAGCCGACCAGGGTGGCGGCGGTGGAGGAGTCGAGTTCGGCGAAGGTGGCCTGGTCCACGCCGAGTGCGGCGAGCAAGCGTCCTGCTCCGGCTTCGGCGAGCAGGCTGCCTGGCCCGTCGGCGAGGACCTGGGGACGCATCCGGTCCAGGGCGGTGGCTTCAGAGTCATCATCGTCTGGGGGGCTGGTGTCGATGAGGATGAGCTGGGCGGGCTGGAGGCCGGTGGCGGCGATCTGGGTGGCGAGCCGTGGGCGATGATGCCGCCGGCGGACCAGCCGGCGATGACGGGGCGGCGGCCGTTGAGGATGGGGGTGAGCTGGCGGGCGTCAGCAGGCGGCGCGTTCGGTGAGCGTGGCGGGCTGGGTGGAGCTGAGGGGGTCGGCGTGCAGGCCGAGTATGTGGTGGCTGGAGCGCAGGGTGGCCGCGAGTTCGCGGTAGTGCAGGAGGGTGCCGCCGATGGGGTGGACCAGGATCAGGGGCGGGAGGTCGGGGGAGCCGCCCAGGATCGTGATAGCGGCGGGTGGCCTGCCGGTTCCGGTGCTCTCGGCGCAGGCGGCCTGCCCGGCGATGGTCGGGGTGGTGAAGACCTGATGCAGCGGGATGCGGGTGCTGAGCTCGGCTGACAGGCGCAGCGCGAGGCGGGCGGCGAGGAGTGAGTGGCCGCCGAGGGCGAAGAAGTCATCGTGGATGCTGAGGCTGCCAGGCTCGCGGCCGAGCAACTCGGCCCAGATGACGGTGACCTGATGCTCGGCAGGGGTCTGCGGCGGGGCAATGACGCGGTCCGAGCCGACCTCGGCTGCTTCGGCGGCGAGGGCCTGGCGGTCGACCTTGCCGCTCGCCGTCATCGGGAAGCTGGCAACGAACCGCATCCCCGCCGGGACGGCGGCGGCGGGCAGCCACTGGGCGAGCCAGGTCCGCAGCGCGCCCGGATCCGGGCTGATGCCGTCGGCGGCGACAAGGTGGGCCGTCAGCTGGATGCCGGCGGGGGTGCGGCGCGGGGTGACCACCGCAGCGGCGACATCGGGGTGGGTCCGCAGGGCGGTCTCGATTTCCTCGGGCTCGACGCGCTGTCCGAGGATCTTGATCTGCAGGTCGTTGCGGCCGAGGTACTCCAGCTGCCCGTCACGGGTGAACCGCGCCAGGTCACCCGTGCGGTACTGGCGGCTGCCTGGCGGACCCCAGGGATCGGGGATGAACGCCACAGCGGTCTGCGCGGGACGGCCGAGATAGCCGTAGCCGACGCCGGGCCCGGCGATGCACAGCTCACCGGCCGTCCCGGGCGGCACCGGCCGCTGGAGGTCATCGACTAGCTGAACGCGGGTGTTGCCGTAAGCCCGGCCGATCGACGGCACCGGGCTGTCAGCGACGTTGATCTGCGACGCGTCCATCATGGCCTCGGCCGGCCCGTAGGCGTTCACCGAGACGATGTCCGGATAGCCGCGGAGCTTGTCCCACAGGTCGGGAGGGCAGGCCTCGCCGGCGAACATCGCGATCCTGGGCGGGTACGGGGCGTCGAGCAGCCCGGCGTCGGCGTAGAGCTGGAGCTGGGAGGTGGTGCACTCCAGGGCGGTGACGGCGCGGTGGGGGTCATCGGCCAGGCCGACCAGGTAACGCGGGTCCTGGCGCTGCTCGCGGGACAGCAGGACGAGAGTGTGGCCGCCGGCCAGAGTCACGAGCTGGGCGATGAAGAAGTCGGAAATAAACGCCGAGGTACCCGCCGCCACGCGCAGGCGGGTGTCGCCCAGGCGTGACCGCAGCCTGGGCAGCATCTGCGCGGCCGTGTAGTTGGACAGTGCCCCGTGGTGGATCATGACCGCCTTGGGCTGCCCGGTCGACCCCGAGGTGTAGATCAGGAAGGCGAGCTGGTGCGGGCTGACCGGCGGCAGCACTGGATCAGGTGCACCGTCGCCAGACAGGGTGGCGGGGTCCAGGTCGAGGTGGGGGCGGGCGCTCGGGGTGGTGGTGAGGATGCGGGCGGGCTTCGCGTCGTCGATCATCGTGGCGAGGCGGGCCGGGGGGAGGCCGGGGTCCAGGGGCAGGAACGCGGCTCCGGCTTTCCAGATGGCCAGGATGGCGGTGATGGCCGCGGCGGCTGGCGGCAGGTGGAGGCCGACAAGGTCTCCCGGCCGGATGCCGTGGCTGGCGAGCTGCCGGGCCAGGACCGTCGACGCAAGGTCGAGCTGGGCGTAGGTGAGGGTAGTGTCCTCCGCCTCGACGGCGGCGACGTCCGGGGTGGCTGCGGCCTGCGGCGAAATCAGGTCATGCAGCGGGGTGGTGACAGTAGGTGTCGCCGAGGCGTTCCAGTCCCGGAGCATGGCGATCTCGCGGCGGGTCGGTTCGAGGAGCCGGCTGCAGCGGGATGGCCGGCTCCGCCATTAGGACGGCCAGCAAGTCGGTCAGGGAGTCCAGGTAGCCGCTGATGGTGGCGGGCTCATACAGCGCGGTGCTGTACTCGAGCGCGAGGATGAGCCCTTCCCTGGTACGCGCCGTGTTCAGGGTGAGGTCGAAGTGGCTGCCTCCGCCTCCGCCCGCGGCGTGCGGTGTGAGCGTGATGCCGCCCGGCTGGGGAGCCAGGGCCGTGCCGTCGGTGGCCTGATGGGCGTAGGCGGTGGTGAAGAGGGGGTTGGCGGCGGCGCTGCGCTGCGGGGCGACGGCGCGGACGACGTGCTCGAAGGGGATTTCCTGGTGGGCGAAGGCGTCCAGGACGACCTGCCGCACGCGGGCGACATGGGCAGGGAAGGTGCTCGCCGGGTCCACGTAAATACGCAAGGCCAGCGTGTTGACGCAGAACCCGACCAGGCCGACGGTGTCCGGGTGGTCACGGCCTGAGACGGGAGTGCCGATGGTCAGGTCGCGCCGCCCCGCGTGGCGAGCCAGGAAGATGCTGCTGAGCGCGAGCAGGACGACGAAGTCCGTGGTCGCGACCGCCGTCCGGATGGCGTCGAGCCAGGCAAGGGCCGCGGGGCCCGTCCGGACGACGGCGCTGTCACCGGAGAAGTCAGTGCGGCCGGGCACCGAGTGGTCAGGGACCGGGCTGACCGGCTCGGCGCCGTCGAGGATGTCTTTCCACCAGGCGAGATCGTCGTCCCTCTTGGCGGCGATCAGCTCGCGATGCCAGGCGGAGTAATCGCCATACTGGATAGCTGGTGCTGCCAGGAGAGGCAGATCAGCCAGCCCGGCACCTTCGTACAGCGCCCACAGCTCTCGCTCGAAGATCTCCGATGACCATTCGTCGATCACGACGTGGTGCGCGGTGAACAGCAGCAGGTGCGTATCAGGTCCGGTAGCCCAGGCGCGGACGCGCAGCAGCGGAGCCTCGGATAGGT
Source organism: uncultured Actinomycetota bacterium (assembly GCA_963819285.1). Taxonomy (GTDB): domain Bacteria; phylum Actinomycetota; class Actinomycetes; order Streptosporangiales; family Streptosporangiaceae; genus Chersky-822. The sequence goes on from CAWFVM010000002.1 coordinate 962,361, forward strand.
TGAACAATTCGCTGGCGCTGGTCTCCGCGGCAGCGGCGGCTTCGTGGGGGGAAGCCGGGATCGCGGTGAGCCCGCAGTGCCAGGGCTGGCCGATGCGCTGGACGATCTGCCCGTCGCGGTCGTGCAGCGTGGTGCGGAAGACCTCGTGCCGCTCGATCATCGCGTCGACGGCCGCGGCCAGCCGGCGGACGTTCAGGCCGGTGGTCTCATACGCCCAGGGCACGTGGTAGGTCGGGCTGCCGGGGGCGAGCTGCCACAGGAACCACATTCGTTCCTGGGCGAACGACGCCGGCAGCTCGGATCCGGGTTCCCTGACCTGGCGGGGGATCGGCGCGGCGGCGGGGGTGCCCGCGTGATCGCTGATCCAGGCAGCCTGCCCGGCGATGGTGGGGTGAGCGAAGATCTGGTGCAGGGGGAGGTCGGTGCCGTAGTCGGCTGACAGGCGCAGGGCGAGGCGGGCGGCGAGCAGCGAGTGGCCGCCGAGGGCGAAGAAGTCGTCGTGGACGCCGAAGCTGTCGTGGCCCAGGAGGCCTGCCCAGAGGCCGGCGACCTGGTGCTCGGCGGGGGTCGCGGGCGGCGTGACGCGGGCTCGGGCCTCGTCGGGGCCGGCGGTCTGGGCGGTGAGGGTCTTGCGGTCGAGCTTGCCGCCCGCGGTGAAGGGGAGACTGGCGGCGTATCGGATGGCGGCGGGGACAGCGGCGGCCGGGAGGCGCTCGGCGAGCCAGGCCCGGATCGCCGCTGGGTCGGGCGTGGCGCCGCCGGCGGCGATGAGGTGGGCGGTGAGCTGGTAGCCAGCCGGCGTACGGTGCGCGGTGACGGCGGCAGCGGCGATCTGCGAGTGGGAGCGCAGCGTGGCTTCGACTTCCTCGGGCTCGACGCGCTGGCCCAGGATCTTGATCTGGTGGTCGTTACGGCCATGGAATTCGAGCAGGCCGTCGCGGGTGAAGCGGCCAAGGTCGCCGGTCCGGTACAGGCGGGTGCCTGGCGGCCCCCAGGGGTCGGGGATGAACGCGGCGGCGGTCTGGGCGGGACGGTTCAGGTAGCCGTAGCCGACACCCGGGCCGGCGATGCAGAGTTCGCCGGTGGTGCCGGGGGGCACGGGCCTTTGCTGGTCGTCGAGGATGCGGATCTGGGCGTTGCCGTAGGGGCGGCCGATCAGCGGCTGGGGTTTCTCCGCGACGTCGAAGATCGTGGCGTCGACCGAGGTTTCGGCTGGGCCGTAGGTGTTGACCGCCGTCAGGGCGGGATAGGACCGCAGCGTGGTCCACAGGTCCGGCGGGCAGGCCTCGCCGCCGAACGCGATGACCCGGGGCGGGCAGGGGGCGCTCAGCAGGCCGGCTTCCACCAGGAGCTGCAGCTGGGAGGTCGTGCAGTCGAGGGCGGTGACCGCGCGGCCGGGGTCTGCGGCGAGGGCGACGAGGTAGCGGGGGTCCTGGCGCTGCTCGCGGGTCAGCACGACCAGGGTGTGCCCGCCGGCCAGGGTGGCGAGCTGGGAAATGAAGAAGTCAGAGATGAACGCCGACGTGCCGGCCGCGATGCGGCCGGGGTCTGGTCCGGTGCGCGGCAGGACTTGCGCGACGGCATGGTTGGACACGCCGCCGTGGTGGATCATCACCGCCTTGGGCTGGCCGGTTGATCCTGAGGTGTACATCAGGTAGGCCAGGTGATCCGGCCCGACCGCCGGCAGCCCGCCCTCGGCGTCCCGGTCGTCGTCTTCCTGCCAGCCGTGTCCGTCCAGGAGGTAGTCCAGGTCGGGGCGGGGGCTGGGGGCGTCGGTGACGAGCAGGGCCGGGCAGGCGTCGTCGATCATGGCAGTGAGGCGAGCGGCTGGCAGGTCGGGATCGAGAGGGAGAAACGCGGCGCCGGCTTTCCAGGCCGCGAGGATAGCGGTGATGGCGGCGGCGCCCGGGCGCAGGTGCACACCGACGATGCCGCCGTCGCGGACCCCGCCCCGGCGGAGCCGGCGAGCCAGGCTGCCCGCAGCGCTGTCCAGCTCACGGTAAGTCAGGCAGGTGTCCTGCGCCTCGATCGCGGTGGTGTCGGGGGCGGCGGCGGCCCTGGCGGCGATCAGGTCGTGCAGCGGCACCGTAGACGTCGGGGCGGCTCCGGCGTCGTTCCAGGAGATCAGCCGGGCGTTCTCGGATGGGGCTGGCTCTAGTAGCTGGCGTACCGGAGTCTCCGGATCGGCGGTCAGGGCGGCCAGGAGCTCGGTGAGGGCGTTCAGGTAGCCGGTGATGGTGGCCTGGTCGTAGCGGGCAGTGCTGTACTGGAGTCCGAGGACGAGTCCGTCGGGGGTGCGGGCGGTGTTCAGCGTGAGGTCGAAGTGGCTGCCGTCGCCGCCGGCTGGGCGGGGGGTGAGGGTGAGGCCGCGGGGCAGGGCGCGGCCGGTGCGGCTGGTGGCGGGCTCGTGAGCGTAGCTGGTGGTGAAGAGGGGATTGCTGGCGGCGGCCCGGTGCGGGGCGGCGGCGCGGACGGCGTGCTCGAACGGGATTTCCTGATGGGCAAAGGCATCGAGGACGACCTGGCGGACGTAAGCAACGTGGCCGGGGAAGGTCAGAGCGGGATCGACGCGGATGCGCAGGGCCAGGGTGTTGACGAAGAACCCGATCATGGGGGCGGTGCCGGGGTGGTCGCGGCCTGAGACGTGGGTGCCGATGGTGAGATCGCGGCGCCCGGTGTGGCGGGCCAGGAAGATGCTGCAGAGGGCGAGCAGGACGACGAAATCCGTAGTAGCCGCCGTGGTGCGGGCGGCGTCAAGCCAGGCGAGAGCGGCCGGATCGGCGGTGACCGCGGCACTGCTGCCGGAGAAATCGGTGCGGTCAGGCACCGCGTGGTCGGGGACCGGGCTGACCGGCTCGGCACCGTCGAGAGTGCCGGCCCACCAGGCCAGGTCCGCACCGGTCCTGGCGGCGATCAGGTCGCGGTGCCAGCTGGCGTAGTCGGCGTACTGGATAGCTGGCCCTGCCTGGATCGAGAAGCTCGGCTAGCCCGGCATCCTCATAGAGCGCCCAGAGCTCGCGTTCGAAGATCTCCAGCGACCACTCGTCGATCACGACGTGGTGGGCGGTGAAGAGCAGCAGGTGAGCGTCGGGTCCGGTGGCCCAGACCCGCACCCGCAGCAGCGGCCCCAGGGACAGGTTGAACAATTCGCTGGCGCTGGTCCGCGCGGCAGCCGCGGCTTCGTCGGGGGAAGCCGGGAAAGTGCTGGCCGGGACTGGGGTAAGCCCGCACTTCCAGGGCGGTCCGATGCGCTGGACGATCTGCCCGTCCTGATCATGCAGCGTGGTGCGGAACACCTCATGCCGTTCGATCATCAGGTCGACGGCGGCGGCCAGCCGGCCGACGTCCAGGCCGGTGGTCTCATACGCCCAGGGCACGTGGTAGGTAGAGCTGCCGGGGGCGAGCTGCCACAAGAACCACAGCCGCTCCTGCGCGAACGACGCCGGTACCGCTGCCCCCGGTTCCCTGGCCAGTGCCGGGATCGGTGCTGCCGCTGGCGTGCCCGCGTGGTCGCTGATCCAGGCAGCCTGCCCGGCGATGGTCGGGTGGGCGAACACCTGATGCAGCGGGATATCGGTGCCCAGCTCGGCTGACAGGCGCAGGGCAAGGCGGGCCGCCAGCAGCGAGTGGCCGCCCAGGGCGAAGAAGTCGTCGTGGGCACCGGCGCTGTCGTGGCCAAGGAGGGCGGCCCAGATGGCGGCGACCTGGTGCTCGCCCGGCGTCGACGGCGGCGTGACCGGGGCTCGGGCCGCGTCGAGGTCGGCCGCCTGCGCGGCGAGGGATCTGCGGTCGAGCTTGCCGCCGATGGTGAGAGGGAAGCTGGCGGTGAAGCGGACACCGGCGGGGACGGCGGCGGCCGGGAGGCGCTGGGCAAGCCAGTTCCTGATCGCTCCGGGGTCGGGGCTGGTGCCCTCGGCCGGGATGAGGTGAGCGGTGAGGCCGATGCCGCCGGGACGGCTGTAGTGGGTGACGGCGGCAGCGGCGATCTCGGGGTGGGCCCGCAGGACGGTTTCGATTTCCTCGGGCTCGACGCGCTGGCCGAGGATCTTGATCTGGTGATCATTGCGGCCGTGGAATTCGAGCAGGCCGTCACGGGTGTAGCGGGCGAGGTCGCCGCTGCGGTACATGCGGCTGCCGGGAGGGCCGTCTGGGTCGGGGATGAACGCGGCGGCGGTCTGGACGGGACGGTTCAGGTAGCCGTAACCGACTCCAGGGCCGGCGATGCACAGCTCGCCGGTGGTGCCGGGCGGTACCGGCCTTTGCTGGTCGTCCAGGATGCGGATGACCGCGTTGCCGTAGGCCCGCCCGATCAGCGGCACGAGCCCTTCGGTCACATCGGCAATCGTGGCGTCGACCGAGGTCTCGGCTGGCCCGTAGGTGTTGACCGCCGTCAGGGCCGGATAGGACCGCAAGGCGGTCCACAGGTCGGGCGGGCAGGCCTCGCCGCCGAACGAGATGACCTGAGGCGGGCAGGGGGCGTCCAGCAGGCCGGCTTCGGCGTAGAGCTGCAGCTGGGAGGTGGTGCAGTCGAGCGCGGTGACCGCGTGTTCTGGGTCGGCGGCCAGGGCGACGAGGTAGCGGGGGTCCTGCCGCTGGTCGCGGGTTAGCACGACCAGGGTGTGCCCGCCGGCCAGGGTGGCGAGGTGGGAGATGAAGAAGTCCGCGATGAACGCTGAGGTGCCGGCCGCGATCCGCTTGCGCCCCGTGCGGCCGGCGGGGCTGGTGCGGCCCAGTACCTGCGCGACCGCGTGGTTGGACACCCCGCCGTGGTGAAGCATGACGGCCTTGGGCTGGCCGGTGGACCCGGAGGTGTAGAGCAGGACGGCGAGGTGGCCGGGGCTGACATCGGGGAGCGGCGCGTCCGGCGGATCGCCGGTGAGGGTGGCGGGATCCAGGTCGAGGTGGGACCAGGTGGTCGGGGTGCCGGTGAGGATGAGGGCGGGACCGGCCTCATCGACCATTGCCTTGATCCGGGTCGGCGGCAGGCCGGGGTCGAGCGGGAGCGACGCGGCGCCGGCTTTCCAGGCGGCGAGGATGGAAGTGATCGCCAGGGCAGTCGGAGCGAGGTGGATGGCGATGATGTCGCCGGGCCTGGTGCCGCGGGCGATGAGGTGGCGGGCCAGGACGGTGGCGGCGGTGTCGAGCTGCCGGTAGGTGAGGGTGGTGTCCGCGGCCTCGACCGCGACGGCACCGGGGGTGGCGGCTGCCTGGGTGGCTATCAGGCAATGCAACGGCGCCGTCGTGGCAGGTGTCGCGGTGGCGTTCCATTCCCGCAGCCGGGCCGTCTCCCGCGCCGTGGGCTCGAGCAGCCGGCTGACGCGGGTGCCTGGATCAGCGACCAGGATTGCCAGCAGGTCGGTCAGCGAGTCCAGGTAGCCATCGATCGTGGCCGCTCGTAGCGGGCTGTGCGGTAGTCGAGCTGAAGGTACAGGCTGTCGGCTTCTCTGGCGGTGGACAGCGAGAGGTCGAACTGGGTGCCGCCCTTGTCGCCGGCGGGGTGGCGGGTGAGGATGAGGCCGCCGGGGAGGGTCCGGGCGGCGGCGGTGCCGGTGTTGTGGTCATACAGGCTGGTGAAGAGGGGGTTGCGGGCGGCGGCGCGCTGCGGCGCTGCGGCGCGGACCACATGCTCGAAGGGGGTTTCCTGGTGGGCGAAGGCGTTCAGGACGACCTGCCGGACCCGGGCGACGTGGTCGGGGAAGGTGGCGGCGGGATCGACCCGGACGCGCAAGGGCACCGTGTTGACGAGGAAGCCGATCAGGCCGGCGGTGTCGGGGTGATTGCGGCCGGAGACCAGGGTGCCGACGGTCAGGTCACGATGCCCGGAGTGGCGGGCGAGGAAGACGCAGAAAAGGGCGAGCAGGACCACGAAGTCGGTGGTCGCGGCGGTGGTGCGGGTGACGGTGAGCCAGGCGACGGCCGCGGGGCCGGCGGTGACGACCGCGTGATCGCCGGAGAAGTCAGCAGGGTCGGGCGCCGGGTGGTCGGGGACCGGGCTGGCCGGGGTGGCGCCGTCGAGGGTTTCTGTCCACCAGGTGACGTCGTCGGCCGCGGTCGAGGCGATGAGCTCGCGGTGCCAGCTCGCGTAGTCGGCGTACTGGATAGGTGCCGCCTGGATGGCGGGGTCGGTCAGGCCGGCGGCGGCGTCGCCGCGCGCGGCGTACAGGGCCCATAGTTCTTGTTCGAAGATCCCGTGTGACCAGCCGTCGATGACGACGTGGTGAGCGGTGAACAGGAGCAGGTGGGTGTCCGGCCCGGTGGCCCAGGCCCGGACGCGCAGCAGCGGGCCCCGGGACAGGCTGAACAGTTCGGCGGCTGCGGTATCGGCGGCGATGGCGGCCCGGGCGGGGCTCGCGGGGGTGGCGGTGAGGTGGCAGCGCCAGGGCGATCCGATGCGCTGGGTGATCTGGCCGTCGTGGTCATGCAGGGTGGTGCGGAAGATTTCGTGGCGTTCGATCATGGTGTCGACGGCGGCGGCGAGGGCGGTGACATCGAGACTGGAGGTCTGGTAGGCCCAGGAGACGTGGTAGCTGGCGGTGTGGGGGGTGAGCTGCCACGAGAACCACAGTCGTTCCTGGGCATGCGAGGCCGGGACCTCGGTTCCGGTCGCCCTGGCCTGGCGGGGGATGGGCGCGGCGGCGGGGGTGCCGGGATGGTCGCCAATCCAGGTGGCTTGCCCGGCGATGGTGGGGTGGGCGAACATCTGGTGCAGCGGGATATCGGTACTGAACTCCGTCGACAGGCGCAGGGCGAGGCGAGCGGCCAGCAGCGAGTGGCCGCCAAGGGCAAAGAAGTCGTCCTGGACGCCGAGGCTGTCCGGCTCGCGGCCGAGCAGATCGGCCCAGACAGCGGCGATCAGGTACTCGGCCGCGGTCGTCGGCGGTGCCACGGGGGCCTGGGAGCTGCCGGGATCCAGGGCCAGGCTGGTCAGCGCTTTGCGGTCGAGCTTGCCGCCCGTGGTGAACGGGAGGCTGGTGGCAAAACGGTAGTGAGCCGGAATCGCGGGCGCCGGCAGCCGCTGAGCGAGCCAGGCGCGGATCGTTCCGGGGTCGGGCGGGATGCTGCCGGGCTGGGTGCTGCCGGCCGGGATGAGGTGAGCGGTGAGCTGCATGCCGCTCGGGCTGCTGTGGGCAGTGACGGCCGCGGCGGCGATGCCGGGATGATCACGCAGCACCGCTTCGACTTCGCCTGGCTCGACCCGCTGGCCCAGGATCTTGATCTGGTGATCGTGACGGCCGCGGAATTCGAGCATGCCCTCGCGGGTGTAGCGGGCCAGATCACCCGTCCGGTACAGGCGGCTCCCTGGCGGGCCGTCTGGGTCAGGGATAAATAGCGCGGCGGTCTGGGCGGGCTGGCCGAGGTAGCCGTAGCCGACCCCGGGACCGGCGATGCAGAGCTCCCCTGGCGTGCCTGGCGGCACCGGCCGCTGACCGTCATCCAGGATGCGGACAAGAGCGTTGCCGAAAGGCCGGCCGATCAGCGGCACGGGGCAGTCGGCGATAGCGCCGATGGTGACCTCGACGGTGGTCTCGGCCGGGCCATAGGAGTTGAAGGAGGCGGTGCCGGGGTGGGCGCACAGGGCGGCCCGCAGGTCAGCGGGGCAGGTCTCGCCGCCGAAGGCGATCAGGCGCGGCGGATGCGGGGCGTCAAGCAGCCCGGCTTCCACCAGGAGCTGCAGCTGGGAGGTGGTGCATTCGATGCCCGTGATCGCGCGGTTCCGGTCGGCGGCCAGGCCGACGACGTATCGAGGATCCTGACGCTGCCAGGAAGTGAGCACGACCAGGGTGTGGCCCCCGGCCAGGGTGGCGATCTGGATGATGAAGAAGTCGGCGATGAACGCCGACGTGCCGGCCGCGACCCGCAGCGGTTCCGAGCTGTCCCCGCTGGCGAGCCTGGTCCAGGGCAGCACCTGCGCGACGGCGTGGTTGGACAGGGCCCCGTGGTGGATCATGACGGCCTTCGGCTGGCCCGTCGACCCGGAGGTATACATCAGGTACGCCAGGTGATCCGGCCGCACAGCCGGCAGTCCGGCTAGCTCCTTTTCATCCTGGTCGTGGTTGTGATCGTGGTCTGGGCCGGACGGGAGTCCGGTCAGGAGGTAGTCCAGCTCGGGGCGAGGGGTGGCGACCTCAGTGATCACCAGGGCGGGGCGGGAGTCGTCGATCAGGGCGGTGAGGCGGGCCGGGGGCAGGTCAGGGTCCAGGGGCAAGAACGCGGCGCCGGCTTTCCAGATGGCCAGGACGGACGTCACCGCCAGGGCAGTCGGAGCGAGGTGCACGCCCACGATGTCGCCGCCGCGGACTCCGGCCAGGCGGAGCCTGGCGGGCCAGGGTGGTGGCGGCGGCGTCCAGTTCGCGGTAGGTCAGGCGGGTGTCGGCGGCTTCGACCGCGACGGCCTCGGGAGTGGCGGCGGCCCTGGCGGCGATCAGGTCGTGCAGCGGCACCGTAGAGGTCGGGGCGGCGGCGGCTTCGTTCCAGGAGGCGAGCAGTTCCCGCTCGCGCGGCGATGGCCGCAGGAGGGCGTGCAGGGGTGCGGCAGGGTTGTGGCTCACGGCGGTCATGAGGGTGGTGAGTGAGCTGAGGTAGCCGTCGATGGTCACGGGGTCGTACAGGCTGGTGCTGTAGGCCAGCTGCAGGGCGATGCCGCCGGGGGTGCGGGCGGTGATCAGGGACAGGTCGAAGTGGCTGCCGCCGCCGCTGGCGGGGAGGGGAACCAGGGTCAGGCCGCAGGGAAGGGGCCGGTGGTGGCGGGGGCGTCGTGGGAGTAGGCGACAGTGAACACCGGGTTGCTGGCGGCGGTGCGGTGCGGGGCGACGGCGCGGACGACGTGGTCGAAGGGGATTTCCTGGTGGGCGAAGGCGTCCAGGACGACCTGGCGGACGTGAGCGACCAGGGCGGGGAAGGTGGCGCTGGGATCGATGCGGATGCGCACGGCCAGGGTGTTGACGAAGAACCCGATCAGGCCAGTGGTGTCAGGGTGATCACGTCCGGAGACGGGGGTTCCGATGGTGAGGTCGCGGCGGCCGGTATGGCGGGCCAGGAAGAGGGCATAGAGGGCGAGCAGGACCACGAAGTCGGTGGTTTCCGCTGCCGTGCGGGTGGCGTCGAGCCAGGCGGCGGCCTCAGGGCCGGTGGTGATGGTGGCGCTGTCGCCGGAGAAGTCAGTGCGGCCGGGAGCGGTGCGGTCGGGTGCGGGGCTGGCCGGCTCGGCGCCGTCCAGGTTCTGGGTCCACCACGCGAGATCGTCGCCGGTCCTGGTAGCCATGAGTCTCGCGCTGCCAGACGGAGTAGTCGCCATACTGGATAGCTGGCGCTGCCTGGATGGCCAGCGCAGGCCTGACCGCCGAAGCGACGTCGCCGCCAGTCTCGTAGAGCGTCCACAGCTCGCGTTCGAAGATCTCCCTTGACCAGTTGTCGATGACGACGTGGTGGGCTATGAACAGCAGCAGGTGGGCGTCCGGGCCGGTCGCCCAGGCGCGCACGCGCAGCAGGGGACCGGCCGACAGGTCGAACAACTCGCCGGAGGCGGCTCGGGCGGCGGCCTGCGCTTGCGCGAGGGTGGCGGGGACGGCGGCCAGCCCGCAGCGCCAGGGCGGCCCGATCCGCTGGATGACCTGGCCGTCGTGATCGTGCAAGGTTGTGCGGAAGACCTCGTGGCGTTCGATCATCGCGTCGACGGCTGAGGCAAGAGCCGCCACGTTCAGGTCCGTGGTCTCATACGCCCAGGGCACGTGGTAGGTGGGGCTGCCGGGGGCGAGCTGCCACAAGAACCACTGCCGTTCCTGTGCGAACGACGCTGGAACCTCAGCCCCCGGTTCCCTGGCCTGGCGGGCGATCGGCGCGGCGGCGGAGGTGCCTGCGTGCTCGCTGATCCAGGTGGCCTGCCCGGCGATGGTGGGGCTGGCCAGGACCTGATGCAGGGGGAGGCGGATACCGAGCTCAGCGGAGAGGCGGAGGGCGAGGCGGGCGGCGAGTAGTGAGTGACCGCCGAGTGCGAAGAAGTTGTCGTGGACGCCGACACTGCCGGGGTCGTGGCCGAGTACGGCGGCCCAGATGGCGGCGATCCGGTGTTCGGCTGGGGTGGACGCGGGGGTGGCGGGGACCCGGACGGAGCCGGGGCCGGCCGCCTGGGCGGCGAGGGTCTTGCGGTCGAGCTTGCCGCTGAGGGTGGCGGGGAAGCTGGTCGCGTAATGGTAGGCGGCGGGAACGGCGGGGGCGGGTAGCCGCTGGGCGAGCCAGGCGCGGATGGCTGCCGGGTCCGCGGTGTTTCCTTCGGCCAGGATGAGGTGGGCGGTGAGCTGGTTGCCGGCGGGGGTGCGGTGGGCGGTGACCGCGGCGTCGGTGATGTGCGGGTGGGCCCGCAGGACGGCTTCGATTTCTTCGGGTTCGACGCGCTGGCCCTGGATCTTGAGCTGCAGGTCGTTGCGGCCGTGGAATTCGAGTGCGCCGCCCCTGGTGTAGCGGGCGAGGTCGCCGGTGCGGTACAGGCGGCTGCCTGGCGGTCCTTCGGGGTCGGGGATGAATACGGCGGCGGTCTGGGCGGGGCGGTTCAGGTAGCCGTAGCCGACGCCGGTGCCGCCGATGCAGAGCTCGCCGGTCGTGCCGGGCGCGACGGGTCGTTGCTGGCTGTCGAGGATGCGGATGATGGTGTTGCCGTAAGGGCGGCCGATGAGCACGTCGGAGGACTCTGCGAGATTGATCTCGGTGCAGTCCATCATCGTCTCGGTGGGACCGTAGGAGTGGATGGCGATGGTGGACCGGTAGCGGCGCAGGGTGGCCCACAGGTCGGGCGGGCAGGCCTCGCCAACGAACATGACGATGCGGGGCGGGCAGGGGGCGTCGAGGAGCCCGGCCTCGACCAGGAGGTGCAGCTGGCTGGTGGTGCATTCGATGGCGGTGACGGCGCGGTCGGGGTCGTCGGCGAGGCTGACGAGGTAGCGGGGGTCCTGGCGCTGGTCGCGGTCAAGGACGACGAGGGTGTGGCCGCCGGCCAGGGTGGCGAGCTGGCCGATGAAGAAGTCGGAGATGAACGCGGAGGTTCCGGCGGGCATGCGAAGCAGGGTCCCTGGGACCCAGGAGCGCAGGCGGGGCAGCATCTGGGCGACGGCGTAGTTGGACATGGCCCCGTGGTGATTCATGCAGGCCTTGGGCTCGCCGGTTGTTCCTGAGGTGTACATCAGGTACGCGACCTGGTGGGGGCTGACCGCGGGCAGGGGCAGGCCGGGCGAGTCGGCCGGGTCCGCGGGCAAGGTGGCGGGGTTGAGGTCGAGGTGGGGGTGGGTGGTCGGGGTGGCGGTGAGGATGCGCGCCGGGCGGGCGTCGTTGATCATGGTGGCGATGCGGGCGCGGGGGAGATCGGGGTCCAGGGGCAGGAACGCGGCGCCGGCTTTCCAGATCGCGAGGATGGCGATGGTGGCAGCGGCCGTGGGGTGGAGGTGGACGCCGATGATGTCGCCTGGGCGGGTGCCGCGCGCGATGAGGTGGCGGGCGAGGCTGGTGGCGGCGGCGTCGAGCTGGGCGTAGGTGAGGGTGGTGTCCGGCGCTTCGACCGCGATGGCACCGGGGGTCGCGGCGGCCTGGGCGGCAATCAGGTCGTGCAGCGGCGTTGTCGTGGTCGGCGTCGCCGTGTCGTTCCACGATGCCACGAGCGCCTGCTCCGCCGGGCTGAGCAAAGCCGCGCGGTGATAGGCGGCCTGCGGGCCGGCGATCATCGCCTCGAAGGCTTTGACGTAGTACCCGCGCAGCAGCAGCACCTGGTTCTCGGTCAGCACGTCGGCGCGGTAGTCCAGGGACAGCAGGAGCCGGTCGGAGTACGGGCTGCGGATCACGCCGACGGTGAGCGGGAGGTCGGTCGGCTCGACCCGCATGGTGCTGAAGCCCTGGATCTTGCCGTCGATGATCTGAAGCCGGTCAGCGCCGAAGCCCTCGCCCAGCACGTGGAAATGGAGGTAGAGGAACAAGACCTCGAACAAGGGGCCGCTGCCGAGCTTGCGCCGCAGGGCGCCGATGGGGTAGCGGCGGTGCGGTAGCAGCTCGCGCTCGGCGTCGAACGTGGCCTGGATCAGGTCGAGCCAGCTGCCCCCTTGCAGCTCCAGCCGCAGCGGGACGGTGTTGAGGAACAGGCCGCGGACCTCGGTCCCGCCCTCTTCTTCCAGGCGGCCGTTGGCCACCAGCCCGACCAGCAGGTCCTGGCTGCCGATGACCAGGGAGATCACCAGCAGATGGGCCGCGAGCACCACTGACTTGACCGGCACGCCGCACCGCCGCGCGAGCGCTGCCAGGCCATCGCAGATCTCCGCCGGCAGCAAGGTTTCGACGGCGCCGTAACTAGCCTTCTCGCTGCGCAGCCGCCACTCGTCGGCCATCGGCGGGGCGGCCAGCTCGCCAGCCGGGTCCGGCTCCCAGCGCGGCAGCTTGCGGTCGGGCCGGTCGGCCACCTTGTCCAGCCAGAAGCGCTCGCTGTCCGCCGACTCGATCGCGGCCCGCTCGGCGACGATGAAGTCCCGGTAACTGGACACCGGAGGCACGCTCCCCGCGCCGTGCCCTGCCAGCAGCTGCTGGTAATTCGCGGCGATCTCGGAGAACGTCGAGTGCAGGCTCCAGCCGTCGAAGATCGCGTGATGCTCGGTCACTGTCCACTGGAACGACTCATCAGAGCGCACGTGGATGCCCATGCGCAGTAGCGGCGGCCGAGTGTGGTCGAACAAGTGGCTCCGCTGCGCCGTCACGTACCCAAAGATGTCGTCTTCCTGAGCCTCGGCGCCGAGGCCGCGCAGATCCCGCACCAGGAACGGCATCTGCGCGGTGGCGTGCACCAGCTGCAGCGGCTCGCGGTAAGTGCTCAGGTCAAAGGAGGTACGCAAGATCGGGTGGCGCTCGACCACCAGGGCCACGGCCGCGCGGAACTTCGCCTCATCGAACGGGCCGGCGATACACAGGCTGGCGACGTTGTGGTACGGGCTCCGGTGCGGGTTGAGCTCCATCTCGTAGACCATGCCGACCTGAAGCTCAGCCATCGGGTAAGCATCCGTCAGGTCCGCTGGCAGCTTTTCCCTGTCTTCGGGCGTGAGCAGAGCGAACGGCGCGAGCACCGGCCTGGCCTCTTGCGGGCGGTCTCCCGCCGCCGTGGCCCGCGCGGTGATCGCCTGCGCCAGCTCGGCCAGCGTCGGGTAGCGGAAGAGGTCCTGGAGCGTGATGCCGATCCCGGCCGCCTTGGCCTGGCCGAGCACACCGATACTGCGGATGGAGTCGCCGCCCAGGTCGAAGAAGTTGTCGTGCCGGCCGACCCGGTCCACCCTGAGAACCTGGCTCCAGATCCCGGCCAGGGTCTCCTCAGCGCCCGGCCGCGGAGCGGCGAACTCGGTGTCCAGGTCCGGGCGGACCTCTTCGGGCTCAGGCAGAGCCTGGCGGTCGATCTTGCCCTGGGCGGTCAGCGGCAGGGTGCCCAGAGTGACGAAGGCGCGGGGGATCATGTAGGCGGGCAGGCGCTGGCCCAGCCAGGTCCGCAGGTCGCTCGCGGACGGCGCTGACGGCGCGCCGTCGCGTGGCACCAGGTAGGCGGCCAGGTCAGTCTGCCCGCCGCCGCTCCTGGCGGCGACCACGCAGTCGAGCACGGCCGGGTGGGCGGCTAGCACTGCCTCGATCTCGCCGAGCTCGATCCGGTAGCCGCGCACCTTGACCTGGTCATCGGACCGGCCGAGGTATTCCAGGCCCCCATCGGCGTTCCAGCGGGCCAGGTCGCCGCTCCGGTACAGACGTTCTCCTGGCCGGCCGCCAAGATGGTCAGGCACGAAACGCTCAGCGGTCAGCTCAGGACGGCCCAGGTAGCCGCGGGCCACGCCCCATCCCCCGACATGCATCTCGCCAGGTACCCCGACCGGGCACAGCTCACCCTGCTCGTCGAGCACGTGAACGCGGACGCCGGGCAACGGTGTGCCGAGCTGGGTCAGCGCTCGCCCTAGCAGCTCTTCGCCCAGCTCCCCGAACGTGACGTGCACGGTCGTCTCGGTGATCCCGTACATGTTGATCAGGCGCGGGGTGTCGTAGCCGTGCCGGGACGCCCAGCGCCGCACTGACCCCTGATCGAGCGCCTCGCCGCCGAAGACCACCGCGCGCAGGCTCAGCGGGTCGCCGGCCTGCGCGTCGGCGGCCTCGAACTGGCGGAACGCGGACGGGGTCTGGCTCAGCACAGTGACACCGGCGTCCCTGACAAGCCGGTAAAACCTGTCGGTGTCGCGGCTGACCAGGGTCGGCACGACCACGACCAGGCCGCCGGTGATCAGTGCCCCCCAGATCTCCCACACGGAGAAGTCAAAGGCCAGGCTGTGGAACATCGTCCACACGTCATCAGGCCCGAATCCGAGGCGCTGGCGGGCTGAGCTGATCAGGGCGGTGACGTTGGCGTGAGTGACCAGCGTGCCCTTGGGGCGGCCTGTGGTGCCTGAGGTGAAGATGACGTAGCAGGCATTGCCGGGGCGGATAAGGGGGAAATAAGGCGCGCCGGCCAGCTCCCCGTCCGCCAGGCCGGCGTCGAGGTCGAGTACCGTCCAGGGCCCGGCCGGGACTGACCCTGCGGTAGCAGAGTGCGCGAGCACCAGGCTGGCGCCGGCATCGGCCAGCATGAACTCGATGCGCTCAGCCGGGAACGCGACGTCCAGCGGCACGTAGGCGCCACCCGCCTTCAGTACCGCCAGGCTGGCGATGACGGTCTCCAGGGACGGCTCAAGCAGCACCCCGACCCGCGACTGCGGGCCGACCCCGAAGTCGCGCAGCCGCCGGGCCAGCGCACCTGCTCTCGCGTCCAGCTCCCCGTAAGTCAGCTGGCCGCCGTCGCAGACCACCGCGACCTCGTCCGGGGCAGTCGCCGCCGCAGCGGCCACCAGCTCGTGGACGGTGGCGGCCGGCGCGGCCGGCGCGGCCGGCGCGGCCGGCCAGGCCGGGGAGGAGCCGAGCCCGGACCACTGCTCCAGAGACAGTCGCTCGGCGGCCGACGTCAGGCCAAGCTGGCTGACGGCCGAGTCCGGGCTGGCTCCCACTTCGCCGAGCAACGTCCGCCAGTGACCGGCGAGCGACTCGATGGTGGCCGGCTCGAACAAGTCAGTCGCGTACTCCACCTCGAGCCGCAGCCCGTCAGGCCCCCGGTACACCGACCAGGTCAGGTCGAACTTAGCCGTGTCCGTCGGCACGAAGGCGCGGGTCACCTCCGTCCCGCCGGGCAGCGGGGCCGGGCACTGCTCCTCGTGGTAGGCGAAAGTGACCTGGACGATCGGGCTGTAGCTGAGCGACCGCTCAGGCCGCAGATGGCTGACCGCGAGGTCGAAAGGAGTCGTGCTGCGCGACAGCGCCTGGATTACCGCGACGCGCGACCGGGGGATCAGCTCGCGGAAGCTCGGATCACCGGCCAGGCTCGTCCTGATGACGAGAGAGTCGACGAAGAACCCGACCAGCTCGTCCAGCCTGGCCGAGCCCCGCGCGGCGCTGGGCGAGCCCAGGACGATGTCGTCGCTGCCCGAGTGCCGGGCGACCAGCACCTGGAACGCCGCGAGCAGCACCATATATAAGGTCGCGCCTGAGCTGACCCCGAGCTGCTCAAGCCCGGCCAGCGGGATTCCTTCTATCGGGAAGCTGACGGTCTTGCCCCGGTAGCTCACCTCCGCCGGGCGCGGGTGATCGGGACCGAGATCGAGCAGGGCCGGAGCGCCGTCCAGGTCCCTGGTCCAGGTGGCCAGACCCGACTCCAGCCGACGGCCGGTCAGGTGCTCGCGCTGCCACAGCGCATAGTCGGCGTACTGCACAGGCAGGTCCGAGTCCGGCGCCCCGTGAGCATAGGCGTCGAGCAGCTGCGACTGAAACACGTCAATGGACCAGCCGTCGCTGGCGATGTGATGGAAGGTCAGCGCGAGCCAGTGCTCGTCGGCGGCGATCTTGTACAGGCCCGCCCGCAGCATCGGATCCTTCGCCAGGTCGAAAGGCTGCCTGCTCCGGGCGAGGATCAGCTCCTCTGCCTGAGCGCGACGCTGGTCAGCAGGCTGGCCGGTCAGGTCGATGACCGCGCACGCCAGTTCCCGGTCATCGAGCGGGCGCTGGCGCGGCTGGCCGCCTTCCTCGGCGAACACAGAGAACAGCACGTCGTGCCTCGCCGCGACCGCTTGCAGGCTGGCCACGAGCCGATCCGGATCGACCAGGCCGCTGAACGTCAGGACGACCGGAATGTGGTAGACCGGGCGGCCTTCGAGCCATCGCTCAAGGAACCACAGCCGCTGCTGGCCGAACGACAGCACCCCGCGCTCGGCGCGCCTGGCTCGCAGGCCGCCGCGGGTGGTATCACCGCCGCGTCGGCTCGGGGTCGGCAATGCTGCCGCGAATGTGCGATCACTCATATCACAAGATCCTTTTTCGCGTCGGCGGGCCGACTCGCCGCACGACCTGCCCATCTTGCTCGTGGAAAGGTGGTGCGCATGCCCGGTGGCAGCTGCCGCAAGGGCCAGTTTGACCGCGTTCTGGAGTAATTCCTGTGCTCGCGCAGGCCAATCCCCAGGTTCCCGTAGGCCAACTCACCGGTACTTGCCCAGGCTGGGATGGCGGGCAGTACCGGCAGGGATCTCATCGTCCCAATGGGCAGCCATCCAGAAAAGATGGACTTAGGGACTAGAACTTTCATACCTAGGCGATCGCGGGTGCGTCAGCGCCGATCGAGAAGGTCCGCGAGGGCCCGCTGGCGCCTGGTGAACTCCGCGCGCAGGGCCGAGTTCACTTCGGCCGATAGCGTGGTGCGGGTGTCGGCCGCCAGCGCCGCGACGAGATCCGCGTCGAGGGTGACCGACACTTTCCGCCTAGCCGAAGCGGTCATACTTTTATCCTGCCACGGTCGCCAGCCGGGTATCGCAGGTCAGGCCATGTGTCCGGGCACTGGCCTGATCGCGGCAGCGAAGCGGGTGCTCGCCTGAGCGGGCTGGCTATACCGGCGGGCTCGTGCCGCAGATGAAGGTGGTGCTGCCGCTGTTGTAGGTCACCCCGCTGCTGACGTAGCTGAAGGAGAACGTGTAGCCGGTCCGGGCCGAGCAGTTGCTGCGCAGGACACGGGGCCCGCTGAAGCTCGAGGTGTTGTTCATGCCGAGGCTGCTGGTCGTCATTGTCCAGGTCACCGTGCTGACCGAGGTCGAGGCACTGCAGGAGAAGGTCGAGCCCGAGCTAAAGCACAAGGGGGCGGGGGCGGTACCGCTGGCAGCCGCGATCCCGGTGCTCACTGCCAGCAAGGCTGGCACGGCCAGGGCGGCTAGCGAGGAGAGTGCGACAAGGCGGCGCATAGCCCAGTCCTTTCTGGTGACCGATTACTCGCTGACCCTGACGCTAGCTCCTCACCGCATCATCACCTAGTCCCCAAAAGGCTAGCTTCTGCTGACCTGTCTGGCTTGCCTGACCTGTCTGACTTGCCTGGCTTGCCTGGCGTGTCTGGCGTGTCTGGCCTGCGCGGGTCGATCAGGTACAGCTTGGCCCGGGTGCCCCCGTGACCTGGCCGCCGCCGGGCTGGCCGGCCTCATGATCGCGAAGATCTGCCGTTGTCCTGGGGTAGAGCTACGGCAACTCTTGGGGCTGGCGGACGGTTTGATTCGTACAGTCACCCATTCACAGAATTCGCCAGGATGTCAGTCCACCATCGGTCTGCTTGTGATGAACAGAGCACCGGTCAGGAGTTGTTCTGCCTCGCCGGGATCCACGGTGCGGAGCGCTCGGGCGTATACAGTACGGCGAGCACGGCATCGACCGCGTCACGTATTCCCTGGCCGGCGGTCGCGGTGATCGCTTCCGCGACCCCTGGATGCAGCCGGTAGCGCACTCCTGCCTGCCTGCCTGGCACACCAGCCTGGTCACCCGGGTCGACGGCCGTGACTGTCTCCGATTCGGTGAGCGCGGCCGTCGTGAGAGCCGCGAGCAGCGGCTCGGGGGCTGGCGGGTCACCGGGCCGGCCGAGTTGCCGCCATAGGCCGGGCCAGGCCGTCTCGATCACGAATGAGAGCCGATCGCCGTCCTCCAGGCAGGCGAGGAACTCCGCCATCAGCAGCTCCTCGGGCATTAGCGCGCTGAGAGCTGTCGCGGTCCACCTGGCTAGGGCGTCAGGGAATTGCCCTGTGCCGAGAACGGTGGTGCCCTCGCGGAAGAAGGCCTCCAGCCGCTGCCCGCTGGCGGCCAGCTCCGCGGACGCGAGCTGGGCATCAAGCCGGTCCCGGTCGGCGGCGGCGGCGTCAGCGAGCTCAAGCAGCTTGGGGTGGCCCTGCACGACCCGCAGCACCCGGCGCAGCCGCATCCGGTCGGCCTCGATGTCCGGCGCGGCCCTGACCCTGACTGATCCCTCGTCGGCATCAGGTCCCTCGTCGGCGTGCAGCAGGGCGCGTAGCCGGGGTAGTTCGCGGGCCAGCGCGGCCGATTCGTCCAGCGATAGCGCGTGCACCGGCAGCGCCGCGTTGTCCAGGCCGAGTCCGGCAGGCGCGATCTGACTGGTCAGGACGAGCCGCGACTCGCCGCCATGCCCGGTCAGCGCGGTCATCAGGAGTCCCCATCGCGGGTCGAGCCAGTTGCCGTCCGGTGTGAGCAGGGTCTCCAGGTTGTCAAGGACGAGCAGCAGGCCGTTGTTCCGCAGCAAGCTCCGCAGGCGGGGAAGGAACGCCCGCAGTTTCGCTTCCGTCCCGATATGCTCGGCCATCGTGAACCGGTAGTCAGCGAGCTGGATCTCTAGCCGGCTTGTGAAATCGGCGAGCGCGCCCGCCCATTCGTCCGAGCGGGCGGGCGCCTGCCAGAACGCCGCAACAGGAAAGGTGTCCTGGTGCCGGTAGGCCAGTTCCAGGGCGCACGCGGTCTTGCCCGACCCGGCCATCCCGTACAGCAGCACCGCGGTCTTGCCGCTCTGCGGGGCCAGCGCGGCGCCGGCTGTCGCCATGGCCGCCGTCCGGCCCACGAACCGCTCGGGCTCGTCAGGGAAATGCACCATCTTCTCCCTAGCCGGGTCAGGCACCGGCCGTGTTCGCGGTACCTCAATACGCAGCCCTTGTGACCGTGCGCCGAACACACCGGGCGTTGCCAGCGACAGCGCCTGCCGCACCGACGTTCCCCTTTCCCCTGCCGCCGCTGCCACCGCCCGCGCGGCGGCCACGTCGACCTCCTGGCCGCGGCTGAGCAGATGCTCGTAAAACTCCACGCCAAGCGCGACCGCGAACTCGTCGGTTACCGGATACCGCATCGCGACGACCGCGCATTCCAGGTCGCGGACCAGTGCCCGCGCCGTCCCGGTCGCCTCGGTGACCGCCTGGTGCCTGTCCGGTCCGGCATCGGCGGGTTCTTCCGCCTGTTCGCCGAGACCGACCAGCCGCAAGGTTTCGGCGACAGTCGCCGCGGCGGACTCGCACGCGGAGACGACCGCGAGCTTCAGCTGGTGCCGTGCGGGCCGCAGCAGCTCGATCAGGTCCGCCACCGGCAGCAGGTCAGGCGAGCCGTCGGCGTGCTCGAGCAGGAATTCCCCCGGCCCGCCGTGCCCGGCCAGGTGCACCACATCCCAGCCGTTCCGCGAGTCCGCGATCTCGGCCAGCCGCTCTCGTGTCACCCCGTACTGCACCACGCGCAGTTCCACGGCCGCGCGTTCCCTCGCCGCGATCCGGCGCATCAGCCGGGTCAGCGCGTAGCGCTCCTGCCGCAACGCCAGGATGCTGGTCTGCGTCGGCTGGGAAAAAACTGCGAGCACCCGCAGGACGTCGCCAACCGGGTTCTTCCGCCGCCCGGCACTGCCCGGCACGATGTCGTAAACAAGCGGCACGTCACCCCGCGCCGCCAGCGGCCTGCCGCCCGCGTGCGCCAGCTCGAGCGGCCACATCAGCACGTGACCGAGAGCGGCCGGGACCGAGACGCGTACCGTCACCGGCGCTGCGGCCACGATCCGCGCGCCGATGTCCGCGCCGAGCACCGCACGCCCCGCCCAGGCGCCGGCGGCGCGCGCGATCTTCAGCTGGTCGCCGCGGCGCCGGTCGGGAGCCGCGCGCCACCGCACGAACCCGTACAGATCACGGAACGCGGCCAGTTCTTCCGGCTCCTGGTCCACATCGACGACATGGCTAGCCAGCAGCGCGCCGGTCTCCTCGTCGCTTAGCAGCCAGCGCCACCGCAGCGGCCCGGCGACGTTCTCCGCCCGCAGGACCAGCCCCACGTGCCCCTCCGCCCTTCACGATAAGAAAGATCAGCACTGTCTTCCCGAACGTATGCCGCTTGCTGCCCAGTCCAGCGCTTATTGTTGCCGCCCCCGGAACCTGGCGGCCGCCTTGCGGACGACGGCCTGGGTCTGCCGCCCCGCGGAATGGCCTCTGACAGCCAGGACAAACGCCCTGCGGACCCTCGCGTATGCGGCTTCGAGGGCGGCCGGGTCGGGCTGCAGGGCGGCAAGCAGCGCACGCAGCCGCACTCCCTCGGTGCGCTCGGCCACCTCGATCACCCACCCGAGGGGCTGCCTGAGGAGTTCACCGGGCTGAGCAGAGGACGGGCCGCCGGCCAGGAGCCGCAAGCTCATCGTCGGGCTATTGGCTATGCCGGCTAGCCGGTGGATCAGGGCGCCGGCGAGCTGGTGTGCCCACTGCTGCGCGGCATCGGCGCCAACGGCCTGCAAGTCAAGGGCGAGGTCGTGGTGCATGCCGCCGAGAGCCCGCGGATCGGGATTGTCGCACGCATAGCCGAGCCGCAGCGCCACCCGGATGAGCCGCACCGCTTCCTCCACGCGCTCCCGCTGGCTCTCCGCGAGAGCGCGCATCGCGAACAGCGCGGCCAGCCGTCGGACGTTTGACTGCTGCTCGAACACCTCCTGACACTCGGCGAGCACGCGGTCGGCCTCGGCCGCCCGCCCGAGTGCCAGCAGCGGCGTGGCGTCGTTGAACCGCATTTCCGCGATCCGGGCGGGCTCTCTCCGCGTTGCCGCAGGTCAGCCTGGATCTCAGTACTCAGGTCAAGAGCCTGCTGCCAGTCCTGCACTGCCAGCGCCGCGAAATACCTGGTATTGAGGACGAGCTCGCGCACCAGTGGCGGGTGAATTCGCTCGTCTTCCCCTCGCACGAGGGGGAGTCCGGCCATCTGCTCCAGGAGGATCGTGCTTTCCGCGAGCACCTGCCGGTACTTGCCCATGTACCCGAGGATCCGCAGGCGCAGTGCCCGGGTGCTCAGCCTTGACCACGGTCCTGCCTCGCCCAGCCGGTAGTACTCGTCCGCCTGGCTGACCATCTTCAGGGCCTCGGGCAGCCGCCCGCCTTCACACAGCAGGTTGACCAGCATGGTCACGCTAGCAGCGGCACCGCGGTAGTCACCGCTTGCCGCTGCGCTCTTTATTACGTCGCGCAGCAGCCGCTCGGCCTCACCGTGATCCGCCGACCCCAGCGCCTGGGCCAGCAGCGCGGTGGCCCTCGGCGTTTGCGTGGTGCTAGCCAGGTGCCGCAGCCAGGGCAGTGCCTGCTGGGTGACCGCCGCGGAGTTGTCTCGCGCGAGCGCTTCTTCGAGAAGACCAGCCGCAGCCTCCCATTCTTCGAGGCGCAGCAGGTAGGGGACGGCGCCGAGCCCCGCGCGCACGACTGTTCCCGTATTCCGCCCGCTCCCTTCCTCATCCGCGAGATGAAGCACAGAACGCCAGAATGCCCAGACTTCCGTATCGACAGCGGCACGGAAATCAGGCCCCGCAGTGGTCTCGATCGCGGCGGTGACTGCCGGATGCATCCGGTAATACGCCGTCTCGCCAGGGCTGGCAGCGGTCGCTATCCGCGATATCTCGGCCTGCGCGAGCGCCGCGGCGGTCAGCGTGCCGAGGAGGGGCTGGGCGTCGGGCGGATCGCCTGGCCGGCCGAGCCTTTGCCACAAGCCTGGCCAGTTCGGCTTGATGACGGACGACTGCCGGTCACCTTCCTCCAGGCAGGTGACGAACTGGGCCATCAGCCGGGCGGGTTCCGGCAGCGCCGCCAGTGCCATGGCCGTCCAGCCGGACAGGATGTCAAGGAACTGGTCCGGTTGCAGGACACTGGCTCCGTCGCGGAAGAACGCGTCGAGCCCCTGCCCCCAGTCGGCAGCCTCGGCCGCCGCGAGCTGCGCGTCCAGCTGGTCCCGGTCCGCTGCGGCGGCATCCGCCAGCTCGAGCAGTTTCGGGTGCCCTTGCACCACGCGCAGCACCCGGTAGACCCGTGCCCGGTCAGCCTCGATGTCGGCCTCAGCTCCAGCAGGTGCCGTCCCCGGCTCCGCGTGCAGCAACTGGCACAGGTTCGGCAGCTCTTGCGCCAGCGTGACGGACTCCTCAAGCGACAGCGCGTGGACCGGCAGCGTTACTACGCTCAGCGCGGGCAGGCCGGCGGGCGCGATCCGGCTCGTGAGGATCACCCGTGACTCGCCGTCGTGGCTGGTCAGCGCTCCGGTCAGCGCTCCCCACTTCGGGTCGCGCCAGGCGCCGGCCGGGTCCAGCAAGGTCTCCAGGTTGTCCAGCACGAGCAGGATGCCTTTATTCCTTAGCAGCTGGCGCAAGCGGGGCAGGAATGCCGCCAATGCCGCTGTCGTGGCAATGTGCCCGGACATCGAGAACCCGTAGTCACCAAGCTGAATTTCCATCTTCTCCGCGAAGTC
Source organism: uncultured Actinomycetota bacterium (assembly GCA_963819285.1). Taxonomy (GTDB): domain Bacteria; phylum Actinomycetota; class Actinomycetes; order Streptosporangiales; family Streptosporangiaceae; genus Chersky-822. Next base: position 984,984 of record CAWFVM010000002.1, read on the forward strand.
GGCGAGCGCTCCCCGCCACTGGTCGCCTCTCGTCGGAGCCTGCCAGAACGCGGCAGCCGCGAAGCCGTCCTGGTGCTGATAGGCAAGCTCAAGCGCGCACGCGGTCTTCCCTCCGCCTGCCATTCCGTGCAGCAGGATCGCTGTCCTGGCGCTGCCGGGCGCGAGCACCACGCTAGCCGCCACCATGGCGTCGGTACGCCCCACGAACCGCTCAGGCTCATCAGGAAAATAGGCCATGCGCTGCTCAGCCGGGTCGAGGCACGGTTGCCCCGACGGCGCAGCCAGCTCTAGACCGCGGGCCCGTATCCCGAACACTCCCGCCGTGCACAGCGACGTAGCAGGCCGCGACGCGGTCGGAGTCAATCCCGCCGCCGAGGCCGAGGCCCGTGCCACCGCGACGTCGACAGACTGTCCTCGGCCGAGCAGCCGGTCATAGAGCACGCTGCCGAACGCTATGGCGAAGTCGTCGGTTACCGGGTATCGCATCGCGACTACCGCGCAGTCCAGTTCCCTCGCGAGCGCCCGTGCCAGCCCTGGTACCTGGGCCGTCCCTGGCTCGCCGACGTCAGCCTCTGCCGCTTCGAGGGCATCGGCCTGCTCGTTCAGCCCCAGCAGGCGCAGTGTCTCAGCCGTGGCGTCAGTCGCGGACTCGCAGGCCGATGCGACCGCCAGCTTCACGCGATGCCGCATCGGCCGCAGCAAGGCAATCAGGGCTTCTGTGCTCACCGGATCGGGCGAGCCGTCTGCCTGTTCCAGCAGGAACAGTCCGCTCCCGCCGTGTCCCGACAGGTGGAGCACGTCCCAGCTGTCCCCGGAATCGGCGATCGAAGCCAGCTTCTCCCGCGTTACCCCGTACTGCACCACCCGCAGCTCCACCGCTGCCTGTGCCCGTGCCGCGATCCGCCTGATCAGCCGGGCCAAGGCATATCGCTCCCGCCGCAGTGCCAGCACGCTTGTCCTCGTCGGCTGCGAGAGCACCGCCAGGATGCGCAGCGTGTCGCCTACCGCGCGCTTCGGCTGGCTGGCGTCACCGCCGAGGTCGTAAACGAAGGTCACATCTCCGCGCGCGGCCAGCGGACGACCGCCACCATGCGCCAGCTCAAGCGGCCACAGCAGCACGGACTCGGCGGGAGCAGGAACCAGCACTCGCACGGTCACAGGTGCGGCATCCGCGATCGCCGCCGTCAGGCGCTCGCCCAGCAGCACAGACCCCGCCCACGCCCCGGCCTCGGCGACGATCCGGGCCCCCTCCGCGACGCGCCGGTCCGGTGCCGAATACGACCTCGCATAGTCGTACAGTTCACGGAACCGCGCAACCTCGCTCGCGCCCGCCTCCAGGCTCACCTGATGATCGGCCAGTTCCGCTCCAGTCTCATCGCGCAGCAGCCATCGCCAGCGCAGCGGCGAAGCAACGTCCACCGCATCCAGGTGCAGCTCCATCCTGCCTCCCAGTACCACACGCTCTGGACATCAGGCCTGCCATCGCGAATCCATCCGGCAGCAGTCAATTCACGTTATCGTCGCTGACGCCAGAATTGGCCAGCCCAACGTCGCGGGCCGTTCAGTTTCCAGCGTCAGCCCTCCCAGTCGGAGCTGTTCGGCAAGGTCGTCAACTAGCAATATTTGTCAGCCTTAGGTGCATTGAGAGAGCGAGGAGTCGCTCTGGGGAAGGTGCGCCTGGCACGTAGATCGCGGGTAAGCCGACCGTCACCGGCCGATTCACCATCAAGATCAAGGCCAGGAACTCCTATGGCTCTGTGACCTAGCCAGCAAATCTTTCTGCGATAAATTTAGAGAATTTGCGAGGGCCTGAACCTGGATCGCAGGCCAATCCCCAACGTGGAACACCGCCAGGACCGACGTTGTAGGCCACGTTGCTCCAGACACAGGTCTGACCGTCAGGCCCCTGGACCGCACGGCCTGCCCGTATGCGCCCGCCACCCGGCTAGGGCATATCCCTACGGGTTGATCGAGCCCTCACGGTCGCATTTGTATCACATGACTGTGATACATTGATGATATGTCTATTCTGGAAGAACCGTCAGTCGGGCTGCGGGAGCTGCGTCATCACACCAGTGAGGTTATCGCCCGCGTGCGCAGGGGGGAGACGATCGAGGTCACCGAGCACGGAACGCCGGTCGCCCGGCTGGTTCCGTATGAGCGTCCTGAGCGGCCTGCCGTTCTCGCCCGGCTAGAGGCCGAAGGACGCTTGCGCCGCGCGAAGAACCCTGGCTATGTTCCTCAGAGGCTGCACCCGGTGACCGGTACCGATCCGAACCCGCTTACCAGGGCGCTGCTGGAGGATCGCGAGAGCGAACGCTGACCGGCCGTGGCCCTCTACTACCTGGACACTAGCGCCGTGTTCAAGCTCCTGGCCGCCGAGGAGCACGCCGAGGCGTTCCTGGCCTTCTACCGTGAGCACCGCAGTGACAGCTGGGTCAGCTCAGACCTGCTGCGGATTGAGGTTAGCCGTGCCGTCTCACGAAGTTGGCCTGCGCTCATTCCCGATGCGCAACGGCTGCTTGACGCCTTCGAATACGTTCAGATTGATGAAGACGTTGTCCGCTCTGCCATGGTCGAGCCCGACAGGCTGCTGAGGTCCCTAAACGCGATCCACCTGGCGACGGCGCGGATCCTCGGCCCGGAGCTTACAGCCCTGCTTACCTACGACGATCGGCTCGCCAAGGCCGCCGCAGACGCCGGGATATCTGTTCTGGCACCTCAGGACAACTGAACTGCGATCTCACGGGGTCGTTGGATGAAGGGCGTGTTTCTCATGCTCAAGGTCGGTGGAAGGTGCTGCCGAAGCGGCGCGCGGAGTTCGTGACTGACTCCTGGGCGCGGGCTCGCTCGTCGCCGGCGCCGACCATGAGGCTGACCAGTTGCGTCTCCAGGCAGCAGTCAGCGTCGTACGGCTTGGCGAGGTAGCCTCCGAGTTCGAGAGTCACCGTGCCGTGCACCCCGAGCCACATGTGATGCGTCAGGAGCGCGGGTTCATCGGGCCGGAAGCGCTCGGCCGCGACACAGCGGCCGGCGCAGTCCGCCACGGGCGTCAGGGTGTACCGGCCGTGCTGCCGGTCTTCCTCGGTGAGCGCGAAGCCCGCTAGTGACGAGGCGCCGAACATGACCTCGAAGACGTGACGGTTAGTGACCGCGTTGTACCGGTACACCCGGCCCAGCAGCGCCATGTCAGCGACTGGGTCGGCCGTCGGCTCGACCCTATCGAAAAGGTGCTGGAGGCGGGCGAAGCCGTCGTGGACGATCTCGCCGACGATCGCGCTCATGCTGCCGAAATGCGTGTATACAGCCATCGTCGATGTGCCTGCCTCCGAGGCGAGCCGTCGCGCCGTCAGGCCGTGCGGGCCGCCTTCGGCCACCAGCCTGGCGGCGGCGTCGATCAGCGCGATCCGGTTGTCTGGGTTGAGGGGCCGCGGGCTCACCATTGCAGGGTAACGCCCCCTATCGAGCAGGGCTTCTCCCTATCGAGCAGGGTTTCTCGCCGGGGGGAGACTAGCGACGTACCCAGAGCTGACGATGACGTCCGCGAACATCGCGTACCCCGCCGGGCTTTCCGGCAGCGTCGTGGCGAGCCCGTCGACGTACCGGTTGAACATGCAGAACGCGGCCGCGATGAGTACCGTGTCATGGATCTCCAGGTCCGTGGCACCTGCCTCACGGGCGGCCGCGACATCCTGCCCGGATACGTCCTGCCCGCCGCGCTGAACCGCGCCCGCGATCCGCAGCAGCGCCCTGAGCCTTGGGCCGGCCGCTGCCGCATCAGGATCTGCCCGGACCTGATCGACCAGCGTCATGCCGTCAGGAAGCTGAGCGGCCGCGAATGCCGCGTGGGAGTCCGTGCAGAAGCTGCAGTCGTTCAGCGACGAAACATAAGAGGCGACCAGTTCCCGCTCGCCGCGGCTCAGCGTGCTCGGGCCGCGGAGCAGTACGTCAGCGAGTTCGCACAGCGGTTTTGCTGTTTCTGGCCGGTACTCGAACAAGGAAAGGATGCCGGGCGCATCACTGTCGAGGCTGATGTACGGCATTGGCGTTGCTCCCTGGGCTCGGGCCCGCATGCACGGGTTAGCTGGCATAACAATGTTATGTTAGGTCGGCTGGGATATCTGGTCAAGAGCTCTGCCGGGCCGTCTTTGCCCGCTCTGTCAGCGCCGATGGCCGCAGCGGCCGGGGTCCCCTGCTGTCGTGGCCCGTTGGCCACCGCCCGCTCATCGCCGGGAGATATGCGCATCTGGTCGGAAGTATCGGCCTAACTGCCTGAATTATCCTACGATGGTCGTTATGGACCTTCGGGGGATGTCATGAAACCGGAACAGCATCATCTCCCTGCGATGATGTCCCGCCGCGAGGCTATCTCCGCAGGTGGCCTCGCGATCGCGGGAGCAGGTAGCCTCGCCCCGGCGACCGCGCCTGCTAACGGCATCGTGTTCGGCGCGAACCGGGACACCTATCCGAGATTCCATGCCGCTGTCCCGCTGGCCAGGGGCCTTCGGCTGTATTACGACACCGAGAACCTGTTCCCGGCTGCCTGGCCGGATCGTTTCGGCGCGCACCTGACGCTCTCGCTCCGGCCGAACCCTGGCGACCTGCTGTCCGGCAGGCTTGACCGTCAGCTGAAAGCTATTGCCGACTCGGCGCCACCGCATTCCGAGCTGGCCTTCTGGCACGAGAACATCACCGGAAACCCGCTCGGTTACCCCGCCTATGTCAACAACGCGCGCACCGCGACCAGGATGCAGCGCTACGGGCACGGCCTGTGCCGGGGAACTCACGTGCGGTTCGGCGTGATCACGGTGGGGCCTGCGGCTCAGCATCTGGGCTGGCTGGCCCCCGGGCTGGACTGGTATGGCGATGACCTGTACGAATTCCCCCGGCTGCGGAACCCGGACGGCACCTTCAGCGGGGCGAAGATCATCGCCCGGCTGAATGCGAACCTTCAGGCGTGGCGGGAAGCGTCCGGTCAGCGCTCGCCCGCCATCCGGATCTGCGAGACGAACAGCCCCCTCGACTCGCACCGAGGCAGATTCTTCACGACGGTCGCGCAATGGCTCGCCCGGCACAACGGGCACCGAATGCTCACGTACTGGAACCCGGACGGAAGCGCCGCACGGGGCGGCGATTCCGGGGCATGGCCCCCCAGTGCGGCAGTAGTCCGCCGGCTGCGCTCGCTATCCGAGGAGTACAACAGCGCCACTGGCTGAGCGGCCACACCAGAACGAGCCGTATCTGCGCGGTCTGGCCGTGCCCTAGCTGACCTTCAGCGGTGGAGCGCAACCTCGCTCGCGCCCGCCTCCAGGCTGACCTGGCGATCGGCCAGCTCCGCTCAAGTCTCATCGCGCTGCAGTCATCGCCAGGACAGCAGTCAATCCACGGAACTCGAACGACTGCGTGGTCGTGGTGAACCCCTCCTGGCCGGTCGAAGCTCCAGTTGGGCAGTCTCAGGTCGGCGGCCTATGCCTGAGCGGCCGGGCGGTAAGGCACTGGCCGCGAGGGTTCGCTCGTTCGCGTGTTTCCGCTCGGGCTAGCTAGCTGCCGTTCAAGCGCCGGCCGATCGCGTCGTTTGTAGCGGAGAAGGTCCGGCCGATAAGGGCGGCTGCGGAGTTGACGGTAACGACTGGCGCCCCTGGCAGGACGCCGAGCAGGAGATCGGTCGCTGAGTTGGCGTGACGTCGGATGGTTCCTCGCCAAGATCCAGAGCTGCTTCAGCTCTGAGCAGCCGCCGGGCGCCGACTTCCAGTCCTTCGATTCGCGATGAGGCGACGGACTCCGCGCGAAGCAAGATCCGGGCTAGCGCCTCAGTGTCCACTAGGGTGGAAGCCTGGGCGTCGAAGACGGCGATCGCGCGCTCGGCGTCGGCTATATCTGCAGCGGCGATTGTATGGCCGGATCCGGCTGGTGTTCGGTAACACACACCAGATGCGGTGAACCGGGCAGCGGGTTGCATGCGTGACCCAGAAATTAGTCCGGCCTGGGGCACGCCGGGCATCGTTGGCCGGCTTGAAATGCCCGATCAGCCATCCGCGGCCTGAATCAGCATCCGCTGCGGCATAGCCGAAATAGATTGCTTCAGTCATGGGATAAACACGGACGAAACCACCCCCTTGACCGGCCCGGCCCAGCTGCTAGCCTTTCCCTCTGGGTGACGAACGTCCGGTCGGCCGATCGTGCCAAGCAAGCTTAAGTAGGAGTGGCCATGGGCAACGCCGATGACTCGATCAAGAACCTGCTGCCAAATTCGACCACAAGCCTTAATCGCGCCTCCTACGTCCCGCTCGCCGACTCGAGCACCGCAGCTGAGTCCCCTGGCAAAGCGACCATGAAAGCAAGCTTCGTCGCGTCGCTCGGCTTACGAGCCGGGGAGGTCGACGATGTCTTCAGAATGCTCCAGGGCGGTGCGGACATCACCCCGGCCCAGGCCGCCAGCGCGGACGTCTGGACTCTCCTCCGGCAGTTCGAGGGCTCACCTATCGCATCATCAGTCCCGCGTACCAGCGAGTTCACTAACGTTTCTGCCAGCGAACTCACCGCCTTCGGGCAGGGCCTGAAGGCCCTGCGGCAGCAGCGGGTGCAGCGCCTGAAGGAAAGCGACGCGGACGCCTCGGGTGCGGAGCTCGGCGCCGCGCTCATCGCCCTGAACGGCGCGAACGTCGGCATGAGTGCCTTTCAGAACAACTCACAGTCGTCAGCTGTCGGGATGCTGAATCTTGAGCGCCTGGAGATGACGCCGGCGGGGATCGAGCGCGGCGGATTGATCGCCACGATCCCTCTCGCGCCCAGAGAGCGAACCTTCGTGGTGCAGAAGGAATGGTCAGTCACCACCCAGGAGTTCACGAGCATCGTCACCGACTCGCTCGACAACTTCAGCGAGACGGGTGTGACCGAGAACACCCAGATGACGCAGGCAACTACGTCTCAGGTCGCCCACAACAACCAGTTCAACGTGACCGCATCGGCGAGCGGCGGGATCGGCTTCGTGAACGCGTCGACCAGCGCCTCATTCGGGGCTCAGGACTCCAGCTCACAGTCGGCGACAACCAGCAGGCAACAGTCGATCCAGACCACGAGACTCGCTTCCTCTCGCGTCCGGCAGTCGCACAAGACCACGATCTCGACGACATCGGTTGAAGGAACGTCGTCGGCTACCACGCGCAGGCTAGAGAATCCGAGCGACACCGATGCGATGCGCATTGATTACTACAGCATGATGCGCAAGTGGTATGTCGCGCTCTATCGGTACGGTCTCCGCCTCACCTACGACATCACCGTCCCAGAGCCAGGTGCGACGCTTCGAATGCCGTACGCGCAAATCGACGGACTGCAGGACAATCTTGGCACCCAGTTCTCCTTCCCGCTGAAGCATTCTGACATCACTCCAGGCAACTACCTCCAGCTGGCCGACCAGTACTCGGTCGACGTCCAGCCGCCGCCAAGCCCCGACGTGGCCGTGGTCGACGTGACCGCGGGATTCACAAAGCCAGCCGCGGCTCCGTCGCCGACGACGTTCAACGTCCCCGACGGTTACTGGATCGAGCAGATCAACTACACCGACCGCCATACAGGGGAGACACCCTTCCCGCCGATCCTGGTCGATTTCACCTACCCTCCTGTCTACATTGACTTGCAATTCCCTCTAGACACGGATCTGTGCGCGGGACAGTCTTTCCTGTGGCATCAGTCAGGGACGCAGTCGATCACCCTGTTCTACACGACGGGCGACGATTTCGGCGGCACGATGTCGTTCGTGGTCAGCTGCGTACCGTCCGACAACAATATGTCTCAGTGGACGAGCTCTGTCTGGACTGCCTTGTACAACGCGGCCCAGTCCCAGTTCTACGCTCAGCAAGCAGCCGCCAGTGCCGAGATAACCGCATTGCAAGCGAAGCTCAGCGATGTTGACACCTTGACTCTCCGCCGTGAAGAGAACGACGAGATCATGCGGTGCGTCTTGAAGTGGCTGCTCGGGCCCGCGTTCCAGTTCGCCTTCATGCCTGCCGCTGTAGAAGCGGCCTATGCCGCCGCGGCGGCGGCCGCTGCCGCCGGTAATCCGAAGGAAGCGGCCACAGCATTGCGGTACGGCCTGAACTTCACCGGGAACGATCCCCTGAGCCCCCAGCAATGGTCCGTCCTCAGCGGGCAGGAGGAGGTAATCAGCTTCATCAACGAGGCGATCGAGTGGGAGAACGTGACGTTCTTCACGTACTCCTATTTCTGGGACTATCCGTTGTCCTGGGACTTCATCCGTCAGATCCAGCACGACGACAAGACGAGGCAGGCGTTCCTCCGGGCAGGCAGCGCACGGGTCGTGCTGACCGTGCGCCAAGGATGGGAGCTTGCCTGGACATACTTCGTCAACACGGGTTCTATCACTCTGCCTGATCCGCTCCCGCCGCACCCTTACATGACCATCGCGCAGCAGATCGCCGCCTATGACAGCACGAACTATCCGGGGATACCGCCCGCGAACCCGAACGGGGGCGGACTGGTCGATGACGACACGCCTCAGACCGGTGCGACCTGTACGGAAGATATCCTGCCGGCGAGCACCGACCCCTTGACGACCCCCGTCGTGATACCGGTGGATGACGCGACCGGGTTCGTCGTCGGGGCGACGCTCATCATCGATACGTGGGGCGCGCAGATCGACCCGAACACCAATGTCGGGCCCGGTGGCCCGGGGATCGGAGCGCAAGAGACGCAGGCAATCACGGCTGTCAGCGCGAGCCCGCCGATGATCACGGTGGCCGGATTGCAGTACTCGCATGACGGTCCGTTCCCGGTCGTCCAGTCGGGAGCCAAGGGCGTGCTCATCGGAGAGTGGTTCGAGTACACGCCAACTCCTGGCACGGATATCCAGGTCACGATCAACCCGACTGGGCCGATGGCCTGATGAACAGGCCGAGAATTGCCGGCTTCTGGGGGCGAGGCCATTGACCTCGGCAAAAGACTGGTTCGGCCAGGACACCCGTAGCCTGGGCACCTGGAACCCCGGAGACGTCCCGAAGCCGGTCAGCGGGAATACGGTGCGGGCCTTTATCAGCCCGGTTGACTACTATGTCGATCTCGGCGCCACCATCCGCGCTACCGGTAAATCGGCGAGCGATCTTATTTATATTACTGGCTGGGAACTAGATCTTGCTACCTACGTCGATTCGCCTGGCACTAGTCCCCGCGCCACTCTCGGCGAGCTGCTGAAAGCGGCCTGCCAGAACAAGACTCAAGTCCGGGTCTTGCTCGATTCCACCATAAACAAGCCGGCCAATACGCAAGTTGCCGAGCAGATAAGGGATATGGGCGGCGGAGCGATCATCGATCCGTTCCACCAGCCTGCCGGGTCGCAGCATCAGAAGGCCGTGATCTGTCGCGCTGGTGACAGAGTGACCGCCTATTGCGGTGGAATGGATATCGCCAACCATCGCCTCGGTCGTGACGGACTCCTTGGGGCTCCCGGGCCAAATACGTCAAATGAGATGCGGCATGCGCCGTGGCACGACGTACAGGTGTCTGTGGACGGCCCTGCGGCCGTAGACGTGTGGAATGCGTTCGTGCAGAGATGGGAGACCACGACTTCTGCGCTGAAAGACTTTCCTATCCCGGTCCGATTGTATCCGATCTCGGTCTACGGTGACGGTTCGATCATCACAGCGGGCGGGCCCTCCGTCACTACCGCGGCCAGCGGCGGCGGACTTGACTGCCGAGTTGTCCGTACCTATCCAAATCCTGAAACGCGGGTTTTGGGCATCCCGGAGATGGCGCGCGCCGCCTTGACCCCGTTCGCCTTCGGCTACCAGTTCGCTCCGAAAGGGGAGCGGGGAAACTACGACCTGCTGGTGAACGCTATCAACCGCGCTGAGACCAGCATCTACCTTGAAGATCAGTATTTGGTTGACACCAGGTTCGCTGGAACTGAGCCTCCGGTAACCGACGCTCTCAGCCGTACAATCGCAAAGTCCACATTCAAGAAAATGGTCATAGCCATCGCGGGGACTGGCACGGTCCAGGGAGAGCTGTACCAGGCCGCGAGTCGCAGGAAGGAGTTTTACCAGCAACTCGGGTCGGGTGCCAGCAGCAAGGTTTCCGTATATTGCTATCGAGATGATCTCAACAGTCCGTTCTGGTTTCACTCGAAGACGTGGATATTCGATGATCGTTTTGCGGTCGTGACTTCCGCTAATTGCAACCGGCGCAGCTATTCGTGTGATTCAGAAATCGGACTGGGAATCTTTGACGCGTCCAGCCCCGGCTTCGCGAAGGACCTTCGGCAGAAACTTTGGCTGAAGCACCTCAACGCCCGTCCGGCCGCGTCGCCGCCAGGCACCGTGCCTGCGGTCACCGCGGCGGACATCGACGACTTCGCGGGATCGGCTGATCTCTGGAAAAAGGCACAGTTGCTGATCGATGCCAATCTCGACAAGGACATGACTCCCGACATCGTCATCTCGCAGGCCCAGATGATCGCATACCTCGACAAGTACGGTCTGGGATGGCTCGTACAGCGCGTGCCTTACCTTCGGAACCTGGCCGCCCAGGCGGCGACCCGCGAGCCGCAGTGGGAACTGATCGATCCGGACGGCGCCTAAGCCAGCCCCGCACTTTCGCTGGGAAGCGCGCTCGGCGCTAGCTGAGCGCTAGGTCAGTGCTAGCAGCGTACGGAACTATCGCCGCAGGTAAAGCTCGGCGATTGCCGCCGATACGGCGGACAGTACTGGTCGCCGAGACACCCCTGATTGAGAACAGAGAGGAAATCGGTGAGACGATTCACTCATTTCGGCCGCGCCGCCACGGTCGCAGCGCTAGCGGCAGGAGGCATTATCGCCCTGGGCGGCGCACTGCCCGCGTCCGCGGTTGCGGCAGTGCACCCGGCAGCACACGTCGCCGTGTCGGTCATGACCCAGGCCGGTTCCCGGGCAACCGCAGTCCCCGACACCGCGCCTGGCAAGTACAACATCAGCTTCACCGTGACCAACGGCGTTAGCTCGTGCACCGAGCCCGCGGTCCTGGAGTTCTACTTCAGCTCGTTTGGCTACTGGAACATCAAGATCACGATCGGGGACAACGTCTGCCTGGTCAATGGCAACCCCCTTCAATTTGAGGCGGCGGCCACCTGCAGCGGCTTCAACATCTGGGGCTCTCCGGCGATCGCGAGCGGCGATGTCACCATTGCCTCCTGTAACAGCTCGCATCCCACGTTCCAGCAAGGTGGTTACCGGGTCAATGTCAACGGCACCTGGGTCTACCACACCGAGCTGATATCCCCTGCCTGATTAGCTGGCAGCGAGCCAGCCGGCCGCCTGCCTTGGGCATGTCTGGGGCAGGTAGCCGGCTCCTCCGCGCCGGGCAGCCCCGGCCAGGCATCCCGCGCAACCTTCCGTAGTCATGAAGCAAGCCCAGACCACGGAACATGGTGCTGGCGCGAATTTCGTGATGTGAGCCGGGTGGCCTGGCCGGGGGCGGTCAGCTCCGACGGGATGCCCGGTTTCACCCCGGTCAGTGCCTGGCAGCCTGTCCGGCGGCGTGTTCCCTGACCGCACCGCCGGCCCTGAGCTGCTATCAGGACCAGGCCTGGCCTGGCCGCCAGGCACCGCTGCTGATAGTCCGTGATCATGGCCGGGACGGTGATCACGGAACCCTGGCGGCGTGATCACGCACCTGATCGTCCGTGATCACGCCCCGGACGGTGATCACGGAACCCTGACGCGGTGATCGGCTGACATTCTGGGTTCTGGCGTGCCAGCCAGCCGCGACTTCGGTTCGGGCGGGATGCTCAACTACCTGCGCCCGGGTTATGGTCGTACAGAATCGGCGTGGGCTAGGCGGTGCGGTGGAAGACATCATCGGTCGGGGCGAAGACGGGCCGCCCGGCTGGCGTCGGCGCATCGGGTGGATCGCCGCTGTGGTGGTGGTCGTCGCGCTTGTCGCCGTCGAGCACCTTCCGTTTGGCGCGGCCCCCAGATCGCATCATCCGAGCGCGCACGGCAACGTCCAGGCCGGCACGCGGCATTCTGTCGTCCGGCTCCGGGTCCAGGCACCCGGGGTGCTCCCGCTGAAAGAGAAACTCGGCAAGATACCGCCCTGGGCGGCGAACACCCGGCTTCCCCGGAGCGGTGCCCAGCCGGTCTGGTTCTGGCCAGCGCAGGGGCGTGTCGCGCCTATTCGCGGGCTGCCAGCTGACCGGAACGGCTACTCGTTTACCAGGGTCGGTGGCGGCTGGACGATCCAGCTCGCGAAGTGCGGCGATTGCTCCGGTCCGTCGGCGCCGGTCTTCTATCTGCCGGACCGGGCCAGGCAGGTGACCAGAGTAGGCAGCGGAAACCTGGTCGCTCCGGCCGCCGTCGCGGGCGCGATCTGGCTTACCCGCTATCCGGCGGCGGCGGACCCCGCTCGGATGCCGGGAATCGCCCAGCAATACACCGACGAAGGCATCGCGGTCGGACCGGCGGTGCCGTTGCCCGCCGGGTACCGCATCAGCCAGGGCACCAGTCACGGCCTGCTACTCGTGTCGTCGAGCCCGACCAGGCAGGGCATCACGTACCGGCAGTGGAACCAGGCAACTGACAAGGTGCTCCGTAGCTTCCACGGGGTCGTCGCGGTGAGCTCCACCCAAGTCGCGTATGAACCGCCGTGCCAGGCGACCTGCCCGGTCCGGGTGCTGAACCTCAACACGGGGCGGACGACCGTGATCGGGCTGCCGGCCGGAGATAACGTGCTGGCGGGCAAGTTCAGCCCCGACGGGCACTTTCTCGCGCTCGAAGTCAGTGCCAACAACAACGCCGACGGGGCATCGGCCATGCGATTCGAAGTCGCCTCGATGCCGGACGGTCACTCTGTCATCGTGCCGCACACCGATGTCAGCAGCGACGCCCTAGACGGGTTCGGCTGGCCAGGGGATCGCGATGTCCTGGTCGCCGAGTTCAGCTTCATCGGCAAGGTGCAGATGGTGCTCTGGAATCAGCCCGCTCGCGGACTGGCCGTGGTTGACGTATCACCCCGCCAGGACCCGTTCGGCCTAGTCGTAGGCTAGATCTGCCCGAACCGGCCCCAGCCTCGGGGCAGCCGGTCTCGCTCGCGCTCGATGCTTTCCGCCGTCACGGTCACGCCTGCGATTCTCGCAGGGACAGTCCCGCGACAGAGCTTGACACGCTAGCTGGGATGCTTGCCGAGGTTCGAGAGCAGATGGGAAGTGCTCGGCCAGGGAAGTGCGTGGTTGTCCTTGGGCGTCGCCGGATCGGCAAGTCCGCGCTTGTGGAAGAGTTCATCGAGCGGCAGCGGGTGCCGAGCGTGTTCTATACCGCTGAGATCGGGTTCGGCGGTGAGCCGCTGCGGGAGTTCAGCGAAGCGGTCCGGATCTCGGGGCTGCCCGACGCGCAGGTCTTCAGCGAGGCGGTGCCGGGGAACTGGGCCGCGGCGCTCCGCCAGCTCGCGGGAGTGCTGCCCGGGGACCGGCCGAGCATCGTGGTCATGGACGAGATGCCCTACCTGATGGACTCTGCTGGTGCGTTCGAAAGCGTGCTGCAGCGCTCGTGGGACCGGGAGTTGTCCCGCAAACCCGTGCTTCTCGTCTTGGTTGGGTCTGACATGTCGATGATGGAGGCGCTCACCTGCTACGGGCGCCCGTTTCATCAGCGCGGCACCCAGCTTAAGGTAGGGCCGCTGAACCCGGCGGACGTCGGGGCGATGGCTGGGCTGACCCCAGCCGACGCCTTCGACGCCGCCCTGGTCACCGGTGGCCTGCCGAGATCGGCAGCGGGGAACGGACCTTCACCAACATCGCCCGTGCCGCTGGGAATATCGCTCACTCCACCCTGACTCGCGCAACGGACCTGCTGATCAGCAAAGGCGTCGTCGCGGGGGAACTGCCGCTCAGCCTCTCCCCGTCAAAGGAGCGCCGGTACCGTATCACCGATTCCTACCTGCGGTTCTGGCTCACCTTCGTCGGCCCGCATCTGGCCGAGGTTGACCGGATGCGCTCGGATCTGACGCTGGCCCGGATCGAGCGGGGCTGGAGTGACTGGCGCGGCCGCGCCGTCGAGCCACTGGTCCGCGAAGCGCTCGCGCGCCTGCTGCCCGCACAGGGCATCCCCGCCGCGCCGGTGGTCGGCGGCTACTGGACACGCGGCAACGACGTCGAGATCGATATCGTCGGCGCCGACCGTCAGCCGGTCGCGACGGAACTGCTGTTTCTCGGCTCGGTCAAATGGCTGGAGAAAGGCCAGTTCGACGGCCACGACCTCGTAGCACTCCAGCGCCATCGTGACAGGGTAACGTCCGACCCGGTCCCGCTCATCGCGGTCTCCCGCTCCGGAACATCCACTACGCGCATAGACGCCGCCTTCTCCCCTGCCGACCTGATAGAAGCCTGGTAAACCGCCCGTTACCCAGGCAGGACACTGCCCAGTTTCGCGCGGACCTGCTCGGCGTGCGGGTGGCACAGGTCGTCGAGGATCGTCAGTGCTTCTCGCCAGGCTGTGCGGGCAGCTTCGAGGTCGGCAGTGGCATGCTGGGCGTCGCCGAGGTGGTTGAGTGCCTCGGCTTGCTGGTAGCGGTAGCCGAGTTCCCGTGCGATGTCGAGGGCCTGCTGGTAGCAGGTGATGGCATCGGGGTGCTGGCCGAGGTGGTGGTGGGCGTAGCCGAGGCTGTCAAGCGCGTCGGCTTCGATCCGCCGGTGGCCGGCCCGGCGGGCGATGGCCAGGGCCCGCTGGCAGTACCTGCGCGTCTGCTCATAGTCTCCAAGCCGGGCGAGATACCAGCCGAGGCCATTGAGGGCCTCGGCCTCGCCCACCTCGTGGCCGGCGGCTGTGAACAGCTCAAGGGCCTGCCTGGCCTGGTCGGCGGCCGGGCCCGACTGTCCTTGACGATCGAGCGTGACCGCGAGGCCGAGGTGCAGGTTGGCCCGCCAGATGTTGTCGCCGAGTTGCCCGAACAGTTCCAGAGCATGACGGTAGTGGGTATCCGCGTCGTCGTAGCGGGCCAGTTCCGCGCTGACGCGGGCAAGGTAATGATGCGACCTCGCCCGCAGGGCAGGGTCGCCAAGCCGATCCGCGGCGGCCAGCGCGGTCGTCCACACAGCCAGCAGGTCGTGCCAGTGGCCTCGGAACGACAAATAGTCGATGAGCGTCCAGGCGATTTTCCAGGCCCGTTCGTCCCGTCCGGCCGTGAATGCGTGGCCCGCGACCGCGATCAGCACCTGGTGCTCAGCCTCGAACCAGGACATCGCCGCCTTGACTTCAGCCAGGTGCTCGGGTGCTGTGCCAGGGCTGGGCGGCTCCAGGGTGATCGGGTCCCGGCCAGGGCGGAGCAGGCGGGCAGCAGCGTGGCCGGTGTGCAGGTAGTGGTCAAGCATGCGGTCAGTCGCCTCGTCACGCTCGGCCCAGCCGTCGCCCTGCTGTGCCCGCTCGGCCGCGTACAGGCGGACTAGGTCATGCAGGGAGAGCCGGCCAGCACCGTCCTGGGACACCAGGCTGGCGTCGGCCAGTTCTGCGAGCTGCCGGGCGGCCTGCCGGCCAGGCACGCCGGCCAGGCTGGCCGCGGTCGGCACCGAAATATCCGGGCCAGGATGCGCGCTCAGCAGCCGCAGCATCCGGGTCGTGTCCGCGTTCAGGCGCTGGTATGAGCTGGCCAGCGCCGTCCGGACACTGGCGAGCGGGTCACCGTCGGCCTCCAGCGCGTCAAGCCGGCTGGCGGCGTCGGCCAGTTCGGCGGCCACGCGGCCAGCGGCAGCCAGGGCCGGGCGGCGGTGCGGGCCGCGGTGATGGCCAGCGCCAGGGGGAGATGGCCGCACCTGTCGATCAGCTGTCCGGCCGCTTCGGGCTCGGAAGCGACCCTGGCGTCGCCGATGATCCTGGCTAGCAGGTCGCGGGCCTCCGCGCTGGTGAGCGCCTCCAGCGACAGGGGAATCGCGCCGTCGACGGCGATCAGCCCGGTGAGCCTGCTGCGGCTGGTCACGATGACCAGGCAGCCTGCGCTGCCGGGCAGCAGCGGCCGGACCTGGTCGGCATCGGCGGCATTGTCCGCCACGATCAGCACCTTCTTGCCGGCCAGCACGCTGCGGTACAGCCCGGCCTGCGCCTCCGGGCTGGCCGGGATACGCTCTGCCGGGATCTCCAAGGCGTCCAGAGCCAGCCGGATCGCCTCAGCAGCTGACATCGGCGGCAACGCCGGGTCGAAGCCGCGCAGGTTGACATACAGCTGCCCGTCCGGGAACGACCCCGCTACCCGATGCGCCGAGCGCAGAGCCAGGGCAGTCTTTCCCACGCCTGCTGTTCCGCCGATGGCCGAGATCACGACGGTCGCCTGACCGCAAGGCCCGTCCTGATCGAGTAGCCGGGTCAGTGCCGCCAGCTCACGGGTCCGCCCCGCAAAGTGCCTGGCGGGCGAGGGAAGTTCCCTCGGAACGACCTTGGCTGGCTTCGGCGGGGTCAGGATGAGCGCTGGATCGTCGTCAAGAATCTGCCGGTGGAGCGCCTGAAGCTCAGGCCCTGGCTCGCTCCCGAGTTCCTCCACAATCACGTCGCGGGCGTGCTGATAGGCCTCAAGCGCCTCGGCCCGCCGGCCGCACAGGTACAGGGCATGCATCAGCAGAGCGTGCAGCTGCTCGCGGAGCGGCGCGTCCGCGATGAGCTGCTGCGCCTCGGCCACAAGCTCAGCGTGCCCGCCCAGGTGCAGTCCGGCCTCGACGCGCAGTGCCCGGGCCTGAAAGCGCATCTCGGCCAGCCTCGGAATCTCCCGCCAGGCCAGCTCGCCCACGTCAACGTCGCACAGGGCGTCACCGCGCCAGAAGGCAAGCGCGGCAGCGGCACGCTCGCGGACCTCCTCCCAGGCGGCAGCCTGTGCGGATCGGCGCGCGGCTGTCACCGCCTCCTCCATCGCGCAGAGATCCAGCTCGCCGGGCCGCACGTGAATCAGGTAGCCGCCGGGCTGAGTCACAATGCGGTCCCGGCCGGTGCCGAAAGCCTGACGAAGCCGCTTGACGTAGTTCTGCAGCGTGATCGCCGCCGACGGCGGCGGCACCGGGCCCCACAGCACATCGGCGAGCAGATCGGCGGTCACCAGGCGCCCGGCGCACAGCAGCAAGGCGGCGAGCAGCGCCCGCTGCTTTCCCTTCGGTATCGGCACCAGCACGCCGTCCACGCGCACCGTCAGCGGCCCCAGCAGGCAGAAATCCATGGAAACCGGCACGGCGATCCTCCTTCGGCGCCGGCGTGGCGACCCGAAGTGGTCGGCGCTAGCTGAGCGCTAGGTCAGCGCTAGCAGCGTACGGAACTATCGCCGCAGCTGGCATGACAACCGGCGTATATCCCAGACGATCGGAGAGGCCGACGAATGAGAGTTAAGCCGCAGTTTGTGATAGCAACGGTGCTGACCGCCATGGCCGGCGTCGCGGGCCTTACCGTTGCGGGAGCGGCAAGCGCCGCCACGTTCCGACCGCAGATCAGTGCCTGCGCGCAGACCTCGGGTAATTCCTTCCTGATCCTGAATGTCAAGTCAGGATACTACGCCGACGCTCCCGACGTAGCCGTAGATCCGACTACGTTTTTCAATGATGTCAGCAGCGTCGACCCGACATATTTCTGCCCCGAGGATGGCACTTCGGTAGGCGGGACCACGTATTACTACTTCTATGACCAGCACTCGAAATGCCTGACAGTAAACGCGAACGCTAGTCCAAGATATACCTACGAGGCGTCATGCGGGCAATTCCCCGCGTCTCAGCGGTGGCATTATAATTTTAACAGCACGGCCAAGGACGGGACATTCGTAAACGATGATACCGGCCAGTGCCTGTGGTTTACCGGATTCAGCTCAAGCGGCGAGTCGGATATCAATCAGATAAACGTCGGAGGATGCACTCGCAACCAGAACAATACCGTTCGCGAGGTGGGCCACGCCCAGACGGCTGCGCGGGCTGGCGAAGGGCCGGGCGCGCTGCCGAGTCCGGCAGCCGTTTCCGCGGCCACCGAGGCGACGTGCGCGGCGGCGGCGTTCAAGGCCGGGTTTCCGTACGCTCCCGACATCTCGACCAGCGACGGCTCCTTCCCGCCGATCCTGGTCGCGATCGCGGTCGGGCTAGCCGAGTCATCCTGCAACCCCGGCGCCTCGTTTACCAATTCAAACGGATGCGTAGACCGCGGGCTGTGGCAGATCGACAACTGCGCTCATCCGAATGTGAGCGACGCGTGCGCGTTCCAGGCCCAGTGCAACGGCAACGCCGCCTGGAACATCTCCGGCGGCGGCACCGACTGGGCGCCATGGACGACGTACAGCTCTGGTGCCTGGGAGAATTACATAAGCGACGCGCAAAGCGTGCTCAATAACGGCTACGTCGTCGAGCTTAAAGACCTCGGCAACGGAACCTGTGTCAACTTCAGTGCCAGCGACGGCGGCAACGGCGGCCGGATCCAGCAGTGGCAGTGTTTGTCTTCGAGCCCGCAGGAGCAGTTCACCGTCGAGTACAAGCCAGGCGATGACCCGGTACTCGCCGATGCCGGCAACGGCACCTGCGTCAACTTCAGCAAGAGCAACGCCGGCAACGGCGGCGTTATCCAGCAGTGGCAGTGCCTGTTCAGCAGCCCTCAAGAGGAGGTCAGGGTAGAAGGCAGCGGCGACCTGAACACCAACGGGAACGCTGACGCGCTGATCCAGGACACCGGCAACGGAACCTGTGTCAACTTCAGTGCCAGCGACGGTGGCAACGGCGGCCGGATCCAGCAATGGCAGTGTCTGTCCGCCAGCCCGCAGGAGGAACTCAGCTAGCCCGCTGAGCCCGGTCAGGCGTCAGGACCCGGACACGCAATGGCCTCCCGGGTCCTGACGCTCACCCGTCACATCGCGCTGGCGAGGTCGCCGGTCTCGAGGTAATACTCCTGCGCGACCTGGAGCTCGATCGACCCCGTCGGCTGTGCCAGGCCGCCCTGGACCTCACCACTGAACGTCTCTGTCTCTTTCAGCCGGTCCGTCACGTTGTCCGCTCGGTCGGGCACAGTGATGATCAGCCCGGCCCGAAGATCTTCATCCGACACGCCGGTCAGGGAGCTGATCTCAACATTCAGGATCTGATCGAAGTCGGGCGGAGCCGAGATCAGGTGGGCCAGGAACGCGGCATCGCGGGCTCCGAAGCACAGATACCGGAGCGGTCCCCCTGCGTCAGGAGCGACGTCCGCGCTGAAGTGCTGGAAGCAGATCACCTGCTCGACCTCGAACGAGATATCGCTCGCGATCTCGCTGCCTCCCCGCTCGAAGTGCCCGCGAAACAGCGATCCGCGCAGCGATGCCGGCGCCAGGCCGCCGGCCGAGGGATCCAGTTTCGTGATCGAGAACGGCTCGGGCCTGAACGTGTAGATATCGGAAGACCCGAAATGCGCGACGAAGTCACCGTATCTGGCCGCCGCCGGCCCGGTGACGGCCATGATGACCTGGAAGTCGTGCGGTGGCATGAACATGGGCAGGTGCGAGGCATATACGGCCGAGCGCAGCGAGTCGTCCGTCCGCTGCCCGCCGGCGATCAGCATGCCGTGAACGCCGACCGTCTGGCTGGCAGCCCGGCCGCGGCTAGACAACAACTCGCCACCATCCGTGCCAGCCGTCGGAGTCGGCTTCCCAGGCGGCGGTGTAGACGCCGCCGTCCGTGCCGGTGACAAAGATGTCGAGCTTGTCAGTGTTGCGCGAGACGGCGGTGACCGGTGCGCCGGGCGCGGCCTGGCCGTCGCTGATCTGCCACCAGCCGTGCCAGCCGTCGGTGAAGTCCGGCTCCCAGGCCGCGCTCATCACCGCTCCGTTCACGTCGGTGACGAAGATGTCGAGCTTGTCGGCGCTGCGCGAGACACAGTGCACGGGCGCTGCCTGGGGCACCACCGCGCCGCCGATCCGCCCCCAGCCGTGCCAGCCGTCGGTGAAATCAGGTTCCCAGGCTGCGGTGTAAATGCCGCCGTCCGTGCCGGTGACGAAGATGTCGAGCTTGTCGGCGCTGCGCGAGACGGCGGTCACCGGAGCGCCAGGCGCGGCCTGCCCGCCATTGATGTTCCACCAGCCGTGCCAGCCGTCGGTGAAGTCCGGCTCCCAGGCCGCGCTCATCACCGCTCCGTTCACGTCGGTGACGAAGATGTCGAGCTTGTCGGCGCTGCGCGACACCGCGTAGACCGCCGATCCCTGGGGTGCGACGACGTCGCCGATCCGCCCCCAGCCATGCCAGCCGTCGGCGAAATCGGGCTGCCAGGCGGCGCTGTAAACGCCGCCGTCAATCCCGACCACGAACACGTCGAGCTTGTCGGCGCTGCGCGAGACCGCCGTGACGTGCGCCCCTGGCCCCGTCACGCCGCCGTTCAGGTTCCACCAGCCATGCCACCAGTCGGTGAAGTCCGCCTCCCACGCCGCGGTGTAGATGCTGTTGTCGGAGCCGGTGACGAAGATGTCGAGATGGTCGGTGCTACGGGATGCGCCGTGGATGGGACCTCCGGGAGCCGCCTGGCCGGTGCCGATCCAGCCCCAGCCGTGCCACCCGTCGGCGAAATCGGGCTGCCAGGCGGCCGTGAGGGTGTCGCCGTTGACGTCAGAGACGAAGACGTCCAGGTGGTCAGCGCTGCGGCTGATCGCGGACACCTCGGCCAGCCCTGGCAGTACCGGATACAGGATCGGGAACGGATTGTCAGGGTTGTCGCCGGGAATGGTGGTCGTGCCGGGATAACGGCTATCGAGGAGCTGCTTGAACCGGGGGAACGGATCCTCGGTGCCGCCGGTCAGATTCCGGTAGACCCCAGACAGCTCGCTCGCGGCGGCGGCGACGATCTGATTGACGCTGAACCCGAGCTGGGTATGCAGATAGTAGATGAATAGGATCGCGCAGCCAGTCTTGGCATCGACGGCGTGATCTTCGGGGTCGACCGCGTTGACGTAGTCGAGGCGCGGGCTGGACATCCAGCTATTGGCCAGCGCGAATTCTGGCTCGGTGACGCCGAGTCCGTTGGTGATGAGGAACTGCCCGGCCAGGAACCGGGAAAGTCCTTCGCCGGCGCTGCCCTCATTGTTGTCGCCGTACCAGCCCTGTATTCTCGGCGGTCCGTCCGCCTGGGCCTTCATGAACATCTCGGTAACCTCGGCCACCAGCAGGTAACGCACGACCGTATCGGACGACCCGTCGCCAGGTATGAGTGTGACGGCGGGGTTCCAGCCAGCGCTGGCGTACGGCCCTGGGCTGATAGTTACCGAGATCGGCGTGCCCACGTCGAGACTGATGTTGCCGAACCAGCCCGCCATCAGCGCGAAGTCTTTCTCGCACTCGGTGATCAGCGAGTTTGCCCTGTCCTTGCCGTCAGCCGCCGACAGGGAGTCGTCGTACTGAATCTGATAGTGCGAGTTCGCCGTCAGCCCTCCGTTGGTAAGGCCTGTGGTGATAGGAGCCATGCGGGTACCTCCAGTTGAGTTGCTCATTTCAGCTCTATGACTCAGGGGGGAGGTTCGTGATACACGCCGTGCACGGTAGGCGAACACGCCAGGGCCTGGCGCTCAGGCGGCCCCGAGCGCGACGAAGGACCAGGCGGTCGCGGTGGCGAGCGGGCCGGAGGCCGTAGCGGCGGCGCGAGCATCGCACAGGGCCTGCGCCGTGGTCATGCCTTGCCGCAGGCTCTCGTGCAGGGAAAGCATCAGCCCGACGGTCGCCTGGTCGTTGACCGGGGTCACGCTCGCGATGATGCCCGCGGTCCCGAGCGGCAGCAGCGCCGCGGTAAGGCCCAGCAGTTCATCGGCGCCTGCGACCGCCAGCCGGGCAGAGTCGCAGCAGGGCAGGATCAGGCGGTAAGGCGCGCGCCTGAGCCGCTCGAAGTCGTGGACGGTGAGCGCGCCGTCGGACATCCGCAGCGACGAGAAGAGCGGGCTGTCGGCCCGGAACGTGCCGTGGGCCGCGATGTGAGCCAGCCAGGTGCCGTCCAGTGCGTCCAGGACCCGCCTTGCCGTCGCGCTCTCGCCCTGCAGTACCGTCGCCCGGTCGTACATCCCGGCGATCGCGGCCAGCTCAGCAGTGCCGGTGCTCAGGCCGGGACCGCCCACGACGATGACCTCGCCGCGTTCTGACCGGATGGCGCCGCGCGCGCGGAGCCAGGCGCGCGCCGACGGGGCGACCGAGAAAGGACTCTGCGTGAGCGCGGGCAAGAGCGCCCAGGGGAGCCCGTGCAGTCGGCCCGGCGGCACTATGACGACGGGGCCGTCGCCCAGGTGCTTGGCCGCCTCGCCAAGCAAGAGCGCCTCAAGCCTGCGCCCGACGGACTCCAGCATGGCCAGTGCCTCCGCAGGCCGGGTGGCTGCGCCGTATGCGAGGCGACGCAACCCCGACCTCGCGTATTCGACTTCGCCGATGGCGTCAGTGACAGGCTGCGGCCCGAACCGGCGAACCCGGCCATGACCGCACAGCAGCACGTGCAGTGCGCCGTCGACCTCGATAATTTCCGCGAGCTGGCCGGTGCCGAGCTCAGCGAGCAGCGCCCCGACATCCAGCGGCGGATCGCTCGCGAGCCCGGCAGTCCCCGGCGCGCGCATCCGCCCGCCGCGGATCCGGCGCTCCAGTTCCTGCTGCTCGCGTTGCAGCAGGAACGCCTGGCCGCCTGCCGCCCTGGCCGTGTCCAGCCGGCTGGTGACCTCGCGATAGCGCGCCAGGTCCTTCCGCAGCTCCGGGTCATCGGGCGGGTGCACCGGCGGGACGGCAAGAGCGGTGGCCCGCCACCGCTCGCCCCACACCAGCAGACTCCGTGCCGAGCCCGTGCGGAGACAGACGCGCTGGGCCAGCGCGGCAAGCTCGAGGCCGTGCGCGGTGGCCTGGGCGCGCAGCTCGGAGGCGCCGAGCGTGAGACTATGCGCGCGCAGTACTGCCAGGCCGCTGCGGCAGGCGCCCAGCGTGCGGCGTGTCTGGCCTGCCGACTCGGCGAGGAGCGCTTCGGCGAGCCATCCGCCCGCCCGGGCCAGCGCCGGGCCGCGGCGGCGTTCCCGCGCGGCGATGGCCAGCTCGCGCTCGGCATCCGCGCGACGGCCAAGCAGCAGGGCTGCGCGCCCGGCCAGCAGCCGGGCCTGCGCGGACTCCGCGGACCCGAGCGCCGTCAGGCGCTCCGCGGTATGGACGGCCTCGGCTGCCAGGTGCCCAGTGATCTGTCCGGCCGCGAGGCGAGCCTGCAGGAACAGGAGCCGGCTATGCGCGCTCCACCAGTCGCGCCGCTGCGAGGCGAACATCCGGCCGGCCGTAATGGCTCGCGCCCTGGCCAGACCCGGGTCGCTGGCGGCCAGCGCGGCTCGGGCCGCCATCAGCACCAGCTCCGCCCGCCGGGTGGCCTGACCGCGCAGCATCTCCAGGTGCGCGATGGCCCTATCGGCCTCGTCCACCGCATCCCGCGACAAGCCGGCCGCGAGCAGCACCCCGCACCGGTCCATGCTGAGCTCTGGCATGAACGTGCCCAGGGTCAGGTAGCGGCGGCCCGCCTCATCCAGGCGGATGAGGGCTGCCGGGAGGTCGCCCGCACGGAAGGCGACCAGCCCTCGGTTGTACACCGCGACCGCCGAATCGTGCTCCTGGCCAGTGGTGGCGAACAGGTGCTCCGCCGCGGCGAAGTCACGGTCGGCCCGGTCAATGGCGCCGCGCGCGAGCTGGAGCAGCCCGCGCAAGGTGACCGCCCGTGCCAGCCAGATCGTGTCGTGCGCCCGGCGCAGCGCCGTGATGGCGGGCCTGAGGTGGTCCAGGGCCTCGCCGTGGCGGCCGAGCACCCAAAGCGCGCCAGCCAGCCTGAATCGCACCCTGGCCGCGGTCAGGCCGTCGGCCTGGGACGCTGCCGTCTGCAGCGCGCGCAGGCCGGCCTCAGCACGGCCGCAGTGGATGAGCGCGATTCCCAGTGCGGCGAGAACGTCGCTCTCGCGGTCAAGGGAACCGGACCGCGCGGCCAGCCGCGCCGCGCGCCGCAGGTAGCCTACGGCGGCGCTAGCGTCACCGAAGTCCCGCTCAACGAGCCCGATCGCCTGGTAGGCGACTGAGGCGCTGTGCGCCGGGGGATCACGAGCGAGAATGGCATGGGCTCCGGCCAGTGCTTCCCTGGGCCGGGAGAAGACCAGGGGGAGCAGGTCGGCCGGATCCCCGGCGAATACGCCTTCCCTGTTTGCCCTGGACACGATTGGATGCTACGGCGGGGACTGGGGTCCGCGGCATGTATTTAGGGAGCGCTGTCGGGGTCTTCCCTGATGAGGTCCGGATAGGGTCCGGATAGGCCGAGGAGGAAAGCGCTATGAGCTCACCGACCGACAGCTCGCGCGAGCCGTTCCAGCGGTTCTGGGAACAGCTCGCTGAGGTACGGCGCCAGCACCCCGGCCAGAGCTTCCTGGTGGAGCCCGCCGAGGCGACGCCAGGTTCGGGCATCGCGCCCCGTTACGTCTACGAAGCCCAGGCCGTGCTCGTGCACGAAGCGGACATGCCCCGGATCCGGCCGCACACCGCCGCCCCCGACGGGCCAAGCGGGGCGCCGGGCGTGCGCAAGCTCCTGCTCGACGACGACGTGCGTGTCCCCGCCGAGGTCGACAGGCTCAACTGGCTGAGCCGGAGTGACCAGGAATCACCGGGCCGGCTCGCGAGCCCCAACCATCTGGTATCCATCGCCCCGGTCAACCTGTGCCCCGCCGGCGAGCCGCGCCCCGTCCCGCCAGTCACGCCGCTGTGGCCGCTCCCTGGCCCGCAGACCGACGTCACCGCCGGTGCCGGGGTATCCGTTCTCGTGATCGACACAGGCTTCCAGCCGGACTTCGCCGCCGGTCAGCCGGCGCTCGCAGACGTCACCCTGCTGCCGGGCGAGCCATCCAGGGTGCTTGTGGGTCCCACCGGCCTGATCAAGGAGTACGCCGGTCATGGCACGTTCGTCACCGGAGTGCTCCGGTCCGCGGCGCCCGGCACCACAGTCACGGTGTCGAGTGCGCTGGAGTTCGCCGGCGCGATCATGGAGGACGATCTCGGCGGCCAGATCCTGGCCATCCTGGCTGCGGCGCAGGAAGCCGACGGGCGATGGCCGCACATCATCAGCATCTCCGGGGGCGCGACTACCCATGACAACCGGGAACTGGCCGGGCTTGCCCCGCTGCTCGACGAGCTGGCCACCAATCACACCGACACCGTCCTGATCGCCGCAGCGGGCAATGATGGCAGCAGCGAGCACCTATTCTGGCCCGCCGCGTGCGCCAGGGACCATCCCGGCGTCATCTCCGTCGGGGCGCTGCGGCGTGACGGCCTGGGCCGCGCGTGCTTCAGCAATTACGGGGACTGGGTCACGGTCTTCGCCAGCGGCGAGAAGGTCATCAACCTGTTCCCGCCCGGGCTTTACGCCTATCAGCACGAATCGACCGCCGTCTGCCGGTATTACTCGCCAGCGCTCTATCCCGGCTGCGGTTGCGTCACCAGCACCCATTACGGTGACGTGGTCGCGTTCGATGGCGTGGCCTCGTGGAACGGCACGTCTTTCGCCACGCCGCTGGTAGCGGGAAGGGTCGCCGCTCATATGACCAGGATCGGCGAGACGTCCGATGCCAGGGCGGCGGCTCGCGACCTCCTCGACCGGTGCGCGATGACGATTCCTGACCAGGCGGACCAGATAGAGCTACTCGCGCTCCGTTAGGATGAGGTCCCCCGAGCCCGAGAGCTGGCATGACAGTGGACCCTGATGACGTGGGCGTCCTGGTGCGGTCCGCGGCCGGAGGCGATAAGGCGGCATGGACAGCGATCGTGGAGCGCTTCAGCGGCTTGGTCTGGTCCATAGCCCGTGCCCACCAGCTCGGTCATGCTGATGCTGAGGAGATTTTCCAGACCACCTGGCTGCGGCTCACAGAGAATGTCTCCCGGCTCCGGGAACCTGACCGGGTGGGCGCATGGCTGGCGACAACGGCGAGGAACGAATCGCTCAAGCTGATCCGCCGTGGCACGCATACCACCATTACCGACAACCCATATGTCCTCGACCGGGCCAGCGACGAGGAATCACCGGAGAGCCTGGTGCTCAGATCTGAGGAAAGCGCCGCGCGGCTACTTCGAGCGCGTCAGCTATGGTCGGCCTTTCAGCAGCTGCCCGGCCGCTGCCAGCAGCTGCTCCGGATGCTCATCGCAGCACCGCCGCCAAGTTACGCCGATATTGCCGCCATGCTGGAAATCGCGATCGGGAGTATCGGCCCCACCCGAGGCCGGTGCCTGCGGCAGCTCCGAGTGCTGCTCGCCGACTCCGAGGCCGCGGCCAGTCCGGCGCATCCGTAAGGCAGGGGCCACATGCCGGACGACGACGAGCTTGAGCAGGAACTGCGCCGTGCCGAACAACTGCTCGATCCGGTGCCCGCGCACCTCGCACGCGGTGCGGTCGACATGTTTGACCTGCGAGCGATCGATGCCGAACTGGCCGCGCTGGTCTTCGACTCGGCCGACGCCGGGATGGTCGCCGCGGTCCGCGGATCGGGTCAGCCCCGGCTGCTCACGTTCCGGGCCGGTGACCTGAGCATCGAACTGGAACTCGCGGGCACCACGCTCGAGCGCGGGATCTCCGGGCGGCTGATCCCCGCGCAGCCGGCCGAGATCGAGATCCGCTTCGGCGACCAGCGGCTTGCCGTCACGGCGGACGAACTCGGGCGCTTCACCGTCACCTCGGCGGGATCAGGCCCGATCAGCCTGCGCTTCCAGTCGGGCGGCCTAGCTTCCGCACAGGTCGTGACGGAATGGGTCTTCGGCTGAATCGGTCCAGGTGCGGTCGTCGGCGGCCACCAGCGTGGCATGGGGGAAGTCGAGCCCAGCACCAGCCTGGGGCCGCGCGGGGGCAAGAGCAGTGCTCACTTGCGGCTGAGGCCACCGACGACGACGCCAAAACACTGTGCGTCGCCTTTCTTGAGGGGCAGTGACCGCTGCCTTGCAATTTGGCGCGAGGAACACGTGCGGCAGGCCGAGCACGCTGACGCCGAGGCTGCCGGTCAGCCCTCCGAGGGCGCTGGCGATCGCCGGGGAGCTCAGGAAGACGGCTGAGGCGGTCGCGAACACGCCCCATACCCCGCCCATGAGGATCTGCCCGGCGAGCATTCCGGCGGCGTCGCCGGTCAGGGCGAAGCAGAGAATCGCGCCGACGCCGAACGCCGCGCCGAGGATCATCAGGTGCATCATGCCGATGCGGCGGGCGGCGACCGCGGCTACCGGCATCAGGATCAGCTACCTCTAACGCGACGTTATCTTATTGCAGGTTAGGTGTTAACCTCTAGCAAGGAGGAAACGTGGCTAGGATCGTCCGTCAGCACTGGATCACTGAAGCGGTGCCAGGGGTGGCCCGCAGGGATAGGCGATCCTGCGACTACGAGGCATACGTTCCGGATGCCCTCACTGGCCGCACACTGTACTTCGAAGGCACCACTGCCGCCGATATAGCTGACGCCGAGCGCGCGATCGCCGTCTTCGATGCCCAGGCTTCCACCCTAGTGGACACTGAGGCGCTAGCCCGGATCTTGCTTCGCGCGGAGTCCGTCGCCTCATCGCGAATCGAAGGACTGGAAGTCGGCGCCCGGCGGCTGCTCAGAGCTGAAGCAGCTCTGGATCTTGGCGAGGAGCCATCCGACGTCACGGCAGCCGAGGTTCTCGGGAATGTCGACGCGATGACGTCGGCGGTCCAGCAGATTGGGCACGGGGACAGGGTCACCATCGAGACATTGCTCACCTTCCACCGGCAGTTGTTGCGGGGGACCCGCCTGGAGGCATACGGCGGGCGTATCCGGTCTGAGCAGAACTGGATCGGCGGCAGCGATTACAACCCCTGCTCAGCGACGTTCGTCCCCCCACCCCCGGCATACGTCCGTGACCTGCTAGATGATCTGTGCGGTTTCTGCAACGACGACTCGATCCCGCCGGTGGCTCAGGCAGCCATAGCCCACTCGCAATTTGAAACCATCCATCCGTTCGCCGATGGCAATGGCCGGACCGGCCGCGCTCTGATTCATTTCGTCTTGCGCAGGAGAGGCCTGACGACACGCGTCTTGCTGCCGGTCTCCCTCGTGCTTGCGACGTGGGCTAAGGACTACGTCGACGGGCTCCAGGCGACCAGGTACCGGGGCCCGGCTTCCTCGGCCGCAGCTCGTGACGGGATCAACCTCTGGGTGGCGAGGTTCGCCGCAGCCTGCCTCCGCGCAGTCGCGGACGCCGCAAGCTTCGAAAAACGAGCACAGGCACTCCAGCACGAGTGGCGGGCGACCCTCAACCCGGTCCGCGCCAACTCAGCGGCCGACCTCCTGCTCGGCGTCCTGCCAGGGGCGCCAGTCGTCACCGTCAACTCCGCGGCCGCCCTTATCGGCCGGACCTTCTCCGCTACAAACGACGCGATCGGCCGGCTCGCCGAAGCCCGGATACTACGGCCGGTCAACGTCGGACGCCGGAACCGTGCGTTCGAGGCACCCGACGTGATTGAAGCATTCACAGCCCTTGAACGGCAGCTAGCTAGCCCGAGCGGAAACACGCGAACGAGCGAACCCTCGCGGCCAGTGCCCTACCGCCCGGCCACCCAGGCATAGGCGGAAGCCGCGCGACCGACGTGTCCCGCTTCGTTCTGGCCCTCCTCGACTGGCGGGCAGCCCCGGCGGCGGGCCGGTTCCGGTGCCGCTACCGGCGGGTTCCTGGGATCCGGTGGGAGCCGCTGCGGCCAGCTCAGGGATCTGACCGTTGGGGACGTCGCCGCATACCTGGCGCTGACCACGCGCAAGGAGCAGCAGGGCGCGGCGAGGACCAAGTGGCAGCCCGCTATGGCCAGGCTGCGCCGTCCCGGCGACTCGCCCGCCGCGACCGCGCTGTCTGCCTCGGAGACCGGAACTCATCCGCGCCGGCTGGAGAACCGGCTGCTAGCCGGGGTTCATCCCGGCTGTTTACACGCCGCACGGCCAGTGATCGCCACCGTCACTAGCGCGGCCGCGGGTTGACCGGGCTGCCAGCAGAAACGGACTTGCCGCCGGTGCCGCTCGCGAAGGTCACGACATCGCCAGTCTTGATGATGCCAGCGCACGCGCCCGACGTGCTCCTGACCAAAGAGGCTGTCACCCGCAGTGGTGAACTGCAGGAGCTTGCTGCTGTTGGTGTACTTAACGCCAGCCGTTCCCTTGACCTCCGCCGTGCAGGTGCCGAGGATACTGCTGAGGATGCGGCGCGACGTGGGAGCGTCAGGACCCGGGAGCCATTGCGTGTCCGGGTCCTGACGCCTGACCGGCTCGGCGGGCTAGCTGAGTTCTTCCTGCGGGCTGGCGGACAGGCACTGCCACTGCTGGATCCGGCCGCCGTTGCCGCCGTCGCTGGCACTGAAGTTGACGCAGGTTCCGTTGCCGGTGTCCTGGATCAGCGCGTCAGCGTTCCCGTTGGTGTTCAGGTCGCCGCTGCCTTCTACCCTGACCTCCTCTTGAGGGCTGCTGAACAGGCACTGCCATTGCTGGATGACGCCGCCGTTGCCGGCGTTGCTCTTGCTGAAGTTGACGCAGGTGCCGTTGCCTACATCGGCGAGTACCGGGTCATCGCCTGGGTTGTACTCGACGGTGAACTGTTCTTGCGGGCTGGCGGACAGGCACTGCCACTGCTGGATCCGGCCGCCGTTGCCGCCGTCGCTGGCACTGAAGTTGACGCAGGTTCCGTTGCCGAGGTCTTTAAGCTCGATGACGTAGCCGTTATTTAGCACGCTTTGCGCGTCGCTTATGTAATTCTCCCAGGCACCAGAGCTGTACGTCGTCCATGGGGCCCAGTCGGTGCCGCCGCCGGAGATGTTCCAGGCGGCGTTGCCGTTGCACTGGGCCTGGAACGCGCACGCGTCGCTCACATTCGGATGAGCGCAGTTGTCGATCTGCCACAGCCCGCGGTCTACGCATCCGTTTGAGTTGGTAAACGAGGCGCCGGGGTTGCAGGATGACTCGGCTAGCCCGACCGCGATCGCGACCAGGATCGGCGGGAAGGAGCCGTCGCTGGTCGAGATGTCGGGAGCGTACGGGAACCCGGCCTTGAACGCCGCCGCCGCGCACGTCGCCTCGGTGGCCGCGGAAACGGCTGCCGGGCTCGGCAGCGCGCCCGGCCCTTCGCCGGCCCGCGCAGTCGTCGGCGGAGCGGGATGCACCGAAGCCGTCGTATTGGCGTAGGCGGACGCGCCAGTGCCCAGGCCCATCCCGCAGGCCAGGGTCGCTGCCGCGAGCCAGGGCAGCAGCCTCGAATTCCTTGGCCGCGCAGACCGGAGGCGGCCCGGCCTTCCGGGATCTCGCGCTATCTTGGTCTCGAACTTGCCTTTTCTGATTGTCCCCATGAACTGTGACCTCCTGATCGTGATACCTGCGGCTCGGATAGCCTAGGCATCAGGGCTGTGCTGGAGTATCACTCGTCGTATGTGTAGTTCTCGTTGCAATGGCGTGGCGTTTCCGTGCAACAGTGCTTCCTGACATTTGCTGAGGCGCAGATGTTGGTTTGCTGCTTTGAGTCATATAAGAATTCAGCTAGACTCTCAAGTAGGCGGTTTATGTAATGGGCGGAATCTTCCGGGAGATGGAATGCTTGATCACAACCAGTCTAAGCAATCGGTCATTACCGATGAATTACCGACCGACACGCAATTACAGAAATATAATGGGGTGTTGCCGGATATCGTTTTCCTGTCGTGAAATGCTCGCGCGGTACGCGAGGCGACAGGAGAAAAGGTGGGCAATGTACGCGTTCCGCTCGTCCTGGAAGACAGGGAGGATATTTCCCGTGGTCTGGCGAAAGGACTCTCCGGTAAGGACATAGCTCACTCCATCGGAAGGGACGAATCGGTTGTCTGCCGCGAAATCGGCCGGCATGGCGGCCGTGAGGCTTACCGTGCCTGGAAGGCCGACGCCGCGGCACGGGAGTCCCGTGAGCGCCCGGAAGAGCGCAAGATCGACGCCGGGCCGGAGCTGCGGGAGCGGGTGACCGGCGATCTGCGGAAAGGCTGGTCGCCAGAGCAGATATCGGGCAGGCTGTGCCTGGAGCGATCCCGCGGGAAGGGCAGTATGTCTGTTTCGCACGAAGCGATCTGCACCTGGATATACGCTCAGCCGAAAGGCGAGCTCGAAAAGTCCGGGATTGTCCTGCGCACCGGCCGCGAGCGGCGGAAGCCCCGCGGCCGGACGAAGACGCCGGGCGCGAAGATTGTCGGGATGACGTCGATAGATGACCGCCCGGCCGAGGTGGCGGGCCGTCAGGTGCCGGGTCACTGGGAAGGCGACCTGATTATCGGCAAGGGCGGAAAGTCCGCTATGGGAACCCTGGTAGAGCGGGTAAGCCGCTATTTCTGCCCGGTCGCGCTGCCGGACGGGCACGACGCGGACTCAGTCAAAGAGGCACTTTTCGACGCCGTCAGGGACCTGCCGGCGCACTTGCGGAAATCACTCACCCGGGACCAGGGAACAGAAATGGCCCGCCACGCCGCGCTCACCGTCGCCGCGGACCTTCCGGTCTATTTCGCTCACGCGCATTCTCCGTGGGAGCGGGGCACCAACGAGAATACTAACGGGCTAATCCGGGAATACTTCCCGAAGGGAACAGAGATAACCGGCGACATTGACTATCTCTGGGCCGTCGCTGACTCCCTTAATGACCGGCCTCGTGCTATACTTGGATTCTGGATTCAGGAAGCCAAAAGAAGTATTCGTGGAGCTGCTACTTCAGGAAACCGAGATCGCCCCGGCCTGAATTGCTTCGATCGGTTGAGACCGCCATGAGATTCGAGATCCTGGGGACCCTGCGGGTTCACGACGGGGATAATCCGGTTGGGGTCTCCGGAGCCCGGCTGCGTGTCTTGCTGGCGGCGCTGCTCGCTCGTGCTGGCGAGGTTGTTCCGGCTGTGGTGCTGGCTGAGTTCGTGTGGGATGGCGAGCCCCCGCCCGGTGCCCTGGTGACGTTGCGCAGTCATGTGAAGCGGTTACGGGAGGCGCTGGGCCCGCTGGCCGGCTCGCGGCTGGTGACCCGTTATCCGGGGTACCTGATCGAGGTAGGTCCCGGGGAAGTGGACGTGCTGCAGTTCGGTGCCTTGTGCCGGCAGTGCGGTGCGGCGGCGTCGGCGGATGAGTGGAGCCAGGTGTCCGCGCTGGCGGAGGAAGCGCTGGGGTTATGGCGGGGCCTGCCGCTGTGTGACGTTGCCTCGGAGAGGCTGGTGCAGGAGGAAGCGCCCCGCCTGGGGCGGCTGCACCTGCAGGCTCTCGAGTGGCACGCCGAAGGTGCCCTGCGCCTGGGACGGCACAGCGAGCTGGTGCCCCGGCTGCAGGAACTGGCCGCCGGGCACCGGCTGCACGAGCGGTTCTGGGCTCAGCTCATGCTCGCCTTGTACCGGTCCGGCCGGCAGGGCGAAGCCCTGCATGCCTACCAGGCAGCACGCGTCGCGCTGGCCGAGGAACTCGGAGTCGACCCCGGGCCCGAACTCCAGCAGCTCCACCAGCGCATCCTTACCGCCGGTCCCGGCCTGTCCTGGGCGGAGCCAAAGGACACCGCGGCGGGGCGGGCCGGGGCGGAGCGCGCAGTGGAGTCTCCGTACCGGGGCCTGAACGCGTTCGGGGAAGGCGATGCCGGGTTCTTCTTCGGCCGGGAGACAGTGACCAGGCAGGTGCTGGAGCGGATGTCACGGTGCCTGGACGGCAGCGGGATGCTTGTCGTGTCGGGTGTGTCGGGGGCGGGCAAGTCGTCGCTGCTGCAGGCCGGGTTCCTGCCGGCCTTGCGGGAGGCAGGACTGCCGCCGGCGCCCGAGGCTGCCCGGTGGCCATGCCGGGTGCTTGCCCCCGGGCGTTCCCCCCTGGGGGAACTGGCGGTGCAGGTTGCCTCCCTGGCGGGGGCTGATGCGGCGGCCGTGCTGCAGGCGCTGGAGGCCGACCCTGCCACATTCGCTCTCACCGCCCGCCAGGCAGCTGTCGAGTACCAGCGCGGGCCCGCAGGTCCGGTCCCCGGCGGCGATGCCGGGACGCCGCGGCTGCTGCTGATCGTCGATCAGTTCGAGCAGCTTTTCACGCTCTGCCCGGAGGAGGAGCAGCGGCGCGCATTCGTCACCGCCCTGCACGCGGCAGCCACTACCCGGCAGGGCCCGGAACAGGTGCCGGCAGCGCTGGTGATCCTGGGCGTGCGAGCTGATTTCGAGGCCCGATGCGCGGGATACCCCCAGCTCGCTGACGCCGTCCAGGACCGGTACCTGCTGCTGCCGATGACCGGCCGCCAGCTCCGGATGGTGATCACCGGGCCCGCCCGCGAGGCCGGCTCCAGCGTCGACGCCGACCTCGTGGACACCCTGATGCGCGAGATCTCCGCCGTCAGCCACCCGCCAGCCCGCAACACGGCGGCCGGGGGCGCCCCCCAGGCCGCAGTCCTGCCGCTGCTCTCCCACGCTCTGGACCAGTCCTGGCGGCACCGCCGCGGAGGTGCCTTGTCCATGGCCGACTACGAGCGGACCGGGGGGATCGAAACCGCTGTCGCGGCGAGCGCGCAGCGAGCCTACGACCGGCTCACCCTGCGTCAGCGCGAGATTGCACGGGTCTTGTTCCTGCACATGACGGCGGCCAGCAGCGACGGGATCGACACTACCGCCAGGGTCACCATGTCTGAGTTCACCGGCAGCATGACAGGGAACCAGGAACGGGAGGTGCAGGCGGTGGCCGACGCGTTCGTGGCCGAGCGGCTGCTGACCGTCGGCGCGGACAGCGCTGAGATCAGCCATGAGGTGCTGCTGACTGCCTGGCCGCTGCTGCGCGACACCTGGCTCGCCGAAACCCGCGCCGACCGGATCATCCGCACTCGGCTGACCGCCGCCGCCGCCGAATGGGCAGGCCACGGCAAAGACCCATCGTTCCTGTATGGCGGGAGCCTGCTCCAGGCCGCCGCCGGCATGTCCGCCCGCACCGCCGCCGATCCTGCCCGCTACTCCGCGCTCACCGCCGCCGAGCAGGACTTCCTGCGCGAAGGTCACCGCTCCCGGCACCGCGCGGCCCGGCTGCGGCAGGCCGCCCTCGCCGTCCTCACCGTCCTCACCTCGCTCACCTTGATACTCGCGCTCACCACGGCACTGGCAATCCGCGCCAGCACCCAGGCCGGCTACCAGAACGACATCGCCGTCTCCGAGACCTCGCCAGCCAGAGCCACAGCATCGGCGACGCCAACCCCGTCCTGGCCAGGCTCCTCGCCGTCGCCGCCTGGCGGCTCAGCCCCTCACCGCAGACCGCTCGCCAGGCCCGGCTCGCCATGCTCGACGCCGCAGCACTCCCCGGCCTCCGGATCATCGACCCCCGCTCCGGCCCGGTCCAGTCGGTGGTATTCAGCCCGAACGGCAAGACCGTGGCCAGCGTTGCTACTGCCACTGTCCGGCTGGGGGGCACGGCGACCGGCCGACTTATCGGAACCCCGCTGGCCTCCAGCGCCGGCGCGGTCGACTCGGTGGCGTTCAGTCCGGATGGCAAGGTCCTGGCCACCGGTGGCTACGACGGGAAGGTCCGGCTCTGGCGCACCGCCACTGGCCAGCCGGCCGGGACCCTGCTGGCTGGCGGCACTGGCGCGGTCGACTCGGTGGCGTTCAGTCCGGATGGCAAGGTCCTGGCCGGAGGCAGCAATGACGGGAAGGTCCGGCTCTGGGATACCGCGACCGGCGAGCCGGCCGGGACCCTGCTGGCCGCCGGCACTGGCCCGGTCAACTCGGTGGCGTTCAGCCCGGACGGCAAGACCCTGGCCAGCGGCAGCAATGACGGGAAGGTCCGGCTCTGGGATACGGCGACCGGCGACCCGGCCGGGATCCCGCTGGCCGCCGGCACTGGCCCGGTCTGGTCGGTGGCGTTCAGCCCGGACGGCAAGACCCTGGCCAGCGCCGGCCTTGACGGCAAGATATGGCTCTGGGACACCACGACCCACTGGCTGGCAGGAACCCCGATTGCCGTCAGCACCGGCCTCTGGGACATCGCCTTCCCGGTGCCGTCCAGTCCGGACGGCAAGATAGTCACTAGGCCGGACGACAGCGTCGTCCGGCTATGGGACACTCCGGCCGGTCGGCTGATCGGAATCCGGCTGAGCAACAGCGGCGTCGGCCTGCCCAATTCGGCCTTCCCTGTGGCGTTCAGCCCGGACGGCAAGACCTTCGCCAGCCTCAGCTCCGTCGGCGTCCGGCTCTGGAATACCGCGACCGGCAAGATCATCGGGACCTCGCTGACTGGCGCTGAGCCGGGCGATCCGCTGGCGTTGAGCCCCGACAGCAAGACCTTGGCCAGTGGCAGCGACGACGGCACCGTCCGGTTCTGGGATACCGCGACAGGCCAGATGATCGGAGCCCCGCTGGACACCAGTGTCGGTCCGGTCGACTCGGTGGCGTTTAGCCCGGACGGCGAGACCCTATCCACCGACAGCAGCGACGGCACAATCCAGCTCTGGGACACCGCGACCGGCCAGATGATCGGAACCCCGCTAGACACTGGCACAGGGGTGATCGGCTCACTTGCGTTCAGCCCGGACGGCAAGACCTTGGCCAGCGTCGGCTACCACGGTACGATCCGCCTCTGGAAAGTCACCTACCTTAACAACGTCGTGTCCTACCTGTGCGCTCTCACGGGCCGCTCCATGACACCCGCGGAGTGGGAGCGATACGTGCCAGCCGGACCTTCGTACATGGCAGTATGCCCTTGAACCGCACATACCTGACTCGTGGCACGTTCGGGGGTCACGGAGTGCGGGCGCTTGCTGACCTGCGGGTTCTCGTGTTCTGGTGGTTGGATCTGCGCACTAGTCGGGGGTCGTAGGTAGCCAGGTGCAGTTAGAACGGCGCCGGGGGCGACTGCGGTGCAGATCGTCTGGTCATACCACCGCAGCGGGATATCGAACGCATCGGCTCCGCTCTCCGTCGTCGATCACCGGTTCGCGGATGGGCTGCCTGCAACACCTGCCACCAGGAGAACTCCCAGGTCGGAGGCCTTTAACGCTGCTTTGGCCAGGAATTCAGGAGCGGTGCGCTACGCCGTCGGCTTATGCTCAGATCTGCTTTTCTCGCAGGTCAGCGTGGTGTGCGGTAGCGGCGGCGTGCGGAGACGGTGTCGTGGCGGCTGCGACCGGGTGCGGACTTGAATGGCGCGGGGTTAGTCGATGATGGCGCCGCAGCTGAGGTTGACCATCGCGCCGGTGAGGGCGCCGGCCGCGTCCGATGCCAGGTAGACCGCAGTCCCGGCCAGCTGGGCCAGCGTGGGCAGACGGCCAAGCAGCGTGTCCTTGAGCAGTGGCCGCAGATCCTCGTCTCTGACGCCGGGGTAGGTCTGCGGGGTGAAGTTAGACCGCATTCCGGCGACCCGGACTCCTTGCCGGCCTACCTCGCCGGCCAGGCTACGGACGAGTGCCTCGATTGAGGCGTTGGCCAGGCTGAAGCCGCCCATCTGGTGGCGGCTTTCCTTGGCTGAGGTCGCGGTCAGCATCACGATGACACCCGATCCCTGCGCCGCCATGTGCCGGGCGGCGACGGTCGCGGTCAGGAAATTCGTCCGGCAGATCCCGGTGAACGGGGCCAGGAAGTCATCCAGCGAGATCTCCGTCAGCGGGATGTTCTGCACGACGCTAACGGCCACCGCGTTGAACGAGATGTCGATGCTCCCCGCTGCCTTGGCCACCTGATCGGCATGCGAATCAACGGCGGCTTTGTCCATCGCGTCGACCCGGGCCGTCTCGGCCGCACCCCCTTGGGCGCGGATGTCGGCGGCCGCCTCCTCCAGCGTCGCCAGGGTGCGGCCGGCCAGGAAGACCCTCGCGCCCTCACGGGCAAAGGCACGAGCCACCGCGCCGCCGATTGCCCCGCCTGCCCCGTAGACAATGGCGTTCTTGTTTTCCAGCAGCACAAAACACTCCTCTCCCTCGCAGCCGCCCGGCTCGCGGGCAACCGCCACTACGACTCAGGCAGCCGTCGGCCAGCCTAATGGTGGTGAAGGGCTTCCGCCGGATTGCCGGGGTTAGGACCAGCTGAGCCTGGGGTTGAGCTGCAGGTAGCTGCCGTATCGGGTGGCGGCTTGGTCGAGGGCCTGGATCTGCGGGGGTGTCAGGGCCTGGTACGGCCGCAGGTCGAACTGCACGTGGTCGCGAGAGATGGTGCGCCGCATGGACGCGACGAGCTGGGCGTCGGCCAGGGCCATCCCGATCGCGGTTTCCCGTGTCCTGGGCACAGCGCCGGCCGCGTCGAGTACCCAGCGGGAGTCCTGGTAGCCGCGGTAGGTCTCGTCCAGGATCTGCAGAAGGTGCCCGGCCGGCTGCTGCGGTGCCAGGGGAGGATCGCCGGGTGCGTGCCAGTAGATACGCCCGTCGTGCTCAAACGAGGCGAGCCGGTCACGCACTTCGGCTAGCCCGGTACGAGCATCGGTGATGGTGAGGCTGGCCCAGTACGCCAGGTCTCGCTCGGTCGCCGGGCCGTGCCCGGTGAAGTAGCGCAGCGCCAGTTCGGCGAGGGCCTCGCCGCGGGATAGCCGGCGCGGGGCCGGCACGCGCTCGCTCATCAGCGCGTAGGTGTGCTCGCCGGCTGCGGGTCGTCCGCTGCAGATCAGGCCTTCCAGTTCGGTGTGCGCCAGCAGCAGCATCAGTAGCTGCCCGTTGCCCGCGATGCCGTGATCGCGCAGTTCGTCGGCCAGTTGCGCGCGGGTGAGGTGTCCTCTGGCGGCAAGTGCCCGGGTGATCGCGGCGACCGCCCTGGCGGCGGAACGCTCGTCGAGACCGTGAACGGTGCGCAATGGCGGGCTGATGTACCGCCGGATCCGGGGCCCGGTCAGATCCAGCAGCCAGCCGAGGTCCTCGGCCAGCACGAAGTGCCACGTCGCCCGCAGCACGTGCGTGCGGAGCACCACTGCGTCGTCCAGCAGCCCGGCCAGGTCGCCGT
Source organism: uncultured Actinomycetota bacterium (assembly GCA_963819285.1). Classification (GTDB taxonomy): domain Bacteria; phylum Actinomycetota; class Actinomycetes; order Streptosporangiales; family Streptosporangiaceae; genus Chersky-822. Next base: position 1,022,852 of record CAWFVM010000002.1, read on the forward strand.
GATCCGGGTGCTGTGTACGCGAGGCCACTGCCCACGCCGCCTGACTCGGGTTCTCCGCCTGCACCGCCAGCAGCGAGCGGACCACCTCGCCCGCCGATGGGGCATGCGGCGAGACCAGGCACTGGCTGCGCAGCCGCCACCGCGCGATATCGAGGTCCCGCACCACACAACCCTTCCCGTTGACCCGGAGCAGCAACAGACTAGCCAGCTATCACCCCGATGGTGATCCGCGTCTTGCGGCCGGGAACCGCTTGCGGCTAGCTGCCGTCAAAGAGGGCATGAGCACTGAACGCGGGCATCGTGGCGGGTTAGCCTCGGCGATAGTCTGCGGCGCCGTGGCCGTGCTCGTCGTTGCCGGGTGCGGGAGCTTGGCGAAGTCGCCGTCCCCCGTGCCTACGCGGGCACCGAAGCTGGCCGGCTTGACCTGGTCGGCGGCCCCCGCCCCGCCGCTTTCACCCAGGATCGCGCAGGCGTCGGTGTGGACTGGGACCGAGTTCCTCATCTGGGGCGGGTCGGCCGAGAATCAGAGGCTGTCGGCGGTCGGCGACGGCGCGGCGTATGACCCGGTCCGCCGCGCCTGGACCCCGATGCCGGCCTCGCCGCTGTCACCTCGGAGCGGTGCGTTCGCCGTGTGGACCGGGACCAGGGCGCTGTTCTGGGGCGGCGGGAACGGCTCGCTTCCCCCGCTAGCGGACGGGGCGAGCTACGATCCGGCCAGCCGGACCTGGGCGATGCTGCCGGCCGCCCCGGTGCGGCCCGACGCCCGGCAGGCGATCGTGTGGACCGGCACCCAGATGGTAGTGATCCAGCCCGAGGGTGGTGCCGCCTTCGACCCGGCCGCCAGTTCGTGGACGACGGTGCCGGCGCTGCCTCAGGTCACCGGCTGGCAACCCTACGCGGTCAGGGCCGAATGGACCGGTAGCGAGGTCATCACCTGGGTCGCGAGCAGGCCGCCGGCCGCCGGCGGCGTTGTTCCCAGCGGCTATCTTTTCAGGGCCTACTCGTGGGTGCCAGGAATCCGGGCCTGGACCGCTGTTCGCAGCCAGCCGGACGACGCCGGCTTCCCGTTCGGCACCGCCGCCCCCATCGGCGGCCGGCTCCTGTTCCTCGGCGGTGCGGGCTGCCCGCCGGGCGTCACATGCCCGGTCCGGGATTTCTTCGACGGCGCCTGGTTCGGCCCCTCGTCCGGGACGTGGACCAGCCTGCCGGACAAGTTCTCCGGAGGCTCAGGTCCGGCCGTGTGGACCGGGTCGGCGATGGTGGTGTTCGCCACCAAGGCAGGCACTACCCCCGGCCCGCCGCACGGCCCGCCGGATATCCCGGCAGGCGCATCGGCGGCCTTCGACCCGTCGACTGGTGCCTGGACCAACCTGGCCCGCTGCCCGGTCCCTGACCTGACCAACGCCAGCCTGGCCTGGACAGGCCGGCAGCTGATCGTCGTAACGATGGATGACGCATCAGGCGGCACCCCGCAGACGGAGGTGCTGTCGCGACCCGTCGCAAGAAATCGGGGGTGATAACGCGGTCTAGACCGGCTGCGCGCGACGTTCCGGTTCAAGGCCGATGAACAGCTCTATGACCTGTGAGATGGCGCGCCGTCGGGCGATCCCCGCGCCAGGGCTCAGCGCGGACCCGCTGCCAGCCACCGGACGCCGACTTCACTCACGACGGGTCCAGCCGTGACCTCATCGCTGGGGCTGTGGTCACGTGGAGCGGCGTCTGCTCGGCGTAGTGCGGAGGTCGGGTGTCCTGAACCGTCGCATGGAGGTCAGCAACTCGTCTAGTAGGGCGGTGTCTGCGGGCGGCTCGCTAGTTTCGGTGTCGCAGCATGGTGGTTTGTCGCGTCCCGCCTCGTCTGATGGCTGGTGCCCGGCCAGTTTGTAGAGCTGCTGATAGATGTCCAGCGGTGGTCTGTCCCGGTTGTGGTTGCCGATCAGGACGACATAAGCGATCTCGGGGGATTCGAATGCCACGATGACGCGTAGCTGCCCGGTCAGGTGAATCACGCACAGGTGATCGAGGGAGCCTCCGCTGAGCCGGTAGGCCAGGGCGGCGCAACCCCTGGCCGCCAGGTCGGCTTCGAACCGGTCGTAGGCGTTCGGGTCTTCTTTGTCAGGTTTTCTATGATCTTGTTGGCGAGCGGCGTGACGCGGATTTCGACGGTCAACGGCTATCTCGCAGGGCGGCGGACGATGTACTGGCCCTGGTGCATCTGCTCCAGTGACCGCGTCAGGTCAGGGTCGGAGAGCAGGTGCTCGTCGGCGAGCCGGCTGTACACGGCATCGAGCAGGCTGCGGGACTTTCCGGCTTCGCGCAGGCTGGCAACGAGCCGGCAGTATCTCGAGCACGGACGCTGGATCCAGTAGGAGCCGGGGCTTCCGGCTGCGGAGAAGGAAAATGCCGCGCCTGGCCCAGGCTCGTACAGTCGGCTCGGACAGGCCCAGCATTGCGGCCGCTATGGACGGCCGCATACCGGGCGCGGATGCCAGGCGCCGCTCTGCCACGGACTTCAAGCGTCTGGGCTCGTTCATCGCCGGTCGGTAGCGTATGCGCCACTTCGTGCAGCTTTGCCACGTCGTCAAGCAGCGCTGTCAGGACCTCGCGTTCTTCCATCAGAGTCACCGTGCACACCTCCGCTTTCGAGTATGACACGGATTCTCGGAAGTGTAGTCCATGTCCCCGGTGCTCTCAGGGCAAGGCCGCCTCGGTTCTTTCAGCCATGTGACTTCGCTCTCTGCGTAAATGTGTAGGTAGTCTGATACTCTGTAGTAATGGTAACGGTGACTGCCACCCATGCGGCGCGGAACTTCGCCAGCCTGCTCGACGCGGTCGAGCATGGTGAGACTGTCGTGATTACCCGCGACGGTGTGCCTGTCGGGCGTCTGGCGCCCGAGCGGCACACCGCTGCAGACAGGCTCAAGGCCGTCTTTCGGGACCATCCGGCCGACGGCGGGTTCGCCGATGACCTCGCGGCAGTTCATGCTGACCTGCGGTCCGCGTTCAGCGAGGAGGTACGCGGATGGCCAGGCGAGTAATCCTCGACACGGGCGTTCTCGTCGCGATCGAGCGCGGCAGGCTGGACGTCGATATCGCCCTCGGGGCTGACGACGCCTGCATCGCGACAATCACCGCCATGGAACTGCTCGTCGTCGTCGAGCGTGCCGGCGACACCCATAGGGCGGCCCGTGCCGCCCATGTCGAGGCTCTGCTGTCCAGCCTGCCGGTCGAGGCCTACAACCTGGATGTCGCCAGAGTCCATGCGCGCCTGGCGGCCGAGGCCATGTCGAAGGGCCGGCCAAGATCTGCCTACGACCTGATGATCGCCGCTACAGCGGTCGCCACGAACCGCGTCCTGCTCACCACGGACGCGAAGGCCGGATTCGACCAGCTCACTGGCGTGCGGTCCGAAGTCCTCACCACCTCCTGACCGAAGCGCGCCGGACCAGAGGTGCGGCAGCCCGCTACCCGGTCCGGCGTCATCCGATAGCGGCGTCTACCCCGGCGACCACCTGCCGGATGTCGCCCGAAGGCCGGCCGCTTCAGCGCGCGAGCTACGGTGGCTGTGACAGCCTATATAGGCACCTGGCCTGGGCGGGCCAGGCGGCTATCCGGGTGACAAGCCTCTCGACGTTTCAGAGAATGCTCTTACGCTGAAGTTCGGGACCTACAGTTTGATGACCACTGACGACGGTCCGGATCCAGGACACTGAGCCGCCGAAGGAGCTGGAAATGCGCGCGCCTCATCGCCATCGACCGCGCAAGCTGGATCAGCTTGCGTCAGCTCGAGATGTGGACTTGGCGATCGTGTCCGAAAAAGTGACATATGTTATAAGCACGGAACACAAGGACTACCTGACCAGCGCCGGACCGGGGCGACTTCGTAGCGACGCGTCGGCCTGCCCCAGGGGGCTGGACTCCGATGACGTATCCCGGTGGTTGCAGGACGCCATGCACGACGGTCACGTGAGCGCGCAGGTCGAGGGTGATTTCCCGCGCTATGCATGGAAGCGGGTTGGCGAGCAGGTGTACGAGGCCAGGCTCAGCAATTCGGGCCTCGGGCACTATAAGGGATATCCCATTCAGGACGACGAGGCTCCGAGCTGGTTGCCATGAGCGATGCCCTTGACTTCCGGATCGAGTGGCTGGATGCGCCAGGAGTTACGACTCCTGAACTTGCGGCTACCTGGGCTAGACAAGAGATCTGGGTCGGTGGTCGGTGTGTGACACAGGCTGAGGCGCCAGACGGGACATTGCGTCGGTCCGTCTACGGTTCTGTCTATCCGCTCGCGGAGTGGATCGTGGCGAACTGGTGGATCCTGGCAGGGCACATCCGGCCATCGGCGGTTGAAACCCGCTACTGGACATGGCCGAACATTCGTACCTATCCATGGCTTGCGAGCCACAATTTCCGTGGCGCTGGCGACGGCATGGCGTGGCCCAACCTGACTCTGGTCGTGGAAGGTTCTGTCTGCCAGATTCGCTGGGTTTCAGATCTGGAATATGCGCGCAGGCCTATCCGCTTCGCGTCTGATGGAGTTGCGGCATTCGCCACGCGCGATGTTATGGAAGGTCTTGCCTCACTAGTAGACCGGGTGCTGGAGCGACTCGCAGAAGAATCTCTGTCCAAGACCAGGCTTGCAGAAGAATGGGAAGCTATAGGCGGGACGAGCCCCGATGAGAGAGAGTTCTGCCTGACGGCCGCGCAGCTAGGCCTGGATCCATACTCAGTGCCGGAGGATGTGGCGGCTGACATCATCTCCGTAGCCTCGGAACTCCCGCGTGAACTCGTATCAGATTTCTTCGATAGCGCGGACCCGGCTGCTCTGGGTGCTGCGGCTCGATGGACTAGGAGGGCGGTGGGCTCCGCTGAGAAAGCATCCGTTAAGGCACGTGAGAGCCTAAGGTCGCTCTATAGCGCTGTTTCGCCTGAAAGTGATGCCGGTCACGCCGCCGCAGGAAGAGGTAGTGACGACAGGCCCTGGCTAGTTGGCTACTCCATGGCAAAGAACGTTCGGCGTGAGCTTCAGCCTCGAGCAGACGAAGTTGTTTGACACTGCCCCGTGGGTCGGGCTTGGCGAGTCGAATACCCCGTCAAATGGCATACAAGGCGTCGCTGTCGTGAACGACGATCGATGCGGACTGATACTCGGCCTGCCTCATACTGGCGCATCGGTTAGCAGGTTCGGGCAGGCAAGGGCACTCGGACGCGTCTTGCTTCGACCGGGTCAGGCCCGGTTTGTGCTCTCGCCAGCGCGAGGAAACGACGAAAGGGTTGCTGGGGCGTTCGCTGCGGAACTTCTCGCTCCAGCGGAGGGTGTACGACAATACCTGGCCATCCTTGGCAAGGCTGACGACTCCGCTATAGAGGCCGTTGCGAGTCGATACAGAGTGTCACCACTGCTAGTTAGGCACCAGTACGACAACCAGATCGCTGAGCCAGTAGACAGATTCCGGGCGCGGTGAACGTGTCCGGGCGTCTCGGTGGCATGCGGGTTCGGGATGACGGCAGCGGGCGGCGGCGTCGCAGCCGGGGACCCCTGCTCCTGTGGCGGCGACAACAGGGGACCCCAGCTGTCGTCAGCCTCACCCGGACAACCGCCTCAAGTTCCGGCGCTGGTTGCTGACGCCAGCGGGGTTCCGTGATGAGAACCGGGCTCATGATCACGGAGCCCCAGCGGTGTGATCATGCCGCTCATGTTCCGTGATCAGGCCTTACTTCATGATCACGGAAAAGCCGTGCGTGCACCACGTCGCCCCTGTCACGCCACGATGCTCACATTCAGGAGACCGCGTGTTGTTTTGCCGAGGGCCGTCTCCGGTGGGCACTAGAAGGAGGTTGAGCTTATGTGGGATCAGCACACAAGAGTGACCTTGACAACTTTCGAGGGCCATGTGACCTTTTAGGAGGTAGTTACCGGTATGAACTCGTCACGCGGAATGACTGCGTGACGATTGGGGAGTAATTCGGCATACTGGAATATATCTTTCGCGTTGCCCAGGGCGGAGGTAGACGGTCTTGGTCCAGGGAACGCCGGGCCGGCGATGTAGTCGTCCCCGACAGCGGCAAGAGGCCTATCGCCCGGACGCTGCAGGGTTACCTGACGGCCAGCACCGCCGTTGACGTCTGACCAGGTCGCGCAGGCGCCCTCGCGGCAGGCCGGCGCGGCCGCGGAACGCGCCCCCAGTGCTTTCTCCAATCCCAACTTCGTCAAGCTCTGGGCGGGGCAGTCGGTCTCGCTGATCGGCACCCAGGTCACCCAGTTCACGATGCCGCTGATCGCGATTATCTCGCTGAACGCCACGGTGACCGAGGTCGGCGTGCTGAATGCGCTGCGCTTCTTGCCGGTGCTGTTGCTGTCGCTGTTCGCCGGGGTCTGGCTGGACCGGCGCCGCCGCCGGCCGGTGCTGATCGCCTGCGCGCTGGGCAACGCGGTTCTGATCGGCCTGGTGCCGCTTGCATCGGTGACCGGCCTGCTGTCCATCGGCCTGCTGTACGTGGTTGTCACGATGACTGGGCTGCTGTCCATGACATTCGATGTCGGGGCGATGTCCTACGTGCCCAACCTGGTGGACCGCGAGCACCTGACGGATGCCAACAGCAAAATCCAGGCCAGCACGGCGTTCGCCGGGGTCGCCGGGCCCGGGCTCGCCGGGGTGCTGGTGGGCCTGATCACCGCGCCGATCACGCTTGTCGCGGACTCGGTGTCGTATCTGTTCTCGGCGGCCGGCCTGATCGCGATCCGCAAGCCTGAGCCAGCGCCTGACGTGCCCGAGGTCCAGGTCTCGGTCCGGCAGTCGATCTCCGAGGGGCTGCACGCCGTCTGGGGCAGCAAGCTGCTGAGCGCCGTGCTCACCCAGGGTGCCGCGCTCAACCTGTTCTTCGGCGCGTACATCACGGTTTTCGTGGTGTACGCGATCCGGGTCGTGCACCTGTATCCGCTCGAACTGGGCATCGTCATGGCCGGCTCAGCGGCCGGCGCTCTCGCGGGTGCCACGACCGCTAAGCGCGTCACTAAGGCGATCGGGCTCGGCCGCACGATGATGGTCAACACGGTGGGGGAATCGCTGATCCTGCTCCTGCTGCTGGTGCCCCGGCACGCCAGCGTGGCTGCCATAGTGATCTTCGTCGTGGCCCAGCTCGGCTATGGGTGGAATGTCGGCGTGCTCAATGTCAACGTCATCACGCTGCGGCAGGTCGTCACGCCTAAACGGGTGCTCGCGCGGATGAACGCGACGTACCGCATGGTGCTCTTTGGCGTCGCGCCCATCGGAATGTCCCTCGGCGGGGTGCTTGCCGGCGCGGTGGGGCTGCGTACCGGGCTGGTGATCTCTCTGACGCTCATGACGTCACCGCTGCTGTGGCTCTTCTTCTCCCCGGTGTTCCGGCTCAAGGAGATGCCTGCCGCTCCGCTGGAACCCCAGAGCCAGCCCGCCACGTCGACCGCGAGGGATGGACAGAACTGATGACGCAGCCGCCCTTGTCGTTCACGCAGGAACAGTTGTGGTTCATTGATGAGTTCCATCACGGGCTCCCCGCGCACAACGTTCCCAGCCTGATCTGGCTGCGCGGCCAGCTTGACGTGACCGCGCTGGAGCGGGCGCTCGGCGCCCTGGCGGCCAGGCACGAGCCGCTGCGAACCCGGCTCGTGGCAGAGACCGATGGTCATCCGGTGCAGGTGATCGATCCGGCGGGCGGGCCGGCGTCGGCCGCTGAACTCGAGCTTGCGGATTACGCGAGTCTGCCTGCGGAAGTCGCGGTGCGGCAGGTGCGGAAGCTTGCGGACGGCGAGGCGCTACGGCCGTTTCACCTCGCCGACGAACACCCGCTGCGGACCCGGCTGGCGCGGATCACCGGCGATGAGCACGTGCTGTTGCTCGTGGCTCACCAGACGGCAGCCGATGACGCCTCGACGCGGGTGCTGCTGGCAGATCTGGCCGAGCTGTACCGCAGCGAGGTGACGGGACAGAAAGCCGGGCTGGCCGGGCTACCGGTGCGGTTCGCCGATTACACGGTCTGGGAACGGCAGCATCTCCAGGGCCCGGTGCTGGCGGATCTGCGGGAATACTGGCGCGCGACGCTGGCTGGCTACGAGACCACGCGCTTCCCGGCCGACCGGCCTCGCCCGCTGCTCGCCGACCATACCGGAGCCATCGCGGAGACCACGGTCGACCTGGCGGTGCTCGACCGGCTGCGGAAGCTGAGCGAAGGCGAGGGCACGACGCTGCCGGTCACGCTGCTGGCAGCGCTGCTGGTGCTGCTGCACCGCTACACCGGCCAGGCCGACCTGGTCACCGGATTGGCCATCCCCCGCTGGGAGGGGGGCACCTGGGCCAGGCCGGAACTGGCCGGGCTCCTGGCCTTGCTGGACAGTCCGCTGCCCATCCGCGCGCAAGTCTGTGGAGAGCTGGACTTCAGGCAGTTCCTCGCCCGCGTGCACGAGGCGGTCACCGACGCGCGGGCCCACCAGGACCTGCCATTCGCCAGGATCGTGGAAGCCCTGCACATCGACCGCGACCCTGGCCGTTTCCCCGTCTTCCAGACCGCGTTCAGTTACTCAGAGCCGCCGCCGGACCTCGAGGCAGCGGGCGTCACCTTCCGCTGGGAGCGGCTCCCCCTGCGCGCGTCGAAGTACGACCTCAGCTTCCTGGCCGAGCCGGGCCCGGACGGACTGCGGCTGGAGGCCACTTACACGCCAGCGCTGTTCGACGCTGTCACGGTGCACCGGCTGCTCGGGAACTTCGAAGTGCTGCTGCGCGGAGTGGCGGATGATCCGTGCGCGCGGCTCGGGCGGCTGCCAGTGCTGACCGAAGCTGAGCTGCGGGCCGAGCTGGCGGACTGGAATGACACCGCCGCGGACCTGCCGGTGCAATGCATTCAGGCGGGATTCGAGGAACGGGCGGCGGCCACGCCGGACGCGGTGGCGGCCGAGTTCGAGGATGAGCGGGTCTCCTATGCGGAGCTGAACCGGCAGGCGAATCAGATCGCCCGGTTGCTGCGGGACCTCGGGGCCGGCCCGGAGGTGCTCGCCGGCGTGTGCATGCAGACGGGGCTGCGACGGCTGGCAGCGCTGCTTGGCACCTGGAAGGCCGGGGCCGGATACGTCCCGCTGGACCCGGCCCTGCCCGCGGAACGGCTGGCGTTCATGATCAGCGACACCGGCATGCGGATACTGATCACCGACGACCAGAGCCGGGCAAGCGTGCCGGACGTGGCCGGGGTCACCGTGGTATCCCTGGACGCCGAATGGGACCGGCTGCGTCAGCTGCCCGCCGGCAACCTGGCCGGCACGGGCGTGCTGCCATCGAACGTCGCCTATGTGATCTACACCTCCGGGTCGACCGGCCAGCCCAAGGGGGTGGTGGTGGAGCACCGGCAGGCGATCAACTTCCTGCACGGCATGGCCAGGCACTGGCGGATCGGAGCCGGCAGCGCCGTGCTGCAGTTCGCCGCCTTCACCTTCGACGTGTCCGTCATGGATATGTTCATGCCGCTGCTCGGTGGTGCGAAGCTGGTGCTTGCCGCGCCGCAGACGCTGCACTCGCCGCCGCGCCTGGCCGAGCTCATGCGCGACGCGCGGATCACCTTCGCCTGCCTGCCGCCGGCGGTGCTCAACCTGCTGACCGGGGAGGAGTTCCCCGAGCTCAGGACGCTGCTGTCGGCCGGGGAGGAGCTGTCGAGCGAACTGCTCGGGGGCTGGCTGCGCGATGGGCTGGAGATCTACAACGGCTACGGCCCGACCGAGGCGTCTATCGGGTCGACGTTCATGAAGCTGGAGCCGAGCACGCCGCTGCCGCCGCCGATCGGCCGGCCCAAGCCGAACTACCAGGCCTATGTCCTCGACAGTTACCTGAACCCAGTGCCGGTCGGCGTCACCGGGGAGCTGCACATCGGCGGCGCTGGCGTGGCCCGAGGCTACCTGAACCGGCCAGAGCTGACCAGGGACCGGTTTATCCCTGACCCGTTCATTCCCGGCCAGCGGCTCTACAAGACCGGCGACCTGGTCCGCCGCCGCCCGGACGGGACGCTGGTGTTCGCCGGGCGCATCGACAACCAGGTCAAGATCCGAGGGCTCAGGGTGGAGCTCGGGGAAATAGAGACGGCCCTGGTGGCGTACCCCCAAGTCGCGCAGGCGGTGGTGACCATGGTGACCGACCCGGCCGGGGTCGACCAGCTCGCTGGCTACCTGCGGGCCGCCGATGGCGCGGCTGTCGTGGTCGCCGACCTCCGCCGCCATCTCGCGCGGTCGCTGCCCGCCTACATGATCCCCACCTATCTGGTCACACTGGACGAACTGCCCCTCACCGCGCACGGGAAGATCGACAAAGCCGCGCTGCCGGCACCGCAGTCCGCGGCCGACGCGATCGCTGACCGGGTGCCGCCGCAGACGCTGATAGAAGCTGTCCTGGTGCAGGAGTACGCCACAGTGCTCGGCACCGAGCAGGTGGGCGCCACCGAGAGCTTCTTCGAGGCCGGCGGAAACTCCTTGCAGGCAATGCGGCTCATCTCCCAGCTTCGCACCGCGCTCGCCGTTGACCTTGACATCACCGCCGTGTTCCTGACGCCGACACCGAGGCAGCTCGCCGCCGTCCTGCGGGACGCGCACGGCGTCGCCGACAGCGAACTGGGTCCGGAAGGCGTAGACGGGCTGCCGCTGCTCAGGCAAGCAGAGGACACAGGAAAGATCCCGCGGGGCCGCACTGTGTTTGCTGACACTGGGCTCGCCGAGGCTCCGCCTTCGCACGGGCAAGAGCAGCTGTGGCTGATCGACCGGCTGACGCCAGGACTAGCCAACTACAACATCCCGCAGGTGCTGCGGCTATCGGGCGCCCTGGATCACCAGGCACTGGAACGGGCGCTTGGCGGGCTGATCGCGCGTCATGAGGTGCTGCGCACGAGACTGGTGGCGGACGGGCTGGGCCTGCCGGGCTCAGGTGCTCGATCCGGTGGTGCCTGCCGTGCTTGAGGTGGTAGATCTCGCTGGTGGTGAGCCGGCCGCACTGCGGGAGATGGTCCTGGCGCAGGCGTCGCGGCCGTTTGATCTTGCGGCGGGTCCGCTGCTGCGTACGTGCCTGGTGCGGCTCGGCGAGACCGAGCATGCGCTGGTATTGATCTTTCATCACGCGGTGTTCGATGGCTGGTCGGGTGGGGTGCTGCTGCGGGATCTCGCGGCGCTGTACCGGGGTGAGGCGACCGGCGAGGAGCCGGGGCTTGGTGAGCTGCCGGTGCGGTTCGCCGACTACGCGGTGTGGGAGCGCGAGCGGCTGCAGGGGGAGGTGCTGGCGGATCTGGAGTCGTACTGGCGGGGGGCGCTTGCGGGGTTCGAGACGGTTCAGTTCCCGGCTGACCGCCCGCGTCCGGTCATCGACTGCTTCGACGGGGCGCTGGCCGAGCGGATGACCGACGCCGGGCTGCTGGCGGGGCTGCGGGAGGTAAGCCGCCGCGAAGGCGTGACGCTGTTCGTCACCTTGATGGCGGGCCTGCTGGCGCTGCTGTACCGCTATACCGGGCAGGATGACCTGGTCGTGGGCACGGTCAGCGCGAACCGGGGCCGGGCGGAGCTGGCGCCGCTGATCGGTTTCCTGGTGAATACGCTGCCGGTCCGCTGTGACCTGTCCGGGGATCCGGCCTTCGGTGATCTGCTGGCGCGGGTGAAGGAGGTTGTGGTCGGCGCGTTCGCGCATCAGGACCTGCCGTTCGGCAAGCTGGTGGACGCACTGAAGGTGGAGCGCGACGCCAGCCGGTCGCCGGTCTATCAGATCGACTTCACCTACGCAGAACCTGACGACACCCCAGTGCCGGCCGCGGGTGTCGAGTTCGCGGCCAGTGATCTGGTCCGGGGCATCAATGCGGCGAAGTTCGACCTGACGTTCGCTGTGGAGGCGCGGACCGGGGGGCTGTGGCTGGAGTGCTGTTACAAAACAGCTTTGTTCGATACGGGCACGATCGAGCGGCTGCTGGCACATCTGGAAGTCTTGCTGCGGGGCGTGGTGTCTGACTCGTCTGCGCGGCTGTCGCAGCTGCCATTGCTGACTGAGGCTGAGCTGCGGGCCGAGTCGCACGACTGGAATGACACCGCCGGCCCGGTCCCGCCTGTGTGTGTTCATGAGTATTTCGAGGCGCAGGCGGCGCGGACGCCGGACGCGGTGGCGGCCGAGTGTGAGGGCGAGCAGGTTACCTTCGCTGAGCTGAACCGGCAGGCGAATCGGGTCGCGCGGCGGCTGCGGGAGCTGGGAGCAGGGCCCGAGTCACTCGCCGGGGTGAGCATGCGCGCCGGGCTCCGACGGCTCGCGGCGCTGCTTGGCATCCTGAAAGCTGGCGGCGGGTACGTCCCGCTTGACCCGGCCCTGCCCGCGCAGCGCCTGGCCTTCATGATCGCCGACACCGGCATGCGGGTGCTGCTCACCGACCACGCGAGCCGGGCAAGCGTGCCGGACGTGGCCGGGGTCACCGTGGTGTCCGCGGACGCCGAGTGGGACCAGCTGAGCCAGCTGGCCGGCGATGACCTGAAAGATACGGGCGTTACCCCGGCCAATGTGGCGTACGTGATCTACACCTCCGGGTCAACCGGCCAGCCCAAGGGCGTCGTTGTCGAGCACGGCAGCGTGGTCAACCTGGTGCACGGCAGGATCGAGCACTGGGGGATCGGCCCTGGCAACGCCGTGCTGCAGTTCGCGTCCTATGCCTTCGACATGTCGGTGCTTGACACGTTCCTGTCACTGCTGTCCGGCGCCCGGATGGTGCTCCCCGCACCGGAAATACGGCACTCACCGCCGAGGCTGGCCGCACTGATCCGCCAGGCCCGCGTCACGTACGCCAACCTGCCAACCGCCGTGCTTGACCTGCTGCCCGCCGGCGACTACCCAGATCTGCGGGTCCTGTCTGTCGGCGGCGAACAGCTGCCGACCGAGATGGTCCGCCGCTGGATCCGCCCCGGCCTTCGGCTGGTCAACGGCTATGGCCCGACCGAGGCCACCTCAATCGCGGTCATCGCCGAGCTGGACGCCACGACCCCGATGCCGCCCCCGATCGGGTTTCCCGTCCGCCCGAACTACCGGGCCTATGTCCTGGACGGGCAGCTGAGCCCGGTGCCGGCCGGGGTGTTCGGGGAACTGTACATCGGCGGCGCCGGGGTGGCCAGGGGCTACCTGAACCGGCCGGACCTGACCAGGGAACGGTTCATCCCGGACCCCTTCACTCCCGGCCAGCGGCTGCATAAGAGCGGTGACCTGGTCCGCCGCCGCCCCGACGGCTCGATCGAGTTCGCGGGCCGAATCGACAACCAGGTCAAGATCCGGGGTATCCGGATCGAGTTCGGCGAGATCGAGACCGCGCTCGCCACCCATCCCGCCATCGCCCAGGCTGTCGTCACCGTCGTCACCAGCCCGGCAGTGGGCAGCGAGCTCGCCGCCTACCTGCGCCTGAACGCAGGACCCGTCAGCGACCAGGACCTGCGGACCTATCTGGCCCGCACCCTGCCCGCCGCCATGATCCCCGCCCGCTACCTCACCGTCGAGACCTTCCCGCTCAACTCCAGCAGCAAGGTAGACCGTTCCGCCCTGCCCGCACCCGTACCGCAGCGGCCTGCCGCGGAACACATCGAGCCCGCCACGCTCCTGGAGATCATGCTGGCCGACATCTACTCCTCGCTACTCGGTACAGCCGGGGTAGGTGCCACCGACAGCTTCTTCGACCTCGGCGGCAACTCGCTTCAGGCGATGCGGCTGGTCGGCGTGCTCGAAGAGGAACTTGAGGTAGAGGTCGGCGCAGCGTCGGTGTTCGTGGCGCCCACGCCTCGGCAACTGGCCGCAGTGCTCCGCGACGAGCACGGTTTCAGTGACGGAGATCCTGAGACCGTCGGCTTCAGCTAGTCCGGCGGGATTTCAAGGAGCGAGGATGCTGTCACAGGAGCAGCGAGCAGAACTGGCCGCGCGGTTGCGGCGCGGCCAGGGCGGTGAGGCGGCGGGGCGCATTGGCCGCCGTAGCCCCGGCCCAGGTCTCCCGACGGCATCCTTCGGCCAGGAGCAGCTCTGGTTTCTCGACCAGTTCGCGCCGGGGCAGGCAACTTACATCGTCCCGAGCGTGATCCGCATCGGAGGGCAGCTCGATCCTGGTGCGCTGGGCCGGGCGCTGGACCAGCTGGCGGAACGTCATGAGGTGCTGCGTACGAGGCTGGTGGCGGACGGGCTGGGCCGGCCGGTTCAGGTGATTGATCCGGTGGTGCCTGCTGTGCTTGAGGTGGTGGATGCGGACGGCAGTCCGCAGGCCGCACTGCGGGAGCTGGTGCTGGCGCAGGCGATGCGGCCGTTTGATCTCGCGTTGGGTCCGCTGCTGCGCACCTGTCTGGTACGGCTGGGCGAAGCTGAGCATGCGCTGGTGGCGGTGTTTCATCATGCGGTGTTCGATGGCTGGTCGGCTGGGGTGTTCGTGCGGGACCTCGCGGCGCTGTACGGGGGTGAGGTGAGCGGGGAGCAGCCAGGGCTGGCAGAGCTGCCGGTGCAGTTCGCCGATTACGCGGTGTGGGAGCGGGAGCGGCTGCAGGGGCAGGTGCTGGCGGATCTGGAGTCGTACTGGCGGGGAGTGCTTGAGGGGTTCGAGACGGTTCAGTTCCCGGCTGACCGGCCGCGTCCGGTCATCGACTGCTTCGACGGGGCGCTGGCCGAGCGGATGACCGATGCGGGGCTGCTGGCGGGGCTGCGGGAGGTGAGCCGCCAGGAGGGCGTGACGCTGTTCGTCACCTTGATGGCGAGCCTGCTGACGCTGCTGCACCGCTACACCGGGCAGGACGACCTGGTCGTCGGCACCGTCGCCGCGAACCGTGACCGCCGCGCACTGACGCCGCTGATCGGTTTCCTGGTGAATACGCTGCCGATCCGCTGCGACATATCCGGTGATCCGGCTTTCCGCGACTTGCTGGCTCGGGTGAAGGAAGTCGTCGTCGGCGCGTTCGCGCATCAGGATCTGCCGTTCGGCAAGCTGGTGGACACACTGAGGGTGGTGCGCGACGCTAGCCGGTCGCCCATTTTCCAAATCAATTTCACTTATGCCGAACGTGATGACACGCCAGTGCGCGCGGCGGGCGCGGACTTCCTCCTCATCGACCTGGTGCGCAGCCTCGACGCGGCGAAGTTTGACCTGACGTTTGCTGTGGAGGTGCGGGCCGGGGGCTTGTGGCTGGAGTGCTGTTACAAGACGGCTTTGTTTGATGCGGGCACGGTCGAGCGGCTGCTGGGGCATCTGGAGGTGCTGCTGCGGGGGGTGGTATCTGACTCCTCGGCGCGGCTGTCGGAGCTGCCGTTGCTGACTGAGGCTGAGCTGCGGGCCGAGTTGCATGACTGGAATGACACCGCCGGGCCGGTCCCGTCTGTCTGCGTTCATGAGGGTTTCGAGGCGCAGGCTGCGCGGACCCCGGGCGCGATCGCGGCTGAGTATGAGGGCGAGCGGGTCACGTTCGCGGAGCTGAACCGCCAGGCGAACCAGGTCGCGCGGCGGCTGCGGGAGCTGGGGGTGGGGCCCGAGGAGCTTGCCGGGGTGTGCATGGGTGCCGGGCTGCGCCGGCTGGCGGTGATGCTGGGCATCCTGAAGGCCGGCGCCGGGTACGTCCCGCTGGACCCGGCCCTACCCGCGCAGCGCCTGGCCTTCATGATCGCCGACAGCGCCATGACCGTCATTCTCACCGACACCCCGAGCGCGGAAAGCGTGGCGGATGCCGGTGCGCTGAACGTGGACGCCGAGTGGGACCGGCTGAGCCAGCTGGCCGGCGATGACCTGAAAGATACGGGCGTTACCCCGGCGAACGTGGCGTACGTGATCTACACCTCGGGCTCGACCGGCCAGCCCAAGGGCGTCGTCGTCGAGCACCGCAATGTGGTCAACCTGGCGTATGGCCTGATCGAGCACTGGGGGATCGGTCCTGGCAGCGTCATGCTCCAGTTCGCATCCTTTGCCTTCGACGTCTCGGTGAAGGACATGTTCCTGTCACTGCTGTCTGGCGCCCGGCTGGTGCTCGCCGCACCGGAAACACTGCACTCACCACCGCGGCTGGCCGCACTGATCCGCCAGACCGGAATCACGTTCGCCAGCCTGCCGCCTGCGGTGCTGGGGCTGCTGCCCGCCGGCCAGTACCCGGAGCTGCGGGTCATCATGGCGGGCGGCGAGGAACTGCCGGCGGAGGTGGCCCGCCGCTGGATCCGCCCCGGCCTCCGGCTGGTCAACGGCTACGGCCCGACCGAGACCACCGTGACCGCGGCGTTCGCCGAGCTGGATGCCACGACCCCGATGCCGCCCCCGATCGGGTCTCCAGTTCGCCCGAACTACCGGGCCTATGTGCTGGACCGGCAGCTGAACCCGGTGCCGGTCGGGGTGTTCGGGGAGCTGCACATCGGCGGCGCCGGCGTGGCGCGCGGTTACCTGAACCGGCCGGACCTGACCAGGGAACGGTTCATCCCGGACCCCTTCCAGCCCGGCCAGCGGCTCTACAAGAGCGGTGACCTGGTGCGCCGCCGCCCCGACGGGACGCTTGCGTACGCGGGCCGGATCGATGGCCAGGTCAAGATCCGGGGCATCCGGATCGAGCTCGGCGAGATCGAGGCCGCGCTCGCCGCCCATCCGGCCATCGCCCAGGCCGTCGTGACCGTCGTCACCGGCCCGGCTGCGGGCAGCGAGCTCGCCGCCTACCTGCGCCTGGACGGAGGACCTGCGCGTGAGCCGGTCAGCGACCAGGACCTGCGGGCCCACGTGGCCCGCACGCTGCCCGCCGCCATGATCCCAGCCCACTACCTCACGGTCGAAACCTTCCCGCTCAATGCCAGCGGCAAGGTGGACAGGAAAGCGCTGCCGGCCCCGCGCCGCCAGGAAACGCAGGACAAGGCGGAGCCGGAAACCCCAGCCGAGGCCATGCTGATGAGCGTGTACGCCACCATTCTCGGCACCACCAGAGTCGGAGCCACCGATAGCTTCTTCGACCTTGGCGGCAACTCTCTGACCGCCATGCGGCTGGTGAATCTGATCAGCCGCGAGACCGACGTTGACCTCGGAGTCTCCGCGATCTTCCTGCACCACACCCCCCGGCTGCTCGCCGCCGCCATCGCCGGGATCAGCCGCTCGGAGTCGCTATCTGGGTCCGGTCCGCTCGTAGCGCTGAACAGCGGAAAGGCCGAGATCCCGCTGTTCTTCGTGCACGCGATTGGCGGCACCGTAACGGCGTACGCGCCGCTCGGTCAGGAACTGGCGGACACCTTCAAGGTGTACGGGCTGGAATCTCCCGCTCTTAGCGACGATGGTGTGGTCGCCTCCTCGCTTGCCGAGCTCGTCACCGATTACACCCAGCGAATCCAGGCGGTCCAGGGAGCCGGGCCCTACGCGCTGGCCGGCTGGTCGATGGGCGGCGTGATCGCGTTCGAGATCGCGCAGCGCCTGGAACAGGCCGGCGCCTGCGTCAGCCTGCTCGTGCTGCTTGACGCGCCATTCGCCATCGCTGCCGGCCACCCATCCGGGGAGGCCGGGCTCGCCGCGCGGTTCGTCGCCGACGCGGCGCATAGCCTGGGCCTGGATACCGCGGCAGCTCCGGATCCCGCGACCGTGACGCCTGCCGGGCAGCTAGCCTGGCTCGCGGGACAGCTGGCAGGCGGCAGCGACCTGGCCATGGACGACCCCGCCGAGCGCGACGCCATCGGGGCACGGCTCCAGCGGCGGTTCGGCTTGTTCGCGGCGCATAGCCGGATGCTCGCCGGGTACCGCCCGGCCGGGAATAGTGTCCGGGCAGCCACACTGATCGTCAGCGCGGCCGGCTCGCTGAACGCCCCGGCGCGCGAGCTTTGGCCGGCCCGGCTGAACGGCGAGGTCTCGGTCCTGTCCGTCGAGAGTGACCATTACGAGTTCCTGCGCCCGCCCCTGGTCCAGGACGTAGGCGCGGCCATCAGCCGCCTGTTTGCTAGCACCGGCAGTGCGGTCTGAGATCGGTGGCGACCATCCGCAACTCAGAGGTGTACCGGTGGCCTTGGGCGTCGTGCAGCCATGTCTGGTCGGGCGTGGGCAGCATCTCGGCGATGGTCATCGTCGCGTCCTGGCCGGCATTCCGGCTGGCCCGGCGCAGTCCGCGGCAGAGCAGGTCGATCGAGGCCAGGCTGGTCAGGTCCGCGTAGATCGGCTTGCGCTCGCCGGAGAAGCGCAAGAAGACGTGCCGGGGCAGCCCGTGTCTGACCGCCCACGCGCGGGCGCGCAAGTAGCGGTTGCTCTCGTCGGTGTCGCTGGCGAACGCAGGCTCACTGGCGGGCAGCGTCCACTTCTCCCTGGTCACCACGAGGCCGTCGATCGTGACACGGGGAGCGTGCGTGGCCGGCGGGAGAAGACCGAAACTGCCAGCGGTGAGCGTGCTGATCCGGTCGCCGAGCACCTCAAGCAGGCTACGTTCCAGGGTTCCGTCCTTGCGCCGCACCCGCAGCCCGGCCGGCGAGCTGATCAGATCGCAGTCACCGACGACCAGCGTTGTGGCTGGGTCATAACCGCACGAGTCGCGGGCGAACATAAGGCGAAGGTCGCCGGGCCTTGACGGTCCGGTGGCCAGCCGGATGCCGGTGCTGCCGTGCTTGGCGGTCTCGGTATCGGCCATTCTTACCGCCGGGCCGCTGAGGTCGTGCTGGAGGGCGGCGTGCACCGTCTCCGGTGCGTCATGGTACTCAAGCCAGGTGGCATAGATCGAGGTCACCAGGCCCGGATGGACCTCGCCGAGCACCCAGGTAGGCGGGCCGCCGGCGCCGGGTCTGGCTTCGGCGAGCATCAGGTCGGGGCTGTGGTGCACGGCGAGCGGCCAGGGCGCCGGGCCGGCCGGGAACGCCGCCGCAGCCCGTTCCCGCAGGTCCGCCGCGCGGAGCTGAACCCGCCGAGCGTCAGGCGGCAGCTCAAGCAACATCGCCCAGCGCTGCCACAATTCGCGCAGCACCGGCTCGATGAACGGCGGCCGCTCGCGGGAAATCGCGTCGCCCTCCAGCGCCCACCAGTCGGCGAATGGCACCACGTCCGTGCCGAGTTCGCCGGCCCGCTGCTGGTAGGCCGCCTCGAAATGCCGAGCGTAGGCGGCACCGCAGGCGATGGTGAACCAGCGGGCGCTGTCCAGCACCAGCGCGAGCGGCTCGCGGATGCCGTCCAGGGTGTCGGTGCCCAGCCGCACGATGTCGCCGCGCAGGCACTCCTCGTACACCAGAGTCCGGCCCGCGTACGCAAGGCCCGCCCGGCGAGTGGCCGGGGTCCCGGACAGCTGGGTGAACGTCTCCTCAAGACCGGCCATGGCAACTGTGACCCGATCCGCATCGCCCGCCGCGGCGGCTACTTCATCCCTGGCGGCGGTCAGCTCAGCCAGAGCGCGTTCGGCCGCTCGCGGACGGCGTCATCAGTGACCCGCGCCAGCAGCGTGCGCGCCGAGCGCTCAGGCCGGATGTCCTGCGGTGCCACGTCGACCTGCCAGATCAGCCGGTGGCTGGCGGCGAGCCGTTCCATCAGCGCGAAGACCAGCGTCGAGTCGTCCATCCCGGCGGCCGGATCGGCGAGGACCGCGGCAGCGACCTCGGTGGCGTCCCTGATGCCGTCGCAGCTTCGCAGCACCGCCGCCTCGGCCGCTGTCAGCGGGCGAGGCGGCCCGAGCGGCAGCCGCAGCAGCCTGCCGTCGACGCTGCTCAGCGGCACCCGCCTCGGTACCAGCCACGGGCGTAGTGCGGCCTCATGACGGGCCAGTGTCGCGCGCACGGCCCAGCCCTCAAGATAGGTGATGCGAGCGTCGATCATCCCGCCGGCGGCTGCGGGGGTGACCCGCACGCCGGCCTCGTCGTCGATCAGGGACCAGCCCACCGGCCCGAAGAATCCGATGGTGTCGTTCTTCGCGCAGTAGCGCTGCAGGTAGCTGGCGACGAGTGACTCCTGCCGTCTGCGATGCGAGTTGCGCTTGCCTGTCCCTGGTCCGTGCCGCAGCAGCACGTCGATGCCGGTCTCCAGGGCGTGCCGGTTCTGCCAGGCGACGGCCTCTCGCAGCGGCGGCAGGCCGGCCAGCTGGTTCAGGACCGAGGACAGCCAGGCGGACCTCGGCGTCGAACCCGGCGGCATAGGCGGCCTTGGCGGTGCCGGAGCTGGCGGTGCCAGTGCCGGAGTTGGCGGTGCCGCAATTGACGGTGTCGGCTGCGCTGGCGAGGTCTGGCGCGCCGAGGTCGGCGAGAAGGCCGACCGGGAAGCCCGCACCGCGCAGGCAGACCGTTCGCCACAGCGCCCAGTCACCGGACAGCCGGGCCAGATGCGGTGCGAGCTGGACCTGCTTGATCATGACATGAAGCTAGATGAGCCAGGCTCAGTTCGCATGACTCCCGGATTGCGGGATTCACGGGCGCAATGAGCAGCCTCAGACAAGCGGTCGCTGCCACTTCCGAGGCATCGTTCCGCTTATGGGTGGTGACCGGAAGCGATGACAGCAGGATCGGAACCGCCGGCTGGGAGCCGTCCGGCATCCCGGAAGACGTGGCAGCGGATGTCGGAGTCGTGGCGGTCTGGACCGCTGGCGGTGCGGAACTTCCAGCTGCTGACGGGCGGCCAGCTCGCCTCGACGGTGGGCGACTACTGCTATGCGGTGGCCCTGCCCTGGCTGGTGCTGTCCACGCACGGCGGGGTGGTCCTCCTCGGCACGGTGCTGGCGTGCTACGGGGTACCGCGCACGGTGCTGATGCCGCTGGCCGGGACGCTGACCGACAAAATCGGGGCCCGCACGGTGATGCTGGTGGCCGATATCGCGCGGTGCGTGCTGATAGCGGTGCTTGCGGTGCTGGCGGTGCGCCACGTCGTGTCGCTGGCGGCCCTGGGACCGCTGGCCGCGCTGATCGGCGCTGGCGAAGGACTGTTCCTCCCGGCCTCCTACTCGATCATGCCCTCACTGCTTGAGCCCCATCAGCTGATGGCGGGCAACGCCGTATCCGAAGCGGCGCTTCGCGTAGGCTCGCTGTTCGGCCCGGCGCTCGCCGGGGCGCTGGTCGCGACCGTGGGGTCGGGTCCGGCGTTCGCGGTCAACGCCGGCACGTTCGCGGTGTCGGCGCTGACCCTGGCGCTCATCCCCCGGCGCCGGGCAGCGGCGGGTGCCACGTCTGGCAGGGTCGCCGAGTCCGCGGCAGCTGATGCCCCTGACAAGGACGCCGATATTCCGGCGGCTCCTCCTGCGGAAAGCGAGATCACCAAGCTCAGGGTGCCGGACTTGCTGAGGCGGTCGCGGGCCATGCAGGTCGCCATCATGGTGACCATCGGGGCCAACCTGGCCAGCGGCGGCCTCACTGGCGTGGCGCTGCCATCGCTGGCGCACACCCGGTTCGGAGCGACCGGCTACGGCGCACTGCTGGCGTGCCTCGCCGCAGGAGGCCTGATCGGCACGCTGCTGGCCGCGCGCACCGGGCAGCTGCGCCAGGCGGTTGTCGCTGCCGGAGCTTTCGTCGTGCAAGCGGCGGTCATGAGCCTGATCCCCTACCTGGGCGGCGAGCTCGGAGCGGCGGTGGCGCTCTTCATCTACGGCGGATGCAACGGGTTTGGCAACGTCATCTTCTTCACCGCAGGCCAGAGATGGACGCCGCCGCATGTGCTCGGGCGGGTCATAGGCCTGATCATGACGTGCATGCTGGGCTCGTTCCCGTTGTCGGTCGCGCTCACCGGCATCCTGGTGCACCACCTCGGTGCGGCGCTGTTCTTCCCGATCGCGGGGGCGGTGATGGCCGCGGGCTTCCTCGGCGGCCTGAGCCAGAAGGAGTACCGCGACTTCGGTGCCGTTCAGGCTGACGGCACCTACCTGCTAGCGGGCATGAAGGGCCTGGACAAGATGGTCGCGGAGCCTGCGGCGGACGTTGTCCATTTATGACAGGCCAGCCGGCCCGCGACAGCGTCTTCGCTCCGTCCGCTCAGTCATCGACCCTTCGCTCAGTCATCCGCCCGCCGCTCAGCCCAGCCGAGTGCCTGGGTACCCCGCGCAACCTTCCGTGATCATGAAGCAAGCCTTGATCACGGAACATGAGCCGTGCGATCACCCCACCAGGATTCCGTGATCAAGACCCCGACCATGATCACGGAATCCGGTTCTGTCGCAAATCTCTGGGTGGTAACGGTTGTTTGCGTTCGGCGTGTCGCGGTGGTGCGGGAGCGGGCTCCTGGTATCTGGCTGGGTGTCGAATCCGCCGGAGCCAGGAGCCCGCCGTGTCATTGTCGCAGTGTGATGGGGAGTTGTCGTGTGCGCGGGTGCTTTCGGTGCTGATGCCGCATCTGGCGGGGCTGGTGGTGGAGGGCGTGGCGGATACCGGGGAGCGGGTGGTGGTGCGGGCGCGGCCGGCGGCGGAGCGGGTGGCGTGCCCGGACTGCGGGGTGCTGTCGGGCAGGCGGCATGGCGGGTATGCGCGGTTCTTGCGTGATCTTCCGGTCTGGGGGCGGCCGGTGGTGGTCCGGCTGCAGGTCCGGGTGCTGGACTGCGTGAACCCGGGGTGCGCGCGGAAGTCGTTCGCTGAGCAGGTCGAGGGCCTGACGTCGGCGCGGGCGCGCAGGACGCCGCTGCTGGCGGGGGCGCTGGAGGCGGCCGCGCGGGTGCTGGCCGGGCGGGCCGGGTCGGCGCTGGCCGGGCAGCTGGGCATGCCCGCGTCCCGGCACTCGATGATCCGGCTGGTCCTGGCCCTGCCGGAGGAGGACCCGGGGACCGCGCCGCGGGTGCTGGGAATCGATGATTTCGCGTTCAGGCGGGGCCGTGACTACGGCACGGTGCTGATCGATATGGAAACCGGGCAGGTCATCGGGGTGCTGCCGGACCGGGAGACCGGGACGGTGAAGAAGTGGCTGGAAGACCATCCCGGTGCCGCGGTCATCTGCCGGGACCGGGGCACTGGCTACGGCGCCGCCTGCCGCCAGGGCGCCCCGGACGCGGTCCAGGTCGCTGACCGCTGGCACCTGCTGCGAGTGTGTCAGAAAGATTGTGCGGGGGGTGATCGATAAGAATGTTCTCGCAGGTCACGTGGGGTGACCTGGACCATGGGGAGGTCGAGATGACGATGCTAGAGGAAGCGCCGGTCGAAGTCGAGGACGTGGCGGGAGGGTTTCGCGGCGGGGCCGGCGGGGAGGGGCTGGTGCTGCCGGAGGAGGTGGTGGCGGCGCTGGCGGGGCAGCTGGCGGAGCGGGCCAGGTCCGGGGAGCCGGTGACGCTGACGGGCCCGGGCGGGCTGCTGGCCGGGGTGATCGGGCAGGTGCTGCAGGCGGGGCTGGCGGCGGAGCTGGATGCTCACCTGGACGGCGGGGAGGGGAACCGGCGGAACGGGTCGAGTGCCAAGACGCTGAATACTGAGGTGGGGCCGGTGCGGCTGGCGGTGCCGCGGGACCGGGACGGGAGCTTTGACCCGGTGCTGGTGCCGAAGCAGTCGCGGCGGTCCGGGGGGCTGGACGCGGTGATCATCAGCTTGTACGCGAAGGGGATGTCGGTGCGGGACATCGCCCGGCATGTCCGGCAGACCACGGGGGTGGACCTGACTCATGACACGGTGTCGCGGGTCACGGACCAGTCGCTGGAGGGGATGCGGGAGTGGCAGCACCGGCCGCTGGAGTCGTTCTACCCGGTGATCTACATCGACGCGCTGGTCGCGAAGGTCCGGGACGGGGCCGCGGTGCGGAACAAGGCGGTGAACATCGCGATCGGGATCGACACCGGGGGCGCCAAGCGGGTGCTGGGGATCTGGGTGACGTCCGCCGAGGGATCCAAGGCGTGGGCGCAGGCGCTGGCGCAGCTGCGGAACCGGGGGCTGGAGGAGGTCCTGTTCGTGTGCTGCGACGGCCTGTCCGGGCTGGGCGAGGAGATCACCGCGACCTGGCCGCAGACCACGGTGCAGACCTGCACGGTGCACCTGATCCGCCGCAGCCTGAGCTACGCCTCCTACACCGACCGGGCGGCGATGGCGGCGGACCTGCGCGCCATCTACACCGCCTGCGACGCGGACGCCGCCTACGCCGCGCTGGCGGAGTTCGCCGGCACGCCGCTGGGCCGCAAGTACCCGGCCGCCGCCGCCGTGTGGGAGCGGGCCTGGGACCGGTTCGTCCCGTTCCTGGAGCACGGCCCCGCGCTGCGGAAAGTCCTCTACACGACGAACGCGGTCGAGTCGTTCAACCGGGAGATGCGCAAGGTCCTGAAGACGCGGGCGCAGTTCCCGAGCGATGACTCGGCGGTCAAGGCGCTGTGGCTGGCTATCGTGGATGCCGAGGAGAAGCGGGCCGAGCAGCGGGCCCGCCACGCCAGCCGGGCCGGCAGCAGGCCGGACAGCTCGCGGCGGCTGATCGAGGGCCACGTCACCCAGGGCTGGCACGAGGCCTGGGGCGAGATGGCCGCCCGCTGGCCGGACCGGTTCGCTGACCGGACATGACACGAGGGGGTGCGGGATGCCGGTACCAGGAAGCGGGACCCGGGCGGGCAGCGTGCCGCTCGACGCCCTGGACGCCGAGGAGATCGCCGGCCTGCTCGCTGACGCCGCAGCCGTGATCGGCGCGCTGGCCGGCGACCAGGCCGCCGAGGCCGGCCTCGCCGGGGCCGCCCCGGACTGGGACGACCTGACCGGGCTGCACGCCGCCCTCGCGGTCGCCGCCGCCGACCTCGACGACGCGATCGCCGAGCACACCGCCATCCTGCACCCCTGACCCGGCGCCGCCCGCCGGCGCGAGCCTGAGAAATGAAGAGAGGAACAGCACGGCGTGTCCCGCCCACCCTCCATTACCGTCTGCTATATTTAAATCACAGAAAGCAATGACGGTCCCTGAATCAGGCAGGACGCCCCGGGAAACCGGGACACGCAGCATCAGGTACCAGCAGGAACGAAAGGCCCGGCTCCGCGAGGGCCACGGGCAAACGGGATAGCACGACAGCAGATAGCGCGAACGAAAGACACCGGATAACCATCCGGAAACGGACAGCAAAAAAGTCCCGCGCACAAAGAATCTGACACTCTCCCTGCTGCACAATCTCAGCGACCGGGTCCGCCAGGCCACCGCCGCCGTCCTCGCCGGGCACCAGCACGAGGACCACCGCGAGCAGCAAGGAGAGCAAGGAGAAGCCCCGCCGCCCCCGCGGCGGGAGTCGCGGGAGTCGCGGGAGTCGGCGCGGGCCGGCGAGGTCCGCCGGCTGCACGCGGAGATCCGGCGCCTGCTCGACGCCGGCCACTCCGCCGCGGCCGTCGCCCGAGAGCTGGGCCTCTGCGTGCCCACCGTGCGCAGGTACGCCGCCGCCACCGCCGCCGAGATCCTCCCCGCCCGCCAGCCCTCCGCCGTGGACCCGTACAAGGACCACCTCATCCGCCGCTGGAACGAGGGCGCCCGCGACGCCCGCGCCCTGGCCGCCGAGATCACCCGGCTCGGCTACCAGGGCTCAGACCAGCAGGTCCGCCGCTACCTCCGGCCCCTGCGGCACCTGCCCGGCAGCGCCCCTCCCCCGCCCCCGCCGCTGCCCGCCGCCCGCGACATCGCCCGCTGGATCATGACCAGCCCCGCGAACCTCACCCCCGAGGACACCGCCGCGCTCGCCGCCGTCACCGCCGCGATCCCCCGCATCGCCCTCATCACCGGACTGGCCCGGTCCTTCGCCGACATCAGCGCCGGCCTCACCGCCACCCGCATCAGCCCCGCCACCAGAACCGAAACCCTCGACACCTGGCTGCACGCCGCCGAGACAGCCGGCATCCCCGCGCTCGCCTCCTTCGCCGCCGGCATCCGCCAGGACTACGACGCCGTCCGCAACGGCCTGTCCCTGCCCTGGAACAGCGGAAAAGTCGAGGGAACCGTCAGCAAGATCAAGAAAATCAAGCGCCAGGCCTACGGCCGCGCCAGCTTCCCCCTCCTCCGCAAGCTCATCCTCGCCGCCAACCAGCCAACGTAACCATCCAGAAATATGCGACAGAACCCGGAATCCTGGATGAGGGCCGGCGTTGCGCCCCGGCCGACCGCCGCGCTGACAGCCGGGCACGGGCCGGTGAAACGTCTCCTACAGGATCTGCCCGAACCCTGGGTCAGGTTAGCCGCCCAGACCTCGAAAAGGGCCGATACCCGGCATTCCGGGTCCGGGTGGTGGCTCAGCCTGGCCTGCGTGGCGAGCTTGCCCGGTATTCCGCCCGTCCGGGAGTACCAGCGGTTACCGCAGCTGGGGACCCCTGCCGTCGCCGGCACAGCAGCAGGGGTCCCCGGCCGCGACGGCGCGGGCCGCTGCCGCCACCCCGATCCCGGCATACCCGGCAAAAGATCCGGTCCGCCCGGCCGCCGGCCCGCCCGGGGGGGGGGTGAGTGCTATAGCGTCTTCCAGGCCCGGTCTGGCTCGGCCGAGGCCATGGCGACAATACGGCTGTATGCCTGCGCGAAGCCAGCGATGGTGTCCTGGTCGAATGCGCCGGAGTTAAACTCTACGCGGCATTTCATTCCGCCAGAGGAAAGCGGCTGCATGGTCCACACAGCGCCGCTCGCGAGCTGAGAGCTGACGTGCCCATTTTGCTCTAGGGCACGGACCAGATAGGAGCTATCGGCGATCTTGAGTTCATCGTCGTCGACTGGCGCCCTGAAATATCCGAGCAGGAACATCGCGAGCCGCGGATCGTCGGCTGGTTCATAGAGCTCAGGGGCCTCCTGGGCGACTATGTCCAGCGGAATCTCCCGTGTGCTTGCCTCGACGCAGGTATCACGGACTGATTCTACGATCTCGCGGAAGCTGCCGCACTGGCTGGTATCTGTCCGCATCGGCACGAAGCTCAGCGTGAGCCCGACGGTATCGTGGAACTGGCGCTCGCTGCGGCCAGAGGTAATGTTTCTGATCACGGGATCGGTCGTGCCGCTGACTTGGTAGGCGAGCACGTCGATGGCCGCCAGCAAGACCATAAAGGTGGTAGCGTGCGCGCTCTTCGCGAGCGCCGAGACGGTGGTCATGACGTCGGCCCCGATAGTAAAGTGGTAAGACTTGTAGGGCGTGGAGAGTGGCTCCGCGAGGGGGCGATCGCCCGGCAGCCCGAAGAATCGCGCACCCTGTAGCTTCTGCCGCCAGTATGCGCGAGCCTCGCGAACCATCGAGCTGGCGGCTACGGACTCCTCCCAGGCGGCGAATTCCCGGTATTGCCGCACTGGCGGCAGCGCCGGCACCCGGCCGGCTGCCCTCGCCGCGTAACACGTCGCCAGGTCGCGGATGATCAGATGGATGGACCAGGCATCGGCCGCCGTATGGTGGGTGACCACGGTGAGCACCGAGTCACGGTCATCGAACGTGCACAAGTCAGCCCGCAGCAACGGGAGATCCCGCACGTCCAGCGAGCTCTGCTCGGCCTCCATGAGGAGTTGCCGCGCGCAGGCATCCCGTGACCCGTCCGCGACGTCTGGAAGGGCGCGGACGCGCAGCGGCACCGGCGAAGGCAGGTGAACTTGCTGATACGGAGGCTCGGCGTCGCGCACGACCACGGTGCGGAGAATCTCGTGGCGCGCGGCCACGTCATTCAGCGCCTCCTGCAGCGCCGAGGTATTCACCGAGCCTTTGATCCGCAATGATCTGCCGATGACAAATCGCGGATTGAACGCGGATATCGGATCGTACTCCCGCCACAGTCGCTGCTGACTCGAGAGCGGAAACCGGCCGGCGTCCGTTTCCTGAAGCTCTGATGATCCTGGCATCACGACAACTCCTGCCCGGGCTGCCCGCCCTTGTCAAACTATCCGAACGGATCACGCGGCGCTGATCTCCCGCTGATCGACTGCTACGATCCTTAGCTCAGAGGTGTACCGGCCGCCAGCGGAATCGGTGAGCCACAGGTTTTCAGCGGACGGAAGCATTTCGCTGAACTGCACCAATATTTCTGGACCGCCCGGTGGTCGTTCCCGCAGTCGGCGGAGCGATTTGGCCAGGATGTTTACCGAAGTCACGCTGTCGAAATCGACGAAGAACGGCTTGACTTCGCCAGTCACCTTCACGAACACATGCCGGGGCAGCCCGGTTTCGCTCCTCCAGCGGCGGCCCGCGGCGAACCTGGCAGGCTCATCTCGAAGTTGAGCGAATTCGATTTGCGCGGCATCGAAACGCCAGGCTTCACGGACGATTACTAGCCGGTCGATAGTGATTCGCGGCTGGTAAGCAGCACGGGGCACGAGCTCGAAGGAATCCATGAAGACGTCCAGCAGCATTTCCGCGAGCACGTCGATAACCGGAAACGACGGCCCTGTCGGGATGCTGACGACCGGGCCGGCGGCCCCGGGCGACACAATCAGGTCGGAAGCATTGAGCAGCCGGGGCCGACCGGCCTGCGCGGTCTGGGCATACACCGCGACCAGGAAGTCCAGGTCCCTCGTGAGTGCCGACGAGGTCCTGACCGACAGCCGGCCGTGGTTCTCCTTGGGCAGCACGGGCAGCAGGCGCGGGCCGGGCGAGTCCACAGCGAGGCAGTCAAGCAGGTCACCGGGCGAGGGATGCTGAGTGACGAAACAGTAGTGCCTGCTTGTGGCGATCCCCAGATGGGTCTCGCCGAGAATGAGATCGAAATCACCCTGGTTGATGGCGTCCACCCCGCTGGCCGCGATCATCAGGTCGGGGCTGCAGTAGCGTCCGCCCGTCCACCCGGAGTGAGGCACGTCGAATGCTTCGCGCACCTCGTCACGCAGCGCGGCACCATCGCGCCCGACCCGGCGCGCGTCCGGAGGAATCCGGAGAATCGCGGCCCATCGCTGCTGGAACTCACGCTGGAGCTTCGTTCACGATCGCCGGGGCGGACCGGGCGATCACGGGCATGCATTCGAAATAGAACGAGGCGAGGTCTGGCGGGGTGCCGTCCCCGGTCAGCTGGATCGCGATGCTGGTAAAAAGCTCCTGGATCCTGGCGGCGAAGTGGTAGCTCAGCCACCGCGCGCTGTCGAGCAGAAGTTCCAGCGGCCGCAGTGCCGCCAGGAAGTCGGCTCCAAGCGTCAGGGCCGCGTCCCGGCGCGCGTCGTGGTAGATGAGCGTGCGTCCTCCGTAGGTCTTGCCGCCACGCCGGCTGGGTTGTGTGCCAGCGACCTTGATGAAGGTCTCGTCAAGGTCGTGCAGGGCGGACACGAACCCCGCGGGATCGCCGCGCGATGCCGCCCAGGCGGTATCTCTCGCCGTCACGAGGAGATCGAGCCGGCGCAGGCCCTCTGCGGCGAGCACTGGGTCATCCACGTGCTCAAGGAAGTGCCGCAGGTGCCGCTCAGAATGCGGAGACAGGGGCAAGTCCAGCTTCCAGGTAAGCAAGCGCTTCTGCCGCAGCCGTCCGATGACCGTGTAGACATCCTCCTCCGTAGCGGCCTCCGGCGTGATGCCGGCGCATTCGCGCGCGATGTCGCGGGCTGGTACCAGCCCCGTGCACCTGCTGAGTACAGCGGACTCCGCCGCGCTCAGCTCCACCGCGACTCCCGCTGGTCCCGTGGCGTGACGTTCCTTGATCCGGACGAACGGCAGCATGCGGGGCGGTATCCATTGCGTCATGCCCGGCTCGGCCGCTATAGCCGCGGCCAGCCGGTCGATGACCCAGATCTCGAAGTACACTTCTGAGCTGGCAATCAGCTCCCTGCCGGTCTCCAGGCGGGTGACGGCAGCCTCGGGATCCAGCAAGGACCAGCCGACGGGGCCGGTAAACCCAATCGTGTCGTTCTTGACGCAATACCGCTGCCAGTAATTCGCGATAAGTTCTTCATGCTGGCGCTGCTTGCTGTTGCGCCGCACATTGTTAGCGTCCTGGTTGCGCAGCATCGGGGCGATGGCGGTGTCGAATATCCGGTGGTTTTGCCAGGCGAGCGCGCGCTGGAGACGCGGCTCTGCGGCCAGATCCAGGATCCGGGAGCTGAGCCGCCCCGTTTCCTGCTCGAAAAAAGTTCGATACCGGCTCCACTGTCCGGCGTCATCGGCTTCACGCTCGGTGAGACCGTCCGCCGCGGCGGCCAGCTCCCTGGAGGCCAGCAGATCGACGCCTCCGGCCGGAAATCCTGGCGCCCGGAGAACGACCTGCCGCCACAGGGACCATTGTGATCCTGGCAATGCGACGTGCGTCCCTGACGGGGAGATTTCCTCAGGCGTCATGAGCTCGCGCTCGCTGTCTCCGCTATGACCCTGGCCAGCCCGGTAGCGGTCGGGAAGGCGAAGACGGCGCCAGCACGGATCTGTTTCCCTGTCATCTCCTCAAGCCTGGCCAGGATCTCCATAGCCTGGAACGAGTCGCCGCCGAGTTCGAAGAAATCGTCATCCGGTGACACACCGGGATCGTCTAGGACCTGGCGGTAAGCGGCCAGAACGGCGTCAAGAACGCTTTTTTCAGCGGCTGAGTTCGCGGGATAGCTATCCATTACAGCCCCTCTTTTCCGAAGCACCACGAACGGAAGCGCGCACGCCCTGGCCGAGTTGGCCGACGACCTCGGTGGCGGGCGCGCTCTCGCCGACCCGCATTTATCTTCGCAGTGGCAGGGAACTACCTCTTCTCTTGAATTGCGGGTCATTTGGCTGACGTCATTCCGGCGACACGCGAGGGCGTCTCGCTAAAACAAGGAGCCCTTTTCATCCTGGTTGTAGTTGGTTTCTGGCATGTTCCGGTGACAGCGCGGCGCG
Source organism: uncultured Actinomycetota bacterium (assembly GCA_963819285.1). Classification (GTDB taxonomy): domain Bacteria; phylum Actinomycetota; class Actinomycetes; order Streptosporangiales; family Streptosporangiaceae; genus Chersky-822. The sequence continues at coordinate 1,053,454 of CAWFVM010000002.1, forward strand.
CTGCCCCAGAGACCGAGGTCAGGGCAGGCTCGCAGGGCCGCCGCGGCAGCGATGCGCGGCGGGTGTTCCTGGCCAGGCCCAGCCGGCGGGCTGCCGGGAGGTCAAGATCCAATCGGCACGACGGGGTCAGTATTTGGCCAGGTATCGACAGAAGCAGGCATTATGGGGTTTCATAGTGGCGATTGCCCGTACGCAAGCAGTTAACATCGCTGTCCGATTCGGAGGAATTGGCATGTCCCTTGGGTGGAAACGGAGCACGGCAGCTGTCGCGCGGATATTGCGGAAAACCATGCCCGCTCGCGGCTGGCGCCGATACGCCAGCGGTGGTCTGGTCATTGTGCTGGGAATATTCGGCACGGTCGTAGGGGCCAGCGCGCTGCCCGTGCAGGCGGCGCACAGCCCGTCCGGCCAGAGCCTGCGCACCTTCAGACTTCCGGCTCACTCGGTCTGGCTGCGGCATCAAGGGCTGGGCGGATTCCTGGCGCAGGCGCATAGCAAGCCCGCCGTGATTCCGCCTAACTTCAGTCCCGCGCTCAAAGGATTCCGGCAGGGATTGGTCGCGGTCCCCGGTGCCTCCGTTCACTACGTCATCGGCGGTTCCGGACCGGTCCTCGTGCTCCTGCACGGCTGGCCTATGACCTGGTGGGAGTGGCACACGGTGATGCCGAGCCTGGCCCAGACCCACACGGTGGTCGCGTTCGACCTGCCCGGGCTGGGTGAATCAACCGCCCCGGCCGGCGACGACTTCACGGCCGTCGACACCGCGACGATCCTGCGCCAGGCGGTCGTGGCGCTTGGCTTCGATGACGTCTCGATCCTCTCCCATGACCTCGGGGTGAACATCGCCTACGCGTACGCCCAGCTCTACCCGCAAACGGTGACCAAGCTGGCCGTGCTCGAATCGGCCCTCAACGGGTTTGGCCTGGAGAGCGTGTACGGCAACAGCTTCCATTTCCTGCTGAACATGCAGCCATCGCCGACGCCAGAGGACATTGTCAACAATGGCGAGGCGGAGGTGGCATACCTGAACTACCTGTACACGTTCGCCGTAGTTCCGGGCGCTATCACCCCCTTCGACCGGCTGGTGTGGTACGCCGCATACGGCAGCCCCGCGAACCGCGAGGCCGGGTACAACTATTACCGGGCGTTCCCGGCCAATGAGGCTTATAACCTCGCGCACGCCACGCCGATGCTGACCATGCCGGTGCTGGCGATGGGCGGCGAGGACAGCTTCGGGAGCTTCACGGCGGACTCCTTCGAGGGCGTGGCCACGGACGTGCACACGGTCATCGCGCCAGGCTCAGGTCACTACATTCCCGAGGAGGACCCGGGTTTCCTGGCTGAGTGCGCGAACCTGTTCTTCAGTTCGGCCACGCAGGCGCCGTCCGGCTTCGAGGACTGCCTGTCGTCCTAGCACCACTTGCCCGAGATCGTGTCCCCGGCAGCTGGCCCAGCGGGCTGCCGGGGACCGAAGGCGGTCTCCCGGAACCGCGGGACATTGTGAGCAAGCGCCGAAGGCCCGGTCGTGATTATTCTTAAAAAAAGACCTTAATTTAGGAATAAAGCATAGCTCCGCTGGCACTGCGCCCGGCCTGAGGCCGGTCACCGCCTGTGACCGCATGCCCTATTCCGCGAAGCGGCGGCTGCCGTTTCGCGGAATTTACTGATCTGTGTGACTGGTGAGTCGGCCGGGATAGGTGGGGTGCCGGTCATGGGAGTGCGGGCCCGCCTGGCAGCGCCGCCCACCCTGGCCGATTCCGTGATCATGAAATTCGGCCTGATCACGGAGACTCTGATGGCGTGATCACCCCTTCAGGGTTCCGTGATCAAGGCCTTCAGCATGATCACGGAGCATCGGCCGTGCCTCGCCCATGGGACAGAGTTGGGTGATCGTCGGCGTGGCTGGCCGGGTCGGGTGGGTCGTGGGGGCGAGGGAGGTTCGCTAGATCGGCGAGGGCGGACCACGCGGCGGGGACGTCGATGGCGCGGGCGGCGTAAGCCAGGTTGAGCAAGTCTTCTCCGAGGTATCGGTCGTACTTGTCGCGCGCCTTGGTGCGGACGCTTTCCGCGAGCGCCAGCGGGTCGGGTTGAGGTGCTGCGGCTAGCTCGCGGATCAGAGTCCACAGCCGGGTCGGGGTGATGCCTTTCACCGTCAGGCAGACTCCGTCCTGGCCGACGCTGAGCCCGTGGCTGGCGAGCGTGACCAGGAGGGTATTCATGATCTGGTCTCCCCGCCACGGGAAGAGCAGCGTTTCCTTTCCCCATCCGAAAATGGCCTGGTCAGCGTGACCGGAGCGGCGGAAGACCGCCCTGCCCTCAGCGAGCAGAGCCCGGGCTGTGCTGTCGAGATAGCGCGGGATTTCCTGCGACTGGTAGAGGGCGCGCATCGTGCGGCGGACCTGGTCAGCCACCTCGCCCCCGCTGCCAGGGAACGATGGCGGCTGGCCGTCGCCTGACCCGGTGAGCTCGATCACTCGCTGCGCGATGTCGACGCCGAGTACTCGCCAGCGGCGGCCGGCGAAGATGAGCAGGGTGCCGGGCAGGACCGGGCGCTCTACGGGGAGAGAGCCGAGGGTCCGGCCATCCGCGACGAGCCGGTAGTCCTGGGAGGTGTGGAACGCGGCATAGAAACTGTAGTGGCTGAGCAGCCGGTCGCCCTGGCCGCCGGGAAGCAGGAACCCGCGGGAGTTCTGCCTGATCAGATCATGGTGGCCCAGGTCTCGCAACAGCATGCCGAAGGCGGATTTCCCGACGTGGCGGAACGGGCCCTGACCGCAGAGAACCTGATGGACCTGCGCGGCTGTGGCTGAGCCTTGCTGAGCGAGGACCGACAGAATCTGCTGGATGAGGGTGGACAGGTGCAGTCCGGTGACGTGCGGCGGCTCATACCAGGAGGCGAGCAAAAGCTCGACCATGGCGATGGTCTGGAATAGTTCGCCGCGCAGGGCGTCGGGCGGCGGTGTCCGGTCGCTTAGCTCGCGTTCGGAGACATAGATGCGGATCACGGCTGGCTGGTCCGCGCGCGGGCCTGAGCGGCCCAGTCGCTGGCGGAGGCTTGAGACGGTCGGCGGAGCGCCGATCTGGGCGATCGAGTCGACGCTGCCGACGTCGATCCCCATTTCCAGGGTGGACGTGCAGACAGCGGTGACCGGGGTCGAGCGGTCCTTCAGCCGCTCCTCGACGTACTCGCGGAGCTCCTTGGCGAGGCTGCCGTGGTGAGCGAGGAACTCTGTGCGGGTCGAGATGGCGCGGCTGCGGCGTTCCAGCATGTCTGCGTACGTCTCGACCGCTGCCCTGGAGTTGGCGAAGACGAGGTTGTCGTGCCCGCGCAGCGTACGGAACAGGTCATCGGCGATCGGGGCGATGTCACGGGTCTCGACATTGTCCCCGGGCTCCGCCCGCTCCGGGCCAGCCCGGAGCGGCAGGCCGGTGCGGTAGCCGCGCAGCTGGAGCCGGATCTCGCCGGCGTCGTCGCCGGAGGAGATAACCTCCACCGACGAGCCTTTTCCTGGCCGCAGGAATTCCGCCGCGGCGGTGAAGTCGCCCAGGGTCGCCGAGAGCGCGATGCGGGGAACGCCGCGGCCAGCGCAGAGCTCGACCCGGTGCAGCAGGGACTGGAGCTGCGCACCGCGCTCCGTGCCGATGAACGAGTGCAGTTCGTCGATGACCACGTAGCGCAGGTCGCTAAGGACGCGGCCGACGCGGTCCCCGTGGTTGACGAACATCGCCTCGATCGACTCAGGGGTGATCAGCAGCACACCATCGGGGGCGCGCATGACCAGCGACTTGCGGGACACAGCGACGTCGCCATGCCAGCGGTGCACGGGGATTTCCAGCCGGTCGCAGAGTCGGGTCATCCGCTCGTACTGATCGTTGATCAAGGCTTTCAGCGGGCTGATGAACAGCGCCTGAACGCCTGGCCCGGCCTCGCCGGCCGCACGCCGGCTGACCAGCGCCGAGCAGATCGGCAGCCAGGCGGCCTCGGTCTTTCCGCTCGCGGTCGCGGCGGCGATGATCAGGTCATCGTCGCCGGCGAGAATCGGGGCTGCTGCCCGTTCCTGGGCATCACGCAGCCGCGTCCAGCCAGAGTCGTAGATCCACCGCCTGACGCTCGGGTGATAGAGCTCGTACGCCGCGGACAGGGCCGGCTCAGAGCTGGAATGAGGTGAGTTCGTCATCGTCGGCGGAGCCTGCCGGCTCAGATGCGAGGCTGACATCGTCGATCACCGATCTCCAGTCCAGGCCTGGATTCTGATCGAGCAGGGCGAGCAGATCGAGGAATCCCTTGATGGTCTCGCGCGGAGTACGGAAATAGGCGTCGCCGATCCGCGATGCGCAGTGCCGCATGTAGCCGATCAGCGCGTCGTCTGGGACGAGGTACGCGGCCGGGTCGCCGGAAGCGTACACGTGACGCAGCTTGGTCAGCAGGACGTAGATGTCCTCCGGTGACAGGTTGCCCAGCCGCAGAACAGGTCCCGAGTGATCGACCAGCTTGCCGGAGGCGAATCTGTTCTCCGCGAGCCGGGTGGCAAGCGCGGGGTAGGAGAAGAGTCCGCGCCGGCTGTCGAGCAGGAAATCAGGCGTGCCGCCGAGCAGGAACCCCAGATAGCCGGCTGATCCCTGCAGGCTGTCGTTGAAGATCCGCAGGATCTGCTCGTAGTTGGCGGTGCGGGCCTGGGCGCTGGTCAGCTCAGAGAGATTCACCAGCTCGTCGAGGCAGACAAGCAGGCCGTCGTCAGCCGGCCAGGCGCACGAAACTGGACATCAGCTTGAGGTGGTCGTACCAGGTGGCGTCGTCGACGATGGTACGGACGCCGAGTGCCTGCCGGGCGTCCGCACGGGTAGTGAACTCACCGCGCAGCCAGCGCACGGCGTCGGTCTTGAGCCGCTCGTCGTCGCCGTCATGGCCCTGCCAGTACCGGGTGATGACGCGGGCGAAATCGTAGCCGCCCGTCGATTCCGTCAGCGCCGCCAGCCGAGCCTGGATGATGGCCTCCGGGTCGGTGCCGGCCGCGGCTGCCTGGCCGAGGGACTGGGTAACGAAGCGCTCGACGACGCTGGTCAGCGCGCCGCCTTCCGGCCGCGCGCGGGTCGCCAGGCTGGCTGTCAGTTCGGCGTACAACGCGCGGGCCTTGCCTGCGCTGGCGTGCAGCCGCCGATCGGGAGACAGATCGGCGTGCATGGTGACCAGGTGCTTCTCCAGCGCGACCGAGCGCGCGAGGTGCAGGAAGAAGGTCTTTCCCGAGCCGTACTCGCCGATGACGAAACGGCAGCTTGCCCCGCCTTCGGCGATCCGCGCGATGTCGATGACGACTGCCTGGACCTCAGCGACCCGGCCGACCTGCACGTGCTGCTGCCCGACGACGGGGACAACCCCAGCCCGCAGCGACGCCACGATCGAGTCCCGCTCGCGTGCGCGGATCCGGCCTGGCCGCCCGCTGTCGGTCATGCCAGCAGCTCCCGCATCGCGTCGTCGTTGACCGTAAGGTCGTCGTCTCCCTCCACGACCGGCTCGCCGGTGGTCTCCAGCGCGACCTCGTTGATCACGTCCAGCGCTCCGGACGGCATGACCCCATGTCTGGCCGCCAGTTCAGCGAAATCGGCGCGCGACCACAATGACCGGGTGGCGAGTTCGCCGAGCAGCTTACAGTGCGCCTGGTCAAGGCCTGGCGGACGGTCCGGGCCCGCCTCGCCGGGCGGGCGGGCCGGTCCGCTCGGCGCCGGGTCTTCGTCGGTGAAGATACTCGCGAGCAGAGTCGACACGGCCGCTGTCTCGATCATCTTCCGGCTGATCAGCTCCTCGCTGAGCTGAACTCCTGATTCAGGCGCGGCGCGCGGCAGAGGGTGCCCTGGCGGGCCGGTGCGCGGTCGGCGTACCACGACCGGACGGTCAGCTGGCGCCAGGCCACGTCCAGACGGGCCTGCGCCGCTCTGGTCGGCGCTGCGCTGGTGCAGGCGGCGATAGACCAGGTCGGGGTCGAGGCCGAGCAGCCGGTACGCCCTGGTCAGCGCGGTCACAGTCGCCGGCGCGAGGACAGGATCGGCGGTGGCAACCGAGACGAGGAAATGCCCTGTGGCCTCCCGCTCGGCCGGGGTCAGCGCCGAGATCCGGCGGTCGGGACGGTTCAGGGCGGTGCGGCAGGCGAACAACCAGCTCAGCCGAGCTGCGAGCCTGGACCGCTCTGTGACGGACAGCCGCACTTCGGCCGCCAGCTCGGCAATGATCGTGTTCGCGTCGTCCCGCTGATCGGACCCGGCAGCGAGCGCGACGGTGACGGCCAGGTGCAGCATCGTGGTCGCCGCGAGATAGCCAGGGGACGGAGCGTCAGCGGCCTTCCTGTCGAGGCGGAAGATCACCGCCGGCCCGGGAGCGAGAGCGGGGCCGCCGAATCGTACATCCGGTTCCACGCCGAGGCCCGCGCGGGCGAGGATGAGGGCCAGCGACGCGGCTTCGTCCCTGGACATCCCGGCCGGGTCGGAGGTCGACCAGAAGGCGCTGAACTCCGATGCGTCGATGATCGCTGCGAACTTCCCGTCAAGGTGGGCGTTCGCCCAGGTCAGCAGGTGCCGGATCGGACCGGGTTCCAGGTCGAGCAGGTCGGTGGGCAACAGCGCGGTCGAGGCGAGCGAACCACGGCCGCCCGGAGTGCGGGCCAGCCAGCGGCTGTACGGCGTGAGCGCGCCGGTGACGGTGTCTGCCAGCGCGCCAAGCTCCCTGGTGGCCCTCGGTTCCTGGAGTACATCCGGCAGGTCAGGGCGGTCCAGGACCACGGAGTCGATGCCGGGACTGGCCGGTGAGTAACCGATCCGGATCGGCGGGCAGCCGGCGGTCGGCGGGACCAGCCCGGCCGCGAATCGCCCGGAGTAGCGCAGCGCGAACAATTGCTCGAACTCCTGCGGGCAACGTGTCTGCGGCGTCTGGGGAAAGAGTGACGGGTGATACCAGGCCCAGGACCTCGCCCAATCCGCGGGCACAGGACTGCTGGTCACCGCGAAGCCGGCGAGGGCCACCCGCAGCGCCATCGGGACCGGCCAGCGGTCAGGATGGGGTGCTGGCGGCACCCCAGAGGGCGGTGAGCTGCCCGGCCGCCACCTGGGCGCGCGGAGGAGATCGAGGACGTCGAGGAATGCCCTGGCGCAGGAGCCGAAAGAATCGCCGGCGGGGACTCGGGTGGCACTTCACCGGCGTACCTCGGCGGCGATGGCGGGCAGCTCGCGCCGTACGGCCGGATCGGCCGCCGCATCCACCAGCACCCGTCGCTCCAGCCCGAAGAAGAAGAGCGAGACGAAGCCAGGGGGCACACTCGTGCAGTCGCGGTCGCCGGCTAGCCAGGCAAGATAGGCGGCCCTGCTGTCAGGCGAGATCAGATGATATGACGGTGCCGGGTCAAGATCGCGGCCAGACCGGCCTGGCTCATCGCTGCCCAGGGGCAGGGCGGGATTGATCAGCGCAGGCTCAATCGTGCCAGCGGCGGACGGCAGCTGCGTACCGATGTAGATGAATCCGCCTGGGATGTCGTATCCGGCGACGCGGGCGGATTGTCCTGGTGGTACCCATTGGCACTGCGGACTCACAGCCAGACTGTAGCTGTCTGGCCGGCCGCCCTGGGCCATTGTTCGCGACTGGTACCGCTAATCCTGTCGCGTGGCCACGACTGTCGGACAGCGGCGGTACTGTACCTAGCTGTCCGACAAGAAGGGTTGAGCGGTGGCACAGATCAATGGGGACAATGACGGCGCGATCGGCGTGACCGAGGCCGCCGACGACAGTGCCGGCACTTTGGAAGAAACGCTGGCCGCGACGGAGCGGGCGGTGGAAGGCGCGCTGAGATCCGCCGCGGCAGTCACCCGAGAGCTGCGCAAGGCCCTGTCCGGAGCGAAGAATGGGCAGGTCCGCGAGGCGCGTAAGGCACTTGCCGCAGCTCACGCCACGGCTGCCGGCCTGGTCGACGAGACGCGGGCGCTGTCCGATGGGTTCGATCACGATGAGCAGGCGTACCTGGCCTCAGGTGGCTACGTCAAGGAACTGCTCGCGGTCGCGCAGTCCCGCGGCGTCAGGATTTTCGAGGAGGAAGACAGGCTGCTCTGCTACCCGTCGCTGCTCCGCGTGCTCCCCGCTGACGCCGCCGTCGAGATCGATAAGGTGCGGGAGCGCCGGATCCGCCCCTCGGTGCTCATCGAGCTGCTCGCTAAGACCCAGGACCGGGCGCCGCGCTTCAAGGCGGAGGCCTTCCTCGACAGCCTGCGCGCGGGTTACGAGCTGGTCGTCTCCAGCGAAGGCAAGAAGGACGACGCAGTGGTCCGGCTCGTCGACGTCTGGTCGGTGCTGACGATGCTGCCCGGGCAGCGTGGTCAGTACTCCAAGCAGGAGTTCGCGCGCGATCTGTACCTGCTTGACCAGAGCGGCGTCACGCGGACCGCGCGGAGTTCCCGCGAGTTGCGCTGGTCAGCTAGCACCGGCACGAAGGGCTCAGGCGTGCTGGTCACAGTGGCGCGCAGCGGCCAGCGTCAGCACTACTGGGGCGTCTCGTTCACCGCTGACGACACCGGGGCGCGGTAGTCGTGGCGCCATCCGGCGTTCTGGCGCGGTTCGGAGCGTCAGATTATCTGGACTTCGTAGACAGGGAGTACCTCGCGCCCTACGTGAGACATGGCGGTGCCGCCATCAAGCTGCTGGTGGTGGGGGACGAGCCTACGGCGAAGGAGCTGGCCGTCGGACTGGCCAGTATCGGCGACGGATTCCAGCACGCGGCCGTGGATGCGGCAGTTACCCGGGTCCACATGGTCGATCAGGTGTTCGCGGCGGTGGCGCGCCAGCTGGACTGGGTCGCCCTGGCGGGTTCTGTGGTGCGCATCGCCTTCGACCAGTGCGGGTTCCCGCTACCGCCTGGGACGGGGCAGCTCGACCCTGACCTGAGCGTCGCCGTGGTGGCGGACTACCACAAGGTGGATGGTGCCGAGCTCTACCGCAGCGTGCGGCGGGCGGTCGAGCAGATCGTGCTGAAGGACGCCGCCCTCAGCCATGAGTTCCGGGTGGCCATGCTGCGGCTGTGCCAGGAGCGCCTCGGCCGCGGTGACGTTACCGTGGCCGAGCGGGAGACTGTGATCGGATGGCTACGCGGTGAGCGGGTGCCTGCCGGCGAGCTACGCAAGCTATCGCTACATGCCAAAGTGGCCAGGCATAACGCCAGATCGCTCCTGCTATCCGCGACCCGCTGGCTACGCCTGGCGGGCTACGCCGGCCTGGTGCTGCGGATGGACCTGACACGCCTGGCGATGACCCGCCGCCCGCCCGCTGGCCTGCGTGATGGCTACTACTACTCCAAGGCAGCCACGCTCGACGCCTACGAGCTTCTTCGCCAGCTAATCGACGGCACCGACGAGCTGGAGGGGCTGTTCCTGGCTGTACTGCTGCCAGCTGAACTGGTCAACGACGAGGGCGCGGGCTGCCGGCCTACACGGCGCTGCGCATGCGGGTCGTCGATGAGGTTCGCGACCGCTACCGGGTCAACCCCTACTCGACCCTCGTCCGTATCGGCATGGAGGCGCAGGCATGACGACCGCGGCCGTAGGCGTGAGTCCGAGCGTGGCGAAGCGCCGCGCCATTGAGGCGCTGCGGGCTGGCGTGCCGAGCAGGGAGGCGGTCGCCGCGACCGGCAGCGGCCAGGCCGCCGTTGAGGACCGCTTCGCCGCGCTCCGCGACGCCGCGGCAGCCGGTGACCCGGCAGGCCTGCTCCTCGGCGGAGGGTTCGGCGCGGGCAAGAGCCACCTCCTTGAGCACCTGGCCCGGCTTGCCCTTGAGGCCGGCTTCACCGTCAGCCGGGTGGTGATCAGCAAGGAGACCCCGCTCTATGACCCGGCGAAGGTCTTCGCCGCCGCGGCCGAATCGGCCGTAATGTCCGGCAGGCCGCGGCCAGCCATCGTCGAGGCCTGCGCGGCGATCGACCCTGACAGCCGCGCGTATGCCGAGCTGCTGCGCTGGGCGACCTCGGCAAGCTCAGGCCTCAACGAGCGGTTCCCCGCGACGCTCGAGCTCTATGCTCAGGTGCGCCAGCGTGATGCCGCTTTCGCGAACACGATCGTGCGGTTCTGGTCTGGTGATCCGATCGCCGTGCCGGAGCTTCGCCGGCGTCTGAAGGAGATTGGTGACGCCCGGCCCTCGCTGTCTCCGGTGACGGTGCGAGAGCTGGGCGGACAGCGGCTCAGGTTCGCCGCGAAGCTCTTCACCGCGGCGGGTTCCGCGGGCTGGGTGATCCTCTTTGACGAGGTCGAGCTGATCGGACGCTACTCGCTCCAGCAGCGCGCCAGGTCTTATGCGGAGATCGCCCGCTGGGTGCGCGGTGAGCACGGCGGCCCTGGCGTGCCGATCGCGGCGGTGCTCGCGATGACCGACGACTTCGAGGCCGCCGTCATCACCGGACGAAATGACCGCGAGCTGGTGCCAGAGAAGCTGCGGGCCAAGCAGACGCCAGAGGCGGCGGCGCTCGCGGCGGCGGCGGTACAGGGCATGAAGATCATCGACAGGGAGATGCAGCTGCTCACCGCGCCGGACGAAGCCGAGCTCGCCGCGGCGTACGCCAGGCTGAAGGAGCTGCACGGCGAGGTGTTCGGGTGGCTGCCCCCCGATGTCAGCGGGCTTGAGCGGCTCGGCGCTACCCGGATGCGCCAGTACGTCCGCACCTGGATCAATGAGTGGGATCTCATCCGGCTCGATCCCTCCTACCAGCCGGAAACCGAAATGATCGACATCGCGTCCGACTACCGGGAGGATCCCGATCTGGAGGCGCGCGAGGACATCGCCGCTCCTGACTCCATTGTGCGGGTACCCACGATAGATCTGCGTATCTTCAGCCAGCTCGGAGAGGGCGAAACTACCGTTAGTTTCTTTGCCTAGGGTTTCGCTAACTAGTTCCCGCTATGGCATGCTGCGAATATAGGCGTGCGGTATGGGGGCGGAGGATCGTGACACTGGGCGGATGGTGCGCAGCCGTTACTCTGGCCAGGTCGGCGTGACTCGATTCCGGCATGGTGCGGCCAGCATCACCGGCCGTGTACGGCTGGTCAATGAGGATAGCTACCTGGCTGAGCCGCCATTGTTCGCTGTCGCGGATGGAATGGGCGGTCACGGCGCGGGTGACATCGCTAGTGCACTTGCTATCGACGCACTGACTGCCTGCGCGCGGCGAAGCCCGCTCACGATCGATGCGGTGCTGGCCGCGCTCGACGATGCCAGCCACGCGATTTCTGATCGGGGCGAGCCCGATGGCAGCGGTACCACGGTGACGGGCATCGCGGCTGTCGATAGCGGCGGCAGCGACCACCTGATGGTGTTCAACGTCGGCGACTCACGGACCTACCGGATCGTCGGCGACCGCCTTGACCAGGTGACCGTCGATCATTCCGAGATTCAGGAGTTGCTGCTCGGCGGAGTCATTACGCAAGAGCAGGCACGGGTCCATCCGCGGCGCAACATCGTCACGCGGGCACTGGGCAGCGATCCCATACCGGTGGCCGACCGCTGGCTGGTGCCTGCCGTCGCGGGCGACCGTTACCTGTTGTGCTCCGATGGGCTGGTTAACGAGCTGCCCGGGGAGCGCATCTTGGACCTGCTGGCCATCGCGGACCCTCAGGCAGCTGCCAGCGCACTGGTCGCCGAGGCCGACAAGGCTGGCGGGCGGGACAACATTACCGCCGTGGTCATCGACGTCGAGGCAGAGGATGACGCGGCGGATGATGCCATCACCGTTCCCCGGCCGCGGCCGTCAGGACAGTCGTGACCAGCGTCAGGTACGTGCCCGGTGACCGGACGGCAGTAGCAGGGGAGGGCATCTGGATGCTACTCGACGCGGCACCGGGCTCCGCTTCCGTGCCCGGACTCTGGCGGCATATCCAGCAGAGTCCTGGTCTAGATGCACTGATGATGGGCTTGCTAGGCGCGGGCTTCGGTCGCCTGCCGGACTTCGCATTGCTCTCGATCAGCGGCGAGGGCAGGCACCTGATCTGCCGTGGACTCGGCACAGCGACGATGATCAGCTCGACGGGCGCCAGGCGGGTCGATGGGGCGGGCCTGACTACGTGGAGCGAGCAGGCGGTCACGGCCGACGTCATGAGCGTCGTGCTTGGCGACCTACCCGCCGACAACGACATGACGCTGCCTGCCTTGGCTGGTGTCTTCCTGGCCGAGGGGGTGATCATCGACCTTATAGGGGCGAGCGAGTGCGGGGACGTGCCGCGGAAGCCAGGCGCTGGCCTGGCCGTGGCCTCCGACGACGCCATTCCTGCCGTCGCGCCCAGTCCTGGTGCCGTCTCCTTCGTTTCGGTCGAGCCGGGTGGCAACGCGGCTGCCGCTGCGCCAGTGGCCTCAGACGACGAAATCGACAGGCACGGATCGGCGCAGGACAGGGAGTACGACGACGTCCTGTTCGGATCGACCCGGGCCCGGTCGATTGAGGATGCTGCCATCCAGCAGGCCGACGAAGCTGACGTTGGCCCGCCGCTCGCGTCGGCTGCGCCGCACGTTCCCGGTCCAGCTGATCTCGTGCCTGACGCGCAGTCAGCGGTGACCTTTGAGAAATCATCCGCCCCCGCGCGAGCTGAGTCCGCCAGCGTACTGCCGCTGGCCAGGCCGACCGGGCTGATCGTCTCGGTTCCTTGGGATCTCGGCGATGGCGACGGCGTGCCCGCAACGACGCGGACCGCCTCTGTCGCACCGCCGCCTGCGCCTGTCGCGGCAACGTCCGAATGGGCAGCCAGCGCCGTGGCCTCCGACGAGGACGAGGGCCTGACGGTGCGGCGTGGTGCGCGGGTCGAGCCGCCGGCGCGGCCGGTGCTCGCCGACCACATCGGCCCGGTCGTCCTGGCCGGGCTGTGTCCGGGTCAGCACCCGAACCCGCCCAATGCCGCGGTCTGCCGGATCTGCCGCCAGCCGGTGCCTGAGCAGGAACCTGTGCCTGTCAGCAGGCCGGTACTGGGCGTCCTTCGCCTGTCGACAGGTGACGTTGTCAGCCTTGATCGTGGCGTGATCATGGGCCGGAATCCGCCAACCGCCGAGTTCGACGGAGATGAGCGCTTGCACAGCGTGAAGCTGCCCGGCGGCGAGGGCGAGATCTCGCGCGCCCACCTCAGGGTCACCATTGATGGCTGGCATGTCCTGGTCACCGATCTGCGATCCACTAACGGCACCCTAATCACCTTGCCGGGTCGCGACCCCGAGCAAGTGCGGCCAAGCTACCCGACGCAGATCCAGCCCGGAACTGTCGTCACCCTGGCCGACGGGATCGGCTTTCGCTACGAGGTAACCTGATGAGCGCTTCTGCCGCTATTTCCCCGCCAGGCCTGCCCGGTTACCGGCTTGTCGAGACGATCGGGTCAGGCGGCTTCTCCCAGGTCTACCTCTATGAGCAGGATGTGACCGGGCTGAAAGTCGCGGTCAAGGTACTGAACGATGCCGTCGGGACGCACTCCGACCGTGAGCAGTTCCTCACAGAGGCCAGGGCGATGGCTCAGCTGGCCGGGCACCCGAACATCGTCCAGGTCTTCCAGGCCGACTTCACTGGCGACGGCCGCCCATATCTGATCATGCAGTACTACCCGCTTCCCAACCTTTATGTCCGGGCGCGGCGCGAGCAGTTCTCTGTGGCGGACGTACTGCGAATTGGCGTGCTGGTGGGCGGCGCTGTCGAGACAACCCATCGCGCCGGGATCTTGCACCGCGATGTCAAGCCCCACAACATCCTTACCGGCCAGTTTGGCGAGCCCGCTCTGACTGACTTCGGTATCGCCGCACGGAAGGATGTCACCGGAGCAGGCGGGTTCTCCTATCACTGGGCCGCGCCCGAGGTGGTGACAGGTATCTCTGATGGCGACGAGCGAGCCGACGTTTACTCGCTTGCGGCGACGCTCTGGCACCTGCTCGCCGGCCACGCTCCTTTCGCCGACGAGGCAGGGAACAAGGACGTGCTCGCGCTGATCAGTCGCATTCGAGCCGACCCGCCGCCGCCGATCGGGCGGCGCGATGTACCCGACAGTCTGGAGCGACTGCTGCGCCAGGGGATGGCCAAAAACCCGGCCGTGCGACCGCAGACCGGACTCGACCTGGTGCGTTCCCTGCAGTCAATCGAGCAGGAAATACGGCTGCCGGTCACGAAGGAAGCTGTCATTGCCAGCGAACCCGCCGCGCCTCCCGTATCCGACGACGACGACGACGCCACGCGCACCAGGGGCCGGGCCGCCTCTGCCCCTGTGCGGCGAACTCCCGTTCCTGTCCCCGTGGCTGCCGTGCCGCGGCAGCGCCAGTTCCCAGATGAGCAGGCGCCGACCCGCACAAGGGCTAGGCCGATCACGCCTGAGCACGTTCCTGTCGCTGACGCCAGCGCACCGGCCAGGCGGCAGCGGTCAGCTCGCGGCAAGGTGACCGCTGGCGTGATAGTCGCGGTCGTCGTAGCCGGGACCGGGACAGCCTTGGCATTCGCCGGGCATCCTGCCAGCCATCCCAAGGCCGCGCCCACCAAGTCATCGAGGCTCTAGCGGGGGCCGCGGCGCGCTTGGCCCCGGAGCCACCGCACCCGGTAGCCCTGAGGTAACCGGCACCAGGGTGAGCGCTCGCGAACTCCGGTTCACGTGGACCTACGCGAACCCGTTGCCTGGCGACTACTTCAAATGGGAGAGAGTCTCAGGCGGACCCGGACAGAAGTCGGGAACCACGGCGAAGCCGGTCCTGCTCATCGCGGCGAGCCGGGGGCGAACCGTGTGCGTTCAGGTCGAGGTCGTGCGTTCCGATGGCAGTGAGGCGTCCGCCGAGTCATCGGTCCGCTGCACATCCTGATCATTGGCCGAACCTTTCCGGTAATTGACCGCTTTTTTCCCGGAAGAGTGCTTGCCGCATTGCGGGGACTGGCTGTTCGCTTACACTCGTTCACTAAAGAGCGCATGCGCACATGTTTGGCTTGCTCTAATGAACTAGTCGGCATCTCGTTGTACCCAGGGGGGTCCAGGGGCCTTGCGTCGTAAATTTCTGCCTGCGCGCCGGATCAGCACGCCTCTTGTGCTCTGCCTTGCCGTTACTACGATCACGGCTCTGGCTGTCAGTTCCCGTGGCTTTCCTGTGCAGCACGTCAACCTCAACGACGGCGGCATCTGGGTGACCGATGCCAGCGCCGGCGAGTTCGGCCGGTTCGATGAGCCGATCGCCCAGCTCGATGCGGTCGTCAGCGCTACTACTACCGGCGAGGATCTGGACGTAGCGCAGAACGGCGCGTTTGTCGCCGCCTATGACAAGGGCTCAGGCCGTCTCTACGCGATGAACGTGTATAAGCCGGCTTTCGGTGGCGAAGGAGAGCCTGTCGCAGCCGGGACCCGGTTCGCCGTTGGCGGCAGCGTTCTCGCCGTGCTGAGCCCCGACGGCCTCCTGCGCACCTCGGTGCTGCAGGCGGTTGGCGGGACGCTGACAGCCAACAGTCCGCTGGCCACGCACTTGCCCGCGAGAGCGGGCGTGGCCGTCGGTGACAACGGCACCACCTACGTGGCGGGCGGCGGCCAGTTGCGCAGCTACCCCCCGGCCTCGTCCGGCGCGCCCGCGGTATCCGCCATCCCCCTGCCCGAGGGGGATCCGCTGCAGGTCACCGTCGTCGGGATAGTGCCGGTCGTCGCCGATCCGGCTAACGGCACGCTTTACCTGCCAGATACCGGCAAGGCCGTATCGTTGCCGTCGGGCGGATCTGACCTGGTGCTGCAGCAGTCCTCGGCACAGAGCGGGGTGGTCGCGGTCGCCACGACGTCCGCCCTTTACAGCGTGAGCCTGGCTGACGGCGAGATCACCAGACTCAGCCACGGCCACGACGGCGAGGTGGCCGCGCCAGTTCAGGTCAGTGGGTGCATCCACGCGGCCTGGAGTTCCGGCACGGCTGGCAGCTATTTCCGATCTTGCGGGGAGCCGGCGCAATCCTCTATCGCGCAGCCCTTCACTGTCGCGCCAGACGCGTCTTTGGTATTCCGGGTGAACCGCGACGAGGTTGTGCTTAACGACACGGCCAACGGCGGGGTCTTCCTGCTCGACAGCAAGATCATCACCATCAAGCCGGACTGGCAGCCACAGCAGCCGAGCAAGGACCGCCAGCATCACCACCGGGTCACAACAACCGTGCAGCAGACGCCGCTGATCGCCAAGCCCGACGTCCAGGGTGTCCGGTCGCGCCGTACCACTGTTGTTCATGTGCTGGACAACGACAGCGGACCGAAGGGAAGCCTGCTGGCCATCATCCGGCTGGGCCAGCCCGATCATTCACAGGTGCGGGTCACCCTCGCACCTGACGCGCAGGAGGTGCTCGCCACCGTCGCTCCAGGCCTGACCACGAACGCGCACTTCACCTACACGATCGACGACGGCCACGGCCACACGGCGCAGGCGCAGGTCACTCTCGTCCCACGCGGTGCCGGTGAGAACAAGCCGCCCAGCCTGCGTGAGCACTACCAGAAACCCGAGCTAGCCGTCTCCGCCGGGGCCAGCCTGGCCTTCTCCGTCCTTGGTGACTGGCGCGACTTCGACGGTGATCCGCTTTACCTCGACCCCGCCCACCTATCCGCGACGGCCGGGTCGGTCAGCGTCGCTGACAATGGCCAGCTCTCCTACACCGCGCCACAGACCACCTCATCGCTCACCGCCACCATCCGCTACGCGGTCGGCGACGGCCAGTCCGACACGACCGCGAGCATCAGCGTCCGCGTGCTCGGCAGTGCCAGTACCACCATTGTCCGGCCGGTCGCCGAGCCTGACGTCGCCCAGGCCATCGTCGGCCAGGCCGTCACCATTCATCCGCTGGCCAACGACATCCCTGGCGCCGACCCGACCAACCCGCAGGCGCAGCTGGCGATCTCTGCGCCGCTCGCCGCGGATCCTGGCGCCACCATCCGCACCGACCTGCGGGCCGGTACCGTCACCTTCACCGCGAATCATCCGGGGACATTCCTGCTCAGCTACGCCGCCGCGTTCGGTGGCGCTAAGGCCTCGCAGTCGGTGATCCGGATTCAGGTCAGCTCGGCGACAGGCCTGCCCGAGCCTCCGGTGGCCGTCCCTGACCTGGCGGTCATCCGTGGTCAGCAGCCCGCCGTCGCCGATGTCCTCGCCAACGACTATGACCCGCAGGGCTGGATACTCGGCGTGACCGGCGCGACCTCGCCGGATTCCGGCATCCACGTGACGGTCATCGACGAGCGCTGGCTGCGGATCTCCGCCGATGACCCGGTGCCAGGGCAGACCGCCACGGTCAGCTACGTCGTCAGTGACGGTCATGCCAGCGCCATCGGGACCGTGAGCGTGTCCTTCGCCGCCGCGAACGTGGGTACCGACCAGGTCACGGCCCGTGATGACGAGATCGTCATCCGGGCTGGCGATAGTGCCGCGGTGCCCGTGCTCGCCAACGACACCAGCTCGGCCGGGCTGCCGCTGAGCCTCAGCGGCGTGCCGCCAGCGGTAAGCCCGGCATTGCGAGGGCTGCTCGCCACCGATCAGGGCAGCGATGTCCGGGTCACCGCCCCGCTGTCGGCTCGCTCCGAGCAAGAGGTAACCGTCACCTATGTAGCCACGGACGCCACCAGCGCCGCGTCCGCCGGTCACCTGCACGTGACGATCATGCCGGCGCCATCCAAGCGCGATCCCGATCAGCCGCCTTCGCCGCAGGACGTCTACGCGCGGGAAACGGCCGGGGACATCTTGGCGATCCACGTCCCCACCGACGGCATCGACCCCGACGGGGACTCGACCGCCGTCACCGCCGTGACGGTCCCGCCGGCTCTCGGCCGGATCGTCAGCATCGGCCCTGGCACGATCAGCTACCAGTCCTACCCGACCGTCAGCGGGACCGATACGTTCACTTACCAGGTCACCGATCCCTACGGCGACACGGGCACCGCGCAGGTCCACGTGGGCGTCTTCCCGCCCGGAGCCCTGCAGCCGCCCGTGGCGGTCGATGACGTGATCGACGCACCGCCGGGTGCCTCTCTGCACGTCGATGTCCTCGCCAACGACGCCATCGCGCCAGGGGATCATGCCACCGTCGTCTCGCTGGCCAAGACCAACCGCGCGCTTCCGGCCGGGGCGAAGCTCATCGGCAGCTACGTCTACCTGAAGGCGCCGGCCCAGCCGTCCGATCCGCCCGCGGAGATCACCTACGGGGTGACCGACGGATCCTCGGTGCCCTCGCTGGCTCAGGTCATCGTGCACGCCGTTCCCGGCGCGAAACTGCCGCCGATCGCCAATGACGACGTCGCCCCTGTACCTAAGGCATCCGCAGGCACCGTCACCGTCAACGTGCTGGCCAACGATGATGATCCGCTCGGATCACGGGCCGACCTCAAGATCACCTGGGTGCCGCCGCACGTCAAGGTCCACGGCGCGGCCCTGGTCATCCCGCTCACGGCGGAGCCGCGCGAAGTGCCCTATGAGGTGACCGCGCCCGACGGCCTGAAGGCCACCGCCGCTGTCGACGTACCGGGCCGCGTCACCTCGGCGATCCGGGTGAAGCCGCGTGCGATCATCGGCGTCAAGCCGCACGCGTGGGTCAGGGTCCGGCTTGGCTCGGTCATCGAGGACACCGGGGGCCGCCCGCTGAAGATCGGCCTGACCAGCTTCCTCACCGCGTCCCCCGCTGGCGAGATCACTGCGGATACGCATCAGGAAGGCTCGTTCATCGTCCGCGCGCTCGGGCACTACACCGGGCCGGGAGCGGTCACCGTCCAGGTCTACGACGGCAGGAGCCTGCAAGATCCGCACGGTCACATCGCGACCGTCACGATCCCGGTCCAGGTGGGTCCTGACCTGCCGCTGATGCGCTGTCCTGACCGCGGCCTGCAGATCACGGCCGGCGGTTTCGCGCAGACCTATGACATCGGCGAGCTGTGCCATGTCTGGACCGATACCACGATCGTGTCGGCGGCTCCGCGCTACACGATCACCTGGGTCAGGCCCGCCCCCGGAGTCAGCGCTACGACGGTCAGCGGCACCAGCCTGCGGCTGTCGGCGGCGCTCGGCGCGCATGTGGGAGCCACCGGGAGGGTAAGGATCACGCCCGCCGGCAGCAAGGCCGGGGGTGAGGTTGGCGTGACCGTCATCGCGCCGCCGCCGCGCAGGCCGGCCCGTCGCGCTCACCGGCATCCAGGCGGGCCACCGGGTCAGCGTCGATCTGAGTCAGTACGTCACCAGCCCGCTGGTTCACGCGCGCCTCCGGGTCGTGAAGGTCACCCATCCTGCGAATGCCTCCGTCTCCACGAGCGGGTCGGTGGTGAACATCACGCCGGCCGGCGGCACCACCCACGGCCTCATCACGATGGTCGCGCAGGTAACCGACGAGCCAGGAAACCCGGGCCGGACGATAAGCGTCAGCATCAGCATTGACGTGGTCGGGAAGCCAGGAGCGCCGACCCAGGTGTCGGCAACAGGCGGTGATGGCTCGGCGACCGTGTCATTCGGCGCCGCCGCGCCGGACGGTGCCCCGATCGACAGTTACACGATCTACGTCAGCGGAGCACCCCACCGGTGCGCCGCGTCCCCTTGCACCGTCACCGGCCTGACGAACGGTACTCGCTACACGCTGTATGTCCGCGCGCATAACAGCGCCGGATACGGTGCGCCGAGCGGGAAGGTGTCGGTAACCCCTAACCATGTTCCCGACGCGATCACCGGCCTGACGACGGTTGCCGGAGACGGGAAAATCAGCCTGAGCTGGAACCGCGCGACAGTCAACGGCAGCCCGGTGACGAGCTATGAGGTCGAGGCGACCGGGCAGGGCGTTCGGAAGCTCGGTGGGTCGGCGACCTCGACGACCTTCGGTAACCTCAAGAACGGGACCACTTACAGTTTCGAGGTCCGGGCGCTTAACGCCAAGGGCTCTGGGCCCTGGAGCGTCACGGTCAGTGCGGTCCCGTACGGGAAGCCGCTGCCCATGGCAACGCCGACCGCGACGGGTGCCGCGGTGCCCAGTCCGGTGACGACGCGGGCCATCACGGTCAACTGGTCGCCGGCCGGCCCTAACGGCCGTCCGATTACCGGCTACTCGGTGTATGAGTACGGCTCAAGTTCTGGCGGTGGCAAGCGCGGGCTGGTGAAGCTCGCAGACGGTGGGAGGCGGGGCGTCCCAGGCTACGTTCGATGTACCGGCCAAGGGTCAGTGGTACGTGTACACGGTGTCGGCGACGAACGTGGCCGGCACGACGCAGCCGAGCCCGCCATCCGCTCCGGTACAAGGTGCCGCGCCGCCGGATGCCCCAGGTGGCCTCACCGCGACCGACCATGACGCCAGCGGCGGCTTCAACGGCGCCATTCATGTCAGCTTCACCGTGCCGGTGTCGAATTCGACCTCGATCACCGAGGTGGAATACGGCCTGAACGCGGAGACGGTGTCCGGTACGTGGTCCTCGCCCGGTGCTTCCGGCAGCACCGCTACCGAGACGATCAGCGGCCTGGCGAACGGCACTCACTACACGGTCTACGTCGAGGCGCGCAATGACGCGGGCCTGTACGGGCCGTGGGCGGGACCTTCGGCAACCGTCGTCCCCTACGGCCCGCCGTTCCCGCCGGTTGTCAGCGCAGTGGCGAGTGGCACGTCGATCACGTTCACCTGGGGGCCGGCGGGCAACTGGGTTGACGGCGCCAATGAGGAGGACAACGGCCGGACGGTGACGTACCACGTCTGTTTCGACCAGGGCAACTGCACGACGACCGCATCAGGCGGAAGCCAGGCCTTCAACTACGGCGACGGGAAAAACCACGAGATCGAGGCGTACGTCACCGACGGCACGGAGCAGAGCCCGACCGTGACCGCGGCCGCCAACTCACCCGCGCCCGTGCAGCCGCCGAGCGCCTCGGTCGGCGAAGGCAACCCCACCAGCCAGACTGGCTGCAAGTCCAACTGCCACTTCGTCACCGTGTCAGTAGCGAACTTCCCGCCCAATGTGCAGCTCAAGTACACCTGCAACCTGGATGGCCAGATCGTCGGCCCGCTCTCCAACACCACCGGCGGCAGCGACATCACCAATGGCAGCGGCGGCGCTTCCTTCCAGGCGGATTGCTGGTGGGGTTTCTGGAATAACACGGGCCATTCGTTCACGGTCACCGTTACCGGCGGCGGCGCCAGCGCGAGCGCCACCCACAACGACTGAGCGCGGGAACACGAGAAGCGGAGAGAACATGACCACGGTGAGCGCGACGCCGCTAGCGGAGCAGGTGAGCTGGTTCGCCCAGGCCTTCGAGACGCTGACTGACAATGTGGCGCAGGCCGTCGTCGGCAAGCGGCACGTCATCCGGCTGGCCCTGACCTGCCTGCTATCCGAGGGACACCTGCTGCTTGAGGATAATCCCGGCACCGGAAAGACCTCGCTGGCGAAGGCCATCGCCAATTCGGTTCAGGGAACCCACAGCCGGATACAGTTCACCCCGGACCTGCTGCCCAGTGACGTGACCGGCGTCGAGATCTATGACCAGCGAACCGGCCAGTTCGAGTTCCAGCGCGGTCCTGTCTTCACCACGATCCTGCTCGCCGACGAGATCAACCGGGCCTCGCCCAAGACCCAGGCCGCGTTGCTTGAGGTCATGGACGAAGGACGGGTTACCGTCAGCGGAACCTCCCACCCTGTCGGCGATCCGTTCATGGTCATCGCCACCCAGAACCCGATCGAGCAGGCCGGGACCTACCGCCTCCCTGAGGCGCAGCTTGACCGGTTCCTGATGAAGACCAGCATCGGCTACCCCGACCACGAGTCCACGGTGAAGCTGCTCGCCGACGCCGCCATCAGGGACCGGGCCGCCGAAGTCGAGCCGGCCATCACCTCGCAGGCCGTCAGCCAGATGTCCAAGCTCGCCGACCGGGTGCATGTCGACCCGTCCATCCTCAGCTATGTCAGTCAGCTCGGCCAGGAGTCGCGGCAGCTGCCCCAGGTGAAGCTCGGGCTGAGCGTCCGCGGCTGCCTCGCCTACGTGCGAGTGGCGAAGAGCTGGGCGGCGGCGGACGGCCGTGGCTACGTCGTGCCTGATGACATCAAGGAACTGGCGCTGCCAGTGCTCAGCCACCGGCTGCTGCTTGACGCCGAGGCTGAGTTCTCCGGCGTTAGCGTCTCCGACGTCATCGGGCAGTTGCTGTCGAGAGTCCGGCCGCCGGCCGACCGCGTGGCGTGACCATGGCGTCCATCAGCTACCGGCTCGGCCAGCGTCCGGCTCCAGCCCGGCTCATCGGCGCCGCCCGCATCGCCGCGAAGCGCCTGAACCCCGCGCTGACGAAGATCCGGCCAGTCTGGCAGGCGATGACACCCGTTGGCCGTGCCACCGCCGTGATTGCAGTCTGCGCCTGGTTGCTTGGCTTGCGACTGGGCTGGCAGGAACTGTTCCTGGTAGCGGCCTGCGCTGGGATCAGCATGCTTGTCGCCGTCGGTTTCGTGCTTGGCCGCCCCACCCTCGACCTTGGCATTGACCTGGAGCGCGTGCGGGTGGAGGTCGGCACGCCGGCGACCGGACAGCTGATCGCGACGAACCGGGCCCGGGTCCGGATGCGCCCGCTGCGCATCGACGTACCGGTCGGCGCGAACCGCACCGCCTTCGAACTGCCGTCGCTGGCTGCCAACGCCAGCCATCGGGAGGTCTTCCAGGTCGCCACGTCGCGGCGGTGCGTCATCACGATCGGCCCGGCCAGGGCGGTCCGCACTGATCCGCTGGGGTTGCTGCGCCGCCACGCCATCGAGCCCAGGGTGACCGAGCTGTTCGTGCACCCGCGGATCATCGGGCTCGAGGTCTCAGCCCCGGCCTGCGGCGCGACCTGGAAGGCGAGACGACACGGGATCTGTCTACGTCCGATCTGGCCTTCCATACCCTGCGCGAGTACGTCGTCGGCGACGACCGCCGCTACGTTCACTGGCGCAGCACAGCCAAGGCCGGGAAGCTGCTCGTCCGCCAGTTCCAGGACACCCGCCGCAGCCGCCTGACCATGGTCGTGGACGGTGCCGTCGCCAGCTACGGCGACGAGCGCGAGTTCGAGATCGCGATGAGCGTCGCCGCCTCGATCGGGGTCCGTGCCGCCCGCGACCAGCGGGACGTGAGCGTCGTCGCAGCCGGGCACGCCACCGGCGACGCGAATCCCTGGCGCATTCTGGATACCCTGTGCCGCGGCGAGCTCGCCGAGCGGGGCCAGGACCTTGCCAGCATGACCGGCAAGGCGCTGCGGATGGCGCCGGACACCAGTGTGCTCATTCTGCTCACAGGAAGCCTGATCCCGTTCAGCGGGATGCGTGCTGCCGCCGCCTACTGCGGTCCCGACGTCAGCGTGACCGCCATCCGGGTCGAGCCGGACGCGCCGCCGGGACTCAGCCGCTCGGGTGTCCTGACCGTCCTCGCCCTGCGCGGCCTGCCCGATCTTCCGGCCCTGCTGAACGCGGCAGGTGGTCTATGACCTCCGTCGCCGTGGGCTCGACCACCAGCCGCCGTCTGGCGCTGCCGCTTCTGCCTGGCCGCGAGGAGAGTATCGACGCGCTGGTGCTGATCGCCCTGACCATCATCGGCCTCGTCGGCTTCCGGGGTGCTTACGGTGGCGATGACTACCTGCTCGTCGGCGCGGCCGGGGTGGTTCTGGGCATCGGCCTCAGCCACATCGGCCATCGCACCCGGTTGCCGGTGCTCCTTGTCGCCGCGCTCAGTTCGCTCGCGTTCCTGCTTCTGGCCGGTCTGGTACCGCAAGCCACCAGAGGCGCCATTCCGTCCCTGCCGGGCATCCGGGCTGTCCTGACCGTGTCGGTCGCCGGATGGAAGCAACTGCTCACCACCGCACGCCCGGTGGGCTCGACCGCGCACCTCCTGGTGCTGCCTTACCTCCTGGGCGTGACCAGCGGTGTCGCGGGGCATTCCCTGGCCCGCCGTACCAGCCGGCCGATGCTGCCGGCCGCAGTGCCAGCGCTCGTCGTCGCGCTGAGCATCCTGTTCGGCGCCACGCACGCCACCGCCGCGGCTCTGCAAGGTGCGGCGTTCACCGCTATCGCCCTCGCCTGGGCCGCCCTGCGCCAGCGGCGCGGTGGCGATCAGGTCACCGTGATCGGTCGGCAGCGTCCGTGGCAGCGCGCCGGCGCTGCCGCCGCCGTCCTCGCTGTAGCCGGCACCGGCGCCTCCGTCATCGGGCCCCGCTTGCCAGGCGCGGATGCCCACCAGCGTGTCGTCTTGCATGTGGTGCCGCCGCTGCACCTCATCGCCTATCCCAGTCCGCTTGGATCGTTCCGCGACTACACCAAGGACGCCGCACCCAGCGTCAGTCTTTACAGTCGGCGGCTGTTCAGCACGAGCGGCCTGCCCGCCGGTACCAGGGTGCGGATCGCCGCCATGGATTTCTACGACGGTCTCGTCTGGGCCGCCGCGAATTCCGCCGCCGGCACCGCTTCCTACGCGGGCTTCCAGCGCATCGGCGCCACCGTCCCTGGATCGCCCGCCGTCGCAGGCCACCCGGCGAGCATCACGATCGCAGCCGCGTACCAGTTGCCGTGGCTGCCCGACCTGGCCGGTGCCTCCAGGTTCTCATTCGCCGGTGCGGCAGGCATTGCCGCCCAGGCGGCACTGCGGTTCAATGTCGCCACGTCGACCGGCTTCATCGCGAGCGGACTGCCGGCCGGCCTTCGTTACACCGTTTACGCTTCGCGCGCCGTCCAGCCGACTCTCGCCCAGCTAGCGGCTGCCAGCCCGTACGGCACCCCCGGCGGGATGGCCGACATCCCGCCGGTGATCCAGTCATTTGCGAGCGCGCACGCGACCGGATCCTCCTCGCCGATGCGCCAGGTACTGGCACTCGCCGCTTACCTGCGCGGGCACGGTGAATACAGCGACGGCGGCGCGGGTCAGGGTGAGATCA
The DNA here is from genome assembly GCA_963819285.1 of uncultured Actinomycetota bacterium. Taxonomy (GTDB): domain Bacteria; phylum Actinomycetota; class Actinomycetes; order Streptosporangiales; family Streptosporangiaceae; genus Chersky-822. The sequence continues at coordinate 1,078,320 of CAWFVM010000002.1, forward strand.
AGGCCGGTCACAGCAGCGGGCGGCTCACCGAGTTCCTTCAGTCCCCGCAGATCATCGGCGACGGCGAGCAGTACGCGGCGACGATGGCGCTGCTCGCCAACGCCCTCGGCGTGCCCGCGCGCGTCGTCCTGGACGGCACCGTCGAACCGGGCGGCGCCGTCTATGGCAAGGACGTCCGTGCCGACATCGAGTTGCACCTTGCCCAGTACGGCTGGGTGAGCCTCCCCTCGGCCATGTTCACCGGCACCAAGAAGGCCGTCCCGCTGCCGCAGCACGCGCCGCCGCCGGAGCCGGCCAAGGTTGTCCCGCCTCCCGCCGCTAACTCCGAGCCGCTTACAGCCGGCAACCAGCCCGATGCCGTCTCCCGCAAGGCACCGCCCAAGCCAGGGAGCGGCGTGCTGCACCTGCCGGCGTTCGTCGTCCCCCTGGCGCAAGATGTCGGTCTGCCGGTGCTCGCTCTGGTGGCCGTCGGCGCCGCGCTGATCGGCGCCAAGTCACTGCGCAGACGGCGCCGGCGGGCTGCGGGGGCCCGCTGCGGCGCGGGCATCGGGTGCCTGGCGTGACTTGCTGGACCTCGGTCGTGACCTAGGCGTGGTTCTCGCGCCGGATGGCACACGCAGGGAACAGGCGGCGGAGGCCGAGCAGCGGCAGTTGCGCGGACTCGCCGCGCTCGCCGACGCCGCCGACGCTGCCGTCTTCGGACCCGGTGACCCGGACGAGGCGGCTATCGCCCGCATCTGGAACCTGGCCGACACCGCGCGGCGTGGTGCCGTCGCACGGCTGAAGGCCTGGCGCCGGCTCTGGGTCGCGGTCAACCCCGCCAGCTTGTGGGGCCGGGCGGCCAGCCGCCGCGGGAACCAGAGGCCACCGATGAGGGTCAAGGTCACGCTGGAGCGGCCGGCCGGACTGGTCGACCTGGTGCTCACCGCGGATGCCGATGCCACCGTGGGGGATGTCGCTGAGGCGCTGGCCAGCCGGGACCCGACGCGGTGACTCGCCTTCCGGACGATGCAGTCTGGCGGTGCTCGCAGCCGGCCGCGTCGACCCTCGATCCAGAGCTGCCGCTGACTGGCAGCGGGATCAGGTCCGGCAGCCGCATCGCAGTCAGCCAAGTCGGATCACGATATGAGGAGCCGTCGCCCGGCCCGTGGCCGTGGTCACCGTCCTTGATGGCCCTGACACCGGCCAGCGATTCGCGCTCGCGGCTGGCAGCCGCACCATCGGACGCTCCCCGGACTGCGATCTGAGACTCTCCGATACTCTCATCTCCCGCAGTCACGTCCGGGTCTTCCTGACGCCTGGCTCGGCCGAGCTCCTCGACCTGGGCTCCGCCAACGGGCTGCTTCTGAACGACGAGCCCGTCGTGCGCGGCCACTGGCTGCCAGGCGACCAGTTGCGGATTGGCGAGTACTGTCCTCAGCATCGAGTTCACCGCCCCAGCCGCCGAGATGCCCAGCGCTGCCGGATTCGGATTTAACCGTTCGCCTGTGGTCATGCCCGGCTACCCTGGCGAGACCCTTGTCGCGCCCGAACTTCCCGAAGCCGAGCAGCGGCAGCGGTTTCCTGTCCTGCCGATGCTGGCCCCCATCGTCCTCGGCGGTGTCCTGTTCGCCGTGACCAGGAACGCTGCCACCCTGGCGCTGGTCGCGCTCAGCCCGGTGATGCTGGTGGCTAACGTCGTGGAATCGCGCTGGTCCGCTAGCCGGGGCGGCCGCGGTCGATGGGCGTCCTGCGCCGCGAGCTAGCCGGGCTGGACTCCGTCGCTCGCGCGGCACAAGACAACGAGCAGCGGGCCCGCAACGCCGAGCATCCGCCAACGCTCGCGTGCCTGACCGCCGCCCGGCAGGAACCGCTGCTGTGGAGCCGTCGGCCAGGCGCGGCGCGCTTCCTTGACGTGCGCGTCGGGGTCGCCGCCTTGCCCTCCAGGCTCAGCTTCGACCTGCCATCCGATCGCCGGGCCATGCCAGCGGCGCGCACGGCCCTCACTGAGCTGACCAGGCGGTACGCAGATATCGCCAACGTTCCCGTCGCGCTGTCGCTGACTGGGCACGGCTGTGTCGGCATCGCGGGCGAGCCACGAGAAGCCCTGGGCTTCGCCCGTGCTGTCGCCTGCCAGGTCACTTCGCTGCACTCGCCCGCCGAGGTGGTGCTGACCGCCTTCTGCGGCACCAGCACCGCGGCGGACTGGGACTGGCTGAAGTGGCTGCCGCACACCTCCTCGCCGCACAGTCCCCTGACCGGCCCGCACCTGGTCGGCCGGCCCCGACTCCCAGGCGCTGCTGTCGCAACTGGAAGAGCTCGCGCTCGGCCGCCACGACAGCCGGGCCGCGGCGGGACACGGCATCCCGGCCGTTATTGTGCTGATCGACAGCGCAGCCACCGCCGACCGCGCCCGGCTGGTCGAGCTCAGCAGGACAGGTCCGTCGGCCGGTATCTACTGCGTGTGGGTAGCTCTCCGTGCGGAGCGGCTTCCGGCTGCCTGCACGGCGTTCGCCGAAATCCGGGGCCAGTCCGCCCAGGTCAGGGACGGCCTGGCCGGGACCACCATCACCGGAATCGTGCCGGACGCTGTCGATCCCGCCGCTGCCGCCGCGTTCAGCAGGCAGCTGTCGCCCCTGACTGACGCTGGCGCGGTTCTCGATGACGACAGTGACCTGCCGCGGTCGGTCTCCTGGCTAGAGCTGCACGACCCGCGGCTGGCGCGAGACGAATCAGCCGTCATCGAGCGGTGGCAGGAGAGCCGCTCCATTCTGACCGGTCCGGTCGCCGCGCCGCCCAGCCGCGGAGCCCAGGCAGCCTGCGTGCGATCGTCGGCCATGCCGCAGGCGGGCCGCACGCACTCGACCTGAGGTTGCACGGGCCGCACGCCTTGCTCGGCGGGACCACAGGCGCTGGCAAGAGCGAGCTGCTGCAGGCGTGGATCTTGTCGATGGCCGCCGCGCACAGCCCGCAGCGCGTCACCTTCCTGCTCGTTGACTACAAGGGCGGATCGGCGTTCAGGGACTGCGTCCGACTTCCGCATACCGTCGGTCTGGTCACTGATCTCAGCCCGCACCTGGTGGGCCGAGCGCTCATCTCGCTGGGCGCCGAGCTTAGCTACCGCGAGCAGCTGCTGAACCGTAAGCATGCGAAGGATCTCATCGAACTGGAGCGGACCGGCGACCCGGACACGCCGCCGAGCCTGGTGATCGTCGTCGATGAGTTCGCCGCCCTGGTCCAGGACGTGCCGGAGTTCGTCAACGGCGTCGTCAATGTCGCCCAGCGGGGCCGGTCACTCGGGCTGCACCTAGTGCTGGCCACGCAGCACCCGGCCGGGGTCATCAAGGACAACCTGCGCGCGAACACGAACCTGCGGATCGCGCTGCGGATGGCCGACGATGCTGGTAGTGACAATGTGCTCGACTCGCCCGAGGCCGCGCACATCGACCCTGAGCTGCCCGGCCGCGCGGTGTCCAAGACCGGCCCTGGCCGCCTGGTGCCGTTCCAGGCCGCTCACGCCGGCGGGCACACCAGGTCGGGCCAGCGCCGACCGGACGTGCGGATCGAGGAACTGGTCATCGGCTCGGGCCAGGACTGGCCCGAGGCGGACACCTGCACCGTTACTGGCACCGAAGGCGGGCCGACTGACAGCGCTCGGGTGACCGAGACCATCCGCCGCGCCGCCGCGCTGGCCGAGTTGCCTTTGCCGCGTCGCCCCTGGCTGGATGAGCTGGCGGCCTGCTATGACCTGATTCAGCTGCCGACCAGCCGCCGCGACGACGAGCTGGTCTTCGGCGTGATCGACGATCCAGCTCGGCAGCGCCAGGTCACCGCGGCCTTCCATCCGGATCGCGAAGGCAGCCTCGCCATTTTCGGGACCGGAGGCTCCGGCAAGAGCGCGACGCTGCGGTCCTTCGCCGTTGCCGCCACGATGACCGCACGCAGCGGCCCGTGTCACGTGTACGGCCTGGACTTCAGCTCGCGTGGCCTGTCGATGCTCACCGACCTGCCGCATGTGGGCAGCGTCATCCCCGGCGACGAACTGGACCGGGTTACCCGCCTGCTGCGCACGCTCGCCGCCGTCGCCGACGACCGGGCCCGCCGCTGGGCCACCGTGCAGGCATCGACCATCACCGACTACCGGCGGCTCGCGGGCAAGCCCGATGAACCCCGCATCCTGGTGCTGCTCGACGGCTATCCCGCGTTCCGCCAGCAACTTGAGATGCTCGACGGCGGCAAGTGGTTCGACCTGCTCACCGGCCTGGCTGCCGACGGCCGGCCGCTGGGCGTCCACGTCATCCTCACCGCCGACCGGCCCGGTGCACTGCCGTCCCGGCTTAGCTCCGCCATGCAGCGCCGCCTGGTCCTGCGCCTGGCCGATGACAACGAGTACGGTCTCGCTGGCGTCGAGCGGGGTGTTCTCGGCACCGACTCTCCGCCTGGGCGAGCGATTATGGCCGGCACCGAGCTGCAGGTCGCCGTCCTGGGCGGGTCGGCGGACGTCACCGTGCAGGCCCAGGCCGTCGGGCGGCTCGCGGGATCGCTGCGGCGTCAGAATGTCGCCCGGGCCGCGCCGGTCGGCAAGCTGCCCAGCCTGGTCCCGCTCAGTGACCAGCCTGCGACGGTGTCCGGGCGCCCGGTGCTCGGCGTCGCGGACGACGACCTCGGTCCGGCCGCCTTCACAGCGCAGGGAACCTTCCTGATATCTGGTCCGCCGCACAGCGGCCGTACCACGACCATCGCGACCCTGGTAATGGCTATACGCCGCGCCCATCCTGCTTCGGGACTGGTCTTCTTCGGCGGCAAGCAGTCGCCGCTCGCTGGCCTGGGTCTCTGGCAGCAGGTCGCCACCGACACCGCCGACGTCGCCGATGCGGCGGCGAAACTGGAGGAGGTCGTCAGCCGCGATGCCTGTCCGCGGCTGACGGTCGTCATCGAGGGTATCGCCGACTTTCTCGGCGGACCCGCCGACCTGCCGCTTGCCGCGCTGATCAAGGCACTTGTCGGCCATGGCCACCTGGTCGTAGCCGAGGGCGAGACCTCAACGCTGAGCCAGAGCTGGCCGTTGCTTAATGCCGTGAAGACCGCACGCAGCGGTGTAGCGCTGTGGCCGACCCAGGGTGACGGCCTGATGATCTACAAGACTGATTTCCCGAAATTCAGGCCCGGAGAGTTCCCGCCGGGTCGCGGCCTGCTGGTCGAGAACGGCCGCGTCCGGCTCGTTCAGATGGCCATCCCGGAATGAAGAGCCAAGGCGACAGATCGTCGCAGAGGAAAGGAACAAGGTCATGACACTCGAGGGAATGGATGTTGACGCTGTCAGCAACATCTACCAGCAGATGCACGGCATGGGCCAGCAACTGCAGACGATCATCACCAACATGCAGCAGGTGGTCAGCAACCTGGAGCAGGCCTGGGTCGGGCCAGACTCAAGGCAGTTCGCCAGCCAGTGGCCCAGTCATCAGGCGCAATTGCAGAGCGCGCTGCAGTCGCTTGAGGAAATGGCTGCCCACACCCTCGCGAACCTGCACCAGCAGCAGCAGACCTCGCAGAGTCTCGCGTAGGCAGGATTCCCGTGGGTGCCCGTGAACCGTGGTTCTCGGGCACCCACGGCGATGACGGGAGGCACGGATGAGCCTTGAGGGCATGGACGTCGAACGCGCGCAGTCCATCGCGCGACAGCTTGACAACAGCGCGCAGGCGCTAACCAGTATCAACGGCGCGCTTGGCATCCTGACGACTGAGCTGATCTTCCACTGGCGCGGCCCGGCGTCGGTGACATTCGAGCAGCAGTGGACGGCACGTCATCAGCCGGTGCTGCACGCCGCGTCAAGCGCACTCGCGGACATGCACGCGCACCTGGCAGCCAATATCGCCGAACAGACGCGGGCCAGCGCCGCTGACGGCCCTGGCTGGCTCGCTGGGGCCGATCGGGCGTGGGAGGTCGTGAAGGCGCTCCATGACGTCCATCTCGGAGTTGATGGCGCAAAGGGCTTGATCCACCGGATCGCGGGCAACAAGCTGATCACCGGACGGTACACCAAGACCTGGACGCGATGGCTGCGGCAGAATCACGACGCCCCGTTCTGGAAGTACAAGAGTTCGCCGGTGCTGCACTCGCTGCATGATAATCAGTGGATCCAGAAAGCGTCCAGAACTCTTGACAACCCCCGCTTTATACGTTTCTTCGACGTCACGGACAAGATCGGGGGGAAGCTCGTCACTCCCATCGCAGTCATCGGGGTCGGAATCGATGTGGGCCATATCGTCAAGGCTGCTGAGAACCGTCAGTACCTGCATGCCGCTGGCTACACCCTCAACGCCGTCGGGACGGGTTTGATGGCGATCCCGTACCCGCCCGTGATGGCCATTGGCCTCGGCATTACCGTGGCGCAGGAAATTCCGTGGCACAAGGTCTGGGCAGCATCCGAGGACTATCTTCCGGTGGCGATGTCGATGTTCGCCGCCGGTTCTCCCGCTCGGTTGTCCCGCAAGCTTCAGGAGATCTTCTGATGGATACCCCGCGTCGGCTTACGCTGACCGACGACGAGGCCGCTGTCATAGCAGTCATCGTCGGGGAAGCATGGAAAGCCCCGCTGCCTTCCGTTGACACCAACGACGAGACCGATCTCACGGCGGCGTTGCTACGCGGCCGGAGATCCCTGATCGTCCGTGACCTGGCTAGCCCGGATGGAACGCTGATCGGCGCCGGGGCCGAGGTTCTCGCGGCCCTGAAGTCCGGGCACTGCGCCGCTTTGCTGCTAGTCGATGATGCCGGCGACTGGGTCGCTGACGGACTGACCGTCTACCTGTACGGCACGGCGACCGACGCGGTGGAGTTGAGCCATGTCGTCTCCCCAGCCGGCGTTCATTATTTCAGGCTCATGCCACCGCAGGGCCAGTGGCTGGCACTAGGCCAACTCGCGATGGGCGTCTTCGACGAAGGATTCGTCGCGGTGCAAGACGGGAGCCAGCAGCCGGTAGCGACCCTGCTCGCCGTTACCGGGACCGAAGGCGCACGCACGATCAGGGTGTCACCCGGCAAGGTCAGGTCCGAAGGCTCAGCGGAGGTGTCGTTCGGGTCGGTCGCTGAGGCCCTCAGCTGGGTGACCAGAGCCGCTTGAGGCCACGACGGTCATGGTCAGCCCCGATGGCCGGTTCGCCTATGAGGTCGGCTATGGCGACCCGCCGGTTCGGTCGGTCTTCAGCCGGAACACGAACACCGGGGTGCTGACTCAGCTCGCCGGCAAGGCGGGCTGCCTGTCGAGAAGCGGGGCGAGCGAAGACGGTCCGCATACGTGCACCCGGGTACGCGACCTTGACACCGGTGATGCCAGGTCGATCACTCTGTCTACGGACGGCCGGTTTGTATACGTTGCTTGCAGTTCGAGACTAAGTCGGAAGTCGTTCTCGGCGGGATCGCGGTGTTCAGCCGCGATCTCAAGACCGGGACGCTGCACCAGCTGGCCGGGAAGGCCCGCTGCGTGACCTGAGACGGCGCGAGCAATCTTGGCGCGCATACCTGCGCGGTCGGCCGCGAGGTCGATGACATCTCGAACGTGCACCTCAGCCCGGATCAGAAGTTCCTGTACGCGTCCAACTACGACAGCCAGCCCTACAGCGGGATCGCGATCTTCAGGCGCGACCAGAAGACCGGGGTGCTCACCCAGCTCGGCGGCAAGGAAGGCTGCATCACCAGCAGCGGAGACACCGCGCAGAGCAAGACCACCGCGATCTGGCGGGCGATGCCGAACATCGGCAGCCCCTGGGACGTCGCCACGCCTGGCAACAAGTTCCTGTACATCCCCGACCAGGCCGACGACCTCGTGCAGGCGTTCCGCCGGGACGTCAAAGGCGGGCTCAAGCCGCTCGCCGGTACCGGTGCGTGCGTGAGCGACACCGGCGATAGCCCGCTCGGCATGGGCACCTGCGTGGCCGGGCGCGGGCTGTTCGACGTGGAGCGGGCCGTGCTGTTCGCGAACCATAAGTACATCTACACCAACAGCTACGACGATCCGGCGCCGATAGCCGTTCTGAACCGGAACGCCAGCACTGGCCTGCTGTCCGAGCGCGACAGCATGAGCACCTGCTACCCAGCTAGCGGGCACGCTCGGCTGCGTGTCCGCTAACGGGTCGAGCGAGGACGGCGCGAGCACCTGCCAGGTCGGCTCGGCGATCGCCGGTGCGTACGAGATCGGATCTTCCGCGGGGCGGTGGCGTCTACGACCTCTACGTGGCCGGGGATCTCTCACACGGAATCGACTTCCTCCGCGCCACGCCCTGACCCGCACGGTGTCGCGCAGCGTTTGAGCAGATCCAGGCAACCGGATCAGGATCCAGTGCCGCTTAGACTTTGATCATGCTCGTAACCTGCGGGTTCATCTCTGGGATCCGCTGTCGCGGCGGCTGTGCCCTGGCTGCCCGGCCGGCGTCATGATCGCGAAGAGTTACCGTCATCGCGGCGTAGAGTTGCCGCTTCAGGAAGACTTAGCCGTCATACATGCGGAAAACTCTATGTCAGGCGGCAATTCTACCCGTTGAGTAGATCAACTTAGAGTAAGCGGCATTGGATCAGGATCGGCAAGCTCTCTTACCGGATGTCCCGGACCGGGTTGTATTTCAGTCGCTGGCCCTCGCCGACGCCTTCGACCTTGCGCCCTTGTTCCAGGTAGACCAGCGCCCGGCTCGAGGTTGCCGCCCTGACCCGGCGTCGGATCGGACGGCGTAGCAGCGCAAGAGCATCGGGCAGCGCGGCCAGCCGGTGCTCGCGGATCTCCTGCGCCTGCACTGTGATCGCGGCCAGGCAGCTGTCCTCGACTGAGCCGCAGTCGAACAGGAACCGGATGCCGCCCGGGCGTCCCGGCCGGGGGCGCCGGAAGTCCATGCAGGCGAGCCGGCCGTGGCTCAGCTCGATCCCGCACTCCTCACGCACCTCGCGCCCGCACGCCTGCCAGGGCGTCTCCCCGTCTGCTTCCATGACGCCGCCGGGAATCGTCCAGCCAGACTTATAGGTCGGCTTCAGGATGAGCAGCCGGCCCGATCGGTCGAAGATGAGGGCACCGGCGGATACTGGAATCGCTGGCAGCGCCAGGTGCTCGGGAGTACCCTCAGCCGACGGGTCGCTGATCACGCTACCCACGGTACGGCCTAGCCCGGTTGCGCTGCCCTCACCGGGCCGGCCAGCCAGCGAGCGGCCGTGCGGTGCCCGAACTAGCCGGCGTCACGTCCTGTATTCTGTCTAGACTGGACTAGACAGAATTAGGTGGTTGCTCATGACGGCGCTGACTCCGGATCACTGGCAGATCCAGGACGCCAAGCAGCGTTTCAGCGAGATGATCCGGGCGGTGACGAGCAACGGGCCCCAGATCATCACGCGGCACGGAGAGGATGTCGCGGTAGTCGTCGATATCGGCGAGTATCACAGACTGGCCCGGCCCTCGGCGGACCTGACGGGCATCCTGCTCGGTGGTCCGAAGCTCGACGAGGACACCGCTGATGTCTTCGCGGAGATCGAGGCCGAGCGCAAGGCCGACTTCGGGCGCGTGGTCGAATTCGAGGCCGGCAGGTGACGTACCTAATGGACACCAACGTCCTGTCGGAGACGCGCAAGCGCGAGCCATCGGCCGGCATGGCCGGCTGGATCGCGGCCACGCCTCCGGGCCGGCTGCACCTGTCTGTGCTGACCCTGGGCGAGATCGAGCAGGGAATCGCGCGACTCCGCGGCAGAGGGGACTGGCGCCAGGCTTCCGCCCTGGAGCGATGGCTCCGGGAGGTGGAGACCGGGTTCGAAGACCGGGTTCTTCCGGTCACGCTGCCGGTTGCCGTCGCCTGGGGGAACCAGCAGTACGCCCGGCCTCTCCCGGTGATCGACGCGCTCATCGCGGCCACGGCACGGGTGCACGGCCTGACTGTCGTCACCCGCAACGTCAAGGACTTCGAGCTGGCCGGAGTCCCAGTGCTCAACCCCTTCACCGAATAGCTGTCAAGGTGGAACGCTGCGGGCGACTCGATCGAGGTCTACCCGAATTGAGCCCAGCGCATCCCGCCACGTCAGGCGCCGTGAGCTGGACCCGTTCGCTACATCCAGACACGCGATTCGTTGCGGGCTTAAAGATCTAGGACGGTTTGCTGTTGTAGGAGCGTTTACCGCCAGATTTGTGGCAAACGGTCCTACAACGGCAAACTGTCCTACAGGATGAGTGGTCTGTGAGTCGGCTGGGGCGCGAGCGGTGTTTGGGACGGGAGGGACGGCAAGCTAAGAGGGATCGGCCGGGACCAAGGGGCAGCATCGCTGAGACGGACCCTGGCCACGAGTTATCGCCGGGCCGACCGCGGTTCCTGGCTCGGTCGTGGTCATAAACGGCCATCTATCCATCCCCGGATAGTTTCGTTGACTAGCCTATGTCTCCGCTTTGTCTATTGGTCTTTGTGCTGGCTGCGTGACACCTTGTATCAGAAGGACAAATGTAGTGGGCGATTGAGGGTTTCACGATGTCTTTCACGGGGAATCGGTGCCGTAATCGACGCTGCACGATCGACCCCGAGTGATCGCGGAGGTGGCAGATGCGGCGAATGACGCGTCGGCCGGCGTCGCTGGTGGCCTGCTTAGCCCTTGCCGCTGGCCTGCTAGGCCTGAATGGACCGGCCGCGCTGGCTGGCCGGGCTGCTCCGGCCGCGGCCGGACGCTGGCACGTCGTAGCCAGGATCGCACACGGCTTCTTCGACGCGGTCACGGCGCCTGGCCGGTTTGACGCGTGGGCCTTCGGAGGCCAGCAGAGCGGCTCAGCCAGCTTTGCGGTAGCCCGCCACTGGAACGGCCACCACTGGTCTGAGGCTCGCCGCATTGCCGGCGGCAAGAACAGCGGCGTCGTGTGCGCCGGAGCAAGCTCGGCAAGCAACGTCTTGGCGTTCATGGAGAGGTCCAGCGGACCCCCCAACCCCCCACGTCACGCGTCAGCGCTACGGCAGCGGAACGGGCGCTGGGCGACCACGCACGCCTGGTCCGATGGCTTAGGAACCTTCATCACTGGCTGCAACGTGCTGGGCGAGGCTGACGTGTGGGCGTTCGGCGGGGAGATCTTCGGCGTCGGCCGCGGGATCGGTACCTGGCACCTGACGCGGTCGGGCTGGAGGCAGCTGGACACGGGTAATCTCGTGCTGTTCAGTGCCAGCGCCGTGTCAGCGCGAGACCTGTGGGCCGCCGGCGCTGATGTCTCGCCGGAAGTGGACCAGCCGGTGCTCGGCCGCTGGACCGGGACGAAATGGACCGAGAACCGATCGATCAGCGGGGTGCTACCGACATCCGCTTCCGCCTTGACAGTGATCTCCGCCGTCAACGCGCGCTCCGACCGCGATGTCTGGGTCGAAGCGACGATGATCTCAAACCGGGGCCGGACAACGGGCGTGGTGGTGGCGCACTGGAACGGGACTAAGTGGAGCCGGGTCAAGCGCGGCAGCAAGGGTTACTACCTGCCCGCCGCCGTTCCGGACGGTCACGGCGGCTGGTGGTCGGCGCCCTACCAGACCGCGTTCCGCGCCGTCACCCGATATCTGCTGCACGAGGCTCGCGGCCGGTGGACCAGATACCCGCTGCCTGGTCCGGTGCTTGCCTCCTCGCTGCATCTAGTTCACGTGCCACAGTCCCAAGCCATGCTCGCGACCGGGTTCTACCGGGGATCAGGAACTCTGCTGGCGTTCGGCACACTGCCAAGCTGACGCTCGCCGCCGCAGCGGCTTTCCAGGCGGCGCAGCCGGGACGCTTCTCGTGCCGTGGGCTGGAGCAGCCGGCCGACGCGGGTGGCTGGATCAGCGGCCAGCATTGCCAGCAGGTCGGTCAGCGAATTGAGGTAGCCGTCGATCGTGGCCCTCGTAGCGGGCTGTGCTGTAGTCAAGCTGGAGGACTAGGCGGTCGGCTTCTCGGGCGGTGGACAGCGAGAGGTCGTACTGGGTGCCGCCCTTGCCGCCGGCGGGGTGACGGGTGAGGGTGAGGCCGGCGGGGAGGGTCCGGGCGGGGGTAGTGCCGATGTCGTGGTCGTAGATGCCGGTGAAGAGGGGGTTGCGGGCGGCGGCGCGCTGGGGTGCTGCGGCGCGGATCACGTGCTCTAAGGGGATTTCCTGGTGGGCGAACGCGTTCAGGACGACCTGCCGGACCCGGGCGACGTGGTCGGGGAAGGTAGCGGCGGGATCGACCAGGACGCGCAAGGGCACCGTGTTGACGAGGAAACCCATCAGGCCGGCGGTATCTGCGTGATTGCGGCCGGAAACCAGGGTGCCGACGGTCAGGTCACGACGCCCGCAGTGGCGGGCGAGGAAGACGCAGAAAAGGGCGAGCAGGACCACGAAGTCGGTGGTCGCGGCGGTGGTGCGGGTGGCGGTGAGCCAGGCGACGGCCGCGGGGTCGGCGGTGACGACCGCGTGATCGCCGGAGAAGTCAGCAGGGTCGGGCGCCGGGTGGTCGGGGACCGGGCTGGCCGGGGTGGCGCCGTCGAGGGTTTCCGCCCACCAGGCGGCGTCATCGGCCGCGGTCGCGGCGAGGAGCTCGCGGTGCCAGCAGGAGTAGTCGCTATATTGGATAGGTGCCGCCTGGATGGCTGGTTGCGCCTGGATGGCGTTGCCGCGAGCGGCGTACAGGGCCCACAGTTTCGATGTCGAGCGGGCCGTGCTGTCCGCGAACCAGAGGTACATCTACACCAATAGCTTCGACGATCCGGCGCCGATAGCAGTACTGAACCGGAACACCACCACTGGCCTGCTGTCCGAGCGCGACAGGATGAGCGCCTGCTACAGCCTGGACGGGACCAGCGGTGACACCGCGCCGCCCTGCCGTGACGGCCGGGATCTTTCCGGCGGCTATGCCGGCGTGCTGTCGCTGGACGGCAAGACTCTGTACTACGCGGAGTTCGGGAGCGGCACGCCGGACACGGGCCTGGCGATCTTCCACGTCAACGAGGGCACCGGAGGATTCACCCAGCTCGCGGGCACGCTCGGCTGTGTGTCCGCGGACGGGTCGAGCGAGGACGGCGCGGGCACCTGCGAGGTCGGCTCGGCGATCGCAGGGGCGTACGAGATCGGGATCTTCCGTGGCGGTGGCGGCGTCTACGACCTCTACGTGGCCGGGGAGCGCTCACACGGAATCGACTTCCTCCGCGCCACGCCCTGAGCGACGGCCGTTCTACTGCCAGGGCCCAAGATCACCGGCAAGCAGGTCGATTGACGTGAGCTCTGCGTGCATCCGCTTCCTCGCCCGAAGAGTGCGCAGGTAGGTGTCGGCGATCACGGGATCAACGCCGCTTCCTGGAACGGTGAGCAGTTGGGCGATCACACCGATCGTGGAACTTGCCCTGACCCCGCGTTTCCGCGACTCGGCTCTGGCCGCGTGATCATCGCTGATGAGCCGTCCTTTCCCCGCCGACTGGAGCAGCGCGATGCTCGCTGCTTCCCCCAGGTGGTCAAGCGCGGAGTCGGTGTAGCCAGCGGCGATCGCGCGCTGGATGCTTTCCGTTGCGAGGCGCAGATTCTCGTCGACCATCTCGATAGGCGAGCCGAGCCAGGATGCGGCCCAGTTGCAGGCACGTCCTGCCTGGGGGTGCGGGGCCGGCGGCTGCGCTGCCGTGTTAGTTCTGCCTGGGTTGCTCGCGCCCATCCGGCGACGCCCTCGTAGCGGCTGCGGAAGACGGTGCCTACCGGCGCGCAGTAGGACAGGTTGATGATCGAGCAGGTGTCGATCAGAAGTCTTGGTACCGGGCTGGTCATAGGTCATGCAGATTGTCGTCAGCGGGCAGTGGCGGGCGCACGTCGCTGGCGGCGAGGCGGATGAAGAGCTGCTCGGCGTCCTCGTCGGCCAGGGCGGCGAGGACGCCGATGCCGACCCGGCCGTCCTGGTAGCCGGCCTGTGCCGCGCGCCACAGCCGTGCCGGGACACGCCTTGACTCGTCCGGGACGGTCAGCTCCTCGGGTGCCGGGTCGTTCGCGGCGCGGAGCACCGAGGACGCAGGCTTCTGCAGCCATGCGTCGCGCACCCGGGTACTTAGCAGGCCGGCACTGCTGCTCGCGAGGCGGTACAGCAGCGCGGAGAAGCTGACGCCGAAGTTGCGCATGAGCTCGGAGAGCACGGTTTCGTCGACGGGGCGGCCCGCGATCACGTCGCGCAGCCCTTCGGCGGGCATCAGCAAGGCGGCGGCGAACGCGTTGGCTCGCTTTTCCATCGGGTTGCCGCCGTCATACAGGTCACTGTCGATCACGATCTCCCGCGGGTCGCGGAGCAGGTGGTGCGCCAGCTCATGTGCCGCGGTGAACCGCTGATGCCCGCGCGGGAACGAGGTGCTGATCAGCACCATCGCGACACCGTGGCCGTGAGCGCATAGTCCGCTGACCGCCGTGCCGGTTGGCCATGCGAGAACGTCGAGACCGAAATGGCGCTCCGCCAGCTCGGCGACGTCCGCGATCGGCGCGCGACCCAGGCCGAGGCCCTGCCGCACGAGGATGGCGAGATCCTCGCCGTCCCGCCACGGCACCCGACCAGACGGAAGGCCCTGATCGCCGATCAGCGCGAGCACATCGAGTCCGGACTGCGTGGGGCGGCTTGCCCGGAGCCCGGTCGCGGCGGCCAGGCTGGCCTCCGCTTCGAGCAGCTGCCGCAGGCGCCGGCGGGACGGCAGCGTGCCGTCGGCCTGAGGGGCAGCCATGACCCTGGCGGCCAGCGCGAGGCTGCCGCTGCGCTCCGTGCCCAGCACCTCGCCGAGGCTGACCTCAAGAGCGTCGGCTATCGCGGCCACCTCGCTCACATCCAGCCGGCGCGTACCGTGCTCAACCTTCGATACCTGCGATCGCGACAGGCCCAGCGCCGCGCCAAGCTCCTCGCCGGTCATTCCCCGCGCTTCGCGCAGCGCCGCGATGCGCGCACCAAGCTCACTCTCGTTCATGGCACAGAGGCTATCTGACTATTGCTATATTAGCAACACTGAGAGATCGTAGTTGACAGGAGCCAATTCGAAGCAGCGCACTCGGGACTGCCTTCCGGTCGAGGCCTACGCCCTGAACGACGCCTACGACCTCAGCCGCGCGAACCCCATCGATGTGCGCCCTCGCGTGACCGCTCGCTGGAGTAGTCTGTCTAGACTGGACTAGACGGAATTGGTGGTGGCTCATGGCGGCATTGACTCCGGATCACTGGCAGATCCAGGACGCTAAGCAGCGTTTCAGCGAGATGATCCGGGCGGTGACGAGCAACGGGCCCCAGACCATCACGCGGCACGGAGCGGACGTCGCGGTAGTCGTCGAAATCGGCGAGTATCACAGACTGACCAGGCCCTCGGCGGACCTGGCGGGCATCCTGCTCGGCGGTCCGAAGCTTGACGACGACACTGCTGACGTTTTCGCGCAGATCGAGACCGAGCGTAAGGCCGACTTCGGGCGTGCGGTCGACCTCGAGGCGGGCCGGTGACGTACCTAGTTGATACCAACGTGCTGTCAGAGACGCGCAAGCGCCAGTCATCTGCCGGTGTGGCCGGCTGGATTGCGGCCACTCCTCCCGGGCGGCTGCACCTGTCTGTGCTGACCCTGGGCGAGATCGAGCAGGGGATCGCGCGAGTTCGCGGCCGGGGAGACTGGCGCCAGGCTTCCGCTCTTGAGCGCTGGCTCCGGGAGGTGGAAACCGGGTTCGAAGACCGAATTCTTCCGGTCACGCTGCCGATTGCCGCTGCCTGGGGGAACCAGTGGCACGCCCAGCCTCTCCCGGTGATCGACGCGCTCATCGCGGCGACGGCGCGGGTGCACGGCCTGACGGTCGTCACCCGCAACGTCAAGGACTTCGAGCTAGCCGGAGTCCCGGTGCTCAACCCCTTCACCGAATAGCTACGGATGGCATCCAGCTAGCCGGGAGGGCTAGCTTGACCCTTCCGACCGGCCTGCGTTCCATTGCCTGGGTTAAAGATCTCCTACAGGATGAGCGGGCTGTGAGTCGGCTGGGGCGGGAGCGGCGGTTGGGACGGGAGGGACGGACGGGGTGCGGGGGGGGTGCCGGGCTCTGATCTTCCGCGCACCAGCGGCCCGGATCGGGTGAAACCGGCATCGTTATAGGACGGTTTGCCGTTGTAGGACCGTTAGCCGCAAATCTGGCGGCAAAGTGTCCTACAACGGCAAACCGTCCTACAGATCTCCCCCAGCCCTGGGTCAGGTCAGTCATCAGCCTCCCGAAAAGGGTCGATATCCGGCGGTGTGGTTCTGGGGAGTGGCTCAGCTCAGCTCATGCTCCGCGTCCGCGACTCATCCCACCGCAGTTCTGGGTTCTGCTGCGAATTCCGTGACGTTAGCCGGGTGGCTTTGGGGGGATCGGCCGGGATCAGGGGCCGTATCGGCTGAGACGGACCCCTAGCCATGAGGTTAGTCTCGGCGCGCCGCTGGCTTGAGCAGCTGGCCGACGCGGGTGGCTGGATCAGCGGCCAGCATTGCCAGCAGGTCGGTCAGCGAATCGAGGTAGCCGTCGATCGTGGCCGGCTCGTAGCGGGCTGTGCTGTAGTCAAGCTGGAGGACTAGGCGGTCGGCCTCTCGGGCGGTGGACAGCGAGAGGTCGTACTGGGTGCCGCCCTTGCCGCCGGCGGGGTGACGGGTGAGGGTGAGGCCGGCGGGGAGGGTCCGGGCGAGGGCAGTGCCGATGTCGTGGTCGTAGATGCCAGTGAAGAGGGGGTTGCGGGCGGCGGCGCGCTGGGGTGCTGCGGCGCGGATCACGTGCTCTAAGGGGATTTCCTGGTGGGCGAACGCGTTCAGGACGACCTGCCGGACCCGGGCGACGTGGTCGGGGAAGGTAGCGGCGGGATCGACCAGGACGCGCAAGGGCACCGTGTTGACGAGGAAACCCATCAGGCCGGCGGTATCTGCGTGATTGCGGCCGGAAACCAGGGTGCCGACGGTCAGGTCACGATGCCCGGAGTGGCGGGCGAGGAAGACGCAGAAAAGGGCGAGCAGGACCACGAATTCCGTGGTCGCGGCGGCGGTGCGGGTGGCGGTGAGCCAGGCGACGGCCGCGGGGTCGGCGGTGACGACCGCGTGATCGCCGGAGAAGTCAGCAGGGTCGGGCGCCGGGTGGTCGGGGACCGGGCTGGCCGGGGTGGCGCCGTCGAGGGTTTCCGCCCACCAGGCGGCGTCATCGGCCGCGGTCGCGGCGAGGAGCTCGCGGTGCCAGCAGGAGTAGTCGCCATATTGGATAGGTGCCGCCTGGATGGCCGGTTGCGCCTGGATGGCGTTGCCGCGAGCGGCGTACAGGGCCCACAGTTCTTGTTCGAAGATCCCGTGTGACCAGCCGTCGATGACGACGTGGTGGGCGGTGAACAGGAGCAGGTGGGCATCCGGTCCTGTATGCCAGGCCCTGACGCGCAGCAGCGGGCCTTGGGAGAGGTTGAACAATTCGCTCGCCGCAATGTCCGCCGCAGCGGCAGCCTCCCGCGGGGTGGCCGGGACAGTGCTGGCCGGGTCAGGGGTGAGTCCGCAGGTCCAGGGCGGGCCGATGCGCTGGATGATCTGGCCGTCGCGGTCGTGCAGGGTGGTTCGGAAGATTTCGTGACGTTCGATCATGGCGTCGACGGCGGCGGCGAGGGCCGTGATATCGAGGCCGGTGGTCTGGTAGGCCCAGGAGACGTGGTACATGGGGGTCCGCGGGGCGAGCTGCCGCAA
Source organism: uncultured Actinomycetota bacterium (assembly GCA_963819285.1). Lineage (GTDB taxonomy): Bacteria > Actinomycetota > Actinomycetes > Streptosporangiales > Streptosporangiaceae > Chersky-822. The sequence continues at coordinate 1,095,966 of CAWFVM010000002.1, forward strand.
GGACCACAGTCGTTCCTGGGCATGCGATGCCGGGATCTCCGTTCCTGGTGCCCTGGCCTGGCGGGGGATGGGCACGGCGACGGGGGTGTCGCGGTGATCGCCGATCCAGGTGGCCTGCCCGGAGATGGTGGGGTGGGTGAAGATCTGGTGCAGGGGGATGCCGGTTTGGAGCTCGGCGGACAGGCGCAGTGCGAGGCGAGCGGCCAGGAGCGAGTGGCCGCCGAGGGCGAAGAAGTCGTCGTGGATGCCGAGGCTGCCGGGGTCGTGTCCGAGGAGGTCGGCCCAGATGGCGGCGATCTGGTGCTCGGCCTGGGTCGACGGCGGTGCCACGGGGACCCGCGCGGCGTCGCGGGCGGCGGCCGCGAGGGTTTTGCGGTCGAGCTTGCCGCCGGGGGTGAAGGGGAAGCTGGTGGTGAAGCGGATAGTGGCGGGGACAGCGGCGGCGGGGAGGCGCTGGGCGAGCCAGGTGCGGATCGTTCCCGGGTCGGGGGTGGTGCCGTCGGCGGCGATGAGGTGGGCGGTGAGCTGGATGCCGCTGGCAGTGCTTCGGTGGGTGACTGCGGCGGCGGTGATGTCGGGGTGGTCGCGCAGCGCGGCTTCGACTTCTCCGGGTTCGACGCGCTGGCCGAGTACCTTGATCTGGTGGTCGTTGCGGCCCTGGAATTCGAGCCTTCCGTCGCGGGTATAGCGGGCGAGGTCGCCGGTGCGGTACAGGCGGCTGCCGGGCGGACCGTCGGGGTCGGGGATGAACGCGGCGGCGGTCTGGGCGGGCTGGCCGAGGTAGCCATAGCCGACACCAGGGCCGGCGATGCACAGCTCGCCTGGCGTGCCCGGCGGGACGGGCCGCTGCCGGTCGTCCAGGATGCGGACGAGGGCGTTTCCGAAGGGCCGGCCGATCAGCGGCACCGGGCAGTCGGCGATGGCGCCGATCGTGACCTCGACCGTGGTTTCGGCGGGGCCGTAGGAGTTGAAGGACGCGGTGCCGGGGTGGGCGCACAGGGCGGCCCGGAGGTCGGCCGGGCAGGTCTCGCCGCCGAAGGCGATCAGGCGCGGAGGGCAGGGGGCGTCTAGAAGCCCGGCTTCAACGTAGAGCTGCAGCTGGGAGGTGGTGCATTCGATGGCGGTGACCGCGCGGGCGGGATCGGCGGCGAGGTCGACGAGGTAGCGAGGGTCCTGGCGTTGCTCGGGAGTAAGTACGACGAGCGTGTGGCCGCCGGCCAGGGTGGCGAGCTGGATGATGAAGAAGTCGGCGATAAACGCCGAGGTGCCGGTCGCGACCCGCAGCTGCTCTGAGTTGTCCCCGCCGTTGTCCTCGCCGGCCATCTGAGTCCAGGGCAGCACTTGCGCGGTGGCGTGGTTGGATAAGCCCCCGTGGTGGATCATGACGGCCTTGGGCTGGCCCGTCGACCCGGAGGTGTACATCAGGTACGCCAGCTGATCCGGCTTCACAGCCGGCAGTCCGGTCAGCTCCTTTTCATCCTGCTCGTGGTTGTCATCGTGGTCTGATCCGGACGGGAGTCCGGTCAGGAGATAGTCCAGGTCCGGGCGGGGCGAGGGAGTGTCAGTGATCACCAGGGCCGGGCGGGCGTCACCGATCAGGGCGGTGATGCGGGCCGGGGGCAGGTCGGGGTCGAGGGGGAGGAACGCTGCGCCGGCTTTCCAGGTAGCGAGGACGGCGGCGATGGCAGTGGCGGCGGGCGGGAGACGGATGCCGACGAGGTCGCCGTCCCGGACCCCGGCCCGGCGGAGCCTGCGGGCCAGGCGATCTGCCGCGATATCAAGTTCGCGGTAAGTCAGGAACGTGTCCCTGGCTTCGATCGCGATGGCCCCGGGGGTGGCGGCGGCCTGGCCGGCGATGAGGTCGTGCAGCGGCAGCGAGGAGGAGGGAGCGGTCGCGGCGTCGTTCCAGGAGGTGAGCAGTTGCCGCTCGCGCGCCGTCGGTTCGAGTAAGGCGCTCAGGCGGGTGCACGGGTCGTGGCTCACGGCGGAGATGAGGCTGGTGAGTGAGCCGAGGTAGCCGTCGATGGTGGCCCGGTCGTAACGGGCGGTGTTGTATTCAAGGCGGAGAATGAGGTCATCGGAGGTACGGGTGGCGGTGAGGACGAGGTCGAGGAGGCTGCCGCCGGCGTCGACTGGCAAGGCGGAGAGTGTGAGGCCGTTGTTCAGGGTGCGGCTGTGCCAGCTGGCGTCTTCGGCTGGGGTGTAGGTGAACAGCGTGGTGTAGAGGGGGTTGAGGGCGGCAGCGCGGCGGGGGGCGACGGCGCGGACGATGTGGTCGAAAGGGATTTCCTGGTGGGCCAAGGCGTCCGCGACGGTGGCGCGGACAGTGCGGAGATAGCTGGGGAAGTCGGTGCCGGGGTCGACGCGGACGCGCAGGGCCAGGGTATTGACTAAGCAGCCAATGATGGCGCCGGTGTCCGCATGGGAGCGGCCAGAGACGGGGGTGCCGACGGTGAGGTCGCGCTGGCCGGTGTGCCGGGCCAGGAACAGGCACCAGATGGCGAACATGGCGACGAAGTCGGTGCCGGCGGCGGTGCGGGTGGTGGAGAGCCACCCCAGTTCGCTGGCCGGCACGGTGACGGCGGCTCCGTCACCGGATAAGGCGGTGTGGTCAGGGACGGTGTGGTCGGGGGCAGGGCAGGCGGGGGCGGCGCCGTCGAGCGCCTTGCGCCAGTACTCCAGATCGGCCTCGGCCTGGCCGCCGACGAAGTCGCGGTGCCAGGAGGCGTAGTCGATGTACTGGATCGCTAACTCGGGCAGGGCCGCTGCGGCCGGGTCTCCGCCAGTGTCGTAGAGCTCCCATAGCTCGCGTTCGAAGATGCCGGTTGACCAGCCGTCCATGATCACGTGGTGGGTGGTGAACCCCACGACATGCCGGTCAGGCGAGAGTTCCCAGGCCCGCGCGCGGAGCAGGGGGCCGGCTGACAGGTCGAACAGTTCTCGCGCGGCTGCCGTGGCCAGTTCGAAGGCGTGCTCACGGCTGGCCGCGGGGACCGCTGTCAGGCCGCACCGCCAGGGCGGGCCGACTCGCTGCACGATCTGCCCGTCCTGCTCGTGCAAGGTGGTGCGAAGCGTTTCGTGCCGCTCGATCAGCGCGTCGGCCGCCACGGCCAGCCGGCCGGTGTCCAGACCGCCGGTCACCTCGTAGCACCAGGTCACGTGATACGACGTGCTGCCTGGGGCCAGCTGCCATAAGAACCAGAGCCGGTCCTGGCTGAAGGACGCCGGCCACGTGTCGCCTGCGTCCCGGCGGGCCAGCCGGGGGATGGACTTGCTGCCCGCTCCGCGCTGCCGCATTTGCTCAAGCACCGCGCGGCGCTGCTCAGGTGACAGCCCGATTAGCTGGCTGAGCAGCGGTTGCGTGGTCATGGCCGGTCATCCGCTGACACGATCTGGCTACTCAGGCGGGCTCGAGGTGCAGACGAAGGTGGTGCTGCCGCTGTTGAAGGTCACCCCGCCGCTGACGTAGCTGTAGGAGAACGTGTAGCCGGCCCGTACCTCGCAGTTGCTGCGCAGGACACGTGGCCCGCTGAAAGTCGATGTGGTATGCGTGCCGAGGACGCTGATCGTCATCGTCCAGGTCACCGGGCTGACCGAGGTCGCGGCGTCGCAGAAGAACGTCGATGACGAGCTACCGCAGAGGGGGGCGGGGGCGGTGCCGCTGGCAGCCGCGATCCCGGTGCTCATTGCCAGCACGGCTGGCACGGCCAGGGCGGCTAATGAGGAGAGTGTGACAAGACGGCGCATAGCCGGTCCTTTCCGGTTGCTGATTGCTCGCTGGCCATGACGCTAACTTGTCACCGCATCCTCACCTAGTGCCCGAAAGGTTAGCTTTTGGTGACGTCGTTCGTCCGGGGCCTAGGCCTGCGTCAGCGCGCGTTGCACGACTCGCTGAATCCGGCTGCGTCCCTGGCGGCGATGGACGGGTCGCTTGCCGCGGAGTTCTGCTCGGCATTGATCTCGCGTTTATACGCGGCAGCGCCCTGCCTGGCGGCCCGCAGTCGCGCCGCGTCGAGCTTGCTGGCGAAGGTGATGTAGTCGGCGAGCGCCCGCGCCTTGGCGGTTGCGGCTTGAGGGACGACGATCGCGGCGAGCTGGCGATCGAAGTCGTCAACCAGCTTGGTGTGCTGGGGAAGCTGGGCGAGAAAGTCCTTCAGCGGGATGTCGAACTGGCCGCCGTTCAGCGCGGTGATCTTCTGTTCCAGACCATCGCAGAGCGCATCGACCGCATTGAGGTACTGCTGGACCGCGTCGCTGCTGCTCGACGAGGACACCGGGACCTGGCCGGGGACAGCCGAGCGCCCGGCCGGCGAGCAGGCCGCGACCAGGACGCAACAGCTCGCGGCTATCACGATCGCGCGCATCCGTCCCATATCGCACATGATCGACGCAGCGGAGCTAGTTCGGCACCTTAGTGGCCAGTTCGTTGCTCAGCCGCGACGCCGTCGTAGCCGCCGAACTGGACGAGGTCGCGGGTCATCGTCCGCACCGGTTTACCCGGTCACTGTCCGCGAACCAGTAAGCATCCGGTCGCGGCCGGACATACACCAGTGTCGGTAACAAGACGGGAGGCAGCGCCACGTGGACACCGAAGAGCGGTTCAACGCCCTGTACCGGACCCACGCTACGGCGGTGCTGCGGTACGCCTGCCGCCGCACCGATCCCGATACGGCCCGCGATGTGGTCGCCGAGACCTTCCTGGTTGCCTGGCGCAAGCTAGCCGCCGTGCCGGCTGATCCCGCCCAGGCTGAGCCCTGGCTGTACGGCGTAGCCAGGCGGGTGCTCGCCAACGCTGATCGTTCCGCTCAGCGGACGTTGCGGCTGGCCGCGCGGCTCTGGGATGAGGGCCCCGGCGATCAGGTGCCCGACCCGGCGGCAGCGATTTCGGAGCGGCAGCGCATCTGCCAGGCGCTAGGCCAGCTGTCCGACCTGGATCAGGAAGTGCTCCGCCTGATGGGCTGGGAGGAGCTGCAGCATCGCCGGCGCCGCCGTCGCGATGGGCTGTTCGACGTCGGCCATGACGGTGCGAGTGCATCGGGCCAGACGCAGGATGCGCCGGGCGCTGCGAACGATTGACGGCGGCGAGCAGCCGTTCTCTTCCCTCAGCCAGTCCGTGGTGCAGTCCGATTTCTCATGAATGTGAGGTAGCAGAGATGATGGAGCGGAAACTCGCCAGCAAGGACCGCGTGATGATGGCCGCGGTGAACCCGGTGCCGGCGTGCGCCTACGAGGATGACCCGCACGCCGTGACCGAAATAGCCGCACGGCTCACCATGCTTCGTTCCGCCGAACCGGTCAGCTACCAGGAGCCTGACCGCCCTTCCCGCACTTCGCTCGGTCTCGACGCTCCAGACGGTCTAGACCGGGCGCGCACGATCACCTGGCGGGTGGCAGCGCCCGTGCTTTCCGGGCTAGCCGTCGCCGCGGTGCTCGTAAGCCTGGCTGTGGCTGGGGGAACAGCGCCCGCGCGCGGCGGCGCTGTCACGCCATCGGTGCCAGCCATGCCGCGTTACTACCTCACGATCAATGGCCTGTCACCACATACCAAGGCGATCGTGCACAGCACGCGGACTGGGCGGACGCTGACGTCGATCAGCCTTCCGAGAGATACCGAGGTCGCGACAGCGGCGGCGGGGCCGTCCGACCGGGAGTTCTTCCTCGCCACAGTCGAACCAGGCCCGTCAACGAACCCGGATACCTTCTTGTTCCGGCTGCGCTTGTCGGCGAGCGGCCGCTGGCAGCTGTCAGCGAAGACTCTGCTGATCTCCGGCGGCAAGGATCTCGTGGGTGTCACCGGGCTCGCGGTATCACCGGACGGCTCAAAGCTCGCGGCTACGATCGCGGATTTCCGCGGCGCCAGCCGAGTTCCGGTGGGCGAGATCATGGTATTCCCGTTGCACGGCGGACCCGCCCGGGTGTGGGCCGCGCCCAGCCACCCGGCCGACTCGCTCGATCCCGTGTGGGCCAGCGATACGAGCCTGGCGTTCCAGTGGCGCGATCACCTCAAGGTGGCAAAGCCGAGCTACTACGCGGTCAGCACCCAAGAGCGCCTGCTCGACACCAGCGCCGCCGGCCATGGCGTGCTGTCATCGCGGGTGCTCGCGGCAGCGAGCGGTCCGCACGCGTTCTTGTTCGGCTCCGCCTACCTCACCAGGGACCGAGGCCAGATCATTGCCTCGGCCTATCGGAACGTGCCTTTCGTCGGCGCACGCGGAATGGCCGCTGTCCGGCTGGTGGCCATCTCACCGGCCACCGGCAAGGTGATCAAGGTATTCACTACGCGCACCGTCCGCTACCGCACCGCTAGTGCCCGCAGCCAGGCGGACACCTCCCTTGAGGTGCTCGGCCTGGACGCGAGCGGCCGGCACGCGCTCGTCTATGCCCCGAGGTTCGGCACTCTTTCCGAGGGCGTCTTCGTCCCCCGGCCGAGCGGCCCTGGCGTCGTCTTCAGTGCCGCCTGGTAGAGGACTCGGAAGTGGTCGGGTTTTGCCGGATCCGGGTCCGCGACCTGGGCTGGCGCCCAGGCCCATTGCCAGACGCTGATGCCAGGCGCGCGAGAGAACTGGATCTGCCCTCGGTTCCGGGAAGCCGACCAGCAGGAGCAGGGCAGTCGCGCGGTTGCTGACGAGTTCGTCGCACAAGGCCGCAGGGGCGAGCGCGCGCGCATCGAGCTCGATCACGGTGCCGCCGCGCAGGCGGGCCGGGCCAGCGGAACGAGAGCGCCGATCCGGATGGCCGACTCGTCAGAGCGCTCCGCTCCAGTCGCGATGGTGGCCCAGTCATACGCTGACGTCTCCCTGTTCGGCGCTGGTCATGCGGAGGAGCGCGTCGATCGTGTCGATGAAGGCGGACATCAAGCTTTGCTTGATCACGGAAAGTTGCGGCGGGGGCGTCCTGCGGGCCCGGTTATCCGATCGAGAACGTGATGCCGTCAAAGCTTGAGAAGTCCCGGACGGCCGAGTCGGTTCCGGTCTGGTCGAACACGATCGCCTGGCCGCTGGGCTCGATGCTGATCGCTGCCGAGATGCCGCCGCTGGCGTAGATGAGCTCGGAGATCGCGTGCGCGGGCCTGGCCGAGCGCGGGAGGGTGAAGACAGCCTTTCCTGCTGGTCCGATGCGAGCTGAGCCGCGCAGGTGCACTATGTGGCTGGCGTCTATGTAGTAGGCGGCATGGAATGAGCCGAACCCGCCGTACTTCCAGCCGTTGGTCAACGTCAGCTTGTGCCAGGTCACTGGTGTCTTCATGGCGTGGCCGCCGACGGTGGCGGCGGTCGCGCCGCCGACGAAGGACAGGACGAGGGCGAGGGTGGCGATCGCTATGGCGGGCGACTGGCTGGTAAAGGAGCGAAAGCGGCTCATGGCATTCTCCTCTGGTATCGATGTTCTGGTGGCGACTGGAGTTGCTCAGGGGGCTTGATGCGGTCCGTACAATCTTTCCTAAATAATTAAATGGTTGAAATTTTTCCGGCGTCAGTCTGTCCTCCTAGTGGCGGGCGTCCCGCTCGGCCAGCCTCCAGCAGTGGGATGAGCAGTTCCGGCGGGCGCGCGACGACGGCCCGGCCGGCCCAGATGACAACCGGGCGCTGGATGAGTTCCGGATAGCGGGTCATCGCGTCGATAAGCTCGTCGGCGCTGGATTCGGCCAGCTGGAGCTCGGCGTAAAGAGGCTCCGACGTCCTCATCAGGGCGCGTGGATCTGTCGTCCCGAGCAAGCCAAGCACCCGAGTGATCTCGGCCTGGCTGGGCGGGTCGTCAAGATACCGGATCCGCCGGACCGGGACGCCGTAGGCCGCGAGCAGCTCGTCCGCGCCCTGGCATTTAGAACAGCGAGGGTTGTACCAGACGACCACGTCAGCATCGGTCACGGCGGGGCGGCGGAATTCGGCGCGCCAGTGGCGTGGCCATGGCATCTGCGGCTCGTTGAGATCCTCGATCCTGACCGGCTCCAGGCCAGTCTGGGTGAGGGCGTCGATCTCGGGCCGGCTCAGCGCCCATGGCGGTCCGTCGACTACTTGCCCAGGCTCGCGGGCTCGGGCCATGACAATCAGGGTTCCGTGCGGCGCGACTAGGGTGCCAAGCCTGGCGATAGCCTCGGACCTGGGCGGGTCAGGTAGTGCTTGCAGGATCAGGCTTTCCACGACCAAGTCGAAGGCTTGAAGCCAGTTCGGTGGCAGGTGCAGCAGGTCTGCGGTCTGGTAGCGCACTGCGGAGTTCGTGAATCGGCGGCGGGCGGTGGCGATCGCGGTGGGAGAGATGTCGAAGGCGGTCGTCTGGAAGCCGAGTTCGGCGATGAACTCAGCGTCTTCACCGAGTCCGCAGCCGACAACGACCGCCGTGCGGCCCGCACCGTTCAGGCCGAGGCTGGAAGCCCAGTGGGTGAGGTAACGGCTCGGCTCGCCCCGGTCCCACGGCACCACTGCCTGACCGGCTGCCGCCGCTGCGTACAGGGGCTCGAACCAGGCAGTCGGGTCCCCGGCCGCGATCGCTTGCGCCGCCATTTGGCCAGCGATTTCCTCAGGTTCTCCTGGCTGCGTCATATTCCTGATGGTAGGTGCCGGCGCTGGCAGACTGCAGAGCAAAGGCACCCCTCGCTGCTGGCGGGCTGCCTGTGCGGTGCCGTGGTTCAGGGGCCGAGGAGCGCGGCCGGGATGACGGCGATGCCGTCGGGTCGGCGGTAGGCGGCTGGCCCGGTGGTGATGACTGCGCAGATGGCTGACCTGTGCTTCCGCGGCTTGGGCGTAGGTTCGGACGGACTGGGTCACGAGCGATTCGAAGAGCGCTCCGAGGAGCGTTCCTTCCCGGAATGGTCCGGCTGACTGCCCGGCGAGCAAGGTCGCCGCGTCTGCCCGCAGCAGCCGCCCGGCTAGCGGCTGGAAGCCGGGGAATCCTGACCGGAGGATTTCCTCGACGGCGCTCCTCTGGCGGGTCGGCTAGCGCTGCCGGGCGGTGCGGCGGCGGTGCATGATCGTGGCCTGTTCGGCTACGGCGAGCCGCAGGACGTTGTCCGGCGGCTTCGCGGCTTTCGCCGTTTCGATGACTGCCTCGGAGATGAGTGTTGCCGGAAACAGCAGGCGGCTCAGCCGTGACTTTGACCGCGGCGCTCTGGTGACGAGGGCAGGGAGGACCTCGGTGAAGTACCGATCGCGGAAGCCGGCCATCAGCTCCTCCTGCCCTGGCACCCAGATACCGGCGGCGCACGCCTGCGCGATCCTGGCCGGCTCGCCAGAGGACAGGGCCGCGGCCCAGGCGGCTTCCTTCGCCGCCAGATCTGGCCGCATGGCCAGGCAGGTCGCGCGATTCACCTCGCCGGTGACGGGGTCGAGGCTTGGCAGCGCGTCGATGTCCTCCTCGCGCGCCAGCCCGCGTGCCGCGAGCGCGAACAAGATCCGCGCCCGCAGTTCGGCGTCGATGGCGAGCCCTTCCGGCAGGTCCTTTCCGGCCAGCCAGGCGCCGAGCTGATCGTCAGCCTGGGCGCTGGCGGCGAATCCGATCGCGAGCTTGCGTGCGTCTCCGGCCGCGGTCCGGGTCGCGGCGGCAATCTGTTCCCGCAGGCCAGCTCGCTGGTGTGGCGGAGCCCACGCGTCGGCGACCTCGACCGCGCGGCTGAGCAGCGTCTCGACGCCCACTTCGGGCAGGCCGCCTGCCTGCAGACGCCGGCACGCCATGTCCGTGAACTGCGAGGCCGGCACTTCGCCGCTAGTGACCAGCAGCCAGAACCCGTTCCAGCACACCGCCTCGCTGAGCGGATCGCCGACCTGGCAGGCGGCTGCGGTGAGGACCCGCCGGGACCGGGCGTCGAACCCGGCCTGGGTATAGGAGAGATCCTGGTCGTTGAGCACCACCACGTCTGCGGGGGTCAGCCCGGTCACCACGGTCCGCTCCGCATCGAGTTCCGCGTGCATCAGGCTGCGGCGGTGCAGCCGGCCGTCGCCGCCGGTGTCGTAGAGCCCGATTCCGATCCGATGCCGGCGCGGCGCGTCCTGGACCACAGCGCCGTTTTCGTCCAGCCAGATCCTGCCCGCGCCCTCGGCGCGCAGCCACTGCTCCGCCCAGGCGGCCAGGTCCTGCCCGCTGGCCCGGGACCAGCATCCGACCAGGTCGTCCAGCGTCGCGCTGCTGAAGGCGAACCTGCTCAGGTAGTCGCTCAGCCCTCGTCGCAGCGCGTTATCGCCGATGAGCGCGGCGAGTGAGCGGATGACGCTGGCGCCTTTCACGTACAGGATGCCTTCCGGCTTGTCCCGGCCCTGCGTGGCTGTACTCACCGGAGAGGACACCGGCTGGCGGCTCGGCAGCCCGTCCGCTTCGGAACCGTACCTCGGTCCGGGAAAGCACCGGCTCGGCCGTCAGGTCGAGAAAAACGTCATACGACTCGACCTTGATGGCCCGAGCCCGGTCAATCGCCTCATCCTGGGTCAGATCAGCCACCTGGCGAGCCTAACGTGATCATGGTCGTGGCAGGCATCGGATTATGGTGGGCCTGCTCGCCCGGGTGCCCCGACTGCTCAATGCTACTAGTAGTGCTATCATATGGATCATGGTTGCTTTTAATGTGCGCGATGTGCCCGGCCCTGTCGCCGCATCATTGCGCGAGCGGGCCAGGAGGCACGGGCGCTCGCTTCAGCAGGAGCTTCTGGCCATTCTCGAGTCCGCCGCTGACGAGCCCGCATCGGCCTCAGGGTCCCTTCCGCCGCTGCGGCTGACGATGGTCAACACTGGCGGATCTTCGGCCTGGTCTCGCGAGGAAATCTACGGCGACGATGGCCGTTAGCCTCACGGCGCTGCCGGGCCGGGCGATGCTCGACACCAACGTGATCTTGTCCGCGACCGATGAGGGCAGAGCGGAGCACCGGCAGGCGATGCTGATCTTCAGCGACTGGGCGGGCCGCGGTACGACCCTGTACGCCAGCGGGCAGATCATGCGCGAGTACCTCGCCGTCGCGACCCGGCCCGCGGACAAGAACGGGCTCGGCCTGAATCAGGCCGACGCTGTCGCGAACGTTCGCGCTTTCGGTACGCGGGCGAGCTTGCTCACCGAGGACAGCAAGGTCGCTGACTGCCTGCTCGGCTTGCTGGACGAAATACCCTGCGCTGGCAAGCAGGTACATGACGCGAATGTCGTGGCGACCATGCTCGTGCACGGCATCGATTCCCTGGTCACGATGAACCTCGCGGACTTCACCAGATTCGGGCACCACATCAAGCTGATACCGCTGACCAGCGTCGGCCGATCGAAGGCCAGCCAGTAGCCTGGCTGGCCTTCGATCAGTTGTCGCCGCTGGGTCCCGGGTCAGGCTAAGGAAGGTGCCAGCTCTGGTTGGAGTTGCCGGTGCAGTCCCAGATCTGCAGCTGCGTGCCTGGTGTGGTGGAGAAGTTGGTGTCGTCGAGGCACTTTCCAGATTGCGGGTTGAGGAGCGCGCCGTCGGACTGCGGGATGAAGACCTGCGCTCCCGTGCCATTGCACGTGTACAGGTCCACCGTCGTTCCGTCGGTAGTGCCTCCCGCGTTGATATCCAGGCACTTGCCTAGCGCCCGCAACGTGCTGCCGGCCGCGACGACGGTCCACTGCTGAGCGTTGGTGCCGTTGCAGGTATAGACCTGGACTGGAGTGAAGTCGGCGGGATTCGCGCCGCGGACATCGACGCACAGCCCGCCAAGGCCGGTGATCGGCCCGGTCGGATTCGCGCCGGTGCCACCGCCACCGCCGCGCGCCGCCGCCGGTGGTCGTGTACGCGGCGACGTAGGCCACGGTCATCGTGCCGCCTGAGCTGGTGGAACTGGTCGGCGTGGTGCAGCCGCAGACTCCGTTGGGGAATCCGCCGCCCATGGCCAGGTCAAGGAGCACGGACAGGTTGTGGTCGAAGGCGGCCTGCCAGGTCGAGGTGCCCACCTGGCTCTCGCTCACGCTGAAGTACTGGTTCCCGTCCAGGTAGAAGGTGATCGACTCGTTGGACGTGTTTGTCCTGTTCAAGATCATGGTGTAGGTGTGGAAACCGCCCTGGCAGCCCGCACATGAGGTCAGGCCGCTGCCGATGCCGCTGGTCTCATTGCACGGGCCGCCGGGATCGGTGCCGCAGTGAATGGTGCCAGAGAGCTCGCTCAGCGAGTTGACGTCCTCCATGATGTCGATCTCGCCATTTTCCGGCCACTGGCCGGGGCCCAGCATCCAGAAGGCCGGCCAGTAGCCGAGCCCGCCCGCTGGCTGCTGTATCGAGGCGGTGACTTCCAGTTCGCCGCCCGCTGGCGCCCCGACGTTGGCGGTGGTGGTCTGAACGCGACCGGAGGTCCAGGAGCTGCCGCTGCCCAGAGCCGTGAGGTCGAGGTTGCCGTTGCCGTCGAGGTGGACATTGCTCGTCGAGCTCGTCATCGTCTCGATCTCGCCGGTGCCGAAGCTTGATCCAGGGCCAGTGTCGTACATCCACTGGGAGTCGATACCTGACCCGGCCGCGCCGTTGAAGTCGTCGCTGAAGACGGTCGACCAGCCGGATGGCGGTCCGGGGACCGCGGCAGCGGCTGATGCGGCTGGCAGGGCCGATACGCCTAATGCGACCGCAGGCGTGAGGACAGCCAGGGCCATGAGCCGGCTAGCAAGGGGCCGTCGCCGCAAGGCACCTCTGACGTCTAGTTGAACTTGGAGTGATCTGCCGGTCATCCTTCCGGCCTCCTTACCGCCCCGCTGGGTAAATAATAGGAAAGTTTCCTATTAGTAAGGAACGTAACTCCGTTCGCCAGGTGAGTCAACGGCGTGAGCTAACAGTGTGATGCCTTGGTCGGTGGACTTGCTGGCGTATGCCTTGAGGACGAGCAGCAGGTTGGTCTGGAAGGCCAGGTGCCTGACGTAGCGCACCCGGGCGCCGACTGCGTTGACGTGGTGTTTCCACGCCGGGTACTTGAAACCGTCCGGGGACGTGCTCGGCAGGCCGGGCAGGTCGCCATAGGCGGGCTCGTCGCCCAGGCGGACGGCTCGGTCAGGAACTCGCCGAGGTGCCCGCTATCGCGCGACTAGGTTGGCGTCGCCCTCGGCGTCTTGTGACAGGCCGGGAGAAATGTGATGATGGCGGTCGGCGGCGATTCAAGATCCGGCGGCTGATCACCGCAGATAATTATCTGCATCGGTGCTGCCGGAGTTCGGGATTCGTCTTAGGCAGTCAAGCGCGTGCGTGCTGCTGTGCCCATTTACAGCCAGGCAGTAGGCCGCGCCGTGCCTGACTCGCTGGCTCTGCATGACCGTTCCGCCGCAGACGGAAATGGGTCGCCGCTCCGGGATCCGCCGGGCGGTCCGGGAAGATTGAGGAGACCTTGCCAATGAACTTGCAAGAATTCAGCGCCCCCGGCACGTACACCGTGACCGTGCCGCCTGGCTCCAGCGTGCTCGTGGAAGCCTGGCGGGCTGGCGGCGGAGGCGGCGGAGGCGGGGGCGGAGATGTCGCTGACGTACCCGGGTCGTTCGGCGGCGCCGGCGGCGCCGGAGGGTCGGGCGGGTATGTGCGCGGCGTCGTGACCGCCTCGGTCACCGACGGCACTCTCACGGTAGCCGTCGGCGCGGGCGGTACCGGCGGCGCAGGAGGCCCGCACGCCTCCGCGACGCACGGGATTCCTGGCCCGGCCGGCCAGCCGGGCAACAGCGGCGGGGACAGTTCGGTGAGCAACGCCGGCTCGGTTATCGTCGCCGCGCACGGGGGCGCCGGCGGTGGCGCCGGGGGTGGCGGCAGCACTACAGGAGCGAGCGGCACCAACGGCCAGGGGGGAGCAGGCGGCACCGGCATGTGCCCGGCCGCCAGCGGCTTCACCAGGACGGGCGGCAATGGAGGCAACGCCGCCACAGACGCGGTCAACGGCCCCCAGCCAGGCGGCCCGGGTGGCGGCATCAGCAATGGCCTGCTGCCGCCCACCCCCAACACGGGCGGCCCGGGTGGCGGCTACACCCAGAGCACCACCGCGCCGGCAGGCAGCGGCGGCGCCGGTCACCCCGGCTACGTCGTCCTCACCGTGCTCAGCGGTCCCGCTGTCAGCGCTAGCACGCAGCAGATCCAGGTTTTCCCTGGCAATTCGGCCGGGCAGACCATTAACAGTGCCGCCAGCTACGCCTCTTTGACCTGCGCCGGGTCCGTCCTCACCGTGCACGTCAGCCTCACGCAAACGAACCAGCCCAGCGCCAGCTTCCAGCTCTTCTACAAGCTGGACGGCGGAGCCCCGGTCGCGACCGGCGTGTTCATCGCCACCGACGGCTCTGGCAACGGCACCGCCAGCTTCAACATCCCGAACATCGCGGCTGGCTCACACAGCCTGCTGGTCGAGATCAACAACACCCCGGCCCCCGGAACCACCTACTACATCAGCGCCGGAGCCAGCGGCATCCCCTTCAGCTGCTAGCCAGCCCGATCACGGCTGCCAGAGCGTAGACCCGACCGGCCGGGCGCGGTGCCCGGATCTGATGCCTGGCACCGCGCAGGCCAGTCGTTCGTCCCGGAGACAACCGGGGCGGGGCGAGTGCGTCATAGCGCTCGCCGTCCAGGCCGAATCGCGGACGCTCGAGGTCGGCGGCGACCCCGACGAGTCTCGGTCCGCCGGGCAGGGCGGGTCCGCCCAGGCTCTTCGAGCCTGCGCTCGATCCGGTCCCTGGCCCCGGCGGCACTGTCGGCTCGGACCAGGCAGTGCACCGTCGCCCCGGTGCCGTCCAGCAGCGCTGCCAGGATGTGACCGCCCAGGCTTCCGGTGGCACCGGTTAGCAGAATGCTGCGAGGGGTAGTCATGGCCGCGGATCGGCGGCGGGATCGGCAGCGAGGAGTTGCGTGGCGAGGTCGCGCAGGCCGGCGGTCTTGAGCAGCCCCGGGATGGTGATGTCGAATCCCCGGTCGGCCGCGAGGCAGTCCGCGGAGCGTGAGCAGGCTGGGCCGGGCCGCCGGCGGTGGCGTGTGCGATTTCCTGTGGGGTGGCTTCCAGCAACTCGCTGAGAATCGCCGCCCCCAGCACAGAAGTGAATCTTTCCGACACGATGCCGCGATGCCCACCTGACGCGAATGTCGTGGCTTACGGGAACTGGCGGGCGAGTGGTTCCCAGTAGTTGGGGTGCCAGCCCGCGTCGAGGTGCTCGCCGGTGCCATCGGGGAAGCCGGCGTGGTCAAGGACGACCCTTGTCTTGGCGGCTTCGGGTACCAGCTCGAAGCGGACCACTGAGTAAACCCCGTCCTCCCAGGAGCTGGCCCGCCAGGCCTGGACGAGTCGCGTTCCAGGAACGCACTCGATGTTGCGGCCGCGGATCGCTCCGCCGAACAGGGAGAACTCGCCGCCCGCAGCTGGGTCGATCTGCGCCGGGGCGCCGGTCATCGCGGTGAACTCCGCCGACTGCGTCAGCGCGGCGAAGATGTCGCCGGGTGAGGCGCCGAAGGTCTGTTCCTGGTGGATGTGCGTCGTCATGGTGTCTCCTGATAGTTCGTCGTGCGTTGAAGGATGCCTTCCAGCCTTAGAAAGGAAACCATATGGTTTAATATTGGCATGCAGGGACTCCGCCTGAACCTGAATCGCCTGAACCTGAGACCTCTGAGATGACCGTGACCGCTGACGAGCGGCTTGATCTCGTCTTCGGCGCACTGGCCGACCGCACTCGCAGGCGGCTGCTCGCGCAGCTGACGGCGGCGCCCGCGTCGATAACCCAGCTGGCCAGGCCGCACGACATGTCCTTGCCCGCGGTCTCCAAGCACGTGCGGGTCCTCGAACGCGCCGGGCTGATCAGGCGCGAGATTGACGGCCGGGTCCACAGGTGCGCTCTGGACGCTGCCGCCATGCGCGCTGCCGACGACTGGATCGCCCGCTACCGGACGTTCTGGGAGCATGCGCTGGATTCACTAGCCGACTACGTGAGCGAGGACCAGTCATTACCAGCCCCGGCCGGCGACGGCTCGTCATCACCAGGCTGATCCCGGCCCCGCCAGAGCGCCTCTTCGAGGCCTGGACCTCACCCGAGCACCTGCGCAAGTGGTGGGGTCCGCCCGGCGGCTACTGCTCCCATGCCAGCGTGGACCCGGTGGCTGGCGGCAGCTACCTGATCGGCAACACCCTCGCGGACGGCTCCGCGGTCACGATCTCGGGCCTGTTCACCGTCATCGACCCGCCGCGCACGCTCTCCTACACCTGGCAGGTCCGGCCAGGACCTGACCAGGCCGAGCTCGTGACCGTCACCTTCACCCCCTGCGAAGGCGGCACCCAAGTCACGGTCGAGCACGTCCAGATCCCCGATGAGCGCTCCAGAGCCGGGCACGCGGCCGGCTGGGACGCCTGCCTCGACCGCCTGGCCGCCTACGCGGGAGATGCCACTCAGTAATGCACGCGTACGAGCGCTGCGCGCATCGGGCTGGCGGTGGGCACCGACGTCCCTCACGCAGGTTGAGGTTCGGCCCGGAAAGCCTGGACTGATTTGAGTACCGCAGCCAGGACGGCCGGTGTCTGGCCACCGCATTGGTCGGCACAGAATGGGCGATCACGCCCAGAGTTTGTTTAAAAAATTATAAGAGGTGAAATATTGCTGCGGCGCTTGCCCGCTTTCTAGCCTAATCCCGTGCCAGAACTGGGCAACGGGGTTCCGTGATCATGGCCGGGACCTTGATCACGGAACCCCAGTGGGGTGAACACACGGCTCAAGTTCCGTGATCAAGGTTTTTTCATGATCAGGGAAGTTTGCGCACGTACCCGGCTTGCGCGGAATCGCGATCATCTGCAGGCGGTTAGGGCCGGGGCAGGATTGAGGGCAGTTCCCTGACGGACTCCGCCCAGCTCAACCGGAACGAGGGTCCGCCGGATGACAACCGCTGCCGCGTACAGGCGGGTGATCTCGTGCAGCACCTGGCCGGTATAAGCCAGCCTGGGCAGGTCTTCCCGCCCGACCGGTCCGGCATCAGCCACTTTGTCGGCTTCCGCCTCGACTCGTGCCGCCACTTCAGGGTGGCTGGCTAGCTCGTGAAACGCCCGGGCTAAGGCCGTGCCGGTGGATTCCGTGCCGGCGAGCAGGATCGACATGACTTCGTCGCGGACCTGTACCTCGCTCATGGGCGCACCGGAGTCGGGTCACCGTCGATAATGTCGTCGTGGATCAGCGAGGCGTTATGCACCAATTCCACTCCCACCGCACCGGGCACCGCGTCAGCGGCCAGGCCCCCTACCGCCTCGGCGCAGGCAAACACAAGCGCCGGGCGTATTGCCTTGCCCGCCGGTGCCACTGCCTGGCCGGCTGGACTCGTCTAACCACCCGAAGTGGTAAGCGATCAGCGGCGCAATTGATGAAGGCAGCCAGTCAGCGCAGTCACGCACGGCCGGAGCAAGGAGACCCCGTGCCCTCTCCAGGACATCCGATCCGACCTCATCGAGCAGCCGTGCCGCAAAGGTAATGGCCGCCGCCTCCTTTGACGGCCGATCGTCGGCCGTCAGCATCCAGGGCTGGAAGCTAAGCCGGCCCGCATATGCCATAAGAAGCCGCGCACCGCAGGTTTGTCAACGGTCCGGCGGGTCAGCCTGGCCTGGCTGAGTCGTTGCTTGCCGTCACTGCGCGCCGAGCTCGGAAAGGAGCACGGATCGCCTTTCTTCAAGGGCTGCGAGCTTGGCCCTGAGCTGTTTCTGCTCGCGATTGATCCGCGCCAGTTCTGTTCGCGCCTGTTGTTCCCGCAGGTACCGGTCACCGTGCAGAGCCTTGGCGAGATCTTCGACCTCGCGGCGGAGCAGCCGCAGCCAGGGGTTCCCGTGCATCGCGGCGGGCCGGTACTGGAGCTTGCCAGCGCGGATCGCCGCCACGATCTCATCCTGCGTCAGGCCGTACTCCGAGCGAGCCGTCTTGTCACTCAGAGTCGCGTCCTTGCGGGACCATTCGTTGTCTGGGAATTCCATAATCGGTCATTATCTCCGTGGTGACGCGGCGCTCTCCCGCCTGCCCGGTAGGGTCGTCCGCGTGGACTTAGGCGACACCGCCGCCCGGCTCGGGGTACCCGTCGAGGACGTCGACCGCGTGCACCGGCTCGCCGGCGGCCGGCCGTCGGCTCCGCTGCCCGCCAGGGCCGGTGCGCCCGCGATCCTCGATCGGCTCGCGGTGCGGCCGGACGACGCAGCCGAGATCCTGGCGGGCTGGCCCGACCCCGGCTCGCCGCTGTGGACTCCGGAGCTGCGCTGGCTGCTTGACCGCTCGATCGCCCTGGTCCGCGCCGATCTCGGGGGCCACGACTGGCTGTCGCCTGGTCCGGAGCTGCCGCGCGAGCGGGGTCTCGCCTGGCGGCATCTGTACGTGTACGCGTACCTGGCCCTGATCGGCGTTGTCACCGGTTACCACCGCGACCACGGCATCGCCGAGGCCGTGTCGCGGGTGACCCTCGCCGACCTGGGCCGCAACCTCGCGATCGACCGGCGGATGCACCGCGAGGGCTGGCCGGTCACGCAGAGCTGGCTGACGCTGCACGTGCGGGGCGGCGTCTACGAGCTGGGCCGGCTGCAGCACCAGCGCGAAGGCGCCGCCATCGCCCTGCACGTCCCCGAGTCGGGGCCGATGACCCCGGAAGCGGTCGCGGCGTCGCTCGACGAGGCCCGCGCGTTCTTCCCGCGCCACTTTCCCGATGAGCGCTACACGGCGTTCTCCTGCGGCTCGTGGCTGCTCGACCCGCAATTGCTGGAGTACCTGCCCTTGGACTCCAACATCGTCCGGTTCCAGCAGATGTTCGAGCTGGAGCCCTACGAGGAGCAGGAAGGCCCGGACGCCGATGTCGAAGTGCTGCGGTTCGTGTTCCGCACCCTGACCGCGCCGCTCGACCAGTTGCCGCGCCGCACCATGCTCCAGCGCGCGGTCGCCGATCATCTGAGGGCCTGCCGCCACTGGTACTGGCGCCGCGGCCGCTTCCCGATCTAACTGCTCCTCGGTCCGGCGGTGCCCTAGCTGCTCGGGGCGCAAGAGGGGAGATGCGGCGCCTACGACCGGGTGTCATCGTCGGGAAGGCGGTTAGTGGTGGCCGGGCGGAAAGGCCGCGCCGCCGGACTCGCGGAACGAGGTGGCCATGCGGCCGTCGCCGACTGACGGCGCCGCTGTGCACCGGGTGCCGCTTGCGGGGACGACGTGGAGCGTGTGGCGGGACGTGTGCCTGCGCAGCGCTGGTTTTCCTGCGGACATGATGCTGGCCATCTGCGATGAGCCGCTTGCGCGCGGTGCTGACCTGGCTGGGGCTGACCTATCTGGAGCCGACCTGGCCGGGCGGCTGGCGTATGACTCGGCGTATGACGATGCTGCCGGGAGGCTGTCCCGTGCTATCGCCGCGACCCTCGCCGATCCAGCCTTCCAGGAAGCGCTCATCTGGCAGAACCCCGTGCTGGCGCAGTTCTTGCGCGATCACGACGCGGGCCCTGGCGCGGCGCGGCGGAGCAAGGTCCGTCAGCGGGAGCTGGTAGTCGCGAGCTATCTGCAGCGGTACTGCCTGAAGAACGACACGATCGGGTATTTCGGTCCGGTCGGCTGGGCGTCCGCCGGGCAGGGCGGGGCGGGCCTGGTGGTAGCGCCGGGGGAGCAGCTGATAGCGCGCCGGACTACCTATTTCGAGGTGTGGGCCATCGACAAGGTGGCGGCAGCGGTCGCGGCGCAGGGGCGGGCGCTGGGCTGGCTGCGGCCGCGGCGGTCCCGGTCGGTGTTCCTGGCCGGGAATGTGCTGCACCGTCCGCACCGCCAGCCGGTCACCCTCACCAGCGCGGAGACAAAGGTGTTGCTGGCGTGTGATGGCGGCCGGACGATCAGTGAGGTGGTCGAGGTCGCCGGTCTGCCGGAGGCCCGTGGCCTGCTGGCCCGGCTGGCCGGGCTCGGGGCGCTGAGGCTGGACCTGGAGGGTCCGATGGGTGCGTGGCCCGAGCAGCTGCTGAGGGAGAAGCTTGAGGTGATCGCCGACCCCGGTGCGAAGGCAGCGGCACTGGAGCCGGTGGACGCGATGATCAGCGGGCGGGACGCGGTGGCCGCCGCGGCCGGGAACCCGGCCGGGCTGCGGCGGGCGCTGGCGAGCCTGGCCGGGACCTTCGAGAAGGTGACCGGGTCTCCTGCGACCCGCAGGGCGGGGGAGAATTACGCCGGCCGGACGCTGGTCTACACCGATGCGGTCCGGGACGTGCGGGTGGAGCTGGGCGAGGCGGTGACCCGGGCGCTGGCGGCGCCGCTTGGCCTGGTGCTGGACAGCGCCCGCTGGCTGGTCAATGACATCACTGACAGGTACCGCGTGCTCTTCGCGGATCTGCTTGACCGTGAGGTGGCCCGCTCCGGCGGCGCGCCCGTGCCGCTATCGCGGCTGCTCACCGTGGCATCACCGTTTCTGCACGCCGGCGGGGGCGTGAGCGAGCTCGCCGCGGCGAGCGTGGCTGAGCTGCAGCGGCGCTGGGAGCTGGTGCTCGGGCCGTCGTCCTCGGCCCGCAGGCACCAGGTCAGAGCGGACGCGATCAGGGCTAGGGCCGCGGAGTGCTTCCCCGGCCGCCCGGCCGCCTGGAGCGGCGCGCGGCAGCACTCACCGGACATCTTGATCTCGGCGGCATCTCCCGGCGAGGTGGAGCGCGGCAACTTCCTGCTCGTTCTCGGCGAGATTCACCTGGCCTGCAACACCCTGGATGGCCAGCTTTTCGTTGAGCAGCACCCCGATCCGGATAGGCTCATCGCCGCCGAGCAGGCCGACCGCGGCCCGCGGCGAGTCTTCTCCATCCAGGCGAAAGACCACCCGGCCGTGACATCCCGCCTGGGGGTCTCATCCATACTCGGGCCAGGCCAGCTCTACTGGTCCTCCGCTGTCACGGGCTCGCTCGACCCGCCGGAGTCGGAAACGGTCTTGCCCGGCGCGGCGCTGACCGTTGCGCGCCGGGGCGGCGAACTGGTCGTCCAGGTCCTGCCGGACGGCACCGAGCTGGACTTCTTCGAGGTCATCGGCGACGCGATGGTCGGGGTCGTCATCGGTGCGTTTCAGCCGGCGGCGCCCGCCGCGCACCGGCCGAGGATCACGATCGACCGGTTCGTGCTGAGCCGGGAGCAGTGGACGTTCCGGGTCGCGGATTCCGGGTGGGCGTTTGTGAAGGATGAGCGGGAGCGTTTCCTGCTGGCGCGGCGGTGGCGGGGTGAGCGGGGGCTGCCGGAGCGGGTGTTCTACCGCGTTCCGGTGGAGCTGAAGCCGGCGGCGGCTGATTTCCGGAGCCTGGTGCTGGTCAATCTGCTGGCCAAGCACATCCGCCAGACCGACGCTGCCGGGCATGGCGAGTTCACGGTCAGCGAGATGCTGCCGGACCTGGGCCAGCTCTGGCTCGCCGACCGCCAGGACCAGCGTTACAGCTCCGAGTTCAGGTTCGTCGCCTGCGACAGCTCGGATTAGTGCGCAAGGTCGGAGGGGCGAATGTGTGTTCGGATTGCGAGGCTGCTGTTGGTCATGTGCCGGTGGCATGGCAGATCGGAGTGAGGAATCACATGGCCAGTCCCCTTGGACCAGCACTGTCCGGCCAGCTACCCGAGACGACGCTGCCCGAGTTGTTCCACGCGCAGGCGGCCAGGACCCCGCACGCCGTCGCGGTTAGCTGCGGCGAGGTCACTCTGTCGTATGCGGAGCTGGGCGAGCGGGCGGAACGGCTGGCAGGGTACCTGACCTCGCTGGGCGCGGGTCCCGAGCGGCTGGTCGCCGTCGCGATGGAACGCTCCGCCGACCTGGTGGTCGTGCTGCTGGCGGTGCTCAAGTCCGGGGCCGGGTATCTGCCGGTCGATCCGGAGTACCCGGCCGAGCGGATCTCCTACATGCTCGGTGATGCCCGGCCGGTCCTGCTGGCCTGCGACCAGGCCACAGCAGGGAGGATGCCGGCCGGCGATATGCCCCGGATCGTCGTGGATGACCCGGCCTGCGCTGTGGCAGTGGCCTCGTTCCCCGCCACCCGGCCGCAGGACCAGGACCGAGCCGTGCCGCCAAGGCCGGCACATCCCGCCTACGTGATCTACACCTCAGGATCGACGGGCCGTCCTAAGGGAGTGGTGGTCCAGCACCGGAACGTCGCTCGCCTGGTGGCGATGACCAGCGGCTGGGTTGAGGCCGGGCCAGGTGATGCGTGGACGCTGTTTCACTCTTACGCGTTCGACTTCTCGGTGTGGGAGATGTGGGGGGCACTGGCCACCGGAGGCCGCCTGGTCATCGTCCCGTACCTGGTGTCTCGGTCAGCGGCGGAATTCAGGGAGCTGCTGGCCGCAGAGCAGATCACCGTGCTCAGCCAGACACCCGCGGCGTTCTACCAGCTGATGGACACCTGGGGGGATGGCGCCGGGCTCGCGGTCCGGTACGTGATCTTCGGCGGTGAGGCACTGGACTGCGCCAGGGCAGCCCGCTGGGCGCGGGCAGTCCTGGATGCGCCTGTCCTGGTGAATATGTACGGGATCACCGAGACCACGGTGCACGTGACCGGGCACGTCGTGGACACCGCCGCGCAGGACTCCCCGAGCGTCATCGGGACGCCCATCCCCGACCTGGCTGTGTTCGTGCTGGACGAGAATTTGCGCTTGGTGCCGCCGGGGGCGGGCGGAGAGCTGTACGTGGCGGGCGCGGGAGTGGCGCGGGGGTACCTGAACCGGCCGGGGCTGACGGGGGAGCGGTTCGTGGCCTGCCCGTCCGGTGCCGCGGGGGAGCGGATGTACCGGACCGGGGACCTGGCCAGGTGGAACAGTGCCGGGGAGCTTGAGTATCTGGGCCGGTCCGATGATCAGGTGAAGATCCGGGGGTTCAGGATCGAGCTCGGCGAGGTCGAGGCGGTGCTCGCTGCCCAGCCAGGGGTGGCGGCCGCGGTGGTGACGGTGCGGGAGGACCGGCCGGGGGACAGCCGGCTGGCCGGGTACGCGGTCCCGGCGACAGGGATGGTCCTGGACGGGGCGAGGCTTCGGGATGCGTGCGGGCAAGTGCTGCCGGGTTACATGGTGCCATCCGCGGTCGTGGTGCTGGAGGCGCTGCCGCTGACCCCGAGCGGAAAGGTGGACCGCCGGGCGCTGCCCGCCCCGGACTACACGGCCCCGGCGGGCGGAAGGGCTCCGGCCACTGGACCGGAGTGGGCGTTGTGCGAGGTGTTCGCGCAGGTGCTGGGCCTGGAGCGGGTCGGGGTTGAGGACAGTTTCTTCGACCTGGGCGGCCACTCCCTGCTCGCCACCCGGCTGGTGTCCCGGGTCCGGGCGGTGCTGGGCGTCGAGCTGCCGATCCGGGCGGTGTTCGAGCACCCGACAGCGGCGTCGCTGGCCCTGGTACTGGACAGCGCGGGGGCGGCCCGGCCGCCGCTGGTCCCGCTGCCGCGGCCGGAGCGGCTGCCGCTGTCGTTCGCGCAGCAACGGCTGTGGTTCCTTGAGCAGCTCCGCGGGCCGGGCACCGCGTATAACCTGCCGTTGGCGTGGCGCCTGAAAGGCCAGCTCGACCCGAGTGCGCTGACCGCGGCCCTGAATGACGTCGTGGCCAGGCACGAGTCGCTGCGCACGGTCTTCACGGTCGCGGACGGGCAGCCCTGCCAGTGCGTCATTCCCGCGGCGGAAGCCGCCGTCCCGGTCGCGATCACCACTGCCCGCTCTGGTGAACTAGCTGGCCTGGTCGATGCGGCGGCCCGGTACGAGTTCGATCTGGCCGCGGAGCTTCCGGTGCGGGCGTGGCTGTTCACGCTGGCCGAGCAGGAGCACGTGCTGGTGCTGCTGTGCCATCACATCACCAGTGACGGCTGGTCCATGCAGATCCTGATGGCTGAACTGGCCGCGGCGTATGCGGCCCGGCGGGCGGGGCGGGCACCGGGCTGGGCGGACCTGCCGGTTCAGTACGCCGACTACGCGCTATGGCAGCGGGAACTCCTGGGCAGCGATCAGGACCCGGCCAGCATCATGTCCACTCAGGTGCGGTACTGGCGGCAGGCGCTGGCCGGGCTGCCCGAGGAGCTGGCCCTGCCAGCTGACCGGCCGCGCCCGGCGGAGCCGTCCCAGGCCGGCGGGGAGGTCAGGTGGCAGCTCGCGGACGCCGGCCTGCACAAGATGCTGGACGGGCTGGCCCGTGAGCATCACGCGAGCGTGTTCATGGTGATGCTGGCCGGGCTGGCCGCCTTGTTGTCCCGGCTGGGTGCCGGCACCGACATTCCCGTCGGTGCCCCGGTGGCGGGGCGGACTGACGAGGCTGTCCATGACCTGGTCGGGTTCTTCGTGAACACGCTGGTGCTGCGCGCGGACGTGTCCGGTGATCCGGGTCTGGGCGAGCTGCTTGACCGGGTCAAGGATGTGGTCCTTGCCGCGCAGGCCCATCAGGATGTCCCGTTTGAGCGGCTGGTCGAGGTGCTGAATCCCGTGCGGTCGCCGTCCCGGCATCCGCTGTTCCAGGTCGTGCTGGCCGATCAGGATGTCGCCGCGGCGGACTGGGAGCTGCCAGGGCTGGCGGTCCGGGATGAGCCGGTTCCGGCGGTGGATGCCAAGTTCGACCTGACCCTCGGGTTCGCGCAGGAGCGTGATGGCGCGGGTGCCCCGGCCGGGATCAGCGCGTTCTTCGAGTACGCGCAGGACCTGTTCGAGGAGGCCACGGTGCGGGCGCTGGCCGCCCGCCTGACCCGGCTGTTCCGCGAGGCCGCGGCCAGCCCGGACGGGCCGCTGAGCACTCTGGACCTGCTGACCGCCGGTGAGCGGCAGGCGCTGGAGGAATGGAACCGCACCGCCCGTGAGGTACCCGAGGCGACGCTGCCCGAGCTGTTCGAGGCGCAGGCCGCCAGGACCCCGCACGCGGTGGCTGTCACCTGCGGCGATACCGCCCTAACGTATGCGGAGCTGGATGGGCGGGGTAACCGCCTTGCCCGGCACCTGACCTCGCTGGGCGCGGGCCCCGAGCGGCTGGTCGCGGTGGTGATGGAGAAGTCCGCTGAGGTGTTCGTGGCGTGGCTGGGGGTGGCCAAGTCAGGGGCTGCGTTCCTTCCCGTCGACCCGGCATATCCGCCGGAGCGGATCGGGTTCATGCTGGCGGATGCGCGCCCGGACCTAGCGGTCACGACGATGGCTTCGGCGGCGTCGCTGGCTGTGGTGGCGGGCGGAGGGCCGCCGCGGGTGGTGCTAGATGATCCGGCGCTGGCGGGGACGCTGGCTCGGCGCGAGCCCGGTGATGTCGTCGGGCTGCGCCGGGCGGAGTCTCGCGGATCCGGCGTACGTCATCTACACGTCAGGGTCGACGGGCAGGCCGAAGGGGACGGTGGTGACCCATCAGGGTCTGGCGAGCCTGGCTGTGTCGATGGCGAGTGCGTTCGGGATCGGCCCTGGGTCGCGGGTGCTGCAGCTGGCGTCGCTGAGCTTTGACGCGGCGGTGATGGAGATGCTGATGGCATGGCCGGCCGGGGCGGCGCTGGTGGTTCCTGAGCCGGGGCGGGGCCCGCTGGCCGGGGAGGTGCTGGCGGACACGCTGACCGAGCTGCGGGTCAGCCACGCCCTGATCATCCCGACCGTGCTGGCCAGCGTCCCGGCGGGGCGGGTGCACGGGCTGAGCTGCCTGATCGTGGGTGGTGAAGCGTGCCAGGGCGGGCTGGTGGCGCAGTGGTCGCCGGGTCGGCGGATGTTCAATGCGTACGGGCCGACCGAGGTGACGGTCGCGGCGACGTTGTCGGAGCCGTTGTCGGGGCTGGTGGTGCCGCCGATCGGCCGTCCGGTGTGGAACACGCGGGTGTTCGTGCTGGATGACAGCCTGGGTTTGGTGCCGCCGGGGGTGGCGGGGGAGTTGTATGTGGCGGGGGCGGGGCTGGCGCGGGGGTATCTGGGGCGGTCGGAGCTGACGGCGGAGCGGTTTGTGGCGTGCCCGTTTACCGAGGTGTGCGGCCCAGGGCAGCGGATGTACCGGACCGGGGACCTGGCTCGGTGGAACGGCGGCGGGGAGCTGGAGTACCTAGGTCGCTCTGATGATCAGGTGAAGGTGCGGGGGTTCCGGATCGAGCTTGGCGAGGTCGAGGCGGTCCTGGCCGGCCTGCCGGGCGTGGCGCAGGCGGCAGTGACGGTGCGGGAGGACCGGGAGGGTGACCAGCGCCTGGCCGGGTACGTGGTCCCGGCCCCCGGCGCCGAGCTGGACCCGGCCAGGCTGCGGGAGGCGTGCGGGCGGGTGCTGCCGCGGTACATGGTGCCGACGGCGCTGATGGTGCTTGGCCGGCTGCCGCTGACGCCGATCGGGAAGCTGGACCGGCGGGCGCTGCCGGCCCCGGAGTACGCCGCCGCGAGCGGCCGGGCGCCCGCCACGGCAGCGGAGCAGGTGCTGTGCGAGGTGTTCGCGCAGGTGCTTGGCCTGGACCGGGTCGGGGTTGAGGACAGCTTCTTCGACCTGGGCGGGCACTCCCTGCTCGCGACGCGGCTGGTGTCGCGGATCCGCGTCGCGCTTGGGGTGGAACTGGCGGTCCGGGCGGTATTCGAGCACCCGACCGTGGCGTCACTGGCCGGGGTGGTGGAGGCGGCGGAGTCGGCCCGGCCGACGCTGGTCCCGGTGCCCCGGCCGGAGCGGCTGCCCCTGTCGTTCGCGCAGCAGCGGCTGTGGTTCCTTGAGCAATTCCACGGGCCGGGCACCGCGTATAACCTGCCATTCGCGTGGCGGCTGACAGGCCAGCTCGAGGTTGGCGCGCTGACCGCGGCCCTGGATGACGTCGTGGCCAGGCACGAGTCGCTTCGTACCCTATTCACCAGCGACGGCGGCCAGCCCTACCAGCACATCATCCCCGCCGGGCAGGCCAGTATCCCGGTCACCAGGACCGCCGCCGCGCCGGGCGAGCTGGCCGGCCTGATCGACGCGGCGGCCAGGCACGAGTTCGACCTGGCCACCGAGCTGCCCATCCGGGCCTCGCTGTTTGCCCTCGCCGGGCAAGAGCACGTGCTCCTGCTGCTGTGCCATCACATTGCCAGCGACGGCTGGTCCATACAGATCCTGATGAGCGACCTGGCCACCGCGTACCGGGCCCGCGGCCGAGGCCTGGCCGCGCAGTGGCCGCCGCTGCCGGTCCAGTACGCCGACTACGCGCTCTGGCAGCGTGAGCTCCTCGGCGGGGAGAGCGATACCAGCGACGGCGGCGTGCTCGCTGGGCAGGTGCGGTACTGGCGGCAGGCGCTGGCCGGGCTGCCCGAGGAGCTGGCCCTGCCAGCTGACCGGCCGCGCCCGGCGGAGCCGTCCCAGGCCGGCGGGGAGGTCGGGTGGCAACTCGCGGACGCGGGCCTGCACCTGGTGCTGGACGGGCTGGCCCGCGAGCATCACGCGAGCGTGTTCATGGTCATGCTGGCCGGGCTGGCCGGGCTGCTGTCCCGGCTGGGTGCCGGGACGGATATCCCTCTCGGCGCCCCGGTGGCCGGGCGGACCGACGAGGCTGTCCATGACCTGGTCGGGTTCTTCGTGAACACCCTGGTGCTGCGCGCGGACGTGTCCGGCGATCCCAGCTTCACGCAGCTGCTTGACCGGGTCAAGGATGTGGTCCTGGCTGCGCAGGCCCGTCAGGACGTCCCGTTCGAGCGGCTGGTCGAGGTGCTCAACCCGGTCAGGTCGCCGTCCCGGCATCCGCTGTTCCAGGTCGTGCTGGCCGATCAGGATGTCGCTGCGGCGGGCTGGGAGCTGCCGGGGCTGGTGGTCCGGGATGAGCCGGTTCCGGTGGTGGCGGCGAAGTTCGACCTGACCCTGGGATTCCGGCAAGACCGTGACAGCGAGGGTGCCCCGGCCGGGATCAGCGCGGTCTTCGAGTACGCGCAGGACCTGTTCGACCACGCCACCGTGCGGGCACTGGCCGCCCGGCTGACCCGGCTGTTCCGCCAGGCCGCGGCCAGCCCGGACGGGCCGCTGAGCACTCTGGACCTGCTGACCGCTGGTGAGCGGCAGGCACTGGAAGAGCGGAATCGTACCTCGCGGGAGGTGCCTGAGGCGACGCTGGCGGAGTTGTTCGGGGCGCAGGCGGCGCGGTCGCCGGACGCGGTGGCTGTCAGCTGTGGTGATGTCGTTTTGTCGTATGCGGAGCTGGATGTGCGGGCGGGGCGGCTGGCGGGGTATCTGGCGTCAGCGGGGGCGGGTCCTGGGCGGCTGGTCGCGGTGGTGATGGAGAAGTCGGCTGAGGTGTTCGTGGCGTGGCTGGGGGTGGCTATGTCGGGGGCGGCGTTCCTTCCGGTTGATCTGGCGTATCCGGCGGAGCGGATCGGGTTCGTGCTGGCGGATGCGGGGCCGGATCTGGTGGTCACGACGGCGGCTGCCGCGCGGTCGCTGCCTGCGGTGGCGGGCGGGGGGCCGCCGCGGGTGGTGCTGGATGATCCGGTGGTGGCGGCGGTGCTGGCCAGGGGGGACGACCCTCCGGATCTGCGCCGGTCGCAGCTGGCGGATGCGGCGTATGTGATTTATACGTCGGGGTCGACGGGCAGGCCGAAGGGGACGGTGGTGACGCACCGGGGCCTGGCGAGCCTGGCGGGGTCGATGGCCAGCGTGTTCGGGATCGGTCCTGGGTCGCGGGTGCTGCAGCTGGCGTCGCTGGGTTTTGACGCGGCGGTGATGGAGGTGCTGATGGCGTGGCCGTCGGGGGCGGCGCTGGTGGTTCCTGGGCCGGGCCCGCTGGTCGGGGAGGTGCTGGCGGACGCGCTGGATGAGCTGCGGGTCAGTCACGCGCTGATCGTCCCGACGGCGCTGGCTAGTGTCCCGGCGGGGCGGGTGCGGGGGCTGGACTGCCTGATCGTGGGCGGTGAGGCGTGCCCGGGCGGGCTGGTGGCGGGGTGGTCGCCGGGGCGGCGGATGTTTAATGCGTACGGGCCGACGGAGGTGACGGTCGCGGCGACGTTGTCGGGGCGGTTGTCGGGGCTGGTGGCTCCGCCGATTGGCCGTCCGGTGTGGAATACGCGGGTGTTCGTGCTGGACAGTTCGCTGGGGCTGGTGCCGCCGGGGGTGGCGGGGGAGCTGTATGTGGCGGGGGCGGGGCTGGCGCGGGGGTATCTGGGGCGTCCGGGTCTGACGGGGGAGCGGTTTGTGGCGTGCCCGTTCGGCGGGCCGGGGGAGCGGATGTACCGGACGGGGGATGTGGCGCGGTGGAGCGCGGCGGGTGAGCTGGAGTTCGTGGGGCGCAGCGATGATCAGGTGAAGGTGCGGGGGTTCCGGATCGAGCTGGGTGAGGTGGAGGCGGTGCTGGCCGGCCTGCCGGGGGTGGGGCAGGCGGTGGTGGTGGTGCGGGAGGACCGGCCGGGGGACCGGCGGCTGGCGGGGTATGTGGTTCCGGCTGGCGGGGCGGTGCTGGATCCGGCGGGGCTGCGGGAGGCGTGCGGGCGGGTGCTGCCCGGGTACATGGTGCCGTCGGCGGTGGTGGTGCTGGGGGTGCTGCCACTGTCGCCGGCGGGGAAGCTGGACCGGCGGGCGCTGCCGGCCCCGGAGTACGCGGCGGGCGGGGGCCGGGGGCCGGTCACTGCGGGGGAGCGGGTGCTGTGCGGGGTGTTCGCGCGGGTGCTTGGCCTGGACCGGGTGGGGGCTGAGGATAGTTTCTTTGATCTGGGCGGGCATTCGCTGCTGGCGACGCGTCTGGTGTCGCGGGTGCGGGTGGTGCTGGGGGTCGAGCTGCCGGTGCGGGCGGTGTTCGAGCATCCGACGCCTGCGCTGCTGGCGGTGGTGCTGGAGGAGACGGAAGCAGCCCGCCCGCCGCTGGTCCCGGTGCGCAGGCCGGAGCGGCTGCCGCTGTCGTTCGCGCAGCAGCGGCTGTGGTTCCTGGAGCAGTTCCACGGTCCGGGCACGGCCTATAACCTGCCGTTCGCGTGGCGGCTGACCGGGCAGCTGGATGCCGGCGCGCTGGCCGCGGCGCTCAGTGACGTGGCGGGCCGGCACGAGTCGCTGCGCACCATCTTCACTGTCGATAGTGGCCAGCCCTTCCAGCACATCATTCCCGCGGGGGAAGCCACCGTCCCGGTCACTTTCACTACGGCCCGTTCTGGCGAGCTGGCGGGGCTGATCGATTCCGCGGCCCGGTACGAGTTCGACCTGTCCGCCGAGCTGCCTATCCGGGCATCGCTGTTCACCCTGGCAGAAGGGGAGCATGTGCTGGTGCTGCTCTGCCATCACATCGCCGCCGACGGCTGGTCGCTGCAGGTGCTGATGTCGGACCTGGCGGCGGCGTACGCGGCCCGCCGGGAGGGCCGGGTGCCGGGGTGGGCGCCGCTGCCGGTGCAGTACGCGGATTATGCGCTGTGGCAGCGGGATCTGCTGGGCGGGGACGGTGCTGGCGGTTTGCTGGCGGGGCAGGTCGGCTACTGGCGGGAGGCGCTGGCCGGGTTGCCGGAGGAGCTGGCGCTGCCGTTTGACCGGCCGCGCCCGGCGCTGCCGTCGCGGCGGGGCGGTCAGGTGCGCTGGGAGCTGGCTGATCCGGCCTTGCATGCCGCGCTGGCCGGGCTGGCGCGTGCACATCAGGCGACCGTGTTCATGGTGCTGCACGCGGGCCTGGCGGTGCTGCTGTCGCGGATGGGTGCGGGGGCCGATATCCCGCTGGGTGCCCCGGTGGCGGGGCGGACCGATGAGGCGGTGCATGACCTGGTCGGGTTTTTCGTGAACACGCTGGTGCTGCGCGCCGACCTGTCGGGTGACCCGGGTTTCGCCGAGGTGCTCGGCCGGGTCAGAGAAACGGTGCTGTCGGCCCAGGCCCGCCAGGACGTGCCCTTCGAGCGGCTGGTCGAGGTACTGAACCCGGCCCGGTCGCCAGCCCGGCACCCGCTGTTCCAGGTCATGCTCGCCGATGAGGATATCGCCGGCGCTGTCGGCTGGCAGCTTCCAGGGCTGCGCATCACGGCGGAGCCGGTACCCGATGTGGCCGCCAAGTTCGACCTGACCCTGGCATTCCGCCAGCACCATGACGCCGACGACTCCCCGGCCGGCATCAGCGCCTTCCTGGAGTACGCCGAGGACCTGTTCGACCAGGTCACCGTGCATGGCCTGGCCGGCCGGCTGACCCGGCTGCTGCGCCAGGCTGCCCGCGATCCCGGCGGCCGGATCAGCGAGCTCGGCGTGCTGACCACGGCGGAACGGCGCCGGCTGCTGCACGACTGGAACGACACGTCCCGGCCGGTGCCGGCCTCCACGCTGCCTGACCTGTTCGAGCAGCAGGCCGCCCGCACCCCGCATGCCCCCGCCGTAACGGGCGGCGGCACGGAGCTGACCTACGGCGAGCTAAGCGCGCGGGCTAACCGGCTGGCCCGGCATC
This sequence comes from uncultured Actinomycetota bacterium, assembly GCA_963819285.1. Classification (GTDB taxonomy): domain Bacteria; phylum Actinomycetota; class Actinomycetes; order Streptosporangiales; family Streptosporangiaceae; genus Chersky-822. Next base: position 1,127,139 of record CAWFVM010000002.1, read on the forward strand.
TGATCAGCTTCGGTGCCGGCCCCGAGCGCCTGGTCGCGATCGCCATGCCCCGCTCTCCTGAGGTGATCGTCGCGATGCTGGCCGTGCTCAAGTCGGGAGCCGCCTACGTTCCCGTCGACCCCGACTTCCCGCCCGACCGGATCGCGTTTATGTTCACTGACGCGAAAGCGACGATTGTGCTGACGACGCGCGGCCTGGCCGGAGCCCTGCCAGCAGCGGCAGTCCCGCTCATTTTGGATGATCCAGCGCTCGATGAGGTGATCTCGCGGTACGCCGCCGGCGAAATCTCTGATTCCGAGCGTGGCAGACCGCTGCGCCCAGCGCATCCGGCGTACGTGATCTACACCTCGGGGTCGACCGGCCGGCCCAAGGGCGTGATTGTCACCCACGTGAGCCTGGTGAACTACTTGCTGCGGTGCCGGGAGGTGTATCCGCACCTGGCTGGCCGTGCGCTGCTGGTCTCGCCGGTGTCGTTCGACCTGAGTGTCACCGGGCTGTACGGCTGCCTGCTGTCCGGCGGCCAGGTGTGCCTGGGCGGCCTGGATGAGGATCTGCCCGCGCTGGCGGCTGCGGGCGGCTTCAGCTTCCTGAAGGCGACGCCCAGTCACCTGCCGCTGCTGGCCCGGTTGCCGGCCAGCTGTGTCCCGTCCGGGCAGCTGATGCTGGGCGGGGAGGCTGTGCCGGCCGCTGCGCTGTCGCAGTGGCGGCAGCGGCATCCTGGACTGGCCCTGGTCAACCACTACGGGCCGACCGAGGCGACGGTGGGCTGCCTGGACTACCAGATTAACCCGGGTGACCTGGTCCCTGACCAGGTCGTGCCGGTTGGCCGTCCGATGTGGAACACGCGGGTGTTCGTGCTGGATGGCGGGCTGGGTTTGGTGCCGCCAGGGGTGGCTGGGGAGCTGTACGTCGCGGGGACCGGGCTGGCGCGGGGGTATCTGGGCCGGCCGGGGCTGACCGGGGAGCGGTTCGTGGCGTGCCCGTACGGCGGGCCGGGGGAGCGGATGTACCGGACGGGGGACCTGGCCCGGTGGAACCAGTCGGGTCAGATCGAGTACCTGGGCCGCGCTGATGACCAGGTGAAGATCCGCGGGTTCCGGATCGAGCTTGGCGAGGTCGAGGCCGTGCTGTCCGGCCTGCCGGGAGTCGTGCAGGCGGCGGTGGCGGTGCGGGAAGATCAGCCAGGGGACAAGCGGCTGGCCGGGTACGTGGTGCCGGCGGCGGGGACCGTGCTGGACCCGGCCGGGGTACGGGAGGCGTGCGGGCGGGTGCTGCCCGGGTACATGGTGCCGTCCTCGGTCACGGTGCTTGACCGGCTGCCGCTGAACGCGAATCTGAAGCTCGACCGGCGGGCGCTGCCGGCACCGGATTACGGGGCGGGCCGGGGCCGGGCTCCGGCCACCCCGGGAGAGCAGGCGCTGTGCGAGGTATTCGCGCAGGTGCTTGGCCTGGACCGGGTGGGGGTCGAGGACAACTTCTTCGACCTGGGCGGGCACTCGCTGCTGGCGACCCGGCTGGTCAGCCGGATCCGGGTGGTGCTGGGAGTGGAGCTGCCGCTCCGGGCCGTGTTCGAGTGCCCGGCCCCGGCGTTGCTGGCCGCCATGCTGGAAGGGGCGGAGGCAGCTAGGCCGCCGCTGATCTCGATTGCGCGGCCGGAGCGGCTGCCGTTGTCGTTCGCGCAGCAGCGCCTGTGGTTCCTTGAGCAGTTCTACGGGCCGGCAGCGGTGTATAACCTGCCGCTGGCGTGGCGGCTGCACGGCGACCTGGATGTCGGCGCGCTGAGAGAGGCGCTGGGTGATGTGGTCGCCAGGCACGAATCGCTGCGCACGGTGTTCACTGTCGCTGACGGGCAGCCGTATCAGCAGGTGATCCCGGCCGGACAAGCCAGGGCGCAGGCTGCGGCGGGGTTCATGACAGTGGTGGCGGGGCGGGGTGAGCTGGACGGGCTGGTGGCGGGGGCGGCGGGGTATGTGTTTGATCTGGCTGGGGAGCTTCCTGTCCGGGCGTGGCTGTTTTCGGCGGGCCGGGATGAGCGGGTGCTGGTGCTGTTGTGTCATCACATCGTTGCTGATGGCTGGTCGCTGCAGGTGCTGCTGTCGGATCTGGCCGCGGCGTACGGGGCTCGCCGTGACGGGCGGGTGCCGGGGTGGGCGCCGCTGCCGGTGCAGTACGCGGATTATGCGCTGTGGCAGCGGGATCTGCTGGGCGGGGATGGTGATGGCGGGGATGGCGGGGTGCTGGCGGGGCAGATCGAGTACTGGCAGCGGGCGCTGGCGGGGCTGCCTGAGGAGCTGGCGCTGCCGTTTGACCGGCCGCGTCCGGCGGAGCCGTCGCGGCGGGGCGGGCAGATAGCGTGGCGGCTGGCGGATGCGCGGTTGCATGCCGAGCTGGCGGATCTGGCTCGTGAGCGTCAGGCGACGGTGTTCATGGTGCTGCACGCGGGTCTGGCGGTGCTGCTGTCGCGGCTGGGTGCGGGGACGGATATTCCGCTGGGTGCGCCGGTGGCGGGGCGTACTGATGAGGCGGTGCATGATCTGGTCGGGTTGTTCGTGAATACGCTGGTGCTGCGCGCGGATCTGTCGGGTGACCCGGGTTTTGGTGAGGTGCTTGGCCGGGTGCGGGAGATGGTGCTGTCGGCTCAGGCCCGTCAGGACGTGCCGTTCGAGCGGCTGGTCGAGGTGCTGAACCCGGTCCGCTCGCTGTCCCGGCACCCGCTGCTGCAGGTCCTGCTGGTGGACGAGATCATCCCCGACGACTGGCAGCTGTCCGGGCTGCGGGTCCGGTCCGAGCCATCCCCCGCCGTCAGCGCCAAGTTCGATCTGACCCTGGGATTCGAGCAGCGACGTGGTCAGGGCGGTGTCCCGGCCGGGATCCAGGCCCATCTTGAGTACGCGACCGACCTGTTCGATCAGGGGACCGTGCGGGCGCTGGCTGCCCGGCTGACCCGGTTGCTGCGTCAGGCCGTCCGTGATCCCGGCCGCCCGATCAGCCAGCTGGACCTGCTGACCGCGACCGAACGGCGCAGCCTGCGGGACTGGAACGACACGGCCAGGCCGGTGCAGGCGGCGACCCTGCACGGGCTGTTCGAGCAGCAGGCCGCCCGCGCCCCGCACGCCCCCGCGGTCACCGGCAGCGGCGCTGAGCTGACTTACGGCGAGCTGAACGTGCGGGCTAACCGGCTGGCCCGGCACCTGATCAGCCTGGGGGCGGGACCCGGACGGCTGGTCGCCATCGCCATGCCCCGTACCCCCGACCTGATCGTTGCCGTGCTTGCCGTGCTCAAGTCCGGCGCGGGATACCTGCCGGTGGATCCGGCGTACCCGGCGGACCGGATCGGGTTCATGCTCGCTGAGTCTGCGCCTGTGGCGGTGCTGACGGCGGCGGCTGCCGGGCTGCGGAGCGAGGTGCCGGGCGGGCTGCCGGTGCTAGTGCTGGATGACCCGGCGACGGCGGCGGGGCTGGACGGCGGACCGGGCGGGGAGAACCTGCCAGAGGCGGCTGGGCCTCGGGATGTGGCATACGTGATCTACACCTCGGGGTCAACCGGCCGGCCCAAGGGCGTGGTGATCGAGCACGCGGGGCCGGTGTCGCTGGCGTGCTGGGCGGCCGAGGAGTTCGGGGGAAGTGAGCTGTCGCGGGTGCTGGCGTCGACGTCGCTGAGCTTTGACGTGTCGGTGTTCGAGATCTTCGGGACGCTGACCTCGGGCGGGTGCCTGGAAGTAGTGCCGAACCTGCTGGCCCTGGCCGAGCGGGGCACCGCCGGGCCGTGGCAGGGGACGCTGATCAGCGCGGTGCCGTCGGCACTGGCGCAGGTGCTGGCGACGCCAGGGGTGCGGGCGGAGGCGGCGGTGCTGGCACTGGCCGGAGAGGCGCTGACCGGGCAGGTCGTCGCGGCGATCCGGGCGGCGGTCCCGGCAGTGCGGATCGAGAACATCTACGGCCCGACAGAGGCGACCGTGTACGCCAGTGCCTATGCCGTCCCCGGACAGTCTGGTGGCTGCGCTGCCGATCGGCCGCCCGGTCTGGAACACCCGCATGTACGTGCTGGACGAGGGACTGGGGCTGGTGCCGCCGGGGGTGGCGGGAGAACTGTACATCGCCGGGACCGGGCTGGCGCGGGGGTATCTGGGCCGGCCGGGGCTTACCGGGGAGCGGTTCGTGGCGTGCCCGTTCACCGAGGTGTGCGGCCCTGGGCAGCGGATGTACCGGACCGGGGACCTGGCCCGCTGGAATTCCTCGGGTCAGATCGAGTACCTGGGCCGCGCTGATGACCAGGTGAAGATCCGCGGGTTCCGGATCGAGCTTGGCGAGGTGGAGGCCGTGCTGGCCGGCCTGCCGGGGGTGGCGCAGGCGGCGGTGGCGGTACGGGAGGATCAGCCGGGCGACAAGCGGCTGGCGGGGTACCTGGTGCCGGCGGCCGGGGTGGTGCTGGAGCCGGCGGGGCTGCGGGAGGCGTGCGGACGGGTGCTGCCGGGGTACATGGTGCCGTCCGTGCTCATGGTGCTTGACCGGCTGCCGCTGAACGCGAACGGGAAGCTGGACCGGCGGGCGCTGCCCGCCCCGGAATATGCTGCCGCGCGTGATGGCCGGGCCCCGGCCACGGCGCGGGAGCAGGCGCTGTGCGAGGTGTTCGCGCAGGTACTGGGCCTGGACCGGGTGGGGGTGCAGGACAGCTTCTTCGACCTCGGCGGCCACTCCCTGCTCGCGACCCGGCTGGTCAGCCGGGTCCGGGTGGTGCTGGGGGTTGAGCTGCCGGTCCGGGCGGTCTTCGAGAACCCGACGCCGGCGTCGCTGGCCGGGGTGGTGGACGAGGCGGAGACGGCCCGGCCGCCGCTGGTCCCGGTGCCGCGGCCGGACCGGCTGCCGTTGTCGTTCGCCCAGGCGCGGCTATGGTTCCTGGAGCAGTTCCACGGTCCGGGCACGGTGTACAACCTGGCGTTCGCGTGGCGGCTGCATGGCGACCTCGATGCCGCCGCGCTGGCCGCCGCGCTCAACGACGTGGCAGGCCGGCACGAATCGCTGCGGACCATGATCTGTAGCGATGGCGGCCAGCCCTACCAGCACATCATCCCCGCCGGGCAGGTCACCTTCCCGATCACCGTCATGGCCGCCGCGCCCGGTGAGGTAGCCGGGCTGGTGGCGGGGGCGGCGGGGTATGTGTTTGATCTGGCTGGGGAGCTGCCTGTCCGGGCGTGGCTGTTTTCGGCGGGCCGGGATGAGCGGGTGCTGGTGCTGTTGTGTCATCACATCGTTGCTGATGGCTGGTCGCTGCAGGTGCTGCTGTCGGATCTGGCCGCGGCGTACGGGGCTCGCCGTGACGGGCGGGTGCCGGGGTGGGCGCCGCTGCCGGTGCAGTACGCGGATTATGCGCTGTGGCAGCGGGATCTGCTGGGCGGGGATGGTGATGGCGGGGATGGCGGGGTGCTGGCGGGGCAGATCGAGTACTGGCAGCGGGCGCTGGCGGGGCTGCCTGAGGAGCTGGCGCTGCCGTTTGACCGGCCGCGTCCGGCGGAGCCGTCGCGGCGGGGCGGGCAGATAGCGTGGCGGCTGGCGGATGCGCGGTTGCATGCCGAGCTGGCGGATCTGGCTCGTGAGCGTCAGGCGACGGTGTTCATGGTGCTGCACGCGGGTCTGGCGGTGCTGCTGTCGCGGCTGGGTGCGGGGACGGATATTCCGCTGGGTGCGCCGGTGGCGGGGCGTACTGATGAGGCGGTGCATGATCTGGTCGGGTTGTTCGTGAATACGCTGGTGCTGCGCGCGGATCTGTCGGGTGACCCGGGTTTTGGTGAGGTGCTTGGCCGGGTGCGGGAGATGGTGCTGTCGGCTCAGGCCCGTCAGGACGTGCCGTTCGAGCGGCTGGTCGAGGTGCTGAACCCGGTCCGCTCGCTGTCCCGGCACCCGCTGTTCCAGGTCATGCTCGCCGATGAGGGTATCGCAGACGGCGCTGACTGGCAGCTGCCAGGCCTGCGCATTGAGGCGGAGCCGGTCCCTGATGCGGACGCCAGGTTCGACCTGACCCTGGGATTCCAGCAGCACCGCGGTGAGGGCGGTGTCCCGGCCGGGATTCAGGCCCACTTTGAGTACGCCACGGACACCTTCGATCGGGTGAGCGTGCGGGCGCTTGCTGCCCGGCTGACCCGGCTGCTGCGTCAGGCCGTCCGTGATCCCGGCCGCCCGGTCAGCCAGCTCAGCCTGCTCACCGCGACCGAGCGGCGCAGCCTGCTGCATGGCTGGAATGACACGGCCCGGCCGGTGCCGGCGGCGACCCTGCACGGGCTGTTCGAGCTGCAGGCCGTGCGCTCCCCGCATGCTCTCGCTGTCACCGGCGGCGGCGCTGAGCTGAGCTACGGTGAGCTGAACGTGCGGGCTAACCGGCTGGCCCGGCACCTGGTCAGCCTGGGGGCTGGTCCGGGTCGGCTGGTCGCGATCGCGATGCCCCGCTCTCCTGAGATGATCGTCGCCGTGCTGGCGGTGCTTAAGTCGGGTGCTGCCTATGTCCCGGTTGATCCCGGCTATCCGGCTGACCGGATCGCGTTCATGCTGGCCGATACCAGTCCGGTCGCCGTGCTGACGGCGGCGGCGGCAGCGGCACTGTCTTCGCCGGGCGGGCCGGTGCTGGTGCTTGATGACCCGGCGACGGCTGCGGTGCTGGCCGTTCAGGATGGGGAGAACGTGCCGGAGGCGGCGGGGCCGCGTGACGTGGCGTACGTGGTCTATACGTCGGGTTCGACGGGCCGGCCGAAGGGGGTGGTGGTGGAGCACGCGGGGGTGGTGTCGCTGGCGTGCTGGGCGGCGCAGGCGTTCGGGGGAAGTGAGCTGTCGCGGGTGCTGGCGTCGACGTCGCTGAGCTTTGACGTGTCGGTGTTCGAGGTCTTCGGGACGCTGTCGTCGGGCGGGTGCCTGGAGGTGGTGGCGAATGTGCTGGCGCTCGCTGAGCGGGGCAGCGCCGGGCCGTGGCGGGGAAGCTTGATCAGTGCGGTGCCGTCGGCGCTGGCGCAGGCGCTGGCGATGCCGGGGACGGTCGCGCGGGCGGAGGTGGTGGCGTTGTGCGGGGAGGCGCTGACGGGGCAGGTGGTCGAGGCGATCCGGGTGGCGGTGCCGGGGGCGCGGATCGAGAATATCTACGGCCCGGCCGAGGCGACGGTGTACGCCACGACGTATGTCGTCCCTGATGGCAGTGAGGTGCCGGCTGCGCCGCCGATCGGCCGCCCGATCTGGAATACGCGGGCGCTGGTGCTGGACGACTCGCTGGGGCTGGTGCCGCCGGGGGTGCAGGGGGAGCTGTACCTGGCGGGGGCGGGCCTAGCGCGGGGGTACCTGGGGAGGCCAGGGCTGACGGCTGAGCGATTCGTGGCGTGCCCGTTTGCCGAGGTGTGCGGCTCTGGCGGGCGGATGTACCGGACCGGGGACCTGGCCCGGTGGAACCAGTCCGGCCAGATCGAGTACCTGGGTCGAGGCGATGACCAGGTCAAGCTCCGAGGGTTCCGGATCGAGCTTGGCGAGGTCGAGGCGGTGCTGGCCGGCCTGCCGGGAGTCGGGCAGGCGGCGGTGGCGGTGCGGGAGGATCAGCCCGGGGACAAGCGGCTGGCGGGGTACGTGGTGCCGGCGGCCGGGGTGGTGCTGGATCTGGCGGGGCTGCGGGAGGCGTGCGGGCGGGTTCTGCCCGGGTACATGGTGCCGTCCGTGCTCACGGTGCTTGACCGGCTGCCGCTGAACGCGAACGGGAAGCTGGACCGGCGGGCGCTGCCGGCGCCCGACTATGGCGCCGCGCGTGATGGCCGCGCTCCGGCCACGGCGCGGGAGCAGGCGCTGTGCGAGGTGTTCGCGCAGGTACTGGGCCTGGACGGGGTCGGGGTCGAGGACAACTTCTTCGACCTGGGCGGGCACTCGCTGCTCGCGGCGGTTCTCGTCGCCCGGCTGGCGCAGCGGCTCGGCGTCAAGATCAGCCTGAGAACCTTTATGAGCAACTCCTCCGTCCGCGCCATCGACCAGTACCTGGAGCGTCAAGACCCCTAACGGGCAGCCGCCCAGCTGGGAGCAGCGAAAGATAGTCAAGGCGTCACCGAACGAACCCCTGCCAGCCCTGCAGCGTGTCCGGCGGCGTGTTCCCTGACCGCATCGCCGGCCCTTAGCTGCTGTCAGGACCAGGCCCGGCCTGGCCGCCGGTGCCCGGCACCGCCGCTGATAGTCCGTGATCATGGCCGGGACGGTGATCACGGAACCCTGGCGGCGTGATCACGCACCTGATCGTCCGTGATCACGCCCCGGACCGTGATCACGGAACCCTGGCGCGGTGATCAGCGGGCTGATGGCCCGGGTTCTGGCCCGAATTCCGCGAAGGAGCCGGGGTGACCTGACGGGGGCCTGGCCAGCTCCGACAGAGTGCCCGGTTTCACCCGATCCAGCACGATCACCCGACCAGCTCTGGCGCCCGGGCCAGGTCCGGTGGCCAGGGCCCGCCCCGCAGGCGCATCGACGTGACAGCGGTGCTGCCGGGACAGCATCTCGGTCACATCGATGCGGCTCCGCAGGGGTTCACTGCGGCGCGGCCAGATCTCCACCAGCCGCCAGCCCGATCACGGAACTCGCGCCAGAACCCGGAACATCAACAGCGTGACCACGTCACCAAAGCTCCGTAGTCACTGCCTCCAGCCTGATCACGGAACTTGGCTGGCGTGAATTCCGTGATGTGAGCCGGGTCGGAGGATGACGGTCCGGAACGCCGGCAGGGTGATCACCGGGCCGGGCTTGGGTGGGGTGATCACCGGGCCGGGCTTGGGTGGGGTGATCACCGGGCCGGGCTTGGGTGGGGTGATCACCGGGCCGGACTTGCGGCTCTGGGCGGGGTTTGCTGGGGTTTGTGCTGGACGTGGCTAAAAGATCTAGGAGACTTTTTTCCTGTAGGAGGATTAACCACCATATTCGCTGTTAAGCCTCCTACAGGAAAAAAGTCTCCTACAGGATCAGGCGAGCCTGGCAGCGGGTGAGGCTGCTGTGACAGCTGAGTCACCAGGGACCAGGCCGCGTCCGGGCGGTGATCCCGGCCTGGCCCGCGAGGCAGCCCGATCACGGAATTCGCGCCAGAGCCGGAACGTCAGGTGTGCGATCACCCCATCCAGGTTCCGTGATCAAGATCTCGACCATGATCCCGGAACCCCGGCGGCGCGATCCGACCCTTTCGCCAAACCCTCCGAGAGGGGACCGGCGAGCAGTCTCCAGTCCTGGTCAGGCTCGCGGACGGCGCCAGTCAGGATTCGCCGCAGCCCGGCGGCAAAGCCCTGCACGGTGCTCTCATCGAATTCGTCGGGATTGAACAGTACGCCGCCATAGAGCTCGCCGGGCGGCTGGTACAGATTCCACACCATGCCGCTCGGGATGTCGTTTGGCACCGGCACCGGTCGCTCCATTGCCGCACGGGCGCCCTCGGCGATGGGAAACGTGAGATCGTCGCCGAGCTGGCCCTGGATATTGGAGATGATGAACTGAGACGTCCGCAGGTCTTCGCGTGATTTAACGAAGTCGGGAAATGTCTGCTCGATCACGTTAACCGGGAGCTCGTACGTCATGGCGTCAACGAAAGTCTCCCTGGTGCGCGCGACGACGTCGCGGAAGCTCGCGCAGTCAGTGAGGTCCGTACGGAATGGCACGCAGTTGAGGAACAGTCCCATGGTGTCATGGAACTCCAGCTCAGTCCGGCCGGCGGTGAACGCCCGGATCGCCAGGTCCGTGCTGCCGGTGAGTTCGTGGGCCAGGACGTAGAAGGCCGAGAGCAGGACCGTGAACAAGGTACTGCGGGTAGCCGTGGCAAGAGCGGAGGCCCCGTTCAGGACCTCGGGCCCGAGGTCGTGAACATGCATCGAGTAGTGCCTGGTATAGCTCTCCGGGTGCCCGTGGTCATTCGGCACCGTGAACTCGCGGGCGCCGTCAAGCTGACGCTGCCAGTATCTCGGCGCGCCGTCTTCGGCCGTGCTGGTGGCGTTGGCCCGCTGCCACTGCGCGTACTCGCGGTATTGCCGGACCGGCGGCAGTTCCGCCGGGGTGCCGGTGCGCCTGGCCGTGTAAAAGGCGCCGAGGTCGCGAAAGATGACCTGCACTGACCAGGCATCCGATACTGAGTGGTGCACGGTCAGGAACAGGGCACTGTCGCGGTTGTCGAACCTGCACAGCAGCGCCCGCAGCATCGGCACCTCGCGGGCGCTGATCGAGCCCGCCTCGGCCTCGAGCATCAGCTCCTGGACGACCAGGTCTCTGGGCTTCCCGGTGACCGGCGGAAGGTCCCTGACCTCCAGCGGTACCGGGCACGGCGGGAAAACCGCCTGGTAGGGCGGATCGGCGTCCCTGATCACCAAGGTGCGGAGCAGTTCATGACGGGCGACCACGTCGTCGAGCGAGCCCTGCAGCACAGCCAGATCCACAGGACCGCTCACACGGACAGCGCCCACCGTCATGAACCGGGGGCCGAACGTCCCGCCCTCGTCCCCCTGGTCGAGCGTGAGGAACCACTCCTGGGTGAAAGACAGCGGGTAGCGCTGCCCTTGCCGGTCCGCCGCTGGCGAGGATTCCATCATTTCAGCCATTCCCTTGCCTGGTTATCTCCGCGTTTCAGCAATCTGGCTGAGCCGGCGGTCCATGTCACTAACCGTCGGCGCCTTGAACAGGTCGGCCATCGATACCCGGACGCCGAAGGCAGTGCTGATGCGCCCGGCCAGCAGCATTGCCTCGACCGAGCGGCCGCCGAGGTCGAAGAAGTCGCTGCCGGTGCCGCACCTGGCCGCCCCCAGCACCTCGGCGAACAGTTCGCACAGGATTTCCTGGCGGGCCGTGGCGGGCGCGTGATAGGGCAGCAGCCCAGCCAGTTCTGGCACCGGCAGCGCGACGGCATCGACGGCTCCCGCCGCCGTCACAGGAATCTCATCGACAACCACGATCGCCGCCGGCATGCTGCCGTTAGGCAGCGATTTCCTGGCGTAGGCGTTCAGCTCAGATATATCCAGGCCGGGCCCGGACGGCACGACGTAGGCGATCAGGCAGCAGTCATCCTGGCCAGCACCGTGCTCGATAACCGTGACGTCGGCGAGCCCGGGGAACGCCGCGAGTGCCGCCTTGGCTTCACCGATGCTTTCAGGGGTCATCAACGGCTCACCTTCCATCTGCGTATGCGCGCGGATTAGCGGACCTGCTAGCTACCTGGCCCCGGCATCACGCTCGCAGGACGCCAGGACCGCCGCACCTTCCAGCTTGCGCGGCACTGTGGGCCCAGGGCTCGACTGCTCATGAGCTGGCCATCACCGACTCGCTTGACCCCCCGGAATCGGACACGGTCATGCCCGGTGCCGCGATGACCTTCACCCGCCGCGGATCACGATCGACCGGTTCGTGCTGAGCCGGGAGCAGTGGACCTTCCAGGTCGCGGATTCGAGCCCACCGCCGACTTCCGCACGACCACCGCTACAGCTCCGGGCTGAGATTCGTCGCCTACGACAACCTGACCTGATGCCCTTTTGGCTGGTTATTTTCGCGTGTCAGCGATCTGGCTGAGCCGGCGGTCCAGATCACCGACTTTGGGCGCCTTGAAAAGGTCGGCCATCCGCGAGCCCAGGGAACGCCGCTAGTGCCGCCTTGGATTCACCGATATTTCGGGGGTCATAAGCGGCTCATTTTCCATCTGCGTATGCGCGAGGTGTGCTCGGCGCCTGAGCATAACGGTTTCGTGCGCAATGTTGAAGGTGTGGGTGTGCGGCCCGGTTTGCGAGGCTGCCGATGGGGAGCCTCGATGCAGCCGGCATGCGGGGGACCCCTCGGCGGCGTCCGCTGCGGATTGCCTCGGAAGTCATGCGTGTGACATGGCCCATTGGAATGAGGATCACTATGGCCACTCCATTTCGGTCAGCACTGTCGGGGGGGAGCGCGGCGGAGCTGGAGCGGGTGGTGGCGGGGTGGAATGACACGGCGCGGGATGTGCCCGGGCTGGCGTTACCGGAGTTGTTCGAGGGGCAGGCGGCCAGGACTCCGGATGCGGTGGCGGTGGCGTGCGGTGATGTCGTCATGTCGTATGCGGAGCTTGATGTGCGGGCGGGGCGGCTGGCGGGGTATCTGGTGTCGCTGGGGGCGGGTCCTGAGCGGCTGGTCGCGGTGGTGATGGAGAAGTCGGCTGAGGTGTTCGTGGCGTGGCTGGGGGTGGCTAAGTCGGGGGCGGCGTTCCTTCCGGTTGATCTGGCGTATCCGGCGGAGCGGATCGGGTTCATGCTGGCGGACGCGGGGCCGGACCTGGTGGTCACGACGGCGGCGGCGGCAGCGTCGGTGCCGGTGGCGGCGGGCGGGGGGCCGGTGCTGGTGGTGCTGGATGATCCGGTGGTGGCGGGGGTGCTGGCCGGGCGAGGGCCGGGTGGTGCCGGCGTGCTGCCCCGGCCGGAACTCGCGGATCCGGCATATGTGATTTATACGTCGGGGTCGACGGGCAGGCCGAAGGGGACGGTGGTGACGCACCGGGGGCTGGCGAGCCTGGCCGGGTCGATGGCGGCCGTGTTCGGGATCGGGCCGGGGTCGCGGGTGCTGCAGCTCAGCTCGCTGGGTTTCGACGCGGCGGTGATGGAGGTGCTGATGGCGTGGCCGGCCGGGGCGGCACTGGTGGTCCCGGAGCCGGGGCCACTAGCAGGGGAGGTGCTGGCGGACACGCTGACCAGGCTGCGGGTCAGCCACGCGCTGATCGTCCCGTCCGCGCTGGCCACTGTCCCGGCCGGGCGGGTCCGCGGGTTCGGGTGCCTGATCGTGGGGGGCGAGGCGTGCCCGGAGGCGCTGGTGGCGCAGTGGTCGGCGGGGCGGCGAATGTTCAACGCGTACGGGCCGACCGAGATCACGATCGCCGCGACGCTGTCGGGGCCGCTGTCAGGGCCGGCGGCCCCGCCGATCGGCCGCCCGATCTGGAACACGCGGGTACTGGTGCTGGACGAGAATCTGCGGCTGGTGCCGCCGGGGGTGGCCGGGGAACTGTACGTGGCCGGGGCCGGGCTGGCCCGGGGCTACCTGGGGCGGCCGGGCCTGACCGGGGAGCGGTTCGTGGCGTGCCCGTTCACCGATGTTTGCGGCACAGGGCGGCGGATGTACCGGACCGGGGACCTGGCCCGGTGGAACGCGGCGGGTGAGCTGGAGTACCTGGGCCGCTCTGACGACCAGGTCAAGATCCGCGGGTTCCGGATCGAGCTGGGCGAGGTCGAATCCGTGCTGGCGGGGCTGTCGGGGGTGGCGGCCGCAGTGGTGGCGGTGCGGGAGGACCAGCCAGGGGACAGGCGGCTGGCCGGGTACGTGGTGCCCGCCGGCGGGGCGGTGCTGGACCCGGCCGGGCTGCGGGAATCGTGCGGGCGGGTACTGCCCGGATACATGGTGCCAGCCGCGGTCGTTGTCCTGGAGGCGCTGCCGCTGACTGCGAGCGGGAAGCTGGACCGGCAGGCGCTGCCCGCCCCCGACTATGGGGCCGCGCGTGATGGCCGGGCGCCGAGCACCCCGGCGGAGGAGGCGCTGTGCGAGGTGTTCGCGCAGGTACTGGGCCTGGACCGGGTCGGGGTGGAGGACAGTTTCTTCGACCTGGGCGGGAATTCGCTGCTGGCGACCCGGCTAGTGTCCCGGATCCGGGTGGTGCTGGGGACGGAGTTGCCGGTCCGGGCGGTGTTCGAGCACCCGGCCCCGGCAGCGCTGGCCTTAGTGGCGCAGGAGGCGGAAGTGGCCCGGCCGCCGCTGATCCCGGTTGCTAGGCCGGACCGGCTGCCGCTGTCGTTCGCCCAGCAGCGGCTGTGGTTCCTGGAGCAGTTCCACGGCCCCGGCACCGCCTATAACCTGCCGTTCGCCTGGCGGCTGACCGGGCAGCTCGACACCGCCGCGCTGAGACAGGCGCTCAGCGATGTCGTGGCCCGGCATGAATCGCTGCGCACCATATTCACCGCCGACGGCGGCCAGCCCTGCCAGCACATCATCCCCCTGGGAGAAGCCACTGTCCCGGTCACCATCATCACGGCCCGTCCTGACGAGCTGGCCGGACTGATCGCGGTAGCGGCGGGACACGTGTTCGACCTGGCCAGCGAGCTGCCCATCCGGGCATCGCTGTTCACCCTCGCCGACGACGAGCATGTGCTGCTGCTGCTGTGCCACCACATCGCCAGCGACGGCTGGTCCATGCAAGTGCTGCTGGCCGACCTGGGAACGGCGTACGCCGCTCGCCGGGACAGCCGCCAGCCGGACTGGCCCGACCTGCCGGTGCAGTACGCGGATTACGCGCTGTGGCAGCGGGACCTGCTCGGCGGGGACGGCGATGGCGCCGATGGCCGGGTGCTGGCCGGGCAGGTGCAGTACTGGCGGCAGGCGCTGGCCGGGCTGCCCGAGGAACTGGCCCTGCCATCCGACCGGCCCCGCCCCCCGCAGCCGTCCCGCCGCGGCGGCCAGGTCCGCTGGCAGCTGGCCGACCCCGCCCTGCACGCCGCCCTCGCTGGCCTGGCCCGCCAGCATCAGGCCACCATCTTCATGACCCTGCACGCCGGGCTGGCCGCGCTGCTGTCCCGGCTCGGCGCCGGCACCGACATCCCGCTCGGCGCCCCGGCAGCAGGACGAACCGACGAAGCGGTCCACGACCTGGTCGGGTTCTTCGTCAACACCCTGGTGCTCCGCGCGGATCTGTCCGGCGACCCCGGCTTCGCCGACCTCCTCGGTCGGGTCCGCGAAACCGTGCTGTCCGCCCAGGCCCGCCAGGACCTCCCGTTCGAGCGGCTGGTCGAAGTACTCAACCCGGCCCGTTCACCAGCCCGGCACCCCCTGTTCCAGATCATGATCGCCGACGAGGACATCGGCACGGTGGACTGGCAGCTGCCCGGCCTGCACATCGAGGCCGAGCCCGTCCCCGATGTGGCCGCCAGGTTCGACCTGACCCTGGCATTCGCCCAGGGCAGCGACCGCCACGGTGCCCCAGCCGGGATCCAGGCCACCCTCGACTACGCCGCCGACCTTTTCGATCCGGCCACCATCGAGGCGCTGGCCGTGGCTGACCCGGCTGCTCCGCCAGGCCACCCGCCACCCGGCCCGGCCGGTCAGCCAGCTCAGCGTGCTGACCGTGCCGGAGCGGCGCAGGTTGCTGCGGGAGTGGAATGACACCGCCCGGCCAGTGCCGGCATCCGCCCTGCCCGGGCTGTTCGAGCAGCAGGTCGCCCGCACCCCGCGCGCCCCCGCCGTGGCCTTCGGCGAGGTCACGCTTTTCTATGCAGAGTTGAACCAGCGGGCCAACCGGCTGGCCCGGCACCTGATCACCCTGGGCGCGGGCCCCGAGCGGCTGGTCGCCATCGCCATGCCCCGCTCTCCCGACATGATCACCGCCATGCTCGCCGTGCTCAAGGCCGGCGCTGCCTACGTCCCCGTCGACCCCGGCTTCCCGGCCGACCGCATCGCGTTCATGCTCACCGACACCCAGGCGGCCATCACGCTCACCACGAGCAGCCTGGCCAGATCCCTGCCCGCGGCGGCAGCCCCGCTCATCCTGGACGACCCCGCGCTCGCGGAAACGATCTCCCGCTACCCGGCCGGTGACATCCCTGATCCCGAGCGCAGCCGGCCGCTGCGCCCGGCGCATCCGGCGTACGTGATCTATACCTCGGGGTCGACCGGCCGCCCCAAGGGCGTGATCGTCACCCATGCGAGCCTGGTGAACTACCTGGCCCGGTGCCGGCAGGCCTACCCGGACCTGGCCGGCCGCACCCTCCTGGTCTCCCCGGTGTCGTTCGACCTGAGTGTCACCGGGCTGTACGGCTGCCTGCTGTCTGGCGGCCAGGTGTGCCTAGGCGACCTGGACGAAGATCTGCCCGCGCTGGCCGCCGCAGGCCGTTTCAGCTTCCTCAAGGCGACCCCCAGTCACCTGCCGCTGCTAGCCCGGCTACCGGCGAGTTGCGTCCCGTCCGGGCAGCTGATGCTGGGCGGGGAGGCTGTTCCAGCCGCGGCGCTGCGCGAATGGCGGCAGCGGCATCCCGGCCTGGCCCTGGTCAACCATTACGGGCCGACCGAGACCACGGTGGGCTGCCTGGACTACCAGATCAACCCGGACGACCCGATCCCTGACCTGGTCGTGCCGGCGGGCCGCCCGATGTGGAACACGCAGGTATTCGTGCTGGACGAGAATCTGCGGCTGGTGCCGCCGGGGGTGGCCGGGGAACTGTACGTGGCCGGGGCCGGGCTGGCCCGGGGCTACCTGGGGAGGCCGGGTCTGACCGGGGAGCGGTTCGTGGCGTGCCCGTTCACCGATGTTTGCGGCACAGGGCGGCGGATGTACCGGACCGGGGACCTGGCCCGCTGGAACCGCGACGGCCAGATCGAGTACCTGGGGCGCGCCGATGACCAGGTCAAGATCCGCGGATTCCGGATCGAGCTGGGCGAGATCGAGGCCGTCCTGGCCGCCCTGCCCGGAGTCGGGCAGGCGGCGGCGGCGGTCCGGGAAGACCAGCCAGGGGACAAGCGGCTGGCCGGATACGTCGTCCCGGTCGTCGGGACCGTGCTGGACCCGGCCGGGCTGCGGGAAGCATGCGGACGGGCCTTGCCCGCGTACATGGTGCCGTCCGCAGTCGTTATCTTGGACCGGCTGCCGCTGAACGCGAACCTGAAGCTCGACCGGCGGGCGCTGCCGGCCCCGGAGTACACGGCAGGCCGCGGCAGGGCCCCGGCCACCCCCGGGGAGCAGGCCCTGTGCGAGGTATTCGCCCAGATACTCGGCCTGGACCGGGCCGGGGTCGAGGACAACTTCTTCGACCTCGGCGGCCACTCCCTCCTCGCGACCCGGCTGGTGTCCCGGATCCGGGTGGTGCTGGGTGTCGAGCTGCCGGTCCGGGCGGTGTTCGAGCACCCCACGGCGGCAGCGCTAGCAGTAGCAGTGGACGGCGCGGAGGCGGCCAGGCCGCCCCTGATCCCGGTATCGCGGCCCGAGCGGGCACCGCTGTCGTACGCCCAGCAGCGGCTGTGGTTCCTGGAGCAGTTCTACGGCCCGGCCGCGGTCTACAACCTGCCCCTGGCCTGGCGGCTGACCGGGCCACTCGACACCGGTGCGCTGAGGCAGGCGCTAGGCGATGTAGCCGCCCGGCACGAGTCATTGCGCACCATCTTCACTGCTGACGGCGGCCAGCCTTACCAGCACATCGTCCCCGCGGGCGAAGCCAGCGTGCCGGTCACCATCACCACGGCCCGTTCTGATGAGCTGGCCGGGCTGGTCGCGGCGGCGGCGGGATACGTGTTCGACCTGGCCAGCGAGCTGCCCTTCCGGGCATCACTGTTCACCCTGACCGAGGACGAGCATGTGCTGGTGCTGCTATGCCACCACGCAGCCAGTGACGGCTGGTCCATGCAGGTGCTGATGGGCGACCTGGCCGCCGCGTACCAGGCTCGCTGCGAGGCGCGGGCACCGGGCTGGGTGCCGCTGCCGGTGCAGTACGCCGACTACGCGCTTTGGCAGCGGGACCTGCTCGGCGGAGACGGGGACGGCGACGGCGGGGTGCTGGCCGGGCAGGTGCAGTACTGGCGGCAGGCGCTGGCCGGGCTGCCCGAGGAGCTGGCCCTGCCGTCCGACCGGCCGCGGCCCGCGGAGCCGTCCCGGCGCGGCGGCCAGGTCCGCTGGCAGCTGGCCGACCCCGCCCTGCACGCCGCGCTCGCGGATCTGGCCCGTGAGCATCAGGCCACTATCTTCATGACCCTGCACGCCGGGCTGGCCGTGCTGCTGTCCCGGATGGGCGCCGGGACCGATATCCCGCTGGGTGCGCCGGTGGCGGGGCGGACCGACGAGGCGCTGCACGACCTGGTCGGGTTCTTCGTGAACACGCTGGTGCTGCGCGCGGACCTGTCCGGCGACCCGGGGTTCGGCGAGGTGCTAGGCCGGGTCCGGGAGACGGTGCTGTCGGCCCAGGCCCGTCAGGACGTCCCGTTCGAGCGGCTGGTCGAGGTGCTGAACCCGGTCCGCTCGCCGTCCCGGCACCCCTTGTTTCAGGTCATGATCGGCGAAGAGCTCATCCCCGACGAATGGCAGCTTCCCGGGTTGCAGGTCCTGGCCGAGCCGTTCCCCGCCATTACCGCCAGGTTCGACCTGACCCTGGGAGTCCGCGAGCAGCGTGGTGAGGGCGGCGCCCCGGCCGGGATCCAGGCTTCCTTGGACTACGCCAGCGATGTGTTCGATGAGGCGACGGTGCGGGCGCTGGCGGGCCGGCTGACCCGGCTGCTGCGCCAGGCCGCGCGTGATCCGGGCCGCCGGATCGGCCAGCTCGATCTGCTGACCGCGGCGGAGCGGCGCAGGCTGCTGCGGGAGTGGAATGACACGGCCCGGCCGGTGCCGGCGGTTGCGCTGCCGGGGTTGTTCCAGGAACAGGCTGCCCGTACCCCGGATGCTATCGCGGTGATCTGCGGGGGCACCCAGCTGACGTACGCGGGCCTTAATGCCCGCGCTAATCAGCTCGCCCGGTACCTGATCTCGCTCGGCGCGGGTCCTGAGCGGCTGGTGGCGATCGCCATGCCGCGGTCTGCGGACATGATCGTCGCGGTGCTGGCCGTGCTGAAGGCCGGGGCGGCATATGTGCCGGTGGATCCGGCGTACCCGGCGGACCGGATCGCGTTCATGCTGGCTGAGTCCGGGCCGGTGGCGGTGCTGACGACGGCGGGGGTGGCTGGCGGGCTGCCGGGCGGGCTGCCGGTGCTGGTGGTGGATGACCCGGCGGTGGCGGCGGTGCTGGCCGGCGGGCCGGGCGGGGAGAATGTGCCGGGCACGGCGGGGCCGCGGGATGTGGCGTATGTGGTCTATACGTCGGGGTCGACGGGCCGGCCGAAGGGGGTGGTGGTGGAGCATGCGGGGGTGGTGTCGCTGGCGTGCTGGGCGGCTGAGGTGTTCGGGGCGGGTGAGCTGTCGCGGGTGCTGGCGTCGACGTCGCTGAGCTTTGATGTGTCGGTGTTCGAGATTTTCGGGACGCTGTCGTCGGGCGGCTGCCTGGAGGTGGTGCCGAATGTGCTGGCGCTGGCGGAGCGGGGGGCGGCGGGGCCGTGGCAGGGGAGCCTGATCAGCGCGGTGCCGTCAGCTCTGGCGCAGGTGCTGGCTGCTCCGGGGGCGGGGGTCCGGGCGCAGGTGGCGGCGTTGTGCGGGGAGGCGCTGACCGGGCCGGTCGTGGCGGCGATCCGGGCGGCGGTGCCGGGAGCGCGGATCGAGAATATTTACGGCCCGGCCGAGGCGACGGTGTATGCCACGACCTATGTCGTTCCGCCGGATAGTCAGGTGGCTGCGCCGCCGATCGGCCGTCCGCTGTGGAACACGCAGGTATTCGTGCTGGACGAGAATCTGCGGCTGGTGCCGCCGGGGGTGGCCGGCGAGCTGTACATCGCCGGGACCGGGCTGGCCCGCGGCTACCTGGGGCGGCCCGGCCTGACCGCGGAGCGGTTCACCGCCTGCCCGTTCACCGATGGCCGCGGCACAGGGCGGCGGATGTACCGGACCGGGGACCTGGCCCGGTGGAACGCGGCGGGTGAGCTGGAGTACCTGGGGCGGGGTGATGATCAGGTGAAGCTCCGCGGGTTCCGGATCGAGCTCGGCGAGGTCGAGGCGGTGCTGGCCGGCCTGCCGGGGGTCGGGCAGGCGGCGGTGGCGGTGCGGGAGGACCAGCCCGGGGATAAGCGGCTGGCGGGATACGTGGTGCCGGCGGCGGGTGCGGTGCTGGATCCGGCCGGGTTGCGGGAGGCGTGCGGGCGGGCGCTGCCCGGGTACATGGTGCCGTCCGCGGTCACGGTGCTGGACCGGCTGCCGCTGAACGCGAACGGGAAGCTGGACCGCAAGGCGCTGCCCGCCCCCGACTACGGTGCCGGGGGTGATGGCCGCGCTCCGGCCACTGCGCGGGAGCAGGCGCTGTGCGAGGTGTTCGCGCAGGTGCTGGGCCTGGACCAGGTCGGGGTCGAGGACAACTTCTTCGACCTCGGCGGCCACTCCCTCCTCGCGACCCGGCTGGTCAGCCGGGTCCGGGTGGTGCTGGGGGTGGAGGTGCCGGTCCGTGCGGTGTTCGAGCACCCGACGCCGGCGTCGCTGGCCGGGGTGGTGGACGGGGCGGAGGCGGCCAGGCCGCCGCTGGTCCCGGTGCCGCGGCCGGACCGGCTGCCGTTGTCGTTCGCCCAGGCGCGGCTGTGGTTCCTGGAGCAGTTCCACGGCCCGGGCACGGCATACAACCTGCCGTTCGCCTGGCGGATGACCGGGCACGTAGATGCCGGTGCGCTGAGGCAGGCGCTAGGCGATGTAGCCGCCCGGCACGAGTCATTGCGCACCATCTTCACTGCTGACGGCGGCCAGCCTTACCAGCACATCGTCCCCGCGGGCGAAGCCAGCGTGCCGGTCACCATCACCACGGCCCGTTCTGATGAGCTGGCCGGGCTGGTCGCGGCGGCGGCGGGATACGTGTTCGACCTGGCCAGCGAGCTGCCCTTCCGGGCATCACTGTTCACCCTGACCGAGGACGAGCATGTGCTGGTGCTGCTATGCCACCACGCAGCCAGTGACGGCTGGTCCATGCAGGTGCTGATGGGCGACCTGGCCGCCGCGTACCAGGCTCGCTGCGAGGCGCGGGCACCGGGCTGGGTGCCGCTGCCGGTGCAGTACGCCGACTACGCGCTTTGGCAGCGGGACCTGCTCGGCGGAGACGGGGACGGCGACGGCGGGGTGCTGGCCGGGCAGGTGCAGTACTGGCGGCAGGCGCTGGCCGGGCTGCCCGAGGAGCTGGCCCTGCCGTCCGACCGGCCGCGGCCCGCGGAGCCGTCCCGGCGCGGCGGCCAGGTCCGCTGGCAGCTGGCCGACCCCGCCCTGCACGCCGCGCTCGCGGATCTGGCCCGTGAGCATCAGGCCACTATCTTCATGACCCTGCACGCCGGGCTGGCCGTGCTGCTGTCCCGGATGGGCGCCGGGACCGATATCCCGCTGGGTGCGCCGGTGGCGGGGCGGACCGACGAGGCGCTGCACGACCTGGTCGGGTTCTTCGTGAACACGCTGGTGCTGCGCGCGGACCTGTCCGGCGACCCGGGGTTCGGCGAGGTGCTAGGCCGGGTCCGGGAGACGGTGCTGTCGGCCCAGGCCCGTCAGGACGTCCCGTTCGAGCGGCTGGTCGAGGTGCTGAACCCGGTCCGCTCGCCGTCCCGGCACCCCTTGTTTCAGGTCATGATCGGCGAAGAGCTCATCCCCGACGAATGGCAGCTTCCCGGGTTGCAGGTCCTGGCCGAGCCGTTCCCCGCCATTACCGCCAGGTTCGACCTGACCCTGGGAGTCCGCGAGCAGCGTGGTGAGGGCGGCGCCCCGGCCGGGATCCAGGCTTCCTTGGACTACGCCAGCGATGTGTTCGATGAGGCGACGGTGCGGGCGCTGGCGGGCCGGCTGACCCGGCTGCTGCGCCAGGCCGCGCGTGATCCGGGCCGCCGGATCGGCCAGCTCGATCTGCTGACCGCGGCGGAGCGGCGCAGGCTGCTGCGGGAGTGGAATGACACGGCCCGGCCGGTGCCGGCGGTTGCGCTGCCGGGGTTGTTCCAGGAACAGGCTGCCCGTACCCCGGATGCTATCGCGGTGATCTGCGGGGGCACCCAGCTGACGTACGCGGGCCTTAATGCCCGCGCTAATCAGCTCGCCCGGTACCTGATCTCGCTCGGCGCGGGTCCTGAGCGGCTGGTGGCGATCGCCATGCCGCGGTCTGCGGACATGATCGTCGCGGTGCTGGCCGTGCTGAAGGCCGGGGCGGCATATGTGCCGGTGGATCCGGCGTACCCGGCGGACCGGATCGCGTTCATGCTGGCTGAGTCCGGGCCGGTGGCGGTGCTGACGACGGCGGGGGTGGCTGGCGGGCTGCCGGGCGGGCTGCCGGTGCTGGTGGTGGATGACCCGGCGGTGGCGGCGGTGCTGGCCGGCGGGCCGGGCGGGGAGAATGTGCCGGGCACGGCGGGGCCGCGGGATGTGGCGTATGTGGTCTATACGTCGGGGTCGACGGGCCGGCCGAAGGGGGTGGTGGTGGAGCATGCGGGGGTGGTGTCGCTGGCGTGCTGGGCGGCTGAGGTGTTCGGGGCGGGTGAGCTGTCGCGGGTGCTGGCGTCGACGTCGCTGAGCTTTGATGTGTCGGTGTTCGAGATTTTCGGGACGCTGTCGTCGGGCGGCTGCCTGGAGGTGGTGCCGAATGTGCTGGCGCTGGCGGAGCGGGGGGCGGCGGGGCCGTGGCAGGGGAGCCTGATCAGCGCGGTGCCGTCAGCTCTGGCGCAGGTGCTGGCTGCTCCGGGGGCGGGGGTCCGGGCGCAGGTGGCGGCGTTGTGCGGGGAGGCGCTGACCGGGCCGGTCGTGGCGGCGATCCGGGCGGCGGTGCCGGGAGCGCGGATCGAGAATATTTACGGCCCGGCCGAGGCGACGGTGTATGCCACGACCTATGTCGTTCCGCCGGATAGTCAGGTGGCTGCGCCGCCGATCGGCCGTCCGCTGTGGAACACGCAGGTATTCGTGCTGGACGAGAATCTGCGGCTGGTGCCGCCGGGGGTGGCCGGCGAGCTGTACATCGCCGGGACCGGGCTGGCCCGCGGCTACCTGGGGCGGCCCGGCCTGACCGCGGAGCGGTTCACCGCCTGCCCGTTCACCGATGGCCGCGGCACAGGGCGGCGGATGTACCGGACCGGGGACCTGGCCCGGTGGAACGCGGCGGGTGAGCTGGAGTACCTGGGGCGGGGTGATGATCAGGTGAAGCTCCGCGGGTTCCGGATCGAGCTCGGCGAGGTCGAGGCGGTTCTCGCAGCCCAGCCCGAGGTCGCGCAGGCGGCGGTCACCGTCCGCCACGACCGGCCTGGTGACGGCACCCTGGTGGCCTATGCCGTGCCGGCGGCGGGTAGTCAGCTCGACCCTGGCGGGCTGCGTGCCGCGGCCGCCGCCGCCCTGCCCGGGTACATGGTGCCGGCCGCGATCATGGTGCTGGACCGGCTGCCGCTGAACGCGAACGGGAAGCTGGACCGGCAGGCGCTGCCCGCCCCGGAATATGCCGCGAATGCGAGCCGCGCTCCGGCCACTCCGCGGGAGCAGGCGCTGTGCGAGGTGTTCGCGCAGGTGCTGGGCCTGGACCGGGTCGGGGTCGAGGATAGTTTCTTCGACCTGGGCGGGCACTCCCTGCTGGCGACGCGGCTGGTGTCGCGGATCCGGGTAGTGCTGGGCGCGGAGGTGCCGGTCCGGGCGGTGTTCGAGTGCCCGACGCCAGCGTTGCTGGCCGGGGCGCTGGAGGGGGCGGACGCGGCCCGGCCGCCGCTGGTCCGGGTGGCGCGGCCGGAGCGGGTGCCGTTGTCGTTCGCCCAGCAGCGGCTGTGGTTCCTTGAGCAGTTCTACGGGCCGGCGGCGGTGTATAACCTGCCGCTGGCGTGGCGGCTGACTGGGCGGCTCGATGCCCGCGCGCTGAGGGAGGCGCTGGGTGACGTGGTCGCCCGGCACGAGTCGCTGCGCACGGTCTTCGCGGTCGACGGCGGGCAGCCCTACCAGCACGTGATCCCGGCCGGGCAGGCCAGGGCGCAGGTCGCGGCGGAGCTCACGGTGACGGCGGCGCGGCGCGGTGAGCTGGACGGGCTGGTCGCGGCGGCGGCCGGGTACGTGTTCGACCTGGCCAGCGAGCTGCCTATCCGGGGGTCGCTGTTCACCGTCGGCGACGATGAGCACGTGCTGGTGCTGCTGTGTCATCACATCGCCAGCGACGGCTGGTCCATGCAGGTACTGATGAGCGATCTGGCCACCGCGTACGCGGCTCGCCGTGTCGGCCGCCAGCCGGACTGGCCCGACCTGCCGGTGCAGTACGCGGATTACGCGTTGTGGCAGCGGGACCTGCTCGGCGGGGACGATGACGGGGATGACGGTGATGACGGGGTACTGGCCGATCAGGTGCGGTACTGGCGGGAGGCGCTGGCCGGACTGCCGGAGGAGCTGGTGCTGCCGTTTGACCGGCCGCGCCCGGCACAGGCGTCCCGGCGCGGCGGCCGGGTCCGCTGGCAGCTTGCCGACCCGGCTCTGCACGCCCTGCTCGCGGATCTGGCTCGCGAGCATCAGGCCAGTGTGTTCATGACCCTGCACGCCGGGCTGGCCGTGCTGCTGTCCCGGATGGGCGCCGGGACCGATATCCCGCTGGGTGCGCCGGTGGCGGGGCGGACCGACGAGGCGCTGCACGACCTGGTCGGGTTCTTCGTGAACACGCTGGTGCTGCGCGCGGACCTGTCCGGCGACCCGGGGTTCGGCGAGGTGCTAGGCCGGGTCCGGGAGACGGTGCTGTCGGCCCAGGCCCGTCAGGACGTGCCGTTCGAGCGGCTGGTCGAGGTGTTGAACCCGGTCCGC
Organism: uncultured Actinomycetota bacterium; assembly: GCA_963819285.1. GTDB lineage: Bacteria > Actinomycetota > Actinomycetes > Streptosporangiales > Streptosporangiaceae > Chersky-822. Next base: position 1,151,494 of record CAWFVM010000002.1, read on the forward strand.
TCGCCGTCCCGGCATCCGCTGTTCCAGGTCTTCCTCGCCGATGAGGGTATTGGCAGTGCCGGCTGGCAGCTGCCCGGGCTGAGGGTCACGGCGGAGCCGGTCCCTGATGTAGCCGCCAGATTCGACCTGACTCTGGGGTTCCAGCAGTGCCGTGGTGAGGGCGATGCTCCGGCCGGGATCCAGGCTCATTTTGAGTACGCCAGCGATGTGTTCGATGAGGCGACGGTGCGGGCGCTGGCGGGCCGGCTGACCCGGCTGCTGCGCCAGGCCGCGCGTGATCCGGGCCGCCGGATCGGCCAGCTCGATCTGCTGACCGCGGCGGAGCGGCGCAGGCTGCTGCGGGAGTGGAATGACACGGCCCGGCCGGTGCCGGCGGTTGCGCTGCCGGGGTTGTTCCAGGAACAGGCTGCCCGTACCCCGGATGCTATCGCGGTGATCTGCGGGGGCACCCAGCTGACGTACGCGGGCCTTAATGCCCGCGCTAATCAGCTCGCCCGGTACCTGATCTCGCTCGGCGCGGGTCCTGAGCGGCTGGTGGCGATCGCCATGCCGCGGTCTGCGGACATGATCGTCGCGGTGCTGGCCGTGCTGAAGGCCGGGGCGGCATATGTGCCGGTGGATCCGGCGTACCCGGCGGACCGGATCGCGTTCATGCTGGCTGAGTCCGGGCCGGTGGCGGTGCTGACGACGGCGGGGGTGGCTGGCGGGCTGCCGGGCGGGCTGCCGGTGCTGGTGGTGGATGACCCGGCGGTGGCGGCGGTGCTGGCCGGCGGGCCGGGCGGGGAGAATGTGCCGGGCACGGCGGGGCCGCGGGATGTGGCGTATGTGGTCTATACGTCGGGGTCGACGGGCCGGCCGAAGGGGGTGGTGGTGGAGCATGCGGGGGTGGTGTCGCTGGCGTGCTGGGCGGCTGAGGTGTTCGGGGCGGGTGAGCTGTCGCGGGTGCTGGCGTCGACGTCGCTGAGCTTTGATGTGTCGGTGTTCGAGATTTTCGGGACGCTGTCGTCGGGCGGCTGCCTGGAGGTGGTGCCGAATGTGCTGGCGCTGGCGGAGCGGGGGGCGGCGGGGCCGTGGCAGGGGAGCCTGATCAGCGCGGTGCCGTCAGCTCTGGCGCAGGTGCTGGCTGCTCCGGGGGCGGGGGTCCGGGCGCAGGTGGCGGCGTTGTGCGGGGAGGCGCTGACCGGGCCGGTCGTGGCGGCGATCCGGGCGGCGGTGCCGGGAGCGCGGATCGAGAATATTTACGGCCCGGCCGAGGCGACGGTGTATGCCACGACCTATGTCGTTCCGCCGGATAGTCAGGTGGCTGCGCCGCCGATCGGCCGTCCGCTGTGGAACACGCAGGTATTCGTGCTGGACGAGAATCTGCGGCTGGTGCCGCCGGGGGTGGCCGGCGAGCTGTACATCGCCGGGACCGGGCTGGCCCGCGGCTACCTGGGGCGGCCCGGCCTGACCGCGGAGCGGTTCACCGCCTGCCCGTTCACCGATGGCCGCGGCACAGGGCGGCGGATGTACCGGACCGGGGACCTGGCCCGGTGGAACGCGGCGGGTGAGCTGGAGTACCTGGGGCGGGGTGATGATCAGGTGAAGCTCCGCGGGTTCCGGATCGAGCTCGGCGAGGTCGAGGCGGTGCTGGCCGGCCTGCCGGGGGTCGGGCAGGCGGCGGTGGCGGTGCGGGAGGACCAGCCCGGGGATAAGCGGCTGGCGGGATACGTGGTGCCGGCGGCGGGTGCGGTGCTGGATCCGGCCGGGTTGCGGGAGGCGTGCGGGCGGGCGCTGCCCGGGTACATGGTGCCGTCCGCGGTCACGGTGCTGGACCGGCTGCCGCTGAACGCGAACGGGAAGCTGGACCGCAAGGCGCTGCCCGCCCCCGACTACGGTGCCGGGGGTGATGGCCGCGCTCCGGCCACTGCGCGGGAGCAGGCGCTGTGCGAGGTGTTCGCGCAGGTGCTGGGCCTGGACCAGGTCGGGGTCGAGGACAACTTCTTCGACCTCGGCGGCCACTCCCTCCTCGCGGCAGTGCTCGTCGCCCGGCTGGGGCAGCGGCTCGGCGTCAAGATCAGCCTGAGAACCTTCATGAGCAACTCCTCCGTCCGTGGCATCGACCGATATCTGGACCGTCAAGACAGCTGACAGGCAGCCGCGGATCAGCTAGCGCGCGGCTACCCCGGCGGGCACGGGCTGACCGCCATGCGGTTCGTCGCCCGACCGTGGGCTGGCCGTCGCTTCCGCAGGGCCGGCCATCTCGGGTACAGATACGGAGAGGGCACCCTCCTCTGTTGAGGAATGCCCTTGATGATGCGCATGGCTTACCACGGTGCGGCCCTGTCAGATGGGCCGCAGTGGCTGGCGAAATGACTGAAGTTAGAGGGTTTTCCAGTCCTGGTCGGGGTCGCGAACGGCGCCGGTCAGGATCCGCCGTAGGCCTGAGGCCCAGCCCGCAACGGTGCTCTCGTCGAATTCGTCGAGGTTGAACATTATTTCGCCGGATAGGACGCTAGAGACAGGCAAGTCCACAAACCAGACCGTGCCGCTGGGGATATCGCGATGCCCCTCTTCCTCCAGCCAGCGCACTCCTATCTGACGGGCGCCTTCGGCGATGGGGAAGATGACATCCTCGCCGACCTGCGACTGCTCGCACGAGATGATGAACTGGGATGTGCGCAGGTCATCGCGTGACTTTACGAAGTCAGGGAATGTCTGTTCGATCACGTTCACTGGGAGTTCGTGCGCGATGGCGTCGATGAAGGTTTCCTTGGTGCGCGCGACGATGTCGCGGAAGCTCGTGCAGCCAGCGATGTCGGTGCGGAAGGGCACGCAGTTGAGGAACAGTCCCATGGTGTTGTGGAATTGCTCTATCTCGCGGCCGGCGGTGAATGCCCGGATCGTCAGGTCGGTCGCGCCGGTGATTTCGTGAGCCAGGACGTAGACGGCTGAGAGTAGGACCGGGAACAGGGTGGTGCGAGAAGCTGTGGCAAGGGCGGCGGCCTTGGCTACGATGTCGGCCTCGATGCGGTGGATGTGACGTGAGTATGGCCTGGAGTAGCTGTCCGGGTGGCCATGGTCGTTCGGTATGGTGAATTCGCGGGCGCCGCGGAGCTTGTCCCGCCAGTATGCCGGTGCGCCGTCCTCGTCTGAGCTGGTAGCACTAGCTCGCTGCCACTCCGCGTACTCGCGGTATTGGCGAATCTGCGGCAGCTTCGGCGGAACTCCGGTGCGCCGGGCCGTATAAAAGGCTCCGAGGTCGCGCATGATCACCTCGAACGACCATTCGTCGGTCGCCGAATGGTGCGCCGTCAGGAACAGGACGCTGTCGCGGTCGTCGAACTTGCATAGCCGGGCCCGCAGCAGTGGCACTTCCCGCGCGTTGATCGTGTCGGTCTGGTAAAGGAGTTCCTGGAGGACCATGTCCTCGGACTTGCCGGCGACCGGTGGCAGGTCCCTGACTTCCAGCGGTACCTGGCACGGCGGGAACACCTGCTGGTAGGGCGGTTCGGCTTCCCTGACTACCACGGTGCGGAGCAGTTCATGGCGCGCAACCACGTCGTCGAGCGCGCCCTGCAGCACCGCGAGATCCACCGGGCCTGTGATGCGGATCGGGCGGACCATGATGAACCGGCGGCCGAACGTCCCGCCGTCGTCACCCTGGTCCAGGGTGACGAACCATTCCTGCGTGAAAGATAACGGGTAGCGCTGCCCTTGCTGGTCCGCCGCTAGTGAGGATTCCGTCATTGCTTGCCTTCCTTCCCTGCGCCAGCCGTGAGGTCAAGTCGGCAGTCCACGCGTACCTGGACGCAGAGTGGGTGCTGCTTGAATTGCCGGACTGGCTACGGCCACCCCGTTAGCGTCGCTGGGCGGAACGGCCGCTGCACCTTCCCCGTTGCGCGAACCGACGCGGGCGGCCTGCCCGCATGCGCAATCGGCGAGATGGGCGCTGCAGTTCGTGGCTGGCACGCTGGGGATGGCTTTCGCTGTTCGCGTGGCCGCCGAGAGGTTAGGGACGGGCTGGCAATGACGCAGGGATCTTCGGTGACGTCCTTGTCAGCGTCAGCGGCGGCAGCGTCGCCGGCGGCCGGGGCCTGGCAGCGGGTCCCGCTTGCGGGGACGACGTGGAGTGTGTGGCGGGACGTGTGCCTGCGCAGTGCTGGTTTCCCCGCGGCCAGGGTGCTGGCCATCTGCGATGAGCCGCTCGCGCGCAGCGCTGACCTAGCTGAGCCCGGACCGGCCTATGACGCGGTTTACGCCGACGCCACTAGGCGGCTGTCCCGCGCCATCGCTGACACACATGCCGACCCGGGCTTCCGGGAGGCGCTTACCTGGCAGAATCCCGGGCTGGCGCAGCGGTTGCTTGACGCTGGCGTGGGTGGGTCGCGGCGGTCTAAGGACCGCGGCCGGGAACTGGTGGTCGCGAGCTATCTGCAGCGGTACTGCCTGAAGAACGACACGATCGGGTTTTTCGGTCCGGTCGGCTGGGCGTCCGCCGGGCATGGCACGGCTGGGCTGGTGGTGGTGCCGGGGGACCAGCTGATAGCGCGCCGGACTACCTATTTCGAGGTGTGGGCCATCGACAAGGTGGCGGCTGAGATCGCGGGGCAGGGGCGGTCGGCGGGCTGGCTGCGGCCGCGGCGGCCCCGGTCGATGTTCCTGGACGGGAGGGTGCTGTACCGTCCGCTTCGCCCGCCGGTCACCCTGACCGACGCCGAGCTGCGGATCCTCCTGGCGTGTGATGGCAGCCGGACGATCAGCGATGTGCTGGACAGCGCCGGCGCACCCGGTGCCCGCGCGCTGCTGACCCGGCTCGCCGAGCTCGGCGCGGTGCGGCTGGACCTGGAGGGCCCGGCAGATGCGTGGCCCGAACGGCTGCTCAGGGACAAGCTCAAGCTGATCGGCGACCCCGGTGCGAGGGCGGCGGCGCTGGCGCCGCTGGATCAGATGATCAGAGCGCGGGACGCGGTCGCCGCCGCGGCCGGGGACCCGGACGGGCTGCAGCGGGCGCTGGCGAACCTGGCCGGGACGTTCGAGCAGGTCACCGGCGCGTCATCGACCCGCAGGGCGGGCAAGAATTACGCCGGCCGTACTTTGGTCTACCAAGATGCCGTCCGGGACGTGCGAGTGGAGCTAGGCCAGGCGGTGACCCGGGCGCTGGCCGCGCCGCTCGGCCTGGTGCTGGACAGCGCCCGCTGGCTCGTCAACGACATCACCGACAGGTACCGGATACTCTTCGCTGACCTGCTGGACCATGAGATGGCGCGGGCCGGCGGCGCGCCGGTGCCGCTGCAGCGGCTGCTCTCCGTGGCATCACCGTACCTGCATGGGGTGGGCGAGCTCGCCGCTGCGAGCGTGGCTGAACTGCAGCGGCGCTGGGAGCAGGTGCTCGGGCCGCCGTCATCGGCCCGCAGGCACCAGGTCAGCGCGGAGGCGATCAGCGCGAGGGCCGCCGAGTGTTTCCCCGGCCGCCCGGCCGCCTGGAGCGGCGCCCGGCAGCACTCACCGGACATCATGATCGCCGCCGCCTCTCCCGGCGAGGTGGAGCGCGGCAATTTCCTGCTCGTCCTCGGCGAGATACACCTGGCCACTAATACCTTGGACCAGCGGCTCTTTGTCGAGCAGCATCCCGACCCGGCCCGGCTGATCGCTGCCGAGCAGGCCGACCGCGGCCGGCGGCGGATCGTCTGCATCCTGGCGAAAGATCACTCGTACGTGAATTCCCGCACCAGCCCGCCTTCAGCCCTGCTGGGGCCAGGCCAGCTCTACTGGTCTTCGGCCATCGCCGACTCGTTTGACCCCCCGGAATCGGACACGGTCATGCCCGGTGCCGCGATGACCGTCACCCGCCGCGGCGGCGAGCTGGTTGTCCGGTTCATGCCGTCCGGCACCGAGCTGGACTTTTTTGAGGTCATCGGGGATTCGATGATCTGGGTCGTTGTCGATGCGTTCCAGCCGGCGGCTCCGGCGGCGCACCGGCCTCGGATCACGATCGACCGGTTCGTGCTGAGCCGGGAGCAGTGGACCTTCCAGGTCGCGGATTCGGGCTGGGCGTTCGCTAAGGACGAGCGGGAACGGTACTGCCTCGCCCGGCGGTGGCGGCACGAGCATCAGCTGCCCGAGCGCGTGTTCTACCGGGTCCCGGTCGAGCTCAAGCCCACGGCCGCCGACTTCCGCAGTCTGGTTTTGGTCAACCTGCTCGCCAAGCACATCCGCCAGACCAAGGCCGCCGGGCACGCCCAGTACACCGTCAGCGAAATGCTCCCCGACCTGGGCCAGCTCTGGCTCGCGGACCGCCACGACCACCGCTACAGCTCCGAGCTGAGATTCGTCGCCTACGACAACCTGACCGAGGCATGCGGCCCCGACTGACCGTTTCATCCGCGCAATGTTGAAGATGCGGTGTATGGCTCGGTTTGCGAGGCTGCCTGAGAAGTCATGTGCCTGTGGCATGGCCTGTCGGAATGAGGTTCATTATGGCGGCTTCTTTTGGGTCTGTTCCGTCTGGGGGGAGCGTGGCGGGGGCACCCGGGGAGCTGGGGCGGGTGCTAGCGGGGTGGAATGACACGGCGCGGGAGGTGCCTGAGGCGACGCTGGCGGAGTTGTTCGGGGCGCAGGCGGCGCGGTCGCCGGACGCGGTGGCTGTCAGCTGTGGTGATGTCGTTTTGTCGTATGCGGAGCTGGATGTGCGGGCGGGGCGGCTGGCGGGGTATCTGGCGTCAGCGGGGGCGGGTCCTGGGCGGCTGGTCGCGGTGGTGATGGAGAAGTCGGCTGAGGTGTTCGTGGCGTGGCTGGGGGTGGCTATGTCGGGGGCGGCGTTCCTTCCGGTTGATCTGGCGTATCCGGCGGAGCGGATCGGGTTCATGCTGGCGGATGCGGGGCCGGACCTGGTGGTCACGACGGCGGCGGCGGCAGCGTCGGTGCCGGTGGCGGCGGGCGGGGGGCCGGTGCTGGTGGTGCTGGATGATCCGGTGGTGGCGGGGGTGCTGGCCGGGCGAGGGCCGTGGTGGTGCCGGCGTGCTGCCCCGGCCGGAACTCGCGGATCCGGCGTACGTGATTTATACGTCGGGGTCGACGGGCAGGCCGAAGGGGACGGTGGTGACGCACCGGGGGCTGGCGAGCCTGGCCGGGTCGATGGCGGCCGTGTTCGGGATCGGGCCGGGGTCGCGGGTGCTGCAGCTCAGCTCGCTGGGTTTCGACGCGGCGGTGATGGAGGTGCTGATGGCGTGGCCGGCGGGGGCGGCGCTGGTGGTTCCTGGGCCGGGGCCGCTTGCGGGGGACGCGCTGGCGGATGTGCTGACGGGGTTGCGGGTCAGTCATGCGCTGGTCGTCCCGACGGTGCTGGCTAGTGTCCCGGCGGGGCGGGTGCGGGGGTTTGAGTGCCTGGTCGTGGGCGGTGAGGCGTGCCCGGGCGGGCTGGTGGCGGGGTGGTCGGCGGGGCGGCGGATGTTCAATGCGTACGGGCCGACGGAGGTGACGGTCGCGGCGACGTTGTCAGGGCCGTTGTCGGGGCTGATGGCTCCGCCGATTGGCCGGCCGGTGTGGAATACGCGGGTGTTCGTGCTGGATGAGCGGTCTGGGCCTGGTGCCGCCGGGGGTGGCGGGGGAGCTGTATGTGGCGGGGGCGGGGCTGGCGCGGGGGTATCTGGGGCGTCCGGGGCTGACGGGGGAGCGGTTTGTGGCGTGCCCGTTCGGCGCGGGCGGGGAGCGGATGTACCGGACGGGGGATGTGGCGCGGTGGAGCGCGGCGGGTGAGCTGGAGTTCGTGGGGCGTTCTGATGATCAGGTGAAGGTGCGGGGGTTCCGGATCGAGCTGGGTGAGGTGGAGGCGGTGCTGGCCGGCCTGCCGGGGGTGGGGCAGGCGGTGGTGGTGGTGCGGGAGGACCGGCCGGGGGACCGGCGGCTGGCGGGGTACGTGGTGCCGGCGGCGGGGGCGGTGCTGGATCCGGCGGTGCTGCGGGAGGCGATGCGGGCGGGCTCTGCCCGGGTACATGGTGCCGTCGGCGGTGGTGGTGCTGAGCGAGCTGCCGCTGTCTCCGGCGGGGAAGCTGGACCGGCGGGCGCTGCCCGCCCCGGAGTACGCGGCGGGCGGGGGCCGGCGGGCCGGCCACCGCGCGCGGAGTAGGCGCTGTGCGGGGTGTTCGCGCGGGTGCTTGGCCTGGACCGGGTGGGGGCTGAGGATAGTTTCTTTGATCTGGGCGGGCATTCGCTGCTGGCGACCCGGCTGGTGTCGCGGGTGCGGGTGGTGCTGGGGGTCGAGCTGCCGGTGCGGGCGGTGTTCGAGCATCCGACGCTGGCGCTGCTGGCGGTGGTGCTGGAGGAGGCGGAAGCAGCCCGCGCCGCCGCTGGTCCCGGTGCGCAGGCCGGAGCGGCTGCCGCTGTCGTTCGCGCAGCAGCGGCTGTGGTTCCTGGAGCAGTTGCACGGTCCGGGCACGGCCTATAACGTGCCGTTCGCGTGGCGGCTGCCGGGCAGCTGGATGCCGGCGCGCTGGCCGCGGCGCTCAGTGACGTGGTCGGCCGGCACGAGTCGCTGCGCACCATCTTCCCTGTCGATGGCGGCCAGCCCTGCCAGCACGTCATCCCCGCCGGGCAGGCCCCGTCCGCGGTCACTGTGACTACGGCCGCGCCTGGCGAGCTGGCCGGGCTGATCGATGCGGCGGCCCGGCATGAGTTCGACCTGGCCGCCGAGCTGCCTGTCCGGGCATGGCTGTTCGAGGGTGGGCGAAGACGAACATGTGCTGGTCCTGCTCATGCATCACATCGCCAGTGACGGCTGGTCCATGCAGGTGCTGATGGCGACCTGGCGGCGGCGTACCAGGCCCGGCTCGACGGCCGGGCGCCGGGCTGGGCGGCGCTGCCGGTGCAGTACGCGGACTACGCGCTGTGGCAGCGGGAGCTGCTCGGCGACGACGGCGGGGACGGCGGGGTGCTGGCCGGGCAGCTCGGCTACTGGCGGCAGGCGCTGGCCGGGCTGCCCGAGGAGCTGGCGCTGCCGTTCGACCGGCCGCGCCCGGCGCAGCCGTCCGGGCGGGGCGGCCAGGTGCGCTGGCAGCTGGCCGACCTGCCCTGCACGCCGCGCTGGCCGGGCTGGCGCGTGAGCACAGGCGAGCGTGTTCATGGTGCTGCAGGCGGGCCTGGCGGTGCTGCTGTCCCGGCTGGGCGCCGGGACCGACATCCCGGTCGGCTCACCGGTGGCCGGGCGGTCCGATGAGGCGCTGCGACGACCTGGTCGGGTTCTTCGTCAACACGCTGGTGCTGCGGGCCGACATGTCCGGCGACCCGAGCTTCGCCGACCTGGTGGACCGGGTCCGGGAGGTCAACCTGGCCGCGCAGGCCCACGAGGACCTGCCGTTCGAGCGGCTGGTCGAGGTGCTGAACCCGGCCCGGTCGCCGTCGCGGCACCCGCTGTTCCAGGTGATGCTCGCCGACGAGGACGTCGCGGCCGGGGACTGGCAGCTGCCCGGACTGGCGACCAGGGCCGAGCCGGTACCAGCGGTGGACGCCAAGTTCGACCTGACCCTGGCGTTCGCCCAGGACCACGACGACCACGGTGCCCCGGCCGGGATCGACGCCACGCTCGAGTACACCGCGGACCTGTTCGACCCGGCCACCATCGAAGCCCTGGCCGCCCGGCTGACCGGTCTGCTCCGCCAGGCCGACCGGCCACCCGGCCCTGCCGGTCAGCGCCCTCGTCGTGCTGACCCCGCGGAGCGGCACAAGCTGCTGGCGAGCTGGAATGACACGGCGCGGGAGGAGACGGCCGCGACGCTGCCGGAGTTGTTCGCGGCGCAGGCGGCCCGCACCCCTCAGGCGCCGGCGGTGCTGTTCGAGGGGGCGGCGCTGTCGTACGCCGGGCTGGATCAGCGAGCGAACCAGCTGGCCAGGTACCTGATTACCCAGGGTGCGGGCCCCGAGCAGCTGGTCGCGATCGCGCTGCCCCGCGGCGAGCTGATGGTCATCGCCCTGCTCGCCGTGCTCAAGGCCGGCGCCGCCTACCTGCCCGTCGACTCCGGCTACCCCGCCGAGCGGGTTTCCTTCATGCTTGCCGACGCCAGCCCCGCGCTGCTGGTCACCGACACCGCCACGGCCGCGGGCCTGCCCTCCACCCCCAGCCCGCGCATCGCCGTCGACGGCGGCGACACCATGCGGGCCGTCGCCGCCCAGCCCGGCGGCCCCGTCACCGACGCTGACCGGCTCCGGCCGCTGACATCCCAGAACCCCGCCTACGTCATCTACACCTCCGGCTCCACCGGCACCCCCAAGGGAGTCATGATCCCGCATAGCGGGATCGTCAATCGCCTGCGGTGGATGCAGGCCGAGTACCAGCTAGCCGCTGATGACAGGGTCCTGCAGAAGACGCCTTTCAGCTTCGATGTGTCGGTCTGGGAGTTCTTCTGGCCGCTGATCACCGGCGCCGGGCTTGTCCTGGCCAGGCCGGGCGGCCACCGGGACCCGGCCTACCTCGCCGATGTCGTCGAGACGCAGAAGGTAACGACGCTGCACTTCGTGCCTTCGATGCTCGACGCGTTCCTGGCCGCGGACGGCGCGGCGAAGTACGCCGGGGTAAGGCGCACGATCTGCAGCGGCGAGGCGCTGTCCGGACGGCTGCGCGATCTCTTCGCGGCGCAGGTCAGCTCACCGCTGTATAACCTGTACGGCCCGACCGAGACGTCCGTGGATTCGACAGCCTGGGCCGGCGGGCGGCTGGCCGCTGGCAGCGTTCCGCCGATCGGCCGGCCGATCTGGAATACCCGGGCGTTCGTGCTGGATGAGGGGCTGGGACTAGTGCCGCCGGGGGTGGCCGGGGAGCTGTACCTGGCGGGGGCGGGGCTGGCGCGGGGGTACCTGAACCGGCCGGGGCTGACCGGGCAGCGGTTCGTGGCGTGCCCGTTCGGTGCGCCGGGGGATCGGATGTACCGGACGGGGGACCTGGCCCGGTGGACGGTGAAGGGGGAAGGGGAGGCGGGCGGGGAGCTGGAGTACCTGGGCCGCTCTGATGATCAGGTGAAAGTGCGCGGGTTCCGGATCGAGCTAGGTGAGGTGGAAGCGGTGCTGGCCGGCCTGCCGGGGGTCGGGCAGGTGGTGGTGGTGGTGCGGGAGGACCAGCCAGGGGACAAGCTGCTGGCGGGGTACGTGGTCCCCGCCGGCGAGGCGGTGCTGGACCCCGCAGGGCTGCGGGAGGCGTGCGGGCGGACTTTGCCCGCTTACATGGTGCCGTCGGCGGTGGTCGTGCTGAGCGAGCTGCCGCTGTCTCCGGCGGGGAAGCTGGACCGGCGGGCGCTGCCGGCTCCGGAGTACGCCGCCGCCACGGGCCGGGCTCCGGCTACTCCGGGGGAGCAGGCGCTGTGCGAGGTGTTCGCGCAGGTGCTTGGCCTGGACCGGGTGGGGGTTGAGGATAGTTTCTTTGATCTGGGCGGGCACTCCCTGCTGGCGACGCGGCTGGTGTCGCGGGTCCGGGTGGTGCTGGGGGCGGAGCTGCCGGTCCGGGCGGTGTTCGAGAACCCGACACCGGCGTCGCTCGCGATGGCACTGGAGGGCGCGGAGGCGGCCCGGCCGCTGCTGGCCAGGGCGGCGGTGCGGCCGGAGCGGCTGCCGTTGTCCTTCGCGCAGCAGCGGCTGTGGTTCCTGGAGCAATTCGACGGTCCGGGCCCGGCTTACAACCTGCCGTTCGCGTGGCGGCTGGCCGGTGAGCTGAACACCGCCGCGATGGTCGCGGCGCTGGGCGACGTGGTGGCCCGGCATGAGTCGCTGCGCACGGTGTTCGCGGTCGCAGACGGTCAGCCGTACCAGCACATCATCCCCGCCGAGCAGGCCGACATCCCTGTGGTGCTGACTGCCGCCGAGCCTGGTGAGCTGGCCGGGCTGATCGATGCGGCGGCCCGGCACGAGTTCGACCTGACCAGCGAGCTGCCTATCCGGGCCTGGCTGCTCACCCTGGCGGAACGCGAGCATGTGCTGCTCCTGCTGTGCCATCACATCGCCAGTGACGGCTGGTCCATGCAGGTGCTGATGTCGGACCTGGCCCTGGCATACCAGGCCCGCCGCGACGGCAAGGCGCCAGGCTGGGTGCCGCTGCCGGTGCAGTACGCGGATTATGCGCTGTGGCAGCGGGACCTGCTCGCGGGGGATGGCGATGGCGGGGTGCTGGCCGGGCAGATCGGGTACTGGCGGCAGGCGCTGGCCGGACTGCCCGAGGAGCTGGCGCTGCCGTTCGACCGGCCGCGCCCGGCCCAGCCGTCCCGGCGCGGCGGCCAGGTCCGCTGGGAGCTGGCCGGCCCCGCCCTGCACGCCGCGCTGGCCGGGCTGGCCCGCGAGTATCAGGCCACCGTGTTCATGGTGCTGCACGCGGGGCTGGCCATGCTGCTGTCCAGGATGGGCGCCGGGACCGACATCCCGCTGGGCGCCCCGGCCGCCGGGCGGACCGATGAGGCGGTGCACGACCTGGTCGGGTTCTTCGTCAACACGCTGGTACTGCGCGCCGACCTGTCCGGCGACCCTGGCTTCGCCGAGGTGCTCGGCCGGGTCAGGGAGACCGTGCTGTCGGCTCAGGCCCGGCAGGACGTCCCGTTCGAGCGGCTGGTCGAGGTGCTGAACCCGGCCAGGTCATCGGCCCGGCACCCGCTGTTCCAGGTCATGATCGGCGATGAGGGTATCGCCGCCGTCGACTGGCAGCTGCCCGGGCTGCGGATATCGCCGGAGCTGGTCCCTGACGTGGCCGCCAAGTTCGACCTCACCCTGGGATTCCGGCAGGAGCACGGCGCCGACGGCGCCCCGGCCGGCATCGGCGCCTTCCTGGAATACGCCACCGACCTGTTCGATCAGGCCACCGTCGAGGCGCTGGCCAGCCGGCTGACCCGGCTGCTTGACCAGGCCGCCCGCGATCCCGGCCGCCGCATCAGCCAGCTTGCCGTGCTGACCGCGGCGGAACGGCGCAGGCTGCTGCTCGACTGGAACGACACCGCCCGGCCGGTGCCGGCGGCTACCCTGCCCGGGTTGTTCGAGCAGCAGGCCGCCCGCACCCCAGACGCCCCTGCCGTCATGACCGCCGACGCTGAGCTGACCTACGGCGAGCTGAACGCGCGGGCCAACCGGCTGGCCAGGCACCTGATCACCCTGGGCGCCGGGCCCGAGCGGCTAGTCGCCATCGCCATGCCCCGCTCTCCCGAGGTGATCGTCGCCATGCTCGCCGTGCTCAAGTCCGGCGCCGCCTACGTCCCCGTCGACCCTGACTTCCCGCCCGACCGCAAGAGCTTCATGCTCACCGACACCCGGGCGGCCATCGCGCTCACGACGAGCGGCCTGGCCGGCTCCTGCCAGCAGTCCCAGCCTCGCTCATCCTGGACGATCGTGCGCTCGCGGACGTGATCTCGCGCTACCCCGCCGGCGACCTCTCCGACACCGAGCGCGGCCGGCCGCTGCTTGCGGCGCACCCGGCCTACGTGATCTATACCTCGGGGTCAACCGGCCTGCCCAAGGGCGTGATCATCACCCATGCGAACCTCGTGAACTATCTGACCCGGTGCCGGCAGGCCTACCCGCACCTGGCCGGCCGCACCCTGCTGATCTCGCCGGTATCGTTCGACCTGAGCGTGACCGGGCTGTACGGCTGCCTGCTTTCCGGTGGCCGGCTGTGCCTGGGGGAGGCGGACGAGAAACTGCCCGCGCTGGCGGCCAGGGGCGGATTTACCTTCCTCAAGGCGACGCCCAGTCACCTCCCGCTGCTCGCCAGGCTCCCCGCGAACTGTGTCCCCACCGGACAGCTGATGCTGGGCGGCGAGGCGGTACCGGCGGCGCTCCTGCGCGAATGGCGCCAGCGGCATCCCGGTCTCGCCCTGGTCAACCACTACGGGCCGACCGAGGCGACGGTGGGCTGCCTCGACTACCAGCTGAGCCCAGCTGACCCGATCCCGGATCTGGTCGTGCCGGTCGGCCGTCCGATGTGGAATATCCGGGTGTTCGTGCTGGATGGCTCGCTGGGGCTGGTGCCGCCGGGGGTGGCCGGGGAGCTGTACGTGGCGGGGGCGGGGCTGGCGCGGGGGTACCTGGGGCGGCCTGGGCTGACCGCTGAGCGGTTTGTGGCGTGCCCGTTCGGGCCGTCAGGGGAGCGGATGTACCGGACCGGGGACCTGGCCAGGTGGAACCAGTCCGGCCAGGTTGAGTGCCTGGGCCGGGCCGATGACCAGGTGAAGATCCGCGGATTCCGGATCGAGCTTGGCGAGGTGGAGGCGGTCCTGGCCGGTCTGGACGGGGTGGGCCAGGCGGCCGTGGCGGTGCGGGAGGATCAGCCGGGGGACAAGCGGCTGGCCGGGTACGTGGTCCCGGCGGCCGGCGCGGTGCTGAGTCCGGCGGGGCTGCGGGAGGCTGCGGCTTCTGCACTGCCCGGCTATATGGTGCCGGCCGTGATCATGGTGCTCGAGGCGCTGCCGCTGAACGCGAACGGGAAGCTGGACCGGCGGGCGCTGCCGGCGCCGGAGTACATGACCGGTCGCGGCCGGGCTCCGGCTACTCCGGGAGAGCAGGCGCTGTGCGAGGTGTTCGCTCAGGTCCTCGGCCTGGACCAGGTCGGGGTCGAGGATAGTTTCTTTGACCTGGGCGGGCATTCGCTGCTGGCGACTCGTCTGGTGTCGCGGATCCGGGTGGTGCTGGGGGCGGAGCTGCCGGTGCGGGCGGTGTTCGAGAACCCGACGCCGGCGCTGCTGGCCGTGGTGCTGGAGGGAGCGGAAGCAGCCCGCCCGCCGCTGGTCCCGGTACCGAGGCCGGCGCGGCTGCCGCTGTCGTTCGCGCAGCAGCGGCTGTGGTTCCTTGAGCAGTTCCACGGGCTGAGCGCGGTGTATAACCTGCCGCTTGGGTGGCGGCTGACCGGGCGGCTGGACGCCGTAGCGCTGGCTGCCGCGCTGGGCGACGTGGTCGCCAGGCACGAGTCGCTGCGCACCATATTCCGGGTCGAAGACGGTCAGCCCTACCAGGACGTGATCCCTGCCCGGCAGGCCAGCGAGCAGGTCGTGGCGGGGTTCACGATGGCGGCGGCGGCGCCAGGTGAGCTGGCCGGGCTGGTCGCGGCGGCGACAGGGCACGTGTTCGACCTGGCTATCGAGCTCCCGGTGCGCGGATGGCTGTTTGCCGTCAGCGAGGACGAGCACGTGCTGGTGCTGCTGTGCCATCACATTGTCGGCGACGGCTGGTCGCTACAGCTGCTCATGGAAGATCTGGCGGCGGCGTATCAGGCTCGCCGGCACGGCGGGGTACCAGACTGGGCACCGCTGCCGGTCCAGTACGCGGACTACACGCTGTGGCAGCGGGACCTGCTCGGCGACGGTGCTGGCCAGGACACCGACGGCGGGAGTGGCGGGGTGCTAGCCGGGCAGGTGCAGTACTGGCGGGAGGCGCTGGCCGGGCTGCCAGAGGAACTGGCGCTGCCGTTCGACCGGCCGCGCCCGGCGCAGGCGTCCAGGCGCGGCGGACTGGTGCCGTGGCAGCTGGCGGACGCCCGGTTGCATGCCGCGCTGGCGGACCTGGCCCGTGAGCATCAGGCCAGCGTGTTCATGGTGCTGCACGCGGGTCTGGCCGCGCTGCTGTCCCGGATGGGTGCCGGGACCGACATCCCGCTGGGTGCCCCCGTCGCGGGGCGGACCGATGAGGCGATGCACGACCTGGTCGGGTTCTTCGTGAACACGCTGGTGCTGCGCGCGGACGTCTCCGGCGACCCGAGCTTCGCCGAGCTGGTCGGCCGGGCCCGCGAGACGGTGCTGTCCGTTCAGGCCCGCCAGGACGTGCCGTTCGAGCGGCTGGTCGAGGTGCTGAAACCCGCCCGCTCGCCGGCCCGGCACCCGCTGTTCCAGGTCATGATCGGCGAGGACATCATCCCCGTCGACTGGCAGCTGCCCGGCTTGCGGGCGCAGGCTGAGCCGATACCAGCCGTGACCGCCAGGTTCGACCTGACCCTGGGAGCCCGCGAGCAGCGTGGGGACGACGGTACTCCGGCCGGGATCCAGGCCCACCTCGAGTACGCCACCGACCTGTTCGATCAGGCGACCATTCGGGTACTGGCGGACCGGCTGACCCGCCTGCTGCGCCAGGCCGCCCGCGATCCCGGCCGCCGGGTCAGTCAGCTCGACCTGCTGACCGCGACCGAACGGCGCAGGCTGCTGCGGGACTGGAACGACACGGCCCGGCCGGTGCCGGCGGTCAGCTTGCACGGGCTGTTCGAGCAGCAGGCCGCTCGCACCCCGCACGCCCTCGCGGTGATCGGCGGCGGCGCCGAGCTGACCTACCGTGAGCTGAACCTGCGGGCTAACCGGCTGGCGCGGTACCTGATCACCCTGGGCGCGGGTCAGGGGCGGCTGGTCGCGATCGCCATTCCCCGCTCCCCCGACATGATCGTCGCCGTGCTCGCCGTGCTCAAGTCCGGCGCTGCCTATGTCCCCGTCGATCCCGGTTACCCGGCTGACCGGATCGAATTCATGCTGGCCGATACGTGTCCGGTCGCGGTGCTGACGGCGGCGGCAGCAGCCGCGCTGCCGGGCGGCGGGTCGCCGGCGGTCGTGCTGGATGACCCGGTGACGGTGGCGGGGCTTGCCGGACTGGAGGGGGAGAACCTGTCGGTGGCGGCGGGGCCTCGGGATGTGGCGTACGTGATCTACACCTCGGGGTCGACAGGCCGGCCCAAGGGGGTCGTGGTCGAGCACGCGGGGGTGGTGTCGCTGGCGTGCTGGGCGGCCGCGGCGTTCCCGGCGGCCGAGTTGTCGCGGGTCCTGGGTTCGACGTCGCTGAGTTTTGATGTGTCGGTGTTCGAGATCTTCGGGACGCTGACCTCGGGTGGCTGCCTGGAGGTGGTGCCGAATCTGCTGGCCCTGGCCGAGCGGGGCGCCGCCGGGCCGTGGCAGGGGACGCTGATCAGCGCGGTGCCGTCGGCGCTGGCGCAGGTGCTGGCGACGCCGGGGGTGCGGGCGGCGGCGGCAGTCGCGGCGCTGTGCGGGGAGGCGCTGACCGGGCAGGTCGTCGCGGCGATCAGGGCGGCGGTGCCGGGGGTGCGAGTGGAGAACATCTACGGCCCGGCTGAGGCGACGGTATACGCCACGACCTATGTGGTGCCGGAGGAGAGCGAGGTGTCGGCTGCTCCGCCGATCGGCCGGCCGATCTGGAATATCCGGGTGTTCGTGCTTGATGGCTCGCTGGGGCTGGTGCCGCCGGGGGTGGCCGGGGAGCTGTACGTGGCGGGGGCGGGGCTGGCGCGGGGGTACCTGGGGCGGCCGGGGCTGACCGCTGAGCGGTTCGTCGCGTGCCCGTTCGGGCCGTCCGGGGAGCGGATGTACCGGACGGGGGATCTGGCGCGGTGGACAGTGAAGGGGGAAGGGGAGGCTGGCGGGGAGCTGGAGTACCTGGGTCGCTCTGATGATCAGGTGAAGGTGCGCGGGTTCCGGATCGAGCTGGGTGAGGTGGAAGCGGTGCTGGCCAGCCTGCCAGGGGTGGGGCAGGCGGCGGTGGCGGTGCGGGAGGACCAGCCGGGGGACAAGCGGCTGGCCGCGTACGTAGTCCCGCTGGCCGGGGCGGTGCTGGACCCCGCGGGACTGCGGGAGGCGTGCGGGCGCGTGCTTCCCGGCTATATGGTGCCGGCCGCGATCATGGTGCTCGAGGCGCTGCCGCTGAACGCGAACGGGAAGCTGGACCGGCGGGCGCTGCCGGCGCCGGAGTATGCGGCGGGGGGTGGCCGGGAGCCGGGGACTGCGCGGGAGCGGGCGTTGTGCGAGGTGTTCGCGCAGGTACTTGGCCTGGAGCAGGTGGGGGTTGAGGATAGTTTCTTTGACCTGGGCGGGCACTCGCTGCTCGCGGCGGTGCTGGTTGCCCGGCTGGCGCAGCGGCTGGGCGTGAAGATCAGCCTGCGGTCCTTCATGAGCTATCCGTCCGTCCGTGCCATCGACCGGTACCTGGACCGCCAGGAGAGCACGCCGGGGGCGAGCAATGGTGAAGGTGCGGCCGTTTTCGGGTGATGCGAGCGTGGTGATGCGGCCGGTATCGGGCAGGCCCGCTAGTCCGCGCATTCGCAGCTGGAAGTGAGAACCAGAAAGGACTCACGGTGATGACGGA
Source organism: uncultured Actinomycetota bacterium (assembly GCA_963819285.1). Taxonomy (GTDB): domain Bacteria; phylum Actinomycetota; class Actinomycetes; order Streptosporangiales; family Streptosporangiaceae; genus Chersky-822. Next base: position 1,169,560 of record CAWFVM010000002.1, read on the forward strand.
ATCCTCGCTCGCGCTGGACCAGGAATCGAAGCGGTACCCGCTGTCTTTCACCCAGGAATGGTTCGTCTCCCTCGACCAGGGCGATGACGGCGGCACGTTCGGCCCCACGTTCCTGATGGTCTGCACCTTGCGTGTGACGGGTCCGGTGGATCTCGGTGTGCTTCAGGGTGCGCTGGATGATGTGGTAGCGCGGCATGAGCTGCTGCGGACGGTGGTGGTCAGGGATGCTGATCCGCCGTGCCAGGTGGTGCTGCCGCCGTGCGGGGTGCCGCTGGTGGTCAGGGATCTGGTGCCGGCGGAGGGGAAGTCCAGGGACCTGGTGGTGCAGGAGCTGATCCTGGAGGCCGAGGGGGGCTCGGTGAGCGCCCGTGAGGTTCCGATGCTGCGGGCGCTGCTCTGCCGGTTCGATGACCGGGACAGCGCCCTATTTCTGACCGTGCATCATTCGGTATCGGATGCGTGGTCGATGCAGGTGCTACTGCGCGACCTGGGCGTCTTTTACGCGGCGCGAAGCGCTGGCGTGCCGGCGGAGCTGCCGGCGCTGCGGCAGTACCGGGAGTACGCGCAGTGGCAGCGGGCTAACGCGACCAGCACGGCCGAGGACGGCGCGCCGAGGTACTGGCAGCACAAGCTTGACGGCGCCCGCGAGTTCACCATGCCGAACGACCACGGCCACCCCGAGAGCTACTCCCGGCCCTACTCGCAGCACGTGCACATCATCGAAGCTGACCTGATGGCCGCTGCCAGCGCTCTCGCTACGGCTACTCGCAGCACGCTGTTCACGGTCATGCTCTCGGCCATGTACGTCCTGGCCCATCAGCTGACGGGGAGCACTGACCTGGCGATCCGGGCGTTCAGTGCCGGCCGGACCGAGCTGGAGTTTCATGACACGATGGGGCTGTTCCTGAACTGCGTGCCTTACCGCACAGACATCGCCGGCTGCGCGAGCTTCCGCGAGGTCGTCCTGCAGACCAGGGAGACCTTCATCGACGCCATGGCGTACGAGCTCCCGGTCAACGTGATCGAGCAGACCTTCCCCGACTTCCTCCGGTCACGCGAGAACCTGCGCGCCTCACAGTTCATCCTCTCGTACACGCAATCGGAGCCAGGCGATGACCCTGTCTTCCCTATCGCCGAGGGCGCCCGCATGGTACTCAGGCGGCTGTCGCAGGACGCGGAGCACCACGACATCCCGAGCGGCACCGTGTGGAATCTGTCCGACGAACTGTCCGGCGAAATGGTCGGAGGCGTGCAGTTCAACCTCGACGAATTCGATGACAGCACTGTGCGCGGCTGGGTCGCCGAGCTGCGGCGAATCCTGACCGCCGGCGTTCGCGAGCCTGACGGCGACTGGAGGCTGCTCGCGGGCGTCGCGTCGTGACGTCCCTCCCAGCGTCGCCGGCGGCCGGGGCCGGGCATCGTGTCCCGCTTCCGGGGACGACGTGGAGCGTGTGGCGGGACGTTGCCCTGCGCAGTGCTGGTTTCCCGGCGGACAGAGTGCTGGCCATCTGCGATGAGCGGCTCGCGCGCAGTGCTGACCTAGCCGGGGCTGACCTAGCCGGGGCTGACCTAGCTGAGTCCGGGCCGGCCTATGACGCGGCATACGCCGACGCCACCAGGCGGCTGTCCCGCGCCGTCGCTGACACGCACGCCGATCCAGTCTTCCGGGAGGCGCTTACCTGGCAGAACCCGGGGCTGGCGCAGAGGTTGCTTGACGCTGGCGTGGGCGGGTCACGACGGTCCAAGGACCGCGGCCGGGAGCTGGTGGTCGCGAGTTATCTGCAGCGGTACTGCCTGAAGAACGACACGATCGGGTTTTTCGGTCCGGTCGGCTGGGCGTCCGCCGGGCCCGGCGCGGCCGGCCTGGTGGTGACGCCGGGGGAGCAGCTGATAGCCCGCCAGACTACCTATTTCGAAGTCTGGGCCATCGACAAGGTCGCCGCCGAGATCGCCAGGCAGGGCCGGTCACTTGGCTGGCTGCGGCCGCGGCGGCCCCGGTCGGTGTTCCTGGCCGGGGGCGTGCTGTACCGGCCGCACCGCCCGCCGGTCACTCTCACGGATGCTGAGCTGGCGGTCCTGCTGGCGTGTGATGGCAGTGCGACGATCAGCGAGGTACTGGAGAGCGCCGCCGGCCCCGACGCCGGTGCTCCCGGTGGCCGGGCGGTGCTGGTCCGGCTGGCTGAGCTGGGTGCGGTGCGGCTGGATCTGGAGGGTCCGGCGGATGCGTGGCCGGAGCGGGTGCTCCGGGGAAGGCTGGAGCTGATCGCGGATCCGGTAGCGAGGGCGGCGGCGCTGGCGCCGCTGGAGCGCATGGTCAGGGCGCGGGATGAGGTGGCGGCCACGGCGGGGGATCCGGCCGGGCTGGCGCGGGCGCTGGCGGACCTGGCCGGGACGTTCGAGGAGGTCACCGGGTCGGCGGCGACGCGGCGTGCGGGCGCGAACTACGCGGGCCGGACGCTGGTCTATACGGATGCGGTCCGGGACGTGCGGGTGGAGCTGGGCGAGGCTGTGACCCGGGCACTGGCGGCGCCGCTTGGCCTGGTGCTGGACAGTGCCCGGTGGCTGGTCAACGACATCCTGGACCGGTACCGGGTGCTGTTCGGGGACCTGCTGGACCGGGAGACCGCTCGGTCCGGCGGAAGGCCGGTGCCGCTGCAGCGGCTGCTCACCGCGGCCTCGCCGTACCTGCGCGGCCAGGGCGGGCGGGGGGTGGGCGAGCTCGCCACGGAGAGCGTGGCCGAGCTGCAGCGGCGCTGGGGGATGGTGCTCGGGCTCGGGCCGGCGTCCTGCGCCCGCAGGCATCAGGTCAGCGCGGCTGCGATCGCCACGAGGGCCGCCGAGTGCTTTCCCCGCCGTCCGGTCGCCTGGGGCAGCGCCCGGCAGCACGCACCGGACATCATGATCGCGGCGGCCTCGGCCGACGAGGTCCAGCGCGGCGACTTCCTGCTCGTCCTCGGCGAGATACACCTGGCCACGAACACTCTGGACCAGCGCCTCTTTGTCGAGCAGCACCCCGACCCGGCCAGGCTCATCGCCGCCGAGCAGGCCGACCGCGGCCCGCAGCGGATTGCCTTCATCCAGGCCAAAGACCACCCGAGCGTCAATTCCCGCACTAGCCCGCCGTCAGCCTTGCTGGGGCCAGGCCAGCTTTACTGGTCCTCCGCTATCACGGACTCGTTCGATCCTCCGGGCTCGGACACGGTCCTGCCCGGTGCCGCGATGACCGTCACGCGCCGGGGCGGCGAGCTGGCCGTCCAGGTCCTGCCGGACGGCACCGAACTGGATTTCTTCGAGGTCATCGGCGACGCGATGATCGGAGTCGTCGTCGACTCGTTTCAGCTGGCGGCGCCGGCGGCGCACCGGCCGCGGATCACGGTGGACAAGCTGGTGCTGAGCCGGGAGCAGTGGATCTTCCAGGTGGCGGAGTCGGGCTGGGCGTTCGCTAAGGACGAGCAGGAACGTTACTTGCTGGCGCGGCGGTGGCGACGCGATCATCAGCTGCCGGAGCGGGTGTTCTACCGCGTTCCGGTGGAGCTGAAGCCGACGGCCGCCGATTTCCGCAGCCTGGTCCTGGTCAACCTGCTCGCCAAGCACATCCGCCAGACCGAGGCCGCCGGGCATGCCGAGTACACCGTCTCCGAGATGCTCCCCGACCTGGGCCAGCTCTGGCTCGCCGACCGCCAGGACCAGCGCTACAGCTCCGAGCTGAGGTTCGTCGCCTACGACAGCCTGACCGAGGAACCCGCCTGAGCGGCGCAACGCCAGGACTCTCGCGAGGTGCGGAGCCGTCACGCTGCTCCGTGACGGCCTGACCGCACCCGCTCAGCAGGTGGCCCGCGGGCGGCGCGGCTCGCGGCCGCTGTCCGCCCCGCGCTGATCGAGCAAGGTCAGATAAGGAATGTTCCGCTGCGGCCTTCATTCTGAAGCTATTAACGGGCTCGAATGTGAGGCTTCGCATGGTCGATGTGTTCCTGGTTGTCAGGGATCCGCGTGCGGCGAGTGCCTTCTGTGACGCTACCCATTCGATGGGTTAATCCAACCAACGATGAGTCAGGAGCTGGCTGTGAGCGAGATAACGCCAAATTCCACTTCCCGCGTTTTCAGGATCGTTCCTGGCGTGGTGGCCATAGCTGTGATTTTGACGTTGTTCAATGCGGCGCGACAGCCACCGGACTTCCATGGTGATATCAAGAAAGTGGCAGCGCCCTATCAATTCAAGCAAATGCCGATCGCGATGCCGCCCGGTTACCATCCCACCCAGACCATTCGCCAGGTGAATCCGGCTTATTATCACCTGAGGTCGTGGATCTCGTCGGTCGGGGCTGGCATCGCGCTCGCCGATGTCACCGGTCACGGTCTCGACGACGGCATGTGCATCGTGGACACGCGAACGGACGACGTGGTCGTGACCTACGCGCCGACAGCGCCGGCGCGGGACAGGTTCACGCCGTTCGTGCTGAACCCGGCGCCGCTGCCGATGACGAAGGCGATGGCCCCGATGGGCTGTGCGCCGGGGGACTTCAACGGCGACGGGCGGACCGACTTCCTCGTGTACTACTGGGGCCGTACCCCGATCATGTTCCTGGCGCGCTCGACCGCGGCAACCCCGTCCCCTAGCGCCTACAAGCCGAACGAACTTGTCCCTGAGCACGTGATCGGGGCGTACGGCGGACCCGACTGGAACACGAACGCCGTGGCGGTCGCCGACTTCGACGGCAGCGGTCACCCGGATGTCTTCGTCGGCAACTACTTCCCTGACTCAGCCGTCCTCGACCCGCACGGCCTCAACAACGTGGTGATGCCGTCCTCGCTCTCATTCGCCAAGAACGGCGGCGGCGACCACATGTACCTGTGGAAGGGCGCCACCTCAGGCCCGAACCCGACGGTCAGTTACGCCGAGCAGCCCACCGCGATCCCGTACACCGATGCCACCGGATGGACCCTGGCGGCCGCCAGCGCCGACCTGACCGGCAACGGGATGCCGGATCTATATATCGCCAACGACTTCGGCGAGGGCCATTTGCTCTACAACCAGTCCACTCCCGGCCATCTCAGATTCACCGAGGCGATCGGAGTGCGCACGCCGCTCACGCCCAAGTCGTTCGTCGTCGGCAAGGGCTCGTTCAAGGGAATGGGCGTCGACTTCGGTGACCTGAGCGACAACGGCAAGTTCGACTTCATGGTGAGCAACATCACCACGCCGTACGCGCTTGAGGAAAGCAACTTCGTGTTCATGAACCAGGCCGCCAGTGACGCCACCATGAAGAAGGATCTGGCCAGCGGCATGGCACCGTTTACCCAGCAAGCCGAGCAACTCGACATGGCGTGGACCGGCTGGGCCTGGGACGTCAAGTTCGGCGATTTCCTCAACAGCGGTCATCTGGACGTGGTTCAGTCCGACGGATTCATCAAGGGAACGATCAACCGGTGGCCCTGGCTGCAGGAAATGGCCATGACCAATGACGACCTGCTTGCCAATCCGGCCAACTGGCCGCTGGTGGAGCCGGGCGATGACCTCGCCGGGCACCAGTGCGTCGCCTTCTACGCCTACTCGCCCAACGGGCAGTACGCGAACATCAGCCGCCGGCTCGGGCTCTGCGATCCGACCCCGACCCGAGGCGTCGCCATCGCCGACACCCGAGGCGACGGCAGGCTGGACTTCGCGATCGCCCGCCAGTGGGGGCCGCCCGCTTTCTACGAGAACGAGTCACTCGTCGGCAACTACCTCGGCCTGCACCTGTACCAGCCGGTTCCTGGCGGCAAGCCCGGCCATGACCTGCAAGACGTCGGCACCCCCGCTTACGGGGCGACAGTCCAGATTGACACGCCAGGGCATACCCAGATCTCCCAGCTCGACGGCGGCAGCGGCCACGCCGGCAAGTCAAGTCTCGAGGTCTACTTCGGCCTCGGCAGCTACGACGGCCTGGTCACCGTGCACCTGCGCTGGCGCGACTCGAGCGGCACGCTGCACCGGCAGACCCTGAAGCTCACCCCCGGCAACCACGACATCTACCTCACCACCACCGCACAGGAGGGCCAGAGCCGATGACCGCGACCGTCAAGCCGGTGGGCAGCATCCCGGCAGCAGATCAGGCAGGAAAGGCGGCCCCGGCCGTCCAGGCCAACCCCTGGAAAGACCCGCGCTACCTAGCGCTGCGCAACTTCGCGATGTCGATCACGGTGTTCAACATCTTCGGGTACACCGTGCTCGGCTGGGAGCAGCCGTGGCTGTGGCCGATCTTCGCGATCCTCACGGCCTACACAACCGAGATCGTCCTCGACTGGATCAGCGCCAAGGTCAATCATCGCCCGCCAGAGTTCGCCGGCCGCGGGCCCAAGGGCATGATGGCGTACCTGCTGCCCGCCCACATCACCGGCCTGGCCGCCAACATGCTGCTCTACGCGAACAACCAGTGGTGGCCCGTCATGTTCTGCGTGGTCGTCGCGGTGGCCCAGAAGCATATATTCAAGGCGCCGGTCGCTGGCCGGATGCGGCACTTCATGAACCCGTCCAACTTCGGCATCACGGTCTCCCTGCTCGTGCTCGGCAACTGGGTCAGCATCTCGCCGCCTTACCAGTTCACCGAGTGGGCGAACTCGTACTTCCGGCTGATGATCCCGATGATCATCCTGACCGCCGGCACCGTGCTGAACGCGCTGCTCACCAAGAAGACCCCGCTCATCGTCGGCTGGATGGGCGCGTTCGCGATCCAGGCCTTCCTGCGGCACCTGATCTTCCACGTCCAGCTCAACACGGCGCTTGGCGTCATGACCGGAGTCGCGTTCGTGCTGTTCAGCAACTACATGGTCACCGACCCGGCGACCACCCCGTCTAAGGCGTGGCCAAAGTTCATGTTCGGCAGCTCAGTCGCGTTCGTTTACGGATTCCTGATGGTGTTCAACGTCGTGTACACGCTGTTCTACGCCCTGACGATCGTCTGCGCCATCAGGGGGATCGGCTGGTGGATCGCCGACTACCGCCGCAAACGGCGGGAGGCGGAGACCTCGGCTGGCGTGGTCAGCCAGGCCGGGGCCCGGATCGGGGAGCAGGCGGTGGCCTCGTGACTGAGGCAATCGCCATCGTCGGGATGGCGTGCAGATATCCCGACGCCGCCAGTCCCGACGAGTTGTGGGCCAACGTGCTCACCGGGCGCCGCGCCTTCCGGCAGCTGCCCGACGAGCGCATGCGCCTCGCGGACTACTGGTCGGCTGACCCGGCCGCACCGGACCGGTTCTACAGCCGCAACGCCGCCGTGATCGAGGGCTTCGACTTCGACCGGGTGCATTTCAAGATCGCCGGAAGCACCTACCGGACCACCGACCTGACCCACTGGCTGGCGCTTGACACCGCCGCCAGGGCACTCGCCGACGCCGGCCTCGCCGACGGCGAGGGACTGCCAAGGCGGAGTACGGCCGTCATCATCGGCAACAGCCTGACCGGGGAGTTCGCCAGAGCGAACCTGATGCGGCTGCGCTGGCCGTACGTCAGGCGCGTGGTCAGCGCCGCGCTGCGGGAGCACGGCTGGGACGACGAGAATCTCGCGGAGTTCCTGGGTGACCTCGAAGGGCGGTATAAGAGCCCGTTCCCGCCGATCGACGAGGACACCCTGGCCGGGGGGCTTTCCAACACGATCGCCGGCCGCATCACCAATCAGTTCGACTTCAAGGGCGGCTGCTTCACCGTGGACGGCGCGTGCTCGTCCTCGCTTCTCAGCGTCGCCGTGGCCTGCAGCGCGCTCGATTCCCGGCAGGTCGACGCGGTCGTCGTCGGTGGCGTGGACCTGAGCATCGACCCGTTCGAGGTGATCGGGTTCGCCAAGACCGGCGCCCTGGCGACAGGCGACATGCGGGTCTACGACAAGCACTCCAACGGGTTCTGGCCGGGCGAGGGGTGCGGCATGCTCGTGCTGCTGCGCCAGGCGGACGCGGACGCCAAGGGCCTGCGCAGCTACGCGACGATAGCTGGGTGGGGCTACGCCTCTGACGGCCGCGGCGGGATCACCAGGCCGGATGCGGACGGGCACCGGCTCGCCGTCGAGCGGGCCTACCAGATCGCTGGCTTCGACATCGGCACGGTCGGTTACCTGGAAGGGCACGGCACCGGCACAGCCGTCGGCGACGAGACCGAACTGCGGGCGCTGAGCCAGGCCCGCAGGCAGGCTCGCCCGGAGGCTGACCCGGCCGCTATCGGCACCATCAAGGGCAACATCGGTCACACCAAGGCGGCCGCCGGAGTCGCCGGGCTGATCAAGGCCGCTTTGGCTGTGCACCATCAGGTGATTCCGCCGGCCACCAGCCACCACGACACCCACCCGGAACTGGCGGGTCCTCGGCCGGCCCTGCGGGTGCCGCTCACAGCCGAGCTGTGGCCAGCTGATCATCCGGTCAGAGCAGGCGTCTCGGCGATGGGATTCGGCGGGATCGACACGCACATTGTCCTGGAGAACCGGGACGGTATCCGCCGTACCAGCCTCGACCCGCGCACCGTGGCGCTGTTCAGATCGAGGCAGGACTGCGAGATCCTGCTGCTCGACGCCGACACGCCCGCCGAGCTGCGGGAACGGGCAGTCTCCCTGGGCGCCCTCACCGCCAGGCTCTCGTTCGCCGAGCTTGGCGATGTGGCCGCCACCCTGCAGCAGGGTCTGGCCGGCCGGGACGTCCGCGCGGCGATCGTGGCCGCGTCGCCGCAGGACGCGACGCGACGTCTCACCACGCTTGCCGCCATGCTTGAGCAGGGCGTCGAGGCCGTCGTCGACCCGGCGGCCGGGGTGTTCCTTGGCCAGAATGCCACGCCGCCAAGGATCGGTTACCTGTTTCCTGGCCAGGGATCGGGCAAGCGCAACGACGGCGGTGCGCTCGCGCGCCGCCTCGATCCGGTGCGCGAGCTCTACCAGGGGCTCGCGCTGCCAGCGGCTGGTGACCTGGTCGCCACCGCCGTGGCGCAGCCGCGCATCGCCGCCTCATCCGTAGCCGGCCTGCGCGCGCTCGGCCTGCTCGGGATCGAGGCTGCGGCCGCGGTCGGCCACAGCCTCGGTGAGCTGACCAGCCTGCACTGGGCTGGCGCGATGAGCGAGTCCGCGCTGCTTGACCTCGCGGCGGCGCGCGGCCGGGTGATGGCGCACGCCAGCGCTGGCGACGGCGCCATGGCCAGCGTGGCGGCGGGTCCGGCAGACGTCAAGCCGATGCTGCGCGACGAGCCCGTTGTCATCGCGGGCTACAACGGCCCGTTCCAGACGGTCATATCCGGTCCGGCCGAGGCCGTCGACCGGGTATGCGGCGTGGCCGGGCGCCAGGGCCTGACCACGATCAGGATCAACGTGTCACACGCGTTCCATTCCCCGTCGGTGGCGCCCGCCGCTGAGGGGCTCGGTGCCTACCTGGCGGACGTGACGTTCCAGCCGCTCGCGCGCCGGGTGCTGTCCACGGTCACCAGTGACGCCTTGCTACCCGATGCTGACCTGCGCGACCTGCTTGTCCGGCAGGTGCTCGAGCCGGTTCACTTCCACGAGGCCGTGCGCCTGATGGCAGCCGACATCGACCTGCTGCTCGAGGTCGGGCCCGGGCGGGTGCTGTCTGGTCTGGCGGCTGACATCGCGCCTGGCATGCCGTGTATCGCGCTCGACACGGACAGTGCGTCGCTCACGGGCCTGCTCGCCGCGGTCGGGGCGGCCTACGCGCTGGGCGCGCCGGTGCGGCACGACGTGCTGTTCCGCGACCGGTTCACCAGGTCGCTGCCGCTTGACAAGGAATTCCGGTTCTTCGCCAGCCCGTGCGAGCTCGCGCCGGCCGACGACGATGCTGGCCACCGCAGAGCCGATAGCCAGCCAGCCAGCCAGCCAGCCTACGGCGCGGCGGACGGCCGGCCGGCGGGCGGTCAGGCGGAGACCAGCATCGACCTCTTGCGACGGCTGATGGCCGCGCGAGCCGAGCTGCCGGTGGAGGCCGTGCGGCCGGACAGCCTGCCGCTTGACGATCTGCACTTCAGCTCGATCACGGTCGGGCAGGTCGTCAATCAGGCGACGCGCGAGCTTGGCATCTCCGCGCCAGCGGCGACCGTGAGCTTCGCGACCGCTACCGTGGCGGACCTGGCTCAGATGATCGACGACCTCGCCAGCACTGAGCTGCCAAGTGATGCCGAGCCAGGGTTGCCCGAGGGCGTCGGGCCCTGGGTGCGTGCCTTTGCTATCGAGCTGGTGCAGGAGGCAAGGGCGCCGCGTGCGGTAGCGGCGATGCCGGGCGACTGGCGCGTCTTCGCGACGCCAGGGCACCCGCTTGCCGGGCCGCTGGCGGATGCGCTGCGTTCGGCCGATCTTGGTGACGGAGTGCTGCTGTGCCTGCCGAGTGACTGCGACGAGCGGCACGTGGGGCTGATGCTGGAGGCAGCGCAGGCGGCGCAGGCCGCTCAGGCGCGGTTCGTGGTCGTCGGCGACCGGCGCGGTGCCGCGGGCCTGGCCAAGACCATGCACCTGGAGTCTCCTGCGGTCGCGACGTGCGTCGTCACTATGCCGATCCATGCGGCGATGCCGGCTGGGGCGGTCAAGGACGCCGCCGACTGGATCACCGCCGACGTCGCCTGCACCACGGGCTTCAGCGAGGTTCACTATGACGAGGCAGGCACCCGCCGGATACCCGTTCTCCGGCCGGTCGCCAGCGCAGGCGCGCAGCGCACGCCACCGCTTGGCGCGGGTGACGTCCTGCTGGTCACGGGCGGGGGCAAGGGCATCACTGCCGAGTGCGCCCTCGCCATCGCCGCCAGAACCGGCGCGGCGGTCGGGCTGCTTGGCCGGTCCGACCCCGCCGCCGACACCGAGCTGGCCGCCAACCTGAGCCGGATGGCGGCTGCCGGGGTCGCCTACTGCTACACACGGGCCGACGTGACGTCCCCGGCCGACGTCAAGGCGGCGGTAGCGCAGATCACGGCCGCCCTTGGGCCTGTGACGGCCCTGCTGCACGGGGCTGGCCGCAATGATCCCAGGCCAATCGCACAACTGGACGAGGCGGCGTTCGCCGCGACGCTGGCGCCGAAGATCGCCGGCCTGGATGCCGTGCTCGGCGCGCTCGAGCCTCGACTCGCTACGGCTCTTGGTCACCTTCGGCAGCATCATCGGGCGGGCCGGGCTGCGCGGGCAGGCGGACTATGCCACTGCTAACGACTGGCAGACGGAGCTCACCCGCCGGTTCTCCCGCGCCCAGCCGCAGTGCCGCTGCCTGGCCCTGGAGTGGTCAGTCTGGGCCGGCGCCGGCATGGGCGAGCGGCTTGGGGTGCTCGAGACGCTCGCCCGCGAGGGCATCAGCCCGATCACGGTCGACGAGGGCATCACGACCTTGCTCGATCTGATCTCGACACCGGATCTGCCCACAGCCCTGGTGGTCATGGGCCGGGCAGGTGGCCTGCCGACGATCACGCTTGAGCCGCGCGAGCTGCCGCTTGGCCGGTTCCTTGACCGGCCGCAGGTCTACTACCCGGGCATCGAGCTAGTCACCGATGCCGAATTGTCCGCGGACACCGATCTCTACCTGGCCGACCATGCGCTCGATGGGGAGCTGCTGTTTCCCGCCGTGTTCGGAATCGAGGCGATGACGCAGGCCGCGTCGGCGCTCGCGATGTCGGCTGGCCGTCTGGTGCTCGACAATGTCGAGTTCCGTCGCCCGATCGTCGTCACGCCCGGCAGCTCGACCGCGATCAGGGTGGCGGCGCTCAACCGGGGCGACAGCGTGGACGTGGTGATCCGCTGCGGCGACACCAGCTTTGGGGTCGACCACTTCAGCGCGACGGTGCGCTGGCTGTCAGAAGAGCAGCCCGATGCCGAGCCGGGCGCCGCGGAAGCCGGGGCCAGGGGGTCCGGGCGCGCGGGGGCTAAGAGCGGCGTGCCAAGCGTGCCCATCGACCCGGGACGTGACCTGTACGGCGGGATGCTGTTCCAGGGAAAGCGGTTCCAGCGGGTGCTCGGGTACCAGGCCATGGCGGCTACATCCTGCGTCGCGGAGATCTCGACGGTGCCCGCCGACAGCTGGTTCAGCGCGTATCTCCCGGCCGGCCTCCTGCTGGGTGATCCGGGGGCGCGGGATGCGTTCATGCACGCGATCCAGTGCTGCGTGCCGAACGCGACGCTGCTGCCCGAGGGCGTTGCCAGGATCTACCCTGGCACGCCGAGTGACGGCACCATGAAGGTCGTTCTCGCCGCGAGGGAGCGTCATCGCGACGGCGACAGCTACACCTACGACCTGGACGTCCGCGACCCTGACGGAGCTCTCGTGGAACGCTGGGAGGGCCTGCGGCTGCGCGCGGTGCGCAAGCAGGACGGCAGCGGCCCCTGGGTGCCCTCGCTGCTCGGCCCGTTCCTTGAGCGTCAGCTGGCGGAGTTCTGCCCGCCGGCTGCCGCAGGTCGTCGTGGAACCTGACGGGTCACAGCGCGCGCTCAGCCGCGACGGGCAGCGCAAGCAGACGGTGATCGCGCTGAGCCGGATCCTTGGCAGGCGTGCCGTCGTCAGGTACCGCCGCGACGGCAAGCCAGAGGTAGACGCCGATGTCAGCGTCTCGGTCTCGCATAACGCGGGCCTGACCCTGGCGGTGGCCATGGACAGATTGGCCAGGGGGGACGACCCCCCTAACCCCCCCGATGCAAGCGTCATGAGGCAGGTCGGCTGCGACGCCGAGGTTGTCGCGAGCCGGACGGCCGACGAATGGCAGCTCATGCTTGGCGCGGAGCGGTTCGCTCTCGCTCAGCTCGTGGCCCGGGAGCGCGGCGAGGATCTCGCGGTGTCGGCCACTCGCGCCTGGGGCGCCATTGAGTGCCTGCGCAAGATCGGCCGGGCGCTGCCGGGCCCGGTCACGCTCGGCGAGTCGCCGCCTGGCGGATGGGTGCTGTTCAGAGCAGGCACGGCAAGTATCGCGACGTTCGTGACTCACGTTCGTAACGAGGCGGCGCCGGTCGTCTTCGCCATCCTCACAGAAGCGGAGATTTAGAGTGAAGTCGTACTACGAGTACCGACACATCGTCAGCTTCGAGGAGACCAATCTCGTCGGCAACGTCTACTACGTCAACTACCTGCGCTGGCAGGGCCGGTGCAGGGAGATGTTCCTGCTTGAGCATGCTCCGGACGTACTGATCGAGCTGCGTGACGACCTCAAGCTATTCACGCTCAGCGCCGAGTGCGAGTACCTGGCGGAGATCTCGGCCTTCGACCAGCTGTCGATCAGGATGCGGCTGGAGGAGCTCACCCAGACCCAGATCGCGTTCGCGTTCGACTATGTCAGCCTGGCCGGCGAGATGGAGCAACTCGTCGCCCGCGGCAAGCAGCGGGTCGCCTGCATGCGCGGCAAGGCCGGCGAGGTCACCCCGGCGCGCGTGCCGGACTCGCTCAGGGCGGCGCTGGAAGGGTACGCCATCAAGGCGCCGCAGCCAGTGAGCCGCGCTGAGGGGTCGGCACGGGTACGCGTCGGGGGCACGCAATGACGGTCAGGGGGCTGCCGCGGCACGGGCCAGCTCAGCACGGCCAGGCCGGCCCCGATGGCCAGGGTGCGGCAGTTCCGCTGCGTACGGTGCTCGGCCAGTTCGCGACTGGTGTCACGGTGCTGGCCGCCGATGGCGACGCGCCGCAGGGCATGACGGCCAACTCCTTCACGTCGGTCTCGCTGTCGCCCCCTCTGGTGCTGGTCTGTGTCAAGCGGACGGCGGCCATCCACCAGGCCGTCCTGGACAGCGGATCCTTCGCGGTCTCGGTGCTGGCCGGGCACCAGGAGCACGTGGCGCGCTACTTCGCCGACCACTCGCGACCACGGGGGCGAAGCGAGTTCGACATTGTCGGCTGGACGCCGGCGCCCCGCACCGGAGCGCCGCTCATTCACGGGGCGCTTGCCTGGATCGAGTGCGAGCTCGCCGCCACCTACGACGGCGGCGACCACTCGATCTTCCTCGGTGCTGTGCTCGCGAGCGGCCATGAGCCGGCCCGCGACGCCCTGCTCTTTCATGGTGGCCGTTTCCATCGCCCGGCCCTGCGCCAGACTGGCAAATGGGACATAGCGGTCTACCAGGAGGTATCGTGACCGTCTCTATCCCGGTAACCCCCATGCGGGACCTGCCATCGCTGATGCGCAAGCTCTGGGGGGACCGGCTGAGCCTGCTGTCCGACGCCGCCGGCGAATACGGCGACGCTGTGCGCTTCAGGATGGGCCCCAAGAGCCTGTACTTCTTCAACCACCCAGATCATGCCAAGCACGTGCTGGCTGACAATGCGGCCAACTACCACAAGGGCATGGGCCTGACCGAGGCCAAGCGGCTGCTGGGCGATGGCCTGCTGACCAGTGAGGGCGAGCTCTGGCGCCGGCAGCGCCGCACCATCCAGCCGGCCTTTCGGCGTGACCGCCTCGGCGACTTCGCCGGGATGGTCGCCGACGAGGCCAGCACGCTGGTGACCAGGCTGGAATCCAAGATCGGCCAGGGACCGGTCGATGTGGTGACGGAGATGACCCGGCTGACGCTCAGCGTGCTCGCCAAGGCACTGCTCGACGTCGACCTCAGCCCGTTCTTCAGCCTGGGCGAGGCATTCGAGGAGGTGCAGGATCAGGCCATGTTCGAGATGGTGACCCTGCGCATGCTGCCGATCTGGCTCCCGATCCCCCGTCACCGCCGCTTCCACCACGCCCTCGGCCAGCTTGAAGATGCCGTCATGGCCCTCGTCGACGAGCGTGAGCGAAGCGCTAAGCCAGGCTCGGACGATGTCATCGCCCGGCTGCTCGAGGCCTACCGCGACGAGCCTGACCCGAACGTCCGGCGGCGCCGGCTAAGGGACGAGCTGCTGACCATACTGCTGGCCGGCCACGAGACCACGGCTAGCACCCTGTCGTGGGCGTGGTACCTGATCGACCAGCATCCTGAGGTCGCCGAGCGGATGCGAGCAGAGGCGGCGGAGGTACTCGGCGACCGGCTGCCCGTGCTTGATGACCTGCACCGGCTGCCGTACACGACGATGGTCATCCAGGAGACGATGCGCCTGTACCCGCCGGTGTGGGCACTCACCCGCCGCGCGGTCGCCGCCGATGAGGTCGGCGGGTACCGTGTACCTGCCGGGGCGGACGTCATGATCTGCCCGTACACGCTGCACAGGCACCCGGGTTTCTGGCCCGAGCCTGAGCGATTCGACCCGCTGCGGTTCGAGCAGGCCAACGCGGACCTCACGCACAGGTACGCTTATATCCCATTTGGCGCAGGACCCAGGGTCTGCGTCGGCAGTCACCTCGGCATGATGGAGGCGACCTTCGTCGCGATCATGGTCGCGCGCAGGCTCCGGCTCGGGCTCGTGCCAGGCCGCGAGGTAAAGCCCGAGGCCATGCTGTCGCTGCGAGTGCAAGGCGGCCTGCCCATGCTGGTCCTCCCTGCGTGATCGCACTGGCGCCGGGGGTCAGAGGAGGTTCAGGCGCGCCGGTCAAGGCAGCCAGCCGATGTCGTACGCCTTCCTGATGGCGTCAACCCGATTGCGCGCGTGCAGCTTGGCCACGATGGTCGTCAGGTAGTTGCGCACGGTCCCGATGGACAAGTGCATGGCGACCGCGATCTCCGCTGGCTCGGCGCCGTCCCCGGCCAGGCGCAGGACTGAATGCTCGCGTGGCGACAGCGGCATGCTGTTCGAGCCCCACGTGGGCACGACGAAATCCGGGCTCACCGCCCGGCGCCCCGACGCGACGTTGCGGATGGCCGCCGCGAGCTGGCTTGGCGGGGCGTCCTTCAGGACGAACCCGCCCGCCGACGCGGATAGCACTGCCCTGAGCAGCCCGGGACGGCCCAGGCTGGTCAGGATCAGCGTCCGGCAGGACGGCAGCCGCCCGTGCAGCTGTGTTACCGCCGTGAGCCCGTCGAACCCGGGCTGGTCGACGTCGATGATCGCCACGTCTGGCTGATAGAGCAGCGCTGTTGGCAAGATCTCGCTGTCCTTGTCGACTTCGGCCACGACTTTCAGGTCAGGCTCCAGCTCGATTAGCGCGACGAGCGCTCCGCGGATCATGGCCGCGTCTTCGGCCACCAGGATCTTCAGCAAGTCACGATTCCCTGGCGGAACCCGGAGCCGTCGAGGCTAGTCACGTCGCCGCATTAAAAGTCGCTGCGCCAAAGGCTGTATCATCGGGCGGAACCTTCACCTCGACGGCTATCCGCGGAGAGCACCGCTCCCTGCGGATAGCCAATTTCCGTACGTCCGGTACATAGCTGTGAACAGCTAGGGGAAGGGCGGCCGACCGACGGTCGCGCGGCGACCTTCCGCTGGTTGGAGATATGCGTCCTCTTGTACCGCGTTTTGTAATGACATGTCAATCTGCGTCGTTTCCGGCGTGTCGTTCACGCTGCGTCGATAGACGGGTCTCGGGAGAGCATCGCCTGCTGCAGCCGTTGCAGTTGCGCGGAGGGCTCGATGCCGAGCTCGTCGACGAGCGAGCTGCGCAGCCGGCGGAATTCCTGGAGCGCGCGGGCCGTGTGGCCGGTGCGGTAGAGCGCCGTTATCAGCTGCTCGGAGAAGTTCTCGTCGAGAGGGTGCCTGGCCGCCAGGGCCGTCAGCTCGCCGAGTATGTCCGCGTGCCGGCCAAGGACGAGGTCCGCATCGATGCGGCGGCTGAGTACGGCCAGCCTGCTTTCTTCAAGCGCCAGGGCCTCAAGCTCGAGCACTCGCCCCTTGCGCACGTCCACGAGTGCGGGCCCGCGCCATAGCGCCAGGGCACGGCCGAGCAACTCGGCCGCGACGCGGTAGTTGGCGCCCTCCGCGGCCTTCCGGCCAGCTCCGGCGAGCCGGTCGAAGTCTTCGACATCGATCCGGCAGGGCTGGGCATCGAGCAGGTAGCCGACGTGCGTGGTGCGCAGCACCCATTTCGGGTCCTGGCCAGGTCCCAGCGCGGCCGCCAGAAGCTTTCGCAGGTCGAAGATGTAGGTCTGAAGGGTGGTGTGGGCGCTGGGCGGCGGCCGGTCCCCCAGCAGCTCCTCGATCAGCATCGACATCGTGACCACGCGCCCGGCGTTCAGCGTGAGAATGGCCAGCAGCTGATGTGGCTTGGCGGCCGCTGGCATGACCGGCACGTGGTTCATGTGCACGGACAGCGGTCCGAGGAGTTCGATGTGCAGTCCTCCGGATTCGGTGCTCAATCTCGTGCCCTCACAGGTATCGTGTCGGCAAACTGTGCGCGTATCGAGCATCTGCCAGGCAGCATCGGGCGTACAGTTAGCGCTTCATGAATCGACTCATGACAAACTCACGTCGCCCGTGAGCCCAGCGGCCCACGTCGCCGGTTCCGAAGTTTCATGATCACCTCCAGTCTCCAGCTCGCCGAATACCATCAGATCACCACAAAACTCGCATCGGCAAATCTCTCGTTGCTGAATCGGCGCCCAAGCGCCAGTCAAGCGGGGCCGGCGAGAATGGCCTGGTAGCTACCGCTTCGCGGCATGAGCAGGACCGAGCCGCTGTGCCACGGCAGGCGGGTGCAGTCCTTCCACCGGACCATGAGGAGCAGCAAGTGAAGCCGACGCTGATGGGCTCGCTGCGCAACCGGATCTTCGCACCGGATCCCCGAGATGTCACCTTCGAGAGGCGCGGATTTCACGCGCCAGGAGCTCAGCAGCAGGCCAACCTGGAAATGGTCGGCGGGAAGTTCCTCACTGGCTTCGGGTACGGACTGACGGGTCGCGATCTTGCCGACATGGAGTCGTCGCTCGAGGCTGTTGAGAAGCCATTTCGCGGCTTTGCCTACGAGGGCTGCGCGATGGCGCTGGCAGTGCGGGACGCGCTCTTGCCTGCCAGGCAGCGCTGGGTCAAGGACTTCCTGGCCGGCCCGGGGAAGCCGCACGTCTACATGGCTCACATCGGAGTTGGCTGGGCGATGGCGCGGCTCCCCTCAGTTCGCTGGCGCGCGATCATGCCAGAGGACGAAGTGCTGAGCTGGCTGGCCCTCGACGGCTATGGCTTTCACCAGGCGTACTTCAAAACCAGCCAGTATGTTGACCGGCAGCACCAGGCGCGGGTTCCGCTGTTCAAGCCGGCCGAATACGCCAGCAGGGCGATTGACCAGGGCATCGGCCGGGCCTTGTGGTTCGTCAACGGATCCGACGTCCGAGGAGTGGCCGACACGATCGGCAAGTTCGCCCCGCATCGCCGAGGCGATCTCTGGAGCGGAGCGGCGCTGGCTAGCGTCTACGCCGGCGGCGTGGACCCGGCGGACCTGACGCTAATGCGCAAGCTCGCGGGCGAGCACGCACCGGACGGGGCGCAGGGCGCGGCATTCGCGGCGAAGGCGCGGTTGCTGGCCGGTCTGGAAACGCCGCATACCGACGCCGGAGCCCAGGCGTGGTGCGGGATGTCCGCCCAGGATGCGGCCGCGGTCACAGAGCAGGCGGTCGAGGTGCTGTTCGACACGGGCGGGCCTGAGCCGGGATACGAGCGGTGGCGCCAGCGCATCCGCGAGAGTTTCGAGTAAGGCCGCCCGCGACTCGGGGGTTTCGGGTTCTGGCGCGAGTTCCGTGACCGGGCTGGGGCTGCGGAGATCTGGCTAGGGCCAGCTGGTCGGCCCCCCGCCAGGTCACCCCGGCTACCTTCGCGGAACCCGGGCCATCAGCGCGCTGATCACCCCGCCAGGGTTCCCTGATCACCGTCCGGGGCGTGGTCACGACAAAAGATCTAGGAGACTTTATTCCTGTAGGAGGGTTAACCACCATATTCGCTATTAAGTCTCCTACAGGAAATAAGTCTCCTACAGGAGCAGGCGAGCCTGGCAGCGGGTGATGCGGCTGTGACAGCTGAGTCCTCTGGGACCAGGCCGGGTCCGGGCGGTGGCTCCGCCAGGCCCGCGTGGGCAGCCCGACCACGGAATTCGCGCCAGCTTGGCCTAGAGCCGTCTTCCATGATCATGCCGCCCGCCGTGATCACGGACTATCAGGTGCGTGATCACGCCGCCAGGGCTCCGTGATCACCATCCTGGGCATGATCACGGAGCAGTGGTCGGCGGCAGTCCGGTTCCTGGCGGTTGTTCGGCCTGGCCCGTGTGACGTGCCTGCCGGGAGAGCTGCCGCCCTATCGTGGAGAGCCAACATCGGCGGGGTGACTACCCGGCTCGTACTCCTTGATCAAAGTCTGCTTCAGCGGCTGGTGACCTGGGCAACCACGAGATCGACCACCTCGGGCGTGACCGGGTTGTTGCCGCTGACCTCGGGCAGCCGCTCGTGCCTGACCGCGCTTGGACTCAGCCTGGGAACGGAGGCCTCGGGCAGCTCGGTGAGCACGGTCACGGCCGCGGCGCCGCCGTCCCACGCGGACCGAGGGTCATTCCTGCACGCCAGCAGGAACGACAGCCAGGACCGGTAGGTCATCAGCAGCTCAGCGAAGGTGTCTTCCGCGTCTTCGAGTCCCTGGCTGGCGGCGAGGGCCGCTATGTCGGCACGCAGCGCCTGCTCCATGCTGGTCACGCACTCGCCGGGGTTACCGTCCAGCACCGGGTCCGGCCGGCCGCTGCTCTTCAGGTTGGCGGTCAGCTTGGCGAACTCGGCCGTGATCATCTCCGTGCCCGGCCAGGTGGGCCGCAGCAGCACGGCTACGGCCGGCTGAGATCGCGCGAGCAGCGTCGCGACATGCAGCGCCAGCGCGGCGGCACTGCAATAGCCGATGACGGAGACCGGGCCGTCGGCCGGCTCAGAGCGACCGAACTCCTGCGCGGCCTCGGCCGCCATGTCGGCCAGCGACACGTAGGCCCGGTCTCCGGACAAGGCGTTGAGCGGATCGACCTGGTAAACCGGCTGGCCCTGCGCCCGTGTGCTGATCAGGTGACTGAGCCGGGGGGCCGAGGAGAACGCCTGGAAATCGGCCACCAGGACCGGTCCGGCGTCGCCGGCGGTGATCTGCCGGAGAATCAGGTCGCTGCGAACGGTGCCGTCATCGCTAAACGGAGGTTCCACGCTTCGTAGCCTTCCAGCCGCCGTGCGGCCAGGCACCTCCGAACTTGCTGGCCAGTCATTGCGCCGCAAGACGGGCGCGAATGTTCTGCCGCCACACTTCGTACGCGGGGACGTTGCCGCCACTGCCGTTCGAGCTACTGCCGTTCGGGCTGGTGCCGTTCGGACGGGTGCCGTCGGCGAGCGCGACGGCCGCCTCGGCGGACAGGTCCGCCAGGGCCGAGCCGGCGAGCTCGGTGTGGGACGGCAGGAAGCCGGAGTAGGCCCGCGCCTTAATCGCGAACACGACTCCAAGGGCGAGCTCGCTCCAGTACTCCCCGGATGCACGGCGCAGCGCGGCCAGGCCGCTGGCGTCGCTGCCGCCGGCGAACGCGGCGGCCAGTCCCGCGCCGCTCCACAGGTCAGCGTGCCGGTGGCTGGCGAACCGCCCGACAGCGGCAGCCAGGTCAGTAACGTTCGCGCCGCAGATGAACCACAGCGCCCGGCCGATGCCCTGATCCACAGCGCGCAGGAAGTAGTCAGGCGCGCCGTCCCACGGGTAGGGCGACGGTGTGTGCTGCGCGTCTACCCAGCGCTTGGTGTCGAAGTAAGCCCGGTCGAAGCCGTAGCCGTCAACGACGAGCCAGCTCATCGTCGGGTGGAACTCGGAGCCGGTGAGGTCGGGGAGCACCTTCTTCCACACCGGCCTGGGCAGCCGCGCCATGGCGAAGCCCATGCCGATGTAGGCCAGGAAGATATGCGGCTGGCCCGGCCCGAGCAGCAGGTCACGAGTGCGGTGGCCGCGACCCATCGAGTCCAGGATGGTGAAGGCCATTGTGGTGCCCTCGTACGCGAAGCCGCGCAGTTCAGGATCGACCATGTCCAGCCTGCGTTCCACTTCCCATTGGTCGCGCGCCGCGATGCCCCACTCGAAGCCGCAGATCACCGCCTGCGGGACCGCCTCGAGGTGCTCAGTCACCGCGGACGGCTCAGCCGGGAATCCGCGCTTCGCGAACGTAACGTCGACCAGGGCAGGTGACATCACGAGGTCGCGCAGAGCGCCGCGAATGGTTGTCATGCTGCTACTCCTTAGGCAGTTCACCGGCAAGACTGGGCAGCCTGGCACCTGCCAATGGCGGCCTCGCTGTCATCCTGTCGCCGGGCACGGGGCCGCGCACCTTCGGGGTTGCCGGGCGAGAGGTCCGGACCAGGGATAAGGCATTGCGGGAAGAAGAGAATATCCCGTGGCACAGCATCTTGAGAGAGGTGCAGAAACACCCGGACGACTACATTTTCATCGAGTTGGTGACCGAATTTGTCCCTGGAACATCCGGGTCCTCCACGGGAAGTAAGGAAGAAATATGACCACTCAAGCATCCGCGCCCGCAGGCAAGATGCCGGACGCGCTCATGGCGGAAATCGCAGCGGTGCCTGGCCGGCTGGTCTCGGCCTGGGCCGCGCACGACGCTGAGGCTTTCTCCCAGCTGTTCACGCCGGATGGGACGCTCATCCTGCCTGGCGTGTACAAGAAGGGCCGCGACGAGATCCGGCAGTATATGGCGGCCGCATACGCCAGCCAGTACAAGGGGACCACGGTCACGGGCACTCCGCTTGACGTCAAGCCGCTCGGTTCCGGCGCGTTTGCCCTGCTGACCGTGGGCGGTGTGCTCGGCCCTGGTGAGAAGGAGGTGTCGAGCAAGGAGGCTATCCGCGCGGCCTGGATCCTGGTCAAGAGCGAAGGCCTGTGGCGGCTCGCCGTGTACCAGAACTGCCCCCGCGACCCGGTTAGCTAACGCGAGCAGGGTGGGGGCGGGCGGCTAGCGTAGTCGTGCGTCATTGGCATGAGCGGCGCCGCCGCCCCCACATCGCACAAGGAAGCTTACGCGCTTGCGGCTTTGCCTAGCGGAATGAGGATCACCATGGCCAATCCCTTCGAAGACCCAGATGCCTCGTACCGGGTGCTCGTGAACCACGAAGGTCAGCACAGCCTGTGGCAGGCCGGCCAGCCCACCCCGAAGGGCTGGACCGTCGTCCACGACACGGACTCCCGTGCCAGCTGCCTTGAGTACATCGAGACGAACTGGACGGACATGCGCCCCATCAGCCTGATCAACTCACAGCTGGACTGACGCGCGCAGCGTGCTGGCGCCGCCCAGCCGGCAATCCACAAGGTGCGGAACGGCTCGCCAAATGCGATCGTCGACAGTAAGTCTCGGTGGCGCATAGCAGCGAATTTGCTCGGCTGATTCCTTGGGAGGACATTATGCGGAAGACCGAAATTCCGGCGCGAGAGCAGCTTGTTCAGCGTGCATCCGAGCTCGTGCCGCTGCTAAGAAAGCACGCGGCCTGGTCCGAAGAGAATCGGCGTATTCATGAGGAGTCGATCGAGGCCCTGGCCGACGCCGGCATCTTCCGAATGCGAGCGCCCGCGCGCTACGGCGGATACGAATCCGATACGCGGACTCTGGTCGACGTAGCGGCCGAGCTCGGCCGCGGCGACGGTTCCGCCGCGTGGGTCGCGTCGGTGTACTGGATTCCAGGGTGGATGACATGCATGTTCCCTGACCAGGTCCAGGACGAGGTGTTCTCGACACCGGATGTCCGGGTGTGCGGGACGCTAAGCCCAAGCGCGATGGCAATCCAGACCGATGGCGGCGTCGTGGTCAACGGCAAGTGGGGATTCATCAGCGGGGCGCTGCACAGCCACTGGCAGGAGATCATCGCGATCCTCATCGGCGGCGAGGGCGAGCCGATGCCGGTCGTCGCGCTGGTGCCCACGTCGGACCTGCAGATCATCGATGACTGGTACACGTCAGGCTTCAAGGGCACCGGGAGCGTGAGCACGGTCGCGTCGGACGTGTTCGTCCCGCAGGAGCGCGTGCTGCCCATCGGTGCCGTCCTGGAGGGTCAGTCCGCCTCGGCGCAGAGCGCCGCCAGCGCGATCTACCGGTCGCCTCTCCTGCCGGTCGCCTCCGCCTCCTCGGTGGGCTGCGTCGTCGGCATGGCGAAGGCCGCGAAGGAAGCGTTCTTCGCCCGGCTGCCCGAGCGCAAGATCACCTATACGGGGTACGACAAGCAGGCCAAGGCGCCGCTTACCCATCTGCAGGTCGCCGAGGCGATCATGAAGATTGACGAGGCGGAGTTCCACGCCCACCGGCTGACCGCCATGGTCGACACCAAGGGCGTGGAGGCGGCCCCGTGGACGATCGAGGAGCGGGTCAGTGCCCGCGCCGACCTCGGTGCGGTGTGCAAGCTCAGCAAGGAAGCCGTGGATATCCTGGCTTCGGCGAGCGGCGGTTCGTCCATCTACAGTAGCCAGCCGATCCAGCGAATCGCGCGCGACATCAACGCGGTTACCATGCACGCCCTGATGCATCCGGACACCAACGCGGAACTCTACGGGCGGGTTCTGTGCGGACTCGAGCCCGACTCGCTCTACATCTGACAAGCCGGCCGACCCGGTCACCACCGATCTGATGACCTGCCGCAGACACGAATGATCTAAGGGGAAGCGAAGGTTCTGGACTCAGGCCGCGCGGGCGGCGTCGTCCGCCCGTGCTCCTGATCCCGCGAGCCCGGCCTTCCCCTCAGATCATGCCGCTGATGTTCCGGGATCACGCCGTCCGCCGTGATCGCGTTAACATCAGCCGCATGATCTAAGGGGAAAGATGGTTTCTGGACTCAGGCGGATTATCGCCGATGTATCTCAGGGCGGGGTCGCCGAAGGTCTTTCAGCCGGGTGAGGGCGGCGGCGGCGAACCGGGCGAGCTCGGTCTCGCTCTTCGCGCAGGCGCGGCCGAGGTTGTCGTGCTTGACGTTCTTCCGGAATCAAGGAGACAGTTTCGCCAATCCCTCACCCCCAGAGCATGCGGCGAGACCTGGTTCCGGCATGATTCTCGCCGGCTTCGCCGCCCCGGAGATTGTCGTAACTCTCCGAGAAAAGGCCGAAAACCCTCCGGGAAACGACAACTCTCCGGGGGGAATGACGTCAGCTCCCGGGGAAACTGGCGTGGGCCCCTGGAAAACGGCTTCCCTTAAGCTACACAGCCCAGACACTCAGATCACGGGACCTCAGAGGGCACCGCAGCCCGGACGCCGTGATCCCCCGGCCCCGACCTGACTATCGAGCATCAGCGGCGGCACCGGGTTGTGCGGCCGGGGTGCGGCCGGGGCGGTGCGGCTGAGGCTGGCTACAGCTGGGGCCCCCTGCTGTCGCCAGCGCAACAGCAGGGGGCCCCAGCTGCGACGCTGGAGACCGCCGCCGTGACCCCGAGTCCGGTGTTCCCGGCAAATCGACCAGCACCAGCTAGCCAGGCTCCCCGAAACTCGGCGCTGACGGGTGACGCGCATCAGCGGCTGGCCACCGGCCGCGGCCCCGCCAAGCCCTTATCGTTTCCGTGATCATGGTCGGGGTGGTGATCACGGAAACCAGCTGGCGGGATCACGCGGTTGACTTTCCGCGGTCACCCTGTGGCCCATGATCACGGAGACTAGCGGGCCGGTCACCCGCGCCGGTCAGCGAAAGACGAAAGGCGGGCACGGCTCAATGGCCGTGCCCGCCTTGGGTATCTCCTTGCTAAGACAGGCAGTCCTCGAAACCAGCTGGCGCCTGCGTGGCCGAGCTGAAGAACAGGTTCGCGCACTCAGCTACGAAACCCGGATCTTCCTCGGGAATGTAGTGACCGGAGCCCAGCGCCACGACCGTGTGCACATCGGTGGCCACGTTCTCGAAAGACGTTCCCACCGCGGTCCCGAAGCTGTCCTCGCCGCCCATCGCGAGCACCGGCATAGTCAGCTTGGGAGTGGCATGTGCGAGGTTGTAGGTCTCGTTGTCGGGGAATGCCCGGTAGTAGTCGTATCCGGCCTCGCGGTTCGCGGGGCTGGCATAGGCGGCGTACCAGATGCTCCTGTCCTGGCTGGTGATATCGGCCGGGGTGCCGGCGAGGGTGTACATGTAGTTCAGGTACGCCCGCTCCGCCGCGTGGTTGTTGATGATGGATTCCGGCGTCGGCGCCGCTGCCATGTTCAGGTCGAAGTGGAAGCTGAAACCGTAGACGCTCTCCAGGCCAAACCCGTTGAGCAGCGAGTCGAGCACGGCCAGCTTGGCTACCGAGTGCCGGTAGAGCTCGGCGTACGCGTACGCGACGTTGACTCCGAGGTCATGGGAGAGGATCGAGATGCGCCCGAAGCCCAGCGCCAGGACGGCCTGGTGCAGTCGCTGCGCGGTGTCGACCGCTGTGTAGCCGCCGCTGGTGGGGACGGTTGAGTCGCCAAGACCTGGCAGGTCGAACGCGACAACCGTGTGGTGCCTGGACAGGCTCGGCATCACTGTGTGCCACTCCCACCAGGTCATGGGCCAGCCGTGCAGGAGAACGAGGACAGGTCCGCTCCCGCCGATGACGTAGTGAATGGTGCTGTCGGAGATCGCGACAAATCCCTGCCGGAACCCGGCCAGCGCCGGACTCGCGGGCATCGTGCGAGTCAGCACCGTGCCGGGCATATGCGGCGGCGCGGCCTGCGCGCTGACCGCCGCAGCCGCCCCGGTAACCGCCAGCGCAGCCGTAAGGCCGCTGATGGCATATCGTCGCCACCCGCGAGCGGAAATGGCTTTCCGCGATACTGACGCTACATCGGCTATGTGCTTCTTCGAAGCAAGCGACATGGCAACCCCCTTCATAAATCAGGCGACGACACGGTTTTCTTACTCAGTGGTAAGCGTGCGCCGCAACTTCAGGATTCCTGTGTCCATCCATTCACACAACTTCTGGATTGCCACACATGAGTACGCCTGCCTGCGCTCTACGAGCGGCCGGCCGGCGTCCTGGTGGTGGTGGTTAATGCAGCGATCTGGCGAACTTCCTGACATCGCCGACAAAGAGCTCGGGCTGCTCCAGAGCGGCGAAATGGCCGCCCTGATCGAATTCGGTCCAGTGAGTGAGCGTCGGCAGAACCATTTCCGCCCACGACCGGATCGGCCGTGCGGCGTCCTTCGGGAAGAACGCCACTCCGGCCGGCATCGCCAGCGGCCAGGGTCCGCCCCAGGTCCTGAAGAAGTCGGCGTCGAGGTGCTCGGATTCGAAGTACAGCTGGGCGCTGGACCCGGCGGTCCCGGTGAACCAGTAGATCGAGGCGTTGGTCAGCAGGTGACCGCGGCTCACCGCGTCCTCGGGCCGGTCCTTCGAGTCCGTCCACTCCTTGAATTTCTCCACTATCCAGGCGAGCTGGCCGGCCGGCGAGTCAGTGAGCCCGTAGGAAAGTGTCTGAGGGCGGGTGGCCTGGATCTTCAGCCAGCCCATGCCGTCCTGCTGGAAGTGCATGGCGAACCCCGCCCGCTCCATTTCCTGCGGGGTCAGCCTGGACATCACCGCACCCATGGCCGCGGCGTCAGCCGGGTCAGCCGGAGGGAAGGTGACCAGCATGTTGACGTGCACGCCGGCCACGTGCTCCGGGTCGGCGAGGCCGAGCCGCAGCGAGATCGGCATGCCCCAGTCGCCGCCCTGTACCACGTAGCGGCTGTAGCCGAGGCTGCGCATCAGCTCCTTCCACGCCTGCGCGACCCGCTCGGTATCCCAGCCGGCCTGCCCGGTCGGCCCGGAGAAGCCATAGCCGGGGAGGGAGGGAATGACGACGTGGAACGCGTCGGCCGGGTCGCCGCCGTGTGCGGCCGGGTCGGTGAGCGGCCCGATCACGTCGATGAACTCGACGAAGGATCCTGGCCAGCCGTGGGTGAGGATCAGCGGTGTCGCGTCCGGCACAGCCGAGCGGACGTGCAGGAAGTGCACCTGCGTGCCGTCGATCTCGGTCATGAACTGCGGAAACTTGTTCAGGTATCGCTCGGCGGCGCGCCAGTCATACCCCGTCTGCCAGTACTCGGCGAGTTCCTTGAGGTAGGCCAGGGGCACGCCCCGGCTCCAGCCGGCGCCGGGCATCTCGTCGGGCCAGCGGGTGGTAGCCAGCCTGCGCTTGAGATCATCGAGCTGCGACTGCGGAATGTCGATCTTGAACGGACGCATCGGGTACCTTCCTTGAGTCTGCGGTGTGCTCCATTTCGGCAGCTGGTCAGCCAGGAGCGGGCATGCTGGCCATCTGGCGCAGCACCCGCCCGACCCGTCCAGCGATCTCCGGGTGCATCAGCGACATCGGCTGCTCCACCAGCCCGGCGACCCGGAGGAACGCGTCCGTGACAACCGGGTCCTGTGTCGCGGCGGCCAGCACCTTCGGTATGTACTGATTGACCAGGTTGATCTGGTCGTTCCGCTCGCCCTCGACGCCCGGGTAGCCGAGGTCGGCGATGGCGGAGAACTGCCACGGGCCGGCGATCTGGCCAGCTATCTCGCCGAAGAACGCGGCCGCGTTCAGCCCGGCCGGGTTCAGCAGGTGCTTCTGCAGTGTCAGCGCCTCCATCCCGGCGACGGTCATGCCCTGGGCGTACACCGGGTTGAAGCTGCACACGGCATCGCCCATCACCAGCAGGCCGTCAGGGAAGCGGGTCAGCTGCTCGTAGTGGCGCCAGACGCTGGCAGGGAACCTGAAGCGCACCGGCTCGTCGACGGGCTCCGCGTCCTTGACGTAGTCGTAGTGGAAGGGGAGCGGCAGCGACTTGATGTAGGCGAGGAAGCCCTCGTGGTCCGTGGGCGGATGGTCTCCCAGCACCCCGGTAAGCGACAGTTCGACGGTCTCGCCGTCGGGCAGCGGGTAGCAGAACACGCCGCGTGGAGACGCGGGTGTGCCGGCCTGGTTGATCGCGATGGCCGAGCCGAACCGGTCGGGCTTGAGCCGGTAGTGCCGGGTCGTGTAGGCCAGGTCGACCTTGATCCTGTCTTCCCCCGGCGCCTCGTAGCCGAGCTCGCGCAGCCAGGCCGGCATCCGCGAGCCTCGGCCGGTGATGTCCACGACGAGGTCGCCGAGCAGTACCTCGGGCTGGCTGCCCGGCTCATTGCGCTGGATCCGCACGCCGGTGACGCGCCCCTTGTCCGCGGTCGTCTCCAGGCTCACGATGTCGTGCAGTTCGAGGAAGCGCACGTTGGGAAGGGCCTGGACGCGCTCGCGTACGTGCTTCTCGAGCACCGGGCGGCCAGACGATACGCACAGCAGGCCCGAGTCGGACGACGCCAGCCGGTGGCCGTTGAAGTTCCACTGGATTCCGCCGTTGAAGTCGCCGAGCGTCACCCCGGCCTCGCTCATTTCCCGGGTGATCCCGGGGAGCAGCTCCTCAAGGATCTGGTGTCCCCTGGCGACCAGGCAGTGCGCGTGGCGACCGTGGGGCACGCCGTTGCGGCTGCTGGTCGCGCCGGTCAGCTGGTCGCGGTCCACGATGACGACGTCGGCATACGCGTCGGACAGGACGCGGGCGGCAAGCAGGCCGGCCATGCCGCCTCCGAGCACCACCGCCCGTTCTCCAGATTGGTTAGCCATTGCGCTCCCTCTTCCGTGGCCAGGCTTTGGTGTCGTTCCCGACGGTGACACTCGCCCTCTTTCAATGCATCTCGCTGATTGCGCCGCGGCGGTGCTGAGCGCAATCAGCGAGATGCACCAGGGAGCGGATCGCTGCGATCTTCGCGGTAGACGTGATTGAGCGGCGGCTGCCAGGAATAGGCGGATCAGTTGATATGAGGGATGACGATTCCGTACCGAAGCGCTTTGCTCAGATAGTCGCAAGCACACCGGGCGCGATCGCGGTGTCTTCGCCTGCTGAGAATGTGACCTATGCCGAGCTCGACGAGCGGGCCAACCGGATCGCGCGCAGGCTGCTCGGCCTGGGCGTCGGCCCGGAAGACCCGGTCATGGTGCTGCAGGAGCGGTCGGTCGACATGGTTGCCTCGATCCTGGCAATCGTGAAGGCAGGCGCGCTGTACCTGCCCCTGCACAGCGCGTATCCGCCGCAGCGCCTGCAGTGGATCGCCGACAGCGTCGGCAAGCCCGTGCTGCTCGCCGATGCCGTCATGCGCGAGCGCGGCCTGCCCGAGGTTCCCGAGGTTGTCTTCGTGGACTCCGATGCCGAGCTGCGCACGCTGCCCGGCACCGATACAGGGATCAGGGTCGGTCCCGATCACCTGGTGCACGTGCTGTATACCTCGGGCTCGACGGGTGATCCGATGGGCGTCGCCGTCACTCACCGGGGCGTTCTCGGGCTGGCGCTTGACTCGTGCTGGGAAGGCGGCGGCCAGGAGCGGATCCTGATGCTGGCGCCCTACGCGTTCGGCGTGTCCACCTATGAGCTTTGGGTTCCGCTGCTGCGCGGCGGGCACCTGGTCCTCGCGCCGCCAGGCCGCCTCGACGTCGGTACCCTGCGCCGCCTCATCACCGAGCACCAGATCACCGCCGTCCACGTGACGGCCGGGCTGTTCCGCGTGGTGGCCGACGAGGCGCCCGAGTGCTTCGCCGGCGTGCGGGAGGTGCTGACGGGCGGGGACGTGATCTCGGCCAAGGCCGTGCAGCAGGTACTGCGGGCGTGCCCCGACACGGTGGTGCGCGCGACCTACGGCGCGACCGAGATGTCGTCGTTCATCACCAACTCACCGATGCGGGCGCCTTACTCGATGGGCCTGACCGTGCCGGTCGGCCGGGGCATGGACAACACCCAATTGCACGTGCTCGATGAGCAGCTCAGGCCACTGCCGGCGGGCGAGGTCGGCGACCTCTACGTCGCCGGGGACCGCCTGGCGCGCGGCTATTTCCGGCGGGCCGGTGTCACGGCCGAGCGGTTCATCGCCGATCCTTTCGCCGGAGCGGGCCAGCGGATGTACCGCACGGGAGACCAGGTGCGGATGCGGCAGGACGGCCTGATCGAATTCGTCGGCCGGTCAGGTGACCAGGTCAAGATCCGCGGCTACCGGGTCGAGCTGGCCGAGGTCGAGAGCGTGCTCGCGAGATACCGGGGCCTGGCGCATGTGGTCGTGGTCGCGCGCGAGGTCACCGACGGCGAGAAGCGCCTGATCGCCTACGTCGTCGCGGAGGCAGGCGAGGTCGACGTCGACGGGCTCCGGGCGCACGCGACAGAGCTGCTGCCGGAGTACATGGTGCCGTCGGCGTTCGTCACGCTCGACTCGCTGCCGCTGACTCCGAACGGGAAGGTGGATCGCAAGGCGCTGCCCGAGGCTGCCGTCGAAGGCTCAGCGGCCTACCGGGCGCCGCAGACCGCGCGGCAGGAGGTCCTGTGCTCGATGTTCGCCGAGGTGCTCGGGGTGGCCAGGGTCGGGATCGACGACAGCTTCTTCGACCTGCACGGAGAGTCGCTCATGGCGATGCGGCTGATCAGCTCGATCCAGGCCGCCCTGGGGGTCGAGCTGCTGATGTCCGACATCTTCGACGCCCCCACCGTTGCCGAGCTTGACCAGCAGGTCGAGCAGGCGCTGCAGCAGGCGCAGGCCTGAGGCCGGGAGACGGAACGAGATGACCGGCAACCCGCCAGCCCTGTCGCTGAACCAGGACTTCCTGTGCTCCCTGGACCATGGCGAAACCGCAGGAGCGCTCAGCCAGTGGTACACGATCACCTACGGGCTGCGGCTACTCGGCCACCTCGATGCCGGCGCGCTGTCGGCCGCGCTCGATGACGTCGCGGCCAGGCACGAGACGCTCAGGACGTCCCTGCGCCGGGACGAAAGCGGGTGGCAGCAGCACCTGAACTCGCCCGGCCCGGTGAGCCTGCGGCTGCAGGACGCCGGCCCGGCTGGCCAGGCGGACTCAGCTGACCGCGCTGCCTACGACCTGCTCGACGATGTGGAGGCCGAGCCTTTCAGCCGCCATGAGGTGCCGCTGCTGCGGGCCGTGCTCGGCAGGCTCGGCGCGGATGACCACGTGCTCGCGCTGACGACGCATCACATCGCGGCCGACGCGTGGTCCATGCAAGTGATCATCACCGACCTGGCCGCCTGCTACGCCGCCAGGGCCGCCGGCGCTGCGCCAGGCCTGCCAGCTGCGCGCCAGTACCGCGAGTTCGCCGCGTGGCAGCGGGCCAGGCAGGACTCCTGGTCCGGCGTCGCCAGCGGGTACTGGCGGGAGCGTCTGCTCGGCGCTAGGGTGCACTCGCTTCCAGCCGATCGGGTGCTGCCTGAAGGCGCCGCCGATCCGTACTCGGTGCACCGGTTCGTGATCGGCAGGGAACTGACCGAGGCGGCGGCCCTGGTCGCCAGGTCGACGCGCAGTTCGCTGTTCGTCGCGCTGTTCGCGGCCTATAACCTGCTGGCCAGCCAGCTGACCGGGGAATCTGACCTGGTGGTGCCGACCTTCACGGCCGGGCGCAACGAGCCGCGTTTCCGGGGCGTGGTGGGACCCCTGTACAACTTCCTGCCGATCAGGACCGAGCTGTCTTCGCTAGCACCGGCAGGGCGGTCTGCGGACGGCAGTCCGCAGACCGCACTGCGCGGCTGCGGCAGCTTCCTCGACGTCATCGCCAGGACCAGAGCCAGCTGCCTGCAGGCATTCGCGAACGACATCCCGTTTCCCCTCATCCAAGCGCAAGCCGGTGACCTGCTGGAACCGTGCGGTGACGATCACCTGGCTGTCTCGGCGTTCGAAATGCTCCCGCGCCCCGCTCTCGCGGGCATCGAGCGGGCGGGCGACCTCAGGTACTCAGAGCTCCGCGGCAGGCGCACGTCCAGGCCCGTCGGCGCGGGCACGCCGAAGGGCATGCTGTGGGCGCTTGACCATCTCAGGTCGGGGGAGCTGGTCGGCCTGATCAGGTTCAGCCGTGACCGGTTCGACCATGCCACGATCGCCAGCATCGCCACGCAGTACTGCCAGGTGCTCGCCGCCTCGGTAGCCGAGCCGGCAGCGCAGCTGGTCAGGTCATGACCGAGCGAGCCGGCCGGGGCGCCGCCGCGGGGATCTACAACTCGGCGGTGGCGGCGTGGGCCATAGCGGCGGCCTGGGAGATCGGCGCGCTCGACGAGCTACACAAGTCAAGGGTGCTGGACACGGAATCGTTCGCCGCGAGCCGGGGCCTGGACCTGACCTCGACGACCGGGCTGTTCCGCGCGCTGGCCTCGGTCGGCGTGGTGCGGCGCCGAGGCCCGGTGGTCACCACCGCTGGCTCCTTCGACGAGGTGTACCAGTACAAGTCGTTCTTCCACTGGCTGAGTCGCGGCAGCGCCGAGTTGTTCAGGCAGATGCCGTCGGTCCTGGTCAGCGAGAACCGGACTGGCCAGTTTTACCAGCGGGACGCGGCCGCCATCGCTTACGCCTGCAAGGAGATCGACCAGCTTTGCTACGCACCTGCCTTCTGGGATGCGGTGGGGCGGCTGGACTTCGACGTCAGCCAGGTCGCCGACCTGGGCTGCGGCAGCGGCGGCCGGGTGCTCGACGTCCTGGCCAGGTACCCGCGCGCTCGCGGGGTCGGCGTGGACATCGCGCGGCCCGCGCTCGACGCGGCGAGGGCTGCCTCGTCGGCCGCGGGCCTGAGCGACCGGGTCACCTTCATCGAGGCGGACGTGCTCGATTTGCGGGAGCGTCCCGAGTTCGCCGGGGTCGAGCTGATCACGTGCTTCATGATGGGGCACGACTTCTGGCCGCGCGAGAACTGCGTGACCGCGCTCCGGCGGCTGCGCCAGGTCTTCCCCTCGGCCCGGCGCTTCCTGCTCGGCGACGCGACGCGGACGGCCGAGGTGCCCGACTCCGACCTGCCCGTATTCAGGCTCGGCTTCGAGCTTGGCCATGACCTGATGGGCGTCTTCCTTCCCACCGTCGCCGACTGGGAGCCGGTGTTCGGCGAGGCCGGCTGGAAGCTGGTGCGGACCAACCGCATCGACCTGGCTGTCGGCGAAGTCGTCTTCGAGCTGGAATGAGCTGACCATGGCCAGGCTCGCGACCGCGGTAGGACAGGCAATCGCCGACGAGGGCGTCAGGGCGGCCTTCGGCGTCGTGGGCAACGGGAACTTCCTCGCCGTGGCCGGGCTCCTGGCTGGCGGCGTCCGGTACATCGCCGCCAGGCATGAGGGCGGGGCCATCGCGATGGCGGACGCGTACTACCGGGCGACCGGGGACGTGGCGGTCTGCACGACCACGTACGGGCCAGGCCTGACCAACACGGCGACCGGGCTGGCCGAGGCGGTCAAGCACCGCAGCGGCGTGCTGCTGCTCAGCGGCGACCAGCCGACGGGCGGGCCCCGGCCGATCGACATCGACCAGGACGCGTTCGCCGCGGCGCTTGGTGCGAGAACTGTGCGAGTCACCGATCCGGCGAACGCCCGCGGTGCTGTCGCCTGCGCGCTGGAACTCGCGCGCGGCGGCCCGAGCCCCGTCGTGCTCAGCCTGCCCGCCGACCTGCTCGACGCCGACGTGCCCGACGCCGCCGTGCCGGCTAGGCCCGAGCGCCGGGCTGCCAGGCCTGTGCTCGTGCCCGGGCAGGTCGACGCGGCGCTCGATGCTCTCGCCAGCGCGCGCCGCCCGCTGCTGCTCGCCGGGCTTGGCGCGTACCGTTCCGGCGCCGGCTGCCCGATCGCCGCGCTCGCTGACCGGCTCGGGGCGCTGCTCACGACCACCGTCATGGCCGACGGCCTGTACCGCGACAGCCCGTGGTCGCTCGGGATCTGCGGTGGCTTCGCCTCGCCGCGGGCGGCCGCGCTCATCGGCGCGGCGGACGTGGTCGTCGCGTTCGGGACGAGCCTGACCCACTTCACGTTGCACGGCGGCATGCTGCTCGATCCCGGCGCCACGCTGGTGCAGGTCGACACTGGCGCCGCCCCGACGGTGAGCCGGGTCGACCTGTGCGTCACGGGCGACGCGACCCGGGTCGCCTGCGCCCTGCTGGACGGCGTGCGGGCTCGCGGGCTGGCCGCATCTGGCTGGCGCGGCGAGGTGGCAGCCGATCTGGGGCGCATCGGCTGGGCCCACGAGCCGTATGACGACGCGAGCACCGACACCAGGATCGACCCGAGGACCTTGTCACTCGCGCTGGCGGGCCTGCTGCCGCAGGAGCGGACGCTGGTCATGGACGGCGGCCATTTCGTCGGATGGCCTGGCATGTACTGGCCGGCGGCCGACCCGTCCGCGCTCGTGTTCACCGGCGCGGCGTTCCAGACCATCGGGCTCGGGTTCGCCGGCGCGGTCGGCGCGGCGGTCGGCCGGGCGGATCGCACGACGGTCGTAGCCGTCGGCGACGGCGGCGCGCTGATGGGGCTGCCTGAGCTCGAGACCCTCATCCGAGTCGCGCACTCGGCGCTCGTGGTGATCTTCAACGACGCCGCCTATGGCGCGGAGGTCCATATGTACCGTCCGCTCGGCACCGATACCAGCCCCGCCGCCTTCGGCGATACCGATTTCGCCGCGGTGGCTCGCTCGCTCGGCGCCACCGCGGCCACGGTGCGAACCGTACGCGACCTCACCGCCGTCCGAGCCTGGCGTGACGCGGGCTGCGACGGGACCCTCGTGCTCGACTGCAAAGTGGTGCCCGACGTGGTCGCCAAGTACCTGTCGGACCTGAGCGGCCACATCCGCGCGGGCGGGGTGTGACCGGCGATGACAGGCAGCGCTGATCCCCCGCGCAAGACCCGGCCCCTGACCGGCGACGAGTACCTCGGCAGCCTGCGCGACGGGCGGGAGATCTACCTCTACGGAGAGCGGGTCAAGGACGTGACCTCCCATCCCGCGTTCCGCAATCCGAGCAGGATGATCGCCAGGCTGTACGACTCCCTGCATGACCCGGAGCGCTCGGGCGCCCTGGTCGCTCCGACCGACACCGGCAGCGACGGCTACACGCACCGCTTCTTCACCACCCCGCACAGTGCCGCCGACCTCGTCGCCGATCAGGCCGCCATCGCGCAGTGGGCGCGGATGACCTACGGCTGGATGGGACGAGGCCCCGACTACAAGGCCTCTTTCCTGGGCACGCTGGGCGCGAACGCGGAGTTCTACCAGCCGTTCGAGGCCAACGCGAGGCGCTGGTACGCGCAGTCCCAGGAGCAGGTGCTGTTCTGGAACCACGCGATCGTGCACCCGCCGGTTGACAGGAACCGGCCGCCTGATGAGGTGGCGGATGTCTTCGTGCATGCCGAGCGTGAAACGGACGCCGGCCTGATCGTCAGCGGGGCCAAGGTCGTCGCCACCGGGTCGGCTCTGGCGCACTACAACTTCATCGCCCACTACGGCCTGCCGGTGCGCAAGCGGCAGTTCGCGCTCGTCGCCACCATCGCCATGGACGCGCCAGGAGTCAAGCTGATCTGCCGGCCGTCCTACACGGCCATGTCCTCGGTGATGGGCAGCCCTTTCGATTACCCGCTGTCCTCGCGCCTGGATGAGAACGACACCATCCTGGTGCTGGATAAAGTGCTCATACCCTGGGAGAACGTATTCATTTACGGCAGCCTCAGCAAGGTGCAGCAGTTCAGCGAGCAATCCGGCTTTCTTGAGCGCTTTACCTTTCACGGCTGCATACGCCTGGCGGTGAAGCTGGAATTCATCGCCGGGTTGCTCGCCAAGGCAATAGAAATCACCGGTACCAAGGATTTCCGCGGGGTTCAGGCCCGCCTTGGCGAGGTCCTTGCCTGGCGCAATCTCTTCTGGGCGCTCTCGGACGCCGCAGCGCGCAATCCCATCCCGTGGAAGAACGGCGCCGTGCTGCCCAACCCCCAGTACGGCCTGGCCTACCGCTGGTTCATGCAGATCGGCTATCCGAGGATCAGGGAGATCGTCCTGCAGGACGTGGCCAGCGGGCTGATCTACGTCAACTCCAGCGCCGAGGACTTCAAGAACCCAGATATCCGTCCGTACCTGGATAAATACCTGCGCGGCTCCGGTGGCAAGGACGCGGTCGAGCGGGTCAAGGTGATGAAGCTGCTGTGGGACGCCGTCGGCACCGAGTTCGCTGGCCGGCACGAGCTGTACGAGCGCAACTACGCCGGCAATCACGAGAGCACGCGGGTCGAGCTGCTGTTCGCGCAGCAGTCTGGCGGCCTGATTGACCAGTACAAGGCGTTCGCGCAGGAGTGCATGGCCGAGTACGACCTGGACGGCTGGACGGTACCCGACCTGTGCTCGTTCGACGAAATCCGTGCCTATCCGAGAGAAGGAGCGTGAAGCATGACCACAACGAGCGGCGGGCATCCGGAGGCTGCCCCGGCAGCCTCGGCCGAGCAGATCCCGTTGTCACTGAACCAGGAGTTCGTCCTGCTTTTTGACCAGGGTGACGACGACGGGCCGTTCGGGCCGCACTACCACATCGTCGAGGCCTGGCGCGTCACGGGTGCGGTGGACGTCGGCGCGCTGCGGCGCGCGCTGCGTGACGTGGTGGAGCGGCATGAGGCGCTGCGCACCGTCATCGTGCGCGGCGAAAGCGAGAAGTACCAGAAGGTCTACCCGCCCGCCACGCCTGAGCTCATCGTCAGGGACGTGGCCTCCGCTGCGGGCACCTCACCCGAGGACCAGGCGGAAGCGCTGATCAGGGAGGCTCGAGAACGCGACGATCAGCGCCGGGCAGCCGCCCTTCATCAGGGCCGTGCTGGCCAGGTTCGGCGAGCAGGACTCGGTGCTCGCCCTCCAGACGCATCACATCGCGACCGACGGCTGGTCGGTCCGGGTCATCATCCGAGATCTCGTCAACCGCTACGCGGTGCACTCCGGGCGCAGCGTTCCGGAACTGCCGGAGGCGCCGCAGTACCGCGAGTTCGCGCACTGGCAGCGAGAGTCGCCCGACGCCCAGCCGGCTGCAGCGCTCGACTACTGGCGCAAGACCCTGGATGGTGCCCTGATCAGCGCGATTCCCACCGACTTCGCTCGCTCGGCGGGCATACCGCAGTCCTCGGGCGCGCACCGGTTCTCGATCCCCGCCGACGTGGTCGCGGCCTCGGCGAAGCTGGGCATCTCGACCAGGAGCACCACGGTCATGGTCCTGCTCGCCGCGTACCAGATCGTGGTCGGGCGGAAGACCGGCTCCGATGACGTGATCGTCGCGACCTTCACCCCTGGCCGAGGCGGCCAGAAGTTCCAGGATTCCGTCGGATCGTTCTTCAATTTCATCCCGCTGCGTACCGATCTGCACGGCGCGGCGACGTTCCGGCAGGTGCTTGAGCGGACCCGCAGGACGTGCCTGGATGCCTACTCCCGCGACATCCCGAGCATCCACATCTTCGGGCTGGCACCCGCGCTGATGGGGCCCGCCATGTCCGACAACGCGGCCGCCGCCGTGTTCCAGGTGTTCCCTGACCCGGTGCTGCTCGGCGAGCACGCCGACGGCGATCTGGAGCTCGCCGAGATCTCGAGGCAGCCGCGATCGCAGGAGCGGGGCTCGGCGCTGCCCGACGGCGTGCTGTGGACGCTGAGCAATTCCCCGGCGGGCGACATGATCGTCTCGATCACGTTCAAGCGCAATATCTTCTCCGACGCCACGATCGGCGAGATGGCCGCCGAGTTCACGCAGGTACTGCGCGAGGCGGTCGCTGCGCCCGACGCACCGCTCGCTATTACCTGAGCAGCCGCAGAGCCGTTAGAAATGCCGGAGAAATTACATATTGAATAAATTCTCCGGAGCTGGTCGCCCTCGGAAGCTGGCTCGCCAGTTCTCAACCCGGGCCGGGGGCGGCGGGCGGCATGAACACGTTATGAGCTGTGGCAGAGGCGGGGAAGATCGATCAACTCAAGCTCTTTGCTGGTGCGAGCTCGGCGATCAGGTCGCTCGTGAAGCCCTGGCGTATCCGGGCTCCCTTGCCTAGGATCTGCGCTCACCAGCATGTCGAGCTCGTATCCTAAATCCATTTACGTATCTTGAAAGCCTGACCTGTCCTCACACTCAGGCGACGCCGCAGTAACCCCAGATCCGATCCGCGTTGTAGTTCGCTGCGTCATCGGATCTCCAATCCGCCGACGAATGATGTGACACCTGCCACGGAGTCGTTGGCAAGTACGTCGGCGTCCAGATCAGGATGCAGTCCCTGCATGGTCATGGCGTATGCCAGGCTCCCTTGCGCGTCTGCGTCAGCGAAATTCGCCGCCAGTTCCTTGAGCGCGGTCTCTGTCTGGCGAGGTCGGCAGCGAACGCCTGCCGCACCCGCGCCGCCGCTGCCGTCGGGCCACCGTCGTCGTTGTTCAAGATCACGTACGCGATGTCGTACCAGTCTTTCTCCAGGCGGCGGCCATATGCGGCGTGAGTCTTAGCGAGCAGGTATGCGGGCAGGGTCGCCACCTTGACCTCGACCGTTGTCGACTGGCCACTGCTCTCGGCAGTCACAGCCCAAGGTCGCCAGTCCCTGGCAGCGAAGCCCGTGCCCCGCAGGTTCACCGCTCCAAGCGCGCCGGATCCGCTGAAGGCTATCGTGGCCTCGGCCGGCGCATCGGACAGATCGGCCAGGAACTCGATCTTCACCACGGCACCCGGGACCGACCGGTCTTGCCACCGCCACGCATACTGACCAGACGGCGTGAACTGAGCGGCGCGGAGCGCCTGTTCGAGACGAGCCGCATTGCCGGCGCCGGCCTGGATCTCCAGGTCGACCTGTACATCGACATCGATGGTACCGACATGCTGGCGCGCAGCCTTGCCGCAGAGCAGATCGGGGACGAGTCCGCCTAGCACGACGAACTCCGGCGTCTCGCCGTATGCGCCGACAATGCGGACCAGGGCGGCTTCCGCGAGAGCGCGCGCCAGCCGGCTACGGGGCGGTTCCAATATCAAGGGTCTCCCTCAGGTGATGACTAGCCTCTGCCGAGCGTCCTCCCGCTGCCCGGAGGTCCGCGTACACACGGACGGGAAGGGCAACCTGCATTCCGTCCATCACAGGTCCCCTGACGGTCATGACGGTTGGAACTTCCCGTATCTCGATGCGGTGGCCCTTCTCGACGATCCGGCCCCCAAGCAGAGACGCAAGACGTTTCTTGTCTGTCATGGTCACCGGATCGACGTATAGCTCAAGGATGGTCACGCCGCTGAGATATGGCGCGAGCAGGATGGATGCGGCAGTACCGGTCACGGCCCAGCGGACATCGGCCCTGGTAAGCGCGGGACCGATCTCCAGGGCCAGGACCTGGAGAGGATCGCCATTCCACAGGCGGTGCACCAGGACACGGGATTGCTTGTCCCGTTGCTCTGTGGCAGCCTTCGCATAAGCATCAAGAAAAGCGCTGGAGTCGGTAATCCGCCTTGCAGATCCCGGGCCGCGCAACGCGCGCGTCCGCTCCAGGAAGCCAAGTTCCTCTAGCCGCGAC
The DNA here is from genome assembly GCA_963819285.1 of uncultured Actinomycetota bacterium. Lineage (GTDB taxonomy): Bacteria > Actinomycetota > Actinomycetes > Streptosporangiales > Streptosporangiaceae > Chersky-822. The sequence continues at coordinate 1,208,592 of CAWFVM010000002.1, forward strand.
AAGGCGTCCGCCGTCCCGTGCCGCGACAACCCCGTTGTCTCCTCGATCGCCTCTACGGTCGGGACGGTGCCTGACAATGCGGCCTCGGCGACAGTCAGAGTGGAACGTGTCCAGCGCATGGACGTCGCCCGCGGTTCGCGGGCGACGTGCGGCTGCCTGAAGAGCACCAGGCCGGACATCAGGCTGATGTCCGCGCTACCTGTTTCATCCGCCCATCCCAGGCCCTCCCGCTCAAGCCACCCCCTTGCGCCATCTGACAAGCGAGCGGCCGCCACGACCTCTACGCCCGGAACAAGACCGGCCAGCCGCTCAGCATCTGATGGCCACCCCTCCCCAGCCCACCCAACGATGAAACGATGCGTCATCGCGCCCGCCTTGATCACCACATCGAAGGCCGGAGCCGCCGCCTTGCGAGGGTTAACGTCTGCCACGAGCCCATGGGGCAGCACCAGCGCGAGGAGTCGGCTTACTCGCGCGGCGAGCTGCCCTGACGTCCCCATAGTTCCCATGCTATCGCTAGTTCCCTGTGCCAGGAAACTAGCGAGATTTGGGAAGTACAAGCTCGCCAGCCCCTGAGCGAACCCCACGAGCTACGGAGGTTGGCCCGCCCAGGCAAGTCCCGGTATCGTCAACGACCCGCAGCCGAAGAAAACCCACCAAGTTGCTTCGAGCAGTGCGCTGAGAAGGACGTCACTGACCTGGTAGAGCACATGATCGCGGATCCGGGACACATCAGCCTCCTCGCAGACTGGCGAGCTGTCGGCGGGAGTCGGAACCGATAAATTCCGGCTCCCGCCTCGCAATGGGCTACGAAGAGCTGGTGCAGGAAGAGGCACAGGTGGGTGTGCATCCGTCGTCCGTGGCGCACAGCTGCGGCGCGCTCGCAGCAGCGGTGTCGATGACCAGTTCCGCGCCTAGGTCGAAGGGGTCTTCTTCATGAGTTCCGGTCGGGCTAGCCGCGTGCATGACGTGGTTCCTTTCCATCGGGCTGGTTGGTGGCCGAGTTCCGGCCCATGCCGCCAGGGTCGCTAGGCCGCAGGGGCGGAAGTGCCACAACCGGTGACACAGCCGTGCTGGAGCATCACCGGTCGGGGCGAACCCGCGTAGCCTGTCGGCTTGCGCGAGGAGGAGAGGAACATGACGGTGGTCTCAGTGATCTTCGACATCGGCGAGACCCTGCTGGACGACAGCCGGGAGTTCGGCGCGTGGGCCGACTGGATCGGCGTTCCGCGCCACACATTCTCCGCTGTACTGGGTGCCGTCACCGCCGCCGGGCGTGACAACGCGGAGACCTTCCAGTACTTCCGGCCAGGCTTCGACCTAGCTGCCGAGCGACAGCGCCGCGAGGACGCGGGCAAGGGCGAGAACTACGGCGAGGCCGACCTCTATCCGGATGTCCGCCCGGCCCTGGCTGCCCTGCGCGAACTCGGCCTGTGGGTAGGCATCGCCGGAAACCAGACCGCCAGAGCCGGCAGGATCTTCCGCGAGCTGGAATTGCCCGCCGACCTGATCGCCACCTCCGCCGAATGGGGTGTCGCCAAGCCCGACTCCGCGTTCTTCCGCAGGATCGTCAACATCGCGCCTGGGCAACCGCACGAGATCGTCTACGTCGGCGACCACCGCGACAACGACCTGCGACCCGCCAAGACCGCCGGGCTGCGAGCCGCCCACCTCCGCCGAGGTCCCTGGGGCCACCTGTGGGCCGACGACCCGCTCGTCTCCAAGCTCGCCGACTGGCGCATCGCCTCCCTGACCGAGCTACCCGACCTCCTTGCCCCCCACGCGCCCGGCCTGCCAGGGTGACAGCACAACACCACCGCAGGTCCTGGCGGTACACGGGCCAGCCCACGATCCTGGACCCATGAGCACGTCACCCGGCCCGCATCCTCAGGGGACCGGCGACTACCCAGACGGGCGGGCTATCGCCGCCGCACGCAAGGCCCGGAGGCTTACCCAGGCCGAACTCGCCCGCAACTCGGCAGTTTCCCTGAGCCAGGTCCGCAAGATCGAGCAAGGCACCAGAACACTCACCCCGGCCGTGCGCAGCGCGCTCGCCGCAGCGCTAGGCCAAGCCCGGCCCGCAGGCCAGGACACCCCTGCAAGCGCCCGGACAGCGACCATATGGCGGCTCGCCTCCCAGTACGCGAAGCTCGCAGAATTAGTCCCCGGACTAATCACCACCCTCACCACAGCAGCCTTCAGCGCCTCCGGCTACGAGCAGGAGCAGATGTTCGGGCTGCTGGCCCTGGCATACAGCAACGGGGTGCGCCTCATCGACGCAGCCACAGGCTCCAGGCCCTTCGACGACAGCGCCGCCGCCCTCGCCTCACACGGCGCGCTCCTCATGCGATCTGCTGTTCTGGCAGCTCGCGCAGGAAAACCCGGCGAGGCAGCTGACAGGCTTGCCGAAGCAGGAGCAGCCGCGCGGCGCCTGCCAGAGAGCATCTACCACGGAACTGCCTTCGGCCCGGCCAGCGTCCGCGTCCACGAACTCGCCCTCGCGGTCGAGAGCCACGACATCGGACACGCCATCAACGTCAGCAGCCAGTGGGAACCGCCCCTCACCCTGCCAGCCGAACGTCGCTCGCACTTCTACATCGAGGCGGCACGCGCCCACTCCTGGGCGGGCAACCAAGACAAGGCAACGGGCGCGCTCTGGCAGGCGCGCCGCGCCGCCCCCAGCACACCCGCTGCAACCCAGCTGTCACCGAAACCGTCACGGCCCTGGTTCGCCGCGCCCGCAAGCCATCGCCCCAGCTCCACCAGCTCATAAGCTGGATCGGCGCCCCCTAGCCGACCACAAAGAACCTGGATACCCGCGCTCAGCGCTCCATTCATCGCCGGCGCGCCAAACCGACGGTTCACTCAACCGCGCAACCTGCACCGACGTCGTCCGCTCTGCGTCCGCAGACACCGGAACGCAAGGGCTCACCACGCTCCAAGATGACACACAACGCGCCAGGCGGCAGCCAGCCCTAACAGCCGCGTATCCGCAGCTAGCAGGCCATTTTGGCTGCTGGTGGCAGGTGTTGGGTTCGAACCAACGTGGGCTGAGCCGACGGTTTGCAGCCCGTCGCTCCTAGCCAAGGCTTGTTCCCCTGACCAGCGCGGTTGCCGTCCGAGGCTCGTTCTCGGGCCGCTGCCATTCGCTATGCGTCTGTGGGTTCCGGAGGTCGTGCGGGCCTCGGATGGACTCGGATTAGGTGCATCCGAGGTATATTCACGCTCTGACCTTTCAGGCCGTCCTCCTTGACGCTGCTGTTTCGCCCGACGGCCCCGCATCACCATCAGTCTACCGTGAGTCGCATCACGCAGTAGACTTAAGTAGACTGATTCCGGCGCGACGCAGAGCCGCATTTGGGCTGGTGCGCTGCCATTCACGCGGGAATTGAGGGTGCTGTGGACGCTGATGGCTTGAATCGCCTAGTGGCGGAACTTCGCTCCATCGGGACTGACACGCACTCCATCGAGGTGAAGTCGGCAGTTCGCAAGCTACCGAAGTCGCTGAACGAAACACTCAGCGCGTTTAGCAATAGCGCCGGCCGCACGGTCATCTCGGGGCTCGACGTAGCCGCGGGGAGTACCAGGGATCGTTCATAAGGGGCGGGGACGGGGACGGAAGCTGTCGGACTACGAGGTCGCCCTGCTGCACGCGAATCGGAGTCAGCCACGTGACGACAGGGAACCGGTCGCTGAGGCGTCGATTGCCGATCTGGACTATGACGCCGTCTCGGCGCTTCTGCGGCGGGTGCGGCGGCGGCAGCCCCGGGCGTTCCGCCCGGTATCCGATGAGGTGGCCCTGCGGCGGCTCGGCGTCATGGTCCCGGAGGATCCGGAGTCGGAAAGGCTAGTGCCGTCGCTGGCAGGGTTGCTTACGCTCGGGACTTATCCGCAGGAGTTCTTCCCGCGGCTGAACGTCACCTTCGTGGTGTTCCCCTCTGATCAGGCGGGAGTCGTCCCGGAGGGCGGGCCGAGATTCATCGACAACCGCTCGCTGAACGGCCCGATCCCCTGGGCCATATCCGATGCCGTGGACGCCATCACCAGGAACATGAGGCTCGCCGGCACGGTGCGGGGAGTCGGCCGGCAAGACGTAAACGAGTACCCGGTTGAGGCACTGCGAGAGACGGTCGTGAACGCCCTCATGCACCGGGACTACTCCCCGCCGTCGCGAGGAGCGCAGGTCCAGGTCGAGATGTACCCGGGTCGGCTTGTCGTGCGGAACCCGGGAGGCCTGTTCGGACCCGTGGCCGAGGGCGAGCTCGGCAACGAAGGAGTCACCTCGTCACGCAACCCGGTCCTGTCTGCCCTTCTCCAGGAAGTCCAGCTACCCGACAGCGACCGGGTCATCTGCGAGAACAGGGGTACTGGCATCCCGACAATGCTGGAGCAGCTACGCCGTTCGGGCACCGCATCAGTGAAGTTCTCCAACGCGATCAGCCATTTCACCGTCACCTTCACCCGCGACGCACCCAGCGGCGACGAGTTCGGAGCGGGAAGCGACCTTTCCCGTGCGGGCGGGAACCTTGCCGGGCGGCCCGCCGAGATCCTGGCGCTCTTCACCAGCCAGCAGGATCTCACAGCCTCCGATATCGCCAAGGCGACCGGTCTCAGCAAAGCCATGACAAACCGTCACCTTGCCCGGCTTGTGGCAGAGGGACGACTGATAGCGACCGCCCCGCCCGCCAGCCGCAACCGCGCATACCGCCTGCTACCTGACCCGCCGTGAGCCGACCACAGACGGCCGCCGGGCGGGCCAGCAGGCCACCTTCGAAAGACCACGCCAGCAGCGGCGCTCCCCGTCCTGACGCGATGGTATGGTGCTAATGTGAGTAGCACTAGGCCGACAGTGGAGATTGACCAGTCGAGTCCGGTGCCGCTGCATGAGCAGGTCGCGGCGGCGATCCGGCGGGCGATAGCCGACGGTGAGGTTGGCGCGGGCGAGCGGCTCCCGCCTGCCAGGGACCTCGCCGCGGTGCTCGGTGTCAACGCCAACACGGTATTGCGCGGGCTGCGCACGCTTCGTGACGAAGGGCTCGTGGAGTTCCGGCGCGGGCGGGGCGTGACGGTGAGCGGCATCGGGCCGGGGCGAAGCGCCGTGGTGGCGAAGGCGCGCGAGCTGGTCGCCTTGGCCCGGCAGTGCGGGTACCGGGCAGAAGAGCTGGCAGAGATCATCGCACAGGTGTCGTAGGAGCTGGTGATGAAGAACACGGCCGTCATGCCCGCGTCTGTCTCTGGCGCAGAGATCGAGGCGCTGATCAAGGAGGCGCGGCGCCGCCAGCGCAGGCGCCGCGCTGCGATTGCCGGCGCAGCGGCGGTGGTGCTGGCCGCAGTCCTGGGTGTGTTCACCGGTATTCACGGAGCCGGCGGGCCGGGGTACCGGAGCCGGCCTGGCGCCAGGCACCGTGCTCGCCCGCAGGTACCCGGCCCCATCCCGAAGAGCATCGACACGGCCGTGCTGATGTGGCCGGCGGGCGGTCAGGCAGGCAAAATTGACCTCAGCAACCTGCGTACCGGCAGGCCCTTGCGGGCGATGCCGGCTGTGGACCCCGGCGAGTATCAGCCGATCATGGCGGCTGGTCGCTGGATCGTTTACGTCATGGACAACACAGTCCGGGCCACCGATGCGCTGACCGGCAAGACTCAGGTTCTCGGGAGGGCGCTGGCGTTTGCCCCGTCCGCCGCGCGTGGCGATGTCTGGCTCGAGTACGGCTCCTACCAGGCCGGCGCGACCGCGGTCAGGGTACGGTCCGTACCGCTGGCTGGCGGGCCGCCCGGGCGGCCGATCACGCTGCCCAGGGGAACTCAGCTGGTCGCGGGGACGGACGCAGGTCTGCTGCTGGAGCCGAGCTCCAGTGAAGTGGGCGGCCCGTTCTGGCTGTGGAACCCGGGTACCGCGCCAGAACCGCTGCCGCATTCATCGTCGGCCGAAGGCTTCGATGTCAGTCCCCGGCTGGCGGCTTACGGCACTGAATGCGCGAACCCGTCGACGGCCCAGAACTCGGTATACGCAGGGAATTTCGCCTTTTACGCCTGCCGTACCCTGCGGGTATTCGACTTCGGCACCGGCAGGCTCCGCTCGTTCGCGGCGCCGAGGGGAACAAGAGGCTGGGCGCCGGCCCACGGAGGTAACTGGGCCTGGTCTCGCAGCGAGATATCACCCTCGGGCCAGCTGATGGCTGCCGAGGCGGTAGTCGCGCCTGTCAGCAAGGGCTTCGCCCGCGTGTTCGTCCTTCACCTGACCGGCCCGCAAGCGCAGGCGACGGCCGTCCCGTCCTCGGCCGCGTTCCTGCTGTCAGTAACCACATGGTCGGCCCGCGGTTCCTGGCTGTTCTACCAGGGTCCTGGCCAGCACATGTGGGCCTACCAGGCGATCACCGGGCAAGTACGGTCGTCCAGGACAACGTGCTGCCAGTACGCCATAATGGCCGCGATCAGCAGCCCGCCCGGCTGACGCCTCACACCCGGGCGACGTGGTGGCTGCGGGACCCAGATCTGGCGGGCCACGCAATGAGCCGACCAGCGCGGACAGTGCCTCGGCAGCGCAGAGCGTTCCTCGTGCTGGGTTTCGTCTCCGCCGTCTCGGCTATTCGGTGAAGGGGTTGAGCACCGGGACTCCGGCCAGTTCGAAGTCCTTGACGTTGCGGGTGACGATGGTCATTCCGTGCACCCGCGCCGTCGCCGCGATCAGCGCGTCGATCACCGGGAGAGGCCGGACGTACTGCTGGCTGCCCCAGGCCGCGGCGACCGGAAGAGTGACCGCGAGAACCCTGTCTTCGAAACCGGCCTCCACATCCCGGAGCCAGCGCTCAAGAGCGGAAGCCTGATGCCAGTCCCCTCGGCCGCGAACTCGCGCGATCCCCTGCTCGATCTCGCCCAGGGTCAGGACAGACAAGTGCAGTCGGTCCGGCGGCGTGGCCGCGATCCAGCCGGCTACGCCTGCCGCTGGCTGGCGCTTGCGCGTCTCTGACAGCACGTTGGTATCCACCAGGTAGGTCACCTGCCCGCCCCGAATTCGACCGCACGCCCGAAATCGGCCTTGCGCTCGGCCTCGATCTCCGCGAAGACATCAGCGGTGTCGTCGTCGAGTTTCGGGCCGCCGAGCAGAATGCCCGCCAAGTCCAAGGAGGGCCGGGTCAGCCGGCGATACTCTCCGATGTCGACGACAACCGCGACATCCTCTCCATGCCGGGTGATGACCTGCGGCCCCTGGCTCGCTACCGCACGGATCATCTCGCTGAAGCGCTGCTTGGCGTCCTGGATCTGCCAGTGATCTGGCGTTAGTGCCGTCATGAGCCACCTCCCAGTCCTGTCTAGTCCCGTCTAGACAGATTACTCCAACGAGCGATCACGCGGGACTCCGCAGCCGGGCAGGTCCAGGGAGTCGTATCCGAGGTGCGGCTCACGGCCACGCGTGCGCCACGCTGGCTCGTCCTCTCACATGAGGTGAAGGTATTCGGCGATGTTCTGGAACAGGTCTCGTACGGGGTCGGGCAGCTTGGGATGCGCGGAGGCGAAGTAGGCCCCCGCCCTGGGTTTGCTTCCCCCGGTCTCGGTCATTGCCTTGCCGAGGAGTTCATGATCGACCTGCCGCAATAGCTCTTCGAACTCACCGAGCTTGTTGCCGTCGTCGCCGAACCGCGTGGCGAAGGTGAAGACGCCTGCACGTTCCCAGTAGCTGCGCCACTGGGCGAAGTCCTGGTCATCGCCGGGCTCGGGAGCACCAGGCAGGTGGCCCAGCTTTTCCAGGTCCTGGCTGAGCTTGCGTCCCTTTCGCAGAGCCGGGCCGTCGGAGATGATCGCCCACGGTATGCCGTATGCATCGAGGAACTTGATGTAGGCACGGTAGCCGTTGTGGCCGTCGACGGCGATGAAGGAGACGTTGGCAGCCCCGAGGTCTGGCAGTCCGGCGGTGCGGGCGTTGTTCCACCAGCGGGGCAGCGCGCCGGGTTCCGTCTGCCCTTCGCACAAGACGGCCGCCTGAGCGAACAACAGCGCCCGTATCTCCGCGGGCTGTATCAGCTGAAGCTGGCGGAACTGTTCCCGTGAGCCTGGGTCGTCGTGGTCGGGCTGGCGGATATGCGTGCCGGACGCTCCCGGTGCCAGCCTGACGATCCGTTTCAGGTCATCTGGCTCGTCGAACGGGACGAGGTCCGCGCTGTGGGTGATGACGAGGTACTGGCCGGGTCCGCGTACCTGGCTGACCAGCCGGCGCTGGATTGTCGGCTCCAGGTTCACCGCCGGCTCGTCGAGGACCGTGATCCGGCCAGGTGTGCCACGCAGCAGCGTGCTCAGCACGAGGGCTTCCTGCACGCCGGCACCTGACAGCTCGACCAGTCGCTCGGCGTGCTGTCCGGTAACTGTCGGCTCGATGATGAGCGCGGCCTCGCCGTCGCCAGCGGGCCGCATCCGTACGTCTAGGTCGCGGCCGGTCAGGGTCTTGAACGTCGACTGGATCTGCCGGAAGCGCTCCTTATCCGCGGAGTCGCCGTTCTTCAGGCGGAAGATCTCCCCGCCCACCGCCGCGCCGTCACGCAGGTCAACCGGGCCGCCGAGTTCCGACAGGGGGAAGTGGCGCTGCAGGGGCAGCCTCCTGTTGTCGGTCAGGACAATGCCGCGCTGCAGCACCAGGTTCATGACCTGCCGGAAGGAAAACGACCGATCACCGGGGGTGATTCCTAGCATCACGGCCAGTTCGCGGACGCTCCCCGAAGTCCAGCCGGCCTGGCCTGACCCCACCGAGAAGACGACCGGCTGCTCCTTCGCGATCCGCATGGCCACCCTGAAATCCAGCTCGGCAGCCTCATGCGGCTTGGCCTGCATCAGCCAGTCGGCAAGCCCCATCCCGCCGCGTGCCTGCTCCGGCTCCACCGCCTCCCCAGGCCTGAGCTGATCAGTCCCCTGGTCATCGACGAGCACCGCATGCCATGTGGCGCCGCTGTCCTCGTCGGAGAACTCCCAGTACGCGGCCCACGGCCGGGCAGTCGCGGCCCGGTACCGGACGACCAGGGTTCCTGCCATCAGCGGGGCAAGCGAGTCGGCCACCAGCCAGTCCAGGCTGTCTCCAAACGAGTCCGCCACCTGCGCAGAGCGGCCGGGCACCGACGTCAGGTAAGCGGCCTGCACATGCGCCCGGACGAGATCTTGCTCCCACGCCTGGTCAAGAACCATATCCAGCTTGACCGTGAACTCCATAGCACCCTCGAAGCCCGCCTCCCGGTACAGGTCCAGCCGCCCGGACTCCGGATGGTCGTGCGGCGCGAGTACGGCCCGCGCCACGTCCAGGGAACGAGCGAGGTTGGACTTCCCGGCACCGTTCGGGCCAGTTATCACGGTGAGGCCCGGGTCGAGCCACAGCGCAGGGGACGCATTGAACGACAAGAAATTTTGCAGCCAGATCGATCGCACGAGCATCCCTCAGCCTTACCAGCACCGCCAGAGGGGAGGGAAGGAGAACCGCTGGAGATCCACCGACCACGGTTGCCCCGGCAAGCGCTGACCGACGGTACTGCGGCCGAAGGCTCATCTAGGTGCCGCTGTCGGGGCAACCACGGGAGTTCAGTTCCTCGCCCACGAGGACACTGCACTCAAGGCATACTCCCAAACCCGCAGCCGCTACCTTGGTCGCTTGCCGCGGGTCTGGAAGCGGGTAACCGGAAGGTTCGCTGTGAAGCCTTGCCGTTCTGAGCGGAGTGGGCTGGGTGAGTTGCCGCCGGAGCCTGGCTAGCCCAGTTCCGCTAGCAGGCGTTCGCCGAATGCGGGCGCGTTGCGTTTCTCGAGGTAGGCGGCGATATCGCGGGTCGTCATCGCGGGCCCGGATCGTCCGGTGCGTCCTGCGACTGCGGAGACTGCGCTGACGACTGGTCCAGGGTGGAGATCGAGCATGTCGAGGAGGAAGTCGTCCATGGATTGCCTAACCAGCGGCGCGGGCAGGCAGGCCGGCGGGAAGTCGGCGAGATTGTCGGTGACGATCACGTCGGCGCGGCCCGCCCATGCGGCGGCGACTACGTGCCGGTCATGCGGATCGGGCAGCCGCACGGTCTCGGCAAGCGATTCCCAGTCCGCCACTAGTGCATCGGGGAAGGCTGTCTGCATCTGCCGGAACAGGCGGGTCAGGTAGGCGTCGGTCTCCTCCGGCGGGACTCCTCGCTTGCCGAGGAGCATGCGCAGGGTCCGGTCGAGTTCGGCGAGGATCTCGGAGCTCCACAGGGCCGGTAAGCACCGGTACTGGCGACTTCGAGAAGGACATCACGAGCCCTGCTGGGCACCAGAACGCAGGTGTCGAGCAGCGCGCTGAACACGCCGTCAGCCTTCCGGGTGACTACGGGCAGCCTTGAGCGCTGCCCTAACCTGTGCGGCATCGGCGTCGTACAGGCCGAGTCGCTCAGTGTCGGCAACCATGTCCGCGAAGGCCAGCTCGGCCTGGCTCCGCTGCCGCCTGCGGTACTCAAGGAGATCATCGAGCCGTACCTTGCGGTGACGGCTGGGCTTCTCGAAGGGGATCATGCCTGTCTCCAGCAGTCGGACCAGCGTGGTGCGGGAGATCCGCAGCAGATCAGCCGCTTCCTGGGTCGACAGCGTCAGGTGGTGCGGAGCCACGGTCACCGCCAGGCCGGCCTTCATGGCTGCGGCGACCTGCATGAGCACCTGGAACATCGACTCGGGAAGCTCGACGCTCTGGCCGTCCGGACCCGTTAGCCGTGGCCGCGGATCGGCGGGCAACCTGCCACGATCTCGCAGGGCACTGAGGAAATCGACGATCTCGGCATCGTCCTCGCGCGGCAGATAGGTCTCATCCTGGACCGGCTCATTCCTCGCGGTCGCGGCCACGCCGTCACCTCCCGAACATTCAATACGATCAACTCGCACGTTTTGATCGAACAATACCTGGGACGGCTAGTGCCCGCAAGCCGCGGAGCGGCCGATGACAGCCGAGGCTAGCGCCGTACAGGCGCATATCGGCATGTAACCCTAAGCTCGCTTGGCCAGCCGACGAGTCCTGTTCCCGGCCGCGCCGCGAAGTTCACCCGCGAAGTGCTGCAGGCACTGAGTTCAGGTCGCCTGCATCCAGGGCCGCACGTGATGAAGCTGTGCAGGGGGCAGCTCACAACGGCTGTCGCGATCTGGTCGCCGGGCTTGCCGAGCGCCTTGACGGTCATGGGAGACGGGTAGCCGTAGCCCTAAACCAGCCACGGTGCTAGGGGGTAAACAGCTTCCAGTGTCCCTCGGAGACGACTTCGACGTTGCCGTCGGTCACCTTGATGGCGGTCTGGTCATCGATCGCGTACGTCGGTGCCGGTATCCTCGCGGCCCATTGCTCTGCGATGGCCATGTCCTGCGGATCGGCGTGGTCCACGTGCGGAATAATCGCAAAATCAACCAGCCCGACTCCCTGAGCCTTAACCAGGATCATGCGGAGTTCGCCATCGGGCGTATCGAACACGATGTCTTCGGTCGAGAGCGCTTCACCGCTGCCGCGACGCGGTTCCCGGTAAGTCTCGGCAAAGGTGGAGGTTGCTGCGATGCTCCCGGCGCTCACCCCCAGGTAGACCGTCTCGCTAGGTAGCGACGGCAAGACGTCTGCAAGCCCGGACCGCCGCATCCAGTACGACAAAAACACCGGGTCGCCGCCCCAAACCAGCAGGGCGTCCGTCTCCTGGACCGCAGGGACCCAGCATTCTTCGTCAATGCTTGGCAGCACGGAGAACTCAGCACTCCCAGAGACTTCCAGCCCAGTCCGGCGAAAGGACTCTTGCTCCTTCCGCAGATCGCCTCCCATGCGTGGCCGGCACCGCCGGGGAAGGGGTATATCGCCGTCGGGATGACGAGGGCGCTGGACTCCTCGATCGGCTTGCCAAGTAGGCCGACGAGCGCTTCGTGGATGGTCGTGTTCGCGATGCCAGACGAAGTAAGGAGAATTTTCACGCCGTCTCCTCTTTGTCGAGCAGTGACATCAGGCAATCCTCCAGCCTGTCGAAGCTGGATTCCTGACCGTCGTGCTTGGTCATATGGTCACGGCCGGCCTTGTCACGGAACGCCATCGTCACCGTCACCGTCAGCGTGGTTACTCCGTCAGCCTCCGTCAGCTTATCCGTCTCGGCGGCCCACGCGTGGGCCAGCCTCCGAACAGCCACGTCTGGACCGTCCGTGTCGGGCGCGCCGCCCGCGCTAGCCATCGCCCCAGCTCCACCAGCTCATAACTTGGATCAGCGCCGCCTAGCCAACCATAAAGAACCTGGATACCCACCGCCAGGCTTAGAGATATATAGTTCTCACAACTGTACTTCTCTAAGGATGGGCATGCGGAAGCCAGCCGATATGTTCGACCGGGACCGGGAGTGGGGTCTTCTCGGACGGTTCATCGAGGACGAGCGGCCAGGGGCTTCCCTGGGGGTGGTGTCGGGGCGCCGTCGCCAGGGCAAGAGCTTCCTCCTGGAGGCCGTGTGCGAGGAGGCCGATGGCTTTTACTTCTCGGCGCAGGAAGCTACCGAGGCGGAGTCGCTGAGCCTGATGGGAGCCGCGCTGACGGGTTTCCTCGATCCGGTTGTCCCGTTCACGCCGAGTACCTGGGAGCAGGTCATCGACGTGGTGCTGCGCATCGGACAGGAGCGTGACGTTCCCGTTGTCCTGGATGAGTTCCCGTACCTCGCGCGGGTGTCTCCGTCTCTGCCGTCGGTTATCCAGGGTGCGTATGCGCCCCGGCGGAGGGAACGGCTCGCGTCGCGGACGCGCCTCCTGCTGTGCGGCTCGGCGATGTCGTTCATGGGTGGGCTGCTGTCAGGCAACGCCCCGCTGCGGGGACGGGCCTCCCTCGACCTGACCGTTCACACCCTGGACTACCGCCTTGCTGCGGAGTTCTGGGGCTTGCGCGACCCGCGGCTGGCCTTTCCCGTCTACGCTGTCGCCGGCGGTACTCCGGCTTACCGGACGGACATGATCCGTTACGACGCGCCGCGCGACCAAGCGGACTTCGATGACTGGGTGGTCCGGGCGATCCTGTCGCCGGGAAGCCCGATGTTCATGGAAGCGCGTTACCTGCTGGCCGAGGAGCCCGATCTTCGCGATCCGGCCCTCTACCATTCAGTGCTCGCCGCTATCGCCGAAGGCAACACGATGCGCGGGGCGATCGCGAACCGCATCGGACGGAAAACCAACGACCTCGGGCACCCGCTGAATGTCCTGGAGGACGCGGGGCTGATCCGCCGCGAGAGCGACGCTTTCGCAGCGAACCGCAGCCACTTTCAGATCAGCGAGCCCCTGCTCAGCTTTTATCACGTGATGATGCGCCCGTTCTGGCCGCAGCTGACGCGGGCTGTCGGGACGGACCGGATCTGGAAACGGGAACGCCAGCGGTTCTCCGCGAACATCCTCGGTCCGCGTTTCGAGGAAGTGTGCCGTGAGTGGGTCTTGCGGTTCGCGGACGACCGGTTCGGTGGCTGGCCCGCCCAGGCAAGTCCCGGTATCGTCAACGACCCGCAGCTGAAGAAGACCCAGCAAGTTGATGTGGCCGTTGTGGGACACGCGGAGAAGGGTCAGCCGCCGTTGCTGGCCCTTGGGGAGGCTAAATGGAACGAGGTCATGAGCACCCGGCATCTTGAGCGGCTCATCCGCGTCCGCGACCTGGTCGCCGGTCTCAAAAAGTACGACACGACCCGCACCCGCCTCGTCTGTTTCTCCGGAGCCGGCTTCACCCCCGATCTCACCGCAGCCGCCGCCGACGGCAAGGTCGACCTGATCAGCCTGGAAGATCTTTACGGCACCAGCGGCTGACCTGGACACACGGTTCCTGCGACCTGACGCTCATAGCTAAGGAACTGGGCCGTGCGCGCATCAGATCGCCCGGCCACTCCCCGGTAGCGCCTGGTGCGGACTCAATATTGGGGGTCACGAGATCCCGCCGTAGGCGGGCGGCCCTGTCCTGAGAGCTTCCCGGCTCCCGGCGAATTGTCACGAGAAGGACGACAACCCTCCGCGACGCTGGCACAGAGCCCCGTGGATGGCGATCACGGGTCGTGGTGGCGTGATCATGCGGCTGAAGCTTCGCACCGGAGCCACTTGCGTGGGGTGAGGAGGCCAGGTTTGCGAGTTCTGGGCTGGTTTGCTGGGTTTGTGCCGGGGCGGTGGCTGAAAGATCGAGGCGAGGGCTGGCCTGGCTAGCGGCGGCGGTAAACCGGATCGGCGTGCTGGGCGTCATATTGGTGGAATCATCGCTTTAACTACTCCGGCCGTCCATCGGCGCGGTCCGGGATGTGTGAGGGACATATGAGACGACGCCAGGTTCTGGTATCTGCGGCGGGCGGGGGGTGCGGGGCCGCTGACGGTCCAGGGCGCCGCGGGCGCCTGAGCTGGGGCGGTCGCATGCTGGTCGCGTTCGCCCCTGCCTTGATGCTGGTGTCGCTGCTGGCACTGGCACCCGGGCAGGCCAGCGGGGCGGCGCGGGTGCCAGGTCCCGGGGGGATCATCTCCACGATCGCGGGTGGTGTGGGCGGCCCTGGCCGCGCGACCTCGGTAGCGATGCAGGCCTGCGGGGTTCAGGTGGCGTCCGGATCGTTGTATGTCGGGGACTCCTCCACGGTCCGCCGGATCAGCGAGGCGACCGGGACTCTGGCCACGATCGCGGGAAATAACGCGGCCGGGCCTGATGGTGATGGCGGGGCTGCCATCCATACCGCGATCGGTGTCAGCGGCGACACGACGATCCAGGCGTGCGGGACGACGCTGGACGGCGCGGGGAACCTGGTGATAGCTGACGGCAGCCGGGTTCGGGTGGTCGCGGCCGTCACCGGCACCTTCTACGGCCAGCCGATGACCGCCGGCGACATCTACACCGTGGCCGGGCAGGCACACTCCGACCGCAGTGGCTCGCCGGCCGGTGATGGCGGGCCGGCCGTCAATGCGAGTCTCTTCGACGCGGTCGGCGTCTCCTTCGACCGGAACGGGAACCTGCTGATCGCGGACTCCGGCTTGCCGCGCATGTGCGGTGATTGCGATGCGCTCGGCGCGCTCGTGCGGGTGGTGGCTGCCAGGACCGGCACGTTCTACGGCCAGGCGATGACGGCCGGTGATATCTACACGGTGGCCGGGGGCGGGGACCAGGGCAGTTCCGGCAACGGCGGCCCGGCCACCAAGGCCTGGCTCGGCACCAATCTCGGGTCGGTGCGGCCAGACCGGGCCGGGAATCTCGTCATCGCCGACCTTGCGCAAGCGGACCTGGAGGGGAACATCACGGCGCCGGCGGTGCGGGTGGTGGCGGCCAGGACCGGCACGTTCTACGGCCGGGCGATGACCGCGGGGCGCATCTACCTGGTGGCCGGCAACGGGCACCAGGGCAGCACCGGCGATGGCGGGCTCGCCACCCGGGCGGCCCTGGCCCTGGCCGGCGGCGTGGCCGTGGACGGCGCCGGCAACCTGGTGATAGCCGACGGTTCGCGGCTGCGGGTGGTAGCGGCCAGGACCGGCAGGTTCTACGGCCAGGCGATGACCGCCCGCCACATCTACAGCGTGGCCGGAGCCGGGGCGGCCGCTTTTCCGGCGACAGCGGGCCGGCGGTCCGTGCCCGGGTGGACACGTCCGCCGTCGCGGTGGACGGCGCGGGCAACCTGGTGCTGGCGTCGTCCGCCTACGCGGCGAACGACGCGGGCTTCCAGGTGCCGGCCGGAGGGGTACGGGTGGTGGCGGCCCGCACGGGCCGCTTCTACGGCCGGGCCATGGTCGCGCACCGCATCTACACCGTGGCCGGGAACCGGCTCGGATTTTCCGGCAGCGGCGGGCCGCCGGCGCGGGCGGAGTTCTCCAGCCCGATCGGGGTCACCGAGGACCAGGCGGGGGACCTGGCCTTCACCACCGGGGGACAGGTAGTGAACGTCGTGATGGCTGCCTCGGGTGACTTCTTCGGCATGCACATGACTGCCGGTGACCTCTACACCGTGGCCGGGAACGGCGGCGACGGGTACTCAGGCGATGGCGGGCCGGCCCGCAAGGCCACGCTCGACATCAGCATCTACGCCGATGTGGCGTTCGCCGCGGGCGGCAGCCTCGTCGTGGCCGAACCGAACAATAACCGGGTGCGCCTGGTGGCAGCCAGGTCCGGCCGCTTCTACGGCCGGTCCATGACCGCCGGTGACATCTACACGCTCGCGGGCACAGGCAAGCTGGGGTTCTCCGGCGACGCAGGGCCCGCGGCCAGGGCGCGGCTCGACTATCCCTCGGCGGCGGGCGTCGATCATCACGGGAACGTGCTTATCGCCGACGCCCTCAACCGGCGGGTGCGCGTCATCGCGGCCAGGACCGGCAGGTTCTACGGCCGGGCCATGACCGCAGGCGACATCTACACCGTGGCCGGCGACGGGAAGCCCGGCGACTCGGGTGACGGCGGCCCGGCCCGCGCGGCGGGCATGGCGCCGCTGGGAGCAGTCGCGGCGGACGGCGCCGGGAACCTGATCGTGACCGAGACCCAGCGGGTGCGGCTGGTGGCGGCGAAGACGGGCACGTTCTACGGCCAGGCGATGACAGCAGGCGACATCTACACGATCGCGGGGGACGGCCACTACGGCAGTTCAGGCAACGGCGGCCCGGCTACCAGCGCCGAGTTCGAAATCCTCGGCGGCGCGGCCGCCGACCGGTCAGGCAACGTGGTCGTCTCCGACTGGAGCGCCGGCCTGGTGTGGGTGGTGGCGGCCAGGACCGGCACGTTCTACGGCCAGGCCATGACGGCCGGGCACATCTACATCGTCGCCGGCGGCGGCAGCACCATCCTGGGCAACGGCAGCCCCGCGACGCAGGCCCTCCTCGGCTTCCCGATCTCGGTAGCCGTCACGCCAGCCGGTGACCTGATCATGACCGACGAGAAGGACAACAGGCTGCGCGCGGTATCCCCCTGACAGGTTCTTGGCCAGGCCAGTCCGGCATCCTGGCGGAAGGTTGTCGTATTCTGCGGCGACAACCTTCCGCTGATCAGTCGTCGATCGCCTGGTAGGCGGACGTCCAGAAATCGCGGTACAGGTTCGGCGGGCTGAGCGTGAACTTGGCGCAGCCGGTCATCAGGATCGTCACCATGTCCTCGCTCGGGTCCGCGTACCACACCGAACCGAGCCCGCCGTTCCAGCCGAATCGCCCGGTCGGCTCGCCGAGCCCGTCCCGCTCGGTGACCACGGACATGCCGAGCCCCCAGCCGTGATTCGCGAAGTAACCGGCGAACGGGCCGGACGCCTGCTTCTGTGCGGGCGTGAGCTGATCGGTGGTCATCACCTCAAGCGACGGCCTGGACAGCAGCCGCCCGCCGTCGTCACACTTGCCCTGGCGCAGCATCATCTCGCCGAAGGCCAGGTAGTCCGTGACGGTGGAGACCAGGCCGCCGGCCCCGGAAGGGAACGCAGGCGGCTGCCGCCACTTGCTGTCGGCTACGCCGTCGTAGACGTCGACCCCGTTGTCGTGATAGCCGGTGGCCAGCCTGTCCAGGCTCGCTGGCGGCACGCTGAAGCCGGTGTCCGCCATCTTGAGCGGCTCGAAGATCCGCTGCCGCAGGAACTCACCGAACGGCAGGCCGGAGGCGCGTGCGATCAGCACTCCCAGCACGTCGGAACCTGTGTTGTACATCCAGCCCTCGCCCGGCTGATGGATCAGCGGCAGCGTTCCCAGGCGGCGGATCCACTCGTCGGGCTCCGGCGGCACCTGCGGGTCAGGCGCGCCCTGGCCTAGGCGGAAGCTCGGTCATCGCGCGCTGGATCGGGTAGGTGTCGGGCGGCGCGATGACCATGCCAAGGCCCCATCCGAACGTGAGCAGGTCGCGCACGGTGACCGGCCGGCTGGCCGGCACGGTGTCGTCCAGCGGGCCGTCCAGGTTCCGCAGCACCACGCGGTCGGCCAGCTCCGGCAGCAGCCGGTCCGCCGGCTCGTCCAGGCGCAGCGTGCACTCCTCCACGCACATCATCGCTGCCGCGGCCGTGATCGGCTTGGTCAGCGACGAGATGCGGAAGATCGTGTCGGCGCTGACAGGCGTTCCGGCCAGGTCGCTCGCGCCGATGGCCTCGATCACCGTCTCGCCCCGCCGGCTCACCGCGAGCACCAGCCCCGGTACCTCGCCGCGCTCGACGTAGCCTGCCATGACCTCGCGCATGCGGGCGAGCCGCGTTTTCGACAATCCGCTGCCACTCATGTTCCCGACGGTGACATCCGCCCGCCGGGCGGCGCATCTCCCGGATTGCGTCGCGGCCGCCCTGTACGCAATCCGGGAGAAGCATCTGATAACGGATCGCGGCTATCTTGGCCGCGACGCATGCGTTTGATCAAGCCGAACAGGCTATGGACCCCGGAAAGGATCTTGTCATGCGCTTTCGCTCTCGATCCCACTATCGCCTCGCCACGCTGATCGCGGCGGCCGGGCTCGTCTCGTTAAGCCTGGGCGGCGCTGCCGCGGCCGCTCCGTCGGCCGCCTCGCCGGGCCACGCGGTCAATCCAGAACGGTCGGTCCTGACGGCGGCGCAGGTCGTCCGGCTGGCCGCGCACGCGACTGATCGCTCGATCATCATCTTCAGGCGCCAGTTATCGAACCTGCCGGCCAGGGGAGCTACCACCCGGCTGCGGATTAGCGCGGCCAGCGCCTCGCAGCAGCCGGTGCTCGCTGAGCTTGCCCGGCTGCACGCGACACATGTGCAGAGCTTTCACATCATTAACGCGATCGCGGCGACGATCTCCGCAGCCGAGGTCAAGCGGCTCCGGGCGAACCCCGCGATCCGCGCGGTCGTGCCTGACGCATTGCGGCAGCTCACGCCGCTGGCCAGCAAGACCGGCCCGGTGCTCCCCGCCCGAGTCCGGCCTGCCCGGAGCCGGCCCGCGGGTGGTCGCGGAGCCGGGAGGCCAGCCGGTGATCCGGCGCAGCGGATCTGCCCGACCAACCCGGCCCAGCCGCTGGTCGAGCCGGAGGCCAGGACCCTGATGAACGTGGAGGCCGCTGACCAGATCGCGGACGGCACCGGGATCAAGGTCGGGATCATCGCCGACGGCATCGACCCGAACAACCCCGACCTCATTCGTCCCGGTGGCCAGCATGTCATCTTCGACTACCGGGACTTCAGCGGGCAGGGCCCCGCAGCACCCACCGACGGCCGGCTGGCCTTCCTCTCCGCGGGACTCGTCGCCTCGCAGGGCAACCAGGTCTACGACCTGTCGCAATTCGCCAACCCGGCGCACCCGCTGCCGCCTGGCTGCGACATCAAGATCGAGGGCATCGCCCCCGGCGCGAGCGTGGCGATGCTGAACGCCTTTGGCAACGGCACCGCGGTCTTCAACTCCACGATCCTCCAGGCGGTCCAGTGGGCGGTCATGGTGGACCACGTCAGCGTGCTGAATGAGCCCTTTGGCGGAAACCCGGTCCCGAACACCCAGAACGATCCGGTGGCGCTGGCTGACCAGGCGGCGGTTGCCGCAGGCGTCGTGGTAGTCGCGTCCACCGGCGACAACGGCGCCGACGGCAGCATTGGCTCGCCGGCCGACGTTCCCGGGGTGATCGGGGTCGGCGCGACCACCTCCTTCCAGTTCTATCGCCAGACCGACCAGAACGGCGTCAGCCTGGCGCCCGGCGGCTGGGAGAACAACAACATCAGCGCGCTGAGCTCCGGCGGCATCAACGAGTTCAACCCGCGCACAGTGGACGTGGTCGCTCCCGGCGACGGCGTCTGGTACCCGTGCAGCACCGACACCACGAGGTTCTCCGGCTGCGGCGATCCGGGCAACGGGTCCTCGCCAGGGTTCGCCGCCGTGCAGACCACCAGCAACTCGGCAGCCGAGGTCGCGGCCGTCGCGGCGCTGGTCCAGCAGGCGTACGCCAAGACGCACCACGGCAGCCTGCCGTCGGCTCCGCTGGTCGAGCAGATCATCACCAGCACGGCGACCGACCTGGGCGCGCCGGCCGATCACCAGGGCGCCGGGCTAGTCAACGCGCTCAAGGCCGTGCAGCTCGCCGAGTCCATCCGTGCGGGCCTACCTAACAGCGCCAGGCCGCAGGGCAGCACGCTGCTGGTGAGCAAGACGAGCCTCAACGCGACGGTGGACGCTGGCCAGAGTAAGACGTTCAGCATCGGCGTGACCAATGAGGGCAGCACGTCCCAGGCCGTCACCCCCACGGTGTCCGGCCGCCCGACGACGATGTCGAGCGACACCGGCAGCGTCACGCTGACGTCCTCGTCGCCGACTTTCACCGACGGCTTCGGGGTCACCGAGTCCTACGCGGTCCACGCGTTCGCGGTGCCGTCAGGAGCCGGCAACCTGAATGGCGATATCACCTGGAACGCTCAGCAGGTCGGCGGCGTGGTATTCGAGGAGCTGTTCGACCCTGCTGGCAATCTCGCCGCGTACTCGGTCCTGGGCAATATCGGGAGCGGGTTCGGGCACGTGGAAGTGCGCCGTCCCCTGGCAGGCACCTGGACCGCGGTGATCTACACGGTCAACTTCGCCCCCTACCTCGACAACCCGGTCCAGTTCGCCTACACCGCCCAGCAGTTCCACGTCGCCGGGACTGCCTCGCCTGCCTCCAAGGTGCTCGCGCCCGGGCAGTCCGGCACCTTCCAGGTGACCGTCACCGCAGGCCAGGCGGGCGACGAGGCGCTCAGCCTGCATCTGGGCACTGGCAGCGGCACAGACGGGGCCATCCCGATCGTGCTACGGGCGCTCGTCCCGGTCACCGGCAACGGCGGCTCCTTCGCCGGCACCGTGACCGGGGGCGGCAGCTTGCTCGACTTCGGCCAGGAGCTCACCTACCAGTTCAGAGTGCCGGCCGGCGAGCCGTCGCTGAACGTCGGCATCAAGCTGCCCGACCCCGGCTACGTGCTTGAGGGAGTACTCGTCGACCCCAGCGGCGAGCCGCTCGACCTGCAGTCGACCGCCAACGACGTAGCCTTCGGGCCGGGCCCGACCATGCAGTTCTTCCACCGCACACCGCAAGCCGGCCTGTGGACCGTCACCCTGGTGACCTTCGGACCGGTCGACGGGACGCACCTGAGCGAGCCGTTCACCGGCACGATCTCGTTCACCCCGCCAGCGATCACCAGCAGCGGGCTGCCCAGCTCGCCGCGCACCGTGCTGCCCGCCGGGCGGCCGGCCACCGCGACCATCACCGTCACCAATACGGGCAACATCGCCAAGGACTACTTCGCCGATCCGCGCCGCAGCGGCAGGGTCCCGCTGCGGGTGCTCGGCACCGGAGTGGTCGGCGGCACCAGCTACACCCAGGCTCAGGTCACCACGCCGGAGCCGATGACGGCCAGCGTCAACCCGCACTGGCTGGTCCCGACCGACACCAGCCTGCTGATCGGGGTTTCCCGGGCAACGATGCCGATCTTCTTTGACTTCAACTCCGACAACAACGACCCCGAGGCCCTCGGCGTCCCGTTCGGCGACAACTCGATCGGACTGCTCGCGGATCCCGAGGTCGCCCCCGGGCAGTTCTGGGCCGCGTCCGAGCCAGCCGGGCCGTTCTCCGGTCAGGCAGCGGGCTCGGCGAACATCACCATGGTCGCGGTCACCAGCCCGTTCGACTCCGCCATCTCCGCTAGCACCGGCGACATCTGGGCGCAGGCCGTCAGCGCCAGCGCCCCCTATACGCCGATGACACTCGATCCTGGCCAGTCCGGCACTATCACTCTCACCATCACCCCGAACGCGCCCAGGGGCACGGTGGTCCGCGGCTTCATCGCTGTGGACACCTTCAACCAGGCGACCTCTAGCGGTGACGAGCTAGTCAATATCCCCTACACCTACACGGTCGGCTAGCCGCCGGGCGGGTCGCAGAGATCATGAAAGTCGCCGCCGGGTAGGCAAACACCGGCGGCGGCTTTCATGCTGCCGCCAAAGACCTCCAGGCCTGCCGCAATGACTGGGCAATCTCGAAGAGGATGCGGCACCGGGCGGCGTCGCAAGGTGAGTGAGTGAGCGAACCGGCTGAACTTGTGCGACGCGCCTCGAGCCTTATTCCGCTCTTTCGCGAGAAGGCGCTCTGGATGGACGAAAACCGTCGCATGCATGAGGACGCGATCGACGCGCTGACCGAGGCCGGATTCCTGAAAATGCGGGTTCCGGTTCGATACGGCGGATTCGACTCAGACATGCGAACCATTGTTGACGTCATCGCCGAGATCGGGCGAGGTGACGGCTCCGCTTCGTGGACCCTCGCCATGTGGGCGCTCAGCGCCTGGATGGTCGGGTTGTTCCCAGAGGCGGTTCAGGACGAGGTGTTCTCCACGCCAGACGTGCGCATCTGCGGGATCTTGTCTCCAGGTGCCATCGCTGTGCCGGCCAGCGGCGGTTATCTCGTCAACGGCACCTGGTCCTTCAACACCGGGGCGCGGCAGAGCAGCTGGAACACTAACGCGGCGGTCGTCCCGACCGCCGATGGCGGGCACGACCCGGTCATGACCCTGATCCCGATCAGCGACCTGGAGATCGTCGACGACTGGTACACGTCGGGCCTGCGCGGCTCTGGCAGCGTCACCACGATCGCCAGGGACGTCTTCGTCCCGGCCGAGCGCGTGCTGCCGATGGAACCGCTGCTCCAGGGCCAGCAGTCCAGGGCCCCGTTCATGCCGACAGCGTGCACGACCGTCAGCGGGGTTGCCCTGGGCCTGGCCAATGCGGCCAAGGACGCGTTTTTCGAGCGGCTGCCCGGCCGCCGGATCACGTTTACCACCTACGAGCGTCAGAGCGAGGCTCCGGTCACTCACCTGGAGGTCGCCGAGGCGACCACGAAGATCGACGAGACCGGTTTCCACGCCTACCGGGCCGCCGACCTGATCGATCTCAAGGGTGCGTCGGGTGAGCCCTGGACGATCGAGGAGCGCGCACGGGTCCGGCTTGACCTGGGCGCGGCCTGCCAGCGCGCCAAGGAGGCCGTCGAGATACTCGGCGCGGCAAGCGGCGGGTCGTCGATATACCGGGACGTGCCGATCCAGCGCATCGAACGCGATGTCAAGACCCTGAACCTGCACGCGATCGTGCACCCAAACACCAACCTGGAGCTGTACGGCCGGATCATCTGCGGCCTTGAGCCCAATACCCCGTACATCTGACATGACCCCAATCTGGGCGGTGGCAGATCTCGCCGGGACAACAGCCGCAATCGCTATGAGCTAAGGAGAGGACTTGTGAAAGCCGTCAGAATCCCATCACGAGCCGAGCTTGTCCAGCGCGTGACGGACATAGTGCCCGTACTGCGGGCGAATGCCCAGTGGGGAGATCAGCACCGGCGGCTGGCCGACGAGTCGGTCGCGGCGATGATCGATGCCGGCGTCTTGCGCATGCTGGTTCCCACTCAGTACGGCGGCTACGAAAGTGACATGCAGACCATCGTCGACGTGGGCATTCAGCTCGGACGGGGAGACGGGTCACCGGCCTTCTGCGCGACTGCCTGGTGGGCTCAGTGCTGGGCGGTCGCGCACTTCCCCGACTCGGTCCAGGACGAGGTCTTCGCCAGCCCCGACGTGCGGATCTGCGGGACCCTGGTGCCGAACGGCAAGGGCGAGATCACCAAGGACGGCGTCGTGGTGTCCGGCGAGTGGGGGTTCAACAGCGGCGCCTGGCATAGCCAGTGGAAGGTGCTCTCGACGCTGGCGGTCAACCCGGCGGGCGAGATCGAGCCGATCGCGGCGGTCGTGCCGATGAGCGACCTGGAGATCGTCGATGACTGGGACGTCGCTGGCCTGCGCGGCACCGGCAGCATCACCCTGGTCGCCAGGGACGTATTCATTCCCCGGGAGCGCTTCCAGTGGCTCAGCGAGGTCGCGCGCCAGGAATACGGCTCCGAGCGCAACGCGGACTCACCCTGCTACCGCGGTCCGATCGTCGGGGTGCTCTCGAACATCAACACCGGCAAGCAGGTCGGAATGGCGCAGGCCGCCAGGGAGGCATTCCTCGAGCGCATTCACCTCCGCCCGATCCATCACACCAACTACGCGACGCAGGCCGAATGGCCGATCACCCACGTTCAGGTGGCCGAGGCCGACCTGAAGATCGACGAGGCGGAGTACCACGCCCGCACTCTCGCGGCTCTGGTGGACCACAAGAACTACAGTAATGACCCGTACACGACGCGCGAGCGCGCGTACTGCCGAGTAGCGGTCGGCCGCGTATCGCAGCTCTGCCATGAGGCTGTGAACATCTACAACATGGCCGGCGGCGCGGGCGGCATCTACAGCTCCATGCCGGTACAGCGCATCCAGCGGGATCTCCAGGCCATCAGCCTGCACGCGCTGAACATGCCGATCAAGAACCTTGAGCTCTACGGGAGGGTCTTGTGCGGCCTTGAGCCGAACACATTCTTCATCTAGCCAGGCCGGATCTGACCAGGCCGGCAGTGGCGGAAAGGAGAGGTCAGTGCAACAGGAAACCACTAGCGGTGATCAGTACCGCATGCGGACACTTGAGGCGTGGGCCGATACGTTCGTGCCAGGCGCGAAGCGCTGGCCGGACGACCGGGCGATCGCGGGCGCGGCGGCTGGCCCTGGCGCGGTAGAGGCCGGCGCGGTGGAGCTACTTGAGACGCCGGCTACCGGCGTGTCGGATGGCCTGGAGGGCCTGGCCAAGGCGCTGAACGAGCACGCGGAGGCCTGGGCGGCTAGCCATGGCGTCTCGATCGATGACTCGGTCCCCGCGTTCGTGGCGCTGTCCTACGCGGACCGGACCGCCGTGGTGCGGATGCTCATCGCGCCCGACCACCCGGAGAAGGACATCTGGATCCTGGTCGCACTGTTCTGCTTCATGGCCTTTGACACGGCGGCGCACCTGCGCACGGTCGACGCCATCGCGGCTGGTCACCCCGGGCTCACCGCCATGGGGTTCGCCAAGCCCGACGCGGACGGCCTGTGGCGGTTTCCCGATTTTTCCTACGGAAAGCAACTGGCCAGCCTGCATCCAGGTACAACCCCGGCGGGAGACCCGGCATGACGACCACGGAGCGCACCGACATTGTGGTGATCGGCAGTGGCTTTGGCGGCGCGATCGCCGCCTACCACCTCGCCGCCGGAGGCGCCAAGGTGGTGGTGCTTGAGCGGGGGCCCTGGCTGTCGACCGAGGAATTTGAGCACGACTTCATCCTGGGTTCGTCGTCCACCCGCATCTTCGACTTCGTCGCCGGACGGGGCATGAGCGTGCTCGGCGGCAACTGCGTCGGCGGCGGCAGCGTGGTGTTCTTCGCCACGATGCCGCGAGCGCCGAGCTTTGTCTTCGAGCGGCAGGGCAGCATCGGCAGGCGGCTGTTTCCGGCGGCGATCACCCGCGAGACGCTGAACCCGTGGTATGACCGGGTCACCGAGGCCCTGCCGGTCCACCGGCAGGAATGGAGCGAGGTCACCTATCCTGGCGGGCTGTGGGCGGCGGCCTGCCGCCATGCCGGGCACACGGCGAACCCGGTGCCGGTCGCGATCGACACCGCCATGTGCACGAACTGTAACTGGATGATGGCAGGGTGCCGGTTCGACGCCAAACGATCGCTGCTGATGAATTATCTGCCGGCGGCGCTCTCGCACGGTGCCGAGATCAGGCCATTGCACGAGGTGCAGCAGCTTTCCAGGAACGACGACGGCGGCTACCGGGTGCACTACAGCGTTATCGATGACGAGGACTACCGGATCGAGACGGGCAGCGCCACGATCGACGCGAAGATCATCGTGCTGGCGGCCAGCGCCGGCGCCACGCCGGTGATCCTGCAGCGGTCAGAGCCGGTGCTCGGCGCGATGCCGCACGCCGTCGGGCGGTACTTCTCCGGCAATGGCGAGCGGCTGAACACCGCCGTGCTCAACGAGGACAGGGTAAAGGAGGTGCTCGGCCTTTCCCGCCCGGGCGGAAAGGCATACCAGGCCAACCAGATCGGTCGCGGCCCGAGCGTCGCGAGCTGGGATCGGCTCGACGGCTCGCTGCCTGAGTTCTCGCGGTTCTCACTGGAGCAGCTGTATTTCCCGCCTGGCCTCGGCACGATCCTGGCCCAGGCAACTGGCCCGGACGGGCCGGCCTGGTTCGGCCCGGAGAAGAAGGAGATGCTGCGGCACTGGAACTCCTGGCTGACTATCTTCACGATGTCGGAGGACGACAATGAGGGCGTGTTCGGGCCGCCGCCGCGGCGCGGCAATGCGGACCGGATTTCCCAGCAGATGCTTGGCCAGGGCAATCTGGAGTACCAGCCGACGAAGAACACGCTGCGCGGCTGGGCCGAGTCGGATGCCGCGGTGAAGGACATCCTTGAGCGCGATGGCCTGGCGAAGGTCATGCCGTGGACGAACGAAGTAGTCGGCGCCTACACCGTGCACCCGCTGGCCTCGTGCCGGATCGGCGACGACCCGGCGACCTCGGCCCTGGACGTCCGCCATGAGCTGCGCGATCACCCCGGCATCTTCGTTACCGATGGCTCGGCGGTGCCCTGCGGGCTCACCGTCAACCCCGCGCTGACCATCGCCGCGCTCGCCGAGCGCGCCATGCCAGGCATCGTGGCGGCGGCGAGAGAGCGGGGTGTGCGGGTCACGTACGGGGCTCCGGCGCCCGGCGGCGTCGCGACCGCCATGCGCGCGGTCGACAGGACGGCCGCGTAGTGAGTCTCGTGCGAGAGGCGCGCAGATGAGTAACACGGTGATGCAGCGGGCGCTTCGCAGGTCGACGATGCAGATCCGGCACGTCCGCCCGGTGCCGCCCGGTGCGGCCTCAGGCCCGGTCGCCGCCGTGTACGCCCAGGTCGAGCGGGACTTCGGGATGCTCGCGCCGCCGGTCGTGCTGCACTCGCCAGCGCAGGCCCGCTCGCGGCCTGCTGGGTCATGCTGCGAGAGACGCTGCTGGCGACGGGTGTGGCCGACCGGGCGGCAAAGGAAGTGGTGGCCGCCGGGGTATCCCTCGGGAACGCCTGCCCGTACTGCGTCGATGTCCACAGCGCGGTCCTGCGCGGGCTGGCCCATGGCGCCGAAGCCGACGCGATCGGCGGCGACCGCGTTGAGGCGATGGCCGACCCCGCATTGCGCGACCTCGCCGCCTGGGCCAGGTCGAGCGGACTGCGGGAGTCGGTCCTGCGCCGTGACCCTCCGTTCCCTGTCGAGCAGCTCCCTGAGCTCGCCGGCGTGGCGGTGACCTTTCAGTACCTGAACCGCATGGTCACCGTGTTCTGCGAGGACAGCCCGCTCCCGGCAATCCTGCCCGCCCCGCTCGCGGGCGGCATGATGCGCGTGCTCGGCCGGTTCCTGCGGTCTACCGCCAGCGGCGCTATTGAGCCTGGCGCCGCCCTCGGCCTGCTTCCCGAGGCGCCTATGCCTGACGACCTGGGGTGGGCGGCCGGCCGTCAGGTGATCGCCGACTCGTTCGCGCGTGCCATCGCGGTCATCGAGGCAGCGGGTGCCCGCGCGGTCGACGACCGAGTGCGCGACCTCGTCATCAGCGAGCTGGCAGGCTGGTCCGGGCAGGCAGCCGGGCTCGGCCGCTCCTGGGTCGATGACGCGCTACAGGGCCTGGCCCGCGCCGACCGGCCAGCGGGCCGCCTTGCGCTGCTCATCGCCTTCGCGCCGCACCAGGTCGGCCCGCCGGACATTGACGAGTTCCGCCGCGGTCAGCGCTCCGACGAGGATCTCATCAGCCTCGCGGCGTGGGCTAGCCTGGCCGCGGCCCGCCGCGTCGGCTCCTGGCTAGCGCCGGCTATCGGTTGCCAAGGACCGTGCAGCTCAAGGAAGCTCTCCGCACCCCTGAACTGCTCGATGCCGCGACCATAGGTCGAGTAGGTATGGAAGATGTCGCCACCGTGACGAAGGAAGCAGCTGATGCCGGGCAACTCGACCGGCAGCTCGGCCTCGACCAGATCGTTCGCCGTGTCGGCCGCCAGGATCTCTGCCTTGGACTGGTAGTCGTAGATGACCGGAGCTACCTTCTCGTCCAGGGTCACGTGGAAGTCGTAGTTGAAGTCGCTGCCGAACGAGGAGTACCAGGGGAAGGTCCAGCCGTTCCACTGCCGGTACGCCATGATCTTGGCGAATGGCGCCAGCGAGACCGCCGCGAAGGCCGTCTCTCGCGCCCGGAGCCTGGCGAGCAATCCAGCGGAAAGCTCGTCGGACGCGGCCGAGCAGGTCGGGCATCCCGCGTCCCAGCTCGGGTCGAACATGAAGTGGTGGATGATCAGCTGGCGACAGCCATCGAACAGCTCGGCTAGGCCTACCTGACCTCGCACGCCCTCAAAGAGATAGTTCTTCTCGATCCGCACCATGGGCAGCTGGCGGCGATCGGAGTTCACCGCATCGCAGCGGCGGCTGAGGTTCTCTTCCTTGGCGAGTAGCTGCCTGCGGGCTAAGAGCCACTGCTCGCGCGACGCGACCTGCGGAAGACTCATCCGGACCTCCATTGGATCGTTTCGTAGCTCGGCCTGCGGCACAGGGTCATCCTTCATATGAGTCAGGACTAGAGGACTCACATGGTAAGCCCGACTGACCTAGTGCGTCCAGATTTGCGACCTAACTTACTGTGATGGTTGGTATGCTCAACGGCATGGTGCCGGTATCGTCCCAGCCGCGGCAGTGCTCCGTCGCGCGCACGCTTGAGATCGTCGGTAACAGGGGCGCGCTGCTCGCCGTGCGAGAGGTCTTTCTCGGCAACCGCAGGTTCGACGAGATGGTGAGGCGGACCGGAGTTCCCCGCGACACTCTGGCAGCGAGGCTGCGCGCGCTGGTAGACGCGGGAGTTCTTCAGCGAGTGCCGTACTCGGGCCATCCGGCCAGGTTCGAGTACCACCTGACGCGCGCGGGCCTCGACCTTTACCCCGTCATACTCGCCCTGATGTCCTGGGGCGACAGATACCTGGCAGGCGACAGCGGGCCGCCGCTTGTCCTTGAGCACAGGTGCGGCCATTCGCTGGGGGCCGAGGTGGTGTGCGAGGGGTGCGGCGAGCCGGTCACCGCGAGCGGGACGCGGCCAGCTTCCGCCGGCTCACGCCCGCTGCGGATACCAGCGGATACCGCAAGGGTCAGCGCGGCGCGGGAGTAGCGTCGCTGGCGGCGAACTGGCCGGGAGACCGGCCCTGCCCCGGTGATCCGCGGTAGCACTGGGCGATGTCCATCCAGGCTTGTGCCTCGGCGCCCTCGGCGACCAGCGCGAGATCCGCGTGGTGCCTGCGACGCGTGGTCAGCAGGCAGAAGTCGACAGCGGGCCCGGTCACTCGCTGTGCGCTATCTTCTGGGCCGAAATCCCACCGCTTGCCGGATGGCGAGGTGAGCTCGAACCTGAACTCTTGCTCCGGCGGCGTCAGGCCTCGGGCCAGGTAGCCGAAGTCCCAGGTGCGTACGGCGAACCCGGTGAGGTGCCCGATCCGGTCGGTGTACTCGCGGCGAGCCCCTACGGCGTCGGCGATGTCCTGGCCATGCGCGAACAGTTCCATGAGTCCTGCGCTAGCGAGAATTCCGGCGGGCAGCGGCCTGACCAGCCAGGGCACTATCTCGCTCGGCGGTAGCGCGGCCAGCGCATCAGAGGCCGCGGTGCGGTCGGCGTGCCAGCGGGCTAGCAGCGCGGGCGGGGGGTCCGCCAGGTAGGGCTGGAGCATCGCGTGAACAGCGGCATCGAAGTCACCACCCGCGGCTCTCGCGGCCACCTCCTTGAACATGTCAGGAGCGGCCGCCGCCATCTGGGCCAGGCGCGCGACCGAGGCCAGGTGCGCGACCTGATGCGCGATCGTCCACCCCGGAGCGGGAGTCTGCAGGCCCCACTGGGCCGGCTCGAGGCTGGTCACGAGCTGTTCGAGCGCATCGCCCTCAGTGACCAGGTCGGCGTATACGTCCTGCGGAGTAGCCAAGGAAATTCCTCTCACCAGTGCTGTTGCGCGAGGTCCTACGGATGATCATGGGTCCGCGCCCGTGGCCGCACACCTTCTAGGTTGCCGCTGCCCGAGGACGCCACGCCGACCCAAGCGAGCCTGGATCGGAACTGTACGGGGGGCATAACGGCGCTTGATCGGCCCAGTGCACCGTGTGTAGTGGTGCTCATGCGGTCTGTGACAGAAGGAGATCCATGTTCAGTCCGGTCGAAAGCGCTATTGCTCGCATCTGGGAGAGCTACGGTGAGCCACTGTCGCTGTCCGAGATCGCCAAGAGCGCGATACTCAGCCGTTTTCATTTCTGCCGAGTGTTCACGGAAGCCACCGGCGTCTCGCCGGGCAGGTACCTTTCCGCCGTCCGTATCTACCAGGCTAAACGACTGCTGGCCTCGACCTCGCTGAGCGTGACGGAAATCTCGCTGGCGATCGGGTACAACAGCCTGGGCTCCTTCACGAACAGGTTCACGCAGAGCGTGGGCGCATCGCCGACCCGGTTCAGGCGCATGTGGGGTGAGGGCATTCACCTCGATCCCGGCCCCGCGC
Source organism: uncultured Actinomycetota bacterium (assembly GCA_963819285.1). Lineage (GTDB taxonomy): Bacteria > Actinomycetota > Actinomycetes > Streptosporangiales > Streptosporangiaceae > Chersky-822. Next base: position 1,238,944 of record CAWFVM010000002.1, read on the forward strand.
CCGCCGAGCAGGTGCCCGCTGATCAGTCGCTACCGCGATCGTCGTCGAACGGCACCGTGACCGGGATGGTTGACCTGCCGGCCGACTACGCGGCGGCGCGGATCTACCTGGGTGCCTTCATGACCCCGATCATCCAGCGCCGGCCACCATCCTGGGTCATCGTCGACACCAGATCGGCTCGTCCGGCCCCGTACCGGCTCCCGAACATCCCGCCAGGAGAGTGGTTCATCAGGGCGGTCGCAGTGTCCGACAGCGCTGACCCTGAGCCGTGGACCCGCAGGTCCCTGCTCGTCGGCGGACAGGGATCGGTCACGGTGACGGCCGACGCGGTCAGCGAGGTCGACATCACGCTGCGCGCGCGGCGCCCGACTGACCTGCCGATCCTCTTCGCCGTACCTGACCTCGAACTCCGCAGGCTCTGTCGCGCGGAAGACTCGGCGCCCGCGGTGGCGCACGCGCTGCCGCTCGCCCCGGCCATGCTCACCACACCGCGCGAGCGCGCCGCATGAGGCCGGGTGGATTAAAGTCACTGATATTCGGGATCAAGGAGAACTAAATGGCTCACATCACTCTAGGTAATGATCTTCCGGGAATCGGCGGCCTGATGAGTTACCGGCCAGAAACAGGTCACGCCCTCAGCGCGCTTGCCGAGGTGCTGCTCCGCGGGCCGAACACGCTCACCAGGGGAGAACGCGAGCTGATCGCGGCGCAGGTGTCCAGGCTCAACGAGTGCACGTTCTGCGCGTCCTCCCACTCGGCGTTCGCCGCCGCGCAGCTGCCCGAGGGCATGCCGCTGGTTGACCAGGTATGGGCCGACCTGGAGCAGGCACCGGTGTCGGCCAAGCTCAAGGCGCTCCTGCGGGTGGCGGCCAAGGTGCCGCAGGGCGGCAAGGCGGTCACGACGGCGGATGTGGCTGCCGCCCGCGAGGCGGGCGCCTCTGATGTGGAGATCCATGACACCGTTCTTATCGCGGCGGCCTTCTGCATGTTCAACAGATACGTGGACGGCCTCGCGACATTCGCGCCAGCTGACCCGGCGGACTACCAGCAGGCCGCCGAGCGGATCGTGACCGAGGGTTATCTAGCGAAATGAAGCCACCAGGAATTGTGTGCGAGCTTGGCGTAGTGAACGTCGAAAACTCGATCGCCTTCTACGAGAAGCTAGGGTTTGAGATAATAGAAATAGAACGCGCCAATGGATCAATCTCCTGGGCTGAGCTCTCGTTCCGCGGCTCCAGGCTGATGCTTCAAGCGATTGACGGGCTTGCCGACCATCTGCCCGGGATCGCGCGAAAACTAGCCAAGCCGTCTCAGGCCGTCGTTCTTCGCGTGGGCTCGGCCGGTGATGCCGAAACTCTGTACGGGCGCCTTGATGAGCTAGGCGTAGAGGCTCAGACCGGCCTTCGTCGCACGCACTACGGAACAACGGAGTTTTCCGTCTCCGATCCGGATGGCTACGTACTGCTAATAGCTGGCAGCTAAGAGTTCCTTTAAGGTGCGGATGCCGCGACCCTGGCGGGTGGCGCTGCCTCCTGCAGGCGAACCGGGGAACGGCCGAACAGTATGGTGGGCAGGAAGCCGAGGCCGAGCGCGGCGAGCACGCCCAGGTTGGCGAACGCCCAGGCGCCGGTCTTGCCGCCGAGCCCGATCGGGCCGAGCAGGTATCCCTGCCAGGACAGCCAGCCGGCCGAGCCGTTGGTGACCAGGCCCCAGCCGATCGCGCTGCCGAGCACGACGAGGCCGACCGGGAACCAGCGGATGTCGCCGTAGCGCCCTCGACGCTCGTAGAGCTCGGGTTCGCAGTAGTCGGCTCGCCGCATGGCGATGTCCGCGAGCATGACCCCGCACCAGCCCGCGATCGGCACCCCCAGAGTGATCAGGAAGCCCTCGAACTGGACCAGGAAGTTCCCGGCCACGAATACCACGTAGATCGAGCCGCCGATCATGAGCGTGCCGTCGATGAGAGCCGCTGCCCACCGGGGCGCCCGCAGGCCGAGTGTCAGCAGGGCAAGTCCTGATGAGTAGATATCGAGCACCGATCCGGCGACCAGGCCCAGGACCGCCACGATTGCGAACGGCACCAGGAACCAGGCCGGGAGCAGCACTGCGAGCGCTCCGATCGGGTCGTTGCTGATCGCCCGGTTCAGAGAGGCCGACGAGCCGGCCAGCAGGAGGCCGAATACCAGCAAGATCACGGGCGGGAGGGAGATCGCGAACGTGGTCCAGCCGGCGATCCCGGCGCCCGATGATCTCCTGGGCAGGTAACGAGAGTAGTCAGCGGCCATGATCGTCCAGCCGAGCCCGAAGCTGGCCATCGTGAACACGAGCGCCCCGATCACATTCGGCACCGGGCCGGCCCGCAGCCCTGAAACCGCGGCCCAGTGGATCCGCCCGGCAGCCAGCACGAGGAAGATCACGGTCAGCACGGCAGTGACCAGCGTGATCACCACCTGCATCCGCATGATCAGGTCGAACCCCATGACCCCGCCGAAGATCGTCAGCGCTACCACAATGATCAGGGCGATCACCTTGGTCAGCGTGCCGCCGCCCCACCCCAGATGACCGAACACGGTCGCGATCGCCAGCGTGGCCAGGATCACCAGCACGGTCTCCCAGCCGACATTGACCAGCCAGGCAATAGCCGTGGCCAGTTTGTTGCCGCGCACCCCGAACGCGGCCCGGCTCAGCACCATCGTCGGCGCCGATCCCCGTTTCCCGGCCACCGCGATGAAACCGCACAGCACCGACGACATCACGATCCCGGCAACGCCTACCGCAAGCCCCTGCCAGAAGGAAATGCGAAAACTCAGCACGAACGACCCGAAGGACAGGCCAAGTACCGAAATGTTCGCCGCGAACCACGGCCAGAACAGATCTCGCGGCCTGCCTTTACGATCGGCACCGGAAATGACGTTGATCCCGTTGGCCTCAATTTGTAACAGCTGGTCAGCCACGATTCAGATCCTCCCTCATCCGTACCGTCAGGCTCCTGATCGCAGTCTCCCTCCCGCAGCGAAATCTGGCCAGCCTAGAAAGAAGGTCTGACGCCGGGATCATCTGCCGCCAGGCTGATCGGCCGCTCGAAGACGGTGGTCAGCACGGCAATGGTCTGCGTGCCGGCGACACCGTCGATGTCGTAGATGCGGCGGAGCACGGCCTGCAGCTCCTTGGTTGTGCCGGTTCTGATCTTCACGAGTACGTCGGCTGAGCCGGTGACAATGAATGCTTCTTCGATTTCCCTGATGGCCGCGAGTGCCTCGTGCGTAGCTGCCCCGCCCATCCAGGCGCCGCCGTTGAGCATGACGAAGGCCAATACGCCCAGGCCCGCGGCCTCCGGGTCGACGTCCACCGTGGTACGCCGGATGACGCCGCGCTCGCGCAGCTTGCGCACGCGCTCGTGGGCCGCGCCGGCGGACAAGCCAGCGGCCTGACCAAGGCTCGCGTACGACTGGGTGGCGTCTCGCTGCAGCTCGGCGAGCAGCGCACGGTCCACTGCGTCGACGATGAATCCGTTGTCGCTGATGTCGCCCGCCTCCATTTTCGCGTCGCCATATCTAGTATGGCCATGTTACGATCTCGCCAGATCATATTCTGCGAGGCGGTCACTATGGCTGACGTCATCAGGACATTGTTAGAAGAGCCGGGCGAGCGACTCCGCGACGCTGACGGCCGGACCGCTGCCCGCAGCCGCCTGGAAGACAAGTTTGACAATTCCGACAAGATAGGCTCGCTGCTCGCCGTCGGCGCCGACGCTCTGACCCAGCGCGGCGATCTGGGGGCCGCGCGGCAGAGTTACGACGCCGCGTACCTGATGGCCGACGGGGCCGGCGACGAGGCAGCGATGGCGCTGGCCGCGCTGGGCCTGAGCGGGCTGTGGGTGCACGAGCACCGGACAGCCGCCGGGTCGGCGCTGCTCCAGCAGCGGCTGAGCAGAGCCCTGTCGGCGGCCGACCCGCGCTCCACGCTCGCGCTGCGCCTGCGCGTCAGGCTCGCCGGGCAGTCTGACTACGACAACGGCGAGTCCGCGAACATCCTCGCCGTCCTCGCCGAGGCCCGTGCCGACGGGGATCCGGTGACCCGGGCGGAAGCGCTCAGCCTCGCCCATGACTGCCTGGCCGGGCCCGGGCACTCCCCGCTGCGCCGGGAACTGGCCTCCGAGCTCATCGGCGAGAGTTTCCGCACCGGACGCCGCAGCGACCTGCTGGTCGGCCTGCTCTGGCGCACCGCCGACCTGTTCGCCGACGGTGATCCCCGCGCGCGCCGCCAGCTAGATGAGCTGCGGCAGGAGCTGGCGCGAGAAGATCATCGCGTAGTGAGCTTCGTGGTCGCCGCGATGGACGTCATGCTCGCCATCCGCAGCGGTGATCTTGAGCGGGCCGAGAGCCTGGCTGAGGTCTGTGCCAGGCGCGGCGAGGCAGCGGGCGCGCCGCAGACCAGGGCGTGGCACGCGGGGCAGCTGCTGACCATCCGCTGGTTTCAGGGCCGCGTGGGCGAAGCGCTGCCGACGCTCAGCAGGATTGTCCAGTCCCCGGAACTCAGCGCGACGGACAGTTCGCTGAACGCCGCGCTGGCTGTGGCGGCCGCAGCGGCCGGCGACCATCGCGCCGCGGCGAGCGCGCTGGCCGCCGTCTGCGGGCGCGACCTGGCGGAGCTGCCCAGGTCGGGCAGCTGGCTGGTGACAATGAACGGCGTCGTGGAGGGCGCTCACCTGCTCGGCGACACCAAGACCGCGAGCCGCGCCTACGAACTGCTCCGTCCCTGCGGCGACCTGCCGATGGTCGGAAGTCTCGGCGTCACCTGCCTCGGATCGGTTCACCACGCCCTCGGCGTCGCCTGCCTGACCACCGGGGACCTGGACCAGGCCGTGACCCACCTGCGCACCGCGGTCACGCGGAACCTCGCGCTGGCGCACTGGCCAGCGGTGATCTCCTCCCGGCGACGGCTCGCGCAGGCGCTCACCGGGCGCGGCCTGGAATCAGACGCCCGTGAGGCCGGGCGCCTGCTTGCCGAGGCCGCCGCCGAAGCGGCCGCGATGGGTCTTCCTGAACCGCAAGAGCAGGGCAGGCCGGCGACGGCGATCGCCACCTGCACCCGTCAGGGTCGCCGATGGCGGATCGACTGGGGTGAGCGCAGCGTCATCCTTGAGCACCGGGTCGGCCTTCTTCACCTCGCCGTCCTGCTCGCCAGCCCGCGACAGGAGATCGACGCCATAGATCTCGTCGCCGGCGTGACGGCGCTCGACGGCCTCGCGGAGACCGGATCGGCCCAGCCCGTTCTCGATCAGGTAGCACTGCGCCAGTACCGGCTCCGCCTCACCCAGCTTGACAGCGAGACCGACGCCGCCGAATCCCGCCGCGATCAGGAACACGCTGAACGCGACCGAGCCGAGCGAGACTGGCTCACCTCAGAAATCGCCTCCGCTACCGGGCTCGCGGGCCGGACCCGGTCATTCGCCGACAGCCATGAACGGGCACGACTCGCCGCCGGCAAGGCCATCCGCCGCACCATCCAGCACGTCGCCGACGCCGATGCGATGATCGGCGACCACCTGCGGCATGCCGTGCGCACCGGCGCCAGATGCTCGTACTGGCCGGGCTGAGAGCGCCGCTGCACGCGGTCCCGCCGTCGAGTTTGACTGCTCACCGCAGTCAGGTGGCTCTGCGCCAGGCCTTGACGGCTTGCCGGACCAGGGTCACGAATGCGGCGAGGCTGAACTGGGAGCCGGGGCCGGACACTGGCTCGTTGATCGTGACATTAAGCTCGCGGTTGCCGTCGAGCAGGAAGCCCTGGGCGACTCTAATGGCGCCGTATGTACCGGTGTCGGCGAACTCCGACGGTGCCAGATCAGGCAGGGGTACCGGCTGGTTACTGGCCGCCGAGCTCTTCGAGTTCTTGAAGACCGTGCTGGCAATGGCAGGAGATGGATATTTCAGGGTGATCACCAAGGCCGTGCCGCCAGCGGAATCGGTCCACTCACACGTGCCGCCCACGGCGCCGTTGTGCAGGTTAACCGGGGGCACCGGCAGTCCCTTGCCGACCGCCATGCCAAGCGCGGCCGCCGCATCGCCGGATGAGACCAGCGCGCAGGCGCTCTCGCTGGCAGAAATGGCACCGGCTGACGGCGGTGCCTGCCCGGAGGCCGGCGCGGACGGCAGTGCGGATGCGGACGTCGGTGCCGGCGCGGATGGCGAGGGTAACGGGCCAGGCGGAGTCGGCTGGCCGGGGCCGGCAGCCGCGGTAGTACCCCCGCACGCGGCAGCGCTCAGGAGAGCCGCCGCTGCCACGAGCCGCAGGAACCAGTGCCTGCCGCCGTCACGTCCGGTCATCACTGGCTGTGTCCTTTCCTGCGCCCAGAACCAGCCGATCAGATCTCCGCGCGGACTAGTCTGGATACGACATGCCGCTATCGTCGCACACTATCAGGGCAGTCGGATAATTTCATCCTAAAGCGTGCGTCAGCAATCGCAAAGCACGAGGATCGCACATACCGCCACCAGCGGGTGAATTTGGTTATTGCGCCTGCCAAATGAGCGGATTGACGGCCGCCCATTATGCTGGCGAGATTCGAGAGGAGCGACCTCTGTGATCGATGAGCTGCCGTTGCACCCCGACGTCGTAGGAGTGCTGGACTCCTTCGACGAGCTGACTACATTCGAGACGCTGGCGGCCGCGCTGGCCGGACGTGAGAGCTGGGTTCTGCCGGCCTTCCTGGGCAGGCTCAGGGAGAACGGAGCCGAGCCCGGAGTTCCGGTGGAGCGGGAGAGCCTGCTGGCCGCCGCGCGGCGGGAGGCGGAGAGGCGCGGCGACTACGCGGTGCGCTGCGAGTACCTGCTCCTGGGCCTGTTGCGGGCCGCCGGGTCGGGCCCGGAAGCTCGACCGCGCCAGGAAGGATTTCCAGGAGCTGATGGCCGACCGCGCGTACGGCAGGTACCTGAGTCTTCGAGCCCTGCCGAGACCGGAGGGCGCGCCGCTGCCGTGTGCCGTCTTCGTGGCCGGGCTACCTGGTACGGGCAAGTCCACCCTGGCCGAGGCGCTGGCACAGTCGCTTCGCGCCCCGGCGTTCTCGACGGACTGGGCGCTGGGGACGCTGACGTCGTTCGGGGTGCTGCGTCCGGACAACACGTGGCCGATGGCGGAGCTGATGGTCCTCTCGTCGATGGCACGCCAGCTTCAGCTGGGAACGGACGCGATCGTCGACGGGGTCGGCGAGCGGGAGCGGGAGAGGCGACGGTCGCGCGCCGTGGCCGAGGCACTCGAGGCCGGGTTCGTCGGCGTGGAGTGCGTGTGCTCCGACGAGGAGGCACACCGAGGGCGGCTGGAGCGCTCGCGCGGTATCCCTGGCTGGCCGGCGACCGTCTCCTGGGAGCACGTCCAGCGGATGCGCGGACTCTGGGAGCCGTGGGAAGAACCCCACCTCGTCCTGGACAGCGCGGTCGAAACGCCTGCTTCCGCCCTGGCGGCGGTACTCGAATCGATCCGGGCTTCGCGGAGCAATCCGGCGTGAGCGGGAAGCGCGGCCGATCGAGCCAGCTAGAAATCCGACCTATACCACTTGAATGATTAGCTGCCAGCGAGTGTCGGAATTCGCGAGTACGACCTGCTTGGGGCGGATGCTGTAGTCCTCGATTTCCCTGCGGGACAGGAGCAGATCCGTGTCGGGTGCCTGGATGGTGTAAAAACCGCTTTCGGTGATCTCGGTCACCGGGGTCGGGTCGCCATCACTGTCAAGCGGCCGTCCAGGTCGCCGGGTCGGCCATGTCCGGCATGAGCAGCGCGTAGATCTGGCCATCGATAATGGTCAGGGGACTACCGCCGATGGAGATCTGAAGATTGAGACCGTCCGCCATCACGTCGCCTTTGCTAGGGGTCAGAGAGAGTGGGCCATATATTTCGATAATGAATGCCAGACCTGACATCAGCGAGAATCGGGCAAATATCACCGCGTCACCGGGAGGTTTAGCTGATTCCGATCCAGGTCCGTCTGGCCGTGGCTGGCCAGCCGGCTCAGAAGAGGGTCGGCGGTCCGGAGGGGATCGGTTCTGGGAGCGGCTCGATCCCGGGCAGCCGTGCTCGCACGTCGTCGTGGAACCGGCGGGCCAGATCGAGCGCGTCGACGTTGTCTGGCGTGTGAATGAACACCGTCGGTGACCGCCCCTCGCGCAGCCAGCCGGCTATGACCTCAAGCCAGGACTGCCAGCCAGCCATAGTAAGTGCCGCGTCGTCGCGCCCTAGGTAGCGCACGACAGGATTGGACGTCAGCGCCCGGGTCCGGCGGGGCAATCGCGGCTTCCTCGTCCAGGCCTCCTGTTCGGCATCGCTCACCGGAGGGCTGCCGAACAGGATGGTGGTGTCGAAGGTCACCCATTCCGCGCCGACGTAACCGAGAACCCGCTCCAGTTGCTGCGCCGGGCGCGGGTCATCGAAGAACGCGCGGTGCCGCACCTCGACGCTGTACCGGTAAGCACGGGGCAGGCGGCGCAGGAACCCGGCGAGAGCGCCGAGGTCGGCCGGGCTGAAGGACGGCGGCAGCTGGATCCAGAGGGTGCGGGCGCGTTCCCCGAGCGGCTCGATCGCGGCCAGGAACGCGCCGAGCAGGTCATCGGTTCCGGTGAGCCGGTGCTCATGGGTGATCGGTCTCGGCAGCTTGAGTACGAGCCGGAAGTCGGGCGCGGTCTGCTCGGCCCACGATTTCAGCGTGTCTGGAGCGGGAGTCGCGTAGAAGGTGGTGTTGCCTTCGACGGCATTGCACCAGGACGCGTAGGCACGGAGGCGGTCGCGCGGCGACAGGGAGGCGGGCAGGAAGCGACCTTGCCAGGGTGCGTAACTCCACATTGCGCATCCGACATGGAGTTTCATCGTGTACCACCCTAGACGAACGGTCTGCTGTCTGGCGGCAGTCCGTCCCGGAGACTGTCGTACTCTCCAGGAGAATGACGACAACTCTCTGGGTAACGACCCCCGCACGGTTTCTCTACCGATCCGGTCTATCAACGTCCGGCCGGGTCGGATCGCGGTCTGTAGGATCTGGCATATGCCGGACTTTATGGGGCTGGTGGCCCTGGCGCGCGCTAGGACAGGCAATGAGGACTGGGCTGCGGCGGCGGAGTTGTGGGCGAGGGTCACCGCGGCCAATCCGGTAAACGGGGACTACTGGGCGCGTCTGGGCGAGGCCAGGTTCGGCGCGGGAGACTACCGAGCGGCGCGGGAGGCGTGGGAAATCGTCCTGCGGCTTGGCCTGCGGGACAGGAGCTGGTCGCAAGACTCGCCACCGCTTATGCCAGGAGAGGTCGCTTACCGCATCGCCTGCTGTGAAGTTGCCGCCGGTCAGCGCGAGGCGGCGGTCGCGACGCTTGAGATCGCGGTCGGCAGGGGGATGCGTGACCTGAGCCGGGTCAGGTCGCAGGAGCTCTGGGAGGAGCTGCGCACCGATCAGCGCATCCGCGACCTGGTTGGCATCATCGACGCCGGCAGCATGTCACGAGATGACGGCTGGCGTTATGACCTGGCCTTCCTGGCCAGGGAGATCAAGCGACTCGCCTACGCGCCGTTCGCGGTCCAGCCGGAAGCGGAGTTCGACCGGGTCGTCGCCGAGATAGACATCGCGATCCCCGGCCTTACCGATGCGCAGATCCTGGTCGCCATGATGAAGCTGGTCCGTCACCTGAACGACGGGCACGCGAGAGTCACCTGGCCTGAGCACGACCAGGAAATGTCCGCGATGCTCCCCGTGGACTTGTTCATGTTCGACGAGGGCTTGTACGTGATTGGTGCCGCTGCCGAATATGAGCACCTGCTGGGAGCCAGGATCGAGAAGGTCGGCGGGCTCGTTATCGGCGACGTCATGGCCGCGCTGGATCCGATCACGACCAGGGATAACGATCACTGGCTCACCTGGATATTCCCGGTGCTCGTGCGCTACCAGGCAATCCTGCGGGCACTAGGCATCGACCACGAGCTGACCCTCCGGCTGCCAGACGGAACTGTCGATGCTGTCCGGCTGCGAGCCGTTCCGATCGAGTATGAGCATGATCGGTACCCGCCCGGCTGGGTGGCCCTGGCTGACACCGTGACCGAACCCCGGCCGCTGCACTTGCTCAACCGTGAGCTGCCGTTCTGGTTTGAGTACCTGCGCGCTGATGACCTTGTCTATTTCCAGTTCAACGCCATCCGCGATCATCCGGCGGAGACGTTCGCCGCGTTCTGCGACCGGCTATTCGGCTTCATCGAGGACCGCAACGCCGGCCTCGTCATTGACCTGCGCTGGAACGGCGGCGGCAACACTCTGCTCACTCAGCATCTCCTGCACCACCTGATCGCCAGCAAGCGGCTGAGCCGGCGCGGCGCGCTCTTCATCATCATTGGCCGGCTGACCTTCTCCGCAGCGCAGAATACTGTCACCGCCATCGAGCGCGAGACCAGCGCGATCTTCGTCGGCGAGCCCACCGGCTCGCGGCCCAACTTCATCGGCGAGCGGATCGACTTCGAGCTGCCCTATAGCAAGGTCAGGGCCAACGTGGCCGACCTGTTCTGGCAGACGTCCTGGCCCGATGATCATCGGACCTGGACCGCGCCCGACATCTACGCGCCGCCCACGTTCAAGGCCTACCGCCGCAACGAAGACCCGGCTCTGGCGGCCATCCTCGCCATCCGAGAGCACGTACCCGGTTTTTAAGGAACCGCGGGTGGCCAGGGTGCGTCCCTGGCCACCCGCGGCTGGGCAGATTGGCTATTGCCGCTGTGCCTGGTTACTGGTGGAAGGCCGCTGTTCCGTTGGGGGTGCCCAGGCCGGTGGGACCGTCATAGCCCACGCCAGCGGTGCAGAGGTAGGCCGGGCTGCACGTGCCGTTCGAGCCAGACGTTACGTCGTTGAGGTTGGCGGTGTGGCTGTAGGGATAGGAGGACGGGTAGGTGCCCGCCGTGGGGGTGCCGGCCAGAGCGAAGACTGCCGCGATGATCGGCGATGCGACTGACGTGCCGCCGAAGACCTCGAAACCAGGGTCGCCCTGGGTGTCATAGACCGCGACACCAGTGTTCGGGTCGGCGACGGCTGATACGTCGGCGATCGTGCGCTTGGCGCAGCCGGTGTCATGCTGCCACGAGGGCTTGGCCTCGAACTTGCTGCAGCCTGAGCCCGCGCCGTTCCACGTGGTCTCGGTCCAGCCGCGAGCGTTGGAGGCACGGGTCAGGCTGGTGCCGCCAACCGCGGTGACGAACTGGGATGCCGCCGGGTACTGGGGGCCGAAGCCGCTGTCACCTGAGGACGCGGTCACCGCGACACCCGGGTGGTTGTAGAAGGAGGTGTCGGTGCTTGCCTCAGTCGAGGTCTCGCCGCCGCCGTAGCTGTTCGACACGAACTTGGCACCGAGGGCGACCGCTTCGTTGACCGCCTTGCCCAGGTTCGCAGTCGACGCGCTGGTGGCCTCGACCAGGATGATGTGGCACAGGGGGCAGATCGCCGAGACCATGTCGACGTCGAGAGATTCCTCTTCGGCCCAGCCGTTGTTGGTACGGGGGAGACTGGTGCCGCCGGTCTGATTGACCTGCCTGAAGCACCCGCTGGCGGCCGTGCAGGCCGGGAGGCCGAACTGTGAGCGGTAAACGGCGAGGTCGGCCGCTGCCTTCGGATCGTTGAAGGCGTCGACGAGCGCTACCGTCTGCCCGGCGCCCGCCGTGGCTGAGGGCAGCGCGTAGGCGGACTGCAGGTCGCTGGGGCCGTAGCCGGACGGGGTTGCGTCAGGGATCAGGCCGACGTGACCGGGCACGTTCGTGCGGATGACCGCCAGGCACGCGAGGTACCCGGCCCTGGGCGAGGCACATGCGTGGCGCACGTCGCTCGCCGAATGCGGGCTGGGCGCGGTCGCCGCGGAGGCGGCTAACGTCGCGGTGGGCGCCAGGGTGAGGACGGCTGAGGCCAGCATGATGATGCCGGCCTTCAGCGCTCGCGGTCCTCCGGACGCTGGGATGGGGAGTTTCATCGTGTTCCTTCCCGGGATCAGCACACTAAATATCGGTGCTGCACCCGGAGAATGACATGGCCCGGAGCGGCAGTCAATAAGGGATTGTTATCACGTTTGTAGTGGTTGTGCCCTAGGGGTACCCGCGGGGTCGGTGAGTCGCAGGCCGCGTCGGCTTGGCTTTCCTACTGCGCTTTCGGCCGCTGGATAGCGCTCAGGCCCAGGATGGCCCGCTCGACCAGGCGTGCCGTGTTTGCCTGCCCGGCCGTGTTGGGATGCACCAGGGCGGGCCTGCCCTGGGCATCGAGGATGCCGTCTACCCACTTGTCCGAGTCGCAGACACTGTGCTCGCGGCTGGAGTTGTAGGTATTGACGAAGGTGTCGCCGCTACGGATCGTCTCTTCCTCGATCACGGTGTTGAGTCGTTCGAGCACGCTGGTGCGCAGCCAGGTCAGGTCACCGTGGGTGATGGTGCTGAATTGCCTCATTGCTGCAGGCGAATCACCGAACGTGCATTTGCTGGTGTCCTCGGGGATGATGAACGGGTAGCCGACGGTGATGATCCTGGCGGCCGGGGCCGCCTGGTGGAGGATGAAGAGCATGTCGTCGTAATCGGCGGCCAGGTCACGGAACCGCGCGTCAAACGGCTCGTCGCCTACTGTGTCCTTGGTGAAGAAGTTCTTGCAGGGCGTTCCGACGTTACCTGTCTGCGCTCCGAGGGCTAGGCAGGTCTGGAGGATCTCGCCGAATCCGAGAGTGTTGCCGCCGATTCCGACGGTGACTAGCCTCGTATTGATGCTGACGGCCCTGAGCTGTACCCGGACCTGGGGGAACGGGTAGTCCGGGTCGGTGGAGATGGGCGGGATCTGCCGACCGGTGGGGAACTGCCCGACCGTGGTGACGTTCTCGATCGTGGCGTTGCCGCAGCTGACGTTCTTCAGGCTGATCAGAGGTCCGAGATCACGGGCGATGACCTCGGGGTAGGAATTGGTCGTGCGGACGCAGCCGTCGCGCGGTTGCTCGAATTCCTCGCCGGCCGCCGGGATCGCGCCGGCTGTATAGGAATCGCCGAGCGCCACCCAGGCCAGGCCAGCCTGCTGCGGCCGGGTCCCGTGCGTGCCCGCCGCGATGGCGGGAACGGACACGGCCGACGCCAGTACGGCGACTGCCGCAAGAGCCGCTAACCGGAAAACGCGAGGTGGCATTTTAGTCTCCTGTCGATTACGCATCTGTCCTCATTCGCCCGGATCATAAGCCGGGCGCGCTGGACGAAACGAAGACGAGCAACATCTCCCTCCGCACCTTTCAGAAATGGTGCCCGGGCCTGGAGCCCAGGCGGCGTCGAGGGGTGTGGATGGCCAAGGCCAGGTCGGCCGGGAAGATTTAGGACCCGTATGGGTCCTCTGTACATAAACTCCGTGTTTGGCCGGAGTCAGTGATCGTCGTAGTGGAACCGGCAGGCAACGATGATGATGGCGTCCGGCTGGATGTCGTATACCAGGCGGTCCCTTTCGGTGATTCGCCGTGACCACAGATCGCCGCCGAGATGCTTGAGCCGTTCCGGCTTACCCGTGCCGGTTCGCGGGGTTCGCATGGTTTCGGCGATCAGCCGGATGATCTTTGACAGCACCTTGGGATTGATTGTCGACCGTGCCTCAAGGTCTTCGATGGCACCTGAGCTGACGTGCAGTTTCACTCGTCGGCCTGCGCGCCGAACCGGGTGGCCAGTGTCTCCAGGTCGGCCGGCTCAGCGCGCCCGTCCCTGGCCTCGGCCAGGCCGCGCAGGATGTGGGTGGCATTGGCGCGGGTGGAGAACAGGTAGAGGGTTTCCTGCAGTGATTCGTAGTCCTCGGCGGACATCAGGACGGCGTTGCCACCGTGGCGCGTGACGATCTCGATGACCACATGGTCTTCATTGACCCGCCGGACGAGCGGGAACAGATGGTCGCGGGCATGGCTGATGCTCACCGCGGTCACGAAGGCTCACCTCACTTGTCCAGGTATCCTGTACGAGTCTACCGGGCTCAATCTGCCCAGAGCAAGGAGCAGTACAGCCGTCCTCCTTACGCATCGGCCTCGATCAGGCCGCGTAGATAGGCGGCCTGGCCGGCGTGCTGCGCGTCGTCGTCGATGACGCTGATCAGCCTGACGCCGAGCGTGACCGGCGGGTCCCAGCGCTCGTCGACGATCCGGTCCAGGTCGGCATCGGTGATCGTCGCGATGTACGAGACCGACTGCGCGTGCACCGCGTCGTGGTAGCCAGTCAGCACGTCAGGGGACGGTGCCATGATCGCGCCGGCTTCGTCGGGGCCGTGACCATAGCCGGTCGCCAGGTAGCCGGGCGGCAGCCCGAACCGGCCGGCCCAGCTTTCCGTGACCCAGGTCTGCTCGTATCCGCCGGCTTCGGCGAGGTGATCGTCCTGGACCCTGGTCAGGTGCCAGATCAGCCAGCCGATCGAATTGGCGGCCGGTGCCGGACGGCAGGCAAGCTGCGCGGCCGTCAGGCCGCTGGCTACGTCGTGCACTACTTCCCTGACCCGGCCAAGGCCGTCGATCAGCAGATCAGCACTCTTCATCCCGCTAGTCTCCACCAGCCAGCGATCCTGCCGGCGCCGGACCCGCCGCCATCACCTCGAGCGAGCGAACGTGCTGTACTGCACCGATTCTATCGCCATTCCGCCATCTGGGACACCCGCGTCCGATAACGCCAAAATCGCTTCTACGGAACTCTTAAACATTTATATGGAAATAATTTCTGGCCAGCTGCTCTCTTGCAAAGCCGGGTGTCGCGCCTTTTTATGGAAACTGGCGGGAGAGATCTGTCCGGCCGCGGACCGCTTGCGGGCGCAAAGGAGCGTATTGGTGAAGGCCCAGATCGATGAGCTGCGCGAGCTGTTAAGTGAGGCTGGCGATCAGGATGTAGAGATCCCGGTCGAGGCGCTTGGGTTCGGCGACGGCCTGCGGGTGCTGTTCCCTGACGGCGTGCTGCGCTTCGCGACAGTGAGCGTCGGGGCGGAGGGCTCAGCGGTGGGGCTCGAAGCGGGCCTGCCGGCACCGGGGGTGCCCGCGCACCTGCTCGCGCGGTGCCTGGGACTCGAGCTGCCGTCGCTGCCCGGCCCTGGTCTTGACCGGCTCAGCCTGCTGGTGCGAGAGGACGCTGACTCGATGCTGACCGCGACCGGTCCCGGCGGGTCGGTGCGGTTATGGGCGACCGACGAGCGGGTGTTCTGCGCCGAATCCGATGACTGGCAGGTTATCTGCACGGGCCAGCCGCTGACGGCTGACCGGCTGACCGGGCTTGGCGTGCTAGATCTCGGTCGGGCCGTGCTGCCAGATCCGTTCACCGAGGAACTGCCCGCTGGCGCGTGGCTGCTGTTACCCGAACTGCCGCTGCGGCCGCGCCGCATCCTGGTGCCGCTGGCGTTACCCAGGGCTGAGCGACCGCTCGATCCGTCCCGGCTGGACGGCCTGGGCCGGCCGCTGCCGGTCGCGGCACCGCCGGTCCGCCGGGGCTACTCGCGCCCGGTACGGGCAGTGGCTACCGCCGACGGGTTTGCCCTGGTAGCAGGCACCAGCGCAGGGGCCGAGCGCGGGAACGGCCGCTGGAGCCTGGAGATCAGCGAGGACGGCGCCGTTGTCAGCGTCGACTACGACTACAGCCCGCTGCGGCTCGCCGGCGGGCTCGGGCTGCTCCCGGCCAAGGCTCCGTATAAGGCGATCGTCGGCGGCGTGCTGATGTTCTCCTTCGGCGCGGCGGGTGGCAAGGGCCTCTACGGCACCGGTCTGGGGGCCTACGTGATCCCCGAGTCGGGCGCGGCCAAGCCGTCGTTCTTCGGCTATGTCGGCATCGGCGGTGACCCTGGCATCGGCATCCCCGCGATCCGGGTGACCGGGATCTCGGCGGGGCTTGGCTGGAACAGCCGGATCCGCATTCCGGAGATCTCCGAGCTAGGCAACTTCCCCTTCCTGAAGGCGCTCGATAATCCCGCTGCCATCGGTGCCGAGGGCAATGACCCGGTCGAGATCCTCAAGAAGCTCAGCACGGGCGCCGATGCCTGGGTGACCGCGGCCGACGACGAGCTGTGGGTGGCCGCCGGGCTCGGCTTCAGGATCGCCGAGCTGGTCAGCGGCCGGGCCCTGGCCGTAGTACATGTCGGCCAGGAGCTGACGATCGCGCTGATCGGCACAGCCTCGGCCGAACTGCCCAAGGAGGGGAGCCGCAAGTACGCCAGGATCGCCGTGGCGCTGCGCGCGGTGCTCAAGCCGAACCAGGGCGAGCTGGCCTTCGACGCGGAGCTCAGCCCCGACTCCTTCGTCATCGACCCGCACTGCCGGCTGCGCGGCGGGGTCTCGTTCCGTGCCTGGTTCGCCGGCAGCCCGCGCGCTGGCGACTTCGTCTACGCGGTCGGCGGTTACCACCCCAACTACCGGGCACCGGCCCGGTACCCGATCGTGCCCCGGCTCGGCTTCGACTGGGATCTGACCGGCAAGGTGACGATCTCGGGCAGCGCCTACCTGGCGATCACCCCGGCGTCGGCGATGGCGGGCGGCGCGCTGGATATCCGGTTCCAGTCCGGCGCGGTACGGGCCTGGTGCACGGCGAAGGTAGACGTGCTGATCCAGTGGAAGCCGTTCTACCTGGAAGCGGGTATCCGGGTGTCGATCGGCGTCTCGGCGTCGGTGAAGATCATCTTTGTCCGGATCACCATCACCGTCGAGATCGGGGTTTCACTGACGATCTGGGGGCCGCCCACCGGGGGCGAGGCCACCGTGAAGCTGTGGTTCATCTCCTTCACCATCGGCTTCGGCAAGGGTCGCGAGGGCGTGGACAAGGTGCTCGACTGGCCGGGCTTCGCCGCCATGCTGCCGCCGCCAGCCAGCAACGTCCGGGTCACGCCGGGTGCGGGGCTGATCAACAGCCAGCGCTCGGGCCCGGGCAGCGGCGAGACCTGGGAGGTATCGGCCAATGGCTTCGCCTTCAGTACCGACAGTACGGTCCCGCTCAGCAAGCTCTTCCTGGGCGACGCGACCAGTCCCGCCGAATCCGATCAGGGCCTGAATATCCGCCCGATGGACCGGCAGGGTCTGGCCAGCAACCAGCGGGTGAAGCTTGCGCTCAACGGCGAGAAGGCCGACCTCGGCGGCTGGTCCCGCAGCCGGGGCACCGCGACCGTGCCGGCCGAGCTGTGGGGAGCGGCCGGCCAGGCATCCTGCCCAGCGGCGACGAGCACCTGGTCAAGGACCGGCTGGTCGGACTGCGGCTGGGCTCCCCGGCACCGCGATACGGCACCTCGACCGGATATATAGACGAGAACGCACTGGCATTCGATCCGGTCACCCCGGACGGCGTCGAGCCGCTCGACCCGGCCGCCGGCCCGGCCGGAGCGATCCCGCAGCGCCCGCCCGGCGGCGGCGTGATCGCCGCCATCGTAGGCACCGTCAACGACGCGGACCGCAAAGACGCCCGCGCCCGCCTGGCCGGCCAGCTCGGCGCGCTCGGCCTGGATCTGGGTGCGCTCGACAACGACCTGTCCGGGTACGAGCGCGCCGCCGAGACCGCGTTCACCGCCGAGCCCATGCTCGTGCCCGCCAGCTGAGGAAAAGGACAACTCATGCCTGCCCCCGGCCACCGCATGCGCCTGCTCGATCACCGCATCCCGTCCCTGTACGCGGGCGCCTACCAGATCACTGTCGAGCAGGGCATCGACTCGCTCGCGACCGGTGCCACGCTGCCCACCCGTCACCAGCGGTTCGGGGTGCGCGGGGCGCGTTTCACGCTGGCTGCCTCCGAGATCCACGCCTGCTACCCGGTGCCCGGCTCGGCGGGCACCTACGGCCAGGTCTTGCCGCACGTCACCCTGGAAGCGCCCGCTGTGCCCTGGGCTCGCCTGCTCAAGCGCACCGGCAGCGAGGACACCGAGGGCATCCCGTGGGTGGCGCTGTTGCTGTTCCGCGAGGGCGAGCTGCCCGATGACCCGCAGGCGGTCGGCGCGGTGACCGTGTCCACCGCCGGCGAACTGCTCGGCCGGCAGGCCAGCCCGGGCAAGCCACCGGACATAGCCAGCGACAGTCTCCTGGATGGCGAGGCCGAAACGGCCTGCCGCAGCATTTACGTGCCGGCCGACCTCTTCACTAGGATCAGGCCCGCCCTCGGTGACTTGGCGCCGCTGGCGCATATCCGCGAGGGCGGCCCGCCGGACGCGACCCATACTCGGGGCACCGATCCCGAGCCGGACCCCGATGACCTGTGCTCCGTCGTGGTGGCCAACCGGTTCCCCGCCCAGCTCGGCGGCCGGCATGTCGCGCACCTGGTCTCCCTGGAAGGGCACGAGCCCTACCTGGGCGCGACGGCACCGCCCGGCGAGGGACTGAGGCTGGCAGCCCTGCACACCTGGGCGTTCGAGACGCTGCCCGACAGCGGAATCGGCTTCGGTGACCTTGTGCAGAACCTCGCCGCCGAGCCCGACCTGCTGCTGAGGGTGCCGCTGCCGCCTGGCGATGCCGACGGCGACGCGCTGCCGCGACTGCGAGGCGGCGCCGTCGCGCTGCCGCAGCGGCTCGAATCCGGCGAGCGCAGCTTCGGCTTCTACCGGGGCCCGCTCACCGCGACTCCCGCCCAGGGCCTGCCCGCTCCAGCCGACGCCCGGCTGGAGTCGCCCGGAGAAGCCCTGGTGTACCTGGAGCGGTGGGGGGTGTTCGACACCGGCTACGCCTGCGCTTTCAGCCTCGGGCGGGCGCTGGCCATGGCCGACGCGCCGTTCCGCGGTGACCTGCTTGAGTTCCGCCGGGAAGCCCGCCGGGCCGTGCGCCGCCTGGCTGTCCGCCCGGAGCTGGCGGCCGCCGGGCGCAGTGCCCGCGAGGCCGGCCAGGCACTCCTGGGCAACCTCGCCCGCGAGGAGTTCGGCCGGCTGCTCGACGGCCGGCTGACCAGCGCGCTCGGCCGCGCCGGCGGTCAGCTCGCCGCCGCGCCGCGCCGCCGCCCGGCCGCTGGGAGGGATGATTCGCTGGGGCGAATGGCAGCGCCCGCCCTGCGCGCCGTACTGGCCAGCGAGCGCGCCCGTGATGTGGTGCGCGCCGCCACCGACGAGCAACTGCACCCGGTAAGGGAGTGGCTGAATCGCCTGGCCGTACTTGACCTGATCCCGTTCGATCAGCTGGTGCCCGACCCGCGCATGCTGCCTCCAGAAAGCGCCAGGTTCTTTTATGTCGACGATGGCTGGGTCCGCGCGGTGGTGGACGGCGCGCTGAGTGTCGGCGTCGGCCATGCGCAGGACGCGGACCTCAATGAGCTGGCCACCGGAATCGATGACCCGCCCAGGAGCGGGGTGCTGATCCGCTCGGACCTGATCCCTGGCTGGCCGGACACCATCATCACCGCCTTCCAGGGCGAGGAGACCGTCGAGCCGGTCCGTCAGGCGCTGTTCGGCAGTGACGTGCTGATGCTGCTCTACCCGAAGGTCATCGACACCTTCACCCTCGCGGAGCCGCCGCAGGGCCTGTATTTCGGCATTGGTGACGTCGGGACGATCGAGCTTCGCAAACTGACCGGCGACATCGGCTACCCGGCGGGCGAGTTCCCTGAACCGCCCGGCTTCGCCCCCTTCCTGCGCCCCGGCGGAGCGGACGTGCTTGACGTCGCGGGCAGGCTCCTGCCCGCCCTCGCCGCCGCGCACGGCCGGACGCTGTCCCCGGCGCAGTTCGCCTTGCAGATGATCAAGACGCCGCAGCTTCAGACCTTCGCCAGGGCCTGACCAGCACCCGCACCTATCGGAAGGGGACACCAATGCCCAACGACACCCTGGTGGTGCCGGTCCAGGTCGCGGCGTTCGCGGTCAACGCGCAGACCCGCGACGGCGACGGCAGCTACGTCATGCTCCGCTGGACCGCCAACTTCCGAAACTTCGTCCTCGACAACGCCGCCCCGGCCGGCGCCCTTCGCCATCACCGAGCCCTGGACCCAGAATCCCGATTCCCGGCTCGGCGTGTACCTGCAATGGGAGCTGCCCGAGGCGCTGTGCCGGGGCCACCAGGACAAGGAGACGGGCGAGATCGGCGACTTCCCGCTGGTACCCAACCGCTGGCTGGTGGTACGCCGCTCTGGCCGGGGGACGCGGTCGTGGATCGTCCACAGCGATTTCCTCGGGACGGGCGCGGACGGCGTACCCTACCTCGACCCGCACGCGGCCACCGCCACCGCCACCGTGATCGGCCGCCGGGTCGACCTGACCCCGGACAGCCCCTGGAACGAGCCCGGCAGCACGCCGTTCCTCACCGCCATCGGCTCTGGCCTGCTCACCTTCTCCGCCTTCCAGCCCTACAACAAGAACGTGTTCTCCATCCACGACACCCTGGAGGACATCGAGGGCGAGGACCGGCTCAGCTACTGGGTGGCCGGCTGGTACTCCGACCCGGCCAGCGACATCCTGGCCGTCGGCCCTTCGGGCGAATCGTTCGCCGACCTGCTTGACCGCCTGGAATGGAGCCTGGCCCCCGGGTATGGCAGCCCGCGCCGGTCCGTATTCACCGGTGGTGCCCTCGGCATCGACTGGAAGCCGGGCGGTCCCCCTTACCCCTCCGCCAGCCCGCCGCGCGGGCGAGACATAGCCGTGGCGATCGGTAACAGCACCGCCGAGGCAGCCGCCATCCTGCAGGAAACGGCCGCCGGCCCGGACGCCCTGAGCGCCGGTCAGGCCCTGCTGTACAGCGCATTCACGCTCGGCGTGCTGGACGAGTACGACCGCCCCGACGGCGACCTGGTGATCCCGCTCGTCGCCCACGACTCCGGTTTCGGCCCCGCGCCCGGCGGCTACAGCTGGCGCCTAGTCGATCACGGCGAGGACGACGATGCCCGGTCCGCTGCCGAGCACGCGCTCGCGGCTGACGTGCTGGCCGGGCTCAACCGCAAGCAGCGCGAGCTCGACGCACTCGAACGCGACCTGGCCGACGCCCAGCAGCGCCTCTACGTGCTGTGGGCGCTGAACCAGGAGAAGGACCCGTCCCCGCCCAGCTTTTTCACGCAGCGGATCAGGGCCGCCGACCCGGAAAACGCCGGCGGTGCGGCCGGGAAAGCCGTCAGGCTCGCAGCCGAGGTAGCCGCCAGGCGCGGCGAGACGGGGGACGAGAGCGAGGACGCGGTCCCGTGGGCCAGCACCGAGGCGGAGCTAGCCACGCGCGCCCACGACTACGCCGCCAGCCACGGCCTGCGGTCGGCCCTGGAGCTGCAGCGGGTCCCGGACGAGCCGTTCGAGCAGCACGCCGACCCCGTGCTGATGCTGGCCGGCGCCGGCCTCAACGCGCCGCTGACCCGAGGCTCCGCGCTGCCCTGCCGGGTGCAGGAGCGCCTGGTCACGGCCATCGGCTCGATCACCGCCAGCACGGTCGCCGGCGACGTTGGCCAGGTGAACACCGCCGGCCTGCCCGGCCCGATGACTGCCCTGGTCACTGAGTTCTTCATCATCGACCAGGCCAGCAAGATCGGTACCCCGCTCAGCGGCGCCACCGGCATGCTGCCCGAGTACGGCACCGCACCCTGGGAGCAGCCCTGGCAGCCGCTCTATCTCCTCTGGCGAGCCTAGTACACCGCCATTCCCTTTGTCGAGGACGGTGCCGCCCGCTGGTCCTTCGACGGCAGCCGCTATCGCTGGCGCGGCGAGGGCCGCGGCGAGCTGAAGCCCGCCGTGACGGTCAGCGGCGGGCAGATCCTGACCCCCACCAGCGGCTACGACCAGGAAGGCAAGCTGGACAACTACGCGAGCCGGCCGCGACGACCTGTCCGAGCCGATGCTGGCTGGCCTGCGGAGGACTCCGCGACCTTGACCAGCTCTCCCAGCGCCTGGACGGCCTGTCCGCCGCCGTCGGCCAGCGCCTTACCCGGATCAGCCGCTCCCCTGATGGTCAGCTCGGCGACCTGATCGGCACCGGGGCCGGACTCGTCCCCGACCCCGGTCCGCAGCCCCTGGAAGAGTGGGAGCGGTGGGAGCCGTCCCGGTTCCAGGAGCTGCGCTCGGGTCAGCTCGCGTTCACCAACATCTCGGTCGTGGACCGGTTCGGCCGCGCCGTGAATCTCTTTGAGAACGGGCAGCAGTTCGACTGGCTGATCAAGCCCGACTCGATGACCCCCGATGTGCCGGTCGGCGAGATCCAGCCCGATCGCTACGTCGAGCTCGGCCCTCGGCTGCTGCAGCCGGCCCGGCTGCGCTTTGACTTCCTGTCCGCCGGCAAGGACAGCACCGACCAGGACGTCCAGCTCACCCCCGGCACCAACCCGGTCGGCTGCTGGCTCGTGCATAACCGTCTTGACCGCTCGATCGCCTGCTACGACCCGGCCTGCAGGCCCTGGGCGACCTGCGCGCCGTCCTGGCCCCCGGCGGGGAGCGCCTCGTCGCCTGGACCGCCTTGCCAGGCTCCCCGGTCCAGAAGAGCCCCAGCTCGCCGACATCTCGCCGCCCGCCTGCGAATTCCTCACCGCGATCACCGACGGCGGTCCCGCCGTCCTGGCGGCGCTGCGCGCCCAGATCGACGCCACCCTGACCGCAGTCGACCCTGGCGGTCCCGAGGACCAGAGCCTGGCCTTCCTGCTCGGCCGCCCGCTCGTCCTGGTCCGCGCCCGCCTGAACCTGGAAGCTTGCGGGCCGGTCCGCACCGACGTCAGCTGGGAGAACGTGCTCGGCAACCCGCCCGCACCGCGGATGCCTGGCTACGAGTGGAACATCCGCCTCGGCGAGGCCAGGCAGCTCGACGACGGCCTCATCGGCTACGTACTCGGCGACGACTACGCCCACCTGGAGACCGTCCTCGCCCCCGTCGACCCCGGCCACGGCGGCTACCTGCGCGCCATCGGCTCCGGTGACCGCCTCAAGCTCGCTTTCGAAGGTACTAGCACCGCGACGGTCACCCTGCTGATGGACCCGCGAGCGGCGGTGCACGCCGTCACCGACGTCCTGCCGTCTAGCACGGTTTACGTGCCGCAGCAGTACACCGACCCCGCCCTGGCCGCGATGACGGTCAACTTCCGGGCCGGCCCGCTGCTGATTGCCACGACCGAGGACGGCGCGGCTACCGTTCCCCAGCCGGCCACCGTGACCGGCACCTGGTCCTGGACCGAGGCGGACGGCGATGGCTGGAACCGGCTGCCCGTCACCCCGCCCGATCCGGCCTCGCTTCCCGTCGGCCGGGACCCCCAGATCCGGTCCGGCTACCTAGTACTGGAAGCGCCGCGCAGCACAGCCGCCGCCCGCCGAGCAGCAACGAGCAAGGAGCCCGCTGATGGCCATCGTCCCGCAGTACTTCGCCGTCCCCGCCGGCGACGAGCCCGTGCCGCGAGCGCTGTACTTCGCCCTGACCACGAGCCCCGAAACGGTCCACGTATCGCCCTCGGTCGCCGACCCCAAGCTGGCCGACTTCATCTTTGTCGGCACCCGCCGCGGTTACCCGATCCACTGCGACAAGATCACCCTCACCGTGCGCACGGGCACAGACTCCCACCAGCTGGCTCTCGACCTTGACGGCATCGACCCGCTGAACAGCCTGGACTGGACCCCAGAAGTCCGGGGCCAGACGATCATCTTCACCCCGGCCACCGCGGACTACGCGGAGATCGCCGCCGACAAGGGCGTCACCATCCAGCTGATGAAGGTCAAGATCAACGCCGAGATCGGCAGCTCGGCGCTGGACGTAGAGGTCCGCTTCCGCGACGCCGACAGTACCGACCCCAATGCCTGGGTCACGGACAAAACGACCTTCGACATCGGCAAGTTCCCCCCCGACTTCTATGTCAGCAACTTCATCCCCGACAAGCTGAGCATCGACAGCGGCGAGGGCATCACCCTCTCCTGGGACGTCGGCGGCGCCACCTCCCTGCGCCTGCTCTACGAGGCCGCCGAAGTCAACGTTCTCAGCTATGTCAAATGGCCGCCGGGCGACGAGAAGATAACCCTCCGCAACACCACCGTGTTCTACCTGCGGGCCGGCATCCAGGCGGGCACCAGCTTCATCGAGCGAATCCTCAGCGCTACCGTCAGCGTCATCCGCCCCGACCTGGAACTAGGCAGCCTCATAGTCCACGGCGACACGATCCTGAAGGGCGACACCCTCATCACCCCAGGCAACACCCTCATGGCAGACACTTTCGCCGCCGCCACAACCGAGCAGATGGTTCTTACCATGCACGCGACAGTAGGTCGGCAGGTAACTGGGACGAAGTATGACGGACAGCAACAGCACAGCTTCGACGGCGTGCCCGAGGCCGGTGGGCTGGTGACAATCCGGCGGTCCTATGAACCCAAGCTCTACCTGACCATTGACCCATCCGGAGAGGTGACCGCGCGGCGTGGCGAGTTTGGCCTCAATCAGCTCTTCACTATTGTCGTCAATAGTGATGGGTCGAGGAGGATAACCAATTTCTGGGGTTTGCGGTTCCGTGTCCTGTCCATGACCGCCGACGGTGTGGTGACCTTGGAAGAGCTGAACGAGGAAAGCATCGATCAGAAATTCAATATCGTCCCCCAGTACGACGGCTCCAAGGGAATCCGCGAGTGGCGCACCCGTTTCGCGCACCAGATCGTGACCCCCGGCCTCCAGGTCAACGGGGCGGTCAAGGCCACCTCCTTTGACGTCAGAGCGGCGGCCACCGAGACATAGACCTGCTCAACTAGCCAGGTCAGTCCGGGCCGATTAGCTGGGCAACCTGGACAGATGGGTAGCGGTTCCTTATTTTAGTGTCCAGCGTTGCCAGCGTCGCTCCGCTGGCCTGCGCGAAAGCCGCGAGGTAGTCATCAGTCCACAGCTTGTGACTGTGGTCGTTTCGGGCGGAGATGGCACGCAGCACCGCATCGAGATGATCGGGTTCCTCGGCCCACAGGACACGATCATCAGACCAGAACTGATCAAGCACACGCCAGGCCTCGCTGCGTGTAACAACGTCATCACCCATGACGATCGGATTCGAGATCAAGCGCAGCAAGCCCATCTGGGTCACCCGGCACAGTATGAGGTCCTCAGATTGCTTATCAAGCCATTGCCTGGCGGCATCGTGATGAGCGTGCCTAGCCCAAGTTGCCGCGAGCCAGACCCCGACGTCTACAAGAATCACTTGCTGTACCGCTCAATGTCCTCGGCCTCGAAGACCGCTTCGATGTCGGCGTTGGTGACATCGACTTTCGGCCCCTCGGCCCGCCCGATCAGCGGAAAGCTGAGTCGTCTTCCGGGCTGAACGCGTTCTGGGCTGCCTAGCTCATGCGCGATCGCGCGCGTGAAGAGATCCTTCAGTGACTCGTCACGCTGCGCAGCCCTCACCTTGGCCGCGTGCATCAAGTCAGAAGGCAGGTCGATCGTTGTGCGCATATTCGCATACTAGCACCTAGCGTTGGTCGCTGAGCCTCGTGCTGGTGGTGAGGACCTGGTGCAGGATGTGCGGGCGCGCGAGGTGCAAGGGGGAGTCGCCGAGGCCGATCATCTTGATGACAGCGGCGGAAGTGATCGGGTCGTGTGCCGCAGCGGCCATAACTCGCCGGAAGCAGGAGCCTAGTAGCCGGGCCCGCCGGTTACCCCGGACAGTCGCGTAGTCGCCGAGAGCGGCCAGCCACCAGGGCAGGCTGGTCTCCTGGCGGGCAGCGCTGAAGAACTCGCGGGCCAGCGGGCCTGTCCCCTGGCCGAGATGGGAGTCGAGGACGGCGGCCTGGGCCACGGCCATGGCCATGCCGCTGCCGTAGACCGGGTTGATCGAGCACTGCGCGTCTCCGATGACCAGCAGCCCTCGGGGGAACCGGTGCAGCTGGTCGTAGCGGTGACGCACGCCGCGGGGATAGTGGTGTACCGCGATCGGGTCCAGGGGCTGGGCGTTCCGCAGGTGATCCATCACATCGCCGGGCGCGACCGAGGCGACGAAGGCGAGGAAGCTCTCGGGGTCGGCCGGTGCGGGCTGCCTGCCGTAGCTCTGCAAGGACAGCACCCAGCGGCCGTTCTCCTGGGCGAGGAACGTCATCCCGCGCGGCAGCGCCGCCGTGGCGCCGACGACGACGGCCCGGTCGGAGCCGAGCGCATCCGGGGGCAGGGCGAAGTGCCGGCTGAGATAGGTGACGTCGGCCCGCACGGTCTGCTCCGGGGGCCGCCGGTAGCCGAGTTGCTCAAGCCAGGCCCCGCTCCGCGCCCCCCGCCCGGTGGCATCAACCACCAGGTCTGCCTCCACCGGGTCGGCGCCCGGCCTGGAGCCAAGGAGCCGGACACCGCGCACCTCGGTGCTTCCATTCCCGTCGTCGCCAGCCAGAAGCCCGGCCACTTGAGTGTCCTCCCGCAGCGTCACCGTGGGGAGCCGCAGTACCCGCGCCCTTATTTTCTCCTCTAAAAATGGCCTGGACGCGAGCAGCACGTCGGTTCCGGCGGGGTTCTGCATGAGGACGCTGCCGTGGAACTTCACCCGGAACTGGCTGCCCGCCTCCGCCGCGATCGCTCCGTCGTCCAGGCACTGCCGTGTCCATAAGGGAAATAGCACCTCCAGTTGCCGCACGGCGCGCATGGTCAGCAGGTTGACGTGCGGACTCTGGGGGATCCCTCGCCGTCCCTCGCCGCTGGCGAGCTGACTGATCTGGTCACGCTCTACCAGCGTCACGTGCGCGAAGTGCTTAGCGAGAACCGCGGCGGTGCACAGCCCGGCGATGCCTGCTCCCAGCACAATGGCGTGCGCCCGGTCATCCATCAGGTGTCCTTATCGGCGGCCAGGTAGTCGCGAGCCAGGGACATGCCCTGGTCGAGCGCGGTGGAGAAATCCTGGAAGTAGCTGATCTCGCCGCCTGGGCTGAGGACGGGCACCCGGACCCGCGAGGCCAGCGCCGTGCGCGGAACGAGTTCGAGGACGATTCCCCGGTTAAGCCGCCTGGCCAGCCGGGTTATGGCCGCGGAGAACGGCGCCTTGAAGTCCGGCCAGATCGCGGCCAGCTGCCCCTGGCGGCGAGCGTCGGCCAGCATGGACCTGGTCGTGCGCGGAGCTGTGGCGACAACGGCCGGGGTGGATCGGCCGTGGTAAGGAGCGACGAGCTGGCTATGCCGCTGTCCGGTCGGGTCCAGCGGGCCGAGCAGGCCGAGCACCACCGGCATAAAGGTGAGGTTGTGCAGGCGGTCCTGGCGCAGGTCCCACAGCGGCAGCCGGTGATCGCTGACGACAGTGCCGTCGCTGGACCGTCGGTGCCCCAGATAGGAGAGTCCGAGATTCGGAAACGCCGGGTCGAACGCCTGAAACAGGCCGATCAGCGAGTCGCCCGGCCGCCGGGCCGCCGGCCCGTACTCGGCCTCCAGGCACCAGACGTCAGCGGCTGCCCCCGTAACCGGCACGTACGCGTCGCAGTCGGGAATAACGTAATGGCGAGAGGAAATACCGCGAGCGGCGAGATCCGCGATCGCCGAGGTGAACGCCCGGTCCAGGGACTCACTGACCTCACTCGGCCAGTTCGCTGCCATCAGGTCCCTCCTCTCGTCGTGCGGCTAAGGCGACCGCGTAATCCCCCATCTGGGCGTCGAAAGTTCTGCGGTAGAGCCGCTGATGAAAGCCGACGAAGCCCAGGGCCGGGGCGCCGGCTAGCGCGGTCCCCAGCCGGGCCTGGAAGCTCGGCGGCGCCGGCGGTCAGCGATTCGAGCGTGCGGTGGTACAGGCCGGTGATGTCGTCCAGTCGGGCCTGGAACTGCTCAAGCGCCTGCTCGGCTGGCAGCTGCCTGATCCCGTCCAGGCCGACGTTGAACTCGCCGAACCCGATGTCCTTCTTCAGCCGGGTGAGCAGGGCGCCTTCAGCTGCCTGAGCCTGCCAGAGCAGGGCGGAGAGATCCATGCCAGGCGAGGTGCGCGCGCGAGCGGACAATCGGGCTAGCAGGCGGGCCCGGTCCGCTGGCTCCTGTTCGAGCAGCCTGGTTCCGAGGTCGTTGACCAGCCGGACGAGCAGGGCGGCGTCGGTGAGCAGGCGTTGCAGGCTTCCGTCGGCCAGCACTCGGGAGTAGCCGCGAACGGGGTGGACGACTTCGTTGATCAGCCCGGTGTAGTAGGCCAGGGTGGGGATGACCATGATGCTGTCGGTGCCGGTAGCGATCAGCACTTCCTGGTCGGCCGGCGGCTGGGTGATCAGCCGCTGGACGGCGCTGTAACGGCGGATGAGGCCGCCGATGAAGAGATCCCAGGTGGCCAGCTCGCGCGCTGCTCCCGCCAGGGCCAGCCCGGATTCGACGTTGGCCAGCAGGCTGGGCGCCACCGAGAACTCCAGGGCGCGCGGGTCCTCGCCTGGTCGCGTTCGCAGGTAGGCGGCGACGAGCGCGCGGTGCTCGGCCTCGTCATTGCTGTAGCGGAACGCCGATAACCCGCGTGCCGCCGTCGCCCACTGGCCGGCTCTCGCCCTCGCCGGGGCGGCGTCCATCGCGCGCAGGCTCTCGATCACGGCGGCGTTGAACGACCGCAGCAGTTCCTGCTGGGCCCCGGTGCCTGCGGCCTCACAGGCCGCACGCGCCTCGCCCCCTAACCCGATCGCGAGATTGTCGGAGACGACTTCGTAGATCTGGTGGACGCTCATGACAGTGCTATGACTGGTGAGCAG
This sequence comes from uncultured Actinomycetota bacterium, assembly GCA_963819285.1. Lineage (GTDB taxonomy): Bacteria > Actinomycetota > Actinomycetes > Streptosporangiales > Streptosporangiaceae > Chersky-822. Next base: position 1,267,466 of record CAWFVM010000002.1, read on the forward strand.
GTTCACCTCGGCCTCGTCAAGCGGCAGGCCATCAAGCAGCGCGCCGGTCATGCGCACGAGCTCTTCTAAACCGCTGAGCCGCAGCCAGCGCGGGCAGTACGCGGGCTGATCAAGCAGCCACGCGCAGTAGCGCTGGTAGGGGCCGTCGGGGAGGAAGCGCAGGCTTTCCCGGTAGGCAAGAATGGTGCGGTGCAGGCCGCGCGTGGAACTCATGACCTGCCTTCCTCGCGCCTACCCAGAAGGTACTCCCGGAGCCAGACGTTGTCATGACTGGCGTTCCCTTCCATTGCGGGTAGTGCGCGCCGCATGGGAATCTTGAGGCCGGTAGCCGTTGGCACCATGCCTTCGCGCTCCCCTGATCGCGGGAGATCAGGATGAGGAACTCTGGGTCACGCTGGACCGGCACGCTGATCGCGGCAGCCGTGACCGTCGCCGGGTGCTCAGCGGCAGCCAGCGGGGGACCTGACCCGGTGTCGGTGTCCGCCCGGCCGCCGGTAAGCCGGGCACCTGGCCCGGTGAGTCAGCCGGGCCGGTCTGCGGGCAGCTCCCCGAGGATCATGATCGTGGGTGATTCGATCACGCACGGCAGCGCCGGTGACTACACCTGGCAGTACTGGCTGTACGAGCACCTGAGAGCTGATGGCGTCAGTCCGCAGATGGTCGGTCCTGATCACTGGCTGTACAACAACGTCACCAGGGCCGAGGGCGACCTCAGCTACGCCAATCCCCGTTTCGAGCGTGCGAATGACAGCACCTGGGGCATGACGCTTTCCGGTGAGAAGACCGCGATCGGCGCCACAGTAGCGGCCTACCGGCCGGATTACCTGCTGGTGCTGCTCGGCCTCGACGATCTGTTCTGGGACGGCATCAGCCAGCCGGCCATGGCAGCGAACCTGGCGAGCTTCATCGCCTCAGCCCGGTCCGCGCAGCCGCACCTGCGGATCGTGCTCGGCCTCATCCCGCCGAACATCCACACAAAGACCAGTCCCGCGCTCGCCGCCAGCGTCGCCGGGTACAACGCGACGATCGGCTCGACTGCCGTGCGACTGTCCGATGCGGGCTCACCGATCGCCGTAGCACAGGACACCGACCTCAGCGTGGCCGCCGATCTGTGGGACGGCACCCATCCCAACACGAACGGCCAGATCAGGATCGCCGCTGCCTTCGCCGACGTCCTCGCGAGCAAGTTCCGCCTCGGCGCGGCCTATCCGACGCCGTTTCCTGTCTTGCCGGCCGGCCCGCTCGCCCGCCCCAGGCTGACGGTCACGCCATCCCTGCTGCACGGCCAGGTGCGGCTATCGTGGACGCTCGTGCCCGGCGCGAACGGCTACTTCGTCTATCTGGATAAAGTATCCGCGGGTCAGACCGGCTTCAGGCGACTGCCGTACCCGCTGACTCCAGCCAGGGACCCGTTTGTCGCCGGCCTGCTCACCCCCGGCAAGACCTACGCCTTCAAGGTTCAGGCCTGCAAGGGCTTCGACTGCGGCGCCTTCTCTCAGGTGGTCAGCATTGTCGCGCCCTAGGTCGCGGCCGGCCCGCTGGCGGCGGTAAGAGCAGTTGCCGCCGGCGGGACGGCCGCTTGGGGTGCACTGGTGGATTTACTTACAGGCGGTGCCGTTGATGGAGAAGCTGGTGGGGTTAGTGTCGTTGCTGGTCCAGCTGCCCTGGAAGCCGTCCGTGATGCTGGCGCCTGGCGCGATGGCGCCGTTGTAGCTGGCGTTGGTGAGGGTCGCGTTCTCGCCGGACTGGGAGAAGCCGCCATTGAAGTTGCTGGTGAGCTTCTGGTCGCCGGGGAAGGTGAAGGTCAGCGACCACCCGCTGATCGCGGTCGTGCCGGTGTTGGCGATGACCACCTGGGCGGTGAAGCCGCCAGGCCACTCACTGTTCTTGGTGTAGGTGACGTGGCAGGTGCCGCCGCCGCCCGCGCCGCTGCCGACGTTCCAGGCGAAGCTGGCGCCGCCGCTGGCGCCGGTGGTGTCCTTGACGGTGACGGCCACGGTGCTGTTGCCTGAGGCGGTCGGCGAGCCGGAGATCAGGCCGGTGGCGGTATTGATCGCCAGCCCGGCAGGCAGGCCGGTCGCGGAGTAAGACAGAGTCTGTCCCGCGGCCGAGTCGGTGGCGTGGATCTGGAGGCTGGCAGCGGTGCCGACTGTCCCGGTCTGCGTGCCCGGATTGGTGACCGTCACGGTGTTCTGGCCGCTGGCAGCGGGGAACGCGTTCTGCACTGCGGTGAAGGCGGGCTTGGGGCTGTAGTTCTGGTCGAACATTGTGGCGGCGCCCTGGCCGGAGAACGCACCGGGGACCCAGGAGTCGGCGTCCCCGACGGCCCACTGAGTCACGCCGACACAGCGGGAGACGCCCAGGCAGTCCTTGACGACGCTGGCGAACTCGGTGGCCTGCTGGGCCAGGTTGGCACTGGTGGCAGGCAGCGTGATGCGGTCGTCAAGCTCGGTGACCGCGACATCCAGGCCGAGATTCGCGAACCGCTGCATGTTCGCTTCCATGTCGGAAGGGACCTGGCCGAGGATGAAGTGGCTCTCGAAGCCAATTCCGCTGAGCGGTACGCCCTGCGCCAGCAGCGATTGCGCGAGGCTGAACATCGCGTTGCTCTTGGCGTTCTCGCCCTCGATCCCGAAGTCGTTCAGGTACAGCTTCGCGTTCGGGTCAGCGGCGTGCGCGGTCCTCAGCGCGTCGGCGATGTAACCGCTGCCCATCGCGTTGAAGAACGGGTCGGCTACGAACGATCCGTCGCTGTTGAACGGCTCATTGACCACGTCCCACGCGTAGCACTCGCCCTTGAAGTGACTGACCTCGGTGGTGATGTGGGTCTCCATCGCCGCTTGCACCTGGCTAGCGGGCAGGGCGGACACCCAGGAAGGGAGCTGGCTCTGCCAGACCAGGTTGTGACAGCGCACCCGCTCGCTGTTCGCCTGGGCATAGGCGACGATCTGGTCGCCGGGGGCGAAGTTGAATGTGCCGTTGGACGGCTCTGTGGTGTCCCACTTCATCTCGTTGCCGGGAGTGACCATATTGAACTGCTGGGACTGCAGCTGGGTCACCGTCGACTGGGACAGCAGGTCTCCAGTCATGTCGCTGCCGAAATACCGGCCGCCCGCCGCCTGGGCAAGCGTCTTCAGGGGCGTTCCTGGCGCGAGTGCCGCCCGCGCGGCGGTGCTTCCGATCGCTAACGGCACCGTGACCGCCACGGCCGCGGTTAAGACGCTGGCCGCGAGCACCCAGTGCCGTAACGAGCTGTGCGGGAGCCTGATCGCGTCGGGCGCCGGGCGGGATCGCCATAACTTCATGGCCGTCCTCCTCTTCGAAACTTTTCGAAACTAGTTGCGATGACTATCTGAAGTAAAAACCGTATGGAGGCCTACCCGCAAGAGTCTGAGGCATTTATCCAGCAAATCAGGGGTGATTACCGTGAAAATTCCAGATCCATCGTCGAAACTTTCGAATCTTCAGGCTCAAGCTGACAGCCGCACCGACTGGCCGGCGCCGATGCTGGCCGCGTCGTCCCCGCGTCCTCCTGATCTCAGCCAACCGTCCAGGTGGCTCAATCAACCGTTTTGTAAAGATTGATGGCGGGTAGGTGAGCTGCGTGCCAGCCCGCGCGCTCCTTCACACCGCGCCGCGCTGCGTGGAGATCAGGGAACTGCCCACGCCGCGGCCCGCTGCCGGAGAGGTCCTCGTCCGTACGCTGCGCTCTGGCATCAGCAGCGGCACCGAACGGCTGGTGTACCGCGGCGAGATTCCTGCTGACCTGGCGCTTGACGACACGATCGGCGCGCTTGGCGGGAACTTCTCCTATCCCTTCGCCTATGGGTATGCGTGCGTGGGTGAAGTGGCGGAGTCTGGCCAGGCGGTCTTCGCGTTCCATCCGCACCAGGACGTCTTCACGGTGCGGGCCGGCGAGCTGATTGCGCTGCCTGGCGTCGATCCCGCGTCCGCGACGTTGTTTCCGCTGGTCGAGACGGCCTTGCAGGTGACGCTCGATGCCGGAGCCGGATATCGCGACCGGGTCATCGTGCTTGGCGCCGGCGTGCTCGGACTGCTGACCGCCCTGCTGCTGCGGCGCTCCGGGTGGCGGCCGCTGATTGCCGAGCCCCAGGCGTGGCGTCGCGCCCTGGCCAGCGGCCTCGGCGTCACCACCGCCGCGCCAGAGGAGCTGGTGAAGGCGGAGGTTCCGCTGGTCATCGACGCCAGCGGCAATCCGGACGCTCCGGCGATGGCGCTGAACCTGCTCGCCCACGAGGGCACTCTGCTGGTCGCGTCGTGGTTCGGCACCAAGCCAGTGCAGCTGCCGCTCGGCGGCGCCTTCCACCGGCGGCGCCTGACCATCCGCAGCACTCAGGTCTCCACAATGCCGGCCCGGCTGTCCGGGACCTGGACCCTGTCCCGGCGCCGCCAGGAGGCCATCGGGCTGCTGGCAGAGCTGCCGCTGGCTCAGCTGTGCACTCACGTCTTCGGCTTTGATCGCGCAGCCGAGGCGTTCCGAGCCGTGGACCAGGGGGAACCCGGGCTGATGCATGCCGTTCTTGACTATGACAGCTGACTATGACAGGAGTGCTGCCGGTGACCTGTGAAGTCGGGTTGAGCCGAAACGTCCGTTCTTTCCACATCATGCCGGGAATGCCAGGGCCCGAGGGGCAGCTCCATGAGCATGACTACCGGATTGAGATCGTGGTGGACCGCGAGCAGCTCGACGGCCGGGGCATGGTCTGCGATCTGGATGTGCTTGAGGCGGCGCTCGCCGAGCTGACCGGCCGGGTCGATGGCCGTGATCTGGAGGAAATCCGGCCCCCTGAAGCCGAGGCGGTCACCGTCGAGGTGTTCGCCCGCTGGGTGCATGACAGCCTCTCACCCACAGTCGCCGCCGCGGGAGGCGAGACCCTGGCCGTGCGGGTATGGGAAAATCCCGTCGCATTTGGCGGATACCGCGCACGATGCCGGCGCTCTGCCTGATTACCTGGTGACCTGGGCAGGAGTGAACCGTTATGCGGGCAGGTTCGTCTGCTGTCATAGGAGCACACCACGTTTTGTCATCCTCGCGGGGGAGTCATATGACTCTGGGCTGGGACAATCCCACAGCAGATCCCACTACCACCGTCCTGCTGCGGCATGGCGATACTCTCCTGTCACCCGAGCACCGCTTCAGCGGGCTGCGGGACCTTCCGCTCAGCGCCGACGGCACCCGGCAGGCCCGGGCCGCCGCCTGCCGCCTGGCTACCGGCGCCCCGATCGACGCCGTGGTCAGCTCGCCGTTGCAGCGCGCTGTCGCCACCGCCGCCATCGCGGCCGGCGAACTTGGCCTGACCGCGGTCATCGATGATGATCTCCGTGAAACGGACTTCGGTGACTGGGATGGCCTCACCCTGGCGGAAATCCAGCAGCAATGGCCAGCGGCAGCGGCGTCCTGGCGGCGCGACCCGGAACAGGCACCGCCGGGCGGGGAAAGTTTCGCCGACACCGCGCACCGGGTAGACCGGGCCTGTGACCGGCTGCTTCGGGATCACGGCGGCCAGACCGTCCTGGTGGTGAGCCACATTACCCCGATAAAGATCCTGCTGTGCCGGGCTCTCGGCGTCCCTCTTGGCACCGTTTACCGGCTCTATCTCGGGTCTGCCTGCATCAACGAGATTCAGTGGCACGGCCGCAGATTCGCCGCCGTCCATCGCGTCAACGACACTAGCCACCTGTCCTGACAGCCGGAGCCAGGAACGAAGGCGTCATTCGATGCCTTGCAGTTCCTCAAGGGCCAGTCGCAGTGCCCGCAGGGCGTAGTACATGCGGGCCTTCACCAGGCTGGGCGCGATCCCCAGTGCGTGCGCGGCCTGGGCGACCGAGTTTCCGCGAAGGTACAGCTCGCCCAGGACGTCCCGGTGCTCCTGCGTAAGCCGACCTAGCGCGGCGGCCACCAGATGGCGGCTTACGCACGGCGGCTCGGCCTGGTTCACCGGCATATGCTCCGTCCCGGATCGAAGCGTCGTTGCCATCGTATCCAGCTAGAGGGCACGCGCCAGATTCTGGGGCGAGATCGTAATGAGCGGGGGCGCTACCGGCTGAAGGTGCGCAGGAACTGGTTGCGGAAGGCGTCCATCGGCTCGACCGGAGCTCTCGAGATCAGGCAGCAGCCCGTCCTGCCAGTGCCAGGGGGCAATCTGCCTGAACACCGACGGGTCGCGGGCGATGATCGAGATCGGCACCTCGTGGCTGGCTCCCGGGCCGCTGACAACGGTGTGGGGCTGGTGGTCGCCGAGCATGATGAGCACCAGGTTCGGGTCGTTCAGTTCCGTGACCCAGGATGTGAGGGCGTTCAGCGAGTACCGGATCGACTGGCCGTAGAACTTGCGCACGGTGCTGTCGTTCTGCCAGACGGTGGCCGCGGATTCGCTCTTCGCGGGCTGGGAGTCGAAGATCGAGCCGTCGCCGATCTTGTCCCAGGGCACCATCGTCGGCAGCGGCGCCCAGGGTATGTGCGAGGAGACCGTGTCGATCTCGGCCATCACGGGCTTGTGGCCAGGGGTGGCTCGAGCCGCTGGAACTCGGCCAGGGTGTACTGGTCGGGCACCTTGGCGTAGCTGAAAGTCGGGCCCTGGTAGCCGACGTTGTGCCGGTTGAAGAACTGCTCGTAGTGATAGAAGGAGCTGCCGATTGGCCAGGCGCCGCCGTCAGAGGGGTCATCGGCGACGGTGTGCCACCCGGCCTCGTGGAAGGCGTCGCTGAGAGTGAACCGGCTGCTGGCGGTGAGCTCGTTATACCGCTGGTTGCTATTGACCCACAGCCCCGACTGCAGGGTGGAGTGGGCGAGCCAGCTGATCCCGCCAAAGGTCGGGGAGGTCATCCAGGCGCTCTGCGCGGACCAGCCGGCCCGGGCCAGCGCCGCGGTGCGCTTGCGCAGGACGGCGTCGATTCCCGGCGAGAAGCTTGTACCCCGGACGGCGACCTGCCCGTAGCTTTCGACGAAGACGATGAGGACGTCCTTCCCGCGCAATCCGGTCAGCAGATCAGAAGCGGGGACGGCGGCCTGCGGGTCGTGGCTGTGGATGGCACGCTCGAAGACACGCGGGTCGTTGAGCGCTGCCTGGCCGGCCCGCACCTGCGAGACCGCCAGCCCGGCGGCACTACCCGAGGCGACCGGAGTCCCCGGCGTGAGCTGCAGCGACAGGCCCGCGCACACCCCCCAGACGGCGGCGAGAGCGGCAAGCCCGCCAATGGCACCCAGGCGATGACGAGCGGCCACGGCGGTGACGTGAATCGTTGACGCGGTGATCACGCCGATGAGCAGGACGAGACCGATGCAGACCGCGACGAGGGCGACGTCCGTGAGCACGGTGCCGAGAGAGTCGCGTACCACGCCTACGGCCGGCCCGATGCTGACCCAGTCGCTCACCGGGTTGAACGCCCGATCGACGTTCTCGAAGAACTCTAGGTTGAGCAGCTTGTCGATGATGAGCAGGCCGAAGAGGATTCCGGCGATGGCGGCCACGATCCGTCGTGGCCTGGGCGGCAGTACCAGCGCGAAAGCTACCAGGACCAGCGCTTCCGCCGGGATACGGATAAAAGCGGCGAAGGTGAGCTGCCAGGACTTGTCGGGTGCCACGAGGGCGATCCACACCACCGCCACCGCAAGCACGGCGATGACAATCCGCAGCGCCAGGCGTGCGCGCGGGCCGGCGCCGGCGCGGTACAGCCAGATCACGTCGCGGCCGAACGACTCGACCAGCAGCAGCAGCGCGACGACGACCGCGATCTCCCCGACTAGACGGCCGGGTACCCCGGATGCGGCGGCGGTGAGCACGATGCCCTCGACCGCTGCCACGGTCTTGCGCCAGAACCGGGGCGGCAGCGGGGCGGCCAGCCACGGCATCAGCCAGCCCGCCAGCAGGAACGCATAGCGGGCTGCGCCGATGGCCAGCACCCACCAGCCGTAGTCACGGGACACGGCGATGCTGAGCAGCAGGATGAGAAAGGCGTCGACCTCACCGTCGAGGCGGGCGCCCAGCGGGGTGGCGGTGCCGGTCCGGCGCGCCACCTGCCCGTCCACAGCGTCAAGTACCAGCGCGACGATGGACAAGATGATCAGCGCCGTGATCGGCACCGGCCCCCTGAACGAGTCCGCGACCAGGCCAGCGACCCCGGCGACCAGTATCGCCCTGGTCAGGGTGACCCAGTCTGCCGGGTGGATAGCCGGCTGGTCACTGCGCGTGCGGGCGGCGACCAGCAGCGCGGCCGCCGCCGAACCGGAAGCCAGCCCGGCGATCCAGCCCGCGACGCCGAGACCGGCTGCGGCGGACACGATGCCGAGCAGGGCAGCCGTGGCGAGCATCCCCAGGATCGACGCACGCAGAATCGCGGGCAGCGCGTCTGCGGTCGCAAGAGTGGGCGCGGCGTTATCAGCCGCGGGCTCCACCACACCTTCATCCGCGGGCCTAACCGCGCGCATCGTGCCTCCGTCCCCGCCACCACCTGCCGCCGTTCCAACCGGGGGAACGGGTCCGCGCTCACGCCGGTTCATCGCGACCGGTCGTGCGCTGCGATGGTGTCGCAGCCGGACCGTTGAACTATATGTCCGGTCGCCCCGTATAACCGGTGTGGCAGCCCGGCTCTCTCTTCCCGTCGGGGTCGGGCCGGCCGTCCACCGGTTCGGCCCGATGTTGCTGCGCCTGGCCGCCGCCGTCACCGTGCTGTGGTTTATCTGGCAGCGAATCGGCTCGGCGCCGTTCCTAGCCGGGCTGCGGGCGGTCACCTGGCCGGCGATCGCGGGCGCCGTCGCGCTCACTGCCCTGACCACGCTCTGGTCGGCCTGGCGATGGCGGGTCGTCGGCCGGGCGCTGGGCGTCGACATCAGGCTGCCAGCCGCGATCCGCGCCTACTACCGTTCCCTGTTTCTCAACTCCGTGCTCATCGGGGGCATTCTTGGCGACGTGCACCGGGCGGTCACGCAAGGCCGCCGTTCAGGTGACGTGGTGCTGGGACTGCGAGCGGTCGCGTATGAACGGCTGTGGGGTCAGGTCATCCAGGCCGTAGTGACCGCTTTCGCCTTGCTGATCCTGCCCTCGCCGGTCCGGCCCGCGCTGCCGTACGTCCTTGGGGGTGTGGCGGGCGTAGCCGGAGTTGCCGCGCTCGTGGTGCGCGGCACCGCTCGCCGAGGCCAGTCGCGGCTGGCCCGCACCGCCCGTGTCCTTTCTGACGACCTGAGGTGCGGGCTGCTGGCCAGGGGAGTATGGCCCCGGCTCACGCTGGCCTCGGTGCTGGTCTTCGCCGGGCACACGGCTACGTTCGTCCTCGCGGCCAGGGTCGCCGGCTGCACCGCACCCCTGGGCGAACTGGTCGCGCTGCTGATGGTGATCCAGACCGCGGCGGTGATCCCCCTGGGGATCGGCGGGTGGGGGCTACGGGAAGGTGCCGCCGCCTGGGCCTTCTCAGCGGCGGGGCTTGGCGCGGGCACCGGGGTCACGGTCACCACCTTGTACGCGGTGCTCATGCTGGCCGCTGTTACCCCGGGCGCTGGCCTGCTGCTTGGCGACGCCGTTCGCCGTCGTCGGGCGCCGGGCCCGGCCGACCCCGGCGCGCCGCCGGCCGCGCCCGAGACGCGGCGCGAGGCCGAACGGCTCGTCCGTTGACCGGGACCGTCCAGACGGCGGCGATCCGCCGCCGTATTCGCATCCCGCTGCGCTTCGCCGACGGGTACTCAGCCAGTGCGACGGTCATCAGCTTCACCGGGCTGGCCGACGAGCAGCAGCACGTGGCACTCGAACTCGGCCAGCCCGCCGCTGCCGGGCTGCCGCTGGTGCGCCTGCATAGTGAATGCCTCACCGGTGATGTATTCGGCAGCCAGCGATGCGACTGCGGGCCGCAACTGCGCGAAGCGGTCGAGCGGATCACCGAGCACGGCGGGTACCTGCTGTATCTGCGCCAGGAAGGGCGCGGCATCGGGCTGTATGACAAACTCGACGCCTACGAGCTGCAAGATCGTGGTCTGGATACCTACGATGCGAATCTCGCGCTCGGTCACGGCGCCGACGAGCGTGACTACACCAGCGCAGCGCAGATGCTGCGGGCGCTCGGCGCCAGCCGCATCGCGCTGCTGAGCAACAACCCGGACAAGGCCGCTGAGCTGGCCCGCCTGGGCATCACGATCGCCAGGAAGGTCCCTACGGCGCTGCACCTGACCGGGACCAACGCCGCCTACCTGGCCACCAAGGCCCGGCGCGGCGGCCATGATCTGCTGTCGCCGCGCTAGCCGGGCCGCGCTAGCCGGGGGAGCGGCCGGCGAAGTCGAGCTGATGGGCGATGTAGACCAGTTCGCCCGCGGCTAGCTGCCGGCCGCGGTCAGCCAGCCAGCCGGCCAGGTCCGCTGGCTCGACCCGGTCCGGGCGATCGCGCAGCGCGTTCTGGATCGTGTTCAGGATGCAGCGCAGGAAGTAAGCCTCATCGCCGGTGTATGTCGTGTCCGGGCCGGCGTGGACGACCCAGTCCGATGACCCTGCCGCCAGTGCGGGCGCCCCGGCAGCCCTCAGGTGCTGAAACATGCGGCGGCCCGTCCGGCTTTCCCCGGCCGGCCGTAGCGAACGCGCTCGTCCATGTCGCGGTGGTAGGCCAGGATGATCTGGTCGTCGAGCGGGTGACTCGGCGCGAAGACGGTCTCGCCGTCGTAGTTGATCGTGAACCAGTAGACGCCGGCCGGGACGAGCAGCCGCAGCAATCCGGGCAGGACGGCCGGAACGTCCACAAGATCCAGTACGGCGTTGGCGATCAGCACATCGGCTGGCGCTGCCGGCTGACCCTCCTCCAGATAACTGCCAAGCTCAGCATGAATAAATCGCACGCGGAGATCGCCAACCCGCAGGCCATCTGGCAGCAAGTCGCTGCTCAGGCCTCGCGAGGCGGCCCAGTCGCGCAGCCACTGGCGAGAACGATCCAGCAACTGCCGGTCCGCGTCCAGCAGGATGTACTCGCCGGCGGTGAGCGCGCCCCAGTCCATCAGGCGGGCCACCATCGTCCCCAGGCCGGCACCGACCTCCAGTACCCGCGGTGCATCCGCGGGCATCAGACGCCGCAACTCGGCCAGCACCTGCCGATTGAGGGCGCGGTCATCAACGGTCGTCTTCGCGGCCAGGTAGCGGGCGTAGTCGAAGGTCATCGCTGCTCGGCTACCACGGCGAACTTGCGCACCCGCCCGCTGCCGAGCCAGTCAGTCCACAGCTGGTGGGCCGTGATCAGCTCAGCGGTGGCCCGCGTCCCGAGCTGGCCTTCGATCTGGGCTGATTCGGCTTGATAGCGGCGATGCAGCGAGGTCGCTATCGCGTGATGGGATGAGCTCAAATCCTCCTGCCAGATCACCGTCAGCCCGGCCTCGCGCAAGACGCTAGTCAGTTCGGCCAGTTCGACCGGCCAGACTGTATCGGCACTGGGCATCTGCACCTTTTCCGGCTGATTGAGCGGTCGCCCTTCCTCGACAGTGAAAGCGAAGCGCCCGCCCGGCTCAAGCACGCGCGCTACCTCACTGACCAGAGCCTCCTTGTCGGGGAAAGCCAGCATCGTTTCCAGCAGGAGCACCACCTCGAAGCTGCCACCGGGCAGAGGCGGGAGGTGTGCCTGCTCGAAGCGGCAGGGCAAGTTCCCGGCCAGTTCCCGCGCGGCGGCCAGTGCGCTGGCGGATTGATCGACACCCAGGTACCGGCACCCCGTCTCGGTCGTGATCATCCGGCCGGGACCGGCCACCCCGCAGCACAGGTCAAGCACGCGGACGCCGGGACCGATGCGGGCCTGGCGAGCCAGCGTCCGGATCTCGCCCGCCCGCATGAAGCTCTCCTGGCCTACATATTCGCCCTCGGGGTAGGCGGTCGCCTTGGCCCGCTCCAGCGGGGTGCCACCCGGCATCGCATCATCCCCTCGCGCAACGTCAAGTCATACCGTAAGCCGCGGCCGGAGCGAACTTGCAGGCCGGCTCGGTCAGGCTGTAGCGTCGCGGAAGACCTGACGCAACCAGAGAGTGATCGACACAAAAGTCTGCCCATGACATTTCGAACTGAGAGCCGCATAGCCATCGCCAGCAGCGTCCGCGACGTGTGGGCGTACATGTGTGACGTCGGACGCTGGCAGGAGTGGGCGCCAACGGTTCTCGAGTGCCGGGTCAGCGGCGGAGGTCCGCTTCAGGCCGGCTCTCGGCTGGAGCAGCGGGCCAAGGGGATACTCGGGCTGTCGCGCGGCCGGAGCCAGGGGGTGACCGTCGTGGATGCGCCCGGTCACCTGGCGTTCGCCGGGCCGCTGGGTACCTCCTCGGCGCGCTGGGGAATGGCACTTCAGCCGGCCAGCGACGGGCAGACCGACGCCATGATGTGGATTGAGGTCGACCTCGCGGGCATCATGCGCGCGATCCCCGCCGGCCTCCTCCAGAGCAGGATCCAGCGCGTAAGCGATCTTGAGATGACGCTGATCAAGGCTGCCGTCGAGGCCGATGCCAGGGAAGGCGCGGAGTCCTAGATGGGGTGGCACACAGCGTGAGCCAGGTCGACAGTACGCGAGAGCACCTGATCAAGACCTATCGCAAGAAGGCGAAGCATTACGACGTCACGTCCCGGCTCTACCCCGCGCCTGGCTACCCCCAGCGGGAGCAGCGCATCCGGGCCGTGAAGGCGCTTGGTCTTCGCCCGGGTGACACCGTGATCGACATGGCCTGCGGTACAGGCCTGAACTTCTCGCTGCTTGAAAAGGTAGTTGGTCCCGGCGGCCGGATCGTGGGAGTCGATCTGACCGACGCGATGCTCGCCGTCGCGCAGACCCGGGTGGACACGAATGGCTGGAGCAATGTCAGCCTCGTGCAAGCCGACGCGGCCGAATTCGAGTTCCCAGCCGAGATTGACGCGATCCTGTCCACTTACGCTCTGTCGCAGGTGCCCGAGTGCGCGGCGGTCATCGCCAATGGTGCCTCGGCCCTGTCCGCGGGCGGGCGCTGGGCTGTGCTGGATCTCAAGGTTCCCGACAACACGCCTCGGTGGCTCACCCAGCTCGGAACCGCGACTGTGCGGCCTTTCGCCTTTATAGACGAGTGGATCATGCGCCGTCCGTGGGACGCGATTCGCCTGGCCATAGAGAAGGAACTGACCGATCCCTCCTGGACCGAGTTGTTCTTCGGAACCGCATTCCTCGCTGCCGGGACCCGAGGTCCGGAAGCCTGAGGCCCCGGAGGGCCGGGATATCGAGCGGGTGCATGTCATAGTCCCCGAGGGGTTCGACGATCCCGGCCAGCCGACCGGCGGCAACATCTATGACCGGCGCGTCTGCGCCGGACTGGCCGACGCCGGGTGGGACGTGCTGGTCACGACCGTCGCCCCGGCGTGGCCGGCACCCGACTCTGGCGCACGCGCTGATCTGGCCCGTATCGTTGCCGCCATCCCCGATGGTGCCACCGTCCTGATCGACGGGCTCATCGCCTCGCCGGCCGCCCCGCAGTTGCTGCCGCATACGGGCCGGATGCGACTGACCGTGCTGCTGCACATGCCGCTGGCCACCGCGCTCGGCGCTGAACAGGATGCCAGCACGGAGCGCTCCGAGCGGGACGTGCTCCGCGCCGGCCGCCGGCGTAATCGCTACCAGCGAATGGACGCGCCAGCAGATACTGACCCGGTATGCGATCCAGGCCGACCGCGTGCACGTCGCCCGGCCTGGTATCGACCAGGTCACTGTCCAGGCCCAGCCCGTGCGCGGGCACCTGATCTGTGTCGGAGTCCTCAGCCGCCACAAGGGGCAGGACCTCCTCGTCGAGGCACTCGCTGAGCTGGGCGACCTGGACTGGCACTGCGTGCTCGCCGGACCGGTCGACCGCGACCCGGATTTCGCCGGGGAGCTGCGCGCCCGCATCACGCGCCTGCACTACGGCCACCGAGTCCTGCTCACCGGCGTCCTGACCGCCCGGGCGCTCAGCCACCTCTATGTCACCGCCGACCTGCTCGTCGCGCCGTCCCGCTCGGAGACCTACGGCATGACCGTCACCGAAGCGCTCGCCTGGGGCCTGCCCGTCCTAGCCGCCGACGTAGGCGGGCTGCCCGAAGCGCTCGGCTCTGCCGCCGATGGCACCCGCCCCGGCCAGCTGATCCCCCCCGATGATCCGGCCGCCCTGGCCGCCGCGCTCCGGGACTGGCTGAGTGACGAGCGCCACCGAACCCGGCTACGGGCTGCCGCCCGAGACCGGCGGTCGACCCTGTGCGGCTGGGACCAGACCACCAGGGAGATAGCGACCGCCCTGACCAGCCTGGTGTGAGAGCCGCGCCGGGTTATCGCGGGTCTGGACTCAGGCCGTGGCAGCAGGCAGACCTGACCTGACCTTGATCGTTGGGTCCTTCACCCCTGGCAGGAACGGAATTATCGTGGTCAGTGCCGTCAGGCCGCCTCCGATGATGAGCGTCGGGCGCACGCCGATCACCTCCGCGAGAGCGCCGGCAGTGACGAGGCCGAGCGGGCTGAGCGCAAGACTCAGCACGTAGTCGACCGACGCCACGCGACCAAGGAGCTCGGCGGGGACCCCCTCTTGAATCAGGGGGTCGAACAGCACGCTGCCGTAGGCATCGAGCCCGTAGGTAACGAATGCCACGCCGCCGGCCAGCCAGAGGCTGGGGACCAGCCCTAGCCCGAGAACTCCGATCCCCGAGAGCCCCCAGCCGACCCACAGGGCGACGAGCCGATGCCGCGGCGGGCCGCGGTGTCCGAGCAGAACGGACGCCAGGACCCCGCCGAGGCCGCCGGCCGCAAGAATGAGCCCCAGTGCGATGCCGCCACCTTCGAGGACTTGCCTCACGAGCAGGGGGACCAGCGCTCCGAGGGGTGAAAAGGCGGCGAAGTTTCCAAGAGCCGCGCCGATCGTGGTGGTCCACAGCCATCGCTCCGAGAAAAGGAAGCGAAGGCCCTCGCGAAAATCCGCGATCGGGCTGCCGGATCCGCTGCCGGGCCGCGCCCGTCCGCCGCGCATCACCATCAGCGTGACCGTGCTGACCGCGAAAGAGACCGCGTCGATCCCGAAGCCCCAGGCGGTGCCCAGCAGCCCCACGACGACGCCACCCAGAGCTGGGCCGATCAAGACTCTTGCCAGTTGCTGGCTCGTCCCGTTCAGGGCACTTGCACCGACGAGCTGATCGCCAGGAACCAGCTCCGGAGTGATGGCCATGGCGGCCGGGAAGAACAGGGCATCACCGAGTCCGAACACCAGGGCCATGAGCACAAGGCTGAGCAGGCTGACTCTGTGGGTTCCCACCAAGATCGTTATCGCGGTGACCGCTGCCCCCTGAGCGGCGTCTGAGGTCAGGAGCGCGATCCGCCGGGGAAAGCGGTCAACGATCACCCCGCCAAGCAAAGCGAACAGGACGGCTGGCACGAGACGAGCGGCCAGCACGTAAGACAGGCCGGCGGCGTTCTGGTCGATGCGGAGCGCCTCCAGGGCCAGCGTGACGGTGAACACGCCATTGCCCAGCTGAGATACGGCCTGGCCCGACCAGAGCAGGGCAAAGTCCCGATTCCGAAGCGGGTCAAAATACCTGGGCGGTGACATAGCTGGCTCCACGGTCAGCGCCGAAGGGTTCCGGCAAGACTACTGGAATGACTTGACCCTTGGAATGACCTGACCCTGACCTTGCCGAAGAAGGCACCGAGTGCACACAACCCAAATTGGAATCGTCAATGGCGCCACCGCGCTGTCTAGCTCGGCTTCCTCGATATTTATCAGGCTAGTGCGTGACGACGCACGGCATTTATTGTGCTGGTGCTGGTGCTGGTGCTGGTGCTGGTGCTGGTGCTGGTGCTGGCGGTGGCTGTGGCGGTGACCGAGTGCTGGCAGCGGCCTGGTCCGGGCTCACCCTTTTCCTGCGGGCCGAGGTCAGCCGGCTCAACGCTGACCTCGTTTCTGCGGGAGACCTGCCGCTTCGCGGAGAGTTACCGCCATCCTCAGGGAGAGCTGCCGCTTGCCGTAGAGTTCCGTCGTATTTGACGGTTAACGCTACCTGAGGCGGTAACTCTACCTGCCGATAACGGTAAGTCTTCGTGATCCCGACGGTAAGTCTCCGGGAGGCGCAATGCCGGTGACTTAGAGTCGGCGTTGACTGCGGTCGGTTACTTCTGCCGGGCCGGGCTGGTTTAGGGCGGGCGGGAGTCGGGGCCGCATTGCCTGGGCGAGCGGATCACCAGTGCATGTTCCGTGATCATGGAGCACCGCCCGATTGCGGAACATCGGCAGCGTGAACACCCGACTAGGTTTCCGTGGTTACGAGCTGTGCCATGTTCTCGGAAACCTTACGGGGGTGATACCTCCTGGCTACGCGGGACGGACGGTGACCGTAATGTCCGGGCGACCGGCCGCGCCGCGGCTCTAGCTCCGGCCGCCTCGCGGCCCTAGCTCCGGCCGGGGCACAGATCCTGCCGGTCCTGTTCTGGGATTACGTGGCAGGCTGGGACTGAGACCCAGCTGTTCGGCGTATACGCACCTATTTCCGCATAATCCCTCTAACTCCCCGTGAGGGATTTCTGTCCAATTTTATCCAACGAATAGGTTGTTCTCGACTCCCGGTTTGACCGGGATAATCGAGATCTGGCTGGCGATAAAACGGACTACTTATGATACTATCCGCGCGCCGAGCTGGGAGACTTTACGGCAAGGATATTCCGGGTGCTTCTGTCACGTTGTCTTATCGAACAAATTTAGCACTTGACTCTCTCTTTGATTGCGATTATCAAGTATGTAGGCAGATAGTATTTGCCGACGGTGAGGGGGCCGATGTCTGACTAGCCGGACCTGAGGCGACCGGAGAACGGACGCATCTGAGCCTGAGCAGCGCTGCGTCGAGCCGATACCAGTCGAGCCGTTACCAGGAGTGACCATGAAGGGGTTCAAGGATTTTCTCCTCCGCGCTGGTCTGGTGGATCTGGCCATCGCCGTCGTCATCGGCGTGGCCTTCGGCGGCTTGATTGACGCGCTAGTCACCGACCTCGTGACTCCGTTGATCGCTGCGATCGGCGGTCGGCCAGACTTCTCTAGCTCGCCTTCACGGTGCACCACAGCACCTTTAGATACGGCGACTTCATTAACTCCCTGGTGGCCTTTGCGATCGTGGCCGCCACGGTCTATTTCTTCGTCCTGCTCCCGGTCAACAAGCTGCTCGAGCACAGGAAAGCTGCCAGCCGCGAATGTGAGGAGTGCCTCAGCAGGATCCCTGTCGAGGCCCGTCGCTGTATGTATTGCGCGTTCCCTGTGACCGAGGGCTCTAAATCCGAAAAGGTAGAATCCGGCTAAATGGATATCGGGTAGGCGGCGAGGTTGCGGGACTTGAGGGTCCGGCGCTCGCTGTAGAGGTACAGGACGCCATCGATCACCACGCCCCACACCGGGGCCGCGTGCGGTGAGCCAGAGGGCGTGCTGGTGCAGAGCCAGTAGCTTCGCGCCTCCTTCAGACGCGCGGCGACCTCAGGCCAGGACACTGTGCTCGGCTCCATGACCGCCATGGTCGCATCGCGAGCCGGCTCGGTCAGGTAACTGGCCGGCGCGGCGGTTCAGCCCCACCAGAATGCGGCGGCGATGACCACATAGAGGCCGGCGAGGCAGGTGCCCTCGATCCAGGTGGAGTTCCCGTCGAATACGACCAGAGTGGAAATGATCGCGGTCAGCGCCAGGGCGACGATCATAAGCGGGGGGAACACCAGGGTAAGTTGCGGGCCGCCGAGCCCGGCCGAGATCAGTACCAGCAGCGGCGCGATGCCCAGGGCGATCTGGGCGGGGCTTTGAAGGGTGACCGACAGGGCATAGTCCATCCGGTTGCGAGCAGCCAGCTGGATGCCCACGAAGTTCTCGACCGCGTTGCCGGCGATCGCGACGATCACCAGGCCGGCGAAGGCCGGGGAGATATGCAGCGCCGAAATGGCCGGCGTGAGCGCGTTGGCGAACCAGTCGGCTACCAGCGCGGCAGCCACGCCGGCGACCGCGAGCAGGCCTAGGGCCAGCCACAGCGGCCACTTGGCGCTCGTGTGATCCTCGTCGGCGGCTGGGCCGGGCGGCTGTCCCTGGTCCTCCTCAGTTTCCGTGCGGCGCAGCGACGCCGGGAGCGTCAGCGCGAACACTGCCAGCAGGACAACGGCCGCCACATCCGACAGCACCCGCTCATGTGCCGAGGCCGGAAGGCTTAGCCGGGCGGTGATGGTGGGGATGATCAGGATCCCCACAGCGAGAACCAGCAGGAGCGAGATCGTGCGGGGTCCTTCCGCCGCGAACCGCTGAGTACCGTGGCGCAGGCCGCCGACTATGAAGGCCGCGCCGAGGACAAGCAGGACGTTCGCCAGGATCGATCCGACCAGCGAGGCCTGCACGACAGTCACGAGGCCCTTGCGCAGGGCGAATATGCCGAAGAGAAGCTCAGGGATATTGCCCAGAGCAGACTGCACCACCCCGGTGGCTCCCGACCCGAGGCGGTCGCCGAGGCCATCTACAGCCCGGCCGACGAGAGCGGCCAGGACAGCCAGCGCCAGAGCGGCCGCGATGAACGGGGCGATCCGCCCTGAGGGGGTGTAGCTGGTGACCGCGGCTGCGGCGGTTAGCCCGGCGCTGATGCCGATCAGCCACCAGTCGCCTCTCTTCAGCACCGCCATATGTCCCCCCTGCGGCCAGAACGCCGGACATAAGTACCTGATCCGGCTGTGAGCGTATGTTAGGCGAGCATGCCATGCTTTCCTGCTCGCTGACGGGCATGGTGCCCCTTTGGTCGTGTCGGCGGCGGCCTGGGCCGACACGGCGGGAACTAGACGGGAACCGCGTATTGCCAGTCGGCTTTCTGGCGGGGCGACCGTCCAGGGTAGGTGACGTCCCCGCCAATCCCCTATACCTGGCCGCCTCGCATGAGGCGGCAAATCCCTGCCCGGTCAGGCGGCGGTGGCGGGTGCGGGCGGGCTGTGGCTGTGGCTGACGCGACTGCGGTCGGGACTGGTCATGGTGGTGGTGCCATCCGGGTTGAGGACGATTTTCCAGCCCCGCCGGTGAATCAGAATTAGGTGGTGAAAACTACACAAAAGGATCATATTGGTCAGGCTGGTGGCGCCGCCCTTGCTCCTGGGGCGGATGTGGTGCACTTGACATCCCGAGGGCGGCTGAGTGCAGCCGGGTGCGGCGCAGTGCCGGTCCCGCAGGATCACCGCGCGGCGCAGGTGGGGCGGGATGGTGTCGGTGCTGGTCCCGAGGTCCAGGGGCAGGCTGACCGAGGCGGCGGGCCGGGCGAGCCTGCCGCTGCGCAGGTAGGAGGCGAGCCCGTGCTTTCCGGACAGCAGGGCGACCGAGTTCTCGATGAGCAGGTCGCGGACCTGGTCATGGACCTGCTCCTGGCTGGCCGGCCCGAATCCGGTGCCGCAGTGGTCGCAGCCGCTGCTGCCGGGGGTGCCGCTGCCGGGTCCGGTGACGGGCCGGGTAAGCAGCGCGGTGAGCTTGTCCAGCAGGTCGTGGTCGAGGTGCCCGGTGACGACGGGGATGATCGTGGCGTCGCACTCGGTGCCGGGTGCGGCGGCGGGCCAGGGCAAGGCGGGCGGCACGGTGCTGCCGTCGGGCTGGAGGCGGGGCCACAGCCTGGAGCTGAGCAGGTCCGGCCCGCCGCCGCCGTGCCCGGTGTCGTCATCCCTGGTGCCATCGTTTCCGGTGCAGTCATCCCCAGCGCCGCCGTGCCCGGTGCCGTCATCTCCCGGGCTGCCGTGGCCGCCGCCGCCGCCGGCGGGCTCCCCGTCCAGGCGGCGGGTCAGCTCTTCCAGGCTGAGGTGCAGCTGGATCTGGGTCGGCTGCCCGGCCCGCTCCGGGAGCCCGCCGGCGGCGATCAGCCTGCGCAGCGCCTCCTCTAGGGCGTCGTGCCGGCGCTGCCCCGGCGTCCGCAGGTCCTCCGGCCCGCATCGCTTGCCCAGCGCGTCCAGCACCGCCCGCAATGCCTGCGCGCACCCCGGCGTCAGGTCCCCGTCCAGCTTCCCGGCCCCGCCCAAAGTCGTGGCCAGCCGCAGCCGCCGGTCACCGAACCCGTCATCATCGCCGTCAGTGTCCGGCACGGCCAGCCGCTGCCGCATCTCCTCCGCCAGCGCGGCCAGCTCAGCCAGCCTCACGCCGCCGGCGGCGGCCAGCAGGATCTTGTCCGCGTCGTGGCGTGCGGACTCGGGCAGCAGGTCCGTCCAGGCGCAGATATCCCTGGCCCAGGACTCGGAGATCTCCCCGGCCGCCAGTGCTGCCGCGACATCAGGGTGGGCGCGGACCCGCCGCATCCAGCCGACCGAGCCGGAGGCGGCGCCGGGGGTGGTCCGGGTCTGCCACCGCAGCCACGACCGGATCGTCGGATGCCCGTCAGCCTCGCACCCGTCCCCATAATCGAACGCCGACAGCACCGACGCCTGCGCGGCGGTGTGGACCGACCTGACCCGCTCCAGCCCCCGCAGGCACTCCGCCTGCACGACCGCTGGAGCCGATGCCAGATCCGCCCTGGCCAGCCACCCCAGGCCAGCCAGCGCCATCGACACCGCCTCACCCACCGTCGCCGGAACCGCAACCACAGCCGGAACCGCTCCAGGCACCCCAGTGCCGGCCGAGGCTAGCCGGCCGAGGCTGAGCCGGCCGAGGCTAGCCGGCCGAGGCTGAGCCGGCCGAGCCCGGTCGCTGCTGACCTGCACCGCTCATCAGACACCACCTCCTAAAGGCGCACGCGAATGCCAGCCGACTAACCGAGTTTCGCGTCGCAGCTCCCAGACACGCCCGCACAAGCACGAACGCCGGCGCAACGCCAGTCACCCAAGAAACGGAGGGCCACTCAACCGGGGAAACACTCCCGCCACACAGGAGTCCACCACACTCACAACCACTGCCATCCCGGCGATGCCATCTCCCTCAGCACCTAACCAAAACCCTAACACCACCCACCGACAATTAGCCGCGACCGACTCTGACCAGTCCAGATACCCCCGCAACATTGCACCCGGCCGGGCCTCAATCCAGGAATCCGTACCATTCATGATCGGGGCGATCACGACGAAAGATGGCGTATTCGTGGGACGGCTCCCGCCTGCGGTGCTTGCGGACCATCGGGCTCGACCGGCTCGTCCTGGCGGCGGGCACCTACGGTCCCTCGTACCTGCTCTTGCCCTGTCGAGGGCTGGGTAGCCCGCGCGGATTCCGTGATCAAGGTTCGCGGCGAGATCACGGAATTTAAGGGGTGTGATCACCCGCGCGATGTTCCGCGATCACGGGCTGCTCCATGATCACGGAAACCTGGCGGGGGAGCCGGGCCGGGCGATCCCCGCACACTGGTTCCTGGTAGCGGGAGGCTGCCGGGACCGTCGTGTCTCGCCAGCCGGCGGAAAAAGGCGAGCTGTCCGGCAACGCCGAATGCCCAGGACGCGCCGTATTCCTCGAGGTTGTCCTTAACGAATACCGGATGATTCACCGGTCCTGTGCTTCGCAGCAGCAACTGGCGTGCGGTGGTGTGGGCGGCGGCCCAGTACTGCTCGCTGGAATCATGGATGGCCAGGTCGATGAACAAGCTGCCGATGCCGACGAGGCCGCAGCACTGCACAGGAACGCTCACGTGCGGCAGAAAGTCCAGGCACACGTCGGCGAGCCGCCGGGCCAGGGTGCCAAGCGTGTGGTCAAGCAATACGTCCCCCGCGTGCAGCAGGACGGGCGCGATCCCGGCGAGGCCCTGGCACCAGGATGCGGCGATCGGGGCGGAGAACCGGGTGGGCACCCGCCGCGCCAGCGACTCCGCGCGCTCAGCCAGACGGCTCGCGTGCTCGGTCGCGCTGGGCAGGCAGTCGCGGTGACCCAGTCGCTCGACGGAGTGCAGAAGGAGGTCAACCGAGCCAGCGAGGCCATGGGCCCGGCCAGCGGATGGCTCGACCGCCTCCCGTTCTGGCGGCTGTACCTGCTCATCCGAGCCTTCGGTGAGCTGGCCGTCAGCTAGCCGGCCGAGCACGTAGTCGACGCAGCGTCGGGAGACAGCAGGGTGCCTCGGATCGCCGGTGATATCGCTCAGCATCAGGTGACCAATGCCGACCCCGGCGGCGCCCGCTGTCAGCTCGGTGCCGTCGGGCTCCCAGCTGGCATCTGGGATCTCGGGTCCGGCATATTCAGCGGCAGCTTCGATTCCGCGTGATTGCGCGAGCGCCAGGAACACGTCGGCTCCCGTTCGGCCGAGCATCAGCCCCGGCGGCAGCCGCACCGACCTCATAGCGCGCTGGGTGAACGGCACGATGGCATCCAGCCGTTTCTGGACACCCGGCCGGCTGGCGTGGTGCAGCAACTCAAGCCCGATGCCAGCGCTTCCCGTGTAGATACTGGCGTCGTGTGCGGCAGCCAGGCTTTGCGGCGCCGCCAGCAAGGCATCGGTCCTGCCGAGCAGATCCGCCAGCAAGCTACTGGTGATCTCGGCGGCAAGCTCGGTGCTGACCTCCGGCGGAGCCGGCAGCCGGCGGGAAGCCTGACGTCCGGCGCCCGGCCGCTGCTGAACCGTGGCACCGGCAGCCAGTATCCGGGCCGCCGTCCTGGCGGCGTCGTCATCATCGCCGAGCAAGGTCGCGATGCTGCCGATGACCCCGCCGGGCCTCGCGCCGTACTGGGCGCTGATCGCCTGGAGCGCCCTTTGTCCAGGTGCGTCGAGATCGCCGTCCAGCGTCACTGGCAGGACACTGCGCGCCGCGTACATCAGCGTCATGCCGAGAGCGAACAGATCATCGGTGTCCTGAGGCGGTTCGCCTCGGAGCTGCCGAGCTGGTGCGAAGCCGGGGGTGCCACCGGGTATGTGCAGGCCATCGTGACTGCCGAAGCCGAAATCGATCAGGCTGACGTCTGGCCCGCTGGTCACCACGTTCTTGGGCGACAGGTCACGGACAACAACACCGCGGGCGTGCACGTCGAGCACGATCGCGGCCAGGCGCTGGCCGAGTGATTCGAGACTGCGCCGCCCGCTCGCCTCGGCCTGATCAATAGGGAGGTAGCGGCCGTTGCTGACTACGTCCTGCATCAGGTTATGTGGCCCGGCATCGCTCGTCACCAGGAACTCGTCGTCGCCGTGCCGGAAGTGGTCGATGAAGCGCGGCACCCCGGAGACGCCCTCGAGCACGGAGAGTATGCGGCGCTCGTTCCGCAGCCGCAGCCGGACATCGCCAGATGAATTGTGCTCGTCGACTAGTGCGCGGGCCTGCTTGATCACCACGCTCGCGCCGTCCCGCTGGTCGACGCCGCGGTACACGTTGCCTCTGGCTGATTCATAGAGTCCGGCGATGATCTGGTACCTGCCGCCGATCACCTGTTCTCCGGCGTCCTTGTGCGTACTACCCGCAATCCCGGTGAACGGATCGGTGGTCCAGGAAGGCTGCCGGTACCGCATGGTGGCCAGGCCGCCGAACTCCTCGCCCGCCGGTCCGTGGATCAGCGTGACCATTCGCCCCCCGGCGTCTGTGCGCCAGCTCGCACGGAAGGGGCCGTACCGGTAATACACCGGGGCGCCGGGATCTACCTGCCGGTCGCTGAGCACCCTGGGCGCCTCGTGTCCGCTCAGCAAGCTAGCTAGCCGCAGCCCGAGCTCGCGGACCTGCTGCTGCACCGGATAGATGGTGAACGCCTTGCCGACAGCGGCCGGTGAGCTGATGCCGTCGTTGAGCCGGGCGAGCGCCTGCTGTGAGCGGGCGAGCTTGAAGGTGTGACCGCCATCGAGGAGCACGGGAAGCAGCTTCCCGACCAGAGTCGTGAAGGTCGCCGGACGGCTGGAAACATGCAGCTTCCACCCGTGCTCGGGCAGCGTCAGACCGTCCCGGCTGACGGCAAGCCAGGTGGGACTGCTGTGTAACCGGTAGCCAGATCCGGGTCGCTCCGCAACCGCCCGCTCAAGGATGCCTTGCAGGTCGTCGTCCATCCCGGAACTCCTCGCTGATCCTGCCCGGCACGCTCGGCTTGACGTGCGCCGGCCGATACGTGCCGGGCAGCACCTCGCAGGCTGCTTACAGAGCCAGAGTGCCTGTAATGCCGATCTGATGGCTGGCGTCGACGCAGCATCCGTGACACTTCGTCCGCGCGCTGAGCGCATCCAGGCCGCTATCGAACTCGATGTTCGGCTCGATGACGAAAGCGCCCGCGTCACGAGGTTCGAGGGCTAGCAGTGCAGTCATATGCATGCTCCTGTCCTACCTTGGTCGTTTTGGTCATTTTAATACGTAAGAGTCAGGTTTGAAACCCTGAAAATCAAGATCCTTTAATGGCTTCTGTCACTACCCCCCTGGAGGTGGTGACGGCACGGTCGTTGCGTGATCGAGCGGGAGTGACTGCGTCATTGTCCGGCTGTTACGCCGTTCTGGTCCGAGCGGGACCCTGCCATCCTTGCGCTGGGAGAGGTTGGCCGCATACGGAACGGAGCGCCTGAGATGCCGTTGAGCTTCGCGGACGACGCCAATGTTGCGCAGCTTATGCAGTGGCTCCGCAGTGGCGATGCTCCGTCAGATGCGGTGCAGTTACGTGAGGAGCTCGCATACCTGCTGTTCCATGGTGACCCTACGTGGGCCAGCAACGATGACAGCGGCAGCATCAGCGGCTATCGGGCTATTCTCGCGGACTGGTTTGCCGATGACTCTAGTAGCGAGAATGAGTTCATCGAGCTAACCAGGCCGGGAAACGAATCAGAAGACGCCCGCGCGCAACTGGTGTCGTGGTTCGTCCCCGTGGTGGACGGGTGGAAGCAATCAGCGAAGACAACCGAAGGGGCCGTGGAGAAGGGCCTCCCGAACCCCGACTACGACGCTGACCGGACGCCCGGCACGCAGTACTACTGGTATGACAGCAACAACGAGGTATATCTGTACGCGAGCACACCGGATGCCCCCGATGTCGAGTGGCTCAGCTATGAGGATCGCCGGTACACGCCGGTCGCCTACGACGATGACCGCGATACCAGTTACCGGCAGGACGTCGTCACCAGCGACTACGAGTTCCAGTCCAGGGCGCGGCCGGGCAGATGGCTCACGCAGGCGGAGTGGGATCAGGAGGTCCAGGCCGCCGGCGCCGAGGCCGGAACGGACGAGCCGCAGTACACGGTTCCGGTGTATGACGCGGGCTTCCAGATGTACCGGCGGTTCAGTTCGGTGCGCCGGGAGTACGAGTATGCCGATGACGCGGCTGACGAAACCTGGCTGAGCGTGGCCGAGGCGAACGCCAGGGTGGCCAGCAGAGAGCCGGCGGAGCAGCCTCAGCAAGACGATTCTGAGCAGGAAATCCAGGCCGCTGCGGGGCGCGTCGCCAGCGATGCGGCGGAACAGATCGGGCTCGCCGCTCTCAGAGAGCTCGCCACTGTGGAGGGCATCGACCTGAGTGGCCTGTCGGCCGGGGAGCTAGTGGCACTGACCGCCGATGTCCTGGCTCAGCGCATCGGGGCCGCCGAACTGGCAGGCTGAGGCAATCCTCCGCCATTCCGCCCACCCGTCAGGAACAGGTGATGACATGTCCACCGCAGAAGAGATCCGGGCGAGCCTCGCACCAATAGTCGACAGGCTGATCCAGGAAAATCCCGATCTCGCCCGCGACTTCAAGACCACGTTCCCGACCAGGGACAGCGCTGCCCAGTGGGTGAGCCACGAACTCGGGCAGATGAGTAAGGAGATCACCGTCGTCGCCGACAGGAGCGAGGTCGTCCAGGCGAGCCCTGACGCCGGGAAGATCGACGCATATGTGGAACAGGTGATCGCGCCGGCCCTCGCCGCCTCGCTGAAGGAGATAGATACAGAATCCCTCACCGAGGACGACATCTACGAAGCGCTGAACAGTGCGCTCGCCCAGATCAGCGAGGCCCAGGGTGCCAAAGGCATGGCCTAGCCCGTCCTAACCGCACGAAGAGGATAAAATGCGACCCACGCCCCAAACAGTCGCCGCTGGAATCGGCCTTGCCATCATCGCGGCGCTGACAGCCAGTCTGGTGAGAAGGCTGGTTTCCTCCCCGCCTCAAGGACCTGCCGATTCAGTCATGGAATCGGCCAGAAACAACCCGCGCGTGCGTGAAATCGTGCGGTCTGCGATAGGTCCGAGCCATCCCGCAGCGGTGAGCAGGAAAGCGGTGCGCAGTGCGCGGCGTACTGCGGGGACGATCTGGACTTTGCCGAGGGCGTTGCGCGCTGCCCTTACGGGGACACGAGCGAGCACAGAACCGGGCCCTTCTATCACCGGACTTGCCTGACCGAGGACGGCAAGTGTCCTGTATGTCACTTCACGCTCAGGGACATCCCTCGTTATGTGGTGCGCGACGCTCGCACCGTCCCGCCGAGGCCAGCGGAGACGTGGACTGACGTGGCAGCCGCGCGATGGAGTGCCGGTTACCAGGCGCGGCAGGAGGGGATGCTGTGCCATGCGACCGCGGCCGCCGCGGTCTGGCAGGCTTTCGGTCATACGAAGACCCCGCGAGAATGCGCCCATGACTGGGCCTTCAGCTCCAGCGCCATCAGCACCGACGAGGAGAGCATGGGGGATTCACTTTATCCTAGCTATCAAGCGCAATACCTCAAGCGTAAGGAAACATTGCCGACCGGCACTGTACTGCAGGTCCAAGCTCTCATGCAGAATGATGGGCCGGGTCGTTATGCGATTTCCGAACTGACCGCTAAGTTCGGTGAGCCGATCTTTACGGGTATCGGCGTCGGCGTCAGAAAGCTGACAGCGATTAACTTCACCGGACCTGGCGGAATCAGGGCAGAAATCGACGCCAATAAGCTCATCCTGGTGGGTGATTACAATCACTGGTTCGTCGTCTATGGATATAGGACGTCCACTGCGGGTGGCCAGGGGGTCTCCTATTATAATCCAATGTCAGGCGGAGTAGGGCAAGCTAGCTATACTTCTTTCATTTCCGACAAAAGCGAGTTCTGGGTAGTCGGCTGAATGCGGCTGGTGGCCCGGGCTTACAGTCGCGCGGTGAGATTTCGCAGCGGGTCCGGCATTCGCTCAAGTGCCACTGCCCCGGCGAGCAGCCTGGCGTACCTGAGCTTGCGGCCCGCGCCGCTGCCCAGGAAGCGCCTCATCTGCGCCTCGATCTCGCGTTCGCGCCACGGGGGCTGAGCTTGCAGCGACCGGAACGATCCGAGGTCGCCCTGAGAGTCGAACAGCTCTTCGACCACGGCGGCGCCGACTGCGCGAATGCAGCTCGTCCTCCAGGTCGTCAACGCAGACGAAGAAGCCGAGGTGCTCCAGCTCTGCCCGCGACTCCACCGACGTGCCGTAAGCCTCGGCGAGACCACGGCGGAACACGGCTTCCTCGCCGGAATCGCACAGTCCTAGAAGCCGGACTTCATGATCTGCCTGACGGAAATAGCGTGCATACCGGCTGAGAGCATGAGCGCCGCCGATTGGCAGAACCGCGGCGCCCGCGTTGGTGAGGTCCAGGCCGAGACGCTTGGTGATCGTTTCTACTGCGATCTGGTCACTGACGCCCTCGACGATTACGACAGTCTGGGCGCCCTGCGCATTCGCTAGCGCGGCCGCCGTCGCCTCCGTCGCTGCTGCCGGGCCGCTCACGTACCCTTCGAGGGCCTTCCGTGCCAGCTCACGGCGTTTGGCTATATCCATCACTAGCCGCACCTTACATCAAAGCCCTGGCAGGCTGTACTATTCCAGTCCGGAATGCGCCGCAGAGCAGCGGATGGGTGATCCTCATGCTCGATGATGAAACCATCCGATAGCTCATAGAAATCAATGGTGAAGAGCGGTATTCCAGCTGGCAGGCTCAGCGAGATGCACCGGATGGCTGGGAAGCCGTCGGCGACTCGCGCTCGCGCAGGGCCTGATGCGCTCGCTGTCCTCAGGGCGCCGCGCGCAGCTGGGGGAGCAGGTCGGCGATGTGCTCGGCGAGCCTGGCCGGATTCTGGCTGTGCAGGATCAGCACGATCTCGGTGATCCCGACCGCGCGATAGGACTGGGTCAGGTCGAGCAGCTGGTCGTTGGCCTCGGTCACGCGGAGCTGCACGGAACGGCGGATCTGGGCCGGGTCGCGTCCGATTTCGGCGCACCGCTCATCCAGTACGGCGGACACCTCGGCCACCTCTTCCGGCGAGCCCCCGGCCGCGTTCCACACATCGGCGTACCGCGCGGTGATCCGCAGGGTCCGCTGCCGGCCCGACCCGCCGATCCAGATCGGAGGGTGCGGCTGCTGCACGGGTTTCGGCTCGGCGACGGCCTCGGCAAGCTTGTACTTCGTGCCGTCGAAGCTGGTTCGCTGCTGGGTCCACAGCGACCGGATGACCTGGCACGCGTCCTCCAGCCAGTCAGCCCGGTCCGTCGCGGTGCCGAACGGCAGCCCGAGCATGGTGTGCTCGTTCTCCGCCCAGCCCGCGCCCAGGCCGAACTCGAGCCTGCCTCCGGACAGGTGGTCTACGGTCACCGCGGCCTTGGCCAGCATCGCCGGATGGCGGTACGTGTTGCCGGTGACCATGCAGCCGATCCTGGTCCTTGAGGTCGCAACGGCCATGCCGGCCAGCAATGTCCAGGCTTCGAAGATCGGCCCGTCATCACGCGGGCCGAGGGTGGCCAGATGGTCCATGCACCAGCAGTGGTCGAACCCGCCGTCGTCGGCGATCTGCCATACCGCGCGGAGCTGGTCGATGGTGGCGTTCTGGCTGAGCTTGAGTCCGTACCGCGTGTCTGCCATGACCCATTCCTACCCCACAGCGAAGCCCGGGTCCCCGGCGCGGCCGGCACTGGGTCAGCCGGCGGCCTGGTCCGGCAGCTCCGGTCAGGTACGCCGGTACCCGCACAATATGGAAACGCCGCCCGATCACGGAACCTGCGCCGTCCGATCACACCGGGTTGCCTGGACCCCGAGTTTCCTGACAGCCAGGACCACGGAAACGCGCACGGGCGACCCGCGCCCAGGCATCTCGCACCAGGCCCCTCCGGCCTGGTGCAGAGCACTGTAACCCGGCGAGGCAGTCCCGAGAAAGCTAGCTCATGCCCGCGCGATTCTTTATGAATAAATAAGGTGTAAAATTTGCGCGGCGGCAGGCCCGTTTTCCAGAGGCTGCTCCTGCGCGCGGCGAGACTGGCGAAGCCGCTCGGTCAGAAGCGGTGGACGGTGGCGCCGAAGGGATCGCCCTTGGCGTGGGCGAATATCTTCACTGGTGTCACCGTGAACACCTGGGTCTGGCCGGGGGAGTCATCGCCGGGATCGCCAAAGGCGCCGTCGCGGGCAGCGAACTGCCACCGGCCGTCCCACCTGGCGGTGAACGCGGTGGCGAACTTGCCGAGCACCGCGTCGTCAGTGACGTGGACGGCGTCGCCTTCGACGATCACGTCCACCCCTTCATCCCAGCGGCTGCTGCCGGTGGTCAGCACTACGTGCGGGTTGCGGCGCAGGTTGACGAACTTCTGCTCGCCGGCGCCGGTGATGAAGCAGATGACACCGTCGACCCAGACCGCGACCACCGGCGTGGCATGCGGGCGGCCATCGGCGCGGACGGTGGAGAGCCAGAACAACTCAGCTGCCTGGAGTATCCGGCAGGTCTCCTCCCATTCCACTGCGACCGCGGCGGGGTCGCTGTACCGCTGGTCGATGGTGGTTACCGGGACGTTCATCAGAACTCCTGTCATCGGTCCGGTGCTAGAACCCGCTCGTTCCGCACCCGCCAGACTGGCATGCTTAAGGGTGGCAGGGGCGGGTTCAGCCGTTTAATCTGGGCAGCGCACACCGGTACCGGTACGCAACGACCTACCAGCGATCAAGATCATGACTCGCACGCGTGAGGAAGGACTCTATATCTGGCCGCCATAGCTCTACGCCTGTCCCGAACATCCCGTGCCCGCCGCCGGGACCTTCCCCGATCGGCGGGTAGATGCGGGTTTCGTGCCGGCCGCCCCAGCCGGGCCAGCTCCGCGCCCATCACATAGGTCGGCGCGAGACTGTTGTCGTTATACGCCTGAGCGAGGAACAGCGGCGCCTGCCCGCTGGCGATCGCAGCCAGCAGGGCCTGCTGCAGGGCCGGGGCCTGCGGCCAGGTCATCGACGGGCCAGCGAAGCTCACCCCCGCCCGCAGCTCGGTGCTTTCTCCGAGGGCGAGTACGGTCAGTACACCGCCGAATGACGAGCCGAGCATCACTATCCGCCGGCTGTCAACCTCCGGACGTCTGGTTACCCAGCTCACCGCGGCCAGCGCGTCGCGCAGTTCCGCGCGCAACGCCGAGACCAGCTGGTCACCCATCTCCGGGCTGCCCCAGGCCGCGGTCACCCGCTCCAGCCAGAACGTGCCCGGCTGGCCGTTGTGACCACGGCGAACCGGAAGAAAGGTGGCATAGCCCATGCTCCGCAACGCCTGAACGCCTGGCATGCTCGCCGGAAGCAGCCCGTCGCTTCCGTGGTTGAAGACAGCCGCGGGAAACGGACCGCTGCTCTCGGCCCTGCCCACGGGGAGCAGCCAGAACCCGGCTAGCTCTCGACCGTCGCTCACGTACGACTCACGCCACTGCTCATACGGTGCCAGATTCTGTGCAGTCGCAGGCATCGTGCTCCCTCCGGATCCGCCGCGCGGTCAGCCAGCCACCGTACCCGCATAACCGACCGGGTCCGGGCGGCCGGCACCGGAGATACGATGCGGCAGGTCGAGTTCGACTAACAAGGGGCCAAAGCGGATGAAGACCTTCCTGGTCGGTGGTGGCGGGCGGGAGAGCGCCCTTGGCATGAGGCTTGCGGAGTCCAGCGAGCTGCACGTGCTGGCTCCGCACCTGAATCCATCGCTTAGCCGGCTGGCGGAGGCGTCAGGCGGACGCATCGCGCTCGGGGACATCTGCGATCCGGCGACCGTCGTCGGGGCGGCCAGGAGTGCCGGAGCCGAGCTGGCGCTGGTGAGCTCTGACGCGCCGCTGGCCGCTGGTGTCGTAGACGGACTCCACGCGGCCGGCGTACCGACCGTGGGCGCGACCAGGGCAGCCGCGAGGATCGAGTGGGACAAGGCGTTCTCCCGCGAGGTAGTCGCGACGGTCGCGCCAGATGCCAACCCGCGCCACTATCACGCGACAACGATGCGGGAACTCGATGCCGCCCTGGAGCAGCTGGGGGACATGGCGGTTGTGGTGAAGCCGCAGGGCCTGACTGGCGGTAAGGGGGTCAAGGTTATGGGCCACCATCTGGACAGTCACGCGGATGCCAGGAGATACGCCGCTGAGCTCATCGACAGGCAAGATCGCCCAGTTATCGAAGAGCGAATCGATGGCATCGAGTTCACCATTCAGGCGATAACCGACGGCGAGCGTATATTCTTCCCTCCGGCGACCTATGACTACCCATTCCGGTATGATGGTGATAGCGGGCCTGGTACTGGGGGAATGGGTGCCTTTTCGTGCCGGTCGATGCTTCTGCCCTTCCTCAAGCAGCAGGAATATGATCGAGCCTGCGGAATCATCCAGAAGGTTATCGATCACCTAAGGTCGATAGGGACGCCGTTCTCAGGAGTGCTGAACGGCGGATTCTTCGTCTCAGACCGTGGTGTCACCGTTATGGAATTCAATGCCCGCTTCGGGGACCCGGAATGCATGAACATCATGAGCCTGCTGGCGAGTAACTGGGTTGACGTGCTGGCGGCGATCGCCACGCATAGCTTCGAGGCCTCGATGGTGCGACTGCGAGATGAGGCGTCGGTCGTCGTGTATCTGGTGGCCCCGTCTTATCCGCAGGCGAATGCCAGTCGTTCCCTCTTCGACGTTGACGTCGACGCGGCCCGGCGACTGGGGACGAGTGTCTACTTCTCGTCCTCGATAGCACGGCCAGGTGGGTATGAGGTGGTCGGGACCTCGCGGGCGGTTGCGCTCGCAGCGACCGACAAGGAGCTTTCTGTAGCTCGTGACCGAGTGTATGAGGCTATCGGAAAGACCGTGGATGGTTCGCTTGAGTACCGGCTCGACATCGCTCACGAAAAATACCTCGAAACGCTCACCGCGCGCCGACGCGAATGGTGACGAAACCGCGATCACGGAACACGTGCGCGGCCGGTTACAGGCGGGGGGCGACCTGTCGGACGGAGGTTGGGATTCCTGGCATTCCGCCGGCAGCCGATCTGTATTCGGGGACGCCCACGCAGGTAAGGACAAGGCCGTCCAGCGGCTCGCCTAGGAGCGGGGGCAGGAGACTGTCGGCGAAGGTCATTCCTGAGGCGCTGGCGCCCAGAGCGTAGGCGAGCAGGTGCAGCCTGCCTTCGGCGAGACCGGCCGCGAGCTGTACTTCACGGTATTGCCTGTCGTCGGCGGCGCCGAGGTCAGCCGCGGCGATCACCACGAAGGCGGCGTCGCGGCCGAGGCCCTGCTCAAGGCAGACGTTGTACAACTCTTCGCGCAAGTTGCCCCTGCGTACCGGGGTCTGCAGATCCGGCCAGCGGTAGAGACCCGGCTGGAGGCCTTCGACGTGGTGCGCCGCGACCCAGTGGGGCACGGCAATGCCCCGCAGCGCCGCGCTGAGCGATGCGGACAGCAATTCTTTCGGCAGACCTGCGGAGGCGTCCATGCGGCGCTGCGACCCGCGAGCCAGGACGACGTCCTCGACCGGCGCGCCGCTGTGTGACGGGGAACCGACTGGGCCGCCGCGATCCCAGGCCTGTCCGAGCGCGTTCTGGTCGCCGGCCCGCTGCGCGGCTGTGACGAGCGGGAACTCGACCGGCGCGCTGTCCACGGCAGCAGGCGCGGACGGGCCGGACGGGCCGAGCGCTGGCGTGTCCGCACCGAGGGTGACCACCGCCACCGGCCACTCGTGGATGCCGTCCGCACCCACCAGGGCGGCAACGGCCTGGTCAGGGAACCGGGTGTGCAGCCGCGCGCTCAGGCCGGCCGAATCCGCCGCGGCCAGCAACTGCGACAGCATCGTGCCGGCGTCCCAGTAGATGTGACGGTAACCCCGTTCGCGGTAGCGCCAGCCAGTCCGCCAGGGAATCCCCGTGACGACCAGGACAGGCGACTGGCCGAGCGGCGGCGGGCCGATCCGGACGAGGTTGTGGTCCTGCGGGTGGTACCAGAACACGCCAGGCGGAACCGGGCCGCCTTCAGGCGCGGCGACGTACACCTCAAGCGGGAACCGGCCGCCGGCCGATCCGGCGGCCCTGAACAGGTGGGTGCCATAGGACCGCTCCGAGGTCCGCACGACCCCGGCGGACAAGTGCAGCAGCCGCGATAGCTGCGGCAAGCTCAGCCTGGCGGCAGCCACGCTCGCGGCGCCTGCCAGCACATCAACCGCTGAAGCCGCGGTGGACGGCAACTCGGCAGGCAGCGGCACCCGGGGCAGCGACGAGGGGTACCGCTTATAGAACCAGGGCAGCCGGTCCAGGTCATTGACCACGAGGTCGCGCAGCACGCGCGGGTCATCGACCGGCGGATCCCACGCGTGCTCTTCGTCAAATGAGTCAATCGAAGTAAGCCGGTGCAGCGTCCGGGTCGCCGTCTCCACCCGGGCATTCTGACACAACTCCGGCGACCGGCAGCAGCACCGGCGGCTCCCGGCTAGCCGGCAGCGAGCAGCTGCAGCGCGGCGCGGTCGGAGGCGGGATACAGCCTCTGGGCGCCGCTAAGCATCCAGTCGCCGCCGAGCGGCACGATCCGGGAGGCCACGAATTCGCCTGGTCGCATCGGGGCTAGCGCAGCTGGCCCGGAGTTGGCGCGGATTCGGTAAATGAGCTCGTCAGCGAGATTGACGGTCACGATAGCATCTTCCTCCCGCTCGCGGACCTCAAAAATCCCCTCCACCACCTGACGCCAGCCGAGCAGCATCTCCCGGTCGGTTTCGCTGAGCTGGGGGTGCTCGGCGACAAAAACCTCCACCACTGTGCGGCCATCGCTCAGCGGGCGCTGCAAAATGAAATGGTCGATGAGATTTACCTCGTACTTCGGAATGAGTGCGCTATCGATACCCTCGCTCAGAGCATCATCGAGCTGCCGGGAGAAGCGGCTGGACCGCGCGAAGCCGACGAGCTGGCGCTTAAGTTCGCTGGAACGCTCAAGCAAGCCCGCCAGCGGGGACGCCTGAGCACTGACCGTCCCCGCGGTCATCGCCTGCGACGCCTCGCTAGCCGGACCCAGCGCCGGGAGATAAGGGATAAGCCCAAGCCGGTAGGCCTCAGCCTGAAATTCCCAAGGCGCATGTCGGCAATCAATGACAATCCCGTCCACCTCAATGAGCCACGCGAGCGGATTCTGCTCGACCATATCGGCCCGCTGAAACTCCAGCGAGAACGGATACATCCGCAGGAGATCCCGGATCTGCTTGGCCTTGCTGCCCATCGTGGTCTTGGCCACGCCGAACGCCTCGCTGATCTGGTCAGCGCTGGCGCAAGGCTCGCTTGCGGTATCGGCCAGGAAATTGAGCTGACCCAGCGCATACACAATCCCGGCCGCCCATGTGACCCGGCGTCCGCCGAGTAGCGGCGATGGGCGCTTGCGGGCCAGTTTCGCCGCCACGCGCCTGGCCAGCTCGGCATATTCGTCGTCAAGAAGGTTCTGGCACACCGCGTCGGTGATGCCGATGATCTCCTCAAACACCGGACGCAGCGCGTTCGGCACCTTCAGGTCGCTCGCACCAGCCACGATCGGTTCCCTCGGTCTCTTCGGCTCCGGCGCACCCGCGAAGACGGCGAGTTTCAGGTGCCCCTGGCAGCTTCCACGAGCACTGCCTGGCCAGCTTTCCGGCCGTGCCGGCATCGCCCTGCGCGGACATAATCGGAACAGAATAGCTGCGATAGGAGCGCGAGCAGCAAAGCTCTGGCTCCTTGGCTCGGTCTCCGTCCGGTGACCCCCCGGCCGGGGTTCCGTGATCATGGTTGGGGTCCTGATCACGGAACCCTGGCGGGGTGATCATGCGACTCATCTTCCGGGCTCTGGCGCGAGTTCCGTGACCGGGCCGGCAGCTGGTGTCAGACCTCAGTCGGTGTCAGATCTGGCGGGGGGCTAGCCGGGCGGGCACCGGCTGCTGCGGGGACACTCGCGTGCATCCCGGCGGAGCCCCATCGATGTGACATAGCCGGGGCTGGAGCCCCATCGATGTGACATAGCTGGGGTTAGGGCCAGGTGTCAGCA
The DNA here is from genome assembly GCA_963819285.1 of uncultured Actinomycetota bacterium. GTDB lineage: Bacteria > Actinomycetota > Actinomycetes > Streptosporangiales > Streptosporangiaceae > Chersky-822. The sequence goes on from CAWFVM010000002.1 coordinate 1,302,528, forward strand.
GCGCCGCTGTCACGTTGATGCGCTTGCGGAGCGGGCACTGGGCGCGGAGCCTGGCCTGGCCAGGGCTGCCGCCCGGAATGGCTGCCAGGGTGCGGCGCTGCTGCGAGCAGCGGGGGATCCGGAGCGGGCCGGGGCCGCGGGCAGCACGGCGGGGAAGCGGCCCGGCTCACCTCACGGAACTGGCCGGGCGGCTGATGACGGGCCTGCGGACAGGACCGGGCCGGGCTGGCGCAGGCGCGCGGACCCCGGCGGGCAGCCTCGTGCGTCAGCTGTCAGCCCGGTCACGGCACTGCCGCCAGGGCCAGGTCCCGGGCTCTGGCGCTCGCCCGGCCCCACCTGACACCCCCCGCAGCGGCCAGTGGCTAGCCCCCCGCCAGGTCTGAGGAGGCGGTTTGGGGCCGTCAGGCCTCGGGAGGAGGCGGTTTATTACCGCCAGGCCGCGAGGGGCGCGGCCTGGCGGTGTGGTGGCGGATTCCGGGGATCAGCCGCCGATCTTGCTCAGGACGAAGCTGGCTGCGGTGTTCTGGTAGCGGTTGAGGTAGGTCAGGTGGACCTCGAGGTTGGCCCCGGACGCGCAGTACGGGTCCGCTGAGTCACACCAGGCGCCGATCTTGCTGCTGCCGCCGAACGCGGTTAGCAGACTGAGCTGGGACGAACTGCGCGGGAACAGCCCGTTGCGGGTTGAGGTGCCCAGGTCCCAGGACTGGCTCACGACGTGGCCTGGATCTCCGAAGTTCGCGATGGCGACGACGTGGCTGCTGATTGAGGTGCTGACCGGCTTTACGGTGCCGCCGACCTCGGCGTTCCCGGTGATGACGTCCATGGAGACCTGCGCGCCCTGGGAGTATCCGAGCAGGACTTCCTTCTGGTTCGGGCAGTTCTGCACGGCTGTGGTCAGTTCTTGCTCAGCATTGGTCACGCCCTGGCTCTCGCTGCTGGTGTAGTTCGTCAGTGTTGCCGGGTAGCTGACCGCTTCGTGGCTGACCGTCTGGGTGCTGCTGTTGACGATCTGCGTCACCAGGCTGGCGGTGGTGCCTTCGCCCGGTGCCTCGGTGGACGCACGCGCCGTGATGATGTTCACCGCCGCGCAGCCGCTGCTCGGGGCGGTGACCGCGCTGGCCGCGGGTATGGCTAGCGCGGCCAGGGTCAGGCCGGATACGGCGGTAAGCACGACCATGGTGGCTCGCTGGCGTGACCGGCGGACTGAGGGTTCGGTGGCGGACTGCATGGATGGCTCCTTCGGGGTGAGAACTTACTAAGCGCTTGCTTAGTAAGCTACGCCTGGTACCGCCTGTCGGCTAGATCCCAAATCCGCGCGTCAGGTACCGTTCGGAAACGAGAAGGGAAGCCGCGCCGTGACCAACAAGGCAGACGAGGCAGCACTGCGGCCAGAGACCGGTACTGACGCCGCCTCCGCTGCGGCCGACGGCACGGCCGCGGCCCTTGAGCGCCTGTTCGGGCGCTATCACTTCCCCGCGGGTCCCCGGCGCGTCTTGCTCGCGGCGGCCACGGCATTCGCCGAGCGCGGCTTTCATGCCACCACCACCAGGGACATCGCCGCCGCAGCCGGGCTGAGTCCGGCCGCGCTTTACGTGTACTTCCGCTCCAAGGAAGAAGTCCTGTACCAGATCGCCAGATCGACTCTGGACTTCACAGTCGAGGTCGCCGCCACGGAAGCGAGCCGCCCTGGCTCGCCAGCGGCCGGCTCGCGAGCCTGGTCCGGGTGCTGACCCTCTGGACCACCTATAACTGCCAGGTCGCCCATGTCGTCCTCTACCAGATCGGCGCGCTCAGCTCAGAGCACCTGGCCGACATCACCGCCAGGCAGCGAGAGATCAGTCAGATCGTCAGGCGAGTCATCGCGGACGGCATAAGTTCCGGCGAATTCGACATCCCGGACCCTGGCGCCGCCGCCATCGCCGTGCTGTCCCTCTGCTTTGATGTCGCCCGCTGGTACCACCCCGGCCACCGCTTTACCCCGGCGCAGCTAGGCGACTTCAATGCGGTCGCCGCCCTCCGCATCGCCGGCGGACGCCCGGCCTGACCTGTCTTCGCCAGCCTCGCGGGACGGCCTGAAGTGCCGCGTTCTGTTAAATCAAATGATCTGGTTGTCCGTGGCGCGAGTTCCAGCACAGCCTGGGTGCGCGAATCGCCGGGCTGGCAGGTACTCTCGGCCAGCCCGGCGATTCGAGCGTTGCTACTGCCAGCGCTTAGCCGGCGACCGCGCAGCTCGCCGTTCCGCTGGTGCCGTTGGTCTGCTTAGTGGACATGGTGGGCGATGTCTCGGTGCCGAGCGCCGGTGTGGTGGTCAGCTTGAGGTTGTTGGTCTCGCCGGTGAAGCCTTCCGAGACGCAGGTGGGCGCGGCGGTGGTGGTAGCGGTGATGACCGTCTGCGCCGACAGCGTCGCGTTAGCGCTGAAGTTCGCCTCGCTGCCTCCGCCGTCGCCGTAGACGCCCCACTCGGTCGTGTTCCAGAAGGCAGCAAGATCGATCTTGCTGTCGCTGTTGGTGACGCTCGTCGCGTGCCCGGTGCCAATGGCCAGCGACACGCTGTCCAGGCCGCCCGAAGCGGCGCTGCCCGTCAGATTTACGGTGGCCAGCTGCGCCGCGGTCACCGTGGACACCGTGGTCGCGTTGCTATTTGTGAAGCAGTCGGTTTCGAACGCCATCCAGCCCGATGGGCACGTGGTGTCGAAGTCGATCAGCCAGTACTGCATGAAGATCTCGCTGGTGCGGCTGCTCGAGTAGGTGTACACGAACTGCTGCCACGCCTGGCAGTTGGCCGGAACGGCGGCATGGGCACACGCCGGGTCGCCGGAGATGAACTGAGTGTTGAGCTGGAGGGAGAAGGCATTCGTGACCTGCCCGCCTGAGCCGCCGTTCGCGCCCTTCTCAGTGATGCCCGAGCTGACACCGGTGAATGTGCCGACGCCACGGGAAATCTTTCCCGACACGACGGCTGAGAAGTCGGTGCCGTCACCTACAAGTTCTGGTGCGCCGTGCTTCGCTGATGCGGAGCGCGGCATTGGCACCAGAGGGATCTTCGGTGCGGTCACGCACTTGGCGGCGCGCCACTGCAGCACGGGATACGAGGCGCGGAAGCAGCCGGAGCCCGGCTGCCTGACCCGCGAGATGGCTGCCCGCCACTCGGCCTTCGTTGTCGGGGCCGGCCGGGTAGCCGCTAAGGCCGACCCGCTGGTGACGCCCGCCGCCGCGAGCGCTATTGATGCGAGAACGCCAAGGTTCCGCGTGATCCTGCTCAAAACCCCTCCTCCAGGGTCCGGGCCGCGCCAGGCAAGACGCCTGAAGCAGCCGTCAGTTTGGTTAAACACCCGGGAAGTTCGCCTGTCAAGGCACAAATATGTACCTATCGGGTTATCGCGGCGTCGGCTGCGGCGTCAGCTGGCCGGCTCGGTGTAGGTGATGGTGATTCCCGCGAAGGTGGCGTTGCCGGACGGGCAGACCCCTGCCGAGTAGGCGTATCTGGTGTAGTCGACAGCCGCGTCAGCCGCAGGAATGGCCTCGGAGGTAGAGGTGTATTCCGGGGTCGCGGCCACCGTCGAGTCGAAGGACGCGATATCGAGAGAAGAGTTGTCGGCCAGGTCCTGGCGGATGAGCTCGAAAAACATGGGCGCGCTGCCCTGGGTGTAGTAAGCCTTCACTGACTTGAGTGTGATCCCGGTCGGCAGAGCGAGCCCGGCGTTGAAGCACCGGCCGGAATCGGTATTCGCCAGCGCCGGCGGGGCCCACTGGTTGAAGTAGTCTTCGCTTGGCTGGTGCAGCCCGTCGGGCGCGAAGGCTGAAGCGGCGAGCGAGAAGCTGTGCCTGACGGTCCTTGCCGCACCCGGCGCGGCAGGCTGGGTCGGCGCCGCAGGCGCTGCTGGTGCCGAGGGCGCGGTCTTAGCCGATCGGGGATCGTTGGTCTGAGGCGAGCTCAGGGGCGCGGCTATCGCGCTCGTGCTGACGGTGATTACGGCTGTCACGGCGGCCGCCGCGAGCGCTGTGCTAAGCAGATGGCGATTCTTCATTGTCTGACTCCTGATCTGCGCGAACCGGTGATCAAAATGGTGCGGGAAATCGCGGGTCATCCCCAGGCACAAAGCCCCAACATCGCCCTGACATGACCCGGACAGTTGCCTAGCAGCTCCGGGTGCCGGCTAAGCGTGCGCGGCCAGGACAACCGGCTGCCGGCGCGGAGTGCTGATCAGCACGCCATAGGCGAGCGGGGCGGCTCCGCAGGCGATCAGGGCTCCGGGTACGCCGAGCAGGCCGGTGAGCAGCGGGGCGATCAGCGAGCCTGCGACGATGCCGGCCAGGGAGGCTGGCAGCGCCAGGGCGTAGGCGCGGCCGAAGACCTCGGGCGGCAGGATTCGCTGAAGGCTGGTCTCGGTGACTATCTCGACCAGGATGGCGCCGGTCCCGCCTGCCGCGGCAAGCGCGATCGCCGCCGGGCCCCAGTGCACCACGGCCAGGACCATCATCGGCAGGCCGACAGCGGCGAGAGCGGCCAGCAGAACGGCGCGCGAGTCGGGGCAGCGCAGCGCCCGGCTGGCGAGCGCCGTGCCAGCCAGCGCGCCGGCGCCGATCCCGGCGAACAGGTACCCGTAGCCATGCAGGCCCAGGCCAGCCCGGCTCGCCACCCCGATGAGCAGGACTGTCTGCATGCCGTAGACCAGGCTGCACATAATGTCCGCGCCGATCAGGCGGAGTACCTGCGGGTGGGCACGCAGCACCGCAGCCCCGTCGGCCAGATCCCGCCTCAGCCCGGCCGGCCGCTCCCGCGAGCCCGCCGGCCGGAAGCCGGGATTCGCCGGAATGGCGACTACCGCGAGCGCGGACAGGCCGAAGGTGACCGCGTTGACCGCGAAGGCCAGCCAGGGCGACCCGAGCAGCAGCAGTAGGCCGCCGATCGCCGGGCCGATGATGATGCCCAGGCTCGCGACCGCCGACCGGGCGGCGTTCGCGCCTGGCAGGTCAGCGTCGGATACCAGCAGCGGCGTAACGGCGGCTGCACACGGCAGATAGGGGCTGCCGGCCAGGGTTGCGGCGGCGGCGATCAGCGGGATGATGACAATAGGAAGCGAAGTGGTCGCGACCACGGCCAGCATCACCATCAGGCCGAGCCGGATCACGTCACTGGCCACCATCACCCGGCGCCGGTCGAACCGGTCGGCGATTACCCCGCCGAGCGGTCCGAGCACCACGATCGGCACCACCCGCGCCGCTGCGGCGATGCCTGCCCACATGGCCGAGTGAGTACGTTCATATACCAAGGTCACCAGCGCCAGGTTGTAGAGCCAGTCGCCGATCTGTGACACGGCCAGCCCCGCTAGCAGCCGGCGGAACGGAGAATAGCCAAGCGCGGCTCTGATGGTGCCGGATGGGGGGTTCTGCGTGTTCATTGAGGTGCCCTTTCCGTAGCCGAAGTCATTTCTACGGTCGGGCTAAGGGGCAGGCCTGCGCATCAGGCGGCTGCGGTAATAGAGTCGGCGCCGCTCCTCAGATTGGCGCCGCAGATCCTTAGGCCCGGCGGCGGCCTCAGGTGCTGACACCCAGGCGATGTGCGATGGCCGCCGCCTCGACGCGGCCTCGCACGCCCAGCTTGGCCAGGATGTTGGACACGTGCACGCTCGCCGTCTTCGCGCTGATAAACAAGGCCTCCGCGATCTCCGGGTTGGACCGGCCGGCGGCGACCAGCAGCAGGACCTCGCGCTCCCGGTCAGTGAGCCCGAACCTGGCCAGCTCATCGGCCGGCCGCGGGTCTGCGGTGTCCGGCTCACCCACGGACGCCCGGCTCCAGATTCACCCGGAGCCGCCGGGCAAAGGCAGCCGCCTCGGCGGCGACCGGCGCGGCCCCGATCCGTTCCGCGAGCGCGTGCGCCTGCCGTACAGCGTCGGCTGCCTGCTCCCGCGCCCCGGTCTCGCCATGCGCCTCCGCCAGTCGCAGCAGCGCGTACGCCAGCGGATAAGGCTCGTCGGCCTGTTGCCAGGCGGCCACGGCGACGGCCCAGACCTCCGCGTTGCCTGAACCCGTGCTACCGGCCCGCCGGTGCTCGGCGGTCAGCAGCGCCAGATATCCGTGCGACAGGGCTGCTGGCCTGGCCAGCTGCGCCGCGACCTGCGCCAGTGCCGTGCACCGCTCCGCGACCTCCGGGGGAACCTCGTCGCGCCGGTCGCGATACCGGGTCGCCTCGTCCGCCTCGACCCGCATTCCCAGCCACAGCAGCGGCCAGGCGTACCGAGCGGACTCCGGCAGCTCGGCATCCGCGAGTCCGGCCGTGACCGCTTCCCTGGCAGTCAGCAGATCGCCTCGGCCAAGGCCGATCAGGGCTTCGGCATACCGCATGGGCTGCGTGAACTGAATGTCGGTAGTTTGTCCCAGCTCGCGGCGGGCATCCCGCAGCTCGCGAACGGCTTCGTCGTAGCGGCCGCGCATGGCCGCCAGTTCAGAGCGGAGCTGGTGCAAGGTGGCGCCGAACACGCCCTCTGGCTGCCAGCCAAGTGCCCGCGCGGTCAGCCGGTCGGCCTCCTCCCACCGGCCGAGGCGCAGCAGCGGTTCGGCCTCGTTGCCAACCAGGTAGGAACCAAGCGTGCGGGCCAGGCCCATTCGCTCAGCGAGTTCGCGGCCCTCGCTCGCTGTCTGGGCCGCTTCGAGGTGGCGTCCAAGCAGTTCCTGCATGTCCGACAGGTTGATATAGCCGCGCAGCGCGGTAAAAGGTATGTCGAGATCAAGCGCCAGCCGCACGCCAGAAGCCAGCGGGCCCAGGCCTGCCTCGGCCTGGCCCAGATAGGAACTCGCCCCGCCGAGCGAGATGGCCGCGTCCGCCTCCACGTCCCTGGCACCGGCGGCCCGGGCGGCGGCGAGCGCCTGTGCGGCCACGTCAGCGGCCTCCATCATTTCCGCGCTGCGCATCTGCGTGGAAGCCAGCGTGGCCAGAACGACCGCGCGGGCGCGGCTCGGCTGGTCAGCGGGAAGCAGCGCCAGAGCCTGCCGAAGCGACCGAGTCGCCTCGTCCTGGCGGCCTGCTTCCCGCTGGGCCAGCGCGTACCGTTCAAGCAGAAGCGCCCGGCGCACAGGGTCGGCTCCGTCCGGCAGGTCGGCCAGGGCGTCGGCCAGCAGAGACTGTGCCCGGCCCAGCGCACCAAATCGGTACGCCGCCTCCGCCGCGAGCCTGCCCACCTCGACCTGGTCGATGCCGGTGCGCTGCTGCGCGTCGGCGACCTGCGGCCAGATTTCCTGAGCCCGCTCCAGATAGCGCAGCGCTTCCGCCGGGGCAAACGCGGTTGTCGCGTGCTGGGCGGCCTCGACGGCTGCCGTCAGCGCGCGGGGAAGATCGAGCGCGGCATACCAGTGGTAGGCCAGCGCGGCGGGCAGGGTCGCCTTGTCACCCGCCAGCGCGGGGTCGGCGGCCAGCGCCGCGCCGTAGGCGGCGTGCAGCCGGACCCGCTCGCCTGGCAGCATGTCCTCATACACGGCATCCCTGGTCAGAGCGTGCCGGAAGGCGTAACCCTGACCGCTAGGATCGACCAGGAGCAGGTGACTGTCCACCGCCTCGCGCAGGCCATCGAAGAAGTCAGCCTCACCGATCCCGGCCACCTCGGCCAGCAGCCGCTCAGGGACGGTCCGCCCGGAGGCCGACGCGACCCGCAGCAGCCGCTGCGCGCCAGCGCTGAGCGCGTCCGCCCGGCTGAGCAGTACGTCCTTGAGTGATGGCGGCAGGTCAGCGAGGTCACCATCGGACCGCACCGCCCCGGCGAGTTCCTCCACGAGATACGCGTTCCCGCCGGAACGGTCGAAGATGATGTCAACGACGTCGGGTGCGGGCTCAGTGCCGAGAATCGCCGTGAGCTGGGCCACAACCTCAGCGCGCTCGAACCTGCGCAGCTCGATCCGGCCGATCGAGCGCACCCGTTCCCACCCGGTCAGCAGCGGTCGCAGCGGATGACGCCGGTGAAGTTCATCGGAGCGGTAGGTAGCCACAAGCAGTACTCGGGCCTCGCGCAGCGACCGGGCCAGGAAAGCGATCAGATCCAGCGTGGACTGATCGGCCCAGTGCAGATCCTCGATCAAGAGGAGGACCGGCTGCAGGTCGCTGAGACGATGCAGCAGCCCGAGAACCAGCTCAAGCAACTGCGCCTTTTGCAGGTCCTCGGGCGGGCTGCCGTGCGGGCTGGCGAGGCTGAGCTCGGGCAGCAGCCGGGCCAGGCCCGTGCCGGCCGGCCAGAACCTGGGCCAGAGTCTCAGGTCTCATGCCGCGCGTGAGCGTCCGCAGCGCGTCCACCAGCGGCGCGAGCGGCAGGCCCTCGGCCCCCAGCTCAACGCACTGGCCGGTCAGGATCCGAAACTCGGACTGGCTGGCCGCCCCCGCCGCGAGCTCGCTGACCAGGCGGCTCTTGCCGACTCCCGCCTCACCGCCGATCAGCGCGAATCCGGGCTCGCCCGCCTGGGTTCTGCTCATCAGCGCGGTCAGGGCGGCGATTTCCTCCCGGCGGCCAATGAACTCGGGGCTCACAACCGGGCCAGCGCCTCTCATGCCAGCGCTGCTCAGGCCGGCGCTCTCCTGGCGATCAGCCTGGGCTCCGGCGCCCTGATCGGCCGCCCGTGCCAGCAGTTCCCGGTCGGCAGCCGACAGCTGCAGCGCGTCAGCGATGAGCCGCACGGTCGACAGCCGGGGCGCCGTGCGCCTGCCCTGCTCTATCGCCGCGATGGTGGCCGGGCTGATGCGGCACTGATCCGCGAGAGCCTCCTGAGTGAGGCTGGCCGCTACCCGGAACCGCCGCAGCAGGTTGCCAAAGGGATCGGCCATTGCCAGAATATCCCACGCCTCTCGCGCTGGTCGCTAGGTCGGGCTGTCGACCTGGACAGAAGGGTACCGGCTGTAGCCATGCCACAGACCGAACGATCTTCCGGTCTGGTCGTCATTCATGCCATCAGGGACTGGACCTGCGCGGTCGGATGGCCAGGGAGATCCGGCGGCTGTTTCCCGGCTGCCCGGATGGCCGCGCCGCCAGCATCGCGGAGCACGCGGGCGAGCGGGGCAGCGGGCGAGTCGGACGATCAGCGGCAGGCCACGCTCTCGACGAGCAGGCGATCACGCTCGCGGTCGTCGCCTCGGTGCGTCACCTGGATACCGAATACGACTCTCTGCTCATGCGGGGCATATCCCGCGACGAAGCCCGCGACCGAGTCCGGGATGCCATCGGCCGCGTCCTTGACGCCTGGCGCCTGCAGCGACTGGAATAATCTCGGTTCCACTTCAGCATGGACTACGGCTTAATTTGGAAATTAGGACCAGGGATCTCATGTCAAAGAGCAACCGTCGTCGCAAGCTAGACCGGGCCAAGCGCGCGGCCAGGGATTCGCAGCAGGAGGTGGCGACGTGGCGGCGACGGGCCGTGCGGCAGACGATCGACGACGTGGCCGGGCGATTCAGGCTGCTCACTGATCCGGACACTCCTCCGGCGGAATTGGCCGACCTGTTCAGCGACGTTTACGGCGACGATCCGATGGTCAACGCGATCGTGATCAAGCTGCGGGAATTCGGCTGGCAGCTGGAACGGCTAACCGAGGTAGCCGGCTTCATGCTCGCGTCCGGCGATTCGGGCGACGGCGAACCGTCGCTAGCCGCCCTGACCTTCGCCGCCCAGGTGGCGCAGGCCGCTGATGACGCGGCGTCCGCCCGCGAACTGCTTGACCGGGCGCTCGTGGTCATGGCGACCAGCGACTCAGCTGCCTTGTGGTGTCTCGCAGCTCAGTTGCGCGATAGCGGACGGCTGGCGGACGCGATCGAGGTGCTCGAAGCGACGCTCCGCAATGCGCCACACGATGACTTCGCGGCGGAACGACATGGAGAGGTGATCTGCCAGGCCTACCTGCGTGTCAACGGGCAGCAGCCTGACGGCGATTGCCCGTGCGGGAAGGGTCCGGTCTGGGACGAGTGCTGCGGGCCGCGCGAGCGCGCCGCGCTGAGCCGGTTCACCGACCGATCCGGCCTGATCGCACTCACGGACGCCGTCAGCGCGTTTGTATCCGGTTCTGAGCATGGGCGCGCGGTCGACGATCTGGTGGATCGACGCGTGGCGTCCTTCGATCACGTTGACAGGGAGCCAGGGAACCTGGCCTCGCTTCGCGCTCTGCTGTCGGAGCATGCCGTGCTGACGGTCAGGTCCAGCCGAGCGGTACCGGAGCCTGGAGACGATCAGGAAGAAGACGAGACCGACAGCCCGCTCAGGGCTTTCGCCGCTGATGCTTCGACACCAGGCGACCTGGCGGCCAGGGCTGATGCCTGGCTTTCGCATGCTCAGTATGGCCTCTGGAAAGTCGAATCCGCTCCTGCCGCGCCCGGCCTGTGGTGCACCGATATCTGCACTGGCCTGGTCAGGTACGCGGATTTCCCTGCTGGCTTCACTGACGACTGGCCGCGATGGTCGGTCTGGCTGGGCGCGGTCATCCCGGTTGACGGAATCTGGCGGGCCACCGGCAGGGGACTGCGGCTAAGCCCGGCCGAGGCTGACGCCGCCGCCGAGCTGATCGACCGGGCGGTCACCAGCGTCATTGAAAGGCTCGCCAGTGGCAAGAAGCCGTCAAGGCGGCCAGCTGACCCGATGCTGATCGGCCAGGCGGAGCCTTACGGAGTCTTGGTCGAGGATCAGGACCCGCAGTCGCCCGACCTGGCCCTGACGACAGGCTTGATGGCTGGCCACCTGCTGGCTCGTATCGCCGGGGAAATACACCAGTATCGCTCGACGACGCCTCCCGCCCCGCGCGGCACCGATGGCGACGAGCCAGGCCAGGTCGTCGCTGAGATAGCGGTCAACGACAGTGAGCGGGTGGCGGATCACCTGGCGGCCAGCCCCGGATTCGAACGCCATGCCAGCATCCGGACTCTCATTACCTGGTTTGGCCTTCGGATTCCCGAAACGCGAAAGGCGGGAATTCTGGCCGAGGCCGAACTTCGAGCTAGCTGGCTTCCTGATGCCGAAGGGGAGGAGTCCGATGTGCCTGCGCGCTGGCAACGCGGAACGCTCTTCGTTGGCGACGGCAAGATCATTGCCGAGTTCAATTCCGCCGAGCAGCTGGAACGTCTGGTGGGAGTGCTGTCGAAGGCCGGCGCGGACCCGGTGGTGATCTCCGCGTCGTCTGGCGGAGCCTGGGAGAAGCACTGGCTCGACGAGGAGTTGCCCCTGCTAGGCGGGCAGACGCCTCGGCAGGCCGCCGGAGGACAGGACTGGCCGTGGCTAGAAGCGTTGCTGCGCCAGTTCGAGTACGAAGCCGACCTGCTGGCGGCACACGGACAGTCCGGCGCTGACACCGACTGGCTGCGCCAGGAACTGGACCTGCCCGAGCAGGAGGCGGTGGCCGCTCAGCCCGAGAGCGCGTAGCGCTGGGAATCCCCGCCCCGGCCCAGCGCTCTTGACATGACATGTCGGCTCATGTTCTGTCGAAATTAGAGTTCGTATTTCCGGCCGCTGGAGGTATGAATGATTGTCCTTGGCCTGATTGGCCGACCCGATGTGGCCGATGTCCACGATGCCGCTGCCTGCCTTGTCGTCGATGGCAAGGTGGTCGGCGCCCTGGAACAGGAACGCCTGAGCCGGCGCCGGCACGCTCAGGGCGAGGGACCGGAAGACGCGGCCTATGCCCTTCTCGACGCGTTCGGCGTCCGCCCGGCCGAGATCGACGCGATCGGCTATGCCTGGGCTGACGCTCCGGCCGGCGCGCGGCCGGCCGAATCCGATCTGCCATGCGGCGTGCGGGTCAGCGACCGCATCACTGACGTGATACTGCCGCGGCTAGGTCGCGAGCTTGCCCGCAAGGAGATCATCTTCTTTGACCACCACCTCTGTCATGCGGCTCAGGTGTATTACCTCAACCCCTATCAGCGCGCGGATGTCTTAGTCACCGATGGCAGCGGCGGAGACGGATCGACCTCACTGTTCCACGTCGAGGGCGGGCGGTTCCGGTTACTTGAGCGGTACAGTGAGCGCTGGTCACTAGGGATCTTGTACGCCGCCGCATCGAAATACGCCCGGCTTGGCTGGCTGGGTCAGGGCAAGCTGATGGGGCTCAGCTCCTACGGCCGGACCAGCGATCAGCGCTTCCTGACCTTCGACGCGGCCGGGGGGACCTTCCGGTTCGACCGGCGGCTGCGCGGCCCTGTCAACGCGGCACAGGACGGGGACCTGCAGGACTGGGACCGGCTGGCGAATCAGTGGCTGGAGACCTTCGAGGCCAGCGTGTTCCCGTTCACCGGGCGGTCGGTCAACATCTTCGACTACGCTCCGTTCGCGGCGGACGTGCAGGCCACCGTCGAGGACCTCGGAGTCGCCCTGGCGAGGAGGCTGCGCCTGATCTCCGGTGAGGACACCCTGCTGCTCTCGGGCGGAGTTGTGCTCAATGCGCACATGAACCGCCGGATCGCACTGGAAAGCGGCTATCGGCAGGTTTCGGGGACCGTCGCCCCTAACGATGGCGGCACCGTTTTCGGCGCGGCCATGCTCGCCTGCGCCATGCTCGGCAAGCCACCCGAGCCACTGGCCGACGGCGCCCGGCCGATCTTCTTCGGCCCCCCGGTCAGGACGGCGGCCATCGAGTCAGCGCTGGCCAGGCAATCCGTGACAGCGGTCGCGCACGAGCCGGGCCAGCTCCGCGCTCTGACCGTATCGGCACTTGACCGTGGTGAGGCGGTGGCCTGGTTCGACGGGCCAGCCGAATTCGGGCCGCGCGCTCTCGGTGCCAGGAGCCTGCTCATGTCGGCCGGGCAGCGGGGAGCTCTGAATCGGCTGAACCGGATCAAGGGCAGGGAGCCATGGCGGCCGGCCGCGCTATCCCTCACCTCGGCGGGATTCAGCCAGCTTGGCATGGAGCCGCCGGTTGCCGGGCTCAGTGACTACATGCTGTGCATGCACAAAGTCGACCAGGACCGGGTGTCGCAGGCGGTCGCTGGCATCCACGTGGATAACACGTCGAGGGCGCAGTACGTGCCGGACAGCGAAGACGGCTTCGGCGCGCTGATCGCCGATCTCGGCGAGTCCTCGGGACTGGCCGGCCTGGTCAATACATCGCTCAATATCAAGGGCGAACCGATAGTGCTGACCCCGGATCAGGCTATCGACCTGATGGACAAGTCACCTGAGGTGGGACTGCTCATCATGCCGCCATACGCGATAACCCGCCGCTAGTCCGCGATTGCCACGTGCTCAGCCCACTGCCGGCATGAGTACCTCGCCAGCGATGGCCAGGGTGGTGCCTAGGCCGAGCACCATGGTGAGCCGGTTGTGGACCTGTTCCTTGAAACGGGGACACCGGCATTCGCCGGCGCGTCCGGTCTGGCAGTCAGACGGCTGGGCCTCGCTGAAGGCCTTGAGCCGCTCGGCCGCCGTGCGGCTGGCGGCGTCGACGGTGCCGCCAGCGATCCAGTAGCAGCTCAGCAGTTCTGCCCCCAGGTCTTGATTGGACGCGATGACCTCGGTGAGCAGTTTCTCCAGCTGCGGAATGAGCGGTGCCGGCCGGTGCCCGCGCTGATGTGGTGCAGATACAGGATTTCGTGGGTCAGGTCATACATGCGAGAGGCGGTCGGGGCGTGCGGTTCAGCACCCGTCGCGGCGAGCAGCCGAGCCAGCGCGGCGTCCGCGTCCTGGTGACCGGCCAGCCCGGCCAGGAGCAGCCTGTCGTGGCCGACGCCGGGGGAGGCGGCCTGGACGCGACTGCGCGCGATGCCGGTGACCTCGAAGGTGATTCCGGCGGCGCGCTCGATCAGGAGGTAAGGAATCGCGCACAGCTCGTCGGAAACAGCGGTGTCGGTCAGGAGCGCCTCGCGTACCGCTGGCTCGATGTCGAGCAGGTAGCGGACGAGCTCGCCGGTTGTCTTGCCCAGCCAGCTTCGGATGACTGACTCGCCAGGGGGCAGGACGGAGCTCACGGTGGCGACGACCAGGGTGAGGTTGACGGCGTCGTGGAGCTGATGAATAAGCGGTCCTGGCTGGCCGGCGTTCAAGCGGCGGACAGATCTCCGCGAAATGGCGGTCGATCCAGCCGGTCTCCCTGGCCCAGTTGCCTCGCAGCAGCCAGCTGTGGTCGATCTCGGTGAGAATGGCACGCCCGTTCTCAATCCTTCGCACCGGCAGGCCGACGCCGTGCAGCATGGTGTTCAGGTAAATCGTCGTATTAATGAGCGCGTCGTCCGGGATCTCCCAGAAATCGGCGTTCATATAGTTCGGGTAACGCGACCATCGGACATTGCAGGCGTCGGCCATGATCCGCAGCAACGGGGCCGCGTTGTCCGTCTCGGCCTGGTCCAGCCAGGTGGTGAGCTTGAAGGACGCCAGGGTCCACTTGGGGAAGTGGTTGAGCGCGCAGAGCGGGAGCTGGTCAAGGGGCTGTGACTCGCTCCTGCGGTCCATCCACGTGGTGCGGTCCAGGCTCGGAAATCCGTGCACGTTCTCGGACATGTACGTCCACTGGAAGGCGAAATCCGGCGAGGCGCGATTCGAGGTCAGCACGATCAGCGGCCTCGTCAGGGTAAAGAATCCGGCCAGCGTCGGCCAGCCGTTCTGCCCCACGTTGTGAGAGTCGGGGTTGAACGTCAGGTCCCAGGTGCCGCTGGTCACGAAGGCCTGCCTGATCAGGTTCTGGTGAGCGGCATCGACCTTGTCCTCGAAGATGACAGTGACCGGGTCACGTGACTGGAGCTCAAGGAACTGCTTGATGGCGAGCAGGGCGTCGGAGAGCTTTTGCGGCTCGCAGAACGGCTGCGCCTCGGCGACGCCCTCGTGCAGCAGGTAGACATCACCGTTGTGGTACCAGATGTCCAGCAGCAGCGTCGTGGCGCCCATCGCGAGCTGGATCGCGACCGAACTGGTCTGCTGCGCGTACCAGAATCCGGTCTCGAAGTTCGCGTAGGCGTTGTGGCTGCCGATGTACGCGTTCTGGTTGTAGGGCAAGGTGACGTCACGGCCATGGGACGGGGCGAACGTTCCCCTGTCGTCCATCGAGTCTGTGCACGAGCCCGAGGCCAGGTCCAGGGTGAACGTGGTCGATGAGACCGAGAACGTCGACGGCTTCAGCGCGTCGGCAGTGCTGATCATGCACTCTTTGTCGCTCTTGTGATTCTGGTACCACGTGCCGTCTTCGAGGTAGACATACACGTTCCAGTAGTCCATGCCCGTTCGCAGGAAGCCGGTGTTGCACTCCGTCACCATCCACGACGAGGAGCCGCCTGCGGGGATCAGCGCGCGGGTCTGCTTCCAGGTGGCGTCGCCTGAGTACTGGTGGGTCAGCACGGCGGTCGAGATCGCGGTAGTGAAGTCGTTCTTGATCCTGACGAACGCGAGGGTGTTGTAGCCATTCCAGGTCGTCCACTGGTCGGTGCAGCCGCCGCTGGCGATGCCGAGCCTGACGCCGGCCTCGTCCAGGGTGAACGTGTGGGTCTTGCCGTTGTCCGAGGCGCTGAGCGTGCAGCCCAGGTCGGTCGTGGCGTTCGGGAACGGCTTGAACGCGGCCGCCGGGGCGTTGTCGTAAGGCGGGATGCTGAGGTAGGCGGTGATGTTCCAGTAGTCGCTGCCGCTGCGGATGAAGCCGGTGTTGAAATACACGATGAACGCCAGGCTCGCGGGGGTCGTGGCGTCGGGTTCGATGGGCGACCATACGTTGGTGTAATCGGAGTCGCTTGAGTACTTGTGCCGCACTATCGCCGCGACCCGGACCGGGAACTTGTTACACAGCACAATGGCGGCCCAGGAGTTATATTCCGGCAGCTTGTCTAGGTGCAGTTGCATGTCGCTGCCAAGCCAGTCGGTCAGGATCGACCCGGTGATCGTGAACGTCTTCGTCGTTCCCTGATCTGACGGGTGCAGGGTCTGCGTGATGTAGCCAGGCGATACCCACTTCGAATCATCGGGCAGCGTGTACTGCGCCCACCAGTAGTCGTGCCCAGTCCGCACGAAACCCGTGTTGTACCCGACCGTCAGCGGCGGTGAGGTCGTCGCACCCGGCGCTACGTCTGACCAGGTCGTGCCCTCGTCTGGATCGTCGGAGTACTGATGATGCAAGGTCACGCTCTTCAGCGTTAAACCTGTGTTATTGGTGATGTTCGCATAGGCGGTGTTCGAGTAGCTCAACGGTTTCCTCCCCCGCGCCGACGGCTGGCATCCTCGCACATTGCGCCGTCGGATTGCTACAGCCAGTTTTTAGATGCTGAAATAATCGCCGGACAGTCATCTGGTTCGCTGGCCGGTGCAGGTTCGGGCTGGACCGATAACCCGCGGGTGGCTGTGCTCGCGAACCCGCTAGTCTTGTCCGGTGCTGATTCGCCGGATCGGGTCGACCGCCGCTGGCGTCGCGCTTTTGAGCCTGGCGGGGCTCCACGCGGCCTGGGGTGCGGGGTCATCCTGGCCATTCGCTGATCGGTCCGCCCTTGCCGACGCTGTGATCGGTGCCGAAGACGTACCTGGCCCAGCCGCCTGCTGCGCTGTGAGTGCGGCACTGACGGCAGCGGGCCTGCTGGTCGGTGGCTGGCCCGCGCGGTACCAGCGGATTCGCCGCTTCGGGTCCGGCGGCGTCGCGGCCGTACTCGCCGGGCGTGGCGTACTCGGCCTGATCGGCCGGACGCAGGTGGTTTCCCCGGCATCGGCATCCGAGCGGTTCCGTCGGCTCGACCGGCTGGTGTATTCACCGTTGTGCCTGGTGCTGGCCGTTCTATCAGCGCTGTCGGCCTTCCCGGCTACACATGCGGCAGACAGCGGTACCGGTGGCGGACTCTTTTAGGCAGACTCTTTTAGAGTGTCCCTGGCCAGTAGGTTTCCCTCAGGTGCAGAACTCTCGAGCGGCCGACCTTCTGGGTGATCTCCACCAGGGCGACGCCATCAACCCCCTGAACGCAGATGAGCAAGCCTTCGTGCAGGTTCGTCACCGGGCCGCTCTGCGGATGATTCAGCATCACGGACCGGCAGGTGCTCTTGCCCGCGTTCGCAGCGGAGATATCCAGGCTATACGCACCGAAGAGGATAAGCTCTGGTTTAGAAGTGCCCTGTATGGTCTCATAGAGAGCTTGATCCTCCCTGCCTTCCGGCGCCGCACCCTTCCCGAAATCCCAGTTAATGGGCGTGTAATTGAGCTGCGAGTAAATAGGCAGCGTCAGGTCGCGGACGCGCCCGCCGGCACCCGATCCTGGAAAGCTACCTGGCCCGCCCGACGGGAGGTGAGTGGCGATGAGAACGCCGATGACTATGACGACCGCACTGGCCAGGATGATCGCGCGGCGGGGTGCGGCCGGGCGCCTGCCAGCCGGGCGCCTGCCAGCCGGGCGGGCTTGCTTGCCGCTGAGTTTCTCACCTAGCTCGTCAAGAGCGGCTGCCTCGTCGTGAAGGACCTGATCAGCCCGGTGAAGAACCTCTTCAGCCATCCCGCGGTCGGTGTCTCCCAGCAGCGCATCCGCATGGTCGCCTGGAGTCTGAGGAACGACGGCCTCGCGCGCGATGGCAGATACCGGACGGTGCTCAAGTGCCGCTAGCCGCTGCCAGCCCTGCTCGGCCTGGCCGATCGCCTCATCCCTGAGCCTTTCCGCGACTCGGCGCTGTCTTTCAGAATCCTCCAGCCTCTGCGCCGTCTCCGCGCTCAGCCGCTCCGCCTCGCTCAGCCGGCGCTGAGTGTCTCGGGCGCTGCCGGAACTGCGCTCAGGTGCCGCGAGATCCTGGTCCTGACTATCGCGTTCAGCTGTCAGCAAGGTCACTGCCCGCGAGAGCCGGCTTAGCATCTCCGCGAGTACAGTCCTGACTACCTCGTTGCGGCTGATCGACTCCTGGATGCGGGCGACCAGGTGCCGTGCATCAGCAAGCGTCCGCACCGCCGTGATCCACTCACGGATCTCAGGAGTCACGATGCCGCCGCCAGTGGCGCTTCCCCCTGGCCTGGCGCTGCTCGGCTGGTCCTCCGCTCCCGCAGCCCACACCGGGCGGATCCGCCGCTCAAGCAGTTCGCGGACCAACCTGTCGTCTCCCGCGACGACGTCGAGGAACGCGACCACGAAATCCCATCCAGGCCGGCGGGCGCCGCTCAGGTAGGCATCCACCGCGTCCCCGCCCCAGGGGTGCAGCCGGGCCCGCAGATCCTGGCCGGTCAGCCCGTTCGTATCAGCGATCGTGCCCAGCAATTCCCCCAGCGTGCCCGGCCTGGCCCCGGCCCTGCCATGTGCGGTGCGCCGGGCCAGGGGCCAGCTGATCAGGGCAGCGAAAATGGGGGCAAGCGACACCAGTTGCGCGACGTTCGCTGCCGCGCTCAGCCCCACGTCCCTCAGAACGAACCCCAGCCCAAGCGCAAGCCCCGCCACTAGCACGGCCGCGACCACCCACCGCCAGCCAGAACCCTTCAGCATGTAACCATTGTCCCCGCCGCAGCCGGCCGCCAGCACGGATCTGTCTGAGAATAGCCGCCAATATCGCTCCGATCCGCTTTTCGGAGCCTCAGCCCGATCAAATATAGATACCACTGCCCCGGAATGCGAGCAATTGGTAACTCGCTCCTGTGGTGCTAGGCGACAGTCACGCGTTTGTCGTCATCGTTCTCGCGGAAAGTTGTCGTTTCGCCGGGCGGCCGGGAGTTTGCGCCGGGTGGTGGCTAAAGATCTAGGAGGCTTTTTTCCTGTAGGAGGATTGACCACCATATTCGCTGTTAAGTCTCCTACAGGAAAAAAGTCTCCTACAGGATCAGGCGAGCCGGGCAGCGGGTGAGGCGGCTGTGAAAGCTGAGTCAGCTGGGACCAGGCCGGGTCCGGGCGGTGGCTCCGCCAGGCCCGCGAGGCAGCCCGATCACCGAGTTCGCGCCAGAGCCCAGAATAGCCGGGGCAGTCCCACACGCCTCATGTTCCGTGATCAGGCTCAGTTTCATGATCACGGAGTCCCCGTGGTGTGATCACACGCCTCATGTTCCGTGATCAGGCTCACGTTCATGATCACGGAAGTCTGCGGGGTTCCGCCGGCCGGCCTAGGGGCTAGGCAAGCCGGGCGGGTTGGGCTGGTCGGAGTTTCGGAACCCTAAGGCAACGAGTCGCCGCTTACCCGACAGCATCCTGAACCGGATCGATCGTGCCGAGGGCGACTGCGGTGGTGTTCTCCATAATGGTGACGCTAAGGTCAGCCTGGCACGCGGCGTGCATAGGGTGCGGACAAGACCCGCATAGCGTCCGTCAAGGTCTGCGAACTGCCCGTCACCGACTCTGGCGTCACCGACGTGACTGTCGGCGACAGGATCGTCGCCGATGCTGATGTCGGTTACGTTTACCATAGTGGCATGGAGACTGGGTTCGTTGGACGGCAAGACGAGCTGGCGAGCCTCGCGGAGTGGTGGTCGGCCGAGGCCCCCCGGCCAGCGCTTATCTGGGGCCGTCGCCGGGTCGGCAAGACAGCACTGCTGCAGCAGTTCGCGCAGGGCCGTCGTTTCGTCTTTCACACCGGCGCGAACCGGGCGGGGGATGGGGAGCTAGCCGAGTTCTCCCGGCAGGTGGCCGCTGCCGTGTCCGAGGCCCGGCGTGACCTGGCCGCCCGCCCGTACCAGTCCTGGGATGAGGCGTTCGACGGCGTTAGCCGCCATGCGGAAAGCAAGCCGCTGCTGCTGATCATGGACGAATTTCCTGAGGTAGCGGCGTCCGTACCGGAGATCACTGGCATTCTGCGTGCCTTCCTTGACCGGGCGCACGGCCGCACCGGCCTGCGGATCTTGCTGTGCGGTTCCGCCGTGCGGACCATGCAGGCCATCCAGGAGTACAGATCACCGTTGTACGGCCGATTCGATCTGACTATGCAATTGCATCCATTTCGGCCGCATGAGGCCTCGGGAATGCTCCCGAACCTCGCGCCCGCCGACCGGGCACTGGTGTACGGCCTGGTCGGGGGCATGCCGTTGTACCTGTCGTGGTGGAAACAGGATGCCTCGGTCCGGGCCAACCTGCTGCGCCTGGCTTGCGCACCGGACGGGCGGATGCTCGTCGAAGGCGAGCTCGTGCTGGCGACGGAGACTGGCCAGGGAGATCATATGGCTGCGGTGCTGAGGGCTATCGCCGCCGGGCGTACCAGGCACAATGAGATCGCCGACGAGACCCGGATCGATCCGACCAGGACCTTGCGCGACCTCGTGGCGCTTCGGCTCGTCGAGCGCCTCCAGCCTGTGACCGACTCTGGCCGGACGCGACGGCGGATCTACCGGATCACGGACAACTTCCTCGCTTTCTATCTCGGGATACTCGCTCCCTTCCGGGGTGAGATCGAGCGTGGTCTCGGCCGGACGGTGATCAACACCGTTGTCACCGAGATCAGCGACCAGATGGGGGCCGCCTGGGAGGAGGCCTTTCGCGATCACCTCCGGCTTCTGGCCGTAACCGGCCGCCTGGATCGCGATGATGTGGTGGCGATCGGCCCGTGGTGGCGTGACGGAGCCGGAGAGATCGACGCGGTCGGCCTGGCCGGCCGGGCGCGGGTTCCTTTCCTGGCCGGTGAGTCGAAGTGGTCAGCGCACGTGAATGCCCCGCGAGTCAAGGCCACCTTGAGCGCGAAGGCGGCCGAGCTGACCCCGGACCCCGGTTCGCTGCGCTACGTGGTGTGCGGCCGGGACCTAGTGGAGGGCGCCGACCGGGACACGCTCGTCGTGACCGCCGCCGACATCTTCGCCGCCCCCTAGCCACCGCTAACCGCCCGCATGGGGGTCGCCGGGACCGGGGCCGGCGGGCCGGCGTTGGCGGCCAGCCAGGCCGAGCTGGGTACTGAGCGTCGCCAGCTCGGCGTCGGCGAGGCCTGCTCGCAGCCTGGCGTCGAAGACCAGCGCGGCATCCCGCAGGCGCGCGAACGCGGCCTCGCCTGCCTCGGTCAGGTCGACCACCTGGACTCGCCGGTTAGCCGCGTCGCGGGTCCTGGTAATCAGGCCCCGCGCGTCCATGGCGTTCAGGTGGTGCGTCAGCGTGGCCTCGCGCACCCCTACGGCCTCGGCGAGCTTCCCGCTGGCTGGCGGGCTTGCCGATCTTCAGGTTGAGCAGGACCAGCCAGACCGGCAGGGTCCCGCCCGCCTGGACGAGTGCCTCGTCGAACGCGCGCTCCACGGCACGGGCCGTCTGGGTCAGGCGCAGCCCGATCGGGACGAGAGGTGGTTCTGGCACGTCAGTCAGTATACCTCAAAGCATCGAGGTCTAAATATTTGACATCTAATTCTTAGAGATCTAATCTTCAAGTTCGGCTAGCTATCTTCAGTGAAGGAGCCCGATCATGGCAGCAAGCCAGACGGCGATGCGGCGGCGCGCGCGGATCATGCGCGCGGTCAACGTGCCCATGCGGGCCGCGCTCAGCCTGCCGTTCCCGACTCCGCTCAGCCGGAACCTGATGCTCCTCTCCTACACCGGACGCAAGACAGGGAAGGCCTACCGGCAGCCGGTCAGTTATGTGCGTGACGGCGAGGTACTGCTCACCCCGGGCGGCTGCCGCTGGACACTCAGCCTGGTCGGCGAGCGCCCGGTCAGGCTCCGCTTGCGCGGCCGCGATGTGCCATCCCGCCCCGAACTGGTCACCGACCCGGCCAGCCTGGAGCGGCTGCTCGGCGTCATCGCTGACAAGAACCCTCGGGCAGCTAAGTTCATCCCGATCCCGCGCCAGCCCAGCGGCCGCCTGGACCCCGACGCCCTCGAAGCCGCGCTGCGGCACGGCTTCAGCATCGTGCGCTGGCACCTGACCTAGGTCAGCCCCGTGAGCAATGACGCCTGGGCTGTGGCTCTTGTGGCGTGAGTTACCTGAATTGCCAGGAACTGAGGCGGTACTGGCGGCTGACCTAGCCCAGGGTTCGGCAAACCCGCCTCCGCATGCCACCGGGATTCCATGATCATGGTCGGGGGCTTGATCACGGAACCTGGCTGGGGTGATCACGCGAGCCGGTTTCCGTGATCAAGGTCAGGTTGATGATCACGGAAGGTTGCTTGGCCCCTCGGCCGCCTGGTCGGAGCCGCCGGGCCTCTGGGGTGACGTCGCGCTCGCGCTGAAGTGCGGGCAGGGATGGTGCCGGATCGTCCAGGGACTGCTGCTGCCCTGGCGATAACGCTCGTAAAAGCCAGTCGCCTGCCTGAACTGGCCGGTGGTGTACCAGGTCAGGTCGGGATGACGGGCTTCGAGCTGGCTGAGCGCGAGGCGGCCGAGCCCGCAGTACTGCCAGTCGGTCGGAAACCCGATCTTGTACAGGAGCCCGACCCGGCAGGACTCGCAGGTCCCGTAGGTGACGTCACCAAGGGAGTCGCCGTCTCCCGCGATCGAGAACTCGAAGGTCGGCACCGGCTGGCCACGCTGCACGCGCCGGCTTGGAGTCGCGACCGCCTGCTCGATGGCGTCGGCCCGGGCGCGACTGGCCAGGTCAAAGAGGCGCCAGGCTAACTCGGTGTCGGCCTCGGCGATCGTGATGGTCCCCCAGCCGTGCAGCTCGACGCTGGCCCGACTCAGCAGGTCCCGCAACCCGGCCTGCCATCTGCGGGCGAAGGCGGCAGGCGACCGGTGCTCACTGTCCTGCTCGGCGACGGTGGCCTGGTACGCCTCCCGGACAAGTGCCTGGACAGCGCCGCCGCGAGTCGCGGTCCCGGTACTCATGGTTTCCGGCAATGGATGCCATAACAGCCTGACCATCAGCATCGAACATACTCAGATTCAGATAATGAAGTCATGGAACAAGTCTCGGTTATCGGGGCTGGGGCTGGGGCCGGTTATGTTGGTGCGGCTTGAGCGGGGGCAGGACGGGCATCCGCCGGTTTCCCTAGTGCCCTGATCCGGCCGAAAACCATTGGCGTCGCGGAGAGGGCGAAGCAGACCGTGCCGATGGCTACGCCGGTCCGGCTGCCCAGCGTCTCGCCGAGCACCCCGCCGATAGCGCTGCCGAACGGGATGACGCCGAAGATGATCACCCGGTAGCTGCCCATCGACCGCGCGAGCGAGCCGGTGCCGACGACCGCTTGCCGCAGCGTCGTGGACAGGACGTTGGCCGCGCCGACGCCGATTCCGGCCACGACCTCGACGGCGGCGATCGCGTAGCCGAGCGCGTTCCCGTGCAGCGGGAGCGTCGCGATGACTAGCGGCAGGCCGGTGAACAGGACCAGCGCGTAGCGGTAGGCGCGCCCGTAGCCGACCCGTGCCGATACCCGCAGCACCCCCATCGTGCCGAGGAACGCCCCGGCGCCGGCGGCCGACAGCGCGATTCCGTAGACGCCGACGGCGGCGTGCCGGTCCTTGACCACCCACACGACCAGGTTGACCGTCACGATCTGGTAGGCGATGTTGTACAGCGCGGCGTGCGCGGTCAGCGAGCGCAGATAGGGGTTGCCGAGCAGGGTGCGGACTCCGCCAAAGAGGCCGGCGCCGCCGGTGTCCTGCGGCGCCGGCACGGGCTCGTCGCGACCGCCAGCCGTTATTCCCGTGATGCTGGCCAGGTAGCTGACCGCGTTGACGATGATCGCGAGCGGCGGGCCGGCCAGCGCGACGATGACCCCGGCCAGTCCTGGCCCGGCGACCTGGGCGACCGTGGCCGAGCCCTGCATCGCCTGGTTGGCGCCGCCCAGGTCGGCCTCCTGCACCAGCGTGGGGATGTAGGCGAAGCTGGCCACGTCGAAGTACGCGCTCGCCGCCCCGACGACGAACGCCACCCCGCAGAGCAGCGCGATGGACAAGAACCCGAGCGCGTAGGAGAGCGGAACGACCGCGAGCACGACCCCGCGCAGGACGTCGGCGCCGATCATGGCCGGGCGCCGCCGGCGGGATTCGAGCAGGTGCCCGGCGAGCAGCGGTGCGATCACGTTGGGCAGGAACGACGCCGTCGCCACGGCGCCGACCGCGCCGGCGCCCGCGTGCAGCGTCAGCGCCGCGACCAGCGGCAGCGCGAAGGCCGTGACCTGAGTGCCGAACACCGAGATGGTCTCGCCGGCCCAGAACCACCGGAAGTCACGGTGCCGGGCCAGCAGTGCCGGGCGGGCCGGGCGGGAATGCGGGAGTTTCTCTTCGGCAGTCATGAAAGCCCGTCAGCAGTGAGTGAGAAAATGGTCAAGAACGCGGACCCCGAAGCGCAGCGACTCGACGGGTACCCTTTCGTCGACGCCGTGGAACATGCTGGCGAAATCGAGGTCGGCGGGCAACCGCAAGGGCACGAATCCGAAGCACCTGATGCCGAGACTGGAAAACGACTTGGCGTCCGTCGCGGCCGACAGGCAGTACGGCGCGATCCGTGCGGCCGGGTCCTCCGCCAGCAGCGCCGCCGACATGGCCGCGCACAGGTCGCCGTCGAACGTGGTCTCGACGGCGGGCTCGTAGTGCTCGGTCTCCCGGCTGACCGAGGGCCCGAGCAGCCCGTCGAGCTCGGCGAAGAACTCGTCCTCGTATCCGGGCACGAACCGCCCGTCGACCTGCGCGGTGGCGGTCTGGGGTACGACGTTCACCTTGTAGCCGGCCGCGAGCATGGTCGGGTTCGCCGTGTGGGTCAGCGTCGCGGCCGTCATCCTGGCGATCGGCCCGAGCCGGCGCATGATCTCGTCCCAGTTCTCCGGCTCCGCGTCGATGCCGAGCACCTGGCCGACCTCGGTCAGGAACGCGCTGACCGTCGGCGTGCGGATCGGGCGCCACTTGTGCTCGCCAATCCGCGCGACCGCACTGGCCAGCGCGGTGACGGCGTTGTCAGGCTGGACCATCGAGCCGTGTCCCGCTGTGCCTGATGCCGTCAGCCGGAGCCAGGCCAGCCCTTTCTCGGCGGTCTGCACGAGGTAGAGCCGCTGCCCGGCGACCGTCGTGCTGAAGCCACCGACCTCACCGATCGCCTCGGTGACGCCGTCGAATAGCCCCGGATGGGTGTCGGCAAGCCACCGCGCGCCTAAATCGCTGCCGGCCTCTTCGTCGGCCACGAACGCGAGCACGACATCGCGGGCCGGGCGGCGTCCCTCCCGCAGTTGCTGGCGGATCACAGTGATCACCATGGCGTCCATGTTCTTCATGTCCACCGCCCCGCGACCCCACACGCAGCCCCCGCTCACCTCACCGGAGAACGGGTGCACTCGCCAGTCCCCGGCGTCAGCGGGCACGACGTCCAGATGGCCGTGGATGAGCAGGGCCGGCCTGGACTGGTCAGCCCCGGCGACTCTGGCGATCACGTTAGCCCGCCCCGGCCGCGATTCCAGGATCACCGGCGCCAGCCCGGCCTCGGCGAGCAGGGTGGCCACGTACTCGGCGGCGGCCCGCTCACCTGGACCGCGACCGTCACCCGAATTCGTGGTGTCCAGCCTGATGAGATCACTGGTTAACGCGACGACTTCGTCGTCGGCGCGCAGGCGCTCATTTCCTCCCATTTACTCATTGTCGCATCGGACAGCTGCCAATTACTATCACTCTGGTGACACTCGGCGGAGTTCAGAAAGCCACTGAATCGCTGGAGCTGGCGGTCCTGACCGCGAGTCGGCCGAGCGAGATCCTGGCCGCGCAGGTCGCCGAGCTGACCCGGATCGCGTACGTGGATTCTGATCCCCTGCCCGGCCTGCCTCCCCCCGATGGCGCCAGCGAGGACGCGGCCGGCGTCGCGGCGTTCGCGGATCGAGGTGGCCGGGTCTGGGTCGCCAGGGACGCGGCGGGTGAAGTGGCCGGCGCGCTCCGCACCGGGCGCTGCGACGACGGCGCGCTGTTCGTGTCGCGGGTGGCGGTCGCCCCCGCCTGGCGCAAGGCCGGCGTCGGCCGGTGGCTGCTCGCCGCCGTCGAGGCCGGGGCCGCCGCCGGCGACGAGCCTGTCATCCGCCTGGACGCGGTCGTCGAGCGGTGCGTGCCGCCGTACTACGCCAGGCTTGGCTACCGCGTGACCGAGCACCACCTGGCGCAGGACGACAAGCTGCTGACCGAGGTCGCGATGGAACGCGATCCGCGCGCTCCCCGCCGCGAGCAGCAGCCCTTCCCGCTGACCAGGATCGACCCTCAGGTCACCGGCACGCTGACCTGGCTCCTGCTGCCCGACGGGCTGGCGGCCGTGCCCCGCGCCGGTGCTCACAGCGTGGCGACTGCCGTGCGGCATGCCCTGCGCGTGCTCGATGACCCGGCCGCGCGCCTGGCCGGCGTGGACATCTGGCGCGGCCGGGCTGGTGATCTCGGCGGCCTGCTCACGAGTTGCCTGGGCGCGGCGGTGAGCCGAGGACTCGGACCCCGCTCGGCCGTTCCGCTGCACCGCTGCCCCAGGGCAGTCCACCGTGACCTCTGGGCGGCGCTGCGGCCGTTTCCTGGCGCCGAGCCCTTCGCCGGGCTGATCGCGGAAGATCCTGAGGCGTAATTAATCGCTCAGGCGACTGTGCCGGTAAACACGACCTTCGCCGGGCCGGACAGCGTCAGGACCTCGAACGGCGGCCCGGTCCCGGCGAGGCGCACGCGCAGCGGCTCACCGCCCCGGTTGCTGACGGGCACCACCTCGCCGGCCGCGATCCCGAGGTGGCGCGCGACCACGGCGGCGGCCACCGCGCCGCTGCCGCACGACAGCGTCTCGGCCTCATTGCCGCGCTCGTAGGTGCGCACCCGGAGGCCGCCGGACCAGGCCTGAGCGAAGGTCACGCTGACGCCGGCTGGCCCGAAGCTTTGATGGTGCCTGATCGCCGGGCCAAGGCCGGCGACGTCGACCGCGTCGACCGCGGGCACGAACGCCACCGCGTACTCGGTCCCGGTGTCCAGGGTGTAGTAGTCGATCCCGCCGATCGTCACCGGCCCGTCCACGGTCTTGGGCTGCGGTGAGGTCACCTCGACCAGGTCGCCGGCCAGCCAGGCGCGCAGTTCGTGCACCTGCTCCCGGCCGAGCAGGCTGACCGGCAGGGGCGAGGTGGCACCCGTCTGCAGGGCGTACAGCGCGGCGCAGCGCACGCCGTTACCGCACATCTTGGCGATCGAGCCGTCGGGGTTGGCGATCGTCACCTCGATGCCGGCCGGGCCAGCGCGGTGCAGCAGGATCACGCCGTCGGCGCCGATCCCGGTCTGCCGGCAGCACGCCCGCACGGCGAAGGACGCCAGGTCGGGCCCGGGCTGGCCGTCGATCAGGATGAAATCATTTCCAGCCGCGACGAGCTTCACGAAGTCCGTCCGCTCAGTCGGCATGCTTGACCATCCGCTCGTAGAACGGATGGTGATGGTCGTAGAACGAGCGCAGCAGGTCGCTGTTGGCGACGGTCACCTCGTAGGTGTTCGGCCGGCTGGTGAATCCGCTGCTGGTGATGGCATCGAGGTGCCAGGCTCGGTGCCGTCCCCACTCGGGCGGGTCCTGCGGCTGCCAGGTGATCGCCTCGGGGGCGAAGGGCAGCCCGGTGTAGTCGCAGAACGCGCCGACCGCCGCGACCGGGTCCTCGATCAGCCGCTCAGCGCGGAGCACGAGCGGCCGGCGGCCGGTGACCGACCAGAGCGCGTCGAACAGCTCGGCCAGCCGCTCGAAGCCGATCTCGGGGCTGGTCACCGTCGGCTTCATGGCGTAGTGGGACGCGATCGTCGGCGCCGGGTCGCGGATGATGAACGTGTGGGTGAACGCGGCGACCTCGGCCGGGGTGTCGAAGAGATAGGGGTAGCGGTAGTCGACTACCTCCTTGACGAACACCGGGCGCGCTTCGCCCAGCCGGACCAGGTGGTCGCGCAGCCCGGCGTCGGAGGTCACCGTCGTGGTCCCGCCGCCGGCTCCCGGCAGGGTCGCCGCGCCGGTCTCGGTCAGCGCCAGCCACGGCTCGTGCACCGTGGTCACGTCGCCGCGCTCGATCATCATCCGCTGGAACGCCGTCGAGGTGGACCTGGAGTGGGCCCACAGGGCGATCACGCCCACCTTCACCCCGACCAGGGCGCCGGGACGCGGTCCCAGCGGTGCGGCCGCAGCCGGGCGATGAGGTCATCGCTGAGCCGTTCCCCATCGCTGACGGCCAGGTTCGAGTGCACGTGCTCAAGCTTGCGCATGCCGGGAATCACGGTGCTCACCGCCGGGTGCGTCAGGATGAAGCGCAGGGCCAGCTCTGGCATGGTCATCCCGGCGGGCACCACCGGCTTGAGCCGGTCGGCGTGCTCGATGCTGGGCAGCAAATTTTCCGGCCCAAAGTAAGTGCTTCGCCAGTCCTCGGGCGGCCAGCCGCTCTGCGCCGTGAGCGTGCCGGTCAGCGTCCCTTCATCGAAGGGCACCCGGGCCACGATGCCGATGCCATCGCGCATCGCCCGGTCGAAAGCTCATCTTCCGGCGCCTGGTCGAAGATGTTGTAGATCACCTGGATGACGTCGACGAGACCGGTGTCGATCGCGGCCAGGCAGTTGGCCGGCTCCCAGCGGTTCACGCTGAGGCCGAAGGACTCGATCAGGCCGCGTTCCTTGAGATCGCGCACGGCATCCTGCCAGCGCTCGTCGGCGGCCCAGCGATCCTCCCACACGTGGAACTGGAGCAGGTCGATCCGGTCGGTGCCGAGGTTGTCCAGGCTGCGCTGCACGTAGTCGGTGATGTGGCCGGCCGGGTAGACGTCGTCGAGAGTGTCGTGCGGGCCTGGCGGCCACTCGCGGTTCTTGGGCGGGACCTTGGTGCCTACGTACAGTTTCTCGCCCCGGTGCCGGCGCAGGGTCGCGCCGAGCAGCAGCTCGCTGATCCCGCGCCCGTAGGCCCACGCCGTGTCGAAGAAATTGCAGCCCAGGGCGATCGCCTCGTCCAGGCACCGGGGCGCGAGCTCGTAGTCCGCGCCCGACGCGAAGCCGCCCGGACCTCCGGCGATGCCCCACATGCCGTACCCGATCTCGCTGACCTGCCAGCCAAGCTTGCCCATCGTGCGATAGCGCATGATCTGTGATCCTCTCTATGGTGGTTAGCGGGTCTTCAGGTAGTTCAGGTAGGCGGCCATGGCCGCGTCGAGCGAGTCATCGGCCAGCCCCCAGCGCCGCTCGGCCCGCAGGCAGGCGTCCTTGCGGTACAGGGCCGCGTTGTCGGTGAGCAGGTCGTCGAAGGCGGCCTGGAGGGTGGCCTCGGGCAGGTCGGGGCCGGGCAGCAGGGCCGCGAGCGCCGACAGGTCCCGGTCGCCGGTCTGCTCGGCAGCGGCGCGCAGCCGGATCAGGAATTCGCGACAGGAGCGGCGCGGTACCGCGTCACCGGTGCCGTCAGTCCGGTCGAGCAGGCCGGTGAAGCTCACGCTTTCCTGGTGCAGGAGATGCATGGTGCTGCCCCAGGCGGTCCGGTCGGTGACGGCGGCGACGATGCGCCTGGCCGCGTAGTCCAGCGGGGTGTAGTCGGACCTGATCTGCGCGTCTGGCCGGATGCCGAGCCGGAAAAACGCCGAGAGCAGCAGGTTGGTCAGGGCGAGCGGGTTCGGTTCCCCGCTGGCCGCACTCGGCATCACCTCGCCCAGGCGGAGCACGGTGATCAGCGCGCCGTCCTGCCGGGCCCGGGCGAGCCAGCGCTCGGCGACCCACTTGGAGCGGTTGTAGCCGCCGGGCGGGGCCGCGACCTGGTGCAGCGGGTAGTCCTCGGGCAGGCCGCCTGGCCGCCCGCCGGCCGCGCTCTGCAGGGCGGCCAGGGTCGAGACGTAGTGCAGCGGCACTGGCCTGCGGGCGGCGGCGAGCCGAAGCAGCTCCATGGTGCCCAGGACGTTGGCCCGGCGGTGCGCGCGGTAGTCGAAGAGGAAGTTCACCAGGGCGGCGCAGCTCAGCACCAGGTCGGCTGACTCGGCAAGGTCATCCCAGACCGGCTCGGTCAGCCCGAGCCTGGGCAGGCTCAGGTCGCCGGCGACCGCCTCAAGCCTGCTGGCGAACCGGTCCTCCCACAGGCCGCGATCGGCGAGGATCTTGATGATCCGCTCGCGGGCCCGCAGGTGATCGCCGGCCCGGATCAGGCAGATCACGTGCAGGCCGGTACTGGCCAGCAGTTCGTGGAGTACCCCGCCGCCCACGAAGCCGGTCGCCCCGGTGACCAGCACGGTGCGCAGGTCCGCCGCGCGGTCGGCGGCCAGCAGCGGCTCGGCTGGGGGCGTCGCGGCGTCGCGCTCCATCAGCGCGGCCTCGTCCTCAATGGCAGGCCCTTCGGCCTGGTAGGTCGAGATCAGCAGCGTCAGCCGCCCGGCCGTTGGCTGGTCGAAGAGGTCCTGCGCGCACAGTTGCCGCAGGTCAAGCTCGGCTCGAATGGCGTTGATGGCGGTGAGCGCCTTCAGCGAATCACCGCCGGAGTCCATGAAATGGTCATCGGCCCGCAGGTCGGGGCGGCCGAGTGCGGCCCGCATGGCCCACAGGACCCGGCCGTCCAGGGTGTCCGGTGCCTGTCCGCCAAGCAGTTCGGCCGCGTCGGCGGCGAGCCTGCGATCCAGGATGTGCTCAAGCTCTCGCCGGTCGGTCTTGCCGTTGTCGTTCAGCGGCATGGCCGGCAGCAGGAAGTAGCGGCTGGGCACGGTGGCGCGCGGCAGCGCGGCGCGCAGGTGGGCGCGCAAGCCGGCCTCGGTCAGAGCGGGGTCGCAGGCCGCGAAGATCGCCAGCGACCTGGCGCCGGTCTGCTCGGTGGCGACCAGGACCTCGGCCTGGCGCACGCCAGGGTAGGACTGGGCGGCGGCCTCGATCTCGCCGAGCTCGATCCGCATGCCGTTGATCTTGACCTGAAAATCCTTGCGCCCGGAAAAGAGCAGGCGGCCTCCGGCGTCGAGCCGGCCAAGGTCGCCGGTCAGGTAGAGCCGGTCACCGGGAATGACCTCGCGCATCGGGTTCGGCACGAAAGCGCGGGCGGTCGTGGCCGGCGCGGCGAAGTAGCCAGCGCCGAGGCAGGCGCCGCCGACCGCGATCTCCCCGGTGACGCCCGGAGGGGCCGGCTCGAGCCGGTCGGTCAGGATCGCCGCGTAGCAGTTGTCGATCGGCCGGCCGACCGGCACCGGCTCCTTCTCCGTCACCGACATCGGATGGAACGCCATGCCGATCGAGGTCTCGGTCGGACCGTAGCCATTGGTGATCCGCAGGCCGGGAAACAGGGTCAGCATCCGCCGCACCGCCTCCGGGTTGACCGGCTCGCTGCCCACGATCAGCCACCTGAGCGTCGTCAGCCCGCGCTGGGCCTGCTCATCTGAGTCGACCAGCGCGACCAGGGCGTTGAAGATGCTCGACACGAAGTCAGCGCAGGTGACGCCGTATCTGGCGATCGTCTCGACCGTGTGCCGCAGGTCAAGGAACTCGCCCTGGACCGGAAGCACGGTGCGGCCGCCGACGGTCAGCGGCCAGAACAGCTGCCAGAGCGAGGAGTCGAAGGTGTGCTTGCTGTTCTGCAGCGCGACCTCGTCGCCGGTCACGCCGAAGTACCTGGACATGAACTCAAAGCGGTTCGCGAGCCCGCCGTGCTGGTTCATCGCGCACTTGGGCGTCCCCGTCGTGCCCGAGGTAAAGAACCCGTAGCTCAGATCGGCCGGGCCGACCGTGACCCGCAGCAGCACGGCCGAGGCGCGGATCAGGTCGGCGCTGATCGCGACGGCTCGCGGCCGGAACCGCTCGGGCACGTCGCCGGCGCTGGCGCAGACCACGACGCGCGGGTCGAGCACGGTGAGCGTGGCCAGCACCCGGCTGGCCGGCCAGGCGGGATCGAGCGGGACGAAAGGCGCCCCGAGCTTCATCAGCGCCAGGCAGGCGATGGGGAGCTCCAGGCTGTTGACGCACAGCACAGGGATGGTCTCGCCCCTGGCGACCCCGCGCTGAGCTAACTCGGCGGCCAGGCCGTTGGCGAGGTGGTCGAATGAGCGGTAGCTGAGGGTGGCGCCGTCATAGGTCACGGCGGGACGATCGGGGGTAAGCCCGGCCCGCGCTTCGATCAGCTCATGGACCGGCCGGAACTCGCCGTAGTCCACGAGACGGCCGCTGCTCGACCGGCTGGGTGCGCCGGTCATGGCGTGCTCAGGGCGATATCGAGGTCCTCGATTACCTGCTCGACGTCGTCGATGTAGCCGAGCGCGAGCCTGATCGTGCTGCGGTCGACGCCGATGGTGCGCAGGCCCTCATCGTCGTACTCGAAGTAGGTGAAGAACGTGCTCTGCTCGACCAGCGTCTGGGGCGCGCCGAAGTTCGAGGCCATGTAGGGAATCTTCAGCCGGTCGACTACCCGCGCCGTCTCCGCCTCGCTCCGCCCGAGCTCGAAGGTGACCACGCCACCGTGGCCCTTGAGGTAGTCCTGGCCGAGCTTGAAATGCGGGTGGCTGCCGAGGCCGGTGTAGTAGACCCTGGTGACGCTGTCGTGCGCGTCGAGGAACTGGGCGACCGCGAGGCCGTAGGCGTTGATCCGCTCCATCCGCATGGGCAGCGTGTACAGGCTCCGCCTGAGCAGGAAGGCGACGTTGCCGTCGGCCACCGGTCCGGTCACGTCGCGGAACCAGCGGATCTTCTCGATCAGGTCGGCGCGGCCGGACATGGCGCCGGCCACGATGTCGCCGTGGCCGCCCAGGTACTTGGTCGCGCTGAAGAGCACGAGGTCGACCCCCCAGCGCAGCGCGTAGAAGTTGGGCGGCGGCGAGAACGAGCTGTCCAGCGTGATCACGACGTCAGGGCCGACGGCTTCCCTGACCCTGGCGACATCGATCAGGTACATGTGCGGAGAGGACGGCATCTCCAGGTGCACCAGCTTGACCCGTGACCGCAACTGGCGAACCCGCTCGACGAAGGCGTCAGGGTCGCGGATCGAGATCTCGTGGACCACGACGCCGAACTTCGGCAAGACGTGGTGGAAGACGTTGCGTACCTGCCGGTACGACTCGGCGGGAAGCACGACCTCGTCGCCAGCCGAGAGCAGCGAGACGAACGCCGTGAAGTGCGCGGCCATGCCCGAGGAGAAGATCAGCGAGCCCTGGGCGCCGCTTAAGTCGCTCAGTAAGGACTCGACCTCTATCCAGCTGGGATTGCTGTACCGGCCGTACCGGCCGGCCGGGACGGAAAGATCATGTAAGCCGGTCTTGACATGGTCAGCGTTGTCAAAGTAATAGGAAGCGCTCTGATAGACGGGTGCCGCAATACTGTTGGTATACGCCTCGGGTGCACGTTTGCGC
Organism: uncultured Actinomycetota bacterium; assembly: GCA_963819285.1. GTDB lineage: Bacteria > Actinomycetota > Actinomycetes > Streptosporangiales > Streptosporangiaceae > Chersky-822. Next base: position 1,335,545 of record CAWFVM010000002.1, read on the forward strand.
GTCATCGGTGATCTTTCCCCTCGTATCACTTTATGTTTGGCCCCCGAGTACGCAATGGGTCGCCAGCGGATAGCATACTATGAGTTCCTGTACCTGTTTGAGGGGTTATGTTGCCGACAGTCGACCGTGGCTAGCGGAGGACTGGTGTTACGAATAGTTCGCGGGGCGGACTGCTATTGGCTGATTGGCGGACGCCGGCTAGCGCGCGCACCGCTGCACGGCGCCAGCGTGGACTCGCTGGCGCTGGCCGGTCAGGCCGAGCTGCATTCTTGCCGCCGATCGGGTGTCCAATGGCGATAGCGGACTTTTAGCTACCACTGTCGTTATCCCGGCGGAATCCGACTTTGATGTAGCGGCCGTACTCGCATTCTGCGAGCGCCGCCTGCGAGCAGAGGGCGCGGCCGGATTCGACTTCACCCTGCACTGTGATCAGCCCGATCGGTATCTGAGCCGCTGCGAGCTGCTGCTGACCGGGGCCAGCCGGATCGGCCAGGTCCGCGCGTCCATGGTCACAGGTGCGCCGCCGCTTGCTCCCGGCGGCCCGGCCGCGCTGGCGCGAGCCGGGATCGCGCACCTGCGGATCGCCCTGACGAGCGACCTGGCCGGCTCCGCCGACCCGCTGCTCAAGGTGCTCGCCGACGGGCTGACCGCGCCAGGCCCTGATCTCAGCTTCGCCTTCCTCGACGAGGACCCAGACGACAGCATCAGCGACCTGTACCTGCAGGCCCTGACGGCCGGCTTCGGCCTGCGGCTGCCCGGCCTGTCATTGCTGCGCCGCCTGCGATGCGACGAGCCTGGTGCTGACGGCCGGAGGCGTGCCGCGGGACGCCGGCTCCCTTGCCTGCCGGTGTGCCCGCCCCGACCGCTTCTGCGCCGCGCTCACCAGTGCGATCCGCGCGGCCATCCTGACCCACCTCTACGCGGTCTGCGACCTCGCCCCCGGACTCTAGCTGCCGGCGATGGCGCGGATCGCGGCGGTCGCGGCGGCGGCGACGATGACGACGACTATCATCGGGGCCCGGAGTCGCAGGGCCACGGCGGCGGCCGCGAGTCCGCCGAGCCTGGCGTCGATCACCAGGTGCTGACCCGTTGTCACCGTCTCGGTCAGCACGAAGGCCGTCAGCAGCGCCGCCGGCATCAGCGCGACGACCGCCATCGTCCGCTGGCTAAGCTCCCGTCCGCGCGAGATCATCGGAACTGCGGCCTTCAGCACGAAGCACATGAGGCTGACGACGGCGATCAGCAGCCAGGTCCTATTCATCTCGGGCCTGTCCTGTTCTCTGGGCCGGCTTTCGCGCCCCCGGCCAGAACGCCAGCAGGCTCGCGGCGCAGGCGGCGATGAGCGGGACGCCTGGCGGCACCAGGGGGACAAGCGCCAGGGTAATGACCCCGGCGAGCACGGCGACCTGGAGCTTGCGGCGGTTCCGCAATTCGCCGGCTAGCAGGGCGAGGAAGAACGCGGGAAATACCGCGTCGAGCCCGTACTTCGAAGGATCGCCGATATGCGAGCCTGCTACCGCGCCTATCCAGGTGCCGAGTACCCAGAAGACATACTGTGGTATCGTGGCGCCGATCAGCGTCTTGCGGTCAAATCTCCCGTCACCCCGGCTGGCCAGCACCCAGGAAGCGTCGACCAGCGCCTGCGCCTCTACCGCGCGACGCAGCCGGCCTCCCGAAAAGGCGCTGGACGCGGCGACTCCCATCGGGACATAGCGCGAGTTCAGCAGCCCGGCGCTGACGATGGCCGCGGCGATGCTGCCGCCGACAGCGACGACTCCGGTCGCGGCGAACTGGGCGGATGCGGAAAAGGTCAGGGCCGAGAAGGCCACAGGCGCGGCGATACCCCAGCCATTGAGCCTGCCGAGAACACCGAAGGTCATCCCGATCGGGATCAGCGCGAGTGCGATGGGCAATCCCTTTTTTATGCCATCGGCGAAGGTCGGCTCGGGTTTACCAAGATCGGAGAGGTCCGCATTCGGCGCATCATGGTCCCTGCCGCCCCTGCCCATGAGCGCGACCTCTCTCTGCTCGATGCCCGCCGTGATCTTGCTCGCCGTGCCCCGTCATGTTAGCCGGTCAAGGTTGGCCGCAGTTTCCGTGAGGAGCGGCAGTACCTCTTTCCGCAGGTCACGCGATGCTCCCAGCCAGACTCGCTCAATCTGGGCTCGTCGGAAATAGAGCTGTATGTCGCTTTCCAGGGTAGTGCCGTAGGCGCCGTGATACTGGACCGCGGCCCGCACCACGGGCGCCGACAGGTCCGCGGCCAGCGCGAGCGCCTGCGCGGCGTGGAGCCTGACGTCGTACCCGTGATCGGCCTCCCACGCCGCCGCCCTGACTAGCCAGCGGGCGGCGTCGAGCCGGGCCGTGAGCTCGGCCAGGCGGAACGCGGGCGCCTGGAACCGGCCGATGGCCTGGCCGAACTGGCGACGCCGCGCCACTCGGGCCACCGTGAGGTCGAGCGCCCCCTGGCTCAGGCCCACGAGATACGCCGCCTGCCTGATCCTGGCCTTCGCGATCACGGCCGGCCAGGACGCGCACCGGCCCGATCGCTCGTCGAGCCAGGAGAGCACGGGGGCCGACGACAAGCTGACCGCATAGAGCTCACCGCCGGCGATGTCCTGCATGCGCCGGCTGGTGATGGCCGAGTGCTCCCGCCGGACCAGCGCGGCCCTGGGACCAGACTGACCGCTGCCCACGACGACCAGGTACCTGCAGTCAGGCACGAAGCCGACGAACCGGCGAGTCGCGCTGAGGACGTCATCGTCGCCGGAGACCTTGACCGGCGCCGGGCTCGCGTAGCCGTCGGTTTCGTCCTCGCGCACCGCGACGCCGACGGCGGCGCCGTCCGCTATCTCAGCGATCCTGGCCTCGTCGGGTACCTCGCCGTCCGCCTCGCCGGCCGAGCCGGTCAGCAACTCGATGGCCATCATGGTGTCGAGAAGAGGGCCGCTGTACAGCGCGGCGCCGAGCAGCTCGGCCAGGATGACCGCGCCCTCCTGGCCCTGCCCGCCCGGCCCGGGAAGCAGCAGCCTGGTCGCCCCGAGGTCGACCAGCGCCCGCCACACCACCGTGCGAGTCGCGGCCTGATCAGCTGACTCGCTCGCTGACGCGTCGGCCGGCCGTTCGCCCATCCGGCGGATGCCCGGTACCAGCTCGTCGCTCAGCAGTTCGGCGAAGCGGTCCTGGATCTGGCGCTGAGCCGGGCTCAGGCTGACGAGCATGGAGGTTCTCCCGGTCGATCGGTCCTTAGTTGCGGAGCTCGAGCATCGCGGCCGCGATCATCGACAGCATCATCTCCGAGGTGCCCGACTGCAGCGTGAGGCCGGGAGCGTCCCTGATGGTGGACTCGATCAGCCAGCCGGGCGGAGCGTCATCGTCGCTGGCCGCCAGCGCCGCCGTCAGGCCGCACATCTCGACGGCGAGCGCGGCGACGTCCTGCGCGGTCTCCGACGTGTGCCACTTGGCGATGGCGCCGTGCCCCGCGTCCGCCGACTCGGCGTCGATCGAGCTGAGCGCCCGCCACGAGAGCAGCCGGCCCGCTCGCACCAGTGCATCGAGCTCGACCAGGCGCTCGCCGTAGGGGGAGTCGGCCAGGCTGCCGTTCGCGCTGGCCCGCTCGATCAGCGTGTCGAGCATCCGGCGGCCCCTGGCCTCGATCTCTATCCCGGTGCGCTCGATCGTCAGCAGGCGGCCGGCCACCTCCCAGCCCTGGTCGACCTCACCGAGTACGTCAGCGGTCGTCATCACCGGCCCGGATAGGGTGACCTCGGCGAATCGCTCGTCTGGCATGGTCCCGATCGGCTCGGCGACCACGCCAGGCGTGCGCATCGGCAAGATGAACACGGTGATCCCGTGGTACTTGACGTCCGACGCCGAGGTCCGCGCCGCGCACAGGCCGAAGTCGGCCAGATGCGCCTTCATGCTGTAGGTCTTCCGGCCGCGCAGCCGCCAGCCGCCGTCGGACGGCTCGGCGACCGTGCCGAGAGCGGCCAGATCCGATCCCACGTCCGGCTCGCTGAACAGCACGCATCCAGTGCTCTCCGCGCGGGCGAGCCTGGGCAGCCAGTGCGCCTTCTGCTCCGGTGTCCCGAAGACGGCGATGGCCAGGCCGACGATGTCGATCGACAGGATATGGAAGATGTCAGGGATCCCGTGGCCGATGAGCTCTTCGGTCAGGATCGCCTTGTGCGTCATCGACTTGCCGAGCCCGCCGTACTCGACCGGCCAGTTCACGGCCAGCCAGCCCCGCTCGCCCAGGCGCCGGTAGACCTCGGGCAGGCCAGGCTCGACGTCAGGCGCGAGCTGGAACATGCGGGCCGCCTCGGCCTTGACCGAGTCCTCGCAGAGCAATTCGCAGACCTCGTGCCTGAACTGCCGCTGATCCTCGGTCAGGCGCAGGTCCATTGACTACCTCCGGTGCCGGTCACCGCGCGGTGGCTGCCAGGTCAAGGCAGCGCCGCATGGTAGCGGCCAGCTCATCGAGATGGGGCGGGGCAAGCATGGTGTGGTGGGCGCCGGGGGTCCGGTAGTGGGTCAGCCCGGCTCGAGCGAATGGCCGCCACTGCGGTTCGAGCGCGACGGGGGAGTCCGCCGCCTCGATCAGCGTGACCGGCACGTCGAAGGGAGCGGGCCGGTAGCGCAGAAAGGCGTGGGCATTGGCGGTGAAGATGGCGAACCGGCGGCGCACCTCGGCCCGCACCGAGCCCGGTACCAGGCCCGCCTGTTCTAGCGCGCCGATCACGGTCTCCAGCTGCTCGGCCGGCGGCAGCCCGCGCAGCACGGCGAGGTCAGGTCGCGGCGCTGGTGCGCTGGCGATGGCGGCGATGTCCTGAACGAAGTCGTCGAGCAGCTCGACCTGGTCGGGAAGCTGCTCAAAGGGCGGGGGCACGCCGACGTCGAGCAGCACGAGCAGGGGGGTCTCCTGGCCCGCCGCGCGCAACCCGAGCGCCAGCTCGACGGCGATCACGCCGCCGATCGACCAGCCGCCGATCAGGTAGGGTCCCTGCGGCCGCACTTGCCGGACAAGCCCGGCGTAGCTGGCCGCCAGCACGCCGATCTGGTCAGCGGGCTGGCCATCCCCGTACAGGCCAGGCGATTCAAGCCCGTAGACCGGCTGCTCAGGGCCGAGTCGCTGGGCGAGCGGCATGTAGGGAGCGGCCGACCCGCCAACGGCGTGGACGAGAAAAAGCGGCGGCCGCGAGCCGCTCGGGCGCAGCGGCAGCAGCGACGGATGCCCGGCCCGCCCGTTCGGCGCTGACTGCCTGGCCCGGCGGTCGCGCAGGGTCTTCTCCAGCAACTCCCGGCGCTTGGCCTGAATCGAGTTCTCGCCGCGATCAGTCACTATCAGCCTCGAGCAGCCGGTCAAGCTCCTCTTCCGACAACTGGGCGACCTGCGCCTCCAAGCTCGCTAGCTCGGACTCATCGATGCCCGCCCGCATCTCCTCGTCGATCAGGGCGGCCAGCTGGTGCAGCAGCGGGTTGATGAAGAGCTGGCGCGGGTCGAGATCTATGTAGAACTCATCCCTGACCCGCGAGATGAGCTGGGTGGCCTGGAGCGAGCTGCCGCCGAGCGTGAAGAAGTTGTGCTGCTGGCCGATCTTTTCCTCGGGGACGTCGAGCATGTCGCCCCAGATCTTGGCCAGCGCCCGCTGCGATGACGTCGCCGGCGGCACCACGTCGAGATCGCCCGCCGCCACCGGGTCGGGCAGGGCGCTGCGGTCCAGCTTGCGGCTACTGTTCAGCGGCAGCTCGGCCAGCATCGTGAAGGTAGCCGGGATCATGTGCGAGGGAAGCCTGCTGGCCAGGTACTGCCGCACCGCGGCCTCGTCAATGGCCGCGCCCGTCCGGTCACCGACCAGGTAGGCATCCAGGCGAGGGCCACCGGTCGCGTTCACCATCACGACGGCGACCTGCCTGACGGATGGGAAAGAAGCGAGGGTGTGCTCGATCTCGCCAAGCTCGACCCGCAGTCCCCTGATCTTGACCTGCCGGTCAATCCGGCCGAGGAACTCGAGCTGACCGCCGGCCAGCCACCGGACCAGGTCACCCGTCCGGTACATCCGGTCGCCCGGCGCTCCGTAGGGGCACGGCACAAAGCGCCCGGCGGTCAGGCCAGGCTGGCCCAGGTAACCGCGGGCGAGCTGCGGCCCGGCCACGCAGAGCTCACCGGGCACCCCCGTCGGCGTCAGCCTGCCGCTGGGGTCGATCACGTAAGCCCGCATGTTGGCCGTCGCCCGGCCGATCGGCGGGGGCGCGGTGAGCGGCTCGACCGGGCACTCATAGTCGACGCACGCGACGGTCGCCTCGGTCGGGCCGTAGCCATTGTGAAAGGCGCGGCGGGGCGTACGCCAGCGGTTGACCAGCTCGGCCGGGAACGCCTCGATCCCGACGAATAGCGCCCGCAGGTCGTCCAGGCCAGCGTCGTCGAGCAGCGCGAGCACGGCGGGCGCGATGTCCGCGAGCGTGACCGCCTCGCGCCGCATCAGGTCGGCGAGCGCGTCCGGGTCGTGCAGGACCGAGACGGGTGCGCCCACGCAGGTCGCCCCCAGTCCCAAGGCGCAGAACACGTCGAACACGCTCACGTCGAAGGTCGGGCTGGCGAACTGAAGCACCCGGTCATCCGGGGTGATGCCGAAAAGCTCGTTCGCGGCCCCGACGAAGTTGACCGCTGCCCGGTGCGGCACCATGACGCCCTTCGGCGCCCCAGTCGACCCGGAGGTATAGATCACATAGGCGACATGGTCGGGCCGCGCCGCGCAGGGCGGTGCCGTCCCCGGCTTGCTGGCCAGGCGGGCCTGGTCGCCCTCGTCGTCGAGCACGATCGTGGGGAACCCAGCCGGCAGCGAGCGGGCCAGGGCCGACGTCGTCACGACGACGCTGGCGCCGGCGTCCTTGAGCAGGAGCTCGAGCCGGGCCGGGGGATGTGCCGGGTCGAGCGGGAGCCAGGCGCCGCCGGCCTTGATGCTCGCGAGCTCGGTGGCCGGCACGTCGGGGCCACGGTCAAGCAGGAACGCGACGACCGCGTCGGGACCGACGCCATAGCCGTCCTGCAGCAGCCGGGCCAGCCGGTTCGCGCGCAGGTCAAGCTCGCCGTAGCTCAGGTCGGCACCTTCGAAGCGCACCGCGACGTGCTCGGGCGCCCTGGCGGCGTGCACCTGCACGAGCTCGTGCAGCAGCCGTTCACTCGGGCCGAAGTCGACGGGCACCGGATTCCACCGCGTGAGCAAGGTAGCGCGCTCGGCCGCGGGCAGGATGTCAGTCTGCGCGAGCGGCCGGGCCGAGTCGCCGGTCACCTTTCCCACGGCGTTGAGGAAATGCTCGATGAAGCGCTCGATCGTGGCCCGGTCAAACAGGGCGGTCGAGTAATAGGCCCAGATGAACGGCCTGCCATCGGATCGCGCGTGCAACTGGAACCCAAGGTCGAATCGGGACGTGCCGGCGGGCACGGCTACCTCTTCGACGCTCAGTCCCTCGAACCGGAACTCCTGGATGATCTCGTCGGTCAGCAGGTTGAAGCCGAGCTGGAACAGGGGATTCCGGCCCGGTACGCGCTCGGGCTGTACCGCCTCGACGACCATCCCGAACGGGACGTCCTGGTGACCCATCAGGTCGATCACCTGGTCATTGCACTGGTGCAGCAGGTCGCCGATCGTTCCGGATTCGTCGAGTTTCTTCCGTACCACCAGGGTATTGGCGAAGAATCCGACCACCGGCTCGATCTCGCGGCGGGTGCGTGCGGAGAACACCGAGCCGAACGCGAGGTCGTCCTTGCCGGTCCACCTGGCCATGACCAGGAGCAGAGCGGTGCTGAAGACCGCGAGCAATGACACGTTCTCGGCACTCGCATGGTCCTTGGCTCGCCGCAGCAGGTCCGGCGGCATGGCGTAGTTGAAATCGTTGCCCTGCGCCGACGGCGATCCAGACGGCCAGGGCCGGTCAGTGGGAAAGTCGATGTCAGCCAGGCCATCGACGGCCTCTCGCCAGTAGCCAAGGTGGCGATCGAGCACCTCGCCGGTCAGGTAGCGCTGCTGCCAGGCGGCGTAGTCGACCGGCGCCACCTCGGGCGCCGGGAGGTCGGCAGGCTGGCCGGCCCGCGCCAGCCGGTACAGCTCGGCCAGGTCGCTCATGATGATGCCAGTCGACCAGCCGTCGGAGATGATGTGATGGTTGACGATGACGATCAGATGATCGTCATCGGCGAGCGTGGCCAGCCAGAATCGCTGGAGCGGGCCAGTGGCCAGGTCAAACGGCTCGCGGATGGCGGCGGTGGCTAGTTCGAGCGCTTCATTCCACCTGGTCGGTTCTGGGGTTGAGGAGAGATCGACGGTCTCGAGGTGATCTTCCCCCGGCTCGTCGATGATCTGGAAGGGGACGCCGCGCTCCGATCCGAATCTGGTGCGCAGGCTCTCGTGCGCCCCGACCAGCCCGCGCAGGGCCGTCCGCAGGGCCGCCACGTCGAGCGGGCCGCGCAGCCGGAGGGCGAACCCCACGTTGTAGACGGGGACGGTCGGCTCAAGCTGATGCAGCAGCCACAGGTAGCGCTGCTGAAAGGTGACCGGGAGCTGGCCGGCTCTCGGCACCGGCACGATCCGGCTGCGCTGCGCCAGTTCCGCGCGCCGTCGGCGTAGCTGCAGTTCCAGCAGGGCGGTCCTGGCCTCCGATAGCGCATCGCGGTCACCGTCAGCCGGCTGGCCGAGCTCATCCATCGAGACTCCCGTCGTACTCATCGCAGGTTGGCCGTCGGCTGTGCTCAGCTCACGTCGGTGACAAGGTCGTCGAGTCTGGCGAGCACGCGGGCCTGATCACTGAGCAGCGCGCTGAACCGCCGGCGCAGGCGAGCCGGTGACACCTCGCCGCTGGGGGTCAGCGCGGACATGATCCTGATCGCGGTCCAGTGGTGCGCGATCCGCTCGACCTCGCGCCCGGCCTCGGCGAAGGCCGGCGTCTGGGTCGTCCTGGCGGCCAGGGCGAGCCAGTCCGCGTGCAATGCCGTGTTGGCCAGGACGGCGCCCGCCACGAGGAACAACTCGTCGCGGATGTTCTCGCTCGCGGCCAGGCGGCTGGTCAGGTCATCCAGGTAGGCGCTCTGGCCTGCCAGGCCGGCGTAACCGCCGCCGTTGCTGCCATTGCCGCCGCCGTTGCTGGCTGGGGCCTGGAATCCGGCCAGATTCTGGCGGATGGTGTGCCTGATCGTGTCCAGGTCGAAGGGCGGGAACGCGGCGGTGTCTATCTCGATCTCCAGCCAGCGGTTGGCGAGCGGGTTGTCGGTGAAGAACATGTCGCGGTCGTGCAACTGCGGATTCCCCGAGTCGCGGGCCGAGGTCAGCTCGGCGATGGTGATCTCGCCATCGAACTTCGGCGGCACCGCGTCAAGCACCGTCGCCGTGCCGCGGCTCTCGTCGAAGCCGTAGAAGACCACCATGTGGTTGGTATGGATGTCCTGGTAGGCCGGCCGGAACGGCAGGTAGAAATTGTCGGCGGCGACGACGACCGGGGTACCGGCCAGCACCACCTCACGGGCCTGAATCCAGCCCTGCTCGGCATCCGCGGGCTCGCGCCACACCGAGCGCACCGGATGATAGGGCGCCAGCGCCTCATACAAGGAGACACCGGGCGGGCACGGATAGTAGTACTCCTCGCGGCGCAGATCGTCGGGCCGGTGCCGGAATCCCCACGCGGCCCCCAGGGTTTCGAGCACCGGTGCGCCGTGAAACGCGAGCATGGTCGCCGCGCTGGTCCACAGGCAGCCGACCAGATCGTGCCGCCACGAGCTGACGCCGTCGATGAGCCACGCGGCCGGGCTCGGCTCGCGCGGCTGGGCAGGCCCGCTCATGCCGCGCCTCCCGGCCGGATGGCGGTCATCAGGCTGAGCGCGAAGATGTGAATCGCCGGATTGTCCGGCAGCCGGAGCGCGGCCAGCTCGGTGAACCTCGGCACAGGGACCCGGCTGCACCAGATGGCCGGGCCCATCCGGCGCTGAACGTGCCGAGGGTAGTGCAGGCAAGTACAGCGCAGGCAGTGCCGCTCACCGAAATGAGCCGGGGTCTCGGCCCAGAAGTCAGAGACCCGCAGCCACTCGGGGTCGGTCGACCCGTCCGCATAGTGCAGGTAGAGAAAGTCCTCGCTGCGCCGTTCGGCCGCGCCGAGCACGTAGATCCAGTCGTACTGCCCGGCCGGCACCGCTATCCGCTGACCTGAGCAGCGGAAGTTGTCCTTGCCGCTGGCGTTGGGCGCGGGGAACAGGAACGGGATGCCGTCGATTTGGACGGTATTGCCGGGAAGCGGGAAGCTCTTCAGCTGGAAAGGAGTTAAACCAGATATTGAACTCGCCGGACTTTAAATCCGTCTCGCTGGTTATGCCCCGATTGTCGAAGTAGCTGGCCAGATCAACCGGTAAGATGACCGTTTGTGGCATGTTTGGTGGCGATACATTTGGTGTCGATGCGTTTGGTGGCGATACGTACCGTGCGGGAGTGGCCGTCACCGAGTCCTCGTTTCTCTACAGGGCTCCAGCAAGACACAAATCCGATTCGCGACTTATCCTAACGTGCCCGCGCCGTAGGCGGGAGCGCGCCCGGGATACGCCCCTTTTCGACCTGCTCACCCCAATCAAGAAACGGCCTGGCCTCCTTGACCTGATCATGAGCCAATGCCGCTTGGCTTGGCTATGAAGGGGAACCAGGTTTCCGGACTCGGGATGGGCTGTTGCGGAACCTGGCTGGCGGCTCCGACCAGAGGCGGGGGCGGCAGCAGCCAGGACGACACGGGACGGCTGATGCTGCCGGGACTGATGTGACCGTGATGCCTGACGGCGGCCGGTCATTCCCGGGGCTAGCTCTCTGGCTTTCCGGCGGCTGCGGCAGGGGTCCTGACCCGGAGCGGGGGGTCAGTCTGCTTTGGGCTTACGCAGGGTGAGGTCCAGGAAGAATGGAGAGGCTACCCAGCTGTAGTCCTCGGGTTTCGCGCCGCTGATCCGGGCGACGATGTCGTCGATCTGGCTGGTCACGTCGGCCGAGGTCGAGCGTTCCCTGGCCGCCGCCATGCTCGCCGCGTGCAGCCCGAAACCTAGCCCGGGCTCCCAGGTGCGGAAGAACCCGCCGGTGTATTCCACCTCCAGGCCGGCCGTTCTGGCGAGGTCGGGGAGTTTCTCCACTACCTCGTGCGGCCCGCCGTTCTGCTCGATCAGCTGGTGAGTCAGCTCCCAGTACTCGGCGATGGCTTCGAGATGAGGGAAGGACCGGGGCGGCGGAAAGCGCAGTGCCTCGTGGGCCACGATGCGGCCGCCGGGTCGCAGCAGGCTCGCGAGGTGCCTGAGCGTCCGGACTGGATCGGCCTGGTGGAACAGGAAGAGTCGCGAGAAGGCCAGGTCAAATGGCCCGCCGAGGTCGGATCCTGTGAGCTCGTTCAGATCTCCGGCGCGCACGTCCACGTTTTCCAGGCCGAGTGCGCCGATGACCGTGCGGGCTCGCGCGACTGTCGGCTCGCTGATATCCACTCCGACCACCCGCCCGGCGGGACCGACAAGGTCGGCCATCACGGCCAGCGCACCCATCGGCCCGCATCCGCAGTCGAGTACCTGCCACCCGGCACCAGCGCCGGCCCTGACCAGCGATCGGGCAGCGTCCGGCGCGAAAATCTCGGAAACAGACATCAGCCGCCGCAGGTCGGAATCACTGCCATCAAGGATGTATCGCCGCACCCGGTCGGTGATCGCGTCGGTCATGCCCGCACCTTCCCCTGCCGGGACCACAGGCGGCCGCTCCGCCGAAGTCCGTCATAACCATATTCTCGCGGATTGTTCCGGCGCAATCAGCTTATAACCAGCTCGCGATCCAGTGATCATACCTCAACCGCCGCTGTCAATGAAGAGTTTTTCGCAACGTGTGACCCAAAAAGGGAGAATGTGCCGGGGGAATGGTCGCCCGCCAGTGTCTCGGATAATGTCATTGATGTTTCGCGGCAACGAAAGGGAGAGAAAGTTTCATTTGAGCCAGGTCGGTAGTGGCTCCCCAAGGTCGGCATTACGGAAATCCCCCGTCCGTTTAGCTAAGCGCACGAGTACGTGCGGAAAGGAGGATCGCTACCATGACCGCGGTCCAAGGCTCTGCTGAATACGCCACCAGCTCCGTCAGCCAGCCCGTGCTCCGCAGTGCGTATCAGCGGTCAGTCGCCGCATACTGGGACAGCGAGAAAGACCCGGTCAACCTCCGGCTCGGGGACATCGACGGCCTCTATCATCACCATTACGGTCTCGGTGACTTCGACCCGGCCGTGCTCGACCTGCCCGCGGACCTCCGCGACGGGGCCATCATCGCGGAGCTGCACCGGCTGGAGACCGCGCAGGCCGACGTCTTGCTTGACTATCTCGGTGAGATCCAGCCCGGAGACCGGCTGCTGGACGGCGGGTCAGGACGGGGCGGTACGAGTTTCATGGCCAGCCAGCGGTTCGGCTGCCAGGTCGATGGCGTGACCATCTCAGCCGCGCAGGCCGAATTCGCCAATGCTCAGGCGCGGGACCGGCGGGTGGACGGCAGCGTCCGTTTCCACCTGCGCAATATGCTCGACACCGGCTTCAAGGCCGGCTCCAGGCGCGCGATCTGGACCAATGAAACGACGATGTACGTCGATCTCCAGGAGCTTTACGGTGAATTCGGCCGTATCCTGGATTATGGCGGCCGGTATGTGTGCATCACCGGCTGCTATAACGACGTCACCGGCGGACGCTCTAAGGCTGTGAGCCAGATCGATCAGCACTACACGTGTGATATCCATCCGCGCAGCGAGTACTTCACGGCGCTGGCCGCCAGTGGTTTCGTGCCGATCAGCGTCATTGACCTTACTGCCCAGACCATCCCCTACTGGGAATTGCGGGCCAGGTCGTCCGTCGCCACCGGTATCGAGGACGCTTTCCTCACCGCATACCGCGAGGGCAGCTTCCATTATCTGCTGATCGCGGCTGACTACGTTGGCCCGCGACGCCCTGGTCGATGAGGAAAGCCGTGACTAGCCGCGAAAATATGCTCGTCGAGCTGGTCGATGCCGTCGGCGCGGCCGCCGGCGCCTGCACTGTCGCGCAGGCGCACGCCGCCCCTGGCCGTCGTCATCGAGCATTCTCGGTGTTCCTGTACGACCACTCTGGCCTGGTCCTGCTCCAGCGGCGGGCCGCGGTGAAGACAAGATTCGCCTCCCGGTGGTCCAACACCTGCTGCGGGCACCCCGAGCCCGGTCAGGATGTCGCCGCTGCCGCAGGTCAGCGGCTCGCCGCCGAACTCGGAATCTCGGCGGGCCAGATCACCCGGCTCACCGAGATCGGCATCTTTCAGTACTACGCGCCCGATCCGGCCACCGGCCGGACCGAGGACGAATGGGATCACGTCTTCGTGGCGACTCTCCTGGGCGGCTCACCGGTACCCGATGAGGCCGAGGTATCGGATTGCCGCTGGATGTCTCCCGGCGCTCTGCACGCCGCGATCGCCGCACAGCCCGATGCCTATACGCCGTGGCTGCCCGGTGTGCTCGCCACCCTGCGCCCCCTGAAGGAAGGGACATGACCGTGGAGCCAGCGGCCAGCACCACAGGAGCGGACCTGGTAACCCGGCTGCTCGCCGGGCCGTCCGGGCTGGGGACCTCGGCCTGCCATCTCGCCGGAGCAGCGCGGCGGCCGCGGCGGCCGGGCAGAAGATTCGCATCCCCCCGGTCTACGCGGAACGGGACTGGGGCGACGGATCGTATCCGCCGCTCTACTGCCCGCTGCCCGCCAGGATCGATGAGGATCTCGGCCACGAGGTCAACGAGCGCCTGGTCCGCTGGGCGGAGGAAGTAGGCATCTACGCCGATCAGCTCGACAAGTTCCGGGCCACCGGATTCGGGCGGCTCGCCATGCTCACGCATCCTGACACGGACGACCCCGACCTGCTCTTCCTCGCCGCCCAGATGAATACGGCCTGGTGGTCGGCCGACGACTACTACGCCGACGAGACTGAACTCGGTGCTTCTCCCGACTCAGCTCCCGCCGCGCCTGGCGCTGGTGATGTCGGCCCTGGACCCGCCGCCAGATGCGGGGGAGTACACGGTCGCGCTCCACGAGGCGCTGCGGGCCGATCCCGTTCTCGTCGCGCTCAGGTCGGCTACTGACCACCTGGCGCGGCACGCCACCGACACTCAGGTCAAGCGGGCCACCAGCACCACCTTTCAGATCTGCGTGAGCTGGACGGCCTACGCGGCCTGGCGCTATCTCAGGACGCCGCCCCCCGTCTGGAGATACCTCGCGGCCCGGCAGCATGACAGCTTCTACACGTCCATGACGCTGATCGACGTCGTCGGCGGATACGAGCTGCCCGCTGGCGCCTTCTGCGAGACGCGGTTCCACCGTGCGCTCATGCAGGCAGGCACGGCGTCGGTCATCGTCAATGACCTGCACTCGGCCGCCAGGGAAGCGGCGGACGAGCTGCCTGACTCCAACCTGGTCCTGCTGATCGCGGCCGAGCAGGACTGCTCGGCCCGCGAGGCCATCGAGCAAGCGGTCCAGCTTCACAACGACTTTGTCCGAGGGTTCGAAGCCAGCCAGCAGGAACTCGCCGCCGTCCCGTCCCTCGACCTCCAGCGGTATCTTATGGGTGCGCAGTCCTGGATGGGCGGCTGCCTCGAATGGCACGACTCCTCCAGCCGCTACCACTAGACCGCCTGGCTGCCCTCGGCCTGCCTAGAAGAGTAAGTTCCTCGGTCACGGGCAGCGTGCGGCCATGAATTCCAGGACGGACAACTCCAGGACGGACTCAGCCCGAGCGTGGCCAGGCAGTCCCTTTCCCCTAGGCGCTACCTATGACGGAGCGGGGACGAACTTCTCGGTCTTCTCCGAGGTCGCGACGCAGGTTGAGCTCTGCTTGTTCGGCGAGGGCGACGAGGAGCAGCGGATCGCCCTGGAGGAGGTCGATGCCTCCTGCTGGCACGCCTATCTGCCGTCGGCGGGACCCGGCCAGCGCTACGGATACCGGGTGCACGGGCCCTGGGAGCCCGCGCAGGGGATTCGGTGCAACCCGGCCAAGCTGCTGCTCGACCCGTACGCGAAGGCGATCGAAGGAGAGGTGAGCCTGGGCGCCGGCCTGCTTTCCCTACGAGTTCGGGGATGAGACGTCCGCGAGCGAGGCGGACAGCGCCCGCTACGTGCCCAGATCGGTCGTGGCCAGCCCCTTTTACGACTGGGGCAACGATCGCCGTCCCGATACTCCGCTGCACGAGTCGGTGATCTACGAGCTGCACGTCAAGGGGTTCACTGCCCGGCACCCAGACGTCCCGGACGCCGAGCGCGGTACGTTCGCCGGGCTTGCTCATCCCAGCGTTGTCGGCTATCTCAGCGAGCTTGGCGTGACGGCGGTCGAGCTGCTTCCCGTGCATCAGTTTGTCCACGACGCGCACCTGGCCGGGCGCGGCCTGCCTAACTACTGGGGCTACAACTCGATCGGGTTCCTGGCGCCTCACAATGGTTATGCGGCCGCCGGTCAGCGCGGCGAGCAGGTCGCCGAGTTCAAGTCAATGGTCGGGGCGCTGCATGCCGCCGGGATCGAGGTGATCCTTGATGTGGTCTACAACCACACCGGCGAGGGGAATCACCTTGGCCCGATGCTTTCATTCAAAGGAATCGACAATCCGGCTTACTACCGGCTCGTTCCCGATCAGCCAAGCTTTTACTACGACACCACGGGTACCGGCAATAGCCTGAATGTAGGCCATCCGCACACGCTTCAGCTAATCATGGACTCGCTGCGGTACTGGGTACTTGAGATGCATGTGGACGGCTTCAGGTTCGATCTCGCCGCTACCCTGGCCCGGCAGTTTCACGAGGTGGACCGGCTGTCGGCGTTCTTCGACCTGATTCATCAGGACCCGGTGGTCTCGCAGGTCAAGCTCATCGCCGAGCCGTGGGACGTGGGCGAGGGCGGCTACCAGGTGGGGAATTTCCCGCCGCTGTGGTCGGAGTGGAATGGCCGCTACCGCGACACCGTGCGTGATTTCTGGCGCGGGGAGCCGGCGGCCCTTGGCGAGTTCGCATCGAGGCTGACCGGGAGCTCGGACCTGTACCAGGCTGACTCCCGGCACCCGAGGGCGAGCGTCAATTTCGTCACCGCGCACGACGGTTTCACGCTCGCTGACCTGGTGTCGTACAACGACAAGCACAATGAGGCCAACGGCGAGGACAACGCGGACGGCGAAGCTCACAACCGGTCCTGGAACTGCGGGGCCGAGGGCGACACCGACGATGCCGCGGTGCTGGCACTACGGCATCAGCAGCAGCGGAACTTCCTGACGACTCTGCTGCTGTCGCAGGGGGTAGCTATGCTCGTGGCCGGCGATGAGTGCGGTCGCAGCCAGGGCGGCAACAACAACGCTTACTGTCAGGATAACGAGATCTCCTGGCTGGACTGGGACCGCCAGGACGCCGGGCTGCGCGAGTTCACCAGGCAGCTGATCCTGCTTCGGCGAGAGCATCCCGTGCTGCGCCGGCGCCGGTGGTTTCAGGGCGTGCCGATCCGGGGTTCGGTTGACATCGGCTGGTGCCGTCCCGATGGCACGCCGATGAGCGACGAGGACTGGGACAGCGGTGCCAGCATGGTCGGGGTCTTCCTGAACGGCGACGCCCTCACCGAGACCGACCGGAGGGGCGAGCCTGTGACCGATGATTCCTTTCTGCTGCTCTTCAACGCCCATCATGAGGCCGCTGACTGGACGCTTCCCAAGCAGTGGGGCGAAGAGTGGCAGCTCGTCGCCGACACCTGTCCGGCCGACCGGGAAGATTCGTCGTTCGCGAGCGGGCAGCCGCTGACTGTAAGCGCCCGGTCGGTCGTGGTCCTCATGCGCTGTTAACCAGCGGATTGCTGGCTTCGAGAAACGCAGGTCAGGTACTGAGTGAGTTGCCAGGGCAGGGGGTAGCTGAACTAGATGAGCGAGTCTGTGAAAGCGGTACTTTTCGACGTGGACGGGACGCTGGTCGATACCACCTACCTGCACGCGGTGACCTGGTGGGAGGCGTTCGAGCAGGCCGGCCATGGGATCGCGATGGACAGGATCCACCGCGCGATCGGCATGGGCTCAGATCAGCTTCTCGAAGCACTGCTGCCCGCTGACCGGGACAAGGCGGCCGACGATGGCATCCGGGCTGCTCACTCAGCCCTGTACTCGGTGTACTGGTCAAGGCTCAGGCCCGCGCCCGGTGCCAATGACCTGCTGAGAGCCTGCCACGATCACGGTCAGCGCGTGGTCCTGGCCAGCTCAGCCGACCCCGGTGAGTTCGCCGTGCTGCGCGCGGCCCTGGACGCCGAGGACGCCATCGACGAAGCTACCTCGGCCGGGGACGTTGACCGGAGCAAGCCGGCTCCTGACCTGGTCCAGGTGGCCCTGCGCAAGGCAGGGACGCCCGCCGGGGAGGCAGTCTTCCTCGGCGACAGCGTCTGGGACGTGCAGGCCTGCCAGCGGGCGGGTGTCAGGTGCATCGGAGTGCGCAGCGGCGGCATCAGCGAGCAGGAGCTCACCGAAGCGGGAGCGATCCGGGTCTATGCCAATCCCGCCGAGCTTCTGGAACACTTCCCGGCCAGCCTCGAAGCCTGATGCTGTTTCGGCCGGCGAGCCTTCGCCGAGCGGAATCCGGAGAGCCAGGAGCCGGCGGAGTTGCGCATCGGGAAGATGACGACACCGAGGCCGTCTCTGGCCTGGGTCCGCGGCAGCCTAGTTCACAGATGCTCGCCGATCAGGCGTCCGAGTGCGGCTGCCGCCACCCCGAAGACCAGGCTGACGAGCACGTTGACCCAGGCTCGATACCGCGCTCGCTGCTGCGACAGCCGCTCGGTCTCGAACATCCACGTCGAGAACGTCGTGTACGAGCCCACCGCCGCGGTCCCGCCAAGCAGCGCGGCGCCGGTGCTCAGTGTCAGGCCGGACAGCAGGCCGAGGATCATCGCGCCGGACAGGTTGATCACCAGCGTGCCGACCGGGAAGCGCCCGCCGGTCCGCGCCGTGACCAGGCCGTCGACCAGGAACCGCAGTACCGATCCGGCTCCGCCGATCAGCATGACGCCCAGCCAGATCAGCGGCGCCACGGCGGGCTCCCCTGCGCGGCCCTGGCCAGGGCGGTGGCCAGGCGGATGGCGGCATACCCGGTGGCTATGCTGGCGGCGGCGTATCCCAGAGCCAGGGCCCAGGCACGCCCGTCGAGCATGTTCAGGATCTCGACCTGCATCGTCGAGAAGGTGGACAGGCCACCGCACAGCCCGGTGCCTAGCAGCGGACGGCGGTAGCTGAACGGCGGAAGCCGCTCTCGCAGGCTGGTGACGACGTAGCCGAGCAGGAAGGCGGCCGTGATATTGACGGCGAACGTCGGCCACGGCCACGCCGTCGCGCCGTGCGGGAGCGCCTCGCCTAGCAAGGCTCGGGCCAGCGTGCCGGCCCCGCCCCCGGCGAAGATCGCGGCCAGTTCCCGCGGATCCAGCCGCGGCCGGGTCGGCCGCCTGCTCCGGCCGGGTGCGCTAGCGGTGGCAGTGTCGTCGGCTACCAGGTCTGCCGAGGTCGTCGCGACCGCGTCCGGACAAGGATCGGGCAAGGCTCTGACAGCTCCCTTCCGCGCAGGAATCAGTGGAAGAGGCCATCATCCGCAGCCTTGCGGCGGTTCGGGAGGCGGTGAGCCCTCCGCGCCAGGGCATCATCTGGCTCCGGCCAGGTTAATCGATCACTGGTGAAGTTTTACGGCCAGGTCAGCAGGTGGCTTACCTGGCGGTGGCCCTCCGCGCTGTTAATGTAACTCTCCGTAATCGTTCTGGAGCGTTCCGAACCCATCGGGTGCCGCCTGAACATCTGATCGGCGGACCCGACCATTCACCGTTACGAGAGGACATCGCACATGGCATTCCGATTCCGCGCGCTGGCCGCTGCGGGCGCACTGACTCTGCCCGCCGCCGCGCTCATGACCCTGCTGCCGGGCGTGACAGCCGCTCAGGCCTCGACCACCTGCGCAGAAAATCAGGCCACGATCACGACCTTCGCCGGCGACACCATCTGTCAGTCGCAAGGCGAGCAGAACTACATCCTTGGCGGTCCCCGCAGCATTGTCAGCATCTGCGCGGGCACCGAGAGCACGGTGGTCGCTGAGCAAGGGCTCGGCGTTAATCCGGTCATCGAGCCGGGTCAGTGCAAGGAGTACCCGATTGCGCTATTCCCGGTGCGGACCACGGTCATCGTCTTCTCCTGACCCCGGCCAAATATGTCTCGCGCCGAACCAGGCCTTCGCGATCAGTCAGAAGAACGGCACCTGGGGCGCGGTCACCTCGATCCCCGGCGGAATCGGCGCCTGACCTTACGCGCTGATGCGCGCCGTGGCGGACTGGCCGCCACGGCGCGCATCGCTGGTATTAGCTGCTCTCCTTGCCGTGCAGCGCGTCGATGTCGGCTCGCAGCGCGGCGATGTCCAGGCTGGCCGCGTCCGCGTCCTCCTGGGTGATGATCACCCAGGCCTCGTCCAGGCAGGCAGCGGTCCAGGCCAGCGTCGACTTCTGCGCCGCGCCCCAGGTGACCCAGGTGTCGAACTCGCTGCCGTCGGCCGCGACCTTGACGATGCAGTGCCCGTCGCTGGGGTCGGGCTGCTCGCCCCCGGCCGTGGTCCAGGGCTGGCCCTGGCCGAAGAGACTGTCGGCGTCATCGGTCAGGTTGACCCCGACGTAGGCGCCGTGGAACGCTGCCATCGCGGCATCCACGGCGGCCGGGCTAGTGTGGTCGACGGGCGCGAACGCGAGAATCCTGCCCTTGTTGTACCAGTGCAAGAGCAGGTCAGCGATCTGAGCGCCCTCGTCCTTGCCGTGATCGTAGGTGAGGTACTCGGAGACAAGCTCGTTCGAGGTCTCCCACTGCTCGGTCAGTCCTCCGGCGGCGGCCTTCGCCATCTTGTAGTGCTGCCGTCCGGCGAAGGTGCAGTCGCCGACTCCCCTGGGATGCGTGGTGCAGGTGGCGTCCGGGCCGTTGCCGAGCATTCCCCAGTCGGTAATCCCGCCACTGACGTCGACTGGATAGACCGGCGCCGGAAGCGGCGCGGGCAGGTAATCCGACACGTATTGAATGGCGAACCGCTGGCCGACTGGCTTCTTCGGTAGCCGACCGCGATGCCCGCTAACTCGTACATCAGGCATGTATCTCCCCAAATTATCTTCAAGCGCTGTCGGCTATCCGCCCGCGCCCCCTCGGCCAGAATACTTAGGTGCCACTATAATGGCGGGTTAGCTGGCTCGGTCCATTTTGCGCTCGGATTGAATCCGTTCCGCGGCCACCGGCCCGCCGGAACAATCCCTGAGTATCTTCCGCGAGATCGGCAATCAGCCAGGCGAAGCCACCGCCCTGCGAGGCCTGGCCGCTGTTCGACCCCCTCCAGGCCCGCGACTGCTACCTGCGCGCTCTCGAACTTGCCCGTGCCACCGGCTCTCGCCTGGAAGAATAGCTGCCGGGCTAGGTGCCCTGCTGGCGGATCAGCCCGGCCTTCACCGGGATAAGGCGAATGACCCCCACCTGGTCACCCGCCGTTGTCCAGCAGATGGAGTCACCATCGACGGTGTCCTCGATCAGCTGCCTGGCGCTGGCCGGGGCGATTCGCACTAGCCGGGCCAGATCCGGGTCGCCGCCGAGCATGACCAGCTGCTCTGGGGATGAGAGCTGGCGGAAGGCCTCGTCCGCCACGGGGGCGGTCAGCATGCGCTGGGCGAGATCCTGAACTTCCTGGCCGGGGGAGGTGGCGCTGAGCGGCCGATCCGGCTCAGCCGGCGTCGGGACTGCCGCCCCCTCGATGACCACTACCGGGGATCCCCGCCTCCGGTGCGCGATCGCCAGCAGGAGGAGCAGGATCACCACAGCAGCCCCGACGTCGGCGACGAGGTAGCCGGAGCTCGCCCCCAGTCGCCTGAGCCAGAGGGCGACCAGGGCGGCGCCGAGGACGGCCACGCATCCGAGAGCGAGCAGGACCGCGCCGAGCCCACTCGCCCTCCGCCGGCCTGACCCACTGAGTGAGTCGGCCGCGAGAGTCAGGCCCGCCGGCCCCGCCCCGCTGTCCTGCGGCTCAGCCTTCCAGACCCGGTGATCTTGCTCAGCCAGATCCTGATCAGGACTCGGCCAGGGAACCCAGGGCAGCAGCGCGGGGACGCCAGTGCGGTCGGGCAGGCCGCTGACGGCCCTGGCGAATTCGTCGAATACCTCGAAAGTCGCGAGTGACTCGATGAGGCTCGCCACGGTCACTGACCCGTCGGGATCGGTATCGCTGAACGCGAGTCGGGTGGTGTTGGCCTTGCCGATCCGCCAGCCGACGCCGCGCGGATCGCCAACCCAGAGCACCGGCACTCGCGCGGAGTCCGCGGCTTTGGGCTGGTCGAGGTACGGAGGCTCGGCCGGGGCGCCAATCACCAGGCAGAGCATCCGCCCGAACGTAGGTGCCTCGATCAGGTGCCGGTAGGCGTCCTCGTGCCCGGCGAAAGCGGCAGCGTCGTCGACGACGAGCAGGCGCTCGAAGTTGATGAGCTGCCATCCAGAGCTGTCGCCAGCGGCGTCAGCCGCCGCCTGATAGCCGCGGCGCTGGCGCTCCTCCAGGGTCCCCCCGTCGACGCTCCCCGGGTCAGCCGCGTCGGGGCCGGCGGCACCCGAGCGCAGGTCGATCACGATGACGACCTCGGTCTCCGGCTCCTGCGATGGTCCGGGCGGTAGCTCAGTCACGAAAGGCCGTACCTCCTCGCCCGGTCCTATACGGTGTCCAGGGTGCCCAGGGTGTTGCGCCTGCCCTGGTGGCCGGGGATCGGCTTGTTCAGTGCTCCTTCCACCGTGTACTTCCAGAAGTCCAGCAGGCCCGATACCTGGAGCCGGTGGTCGGCACTGAGCGGGGGATCTCGCTGGAGGAGATCGTCGAGGCGCGGAATCTCCGTCTCCCTTACCTTGAGGAATGCCTTATAGACGGGGCCGGGCTCGGTCACCGGCCCGCCGTCGGGGAGACGTCTGGGCAGCACCCCCATCAGGCTGCGGTACATCTCCTGCCGGTTCAGCTCATCCCCGACCAGGATGGACTCCTCGTAGGCATGGAGCAGATCGCTCCACGGTGAGTCGTCGTCCCAGGTCCGCAGCGCGATCTCTAGCTGCGCGGCTCCGCTGCCCGATTCGTTGCCGGCCCGGATCGCGATCCTGGCCGGCCGGATCTCGTCTCCCGTCAGCACGTCGACCCAGTCGTTGCGCATCGTGATCAGCAGCCGCTGCAAGATGTTGACTCGCTGCTCCTCCGTGGTCAGCATCCAGCCATAGTCGAAGCCGAGCCGCTGCCGCCAGCGCAGCGAGTCCTCGACATCGCCTCTCCGCAGCGCGCTCGACCACAGGCTCATGACCTTCCGGGCCTCGGGGATGTCGGTGACGCCGAGTGCTGTGCGCATCGTGACGACCGTGAGCTTCTCCTCGGCGGTGGGGCGGAACTCATAGTGCAGTGCGCCGGGCTGTGATCCGAGGTCGATGTTCTGCCGCAGGAAGTTCTCGACGGCCTCGTTGCCGTGCAGCAGGACCATGCCGGCGGCTTCTGGTGCCCCGGGACTGGCGGTCGCCGAGACTGGGTCGGCCGCTAGCCCGATGTCGGCGGTACTGCTGTCGGCGGTCTTGACCGGATAGGTGATCAGCACCTTCGCCGGACCCGTTGCCTTCATGAGCAGGCCGGTCGGTACCAGGCCGCGCAGTGCGCCCTGGAGTGCGTCAGAACCCGCCAGATCCCGGTCTGGGGAGTCGCCGGGGACGATGAGGTCGGCTAGGTGAGGCAGGAGCTTGTCGTCTATGTCGGTCTGGCTCAGGATCCGGGTACTGATCAGCCCGTGGAATCTGGCGACCGCCTGGCGCGGCCCGATGCGGGGGTTGAGTGCTTCGGCTATGACGCTTTCCCACGGGCGCGGCTGGTCGATCAGGACGGGGAGGATCCTGGCCGCGTCCGTGATGCCCAGGCCGACATTCAGGGACTCGGCGAGCTGGCTGGCGAGCCGCTGGTAGAACTCTCCGGCGTGCCTGGGCAGATCATGCAGGAAGTACCTGACGGTCGTGTGATCGGTGAAGAGCTCGGCCACCTCCCGCTCGAACCGCCGGTCGCTGTCGGTGCGGAACTGGCGCAGCGCCTCGGTGAGCCCTTGCAGGGTCTTGACCATCTGCTCAAGTTTCGGATCCCAGACCGCCGACTGGTCGGCCCAGGCCGTCGCCCACACCGCCCTGACATTAGGGTCAAGCCAGGCCCGTACTTGCTGCTCGCTCGGCCGTGAGGGCAGGTCTCCGGTGGTCAGCAGGGCCGGGTTCTGCCGCAGGAACCGGCTGATGGTGCCCGACTCCGCTGCGCGGGCGTCCTTTCCTGAGACCACCCGCTCGGCGTGGAACGGGTCGGCGGACTCTCGCGCGATCGCGGTCAGGCCCTTATCGGGCTCGAAGCCATGAGCCATCTCGTACACCCGCTGAAGCACGAGCTGCCGGTGACCTTCGAGCTCCTTGCGGGCGGCGAGGCCCCGGTTCCTGGAATTGCGCAGCTGCTCGGCGCCGCGCGCGGCGAGAGGAGGGCACCGTTCGAGATCGGTCAGGCCGGTCGCGGTGAAGAAGGCGTCGAACAGCGGCTCGCTGACTTCCCCCGGCTGCGGCTGGTCGAACTTCTTGATCGCCTCGGCGAGCAGGCGGCCGGCGAAGAGCCGGAGGATCTCGCTGCGCGGTACCGACAGCGAGGCGACGGCAGCGGTGGACATTCCCCGGCCGCCGATGCCGGACGGCGCGGATGCCTGCCGGTCGACGCCGTCGTTGATGAACTTGCTCTGCGCCGCGGTGTTGTGCCCGTCGAACGCGCTCGCCGCGCTGCGGATCCCCGCGATGGACAGGACGAAAGACACAATGGACCCGTGCAGCTCGGCCTGCGACAGCGCTGCGGTCCTGGCGAACAGGAAGGCCGTCTGCGCCGTCGACGGCGGGATCTGGATGCGCTTGACCGCTTTCCCGTCGCGGTAGCTGACGCTGAGCCCCTTCTCGCGCTCGCCCTCGTCCCTGAAGACCTCGTTCGCGTCGCGCATGTTCTGATCGTCGATCAGCCGGGAGAGGTCAAGCAGCCCGCGCCCGGCGTTCAGCTCCGCGTTCCGGCCGCCGCCATTGCCCTCGGGGAAGGCCGAGGGCATGACCACCAGCGGGTAGATCTGGATCGCGATGCCGGTGTGCTGGAACGCGTCGGCCACCAGATGGATGTAGTCGTAGAACATCCCGTTGCCCGTGCCGCCAGCCACCGAGAACGCCACGAACACGTCGCACGTTCCCGGGTTCAGGCCGCCCAGCGCGGCCAGGTCGACCGCGCTCTTGCGGATCTTCTCGATCGCATCGGTGACCGGCTCCTGAGCGGCGTTGACGCCGGCCTCCGCCATCCGGGCGAACAGGCAGGCTCGCCCGACCGTCGGCAGCTGCCCGGCACCGGCCGACAGCGGCGCGACCTTGGGCTGCCCGTCGGTCGGCGGCAGCCAGTTACGGACCTCATCCGGGCTCTTGATCCGCAGGTACTGCGCGACCTCGGCAAAGGACCGGTGGGAGGGCAGCAGCTTGGAGGCGATGTGCATGTTCCTGACGACGGCCTCCCGGTGGCCAGGCACCTGGTCCTTCAGCCGCTGCAGGTCGTTGTCATCGATGTCGACGTAGACGAACTGGAAACAGGACGGCAGCTCGTACGGCAGGTGCCCGCCGTCGCCCTTACCCTTACCGAATCGCCGCGTCCCGTCGGGCCCGCGCACCTCGGTGCGCAGCCGGCGCTGCAGCTCCCGGCCGATCTTGCCGCCAGTGCCGCCGATGCCCACAAACAGCAGCGGGTGGTCTATCTCCATGGCCGTCTCCATCCCGGACGCGTAGTTCGCCTGCTGGCGCTCGCTGCCTCGGTTCCGTTGGCGGTGCCGGGCGCCTGGCCAGCTTCCCTGTAGCGGCTGGACTGCTCCCAGGGCCGCGCGCCTGCCGGCATCCCGTAGCGCGGCGGCAGCAGGGCGTTGTCCGCCTCCAGGTCGTACTCTTCTGCCTCTTTCTTGCGCTGATACCGCCGCCGGAACAGCGACGTGATCAGGCCGGCCGTCCCTCCGGCCAGAGCCGCGATCAGGACCCAGAACCACCACTGCGCCGTCAGCGGGGTCGGCGGGAACGCGATGATCACGTTCAGGGCGTCGACCGAGAGCCTTTCTGAGGACGGCGTCGTACCAGGCAGGCCGGAGCCCACTGGATCGTGCCGGCAGCGGGTCCCTTCCTTGTGCCCTTGAAGAAGTGGATGACCAGCGTGACCGGCTGACGGCCCGAGCCGACCTGGACCGGGCCGCGAGGCGAGACCAGCGTCGCCCGCACGCCATCGCTGAGCCCGGCCAGGGAGAACACGATGCTGGTCGCTGGTGCGCCGTTGGTGCTGATCGTGCCCTTCGCCGTCAGGGTGCCTCCCGGCGAGACCCTGGTGCCGGGCGGGATATTCAGGCTGACGGTGAGTCCGCCGCCAGGGGTGACGCTGAAGGCCGAGACTCCCTGCCCCTGGACACCGGGAGCCGCCGCCGTGGCCGTCACGTGAGCGGTGCCGCTGGCGCCGGCGGGCACCCGCGCGGTAGCCGTGAAGTCCCCGCGGGCGTTGACGTGGGCCTTGACCCGCTCCTGCTGCCCGCCCGGCCAGCTGATCGCGAAGCCGGCGGTGAAACCCCGGAGCGCGCTCACCGGGACCGGTGCGGACCGGATCGCGGGCTGGACCGCGAGCTGGTACTGATGGCCGGGATCGCCGATCTTCTGGTTGATGAACTCCAGCTGCAGCTCACCTTGCCAGACCACGGAAAGACCGACCATCTGGGCTGGCACTCCGGCCGGACTGGTGAACGTGACCGTCCATTCTCCGGGCGGCGGGTCGTCGAGCCTGAGGGTCTCAAGCGGCGATTGCGACTGCCCGGTGAGCACGTAGGTCGCGCCGTCCTTATGACCGATCGCCTGCCCGGTCAGCCCCTGGTCGGAGACGAAGGTCTTGCCCTGGTAGCTATAGGTGACGGTGACGCGAGGATCACCCTTGTCCACCACGAGCGAGCCGAGCGTGGCCAGCGGGCTGATCGTGAAGGTACGCGACACGCTGCCGCCCGACGGCAGCGACGCCCAGACAGATGCTCCGATCGCGGCGC
This sequence comes from uncultured Actinomycetota bacterium, assembly GCA_963819285.1. GTDB lineage: Bacteria > Actinomycetota > Actinomycetes > Streptosporangiales > Streptosporangiaceae > Chersky-822. The sequence continues at coordinate 1,361,719 of CAWFVM010000002.1, forward strand.
ACCGCGCCTCGGCGAACGCGCCGATCAGCGCCGACTGGATCGCCTCGGTCTCGGCCGACCCCGTGACCGCGGGCGGAATGATCGCCGCTCTCGGACTGGCACCAGAGCCGGCCGGGCAGGCGTTCTGAGCGGCGCCGCGCGCGAACAGAGTCAGCTCGGGCCGCACCGCGTCGCCGAACCCGACTGGCCAGACTTCCGCATTGATGCTCCGCAGCTTGGCCAGGATACCGGTCGAGGGACTGGCGATGAGATGCTGAGCGGCGGCGTCACCGGCAGCGGCGGACGAGCCGGGGCCGCTGTAGGGCGAGCCAGGACCGACGTCGAGCTGGCCGTCGGTCAAGATGAACACCAGCGGCAGGCGGGCGACCGGCTGCGGTGCCCCCAGAACGGTCAGGGCCTGGGTCAGGGCGGCCGCGAAGTCGGTGTTGTTGGTCATGGGCGTCGTTCGCGGCTTGATCTCACCCGCGCAGTGAGTCAGCCGGTCCCGTGCGGCCTGACCAGTGAGCTCGGTCGGACCGCAGTACTGATCGATGGCCGCCTGCGGCTGCGCTCCTGGCGGGGCGCTGCCGAACCCGTAGATGGCGATCTGCGATTGCGGCGACCATTCCTCCTCGACGATCTGGGCCGCGGCCCGCTGCTCGCCGGCGATCTCGTCCGGGAAGTTCTGCATGCTGCCAGACTCGTCGGCGAGAATCACCACGCTGACGGGTTCGACCGAGCCGAAAGGGACTGGGGTACCGCTCGTCTTGGCCTGACTCGAAACGGCCGTCACGCCCACGCCGGCGAGAAATGCGAGCGCGAGCCAGGCCAGGAGGATTGCGAGCACGCTCCTGACCCTGGCCCGGCGATGAGTTTTCGGTTCGTTCACCAATCCACCCCTGCCTAGCCTTGCGGTGGATCGGATCGCCCTCCCCGCCGCCGCAATGTGCTACCTAATCTGCCTTACCCAGGGGTAAAGCAGATTATGTGCGGTGGCGTCGGATGAAGCCAGGCTCAATGCGTCATTCCACAACCAATGATGAAGTTGTGGAATATCGCTTCACGGCAATGCGCCACTAGCTCCCGATGGCGTAAAGCATGGCGTTGTTGATGGCGTAGATGGTGCCGTCCGGGCCGATGACCGTAGGAGTGTAGGCCTCGGGCCGAGGATTGTTGAGGTGGATCTTCCCGGCCAGGGTGTTCGTGGCCAGATCCCACCGGTAGACGGTCCCGTCCTCGTTGTTCACGAACACCGAGTCGTCGGCGGAATCGGCCACCGCGGAGTTGATACACCACTCGTACCGTGCTCCGGCGGGCGCGCCGGGGAAGTGCGCGGGTGACCTGATGGTGCGGACGGGCTTCATGCTCAGGACATTGGCGTACGGATCCCGCTGACTCGCGCGGGGATCGAGCACCGCCACTTCGTTGTGCCCGTTTCCGTGCGGTCCGATGTGCAGGTAATTGTTGTACTTGGACACCAGCAGGTACGGCGAGGTCCCGTGGTAGCCGGGGACAGCGCTGGCGGGCAGCACCGAGGCGGTGTTGTCCCAGCCGAAGGAGCCAGGGATCTTGGTCCTGGTCAGCGTCGCGCTGAAGTGCAGCAGCCAGCCCCGGTCGTCGTGATTGGGGAACGGATTCTCCAGGACTCCGTAGTACACGTCGCCGTCCGGGCCGACCGTCGGAGAGGCGGTCGAGCTAGGTGAGATCAGGGCTGGCTTGCCGCTGCCCGGGTCCTTGAGTACGACCCGGAACCGCGGTGCCAGGGTCGCGGCGTCAAGCCCGACCAGCATGCCGCCCGTGGCGTCGGTGACGGTGATGTAGACGGTCTTGCCGTCGGGGGACAGCGCCGGGGCGCAGTTGACCGCCACGCCAGTGAAGATCTTGCTGCGGGCGGCCGCGGTAGCCGTGACCCAGGTCCCATGCCCGTCGGCGGCGATCCGGGCGATCCCGCTGGCCAGGTTCGCCGGCGTCGCTCCGGTCACGGTGAAGCCGAAGTACAGCGACCCGTCAGGTCCGGCGGTCAGCGGCGTGGTGATCGCGACCGCCTTGTTGTACGCGGCCCGGTGCGCCATCCACTGACCCGTCCCGTAGAAGACCAGCCGGTGCACCGAGCCGGCGTTCAGATTGACGTGCCCGCGAGTCAGGATCGTCCCGCCGGCTCCAGCGACCGCCAGGGTACTTCCCGTCAGGACGGCGGGTAGCTGAGCCGCGAAGGCGCGGAAATGACTGGTGAGCGGCGACTGCTGGTAATCGGTGTTAACTGACCAGCGCCGCGCGCCGTTAACCCCCGAATACGCAACCACCCGGAACCCGCCGTTGGCCTTGACCTTAGTCGGGACCAGCACGGTGTTCGCGCTGGTGATCATCGGGGAGCCGTAGTGGATAGGCAGTTCTCCGCCTTCCACCTGCGGGTCCAGGTCGACCTTCGCCCGCCAGCGAATCCGGTGCAGCGGCTGGGGCTGCACGCTGGAGGAAGCCGTGTGCTGAGCGTTCCCGGCAAACCCCGCCCACGCGACCGGTGTATCCGCATGAGCGCTCGCCGACGGCGCGGACAGCAGGGAACCGAGCACCATCCCGAACGCGGCGACCGTACAGACTGCCCCTCGTGGCCAGCTAGACATAACTCTCCGTTTCACGGGCTCGACTGGCCGAGCTGAGTCACCCTCGGCTAGAAGCGATGATATTCCAATAGATCAAGACAATTCTTGGCATATCCACCGCCTGGGGATGGTTCCCTGACGTCCGGGGACCCCAGCTGCGTCCCCGGCGGAGGCTGGATCAGCCGTTGTGGTATTTCAGCAGGCGGAGGCCTTCCAGGCGCAGCGCCTCGGGGTAGATCGCCAGGTAGATAGAGCAGTTCGGCGACTTGATGTCCCATCGGCCGGTCGCTCGGAAGGTCGCTACCGGGCAGCCGCCAGCGCACCAGTAACGCCAGGCGCAGTCACGGCAGCCCTCCTTCTCGTCGACCGGGACGCTCTTGATTGGCGCGGCGGTGTCCCTGATCAGCAGCAGCGGATCGTCGCGGCGAATGTCGCCGCGAGCCTGGCCGAGTTCCATATGGCACTGGGCCACCCGGCCTCGATGATCGATCACCACGTAGTCCTGGCCCACGCCGCAGCACTGCTGACTGGACCTGAGCAGCTGGCCGCGATCGAGCACCGAGCCAAGCACGCTGCGCCTTGGCATGACCTCCTCGATCACGGCGAAGGCCTCGCGCAGGCAGGCGATCATGGTCTCGTTGTCATAGGGCAGGTCGGCGACCCCGGCCGCCTCGTCGTTGGCGCGGAAGAAGTTAAAGCTGAACGTCAGCTCACGGTCGAGCGCGAAACGTACGACGTCGGCCAGGCCGGCGGCGTTCCGTCCGGTAATGGTGATCGACAGGTGCGGCGGATGCCCCTGCTCGATCAGCCGGTCGATGGTGCGCACGACATGGTGGAAGGACGGCCGTCCGCTGACCAGGGGCCGGACGCTGTCGTGCACCGCGCCGATGCCGTCCAGCGAGATCATCACGCGGATCTCGTTGTCCCTCAGCGTCCTGACTAGCGCCGGGGAAAGCGCGACGCCATTGCTCAGCAGCGTCGCCCACAGCTCCAGGCCGTGATCGGCGGTGAGCTTCCTGGCCAGCTCGTGGAGGCTGGCGATCAGCCGGTGGTTCAGGCTGGCCTCGCCGCCCGCGTACTTGAGCTTCACGCCGCCGAAGCCGTGCACCGCGGCCGAGGCGATGACGGCCCGCACAGCCTCCTGCCCTGTTGGCTCGTCCATGCGTTCGCTGGTCTTGCTGACGTAGCAGTAGGGACAGCGCAGGTTGCACTCGTTGGTCACATGCAGCCAGGCGGTGAGCAGCCTGGCTGGCCGCCGGAACCTGAGCTGGAGCCGAAGGCGGGGCGGACGGCCCGGCCAGGATCAGGCCACGCTCGGCAAGGTGGCCAAGGACCGCGCTGGCCTCCTCCGGCCCGGCCGCCGGGCCTGCCGAGTGCCCGACTGAGCGGAAGATCTCGTAAGCGGCGTCGTTCACGACCGTGACGCCGCCTTCGCCCAGCGGGTTGAAGAGCGCCAGGTGCGCACCGTCGAGCCGGATCTCGACGACCTCCCGGTTCGCCCTCCACGCGGTCGCGAGTGTCTCAGCCGAGCCGACGCCCACGCTGGCACCCGGAAGCAGGCCGCTCCCGAGAATTGCGTTATCGAGTTGCTTACCTCACACGCGCAGTCCTCGCAATGATCGGCAGACAGTTCGTCGGATTCGAATGGCGCGGGGCTGGAGAACACGACAGCTTTTCTGGGCAACAGCACGCTTAATACAGTTCCTCAAGCCGGGCCAGGAGATAAGTTGACGCGTCTCCAGGCGAACTCCAGTGTCGCCGGAACTCGGTCAGCCACTCGGCCTGGATATCTGCGGGCAGCTTCACGAGCAGTCTCCGGAATCGCTCGAACTCTCGGTTAAGTGTAAACCCGCTCGATGACCCGGCGAAAGTCTGGGCAATAAGAACGAAGCCGATCTTGTAGTTCTCCACGGCAATGTCCAGCAGGGACTCATCCTCGCTCGTCAGCCAGTCCTCGATGGCGAGGTGGCCCTGCAGAAGATTCCATTTTCCGCGCAGGTCGGCGAAATCGGTCACGGCCGTGGCCGACTCGACCTGCTCCGCATAGCCGCGGAGTTCGGCGCGGTATCTCTCCTCGTGCGTCTGGCTCCAGCCCTGGTAACACATCTCGACGTACTCCACCAGGCAGGCAGTCCATTTCCAGCCGTCGGAAAGCCGGTAGCCCCAGTCGATTCCTTCCTTCGCGTAGCGCAGGCCGGTCTCAAGGTCGTCGGGACCGAAAATCCGGGCCGCCCGGTTCAGCGCCGAGGGGTAGGCCCGCAGGTTCTGCTCCCGGCAGGTATCGAGCGCCTGCCGGATCAGCCGCCTGGCCTCCGCGACCTGATCCTGGCCTGGCAGCAGGACAACGCCGTCGCGCTCGGCCTGGGACAGGCAGATCGCCTGCCGCTGCTGGATCAGTCCCAGCCAGGTCCGGTCGCGCAGGCTTAGGAAGATCTGCTCGGCCACGGCATAGGACTGCCAGGCCCGGTCAAATCGGTAGGCGTACCGGTGCGATTCTCCCAAGATGCTCCGGGCCGCGGCCTCGTCGTGCCGCATGCCGTAATGGCTATAGATCCTGATCGCGCTGTCGATCAGGTGCAGAGCGGCGGTGTACTGACCGGACAGGCCCTTGACATAGGCCCAGTTGCGCTCCACCGAGGCCATCTCCTTGCGGTCTACGTCGGTGACGCCGGTCAGGAGCCTGGCCGAGATCACGTCTCGCGCCCTCCGGTAGTCGTCATCGGCCAGGTGCCAGCGGCCCCGCTGCCGGTTGTAGAAACCCAGTTCCTTGTACGCCCTGGCCTGCCGCAGCCCCGCGTCCGGGGTGGTCGTGCTCATCGCCAGCTCGAGTGCGGTCAGGAAATAAGGCTCAGCGTCCGCCGACCGGCCTGGCATGCGCATGAGGGCGTTGCCCTTCGCGATGTTCAGCCGGAAACGTCGCTCAGGATCGCGGGTCCGCTCGGGCAGGTCGGCCAGGATCTCGTTCGCCGCCTGCGGCTGCTCGATCTCGATCTGGTATTCAGCGAGGTCAAGCGCTATCCGCTCGTAGTAGTCGTTGCCACCGTCCTTCAGCCACGCGCGGAAATCGGTGACCACCTGACCGACCACATCTTCGATGGGCGGCGGGAGCCCCTGGGGCAGGAACCGCTGGATCTCCAGGGCCAGCCGTTCCTGCCACAGGGCGTCCTGGCGCTGCCGGGCCTGCTCGAACAGCGCGAGGAATCGCTCCGCGCCCGCTGCGGGATCGGCTAGCAACTCGAAATGCAGGCCGATAGCGCGAAGCTCGTCGAGTTCCCTCTTCCGCCGGTCGAGCTGGGTGAGGTACTCGATGATGGACGCCGAGTCCGCATCGGCTCGATCCGCCGGGGTCCGTCCGTCGAGCAGATGCAGTTGTCGTGCGTCCAGATCCCGCAGCCGGAGGTCGAGCTTCCGCGCGCTCGGCCGCGACCTCCTCGGAGGGCTCATCGCTGAGCTGAGTGTAGATAGTGGCGGCCCGGTGCCACAGGTCGTGCCGCCAGCTCCCGTCCGGGTCCTGGGTCGGGATGATGTGCAGCGACAGTTCCTCGGCCACGGCGTCGTGCAGAGTCACGTAACGATCGTTGCTCCGGGCCCTGACCCACGGCGTGCGCCGCAGCTTCTGCCATTCCTCGTCCCAGGAGGCGACGCCAGCGCCGTCGGCGCGGTCGGCCATCAGCCGTTCCCAGATCTCCTGACTGACGCTCTGCCGGACGACCGCCAGCCGCTTGATGGCCTCGTGCTCGAAATCCGACTGCTGGTAGGGCGTCCCTAGCCTGCGCTTATAGGCCTGATGCCACAGGCTTCCCTGGTGGGACATGGCGCCGCCGTAGGGCATCTCCCTGGCCAGGTCGGCAAGGTCAAGCTCGGCCTCCTCAGGAACGTCGACCTCGACCAGATAGGTGATCGTGAACGCCAGCCAGAGCGGATGACCTCGGGTCAGCAAGGCCAGCTTGGCCGACTCGTCCTCGGTGAGCCCGGTCGTGGCCTGACTCTTGCGCAGGAAGTCCAGGGCCGCGTCCCAGCCGAATTCCCGCAGCGTGATCGTGGTGACCGGCAGCCGCACCCGGCCTTCCCGCAGCTCCTGCTCGATGGGGTCAGGCTGGTCGCTCGGCACCGGCCGGCCGGAAAGCACGAAGAGGGTGGCGGGCAGCGACTTCAGCCACTCGGTCAGCGTGTAGAGCAGCGACACGCCTCGAATCACCTCGACGGTGTCGAGCACGATCACGATCGTCTTGCCGGTCTCCCTGGTGTACCTCGCGTAACAGCTCGCGAACACGGCCTTGATCGCGTCGAGGCGGCTGACCACGGTATCGCCGTCGATCCTGGCCAGCGCCTGGCCTGGCAGCCGGCGCACATAGTCCTCGTAAGGACCGAAGTACCGCAGCTCGGGGTCGAGCTGCCGGACGATCCGCTGCTCCAGGTTGGACAGCAGCCAGTACCGCGCATCATCCACATCGATCGGGCTCAGCCAGATCACATCGGAGTACGACTGACTCGCGGTCGCCAGGTGCCGCACGAGCCTGGTCTTGCCGATGCCGCCGGGGCCGTACAGCAGCACGACCCGGCTCGATCCCTCTTTTCCGACCCGCCGGATCTCATCCCTGATCTGCCGCTCTTCGTAGTTGCGGGGGATATAAGGCGGGAACATGTCCTCCGTGTTCATCGGGGCGCTTTCGCCTGCGTGGCGATGTCGATCAGCCGGTCAAGGAGGCCGGGCTCGGCGGCGGTCAGCTCGTGCAGCTCAGGATCGGCACGCAGTCTCGCGCCGAGCACCTGCCTGAGCTCGCCGCTCCTGGCGAGGTAGTCCTCGTCGAGCGCACCGCTGATCTCAGCGGCCGACTCGGTCAGCCGCGAGCCAAGTCGCTGCGGCGCCGCGAGCGCGAGCGCACTGGCCTCGTGCCACAGGCACTCGGCCAGCCCGGCCACCCGCTCGGTGCCGACCTGGTGCGCTGACCAGGTCCGGTCGAAGGCGAGCGCCTCAATCTGGGCGTCGGCGCGCTGCGCGTCGGTGGGATAGGAATACTGGAACAAGAGCTTGCGCACCGCCGGATGGATGACCTGCCAGGGCTCGTGCACCGGGCGCGCGACGAGCGCGGAACCGAAGATCGCCTGCCAGAGATCCTCGATCGACCAGGCCGCGGCGGTCAGGCTCTCGCTCAGCGGGCTGTCTGGGGTCAGGTGCTGTCTGAGATGGGCCTGGGTCACGATCCGGTACGGGCTGACCAGCCGCAGCGCGTCCTCGACGAGCTGGCGCCGCTCCTCGGTGCGATCAGGCGGCGTCACCGGCAGCAAGCTCTCCGGCGCGAGCAGCCGGTCGCGCACAAAACGCTGGCGCAGGCCCTCGAAGAGCCCTGATTTCCCAGCGACTCGAGCTGGAGCCAGTGTCCCTTCGCGACCCATTGCAGGCAGGACGTCACCAACTCGGGCAGCCCCGAGCTGAGTCCGGCCAGCGAGGCCGTCGCCTGCCTGAGCTGAGTGGTATTGAGTTTCTCCCCGGTCCGGCGCGCTAGCGAGCTGAGCGCCGCGCCGATGTCATCGACTCCGAGCGCCGCCAGGGACAGCAGCTTGAATCGAGGCGCCGGAATGGTCCCGATCCAGCCCGTGTCGAGCCTGCTGGCCACGACCAGCGCCACCCGGCTCGGGCCAGCAGGGCCCAGAGCCGATCCAGGAGCCGGCGACGTGGCCTGGTAGATGTCGCTGAAGGACCGCCTGAACTCGGCCGCTGCCCGTTCGCTGAGCAGTTCCGCGCTATCGAGCAGGCAGACGTAGGACTTGCCGCTGTCGAGCACCGCCTGAGCGACCCGCTCCGCTACGCCCGAGGTGGCCTGGTCTGACAGTTCCTGGCCGAAGAACCTCGCGACCAGAGAGCCAGGCTCCCCCTCGCTCGCTGGCCCGGGAAGATCACGAAGATCGACGAAACGGACCTGGCGGCCGGGATCATCGGCGTTCAGTTCTGACGAGACGCGACGGAGGAAGTCGCTTTTCCCCAGTCCGGGCGGGGCGACGATCAGCCAGAACCTCGTCCCGGCTGGGTCTTTGAGAGCGCCGAGGATCCGGTCTATCTCGGCCCGCCGGTTCACGAACTCGGTGCCTGCCCGGTCCGCCGGATTCGGCGCTGGCCCTGGCACAGGCTCTGGAGGGGGCCCTGGTTCTGACTCAGCCGACCGGAGGCCGGTCGTGGCCAGGCCGAGTGCAGCGGTCATCCGCCCCTCCCTCGTGCGCAGGCCCAAGTCTCGCGGTTCCCCAGCCGAAAGACCAGAATAGCCATTCGGCTATTCATGGACCTAGGCAGGTCTACATTACCCCGGCCGCGCACTTCCTGCCTATCCCGGATATATCCGGGCACCACTGCCGCACCACTGTCTCATAGATCACAAGGCGAAAGGCTGATCAGCTTAGCGTCGGGGCCGGTCAAGGGCCGGTCATAGGACTTCCTCGGCCAGCCCGCGCGCCAGGCTCCAGGTCCAGAAGCTGTATCTGGCCAGCTCCGGGCACCACTTTTGATATTCGGCCAGCTCAAGCGGCAGGCCGTCCTGATCATGCAGATGGCGCAGCTTCGCGCGGATCTCGGCGATCGGATTTGGCCGGACAGGGCGCTCGCCATCAGGCCCGAGTACATCGAGCAGGTCAGCGTCGGGATCGGCGGACAGAATCCGCTCGAAAACCTCGCGGGCGCTTCCCGGACTTCCGGCCAAAATGGCCAGGAGTACCTGAACTACGCGATAGGAGCCATCGCTGGCATCGCCCAGGAAACCCGCCAGCTTCGCATCGGGAATGCTGATTCTCACCAGCTGGTACAGATTAGCCATTCGCTTCGCGGCTCGCGGCCACGGGGCGAGGCTCCCGAGCCGGGCCATGAACTCGACCTCGGAATAGCTCAGCGCCAGACTCGGCGGCTGCAGATCGGTGACCGGAAATACGGCGCTCGGCGGCCTGCCGTCGTCGGCCCCGCTGTCACCGGCCGCACTGTCACCGGCCGCACTGTCACCTGCCCCATCATCATCGGCCGGATCTTCAGCCGCGGCCACTTCGGCTCTCCCGAGTCCAGTCCCAGGGTCCGGCAGCTCGTCAAGATCCCCGTCGCGAGATCTAGGGCCGGTCGTCAGCTGTGGCTCGGGCAGCAGCTTGCGCATGTACCCGGCGGCCCTGACCGCCGTCGGCGGCACCAGCGTGTACGGGATCTGGAAGATCTTGTCCAGATAGTCGTAGGGCGAGATCAGGTTGTCCTCAGTACCGAAGAACGGACGGTAATGATGCTCAAGCGAGCGGATCATCCAGCGTGCGTCGACCGCGACGACCACGACGAAGAGATCCAGGGTCAGCATCAGGTGCACCGATTCGAGCACCCGGACGACTCGATCTGGCGGGCACCGATCCAGGTCGTCGATATAGAGGACGATTCGTTCCGGCGGCTCGGCCTGGTCATCGCCTGCCGTCCACTGCCGGCGAGCCTTGTGCAACTGCTCCCTGAGCAAGAGCAGGTCATCATGAACGTAACCGACCAGGCCCCGTCCGTCCTGGTAGGTCGCCGAGGTGCCGCGCTCGCGCACGAACTCGCCAAAAGCGAACAGCACGTCGACTAGCTTCAGCTGCTCACTGGTCTGGATCTGCTTCTGCTCGAGGTCGGCTTTGCGCTTCTCGAGTTCCGCCCGCATTTTTTCAGCCTTGTCCGTGAGCTGTTCGTGCCAGAACCGCAGCCGCCTCAGCACGGGCAGCAGCGCGCCGGCTGCGGCGGCCACGCCCAGAACAGCACGCCTGACCGCCGCACCGAGCCCAATGTCGCTGGCCAGCCACCAGCCCCCGGCGGCTATCGCGGCCAGCACCACCCACCCGGCCAGGACCTTCCAGGACGCCCCGGCCTCCCGGCGCAGCTCGCGGTAAGACGACGCGAAAATCGTGCCCAGGTACGACGGCGAAGCAGCGCCTTCAGGAAGCCGCCGGGTGCCTGGACCTGCCTGGCCCGCTCAAGGTCGGCGTCCAGCCGCTCGATCTCGTCCGCCCCGCCGCTGAGCTCGGCCCGCAGGCGCTCCCGCTCGGCGGCCAGGTCCAGGCTGGCGTCAACGTCGGTCTCGCCCGGCCCCTGACCCGACCGTGACAGGGCCTGGAACATATCCCTGGCCACGCTGGCCCAGAGCTGATCGCTGCTGTAGTGCCAGGCGTTGAACCGGACCTGGCACACGCTCGTCGCGAACGCGGTCGCGCCCCGGTTGTTGCGCGACAGCTCGGCGAGCCGGTCGATCTCGGCGCTGACCAGCTCCATCACGCTTGACTTGCCCGATCCCCACGCGCCGATGAGCGCGATCGCCAGCGGAGTGCTGGTCTTCGTCGCGGCGATCAGCTCGGCCAGCGTCTTGACATCGCGACCGACCCCGAGCAGGTCGACGGAAGCTCGGGCTGTCGCTGTTCACCCCGGCCAGCGGCACCGAGCGCGGCCTAGGCTCGCCGAGCGCCGAGCCCGAGATCGATCCCGAGACCTGGCTGCCGCTGCCGGCGTCCCAGATCCGGATCGTGCCGTCGTACCCGCAGGTGGCGATCCTGGCCCCGTCGGCGCTGTAGGCCAGGGACCTGACCGCGCTCGTGTGACCGGTCAGCACAGTGCGCTGGGTGAAGGTCGCGGCATCCCAGATCCAGACCGTGCCGTCACCACCAGCGGTGGCCAGCTCGGTGCCCGCCGGGTGATAGGCCATCGAGTAGATCGGCCCGCCCTGCCCGGTCAGCCGCGCCACCTGCTCACCGGTCACGAAGTCCCAGATCACGACCGTGCCGTCGCCGCCGCCTGCCGCTATCGTGTGATTGGCCTGACCCCCGCCGCAGGCGACCGACCAGGTCTCACCGAAGCGCCCGGAGAACTCCGCCAGGATGGCATCGGAGTCCGCCTCCCACACCCGCACCGTGCCGTCCTGGCCGCCGCCGACAACCGCCCCGCCCGGGTGGAAGGCAACCGAGGTCACCGGACCCGTGTGACCGGATAGCCGTCGCAGGCCGCTATCGGTCCGCGCGTCCCAGACCAGCACGGTCCCGTCGTCGCTTGCCGTCGCGAAGGTCCGTCCATCCTGGCTGTAGGCGATCGCGCGGACCAGACTGTCCTGCAGGCTGGGCAGCTCTCGACGCCCGGTTTCCGGGTCCCAGATCCAGACACTCCGGTTGTCGACCGCCGCCAGTTCCGTACTGCGCGGCCGGTAGGCGAGCGCACTCACCGGCCCGGAGTAACCGGTCAGGCAGGTCCGCTGGTCACCGGTGTCGGCGTCCCAGATCCGGATCGCCGCGTCATCGCCCCCGGTCGCGATCACAGCGCCAAGGGAGCCGAATCCCACAGCGTTCACCGGCCCCGTGTGACCCAGCAGCCGCTGTCGCTGGGCGCGCGAGGCAACATCCCAGATCCGCGCGGTGCCGTCGTCGCTGGCGCTGGCGATAGCCGCCGCCGCGCCCGTGGTGTTATACGCGACGCAGTGAATCTCGCCCTGATGACCGGCCAGGCTCTCCTGGAGCTGCCACGTGGCCAGATCCCAGACGAGCACCGCGTCGTCATCGCCACCGCTCGCGATCGTGGTCCCGTCCGGGCTGAACGCCAGCGCATTCACCCGGCGGGCGTGCCCCGGCAACTCCGCCTTCTGGGTGCCAGTCACCGCATCCCAGATCCTGATCACCCGGTCAGCGCCCGCGCTCGCGATCAGCGCTCCGTCGGGGCTGAAAGCCACCGCGTTGATCGCCCGCGCGTGCCCGGTCAGCCGTCGCGGCTCGGCCTCGGTCCACACCTCCCAGAGCCAGACCGCCCGGTCCCGCCCCACCCCCGCGACGATCTCCCCGTCCCGGCTGAACGCCACCGACTTCAGGATGCCCGGATACGGTGACATCCGGCGCAGCTGCTCTCCTGTTCCCGCGTCCCAGATCCAGACCGTACGGTCGTCACCCGCGCTGGCCAGCAGCGTCCCGGCCCGGTTGTAGGCCACCGAGCGCACCAGCCCGGAATGCCCGGTCAGCTGCGCCCGCTGCTGCCCGGTCCCCGGGTCCCAGATCCGGATCGTGTGATCGGCGCCGGCGCTGGCGATCGCCAGGCCATCCGGGCTGTAGGCCACCGAGTACACCGGCCCGGAATGGCCGGTGAGCATTGCCCGCTGCTCACCGTTCGAGTTATCCCACACCCGGACCGTGCCGTCGTCACCGCTGGTCGCGATAAAAAACCCGCCAGGCCGGAACGAAACCGACCAGACCCGTCCGGCATGACCGCCGAATGGCCCCTGCCCGGCAATCCCTACCGCCACAGCCGTTCCTGTTCATCCGTCATCGGCGAGATAGTACGCGTATTAAATAATGCGCGCCGGCTAGTCAGGCTGGCTGGCTAGTGAGGTAGTCACGGATCGCCGGGGGGACCGGGTTGCCGGTGATCTGGCGCCAGGCCTGGTCGAGCGCTGCGGTGCCGAGCTGCCGGGTGAGCCGCGCGAGGGCGGATGGCCCGGTCCCCGTGAAAAGGCTGGGGAACTCGTCGAACAGGGTCACGCACCGGATGTTCCAGACGATGGCCTGGTGGGACTGGCCTTGTTCTTCGGCGAGCAAGCCGAGTTGCGCGTAGGTGAGGGCCATGACGGGCTGGTTGCCGAGTTTTTCGTTGATGGTGAGGGATTTGCGGTACCAGTCGTCTGCGTCGTCGAGCCGTCCGCGTTGCTGGGCGGTCATGCCGAGCTGGTGGTAGGTGCTCGCCAGGCCGGGCTGGTTGCCGAGTTCTTCTTTGATGGTGAGGGATTTGCGGTACCAGTCGTCTGCGTCGTCGAGCCGTCCGCGTTGCTGGGCGGTCCTGCCGAGCTGGTGGTAGGTGCTCGCCAGGCCGGGCTGGTTGCCGAGTTCTTCGTTGATGGTGAGGGCTTTGCGGTACCAGTCGTCTGCGTCGTCGAGCCGTCCGCGTTGCTGGGCGGTGATGCCGAGCTGGTGGTAGGTGGTCGCCAGGCCGGGCTGGTTGCCGAGTTCTTCGTTGATGGTGAGGGATTTGCGGTACCAGTCGTCTGCGTCGTCGAGCCGTCCGCGTTGCTGGGCGGTCATGCCGAGCTGGTGGTAGGTGCTCGCCAGGCCGGGCTGGTTGCCGAGTTCTTCGTCGATGGTGAGGGATTTGCGGTACCAGTCCTCTGCGTCGTCGAGCCGCCCGCGATCCTGGGAGGTCACGCCGAGATCGTGATACAGGGTGGCGACGTTAGTGCGGGTCGAGTCCGTTTCGGGCTGGCCCTGCAGGTAGGCCAGCGCTCGCTGGTAAGTATGTGCGGCCTGGTCGGGCTGCGCCGGCGTTATTCTGTCGGTTAGCCTGGTTGATGGTGGTGTACAGCCAGAGCGACTCGGTGCTGGTGTCGGCCGGAGTGTCCTGGCCGGGCCTGGTGGTGGCAGCCAGGACGCGGTCGGCCCACGCGGCGGCCTCGCTGCTCAGACCGCGAGTGTCCCAGTACCGATCCAGTGGCCGGATGATGCTGTCGGCGTCGTCCCAGGCCTGGTGGTCCAGAGCGTGGCCGAGCATCGCGCCGAGAGTTCGCCGCTGCAGACCGATGATGGCGTAGGCGAAGGCGGCGTTGCCGGTGGCGATCTGCTGGCTCAGCCACCTGCCGAAGGTGGCGCAGGCGGCGCGCAGGGCCTGCTCAGATGTTTCTCGTTCCGCGCGGTAGTTGGCTGGGCTATCGAGCCGCCAGCCGGCGATGAGGTAGCCGGGCAGGGCGGGGTGGATCTGATACATGCCCGAGCCGAGGCCGGTGAACAGTCCGACCCCGGCCGCGTCGTCGAGGGCTGCCGCCCACTCATCCCGGCTGACGCCCGCGAACCGGGCCGGGACTCCATCCTCACCGGACAGAAGCGTCAGGACGCCGGCGTCGGCTACGCCGTGGAACAGGCTGACGGCCGGGAGCAGCCGCCGGGTCTGGGCGGCCAGGTGAGAGTAGGAGTAGGTGATGCACGCCCCAAGCGACGACAGCCGTCCCCCGGCGACGTCCTCGACCGAGAGCGGGGTGGTGCCCCGAAGCCCGGCGAGCAGCTCGGCAGGCTCAGTGACATCGAGCCGGGGCAGGGTGAGCCGCATGGACAGAGGATGACCATCCAGCCAGTCCAGCAGTTCCCCGAACGACCGCCGCTCCCTCCTCCGCTGCGCGGCCCGGTAGGGGGCGAGCAACTGCCCGGCGTAGTCGGCGGCCTCGGCCGGGTTCAGCCCGCCGACCGGGATTCGCCGTACCTCGCCAAGCCAGCTTTCAGCGGCCCGGCTCGTGATAACAACGACGCTAGCCGGCCGATCGCGCACCCACTCAAGGAAGCCTCTCAGCGCGGCGCAGCCGTCCTCGTCGAGCGGCGGGGTTGCCCCGGCTGGGTCCGGCATCTCCCGTACCGACTCGAAGTTGTCCCAGACCAGCAGCGCCCGGTACTTCGTCAGCACCCGCCGGACAGCCTCAAGCCGCTCCGGTGCCTCCAGCCGGGCGAAGTCAGCGCCGAAGATCTCCAGGCCGATGCCCGTCACGACGCCGTCAAGGCCGAAGCTTGCCACGCCGGGCTCGAACGAATGCCACAGCACCAGCCGGGGATCATCGACCCCGCCGGTATCACGCCACCACCGGGCGAACCCCTTAGCCAGCTCGGTCTTCCCTGTCCCGCCCGGACCAGTCAGCACGACGACTCGCTGCAGCCGGGCCGCCGTTTCTAGCTGGTAGAACAAGTCATCGCGACCGACAAACATCCCGCCAACCGGCGCCAGCGGATCATCCGCTGCGGCCGGCTCGGACGGCGTGGCCCTGATCTCGTCCAGAGCCTCGTCCAGCGACGGCGCTTCGGTCGGCCTGACCGCGCGGGCCTGCGGGAACCGGACTTCTCGTCGCAGGTAATGGACCGGCACCAGCCAGTCGGCTAGCGGCAGATCTCCCTTCGAGCTAGGCCGCCCGTCCCGCTCGAACAGTCTCCGCCGCCCGGCCGTGACCGCCCGGCCCACGCTTTCCCCGGCGAACAGCGTTTCGTAGAACGCGGCCATGAATTCCGCCGCCGCGACCGCGTACACGCTGTACGCCATCGCCACGACCGCCGCGCACCCCGCCCCGAGCAGCGCCGTCGCGACCGAGGCCTCCAGTTCCTTGCCGACCGCGCCGGACTGGCACGCATTCAGCACCACCACCGGCACCCGGTCCTCGGCCAGCACCAGGGCGACCTTCGAAGCACTGACCAGGTCACTGCCCCCAGCCGGCAGCTCGAACGCCAGCACCCCCTCGCCTGGCCCCGACATCATCGCTGGCCGCCCGCCCGGTCCCGCTCCCGGACGGCCGAGCATCACCCCGTGACCATCGAAGTGCACTACATGAAATGGCTCTCCGTTAGCGGCTGCTTCTATCAGCCTCTGGTGCAGCGCCTCGAACGTCGGCGGCCGCAGCACCGTCAGCTCCACCACGCCCCGCACCGCGTCCAGCCGCTCAAGCAGCGGTCGCGCCACCATCCGGTAGCCCACGTCCGAGGTGCCGTCCGGGCGGGCGATCACCATCAGCACCCGCAGTTTCCCGCCCGGTATCTCCAGCGGCCCCGCTCGGTCGGCCACCGGCAGGCTCCGCGCCACCCCGCCCTTGCCGAGTGCGACCGGGCCGGCCCCGTCCCGCATCAGCTCCCACGGCAGCCCTAGCAGCCCTGGTACCTCCGACCGGAACACCACCTCCAGGCCCCGGTCTCGCGCCCGCTCATAGGCCAGCCGCGCCCGCCCGGTCCCGAACACCGACCCGAATACCAGGTCACCC
The DNA here is from genome assembly GCA_963819285.1 of uncultured Actinomycetota bacterium. Classification (GTDB taxonomy): domain Bacteria; phylum Actinomycetota; class Actinomycetes; order Streptosporangiales; family Streptosporangiaceae; genus Chersky-822. The sequence goes on from CAWFVM010000002.1 coordinate 1,378,025, forward strand.
CATTCGGCCAGCCGGGCCTGAACCGCCGGACCCCGGTCTTCCCACACCCCGAACGGCGCTAGCAGGTAGTCCTCCAGATACCAGCGCAGCTCTTCCAGCTCGGCCGCGTCTAAGGGCCACGTGACCGGCCCCCGCGACAGTTCCTCGGGCAGCCCGCCATTCGGCCAGGACAAAACGGCGGCCTGGCCATCCTCGCTCAGGTCCACGAGCAGCCGATCAGGCACGGCCGCACCCCCCAAAAAAGACCAGACACCCGGTGAATGGCTGCTCTTTATCCGCTTTCGCTCCCGATTCGACGGGCCTCGCAGGACTTAGATTACCGTTGAGACCCCTTTACGAATCTAAGTAGTTGACCTTAATCGCGGGCTCATCCGGGTCAGGCGCCGACGTAGGCGGCCAGGTGCTGGCCGGTGAGGGTGGAGCGGGCGGCGACCAGGTCGGCGGGCGTGCCCTCGAAGACGACGCGGCCGCCGTCGTGCCCGGCACCGGGGCCGAGATCGATGATCCAGTCGGCGTGGGCCATGACCGCCTGGTGGTGTTCGATGACGATGACCGACTTTCCGGACTCGACGAGCTGGTCGAGCAGGCCGAGCAGTTGCTCGACGTCGGCGAGGTGGAGGCCGGAAGTCGGCTCGTCGAGTATGTAGACGCCGCCCTTCTCGGCCATGTGGATGGCCAGCTTGAGGCGCTGCCGCTCGCCGCCCGAGAGAGTCGTGAGCGGCTGGCCGAGGCTGAGGTAGCCGAGACCGACGTCGGTGAGCCGGTTCAGGATGGCCAGGGCGGCCGGGGTGCTGGCCTCGCCGGTGCCGAAGAACTCCTGCGCCTGCGTCACCGACATCGCGAGCACCTCGCTGATGTCGGCGCCGCCGAGGCGGTACTCGAGCACCGAGGCGTCGAACCGCTTGCCCTCGCACTCCTCGCAGGTGGTGGCGACGCTGGCCATCACCCCCAGGTCGGTATAAACGACCCCGACTCCGTTGCAGTTGGGGCAGGCGCCCTCGGAGTTGGCGCTGAACAGGGCCGGCTTCACGCCGTTGGCCTTCGCGAACGCCTTGCGGATCGGGTCGAGCAGGCCGGTATACGTCGCCGGGTTGCTTCGCCGGGAGCCCCGGATCGCGGTCTGGTCCATCGCCACCACGCCAGACTCGGCCGGGATCGAGCCGTTCACCAGCGAGCTCTTGCCCGACCCGGCGACTCCGGTGATGACGACCAGTACCCCGAGCGGGAGGTCGACGTCGACGTCGCGCAGGTTGTGCTCCGTCGCGCCCCGGATCTTCAGCGTGCCGACGGGCGTCCGCACCTTGTCTTTGAGCTGGGTCCGGTCGCCGAGATGGCGGCCGGTGAGGGTGCCGCTGGCTCGCAGACTGTTGACGGTGCCCTCGAAGCAGACCGTGCCGCCCGCAGCGCCCGCGCCGGGGCCCAGGTCGACGACGTGGTCAGCGATCGCGATGGTCTCGGGCTCGTGTTCGACCACGAGCACCGTGTTGCCCTTGTCGCGCAGTCGCAGCAGGAGGTCGTTCATCCGCTGGATGTCGTGCGGGTGCAGGCCCGTGGTGGGCTCGTCGAAGACATAGGTGACGTCGGTGAGCGACGAGCCGAGGTGCCTGATCATCTTGACGCGCTGGGCCTCGCCGCCCGACAGGGTGCCGGAGGGCCGGTCGAGGCTGAGATAGCCGAGCCCGATCTCGGCGAACGAGTCGAGGATCTGCTGCAATGCCGCCAGCAGCGGCGCGACCGAAGAGTCCTCGACGCCCCGGACCCAGCCGGCCAGGTCGCTGATCTGCATCGCGCACGCGTCGGCGATGCTGATCCCGCTGATCTTCGACGATCGGGCGGCCTCGCTGAGCCGGGTCCCGCCGCAGTCGGGGCAGGCGGTGAAAGTCATGGCCCGCTCGACGAAGGCGCGCACGTGCGGCTGCAGCGAGTCGATGTCCTTGGACAGCATGGACTTCTGGATCTTCGGGATCAGGCCCTCGTAGGTGAGGTTGATGTTGTCGACCTTGATCTTGGTCGGCTCCTTGTAGAGCAAGTCGTGCAGTTCGGTCTTGGTGAACTGCCGGATCGGCTTGCCCGGGTCAAAGAAGCCGCAGCCGCTGAAGATACGGCCGTACCAGCCGTCCATGCTGTAGCCGGGAATCGTCAGCGCGCCCTCGTTCAGCGACTTGCTGTCGTCATACAGCGCGGACAGATCGTAGTCGGTGACCGAGCCCCGGCCCTCGCAGCGCGGGCACATGCCGCCCGTACGGCTGAAGGTCTGCCGCACGGCCTTGCCGCCGCCGACCTTGACCATCCCGCTGGCCTCGACCGACGCCGTATTGAAGGAGAAGGCGTTGGGCGAGCCGATATGCGGCTGCCCGAGCCGGCTGAAGAGGATGCGCAGCAGCGCGTTGGCGTCGGTCGCGGTGCCGACCGTGGAGCGGGGATCGGCGCCCATCCGCTGCTGATCGACGATGATCGCGGTTGTCAGCCCCTGGAGCACATCGACGTCGGGCCGGGCTAGCGACGGCATGAAGCCCTGGACGAACGCGCTGTACGTCTCGTTGATCAGGCGCTGAGACTCGGCGGCGATCGTGCCGAAGACCAGCGAGCTCTTGCCCGAGCCCGAGACGCCGGTGAATACCGTCAGCGAGCGTTTCGGGAGGTCGACACTGACGTCCCTGAGGTTGTTGACCCGTGCGCCCCGTACTCGGATCTGATCGTGCGCGCCCGTCCTGTTTGTCATGGTGCTCAGCGGTCCTGGAGCAGCCCGAGCACGTTGCCGTCGGGGTCGGTCACGGTGGCGACCAGGCGACCGCCGCCGACGTCGCGCACCGGGTCCTTCAGGCTGGCGCCCGCAGCGGTCACCTCGGCGAGCTTGGCCTCGATGTCCGGTACGTGCCAGTAGGCCACCGGCGAGGTCATGCCCTGCGAGCTACCGCCTGGCACCAGCCCGATGTGCTGGCCCTCGGCGTCGAAGCCGACGTAGTAGGCGGCGTCGGCCGTGGGCTCCACTCCGAGCAGGGCGGCGTACACCGGCTTGGCCTTCTCCAGGTCGGTGACGGGATGCAGGACGGTCTTGATTCCCTGGGTTGAGCTGGTCATGGTCACTCCTGAGGTTGTGTTCCGGCTGAGCTTGTGTTTCGGCTGTGTCTGCCGTGGATAGCCACGCTAGCCTCGCGCCGGCGGTCGGCGCTTCTCGATTCGTGATCGATGCGGGTTGAGGTTGGCTGCGGTGCTGATCCAGGTGGCGGCGGTGCAACCCCGGCTCGCCCAGCCTCTCCCGGCGTGATAATCCCGCTGCGGAAAACACTCATGGCAGGACAAGAAATGCGACATCTTTTACCGCATCTGGAAACATTGTGTCCGGCGCGGTTAGCCTAGCCTAGGTCTTCGTCGTATCCCGAAAGGACGCACAATGCACAGAAAACTCGCCAGGGCATTCTTAGCCGGGCTGACAGCCGCTGTTGCGGTACTCCTGGGAACCTCGGCGGCCATGGCCTCTGGCACGTGGACAGTTACTGGCGGGCCGCGTTTCACCGCGGCTCAGTCCGGCACGGTGACAATAAGCGATAGTACTTCGGGTACGGCCTTTTCGTGCGCCGTCGCGACGGCGGCGGGGTCCGTTACCGACCAGAGCGGTTCGGCTAACGCCAATGTCGGGTCCATCACGAGCCTGACCTTCGGCAGTGCCAGTCATAAATGCACCGGCCCGCTCGGCAGCACCGCCACTATCGCTGAGAAGGCCGGTACCACGGCCTCGGTGACCGCGACGTCGTACAGCTCCGGGGTAACCGATGGCACCGCCGAGATCGACATAGTGTTCACGATCAGCAGCATCCTCGGGACGTGCACCGTCGAGGCCAAGGGACTCGTCGACTTCACCTACAACGACTCAACGGGGGTACTTCAATTTACCTCGATCGGAAGCAGCCTGGTCGTCACGAGCACTTCGGGCGCTTGCGCGGGCATCATCAAGAGCGGCGATCACCTGTCGATCTCGGGCACCATAATTGTGACCGGCGATCCGATTAACCCAATTAAGATCAGCCAGCCTTAGGGGAGCATGGCTCGCTCACCCCACACCACGCCGGTACCTCGTCTGGACCGCTCCCAGCGGTCGCCAGTACCCAGCCGACGGCTAAGCCCAGCCGACACTCCCGTTATCACACATGAGCGATATCGCTGTATGCCGATAGTGAGCTATTATTGCTCTATGGCAATACAGCAGGATGAGTACCTAGTGACCACAGCGCGGGACCTGGGCGCGGCGCTGAAACAGTTCCGGACCGCGGCGGGAGTGACGCAGATCGACGCGGCCGAGGCCATGGGCATCGGGCAGCCTTACCTATCGTCGCTCGAAGGGGGCAAGTTCGGCAGTTCACTGACTCACGCGCTGCGGCTGCTTCGCTTCGTCGGCTGCGAGGTCATCGTCAGGCCGCGGGAATCCCGTGGCTGACCAACTCGTCGCCTGGCTGTATGACACTCCGGTGGCGGTGCTGACGCCCGGGCCGGAGTTCCGGATGCACCTGGAGTGGCGGGCCGAAGGCGTCGAGCGGTGGGGGCTGGGTAATCCGGTCCTCTCCGTTGGGCTGCCGCTCGGCGCTCCGATTGCTCCGCGCAACCTGCGCGGCCTGGATTTCTTCGAGAACATGCTGCCCGAGGGGTCGGCTCTCGCGCGGATGGCGACCCTGGCCGGGGTTCGGCCAGCGGACACGTATGGCATCCTCCGAGCGTTCGGCCGGGACTGCGCGGGCGCGGTTATGATGCTCCCCGACGGGGAACATCCCGGCGAGGACGGGCGTAGCGGGTACTCTCCGATGACCCAGGATGACCTGCTGCGGGTACTCAGTGCGCTGGACGTAGCCCCGCTCGGTACCGCGCCGGAGCGCGGCTTCCGTCCGTCGCTGGCCGGATTTCAGCGCAAGGCACTGCTCGGCCGTGCCGCCGACGGCACCTGGCAGTCCCCGTCCGGGGACGCTCCGTCGACGTGGATACTCAAGCCAGACGGCCCGCACCCGATAGCCGCCAACGAGGCCACCTGCTTGCGGCTCGCCAGGGCCTGCGGGCTTGCGGTGGCAGAGGCAGAACTGCTCGACGTCGCAGGGACTCCCGTTCTGGCGGTCAGGCGGTACGACCGGCAGGAGCCTCCTGGCGGGCGCCTTCCGATCCGAGTGCACCAGGAAGACGGCTGTCAGGTGACCGCTACGCCTCCGGGGATGAAGCACGAGGAACAGGGCGGCCCGTCGCTACGCGATCTCGTTGGCGTGCTGCGGAACTTCGGCGATCCCCGCGACGCAACGAACCTGCTGCGCCGCACGACGTTCAACATGGCGGTCGGTAACGCGGACGCCCATGCCAAGAACTTCTCAGTACTTCACGAGCCAGCCAGCCCGGCGATCAGCCTCGCCCCGCTGTATGACGTGCTCTCGACAATCGCACTCGAACTGACCGATAGCGCGGGGCAGCCGATGCAGGCGGACACGCATCTGGGTCAGCGGGTCGGCGGGCAGACCGACATCCGGCAGGTGACCGCCTCCAGCCTCGTCGACGAAGCGATCACGTGGGGTATCCGCCGGCGAACCGCATCAGCCGTCGTGGAGCAGACCCTGGAGCAGGTGCTCACCGCCATCCAGGCAACGCCAGGTGACGACCGGGTTCGCGCCGTTATCCGCGAGCAAGCCGAGCGAATCAGCCGCGGCTAACTGGGGTGCACAATGGCTCACGGATGGGACCTGAAGGATAAGCCTGGATGGCGACGTCGCAGTCGCAACCTGCCGCACTGGCGACCAGGACCCGGCCCTGAGCGGTACGGCATCACCGTGAACCCCGCCGGCACGCGGATCTGGCTGGACAACCCGCGAAATGTCATAAGCGCTCCGACTGGGCTCGCGATGGCGGCGCCCGGAACCGATGGCGGCCAGGAGCGGCGCCGAGGTCATAGCTGTGAAGTCGTCGCAGAAGGCTGACGCCCGGTCGAACGCGGGATCGAATTGTCAGACCCTCTCGATACTATTGGCGAGAAAGATTCGCTGAGCCGCATGTGAGCGGAGGAGCCGATGACTAGTCCGCCAGTCGGGCAGCCTCCGGCCGGGGCGTGGGCCGGGTATGAGCCTGACGAGCCTACGGACGCGGAGTTGCTCGGGATCTGGCCTGACCCGTTAGCCGGTCCGCCGGACGGGCCTGACGCGTGGCTGGCCGGGCTGAGCCTGCCCGAGCTGGACGCCCTCGCCGACCAGTGGGCCGCGGGGAACGGCGCCGGGATCGGCGGGCCGCTGGGAGCCGGGTTCACTCATGACCTGCCGGGTGACGGCGCGGCCGGGTTCAAGGCCGGCGGCGCGCTGGACAGCCTGACGCCGGGGCCGGTGCTGGCCGGGTTCGCTGCGGACGCCGCCGCCGGGCTGGGGAAGCTGTCCGATGACGAGCTGGTCGGGCTGCTGTGCGCGGCCCGGCGGCTGTCGTCGTGGCAGGCCGCGATCGAGTTCCGGGCCATCGCCGAGCTGAACGCCCGCCGCACCGCCCAGGCTCAGCGGCCGGGATCGTCGCGGCTGGCCGAGCATGTCTCCGCGGAGCTAGCCGCGGCCCTGACGCTGACGGGGCGGTCAGCTGACGCGCTGCTGGACCTGACCGGCAACCTGGCCCGGCTCCCGATGGTGCTGGCGGCGCTGGAGGAGGGCCGGATCGACCGGGCCAGGGCAGCGGTCCTGGCGGGCGAGCTCGCTGCCCTGGACGAGAGCGCCGCCCGCGCGATCGCCGCCGCGCTGCTCGGCCGGGCGGGCCAGATGACGGCCAGCCGGCTCCGGGCCGCGATCCGGGCGATGATCTTGTCGCTGGACCCCGAGGCTGCCCGCCGCCGCGCCGCTAAGGCCCGCGGAGACGCGCGGGTGGAGGCGTGGCAGGAGACCTCGGGGAACGGCGCCCTGGCCGGGCGGGAGCTGCCGGCCGCCGAGATGATCGCCGCCGACACGCGGATCACCGCCATCGCCCGTGCACTCAAGACAGCCGGCGCAGCCGGGAACCTGGACCAGCTCCGCGCCGCCGTGTACACCGCCCTGCTCACCGGCCGCGATCCGCAGACCCTGCTCCCCGCCAGCGACCACCCCGGCCAGACCGCCCCTGACCCCGGCAGCCAGGCCAGCTCGGACAGCCCGGCTCCTGGCTGGCTGACCGGACTGACCGGGACGATCAACCTGACCATGCCGCTGTCGGCCTGGCAAGGCCGCTCCGACCGGCCGGGCGAGGCCGCCGGGCACGGTCCGACCGACGCCGGCACCTGCCGGGACCTGGCCAGGGGAATGACCGCCAGCCCGGCCACCCGGTGGTGCCTGACCATCACCGACGACCACGGCAAAGCCGCTGGTCACGCCTGCGCCCGGACCAGCCACTCCAAAGACCCGCCCGGCTCGGCGGCCTGGCTCGACTCCCTCACCATCACCTGGCTCGAACACGGCGACTGCAACCACCAGCGCGAGTCCAGGTCCTACCGGCCCGGCACCGCGCTAAGGCACCTCGTCAACATCCGGCACCGCATCTGCGCCTCCCCCGGCTGCCGCCGGCCCGCCGAGCAATGCGACCTCGACCACACCCAGCCCTGGGACCAGGGCGGACGCACCTGCGAATGCAACCTCGCCCCGGTCTGCCGCCGCCACCACAGGTGCAAGCAAGCCCCCGGCTGGCACCTCACCCACACCACACCAGGCCACCTCACCTGGACCACCCCCAGCGGCCGCCGCTACACCGTCGCACCCGACAGCTACCCCATCTGAACCACCCCTGGCCATTCACATTGAAGCCGACCGCAGGAAAACCAAGACCTTCCGCGAGGCGGTATGGAAGCGGCCACGATCTGCGTGCGCTGCGGTAGAAGCCGACTCTTCGGCCGGTCACTTGGCGCAGCTCCGCATCATCGAAAGCAACTCCTTGTATGTATGTGAAGACGTGCCGGCCAGAGTGTTGCTGTTGAACTTAATGAAGGACAGGGGAACCTTGCAATCCGCGCCGAGGCTGATCAGGTACTTAATGACCTGGATGTCCTGGTCGGTGGGACTATTCCCGAGCGCCCGCTGGACAATCCAGAACAGCAGCGAGCCGACGAATGTTCCATCCTGGTAGCCACCCGTGTAGCCCTTTGGGGCCAGGTCCGTATCGAATTGCAGCGGAAAGAGATTGTCCGTGAGCGTCCCCATAAGATGGCTGTCTGCCAGTTCGTCATCCACCTTGAACCCGTGTGCTTGAAAGGTCTTGACCAAAGCAACGGGATCGTTGTTCTGGGTCGCGGAGCCTTGAAATCCGAAGAGGATAGCACTCGCGCCCTCATGAAGGGTTGTCGCCTTCATGCCTGATTTCAGGTACAGAGCGACGATGCTGGTGTTGCGGTCGATAATCGCATCCACGAACCCCTGCTCGGACCAGGAGCCGGTCAGCTCGACGATCCGAGCGCGGGGGTTGCTGCTCAAGCCAGCGCTACCCGCAGTAGGACCGTAGTTATTAATGGTGCCGCCGCTCGTCAGGAACAAGGGGATGATGATTGCGGCGATGCCTACTATAATTCCAATTGCCGCAAGTATGTCGGCCTTTTTCCACTTGTCTCCATGCAATAGCGCGCGAAGAATCAGAGTCCGACGAAGTCTCCCTTGCTGCGGTTCTGGTGGATCTGGCTCCGCCACAACGCGTCACCTCCCCTGGCCGCAAACTTCACCTTGGTGGCCTGAATCGCGATTAACGCGTACCGCCTGTGCGCCACTAGGGCCCTGAGGTTATTCCCCGGGATTTTCAGCAAGAAGAAATCTTCGAATCCTTCTGCTGGCATCCGAGTATAGCGCGGAAGCGGTCATTTATCTCGTCAGCTACGGCCTGAAGACAATGAAATGTAACCGGTGAATCTCGGTGCTTTTCAGGAGGTATTCTTTCCCCGCGATCGTTCAGGGCTCTCGCGTCATAGTGGCGAAGATGATCGTGACATGCCTCCCGGCTCGACCCGCCCCGGCGTTGACGGCCCGGTCGGGGGTGTCGGTGGATGCGCTGCACAAGGACGTGGCGGCGTCGAACCCCAAGGGTGTGAGGCCGCTGGCGAGTACAGAGTTGTTGTAGTCCGCCGCCAGTCGCCCCGACAGTACTGCCAGGATCGGTCCCGGTGCTGTCAATTGCCTGGTGGCGGCAGGAGTGGCAGTATTGGCGAAACGCGCGGGCGGGACGTTAACGGTTGGTCTCGGGTATAACCGGCGTAACCCTGGGGGAACTGATGAGGCTTTCGGGCAGGCTCTGGCCGCTACTCACCGTGTCGTTGCTGGCTACATCCGTGATCGTGTCCCCCGCCGCGTCCGCGGGGCTGCCGCAGTCGGGGCTGGTTGCCGGTGTCCCGAGCGACCTGACCCCAGCGGTGCCCGGTGGCTACTGCTATACGGGGGCTGACCAGAACAAATGCCGCCGGGTGCTGGTGCTGGCGCAGTCGGGTGACTGGATCTATGCCGGCGGGATCATCAGCAGCGTGACCGACCGGATCACGCACGTGACTACCAGCGGCTACCACAACCTGTTCAGGTTCAGCGCCACTACCCATAAGGTCGATACCTCGTGGAAGCCGCAGTTCTACACCTCAGCCCAGGCCAACAGCACGACGGCCTACAACGACTCTGCGGTGACCGGCCTGGCCACCGACGGCGCGGGCACGCTGTACGTGGCCGGGAGTTTCAGCACCTATGCCCCGGCTCCGGGAGCGGCGGGCGTCCAGCGCCGGGGCGTCGCGGCGATCAGCACGGCCGGCACCGCGCTCCAGCCGTTCGACGCCAAGGTCTGCACGGGCGGCGGCGGTTGCGTGGTCAATAGCGTCGCGTATGTCAAGGGCACGCTGTGGCTGGGCGGGAAGTTCAGCCGCCTGGCCGGCACGCCGGTCACGGGGCTGGCCTTCGTCGATCCGGTCACCGGCGCGCTCAAGGGTACCCAGGCTGGCGTATCCGGCATCGTCACGAGCACGGTCGCGACCAAGGTCGCGCAGGTCGCCGTGAATCCGCAGCAGACCCAGGCTGTGATGATCGGCAATTTCACTACGGTGGGCGGTGCGACGCACAAGGAAGTTGCCGTCCTCGACATCAATGCCGCCGGCGGCGGCACCATCAATTCCTGGAACGACCCCGCCAACCTCAATGCCAGCAACTCGGCGAACTGCAGCCCGGACGACACCTGGGCCCGCGGCGTCGACTGGGATCCCACCGGGGTCTACTTCGACATAGCGGCCAGCGGCGGGGGCGGTCAGGACGCGTTCGGGGCGGCGGGCGCGCTGTGCGACGCGTTCTCGCGGTTCAAGAGCGACGGCAATCCCAGCACCCCTTACCCGCTGATCGTGAATGAGACTGGCTTCGACTCGCTCTTTACCGTGCTGGATACTGGCGATTTCGTGTACACGGGCGGGCACAACAAGAATCTCGACCACGCCGTGTACCTCAACGGCGTCAAGGTGCACAGCCCCGAGCAGAAGCACTACGGCATCGGGGTGATCGACGTAAAGCCGGGGGACGCGAATTACGGTCACGGAATCACGACGTTCAACGCCTCGATCGCGACCGGCAGGGGCGCCGGCTGGGCGGCATCGCTGAGCACCACCTCGGGCATCTACATCGGCGGTGACGCGGAGGTCGTCGGCACTGACACGACCATCGCGCGCCTGGCTTTCTTCCCCGCGAGCGCCTGACTTCCCCGCGAGCGCCTGATACCGCGCGTTTGACCTTGACCCTGGGTCAGCCTTCGACACTGTGGTCATGAGTTCACAGTCACTACCGAGGACGCCCGCGATCGCGGTGTCGGGCCTGCGCAAGTCTTACGGCGATCACATCGTGCTCGACGGAATCGATCTCGGCATCCCGGCCGGCACGATCTTCTCGCTGCTCGGGCCCAACGGCGCGGGCAAGACCACGGCCGTCCAGATCCTCACGACCCTGATCCGGGCCGACGCCGGCGACCTGCGGGTCGCTGGTTACAGCGTGACCAGCGAGCCCCAGGCCGTGCGGGCCGCGATCGGCGTCACCGGCCAGTTCTCCGCCGTGGACAAGCTGTTGACCGCCGAGGAGAACCTGATCCTGATGGGGGATCTGCATCACCTGCCCCGCCGCGAGTCCCGGCGCCGCGCGGCGGAACTGCTTGAGCGATTCGACCTGGTCGACGCGGCGACGAAGCGGGCGATCACCTACTCGGGCGGCATGACCCGCCGGCTCGACCTGGCCATGGGACTGATGGGCCAGCCGAACGTCGTCTTCCTCGACGAGCCGACCACCGGCCTTGACCCGCGCAGCAGGCAGACGATGTGGCAGCTAGTCCGCGAGCTCGCCGCAGGCGGGGTCACCATCTTCCTGACTACCCAGTACCTGGAGGAAGCCGATCAGCTCGCCGACCGGATCGCGGTGCTGGACAACGGAAAGATCATCGCGGACGGCACGCCGGACGAGCTGAAGCGGATGATTCCTGGCGGACATGTCAGCCTGCGGTTCGCCGATGCGGCCGCCCTCGACGCGGCGGCGCGGCTGCTCGGGGACGTGACCGCGGACCATGGCACGCTCACGCTCAGGGTGCCGGGCGACGGCAGCTTCGCCTCGCTGCGAGCGCTGATCGACCGATTCGACGGTCAGCCCGTCGTCGTGGAGAACCTCTCGATCCACACGCCCGACCTCGACGATGTCTTCTTCGCCCTGACCAGCAATACCGGCAGGCCAGAAACTGACCGGAAGGTGTCCGTGTCATGATTACTCTCGCCTACGCCCTCACGGACTCGACGACGATGGTGCGGCGAGTGCTCAGGCACACGATGCGCAATCCCGCCGCCCTGATCATCTCGTTCCTGCTGCCGCTCATCATGCTGCTGCTATTCAATTACGCCTTCGGCGGCGCGCTGCGGACGGGCGGCGTCAGGTACCTGAACTTTGTCGTGCCAGGAGTCCTGATCCTGGGCGCGGCCTACGCGGTCCAGGCGACGGCCCTCAGCGTGAACGCCGACGTCAGCGAGGGAATCGTCGACCGATTCCGCACCATGGCTATCGCCAGGTCAGCGGTCATGATCGGGCACGTCGTCGGCTCCACGCTCCGCAGCCTGGCTGGACTCATCATCGTCGTCCTCGCGGCGCTGGCTGTCGGTTTCCGGTCCGCGGCGAACCCGCTGCAGTGGCTCGCGGCGCTCGGAGTGCTCGCGCTCATGCTGACGGCGTTCGCCTGGCTCGGGACCGCGTTCGGCCTGGCGGCCAAGACGCCGAACGGGGCCGCCAGCCTGGCGGTTGTGGTGACGCTGCTGCCCTTTCTCAGCAGCGCCTTCGCCCCGACCAGCACAATGCCAGGCTGGCTGCAGGTGTTCACAGCTAATCAGCCGATGTCCCAGGTCATCTCGACCCTGCGCGGGCTGCTTCTCGGCGGCACGGTCGGCAACCACGCCTGGCTCGCCGTCGCCTGGTGCGCCGGCATCGCCGTCGTCGGATACCTCTGGGCACAAGCGGCGTACCGCCGGCGGTAGGCCGTCAGCCGTAAGCCAAAGTGCTCCACCAGCGCAGGATGATGCGGATCGTCGCATGCCTGGCCGAATCCTGGCCGATGAAGAACGCGTTCTGGGTCGGCATGGTCCAGATCAGCAGCGGCTTCTTAGCGTCCTTGAAGCACTCGATGATCTGGCCCGGCCGCTTCTTGTACTTGTGATTGGTCAGGGAATGCCAGCCCGCAAGCCCGGCGGTCCGGCCATGTGCTGGCGGGCAGCTGGTGCTGACCTGGCGCACCGAGCTGAATCCGGTGTAGTGATTCAGGTGCGCGACGCCGGCCAGGTACCCCTTGCGGGTCTTGAATTGCAGGGCCCAGATCGCGATCTGGTTGCCCGTGGTCCTAGCGCACACAATGCGGGCCCGCACCGTGCTGGCGCGCAGCCCGAACAGCACTCCCTTGGTGCAGTCGGTGCCGATGGGTGCCTTGCCGGGCGCGTGCATGATCCTGGTGAGCTTCTCCGCGGCGGCCGGAGCGGCCGGGGTTCTGGCGTGGCTGGTGGCCGCCTGTGCTGAGATAGCCGTTCCGGTCAGAGTGAACGCGAGAGTGACAGTCGTGACTATCGGGGCGGTTCTTCGTATTTTGGTCCAGATCCTATGCTCGCTGCTAGGTGCCGCCATTCGAATTCGCCTTTCATTCAAGTAATCGGGCAATCGTCGTGAAACCTACTATATCATGAGCCACCGGGAGAAGGATGCGACCTTAATTCGCAAACCTAGCCATACCTATCGCAGGCCCATACACTGGCCAAAGAACCATCTGAGCACCAGCCCGCCTACTCTGGAGATGACGCAATGTCAGTCGGCGTCGGGAATGTCACCTACCGGCAAGCTACGTCGCAGAATCTGAAGATATTGCGAAGCGAGCTAAGGGCTATCAGCGTAGCGATGCTAGAAAATGACCGAGCGCCGCGCAGTGTCCGGCTCGCGGGGATTGTCGTAGCTAATAAACGCTCTGAACTCTACGAGGTCGTGGACGAACTCGACGTTATAGCAGAGCCGCTGCCCGCCGCCGTTGTCATCTGGGCTGGATCCCTGCTGACGTCCGAGCTCACCGGGGAACTTCACGCCGCGTATCAGGGGAACTTCGACGCTCTCAAGAATCTCGACACCGAGATAATGGCAGGAAGACTTGCCCAGCTAGTGGGCCAGAGCAATACCTGGCAGGGGCTGGTGCCGGTGCCGGCGGACGTCCATCAGGCCCTTGACCAGGAAATATCGCATGCACAGATCATGCTCGCCATGGAAGAAATCCTGAAGCTGACGGCCAGCCCGGTCACGGTCTATCGCCCGCCCACCACGTTCTTTATCCGGCCGGAGAAGCAGGACTTCCCGAATCACTGGAGCGTCTACGGCACAGGTCACCAGCCGCTGATCGCGCCGCCCATCGACCCGGCCGTGAAGACAGTGCTGATCACGGTCGGGCACGGCTCCTCGGCGGGCCGCACCCATTTCCCTTCGGCCGGCTTGCAGCCGCAGACCTGGATTCGAGATCAGGTCGGGCTTACGGTGTCGATCGCGAACGCGCTTTGCATTCCGCTTCAGTGCTTTCCCCAGGCCGCCGTCCACGAATGGACCAACCTTGGCGGGACGTCGGTAAGCATCAATGCCGTGGGTAAGTCGGACGACGTTGGAATGGCGCAGTACGTCAACGAGCAGCTCATTCCCCAGATTGGCACCTGGGCGATCTAGCCGACGAGGTCGGGTCGCGCGGGGAGAAATATGCGGAAGGTGGTGCCGCTGCCTTCCTGTGAGTCGACTTCGATGGTGCCGCCGAGCCTGCTGATGATGCCGTGCACGGTTGACAGGCCGAGTCCGGTGCCCTGGCCGCGCGGCTTGGTGGTAAAGAATCGCTCGAAGATGTGCACGACGACGTTCGGCGACATGCCGGTGCCGGTATCGCTGACGGCGAGCTCGACATAGCGGCCCGGCCTGACGCGCGGGCGAGCCAGAGCGTGCCCGGGATCGAAGCCGGCCGGGCTCGTGCTGATGGTCAGGGTGCCGCCTTCCGGCATGGCGTCACGGGCGTTGACGGCAAGGTTAAGCAGGACATGCTCGAGTTCGCCGCGATCGGCGAGTACCGGCGGAAGCGGGGTTGGCCATGGGTTCACGACCACCTCGGCGCTGCCGTTCAGGCTGACGCTCAGCAGGTCGGTGATGCTGGCCACCAGGTCATTGAGGTCTATCTGCTCCGGCTCGGCTCTGGTGCGATGGCTGAAGCTGAGCAGGTCGCCGGTCAGATTGACGGCTCGGTTCGCGGCGGCGTGGATCTCACCGAGTATCCGGTGCAATTCCGGATCCGACTGATCGCTCAGCTCTTCTGCCTGCTCGGCGTAGGCCAGGACGACCCCGAGCAAATTGCCGAAGTCGTGGGCGATGCCGCTGGTCAGCTGACCGACCGTCTGCAGCCGTTCGGCCTGCCGCAGTTCGCTCTCTAGGGCGCGACGTTCCGCCTCGGCCCGGACGAGCTCGGAGGTGCGCTCGGTCACCCGGTCGTCGAGCTCCGCGTTGAGCGCTCTGAGGGCTTCCCGGCGCTGGCTCGCGCTGCCCGCTAGCTCCAGCCGGGTCACCTGCTCGGCCAGGGCATCTCGATTCCCGGAGGAGGCGGTGAGATCCCCTGTGCGCTGGAGGAAGGCGAGCCGCTCCCTGGCGGTGTCGGCCTCCCTGCGAGCCGCCTCTTCTCGCCCGAGCAGCGCGGCTCGCTCTTGCTCGCCGCGCTGGCGAGCAGTGAGGTCAACTGCGAAGGTGACCCAGCGCAGCGGGTTCCAGTTGATCGCCGCCGCCCCGACCAGCACCGGCACGCGGTGTCCGTCGCGGTGGGTATATTCCTTCTCATAAGGCGGGCACGCTCCCGCCCGGCGTAGCTCCTCGATCGCACGATCGTCGACAGCTTTCCACTTCGCTGGCGTGATGCGGTGCCAGGCGACCCGGCCGGCCGCCAGGTCGGCACGGGAATAGCCGACGATGTCCAGATAGGCGTCGTTGGCGTCCCGCGCGCCGTTCTCATCGGAGACGATGACGCCGAGTACGTTGGCCTCCCGCAGCCGCCCGAGCAGCCGGCTGCCCTCGCGTGAGATCGTCTCGGCCCGTCGCTGGTCCGTGATGTCGGTGAGCATCGCGTACGCGCGCTGCGGCCGGCCGGCAGTCGTCTCGTGCGTCCGGCACGGCGGTGATCCGCAGCCACCGCACCTCACCCGTGCGCCCGTGCCGCATTCCGGCCACCTGGTCGGCGACGATCCGTCCGGTGCGCAGGGCCACTATGACCGGATATTGATCCAGCGGCCACGGCGAGCCGTCCTCGCGCACGGCATTCTGACTCTCGGCCAGCGGCCAGGAGATCATCGACTCGGGCTCAAGACCCAGGATCTTGCCTGCTGCCGGATTCGCTCCCAGGATCGATCCGTCGGCGTTGTAGTGGACAACACCGAGCGGCAGCGTCTCGAACAGGGTTCGGTACCGCTCCTGCGTGACCGCCAGCCGCTCGGCCAGCACCTCAAGCCGGCGCCGGTCAGCGACATGCTCGGTGACGTCGTTGGCGAACAAGAGCAGCCCGAGAGCGTCATCAGCCAGATCCGGCATCGGCTGGTAGAGGAAGTCGACGAACAGCGGATCGGAATCCGCGCCGTCCTGGCTGACCAGGACCGCGGACTCGCGGCCCTGTCCTGGCTGACCGCCGCTGGCCGCCAGCTTCAGCGTCTCCAGGCGATCGCCATCCAGCTCCGGCACCGCCTCGCCCAGTGGCAGGCCGGCAAGATCACGCCAGCCGAGGATTCGCCGGTACTCCTCGTTGGCGAACTCGACTATCAGCTCGGGTCCGCTCACATACGCCACGCCCGAAGGCATGCTCATCAGCAACTCGCGCACCAGCGCTGGCCGGTCGAGCGCGTTCCCTGGACCCGGCTCCGACTCGGAAGCCATCATCCCCATGACGACCTGGTAACCCCCGCATGCCAGTGCCGGAGTTACTTCCTGAACATGCCCTTGAGCTTCTCGCCGGCCTGCTGAGGTTGGCCTTGGTCTGGTCGGACCGGTCAGCCTGGCCGGCCTGGCCTTCGGCATGCTGGTCATTGCTCCCGGTGAAGTCTCCGGCCTTCTCCCCGGCCCGTTCGGCAAGCTCCTTGGCCTTGGCCATGGCCTTGTCAGCGAACGCCATGACGATCCCCCTTTTTCACTGGGCAGGCCCGACGATGCCTGCGCTCCCCGGTTACCCCCGGTCACCGCCCGGCCCTACCCGCCCAGTGCCCGCGTACACCTGCCTCGATGCCGCTACTTCAGCTGGGTCAGGCCGTCCGCGGAGAGCATGAAAGCGCCGTGAAGGCTGGGATCGGTGGCGAGACCGAGCACGGACTTACCCGCTTGCTCGGCGGTGAGCACCGGGCCGCGGGTCGCCAGGAACTCGGACACCTCCATGCCCGACCTGGCCGCATAGGCAGCTACCGCTGATGCCCCGAGGTCGGTCGCCGGCGTCAGCTGCGGCAGTACCGAGACGAACCGGATGCCGAGCCCGGCCCGCTCTGACTCATCGGCGGCATAGGCGGCGATGAACCGGATCGTGGCCTTAGCTCCGGCATAGCCGCCGCTCAGGGGCGAGCCGAAGATCGCCGCCCCGCTGGAGAAGGCGATGACCGTGCTGCCGGACGTCAGCGGGTGCATCAGCGCCTCCCGACTCCAGTGGAATACCTGCTGGACATCCACCTCCCAGTTCCGGCTGAACGACTGCCAGCTCTGCTCGTGCAGCGGCCGTGACAGCGGACTTGCCCCGGCTGCGAGAACGAGCAATCGCGGCTGATGCCGGTCAATGAGGTGGCCGGCCACTACCGGGTCGGCCGCGTCGGCGGATATGGCGGTGAAACGGTCGCCGAGCTCATCCCGCAGTTCTGCGAGCCGGTCGCGGTCGCGGGCGACACCGACCACGGTCGCGCCCGCCTGGGCTAGGGCTGCGGCAACACCGCGACCGAGTCCGGCACCTGCCCCGGTTACCAGGGCAGTCGTTCCGGTGAGCTGCTGAGCTGACATGCTGATCTCCTCAAGCCATCGATTTCTGAGTCCGTGCTCTGTCCCGCGCTCTGGTAGCGCTCACCCGGTACTGATCCGGGTAGCTGGCGAAACTCATCTCGCGGCGACCGGTGATTTCGGGGTCCGCGCCGGGTCTGTACTGACAGGGCGGGAAGGGACGCGGGAGGTGACGATGCCGGGCACAGCGGACTTCGCGACCCTCGCTGATCCGTACCGGCAGGAACTGCTGGCCTACTGCTACCGGATGCTCGGGTCGGTCCACGACGCCGAGGATCAGGTGCAGGAGACCCTCTTGCGGGCCTGGCGGTCCTACGCCGAGTTCGAAGGCAGATCGTCGCTGCGGACCTGGCTGTACCGGATAGCGACCAATACCTGCCTGCGCGCGCTAGAGACTCGCGGCAGGCGGCCGCTGCCCGCTGGCCTTGGCGGGCCTGCGCTGGACCCGGATGGCCCGCTTGGCGCGGCGCTGACCGAGGTGCCCTGGTTGCAGCCCATCCCGGACGCGCTGGTCGCCGCCGGGCCAGGCGATCCGGCCGCGGTGGTCTCCGCCAGGGCAGGCATGCGCCTCGCGCTCATCGCCGCGCTGCAATATCTGCCGTCCCGCCAGCGGGCCGTGCTGATCCTGCGTGATGTGCTCGGCTGGCACGCGGCCGAAGTCGCCGAGTTGCTCGGGATGTCGGTGGCCGCCGCGAACAGCGCTCTGCAGCGCGCTCGGGCTCAGCTGGCGCAGGCCGCCCCGGCCGAGGACGACCTGCTCGAGCCCGCCGATCCGGCGGACCAGAAACTGCTCGACCGCTACGCCGCGGCGTTTGAGTCGGCCGACATCGAAGCGCTGACCGAACTGCTCCGGGCGGACGCGACCCTGGAGATGCCACCGCAGCCCTACTGGTTCGCCGGCCGTACCGCAGTCACGCGGTTCCTGCGATCGCGGGTGCTGATCAGTCCCCGACGATTCCTGATGGTGCCCGCTGCCGCCAACGGTCAGCCGGCCTTTCGCTTCTTACCTGCGGGCCGCCGATGGCCGGTTCCTGGCGCACTCGATTCAGGTGCTCGCGACGGACGGCGACCGGATCAGCAGGATCGTCTCGTTCCACGACGCGAGCCTGGTGGCCAGATTCGGCTTCCCGCCCGAGTGCTACCCGGCCAGCTGCCGGTTGACCTCGGCCAGATCGAATGGCGCGGGCTCGCCGGGCTCATCCTCCGCCGACCCGTACTCATCCGGGTCTTCGCGCTCCGACCAGTATTCGTCCGGCGAGGCTCCGCTGAACGCGACGCAGCGCAGACCGGATAGACCTTCCCCTCCGCCCGCTCGGTCACCTTCTCCAGCACGATCTCGTGCTCCCAGCCCGCCCCGAAGTCAGGGCTGGCGCGGAGGCGCTTCGCGTCGTGCTGGCCGAGCATGATCTCCGCCCGTGGATGTTCACCGACCTGGTCACGGTCGATGAGAGCATCCGAGGGGGATTCAGTCACCCGCTCACGATGAATCCGAGTCGGCTGATCTCGCGTCCCGCCACGGCCCGGAGCACGTTCTTGCACGAGCAGCCGCACTGGCTCCAGGCGCCCGGCCTGGACGCCGCTACCACCGAGGTGAGCAGGCGCTGGCCCGATCCGCCGCCGCTGCCCGCCGCCGGCCACGATGCCGAGTGGTCCTGGCCGATCCGGACTGGCTCGCCGACCTGCTTGCCCGGCATGACCTGCGAGTGCCCGCCGAGCCGAGGGTGCCGCGCCGGTACTGCGGCGAAGACTGGTGGACGGGCCTGTCTGAGCCGGAAGCTAGCCATGCTAGTCGTCGTCAATCAATCTTCTTCGCTATCTTCGACGTCGCTGTCTTCCAGCTTCTCGTTTTCCACCAGCGAGTCGTCGTTCGCTTCCTGGATTAGCTCCCGGATCCGGTCCATGTGGGCCTCGACCTGCTCAATGTCCTTTTCCAGGCTCGGGCCTCTGGCGATGGTCATCACCGCTCTCAGCTCGTCGCCCGATGGCTCGCCGACGATCTCCGCGTTCAGCTGCATCGAGTTCGAGATGCAATTCCCTGGGTAGTTCTCGGACCAGGTGTCTTCGCTCAGTTCGGCAGTTATTTTGATGCCGTACTCCTGCTCATTGAAGAAAGTATCTTGCGCCCCGCATTGCCGCATGAGCGAATAAGCGTCATGAAGGGTTTTCCGCGCCTTCTTTACAGGTTCATCGAAGGCCTTGTTTGTGCCGTTGGCGCTGGAGGTCAGACAGGTCATGTTCGCATTCAGGGTTCCGTCGCCCCCGAAATCCGCGTTTATGACGTGGCCCGCGACCCAGCCGTATCCTGGATACCTTCTCTTGACGTCCTTGATAGCATGTGGCAGGTCGGAATCTGCGTCGGACTTGGTGTTCGTCTCGACGCCGATGCGCGGTCCGATCGTGATCGACGCGGTCCTGCAGCCTCGGGCGCTACCCACCTTTGCGCCGGCTGGCCTTGGGAAGACCGTGTACGCCGGGGCCGTGATGACATCCTTGTCGCCGAACGCGAGCAGCGATCTTTGCGGCCTAAGTCGCGCCACGCGGGTGCGAACCAGGTCCTTCGCCTTGTCCTTGGCGGCTCTTTTCTTAGGGCCGCTGAGCGTCTTACCCTGCCTCTTCTTAGCAGCCGGCTTGATCGGCTTCTCAGTAGTCTCCTCGTCCGTTTCAGTATCAGATCCGGCCTTACGCTTTGGCGTCACAGCCCCTCCAGATAGCCATAATTGAGCAGTTCGTCCTTACCTCGCTGGCCCTGCTTATGCGGACTCGAGCTCGTCCCATACGCAGCTGAGTACTATGTCGACAAGGTCGCTTCTTTGCCCGCTATCTAGTTCGGCAAGCGTGATGCCCTCCTCGCTCAGCTCATCGAGGATCTCGCCTAGCAGTTGCTCCGCTACAGCCTCGGCATACCTCGCTGCCGTGGGATACCCGTCGTACTCCTCGACGACCTCCTCTAGATACGGGTCGGTCATCTCTGGCAAGCTGGGCTCGCTCGCGGTGTCGAATTCCATGGACCCGAACCCTGGCCCGGACTCCCACGAGTCGAATAGCGAGTCCTTGTCCTGCACTTCAGGCGTCGGCAGGTGGAACGAGAACGCCGGGAGGCCTCGAATCTCGTCGAGCAATCCCGGCTTCGCCTTGAGTATGCGGCTGAGAACATCGCTGGTGTACTGCCACAGCCGATCTCGGTCATAGGGCGCAGGGAACCCGCCATAGGGTTCAGGGAACTTCTCAGTCATGGTGCGGCGTCCTCCGTTGCGTAGCTCGCACTGCCTAGACCGTCTGCAGGTCCTGCTTCATGACGGTCACGACTAGCTGTTCTGCCTGCTCGTCAGTCAGGGCGGGGAAGGCTTCCTTGATCAGCTCGATGGCGGGGTCCACGATTTCCGCGCGTACCTTGTCCTCGGTGCTTGAGTCCTCGGGCCTTGATTCCTCGGTGCTGGAGTCCTGGTCAGGCGTCTCGACGGCTTCGCTCGGTAGCGGGGTCGGAACCGCCAGCCAGCCGCTATCTGAGTAGCCGGGCCCGGCGAAGTACTCGGTGTTGTTGGCGCGGTACGTGTCGATCGCGGTCCACGGCGCGTCATCGTCCGGGGGCTCACTGCCGTTCGTGAGCGTGAACTTCCAGACCCTTTCCTGGGTGTCAAAGCCCTGCGCCCACATGGCGTAGCCCGTCACCTGCTCTATCGGGTCGTACCGGCGCGGTATCACGGGGGGTACCTCGGGCTCGGCGGCGGGTGGTGGCTGCAGCTGGGCGCTGGCCTGCTCCTCGGTCACCCAGGGTCCGTCCGGGCTGGCGGCGAATACGAAGTCGCCGCCGTAAAGGCCAGGCTCGCCGACCGGGGTATAGAACCACCCGGTGACCCCCCAGGGCTCCGCGTTCCGCGCGGCGAGGTCGTCGCGCACCGGCATGGTCTCCCACTCGCTAAGCGGGGCCGACGACAGGTCGCAGTAGAGGTAGCGGCCGTCAAGATAGGTGTAGTAATACGTCCCAGGGGTTCGGCTCGCCTGCCAGTTCGCGGTATTCGCCTCGCCCTGCAGTTCCTCGGCCGGCGCGTCGCCTTCGGGCTGGCTGAATTCCTCACGCGCGATGTTCTGCCAGATTCCGAGCCGCTCGCTGGCAATGTAGTCGAGTACCTTGGCCAGGGATTCCGGCGTGCCCTGGTCGAGCTGTCCTAGGATCTCGTGCTCTTCCTCGGCCGTCAGCACCTGGCCGAGGTTCCGCAGGACCCACTCGTCGTCGTAGCTGTACCAGTCTCGGTATCCGTCGAAGACCAGATTAGGCAGCGCGTTGGTGATCGTCGCGATTGCCATCTTGGCCGAGTCCACGTTCCGAGTGGACTCGACATTCTCCTCAGCTTCGCCTACGGCGGAGACGCCGTCCGGCCGGATCAGGTTCTTGAATCTGGGCAGGTATGAACCCCAGGAGCCCAGGTTCATCTCCGAGTAATCCACGGCACCGCACCCTTCGCCTCGTGCGTCTGGCGCTCACGCGGTGGTACTAAAACTTCGGACCCCACGAAGAGCTAGTCGCGCCCCAATGCCCAGGTTTGACCTTGTGTGCCGAACTTAACCGCATACCCGCGAAGGGTTCCTGTCTCCTGGCGCAAGCTTTCGCGCAACGGCTACGACGCCTTCACGCAGCCGCCCGGCGCAGCGCCGTACCCACCGCCTGGGCTGCTGTTTCACCGGTCAGCGCGCGGTTAGCCGCATTTGCAGCCGGTGCGGGAGACCGGGCCGCCCAGGGCGGTGGGCCTGACCGGGCGGCTCGACCCGGGGGACAGGCGCCACTGAGTAGTGATCGCGGCAAGTGCCATGACGGCCTGGGTCTGGCTGAATCGATCGCCGATGCACTTGCGGGCGCCGCGCCGGCGCCGAACGGGATGTACTCGCTGCGATCGGGAGGCGCGGATTGCCACCGATCGGGATCGAAGCGACCGGGATCGGGGTAGACGTCGCTGGTGTGGTGAATCAGATAGGAGCTGTAGGCCAGGGTCGTTCCCGCTGCCAGGTGGACCCCGCCGAGCATGGTGTCCTGCGTGACCGTGCGCGTGACCAGCCAGGTGGCCGGATATAGGCGCAGCGTCTCGCTGATCACCCGCCTGGTCTCCGCCAGCGCGTCCGCATGCTCTGGCGCTGGGGGAGCCCGTCCAGGACGCTGTCCACCTCGCGGTGCACCGCCGCCTCGACGGCGGGGTGGGCGGCCAGCAGGTACAGCGCCCAGGCGAGGAGAGTCGCGGTCGTCTCGGTGCCGGCCAGCAGGAAGGCCAGGGTCTCGTCGGCCAATTCCGCCTCGCTGAGCGCCCGGCTCCCATCCGAACCGTCACTTTCGCTGTCGTCGGTGTCGGTGTCGTCGCGGGCGGACATCAGGGAGTACAGCAAGTCGCCGTGGTCGGCGTTGTCCGCGCGGCGGCTAGCGAAGTCAGGCACGATGGCCCGGTAGGTCAGGCCCTTCAGCATGACGGGAAGCTCATCGAGGAACCGGTCGAGCGCGCTGGAAGTGAGCGATGTGGCGAACATCGCCCGCACGCTGGCCCGAGCCACCATCGCGGTCATCGAGCGCGTGACATCGATGGCCTGCCCGTCTCGCCAGCCGGCGGCCGTGCTCCGGGCTACTTCCGACATGATCGTCGCGTATCCGTCCAGCCGCTCGGCGCTGAACGAGGGCTGGCATAGCCTGCGCAGCCGCCGATGCTGACCATGCGGGCAGGTCACCAGGTTGTCGCCGGTTACCTCCCTGATCCGGTCGAAGAGCGGGCCGCCCTTGTCGAACGTGCGATCCTCGACCAGGAGCCGGTAGGTCAGCTTCGGATCACACACCATCACGACCTGCTGCGACCCGAACCGCATCGCGAGGAGGCTCGTCCGTGTCGCCGGAAGCGTCATCTTCGCCGGTCTGGTCGGAGATCTCCTTGCCGTTCAGCAGTGCCCTGAGCCGTTCGACAAGCTGCGAGTTCCACCCCGTCATATCGGCCGACATCGCTCCCGCCCTTTCTAGATGCTGCTGGACGACGTGTCTACCACCTAGGGGCAGCGTATAGTTCGCCTCCCTATAAAATATCCGGCAAATTCTCCGATATCTGTACTATTCATGCAGGACCTGTCTTTTAAGGCAGACATTGATGCGCGAATCGGCAGCCTTTCCGACCGCTTGACCGATATGGCGATGACATCTAGTGGTCTGCGGGAACACTGCTCCTGGCAGTCTCGCCCTCTGGCTGGGCAGTCAGAGGCTAGGTAGCCCATTGCTCGGCTCCGTTAGCCGACCAGGTGCCGCCAGGAAGTTGCCTTAAAGGTGCCGCCAGGAAGGTGCCGCCAGGAAGGTGCCGCCAGGAAGGAGCGAACCCATGCCGGAAGTGGATTCATTTCCTCGGGAATTCACCGACATCCCGGATCAGGCTGGCCTCGCGCGTATCTACCGGTGTGACCTGACCTGGCTCAGCTCGCACTGGAACTGCATTTACGGCAACGGCTGCCCAGGGACCCGCCAAGCTCACCAGGGATGCTGCACCGTTGGCGCCCACTGGTCCGGGCCCAAAGACCGGCAACGGGTCGAAACCTGCGCGAAGCGGCTGCCGGCCGAACTGTGGCAGGCCGACGCCCAGCCCTCGCACGAGACCCAGCCCTCGCACGAGACCCAGCCCCGGCCCCAGGCCCAGCCCCCGCACCGGCCCCAGGCCCAGCCCGAGGGTCGAGTAATTCTCCCGATCCCAGTGGTTCCGGTCCGGCCGATACCTTCGAACCCGCGTCGCCTAGGGTAATCGCAGCGGCAGGCGAAGGAGCATCATGGACATCCGAGAGCTGGATCGACGCGCGATGGGCGTCAGCGCCCAGATCATCCCCGGTATTACGCCAGCCCAACTGGACCACCCAACGCCCTGCGGGCAATGGCTGCTCCGTGACCTGCTCGCGCACATCATCGGCCAATACCACGGTTTCGCGCTGGCCGCCTCAGGCCAGCCGACCGACCTCGACGCGTTCCGACCGCGCCCCGTGGCCGACTACGCCGACCTAGCCGGCGCCTACGCCGCAGCGGCCGAGCTCGTCACCGGAGCATTCGCCTCGGACGGTGTCCTAGACCGGCCCTTCTACCTGCCGGAAATCCGAGACGGCGGCCCGTTCCCCGCCTCGATGGCGATCGGATTCCACTTCATCGACGAGGTCGCGCACGCCTGGGACCTGGCCAAGTCGGCCGACGTGCCGATCGAGTTCGACGACAAGGTGCTCCGCGTGGCCCTGTCCATCTCGACCCGGATACCCAACGACCCAGCCACCCGAGGCGACGGCTTCGCGTTCGGGCTGGCCGATGACCCCGATCCCAACGCCCCGCCCCTAGACCGGATCGTCACCCTCCTCGGCCGCCGCCCAGACTGGACCCCGCCCCCTCGCTGACCTTGCTTCCTCACTGACCCTAACTTCCTCACTGACCCTAACTTCCTCACTGACCCTAACTTCCTCACTGACCACCGCTTCCTCGCTGACCACCGTTTCTCGCCGACCACTGTTTCCTCGCTGGCCCCGGTCCGTCACTGCAGGATTTGTGTCCCGAGCGGCAGGTCGTCTCCGAAGAGGCGAGCCTCCCTGGCGGCGATTTGTACGGGTTTATCTGGAGAGTCGTCGTCATCTTGGCGAAGAGTTTTCGTTTGGCGGGGAGTTGTCGTCATCCTGGCGGAAGGCTGTCATATTTCTGCGCGGAGAGTTGTCGCCTGGCGGTAAGTTGACCGCCGTATATACCCCACCGAAAACTTACCGCCAGGCGACAACCTTCCGCTGAAACACCGGCAGCGTTCCGCCAGGACTACGACAACCTTCCGGGAAACGGGAACCTTCCGCCAGGAAGACACTCAGGCTTGCGTAGACCGCAGCCGGTCGCGCAGGAAGCGGCGCTCGGCCTCGGTCGGAGCCAGGTCGAGGGCCGCGCGGTAACTTTCGCTGGCCTCGTCGGCGCGTCCGATGCGCCGGAGCAGGTCGGCCCGCGTGGCGTGGAGCAGGTAGTACGTGTCAAGCCGCCCGGACCTGACGATCGCCTCGACCAGCGGCAGCGCGGTCTGCGGGCCGTCGGCCATGCCGATGGCGACCGCGCGGTTCAGGTCCACGATCGCGCTCGGCGCCACCAGCGCGAGCCGCTCGTACAGGCCGGCGATCTGCGGCCAGTCCGTCTGGGCCATCGTCGGCGCGGTGGCATGGCAGGCGGCGATGGCGGCCTGGATCTGGAATGGCCCCGCGCGGCGGTGGCGCAGCGTCCGGTCAAGGATCTCGGTGCCCTCGGCGATCTGAGCCTGGTCCCAGCGGGTGCGGTCTTGCTCTTCGAGAGTGACCAGGTCGCCGCTGGAGTCCAGGCGGGCGGGCTGGCGGGCGTTATGCAGCAGCATCAGCGCGAGCATGCCGTGTGCTTCGGGCTCGTCGGGCATGAGCGCGGTCAGTACGCGGGCGAGCCGGATGGCCTCGGAGGACAGCCGGATCCTGTCCGGGTCTCCGTATCCGGAGTTGAACAGGAGATAGAGCACGTGGAGTACGGCTGGCAGCCGCTCTGGCAGCAGATGCGCGGGTGGCACCCGAAACGGGATGCGTGCGTGCGCGACCTTCTGCTTGGCCCGGAACAGGCGCTGGCCCATGGTCCGCTCCGGTACCACGAATGCCCGCGCGATCTCGGCGGTGCGCAGGCCGGCCAGGCTCCGCAGGACCAGCGCCACCTGGGCATCGAGGTTCAGCGCCGGATGACAGCAGGTGAACATCAGCTCAAGGCGCTCATCTGGGATCTCGCTGTCGGGCTGGCCTGGCCCGGCTGGCTCCGTCGGCATCGCTGCCACCTCCCGCAGCTTCGCTGCCTCGGTCGACGCGCGGCGCATCCGGTCGATAGCGCGGTTGCGGGCCGTCGTGGTGAGCCAGGCCAGCGGCTGGTCAGGTAGACCCGATCGCGGCCACTTCTGCAATGCCTGAGCGAAGGCATCCTGGGCGCTCTCCTCGGCCAGATCCCAGTCGCCGCCGGTGAGCCGGATCATGGTGGCCACGATCCGGCTCCAGCCGTCGGCATAGATCCCGGCTAGGTACTCCCGTACCTGATCGGGCATTAGTCCTCGTCGTCCAGCCAGAACGGACGCAGTTCGATCATCCCGTGCCAGGCCATCGGGTGCCGGGACGCGACCTCGATCGCCTCGTCGAGGTCGGCGCATTCGAGGATGTCGAAGCCAGCGATCAGGTCCTTGGTCTCGGCGTACGGGCCGTCGGTCAGCAGCACCTCCTGATTGCGGACGCGAACCGTGGTGGCGTCACTGGCCGGCCGGGTCCGGTTGCCCATCAGGCGGATCCCCTTGCCGTCCATCTCGGTCACCCAGTCCTCAACGTCCGGGGCACCGTCACTCTGCTCCGGCGTGTAGTCCGGGTCCATGCACACCAGCATCAGGTATTTCACCGAATCGCTCCCATCGTTGTTCGTTACCCAGATGACGAACGGGCAGGACGCTTTACTACCGGCTTGGTGAAGGTTTGCTACGGCCTGGCGGACTTTCCTCAGCTGGGATGGCGACGCCAACCTCGTCGAGTATGGCCGCGCTCACCAGGATCAGGGCACCAGTGCGCTGGGCAAGCGCGATCGAATCGGACGG
The DNA here is from genome assembly GCA_963819285.1 of uncultured Actinomycetota bacterium. Taxonomy (GTDB): domain Bacteria; phylum Actinomycetota; class Actinomycetes; order Streptosporangiales; family Streptosporangiaceae; genus Chersky-822. The sequence continues at coordinate 1,405,116 of CAWFVM010000002.1, forward strand.
CCTGGCAAGGACCCTCCGTCCGTTGGACAGGGCGAGGACCACGGAGAAGATCCCCTCCTTGAGCTCAGCTATCTCGGCGCTCAGCAACTGCGTGTCCACCGCTGCCAGCAGCTCGCGGCCGAGATCGTGACTCAGCGGCCGGGGCGGGATCGTGCCCTCCTGGGCGATGGCGATGGCCGTTGCCTCCATCGCGCCGATCCAGATCGGCAGGTACCTCTCGCCGCGCTTCTCCTTCAGCAGCACGATGGGATGATTCGACGGCATCTCGACTCGAACCCCGGTCAGCTCCAGCTCAACCGACGGCAGATGGGGCGTGAGCGGGACGGTTCGCACTAGCGAGGACATGTGCCTGTCAACGGTGGTCTCGATGCTCGCGGCCGCGACTGGGTCGGCTGCGGCAGGCTGGGATGATTCGCCGGGAATGGATATCCCCGCCGCGTCGAGCACCTCGACTATCCCGAAGACTGGCGCGCCGGTCCGGACGGCGAGCGCGACCGAATCGGATGGCCTGGCGCTCACCTTCCTGCCATTCGAGAGTACGAGGTCGGCGAAAAATTGCTGACCTTCGACCCCGGTAATGTTGACGCTCAGGAGCCGGACATTCGCTGCCCTCAGCAGGTCGCACAGGAGGTCGTGGATCAGTGGCTGGGCTGGGATTACTCCCATTTGCGAAAAGGCGATTGCCGTCGCCTCCGTAGGACCGATCCGTATTGGCAGGAACCGGTCACCATCAGTTTCCCTGAGCAGCACGACCGGCTGGCCATCCGGCTGGTCGTCGGCCTGGTCGATCCGAATCCCGATGACCGTCAGTTCCCGCAGCGCCGAGCCTGCCGGCGGTGCCAGTGCCGGTGCCGGCACCGGGAGACGCGGCCGCGCGATTCTCGATCTCGAATAGGCGGGCGTCGTCGGCTCGCAGGTACAAGACCGGGGTCGCCCATTCAAGCGGGCTGACCGTGTAGATCGCCTTCCGCGCCTCGGCTATCGAGCTATCGATCGGGCGCCCTTGCGCGATTGCTCCGTAGAAGGCCGAAGCGAATTCGATCGAGGCCTGGTCGCTGACTTCGAACTGCATCGCGACAACCGCCGGGATCCCGCGCCGCACCAGCGTGTAGGCGACCCCGGCGAAGGGATCGGCCGCATCGCCGCGCCCGGCCTCGCAGGCGTTGAGCACGGCTAGTCGCATGCTGGTGTGATCGCGCAGCATCACGCCGAGGTCGCTGCCTGGCACCGGCACGCCGCGGCCCGTCTGGTCGGTGAACATCAGGACGCCGCCGCTGCGATCGTCGAAACGCCCGTGGCCCATGAAATGCAGCACGTGGTAAGTGTCACGCAGCAGTGCGCGCCGCAATTCGCTCAGCGTCGGGGCAGCTAGCTCGGTGAATCGCAGCGATCCGGCATCGGTCAGGTCGGCGAGCGAGCCAGTCACCAGCGCCCATTCGGCCTCGAGATCCAGCGGCGGGCAGTCGGCTGGCTCCGACCTGATCACCAGGATCCGCAGGGGCAGCGTGACCGGAACGACCCGAGGCTGTGCGGGCATCTGCACATAACGGACTACCGGCGTGCGATCCGACAGCGCGAGGAACCAGTCCTCGTCCGGGTCGTAGAGCAATTCCCAGGGCAGGTCGTTGAGTTCATGACAGTCCGCGAACCTGAGCCTGATCCGCAGCGTGGCATCAAGGTGCTCGGCCCGATCCAGGCTACGGTGCAGGCATTCCCCGATCGCTCCGGTGAACAAAGCACCGAACAGCCGCCGGCCAAGGTCCTTCGCGGCGACGCCGGGCGCGGCCTCCACCCGGCGCGTCCGCGCCCTGAATCTGCTGACCTTGAGAGCGAAGTTTTCCAGTTCCAGGTCGGTCAAGGGACGCGTGAACGTAACTGACTGGCCTTCGCCGGCCGGAGATCGAGTTATCTGCGCTTGATAGCCCGACCCCGTCTGCCCGAAGAGAACATCGAAATCCAGATGCGCCCGCTCAGCCACCCAGTACCTGCCGCTCCAAGTCCGATTTGGTCGAGCGCGGAAAGCTCGCCCGCCCCCGCCCAGAATATGCAGCGATGTGGCAGAGGTGTTGCTGGAGCAGCATCTAGGTCACATCGATGCGGTCGATAGTGGCTTATTCCCGGTGCGGCCGCTGAGTGAGATGTCTCATAACCGGCCTTCTGCGGAAGCGCGGCTCTCGCTCCGGCCGTTCTGTGTGGTGGCGCTCTACCCCCATGACCATGACCGCAACGTCACGCCCGATAACTGTTAGTCGCGGTGCTCCGCGAAGCGCTGAGGGCGGACAGAGCAGGGCTACCCCGATGAAGATCAGGAAGATCGCAGTAGCAGCCGTCGCTCCGGCAGCAGTCGCCGGCGTCACCTTGTCGAGCTGGGCCGCGGTCCAGGCAACGACCAGTCATCCGGCCAGTGCCGCGCGGGTTCATCACGCTCCCCGGACCCACCACGCGGCCGCCGCACCGACGGCGCGGGCCGCCGCCGCACCCACGGCGCGGGCCGCCGCCTCATCGCCAGCCCCGCTGCAAGCTGGCATGTCGGCCTTTGAGCGGTGCGTGGCCTGGCGCGAGAGCGGAGACAACCCCACCGCCTCCTCGTCTGGCCTGTTCGGCATCCTGCCTGCAACCTGGGCGTCCCTCGGTTACACGGGAACGGCCGGCCAGGCCTCAGTCACCCAGCAAAAGGCCGCGTTCAGCCAGTTGTACGCCCAGGACGGCACGCAGCCGTGGGCGCCCTACGACGGCTGCTGACCGGACCACTGGATCAGACGTCTGGTCAGCAGCGGCTGCGCAGGGCGGCGATGAGCCATTCGGCGGCGGGGGTGATATCCGGCTGTGCTGGCCAGCCGTTGATCGTGGCCAGGAGCTGCCAGTATCGCTCGTAACGCTGATCGGTCCCTGCCTCCAGCAGTTCCAGTAGCCAAGACCGGAATGCTGGCCCTTCTGGCTGGCCGCAGTGGCTGGCGTAGGCGGCGACGAGCTCGTCGGTGACCGGTCCGGCGTCAGCGGAATCCGGCTCGATCCCGGCGGCTGTGGCGGTTGCGACGCGGTCCCGCAGCAGCGCGGCCATGGCCTGGTGTTCCTCGGCGCTGCGCTGGTCCGACTCCGCAGTGGCACGGGTCTGCACCTCCGCCGCCTGCCTGAGGCTGGTGCGGAAGTCGGGGTCCTGGACGAGCTCGGCCAGCTCTACCCAGGCCTCGACCTGCTCGGGCGCGGGTTCGTCGGGCAGGTCAGGCATCGCGCCACGCATCATGGACAGGAAATCCGGGTCGAGGTCAATACCGGTGAAGGTGTCGTCGATGAAATCGCTGATCAGGCGGCGCCGCTCGGCGGCGGAAAGCTGGGCGAGCTTGTGCATGAGCTGAATCTCCTCTGGGGTAGCGGTTCCCCGGCGGGCCATCATTCTGAGCACGGACTGGTGCATCCTCAGCACACGGATCTGCACTTCCAGAGATGCCGCGTGCGCTGAGGCGAAGTCGGAGACGGTCACTTCGTGAGCCAGCACGGTCCGGATAACCGCCAGGCTCACGCCAAGTTCCCGCAGCGTGCGGATCAGGCCCACGCGCATCAGCGCGCCGGAATCGTAGAGCCGGTACGCCGGCCGGGGTGCGGTCAGCGGGCGATACCAGTCCCTCATCGGACCAGAATCGAACGGTCTTGACCGGCAGGCTGGCCAGCCGGGCCAGCTCGCCGATGGTGATGAGCTTGTCGCCTGCCATGCCGTCAGTCTGGAGCCTCCAGCCGCTGGAGGGTCAACAGCTCGCGGTACCCGGGCGATGGTGTCGTAGGGCTGATCTAGATTGCTGTCGTGACAGTTGCTGAGATGGCGTACCAGTACGGAGCCCCGTCGCTGGTGCGCGACCGCGCTGGCGGCAGCGAGGTTCTGCTGGCGACCAGCGGCGGAGTGACGCAGGCAGGCCCGGTGCCGCACCCGTATTTCTACAGCGGTTTTCTAACGGATCCGGCCCCGGCTGCTCTCGGCATGCTGGCCTGCGCCGCCGTGGCCAGGGCTCGCTACTACCTGCCGGGAATCGTGCTCAACGCCCTGCTCGACCCGGTGGTGACGAGCAACGCCGGGTGGCTCAGGTTCGAGTCCTTCTCTTCGTGCTGCGGGGTCCACGCCCGGCTGGACCTGCCGCCGGACGCGCTGGCCGAGCAGCCGGCAACGGCCGGCACGACCAACGTTGACTTCAACGCGGCGATGCGGGCGGCGCTCGGCGGTGTGGCGATCAGCGGGCCGCTGCTGCTGAGTGTGGGCTCGGCTGAGCTGGTGGTAGATACGGTCGGCGGCTCGGTCATCGAGAAAAAGGTGCCGCTGCCCGACCGCTGGCTCAAGGGCTTCGGCGAGGTCCAGGCGCTCGCCAGGCGGATGCGGCTCGTCGGCGAGCTGACCGGTGCGGCGGCGCAGCGGTTCGTGCGCTCGCTGCCCCGGTCAGCGAAGCGGCCGCTCTGGGCGGTGCCCGCGCGCGGGCAGCTCACGCTGTCCGCGTCGCCGCGACCGGGTGCGGCGTGCCTGGCTGGCCCGCATCGGCTGGCGGAACTCGGGCCGCTGCTACGGTTCGCGCGCCGGCTGGCTGTGTACGGGCCTGACGTGGACGCCGGGGTCGCCCACGCGCCGAGTGCCTGGGAGCTTGACCTGGGGTCTGCCCGCTTCACGCTCACAATCAGCCCGGAGAAGTACCGGGGCTTCTCCGGAGAGGGCGCGCTGCTTGAAAACCTGGCCGATGATGAGGCAGCCGCTGACGCGCTGCTGGTCCGGGCCGGCCTGGGCTGGGATTCCCAGATTGACGCCGGCCGTCTGGCGCGGGAACTTGACCTGACGCCACAGCGGGTGGCCGCCGCCCTCGACCAGCTCGCGGCTGGCGGCCAGGTCGGCTATGACCTGGCGCAGGAGTCGTTCTTTCATCGAGAGCTGCCCTATGGCCCGGCTGTTGACGCGATGCATCCCCGGCTGGTGAACGCGCGAATTCTGATCGAGTCCGGAGGCGTGAGCTTGAGTACGGGCGGTGCCGTAGTGCGGAACAAGGAGAGCGAGCATCGGGTGACGTTTGGCGAGGCGGGAGATGCGGGCGATCGCTGCACCTGCCCCTGGTGGGGTAAGCATCAGGGCAGCCGGGGGCCTTGCAAGCATGTGCTGGCCGCCAGGATGGCGCTGCGATGAGCCTGGACTCGGCGCAGCTTGAGGCGGCGATCAGGGCCAACGACGCGACGGGCGTGCGCGAGTTGCTCAGGGACGCGACCGAGGCGCAGCGGACCGCTTGCGCGAAGACGCTGAAGGAACTGCTGAAAGGGCCGGGCTGGCCGCAGGAGCAGATCTTTTTCGTGCAGCCCCAGCAGCTCATGAGCCTGATCACCTCCGGCGAGCTTGACCGGCGATCGGCGGAGGCCAGGGCGAAGTCGGAACCACGCAAGCGGTATGACGAGTGGCGCGAGCTCGCCAGGGGCCTGGCATTCAGGGTCGCTCGATTTGGACTGGCGGGAGGCGTCGCGGCGGCCGCCGAGGCCGCGCGGGAATTCGTCGTCGACTTTCACTGCACCTCATCGGAGATTGCCCTGGCCGCCGCCATTCTCGACGATCGCCGGCCTGAGTGGCTCGCGAGGTTCGTTGACCGGGGACTGAGCGTGTTCGGGGAGTGGGGCGGCGGGATCGACGCCTGGCCGCTTGCCCGCGGGCTGATCAGGCTGGGCGCGATCGAGCGGCCAGACGTCCCCGAGTACACGACCTTGATGCCGGACGGCGTGCGGCGGCCTTCATCCTACGAGGACATGACGCCGGCTTCCGTACCCACCGTTGCGGACGCCCTGCTGGCCGATCCCGAGCTACTCGATGACAAGGTCTGGCGGCTGTTCACCGTGCCTGACGCCGGCAAGGTGCTGGCCGACGCCGACCATCGGCAACCCTGGGCAAGCGATGAATGGAAGGCGCAGCAAACCTGGTCGCAGGGTCTGGCGCTGCTGTGCGAGCAGGGGCATCTGGACCGCGACCGGCTGATCGATGCCTGCCTGGATGCTTTTACCAGGGACTTCCATCCGAACCGGGTGACGTGGTACGCCACCATGCTTGACCGGCTCGATCCGTCCACCGCCGAGATCGCCGCCCGTGCCTCCAGGTACCTCGGCCTGCTGGCCGCCACGTCCAAGGTCGGCGTCGTGGTGGGACAGGGCGGGCTCGCCGCTTGCTCGACGCCGGGCTGGCCGATATCGGCCAGTTGCTCGACGCCAGCCAGCCAGCGTTGCTATTCCCGCAGAAGAGCATTGCCCTGGCCCAGCTCAAGCTGATCGACAAGGTCATTGTCCAGGCACCGGAGGCAGCGGCTCAGGCGGTCGGTGTCGTGGCGGTGGCGTTCGGCCATTCGCGGCAGGACGTTCAGGAGGCGGCGCTCGCCCTGATCGCCAGGCGCGGCGTGCCTGCGGGCTGCAGCCTCGGGGAGCTCAGACTGCGGGCGCTCGACCTGTCGCCGAGCCTGCGGCCGAAGGCAGCGGCTCTAGGCCTGGCCGGCGCTGGGGACGACTCGCCAGAGGACGCGGAGCTGGCGGCCGGGCTGGCTGGGCTTGAGCAGCGGATCAAGGCGATCCCGGTCGCCCGCGCAGCGGGGCTGGTCGCGGCGCTGGCCATAGTCCGCCGGGGTGAGGTACCAGCTCCGGTGCCGGTCGAGCCGAGCGCTGGGCCGCCCCTCCAGGAGCCGGTCACTGACCAGGAGGACTCGTTCACCTTCTTACTGTTCTTATGGAAGACGCGCGGGATGCTATCGCCGCGGAGCGGGCCATCGCGGGCGCGGTCAGGCTGAGCGCGCTGCCGGAGCATGAGCGCAGGCAGGCTGCCGCCCCGCTGCTGACCCGGGCGGCATCGGCGATGCGGTCGTGGCACCCGTTCGCCGGGAACAAGCTCACCTCAGACCTGGCGCTGATCACCCGCGCCTGGGCCGGCGAGCGCCTGCCCGAGGATGCCTATCCGCGCGAGGATAGCTGGCATCTGCCCGGTCAGTTCGCCGTGGACAGCAAGGGCCGGGCGCTCACGATGGCCGGGATCTTCTCCGCACGGGCGTGGGAGGCCGCGAGGCTGATCGAGACCGGAAGGGGCGGCGTGCTGCTCGCCGAGCCGGAGACCGCGCGCGGTGCGATCAGTCCTGAGTGCCTGCTTGAGCGCGTGCGGCGGCTAGCGCGAGCGCGCACCGGGCCGGCCGGTCGTCACGATCGTGACCAGGCACTGCTGCGGCTGGCGCCGGGGGCGCCCGATGAGCTATGGCAGGCCTGGGGCGAGCTGGAGGGGACCGCGCCGCGGGGACTCGCTGACAGCCACCGCCGGACTCAGGAGCCGGTCAGCTTCGAGGCCGTCATCGAGCCGCTGCCCGAGGAGCCGCGCGGTCGGGAGCGCACCAGCGCGCAGAATCTGCTCGCGCGGATTACCGGCGTCGTGCCGGCGGCCCCGCAGTGTGGCTGCTGGCAGCTGCTTACCCAGCTGACCGATCCAGTCGCTGAGTACTCGCAGCTGGCGGGCACCGGAAGGTACGAACGCGACTACGACGCGGCGGTCGCCGGCTGGCCGCTACTGTGCCCCTGGCAGCCAGAAATCGCGGCCGCGCACCTGCTCAGGCCCCTCTCCGCCGGGATGTACTCGGCAGCGGCGTCGACGCAGGCGACTGCGGCCATAATCGGCCTGAGCCGGCCAGGCCACCCACTCGGGCCGGTAGGGCACCTCGCGCTCATGGCCGGGCTGAGCTCGCCGAGGCCGACACCCAGATCGCGGCCGCCGACTTGTGGGCGCAGGCTTGCGCTGACGGGAGGCTTGACCCCGTCCTGGCCAGCGCGGCCCTGGTCGCGGGGGTCAGGGGCCGGGCGCTCAAGCTCAGCCGGGTCGCCGGCGCCCTGCGGCACGCCTCGCACAGCCCGCTGGCCGCGTGGCGCATTGTAGAGCTGGCCTGCTCCAGCGCCGCCGACCTCGCGGCGGCCACTCCGGCCAACCTGCACCTGCTGATCGAGCTCGCGGCCAGGCTCGGCACCAGCACCGGGACGCCCGAGTTGCCGGACGCGGTGCGCGAGCTCGCCGCCCGGAGCGGCAGCACCCGGCTGGTCGTGACCGCCAGGCAGCTGCTGAACGCCAGCGCCGGCTCCCATCGGGCACCCGGCCGCCAGCAAGCCGCCGTCGAAGCGCTCAGCGCACTTGTCACCCGTGCGGAGGACCCGTGCGTGATTCCGTGATCATGAAACTGAGCCTGATCACGGAATCCGGCTCTGGCGCGAATTCCGTGACCGGGCTGGCAGCCGGTTTCAGACCTCAGCTGGTGTCTCCGGGTTCCCGCTGCTCGCAGCAGCGCCGTCCGCTGGCAGCCGTTCCGGGCGGCAGCCCTGGCCAGGGCCAGGCTCCGCGCCCAGTGCCCGCTCCGCAAGCGCATCGAGGTGACAGCGGTGCTGCTGACACCTGGCCCTAGCCCCGGCTATGTCACATCGATGGGGCTCCAGCCCCGGCTATGTCACATCGATGGGGCTCCAGCCCCGGCTATGTCACATCGATGGGGCTCCGCCGGGATGCACGCGAGTGTCCCCGCAGCAGCCGGTGCCCAGCCGGACGGCGTGCCCTCGATGCAGAGCGTCAGGCAAAGCAGCCGGCATCGAGGACACGCCGCCCGGCTAACCCCCCGCCAGGTCTGACACCAGCTCCCAGCCCGGTCACGGAACTCGCGCCAGAGCCCGGGAGATGAGTCGCATGATCAACCCAGCCAGGTTCCGGGCTCTGGCGCGAATTCCGTGACGTTGGCAGTCTGGGTTCCGCTTCCCCATTTGATGATCACCCATCAGAAGCTCCGTGATCATGGTCGGAGTCTTGATCACGGAACCTGGGTGGGGTGATCACGCGACTCAGTTTCCGTGATCAAGGTCAGGCTCATGATCACGGAAGGTTACGTGGGGTACTCGGGCGTCCGGTTGGCGTCGCGCAGCTGTCGTCAGCCTCACTGCCCAAGAGTCACGCCTGAGGGGCGATCTCACCACTGGCCGTGGTCGTCTGGCACGAGGAAGACAGCCGGGATCAGGCAGGCAAGGACGATGGCCAGCACCAGGAACGCGTGGGCCAGGGCGGCGCCAGGCGCGGCGCTCCTGGCGACGATCGCGGTGATGAGCGAGATGCCGGTGATGCCGCCGGACTGGCGGAACATTCCGCGCAGGCCGGCGACGGCCGCCGTGTTCTGGGGAGCTCGCTGGAGAGTCGCGTTGTTGCTGGCCGGCAGGGCCATGCCGATGCCGATGCCGGTGAGGCCGGCCGCGATCGTCAGCCAGGTGTATGAGCTGGCCAGCGGTGAGCTGACGGACATGAGGACGAGCCCGGTGGCGGCGATGGCCAGGCCGGCGATCATCGGCAGCCGGTATCCGGTGCGGCGCAAGGCGAAGGCGGAGAGTGCGGCGATCGAGATCATCCCGATCGCGCGGGCCGTCAGCAGGGTGCCGGCGGCCAGCGTGGGCAGGTGATACCGCTCCTGCGCGTAGAGCGGGACGAGAGCACCGAACCCGAGGATCGCCGTGCCGATGAAGAAATTGATCGTGTTCATGACCGCGAAGTCCCGGCCGGCCAGCAGCCGCAATGGCACGAACGGGGCGGTGGCCCGAGCCGAGTGCCTGATGAAGAGCACCAGGCCGACCAGCCCGACCACCAGCGGCGCGGCGAACGGCAGGCTGAACGGGGACGCGGTCGCGCTGCCCAGGTAGCTGACCGCGAGCATCACGCCGAGCAGCCCGGTGGCGAGCAGGCCGATGCCGGCCAGGTCGAGCCGGCGGCCGCTCTTCTTGGTGCTGTCCGGCACGAACACCAGGGCGAGGCAGAAGAGGGCGATGCCAACGGGCACGTTCACCAGGAAGATCCCGCGCCAGGACCAGTAGGTCACGAAGATGCCGCCGAGGATCGGCCCGACAATGCCGCCGATCGGGAACACGCTGGTAAACAGGCCGACCGCCCGGTCCCGGTCGCGGCCGAACTGGTCGGCGACGATGCCGGTGGCCGACGGCATGAAGGCACCGCCGCCGATCGCCTGGACCGCCCGGAGCGGTACGAGCACGTAGATGTCCCTGGCCAGTCCGCAGCACAGTGAGGCGAGCGTGAACAGCACAATGGCGCCGAGAAAGACCTTCTTGCGCCCGTACAGATCGCTGATCGTGCCTGCCGCCGGCATCGCGATGATCTGCCCGAGCGCGTAGATCGTGATGGTCCAGCTGCTCCAGTTCACCGGCGCGTGCAGATCGCGCTGCAGGGTGCCGAGCGCCGTGGCGACGATGGTCTGATCGACCGAGGCCATGAACAGGGCAATGGAGACCACGGCGAACACCAGGCGCCGTCTCGGCTGCGGCTCGCCGCCCGGCGACGCGGACCGCCCTCCCTCGCCTGGCAGCTCACTGACGCGGGAAACGGCCATACCTGGATATTACGTGCGGCACCCGGTCGGGGGTCAGTCCTTGTAGTTCGCTACCGGAGCCGGCGGGACCGGGGTGCCGACCCAGTGAGCGTAGCTGGCGGCCCACTGGCCGTCGCTGCGCATCCGGGCCAGCACCGCGTTGACGAACCTGACGAAGTCGGGGTGCTGCAGGGAGATGGCCAGGCCGTAGGGCTCTTTGCTGAAGCTCGGGCCCACGACCCTGGCGAAGGGGTCCTGGGCGGCCAGGCCGGCCAGGATCGAGTTGTCGGTGGAGATCGCGGCCACCTGGCCCTGCTGCAGCAGCACCAGGCAGTCCGTAAAGTACGGCACCTGGACCGGGATCGGGTGGGTGGGCACGGCCTTGATGTTGTCGATCGACGTGGAGCCGGTCGTCGCGCACACCTTCTTGCCGCCCAGGTCGCTGATGTTCTTGGCTCGCGAGCCAGCCTCGACCAGGACGCGCTGGCCTGCCTCGAAATAGACCGTGGAGAAATCGACCTGCTTGAGCCGGTCGCAGGTGATCGTCATCGTATGCGCCACGATGTCGACCGCCCCCGACTGAATCTCGGGGATTCGCTGGGCGTCACTGATGGCCCGGTACTCGACCTTGTCCGGGTTACCGAAGATCGCGTCGGCGACCGCGCGGATCATGTCGATATCGAAGCCCTCGATCTGGCCGTTCAGGGGATTGAGGTAACCGAAATGGTAGGAACTCTGGTCCACGCCCGCGATGAGGAAGCCCCTGGCCCGGATCTTGGCCATCGTGGAGCCCGGCGTCACCTGCGGCGGGCCGGACGGCCGCAGGCTCGCCGTCGGATCGCAGGAGTCGGCGCTCCGTACCGCCGCACCCGCCGAGGCCACGTGATCTGAGGACACCGGCGCGGTCGGTACTGCCGACGCTCCAGGCACCACGATCCAGACCGCCGCCGTCGCCACGGCGAGGACCAGGGGCAGGCCAGATCTGAGCGCTGTCCTCACCGGTACTCCCCAAGCCGTACGGCCAGGCCCCGGCCGCAGCCGATGGCCATGATCAGCGCCAGCACGATGATTCCTATCTCCAGGCCGGTGAAAGAGTTCCTCGCCGCCGTCGCGTTCGACTGGAAGACGGCATCGTCCGCCGCGATCCCGGCCGTCAGCGCACTGTCGAGGTGCGCGAAGAGCGTGCTCGCATGACCGGTGCCAGGGGTAGTCACGAGCTGCACGGCCTTGGTGTGCCCGCCGTTATCGTCCAGGGCTCGCAGTGCCCGGTGCCCGGCATACCAGGCGGTCGCGGCTGTGGCCGCCCGTGCGGCCTGACCGGAGGCGGGACTGGAGCGCGAGGCCAGGACGGCGTCGGTGAGCAGCGTTCCCTGGCCGGGGCCGAGGTTGTGCTGCACGGTGAGGAAGTCCGCCTGGAAGCTGTCGTCGCCGCCGGCGTCGATCAGGGTCAGGCTCTCGTCGGCTCGCGCTTGCAGCGCGGCGACTTCGGCACTGGCGAGTGCCTCGACCGGAGCCGAGCCGTGACTGCCAGCCTGCAGCAGGTCACCTCGGGCCGCCGTCAGCGCCACGGCCAGCCAGAGCACGGACACGATGATGGCCGCCGACGCTGCCGCCAGGCCCAGGTTGAGCCTGCGGTGGGTCAGCCGGTACAGCCACCGCTGCGAGCGGTAGAGCACGAAACCGACGATGACAGTAGCACCGAGCAGAATCAGTGCCAGCGGAAGCCCGGTTGTCTGCGCGCTGGCCCGCGTGAGCTGCGAGTCCGCCTGGTCCGAGAGATGCCGGGCCGCGGGCAGCAGCGTGCTGCGCATCAGGCCGGAGGCCTCCCGCAGGTAGGCCGCGCCGAGCGGCAGGCCAAGCCGGTTGTCGGCGCGGGCGGTCTCGACCTCGCCCGCGTAGACGGGGAGACTCGCCGAGAGCGTGGCCAGGTCCTTCGCGACGGCCGAGTCGCCCGCCGAGGCGGTAGCGGCCTCAAGCCGGGAGGCGGCGGTGGCGATGTCGGCCTGATAGCGATGCCGCGCGGCGATCGGCTCAAGGCCGCCGGAAAGGAACGCCGCGGCCTCGGTTGCGTCCGCGTCCGACAGCGCCCGGTAGATCTGCTGGCCGTCCAGGCTGACCGGCTCGCTGACGCTGACTACCAGGCTGGCGCCCGACGCGCGCTGGCTCACGGCCCACGCCGCCAGCACCCCCCAGGCCAGGCAGAGTGCGACCAGGCCGATCAGCAGCAACCGCAGTCGCTCGGGCGAGCTTGTCGCCCTGAGCAGGTGCCCTGGCAGGCGGGCCGGCCGCCGCGTTGCCGAAGTGAGGGCTGACCTCGGCGGATTTGCTACAGCAGTCACCATCACACCATACAGAAAACTATTGACTGGGATTAACGGTTAGTTTGTGACTTGTTCATGATGCCACTAGGTGCGACCCGGCCCTGGCGGGTCGCGTTACCCCTTGACCGAGCCAGCCAGCCCGGACAGGCCGCCGACGATGCGCCGCTGAGCGAGCACGAAGAAACCGAGCGCGGGCAGCATCGAGAGCGCCGTGAACGCGAAGATGCTCGCGGTGTCCTGGGAGTACGTCGACTGGAAGGTAGCCACGCCGAGCGGCAGAGTGAAGTGACCGGGGCTGGTGAAGACTAGCAGCGGCAGCAGGTAGGCGTTCCAGCTCGTCACGAAGGCCAGGATCGAGACCGTCATCAGCGCCGGTCGCGACAGCGGCAGCAGGACCCGCAGGAAGAAGGTCGCCCTCGTCGCGCCATCCACGACGGCGGCGTCCTGGAGCTCACCGGGGATGGCCCGCATGAACGGCCGCAGGATGATGATCGTGAACGGCAGCGAGAACGCCGCCTCGGGCAAGGCCACGCCGAGCGGGCTGTCGAGCAGATTGATGTGCTTGAGCAGCAGGTAGATAGGCAGCGAGGCGACATTGGCCGGGAACAGCAGCCCGATCGCGAAGAGCAGGTACCAGCTCTCCCTGAACCGGAAGTCGTAGCGAGACAGGGCGAAGGCCGCCATGGCGCCGAGCCCGACCGCGAGCCCGGTGGCGATAACCGCGATCAGGGCGCTGTTACCCAGGTTCTGCCAGAACACGGCTGTGGTGAGGATCGCCTTGTAGTTCTGCCAGACCCACGGATGCGGCAGGCCGGTGGGCGAGGCGTTGATCTGGGCATTGGAGCGGAATCCGCCGACGATCACGAAGAGGATTGGCACCAGCGTGATCGCGATGATGACGAGCGCCACGAGGTAGCTCAGCGGCACCGCCGGCTTCAGCCTGGTCATCCCTGTGTGCCTGATCATCCCACTGCCCTGGTCAGTGCGCCGGCGGTGTCGCGACGCAGTGCGAATCGCTGATAGAGCAGCGCGAAGACGAAACTGATGATGAAGAGGATGACGGCGATCGCGCTGCCGTACCCGAATTCCAGGCTGCGGAATCCGTTCTCAATCATGTAAGTCACCATCGTGCTCGATGCGTTCGCGGGGCCGCCGATGGTCATGATCCAGACGATGTCGAATAGCTGCAGCGAGCCGATCATCGACAGGAAGATCCAGATCCTGATCGTCGGCCCGAGCAGGGGGAGGGTGATCCGCCTCGTCACCTGCCAGGCGGACGCGCCGTCGATGGCGGCCGCCTCGCGCAACTCGGCCGGGATGCCCTGCAGGCCGGCCAGCAGCAAGATGATCCCGAAGCCGATGTACTTCCAGGTGATCACGGCGAACAGGGTGTAAAGGACCAGCGAGGGATCGGCCAGCCACAGGTGCACCTGGCTGCCCAGGCCAGCCGCCTTCAGCAGCTGATCGACGAAGCCGCCTGGCTGCAGCATCAGCAGCCAGAGCACGGCCGTGGTCGCCTCGGACAGGACATAGGGCGTGAAGACGGCGATCCGCAGCAGCGTGCCGCCCCGCAGCCTGCGGTTGAGCAGCAGCGCGAGGGCCAGGCTGACCGGCAGCTGAATGACCAGGGACAGCACCGCGATGATGATGTTGTGCAGCACCGATTCCCTGAACACCGGATCGTCGAGCACCAGCCGGTAGTTGTGCAGGCCGACGAAATCCGACAGCGGGCCGTAGCCACTCCAGTTAAACAGGCCGTAGTAAGCGGCGATGCAGATAGGCAACAGCACAAAGAAGGTGAAAAGGGCTAGCGCGGGGCCAAGCAGGATCACTAGCTCAATGAGCTTGCGGCTTGGCCGCAGGCGGGCCGGGAGGCTAGGTGCGGGACGCGCTATGGCCGCGGCTGACTCTCGTGCCGCGGCCATTGCGCTCCTCAGGTCGGTCATGAAGGTAGTGAGTCGTTACGGTGCTGCCGTCACTGCTGTGCGGCCGCCTGATCGATGGCCGTGACGATCGACTGCGGCGTTCCCTGGCCGGCGAAGTAGTCGGCGACCGCGTTGTCGAGCGCCTGGCCCACGTTCGTCGGGTAGGCGATGTCGAAGTAGTTCTGGACGTAGCTCGCCGACTGGCTGGTCTGGAGGATCTGCTTCTCGGCCGTGAGCGTCAGGGCCGAGGCGGCGGCGGGGTTGGCCGGCAGGCCGACGTCAGCCTTGCTGACGAGTTGCTCCTGCACGGCCGGGCTGTCGAGGTAGGTGAGGAATTCCGAGCAGGCCGGCTCGGGCGCGGTCGTCGTGCAGGAGAATCCGTCGCCGCCGCCGAGCAGCGCGGTCGGGTTGCCAGGAGCGCCGCTGACCGCGGGGAACGGGAACCAGCCCAGGTTGTTCAGGAACGTCTTGCTTGACGACAGCGCGGTCATGACTCCGGGGTCCCAGTCGCCCTGTAGCTCCATGGCGGCCTTGCCGTTCGCGACCAGGCCGGCCGAGCTTCCGGCGCCCACCTGCGCTGGCGTGCCGAGGAAGCCACTCTGGAATGGCTTGGTGGCCATAAAGGCCTTCAGGTCATCGCCGGCCTTCGTGAAGCACGGGTAGTTAGCCGAGATCGCCTTGACTGCGGTCTTGAGAGCGGCGACCGAGCACTCCCGCACCGCGAAGTAATCCCAGTAGAAGGCGTCAGGCCACCGGTCCTTGCTGCCGACGGCGATCGGCACGAGGTGCGCGGCCTTCAGCTTGGAGACGTCAGCGTCGAGTGCGGTGATGGTGGCGGGCGGACTGGAGATCCCCGCCTTGGCGAAGAGGTCCTTGCGGTACCAGAACCCCACCATGTGCAGGTCGTAGGGGATGCCGTACTGCTGGCCGTTCACCTGCCAGCCCTCCGCCGCCGGGCCGAGCTGGTGGATCCATCCGGACACGGCCGAGGTCAGGTTCTCGAGCTTGCCCGACTTGATCTGAGTGGCCTCCTGGCCGCCGCCCCACTGCTGGAAGATGTCCGGCGGGTCGCTGGACTGGAGCGCGAGCGGCATCTTCGTGGTGAACTCTTCGTTCTGGATGGGCACGTCAGTGATCGTCACGTTCGGATGGCTGGCGTGGAAGGAGGCGATGGCTGACTGATATACGGCCTTCAGCGGATTCGCCGTGGCGTTGTTCCACCAGGTGAGAGTGACGGGACCGTGGGCTTTGGTGCCGTTACCCGAGGCCGGGCTTGAGCCGCTGCTGCTACAGGCAGCGAGGGCAAGCGCCGCTGCCGCCGCCGTGGCCACGGCGGCGTACTTTCTCGTGCTGCGCATGATTGGTCATCTCCTGACGGTGGGCTTTCTCGAAAATATTCAGGAATATTTCGGCGCGTGCCGTCATCGTAGAAAGGTGTCTTCGCCCGGTCAACCCTATGTTTCGGATTCGTTATCAATCCGGTCGAGACGAATCTGCTGGTGGAGGAGATCTTGGGTTACGATACTTGAACCGAATGTTTCGAAGCCTTGGTAGACAGCGAGCTCACCGGGACGGCTCATCGAAGGAGTGGTAGGGACGTGCCAGGCACTAAGCCGATCGGGACCGAGCGCGGGCCGGACGCGAGCAGAAAGCGCCGGCCAACGCTGGCCGCTATCGCCGCCGAGGCTGGCGTCTCGCTGCCGACCGTCTCCAAGGTGGTCAACGGGCGGCCGGACGTGGCGCCTGACACCCGGGCGCGGGTGGAGCGACTGCTCGGCGAGCGCGAGTATCACCGGCCAGGCCCCCGGCGCGGGCGGCGGGCTGGCCTGATCGATCTCATCTTCAACGGGCTCGACAGCCCGTGGGCGGTGGAGATCCTGCGCGGCGTCGAGGACTGGTGCGCGGCCCACGCCATGGGCGCCGCGGTCTCGTCGGTCAGGCATGGCAGCGCCAGGCCGGCTAGCTGGACGAGCGCGCTGGCCAGCCATGACACCGACGGCGTGATCCTGGTGACCTCGGAGCTGACCATGCCTCAGCTGCTGGCGGTCCGCGAGGGAGGCATCCCGCTCGTGGTCGTCGACCCGGTCAGCCTGCCCGAGCCTGACCTGCCCAGCGTCGGCGCCACCAACTGGGCGGGCGGCCTCGCCGCCACCGACCACCTGATCGGCCTTGGCCATCGCCGGATCGGCGCGATTACCGGGCCAGCGGACTACCTGTGCAGCCGGGCGCGGGTCGACGGTTACCGGTCGGCGCTTGAGCGAGTCGGGGCCAGATTCGACCGGAGCCTGGTCCGGCACGGGGATTTCCAGCACGAGGGCGGCTTCTTGCGGGGAGGTGAGCTGCTCGATCTGGCGCAGCCGCCGACCGCGATCTTCGCGGGGAGCGACCAGCAGGCGCTCGGGGTCTACGAGGCAGCGCGGCAGCGGGGCCTGCGGATCCCGCAGGACCTGTCCGTGGTGGGGTTCGATGACCTGCCCGCCGCCCGCTGGGTGTCGCCTCCGCTGACCACGGTGCGCCAGCCGCTCGCCGACATGGGCCGGGTGGCCGCCGAGATGCTTGGCGACCTCATCGAGGGCGTGCCGCTTCGCAGCCAGCGGGTCGAGCTCTCCACCGAGCTGATCGTCAGGGAGTCGACCGCGGCTCTCGGTGCGTCATCATGAACGACAACGACTCAGTGCGGTCTGCGGACTGCCGTCCGCAGACCGCACCTCCGGTGCTTGCCTACCCAGGCGCACCGGGCGGGTCCGTCGTCGCCGCTACTCTGGCCGAGCCCTGGCGGGACCAGTCCCTGCCGGTCGCCGAGCGGGTCAGCGACCTGCTGGCGCGGATGACGCTCGCGGAGAAGCTCGGCCAGATGTACGGCATCTGGCTCAGCGGACCAGCCGACGGCAACGGGGTAGCGCCGCTGCAAGGGGAGTTCACCGCCGACGTGCCGCCATTCGAGGAGCTGATCACTGCCGGGCTCGGGCAGCTGACCAGGGTTTTCGGCACTCGCCCGCTCCACCCCGCGCGGGGAGCAGCCGAGCTTGCCGCGCTGCAGAGGCAGATCATGGCAGCCGGCCGGTTCGGCATTCCGGCCATGGCCCACGAGGAGTGCCTGACTGGTCTCGCTACGTGGTGTGCTACCGCTTTCCCGACGCCACTGGCGTGGGGCGCTTCTTTCGATACCGAAGTTGTATTCTCTATGGCGGCAGCCATCGGGACGAGCATGCATGGCGCCGGAGTCCATCAGGGCCTGGCGCCGGTACTCGACGTGGCGCGCGATCCCAGGTGGGGGCGGGTCGAGGAGACGATCGGCGCTGACCCGCACCTGGTGGCGGTGCTGGGAACCGCGTATGTCCGTGGCTTGCAGTCGGCGGGCGTGATCGCCACGCTCAAGCATTTCGCCGGCTACTCGGGCTCACGTGCCGGCCGCAATATGGCCCCGGTGAGCATGGGACGGCGCGAGTTCGCCGATGTCTTCCTGCCGCCGTTCGAGCTGGCGATCAGGGAGGGCGGCGCCCGGTCGGTAATGCATTCCTACGCTGACATCGACGGCGTGCCGCCGGCGGCCGATCGCGAGCTGCTGACCGTCCTGCTCAGGGACGAGCTCGGGTTCGACGGAGTGGTGGTCGCCGACTACTACGGCATCTCGTTCCTTGAGACGCTGCACGGCGTGGCCGGGTCGCCGGCGGCGGCGGCCGCGCTGGCGCTGCGGGCCGGGATAGATGTGGAGCTGCCCAGTGTGCGCTGCTACGGTGCGCCGCTGGCCGGGGCGGTCGGCTCAGGAGAAGTACCCGAGCACCTGATCGACCTGGCCGCCGGCCGGGTGCTGCGGCAGAAATTCGAGCTTGGCCTGCTCGATCAGGCCGTGGCCGGTGCCTGCGCTGACGAGGACGAGCTCGACTTCGACCCGCCGGCCCACCGCGAGCTGGCCCGGCGCCTGGCCGAGGAGTCCGTCGTGCTGCTGGCCAACGAGGCCGGCGCGCTGCCGCTTGATCCGGCTGGCTCCGTCGCCGTGATCGGCCCGCTCGCCGCTGACCCGCTGGCCTTCTTCGGCTGCTACACGTTCCCGCGTCATGTCGGCTTCGCCCATCCGGGTACCAGCGCGGGCATTCCGCTCAACCCGGTCCTTCAGGCGCTGCGGCAGGAATTGCCCGGGGCGCGGATTGAGCATGCGGACGGGTGCGAGGTGCGGGGCGACGACCTGTCCGGCATCGCTGCCGCCCTGGACTGCGCGCGCGGTGCGGATACGGTCATCGCGGTGCTCGGCGACGACGCGGGCCTGTTCGGCCGGGGTAGCTCAGGGGAGGGCAGCGATGCTAGTGATCTGCGGCTGCCGGGAGTGCAGGCCGACCTGCTCGACGCGCTCGTCCAGACGGGGAAGCCGGTCATCCTGGTCCTGATCACCGGGCGGCCTTACGCGATCGGAGCTAGCGCCGGGCGGCTGGCGGCGATTGTGCAGAGCTTCTTTCCCGGGCAGGAGGGCGGCGGCGCGATTGCCGGGGTGCTATCCGGACGGGTTGTGCCCAGCGGCAAGCTGCCCATCGAGATGCCGCTGCTGCCAGGGGCGCAGCAGTGCACCTACCTGGCCCCGGCGCTCGCCGCCCGCAGCGATGTCAGCTCCGCTGACCCGACCGCGCTGTTCCCGTTCGGGCACGGGCTTTCTTACACCACGTTCGGATACAGCGACCTCCTGATCGGTGCGGCTCGGATGGATACCGACGGGGAGGTCGAGATCTCGTGCACGGTGCGCAACACCGGAACGCGGGCGGGTGCCGAGGTGGTTCAGCTCTACTTGCGCGACCCGGTGGCGCAGGTCACCCGGCCGGTTCGCTATCTCGCGGGCTTTGCCAGGGTCCTGCTTGAGCCTGGTCAGGCCCGGAGGATCACTTTCACGCTGCACGCCGACCGCACGGCCTTTCACGGTGTCTCCGCCGCGCGGGTGGTGGAAGCCGGCCTGATCGAGGTCGGGGTCGGCTCTTCGTCGGAAGATCTCCGGCTGCGAGGCAAGCTTGAGCTTCTGCGGCCCCGAGCGGGTGGTCGGCCCGGACCGCGTCCTCACAACGCCGGTCACGGTGCTAGACCTTTGAGACTCGAGTTCTGAGACCTGGGCCCTGAGACCCGACCGGGATCGATAGTTTTCGCGACTTACTAGCGACTTACCGCCGGGCGGTGGCTTAAAGATCTAGGAGGCTTTTTTCCTGTAGGAGGATTGACCACCATATTCGCTGTTAAGTCTCCTACAGGAAAAAAGTCTCCTACAGGATCAGGCGAGCCTGGCAGCGGGTGAGCCGACTGTGACAGCTGAGTCACCAGGGACCAGGCCGGGGTCGGACGGTGGCTCCGCCAGGCCCGCGGGGCTGGTGGGGCGGGACGGTGCGGTAGGTCTTGATCGTTATTTTGACATCTAAAGGGAACTCTCGGGTTGATAGCGCCGAACGGCTGAGCCGGGGAGCCTTTTCCGTTGCGGAAGTTAGACCGTTCTGGTACGGCGCGTTGCGTAAGGCCGGGTAGTGGT
This sequence comes from uncultured Actinomycetota bacterium, assembly GCA_963819285.1. Taxonomy (GTDB): domain Bacteria; phylum Actinomycetota; class Actinomycetes; order Streptosporangiales; family Streptosporangiaceae; genus Chersky-822. Next base: position 1,425,232 of record CAWFVM010000002.1, read on the forward strand.
CAGGTAGCATCGGCGCCTATGCCGGCACCTGGAGCCGCCGCTTGCGCGATTGGCTTACCTGCGAAGCGGCCAGGGTGAGGGCGACTGGACGATCCAGCCTTTTAGGGTGCCATTGCGCCAGGCTGGCACGGCGCGGGTCATAACCGGCTGTCGATGTCGTCAGGAAATCAGACTGGGTCGAGTGAAGGAGCGTCATGCCAGCAGCGGATCGAAGCGGAGAGCCCGAGCAGGGATCGGGGACCCGCTCACCGGCCGTGGCCATGATCACCCCACCCTGGGACGCTGACCGGGGGACGCGGCGCCTCCCTGTCCTGTGCACCCCGGCCGTCGCCGTACCCGAGCACGTCATCACGCAGGCCGAGACCCTGGCGCTGGCGAGCCGCCTGCATGCCGACCATCCCCGCCTGCGCCTGGTGCTGCGGATGATCGAGAACACGGGCGTCGCCAAGCGGCACCTGATCCGGCCGATCGAGGACACGCTGCGGCACACTGGCTTCGGGCACCGCAACGGCGTGTTCGAGGAGCAGGCCAAGAAGCGCATCCCGGCGGTGGTCAGTACCGCGCTGGCGAACGCGGGTCTCGAGGCCGGGGACATCGACGCGATCGTGCTCGTGTCGTGCACGGGGTTCATGATGCCGTCGCTGACGGCATGGATGATCAACGAGCTCGGATTCCGTACCGACACGGCCCAGCTCCCGATCGCCCAGCTTGGCTGTGCGGCGGGGACGGCGGCCATCAACCGCGCGTCCGATTTCTGCGTGGCCAGGCCGGGTGCGAACGCGCTGATCGTGTCCTGCGAGTTCTGCTCGCTGTGCTATCAGCCGGACGACCTGGACGTCGGCAGCCTGCTCTCGAACGGGCTATTCGGCGATGCTGTGGCGGGGGCGGTCGTGCGCGGCGACGGCCGGGGTACCGGAGTCCGGCTTGAGGCTCAGACCTCGCACGTCATCCCCGGCACCGACGGCTGGATCGCCTACGAGGTCAAGGAGACGGGCTTCCATTTCCGGCTCAACAAGGGAGTACCCGGCACCATGCAGCAGGTGATGCCGGAGCTGGTGCAGTTCGTCAAGGCGCAGGGGCACGATCTGCCCAAGCTAAACTTCCATGTCATCCATACCGGCGGCCCCCGGGTGCTCGACGCGCTTCACTCACACGGCGGCGTGCCGTCGGAGGCGCTCGGGGATAGCTGGGAGACCTTGACCAACTACGGCAATATCGCGTCAGCGGCGGTCTTCGATGTCCTGCGGCGGGTGGCGCAGAAGGCGCCGCAGGAGTCGGCTACCGGTATCATCGCCGGCTTCGGCCCCGGCATCACTATGGAACTCGCGCTCGGCACCTGGGTGACCGGCGCGGCACCCGCGCTCGCCGCGGCGGGACGAAAGGACAGGGTCGCCAGTGTCATTCGGTAGGTCATTCGAGGAATTCGAGGTCGGTGCCGTTTACCCGCACTGGCCAGGCAAGACGATCACAGAGTACGACCATCATCTCTTCTCGCTGCTGACGATGGTCAGGCATCCGCTGCACCTGGACTCGCATTACGCCAAGACGGCGACGAAGTATCAGCAGCCGCTGGTCATCGGGAGCTACATCTTCTCGCTGCTCCTTGGTCTTTCCGAGGCCGACGTGGCAGGCCTGGCGATCACTCATAAGGGCTTCGAGAAGATCGAGCACTTCGCCCCGATGATGCACGGTGACACGCTCTACGGCGAGAGCGAGGTCCTTGCCAAGGAGCCGGTCCCCGACCGCCAGGAGCGCGGCCTCGTGGAGGTCGAGACCAGAGGCAAGAATCAGGACGGCACGCTGATCATGACCTTCCGCCGCAAGCTGGTCGTCCCGGTCACCGCTCCGGTCCGCCTCCCTGTCAGTTCCCCGGCCGGCGCCTGATCGCGTCGCTGACCTCGGCCGGGCTGACGTCGAAGGGGTCGAACGCGGTCAGCAGCCAGGTGGCACCGGCTGCCTCCCACGATGCCCGCGGAGTGCCTGACCGGGCCTGGACCACGATCTCGAAACCGTCGGTTCCGGCCGGGCGGCGGCTTTCGATGTGCGTCACGACGGCCGGGAGATCGTCAGGCTCAAGATTGGCCATGAAGACTCCGTCGTACCTGGCCGCGCGATCGAGCGGCTTGCGGTTCGGCCATCTCGCGGCCACCCAGACGGGCACCTTGGGCTGGACTGGCCGGGGCAGGAACCGCACGTCCGCCGCCTTGAACCGGTCGCCGTCGTGGTCGACCGGCTCACCTGACAGGAGCGCGAGCACCAGGGTGAGTGCCTCGTCGTAGATCGCGGCGCGCTGTCGCACGTCTGGCTCCTCGCCGAATCGCGAGAACTCGTTTCCGCTGGTGTCCAGCCCCAGCCCGACCCCGAAGATCAGGCGCCCGTGCGAGAGCTGATCGAGTGCGGCGACCTGGCGCGCGACCACCTGCGGACGGCGCCTGGCCAGCGGCGTGACCATCGGGCCAAGCGCGATCGAGGTGGTGCTCATGGCCATGGCGGCCATCGCGATCCACGGGTCGGTCGCCTGCGTCACCGGCGCCCGGTAGTAGACGTGATCCCAGACGAAGATGCCGTCCCAGCCTGCTTCCTCTGCCTGCCTGGCGAGTTCGGCCAGCACTTCCGGGCTGGCGAGCTGGTCGAAGATCGGCAGAGTCAGGCCGTACTTCATCTAGATACCGTCCGATCGGGGTAGGTTCCCGCCAAAGCCTGCCACACGGCTAGAAGGAAGATCCTGGCAGCTAAGGAGGGCGGCGATGGGGATCTATGCGACACGAGTCTTGCCAAGGCTGCTTAACGCGGCGTGCGGGACGAAGGCACTTGAGCCGCTGCGGCGCCGGGTCTGCGCGGGACTGGCCGGGCGACGTGGTCGAGCTTGGCTTCGGCTCTGGCCTCAACGTGCCCTTTTACCCGGCGGAAGTCACCGGGGTCGCCGCGGTCGAGCCTTCCGACCTGAGCTGGCAGCTCGCGAGTCAGCGCGTCCGGGAGACCAGCGTCCAGGTGCGGCGATCCGGTCTCGACGGCCAGTCGCTGCCGTTCGCCGACAATAGCTACGACGCGGCCCTGTCTACCTGGACATTGTGCACGATTCCCGACGTGGCGCTGGCGCTGCGCGAGGTGCGCCGGGTGCTCAGGCCGGGCGGCACGCTGCACTTTCTCGAGCACGGGCTGGCGCCCGACGAGCGGGTGCGACGCTGGCAGTACCGCCTTGACCCGCTGGAGCAGCGGATCTTCGGCGGGTGCCACTTCACCCGGCCTATCGCAGACCTGCTGACTGACGCGGGCTATTTCATCTCCGAACTTGATGTTTTCTACGACGCCGGGCCGAAATTCGCCGCCGCTGACTCGCTCGGCGTCGCCGTGTCAGGCTAGCTCGGCCCGCCGCCAGGGCCGCCGCCTGCCGCGATGATCTGGGGTCCGGCGTCGCTGACCGAGGTCAGGCCGGTCAGGGCCATCGAGGTGTCGAGCTCCTTGCGGATGATCTCGATCGTCTTCGCGACGCCCGCCTGCCCGCCGGCGCCGAGGCCGTAGAGGTAGGCGCGGCCGATCATGGCCGACCTTGCGCCGAGCGCGAGCGCCCGCAGCACGTCCTGCCCGGACCTGATCCCGCTGTCGAACATGATCTCCACGTCGGCGCCGACCGCGTCAGCGACCACCGGCAGGGCCGAGATCGCGGCCGGGGCGCCGTCGAGCTGGCGCCCGCCGTGGTTGGACACCACGATCGCGGACACGTCGAGCCCGGCGGCGATCTTGGCGTCCTGCGGGTCGGTGATTCCCTTGATAATGAGCGGGCCGGCCACAGTGATCGCACCCACTCGACATCGGCCCAGTTCAGGCTGGGATCGAACTGCGCGGCCGTCCACTGCGCTACCGAGCGCAGGTTCTCGGCATCCTTGATATGGCCGGCCAGGTTGCCGAAGGTCTTGCGCTTGCCGCGCAGCACGCTCAGCGCCCAGGCTGGCCTGACACTGACGTTGAGCAGGTTTGACATGGTCAGGCGAGGCGGCACCGACATGCCGTTCTTGAGGTCGCAGTGCCGCTGGCCGAGCACGTTCAGGTCCATGGTGATGACCAGGGCGCTGCACCGGGCTTCGATCGCGCGCTGGAGCAGGTCGCGCACGAAGCCCCGGTCGCGCATCAGGTAGAGCTGGAACCAGAACGGCTCGCTGACCGAGGCTGCCACGTCCTCGATCGAGCAGATGGACATCGTGCTCAGGCAGAACGGGATTCCCGCCGCCTGGGCCGCCCGGCAGGCCAGGATCTCGCCGTCGCCGAACTGCATGCCGCACAACCCGACCGGCGCCAGGGCCAGCGGCAGCGAGGCCGGGCTCCCCGGCGATCGTGGTGGACAGCTCGCGCTGCCCGACATCGATCCCCACTCGCTGGCGGAATCTGACCGCGTCCAGGCCGGCCCGGTTTTCCCGCAGGGTCGACTGGGTGTACGAGCCGTGATCCGCGTACTGGAAGAACGCCTTCGGCACCCGTCGCAGCGCCAGGTCCCGCAGATCCTCAACACAGGTGACCTGGTCCATCGAAGCCTGACCGAACACGCCACTCCTTCCGCCGGCCGTCGGTCAGCTCGCGGGCTCAAGCACCGCCGGGGCCGGGCTGAACTTCAGGTTCTCCTCGTCGATCGGCCCGCGGTACAAGGTGGCGTCCTTGAAGTAGTGCTGCCGCAGCCGCCAGGGCGCCCGGTCGCCCTGCAGCGGCAGCGACGCCCGGACCGCTCGAAGTAGCCCGAGGTCATGTCGATGAACGGCGAGGTCGCGCATGCCGTCGGCCGGCAGCCGCGGCGTCACGGTGGCGTACCCCGTTCTCGCGCATGAAGCCGCAGCATCCGGATCACGTAGGGGGCAGACCAGGTCGACCTTGAGCGTCCAGGAGGCGTTGGTGTAGCCGATCGCGAACGCCATGTTCGGGCACGCCGTCGAGCATCATGCCCTTGTAGGCGACGCGCTCGGGGACCCGGCACGGGCTCGCCGTCGACGGTCAGGGGGATCGCGCCGAGCGGCAGCAGGTTCAGCCCGGTCGCGGTGATGACCACGTCGGCGCGCAGCTCGGCGCCCGAGCGCAGCCGGAGCCCGGTCGGGCGTGAACGTCCTCGATGTGGTCGGTCACGACCTCGGCCTGGCCGGACTTGATCGCCGCGAAGAAGTCGCCGTCGGGCACCAGGCACATGCGCTGATCCCACGGCTCGTAGGCGGGGGTGAAGTGCGTGTCGACGTCATAGCCGTCGGGCAGCTGCTTGGCCGCGCGACTTCTGCAGCATGCGCCCGGCCCGCGCCGGGTGCTTGCGGCAGAAGTTGTAGATGAACGTCCCGCATCCGCGCGTTCTTCCAGCGGACCGCCCGGTACGCGCGGCGCTCGCGGCAGCACCTTGCGCAGCAGGTCGGCGATCGGATCGGTGGTCGGCAGGGACAGCACGAAGGACGGCGATCGCTGCAGCATCGTGACCTTGGCCGCGGTGCCGGCGATGCGCGGGCACGATGGTCGCGGCGGTCGCGCCGCTGCCGATCAGGACGACGTGCTTGCCGGTCAGGTCCAGATCCTCCGGCCAGTGCTGCGGGTGCACGAGCGTGCCGCGCGAAGTCTGCCAGCCCGGGCCAGTCCGGCGTGTAGCCCTCGTCGTAGCGGTAGTAGCCCGCGCACAGGTACAGGAAGCCGCAGGTGCGCTCGGTGCCGCGCCGGTGTCGGTGTCCTCGATGGTGACCGTCCAGCGGGCCTCGTCGCTGGACCAGTCGGCCCGTCACGACCCGGCTGTGGTACCTGATCTGCTTGTCCACGCCGTAGGCGGCCGCGGTCTCGCGCAGGTAGCGCAGGATCTCGCCGCCGCCGGCGATCGCCTCGGCTGCCGGTCCAGGGCCGGAACGGGAAGCCGAGGGTGAACATGTCGGAGTCGGAGCGGACACGCCGGGGAACCGGAACAGATCCCAGGTCCCGCCGCTGGTGCCGCGCGCCTCGACGATCGCGTACGAGGTCCGGGCGCGTCGGATCTGCAGGCGGCAGGCCGCGCCGATGCCCGACAGGCCCGCGCCGACGATCAGCACGTCGACGTGCTCCGGCGGCTCGGCGGGGTCGCGGTAGCGTCGGGGGTCGCGTGCATCCTGCTCCGTCGTGCTCATGCGCTGACGGCTTACAGGATGGCATCGGCCAGCGAGCTATGCAACACTTTCGCCAGATGTATCACAGATGGTCAGCGCCGTCCCGCGGGCCAGGCACCGCCGGCGTGCAGGAGAGCTCATGACCTCGCTCATCTCGCCGCAGAGTACCACCGACGCCGATGATGGCCCGGCGATCGCCGACCTGCACCGGCTGTTCGCGCTGCAGCGCGCCGCCTTCCTGGCCGATCCCTGCCCGGCTCCTGACGTCCGCAAGGGGCACCTCGCGGCCCTGGCCGGCATGCTGGTCGGTCACCGCGCCGAGATCAGGGCGGCGATGAGCGAGGACTTCGGCGTGCACCCGGAGGTGTTCACCGACCTGGTCGAGATCCTCGGGGTGGCTGGCCGCGCGATGTACGCGATCGAGCAGCTCGACTCATGGCTGGCGGAGGAGGAACGGTTCGCCGACCCCGCGTTCTACGGCACGGCCAGGGCGGGGATCCGGTACCAGCCCAAGGGCGTGGTCGGCAATATCGTCCCGTGGAACTTCCCGTTCGACCTGTCGGTCGGGCCGCTGGTCGAGATGCTCGCGGCCGGCAACCGCGTGATCATCAAGCCGTCGGACTACACGCCCGCCTGCGCCGAGCTGCTCAGGTCTATGGTGGCGCAGACGTTCGGCGAGGATCTCGTGTCGCGGTGTCGGTTGGCGGCCTGGCGCTGGCCAAGGAGTTCCCGACGGTGCGCTGGGACCACTTGCTTTATACCGGCAGCCCGGCGATCGGGCGCGAGGTCGCGCTGGCGGCGGCGGCCAACCTGGTGCCGGTGACGCTGGAGCTCGGCGGCAAGTGCCCGGCCATCCTGACGGCTGACAGCGTGGATGCCGAGAGCGTGCGCAGCGTGATCGGCACCAAGCTGATCAAGAACGGGCAGATGTGCATCTCGGTTGACTACGCGCTGGTGCCGCGGGCACAGGTGGACGACTTCGTGGCGCACGCCGAGAATTACGCGGCGGCCGAACTGGCCCAGTACACGGCCTCGGGGGACTGCACCGGCATCATCACCCAGCGGCACCTGGAGCGGGTGGAGGCGATGGTCGATGAGGCACGGGCAGCGGGGACGCGGCTGGTCGCGCTCGGCGGCGAGCCCGACCCGGCGACCCGCAGGCTGCCGCTCGTGCTCGCCGTTGACGCGCCCGCCGGCTTGCGGATCATGACCGAGGAGGTCTTCGGGCCGATCCTGCCGGTCATACCTTACGACGATCTGGGCGAGGCACTGGCAGAGATCAATGCGGGCGAGCGGCCGCTCGGGCTGTATGTCTACAGCAAGGACGCCGAGGTCGCCGAGGGTGTGCTCACTCAGACGACGTCGGGCGGTGCCTGTGTCAACATCTGCGCGGTGCAGGGGGCGCTGCCGTCGCTCGGGTTCGGCGGGATCGGGCAGAGCGGCAGCGGGCGGCATCACGGGATCGAGGGATTCCGCGAGTTCTCCAATCCGCGCGGGGTGGTGGTGCGCGGCACCGGTGATCTGGCCGATGCGTTCCTGCCGCCGTACGGGGCGATGACGCAGGCCATCGTCAACAGCGTGTTCGACGCGGCCGGCCAGGCGGCCGGGTCTGACAGCTGATGGTGCCAGCGGCCGCGACGGCACCGGCCCGGTCTCGGCCGGGGCTGCCAGTGCGGCCCCCGGCGGGGCTCCAGGCGCGGGTCCCGGCGCGGCCGAGCCGGTTCGTGCTGCTTGCCGCGCGCTGGCTCCATGAGGGCCGGCGCCTGGACATGCGGAGCCTGGCCGACGAGCTTGGCGTGTCGAGAGCGACCCTGTTCCGCCGGGCCGGCAGCCGCGAGGCGCTGCTCGGCCAGGCGCTGTGGGTACTGACCGAGCGGACGCTCGCGGTGGCCTCGGCTCGCTGGGAGGCGGAACGGCCGGATGGCGAGCTGCATACGCCGGGCACCGGGCGGCAGATCAATGCGATCGTGTCGCAGTCGGCCGGGCTGCGCCGCCTGCTCGATGACGAGCCCGCGCTGGCTCTGCGGGTGCTGACCAGCCCGCTCGGCCAGGTCCAGCCGGGCATCGTCACGTTCGTCGAGGCGCTGCTGCGCCGCGATATCGCCGAGTTTGGCCTGGTCACGCTCATCGAGCCGAATGCGCTTGCCTTCGCGCTCGTGCGGCTCGGCGAGTCGTTCCTCTACGCCGACGTGCTCGCGGCCCGTAAGCCCGACGTGGCCACGGCCGACCGGCTGCAGCAGGCGCTGATCGAGGGCATCCTGCCGTAACTCCGGTGTGACAGGGGCTAATTGGCCGTTACCCTGCTGAAATGGTCAAGGCGGACACTTTGCTCGGGTCGCTGGCATTCACGGGAACCTGGCGCGGCTACCAGCAGCATGCCCTGGAGGCGTTTGAGGCCGACCGCCGGCGTGGTCAGCTTCGAACCCACATCATCGCGCCGCCGGGCTCTGGCAAGACCCTGCTCGGCATGGAGCTGATCAGGCGGCTTGGCGCCCGGTCGCTCGTCCTGGTGCCGAACACCGCTGTGCAGGCGCAATGGCTGCGTACCGCGAGTGCGTTCGGCGCGCCTGCCGGGCTGGCCTCGGCCGATCCTTCAGCGACCGTTGCCTGCCTGACCTATCAGTCGCTTTGCCAGCTTGACGATCCGGCCGCCGCGATCCGAGGTCAGGCGGAGCGGCGCTGGGCGGCCGACCGTGCCAAGGCTACCGGCGGGTCAGCGGTGCAGGCGCAGCGCGAGGCGGAGAGCTGGACCGGCGCTGCGCGGGAGCGGCATCAGCGCGAGGTCGCCAGGATCATGGCGGCCGTGCGGCGCGAGATCGCCAAAGGCGCGGCGCTCGGTTCCGACCTGGACCAGATGCTCGGGCCAGGTGCGCGCGACCGGATCGCCGCTCTGCGGGCAGGCGGCGTGCGGACTGTCGTGCTTGACGAGTGTCACCACCTCGCCTCGATGTGGGGGTATGTGGTCAGGGCCGCGCTGGCGCAACTGCCAGGTGTGCACGTGGTGGCGCTGACCGCGACGCCGCCTGACACCTTGACCAGCGAGGAGAACGAGCTCTATGCCGGGCTGCTCGGCCCGGTCGACTTCAGCGTTCCGACTCCGGCCCTGGTACGTGAGCGTGCGCTCGCGCCTTACCAGGAACTGGCCTGGCTGACCAGGCCGCTTGACACCGAGACCGCCTGGCTGGCCGAGCATGACCTGCGGTTCACCGAGCTGATCACCAGGCTGCATGAGGAGGACGCCGATTCGACCAGCCTCCCGGCCTGGGTGATCAGCCGGATGCGCGATCGCGGGCGCGGCGCTTCGGAGGACGCAGAGGTGCCGTGGACAACCTTCCAGCGCGCTCATCCGGCTCTGGCCAGGGCCGGGGCCAGGTTCCTCGCCTCCGGTGGCCTTGAGCTGCCGGCCGGCGTGCCGCGCGGCGAGGGCTATCGCGAGCAGCCCGACCTGGATGACTGGCTGGTCCTGCTTGAGGACTACGCGCTGCGCTGCCTGGCCGCGGCCGACGGTGCCGGCGCTGCGGCTAGGTACACGTCCATTGCTGAGGCACTGCGCGCACTCGGCTTCACGCTGACCAGGCAGGGCATCAGGCGCGGCGCGTCCGATATCGACCGGCTCCTGACCAACTCGGCCGCCAAGGCGCTTGCCCTCGCTGACGTCCTGGCCTGCGAGTTCGACGCCAGGGGCGAGCGCCTGCGCGCGCTTGTGCTGACCGACACCGAGCAGGCGACCGCGCCTGGCCGGGGGCTCGCTGACTTGCTGCCCGCCGACGCTGGCTCAGCGCCGGCGGCGCTGCACGCCATCGTGGCCGACCCGCGAACCAGGGCGTTGCGCCCATTGCTGGTGACTGGCCGGGGGCTGCGCTGCGGAGCGGATGACGCCGACTTTCTCCTGGCGGCCCTGCGGCAGGCCGACGCCAGTGAGCTGACCGGGTGGCGGGCTGAGCCAGGCGAAGGCGGCCTGGTCAGGCTCAGCGCGACCGGCCCGGCCTGGCAGCCCAGACTCTGGGTGGAACTGGCGACGGCGGCGTTCACGGCCGGGGCGACCCGCGCGCTAGTGGGGACACGGGCGATGCTCGGCGAGGGGTGGGACGCGCCCTGCGTCAACTGCCTGGTCGACCTGAGCACCGCCACCACCGCCGTATCCGTTCAGCAGAGCCGGGGCCGCGCGCTCAGGCTCGACCCGGCGGACCCGGCGAAGATAGCCTCCAACTGGGACATCATCTGCGTGGCACCCGAACTCACCCGAGGCTCGGGTGACTATCAGCGGTTTGTGCGCAAGCACCTGCACGTGTTCGCGCCTTCCGAGGACGGCGCGATCGAGGCTGGCCCGTCGCACGTGCATCCGGCTCTTGGCCCGTTCGCGCCGCCGCCGGACACAGAGTTCGCCCAGATCAATCGGTCCATGTCCGACCGGACAGCGCAGCGCGATGGCGCCAGGCGGCGCTGGCGCATCGGAGAGCCCTACCAGGGGACTCAGCTCCAGACGCTGGTGATCAGGCCAAGGCTGGTCGCGAAACACGAGCGGCACCAGGTTCGCACCGAGCCACCTCGTTTTCCGATTAGCCAGCGTCCGCCAGGCTGGCTAGCAGCGGTCGGCGCCCTCGTCATGGTGATCGGCGCGATCGCGGTCAGCCTGCCCGGTGCCGCGACCGGGCTGGTGGTCGTGGTCGCGGCTGCTGGCTGGGCGGCCCGCCGCCTGGCGAGAACCCGCCGGGGCCTGGCCGACGCGCTGCCGCTCGACCTGGTGGCCCGGGCAATCTGCGACTGCTACACGCGGCTCGGCCAGCTCAGTACCGATGCGGCGGGATCACTGACGATAGAGCCGAGGGCGGCCGGGTACCTGCGAGTCTTCCTGAGTGCCGCGACCGCGGCCGAGAACGACCGGTTTAGCGTGGCACTCGACGACGTGCTCAGCCCGGCCGACTTCCCGCGCTACCTGGTCTCCCGGCTGGTCCCCGGCGGGTCGGGCTCTGGCCGGTCGCTCGTCAGGGTCGCGCGCGGAAAGAGGCCGTTCGACCGCCGCTGGGCCGCTGTCCCGTCCGACCTCGGCCGCTCCAAGCAGCGGGCAGAGGCCTATCACGAGGCCTGGACTCGCTGGCTCGGCCCGGCCGAGCTCCAGTTCACCCAGCGCTCCCAGGCCGGCCGCGAAGCCAGCGCCCAGGCCAGCGCCGAGCAAGCCGACTACTACACCACCAAGCGCCAGGTCTGGGTCTAACCCCGCCCCGGCTCGGCCCCCGCCCCGGCTCGGCCCCCGCCCCGGCACTGGCCCCGCCCCGGCACTGCCCCCGGTTTCCGTGATCATGGTCGAGATCTTGATCACGGAGCTTCTAGTGGGGCGATCGCGCTTGCGGAGTTCCGTGATCAAGGTGTGGTTCATGATCGCGGAAACGGGGTGGGGCTGTTCTGGCGGGGTGGGGGCAGATCTTGGGTTGGGTGGGGTAGTTCTGGTGGCATTGGGGTTGTTGTGGTTTGCGGGTGGATCAATGACACGGTGATGGGAGCGGCCTAGGGTGAGGTCATTCCGGCATCGGGTCCTTGGTATGTCCTTACTAGCGGTTATCGGCCTATCAGGGCATGGCTAGCGGGAGGGGTGAAACGACGCAGTTCGACGCAGAACGCCGGGCTGGGTTCGCCGGGCTGATCGGGGGCTGATCGGTGCTGCCGGTTTGGGCCGGTCGAACGGCGGCCTGGGTCGCGTTGCTCAGCCGAACTCGGGGACGGCGGCACTGGTCGGAGCCGGCTAGTGACCAGGCCTGGCGTGGTCGGCGCTAGCTCGACAATTCCTGGCCGCGATTGGCGATTTGGAGCGCTACATTAGCGCCTATAAAGTCGCTCGCATTAGTAGGGCATGCCGTAAGCTTTGGCTTCGCATGGGGCTGAATGGCGACGGGGAGGGAATTCACTCATTTGGAAACATGCCAGGGGGAGTGGATCTTGATCATATGCCAGCCGCGATTCGGATCATCGAGGGAACAATACTGTTGTCGGCAGTACTGTTGTCGGCAGTCGGGCGGGTGTCGCCGGTTCCTAGGCGCGTCCGGTCGGCTAGGGCTAGATCGTCCCCCAAGTGTGACTGACCTGCCTGAAGTGGCTGGTCTGGCCAGTGTTACCAGACTGTCCAGTGTGACAGCCGGGGCTAAGGAGAGTCTCTGGGTTGTCACACAGGAAGTTCACAGCTTTCGCTCGCGTGTCAGCGGGCGGAAATTGAGGTTGCTGTGTTCAACTGCCGGCGAGGTTCGGGGCACCCAGGGTCCGCGGGGCGGTTATTTATGTCCCGGCGGAAGTCCTGGTCATGTGGCTTGCGCCTGGGGAAGCTCAGGTCACGCGGCTAGCGGTCGGCCGCGGCCCCGTCATCGGGCTTGCGGCGGGCGGGGCGCTGCGGCTAGGCGAGCCGGCCGTCGGTCCTGCCGCCGCCTGGCTGTCGGCCAGCGGCCAGGCCCGGGCTCTGTAGGGGGCGATTAGGGCCATCGTGCTGTCCAGATAGCATGGACATGTCGGATTTAGTGGACTACAAGTTCTAGGTGAACTCACAGGATTCTAGGTGATCTCTAAGATTTTCAGCAGCAAACTCGGAGCTAATCGGGCTCCGGGGGCAGACGGAATGCGTCATGCTCGGACATCTGAACTGAACGAAGGAGTTTCAAATGAAACTAATCGGAGCGGGCCTGCCGCGTACGGCAACGCTCACCCAGAAAATCGCCCTGGAGATGCTGGGAGTCGGACCGTGCTATCACATGGTCAACGTTCTCAGTGACCTCAGCCTCGTTCCACAGTGGTCAAACGCCTTCGAGGGCGGCGCCGACTGGGCCAAGATCTTCGAAGGCTTCCAGTCCACGGTCGACTGGCCGGGCTCCTTCTTCTACCGCGAGCTGATCGACCTCTACCCAGAGGCGAAGGTGCTGCTCAGCGTCCGTCCGGCCGCTGCCTGGGCCAAGAGCATGAGCCAGACCATCTGGGACGTCGTGTACGGCAACAACCTGGTGCACGACCTGTCAGAAGCCCGGCGCCGGATCGATCCGGGCTGGAACGACTACATGAACCTGATCACGGCCATGTGGGAGAAGAGCGGCCTGCTGGCAGCCGAGGCCGTGGGCGCGGACCTGGAGTCGCTAGCCCTTGCCTTCGACCGCTACAACGACGAGGTCAAGGCCACCGTGCCGGCCGAGCGCCTGCTGGTCTGGGCCCCGGGTGACGGCTGGGAGCCGCTGTGCGAGTTCCTTGAGGTGCCTGTGCCGCAGGCTCCGCTGCCGAGGGTGAACGACTCGGCGATGTTCAACGAGCGGATCGTCGATGCGGCTATGGGGACCCTCAACGCCTGGCACGGTCAGCAGAAGGCGGCCGCATCGCAATGAGTTTCCGCACTATGCGGGAGGCCCAGACGGCGACGGCTGAGCCGTCGCAAGCACAGTCAGCGCAGGATGAGCACCGTACGCGCCAGAAGTGGCTGCTCATCGTCTGCTGTGTCGCGCAGTTCATGGTGATCCTCGACCTGACTATCGTCAACGTCGCCCTCCCGTCGATCCAGAACGCTCTCAATTTCTCTCCGATCAACCTGCAGTGGGTCATCGACGCCTATGCGATCGTCTTCGCCGGCTTCCTGATGCTGGGTGGCCGGGCGAGCGATCGATTCGGGCGACGTAACAGCCTGGTCGCGGCTCTTACCTTGTTCGCGCTGGCGTCCCTGGCCGGAGGCTCGGCCATCGATCAGGGGATGCTGGTCGGCGCGCGTGCTGTGCAGGGCCTCAGCGGAGCGCTGATGGCTGCGGCGTCGCTCGCCGCCATCACCTCCGCGTTCCCGCAGGGACCGGCGCGGCACCGCGCCATTGGTCTGTGGAGTGCGATGAACGGAGCCGGCGGCGCGGCCGGCGCGCTTTTCGGCGGGATCATCACGCAGGAGCTCGGCTGGCGCTGGGTGCTGCTCATCAACCCGCCGATCGGCATCGCGGCCGCGATCGTGGCCTATCGCGTTATCAGCGATGACGGGCACCGCGAGAAGACGAAGTTCGATCTCGGCGGAGCGCTCACCCTGACCGGCGGTCAGCTCATCCTGGCCTACGGCTTCGTGAACGGCGGCAATCTTGGCTGGACCGCCCCGCTCACACTCGGCCCTATCTTCTTGGGCCTGGCGGTGCTCGCCTTGTTCGTGGTGATCGAGATCAGATGGGCAACAGTGCCGCTGGTGCCGGTGAAGTCGATCAGCAAGGCATTGCGCACGGCGAACCTGATCGTGCTCGCGTTCAGCGCGGCGCTCTTCCCGATGTGGTACATCAGCTCGCTGTACCTGCAGCAGGTGCTCGGCCTGTCTCCGCTCGTTGCCGGCCTGGCCTTCTTCCCGATGGCGCTGACGATTCTGCTGGTGGCGCAGCGGACGGGCAAGCTTGTCGGCCGGTTCGGCGTCAAGGCGGTGCTGACCAGCGGGCTGCTGATGATGGCGAGCGGCATGCTGCTGCTCGCACGGATCGGCCCGAGCGGCAATGCGTTCGGATTCGTGATCTTCCCCGGGATTCTCGTGGCGGCGGGAATCGCGCTTTCAATCGTCCCGTCCACGATCGCCGCGACCCATAGCGCGTCGCCGGCGCAGGCTGGCCTGGCCTCTGGCATGGTGAACACCTCGCGGCAGATCGGCGGCGCGCTCGGTCTCGCGCTGCTGATCTCACTCGCCACCAGCTACACCAGCCACCTGATCGGCGACAACAAGCCGGTGCCGAACTCGCTCACCGATGGCTTCAGACTGGGCTACCTGATCGCCGCCGGCCTCGTACTGATCGCCGCGGCGGTGACCTTCTTCCTGCTTCCGGGGCAGGCACGGGCGGCGCAGGCTGCCGAACCGGCGCAGGCTGCCGCACCGGCAGAGCCCGCGGCACCGGCCGAGGGCGGAAAGGTCAGGCCGGGCGGGCTCAAGGCGCGGTTGCTTCAACTGCCCGTCGTGGTGCTGGCCGTGATCGTGGCCTTCGGCGTCGTCGACTTCGTCTTCGCTGGCGCTCCAGGCGCTCCGATCGGCGCGTTTACGACCAAGGGCTCGTACACCTTCGCGTCAGCCCCTGGCCTGCATCCCCCGCTGATCATCCCGGACGCCCAGGCGGTCACCGGCAAGCTGGAGCCAGGCTACATCCTGCTCGCCAATTTCTACGACGAGACCAGCGGTGAGCTGCAGGGCCAGAGCGGACCGCTGATCCTCAACAACAACCTGCAGCCGGTGTGGTTCAAGCCCGTCCCGACCCTTGACGTGGCATCGAACCTGGCCGAGCAGACTTACCAGGGCCAGCCGGTGCTGACCTACTGGCAGGGCCAGATCACTGACACGGGTGCGACGACGACCGGTGAGTATGTCGTGGTCAACAACCACTACCAGACCATCGCGACGCTCAAGGGCACCGATGGCTGGATCCTCACGCTGCACTCGATGATCATCGACGGCGACAACGCCTGGGTGACGGCGAACAAGGACATCCCGATGGACCTCGGCAAGTATGGCGGGGTCAAGGACGGCGCGCTGACCGACTCGGCGGTCCAGGAGTACAACCTGAGGACCGGCAAGCTGGTCCGCAGCTGGGACGCGCTCCGCCACATCTCGCTGAGGGACACCCGCGCCCTGCCGCCAGCTAACAGTTTCCCGTGGGACGCCTATCACGTGAACTCGATCAACCTGGACGGCACCGGCAACCTGATCGTCTCGATGCGCAACACCTGGGCGGCTTACGACATCAACATCGCCAGCGGCAAGATCTTGTGGACGCTCGGCGGCAGGAACTTGAGCTTTAAGGTCTCCTCGGCTGCCTCGTTCCAGTGGCAGCACGATGTGACGCTCCTGCCGGACAACGAGATCAGCCTGTTCGATGATCACTGCTGCATGCTCACGGGCGCGGGTACCTACCTGGACCCCGACGGACCAACCCGAGGACTGGTGCTTAGGCTCGACCAGACCAGCCACACGGCGACAATGGTCTCGCAGTACACGGCGCCAGATCACCCCGATGCCGCCTACATGGGCAGCACTCAGGTCCTGTCGAACGGTAATGTGTTCGTAGGATTCGGCGCACAGCCCTGGTTCACCGAGTACAGCAAGTCGGGGCAAGTGCTGCTGGAAGGGGTCATGCCTGGACCTGACCTCAGCTACCGGGCCAACCAGGTCCAGAGCTGGGTCGGCATTCCGCTGACCGCCCCATCCGGGGCTGTCCGCGGCA
Organism: uncultured Actinomycetota bacterium; assembly: GCA_963819285.1. Classification (GTDB taxonomy): domain Bacteria; phylum Actinomycetota; class Actinomycetes; order Streptosporangiales; family Streptosporangiaceae; genus Chersky-822. The sequence goes on from CAWFVM010000002.1 coordinate 1,441,508, forward strand.
GCGGCGGCCAGACCAAGGTCTACGCCAGCTGGAATGGCGATACCCAGGTCGCTAGCTGGAAGGTGCTTGGCGGGCCAAGTGCCGGGCAGCTGACGGCGGTCGCGACGAAGGCCAAGGGTGGCTTCGAGACCGCTATCCCGGTACCGGCAGGCAGCAAGGTATTCAAGGTGGAGGCGCTTGACTCGAAGGGCCGGGTGATCGGCACGTCCCGGCAGTTCGGCTAGGCGTCTAGGCACGCGTTATGAGGAGAGCTAATGGCTCGTGAGGTAACCCGGCGGCAGCTGATGGGACAGGTCGGCGTAGCTGCCGCCGGGGTGACTGGGCTGAGCATGGTCGGGTGTTCGTCTCGCTCGGCGGCGGCCAGGAACGAGCCCGCGCCAGATGTGGTGACGGGCGGTACGGTCATTCCCGAGGTGATCGAGGTGCGCGGCTTCAAGCACTACGTCACCAGGCCAGACCTCAGTCCTCCGGTCATCTCCATACGCAAGACAGCCGAGTCAAGCACCAGGCATATCTTCATGAACGCACCAGTCAGCGCCCCGGGCCGAGGCGGATCAGTCATCCTTGACTCGAACGGGAACCTGGTCTGGATGGGCCGGGACGAGCCATACGCGCACCGGCTCGACTTCAATATGCAGACCTACCAGGGCAAGCCCGTGCTCACCTGGTGGGAGGGCTTCGAGACGCACGGCTGGGGTCAGGGCCAGGTGGTCATCGCCGACAGCACCTACCACCGGATCCGTACCCTGCACGCGCACGGCAAGGGCATCAAGATCGACCACCACGAGTTCAACATCACTGCCCAGGACACGGCTCTGGTCAGTATCTACAAGACGATGAAGTACGACCTGCGTCCGATCGGCGGCCCGAAGCACGGCGTCATGGCCACCGGGGTCTGCCAGGAAATCGACATCAAGACCGGCGAGCTGGTCTCCGAGTGGAACGCGATCGAGGATGGCGTGCACCTCACCGAGACGCATCAGCCGTTCCGCTGGCTGGGCAAGAAGTACGGGATCGCCAGCAACCCGTTCGATTTCTTTCATATCAACTCACTCGCCATCGCGCCCGACGGTAACCTGCTGATCTCGTCCCGCAACTGCTGGACGATCTTCAAGGTGCACCGGCAGACGAAGAAGATCATCTGGCGTCTCGGCGGCAAGAAATCCGACTTCACTTTCGGGCCGGGCGTGAAGTTCTACTGGCAGCACCATGTCAGACCGCACGGCGACACCCTGCTGAGCGTGTTCGACAACGGTGCCGCGCCGAACGAGGAGACGCAGTCGCGGGCTCTCCTGCTCGACGTGGACGAGAAGAAGATGCACGTCACCCTTCGCCATCACTACGTGCATCCGGGCCAGAACGTGCTGTCGGCGGCCATGGGCAGCGCCCAGTTGCTGCCGAATGGCAACATGCTCGTCGGCTGGGGCACGAACCCGTACTTCTCCGAGTTCACCGCCAACGGCAGGCTGGTCCTGGCCGGGCAGATGACCAAGGGCAATCCTTCGTACCGGGTCTTCAGCGCGGACTGGACCGGCCATCCGGACGGCCCCCCGGACGTCGTCGCACGGCACCGGCCCGGCGGGGCCACTGTCTACACGAGCTGGAACGGGGCTACCGAGGCGGCTACGTGGTCGATCCTGGCCGGCAAGAGCCGCTCGGCACTCAAGCCGGTCGGCTCGGGACGCAGGAAGGGCTTCGAGACCGCGATCGCGGTGAACCACTCCGGCCCGTTCTTCGCCGTTCGCGCGCATGACGCCAAGGGTCAGTTGCTCGCCACGTCAGCGACCGTCGAGATCAGCTAGGCGTAGTGCTCAAAGAGGAGATTTTCCATGTGGCAAGACTGGTCACGGCGCCAGTTGCTGAAGCAAGCAGGAACCGCAGCGGGTGTGGCTGGCTTGAGTGCGGTCGGGGCGGGCGTGTGCGGGTGCGGTACCAAAGCGTCGGCGCGGACGGTCAGCGAGTCAACGGTAACCAAGGGCATCAGGACGTTTGAGTCCAGGCCGGACCTGGCTCCGCCGCTGATCTCGGTCAAGTCATCGGCCACGGTGCCGAGCGATCCCGGATACATCATGGTGGCGACCGTGGCGTCAGGCCCCGGCCAGGGCGGCACCATGATCATTCGGACGAACGGCGAGCTGGTCTGGTTCAAGCCGGACATCAGCGACAGCAAGATGGACTTCAACACGCAGGCCTATCAGGGGAAGCAGGTGCTCACCTGGTGGGAAGGCAAGGTCGTGGGCGCCGGATACGGGCTGGGAGCCGGCATGATCGCCGATGCCTCCTATCAGACTGTGCACAAGGTGCACTGCGCGAACGGCCTGCAGGCTGACCTGCACGAGTTCAACATCACGCCGCAGGGTACGGCGCTGCTGACGGCCTACAAGGTGTCAGTCGCTGATCTGTCCGCCGTAGGCGGCCCTTCCAGGGCCTACCTAGTCTCCGGCGTGGCCCAGGAGATCGACATCGCGACGGGCAAGCTGGTCTTCGAGTGGGACAGTCTGGACCACGTGCCGATCGAGGAGTCCCATCAGCTCTATGCGTCTCTCAACTCGGTGAAGCACCCCTACGATTATTTCCATATCAATTCACTTGCCCTCGCGCCCGACGGTGACCTGCTTATCTCGGCCCGCAACACCTGGACGGTGTACAAGGTGTCCAGGAAGACCGGCGAGATCGTGTGGCGGCTTGGCGGCAAGAAGTCCGACTTCAAAGTCGATCCCGAGGCAGTCTTCCACTGGCAGCATCACGTCAGGCCCCATGACGGCGACACGATGACCGTGTTCGACAACGGTGCCGCGCGGGCCGAGGAGAAGCAGTCGCGGGCGCTGCTGCTCGACGTCGATGAGAAGAGCATGCAGGTCTCGCTGCGCAATCAGTATGTGCACCCGGGCAAGCCGCTGCTGTCCGCCGCGATGGGCAGCGCGCAACTGCTCCCCGACGGCCGGATGTTCGTCGGGTGGGGCACGAACCCGTACTTCTCGGAGTTCACGGCGGACGGCAAGCTGCTCATGGACGGCAAGATGACCAAGGGTGACCCGTCCTTCCGCGCCTTCCTGACCGACTGGGAAGGGCGCCGGTGGACAAGCCGGCGGCTGCGGCGCGGCCGAGTTCGGGTGGCGCTACCGTGTTCGCGAGCTGGAACGGTGCGACCAATGTCGCCTCTTGGACGGTGTTCGCCGGCAAGGACGCGACGTCGCTGTCGGCGGTGGGCTCGGTCCCGCACGGCGATTTCGAGACCGCGGTGGCGGTGAGCAGCAGCGGGCCCTGGTTCGCCGTGCAGGCGCACGACTCCAAGGGCCGCCCGCTGTCCAAGTCTCTGCCCGTGCTCCTGAACAGCACCCCGGCGAAGGGCAAGCCGGCCTACGGTGGCTGCGGCCACGGTAACAACTGCGGCTACTAGACGCCGAGGCTGCTCTTGGCGGCGGCCTCGAACACGCGGAACGGCAGCACTCGCCGGGCGATCAGGCCGGCCCGCTCGCCCGTCTTGCCGACCGAGACTCGGCGTGGCGGGCGGCGGGCCTGCAAGATCCGCTGCACGACGGCCGCTACTGAGTCGGCCGGTGCTCCGCTGGCCTCGTCGCGTTCCATCAGCGTGACCGCCTTGGTCATGGCCGCCGAATAGATCTGGTCGCCGGCGCTGGCGCGAGCCATTCTCCGGCTGGCTGTGAAGTCGGTACGGATGTTGCCTGGCTGCACCAGCGTGACGTGTACTCCGAACGGCGCCACCTCGTAGGCCAGTGACTCGGCGAAGCCTTCGAGCGCGAACTTGCTCGCGCTGTAGAACGCCTGAAACGGGATCCCGATCACGCCGCCGATCGAGCTGAGCAGTACGATCCGGCCGCCGCCCTGCTGGCGCATGAGAGGAAGCACGGCCTGCGTCACGCGGACGCAACCCCAGAAGTTGGTCTCGAACTGGGCCTTGGCCTCTTCTACGGTTGTGTGCTCGACCGCGCCGGCGATTCCCCACCCCGCCGCCGCGACCAGTGCGTCAATCCGGCCATGCTGCTGGCTGAGCTGAGCTACGCCCGCGCGGACGGCGTCGGGGTCGTCTACATTCATCACTGTGCTGGTCCAGGCTGCCGTGCCAGTCCCGCCGGTACCCCGGCGGCTGGCGCCGATGACCGTCCAGCCGTCAGCGGCGAGCTGGTAAGCGCAGGCGAGCCCGATCCCCGCCGACGCGCCGGTCACTAGTACGACCTTGCCTGCCATAGCGGGATCTTAGCGTGAACTTACGTCACCGGCGGGTAGCCGCGTGGGTCACTGCGCGGGCCAGAGCCGGTACTGACAGCCAGCCATCGTGCCTGAACAAGATGCGCCCGTCCGCTGAAGTAATGACAATCCACGGAATGTCCTGCACCGCGTAGCCGTCAGCGACCCGGCCGCTCGTATCGGCGGCTACCGGGTAGCCGAGCCCGGTGCCTCCGGCCTGGCTGAGCAATGCGGGCAAGGAGCTCGCGCTGGTCTCGGTCTGGCTCTCATCCACCGCCACCACGGTGGGCCAGCCTCGGCTTCGCGCCTGTCGCTGGTAGCTCGCGAGCACCCGCAGTTCGGCCGGCAGACTGGAGATCTCGCTGATCCAGCTCGCGATGAACACCACTACGTGCGGATGCCCGAGGCCAATCGCGACGCTCGATGCCTGGTCGGCTCCGCCGATGACCGGCAGGCTCACGGTCGTGCCGGGTCCGATCGGCGTCGCCTCGCTCAGCGGCACGACGTGATGTGGCGCGGGGTGGCCGGGAAGCACGCTGGACAGGCCGTCGGCGATCAGGTCGGCCTGCTGACCAACCCCCGCATAGGCCATCTGGGTCAAGTAGAGCGTCCGCTCCCTGCCCCGCTGATCGATCACGTACATGGCAGGCTCATGATCGATATTGCCGTGCGACGCCGCGACGAACACATGGTATGCGCGCCACACCCTGGCCAGTTCGCTGGGAGTGCCGGTCAGGAAATGCCAGGAGCGCGTCATCTGGTGCGCCACCGAGTAGGCGCGGACATCGGCGACGGCCGTAGCGTCCGGGTTCGCGTCGATGCCGAGTAGCTGAATGTGCCTGGCGGCCGCCGGGCCGAGCATGCTGACCGCCTCGGTCATGCTCACCGTGGTCAGCGGGCAGACAGTGGTGCACCGCGAGTCGACGAACGCGAGCACGATTACCTTGCCCCGGAACTGGCTGAGCGAGATCCTGGCGCCAAACTGGTCGGTCAGGGTGAAGCCGGGGGCGGTCGCGCCGGGCAGGGTGGTGCCGGGGTCAACGTCGGGATTATTGCGAGCCTGGTTCAGCCGCTTCGCGTCCGACGATGCCCGCGACGTCGTCCTGCCCCTGCCGCCGGCCAGGATGGCGAATGCCGCCACGAGCGCCACCACGACCACAACGACGGGCACGCCTATGGCGAGCGCGTAGAAACCGGTGCCCCGACGGCGCGGCGATGGTGCTGGCAGCGACGGCTGTGCCTGTGCTGACGGATGTGCCGGGGGCGGCTGGTCTGCTTGGTCCTGCTTGGCTGACACGGGTTTACATTACTACAGCGCGTCGTTTTTAGCGTCCCGGCCTCGGTTTTCGCTGCCGGGTCCCGCCACTTTCCGTGATCATGAAACAAACCTTGATCACGGAACATGAGCCGCGCGAACACCCCACCAGGCTTCCGTGATCAAGACCTCGGCCATGATCACGGAACTCTGACGGCGTGACCTGCGGAGTCCGGAAACCCGATCGTGGCCAGGCTGCCGGGTATCCGCCCTTTCGGGGTACTGGCGGTTGGCCTGTCCGGGAAGCTGGCGAATGCCTAGCGACACCGAGCCGGAGGGCCAGTGAGGCCCTGGATCACGCCAAGGTCAGTACTGCGGCTGGATCAGTAGCCGTAACCGCCGCCGCCGCCGCTCGAACTCGACGACGATGAGGTTGGCGCGGTTGCCTTGGTCAGCGAGACTACGTGCCAGACGCCGCCGGAGGCGTTGAGCCCGTTGCCCGTGTCTTCGCCGGGAGAGGTGTCGGCCTTGTAGGTATACAGCGGGTGCCCGTTCCAGGTGGCCTGGGTCGAGCCGTCGGCGCGAGTGATCGTGCCGAACGTGCCGCTCACGCCCGAGCCGGCGCTCACCGGACCCTTGACCGGCGGCCAGAACGTCGCGCACTGACCGTTGCAATTCGACTTCGTGCTCGTGTCAGGGACGAACCAGTAGAGCGCGAAGCCCTTGGCGTTGGTGAGCACGCTCGCCCCGCCGATCTTCGCGGTCTTGACCGTGTTACCCGACGCCGCGGTCCCTGAGGTACCGCCCGATCCGCCCGAGGTCGAGCCGGTTGAGCTGCTGCCGCATCCGGTGGCAATCAGCGCGGCCGCGGCCAGGCCGGCTGGCACTAGCCATCTCTTACCCATCGCAGATCTCCGTTCCTTGCCTGGTTCCTTCGACATGTGGGATCACGTAACGCCGGGCGAGATAGTTCAGCCGGCCAGAAACCACGCCGGTACTGGCTGAACGGGTGCTCACTGAACACAGGCACCTGGCGATACGTTGGGACAGTGCCACACAGACACCGGGCCGCCGCCGTGCTCTGCCTGGTGCTCTCCCTGGCCGGCTGCTCGATGGCGCAGCCTCCTTCCCCCAAAACTACCAAGGCGCTCGCCGCGCGGTACCTGGCGATAGCCACGCCAGCCAATGACCAGCTCGACGACGAAGTTGACACCTATACGGACCACGAGCATCACAACCTGGCCCTGTCCGAGGCTGACCTGCGGCGCGAGGTGGCAACCGAGCGGCGGTTCGACGAGCAGCTGCTCATGATCGGCTTCCCGCCCGTGATCGCCGCCACGGCGAAGGCGCTCGTCCGGGTTAACGACCGGAGGATCGCGCTGACCAGGCTGCAGTCGCACGCGGTCTCGATCAGCGAGCTGGTCTCCTTCGATCAGAGCCACCAGGCCGCCGATGCCGCAGTCGAGGAGCAGGTCCGGACGATACGCAAGGACCTCGGCCTGCCGCCACCCGACACGAGCTGAACTTGCCCATGTTCCTGGACGTATCTGAGGATATGGCCACGGAAGGCGCCGGACTGGTGCGACGGATCTACCTGCCGACGATCCTCATAACCGGCGTCGCCACCTGGCTGAGCTGGCGTGGCTGGATCCTGCTCGGGCGCTCGGGCGTGACCAGATCAGTCAACGCGGGCCGGTTCGAGCTCGCCTGCCCGGTGGTGCTCGGCTTCGTGCTGGTCGTCTTCCTGATCGAGTGCTTGTGGCCGGCCCAGCGCCGTCCGCTGCTGGCTCGCGGCCACCTGCTGGACTTCTGCTATCTCCTGTTCTACTCGCTGCTCGTGATCCCGGTGATCGTCCTGATCGGGACCGGCTTCGCCAGCCTGCTGGCCAGGCTCGAGCCCTGGATCACGCTGCCCCGGATGGCAGAAGTGCCGAGCTGGTGTTTTGTCGTGGCGGCCGTGCTCGGCATCGACGCGGTGGACTGGCTAGCGCACCTGATCAATCACAGGATCGACATGTTCTGGCGGCTGCATGCCGTCCATCATTCGCAGGAAGAACTGAGTATCCTGACCACCTACCGGGCTCACCCGCTGGTGCACGTCAGCTTCCTGCTCTCGGCGATCCCGGTCCTGGCCATCGAAGCGAACGCGGCGACACCGGCGATCGTTCTTACCGTCTATGCCTGCCTGGGCGCGCTTCCGCACGCTAACGTGCGCTGGACCTACGGAAAGGTCGGCTGGGTGATGATCAGCCCGGCTTACCACCGCATCCACCACCGCGCCTCGGGGCGGCTCGACCTCAATCTCGGCACTGTCTTCACGATCTGGGACCTGCTGTCCAGGCGCGCGGTGTTTCCTGACCGCGACGAACGGGCAGTCAGCACGACCGGCCTGGCCGGACGGCCGATCCCGGTTGAGCAGTCCGGCCGCCTCCGGCTAGGCCGGACGATGCTGAGTCAGCTCGCCGAGCCATTCACTTCGATCAGGACGGAATCACGATGACCGCAACTCAGACCCGAGGGCAGAGCCAGGGCGCTAAGTCAGGCGCGATGTGGCTGCTATTCCTCCTAGACGCCGGGCTGCTCGTCGCCTCCGGGATCATTCACCTGCACCTGTGGGCCGGTCCTTACCGGCACGTGCCGACCCTGGACGTGCTGTTCGTGGTCCAGGGCATCGGTGCCATCCTGGCCGGGATCGTGCTGCTGGCGACGAGGCACCTGCTGATCGTCGCGGGATGCGCACTGCTGATGACTGGCACCATCGTCGGCTTCCTGCTGGCCAGAACGGTGGGGATCTTCGGATTCAAGCTGCCCTTCACCTCAGGACTCGCCTACGTCGTGCTCATCGTCGAAGCGGTAGCGGTGGTGACGCTGATCATCACCGGCCTGCTTATGCGAGTCAGCCACATCGATGTGGCATAGGTGTTGCTGTCACCACACCTCTGCCACATCGATGTTGTTCTGGGGGCGGCACTTGGGGCGGGCACGGGGCGGGTTAGCCGGAGGCGGGGACCTCGTGCCAGAGGCCGCCGTTGAGGTTGACGTTGTTGCCGCTGGCCTGGCCTGGCTTGCTGTCAGCGAGATAGGTGTAGAGCGGGTGACCGTCGTAGGCCGCTTGCTTGGAGCCGTCGGCGCGGGTGATCGTGGTGATGGTCCCGGTGACGCCGGGTCCGGCCGTCACGGGCGCGCTGACCGGCGGCCAGTAGGACGCGCACGAGCCGTTGCAGACCGACTTGGTCGCTGAGTCCGGCGCGAACCAGTACAAGGTGAAGCCCTTGGCGTTGGTCAGCACCTTCGTCCCGTTGATGACCTCGGTCTTGAGGGTCGACCCGCTGCCGGTCGCGGCCGGAGCACTGTTACCGCCGGCACCAGCGAGCGAGACGCCGAAGACGATCAGGGCGATGACGCTGGCCGCCCCGACCCCGGCCATCGCGCCTCGCAGCCCGCCGGGCATCTTGTCGGCCAGCCCGCTGAGCGCGCCACCAGCCCGCCCGCCCGCAGCAGCCTCCGGCTCCGGCAGCACAGTGAGCACGCCAAGCACGGCGAACGTCGCGATCTCGATGATTCCGGCGACTATCCCCGCCGTCGTCCGCACCTCACGGAAGCCGAACAGTCCGACCCACACCGTCAGCAGGTAGCCGCCGAGCGTGGCCAGCCCGAATCCGGCGCCGGCGGCGGCCGCGAGCCTGTTCCCGGTGACGGCCACGATAAGCGCCAGCCCGAAGGCGGCGATGATCTGGAACAGGAACAGCCAGCCGATCGTGGGGACCGTGTTGTAGCCGGTCAGGTACAGGTCCAGGTGAATAGCGCCGGTGGCGGCCAGCAGGGCGGCCCCGGCGAGCCTGAGCCAGAGCCGCGTGGAGCGGCCCGCAGGCGTGGTTGTGCGTTGGGTGGTCATGCCTAAAGTTACGTCTTCCCGCCATCGCGAGGTTCAAAGATCGGATCACGGGTTAACCCGCCGCCAAGATCACTGAGCGTGGCTACTGTCGCGGAGCGTGATCTTCCCCTATAGTCGGCTCAGCGCTGCGCATTTGGCGACAATCCGCCAGCTCGCGCACTCGCCACTTAGGCCTCGGCAGCGGCGGTCAAAGGAGACTGTCATGCACATCAGCGCAGGTGACACCGCATGGATGCTGACCTCAACAGCTCTCGTGCTCTTCATGATGCCCGGCCTGGCGCTGTTCTACGGCGGACTGGTCGGCGCGAAGAACGTGGTCGCGACGATGGTCCAGTCGTTCGTCGCGATCGGCCTGATCAGCCTGCTCTGGGCGATCATCGGGTACTCGCTCGCCTTCGGCACTGATCACGCCGGCGTCATCGGCAGCCTGCAGTACTTCTTCCTGCGCGACGTCAACGGCAAGCCAGTCGCCCTGGCCCCGACGATCCCGTCGCTGGTCTACATGGCGTTCCAGATGAAGTTCGCCGTGATCACCCCCGCCCTGATCGCAGGCGCGTTCTGCGAGCGCATGCGGTTCCGCGGCTACCTCGTCTTCATCGGGCTGTGGTCGCTGCTGGTCTACAGCCCGTTCGCGCACGCGGAGTGGGGCGGCGGCATTCTCGGCACCGGCGGCCTGCACGCCATCGACTTCGCCGGCGGCTCGGTCGTGCACGAGCTGGCCGGGGCGGCCGCCCTCGCTACCGGGTTCTACCTGAAGCGCAAGCATCAGCTTGAGCGACCGCACAGCGTGCCGCTGGTCTTGCTCGGCGCCGGCATCTTGTGGTTCGGCTGGTTCGGCTTCAACGCGGGCAGCGCGCTGTCGGCCGGGTCCGTAGCCGGGTACGCACTGGTCAACACCCAGCTCGGCGCCTGTACCGCGATGCTGGTCTGGATGGGCATCGAATGGTGGCGGCGCCAGCGCCCGTCCGGAATCGGGATCGCCACCGGCGCGGTCGCCGGGCTAGCGGCAATTACCCCTGCGTCCGGTTATGTCCCTCCCTGGGCTTCCCTGGTCATCGGCGGGGCAGCGGGACTGATCTGCTACGCCGCCGTCAACCTCAAGGACATCCTGCATTTCGATGACTCCCTCGATGTGGTCGGCGTGCACATGGTGGGCGGCGCGGTCGGGGTGCTGCTCACCGGGGTCTTCGCCAGCCTCGCTGTCAACGCGAGCGGCGAGGCGGGCGGCTGGACGCAGCTCGGTCGCCAGGCTGTCCTCGCGGTCGCGGCCATCGTCTACCCGTTCGTGATGACCTGGATCATCTTGTGGGTGACCGATCACGTGGTCGGGCTCAAGGTGACACCGGAGAGCGAGGCGGCGGGCCTTGACCTGAGCGAGCACGCCGAGGCTGCCTATCACCAGCTTGCCGGCGCGGGCGCGGGCGCTAGCGCTGGACTCGCGCCGACGGCGGACGGAGACTGACTCCGGGCGCGCTGTGCCAGGCGCGCCTGAACCCGGCTTACGGAGGTGCTGCCAGCCGACAAATACCTAAAATCATTTATATAACAAATAGCGGGGGCGAACTCGTGCCCGGCTTAGCTGATCTTTACCTTGGTGTGTCTATACAAGCCAGGCGTCTTGTGCTAATGAGTGCGCTATTCGCGTCAGGTTGAACCCCTCGGATCGATTACGACCTGATAACTCGTCCGCGGTTGGGTCTCCTGCGCCTCTGACCTGCGATAACTATGGGTGAGGCGGCGGGTGCCCATAGTGCCAGCATTGAAACCGAACCGTGACAGGACCGCCGTCCGTGTCATAGGTTAAGCGACGCAGCCGATTTATCTATGCCTGAGGAGGGCTGTATGGGTTTTATCAATCGTCCAGCACGTGCCGGCGCTATTGCCGTCATGGGGCTGGCGATCACCGCCGCCACCGGCGCGTTTGCCGCGACCGGTGCGATGGCGGCGCCATCGATTGCCGGTCCGCATCTTGTCGCGCTCAGCCAGAGCCTGAACCCGACGACGGACGCGGCAACCGGTAGCTTCCACAGTGCGCGGATGTCGGTCGAGGTGACGCTCGCCCCGAGGAACGCCGCCGGTCTCAGCCGTACGCTGAAGGCTGAGTACACCAAGCACAGTGGCGCCTACCACAAGTGGCTGGGCACCGGGAAGTTCATCGCCCGGTACGCACCGTCAGCGGCCACCCGCAACTCGGTTCGGAACTACCTCAAGAGCCAGGGTCTGCGGGTCGTGAAGTCGTCCTCGCCGTTCCTGATGCGTGCGGTCGGCTCAAGCGCGAAGATCAGCGCCGCCTTCCACACCTCACTGAAGAACTACCGCGGCAGCCACGGCAAGCGGTACTTCTCCAACGCCACCTCAGTCAGGCTGCCAAGCGCCATCGCATCGCACGTGCTGGGTGTCGTCGGCCTGACCAACACGGTCAGGGAAAGCACCAGCATCCTGCGCAACCTGAGCACGGTGCACGGCGCGAACGCGGCAGCGAAGCCGGCGACGGCCAAGCCGTCGACGACCCTGACCTGTGAGACGCCTTACCCGACCGAGCAGCAGGTCGCCAATGCCGTTCTCGGCATCAGCGGCTTCCCGTTCGGTTATGGCAACGGCCCTGGCTGTAACGGCCTGAGCCCGGACCAGGTCAACGGCATCTACAACGCGCCGCACGTGGGCGCCAGAGGCCAGGGCAAGGGCACCAACATCGCGGTGTTCGAGCTGTCTGACTACCAGCAGTCCGACATCGCCGCCTACGCGCACAACTTCTTCGGCCCGTCCTACACCCCGCCGCTGGTCAACGAGGAAGTCGACGGCGGCCCGTCGGCACCGATCTGCCCGGTTGGCGACACCTGCCCAGCTAGCTTCAACGGCTTCGCCGGTGACATCGAGGTCGACGCCGACATCGAGATCCAGCTCGCGATGGCCCCGGCTGTCTCCCACCTCATCGTCTACGACGCCCCGAACGACTTCACCGGGCAGACCGAGCTCGATGAGTACACCCAGATCGCCAATGACAACACCGCCGCATCGATCAGCTCAAGCTGGGCGATCTGCGAGAACGACGCGGACTCCGGCCTCGTGCAGGCCGAGAACATCGTCTTCGAGCAGATGGCCATGCAGGGCCAGAGCATGTTCGGTGCCGAGGGTGACACCGGTGCCTTCTCCTGCATCCGTTCCGATGGCACCACGATCCTCAACGTTCTCGACCCGCCGTCGCAGCCCTGGGTGACCAGCGTGGGCGGCACCTCGTTCGAGAACTTCAACCCCGGCAACAACGACCACCCGACCTACCCGAGCAACTCCGAGACCATCTGGAACTTCCTGAACCTGTGCAACAGCGGTCCGGGCTCTGATGGCCTTACCGGGTTCGACTGGTGTGCCGCTGGCGGTGCCGGCGGTGGCGGTAATAGCGAGTGGTGGGGCCGGCCGTTCTACCAGTTCGGTCCTGGCATCAACAACTCCTTCACCGCTCACGCCGACGGCACGGCCAACTGCCTGCTCGCCAAGACTGGCACGCCGTGCCGCGAAGACCCCGATGTGTCAGCTAACGCCGACGAGAACACCCCGTACGCGGAGTTCTGCACCGGCAACGCGAGCACTCCGTTCAGCGTCTGTGGCACCTTCAGCCAGTTCCAGACGCCGGCCGGATGGTTCGGCATCGGCGGTACCAGCCTGTCGTCGCCATTGTGGTCGGGCATCGCCGCCGACCGCGACAGCTTCCAGGGCTTCCGCAGCGGTAACCTCAACCCGCTGCTCTACATCCTCTACAACCTCGCGCCTAACCTGTACTTCCACGACATCAACGGAGCAGGGCAGGTCGAAAACAACAACGGGTTCTTCCCCGCGGTTAAGGGATACGACCTCGCGACCGGCATCGGCGTTCCGAACCTGACAGCCCTCATCACGCTGTCCCTGTAGATCTAGGTAGTAAGCCGGGGCGCGGGAACATCAGGTTCCCGCGCCTCGGCGTTTTCTAGCTGGAGTCTCGGGATGACCGGCTCCAGCCAGCGCGGCATCCACCAGGCGTGGCGGCCGAGCAGGGTCATGACCGACGGCACCAGCACCATCCTGACCAGGGACGCGTCGATCAGCACAGCGAAGGCCATGCCGATCGCCAGCATCTTGACGGTGGGATCGGAGTTCAGCACGAAGCTGGCGAACACGACCACCATGATGGCGGCCGCCGTGGTGATGACCCTGGCCGTGGCGCCGATGCCGATAGCCACGCTGCGGTGCGGATCGCGGGTAGCCAGCCAGGCCTCATGTACCCGCGACAGCAGGAAGACCTCGTAGTCCATGGAGAGCCCGAACACGATGCAGAACACCAGCATCGGCACGTAGGCCGGGATCGGCAGCGTGGTGTGCAGGCCGATCAGGGTCTCGCCCCAGCCCCACTGGAAGATGGCGACGATGATGCCGACCGCGGCGCCGATCGACAGCAGGTTAAAGATGGCCGCCTTGGTCGCGATCACCACCGAGCGGAACGCGGTCGTCAGCAGGATGAAGGAGATCGCGATCACGGCGAGGATCAGCCACAGGAGCCGGCTGGTGATCCGGTGGGTGAAGTCGACGTTGCCGGCCGTCGTGCCGGTAACGTAGGCGGTGACGTGCTGCCTGGGCAGCACATTGTCGCGCAGGTCAGTCACCAGGTTCGTGGTGGCGGTCGCCTGCGGCCGCGTGGTCGGGACCACGTTGAAGACGGCCGTGGTGCCGGCCGAATTCACCGAGGCGGGCGAGACCGAGGCCACCCCGGCTGCCTTGGCGACGTTCGCCTGCATGGTGCTCAGCAGTGAGCTGTTCTGCGAACCTGACTGTTTCGGCAGCTTGACCACCACGGTCAGCGGGCCGTTGACGCCCACTCCGAAGCCCTGGGACAGCAGGTCATAGGCCCGCCGGTTGCTGTCGGAGGTCGGGTTCGTGCCGTTGTCCGGCTGGCCACCCATGATCGAGAAGAGCGGGATCGCCAGCACGACCAGGATGGCCACGCTCAGGATGGCCCAGGGCCAGGGCCGTCCGCTGACCCGCCGGCCCCACCGGGCAAACGGGCTATTTTCGTGCTGCTCGGCGGTAGTCGCGGCGGTGCGCTCGGCCTGCTGCCTGGCGGAGATGCCGGCCTTCCTCGCCGTCAGCCTGGAGCGCAGGCTCCGCACGTTCTCACCGACCGCGCCCATGAACGCCGGCACCAGGGTCAGCGCTACGAGCATGGTGAGCGCTACGACCACCGCGGCGGCCAGGCCGAGCGAGCCCACGAACGCGACGCCGGAGATGTACAGGCCCAGGATCGAGATCACGACCGTACTGCCTGCCACGACGATGGCGGCACCCGACGTCCCTTCGGCCTTTCTGGCCGAGTCGATCACGCTCATCCCGCTGTCCAGCTGCTCCCGGTGCCTGGCCATCAGGAACAGGCCATAGTCGATAGCGACGCCGAGCCCCAGCAAGGTCGCGATCGTCGGCGCGGTGGTCGGGAACGTGATGCTGGCAGCGAGCAGCCCGAGCAGCGAGAGCCCGGCGCCGACGCTGAACAGGGCGCAGACCAGCGGAATCGCGGCCGCGATCAGCGATCCGAACATGAAGAGCAGCAGCAGGAGCGCGCAGCCCAGGCCGATGATCTCCGAGGTGGTGTCGCTGCTCTCCTGGCCGATATTGCCGGCGCCCGATCCGTAGTCCACCCGCAGTCCGGCCCTGGTGGCCGGTGCTACCGCGGTGTTCAGCTTGTGCAGGTAATCCGGGCCCAGGGAGTAAGGGTTCACGTTCCAGGAGACGCTCGCGTAGGCGATGCTGCCGTCTTTAGATATCGTCCCGGTATTCGCAGAGCCGAACGGGCTGGCCGCCTTGATCACGTGCGGCAGCTTTGACACATTGGCGACGGCCTGACTGACAGCGGCCTGCTCGTCCGACACCTTCCCGTTCAGAGTGTGAAATACAACCTGCCCGCCATAGCCGCCCTGCTGGGCGAAGGTGTTATTCAGCACATCGAGGCCCCGCGCGGAGTCGGTGCCGGACACCGAGTAGTTATTCACATACTCGCCGCCGAAGGCGTGCCGGGCGCCGAGCAGGCCGCCGAGGATGATCAGCCAGCCGATGATGACCACAAGGTATCGCCGGGCGGCGAAGCCACCGAGCCGCTCAAGCAGGAGATTCAGTGCCCTGCCCCTTCCGCGTGCTAAGCCAGCCACCAATCGCGACTCTGGAGATCCAGCGGTAATGATGACGGCTTGCGCACCGGGGGTGCGTCACCCGCGACGGGTGATCCGCGACTAGTCCTGCGACCGGCTCCAGGTCGGGGCGGTGTCCGCGGGCAGTGCCACGTCGAAGGCGTTGAGCAGGAACGAGATCAGGGTGTAGTACCCGCAGAGCGAGACCAGCTCGATCAGGCCAGTGTCGCCGAGCAATTCCCCTGCGGCCTGATGGGTGTCCTGGCTGACCTGCCCGGTGCTGGTGAGCTGCGAGGCCACGGCATAGACCGTCCGCTCGTCGTCGGCCGTGAACGCAGGCTCCTCGCCCCGGCCGATGGCATCGACGACCTCGTCAGCCACGCCGTGCTGGCGCGCCATCCGAGCATGCGCCCACCACTCGAACTCGGCCTTCCAGCGAGCTCCGACGGTGATGATGGCCAGTTCCTTGAGCCGCCGCTCGATGGAGGTGCCGAACCGCAGCGCCGCGCCGAGCGAGCTCAGGTGCCGGCCGAGCCCTGGCACGGACACGAAGGCGTTGAAAGGCCCGACGAGTCCGCCGTGCTCGTTGATGAGCTGGTCACTCCTGGTGCCGACGATGTCGTTCCACACCCTCTGACCGTCGGCGTCAAGCTCGTCATAGTTCACGTAAGGAAGTCGGCTCACACCAGGACAATAGCCTCGCCGCCCATCCACGTCGACCCGCGATGCCGGGTGTGCGGCTCATCCGGTGATGGAAGACGAGCCGGTAGGCTTACTAGGTGAGTAACAAAATCACGAAGCCGAGAAAATTAATCGCCTCAATCCGAGGAAGCGTCCTAGCCGACCGGCAGTTCCGAGCGCTTTACGTGGCCGACGCGACCAGTAAGGTCGGCACCTACGTCAGCTTGGTGGCGGTGCCAGTACTAGCTCAGACGGTGCTGCACGCCGGAGCAGCTCAGATTGGTCTGCTGACGGCGCTCAACACGCTTCCATTCCTGCTGATCGGGCTGCATGTGGGTGCCTGGCTAGACCGCAAGCATAAGCATGGCATCCTTATCGTCGCTGACCTAGGCAGAGCGGCGCTGGTCGCCTCGATACCTGTGGCCTGGCTTTTCGGAGTGCTGACCCTCGCCCAGTTGTATGCCGTCACGCTTCTCTCTGGTGCCATGACAGTATTCTTCGATATCGGGCATCTCAGCTACCTTCCGCACGTGGTCGGACGCAGCAGGCTTACTTCGGCCAACGCGAACCTCAGTGGCCTTGACGAGGTGGCGAGTGTATCCGGGCAGGGCCTTGGCGGATTTGTAGTGCAACTTGCCGGTCCGGCAATGGCGATACTCATCGATGCAGCAAGTTTTGTCTGTTCGGCTATCTTCATCAGCCGGATAAAGGTTAGCGAGCCTGCTCCGGAGCGGACGAACCGACACTCACTATGGCGGGAAGCGGCAATAGGCTTGCGCTACGTTCTCACCGATCCCGTGCTACGTTCGATTGCGATCAAGGGTGCCATCGCTAACTTTGCCGGCCAGATGTTTCTAGTTTCTTTTCTCGTTCTGATCATTACCGATCTCGGACTGTCGGCAGGTACGCTCGGCCTCGTATTGGCCGCTGGCGGGGTCGGGTCGTTCTGCGGTGCACTAATCGCCCCGATGATAGGACGTCGGCTTGGTTGCGGGCGGGGTATCTGGATCATCGGGATGTGTACGAGTCCGTTTGCCCTCCTGATCGGCCTTATGAACCGGGGTGCACTGCTTTGGATAGCGGCCGGTGGATGGGTAGTCGCCGCCGTGGTCTTCGGACTGGAGAATGTGCTGGGCGTTAGCATCCGCCAGACGATCACGCCCGACGGGATGCTTGGCCGGATGAATGCCGGCTTCCGCTTCCTTTTTATGGGCGCACTTTCCGTCGGGGCGGTCGTGGCCGGAGTGATCGGTTCACGTATCGGCGTACATGTCGCAATCTGGACGGCGGCAGGAATATTCGCCGTCAGTTGGCTGGTGATTTTCTTTTCACCGCTGCGCAGGGTTCGTCGTATCGACGAACTCATGAATCGCCCGAGTTCGTCGCCTGCGCCTCAGCAGCAGCCTAAGCTCGATCTTCACTAACACTGAGAAAAGAGAAAAAGCTGCGACGCAGGCTGGCCGCGGTCAGGCCATGCGCAATAGCGTGCTGACGCGACGTTCCGTAATTACGAAGTTCTTCAATACCGACCCCGAGACTCAGAACCCGGCAAGGCCGGCCGCTGAGCGCCTTGGTGATCTCGTGGGCGGAAGTTCCGGCCAGATATGGCTCAACGATAATGACGACATCCGAGTCTTGGCTGGCCACGACCGCCCGGAGAGTGGTCGCGTCAAACGGCCGGATGGTACTCCCGTACAGCACGGTGAGGTCTAGGCCCGCAACTGCCGCCAGGACGGCATCGGCCAGCGGCCCAACGACGATAACAGTACCTTTCACTCCCTTGCGCAGTACTCGAAAGCTCTCGCTGCCGCCAGTATTGGCTAGGCCGTACGGTAGCTCATTGGCCTGATTTGACAGCCGGATGTACACCAGCCCATTTCCGCCCGCCGCCGCCCGGAGCTGGGCTTCAGCCTCATCGGCGTGGCCAGGGACGTGGATGGTCCAGTCAGGCAGGGTCGACAGATGCGCGACGTCGCCCGGTGACTGGTGCGACCGTCCGCCGCTGGCGATGTCGTATGAAGCGCCGGCACTTACCAGGATCGCACCAACACCCTGGTGATTGAGGTCTAGCTTAATCTGCTCAAACGGTCGCTCAACGAGAAACGGGGCGAAACTGTGCGCGATCGGCCGCATCCCGGCTAGTGAGAGACCTCCGGAGACTCCGATGAGAAGTTGTTCCCTGATGCCGAGATTAAAGACACGATCGGGATAGCGACTGGCCGCCGACTCGAAAAGACCGGCCGTAAGGTCAGCTAAGACGAGAGCCAGGCGATCATGGATGCCCAGAAGCTGGGTAGTCACCTCAACGAAACGCTCGCGCATGATGCCGGCCATGGATCACCCCTCAAGGTTGAGGTCTTACGTCGGCGACGACAAGGCCAGGTCGACCGGAGTGCGGTCTGGTGAAGGCACGTTCCAGTGCGTCGTGATGCCCGCCGTTCACGCGCTCGGTCGACCAGCCTTCGATGGCGAACCTTGCTTCTATTCCGCCCGGCCAGCCATGGGTTGCGGACGCGTTATCTATGACCACTACATTGAGCCGATCTAGCTGAGCGCGTCCGGAATAAGCAATCGCCTCGTGGTTGGATCCCTCGTCCAGTTCACCGTCCCCCATGAGCACCCAGACACTTGTATCGGATAGTCCCCGAGCACGTAGGCCGAGCGCAGTACCAACCGCCAATGGGAGTCCATGGCCGAGCGAACCGCTTGAGATCTCGACACCAGGCGCCAGAACCCGGTCGGGGTGATAACCCAGGCGGGACCGGAACGAGCCAAATCGATCTAGTTCGCCCGGTTCGATGAAGCCGAGTGCGGTCAGCACCGCGTAGTATGCCATTGGCCCGTGTCCCTTAGACAGGTAGAACCTGTCGCGGTCCTCAGCCAACGCGGGAGTCACCCGAAGAACGCGGCTGTAGAGCACCCAAAGCACGTCAAGGGTGGAGGTAGCCGCATCAGAATGCTTCTCGTCGCCAGTCATCGCCGCGATTAAACCCGGCAGATCCGAATACCCGTGCTCGATCATCGACGGTTCCAATTAATAGCGAGACGGACAGATATGCTACCGCCGGTCACGGATGGTAGTCGGATGGTTGTGCTGGAGTCCTGGCCGGATCGCGCTCGACAATTGGTGCAAGTATTTCATCGATGCTAGCTACGACATCGTCAGTGAGCTGCACTCCGGCTGCCGAAACGTTCTGCGCGATCTGGCCGGGCGAGGTTGCCCCTACAATTGCTGCCGACACCCCAGGGTCACGCAGTACCCACGCAAGCGCCAGTTGCGGCAATGACAGGCCGGCTGCGGCCGCCAGCGGTCGGAGCCCGTCCACTCGCCTGAGAACATCTTCAGTGAGCGCGGCGGACATGAAGAATGACTTCGCCGGGCCGACCGCCCGCGATCTAGGCGGCAAGTCGGCGCATGGTCGATATTTGCCGGTTAGTAGTCCCTGGGCTAACGGGGACCACGCTAACTGGCCTATTCCCAGCCTGCTGCACGCTGGCAGCACCTCGGCCTCGATCACGCGCCATAACATATTGTACTGGGGCTGGTTGGAGATAATCTGATCGAATCCGGATGCACGGGAGATTCGGACTGCCTCATCGATCTGTTCAGCCTTCCATTCAGAAACTCCTACATAAAGCACCTTGCCTTGGCGTATCAGGTCGTCGAACGCCCGAAGTGTCTCTTCTAACGGCGTCTGATCGTCGAAACGGTGTGCCTGGTAGAGATCGATGTAGTCGGTCTTCAGCCGACGCAAGGAGCCATGCGCCGCCTCCATAATGTGCTTGCGACTCAGGCCGCGGTTATTGGGGCCAGGGCCGGCCGGAGCACACACCTTAGTGCAGATTTCGACGGACTCCCGAGGTACCTCGCTGAGCACGGTGCCCAGGATCGCCTCAGCGCGAGTACCGCCGTATATATCGGCGGTATCGAACGTGGTTATCCCATGTTCTAATGCTGCCCGGACCATCTGTTCGGCAGCCCCCTCGCTGTAGCTGATCCAGTTTCCGTAAGCGATCTCGCTGACCTTCAGTCCACTTTGGCCGACCCGTCGGTGCTTCACATGTGGCACTCTAAAGCCGAATTTGCGCACGGCTCCATGTGATCTAAATCACTTCTTCGACGCGTTGTATCTTGCCGAACACTGTGCTAAGGGCCGCAGTGTACTGAGTCATTAATTAGTTCTTAGAGCACTTTTGTATGCTTACCGGGTGCCAAGTCCGAGGTTAGAGCCGCTGGTTCTGACTAACGATGAACGGCGCACGCTGACCGCCCTGATGCGTCGGGGGAAGACGACGCAGGAGTTAGCGGCCCGCGCACAAATCGTGCTCGCCTGTGCGGAGGGCGGGTCTATCTCCTCGGTGGCCGCTGAACTTGGGGTGTCGCGTGAGACAGTGTCGAAGTGGCGTAGCCGGTTCCTGCGGGATCGTCTGGCGGGCTTGTCCGATCAGCCGAGGCCTGGTCGGCCAAGGAAGATTACCGACGAGCAGATCGAGCTGGTGATCACCAAGACCCTCGGGCAGCGCGGCCCCGAAGGTGACAAGCCGTGGTCGACTAGGTCGATGGCGGCTGCGGCTGGGTTGTCGCAGACTGCGGTATCGCGGATCTGGCGGGCGTTCGGACTGAAGCCGCACCTGACCGAGATGTGGGAATTGAGCGCTGACCTGCAATTACCTGCGAAAATCTGTGATTTCGCTGGACCGGATGTCGACTCGCCGCACGGGAGTTCTGATGCTGTGCCTGAACGGGGAAAGCCAGATTGACGTTTTTGACCTGACTGCGCAGCGACCGTACGCCGCACCGCGTTTCAAATGAGCCCATAACGCCCACAAAAATACTAGCTCATCGTCGCCTACTGCCGGCCAATTACTAACTCAAGACACTAGTCGCAGGCGTTGGTCTCCTCGGCGAGCAGATTGAGCGAGCAGGCTGGCGGCCGAGGAGCCTTGACCAGATGGTCGCCTCGCACATATGTTGATTTTGCCCACCATGATTTGCAACCTTCGGAAGGGAAATTGATATGGAACTCGAGGCGACCGAGGAAGAGGTCATTATCGCAGCTGCGGACGCTGAGCTCGACGAGCTTAGCGACCACTCCCGCCCGATGGTGATCACCAACATCAACGAAGCCTAGGTTGATGAGAATCCTCTGTTCCGGAACTGCTGGTTCCGGAACAGGGATTCGGCGGTCGCTTCCAGCCCGACTGTCCAGCCCGGCCCATTGGCTAAAGGAACATCCATGGGAATCAAGCATCCGCTTATCCGGCTTGTCGACGATGTGAACCTGCTGGGCTGCTACTGGAACAAGAAACATGGCTTGTTCAAGGGCGCTTGCCCGGTCGAGGACTTGATCGATGCGGCAACAATCCAGCGTACCCTTGATGCCGGATTGCTAAGATGGCCTTATTTCACCATTTTGAAAGATGGAAACCAGCCGGAGCTATCTGCTTTCACCAAGTCTAGGCCGGTGGCCGGCCAGAGCGTGAAAGGTTTCGCTGACCCGGATAAGATTCGCGAGCACCTGGCGGCTGGCGCCACTATAAAACTGAATCAACTCAAGGACTGGCATCGCCCGACTAGGGATTTGATGTGCGAGATTGAGTTACTCTGGCCGGCGGAGTTGAAGTCATTTGTGTTTTACACGCCGTGCGATAGTACGGGTATGCTTCCGCACCGGGACGGGTCACATGTACTGGCAGTGCAGATTGAGGGCACAAAAGAGTGGCGCATATACGATGCCCCGGAGTATGTCGATGCCCGGCCGGGTTTGCTTGATCTCAACGCCGACAGCCACTCGCATGCTTTCGTGCTCGAGCCCGGCGACGTTCTCTATCTCCCCCACGGCTACCCGCACGTCGCGACCGCGCGTGACGGCACGTCGCTGCACCTGACTTTCACCATTACCGAGCCTGGGCCGTCCGATCTTGTCCGGTCGCTGCTGGCGACCTGCGCTGATGACCTGGACCGTGCATCGGAGCGTGGGCGGTCGCAATCACTGGATGAGAACGCGCAGGTTGTAGTAAAAACCCTGGTAAGGCACGTCGAGTCCATCGATCCCCAGATCCTGGTCGATACCGCCGTCCTGCAGATGCGACACAGGAGAACCTGACATGCCGCACTCTGACGTTCACCAAGGCCGCAGATCTCCGGTGCCGGCACGAGTGCTGCCCCCGATCTCGCTGGCTGACGTCGTTGGCGACCCAGGTTCCTTCTTCACTTCGCTCTGGAGGGCGCGAGCGGGAAAGGTTCACTGCCCAGCCGCGCTAGGTCTCCTCTCGGCGGCGGAGGTCTGGGAACTGCTGGACTGTGGGTCTCTGGTTGCTCCGTACTTCGGCATCCGGCGTGATGACGCTGGCATCACGATCGCCGGCGTCACGCAGACGCGCATAGTCCAGACACGACCTATGTCGATGTACGCGGACCCGGAAGCGATTCGGGCGAGAGTCGGGGCGGGCTGCACCCTCGCACTTAATCAGCCTGAGCACTGGCAGGCGTCGATCAAGGCACTGCTGGCTGGGCTACGCGGTGACCTTAGCGCGGAGGTGCGGTCGTCCGCCTTCCTGAGCCCCTCGGGCGCGTCACTTCTGCCTGTCCACTCCGATGCTGCACACGTTTTTCTCGTGCAATTGCACGGTTGCACCGAATGGGTAGTCGGCGAAGATGAAGAAAATACGAAGGTCTCGCTCGGTCCAGGAGACGTTCTTTATATCCCAGCAGGACACTCGCACGGCGAAGAGTCCCGCGATGGTGATTCCTTGCACCTGGCCATTACTGTTCAGCAACCCGTTGCCAGGGAACTGGCTGATCTGGCGCTCACCAATTTCCTGAGTAGTGCCCGGGCCCGCGACATCGCAGGAACGCACCATCGCATGTCCCCCGGGGAAAAGGTCAACTGGCTCCGTGTCGAGCTGGCGGGCTTCCTGCGGCGTTGTGACATCGACGCGCTTCTAGCCGAGGCGGTAACTGACCGACAACGCCGCGGAGTGGTGTAGGCAAGTGGCATCTTCACTTGACCACGGGGGACCGGGCGCGTCACTGCTGGCGCTGATACTGGCCCAGCCACGCGTCCAGTGTGCTCACCGACTGGGCGAGGCCCTGCTGGTTGAGGCCGAGCTTTCACGTGCGAGCCGACCAGAGCCGGTGCCCTTCGTGCTTGGCTATACGCAGTCATCCCTCGGCGGCTGGACGCTCGATCGGGCTCACGCGGGCGCCTCGTCGGTCACCATCGTCGGCGACGGCAGCTATCTTCTGCTGTCCGACATGCGCTCGGAGGAACGGCGGGAACTCGATTACTCAGGCCGGTCCTTGTGGCGGTGCCGCCCTGGTGCCGAGCACCATCCGGAGCTACTGTTCGGCTCGCCCCGCGATGTAGTCTCCTACGCCGCCGCGTCATCGCTCGCAGTCGCTGCGGTCTGGATGACGGCCACCGCATGCTCAGTGGACGAGGACCGCCGGATCCGCGCGGACAGGTCGCTGACAGGCTGTACGTCAAGCCTGGTCAGAGGCGACCTCTGGCCGAGGTCCGGCTACCAGCTGGATGGCGAAGTCCTGCGGCTGCTGCGGGTGCCGCTATGTTCCGGGCCCGCCGAGCTGCTCCCTGTACCCTTGCAGCGAGACGTGTCGCTGACGGGGGAGCTGGCGATCACGCCAGACGGGGCTAACTGTGCGGCCGGAATCGTTCAGTTCCTGCGCGGCGGACATCGTCGCTATGGTCTTCTGCTGTTTTCAGTATCCCATCCGGTACACGCCCGGGCGATCTGGTGGAGCGACGACCTCGGCCAGCCCGTCGCATCTCCGGACGGGGCGTGGTTCGCGTGCACGGCTGAGCGCGTCGCGACGCCAGGCCGCGCACCGAGACAGGAAGCTGTGCTGGTCGCCTCTGACGGCTCCGGTGTCCGCCGGGCGGCTCCGCAGCACTGCGACTGGCTGCAACCTCGGGCCTGGGTCGATGCGGACACCGTCCTGTGCGCGGGGGAGCGGGATGGGAAGCGTGGACTGTGGCGGATCACGCCCGGCGAGCGGATCGACCGAATCGGATTTAACGGCTCCGTGCTGGCGGTGACCGCCAGCGCCAGGGAAGCCCTCATCGTCCGCTCCGGTATCGGCCTTCCTCCGGAAGTGCTATCCATTCCGCTGGGTACCGGCCGGAGGCAGGGAGTGCAGGAGCAGCCGCTAGCAGGCCCAGCCGTCCTTCTCGCACCAGCCATCGAAGCCACCCCGACTGGGCGGATGGAGCGGCTGACCTACCCTGCCCCGGACGGCACAACCTGGTGTGCCTGGCTGTGCCTGCCGGATGACGCGCCCGCAGCACCGCTGCCCACGCTCGTGTGGTGCCATGGCGGCCCGCTCCTAAGCTGGACTGACTGGTCCTGGCGGTGGAATCCATGGCCGTTCGTCGCCGAAGGCTACGCCGTGGTGATGCTCGATCCGCCATTGTCGCTCGGCTACGGCCAGGAGGCCGTCGAACGCGGCTGGGGACAGTGGTACTCGGAGGTCGCCGCGATCGCGGCCGCGCAAGTTGAGTGGGCACTGGCCGATCCGCGCCTTGACGCGGACAAGGTCGCGGCCATGGGAGGCAGTTTTGGCGGATACCTGTCCCTGGCGCTGGGAACCCTGCTTCCTAGCCTGCGGCTTATCGTCAGCCACTGCGGCTGGGCCGACTTCCGTGCTGTTGCCCGCGCCTGCGACCTGCACTGGCACTGGTTGCGCGAATATGGCCCGATCGGCGAATCTGCTGCATACCGCCTAGAGAGTCTCCGCCTCGCCGCGATCAGTTGCGGCACCAAGGTGCTGCTTTCGCATGGATGTGACGATGCCCATGTGCCGGTCGGCGAGGCACGGGCGATCTACCGCGCGCTGGAGGCTCGCGGGGTGGACGTTGAACTGATGCTGTTCTCGGACGAGAAGCACAGCATTCGGAGGCCCGCGAATGTGGCCGCTTGGCACCAGTGGGTGCTTGACACCTGCCAGGACGTTCTCGGAGGCAGGTCAGAACGGAAGGAATTGCCCTCGGATGACCGTCGTTTCGTTGCCGCAGATAGTTAGCAAGCGGCGTGACTACTGGTTTTCGGCATATGCCTGCGGACACATCGAAAACTGCGACACCTCCTTACGAAATCGCTCGTTGCAGGAGACCGAGTCGCTGGCAAGTGAATGCCTGTCGCGGTGCGGAATAACTAGGATCGCCGATGTCACAGACCTCGACATTCTCGGCATTCCGGTCTTCCATAGCATTCGTCCCAACGCGGCACCCGGCCTGAACACGGTAACTAGCGGGAAGGGAGTGACCCCAGCTGCGGCCCGGGTATCCGCGATGATGGAAGCGATAGAGCGTACCTGGTGCGAACCACCCTCCGCTGAACTCCCTCGTCATTCCTACGCTGAGTTGCGAAGCGCCGGGTTCGCAGTGCTCGATCCGCGTCGCCTGACTCTGCGCAGAGGATGCGGGTGGTCCGAATACGCGCCGATATCCTGGTGGCCGGCGACGAGACTCTTTACTGACGCCGAGGTGCTAGTCCCAGCGCTTTCTGTCTTTACCCCCTACCCCGCCGAACACGGGATGTTCCGCTCGAATACCATCGGTCTCGCGATTGGCAATAACCCGCAGGAAGCACTGCTGCACAGTCTGCTAGAAGTGATTGAACACGATTGTACGGCGTTTGGGGAGACGCTTCGGCGAGGAGGCAAGATCCGCCTCGACTCGCTGCCTGCGCCCCAGGCTGAGCTCGTTGAGCGCTTCCAGCGCAAAGGCGTAAATGTTCAGCTGTTTGGCTATTATCACGAACTTGGCGTCCCCACGGTCTTCGCTACTACCGATGACACTCATGCCCAGGATGGAATGCTGATCAACGGCGGAGCAGGCTGTCATCTGGACCCAGTTATCGCCGCTACCCGCGCTCTGACCGAGGCCGCGCAATCGCGATTGTCGGTGATTGGCGGCGCGCGGGAGGATCTGAACCGGCAAGCGTACCGGCGGCACGCGTCATACAGCGCGATGAAGGAGATGCTGAGAACGTGGAGCGCCGACCGGCCTGAGATGGATTTCGGTGACCTTCCTAATGACACGACCGGTTCGACCGAGGGTGACCTGAACTACATCTTGGCTAAATTGCGGCAGGCTAGACTGTCACTGATTCTCGGCGTCGAACTCGCGCCGGAAGACCTGCCGTTCTCCGTGACCAAAGCAATCGTTCCCGGCCTGGAGGTATACCATGAGGATCCGGCGAGACTGGGGGTCCGGTTGCATAGGGAACTCGTTCGGGAAGGAAGGACCAGACCTCTGATATGAAGGATAAGTATTCAGCGATCGTGACAAGCCGAGAGCCGGGCCGTCCTGAGTTGCCAGCCGACTGCGAGGTCGTGGTCTTCGCCGGGCCCTCGCTTCGCCGCACCGACGTAGCGGAACTGCGAAAGTTGGCGGTACGGGCCGGGCGGACACTAAGCCTGCGCGCACCAATTCGCCGGAATGACCTGCTGGACCTAGCCGATTCCGCTACTCGGTATAACGTGGTGATAGTGGACGGTGAGTTCGGTCAGCGTCTGGCTGTTAGCATCACGGAGATCAGGTCGGTGCTTAAAGCGGGGCAGCCGCTAACCGGCGCTTCGTCTATGGGGGCGCTACGGGCTGTTGAGTGCCGAACGCTGGGCATGACTGGCAGCGGATGGGTGTACGAGCAATACCTGTCCGGTGCGATAAATTCTGACGCCGACGTGGCGCTTCTGTACGACCCGGACGAATATTTTCACGTTACTATTCCCTTGGTCAATCTGCGGTGGCTCCTCGCTGAAAAGTTCCGGTCTGGAACGCTCTCGGCGGAAGCATCGGCAACTGCCCTTCGGGTAGCTGGCCTCATACATTTCCGGGATCGACGTCCTACTGTCCTGCTGCGCCGCTGGAGGGCGGAGCTGCCCGCGAAGGCCGTCGGAGATCTGGAATCGGAGATGTCTCCCGAACTCCGAGACACCTGGGACCGAAAGAGATTGGACGCTATCGACGCGATCCGGCGGGCACTGCGAGCACGGGAGTGATCAATCGCGCCGATCGGATTGGAGTTCATATGGACGCGGTGCCACCTGGCGACATCCTTCCCGTCTTCGGAGATCCCTTGCTGTTCGCGGATGGCTGGCCGGACCGGCCGTACCACAATCTCCAGTCGGCGACCGGCCTGCGGGAAACGTGCTCGTGGGCGTCGGTCGACAGGTTACTCAACGATCAGGCATTACGGGTGCCGTCCTTCCGGATGGCACGGGACAACCAGCTTCTCCCCCTCAGCGCTGTCACCCGCTCGGAGCTGTCGACGTCGCTAGGACTCAAAGGACTGGCTGATCCCGCACGCATCGTCACTGAGTTCGGGAACGGCGCAACGCTGGTCTTGCAGGGTTTGCAGCGCTTCTGGCCACCGCTGACAGATCTCACGCGCCGGCTGTCCAGCGAGATCGGTCACGCGGTATTCGTCAACGCCTACCTCACTCCACGATCGGCGCAAGGCTTCGGGGCGCATCATGATCCGTATCACGCATGGCTGATGCAGACTGAAGGAGCCAAGACCTGGCGGCTCTGGGAGCCGCAAAATGCCCCCGAGGTTGATCCTCCCGATCTGGAGATCGACCTTGCCGAAGGGGACGTCCTGTGGATCCCGCGCGGCTGGTGGCACGTGGGGAAAAGCGGGGCTCAGCCAAGCCTTCACCTGACATTCACGGTCTGGGCCACGAAGCTGGCCGACGTGCTCACGGTAATGTCTGCGGAGCTGGTCAGTCGGCCTCAGCTGGCTCGCGAGTTCTCGCCGAACGCGTTCAATGCCGGATCCCAGGCGCGCGCAACCTTGAAGAGCGCGCTAGCACAACTCGCTCAGCTAATTCACGAACTGGATGTCAACACGCTGACCGAGCGGGTCATCGACATTCATGTGGCAAGGTTCGATCCGCTCCCGGCGCAACCGGTCGCGGCAGTCCTGAGCAGCAGTCAGAATCTCAACTACCACACCCACGCGGAAGGCGTCCTGCATAAGGTGAGCGACAGCTCAACGGTACGTCTCGTGACTGCCGATGCGGTCGTGATGCTGACCCAGGAGCAGTTCGTCATGGCCAAGGAATTGCTGCGGCGAGCTGGCAACTTCCGCATCGACGACATCAGCGAATCACTCTCCGGGGACCTGACGCTGCTCACCAAGCTTATGGACGCACGACTGATCTGTGCCGCCGGATGTGACCGGAAACTCCAGAAATCCCGTGACTGTACGCATTAGCTCGGCCATTCCCAGTCACTCGGCAGGTCGGTGCCAAGTTTCGTCTCGTACCAGTCATGCCAGCTAGCGTCTTGGGCGACATTCCATGCTTCAGCGAGATCGCGCTGTCTAGCCGTTACTCTGCTGCCAGTGACGAAGGCTGTCCACAAAGGTACGAGCCGGAAATTACGTCTCGCCTTCGCCTCATAAGCCCGAACGCCTGCGTGGATCCAGCGTAGTCCGTTATCGCAGGCGTAGCGTTGCGGCGCGTTGTAGGTGACGACGAAGTAGGCGAACTTGCTGCCTTCGATTTCCTTGTCAGCGGCATACGAACGAATATAGAGGCCGCCGTGCGATACGATCGCGGTCGCGACGGCGGCCAGCTTTCCCCCTTGTCTTGCGGTAAAGGCGAGCGCTCGATCGCCAAAGACCTGGATCAGCGCCGTGTGCGTGGTCTCGGAATCGAGGCGTCCGCGGCCAAGTTGTCGGCCGTCCACATAGAAATCGGCGATCTCGTGCCCAATCTCTGACAAGGGCTGGACGCTCAGCTGAAGCGAGGCCGCTGAGAACTTGCGCTCATCTCGCAGGAAACTCCACCGAGACTGGGAAGATAGCGAAGCCAAGTAGTCGTCAAAGCTGGTTTGATCGATTGTCATGAGGGTCGATGGCAAGCTGCGCAGCAACAAGACTTGCGCTGGCAGATGGTCGGAGACTAGTTTAGCTGCGTTTGGCGTGAGAAATGGCCAGGAAACCCCATGGTTGCCTCGTTCATCAGCAAGCGATAGGGCCAGCGCGAGTAGATTCTCCGTGGCCGTCGAAAGATCACCGTCACGATGACTTCCAATCGGACCAGCGGAAATTGTACTTGTCCATGAGCCCACGGTCAGGCAAGGCGCCCATTCGGTAGCCAATTCTCCGAGCGCAGGCTTCAGCGCGTAACTTTCGTGATCATAGGCCCCTCCAGTGCCAACTGGAACTGAGTGGAATGGCAGCACCGCAGGAGCAGGCTCGTCGGTCAGCAGGAAGCCCATTCCAGCACCGCTGATCTCGGCCACGCGGAACCAGTCGGCCGAAAAAAAGAGTCCACCCGGACGGTGATCTTGGGTCCAGACCTCGGCCGGGATATCGTCCAGTCGGCTTGTGGCTTGCACGAAGACTCTCCTCATCGGTAGCTGAACCAATCCAAGAATAGGCTCTGTAATACTACTCGTCTTTGTGCCGTGGACGCCGCCTGGAGTCCCCGATTCGGGGGAAATAGTTAAATGCCAGGTCAGAGGTGCTCATTCAGTTCAGTCAGGAGCAGTCGAAGATGATTCAGCAGTTGGGTCAGCAACCCAGTTCCTCTTCCAGCCACCACCCCAGGGACCCGAACGCTCCTGATCCAGGCGACCGAGTACCCCGTGCAGACTTCCGTGATCATTAAACTGAGCATGATCACGCGGCAGCGCGGTTGGCTCGGTGGAGTCCGCGTGGTCCGCGATGCTGAAGGGCTTGAAGACGCGGTACGCCTCGGCCAGGCCGGCGTCGCCCATCCGCGTCGACCCGCGATGCCTCCTCGGCGTACCGGCGGATGATCAGTTGGTGAGGAGAGCGGGGCGGCTAGTATCAGATCCAGGCTTTCGCCTGGTGGGCATTGAGAAGGAAGCCGTCCCATAGCCTCGTTCCCTAGCTTACTCCGGGATCA
The DNA here is from genome assembly GCA_963819285.1 of uncultured Actinomycetota bacterium. Classification (GTDB taxonomy): domain Bacteria; phylum Actinomycetota; class Actinomycetes; order Streptosporangiales; family Streptosporangiaceae; genus Chersky-822. Next base: position 1,471,600 of record CAWFVM010000002.1, read on the forward strand.
GCCCAGTGAGGTTTGGCAGCGTGAATGCCTCTGATCCTTCGGCTAGCCCTTCCGGTCGCTGGAACCCGATGAAAGTCACCGGCTCGTCAGGCACCGTCCCATCCCACGACTCGACGTCGGCCCCTCTGGCTTTGAACAGATCCGCCAGGTAGCTGACGCGCAGGTAGTCGCGCTCGATGATGGCGCGCGCCAGCAGCGATGTAGTCACCTGATTGCCCTCCACCTGGTTGAACCTAGGACTGCCCTTGAGGTAGAGGTGCAGCCACTTGGCCCGCCACCTCCCGTCGTCGCCTCGCATGAAGGCCAGCGGCAGGGCAACGGTCCCTGAGCCGCGGAGATCGGACTTTACTTCGACTGTGCGGGCCTCGAATGGAGCACCGGCCTGCGCGGACTCGCGGATCATGAAGCCGAAGAAAGCTTCTTCTGCCTCGTCGAAACCTTCGCCTGAGTAGATGTTCACCTGCGGGATGATGATTCGCCGGGTCACAGCGGGCAGGCGGATGTCGATGAACTCCGTCGCGCCATCGCGGGCGCTGGTCAGATCGCCGGAGTAAGTGGCATACCCGCCGGCCTGAAAGCTGGTCCACGAGACATGCTCGGCATTGTCGTAGTTCTCGTCAAGCATCAGCGCTGACAGGTCGTAGTCGGTGCGCCGCTGGCGCTGCCTCCAGTAGACAAAGAACCGCAGCACCTCCCCATTAACTCGGCTGACTGAGCCGCGCGGCATTATCCCGAGACCGGACGGCGCGACCTTCCCTGATAGGGGCAGCGCGACGCCCAGGATCGCGGGGTCGATGACGACTCGACCCCAGTCCGGCAGGCGGCGTGTGATCTCGCCGTCGATCACCGCGTTCATCCGCTCGACGACCAGCGGGTCGAGCGCATCCCTGCTGTCCGGCGCAACCCATGCGCGGCCCTTGCGGTTAGCGAACACCCGGCTGACATCGGTCGGCTGGGCACGGTTGTGCAGATGATCGCGCACAGACATGAGCACGCGTCCGGCAACGTTCGGCGCGGCTGACTCGGCGCAACCGAGAACCACCTCCGCATCCAGGCTGGGCCCGGCGAGCCGGAGCAGTCGGTCGAGCGAGCGGTAGAGCGCTCCCGGCGACCTCGCGAGAGTCCTGGCCGCGCCCGCCACGTCACCGCCGGCGAGCTTCGCCTCCACGACACTGGCTGTCGTCGGTGCGCGCAGGTCGCCGCGAGCGGCAGCGAACGCTTCCAGCGCTCCCGGCCACTCCTGGTACTCGTGCGGGTGCAGCCGCTCCCCGAGCCGCTTCCAGGGCTCGCTGTGCACCGTCACGTCACTGAGCTTCGCGCGGTTCGCGCTGACCACCTTGTCCAGCGCTGCCAGCATCGCCCGGCGCTCGGGGCGGCGAAACGACCGGAACCTCGTGGATTCCTGCAGGGTGACGTCACCGCCAGAGACGGCGACGGCGACGCGCAGGATGTCAGTCACAGTGTCGGCCAGGAGCGGCCGGCCGTGCTCCAGGCGGACGGCGTTGATCACGGCACGGTTCTCGCGCACCGCGATGACCTCGGGCTGAGCGCCTTCGGCGCAGTACTCAGCTAGCACCTGGAGTGACGCCAGGTCTTCCTCGGCCAGCGGGACGGTGCTCGCGGCCAGGGACAGATACAGCGCCTGCGCTTCCTCGTCCAGCGTGCTGCCCAGATGCAGGACCGTCACGCGGTCCCGCGCTCCGGGGATCAGCTCATCGTGGGCGGCCAGCATCGCCTCGTAGCTGTGCTGGTAGCTGCCGTAGGACGGCAAGCTGAGGAGCGAGCCGAATTCGGCAGAGTTCGCGCCCGCCTGCGCGACCATCGCCGCCGGGTCAAGCAGCGCCTCGCGCAGGCTCTGCACCCAGAACTCCATCGTGTCCGGGACGTTGGACGGAAATTCCTTGAAATAAGCGTTGTGCCGTATGTGGTCGCCGACCAGCCGGCGGACTACGGCCAGGACGCGAACCCCAGCGTCCAGCACCTCGCCTGCGGGCATCGCGGACAGGCGCTCCATCAGCGGCCGGGCGAGCTTGAACCCAGCGGACATCAGCACCGCGTCTAGCTGCCGGGCCGGACCTGCCCCGTCGCCTGCAGGCGTGACGGCGAGCGGCACCCTGAGCGTTCTGGTGATCACCAGCGTCTCAACCCGATCGTTCATATTCGCCACTATCCCGTTGTTGGCGGCGATACGTCCAAGTGATTTGGTAATCAATCGCAGTGGGGTGCGGTGCGGCACGATCTGTAATGCAGGACGTAACATGGCTTCCTTGGCGCAGGACAGTCCAGACCCGCAGGTCATTCCCTATCTCCTGTATGCCGATGAACGGTGGCGTCATCATGGTGGGCTCTCCAGGCGCCAGCTTCCTGGCACCCGCGAAACTGGGTGAGGTAACTCAGCTGCAGTGCATCACGATTACCGACGTGCCTGCCCATCGCGAGCGAGCACAGGCCGCCGGAGCAAGCGTGTCCGAAATTGGTATCAGGGCGAACCGTGCACGCAGCTATACGGTGGAGGATCCCGAGGGCCACAGCTGGTATTTCAGCGAGCCCCTTTAGAGCCGCGGCGTCTGGCTCAAGCTGAAGGACCTCCCGGTCTCGGGGTAGTCGCCCAAATGGTGAGGCAGAGTCGCCCTGCTGGGGGACGCCGAGTCGAGGGTGCGGCCTCTACCGTGGGCTGCATGAACGTCATCACCTGCTCCCGCCTGACGAAGCACTTCGGGTCGACGGTCGCCGTGAGCGAGCTTGACCTCGGCGTCCCGGCGGGTCAGGTTTACGGCTTCCTCGGCCCGAACGGGGCGGGCAAGACCACGACGATCCGTATGATGCTCGGCCTTATTACCCCCACGGCGGGACACGTTGAGCTCCTTGGGCGGCGTCTGCCTGACCCGCGGGCCGTCTCCAGGACCGGGTCCATGATCGAGGAGCCGGCTTTCTATCCCTGGCTGAGCGGCTGGCGGAACCTCCAGGTGATCGCCTGGGAAGGCGGCGGATGTCCTGCGGCCGAGCTCAGCCGGGTGCTGGATGCTACAGGGCTCAGCGACGTGGCGGGCCGGAAGGTACGCGCATACTCGCAGGGCATGCGCCAGCGGCTGGGCCTGGCCGCAGCCATGCTTGGCCGTCCGCCGCTGCTGATCATCGACGAGCCGACCAACGGGCTTGACCCCGCTGGCATCCGTGAGGTCCGAGGCCTGCTCGGCGACCTGGCAGGCGACGGCACGGCCGTGTTTATGTCCAGCCACTTGCTGGCCGAGGCGGAGCAGCTCTGCGACAACGTGGCAGTGATCGTCCGGGGCCGCGTTGTCGAGGAAGGTCCGCCATCGGGGCTCGGCGTCATCCGGCGACGAGTCCGGGTCCAGGTCCGTGCGGACGACGCTGAGGCCGCTGGCCGGCTACTGGCCCGCTGGCCCGTCCACGTCCTGGACGGCCAGTTCGTGGTCGAACATGACAGTGGCCGCGACGTGAACGCGGCTATGGTGGCCGGCGGTGTCATCGCTGAGTCGGTGACAATGGAGATGCCGCGCCTGGAGGACCGGTTCCTGGAGATCGTCGAGGAGGACACCCATGCTGTGCCTGCTGGCGGCTGAGATCCGCAAGCTCGTCCGGCCGCTGGTCTGGAGCACGGCCCTGGCCTTCGTGGCCTTCTGCCTGATCATCATCTGGGGAGCGGCGAACAACGCCCGTGCCGGGCTAGCCAGCCCGCGGATCCCTGACGTCTGTAATCGCGTTGTCACCGCGCAGTGCCGCCAGGTGGTCGAGCACGCGCGTGCTGCCGCGCGGGCCGCGGGTATCGCCACCGCCCAGCTCGCGCAACCGGGCGAGGTCGGCCATGTCGCTGCGGGCATGCTGGCCTCGCTTCCCGGCCTGTTGCTGATCGCGATGATTGCGGGCGGTCACTGGGGCGGTGAGTGGGGATCGCGTACCATTCGCCAGCTGCTGTGCCGGGAAGGGCGCCGGGGCCGCGTACTCGTCGCGAAGTGGCTGTCTATCTGGGTGGCCGGAGTCATCACCTTGATCATCTGCTGCCTCGTCCTGGTGGTTGCCGCTCCCCTTATCGCGGCCGCGGCCGGTCTGCCCGCCGCTCATTCCGCACCGTGGGCAGGCCTGGGCTCGTCGATGTCGGCAGCAGGCCGCGCAGTGGTAGTGCTCGCCTTGTTCGCCGCCGTCGGGACCGCGGCGGGCACCATAGGCCGGGGTCAGCTTGCCGCTACGGCGATAACAGCAGGCTCGATGCTTCCCGCGCTGCTGTTTGCCGGGATCGAGGGCGTTGGGCGCCTGTCGCCTGCCTCTTTCGTCCAGGCCTGGATGGCCTTCGGCCCGGCGGGCTACCTGCCGACGAACTTCTGGAGCAGGTTCGTCGGCAGCGGCCCGAATCTGGGTCAGCTCGCCGGGCTGGCCGGCATCCTGATCACCGCTGGGGTGGCCGCTGGCGTTGCCCGCTGGCGCCTCGCCGCTGACGTGACGATATGAGACCAGGCCGGCCGGCGGCGGGCGGTCAGACGGGGTGGAGGGCCTGGCCCGAACGGCGCCTGCACGCGCGGGAGATCGACCGCCTCCTGTCGGGTGGCCTGCTGATCTGGGCGCTCTTTGATGTGCCGTGGTGGTGGCGGCCGCCAGGGCATGGGGGCAGCATTCTGGCCATCCTGGGAACGCTGGCGTTCGCGGCGGCGCAGTCAGTGCCGTTCCTGGCCCGCCGCACCCGGCCCGTCGGGGTGCTGGCGCTGGCCGGGGCGGCGCTCGCCGCAAAGTACGCCGAGCACCTCAACCTTTGGTCCGCGAGCGCGGCAGTGCTCGTTGCCGCTTACGGCCTGGGCGCTTACGGCAGCCGGATGGTCAGACAGTTCACCCGGCTGATGTCTGCCGCCTGGCTGGTCGCTGCTCTGGTGGTCCTTGAGACAGGAGGCGGCGACCATTCAGCGGCGGTGGCCTGCGCCTTGCTGGCCACGGCACTGGTTCTGGGCGAGATCACAAGCTCGCACAGGGATATCGCGATCGCTTCCGCCCGGCACGCGCACGACCTGGACCGCGCCAGCCTGGCCAGGGAACTTCACGACATCCTCGCCCATCAGCTCAGCGCCATCGCAGTACAGGCCGGCGCGGCCCGGCTCGCCTCAGCGACCTGCCCGCTGGCCGCGGCACAGGCCATCGTCGCCATCGAGCGGGAAGCCCGTGCCGGGCTGACCGAGCTCAACAAGCTGGTCCGTGGGATGCGGGAATCGAGTGCCGCCAAGCCTGGCCTGCCACAGCTCGCCGACCTGCCCCGGCTCGTCCAGCGGGCGACGGAGTCGGGCCTGCGTGCCGAGCTCCGGGTGACCGGCGAGCCCAGTCGCCTCGGGGCCGAGGTTGAACTTGCCGGCTACCGGGTGGTGCAGGAGAGCCTGACTAACGCCATCCGCTACGCTCCGGGAGCGACCACTGCGGTGCTCGTTGCCTATCGCGAAGATGGGCTGATGGTCGAGGTGCTGGACAACGGGCCAGGTTCCTGTGCGACGACCGTCGCTGTGAGCCCGGGCGGCTGCACCGGCCTGGCCGGCCTCAGCGAGCGGGCCCGCCTGCTCGGCGGCTATCTGGAGGCGGGAGATCGCCCTGGGGGAGGTTTCGCGGTGCGCGCATTCCTGCCGGGAAGCTCGGTGACTATCCGCATCCTGGTCGTCGATGATCAGCCGGTCGTGCGGGCGGGCGTGGCAACGATGCTCGGCACTCAGCCCGATCTTATCGTCGTGGGCGAAGCGGCCGACGGCCTGGCAGCCGTGGCCATGGCGGCGCGGCTGCGACCCGACGTCGTCGTGATGGACATCCGGATGCCGCATCTGACTGGCATCGAGGCGACCCGCCAGGTGGTCGCTACCGGTGCCGCCGCGCCCCGTGTTGTCCTGCTCACGACCTTCGACCTGGACGAGTACGTATTTGACGGATTGCTGGCCGGGGCGAGCGGATTTCTGCTGAAGCACGCTCCGCCAGAGGAGATCTTGCTCGCCGTTCGCGCCGCCGCGGCTGGTGACGCGCTCGTATCGCCAGCTCCTATGCGACGTCTCATCGAGCATTTTGTCCGTGGCCGACCAGGAACAACCGCCGATCTGGACCGGCTGACCGACCGGGAGCGTGAGGTCTTCGAACTGGTGGTCCGCGGCCTCTCCAACACTGAAATCGCCGGCCAGCTGACGATCGGCGAGACGACGGTCAAGACTCACGTCACCCGGATTCTGGCCAAGCTCGCGCTGCGCGACCGAGCGCATGCGGTGATCTACGGATACGAGACCGGCCTGGTCAGGCCCGGTGACGCGGCGAGCCGGCAGGGAAGGTGACGAGGTCAGTGGTGTTGCTTGACGGGCGCTCGCTGAACTGCCGCCAGGTGCGTGATCTCGCGCGGGGCGCGGCTACGGCGGGCGTCAGCGGCGCGGGCAGGGAACGGGCCAGAGCGGCTGCCAGGACCGCCGCGCGAGTAGCGGCCAGCCGCCCGATCTACGGCAGGAGCACGGGGGTCGGCGCTAACCGGGACGAGGCCGTTGTCCCGGACGATCTGAGCACCCACGGGCTGCGGCTGCTGCACAGTCATGCAGGCGGCGGCGGACCGCTGATCGCGGCCGAGCTCAGCCGCGCGATGCTGGTGGTCAGGGTCAATCAGCTCGCGGCAGGCGGGTCGGGGGTCGATGCCGGCGTGCTCGATCCGCTGCTTGACGCGATCAACGGCGGACTCAGTGTCCCCGTTCCGCGCTACGGCGCGATCGGCACCGGTGACCTGACCGCGCTCGCGGTCACGGCGCTCTGCCTGCTCGGCGCCAGGGACTGGCAGCCGGACCAGGCCGTCGCCGACCCGGCCGGTGGCGAGGTAACTGGCCAGCCCGTCCCGCCGAGGTTCAGCCTGGCATCCGCCGACGCGCTCGCCTTCTTGTCGAGCAACGCGGCCACCATCGGCGAGGCGGCGATCGCCTGCGCCGATCTCGCCGACCTCGTCCTGGCCGCCGTCGTGATAGCGGCGCTGTCGCACGTGGCCGTCTCGGCTTCGGCTGAGCCCTACGCGGCGCCCGTCCATCAGGCCAGGAGCTACCAGGGGCAGCGTCAGGTCGCTGCGATCCTGCGGGTACTACTGGCCGGCGGTGAGGCGGCCGGCGGTGAAGCAGGCGCGCGGCGAATACAGGACCCGTACGGATACCGGGCGCTGCCGCAAGTGCATGGTCCGGCCCTGGACGCGCTCGCCTATGCGGGAAAGACCGTGACGGCAGAGCTGAACGCCGCGGCCGAGAATCCGCTCATCGATGTGGCCGGCGGCACTGTCTGGCATAACGGAAACTTCCACACTGTCTATATCGGGCTCGCTCTCGACGCGGTCAGGGCGGCGCTATTTCAGACCGCCGCGCTATCGGCTGCCCGCCTCGGCACCCTTGTGGAGCCCTCCTTTACCGGCCTGGCCCCGTTCCTGGCGACCGATCGCGCGCCTAGCTCAGGAATCATGATCCTGGAATATGTCGCGCACTCAGCCATCGCCGACCTCCGCAGGCTCGCCGCCCCAGCCGCTCTCGGCAGCGCGGTCCTCTCACGTGGCGTAGAGGAGCACGCGGGCTTCTCGACCCAGTCGGCGAGGGCCAGCACCGATGTGACGGACGCCTACCGGATCGTGCTGGCCTGCGAGCTAGTCGCGGCTGTTCGCGCGCTCCGGCTGCGGTCGGTCCGGCCGGGCGGAACGGTCCTGGGGGCGGCCTTTGACCTCGCGGCGGCGACGCTGCCGGCGGGCACAGAGGACCGGGCGCTCGACGCCGATCTGATCGCCGCGCAGGGCCTGCTTGCCGATCTCGCCGGCCTATCCGCCACGGTAGATAGTGAACGCCAACAAGATCGCCAGGCGTTACGGAAAAGTTATGTACATCAGGGGGTGCGAGCAACGTTGCGACTGCTAGCTTCCCAACCTGTGTATTGCCGAATTCCTGCCTGCCCGAATTGGCACTCCGGGCCGTCAGGCCGTCGGCTCCTTACGGTGGCCTTCCTGGCCACCACCCCTCGAGGATGAGGCGAGTATGCCAGGACAGAGTAGCGGCGGCGCTCAGCGTTCGCATGTCAGATCCAGGAAAGTACCGATATTTGCGGTAACGAGCACTATAGCTGTGCTCGCCGCAATGGCCGGTACGTCGGTTACCGCAGTGGCGGCCTCCGCCGCGCCGGTGAGCAGCCATCCTTCCGCGTACCGGCCGATGACCCGCGCGCTCGCCGCGCAGTTGTCCAAGAACGTCAACCAGCACGTGATCGTCATCCTTGCGAAGCAGTTCGCGCAGGCGCACGTGGGCAGCAAGGCCGCGACCATGCGGGCCGCCGCCGTCACGAGCGCCCAGGCGCCGCTGATGCACGAGCTTGCCCAGGTGCACGCGACGCACATCAAGTCGTACAAGCTGGTCAACTCGTTCGCCGCGACCGTGTCCAAGGGCGAGGTCGCGTGGCTGAAGGGCAACCCGGCCGTCAAGTCGGTCATCCCTGACGTGACCATCCACGGTGCGACACCGCTGGACGCGGCGCCGACAGCGACCGCGAAGGCGGCGGCCAAGGGTGTCAACACCCCGGCTGACCTGACGCCGAACAACATCCCCGGTGCCTGCTCGGCCACGACGCCTCAGCTCGACCCCGAGGGCCTGACGTCCACGAACACCGACTCGGACAACCCGAGCCAGCCGACCGCGCGGTCGCTTGGCATCACGGGCGCGGGTGTCAAGGTGGCGTGGATCGCCGACGGCATCGACCCGAACAACATCAACTTCATCCGGGCCAACAACAGCTCGGCCTTCGTCGATTACCAGGACTTCACTGGTGACGGGCCTGGTCAGCCGACCAGCGGCGACGAGGCCTTCCTCGACGCCAACACGATCGCCGGCCAGGGCCTGCACACCTATGACGTGAATGGCTTCTCGGCTCAGCCGACCCCGACGGCCTGTAACGTCCGCATCGAGGGCGTCGCACCAGGCGCCAGCCTGGTCGGCCTCAACGTCTTCGGTACCTTCGAGGACACCACCGAGTCAAACTTCCTCCAGGCGATCAACTACGCGGTCGTGACCGACCACGTGAACGTCATCAACGAGTCGTTCGGCTCCAACCCGTTCCCCGACGTCTCCGCTCTCGACGCGACCGCGGCATTCGACGACGCGGCCGTCGCGGCTGGCGTGGTGGTCGTGGCCTCAAGCGGGGACGCGGGCTTCACCAACACCATCGGCTCGCCGGCCACCGACCCGAAGGTGATCGGCGTCGGAGCATCGACCGACTTCCGGTTCTACGCCCAGCAGAACTACGCGCTGGCCAGGGACTTCGCCACCACCGGCTGGATCAACAACAACATCTCCTCGCTCAGCTCAGGCGGATTCTCCGAGACCGGGGGCACCGTTGCCCTGGTCGCCCCTGGTGACCTGGCCTACGCGTCCTGCGACGCCAGCCCGGTTTTCGCTGGCTGCACCAACTTCAAGGGTCAGTCCTCGCCGATCGAGGAAGCGGGCGGCACCAGCGAGTCCTCGCCGTTCGTGGCCGGCGCGGCCGCGCTGGTCATCCAGGCCTACCGGCAGGCCCATGGCGGCGCCACGCCGACCCCGGCTCTGGTCAAGCAGATCCTGGTCAGCACGGCTACCGACATCGGCGCCCCGGCTTTCGAGCAGGGCGCTGGCCTCCTCAACTCCTACAAGGCGGTTCAGCTCGCCGAGTCGATCAAGACCGCAGACGGCACTCCGGCTCACGCCGGCGACACGCTGCTGAAGTCGACCAATCAGCTCAGCTCCGTCACGTCGCCTGGTGACAGGGCCAGCTTCAAGGTCAACGTCACCAACACCGGCACGACCACGCAGACCGTTCAGACCTCGGCCCGCACTTTTGGCGCTGACCAGAACGTTCAGACCGGCAGCGTCACGCTCACCGATGGAACAAGCCCGACGGTCACCAACTTCTCGGGATTGCCCAACAACTACCAGACGTTCACGTTCAACGTGCCCGCTGGCAGGGACCGGCTCGACGTGTCCATCGCTTACCCTGGCAACCCGGCCAAGGGCAACAACCAGCGTGTCCGGGTGATCCTGATCGACCCGACCGGCAAGTTCGCCGCGCACTCACTGCCGCAGGGCGTGGGTAACTTCGGCAACGCCGACGTCTCGGCCCCGGCGGCCGGCACGTGGACCGGTGTCATCTTCAGCATCACGAAGGCCGACAACGGCACCAACGGCGTCGTGCCGTGGCGGGTCGCCACCCAGCAGTTCGTCCCGTTCGGCTCGACCTCGCCCGCCAGCGTCAGGCTGGCGCCAGGCGCGACTCGCACGATCCACGTGCACGAGCGGGCTCCGGTCGCGGCTGGTGACAGCTCAGGCGCGGTCGTCTTCGACTCGTCGACGGCGGGCGTAAGCACCCTGCCGATCACCATCAGGTCAATGGTCGACGTCAGGCACGGCGGCGCTTTCAGCGGCGTGCTGACCGGCGGCAATGGCCGGCCGAACGGCGAGGGCCAGCAGGACTACTACCAGTTCCAGGTCAAGCACAACGAAGCTGACATCACGGCCAACGTTCAGCTCACCAACGACGCCAACGACCCAGTCGGCGCGTACCTCATCGACCCGAACGGCAACGTCGCCGGCTACGGCCAGAATTCGATCAACGGCACTCAGGGCACCGGGCTCTCCGCCTATGCGGCGAACCCGATCAAGGGCACCTGGACGCTCGCGCTCGACTTCGCCGAGCCTGTCGTCGGTGACGAGATCTCCCAGCCATTCCACGGGAACGTCGCCTTCGACGCGGTCAAGGTCAGTGCCAAGGCGCTGCCGACCAAGACGAGTACCAAGCTGGCCGCAGGCACGCCGGTGACCATCCCAGTCACCATCACCAACAATGGCGACCAGGCCGAGGACTTCTTCGTCGACCCGAGACTCAACTCGGCCACGACCCTGAACCTCGCGCCGTTCAGTCAGGCCAGCGGGCTCGCACTGCCGCTGGTCGTCGGCTCGCCGGAGTGGTTCATGCCGACCGAGTCGACCAGCGTGGCGGACACGGCGACAGCCAGCCTGCCGATCGAGTTCGACTTCGGCCCGAACCAGGGCGACCCCGACCTCAGCAGCAGCATCGGCACGAGCGCGAGTGGCTCGTACACCCTGACAGCAGGCACCCTCAACAACGGCTTCTGGTTCGCTACGCCAAGCGAAGTCGGGCCGTACCCGTCAGGTGCCCCGGCTGGCACGGTGAGCATGAGCATGAGCGTCACGAGCAAGGCGTTCGACTCGGCCGTGACCTCCGCCACCGGCGACCTGGAGCTGGCCGCCACTAACCCGGCGACCACGTTCTCCCCGGTCGTCATCAACCCGGGCCAGTCGGCGACGGTCAATGTCACGATCACTCCGTCAGGAGCGTCGGGCACGGTCGTCAACGGCACGCTGTACATTGACGATTTCCTCACCAATGTGCCGCCGTTCGGCCAGCAGGGTGCCGATGAGCTCATCGGTCTCCCGTACTCCTACACGATCAAGTAACGGCATTACCTAAGGAGGGGCCAGCCGGCACCGGCTGGCCCCTCCTGCCATTCCCGGCGCGATCGGGGTACTGGCAACCTAGAGTCGTGCGATCGCCGGCCAGACTTTCGAGTGCGTCAGCCGTCCGGGCTCAGCTGGCTCAGCTGCCGGCCGGCTCGTGGACGGCGGTGATGGGCTGCGGCATCGTCTCGATCGACCTGCACTCGGCGGACCAGCGGGGACTGTCGGATGCCTTGCTCTGGTTCGCCGTGGTGCTCTGGCTCGTGCTCTGCCTGCGCGTAGCGTCCTCGCCTGGCAGGGCCTTCCGCGAGGCAGCTTCGCCCGCCGTTCTCAGCAGCGTGGCCGGAACGGCCGTTCTCGGCGTGAGGTTCGCGGTTCGCGATGACGCCCTGATCGCCGTCGCCGCACTGCTTCTGGCTGCGATCGGCCTGGCGACCCTCATGCCGGCAGTGATCGCGCACTGGGAGACGCCCACCACCGGGACTTCCTTCCTGCTGAGTGTCGCGACGCAGAGCCTGGCGGCGCTCGGAGCTACGGTGGCTGTCACCTATCAGGCTGGCTGGCTGCTCGGCCTCGCCGGGCTGAGCTTTCTGGCCGGGCTTGTCCTGTACGTGGTCGTGGCCTGGAGGTTCAGGCTCGGTACCATCGGTTCCGCGGCCGGCGATCACTGGGTGGCCGGAGGCGCACTTGCCATAGCCGCGCTCGCCGCCGGCAAGCTCACGTCGAGCGCGGTCGCGCTGGGCCTGGTCAGCGGCTGGCACGATGGCCTGGCCGATCTCGCGCTGGCGATCTGGTGCGCCGCGATGGCCTGGCTTGTGCCGCTCGTCGTCAGCGAGATCATCCGGCCAAGGTTTCGCTATGACGTTCGTCGCTGGGCGACGGTCTTCCCGGTCGGGATGTACGCGGCCTGCAGCTTCGCGGTCGGGCCGGTGACCGGGATCGGCGGTATTGCCGACTTCGCCAGGGCATGGACCTGGGTAGCCGTCGTCGTGACGGCGGTCGTCCTCGGCGGCCTCGCCCGCCGGGCGCTCAGCAATTATTTCGCTGCCGGATTGCTTCGTAACATGCGATGGCCGCGGAAGTAGCGACATTCAGTGAGTCAGCCCGGCCGAACATAGGGATGCGCACTCCGATTGCCGCCCGCTCGATCCATTCCGCCGACAGGCCGTATTTCTCCGAGCCAACGGCGATCGCCTTTGACCCGCTCAGGTCGGCCTCGGTGAGCAGCGCGCTCGCTTCCGGCGTGGTCACCACCACCGCTATTCCGCGCTGCTCCAGCCAGCCGAGTACCTCAGCCGAGGTGCCTGAGGCGACGGGTACGCAGAAGACTGTTCCCTTGCTGGCCCTGATCACGTTCGGATTGCCCCAGTCGGTCACCGGATCGGTGGCGATGACGGCGGCGACTCCGGCGGCGTCCGCCGTGCGCAGGATCGCCCCGAGATTCCCCGGCTTCTCCACGCCCTGGCAGACCAGGACGAGCGGATCAGGACCCACCTCAAGCCGCCCGAGGTCAGCCCGCACCGCGGGGACGACGCCAAGCCAGCCATCGGGCGATTCACGGTAGGCGATCTTCCTGAATACCTCGGAACTGACCCGCACAACCTCAGCGCCCAGATCCGCCGCCAGATCAGCCAGCGGACTCGCACCACTTCCGGCAAGGTCGGGAGAATGGAACAAAGATCGCGGGCGCACTCCGGCTCCCAGCGCCAGCTCAAGCTCCTCGAAACCCTCGACCAGGGTGACCCCCGCCTCGTCGCGTACTCGCCGGCGGCGCAGCGCGACGAGCTGCTTGATCCGGGGATTGGCCGTACTGGTGATATCCAGTCCGGCGGCTGAGGACCTGGCCGGCGGCATGAGCACATCGTAGGGGCAGCCGGGCGTCGGCTAGCCTGCTGGTAACTCCGGCGATGGGAGACGCCCAGGTGATCGACGAGCCGCGATTCGCTGAGGAGATCATTGACCTGCGAACGGTCAGCGAGCTTTTTCAGGGCGAAGAATTCGAGCTGACCACCGGCCGGGTGGCGCTGCACGCGATCGGTGCCGACGGGCGCGTCTTCTGCGGGCGAGCCGGGGATGAGCTGTCGCCGATCGCTCAGCTCTGGGACGCCGGCTACCTGCCGCATCTCCCGCGCTGCCTCAGGTGCTCGGCCGCGGTGCTGGCAGGTAAGCCAGGGCCGGTCCTCGATCCGGAGACGTACCTCGCTGACCCGCTGCCCGCCGGGCTCCCGGCGGCCGGCGTCGACGTCAGGACCGCGCACGGGACCGACGGCGAGAAGGCGGGCGCCGACGCGCTGCGCGCCGTGCTCGCCGAGCATGACCTGCGCCGGTGGATGTTCACCGACCTGGTCACGGTCAATGAGGAACTGCGCGGCGGCGTCAGCCATCCGCTCATGATCAGTCCGGCTCTGCTGGTGCGCCGTCCGGCCTGCGCCCTGACCACTTTCCTGCATGAGCAGTGTCACTGGATTCAGTGCCCTGGCCTGGACACGGCCACAACAGAGGCGAGCGAGCGCTGGCCAGAGCCGCCGCTGCTGCCGACGGGCGGGCACGATACCGAATCGACCTGGCTGCACATCAGCGTGTGCGGGCTTGAGTACCTCAGCCTGCGCGAGGTCCTTGGCCCGGCCGCCGCGCAGGAGGAACTGCGGCAGCACCACATCTATTCGTGGATCTACGAGCAGATCCTCGCCGACACCGGCTGGCTCGAGGACTTCCTTGACCGGCATGAGGTTCGCGTGCCCGCGGCGCCGCCGGTCCCGCGCCGCTACCACGGCTCTGACTGGTACTCGAACCTGGTCTGAGCGCCAGAACAGCGCCAAGACGGCGAGTGCCGCGCCACCAGGCTGGTGACGCGGCACTCGGCTAGCTGTCTTTCCGGTCTTTAGCTACCCGCGATCCCGACGATCGCGGTCTTGGACCCGGCATGGTCACCGTGCCAGTCGGTGGCGATCGCACCGACATGGCCGGTCGAGGTGGCCAGCCAGTATCCGTTGGTGAAGAAACTGTCGCCGGCTATGCCGACGACCTTGCCCTCATTGAACGGCATGGGGCCAGACGCGCTCACATTGAAGCCGAACACGTGCCCGCTGGAATTGACGAGCCAGTATCCCTGGTGCTTGGGATCAGCGGCGATCCCGGTGACTGCGGACAGCTTCTTGCCCTTGTACTTGCCGGCGTCGAACGCGTACACGTGGCCGTTCGAGGTGGCGATCCAGTACCCGCCGGTCTGCGGGTCAAGAGCGATACCTACCACCTTCCCTGACGGGTTCTTGACCTGACCGTGGTTCGTGGCGTTGAAGGCGTAGACGTGGCCGTTCGAGGTGACGACCCAGTACCCGGTGCCGGCCTTGTCGGCCGCGATGCCGACTACGGCCGAGCTCGGGTGCGCTACCGAACCGTGGACCGGGGCGCTGAACCCCGACACCGCGCCCTTGGCGGTGACCAGGTAGTAGCCGTTGGTCTGCGGGTCACCGGCGATGCCCACCACCTTAGAGGCGAGGTGCTTGCCGGCCAGCGATCCCTGGAACGGTGCGTTGAAGGCGAAGACCTGACCGCTGGATGAGGCCATCCAGTAACCGGTCTTCTCGCCGTTGAACTTGCAGAGCTGGGTGGCGAGCGCCCCGCCGATCGGCGATCCGAGGCCGGTCGCCATGTCATAGCTCTTGGTCACCTTGTAGGTGCCACCGTGCTTGTTGGTGTAGTCGTTGTTGTTGACGAATCCGTTGTGCGGCGTGATGTCGTCGATCACGACAGCCTTGACCGCGGGTGAGGCAACGAAGTACATCAGCGGGTTGACCCAGCCCATCGGTGACGCTGAGCACTGGTCGTTGACCAGGGTGATCAGGGCCGCCCACAGGGGTGCGGCCGCGCTCGTGCCGCCGATGATCGTCCAGGAACCCTGGTGGAAGACGGTGTAGCCGGTCTGCGGATCGGCGTCGGCTGACACGTCGGGCACTTCGCGGACTCCCTTCTTGACATGCAGGAAGGAGGTCTGCCACGACTCCATGAGGAAAAGGGTCGACTTGCCGCCGCCGCCCGCGCCCTCCTGGATGTTGCGCTCGTTCCAGACGACTTCACCCGGACGCGGTACCGGGTTGACGACCTCGGTGCCGCCGACGCCCAGCACGAGCGGGTCGCTCGCCGGGAAGTTCGCGCTCAGGTCCTTGCTGTCGCCGTTGGGCAGGCAGGCTTCTAGCCGGCATCACCCGAGGAGGCGACGATCGTCTGACCCTGAACGGCCGCCTGCTCGTACAGCGTGGTGACGGCGAAGGCGGCCTTTCTGTCCTGGAAGTGCTCGCATAGTCCGTAGGACTCGGAGATGACGCGCGCCTTGTCCTGGCCGACCATGGTCCGGTAGATGTCGTAGGCGGCCTTGCCGGTGTTCGGAGCGTCGTAGACGATGATGTTCGCCTTGGGCGCCAGCCCGATGACCGTGTCGATGTCAAGCGCGGCCTCGCCCTCGCCGGCGCCGTGCTGATTGAATCCGTCGACCTTGTCGTAGCTGACCTTGGCGCTGGTGCCGTAGCAATTCTGGTAGCCGGTGACGTCCGAGGTGAGGTTCGGCTCGCCGAACTCGACGATGCCGACCGTCTGGCCGGCGCTGAAGTCGCTGGCGCCGTAGAGCGGGGAGAACTCGTAGACGTTGGCGAGGTCGTTGGCCGTGAGAGCGCCATCGCTCTGCAGGTTCGCGGCGGCGGCGCAGGCCTGCGGCCCGCCGGTCGTCACCGCTGGCCTGCCGCTCGACCTGACAGTGCTGGCCGAACTCGGCCTGGACAGGAAGGAGTGCATCACCGGGAGATTGTCGAGGCCGATAATGGCCTGGACCGCCGGAGCGATACTGGCCGGGACCCGCGGTGCGCTGGTGTTCGCGAACCCGATCCGGCCGCTTGCGAGCCGGTAGCTGGCGAGCGAGGTGCCGAATGCCTTCTCCAGCTGACCTGCTGTGGCCGTGACCGAGATGCTGAGGTGATCCGAGCTGACCGCTCCCGGGTGCAGCCCCTGCGCGCGGAGCGCGGCGAGCACGCTACTGATCGTGGCCGAGGTCGGGCCGAACAAGGCCGGGAATTGCTTCGCCGTGATGTACCGGTGGTAGAGCGGCGATCCCGGCGTCGCCACTTGCGTCGCGTACTGACTGAGCGCCGCCGCGTTTTTTGGCTGCAGTACCACGTCGATGCTGATCTTGGCGCTGCTGTCCGTCGAGCCGACCCGTGCCGCTCCGGCTGGCACGATCCCCGCTGCTCCGACCGGCCTCGCGCCTGGTACCGCCTGAGCGGCCCCGGCTGTTGCCAGGACCGCCGTGGCCGCCGCTATGCTCGCGACCCCAGCCGTCATACTCCGTGCACGCAGCCAGCCTGGCCGGCCGCGCATTCGTGAGTACATCCCGTCACTCAAAGTGATCTCCCTTCGGTCATCCAACTGCCCCCGTTTGCCTGGCGGTGGGTTCCTATTCGGCTCATCCGCGTGCAGGTCCATCACCCTCGCAGTCGTCAGCTAGGTGATGCGCCGGATGCCTGCAATGCGATCGTGCCGTAGTCCCGCACTCTGCCGCAAGGGCCCCTAGCTCGATCCATTTGCCAAATCGGCACACTAGTCGAGCAGGAAAGCCCGGCGCCACAGGAACCGGCTGCGCCGCCCGATGAGGCCCTCCTCGGTCAGGAAGGCGACAAGTTTCTCGCCGCCGTACCTGATCGACGCCTGGTAGTGGGGGTTCCGGAGCGCGGCTCGCCGCGCTGTTCTCGGATCGAGTCCCACCGCCAGGTAGACCCGCGGGTTGATCATGACCCTGGACACGATGAACGCGGTCCTGGCCAGCACGAGCCGGTGGAAGGGGAGCGCGAACCTCGGGGTGCCGCTCAGGCTCCGCCGCAGCTCGGCCCGTGCGAACCCCACATGCCTGGCCTCCTCGACGACGTGAATGCCGCTGACCATCCTGATCAGGGGCTGGATCGACGGGTCCGGCACCACCTCTCGCTGCAGCCGGTCGATGATCTCCTCGCCGATCAGGATCGCGCCCCAGAGCGAGGGTCCGTGCGCGATCGTCGCGAGCATTCCGCCGAGTCGCATGATCACCCGCGACGGCAGGTAGCACGGTGTCCCCAGCCGCTCGATCATCCGCGCGAACATGATCGTGTGCCTGGTCTCCTCGCCAAGCTCGGCCAGGGCGTACTGCGCGTGCCTGCTGAGCGGGTCACTCCAGTACGCCTTCCTGGTCAGCAGCCGCATCAGCACCGACTCAAGCCAGATCCCTGTTGCTGCCACGCTCGCCACCTCGTGCTTGCCGAGCTCGACTTGCTGCTGCGCGCTTAGTTCATCAAAAAACCTTGTGCCGTAGAGCGAAGAGCGATGCGGCAGCACATAACCCTTGTCCGGCAGCAATGGTGCTGACCAGTCGATGTCGACGGCGGGGTCATATCCCCTGGCCGCCGTGGAACGCAGCAGGCGCTCGGCCGTGCGCTCGCTGTCGGTCGTCGCCACAGGAGATCCTTTCAAGTCGGCGATAACTATAACTTGAAGTAACTGTTACTTCTGGTAGCATCAGCTTTCGTGGCCGAATCTGTCAAGACCATTCAGTCAGCGGACGCGCGCAAGGACCGGTGGACGTCGCACCGCGATCAGCGGCGGCGGGAGTTCGTGGACGCGGCGCTGCGAGTGCTCGACGCCGACGGGCCCGAGCTCCTGATGGACGCGGTGGCGGCGGAGGCCGGAGTCTCCAAGCCGGTGCTCTACCGGTACTTCAGCGACAAGGCCGCGCTGGTGGCGGCGCTGGCCGAGCGTGGCTCTGAGTTCCTGCTCACCCGGCTGCTCCCGGCCATCAACGACGACGGGCCGGTGCTCGACCGGATCTCGGGGGCGGTGGGCGCGTACTTCGCCGTGATCGATGAGCACCCGAACCTGTACTGGCTGATCGCGCGGAGGGTGGCCACCGAGCCTGACCGGCAGTGGCCGGCCGTCCACCCGGACAAGGAGTCCATCGCGAACGCGCTCACCGCGGTGCTCGGCGACTACCTGCGGCTGTTCGGCCTGGACTCAGGCGCCGCCGAGCCCTGGGCCCACGGCGTGACCGGGCTGGTCCAGTCCGCCGGCGAGTGGTGGCTGCAGCGACGGTCGATGAGCCGCGTCCACGTCGTCGCTTACGTCACCCAGCTGATCTGGGCCGCCCTCACCGGCGTGCTGCGTGATGCAGGCATCGCGGTCGATCCCGATCAGCCGCTTCCCTCGATCCGGCCCCGGCTGAGCGTCCGCCAGGCCGACCGGGCATGACGGGACCGGGCGAAGCTAGCGCCGGCCAGGGGTTTCCTGAACGCGCCGGGTACTCGGGACGGGCCTGGCTGACGGTGGGTACGGACCGATTCGAGGTCGAGGTCGAGCTGCGCGGCTACTTCGAGCCGATCGACGGGCGCTATCACTGGTACGGCCGGATCGCCAGCCAGCCCGAGCTGACGGCGCGCCTTACCGGATCGAGAGCCGCCGGGATGCTGGAGACCGAGCAGGGCACCAGCCCCTGCGAGCTAGCCGACCCCGACGTATGGGACAGATACCGCGTAACCGGCCACTCCACCCCGCCCTTCCCCCCGTGATCTTCTGTTCCGGCAGCAACGTTGGCACTTAGCTGTCGTCCCAGCAGCAACGTTGGCACTTAGCTGTCGTTCCTGCAGTGACGATGGCGCCGGGCTAGCTGCTGGAGGTGAACGTGTTGATGTTGGCGATGAGCCAGCGGCCA
The DNA here is from genome assembly GCA_963819285.1 of uncultured Actinomycetota bacterium. Lineage (GTDB taxonomy): Bacteria > Actinomycetota > Actinomycetes > Streptosporangiales > Streptosporangiaceae > Chersky-822. Next base: position 1,490,791 of record CAWFVM010000002.1, read on the forward strand.
TGTTGCCTTACAGCTGTTACCGCGAACATCGCGCCTGAGTAGACCACCTGTCCGGAGCCGGCCCGGTCCTGCTGATTGACGAAAACCAGCAGCCTGGCCCGGTCGGCGGCGAGCAACTCCACGCCGAGGTCGGTGACCTTGGTGGTCAGCACGAGTTTCTCGGCCGGCGCCTTCTGCTCGACCAGCGCGAATAGCTGGTCGTATTGCCGGATCGCCGCGCCGGTCAGCAGCCGCTGTGCGGCCTGCCGGGTCGCGGCCGGATTGGCGTAGCTGTAGGAGAAGATGGTGCCGACCGCAGCCGAGACCTGTGCCTTTACCTGCGCGGTCAGCGGCCGGTCGGTGATGGCCAGGTTCGCGGCGGGCTGACTGGCCCGCAGGCGCGCCGCCTGGACCCCGGCCCCGGTGGCGAGTCCGGCGAGGATCACGGTCGCGGCGATCAGATTCACCAGCTGCCGCCGCAGCCCGACCCGGGGGGCTGCCGCTGGAGCGGGCAGGGCTTCTTCTCCGCTAGCCACGTGGCGCGCCAGGGGTTGGGGCCGGCGTGGCGGCGCCGGTCGGGACTACGCGGAGCCGCTGAGCTTCCAGCCCGACGCGGTTCTGGTGAGCTGGCCCAGCAGCCGGTACTGGGTAACGCTGGGGTTGCCGGTCGGCGCGACCACTGTCGTCTCCTCGGCGACGATGAACGTGGCCCGGCCGGCGCCGCGCGCAGCGAGGTGAGCGCGCCGTCGAGTACGCGGGCGGTGGTGATCGTCCTGGCCCGGGTGACGGCGCGGGAAAGCTGGGCCTGATCGGCGATGAGGCCGGCCAGGAACGGGCCGGTTGATGACTTCTTCCACAGCCGGATGCCCTGGGCCAGATGATGGTAGTTCAGGCTGCTGACGTTGAGCACCGCCTGCTCGCCGGCCTGCAGCACGCGGTCCCGCAGCTGCTCACCATCCGAGGGCCCGGCATTCGCCGCCGTATACAGGGACCAGCCGAACCAGCCGGCCGCGAGGGTTGCCAGGACGAATGGCACCAGCGCGGCAGCCAGGACCCGCGATCGCCGGCGCACCTCAGCCGCCCAGGCCGAGCAGCCGGACAAGCCCGGGCTGGGCAGCACGGGGCACGCCGCCGGCGGCCGGGCTGTGCGCCGACCCGCGAACGTCGATCCCGGAGCTGGCCGGCTCGGCGCAGCTCGCCTTTGTATTCAGCGGCGGGCCTGGGCTGGTGGTCAGGCCGTTGCGGTGGACCGTGCCGCCGTAGCCGAGCGTGCACGGCAGCGGATTAAAGAAGGTCAGCGTCAGCCCGACGTTCAGCCCGCCGGCCCTGATCGCCCCGGAAATATCGGCCAGCGCGGCGGCACCCCCGACAGCAGCTCGTCGATCGCGCTGATCCTGGCGCCGCCGACCTCCGAGGTGGTCAGCAGGTTCGCGATGAGGTCGGCCAGCGCCGGGCTGTTGTCGGTGAGCAGCCCGTCGAGCTGGTCAGCGGCCTGCGGAGCCGCGCTGATCAGCCGGCGCAGATCCGAGTCGGACAGCACGAGCTGATGGGAGAGAAGCTGGGCGCTGGCGGCGAAGTCATTGAGCGCGGTCGCCTCGTCGGCCTGAGTCCCGAGCACCGTCTTGCTCGCGTTAATCAGGCTGGTCACCCGCCCGGAATTGTCGGACGCCGCCAGCAGGAACTGATGGCTGGAGTCGAGCAGCGAGTGCAGGCTGGTGACCTGCCCGTTGAAGCCGATCGCGAGCTGGCTGGAGACGGTGCGCAGCGCGCCGAGCGGCAGCGACCTGGCGGTGCCGTCCACGCTGTTCAGCAGGCTGGTGACCGGCGGCGGGAGCTGGGTGTCCCGCTCGGCGATGACGCTCCCCGAGGTCAGGTACGGTCCGCTGGCCCGCCTCGGCAGCAGGTCCACGTATTGCTCGCCCACCGGCGACAGGTCGGCCACCTCGGCGGTCACCCCGGCCGGGATCGGCGGGGCCGAGTCGCTGATGCTCAGCTCGGCCTGGACGCCGCCGGCCCGGGTCAGCGACACCGACTCGACCCGGCCGACCGAGACGCCCCGGTAGGTCACGTCCGCGTCGGGGAAGATCCCGCCCGCATTGGCCAGGTCAACCCTGACCTCGTATGAGCCCCGGCCCCCGGCGAGCCGGCCCAGGTTCGCGTATCTGGTCGCGGTGTAGCCGAGCACGGCCGCGGCGATGAGCACGAACGCGATCAGTTTTATCCGGACGGAACGGGTCAGCATCTACGGCGTTCCCTTCGGCGGCGTGATCGGCGGGATGACGGTCGTGCCCGGCGCGGCCCGCAGCGACAGATAGGCGTTCAGGTAATCGCCCTTGATATCGCCGAGCACCCGATCGGTGAACGGGAAGGTCAGCAGCACCTGGAGCGCCAGCGGCAGCGAGTCCCCGCCTGGGCCAGCCTGGCCAGCGTCGGCCTGAGCAGCCGGAGATCAGCCACGACGTCCCTCTTGCTCGCCGTGATCGTCTGCACCGCCTGATCGGACAGGCTGTGCAGCGCGTCCAGCATCGTCACGAGCTGCGCGCGCTGCTCGGCCAGCACCTTGAGGCCAGGACTCAGGTGGGTGAGCACGAAGTCGATCCGGCCGTTGCGCCTGGCCAGCGTGGCCGCGAGCCTGTTGATCCCGGTCAGCGCGGTGACGATGTCGCCCCGGCGGGAGTTCAGGTTCGCCAGCAGCAGGCTGAGCCGGCGGAAGAGCTGGTGCACCTGGGTCACGTGGCCATCGAGCGCGGAGTTCAGCTCGGTGGTGATGGTGTGGATCTGGCCGATGCCGCCGCCGTTCAGCAGCAGCGAGAGTGCCCCGAGTACCTCTTCTACCGTGACGTCGCTGGTGGTCCGGTAGACCGGGATCACCGCGCCGTTGCCAGCCGGCCGGGTCCGGCACCGCCCGGGGGCGGGGCGAGCGCGACGTATTCCTCGCCGAGCAGACTGGACTGGGTCAGCTCGGCGATCGCGTTGGCCGGCAGCCGGACGCTGCCGTTGACCTCCATCGTGACGTCGGCTTTCCAGCTCCCCGGCGGCAGGTAGATCCTGACGACCCGGCCGACCGCGACGTCATTGACCTTGACCGCCGACTGCGGCACGAGGTTGAGCGCATTGGTGAACTGAGCGGTCACCTGATACGGATGCGGGCCGAGACTGGCGCCGCCAGGCAGCGTGATGCTGTAGATGCCGTTGAACCCCGACGAGCTGCAGCCAGCCAGCGCCACCGCCACCACGCCAGCCACGATCACCCGGCCGCCGGCCAGCCCGCCTCGCCTCCGCATCGGTCAGCGCCCCGCTGATGGGGTAGCCGCGGTGCCGTAGACCGTGCCGACGGCGGGGAGCGGCAGCGGTGGCAGCTCGGTCAGGGCAGCCCTGGCGACCGGCACGGTGCCGGCCGGCGGCAGGCCCTGCAGCACCGCGAAGTCCTTAGCAGCCTTCCCCATCGAAAGCTCGTTCAGATCACCCCGGCCATCCAGCGTCTTATGGTCGGCATCATAGGCATTCATCAGGTTGTCCACCGCCAGCGGCGCCGCCGACAGCGCCTGCGCCAGCGAGGCCCGCTCGGTCACCAGCAACCTGGTGATCGAGGCCAGCTTGGCCACGTTGGACTTGATCAGGCTCCGGTTGCTCGCGATGAAGGTCCTGACCTGCCCGAGCGCCGTCGCGAGCCCGCTGAGCGCGCCGGCCAGGTCCTGCCGGTCATTCGCGAGGAACCCGGTGACGCTGGCGAGCTGCTGCTCCGCGAGCCGGACCTGGGCGTCGTTCCTCTTCAGCATCGAGCTGAACACGTCCAGATTTGCCACCGTCGCGAAGAAGTTACCGGATGACCCGCCGAGCGTCCGGTTCAGCGCGGCGAACTCGGTGATCATGGCATTCAGCTTCTGGCCATTGCCGCGCAGTACCGCCGCCCCGGTCTTGACCAGGCTGGACAGCGAGCCGTTCTTGTTGAGGCCATTCGGGCCGAGCGCGGTGAAGAACTTGCTGAGGCTGGTGTAAATCTGGTCCACCTCAAGCGGCACGGCCGTGCGGCTGAGCGGGATGACGGCGCCGCTGGCCAGCACCGGGCCGCCGGTATAGGCGGGCGTGAGCTGAACGTACCTGTCGGCCACCACGCCGCTGGTCACCACCACCGCCCTGGCGCTGGCCGGGATCGCGACCTTGCCGTCGATCGACATCGTGACCAGGACCCGGGTCCCGTCCGGCCTGATCGCGTCGACCCGCCCGACTCCGACGCCGAGCACGCGCACGTCGGACCCCGGATAGACGCCGATCGACTGGCTGAAGTAAGCGGTCACGGTGATCGACCGGTGGGCCGCCCGGTAGGCCAGGAAGCCGCCGGCGATCGCCAGCACCATGACCACGGCCACGCAGGCCGTCAGCACCCGCCGCTGCGCGGCGCTCAGCGAAGGCAGTCCAGGCAGCCCTGGCAGCCCCGGCAGGCGTGGTCGCCGCTGCGCCCACCACGACCCGACGTACTCGATCTCCACCCCCGGCTCCGGCCCCGGCTCGACGGGATCGCTACCTCTGTGCACCGCTACCTCACGTCCTCGGGGAAATGCAGCCGCTGGCCGGCCCGGTACCCGGCGGCAGGTAAGACCTGGGAACCAGTCCGCACACATAGGTGTCAAACCACGGTCCGTTGCCGATCGCGTTCCCGAGCAGCCGGTAGTACGGCCCGACCAGCGCGAGCGCCTGCCGCAGGTCGCCCTGATTGCGCTCAAGCAGGCTCGTCACCTTGTCAAGCGCGGCGAGCGTCGGGCCCAGGCTGCCCTGCTCGTCACTGACCAGGCCGGACAGCTCTCTGGACAGCGCCTCCGTGCCGGTCAGCAGCCCGTGGATGGCGCTCTCCCGCTCCTGCAACTCGGCCAGCAGCAGGTTGCCGTCATCGATCAGGGACTGGAACGTGTCGCTCTGTGCCGCGAGCGTCTTGCTCACCTGAGCGGTGCTTTGCAGCAGGCTGGTGACCTCGGTGTCCTTCGAGCCGATCGACTCCGACAGGTCGGCCAGCCCGGTCAGCGCCTGGCGCACCGAGGGCGCGGTGCCGCGGAACGCCGTGGCCAGCGTGGTGAGGCTCTTTTCCAGCTGCGCGGTATTGATCTGGCTGATCTGCTGGCCGACGGCGGTCAGCGCCTGGGTCACGTCGAAGGGTGACGTGGTCCGGCGCAGCGGGATCGGGACGCTCGGGTCCTGCGGCGCCGGGCCGGCCGGGTCGACCGCCAGGTACTTGCCGCCGAGCAGCGACCAGAGCTTGATCGCGACCGTGCTGGAATTCCCGACCCAGGCGCCCTTCACCTTGAAGGTGACCGCGACCTTGTCGCCATCCAGGGTGACCCCCGTCACCTGGCCGACCCCGACCCCGGCGATCCTGACCTCGTTGCCCGGCTGGAGCCCGGCCGCTTCGGCGAAGTACGCCGTGTAGCCTGTGCCGCCCCCGATGAACGGCAGCTCCCCGGAGAAATAGGTCAGCAGCGCGACCGCCGCCAGGATCGCCAGCCCGGCCAGGCCGACGCCGATCGGATTGCGCGGTTTCACGTGCACCTCGCCGCCGTGCTGTGCACGCCAGAGGCGGCTGGCCCGCCGAGCGAGCTGCGCACCCCGGTGACCGTCGCCGAGCACAGGTAGAAGTTCACCCAGGAGCCGTACGAGGCCAGCCGGGCAATGGCCCGGAGCTTGACCGGCAGGGTCGTCAGGAACTGGCTGACGGTGCCCGAGTTGTCGTTCAGGTTCGTGGCCAGCCGCCCGAGCTGCACGATGTCGGCCTTCAGCGGGGCCCGGCCGACCTGCAGCAGCCCGGCGGTGGCGCTGGTCAGGCCGGAGATCGCGGAGATCGCAGTACCAATCGGCTCCCGGTCCGCCGCCAGTCCGGAGACCAGCTCGGTCAGCGTGCGGACCAGCCCGGCGAGCTGTCCGTTGTGCGCGTCGATGGTCGAGAGCACGGAGTTCAGGTTGGTGATGACCGCATCGATGACCCGGCTCCGGTTAGCCAGCGTCGTGGTCAGCGAGCCGACGGTGGCGACCAGGGTCTGCAGGTCAGGGCTCTCGCCCTGGAACACCGCGATGACCGCGCTGGTCAGCTTGTTCACATCGCCTGGTGACAGTGCCTGATACAGCGGCTGGAACCCGTTGAACAGCTCGGTCAGGTCAAGGGCCGGCGTCGTGCGGCTCAGCGGGATGGTGCCGCCCGGCCGCAGCGTCGCGCCCACGGCACCGGTGCCCTGGCCAAGCTCGATGTACCGCTGCCCGACCAGGTTCTGGTACTTGAGCGTCGCGGTCACCGACCCCGGCAGGGGCCGGCTGGCCTGCACCGTGAAGCCGACCGTCGCCAGGTTCTTGTCAAACACCCCGATCGAGGTCACCTGGCCGACTCGGACGCCGGCGATATCGACGCTCGACCCGACAGTCAAACCCGTCACATCCGTAAATATTGCGTGGTAGCTAGCCTGGGCAGCAACGCTGATGTTCGCGATGCTGATCGCCAGGATCGCGGTCGCCACGCTGGTGATCACGATGAAGATGATCGACTTGATCAGCGGACCCGCGATGCTCGCTCGTCGCACGGCTCAGCCCACCCCGCGCAGGCCAAGCGTCACTGTCTTGCCGCGAAAGACCGGCCCGGTCAGCAGGCTCGACCAGTCAGGCAGGGAGCCAGGCGGCCGGCCAGCGCGAGGCCGGACAGCTCCCTGACCAGCTCGCCATTGCCCGGCGTGCCGCCGCTCGCGGTGGCGACGCTGATCGAGTCACAGGCCGGCCCGGTGTTCCGGGTGAACCTCGGGGCATCACTGACCGGCCGGTAGGGCTGGCGCGGCGGCACCACGTGGGCGATCACGTGCACGCCTGGCTGCCCGGTGCCCTGGCCGAGCACCTTGTCGATTGCGGGCTCGAACTTGACCAGGTTGGCCAGCGTGCAGGGAAACTCCGGCGCGTACCTGGCCAGCGCCGCGAGCACGCCGGTACTGCCGGCCGAGAGGCTGATGATGTTGTGCTTGTTAGCCCGCAGGAAGGCTGCGAGGTCGTCGGACGCGGCCCGGACGGTGGGGTAGAGCGCGGCGAGCTGCTGACGCTCATCGACGATTGTCTGGCTGGTCACAGTCAGGTTGCTGAGCGCGGACAGCAGGTCGGGCGCGGCCTGCCGGTAGGCGTCGGCGAAGCTGGCCAGCTCCCTGATGTCGGCGTCCAGGGCCGGAAGCTGCCGGTCGAGGTGGCCGGCGACCTGATCAAGCTCGACCAGGGTCTGGCCGAACTCGTGCCCGCGTCCCTGCAGGCCCTGCGCTATCGCCGTGAGCGCCACCGAGAGCTGATCCGGCTGGACGGCCCGCAGCAGCGGCAGCAGGTTGTCGAGCAGCCGCTGCAGCTCGATCGCGTCCTTCGAGCGCGCCTGGCTGATCACCGGCTCGGCGGCCAGCCGGGCCTGCACCGGGCTGGCCGGCAGGATCAGGTCCACGTACCGCTCGCCGAATAGCGTGGTCGGCAGCATCTCGGCCGTGACGTTCGCCGGGAGCCCCTGGCGATGCCTGGCTGGATCGCCAGCTCGAGCCGGGCGCCGCTGCCGCTGCTGGAGATCTGCCTGACCTCGCCGACCTGCACGCCCTTGACCATGACCTCGGCGCCGAGGTTCATCTCGTTGCCGACGCTGTCGGTCTTGACCGTCACCAGGACGACCGGGATGAACTGCTTGTTATAGATGGCCAGGCAGAGCCAGGCAGCCAGCGCCAGCACAACCACGAAAGCGAGTCCGGCCACCCGGCGTCGCAGCTTGAAGGCGCCGCTCATCCGGCCACCCGCACGGTGGTCGTGGCGCCCCAGATGGCCAGGCTCATCAGGAAGTCGATGATCGTGATCATCACGATCGAGGTGCGGACGGCCCGGCCGACGGCCACGCCGACCCCGGCTGGCCCGCCGCTCGCGCGGTACCCGTAATAGCAGTGCGTCATGATCACGACCAGGCTGAACAGCATCGCCTTGCCGAAGGACCAGAGCACGTCCTGCGGCACCAGGAACAACCCGAAATAGTGGTCGTAGGTGCCCGCCGACTGCCCGGCGAACAGCACCGTGACCTCGCGGGAGGCGAGGTAGGAGCTGACCAGCCCGATCGCGTACAGCGGCAGCACGGCGATCAGGCCTGCCACCATCCGGGTCGTTACCAGGTAGGGCAGCGACGGGATGCCCATGCCTTCGAGCGCGTCGATCTCATCGTGGATCCGCATCGAGCCGAGCTGAGCGGTGAATCCGGCCCCGACCGTGGCCGACAGGGCGAGCCCGGCCACCAGCGGCGCGATCTCGCGGGTATTGAAATAGGCCGAGACGAAGCCGGTCAGCGAGGCCGCGCCGATCTGGTTGAGCGCGGCGTAACCCTGCAGTCCGACCACGGTGCCGGTAAAGAGGGTCATCCCGATCATCACGCCGACGGTCCCGCCGATCAGCACCAGCGCGCCGCTGCCGAAGCTGACCTCGGACAGCACCCGGAGGATTTCCCGCGGATACCGCCTGATCACCCTCGGCACCCAGGCCAGCGCCCTGAGATAGAAGAACAGCTGATCCCCGAGCAGGTCGAGCCAGTTCAGTGACCGGGCTGCATATATTGCGAGTTGACGCGGCGCTTTAGGGCGCCGTCTTCCCTCGTCGCTTCGCTCCTCAGTCCAGACGGCACCGCGCCCCGTCACCTCGCTCATTGCTCACGCGCCCTTCGGCGGGACGATCCGCAGGTAGATGGCGGTCAGCACGAGGTTGACGAAGAAGAGCAGCAGGAACGAGATCACCACGGCCTGATTGACAGCGTCGCCGACGCCCTTGGGCCCTGGCCGGGGATTCAGCCCCCGGTAGGAGGCGATGACGCCGGCGATGAAGCCGAAGATCAGTGCCTTCACGCCGCCGATGATCAGGTCGGGCACCTGGGCCAGGGTGGAGAAGCTAGACAGGTAGGCGCCGGGCGTGCCGTGCTGCACGATCACGTTGAAGAAATAGCCGCCGAGCACGCCGACCACCGAGACCAGGCCATTCAGCAGCACGGCGACGAACATCGCGGCCAGCACCCGTGGCACGATCAGCCGCTGGACCGGCGAGACGCTCATCGCCTCCATGGCCTGCAGTTCCTCGCGCATGGTTCTGGCGCCCAGGTCGGCGCAGATCGCCGTGCCGCCCGCGCCGGCGATCAGCAGCGCGACGATCAGCGGGCTGGCCTGCTGCACGACCGCGAGCACGCTGGCGCCCCCGGTGAACGACTCGGCCCCGAGCTGCCTGGTCAGCGAGCCGACCTGGAGCGCGATCACCGCGCCGAACGGGATCGAGACCAGGGCGGACGGCAGGATCGTCACGCTCGCGATGAACCAGAACTGCTCGATCAGCTCCCTGACCTGAAACGGCCGCCGGAAGGTCAGGCCGATCACGCTCGCGCCGAGCGCGAACAGCCGCCCGGTCTGCCGCAGCGCGCCCGCGCCCCGGTCCGCTGCCGAGGTCACGAGCCGTCCCGGCTGAAGCTGGCCAGGATCTCGGATCGCGCCGAGTCGGGCAGGGTATGCAGGAGGTCGTGCACCCGCTGAGTCCGGCGATGCACAGCCTGCCTGGCCGGCAGGCCGGGACTTGGCTCAAGCTGCGGCACGATCCCGGCCGGCTTGCTGTCCGCCCAGGCCAGTCGCTGATCGGCCGGCCAGGCCCGCTCGGGATCATGCCCCCCAGCCCCGACCTGGTCTTTCTCCTCATGCATGCCGATCGGCCCGACAATCCGCCCGTTCACGAACTGAGTGATCACCGGGTCCTCGCTGGTGAGCAGGATCTCCCTCGGCCCGAACATCACCAGGTTCGCGTTGAACAGCATGCCGAGATTGTCCGGCACGGTGCGTGCGATCTGGATGTCGTGCGTGACGATCAGGATCGTGGCATCGAGCTCGGCATTGAGATCGATCAGCAGCTGCGACAGGTAGGCCGTCCGCACCGGGTCAAGACCGGAGTCCGGCTCGTCGCACAAGATGATCTCGGGGTCAAGCACCAGCGCCCGCGCCAGGCCCGCCCGCTTGCGCATGCCGCCGGAGATCTCGCCGGGAAACTTGCGCTCGTCGCCGGACAGGCCGACCAGGTCCATTTTCGTCAGGACCGTCGACCTGATCTGGGCCTCGGTCAGCTTGGTGTGCTCGCGAAGCGGGAACGCGACATTGTCGTACAGGCTCAGCGAGCCAAACAGCGCGCCGTCCTGGAACATGACGCCGAAGAGCCGCCGCGCCCGGTAGAGATCGCGTTCCGAGCAGGACAGCATGTCCACGCCATCCACAATGACCTGACCGCGCTCCGGCTTGACCAGGCCAATCAGCGACTTCAGGAAAACGGTTTTGCCAGTACCAGACGGGCCGAGAAGCACGCTTACTTCGCCAGCGGGCAGTGCGAGTGAGATATCCCGCCAGACCACAGTGCGCCCGAAGGACTTGGTCAGCCCCTCGACGGTTACCTCGATGCCCAATCGTGCTCCAGGAAAGTCGGACTCCCGCTCGCCCGTACGTTACTAGAGTTCACATATAACTTGGTCATTGGTGGGCAATTTCTGCGATAGCCGACAAGATCGCCAGGAGTTTTTGTCAATCCGTGAGTAATTTCTGGGCGCCTCATCCCAGACCCTGGCTGTCTTGTGAGCTATGCCCCGTTTCGGGGGTGTATCGACACCAGTCTGACTCAATCTCACGTCAGTCCGCACGACCAGGCATCGATCCCCAGGGTACGGGCGCTGGCGCTGGCCGAGAGCGGCACCCGGGAGTGATTCAAAACTCTTTAAATCGGGAACGACCTGTCCGGCCAATAGCCGGCCTTGCCCCCAAAGGACGAGGCATATTCATGGGTTCTGTCCCGATCAGCATCTCGGCAGCCAACGCCAACCTCACCGTGACGACCAACACCGGGAATACGGAGCGCGTGACCATCAACGACTCCGCCGGCAACACGCTGTACACCTTCACGGGCAGCGGCGAGCGCAACGTCATCGGCAACGTCGCATTCGCCAATCCCGGCGCCCTCACGGCGACGCTGACCTACTCCGCCGATGGTGGTGCGACGTGGAACGCCTCCCAGACGCAAACGGGCGGCCCTTACTCGATCGGCAGTGCCAACTTCTACCTGATCGTCGGCGAGAACGGCGACGACTCTGACTACAACGATATCGTCCTGCAATTCAACTGGAGAAGCTAAGCCAGCCGCGCCCCCGCCAGACAGCTCACCACCCCGGCCACCCCAAGGCCAATGGGTTCCCGGACTCAGGCCGTCAGTGGCGTCAACGTATGGTGCGGGCGTGGTGTCAGACCTGGCGGGGGGCTAGCCGGGCAGCGTGCCCCCGATGCCGGCTGCTTCGCTAACGCTCTGCATCGAGGGCACGCCGTCCGGCTGGGCACCGGCCACTAGAGAACGCCTCCCGTGCACCCCGGCGGAGCCCCATCGATGTGACAGAGGTGCGGTCTGAGCAGCACCCCTGTCACATCGATGCGCCTGCGGGACAGCCCCGGCAGGGAAATCATGGCGCCGGCGGCCGGCGCCAGTGCCGCACCCGCCTGGCCCCAGCTCGACGCCAGGATGACGGCAGCTCTCCGCGATCATGACGCCAGCCATCGCCTGCGGGGTATCCGCGTCTCCGGGGAGCCTCGCCCCGGCTTACACCACCCAGCGCCGACGGGAGCGAGATTCGCGGCTATGCCTGGCCGGATCGCCCGAAGCGGGTTTTTTTCGCTGCGATGCGCGCTATTTCGCGTGGGAAGCGATCACGGACATGATCTCGTCGCCGTGGTCGTGGCCAACGTCGTGCTCTGAGGTGTCGCTGAGGTGCAGGGTAGCGTCTGGCAGTTCGCGGGCCAGGCCACGTGCGATGGCGACCGGCGCGTTGGTGTCACGGGCACCGTGCCACAGGTGCACCGGCGTCGTGATCTCGCTGAGCGGGAACAGCCACGGGCGCTTGGTCAGGGCGACCTCCTGCACCGCGCCGCGCGTCCCCGGCCGGAGCGCGTCAGCGACGGCCTCGAACTCGATCCGCAGGTCGGCGTGCTTCGCCTGCGGCGTGGCGGCCATCTCGCGGCGCAAGGCACGCTCCCGCCGGGCCGGGCTGGCCAGCGACCACTTCATGACCGCGATCGGGACCGTGTTCAGCGCCGGCGCGTTCCTGGCGAGCCAGCCGTAGAACCTGATTCGCGCCTGCTGGCCCTTGCGCTCGGCCGGGTCCATCGGCCCGCCCGACGCTATCAGGACGACGATGCTCACCCGGCCGGCGAGCTGGTGCGCGGCGGCCAGCGTGAACGGGCCGCCGCCGGACTCGCCCGCCAGCGCGAGGCGGTCCAGGCCGAGATAACCGGCCAGCGCGGCCAGGTCGTCACCCCAGCTGATCAGGCTGCGCCTGCGCTGGTAATCGGAGCCGCCGTAGCCGGGCTTATCCGGCGAGATCCAGCGCAGGCCGGCCGCGCGGGCCGCCTCGTCATAGGAGCCTCCGGCCAGGCCCGACACCGGCGTCCCCGACGTGAAGATGACCGGCAGCCCGGCCGGGTCACCGAACTCATGCCAGCTCAGCCGTCTCCCGTCGGGAAGGGTCATCACACCAGAGGCCATCCATACATCCTGACACTGGCCACCTGCATGGCGCGTCCCGGAGATGCCATCTCTCTGAGAACACCTAGTTCACAAAATACCGGCACCCACCGACAGTCCGCCGGCGTAGATCACCCCGAACCTGATAAGGAGGCCTCGGCGCCCAGTACGTCGGGCGGGCGGGCCGACTCCTCGTGCAGCCGCTGGGCTCTGAGCACTACCTCCATCGCGAACCTGGCGTCGGGATCGTGCAGCTGACCGCCGAGCACGCGCTCGAGAATCCGCATCCGGTACCTGACCGTCTGGGGGTGCACCTTGAGACGCTCGGCGACCTCGGCCGCCTTGCCGCCGGTCTCCAGCCAGACGCCGAGCGTGTCGGTGAGCCTGCGCTGCTGGCGCTCGGACAGGCCAGCGAGCGAGGCGAACTGCTGCCGGGCGAGCTGCCTGAGCAGCCGGCCTTCTGACAGCCAGAGTTTCAGCAGGTGGTCATCGCAGGAGATCAGCTTGCCCCTGGTGATGGCGCCAGACTTGCTGAGCGCGAGTGCCTGCCTGGCCCAGTGCAGCGAGTCGGCGGCTTCGGCCAGCGGCACCAGAATCCCGATCGCCGCTGTCCGTCCGGAGAAGGCGGCCTCAAGGGCGGCCCGCCGGTCAGCGTCGACCTCGCCGGGCAGCAGCAGGTGCGGCTCGGCGGCCTTGAGGTCGGCGAGAGCGTCGGGAGGGAGCTGGATCGGCGGGCCGGCGCGGCGCGATGGCGACCATCGTCACCTGCTCAGGTAACGTCCAGCCGACCAGTTCGGCCAGGTCCCTGATGGCGCGGCGCGGCACCGACGGCTGCTCCAGGATCAGGCGGAGCATGCGCTGCCGCCATTCGTCCTGCGACGTCGACGATCTCGCCTTGGCGCGCAGGTATCCCTCGGTCGACAGCGAGGCGAGGTCGTCGATGTAACCGAACACGGCGTCAGCGAGTTCCGACATGAGCTTGGAAGAGATGCGGTAGCGCGTGCCGAGCTCGACCGCCCGCCGCCACGCGACGTGGGCCCCGATCCGGTAAGCGGCCTGCAGGCTGTCCAGGCTGCGCCCCTCGGCCGCCTCGTACTCGCCGAGCTTGCGGCAGACCTCGTCCCTGTGCTCATGCGAGGCACCGGGATCGGTGATCAGCTCAACGAAGGTGGCCAGCGCCTGGCCGACTCCCATCCGGAGCACGCGCCCGTACGGGCCGTCCATGGGGCGGGCGAACTCCGGGATCGAGCGCCGCACCTCGGCGATGATCTCCTCGATCAGGCTCGGCAGCTCGGGCCTGATGACGTCGGCCAGCTCGGGCGGGAATTTTGACAGCGTCTCACCGCGAAAGGCCGTCCTGCCAGTACCCCCTGACCTCACCGCACCCGCTCTGACAGCTCGGGTCACGAGGTGAGCCCTCGGGTCAGGTGGGAAGTCCGTGATTGTGGCATCGACATCCTCCGTCTGGTGCGACCAGGGGCCGCCCCGCACTCGCTCACGTCGCGGAGACGACCAGCACCGAGCACTCCACATTAATACGCATGAAGGATCAGATAAAGGTCTCCGCTGGGCAGTGCGCCTGCGGCTAGTTGCTGAGCGTGCGCAGGCGGAGCAGTCCTGGCATGCGTTCTAGCTGCTCAATGACCGTCGCCGGGACCTCGTGGGTGTCGAGCTCCATGATGGAGTACGCGTAGTCGCCCCGGCAGTCGTTGATCAGCTCGACGATGTTCAGGCCGGCCCCGCTGACGACGCGGGAGAACTCGGCGATGACTCCCGGCTCGTTCTTATGCGCCGCCGTCAGCCGGGCAAACCCCCGGCGCGGCAGGGAGACGGCCGGGTAGTTCACCGAGAACCTGATGTTGCCGTTCTCCAGGAAATCCTGCAGCTCGTCGGCGATCATGACCGCGCAGTTGTCCTCGGCGCTGCTCGTGCTCGCGCCGAGGTGCGGCAGCGTGATCACCTTGTCGTGCCGGTAGGTGACCGAGTTCGGGAAGTCGGTCACGTAGCCGCGCAGCGCCCCGGCGTCGAGCGCGGCGATCACGGCGGTCTCGTCGACGAGCTCGTCGCGGGCGAAGTTGAGCAGCACCGAGGTCGGCGCCAGCATCGCGAGCCTGGCCGCGCTCAGCAGTTCCCTGGTGGCGTCGATCAGCGGCACGTGCAGCGTCACATAGTCGCTCTCGGCGAGCAGCGCCTCCACGCTGGTGACCCGGTGCACCTGGGGCGACAGCTGCGACTCATGCTGCTCGGACAGCGCCGGGTCGTAGCCGATCACTCGCATGCCCAGATCAACGGCCGTATTCGCGACGAGATGACCGATCGCGCCGAGCCCGATCACGCCCAGCGTGCTTCCGGACAGCTCGCGGCCAGCGAACTGCTTCTTGCCGCGCTCGGCCGCCTTCTTGATGTCGTCGGCGGGCAGGTCCCTGGCGTAGGCGAGGGCCGCTGGCAGGTTACGGGCCGAGAGCAGCAGGCCCGCGATGACGAGTTCCTTCACCGAGTTGGCGTTGGCGCCGGGTGCGTTGAATACCACTATCCCGCGCTCGGCCAGCGCGTCGACGGGAATGTTGTTTACTCCCGCTCCGGCTCGCCCAATGGCCTGGACACTGTCGTCGATGATTTCTTTATGCAAATTAAAAGAGCGGAGCATGAGAGCATCGGGCCGGTCAATTTCCGGTCCGACCCGGTAATCAGGGCTGAACCGGTCCAGGCCGGCGGCGAGATGGAGTCGTAGGTCCTGATGGCGAACTTACCCATGCGTGTTCTCGAACTCCTTCATGAACTCGATGAGGGCGTCGACGCCAGCCTCGGGCATCGCGTTGTAGATGCTGGCCCGGACGCCGCCGACGCTGCGGTGCCCCTTCAGGTCCGTCAGGCCTGCCTCCCTGGCCTGCGCCAGGAACGCGCGCTCCAGTTCGGGATCCGCCACGGTGAACGGAATGTTTGTCCGCGACCGGTTGGGCAGCGCGACCGGGTTGGCGTACAGGGCAGAGGAATCGATCGCGGCATAGAGCTTGCTGGCCTTGCGGTGATTGACCTTGGTGATGGCCGGCACGCCGCCTTGGTCCTGCAGCCAGGCGAACACCAGGCCGGCGATGTACCAGGCGTAGGTGGGCGGCGTGTTGAGCATCGAGCCGGCCTTGGCCATCTCGAACCAGTCCCAGACCTGCGGCGTCCGAGGCCTGGTCCTGGCCAGCAGATCCTCGCGCACGATCACCAGGGTTAGCCCGGCCGGGCCGATGTTTTTCTGGGCGCCGGCGTAGAGCGCGCCGAACTTGGTCACGTCGATCGGCTCGCTCAAGATGATCGAGCTCACGTCCGCGACGAGCGGGACGTCGCCGGTGTCGGGGATCTGGTCGAAGGTCACGCCGTGCACGGTCTCATTGAGCGTGATGTGGACGTAGCCGGCGTCGCGGCTCAGCTTCCATTCGTCTAGCGGCGGCACGTAGGTATGCGGCTCTGACCTGGCCGCGACGTTGAGCCGCTCCAGGTACTTGCTCGACTCGGCATAGGCCTTCTGGCTCCACTGCCCGGTGATCACGTAGTCGGCCACGCTGGACCCGGTGGACAGGTTGGCCGGCACCCCGACGAACTGCCCGGACGCGCCGCCCTGCAGGAACAGCACCTTGTAGCTGTCGGGGATCTCCATCAGCATCCGCAGCCTGGCCTCGGCCTCCTCGGCGATGCCGATGAAATCCTTGCCCCGGTGGCTCATCTCCATGACGCTCATGCCGGTGCCATGCCAGTCGGTGAGCTCGTCCGCCGCGCGCCGCAGTACCGACGCGGGCAGCATGCCGGGGCCGGCGCTGAAGTTGTAGACGGGCGTGGCCGTCGTCTCAGCCGGGATCTCGGCCGGGATCTCGGCCGTGGTCTTCGTGGTAGTGAGCTGGCTCATAGTTTTTCGGCAGTCCTGACTAGGCGACCCAGTTGCCGATATCACCCGGTCCGGTAGCAGTTCGAGTGGGCGATAACGGCCGTTTTGTCGGTAGACGCGGGATGAGCGCACTCGTTCGTGCTCCTGCGTTCTGGCCCACTCAGGATACCGGCGACCTCGCAGTGGCCGCAGAGGCCGAGGGGTCTTCCCCGGCTATCCCGTCAATGTTGGTGATCATGCTCGGTGCCGCTGGTTCTTGACGCAAGGTCGGGCGCGAATGCCGTCGGCTAGGCCCCGGTCGAGTTCTAGCGCAGGGCCCGGCAGGTCGCCGTGGACACGGCGATCACGGCCATCAGGGTCGGTATCGCGATCAGGGCCAGCCGCAGCGAAGTCGCCTGGGCGACCTGGCCGATCAGCACCGGGCCGCAGAGGAACCCGGCCCATCCGCAGGCGGAGACCATGGCAACCGCCGTGCCTGAGTTGATGCCTGGCAGCCGGCCAGCGGCGCTGAAGACCACCGGGATCACCGAGGCGATGCCCACCCCGATGCCCGCGAAGCCGATCAGCGTGAGCGGGATGCTGCCGACCGCGAGCGCGACGAGAAACATGATGGTGGCCAGGCCCGCGAGCGCCGGAAGCAGCTTTCGCGCGGAGAACCGGTCAAGCAGCCGGTTCCCGGTGAGACGCACGACCACCATTGCGAGGGAGTAGGCGGTGAAGCCGAGCGCGGCGACCGCCGGGGCCGCGCCCAGCGACGTGCGCAGATAAACTGCGGCCCAGTCCGCGGTCGCTCCTTCGCACAGCATGTCGGCGACCGCGATCGCGCCCAGGATGGCGATCACGACCCAGACCCGGCGTGAACCGCCGCCCCCGGACTGGTCTCCAGCCTTGTCCTCGTGGTCGGGATGCTGGTCGGGGATCATCGCCGTGGTCAGCCAGCCGCCGATCAGCAAGCACGGGATGGCGAGCAGCAGCAGCTGGGCGCTGAGCGAGAGCCCGATCGCGACCCCGGCCGCACCGATCGCCGCTCCGGCGAATGTGCCGATGCTCCACGTGCCGTGGAAGCCGGACATCAGGGTCCGGCGCGCTTGCCGTTCTACGGAGATCGCCTGCGTGTTCATCGACACGTCGAGAGTCCCCTGAAACGCGCCCCAGAGCATCAGCGCGGCAAACAGCATGGCGACCGAGCCAGTGAGCCCGACCAGCGGCCCGGCCACGCAGTATCCGACGAGAGTGATCCTGACCATCAGCCGGCTGCCAAGCAGAGGCAGCAGCTTGGCCGCGGCCAGCAGCGCGAGCACCGACCCGACGGGGGCTCCGAGCAGCGCGAAGCCCAGTGCGCCATCGGTCAGTGACAGCGCCGCCTTGACGTGCGGGATATGCGCCGTCCACGAGGCGAAGATCACCCCGTTCACGAAGAACATCGCCGTGACCCCGCCCCACGGCGTGGGGGAGAGGCGCGAGCGCCGGACGGACTCGGCCGCAGCCGTCACAACCTCCGGCAAACCAGACCTCGCCCCCGTGGTTATCTAGATTGGTGCTAGTCAGACCAATGCCAGCCGGACCGCTGCCAGCCGGGTCGGCACCAGGCTCGCCGGGTCCCGGCCACCCCGCCCTAGTATGCCGTCCCCGCGCCCTAAGCTGTCCAATCCAGACGACTATATCCCCTTTGCCCGGTCTCCCTGGACGCAGGCCCGCCCGGCCTCACCTCGGCGCGACCCCTCCGCCCCGGTCCGAACCTCTACCTAGGCTCCGTGATCATGGTTCCTCTCTTGATCACGGAGCCTAGCTGGGGCGATCGCGCTATCAGGGTTCCGTGATCAAGGTCTGCCTGATGATCACGGAACTTGGCTCTGGCGCGAATTCCGTGACGTGAGCCGGGGTGGCCGCTGGCCGGCCCCTTGGATGTGGCAGCGCTGGTGATCCAGCCCCAGCTATGTCACATCGATGGGGCTGGAGCCCCAGCTATGTCACATCGATGGGGTGCGGCCCGGCAGGACAGCGGCGGGACAGGCTCGGGCTGGACCAGCCACCCCGGAGCCAGACTGCCAACTTCGCAGAATTCGCGCCAGAGCCCGGAACTTCGCCTGGGCTACCGCCCGGCCCCGGCCAGTTCGGGCTCCCGCGCATCGACCTCACGGGTTTCGTCGGCTGGCACCTTGGCCCCGCTCGGCACCCGCCGCAGCGCCGTGAAGCTGAGCACTGCCCCGGCCGCGACTAGC
The DNA here is from genome assembly GCA_963819285.1 of uncultured Actinomycetota bacterium. GTDB lineage: Bacteria > Actinomycetota > Actinomycetes > Streptosporangiales > Streptosporangiaceae > Chersky-822. The sequence goes on from CAWFVM010000002.1 coordinate 1,509,409, forward strand.
GCCACCGTGACCAGCAGCCCCAGGTGGTACCCGCTAAGGAACGCGCTGCCGGGGCTAGCGCCGTGCGCCAGCTCGGAACCCTGCCGGGACCGCAGGACCGCGCCGATCACGGTGATGCCGAACAGGCCGGCGACTTCGCGAGCGGCGTTGAGCAGAGCCGAGGCCATTCCGGCATTGTCGCCAGACTGACTGTGCAGGATCGCGTTGGTCAGCGGGACCTGCATCAGGCCGGCGCCCAGGCCGAACACCACGAAGCCTGGCATCAGGGCGGCGAACGTCGCGCCAGCGCCGAGCGTCGACATCAGGAAGAGGCCGGCGGCCATCGCGACCATCCCGGCCGCGACCGTCCGGTGGGTACCCAGCCTGGTGTAGATCGGTCCGGCCAGCGTGGCGGCCAGGGCCAGGCACAGAGCCATCGGCACGAAGGCCAGGCCCGCCTTGGTGGGCGAGAAGCCCAGGAAGTCCTGGAGAAAAAGCGACGTGAAGAAGTAGATCCCGAAGATGCCGAACGCCCACAGCATCATGGTCACGGTGCCGCCAGTGAACACTCGCGAGCGGAAGAGCCGCAGGTCGACCATCGGCGCCCGGCTGCGCGACTCGATCAGTACGAGGGCCGCGCCGCGACGGCGGCGAGCGCGAACGAGCCCAGGATGATGGCTGACGTCCAGCCCTTGTCGTGGCCTTCGATCAGCGCGTAGGTCAGTCCGAACAGCGCGACCGCCGAGGTGATCATGCCGGGGAGGTCGAGTCTTCCGGTGGCGCTGGCGTCCTTGGACTCGGTCATGGTCAGCGCGGCGATGGTGGCGGCGATGATGCCGACCGGCACATTGATGAAGAAGATCCAGCCCCAGTGCAGGTGCTGGCTGATGAAGCCGCCGATCAGCGGGCCGAACGCTAGTGCCATGGCCCCGATGGCGGTCCACGCCCCGATCGCGGTCGTGCGCTCCCGCGCATCGGTGAAGGTCGCCATGATGATCGCCAGTGTGGTCGGCACCAGCAGTGCCGCCCCGAGTCCCTGCACAAGCCGGGCGCCGATCAGCATGTCGCCGCTTCCGGCCAGGCCGGCGGCGAGCGAGGACACCGTGAACAGCGCGGTTCCGGTGAAGAAGAGCCGGCGCCGTCCGAAGCTGTCCGCCAGCCGTCCGCCGACGAGCAGCAGCGCGGCGAACACCAGGACGTAGCTGCTCACCACCCACTCCAGCCCGGCGATCGAGAGATGCAGGCTGCGCTGAATAGTCGGGATTGCAACGTTTGTCACGTTATTGTCAAGGTAGGTCATGAAGGTGGCGAGCGCTACCGCCACCAGGGTCCACCAGCGTCTGGCCATCGTCCGAGCCTCCATCGGGTCGGTCCTGTACGACGTTCTTATACGCCGTTCCTATACATCGTTCCTATACGTTGTACGCTTCACAGCATCGACTGTACGACGTATAGTTGTCAAGTGATGGCACCAGCGAAGGGCAGCGATGACACCAGCGAAGGCAGCAGAGGCCGAGCGGACCAGGCTTAGCCGGTCCGCCGTGGTCGACCGCGCTCTCGCGCTGGCCGACGCCGAGGGTGTGGACTCGCTGACGATCAGGCGGCTCGCGCTTGAGCTGGGCGTGACGCCGATGGCGCTGTACTGGCACTTCCGCAATAAGGAAGAGCTGATCGCTGGCCTGGCCGACCGGATCTGGGGCGAGATCAAGAGCGACATCGATCCGACCGCCGCCTGGGCCAGGCAACTGCGCGGCTTGCTTGAGTCCCTGATCGACGTGCTCCGCACGCATCCGTCCGCTTCGACCCTGCTGCTCGGCAGCGACAAGCTCGGTGCCTCGCACTGGCAGGTCACTGAGGTGACGCTTGAGGTGCTGCGAAGCGCGGGCTTCGACCCCTTGCATGCGAGCGAGATCGCCAGGTCCGCACTGTGGACTGGCCTGATGCTGGTGATGAGCGAGCCAGGCTTCGACCACAGCCTGACCGAGCCAGAACGCGCCGAGCACATGCGTCGCAAGCAGGTAGAGCTCGCCTCGCTGCCGCCCGACCGCTACCCAAGGCTGGTCGAGGCGGCCGTGCCGCTGACCACGTGCAGCGATGAACCGTACTTCCACTACCAGTTTGGTATCGACCTCTTCATCGCCGGAGTTCAGGCGATGGCGCCAGGCGGCTCATGACCGCTGCCGAGCGAATAGCTGCCGGGCCGGCGCACTTTGGCGGGCTCGGCGGTCACTCGCGGTGGGTCGACCTAGATGGCCCGGTGCATTACCTCGATTTCGGGGGTCCGGCGAACGGGCCGATCATCGTGGCAGTGCACGGCCTCGGTGGTGCTGCGGTGAACTGGTCCGCGATCGCACCCTTGCTGACTCGCAAGTACCGGCTGCTCGCTCCTGATCTCGCTGGGCACGGGCTCACCAAGTCCGGTGGACGAGGTACCGACGTGGCTTCGAACCGATCGCTGCTGCACCGGTTCGCAGAGACGGTCGCGGCCGGCCCGGTCCTCTTCATGGGCAACTCCATGGGCGGCATGATCGCGCTGCTTGAAGCCAGCGTCGCACCGGACAAGGTAGCGGGCCTGATCCTGCTTGACCCAGCTCTGCCCTTCCAGACGGTGCCGATGGATCCGCTGGTCACCGCTGTGTTCACGTTGTCGGCCGTGCCGGTGCTCGGGCCATTGCTCGCTCGTCAGCGGCGACTGCTGCCGGTCGAGCAGATGGTCGCCTCCACGTTCGCGCTGTGCTGCGCCGACTCGTCGCGGGTGCCGAGAGAGATTGTCGAACTGCACATCGAGGTCGCCAGGCGGCGCGCGGCCATGACCGGTAACGGCAAGGACTTCGCGCACGCGGCCCGGTCGGTGCTTGAGACGGCTGGCTTCGTTCGCGGCCAGCCCTACCGCCGGGCGATCCGTCAGGTCGACTGCCCGGTCCTGATGATTCACGGCGACCGCGACCGGCTGGTTCCCGTCGCGGCTGCCCGCGCGACGGCCAAAGCTCACCCAGACTGGACGCTCGTCGTGCTGGCCGGCGTGGGTCATGTGCCCCAGCTAGAGGCCAGCTACGACACCGCCAGCGCCATCATCGCCTGGCTGACAGCGGCAGGCGCTCCGGCCGCGAAGGCAGCCAAGACCAAGCGCCCGCGCCGCCGCCAGCCCCAGCGACTCCGCGACCTGAGCCAGTCCGCCTGACCGTCGGCGGAAGCTTGCCCGGACTCAGGTCGTGCTGTCGCAGAGGTATCTCGGACGGGATCGGCAAAGAATGGTGCGGCTGCTCGCACGGATGAGCTGTTCCTGGGCCGTCCGCTGGTTTCCCTGAGAGCTGCCGTCCTTTTCCTGGAGAGTTTTCAGTCTCCACGAGAACGCTGAAAACTCTCCGCGAGAATGGCGACAATCATCGAGGCGCGGCAATGGCGGGCGAGAACATGCCGGAACCAGGCTCCGCCAGCGCAATCCGAACTATTGAGGCAGGGTGCGGCTCAGCCTGGGGGCCGGCGCAGCCTGGGGCAGGCTGAGCCAGGGGCCGGCTCAGCCAGGAGCCGATTCAGCAGCGGAAACCCCAGCCGCCGACTCAGCTGCGGGCGGCGACCCAGGCGGCGACCAGGTCGGCGGCCTCGGTGCGGGCGCCCGCTGGCTCCAGCAGGTAGTGGTCGGCCTTGATCGTCTTGAGTTGCTTATCCGGCGCCGCGATCGCGTCAAACAGGGCGCGCGCGTCGCTCTCGTACACGCACGCATCGGCCGTCGCGTGCACGACCAGCGAGGGAACCGTGACCCGGCGCAGGTGCGGCGCGGCGATGCACTGGGAAGTGCGCAGGCTCCACATCGACAACCAGCTCCGCAGGGTGCTCTGAGTGCCGATGCCGAACACGCCGTAGTTGGCGCGCACCGGCTCGCCGAGGTAGCACCAGTTGGGGCGCCGGTCGGACGGCTCGATGCTGGGGTCGATCATCCTCAGGTCCGCCCACGTCCGGTGGACACCAAAGAGCCGGTCCCTGGCCCTGGTCCCCGCCAGCGCGTCGAGCTGGGCCAGCGCCCAGTCCGTGATCCGCTCGTTCCGCGCGCGCTGCGCGTGCCGGTATCCCGCCTGGAACTCCGCGCTGTACGGCGGACCGTGCCGGGAGTCAAAGGGGTCGAGCGCCGGATCGACCGACAGCGGGTCACGCTCGTCGGTCACCGACGGGTCAAGCCAGGAGGTCAGCACTTCCGGGCGGCCCGAGTGGGCGCACAGCGCCACGAACAGATCCCCGGCGGGCAGGTGCTCGATGGCGGCGAGCGGCCGCATCCCCGCGACCGGGGTCACATTGGGCTCGACGGCCTGAGACTGATAGGCCGCCATGAGCGACCCGCCGCCGGAATTACCCAGCAGGACCACTCGCTCCACGCCGGCCTGCTCGCGCAGCCAGCTCACCCCGGTTCCGATTTCGGCCAGCGCGTGATCGAGCAGGAAGTGAGCCTCGCTGCCCCGGAAGCGGTTATTCCAGCCTAGAAAACCGTAGCCGCGCTCAGCCAGGTATGACGCCAGATAGTGCTCGGAGAAGTCCACGTTGTAGTGGGTGGCGATGAACGCGGTAGCAGGCTGGCGGCCCGCTGGCCGGTGGTAGATGCCCTGGCACGGGTGACCGCCAGCGCCCGCGCGGCCGACCACGGGGGATGCCAGCCCGACGAACTCCCTGATGACCTGGCTCATGCCACCCTCCGTCCGCCGGCTGACCTGGCGCGCGGCTGAAGCTGAGCTTAGATTTAGTTAGCTTAAGGAGGCCAGCCATGCAGTGGCGGAATCAGGAGTTCGACTTCGGCGGCGTCAACCATCTCGCGCTGGTGTGCTCGGACATGAAGCGCACGGTCGAGTTCTACACCGGCGTGCTCGGTATGCGGCTGATCAAGACCATCGACCTGCCCGCGGGCTCGGGCCAGCACTTCTTCTTTGACATGGGCGGCGGCAACGCGCTGGCGTTCTTCTGGTTCCCCGACGCGCCCGACCCCGTGCCGGGGGTCTCGGCGCCGGTGACGGTGCCCGGACTCGGCGAGTGGACCAGCGCCGTCGGCTCGATGAACCACGTGGCTTTCAACGTCCCCGAGGAGAGATTCCTTGAGTACCGCGCGAAGCTCAAGGCCAAAGGCGTCAAGGTGAGCCCGGTACTTGATCACGATGACAGCGAGCTTGGCGTGGCGGGGGAACTGCATCCGGGTGTCTTCGTCCGTTCCTTCTACTTCCAGGACCCGGACGGAATCCTGCTCGAGTTCGCCTGCTGGCGGCGGGTCCTGGGTCAGCCTGGCGACGTCAGGCACGAGCCGAAGACCGCGGCCGACCGAGGCGTCCGGGTCTAGCGCACCGAGCTGGGTCGACCCGGGCTGTCCTGCCGGCCGGACCGTGACGTCTTGCCGACCGGCAGGTTCTCAGCTACAGGTGCATGACGGAGACGATCGCGATGGCGCCGGCGCCGATCAGCGCGAGTGCCATGATCGCGACGAGCGCGAGCAGCGTCCGCATGATCGCGCGCCTGAAGATCACGATGGCCACGGCAGCGGCAATGGCCAGGTCGAGATCGTTGCCTGAACCAGCTGAACCAATCACTGGGGTCCCCTCCTTCCCACGGTGGGCGTCCACGTGGGCCAGCGCAGGGGATGAGCGTCCCGGTGAAGACGGCCGTTGCAATCTGTCACCGGGCCGGTAACATGATCCTCAGCGCTGACCCTTCCTGGTCGAACGGGCTGGCGGTTTTCTGGCACGGTCGATGTGGCAACATCGGCCGTGCTTTACGTAGCGGTCTGGCTGGCTGGTGCGGGCGAGAGCCGCGCCCTTGCCTGAGGCCGCAGGAGATGGTGTGCGAATGCCGGGGGCAGCTGCTGCCTCAGGCCACTCGCTAGACGACTAGCCCATCAGGCACCTCCCCTCCGCCGTCCGGCCCCCTGGCCGTTACGGCGATCAAGCCGATGGCACCTTTGCCACCTTGGCCGCTGCGCAAGCGAGCGGGTCTTGAGGATGCTGCCTTGCTATGCTTCAATGGTCGCTTTAGCACGTGCCATTGGCAAGTGCCATTTTTATGACAGCGGACTATGCTTCTCTGAGGTCGTTACGGGTGATGCGGCCGACGCCCCGAGGGAAGGGTGTGACCTAGTTGCCCGGAAATCGCAGTCCGACGGTTCGCCGCCGCGAGCTCGGCGTCCTGCTCCGCGGTCTGCGCAACGAGCGCGGCTGGACCGTGGAGCAGGTCGCCCAGCGCCTGCTGTGCTCCCCATCGAAGGTCAGCCGGATGGAGACCGGCCAGCGTGGCCTGAGCGCCAGGGACATCCGTGACCTGTGCGATCTATACGGTGTCGACAGCGAGCAGCGCCAGCGCCTGGTGATGCTGGCCAGCGAGGGCAAGGAACGGGCCTGGTGGCAGCCGCTTGGCCTGCCCTACTCGACCTACGTCGGGCTGGAAGCCGAGGCCTCGACGATCAGAGATTACGGGCTCGGCATCATGCCAGGCTTGCTGCAGACTGCCGACTACGCGCGGGCGGTCGTGCGCGCCGCCGTGCCGCGCTGGGAGCCCGACGTCGTGGAGCAGCGCGTCAACGGGCGAATCACGAGGCAGCGGATCCTTGCGTCAGCGAGCCCGCCGAGATTCCAGGCCGTCGTGGACGAGTCGGTTCTGCACCGGGTCGTGGGCGGCCCGGCCACAATGCGCGACCAGCTCTCGCATCTGCTGAAGGTGTCGGAGCTGCCGAGCGTGAGCCTGCAGGTAATCCCTTATGCCGCTGGCGCGCTGCCAGCAGGGAACAACAAATTCATTATTCTCAGCTTTGCCGTGCAGGCGGTTCCTGACGTTGTGTTCGTCGAGGGGCTCACTGGTGACCTCTACCTGGAAGACGTCGATGAAGTAGGGGTTTATAACGCGACGTTCCAGTCGCTGTGCGAGTCGGCTGCGAGCCCGTCGGAGACCCGCGAGATCATCGCATCGATGATCTCGGTCTACCAGCAGACCGCCAGCGAAGCTCGGCCGGACATAAGGTAATTTTTGTAACGTTCTGGACTCGTTAGGACGTCTGCCGAATGGGTAGACGACCACCGTGGCATCATCTTTGGATTGCTCGGCCCGGTGCTCGTGAGTCTCCATACGCTTTAAGGCCGATCTGAACCGTTTCCTGAAACCCAAATTTTAGGAGTTATGGTCCATATGCTGTCATATGGGGCAAACGCGTCGCCGAACACGGGCTGGCGCAAGGCTAGCTTTTGCGCGTCGGGGGAATGTGTCGAGGTCGCCGCGCAGGACGGGATGATCCTGCTGCGCGACTCTAAGGACATTCATGGCGGTGTGCTCCGGTACAGCGTCGATGAGTTCCGGGCTTTCGTAAACGGGATTCAAGCCGGCGAGTTCGACGATTTTCTCGCTTAAATCTCGCTTAAATAGAGCTAGATAGCGTCAGATCCAGATACCGGCGGAGGACGGACCTCGATGGTCGATTTGTATCCGCTGACCGAGCCGTTCGCCGACGGGATGCTCGACGTCGGTGACGGCAACCGGCTGCACTGGGAGACCAGCGGCAACCCGAACGGCAAGCCGGCGGTCCTGCTGCACGGCGGGCCCGGGCAGGGGTCGGCACCGGGCATGCGCCGGGGTTTTGATCCCGAGCGCTACCTGGTCGTGCTGTTCGACCAGCGCGGCTGCGGCGCAAGCACACCGCACGCCAGCGATCCCGGCACAGACCTCAGTGTGAACACCACCGCTCACCTGATTTCGGATCTGGAAAAATTGCGTGACCATCTCGCCCTCGACCGCTGGCTCGTGTGCGGCGGCTCCTGGGGGACCACGCTGGCGCTGGCCTATGCCGAGGACTACCCGGAGCGGGTGTCCGAGATCGTCGTGACCGCGATTACCACCAGTCGCCGCAGCGAGAATGACTGGCTCTACCGGGGCGTCGCCAGGTTCTTTCCCGAGGCCTTTGCGCGCTTCAAGGCCGAAGTCCCCGAAGCGCGCGACGATCGCGACCTCCCCGCTGCCTATGCCGCCAGGATGGACAGCGCGGACCCCGAGGTTCGGGCGAGCGCCGCTCTCGCCTGGGCGGCCTGGGAAAACGCGGTCCTCTCACTCGAGCCAGGCGCTAGGTCCCATTCGTTCGGCGGCGGCGCGGGGCCCGATCTTGAGGCGATGGTGCGGATCTGCGCGCATTACTCGGTCCACGGCGCCTGGCTGGAGGAAGGTGCCGTAATCAGGGACGCCGGCAAGCTGGCCGGCATCCCCGGCGTGATGATCCACGGCCGGCTTGACCTGAGCTGCCCGGCGCACACGGCGGTCGAGCTCGCGGCGGCCTGGCCCGGCGCCAGGCTGCACATCGACGACGAGACCGGTCACCTGGGTGGCGGCGGCATCAAGCGCCAGTGGCTGCTCTCCGCCCTGGACGATTTCGCCCAGGGTTAGTCCCGCCACTCACCTGGCGCGAATTCCGTGGCCGGGCTGGGAGCTGGTGTCAGACCTGGCGGGGGGCTAGCCGGGCGGCGTGTGCTGCGGGAACACTCGCGTGCATCCCGGCGGAGCCCCATCGATGTGACATAGCTGGGGCTGGAGCCCCATCGATGTGACATAGCTGGGGCTAGGGCCAGGTGTCAGCAGCACCGCTGTCACCTCGATGCGCTTGCGGAGCGGGCACCGGGCGCGGATCCTGGCCTGGCCAGGGCTGCCGCCCGGAACGGCTGCCAGGGTGCGGCACTGCTGCGAGCAGCGGGGATCCGGAGCGGGCCGGGGCCGCGGGCATCACGGCGGGGAAGCGGCCCGGCTCACCTCACGGAACTGGCCGGGCGGCTGATGACGGGCCTGCGGACAGGGCCGGGCTGGCGCAGGCGCGCGGACCCCGGCGGGCAGCCCCGTGCGCCACCTGCCAGCCCGGTCACTGCACTGCCGCCAGGATCATGTCCCCGGGCTCCGCCGGGGCGCACCTGACACCCCCGCAGCGGCCGGTGCCCAGCCGGACGGCGTGCCCTCGATGCAGAGCGTCAGGCAAAGCAGCCGGCATCGAGGACACGCCGCCCGGCTAGCCCCCCGCCAGATCTGACACCAGCTGAGGTCTTGCCGGCTTGTCGGCGGCCGCGGTTTATGAGCGGCGGCGGTTCTGCTCGTGCCGGAGCAGCACCACTGCCAGCAGGGCGATCAGCAGCCACGGGAACAAAGAGTGCATGAGGGCGTGCACGAGGATGACCGAGACGATCACCACGGCCGCGATGAAGAAGATCTGGATCATGGTGGAGCCCCCGGATCGGTGTCGGCGAGTGCTGGCCTGGCTGGTGAGCCATCTGGGCTCGGTGTACTGGCGGGACTGGCCGCGCTGGCCGGAGCCGGAGCCGGTGCCCTGGGCGGCCTGACCGTGGTGACCGTTCTGGTCAGCCGGATCGGGCAGGTCGGGCAGGTCGGCGAAGAGGCCGCTGAAGTCGGCGCGGGTCTTGGCGTTCATCGCCCGGTCGAGCCGCTCGTTGAACTCGGCCTGGTCGAGCCTGCCGTCCTGGTAATGCCTGGACAGCCGGTCGGCGACCTCGGTTCGCTCGGCATCTGACGCCCTGAGGTCAGGGTTGCCGTAGCGGCTGTGGCGACGGGATCCCTGGCCACCAGGGCCCGTGGTCCACAGCGGATTGCTCGGAGCTGGCATAGCGGACGAGACCTCCTTGGTCGTGACGTATTCGGGCAGGCGGTCGGTCAACGAGACCGGCCCTGGAAAGAGCCGATGAACTCACTGGCGAGTGACTGCGGCGAATCCTCATCGGGGATCAGCAGCCAGCCGGCCACGTAGAGGGGGATGCCGGCGCCGCCGACCACGGTCAGCACCGCGAGGACGATCCGCACGATCGTCGGATCAACGCCGAGGTACTGAGCCATGCTCGCGGCGACGCCGGCGAGCATCCGGCCCTCGTAAGGCCGGTACAGCGGCTGGCTGCCGTGCTGGCGGTAGTCGTAGCGCTGCTGGTCGTACCGCTGGCCGGTGTCCCCCTGGTCGGCGGGCGGCTGGTCGGCGGACGGCTGGTCTTGCGGGGCCTGATCCGCTGGCTGGCGCTCGTCGGCCGGCGAGGTCGTGGGGTCTGTCGATTCGGTGTCTGTTGCGTTCATGGCTCCAGCCTGCTTGGCGGCGGCCTTGCGGGCTATTGGGATCAACCCCGATTCGACCCTGACTACTGGCCCCAAGGATCAGGGGTCGTCCTGATACCGGCATCAGCCAACTAGGGCGATGATGGAGAGGTGGAAGATCGAACCCAGGACCAAGCAGCGCAGGGCCCGCCAGGTCCGCAAGAGGCGCCCGCGGCGGGCTCGCCAGCACCTCGGGAGTGGCTGACGTCGCAGAACTGGCAGGAGTCGCAGGACTGGCCGGAGTCACGAGGCTGGCAGGAGTCGCAGGACTGGCAGGAATCACGGGGCTGGCCAGGACCGCAGGGCTGGCGGCAGCAGGCACCCGGGCCGGGTGACTGGCCGGCTCGCTACTCGCTGCGCCGGTCAGAGGAAGGCAGGCTGGCTGGGGGCGTCGCGGCCGGCATCGCGGCTAGGACCGGCCTGAACGTGACCCTGGTCCGGGCCGCCTTCGGGATCTCTGCCCTGCTGAGCGGGTTCGGGCTAGCGGTTTACGTGCTGGCGTGGCTATTCCTGCCCGCTGCGGATGAGCCGGTCAGCATCGCCACCAAGGCACTGAGCGATTTGCGGGGACTCGCCTTGGCGGCGGTGACCGCCTCCATGCTTATTTTCATCCTGATTATCGCGTCGATTCTGGGGATCGGGCTGCTCGGCTCGTTTACCTGGCCGCTGGTCATCGCGGCGGCCGGGCTCGTGCTGATCTGGCGAAACGCTACCGAGGCCGAGCAGGCGAGGATGAGAAGCCTGGTCCAGCCGCTGATAGACGCGGGCGGGGCGGGCGGCGTCGCCGGGAGCGGGAAGTCACGGATCCGGCTCCGGATCGGGATCGCGTGCGCGCTGCTCATCGGGGGTACCATCACCCTGGCCGCGACGCACCATCCCGTTCAGTTGCTCAGGCCGCTACTCGGCGTGATCCTCGTGATCGCTGCTGTTGTGCTCCTGCTCGGGCCGTGGTGGCTGCGGGTCGCACGTGACCTGATGGTGGAACGGCAGGCCAGGGTCAGGGCGGAGGAGCGGGCTGACATCGCGGCCCGGGTGCATGATTCGGTGCTGCAGACGCTCGCCCTGATCCAGCGCCGGGCCGATAGCCCGCAGCAGGTGATCCAGCTAGCCAGGGCGCAGGAGCGGGAGCTTCGGTCGTGGCTGTTCGACGGGCGGGCGCCAGGATCGATGGACGGGCAGGTCACCACGTTCACCGGCGGGATACGCAGGCTACAGCAGGAGGTCGAGGCTCAGCATGAGATCGCGATCGAAGTGGTTACGGTCGGCGACTGCCCGATAGATGACGACCTCAGCGCCATGCTCGGCGCGGCTCGCGAGGCGACCGTCAACGCCGCCAAGTGGTCAGGCGCGCAGGTAGTCTCGCTCTTCGCCGAGGTGGAGCCCGCTGAGGTATCGGTGTTCGTCAGGGACCGGGGCAAGGGATTCAGCCCCGAGACCGTGCCGGCTGACCGCAAGGGCCTGGCCGAGTCGATCAGGGCGCGGATGGCGCGTCGCGGCGGCACGGCGACCATCAAGAGCGTGATCGGGGAAGGCACCGAGGTTGCCCTGACGATCGGCCGGATCACCGGCCAGCCTCTGCCGAGCCAGCATGAGCCCGGGCAGGCTGAGCAGAGTAAGGCGAGCTGATCATGGCGCGAACGGAGCCGGGCCTGGCCGGCGGCGACAGGCCCAGGGTCTTCATCGTCGACGATCATGGCCTCTTCAGGTCCGGGGTCAGGTCCGAGCTCGGGGATCATGTCGAGGTGGTCGGTGAGGCAGAGGACGTCATGCCTGCCATCGAGGGCATTGCCAAGAGCCTGCCGGATGTCGTACTGCTCGACGTTCACCTGCCAGGCGGCGGCGGGCAGCTGGTGGTCAGCGACTCGCGCCCGCGCTGCCCCAGGTCCGCTTCCTCGCGCTGTCCGCCTCCGACGCGCCGGAGGATGTGATCGCCGTGATCAGGTCCGGTGCAAGGGGATACGTCACCAAGACAATCTCGGGTTCCGAGCTAGTCGACGCGATCAGGCGGGTGGCGGCCGGTGACGCTGTGTTCTCGCCGAGGCTGGCCGGCTTCGTGCTCGATGCCTTCGCCTCGCAGGCAGGAGGACCGCAGCCAGCCCCGACCTTTGATCCCGAGCTCGACCAGCTCACCCCGAGAGAGCGCGAGGTACTCAGGCTGATCGCTCGGGGCTACACCTACAAGGAGATCGCACGGGAGCTCTTCATCTCGGCCAAGACGGTCGAGAGCCACGTCTCCTCAGTGCTCAGAAAGCTCCAGCTATCGACCCGCCACCAGCTCACCCGCTGGGCGGCCGAACGCCGCCTCGCCTAGCGCTACCCCGGCCTGGCACTATGCCTGGATGAGAGAAGGCCTCTGGGCGCTGGACGCGATTACCCTGGCCGGGCTGCTGCGCCGGCGCGAAGTGTCGGCCCGCGAGGTGATCGCCGCCAGCATCGAACGGGTGCACGCGGTTGATCCGCTCGTCAACGCCATCGTGACCCGGAGCTTCGACCAGGCGCTGGCCAGGGCCGCCGCCGCCGACAAGGCGCTGGCCACCTGGGCACGGGACCCCGGAGCGACAGCGCCAGGGCTGCTGCATGGCCTGCCGGTCGCGCACAAGGATCTCGCTGACACGGCCGGGGTGCTGACAACCTACGGCTCGCTGCTTTTCGCCCGGAACGTGCCTGACCGCGACGCGCTCGTGGTCAGCCGGATGTCGGCGGCGGGAGCGATCAGCCTCGGCAAGACCAACACGCCAGAGTTCGGGGCAGGATCGCACACGGTCAATCAGGTGTTCGGCGCCACCAGAAATCCGTATGACCCGGGCCGCAGCGCCGGCGGCAGCAGCGGCGGGGCGGCGGCGGCGCTGGCGGCCAGGATGATCTGCCTGGCCGACGGCAGTGACCTGGGCGGCTCGCTGCGCAACCCGGCGAGCTTCTGCAATGTGGTCGGGCTGCGGCCATCGCCCGGCCGGGTGCCGAACTGGCCGGTCTCCGACGCGGCGGACACTCTGAGCGTGACCGGGCCGATGGCCAGGACCGTGGCCGACGTCGCGCTGCTGCTCGCGGTGATCTCCGGACCCGACCCTCGGGTACCGCTGGCGCTGGACGCGCCGCCGCCCGCGTTCGCCGATCCTGCCGACTTGCGGGCCTTCCTGCGGCGAGACCTGACAGGGCTGAAGGTCGGCTGGAGTCCGGACCTCGGGCTGCCGGTGGACCCGGACGTCCGCGCGGTGCTCGAACCGGCCAGGCAGGTGCTCAGCGACCTGGGCTGCGAGGTGATCGACGCGGCGCCGGACCTGTCCGGGGCCGACGAGGTCTTCAGGACCTGGCGGGCGTTCCGGTTCGCGACCAGCTACGGCCAGCTAGTCGCCTCCGACCCGGCGAACTCCGCCCGGCTTGGCGCGAACGTCATCTGGAACACCCGGCAGGGACTCAAGCTGACCCTAGCCGAGCTGAGCCAGGCCACCACGCTGCGCGACCGGCTGGCCGAGCGGGTCAGCGAGTTCTTCGACCGGGTGGACGTGCTGGCCTGCCCGGCTACTCAGGTAGCCGCGTTTGACGTCGGGCTCGACTGGGTGCACGAGATCGATGGCGTGCCGCAAGCCACCTACCTGGACTGGATGGCCAGCGCCTACCTGATCTCGCCGACCGGCCTGCCCGCCATGTCCGTGCCCGCTGGGTTCACCCGATCTGGCCTGCCCGTCGGATTGCAGCTCGTCGGCAGGCGCCGGGCGGACTGGGACCTGCTGAGGATCGGCCACGCGTTCGAGGCCGCCACCGGCTACGGCGCGACACCCCCGGTGCTAGGGCCGCCGGCTAGCACTGCCAGCTAGTGCCGCCCGGCCCGCGCCCGCGCCATCCGGGATACGGCCTTGAGCCCGGTGACGGGACTGAACCGGTCAGAGGCCGCCCTCAGGGTCAGGTACTCCTCATCGGACAGCTCGATCTCCGCCGCCGCGACATTGCTCTCCAGTTGCTCAACGGTCGATGCACCGGGGATCGCGACCACAGCCGGATGGTGGATCACCCAGGCCAGCGCGATCTGCGCGGGCGTCGCGTCATGGGCGTCGGCGATCGCCTGCAACGTCGCGATCAGGCCGAGCGCGCGCTCCAGGTTTTCCGGCAGGAAGAGCGGGTTGGTCGCCCTGACCCGGTTCGCCGGCCGGTGACCCTCGTGATAGCGGCCGGACAGCAGGCCCTGCGCGAGCGGGCTGTAGGCGATAATCACGCGGTCGCTGTCCTCCGCGTACGGCAGCAAATCGCGCTCAGGCGACCGGTCGACGAGGTTGTACCGCACCTGGTTGGACAAGACCCGGCTGCCGAGCGCGCTCTCGGCGGCGAGCCATCGCCTGAGCGAGTAATTGCTGACGCCGACCTCCTCGACCAGGCCGATCCGCTGAAGGGCCCGCATGCCGCGCATGATCGTCCCGTCCCTGACCGCCGGATTAGGCTGGTGCACCTGGTACAGGTCGAGCGAGCGGCAGCCAAGCCGGGCGGCACTCGCCACGGCACGCTGCTGGACGACCGGGGCCACGGGCATCACCGGCAGGATCTTGGTCGCCAGGAAGATGGACCCAAGACTGCCGCCTAGTGCCCGGCCCAGAATCCGCTCGCTGCGCCCGAAACCGTAGACCTCAGCGGTGTCGAACAGGGTGACCCCGAGCTCAAGTGCCCGGTGCACGATCGCGGTGGCTCCGGATTCGGCGTAGGACTGGCCGTATCCCCACTCTTTTGACCCGAATTGCCAGGTACCCAGGCCGATCCGGGAAATCTTCTTAGCCGTGCCGCTGCTCAGATAACGCATGTGACTAGTCTCCCCCAGCAGCGCCGCCCCGATTCGCTATCGCCGGCAAACACAGCGCGGCGATTCGCGAACCGGGACGCCCGGTCTTGGCCCGAAATTAGCTTATCGAACCGAAATATATAATTAATCCAGTGAGCTAGAGTTAGCCCACAGGTCAATGCCTGCCTCGACCGCATGCGCGTCAATAGCGGCCAGCTCACCCTCGGTAAACGCCGGCGCGTGCACGGCCTGGAGATTCTCCTCAAGCTGCTCCACGCTGCTCGCGCCGATGAGCGCGGAGGTCACCCGAGGGTCACGCAGTACCCAGGAGATCGCCATCTGAGCCAGGCTCTGGCCTCGGGCGGTGGCCAGTTCGTGGAGCTTGCGCACGTGCCCGACGGCGGCCTCGGTGAGCAGGTCAGGTGAGAACGAGCCAGGCCGGCTGGCCCGCGATCCGGCCGGGATGCCGGTGAGATACCGGCTGCTCAGCATGCCCTGCGCCAGCGGGGAGAACGCGATGCAGCCGACACCCTCCTGCTCCAGCGTGTCCAGCAGGCCGTGCTCGATCCAGCGGTTGAGCAGCGAGTAGGACGGCTGATGAATGAGCAGCCGCACCCCCATCTCCCTGAGCAGCGCGCTGGCCCGAGTCGTCCGCCCTGGCGAGTAGGACGAGACACCCGCGTACAGCGCCTTGCCCGACTGCACCGCCGTCGCGAGCGCCCCCATCGTCTCTTCGAGCGGAGTCTCGGGGTCGGCCCGGTGGCTGTAGAAGATGTCGACGTACTCAAGGCCCATCCGCTTCAGCGAGGCGTCCAGGCTGGCCAGCAGGTACTTTCGCGACCCGAAGTCGCCGTACGGGCCAGGCCACATGTCCCAGCCGGCCTTGGTGGAGATCAGCAGTTCGTCCCGGTAGGGGCGCAGGTCCTCGCGCATGACCCGGCCGAAGTTGATCTCAGCGGCGCCGTAGGGCGGCCCGTAGTTGTTGGCCAGGTCGAAGTGCGTCACGCCCAGGTCAAAGGCGCGGCGGAGCATCGTCCGCTGAGTATCGAGCGGAGTCTCGTCGCCAAAGTTCTGCCAGAGGCCGAGGGTTACCGGCGGGAGCTTGAGCCCGCTTTGCCCGCATCGGCGGTAACTCGTCTGTTCGTACCGGTCTGCGGCTGCTACGTAAGTCATGAGCCGAAGTCTTTCAGCACTACGTGGCCGCGAGCATCTCGGCTGGCGGACGCCTGGCCCCGACTCGCGCCGGGATGGCGGTCAGGCTCGCCAGCGCCACCAGCGTCCCGAGCACGGCCGCCAGCAGCCACCAGGCTGGCGGGATTATCGTGGACCCGCCATTCTTGGCGACGGAGTACAGCCCGATCCCGCCAGGGATGCCCGCGATCGCGCCGGCCAGCGCCGGCAGCAGCTGGGCGGCCGACAGGCCGAAGGCCACCTGCCAGCCAGTCGCGCCGAGCGCCCGCTGCAGTGCCGAGGAATGCCGCGCGTCAAGTACGGTGCCCCAGGTAATGAAGACCGCGTTCGCGCAGGCCAGGATCACGAGCATGATCGTGAGCACGAACGTGACCTCGTTCAGCATCGCCGTCTGCGGATCGCTGACTCCCGAGGCCCCGCCGAGTTGCTGGTCGTCGGAGGAGTGGACGACGAGTACGGCGATGATCCCGCTGACGGTGACAAAGGTGCTGACCGCGTTCGCGAGCATGCGGCGGGGCCGCCTGGCTGCCAGCCTGATCCCGAGTAGCACCGGCACGGGGAAGTACGCCGAGATCGCGATGAGCCAGCGACTGCGGTGCGGTGACCTGGCCGCGTCATTGAGCGCGCGAACGGTGCTGATGCGAGCGGCGCGCACGGCCGGCACGAGGGTGGCCGCTACCGCGACGGCCAGGGCGGCCGCGACGACCAGCCCGGCGTCGGGCACCGTGATCGACGGGCCAGGTGCGCTGCCGAGCAGGCCAGCTCCGGCGTTCGTGAGCAGCGGAGCCGCCAGCCAGCCGACCGCTAGTCCGGCCGCGGAGGCGATCAGGGCGACGGCCAGATGCTCGACCAGGAGCACCGCGGCGACTAGGCCAGGCGTGGCGCCAACAGCCTTGAGCAGTCCCACCCGCCTGGTCTGCGCCGCCATCCGGCCGCCGACCAGGACCGTGATGCTGGCGATGGCGAGCAGCGCGAGCAGCCAGCTTCCGGCCAGCAGTACCCGCTGCTCGATGGTGACGACCAGGCCATCCTGGCGGGCGATGTTCGGCCACGAAATGAGGTAAGGCCCGGCGACGGCCGCCGTGGCGTGCCCGGTCGCGAACGCGTCGGCGGAGGCCGGGTTGGCGAGCCGGTAGTCCATCAGGTAAGAAAGCGGCTCGGTCCGGCTCGCCAGACTCCGGGTATCGGCCGAGGTCAGCCAGACCAGGCCGGGGTTGAACGAGTCGAGCTTCCCGCTGAGGACGCACGCGAACGAGCACACCTGCGGGTAGACAGGAATGGCGGCGGTCACTGCCACCCCGGCCACCAGGAAGGACCGTCCGTTCAGCCGGACTAGATCACCAGTCCGCAGTCCGACCGCATCGGCGAAGCTTCGCTCGACCACCAGGCTGCCCCGGCTGGCCCAGCGGCCCGCCGTCAGCCTGGGCCGGTCGATCCGCGCCTGATCGAAGTCGCGTCCCTCTGCCATCACCGCCGTGCTGATGCCGCCTGCCCGCAGCAGCGTCCAGGTCACTGGGAATGGCCCGGAGTGCCCGGTCACGCCGGGAGCGGCCGAGAGTGCGTGCAGAGCGGCGGGGCTGGCCGCCGACCCAGCCTGGCCAGGCTTAGGCGGGATCGTGATCGCCACCACGTCGGGGCCGGCTGTCGAGACCCTGGTCTGCTGGTAAGGCGCGGCCGTGACTCCGTGCAGCGCCAGTCCGATCGTCAGCGTCGCGGTGGCCGCGCAGATCGCGAGCAACAGCAGCACGGCCTGCCCTGGCTGACGCCGCAGATCCCTGACCGCGAGCCGGCCAAGGAGCACCATCTTTCCCACGCCTCAGCCCTCCAGACCGGAGAGCCCGGCCAGGCCAGCCGGCTCGGTCAGTCCGGCTAGTACACCGAGTTCGCCCGTGCTCCCGCCGGTCAGTCTCGTGTCATCGACAAAGCGCCCGTCCCGCATCGTGATCAGCCGGTCAGCCGTCGCCGCGATCCGGGCGTCGTGCGTGACGATGACCATCGCCCTGACCGTGCCGCGCAGGCTCTCGAACAGGCGAAGCACATCGAGCGTCGCCTCACTGTCCAGGTTCCCTGTCGGCTCATCGGCCAGGACTACGACCGGCTGGTTGGCCAGCGCCCGCGCGACAGCGATCCGCTGCCGCTGTCCGCCGGACAGAGCCGACGGCAGGAACGCCGCCCGGTCAGCCAGACCCACCTGGTCAAGCAACTCAGCCGCGCGCCGCCGGGCCGATCGCCGAGAGCATCCGGCCAGCAGCGCGGGCAGTTCCACGTTCTCAACCGCCGTGAGCTCGGACAGCAAGTGGAACGACTGGAAGACGAAACCGACCCGGTGCCGCCGCAGCCGGGCCAGCGCCCGCTCGCCGAACTGGTCGATGCGCTGCCCGTCCAGGTGCACCTCGCCGGAGGAAGGCCGGTCAAGTCCGCCAAGCAGGTGCAGGAGTGTGGACTTGCCGCAGCCGCTCGGCCCCATGATCGCCAGCGACTGGCCATCAGGGACAGCCAGGTCAATCCCGTCCACGGCCCGGACCAGGCTAGCCTCCGCCCCGTAATACCTGGTCAGCCCATATGTGCTGAGTATCGCCTCGTCGAGCCCCGCTTCATCGAGCACTGCCCTTCCGGGCACCGCCTCGCTCATGGCTTGTCCTTCCTTGTCCAGTTCCGTTCGCAGGCCTCTAGCCAGCGCAGGTCCGCCTGCAGCCGAAGCACGATTCCCTCAAGCAAAAGCGCGCCATTAGATCGGTCAGGTTCGGCCATCGCGGCGCGCTGTGCGTCTCGCAGCCGGCGCAGCAGTTCGCCTCGCTGCCGGTCGACCAGGGCAATCGGGTCGGCCAGACCCGCCGTCGCCGCCGCGATCAGCTTGAGATGAAACTCGGCCAGCGCCGGCCGGGGCCAGCTCACCTCGGCGAGCCAGGCGGCGACCCGCTGCTGACCGGTCGCGGTCAGTGCGTACACCTTGCGCTCCGGCCGGTCGGGAAGCCCGGGCTCGCGCTCGCACCGAACCTGGCCGGCCTTCTCCAGCCGGGTCAGCGTGACGTAGATCTGCCCGTCGTTCATCGCGTCACCAACCGGCCCGAGCGCCTCACGCAGCCGCGCCCGCAGCTCGTAGCCATGCGATGGCTCCTTCGCCAGCAGCGCCAGCACGACTTCCTGGTTCACCTGACTCCCGACCTCAAAGATAACCGTTAGCTATATAGATAACGGTTATCTAGACCGATGTCAACCGGGGTGCAGTTCTTTGGGGATGCCGGGGTGGGCCAGCGTCAGAACGGCGTCGATGCGGCCTGGGTGTGGCTCTAGTGGAGTGAGTTACCGGAGATGTCCTATGGATGGAATGCGTGGTGGCGGCCGGGGTGCCGGCGAGGGGTGTCTGGGCCGGGCGATGCGGCCCGAGGGTACGACTGGGTTCCCTACTGTCGCCGGCGCAGCAGCCGGGAACCCCAGCTGCTGTGCCTAGCCAGGCCGCAGCCAGGGTCTACTCCGGCATTCCCGGCAAACTGGCCAGGGCCCGCAGGCGGTCAGTCCTGATCACTCCGTAGGAGCTTGCACCCGTGCGACAGGGGCCGGCTTGTGCCTCCGTCGCATGTCTCGTCAGCGCCGATCCAGGTTGCCAGCCTGGAATAAGCCTCACATCAGACCCGGCACTCCCGGTGGCACCAGCGGCCACAACCGCACCAGCCCGATGGCTCGGCTGGCTGCCGTCAGATCCCGGAGAGTTGCCGTCATCCACGAGGAGAGATATCGCCTCAGGTAGCGTTGACCGTCATATTCGGCGGTAACGCTACGCCAGACGGTAACTCTCCCCCTGGATGACGGCAACTCTCCAGATCCGGGCTCCGCCTCGGCCGCAGCGCCCTGCCCCGTGCCTCGCCCGTCCAGAAACCCGGCTTCCCCCTAGATCATGGAAACCAGACGGGCGGGACTCAAACCACCGCCACCGATGTTCCGGGCTCTGGCGCGAATTCCGTGATGCTGGCCGCTGGCCGGCCCCATGGATGTGGCAGCGCTGGTGCTCCAGCCCCAGCCATGTCACATCGATGGGGTGCGGCCCGGCAGGCCAGCGGCGGGACAGGTCCGGGCTGGACCAGCCACCCCGGAACCAGGTTCCTGCCAACTTCACGGAATTCGCGCCCAAGCCATGTTCCGTGACCATCCCGTCCGCCGTGAGCCTGGAAGATCAGTAGTGTGATCACCCCGCCAGGGCTCCGTGATCGTGATCTCAGGGGGAGGCCGGGGTTGCGGGATCAGGGGCACGAAGGGGGCGGTGTTGCCGGCGCGGCCTTAGGCTTCCGCTATGGGCGATTACGAACTTGTGAGTAACTACGAGACGGTCAACATCTACCGGCGCGGCGGTGTGGCCAAGCTTGAGCTCAACCGGCCCGATCGGATGAATGCCTGGGACAAGGCGCTCGGGCTTGAGCTGCGCGACGCCGTTCAGAGCATCGCGGCCGATGGCGACATCCGGGCTGTCGCGATCACCGGCGCGGGGCGGGCCTTCTCAAGCGGCGCTGACCTCAAGGACGGCGCCGAGCAGACGCCGGAGGGTCACCGGGATGTGTACAGCGTGCTGACCGGGCGTTATCACCCGATCATTACCGGGATCAGGGGCATGGCCAAGCCGGTCGTCGCCTCGGTGAATGGTGCTGCCGCCGGCATCGGCCTTTCCCTGGCGCTGGCCTGCGACCTGATCATCGCCGCCGAGTCCGCGTATTTCCTGCTCGCCTTCGTGAACATCGGCCTGGTGCCCGACGGGGGCTCCTCGCTGCTAGTGCCCAGCCGGATCGGCTTCGCCAGGGCCGCCGAGCTGGCCATGCTCGGCGAACGGCTCGGCGCCCGCAAGGCGCTCGACTGGGGGCTGATCAACCAGGTGTGGCCGGACGACGAGCTCGCGAGCCAGACCGATGAGCTGGTCAGCAAGCTCGCGCAGGGCCCGACCAGGTCCTACGCCGGCACCAAGCGCCAGCTCAACCGCTGGCTCTACGAGCAGATGGACGCGCAACTCGAGTTCGAGGCCAAGGTCCAGCAGGAGATGGCCGAGTCCAGCGACTTCGCCGAGGGCGTGACCGCGTTCACCCAGAAGCGCCGCCCCGACTTCACCGGCCACTGAAACGGCAGGCCACTGAAACGACAGGCCACTGAAACGCTGCGGTCCGGTTCCGGGCGGCGAATCAGCCCGGACGGCGAATCAGCCCGGGCGCGTGGCGAGCCTGCCGGGTTTCGGCCATTTCGAGTAGTGGTCGCCGGCGTGGCCGGTGGTTCGGGCTGGTTCCTGTAGGAGACTTATTTCCTGTAGGAGGGTTAACAGCGAATATGGTTGTCAAGTCTCCTAGAGGAAAAAATCCTCCTACAGGACTGCCCTGTTTCGCCCGATCCCGGCCCGGTGGCCTGGGTAGTTCCTTTAGCGTCGCTGCCGCCCGCACCCGGGGCAGCTCCCGCCCAGCCAGGTTTCCGTGATCATCGCTGGCAGCCCGTACCCGGCAACTGCCACCCCGGTCAGGTTTCCGTGATCATGAAGCAAGTCTTGATCACGGAACATAAAGGGCGTGATCACACCACCAGGTCTCCGTGATCAAGACCCTGGCCATGATCACGGAACTCCGATGGCGTGACTCCCCTCCAAAATCCTTAACCAAAACCGCGGTGCAGAAGATTGGTGGTGCCGGGCGGGGCTGGTGCCGGGCGGGCTGGTGGTGCCGGTCGGGGCTGGTGGTGCCGGGCGGGGCTGGTGGTGCCGGGCGGGGCTGGTGGTGCCGGGCAGGGCTGGTGGCTCGGGGCCGGGTTTCGGGGGCGGGGTTCCGGGCTTGGCTGGCTGACTGTGGTAGACGCTGGTGGTCGGGTGGCATGGGCGGGATGCAAAGCGTTGCGCATACAGCTTGCATCCCGTCTATGCCACCCGACCACACCCCGTACCAGGTCTCCTGTCAGCGCCAGACCAGAGTTAGATGTGAACGGCAGATCGGTGTCGCAGCCCGTTAAGTATGATGTTTTCTCCTCCGTTGGCGAGCTCGAGCCAGCCAGATGCCAGCAGCCTGCCAGTCGCGGCGCCGACGATGCCGGGGTTGGCGTCGGCCAGGAGCTCGCCCGCGTAGGCGCGGACGAGGGGGTGCATGCGGTATGCGGTTCCCCTGGCGCCGCCCGATGCCGGTGCGCCAGGTACCCGGCGCAGTAATCCGGCGTTCGCGAGTGCCGGAGCGATCAGGCCGGCGGTCGGGTCCTCGAGCAGGGAGGCGATCAGCCAGCCCGGCGTGTCCCGAGGGCCGGCCGCGGCCAGCAGCGCGAGCACGGTTCGCGCCGTGCCGCTCAGTGCCTGGGCCGCCGTCGCGAGCCTGGCCCTGACCGACTGATCGCCGAGCGACAGCTCATCGAGCCTGCGGCTCTCGTTGGCCAGCAGCCTGGCCAGCGAGGCCAAGGACAAATCGGGGTCGTCGGCCAGCCGCGCGCCGGCTATCCGCATGGCTAGCGGCAGGTACCCGCAGGCGCTGGCGATGCTCATGGCGGCCTCGGCGCTGGCGCCCGCCATCTCGCGGCCGGAGATCTTGCCGAGCAGGGTCACCGAGTCGGCGGGAAGCATGCTGCCAAGCTCGATGAGCTTCGAGCCGTCTACGTCGGCGAGCCGCGAGCGGCTGGTCACCAGGACGGCGGAGCCCGCCGTGCTCGGCAGCAGCGGGCGGACCTGGGCCGCGCTGCTCGCGCCGTCGACGAGCACGAGCACCCGTCGTCCCGCGAGCACCGACCGGTACATCGCCTCCCGCTCAAATCTGCTGGCCGGGATCTCGCCTGGACGCACGCCGAGACTGCGCAGCAGTTCGCCGAGCACCACCTGCGGGTCGCGGGCCAGGCCAGCGTCGTCGAGCCAGGCACAGAGCTGGCCGTCGGGGAAGGCAGGCCGGGCCAGGTGGGCCGCGTACACGGCGAGCTCGGTCTTGCCCACGCCGGGCATGCCGCTGATCACGGTTACCGCCATCCCGTGCCCCGGCAGCCGGGTAAGCAACTCGGTCAGCTCGTCTGAGCGCCCGGTGAAGTCGGCGACCGAGGCGGGGAGCTGACAGGCGGGCCGGTGCGCAGCCGGCTCAGGCCCGATGGCCGGTCTAGACCGCAGGTCAGGCGCGTACCGCAGCGACGGGTCGTCGGCGAGTACCTTCTTATGCAGGTCCTGCAGCTCCGGGCCTGGCTCGATCCCGTACGTGGTGACCAGGGTCATCCGGAGCCTGCTGAACGCGGCCAGGGCCTCGGCGCGCGCGCCTGACCGGTACAGCGCGGTCATGAGCTGGGCCCAGGCGTGCTCCCGCAGCGGATCGGCGGTCACGACGCTCCTGAGCTCGGAGAGCACCTGCCGGTGCCGGCCGAGTGCCAGCCGCGCGTCCATCAGTGCGTCCTGAGCTTCCCGGCGCTGATCGAGCAGCTTGTCCTTCTCGTGGACATTCGGCAGGTCGGCGACCGGCGGGTCGCTCCACAGATCGAGTGCCTGAGCCAGCATCGTGGCCCCGTCGAGTGCGTTGCCGCCGTCGAGCGCGTCCCGGCCCCTGGAGACGAGCTCGCGAAAACCGTGCAGGTCAAGCTCATTCTCGCCGACACCGATGAGATAGCCGGCCGGGTGGGTGAGCAGGCGCTGCCCGTCGGGCAGCAGCTTGCGGATCCCGTACACGCAGCTTCGTAACGAGACCTCGGGGCTGAGCGGCGGGCTGTCACCCCACAGGGCCGCGATCAGGGAACCGACCGAGCAGGGCTGGCCGGCGCTGAGCAGCAGCATCGAGAGCGTGGAGCGATGGAGCCGCCGACTGACGACAACTGGCTTGTCGTCATCGTCCCAGACTTCTAACGGACCTAGGATCTTGAACCGCATCGGCTCTCCAGCATCACGCGCAGCAGCACCTTCGCCAAAAGGCGAGAAGCTAATCGTTACCACACAATCGCGGTGCGCCACCGGGAAACGCGCCGAATCGCCCCCGGGGGATATTCGCCGGCATTGCGCGGATCCGACCCGGAAAAGCGGCTCCCACCTGCGCGTTCATGATCAGATCACGGGTTGGTCATGCGGATCGCCCTATAGTCCCGCAACGCGGGCTCGCAGTCCTGAGACTGTGCCATACAGGGCACGCGGCCGTCGCAGGACGCCAGCGGGCAAGCGGACTTTTACCCGACGAGCAGGTGCCATCGCTCAGGGAGCAGGTATGCACAGAAACAAGCGACTAGCAGGCCAGGGGCTAGCGGCCGCGATCTTAGGTGCCGGACTGGTGGTCATGGTGGCCGCGTGCGGCAGCGGCCAGGCCGATGTGGCCCTGCCGAAAAAACCTTCCTCCCACACTCGGCTGACTGGAGCCGCTCCTGCGCCGCCGTCGGTGCGGCAGGTCGTGGTGGCCGCTTACGAGGGCTACTGGACGGCGACCAATCAGGCGATCAACTCGCGCAGCCTGTCGACCGCGCGGGCCGTGCTGGCCCCGCATGTCCCCGCGAGTTCGGTCGCCGAGCTGATCTCCGGGATGAAGGTGCTCTGGCAGCGCGGCGAGATGGCCTACGGCGCACCCGTCTTTCACATCATGAGCGTGAAGCTGACCGGCAAGGACACGGCGGCGGTGCATGACTGCGTCGACCTCAGCCACACCGGCTTCCAGGATCGCAAGACCGGCGCGATCGTCGGCGGGCTCGGCCAGTCCCATGACTACCTGATCACCACGCTCGCCCGTCAGCACGGGCTGTGGCTGGTCACAGGAGCTATCCCGGTGGTGCAGCCATGCAAGTACTAATTCGCCCGGTCCTTCGACGAGCTAGGTGGCTGGCCGTGCTGGCCGGCCTCGCGCTCGGCGCGAGCCAGCTCCCGGCCGTGGCGGCGCCGGCCGCGCCAGCGGGCGGGGGCGGCTGCTATCCGATCGACTTCACCTGGATCTGCCTCGACACCGGCGGCGCCCCCGGCACCCCTGGCTCGGGTGGCGGCTCCGCCAAGTACACCTGCAGCTACACTCCGGCCAGCCCGGCGGTGCTTGAGCGAACCGGTACCGGCCCGCCGCAGCCCGGGTACCAGTGGGACATCATGACCTGCCCTGGCTCGGATCAGGGCTCGATCGGCGGGCAGCTCGTCCAGGTCAATATCAAGTCAGGCGCGCCGGCGGTCAGCCCGGTCGAGCTGCTGAAGATCGCCATCGGGGAGCTGTTCGTTCCGACGCTGCCGCCTAAGACGGCACCGCCGATGGGCAAGGACGGCCTGGTCGGCCTGCCCGAGTGGTTCTGGATCCCGAAGTCGGAATGGAAGGGCATCAGCATCACGGTCTCCGCCGGGCCAGTGTTCGCTGACGCAACGGCGGCTCCGACTTCGATGACGTTCGCCCCTGGCGGCGGTCTGTCCAGCGTGTCCTGCACTGGCCCCGGGCTCGCGTTCAACCGCAGTGAACCGGTCTCTTCGCAGCATTCAACCTGCTCGTACACCTACAGCCAGCCGTCGGCCGGGCAGCCGGATAGCGCCTACCAGGCGGCGCTCGTGGTGACCTGGACGATCAGCTGGACCGGATCTGGCGGGGCCGGCGGCACGCTCACCAGCGCGTACACCACGGGCACGGCCTTCCCGGTCCGAGTGGCCCAGGCCGAGGCGCTGGTGAGCACCCCGTGAGGAGCAACGGACCAGTGACCGGAACGGCCTTTCACCCCGAGATCGAGCCAGACTACAACGGGTCGGGTCAGCGAGCCTGGTCGGCAGGCCAGCTCTCCAAGCTGCCGCGCCGTCGCCGGCCAGGCATGATCGCCCTCGCCGTCGCGCTGGTCGGCGTCGGCGTGCTGGCCAGCGCTGCCATCTACTCGGCAACCAACCTGCGGGTGCCCGTGATCGTCATGACCGGCAGCGTGCCGGCCGGCAGCGTGATCACCGCCGCGGATGTCGGCACGGCTGACGTGTCGGTCAGCTCCGGCGTTCAGGTCATTCCGGCCAGTCAGGCCGGGCAGGTGGTCGGGCAGATCGCCGGCACGTCACTGCATCCGGGGATGCTGCTCACGGCGTCCGAGCTCACGACCCTGCCGCGCCGGCCGCCGGGCAGGTGCTCGTGCCGCTGCCGATCAAGCCGTCGATCCTGCCGGCCAGCGGCCTGTCAGCCGGCGACCGGGTGATTATCGAGGCGACACCGGGCGCGCAGGGCCAGTCCGGCTCATCGAGCGCGGCCCCCGTCCTGGCTTCACCGGTCACCGGAGTGATCGAGCAGGTCGATCTGGTTCCCGACACCGACGGCTATGACGTCGTGGACGTGCTCGTCGCGCGGGCGAACGGTGACGCCGTCGCGGCCCAGGCCTCGACCGGCCAGATCGCGCTGATTGTCACCAGGCGGGCGCCCTGATGGCTATTTACGCCCTGATCTCGCCCGGCGGCTCGCCCGGCTGTACGACCGCCGCCCTGGCGCTGGCGCTGACCTGGCCAGGTCAGGTCATCGTGGCCGAGTGCGACCCAGGGGGCGGTGACATCCTGGCCGGGCTTTTCGCCGGGCACCTCCCCGCGCCGCGCGGCCTGCTCGGCGTGGCGTTCGAGGCCGGCCGGGGTCAGGCAGCCATCGCGGCCGAGCTGAGCACGCAGCTGGTGCCGCTCGACGAGACCGGGCAGCGCCGGTTCCTCGCCGGGATCACCGATCCGCGTCAGGCTCTTGGCCTGTCCCCGGTCTGGCCGGTGATCTCGGCCGGGCTCGCGCGTCAGGAGGCCGACGTGATCGCCGACTGCGGCCGGCTCGACGCCGGGGCGACTCAGCCGCTGAGCCTGCTGGCCGACGCCCGCGTGACCATCATGGTCATGCGCCCGACGCTGCGGCAGGTCGCCAGCGCGAGGCCCAGGGTCGACATGGCCGCCCAGATCACCGGCAGCCGGGACCGGCTTCGCCTGCTGCTGATCGGCGAGGGCGGACTGCGGGCGGCGGAGATCAGCCGGAGCCTCGAGGTCGCGGTGATCGGATCGCTGCCCGACGACGAGAAGACGGCGGCCGTGCTGTCCGACGGTGATGGCAAGCGGACGGCACTAGACCGGCGGCCGCTGATGCGTGCTGCCCAGACGGCTGGCCAGGCGATCGGTCAGCTCGGACGGGCAGCCGTCCAGCCCCAGCTAGCCGCCAGTCCTGCGGGGAGTGCCGAATGAGCGGTCTGCCCTGGCCGCCGAGGCCGGCCGGAAGACCAGAGCCCCCGGAAGACCGCCCGGCCAGGCACCAGGCAGCGCCCGTCTACTCCAATGGCCAGGCCGCGCTGGGAGTCAGGCCGGGGCCAGGGCAAGGGCCCGCCCTGCCGTCGGAGCGCAGCGAGCCGCCCGGCGGGCAGAACCGCTGGTCGTTCACCGCGCCCGCCGGCCAGCCGGTGACCCAGCTGCCCGTCCAGCCGCCAGGCCAGCCGTCCGGCCAGGTCGCCAGGCGGCCCGATCCGTCGAGCATGACGGACACGAGGCTGCTCGCCGGGGTGCCTGAGATCCTGACGATGATCGCTGACCTGCTGCCCGACCGGGCCGAGCAGGTCGAGGTCATGCCGCTGATCAGGGATGCCGTCAGGGGATGGACCCAGGGCCAGATCCGCCGGGGCATGCCCGTGCCGACGCCCGAGGACCTTGAGTCGCTGGCCAGCGCGGTATTCGACCAGCGTTACGGGCTCGGGCCGATCGCGGTCTACCTGCGCGATCCCCAGGTGGAGAACGTCGACATCAACGGCTTCGACCGGGTCTGGGTGACCTACACGACCGGCGAGCGCGTTGCCGGCGCGCCGATCGCCGCGAGCGACGAGGCGCTGGCCGGCATGATCCGCACCTGGGCCTCCAGGGGCGGGCAGACCGCGCGCGACTTCTCCGCCGCGTCGCCGCTGGTGAACGTGGCCCTCGATGGCGGCGCCCGGATGACGGCGACGATGGCGGTGACGCCGAGACCGTGCGTGTCGTTGCGCAGGCACGGTCAGCTCGATGTCACGCTGCCTGGCCTGATCAAGCTCGGCACGCTCGATCAGGTGACCGCCGCGTTCCTGGCGGCGGCGGTCAGGAGCCGGTGCAACATCATCGTCACCGGCGGGGTGAACGCCGGGAAGACGACGCTGCTCCGGGCCCTGGCCAGCGAGATCCCGGCCAGTGAGCGGATCGCGACGCTTGAGGGCGAGTACGAGCTCTACCTGCACGACCAGGAGCAGCATCCCGATGTGATCGCATTCGAGGCGCGGGAGGCCAACTCCGAGGGCGCCGGATCGGTCTCGCTGCACGACCTGATCGCTCACGCGCTGCGGCACAATCCGCAGCGGATCATCGTCGGCGAGGTCAGGCGCGGCGAGATCATGCCGATGCTTGAAGCGATGAACTCGGGCCAGGAAGGCTCGATGTGCACCATGCACGCCAACTCGCCCACCGAGGCGTTCGACCGGATCCTGATCCTTGGCCTGCGCGGCGGGCTGGCACTGGCCGAGCGCGCGATCCACATTCTGGTCGGCATGGCGGTCGATCTGATCGTGCAGGTGCGCAAGCGCTACGACGGTCACCGCACGGTTCGCTATGTGTCCGAGATCCTCGAGGTCATGCCGCCTGGCGACACCGAGCGCCCGGCCGTTAACCGGCTCTTCCTGCCGAGCGGGCCGGCCGGGCGGGCGGTCGCCGCGCACACCGCATCCGCGGGCATGATGGCCAGGCTTGAAGCGGCCGGCTTCAGCTCGCACCTGCTCGACCTGCACAGAGCGCCTGGTCAGCCAGGCCATTGGCGGTGATCAGATGGTACTGCTCGCAAGCGTAAACGGGGCGCTCGTCGTGGGCGGCCTGGTGCTGCTCGTCGCCGAGCTGACCCGGCGCGCTCCGGCACCGGGGATACCCGTCCGGCGCACGTTAACGATCGCCTCGCTGACCACTGGGCTTGGCCGCCAGATCGGACTGGCGATCATCGTCGCGCTGGCGATGCTGGGGCTGACCGGCTGGCCGGTCGCCGCGGTCGCGGCCGGGTTCGGCGTGGTGTTCTTGCCCAGGCTGACCTCGGGCCGGGTGGCCAGCCAGCGCACCGCCAAGCTCGAAGGCCTAGAGCAGTGGATCCGCCGGCTCTCGGACGTGCTGGCCGCGAGCCGGGGTCTGGAAGACGCGCTGCAGATGAGCGCGAGAACCGCTCCGGCTGCGATCGCTCCTGCGGTGACTGCCCTGTCCCGCCGGATGGGGGCCAGGATCGACACCAGGGAGGCCTTGCTCGCGTTCGCTGACGAGATCGACGATCCGGCGGGTGACCGCATAGTCGCGGCCCTGCTGATCGCGACCGGGCAGCGGGGCGGCGGCGTGCAGGGGGTGCTCACCGCGCTCGCCGAGCTACTCGCGCGAGACGTCGCCGGGCGCCGCGAGATCGAGGCCGGCCGAGCCGAGCACCGGACCACGCTGCGCTGGATCATCGGATTCATCGTCGGGTTCACTGCTTTCGCGATACTCAACAAATCCTATTCGGCGCCTTACGGGACCTTTACCGGCGAGCTGGTCCTGGCCGTCGTGGTCATCCTGTACGCGCTCGGGCTCACCTGGCTGTACAAGCTCGGCCAGATCCCGGTACCCGGCCGGTTCCTCGACCGGGCTCAGGTCCCGCTCGATGACCTGGACGCCCTCGGTCCGCAGATTCCGATCGGAGGTGGCTGGTGAATATCTTCGTCATCTTGTCCGGCACCCTGGTCGGGCTCGGTATTTTCGTCGGCGTCGCTCAGCTCATGCCGGCCCGCCCGAGCCTCGACGCGGCCCTGGCCAGAATTCACGGCACCGCAGCGGGAGGCGATCCGGGGCACGTCCCTGACCAGTTCTCGCTGCGGACGCTCGGCCGCCGCCTCGGCACGCTGCCCTGGCTGCCTGTCCCCGCCACTGACCTGGCGCTGCTCGGCCAGGACCGGGAGCAGTGGCTGACCAGCAAGGTCACCTGCGGGCTGCTCGGTCTCGGCATGATTCCGGTGGGTGAGGTGCTGCTGCTCGCGGCCGGGCACCGGGAGCCGCTGATCGTGCCGGCTATTGCCTCGCTGGCACTGGGCGCCGGCCTGTTCTTCGCACCTGACCTGGTGGTCAAGGTCAACGCGGCGGAGAAGCGCACCGACTTCCGGCACGCCCTGACCAGCTATCTCGACCTGGTGTCGCTGGAACGTGGCGCCGGCGCCGCGCCGACCCAGGCGCTTGAGGCCGCCGCTCAGGTGGGCGGCGGCTGGGCATTCGACCGGATCGCCGCCGCGCTGAACGGAGCGCGGAAGGCCAGCCGCCCGCCCTGGGAAGGGCTGGCCGACCTGGCGGCCGAGACCGGCGTGCACGAGCTGGCTGACCTGGCCGAGATCGCCGAAGTGGCCGGCCACGAAGGCGCGCGGATCTTGCAGACCCTGACGGCAAGGGCCGAGTCCATGCGCTCCGAGGCGCTCGCGGCGACCAAGGCGAAGGCGGGCTCGCGCAGTACCACCATGGTGGTCCCGACGGCTTTGCTCGGCGCCGGATTCTTGCTGTTGCTGGTGTTCCCGGCCATCTACCGAACCTTCGGCTAATCCCATCGCAATCAATCGAGGAGATTCAGATGGAAACAATGATCATGACCGTCAGCTATGTGGCGGCCAGGGCTCGCCGCGCCGGGCGGGTCGTATTCCGCAATGACGCCGGTGCCCTGACTCTTGAATGGCTGGTGATCGGGGCAGCGCTGGTCATCGCGGTCGGCGTTGGCGCGAAGCTATTCACCTCCGCGATCAAGGCGGAAGCGGGCAAGCTTCCGTGATTTCGCCGATCAGGCGGCTCAAAGGGCAGGCCGGGGCGATGACGCTGAGTTATGTGCTGATAGTCCCGGTCTTCCTGGTCGGAATCATGACCATTGTCCAGGCATCGATCTGGTACCTGGGGAGAGAGACAGTGCTGGCGGCGGCGCAGCACGGCGCCGACGTGGCCAGGACGGCGAAGCCACCGCCGGGACAGGGGGCGCAAGCTGCCATGAACTTCGCGACGTCAGCCATGCCGAAGTTCCTGAGCGACGTCACGGCCAGCACCAAGGGCAGTTCGGCGACGACGATCAGGGTCAGCGTCACTGCCCGCATACCCACGCTGGTTCCCGACGTCGTGATCAGGGTGCACGAGGTCGTGACCGCGCCCGTGGAGCGGTTCGTCGCGTCTGGCCCGGCCGGGCCATGACCGGCGCAGGCGGTCGACTCGGTCGGCTCGCGGGGCTTCGAGGTCAGGCGAGCTGGGCGCGAGGATGGCAACGCCCCGCTTGAGCTCGTGCTTGTCGCTCCGATCATTTTGATGATGATCGGGCTGATGATCGCCGCCGGGCGGGTCACGACCGCGCAGAACGCGGTCAACGCCGCCGCCCGCGACGCGGCCAGGCAGGCCTCGATCGCGCCGACGCTGGGCACCGCCCAGGCGGCGGCCATCGCCAGTGCCACCGCTGCGCTCCACGCCGACGGGCTGCAATGCCAGCCGGTGGTCAGCCTGCCCGGGCTGGGCACCGCCTTCGGCACGCCGCTCGGCCGGCCTGCCGATCTGCACGCGCTGGTGACCTGCGTCGTGCAGCTCTCCGACCTGACGGTGCCTGGCGTGCCAGGGAAGATCAGCCTGCGAGCCAGGTTCGCCTCGCCGCTTGACCCCTATCGGTCACGTGACCTTGCCTATGTCACGCCCTTGTCACACCCGTTGCCGAATACTCACCGATGGAACGGACTTCGACCCAGACTTCGAGGAGAGGAGCCGGATGGGACGGGCATTCAACGCACTGCCGGCTGAGCCTGATCGTACCGAGCCTGACGGTACCGAGCCTGACCGTGATGCGGGCTCGCTCACGCTGATGCTGGCGGTGCTGATGGTCGCGCTGATCGCGTTCGCCGGGCTGGTGGTCGATGGCGGCCGCAAGCTCGGCCAGACCGAGAAGGCCGACGCGATCGCTCAGGAGGCCGCCAGAGCGGGCGCTGGCATGGTCAATACTTCGGCTGCCTACGGCTCGGGCACGTTCAAGGTCGACGTGCCGCAGGCGCTCGCCGCCGCGCGCTCCTACCTGGCCACCGCCGGCTACAGCGGATCGGTCAGCGGGTCAGGGGACAAGATCACCGTGACCGTGACCGTGACCGAGAAGACCACGATGCTCTCCCTGGTCGGGATCGACACGATGACCTCAACGGGCAAGGCAGTGGCCTCGCTGGTCACCGGGGTGACAGGGCCGGGGTCGTGATGGGCAGATTCAGGAGCTTCTGCCGGGGCCTGATGGCCCTGATCACGCTGACCGCCATCATCGTGGGCCTGCCGCTGGCCCTGTACAAGTTCGGCGGATCGCCGATCCCGACCAGACCGCCGACCCTGCATCAGATCAGCTCCACGCTGCTGCACAAGGACAATGGCAGCCTGTTCATCGGCGCTGTCCGCGACATCTCGTGGCTAGCCTGGCTCGCCTTCCTCATCGCCGTCGTCACCGAGGCCCAGGCGGCAGTGCGCGGCCGGCGGGCGCCAAAGCTGCATCTGGTCGGCTTGCAGGGGATGGCGGGGCGCCTGATCGCCCTGGCCGCGCTGACCTTCACGGCCCCGGCTGCCATGACTCTGGCCACCTCATCGGCTATGGCGGCGACCGTCCAGTCGGCCACCCCGGTCGCCAGCCACGATCAGTCCGCCCATGCCGCTCAGGCCGTCCAGTCGGCCTCGGCCAGGGTCGCTGACCGCGCGATCGTCGTCAGGTCGGGCGACTGCCTGTGGACGATTGCCCAGCATTACTTAGGCGCGGGCGACCGCTACCCCGAGATTGTCAACCTCAACATCGGTCACGAGATGGGCGACGGGCAGGTGTTCAACGACCCGTCACTGATCCTGCCCGGCTGGCATCTGCAACTGCCGGAGACCACGACCGTCGTGGCCGGGCAGCACCACAGCCCGAGTACCGGTCACCAGGCCCGCACGGGCTCGCATCACACGGGCACCGGAGGCACAGGAGGCACCGGCGGCGGTGCTGGCGGAGTCGCGGGCCGGGGTTCGACCGGACACGACGCCGGCCACCACGATGGTCATCCATCCGGTCATTCCCGGTTCGCCAACCCGCACTCCTCAGCAGGCGGCACCGCCGCCGGCCACGGCGGGCACGCCGGTCACGGCGGCCAGGGCGGGCACGCCGGTCACGGCGGGCAGGGTGGTCACGGCGGGCAGGGTGGTCAAGCCGGTCACGGCGGGCAGGGTGGCCAGGGCAGTCAGGAAGGTGGCGGCGCGGGCGGTGGTGGCGGAACTCAGGCTGCCGGGTCCGGCGCTCAGCGACCGGGTGCCACCTCCTCTGACCAGCGAGAGCTCGTAGCCGAGGCGGCTCTGTTCGCGCTCGGGATGCTGGCCGGCGGAGCCCTGGCGAGCATTGACCGGCTGCGTCACCGGCAGCGGCAGTCCCGCCGGCCGGGCCGGCGGATAGTGCTGCCAGCCGATTCCGATAGCCGGGGCATCGAAAGGAAACTGCGCGCCGCCGCTGCCCGCTGGCCGGAGGACCGCACCGGGTCGATGGACTCGGCCGACGACCAGGTTCTCACCGACGACCAGGATCTCACCGACGACCAGGACCTCACCGATGGCGAAGGCGGGGGCGGTTACCGGCCGCAGTGGCCGCAGATCTCACCGCGAGAGTTCTTCGACGACGGCGACCCGTTCGACGATCCGGAGTCCTATGGCCGCCTTGAGCCGTATGACGAGGACGAATCGGATTCCTTTGACGTCTGGTCGGCCGATTCCGCCGGTCGGCGCGAGTCGCTCAGCGATCCGGCGGCGCCGCGAGAGCCGGACGGCTCTGGCGCGACGGCGCGTCCCGACTCGACCGAGCCGCTGCGGGTGCAGGGCACACCTGGATCGCTGCGGGAGGCGCTGCGTGACCTCAGCGAAGGGATCGCGGTCGGCGGCGAGCCGCTGCCGCCCATTGTCGGCATCCACCTCACGGCGGACAATCTGGATGTGCTGCTCTCCGCGCCCGCCGCCGGGCCGCCGCCGGCGCCCTTCGTCATCGCGCCCGCGCGTCAGGCGATGTGCTGGACGGTAAGTCTTGGTCATGGACAGGACGCTGCCCCGGCGCCGCCAGTCCCCGGCGAGGTCGGCGATCTGCTGCCAGGACTGTTTACCGCCGGCGCTACCGAGGCCGGCGGGTACCTGCTGCTGGATCTTGAAGCGATGCGGGTGACCTGCTGTGACGGACCCGACGAGCTGACCGACCGGCTTCTGGTGACGGCCGCGACCGAGCTCGCGTCCAGTCACTGGAGCGGCTGGTATGACCTGGTGCTGGCCGGCTGCGACGAACTGGACGTGCTTGGCCGGGCTGAGCTGTGCGCGGACCTGGACGAGGCAATCGAGCTGCTCGATCAGCGGGCACGGGTAATCGCCAGGCGAATGGATGACAACGGCCCGCCCGACGTCAGGACGCGGCGGATGGCCGACCCTGACGATGAGGACTGGGGACTGACGCTGCTCGTGAGCCGGCTGCGGCCGACGCCGAGTCAGATGTCGAAGCTGCTCGAGTTCGCCGATGGGCCCGGCGGGATCGCCGTTCTCCTGGCGGGGGATACGCAGAGCGACGATGGCAAGCTCGCTCCGGCCCTCTTCCAGGTCGCGCCGGACCCGGATCGGCCCGGGGAGATAGTGGCCACGATCACGCTCGCCTACCTAGGCCCGCAGCACCAGATCACCGTCTGGCCGCAGACAATGACCGTTCCTGAATACGAGGCTCTGGCCGGCGTGTTCGCGACGGCGGCCGACACCGCGGATGTCGCCGCTCACGAGGCGCCGTACCACGAGTTCGGCGCGCCGCCCTGGATCCGGCTAGCCGCGGCGCCGGTCGCGCCGCTCGCCGGCGACACGGACGAGGAACTTGCCCGCCCGGAGCTAGACCGGCCGCAGGCCGGCTTCATGCAGCCCGATCACCCGCCGCCAGGCCTTCCGCCAGTCAACGGCTTCGGCCCCGACCCGATCCCGCCCGACCAGCTCAAATCCGACCCGCTCAAATCCGGATGGTCGCAGTTCAGCGAGCCAGGACCGGCTGGCGACCGGCCAGCGGCCCAGCGGCCCGCCGGCACCCGGGCGCGACATGCCGCCCCCAGTCTGCAGGTCAAGGTCCTCGGACCGGTCGAGATCGTCGGATCGGCTGAGCAGCTACTGCCCAAGCAGGCCGAGTTGCTGCTCGCGCTCACCCTGCACGCGCCGGCCGGGGTCTCGAATTCCGGGCTCTGCACCCTGCTCGGCCCGGACGAAGATCATCCGAGACCAGCGGACTCCGTCCGCCAGCTCATCACGAGGACCAGGAAGCGCCTGGGCCAGGCTCCCGACGGCCAGGAGTACATCATCCACCTGGGCAGCGGGATCTATGTACCGCACGGGGACCTGAGCCTGGACTGGGCCAGCTTCAGCTCGCTGGCCAGGCGCGGTCGTGCCGACCGCCGTCGGGAGGACCTTCGCGCGGCTATGGCCCTGGTCAGGGGCGAGCCGTTCGCGGAGTGCTATCACTGGTGGATCGACATTGGCCTGATCGAGACGATCAGGGCGGAGATCGTTGACACGGCCGAGTTGCTCTCCCAGCTAGAGCTGGCCGCCGGGGACCCGCGGGCGGCGGCGCGCGCGGCCAGCGCGGGGCTCACCGCCGAGACCGCCGCCGAGCAGTTGTGGCGTGCTCTCATGCGGGCTCAGCACGAGGCAGGCAACCCTGATGGCGTCACCGCGGCCTGGACCGGCTGCCTGGACGCGATCGCCGAGATCGCCCCCGGCGGTGAGCCGCATCCGGACACCGAGCAGCTATTCCACCAGCTCACCAGGGGAGCACCCATCGGCACGCACCGGTAGGCATACTGTGTTTGCTAGCACTGACCAGAGTTACTTCGCATCGCCATAGCAGTCCACGACCGCCGTGGTCAGCGGGAAGGCAACCCTCGTCTGGCCGAAGACCTGCCGGGCGGCATCACTCGCGGCCTGGGATGTCGTCGCTGCCACGGCGTCCGCAAGTTCTTGCGGGCAGTGCACGATGACCTCATCATGCTGGAAGAACACGAGTTGCGGTGACTGCCCGTTAATACTGGAGATCTTGAATAGGCCGGCTCGCAGGTTGGCCAGCATTACCAGCGCCCAGTCGGCCGCGCTGGCCTGGACGACGAAGTTCCTGGTGAACCGCCCGCGAGCCCGCGAGGCTGACCCGGCGCCCGGGTCTCGCTCGGCGTCGGGGTCGCTGGCCTCCTCGGTCAGCGCGCGCCAGCGAGCCGATGGCGCCGGGCAGGTGCGGCCCAGCACCGATCTCACCACGCGGCCCTCCTCGCCTGCCCGCGCGGCCGCTTCGACGTAGCCGGACGCGGCCGGGAAGCGGTTGCGCAGCACGGCGAGGAGCTGCCCGGCTTCGCCGCCGGCTTCGCCATACATCGCGGACAGCATGGCGATCTTGGCCTTGGCGCGGTCACCCCCGAACGCTCCGGCCAGCTCGGTGTAAAGATCGCCGGTTCCCGCGGCGGCGGCGAACGCACTGTCTCCGGCCAGCGCGGCCAGCACCCGAGGCTCAAGCTGGGCGGCGTCGGCGACGACCAGCACCCAGCCGGGATCGGCTACCACAGCCCGGCGCAGCATCCGGGGGATCTGGAGCGCGCCACCACCGCGTGAGGCCCAGCGGCCGGACACAACACCGCCTACCACGTACTCGGGCCTGAACCGCCCGTCGCGAACCCAGGTGTCCAGCCAGGACCAGCCGAAGGCGGAGTGCAGCCTGGAGAGCTCCTTGTACTCGATCAGCGCCGGGATCGCCGGGTGATCAGCGTCGCGAAGCACAGCTAGCCTGGTCGACGGCAGCCTGACCCCGTCGGCGGCGAGGGCGCGCAGTATCTGGGCCGGCGAATCCGGGTTGACCGGGCGACGAGAGCCGAACGCCGCCGAGATCTGGCTCGCGAGCTCGGCGAGCTTAGCTGGCCTGGCCGGCTGCACCGCGCCAGAGCGCCCCGCTCCGCCTGCGGCCGGCCGTCGCCCGAGCAGTTCGGTGAGGAACGCGTCGTGCACGTCGGCCCGCCAGGGCAAGCCGGCCAGGGTCATCTCCGCCGCCGCGAGAGCCCCGGCGGACTCGGCGGCGACCAGCAGGCCGAGCCTGCCCGGATGCTCGTCAGCGGCGATCCCGGCGAGCTGGCTAGCGTGCACGACGACCAGTGCCTCCAGCGTCGCCGCGAGCTCGGCCATGGTCCGCGCCGGCTCAGCTGGCCCGGTCGCCTCGGCCGGGGCGAACAAGACCTGCTGGTCCGCATCGGGCTCGGTGGCGGCCCGCCGCCTGGCGTCATCCGCCCGCAGGCGTTCCCGCGCCGACGTGACCCGGTCTGACGACACGGCCCCGTCATCCCGGCTGGCCAGCAGAGCATCAGTGAGCGCGATATCGTGACATCGCGCTACGCGAGCCCCGGCCCTGAGCAATTTCGGGTACAGGTCGCCGGCAGAGGCCCATACCCAGCGAACCCCGCCGGCCAGTTCGTACTCCCGCACAGCGCTAGCAAGATCATTAGCCAGAACGGGTACAGCGCCGTGACTGCCGTCCTCTCTCAGCTCGCAAAGCAGCCCGGACTGCCCGGACCCCGGCACCACAGCTACCCGCACGAGGTCGATTCTCGTCCATGGTGCTGACAGTTTCTTAAGCTCCCTGGGTGTTCCTGAGTGTTCGATATCCTTTCGCGCCTCGTCATGGTCAATTCCGTGCCCGCTGACCTAGCGTCGGCCACTGGCGCAGATGCGGCCTTGAATGGGAGGACTCCGATGAAAATTGGTCGACGATCTGGCCTGGTGCTGAGCCTGGCCAGCGCGCTCTGCCTGGTCACCGCGCTCAGCGGCGCGGCGATGGCAAGTCCGGCGGGCGGCGGTGTCAAGGGCGATCCGCAGCCCGAGGCCCAGCCGTTCAAGATCGGCCCGTCGGTATCCGGCTCGAGCACGGCGATGGAGCCGAATGGCAGCCTGGTCGTCGCCTATGACATCAAGAGCGGCAGCGGAAAGGTCCTCGTCTGCCTGCTGAACCGAGGCTCGCGCGCCTGCTCGCACAAGACGGTGCTCACCCCGCTGAGCGGCGATGACACCTTTGGCGGGCCTCAGGTCTTTATCCCGTCGGCTAACCACGTGGTCGTCCTGCAAGGCGCGTGCTGCGACCGGAGCGCCAACGGCGGCGACGTGCTCTATTCCTCCACCGATGGCGGCAGGACCTTCGGCGCCCCGGTGCGGGTCGGCTCGCTCGGGGTCACCGCGGCGGCGCTGATCGGCGGCGACATCGTCTTTACCGCAGGCGACAACCACGACGGCGGCCAGGTCGAGAGCATCGGGCTCGGTGCGAGCGGCCCGCCAGCCTCGCTCGCGCTTCCGAACGCGAAGGTGGCGTATGACGTGGGCCTGGGCAATTCTCGCGGCGGAGCGCTCTTCGCGATGGACGATCTCGAATCCACCTACACCACCTATGTCGACTACGCGTCGTCCGGCAGCGATTTCAACGCGACGAGTTCCTATCACAGCGTGGGCAAGTTCCCCGGCGAGCAACTCATGGGCGTCTCGGGTAACGCGCTGCTGACGATTCAGACCCACGGCAAGGAATGGGTCGAGCTGAGGCTGTTCAACGGCAAGACCTTCGGCCCCGCGCACCAGGTGCCGGGAACCTCTGGCGGTGGCCCGGAATGGTTCGCCGTCTACCAGGACGCCAGCGGCGCCGTGCATGTCTTCAGCGATCGCGGGCTTGCCGTGATCTATCACCTCCTGGAGCGGACCACGACGAGCGGGGCGCACTGGAGTGGCCCGGCCAATCTCGGGGACGCCATCGACTCCAACACCTTCTCCGCGGCGCTTGACCGTCATGGCACCGGGCTGGTCGTCGGCACTTCCCCAGCCTGGGGGTATCCGGTGCTTGACTCGCAGTCGGTGAGCTTCAGCCTGAAGTCGTCGAGCGTCAGGAAGGGCAAGTCGACCACTGGCTCCGGCAAGGGCAGCCCGGCCGCTGCCGGTCGCGTGGTCTGGCTTCAGGTGGAGCGGTCGGGCAAATGGTTCACCATTGCTACGACGCATGAGAAGAGCGGCGGGACGTTCAGCTTCACGATCAAGGGAAGTTCGGACGGCACGTTCCCCTACCGGGCGGTCACCTCTGACCTGGCCGGGTACCTCCGGTTCGGCTACTCGAACGCCAAGTCGCTGAAGGTGACGGGCTGACCCGGGTTAGTACTGGCTAGTCCGGGGCGGATGCTCGCGATATGCGATGATCGCGAGCATGGCTGACGCGAGCGAAACCCGGCCGAGCTTGCTCGCCGTGAGTGACCTGCACGTGGGATTCGAGCTGAACCGGCCGATGGTGGATGCTCTCCGGCCGGCGACGGACTCGGACTGGCTGATCGTCGCCGGGGACGTCGGGGAGTTCATCGCGGACATCGAGTGGGCGCTCCGGCTGCTGAGCGAGCGGTTCGCCAAGGTCATCTGGGTGCCTGGCAATCACGAGCTCTGGACCCATAGCAAGGAAACGATCGCTCTGCGCGGCGTCGAGCGATACTTGTATCTGGTGGAGCTTTGCCGGGGCCTTGGCGTGGTCACGCCCGAGGACCCGTACCCGGTGTGGGAAGGCGACGGCGGGCCGGCGGTGGTCGTGCCGCTCTTTCTGCTCTATGACTACACGTTCAGGCCCGACGGCACCAGTAACAAGGAGGAGAGCCTGGCCCGCGCCTACGCCGCAGGGGTAGTCGCGACGGATGAGGCGCTGCTGTATCCCGATCCGTTCCCGAGCATCGAGGACTGGTGCTCGGCGCGGCTAGCGCAGACCGAGCGCCGGCTGGCCGACCTCCCGGCCGGGACGGTAACCGTCCTGGTGAACCATTTCCCGATCGTCCGCGAGCCCACCCGGGTGCTGCGGTATCCCGAGTTCGCCCAGTGGTGCGGAACGGTCCGCACGGCCGACTGGCCGACCCGGTTCAACGCGGCGACCGTCGTCTACGGCCATCTGCACATTCCCCGTACCACGTGGTACGACGGCATCCGGCACGAAGAGGTGTCGCTCGGTTACCCGCGGGAATGGCAGCGCCGCGACCGGCCGCCGCGCATCCCCCGGCAGATCCTGCCGGTGCCGCCCAATTACCGGACCCCGCCGGGCGCTGGGGCCTAGTCAGCCTGGCTAGCCGGCCTGGCTGGCTCGCCAGCGGGCGAGCAGTTCGGCCTCGCGCTCGGCGGAGATCCCCGTCCCCGGCCTGATCGGCGTCGGTGCGGCCTGCTCGGCGGCGTGCAGCTCGACGGCGGTCTGCCCGATCGGACGTGGCCGGAGCCCCGCCGCGCTTGCCGCCGACGGGTCCGCCGCGTTGATGTCGCTCTCGCTGTCACCGCCAGGCCACAGGGGCAAGGTCTCCGCCGTCTCGCCCTCTGCCTGCAAAAACTCCGTGCTCACCCAGACTAGCTCGGTCCCGGGCGGCGCTACTTCGGCGCTGATGACACTGAGAAGATCCTCGAATCCGAAAGGAGGCTCCGGGCTGACCGCGTGGAAGACGCCGGTCACCGCTCCGGCGGCCAGGGCCACGATCCAGGTACCCATGTCCCTGACGTCGATCACCTGGATCGGATCGGTCTTCCCTCCCGGTGCCAGCACGGTGCCGCCGTGAGCGATCCGCTCGACCCACCAGGTGAACCGGTAGCTGCGGTCATTGGGGCCGATCACGTAGGTGGGCCGGACGATCGTGGTGCCCGCCGCACCATACAGCTCGACGGCTAGGCGCTCGCAGGCGACCTTGAGGCCGCCGTAGTTTTCGTCAGTAATCTCTTCGGCGTCTGGATCGGTGAGCCCGGCCAGCGGCGCGTCCTCGCCGAATCCGGCGGCGACCGGCGTCCGGTACGCCGAGGTCGACGAAATATAGACGTGATGCCCGCCGCGCGTCCCGAGGACCTCGGCGAGCTGGCGAACCTGGCGCGGGAAGTAAGCGCAGACATCGATGGTCGCGTCCCACTCGCCCTCGGCCAGGGCGGACAGGTCGGTGTTGCGGTCCCCGGTCAGGTGCGTCGCCTCGGGGAACAGGTCAGGGCCGGTACGGCCGCGATTGAACAGTGTGACGTCATGCCCGGCGGCCAGGGCTGCCTCGGCGATGTACCGGCCGACGAACGCCGTGCCCCCGATGATCAAGATGCGCATACAGGCATGATGCCACCAGGGTCTGACAGCCGTGCGCCCTGGTGGAAGCACCCGCCGCAATGAGCGATGATGGATAGCGGAAACACGGAAGGGGCCTTCGGTGAGTGATTCGGCACTATATGGCGGTTACGGCGGCGTCACCAGCCAGTATCAGACGCGCACGCTGTTCAGCCAGACAATGGGTTTCGTGGCGCTGACTTCGGCGCTGTTCGCGGCGGGTGCCTATGTCGGCCGTGATCTCTCCTATGGCCTGGGGATCGTGTGGTTTATCGCCGCGATCGGCGCCATGATCGGAATGAGATTCGCGGTCAAGCGTTCTCAGCAGCTCACCATAGGCCTGCTGGTCGCCTTCGGAGTGCTGATCGGCCTGGCCCTGGCGCCCACGCTGGCGTATTACGCGCAGACCAATCCCGGCGCGCTGTCGGAGTCGGCCGGTGCCACCGCGTTGTTCATCGCGGGCTTCGGCGCGGCCGGATATGCGACGAGACGCGATTTGTCAGCGATAGCGAGGATCTGCTTCTTCGCGCTCATTGCCCTGATTCTCTTCGGAGTGGTGCTTTTCTTCGTGCACATTCCGAACGGTGACCTGATCTATTCGGTGCTCGGCCTGGTGATCTTCGCTGGATTCACGATGTTCGACTTCCAGCGACTGCGCACCGGGAAAAACCTGGCCTCGGCGCCGCTCCTGGCCGCTGCGATCTTCCTGGACATCCTGAACGTGTTCCTCTTCTTCCTGCGGATCTTCACCCGGACGAGCAGGTAGCGTTCCGCTTCCCGCGCGGTTATGCCTGGATCAGCACTGAGGGCAGGTCACTGGACTCGTGCAGCCGTAGCAGCTGGTAGGCCATGCCGCCGAGGCCGGAGAGCAGACCGGGAGAGAACGCATCCCTGGTCAGCCCGGTGACCGGGTTGTTGCGCTCCAGGCTGCCGATGGCACGGGCGGCCAGCAGCTGCCTGGTCTGGCCGGGCGGGCCGACGCCCGCGGTCAGCGCGGCATCGAGCAGTTCCCAGTAGCCCAGGTCGCCATGGCAAAGGGTGTGGTTCCAGCCGAGCCCGTGCCGCTCGACGATCGAGGCCGCCCGGCTGACGGTGTCAGCTCGCACCGGCCAGCCTCGGGCGCCGAGGTCGACCGCGCTGAGCCCGATGCCGACCGCGCCGTGGCACCAGGCTGGCACGGCCGCGCGACGTTCTGGATCGCGCAAGTCGCGCCAGCCGATGCTGTCGTCGTAGAGCGATTCCTCGAAGGCGAACGCGGCCCGCGCTGTGGCGGCGGCAGCGGCATCGTCGGTAGCCAGAGCTAGCCTGGCCAGGGCCCAGCCGATCCCGGTGGCACCGTGCGCGAATCCGCCCAGCCCATCGGGTGCGCGCGGCGACGTCCAGCAGGCGGTGCCGTCCTCTCGCTTCGCGGCCTTTGCCAGGTGCTGGCCGGCCAGTGCGGCCTGAGCCAGCCAGCGGTCCTCACCGGCCGCCGCTGCCAGCTTGATCAGCGGGACGATGACGCCGGCCAGCCCGGTCAGCAGCTCGCACGAGTCGCTGGCGGTCGCGGCGGTGGCGGCAGGCACCAGCTCGGCTAGACCAAGTGCGCGCGCCAGCCCGTCCGGGCAGGTACCCCACTGGTGCAAGGTCAGCCACACCCAGATCTGTGATCCGAGGCCGATATAACCGCCGAGAGGCAGCGGCCGGAGACGGATACTGGCCTGCGCCAGCTGGCGGCTGAGGTCGTCATCGGCCAGGCGCATCGTCCGCAGCACCGAGTCGAGCAGGGCCGGTGCCGGCGCGACCTCATCGGCTCGCCCGGCCCGCACCTCCCGCTGATAGGCCGCGAGCAGGAACGCGAGGCCGGCCAGGCCGGCGTAGGCGTCGGGATTGAGCGGTTCGACCGCCCATCCGGTCGGATTGAGTACCGGGGCGATCCAGGTCACGGTGCCATCCTCGCCGTGGATGGCCTCCTCGCTGAGCCGGCGGATCAAGGCGGCGGCGAGATGCCGTCGTCGCCGGTCAAGGCTGGTCAGCCGCGGCGGATCTGCTGTTCTCTGCCAGCCGTCTCCGGGAGTCAGGCCTTCGTTGAGGTAGGCGCTGACAAGGGCGGCCCTGATCACCTGGCTTTCCAGCCCGAGATCGAGGTCACGCCAGCCGGTGACGGCCGCGGCTACCAGGTCTTGCTCGGGCAGCCAGGTCGTGCCACCAGGACCAGATAGCGTCCCGCGGCAGGGGACTGTGGAGAAGAACGGGATGTCGCCATCGAGCAGATCAGCGACCTCGGCGGCGATCACCTCCGCACTAGCCGGCGCTCCGGGGACAGCCTCGGCATTGCGGCTGAGCAACCCGGTGGCGCGGTCGATCGCGGCCTCGGGCTGGTGCAAGGACACCGGATGCCACAGCATCCTGGCGATCTCCGCGTAGACTTCGGTCGAGCGCAGCACGACGCGAATCGGGCAGTCAGCGAACCGTCGCAGCATCGGCTCAAGCCGGCTGCCTCG
Organism: uncultured Actinomycetota bacterium; assembly: GCA_963819285.1. Classification (GTDB taxonomy): domain Bacteria; phylum Actinomycetota; class Actinomycetes; order Streptosporangiales; family Streptosporangiaceae; genus Chersky-822. The sequence goes on from CAWFVM010000002.1 coordinate 1,552,938, forward strand.
ATCAAGCTCGATCAGCTCGGCCGTAAGCTCGGTGAAGCTGGCCAGGACGTGCTCCCAGTAGCGGACTAGCGCGGGCGCAGGACTCGGATGACTGGCCGTCGGCTGCGGCGGCCTGGACCCGTAACCGAATCGTGCCGTGTCGGTGCCGCTGTCCACGATGACCGGCAGTTCGCTGAGCGGCTGCTGGCCCGGCAGCGCGCCGACCGAGGAACTATCCACGCCGCGCCAGCCGAGAGCCACGCCCCGGACAGGCAGCATGCCCGTCTTCAGCACGGTCGAGCCGATCATCGCGCTGGCCTGATCTACGGCCAGGCCGAGTCCGGACGGCGGCGCCTGCGTCACGGGCGTGAAAAGCGTCTCGCAGTCAATCACGACGGGCACGGGCCCGGCGGCGATCACGTTTTCCGCGTGCAAGTCACTGCCGCCAAGCAGGCTCATCACCGAAAGCCACTGGCCGATGCCTTCGTAGAACCGGGCCAGCTCCGCATCGCCCGCGCAGTACCGGTGGCTGATGAACTCGGCCCAGCCGTAGTGGCCGCGAGTAAGCACAGCAGGCACCCTGATCCTCGCCGGCCTCGACACACTGCCGAAGACCTCAGAAAGGAAATCTCCTAAGGCCTGGTCGACCAGCACGGAGCGTGGCTTGTACACAACCGTGCCGGTCTCGAAGCTCAGAATCGCCACCGACTGGCCACCGCGATGGCTGTCTCCAGTGCCAATTCGCACCTCGTGCAGATCGCCGGGATCCTGAGCGGACAGGACTCTCAGCGCCTGCCGGTCAGCGGCAAGCCGGACCGCCATCGCCTGCGCAGCTTCACACCTTCTGGTCATCACGGAGTGCAGCCGAGGCAGCATTGCCGGGTAATGCTCGCTGAGAGACTGCCAGTATTGCGGCGTCGCGGACCTGGCCAGGAACTCGGACCACCGCGCGGCGGGATCAGCCGCAGTCAGCTTGCCGGAGACTCGCGCCGCGTTGAGCTCCAGAACTAGCATCCGGCAGGCTTTGCGGTGCAAGGTCTCGTACAGCGCGATGGCAACACCATCGGCGATGGCACGTTTCTCAGCTTTACCGAGGCCAGCAACGCGGTCCAGCTGGGCCGCCAGGTCAGCTATTGCCGGCTCGACCAGGCAGCCCAGCGAACTGGTGAAATCACCAGCGATTTCCCCGGTCACACTGCCATCAGCAGCAGTCGATCGTCAGCGAGCCTGTGCAGATGCTGACAAGCGAGCAGCGGGCCTGCGAAGTATTGAACATGTGGGGAGCGGCGATATCCGACTCGGCGTAGTCGCCGGCGGCGTAGAGCGGACCTGCGGGGTTGTCACCGTCTGCGTCGGTCCGCCATCTCGCGATGAGCTCTTCGGCAGTATCGGCTAATACAGCTGGCACAAGTACCTCCGTCTGGGCTGATCTCGCCAGAAGCGATCCCGGCGAGATGTTGCTTTACTCCATTGACGCACTAGAAATCCCAGCGCGCAAGAGAGAGTGCTTAAGCTCTCGAAGAAGCATAAAGCTGGACAGATGGTGGAGGTGATCCAACGCTGGCAGGCTCAGCCCGGATCTTCGCCCGGACCAGCCGGTAGCCCGGCGGAACGCGGCTGCCGGTGGTGTGCCCTGACGAGGTAGACGCCGAGCAGGCACACGGCGCCGCCGGAAACTGCGAGCCACGGCGGCCGCTGATCGAGCAGTGCCCAGCCAAGCAGGATCGCGACCACTGGAGTCAGGAAGTTCAGCGCGCCTGCCCGGCCCGCGCTGCCCTTGCGCAGTGCAATGGCCCAGGTGCCGAAGCCGAGCGCGGTCGGGCCCGCGCCGAGGTAGATCGTCCAGCCGATAACTGCCGGACTCGACGTCGTCAGGCCGACCGCTAGCGATGGCGCGAAGGGCAGGCAGGCGATGGTGGCGGCGGCGCAGCTGAGCCAGGCCACGGCGAACGGGGACACCCTGGCCAGCACCGGCTTCTGCACGATGACAGCGCAGGCATAGGCAACAGCCGCGACAACGCAGAGCCCGATGCCAAGGCCGGATCCTGCCGTTGACCCTATCGTGGCCGAGCCGATGAGGACACAGCCGCAGAAAGCGATCAAGCAGCCACCAACGAGTCCGCGCGGAAAGCCCTCCCCGAGAAAGAAACCGGCCAGCACTGCTATCAGCAACGGCCCGGTATTGATGATCATGGCCGATGTCCCGGCTCCCACGTAACGCTCCGCCGCGTTGAGCGTGACGCTGTACACGCCTAGCCAGAGCACTCCATACCCGGCGATCGCGGTCAGATCCCGCCGGGAAGGCATCCGCTCGCGCCTGGCCACCGCTACGACGCTCAGAATCGTCGTGGCTACGACGAGCCGGCCCAGCGCGATCGCACCAGGGGAGAGCGAGACATCGGCCGCCCGGATCGCGACAAAGGCCGAACCCCAGAGCACCACAGTTACCAGCCCGGCCGCCAGTCCGGCAATGTCCGTAGCCTTGGCGTCGGCCGCAGTCCCGACTGCCACCAGCCGATCTCCTTTGCGCTGTAACAAAGTCGGATTAATTTGTTACAGCAACCTACCGATGGCGGAAAGGGCGGGGTCAAGCAATAATCCGACACCGCGTTTCGGGGAGCGGTGCGCTGCCCGCCGGAGGTCAGATGGGGTAGCTGTCGGGTGCGACGGTGTAGCGGCGGCCGCTGGGGGTGGTCCAGGTGAGGTGGCCTGGTGTGGTGTGGGTGAGGTGCCAGCCGGGGGCTTGCTTGCATCTGTGGTGGCGGCGGCAGGCCGGGGCGAGGTTGCATTCGCAGGTGCGTCCGCCCTGGTCGAAGGGCTGGGTGTGGTCGAGGTCGCATTGCTCGGCGGGTCTGCGGCAGCCGGGGGAGGCGCAGGTGCGGTGCCGGATGCTGATGAGGTGGCGCAGTGCGGTGCCGGGCCGGTAGCTCTTTGTCTGGCGCGGGTGGGTGCAGTCGCCGTGCTCGAGCCAGGTGATGATGAGGGAGTCGAGCCAGCCGGGTGTGCCGGGCGGGTCCTTGGTGCGGCCGGCGTGGAGCACGGGGAGCGCAGGCGTGGCCGGCGGCTTTGCCGTGGTCGTCGGTGATGGTCAGGCACCAGCGGGTGGCGGGGCTGGCGGTCATGGCCCGGGCGAGGTCGCGGCAGGTGCCGGCGTCTAGCGGGCCGTGCCCGGCGGCTTCGCCTGGCCGGCCGGAGCGGTCTTGCCAGGCGGACAGCGGCATGGTCAGGTTGATCGTCCCGGTCAGTCCCGTGAGCCAGCCGGGCGCCGGGCTGTCCGGGCTGGCCTGGCTGCCGGGGCCGGGCTGGCTGCCGGGGCTGGGGGCGGTCTGGCCGGGGTGGTGGCTGGCGGGGAGCAGGGTCTGGGGGTCGCGGCCGGTGAGCAGGGCGGTGTACACGGCGGCGCGGAGCTGGTCCAGGTTCCCGGCTGCGCCGGCTGTCTTGAGTGCGCGGGCGATGGCGGTGATCCGCGTGTCGGCGGCGATCATCTCGGCGGCCGGCAGCTCCCGCCCGGCCAGGGCGCCGTTCCCCGAGGTCTCCTGCCACGCCTCCACCCGCGCGTCTCCGCGGGCCTTAGCGGCGCGGCGGCGGGCAGCCTCGGGGTCCAGCGACAAGATCATCGCCCGGATCGCGGCCCGGAGCCAGGCTGGCCGTCATCTGGCCCGCGCGGCCGAGCAGCGCGGCGGCGATCGCGCGGGCGGTGCTCTCGTCCAGGGCGGCGAGCTCGTTCGCGAGGACCGCTGCCCTGGCCCGGTCGATCCGGCCCTCCTCCAGTGCGGTGAGCACCTCCGGGAGCCGGGTCAGGTTCCCGGTCAGGTCGAGCAGCGCGTCGGCGGACCGGCCGGTCAGCGTCAGGGCCGCGGCGAGCTCCGCGGCGACATGCTCGGCGAGCCGCGACGATCCCGGGCGCTTTGCCTGGGCGGTGCGGCGGGCGCTCAGCTCGGCGATGGCCCGGAACTCGATCGCGGCCTGCCACGACGACAGCCGCCGGGCCGCGCACAGCAGCCCGACCAGCTCGTCATCGGACAGCTTCCCCAGCCCGGCGGCGGCGTCCGCAGCGAACCCGGCCAGCACCGGCCCCGGGGTCAGGCTGTCCAGCACGCCGCCGGCCTCGAACCCGGCCGCGCCGTCGCCCGGCAGGTCATGAGTGAACCCGGCCCCCAGCGGCCCGCCGATCCCGGCGCCGTTCCCCGCGGCCCACTGGTCGGCGAGGGCGTCCAGCTCGGGCAGGCTCAGCCCGGCCAGCCACGAGTCGGGTCCGTCCGGCGGTCCGGCTAACGGGTCAGGCCAGATCCCGAGCAGCTCCGCGTCCGTAGGCTCGTCAGGCTCATACTCGGCCCGCGCCCCGGCCGGAGGCTGCCCGACTGGCGGACTAGTCATCGGCTCCTCCGCTCACATGCGGCTCAGCGAATCTTTCTCGCCAATAGTATCGAGAGGGTCTGACAATTCGACCCCACGTTCGACCGGGCCGTCAGCGCTGACTGAGCGGGACCTTGATCACGGAACCCAGAGCGGCTGATCACGCGAGTGATCTTCCGGGTTCTGGCGCGAATTCCGTGAGGACGGCTGGGTAGCCTGGCCGGGGGTCGGAGCGGGCGGGCGGGTGTGCCGTGCAACGGAAAGTGGTGATACGTCAGTCGCTGGCCGCCACGTATGGACACTTTGATAACCAGAAACCCGGCTAATCGGGCAGGTTTTCGATGGAAAGTGATGATACGTGGGTCAGGCCGGACGACGTGAACACTTTCCGGGGTCTTCGCCCCTCGCCCCGGAGAGCTGCGGTCAGAGACCCGGCCCGCAAAGCCTCACATCAGTCCCGGCGGTCCCGGCAGTCCCGGGGGGTACCTGGCCTGGGCCGCCGGGACCGGCGCGCCTGGAGCCGACCGGCGGGCCTGGCGGGTCTGGCGGCTGACCGGCGGGTGCCTCCTATACGGTGTCCAGGTTCGCCTGGCCCGGAGGCGCTGCGGCCAGCCCCGGCAGCAACGCTCGCCTGCGGTTGCGGCCAGAACCGGCCCGGCGTGGCCTGCAGCACCCGTACAGCCGCCCATTCACGGAATTCGCGCCAGCCCGTTTCCGTGATCATGATCGAGATGATGACTACGGAACTCCGGTGGCGAACTGAGCTGGTCACTCCTTGTTGCGGGCGCGGACCACAAGTGACTCGCAGTCGGTCGATATGCTCAGGGCGCCGAGGCTGTTGTCAGACAGATCGTTGTCCTCTATCACTCCGCGACCCCCGTCAAAGATCTGCACGGCATACTCCGCGTTGTGATTGATCCGATTGGCACGCAAGGTCGGGTTGGCGCCGGTCCTGATCGTGACTCCTGAATGATCGTGGCCGGTGATGTCGTTGTCTTCGAGCGTGCCCAGGCCGTTGTCGCAGACGTAGACGCCGACGGCCTTGCCGCCGTGGATCTGGTTGTGGCGCAGAGCTGGGTTGCCTCCGGTCCTGATGGTGACTCCGGGGTAGTCGCGTTCATTGATGTCGTTGTCTTCGAGCGTCCCTCGGCCCGAGTCATGGATGAGAACGCCGCCAGTTTTGCCATCGTGGATCTGGTTGCGGCGCAGGGTGGGATTGCCGCCAGTCCTGATTTCCACGGCTGAATAGTCGTGGCCGGTGATGTCGTTGTCTTCGAGCGTGCCCAGGCCGTTGTCGTACACGAGGACGCCAGCTGACTTGCCGTCGTGAATTCGATTGCGGCGCACGCGCGGATCCGCGCCGTCACGGATGGCGACGCAAGAGCCGGATTGACTGCTGATGTCGCAGCCCTCAAGATCCAGTCGTCCCTGGGTGATCTCGATCGCGAACCAGACCCAGTCGCCTCCGTCCCCAGCCTGGCGCAGCGTCAGGTTCGCCACCCGGCCGATGCTTGCCATGAATGTCAGCACGCTGGCGTCGTGGGCTCGAATCTCGATATCGGCAGCCGGGCCATCGCCGAGGATCTCCAGCGGCTTGTCGATGACCAGGCTCTCCTGGTACAGGCCAGGCCTGATCAGGATCCGGTCGCCGGGCTTGGCGACCCTGATCGCCTCGCTGACCGTGGCGAAGTCGCCGCGCTGATAGGCGTCTACTACATGGGTCGGCGGCTCGGTCTTGGCGGTCACCCGACCCTCGATGTTCGTCGATTCCGCGGCCTGAGCCGAGGCCTGTATCGTCTGGCGTCCGGAAGCCGGGGGCTTAGTCCGGGGCGGCTGCCAGAAGGTATCGCGCATGCGAGTCGCCAGCTGGGCTATGGCCTTGCGGACGACCGGCGAGGTGAATGCCTCAAATCGGAGCTCGCGCCAGTCGGCGAACTGCCGGGAAGCCAGCTCGGCGGCGAGCGCGTTGCTCTCCCGCAAGGCCTGCACGTCGATCTCGCGGGCGCTGATGTAGTACACGGGCAGGATCAGGTCATCGCGGCCGAGGTCGCGCTCTCGCTCCCGGAATCGGCTGAGCCTCGGCTTCACAGGCGGGGCTGCGGAAGAAGCTCGGGGTAATGATGACCAGCAGCAAGGTGACGACATCCAGCGCGCCGTCGATGCGCTGCTGCCAGTTCTGACCCCAGGCGATGTCGTTGCGGTCCTGGAAGATGGGGAAGTCCTCGCCAGTCTGGGCTCGGACTTCGGCACCGAGGCGTTCCCGGAACTGGCTGAGCTGGTAATCGTCGTGTTCGTCGTTGAACCGGACGTAGCTCATGAATGCCGCAGGGGTGTCGGGCACGCTATCGCTCCCTCTGATCAGCTAGCGCAACCCGGATTCTCGCACACGTATGCGTCGGAATGGATCGTCGGGTGATTAAGCGAGCCAGCGACATCGCCAACGTAAATCTCGTTAAACTCCGGCAGCCGCGCATGCGGGGCATCACAGCCACGACACTCACCGGGCCGACTCCGGAAACCATCTGCAGGGGCAATCCTCCAGAAGGAAGGCTGTCGTATTCCTGGCGGGAGGTTCCCGTTTTCCGGAGGGTTGCCGTCATCCTGGCGGAGCGCTGTCGGTGTTTCAGCGGAAGGTTGCCGCCTGGTGGTAGGTTTTCGGTATATACGGCAGTTAAGTTACCGTGAAGCGACAACTCTCCGCGCAGAATACGACAGCCTTCCGCCAGGAATACGGCAACTTACCGCGCAAACGACGAACCCTCCGCCGGCCAGCGCCAGCCCCCAGCGCCAGCCCCCATGCTGGGTGATCACGCCAGCCACCTTCCGTGATCACGATGCCCGGCATGAGATCACGGAGTCCAGGCGGTGAATCAGCCGGCTTAGTCGCGTTCCCCGACCGACGTCATCCCGCTTACCTTCCGCATCACGAAGCCAGCGGCCCCGCTTGCGCTTGCGCCCACGCTCCGGGTCGAGGCCTGCCGGAGAATGCCGCTCGCGATGGTCAGCCCCTGCGAGGCTAGCCTGCGGACCTCCGGTGACTTAGCGATCGCCGCAGCCGAGGTCTTGAGCCGGCGCAGGCCCGCCCGGCCATCCTGCGCCCCGGCCAGGTACCCGGCCGCGAATCCGATAATAGTTTCCATAACCCCAGCCCCGTTCCCTACATCTCGCGAAGTTCGAGATACCGCTTGATGTCGGGTAGCGACTGCACCACTACCACCAGCACCGCCGCGAGTATGGCCGCCTTGACTACTTTCATGATCATGCCGATTCCTCCTGTCCGGTCTCACCGATAGCTGCTGATTCGACGGGTCCCATGGGCTCGATTTCGTCGGTCGCGAAGTAAAGGAACCGGCCGTGGCTTCGCTGCAGGTCGGCAGCGGGATCATCGTCGGGGGTGACTGCCACGTGCACCTGCTCGTCGACGTCGTACAGCACGGCCTGCACCGTTGCCTGGCGGCCGATAAGGAAGAGATCCTGCGCGTCGGCTCGTCTGGTCCCCGGCCGCATGATGACCTTGCTGCCGCGCGAGATCGCGACGCCATCCACGATGACCTGGTCGGTGTCGGGTGACACGCTCGTATCGGAGCCAGGGTCCCACCACGGAACTCGCTCAGCCTCAAGAGCCGCCTCAAGAGCCGGCGCCGGAACCAGCGCGGGAACGAGTGCCGGGGGTCCGTTCAGGTACCGGATCGCACCATGCAAGCGGTCGAACATCTCGGGCGGCATGCCTTCGAGCCGGTCCATCAGTTCGGTGATCCGGGGATCGGTCGCCCTGGCCGCCTTTTTCTCGGCATCGGTGAGCGCGAGTGTGCGCAGGGTCAGGATCTCGTCGATCTCGGTCGAGTCGAAGAGGTCGCCGCCGCTTTCCGGCGCCACCTCGGCGTGGTCATAGAGGATCACCGGCGACGAAAGCATCAGGTCGGTGCAGTCCTCCGGCCCCGCGAGCACCGGCCAGGTACCAGTATTGACGCAGGCCGCGACCTCGGCGGCGGCCCACTCGGGCGGATCGGTCATCGAGATGAACGCGCCGCCGGGCACCCGGATCAGCGAGTGCGCGGCGATCAGCGCGTAAGCCAGGCCATCGATCCGGTTCGAGAGGGCCGAGCCAGGCGTGCTGACGTTCTCGACCCTGATCGTGAGCCGCAGCGCTCCGTACGGCCCGGCCACCCGCTCGCCCAGCACCCGCACGATTCCGTAGATGGTCGCGACACTCCTGGTCAGCCGCCCGGTCAGTCGCCCGGACGCCTCGCATAGGTCGGTGCTACTGGTCTCAGGCCCGAAGCTGAACGGCATGCTGAACTCACCGCTCAGCAACTCGGCGACACTGACGATCACGCGCTCGTCGCGCTCGACGGCCTCGTCGAAGGCGGTGTGCTCCGTCCCGTCCACCACGAGCGAGCCGACCTCGCGCTCCGGGGTCTGCGCGTCGGCCCCGACCTCGGCAACCCGGCGGCGCTGCAACTGCAGGAACCGCAGCTGAACCTGAACCTCGGCGTCATCGCCGCACTCGACCAGGCACTGCGTCTGATTCGCCGACGGCTCGGTCGGATCAATCTCGGCGTAGGCGGCCGGCATGAGAACGCCGAACTGGAATCTCGACTGGTTCTTCTGCGACGACTGATGATAGGGGTAGAGCAGATAGCCCTCGTACAGGATCGCGTCGGCGACCTTTCTCGCATGGTCGAGGTACATCGAGTCGATCGTCATAACCGGGCCTCGTCGTTATCGGCGTCAGGATCGGCAGCTAGCTTGAGCAAGGCCGCGAGCGTGAGATCCCAGGTGGGCAGTGCGTGACGAGACTTGAACTGAAGTAGCTCGGCGAGAGTGCCGCTGCTCATCTTGATCCAGGCCGAGTCGGGGAAATGCACGTCAATGGCCTCGCGCCAGACGCTGAGCGGCAGCCGGAAGCGGGCCTCCTTGCTCCACGGCACCTGCTGGATCGAGAGCCTGCCGTCCACGTTGCTGAATACGGTCCCGCTGAACAGCAGAAGCAGCGGTATCTCGCCATCCTCTAGCCCGGTGAAGTATCTGGTCGAGCCGATCTCAAGATCGTAGGTAAACAAAACGGGCAGATCGATCTCGGTACTTCCGCTGAATCCAGGCACCATGGTCGACACCGTCGTGAGCTGCATCGGCTTCAGCGTCTCGGCCCAGCGGGCGGTATCGCCGAAGAGATCGTTGAGCCGCTCGGCCTCTTCCGGAGAGTACCGTCGCCTGGCCGGCTCGATCCTGATCTGGCAGCGGAGCGCGATCGAGTCGACCCGCTGGCCCGAGGTCTCGGCGATGCGCAGGATGAGGGACAGCGATGGCACGACGGCGTACTTGTCGGGCCGGACGCCCACGCAGTCGAAGACGAGCTCGGCCACGTCAGACCGTCCTGGCGCGGGTCCGGACGCCGTCGAGGAACTCGGCGATGCTGGTCCTGGCCTCGCTGCCGCCGTCGAAACCGCGCCAGTGCAGGCGCATCCGCCCGGCGAGCTCATAGCAGGCGTCGATGGGGACGATGAAGTACTCCACGGTCGAGTCGGTTGAGACGGTCGGGTCCGGGCGGCTGATCAGGACCGCCTCTACGTCGGGTGCGACCTCGTCGAGCATCGGGTGGGTGGCCGCGAGCTCGTTCCAGGCCGCCAGGTCGAGCCGGCACTCGGTGGTGCCGGCCGGGCTCGGGTAGAAGCCGGTGATCTGGTCCTGGCCGGAATCCTTCAGGAAGAACGCCAGCCCGACCGGGATGTCCAGAGTGTCCCACTCGCTGGCTGAGATCGGGTGCGCCGGGTCCTTGAGATAGCGATCGGGGATGGAGCGGTACCGGCCGCGACCGGCCTGGGAATGGGTAAAGAGCAGGTAGCACGCGCGGCAGGCGCAGATCAGGCTGGACGATTCCAGGTCAGCTACGTGCCCGTGCCAGGACGAAATCTCGGTGGCGCACAGCTCGCAGCGCTCCTGCTGTGCGAGTGACGGCGACGCTGGCGACTCGGCCACGGCCTCGGCCTGCGCCGGCGCCTGCGCCGCGCCCGCGACAAACCGGCGCAGGCCAGAACTACCGCTCATGCCGACGTGGCCAGTGCCTGCTGCGGCAGAGCGACCCGGACGCCCTGGCTGTCAGCGAGCAGCGGCAGCGGGTCAAGGTGCAGGGTCTCGTCGTCGATGCCCTGGCCGGCTAGCCGCACGTTGTACCTGGTGCCGCAGGCCGGGGCCGGGCAGGTGAGCTGCTCTCGTTCGAGCAGCCCGTCGGCCAGGGACGAACCGCAGGCCGCGCACGCATCCCGGTAGGCATAGAGCGTGCCCCGGACGGCGCAGACCAGCACGGTCGTCCCCGCGGCCGACGCGATCACCGGACGGGAAGCTCGGCGGCCCGACATCAGGCAGCGTGATCCAGCCGTCTCCAGCGCCGACGCCGGCGCCGGCGGCTGCGGGCTCGGGGCGGCGGCCGATCTGGAGGAGCGCGGGCTCTGGTGCCTTGGTCATGCCCTCGACCACAACCTCGCTGACCTCGGGCGCGGCGTTCAGCACGGCGCCCTCGATCGCCAGCTGCACGGTCACCGTCGATGACGGGCAGCCATTGCAGCTGCCCTCCAGCCGCAGCCGGGCGACGCCGTCGGTCACCCCGAGGTACTCGACGCCGCCGGCATGCGAGCCCAGGTAGGGCCTGACCTCGTCCAGGGCCTGCTGCACCCGCGCGTCCACGTCAAGCGGATGCAGGTCGTGCAGCAGGAGCAGGCTCTCGACCAGCGGGTCCTCGGTGAGCGCCGTCAGGATCGCCGTCCCTTCGGCTCCGTGCTCGCCGAGCACGGCAACGATCCGCTCCAGGCCATCGCCATACAGGCCGACGAGCAGCCGGACTAGCTCATCGGCCACGGCAGCGGGGTCGCCGCTGCCAGATCTGAGTGCGGCGAGCAGTTCGTCTACCCGCTCGCCCACTCCTGCCACTGCCGTCATGGGGTCTAGCCTCCGCCTCCGCCGAATACCGGTGCCCAGGGCCGGGCCGCTCCGCCTGACCCGGCCCTGGGCGGCTGACCCCTGTCAGGTAGACAGGATGACTGACATCGGCGAGTGCACCTTTTCCAGTACCTTGCCATTGCCGAGGTACATGTGCACACCGCAGGGCAGGCACGGGTCGAAGCTGCGCACGGCTCGCATGATGTCGATGCCCTTGAACCGGTCCGGCGGGTTCTCCTCGAAGATCGGGGTGTTCATCACCGCGTCCTCGTAGGGCCCTGGCGTGCCGAAGCTGTCCCGGACGCTGGCATTCCACGGTGTGGGCGGGTACGGGTGGTAGTTGGCGATCTTGCCACCGCGAATCACCATGTGGTGCGAGAGCACGCCGCGCACGGCCTCGGTGAAGCCGCAGCTGTTCGCGTCGTCCGGCACCGTGAACGGCTCCCAGGTCTTGGTACGTCCGGCCCGGATTTCTGCGAGTGCTTTTTCGATGAAATAGAGCGCGCAGGCGGCTGCGTACGCCTGGAAGTAGGTCCTGGCCCGGTCCCGCTCGATAGCGTTGGATAGCGGCCGGCCAGTTGCGTCGACCGGGATCTTCCACTCGAACGTCTTCTCCGGCCTGCTCACCGTCTTCGGCAGGTTGATCAGCACGCTGCTGCCGGTCGACTTGACGTAGCCGAAGTCGACCAGGCCACCGAGCGCGGTCGCCCAGAGCCGGGCGAGCGGACCGCCGCCGGTGTCGGCCGCGAGGTGATCCTTGCCATCGAACCAGCGCGGTGACATGACCCAGCTGTATTTGGAGTCGAAGTCGCGCTTGGCCGGCCGGGGGATCGTGTGCTGATTCCAGGGATGCCTGCGGTCCACCGGATTGCCCAGCGGGTCGCGGGTGACGAACATCTCCTGGTCTTCCCAGTCCTCGTAGTACGAGCTGCCGAGCAGGATGCGGATGCCCAGGTTGATGTCGACCAGGTCGTTGGTGAGCAGTTGTCCGTCCCTGATCACGCCGGGGGTGACAAACATCTTCCGCCCCCAGTCGCTCATGTTCTCGTACTTGAAGTCGCAGTGCTCTGGGTCGTTGAGGCTGCCCCAGCAGACGAGGTCGGCCCGCCGCCTGCCGACCTCTTCATAGCCGGGAAGGGCCATATAGAAGAAGTCGAACAGGTCGTCGTGCATCGGCACAACGCGCTTCATGAACTCGACGTACCGCATCAGCCTGGTCAGGTAATCGGTAAAGAGCTGTACCGTGGCAGTCGTGCCCACGCCGCCGGGGTAAAGCGTGCTCGGGTGCACGTGCCTGCCCTCCATCAGGCAGAACATCTCCCTGGTTGACCGGCTGACCTGGAGTGCCTCGCGGTAGAACTCGCCTTCGAGCGGGTTGAGTGACCGCATAATGTCGCCGATGTACTTGTAGCCGTGCTCGGCCGCGTGCGGACACTCAGTTCGGTTGGCTAGCTCCAGTACGCCGGGGTTGGTCTCGCCGACCATTTTGGCGCAGAAATCCACGCCGACCAGGTTCTCCTGGAAGATGTTGTGGTCGAACATGTACTCGGCCGACTCGCCGAGGTTAATGATCCACTCACCGAGATGCGGCGGCCGGACACCATAAGCCATGTTCTGGGCGTAGACCGAGCAAGTCGCGTGGTTGTCACCGCAAATACCGCAGATGCGGCTGGTGATGAAGTGCGCGTCGCGCGGGTCCTTGCCCTTCATGAAGATGCTGTAGCCACGGAAGATCGACGAGGTGCTGTGGCACTCGATGACCTGCTTCTGCTTGAAATCGATCTTCGTGTAAATCCCGAGACTGCCCACGATCCGGGTAATCGGATCCCAGGCCATCTCGACGATGCCGGAATCTTCGGCCGTTGTCATCGCTGTTCCTTGTCTGTCGGGGAGAAAGCCCGGGTCACCAGCTCTTCTGATAGCCGGTTAGTAGCTCGTTTCCCTTTTTGCGCCACTTGGGCTCTTCGTCGGCGGTCCTCGCCGTGTATCCTCTAAGAGTGCGAATGACCGTTCCGTACAGCGTGCTGGCGGCCGTGGAAACCTTGGATCCCGGCGGCTCGTCCATGAACGGCATGAACTTGTCGGGGAACCCGGGCATCGTGCAGGCGATGCAGATCCCGCCGACGTTAGGACAGCCGCCGACGCCATTGATCCAGCCGCGCTTGGGCACGTTGCACTTCACGACCGGGCCCCAGCAGCCCAGCTTGACCAGGCATTTCGACGAACCATACTCGTTCGCGAAGTCACCTTGCTCGTAATAGCCGGCCCGGTCGCAGCCTTCGTGCACGGTCGCGCCGAAGAGCCAGGTCGGCCTGAGCGCCTCATCCAGCGGGATCATCGGCGCCTGCCCGGCGACCTGGTAGAGCAGGTAGAGGATGGTCTCGGAGAGGTTGTCCGGGTGGGTCGGGCAGCCAGGCACGCAGACAATGGGCAGGCCCGCCTTGGAACGCCAGTCCCAGCCGAGGTAGTCCGGCACTCCCATGGCACCGGTCGGGTTGCCGGCCATGGCGTGGATGCCGCCGTAGGTCGCGCAGGTGCCGGCCGCCAGGATCGCGGTCGCCTTGGGCGCGAGGCGGTCGAGCCATTCGTTGGTCGTCATCGGCTGGCCCGTCGCCGGGTTATTGCCGAATCCGCACCAGTAGCCCTCTTCCTTGATCGCCTCGTTGGGAATCGAGCCCTCGACCACTAGGACAAATGGGTCAAGCTCGCCTCTGTCGGCCTTGTGCCACCATTCGATGAAGTTATCGGCACCAGTCTCTGGCCCGCATTCAAAATCGATAAGCGGCCAGTGCACCGCAACCTGCGGCAAACCGGGCAAGGCACCGAGCACGATCTCCTCAATGCTGGGCTGCGTAGCGGCGGTAAGCGCTACGGAATCACCGTCGCAGCCGAGGCCTCCGTTCATCCAGAGTATATGGACCAGGGGCTCGGCGCCCGCGTCCTGGCTCACACTGTCTTGGCTAGCCCTGTCCTGGCTAGCCCTGTCTTGGCTAACGCTGTCCTGGCTAGCGGCCTGACCTTGAGTGTCAGCGGCCATAGCGAACAACCTCCTCGCTTCAGAGTCGGCTAAATGTTATGACGCGATCGGGCTGAACGTACGCACCATTCACTGCGAAGATTCGGGAACCCTGAGTGCACCTGGCGAAGTGGACCATCGCCGTGGCTGGGCAGAGTTAACCGATGGGCAGTTTTAAACCCGTGTATCGCGACTGTTGCCACAGTTCCGTTTTGCGGGTTTGTTCTCAGAGCTGAAAGCAAGACGCACCTCGCCTTTAGGTGATGCGCAGACGCCGCCCATGCTAAACCCGTGAGCACCCGGCTACAAGACATTACCGCCATCTGACCGGACAGAAATGTCCGGTCGCCCTTCTTGGCCTCAAAAATCTGTGCTAATCTTCGCAAAGAGTCAATCCAGGCCCAGACCGGTGCGGGATCGGCCCTCGGGCTTCCGGTTCGGCGACTGTGCACGTAATCTTGCACACACCTGGTCTTGCCTGGCCGGCTGGTGGTCTGGCCCTGGACGGGTGTTCGCGGTGAGGGAGTTGACTGGTGGGTGAGCCCACTTTCGGGCCCGGGGTTGAGCCAATAGAAGTAGTGCCCGTCGTGGTGCTATCTCAGATCTTCCCTGCGCGCCCCTCCTCGATTCCTGATATACGGAACTTTGTCAGACATTGCCTGGCTGAGTCGCCGCTGACCGAAGAGGGCACCAGGGAGGTCGGCGAGACCGTCTTCCGCGCTCTGCTCGACGCGGCAGGCCCGACCGGATCGATCCACGTGGCGTTCCGCATCTTCCCCGAGCACGTCGAAGTCGACGTGCTGCGCTCAGACTCGCAGTTGCAGGCGCCGGGTCAGCCGGTTGCGGGCGGGACCGGCGGCCAGGCCGTGACTCCAGCTCAGCCACCCGACGGCCAGGCCGCCGCACGAACCGCCGCTCTCACTCCGCCCAGCCCGGTCAGCCTGGGCAGGCCGGGCCATCCGGCCACCTTCGCCGAGTGGATGTCGACCTCGCTGCGCAGTCAGAACATGACCCAGGAAGCCGCCGCCCGCCAGCTCGGCGTCTCGGTCAAGACGATCAGCCGCTGGGTCGGCGGCACCACCGAGCCCCGAATGCGCGACCTCCGCCGCATCCAGGAAGTCTTCGGCGCCCTCCCCCTAGACGTAGGCGGCTGACCACCCGCCCGGCTGACCGCCCCTCTCACCGTCGGTTCGCCTCCGGGGCCAGCCACCCCGCTGACCGCCCGCCCGGCTACCGCCCCTTTCATCGTCGGTTCGCCTCCGGGGCCAGCCACCCCGCTGACCAGCTCTTTTGCGGACCGGGTTGCCGTCAGGGCAGCTGGTCGGCCGCTTCGCGCATTCTTGTCCGGCCGAAGTCACGCCCGGCGACCCCTCTAGGTTTCCGTGATCATGGCCGGCTCCTTGATCACGGAGCTTTGGAAGGGTGATCGCGCAAGCAGGTATCCGTGATCATGGCCTGGATCATGATCACGGAACCCAAGGGCGCGCTTCGGGCGGGGTCGGCCGCTGACCAGGATTCTCAAACGGCGTAAACCGGGTAATGGGGGCAAATTTATTGATGGTTGCGGTGGCCGAACTAGCCCCGGCTGGGCGGGCTGGCCCCGGCTGGCTCACTTGTCGCTTGCGAAATTGAGTCTGCCCGGGGAAGCTTGTCGCTTATGTGGGGACGTTACCGTCGTGGGCGGGTCAGGTGACTGGCGCAATTGCGGATTGGCTGCTGGCGCTTATTTCGGACGTCAATCAATTGTGGTTACATATTGTTACTGTTTGTCCGATCGCTTGCCTTAATCAAGTCGTGACTGCCTGGTGAGTTCACTAGACGACCGCCCGCAAGTGTCCTACGGTGCTTCCATGGTGCAGCAGCCTGGACGGCACGCGTTCAGCACCGACCGCGGTCGGGTCACCTTGCTAACCGCGCGGGATGGTCTCGCGGCGCAGGCCGGCCACGATCTGACCATTGAGATCGGCACCTGGTCTGGTGAGCTGGCCGTTGCCGACACGGGCAAGCCGGCGGCACTGACTGTGCGGCTTGACCTGACGTCGCTGGTGGTGCGTCAGGGTACCGGCGGGGTTAAGCCGCTGACGGACCGTGATAGGCGCGAGATCGCGGTGACCGCGCGGAAAGTACTCGGCGCCGACCGGCATCCCGAGGCGACATTTGTCGCTTCCTCGTTCGAGCGGGGATCCAATGGCGGTGGCTTCGTCCAGGGAACGCTGACCCTTGGGGGAATTTCCCGGCCATTGCGGCTGCATGTATCGAAAACCGGGCCAGATGGCTACCACGCCACCGCGTCGGTGCGTCAATCAGAGTTCGGGATCAAGCCATATACGGCGTTTCTCGGCACGCTCAAGGTGAGTGACGTGGTCGGCGTGGTAGTTGAGGTCGATCTCAGCGGGTCCGGCCTCGACTGGGGGGCTGCGGAACGTCATGGCGACCAGCGATGAGCGCCCGGATCGCGAACTGGCGGCGATTAGCCGGGCCGGCAGCGCGCTGGTCAGTCAGAATGTGGCTATGACCAGCGACGCGGCTGCGACTAAGGCCAGCAGAAAGACCGAAGACGACGCGATTGCCGCTTTCGAGCGCAGAATCGTGCCCGCCGGAGAACTCGTAGCTCACGCGGGCGAGATCGCCGACGCCGCCTTTGCCATGGCGGCCAGATTCCACCAGGGTGGCAAGCTCCTGGTCTTCGGAGTCGGCGCCGCCAGCACCGATGCGCAGCACGTGGCGGTGGAGTTCGTCCATCCGGTCATTGTCGGGAAACGCGCCTTGCCGGCCATCTCGCTGACCTCCGACGTCGCCACCGTGACCGCGATCGCGGCCAGCGAGGGAATGGCTGAGATCTTCGCGCACCAGATCAGGCATCTGGCCGAGCCGGCCGACATCGCGCTCGGGATCACCGCCGACGGGAACTGCCCGAGCGTGCTCGGGGGACTGCTCGCGGCCAGGGAGCGCGGGCTCCTCGCGGTCGCGCTGGCCGGTCACGGCGGTGGTGCCATCGCGGCGACCTCGGCTGCGGCGCACCTCCTGGCGGCTGAGTCGGCCGATCCCCGCATCGTCAAGGAGATCCACGTCACGATCTACCACTTGCTCTGGGAGCTTGTGCACGTGTTCTTCGAGCAGCCGTCGGTTTTCAGCAAGGAGGTGGTCTCGTGATGAACGACAGTCCGCAGGCACTGCCGGTGTTTGCCTGCCGAGAGGTGGCAGAAGTCGAGCACTGCGTCGGCGAGACCTGCCTGACTTGCTCGGACGCGGCCGTCCCTGGACTGGTCATCGCGTTGCTCGACGACGACCTCGCCATCGTCGGGACCGGCGCAGGCCAGACGGAGATCAGCGTTGCCCTCGTGACCGCGAGCGTTGGCGACACGGTGCTTGTGCATGCGGGGGAGGCGATTGCGGTGATTGACGAATGAGCCGCCTGCCGCGGCGAGCCGAGCACCTCGCATCCCAGGGATCAATCGAGTCGCTCTACCCCTTCCTGTATGAGGGCCTCGCCGACCCGGCCAGGGTGCTCGCCCAGGCGCGCCAGTCGACGGTGGACAAGACGCGGGAGATCATCGAGCTGCGAGCCGAGGTGCGGGCCCGCGCGAGCGGCCTGCTTGCCGCCTGCGCCAGGGACATGGCGGCCAGGTTCGCCTCCGGGGGGCGCGTGCTGACCTTCGGAAACGGCGGTAGTGCCACGGACGCGCAGCAGATCGCCTCGCTCTTCTCGTATCCGCGGGGCGACGCGAGGCCGCTGCCGGCCATCTGCGTATCGACCGATGTCAGCGTGCTCACCTCGCTGGCGAACGACATCGGGGTCGAGGTCGTATTTTCCCGGCAGATCGCCGCCTTCGGCCAGTCATCCGATATCGCGGTTGGCCTGTCGACCAGCGGCAACTCGGAGAACCTGCTGAGAGCCTTCGACGAGGCCCGGCGGCTTGGCCTTCTGACGGTGGGGATCTCCGGATATGACGGCGGCAAGATGGCGGAGATCGCGAGCCTGGATTATCTCTTTGTGGTGCCGTCCTCCTCGATTCACCGGATTCAGGAAGCGCAGACCACCATTTACCACATCTTGTGGGAGCTGGTCGTCGCTGAGCTGGCGACGAGCCCGGGGTCCGCATGACCGACCGGGTGCTGATCGCGGGTGTCGGCAATATGTTCCTCGGCGACGACGGATTCGGCGTCGAAGTCGCCAGGAGGCTGGCCAAGATCGACCTGCCGGACGGGGTCGAGGTCGGTGACTACGGCATCAGCGGCATGCATCTGGCCTATGACCTGGCCGATGGGGTGGAGACAGCGATCCTGGTCGATGCCATGCCGCGCGGCGGCGAGCCGGGTACCGTCTATGTCGTCGAGCCGGAACGGCGAGCCGATAGCGCATCGCGAGGCACCGCGCAGGCCAGCACCGCCTTTCTCGACGCTCATGGCATGCAGCCCGATGTGGTGCTCGGCATGCTCGACACCCTGGGCGCGGAGGTCGGCCGGGTGCTGATCGTGGGCTGTGAGCCGGCCGGAGTTGACTACGGGATCGGCCTGAGCGAGCCAGTGCGGGCAGCGGTTGACGAGGCGGTCGCAGTGGTGCTCCGCCTGGTCGGTGCGGGAGCAAGATCCGGAGTAAATCCTGGAGAGGAGCGGCCAGATGTGCCTGGGGATACCGGGTGAGGTAATCGAGTTCCTGCCGGACCAGCCGGATCTGGCTCGGGTAGCGGTGAGCGGCGTCCGCCGGGTGATCAACGTCGGGCTGCTCGCGGACGATCTGCCCAAGCCGGGTGAATGGGTGCTGATCCATGTGGGCTTCGCGCTGTCGAAGATCGACGAGGACGAGGCCGCCGCCGCGCTTGAGTTCCTCGAAAGCATCGGTACGGCCTACGAAGAGGAACTCGCGGCCCTGGCTGAGTCCCGGATCGAATGAGAGGGGCAAAGGAATGCGATTCGTTGACGAATTCCGGGACGCGGATAAGGCCAGGGCACTGTCCGCCAAGATCGCGGGACTGTGCGAGCCTGGCCGGCAGTACAAGCTCATGGAGGTGTGCGGCGGCCACACCCACACCATCTACAAGCACGGCCTCGAGGATTACCTGCCCGAGCAGATCACGCTGGTGCACGGGCCAGGCTGCCCGGTCTGCGTGATCCCGATGGGACGGGTCGATGACGCGATGGCGCTCGCCGCCGAGCCCGACGTGATCATGACGTCGTTCGGCGACATGATGCGAGTCCCCGGCAGCAACGGCTCGTTCTTCGACGCCAAGGCCCGAGGTACCGACATCCGGATGGTGTACTCGCCGCTCGACGCGCTCAAGCTGGCCAGGCAGCACCCGGACCGCCGAGTCGTCTTCATGGCGATCGGGTTCGAGACCACCGCGCCGTCCACCGCGATGACCCTGCTGCGTGCCGAGAGCGCCGGCCTGACCAACTTCTCGGTCTTCTGCAACCACGTCACGATCATCCCCGCCATCAAGGCGATTCTGGACTCACCTGACCTGCGCCTGGACGGCTTCATCGGGCCAGGGCACGTGTCGACCGTGATCGGCTGCCGGCCGTATGAATTCATCGCCCGCGATTACGGTAAGCCGGTCGTGGTGGCCGGCTTTGAGCCGCTCGACATCCTGCAGTCCATCTACCTGCTGATGCTGCAGCTCTCCAGGGGCGAGGCCAGGATCGAGAACCAGTACTCCCGCGTGGTCCCGTGGGACGGCAACGTCACCGCGCTCAAGGTGATCGGCCAGACGATGGAACTGCGGCCGTTCTTCGAGTGGCGCGGGCTGGGATTCATCTCGCATTCGGCGCTGAAGCTCTCCGAGGCCTACGCGGCCTTCGACGCGGAACTGCTGTATGGCGTGCCCGGCGTCCGGGTCGCCGATCCGAAGGCCTGTCAGTGCGGCGAGGTGCTCAAGGGCGTGCTCAAGCCCTGGGAGTGCAAGGTGTTCGGCACCGCCTGTACGCCGGAGACCCCGATCGGCACCTGCATGGTCTCGCCCGAGGGTGCCTGCGCCGCCTACTACAACTTCGGGCGGCTGCGCCGGACCAGGGTCAAGGAAGCGACCACGGCATGAGCGGCTGGATCGACCGGGCGCTGGCCGAGCACGAGGACTCGACCAGCGCAGAGCGCCGGGGCTCCCCGCAGCCGCTGCCCGGCACCGTCCGCGAGGAGCTCGTGCTTGAGCGGATCGACCGGACCAGGCGGGCGCGGCCACGGGTCAGGGAAGACCGGATCACGATGTCGCATGGCGCCGGCGGAAAGGCGACCCAGTCGCTGATCGAGGCGATCTTCCTCGACGCGTTCAGGAACCCGCTGCTTGAGCCGCTTGAGGACGGCGCGAGCCTGCTGATCGGTGCGTCCCGGCTAGCGCTGACCACTGACTCTTATGTGGTCTCGCCGCTGTTCTTTCCCGGCGGCAACATCGGTGACCTCGCGGTCAACGGCACCGTCAACGACCTGTCGATGACCGGGGCCGTCCCGATGTACCTGACGGCCGGCTTCATCCTGGAGGAAGGCTTCGCCGTCGATGACCTGAGCCGGATCGTCGCCTCGATGGCGGCCGCCGCCCGCGTGGCCCGCGTGCAGATCGTGACCGGCGACACCAAGGTGGTCGAGAAGGGCAAGGCCGACGGCTGCTACATCAACACCGCCGGGATCGGCCTGATCCCGGCGGCGGCGAACCTCGGCGTCGCGCACGCCAGGCCCGGCGATGCCATCATCGTCAGCGGCCCGATCGGTGATCACGGCGTGACCATCATGCTGGCTCGGGGCGAGCTTGACCTGGAGGCCGATGTCATTTCCGACACCGCGCCGCTGAACGACCTGGTTGCCAGCCTGCTCGCGGCGACCACGGGCGTGCGCGCGCTGCGCGACGCGACCAGGGGCGGCGTGGCCACGATCCTGAACGAGATCGCCAGAGCGGCCGACGTGGGAGTGCTGGTCCATGAGGACGCGATTCCGGTGCGGGACCCAGTGCGCGGCGCGGCCGAGCTGCTCGGCATCGACCCGATGTACGTCGCCTGCGAGGGCCGGATGGTGGTGGTCGTGGACGGCACGGTGGCCGATCTGGCGCTCAGCGCGCTGCGGGCGCACCCGGCGGGCGCGGAGGCCTCGATCATCGGCCGGGTCACCGCCGAGCCTGCCGGGATTGTCCAGCTCAAGACCTCTTTTGGCGGCACCAGGATCGTCGACCTCTTGGTAGGCGATCCCCTGCCGAGAATTTGTTAAATCTCAAAAATGCATGAACTGGCGATCGCCGAGGGGGTAGTGGCAGCTGTGCTTGAGCGGTTGCCTGAGGCTAAGGTCACTGGCGTGCGGCTGGAGATCGGGATGCTCAGCGGCGTGCTGGCCAGCCCGCTGCGGTTCTGCTTCGACCTGGTCACCGACGGCACGAACCTGGAAGGGGCGACGCTGGACATCGACGAGCCGGCGGCGAGCTGCGAGTGCCGTGACTGCGGCGCGAAGTTCGAGCTTGACTGCCCGATCGTGCTCTGCGATTGCGGCGGCGCCGATGTCGCCGTGCTGTCCGGCACCGAGCTGCGCATCGTCTCGGTCCAGGTGGCCTGACGATGTGCGCGACGTGCGGCTGCGCGGGGGAGGGGGCCGTGCTGCACGGGCATGGGCACGGGGACGGGCATTCGCACCCGCGGCCGATCGCGCGGGACGACTCCCGGACGATCCTGCTGCAGCAGCGGGTGCTCGCCAAGAATGACGGTATCGCCGGGCAGAATAGGGAGTGGCTGGCGCGGCGCGGGGTCACGATGCTGAATCTGATGGCTCGCCGGGCTCAGGAAAGACCACTTTGATAGAAAGGACCGTTGCCGGGCTAGCCGGGTCCCTTCAGGTCGCTGTCATCGAGGGGGATCAGGAGACCGCGCTGGACGCCAGCCGGATTCGCGCGGCCGGCTGCCCGGTCGTGCAGATCAACACCGGGGCGGGCTGTCACCTGGACGCCGAGATGGTCGCGGCCGGGCTGGCCGACCTCGACCCGCCGGCGGGCTCGGTCGTCGTGATCGAGAACGTCGGCAATCTGGTCTGCCCGGCTCTGTTCGACCTCGGGGAGGCGGCGCGGGTGGTGCTCGCGTCGGTGACCGAAGGCGGGGACAAGCCGATGAAGTATCCCCAGATGTTCCGGCAGGCAGACCTGATCCTGGTGAGCAAGATCGACTTGCTGCCTTATGTGGATTTCGATCTGGATCGCTACGTGTCCGATGTGGGGCGGGTGAGTCCGCGCGCCCGGCTCATGACGCTGTCGGCGGTCAGCGGGGACGGAATGGCTGACTGGTGCGACTGGCTGCGATCAGCGCCTGACCCAGGCTGATCCCGCCGTCGTTGCACGGCACCCGTGAGTGGGTCAGCACGGTAAAGCCTCGCGCCTCAAGCTGGTCGACGGCGGCGTGGAGCAGCAGCAGGTTCTGGAACACCCCTCCGGACAGTGCCACCGTGCCCAGGCCGGTCTGGTCCCTGAGGATCGCGCAGGCGGCCGCGATCAGGCCGGCGACGGAGTTGTGGAACCTGGCCGCGATGACGTCGCGAGGGGTGCCGCTGGCCTGGTCGGTGATGACCGCCCTGATCAGGTCTCCGGTGCTGACGGTCAGCGTGTGGTCCGTCTGGTGCAGGCCCACCGGATAGCTGCCGCGCTCGGCCGGGGCGGCGAGCTGCTCAAGCTCGATCGCGGCCTGGCCCTCGTAGGTGACGTGATCCCGGACGCCCAGGATGGCGGCGACCGCGTCAAAGAGCCTGCCCGCGCTTGAGGTGAGCGGGGAGTTGAGGCCACGCTTGGCCAGCTTGACGACATTGGCCCAGTGGGCGGCGTTCCTGTGCTGTACTTCCAGGCGCTGTATCTCCAGACGGGGCGGTTCGCCGGGGAATGCCGCAGCCAGGTAAGCGGCGGCCATGCGCCAGGGCTGCCGGATCGCGGCGGCACCGCCCGGCATCGGGACCGGGGTCAGGTGGCCGGCCCGTGTCATCCCGGTCGCGTCGCCGACCAGGAACTCGCCGCCCCAGATCGTGCCGTCGGTGCCGTAGCCGGTGCCGTCGAAGGCGACTCCGATCACCGGCCCGGCGACGCCGTTGTCGGCCAGGCAGGACGCGATGTGGGCGTGGTGGTGCTGCACGCCGATGAGCTGAAGCCAGGGTCAGCCTCCGCTAGCTCGATGGCGTACTTGGTAGAGAGATACTCCGGGTGCAGGTCGTGGGCGATCACCTCGGGCCGCACGTCGAACAGCGCCTTGAAGTGCTCGATCCCCTCGGTGAACGAGCGCAGGGTCTCGGCGTTCTCCAGGTCGCCGATGTGCTGGGACAAGATCGCGTGGTCGCCCCTGGCCAGGCAGAACGTGCTCTTCAGCTCGGCGCCGCAGGCGAGTACAGGCCGGGTAAGCGGCGGCTGGACCCGTAGCGGCTCCGGTGCGTAGCCGCGGGCCCGGCGCAGGACGCTTTCTTTGCCCCGGAAGGATCGCGTGACGGAGTCGTCGGCTCGCAGGTGAATCGCCCGGTCGTGCAGCAGGAAGGCGTCGGCGATGCCGGACAGCCGGGTCAGCGCGTCCTCGTCGGTGTAGGCGATCGGCTCGTCGGAGATGTTGCCGCTGGTCAGGACGATCGGCCCGGACAGGTGCCGGAGGAGCAGGTGGTGCAGCGGGGTGTAGGGGAGCATGACGCCGAGCTGGCGGTTGCCGGGGGCGACGGCGTCGGCGATGTGGTCGTTCTTCAGCCGGGGCAGCAGCACGATGGGGCGGCGGCGGCTGGTCAGGAGACTGGCGGCGGTGTCGTCTACGTCGCAGAGCCGCCTGGCTGCCGCCAGGTCACGGGCCAGGACGGCGAACGGCTTGTCCTCCCGGTGCTTGCGGGCGCGCAGCGTCGCCGTCGCCTGCTGGCCGGTCGCGTCGGCGGCGAGGTGATAGCCGCCCAGGCCCTTGATGGCGATGATCTGGCCGGCCGTGAGCAGGGCGGCGGCCTGGTTCAGGGCGTCGGCTCCGGACCGGGACAGCTCGCTGCCGTCCCTGGTCATCAGGCGCAGCCGGGGACCGCAGGCGGGGCAGCACACGGGCTGGGCGTGGAAGCGGCGGTCGGCCGGGTCGCGGTATTCGGCGGCGCACAGCTCGCACATGGTGAAGGGCGCCATCGTGGTCAGCGGCCGGTCGTACGGCACGCCCGTGATGATGGTGAGCCTGGGGCCGCAGTTCACGCAGTTGATGAAGGGATAGCCGAACCGGCGGTCGGCCGGGTTCCCCAGTTCGGCCAGGCAGTCGTCGCAGGTAGCGGTGTCGGCGGAGATCAGGGTGCGACGCTGGCCGCCGGGCTGGCTCGGCACGATGCGGAAGGTGGTGCCGTCAGTCGGCTGGCCCGATCGCGTCGTCACCCGGTCGATGACGGCCAGCGGCGGCCTTTCCTCGCGGAGCGCGGTCAGGAACTCGGCGACGGCTTCCGGCGGGCCCTCCACCTCGGCGAAGACGCCGTCGGCGTCGTTACCGACGTGGCCGGCCAGGCCCAGGCGGGTAGCTAGTGCGTAGACGAAGGGGCGGAAGCCGACGCCCTGGACTATTCCCTCGACCCGGACCTCGGTCCTGATCCGGACCGCACTGACCCGGCTGATCCGCTCGGTCACGAGTCCAGTCTGACTGGGCAGGCAGGCGGCGGTCACTAAATGGCGGATCCGGGTGCCGGGCTCCTGGCCCCAGCACCCGGATCCGCCGGTTTTGTGACCTACGGGGTAAACGTGTGCAGGACGATGTTGCCGTCGGTGCCCGGGGTGGTGGTCGCGAGCCTGTTCTGGAACAGGTCAGGGGCCACCGTGGTGTGGGTGGTCGGAACCCTGGCTGCCGCGCTCCAGACGCCGCTGGTCAGGGTCTGGAAGCGGACGTTGGTGTTGGAGACGACCTTGTAGGCCAGGATCAGCGGGCCGAAGCCAGCGGTCGTGGCATCCGAGGCCGCCGGTGCGAGGATCGTGGCCGCGCCAGGGACCTGGGCCGGGGCGGTGAAGGCGGGCTTGGCCAGGTTGGCGAAGGTGTCAGCGGTGGTGCTGTACATGATCGCCTTGGTGCCGAGCTGACGCCAGAAGAAGTAGATAGTGCCATGTGAGGTGCTGGTCTGCTGCTCGGCCAGAGCCGGGGTGTTGCCGGTGCAGGGAGCATCCTTGCAGTTCGTCGTGACCGGCGCGCCGGGGACGATGGCGGAGTTAGCCCACTTGAAGCCGTGGCCGTCTGGCTTGCCCGTGGTAAAGCGGACGTGGTTGGCCGGGCCGCGCCAGGAGAGCAGCACGAGGAAGATCTTGTTCGTGAACAGCGCGGCCGGGGCGGCCGTGGTGTTGTCGAACAGCACGTTGGGAGGCAGGGCGGTCGGCGACGTCCAGGAGATCGAGCCATCGGGCCTGGTCTCGCCGGTTGAGTACCAGATGTGGTGGTCGAGGTGACCAGTCCAGAACACGGCAACCGCGCTGTGCCCGAACGGGTCGGTGTAGGAGCGGATGACCGGCGCCACATTGGTAATGGCGACCGCTCCCGGCACCTCGCCGACCTTGGACCAGTGACCCTTGTTGAAGTTCGCGGTCCTGAACCGGTACTTGATGTGGCCAGTCGCGCCCCGGGTGCGCCAGGCGACGATGACGCCCTGGCCGATCGAGCCAGGGAAGGTCACCGTGCTCAGGGAGGGCGTGCTGTTGGTGATCGCGCCGGGGATCGGGCCCTGCGGGCCTGACCAGCTCGAGCCGGGCGCGGCATACGCGGCGCTCGCGCCGAGCGCGAAGACCGTGCCCGCCGCGGCCGCCGCGATGGCGAGCCTCGTCATCTGACGTCTGACCATCCTGTGAACCTCACGTTTGCTAGTAGAAGGTTGCCTCCGCCGCTTGGCGAAGCATCGCAAGGTTACGATTGGCACGCTGAGTCGGAATCCAGGATTTGCAATGACTTTGCTGGGTACTGGCTGAGTTTTCTGAGCAGGTGCCCGATACCGCCGTAAACCAGGCAAAGGCCAGGAGGCCGGTTCCTTGTTCTCTCGTCTGCGCATTACTGTTGTCCGCAGTGCCGCTCTGACGTGCGCGTCAGTGGCTGCCTGCGCGCTTGTGGCGCCACCGGCAAGTGCGGCCGCCTCGGCCGCAGGTGCTGCCGCCGCTGGTCAGCCGGGGGTGTCCCGGCCGGTCGTGCAGCCGGATGGCACTGTCACCGGGATGGTGCGGTCGGTGGCCGGTGCTGGCCTGACCGGGATCTGCGTGACCGCGCTCGGGCGCTCGGCCGGCCAGCCCGCCGCGCATCCCGCCATCACCAGGACAGGCGGCCGGTACCTGATCGCCGGGCTGCCGGCGGGTCAGTACACCATCAGCTATCAGGCCTGCGGCCAGCCGGGAGCATATGTCAGCCAGTTCTACGGCGGTGCCATGCTCGCCAGCCGGGCCACCCGGATCACGGTCGTGCCTGGCCAGATCTCCTCGCTCCGGCCGGTCACGCTTCTCCCGGCCAGCCGGGCGGCGCTGGTCGCGGCGACGGCCGCGCTGGCACGGCGGTCTGGCCCCGAGGCTAAGAAGGTCAAGCCCGCCATCTCGGGGACGGTTCGCGACTCGCACGGCAAGCCGCTCGCCGGGATCTGCGTGGACGCGAATCTCCAGCAGGGAGATTCGGCGACGGGGATCGGCGGGATCAGGACCCGCAAGGACGGTTCCTATGGCATCCCCGGCAAGTTCCTGCAGGCGGGCGGGTGGACGGTCGAATTCACCACTGGCTGTGGCAGCAAGGCGAATTTCGCGCCCCAGTGGTGGAAATTCACCAGCCGGGAAAATAAGGCGACGAAGGTGAGGGTGGGCAAGGGCAGCCACGTCACCGGCATCGACGCGAAGCTGGTTCCGGGAGCCGCGCTGAGCGGCACGGTCAGGGCCGGCAGCGAGTCGGGGAAGGGACTGCCGGGGGTCTGCGTCGAGGTCTTCGGCGCTGACTCCAACTTCGATGTGTTCCAGCAGGCCATCACGGGCGCGGGAGGCAAGTACCTGATCACTGGCCTGGGCACCGGCCGGTACGACGTGCAGTTCCAGCCGGGCTGCGGCAGCAAGGGCGATTACACCGGGACCAGCTATCCCAAGGCGGTCGCGGTCACCGATGGCAAGACCACGAAGGGGATCGATGCGGTACTGACCCTGGCCGGGCGGATCGCCGGTACGGTGACCGCTAGCGCGGGCGGCGCGCCCGTGGCCGGGATCTGCGTGCAGGCGGAAGGCACCGGCTCGACCGGCGGATTCGCCGCGGTCAAGACCCGCGTCGACGGCAGTTATGTCCTGAACGGGCTGCCGGCCGGGGCGTACCAGGTGAGCTTCACCGGCGGCTGCGGCAATGCCGGCAGCTTCGCGCCGCAGTTCTACAACGGGCAGGCCAGCCCGCTCACCGCGGGCTCAGTGAAGGTCGCGGCCGGCGTGCACGTAGCCGGGATCGACGCCGCGATGGCGCCGGGCGGCACGATCACCGGCCAGGTCACCAGCACGTCAGGCAAGAAGCTGTCGGGAATCTGCGTCCTCGCTGCCCCGGCCGCGAACCAACTGGCCGCCGGCCTGCTCGGACAGGCGCTGAACGACATTGGCCTGCTGCTCGGCAGCGGGGCGGTCGCCCACAGCGGTGCGTACCACCTGGCCAACCTCCAGCCCGGGAATTACTCGATCAGTTTTTCCAGCGGCTGCGGGCGGGCCGGGGCAGGTTTCGGTGCCCAGTGGTTCTCCCCGCAGGGCGGTGACCGGCAGTCCCTGGTCTTCGCCGGGACCAGGCCTGTGCATGGGGTGGACGCGAAACTGGCGGCGGAAGGCTCGATCTCCGGCGTCATCAGGAACAGCGCTGGCAAGGCCGTGCGAGGGGTGTGTGCTGTCTCGGTCGGCCTGGCTGGTGAGCCGGAATCGCTGGAGGTGCTCGGCGGAGACAACCCCTCCTCCGTGTCGAACAAGCACGGTGCCTATCGCCTGACCGGGCTCGCGGCCGGAAAATACGCCATTGAGTTCAGTCCCTGCGGTGCTTCGCGATATGCCGTCGGCTGGTACAAGCAAGCAGCCAGCGAAGCAGCCGCGCACCCGGTCACCGTCAGGACCGGTCGCACGGTCACCGGGATTGATCAGACGATGACGAGCGGCTCGGCTATCTCAGGTCAGATCACCAGCGCGGCCACCCGTAAGTCGCTGCGCCGCATCTGCGTACTCGCCTTTGACTCGGACGGCAATCTCGTCAATGAAATTAGCCAGACCCAGAGCGGCCACTACAGCATTCCTCATCTCGCGCCGGACTCCTACAGCGTCGAGTTCCTCTCGTGCGAGGACAGCCTGCTTGAGGTCGCGGTGCTGGGCAGCGAGATCCAGGCTTCCGCTGAGTCCAAGGTCGCGAGCGTGCTCAAGTCGAAGGTCCGGGTCCGGGGCTCGGTGCCGACCAGACTGAACGTGGCCCTGCCAGCATCCGGTTCGCTGGCTGGGCAGGTGCTGGCCGGCAGCCCGGCGGCGCCTGCGGGAGGCACCTGCGCGATCGCGACCCCGGTGACCGGTGCCGGTGTACCGGGGCTGGCCTTCACCGGGTCGGGCGGCAGGTACCTGCTGTCTGGCCTGGCCCCTGGCAAGTACCAGGTCGAGTTCAGCTCGCTGTGCGCGTTCGGTTCTGGCGGGCTGGTGCCGCAGTGGTTTGACGGGCAGCCGAGCCAGTCAGCGGCCACGCCGGTTACCGTGCCGCTTGGCGGGGCCGTGACCGGGATCGGCGCGACGCTGGCGGCTGACGGCGGAATTTCGGGAACGGTGCTGGTGTCGGGATCGCCGGTGGCCGGCGTGTGCGTGCTGGCTTACCCGAGATCTGGCAGCGGGGCTCCCGAGGTGTCCGAGACGGACGCGGCGGGCGGTTACCAGCTCGGTGATCTGGTCCCCGGCGGATACGTTGTCGAGTTCACCAGCGGCTGCGGCGTCGCCAGCTACCACACCCAGTGGTACAACGGCGCCGCGAGCCGGGCCAAGGCGACCAAGGTCACGGTGAGCGCGGACTCGGTGACGACAATGATCAACGCGCACTGACCCTGGATTCGCCGCTACCTTCGGGTGATCGAGTGGCGGTGCGTACTAGTTCCGCCAGATTGTCACCGGAATGGCCGATCAGGACAGTAGCCCGCGGCGCGGCGGCCGGCATCAGCTCGGCCGCCGCGGCGGCGACAGCCCCGGCCGGGGTTGCCGTGGACAGGACCACCAGGCTGGCGCCTACCTCGCGGGCCAGCGTGCTGATCTCGGCCGCGGGCAGATCCGCCGCCAGATGGTGCACGTACCAGTGGTTCTCGCGCAGGCAGGCGGCGGCCATCAGGGCGGGCAGGCCGTGCCGCTCACCCTCCGGGGTGGTGACGATCGCGGTGCCGCGCGGCCTGCCAGCCGGGCGGCCGGAGTGCGCGGCCAGGAGCCGCTCGCAGATCGCGCTGGCCCGGTGCTCCTGCGCGATGGAGATCCGGCCCGCCTCCCACTCGTCACCGACCCGGCGCAAAGCCGGAGCGATCACCCGATCGCAGAGGTCGGTCATCGTGACGTGCCCGGCCAGGCGTTCCATCGCCCGCCGGGCGTCGGTCTCCTGACCGCTGGCGATGGCCCGGTACAGTTTGCTGGCCTGCGCGGCCCAGTCCCTGACCTGGATCTGCTCGGCGGGCTTGCGGCCGAGCTGGCGCAGGGCGGAGAACGCTCGCACGTCCGCCTCGGTGACCTCGTAGCCGCCGGCGACCAGGCGGGCCGGCAGCCTGCCACCCCGCACCCATCCGTAGGCGGTCTGGTAGTGCACGCCGAGCAGGTCGGCGGCCTCCTGAAGTCGCATTGACGCGCCGGGTCCACCTATTGCTATTTGTAATCGGTCAGGGACTTAGTGTAACTTAGCTTGCGTTCGGGCCGGGCGGCAAGGTGAAACGCATGTTTAGCGTAACTTAGTGCCGGTTCTGACGCGTCACGCCTGGTGCTCGCAGCGCTGGGTGCTGCGGGGGCGCACCCAGTCGCTGCGAGCACCAGGGCCAGCGCCGCCCGAGCACCAGGGCCAGCGCCGCCCGAGCACCAGGGCCAGCGCCGCCCGAGCACCAGGGCCAGCGCCGCCCGAGCACCAGGGCCAGCGCCGCCGGAGCGCTCACCCACCGGAGCCCCCAACTCTTCCGTGATCATCATCCAGCCCGTGATCACGGAACTCGGCTCTGCGCGGACTCCTACAGGATTCGCCGAACCCCTGGCCTGGCCCGCCGCCAGCACCCGAAAAACGGCGGTACCTGGCAAACCGGTCCCCAGCGGTGGCTCAGCCCGACCCGCCTGGCGAGCCTTCCGGATATCCGTCCCTTCGGAGGAGTCTCGCGCTCGTCCGCGAGTCCTCATCCACCACCCAGCTGACATCACGAAATTCGCGCCCAGGGCCACATTCAGTGATCAAGCTTTGCTTCATGATCACGGAAGGCTGCAGGCGGTGAGTGCATCCTGAGTCCGGGAACCTGGGTTCCCTCTGGGCCGCGCCCCGATGTTCCGGGATCACGCCGCCCTCCTTGATCACGGAACATCAGCCGCGTGATCACGCCACCAGGACTCCGTGCTCACCGTCTCGGCCATGATCACGGAACTTGGCTGTCGCGAATTCCGTGATGCTGGCCGCTGGCCGGCTCCATGGATGTGGCAGCGCTGGTGCTCCATCCAGCCCCAGCTATGTCACATCGATGGTGCTCCAGCCCCAGCTATGTCACATCGATGGGGTGCGGCCCGGGCAGGCCAGCGGCGGGACGGGCACGGGCTGGACCAGCCATCCCGGAACCAGACTGCCAACTTCACGGAATTCGCGCCAGAGCCCGGAACTTCAGCCGAGCTCATCGTTCTCTCGGAGGGTTGTTAGCGTTCTCGTGGAGGGTTGTCGTCTGGTGGAGAGTTAGCCTGGGATCGAAAAATCCCCGTGAAACGACAAGTCTCCGTGTGGATGCTGGCAACTCTCCATGAAACTGACGGCATCTTTCCGGGAAGCGCTCTGGCCACCAGCCGGTCCCGAAGTTGCCCGCGCCGTCGTAGACATCTTCGCGCTGACGGATCATCCCCCGGGTGGACACGGCTCAGACCGGTGGCTGACGCCGGGCCGACCTCGCCCGTGCAGACTGGACTTGCCGGATCAGGTCTGGGCCGGGGCGGACTGAACAGGACAAGGTAGCTGGACGGAACTGTGACGCGGACCGAGGTGAGCCGATCGACGCGGACCTGGGCCGCCGTCCTGACGCTGTTTTTTCTCGCTGCGCTGATCCCGGAAACGGTGGCCACTTACAACTCACCGCCGTTGCTGTTGCTGACCCGGCCGTGGGACCTGCTGTTCCTGGGATCGTTCTACGGCTCCGTGGCCCTGCTGGTACGTGAATTCAGGCACCATCGCCCGGTCCGGTGGACGAGTGTCCTGCTGCTGGGCATGGCAGCAGGGGCTATCAACGAAGGCATCATCGCCGGAACCTGGTACGAGGCAAAGTACAAGGGATATGTACTGATCGGCGGGGTGGACCCCGCCGTCGCGGTCGGCCTGACGGTCTTCCATACGCTCGTCAGCACGGTGCTGCCGATCGTGCTTGCTGACCTGATTTTCCCGGCGATCGCGGGCCGCCGCTGGCTGGGGCGCCGGGGAGTGACGACCTGCTCGGTGCTGCTGATCCTGGTCACGGCGACCGGATTCGTGCAGGCAGCGCACCGAGGTATTAAGGCCGTCGTCCTACTCGGAGTCATCATCGCGGTGGCTGTGGCGCTGGCCCTGCCGACGCCGGCGCCCCGGCAGATCTCAGCGCGGAACCCGCCTGGTGTCACCAGGCTGCTGCTCGCCGGGATGGCGGCGATGGTGGCGTTCTTTGCCGTGTTCGCGATCCTTCCCGGGATCGCCGGGTCCCTGGCAAGCCCGGCTGATCTCGGCCCCTGGCAGGCCGGGCTTGTACTCGCGATGTGCACCCTATTCGGCCTGGTCGTGGCGACCGGCCGCACCTGGACCGGGCGCTCAGGCTGGGGATACCGGCAGACGCTCGCGGTTGTCACTGGTGCCTTGCTGCCAGCGATCATCTTGTCGCTGCTACTCCCGGCGGCCTGGCGAGGGCTCGAGCCGGTGGCAACGCTGCCCATGCTCGCGCTGCTCATCCGGCTATCCAGACTAAAACAACCCCGCGCAGCCACGGAACCCAGCTGGTTACCGCTTAGTCATTTGACTAGCTGTGCACCGGGATACTCATTGTTCAGAATATCTGGCATGGCCGTGTAATAGAGGATGTCAAAGCAGGTATCTGGCAGGTTATAAAGGCAATCCACCGTGTCGCCTCCGCCGGCGCTGACAATACCGGTGACGTCGACCTGCAGGTCAGAGGTCCCGCTGACGAAGCGGACTACAGGTCCGCCACTATCGCCCTCCTGTCCCGCGATGAAATTGGGACCTTTCGCCTTGGCTTCCACCAGGTTGCATTCGAGGCGGCTCCCGGTTACCCCGGTGTCGCCGGTGCCGGACAGGCAGCCGCCGGAACCGGGTAGATAGCTGGTGACGGTTGAGCAGACCTGTCCTGCTGCCGCACCCTCAGCGCATACGGTCGCACCGATCGGATTCGAGCCGGAGCCGGCTACAACAGATGCCAGGGGCTGTCCTATAACGCCAGTCCAGACCATGCATTCAATGTTCTGACTGACCGCCACAGGCACATTCTAGGACCGCGAGCAAAGAAGCTAGACGATGCTGCCAGCGCGGTCGAGTCCAGAAACTCGATGTTCCCTTAAGGTCAGGGAACCCGCACGGGTGCCTCGCCCCGTGCCCGGACTCGATGGCGGCGAACCTGGCAGGATGAGGTCATGGATGTGTCCTCCGCGCTGCCGGGTGACCTGCCGGAGGCGGGCGCCGCCCCGGCCGCCCCGGCCGCGCCGGGTTCACCAGACGAGATCGCCAGATTCGTCACCGAGGCGGTGATCCACGCACCATCGGTGTCGGACACCGCGCCCTGGTGGTTCAGCACCACGGAAAGCGACATCAGCGTGCGCTCCGATCTGGAGCGGAAGCTGGCCGTGGCCGATCCGGACGGCCGGGAGCTGACGATCAGCTGCGGTGCCGCCGTCTTCACCGCCAGGGTCGCCCTTCGCTACCTGGGCCTGCTGCCCAAGGTCAGCGTGCTTCCCGAGCCCGGAGTGCCGAACCTGATCGCCAGCATCGGCTGGGAAACCGAGCGCAGGCAGCCCGGCGACCATGAGCGCGAGCTCTTCGACCAGGTTCCGAAACGGCGCGCACACCGGGGCGGGTTCGATACCGAACGGTTGTCGGCCGGGCTGATCTCCAGGTTCGCCGACGAGGCGGCCAGAGAGCACGTGAAGCTGGCGGTCATGGCCGCCGACGACCATCGGGCAGCGGTGCTGGCCGTGATGACGGCCGCCGACAGCGCGCTGAGGCTGGACCCGGCCAGGGCGAGCGAGGGGGCAACCTGGGCACCGCCCGGTGTCACTGAGCAGGGCGAGGCGCCCGGCTCGGGTGGGCCGGCCAGCCTGGGTGGCTCGGCTGGCCTCGCGGGAATCGTCGCGGTGCTGACGACGGCGGCCGACCAGAAGGCCGACTGGGTCGGTGCCGGGCAGGCGCTGCAGCGGGTTCTGCTGATGGCCGGCAGCCATGGCGTCGCCGTGGCGGTGAGCGGCCGTGCGCTCGAGTTCGCTCAGCTGCGGGACTTCATCAGATCAGAGCTCACCGGCGGCGAATTCCCTCAGCTTGTGCTGAGGTTCGGCATGATGCGGCACCCGGTGCCGTGAGCCCGGTGTCCTGAGCCTGGTGCCGGAAGACAGC
The DNA here is from genome assembly GCA_963819285.1 of uncultured Actinomycetota bacterium. GTDB lineage: Bacteria > Actinomycetota > Actinomycetes > Streptosporangiales > Streptosporangiaceae > Chersky-822. Next base: position 1,586,944 of record CAWFVM010000002.1, read on the forward strand.
GCAACCGACCGGGGCGACGCTGAGTCCTAGAGAGCGTATGTTCACCGAAGGTGGTCGAAGAGTCTAGGAAAGGCCTCGCTATGTCACGTCGTAGCACGCTGATCAGGCCGGCGCTGAAAGGTGCCGCGCTGATCGCAGCAGCGTTCACGGTCGCCGGCGGTGGCGCTGGTGCCGCGCTCGCCGTGCCGTCCGCCCCCCATCCGGCCAGGGCCGCCTCGCTGGTGCCGCTGAGCCAGCTCGGGCCCGGATGGTCGATCGCCGAGTACTCGGCGGCGTCGGCACCCATGGTCAAGCCAGTCAGGAAGGGCAAGACCACGCTGTACGCGGTCAGTCCTCAGGGCAAGAAGTTCCCCTTCTTCAGCTGGCCGGCCAGCACCTTCGGTACCTCGAGCTACACCGTGGTCGACTGGTCTGGTGACAAGCAGCGCGTACTGGTGCAGAACTTCTTCAACCGATTCGAGCAGATAAGCCTGGTCACTGGCAAGGTCATCAATACCTTCAAGCTGCCCGACACGGTCAACGCGATCGGCTACACCAGGCCGGACGGCGAGAATATCCTCGCCTTTGGTCTCGGCGGCATCGGCATTTCCCGGTATAACCTCCAGGGCAAACTCCAGGTGAAACTCTCCAAGACCGGCTTCGGCGCGATCGAGTCCCCGGACGGGACTTCGGTGATCATTGAGGCCAGTTACGGCCTTGAGCAGGTGAGCAACACCGGCGGCGTGATTCGGAAGCTGCACGCGCCGACCGGGGTTGGTTTCTGCATGCCAGCGCGGTGGTGGAATCCGACCACCATCCTGGCCGAGTGCACGGCCAAGCACGAGCCGTCCGCCCCCAGGCTCTGGCTCTTCCCGGTCAGCGGCGGCAAGGTGACCGCGCTGACCGCGCAGCGCAACGGCAAGCGCGGTGACCTAGGCGACGTCGATGCCTGGCAGCTCACCAGCGGCGTCTACCTGCAGGCACTCGGCCCGTGCGCGGTCAAGTTCGTCGCGAATCTGGCCGGCAAGCAGATCTCCCTTCCCGGCGTGAACTACCCGAGCTACACCATCATCACTGGCCACGGGTCGAGTCTCCTGGTGCAGCCGACCAATGGCTGCCAGGGCGGGGCCTCGCTGGTGTGGTTCAACCCGCAGAGCAAGAGGGTCACCTGGGTATTTCACGCTCCGAAGAAGATCAATGGCGTGGTGACCGCAGTGCCTTATGGCCGCCCGCTGAGCTAGCCTGAATCCTTTGGCTAGCTGACTCCCAGCACGGGGCCAGCGCCGGCAGCGAACGAAAGTCGCTCCGGCCTGGCCCCGTTCTGGTTCTCCGGTCGGCACCGCCCGCGCCCGGCTACACCATCGACGGCTCGGCTACCTCAAGTCCTGACCTGATCATCTCCCTGAGTTCCAGGCTGTACTCGTGCCCGTGCTTGGCCACGGCGTGATCGACGGCGGCATCGAGCACCTCATCCTCCCGCCCGGCGATCATCAGCGAGCAATTGCTCTCACTCGGCATTTTCCGGCAATCAAGCATCATCCTGGCCATACCGGACCCCCCTCCACCTCAGCCCGTTCCCCCGCCCCTACGTTACGGCCCGCCCATGACGCCTCTGTGGAGATCGAACCCAGATCGCGCGTACTCCGGGGTGACCGGGTCCTGGCTAGCGCAGGCGGCGCAGGAATGGGTCCTGGGGCTCGGCCGGGGCTAGCCTGACCCGTGCGTTCCTTGGGTAGATGCCGTCCGGGCTGGCGATTACCGGGCTGATCTTGAGCTCGGTCACCTCAGTGACGTCGTCGGCCAGCCTGGACACCCGGAGCAGCAGCTCGGCGAGCGCGGCCAGGTCGACGGGAGCGGTGCCGCGGTCGCCGGTCAGCAGCGGTGCGGCTTTGATGCCCCTGATCAGCTGGTCCGCGTCGGTGTCGGTCAGCGGGGCTAGCCGGGCGGTCTTGTCCTGCAGCACCTCGGGCAGCCCACCGCCCAGGCCGAAGCTGACCAGCGGGCCGAAGACCGGCTCCTGCCGGACGGCGATGATCAGCTCGATGCCGCCCCCGGCCCCGGCTCCGACCCCCGCTCCCGCTAGCCTGATCCCGTAGCAGGCCAGCAGGTCGGCGACCTGGCCGGGCGGCAGCCAGCCCCCGAGCCGCTGGCCGGCCAGGAATCCGGCCACGATCTCCCGCGCGGTGTCGGGCTTGAGCCCGGCCAGCTCGGGCACCTCACCAGGGCTGGCGGCCCGCCAGGCGCTGTACCTGGCCGCATGCCCAAGTGCTCGGGCCGCGCTTTCCGGATACAGGTAAGCGGGGACCGCGCGGCCGTCCGGGCCGTCGGGATCCCGCAGCAGCCTGACCGACTCCTGCTGATCTAGCATCACGGCCACGAGGGGTTTGTCCGAGGTTGCCGCGCAGACGGCCGGAGCCAGATCTCCGAGGGCGGTTCGCACTGTGATCGCCATCACCGCGTCGACGCCATCATCTTGTGCGACCACTTCCAGGCAAGTCCGGAACTCCTCCGAGCCGACCGACGCCGTGGTGTCCACCGGCCCGTCAACCACGGCACCCGTCGGCAGCAGCCCGCGCAATCGCTCCCTGACCGGGTCAGCCAAGGTCGCGACCGACAGTTCGTTGTCTCCGCAGGCATCCGCCGCGAGGACACCAGCGCCGCCGGCGTTGGATACGATGCCGATCCGCCGGCCGGCCAGCAGTGGCTGCGAGGCAAGCAGCGCCGCCGCGTCCACAAGCTCGCCCAGGCCCTTCGTCGCGATGACTCCGGCCTGGCTGAACAGGGCCTCCTGGGTGATCAGCGAGGTTCCGGCGATCGGCGAGTGGGTAGCCGCCGCCGACGTGTGCGAGGCGGCGGCCCGCTGGCCGGCGGCTGACCGGCCGCCGATCACCGTCAGCACGGGGAAGCGGCGGCCCGCCCGGCGCGCGGTCTTGGCGAATCGGCGCGGGCTGCCGAACGACTCGACGTAAAGAACGGCGAGCCGGGTGACCTGGTCTTGCTCCCACCACATCAGCAGGTCGTTGCTCGACACGTCGTACTTGTCACCGACCGAGGCGAACGATGACACCCCGATCCCCAGCCTGGACAGGTGCTCAAGCACGGCAATGCCGATACCGCCGGACTGCACCACGAGCCCGGCCGCCCCTGGCGGCGGGCTGGCCCCGGCGAACGTGGCGTTCAGGCCGATGCCGGGCACCGCGACGCCGAAGCAGTTCGGACCCACCAGGCGCATGCCATAGCTGCGGCAGGTAGTGAGCAACTCGGCGCCGGTGGCCTGATCGATCCCCGCGGTGACGACGACGAGTGCCCTGGCGCCGGCCCGCCCGCACTCGGCTGCCACCTCGACGACGCTCGGTGCCGGCACCGCTACTATCGCCAGGTCGGGTGGTTCTGGCAGCTCGGCGATCGAGGCTACCCAGTCGACGCCGGCGATAGATACGGCCTCGGGGTTGACAGCGAACACCCTGCCAGCGAACCCGGCCTCGACGACATTGCGCAGGATCGCGTGCCCAACCTTGCCTGGCTTGCGGCTGGCGCCGATCACAGCGACCGAGGCCGGGGCCAGCAGGTGGCGCAGACTGGCCACATCGGCCCGGCTCTCCCGCGTCGCGACCGAGTCCAGATAGTCCTGGAGCTGCTTGCTCGCGTCGTCGGCCGGGAGCGGGAAGGTGATCTCGACCACTCCCTGGGAGGCTCGTCGCCTGCCCTGCAGCCCGACGGCGGCGAAGACGCCCAGCATCGCCTCGTTGCTCGTCAGCGCCTGCGCCTGGAACGCCCGGAGCCCGCGCAGCCGCGCGATCGACACCAGGTGATCAAGCAGCAGCGTGGCGATCCCCCGCCCGTGCATGTCGTCGCTGACCGAAAACGCGATCTCGGCGACTCCGGGCTGATCCGAGTGCTCGAAGCTGGCAAGGCCGACCAGCCGGTCTCCGAGCCAGGCGAGCAGTGCCACATGGTCGGTCCCCGCTGGCCTGGTGACCCGGCGCGCCTCCCGATCCGCCGAGCGCTTGCTGACGCTGAAGAACCTGAGGTAGATGTTGTCCGGCGACATCTGCTCATGCATCTGCCGCACCGCGTACGCGTCCTCCGCCCTGGCCGGCCTGATCAGTACGGTGGTCCCGTCGGTCAGCAGCGCATACACGCCCGCGGCCTCCGGCTGACAAGATGGGCTCATGTCGACCCATGTTGCCTTGCTGCGAGGCGTCAATGTAGGCGGCGGCGGGAAGCTGCCGATGGCCGAACTGCGCCGGCTCGTCTCCTCGATGGGTCACGCGGACGTGCAGACCTACATCCAGAGCGGCAATCTGCTCTTCACTCCGCGGCGCGCCGACACCGGGGCCGCGACGCTCGCGGCTGAGCTGCAGGCGGCGATCACCGAGGAGTTCGGTCTCAGCAGCCGGGTAATCGTGCTGTCCAGAGCCGAGCTCGCAGACGTGATCAGCGGCAATCCGTACTCCGATGAGCCGAATCCGAAATTCGTGCACGGCGTATTCATGCCGGCCGAGCTAGATGTCGCCGCCGCCCAGCGAGTGCACGAGGCGGTCGCGGCCGCAAGCGCCGAGGGCAGCAGGGACGAGGCCACTCTCATCGGCCTGACCCTCTACCTGCACACCCCGGAAGGCTTCGGCACCAGCGAGCTAGCCAAGACCCTGCTCACGAAGCGGTCCAGCCCCGGCGCGACCGGCACCGCCCGAAACTGGAACACCATCACCAAGCTCCTGGCCCTCTGCGATCGCTAGGGCGTGATGGTCCTGAGACTGTGCGTGGTTGACTGTGGTTTTCTAACCTGACAAACTCAGAAATGGAATGACCGGGGTAACTTTGGCCGTGCCGTCAATGGCCAGTGGCAATGCATCGACAAGGGATATGCCTTGAAACGTCCAGCAGATTCTGATATTGACGGCAGTGCAAAAAAGAAGCCGCGACTGACGAGAACGACCTCGCTTTCCGATCTGAAGCCGCTGGTTTATACGGACTTGCCGAAAAGCGCCGTCGTGCACCTGAAGCCCAGGGTGGTTCTGGAGCTTGACGCGATCAGCCGGATCGAGGTCAGCGGCTGCACGCCGTCTCCTTTCGGCGACAGGATGGGTGACCATACTGTCGCCTGGCAAGTACTTGTGGATGTGATTCAGGCTTCACTCTATGGCTGCTCCATAGCGTCGGCTATAGAGAAGCTTGAAAAAATGCAGGCAGAAGCGTCGGCCTGGATGACCGACCTAGAGTCGACTGGCATGAAATTGCTCAGGCTGCTTGACCTGCCAAGGACTCGCGCGGACCTGCTGGAAGATTCGGCCGGTCGCTACGCGGAAAGCATCAAGGCCGCTAAAGAGAGTGAACTAGAAAGCAAAAAGCTGGCCTCGCTTGGCCTAGCGATTGCCTATCACCTCAGCTACCTCAACTACCTCCCATTCGCCACGGTGCCCGCCGCCTCACAGCGTGGTTCGTACGGTGGCACGGAAGGGCATTTCCGTAAGACTCTGATCATGTGTGAGTCGGTAGACCCGTCTGAGATGACCATTGACGCCAAGAGCCTTCCGGAGTCGGGCAGTCCGCCGGCGCTGGATACCGAAGCGCTGCGCAAGGCCTTGTGGGGTATGTTCGCGTTCGACGCCGCGCTGCGCGAGTCTGATCTCGAAGAGGTCATCGTTAAATCGGCTGTGACCGTAGTAGCGCAGCAGGTTAATATGCTAGTTCACCACGCGGATGAACTCGCAAGCCTGGTTAGTGACCCTAAAAATCTCGTAGACGTTACCAATGCGGCGTCCAGGGCTGCCAGTGAAATCCATAGAGACGCAACCTATGGTGCTATTATTAGTGCCGCCAAAATCGTGAGAGATCAGGCGAAAATCGCGCTGGATGCTGGGCTAAAGAATCAGTCCGCAAAAATGACAAGCCTGAAGAAAGTAGCTGATGCGGTAAGAGGGCCTGTCGAGGCGGCGGAAGGATTCGTAGTCGATCTGATTCGGGAAAACGATCTGGCGCCTGCCCGTGCTAAGCTCATCTTGTCCTACTTGCTGCACAAGCATCAGCGCTATGTGGCTGTCGCTTATCCAAGATGCGTGGCCGCCTGTAAATTCCTGGAAGACCCAGCTGAAGCCGCCTCGGCCGAGCTGGTAGCTCAGGCAATGCGGATAGCCGATTTTAGCGTCAATGCAGGGAAGGGACTCTCCGAATTCGCTGCCAGCCTGCTGACAGAGTACGGGGGCTTGCCCACTGTCCCGGCGGGCAATAACTGGGCGAAACACTCGACCGGTTCCGGCAGGCTCGTCGTCAGCTTCAATGAGGGCCAGCTCACGGTGAACGGCCGGGCGGCCGCCCCGACCGGCGTGGCGGGAATGGGGTCGCACACGACGGCCTGGGTCGTGGAGGTTGAGGCACTGAAAGCCATGCTGACAGGCATCCAAGTTCACGTCGGCGTGCTGGCAGACGCGGTGGCGGCCGATCTTGGTTCCGAGGTGATGAAGCTAGACGCGCTGTTGCCCGGCGATCAGCTTGAAGCCGGTCAAGTCCTCGACATTCTTGATGCCGCGCAAGCTACCCGGCAGGCTATGACCGTGGAAGATGCAGCGAGGTTCTACCTGCAGTTCCGCAATCTGCTGCCGTTCGCGACCCTGGACGCTGGCGATCGAGGCGGCAAGGCGGAGAGTCGCGGCGCTGGTCTGGAGGCTACGTTCGATGAGCGCTCACTCGAGCATGCTGTCGCTTTGCAGCAAGAAGCCTTCACTTCAGCAAAGGCAAGGGGAGCTGCCAGGGCGCTGGAATACGCCCAGGGTTCGCTCGCCGATGAGATCACAACGAAACGATGGGCGGCGGACAATGTCGTTCTCGCTGCGGCTCGTGCATCCCGTGCCCGGATGAAGCTTCAGGCGCAGAGTCTCGCGGGAAATGGAAAGATCCTGGCAGGTATAGTCACTGAGGTCAGGTGGGCGGAGCATCAGGTGCAATATAAGAAGGCAGGAATGCCGAAGAAAGACTGACGGATTGATGACTCATCCTGCCGATCAGATCATGGTCGGTTCTCGCTAGGCTGGTCTCATGTCAGCTGACCCTGGATATTTCTGTACCTCGTGCGGCGAGCGTCATGAGGAACTGCCGATGTCGTACGGGGCGCCCGCACCTGAGCACTGGACCGATGAGCAGGCCGAAGACGGGACGAGCGCCCTGTCTTCCGACCAGTGCGTGATCAATGACGAATGGTTCTTCGTCTACGGGCTGATCGAGATTCCGGTGCTCGGCCTGGATGAGTCCTTTTCCTGGGGAGTCTGGGTGTCACTCAGCCGGGAGAACTACGATCGCATGACGCGGCTATGGGAGACGCCTGGCCGGGAAAGCGAGCCGCCGTACTTCGGCTGGCTCTCCACGGAGCTGCCGCTCTACGGCGCACCGACTCTGAACCTGAAGACGCAGCTGCACACCCGTCCGCTAGGACAGCGTCCGTTCATCGAGCTTGAGCCGACCGACCACCCCCTCGCCGTCGAGCAGCGAACCGGTATCACCAGGGCCAGAGTCGAGCAGATCGCCGACATCGTCCTGCACGGCGCGTCGTAGCCGGAACGCCGGCCCGGCGGGCGGTTTGCCGGGTATTCGGTGGTTCGGTCACCTCGGCTTGGCGCTCAAGTACCCCGCGCAGACTTCCGTGATCATGTGACAAGACTTGATCACGGAACCCAATGCGCGTGATCACCCCGCCAGGATTCCGTGATCAAGATCCCGACAGTGATCACGGAACGCTAGTGGCGTGGCTCACTGAGTCCGGAAACCTGGCCTCCTTAGCGGCTCGGAACGGCGTTGATCTTGGCGCCGCCGCGAGCCATGTGCGGTCCCCTTAGTCCGAGCAGCCTGCGGCGCGGAACTCGGTGACGTGAGTCAGCCCTTTCGCCGGGCACGGCTAGCTGGTACCGCGCAGCAGCGGAGGGTAAAGCATCGTCGCCGCGCCTTTGCGGTAAAGCTGCGCCTGGCCTGCCGCGCTCTCCGACGGTGGTGCCGCCCGCCGGGATCAGGAAGTCGGGGGTCCCGGTGACCTTGCGGTGGAAGTTGCGCGGGTCAAGGCTCGTGCCCCAGACGATCTCATACACCCGCCGCAGCTGGCCGACCGTGAAGCTCGGCGGGCAGAACGCGGTTGCCAGCGGCGAGTACTCAAGCTTGGACCTGGCTCGCTCCACCCCGTCGGCGAGGATCGCGTGATGGTCGAACGCCAGCTCGCCCGGTGGCCCGGCCAGCAGTTGCTCAGCCGGCAGCCAGGAGGCGTCGGCCGCGTCGCTGCCAGCCCGCGGCGCCGGCAGGCTGGGCGCAAGGGCCAGGTAGGCGACGGTCACCACCCGGTGTCTCGGATCGCGGCCGGGGTCACCGTAGGTGGCTAGCTGCTCAAGATGCACCGGCCCGGCCGGGCTGACATCGGCTCGGAGCCCGGTTTCGTCGGCTAGCTCCCGTGCGGCAGCCAGGATAAGCGTCTCGTCCGGCCGGACAAAACCGCCCGGCAGCGCCAGCTTTCCGGCGTAGGGCGGCACTCCCCGGCGCACGCAGAGCACCACAAGCAGGTCGTCTCTGATGGTCAGCACGACCAGGTCAACAGTGATCGCGGCTAGCGGATAGGCCAGCCCGGCTGAGCGCGACATGCCGATAGCTTACCCCAATAATCGTCGAGTTGACGAATAAACCACCTCGGTGTTATCGTCATCGCGACGATTAAAAGGAGGATGGACCCAATGGCTGACATCACGACCTATCCGCTGTTCCGGCACCTTCGGGCGACCCCGACCTCGCATGTGCGGTACCTGAAGCGAGGCAAGCTCGTCCATGACGGGACTGGCCTCGCGTTTTTCTTTCGGCCCCTATCGGCAGTTCTCTCGGAGATTCCGGTGGACGACAGAGAACTACCGATGCTCTTCCACGCCAGGACGGCGGACTTCCACGACATGACGGTGCAGGCCAGCGTGACGTTCCGGGTGACTGATCCGGCGATCGCTTCGGCCAGGCTGGACTTCTCCATCGACCCGGCGACCGGCCAGTGGAGCGGCAAGCCGCTTGAGCAGCTCGCCGGGCTGCTGGCCGAGACGGCGCAGCAGCAGGTGCTCGGCCTGATCGCGGCCAGCCCGCTGCTTGAGCTGCTGGGCGGCGGGATCGGCCAGATCAGGGACCGGATTCTCGGCGGGCTGACCGCAGACACCAGGCTGGCCGAGACTGGCATCGCGGTGATCGGCGCCAGGGTCGTGGCGCTGAAGCCAGAGCCCGACGTGGAGAAGGCGCTGCAGACTCCGGCCCGCGAAGCGCTCCAGCAGGAGGCCGACCGGGCCACGTTCGAGCGCCGCGCGATCGCCGTCGAGCGGGAGAGCGCGATCGCGGAGAACGAGCTGGCCAGCCAGATCGAGCTCGCCCGCCGTGAGGAGCAGCTGGTGACTCAGCGCGGCGCGAACGCCAGGCGGCAGGCCGAGGAGGCGGCCGGGGCGAGCGCGATCGAGGTCGAGGCGCAGGCGGCGCGCGAGCTGCGGCTGGCACAGGCCAGGGCCGACGGCACCCGGGCAATGGGCGAGGCCAAGGCGGCGGCGCAGGCCGCTCACGTGGCGGCCTACCGCGACGTGCCGCAGGGGCAGCTGCTCGCGATGGCGGCCGGGGAGCTCGCCGCGCACCTGCCGTCGATCGGTAACCTGACCATCACTCCTGACCTGCTCTCCGGCCTGGCCGCGATGCTGACCGGCCGCCCGGCCGCGCTGCCTGACGGCGGCGACTCGCGATGAGCTTGCCGCCTCGGGCCGTGCTCGTGCACCGCCGGACGGAGCCTCGACGAGCTGATCGAGCGGCACGCGACTCGGGGACAGGCCGCGTTCTTCCTGTCCAGCAGGGGCCGGTCGATCGAGGACGCCGAGCAGCGGGACCGCGCGATCAAGGACGCGATCGGCGCGGTCTCGGCCGCCATCCCGGCCGACTGGCGGCGCGGAACGGTAGAGCGGGCCGATCTGCCCCGATGGAGCTTCGACCAGGGCGACATCGTCGTGGTCGTCGGCCAGGACGGCCTGGTCGCCAACGTCGCGCGATACCTGGATGGCCAGCCGGTCCTAGGAATTAACCCCGAGCCGGAACGAAATCCTGGCCTGCTAGTGCCGCACCCCCCGGCCAGCGCCGGCCGGCTACTGGTCGCCGCTGCCGCGGCCTCGGCGGGCGGCGGCGCTGACCTGGAGGAGCGGGTGATGGTGCAGGCTCAGCTGGACGACGGCCAGACACTGGTCGCGCTCAACGAGGTCTACGTGGGCCAGCCGACTCACCAGACCGCGAGGTACACGCTCACCGTTCCCGACGGCCGGGCCGAACGGCAGGCGTCGTCCGGGCTGATCATCTGCACGGGGACCGGCGCCACCGGCTGGGGCCGGTCGACCTGGCTTGAGCGGCACAGCTCGGTTGAGCTGCCTGCCCCGGCCGACCGGCGGCTGGCGTGGTTCGTGCGGGAGGCGTGGCCGTCGCCGGTGACCGGGACCGACTGCACGGAGGGGGTGCTCGATTACGGGGAGTCGGTCGGGGTGAGCGCCGAGTCTGACCGGCTGGTGGCGTTTGGTGACGGGATCGAGTCCGATGCGGTGCCGGTGTCCTGGGGGCAGCGGATCACCGTGAACCTGGCCGCCCGGACTCTGCGCCTGGTCCGTTGATCTAGTTGATCTCTAGGACGATGCGGGGGCGAGTCGGGCGGTATGTCCGTAGTGTCGGCTGCTGCGCAACGCTCGCCACCACGGACATGCCGTCCGATTCGGGTCGTCGCGCCGGGACGACGGCCGGGAACGACGGCAGATGTGCATACGTCGGCCCGCCAGCTCGACGTATCATCACTTTCCGTTGAAATTCTGCCCGGTTTGCCGGTTACCTACCCATCAAAACGTCAAGACGTCAGCGGCCGTGAACGACGTATCATCACTTTCCGTTGTTCCACCCCCGGCGCCCCGAGTTGCGCGACCACTGGACGCGCCCGGCGCCGGGTTTAGTCGCTTTAGTCCGAGTTCCAGTGACTAGGGGCTTGGTGAAATTGCCTCCTTGATCGCCTGGCAGTCTGATGATGGACGGTTTGCCGGGTATTTACCATTTTGGGGAATCCGGTCACCCCGGCGAGACGCTCAGGTAGCCCGCGCAGATTTCCGTGATCATCAGATAAGCCTTGATCACGGAACATGAGCCGTGTGATCACCCCACCAGAACTCCGTGATCAAGACTCTGAGCGTGATCACGGAACCTGGGTGGCGTGAGTCACTGGGACGTGAAATCTACTGACCGGAGGCCTGAGTCCAGAAACTCAGCTTCCCTTAGGCCACGGAACCCCGGAGGCGTGAGCCATCCCTTCGCCGAGCCGGACGCGCCCCGAGCCGGACGCGCCCCGAGCCGGACGCGCCCCGAGCCGGACGCGCGCCGACCGCGCCCCGCCGCCCAGCCGGTGGACAAGAATGGAGTTAGTGGGGCACGCTGACCGCGAGAGAAGGAAAGGCAGCGCCGATGAGTGATCTTGATAACTTGACCGGGCAGGTGGCGATCGTCACCGGAGGCGGCTCCGGGATCGGGGCGGCGCTGGTGCGGGCGATGGCGGCGCGCGGGGCCACCGTCGTGATCGCCGACATCGACGAAACCGCCGCCAAGGCCGTGGCCGCCGAACTGGCCGGCGTCACCAGCGTGACCCTCGACGTCACCGACGCCGCTGCCGTCGCCGACCTGGTGACCGGCGTGGCGGCGGACGAGGGCCGGCTGGACTTCATGTTCAACAACGCGGGCATCGCGGTCGGCGGCGCCGCCGATGAGCTGACTCTGGCGCACTGGGACCGGGTCATCGACGTCAACCTGCGCGGAGTGATCCACGGCGTGCACGCCGCCTACCCGGTGATGCTGGCTCAGGGCAGCGGGCACATTGTCAACACCGCCTCGCTCGCAGGCCTGGTGCCCGGTCCGATGCTGGCCCCCTACGCGGCGGCCAAGCACGCGGTGGTCGGGCTGACCCTGTCGCTGCGCGCCGAGTCCGCTGGCCGGGGCGTGCGGTTCAGCGCGATCTGCCCCGGCTTCGTCGACACTCCGCTGCTCGGCCGGGTCAATCCCGACCTGCCGCAGACCAGCGCCGGATCAAACGCCGCGGGCCTGGCTCGCCTGGTCGGCAAGCTGTATCACGCCGAGCCGCTCGCCCAGGATGTGCTGCGCGGCCTGGCCAGGAACCGCGCGCTCATCGTCGCGCCGCGATCGGCAAGAGTGGCCTGGCGGATGACCCGCTATGTGCCGGGTGCCAGCATGCGGACGATCTCTTCTGCCGTACAGCGGGGGCGGGCCTCAGCCTCCTGACGATGGCTCGGCCGCCCCAGCGGCCCCGGTCGCCTCGGACTCCTCGTCGGCGGCCGGAGGCCAGAGCTGGTCGGCGATGACGACGGCGATGACGACGGCTGCGGCGCATCCAGACAGAACCACGGCCGGCACATGTGGCGCCAGCAGCCCGAGCAGCGCCAGGACGCAGACGGCCGCGACTCTGCTCCAGGAGACCCGCCGCCACACGGCGGCCTTGAACGCGGCGTGCCCGGCCAGGAAGAGCGCAGGCCCGGCCAGCACCAGCCAGGCCACCCACGACGACACAGGTCCGGCCCCGGCCCCGGCCCCCGCTGCCTCCGCCGTCGCGCCGTCGGCGGCGGCGGTGACGATGATCCCGGCCACCATGACCGGGTGAATGAAGTGGTACGCGGACCGGCCGAGCCGGCCAGGATCGGCCGAGTGGGCGATGATCTCGGTCGCGTCCTTCGCGCTCCGGTCGAAGTAGAGCCACCAGAACGCCACGCTGCTCGCCACCGCGATCAGGAAGGCGGCGATCTCGGCGCCGGAGAGCCGGAGCGGGCTACCCAGCCGGGCCGCCAGCGTCGCGCCGATCACCACGATCGACTCGCCGATCGCGATCAGGATGAATCCCTGGCACCGCTCAGCGAAGTGCCCGCCCTCGATCGTCCAGTCGGCCGTGCTCGATTTGCCGAGCCAGGGAGTAGAGAAGCCGACCGCGCCGCCGGTCAGGTCGATAGCGACCGCCCCGGCCCAGAGCAGCAGCCGCGCGTCACCGTGCGCCAGGCCGCCGCCGAGCGCGAGGAGGCCGCTGACCGAACACCAGGCCAGGATGCGCTCGAAGTTCCTGCGCAGCCCCCGATCGCCGATCGCCCGCACGGTGAACACGCTCCTGCCCACCTGCATCACCAGGTAGGAGGCCCCGATGATCAGGCCCGATCGGCCGAACGCGGTCGGGATCGCGGCCGACATGAGCAGGCTGATCACGGCAAGCGCCAGCAGCAGCGAGCGAACGGCGATGCGGTCGGGATCGAGCCAGTTGGTCACCCAGGTGGTGTAAACCCAGAGCTGCCAGACCATGATGAGCAGGAGCGCGGCCTCAAGCGTGGTGCGCACCGCTCCGCCCGCACGGGGACCGGCGAGCAGGAAGTGCGAGAGCTGCGTCACCGCGAAGACGAAGACCAGATCGAAAAAGAGCTCGACGTTGGTGACACGCTGCGGGCCAGCCCGCTCGCGCATCAGGCTCACGTGCTCTGACGTCACGGCTAGTAAGGATGCCAGGTGAGCGATCGCGACCAAAGCAGGCTGGCCGGCCAGCAGGGTCAGACCGGATCTTCTGACCAGCTACGGCCGATGCTGGCCGTCTCCGGCCAACTGCCCGCGGACGACGCGCAGTGGGCCTACGAGATGAAATGGGACGGCATCCGGGCGATCGCGCAGGTCAGTGGCAACGCGGTCAGGCTGACCGCCCGCTCAGGCCGCGACCTGACCCCCGGCTACCCCGAGCTGCAGGGCCTAGCGACCGCGAGGCCCGCCGCTGATCGCGGTCGCGGTCTCGTGCTCGACGGCGAGATCGTGGCCTTCGGCACCGGTGCCTGGCCGAGCTTCGAGGTACTGCAGCAGCGCATGAACGTCTCATCCGCCGCCCAGGTCCGCCGGCTGGCAGCCGAGATCCCCGTCACCTACCTCGCGTTCGACCTGCTGTCGATCGACGGCGACTCGCTGCTCGACCAGCCTTACCGCCATCGCCGCCACCGCCTCGACGAACTCGGGCTCGACGGCCGCAACTGGCAGACACCCCCCGCCTTCATCGGAGTCAGCGGCGCGGACATCCAGGCCGTGTCCCGTCAGCACGGACTCGAAGGCATTATGGCGAAAAGGATCGAATCCCGTTATGAGGCTGGAAAACGATCGGCCGGCTGGCGGAAGATCAAGAACGTCCACCGGCAGGAGGTCGTAGTCGGCGGCTGGAAGCCAGGCGAAGGCAACCGGTCCAGCCTCATCGGCTCCCTGATCGTCGGCGTCTACGAGCCGGCTGTTCCGGGCGGGGTGGCTGGTCCGGGCGGGCTGATTTATGCCGGTCATGTCGGCACGGGCTTTACCGATGCGACGCTGCGGGCACTGACTGCCCGTCTTACGCCGCTGCGTCGCGACTCGTCACCATTCAGTGCAACCGTCCCGCCCGAGCACGCCCGTTCCGCCATCTGGGTCGAGCCAGAAGTGGTCATCGAGGTGGCGTTCGCGCAGTGGACAAGCACCGGCCGCCTGCGAGCCGCCTCCTACCTCGGCCTCCGCTTCGACAAGGACCCCGCCGACGTCGTCCGAGAGTAAGGACGGCTCGTCAGCCTCAGCCGATGGGGCAGCCGGGGCCGGATTTGACCTGGCCGGAATTGCGGCTGACCATCAGGCATGACGTGTTGACAGCCTGGAACGACCTGGCCGGGATGCCCTTGAGCAGGCTTACCAGGTCATCGGGCCACTGCGGGAACGCGGCGCCCTGGAAGTACCAGTTGCTGCCGTTGTCCGCGAGGATCAGTCCGTAGTGCTTCATCTCGGTCAGGACCGCCTTGGCGTCCTTGCAGTACGGGGTCGAGTCGCGGCAGTAGCCGGCGATGTTGAAGCTCTGCTTCAGCCGGAACCTGGCCCCCATCGGAGGCAGCTTGGGATTGCCGCTGTGGCCGGCCTCATGCCTGGCCGGCCAGATGTAGGCGGTGCGAGTCGTCTGCGCGGTGAACCTGATCGCGTGCGTGATCGGCTTGCCTGTCCTGGCCGCGTCGGCCACCTGCTGATAGTTGAGCAGGCCGGGCAGGATCGGCAGGCCAGCGGCATCGGCTGAGGTGGCACCGGCCGGCCGCAGGGCGTTGGAGCGCAGATCCCAGATCGCGCCCGAGCCGGCGGTCGGGTGACTTCCGAACCGCGCGTGCCAGAGCTCGTAGAGCGTGCAGGTCTGCCGGTTGATCATGATCGCGTGCCGGTCGCCGCCCGCGCCGTTGCCGCCTTCGATCTTGGTATCTGCCCCGAACGGATAAGGACCGCGGTCGCTGTCGCCGGCGTACTGGAACTTGATCCTGGTCAGCGGATGCTTGTTGGTGACGATCGAGTAGGGAATGCCGTAGGGGTAGCCACCCGAGGGGCCGAAGTCCGGGTGCAGCAGAGTGTGCGCTGAGTCCATGCTGCGCATCCAGGCCCCATTGTGCGGATCTACCGGCAGCTTGGAGATGTCGGTGTTCCAGATGTTGTCCGCGGGGAACATCGGGCAGCCCGGAGCCCCGGTCACGATCGTGCTCGGGGACGGGACGACTCGTACGTCCGCCGGCCCGCTGGTCAGCTCGCCGTGCTGGGCCGGCTGGGCCACGGCCACCTTGGCGGCCGCGTTCTTGGCCCGCTGAATCGACGCCGGCATGGCCACGGCGCTGCCGCAGGCGGCGAGCGTGAGTATGGCTGATACTACGACAAAGATCGGTATATGGTGCTGAACGCGAAGTCCGTTGAGTCGACCCATATGGGCAATCCTGGCATAGCGGCCACTCTCATGCGGGCCCAACGAGCCGGCCCGCGCTTACGCTGTTTCCGCGCCCGGGTTGCCGGAAACGCATCCTCTGACGCACTATCGGGAAATCGTCCAACCCTTGGAGCTACCCATGAAGGTGCCGCTGACAGTCGCCGACTTCCTTCGCCGGGGTGCGCTGGTCTACGGAGACCGGCCCGCGCTGGTCGACGAGCCGGGAACGGCCGGGTCGCTCGGCACGATCACGTACCGCTCGCTTGACCGGCGGGCGCGCGGCGTGGCCCTTGCACTCGACCAGCTTGGGGTGGGTCTTGGCGAGCGGGTGGCGATCGTCAGCCCCAACTCGGCCAGGTTCGGGATCTGCTACTACGGGGTCAGCGGCTACGGCCGGGTCCTGGTGCCAGTCAACTACCGGCTTAACGCCGGCGAGGTCAGCTATGTGGTCGAGCATTCGGGTGCCAGCGTGCTGCTCGTCGATGCCGAGTCCGACGAGGACCTGCGCGACGTCAAGGCCAGGCACCGGATCGTGCTCGACGGGGTGGATGATGCCGAGTTTTTCGCCGAGGCCGCTGACGACGCGCATCCGGTCCAGTGGGAGCCGGACGAGGACGCCACGGCCAGCATCAACTACACCAGCGGTACCACGGCGCGGCCCAAGGGCGTGCAGCTGACGCACCGGAACTGCTGGCTGAACGCCGCCACGTTCGGCTGGCACACGACGGTCACCGACCGCGATGTCTACCTGCACACGCTGCCGATGTTCCACTGCAACGGCTGGGGCATGCCGTACGCGGTCACGGCGATGGGCGTGCCTCAGGTGATCGTCCGCAAGATCGACGGCGAGGAACTGCTGCGCCGGATCGAAGAGCATGGCGTCACGCTGATGTGCGGCGCACCGGCGGTCGTGGCCGCGATCCTGGACGCCGCGAGCACCAGGCGCGCGGCTGGCCGGCCGGTACCCGGCCGGGACCGCGTGCGGATTGTCGTGGCCGGCGCCCCGCCGCCGTCCAGGACGATCGAGCGAGTAGAGGGCGAGCTCGGCTGGGAATTTATTCAAATCTATGGTCTAACGGAGACTGCCCCGCTACTGACCGTCAACCGCAGGCCGGCCGAGTGGGACGAGCTGCCAGCGGCCGAGCGGGCGCGACTGCAGTCAAGGGCAGGGTCACCCGCGGTCGGCGTGCAGGTCGCGACCGACAGCGAGGGCGAGGTGCTGGCCAGGTCCAACAACGTCTTCGCCGGTTACTGGCAGCAGCCGGCGGACTCAGCCAAGGTGCTGGTGGACGGCTGGTTCCATACCGGTGACGAGGGGCACATCGACGCCGATGAATTCCTGGTCATCGCGGACCGCAAGAAAGACGTGATCATCTCGGGCGGTGAGAACGTCAGCTCGGTCGAGGTCGAGGACTGCCTGTTCCAGCACCCGGCGGTGGCCGAGGCCGCCGTGATCGGCGTCCCGCACGAGCGCTGGGGCGAGACCGTCAAGGCGCTGGTCGTGGTGCGCGCTGGCCACCAGGTCACCGAGCCTGAGCTGATCGAGTTCTGCCGGTCCAGGCTGGCGCACTATAAGTGCCCCACCACAGTGGAACTGCGCGACGCCCTCGCCAGGACGGCGACCGGGAAACTCCAGAAGTTCAAGCTCCGGGCACCGTACTGGGAAGGCTACGACCGCCGCGTCAACTAGCCCCGGTCAGGCGGCTAGCGGGGTGGGCTCGGACTCGGCGGCTGACGGGGGCTCTAGGGCCACGTCTAGTACCTCGCGGACGTCGCTTACCAGGAGGATGTCGAGCGCCTCGCGCACCTTTTCCGGAACGTCGTCCAGGTCAGGAGCGTTGCGGGACGGGATCAGGACAGTCGTGATCCCGGCCCGGTGCGCCGCGAGCAGCTTCTGCTTCAGCCCGCCGATCGGCAGTACCCGGCCGGTCAGCGAGACCTCGCCGGTCATCGCGACGTCGGCCCGGACCAGTCGCCCGGACAGGAGCGAGGCCAGCGCCGTCGTCATGGTGATGCCCGCGCTCGGCCCGTCCTTGGGCACGGCCCCGGCCGGGACGTGCAGGTGGACGCCGCGCTCGGCTAGCTCGGCGACCGGGAGGCCCAGTCGCGGGCCGTTCGAGCGCAGGTAGGACAGGGCGATCTGGGCCGACTCCTTCATGACGTCGCCGAGCTGGCCGGTGAGGGTGACTCCGGTGCCGCCGGCGGTCTTGTCGGCTAGGGAGGCCTCGATGAACAGAAGGTCGCCGCCGGTGCCGGTAACTGCCAGGCCTGCTGCTACGCCTGGGACTGCTGTGCGTTCTGCTGACTCCGGGGTGTGTCTTGGGTGGCCTAGATAGTCGGTCAGGTCTGCTGAGTCAATGGTTGCGGGGAGCTGCAGGATGACTGGCTCCGAACCATTTGAGACCAGCCCCGGGCTGCTCGTGGTCGCGAGCTTCGCCGCGATCTTTCTTAGGACTCTCGCCATTGAGCGTTCTAGCGAGCGCACTCCGGCTTCACGGGTGTACTCCGTGGCTAGGCGGCGGTAGGCGTCGTCGGTGAAGGTCACTTCTCCCGGCTCCAGGCCTGCCCGTGACAATTGGCGGGGGAGTAGGTGGTCGCGGGCGATGGTGAGTTTTTCGTCTTCGGTGTAGCCGTCTAGGCGGATTAGGTCCATGCGGTCCAGGAGTGGCTCGGGGATGGACTCGGCGACGTTGGCGGTGGCTATGAAGAGGACATCGGAGAGGTCTAGCTCTACTTCTAGGTAGTGGTCGCGGAAGGTGTGGTTCTGGGCTGGGTCCAGGACCTCCAGGAGGGCGGCCGTTGGGTCGCCTCGGTAATCGGCGCCGATCTTGTCGACCTCGTCTAGCAGGATGACCGGGTTCATGGAGCCGGCCTCGCGGATCGCGCGGACGATGCGGCCGGGCAGGGCGCCGACGTAGGTGCGGCGGTGACCCCGGATCTCGGCCTCGTCGCGAACGCCGCCCAGGGCGACTCGGGCGAACTTGCGGCCCATGGCGCGGGCAACTGACTCACCCAGGGAGGTCTTGCCCACTCCGGGCGGTCCGGTGAGCGCTAGCACGGCGCCGCTGCGGCGGCCTCCGGCCAGGGTCTGGCCCTTGTCGGCCAGGCGCTTGCGGACAGCCAGGTACTCGATGATGCGTTCCTTGACTTCGTCCAGGCCGGCGTGGTCGGCGTCGAGGATGAGCCGGGCCGCGCCCAGGTCGTAGGCGTCGTCGGTGCGGGTGTCCCACGGGACGTCGAGCACGGTGTCGAGCCAGGTCCTGATCCAGCCCGCCTCGGGTGAAGCGTCGGAGCCGCGCTCCAGCTTCGCCGCCTCGCGCAGTGCCGCCTCGCGGACGTGCTCGGGCAGGTCGGCTGCCTCGATCCTGGCCCGGTAGTCGTCCTGCTCAGTGGCCGGAGTGCCGTCAAGCGCCGCGAGTTCCTTGCGGATGGCGGCTAGCTGCTGGCGCAGCAGGAACTCGCGCTGCTGCCGCTCCATGCCCTCGCGGACGTCGTTCCCGATCGTCTCAGCCACATCCAGCTCGGCGAGCTGGTCGCGCGCCCAGCCGGTCAGCCGCTCAAGCCGCTGCTCCGGGTCGGGCGTGGCCAGCAGCTCACTGCGCTGCTCGACCGACAGGTAACTCGCGTAGCCAGCGCTGTCGGCCAGCGCCGATGGGTCCGTTATCCGGGAAAGAGCGTCGACCACCTGCCAGGCGCCGCGCTTTTGCAGGATCGCTGCCGCCAGCCCTCGGTACTCTTTGGCCAGCTCGGCCGCGCGCTGGCTGGCGGGCGGCTCTTCCGCCACGGCGCCAAGTACCCACAGCGCGGCGCCAGGGCCGACGGTGCCGGCTCCGATCTTGACCCGGGCCATGCCCCTGATGACAGCGCCGGGCTTGCCGTTGGGCAGCCGGCCCTCCTGCTCGACGATGCCGAGGGTGCCGACCGGCGCGTATTTGCCGTCGATCCTTGGCACGAGCAGCAGGCGCGGCCTGCCATCGCCTTCGGCCGCGGCCTTCGCAGCCTCGATCGCGGCGCGGACCTCGGCGTCGGACGTGTCCAGCGGTACCACCATGGTCGGCAGCACGACGTCGTCGTCGATCGGGAGCACCGGCAGCGTGAGGTTTTCGCTCATCACAGAATCTCCAGCCTGCCTGCAATTACTTGATTACAGCAATACAAACTCGATCACTGGCTGGTTTGTTTCCGTGCGCTGTTCGCGGTCAGCAAACAGCGGCGACCACTCAGATCGTCGTAGAGCTTGATCACGGATCACGTGACCGCCCCACCAACGTCCGGGCTCTGGCGCGATTTCCGTGAAGTTAGCCGGGTGGCCAGGCCGAGGGCCGGCCAACTCCTAGAAGATGCCCGGTTTCTCCCCGTCTGGGCACGGAAGCGTGTCCGGCGGCGTGTCCCCTGACCGCACCGCCGGCCCTTAGCTGCCGCCAGGACGGCACCGTCGGCCCTTAGCTGCTGTCAAAACCAGGTCCGGCCTGGCCGCCAGCGCCCGGCGCCGCCGCTGACATTCCGTGATCTAAGGGGATACAAGGTTTCTGGACCCGGTGAGTCCCCCTTCCGGGTTTCCCTGATCATGAGGCAGGTCTTGATCACGGAACGTCAGCCGCGTGATCGCCCTGCCAGGTTTCCGGGATCAAGAACCCCGTCATGATCACGGAACCCTGGCGGGGGACTCACCGGGTTCAGAAAACCTTGCCCGCCCGGCATGATCATGGAAGGGGCGGGTTCCTTGCGTTCAGCTCGCAGGGTCAGGATCTTGATCACGGACTATCAGGTGCATGATCACGCCGCTAGGGCTCCGTGATCACCGTCCCGGCCATGATCACGGAATCTCAGCGTGGCAGGGGCCTGGCGGGAGCTGGTCCTTCGCCAAGCGCTGGTGGCGGCACTACCAGGACGGGCCGGACTGCCGTTCCTGGCCGAATTGTCCGGGCTGGCCCGGCTGGCCCGGCTGGCCGGACTGGCCGAACCCGGGCTGGCCGAATCCGGGCTGGTCGAACTGGCCGGGCTGGCTGAGTCCGGGCTGACCGAAACCGGGCTGGTCGAACTGGCCGGGCTGGCTTGCTGCCTGGCCGGGCGCGAACGAGGCGGTCAGGGTCCTGACGTAGTTGACCCTGGCGTTGATGTCGGCCACCTGCTCGACCCGAGATACCGGGATCGTCGTGGTGTGCACGAAACCCTGCCCGTGCACAGTCACCTGGACGCTGCCCTGCGTCTTGTTCTCCTTGGCCAGCAGGAACAGCAGGCCGAGGAAGCAGAACAGAAAGAAGACAACGGCGCAGACGATTGCCCAGGTCGGGATGCCCTGGCTGGTCATCGACATGTCCGTGAAGGTCCACGAGAGCTCGCTGAGCGGACGGGAACCGCTTGGCGTATAGATCGTCGTCGCGGTCACCGAGATATCGCCGATGGTGACCAGGACGGGCTCGCCCGACATCAGCGGCTGGTTGCCCGGAGTCGGCTGGAACTGACTGGCGGGCACCATGGTGCCGCCGGGGCCTGGCTGCTGGAACGATCCCGGCCAGCCCGCTTGCTGGCCCGCGACCGTGTCCTGGTTGTAAAAAGGCTGGTCGGGCGGCTGGCCCTGACCGCTCGTCCCTGGCCAGTCAGTCATGACCGAACTTTATCGCTATTACTGACGGCCTGCCCGCATAACCTCGCGCCCGGCGGGCCGCGCCAGCTCGGCGCGGTCTGACGCGGCTCGCGTCCGGTCGGTAGGCTGCTGGCCTAGTCCATTTAGGCGAGCCGGGGGTCTTATGCCGATCGACGGAGCTTTCGGGGGGAGCGAGGCGGTCGCGCGCGTGGTTCACGCTCCGCTTCGGATCGCTCTGCTTGGCTGCGGCAGCGTCGGCTCGCAGGTCGCCAGGCTGCTCACCGAGCAAGCGGGTGACCTGGCGGCCAGGGCGGGGGCCGGCTGGAGATCGCGGGAATCGCGGTGCGGAACCCCGCACGGCACCAGTCCGGCAGGCTTGGCCAGTCGCTGCTGACCGATGACGCGGCCGCGCTGGTGACCAGCCCGGACGTCGACATCGTGGTCGAGCTGATCGGCGGGATCGAGCCGGCCAGATCGCTGCTCATGGCGGCCCTGGACGCGGGCCGGCCGGTCATCACAGCCAACAAGGCGCTGCTCGCCAGCGACGGTGCCGCGCTGCACAAGGCGGCGAGCGCGAACGGTGCTGACCTGTACTACGAGGCGGCGGTCGCCGGAGCCATCCCGTTGCTCCGGGCGCTTCGCGAGTCGCTGGCCGGCGATACCGTGCGCCGTGTACTCGGCATCGTCAACGGCACGACGAACTTCATACTTGACCGGATGGACTCGGCCGGGGCTGACTTCGGAACCGCGCTTGAGCAGGCTCAGCGGCTCGGTTACGCCGAGGCCGATCCGACCGCCGACGTCCAGGGCCACGACGCGGCGGCCAAGGCCGCGATCCTGGCCAGCCTCGCCTTCCACACCCAGATCACCTCGGCCGACGTGTATACGCAGGGGATCGCCGAGATCACCGCTGCCGATATGGCGAGTGCGCGTGCGCTTGGCTTCGTCATAAAACTGCTCGCCATCTGCGAGCGGTGCGATAACGGAGTATCGGTGCGGGTCCATCCCGCGATGCTGCCGAGAGTCCACCCGCTGGCCGCCGTCCATGAGGCCTATAACGCGGTGTTCGTGGAGGCAGAGGCGGCCGGGAGGCTGATGTTCTACGGCGCCGGTGCCGGCGGCCAGCCGACGGCGAGTGCGGTGCTCGGAGACATCGTCGCCGTGGCGAGGAACCTTCGATCCGGCTTGCGCGGTCCGGACCCGGCCACCTATGCCGAGCTGCCGGTCGTGCCGATGTCCGATGCTCTGACCAGGTACTACGTGGCGCTCGACGTTGCGGAACGGCCTGGTGTGCTCGCTCCGGTGGCCGAGAGCTTCGCCCGGCATGGCGTGTCGATCAAGGTCGTGCACCAGGAGGGCCGGGGTGAGGACGCGAGCCTGATCCTCGTGACGCACCGGGCGCGGGAGTCAGCGCTCGCCGCGACGATCGCCGATCTGCAGGCGATGGAGGTAGTACGGGCCGTGGACAGCGTGCTGCGAGTCGAAGGGGAGGAAGGCGGGTGACGTCGTGGCGCGGCGTCCTGGCCGAGTACTCGGCCAGGCTTCCCTCGGTCCCGGCCGAGTCGGTGGTCACTCTCGGCGAGGGCGGCACGCCGCTGCTGCCCGCGCCGGTACTGTCGGAGCTCACCGGCTGCCGGGTGCTGCTGAAGATCGAGGGGATGAACCCGACCGGCTCGTTCAAGGATCGGGGCATGACGGTCGCGGTCTCGGCCGCCGCCGCACGCGGCGCTCGCACCGTGATCTGCGCGTCGACCGGCAACACGAGCGCGAGTGCCGCCGCATACGCGGCGCGGGCGGGCCTGGACTGTGTCGTGCTCGTGCCGCGCGGCAAGATCGCGCACGGCAAGCTGGCCCAGGCGCTCGCGTACGGTGCGAGGCTGCTGCAGGTGGACGGGAACTTCGACGACTGCCTGGAGCTCGTGCGCAAGCTCGCCATGAGCTATCCGGTCTCGGTGGTCAACTCGGTGAACCCCGACCGGCTCGCCGGGCAGAAGACCGCGGCCTTCGAGGTGGTCGACGTGCTTGGCGACGCGCCGGACGTGCACTGCCTGCCAGTCGGCAACGCCGGGAACATCAGCGCCTACTGGATGGGCTATCAGGAGTACCTGGCGGCTGGCAAGTCGTCGAAGGCACCGAGAATGCTCGGCTTTCAGGCGTCGGGCGCGGCGCCGCTCGTGACCGGCGCGCCCGTGCTCGACCCGGTCACTGTTGCGTCGGCGATCAGGATCGGCAACCCGGCGTCCTGGCAGCTCGCTGAGGCGGCCAGGGATGAGTCTGGCGGGAAGTTCGGCGCCGTGACCGATGAGCAGATCCTCGCCGCTTACCGGCTGCTGGCGGTGCGCGAGGCAGTGTTCGGCGAGCCTGCGTCGGCCGCCGGGGTCGCCGGGCTGCTGCAGGAGGCCAGTGCTGGCGCTCTTGAGCCTGGTTCGGTCGTGGTCTGCACGATCACGGGCAACGGGCTCAAGGATTCAGACACCGCGGTCGCCGGGCTGGCCGAGCCCCGCACCGTTCCGGCGCAGGCCGAGGCCGCGGCGGCCGCGCTGGGCCTGGCATGACGGCGGCGGCTTCGGGGGCGTCGTCGGCGGTGTTCGATGGCTGGGCCGATGAGCCCGTCGTGGTGCGGGCGCCGGCCACCAGCGCGAATCTCGGGCCCGGCTTCGACGCGCTCGGTCTGGCGCTCGGCCTGCATGATGTCGTACGGGCCCAGGTGACCGGCGGCGGCCTGAAGATCGAGGTCGCGGGGGCAGGCGAGCACGCCGCCAGCCACGGCGAAGGTCATCTGGTCGTGCGGGCCATGCGGGCGGCGTTTGACCGGCTCGGCCAGCAGCCGCCGGGCATCGCGCTGCGCTGCGAGAACTCGATCCCGCAAGGCTTCGGGCTCGGCTCGTCCGCCGCCGCGATCCTGACTGGCCTGCTGGCCGCGCGAGCGCTTGCCGGCGAGTACGGGCTCGACCGGCTGCCAGACTCGACCGTCCTGCGGCTCGCGGCCGACCTTGAGGGACATGCCGACAACGTCGCCGCGTGCCAGGCCGGCGGCCTGACGATCGCGTGGAACTCGGGTGGTTCAGTGCGCAGCGCCGGGCTGAGACCGCTGCCTGATCTGGTGCCGGTGCTGTGCGTTCCCGCCGTGCCGCTGGCGACCGAGGCCGCCAGGGCGGTGCTGCCCGGCGCGGTGCCGCATGCCGATGCGGCCAGGAACGCGGCCAGGGCGGCCCTGATGATCGCCGCGCTCACCGGCGACGGACGGCTGCTGTTCGACGCGACTGAGGATTTCCTGCATCAGCCCTACCGGGCGGACTCCATGCCGGGATCGGCCGCCCTGCTCGCCGCCTTGCGCGCGGCCAGCATCCCGGCTGTGATCTCTGGCGCCGGGCCGGCGGTACTCGCGCTGCTCGTGCCTGGCATCACCGCCGGGTCGCAGACGGTTGCCGCGATCGCCGGGGCGGCCGGCGAGGACTGGGCCGTGCGGGTGCTCGACGTTGACAAGCAGGGGGCTTGTGTCCTGCCGTCAGGTGCCGCTTAGCCGCTCAGGCGGCGGCTGCCGTCGCCAGCCGGCGTAGCGTGTCCGCGCGCAGCTCGGCGGGCCGCACCTGTGCGTCCTTGAGCAGCCGGGTCGCGCTGTTGTCGCCCTGGTCGATCAGGCCGATCAGGAGGTGACCGGGTGAGATCGAGCTGTCCTTAGCCTGCTGCGCTGCCCGCAGCCCGAGCTCGATCGCCATCTTGCAGTCGGGCGTCATCCCGGTACGCCTGGTCGCGGGCCGTCCCCGCCGTCCCCGCTGCTCCTGGCTCGGCCGGTCGAGCGCGCCAGGCCCGAACGCGGTCTCGGCCGCCCGGCGGACCGCGTCCAGGTCAATACCGACCACGGCCAGCGAGTCGGCGTCGAGCGGCTCCTCGCCAGCGGGCGCCGGCGTCAGCTGGCGCAGCCGGTCAGGGGTGAGTCCGGCTGCTGTCAGGGCCTGCGCCGCCGGTCCCGAGCCGGTCTGCGTGATCCCGAGCAGCAGGTGCTCACAGCCGATGTCGGTCCCTGACCCGCGGGCCGCCAGTGCCGCCGACTCGACCACCTGCCTGGCCTGCCTGGTAAACCTTTCCAGCATCACTGCTCCTCCATTGCTTGCGCTCTCGGCTGCCGGGTCCGGCTGGCGTACCTCTTATGCACGGCCTGCTTGCTCACCCCGAGGAAGAAGGCGATCTCCTGCCACGACCAGCCGTGGTCGCGTGCGTTTCCTACCTGAAGAGCCTCAAGCCGGTCGGCGAGCTCGCGCAGCTCCTTAGCCGCCCTCAGCCCGGCCGCCGGATCGGCTCCGCCAGCTGTCTGCGCCAGCGTTGTTCCCTCGTTCATACCGTCAATCTAGGTTGACGCCGGCTCCTTTGTCAACCGAAGTTGACGAAGGAATGGCATGCTGAGCGGCTGGGTCGTCTTTTCCGGGCCGATTCGGGACCTCAGATGTCCCGGGCTCCGGGGCGCGAGTTCCGTGCTGTGAGCCGGGTGGAGGATGCCGGTTCGGAACGTCGGCGGGGTGATCAGCGGTCGGGCTCGGGTACGTGAGGGGGCCGGATTTGGGGGTTTCTGGGCGATTTTGCGGGGCCGGCGCCGGATGGTGGCTTAAAGATCTAGGAGGCTTTTTTCCTGTAGGAGGATTGACCACCATATTCGCTGTTAAGTCTCCTACAGGAAAAAAGTCTCCTACAGGATCAGGCGAGCCTGGCAGCGGGTGAGCCGGCTGTGACAGCTGAGTCACCAGGGACCAGGCCGAGGCCGGACGGTGGTCCGCCAGGCTCGTGAGGCAGCCCGATCACGGAACATCGCGGTGGCACGAGCCGGATGGAGCGGCTCTGGCGGCGCTGAGCGTCCGGGCTGAGCGTCCGGGCCGGGCCGGGCCGTCCGGGCGGAGCGGAGGAGCGTCCCGGTGAGGGCTGCCAGATCGCGGTTCGCAAGAGTGCCGTTGTCGCCATCGTGGGCGCCGCCGGTCTCGGCGTCATCGCGGTTCTCGCGGGCGCGCCTGCTGGCGCGGACTAGCCGGGCGTAGCGTTGACATCGGACGCTTGGGGCACCTAGATTTTCAGTGTTCGATTACGGAACTGATGTGCGTGAAGCGCACAAATGCGGACCGTGCACGGTCGCTCTCCGGTCGAGCAACAGACCCGCTGAAGGAGCACACGTGACTCTTCTCGACTCGTCCACCTGGCACGGCAAGGCGTTCTCCTCGGGCTGGCACCAGGCCGGCGGCGGCGAGGCCCCGGTCATCGAGCCCGCCACCGGGAACGAGCTCGGCCGGGTCGGCATTGCCGCGCCAGCGGACATCGCGGCCGCCGCCGAAGCCGCTGCCGCCGCCCAGGGCGCGTGGGCCGCGACGCCCTATACGCAGCGCGCGGCGATCTTGCGCAAGGCCGGCGACATCTGGCTGGCGAACGCGGCCGAGATCGAGGACTGGAGCATCAGAGAGGGCGGCAAGATCCCGCCGGCGGCCCAGTTCGAGACCCACGTGGCCACCGAGGAGATCTTCGAGGCCGCGACCCTGCCCGGTCGCTCCTACGGCGAGCTGCTGCCCAGCGAGAGCCCGCATCTCAGCTTCGTCGAGCGGATCCCGGTCGGCGTCGTCGGCGTCATCTCCCCGTTCAACTTCCCGCAGATCCTCGCGATCCGCTCGGTCGCGCCCGCGCTGGCCCTGGGCAACGCCGTGATCCTGAAGCCAGATCCGCGCACGGCGGTCTGCGGCGGTGTCGTGCTCGCGCGGGTCTTCGAGGAGGCAGGCCTGCCCGAGGGTCTGCTGCACGTGCTGCCGGGCGGTGCCGACGTGGGCGAGGCAATGGTCACCAGCCCGCTGATCTCGGTGATCAGCTTTACCGGCTCGACCGCGGCAGGCCGCCAGGTTGGTGCGCTGGCCGGCCAGCACCTGAAGCGAGTCCACCTGGAGCTCGGCGGCAACTCGGCGCTGATCGTCCTCGACGACGCCGACCTGGACAAGGCGGCCTCGGCCGGCGCGTGGGGCTCGTTCCTGCACCAGGGCCAGATCTGCATGACCACAGGCCGCACATCGTGGCCGACGCGATCTACGACGACTACGTGAGCCGTCTCGCCGAGAAGGCCGGTCACCTGCCGGTCGGTGACCCGGCGTCCGGCCAGGTCGCGCTGGGGCCGATCATCGACGAGCGGCAGCGCGACAAGGTGCACGCGCTGGTCACCGGCAGCGTCGACGCCGGCGCCAGGCTCGCGGCGGGCGGCACCTACGAGGGCCTGTTCTACAAGCCGACGGTGCTCGCCGACGTGGCCCCGTCCATGCCCGCCTACGCGAACGAGGTCTTCGGCCCGGTCGCCCCGGTCGTCAGGTTCTCCGACTTCGATGAGGTGGCCAAGCTCGCGGCCGACTCCGAGTACGGCCTGTCGCTCGGCATCTTGACCAGGGACGTGATGCGCGGCCTCGAGCTGGCCAGGAAGATCCCGACCGGCATCGTCCACATCAACGACCAGACCGTCGATGACTCGCCCAACACCCCGTTCGGCGGAGTTCGCGCCTCAGGCACCGGCGCGCGGTTCGGCGGATCGGCGAACATCGATGCGTTCACCGATACCCGGTGGGTCACGATCCGGGGCGACATCGCGCCGTATCCGTTCTAGCCGCGGAGCAGTTCCCAGACAACATGCGAACCCAGGTAGGCATCGTCGGCGCCGGCCCGGCCGGGCTGCTGCTCTCGCATCTGCTCGCGCTGCGCGGCATCGACTCGGTCGTGGTCGAGCTTCGCAGCCGCGCCTACTGCGAGGCCAGGCAGCGGGCTGGCGTGCTCGAAGACGGCAGCGTGCGGCTGCTGCGCGAGGTCGGCCTCGGCACCCGGCTTGACCAGCAGGGCCTGGAGCACGGCGGCATCTACCTGCAGTTCGACGGGGCGCGTCACCACCTTGACTTCCGTGAGCTCACCGGCGGCCGTAGCGTCACTGTCTACGCGCAAACTGAGGTAGTAAAAGACCTGATAGCGAAAAGGGTTGCCGATGGCGGTGCCGTCGAGTTCAGCGTAACCGACACCAGGGTCAGTCAACTTGACACTGATCGGCCGGTGCTGTCCTACACGAGCTCGGACGGCACCAGGCGCGAAATCGTCTGCGACGCGATCGCCGGCTGCGATGGCTTTCACGGGATCAGCCGGCCGCGGCTCCCGGCGGACCTGCTCACCGTCGCGGAGCGCGAGTATCCCTTTGCCTGGCTCGGCATCCTCGCCGACGTGCCGCCGTCGACCGACGAGCTGATCTACGCCCACCACCAGGACGGCTTCGCACTGCACAGCCTGCGCAGCCCGACGGTCAGCCGGCTGTATCTGCAGGTCGACCCCGATGAGTCGCTGGACAACTGGCCGGACCAGCGAGTCTGGGACGAGCTGGCCCGGCGGTTCGAGCTGCCGGGATCTGGCTGGACGCTGAAACAGGGCCCGGTGCTGGACAAAAGCATTACGCCCATGCGCAGCTTCGTCGCGACGCCGATGCGGTACGGGCGGCTATTCCTGGCCGGCGACGCCGCCCACATCGTGCCGCCGACCGGGGCGAAGGGGCTCAATCTGGCGATCGCCGACGTCACAGTGCTCGCTCCCGCGCTGGACTGGTTGCTGCGCGGCAAACCCGAGCTGGCCGATGCCTACACCGCTACCTGCCTGGACCGGGTCTGGCGATCCACGCATTTCTCCTGGTGGATGACGACCATGCTGCACCGCACTCCCGGCGAGGACGAGCTGGCTGCCCAGCTCCGGCTGTCCCAGCTCAGGTACGTCGTCTCGTCGCGAGCAGCCGCCACGTCGCTGGCCGAGAACTACACCGGATATCCCGAGCTGCCCCTCCCGACCTAACCGAAGAACACGAGGACACCAGATGCGCACGACACCGCCATTCCGCGCCGACCACGTGGGCAGCCTGCTCCGCCCGCAGTCCCTGCTCGATGCCAGGGCCGAGTTCGCGGCCGGTCAGCTCGACGCGGCCGGGCTGCGCGAGGCAGAAGACGCCGCGATCGCCGGCATCGTCGCGATGCAAGCCGAAGTCGGCCTGCAGTCGGCGACCGACGGCGAGTTCCGCCGGGCGTCCTGGCACATGGACTTCATCTACCAGCTCGGCGGCATCAGCAAGGCGCCGGGCAACCTGGCCGTGAAGTTCAGGAACGCCGAGGGCAAGATCGAGTTCACTCCGGCCGCGATGACGGTCGACGCCAGGATCAGGCTCGATCACACGATCTTCGAGAACGACTTCCGCTATCTGCAGTCGGTCGTCGGGGCGACGGTGACGCCGAAGCTCACGATCCCCTCGCCCAATATGGTCCACTACCGGGGCGGCCCGGCCTCCATCGACCAGAGCGTCTACCCGGACATGGAGCAGTTCTGGTCCGACCTGTCAGGCGCCTACGCCGAGCAGGTCCGTCGCCTGGGCGAGCTTGGCTGCCGGTACCTCCAGCTCGACGACACCAGCCTGGCCTATCTCAACGATCCAGCCCAGCGAGCCGAGATCGCCGAGCGCGGCGAAGATGCCGACCACCTGCACCTGCGCTACATCAATCAGGTCAACAACGCGATCGCGGGCCGCCCGGCGGGCATGGCCGTGACCACGCACATGTGCCGCGGCAACTTCAGGTCGTCCTGGGCGGCCGAGGGCGGCTATGACTTCGTGGCCGAGGCGCTGTTCAGCGAGCTCGCCGTGGACGGGTTCTTCCTTGAGTACGACGACGAGCGGTCCGGCGGGTTCGAGCCGCTGCGGTTCGTGCCCAAGGGCAAGCTGGTGGTGCTCGGCCTGGTGACGACTAAGCGCGGTGAGCTGGAGAACCCGGATGCGCTGAAGCGGCGGATCGACGAGGCGGCGAAGTTCGTGCCGCTGGAGCAGCTGTGCTTGTCGCCGCAGTGCGGATTCTCGTCGACGGTCGAAGGGAATGTGCTGACGGCTGACGAGCAGCGCGCGAAGCTGGCACTGATCGTGCGGGTGGCTGCGGAGGTCTGGGGTTAGACCTTGCTCGGGGGCGGTCGGGCGGCATGCCCTTGATGCCGGCTGCTACGCAACGCCTGGCATCAAGGGCATGCCGTCCGCCCGCAGACCAATGTTGAAACGGGCAGCCATCGCCATTCGCTCATCACGCCGGGCTCCTGGAGCAGCGGTACTCCGGCTCGGCTAGGTCACAGCTGCCGCATCAGCCCCGGCAGCATCAGCCTCACCCGCCGCCGGGCCAGTCGCCCTTCATGATCCCGATGAGCTGCCGCTTCCCGGAGACTTGCCGTCATGATCGCGGAGACTTGCCGTCCTCTGCGCGTAGAGTTACCGCCTCGCGAAGACTTAGCTGTCAAATACGACGGTATCTCTACTCCGAGCGGTAACCCTTCCTGGCGACGACGGCAACTCTCCGGCAGGCGACAATTCTCCGGCAGGGTACTCGCCTGGCCGGTCAGCTACCTTTCCCGTTTGCCGGGTTCAGGCACCCGGCTACCCTCGCTGGGCTCCGTGATCATGGAGCCCAGCTTGATCACGGAACTCTGACAGGGCGATCACGCCTGCGATGCTCCGGGCTCTGGCGCGAGTTCTGTGACCGGGTCGGCAGCTGTGTCAGACCTCAGCTGGTGTCAGATCTGGCGGGGGCTAGCCGGGCGGGCACCGGCTGCTGCGGGGACACTCGCGTGCATCCCGGCGGAGCCCCATCGATGTGACATAGCTGGGGCTGGAGCCCCATCGATGTGACATAGCTGGGGCTGGGGCCAGGTGTCAGCAGCACCGCTGTCCCCTCGATGCGCTTGCGGGGCGGGCACTGGGCGCGGAGCCTGGCCCTGGCCAGGGCTGCCGCCCGGAACGGCTGCCAGCGGACGGCGCTGCTGCGAGCACCGGGGACCCGGAGCGGGCCGGGGCCGCGGGCAGCACGGCGGGGAAACGGCCCGGCTCACCGCACGGAACTGGCCAGGCGGCTGATGACGGGCCTGCGGACAGTGCAGGGCCGGGCTGGCGCGGGCGCGCGGACCCCGGCGGGCAGCCCCGCCCGTCAGCTGCCAGCCCGGTCACGGCACCGCCGCCAGGGCCATGTCCCGGGCTCCGGCGCTCGCCGGCCGGCCCCAGCTATGTCACATCGATGGTGCTCCAGCCCCAGCTCTGCCACATCGATGGGGCTCCGCCGGGGCGCACCTGACACCCCCTCCGCAGTTGCCGGTGCCCAGCCGGACGGCGTGCCCTCGATGCAGAGCGTCAGGCAAAGCAGCCGGCATCGAGGGCACGCCGCCCGGCTAGCCCCCCGCCAGGTCTGACACCAGCTGAGGTCTGACACCAGCTGAGGTCTGACACCAGCTGCCAGCCCGGTCACGGAATTCGCCCAGAGCCATGCTCCGTGATCAAGGCCGGAAACATGATCCCGGAGCATCGGCGGAGTAGCCGGGCGAGAAGCTGTCGCTGCCGACAAGGACCGCAGGGGTCCCCGGCTGCTCCAGTAGCGACAGAGAGTCCCCAGCTGTATAGCTGGGCGCGGCAGCGGCTGGTCCCTGCTGAGTGAGTTACGGGGCGGACGGCGGTTGTCCGATGCAGGGCATTGCGAAGCAGCCGGCATCGGACAACCGCCGCCCGCCCAGCCCCCAACCAGGTCTTAAACGCCCTAACCGCTCCTAGACGGCAGCAAACTCCGGCGGGGCGACTCGCCGGGAGGCCAGAGGTAGTAGCCGACAGGGAACAACCGCAGCCCCAGCCGATCTGAGATCAGCCCCCACAGCCCCCGAGGTGCCCAGATTGCCACGGCCATCGCGATAAGACCGAGCACGATGAAGTACCAGGTCCCGTAGTGCGACAACGTCTGCTGCAGCACGAAAAACACGATCGTCCCCAGGATCGGCCCCTCGATCGTCCCGATCCCCCCGATGATCGTGATGAAGATCATCTCCGCTGACCACTGCACGCTGAACGCGGCTGTCGGCACCACGAACTGCTGGCTGATGATGTAGACGGCGCCGGCCGCCCCGCAGCCGGCCGCCGACACCATGAACACCAGCCGCTGGGTACTGAACACCTTCGCGCCGACGCTGCGGGCGCCGGCCTCGTCGTCCCTGATCGCGGTGAGCACCAGGCCGAACCGGCTCCGTAGCAGGTAGTAGATGGCGGCGATGACGATCACGGTGACGGCGAGGGCGGCCCAGTAGGTGTAGGCGGTGAGCAGCGTCGGGCTGAACGTCAGTCCTGGCAGCGCGGTGCCGGTGCCGCCGCCGAGCGAGGAGATCTGGATGATGATCAGCTCGCAGACGGTCGCGATCACCCACATGGTGATCGAGAAGTAACCGCTGCGCAGCCGGGAGACCAGCCACCAGATCGGCAGCCCGACCGCGCCGCATACGATCGTGGCCACCGGAATGGCCAGGAACGGGTCCGTGCCGTGGCTGGCCAGGATCAGCACGAAGTAGGCGCCGAGCCCGATGAACGCCTGCTGGCCGACCGAGACAAGTCCGGCATAACCGGCCAGCAGATTCCACATGCTCGCCATGATCAGCAGGATGAAAAAGTTGGCCAGCAGGTTCGTCGTACCGGAGTACACGATGTAGGGGAGATAGGCCAGGATTACGACAGCCGCGATCGCCGCGATCGCGGCCCAGAGCGTGGACCGGCGTGATCTCGTCACCCGGACCGGGCTGACCGGTTCGGCCGCGATCTCGGCCGTGCCCGTGGTCATATCGCCTCCCGGCGGCTGGTGATTCCCTGCGGCCTGACCACGATGATCAGCAGGAACAGCAACTGGCCGGCGAGCACCTGATCGGCGGAGTTGATGGTGCCGCCGATCTGCTGCGCGATCCCGAGCAGGATGCCGCCGGCCAGCGTTCCCCACAGTGACCCGATGCCGCCGATCACCACCGACTCGAAGGCGAGCAGCAAGAACAGCTGGTCGGTACCGGTCCCCGGATCGAACTGCGTACTGAACCCATACGCGAGGCCGGCCAGCGCGACTGTAGCGAAGGCAACAGCGGCCGCGACGCCGAAGACGTGCCGGTAGTTGATCCCGGAGAGCTGCGCCGCCTCGCGATCGTCGGCTACGGCCCTGATCAGCCGCCCGTTCTTCGTGGACGACAGAAAGTACTGCAATCCGAGCAGGACGGCGACGGCGACAATCAAGATCACGAGGGCTAGGTACGTGATATTGATGGAAGATCCGAGGTTGAAAGAATCGGTTCGCAGTGCCCCGATATCCAGAGTCTGACTGTTAGCCGACAGGAACTGCTGCAGCCCATTTTCAATGACGATCGAAAGTCCGAACGTCACCAGGAGCGTGGTGAGGACTCCCCGGTTGAGTGCGGCCTGCAGCAAGGTCCGCTGCAGCACGTAACCGAGCACGCCGAAGACCGGGATGACGACGATCAGTGCCCACAGAGCAGGCACATGCACGATCGTGATGACGCCGAGTGCCACATAGGCGGCGACCACGGCGAGGTCGCCGTGGGCCAGGTTGATCACGTTCATCACGCCGAACATCAGGGACAGCCCGCAGGCGAACAAGGCGTAGAGCCCGCCGATCAGGATGCCCTGGACGACAGCGTCGACCCAGTTCATGCGTCCGCTCCTGACGTGCTGCTGGTAACGCCGAAATACGCGTCCTGGATCTGGGCGGCGGTCAGCGTGGCTGGCGGTCCCTCCAGCGTGATGCGGCCTTCGAGCAGGCAGTGCACGCGGGAGGCTACGTTCAGGGCCTGGCTGACGTCCTGCTCGACCAGGAGCACTGTGACGCCGGAGTCCAGGAGCTGCGGCAGGAGATCGTAGATCCGGCGGACGACCACCGGGGCCAGGCCAAGTGACAGCTCGTCGAGCAGCAGCACCCTCGGGTTGGCGACCAGGGCGCGGCCGATGGCGACCGCCTGCTGCTCACCGCCGGAGAGCTGGGCCGCGCGCTGGCCGCGCCGGTCGCGCATCCAGCCGAACAGGTCGTACACCTTCTCCACCGTCCACGGGCCGGGCCGGGCGCTCGTCGTGCCGACCAGCAGGTTCTCCTCGACGGTGAGCGAGGCGAAGAGCCTGCGGCCCTCGGGCACGAGCGCGATGCCGGCGGCGACCCGGCGGTCGGGCGGCATTGCCGTGACGTCGGTGCCGTCCAGCCAGATCGAGCCGGTGGTGGGCCGGTGCAGGCCGGCGACGGTGCGCAGCATGGTCGACTTGCCGGCCCCGTTGGCGCCGATCATGGCGTGCACGGTGCCGGCCGGGAGGCTCAGGTTCACGTCATGCAGCGCCTGCAGCTGGCCGTGGTGCACGCTGAGGTTCGCCACCTCAAGCAGGCTGGCGCTCATCTGCTCTCCTGCGCGGCGTCCTGGTCGCTGCCGCCAGGCACCCGCAGTGAGGTGGTCACCTCGGTGCCGAGGAACACCTCGCGGACGGCAGGGAGAGCGAGTACCTCATCGGGGGCGCCGTCGCCGATGAAGGCGCCGCCGGATAGGCAGAGCAGTCGGCTCACGGTGGCGGTCAGGGCGTGCACGACGTGCTCGATCCAGATCATCGCGACGCCGCCGTCGCGGATCGCGGCGACGATCCGCACGAGCTGCGCGACCTCCGGGTCGGTCAGCCCGCCGGCCGACCTCGTCGAGCAGCAGCAGTTTCGGTGCGGTCGCCAGTGCCCTGGCGACTTCGAGCCGCTTGCGGGACAGCAGGCCGAGGCGCTCGGCCGCGATGTTGGCGTCGGCGGCCAGGCCGGTCAGCTCAAGCACTTCAGCGGCGGCGGCATAGCTCAGCTTGCGTCGCAGGCCCGCGCCTTGCTGAACGGCGACGAGCACGTTCTCGAACACCGTCATCGCGCCGAAGGGCTTGGGCACCTGGAAGGTCCGGCCGATGCCGAGCCGGCACCGGGCGGCCGCGTTCAGTCTGGTGACGTCGGAGCCGGCGAAGGAGATCCGGCCGTAGGACGGCATCAGGTCCCCGGCGATCAGGCCGAACAGGCTGCTCTTGCCCGCGCCGTTCGGCCCGACGATGCCGACCAGGTCGCCCGGCCCGATCGCCAGCGACAGGCCATCCGCGACCACGACCCTGCCGAAGCTTTTGCTGACCGCGTCGAGCTCCAGCAGGGTCGTTCTGTCGGAATCAGGCATTCGTTGGCTCGAGATCGGCCCCGATCTTCACGTTCGAGTTCAGTGAGTTGTCCACGACTGTCATCTCGAACGGGAACGATCCGGTCGACTTCTTCCACTGCACGCCGACGGGGCTGATGATCCCGACGCCGGGAGCCGGGCCGGCCGCGAAGTTCAGCGCGCCGCACATTCCGGTGTAGTTGACATTGTGCAGGGCGTTGGCGACCTCGGCCTTGTCGTGCGGGTCGCTGACCGCGCTGAACGCCTCCTTGGCCACCTCGAACAGCGAGTAGGTGGAGCCGATCGACTGCACCCACTCGTTGCCGGTCGTGCTCGTGTACAGGTCAGCCAGCGCGCTGGCCGACATGCCGGTCAGGGAGGAGGTGTTCGGCATGTACGGGCCCCACCAGGAGTCGGTGGCGATGTTGCTGACCAGCGGGCCGAGCACCTGGGTGTCAGCGGGGAAGAGCAGCACCTTGGCGACGGTCGCGAGCTTCGGCTTCCAGCCCTGCGAGTGGGCCTCAGTCCAGAAGGTGTTGAAGTCCGGCGGCAGCGGGCAGTTGCTGAAGAGCTCGGCGCCCTTGCTCTTGAAGTCGGAGATCATCGACGCGAAGCTGGTCTGGCCGTCCGGGTAGGCGCCGCCGTCGAGCGCCTTGTAGCCGGCCGCCTTGATCAGCGGCTCGAAGCCGCCGCGGAACGCGTTGCCGTCGGCGTCGTTCGGGTACTGGCAGGCCACGAGCTTGTTGGAATTGACCTTCGCCCACATCGGGGCGAAGCAGCCCTGGAACTCCTTCAGGCCGAAGAAGAAGACCGTGCAGTACTGGAACTTGGTGGTCGGCTGCAGCGGATTGCCGCCGAGGCCCGCGTACCAGGACTCCCAGGGCACGACCGTGGACAGGCACGGGGTGTGCAGTTTCTCGCAGGCTCCGGCGACCGGGTTGGTGGTTTCCGGCGTCGAGGTGGTCAGGACCAGGTCGACATGGCTCGACAAGACCAGCTGCTGGGCAACCTGCGCGGCCCTGGTCGGGCTCGACTGGCTGTCCTGCACGTTGATGTTGATCTTGAAGGTCTTGCCGCCGATCTTGATCCCGTTCTTGTAGGCCGAGCTCTGCATGATCTGCTTGAGAACGAACTTGTCGCCTGAGGCGAACCCAGCTAGCTCGCCGGTGAGCGGCGTGATGAAGCCGATGTTGATCGTGCCCGTGCTCTCGGCCGAGCCGGCGCCCTTGATTCCAGAACTGCAGGCGGCGAGGAGCCCGCCAGCGCCGACGGCGAGGCGACCCGGCACCCACGCCCTTGAGCAGGGAGCGCCGTGAGATCGGCTGATCCAGCGTGTATGGGCTGGTCTGACTCCTGACGGTCCATTCCGTCTCCTCTGAAGTAAGCGCCCGCGGTATGCCGGCGGGGCTGAAGGCTGGCGGGGCGGCTCTCGCTTGAGCCGACGACACTCCAGGACAGGTACCGCAGGATGTTCGCTTGGCGTACGACTATACGCAATGTAGAACTTAGCTAGGCTTCTCGGCCAGTGTCAACGCCCGTGGCGCCCGAGTACGGCCCGCAATCCTCCGTGATCATGAAGTAAAGCTTGATCACGGAAGATGAAGCGGGTGATTACCCCATCTGGGTTCCGTGATCAAGAGATCGACCATGATCACGGAAGCCGTGGGGCCGGGTCGGGCGGTATGTCCGTAGTGTCGGCTGCTGCGCAACGCCCGCCACCACGAACATGCCGTCCGACCCGGCTCGTCGCGCCGGGATCAACGGAAAGTGGTGATACGTCGAGCCGCCAACTCGACGTATCACCACTTTCCGTCGTTCTACCCCCGGTGCCCCGACCCGCTCGACTGCCCGGACGCCCCCCGTTCGAGGATTTCTCCGTTTAGTCCGAGATCCGCCCCCAGCCAGGTCTTTAGATGAGTCTCGGGCAGGGACCTCAGGTTGGGCCCTGGGACCTCAGGTCGGCCTCGATCTGGCGGGCGGTCTCGCGCAGAGCGGGCAGCAGGTCGTCCCGCATCGCGGCGGGGCTGACCCGGCTGGCGTGCGCAGACACGTTGATGGCGGCCGTGACCGCGCCCGACGAGTCCCGGATGGGCGCGGCGATGGCGCGCAGGCCTTCCTCAAGCTCCTGGTCGACGATCGAGTATCCCTGCTGCCGACCTCGCGCACGATCTCCCTGAGCTGGTCGGGGTCGGTGACCGTGCGATCGGTGAAGGACTCGAAGGTCGGCCTCGGCGAGATAGCGGTCGAGTTCTTCATCGCTCATCCCGGCGAGCAGCACCCGGCCCATCGAGGTCGCGTAGGCCGGGAACCTGGTGCCGACCGAGATCGCCACGGTCATGATCCGCTTGGTCGCGCACCCGCGCGACGTAGATGATGTAGTGCCCGTCAAGCACCGAGATCGACGACGACTCGTGGAGCCGGGCGACGAGCTCCTCCAGGTGCGGTGCGGCGACCTCGGGCATGGCCAGGCCGGACAGGTACGCGTAGCCGAGCTCGAGGACCCTCGGCCGCAGCGAGAACTCCCTGCCGTCGCTGCGCACGTACCCGAGGCGACCAGGGTCAGCAGGAACCGCCGGGCGGCGGCCCTGGTCAGCCCGGTTGCCCTGGCGACTTCGCTCAGGCTGAGCCGCTCGCGGTCGGGTCCGAAGGCCCTGATCACTGCGAGACCCCGGTCGAGTGACTGCACGAAGTCGCTGTCCCTGGCCGGAGCCGCGTCGGCGGCAGGCTCGGAGAGCGCGCCGACCGCCGCGTCATCGGGCAGATCGGCCGCGCCGTCGGGGATGGGTACGCCATCAGTCACGGCATCACCTGAGGTGTTCGCTGTGCGCCCAGTGGTTCTCATCTCCTCTGCATGGTAACGCGCGTGTGCGGCATCCGAACTACCCAGGCCGACCCTGCGGCGCGTCCAGGTGGCCGAGAAGAGCGGCGCTGACCTCGTGCGGTACCGAGATAGTGGCCAGATGTGACCCGTCTGGTATGACGAGCTGCCGGGCGCCGGCAATGCCAGCGGCAATGGCCGCGCCGTGCTCCGGCGGCGTCGCCGGGTCGCGCCCGCCCGAGATGACGAGCGTCGGCGCGGCGATCGATCGCAGGTCCGCCCGGAGGTCCAGGGCGGCGATCGCCTCGCAGCAGCCCGCGTAGCCATCCGGGCTGGCGTGCTCAAGGTCGGTCGCGAACGAGCCCATCAGCGCAGGCCAGCGAGCAGCGAACTCCGGCGTGAACCACCGGCCGATGGACTGCCCGGTGACGGCGGCCATGCCCTCGGCGCGTACCTTCGCGGCCCTGGCCAGCCAGCCGTCGGCCGGCGGCAGGTACGCGGAGGTGCAGACCAGTCCGAGGCGGTCGATCCGGTCGGGAGCGTGCGCGGCCAGCCACATCCCGATCATGCCGCCGAGCGAGATCCCGCAGTAGGACGCTCGCCCGATCCCGAAAGCGTCGAGCAGCGCCAGAACCCCGGCGCCCAGCTCGGCGATCGTGTACGGCCCGGGCGGAGCGGCCAGGCCGTCATGTCCCGGCAGCTCGTAGAGCAGCAGCCGGAATCGCGCGCCCAGCGCGGGCTCGTGCGGCTCCCAGACCCGGCGAGTCGTGCCGAGCGAGTTGCCGAGCACGAGCACCGGCGAGTCCTGTGGCCCGTCGTCGAACGAGGCCGTCAGCCTGAGGCGATCAGACATCGAAGAACACGGTCTCCTGCTCGCCCTGCAGCCGGATGTCGAACCGGAACTCGGCAGGCCGCCCGCCCGCCTCGCCGCCCGGTGCCCTGGTCGCGATGAGCGTGGCCCGCCGTCCGGGATCGGCGATGCTGGCGAGCACCGGGTCGGCGGCGTTCGCCGCTTCCTCATCCGCGAAGTAGATCCTGGTCACCACCCGGTCGAGCAGTCCCCTGGAGAAGACGGAGACGTCGAGGTGCGGTGCCTCGGTGCCGCCATCGGGAGTCGGCAGCGTACCCGGACGAATCGTCACGATCCGGAACCGCCCGTCCCCGTCCGTCGCGCACCGGCCGAACCCGCGGAACCCGGCGGCCTGGCCGTGACCGCTCCGCGCGGGTCGTCCGGATGGTCGAACCTGCCGTCCTGGTCCGCCTGCCACGTCTCGACCAGTGCGTCCGGCAGCGGCTCGCCAGCCCCGTCGGTGACCTGGCCGGTGATAGTGATCGCTCCCGGCGTGCCCTCGGGCACCACGAACGGGCCGTCAGGCCACGGCAGCCCGATCGCCAGGAACGGGCCGACAGTCTGCGATGGCGTGATCCCTAGCCGCACGATGGCTACCCTTCCTCGAAGACGGTCGCCGCACGGCCCCGGAGCACGATGTCCCAGCGGTAGCCGAGCGCCCAGTCGGGCTCGGTCAGCTCCAGGTCGAAGGCCGCGACCAGCCGCTCTCGCGCGCTGGCGTCTGGCACGGAGTTGAAGATCGGGTCCTGCGCGAAGAGCGGATCGCCAGGAAAGTACATCTGGGTGATCAGCCGCTGAGTAAAGGCCTGGCCGAAGAGCGAGAAATGGATGTGGGCCGGGCGCCAGGCGTTCAGGTGATTACGCCACGGGTACGCGCCTGGCTTGATCGTCACGAACCGGTACCGGCCGTCGGCGTCGGTCAGGCACCGGCCGGCGCCGTCGAAGTTCGGGTCGAGCGGCGCCGGGTGATCATCGACCCGGTGCGCGTACCGCCCGGCCGCGTTGGCCTGCCAGATCTCGATCAGGGCGTCGGGCACCGGCCGGCCATCGGAGTCGAGCACCCGCCCGGTCACGATGATCCGCTCGCCGATCGGCTCGTCCGCGTGCCGTCTGGTCAGGTCGGCGTCGGCCGGCGTCACCGGCTCGGAGCCTCCGGCCGGGCCAGTCACCTCGGTCAGCCAGTGCGGCAGCGGCACCGGCGGCTGCCTCGGCGCGCGGAGCTGGGTCGAGCGGTAATCGGGTGAGTCGAGCGGCGGATGAACGCAGGCCGGCCGCTGATAACCCGTCATCGGACCGCTCCTCCGCTGGTCGAAGGGCACGGCCGGCTGGACAGCAGGCTTACTGGCCGGCTTGGTCGCGAGCATGCCGCGCAGCACGGTCAGCTCTTCATCGGACGGGGGCGCGAGCTCGGCGACGTCGTCAGCGACGTGCAGATCCCATCCGGTTCTGTCGTCGATTTCGGAAATAGAAACTCCTGGGTACATCCCGGTAAGCACAAGCTCGCAGGTCTCCGGGTCGGGCTGCAGGACGCCCAGGTCGGTAATCACGCGCTGCGGGCCGGCGCCAGTCAGGCCGAGCCGCTGCCTGGCGCCCGGGCCGTCGACGTAGCCGACCGAGGTGATGAAGTCCACCCGGTCGACGAACGTCCGGCGCGACTGGCGCAGCACCACGATCACTTCCCGGCAGGCGGCGGCTATCTCCGGTGCCCCGCCCGCGCCGGGCAGCCTGACCTTGGGGCTGCCGTAGTCGCCGCCGATCACGGTCGTGTTGATGTTGCCGAACCGGTCAAGCTGCCCGGCACCGAGGAATCCGACATCGATCCGGCCCGGCTGCAGCCAGTAGTTGAAGATCTCGGGCACGCTGACCACGGAGTCCGCAGTCTGGGCGAGAATCCCGTCGCCGATGGACAGCGGCAGGACATCGGGCTTGGCCCCGATGGTTCCCGACTCATAGATCAGCACCAGGTTCGGCGCGTGCGTCGCCCGGGCCAGGTTGGCCGCCTCGCTCGGCAGGCCGATTCCCACGAAACAGGTCATCCGGTCCCGCAGCGCCCGTGCGGCGGTGACCGTCATCATCTCGTCCGAGGTGTAGTTCATCGATCCCTCCCGGTCGGCCCGGCCGGGAGCGGTTCGGACGCGGCGCTGAGCACGTGCTCGTCCATCCAGGCCTGGAAGGTGGCCCGGTCCCTGCTGATCGCGTCCCAGGCGACGTAGAAGTCATTGTCCCTGACCGAGTAGTCAAGCGCGTAGGACGGATGCGAGCCGCCGGGCACGACCGCGACGTGTGACACCGACCAGGACGGCAGGACTACGGCACCTGGCCGCGAGTCGAGCTCGTCGACAACTTCCTCCACCGTCACGACCGAACGCCTCGCCGCCAGCACCGCTTCCTTCTGCACTCCGGTGATGCCCCAGTACTGCACGTTTCCCAGCCGGTCAGCGCGCTGGGCGTGGACGATGGTCACGTCCGGGCGCAGCGCGGCGACCGCCGTGAGCGTCTCGCCCGTGAACGGGCAGATAATGTCGGCGACGCCGGCCGTATGGGCGGGCAGGTCGGTGCCGCGGTAA
The DNA here is from genome assembly GCA_963819285.1 of uncultured Actinomycetota bacterium. Taxonomy (GTDB): domain Bacteria; phylum Actinomycetota; class Actinomycetes; order Streptosporangiales; family Streptosporangiaceae; genus Chersky-822. Next base: position 1,628,542 of record CAWFVM010000002.1, read on the forward strand.
CCGCGCAGGATCGCGAACGGCAGGCCGGAGGCCCCGGCCAGGTACCTGTTCGCCATGCCGGCGTGGCTGTGTTCCTCGATCTCAAGCGGCACGGGCCAGGAGTGCTCGATCGCGTCCCTGAACCGGTGCAGCGAGCCGACCCCGGGATTCCCGGCCCAGGAGAAGATCAGCTTGCGCGCACAGCCTGCGCCGATCAGCTGGTCGTAGATCACGTCCGGCGTCATCCTGATCAGGGTGAGGTCGCGAAGTCGCTGCCTGATCACCTCGTGACCGGCCGCATGCGGGATCAGGTGCGTGAACCCCTCCATCGCGACGGCGTCGCCGTCATGGACGTTCGCGGCGATCGCCTCGGCCAGCGATACGATCTCCGCCATCCAGCCTCCTTGCAGGTGTTCACCGCGACGACAGCGTCAGGGTTTACCGAAACGATATCGATAGGGCGCTAAGTGAACAACTGTGCGGTCTACGAAGACACCGATGAGGAACTAGGCAGCACCTGCGAAGCGACCGCGAACGCCCGGTTGGCCGCCGGGACCCCGGCGTAGATGGCGACCTGCAGCAGCACCTCACGGATCTGGTCCGGCGTCAGCCCGTTGCGCAATGCGGCCCGTGTGTGCATGGCCAGCTCTTCATCCTGGCGCAGCGCCGCCAGCATGGCCAGCGTGATCATGCTCCGCTCGGCTCTCGTGAGGCCGGGCCGGTTCCAGATCTCGCCCCAGGCGTAGCGGGTGATCAGGTCCTGGAACGGGGCTGTGAACTCGGTCGTGTTCGCGGTAGCTCTGTCTACGTGGTCATCGCCTAGGACCTCGCGGCGGGTTTGCATGCCCTCGGTGAAGTGGGTGTGGTCTGTGGTCATGAAATCAAGGCTAGGGGCGGATCGGGCGGCATGCCCTCGATGCCGGCTGCTTCGCAACGCCCCGCATCGAGAGCATGCCGTCCGCTCCGCAGCTCGTCTCACCTCCCGGCCAGCCCCAGATGCCCCGATCATGGGTCGGCAATCCGTCCCGACCGGCCCCGCCCCCCACTAGATGTCCGTGATCATGGTCGGCGGCTTGATCACGGATATCTGGTGGCGTGATCACCCCACCCCGGCTCCGTGATCATGGTCTGGCGGTTGATCACGGAACATCGGAGGGGGTGGCGCCACCCGACTGGGTCTCCGTGATTGCGTAGTGTTTCTTGATCACGGAAAGGGGGCGGGCTGATCTGCTCAGCCGAGCGTCCGTAAGCCTGAGGGAACGCTCTCGCCGGGTGCCAGTCTCGGCGCAAACTGGACAAAAGAGTCTCGGCTCCAGGCCGGGTGCGTGTCGGTGCCGCGTCGTCCCGCTGCTGGGGTCCCCTGGTGCTGTACGGGCGACAGCAGGGGACCCCAGCTGTCGTAAGCCTCAGCCGCGCCGCCCGGCCCCGCACCGGATTGGGGTTATGGGTGGGTTGCCTCGTGGGCGGATAGGGCGCGGCGGATGAACTCGGGGGTGGCGCCCAGGTAGCTGTCGGGGGACAGAGCCGCTGCAAGGTCGGCTCTCGTCAGGCCGGAGGCGGCTAGCTTCGCTGCCGCCGCGTCGTCGGCTAGCAGGGATTCGAGCAGGCCGGTGCCGGTGGTGGTGGCGCGGGCGGCTGCCTGGGCCACTAGGTCATGGGCTTCCAGGCGGCCCAGGTGGGGGGCTAGGAGAGCGGCTAGATGCTCGGCTTGGGGGAGTCCCTCAGCGGCGGACAGGTTGGCGCGCATGCGGGCTGGGTCTATGCGGAGGCCTGCTAGCAGCTCGGCTGCCCAGGCGGCGGCTGAGCTGGTCAGCCTGAGCAGGTCGGACAGGGGTTCCCACTCGGCGTGCCAGGCGCCGGCGGCGCGCTGGTGTTCTTGCTCGGCGGCGGCGGCGAGGGTGGCCAGGAGGTGGGGTGCGCGCTTGGTGCTGCCGAGGATGACGATGGCGGCTACCGGGTTTTGCTTGTGCGGCATGGCTGAGGAGCCGCCTCGGGTGCCGCCAGCCGAGTCCTCATGGACTTCGGCGATCTCGGTCTGGGCCAGCAGGGTGACGTCCCTGGCGATCTTGCCTAGGGCGGCGCAGGCGGCGGTCAGGGCTGCGGCCAGGTCGATGATGCGCAGGCGGTTGGTGTGCCAGGGGAGTACCGGTGCGGGGAGCCCGAGTTCTTCGGCCAGGAACTCAGCGACCTGAGGGCCTGACTCGCCCAGGGAGGCGAGAGTGCCGGCGGCGCCGCCGAACTGGATGGCGAGCCTGGTGGCGCGGACCTGATCCAGTCGCTCCCGCGCCTCATCGATGGCGGTCAGCCAGCCGGCCGCGACCAGGCCGAACGTGATCGGGACCGCCTGCTGCAACAGGGTGCGGCCCGCCATGACGCTCGCCGCGTGGGTGCGCGCCAGCTCGGCGCACCTGGTGGCGGCGGCTGACAGGTCAGCCAGGATCGAGTCAGCCGCCGCACGGGCGATCAGCATGGCGGCGGTGTCGATGATGTCCTGGCTGGTCGCACCCGCGTGGATCGCGGCGGCGGCTCCTGCTGGCTCGGCGGGCAGCAGCCCGGTCAAGGTCCTGACCAGCGCTGGGACCGGATTGCCAGTCGCCGCTGCAGCCGCGGAGAGTTCTGCTTCATTAAAAAAATCACAGTGAGCCACCGAGGTAACCGCTGCTCCTGAGCCGGGAGGTGCGAGCCCGGCTCGTTCGACCGCGCGGGCGAGTGCTGCCTCGGTGTCGAGCATCGCCCGCAGCCAGGCGCGATCGCCGGTGCTGGCAGCGCCCCGGCTGAACAGCGCGCCGAAGAGGCCGTTCCTAGTGGAGTCGCTCACGGATCCATCATGTCGCGCCGCCGACTGCGATTTGACACAGCGGTATGTCGGCGATCTATAGTGCTAGCTAACTAGTTAAATGAATGTCGAGATCGGGAGCACGGTGATCGAGTTCCACCTGGATGCGCGGTCGGGGGTCTCGCCTTACCTGCAGGTCATCCACCAGGTACGGCAGGCGCTGCGGCTTGGCCTGCTGTCGGAGGGTGACCAGCTCCCGACGGTCAAGGACGTGGTCGCGCGGCTGGCGATCAACCCGAACACCGTGCTGAAGGCCTATCGCGAGCTTGAGTACGAGGGGCTGGTGGCGGCCAGGGCCGGCGTCGGGACCTTCGTCACCAAGACCCTGACCGACGACTCGCTCGCCGCCCATGCTCCGCTTCGAGGCGAGCTTGAGCAGTGGCTGGTAAGGGCGCGCCAGGCCGGACTGGACGACGAGAGCATCGAGGCCCTGATCGCGTCCACGATCCGGGCCAATATCGAGGAGGAAGTCAGATGACCGCAGTCCTGGAGACCAGCGGGCTAGGCAAGCGATACCGGAAACGCTGGGCGCTGTCCGACTGCACGCTGAGCATTCCGGCCGGGCGTGTCGTCGGGCTGGTCGGGCCCAACGGGGCGGGCAAGACGACGCTGCTCAACCTGGCCGTCGGCCTGCTGGCGCCGACAGCGGGGACGGTCCAGGTGCTCGGCGGCGAGCCGGCCTCAAGCCCGGATCAGCTGGCCAAGGTGGGTTTTGTCGCCCAGGACACCCCGACCTATGCGAGCCTGAGCGTGGCTGATCACCTGAAGCTCGGCGCTCACCTGAACCCGGCCTGGGACGCGGCGGCGGCCGAGGGCCGGATCGCGAGCCTCGGGCTCGACCCGGCTCAGCGCGCCGGGAAGCTGTCTGGCGGGCAGCGCGCTCAGCTTGCCCTGACTCTCGCTATCGCCAAGCGGCCAGAGGTGCTCCTGCTCGACGAGCCGATCGCCAGCCTTGACCCGCTGGCCAGGCGCGAGTTCCTGCAGATCCTGATGGAGGTTACCGCCGAGCATGAGCTGAGCGTCGTCATGTCCTCGCACCTGGTCTCCGATCTGGAGCGGATCTGCGATTACCTGGTCGTGCTGGTCGCGTCCAGGGTCCGGGTGGCTGGCGAGGTGGACGCCTTGCTCGCCAGTCACTATCAGCTCACCGGCCCGCGCTGTGATCCAGCGACCCTGCCGCCCGACTGGGAAGTCATCTCCGCGAGCCACACCGACAGGCAGAGCACCCTGCTCGTCCGCAGCGACACGGCCATCGCCGAGCCGGGCATGACGGTCGACAGCATCGGCCTCGAAGACCTGGTGCTGGCCTACATGAGCCAGGCCGCGCAGCCAGTTCGCGCGACCGTGCCCGCCCTGGAGGCCCAGCGATGATCTGGCTGACCTGGCGGCAGTTCCGGGGGCAGGCGATCGCGAGCGGCTGCCTGCTGGTGGCGCTGGCGATCGCCCTGCTGGTGACCGGATTCGGCCTAGCCCGCCTGTACGCGGTCAGCGGCCTGGCAGGCTGCCATCCGGAGGCCGCCTGCCAGCGGCTGGCCAATGACTTCTCTATCCAGCTCAGGAGAACCCCTTACGGGTTCGTGTTCAATCTCGGCACCGTACTGACCTACGGCGCGCCGGCGCTGATCGGCGTCTTCTGGGGAGCGCCGCTGGTGGCGCGTGAGCTGGAGACGGGCACGTTCCGGCTGGCCTGGAACCAGAGCATCAGCCGCCGGCGCTGGCTGACAATCAAGGTCGGGCTGATCGGCCTCGTGGCGATGGCCGTCGGAGGCCTGCTCAGCCTGATGGTCAGCTGGTGGGCTGAGCCGATCTACCGGGCTACGGGGGTCGTCGCCGGGCGGAGCTCGCTGAACGTCGGCCGCCTTGAGCCGCAGCAGTTCGGCGCGCATGGCATCGCGCCGATCGGCTACGCGGCCTTCGCTTTCATGCTCGGCATCACCGTCGGGCTGCTGATCAGGCGCACGATCCCGGCCATGGCCGTCACGCTGGCTGGCTTCGCCTTCGTGCAGCTCGCCTGGCCGGCGTGGATCAGGCCGCGCCTCTTCACGCCCCTGCGCAGCACCGTCCAGCTGACTTCCTCGGCCATCGACGGGCTGGAGATCAGGACCAACAGCCAGATGATCGTCACAGGTGCGGTCAACAAGCCTGGCGCCTGGATCCTCAGCGATCAGACCGTGAACTCAGCCGGCCACCTGTTCACCGGGCCGCCTACCCGCGCCTGCCTGACCGGCGGGATCCAGGCCTGCAACAACTCGATCGGCGCGCTGCACCTCAATCAGCTGATCACTTACCAGCCGGCCAGCCGGTTCTGGGCCTTCCAGTGGTACGAGACCGGGATCTTCCTCGTCCTCGCCATCGCGCTCGCCTGGTTCTGCTCGCTCTGGATCAGCCGGCGCAAGCTCGCCTGACCGCCTTTCCTGGAGGTAAGAACGATGTTCTGGCTGACCTGGCGCCAGTTTCGGGTACAGGCCATGGTTGCCGTCGCGGCCCTGGCAGCGTTCGCGATCACCCTGGCAATCACCGGCGTTAACCTGTCTCACCGCTACGATCAGGCTGGCCTGGCAGGCTGCCGAGGCGGTCACCGCTGTCGGCAGCTTGCCGTGGATTTCATCAGCCAGATGCACGACCACATGTCAGAATTCGGGCTGTTGCTCGCGGGGATCGTGGTGCTTTATCTGGTGCCGGCGCTGATCGGGCTGTTCTGGGGCGCTCCGCTGATCGCCCGTGAGCTTGAGGCGGGCACCTTGCGGCTGGCGTGGAATCAGAGCGTGAGCCGCAGCCGGTGGCTGGCGGTCAAGCTTGGCCTGATTGCCCTGGCGGCCATGACCACTGCCGGGCTGTTCAGCCTGATGATCTCCTGGTGGTCAAGCCCCATCGACCGGGCGATCAGCCTGGCCGGTCCTGGCTCGGTGATCACCTTGTCCAGGATCGACCCGCTGATCTTCGGCGCCCGCGGCATCGTGCCGGTGGGATACGCCGCGTTCGCGCTGGTGCTCGGCGTGACGGCCGGAGTCCTGATCCGCCGTACGATTCCCGCGATGGGCGTGACGCTCGCGGTCTTCGCCGGAGTTCAGCTCTCCTGGCCGGTCTGGGTCAGACCGCACCTCATCTCGCCATCGGTAGTCAGAGCGCCGCTCGCCGGCAACTTCAGGGAGCTGACAGTCGACGGCGGCTCTCATCGGATGACCGTGGTCGGCGCCTGGCATGAAGCGGGCGCGTGGGTGCTGTCGAATCAGACGGTGACGCCGGCAGGCCGGGTCTTCACTGGCCCTGCTACCAGTGCCTGCCTGAGTGGCTCGGGCCGCGCGTGCATGGCCTGGCTGGCGAGTAAGAACCTGCGGCAGCTCGTGACCTTCCAGCCGGTGAGCCGGTTCTGGGCGTTCCAGTGGTACGAGACGGCGATCTTCGTGCTCCTCGCGGCGGCACTGGCCGGAGTCTGCGCCTGGCGGATCAGCCGGCGCCGGCTCGCCTGAGGCGGCCCACGGTCTATGTTGTCTGAGCTGCTGTCGCAGTTGCTTGTCGCGTACACGATCGAGTTTGACAATGAGTTCGAGAGGCTCATGCCGCACCGGACGGCGACACTCGGGCCAGGCGGTCCTTCGCCGGCGCGCTCGCCGGCGCTCTCGCCGGCCGGCGGGCCGATCCGGCGGGTGTGGCTGGTCTCGATGGCGATGTGGTCCAACCTCATGCGGTACCTGCCGCCCGAGGGGCTGCCGAAGCGGCAGGTCGAAGGCTTGCCGGCGAACCTGAGCGGGCTTGAGCGGTGGGGTTATGTGGTGGTCGAGCCGCCGGCTGGGGCCGGGCGGGCGGCGGATCGGCTGGTCAGGCCGACTGAGGCGGGACTGTGGGCGCAGGCTTGCTGGCGAGGGCTCGCCGGGGTGGTCGACGGGCGGTGGGAGCAGCGGTTCGGCGCTGCGGCGATCGCGGAATTGCGCGAGTCGCTGCGCGGCATCGCTGGTCAGGTCGGGGCCGGGGCCGGCGGGATGCCGCTGTACCTGCCGATGGTGGTGAACAGCGACGGCCTGCGGTCGCGCTATCGCGACCTGCGCGATCTGGGGCTGCCGACGCTTGACGTGGCTGAGCTTGACCTGTCGGCGCTGCTCTCGGCCGTGCTGCTGGCGTTCACGCTGGAGTACGAGGCCGTAGTCAGGCTGCCGTTGCCGATCTGCGCGAATACGCTTCGGGTGATGGAGGATGCCGGGGTCAGACAGGCCGAGCTGGCGCTGCTGGCCGGGGTGTCAAGGGAAGCGGTCAGCATGTCGGTCGGGTTTCTTGAGCGGAACGGATATGTCGAGGTCGGGGCCGATCCGGCCGGGGCCGGGGCCGGGGCCGGGGCCGGGGGGCGGGGGAAGTTCGTCCGGCTGACCGAGCGGGGCGTGCGGGCGCGGGACGGGCGGGCGCGGCTGGCGGCGCGGATCGAGCTTGGCTGGGAGGACAGGTTCGGGGCCGGGGAGGTCGAGCGGCTGCGCGGTGTGCTGCGCGAGCTGGTGACCCGGCGCTCTGACGATGGGCGGCCGACGCTGGCGATCGGGCTTGAGCCGGGTCCGGGGTCCGGTGGCTGGCGGGCTCACGGAGTCTACCGAGCGCAGACCCGGGCGATGCTGGCCGATCCGGCTGCCGCGCTGCCCCGGCACCCGATGGTCCTGCACCGGGGTGGCTACCCCGACGGCAGCTGACGGGCCACAGCCCTGCTGGCCGTATGGTTGTGACGGTCGTATCGCTGCACAATCAAGGCAGATAGGGACCAGAAAGCTAAAGGCAAAAAGATCGGGGTATGGAAAAATGGCCGGTGCTGATGTGCGTTCACAGGACCAGTCCGACCAGCAGGTCGATGCGGCTGACGCCTCGATCTGCACCTCGAGTCCGACCAAGTGCCAGGCCCGTACCCGGGTTTACAGCGGCGGGAAGCTGGTGGCCGAGGGATTTCCCGTCGACGACATCAGCGAATACCTGGCCGATGAGGGTGCCGTCGTGTGGCTCGATCTGCTCGCACCAGAACGAGGCGACCTTGTCGTGCTCAGCGAGGAATTCGGCCTGCATCCCCTGGCGATCGAGGACGCGGTCCAGGCGCACGAGCGGACCAAGATCGACCGCTATCGCAGTCATCTCTTCCTGGCCGCGTATTCGGTGCACCTGGACGCGGAGTCCGGCGAGCTTGCGATGAGCGAGGTCGGGGCGTTCATCACCAGCCGGGCCCTGATCACGGTGCGCAAGGACGACGGGATCAACATCGGCTCGGTGATCAACTACTGGGACGGCAGCCCTGACCTGGCGACCGAGGGTGTCGGCTACCTGCTGCACGGCCTGCTCGACAACATCGTGGACGGCTACTTCACGACGGTTCAGTCGCTGGACGACGAGATCGAGAAACTGGAAGACCTGCTCTTCGCCGATACCTCCAAGGACCAGGGCGCCGTCCAGCGGCGCAGCTTCGAGCTGCGCAAGAGTCTGGTTCTGTTCCGCCGGGTAGTGCTGCCGATGCGCGAGGTGGTCAATACCGTGCTGCGCCGGGACCTGCACATCGTGACCGAGCTGCTGCAGCCCTACTACCAGGACGTCTACGACCACGTGCTGCGGGCGACAGAGTGGACAGAGAGCCTGCGCGACCTGGTGACCACGATCTTGGAGACCAACCTCACGGTGCAGAGCAACCGGATGAACGTCATCACCAAGAAGGTCACGAGCTGGGCCGCGATCGTCGCCGTGCCTACGTTCATCACCGGGTTCTACGGGATGAATGTCCCGTATCCGGGCTTTGGTCACGCCGATGGATTCGATCTCTCGCTCGGCCTGATGGTGGTCATCGGCGTCGCGCTCTATGTTGTCTTCAAGCGCAAAGACTGGCTGTAGCCTGGCTCGATGCTCGATTTCTTAACTGGGCTGACGCTTGAGCTCGTCTGGACTCAACCGCCTTCAGCCCATCCGGCGCTCCCCACCCCGATTCCAACAGCAGCGTCGGGCCGACGCTGTCGCTAGAGCAGCAGCAGCGGCACGACGGTGCTGTACGGCGGGAAACGCCTGCCCGTGATGTGCCGTCGCACTACTATGTGCGCCATGCGGCGAATACGTGATTTCGGGATATTGGTGACGACTGTCGCGACGGCGGGAGTGCTTCTCGGCGCGATGGCGTCAGGGACATCGGCAGCCGTTCACCCGAGCATGCCGAACTTCGGGAATCCCGCCGGGCATTTCCCGGTCCCGGCGGCCGGCCGGGCGATGAATACCAGCCACCCCAATCACGTCATCGGCCAGGGCACGCCCGCCAGCTGCACGTCAGCGGCGGTGGTTCAGGCTGTCGCCAGGGGCGGGATCATCACCTTCAACTGCGGCAGCAAGCCGGTCACGATCCTGATGACCAAGACCGCCAGCGTGCCCAAGGTCAGGCACCTGGTCGTGCTGGACGGTGGTGGCCTGATCACGCTCAGCGGCGGCGGTAAGCGCCGGATCCTGTTCTCTGACACCTGCAGGGGCACGTGGTCAACCGATGACTGCATCAACCAGCCGTTCCCGAAGATCGTCGTGCAGAACATCACCTTGGCGGACGGATATGACGGAACGCACCAGGCCACCTGTACGGCCAACGTGCCCCGGTGCTGGTACGGCGGGGTAGACGGCGGCGGTGCCATCTACGCTCAGGGCGGTCAGCTGAAGGTGGTCAACTCGCGATTTACCGGCAACCGCTGCTACCGCAACGGCCCTGACCTCGGCGGCGGTGCCATTCGCGCGCTCGCCCAGTACAAGAACCGGCCGGTCTTCATTACCAGTGACACGTTCACCGGCGGCCGTTGCTCCAACGGCGCGGCACTGAGCAGCATCAGCGTCCAGTGGAGCGTCTACAACAGCGTCTTCACCGGTAACAAGGCAATCGGCTGGGGCGCGAATCCCGCGTCGAGCGGCACCCCGGGCGGCGGCAGCGGCGGCGCGATCTACAACGACGGCACCGACTACAACACGCTCATCGCCGGGACGGTCATGCGCGGCAACACCGCGCGGGAGGGTGGCGGCGCCATCTTCTACGTCGTGGACTCCGGCTGGGGCAAGCTCACGCTCAATGAATCGCACTTGCACCACGACACCAGCGGCGAGTTCCAGACCTTTCCCGGCATCTACGACAACATCGACGGCCACGACGGCCCTCCAGTCATGATCCACTCCACCGACAACTAGAGGATCAGGCAGAGATCGCGCGGTACGTGCTGCTGCAAGGTACGGCGCGCGCAGCTCGCAGTGAACGTTCCGGGTGACCGCCGTATCAAACACAAGTGATGTTTGAAATTCACCCTACGAACAACTTGCGTGTTCGTTTGGGATGGTATTCAATCGCGGCATGAGCAACGCGGGCCGGCACCGACTGATCGCCCAGGCTGTGAAGGACTCGGGCAGTGCCACGGTCCCGGAGCTAGCTGAGCTGACCGGCGCCTCGGAGATGACGATCCGGCGCGATCTGGACACCCTCGCCGCGCAAGGCGTCCTCGAGCGATTCCGCGGCGGGGCGCGCACCCTGCTGCTGCGGGGCGAGGAGCCGCCGTTCGCGCTGCGCGCCCACGAGGCTGTTGATGCCAAGCGCCGGATCGCCGCTGAGGTCTCCCGGCTCATCGCGGACGGCGAGACCGTCCTGCTCGACAGCGGCACCACCTGCGTGGATGTCGCCCGCCAACTGCGTGGCCGGCAGGTCACCGTGATGCCCCTGTCGTTGCAGGCCATCCACACGCTCGGTGACGCCCCCGCCCCGACCACCCTCATGGTTCCCGGTGGCCGGCCCCGCACTGGTGAGGGCGCTCTGACCGGCCCCCTCACCCTCGCCTCCCTCGCGGCGCTGCGCTTCGACACCGCGGTCCTCGGCTGCTGCGGCCTGGGCGCTGCTGAGGGTTTGACCGCTTACGACCTCGACGACGCGGCGGTGAAGAAGGCGATCATCGCGTCCGCGCGCCGCATCATTGCCGCCGCCGACGGCAGCAAACTCGGCCGCACCGCCCACGCTTACGTCGGCCCCTCCACTCTCGTGCACACCCTTGTGACCGATACCACGGCTTCCGCCGGCGAGGTGGCAGCGCTCGAAGGAGCCGGCCTCGTCGTCAAGACCGCCTAGATTCGACGGGTCTCATCCATGCCTTCCGCATTCGCCGCTGCTGAGGTTGCGGCTACCCCGTCCGCGGTGCGCTCGGTCTGGACCTCGCCGTTCTTGCGCGGAGCGACCGTCGCGCTGTTCCTCTCCGGGCTGGGGACGTCCGCCGCCGCGCCGCAGATCACCTTATTCCTGATCAACGACCTGCACGTGTCGCTGACCACGGCCGGGTTGTTCTACCTCACGAACATCACCGCTCCGCTCGCCGGCTATCCGATTGGCGCACGCTCGGACCGCTCAGGAAAGCGGCTCGGGCTGTTCCGGTGGTGTGCTCTGGCAGGGTTCCTCGGGTGGGTCGCGATGGCCCTGGCCAACCAGGTGTGGATGCCCTTCGTGATCAGTGCCGTCGTCCTGGCCTTCTCGGGCGCCGCCGGCTCGCAGCTATTCGCCGCGATCCACGACGACCTGCGAACGACCGCGAGCCCTGTGGCCGACGGGGTCGTCTCCATCGTCCGGATGGCATTGACGGCCGGATGGGTCGTCGGCCCCGTCCTGGGCTCGATCCTGGCGACTGCCGCCGGTTCGCGCGTGATGCTCGCGGCCACCGGGTCGTGTGCCCTCGCGCAGATCGTCCCTGTCGGCTTCCGGCGCACCGGCCCGGCCAGGCTCGGCACGCACAGTGCGTCCGCGTCCGAACCGAGAGCCGAGCGCCTCGCGCAGCGCCCGAAGATCCGGGAGATGCTGCCGCTGCTCGCGTTCACCGGGCTGTACGTGCTCGTCTACGCGGGTGAGCCGATCAAGTACGGCTACCTGCCGATCTACATGCGCGACGACCTGCATCTGCCGACGGCGGTCGGCGGCGCGGTCATCGGCATCCAGCCTCTGATAGAGCTGATTCTGATGCCGGTGGCCGTGGTCGCCGCCCGCCGGATCGGCATGATGCACCTGATGATCCTCGGCGCGGCGTTCGGCGTCGGCGCGAATCTCTGCTTCGCTCTGACCGGCGACGCGGCCGGAATGTTCGCTGGGCAGATCCTGATGGGCGGGGTATGGGGTGTGTTCGCGGCCCTGGGCATCATCGTCGCCCAGCGACTGCTGCCCCAGGCCGTGGCGACCGCCTCAGCTGTCTTCCTGAGCTCCCCGGCGATCGCCAGCGCCCTCGGAGGGCTGACCGGCGGCCTCGGCGTCAGCGTGCTCGGCCTGCCGCAGGTGTTCTTCGCCCCGGCCCTCTACGGACTCATCGCCACCTGCGGGATCGCCGTCATGAGCCGCTCCCGGTTCGCCGTGCACTAGCCAGACGTTCCCGGCCAGACGCCCGATCGACCAGGACGGCGCTGGCATGGCAGGTTCTAATGCATGCTGTCGGCGATTCTGATTAGTGCGGCTGTATCCTGGGTGGTACTGGTTATATTGATGTCCGTTCCGCGCCAGTAAAATTCGACCAGTGCCGGATTGGCATGGCAGTAGTCGGTCTTCGGCTGGACTATCAGTGCAGGCCCGCCATGAATCTGGCCGATGATGGCTGATTTCTTGCTCATGATCTGGAGTTCATGACGGAACCAGCGGCTGGGACGCTGAGTGACTGTCCAGGGGCTGAGTTCGATCGTGACTTTCCGGTGTCCGTATATGAAGGCAACCAGCGTGTGACCTTGGTTTACCCAGACCTGGGAGAGAGTTGCTGCGCCAGCGATGGAAGTGTGCGGCACAGGTAGTGAAAACCGCGCGACAGACTGAGCCTGCCCGAGAGCGAGCCGGCGAGCGCCAGGAAAGGGGACGTCGCCATTCCTGAAGGGCGCGACACAGGCCGCACGCGCTCTGATGGGCTGCGGAGCTGAGTTCGTCGCTACGACGCTCGCGGTGATCGCCGCCACTGCGGTGGTGCCGAGCAGTCCGGCTATGATTAGCCCTCGCCGCGCCCGAATCAGCCGGGGTACTCGAGCCCGATGGTCGCGGCCATCTGGACTGGAGCTGCGAAATTCGCTGATCAGGTGCTCTCGGATGGCGTGATAACTGGCCGATGGGAGGCCCCTCTCGGGTGGGACAGGCACCAGGTCGGCCGTGCCTTCAGGAGGGCGAGTCTGGCTGGCGCTCATGGGGTTTCTCCTATCGGCGGCGGAGCGGCTCCCTTGTCCTTGCACTCTGACTGTCCGGCCGGACCCACTGAGTTCCCGATATGCTTGAATGTCCCGGACAGCCTGGGCGAAGCGGCTTGCCGCTGAAGCTTTCTGCGGGCTCGTGAGAGCCGCGAACGCACGGTGCCGATTGGAACGCCGAGGGCTTCGGCTGCCATGGCATAGTCAAGCCCGGACCATACGCACAACGCGAACACGTCGCGTTCTCCGCGGTTCAGGGCCGCGATGGCCAGCCTAACCTCGGCGATCCTGGCCGCGTCATCGAGACGGCCGGCGACGTCATCGGCGAAGTCGGGGCCGCTAGAGGGCGTGGCATCCGGCTGATCGCGGCCTGGTGCCGCCGTTCGGCTCGCGAGAGATTCCGCACTGTGTTGACGCAGATACCAAGAATCCACGGCTCGAGCGGTCCGCCGTCCGCGTGGACGCTTGTGCGCTGCCGCCAAGCCTCCAGGAATGTCAGTGATACGGCATCCTGTGCGGTTGACCAGTTTTCCGGTCATCCGGAAAGCGTGGTTGTAGACCTTCCTGGCGCAACTGTCGAAGAGTTCGGCGAACGCGTCCGGGTCACCGGCACGCACGCGCGTGCGCAGAGACAGTTCCATGTCCCTCTACTGTCCGGACCTCGCTAAGTAGTTCCCGGGACGCGGGCACCGTCACGTACATCTCTCCTCGGACCGGTGCGTGTACAGGTCCCTGAGCAGGGCTATCTCCGCGCCGTGATGGACGACCTCGTCGAGTGCGTGCAGGACGAGCGCTACCCAGGGCTGGCTGCCATAGGAGCCCCAGGCCGGGCCGAGCGGGCGCCATAGGCCGTCCTCTTCCAGACGGCCGATGCCCGTGCGGAAGGCGGTCCAGGAGGTATCCAAGGCGGCTAGCGCATCGCCGACTTGCTCGTACCAGTCTGATCCGCTGACGGTCAGCGCCGGCAGTGGCCAGTCGCCGAGGCCGCTCGCCGTGTACTCCGCCAGGCACTCCGAGCCGATGTGCCACAACCGCCAGGCCACCGTCGTGACCGGGGCCGGGATCGGGTCGGGCTCATCGCGGGCCGCTCGCTCCACTCGCCAGGCGCCGTCGGCGTTCTCCCTGACCGACCACATGCCGGTGACCGGCTCCCAGAGATACTCGCCCTGGGTCAGCCCGGCCAGGCGCTCCCGCAGCCGCGCCCACACCCGGTCGAGAGTCTCAAGCACCACCGGCCCGACTACGCGTGACTCGCTCATTCCCGGCACGCTATCAACGTCGGCCCTCAGTAGCTCAGCATCAGCACGCCGCCCAGGGCCGTGATCACGCCGATGGACTGGACCGGTTTCAGGCGCTCGGCGAGGATGCCTCTGGCTAGCAGGGCGGTGACCACTGGGTACCCCGCCGCCGAAATCCGACGACCCCCACAGCACCGAGGCGGCGAGCGCCAGCAACGCGTTCACGCCACCTCGGTCCGCTCGGCGGCAGGCGGGGCAGCCGGGGCAGCCGGGTCGTGGCTCAAGCGCTGCCCTTGACTAGCCCGGCGAGCGCTGAGACCACCAGGCCACCGAGTGACGCCAGGTCGTAGCCGCCCTCCTGGACAGCGACGACCGGGCCGAGCGCGCCGATCAGTTCCCCTGCGCGCCGGTAGCCGTCGGCGCTGACCTGCAGCGGGCTCTCCGGATCGGCGGCGGCCGCGTCGACGCCAAGCGAGACGACGATCGCGTCGGCGCCACGGTCACGCACCTGAGTGCAGATCGAGGTGACGGCGGCGAGCCAGTCCTCATCGGCCGTACCCGGCGCGAGCGGCAGGTTTAGGTTGGCGCCCTCGCCGTCGCCTGACCCGCGTTCATCGGCATGACCGACGTAGTGCGGGAACCAGCCCGCCCCCGGATCGACATGCAGGCTGCCGTAATAGACATCCGCCCGGTCATAGAAGATCGCCTGAGTGCCGTTGCCGTGATGGGCATCGATGTCGATCACGGCTACCCGCCCGGCCCCAGACCGCCGCAGGGCGGCGGCGGCCAGCGCTGCGTTGTTCAGGTAGCACGAGCCGCCGTAGCTGGCCCGGCCAGCGTGATGCCCGGGCGGACGGCAGAGCGCGTAGGCGACCGGAGTCCCGGCGGCGACCAGGTCAGCGGCCGTCAGCGCGGCATCGGCCGCTGCCCTGATCGCCTCCCAGCTACCCGGGCCGATCAGCGTCATGGTGTCGTAGCAGAACCGGCCTACCTGCCCGTGCACGGCGGCAGGCTGACGCATCGGCAGCCCGCCGAGCAGGCCCGCCGTCGGGAACACATAAGGCACGACCCTGGTCCGGCCGTAGTCGGCCAGGTAACCGCCGTCCACCCAGCGCTGCCAGATGGTGGCGAGGTGCTCGACCAGTTCGGCGTCATGCACCAGGAGCAGGTCGTCGTCGGCGTGCGGCTGGGCCTGCGTCACCGCCGCTCCGGCTGCGGTCAGCGCGGTGAGCAGTGTGCTGGCCCGCTCGGGTACCTCGGTGCCGGTCTCCCAGACGCCAAGCCAGACCTCGCCGGCCTCGTGCCGCAGGCAGTCAGCGGACCAGACCACGGGCAGGCCAGCCAGGTCAGCCAGGTCAGCCAGGTCAGAGGCAGAATCGGGCAAAGTCATCGGGTCGCCTCCGGATAGGCAATGATGCTGGCGTGACCCGCGTAACCGACATCGGCATAGTAATCGGCACAATGCCCGCCGGCCCGACCGCCTCCATCGCCGACGTGCCTGGCCTCGGCGTCGGTCACGCCACGGTCTGGCGAGACGAGCCGCCGCCGCCGGAAGGTCGCGGCATCGCCAGAACCGGCGTCACCGTCATCGACCCCGGCGGGAACCTCTTCCGTTCCCCCGTCCCGGCCGGCGGTGCCGTGCTCAACGGCGCGGGCGAGTGCACCGGCTTCCTGACCGCCGCCGAGTGGGGGCTGGCGGAGACGCCGATCTTCCTGACCTCGACGATGCAGCTTGGCCGGGTCTTCGACGCCGCGTGCGAGCTGCTGATCGAGGAGGAGCCCGGCATCGGCGCCGACGACGTGATCATCCCGATCGTGGCCGAGTGCGACGACAGCCACCTGAATGACGCCCGCCGGATGCAGGTAACGGCAGCGGACGTCAGAACCGCGCTCGACGCGGCCAGAGCGGCAGCGACAACACCGGTGCGCTCCCCGGCGGAGGGCGCGGTCGGTGCCGGGACCGGCATGAGCTGCCTGGGATTCAAGGGCGGCATCGGCACGTCGTCCAGGCTCACTGTGTCCGGCCACGTCGTCGGCGTGCTCGTGCTGACGAACTTCGGCAGCCAGGACAGGCTCACGATCGATGGCGTCCCGGTCGGCCGCCTGCTGCCGCCCGCCGACGAACTGGCCGCGGCCCCGCCAGCCGGCTCTTGCATCACGGTGATCGCCACCGATGCTCCGCTCGACTCGGCCGCGTGCGCCAGGCTGGCCCGCCGGGCCGGTCTGGGCCTGGCCAGAACTGGCTCCACCGGTCACCACGCCAGCGGCGAGATCTTCCTGGCTATCGCCACCGGCCTGCGCCTGCCACGGGGAGCGCCAGGCGCCGGCGGGACCGCGATCACCGGCCGGGGACTCGATCCGTTCTTCGCCGCCGTGGTCGAGGCGACCGAGGAGGCCGTGCTGAACAGCATGCTGGCGGCGCCGACGGTGACTGGCCGGGACGGTAACTTCTCCCGCGGCCTGCCGGCCGACCAGGTTCGCGAGCTGGTGCAAGCGGCTTACCTGGCCCGCGCGGCGGCCAGGTGACAAGACACGATCGTCTCCCCGTGCCCGCCGGCCGCAGGCAGAGCCGGGAGGGCTGTGCTCGTGCACTGCCCGGCGACTCCGGCAGCGGCGGCGGCGCCTGAGGCGAGCTCGGGGCAGCGCGGGTGGAACCGGCATCCGGCCGGAATCCGGCTCGCGTCCGGCGGCTCCCCGGTCAGCACGATCGGCTCGATCGGCGACTCGGGCAGCACGGACATGAGCGCCCGGGTATAGGGGTGCCGCGGCGCGGCGAACACCTGCTCAGGGGTCCCGACCTCGACGATCCGGCCCAGGTACATCACGGCCAGCCGGTCGGCGATGTTCCACGCGAGGCCGAGGTCATGGGTGACGACGAGAGCGGCCAGGCCAAGCTCGCTCCGCAGTCGCAGCAGCAGCGACAGGATCTCCCCGCGCACCGACGCGTCGAGCGAGGCCACCGGCTCATCGGCGACGAGCACCTTGGGCTCAAGCACCAGCGCCCCGGCGATCACCACTCGCTGCCGCTGCCCGCCGGACAACTCATGCGGGTACCGCTCGAAGAACCGTTCGGGCGGACGCAGCCCGCATCTGGACAGCGCGTCACTGACCCGAGCCAGCTCGTTGCCGAGCCGGTGAATCCTGACTCCTTCCGCAACGGCCTCGTACACGGTGTGCCGGGGATTCAGTGACCCGGTCGGGTCCTGAAGCACGAGCTGGACCTGCCGCCGGTACGTGCGCAGCGCCCCCGTCCGCAGCGAGATCGGCTGCCCGGCATACCTGATCTGGCCGCCGGTGGCCCGTTCGAGCCCGAGCATGGTCCGCGCCAGCGTCGTCTTGCCGCAGCCCGACTCACCCACCAGCGCGACGATCTCGCCAGCGGCGATCTCCAGGTTGACGCCGTCGACGGCCCGAGCCGAAGCCCGCCGCCCCCGCCCAGCGAAAACCACCTTAACGTCAGCCACCGACAAAATAGGGGGTGTGGCTGGCTCGCCGCGGATCGCCTGGGTGGCGGTGGTCCGGGGCTGCCCGGCGGGTTCGGCGTCGGCTTCGCGGGTGGCGGGAGCCTGGGGCGGGTTGGCGGTCTCGGCGCCGGCGCCGTCCGGGGTGAGGTCCTGGCTCATCCGGCTGCCTCGCCGCTGGTCGGCTGTGCCTCGGGAACTCCGCTTTTATTTGTAACAGAACGCACCGCTGACTCGCCAGGGGAGGCATCGAGTACTAGCACGCAGGCCGCCTTTCGTCGCTCGCCGGCTGGCCAGAGCGTCATCTCGCGGGTCGAGCACTCCTCGACTGCGACCGCGCACCTCGGGTGGAAGCTGCACCCCGGAGGCACCATCGCCGGGTCGGGCGGGTCGCCGGGCAGGCCGCGCGGATTCAGCCGGGTACGCGGATCGCCGATGATGGGGAACGCCCAGGCCAGCGCCTGCGCGTACGGGTGCCGGGCGCCGGTGAAGACCTCATGGGCAGGGCCTTCCTCGACGATCTTGCCCGCGTACATGACCGCGAGGCGCTCGCAGGTGGCGGACAGCACGGACAGGTCGTGGCTGATCATGATCATGCCGATCCCGCGGTCGCGGACCAGATCGCCGATCAGGCGCAGTACCTGAGCCTGGATCATGACATCGAGCGCCGTGGTCGGCTCGTCGGCGATGATCAGGCTCGGCGCGCAGGCCAGCGCCATCGCGATCATGACGCGCTGTTTCTGCCCGCCGGAGAGCTCGTGCGGGTAGGAAGCGGCCCTGGCCGCGGGCAGCCCGACCTGGCTGAGCAGTTCGGCCACCCGCTTGTCGGCCTGGGCGGCTGTGACGGCCGGGGCGTGCAGCAGGATCGGCTCGGCGATCTGCCTGCCGATCTTGCGCACCGGGTTCAGCGAGTGCATCGCACCCTGGAAGACGATCGAGGCCCCGGCCCAGCTGACCGCCCGGAGCTTGCCCCAGCTCATCTTCAGGACGTCGTCGCCGTTGAACAGGATCTCGCCGGTCACCTTCGCCGAGGCCGGCAGCAGCCGCAGGATGGAGGTGGCGATCGTCGACTTGCCGCAGCCTGACTCTCCCGCCAGGCCGAGCGTCTGGCCGGCGTCGACGGAGCAGGTTAACCCCGCGGACGGCGGGTACCGGCCCGGCTCCGGTGCTGATAAGTGATGGTCAGGTCGCGCAGTTCGAGTAGGCTCATCAGCGCTCCCGCAGCTGGGGGTCGAGCGACGGTCTCGAGCGCGTGGCCGACGAGGGTGAACGCCATCACGACCAGAATGATCGCCATGCCGGGCGCGAGCAGCCAGACCGCGTTGCCTGTGCCGACCCCGTAGCTGTACGCGGCGCCGAGCATCTCGCCCCACGTGGCCTGATCGGGTCGCCGAGGCCGAGGAAGGACAGGGTCGTCTCGGCCAGGATCGTGCCGGCCACGGTGAGGATGGTGTTGGCGAGCAGCAGCGGCATCACGTTCGGCAGCACGTGCCTGTACATCTGGTGCCAGTGCCCGGCGCCGAGCGCCTTCGCTCGCTCAAGGTAGGGCCTGGTCTCGACGGCGAGCGCCTGAGCCCGGACGATCCGCGCGGTGCCCGGCCCAGGACGTGAGGCCGATCACCAAGATGATCACGCCGAGCGACGGGCCGATGGTGCGGGCGAGCACCATCGCCAGCGGCAGGAACGGGACGACGAGGAACCAGTCCGTGACCCGCATCAGCACGTTGTCGGTCAGGCGGCCCGAGCCGGGCCCTGATGCTGCCGAAGTGCCCGGCCACGACGCCGACCAGCGCGCCGATCAGGATCGAGATGAGCGTCGCGGTCGAGGCCGACGAGCAGCGAGTTGCGCGCGCCCCAGATCAGCTCGGTCAGCACGGACCGGCCGTCGCTGTCGGTGCCGAGCGGGTAGTGCAGGCTCGGCCCGGTGTTCGGGGTGGCTGTCGCGAAGATCGGGTTGAGTCCGCGCGAGTTGGCGAGCACCGGTGCGAGCAGCGCGACCGCGATCATCACGGCGAGGACGATCAGGCCCGGTCATGCCCGGCGCCTGATCCTTGCGGAACTCCCGCCAGAACCGCGGTCGAGTCGCGCCCGTGCGCCGGCGGCCCGGGCGAGCCGCCGGGCGCGCGCCGGACGACTGGCCGTGGCAGTGCCTGGCCGTCATGCCTGCCTCACCCGCGGGTCGAACACGGTCAGCAGCAGGTCGCCGATCAGGTTGGCGACGATCACCGCGGCCGAGAACAGCAGGAAGGTGCCCTTCCAGCGTCGGGTAGTCGGGCGCGTTGAGCGCGTACGTAGGACAGCCGCCCGAGGCCGGGCCAGGAGAACACGGTCTCGGTCGTGATCGCGCCTGAGATCACGAAGCCGAGGTTGAGCATGATCAGCGTGATCGACGGCAGCAGCGCGTTCGGCACCGCGTGCCTGCGCCTGACCAGGTCAGTCACGCAGGCCTTTGGCCCTGGCGGTGAGCAGGTAGTCGGCGTTCAGCTCGTCGATCAGCGAGGACCGCATCACCAGCGAGTACTCGGCCAGGTAGACGAGCGTCAGCACGAGGCAGGGCAGCGTGAGGTGCCAGAGCAGGTCGCCGAAGCCGGCCAAGCCCCGAACCGCCGCCCGTGAAGCTGTGCATCCCGCCGTCGGGGAACAGCGCGAGCCTGCCGGCCAACGCGATCAGCAGCACCATGCCGAGCCAGAAGTCCGGCATGGCGTACAGGACGTTGACGAACGCGGTCGAGGTCCGGTCGAACCTGCTGCCGCGGTTCCAGCCGCCGCTGATGCCGATCCACACCCCGATCACCGTGGACAGCACCGTGGACGTGCCGACCAGCAGCACGGTCGGCCACAGCGCCTGGCCGATCAGCTGGGACACCGGCAACTGGTTGACGAACGAGCGGCCGAGGTTGCCGTGCGCGGTCTGGACCAGGTAGTTCCAGAACTGCTGCGGCAGCGGCAGCCCGAGCCCGAACGTCCTGTTGATCGCGGCGAGTCTGTTTGGCGGTCAGCGTGCTGTTGTGGGTCAGGTTCTTGGCCGGGTTCGCTGGCAGCACCCGGAACAGGAAGAAGTTGGCACCAGCACGACGAACAGCGTGATCGCCGCGCTCAGCACCTTGACCGACAGCGTCCGGCCGAGGCCGGACGACGCCTCCGGGCCTCGCGCCGCTGCGGTCCTCCGCGGCGGCGCGAGCGCCCTCGAGCATGACATCTGCCACGGCGGCTACTCCCGCTCGTCCGCGGTCGCCGCCTTGCGGCGCGGCGCTGACCAGCCACGCCGCCGCCGCCGAGCACCACGACCGCGGCGGCGATGCCGCCGATCAGGCCGCCGTTGACGCCGCTGGGCGCCGGGAGCCTGACCGCGCCGATCTCGTGCTCGCAGCCGATGTTGCGGTCAGTGAGCGACGGGTTGCTGCCCGCCGGGCGGATGCAGCGGTAGCTCCACGCACTCGAGTCTCCTGGTACAGGTACAGGCCGTTGGGCTTGTTCGGGCGACGGGGCGAACCCGGTGAACTTGTCGCTGCGGTAGGCCTGCGTGTCGTTCGGGTAGTAGAGCACCGCGTACGGGTCGTCGTCGTACAGCATCTTCTGCATCTGCTTGACGACCTTGGCCCTGGCGGCCCCGTCCAGTGACTGCTGCTGGTGGTAGAGCTTGTCGTAGGTGCGAGTTGCAGTAGAAGCTGTCCGACCAGCCAGGCGTGTAGTTCGGACCTGAGCCGTACGAACGCTGGCCGCAGGTGAACACCGAGAGCTGGAAGTCGGGATTAGGCTCGACTCCCCAGCCCCACATGAACATGTCGTACTGGCCGTTGCCGATGTCGGCGGTGAGCTGGCTGTCTCGACATCGCCGGTCATGGTGACCTTGATGCCGATCGCGTTCAGCCAGCCCTTGATGTACGGGGCGTCCTGCGGTCTAGGTCGGTGACTGGTTCCGACGAACAGCCGCAGCTTGAGCTGCTTGCCGTTCTTGACCCTGACCCCGTTCGGGCCCATCTTCCAGCCGTCGGCGTTCAGGATCTGCTCGGCCTTCTTCGGGTCGTAGTGGTAGGTCGCCGACTGCCGGCGGGGTGTAGTGGAACTGCGGGTAGATCGGCGGGATGATCGACGTGCCGGCGCATCGCCGGTGTTGAGCAGAACGTTCTTCACTAGCTGCTGATGTATTCAGCGCGTAGCTGATGGCGTGCCTGACGTTGACGTCCTTGAGCGCCGGGTTGCCGTTGCCGATCGGCTTGCCCTGAAACCGTGGCCGCGCCGTTGTTGAAGGCGAGCTCGTCGAAGTTACCTGCCTCGGCGTTGATCGAGCTTGACGCCGGGCTGGCCCTTGAGCGACTGCCAGAGCGCGGGCGTCAGGCCCTCGGCGAAGTCAATGGTGCCGTTGGCGAGCGCGAGCTTCATCGGCGGTCGGGTTGTCGAATCGCTGGAAGACGAGCGTCTTGATGCCGGGCTTGCCGCCCCAGTAGTCGCGGGTTGGCCTTCAGCGTGATCGTCTGGTTGGACTGAAGCTGGAGACGTGAACGGACCTGAGCCGACCGGGTTCGGGTTCTTGAAACGAGCCGAGCTGCTTCTCGCTGATGTGCTTCCAGATGTGCTCGGGCAGGATCGGCACGCTCGAGCCGGTTCATGACCGGGCGTGAAGTGCTTGACCGTCATCACGACGGTGTACTTGCCGGTCGCCTTGACGCGCTGTCGATCTCGCCGACGTAGGCCTCGTTGTCGGCGAACTCGGTGGAGTTCGGGCACGATGTTACGCTGGAACGTGTAGGCGACGTCGGCCGCGGTCAGCGGGACGCCGTCGGACCACTTCACGCCGTGCCTGATGTGGTAGGTCCAGACGAGGCCGTTCTTGGAGTGCGACCAGGAGGTCGCCAGCCTGGGCGTCGGCCGCGTAGTTCGAGCTGGCCGTAGTCCATCAGGTTGTCGTAGAGGAGGCCGTAGACCTCGTAGTCCTGGCTGCGTGAAGCCGAGGAACGGATTCAGCGTGTCGACCGCGTCGGTGGCACCGACCACGAAGGTGGATCGACGCTGGCTGCGCGCGACGGGCCGGCCGAGCCGCGGTCGCGCGTGCGCGGGCTCGCCGCCGCAAGGCCGCCGCAGAGCGCCAGGCAGGCCGCGGCCAGCCGAAGCGGCCGGGTGATCGATCGGAGCATGGGGGTTCTCCTTGTCTGGCGCTCAGCGAGCTATCTGTAGTTATACCGCCACGTCCGCACGGTGAGATGAGGCGTGAAGCTCTTCCGGGAAGTTTATATAGCATCTGTTATTCGGTATTTAATATCTCTATCCCGTTGCGAGCCTCTCCGATAGGGTCCCTGCCATGCCGAGACCGCACGCCAGCCGCCGCCAGTCCTGCGCCGCGGATTCCGTCCCTCAGGGAACTGCACGGGAGACAGCGAGCCCGACGACTACGCCTGGATGCGCGATCCATGGGCGGCCAGAGCTCCGCGACTACCTCGCCGCGGAGCGCGGTTACTACGACGCGCATGCTCGCTGCTAGCGGACCTCGCAGGCCGGCTCGCCGCTGAATCGACCGGGCGGATACCCGACCGGACCGAAGACTCGGTCGGATGGCCCCTATCAGGCTTTATCTACCGCACCAGGACACCACAGGGAAGAGAGAATCTTCAGTTTCTTCGGTCACAATCAGGAAAATCTGCCGAACAGCTCCTCTTGGACGAGAACATCATCGGTGCGGCGACCGGTTACGTGGACGTGGCGCGACCGGAGCCAAGCCCGGGCGGCTCGCTGCTCGCCTGGTCGGCCGACACCAGCGGCGCGGAGATCTACCGGCTGCGGATCAGGGACCTGCGAGCGGGATGACCTGCCCGATCGATCGAGCGGAGCTATCCGGGCATCGCCTGGTCGGCGGACTCGCGCTACCTCTTCTATCTGGTGCCCGACGAGCTGAACCGGCCGTTCCAGCTATGGCGACACGAGGTCGGCACGCCTGGCCGCGCAGCGACGTGCTGATCTACACCGAGGACGATGCCAGGTACGAGCTGACCCTGCAGCGCGTCGCGCAGCGGCCAGTTCGCCATGATCACCTCGGAGTCCCGCGACACCACCGAGGTGCGGCTGATCCCGCTGGCCGATCCGCTTGCCGAGCCGATCCTGGTCGGCCGCGGCGGCGCGGCGTCGAGTACCGGGTCGACCACGCCAGGTCCGAGGAC
The DNA here is from genome assembly GCA_963819285.1 of uncultured Actinomycetota bacterium. Lineage (GTDB taxonomy): Bacteria > Actinomycetota > Actinomycetes > Streptosporangiales > Streptosporangiaceae > Chersky-822. The sequence goes on from CAWFVM010000002.1 coordinate 1,652,363, forward strand.
GGCACGAGCGGGGACGGCCCATTCCGACTGGGTGGCTGTACATCGTCACCGATGACGGGGAGCCCGAGTTCACGCTGAAGCGGACGCCGGCCGACGCGCCGGGCGCGGCGAACTGGGCGCCGGTGGCGTGCCAGGCCATCGCCCCGGCTGCGACGGCGACACCAGGCTGCATGGCTGCGACGTCATCGGCGAGCGGCTGCTGCTGACGCTGCGGCGCGACGGCGCGCCGCTGCTGGCGATCACCGACCTCGACGGCGGCAACGTCATCGAGGTGCCGCCCAGCCTGCCAGGCCGGCTCGATCAGCGTCGAGCACGCCGAGGACTACGACGCCGGTTCGGTCATCGTCATGGAGGAGTCGCTGATCGAGCCGCCGACCTGGTACAGGCTCGACCTGGCAACCGGCGAGCGGACCCTGCTCAAGCGCAAGGACGTGCCCGGCTACGACCCGGCGCGACTACGCGACCGAGCGGGTGACGGCGCCGGCCAGCGATGGCACAGCCGATCCCGGTGACGCTGGCCTACGCCAGCGGCGACGCCGCTGGACGGCATCGGCGCCGTGCCTGCTCTACGGCTACGGCGCGTATGAGGCGTGCTCGGATCCCGAGTTCAGCGTCGGCCTGCCTTCGCTGCTCGACCGCGGCGTCGTCTACGCGATCGCGCACATCAGGGGCGGCGGCGAGGGCGGCAGGAACTGGTGGCAGCAGGGCAGGCTGCGGTCCAAGCCGACCACGTTCACCGACTTCATCGATGTGGCCGACTGGCTGGCGGGGCGCGTCGCGGGCCGCGGCTCGTGGACGGAGGCCGGATCGTCTCGCGCGGGCTGTCGGCTGGCGGGCTGCTGCAGGGGGCGGTCTACTCGATGCGGCCTGACCGCTGGCGGGCCGTGGTCGCCGAGGTGCCGTTCGTGGACTGCGTGACGACGATGCTGGATCCGTCGATTCCGCTGACGATCAACGAGTGGGACGAGTGGGGGGATCCTCGCGATCCCGACGACTACGCCTGCATGCGGGCGCTATTCGCCTTATGACAACCCGCCCGCCGGCGAGCGGCCGGCGCTCCTGGTGACCGGCGCGGTGAACGACGCGCGGGTGGCGGTGCACGAGCCTGCCAAGTGGGTGGCGAGACTGAGGGCGACGCGCCCGGCGCTGGCGGGGCTGGCGGGGCTGGCGGGGCTCCTTGGCCTGAGGTGCTGTTCCGGGTCGAACTCGGGCGCGGGGGCGCACACGGGTCCTTCTGGCCGGTTCGCCCAGGCGAACTACGAGGCCGAGGTGCACGCCTTCGTTCTGACCGCGATGGGCATCAGCCGAGTAGTTCCGGCACCCCGATGACGCCGCTGGGGCTCCGTGATCATGGCCGAGAGGGTGATCACGGAGTCCTGGTGGGTGATCACGCGCTTCACATTCCGTGATCAAGCTTTGCTTCATGATCACGGAAAGCTGCGGGCGGTGAGTGCACCCTGAGTCCGGAAACCTGGGTTCCCCTCTGGGTCGCGCCACCGATGTTCCGGGATCATGCTGCCCGCCGTGGTCACGGAACATCAGCCGCGCGATCACGCCACCAGGGCTCCGTGATCACCGTCTCGGTCATGAATACGGAACTTCAGCCGGGCACCATGACCGCCTGGCCTTTCCGGGAAACTGGCGGAGGCTCTGGAAGGCTCATCCGCGTGAGCAGTCGCACCATTCTTGAGCGACCCGGTGTCAGACGCCTCTGCGGCAACGCCAACCTGTGTCCAGGAACCTGATTTCGCCTTAGATTACGGAAACCAGCGGGATCACCCGGCCGCCGCCGGCGCCATCTTGGTCTCGTTGTCTTGACAGTCTCCGGGGGCGGCGTCAGTCTGGTCGCTATGCCGGTCAGACGAGCTTTGGTCCTGGTAGGTGCCGGTTCGACGGTCGCGATGATCTTGAGTCTGACCGCGCCGAGTGCGATCGCCTCGGCCACTGGCCAGCGGCCGCCGGGGACTGCGACGGCGCGGGCCGGGATCGCCGTCCGGGCCGGGGTCGCCGTCCGGGCTGGCGGGGCGGCCGTCCGGGCTGGCGGGGCCGCTTTCCTGGGTGGCGGGGCCGCTTTCCTGGGTGGCGGGGCCGCTTTCCTGGGTGGCGGGGTGTTTGGGCGGGCTGGAGGGATGCCTGGGGCTGGTGTGCTAGGGGTTGCTGGAGCTGGCGGGCGGGTGGCCAGGCATCCGATTAAGGTCGGCTCGGTGGTGATTCCGCCGTGCGCGGCGTCGCCGCGGGCCTGGTGCACGACGATCAAGGTGCCCTTTGACTACTCTGACGCGGCGGCCGGCACGATCAGGGTCGGCTTCCAGTGGTACCCGGCCGGGGCAAGCCGGGCGGCTGGCGGACGGTCAGCGCGGACGATTGTCGCGGTGGAAGGCGGTCCCGGGTTCCCGACTTCTGGAACCGCGCCGGATTACCGGGCCATGCTCGGGCCGTTGCTGCGGACCAGGAACCTGCTGCTAGTCGACCTGCGCGGCACCGGTACGTCGTCATCCTTTACATGCAAGGCGCTCCAGCACTGGACGCTGCTCGACAGTATTGCCTCCTACACTGCGGACACCGGCGCGTGCGGCCGGCAGCTCAACCACACCAGGAAGCTGATCGGCGGTCACGGCTACGTCCAGGCCAGTGACCTGTACACGACCGCGAACGCGGCCCGCGACCTCGACCGGGTGCTCCTGGAGTCCGCACCGGCCCGGTCGATCTTTACGGCGACTCGTACGGCACTTTCTTCAGCCAGACGTTCACCTCTCGCTACCCGAAGCTGCTTCGCTCGGTGACGCTGGACGCGGCCTACCCGGCAAATGAGACCGATCCGTTCTACCCGCTGATGATCCCCGCCGCCAGGACCGGGTTCGACCTGGCCTGCGCGCGCAGCGTCGCGTGCCACGCGGCGGCGCCGGGGTCGTCGTGGGCCAGGATCGGCCGGGCCGCGCGGTACCTGCGGGCGCATCCGGTGACCGGCACTACGAGAGACCCTTTTGGGGAAGTCACGAGGACCAGGGTCGGCGTCAGCGAGCTGATCGAGCTGGTCAATATCGCGGGTGCCGATAGCGGCGTCTACCGGGAGCTCGATCCGGCGATCCGCGCACTGCTCAGCCCGTCCCGCGACGCGGTGCCGCTGCTGCGCCTGACCGCGCAGGAGATCTTCCCCGCTGAAGACTCGGGTCCGGTGCGGGAGTTCAACGCCGGTCTCTATCAGGCTGTCACCTGCCTGGACTACCCGCAGCCGTTCTCCTACCAGTCGCCGGTGGCGCAGCGCCGCAAAGAGTACGCGCGGGCGCTGGCGCGGCTGGCGCCGGACGCGTTCGCCCCGTTCACCGTGCATGAATGGGTGACCGAGCCTGAGGAAGAATTCGACGCCTGCCTGAGCTGGCCAGCGCCGGCTCGCCAGGACCCGCCGATCACCAGGAAGATGCCGTGGGCGCCGCCGTCGCTGCCGGTGCTCGTGCTGTCTGGCGACCTGGACTCTCTCACCACTCCGGCCGAAGGGCGCCTCGTCACCAAGGACATGGGGCCATCGGCGCGCTGGATCCTGATCCGCAATGACACGCATGTCAACGCGCTCGATGATCCATTCGGCTGTGCTCAGGGGCTGGTCAGGAAGTTTATCGAGCACCCCGGTGCGCTGACTAGGCTGGACGCGTCCTGCGCGAAGCGGACTCCTGAGGTCCGGGTGGTCGGGAACTTCGCCAGCCTGCTGGCCGGCGTTACCCCGGCCAGGGCGCTGGCCGGCAATCAGGCTGGCCGTACGGGCCGGCGGCTGGCCTCGGTCGCTGTTGCGGCGGTCGGAGATGCTGACTGGCACTGGTTCTACGGCGACGGCGTGCACGGCTGGGGCCTGCGCGGCGGGACCTACCGGTTCAGCGGCCCGCCGGCCCGGATCAAGATCACGTTCCGCCGGTACCGGTGGACCGCGGACACGATGGTCAGCGGCACGGCCCGCTGGGATCAGGCAACCGGGCAGCTGACGGCCAGGCTGACCGTGACCGGCCCAGGCGGCAGTCAGGCGGTAGTGCGCCTGGCCTACCGGGACGAAGTCCATCACGGGGTCGCGAGGATCGCCGGCAGCATCGCAGGACGCCGCATCGTCGCCGAGCTGCCCGCGCCGTGACTCCGTCCGGGCAGGCAGCCGAGCTGGCGGTGCTCAGGGCGGCCTGCACGAGGTCGCTCGCCTGGCACGGCGACGTCAGCGCGGCGAAGATGCTGGCGACGATTCCCGCCGATACGGAGGTCGACAGGTACGGCGAGGGCGGAGTGGTCGCCACCTTGGAGTCGGAGATCGCCGTGCTCCTCGGCAAGCCCGCCGCGATCTTCCTGCCGAGCGGAACGATGGCACAGCAGGCCGTGCTGCGAGTACACGCTGACCGACGGCAGCGGCGCACGATCATATTTCATCCTATGTGTCATCTTCACAGGCATGAGGGCCAGGCTCATCAGCGATTGCACCAGCTCACCGGCCGCCCGGTCGGCGATCGGGACCGGCTCCTCGAGCTGACCGACCTCGCTCGCGTCGCCGAGCCGGCCGCCGCGCTGCTGATCGAGTTGCCGCAGCGGGACCTGGGCGGGCAGCAGCCGTCCTGGGACGATCTCGTCGCCCAGTGCGGCTGGGCGGCGGCCACCGGCGCGGCCGTGCATCTCGATGGCGCCAGGCTATGGGAATCATCGGCCGGCTATGGCCGCCCGCCCTCGGCGATCGCGGCGCTCTTCGACACCGTCTATGTCTCGTTCTACAAGGGCATCGGCGCGCTGCCTGGCTGCTGCGTGGCCGGGCCAGCCGACGTGGTCGCCGAGGTACGGGAGTGGCGATCGCGGATGGGCGGTACTCTCTTCGGCTTGTGGCCGAATGCCGCGTCCGCGCTGAGCTGCCTCTCGATCAGATTGCCGAGAATGCCGCGTTACCTGGAGCAGGCCAGGGCAATAGCGACCGCACTGGAGAGCGTCGCCGGCGTCCGGGTCATTCCGGATCCGCCGCAGACCTCGATAATTCATCTGCTGCTGGCCACCACGCAGGAACGATTCAAGGCGACAGCGCGCGCTATCGCGGCCGAGCAGGGAGTCTGGACCTGGAGCCAGGCGTGGACGACCACCGACCCGCGAGTTCAGCGGATAGAGCTATCGGTCGGCGACGCCACCTGCGCATTCACTCCGTCCGAGGCGGCCGCCATTCTCGGTGCCTTTGCGGTGTCGTGACAGAAACGACTGGCTTCGCTACTCACGGAGAAATCCGCAGGTCACTCGCTAGATTTGCCGGACCAATCATAAGAATCCAATCCGTAGCTCGCACGGAGCGGTGAAATGGTCGCTAAGCTCTGCCGCGTGACATATTTAGGGACATTGATCCGTAGTGCCGTCGGCGGTTACCGGCTGTCGGATCCGGTACCTTACCTGGTCCGAGAGGAAAACTCATGACGGAACATACGCTGGCCGCGACGGCGGCAGCCGCGCCAGCACCTACTGCAAGACTGCAACAAGACGCGATCGGAGTCGCGCAGGACACCGTAATCGGCATGGCATCGTCGGCGCCTGCCGCGTCGGTGGGCCTGACCCTGGCCGCGCTGGCCGCGATGACCGCCTACGGCAGCGGGCCGATCATCATTCTTACCGCTATTCCCATGCTGGTCATCGCGAACGCGTATCGCAGGCTCAACATGTGGAACGCTAACTGCGGGGCCTCGTTCGAATGGGTCGGCCGGGCGATTAACCCCTATCTCGGCTTCCTGACTGGCTGGCTGATGGTCGCGGCCTATATAATCGCGACGGTCAGCGGTGTTGAGGTGCTCGGCCCGAGCGTGCTGGCGGTATTTGGCTCGAACTCGACCAGCACGGCGGCCAACATCGGCATCGGCACCGCGGTCGGGCTGATCATGATCGTGATCGCGGTCGTAGGGATTCGCATCACGGCTCGCGTCCAGCTAGGCATGGCGCTGGTGGAGTACCTGATTCTCATCGGGCTCGCGATCGCCGGCCTGGTGGCGGTGTTTGCCCACTGGCATGGGGCAATGCATTTCAGCTCGAGCTGGCTGAGCCTTTCCGGCATCAACGGCAAGGGCAGCGCGGTAGCTGGATTCCTGATCGCCGTCTTCATCTTCACTGGCTGGGACGGCACCCTGTACGTCAATGAAGAGGTCAAGCACCGTCGCATTAACCCTGGACGGGCCGCCATGATGGCGGTCGGGCTGCTGACGATCATCTACACCCTGTCGATTGTGGGACTTCAGGGCGTCGTGTCGCCAGCCAGGCTGGCGGCGCACAGCGACACCGCGCTTATCTACGTCGCGCAGGCGCTCGGTGGCGGCTTCTGGGCCAAGGCGATGGCCCTCAGCCTGGCGCTTTCTGTCATTGCCACGACCGGCACGGGCATCGTGCTCAGCGCCCGGATCGTCTACGGCATGGCGAGCTACCGGGTACTGCCCGAGTTCCTGAGCAACGTGTCGCGCCGGTTCTCCACGCCAGTCGCGGCGAGCGTCATCGTCGGCGTGCTTATCGTGGTGCTCAGCGCGGTCTACCTGCTCCTGACCTCGGTGCAGAGCGCGTTCACCGACGTGGTGGATGTGACCGGGCTGCTATTCGCCGTGTTCTACATCCTCACCGCGCTGGCTACCGTGCTCTACTACCGGCGCCGGGTGTTCGGCGGAGTGCGGGATGCACTGATTCTTGGCATCCTGCCGGTTGGTGCCGCCGGGTTCCTCGGCTGGATCGTCGTGAAGTCGCTGATGGGCGCGGCGAGCACGCAGATCTGGTCGTTTATCGGCATCATCGCAGTAGGCCTGGTGCTGATGCTGATCGCGAGGTTCTGGCTCCGCTCGCCGTTCTTCCAGACCAAGCGGGAGAGCGAGGCGAAGTTGGCCTAGCGGGCCTGGCGGCCCGGCGGCCTAGTGGTCTGGGCCAGGTCAGCGCAGCGTATGCGCTGGCCTGGCCTCCCAGGAGGTCCAGAGCGGCCGGTATCCCTGCTGGCTCCAGAACGGTGCGGACAGCGGATTGACCTGGGAGTAGTGCAGCAAGGTAACCGGCACGCCGGCCGCCGCCACCTCAGCGTGGAAGGTGGCCGTGAGCCGGGCTCCGATGCCGGTGCCGCGCTCGCCCGGCAGCACGAAACCCTGCTGCAGATAGGCCGCGGGCGACAGCCGGATCAGCGGCGCGATCCAGTTCGCCTTCTCGGGCCGCTCGGCGGCCAGCAGGCCGACCGCGCTGCCGTCCCGCTCGGCCAGCCACACCCACGGCTCGGGTGCGGAGAGGAGGCCTTCGGCCTCGCGACGCAGCGCGGCCCTGGTGCCTGGCCGGTCGACGACAGCGCCGAAATAGGCGTCGTACCTGACCAGTCCGTACCCGAGCGCGGCGACCGCCTCGACGTCATCGGGTCCTGCCCGCCTGATGCGCACCCCGTCCGCCCGAGCGGGATCGCTGACCGTGCCGGTGCTCGGGCTGATGCTGGTGTTTGTGTGCCGGGCCGCGATCACGGCCAGCGGGACAAGGCCGTGGCGCTGCAGGACCCTGATCCCGTCGACGTCGCGGCTCGGCCAGGTCACGATCGCGGCGGTGTCGTCCAGGTTCGCCGCGGCCGGTACCTCGGCCAGATGCTCGCGCCACCGCGTGAGGAGCAGGTCAAGGGCAGCGGCGGGGTCCGGCCCGCTGATCTTCGGCACGAGCTGGAACCGCTGCGCCGCGCCCCAGGTCAGGTCGATAGATCCCGGCTCGCCCGCCCAGTGCACACAGCCGCTGATCTCGGCGGGCTGCCCCTCGGCATCCGCCTGCGGGAACGTCGCGCCGCAGGGCCGGCAGGTCGGCTAAGGCAGGCGGCAGGGGATCAAGCGCGAGCAGGCGGCTAGCAGCGAGCGACGTCACCTCGGCTGCTGCGGGCTCTTCAACGACCGACATAGGATGAAAATGGCCTTTCAGGGATAATCATTGCTTCTGGATCGTATCCCGTCCCCGAATGTCTGGTGCCCCAGTCCGGTGCCGGCCGCTTACCGCTTACTAGCTCGGCCGCTTACTAGCTCGGCCGCGCGCTCGGCCACAGCCAGCACGGTCGCATTCGGATGGGCATTGGGGATAACAGGCAGCACCGAGGCATCTACCACCCGCAGGCCGGTCAGTCCGCGAACCTTCAGCTCGAGGTCGACGACCGCGGCGTCGCTCGTCCCCAGAGCGCAGGTGCCCGCCGGGTGATAGAAGCTGCCGACGCCGCGACGGATGTAGTCACGGAGCTCAGCGCTGGTGCCGACGTCGGGTCCTGGCCACACTTCCAGTTTCCTGACCGCGTCGAATACCGGGCTCCGCGCGACCTGCCTGACGATCCGCAGTCCGGTCTCAAGCCGGCTGAGGTCACGGTCACTGGTCAGGAACCCGGGGTCGATCAGTGGTGCTGTCAGCGGGTCCGCGCTGGCCAGGCGCACCGATCCCCGGCTGTCCGGCGCGACTACCGAGGCCACCAGCGCATAGCCAGAGTCCGGCGGCTCTAGTCCGGCCGGGGCGAGCGGCAGCAAGATCGGGAACAGCTGAAGGTCGGGGTACGCGCCCGGCAGGTCGGCTGGCAGGTCGCTGCTGCGCAGGGTCGCACAGACCTCGCCGTGGTTATAGCCGCTGGCCGGCAGCTGTTCCGAGGCCGCGTAGGACGCCAGGATGATCGGATGATCCTGCAGATTCGCGCCCACGCCTGGTACCTCCGCCACTGGCTCGATCCCCAGGGTCCGCAGGTGCGCGGCCGGCCCGATCCCGGACAGCAGCAGCAGCCGGGGTGAGCCGATCGCCCCGGCGCATACGATCACCTCGCCGGAGGGTCCCACCTCGGCCTGATCCTGAGTTCCGCCGCGCACGTAGGTGACGCCGGTGCAGCGGCCCTGCCCGGTCACTCGCAGCCGGGTGACCAGGCAGTCGGCCTGAACGACCAGGTTGCCGCGGCTCGCAGCCGGCCGCAGGTAAGCGTCGGCCGAGCTGACCCGCTGCCCGTCGGCAATGGCCAGGTCGATCCAGGCCGCGCCTTCCTGGCGCCGGCCGCTGAGATCGTCGGTGCTGGGGTAGCCGGCGTCGGCGAGCGCGCCGAAGAACGCCTGCGCGACCGGATGCCGGTCAGCGCCGGCTGGGCCAACCCGCACCGCGCCATCGGTCCCGCGCAGCGCCTGGTCACGCCCTTGCGTCCGCTCGCTCCGCTTGAAGTAGGGCAGCAGGTCGGCGAAGCCCCACCCGGTCGCGCCGGCGGCGGCCCAGCCGTCGTAGACCGCGCGATGCCCGCGCACGTGGACCATCGCGTTGACGGCGCTGCCGCCACCCAGTGCCTTGCCTCGCGGGTAGACCGCCGGCCCGGCGTCGGCCTGGCCGGTGGTCAGATCATTCCAGTCCGCCGGGGAGCCAAGGTTCTGCGGCCAGGCGTTCGGCACGGTCATCGCGGGCGTCCGCTCCGCGCTGCCGGCCTCAAGCAGCAGGACCCTGACCTCGGCGTCCTGGCTGAGCCTGGCCGCCAGCACGCAGCCCGCCGTGCCCGCGCCTACCACGATGAAGTCGTAGCCCGTCACGTCACCCTTCCTGATTTCCGTTCCCTACTCCTGGGCAAAGCCAGTATCCCGGCCGCCTTGCAGGCGGATCAGCCCGAGGTAGACGGCGGCGGCGACGATCCAGCCGACCAGCCAGGAGATGTCCGCCCCGCCAAGCGGCTTGACCAGCGGCCCGATGTAGTCGGGCTGCGAGACGAACGGCCACTGGGCGGCGAGGCCGATCGCGTAGGCCAGCAGGCCGGGCCACTGGAAGCGGCCATAGCGACCATTCGCCAGGAAGAACGACGCTACGTCATATTCCCCGTGCCGCACCACGAAGTAGTCCGTCAGGTTGACTGCGGACCACGGGATGAAGATCACCAGCAGGACATCGAGGAAGTTGGACAGGTTCGTCACGAAGGACTGGTATCCGAGAAGAGCCACGACCGCGCCGGCCGCCATGACGACTACGAAGGGCACGACCCGCAGAGTGACCGAGGCCGACTTCAGCCTGGTCCACATATTGGCGAAGGACAGCACCTGGAACGCGCCGGTGTAGCCGTTGAAGGTGCAGGCGTTGATCAGGCTGGCCGCCATGATGATCAGTGCCCACTTCCCTGACACCCGGCCGATCGCGGCGACCGGGCCAAGCGCCGGCAGCAGCGCGGCGAGGTAAGCCCCGACAGCGCACGAGCCGACCGTGGCGATGACACTGCCCGCGTAGATGGCCCAGAAGAGCCGTTTCCCGCTCGTCTGGGCCGGCAGGTACCTGGTGTAGTCGGAGACGAACGGCCCGAACGACAGCATGTCGATGACGAGCAGCGCGACCCCGGCGAGGAACACCCCGGCCGATGGCAGCGCCAGGCCGGTCTCATGGGCTGGCAGCGATCCGAAGTTCAGCCCCTGCACCAGCATGATGATCATCGAAATGCCCACCACGAGCGCGGTGGCCTGCATGACCCGGTGGATCCACCGGTAGCCGAGGATCCCGATGATGACGGCGGGGATAGTCAGCAGCACGATCCACTGCGGAATGGTGACAGATCCGATCACGCCCTGCGCGCTCTGCGCCTGGATGACAAGCTGCGCGGCGATGAACCCGATGTTCAGCACGAGCACAGCGGGGAAGAGGAACGCGGCGCCGTAGAAGCCGAACTGACCCCTGCTCTGGATCGTCTGCGGCACCCCGAGCCTGGGGCCCTGGGTGGCATGCAGGGCGATCAGCAGGGCGCCGATCAATGTGCCTGCGGCGATGGCAATGAGCGCCCACCAGAACGTCAGCCCGATCGACACGACGACCGCGCCGAGCACGACGTTGAACACATTGATGTTGCCGCCGAACCAGAAGGCGAACTGATGCCAGGTCTTGCCGTGCCTGAGCTCGTCAGGTATCCGCTCTATATGGTGCGACTCGATAAATCGCCGGGAATCCTTTGTGTCTAAGTTCTCGACGTTCTGCATAGGTCAGGCCAGTCCTTCCGTTTCCGGGCACCCCCTTTAGCCGGTGACCTATATTTTACCGACAATTACCCTTATTGGCGGTTTTCTGAGTCCGCCTAATCCGTGCGACCCCGCCCGGTCACGCCTCCACCCGAGCCGATCACGCCACTACAGTTCCGTGATCAAGGTTTCGTCCATGATCCCGGAACCGGTTTTGGCGCGAATTTCGTGATCAGGCTGGGGGTTGATGCAGACCTGGCGGGGGGCTAGCCGGGCGGCGTGCCCTCGATGCCGGCTGCTTCGCTAACGCTCTGCATCGAGGGCACGCCGTCCGGCTTAGGACTGGCCACGACGGAGAACGCGTCACGTGCACCCCGGAGGAGCCGCATCGATGTGACCGAGATGCGGTCTCAGCCCAATGCCGGGAACTTAAGGCGGTTGTCCGGGTGCGGCTGAGGCTGAGGCTGACGACAGCCGGGGCCCCCTGCTGTCGCCCGCACAACAGCAGGGGACCCCAGCAGCAGCGCCGCAGCCAGCCCGACTCCGGCATACCCGGCAAAAGACCCGGTCGGCCCGGCGTGCCGCACCCCAGCCGGCCGGGCTAGCCTCCCCCCGCACCATCACAACCCACCCCCGCCCCTCCCCGCACAACCACCCGCCCCAATACCACTCGACACCCACCACGCCATCACCATCACCCCGCCCGGCAGAACCACCCGCACCACCACCCACAAACCACAACACCCCCAGACCACCACAACCCAGCCACCCTAGGTTCCCGGCATTGAGTCCCAGCAACACAGCTGTCACATCGATGCGCCTGCGGAGCGGCTAAGTACCGACGTTGCCTTCGCGGCGGCGAGAGCAGGAGCGGCGGTGGGCCAGAATGACTGGTATTTGCTATTTCGGGGGGAGTGCCGATGGCCGGGCACAGGCGGAAGCCGGACAGCCTGGTCCGGCGGCCCCCAGCCAGGCATCCGGGTACCCCCGCAGCCTTCCGTGATCATGAAGCAAACCTTGATCACGGAACATAGAGGGCGTGATCACACAGCCAGGTTTCCGTGATCAAGTCCCCGACCATGATCACGGAAGCCTGGGGGGCGGGGGCTGCCGGGTTGGGGGGCCGCCCGCCGTGGTCACGGAATCCTGGTGGGGGCGGGGGCTGCCGGGTGGAGGCTGGCCGTTGTGGTCACGGAAGCCTGGTGGGGTGAGGGCGGCCGGGCGGGGTTGTTTGCCGGGTTTCGAAGCTGGTCCAGAGGGGGCGGTAACCCTGCTGGCTCCAGAATGGCACCGACAGGGGGTTGAACAGCTCGTAGTGCAGCAGCGCCACGCGCACCCCGGCGGCGGCCACGGCCCGGTGGAAATGGCCGGTCAGCGCTGCGCCGGTGCCGCTGCCACGCTCGCCGGGGACGACGAACATCGACATCAGGTACGCGACGGGTGACTGAGCAGTCAGCGGCGCGATCCAGGTCGCGGTGGCCGGCGGTTCGGCCAGCAGCATGCCGATCGGCTCGCCATCGCGTTCGGCCAGCCAGGTCCAGGGCTCGGGGGCGGCCAGTTGTCCCGCTGCGTAGCGGCGCATGGCTTCGAGGGCGTCGGGGCGCTCGATGACGCAGCCGAAATGCGCGTCGAACCTGATCTCCCGCACGCCAAGCCCGGCGACGGCCGCCACGTCCGCCGGACCCGCCCTCCTGATCATGACTCCCGCCCGGCTCGCCCGGTCATCCGCCTTGTCCGCCGCCGGCTCGGAGGCCCGGTGGTGGCTGGTCACGCGGGCCGCCAGTACGGTCATCGGCCATAGTCCGTGATCGAGCAGGGTGGTGACGCCCTCGATATCGCGGCTCGGCCAGTCGATGACGGCCGCGGTGTCTGGTTCGTCCGAGCCGGGGACTCCGGCCAGGTGCTCACTCCACTGGGCGATCAGCGCGCCGAGTGATCCGGCCACCTCGGGACCCGCGATGGCCGGGATGAGCCTGCGCCGGGTGGCCGCGCCCCAGGCCAGGTCGAGAGATCCAGGCTCGGAGGTCCGGTGCTCGCAGCGCCCGGTCGCGATCGGCTTCCCGTCCGGCCCTGGCACCGTAAACCGGGCATCGCAGCCGACCGGCTCCTCCGCGTGCTCCGGAAGCAGCGGGTCGATCAGCCGCAGCCGCTGACCTGCCAGCTTTCGCACCGTCTCGTCGGCATCACCGGCAGGCATTGTGGTCCTCTCGGGATTGGTCGCGGCGGAAGCAGCGTAGCGAACCCCGGAAGTCGCAATCACCTGATCGGTCGAGTACGCGCTGAGTCACCCACAAGTTCCGAAATGCCCGCTAGTCTACTCCGGTAGCAAAAAGTCAACTTCGGTCATTGGTTGCAGTGACCAGGGAGGCAAGAGGCTTTATGACGGAACAGACGGCATCCGTAGGTACGGCCGGAGTGGGGATACCCGCTGCCAGGCTAGAGCCCGATGCGATCGGTGTAGCCCAGGACACGACCATCGGCATGGCCAACGCCGCACCGGGGGTGTCGGTGGGGCTGACCCTGGCCGGTCTTGCCGCCGTGACCGCCTATGGCAGCGGGCCGATCATCTTGGTCACGGCAATCCCGATGCTCATCATTGCCAACGCTTACCGGCGCCTGAACTTGTGGAACGCTAACTGCGGCGCCTCATTTGAGTGGGTTGGCCGGTCGATCAGTCCCTACCTCGGGTTCATGACCGGCTGGCTCATGATTACCGGCAGCCTGATCGGGACGGTCAGCGGCGTCCTCGTGCTAGCGCCCTCAGTCCTCGCGATCTTCGGGTCGAACTCCACTAACCTGGCGGCCAACCTGATCATCGCCACGGTAGTCGTGCTGGTGATGCTCACTATCGCGATTGTCGGCATCAGGCTCACGGCGCGAACGCAGGTCGGAATCGCGGTAGTCGAGTACGCGATCCTGATCGGGTTCGCGATCGTCGGCCTGGTCGCGGTGTTCGGTCACCATGCGGGCACGACGCCATTCAGCAGCGGGTGGCTCAGCCTGAGCGGAATTGGCGGGAAGGGCAGCGCCGCCGGCGGATTCCTGGCCGCGGTCTTCATGTACACAGGCTGGGATGCCACCGTGTATGTCAACGAGGAGACCAAGCACCGGCGGGTCAACCCCGGCCGGGCCGCGATGCTCGCGGTCGTCTGCCTGGCGGTCATCTTCACGTTCGTGACGGTGGGCCTGCAGGGTGCCGTGACGCCGGGCAAGCTGGACAAGGCGGGCAATGCCGGCACCGCGCTCGTCACCGTGGCCCGTGCCCTCGGCGGCTCTGGCTGGGAGAAGGTCATGGCACTCGCCCTGGCGCTCTCGGTCATCGCGTCGACGGGAACCGGCATCGTGATCATCGCCCGGCTCATCTACGGCATGGCCAGCCACCGCGTGCTGCCCGAGTTCCTGTCGAACATCTCCAGGCGCTTCTCGACCCCGGCGTCGGCCAGCCTCGTCATCGGTGCAGTCCTGCTCGTGGCCACCTACATCTACCTGCTGACCACGTCGGTGCAGAACGCCTTCTTTGACGTGATCGACGTGACCGGCCTGCTGTACGCGGGGTTCTACGTCCTTACCGCGTTCGCCACGATCGTCTACTTCCGCCGCCGGGTGGTCACCAACCCCTGGAACGCGCTGACGCTGGGCATCCTGCCGATTGCCGCCGCCGCGTTCCTGATCTGGCTGCTGGTGAAGTCGCTGCAGACGTCATCGTCGGCCGAGAACTGGTCGATGATCGTGATCATCGTCATCGGGCTGGTCCTGATGGTGATAGCCCGCCTGGTGCTCAAGTCGCCGTTCTTCAAGATCAAGCGGGAGAGCGACCCGGCTTAGCTAGCACAAGCGGGGGATGTCCTGCGGCCGCCAGGCCGCCGGACATCCCCCGCAGGACACCCCGCTTGTGCTAGCCCGCGATGTTGGTCAGGCTCTCCTGCGCGGTCGTGGTCAGCGGATCGCCGGGGGGCAGGATCCGCTCGCAGCGTTCCACCGTGTCGCGCAGCATCGTGGTGGCGTCGCCCAGCCTGCCGACGGCATAGAGCGCGTGGGCCAGGTGCACCCGCCTCGCCAGGGTGTCGGGGTGGTCGACTCCGAGGATCCGCTCGGAATCCGTGCACGATTCCTCGTACATGCGCAGCGCCGTGGCCATCCGGCAGGCCGAATGGTAGGCCGAGGCGAGGCGGTCGCGGGCCTCGATGGTCTTGGGATGCACCGGGCCGAGCGCCTGCTCCCGCCCGCTGACGACCCGCTTGTACTGGGCGAGCGCGTCCTTGAACTTCTTGCCGGCGAGGTAGACGTCTCCTAGCTTCTGGCAGCTGTCCAGCGTCCGCAGGTGGGCCGGACCCTGCACCCGCTCGCGCTCGGAGAGCACCCGCCGGTACAGGCGCACGGCGTCGGTCACCTCGCCGGCCGCCTGGCACGCATCGGCCAGCGCGTCGAGGGCGTCGAGCGTGTCAAGGTCGTCCACGCCGCGTACCTGCTCGCTGGCCCGGAAGGCGCGGTCAAGGACGGTCGCCGCTTCCCTTGGCCGGCTCGCCGCGATCAGTGCCCGGCCAAGGCGCATTTCGAACGCGATCGTGGCGGGGTGATCAGAGCCGAGCAGGCCGGCGCGGTCGGCGAGCACTCGCTGGAACCACGGCAGGGCCTCGGCCGCACGCCCGGCCGCGAGAAAGGCGGCTCCAAGGTGATCGTTAGCGGCCAGGGAGTCGGGATGCCCTGGGCCGAGGAAGCGGTCACTGGCGGCGGCGACCTGGCTCCAGTGCGCGGCGGCGAGCCCGGACAGCCGCGCGTTCTCCAGGCTCTGCCCGAGCCGGAACGCGAGGCGGTAGCTGCCGCCGGTCCACAGCCGGTCACCGGCCAGCTGGCTGAGCCCGATGGCGCAGGACCTGAAGCTGTCGGCGAGCCAGGACGACTGCTCGTCATCTGGCCAGGCCTCGACCAGCCCGGCGGCGGCCACGGTGACCGCGTGCTCGACCAGGTCGGGCGGCGTAGCCGAGCGCACGGCCACGGCGATCGCCGAGGTCATCATCACGACCGGAGGCGTCGGGGCCGGGTCGATGGTGACCAGTCCCGCCTGCTCCAGGGTGACCACAGCCGCCCACGCCTGCTCGGCGGTTACCTGACCCCCGGCGCTCAGGTAACCGCGCGCGGCCGGCGAGGTAAAGACGGTGCCGGGGATCTTGTTGCCGTCCAGCCATGAGGCCAGGATCAGCATGGGCTGCACCGGCCCGGTCCGTGACAGCCGGTCAGCGTGCTCGACCGAGAGGATCCAGCTCACGGCGGCGGTGGATGGCGGGCCCGACCGGCTGATCTGATCCAGCTTGCGTACGAAGACGTCCTGGTAGTCGCGGCAGGACAGGGCTGAGGTGCCGATCACGGCACTGGCCTGGACCAGCGCGAGTGGCTCGCCGCCCAGGTGATCGACTAGGTCGATCGCACCGGTGCGCTGGCCCCGGTCCTCGGTGAGCCGGTCCATCAGGTAGCTCAGCGCTTCTCTGCGGCTGAAGCCGGGCACCCCGAGCACCCGGACCCGATCATGATCGAACCCGGCCGCCGCCGAGGCGGTGACCAGCGTCCGGCCGTTCGGGCCTTCCGGCCAGAGGCCATCGGCATCCCACGCGCTGGTCAGCCCGTCGAGCACCACGAGCCAGGACCGGCTGGCCTGCTCCAGCCAGCCGATGAACCTGGCGGCCAGCTGCTCAGCATCCCCGGCGGGGTCGATCCCCATGGCCAGGGCGGCCGCGCTCGCGTATCCGGTCAGGATCGCCGTCCGGCTGGTGGCCGTGACCCAGACGAGCAAGTCAAGTTCCTGGGATTTCCAGAGCGACTCGGCGACGAAGGCCGCGAGCTGGGTCTTGCCGCACGACCCGAACCAGTCAGGCGCCCCGGCAGCGGCCGACCTGGCGGGCGTCAGCGCGATCGTGGTACCGGGGCTGAGCGCCTGTGCGAGCCCTGGCGCGGACTCGGGCCTACTGACGAAACCCTCGGCCAGCGGAGGTATCAGGCCCGACCGGACCGGCCATGCGACTCCGCCGTTTAGCGACCCCGCTGAATCCGGGGCCAAGACCTGGTTGTTCACTAGTGCCCGCTACCTTTGGCCAGGATGGAATTATCGTCCGACGCTGACGCCTACTCCGCCGTCGCAAAGCATAACGATACGGCGGGGGAAGTGATTGCACGGCGGTTCGGACTAATGTCCCGAAGATCGATCAATCACCGCTGGCGCTCCGGATGCCATCAGCGGGGACAATCGTTTTCCTATCCGGTTAGCTCCCGTTAGCTCCGGTTAGCGGCCTCGGGACCGGCTGGCGATATCCGCGATGATGTCGCCGAGACCGGTGACCTGTCCGTGCCTTCGCCTGATCAGGTCGGCGACCAGTCCCGTCCAGCCGGTCTGGTGACTGGCGCCAAGGCCCGCTCCGTCGTCCCCCTGGAAGTACTCGTGGAATGGCAGGTTGTCGCGCCACACGGGGTCAGACAGCATCGGCTCGGTCCCGCCGAAGCAGGGCCGGTGACCCTGGGAGTTCCTGGCGAAGATCGAGATGAGCCGGTCGGACAGATCGGCCGCGATCGCGTCCAGGGTCAGCGCGGCGCCAGAGCCGGTCGGATACTCGATCGTCAGGTCAGAGCCGAAGAATCGGTGATAACGATCAAGGGCGCTGATGATCAGATAATTGATCGGAAACCAGACCGGGCCGCGCCAGTTCGAGTTGCCGCCGAACATCGGCGTCGTGGACTCGGCGGGCTCGTAGTCGATGGACGCGGCAAAGCCCTCGATGCTGATCGACAGGGGGTGTTCCCTGTGCCAGGCGGACAGCGCCCTGATTCCGTGCGGCGACAGGAACTCGGCCTCGTCGAACAGCCTGGTGAGCAGCCGGGCGAGCTTGTCAGGACCGGCCAGGCTGAGGAGCAGGCGCTGATGGCCTGACTCGCCCCTGACCAGGCTCCTGGTGTCCCCGTTGTCCTGGCCGGCCAGGAAGCTGGCGAAGCGCTTGCCCACCGCCATCGAGGAGTCGATCGAGCCCTGATCGATCACGCCGAGCGCGATCGCCGGGATCATGCCGGCCACCGACCGCACCCGCAGCGAGATCCCCTGGCCGTCCGGGGTCAGCAGCCGGTCGTAGTACATCCCGTCGGCCTCATCCCACAGGCCGAGATCATCGAGCGCGTCCCTGATCGCCGCGAAGTGCTCAAGGAACTTCATCACCAGGTCGGTGCCTGGCCGCTGCCCTGACCAGTGCAGGATCAGCGCCATGGTGGCCATCGCCATGGCGTAGAAGCCCATCCAGCCGGTCGCGTCCGACTGCTCAAGGATCCCGCCGACCGGCAGGTGCGACCGGTCGATCGGGCCGATGTTGTCCAGCCCGAGGAAGCCGCCCTCGAACAGGTTGTTGCCCTCGGCGTCCTCGCGGTTGATCCACCAGGTGAAGTTGACCAGCAGCTTGTCGAAGACCCGGCTGAGGAAGTCGATGTCGGTGCCGCCGTCGACGGCGAAGACCTCAAGCGCGGCCCAGGCCTGGACCGGCGGATTCACGTCGCCGAAGTCCCACTCGTAGGCGGGCAGGGCTCCGTTGGGATGCTGGAACCACTCCCGGCACAGCAGGATGAGCTGGTACTTGGCGAAGCCCGGGTCCACGTGCGCCAGGGCCACGCAGTGAAACCCCAGGTCCCAGGCCGCGAACCAGGGATACTCCCACTTGTCGGGCATCGACATGATGTCGAAGGCGTCGAAGCTGCGCCAGTGGCTGTTGCGCCCGGTCAGCCGCTCGGCCGGCGGCTTGGGCTGGGCCGGGTCGCCGTCCAGCCAGCGTTCGACGTCGTAGTAGAAGAGCTGCTTGGACCACAGCATCCCGGCGAACGCCTGGCGCATGATCATCGCCTCGTCCTCGCTGGCGTCCGGCGGGGTGAGCTCGGCGTAGAACTCATCGGCCTCGGCCCGCCGCTGGGCGATGACCTCATCGAAGCCGGCGCCCAGCTCCCGGGCAGGGTCGGCCGCCGCGCTTGGGGGGCGGAGCCGCAGGCGCACCTCCTTGGTCTGGCCGGGTGCCACGGTCAGGCGGTACCAGGCCGAGCACTTGGTGCCTGCTCGTTCCGGGCTGACCGTCGCCGCTCCGGAGATCACATGGGCCCCGATCCCGTCCTTCGGGTACGCCGTGATCGGGTCGCTGCCGAACAGCAGTTCCGTGTTCGATTCATTTTCGCAAAAAAGAAGTTCAGGGGTCCTGCCGTCGGGTCCTCCGCCGGCCAGAAGCTCAAGATCACCGATGAAGGGATGTTCCAGGCTGACCGCCGCGTGACCGGCGCCTGCGTGCGAGGGCGGGGTCGCGGCGAGCCTCGGCTTGGGCGAGCCCTCCTCCCAGGACCAGGTGTTGCGGTACCAGGCGGTGGGCAGCACGTCGATGGTGGCCTGGTCCGGGCCGGCGTTGGTGACCTGGATCTGGATCAGCAGGTCGTCGGGGCTGGCCTTGACATAGCGCACGTCGACGATCCAGAAGCGGTCCTCGTCGAACGCGCCGGTGTCGAGCAGTTCGTACTCGGGCTCTTCCCGGTTGCGCGCGGCGTTCTCGGCGAGCAGGTCGGCGTAGGGGAACTCGGTCTGCGGGTAGTGGTAACGCCAGTGGTTCCAGGTGTGGCTGGGGGTCGCGTCCAGGTACCACCAGTACTCCTTGACGTCCTCGCCGTGATTGCCCTGCCTGCTGGTCAGCCCGAACAGGCGCTCCTTGAGCACCGGGTCGCGGCCGTTCCACAGAGCCAGGCCCAGGCAGAGCCGCTGCTCGATGTCGCAGAAGCCGGCCAGGCCGTCCTCGCCCCAGCGGTAGGCGCGGGAGCGGGCCTGGTCGTGCGAGGTGTAGTTCCAGGCGTCGCCGTCGGCGCTGTAGTCCTCGCGTACCGTGCCCCACTGCCGCTCGCTGACATAAGGCCCCCACCGGTACCAGTCACCGGCCTTGGTCAGGCCGTACTCCAGGCGGCCGAAGCTGTTTACCCGATCGCGTTCCGCGCTCATCGTGGGCCCCCTTGCCGCCGCGCCATCTGGTCGTGCCGCATGCTATAGGAGGCATGGTGGGATTTCTGGCAGGAAGGCAGACCCGATGGGTGGCTTGAGCCCCGAGGTAGACCCGGCGGAGGTAGGACTCGATCCCGCGCGACTCGACCGGATCGGCGCGCACTTCGCCAGGTATGTCGACGACGGGCGGCTGCCTGGCTGGCTGGCCACGGTGAGCAGGCACGGGAAGCTGGCTTATGTGGCCAGCTACGGCCAGCGGGACATCGAGGCCGGGCTGCCGGTCGGCACCGACACGATCTGGCGCATCTACTCGATGAGCAAGCCGGTCACGTCGGTCGCGGCGATGATCTTGTATGAGGAGGGGGCGTTCGAGCTGACCGACCCGGTTAGCAAGTTCATCCCGTCGTTCGCCGGCGTCCGGGTCTTCACCGGCGGCTCCGACATCAGGACCACGACCGTGCCGGCCACCGAGCCGGTACGGATCTGGCACCTGCTCACCCACACTTCTGGCCTGACGTACGGGTTCCACCGCTCGCATCCGGTCGACGCCATCTACCGGGCGAACGGCTTTGAGTGGGGCGTGCCGCGCCGGACCGACCTGGCCGCGTGCTGCGACCAGTGGGCGTCGATGCCGCTGCTGTTCCAGCCGGGCAGCGAGTGGAACTACTCGGTCGCGACAGACGTGCTCGGCCGGGTCGTCGAGGTGGCCTCGGGGGGCGGACTTGACGAGTTCTTCGCCGACAGGGTCTTCGGGCCGCTGGGGATGACCGAGACCGGGTTCTGGCTGGATGACGATCAGCGGGACCGCCTGGCCGCGCTGTACACGCTCGGCCCTGAGCGCAAGGCCGCGCGGCTGGACTCGCTTGGCGTGGTGGCGAACCACAGGCCGACGTTCCTTGGCGGGGGCGGCGGGCTGGTCTCGACGGCGGCTGACTACCACCGGTTCACTTCCATGCTGCTCGCGGTGCCTGGCAGTCCGGCCGGCGAGCTCGACGGGGTCCGGCTGCTGAGTCCTTCGACCGTCTCGTACATGACGAGCAACCATTTGCCGGGCGGGGCTGATCTTGAGGCCTACGGACGGCCGCTGTTCGCCGAGGCGCCGTTCCTCGGGGTGGGGTTCGGGCTCGGGTTCGCCGTGGTGATCGATCCGGTGCCGGGGCGGACGGTCGGCAGCGCGGGTGAGTATTCCTGGGGCGGCGCGGCCAGCACGGCGTTCTTCGTGGATCCGGCGGCCGGGCTGACGGCGTCGTTCTTCACCCAGCTGCTGCCGTCAAGCGCTCACCCGATCAGGTCGCAGCTCCGCCAGCTCGTCTACCAGGCCCTGACCGGCTAGCGGGGGCTGGTTAGGGGGACGGGGTGCGGCCGGAGCGGTGGGCGCCGCCGGACGGGCGGCTCGAGGTCACCTTGGGCTTGCTCGGAGCGTCGGTGCCGGCGTGGGCGTTCGGAGTGTCGGCGTCGGCGTCGGCGCTCGGGGCGGCCTCGCCGCGGGCCGAGTCCTTCCTGACCGCGTGGACCCGGTGGGCGATGAGCCCGCCTATCAGCACGACCACCAAGATGATGCCGATCAGCGAGAAGGAGTGGAAGAACTTGTTGACCGTGTCGCCCAGGTTATAGCCGAGCAGGCTGAGGCCAGTCGCCCAGATCGCCGTCCCGATCAGGCTGAAGATCGTGAACGGCAGTACCGGGATCTCCACGACGCCGGCGCCGAACGAGGCGAAGCAGCGTACCAGCGGCAGCACCCGAGCCACGGCGACCGCCCATGAGCCTCGGCCGGCGAAGAAGCGCTCGGCCCGGTCTAGGTCGGAGTGGCTGACCAGTACCCACTTGCCGTACCGGTCGAGCAGCGTCCGGCCACCGCGCCTGCCGATCGCGTAAGACGTCAGCGATCCGCCCATCTCGGCCAGCGTGCCGATGACGATCACCAGCACCAGGCTGAAGTGATTGGGCACCGGAGCGGCGGCGGAGGCGTACCAGCCAGCCAGCGCGAAGGTGATCTCGGATGAGATCGGGATGCAGCAGGCCTCGACGAACGCGAAGATGATCAAGGCCAGGTAGCCATGGCTGGTCATGACGCTGGTCAGAAAGTGGTCCATGCCGAAAGTTCTACAGCATCCATCCCGGTGACTTCGCCGCAGCGGGCGGAAAATTAGCCAGCACTTAAGATTCCTGGGCCCTGGCGCCGCCCGTGAGCTGGCGCCAGCTGGCCCCGCATCCCACGGGGGCAGGATGCGGGGCCAGCTGGTCACTGCGGCCTGACCGCCCGTCGAGCCGGGGCCCGCGGGGGATGGGCGGTGCCGCGATCCGCGCCGGTCACTGGGGGATTGGGGGGATGGCCAGCGCGGAGCTTTCCGTTAAACGATCTGGTGCGTGATGCTGGCGACCAGGTGGGCCGCCTGGGCTTCCCATTTGGCGTAGGCGTAGGGGACGCCGGACTCCTGCACCTTCTGCGCGCTCTGCCACAGCGGCTGGTGCGCCCAGGCCGGGTCCTGGCCCTGGTAGGAGTGCAGCGCGCTGAGGAAAGCGTCGGCCGCGTACGCGGGGTTGAGGATCTGGCCGGCTGAGCCCCAGCCCGCCGACGGGCGCTGCTGGAACAGGCCGAGCGAGTCCCGGTCACCGAAGCTGATGTTCAGCAGGGTGGACTCCTGCATCGCGGTGGCGACGGCGATGACGGCCGAGCGCAGGCCCATCTTCTTGTCGATGGCCTGCCGGACGATGGTGGCGGCGTTGGCATAGCGGGCCGGGCTGATCGCCATCCAGGTCTGCGGCCCGCTGGTGCCGGCCGGGGTCAGCCGGTCCTGGGCCGGCAGCGAGCCGTGACCCGCCTGCGGCGAGGTCCGGCCGGCGACGACCCGCTCAATCGCGAGCCAGGTCCTGGGGTGCGGCGCCGGGCCGCCGTGGCCGCCGGGGTTGGCTGGCGCTGCGATGGCGTGGGTGACCGGGCGGGCGTCGGCGAGCCCGGCCGTGCCGCCCGTGACGCCCGCGAGTGCGCCGGCCGCGGTGGCTGCTCCGGCGCCGGCCAGGGCCAGCCCGGTGCCCAGGTACGCGAGCTTCCTGCCGCGCATCCTGCGGGCCGCGCCGCTGACGCGGTCGCGAAGTGCTAGCGAAGACAGGGCGTGGATCACTGGGGGAGTGCGGGTCAGTGCGGTCTGCGGACTGGCGTCCGCTGACCGATCTTCCGGTGTTTGCCTACCCAAGGGGGGTTCCTTCCAGACTGACCCGCCGCCGCCCGGTCCGCTAAGGGGGTTGAAATAAAGCGAACCGGTGCTCTGGCCGTCGGACATCTTCCGGCTGGCGGTTCGGCGCCTGCGCCTTGCTCCTTGCTAGCAGGTGCCTCGCTGATTCAGCGCGGCGGCTGGACCGAGAGCGCGGGGGCTGCGCTCTGGTCCAGCCGACCTAAGCAAGCGGGGAGTGATTGGCCTGAACGGGTGTTCAGTCAAGCTCCCCGGCGGGGGTCACAGTATGTAACGACGCCTCCACGCGGATGCGTCCCGGAACTTCATCCGGATTACATACTGTGATCCAGTTCACCGGGCTCGGCGTGCGCGCCCGGCTAGCTGGCCAGGGAATTCTTCGGCCAGGGCTGGTCAACCGGCGCCGAGCCGGTCGCCGAGGTCAGGGTCGCCGGGCTGACGAACGTGCTCCCGTGCGGGCCGGCCAGGACCGCCTCGTGCAGCGCGCTCCCCTTCAGGAGCTGTGACCAGGTCATGAACCAGTACGTCCACCCGTTGTCCCAGACCCCGCGCCGCGGGCTGCCGATGATCGTGACCGGATCGCCCGGCACCGCCAGCTTGTAGTAGGCCGCGGCGTCGGCGGGTGCCATGTTCACGCAGCCGTGGCTCACGTTCGTGAAGCCCTGCTGACCGACCGACCAGTACGCGTCGTGCAGGTAGTCACCGCTCCAGGTGAACCTGACCGACCAGGGCACCTCCAGCTTGTAGCCGGGTCCCGTCATCAGCACCGGGTTGCCTTTCTCGATGGTGAGATAGGTCCCGTTCGGGGTGTTGTCGCCCGGGCGGCCCGAGCTGATCGGCCAGTTCCGGTAGAGCTTGCCGTTGCGGTACAGCTTCATCCGGTGGACCTTGGTGCTCGCGACCACGATCAGTGACTGGCCGATGCGGAACTGCTGGGTCAGCGTGTGATAGCCGTAGACGCCGGGGGCGCCCTCGACGCCGTTGAGGTGCCCCGTGAAGCTCACGGTGGTGTTGGCCGGCCAGTACTGCCGTGGCCTGAAGACCAGGGTCTTACTGTTGTCCCAGTACCAGGCCCCGACCACGGGCTTGGACGAGCTGACTACCAGCGTGCGCTCGACCGCTGCCCGGTTAGTGATCGGGTGGCTGAACTGCAAGATGACGGGCATGCCCACGCCGTAGGTCTTTTTGTAACCCTCGAAGATCTGGGTGGTGAAGGTCCGCGACGGGTTCAGCGTCTTGAACGAGCTCGTCTCCTGCGTGGCGTGCCCGGCGGAGTCGACCCCGGTCGCGGTCACGGTCAGGCTCGCCGCCACCGGCAGGGTCCACTGGCTGTGCCAGCTCGTGTGCGCCTGATTGAGCGTGCCGGTGACCGGGTCGCCGGAGACCGTCACGTTCTTGATCGTGGCACCGGCGGCCGTTGGTGACCGTGATCCCGGTGGCCGGGCTGACACTCGTGCTGCCCGTGGCCGGGCTGATGCGCAGAGCGGCAGGCGCGGGTGGCTTGGGCGAGCTTGAGGTGTGTCCCTGCCCTCCGGTGCCGCCCGCTCCTGTGCCGCCGTTTCCGGTACCGCCGCCCGCCGCGGTCCCTGCTGACTGGCAGGCGGTGGCCACGAGGCCTGCCGCGCAGAGCGCGACGATCGGAAGCAGCCTGGTCCTTGGATGCCCTGACGTGTGATACATCTGCCTCTGTCTCTGCCTCTGCCTCTGCAGCACGATGCCCTCCACGATGCGGCGGCTACCCCTGCCGTTTCCCAGTATGCCTGCGTCTTCTCGGTATTACGGCCAGCCCGGCGAGCGCGACGATTCCGATCGAGATCCAGGGGACGAAGTCGCCGAATCTGACAAAGGGCGTCCTGACCTGGGAAGGCGGCAGGGCGAGCCGGACCCGGAGCACCCCGTGCGTCGTCGAATTCAGCCAGCCGATTAGCCGGCCGCGACTGTCAAAAGCCGCCGAATCTCCGGTCAGGGCCGCCTGCACGGCGGGCCGCCCGGTCTCGGCCGCCCGGATCGCGGCCAGCGAGGCGTGCTGATCGAGCGCCCAGCTGTCCTGGAAGGTCGAGTCCGACGTCTGGTAGATCAGCACCTGCGCACCGCGCCTGACGTCGGCCGCCGACATATCAGGAAACGAGGACTCGAAGCAGATCAGCACCCCGAAACGCAGCCGCCGGCCATCGGGCAGGGTGGCCTGGAGCACCTGCGCGCCATGGCCGGCGATCACGTCGCGCGGCGCCGCCCGGCTGATGCTGGTGAGCCAGCCGAGCAGCGACCGGAACGGGATGTACTCGCCGAAGGGCACCAGCCTGGTCTTGACGTACGTCGCCTCGATGCCCGATCCTCCGATCAGGACGGCGACCTTGGACTTCGCCCCGGCCGGGCTGAGCGCGTCCTGATTGACCAGCAACTGGGCACCTACCTGGTCAGAGAGCCTGACCAGCCGGGTGAGCAGCGTATGGCTGGTGTCGAGGTCGTAGCCGACACTGCTCTCGCCCCACACGATCAGATCGGCGCCGCGTCCGCCGGTCACACCGCTGGTCAGTCTGGATTCGGCGGCCAGCCGGGCGGGCGGTCCGTTCTTCAGCCCCGGCTGGACCAGGGCCAGCGTGACGTGCCCGGCGAGGGGCACCGAGTACTCCCCGGCCGTCAGCGCGAAAGCGGCCGGCCCCGCCGTGATCGCGACGGCGGCCGCGACGAGGCCCAGGGCACGGGCGAGCCAGGTCGGTGCCGTCAGCGCGATGACGATGCCGGTGTTGGACGCGACGAGCACGAAACTGATCAGCCAGATGCCGCCAACCGCCGCGAGCGCGAGCACCACCGGGTGCTGCCACTGGCTGGCGCCGTAGACGGCCCAGGGTCCGCCGATGCCCTGCCAGGATCTGATCCAGTCGATCACCACCCAGGTGCTCGGCAGCACCACCAGTGCGGCTGCCGCCTGCCACAGGCGGGGACCAGGCCCCCGGAGCAGTCGCCAGGCGGCGAATCCGACGCCGGCCCAGGGCGCGCCGAGCACGATCACCACCAGCAGCAGGCCTGGCCCGAGATTCGGGATCAGCCAGTAGAGCGCGGCCAGCAGATATCCGGCGCCCAGCCACCACCCGCGCATCGCCGCTTCCCGCCCGCCCGGCGCGGCCCGCAGCAACAGCAGCCCCGGCACCAGCCCGATCCAGGCCACGAACTCGACGTTAGGCGCCGGGAAGGCAACGACCGGCAGCGCCCCGGCGAGCAAGGCGGCATAACGAGCAGGCTGCGCGAATCCGCGCCAGAAGGCCACAGCTCTATTGTGGCGTCAAACCAAACCCGCCCCGCCCCGACACCATCACTCAGCCAGCTCCGCCAGCACTCGCCCCGTCCAGGGTCCCGGCCCGCGCCGACGATCCCGGTCCGCCCGCCGGCCCCGGCCCGCGCCGGTGAGTCACGCCACCGATGTTCCGGGCTCTGGCGCGAATTCCGTGATTTTAGCCGGGGTGGACGGTGACGGTGGCTAAAAGATCTAGGAGACTTTATTCCTGTAGGAGGATTGACCACCATGTTCGCTGTTAAGTCTCCTACAGGAAAAAAGTCTCCTACAGGATCTGGCCAAACCCCGGCCAGGCTCGCCGCCAATACCCGAAAAGGGTAAATACCCGGCAGGCTCGTCACGCGATCCGGGCTGAACCACCGCGTGGGCGGGTCGTATTACGCTCCCGGAGCCCTTTCGGGCACTTCAACAACGTCAGTCCCTTCAACCCTGCAGCAACGTTAGTCCCTTCAGTCCCATCAGCAATGTCAGTCACGTTGGCTGCGGGGCAGGGTGCGCTTAGCGGGGGGTGAGGATG
The DNA here is from genome assembly GCA_963819285.1 of uncultured Actinomycetota bacterium. Lineage (GTDB taxonomy): Bacteria > Actinomycetota > Actinomycetes > Streptosporangiales > Streptosporangiaceae > Chersky-822. The sequence goes on from CAWFVM010000002.1 coordinate 1,679,271, forward strand.
CAGAACTCCTGGCCCTCGGGGTCAGCCAGGACTATCCAGTCCACGTCATCCTGGCCGATGTCGGTCAGCCTTGCCCCGGCCCCCTGCAGCCGGGCCGATTCGGCCGCCAGGTCTGCGCCGGGCAGCGGGGCGACATCCAGGTGGACGCGGCTCTTGTGTTTGCTAGCACTGACCGTCTTGGGGTCTGTGGTCCTGAGCAGTTCCAGGTACGGGCCGTGTGCTGCCGCTGACCTGAGTGCGACCAGGTGCTCGCTGGAGTGCGAGATAGGCCAGCCGGCGGCCGTGCTCCAGAACCTGGCCAGCCCGCGGGGGTCCAGGCAGTCGGCCACGACGGCGGCGACCGGGCCGGTGTCACGGTAGGCCGGCCGGGGTTCGAGTACGCAGAACTCATTGCCTTCTGGGTCGGCGAGTACGACCCAGGGGACGTCGCCCTGGCCGATGTCCGCCCGAGTCGCGCCCAGCTCAAGCAGGCGCTCGACCTGAGCCGACTGGTCTTCGGCGCTGGAGGAGGCGAGATCGAGATGCAGCCTGTTTTTAGCGATCTTGGGCTCGGGCACCGGAACGAAGACCAGCGGCAGTGCGGTCGTTCCCGGATATACGAACCCTGGCGGGGCGACCTCGACCTCGCCGCGGTCGCCGGTGATCAAAGACCAGCGCAGCGCCTCGCCCCAGAACCGGGCCAGGCTCAGCGGGTCTGCTGCGTCGATCACGAGTTGTACGAGGCGCGTCGTCACGCGAGCCAACCTCGCATGGCCCGCCTTCGGACGCAAGCCAGTTCCCACAGCAGGCCGAGCGCGGTCATGACGACGATGACCAGCTCAGGCCAGCCGCCAAGGTGGTCTGCCGGAGTCAGGGCTGATACCAGCGGAACACGCTCATCGAGTTCGGCCCGCTGCCAGGTCCCGGTGCGGGCGATCAGGTCGCCGTCAGGTGCGATGAGGGCGCTCACGCCGATCGTGGATGCCACGGCGACGGCCCGTCCGGTCGTGATCGCGTCCATCCTGGCCATCTTGAGCTGCTGGAGGGTCTCGCCGAGCTGGCCGTCGAGCTCGAAGTCGGCGTCGTTGGTCTGGACCGTGAGCAGGTTGGCGCCGGCCGTGACCTCGGATCGCACCAGGTTGTCGAAGCCAACCTCGTAGCAGATCACGTCGCCCAGCCTGATCTTGCCGAGGTGGAAGACGACGGCGCGATGACCAGGGGTGAAGTTGCGCGGCTGCAGCTCGGGCAGCGAGGTGAACAGCTCAAGGAAGCCCCGGTAAGGGATCACCTCGCCAAACGGCACCAGCTGGCGCTTGAGGTAGACCTGAGCCGGCCCCCGGCCAGGCAGCCAGAGCTGGCCCGCGTTGCGCACCGGATTGGCCAGCACCGCGCCGACCAGCACCGGACGATCGATCACCCGGACGGCTAGCGAGATGGTCTGGTAGGTCTGCGGTGACTGGCGCGGGTCGAGGTCGGTGGAGTTCTCCGGCCAGATCACGACATCGGGCGCGGGCCGGCGGCCTGCCTTGATCTGGCCGGCGAGTGCTATGGTCGCGGCCGCGTGATTCGTCGTCACCGTGGTGGCGCGGAGCTGGTCGGGCAGGTCGCGTGAGTGCGGCACGTTGCCCTGGATGGTCGCTACGACGGCGGTTGGTCCGGGACCGGGTGACCAGCGCCAGGCGAGGTTCCCGCACAGCACCAGGCCCGCGGCCCCCAGCGCCAGCACCGCCGCCACGCGGGCCGGCCGGGACCGTCGTCCGCTGTCCCTGGCCGGACTGAGGATGGCTATCACCAGGTACGCGAGGCAGGCTCCGGCGAGAGCCAGCAGAAAGGTCAGCCCAGGCAGGCCGCCGATCGCCGCCCAGCCGGCCGTCGGCGCCGAGGCCTGGCTCATAGCTAGCCGTCCCCACGGGAATCCGCCCCAGGGGAAACGATCCCGCACCGCCTCCTGCAGCACCCACCAGCCGGCCACCGTCAGCGGCCAGCCCCGAAGCCGAAGCAGGGGTGGCAGCGCTACGGTCAGCACGGCGAAGATCACGGTCTCGAGCACGGTCAGCGCGGCCCAGGCGTACCAGGCGACGTTGACGAGCCAGGACAGCAGCGCGACGAAGAAGACCGCGCCGCAGGCCGCTCCGAGACCGAGAGAGGCCAGCGGCCGTTTCCCTCTGACGGCCAGGGTCAGCAAGGCGGGACCGGCGACGGCCAGCGGCCAGATGCCGGCCGGCGGGAACGCCGCGGCGAGTGTCAGGCCGGCCGCGACCGCGAGGCCAGTCGACCACCAGCCGCCCAGGACCGGCGCCACGTCCCCGGCCGGTGTCCGCGCGGCGGCCGGCCCGGGCTGGCCGGGCTGGGCACGGTGAGCCCGTCGAGCGTCAGTCCGGCTGCTGCGCAACAAGTACTCCGCCTGGTGGGGTGCGGTCCGGTGAGCTGAAGTCCGGTTCAGGTCAGGCACGGTCACCTGGCTCTGCTAGCGAGCGTATCCGCCTGGCCTAGCGAGCGTATCCGCCTGGCCTAGCGAGCGTATCCGGCTGTGTTTAGTGAGCGCATCCGCGTGGCCGGGGCCGGAATAACCGGTGAGCCTGGCGAGTATCAACTGGTACGCAACGGGAGGGAGCGGTCAGGTGAGCCGACGTGGCTGGGCCTTGTTCGCGGCGATGAGCGTGATCTGGGGCACGCCTTACCTGCTCATCAAGATCGCTGTTGGCGGGGTGCCGGTGCCAGTACTCGTGCTGGCACGGGTGACGATCGGCGCGGCGCTGCTGCTGCCGGTGGCGCTGCGGCGGGGTCAGCTCGCCGCGCTGAGGCCGGTGTGGCGCTGGGTGGCGCTGTTCGCGGTCGTCGAGATCGTCGTTCCCTGGATCGCGCTCTCCGAGGCCGAACGGGGGATCAGCAGCTCACTCACTGGCCTGCTGATCGCGTCGGTGCCGATCATGGTGGCCCTGCTCAGCCTGCTGATCAGGGCGGGTGACCGGCTGAGCCTGACGCGATGGACCGGCTTGCTCATCGGCCTGGCCGGGGTGACGCTGCTCGCCGGGCCGAATCTGATCGGATCCGGTGCGGGCGCGGGCGTGTCCCGGTCGGTTGCCGAGGTGCTGTTCGTGGCGTTGTGCTACGCGGGCGGGCCGCTGATCGCGAACCGCAAGCTGAGTCAGGTGCCCTCGCTCGCGGTGACCGCTATCAGCCTGACCCTGGCCGCGGTGGTCTACGCTCCGCTGGCCGCACTGAGCTGGCCGTCCGCTGTCCCGTCCGGCAAAGTGCTCGCCTCGATCGCCGGGCTCGCCGTGATCTGCACGGCCGGGGCGTTCCTGGTGTTCTTCCGGCTGATCGCTGAAGTCGGGCCGGCCAGGGCCAGCGTCATCACCTATGTCAATCCCGCCATCGCGGTTTCGCTCGGCGTGCTGGTGCTCGGGGAGCGGGTCACGCCGGCGATGCTGGCCGCGTTCGGCACGATTCTGGCCGGCTCGGTCCTGGCGACCAGGCAAAGCCGGCGCGCGGCCGGGGCGGCGGGCACCGGGGACATCGATACCTCGCCGGCCGGGGATGGCGCAAAGGTGGAAGCGGTGACTTCATTAGCGTGAGGATTGCTAGTAGGTTCACGGTTGACTGCATTTCACCGTCAGCCAAGGAGGGCTTTATGCGTGGGAAAGGGTTGCTCGTATCGATTGGCGGGGGAGCTTTTCTGCTCGCCGCTATGTCGGTGGCAACGGCCGGCGGTACCGCGATCGCGAGCAGTGCTGCCAGTAAGTCAGTGAGCGTCAGGGCGTCTCACTCTGGCGCGCTGGTGACGCCGGTCCTGCCGCTCAATATCAGGCTCATTCAGGCTGGGACCGCCGCCCCGACCGATGCCCAGTGCCGGGCGGAGCTTGGCGTCCCCTGCTACAGCCCGCAGGAGATCCAGCACGCGTATGGCGTTGACAACCTGCTGAACAAGGGCGACAACGGCAAGGGCGAGACGATCGTGATCATCGACTCGTTCGGCAGCCCCACCATCGCCGCTGACCTCGCGCAATTCGACACCGACTTCGGCCTGCCCGCCCCGCCCTCGTTCAGGGTGCTCGCGCCGCTTGGCACCGTGCCGTTCGACCCGAGCACCAACCCCGATCAGACTGGCTGGGCCGCCGAGACCACGCTGGACGTTGAGTGGTCACACGCCATGGCACCTGGTGCCAGCATCGTCCTGCTGACCAGCCCGGTCGACGAGACCGAAGGCACCCAGGGCCTGCCGCAGTTCGATCAGCTCAAGAACTACGCCCTCGATCACCACCTGGGTCAGGTCATCTCGCAGAGCTGGGGCGCGACCGAGAACACGCTCTTTACCCCGGCGGGGCAGCAGGTCTACCGGCAGTTCGAGGCGACCTACGCCCGCGCCGCTGCCATGGGCGTGACGGTCCTGGCTTCGGCCGGAGACAACGGCACCGCTAACCCCATGACCGACGGCAGCACGATCTTCCCGTTCCCGACGGTCAACTTCCCCGCGTCCTCTCCGCTGGTCACTGCCGTCGGCGGGACCACCCTGACCGCCGACACCAGCGGCAACTACCAGTCAGAGATCGTCTGGAACAGCGACGGCAACGGCACAGGCGGCGGCATCAGCCAGCAGTTCGCCGAGCCTGTCTACCAGCGGCTGCTGCCGCACTCTGACCAGAAACTGCTCTCCGGCATGCGCGGCCTGCCGGACATTTCCTGGAACGCCGACACCAACTCCGCGATCTCGATCTTCCTGTCCTTCCTCGGGCCGGATGAGACCGGCTACTTCCTCATCGGCGGCACCAGCGAGGGAGCGCCTCAGTGGGGCGGTCTCGTGGCCGACCTCAACCAGCGGACCGGTCACCCGATCGGCTTCCTCAACCCGTACCTGTACGCACTCGGTGCCGTGGGCATCGGCTTCCACGACATCACCGTCGGCAACAACGGCATCGGCGGCGTGGCTGGCTTCAACGCCACTCCCGGATGGGACGCGGCCACCGGTTTCGGCACCCCGAACCTCGGTCAGCTCTTCGGCGACCTGGCGTTCATGGCCCATGGTCACCCGTCGCTGCGCACGATCGAGTCCCGCGCCCGCTCGCTGCACCACTAGCTAGCTCTGCTAGTAGCACCGGGTCACGCCCGGCGCGATACCGCACCGGTGTCGCGCCGGGCATCCGGGCCGCCGAGCCCGGCCGCGCCACTAGAATCGCGAAGGTGATCGATCTTAAGGCGGCACGACAGGACCCGGACGGCTACCGGGCCGCGCTTGCGCGGCGGGGCGCCGCCGCCGACTTCGACCGGCTGCTCGCCGCTGACGCGAGCTGGCGCGAGCACACCGAGCGGGCCGAGAGCCTGCGCGCGGAGCAGAAGCGCGCCTCGAAGGGCAAGCCAGGTCCGGACGAGCTCGTCGCGCTCAAGGAGCTGTCAGCCAGGATCGAGATCGCCCTGGCCGACCAGGCCCGCGCGGCCCAGGAACGAGACGCGATCCTCGGCGCCATTCCGAACCTGCCCGACCCGACCGCCGCCGATGGCATGGACGAGGAAGACGCGCAGCTCGTGAAGACCTGGGGCGAGCCGCCGATCTTCGGCTTCGAGCCCAAGGATCACCTCGAAGCTCGGCTCCCAGCGTGGCTGGATCGACATGGCCAGGGGGGCCAGGCTCTCCGGATCGAGGTTCGCCTACCGGATCGGCGACGTCGCCGTGACCGAGCTCGCGCTGTACCAGTACGTCATCAACAAGCTCCGGGGCAAGGGCTTCACGCTGGTGCTGCCCCCGATCCTGGTGGGCGAGCGGGCGATGTACGGCACCGGCTTCCTGCCGACCGAGGAGTCCAATCTCTACCGGCTGGAGAAGGACGACCTCTACCTGACGGGGACCTCGGAGGTGGCGCTCGCCGGGATCCACGCCGACGAGCGGCTGGAGGAATCGGAGCTTCCGGCCAAGTACGTCGGCTTCGCGACCAACTTCAGGCGTGAGGCCGGAGCCGCCGGCAAGGACACCAGGGGAATGATCCGGGTGCACCAGTTCGACAAGGTTGAGATGTACGTGTACTGCGTGCCTGAGCTGGCCAGCCAGTTGCATGAAGAGCTTCTCGCGCACGAGGAGGAGATCGCTCAGGAGCTTGGCCTGCCGTACCGCGTGATGAATATCTCGGTCGGTGATCTGGGTGCTCCAGCGGCCAAGAAGTACGACATCGAAGCCTGGTTCCCGACTCAGCAGCGATACCGGGAGATCACGTCCGCCTCGAATACCACCGATTATCAGGCCCGCCGGCTCAACATAAAGTTCCGCCGCGACGGCAAGCTGGAATTCGTGCACACGCTGAACGGCACCGGGGCGACCGCCCGCGCCTTGCTTTCGATCATGGAGAACTTTCAGGACGAGGGCGGCAAGATCGCCGTGCCCGAAGTGCTCAGGCCATTCGGCGCCCCCGTCTCCATCGGCAGGCTGTAACTCCCCGGCTGAGTCCCGTGCGTCTCAGGCTCGGTGTCCGGCGCTCAGGTTAAGGGTGCGATGCCAGAGCTAGGAGTGCGGTGACCCGTGCGTGTTTCCGTGCTCACAACGCCCACCCCGCAGCCGGCAACTCCCGTCCCCGCCCGGGTTCTGTGATCACGACGCTCGGCCCGCAGCCGGCAACTCCGACCTCCGCCAGGGTTCCGTGATCATGGCCGATGTCTTGATCACGGAACCCTGGTGGCGTGAATATGCGGCTCATGTTCCGTGATCAGGGTTTGCTTCATGATCACGGAAGTCTGCGAGGGGTACTTGAGTGACCGGTCGGGGCGGTGAACCAGCCCGACCCGGTCAGGCCAGCGGCCAGTGCTCCCGGAAACGGCGGATACCCGGCAAACTGGGCCGGTGCCGGATCGCCTGGTGACGTGAACCGCCGCCCGGAACCGAACTGCCACCGGGGCGCAGGTCCCCCGACGCTCCGCAACCCAGTTCTCGCCGCAGCGATGGCCCTTAGCTGTTGTTCCGGCGGCAGCGTTGGCGCGGAACTGCTGGCCGGGGCGCTGCGAGGACCGGGCACTGGATCCGAGAGCGGGTCAAACCGGGCGCCAGGCAGTAGGTCTCCGCCTGGCTCGACCGATATTCACCCTGTTGTCGAGGGCCATGCGATTAGCCGGGCACCAGGCAAAGCCGACAAACTGTGTCCGGCAGTCCCAGGCCAGGCACCGGGCACCGCGCAGCCTTCCGTAATCATGAGGCAAGCCTTGATCACGGAACATGAGCCGCATATTCACGCCAGTAGGCTTCCGTGATCAAGACACCGGCCATGATCACGGAATCTGGACGGGGCGGGTGTTGCTGGGTGCGGGGTGGGTGTCGTGATTACGGAATTCTGGTGGGGGTGGGTGTTGCGGGGTGGGTGTTGTGATTGCGGAGCGGGGGTGGGTGTTGCGGGGTGTTGGGTGGGTGTTGTGATTGCGGGGGTGGGTGTTGCGGGGTGGGGGGGTGGGTGCGGCTCTTCTGAGTGAGAGTCAGGCGGGCCTTGCTTGCCTCGGTACTGAGTGCTGGAGCGGGCGGCGGCGGCTCACCAGGCCGGCCTCGTTGACGATGGACGAGGCCGTGATGCCCTTGAACCCGGCTCGCGCGAGCATCGTCGCCCAGGTGCTGATCGAGACTGGCCGTTCCTGGGCCCGGACTAGATAGCGGTAACTGTTTTTGGCTATTCGCCACCAGCCGCCGATTCCCTTTTTCGCCAGTGCTCCCATTTTGGACCTGATGATCGCGCGGTCGTGGCTGGTCACTCCCCGGCCGAACATCATGTCGGCGATAACCAGCATTCCGCCGGGCTTCAGCCAGTGATAGGCGGCGGCCACCAGCCTGCCCTTATCGATATCGCGCAGGTAGTGCAGCGCGTAGCTGGTGACGATGAGATCCACGCTCTCGGCGGGCAGTGACAGCCGCTCGATCGGCGTCGCCAGGCACTCGAATCCGAGTAGTGCGCGTTCCTCGGCGCTCTGCTCAAGCCGGCCGATCATGAGCTGGCTGGCGTCGATGGCCAGGATCCTGGCACCCTGGTCGGCCAGCGGCAGGCTGAGCTGGCCAGGTCCGCAGCCAATGTCGAGTACCTGGTCGCCCGGTGAGACGCTGACGGCGGCCAGGACGGCGGCCGTCACTTTCTCCAGGCCGGCGGTGGACCGGCGATCCCAGGCGCTTGGGCGACGCGAGAAAGCCCGGCGCACCCGCTGGCCGACGGCGGAGCCCGCGATCCGGCCGAGCGGACCGGGCGAATCGGCTGATGTTACCTGCGCTCGCAATGACACGTGGTAATTCGCCGCTTTAGTGTCGGTCAATTTATTATCGGCCGTTTTATGATCCCTGACTTCGGATTCCGTCATTGACCCAGGTTAGCAATTCCGGCGCGGTCGAAGTAGCGATCGAAATCAATGGGGGCTCTTTTTTCCTCGAACCGGAGGGAATTTTAGTGTCATCGTCCTCCAGGTGACCCCCGGCGCCGCCCCGCCGGTCAGGGTGACCGGTCGGCCCGGACGGTGCCCGCGCCGCCCGGCGAGCCGGCGTCCGTGTCTGCAATCGGTTGCTATGCGCACGTCACAACCCGACCTGTCGGGCAGCTATTGACACGTTCAGGGCACCCGGCCACTATCGGGCAATAAGCAGGCGGCAGACCATCGGCAGACCTGAGGGAGTCCTACGGTGACAGGACAGAGCAAGGCTGGCAACGCGGCTGAGCCGACTCTTGCGACTTCTGCCGATTTAACGCCCAGCCAGCTGGTACCGGTGCTGGTCTACGACCAGTTACCAGAAGAGCCTGACCAGCGAGAAAGACCTCAGGGCGAACGGCTTGCCATCGATGGCGGCGTCCCGACTAGGTCAGCGCCATGGCCGACTTATGACAAGGGCGCTGTCTTCGTCCATCAGGAGGACGAGGAAGCCGCTCTGCGCGCGATCCGCAGTCACCTGTACTTCAGGTACGACTGCCGCCCGAACTGCGAGACCGAGTGCGGCAAGCTCGAGTCCGCGCTCTGCTGCTTCTTCGGCAGCCGGCACGCGCTCGCCGTGTCGAGCGGCACGGCGGCGCTCGCGCTCGCGATCATGGCGGCGCGCATCCCGCCTGACTCCCTGATCGCCTGCCCCGGCTTCACGTTCGCCGCCACCCCGAGCTCGATCATCCTGGCCGGCTGCCGGCCATTCCTGGTCGAGGTCGACGAGAACCTGCACCTCGACCTGGCTGACCTGAGGCGCCGCTGGACGCCTGAGGTCAAGGCCATCGTCGTGGTGCACATGCGCGGATTCGCCGCCGACATGGACGCGCTGACCGACTTCGCGGCCGAGGTCGGAGTGCCGGTATTCGAGGACGCCGTGCCGGCGCTCGGCGCCGAGCTCGACGCCGCAGGCTCGGCACCTTCGGCCTCGCCGGCGCCTTCTCGACGCAGTCCGACAAGTCCCTGAACTGCGGTGAGGGCGGCTTCCTCCTCACCGACGACGCGGCGATCTTCGCTCGGGCCGTGGTCTTGTCCGGAGCTTACGAGGGGCGCTACCGGCGGCATTTCCCCGACACCGAGCCGCCTATCGCCAGCGACCTCGACCTGCCGCTCTACAACTTCAGGATGGACGAGATCCGGGCCGCGCTGCTGCACAGCGAGCTTGACCGGCTGCAGGTCAGGCTGGACGCTTTCCACGGCAACTATGAGTACGTGGCCGGCGCGCTGGCCGGCCTGCCGCAGATCGCGATCAGGCAGCCGGTCGCGGCCGGGGCCTACCTGGGCGAGGCGTTCATCTTCCGCACGCCCGGCCTGGACGCGGCCTGGTTCGCCAGGGCGCTCTGCGCGGAGGGCATCGACGCCAGGAACCTCGGCGCCGCCGATGACACCAACATCCGGGTGTTCTGGAACTGGCGGTTCATGTTCGAGGGGATGAACACCGAGCAGATCAAGGCGCTGCTTCCGGACACCAGCCGCTACCTGGAGCAGGCCGTCGACATTCCGCTGTCGTCCACGCTCAGCCCGGCGGACTGCGACGAGCTGATCGCGGCCGTGCGGAAGGTGGCGGCTGCCGCCGCTCGCCCGGAACTGGCGGGGATCGCCGAGACGGTGCCGGGCAGCCAGCGGTGACGCCGGGCTCGCAAGAGCGGCGGCGGCTGCCGCCCCTGGCCCTGGCAGCGCTGTGGATCGGCCGGTCAGCCGTGCGCGAGCTGGTGGAGGCCTGAATGATCGGCGAGCCTGACGACGACGGGCCGCCGGTCACCGTCTTGTGCATCACCGGCTGGTGCCGCAACGGCAGCACGATCATCGGCAACGTGCTCAACGAGATTCCCGGCTTCATGCACGTCGGCGAGCTGCACTTCCTGTGGAAGAACGCGGCGGGCAACGGCGCCAACAGCCGGTGCGGCTGCGGTGCCGTACTCACCCAGTGCCCGTTCTGGTCCGAGATCATCGAGCTTACGACCCCGCCTGGCAGCTCGCTCGCCGACTTCGCCGCCGAGGTGGTCCGCCGCCAGCGTGCCTGCGTCCGGACGAGGCATACCTGGCGGATCCTGCGCCGTGGCCTGGCCAGCGATGACCTGACCCAGCACGCGGCCCTGATGAGAGCGACCTATCAGGCCATAGCCGAGCGCAGCGGCGCCCGCGTGATCGTGGACACGTCCAAGATTCCCGGCGAGGCCGCGCTGCTGCCCGACCTCGATGGCGTGACGCCCTACTTCGTGCACCTGGTGCGCGATCCGCGCGCGGTCGCCGAGTCGTGGCGGGAGCCCAAGCAGTACGTCTACGCGATGTCAGCGACCAAGAGCACCGCCTACTGGCACGGTTTCAACCTGGCCAGCAGGGCGATCACGCGACGGCACGAGAGCAGGTCGACGTTCTTGCGTTACGAAGAATTCATCGCCGACCCGGCCGGAGCCATCGACCGGCTGCTCCGGCTCTGCGGCGCCGATCCTGGCGTCAATCCGGTCAGGGGCCGGGAAATCGACTTGCGTGCCAACCACACCGTGACCGGCAATCCTGACCGGTTCCTTACCGGCACCACGATCCTGCGGGACACCGATGACCGGTGGAAGACCGGCCTGCACCGGTCAGCCCAGCTCGCCGCGCGGATGCTGGCCTGGCCGCTCTCGCGCCGGTATGGCTACGCGGGTCCATCGGCGACGGCCAGAACGGAGCGTGACGTTGGACACCGGGCTTGACGGCAAGTGCGCGCTGGTGACGGGCGGGTCGAGCGGAATCGGCCTGGCCACGGCGATCGAGCTGGCCAGGGAAGGAGCGCACGTCGCGATCGGCGCCCGTGACCCCGCTCGCCTGGAGGTGGCGGCAGCGGCGATCAGGGCGGTCGCGCGCGGCCGGGTGCACACCGTCAGCGTCGACGTCACCGACTCCGGCGCGGCGCAGCGACTGGTGGACGAGGCCGCCGCCGAGCTCGGCGCGCTGCACGTCGTCGTGGTCAGCGGCGGCAGCCCGCCCTTCGGGTCAGCGACCAGGTTCGGGATCGACGCCTACCAGGCCGCCGTCGACCAGGTGCTGATGCCGGCGGTTGGCCTCAGCCTGCACTCCCTGCCGCATCTGAAGGCGGCGCGCTGGGGCCGGCTGATCCTCATCGCCTCGGAGACAGCGGTCGTGCCGGTAGCGCCGCTCGCCTTGTCGGGCGTGACCAGGGCGGCGCTTGTGCGGTTCGCCCAGGGGGTCGCGGCCGACGTCGGGCATGACGGCATCACCGTGAACGTGCTGGCCCCCGGCGGCGTGCGGACCCCGCCGATGGAGCGGGCGGCGGCGGCGCTCGCGGACGCGGCCGATGGTGACGTCGAGGCCCAGCTCCTGGCGATGGCCGGGCACAGCGCGGTCGGGCGGCTGGCCCGGCCAGAGGAGATCGCCGCGCTGGCCGTCTTCCTCGCCAGCGAGCGAGCGTCCTACCTCACCGGAGTGGTCCACCTGATCGATGGCGGCGCCAGTGTCATGGGCGCCGACCTGCCGCATCTGGCAACAGCGAGAAAGGACACCAGCACATGACGAGCACCTTCACCGAGCAGGATGTGGGTGACTTCTTCGATCAGACCACGCAGACGTACCTCAGCTTCTGGGACAGCGAGGGAGTACTGCACACCGGCTACTTCGCCGGCGACGAGGACGAGGACTACCAGGCCGCGGCGGTCAGGACGTCAGATCTCATCGCGGCCGAGGCCGGGATCGACGGATCGGCTCGGGTGCTCGATGTCGGCTGCGGCTGCGGCAATTTCCTGTTTCACCTGGCCAGGACGGCTCGCTGCGGCGGCGTTGGCCTGGACCTGAGCATCGAGCGGATCAGCTTCGCCCGCCAGCAGCAGGCCATTCTCGGCCTGGCCGGCTCGACCGACCTTGAGTTCACGCATGGCTCGGCGACCAGGATGCCCTTCGAGGCGGCCAGCTTCAGCCATGTCGTCAGCCAGGACGCGCTCTTCCTGGTGCCGGACAAGCCGCGCAGTCACGCCGAGATCTACCGGGTGCTGCGGCCGGGCGGGCTGCTGGCGTTCTCTGACTTCCTGCAGCCCAGGCCCGAGATCGGGGACCGGGCCCGTCGGCATGTCTACGACCGTGTCCGGTGGAGCGGCGGCTACTCGCTGATCGAGTACCAGGTCGCGCTGGCGGCGGCGGGTTTCGAGATCCTGCTGGCCCGCAACCTCGACTACCAGATCAGGCAGACCTACCGGGTGCTGGGCCAGACGGCGATGGCTCGGGCGCGCATGACCCCCGACGCGGCGGCGCGGGACTGGATGATCGCGTTCGCCGAGTCCTGCGAGGAGATCCAGATCGCTATTGACCAGCAGGAGTTCGGCTGGGGCGTGTTCGTCGTCCGTAAGCCGGCCGATTCGGGAGCGAGGGCCTGATGCAGCAGACAGATGGCGTGAAGGCGACCCTGGCCGAGGTCGTGGCCGGCCGCAAGCAGCAGTTCCTGCCCGGCCGGATGTTCGTTGAGGCCGTAGTCGCCGACGGGACCAGCGCCTGCGTCGAGTACGACGTGACGATCACGGACTCGCTGACCAGCTCGCGCCGCAAGCCCAGGCACCCGGCCCGCAACATGCTGAAGGTCGTCGACCTGTCCAGGGACCCGCGCAAGTACTACTGGCAGGAGACGCGGCCGGCCAGCGACGACGGGGTCAGCGGTGCTGACCTGCGGCCAGAGGCCGCGAACAGGTTCGGCCTGGCGCCGGTGCCCGAGCTGCTGACGACCACGGCCTGGGTTCAGGTGCCGCCAGGACTGTGGGAGGACCCGGAGACCTTCGAGTCCTTCATCAACTACCGGCTGATCGTCAGGCTGGCCACGGCCGAGAACGTCACGATCATCCGGGGAGCGGGCGGCCTGCTCGAACTGCCCGCTATCGCGAGGATGACGTCGAAGGGCCAGTTCGCCTCCACAATCTTGCGAGCTTGTAACGAGGTCGAGCAGATGGGCTGTACGGCCGATGGGCTGATCATCAATCCGGCTGACTATTACGACCTGCTGGGGAGCTGGCCGCCTGATGGAGGACGTCGAGCAGAACGGCGTCTTCATCGTGCGTACCAGGCTGGTCGATCCCGGTACCGCGATCGTCGGAGATTTCGGTCATGGAGCACTGCTCTTCGACGCCGGCCGGTCGGTTATCAAGTTCGCCGAGCCGCCGCCAGGGACCTTCGCGGAGCCGGGACTCGCCGTGAAAGCCGAGATTTACGAGCGGGTTGTCGTTAATCTGCCCGGGACTTTCTTTGTTGTGTCGCTGTAACGGGCCAGGTACGGCAGATGCCTGATACGCCGTCACGGGCCGACCCCGAGGTGCTGGTCATCGGGGCCGGCATCGTCGGGCTGTTCTGCGCGTATTACCTGCGCCTGGCTGGCGCCAGCGTGACCGTCGTCGAGCGCGGCGAGGTCGGCGGCCCGCAGTCCTGCTCCTCGGGCAACACCGGGTTCGTCGGCACTCAGGGCGCGGCGCCGCTGGCCGAGCCCGGCGTGCTCGGGCAGAGCCTGCGCTGGCTGGCCAGCCAGCAGAGCCCGTTCTCGATCCGGCCGAGGCCGTCCCCGGCGCTCGTGGCCTGGCTCTGGCACTTCCGCCGGCTCTGCAACGAGGCTGACGCGAGGGCCTGCTTCGGGGTGCTGCTTGACCTGAAGCGGCGGAGCCTTGAGATCCTCCGCGAGGTCTGTGGCACCGGAGACCTCGCGGAGGCCTTCACCGAGCGGGGCATGGTGGTGGCCTTCAAGACCGAGCAGGGGTTCGACAAGGCGTGCCTGTCGGTGCCGCAGGCGGTGGCACGAGGGGTGCCGTTGCGGCCGGTCGATATCGCTGAACTGCGGGAACTTGAGCCGGGGGTGGAGTTCGACATTCACGGCGCGCTGTTCAACGCCGAAGGTGCGGCGGTCGCGGTGCCGGCCTTTCTCAAGGCGTTCGCTGACCGGCTCACCGGGATGGGGGTGCGCCTGGTCTCCCAGACGGCGGTGACCGGGTTCGAGCGCGACGCGACCGGGCGGCGGATCAGCGCGGTGCGGACCGAGGCCGGCGATTTTCGTCCGCAAGAGGTCGTCATCTCCGCCGGGGCCTGGTCGGTGCGGTGTGCCCGGATGCTCGACCTCGGCCTGACGCTCCAGCCGGCCAAGGGCTACACGGTGACGATCGACGTGCCGGCGGCGGCACCGGGGCGGCCGGTGCTGCTGAGCGAGGGGAAGGTGGCGCTGATGCCGCTGGGCGGCCGGCTGCGATTCGGCGGCACCCTGGAGCTGACCGGGATGAACGACTCGGTGTCGCGCAAGCGCGTCGACGGCATCGTCGCGACCGTCCGCTCCTACCTGCCGGGCCTGACGATCGGCGCGGACCGGCAGATCTGGAGCGGGTTCCGTCCGTGTACCCCGGACAGCCTGCCGTTCCTCGGCCGGGCCGGGGGCTACTCGAACCTGTCGGTGGCATGCGGGCACGGCTATATCGGAATGGGGCTCGCGCCGAGTACCGGCAAGGCAATCGCGCAGATCATCGCTGGTGAGGAACCCGACGTGGACGTGGCGCCATTCCGGGCCGACCGGTTTGGCTGGAGGTCGCATGCCAGCAGGCGCTGACGCACCGGGTGACGCCAGGGCCCGGGCGGCGATCGGGGTGCTCTGCCTGGAGACCTCGTTCACCAAGATCCCCGGGCATATCCGCAACCCGGCCACGTTCAGCTTTCCTGTTGTCTACCAGGTGGTGACGGGGGCCACCCCGGAGCGGCTGGTCAGTCAGGGCGATCCGACCCTGCTCGGCCCGTTCATCGAGGCGGCCAGATCGCTGGCGGCGAGCGGGGTCGGGGCGATTACCAGCGGATGCGGGTTCCTGGTGCTGTTTCAGCGGCAGCTCGCCGCCGCCGTGGATATCCCGCTCTACTCGTCCAGCCTGATCCAGCTGCCGATGGTGGCGGCGATGCTGCGTCCCGGTCAGAAGACAGGGCTGCTGGTCGCTAAGAAGGAGTCACTGACGAAGGCGCATCTGGCCGCGATCGGCGGCGAGTCCGTGCCGGTGTGCGTGGCCGGGATGGCGGGCCGGCCGGAGTTTCGCGAGGTCATGCTGGAGGGGCGCCGGGTCGAGCTGGATGCCGGCAGACTGCGCTCCGAGGTGCTGGCTGAGGTTGATCAGCTCGCCGCCGAGAATGGTGATCTCGGGGCTATTGTTATTGAATGCACCGATCTGGTGCCATTCGCCTGCGCTATTCAGGAACGGGTCGGAGTGCCGGTCTTTGACATCGTCACCCTGACCAATATGGTGCACGAGGGGCTGACCAGGCAGCCGTATGCACCGTGACATCTCACCAGCATCATCTAACTCAGCATCATCTAGCTCAGGGCGGTGCGGACTATGTCGGATACCTCGAAGCTGCGGACTGAATACCGCGAGCGTGGCTACTGGCGTGATGAGACCTTCCTCGATGATCTGCGACGCTATGCCAGCGAAACCCCGGACAAGGCTGCCCTGATCGGTCACCGCGCCGATGGCGAGCGGATCATCAGCTACGGCGAGCTGGAACGCGTGACCGAGATCTTCGCATCCAGGCTGGCCGACCTCGGGGTCAAGCGCGGCGAGGTGGTCGCGGCCCAGCTGCCCAACTGGTGGGAGGTACTGCCGCTCGGCCTCGCCTGTGCGCGGATCGGCGCCATTTTCTGCCCGCTGATGGTCATCTACCGGCGCCGCGAACTCGAGTTCATCCTGCGGCTGACCGGCGCCCGCGTCTGCATCACCATGGCGGAATGGACCGGCGCCCGGCTCGCGGACATAGTTGTCGGGCTAGCCGGGGACCTGCCTGATCTTGAGCACATCTTTGTGGCGGGTGGTGCCGGCCCGGCTGGGACCAGGAGCTTCGATGAGCATTTCCTGGCCGGGCCGCCGTCGTCGGACGGGCACCTTGACGGGCGCGAGCTTGGCCCGGACGAGCCGTTTCTCCTGCTCTTTACCTCAGGTACCACGGGCGAGTCGAAGGGCGTGCTGCATAGCCAGAACACGCTTTACGCTTCCACGAGCGCGTACGCGGACGCCCTGCGCCAGGACGCGTCGACCATCACCTTCGTGTGCCATTCCGCCACCCACTACTCAGGCTTCGTGACTGGCATCCTGGTGCCGCTGATGCTCGGCGGCTCAGCCATGCTGCTTGAGGCCTGGAACGTCAGCAGGTTCCTGGAGGTCGCTCCGAAGCACCAGGTGACCACCTTCTACGGCGCGCCCAATTTCCTGCTGCAGCTGCTAGCCGCGCAGCAGGCCAGTCCTGCCGACCTGAGCGGCCTGCGCCATGCGGTCACAGGCTCGGCGCCGATCCCGCCCTCTGTCGTGCAGCGGGTCAGCGCGGGCCTCGGCGTGCCGGTCGTCGCGCTGTGGGGAATGACGGAGAACGGGGCCGTGACCATCACGAGGGTGGATGACCCGCCGGGCTGGGCGGAGCACAGCGATGGCAGCCCGCTCGGCGGCATGGAGATCCGGATCGATACCTCGGTGGTGAGCGACAGCTCAGAGGGCTCAGGCGCGATGCTGGTGCGCGGCCCGAGCCAGTGCCTGGGCTACTTCAAGCGTGATGAGGTGTATGCGGCCTGCCTCGACGCGGACGGCTGGTTCGACACCGGGGACCTGGCTCGCGATGACGGGCGCGGCGGGGTCAGGATTACTGGCAGGGTCAAGGACATCGTGCTGCATCACAGCTTCATCGTTCCGGTCGGCGAGGTAGAGAACGCGCTGCTGCGGCACCCGCAGGTTGGTGACGTGGCGGTTGTCGGACTGCCTGGCGATGCTGATGAGATCACCTGCGCGGTGGTGGTGCCAGAAGGAGATCCGCCGACGCTTGAGTCGCTGCGGGACTTCCTGTCCGCTGAGGGGTTCAACGCGTGGCACCTGGTCGAGCAGCTCGAGCTCGTCGACGTGCTTCCGAGGACTATCACCGGCAAAGTAAGGAAGGTGGACCTTCGCGAGCGCTTCGGCGAGACGTGACAGGCGTGCCCCCGCGCCGGTGGCTGGTCCTCACGTTTGTGTGCGCTGGGGTTTTCCTGGGTGCGATCGACTTCTATGTGGTGAGCGTCGCGTTCCCCGATCTGCTGAGAAGCTTCCCGCATACCGGGATCACCGGAATTTCCTGGGTGGTCAACGGTTACACGGTGACCTTCACCGCCGCGCTGCTGCCGGCCTGCGGACTGGCTGACAGGTTCGGCCGCCGCCGGGTGTTCCTCTGCGGCCTGGCGGTTTTCGGAGTCAGTGCGCTGGGCTGCGCCGTGGCTCCGTCCGCGCCGCTGCTGATCCTGGCCAGGCTGGTGCAGGGTGCGGGCGGCGGCACGATCACGCCGCTCGCCCTCCCGCTGATCCTGGCGCGATTCCCCGATGACCGGCGGGGCAGCGCGATCGGGCTCTGGACGGCGACGCAGTCAGCGGCCGTCGCCGCCGGGCCAGCGATCGGCGGCGGCCTGGTGTCAGCGCTCGGCTGGCGGGCCGTGTTCTACCTGCAGCTGCCGGTCGCGCTCCTCGCGCTCGGCGGGGTCGCCTGGACGCTGCGCCGGGACTCTGCTGGCGGCCTTGCCGGGTCGGGGCCTGGCGGTGCCGGCCCGCTTCCCGATCTGGCCGGGGCTGGCTTGCTCGGCGGCGCGATCGGCCTGTCGGCGCTGGCCCTGGTCGAGAGCAGCGCGTGGGGTCCGCTTTCCTGGCGAACCGACGGAGCGCTGGCGGCCGGACTAGCTCTTGGCGTGGCGTTCGTGCTGCGCTCGCTTCGCCATCAGGCGCCGATCATCGACCTCGGGCTGCTGCGAATCCGGGCCGTCTTGCGGGCGAACTGCGCGATGGCCGTGGCCGGCCTGGTGATGTTCGCCCTGCCGTTCGGCACGGTGCTCTTCCTGATCGGCGTCTGGGGCTACTCGCCCGCCAGGGCCGGCCTGGCGGTCACGCCAGGGCCGATCGTTCAGGCGATTGCCGCGCTGCTCGCCGGGCGGCTGATCAACCGCCTCGGACCCCGTGCCGTGGCCGTGCCGGGCGCGATCCTGCTCGCGGTCAGCACGCTGATCTTCGCGCTTGGTGCGGGGATTCACCCCAGGTACCTGGCCATCGTCCTGCCGGCGATGCTCGCGGGCAGCACCGGGCTCGGGTTCCTGGTTACCTCGCTCAGCTCGGTGATCGTGAGTCAGACTCCGCCGGCTCAGCTCGCTTCGGGAACCGCGATGTCGGTCACGGCCCGAGCGGCCGGGGCCGTGGTCAGCCTGTCGGCATTCGCGCTGCTGCTCGCCTCGGTCCGGGGCGGTACGCACGCCCCGGCCGCGTATCACCTCGCGTGGGTCTCGATGTCCGTGGTCGCTGGGGTGCTGATCGCCATCGTCTGCACCGTGCCAGGCGGCTCGGCCGCTGGCTCACAGCGAGGCTCAGCCCGGCGGCCGGGCGAGTTCTCCGAGTCGCTGCCAGGCGGGTGACGAACTGGCGATGTACGCGGCCATCAGGCCGGCCGTCGCCGGGTCGATGACGTTCTCGTCGGGGGGTTCGGTCTCCGGCTGGGGTTCGGTCTCCGGCTGGGGGTCGGCCTTCCGCAGCCGCGCGGCCTCCCAGTCGGCCATGGCCTGCGCCAGCCCGGCCAGCCTCGGGTCGTCGCGATCCCAGTCGAGCGCCTCGTCGCAGGTCAGGTACAGGCGGCGGAAGGCCGGATCGGCCATAGCCTCGGCTTTCTCCCGCACCCATCGTGACACCAGCGCCGGGGAGTGCGCCGTCACCAGGATCCAGGCATCACGTTCGATCCGAACGGTCCGCTCGCTGACTCCGAGCTCGCGGAGCTGGTCGAGGATCGCCGCCACGTCGGGTGGCAGGAACAAGCGCTCACCCCCGCCGGCGGCTAGGTCGG
The DNA here is from genome assembly GCA_963819285.1 of uncultured Actinomycetota bacterium. Taxonomy (GTDB): domain Bacteria; phylum Actinomycetota; class Actinomycetes; order Streptosporangiales; family Streptosporangiaceae; genus Chersky-822. Next base: position 1,698,492 of record CAWFVM010000002.1, read on the forward strand.
CGATCAGGCGCCGATGCCGGGTCAGGTCGTGAATCCGCTGCTTCATCGCCGCGTCGATCTCCGCGATCGCCTCGGCGAACTCCTCCGGCGAGGCGTGCGTGAGCGTCTCGATCCGCGCCAGCGGCACGCCGGCGTCGGCCAGTGTCTTGATCCTGATCAGGTCGACCACGGCCTGGGCGCCGTACCGCCGGTAGCCCGAGGAGTCCCGGCCGGGTTCGGCTAGCAGGCCGCGCTGATGGTAGTGCCTGATGGCCCTGATGGTGACCCCGACGTGGTCGGCGAGCTGCCCGATGGTGAGCATCATCGCCCGGCTCCCGCCCCTGCCGCCGGCCCGGTCACCCCGGCCAGCCCCGGCCGGCTCCCGCATTGGTCATAGCCCGGTGCGCGGGTGTGCGGCAATGAAGGTCGCTATAGCGACGGCCAGCTGCTCGCCGGCGTCTTCCTGAAGGAAATGACCGGCGCCGGTCAGGACCGGGTGCTCGATCCCGGCCGCACCGGGGACGGCCGCCTTGAGTACCGGTGCCATCGCCCCGGTGATCGGATCGGAGTCGCTGAACGCCACCAGGAACGGCTTGTCCCAGGCCGACAGCTGCTGCCACGCCGACCGGTTGGCCGTGCTGGCCGGGTCATCCGGTCTGGTGGGCACCAGGGTCGGCATCGCTCTTGGCCCGGCCTGGTACTCAGGTCCGGGGAACGGGGCATCGTACGCGGCGAGCACCGGCGGCGGCAGCGGGCGGACGCAGCCCGACGCGACCAGCCTGGAGATGCTCAGCTCCGGGGTATCGGCGACGAAGTCGCGGAAGCGCAGCCAGACGTCGGGCATCGCCTGATCGCCGGTCGGCAGCCCCGTGTTAGCCGCCACCACGCGCGCGAACCGGTCTCCGTGCTCCGCGACCAGCCGCAGGCCGAGCAGCCCGCCCCAGTCCTGGCCGACCAGCGTGACCTCGCGCAGGTCGAGCTCGTCGAACGCGAGCTTCCTGATCCACTCCACGTGCCGGGCGTAGCTGTGATCGGCGATTTCGGCGGGCTTGTCCGATCGCCCGAACCCGATCAGGTCAGGCGCGATGACCCGCAGCCCGGCGTCCGCTAGCACCGGGATGACCTTGCGGTAAAGGAAAGACCAGCTCGGCTCGCCATGCAGCAGCAGCACCGGCTCCCCGTCGGGCGGACCAGCCTCGACGTAGGCCATCCGCAGCCCGCCGACGTCGGCATAGCGCGGCTCGTAGTCAAAGTCGGGAAGCCCGGCAAACCGGCCAGCCGGCGTCGTAAGCACGCGCATTGACCGAGCCTTTCACCAAGCCTCCCGCCACGCAAACCACTGCGGCACCCAGTCCCGCAGTGGCCGCCAGGGCCGGACCAGAGCTGCCGTCATGATCGCGGAGCGCTGCCAGCGTGGTCACGGCACTGCCGCCGGGGCCATGTCCGGGGCTCCGGCGCTCGCTGGCCGGCCACATGGATGTGGCAGCGCTGGTGCTCCAGCCCCAGCTCTGCCACATCGATGCGGCTCCGCCGGGCGCACGTGACACCCTCCGCAGCGGCCAGTGCCCAGCCGGACGGCGTGCCCTCGATGCAGGGCGTTAGCGAAGCAGCCGGCATCGAGGACACGCCGCCCGGCTAGCCCCCCGCCAGGTCTGACACCAGCTGCGGTCTGACACCAGCTGCGGTTGCGGTAATGGCGGGGGTTAGACCTCGCGGGTGCGGAGGCGGGTGGTGGCGGTGGCTAGGAGGGCGGCGCTGGCCACGATGGTGACTGTGAGTCCTGGCAGGTAGTGCGACAGGCGGGTGCCGTCGAGCAGGTCGACTGGGGCGTTCACCAGCGTGCTCGGCAGCCAGTACTTGATCGAGTGCACCGAGCCGGCGATCGGCAGGGCGATCAGCAGCACGGCGGTCACCCCGGCCGCGCCGGGCGTGCTCCGGATGAACGACGCGGTGAGTGCGCTCAGCGCGACCGCGAATACCAGGTAGATCGCGCCGCAGAAGGCTCCTTCACCGATCGCGGCGGCTGGCAGCGATCCGATCAGCAGGCTGGTCTCGTACCAGGCGGCGAGGGTTCCGAGCAGGTAGGCGACGACGGCCGCGGCCGCGTTGACCGCGAACCGGGGAGTCACGAGCTGCCACATGCTGCCCGCTCTGGCGCGCAGGAAGGTCGCCAGGCCCTGCCTGGCGTCGAAGTTGAACGCGCCGACCGCGATGATGATCACCGCGATCAGGCCAAGCAGGCTGACCTGGCTGACGTAGGCGCTGATGCCATCGGAAGGGACCGGCGGCGGAGCCGTGAACTTTATGCCGCTCGCGCCGCCGCCCGCGTGACCGAGGATCTTGTTGAGGTACTTAACGAGCACCGGCTCGCCGAGGCCGAAGATGACGTACACGGCTACCAGCGCGATCGCGCGAGGAGTCCGCACCAGCCGCAGCCATTCGAGCCGCCACGCGCTCATGTCGCCTCCGCCTCCGCCGGGGACTGGCTGGTCAGGGCCAGGAACGCCGATTCCAGGTCGGCCGCGACCGGCTCGCACGAGACCTGGCGGGCGCCGCAGGCCGCGATGACGGCCGGGATGCCGCGCTCACCGGACTCGATGCTCTCCGCGTCGACCCGGATCAGGCCTCCCCCGGCTGGCTCGACCCTGATCGCCCACGCCTGGTCCCGCAAAGAGAGCGTGACCGGCGCCAGGTCGCCGGCGATCCGGAGCAGCCAGCTCGGCCGCAGGTACCGCTCGATCAGGTCACTGGCGGCGCCCTGGTAGAGCAGCCGGCCGTCACGCAAGATGCCGATCTGGTCGGCGATCCGCTGCACGTCGGCCAGGATGTGGCTGGAAAAGATGACGGTCTTGCTGCCGCGCATCGTCGCGACCAGGTTGAGCATCTCGGCCCGGCCGGCCGGGTCGAGCGCGGACATGGGTTCGTCCAGGATCAGCAGTTCGGGATCGGTCACCAGAGCGCAGGCCAGGCCCAGGCGCTGGAGCATGCCACGGGAGAACCCGCCGATCCGGCGGCCAGCGGAGTCGGCGAGGCCGGTGGTCGCGAGCGCGGTGAGCACGGGGTCGCCGGCCGGGGCGCTGGTCCGGCCGCGTCGTCCGGCGACGAGCGCCCGAGCCAGGTCTACCACCTCGTAGGCGGTGAGCCAGGGGTCGAACTCGGGTACGTCGGGGCAGACCGCGAGCTTGTCGCGGCCGAGGTCCACGCTGACGGTGCCCGCTCCGGCTCGCCTGATCCCGGAGAGGATCGACAGGAGCGTGGTCTTGCCGGCGCCGTTCGGGCCGACCAGGCCGTAGACGCAGCCGCGCGGCACGACGAGATCCACGTCAAACAGGCCAGTCCCGCCGTAATCCCTGGTCAGGCCCTTCGTGGTGATGACCGGTGGCTGGTTGCCCGGCTGGGAACCAGACGAGGCCAGGCTCGGGGGCTGGGCAGGTTCGACGGCCTGTGGCGGCGGGGAACCGTGGCCGGCGGGCTTGCCCTGGCCACGCTCCCGGCCGGCGAACAGGTAAGCCAGCGCGCCGATGGGCGCGCTGAACAGCAAGATGATCAGGACCCAGACGATCTTCGGAGCGCCGCGCACCGACTTAGCCCGGGCCAGATCGATGAGGCAGTACACGTTCAGTGCGAGCACGGCGACGAGCAGCGGCACCAGCGCGGCGACCAGGTGCGGCGGCAGCTTGATCGACCGGCCGAAGTTGATCACGCCGGCCAGCGGTACCGGGCCGGTCAGCGGCACGCCCGCACTCCTTTCGCGAGATTCGCGAGATTCACAACATTAGCGGATTAAGCCATATAGCGGGCAGCGGCCTGCGGAGATTCGGCCGAGGCAGGCACAGGCGCAGGCCCAGAGAGTTGCGGGTGCCGGGCTGGCCTGGCGAGCGGCAGTGGGGCGGCTGATCTCGTTATGCCTCGTACCGACTTGAACCTGTACCGATTGATACCTATAAACAAACCATGGACCTGCCGCGACAAAGCCCCGGCAGGGTTGGTCGGCACTGACGCCTCACGATGTGAAGTAGTTGGTGCCGTCCCCGGCGGAAGCTGTCTCCGCTCCGCCGTCGCCTCCTATGACCTGCGGCACGCCGGCGTCTCGCTGTGGCTCAACTCGGGGATGCCCGCCACCGAGGTCGCCCGCCGCGCCGGTCACGGCGTCGCCGTCCTGCTCAAGATCTACGCCCACTGCATCGACGGGCAGGCCGACGCCGCGAACCAAGCGCATCACAGACGTCCTCAGAGCCAAGGACGCCGAGCCGGAACCCAGGGCGAGGAAGATGGCGACAGCGAGAAGGCATCTTGAACGCCGCAGGTTACCCGCCTTGTTGGGGCGATCCGGCGGTCGCCGCGGTCCTGAGCTCGGCCAGCCGCCGGGTCGCGCGCGCGATCTTCTTGACTGACAGCACCAGCAGCAGGCCGTCGAACCCGGCCATGACCGCGAGACTGACGATGCCGTCTGCGAGTTCGGCGAGCGAGTGCGCCCGCAGGCCGCGGGTCACGTCGTCGACGGACACGATGATCATCTGGATGTACATCGGCAGCATGACGGTCGCGAATACGGCCAGTGTGACGAGCACCCCGGTCAGGAGGAAGGGCGTGTAGCCGGTGATCACGCGCTGCTCGCGTCGCGCCAGCCCGGAGCGGGGATCGGTGGCCTCGCGGCCGCCCGCTAGGAAGCTGCCGATCCTCAGATACCTGGCGGCCCAGTAGCCGAGCAGGCACCGGGCGTCGGCGTACAGATTGCGGCACTTCGCAAGATCTTGGACCAGGTAGTAGACGTCGGTGCGGAGGAAGAACGTGCACTCAAACAGCACGCTCAGGACCAGCGTCAGCACGACCGACCGCAGCAGCGTCGCGGTGCCGCTCGCCCAATCGAGCGCAGGAAGCGCGAGTACACAGGCGGCGGCGATCGCGAGCTCGGTCGCCATTCCGGCGAGGTAGATGAGGATCCGGCGGCTGCGAGGAAGCGCCCACGCGCCGCTAACGTCGGTCTGTGCGACAAGGAAGGTCAGCCGGGTGGAGACACTGATCGTGCCCGCGATCCCGTAGGCCCGCGCGACCGCCAGATGGCCGAGCTCATGCAGGAAGGTCGCGGCTGAAAGGAGTACGACGGCGGCCAGGATGACCAGCAGAGCGGAGTGCGACCAGACCAGATCAGAGAAATGCGGTCTGGTCCTCGGCGCCGTAAGCAAAACTGTCGTGGCCGCGGCTATCAGCGAAATCCACAGACCGGCCACGACGCGCGTCGGCAGCCACCGCACGTGCTCGGGTCGAAGCCACGCCAACGCGGCTCCGTGCGGCCGTTGTCGCTCGGGGCCGAGGGCGGGCCGGCCCGCGATGGTCGCGATGAGCCCGATCCGGTCCAGGGATTCTACAAAGGCCGCCACGTCCACTAGGTCGCCGTGCCGTTCACAGAGTTGGCGCATGGCGCCGGCGACGGTCTCACCGCCGGTGAGCAGGTCAATCGTTTCGATCCCCACGTCAGGCAAGGCGATAAATGGCCCGTGCGGCGCGCGTCCGATGATCCACTCGCCTTCCTCGGCCCGCCGGATGAGCGGGTAAAACTCCACTAGCATCTCGGGCGCGTCCGCCAGCTCAGGCCTGGTGTCGGCGCTCATGCCGGCGTTCCGCACTGCTCGCAGTCGGGGCGGCGACTGACCTCCGTAATGAAGGCTTGCCCGAGACCGGCGGTGTTCCAGGTGACTGGCAGGCCTGGTGCCGGTGCCGCCACGCCGGTCAGCTGCGCCAGTGCGATATGAGCCGCGAGGTTTCCTGCGATGTTGGCGGTCGCGGCAGTGGCCATCTGGATTTGCTGCTTGTCCTTGGCTACGCCGAGATCCGGGCGCAGGCAGCGCCAGCACGGCCCGGTCCCTGGCGTGTAGAGCGTCAGGGTGACCAGCGGGCCGTCGTAGCCGCCGGCTACCCAGGGCTTAGCCGCCTGCAGGCCGGCGCCGTTGGTCCACTCGTCGATCTCGATAGGCTGGTCGGCCCCCAGCACCAGCAGGTCGCCTTCAGCGAACAGGCTGACGAGCTGAGCTTGCGAGGTGACCGCAGTCTGCCGTGCCTCGATTCGCAGGTCGGGACGCAGCGCTGATAGTCGCTCGGCCGCCGCGACGACCTTCGGGCGCCCGATGTCGGCGTCGGCATACAGGACCTGCCTGCTGAGGTTGGAGGATTCCACCACGTCGGGATCGACCAGCGTCAGGCCGCCGACACCCGACGCGGCCAGGGCATACGCGCACGCGGATCCGAGTCCGCCCACGCCGACCACGACGACGCGGCTCGTCGTGATCGTGGCTTGGACAGCCCAGATTGACCGGCGCGGTGTGCGGTCGATGTGCGAGTAGTAAGCCATCGAGCGCGAGTAGCGCTCCTGGCTTTCGGCGGAAACCGGGATTGCCTCGTCGGCATCGTCGAAGAAGCCAGTCTCGACGAGCTGCTCGACCACATCCTCAAGGACGTCGGCGCTATACCCGGGGAAGTGCTCATGGGCGCGGGCAGCGAGCTGGGCACCGGTCTGCGAGCCATCCATCCAGGTCATGAGTGACCAGAGCAGTCCATCGGTGTCCGTCAATTCAGCCGCGACGCCAAAGGCCCGGCCAATCCGGATAGTTTGATCATCGACCCGGACCGGGCTGTGCGTGCTCTTGAGCCGAGGCAGCCGCATCGTCATCTCCGCTTAGGTCGGGCTATCCAGAATCTTGGCGATCGGGGCGGAGCGCCACTAATGTGGCGCCCCGCCTTATTCACTAGCGACCGACGATGTAGCAGGGCGGGATCTTCGTGGTCTCGATCTTGTCGAGTTCACGGATCTTGATAGTGGTCATTTGCTTCACCTCCCTCCAGTCGGCATAGGACCGATCCGGCCGGGGTGAGTTAGTTCGATTCGCACACGTGACCGTCTGAATAGACCGGCCCCGATGGGATATCCATTTGGGACGTCAGGCAGTACTGGCCAGGGGGCCGGTTCTTCCAGGTGAACTTCTCCACGCAGGCCACGTTCGCCGTGCACGTCTTGGTGGCGGTCTGGGTGAAGTTCGTGCCCTTACCTGCCTCGAGGTAGAGCGTTCCGATCACGTTGCAGGTGGTGTCTACTTCAAATATGACGGAGGTGCCAGAGAACGTCACTGAATCGTTGTACGGCTTGCAATTTGCGCTGCTGCCGCCGCCGTCGCCAGGAGGACTGGACGCGAACGCCGACACGCTCGCAACCCCGCTCAGCGCGAGCAGCGTGGCGGCGGCAGTCGAAAAGAAGATGGCCCGAGCCTTAATCCGCATAATCGCTTCGCTTTCTTGATGGCTTTTGCCGGATGACGAATTCAGGATGCCGTCAGGCCTGATGAATTCGTGATGCGCGCACGATGCGGTCGCCTGGCGGGTTGGCCGCTCCAGGTTCACGCTCGGTGTCCGACCCGCCCGGCTGGCGTCCTCGAAGGCGATGTGTCCAGGTCACGGGTAGGAAGCGAGTCGCCCTTCCCGGCATGATCTTGGAACGACCGCGCTTGTGGGGGCGTTCGTATGACATGAGCGTGCTTCAAGATCCATTAGCGACCAACGTCGCGATAGAGCCCAGACGGCATCGAATGGATCTGTGAGGACTCATGAGGTTTCTCGTGCTCGGCCCGGTCGGGGCGGAGGTGGCCGGCCGCCCGGTGCCGGTCGGCCGGCCACGACAGCAGGCGATCCTGGGCTTCCTCCTTCTGAACCGCAATGCGCTGGTGTCGACCGACCGGCTGGTCACCGCGCTGTGGGACGACGACGGCCCGTCGACGGCGCGCAACCAGGTTCAGACGGACCTATCGATCCTGCGTCGGCTGCTCCGCTCGGCCGGGGCAGGCGACGTTATCCGCACCAGGTCGGCGGGATACAGCATCCACCTCGCTGATGGCGAGCTGGACCTGGACGAATTCACCGCGAGCACCCGCAAAGCGTGGGCCACTGCGGACCCCTCGACCGCCATCTCTATCCTGCGATCGGCGTTGGCCCTGTGGACAGGAACGCCGTTGTCCGGGGTCAGGGCGCCGTATGCCGGCGCGTACCGGGTGGCCATCGAAGAGCAGCGCCTGCAAGCGTATGAGCACCTGTTCGACCTCGAGCTCGGCTGGGGCCAGCCCGCCAGCGTGACGGCCGAGCTGCTTGGGCTGGTCGAGGAGAACCCCTTGCGGGAGCGGCTGGTCTGCCAGCTGATGCTGGCCCTTCATCGCGGCGGGCGCCAGGCCGAGGCGCTGAGCGTCGCGCGGCGGCTGCGCGCTGTGCTCACCGAGCAGCACGGGCTCGATCCTGGTCGCGGGATCCAGGAGCTTGAACTGGCGATCTTGCGTGGTGACCCGGCGCTTGAGCAACGATCGGGGCCAGTTGCCGCGGAGCCGACGACGCCCGCGGCCGGTCCTTGGCCCGTGCCGAAGCAGCTTCCCCGCAATCTGTACGGGATCACCGAACGGCCCGACCACGTTACTCGCCTCATCGAGATCCTGGCTGATTCGGCGCGGACAGGAGCGTTCCCCGTCGCCGTGCTCACCGGGATGGCAGGCGCTGGCAAGACGACGCTGGCGATCGACTTCTCGCACCAGATCGCTGATCAGTTTCCTGATGGCCAGCTCTACGTGAATCTGCGCGGCTTCGACATCAATCCCGTCATCTTGAGCCCGGCCGACGCGCTCCGTGGCTTCCTCACCGCGCTGGGCGATCAGCCGGAGCGGCTGCCGGACGACCCGGACGCATTGGCAGCGCTCTACCGAACGCGGATGGCGCAGCGGCGGATACTCGTGCTGCTCGACAACGCGCGGGACGCCGCCCAGGTCCGGCCGCTGCTACCTGGCAACCCGCGTTGCGCGGTTCTGGTCACCAGCCGTAACCAGATGCCTGGCCTAGTGGCGACGGATGGCGCACAGATTGCCGCCATCGGCGTGCTCAGTGACGAGCAGGCCAAGGACCTCATGATTCGCAGGCTGGGCTCGCTACGGATCGACATCGAGTCAGAGGCCGCAGCGGACATCGTCGTACGGTGTGCCCGGCTACCAGTTGCTCTTGCCATTGTTTCGGCGAATGCGGCCATCAAGCCGGCGCTCTCGCTCGCGTCCATCGCCCGGGAGCTTCGCGATGCCCAGGCTGACCTGGGCGCGTTTCGCATCGATGACGAGCAACACGACATCGCCGCCATCTTCTCCTGGTCGTACAACGCGCTGAGCGCGGATGCGGCCAGGCTCTTCCGAGCGCTCGCTGCCCATCCGGTGCCTGAAGTGAGCCTAGCTGCCGCCGCGAGCCTGGCCGGCCTGCCCCAAGCCCGGGCGAGCGCCCTCCTGGCGGAACTGGCCAGAGCCAACCTGGTCACCGAATACACCGCGAAGAGGTACACGACCCACGATCTGGTCCGCGCCTACGCGCACGAAAAGGCGCGGACGGCAAATGCGGCAGCCGACACTCAGCGTGTCGTGCAACGACTGCTCGACCACTATCTGCATTCGGCCCTTCGTGCTGCGATCTTGTTTCAGCCTGGCCGCAAGCCGCTCGCCATCTCCCCGGCCGGCGATGGCGTCACTATCGCGGCGCCGGCCAGTCAGCACGAGGCCCTCACCTGGCTTCAGACCGACCACCGCGCACTCTTGGCCGTGACGGTACTGGCCGCCGAGCAAGGGCTCGACGCGCATGCCTGGCAACTGGCCTGGTGCCTGTCGGAGTACCTGAACTTCCAAGGCCACTGGGCCGACTGGCTCCGCATCCAGAAGACGGCCGTGGCGGCAGCGACGCGGCTTGATGACCGCAGGGCCATGGCCTTGGCGCACCGCGGCCTCGGCCAGGCGCTGATGCACCTGCGCCACTTCGATGAAGCCGAGGAGCAATTTCGGCTCGCGCAGCCTTTCTTTAGCCAAGCTGGTGATCGTGCTGGTGAGGTCCTGGCTGTGCAGATGCTCGCCGACAACTTCGGAAAACAGGGCCGTCACCGGGAGGCACTCGCCATCTTCGGTCGCGCGCTCAAAATGTATGAGGACAACGGCTCCGTCTTCGGCCGAGCGACAGCCCTCAACAACCTTGGCACGCAGCTGGTGAAACTGGGCCGGTACACCGAGGCGCTGGCTCCCTGCGCGGAGGCGCTCGCTGTATTTACCAGGCGGGGCGATGTCCACGCCATTTCCGCAGTGCACGACACGCTCGGAAATGTTTACTACGCGCTGGGGGACCTGGATGCCGCCCTGGAGCATTTCCACAGCACGCTGAAGCTCAACCGGCAGCTCGGCTCCAGATACCGGGAATCGGAAACGCTGACACGCATCAGCGAGGTCCACCTCGCTAGGTGCGATCATGCGGCGGCAGTGCGAGCACTGGAGCAGGCGCTCGTCATCCTGCGGCAGCTTCATCACCCCGACGCCTCGGACATCCGCATCCGACTCGGCGCGCTGACGTCCGGCAACCTTAAAGCCCGGGGTGGTCAGCTTCAGCATGACGCAGATATACGACGCGTTTAGTTGTCAAGCTGAAGTGGCGTGTGTCTGGCGGGACATCACCTGCCTCCGCCGCCCTCTGGAGCCTCGGCGTCCGCGCGGCGCCGCTCTCATCTCCGCGCTGCGCCACGGTCAGTTCGGCGTCCTGGTCGCTTCGATGCCTGGGCTTGCCGAGGTCCCCGCGATGACGACCGTCCGGTAAGCGCCGATCAGCCGGGCTAGCGTCCGATCCGTGTCGCGGAGCAGCAGCCCGTCTCCCGATTCCCTGGCGAGCAGTGCGGATCTCGGCATCCTCGCCACGGCTGGCGCTGTATTTTTCGCGGGCACCGCAGGCTCCTCGGCAGATGCCGTCGGCACCTCCGGCACTACCGCTCCCACCGGTACAGCGTCCCCCACTGGAACCACCGGCACGACCGGCACGACCGGCACGACCGGGACCGGGAGTTGTGGCTGGCAAGCGACAACCGGGACCCCCTGGACCGGCCTGGAAATCAAGGCAAGCGCTAGGGCATTTTTCAACCTCATTTGCTTGAACGAATGGCCCCGAGCGCGACTGGCCTTTCTAGGCTGGCCAGGTGAGGGCCCGCCGACCTTCGCCAATGTGCCAGCTCTTGACACGTAATGAGTGCCTCGATTGGATGACGCTGTGCCCCGGCATATAGGCGGGCCGGTTCGTCATCGCATGCGACGTCTCTCCTGTCCGCCGGGACCCTCGCGCACCACCCGGTGCCTGAAAGGAGTTCCATGCGGATCCACAGTTTACGGGGAGCGATCGTCGTGGCGAGCGCCGTCCCCCTTGCCCTGGCCTTCGCGGCCGGCAGTGCCTCGGCGGCGCCCGCCAGCCGTGCGCCAGTCGCCGGAAGCGCCCCTTCCTGGGTCGCGACGGCGAAGGTCGTTGGTACGCCGCCGGCCTCGTCTCGCATCACCTTCAACGTCGTGCTGCCGCTACGCAACACGACCGCGCTAGACCGGCTTGCCATCGCAGTCTCCAACCCGAAGGGCGCCTCGTACGGCCACTACATCTCGCCGGCGCAGTTCAACCGGCGGTTCGGGCCTACCGCCGCGCAGGCCGCGTCCGTGCGCGGCTATCTCAAGGGCCTCGGCTTCACCGTCAAGGGCGTGGTTCAGGGCAACCGCTGGGTGACGGTCAGCGGCACGGTCCGCCGGATCGAGTCGGCGTTCAGCACGACTTTGCGTAACTACTCCTACAAGGGCAAGACACTGCGCGCGGCCAGCCGCCCGCTGAGCGTCGCAGCCAGCATGTCCAAGCTGATCGCTGGCTTCGTCGGCGTCGGCAACGAAGGCGCGCTGCGCAAGCCTGGCTTCGTGCTTGACGGCAGCAAGGTCACCCCAGACGACGTTCCCCCGCCCCGGCAGAACTGCTCTGCGTTCTGGGACCAGTTCGAGCAGGTCGGCCCGTCGGCCTACGGCCATACTTCGTTCCCGACGAACGGCTGCGGCTACACAGCGGCGCAGTTGCGCGGCGCGTACGGCATGCAGAGCGCGGTCAGCCACGGCGACAACGGCGCTGGCCAGACAGTGGCCATCATCGACGCGTACGCCTCGGCCACGATCGTCTCCGACACCAACACCCTGGCTGACAGCCAGGGCGAGCCGGAACTCGCACCCGGCCAGTTCACCGAGTCCGACATGACTCCGTTCGACCAGCAGGATCAGTGTGGTCCCGGAGGCTGGAACGTGGAGGAGACGCTCGACGTCGCGGCCGTCCACGGCCTGGCACCGGGCGCGAACATCCACTACATCGGCGCGATGGACTGCAACACTGGCATCGACGACGCGGTCAACTTCGTGCTGCAGAACCACACGGCGAACATCATCAGCAACTCGTACGGGTTCGCCGGCGAGGACGGCCTCGGTGACGAGGTGGCGACCGAGGACTCGATGTTCCGCCAGGCGGCCGTCGAGGGCATCGGCTTCTACTTCTCCAGCGGCGACGACGGCGACAACGTCGCCGTCAACGGCACGCCGCACCCAGAGCCGGACTTCCCGGCCTCCGACCCGTTCGTGACTGCGGTCGGCGGCACGTCGCTCGCTGTCACGTCCTCGAACGGGTACCTGTTCGAGACCTCATGGGGCGACGACATTGACCCGGTGAACTTCGCGACCACACCGTCCAGCTACACCCAGCCGCTCCCCGGTTCCTTCATATTCGGCGGTGGTGGCGGCGTGAGCGCGCTGTTCAACGAACCGCTCTACCAGAGGCTGGCGGTCCCAAACAGCCTCGCCACGCTGAACGGATCCACTGCGATGCGCGTGGTGCCGGACATCGCAGCCGTGGGTGACCCGGAGACAGGCATCGCGATCGTCTTCCAGGGCACGCCGGAGGTCATCGGCGGCACCAGCCTGGCCTGTCCCGTAATCGCGGGAATCCAGGCGCTGGCCAGCCAGAACCGGCTGTTCCCGATCGGGTTCGCCAACCCGCTGCTCTACGTGCTCGGCCTCAGCCGGCGGGTCGTTCCGCGACGTCAAGGCACCAGCCAGCCCGACGGCGATGATCACCCAGTCAGGTCGCACCCTCATCACCATGGGCACGGATACGTCGCTGACCTCGACCAAGGGCTACGACGACACAACGGGCCTAGGCACTCCGAAGGGTGCTGCGTTCCTCCTTGGGGAGGCTCTACTGCCGTAGCCGGGTAATGGAGGCCGCCGCTGGTGGAAGCCACCGGCGGCCTCCGCCGTCCTTGGCGGCTCACTGCTCGGGACCGGGTTCCTCAGTCTCCTGACGACATCGCGCGTGACCTTGGTGCCCTGAACTCCGAAGGCGGCGTGCCGTCAATCCTGAGCGAGCCGCTCCCCGGCAAATCCGACTGGAGCGTCCTGCTCTATACCAGGCGCTACCTGGTCCGGCTCTTCGTGACCAAGTTCGGCGACGCCTACACGATGGCCTCTGTCGCCCCGCTGCGCCTGCGCGACCACCAGCGCCTCGCCCAGGGATACCTGCTGACCCGCCCGAGCGCCTGGCTCGTGGCCGACTCCCCCCGTGCCATCCCGCCGGGCTCGACTTCCGGCTGGGACACACTCGTCGCCGGGTGGGACCAGTTCAATGCCAGCCTGGCCGCGACTTTCCGGCCGACCGAGAGGTAAAAATGGTTAACGCCAGCCGGCAAGGGCCTCTTACCCTTTCGAGATGCGGGATGTCGGCAGGGCACAGATTGAGGAGTACTACGCACGGGGCGGTGAGCGAGATCGCCTCGCCGCCGACCCGGTTGGCGTGCTGGAGTTCGAGCGGAGTAAGGAGATCATCGGGCGGCGGCTGCCGGGAACGCCGGCGGTGATCGCTGACATCGGGGGCGGACCGGGGCGTTACACGTGCTGGCTGGCCGGGCTCGGGTACCGGGTCGAGCACCGGGATCTGATGCCGTTCCATGTCGAGCAGCTCCTGGACAGCCTCGGCAGCCTGGGCGGCCTGAAAGGGACCGGGCTCGTGCGGACGTCGGCCGGGGACGCGCGGGAGCTTGACCTGGCGGATGCCTGCGTCGACGCGGTGCTGCTGCTCGGGCCGGTCTATCACCTCAGGCGGCGGGCCGACCGGATCGGCGCGCTGCGCGAGGCTGGCCGGATCGTGCGGCCGGGCGGGCCGGTCTTCGTGGCGGCGATCTCGCGCTGGGCTCCCCGGCTCGATGCCGTGCTGCGGGAGCGGTACGACCTGGAGGTCCCGGGAGCTCACGGCGGATGCCGCGAGGGTGGAGCGCACCGGATTCGGGTCACCGCTGTTTCCCGGCGCGTTCACTGCCTACTTTCACCGGCCGGGGCAGCTGCGGCAGGAAATTCGCGCGGCCGGGCTGCGGGTAGCGGACCTCGTCTGCGTCGAGGGCGCGGCGTCCCTGCTTGGCGACCTGGCCGAGCGGCTCGCCGATCCGGGCCGCCGGGACGTGGTGTTCGAGACGGCCCGGGCCACCGAGCGGGTGCCTGAACTGCTGGGAGTCGGACCGCACCTGCTGGCCACCGCGATCCGCCAGGCATGATGGAGACCTGAAGTACCAGGGCGGCCGAGCCGGGGGGATCAGCCGTGGAGCGGATGAGCACGCTAGACGCCGGGTTCTACTTCGTAGAGCATCACAACGTTCCCATGCACATCGGGTCGCTGGCGGTCTTCGACGGGCCGGCACCCAGGTACGCGGAGCTGTTCGAGCTATTTGCGGCGAAAATTCCGCGGGTGCCGAGGTATCGCCAGGTGGTACGGACGATGCCACTTCAGCTATTTCGTCCATTCTGGGAGGATGACGAGCAGTTTGAGCTGAGCTACCACCTGCGGCACGCGGCGGTGCCCCCGCCCGGACGACCTAGCCAGCTACGGGAACTGGCGAGTCGCGTATTCGCGCAGCGGCTCGATCGGGACCGGCCACTGTGGGAGGCGTGGTTCCTTGAGGGGATTGAGAAGGATCGCTGGGCGATCATCTCGAAGGTTCACCACTCTATGGTGGACGGGATCGGAGGCTCGGATCTGCTGGCTGAGCTGTTTGACCTGACGCCGGAGTCCGTCCCTGATGCTCCGCCACCGTGGAAGCCGAAGCCAGGGCCGTCCGCCAGGGAGGTCGTGCTCGGCGGGGCGATTGACACCATCACCTGGCCGGTCAGGCAGCTCGCTGACCTGCCGGAGATTCTCGGGCGGCGGCTGCCCACGGCCGGCGAGGTGGCCGATTTCGGCCGGGGCCTGACCGGGAGCGCCCGGCGGCTGCGCGAGCCGTCGGCATCGTCACTGAACGGGCCGATCAGCTCGCACCGGCGCTGGACCTGGGCGACGGCGAAGCTCAGCGATGTCAGGCGGATCCGCCGGGATCTGGCTGATCTTCCTAGCCTGAAGCGCCTGCCGGTGACGGTCAACGATGTCGTGCTGGCCGCGATCAGCTCTGGGTTTCGTGAGCTGCTGCTCGCGCGCGGGGAGCTGTCCGATGACCTGGTCGTGCGGTCTCTGGTGCCGGTCTCGCTGCGCGGGGCGGACGAGCGGCAGCCGGTCAGCAATCGCATCTCGGCGATGCTGGTCAACCTGCCGGTGGCCGAGCCCGACCCGATGCGGCGGCTGCGGCTGCTGCACGAGCAGATGGATGACCTCAAGCGGACCAGGCAGGCGGCCGGGGCGGAGTTGCTGACCGAGTTGCTCGGGTTTGCCGCGCCTTCGCTGCTGGCACTGGGGTCACGAGCGGCGTTCCGGATTCCGCAGCCCATCGTGCAGACGGTGACGACCAATGTGCCAGGGCCTCGGTTTCCGCTTTATCTGCTCGGGCGCCGGCTCGCCGAGCTGTACCCGTACGTGCCGATTGGCAATAACCTGCGGATCGGGATCGCTATCTTCTCTTATCTTGACCGGTTTACGTTCGGGATCACCGCTGATTACCGGGCGGTCACGGAGGCTGACCTGGACGTGCTGACCAGGGGGATTGAGCGGGGGGTACGAGAACTGAAGGTGCGGTCGGGGTCGGGGTCGGGGAAGAGATCAGGGTCAGGGTCCGGGTCGGGGTCGGGGAAGAAGTCGGGGTCGGGTAGATAGGAGAAGCTGGTTTGTGGGCTCAGGTCTTGGCTTTCCCTGTGGCGTCGGCCTGGCTCTCGGCTACCAGGCATTCTTCCGTGATCAAAGAAACAACCTTGATCACGGAAACCGAGTCGCGTGATAACCCCATCCAGGTTCCGTAATCAAGACCCCGATCATGGTCACGGAACCCCGCTGGCGTCAGGCTTGAGTCCAGAAGCCTGGCTAAGGCTGCCAGCTCTCTGACCCAACTCGGATTGCGTCGGCGAAGCCTGGTTCAGGCAGGTTCTGGCCTGGCCTTGCCGAGTTTCGAATAGTTGTCGCCAAACGACAACTCTCCACGAGAGCGGCGGATGCCTCGCCCGAGCCCGAGTACAGCGCGAGTCCCGAGCCCGGCCCGCGCTTGAGCGCAGGCCCGCCGCGCGCTTGAGCCCCGAGCCCGCTCCGGGTTCGTGCCCTGAGGTCGTGCGATGGGGTTGCGTCTCTAGGCTGGGCATCGCACCAGGTGATCTGTTGCGGCATGATGATCTCCCTGGGCGTGCGAACGACGGCTGCGACACGATGGTGTCTGGATGGCCGACTGACCGACGGGGAGGAAGGCGCGAGCAGCGATGGAGAGCAGCCTGATCGGTCACGCCGACAAGGTGCTGTTTCCAGGGTCCGGTGAGACCAAGGGAGACCTGGCGGACCACTACCAGCGGGTGGCCGAGCCGCTGATGCGGACGATGGGCGGTCGGCCGGTGCTGCTGCAGCGGTTCCCTGAGGGTGCGGGCGGGCCCTCGTTTTTCCAGAAGCGGGTGCCGAAGAACGCGCCGGAGTGGCTGCGGACCACGACCGTGCAGACGCCCAACGGCACCACCTCCCAGGCTCTGGTCGTCGCCGACCTCGATCATGTGCTGTGGGCGGTCAACCTCGGCTGCCTGGGGTTCCACGTCTGGCCCTACCAGGAGGACGATCCCGACCACACGATCGAGTTGCGCATCGACCTGGATCCGACGCCGGGCATTGAGTTCCCGCAGATCAGGCAGGCGGCTCGGGAGCTGCAGACCCTTCTTGGCGAGGTCGGGATCACCGGCTACCCGAAGACGACCGGCAACCGGGGCCTGCACGTGTACATCTACCTGCAGCCGCGCTGGGACTCCTACCAGGTCAGGTCCGCTGCCGTGGCGATCGCGCGGGAGCTTGAGCGGCGGCGGCCCGACCTGATCACGGCGGCCTGGTGGAAGGAGGAGCGGGGCACTCGGGTGTTCGTCGACTATAACCAGAACGCGCCGCACAAGACCATCTTCGGAGCCTGGTCAGTGCGGGCCCGGCCGGACGCTCAGGTGTCGACGCCGCTGGCCTGGGACGAGCTTGACGACGTTCATCCCGACCAGTTCACGATCGCGTCCCTGCCCGCGAGACTCGAGTCGGCCGGCGATCCGTGGATCGAGATGAAGTCTGATCCGCAGACAATCGAGCCGCTGCTGGAGATGAACGCAAGGGACCGGGCCAGCGGCCTGCTCGACGCGCCCTGGCCGCCGGTCTACCCGAAGCAGCCAGACGAGCCGCCCAGGGTCGCCCCCAGCCGCGCCAAGAAGTCCTGACCCGCACGGCCGGGCGCCTTGCCCGGCCCCGCGCTGGCGCGTGCTCGGGTTATCTGCGGTGGCCGAAGAGGCCCTGGGCTTGCTCCTGGGCCATGCGCATGGCCTGGCCGCGGTCCAGGTGACCGAAGCTGCCCTGCTCGAAGTGCTTATCCACCTCGGCGGTGACGAAGCCGGCCAGGAGCTCCTTGGCGAGCTCGTGATGCTCGACCTTGCCGTTGCGCTCCTCGTGATGCTCGAACATCCGCATCGCCTCGAAGCCGGCCGCACCGGCTAGCAGCTCATGAGTAATGCTCCCGTGTGGCTTGCCGCCACCATAAACCTGGCCATGTGCGGCCTGAGCGTGATCGCTACCGAAAAATCCCATGGCCGATAGCGTAGCTCCTATTAGTCTGGCAATCGGCCAGAGTGCGGGAGGAGCAGCCGTGGGAGTCGCTGGTGTCCGGATGCGGCCGTTTGGCCTGATCGCGGCAGTGGGGCTGGCGGCGGCCTGTGTGTCCGGGCTCGGGCTCGGGTTCGCCGGGCCGGCCGCTGCCGCTCCGACCCGGATCTGCCCGAAGGTGAATTCGGCGACCGGGGCGGTCACCCCCGCGCCTAAGCCGGGCGTGGACTGGGCGGACTGCATCCTTAACGACGCCGACCTGCACGATGCGAACCTGGCCGGCGCGGACCTGGCCGATTCTGATCTGCTCAGGGCCAATCTGGCCGGCGCGAATCTCAGCCAGCGGACCTCGACGGCGCGGGACCCGGTGACGCGAATCTGGCCGGGGCCGATCTAGCCGGCGCTAGCTTCACCGGCGCCTTCCTCGGCGGGGTCAAGTCCGGCGGCGTGACCGGGCAGCCCGCGGCCCTGCCGGTGCACTGGTCAGTGCTTGGCGGCTACCTGATCGGGCCGTTCGCCGACCTGTCCGACGCCAATCTGGCCGGCTTCAACCTGGCCAGCCAGGAACTAGGCGGCATCCGCTTCACTGGCGCCAGCCTGAGCGGGACCATCCTGGCCGGCGCCGATCTCGTGGGCGTCGCCTCGGGCGGCATCACGGGGACCCCGGCGTCCCTGCCAGCGAACTGGGCTCTGGTCGGCGGGTATCTGATCGGCCAGGGCGCCGACCTGGCCGACGCGCAGCTTGCTGGTGCTGACCTGTCCGGCCTGAACCTGTTCGAGGCCAACGTGAGCCTGGCGAACCTGACCGGCGCTGACCTGTCTGGTGCGGATCTCTCCCAGGTGACCTCGATCAGCACCGAACTGGCGGGCGCCAATCTCTCCGGCGCCGATCTCAGCTCCGTATTTCTCGACAAAACCGACCTTGACCAGGCCAATCTGAGTACGACAACGCTGGCGGATGTTCAATCGCTTGGCCTCACCGGGATACCGTCGTCGCTGCCAGCCGGCTGGCAGCTCACCAGGGAGCTGCTGATCGGGCCTGGTGCCGATCTCGACTTCGCCGACCTGGCCGGCTTCGATCTGGCTGGCGCGGACCTGACGGGGACGCTCCTGAAGTCGGCCAACCTCGCGCCAACCTCACCGGGGCGGTCACCACGGGGGCGGATTTCACCAGCGCCAGGTGGCTGGACACGACCTGCCCCGACGGCAGCGACTCGGATTCCTACGTGGACGGGTGCTTCAGCCCGCTCGACCACAAAGCGCCGTCCGCTAAGCCAGCCGTGAGCGCAGGCAAGCGGGGCCGCCCCGGCTGGTACGTCTCCGAGGTGACCGTGACCTGGCACTGGACCGACAACGGCACGATTGTCACCGGCAAGTGCGAGCCGTCGAGCCGAGTGACGGAAAACGGTCCTGTCGTGGTGCTCGCGACCTGCACCGACCGGGCCGGCAATACCGGGCACTCGTCGTTCGTGCTGCACATCGACCGGACCCGGCCCCAGGTCACGGTGACCGGCGTGCACAACGGGCGCAGATACCGCCAGGGCCACGTGCCCAGGGCGGGCTGCCGGACCACCGAGCCGGTCTCCGGCGTAGCCACGCGGGCCAGGCTGACGATCAGAGCGCAGGGCAGCCACGGTCTCGGCAAGTTCACGGCCACCTGCAAGGGGGCGGTCAGCGTCGCCGGGACGAGTCAGTCCCGTCCGCAGCGAGTCACCTACACAGTGGTCCGCTAACGCGGATCCGGAGGACCAGCGTTGGAACTCGCTCGATTTGGCCTGCGGTCGCTTGCCCTGACCGCGGCGGCCGGCCTCGTTGTCGCTCTGTCAGTGCAGGGGACTGGGCCGGCTGCCATGGCCGCAGGGACCTGCCCGACCGTAAATCCGGGCACCGGGGCCGTAACGCCAGCACCGGGGCCGGGGGCGAACTGGGCGAACTGCGATCTGCGGAACGCGGATCTGCACGGTGCCAACCTGACCGAAGCGCACCTGAACGACGCCGATCTGATGGACGCGAACCTGACCGGCGCGAACCTGGACGATGCCATTGTGATGAGCGCGAACCTGACCGGTGCGAACCTGACCGACGTGACTTGCGACCGCACCCTCCTTGGCGGGGCGAACTTCGCTGACGCCATCCTGACCGGGGCCAGCCTCGTTCACTCCGGGCTGGGCCGGGTGAAGTCCGGCGGCGTGACCGGCCAGCCTGCGTCCCTCCCCGCTGCCTGGCTCCTGGCTGGCGGCTACCTGATCGGGCCGGCGGCAGACCTGACCGGCGCCGACCTGGCTGACCTCGATCTCACCGGCCAGATCCTGAAGACGGCCATCCTGACCGGCGCCAGCCTCAGCGGGACCGCGCTGTCCGGCGCCAGCCTCACTGCCGTGACCTCGGGCGGCATCACCGGCACCCCGGCGTCCCTGCCCTCGAACTGGTCCCTGGCCGGCGGCTACCTGATCGGCATGTCCGCCAACTTGCCGGACGCGCAGCTCGCAGGCGCTGACCTAGCCGACGACGACCTGTCGGGCACGAGGCTGACCGGCGCGGACCTAGCCGGGGCTGAGCTCACCGGGGCCAACCTGTCCGGCGCGCTGGCAACCGGCGCCGACCTGGCCGGCGCAAGCCTGTCGGACGCAGACCTTGACGACGCGACCCTGAACCAGGCCGATCTGGACCAGGCCGACCTGAGCGGCGCTCTTGTGACTGGCCTTTCGGCGTCCGGCATCGTAGGAACGCCGGCCGCCTTTCCCGCGAGATGGCTGCTGATCGGGGGGATCCTGATCGGCCCCGGTGCCTCGCTGAAGAGCACCGACCTGGCAGGCCTCGATCTGTCCGAAGCCGACCTGGCCGGCGTGTCCTCCGGGTTTATCACCGGGAAACCCGCGGCGCTGCCCGCGAAGTGGTCGCTGATCAAGGGATTCCTGATCGGCCCGGCCGCGAACCTCGAGGACTCTATGCTGACCGGCCTGAATCTGGTCGAGGCCGATCTGGCCGGGGCCAACCTGGCTCTGGCCAGGCTGGACAAGGTGCGGCTCACTCTCGCGAACCTGAAGGGCGCGAGCTTCGCTGGTGCGGAGCTCTTCAGCGTGGACCTGCAGGGAGCGGACATCTCGGGTGCGTCCTTCGCCGGAGCGGCCTGGCTGAATACGAAGTGCCCGGACGGCACCAACTCGAACTCGTACCTCGCCGGGTGCTTCAGCCCGCGCGACACCATCGCGCCGTCCGCCAGCCCGGTCCCGCCCTACGGGGTACTCGGGCGGCACGGCTGGTACGTCTCGCCGGTGACCGTCATCTGGAACTGGACCGACAACGGCACGATCCCGGACCCCACGTGCACGTTCGAGACCAGCTCGACCGCGAACGGCGGCGCCGTCCTCGTGGCGGGGACGTGCACCGACCTGGCGGGCAACGTCGGCCACGCCTCAGTCCGGCTGAAAATCGACCAGACCAGGCCGCAGGTCACCGTGACCGGCGTACTCCGGCACCACCGCTACCACAAGGGCCATGTACCCAAGATCGGCTGCCGGGCGACCGACCGTTTCTCCGGCGTGGCCCGGCAGGCGAAGCTGACCGTGACCCGCACGGGCAGGCCGGGCAGCGGCCTGTTCAAGGCCAGCTGCGCGGGTGCCGTCACCGTCGCCGGGCTCCGCCAGGTCCACCCGGCGCAGATCGTCTACACAGTGGTCAGCTAGAGGCTGCGGACGGGCCGGGTACCGTACGGCCTATGAGATTCGCGATCGCGGTCCCGCAGTTTTACTCCGACGGCGAGTTTGACCCGGTGGCGTTCAGCGCCTACTTCCGGCGGGTCGAGGAGCTGGGCTTCGACAGCGCGTGGACGCAGGAGCAGGTGCTCGGGTCCGGGCCGCAGCTCGGGCCGATCGAGACGATGAGCTACGCGGCGGCGTGCACGCGGCGGCTCCGGCTCGGCTGCGCCGTGTTCGTCTCCACGCTGTACAGCCCGGTGCACCTGGCCAAGAGCCTGTCCACGCTGGATCAGCTCAGCCGGGGCCGGCTCGACCTCGGCGTCGGGACGGGCGGCAGGCGGCGCGACTTCCCCGCCTACGGGGTGGACCCCGATCGGTATCTCGCCAGGTTCAGCGAGGGCCTGGCGCTGATGAAGCGACTGTGGACCGAGGTGCGGGTCACCTTCGACGGGGAGTTCTGGCAGCTCGCCGACGCTGCCATGGAGCCCAAGCCTTTCCAGAAGCCGTTCCCGCCGGTCTGGTTCGGCGCGAACGGGCCGATGGCGCTGCGGCGGGCGGTACGGGCTGGCGACGGTTTCTTCGGTGCTGGCTCGGCGCCGACGGCCAGATTCGCCGACCAGGTCAGAGCCGTACGCCAGGCGCTGGCCGAGTCGGACCGGCCGGACCGGGAGTTTCCGATCGCCAAGCGGGTCTATATCGCGATTGACCCCGACGCCAGCCGCGCCAGGACCCGGATAAACGATGAGCTGGAAAGGATCTACGGGCGACGGTCAGCCGACGTAGAGGCCGCCGCCATCGCGGGTACTCCCGCGGACTGCGTCCGCGAGCTGCGCCTGGTGGCGGACGCCGGCGCCGAGCTGATCTTGTTTACCCCCCTGTTCGAGCAAGCTGAGCAGGCGGAGCAACTGGCAGCTCTCGTTATCCCCCAGCTTTAGGATGACCGGTTCCGGCTGGTCGCGTGCTAGCCGCGACCTGGGCTCTGAGGAAAGATATGCCATCGCTCCGCTGATGATTGGCCTTGATCATGTCACTCCTGAACGGACCGGTCCTGTGACCGAGACCTGACGTACGCACCCAGCAAGGCTAGTCCCGTGCTGGCGATTGGTCTCACCCCGACGACGCTGGACGCGGGCGCGGGTCTGGCCGTCATCAGGTAGGAACGGCCGGGTCGAAGAACGGGGTTCCCAGCACTGGCCCGGAGGTCGCGCTTTGTGAAGCCCGCTCAGCGTGTGCCAGGCACCTTTCTCCCGTCAAGAGCAGGCCTTGAAATTGGCGGATTTCCTGATGTATTCTCTTATTGACTATTTTCTTTGGTAAGGACTTCCCAGCGATTGTCTGTAAAGAAACGGAAGTTTCCAATGTGCGTCGCCGAGAGCTGAGCTAGGAGTCGCAGGTGCCACGGCGCGTCTGGTCCGTTGATGTGAACTGCGGTCACCTGTACCGCAGTGAGAGCCAGTAGCCGGTTCAGATCCTCTACCAGCAAGTTCGGGACCCAGCCGAGTGGAGTGGACGATGACCCGGTGACCATTATGGCCAGCGGATTGAATTTATTGCTTGGCTCCGAAATGAGGCGTAGCGGATCCCCCGGTCGCAATTCGCTCAAGGCACTCTCGACCTGCTCGCTGGTCACTCGCAACTGGCGACCGCCTAGCGTAACTGGCCGGCTGGGCACATGACGCATGCCATTAACAAGGAATAGGCAGGTAAGATTCTCGTCAGATATCACTGGCTCAGGCAGTAGTTGGAGACTGTCTCCCTGGCGGCGCCCCTGCGATCTGGCTATCTGTTCCCACGGGCTAGCGTCTTCCGTGAGCCCGAGTCGCTCTACGTAACGGTGATAGTCGGGTCGCCGCGGATCCATTACTCGTTGTGCGAACAGCGGGAAAAGTATCTCAGACTTATAGCTGTGGTGAACGTCCCCGAAACCTAGGAGAGGCTGGAAGTCAGCGACCTGAAGAGCATGTCTGATGTAGTCAAAGCTGTAAAGTTCTCCGTCGTAGGACAAGAAGCCGACTGGCTCAATCCATCGGCTGTCTGGGTGCTGCCAGGTGACGATGAGTCGCCGGGTCGCCGCCGTGGCCGGGTTCGAGGGCGCACTCGCTCCTGCAGGTACATTTCCTGGTGGCGGTTGCACGCCATCAAGTGCAATACGGATGTTCTCGAGCGAGTATCCAGGTCGGCCCCTGACCTTGCCGGGGACGTATCTGGGTACATTGCGCGCCATCATCAAGAGCCCGCCGTGCTGCAGTTCGTAGGTATGGGGCCTGAGGTTCTCGGAAATCGAGCCGTGGCGTCCGTCGTTCTCTGCGAGCTCAACGCGAGCGCAGGGGATGCCAAGGCGCTCTCCGAGGTGCGCGGTGACCTTTTCCGCCCAGTCCTCACCGCAAACGTAGCCAGCACTAGAAGTGACCGATTTGTATAGCCATGTCTTATCCTGGGTTGGATCTTGAAGCCACATCTTCTCTTCAACGCCGGATGTCTCGTCGGCAATAACTTGCCAAGTTGTGACGTCTATGCGGGGGAAGGCCTCTGCGGGCATTCCAGCAGCCTACGGCCGAGTCGAGGCGTTATGGGTGATGAAACGCCGTAGTCGCAGGGTCAACAAGCTATGACTACTTGCGTGCCCGCGTGACGCGCGCTCGGTGAGATACGCCCGATCGCGGCCGGGACGATGCCGTTCGGCCGGGTGGTCAGCCCTGGCGACGCGCACGTGGCCAAGTTCTCCTATACCGCTGTTAACGTGTTTGTTCGTATTGGCGAGCGGGAATCTGTCGCCGTCTTTGGGTGCTGGTCGGAAACCCGGTTATCTGGGCGTGGTTAGCGCTCGGCCAATAGAGTGAATCCCGGTTAGATTCGCGTTCCTTATAGGACTTCTCGTCAAAATCGGGATCTGAAATGCTGAAAAGCCGTTATCGGGCTAAGGATGGCGGAACGGTCTCGGCCGAGCCGGCCGAGACGGCAATTAGTCTTCGGCAGCTTGGTGAGCTGCTCGGCATTGTCTGCGTCCGGCCGCCTGCCCGCGGTCTGTCGGCCGCCAGGCGGGCGGATCATCAGCTGCCGATCCTGGTACTGAAGGTGGCCGACAAGGCGGAGCGGGAGCTAGTCGCCAGCCAGATCGAGGAGTGGTGTCATCAGGCCAGTCCTTGCGTGATCCCGGCTTTCCGCCTCCACCCGCCCAAGGAGGCAGGTCAGAGAGCGGCTAAGACGGGTCAGGTGCCGATGGCCAGGGCGCCGTCACCGGCCGAGGATGTCCAGCGGGATTCCGCGCTGCGCGGCATGCTCGCCAACATCCGGGGCGGTTTCGGCGAGCACGACTTCGGGAGGCTGCCGAGGTTCAGGTTCTCCCGCTTTGAGCTGACCGACACGGTGGTCGACTTCGCTGACCGGTGTGCCGGGGACGTCCGGCGAGCGAGGCTGCTTGATCACCTAGCCAGGCTGGACCCGCTCGCGCGCACGATGCGCCGTGCGCCCGATGTCAGCGAGAGGCTGTCATCGGATGACGGCCCCGCAGGTACGGCATCGACAGGGTCCTCGAAATTCGGGGCGATCATCGCCTTTCTGACTGGCCTGATCTCCTGGGCCGCCAGGCCAGTATTGCGCTGGCGGCTGCGCACCAGACTGGCCTGGCTGGGCGGACGATACTACTGGTTCCGCACCAACATTAATGCCAACAAAGGCATGCTTGCCGATACCAGCTTTTACAACCAGGTAATATTTCTATCTAAAATGGCAAGAAATAAGCCAGAATTTTTCGCTAAATATGCTGATGACCAGCTAATCGGCGCGATGCTTGAGGACTTCCAGGATAGCTACCGGCGCGGGTTTTCTCCCTGGCGGGGCTGGGCCAGGCCGGTTTATCCGATTCTGATAATCGATGATATCCAGCCGGGCAGCGCCCGGGACGGCCTGCTACGTCAGATAAATGACAATCGCCTGGCCGGGCGGTGGGACCCGCTGTTCGTGATCGCGATCGTCGCGAACCAGCGCAGCTACGCTGAGCTTCAGCGCGACGTCCGGGCTAACGCCCTCGGCAGCCAGGCGGATCACGCTCTGCGAGATGACGCTGACCTGGCCCGGCTCTACGAGGAATGGAGCAGTCAGTTTCCCGGCGCCATGCGGCCGGTCGCGCCAGAGGGCTGGTTCCTCTTCATGTCCGTCGATGGACCCGTGCGGACCGAAGGCGGCCGGTCAGCCAGGCACAAGTGGTCGCCGCCGACCCGCCGCAGGCCGCGCTGGACCCGAATCTCGGTTCAGGTTCCGGTCGTCCTGCTCTGTGCGGTGGTCGTTGCCGCTGGCGTGGCGGCGGGCGAGATCTGGCGGGATAACACGCGGGAAACGCGCGCGGCTGCTTTCAGGCAGGAGTTCTGCGCGGTCCAGGTCCGGCATGTCGACGGGCAGTGCGTGGGCCTGGCTCCTCCTGGTTTCGCGTTCGGCCTGCACGACTGGACGGCCAGCCTGGATCGTGGAATAGCGGTCGGGCCCGGCCGCGCGACGGTAAGCGGTGACGTGACGGTGACTCAGCTGGAGCGGGACATCGCGGCCGAGAACAGGAGTGCCGAGCGACAGGCGGCCGCTGGCCGGAACACCCTGGCGACCATTGTCTACCTGGGGCCGCTGACGCTGTCGGCTAAGGTAAGCAATCCTCAGACCGATGGGGTGCGGGAACTGGCCGGGGTCTATGCGGCTCAGCGAGAATGGGATGGCGTCCAGTCGGATGGGGCGCAGAATGAGCCGCTGACCCGCGTTCTGGTCGCCAACGGCGGGTCTTCGATGGCAGGTCAGTATCAGATCGCGAGGCAGATCGTCCGGCTGGCCAGCACGGGGACGCCAATCGCCGGGGTAGTGGGCGTCGGCGTGAACGGACCAAGCACGCCCGAGACGATAGGGGTGCTTGAGCGAGCCGGAATACCGATTGTCGGCACGACGAATTCGATGGACTCGACGTACCCGTTCTATTTCCAGCTCGCTCCCGATGATCAGCGCGAGGCTCAGGTGGGAGAGGACTATCTGGTCAGCCTGGGCGCGCGCCATGGGGTTCGGATGGTGGACTCGACCCACGGGTATACCAGGGAACTTGGCCGCGACGTCGGGAGAGATCTCTCGCCGGAGCAGCGCCGGTCGATGCGTCAGTTCGTCTATAGCTCGCCGCTTGAGCTGAAAGCACGGGCAGCGAGCGCCTGCGCGCAGACTGGCGGCAAGCTGGACCTGATCTACTACCTCGGCCGTAGCGATGATTTGTACTGGCTGCTGAACGGCCTGGCCGATTCCCCGTGCGCCGATAACAAGGTGCGAATCCTGAGCGGAGATGATGCGAGCAGGTTCGCCGGCTCGCTTCCTCCTCACATCACTCTTGACTACACCGCGATCACCTTCCCGCCCGCCTGGAGAATCTGCGGTCATGATCAAGGTGTGCCCGGATTTTACCAGGATTACCTGAACTGGCTTCAGGCCTCGGGTGTCCGCGACCTGCCTCGGAGTCCGCTCTATGACCGGCTGCTGACCGACGGCCATACTGTGCTCGGCTACGACGCGACCATGGTCACCCAGGATGCGGCGGCGGCGGCGTTCCTGAGCATGGTGGGTCAGGGTGACAGTATTCAGCCCGCCCAGATCCGGGTCACGCCAGGCGAAGTATGGGGACAGCTTGAGACGGCCGCGGAGCCGGCTGGCGCGAGCGGGTCGATCACCTTCCGGCCGGGTTACAGGCAGAAGAAATTTGTACCTGTCGTTCAGTTGCACGAGGGCCAGGAGCCGCACATCGTCTATGCGCGGGGGCGGCTGACCGCCGGCTCGCCGATGGGCTGCCAGCCAAGTTAGCCGGCGGCGGGATCGGCGAGGTTCGGCATTCAGTGCTCGGCGGCCGCTCGGGCCCGGATCGTCTGGGTCGCCGCATCGGCCAGGCTTGCCGCGGCACCGTCCGCGAACAGCATGTTGCCCGCTGTCTGGCCGTCTACCCAGGTGCACCGGATCACGCTGCTGCCCTGCGAGGCCCGGGTGCCGCAGGCCATGACGCCGCCCTTGGGCCCGGCGGGGAACGACGTGGCGTCGGGGTAGCCTGACGCGGCCAGATTGCGCCGCTGGGTCGCGGCGGACTTCGCCGCGCAGGTGCCGCAGATGCCTCCGCCGGAGAGCGCGACCCAGGCACCCGCCGGGTTGCCGTAGACGCCCGCTACCACGCCGGATATCTTGCCGCCCGCTCTGGACTCCGCTGCCCTGAGCTCATTCGCGAGGTGCCTGGCACCGGCGGTGTTCACCCTGGGCAGGCCGAGCAGCCTGGCCGGCAGGGTGAGGCTGCCCTTTGGCTGGTTCGCCGCGACCAGTCCGCCGATGACTGCCAGCACGATTAGCACGACGATGCCGCCGCCGATCAGCAGCGCGCGTCTGCGTCGCTTGCGCTGGACTGGCATGGCTGGCTGCCCGGCGGGGGCGGGCTGCCAGTTGCTGAGCGGGGGCTGCTGCGTTCCTGTCATTGTCGTTCCCATCTGCTTGTCGCCGATGCCGACACGCTAGGGAGGCAGGGTTTCTCGCCGCATCGGGCAACTGCCCCATATTTGCTTCCGGGCAGCCAGGTGCCGCAGCCGTTTCACCGGGCGGCTATCCCCAGATGGCGAGGTCGGCTTCGTTGCCCTCGGGGTCGGCGAGGGTCCACCAGCCGGGTGCGTGGGCGTCGCTGACGATCCGCCCGCCGGCCGCGAGTGCGTTGTCAATGCGGGTCTGTACCTGGTCATACGGGACGTAGATGTCGATGTGGAAGCGGTTGCGGCCGGTCCTTGGCGAGGTCATCTGCTGGAACCAGAACGTCGGTCCCTGGCGGTGATGGTCCAGCAGGTCCTCGTCGCCGGCCTGGGCGTAGCCGAGCACCGCGTGCCAGAACGGCCGGACCCTGGCGATGTCGAAGGCGTCGATCGCGACCTGCACGTGCTGCACGGCAGCCGGATCGGACGTCACCCCCAGCTGTGCCGCGGCGGCCGAGATCTGCCTGGCCAGATCGGCGTCACCGCTGGTGAGGCCCCGAATCCCTGGCGTGCTGAGGCGGACGGTCACAGTGCCGGGCCGGATGTCGACATCCGGGACGTGGCTGGCAGCGTCCGCCAGCTCGCCGATGGCGGCGACCAGGGCCAGCCCGGCGGTGAAAGAACCAGTCAGGAAGCGAGCCGCCGCATAGCCGGCGCCCCACAGCACCCGCCAGTCGGTGACGCCAGGTGAGGCTGAGAACTGCGCAGCGGTCAGCCGGCCGTTTGTGTCTTCGTTCGCAGAGGACTCGGTATCAGTCATGGTGGTCACGGTAGAGCCTGGAGCGGGCGGGTCGGGCACGGAGCAGCAGGTAGCGGGTGATCAGGCGGATCCGGTGCCACCAGCCGTACTGCAGGGTCAGCAGGCCGCGGACGACCTCGGCGGTGGTAAAAACTCGCTCGGCTCCAGGGAGCAGGTGCGTGCGCCAGCGACCGGACACTGAGCCGACGCTGTCGAAATGCTGCTGGAGCAGGCGGTAGCGGCGTGCGAGCTCGGCATCGCTGAGCTGGATTGCGGCGTAGGTATCGCGGTAGTGCCTGTGCCGGTAGTTCAGGGCGGCAAGGAGGCTTCCTGCCTCGGTGAACCACCGGCTGGAAATCGCGGCTTCAGTCTGAGCGCGAGGCTGGCCGGCGATCGATCGCAGGCTGCTGACGAGGTCGTGGCGCCGTCGGTAGGTGTGGACTCCAGCGGTCTGACTAGTGCTCCTGAGCATCCGGATCAGGCCGGGCGCCAGCAACAGGGCTAGCGGGCGCAGGTCAGGGACCCTGGCCAGGTGCTCGACGACGCGGCCTTCTGTCTCGGCAAGCATCAGAGTGTCCGCCGGGTCCTGACAGCGTCGACGGTGCCAGGTGAGCCAGAGGTAGGCCGGGAGCAGTCGTCCTTGTACCCAGAGGCAGGCTCCGAGCCGCTCGGCCCGGATGGCGGCGGGGACCGTCTCCTTGACGGCTGGGAGTTGCCACATCCTCCGCAGCGTGTTCCACCGGCCCTGCTCCCACAGCAACTCCGAGCGCGCATGCCAGAGCTGTGCCGGGTCGGCGCCGCGCAAGGCGCCGGGGCGCAGTAGTGCGGTGATCTCGCTGAGCAGGCCGAGCTCGCGGTAGAGCCGGAACGTAGCCAATCCTCGTTGCGCCGAGGTGGTGGTGATGGACGGGGTGCGGAGGGTTCGGCTACCTGGATCACCGACTCTGGCGAATCCCCAGCGACGTGCAAGCTCGCCAATCAATTCGGCGGACGGCCCGCAAGCCAGGTCAACGCTTGCGCCAGCCTGGCGCAGGTGGGTCAGGAGCGGGGGCGCTGCGGCGGAGGATGGGTCGAGGCGGTGCCAGGAGTGGCTGCTGTGCGATACCCAGACCACGCGGACCTGGCGCAGAGCGCCTTGCGGAAGGGCGGCGGCCGCCGTGTCGACGTCGAAGAAGTCGCTGCCGCTGTAGCCGACGATCATCAGCAGCCCCTTGTCGGGTAGCAGCCGCCGGAATTCGGAGGCTTGCTGGTCGTCGAATCCGCCTTGAATTCGCTGAAGGGTCGCGCCGAGCGAGCCGCCGCCCGGATCGTCGGTGAGAGATCCGTGGAAATGGAAGATCTGCCCTTCATCGCGCCATCGTGGATATTGGTCGTCTGCGGCGCGCTCGATACAGCCGTCGAAGTTCGCGGTCAGATGCCGGCCGCCCCGGCTCAGATGCTCGGCGAAAAAGCGGTGCAGCCGGTTCGGTCGCGCATCGCTGACGTCGGCCAGGACGTCAGCCACGGCCTGATAACCGTAGACGTCAGCGGCTACGCCCAGGACCGTCTCCAGCCGTGGCGGACGGGGTCCCGCTGGCGGGACTGGGTCGTGCTGGCAGAGGCCGGGCATCATCCAGCCAACCGCTGCGTGGTGCCGTAGCACCGTATCCAGGGCGCCAGCTTCGAAGAAGGCATCGAAGACGCGGCTGGTCAGTTCCCAGCCAGTCGGCAGTGACGCTGGACCCTCGACCGATACCCCGGCGCCCGAGAGGGCGACCACTGACTCTGGCGGTACCGTACCGAGCAGGTCGGCTAGCTCTTGCATACTTCCGGAGAATCCTCCACGCCACACGGCCGGGGTGTTATGACTAGCCGCTCCAATATTCTTGCAGCATCTCCGCAGGCCACGCGGGCTCGGTTACCGGTCCGCGCGGCCCCATCTCGGCGAAGTAGGGTGCGAGGTCGTAGATCGGAGTGCCGTCGATGGCGTCAAGGTCAGTCACGTGCAGGTCCAGGCCGTCGACGCTGAGCAGCCGGGGGAAAGACTGAGCTAGCTGGTTAGGACGCCGGTGGTTGCGATGGGCGAAGGTCCCTGCGGGCGGCCACGCTGGGTTACCTCGCGGCCTGCGCGCGTGCAGGGCGACGTCTGCGGGGGAAGACCGGTGGAAGTGCCAGACCACCAGGAGGTGGGAGAACTCATCCAGGCCCTGGACGACTTCCAGGGGATAGTCCTGGTTGAGCCGGATGACGGCGGTGCCAGCCCAATGGTCGTCGGTCGGCTCCATGCGTCCACCGACTACGTATCCGATGGGCTGAAGCTCCAGCGAATGCCGCACTATGCTCCTTCCCGTCAGATACTTGTCGAGAATGGTCAGCCTATCCCGGCCAGATATCTCCTTCCGCGCTCGCTGACCTCGGCCGCCGCGGTGATGCGGCGGTACCGGAAGGGTGAGATGAGGCTGACCATGTCCGAGATCGTCTGCCTGGTGCGGCCCGAGTAAATGGTGCCGTCTTCGATGACGTCGAGAGCGTTCCCCCAGGTCGCGCAGGCCTGCTCGATGTTCCCGGCAGCCATGTGAGCGGCTCCCAGGTATCCCAGGGTCACGGCATGGGTCCGCCGGAACGTCGTTTCCCTGGTGAGGACACTTCGGGTGAACTGGCGGATGGCCCCTTCGCCATCACCGCAGCTCCGCAGCGTGCGCCCAGTCTCGTGGGCCAGCGATGCCTCTGCGAAGAAGGATGCGCGGTGTGGTTCTGCGACATCCTCGCGGGCCGACGCGAGGTCATCCTCAGCCTTCAGCAGAGCCCGCGCCGCTGCCTGTTTCTGCCCGGTCGCGGCCAGGCCGCGGGCATGGACGACGCCTAGCAGCGCCCGTTCCCTGGGCGTAGCGGACAGATACCGCTGTCCTTGCACCGACGCAGCCGACAGTTCCAGGCCGAGCGACGCGAAACCCAGGTCGATGGCCTGATGAGCCATGGCGCGCAGGATGTGACCCGCGAGCGGCTGATTCCCGACCTGGGCGGTCAGCTTCAGTGCCAGCCGAAAGTACTTCTGCGCAATTCCGTGCTCGCCGTTGTCGAAGGCCATCCAGCCGGACAGGTAGGCCAGCTCGCCAACGGCGGAGAACGTGTCCTGCCGGACCTGATCGCTGGCAAAAGTGCCTTTCAGCAGGTCGGAAGCATCTGAATGCAAGTACTGGACTAGCGCCTTCCGGCCATGGCCGCCGCCGCGTCGCTGGTCGAGCTGCGAGAACGCGATGCCGAGTTGCTGGACCGCGAACACGTCCTCAGGCCCTACGCGCTGCCGCCTTCCCGCCACGGACGCTGGCGGGCGCTGGGCTTGCGAGTCCCACCATCCCGGATCAGGTAGTGCTGCCGCAGCCGCTGAATATACCGTGCCCAAGAGGATGCGCCTGCGCCCAGCGTCAGAGTGCAAATCCATGCTCCCCAGGTCGGATAGGTCGATCAGAGGATTTGTACACCATTCCGGGGGTTCCGGCACGGTTCCTGCGTTTTCGAACCCAAGATCTGCGAGTGTCACCTCACGCTTGAGGCAACGGGACAGCGCCAGGCTCAAGACTGTGGGAGCCATTCCGCTGGGCTTAGTCCCGCTGACCCACATACTGATGTGAGAGCGGCCGATGCTCACGGGACCAGGAAGTTCGCTTTCCCGAGCAATCCGGTTGAAGACCGCAGCCGTCTGAGCACGCGACCAGCCGGCCTCCGCAAGAAGAGCAGCCAAGCGCTCGTTCCGCTCGCGGGTCATTGCGTGCCGGAGTCTCCTTGGGTGGTGATCAAGCTGACGCTGCCATTCCGGCAATTTACCGGATCCGCGGCAGGCAGGGGAGCTTCGTAGATGATCTTTGATCACTTTGACCAGGCGTGTTCCTGATCTCCTTTCTCTGGCACGGTCGCATGAGGTTCGCTAAACACATCCGCTTGTTGATATCCGAACTAGCGAAATGTGAGTACCGCCGTGGCGCCGGTAATGCAGTCAGCCGTTCGGGCACGCCAGTCGATACCAGGGGAGGCGATGGCCTGGGTCGAACTGCCGGCCTTGCCGACTACCCCGTTCTGGGCGCGTCGTCATGCGCAGGCGGTCCTCGGCGCGTGGCATGTACCAGGGGAAACGATTGAGACCGCACTAGTCCTGGTCAGCGAGCTGGTGACCAACGCCGTGACGGCCACCACAACCTGGGCAGTGCTCGAATCGGCAGCCGCTACGCCAATTGTGCAGACCTTGCGTCGTCAATCCGACCGAATCGTGATTGAAATATCTGATTGTGACTCTCGCCCGCCTTTTATTGTGCACACCGGTCCAGACGCGGAGACTGGCCGTGGTTTAATGATTGTTCAGACACTGAGTAAAGAATGGTCTTATTTCCTCTTGCCGTCGGGAGGCAAGACCGTCTACTGCATCATTGGGCTGCCGCCGGATTCTGCGGGGTCGCCGGAGTCGCAGGAGCCCTGCGCGGCCCGGCCGGGCAGGGCAGTCCGCGCATGTTTACGTGGCTCCAGTGGGAACTAGGTTTCCGGACTCGGTGAGTCACCCGCGTGATCACCCCGTCGGGTTCCGTGATCAAGACCTGGAACCTGAGATCACGGGACATGGCTCTGGCGCGAATTCCGTGATCGGGCTACCGCAGCTGGGGACCCCCGCTGCTGCCGGCACGACAGCAGGGGTCCCCAGCTGCGGTCAGGACCATGCCGGAAAGGCCGGGCCGGACGGGCGGCAGGCCTCGCCGTGGTCGGGCGGTTCCTGTAGGAGACTTTTTTCCTGTAGGAGGGTTAACAGCGAATATGGTTGTTAAGTCTCCTACAGGAAAATTTCCTCCTACACAATATGGGGTAGGAGGCCTGAGGCCGGGGGCGTCCAGCCAGTGACCGGAGGGAGTCGTGGAGGTCGGCGCGGCAGCGCTGGGCACGGGTCGCCGGTATTCGCCGCGAACCGGGAGTTGTGTAGGACGTTTTTCCGTAGCAGGAGCGCTAGCCGCCAATACGCCGGTCAATGCTCCTGCTACGGAAAACTGTCCTACCAACAAAGGGTGCGATCACCCGCTCAAGGTTCCGTAGCAATGGGCTGAGATCACGGAGCATTGGCGGGGCGGAGCCGGACCCGGCCGGGCGCGGGCGGGCCCGGTCCGGGGCGGTCTGCCACGTCGGCTAGCCTCAGGCGGCTGCCCGGTCAGGCGTCGGTGCCGAAGAAACGATCGCCGAAGTCGCCGATGCCGGGCATCATGTAGGCGTTCTCGTTCAGCCGGTCATCGATGGCCGAGGTGACTATCCGGAGCCGCGGGTGCTGCTGGCAGACGGCGATGATGCCCTCAGGAACCGTGATCAGATTGATGAACACGATGCTCTCCTCCGCGACTCCGTTGTCTAGCAGGACCTTGATAGCGGCCAGCGCGGTGCCGCCGGTGGCCAGCATCGGGTCAAGCAGGAGCACCTGCCGTTGCGAGATGTCCGGCGGAAGCGCGCTGTAGTAGAGGCGCGGAAGCTTCGTCACCTTGTCACGCTGGATCAAGATCTTGCCGATCCGCACTGACCGGCAGACCGCGCGCAGTTCGGCCTCCATGCTCTCGCCCGCCCTTGCGATGGACACGCCGCAGATCCCGGTGGCGAAGCGCAGCCCGTCGTAAGTCTGGCCGACCGGCGTCCTGGCCATCGCCTTCTCGAAGGGCAGCAGGTCGAGTCCGGTCTCGAGCAGCAGCCGGATGATCCGGCGCGAGTAGAACGTGAAGTCGCCCCGGTCGGCATCCCGGTCGCGGATCAGCGTGTGCAAGGCGCGGAGCTGATTCGTCTGCGGCAGCAGGTGCACGTTCCTGGCGAGGTACTTTTCTATTGATGACGCGGCAGCGGTAACGGTATCGGTCATGGCTCAGCTCCTGATCGCCGGCGGGGTACCCGCAGGACTTACTCGGTGGGCGGCAGCTCGAAGGACTTCGGCAGCTCCGGCGTTGTGGTGAAAGCGGCGGCCGCCGCCCGGTAGATGGTGCGCCGCCCGGTGCGCTGCCAGACCTGCCGCAGCACGTACACCAGCTTCGGATTGTGTTCCTCGTCCTCCTCGATGGCGCGGGCGACGAGTTGCTCCCAGTCCTGATCGGCTAGCGGCGAGCCGACGGTGTCGACCTCGTCCTGATAGGTCGCGTGCAGCGCCGCCAGCCTCTCCGGCGCCGGGACGTTCCGCTCGGCGAGCAGGATGCAGATCATCCCGATCCAGAAGCAGGTCAGTGCGTTGCGCCGCTGGTCGTCGGGCAGGCGAGCGGCGATCTGCTCGACCCCGTGCAGCGCGGTGATCAGGTGCAGCAGGACAAAGTCCCCTGGCACCGACAGATAGAGCAGCGTGGCCGCGTAGTACAGCTCCTCCCACGCGGCATTGGTGTCTGCCTGGCCGATGAAGGCCGGGATCTGGTAGATGGCCTCGTGCCCGGCGTCGAGCACGCGGGCCTGCCGGTACTGCAGCCCGGATCTGGCGAGCTCCGGGTGGATCCCGGCGGCCAGGCCCGCGCCGTGGTCCTCGATCAGGGCGTCGATGTGACTCGCCAGGCCGCCCTCGTCGGATTCCCAGGCCCGCGCCACCGCCAGCAGCGCGTCCACCGCGCCGCCGGAGCCCGGCGCGCCCGGCGAGGTCGCTGCGGGGCAGGCTCGCTCCGGGTGGCAGGACACAGAGGAGAACGCCAGGTACGCGAGCCCCTCCACCATCATCCAGCGGCTGCCAGCGTCCAGCGCCCAGCCGAGATGAATCGCGGCATGGGTGAACGCGCCGACCCAGCCGGGCAGCAGCTCCGGGGCATAGGTGCGCAGCAGCTCATCGGTGCCAAGCTCCTTCTCACGCCAGTCGAAGAACTGGCAGTACGAAGAGAAGCTGCTGCGCTGGCCCAGATACCGCCGCCAGCTGGTCTGCGAGATCTCGTGCTTCGAGGCCTTGGGCGCCTCAAGTCCGTAGCCGTAGGGCGTGAGCGCCGCGTAGCCGTCGTAGTAGGACCTGATCCGCTGGGCGGGCGCGCCGAGCCGGGCCAGGGCGACAACCGCGTGCTTAGCGTGATTCGTGAGATGGCCGTTGAATTCGATGTGGTAGGTATCGTCGTCGAGCAGTTCCTCGACCAGCCCCCGGTGACGCCCGGCAGTCAGGCAGCGCACTACCTCGTCGAACGAGCCGGCCAGCCAGGTCGGGCTCGCCGACCCAAGCTCAGCCTCGCTGTGCACCCCGTACGTCACCGCGACGGAGCGCAGGCCGGCGGCGGCGGCCATCTGGAGGTCGTGGGTCGTGTCGCCGACCATGATCGCGTGTGCGGGGTCCACGCCCAGCTTGCTCAGGATCAGCTCGCCCATCTCCGGATGCGGCTTGGGATTGGTCACCTGGTCGGCCCCGATCACCAGGTCGAACTGATCCCGCAGCCCCGCCGCCGTGAGCAGGGCGTCGGCGCTGCGGTAGAACTTGCTGGTCGCCACCGCGAGCAGGAAGCCCTGATCCCGCAGCGCCGCCAGGCCGTCGGCCACGCCGGGGAAGACCAGCTCGGCCGCCTTGGGCAAGATCAGCTCGGCGAACTGCACCTGATAGGCCGAGACCCCCAGCCGCACTTGCTCATGATCGGTCCCGAGCTGTCGAGCAGCATTCCGAACGCCTGCTCAAGCGGCAGCCCGATGGTGCTCCTGATCGCCGCGCCGGCCGGCGCGGGCACGCTCATCGAGGCGAACGCGGCCTGGAACGCGACCACGATGGCGCGGGGCGAGTCCACCAGGGTTCCGTCTAGGTCAAAGATGACCAGGTCATTCATCGCAGTCCCGTTCTCGTCGGTAGCTGGCATGAGCGGCGGCGAGCCGGCCGCCGAGCTCGGCGTTGCTGATCAGGACGGACATGTTCGCCGCCGCCGCCCGCCCGCCGGTCGCCTGGTCAACGGCCCGCATCAGGTACTTCGTCAGGGCATTGCCCGCGATGCCCTCGGCGGCTGCCGCTGCCATCGCGGCCGCGGCCGCCGCGTCGATGTCGGCCTTGCCGATCGCGTCCCGCTCCCGGATCGGGCTGGTGATCAGCACCGAGCCCCGGTTGCCGAGAGCCCAGTGCAGCTCGATGGCACGGGCGATGGTGTCCGCATCGTCGGCTCGGTGCGGGCTGGCGATGCCGCTGGACACGCAGTAGAACGCGGGGAAGTCAGCGGAGCGGTAGGAGATCACCGGGACGGACTGGGTCTCCAGGTACTCCATGGTCAGGGCCAGATCCAGGATGCCCTTCGCGCCGGCCGTCACAACAGCGACCCTGGAGCGGGTGAGCTGGATCAGGTCGGGTGAGATGTCCATGGTCTTCTCCGCGCCCCGGTGGACTCCGCCCAGGCCGGCCGAGGCCAGGAACGCGATCCCGGCCAGTTCGGCCAGCACCAGCGACGACGCGATCGACGTCGCTCCCATCCTGCCCTGAGCCAGGATCGTCGCGAGATCCCGGCTGCTGACCTTCGCGATGCCGGGCGTGCTGGCGAACCGCTCGATGTCCGCCGGGGTCATGCCGATCAGGATGCGACCCGCGTCCAGGCCGATCGTCGCGGGGATCGCGCCGCCGGCCCGGACAGCGTCAGAGACCTTCATCGCGGTGGCCGCGTTCTCCGGGTAAGCCAGGCCATGGGTAATGACATTGGATTCCAGTGCGACGACCGGATCGCCGCACCTGAGCGCTTCGGCGACCTCAGGGTCGACGACGAGCGGCAGGGAAGCCGGGATCGCGCGGTACGTGGTCACGTCGATTTCCACCTCAGTAGTCCGGCCGCTTGCACAGGAGTTCCTGGCGCTGAACTATTTCCGGAACATATACACGGTCGTTCCAGGCGGCTGGCTCTACTGGCTCAAGGGCAATGGAAATCACGCCCTCGTCGCAGCCGAAGGCATTCTGGACGGCGGTGGTGAGCGCGGACACCAGCTCGGCCTCTCGCTCCGCGGTCAGCGGCGCGGGAAAGTGCTTGATCAGGACGTGCGGCACTGGCGGTTCCTTTCTGTTTCCTGGATCGCGAGCCGGCGACGGATAGCCTCCGCCAGCAAGTTCACCCCTGGTTTTCTGAGCACGCTGTAATGACCGGAGGCGATCTTGATGACGAGCGCCCGCAGGTCGCGATGGCCGCTGCCGTCCTCAAGGAACGAACTGCCGTCACCGGCCGCGCTGAAAACTGTGATCGGCGCGCGGACAATCTGGCTGGCCAGCTCATCCGGCGCGGTGCGGAGCCGGTAAGTGAGAGCCACCATCCGCGTTATTCTCTGGATCTGGTCCGGGCTCAGGCCGTCGAAATTCTCGCCTATGAAGGTGACAAAGCTCGCCTCGTCCCTGGCCGCCTTCAGGCACTCATCGAGCCTGGGATCGTCGAGGGTGCCGGCGAATACGGAAAACAGGACCGCGACATAGGCCTGGTCACCGAACGTCTCATCGGCGTCATCGGATTCCGGTCGCGTCAGCCTGACCTCGGGCATTCCCGGGGCGATGAGAAACAGATTCTCCACTACCTCGCCGACGCGTTCTAGCTGGTAAGCAGACTCGAACGCGACCCTGGCACCGAAAGAATAACCCCAGAGTGAATAGGGGCCGGACGGCTGATGTGCCCTGATCATCGCCACGTCGTGCGCGGCCATCTCCGCGATCGTCGCGAACGGCACCTCGCCCTCGTTGATGCCGTGCGTCTGAATGCCGTAGATAGGACGGTCAAGCTCGACTCTGGCGGCCAGCGGCATCAGGTTCATGGTGAATCCGCCCAGGCCAGGCCAGCAGTAAACGGGCTGCTGGCTGCCTGCTCGCCTGAGCTAAGCAGCCGGGACGCCGATGCCTCGCTGGCGCGGTCGATCCGCTCCGCCAGTCGCTCGATGGTCGGGCACTCGAACAGGATCTGCAGGGGAAGAGAACTGCGGAATTCCCGGTTGATCTCGGTGACAATCCGCACGGCGGCCAGCGAGTCGCCGCCGGTTTCGAAGAAATCCTCGTGCACGGACACCGCGGCGCGTTTCAGGTCCTTGCGCCAGATGGCGGTGATCCTGCGCTCGGTCTCCGTTCGCGGGGGGAGCGGTTTTTGCTGGGCCAGGGATGCGGTGACCTCGGCCGAGGCGGCGAGCGCCTGATGATCAACCTTGCCGCTCGGCGTCAGCGGGAGCCGGTCAGCGATGATGACGCGACTTGGCATCATGTAGTCGGGCAGGACGGTCATCAGATCGTCTCTGATGAGTTCCGTCGGACCTTTCATATGGACGATGTCCTCGTTCATCCCCTCGCTGCTCACCTGCTCGGCGCTGACCCGGCCGCCGAGAAAGAAATAAGATGGCCCGGCTTCCTGACCGGCGGCTTCTAGAATCGCGCTCAGCTGTCTGGCGGAGGGCAGATCGTGGCCGGTCCGCGAGCTGTACCCGGCGGACATGAGACCGAGGCCGAGGTCGTTATGCTGAAGCCGCTGCAGCGTCCGGCCAAGGTCGATATAGCTCAGCTCGTCGCTGGCTGACTTGCTTACGGTCCTCTTGCTTACGGCACTGATGCCGAAGCTCGCCCGGTTATAGACCTGCTGGTTGATGGCGATGACGTGCTTTCGCAGAATGAGGTCGTCGGAAATTCGCTCCAGCTCGCCCTCGCTGTGCCGGTACTGGCCGGCTGGCAGGCCAGCGATTTTGCCGGGATGAGCCTGGACGTAGAAATCGGTCGGGTCCGGCGGGCGGGGAGAGCCGCCGGCCACGAGGCCGAAGGTACCCAGGTAGTAGTCCTCGTCGGCGACGTCAAGGAATTCCCTGACCTCGGGGACGAAGTCGAGATCGGTGATGTCGAGCCCGTAGCGGGGCAGGATTTCCTCGAACAGGCCGACCAGGTGGCCGGTCTCGAGTTCGAGCACTTCCTTGATGTTGTTCTTGTAGACGGGCTCGATCGCGCTTTTCTTTCCGATGAAATGAACCTTGATCTGGCCGGACGCGGGAGCGCCGGCTGCGGTGGCCGGTGCCTTCCGCCTGATGAGGGCGAGCTGGTGATGGATCGGGTGGTAGTAGTAATAGGCCGGGCCGAGCTGACCGAGCTTGTCGATCTCCAGATAGAGCTGGGTCGCGTAGAGCGCGCCCGGTGAGGCGTAGCCGTACTTGGGCAGCAGCCGCTGGTCACTGGGGAACTGCCCGAAATACCGCAGGATCTCGCCGAGCTCGGCATAGCTGAGCTGATTCAGGTCACGGGCGGGCCGGCCGTCCGTCGCGCGAGGGCCGAGCAGCCGCAGCAGGTCCTCGACGGTGACCTCGCCACCCTCGAAGAACCGGTAGGTCTTGCGGGCGAAGGCCAGCCGCCGCTGGTCCGGCGTCGGCACCTGGCCTGGAAGGACGATCATGATCTTGCCGGCGAGCTCGCCGGCGTTCCGGCAGCCCAGGTTGGCCAGCTGAGCCCTGGTCTGCAGCCTGCTCTCCTTGGACTGATGATGGGTGCCGTGGTTACCCTGATCCATCAGGGCGGCTTCCCTGGGGTTCAGCTCGATGAAGGCGACCAGGCTCTGAGCCACGCCCCTGGCGTTCTTGGTGGCGATCACCGCCGCTCTCCTGACCCAGTCGTGGGTCTCGATCGCCAGCCTGATCTCGTCCAGCTCAACCCGGAAGCCGCGCAGCTTGACCTGGCTGTCGGCCCGGCCGTCGAACTGGACGGTGCCGTCGGGGTTCCAGTGGGCCAGGTCGCCGCTGCGGTACAGCCGGGCGTGCGGGTCGCCGGGTGCGAACGGGTCGGCGATGAACCGCTCCGAGGTCAGCTCCGGCCTGCCCGCGTATCCGCGCGCGAGCTGCACCCCGCCGATGTAGAGCTCGCCGGTCTCGCCTCGGGTGACCGGCGAGCGGTTGTCGTCGAGTATGTAGTAGCGCGTGCCGTCCACCGGCGAGCCGATCGGGATCGTGGCCGGGCCGCCGCCAGCGCCTGCCGGTCGACGGTGAACGCGGAGGAGTTGATGGTGGCTTCGGTCGGCCCGTAGAGATTCACCAGTTCGCATTCGGGGAGGGTCTCCAGGCAGGTCGCGGCGAGATCCCTGGTCAGCACTTCACCGCCGCAGAAGATCTGGGTCAGCGACTTGCAGTCGGGCAGCCGGCCGCTGTCGAGCAGCGCCTGCAGCAGGGTCGGCACGCACTGCACCATGGTCACGTCGTGCCGGGTAATGGAGTCGATCAGGCGTTCGGGGTCCCGGTAGACGCCGGGGCCCGCGATCACGACCTTGCTGCCGCAGCCAGGCGCGAGGATCTCCCACTGCGCGGCGTCGAAGCTCATCGGGGTCTTCTGCAGCACCGTGGTGCCCGGGCCGAGCCCGTACCGCGATCTGAGCCAGCGCAGCTGACTGACGATGCTGCGATGCTCGATCAGCACGCCCTTCGGCTGGCCGGTGCTTCCCGAGGTGTAGATGACGTAGGCGAGGTCGCAGGGCGCGGGGCCCGTGCTGGTGCCCGCGTCCGCGTCCGGCCGGGCGGGAAGCGAGCGGGCGACCTCCAGGGCATCGCTCAGCGTGACGACGATGGTGCCCTGGGGCGCCAGCTCGGCCAGGCTCGCCGTCAGGTCGGGCTGGGTGATGATGACCTTCGCGTGGCAGTCGGCGATCATGTAGCGGAGCCGGTCAGCCGGGTATTCCGGGGCGAGGGGCAGGTAGGCGCAGCCACTGTATAGAATGCCCCAGGTAGCTATCATCAGGTCGAGTGATGGCTCTAGATACATGCCGACGCAGCTATCTGATGTCGCATTGATATGGCGCAGATATCTGGCTATTCCGCGGCTCGCCTCGTTGAGCTGCCGATAGGTAAGATCCTTGCCATGAAAAGACGCCGCCGTATTGTCGGGCTGTGTCCGCGCTTGCTCCCCAAGCAAGTCGGGAAGGCATGCTTCGCTGGTAACCGCCTGGTTCGTCGCGCTGGTGGCTCCGATGACCGGATCATTCCCTTCAGGGGTATATACG
This sequence comes from uncultured Actinomycetota bacterium, assembly GCA_963819285.1. Classification (GTDB taxonomy): domain Bacteria; phylum Actinomycetota; class Actinomycetes; order Streptosporangiales; family Streptosporangiaceae; genus Chersky-822. The sequence goes on from CAWFVM010000002.1 coordinate 1,740,202, forward strand.
CGCAGATTTTGCCCGCTCACGTCGTACATCCTGGTACCCTATGTGCCTCTTCGTCCGATTGCTTCGATGGAATACGGTCGTCGGCAGATATGCGCTAAAAGCGTCGATGCCGGTCGCCTATCCAAGAATGGATCTGGGTGCGCATTCGCGCAAGCCCGTAGATTTGCGGGATTGCGTACCGTGACGTACTGTGTTGATGTGTAAGCTCTGGGGGCCGCGCATTAAATAATGCTGACTGGCAATGTGAGCGTCGCGTGGATGACAGTTTCGTGAATTCAGAACAGATCGTTAGTATCCAAACTAGCCCGTCCGGGTGTCCCTGCGGCGGACCGCACCTGACTCGCCGCGAAGTCCAGGTACTCCGCCTGGCGGCGGCCGGTCTGTCGAGCATTCAGATAGGTCGCCGGCTGCGGATCGCGTCACGCACGGTCGACGACTACATCAATGCTGTGCTGCAGCGATGCGCGGCGAGCAGTCGCAGCGAGGCGATAGCGCGGGCGTACGCGGCCGGGGTTTTCGTTCCTGGCCACTGGCCGCCGCGGTGGTCGGGGCGTACCTGCCTGCACGACGCGGACGTGCTCGATCCGTCGTCAGGGGAAGCGCGTCTCGAAACTAGTCTCGAAACTTGCACCACTACCTTCATCAGGTCGGCGAATGACGGGCCGCCATCCGAGATCGTGATCGCCGCCGCCGACACTTCCGTGGTGCTGAGCGCGCTCAAGGCCGGCGACACGCTGGTGATCCACAAGCCGCATGAGACCGGGCCAGGCGCCAGGGTTTCCGCTCCCGTGCCAGTCCATCCCGGTGGCCGGCCGAGTGCCCTTACTCCGGAGCGCCTGGCCGCCGCGGCCGCCAGGCGGGCCGGAGGGGAGTCAGTCACGAGCATCGCCAGGGATCTGAGGATCGGTCGTTCGACCCTGTACCGGGCGCTGACTTCGTATCTGGACGACTCTACGACGCCGCCTGGCAGCGGATAGCGTCCAGGTATTCGCTAATCGCATCCCGGTTTCTCGCCAGGCAGCTGATCCTGGCGTCCATATGGTCGCGCTGCTGCTCCAGGGTAGCGATCAGCTCGGGACTCGCATCGGTCACGTGGATTGTCCGGGGATCGTCGAGATAGGGCAGCACCTGCTCGATTATCTTGATCGGCAGCCCCGCGCCGAGCAGCCCCCGGATTTGCACCACGCGCTCGACCAGGCACTCTGGGTAGTCACGGTATCCGTTCGCGGCGCGATCCGGAGTCACCAGGCCCTGCTCCTCGTAGTAACGCAGCAGCCGGGCTGAGACGTTTGTCCGCTTGGCGAACTCGCCGATTCTCACTGTCAGCGCCCCGATCGTGATTCAGCTTTCCTTCACACTTATGTCAATCTTCGACCATAGGTCAATGACCACACGGAGATCGTCCACGCCGGGTCCCACGCTCGCGGTACTGTCTGTCGCCCAGTTCCTCATCGCCCTCGACTACTCGATCATCTATATCGCCCTGCCAAGCGTCGCGGCCAGCCTGCACGTGAAGCCGGCGCTGGCTCAGTGGATCGTCAGCGCCTATGCGATCTTGTTCGCCGGCTTCCTCATCGTCGGCGGACGACTGTCCGACCGGGTCGGCGCCAGGAGCCTCTTCATCATCTCGATCATTGCCTTCGGCCTGGCCAGCGCGGTCGGCGGCGCGGCCCAGAACGGCTCCGTGCTGCTGGCGGCCCGCGGCGCGCAGGGCCTCAGCGCCGCCTTGCTGCAGCCGGCCGTACTCGCCCTGATCGGCACGACCTTCCCCGCCGGGCCCGCGCGCAGCCGGGCGCTCGCCGTCTGGGGATCGGTGGGCGCTCTGGGCCTGGCCGCCGGGCGTAGTGCTCGGCGGCCTGCTCACCACCGTGTCCTGGCGGCTCGTCTTTGAGGTCAACGTTCCGCTCACGCTGCTGTGCGCGCATCGGCGCGGCGATCTGGGTCGGGGCGGCCAGCGACCGGCTCGCCGCGCGCCGCATCCCGGTGCTCGCCGCTGCCCTCGGGACCGGCAGCGTGCTCGCGCTCGTACTCGGCCTCACGCTCGGCTCCGACCGGGGCTGGGACCGCCAGCGCGACGCTGATCTGCCTGGCCTGTGCCTGGTGCTGCTCGTCGGGTTCGTCAGGAACGAGAACAGGCTCGGGCAACGTCCTGATCGATCCGGTCGCTGCGGCGCACGACCTCGCTGCGGATCGGGCGCCGGGGCGACGGCGCTCTACATGGCCAGCGTCGGATCCGAGTTCTTCCTGCTCACGCTTCTGCTGCAGTCCGTCAAGGGCTACTCGCCGCTCAAGGCCGGGCTCGCGTTCCTCCCGCTGGCCCTGATGGTCACCGCCGGCAGTACCACCGCGGGCCGGGCCGTGCGGCGGTTCAGCGCGTCGACCGTGCTGACGGCCGGATTCACCATCGCCACAGTCGGCCTGCTCTGGCTCGTCGCTGACCCTGCACGGGGACTCTTACCTCACCGACCTGCTGCCCGGGCTGCTGCTCAGCGGATTCGGGCACGGCACTATCTACACGTCGATGTTCATCGTCGGCACCCATGACGTCGCCGCCGGCGCACCAGGGCACCGCCGGCGCGCTGCTGACGACGTCCCAGTACCTGTCGGGCGCGCTGACGCTGGCCATCCTGACCATCGCCCTGGGCACCTCGCCAGGCAACGCGGCCTTCCGCACCAGTTTCCTGATCATCACCGCAGCGGCCGTCGCCGGGGCAGTCCTGGTCGCGTCAACAAGCCGCCGCCTGCGAACATCCCAGTCCCCGGTGCCAGCGCCCCAGCCAAGCCCCAGCCGCACCTGACCCTGTCCCGGCGCATAGGCAACCCTCCCCCCAGAATGCATCGATGTGGCAGCGATGTTGTTTCAGGCGGGGGGTGGTCCAGGGACCGCCAGGGTGTGCCGGGCGTCGGGACCGGCCCCGATGGCCGCGACCGAGTCCTTTAGGCCGACCTCGGTCGGAGTGGCACCGCCTGGCTTGCCCTTGCCTGTGCCGAGCTGGTTCTCCGAATTGCTGCCCCAGGCGAGTACCTTGCCGTCAGAGGTCAGGGCCAGGCTGTAGTCGTCGGCCGCTGAGATCGCCACGACGGCCGTCCCTGGCCGGAAGCTCACCATCTCGGGAGCGGCCCGGCTGGCGGTGCTCCCGGCAAGGCCCAGCTGTCCGCTGGCACCGCTGCCCCAGGCGAACACCGCTCCCGCCGACGTCAGCGCCAGGTCGTGGTCGCAGCCGGCTGAGATGGCGGTGACGTGGCCGGTGCCGCCGGTCACCGGGATCTGGACCTTGACGGGCCGGAGCGAGCGCCTGATGATCTTGCCGTTGCCGAGCTGACCCCGGCTGCCGTCACCCCAGGCGTAGACCTGGCCGTTGACCGCGAGCGCCAGATCGCTTGTGCAGCCGGCACTGACTGCCGCGATTTTTATGGAACTAGGCAGTTTTACCTTGACCGGTGCGGGACTAGCGCTGGACTGGTCATCGCCAAGCTCTCCGACGTCGTTGTCGCCCCAGGCCAGCACGTGATGGCCGCTCGTCAGCAGCACAGTGTCCGAGCAGCCGGCGCTGACCGCGATCGCCCTGATACCTGGCGGCAGCCTGACGGGCACGGGATGGCTGGAGGACGGCTCAGCCTGAGCGGAGACGCCAAGCTGATCGTGGGTGTTGTCGCCCCAGGCCCAGACCTGGCCGGTGCTGCTGACCGCGACGCTGGCCAGGCAGCCGGCGCTCACCCCGATGATCTTGGTCCTTGCCGGCAGGCTCACGTAGACCGGCGTGGCCGTGCTCGCGTCGGTGTCGTTGCCGAGCTGCCCTGATGAGTTGCCGCCCCAGGCAAGCACCCGGCCGGTCGAGGTCACTGCCAGGCTGTAGTCCCGGCCGGCGGCCAGCGCTGACCCGGCGTCGCCGGCGGTGATCTTCGCGGCCAGGCTCACGCCGGCGGGTATCCCGGTGCTCGCGGACGCGGCGGAACCCTGACCCAGGTCACCGTGGCTGCTGTCGCCCCAGGCGTAGACGGCGGCGGGCGTGACGGGCGGCGGAGCGCTGGGGGTCGGCTTCGGGCTCGTGGTCTGGTGGTGATGATCGCCCGCGACGGTTCCGCCGCCTGTGCCGGTGAGCGCCAGTCCCGCCGCCGGGCCACCGACGACGAGCACGAGAATGACGATGATGCTGAACGGCAGGTGATCCTGGATGAGGTTCTTGACATTGTCCACCAGGTCTGCCAGGCCGCGATCGGCTGAGCCACCGGCCGGGGCCGGGTTATCGCGCACGTGCGGGGTCTCGATGACGCTGGACAGCGAGCGCCAGCCGCGCAGCCGGGAAATCAGGTCGGCGTCGAGCCTGCTGGTCCGCAGCACGATGATGCGGCCCGCCAGCGACTCCAGGCCCAGCCTGAGATACCCGGCGCTGAGCTCGTCGGCGACCTTGCGCCGCTGGTCCTCGGTATCCGGCCGCAGCCAGCTCTTCGAGCTTGACAGCTGGGGGAACTGGCGGGCCGGATCGGCGAGCGCCTGGCCGGCGGCTTCGGAGACCTCTGGCCAGGCCGGGTCGACCGCGAAGCCCGCTCCGGCCTGCCCGGTCCCGAATCGGATCGGGATGGCCGGCGCGAGCTCGTCGCGCAGGGCAAGCACCGCGACTCCGATGAGCGCCCGGCAGCCCGCCTCGTCATCGAGCCGCGCGGCGCCAAGCAGGCTGACCCTGATCGTCCGGTTCCTGTTATCGGCCGGCCGGTCCGGCGGGATCAGCCGGCTGACCAGCAGGACAAGCTGACCATCAGGACTTTCGAATAGGAGCAGGTTCGGGCTCTCGTCGTCGATGAGATCGAAGCACCGGCGGCCGTTGTATCCCTGCTGCAGGATCTCGTGCGCGACCGTGACCGGCTCGGAGCCCAGCGAGATCCAGGTGTAGTCGTCTTCGGCATTCGGCCCGCGCGATTTGAAGAACCATGTCGCCGCCACTGGTCACCGCTCGTTACTGGAGGAAGGTATCACGCTGAATCACCTTGAATCCCTTGTCCTCCTTGCAGCCGGCCGCGAATTCCTGTACGGCGGTGACCAGGACGGCGTCGGTCCCCATGATCCTTTGCAGGACCCGGCGGGCCAGGCCGCGATAGGCGGTGCTCTGATATTTGGCCACGACGAATCTCAGTGCGTAGCGTAGTGGCTGATCGGTATCTTCGGGCTTGTACTTGGCGCCGAATTCTTTAGTCCTGAAGTTAAAGAACGGCTGCCCATCGCTGTCTTCTGTGACGGTGGAGAAGACGACCGACCCGATGGTCTGCACCGGGGTGATGACGCAGGCGATCCGCTCCCTGATCCCGGCCTCGGAGATCAGCCTGAGCACGTCTTTATATTCCTCTTCGATGCGCTTGACGAGGTTCGCCGGGCCGTTGTCCTCGGCGAGATACCGCTCGCACTTGGTCGGCACCAGCATGATCAGGCGCTGGGCATCCTCCTGAGTCAGTCGCTGGACCCAGTCGTAGATCACTCGCGGATTGTTGATCCGCGAGTTGTACTTCCCGTTTTCCTCGATCAGCGCGGGCAGGTCGATGGCGATGAGCACCACATCGGCGCGAGTGATCACGCGGTGCAGGAGCTCGTTGTCTTCGGCCGACGCTAGCTCGGGCTGGGTCAGGTAGTTACCCGGATAGTCGGTAAAGCGCAGCGTGAAGAGCGGTGAATGGAACTTCCGGCCGACTCCGAATCGATATTCGCGGATCTCGCCGGTGCCGAAAATACCGCCCTTGACCTGGAGGCGGTCGGTCACCGCTCTCAGGTCGTGCAGGTACTCCTGCATCTTCGCCGAGGTCAGGGGATCAGCGGTGATGGCCAGGTCGGTCGTCCCGACCACGTCCTTGATCCGGTCGTAGATCGCGGCGAGCAGTGTGGTCTTGCCGACACCGCTGGCGCCGAGCATAGTCACGTCGATGATCGCTTCCTCGCCGCGCTTGCCGGTGACGGCGTCGGTCGCTGCCCCTACGGTTTTGGTGACCCGGCTCCTCGCCCGGTACCGACGGCTGGTGCCGCCCTCTTCAGTGCTCATCCGCGCCTCCCGTGTGCGTGTGCCAGCGGAGCCTGTCCGGCGGCGTCCAGCGAATCGGTGTCCTCGCCGAGAGAGCCGCGCAATTTGTCGGTCGCCTCGTTCCAGGCGCGCAGGTGGCCGGCCCGCTCGGCTAGCGCCGCGAAGCGGTCGGCCCAGATCTCCGCATGCAGATCCTGGTAGATGGCCTGCCACTCATTCTTGATTCCGCTGGCGCGCAGGATCCGATCCTGGAACTCCTCGACGATGCCGAACATCGCCTCGTTCGGCTCGGTCTGCATGCTCTGCAGGGTGCTCCGGCACCTGGCGAGGGTCTCCTCGTAGGTGACGCTGAGCGCCTCACGTACCTGGGCGCCGTCCGGGTACATGTCCGGGGCGAAGCCGATACTCGGGCGGTCGGGATCCATGCCATCGAGGCAGTGCCTGATCCGGTGCTGGATGAAGCCGCGGTAGGAAATGTCGAACCTGGTGAGGACGTCGAGCGCGAACTGAACTTCGCTCTTGTCGTCTGGCCGGACTCCGGGGGGTACCGCCCGAGCCAGCGCGACCAGAAAATCACGCCCGGTCTGCTCGCTTACGGCCTTGAGCTGGGCGGACTCTCGCAGTACCTCGGCAGTCTGCTGCCACATCTGCCCGACGCATTCCTTGAGGGCGCCGTCGAGGCTCGAGGAAATGCCGGGACAGGTGCGCCCGGGTCTGGTCGAGCAGATAGCTATATGCCGCCCGGTATCCGCCGTGCACGGCGAATTCTTCCTCGATCTGCTCTGGCGTTGGTATGCCGGTGTCGGCCGCCGCGCGGCGCAAGGTCTCTTTTATCTGAGTCGCGAAATACGAGTCCGCGTTCATCCGGTTTTTACGGTATTCCTGCACCAGTCGCGTCATTCCGACCGCCAGATCCTTGTAGGCGGTCTCGAAGAGCTGCTGGAAGACCGGGAACCACTGGCCGATCGGCTGAGCGTGAGCACCCAGCGAAGCGAGCTGGCTGAGGAGCAGGCGGGTCTCCTGCTGGATCTGGGCGACTCCGCGCTTGCGCTCGGCCAGCAGCAGCCGGTCGAGCTCGCCGATGTGGCCGATCAGGTAGTCGACCACCGGGTCGAACGCGGCCGCGACCTCGTCGGCCGACGAGCAGTCCGCGACAGCCGTGCCGGCTACCCTGATCGCCGAGCCGGCGAGCTGGTCACGGAATTCCTCGCACCGGGCGAGATTGTCCTGGTCGGCGCTGGCCCGGTGATTGAGGATCATGAAGGACCGGCGCTCCATCGGGACCTCGGGCAGGGCCTGGGTGGCGATGCCGTACAGCGCGATGTCGTAGTCATGGATGCCGTCGCCCTCGGGTGCAGGCCGGCGCAGGAATAGCACGATGTCGACATCGTCCTGCAGGGCTGACAGCATGACCTGCGAGTCTCCGAGGTTCGTGTCGCCGAGCCCCGGCAGGTCAATCACCCCGATGCCGCTGAGGTCTGACTTGGGGAAGGAGGTCGTGATCTGCACCCGGCGGACGGCGCGGAAGGCGTGAATCTGCCGTCCTGATTCATCGTCCTGCGCGACGTAGCCCCGGATCTCGCCCGCCGTGATCCGGCGCGGTGACATCTCGCCGATCAGGTTCCCGTACTCGGGGAAGGTCCGGTGGAAGGTGGCCAGGTGGCTGTAGGCGCTCTCGGCCGTCGGCCCGGCGTCCGGCGGGAGGGCCGGCAGCGGGTTCCGGCTGAACTGGCCGAGCGAGACCGGCGGCGCGCCGAAGTTCAGCTGGTTGTAGTACGGGCTGATGACCTCGGCGATGAAGGACGCCGGAGAGTGAAAGAACACGTCAGCGTAGGTCTGGCCGCCGGCCGCGTGCTGCACCACGCTGGGCACGCCGGTACAGAACCGGCCGGCCCCGTCAGGGATCTCCTGCGCGGTCAGTCCGGTCAGGCTCTGCAGGAACTTGCTCTTGCCCTGCCGGGCGCGGCCGACCATCCCGATGTTCAGCGCCTGCCGGTCGAGCCGCGCCAGGGTCCGGTCCAGAGCGGACTGCTCGCGCACGATGCTCTCGGACAGATCCCTGATCGGCCCCGCCCAGTCCATGAGCAGCTGCCGCGCATCATCCTCGACCCGGCCGATCAGGTTCAGCCGGAGCTGGTCGACATCGTCCAGAGCCGCCCGGACCTGCGACAGGTAGACGCCGAGATGCCTGGCGACCTTGACGTTGCCCGCACGTTCCTCATGAATGGTCGCGATTCTCGCAGCCCGCGTCATTGTAGCTCCAAGTCAGGCGGTGTCAATTCCCGAAAGAGGGGCGATCCGCTGCGATCCGAGATCCGCGGAAACGGTCTGGTGCGATCTGTCCGGAAGCCTCGTTCGCGTTCGGTCCCCCCTAGCGCTGTTTCCCTACATTGCCGTCAAACTAAGGGCTTGTCAACATTCGCTCGGCGATGCGCTGCTAACCTGACAGATCGAGGTCTGAACTGACAACAATCTGACAATGTCCCTGATCAGGACGTAAAGGTTGGTCGCCGCTGCCGCTGTGAGGTATACCTGTTCTTTGGGGGGCTGGACCCATCCTGTTGCTCTGCCGGGATGATTCCGGTCGCCATCAATGGAATTGTGATTGCTGGTGACTCGCGGCTGATGTTCCGTGATCATGGAACACCGCCTGATCACGGAACATGGCTCTGCGCGAATTCCGTGATGTTAGCCGGGTGGAGGATGACGGTCCGGAACGTCGGCCGGGTGACCACCGGCCGGGCTTGGGCGGAGTGAGGGGCCGGGTTTGCGTGTTCTGGGCGGGTTTGCGGGGGCTGGTGGCGGGTTGGTGGCTAAAAGATCTAGGAGGCTTTATTCCTGTAGGAGGATTGACCACCATATTCGCTGTTAAGTCTCCTACAGGAAAAAAGTCTCCTACAGGATCGGGCGAGCCTGGCAGCGGGTGAGGCGGCTGTGACAGCTGAGTCACCGGGGATCAGTCCGGGTCCACGCGGTGGCTCCGCCAGGCCCGTGTGGTAAGCCGATCACGGAATTCGCGCCAGAGCCCGGAACATCAGCCGCGAGATCACGCCACCAGAAGCCCGTGCTCACCGTCCCGAGCATAATCACGGAACATCAGCGCCGGCACCACCACTAAGGCGGCGGACGGTTAGGTCCGGTCTGTGTTACGGAACAGGTAGATGCCGACGGTCTGCCCGTTGACCGCGATATTCTCGCCGGCGCCGAACATCCGGTCGTGACTGGCCTCGCCGGTGACTATGAAGACGTATCCGACGTGCTCCAGCCGCCAGCCGACCGCCTCGATGCTCGCCAGCGTCCCGGCGTGGCTGACTGTCTTGCTGGAGCCTGAGGTCGCGCCGGCGGCATCGAAGACCGAGGTGGACCGCTGCGAGGATCCGACGGTGAGCTGAATCTCGAAGAAACCTTGCCGCTGCTCTTTCGCCGTAATGGCCTGGCCGACCGGGCTGGCCAGATACGCCCGCCGCTCGCGAGCCCGTTCGGCCTCCTGCGCCGCCTCCCGCTCTTCGCGCTCCCTGGCCGCTTGCTCAGCAGCCCTCTCATCGGCCGACTTGCGCAGCGCCATTGTCGCTCCCCGTACATCCCTCAGATTCGCGGCACCTCCGCCGATTGTGACTATATGAGAAGGCGCTGGCCTGGATCGGCTGGTCCTCGGCCCCGGTTTCAGCGGCAACGCTGGCCCTAGGGGTGAAACCGGGCACCGGCCCGGCACCCAGGCACTCCGGTACCCCGCACAACCTTCCGTGATCATGAAACAAAGCTTGACCACGGAAGATGAGCGGCGTGATCACCCCCTCCAGGTTCCGTGATCAAGACCCCGACCATGATCACGGAACCTGGAGGGGTGACTCACAGAGTCCAGAAACCTTGTCTCCCCTTAGATCACGCGACGCCGGCGGCCTGGCTACCGCACCCGGGCGGGCAGCATGGGCGCGTCCGGCGGGAGCCGGGTGAATCCTGGTACGTAAGGGTCGAGTTCCCCTAGCTCAAACCGGCACAGCTTGATCGCCCACCAGAACTGGCCAGTGAGCTGCCCGCGGATCTTGTAGCCATCCCGGCCTATCGCCGCATACCCCTGGCCGGGCATCCCGATCAGAGTCAGCTGGTGCTGGCCGGTCCCGACGTCCCAGATCCTGGCGGTGTGGTCGCCTCCGGTGGTGGCCAGGAGCCTGCCGTCAGGGGAGAACGCCGCGGCGTGGACTCCGCCGGTATGTCCTCGCAGAATGAGGCGGGTGGCACCGGAGCTGGCGTCCCAGATCCTGGCGGTGTGGTCGCTTGACGCGGTGGCGAGCAGCGCGCCGTCGGGGGAGAACGCCACGGCCCAGACCCAGTCACTATGCCCTCTGAGCACGAGCCGGGTGGCGCCCGCGGCGGCATCCCAGATCCGGACGGTCTGATCGCTAGAGGCAGTGGCGAGCAGCGCGCCGTCGGGCGAGAACGCAGCGGCCCAGACCCAGTTGGCATGCCCGTCGAGCACGAGCCGGGTCGCGCCCGAGCTGACGTCCCAGATCCGGGCGGTGTGGTCGCTTGACGCGGTGGCGAGCAGCGCGCCGTCGGGGGAGAACGCGACGTCACGTACCCAGTTAGCGTGCCCTTCGAGTACGCGCCTCGTGGCACCGGTGCTGGCGTCCCAGATCCGGGCGGTGTGGTCGCTTGACGCGGTGGCGAGCTGGGCGCCGTCGGGGGAGAACGCTACGGCGCGTACCCAGTTGCCGTGTCCTTCGAGTATCAGCCGGGTCGTGCCCGAGCTGACGTCCCAGATCCGGGTGGTGCGGTCGCTTGACGCGGTGGCGAGCTGGGCGCCATCGGGGGAGAACGCCACCGCGTGGACCCCGCTAGCGTGCCCCGCGAGGGTCAGGCGGGTCGTGCCCGAGCTGACGTCCCAGATCCGGGTGGTGCGGTCGCTTGACACGGTCGCGAGCTGATCGCCGCTCGGCGAGAACGCCGCCGCCCACACCCAGTTGCCGTGCCCTTCGATGGTATGGCGGGTCGTACCGGTGGCGGTGTCCCAGATCTTGATGGTGCAGTCGCTTGACGCGGTGGCGAGCCGGGTGCCGTCGGGGGAGAACGCCACGGCACTGACTCCGTTGCCGTGTCCCTGGAGGGTGAGCCGGGTCGCACCGGAACAGGCGTCCCAGACCCTGCTGGTGTGGTCGCTTGACGCGGTCGCGAGCAGGGCGCCGTCGGGGGAGAACGCCAGCGCGTGAACTCCGCTGCGGTGTCCTTCGATGATGCGCCGGGTAGTGCCGGTGGCGGTGTCCCAGATCCGGGTGGTGCGATCACTCGACGCGGTAGCAAGCCTGGCTCCGTCCGGGGAAAACGCGACCGCCCGCACCCAGTCACTATGTCCTTCGAGCACGAGCCTGGTGGTACCCGCCGCGGCGTCCCAGATCCGGGCGGTGCGGTCGCTTGACGCGGTCGCGAGCAACGTGCCGTCGGGGGAGAACGCGACGTCGCGTACCCAGTTCCCGTGTCCTCGCAGCGTGAGCCGGGTGGCACCGGAGCTGGTGTCCCAGATCCTGGTGGTGTGGTCGCCTGACGCGGTCGCGAGCAAGGTGCCGTCGGGGGAGAACGCCAGCCCGTGGACTCCGCTGGAATGACCTTCAAGGACGAGCAGGACAGTGCCGGCAGCGGTGTCCCAGATCCGCGTCGTCTGGTCGTCAGAGCCAGAGGCGAGCCACCGCCCGCCGGGAGCGAAGGCGACGGCGTTGACCAGGCCACCGTGACCGTGCAGGACGCTCATCAGCCGCCCGTCCGCCAGGTCAGCGAACTGCACCGTGTCGCCAGAGCCGATGGCTAGCAAGCTGCCGTCCGGCGAGAAGGCCACGCTCCTGGCGACGCCCTGAATCTCGGTCACCAGGCCAGCCCGATCCCGGCCGGTCATGGCCGCGACCCCAAGCTCGGCCGAGGCCGCCAGGCCGGCCGGAACCCTGGTGCCGAGCAGCGCCGCGCGGTCCCACCGGCTTCCGGCCAGCCTCGCACCGAGCAGCGAGCCACCGCTCATCCGGGCGCCAGTCAGGTCAGCGCCGCGCAGATCCGCGCCAGAGAGGTCCAGCTCGTGCAGCCGCATGCCGCGCAGGATCGCGCCGCGCAGGTCGGCCTGGCGCAGATCGAGGCCGGTCAGATCCTGGCTCCGCAGATCCACCCCGGCCAGGTGCTGTCGCCGCGGTTCCCCGGCTGACCCGGCGGCCCCCGCGACGGCCGGCGGTACCCGGTCGAGCACGGCCAGCGCGTTCTGCTTCGCCGCCTCCGCCGCCGTCGGACTGCCCAGCACCTCCAGCGCCCAGCCCCTGGCCACACCGGGTCCGGCGAGATCGCGGAAGAAGTCAGCCGTCAGCCTGGACATGGGCCGGCTCGCCGCTAGCTGCCCCGAGCCGCTCTCCGCGAGCTTCTCTGGCGGCGGCATTGGCGACGAGCCATTCCATGATCGACTGGTGCACGAACGTGAACGTTCCCTCGTCACCGCGCACGAGCAGGCTGCCAGACCCGATGGAGTGGCTGGCCTGCTCCGCGCTGTAGCCGCGTTCGGCCAGCCGGGTCAAAGTCTCCTGCACCCCGGCGGACAGTTCGGCCAGTCCCAGCTCGGTACTTGCCGAGGTCCACAGCCGCAGCGCGAGCGCGGTGCAGGCCTGCAGGCGTTCTTGCTCATCAAAGGAGGTCAGCCCGCGCCGATGGCGCTGCCGCCCGGCTTCCTCTGCGAGCCACAGAGTGATGAACTCCCGGTACAGCCCGGCCGCGCTAATCAGGCCGCGCTCGTGCCTTACGGTGCGGAGCCTGCCCTCGTCCAGCTCGCCGATGAAGCCAAGCATGCGCGGATTGCGGGCCAGCCCGAGCAGGTCAGGGATCTCGCTGAGCAGGTCAAGCCGGGCTCGGGCCCGGTCGGCGTCACCGGCATAGAAGCTGGTCAGGAATCGCAGCACCTGCGCGTCGGAGAAGTCCTCAAGCACCGCGACCCGGCTGGTGGCTCGCATCGCTACCTGATACCCCAGCAGGGTGCGGATCTGGCTCGCCGACTGGAAATGCTGGGTCCGGCTGGTCAGCACGACCTTGGCCCGGTCGGTCACGGAGTCGAGCAGCACCTTCAGGTAGTCGGCGGCGCTGCCGTAACCCACCCGGAGCTTCCAGCTCGTCGAACCCGTCGAAGAGCAGCGCCAGCCGCCCGCTGCTGATCATGTACCTGAGCTTGGCCGGGCCAAGGTCTTCGACTCCCTGGCTGACCAGGTGCTGAGCGAGCAGTTCGTCGAGCGACGGGGCTTTCTCCAGCTTGCGCAGCTCCACCAGCACCGGCAGCAGGGCCGGCAGCTCGGCTGGAATGGTGCGGGCGAGCTGCCGCAGGAACGCCGTCTTGCCCCGCCCGAAGTCACCGAGGATCATCACGAACCTCGGACCGTCCGCGCTGAGCCAGTCGATTGCCTGCTCGATCAGCCCGTGGCAAATTTCCGTATCCCGATGCTCTGCCACCAGCCCGCCAGCTACGCGGAACCGCTGCGGCACGTACATCCGCGCCGGATACATCTGATCGCTGAGCAGCCGGTCGTTCTGACGCTCGACCAGCGGCCGCAGGTCGAGCAGGCCCTGATACTCCACGAAGCTCCGCAGCCTGACATTGAGCCGCCTGGCCCGGGCCGCGAGTGCGTCAGGCACCGGCGGCGCCGCGTAGACGAACTCGGAGCGCACGCACGGGTCGGCCGACACGAACCTGGCATGCACCACGGTGAGGAACGTGTCAAGCACCTCGCTGGTCACCTGGCCATCGGCCACCCCGACCGGCCACTGCTCGGCGCCGCCGCCGGGCAGCGGACTGGTCACCCGCAGGTAGCTGCCGGCTCTGCGCACGGTGACGGTAGCTTCGGGAAAGCGAACTCTGGTGGCCTGTGCCACCCGCTGAAGGAAGTCTTCGCCGGGGCTGGCGGCAGGCCGAGGCGTGGCACTGTCGGAGGCCAGCCGCAGCAGCCGGCGCTCGCGACTGGATTCATCGTCGGGCCGCGCGGCCGGCCTGGCTGACAGGGCCGCGTCCGCCTCGCTGAGCCGGTATGCGTGCTCGCTGTGCCAGGCGGAGCCGCCGCGGCTGATCCGGTGATCGCCGGTCCAGCCGCCAGTCCCGGCGTCATACCGGCGGGCATGCCGGGTGATGCGATCGGGGCGCAGCGTGATGAGCTGGTACTGATTGGGCACCTGGCCGGCCTGGTCCGGCTCGCCCGCCCTGCCCGTGACGGCGGCGCTGCCAGCGGACAGCGTGATCAGGCCTGACCGCAGCCGTCTCGGGCGGCCGCCATTGCCGTGCCCGTGCAAGAGCAGGCTGACCAGGCCAGGCTGGCCGAGGAGCCGGTCCAGGCTCGCGAGGTCACGCAGGCTCTCCTGCGCACCGGCCGCCGCACGGGAGGGGTGGTGATGCATCGCCGCGATCCTGAGCCAGCCCCGGTCTCGGTAGTCGGCCAGCCGGCTGGCGAACCAGCGAAGCTGACCCTCACCCAGCTCGCCGTAGTGATCGCCGGGCCGGTGGCTCTCGGCCATGGTGGAGTTCAGCCCGGCTACGACCACGGCCAGGTCGGGCAGCTCGAACAGCGACCAGGGCTCGTCCGGCGTGAAACTCGCTCCGGCGACGCCCTCGTAGAACCGGCTGAACGCGGCGATAAACTGCCGCCATTTGCGCGAGTAAGGCGCGATCGCCGCTTGCCCGTCGCTTTCCTGGTCGGCGAAATAGGCCTCGCACGCTTTCCGGTTCACGTCGTGATTTCCTGGAATAATCGCCACCCGAGCTTCTCGGTATCCCCGCTGACTCGGCCAGCGCGGCGAGGAACCCCGTCATCTGCTCGAACTCATCCGGCAGGCCAGCGCAGGTGAGATCGCCGGTCACCACCATCAGGTCAGGCCGCACGCCGGGATCGACCGCCAGCCTGGCCAGGTCCTCGCGCAAGCCCCGGAGCAGGGCACCGTGAGCACGGTCGGCGGTGACGAGACCACGCCCGCCGAACAGATAGGCCCCGCCGAGGCGCAGGTCGGACAAGTGCAGGATCGTTAAAGTGCCGGTACGGGCCTGATCGGCGCCCGGCCGGGGCCCGAGCGGGCCGGGCCGCGGTTGTTCTGGCCAGGCCAGGGCCAGGCGGTCGGCACTGATGGCGTAGCTGTCACGCTCGGCGGCCCGGCCGCCAGCGGCCGACACGAGCAGCCCGACGACGCTGCCGGTCGCGTCGTCATAGACCGGGCTGCCGCTGAAACCGGGCTGAACCCGGAGCGCCGCCTCGGGGCCTGAGTCGAGTTGCAGCAGGCCCCCGCCAGCCCCGACCCGGCCCCTGACCACGGTCTCTACCCACGAGCCCGCCGGGCGAGGAGGTGTTCCCTGGTAGCCAAACACGCGGACCCGCGAGCCGGCCAGCGGTGCGCTCACGGCCAGCCGGGCCGGTGTAGCGCCGGCGGGCGCGGCCCGCCCGTCCAGCATCAGGGCCGCCAGGTCCAGGCCGGCCAGGTCCAGGCCGACCGCGCCTTCTCCTGGCGGGGGAAGCCACCTGGCTACGGTGGCAGTACACCGCCCTGACTCACCAGGGATCCGCGGGAAGTCCAGGAAGACCGCGCTCACCGGCCTGGCCTGGGCGTGCGAGCCGAGGCCGAGCGCGGCATTCACCACATGCGCGCAGGTGATGACGTACCCGGGCTCGATCAGCGCCCCGACGCCTGCTGGCCTGCCGTCGGAGCCGAGTATCCGGACGATGAACCGCTCCGGTGCCGACTCGGCCGTCACCGCGACGTGGCCCCCGGTGCGAACAACTCTTGGCATGCCACGAGAACTATTCTCTAATGGAAATGGAGAATGTGCTAGCTCGCCTTACCGGGAAGTACAGGCGCGTCCGCCTCGTCCGCCTCGGAGCGCTTCCAGGTCAGGGCCACCGTGAAATGTACCTCAGCGCTACCTTTGGCGATAATGGCACCAGACTCGGCGGTCAGCACAAGTCCGAATTCCACGGACATCTCGTCCGGCGCCAGTGCGCGCAGCCGTTTCACCGTCGCGCTGATCGCTGGCTTCAGGTCATCGAGCGCGTGCTCAAGCGACTCCCTGGCCCTGACCGCCACTTCGCCTGGCCTAACCGCCGCCAGCTCAAGGGCGCCAGCCAGCTCTTCCTCGGACGCCTGGACCCGGAGCTGGCCGCCGCCCTCCACCGGAATCTCTACAAGATATGCCATGCAGGCCATTCTCCCGCATTGTCGACCGGCTCCGCCGCGATTTCCTCTCCGGGAAATGCGGACAATTCTCCGCGAGGCAACAACGGACCGGAAAATGATCCTCAGCCAACAGCACATCCGGCCTAGACGCAGCCCCCGGTCCCGTCACAGCGCACTGCGGATAGGTGTCAGCGGTCATCAGGGAGTAGCCGCGATGGGCTTCTCGGGCGGGGTCGGCCGCAGGGCTGCCGTGCCTGGCTGCTTCTATGGCTGGCGAGTGATCGTGTCGTGACCCCTGCCCGTGAACGGCCGAGAAGGAAGTGCCCCGCATGACGACGTTGAACATCAGCGACCTTTTCTCAGTCGCCGGCAAGACCGTCCTGGTCACCGGCGGCTCCCGTGGTATCGGCGAGATGATCGCCGCGGGCTTCCTTGCCAACGGCGCCAAGGTCTACATCAGCTCCCGCAAGGCTCAGGTCTGTGACGCGACGGCGGCGCGGCTGAGCGAGGTCTCCGGGGGGACTTGCGTGTCGATCCCGGCTGACCTGGCGACGGTTGACGGCGCGGCCGGGCTCGCCGAGGCGATTCGGCAGCGGGAAGATCACCTGGACGTGCTCGTGAACAATGCCGGCGCGTCCTGGGGCGCCCCGCTCGATGACTTCCCGGAGAACGGCTGGGACAAGGTCATGGATACGAACGTCAAGGGCGTCTTTTTCCTCACTCAGCGGCTGCTGCCGCTGCTTGAGGCCGCCGCCGCGGCCGGGCTGCACCTTCGCGGGTCATCAACATCGGCTCGATCGACGGGATCAAGACCTCGATGTTCGATGCCTTTTCCTACGGGGCGTCCAAGGCTGCCGTGCATGCCCTGACCCGGCACCTCGCCGCGACGCTGACCCGGCGCAACATCCTGGTGAACGCGGTCGCACCCGGCCCGTTCCCGACGTGGATGCTCAGTACCGGCGTCGGCGGGGGCGGGAATGTGGAGACCACGGACTGGGATTCGGTGGGCGCGCGCAACCCCCGAGGACGCATCGGCACGCCCGCTGACATCGCGGGCACTGTCCTGTTCCTCTCCTCTCGGGCGGGGGAGTTCATCGTCGGCGAGACGATCGTCTGCGACGGCGGGATCGTGGCCAGCGGCGGGTAGAGGCGTGCCAGAAATCGCTAACCTTCGCCAGCGCGCGGAGCGGGCGGCGCAGCCGGGCTCGGCAGGGTGATGCCAGTGAAATCCCTGCCCATCAGAACCGGCCCGTGCTGGGTGCCGCCGCTGATCGTGTTCGTCACGTTCCCGCCGCCGGGTGCCCGTTCCTGGAGTTCCGCCACCAGAGCCTGGAGCTTCGCCTCGACTTCGGGGTAGTCCTCCAGCAGGTCAGCGAGCCGGCCGGACCAGCGCGCGGCCTGGTCCGCGCTCACTTTGTCCAGCTCAGCCGGGCTGGCGGCCGCCAGCTGGGCTCGGGTTCTGTCGAGTCGCTGCTCGATGGCCGCGTCTGGCGTGCCCCGGCCGAACAGCCGGGCAATCCTGCGCCGCGTGTCTTCCCAGGCGTCGGTCACGGCCGCGCTGACCAGCGCGCTGCCGGCCAGTGCCGCCAAGGCTGTGATGTCCACGCGCACCATTATCTCGCTAAAGCCCGGTCACCTGGTCGATAGCACCAAGAGGATTTGCGGATAACTCTGACTTATGGCGGCCAGTGCGGCAGTAGTAGCCTGGCAAGAGATTAATCGGCTCGCATTAAGGCGAGGCAAGGGGCGGTGGATGCGTTGACACAGATTCTCTGGCGCGGCAAGACGGTCGCGGTGCTCACGGCCGCCCTGGCGGCGATGGCTGTCGCCAGTCCGGCTGCGGGCTGGGCCGCTGGGCAGGCGCCGATCGCCGGGCAGTCCCCGGCCGCCGGGCAGGTGCCGGCGGCAGCGCCGGGGACGCGGCTGTGGGTGGGGCGGTACGAGGGCGCGGGTCTCAGTGACAGCCGGGCGGCGGACGTGGCGGTCAGTCCCGGCGGCAAGACGGTGTACGTTACCGGCTCCACCGAGTACCCGGACGCGACCGGCTCGATGCCCGTCTCCTACTTCGCCACTGTCGCGTACAACGCCGTCACCGGAAAGCGGCTGTGGGTGCAGCGGTTCCTCGGGCCGGGCATCGCCGCCTTCGCCAACGCGATCGCGGTCAGCCCGGACGGCAGCGAGATCTACGTGACCGGCCTGGCCGAGATCGGTGATCCGGCCCGTGGCTCGGACCTGGCCACCGTCGCCTACAACGCCAGGACCGGGCACTACCTGTGGTCACGCCTGTATAGCGGGCCGATCTTCGGTGCCGGGGAGGCGAACGCGGTCACGGTAAGCCCCGATGGCAGCAAGGTCGTCATCACCGGCGCGACCTTCGGCAGCAGCACAGATAACCTTGATCTCGCCACAGTAGCCTACGACGCCGCCGGCACGATGCTGTGGAGCAAGCGGACCCCGGGCAACCCCGGCACCTCGATCGTCACGAGCCCGGACGGCTCGAACATCTACGTCGGCACCGGCAGCCAGGGCGGCGGCGGGTCAGGCGCCGCTCAGTTCAGCACGGTCGCCTACTCCTCGGCGACCGGCCGCCAGCTGTGGCTCGGCACCTATCCGGGCCCCGGCCACCTGATCCGGTGCACCATCGCGGCGAGCCAGGACGGCGGCAAGGTATTCGCCGCCTGCACGACCGACCGCTCGCCGGCGAAGTACCTGACCCTCGCCTATGCCGCCGCCGATGGCGATCCGCTCTGGCAGGCGAGGTACGGGCTGGGCAGTTTCGCCAGCACGGCGAGTGCTATCGCCGCCAGCGGATCGCAGGTGTTCGTCACCGGCACAGCGAACGGGCATCTGGGCACCGTCGCCTACCAGGCGGACACCGGCAGTCAGCAGTGGGTCTCGCTTTATCCCACGCCGGGCGGCACCGCTGCGGCCGGCTTCTCGCTCGCGGTGAGCGCCGACGGCTCGACTGTGTTCGCCGCCGGCGGAGCCAACAGCTCGTACGCCACGGTCGCCTACAACCCCGCGACGGGGGCGAAGCGCTGGGGACGGCAGTGGTTCGGCGACGGTGGCGGCAGTGCCTTCTCCCTCGCGGTCAGCCCGGCCGGCGATCGCGTGTTCGTCACTGGCGTGACCTCGCTGCCCGTCGGGGACGGCAGTTTCGCGACCGTCTACGGCACAGTCGCCTACGGGTCCTGACCAGCACGCCCGTACGCTCCGGTGGCCGGCCTCTGCGGCAGTTCGCCGGCGCTAGTCGAGTCGCGCGCGGGTATCTTTCACACTAGATCGGGAGGCCAAAGCCCGGTCACATTAACTGGGCGTGCTCAGCCGCGGGAGCTGACGTCAGACAATAAAGACAGGGTGGAAATTTTTGGGTGAGCTGATCTCGGTGACCGATGGGCGGATCGTTATTCGGCCGCCCCAGATGCACGATGCCGGGCCGCTGCTCGCCGAAGCCGGCGACGCGGACTGCGGACTCGGCATTATCGCCGTGACGGGTCAGCGTGATCACGATGGCGAAGCAGGCGCCGCCGCGGGCTGGGTAGCGTGCGACGTAGCTCCGGGCTGGCTCGCGCCCGGCGAGGTTCTGCTGCGCTACCGTCTTCAGCCGGTCGCGCGCCAGAGTGACTACGCGCTGCGCACTGTCCAGTTGCTGATGCACCATCTGGCGACTCGCACCGCGTTCACGACGGCGTGGCTGCGGGTCGGATCGGATGACCCGCGCTCACTCGCCGTCGCGCAGGCGGCCGGCTTCACCCGGCGCCGGGCAGCAGGCGGCGAGCTCGTGCTCAGCCGTCCCGTGCCGCCAGTGTCGTACACCGACGGTACGGTGACCATACGACAGCAGCAGTCCAGTGACCTCGCCCGGCACCGGCAGATCATCGAGGACGCGCGGCTTGACTGGCTGCGGGAGCCTGCCGGCAGCAGCTTCGGCGGCGGGCCGAGATGGTGCTTCGGCGCCGACCGTTCCGAGGCGGGGTACGTCGCCTATGTGGACTGTGACCTGGCCAGCGAGCACGTGCCGCCAGGCGAGGCGAAGGTCTCCTATGTCTCGCATCCCGCGCACAGGGGCGAGGGCAACGTGAGCCGTTCTGTCCGGCTGCTCGCCCGGTTCCTGCGCGACCATACCGGCGCCCGATCGGCGCACCTGATCACCGAGGCGGAGAACGAAGCCTCGCTCCGCGTCGCCCGCGCCGTGGCCGCCGCCCCGGCCGAGCGCTGGCGTGACTCCCGCGGCCGGGCGATGGTCAGGCACGTCCTGGCGCTGCGCTAGCACGTGCCTGACAGATCCGATGCGCTGCCCGCGGCGGTCAGGGCCGGATGGCGACTTGCTGTACCGGGGGGAGCTGGACTGGCAGGGACTGGATCTGATCCGAGCGGGTGTCGATGACGACGAGCTTGCCGGTGACCGTGGCCGCGAACAGCCAGCGGCTGTCCGGCGACCAGGCCATCGAGTCCTCGCTGGGGCTGGTGCCGAAAGGCAGGCTGGTGCCGGGCAGGCCAAGTCGCACGCCCAGGTCCCTGGTGCTGCCGGTGCGCAGGTTGATCAGGTGCAGAGTCGTCGCCTGGCCGCGTCCCTCTTCAGGCACGGCGGCGGTGCTGCCGTCCGGAGCGATCACGCCATCGGGTGGCCAGGCGAAATAGTACGGCCCGGCCATGGCAGCACCCGGCAGCATCCGCCGCGTGCCAGTCGCGGCATCAATGACCTCGTCGTGGCAGTGCCGGTTCCGCCGGTCGCAGCCAACCGTGAGCCAGCTCGCTGGACCTACCGCGATGACATTGCCAGGTACCGCGCGATCCCAGCCAGGCCCGGCGTCGTAGACGGCGAAGCTGCCGGTCGTGACCAGCACGTCGCCGCGGCCGTCGGACACCGCGGTGGCGGGCAGTTGCGGTCCGCCTGGCGGGAACCTGATGACCGGGCCGTTCCGGTGCCCGTTCAGCGCGACTAGCGACAGCCTCGGCGACGTGGGCGTCCCGGTGGTGACCCAGGCGGCCAGGGCGCCCCCGGTACCGGCAGGGCCAGGGATCAGCGGGCCGCCGCCGGCCAGCGGCCCGGTCAGCAGCCGGGCCTGGCCGCCGTCAGGCACGACGTACCCCGGCACGACGTCGGCGGGCCGGACAACCGTCTCGTGCGCGCCGATCACGAAGGCGATGGCCGGACTTGAGGTTTCCAGCGGCGGCACATAGGTCCGCGTAATCCGGCCCTGCGCCAGCTGAATCCGCACCAGCTCATCCGGGCCGCGAACGAAGAGCTGCCACCCCGCTCGCACCCCGAGCAGCCGGTGACCGGCGGAGGTCACCCGCACCGGCGGAATGCGCGCGGCCGCGCGATCTCCCGTCCTGCGCTGATGACCCGGCAGCCGGATGACCACCACCAGGACCGTGGCCAGGACCAGGCAGGCCAGCAGCGCACCAGACCGGCGCCGGCCGCCGGCGGACCTGACCCGACCGAACTCCAGGACCTCGCCCGGCGCGTCCGGCTCAGACTGGTCCCCGTGCCTGCGCATCATCCGTCATTCTCGCCCGGCCCCGATCCGAGCGCGACTTGAGCTGCCCGACATGTGCAACTGGTCATGTTCTGTGACACGCGTCGCTTGGGGGCCGAAGCTGCCTTCGGATGGGCTGGCTGGTGGCAAGCTAGGTGTCATGAGCCCGAGTGCCATTGATCTGTTCTCTGGGGCTGGCGGGGCGTCCCTTGGGCTGGTGCGAGCAGGCTGGGACCTTCGGCTTGCCGCGGATGTCGATGTTGCTTGCAGCCTGACTCATCGGGCGAACCTGCCCGGCGAGTTCCTCACCGCCGACCTTCGCGGGGTGGGCGGGGACAAGGTGATGGGCGTCGCTGGCATCCTCCCTGGCCAGCTGGACCTTCTCTTCGCCGGGCCGCCTTGCCAGGGGTTCTCCATTATCGGGTCGCGGGTTGTGTGGGACAAGCGCAACAACCTGTTCAAGGAGGTGCTGCGGCTGGCGTCCGAGCTGCGGCCGCGCTGCGTTGTCATCGAGAACGTGCCTGGTCTGGTCACGCTGGGGAAAGGGGCTTACCTTCACGCGATCCTGGGCGGGCTCAGTGCGGCGGGATATGAGGCATCGTGCGCTGAACTGCTTGCGGCCCAGTATGGAGCCCCGCAGATGCGCTGGCGGCTGATCATTATCGGCTGGCGCAAGGATCTGGGGATTCCGGCTGGTTACGGCTTTCCTCGTCCTACGGTCGGCGTGCCCGAGATCGGGGATCTCCTGCCGAACTGCACTATTCCGCCTGGACAGCTGAAGGGATTCGTGACTACCGCAGAGGCGATCGGTGACCTGCCGCCGGTAGTGGCAGGCGAAGAAGTTACGCATTATGTGGGTCCGCCGACAGGGCCGTACCAGAAGACCATGCGCGCGGACATGAATGGCGAGCTGTCGAACCACTATGCGGCTCGGCTCTCGGCGGCGAATCTCACGAGGCTGGCCCAGATCAGGCCCGGCCAGGACTGGCGGGACCTGCCGAGGGAGTTGCTCCCGCCGGGCATGCAGCGCGCTCTCCGGAAGGACCATACCCGCCGGTATCGCCGGATGACCTGGGACGGAGTGCCTCGCGCGGTGATCACGCGCTTCCGGGATCCCAAGTCTGGCGAGTACACGCACCCAGAGCAGGACCGGACGATCACGATCCGTGAAGCGGCCAGGCTTCAGGGCTTCCCGGACAGCTTCGTGTTCCAGGGCTCCCGGACCAGCCAGTATGACCAGGTGGGCAACGCCGTGCCGACGCAACTGGCTGAGGCGATCGCCGCCGAGATCCGCCGCTGTCTCGGCGGTCAGCTTGGCGAAAGGCTCTGGCTTCCGTTCCGCCGCCGCCCTGTTGCTTTTCTTGGTACAAATGGGGAGCTGATTCCCGGCTTGCCGGGACTTTCAGAGGTGATGGCCGAGGAGAAAGGCGGAGGTTGAGTCCTAGACGGCCGGCGGGGGCAGCAGCGCAGCCTGCTCGTGCGGTGACGCGACCCCACATAGCCGAGTGGTTCGGGCACCGGATCTTTCCGACAATCTCGTCGGGCGGTGCGCCCGCTGATGATCAGCGATCCGAGCGCTGCCCGTTCCTGACTCAGACGCTTAAGATCAGTACGCCCTGCGTGAAGGCTCCCAACTCACGCGGTGTCTGCACGATCAGCGCGAGCAGCAACGGTCCCCGACAAGACTGGCTGGTATGCCCGTACCGAGCCCTGGATGACGGTCTCCTAGCCGATATGGTCTGCCGGCTGTACGGAATACCGCCTCTTGAGCCGGTCATGATCCGCCCCGTGGTCGCATTGGCCGACGCTGCGGGCAGATCCGAGATTCTCGCTGCCATCCATGGACCTGGCCGGGCTTTCGTCTATTTTCAGGACAAGCTTGGCGGCGAGATCAGCTTGTCCAGGACCGGGGCATCCCCGGAGTTGTCGTTTGACATCACGGTGGCCGAACTGCTGTCGGCCGACCGGACAGATCCTTGGGCCGGGTCGGGCGAGCTATCCGTCGCTCTGGGGAAGTACGGCGTGATCGAACTCCAGACTACGGACACGCACGGCAGTTACAGTCATGCTGTAAAGGCGCTCAATAGCGCCCTCGACTTGCATGAGAAAGATTTTCCCGAGCAGCTTAAGGCCAACCCGGAGTGGGCTGGCCGCAAAATTGAAGGCCCAAATATATCGAATGTATTCAAGCGGACCTTTTATCAGATCGCCTTCAAGTTCCAGGTGACGAAGCGAGAGGCATCAGTCGGATGCGCGCTCGCGTTGCCGCAGCCGGTCTGGGACTCCTGGCAGCCCTTCCTCGGCGCGCCGGAGCTCCACGAGATGCCCGATGGTACCTGGCGGCTGCTGGACGACCAGGCATCACAGCCGAGCGACTGGATTTACGTTTTTGATATCGACACTGAGCCCGGCCCCGGCGGCAGGCCCGCGCCAATCCGCGTGAATCTGGTAATCGGTACGGATTCGGCAACCTTGAGCCGGGCTGCCTTCGAGATAGCTCCAGCCAAAGCCGTCGCACATGGGGGCGGGCGTGACGCGGTGGCTGATGCCATCACGCGCCGCCTCGGACGTTACTTGCCGGAAATTAGCTAAGCCAAACTGCCGGGGTTCGGGGGCGATGCCTCGCTCCCGACCCCGGCGTGACGGTGATGCGCGGGCTATGAGCCTGTCAGCCAGGTTGTGGTGAACCCGTTGCCTGCGCTGGTGAGCGAACCGGGCTGGGCCATGGGGGCTCCGGCGGAGTTGACCATGGTGATCGAGTCGTGGGGGAACGAGGAAATGACGCCGGTAACCGAGCCCAGTTTCGCCGTCGCACTGTTTACCGCCCAGTTGCGGAAGTTTCCCAGCAGGTAGCTCGGGTCGATATCAAACGGCACGGGCTGGCCGAGGATCCATTCGACGCTCAGGCCAGGGCAATCAGCGCAAGCGCGGCCGATCGTGAAGCTGTTGGACGTAGCCGGGGTGATGACGCTCGGGTGAGTGGCGTCGGTGACCTTGAGCGTAAAGGTCGTGCCGGATTTCACCACCGAGGCCGAGATGCTGTCACCGGGCTGCACTGTGCTGCCGACCACTGTGATGGACGCTGGGTACATATCCCACCAGGTGTAGTAGGTAGGCACGCCGGCGTTGCACTGGGCGAGGGTGCCCGCTGCCTCGGTGGTACTGCTGCCCATGCCGTCGATCCCGACCCAGAACACGGCGAACGCTGACGATGACGTGCACGAGATCGCGGGCTGGGTCCAGCTGGCGCCAACCGAGTTGTAGGTGCTGCCTCCGGTGCTGACGTCGGTATATCCAGCCCAGTTGGAGGCGCTGAGGCTGGTCAGTGGCCTGAATCCGGGGCCAGCCGGGCTGGCTGTGCTGGCCGATGCCGCGCTGGCAAGCACGATCGGCCCGGCGGCTAATGACAGGCCGAGCAGCGGAACGCTGGCCGCTAACGAGAGAAGCGATAATCGGTGAGTACGGCGCACTGGATTTCCTTTCACCTGGGGCAAGATAACTACCCAGTCTTGCAGCTAGCTGACGGGCTGGTCTAGGCCACTAATTCGAGAGGAGCCCGCGATGCCCAGACGACCGCTGGTGCTGGACTGCGATCCTGGCCTTGATGATGCTGTCGCGCTGCATTACCTGCTAGAGCGTCCCGAATGGGAGCTTGTCGCCTGCACTGCCGCGGGCGGCAACGTGCCTGTAGACCTCACCTTCCGCAATGCCAGGGCGCTCGCCGCGGCCTACGGAATCGACCGCGATGTACCTGTCTACCGTGGTGCGGGCGGGCCGGTCAGCCGGGTGCGGATCGGCAGCGACTTCCACGGGCCCGCCGGGCTCGGTACCGTGACCCTGGCCGACTCCGCCGTGCCGGAGCAGGAGACCAGCGCAGTGCTGGAGCTGATCCGGCTTAGTCGCGTGCACGAGGGTGAGATCACTGTGGTGGCCACCGGACCGCTTACCAACATCGCGGTCGCGCTCATCCTCGACCCTGGCTTCGCCCGGCGAGTCGCCCGCCTTGTGTTCATGGGCGGCGCCGCGCGCGTACCCGGCAACGTCACTGCTGTGGCCGAGTTCAATGTCTGGGCCGATCCGGACGCGGCCGACATCGTGATGGCCAGCGGCATTCCGTTCACGATGGTTGGCCTGGATGTCACCCACCAGGCGCCGCTCACCGCGGCCGACGCGGCGCGGATCGCGGAGGCCGGCACCCCGCGGGCCAGCTCTCCTGCGCCTTCTTGCGCGACTACCTGGACGCTTACCTGACCTTCACCGGCCGTGACCACGCTTTTCTGCACGATCCGTTCGCGATCGGCGTGGCCAGCGACGACGCGTTCGCGACCGTGGAGACCGGTGCCGTCATAGTCGGCACCGACCTCGGCCTGCACCGCGGGCAGACGGTGTTCATCGCCGACTCCGCCGCCCAGCAGCCGGCGCTTCCCGAGGCGGTCCGCGACCGGGCGGCCGCCGCCAGAGGCAGCGTTGCCGTAGGAGCCGGCGCCAAGGACTTCACCGCTGATTTTGTTCAGCGGCTGCGCGGTCCGGCACGTCCCGCGGCTGAACCGGGGGCGGCAGATGGTGAATGAATCCCCGCGTGGTCGGGAGAGTACCGGACGCGTATTCGTCGTCGGCTCGCTCAATGTCGATCTGACGTTGAAGGTAAGCAAGTTCCCCGTCGCGGGCGAGACCGTTTTCGCCGCCGGCGAGGTGGAGCATTCCGGCGGCAAGGGCGGCAATCAGGCCGTCGCGGCGGCTCGCGCCGGAGCGCCGGTGATGCTGATCGGCAGCTGTGGTGCCGACGAGGCCGGGCGGCTGAGCCTTGCCGAGCTCAGGGCGGAGGGAGTCGATGTCTCGAACGTGACTGAGGCTGCCGGTCACCGTACTGGCCGGGCAGTCATCCTGGTCGACGAGGCCGGAGAGAATCAGATCGTCGTGTCCTCCGGGGCGAACTCATTGTCCGATGCCGACTCAACCGTCGCGAAATTCAGCGAGGTGCGCCTGCGCCCGGCGGATGTCGTCCTGATCAGCTTCGAGGTCCCTGAGGATGTCGTCGCAGCGGCCGTCGCCGTCGCGACGTCTAGCGGAAGCCTCCTGGTCATCAATCCCGCTCCGGTCAGGAAGCTGCCTCAGGCGACGGGCGGCCGCGTCATCGTGACTCCCAACGCGGTCGAGGCGATCGCCCTCGGCCAGGACGCTGACCTAGCGCGAGCGGCGGCCGCTATCTCGAAGATCACCCGCGGCCCGGTCGTGGTGACCCGCGGTGGGCAGGGAGTGCTGGTCCATGATGGTCAGCAGTGCGTCGAAGCGCCGGCGCCAGCCCAGAAGGTCGTGGACACCACCGGAGCGGGAGACACCTTCTCCGGCGTATTCGCGGCCTGGCTGGCCGAGGGCCGGAGCCTGGCAGAAGCTGTATCGGCCGCCATCGTCGCGGCCTCTCTGTCCACCACGGCCGAAGGACCTCGGAAGGGCATTCCCGTCAGAGCAGAGATCAGCGAGGCCGTCAGGAACGCAAGCGACATTCGCGCGGCCCTCAAGGATCTGCGGTGACTCAGGGCCTGGCCAGTGCCTGTGGTCTACGGACTGGCGGCTATCGAAAGCTCGACGGTATCGAATAGCGGCACGACCTGGTCCAGGCCGTTGAGCTGAAGGATGCGGCGCACGGGCGAGTCACCGAGCACCATTCGCAGTTCGGCGCCATGGTCGAGGAGAAGCTGGCGGGCATGAGTTATCGCGTGGAGCCCGGCAGAGTCGCAGAAATCGGCGGCTGTCATGTCCACCGTGAGGATCTCCGGACGCTGTGCGGCCACCGATACGAGCAGGTCGGAGAAGCCTCCCGCGTTAGTCACGTCAAGTTCGCGCGGAGGCCTCACGACGGCATGCCGGCCGAGCCAGCGAACCTGACGGCCGTCGCCCGCCGGTACCGCCGGGCCCGGCGCGGTAGCACGTGGCGTAGCGCTCTCGAGATCGGTGGTCCGGTGAATGATGAGCAGGGCGACGTCGTCGGTGTGCGGGCTGACCTCCGACATAGCACTCATCACGGCCGCGCAGCAGGCTTCGGCGCCGCCGGGCCTGACAGCCTGGCAGAGGCGCGCGATCCCGTCGTCGATCGGCAGCCCGCGCCGTTCGACCAGCCCGTCGGTATACAGGCAGAGCGCCGCGCCAGGCGGCAGGTCCACAGCGCTTACCCGGCGAGGACCTGGGTGGAGGACGCCGATCAGAGGGTCTGAAGCCACCGGCACCGGCGTGGCGGGCTCGCCGGGAAGAGCGAGCACGGGCGGCAGGTGACCAGCGTTGGCGATCAGAACGCGGTCAAGGTCCGGGCTGAAGACCGCGCACAGCACTGTCGCCATGGCGTCGGGCTCGAAGTGCCTCATCTTGTACTCAAGGCGGTCGAGCATATCCGCCGGGTCCGCCGTCTCCAGCGAATACGCCCTCAGGGCGCTGCGCAGGCGGCCCATGATCACCGCGGCTGGCAGGCCGCTGCCCGCTACGTCCCCGATCACCGCGCACACCTGGCCTGACGGCAGGGAAAACACGTCATACCAGTCCCCGCCGATGCTGCCAGTGCCGGGAACGTACCTGGCAGCCATCTGCAGGCCAGGAACCGCTGGCAGCGCGGACGGCAGCAAGCTCCGCTGCAGCGCGGTAGCAGCCTCGCGATCGACCTGCGCGTACAGCGCCTGGACGGCCAGAGCGGCCCGGTCAGCCGCTATCTGCAGCAAGTTGGCATCCATGCTGGTAAACGCCCGCGGCCGGAGCGTCCCGACATGCATGACGCCGATCACCTCGTGGCCTGATCGCAGCGGGGCGCCGAGAAGCGAGCAGATCCCCTTCTGCAGCAGGAGGGGGTTGACGACATTGGTGTGGTCGACCTCGCCGAGGATGACGCAGCGATTCTCGGCGGCTATCTGGCCGGCGAAGCCAATGCCGACCGGTATCCGGACCCCCTGCTGTACCTCCTCTTCGAGTCCGCTCGCGGCCGTCGCGACCAGCTGGCTCCGACCAGGATCGAGCAGCAGCACAGCGGTCGTGTCGGCGTGCATCACCTGCCGCACGCGGTCAACCAGGGCATCGAGCACTTCCTGCGGACCCAGCCGCGACAAGGCGGCATCGGTGACGAATTCGACGTCGCGCAGCTTCGCGGACAGGCTCAGCTCATCCGCCGGGCTTATTCCTTCGGTAGAAAAAGCGGAAGGAGCAGAAAGGATCGTCACGGCATGGTCGGCTCCGCCAGGGGGCTCAATGTCCCCGGCGTCTTCCGCGTGACTGGATCTCTCGCTCATCGACTCGATGCTAGTCAGGTGTGATAACGGTTGTGATCTGGTCCAGCCCGGCGATCTTGAGCATGATGGTGATGGGCCCGGCCGCGGGGACGATCAGGGTGAGGCGCTTGCTCCTGGCGATGGTGAACAGGACGTGGATGGCGGCGCTATCGCAGTAGGTGACGCTGGTGAGGTCGGCGGTGATCTCGCTAGCCGGTCCGGCCGCCTCGTGGAGCGCGGCCTGGAACTGGGCGGCGCTGGCCAGGTCGATGTCGCCCGCGACGCGCACGGTCCCGTGCTGCTGCGCCGTACCGGGAAGGACGTCGAACCTGGCCTGCGGGTCGCCGTCGGCTGGGCTGGCGCCGGCGGCGTCGCCGCTGGTGAGGTGCTCTGCCATGGCTATAGTTCCTTGGTCATCGTCACGGTGGTCCCGTGCTCGGTGGTGCTGATACTGATCTCAGTCATCAGAGCGTGCATGAACGGGATGCCGCGACCGCGGGTGCTCGGTTCCTGGCGCGCGGGCCGCCAGGCACCGGTGTCGGCGACCACGATCTTGACGGCGTCGTGCGCGGCGCGGGCGGTGATGGTGATCCGTACCGGGTCCTGTCTGTCGCCGGCGGCGGCTGTCGCGTGCTCGTAGGAGTTGGCGGCCGCCTCGCCGACCGCGATCAGGATGTCGCCGCTGTCCTGGGTGCTGATGCCGGCGGCCGGGAGCCACTGCCGGAAACGGGCGCGGATCGCGGCGAGGCAGGAGGGCTCCTGCGTGGTCACCTGCAGGTGCAGCGGGTCAGGCGGGTGCCGGTAGATCAGCTCAGCTACGTCGTCCTCGAAGCCCGCCGGAGGCATCATTCCCGACATGACCTGGTCGGCAACGGTATCCGGGTGCTGGGCGCTGTGCGCGGCGAGCAGCCCGGCGGCTGCGCTGATCCCGTCGTCCAGGGAAACCCGCCGCCGTTCGACCAGCCCGTCGGTGTAGAGCATGAGAGTCGCGCCGGCCGGCAGCGCGGCCGACGCCTGCTTGCGCAGGGCACCGTCGGGAAGCACCGCGAGCGGCGGGGATTGCGCCTGGTCGAGCAGGGACCATCCGCCGTCGGGGGCGGCCAGGATGGGCGGGGGATGCCCGGCGCTGCTGTAGGTCACGGTGGCGGCGGCGGGGTCGATGATGGCGCAGAAGACCGACGTGCACATGGCAGCCGGGATCCGGCTGGCGAAGGTGTCCAGGTCGGTCAGGGCCTCGGCCGGCCCGGAGGCGCGCAGCAGTACCGCCTGGCCAGCCGATCGGAGCTGCCCCATCACCGCCGCTGCGGACAGTCCGCGGCCGACGCAGTCGCCGACCAGGACGCCGATCCGCTGGCCTGGCACGGGAACCACGTCGTACCAGTCCCCGCCGACCTCCAGCGGCGCTACGGCCGGGACGTACCGCACAGCGAACCCGTGCGGCAGCCGGGTTGGGCCAAGGATGGCCTGCTGCAGCGTCAGCGCGACGGAGCGAGCTTGCGCGAAGTCACGAGCCCTGGCCAGGAGCTGAGCGAGGTGACTGATCAGGACGCTGAACAGGTCTCGTTCCTCGACCCCCACAGTCCGCCCCGCCGGAAACCCGGCCACGGCCGCCGAGGTGCCCGCTCCATCCAGCGGAGCGCAGAGCAGCTGGGCGGAGTCGCCGGCTGGCCTGACGGTCACGGAGGCGGCAGGCTGGTGGCGGGCGGCGGCGAGCGCGTCGCTGACCGCGGGGGAGGGCTCCCGCCCGGCGGTCAGCCCCGGCCAGCTGGTGATGGCGGGGGCGCCGCTGCTTGACCACAAGGCGATGGTGGCCTGGCTGGCGTGGAGCGCGGTGACGATCTGGCTGGCGGCTGTCGTCAGCATGTCAGAGATCTCGCCTGCCGAGGCCAGCGCGGCGGCGAAGCCGGCCAGGGTAGCTTCCCGCTGGACGGCCAGCCGTTCGGATGTGACGTCCCGCGCGGTTCCGACGAACAGCCGGGCGTGGCCGTCGCGGTCGTGCAGGCTGGCCGAGCTGCACGCGAGCCAGGCAGTGTGGCCGTCGCGGTGCCGGACTGGCACGGTGTACCGGCCGCCGCCGTGCAGCAGGTAGCCGGTGAAGGCCTGATCCATCAGCGCGCGTCCGCCGGGATCATCCTCGGAGTCCGGCAGCCACGGATGCGGCCAGCGGAACGGCAGGCCGCCAGGATCGTAGCCGACAAGGGCCAGGAACGCCTGGTTGGCCTCCAGCATGGTGCCCTGGTCGTCGGTGACGAAGAACCCTTCCTGCAGGGACTCGATCAGGGCGCGCCTGAACCGGGACTCCCTGGTGCGGAACCGGGCCATCTCCAGGTTCGAGCGCACCCGCGCCAGCAGTTCTACCACGGAGAAGGGCTTGGGCAGGTAGTCGTCCGCTCCCGCCTCCAAGCCCGCTGCCGCTGCTTCGTCCCCGGCACGGGCGGACAGGAGCACGACAGGGACCGGAGCGGTGCGCGGGTCGGCCCGCAAGGCGGTCACCAGCCCGAGGCCGTCAAGCGCTGGCATCATCACATCGGCCAGCACCAGGTCAGGAAGGTCGGCGCGCACCGCGTCAAGAGCGGCCTGCCCGTCGGTGACCGCGGTGACGTGATAGCTGGCCGTTCGCAGCAGCCTGGCCAGGTACTCGCGCATGTCGGCGTTGTCGTCGGCGACCAGTACCCGCGCGGGCAGGGCCCGGCCTGTCTGCGCCGAGGGCTCCGCGCCGCTGCCGGTGATCTCTTCGGGAGCGGACCGCATCCCCCGGCCGTCGTCGTCACCGCCCTGCGTCGTCCCCGGCAGCCATCGCAGGGCCTCGGCGACGAAGGGACTGGCGGTAGCTGAGACTGTCGCCGCGTCGGCCGGCCGCGACGATGGCGCCGGCCGGCAGATGGGCGTGTCCGAGGGGCAGGCGAACGGAGAACGTAGTGCCCAGGTCCTCGACGCTGGAGGCGGTCACAGAGCCGCCATGCAGCTGGATCAGCTCCTGGACCAGGGCGAGGCCGATGCCGCTGCCCTCGTGTGACCGGGAGCGGGCGTTCTCAATGCGGTGGAACCGCTCGAACAAGCGGGGCATCTCCCGTGCGGGGATGCCGGTGCCGGTGTCAGCGACCGTCACGACCGCCTCGCCGCCCTCGGCGCGCACGGCTACGCGGATGGTGCCATCGAAGGTGAACTTCAGCGCGTTGCTGAGAAGGTTGAGCACCACCCTCTCCCACAGCCCCCGGTCGAGGTAGACCGGCTCGGGCAGCGGCGGGCAGTCCACGTCGAAAGCCAGGCCGGCGCGGTCGATGGCGGACCGGAACAGGCTGGCTAGCTCGGCGGTTACCTGGGCAAGGTCGGCTGGCTCGTAGCTCGCCTGCATGCGCCCGGCCTCGATGCGGGAGAAGTCAAGCAGCGTGTTGACCAGCTTGCCCAGGCGCAGCCCGTTGCGGCTGATGACGTCCAGTTCCTCGCGCACCCGCGGATCGGCGTCGGCCAGCTGACGCTGCAACTCCTGCACCGGACCCATGATCAGGGTCAGCGGGGTACGGAACTCGTGACTGATATTGGAGAAAAACGTGGTCTTGGCGCGGTCGAGCTTGGCGAGCTCCTCCGCACGGCGCTGCTGGTCCCGGTAGCTGCGGGCGCTCGCGATGCCGGCGGCGAGGTGCCTGGCTACGAGGTCGATGAACCCGCGGTAGCCGTCGTCTAGCGGCCGGTACCGGTTCAGGCCGACTACCAGGAACCCGTAGGGAGCGCCCACCTGCTGCGCGAGGGGCGCGATCAGAGCCTGGGCAGGCGGCTCGCTCCAGACGCCGGTCGGCAGATCGCTGAACGCCGCGCCGCCGAGGTCCACCAGGGTGGCCTCGCCCCGCAGCGGTGCCGTCACGGGCCACGCCGGGTGCGGATCGCCGGCCGTGAGCACGGCGGGGGCGGCTTGGTGCCCGGCGGCGATACCGGTGCGCACCGCCAGCCGGGCGGTGGAGCCTTCGTCATCGAGCAGATAGATCAGCGTGAAAGGAAGATCCTGCTGGTTACGGTAGAGCTGCCGTCCCGCGAACTCAAGCGTGTCCTGGTCGGTGCGCACCACGCTCGGGTCAGATCCCAGATCGCGCAGCGTCGCCATCCGGCGCTCGCCGATGACGCGCTCGGTGTCCTCGCTGACCACGCACAGCATGCCGACCACGGTGCCGGCGTCGTCGCGCAGCGGACTATAGGAAAAGGTGTGGTAGCTCTCCTCCGGGTAGCCGGACCGCTCAAGGAACAGCAGCAGTGCCTCGTCCCAGGTCGCCTTCCCCGTGTCCAGTACGGTGCCGATCCTCGGGCCTATGTCATCCCAGATCTCCGCCCACACTTGACTGGCCGGCCGCCCGAGCGCCCACGGGTACTTGCGGCCCAGGGTGTAGCGCCGGTAGGCGGCGTTGCAGAAGAACGTGAGCTGCGGCCCCCACGCCATCCACATCGAGAAGCGGGACGACAGCAGGATGTCCACCGCTGTCTGCAGGCTCTGCGGCCAGGACCCTGGCAGCCCGAGCGGGGTGGCCGCCCAGTCCACCGCCTCCAGGTCGCTTCCGACATCGTCATCAGCGGCGAACATGCTCACCGCCCCCGAATCTGGCCCCGGCCGCCGCTCGCCGGAGCCGACGAGACGTAGTTGTACCATAATCCACCCATCCGGCGATACAGTGCCGTGTGTTCACTAAGCCCGATGGGCTACCCGACCGGGTTATCGCCGCCGGGCTGAGCGACGGCTGGCGGTTCGACGCGAGTTCCCTTGACTATCGGGCTGTCGGGTTCGGGAGCTATCACTGGCTGGCGACCGACCGGAGCGCGAGCCGGCTGTTCGTCACCGTCGATGATCTCGCCGCGAAGACACGGACGGCGGCTGACACCACCGACCTCGCCTTCGGGCGGCTGCACGCCGCGTTCGCGGCCGCCTTCTCGCTGAGATATGACGGTGGTCTTGAGTTCGTCGTCGCGCCGATGCCGGCGGCGGACGGACACTTTCTGCGCCGGCTGACCGACAGGTACTCGCTAGTCGTGCACCCGCACCTGGACGGCCTGCCCGCAGGCGAGGGCGGCGAGTTTTCACGCGACACCGACCGCCGGGCGATGGTCGGCCTGATCGCGCGAATTCACCAGACTCCGGCTTCCGAGGCTTGCTCTGACGATTTCGTGGTGCCTGGTCTGGACTGGCTGACGAGCGTTCTGAGCCGGGCGGGCGATGGCTGTGACTGGGGCACGGGCCCATTTGGCTGGCACGCGCGGGAGTTGCTGCGGGCGCGAGCCGGGGAACTGGCGGGGCTGGTCGGCGAGTACCACCGGCTGGCCGGCCAGGTGGCGGCTCGGCCAGACCGGATGGTGGTCACTCACGGTGAGCCGCACGCCGGCAACGTCCTGGTCACCGCGACTGGCCCGGTCCTGGTCGACTGGGAGTCCGCGCTGCGCTCGCCCCCGGAGCGTGACCTATGGCACCTGGCGGAGTCCGATGAGTCGCTGCTCGACCGCTATGCCTCGTCGACCGGCACGCAGGTCGATCACGACGCCCTCGCTCTCTACCGGATGTGGTACGACCTGGCCGAGATCGGCGGGTACCTCAGATTGTTCAGCGCCCCGCATGGTCTGACCGCTGACACTGAGGAGTCGTGGGTGAACCTGCGGCAGTTCCTGCGGCCGGCCGAGCGCTGGCCTTCGCTAGACCTCCGCTAGGCCAGCGGCTGGCCGCCCAGATCGGCCTGACCGTTCGCGACGAGCCAGGCCAGGGCCTCGTGCAGGGCATCGAGCGTGCTGTAGCGCGGCGCATACCTCAGGACTTCCCTGGCGCGGGCGATGCTGGCGGTGATGCCGCGGAAGGTGTGCTCTCGGGTGATCTCGGCCTGCTCGGGTCCGGCCCGGCGGATGAACTCGGCCCAGTCGACGAAGTCAAGGTGCGGTTCACGGCCGAACCACCCGGCCACGCCTGCCGCCAGGCCGCGCAGCGTCATCGCCTGCTCAGACACCACGTGGAAGCTGGCGCCGATCCCGGCCGGCCGGGAGATCGCGGACTCGAACGCCTGGGCCACGTCATCGGCGTGCACATGATGCAGGACGCCAAGCCCGTGATCGGGCAGGGCTAGCGGCCGCCCCGGGCCAGGTCGGTCCAGGTGACCGGGTCGAGGTTCCCTGCCGGGGTGATGACCGGCCAGCCTGGCCCGCTGATGTGACCCGGATGCAGCACAACAGCGGGGACGCCGCCGGCCCGGGTTTCCTGATGCAGGAGCGACTCGATCTCGGCCTTGCCCGTGCCGTAGTCGCCATAGGCGGTGCGAGGCTCGTCCTCGGTCACTGGCACCCGCAGCGCGGGACCGTGCACCCAGATGGTGCCGCAGTGCACCAGCAGCGGACGTGATGGACGCAGCGCGTCGACGAGCTGGCGGGCCGATGCCCCGGTAAAGCAGATGAGGTCGATCACCACGTCCGGGCGCAGCGCCGCGATCCGGTCGCCGAACGTCCCCTCCGCGTCCTGCGCCTCCCGGTCGGCGTCGACCCTGGTCACGGCCTCCCACTGCGGCCGGGCCTGATACGGGCCGCGAATACCCCGGCTGACCGCGACCACCTCATGCCCGCTGTCGATGAGTCGGGGCACAAGGTAGGTGCCGATGTGCCCCGTCGCCCCGATGACTACCACGCGACTCATGACAGCTGATTCCCTTCAGGTCTGTGCTGACCGGTGGATCACACTACCCGGTGCCCGATCCAGGTTGGCTGCGTGAGGACGCGAATCGCTTCTTCGAATCAGGCAAGTAACAAACCCAAGTTTGGCCTTGCCTTCGCCGTGCGATCGCTCTATAGAATTTCGGCACGCCATCCGCGCCGGTGAATTGCCGGGTTAGGCGGCACAGGCCTGCCCGGTCCCGGTGTCCTGCGGTCTTGACGGAGTAAGTACTTACTCCATATAGTCGGGGTTGTGACGGTCGCGAAGTCCGCCAGGGCGCCAGGGATGAGCCCCGAGCGCCGCCGGGAGATGATCATCGCGGCGGCGATGCCGCTCGTGGCCGAATTCGGCGCGGCCGTGTCGACGGCCAGGGTGGCGCGGGCCGCCGGAATCGGCGAGGCGACCATCTTCCGGGTGTTCGCGGACAAGGACGCGCTGCTGGACGCGTGCCTGGCGACGGCCCTTGACTCTTCAAGCGTCGTAGTCGAGCTGCGATCGATCTCGCTCGACCAGCCGATTGCCAGGCGGCTCACCGAGGCGGCCGAGGCGATGCGGGCGCACTTCGATCGGATCGGCGCGGTGATCGGGGCACTCCAGTCCTCCGGCTACCGCCGCCCGAGGAGTCGCCGCGGCAAGGACAGGCGGGACGACCAGGATGGCGACGACAGCCTGCCAGCCCGTGATCAGTCCAGGCAGGCCATGCGCGAGGCGATCGACGACCTCTTCGGGCCGGATGAAGGACGGCTGCGCCTGCCGGTGCGCACGCTGACCGACACCTTCCTCTCTCTGCTGTTCGGCCGCAATAGCGCTTTTCCCGGCAGTACTGAGTCGGTCGAGCAACTGGTCGAGCTCTTCGTCTACGGGGCCGTCGTCACGAAAGGCCAGTCATGAACGACCTGCTTGCCGAGCTCAACCGGGACATCTGGCACCCCTTTGCCCGCACCTACGCCGCCAGGGACCTCGCTGGCTTCCTCGCGATCTACGCCGCGGACCTGATCAGGGCGGGCGGGCCAGGCAAGAGCGTGCACGGATACGACGAGTACGCCGCGGCGATGGCGGACTGGTTCGCCCGCCTGGACCGAGACGGGGCACAGGTCCGCATCGAGTTCCGCTTCACCGAACGGATCGCCGCCGGCGGCCTGGCCAGCGAGCGCGGGATCTTCAAGATCGAGGCCAGCCGCCCGTCCGCCGCTCAGCGTGTCATCTTCGGACGTTTCCACACGTTCGCCAGGAACGCCGGTGATCGCTGGCAGATAGTCGCGGACTACGACTCCGACGAATCCGGGTCACTGACCAGCGATCTTTACGAGGCGGCCGCCGACGTTGATCACCTCAGCGCCTTCGTCACGGCGACCGGGGGATCGTCCCGTCAGGGTCATTGATGGTGTCCATGCCGGACATCGCGGGATTGTCCGGCGTGGTCGGCAGCGCGTCAATCACCGGCACGGCCAGGACCTCGTCGAGGCAGGCGGCTGACCCGCCCAGGTAACCCCACGCGAAGTCGATGTCGGAGCTCCAGCACCACGCGCGATCCTCGGGCCACCAGTAGCTCGGCCCGTCAGGAAAGTCGGCATAGGAGGCGAGCGGACCGCGCAGGAGATAGTAGTCACGGCTCGAATGCTTCACCCGAGCCCGGCGCGAGCTGAACACCCGCTCGTTGAGATCGCCGAAGCCATCCCAGAGCAGGAACCAGCCGCTCGTCGATGACGTGTGGCTGGCCAGGATCGGCAGCAGCGCGGTGAGCTGTTCATCTGCCAGCTCGCTGCCGCAGGCTCCCTGCCCGTCGCTGATGGTCTCCTGCTCCATCAGCGGGTGCGCGGTCCGCCCGTTCCGCCGCGCGAGCTCGGTCCAGGTGACTCCTTCCTCCCAGTCACCCACGACGCCGTCCTGAAGGATGTCCTCGCCAGAGAACGGGAAGAAGATCCGGGCGTAGCTCTCGAATCCCTGCGGCGCGGTCATGCGGACCTGCCACGAGTCCGGCACCAGCAGCGGTTCCAGCCAGGCCGCCGCCGACAGGTCATCCTGGACAACGAGCTCGGTCTCGCGAGCGGGATCCCAGGTATGCGCGTCGAGCCACTGCTCGTACTCGCGCCTGGACATCTTCTGGCCAGCGGCCAGCAACGGAGCCATGCCGCGGTATCGAGGCCTGCGATGAAAGCGCACAAAGACAAGTTATCGCGATGATCTGGCTCAAGCCGATCCGTATAAATCGCCCATAGCTCCGATCAGTCTTGCTTCAGGGCGGCCAGCACTTGAGGCCGGGCGCGTTCGAGCCACCCGTCGAGCGTCTCGCCGCCGGCGAACTCGGTTTCGAGCAAGAACAGGCCCCGAGTCGGGCAGGTAGCGCCAAGCTCGACGAGTACGGGCTTGAGCAGCAGGTCGCTGGCCATCGCGTGCTGCCAGTGACCGCCGAGCATGACAGGCACGGCCGTGACCCCGGCGAGGGCGCCGCCGGCGATCCGGTCAAGGAAGAGCTTGAGCAGGCCGGTGTAGGTAGCCTTGAAAGTCGGGCTGGCGACCACGACGAGGTCGCTTCCCTGGATCTGGCTCACCAGGTCAGGCACCTGCGGATCGGACCAGTCGAGCAGGGCGGCGCCGAGGTCGGTGAGGTCGACGCTGAGATCGACGGCCTGGCCGCTCAGCTTCTCGGCGACCAGGGTCGCGGCCTGATAGGTGCGGGAACGTGGCCTGGGATTGCCGACCACGACGGCGACTTTCATCGGGCGCCTCTCATCATTGAGCGGGACTGGACGAGCGTCAGGCCGGCCTGGCCGCAGCGGGTGAGGTCGTCGTCGACGGCCGTGACCGCGTGACCGGTCGCCTGCAGGATCGACGCCGCGATGCTCGCGCGGTATCCGGCCTGGCAGTGCACCCACACCGGCAGGTCAGGCAGTTCGCCGGCGCGAGCGGGCAGGTCATGCAGCGGCACGTGAATCGCGCCGTCGATATGGCCAGCATCCCACTCGGACGTGCGACGCACATCCACCACAGCGAGCTGATCTCGCCGCCAGGCCCGCGCGAGGCCGGCGAAGTCCGAGACCCGTGCCGCGCCGGTCAGGTCCGCCGGCGAGACGATCGCGGCTCGCTCGATGCCGATTCCTATCCTGGCCAGCTGACGCTGCGCGGCGGCGACCTTGCCCGGATCGTCCGCGAGCACGGTCAGGGGCGTGCCCCACGGCATCAGCCAGCCCAGGTACGTCGCCAAGCTGTCATTTAGCTCGAACGAGAGCGTACCGGGAATGTGGCTCACCGCGAATTCCCGCCTGGCGCGGATGTCGACCACCCACTCCCCGGCGCAGACCCGGCGGCGAACCTCATCGAGCTCGGCCCGCCGGGGCGAAGCGAGGTCCGCCCCGGCCTGCCCGGCGGCATTGGCCGGGGCCATGTGGGCGTAGTAGGCGGGATAGTCGTCCAGCGCCGCCAGCACCGTGGCGACGAACTCCTCGCGGTCGAGCACGAGGGCGGGGTTGGAGCGGAGCTCGGCACCGATCGTGGAGGACCTGCCGGTCGCCGGCGTCGCGGCGCAGAAGCTTCCGAAGCCGTGGGTGGGGAATATCGGAGTGGACTCTGGCAGCGCGGAGGTGAGATATCGGGCGGAGGCATGCTGAGCGCAGGCAAGTGCACACGTGTACCGGGAGCCCAGCAGGTCGGGCCGCCCGGTCGAGCCGCACAGCAGCGATCCGCCGGTAAAGACTCCGACCGGGGCGGCGGTGCCGGCGGCGAGCAGCACGTAAGACAGATGGCTGAACGTATGACCAGGGGTCGCGATGACCCGCACGGCCAGCTCGCCCACCTCGATCAGCTCGGCGTCGCCGATCGGCGTGCGGTCGAAGACCACCTGGTCAGCGCCGTTGACGCAGTACCTGGCACCGACGTGCCTGGCCAGCGCCAGGCCACCGGTCAGATAGTCGTTGTGCACATGTGTCTCGAACACGTGCGTGATCGCGACGCCGAGTTCGTCGGCAGCGTCGGTCACCCGGTCGATATCTCGGGGCGGGTCTATGGCCATCGCCACCGCGCCGTCAGAGACGAGATAACTCCGGTTGCCGAGCGAAGGGATCTCTAGCGTCGTGATCTCGATCACCGCGAGTACCTCCAATTATCTACTAATCAGATCGATATTATAGTCTAATCTTCATGCGAGCGCTCTCCGAGGACCACTACGCGCTGCCGGTGATCGCCATCGTCGGCGGCGGGGCCAGCGGCACGCTGACCGCTGTCCAGCTCCTGCGCCATGCGGCCTGGCAGCGGACGCCGCTGCGGATCGCGCTGATCGACCGGCACGGCCGGCACGGTCTGGGCCAGGCGTACTCAACCGAGCACCGCGCTCAGCTGCTGAACACCATGGCCTTCCAGACCAGCGCCCTGCCCGAGGACCCCGATCACCTGGTCCGCTGGGCCGGGGTGCCGCCCGAGACCTTCCTGCCGCGCCCGGTCTACGGGCAGTACCTGCGTGACACCCTGGCGCGGGCCGAACAGCAGGCGCTGCCGCACGCCAGGCTCGTCCGCATCAGTGCTGAGGTCACCTCGGTCAGCGAGAGCCCGGCTGGCCCGGCTGGCCCGGTCGGCGCGGCTGGCTTGGCCGGCCGTGCTGTCCGCCTGGCCACGGCCGGCGGAGCCCTGGACGCCGACCTGGCCGTGCTGGCGCTCGGCAACCCGGCGGCAGGCCTGCCGTTCGCCGCGCCGGACAGCGACCGGATCATCGCTGACCCGTGGTATCCAGGCGCACTCGACCGCATCACCGACGGCCTGCCCGTGGTCATCATCGGCACCGGCCTGACCATGACCGATCTGGCTGTTGCCATCGCGGCGCAGAGCCCGGAGTCCGCGATCTTCGCCATCTCCAGGCACGGGCTGCTGCCGAGACCGCATCCGGGTACCGCTCCCCGCGAACGGACTATCTGGCTGCCCGCCATCCACACCGCACCAGAGCCGGTGCGGCTCGCCGAGCTGATGTCTCAGGTCCGGGCCGCTGTAGCCATCGATCCGGCCGGCTGGTACGACGTGGTCACCGCGATGCGTCCGCACCTGCGAGACCTCTGGTACCGGCTCCCTGATGCCGACAAGCAGGTGTTTCTCCGGCGGGTCGCGCGGTACTGGGAAGTGCACCGCCACCTGCTGCCGCCACCCACGGCCCGCCGGATCGCCGCGCTCCAGTCCTCCGGGCAGCTGTCCGTCCTGTCCGGCCGTGTCACCGAGGTGACCGAGACGGGCGCTGGCATGCTGTCCGTCCGCCTGGATTCGGGTCGCGCCGCCGTCACCTCCGCCGGTGATCACTTGACGGCCGGCTGGATCATCAACGCCGCCGGCGCCCCAGCCGACCTTGGCGCGACCGGAGATCCGCTGCTCCGCTGCCTGTTCGCCAGCGGCGAGGCCCGGCCGGACCCGATGCGGCTCGGCCTCGACGCCACCACCTACGGAGCGATCATCGACGCGTCGGGCGCGGTGAGCGAGACCCTGTACACGCTCGGCCCGCCGCTGCGCGGCCTGTGGTACGAGACCACGTCCATGCCGGAGATCCGCGTCCAGGCGGCAGCGCTCGCCAGGCGGATCGCCGCCGACCGGCGGATCAGCAGGCCAGGGGGCCGGGCCGCGTAACGGGCTCACGCCTCGCCAAGCAGGCTCCCGTAGCCGCCGCGCCAGTACAGCAAGGGCGCCGCGTCCTGGCCGTCCGTCTCCGCCTCGCGGACCCGGCCGACGATGATCTCGTGATCCCCGCCCGGCACGCGTTCTTCCACCGTGCACTCCAGCGCGGCCAGAACTCCCTCAAGGACCGGGCTGCCGGTCCTGCCGGGGCGGTAGCGTACGCCGTCCCAGGTAGCCGTCTGACCACGGCGAGCGAAATTGGCCGACAGGTGCCGCTGCCGCTGCGCGAGGACATTGACGACAAAGGCGCCGTGCGCGCGAACCGCCCCCAGCGTGACGCTGGACCGGTCAAAGCAGACCAGCAGCAGCGGCGGATCAAGCGACAGCGACGTGACCGCGTTCGCGGTGGTGCCGACCGGCAGCCCGTCCGGCCCGACCGAAGTCACGATCGTCACCCCGCTGGCGAAATGCCCGATCGCATGCCGGAACTCCGCCGAGCTAAGTTCCGCCGGCGGGGCAATGGTGAGCTGGGTTGGTCGAGTCATTCGCCTGCTCCTTACGCGGCACAGCCGCGATCCGGGCCGATGGCGGCCAGCCGTCCGTGGTGAGCCTGAACTGAGCGCACAGCTGGACAGTAACATACTAAATCTATCGACTTACTAAACTTTTACGCTGAGTGTTCAGCGGCACGAGATCCCGCTGGTCGCGGCTCCTATGCGCGGCGGCTCCTATGCGCGGCGGGCCCAGCCGCAGAGCCCGGCAGGCAGGCAGACCCCCGCAGCGTTCCGGGATCATGGAATACCGGCCTGATCACCGCCCGCGCAGTGTTCCGGGATCATGGAACACCGCCTTACTACAGAACATCAGCCGCGTGATCACCCCGCCAGGGCTCCGCGATCACCGTCCCCGGTTTGATCACGGAACATGGCTCTGCGCGAATTCCGTGAAGATTGGCAGGAACCTGGTTCCGGGGTGGCTGGTCCAGTCCGGGCCTGTCCCGCCGCTGGCCTGCCGGGCCGCACCCCATCGATGTGACATAGCTGGGGCTGGAGCACCAGCGCTGCCACATCCATGGGGCCGGCCAGCGACCAGCATCACGGAATTCGCGCCAGAGCCCGGACATCGGCTGCGTGATCACCCCGCGAGAGCTCCGTGATCACCGTCCCGGGCATGATCTCTCATGGGACCTGGTTTCTGGACTCAGATGCCGCCGCCGGCGTCGCCCCGCTCGGGCTCCTGAGCCTGCGGCCTGGCATCGCCCGTGATCTCGCGGAGAAGCCGGGTTGCGGGATCCCGCCGAGGTCGTCGGCAAGCTACGGTGCCTGGCTCCTGCCCTGGGTCTGGCTCGGGCCCAGGATCGGGGCCGAGGCGGATAAGCCGCAAATCATATGAATTCTCTGGCTCTCGTCGGGCTATGCCGGGGGCGAGGCGGGCGGGGGCGGGTGCGGGACAACGGAAAGTGGAGATACGTCAGTCGCTGACCGCCACGTATTGACACTTTGATAACCAGAAACCCGGTAAACCGGGCAAATTTTCAACGGAAAGTGGTGATACGTGGGTCGGGCCGGACGACCGATGAACACTTTCCGGGGCTCTCTTCTCCTCTGGGGAGGGTCAGAACGCGACCGCAAGCGTCACATCAGTCCCGGCAGTCCCTGTCATACCGGCCGGGCGGCGGGCTGCCAGCGAGGCTTGAGTCCAGAAACCCTTGAAATCACGGAACATCGCCACCGTCCGGCCCGAGTGAGCACCCGTCGCAGCCTTGATTGAGGAGAAGCTAGGTTTTCTGGACTAACTCGGCGCGGGCGGGGGGCTTTGGCTGTGGCGGAGCCGGGATGAGGGAGAGTTGCCGTCATGATCCGGGAGAGTTACCGCCTGGCGTAGCGTTACCGTCGTATTTGACGGTTGACGCTACCTGAAGCGGTATCTCTACCCGTGGCTGACGGCAGATCTCCGCGATCATGACGGTAAGTCTCCCGGCAGCGTCAGCCTCCGTGATCTCGACGGAAACTGCGGGCCGACGGTTATGACATCGGCATTCACTGCATCCGGCCACCCCCGACATCATGCGCGGGCTGGCGGGCTGGTGATCAGGTCAGATGATCAGGCGGCGGTGCGGGCGCGATAGCTGTCGAGGTCGTCGGCGACCTGCTCGTGCACCAAGGTGATCAGGCTGCCGTAAGCGGCCGCGTCCGCCAGTGGGTCGTAGCCCCGGATGAGCAGTGACGATGCCCCTGCGGCCACGTATCCGAGCAGCGACTCCGCGACCTGCTCGTAGCTTCCGACCAGCGCGGTCGAGTTCCCCGGAGCGCCGGTAGCCCTGGCCAGGGCGGTCCACAGCCGCTGATCGTGCAGTTCCGCCTGCGTCGCATAGCGCAGCAGTCTCCGGCTGCCCTCCGCTTGCGGCCTGGCAGGCTGACCGGTACCGCGCAGCCCGGCCTGGTCACGGGCGAGTTCCAGCAGTTCCCGTGCTCGCTGCCAGGCGGCCGATTCGGTGCTCGCGGTGATGGGCCGCAGGCTGACGCAGAACTTGTCGATCGTGCGTCCGGCCGCGCGGGCTGCCGCGCTAACCCGGCCGGTCAGCTCTCTGAAACCATCGAGCGGCTCGCCCCAGAACGTGTATACATCCGCATGCCGCGCCCCTATCCGGATCGCGTCGCCCGACGCTCCGGCGAAATACACCGGCACGCCGCCGTCCGCCGGCCGGATCGCCGACCACGCGCCAAGCACCTGGTAGAACTCGCCCGAGTACTCGAACGGCTCCCGCGAGCCCCACGTCAGCCGCACGACATCAAGGAACTCGCCTGTCCGCCTGTACCTGGTCGCTTTATCCGCGAAGTCTCCGTCCCGCGCCTGGTCCTCGTCCTCGCCGCCGGTACTCGCGTGCAGCGCGACGCGTCCCGGATGCATCGCGTCGAGAGTGGCGAACATGCGAGCGGCCACCGTCGGCGCGACGAATCCCGGCCGGTGCACCACCAGCACTCCGAGCTCGCTGGTGACATTGAGTACCTGACCCGCCACGACGCACCCGTCCGGCGCCGATGACGTGGCGGTGATCAAGATCCGGTCGAAACCGGAACGCTCGTGCGCGCGGGCGATCCGGTACAGGTAGTCGGGCTGTACCGACGCCCCGACCTCCGTGACCGTCTCGGAGGCGTCGGCAGTACGGGCGATGCCGATAAATTCGACCCGCATGCGAGGTCCCCTCCCGATGAGATTCCGCACTCTGGCCCTTAACCTACTATTCAAGTAGGATATTGGCCAGGGGTGCGGATGAGGCACGGGAGCGAGCGCCATGATCATCGAGTTCATCGGATCGACGGTCCCGGCCTGGCCGCGTCGCGAAGATCCTGACTACCCGATCCGGGCGGCGGCCCTCGATGA
Organism: uncultured Actinomycetota bacterium; assembly: GCA_963819285.1. GTDB lineage: Bacteria > Actinomycetota > Actinomycetes > Streptosporangiales > Streptosporangiaceae > Chersky-822. Next base: position 1,784,732 of record CAWFVM010000002.1, read on the forward strand.
GGATGCGGGCTTTGACAAGCTTCTGGTCGGTTATGGTGCCAGTGCGCCCGCCGGCCTCATCGTCGCGAACGAGATGCTGACCGCGACCTCCCGGATCGGCATGCTGATCACGCACGTGCCCGGCCTGGTGGCTCCCGCGCTGGCGGCCCGTCAGTTCGCGACGCTGGCCGCGTTCCACCACGGGCGGGTGTCCCTGCACGCCAGCACCGAGCCCGGTGCCGCCGGCCCGCGCGACGGCGACGCCTGCGAGCCCGCCCTCTGGCCCCGGCGGGCGGCGGAATTCCTTGACATCGTGCGGCTGTCCTGGCACTCCCCCGAGCCCTTCGACTACTGCGGCGAGTTCTACCAGGTAGCCGGATCGGGAGCGGCCGTCAGCTCGGCCGGCGCGGGGTCCCGATCTACCTCTCCGCCGAGTCTGCCGACGCCGTGCGAGCCGGCGCCGGCCAGGCGGATGTCTTCGTCTTCGCGGGTGCGCCGACGGCCGTGATCGCCGGGCAGCTGGCCAGTGCGCGGGCCGCCACCTCCGCATGCAACCGGTCACCGAGCTTCGGTGTCAGCCTTCGGCTGATCACGGCGCCGACCGAACGGGCAGCCAGGGACCGGTACCGCCGCAGCCGGCGCGGGCAGCAGGCCGGCGAGAATCGGGCCGCCGATCGGCGCCCGGGGACCGGTACGATCTCGACACCATGGATACCGCCGCCGGTTATCGGCGCTGCCGGTGTTCCCGCGATCGTCGGCAGCTACGGCCAGGTCGCGGCCGCCCTGCTTGACTACGTCGAGGTCGGCGTGAGCACCTTTGTGCTCGGGCACGATCCGCTGGCCGACGCGGCCGACTGCGCGGCGGTCATCGCCCTAGTGCGAGAGCAGGCGGACACAGGCCGGCATCTTGTGGCCTGAACTGGCTCAGTGCCGCTGCCACGCATCGGGGTCGCGGGTCAGCTTGTCGACCGTCGGCGGCAGTTTCCCCGATGCCAGGTTGGCGAGCGTGACCTCCTCAAGTACCGAGCGAAGGCTGGCTCGCACCGCCACCCATACGTCGGCGAGGACGGCGGCAGCGCCGACGTAGGCGATCTCGCCCGGCCGGTCATCGCCTATCTCGGCCAGCGGACCCTCGACTGATCGGATGATGTCGGCCAGCGTGATCTCGCCGGCCGGCTGCCCGAGCAGGTAACCGCCATTGACGCCTCGATGACTCACCACGAGGTGATCTTTTCGCAGCTCAGCCAGGATGCCGAGCAGGAACCGGCGCGGGATCCCCTGGGCCTGCGAGATCTCCTCGGCCGTCATGGGAGCGCCCTCCCCGGCGCCGGCCGCGAGTTCGGCCAGTGCCCGGATGGCGTAGTCAGCCTTCACCGTGAGGCGCATGGCTCCAATTGTGCTAGCTGGACAAGGCGAGCCTGCCCATCCAGGCGCCGTGATCATGGTCGGGGCCTTGATCACGGAGATTGAAAGTCTAGTTGACCGATCGCTTTTATATGGTTTAACGTCGAGTCGCGGCTACGACGACGTGCCGACACGACACCCTCGCGATCAGGAGCTAGTCATGCCAGTCCGCCGGCGCGCAGCACGCCTCAGCACGGGCCGCCTTAGCACCAGCCGCCTCAGCTCGGGCTGCCTCAGTAGGGGCCGCCTCAGTAGGGGCCGCCGTACCACCGCCATCGTCGCGGCAGCGTTCGTGCTGTCCATGCTTGCCGCCGCGTGCGGCAGCGGGAGCTTCTGGTCAGGACCCGCCGGCCGTCACCTCGTCCGGTGTCGCCGGGACGCTGAACTGGGAGTGGGAGCTGCCGACCTCCTGGGACCCGGTCACCTCGACGGCCGGGTGGGATGTGCACGTGCTCGGCCTGGTGTATGCCGCGCTGACCACGCTCAGCCCCAAGGGCGATGTCCAGCCGGGCCTGGCGTCATCGTGGAAGTACGCCTCGGATGGCATGAGCGTGACGTTCACCCTGCGGCCAGGGCTGAGGTTCACCGACGGCACGCCGCTGAACGCCAGCGCCGTGGCGGCCAATTTCGGCCGGGCTCAGAAGCAGGCGAACTCCACCATCGCCTCGGAGCTGGCGATCATCTCCAAGGTGGTGGTGAACGGCCCGCTCAGCTTCACCCTCCACCTGACCCAGACCGACTATCAGGTGCCCTACCTGCTTGCCGGCAAGGACGGCATGATGGTCAGCCCGACCGCGTTCAAGAACCCTGGCAAGATCCCGACGGACCCGGTCGGGGCCGGACCGTTCAGGCTGACCAGCTATGTGCCTGACTCGCACGCTGACCTGGCGCGCAACTCCGGCTACTGGGACGCGAGCCAGATCCACGTGGCCAGTTTCACCGTGCAGTCGATCACCGAGCCATCGCAGATCCTGGCCGCGTTGCAGTCCGGGCAGGTCAACGTCGCCTATGTCGCGGGCAATCAGGTCGCGGCGGCCAGGGCGGCCGGATTCAAGATCGCGGTGATTCCGTCCGAGGTCGTGAACGAGCTCGACATTCAGACGACTACCAGGCCGTTCAGCAACCCTGACGTGGTCAAGGCGATCAACTACGCGATCGACCGCCAGGCCATCGTCACCGTGCAGGCCTCCGGTTACGGCACCCCGTCCTACCAGCCCTTCCCGAAGGGCTTCGCCGGCTACGACCCGAGCCTGGCGAGCCTGTATCCGTACGACCCGGCGGAGGCGAAGCGGCTGCTCGCCGCCGCCGGCTACCCGCACGGGCTGAAGATCACCCTGGACTCGGTCAGCACCGACGACTCCATCGCCGAGCAGATCCAGGGACAGCTGGCCAGGGCCGGGATTACCGCCACGATCAAGAACGTCCCGCTCGACACGGAGACGCAGGCTCTGTACATCGACAAGACGCTGCCGCTCACCATCGACGGCACTGCCGGACGGACCTCGCCGGTCGAGATGCTCGATGTCCTGTACAGCCAGCAGGGCCTGATGAATGTGGATGGCAAGACCGCCACCACCTCGGCGGCCGTGGCCAGCGCGCTGGCCAGCATCCTGACCGTGCCGCTGGCCTCGGCGAGTTACCCGGCCGCGCTGCGGCAGACCGTGCACACCGCCGTGCTCGGCGAGCCGATCCACATCTGGCTCTACACCAACCCGAGGATCTTCGCCTACAGCCCGAAGGTCAGCGGGATCCCCTTCGACCTGGTCCAGCAGCGCTGGGAAGGCGTCAGGGTGGCGAGCTGAGCATGTCGCAGACCACCACCGAGATCGGCCCCTTCCTGGGGCAGGCCGACGGCGCGGCCGGGGTAGCGACGCCCCGGCCGCGCGGCCGGGGCCGGGCGCTCCTGCGGGGGCTGGCCGGCGGGATCGGCGTGCTGGTGCCGATCGTCTTCCTCAGCTCGTTCATCACCTACAGCCTCGGGGCGCTGTCCAACAGCGACGTCGCGGCGACGATCCTGGGCCAGGACGCGGCCACTCCGGCGGCGGTCGCCAGGCTCAACCGGGCGCTTGGCCTGGACCGGCCGCTGCTGGTTCAGTACTGGCACTGGCTGACCCAGGCCGCCAGGGGCCAGCTCGGCCGGTCGTACTTCACCCAGATCCCGGTCGCGCAGAGTATCAGCCAGCGACTGCCCGTCGACCTGTCGATCGCCACCCTGGCCCTCGTGCTCGCCGTCCTCATCGGCGGCAGCGCGGGGACCATCGCGGCGGTCAGGCGCGGCGGCTGGTTCGACCGAGGGGTCACGGCCGCCTGCTCGGCAGTGTCGACCCTGCCAGCCTTCGTGATCGGGATCGCCCTGGTGGCGATCTTCGCCGTCACCCTGCATCTGCTTCCGGCGAGCGGATATGCAGGTCCCACCACCAGCATCCCGCAGTGGCTGAAATACATCGCGCTGCCTAGTGTCGCTCTCAGCCTGCAGGTCTCGGCCGACGTGGCCCGCCAGCTCCGCACCTCGCTGGTCTCGGTACTAGAGCAGAACTACATCGTCGGAGCCAGGGTCAGGGGCCTGCCGTACCGCCGGGTCCTGATCAGGCACGCGCTGCGGAACGCGGCCGGCCCGGCCCTGGTCGTGCTCGGGAATGACTTCCCGGTCATGCTCGCCGGGGCGGTAGCGGCCGAGGCGGTGTTCTCGCTGCCCGGACTCGGCCAGCTGCTCCTGGAGAGCGCGCAGACCAGGGACATCCCGGTCGTGCAAGGGCTGCTGCTCGTCATCAGCACCTTCGTCATCGTGGTCAACCTCGTGGTCAACACCACCCTGAACTGGCTCTACCGCGCCGAGCCCGGAGCGGCCTCGTGAGCGGCCAGGCCCGGCCGCGCCCGGTGCTGGGGCTGCCGTCGACGCGGATCGCGCTGGTCATCCTGGCTGGAATCGCGGTGATCACAGTCTTCGGCCGGACGCTCGCGCCGCAGAATCCGCTGGCCATCAATGCGGGCGCGCTTTTTCAGGGACCAAGCTGGCACCACCTGCTCGGGACCGACTACCTCGGCCGAGATGTGTTCAGCCGGCTGCTGGCCGGCACCCGGCTCTCTGTGCTCACGGCACTCGAAGCGGTCGGGATCGGACTGTTCCTCGGGGCCGGGCCTGGCATCGCGACGGTCTTCGCCGGCCGCTGGCTCGACTTCGCCGCCAACCGGGTCGCGGACGCGCTGATGACACTCCCCTCCATCTTCTTCGCGGTCGCTGTGACCGCCGCTATCGGCAACGGGCTGGTCCAGGCGATGGTCCCGGTCGGGATCCTGCTGGCGCCCTGGTTCTTCCGGATCACGAGAGCCGCGACGCTTGAGCATGCCAGGGCTCAGTATGTGGAGGCGGCTGAGCTGCTCGGTGCGTCCCGGCTGCACGTCATCCGGACGCACGTGCTGCGCAAGGTGCTGCCCAGCATCGCGGTGACCACCGCGTCGATGACGGCCGCCGCTCTGCTGACGGTGTCGTTCCTGACCTTCCTCGGCATCGGGGTGCAGCCGCCGGCGCCGACCTGGGGCGGCGTGCTCTCGTCCGACCTGGGCTATCTGGCGCAGGCCCCGTGGGCGCCCTTTATCCCGGGCGCGCTGATCGCGATCACCGTGGGCGCGCTCAACATCCTGGCCGACGCGCTCCGCGACCGTACTGGCGCGAGGACTCCGCGACGGGCCGCCGGTCGGCCCGGAACCGGTCGGCCCGGAACCGGTCAGCCCGGAACCGATCAGCACAGCCCTTTCGACTCGCCCCTGGAGCGTACCGATGATCGACGATCGCCATCAGCTGCCTGACCTGGGCCGCAGCCTGGACACGGGGCAGAGCCTGCTGCACCTGGATGACCTGCGGATTACCGTGCACCACGGTGCCGCGACGGCCGTCCGGGGCGTGTCGCTCGATGTGTATCCGGGGGAGATCGTCGGGCTGGTCGGCGAGTCAGGCAGCGGCAAGACGCTGACCTGCCGGGCCGCCCTCGGCGTACTGCCGGCGGGCTGCGCGATCTCGGGCGGGACCATGTCGTTCGCTGGCCGGGATCTGACTGGCCTGTCCAGGCGGCAGTGGGAGGACGTGCACGGCGTCCAGCTCGGCGCCATCTTCCAGGACCCGGCGTCGTACCTGAATCCGGCCCTGGCCGTCGGCAGTCAGCTCGCTGAGGTGGTGCGAGTCAGGCAGCACCTCAGCCGCCGCGCGGCTCGCCGCCGGGCGGTCGAGCTGCTGGCTGCGGTCGGCCTCTGGGAGCCCGAGCGAGTCTTCCACCAGATCCCGGCCGAGCTGTCGGGCGGGATGCTGCAGCGAGTGATGATCGCCGCCGCGATCTCCTGCGGCCCGCGCCTGCTCATCGCGGACGAGGCCACGACCGCGCTCGATGTGACGATCCAGGCCGAGGTGCTCGAACTGCTGCAGGCGCTGCGCCGGGACCGTGACCTGGCGGTGCTGTTCGTCTCGCACGACCTCGCTGTCATCGCCGAGCTGTGCGACCGGATCGCGGTCTTCTACGCCGGCGAGATCGTCGAGACCGGGCGGACGGCGGAGATCATCGAGCGTCCGCGTCATCCGTATACCCAGGCGCTCATGCGGGTGGCCTCGGTCGGTGACTACCGGCGGCGCGAGCTTGAGGTCATCGCGGGTCAGCCGCCGGACGTGGGGACGGACCTGCGAGGATGCAGGTTCGCTGCCCGCTGCCCCGATGTCAGCTCCGATTGCGGCGTCCGCCCGGTGGCCGCCGTGCCCATCGGCCCGGGGCACGACGTGCGCTGCCTCCGGGCCGCCGAGCCCGCGATCGCCGTCGAGCTGGCGGCGTCGTGACACCGAACGCGGCGACCTGGCTGGGGCCGGCATCGACAGGCACCCCGGTACTTGACGTCGACTCCGCTGAAGTGGTGCTCGGGCGGGGGTGGCGGGCTAACCGGGTGCTGAGCGGGGTCAGCCTGCGGATGTGGCCGGGAGAGATTGTCGGGCTGGTGGGCGAGACCGGGTCGGGCAAGACCACGCTGGCGCGGGCGATCGTCGGGCTGGCCCGGCTGGCCGGCGGGCGGGTGAGCGTGGCCGGGAAGCCGGTCTCGGCGCTGCGAGGCCGGGCTAGGCGGGCGGAGCGCAGGCGCGGGACGGTGCAGTTCGTGTTTCAGGACCCGCTCCGGTCGCTTGACCCTGACCTGACTGTCGACAGCATCGTCGCTGAGGGGCTGCGGATCAGGGGCGGGATCGACGCCGACGAGATCGGCCGGCGGGTCAGGCGGGCCATCACCGACGTCGGGCTTGATGAGTCGGTACTGCGGCGCACGCCGGGGCAGATCTCGGGCGGGCAGCGGCAGCGGGTGTCGATCGCGAGGGCGCTGGCGACCCGGCCCCGGCTGCTGATCTGCGATGAGCCGGTCAGCGCCCTGGACGCGAGCACCAGGAACCACATCCTGCGGCTGCTCGATGAACTGCGGGACTCGCTCGGGCTATCGATCCTGATCATCTCGCACGACCTCAGCTCGCTGGCGGGCACCGCCGACCGGATCGCCGTGCTGTACCGGGGTCAGCTCGTCGAGGACGGTCCGGCGGAGTCGGTGTTTGCCGCGCCCCGGCATCCCTATACGGCGCTGCTGATGGCGTCGGCTCCCAGCGTCAGGCACGACCGGCCGTTCGCGGTGCGGCAGCTTCGCCGCGATGGCACCGAGCCGGCACAGGTCACGTCCGCGCAGGGGTGCGGGTTTGCCGGGAGGTGCCCGTTCGCCGTCGCGGCGTGCGCGTCGCGGCAGCGACTTCTGCCGGTGGCTGACCAGTGGGAGGTCGCCTGTCACCGGCACGGCGAGTGGCCGGCCATCGCGCACGGGCGGTAGCGCGGCTGATCTATTTAATTCAATAAAAAGAGAGGACACGCAATGGGCATCGAGTTTATCGGCATGATCAGCACGAGGGATGAGTCAGAAATCCGGCGCTCGGCCGGGCCGCCGGTCGATCGCGGTTACGTGCGGCGGTTCGCGCGGGCACACGAGGACGCGGGCTTCGACCGGGTGCTGATCGGGTACAGCTCAGCGCAGCCGGACGGCACGCAGGTCGCGGCCTATGCCGCCAGTCAGACCGAGCGGCTCGGCTTCCTGGTCGCGCACCGGCCAGGGTTCGTCGCGCCGACGCTGGCGGCCCGGACGTTCGCGACTATGGACCAGTTCGCCGGCGGGCGGATCGGGGTGCACATTATCACCGGCGGAAGTGACGGCGAGCAGCGCAGGGACGGCGATTACCTGTCGAAGGACGAGCGCTACGACCGTACCGACGAATATCTCGATGTGCTGAAACTGGCGTGGACTAGCGAGACGCCGTTTGATTATCAGGGGCGTTATTACCGGCTGGAGGATTTCCATTCCGAGGTCCGGCCGGCCCAGCAACCTCGGATTCCGCTGTATTTCGGCGGGTCGTCGGACGCGGCTTACCGAGTGGGCGGCAAGCACGCCGACGTGTACGCGCTGTGGGGCGAGCCGCTCGCGGAGACGGCCGAGCAGATCGCCTCGGTACGCGCGGCGGCGCGGGCGGCCGGCCGGGAGACGGCGCCAAGGATCAGCGTGTCTTTCCGGCCGATCCTCGGGCCGACGGAGGAGCTGGCCTGGGAGCGCGCGCACCGGATTCTGGCGACTACCAGGGCGAACGTCGCGTCCTTCGCGAAGCGCTGGGGGCGGGTGCTCGGGGGTCAGCAGCCGGAGAACCGGGGGTCGCAGCGGCTGCTTGAGGCCGCGGCGCAGGGAGAGCTGCATGACCGGGCGCTCTGGACGCCGCTGGCCAGCGCGACCGGGGCGGCGGGGAATTCGACGGCGCTGGTCGGCACGCCTGAGACGGTGGCGCGGGCGCTGCTCGACTACGTGGACCTGGGGGTGACGACGCTGCTGATCCGGGGTTATGACCCGTATGACGATGCCATCGACTACGGGCGGCAGCTGCTGCCGCTGGTGCGGTCGGAGGTCGCACGGCGCGATCAGCGGCCGGAGCCCGCGCTGGCCGAGGTCGCGGGAGTCGCGGGGGAGCGGTCACTGGCATGACGAGGCAGATCAAGCTGGGGGCGATCCTGACTGGCGCGGGCGGGCCTGGGCATCATTTTCGGTGGCTGGACCCGGAGATCCCGGGGGACGCCAGCATTGACGTCGGCTGGTATATCGACTTCGCTCGGCAGGCGGAGGCGGCGCTGTTCGATCTGGTGTTCATCGTGGACAGCCAGTTCATCACCGCTGACTCACCGCCGCATTACCTGAACCGGCTTGAGCCGCTCACGCTGCTATCGGCGCTGGCGGTGGCGACGCGGGAGATCGGGCTGGTCGGTACCCTGACGACCTCGTACAACGACCCGTTCAACGTCGCGCGGCGGCTGGCCTCGCTCGACCTGATCAGCGGGGGGCGGGCCGGGTGGAACGTGGTGACCAGCGGGGACGCCGGGGCGGCGGCTAACTTCAGCCGGGAAGAGCATTTCGACTACGACACCCGGTACGGGCGGGGGCTTGAGTTCGTCCGGGTTGTCCAGGGGCTGTGGGACTCCTATGAGGACGACGCGTTCCCACGGGACCGGGCTAGCCGGGTCTTTCTTGACCGGAGTAAGCAGCACGCGCTGCACCATCGGGGCGAGCACTTCAGCGTGGCCGGGCCGCTGAATATCTCGCGGTCACGGCAGGGGCAGCCGGTCATCTTTCAGGCTGGTGATTCTGAGCAGGGGCGGGATCTGGGAGCGGAGATCGGGGAGGGCATCTTTACTCACGCGGCCTCGGTAGAGGCTGGTCAGGCGTTCTATGCCGATCTCAAGGCGCGGGCAGTGGTCAAGGGGCGTGATCCGAGCGGGGTTCTCGTGCTGCCGGGGGTCTCGGTGGTGGTCGGCGATACCGATGCGGAGGCGCGGGAGATCGAGCGAGAGCTGCAGCTCGCTGATCATGACTTCGACCGGGCGCTGGCCGAACTGGGACGGCCGTTCGGCTGGCATGACTTCCGGCAGTATGAGCTGGACGCGCCGTTCCCCGATGTGCTGGCGGCGGCGGAGCGGAGCTTCCGTACGCAGGCGGAAAAGATTGTCCGGCTGGCCAGGGAGAATGGGTTCACGCTGCGGCAGACGGTGCAGCATCTGTCGGCGCCGCGGCCGAGTCCGTTCACGGGATCGGCTCATACGGTCGCGCAGGAGATGCGGCGGTGGTTCGAGCTGCGGGCGCTGGACGGCTTCAACATCTTTGTTGATCACCCGGCGCAGTTCCGGCGGTTCACTCGGGAGGTGGTGCCGGTGTTGCAGGAGCTGGGGGTCTACCGGACGCGGTATGAGGCGGGGACGCTGCGGGGCAACCTGGGGCTTGCCGTGCCGGAGAACCGGTATAGCCGGGGGCGGCGGCTGGCGGCGGCTGGCCCGGCTGGCGCGGCTGGGCCGGCTGGCCCGGCTGATCTGGCTGGCCCGGCTGATCTGGCTGGTGGCGAGGGTGAGCGGCGGTCCTTGGCCGGGCAGGCGCGCTAGCGCTGGCTGGCTGGGTGGCCCGGCCGCGGCAGGCTTCCGTGATCATGAACCGGCCCATGATCACGGAAGATTATGCGGGTGATCGCACCCCTTTGTTTCCGTGATCAGGTCGAGATCCATGATCGATCACCGGATCTCAGCGGCGGTGCCGGGTGCCGCAGGGAAGGCCGGACCAGGTGCTGACAGCCGACATGGACCCGGGTTGCGGCCCGGGCTCGCCACCGGACGGGCATCGATTCCTTGAACGGGTGAAACCGGGCATTACGTGGCAGGAAACTGGACACTGTATAGGAGGATTTTTTCCTGTAGGAGGCTTTACAACCATATTCGCTGCTAACTCTCCTACAGGAAAAAATCCTCCTACAGGATCTGATTAAGCCCCGGCCAGGCCGGCCGCGAAGGCCCCGGAAAGGTCGATACCCGGCAGGCTCACCACATGGGCCGGCCGCCTGGCCGGGTGCGGCCGCCCGGCCGGGTGCTGTGAGTGGGCTCGTGGGTGACGGCTATTGACAGAAACCGTCGGGCATGTGATCTACTGTCATGGTCTGTTAGTAGTTGTGATGGTTCAGTAGTTGTGATGGTTCGCGGTTTGCTCGGTGACTCTGCTGGGTTCGAGTCGTGGATGGGACTGTTATGGCTGCTCATTTCGCGCGTGCTGGCCGGCTCCTGATTGTCCCCGGACTTGCCGCCTGCCTCTTAGTCTCTGCTGGCTTTGCCGGGTCGCGGCACGCGTCGGCGAGCAGCGGTTCCGGTCCCGTCAGGGCTGTCGTGTTCAGCTCGTCGCGGGCGCCGCTGACCGCGAGGACAACCGCGGCGGCGGTCGAGCTGGCCGCGTCGAGCGGTAAGCCGGCCGAGATCCTGCCGGACCGAACCGACTTCTCGCAGACGTTCGCCGAGCCCGGCGGCGGGTTCGAGGCGCATGAGTACTTGCAGCCGCAGCGGGTTCAGGAGTCGGACGGCTCGTGGGCTGCCGTCGACCCGACGCTGTCGGTGCGGCCAGATGGCCTGCTCGCGCCTGACAAGATCACAACCGGGCTGACGTTGTCGGATGGCGGTTCAGGACCGCTGTTCACGCTGTCCTCTGGCGGCGAGTCGATGGCGGTGTCGTGGCCGTTCGGATCGCTGCCCGTGCCGACTCTTTCCGGCTCGACGGCGACCTACGCCGGCGTGCTGCCTGGAGTGAATCTGATCGCTACCGCGACGCCGACGGGTGTATCCGACCTGATCGAGGTGACGTCGCCTGCGGCCGCTGCCAACCCGGACCTGGCGCATATCCCCTTTGGCGTGCGGACGGCCGGCCTGTCAGTGACGGCGAATACCCGGGGAGACCTGACCGCAGCGGACTCTTCGGGCGATCCTGTGTTCACCGCCCCCGCGCCGCAGATGTGGGACTCAGCCGGGGCGAGCGGGGCGAGCGGGCCGAGCGCACCGGGGACCGGCGGGACCGGGACTTCGGCAGCGCGCGGGCAGGCAAGGGAAGCCGGCGTCGCAGGTGTCGCGTCGACGCAGTCGGCCGGCGATAACTCAGGGCCGGCGCCAGGTGACGCCGAGGCGCTGGTGGGCGTGGCTGCGGGGAGCGGGTCGGTGTCGCTGACCCCGGCGCCGAGTGTCCTGGCCGGGCCGTCGGTGGACTATCCGGTGTTCATTGACCCGACCTGGAGCACGACCCAGGCCGGATCGGGCTCGCAGCCGTCCTGGGGAGTGCTGAACGACAATAACGGAGTGCCGGCTCCGATGGCGTGGGAGCCACAGGACTCTAACGGCGGCGGCATTCACTCAGGCGTTGCCTGTCTTTACTCCGATCAGGCCTCAGGCGACTGCGTGTCCGATCCCAACGCCAGTCCGAGTCAGGTGTGGACGGTATCGCGGGCCTTCCTGAATTTCCCTGTCCCATCCCAGATGTGGGGCGCGGATATCGCCGACGCGGCGCTGAGCATCTTCCAGGGTTACTCGTGGGGATGTTCCACCTCGAAAACCAGCTGGGTGACGATGTGGGACACCGACAACGCGGGGTCGAACACGCCAGCTACCGCGAACACCACCTGGCCTGGCCCGGCGGCCGGCAACTGGGACAGCCACGCGGAACTTGACTACGGATACTCGAACGGCTGCCCCGGAAACTGGATCCAGCTCATGGCCACCCAGACGGCGCAGGCGGCAGCGGCGAACGACTGGCCGTGGCTGACCCTGCGGCTGAGCGCGACGTCGGGTGATGAGTCCAGCCAGAATCAGTGGTCGTGGAAGAAATTCCAGGCCACCGGCCCCGATGCGATGCACCTGGACTACTTCTGGCGGAACGCGCCTGACGCTCCGACTCATCTGGGCACGCAGGGCGTATTCAACCCGCAGACGGGCCAGAACTACACCCACTGCTCGACGAATCAGGGTCAGCCGGACTGGATAGCCACCAACGCGCTGACCTGGCAGGCGAACGTCAATGACGCGGACAGTTATAACGTCGCTGGCTCGAAGATCATCGCTCACTTTACCTGGAAAGACACGATAACCCAGGCGACGGACACCAAGTCGGCTCTGGAAGACGGGACCGGCGATACCGGCGGCCTGGATCCGAATCCGTTCCAGAGTCAGGGTGGCGCGACCTTCCACGCGAGCTTCCAGGACACCCCTGATCAGGTGTACTCCTGGTCAGCTACCGGGCTGACGCCCGCAGGGGCCACTGACCCGCTCACCGGTCAGGTGCACGCGCAGCTGACCGGGCCGCGCAGCAATGATGTCTGCTACGTCGCGACGGACACGGCGCTTCCGCTGAGCCCGCCGCTGCCCACGTCGGACGTCTACGTGAACGGCCAGTCCTCGGGGCAGATCGGGGAGCCAGGGCACTTCCTGTTCACCGACCCGAACAACAGTGACCCTAACGACAACGAGAATGACGTCGTCGGCTTTATGTACGGATTCTCTAGCTCGCCCGATATCTACGTGCCAGCGAGCGGGGCGCGAGCGACGGTCACCATCACGCCGACCAGCCAGACCGAACTGGACCTGTACGTGCGCGCGGTCGACCGGGCAGGGAATCTCAGCCCGGTACCGACCACCTTCTTCAAGATCGTGCCCAGTACGCCGCAGTCGGGCATCGCCCCGGTTGGTTACTGGCCGCTCAACAACAATGGCCTGGATCAGGACGGGGACGGGAACCTGTCGGTGTCCCCTGGCGATTTCGTCTGCTCATCACCGCCTGGCGGGCCGGGGCCGCTCGGCGGCACTGGCCCGTACACGTGCACGCTCGCGGGAAGCACCGGTTCCACTGATCATCCGGTAGTCGGGAACAGCACTAGCTTCTCGGTGTCGGCGTGGGTCTACCTGCCGGGGCAGTCCTGTATTACCAGCCATAGCTGCGGTTTCATCTACGCCATGGCCCAGCAGGCGCAGCACGTGAATGGCTTCGGGCTGGGATATGACGCTGCCTGCGGCTGCTGGGCCTTCTACCTGCCGGCTAGCGACAGCACCAGCGCTGTCGTGAGCGAGGCGACCTCGAGTCCGCTGTCGATCATTGGCGGAGTTGGCCAGTGGACGCAGCTGACCGGGGTATTCGATTCGCACTTCCAGACGCTCACGCTGTACGTGAATGGCCAGCAGGCCGACCAGCTCTCCGGGATCGCTGCCTGGGCCAACCCGGCGGGGGGTCCGCTGACTCTCGGCTCAAGTCCAGTGCCCTGGTATGTGTCGGATGCCTGCGCGTACTATGGCGCGCTCTCCGCCACCGACGTGGCCAGCCTGTATGCCCCGGGAAGCGACGGCTGCGCCGCACTGTCGCCTTAGCTGACGTGGCAGTAGCCGGGTCAGTAGTTGTCGCATCACGCGGATAGGCGCCGACAGGCGCTGATGACCAGAGATGGTGGTGGCCGAGATGGGTAGGACGACGCTGGCCGGACGCGGCCGGACAGCCCGGCTGACCTCGGCGGTACTGCTGGCGGCAGCCCTGGTCGCGCAAGCGGCGCGGCCCCGGCTTCGGCCCGCCAGCTCCAGGCATCGGCCGGAGCGCTCACGCGGCCCCCGGCACCAGACTCCGCGGCGGCGGCCGCCCTGCGCGTCCGCCGCCATCTCGGCCAGGGCCTGCGGGACCGCGACGTCCCGGCCAGCCACGTGGTCCCGCACCCGCTTCCCGCACCCGCCGAGCACCCGGCCCGCCCAGCGCCGGCGCCGTCTGGCCGGCGGCCAGCAGCACGACGATCACCCTCGGTGCCGGGTCCCGGTCCCCGTCGGCCGCGCCAGGACTGCCCGTGGCGGCGGCGGCGGTCCCGGCCGCAGCCGGCCAGGCCGCCGTCACCCGGATGCGGGTGAACGTGCTCGGGCACCAGCGGAGCGCGTCCGCCGGATTCGCCGGGATGCTGGTCGGCCTGGCCCGTGCCGACGGCATCACCAAGGCTGGCCAGGTCAGGCTTAAGGTCAGCTACGGCGGGTTCGCGTCCGCGTACGCCGGGGGCTACGGCCAGTCGCTCTCGCTGTTCACGCTGCCGGCCTGCGCGATGACCACGCCAGGGGCGCGCCGCTGTCAGGGCATGACCCCGGTCAAGACCGTCAACAACTGGAAGACCAGGACTCTCACCGCGATAGTCACCCTGCCCGCCACCGGCCAGACCGTCCTGACTGCCAATCCGACCACCTCCAACGGCGCGGGCGACTTCAAGGCAAGCTCCCTGACCCCGTCGTCCTCGTGGAATGTCGGGCTGCAGACTGGCGACTTCGCCTGGGACTACCCGCTGCGGGTCCCGCCGCCGATCGCCGGCCAGGCGCCAGCGCTCGCGCTCTCCTACGACTCGGGGATAACGGACGGGGAAACCGCGCAGGGCAACTCACAGCCGGGCCAGCTTGGCGAGGGATTCTCACTGGCCGGTGCGGGGTCTGGCGGTTACATCGAGCGCCGGTTCGTCTCGTGCGGCGACCTCATCTCCGGCACGATCCAGGGGTCGGTCAACAACACGGGGCAGACCGTGCCGACGGGCGACCAGTGCTGGGATGGCTACAACGGCTATCTGAATCTCGGCGGCCGGTCCACCGCGATCATCTACGACCCGGACCAGAAGATCTGGCGACTTGCCGACGATGACGGCTCCGAGGTCAACTACCTGCACGGCGCGACCAACGGCGCCTACAACGGCTCGTACTGGGAGATCGTCACCTCGGACGGGACTCAGTACTGGTTCGGGCTGAACGAGCTGCCCGGCTGGCAGGCCGGCGACCAGGCCACCAACTCGGTCTGGACGGTGCCCGTAGTCGGCCTCGGAACCGGTGACCCGCACAATACCCCGAACTCCTACGCGAACTCGGTCGCGCAGAACATGCCGTGGCGCTGGAACCTGGATCTGGTCGTCGACCCGAATGGCAACGCCACGTCCTATTTCTACAACCCCGAGACCAACAACTACCTGTTCGACTCGACGGCGGGCAACGACGGCACGTCCATGCAGTACGACTCGGGCGGGACGCTGGCCAGTATTTCCTACGGCTCGCAGGACAACGCGAGCGACAGCAACAATGTCTACGCGCACCGGCCGCTCACCGTGAGCTTCACCTACTCAGACCGCTGCCCGGCCAGGCTCGACCAACTGCGACACGCCGACGTACCTTGAGTGCTCCTCGTCAGGACCCTGCACTGGAGCGGAACATTACGCCCCGGCGTTCTTCGACACCCAGCTGCTGACCGAGATCCAGACATCCGCCTTCGAGGGCTCCAACCCGCAGCAGGTCGTGGACAACTGGAATCTGGCTTATACCTGGCAGGCCTCCGATGTCACGCCTGACCTGACGCTGCACACGATCGTGCATCAGGGTGATGTCGGCGGCGCGCGGCCGCTGAACCCGGTCCAGTTCGGCTGGGGAAACTCCGGATGCCAGCCAAACCGCGTGCAGTACAACACGACGTACCCGGCGATGGACCGGTGCAGGCTCGGCAGCATTACCTCGGAGACCGGCGCGCAGACCGACATCACCTACAACCCGTACACGGACTACATCTGCCACCCCGGTCAGCAGCCCCCGACCCCGGCCTCGCCGCCCTCCCCGACCGCGAATACCGGACCCTGCTTCCCGCAGCAGTGGACTCAGGGCGACCTTGGCGGCACCGGGCCCACCACTACGTCCTGGTTCTACAAGTACACCGTGAGCCAGGTCATGGTGAACGACTCAACCAATTCGAACCCGCCCCTGATCACGACCTATAAGTACTGCAATAACGCGTCCTGCTCCGCGCCGCTGACCGGGGCGGCGTGGCACTACGACACCGATGTTGACCTGGTCCCCACCAAGGACAAGTCGCTCAGCCAGTGGCGCGGCTTCGAGTACGTGCATGCCATCTCCGGCGCCAGCGGTGACACGCAGTCCGAAACCGACTACACCTTCATGCGCGGCATGGACTCCAACCCGGTACCCCAGTCCGGCGGCACCTTCAGCTACCCGCCGGTCACCATCACGCCCACGCAGCCCAGCACCAACTTCCCAGCCGCGGTCACCGATTCAGATGTGCTCAACGGCTTTCTTCTGGAAAAAATCGTCCTCAACGGTCCCGGCGGCAACCAGGTCTCTGATCAGGTGAACTGGCCATTCACCTCGTCGAGCCCGACCGCTACGTCAGGGCCGCAGCCCTGGGGCCAGCCGCTGACCGGTTTCCTGAGCGGGACGGCGGAGACGGACACCTACACGCCGCTGTCGGCGCACGCGAACGGCGGCACCCCCGGTACCAGGCAGACCCAGGTGAAGTACTCCTACGACGGCACGACCGGACTGCTGAGCGTCGTCGCCGACCTCGGTGACGTTTCTGACCAGACGCAGGCCAGCTGCGCCCGGTACAGCTATCCGTCGACGCCGTCGGCGCAGGGACTGATCAACTACCCCACCGAGGTCAAGACCACGTCAGGCTGGTGCTCGGCCCTCAGCCCGCCGCTCGTCTCCGACACCAGGTTCTCCTACGACGGGCAGGCCTGGGGCACCGCGCCGACGTCGGGCAACGTCACCGAGACCGACGTGTACTCGGCGAACGACCCTGGAGTTACCCCGCACTGGGTCGAGCAGTCCCGTGACGGCTACGACTCCTACGGCCGGCTGGTCACCTCGCAGAGCCCGCCGCCGCAGGGATTCACGACCAGGTACACCTATACCTCGTCGTTCGGGGCCGGGCGGCCCACTACTCAAGTCAGCGTGCAGAGTCCGCTGACCGCGACGACCTCGCAGACGACGATCACCGACGTCGACCCGAACTGGGGCACCCCCGACGACACGATCGACGGCAGCGACAACCGCACCGACTACGCCTATGACCCCATCGGCCGGGTCACCAGCATCTGGCTGCCGGGCCAGACCGGCGCGACCCCGGCGCAGGACGGCGACGCCAGCTACAAGTTCGCCTACTCGCTGATCTCGTCGGCGGCGCCTTTCACGACCACGCAGAAGCTCGTCAGCCCGACGCTCGGCACCTACGTCACCACGTATCAGATCTATGACTCCCTGCTCCGGCCGCGCCAGACCCAGACCGACGCGGTCAAGCAGACTGCGATCGACCCGGACCAGACCGACGTCACCGACACCTACTACGACTCGCGCGGCAACGTCATCACCTCGAACTCGACCTACCCGGTGAACGCCACCGCCTCATCAACGCTGCTGACCACCGCCGAATCGGCTGTCCCTAGCGAGACCGTCACTACCTACGACGGCACCGGCCGGGTGACCGCCAGCCAGCTGCTCTCGGGGAACAAGCTTCAGTGGCAGACCACCACGTCGTACCCCGCCGGAGACGCGATCACCGTCGTCCCGCCCTCGGGCGGCACGATCAGCACCACCTACGCCGACGGCCGGGGCCGCACCACCGAGATCGACCAGTACCACTCCAAGACGGCACCGTCAGGGGCCTACGACGCGACCAGCTACAGCTACGACCCGGTCACCGGGAAGCTCGCGGGAATCACCGACCCTGGCGGGAACCAGTGGACCTACGGGTACGACCTGCTGGGCCGGGAGATCTCGCAGACCACCCCGGACCTGGGTGCCTCGGCCAGCACCTACAACGACCTCGGCGAGCTGACGTCGGTCACCGGCACCGCTGGCAGCGTCGTCTCCTACGCCTATGACGCGGCCGGCCGCAAGACCGGTGCCTACGCCGCGTCGGTGTCGAGTCAGTCAGGCAGTAATCAGCTCGACGCGTGGACCTACGACAGCGCGCTGATGACCGGGCCGGGCACCGCGCACGCCTACGGACTGCTGGCCAGCTCCACATCGTATGTGGGCGGCAGCGCCGGCGAGGCGTACACGGAGACCATCAACAGCTACGACGCTGCCAGCCACCCGATCTCCACGACCTACGCCATCCCGTCCAGCTCGCTGACCGGCCAGCTCGCCGGCACCTATACCTTCGGCTCTACCTACAACCCCGGCGGTGCGATCGCTACCCAGACCTACGCCGCCGCCGCGTCGCTGCCGCAGGAGACGGTCACCTACGGCTACAACTACCTCGACCTGCTCGTCACCACCTTCGGAACCGCGTCCGGCACCAACCTTCCCGGTTACGTGTGGAACGCCGCCTACAACAACTTCAATCAGACAGCCGAGATCGACCTCTCCGGCGCAGAAGCGGCTCCCTTCCAGCGAATCACGTACAACTACGACGCCGTATCGGGCGAGCTTTCCGAGGAGACCCTGCAGCGGCAGCCCACGACTACCTGGATACCGGTCGACGACACGAGCTACACCTACGACAACTCCGGGAATGTCATCACCGCCGGCGACTCGGTGACCGGCAACTACCAGTGCTACGCCTACAACTACCTGGCCTGGCTGACCGCCGCATGGGCGCAGGGCACCGCGTGTCCCTCCAGCCCGTCCACGCCGCCGGGAGCCGCCGGGATCGGCGGGCCAGGGGCTTACCAGCAGACGATCAGCTACGACAACCTCGGCGGCGCCAGCGGCAGCACGAACGGCACTACCGGCACCATCACCGGCGACACGCTGATCAGCGGTATCGGCGCGACCCAGACCACCTCGGCAACGACGCTGACCTATCCGGCCTATGGCGCCGCCCAGCCGCATGCCCCGATCAAAGAGCAGACCTCGGTCAATGGCGGCACCGCCACCACTAACAACCTGGACTGGTCAGGAACTGGACAGCCGCTTGGCTACCTGGCCACCACGTCCGCCACTCCGGCCGCGACCTACAACTGGAACGGCACCGGAGCAACCCCTGGCCAGCTAGCGGCCGTGACCGCGTCGGGCCACACCACCAGCTACCGCTACGACGCGGACGGCAACCTGCTGCTCGTCCACGACGGTGCGGCCGGCACGTCGACGCTCTACCTGCCCGACGAGGAAATCACCGCGTCCGGCGCCACGCTCAGCACGCTGAGCCCCACCCGCTACTACCTCTTCGGCAGCCAGATAGTGGCCGCCCGCACCAGCCTCAGCGACATCACCTGGCTGGAGAGCAACCCGCAGGGCACAGTCACCGCCGCCATCGACAACAGCTCCCAGAACGTCACTCACCAGTACTACTCCCCGTACGGTGACCTGCTCGCCAGCACTGGCACCGCGACCGTGCCTGGCACGCGCGGCTATGTGGGCGGCACGGCCGATGCCACCACCGAGCTCACCAACCTCGGTGCCCGCGAGTACAACCCGGTGACCCCTGGCTTCATCAGCCCGGACCCCATACTCAATCCCACCAGCCCCGCCGACTTCGACCCCTACAGCTACGCCTACAACGACCCGGCCACGCGCGAAGATCCCACCGGCCAGACCGTCAACACCTATCAGTCCTGCGCTTCCGGTGATCCCTACTGCGGCGGCGCCGTCTGGGACAGCGCTCACTTCGCGCCCCACGGCGGCTTTGTAGACTTCCTTGGCGGCCTCGTCAACAGCGGCTACAGTGCCGTCCGGTCAGGCCTCGTCATCGGTGGCTTCATGTCCGGTGGCCTGTCCGGGGCCCAGGCGGTCAGCAGCATTCTGCCCACCCGGATTCCCATCGGCAACCCCGGCACCACGCTGTACGGGGCCGGCGCGCTCGCCCCGCTGCTCTTCCCCGGAGTCGACGAAGCGGACGGCGCTGCCCTCGTCACCGACAGCCTCATCACGGCCCTGCCCGAGCGCCTGGCCATCGCGGCGGCACCCGAGCGGCTCGCTATCGAGGCCGCACCCGCGCGGCTGGCGCTCCCCGCGGCTACCCGCCTGCCGCCTTACGCCGACGGAATTCCCATTACCTCGCGCATCGCCAATCCGGGCGAGCAATTTAACATGGTCTTCGGCGCGACGCAGAAGGACCCAGGAGGATTCGGCACGTTCGAAGACGTTCCCAGCCAGGAATTCGCCCGCCAGAAGCTGTCCATCCTTCCGCAATTCAAGTCGGATGTTTCTTATCTGCAGCGATTCGAGTTCCCCGCGGGTAGCCAGATTAGAATCCAGGAGGGGGTCACGGGAGCTCAGGAAGGGAGTGGCGTCGTGTACCCGGGCGGTGCGACGCAGCTCGAGATACTGAACTTCGCCGACCGTGCGCTCCTTACTCCCATCGGTGATCCCATACCTCTTCCCTGAATACGGTGTCGTGATGAGCGTAGAGCTACAGTGGAAACGCGGTGAGCGCGCCGTCGCCTGGACCAATGGCGACCAGCGGATCGTGAAGGAATTCGACGAGCCACCGCAGAATTGTGTCTACCTAGACGATCCGCCCAGCGTAGTAATCGTCGAGTCCATGACCGCGCCGTCAGCGCCCGCCAACGCCGGGGTCTACAACCTGGACGGCACGGAGCGGGTCCGCCTGCAACCGCCGCCGCGGCTGCTGCACGTAGCGATGGGTTTCCAGCAGGTCTTCAAGTCAGCCACGGTTGTTGAAGCGGTCTTCATCACTCGCGGGGGGGATTTCCACGGCGATCCTGACCTGGTCACCGGCGAGCTACGCAACGTCTTCGACTGGCGCTAACCCCCGGCCTCAGTCCAGGGTTGCGCGCCCGGCGCTAGCGCTTCGGTGCTAGTGACCGGGCGTATCGGACGGCCCGGCTGACCCACTCGGCGAGCTGGTCGTCGGCTTGCAGATCATCGGAGCTAACCCGCAGCCACCCCGGCATCTCCCGGCCGCGCATGACCGCGACAGTGGCGACCGTCGTCTCGGTCAGGGCCACGGCATCGGCCGGGTCAACCCGGATCAGCGCCCCGCCCTGGCCACTCGCGCTGATAGCCAGGTGGCCGCCGATCAGGAAGGCCAGGCCGCCGAACATCTTTTTCTCGCTCAGGCCCGGCCCGGTGCCGATCAGGAACCGGATCCGGTCAGCGAGCTCGAGGTCGAAGGCCACACCGCGCAGCCTACTGGCAGTCTCTGACAGGAGCGCCGCCTTGCCAGGCGCACGCCGATGCCGCGTCGGTGACGCCTGACCAATGATCGAGCGATAATTGTCGTCATGGCGGATCTCATCACGAAGCTGCTGCCGATCTTGCACGTCAGGGATCCTCAGGCCGAGCGAGACTTCTATCTCCGGCTCGGGCTGCGGACGACCTACGAGGGTCCGGAATACCCGGACTTCCTGGCCGTTGGCAACGACGCGATCGAGTTCGGCCTGAGTCGCAGGCCGGACGCTGACCCGGCAGCGGCCGGGATGACCTGGCAACTCGGCGTGGCCGACATCGACGCGATCATGGAGGTCTGCGATCAGGCTGGGCTGGCATTCGAGGTGGCGACCGAGCAGCCCAGCCCGGACTGGAGCTACCGGATAGTCACCGTTCGCTCACCGAACGGAATGGACGTACTGCTTGAGGAACAGCGCCCGGCAAACTAGGGGTCGCCCGGGGCACCGGCGTCGGTATCTGTGTCTGCAAGATGTTCGCTGGATCAGGCGGCGGCGAAGGTCAGGGCGTAGTACCCGAGGGCGATGAGTGCCGCCGCCGCGCCGAGTGTGGTCACAGCGAGGGCGGTCTGCGTCCGGCCGTGTTGCCCGGCTGAGATGTCCTGGCCGGCTGGAGACTTTCGCGCTGACCTGGGCGCAGCGGGCGCGGAAGGTGGGCGGGTGATACCAGCGTGCTAGGCGGTGCCGGGTCACGTGACGTTCGGCGAACCAGAGCTGAATCCCGTCGAAGACCTTGCGCAGCGGCCTGCGGCCAAAGCAGAACGACGCCGCCAGGCCGATGACCTTCTTGTCCCAGTTGATCGTGTCCATCGACGCGGTGCGCTGCCACATTGACGCGTGCGAGCTCAGCGCGAGCACCGTGTGCTGCAGGAGAGCGATGTCGCGCTGGATGAACGAGTCGAGCAGATAGGCCACGGTAAAGCCGACCGAGCCGTAGACCGGTGCCCAGATGAGCAGCGAATAGGGGATCTGCCAGAAGGACAGGCGCGTACCGCTGCGCAGGTTCGGTATCCGCAGCAGGTTTTCCAGACGGTCGAGCCGGTTCGCTGGCTTGGCCAGATACCTGGCCCGGCGGTTCCTGAACGGGTTCCAGACCAGTTGCTGCGCTATCGCGCCGCCATAGAAGCCCTCGGCAGCGTCCCTGATCGTGTGCCGCAGGGCGACATCTGGAATCGCTGAGTGCCACCACGCGGCCGCGCTCGAGCTGACCTCGAACAGCAGGTAGTACAGCCCGGTGATCAATAGCGCACCGAGATGAGCGAAGACGATAGCGGCGATCAGCGAGGCGGCGGTAATGCCAAGCCACCGCAGTGGATGCCGCAGCGGATTGGTCAGCGGTGCGGGCGGCTTGTAACTGCGGGCGGCGGCAGTCACCGCCGTCAGCCGGGTCGTGATGGTCCGGCCCGCTGAGACGGCTCGAACGGGCGGTATTAGAGGAGTGAATGGCGCGGCCGGGACACGCGGCGCGGCCGGGCCGACCCCGACGGCCGGATCAGCCGTGTTGACCCTGGTGATCGGGGCGGCCGGGTTGACCTTGATCGTCGGGGCGGTCGAGCTAATCCGGCCGACCGGCGGGAGCCTGGGTGGCTCTCCGTCGTCTGGGCTGAGGCCGGACGTCTTGTCTGCCGCCATGGTCCACATTGTGCCTGCTTACTGGCCCAGGACAGAAGACGTGGCGGGCGGATCGTCCGAATACCGCGTTTACCGTGTCCCCGCTATGGAATGACAATACGCTGCCGCCCCCGGACCCGCCGAAGGTGAAGGCGGCGTCGGCGAGACCGGAGACTGGCTCGCAGCGGTCATGCCGGGTGCGACGTTGAAGGTGATTTCGGCATGGAGATTTGGGGGTTTCTGGGTGATCTTGCGGGGCTGGTTCCGGGCTGGTGGCAAAAGTCTCCTACAGGATCAGGCGAGCCGGGCAGCGGGTGAGCCCGGCTGTGACAGCTGAGTCACCAGGGACCAGGCCGGGTCCGGGCGGTGGCTCCGCCAGGCCCGCGAGGCAGCCCGATCACGGCATTCGCCAGAGCCCGGAACTCCAAGGGTGATCACGCGGCTGACGTTCCGTGATGATTCCGCCTGTGCTCCGGCGCGGTCTGGGAGGAGAGTCGGCTGGACGATCTTGTTCCGGCTAATTAAAGGCAGTCCCTGGTCACGGCGTGACCGGAGTCAGCGTGAGCTCCGCGATGCGCCGGAAGGCCGCTGAGCGGGCGCGGGTGGCGTTCAGCTCCTGATCTTCGAGCGGCGGATCGAGGCGGAGCAGCCGGCCGATGACTTCCTGGCCTTCCGCCCTGGCCAGCGCGGCGCCGGCGCAGAAGTGCGGGCCGTGCCCGAAGCTGAGATGCTGAGCGGGCGGGCGGCCGGGGTCGAACCGGTCGGGTTCCGCGAAGACCGAGGGGTCGCGGTTGGCGGCCCCGATCGAGACGAAGACCTGGTCGCCAGCGCGCACCAGGTCCTCGCCTACCGTCTGGTCGCGGACGGCGATCCGGCGGGCTAGCTGGACCGGTGGCTCGAACCGGAGCAGTTCCTCGACTGCGGGGGCGATGAAGCTCCGGGCGGGCGCGCAGTTCCCTGGTCACCGCCGGATGATCGTGCAAGACGATCACGGCGTTGCCGATCAGGCTGGCCGTGGTCTCGTGGCCGGCGGTGAGCAGCAGCAGCGCCATGACGATGGCCTCGTCGATCTCCAGCCCGGTGCCCTCGCCAGCGTCGCGGGTTAGCAGAGCGGACAGCAGATCCTGGCCGGGGTCGACCGACCGGCTCGCCGCGACCGGAAGCAGGTCGATCATGAGCCTGGTCGCGGCGGCGGCACCTTCTTCAAGGTCAGCGTCAGTGGCGAGGGGATCGAGCAGGGCGGCGAGCAGCGGGGTCTCCTGCCGCAGCCCGACGGCAAGCTCTGTCCCGGTGTCGAGGATCTCGCAGATCACGGCGAGCGGGACGGGGTAGGCGATCTCCTCCATTACCTGGAGCGGTGCGCCGGGGTCGTGACCGGCGAAGGCGGCGTCGACGATAGCGGCGATCCGGTGCCGGTAGCTGTCCGCCGAGCGCGGAGTCAGGTAGTCGCGCAACGACTTGCGCAGCCGGGTGTGCTCGGGGAAGTCGGTGAACATAACCGCCTTGCGGCTGAGCTGGCCGCCCAGGCCGGCCATGGCCTGCTGGCGGACCGCCGCCGGGCTGAGTGCGGGATCGGAAGACCAGCCGGACCCGGTGAGGATCGCGAGGGCGTCGGCATGGGAGACGACCAGCCAGCCAGCCAGATCATCGCGCAGCCGGTGCGCCGGCCCGGCGTCCCGCAGCCGGCGCAGGACCGGGTAGGGGTCAGCGTCCGGTATCGGCCAGGCGCCAGCGGCCGCCTTCATGAGGCCGCCGCTTTCCAGGCCGGCGCTGTCCTGGCGGTCCAGAACGCGGCGTCGGCCTGTCCCATCTCGGTCACCGGCTCGGCGCCCTCGTCCAGCTCGGCGACGATGGAGCGCCAGTAGCCCGTTGCCCCAAGCTCCGCCAGCACGGACCACAGGCCGAGATCCAGCCGGGTCAGGAAGACGTAGTCCCTGGGCAGCCGGAGCGAGCGGGCGACCGGCCCGCTAGGTCCCCGGAACGAGATGTAGTTCTCGATCACGCGGGCTACCAGTTCGGGGGTCATGGTGTAGGGCTGGGGCGCGGTCAGCATCTCGAATCCTGGCCGGTACCAGGCAAGGATCTCCTCCGGCGCCGGACCCTTAGCGGCGTCAAAGATCCCGGCTCCGGCGAACTCGGCGCGCAGCGCGGGGCCGTCCTCCGCCAGGACAGCGCGGATCATCCGCTGCACCCCGGCTATGTGATCGCTGTCATAGTGCTTGACGCAGCCGAAGTCGACGAAGCTGACCGCTCCGCCGGGGCGGAACAGGAAGTTGCCCGGATGGGGATCGACGTTCCAGGCGAGCAGCCGCCGCATGCTCCCGATGGCGAAGCGAAACAGCGTCTCGCCCCAGCGATCCTTCTGCTCCTGGCTGGAGGCGACCGCTTCCGGCCAGCTCAGCCCGGTGGCGAGCTCCTGGGTGAGTACCCGGCTGGTCGAGTATTCGCTGATGACGGCCGGCACGTGAATGAACGGGTGCCCAGCGTAGGCAGCCGCGAAGAAACTCTGATGAGCCGCCTCGATCCGGTAGTCGAGCTCCTCGCCGATCCGCTCGGAGATCTCGGAGGCGATCGTCCTGGGGTCGGTGTGCGTCAGGCCGGGGACGACCGAGCGGAGCAGCTGGAACATGGCCGCGACTAGCTCGGTGTTTCGCAGGTCGGCCCTGATGGCCCTGGCGACGCCGGGATACTGGACCTTCACCGCCACGGGCTGGCCGCCGGGCAGCAGGGCGGTGTGCACCTGCCCGATGGAGGCGGCCGCTATCGGATGGGCGGAGAACTCAGCGAAGATCTGATCGGGCGGAGCGCCAAGCTCGGACTCGATGACCTCGCTGGCCAGTTCCGCAGCCATCGGCGGGGCGTCGGCCTGGAGCGGCTCATCGCCGCCTGGTAGATCGCCCGGTTCTCCGCCGGCACCGCGCTCCCGAACGGCACATACGACATGATCTGGCCGATCTTCATGAAGGCGCCCTTGGAGCGCCCCATAATCTCCGCGTACCGCTCGGCCCGGCGCTCGTAGACGTCGGCGCCGACCGGGCGCCGGCGCAGGGACGCGATCACCGCCTCCCCGGCGGTGCGGGCCGCGAGGCCGGCCAGCGGGGTGGCCCGGCGGAGCCTGCCGGTGGCGATCCCGTCTCCCGGCTCCTCCGCCTTGGGCATCTGCGCCACCTCGCTCCTGAGTTGATCATTGACGTGATCAGCCTTGGCGGAACCCCGGCAACCCTGCCCGGTGACCAGACCTGGCCGCCGGGCAGGACCGTCGTGCCCTCAGGAGTTTACGAAAACACTAGGACTGCCCGACACGCTGGTGTCGTGGGTCGTCCCGAATGTGGCCGACAGATAGAGAGTGCTGGCGCACGCGGCGTCGTCAGTGCCGGCATGACCGAATACCGACCCGCCGGTAAGGGTGAGTACCTGGTTAGTGAATACGTTGGTCCCGGAGAAACCGGTGCCGGCGTAATCGCAGGTCTGGGCACCGAATTGCGATCTCGGTATGGAAAATGTCATACTGCCCGAGGTTGCTCCGGTGGTATCACCGGAGTCGGTAACGGCGGCAGTGTAACTGTTGATGGTGACGTTTGTCTGGGTGTAACCCTCAGTGTTAGTGCAGCCTGAGTAGGACGTGCTTGACACGTTCATGCCAGCAGTCCCGCCCGCGGCCGGGTTCGAGGTGACACTCGACGTAGTCGTGCCACCAGTGCAGGTGACTCCGCTCGAGCCGGTCGTGGTCGTGAAGAATGTAGCGTCTGTGCCCGAACTGAGGCTGGTGGATAGCGTGTTGCCAACAGAAACGTTGGTGCCACCCGCGGAGCCGTAAGTCAGGACATCCGTTGTGCTCGCGGACGCCGCCATGCTGAATGCTAAGGTCGCCGCCACGGCAACCGATGCGACGACCGAAGCGGCGAGATACTTTCTCATTCCGCCCTCTCAAATATTCAGGGTCCCTCTTGATTCCGTGCGTTCTGCCTATTTAGACTGATTCCACCCCCTCTTGTTCCTGGGCCGTTTCGCTCGCTAACGTAAGATTGACGCTCTCGGCGGGCAAGGGCTAGAGATTGTCTATATGAAAATAAACAATCCGCGCACTGTCCGGCAGCGGCCCGGCGTGATCAGGAGTGGCGCTGCGCGCGCGGGCTGAACCGTGCTGACCAGGTAACTCCCCGCGATAGCTGGCCCGAGGACGGCCGTTCGCGCTCGCGTTCGATTGTCTGTATTCCTGCGAACAAAGGCCGGGCTCTTGATCCCGTGGTGCGCCGACATCTAATCTGCGCGAGATACCTCAACATCGCGACTAGACCGTAACTCCCGAAGACACCTGAGGAACTCATGCCTCATTCGGAGGTACCCTGCCTTCCGGCTGCGGAGATCTGGGCGATCTGCGACGGGTCCCGTCAGCCGGTAATCAGTGCCGTCACCGGTCATCTGCTAGCAACTGAGGGAAAGCTGATCAGGTCGGCGATGTTGCTGGAGATTTGCGGGCTGGGACCCGCTCCTGATAATCGGCTCGCGCCGCGCGCCGCTGCCGTGATCGAAGCGATTCATCTCGCCAGCCTGGTGCACGATGATGTCATCGACGACAGCGGGCGCCGCCGGGGAAACGTCACTATCGGACCGCGCTTCGGCGGCATGGCCGCGGCTCTGGCGGGTGGCTGGCTGTTCGCGCGGGCGGCGGAGGCGATGACCGGCTGCGGCGACGAGCTAGTGGAACGATTAGCGGTCGCTATTACGCAGACCTGCGCTGGCCAGATGCTGGAGATGGAAGATCTGCACAATCCCGAGCGCGCCATTGACCGCTACTGGGATGCGGTGCGGGGGAAGACCGCCGCGCTCTTCGTGCTCGCCGCCGGCGCTGGCGCCAGACTCGGCCAGTTCGAGCCGCCGGCGTGCGCCGCTTTTGAAGAGTTCGGGCTTCATTTCGGAATGGCTTTCCAGCTCGCCGATGATGTGCAGGATCTGGTGGCCGACGATCGCGTCACCGGAAAGCCTCGGGGAAGCGATGTGCGGCGCGGGGTATACACGCTGCCCGTGCTCTACGGCCTGGCGGAATCTCCGTCGCTGCGCGAGCTGGTCGCGCGCCGGGCCGGCCGGGACGACCAGGCGGAGCTGATCCAGGCCATCCTCCAGACGCGGGGCGTCAGCCGGGCGCTGGCGGATTGCCTGCGCGAGGCCCGCGCCGCGGTGGCGGCGGTGAGCGCGGTAGTGCCGGACGGCGACCGAGAGGGCCTGGAGCGGCTCGTCGAGCGAGTCATCGCACCGGCCGGGATCGCACTGTGACCGGGGTGCGGGCTAGTCAGGCTGGATTCGCCGACGAGGCGGAGATCGTCGTGATCGGGGCCGGGCCGGCGGGGGCGAGCACCGCCGCGACGCTGGCCGAGTATGGCCACGAGGTGCTCGTGATCGACAAGAATCCGTTCCCTCGGGACAAGGCGTGCGGTGACGGGCTGACCCGGAGCGCGGTGGCGTTCCTGCGGCGGCATGGGCTCGGCGACCTGGTCGAGGCCAGCCAGCCGATAGAAGGCGGCAGGGCGGTTTTCAGCCACGGTCACGAGGAGCTAAAGCTCTACAGCGGTGAGCGTGGCGCGTGCGTGCCCCGGTTCCTGCTCGACGACGCCCTGCTCGACGCCGCTCTCGGGCTCGGTGCGCGCAGCGTGACGGCTCGGGTCACCAGGCCGCTCATGGGCGGCTGCGGGGTCACGGCCGTCGAGGTAGATCAGGATGGGGGTCTGGGCCGGATTGGCGGAAGGTACTTCGTCGCCGCCGACGGGCCCAGCTCTATCATCCGGCAGCGCCTGGGGGTGCCGAAGGCTCGCGGAGCGCTCAGCGTGTACGCGGTGCGGCAGTATTTCGAGGTCGAGTGCGCGCTGGATCCGCTCTTTGACATTTACCTTCCGCTCACTTACCAGAACCTGGGACTTGTCGGCTATGGCTGGGTGTTCCCGGTCAGTGCCCATCGCGCGAATATAGGCGTGGGCTATTATCGCGGACCCGACCCCGCCGCTAATCCGCCGATTCGCCCGCTGCTCGACGAATTCGTCAGGGGTCTCCGCGAAAATCAAGCTCAGCGCTTTGGAATGATTACCCCGGTCGGGAAGCAGTTCGGGTCTCCGCTTGGGGTCAATTTCACCCCTGAGCTATGCGAGCTTGACAATGTGATGTTCGTAGGCGACGCCGCGCGGATGACTGACCCGGTGAGCGGTGAGGGCATCGCCATCGCGCTGCAGGCGGGGGAGGAACTGGCCAGGCACCTGCACCGGCTGATCACCACGAAAGCGGCCACGCATAGCTTGTGCTTGCCGACCATGGAGGCGGTAGACAACCAGTGTGAGCTCGGCCGGAGGCTCGGCCGGATCTCGCCGAGGCTTGGCCAGAACCTCAGCATGCCGGTATCGGTGGCCAGGCAGGCTGTCAGCGAAACTCCTGAGCGCCTGAGCAGCGTTATTGGCGACGGCAAGAATTCCTTGTGGTCAGCTCAGCCTTTCCTGTGGTCGGTCAGGGAAATTCTGGTCAGCGGGAGCGGCGCTCAGCCGATCACCTGTCCGCCGGGCCTGGCCGGGAACTTCCAGCTGATGACCGCGCTGACTGAGCTGAGCCGGCGGGCGGAGGCTGAGCTGCGGACGACCTTTCCTTTCCTGTATGAGCTGGTCCACCGCAGGCTCCACGACGATGACGGTCCGATGCTCGCGGTCGCGCTGCTGAGCAGCGTGCTCGCGGTAGGCGGAGTACCAGGCAAGCGCGAGCTTGACCTCGCCCTGGGATGCGAGCTGCTCGACCTGTTTCCTGACCTGGCCGGCCAGGTAGTGGACCGGCCGGCGAGAACGCGCGACACGCTGAACAACGCGTTCGCCGTGATCGCCGGTGACTTCGTACTCGCCCAGGCCTTCAGGCTGATCAGCCCGGTCGGGGCTGCCCGGGTAGCGCGCCTGGCGCGATGCGCGGCCGTCGTCTGCGAGGGAGCCATGTCGGAGGCTGAGCTCAGGCGGCTGGGAGTCGCGGACCCTGACCGGCCGCTCGCCGCCGCGCAGGAGCGGTCCGCCTCGCTGTATTCACTCGCCTGCCAGCTGGGCGGCGAGCTCGGCGGTGCGAGTGCCGCGATCTCGGACGCGCTCGCGGAGTATGGCCGCGCCGTCGGCATGGCGCTGCGCATCGCGGCCGATCTGCGTCTGCTGTGCCCGCGTGACTCGGCCGGTCCCGATCCTGAACTGGCCGCCCGTGCGTCCAACGTCGGCATCCTGATTGGTCTTGGAGCGGCGGCTGACTTGTGCGGCAGCTATTCGTCGCGGGCGAAGGACGCGCTGCGGGCCGTCGGGGAGCCCTGCGGCGGCCTCCTTCACGGGCTCGCCGATTTCGCGCTGCGCAGCTGCCGGCAGGCGATCGGTGACCTGCCGCGAGGCGCGCAGGAGCCGGCCGGGCCGCGCGCCATCAGGGTGATGTCCCCGGCCCGGCAGGCCTGATCGGATGGGAGGTGATGGCGACGCTTGAACTAGACGAGGTGACCAGGGAGTTTTCCTCGGGTGGCGGCATGGTGACGGCACTGAGCGGCGTCAGCCTCAAGGTCAGCGAGGGCGAGTTCATCTCGGTGATCGGGCCGAGCGGCGCCGGCAAGAGCACCCTGCTGCATCTGCTCGGCGCGCTTGACTCTCCGACCAGCGGACGGATCCTGCTGGACGGGATCGCGCTGCAGGACCTGGATGACAATGCGCTGTCCGAGGTCCGGCGCCGGAAATGCGGCTTCGTTTTCCAGTTCTTCAATCTGCTGCCGATGCTCTCAGCGTGGGAAAACGTCGCGCTGCCCGCCCTGCTCGACGGGACGCGCCTATCCCGTGCCCGTGATCGGGCAGTAGAGCTGCTCGACCAGGTCGGGCTGGCCGACCGAGCCGGAAGCCGGCCGCCCGAGCTGTCCGGCGGGCAGTCGCAGCGCGTCGCCATCGCCAGGGCCCTGATGATGGCGCCAGCGGTCGTCCTGGCCGACGAGCCGACCGGGAACCTGGACGGCGCGACCGGAGAGCAGATCGTGAAGCTCCTGGCCGGGATCGCCCATGGCAGCGGCCAGGCGGTGGTGATGGTGACGCATGACCGAGCCGCCTGCGCGCTGACCGACCGGACGATAGAGCTCAGGGATGGAATAGTCGTCGCGGACGGCCCGTCCCGCCTGGTGCGGGAGCCCGGAGGAGGCAGGTGGTAAGCGCCAGGGTCCCACTTGCTCGCTGGCGGCTGCTGAACGCTCGCTATGTAGCCGGTCACCCTGGCCGCTCCGTGCTGTCCCTGAGCGTGCTGGTGGTGTCGGCGGCGCTGATCGTGGCGATCCTCGGGGTCTACGGATCGCTCACGGGGTCGGTGGCGAGCTTCTACGGGCAGCTCGCCGGGCGATCGGACCTCGAGGTCAGCGGCATCACGAGCGCGGGCATGGATGATGCCCTGGTGTCCCGGATCGGGTCCACACCTGGCGTGGCCGCTATCGCGCCGATGGTGATCTCCCCGGTCACCGTCGCCGGGCATCCGTCCATCCTGATCGGAGTGGACGGGCGGGCGCCGGCCATGGCCGGCCCGATCGCGAGGCGGCAGCTCAGGCAGCTGCGGTCCAGGCAGCTGACGGCTATCAACGGCATCATCATCGGGCCTGACCTTGAGCGTCGCACCAACGCTCCGCCAGGCGGCCGGGTACGGGTGGACGCGGTATCGGGGGCGGTCCACCTCGCCTACGTCACCGGCGCGGCGGATGAGCCCGGCGTGGCCGGCGTGAACCTCGGCAACTTCCTGGCCGCTCCGCTGGCGACCGCGCAGCGGCTGGCCGGCGATCCCGGCCGGGTCCAGGTGATCTACGTTCGCGCGGCCAAGGGCGTGAGCGTTGCCGCACTGCGACAGCGCCTGACCAGTGTCGTCGCCGGATCGGCGGTCGTCGGACCGACGGGGATGCAGGCGGCGCAGGCCGACAGCGCGACCGGGCTGCTGCGGGACACGACCCTGCTGGTCGCGCTGATGGCCTTGCTGGTCGCTGGCTTCCTGATCTTCAACTCCATGAGCATGGCCTGCGCCGAGCGCCGCTCGCACCTCGCGACCCTGCGCCTTCTTGGCGGCAGCCGTCAGCTGCTGACCAGGGACTTCCTGGCCGAGGCCGCGCTGACGGGGCTTTGCGCCGCCGCTATCGGCTCACCAGCCGGGCTGCTGCTCGGCCGTCTCGCGGTGGGCAGGCTGCCGCCATTCCTGACCTCGTCCTTCCAGGTCCAGGTCGGGTTCCAGCCGCCTGGCTACGCCGTTCCTGTCGCGGCCGTGGCCTGCGTTGCCGCCTGCCTGCTCGCGGCCGGCCTGCCCGCCAGGAACGTGTCCAGGATCTCGCCAGCGGAGGCCCTGCGCCCGGTGGATTCGCTCGGCGGCGGCCAGGAGACTGTCCGCTGGCCGCTCGCAGTCGCTGGCCTGGTCATGCTCATGCTGGGTGGCCTGATCCTGCTCAGCGTGCGCGGGACGAGGGTCCTCATCGCCGGGCCGCTCCTGATGCTGGGCCTCATCCTGGGTGAATACGCGCTGACTGGCCCGATCACCGCTCTGGCGGCGCGGGTCGCCTGGACTCTCGGCGCGGGCGGCCGGATCGCCGCTGCCGCGATAGCGCGATCACCGGGGCGGGCCTGGGTGACCGCGGTGACCGTCGCGCTCGGCGTCGCGATCAGCATCATCACCATCGGAGTCGGCCAGAACGCGGTCACCGCTACGTCGGATAGCTTCGGCTCGCTGGCCCTGGCGAACTATTTCGTGCAGACCACGCCGGCTGACGTCGTCCCAGCGGGCACCCTGCTTCCAGCGGCGTTCACCCGCCGGGTGGCCGAACTGCCCGGCGTGACGCAGGTGAGCCCTGGCCAGATTGCCTACGCTGAGGTGGCTGGATCGCAGATCCTGCTGGAAGGCTACGCTCCCGGCAGCATCGCGCCGTCCTTCCTGGCCGCGGCCCCGCCGGCCCGCCGGGCGGTCCTGGCCGGACAGGCCGCCGTGATCTCCCGGCTGTACGCGCAGCAGCGTCACCTCGCGGTCGGTGACTCGCTGACCCTGCCCACGCCCTCGGGCAGGCACACGCTCACGGTCGCCGGGATCGTCAACTACATCAGCGTCGCCGGCGGCCTGGTCGGCATCTCGCTGGCTGACCTGCAGCGCTGGTTCGGCCGGTACGGTGCCACCTATATCGAGGTACACGTGCGGCGAGCGGCTAACCGGAAGACCTTCGCCGCGCTCAGCGCGCTGGTGCGAGCACTTCCGTACCAGGCCTACGTCATCTCGGGCGCGGCCGAGGTGAATGCCGCCCAGGCCGCTGTCCGTCAGGCGGAAGCTTTGTCCTATGTGCTCATCTGGATAGTGGCCGGGACCACCGCGCTCGCATTGTTCAACACGCTCATGCTCTCGGTCGCCGAGCGACGGCGTGAGCTGGGAGTGATCCGAGCCCTCGGAGCCAGCAGGCGGCTCATCGGCCGGTCGGTACTCGCCGAGGCGCTGGCGGTGAGTCTCGTCGGCGGCGCCCTCGGACTCGTGACGGGAGTCCTGCTGCATGTCGTCTCGACTTCCCTGATCAGCTCGACCGGCGATCTGGTGGTGAGCTACCACTTCCAGCCCATCGCACTGGCACTAGCCGCAGCCGCGCTCCTGGTGAGCCTGGTCGGCGCGCTACCCCCGGCCAGCTACGCCGCGCGCCTGGACGTCATCGCGGCCATCGGCTACGAATAAGTGAGTCGACCAGACAGACGCGAGACCTGTTCCCGCGAGTGGCAATCGGCGCGCCTGGGCTAATGTGGCTTTGACCTGCGCAAACGTAATCTCCGCTCGTAGCCCTGATCCCGCGAGCCCGACTCCCTTGCGAGACCACGCCGCCGATGTCCCGTGATCAAGGTCGGGGTCTTGATCACCACGCCGCCGATGTCCCGTGATCAAGGTCGGCTTCATGATCACGGAAGGTTGCGGGGCTTGGTCGAGGAGTCGACTGGGTGCGGGCTAGGGGTGCAGGGTCGGGTAGGGCTGCAGCTGGGGTCCCCTGCCGTCGCGGGAACAGCAGCGGGGGACCCCAGCTGTTGTCCCCTTCAGTCACCACCCGCAGGCCCAGCGCCGCCGACCGGGCGCCGGGGCACCCGCAATCCTCCGTGACCAAGAACCGACCTTGATCACCAAGCCCGGCAATCTTCCGTGATCATGAGACCGACCTTCAGTCCTAGCCTGGCAATCTTCCGTGATCATGAGACTGACCTTGATCACGGAAACTGAGTCGCGTGATCACCCCATCCAGGTTCCGTGATCAAGATCCCGTACATGATCGCGGAACCCCTGCGGCGTGAGATGCGAGTCCAGAAAGTCAGTTGCTCCAGGAATCACGGAAACCGGACGGCGTGATCACGCGGCTTATGTGCGCTGTGGAATCATGAGTCGTCGGGGGATTTGTTTGGTTCTATCTGAACATTTTTTGCTCTTGCTGGCGAAAGATATGATTTCTATGCTGGATGGGCAAGAGCACGGCCTCGTTGATGACCGACAAGATTGCCCGCATCGCCCATGGTTGCTCATTCGCCGCCCAGGAGTCTGGGTCTCTCGGCTATCGTGCAGCTCGCTCGGCTCCGGACGTGCTTCGTGGGCGTGCTCGGTTTTAGCATCGGCGTCGCTGTGGCCGGTCAGCAATGGGGATGGCGTCAGGCCGCTGGTGCGCTGATATCCCTGCTGGGTCTCGCCGTGGCCAATGTCTACAATGCCACTACTGATCTCGATGAAGACGAGCAGAACCTGCCGGGTCGCGCGAATCTAGTGCGCTCGCTTGGTGAAGGGACGCTGCTGTGGCTGGTCGCGGTCGCGTGTGCCTTCATCGTGATCGCCGCACTCGTGAGTACTTTCCCTGTCCTCCTGCTGACAATCGCCGGCCTTGTCCTGCTCCTCCAGTACTCGGCCCCGCCCTTGCGCGCAAAGGGCCGGCCGTTCGCCGGTCTCCTGATCTTTTCGCTGGTGGTCTCTGTACCTTTCCTTGGCGGTGCCCTGCTCCGATCGTCGTGGTGGTCGCTGCCGGATATCAGGCTGACCCAGATAGCCGGGTTCTTCGTGTACCTGACGCTCTGGTTCTGCGCCAAGGGACTGGTCAAGAACGTGCCGGACTATTACGGCGATAAGGCGGCCGGCGTGCGGACCTCGGCGACCATCATGCCGTCGATCCGCGGTGCGGCGACTCTCGCCGCCACGGCCACCATGGTGGCGTATCTCGTCCTGCCGGCCTTGCTGGCGGCCGGGCTCCCTGACCGGGTGCTGTTCGCCATGATCTGGATCGGGCCGGCTGGCCTGAATATGTTGTCGCTGATACGCACCACTGATCGCGCCCGGCTGAACGCCGTTCTCGGACGGGATATGACGATCTCGGTCGGATACCTGATCACTATCTTTCTGCTGCTCAGCCACTCAGCGGCGGCACTGGCACTGTCCGCTGCGTCGATCGGGGTCTTCTGCCTGGTCGACGTGCTCAAGATTGACTCGCGCGCACAGCGGCACGTCCGGGCGGGCTCGGCTTCCCCGGCACCGTCCTAGGTGACCGGGCAACGACTATCCGGAGAGGATGCGATGCTTCGATGGGCCATACTCTGCGCCTGGCGGCCGCCTATGCCCGGCTTACCCGAACTCCCTGGGAGGGATTGCGCGAGCTGCGCCGGCTTCAGGGTCCGGCCTTACGCCTGGGCGTCGGACGATATTCCGTGCATCTGCTTTTCAGCCCGGCCGCGAATGAGTATGTCCTTGGCCGGGGACCGGACGGATTCTTGTGGCGAGACGGAGTCAAGTGCATCCTGCCCATTACCGGTGACCGGGCTTTCGGGGTCTGTGACGGGTTCGAGCACCAGCGGTATCGCCTTCTCGTCGAGCCGGCCTTCACTCGCGCACGGCTGGAGCAGGCGCATGTGCGGATCGCGCGGGAGATCGGCTCGCTGATCTCCTCCTGGGACGACGGTGAGCGAGTTGATCTAGCCGAGGCGCTGCGGCCGGCCGTGCGCAGGGCAGTGCTCGGGACGTTGTTCAAAGACGACGTGGTGTGTCACGCGGAGGAGATCGGCAAGTATTTTCAGCCGGGTTTCGATTATATGAATTCGATGGCGGTGCTCTTTCAGGCGGAGGTGCCCGGCACTCCCTTCGCTCGGGCCATCAGCAGCCGGAGGCAGGCCGATCGGGTGCTATTTGACATCATCGCGAGGCGAAGGGCGCAGCTCGTGCGAGCTGACCCGGAATCTGACGTCCTTGACATGCTGCTCGATCCTTCGGCCGGAGGTAAGCTCGGGCCGCTCAATGACCAGGAGATCAGAGATCAGATAGCGGAATTGCTCGCGGCCGGCCAGGAAACCACGACCGCCGCACTCGCCTGGCTCTTCCATCTCCTGATGCTCGACGAGGCGACGTTCGCGAAGGTAAAAGCTGAGGTGAATGGCGCGCCCGACGACGTGATGCTGTCGTCGCGGGAGTGGCGCCAGCTCGGCCTGGTCCGTGCCGGGATTTCTGAGACGCTGCGGCTCTTTCCTCCGGTCGCTGTCACCCCGCGCCGGGCTAGGTACGCTTTCTCGGTGGACGGCCATGACGTACCGGCCGGCGGTTTCCTGATGCTCTCCCAGTACGTCACTCAGCGTGATCCGGAACTGTGGCGGTGTCCTGACGCCTTCATGCCGTCGCGGTGGGTAAAGGGCGGGGTCAGTCACGACATCCGCCGGTACAGCTATTTTCCGTTCGGGCTGGGACGCCGGCGGTGCATCGGTGGTGACCTGGCCAAGCGGATACTGGTGATCTTCGCCACGGAGCTGATCAGGAATGTCGAGCTTGAGCCGCGGTTCACGACGCTTTCCAAGACCACTGGCGTAGTGACGATGGTCCCGCGAGAGGGAGTACAGGTCATCGTTCGAAATAAAAGAAGTAAGGGGAAGGTCCATGCTTGAGTCAGTTGCCGACGGGCTATGGATGATCAGGGGCAGGCGTGCTGACCCGAACGTGTTCATCGCCGATGGCGTACTGTTCGACAGCGTTCCCCGGTGGTCGCGCGATCGTCTGCTGGCGGAACTGGATGGCCAGAAACTGCGGGCGCACGTCCTGACGCACGTCCACCCGCCGACGCAGGGAGCGAGCCGGGCCGTTGCCGAGAAGTTTGGTGCGGAGACTTACTGCGGGGCCGGTGACCTGCGGGCACTTACTACCGGTGATTTCGCCTATACGCTGCCGGATCGGGCGCTGAGCCGGCTGCTCACGCCGATCCTGAAGGGGCCGGTCGTCAGCGATGCGACTCCGCTGCGGGAAGGTGACACGATCGGCGGCTTCACGGTCCTGGAAGTGCCGGGTCACTCGCCCGGACACCTCGCGTTCTGGCGGGAGGCGGACCGGCTGCTCCTGGTGGGTGATGTCGTGGTCAATCGCGGCCTGTGGGCCGGCCGGAAGGGGCTTCAGCAGCCCCCGCCTCTGCTGACCCTTGATCCGGCCCAGAACCGCAGGTCAGCGAAGAGACTGGCTGATCTTCAGCCCAAGACGATCTGTTTCGCCCACGGAGAGCCGGAACGCTCAGGCTCCCGATTCGTGGACTACGCACTGAGCCTGCCGGACTGAGGAGCAGGCGGATTCGAGCTCGGCGGCGTAGAGGGCGACCAGCCGGCTCACCGCGTAGCGGTCATCGCCCAGATCGTGAAGCAGATGAATATTGGCCAGCGCGCGCAACTGCACCAGCGCATGAGCGCGAGTACCGCCGATGAGGTCGGCCGCCTGGGCGGAGCTGAACCCCGGCCGAAGGGGGCTCTGGCTGAGGATTCTCAAGGTGCGGGCCGCGTCACCGGGCAGGCCGTGCGAGGACCACGACAGCACCGACCTCAGGCTGGCCAGTTCATCGCCGGCGATAGACAGTACGTCCAGGCACTTGTCGTCGCAGGCCAGCGCGGCGGCAAGGCCGGAAAGCGACTGGTAGTCCCGCCGGGTGGCCAGATGATACGCCGCGATGCGCAAGGCGAGCGGCAGCCGTTCGCAGAGCCGCACGAGCCTGTCGGCGGCCGGCGGATCAGTGCTGACGAATTCCGGAGTGGCGATGGAGCCGAGCAGCGCGAGGCAGTCATCCGGGGCGAGCCCGTCCAAGGGCAGGTGAATGGCATCATCCCGGACTATCAGTCCGCTCAGCCGGTCACGGCTGGTGATGATAATGAGCCCTGGACCTTGGCCGGGAATGACGGGCCTGACCTGCTCGACGCTCTGGGCGTTGTCGAGCACGATGAGGACGTTCTTCCCGGCGGCCAGAGTCCGGTAAGCGCCCGCTAGCTCGTGGGGGTCGGCTGCGGGCGAAGGGACGCCGTGACCAAGTCCGCGCATCAGCCTCAGCAGCACCTCAGGCGGCGTGAGAGGCTGGTCGCCAGGGCCGTAACCCTGGAGATTCACGAAGAGCTGCCCGCCGGAGAACCGCCGGGCAACTAAATGCGCGAACTGGAGCGCCAGCGCGGTCTTGCCGACTCCGGCCGGACCGTCGATCACGCACACCGTGGGCGGAGCGTGCCCGTCGTGCCGCTCGATGGACTCGGCCAGCGCGTCGAGCTGGGCGAGCTCAACGGCCCGGCCGATGAAACGCGGCGTGCCACTGGGCAGCTGAGCTGGCGCGCTTCCGTCACCCGCGAACGAATCGGGCTGATCAGCGGCCTGGCTGGCCTTCGCCGCCGTCCAGAGCGACCGCCAGTCGGCGGCGGGGACATCGCAGCCGGTGAGGAAGGCCTCGGTGACCGCCCAGGACGGAGTCAGCCGCCCTCGTTCAGCCGAGGCCAGCGTGCTCGGTGAGTATCCGATGCGCTCCGCCAGCTCGCGAAGCGTCAGGCCGCACGACTCGCGGACCTTGCTGAGCCCAAGCGCTAACTGCGCAGCCGGACCGCTCCCCGTGATCGGGGTTTTTCTACGCCCCACGTGATAGCTGCGCCTCACATCGTTGTCATATTATTATGCGATGATGCTATGAAATTCTAGAACATTCAGTATCTGTTAGGCAATAATATATCGCTGTTAAGGTTCGCGGTGGTCCAGGGTGGCAGCGCGCGGGGGTATCGAGATCGAGCCAGGGGGTCGACCCGCTAGCCCCCGTAACATCTGAGTCATACGGGTGTCTGGGCGGGCTCTGGCGCGAATTCCGTGCTGCTGGCCGCTGGCCGGGCCCCATGGATGTGGCAGCGCTGGGGCTCCAGCCCCAGCTATGTCACATCGATGGGGTGCGGCACGGCAGGCCAGCGGCAGGATGGGCCCGGGCTGGACCAGCCACCCCGGAACCAGGTTCCTGCCAGCTTCAGGATCCGGTTGATTGTCTTGCGCCGGGCCGTGGTGGCCAGCCAGGCCAGCGGCTCGCGGGGGACCCCGGAGCGCGGCCAGGTTTCTACTGCGTCATTCTCGCGGAGCGGGTGACGGTCGTCCGGTGCTGGGCGTTGCGATGCAGCCGGCATCGGATGATCGCCGCCCGATCCACCCAAGCCAGGTCTGAATTTGACCGGCCCAGCAACGAGTCAGCTGGGGACCGGCATGACCTGAGGCGGGAACCAAGTGAAACTGGCTGGTTGTTTTCGGCCCCCAAGCGCCGAAAAAGCTAATCAGAGATAGGACGGCCAGGAAAGCTAGTTCAGCGCCATGAGGCTAGCATCCGATGCTTACCAGTCAGCTAGTGACAAATCTCGCCCTCCTGTTAAAATAAAGTTATTTGTCTGACATGTTGCGCTCGTGTGCTGGCGAGGCAGGGCAGGTCACCAGATGAACGTAGGGTCCGGACGGGAACAAGCCCGCGCAGAGGGCGACGTTACCGTCGT
This sequence comes from uncultured Actinomycetota bacterium, assembly GCA_963819285.1. Taxonomy (GTDB): domain Bacteria; phylum Actinomycetota; class Actinomycetes; order Streptosporangiales; family Streptosporangiaceae; genus Chersky-822. The sequence continues at coordinate 1,824,314 of CAWFVM010000002.1, forward strand.
CCGGGCAGGTCATGTGCTGACTATGGGTCCGGCCGGCGACCTCGCTGACGGCGCAGTCGCGTTCAGCCAGGCGGACGGGCTTATCCGCGCGGTCGGTCCCTACGCGAGCGTTGCGGCAGAGTTTCCCGGTGCGCTTTCCATCGGGGACAACCGCGACATCCTCGTACCGGGGTTCATCAACGCTCACGATCACCTCTCCGAGGGCCTGATCTCAGGCATCGGCGAGACGATGAACCTCTATGAGTGGCAGGAGCGGCTGATCCGGCCGGTCGGCCCGCATCTGACCAGGGAGATGGCGAGAGCTGGCACCCTGCTTAAGAGCGCCGAGATGATCCGGTCCGGGATCACCACGGTGAATGACATGTTCGTTCACGCGAATCCTGGCTCGCTCGCCAGCCTTGGCGTCGCCGACGGCCTTGATGAGATCGGCCTCGGTGGTGTCATCTGCTTCGGTGCTCACGATATGCCGGACCCGCTGCCGCTGTCGGCGCTTCTGGACGAGCATGAGGCATTGAACGACCGCGTCTTAGGTTCGGCGAACCTCGGTTTCCGGCTTGGCATCGCGACCATCCACGCGCAGACGCAGGACCTGTTCAGCGAATCCATTAGCCTGGCGGCTCGCAACGACTGGAAGGTGCACACTCACCTGGCGGAGGTGCGGGAGGAGATCACCGAGGCGAGCTTGACATATGGCACGAATACCCTAGGCAGGGGCGTGCGGCAGGGGCTACTCGACCTGGACGTGATCTTCGCGCACTGCATCTGGGTGAACGAGCCGGACATCGAGATTCTCACCCGGTATCAGGCCAGCGTCGTGCATAACCCGCTGGCCAACATGATCCTTGCCTCCGGGGTCTGCCCCGTCCCCAGGCTGAGGGCCGCCGGCATTCCGGTAGCGCTCGGCACTGACGGCGCAGGATCGAATGACTCGCACGACATGCTCCAGGTCATGAAGTGCGCCTCGCTGGTCCAGAAGCTGCACCATCTCGATCCGCTGGCCCTCACCGCACGGGACGTCCTCGCCATGGCCACGATCGAAGGCGCCCGTGCGTTGCGGCTCGACCAGCGGGTCGGATCGCTGGAGGTCGGTAAGCAGGCCGATGTCGTCCGCTTTGCCGGGGACGGCGTGCGGCTCGCCTATGTCCATGACCCGTATCAGCAGCTGGTCTTCTGCGCGGCGCCTGACGATATCTGCGGACGTCTGGATCGCCGGGCGGCGCGTTCTCGCAGCCCGCAGACTGACGACCTTCGCCGAATCCGAGATCGTCGCCGACGCGCGACGGCTGTCTGCCGAACTGGCCACGCTGGCCGGCCTCGCACGATCTGTCCGCCATGGCCGTCCAGGCTAGGCGAGAATCCCGGGCTAAGGAAAGGCGCGCGTATGGCAGACTGAAGCAGTCGACCTGATGTGGCCAGCCAGTGACAGGCCGGTCCAACTCGTCGACTGCTCGCAGCCATGGAATGCTGATACCCCCCCTTCCCGGCCGACGAGCCGCCGACGGTGGTCTGGGTCAAGCGCCTTTCCTCGCATGGTACGAATCACCAGCGGATTTCCACGCAGCTCCATATCGGCACGCATATCGACGCGCCATTGCACTGGCGCGAGGAAGGCATGGACATCGCATCGATCCCGCTCGATCGGCTCTACGGGCCGGTAGTAGTCGCCGATCTATCCGAGGTCGTCTCCGATTTCTACGATCATCCGGCCCGCCGACATCGAGGAACGGGTCGAGGTCAGGCCCGGAGATGTCCTGATGATCCACACTGGCTACAATCGCTACTATTCCGGGGGCGCCGAGCCGGACTTGGTCCGTTATTTCTTCAAGCGCCCCGGTGCGGACGGGGAGCTTGCCGACTGGATGGTGGACAAGCGGATTCGCTGGCTGGGCATCGATAGCTCGTCACCCGACCACCCGATGAACTCCAATACCCGTGACTGGTGGCCCCTTGTCTACGAGGAGGCCGAGAAGGTTATGGCGGTTTCTCCTCAAGAAAGATTCCCGCTGCAGAATCAGACAATCTGCCATGTGCGCCTGTTCCAGCATAATATCCCGATCGTCGAGAACCTCAGCGGCAATGTCACCAAGCTGATCGGCCGCAACGCACATATCTGCGCCTTCCCGTGGAAGTTCGCTGGTGGCGAGGCGGCGCTGGTCAGAGTTGTCGGATTCATGGACGCCGAGTGATGTTTCGCCTGAGGACAACGGCTGTCGCCGCGGCGATGCTGGTCGCCCTGACGCTTGCCGCGTGCAGTTCGGGCGGTTCGGGCGGTTCGGGCTCCGGGACCGCCACAGGGGCCACGTCCGCGGCGGCGCAGCGAGGCGGCACGCTGACGTTCGCCATTGACAGTTACCCGCAGGACATGGACCCCTACTCGGCGACAGCGGACAACATCTCCATCGCGGTCTTCGGCGCCTGGTGGGAATACCTGATCCGGCCGACCCAGAGCGGACCTGGCTACCAGCCCTGGCTTGCCTCAAGCTACGCCGTGTCGGCGGACAACCGCATGTACACCTTCCACTTACGGCCGGGCGTCAAGTTCAGTGACGGAACGTCCATGACATCAGCGGACGTGATGTTCTCGCTGCACCGGGCCTTCACCGATTCAGACAGCCAGATCGCGTTCGTCGGCGCCAAGATCACGTCTATGACAGCTCCTGATCCAGAGACTGTGGTCATCAGGCTCAAGACCCCGTGGCCTTACCTGCTGGCCGATCTGTCCGGCTTCAACGCCGCGATCCTGCCTATGCACCTGATCAAGCAGGAGGGATACCGGGCGTTCCTCAAGCACCCGGTCGGTACCGGGCCGTTCATGTGGTCCTCAAGCAGCCCCGGAGTGTCCATCACGGTGGTCAGGAACCCGCACTACTGGGAGAAGGGCAGGCCGTACCTCAACTCGATCGTCTTCCATGTCGTTCCGCAGGACACGGCCAGGGCGACGGCGGTGGTCGGCGGGCAGGCGACGCTCGCTGAGGACCCGCCGCTCGACGAGCTGGCGAGCCTGAAATCGAATCCGGCGGTCAGGGTGTACGTCTTCCCGTCGACGCTGGTCGAGCTCGTGGCCCTGAACGTCAGGCACGCGCCGCTCAGCAACGAGAAGGTCAGGGAGGCGATCTCGCTCGCGATCGATCGTGCGAGCATCGTCAAGGCCGGGTTGTTCGGGTACGGGACTCCAGCCACGACCTTCCTAGTTGGCCCGCCCTCGCAGACCTTCCAGGACACCTCACTGGATCTTTACCCTTTCAGCCTGGCCAGGGCCAGGCTGCTGCTCCGTCAGTCGGGCGAGAAGCTGCCGCTGCATCTGCAGTTTGGTGTCTCGCAGGGCCTGGCTCAGCAGGCCATCGCGACCATCATGCAGTCCGACCTGGCGAAGATCGGAGTCGATCTCAACGTGCTGCAGCGCGACTTCGTGTCCAACGAAAACGCGCTTGACTCCGGGAGCTTCACGATGAACAGCACCTTCTGGGGCAACTTCGTGGGCGACCCGAGCGAGCAGCCGCTGTTCTGGATGGACCCCTCGTACTGCTGCCAGTCCTACTTCACCGGCTTCAGCGAGCGGGCGGTGACCGCGCTCGTGAACAAGGCAGTGAACGCCGCGTCCCCCGCCGCCGCGCGGCTGCTCTTCGACGACGTGCAGCGCAGTGTCGCCAGCACCGCGCACGCCATACCGCTCTACTTCCCCGAGCTGACCTATGTCGCCAGCCCGAATCTGCACGGGTTCGAGGCTAACCCGTACGGAACCTATCCCTTCGAGCAATTCAGCCTGTCAAGGTAACCCCTGGCCTGATGAGTCGTCATCGCAGCGCCGTGCTGCTCGCATGCCAGGGCCTGGGCAAGGTCTACCCGTTACCTCGGCGGGGCTCGGGGGCTCAGCCGCCCGCATTGCACGACGTCGCCGTCGAGGTCAGGGCAGGTGAGTGCCTCGGGGTCGTCGGGGAGAGCGGATCAGGTAAGACGACCCTGGCAAGCTGCCTGGCCGGACTGGCCAGGCCGTCATCGGGCACGGTGACCTACCTAGGGCAGACGGTCGCGGCTCCGGGGGTGACGGGCCGATTCCCGAGGGTGCACGGGATCCAGATCGTGTTCCAGGACCCGGCGTCCTCGCTCAATCCGAGGCGGAGCGCCGGATCCGTGCTCTCCGAGATCATCAGGGTGCACAGGCTCCGGCCGCGGGATGAGATCGTGACCCGGGTAGCGGAACTGCTCGGCCTGGTCGGGCTTGACCGCGAGCTGGCCGGCAGGCGGCCGCACCGGCTGTCCGGGGGCCAGCAGCAGCGGGTGGCGATCGCCAGGGCCCTCGCCTTCGAGCCCCGGGTGATCATCGCCGACGAGATCGTCTCCGCCCTGGATGCCTCTGTTCAGGCGCAGGTACTCAACCTGCTTGCTGACCTTCGTGAGCAACTCGGTGTGGCGATCGTCCTGATCACCCACGACATGTCGGTGGCGCGGCACCTCTGCGATCGCCTTGTCGTCATGCGCGCCGGAGCCATCGTCGAGCAGGGCGAGGCAGAACAGGTACTGCTGGCACCGGCGCATCCTTACACACGGGACCTGCTTCGCGCGGTTCCCCGGCTGGGACACAGATGAGACGGCTGATCATGCACCGCCTCCTGCAGGCCGCTCCTGTGCTCGCCGGCATCACGCTGGTGACCTTCGCCATGGTTCACCTGATCCCCGGCGATCCGGCCCGGGCCCTGGCTGGCCAGCGGGCCTCCCCGCGGATCCTCGCCTCCATCCGGCACCAGCTCGGCATTGACCGGCCGCTGCCGCAGCAGTACTGGCACTTCATCTCCGGGCTGCCGCACGGTCAGCTCGGAAACTCCTTCCTGCTCCACCAGACCACCGATGCCCTGGTGGCGGCGAGGCTGCCCACTACCCTCTTCCTGGTTGTCTACGGCGTCCTGATCGCGATCGTGCCGGCGTTCCCCTGGCCCTGGTCTCGGCCGTGCGCCAGGAGGGACTGCTCGACCACGGGATCAGGGCAGCGCTCGTCGTGGGTCTCGGGATGCCCGGCTTCTGGATCGGCCTGCTCATGATCGGCTTCCTGGCGCTCAGGCTCGGCTGGTTCCCGGCTGGCGGATCGGGGAGCGGCTTCGCAGGCGATCTCTGGCACCTGTTCCTGCCTGCCCTGACTCTCGCGCTCAGCTTCCTGGCGGTCCTGGTGCGCAATCTTCGGGCTTCCCTCATCGAGGTACTGGAGGCCGATTACGTGAGCCTGGCCGTGCTCAAGGGAATCCCGAGGCTGCGCGTGTACACGCGCCATGTGCTGCGCAACGCGCTTATCCCCGCCGTCACCATCGTCGGCCTCAACCTGAGCTACCTGCTCGGCGCGTCTGTCGTGGTCGAGTCCGTCTTCTCGGTCGACGGGATCGGGAACACCCTGGTCAACGCCGTTCTGTCCCGCGACTACCAGCTTGTTCAGGGGCTCGCGCTGGTGTTCGGAGTCCTGGTCCTGCTGATCACGCTCACCGTGGATATCATCCAGGCAGCCCTGCAGCCCGAAGGGCGAGCTGGCGTGAGTGCCACCGGCCCCGGCTCATCCGGCCAGCCGCGCTCGCTCGGGCGGCCTGTCCTGCGGGCCAGCGCCGTGCTGCCGTTCCTGCGCGGCCGGGAGCACATCTCGATGCTGGCGGGCTGCGGGCTGCTCGGGCTCGTCGTGCTGGCGGCGATATTCGCCCCGCTGATCTGCAGGTACTCTCCCACGGCGCTGAACCCCGCGGCTGCGCTCGAACCGCCGGGCGCCGCCCACTACTTCGGCACCGACCAGTTCGGCCGGGACATCTTCGCCCGCACTGTCTACGCCGCGCGGATCGATCTGATCATCGCGTTCTCCCTGGTCGGCACGGCTTTCGTGATCAGGGACCGCAGTCGGCGTCATGGCCGGATGGGCAGGCGGCCCGCTGGACAGCATCCTGATGCGGATCATTGACGTCGCGCTGGCGTTCCCTTTCCTGGTACTTGTCATCAGCATCGCGGGCCTGCGCGGTCCCGGGCTGCTGAGCCTCTACCTGGCTGTGTCGGTCGTCAGCTGGGTGTTCTACGCCCGGCTGGTGCGCTCAGAGGTCCGCCAGCTCCGGCATTCCGAGTACATGCTCGCCGCCCGGGCATCTGACTTCTCCGCAGTGCGGGTGCTGGGCAGGCACCTGCTGCCCAACGTGATCATCCAGCCGCTCGTCTACGCGTCCTCCGATCTGGTGTACGCGCTGCTGCTCGCGGCCTCGGTCTCCTACCTTGGCCTCGGCGTCCAGCCGCCTACCGCCGAGTGGGGGCAGATGGTCCAGGACGGCAGCACCTTCATCAGCGTCCAGTGGTGGCTGTCCTTCTTCCCCGGCGCCGCGATCGTCGTGACGGCGGTGGCGTTCTCACTGATCGGCGACGGCCTGGCGGCCCTGGCCCGGGAAGGCCTCGAATCGTGACGGTGACCCGATCAGAGCACGCTCTCCAGGTCCGCGGCCTGATCGTGACCAGCAGGGCCGCGGGCCGGAACACTGTGATCCTGCGTGACGTCGATCTGGATCTGAGATCCGGCGAGATCGTGGGCGTCGTGGGAGAGTCCGGCAGCGGGAAGAGCACCCTCTGCCGGGCCATTGCCCGGCGGCTGCCGAGCTGGGCTGACAGCCGAGGCGGGCACGATCCGGATCGGCGATCTGGACGTGCTGCGGATCAGGCCTGACCGGCTGCACAAGATGCCGCACGGCGGTGTGCGGATGGTGTTCCAGAATCCGATGACAGCGCTCAACCCCGTCATGACAGTCGGAGACCAGTGCGTGGAAGCAGTCAGGGCCGGGCGCCAGCTCAGCCGGGCGGCGGCGCTCGCCCGCTCGGTGGACCTGCTGGAGCGGATGGGCCTCACGAATGCAGCCAGCCGCATGCACGACTATCCGTACCAGTTCTCTGGCGGACAGCGGCAGCGGATCGTCGTGTCCATCGCGCTGGCCGGGGACCCGGCGGTGCTGCTGGCCGACGAGCCGACCAGCGCTCTGGACGTGAGCACGCAGGCATCTCTTCTCGAGCTGATCAGAGATTTCTGCGCGGAACGTCAGACAGCAGTGCTGTTTGTTTCGCATAACTATGCCGTTGTCTCGCAGATGTGCTCACGGGTGCTGGTGCTGTACGCGGGACAGATGATGGAACTCGGCCCAAGCACCGCCCTCCTCGCCGACTCGCGGCATCCGTATACCTCAGCGCTGATCGCCTCGCTGCCCGCTATAGAGAACCGGGTGGCCAGGTTGCCGGTCATCCCCGGCCAGCCGCCGACACTGCGCGAGCTACCAGGCGGCTGTCCGTTCTGGCCGCGCTGCCCGCACGCCGACGACGAGTGCCGGTCGACTCCAGTTCAGCTCCGCGAGATCGCACCCGGCCACGCCACGGCCTGCCGGCGAGCCGAGTCGATCTGGCCGGAGGGCCAGTGAGAGCGGTCACTCAGATCCCCGCCACTCCGCTGGGGTTCCCAGCCACCCGATGCTCCGTGATCACGGCCCGGACCTTGAACACGGAGACCTGACAGCGCGATCACGCCACCCGGGCTCCGTGGTCACGACCCAGACCCTGATCACGGAGCATCGGGGTGCCGCCCGGCGGCGGCCGGTTCCGCGCCCAGGCTAAAGCCCGCCGCGTGGTCCTTCCGCTAGGTGTGCGCGTGACCCCAGAGCGCGGAGACCGGAATAACGTGAACATTGCCGCCGAAGGAGCTTGCTCGCTGGCCCAGGTGCAGCACGATGCCGGCGGCGAATCGGTCTCCGAGTCGTTCGCGGAGCCAGTGCAGGTGCCTGGCCGTGTCGGCGCCAGGTGAGGATGTGGCCTTGACCTCGATGCCCACTACCGCGCCGCCCGGTATCGCCCTGATGTACTCAGACCGCGTCCACGGCGACTCCGCGGCGCGCAATCCGGCCGGATCGCTGAAAATCCGGCTCAGGAAGTCCGCAGGACCGCCGGTCAGTTCCGTCATGCTGAGCGGCCACAGGTCAATGAATGCCGTCCGGCCGGCCAGTGACTCCGACAGCGTCGGTACCGTCAGGAATCGACTCGAACCTGACAGGATGAACCGCCCGGGGCGCGGATCTTCGTCCACGGAGATCTTGATGGCGCGGACTAGCCAGTCACCGCCGAGGTGTACCTCGTCGATGAGGCGCGGTGGTTCTCCTTCCGCCGCGAAGGCGGCCGGGTCCGCGATCGCTGCCTCCTGGTCCTGGCGGTTGTCCAGTGTCCGGTAACTCCCGCCATGAGCATGCTGGAACTGCCTCAGCATGGTTGTTCGGGCCTCATGCCACGGGGGAAGGTTGCCTGGGGGTACTCGGGCGCCCGGTCGGCGCCGCTGGGGCAGTGAGGTTGGCTGGCCAGGCTGACGCGCTAGTATTCTGACTTCGCGGTTGCGGTGGATGTGGTCGCCGAGCCTGCGAGCAGGAGATCTGGCCGGTCCGCCGGCACTACCGCGACCCTAAGTACGAGACCGACGATCAGATGCCAGCTGGAAACCTGCTAACAAACCTTCTAAACATGCTAATCGGTACTAGGATTAGGTTGTTTAGCAGGTTGGTTGGGGGGTTCCTTGCGTAGCTTCGCCGATCTTGACGCGCTCGTAGGGATGGTGCCCGCTGCGGTCGTCACCTGGCTCAGGGCTATCGACTTCGGCCGGGGGTCAGAGGCGCTCTACCGCGATCAGATGCCGGGACTGCTCACCGAGCTCGCCGAGCGGACCCGCGTGCAGAGCATCACCGCTTCGTCCGCGATCGAGGGCGTCGTCGTCGCGGACACCGGCCGCGCCCAGCGGATCATCAACCGGCAGGCTACGACGCTGCGCAACCGCAGCGAACAGGAACTGGCAGGCTACCGCGACGCCCAGGACTACCTGTTCCAGCAGGACTGGCGCCCGCTGAACGCCGGCCTGATCCTGCACCTGCACCGGCTGCTCTTCGCTCATACCGCAGTACCCGGCGGGGCGTTCAAGACAGAGGACAACCTCGTCGTCGACCGGTCGCCAGACGGCCTGACGACTGTTCGCTTCAAGCCGGTGCCCGCCGCGAGCACCCCGTTCGCCGTCGATGATCTGGTCGACCGCTACACGCACGCGGTCGTGGCGGGCGAGCACCATCCGGTGCTCCTCTCCGGGTTGTTCATCCTCGACCTTCTGGTCATCCACCCCTTCGAGGACGGTAACGGACGAGTGGCCCGGTTGCTCACCAGCGCCATGCTCGACGAGCACGGCTACAAGGTCGGCCGCTACGTGAGCCTTGAGCAGGCCATCGCCGGATCGGCCGACGCCTATTACCAGACGCTCCTGGACTCCACCCGCGGCTGGCACGAAGACGCCGCCGACCCGTGGCCCTGGCTCGGCTACTTCACCAGCGTCCTCGCCGGCACCTACGCCGTCTTCGCCGAGCGCGCCGCAGCGGCCCGGACCCCCGGGACCAAGCAGCAGCGGGTCCGCGAGCACATCCTGCGCCACGCACCCGCCACATTCCATCTCGCCGACATCAGGAGTGCGCTTCCCGGCGTCAGCGACCAGACCATCCGGCTCGTCCTGGACCAGCTCAGAGTCGCAGGCAAGATCCGGGCCGACGGAACCGGCCGCTCCGCGACCTGGACCCGCACCAATTCCGCACCGTCTAAGTGAGTGCCCTGCGCCAAGGTGACCACAATGGCCAGTTCAGGCAGGTCATTGACATCGACTCGGCAGCCTATGGCAGGTGGCTTCTGGCGCCACCGCAAACACCTGCGGCCTCAAGAAGATTCGCTATGGCCACCAGCGCGTACCACGGCAATTTCAGGCCGGACCCGCAGATCCTTAGGCCGCTAGGTCGTGGATCTCTGGGTGTTCCAGTTAATGCATTCGTCTAGGTACTGGCTGGCTCTGGCGGATAGCCGGACGAGCCCGTAGGCGTCGAGCACCGCCCGTTTGACGAGGTCAGGGTGAGTGGTTTTCAGGTTGAGGTTCTCTATGAGCAGGGCGACCTCGCTGCGCGGGATGTCGGTGAGCTGGTTCCGTCCCGCTGCTCCTGTCGATCAGCGCTCTTGAGGTCGACGATGTGCTCGGAGTGCTCCGCTGGATCGGGAGGCTTGCGCGGACCGGAGACCTCACGAAGCGCTGGCTGTGGCGTCTCGGCTGACCACCAGTCGCCGGCAGGTATGCCGAGGCTGGTGAGCCTGTCCCAGAGCGGGAGCAGCGCGGCCTCGGGGTCGCGGTAGAAGGCCGAGCCGCGAATGCGCTCGAAGGTCCAGTCGGCGCGTTCGAGTACCTGCTGCCGGGCGCGGTCCTGGTGCCAGACGTCAGGGCCGTGCCATCGGTCTCCGTCGCATTCGACGGCGAGCCGGGCATGCGGGCCTTCGACGACGATGTCGATGCGGTAGCGGCCGACGTTGTGCTGGACGCTGACCTTGCGGTAGTCGCGCGCCAGGATCTTCTGCAGCACGTCCCGCTCGAACTGCGACTCGCAGGCTTCCAGCAGGCCAGCGGTCGACGGCGGGGCAACGCCGGCAGTCCGGCAGTGCCGGATGAGGGCGCCGCGCAGGTCGCCGTCGGGGAACCTGTCGGGCTCGACGGAGTGGACGACCCACATCTGCTGGCGAGCCCGCGACGCGGCCACATTGATCCGTCGCATCGCAGCGTTGCCGGTCATGGCCGAGACCCGGCCGGACGGGATTCCCGGGTCTACCGCGACCACCGTGCAGATGATGATCACGTCGCGCTCATCGCCCTGGAAGCTGGCGGCCTCGCCGCTGCGGAGCCGTCGCTGGCGCATGAGGTCGGGGCCGAGCCGGTCGTAGAGCTTGTTCCAGATGAGCTTGGACTGGGTTGATCCGAGCAGGGAGATGATGCCCATGGTCATGCCGTCATACGCCGGATCGGCGCAGAGCTCGGCGGCAAGGTCGACGACGGCGTCTGCTTCCGGCTCGTTGATCGTGCCGTTTCGGTAGCCGTCCAGGACCTGGACCGCCCCGAGGGCGGCCCAGCCGGGCCTCGGCGGCTGGTCGCGCAGCGGGACGATCCGGTTGTTGTAGGCGTGGGTGTTGGAGAAGCCGATGATCTGCGGCAGGCACCGGAAATGCTCGGTGAGCATGACGACGCCGGGGAACTTCTGGAAGGCGATGTCGTAGAGGCTGTTGTCCGGGTCGAAGAGGGTCCGGTACTTCGGGATCACCGCCAGGTGCTCGTCCAGCAGGTCGAACACCTGCTGCCGGTTCAGGCCGACGTTCTCCGGGCTGGTCTGCTTGTCATCGCCAACCACGATGGTCTTCCTGGCCAGGGCCAGCAGCGGCAGCGCGTCGAGCCCGATCTGGGATGATTCATCGACGATAAGGACGTCGAACGGCGGCTTGCTTTCTGGGCGGAAACTGGTGAGCGCTCTGGCCGTCGGCATGATCCAGACCGGAACGGCATCTTTCGACTCATCTAGCGCGGCGCGAATTTCAGCGAGCCAGCGCTGCGCGAACTTGCCGCCTGTGCGGCCGAACCTGGTCACTGCACGCAGGTAGCTGTTGAGTGCCTGCCGCTGGCGGTCACCAAGATTGTCGGCCAGGCGGCGCCAGGCGCGTTCGGCGACGAGGCTGGCAACTACACGCTGCCGCTCTCTCGTCAGTTCCTCAAGCTGGGCCTGGAGCTGAGCTGGGGTCGGGCCAGCCAGAGAATCGCGCACCCACGAGTCCAGCTGACGCCACTGCCAGGCTGCTTCGAGGTCCGCCGGATCGCGGGACGATGCCGGATCGGCGAGAAGGCGGGAGGTCCAGATCGGAGCGGCGGCGGACAGCAGTTCCCGTAGTTCACGCAGTCGGCGGGCGGCTGGTGCGATTTCATGTAGCTCCGTGAGTTCCTCGCGGAGCCGGTGCCATCGGGCCAGATCCTGACGAGCAAGAGCATCGGCGAACAAGCCCCACAAGGACGAGCCGACCCCGGTCACGCCCGGCGCTGGCTGACCGGGTGCCTGCTGGACCGAGGCCTGGAGCCAGTCATGCAAACCGCGCAGCGACTGCTCGATCTCCCGCGCGCTGATCTGATCGCAGGCCCTGGTGCAGGTATCGGCTAGACAGGCGAGTGTGTCCGCATCAGCGTCGGCCGGGCTTCCGACCCCGGCGCCGGCCAGATCGGCGCGCAGCCGCGTCCAGGTCCTGGGCCAGCGCAGCGCGATCTCCAGATCCTGCAGCAGGGCTCCGAGCACGTCTTCAGGCACGGTGCCGCTGAGCTCGGCGCCCCCGACCCGCTCCAGCTGGTTCGCCCAGGCCGTCCGCATCCGCCCGCGCAGCCTCCCCAGCGCGACCGCTCGCAGGCACAAGTCAATATCTTCAGCATTTCCCGGCGGCCGGCCATCGACCTGGCATTCCTGCACCGCTCGCTTGGCCTGGCTGGCGAACACGCCCAGCTTGCTGGACTGCGCGAATCGGTCACGTGCCTGCCGGAGGCCATCGACCAGCGAGGGCTCGACGATGTCCGGGATCACGACATGGTGCGCGGTGAGCGCTCCGCGCAGCCGCAGCGTTTCCTCGCGGTCCTGTGCGAGCTGGGCGCCGAAGGTCTCCCAGTCCCTGGCCAGAAGGGGATCCTGAGCCTGGTCACGGACCCGGCCGGTCCAGGTGCCGACGCTCTTGGCGAGCCAGTCCGACTCAGCCCGGCAGCGGGTCGCGAGCGCGAGGAGAGCATCGCGGCCGGCCTCCACGGCCAGGTCCCAGTCGTGCACGGCTCCGCCGAGAGACTGAACCGAGGCCTGTAGTTCAGCCAGTTTCGCGATCTGACCTGCTAGATCAGCTGAGGGCGGGATAGCTGACAGGTCAGGCAGCTCGAAGGCGCAGGCATCTGCCCTGCGCACGCCCACCCGCCGGATCAGTTCTGTGAGCTCGGCGAGCTCGCCGCCGCTGACCGGGCATCGGCCTGCCGGGGTGATGGGGTCATCGATGTAACCAAGTCCTGACGAAAGGTCAGCCAGCCAGCGGGCGGCTTCAGCCCTGGTCGGCTGATCACCAGCCATCCACTGGCCGGGAAGCCGTTCGACTTCGGCCTCGCGGGTCGCAAGCAGGGACTGCGTGGTGACAGCGATTCCGCGGCTGACCCCATCCAGATCCTCGGTGAGCTGCCGGATGCGCTCATCGGCGAAAGCCCTGTCGATAGCTGTCACCCGGGTCTGGATCTGCCCGATCGCGGATTCCAGTTCACGGCGGCTCTCGGCATCGGCGCCGAGCACAGCGACCGTCAGATCCTTGATTCCGTCGGGAATCTTCCCCGTCAGCGCCCGGAGCGCCTGTTCCTTCTCCGCTACCACGAGCACCCGCCGCCCGTAGGCGACGTAGTGGCTGATGATGTTCGCGATCGTGTGCGACTTGCCAGTCCCTGGCGGCCCCTGCACGGTAACCCCGGTGTTGTGCTGTGCCTGGGCCAGGATTCGCTGCTGTTCCTCGTTTGTCGGCAGCGGAAGCAGCAACGGCTCAGCCTCGCCGCCGGAGCCAGCTCTCGCGACGGCAGATCCGGCCAGGGCTGACGGCGCGTCAGAAACGACCGCCCGCAGCGTCTCTGGTACAGCTACCGACTTGTCCTTATACAGTGCCCGCATCCGCTCCAGGAACCCCTGGTAGTCCGGCAGCCGACGGCGCATAAACAGAACCCAGCTGCGATCGACCGTGGCCGTGCCGCTGTGCGGCCGAACCTGCTCGATCACGGTGCCCTCATGGTCGATGGCGCGGATCAGCGACTGCAGCACACCTCGGAGCCCCTGAGAGTCCCAGAGGTCGAGGCCTTCGTCATTGACCGACTGGCGGATGCTCATGTATCTCGCCCGGTCGGCCAGCGGCAAGTCGGCCAGGCAGCGTGCGTCGACTTCAGGGGCACCGGCCGGGACGACCCTGATTTTCTGGGTGACTTCGTCGTGCTCTACCTCGACCGGGATGCAAAGCAATGGATGATCAGCCGGCTCGCCCTCGCAATCCCACCTCAGGCGGCCAAATCCCCAGACAAGCTCCACCGACTCCCGGTCCGTAGCTAGCAGCTCACGTTGCTGAAACAGATCACGGTGCAAATTCTTCGCTGCCGTCACTTCTGCCCACCGCGCGGCGAACGGCTCCCAGATATCGGCTATCCACCGTTCCGCCGCGTCTGACCGCTCAGGGTCGGGGCCGGGCTCGGGGCCGACCTCCAGCCATCCCGATTCGGCTTGACCGCCGGTTGACCGCACCGTCGGCCGTATATGAGGACTGACCGTAGCGCTCTCGCCGAGCAGCGTGACCAGATCCTCGGGAACCTCTGGCCGGGGTGGCAGATCAAGGAAGTCAACTGTGAGCCACGCCGCGGCAGCCGGCGACAGGCTCACGCCAGATATCGCCGGCACGTCGGAGTCACGAAGCAGGAAGAGCCCGTATTTGCCGATGTCATGAACGGGCGGATTCCGGCGCGCGTCATAGTCGGCCAGAAAGTCGATCAGGCTTAATGTCCGGTTACGCTCTTCAGAGTCGTCGCGCACGCCGCCGGCCTCGGGCCGCCCTTCCTGCCAGTCCCCGCCCGGCACGATTGCCTGCCAGTCCTCCACGTACCCGCCCCGCTTCGCATTCGCCCCGAATTTGCCAGCTCACGCTGCCACCCCAGTGTGACCGACGGCACCGACAGATGACCGAAAGCACCGATCACGCACAGAAAGTCGCGATCCCCACCCCAATATCCAGAACCGAGTCTGTCTTAGCCAGCTCCGCCCGCACCCGTGATATTAGGAAACTGGCCGACGAACAGCACGGCGCTGGACGCCTTCCCGGCAGTGCGCTCAGGCGGATTCGGCGGTGACCTCCCGGCCAGCACTCAGCGCCGCGGTGTCGGCGGCTGCCCGGCCGGAATACCAGCCTTCTGAGTCGCTTACCCGGCCCGTCCGGTGAAACGAGACGCGGTCGCCGAACATCTCATCGAGCGCGTCGTCGACGACCTGGGACCGGGCAGCGAGCACGGGCAGCAAATCCCGGCCCGGCACCTCGGCCGCTACCTGGCGTTCCGCGTCTCCCGTAGCTCCGGCCAGCCGCTCTCCGATCCGGATGGCGTAGGACATGAGGAACGACTGGCGGAACGCCCGGGTGCGCGACCGCCCGTACTGATCCCGCTTCGCGCCAGCACGCAGCATCGCTGCGTTCGCCTGGACAAGCAGCGAGGTGAACAGCAGCTCGACCGCGTCGAGATCGGCGGGAAAGCCGATGACCGCCGACATCGCCAGGCTCTTGTACCACACGGCACGGCACCGGTTCGCCTTGGCGACCTCCTCAAGCAGCTGAGCCTTCGGCCCTTCGTACGGGTTATCTACCGGCAGCCGCCGGCTGGCTGGCTGGTCCTTCCTGCCCGCCTCGGCCGCGAGCAGCGCGTGGTCGATGCTGTACTTCGCCATCAGCTCCTGCGCCCTGGCGGACAGTGCCTCGGCCTCCTCGCTGAACTCCGTGGATTCCGCCTTCGCGAGGAGGGCACGGATCTTGCCGAGCATCCGCTCGTCCGCAGTCCGCTCCTCGCCCGCCGCGGCGCCCGGCCTGGCCGCCGCACCGGGCCGTACAGTGCCGGGCAGCGGGCACAACTGGGGCAGCTCCGGCAGGTGGCCGAGCATGAAGAGCAGCTCAACCGCCGTCATCAGTACAGCCTCCCGGCTGCCCCCCTCCCGGTCGCGCCACCGGCCAAGGTACGCGCCGTCACTTCCCCACCACACCTGGGTAGCGAGGGCGGATAGTTGTACCTGCCAGCGGTAGTCCACTGTGGCAGCGGCGTAGCCGCGCATCTCGTCGGCGATCATGTCGGTGGCCATCAGGGCATGCGAGTCACCCTTCTCCCGGCCCGCGTGCCGCACGAGCTCAGCAGGCTGCCAGCCGTGCCGCCAGGCGCCAGTCACCGAGACGCGCAGGTAACCGACCAGCTCACGGCTGACGGTAGCGTCCCAGCCCGGCATGTGCCCCTGGCCGGCCAGCGCCTCCACCCATTCGATGAACTGGTCCTGCTGGCCGTGCGCCAGGGCGTTCAGGGCCTCGGCCACCGCTACGGCCGCGAGCTCATCCTGAGACGGCTGCTTTGCCCGTGACGGCGGCTCGTGCCGGACGTCGCGCCGCGTCGAGCCCCCTTGCCGAGGCTGCGCCGCGGGTCGCTCCCGGCGCTCCCGGCGCTCCCTCTCCTGCTTTAGCTGCCGTTGCCGGCTCGCCTTGCTCACGAAGCAGACCTCCCTGGCTCCAACCCTGCGGAAGATCCTTCCACGAGTCGCGCGTCCTCGCGGAGGAGATGATCCGAGCGGGGAGCTAGAGCGGCCCGAGGGTCATGGAGCCGTCGGTGATAGGGCGGCGTCAGCGGGCGGAGCCCATCGGAGCTTGTATTCCTGCGCGGTCTGACCCACGTGGCCGAACCCTAGGCGCTTGTACAGCCTCAGGGCATCTGGATTGTCCTTCTCGACCCCGAGATCAAGGGGAACGCCGGCCGCTGCGGCCTGTGCCTTGAGCTCCTCGATGATGGCGGTGCCAATCCCGTGGTCCTGGACCTGAGGCAGGATCTGGATGCCGGACAGCTCGATGTACCCGGCGGTGCGGGTGACCCGGAGCCGGCCCACGGCTCGTCACCAGCCTCGATCACGCTGGTCGTGCTTCCGGGGACTTCGCCGCGGATCTGCTCCATGGTCTGCTTGCCGAATTTCTCGCGCCAGTCCTGCTCGTCGAAGTCAGGCGGGACGCGACCCTGAGCACGCGTCGCCTCGAACACGACGTCGGCGAGAAACTGGGCATCCTCGGCGGTGGCTGCCCTGAGGCGGTAGTCCGGCACCACAGCATGCTCGCACCGCTGACCGCCGCACGTCACTCCGATTTCGGCGCGAGAGTGGTGGCCGGCTCGATCGCGGCGACGCTCACGCAGGCCTGCCGGCCTGGAGAGGGCGATCACGCCCGGGATTTATTTCGGCCATTAATTTTGAAAAATGCTCTGACGTCAGTCTTGGAGGCAGGGGAATCTGGCCTGCACGCGATCGCGGCCGTCGCGTCGCTTGACTTAAAGCGTGGTTGAGGCCGCATGCTAAGTCGGGTGGGTGATCGGGCGCGTCCGGATCGCAGTGATCAGGGAAGGAACCATCATGTCATTTACCAGTGTTGAACTGGCTTACCTTGCCACCCAGCGGCTGGGACGGCTCGCGACCGTACAGCCGAACGGCACGCTCCAGGTCAGTCCCGTCGGGTTTCGGTACAACAGCGATACCGGGACGATCGACGTCGGCGGATTCAACATGGCCTCCAGCCGCAAGTTCCGCAACGTCGCCGACAACGGCAGGGTGGCGTTCGTGGTCGACGACATCGCCTCGGTGGACCCATGGCGAGTCCGGTGCCTGGAAATCCGGGGGGAGGCTGAGGCGATCGCCGCTCTGGGCGATTCTTCGGCCGGGATCGACGGCCCGATCATCCGAATCCATCCTCGCCGCATCATCAGTTTCGGGATCGAGGACCCGGACCACGCTCCTCACGAGCTCGTTCCCAACAACCGCGACGTCACCGGCTAACTCACAGCACACGATCTGACGGGGGCTGCGACTTGAGCGTCACGTTACGTTTGCGCGGATGACGCGGTGACCGCTACTCCGCCTGGTCAGGCCGCAGACCTGGACGCCGCGATCCTGGCCAGCCAGAAGGCAGTCAGCTTGACCCCGGCTGGCGATCCGGACCTCGCTGTTCGCTGGTCTAACCTGGCGGTCCTTCTCGGCATGCGGTTCGGGCGGGCCGGGGATGCCGCGGACCTGGATGCCTCGATCGACGCCAGCCGGGAGGCTGTCGGCCTTACTTCGCCTGACGACCGGGACCTCGCCGGGCATCTGTCTAACCTGGCGGCCGCCCTGAGCATCCGGTTCGAGCGAACCGGGGCCGTCGCGGACCTGAATGCCACTATCGAGGCCGCTCAGCAGGCTGTCCTTCGTACGCCGCCCGGCGACCCGTACCTCGCCGCGATGCTGTCCAACCTGGGGAGCGCCTTGGGTGTCCGGTTCGCGCAGGCTGGAGACGCCGCAGATCTGGATACCGCCATCGATGCCTTGCGGCGGGCCGCGGTTCTCATGCCTCCTGGCCATGAGAACTTCGCCGGCGGGCAGTCCAACCTGGGGGTCGCTCTGGAGACCCGGTTCGGGCTTGCCGGGGATGCCGCAGATCTGAACGCCGCGATCCAGGCCGCCCAGCGGGCTGTCGACCACACTCCCCTCGGCCACCCGAACCTCGCCCTGTACCTATCCGGTCTGGGCGGCTCCTTGAAGGCCCGGTTCGGGCTGGCCCATGACGCCGCGGATCTGAACGCTGCCATCGCTATCCTCCGAAAGGCCGCAGACCTCACCCTGCCTGGTCAGCCGGATCTCACCGCACGCTTGTCTAACCTCGGGATAGTGCTGCTCGCCCGGTTCGCGCTGACGGAGGACGCCGCGGATCTGGATGCCGCCATCGATGTCACCCGGCGGGCGGTCAGCCTCACCCCGCCCGGCCATCCCGGACTCGCCAGGCACTTGTCCAATCAGGGAATCGCGCTGCATACCCGGTTCGCGGTGGCGGAGGACGCCGCGGATCTGGATGCCGCCATCGATGCCGCCCGGCAGGCTATCGGCCTCACCCCGCCTGGCCATCCGGACCTCGCCCTGTACCTGATCCGCCTGGGTGCGGTCGTGCATGCCCGGTTCAGGCTGGCCGGCGAAGCCGCGGACCTCGATGCCGCTATCGCTCACTGGCGAGAGGCCAGTGCGGAAGCAGCCGCGCCACCCAAGGTCCGGCTAGACGCTGCCAGCAGATGGGTCTTCGCAGCGGCCGACGCGAACCGGACACGTCAGGCCGCCGATGGATCCGCCGTGGCTGTGGGATTGCTGCACTTGGTTGCCTGGCATGGCCTAGACCGCACGGCGAAGGAGTACCAGCTCGCGCGACGGGCCGGGCTTCCGGCCGCCTCCGCGACCTGCGCGATCCTTGACGATCGCCCCGAGCTGGCGGTGGAATTGCTGGAGCAGGGGCGCTCTGTGCAGTGGACCCAGGCTCTGAACCTGCGCAGTGACCTCACCCTCCTGACCGAGGAAAGACCTGATCTTGCTGGGCGCCTCGACGCCATCCGCATCATCCTTGACCGTCCGGAATCTGTGCCCGTCGAACTGCGCAGGCGTAAAGCCCGGGAATGGGACGAGGTAATTAACCAGGTCCGCGCACTGGACGGATTCGAGCATTTCCTCGCCGCGGTTCCGTACGCCACGCTCAAGGCCAAGCTAGAAGCCACCGGCTCTGACGGACCGGTAGTAATCGTCAACGCGAGCCCATACGGCTGCCACGCCCTGATCGTGGACACCGGCAGTCTCCGGCCGCGCGTAGTCAGGCTGTCGGACCTGACCGTGGACGAGGCAGTACGCCAGGCGGACGAGCTGCTTAAGGCCCTGGCTGGCTGCGTCGATCCCACGCAGACATCCGAGCAGCGGGACAAACACCGCCGCACCATATTCGGCGTCCTGGACTGGCTGTGGGATGTGATCGCGGAGCCAGTCCTCACCGCGCTTGGGTACTCCGGCGTGCCGCAGACCGGCAGCCCGTGGCCGCGAGTGTGGTGGTGCCCCACCGGGCCACTGAGCGCCCTGCCTATCCACGCCGCCGGCCACCATCCCGGGCAGCCCGCAGCCGCCAGCGGTAGCGCTGACTCCGTGCTCGACCGAGTGATTTCTTCCTATACCCCGACCTTGACGGCGCTTACCCGCGCCCGCGAGCCGGGGGAAGACTCTCCGGCCCGCCAGCTGGCCGTCGGCATGCCCGTCACCCCCGGCCTGCCGTCACTGCGGGCAGTACGTGAAGAGCTTAAAGTTCTGGCGCCCTACTTCCCCCTGGACGTCGGCAATGTCCAGCTCACCGGGCCGCAGGCAACTCGCGCCGATGTCCTGACCGCGATCGCCACCCACTCCTGGCTGCACCTGTCCTGTCACGCGAGTCAGCAGCAGGCCGACCCCGCCAGCAGCGGCTTCGCCTTCTGGGACGGGACACTGACCATCACCGACCTCGCCGCCCAGCCCGCCCGACACCAGGAACTGGCATTCCTGTCCGCCTGCCAGACCGCTACCGGTGCGATCCGCTACCTGGATGAAGCGATCCACCTCGCCGCCGCCATGCAACTTCTCGGCTATCGCCACGTGGTCGCCACCCTGTGGGCGATCGCCGACCTGCCGGCGCCGCAGGTCGCCAGAACCTTCTACGCCATTGTCAGGGAACACGGTCCGCCCGGCCCGCCCCGTACAGCCGAAGCCCTTCACGAGGCCATTCGCGAGCTCCGCCAGACTCACGCTAGCCACCCCCAGATCTGGGCGCCCTACGTACACTTCGGCGGCTGAATAAGCCTCGGATTCCGGCTGGCCGGTCCGGCCGAGGGGGCTGCGTTGCTAGTCCGGCGGGGCAACTGTGACGTCGGGCTGGTTCGCGCGCGCCAGGGACGTGGCGATGAAGCCGGTCGCTTTTAGTTCCTCGACGAGGTCGTGCAGGAAGCGGATTGTGCCCGGCTGGCGGGTCTTGGTCGTGCCGGCCGCCTGGCGGATCTGCATGAAAGGATCGTCAATGAGCCGCAGGTCAGATCGCGAGGCGGCGTACTCGGTCATCGGCTGCCGTATCCCCGCGACTGCCTCAAGCCGGCTCGCGCGGAACTCGTCTGGTCCGCTCGCGGCCCGCACCACCCGCGCGTGCTTGAGCGTGCGGGTGAGGAACAGATCGTAGGCGGAGCCAGCATTCACGGCGATCCGGATGCCTGGCTGATCTACATCGGCCAGCGTCTGCGTCCCGGAGCCTGCGCGGACGACGAACACTCCCTCGATGAGGGCGTACGGCGCCGTGAATGCGACGGCTTCCGCACGCGCCGGCTCGATGGCCAGGAAGCAGAGGTCAGCTTGTCCCGTAGTCATCGCCTCGAATGACTGCCGGGCGGAGTCGAAGCAGACATTCGTGACGGGGAGGTCCAGCGCAGTCGCGACCGTGCGGGCGATGTCCACGGTCACGCCCGCTGGCGCCGCCCGCGTGCCTTGCGCGAGCACCGGGTTACCGAGGTTGATGGCAGCCCGCAGCACACCCTCAGGCGCCAGGTCCGCCGCGACGCCCGCGATCGAAGCTGTCATGGCACCGAGCGTATGGCGTCGGGCGGGCCGGCTACTGCCAGAGGCCATCTGGATCGCCCTGACCGGGTATCGCGGCTGACTTTGGGTAGTGCGAACCGATGTGCCGGGTATCCAGACAGCGATCCGGGGCGACATCGCAGCGAGCGGAAGGTACGTGAAACGGACATGGCTGACAAGGCGCTTGAGGAACTGCTCGTATCCTCTGAGGTGCAGACCGCGCGCGATCGCATGGAGGACTACGACGCCGCCGAGGCCGCCGCGCAGGCCAGCCCGCATGGCGATCAGGAACTCGAGAACTTGCGCCAGGCACTCGTGGAGATGCCTGGTGCCGTCCGGATGCTGATCCAGGCCATCGACCGGGCTGGAGTTGCCGCAGGAGAGCCGCAGTATGACCCGGGTGACGCGGCAGGCCTGGCCGGGTCCGGGGATTTCCACCAGTAAGGACGATAGCGCCGCCGAAATCAAGTCGGCGCGGCCGGGACCGGCCGCGCCGACTTCTGGCGTTAGTTGTAGGGGACGGCCTGGAAGTAGCAGGCGATGTGCTGGCCGGGCTTGTGCCTGCACTCGGCGGCCACGTCAGCCGGGTTGCCTGTGTACTGGAGCGGGAAGAGCAGCTTGCCTACTTTCTTGTAAATGACGGCGAAGCCTGCGATCGCTGTTTTCTCATAGTCGGGCATGGTGATGAGGTTCGGGGTGCCGCGGGGATTGCCGTAGGACGGGTCGACGAACTCGGCGACGTCGCTGCCGGAAAGCGTGACTTTCACGATCTCATGGTCGCCGGTGTAGAACATCATGGGCGGATCGGTCACCGGGCCCTGCGCGATCGGCTTAGCTGACTTGTAGCTGACACCGGCGCCGCTGATCGTGAGCTGGTTGTGCGGGCCGACGGTCAGGTTGTCGCGGTAGGGGTAGTTGGTCGGCGCGTTCTTCTTCTTGCCGAACTTCCACAGGCCAGGGCCGACCAGCATGTAGGCGTAGGGGCCGGCGTCGTGGCCCTTGGCTGGGTCGGGTCCGGGGTAAAAGCCCGGGTAGAAGCCGTCTGCCGGGTCACCGAGAGCGATCGCGTCGGCTGGGATGCCCTGGAAGGCGAGCACCCCGGCGAAGAACTCGGCGAAGTTGCCGCAATGTCCCGAGTCGTCGGCCAGGAACGTGGTGAACTTCGGGCAGCCGCCGATTGGCTTATTGAACCAGTCAGCGATTTGCGGGTAGCCATCGTGGTAATACTTGAAAGTCGGGCCATAGGTCACCTCGCCGGTCACCGGATTCAGGATCGGGTGGGCGATCTTCCGGCTGGCGAAAGTCTTCCAGATCGCGTTGAAGACGGCCAGGTCGCCTGACTTGCCTGCCGCCGCGACCGTTCCCACGTCGAGCAGCGATTCGTAGGGCTCGGCGACCTGGCTCGTGCCCGGTCCTGAGGCAGGGGTGAAGGTCCCGGCGGTGACGTACAAGGTGAAGTGCTCGAAGCCGGCGGCGATCGTGGCCTGGGTCTTGCCGTCGGTGATCGTCCAGGAAACGAAGATCACGACTCGTCCGGGCACGGCAGGCAGATGGTCGCCGGCAAAGGTCAGCTTGGTCGCGGTGAGCTGGTAGGTGCCCCCAGCCTTCTCCGCCGTCATCGGCGTGTTACCGAGGTCGGGGTAAGTACCTGAGCCCGAATCACTCGGAATGGAGGCGTTAGCCGTCAGCACCGGATCGGTCACCGGCCCGCTGGAGATGAAGACAACCTTGTTGATGGCGAACGGGGCACCCGCGGGGAAGATGACCGGCCAGTCCTTGGCTGCCGGGCCGGACAGGGCGGGCACCGGTGACTGACAGCCGAGGTAGTCGTACTGCATCGGCTCCTTGATGCCGTCGCAGACGTCCGGTTTCGACTTGTGGTCCGCTTCTGGGTGCGCCCCGTCGTCCTTGATCACCGGCAGTCCTGGCGTGAAGTCGTTGGCGCCGTCCGGGGCGAATCGCAATGCCGCCAGGCCGATCTGAGGAGTCAGGTTGAACGTATAGTTGCCGCCGTTGGCGGTGCAGGTGACGTCTGCCGGATCGCTGTTGGCCAGGACCTGACCCGTCACTGTCACCGGGAAGCTGTCGGGCTTGTCGTCGTAGGCATGATTAAAGGTGGCGATGGTCGACACACCATCTGCTCCGGGGAACGTCTGCGTGTCGCTTATCCCGTCGCCCCAGCTGATCGTGAATTCGAACGTGCACGCGGACGTGTCTCCCGTGTTGGAGATCGGGATCGTCACCGACGGATCTGTGCTTGAGCAGGCCGGGTAGACGTAGAAGCACTCCAGGCCACTGTTGTCGGCCGAGCCAGCGCCGCCTGCGGGCACCAGGCCAGATGCGGCCCCGGCGACCTGCGGCGCTCGACTCGGAGGTGGCTGCGCGGCCCAGCTCGCCGCGGTCAGGCCGCCGGAAGCCAGCGCGATCGCCGTCGCGATGGCCGCGACGCGCGCCAGCCCGCGCAGCGGAAGGCGAGATGACATGGATACCTCCCGAGAGGGTGACCCGGCACCTGTTGCCGGGCTCAGGAGCCCACGCTGGCAGGCAGGCGTCACACCAGCGGCACACCGCTCTCAGACGGCGTGCATGCGCCGGTGCACCTGATGTTCTAGCTCAACCAGCGCGACTGGCGGCCGGACGCCGAGTTCGTCAACGACGGACCTGGCCCGCTGCAGCATCGTCCGGGCGGCACCCCGGCGGCCCTGCGCCAGCAAGTGGCGCGCGGCGGTGAGGTAGCGGTCCTCCTCGTCGGGGACCAGCTCGGTTGCCCGCTCCAGGCAGCGAACGGCCTCGTCGAGGTCGCCGACCTCGGCGGCGCAGGCGGCGCACAGGTCGAGCAAAACCAGCGCCTGGCGTCGCAAGCGCTCCCTTGGCAGTTCGGCCCACGGCTCGTAGGCATCGTCTGGCAGCAGGTCGCCGCGGTAACGCGAGAGCGCGGCCCGCGCCGCCGACACCGCCTCCCTCGAACCTTCGGCCGCGAGCGACCTGGCTCGCCGGGCGTCGTGCTCGAACGCCTGCACGTCAGCTTGCACCGCCGGGCCCAGACGCAGGTCCCGGTCCTCGCGGATCACCACCTCGCCAGCCGCGTCCTTAAGCCGGCTGAGCACCGTGCGCAGCCGGTTCGCGCTGATTTCCGGATCGGTCTGCGGCCAGAGTTCTTCCATCGCGGCATCGGCGGTCAGCCGGCCGCCGCCGACCGCGACCAGCTTGATCAGCTGACGTCCCTGGCCAGGAGGCACTTCGACGGGCTGACCGCCACGCGACATGCTGAACCCGCCCAGCAGGCTCACCACGACGGGGAAGGTCATTGAGGCCAGGCTCGCGGCCAGCGGATGCCCGGACGCCGCGACCAGGCCGAGTACGCGCTCGGCGGCGACGCGCTCGGCGATCAGCGGCAGCGCCGGGAGGCCGAGCCTCGCGGCCAGGTCCATGGCGTCAAGTGCGAGCGCGGCCGCCGCCGGATCGCCGCGACGCTGCGCGGCCACAGCACGCAGCAGCTGAACCCGCCATCGCTCGATCGGCTCGCACCAGGGTGACCTGGACAGGGCGATCAGCCGGTGCTCGGCCTCCTGCGGGTCGCCGCTACGGGCGCAGATGGCGGCGGCAGCACGGTCCACCTCGAAGTCCTCGTGCTCGGACTGCTCGCGTGCCCGGTCCAGATACCGCAGTGCGAGGTCGTGATAGCCGACTCGGTCAAGCAGATCGGCCGCGTCGGCGAGGAACTGCCCGCCGCAGCCGTCGAACCAGTCGGACCGGAATGACTCGGCCTGGTGGATCGCCGCTAGTGTTCCTGGCCCGTCGCCCTGCTGCGACAGCGCGCGACCGTGCTCCCAGCTCACGTACGCGCGGACCCGCACATCCCCGATGACCTTCGCGGTCTCTTCGGCCTCGGTCAGGTTGGCCGCGGCCTCCTCGTAACGCCCGGCGAACACCAGGGGTTCGGCGCGGAAAGTCAGGATGACCGCGCGCTGCTGCCGCCGCGCCGGGATGGCCGCCAGCGCTTCGTCGAAAGCGGCGACAGCCTGGTCGACGGCGCCGCGATGGAGGTGTACCCAGGCGCCGAGCGTCATGAGGGCGTAAGCCTGCCACCTCCATAGCCGGAGGCTCCGGTACCTCTGAGCCGCGGCGGACAGCTCGTCTGCCGCGCGTGCGAGGTGCTCTTCGTCCTTGTACCTGGCCGCCGCCTTGCCGAGCACCTCAAGCAGCCGCGCCCTGGTCCGCACCTCGTCTGGCCCGGTCTCGGCCAGGACTGCGGCCGCAAGGCTCTGCCCGCCTTCAGGATCGTCGTCGCGCACCAGGTCAGATGCGAGCTCGGCCTGGAACTCGCGGGCCAGCGGGAGATCCCTCGATGGCCCGCCCAGCGCGGCGAGCCCTCGCCGGAGGGCCTCGGACCTGCGGTTGATCGCTGCTGGCGGCTCGCACTCACGGGCCAGGTGCAGCAGCAGCCCCGGCTGGTCATCCAGGCTGGCCGGCGGCAGCCGGGCAGCCAGCGCGGACAACTCGTCCAGGCCGAGCCGTTCCGCTTCCTGCGGACTCATGGCGGCAAGCAGACTCGCGGCTTCGGCGGCCTGCCCAGCGCCGATGAGCAGGTCGGCGGCAAGGTCCAGCCTGCCCCGCTCAGCGTAGGCGGCAGCGGCACCCACCAGAGTGGCAGGCGCCGCCGGCGCGCGTGCCGCCAGCAGATCCCGCACCGGCCCGATGAGCTGGCACCAGCCGTCATCGCCCTGCAGCGGCAGCCCTGCCCGGCTGATCGCGGAGAGCAGACCAGGCATTCCCGTCGCGCGGGCAACCACGGCCTCATGGAGCACCGGTAGATGCGCTATCTGCTGGACCGCTGACCTGGCCTGCGCGGGCAGGCTCTGCAGGATCTGCTCGGTCAGGCCGGCTAGCACGGCCAGCGGGGCCGTGCCCAGCGCCCCGACCTCAAGCAGCGGACGTCCCGAGGAGTGAGCTTGCGCCGCCGCCAGCACCACCGCGGCCGTCCAGCCGCCGGTGACGTCCCGCAGCCACGCCGCGTCCGGATCAGGCACGGTCAGCTCGAAGCCGTCCCGGCACAGAGTCGCGATCTCCTGCACCGTCATCGCGAGGTCCGCTGTACCCAGCCAGGTCGCGGCACCAGCGTGGCGCAGCTGGCCAAGGCCCGGCGTCGCGTCCCGGCCGAGCAGCAGGAGCCGCTGACCCGATTCAAGCTGTCCAGCGAGCCGGGTGAGCAATGCCACCGCATCCGGCTCGGCATTCTGGACTTCATCGACGATGATCAGCGCGCCGACTCCGGCAAGCGCCTCCAGCATGGCGTCCAGGACGCCAGCGGGACCGGCGGCAGCCGCCTGATCCATCCGTGCCGCAAGATCCGACAGGCCGACCCGGGCCGCAGCCGAGCGCAAACGGTAGGGCAGCAACGCCGCGGAAACGCCGCTGGACTCAAGCACGGCTCTGATAACAGGAACCTCAAGCCGGTCGCCGCTCTCCGCGGCGAGCGCCGACTTGCCATATCCAGCGCCGCCGATGACCACGCATACCGGAGCCTCGAGCACGCGGTCCGTCAGCCGCGGCCGAGCGAGGTGATAGCCGGGAAGCGTCAAAGTTCCTCATAGTCATCAGGGCGGCCTGGTCGCCGGCGCCCAGGAGCGTAAGGACCTGCGCGGCTACCCCTCGCCCTCGTGGATCAGCCCAAGCAGAATGTGCTCGGTGCCAATATAGTTGTGCCTTCGCGGCTACGCTGTCGCCCTGGCGGGCGAAGCCGAGAGATAGCCCATTCGTCCATTCTGCCGGGTCGCGGTCGCGTATTGATGATCGGTGGTGCTCGCTGAAGCAGGAACTCTCCTTTGCTGCAGTCGACGTGCACTACTTCGGGGAGGGTGCCGCGCGGGCTGCCCTGGTCACTGCCGCCGATCGGCGGTTCTCATCGGTGACGGGCGAGCGGACGGTGCTGTGTGCGGACGTTGAGCCGTACCGGCCGGGGGAGTTCTACCGCCGGGAGCTTGGGCCAGTACTTGCTGTCTGCGCCGGGGCGGATCCGCTCGCGGCCCTGGTGATTGACGGCTATGTCGACCTGGACCCACTCGGACGCCCCGGTCTTGGCCGCTATGTGCACGCGGAACTCGGGATACCTGTCCTAGGGGTTGCGAAAAACGCCTTTCTCACCGCCTCTCATGCGGCGACGGTGAGGCGCGGTCAGTCCCGCCGTTTCCTGTATGTGACTTCAGTCGGGATGGAGGTCTCTGACACGGCCGCCATGATCCGCGACATGGCCGGGACGTACCGGATGCCAGACGCGCTTCGCAGGGTCGACCGTCTGGCCCGCAGTCTCGACCAGCCCGTATCCGGGTGACCCGCCGGGCGGGGCGTCAGAGATCCACCTCGCCGGGTCTCAGTGCTCTAGGTTCAGCACCATCGTGGGGTGCTCGATCTTGTGGTCGTCGCGCAGGGGCCTGACGGCCGTTCCGACGGCGAGGAACTCAGTCGTATGGCTGCCCCAGGTGTGGGTGTGCTGGCGCAGGCGCAGGCCGGCGATTCCCTCGGCGGCAAGAACCTGGGCAGCGGCCTGAATCCGGCCCATCGCCAGTTCGCGGGCGTCATACAGCGCCCGGGTGAACTGCTCGCCCAGGTCGAACTCTGCCAAAAGAGTGGCATGACGCAAGCTGACATCAGCCGGATCGAGCGCGGAGCTTGCAACCCCACCGCATCTACAGGTTCCTGGCTCGGGGTAGCGCTGTCGCAGAGGCGTCTCAGCCCAGGTCGGTAAAGAATGATGCGGTTGTTCGCGCGGGTGAGCCGATTCCAGGGGCCTTCGCCGGTTTCCCGGAGAGTTGTCGTTCTTTTCGCGGAGAGTTTTCAGTATTCGCCTGGAGAGTTGTCGTCTGGTGGAGAGTTAGCCGCGCTATTTACTGACAACTCTCCAGGCGACGACAACTCTCCAGGCGAACGCTGAAAACACTCCAGGAGAATGGCGACAATCTCCGGGTGCGGCAATACTGGCGGGCCCGCGCAGCCCGAGCGAGTTTCCGTGATCACGACACGACCATGATCACGGAAGCCAGGTGGCGTGAGTCGCTGGGCGGACGTCTAAGCCCAGAACCTGATCCCCTATTAAGTCTGTGACGGGTCCGCGTTACGGATCTGCTTGAGCTGAGCGGCGATCGCCAGCGACTCGCTGGTCGCATTGGGGCCGGGGTGGTCGATCCACCAGCCTGGTCCCCAGCGCCTGACCAGGCCGTACAGGGTTAGGATCAGCCCGTCCTCGAAGTCGCCTGCCGAGCGCCTGACCGAACGCACCAGCGGATCGGGGTCAGTGGTCGAGCAATAGTTGCCCTCGCCGGGCTGGTATTTCCGGATGACCTCGGCCTGACAGTCCACGAAAACCCACCCGTCAGCAGGCCTGGACGAGGCATAGCACAAGACCCTGCCGTCCACGACCAGGCTTGGCGGACCCAGCTGCTGCTCGACTTCACTGAGGCGGAGGTCCTTCTCGGCGAATATCGCGGGCAAGCTGGCGATCAGCTCGTCCCAGCGGTCCGGGCTGACCGTGTTCTCGACGTCCAGGTAACCCAGGCGGCAGAACACCTCGCCGTAGATGGCCGCGACCTCGGCCTGGCACCGGGTCAGGTCGAACATCGCCGTGAACGGTCCCGTCACGCCTAGCTGGCCGTAACGGTCCAGCAGGTCCTGGCGGGCTTCAGCGTAGCCGGTATCTCGGTTATCGAGGAAGCAAAGATTCTGGAGCAGGCCGTCGGCCCCCAGCTCCATCTCCCGGCCGGTCGAACCATACATGCCCGGCCTGGCCATCAGCTGCGGGATCTCGCTGATCCACCAATGCCGCAACTCCTCAACAGATCGCATCAGATCATCATATCTTAAGCTACTCTGCTACCAGCCCGACCACTAAACACCGCTTCTTATTAAAATAACTTTGGGCTGACTCGGCCATTCGATTCCGCGAGGTTGCCGAGGATCACGTTTCCGCTGGGGCCCGCGACATCTTGGCCGAATGGCTGGGACAATGCCGCGTGGGTGGTGTTTGAATTCTGCGGCATCCTGGTTTTCTGTGCCAAAGGGGGCGTGGTGTTTGGCCTGGTAGCTGATGGCACTGGTTTCCAGATCTTCGGCCGCCTGCAGCGACCGGACGGAATCGCCAACGTGGGCCTGGCGCTCGGCCAGATCCCGATCGCCGCAGGCCACCCATAGGCTCACCTGGTCCTCGACGACGCCCTGGCAGCCGCCACCAAGATCGGGCAGACGGACCTGGCTCAGCAGATCAGGGCCCTGCTGCGCCGCAGATAGACCCGGCGAGGTACCAGATTACCCCGCAGCGGGCGGCCTTCCCTGGCGCTGCTTGCCGAGTTGTGCTGGGGTGGGCTGATGGATGCGGTGGACCTTGCCCGGAAGTTCGGTCTCGGCCTGCCAGTGCGGCTGTCGGATGACCCGGTCGCGCGGGGTAAGCAGGGCCTCGTGTGGCGGCTGGAGACCGCCGAGGGCAGCTGGGCGGTGAAAGTGCCTTTCTATCCGCCAGATGAGGATGAAGCGGGCCCGGCGACGGCGTTCCAGGAGGCGGCCTATGCGGCCGGAGTGCCGACGCCGCGGGTGCTGCGCACGACGGAGGGACGCGTATTCGCGACCGTCACCGGCAGGCAGGTCAGGGTGTACGAATGGGTTGACCTGGGGGCTCCCGACACCGGGCTTGACCCGGCGCTTGTGGGTGCTGTCGTGGCCGCCATTCACCGCGTCGGGGCCGCTGACCCCGGCTCGCTGGATTCCTGGTACTACGAGCCGGTAGGTGCCAGCCGCTGGGACCGGCTGGTCGAGCGGCTTGGCCGGGCGGGGGCGCCGTTCACCGGGCAGCTCGCCGAGCTGCGCGATGAGCTGGTGGCGCTGGAGTCCTGGATCGAGCCTGCGCAGACCTTCCGGACCTGTCATCGCGATCTGTGGGCCGACAACCTGCTGCCTGCCCTAGGCGGCGGAGTCTGCGTGATCGACTGGGAAAATAGCGGCCCGGCCGATCCGAGCCAGGAACTCGGGTGCGTCCTGTTCGAGTTCGCCCGCGGCGACCCCGGCCGGGCGCGGGCCCTGATCAGCGCCTACCGGATCGCCGGCGGACCAGCCATCGTGAACCAGCGCGGACACTTCTCGATGCTCATCGCCCAGCTCGGCCACATCACCGAGGCGGCTGCCACCGACTGGCTCACGCCCAGCCCGAGGTCACCCGAGCGAACCGATTCCGCCGCCTGGATCGGCGAGGTCCTCAGCGAACCCCACACCCGAAAGCTTCTCGATTCCCTCCTGGCGGCAATCCAGGACCAGCCGAAGATCGCGCAATAACTCCAAGTCGCACGTTGTCTTAGGCGATATCGCCGAGATCGGCGGCTATGCCGATGGCTTCGGTTGCGCCGATGCGCTCGAAGATTTCGTACGCGCGCCGTAGGTTGTCGCGTGCGTCCGTCAGGTTTCCTGCGGCCAGCGCGCAGCGACCTAGGCCTGCGAGCGCATGAGCCTCATCCCACGGAGCACCGATCTCAAGCGCGAGGACCAGCGCCTGCTGGTGAAGCTGAATGGCTCGCAGGGGGTCGCCACTGATTCGGTTGAGCGTCCCTAGCTCGTTGAGGAACTCGGCAACCCCGCCGCGATCACCAATTTCATCGGAAATGGTCAGGCTGGCTTCCAGATCTACGGCTGAACCTAGATAGTCGCCCGCCCGTCGGCGCACCACGCCGAGCTCACCGAGGATGCTGGCCTGCCCAAGCCGATTACCGCTGTCACCGTAAATCTGTAGCGCCGCATTCAGGGTCTTAATCGCTGACTGGTAGTCGCCGGCTCGCCATTGCACGCCGGCCAAGTAGCTAAGGGTGCCCGCCTGACCCTGCCGGTCGGCAGGCCCCCGGTAAATGCGCAGGGCAGTCTCAAGCGACTCGGGGGCGCCCGGATACTCGGCGGGCTGTTGCTGGGCCGTGGCGGCGGAACTGAGAGCGCCGATGTCGCCGGACAGGTCGCCGAGGTCACTGTAAATGCCGAGAGCTGCCTGCAGCGTCTCGCGGGCGGCTGCATGATCCCCCGCCTGCCGCTGCACAGCCGCCAGGTAGTTAAGGCTATTAGCCTGACCGAGACGATCGCCTATATCGCGCTGGCTATCCATGGCCGCCCGCAAGGCGTCGATCGCGATGCGCCTGTCCCCGAGTCGCCACCGTACTACCCCCAGGTCGTAGAGCGCGTTGGCCTGCCCCAGACGGTCGCCCAGGTCCCTGAAGATTGCCAGGGACGCCTCCAGCGTGTCGCCCGCGCCCTGGTAGTCCCCGGACAAGTGCCGAACTACGCCCAGCTCGTAGAGCGCGAGGGCCTCGGCTGGCGGATCGCCGAGGTTGTGCGCTTCCCGTGCGGCAGTGCGATGGCGGGTAATGGCTTCGGTCCACGGGCCGTCCTGTCGCAGGAGCGCGGCCACGGCGGCGGTGAGAGCGATCACCCGGGCAGGTCGGCGGGCGCGGATAACGTGAGCCAGGCACGCCCAAAGGTTGGCGCGCTCAGTCCGGGCCCAGGCGAGCGCCCGCACGCCGTCCCGCAGGTCGGGGATAGCGACATCGAGTACCGGCAGGCGCGCTCGCGTAGGGTTGGTCTGGTACTGGGCGAGCTGGACTTGCGACGTGGCGGCGGCGTGCTGGTAATAGTCCAACAGGCCATCCAGCGCTCGCTCGCGGACGGCGGCAGACTCGTCGGCGGCCAGGTCCTGTGCATACCGGCGGATGAGATCATGCATGCCGTACCGGCGGTATCCGGCTTCGGTCAGCAGTCCTTCGCCGTGGAGCGCATCCAGATATGCGCCGGCCTCGCGAAGGCAGATGCCGCCGAGGGCAGCGGCGGCGTACGTGTCGATCGTCGTACCCGGGTGCAACCCCAGTAGCCGGAACAGCCGCCGCTCACCGCAGTCCAGGTACCGGTACGAAACATCGAACGCGGCAGCAACGCTGCTCTTTTCCGCGGCTAGTGTCAGCAAGCTAGCCTTGGTCTCGCTGACCAGGTTGGTCAAGGTCCAGCTCGGATGCCGTTCATACACGCGGGCCAGCAGCGAGATAGCCAGCGGCAGGTAACCCGCCAGATCCGCCAGCTCCGAAACCGCCATAGCTGGCCCGGCTGCGGCACGCGGGGTAAGCCGCACGAACATTTCCTGCGCCCGCACCGCTGGCAAGGCCTCCAGCAGCACCGATACCACCGAGCCAGGCAGGTCCCCAAGGTATCGGCGGCTGGTAACCAGCACCAGGCAGCTGTCACCACCGGGCAGCAGCGGTCTGACCTGGTCGCTGCTGGCGGCGTTGTCCAGGACCAGCAGTGCGCGCTGCCCGGCCATCCGATCTCGCCACAGGCCAGCCAGGGCCTGCAGATCTCCCGGCAGATACCGGGCATCCAGTCCGACGGCCGTCAGCAACCCTTCCAGCGCCGCTTCGGGCGCGACTGGGTCCTGGCCGGGGGTGTACGCCTGCAGATCTATGAACAGTTGCCGGTCTGGGAACTGACTCCGCAGTAGATGTGCGACGCGGACGGCCAGCGCCGTCTTGCCCACTCCCGGCATCCCGCCGATCGCGTGAATCGCAACGATCCCTCTGGATCTGGCAGCGTCCGCCACGGCCGTGATGAGGTTCAGTTCATTTTCCCGACCGGTGAAAGCAGCCGTGTCCGGCGGCAGCGAATACCGCATACCGGTGAGAACATGCGTCTGAATGATCTGACCATCCTCGACCTGCGTTTCATCGGCCAGAGCCTGCTGGATAGCACAGATCAGCCGATCTGCCTGAGTTCGGTAGCCAGGGCCGAACAGATCAGCGCGCTGAAGCGAGTCCAGCGTTCTCCCCCAGCCCAGGTCGAACAGCGGAAGATTGCACCTATCGAATCTGACGGGAATCAGCCACGGCACGCCCGGCTGCTGGCAGCGCATCTGTTCTGCTGCCAAGCCAATTTCCTCGTTCTGATCGCTACTGGTCTTTTCCTGGCTCCTCTCCGAGAAGCACGCCAGGAAAACCAGGCTGCCTGCCGTAATGGCATCGCGTATCGCGAGCCTCCGGTCCTGTCCTGGCCGGATGTCGGCAGTATCACGCCAGACCCTGATCCCGGCCTGCTCCAAGATCATTTGCAGGTGGTCAACCCGCTGCGCATCAGCGCGATCATACGAGATGAATACATGACCTGGTACATGCGCTTGCGAGCACTTCTTTCCAGCCATCAGCGCTCCCAGCTAATTGTCTGGACCGCAGCATCACAGATGAACAAGAGAACTGCGGAGAAACTAGGCCTATCAGGCCTCAAGGCTACGACAGCACGCTACCCAGCGAGGCATTGCTCGTCAGTTCTGCCAGCGGGGTGAATAATCAGAATTCGCTGGTCGATGAACAGCAGGCACGGGGTCCTGCCGCCATGGAGCCAGTCCGGCTGCTTGTTGAATCCGGGGAGTAAGGTGGCCGTGACCGTCTGCCCGGTTCGCAGATTGCGGGAATAGACCGAGATTGGTCCGTTCGCGAGGCCATTCAGGGCGACCTCGCATGCAGGTACCCGGCATCCTTCCGTGACAATGAGGCAGACCTTGGTCATGGAGCATCAGCCGGGTGATGACGCCAGCGGAGTTCAGTGATCAGGACCCCGACCATTGTCACGGAACCTAGATAGGGTGGCTGCCTCTCCACCGTCTGCCAGGACCTGATGACGCTGGCCTGCGCCTCGCGCTTCCCGTCCCGCATGGTCGCCTCGCCTCCTCGTCGGCTGGAGGTAGCCACTCTAAAAGACGGGTGTGACACGAACAGGGTGTCGTATAGGAGGAGTCACCTTCGCCGGTCAGGTCAGCCGTCGGCACTCCGAAAGGGCCGATACCCGCAGATTCGCCACACGAGCCGGGCTGAACCACTACCCGGAGCGGGTCATCGCCAGGCACAAGGTCCGCACGCCGCTCATCCCGTTGGATGAGGCAGTGCAACATTCACGCCCAAATTGGTGAGCCTCCGCGTGGTGAGAGTAATAAATAGACGGTTATTCAGCCAGCTGAGCAGCAATCTCAACCGGGCCGGTAGAGGCGGTGATCACGGAGGCTCGCACGCGTCGGTGTCTGGTCGGCGCGTATCGCGTCTGGGTGGGACAATGACTGACTATGGATGATCGTCGCGACAAGTCCGGTGCGGTCCGAGATGAAGCCGCCGTTTTCGAGGTCGCGATTGGCTACGGTGCTTCGCCAGGTGCCTTCAAGGTTGATGTGATCAGCTCGCCTGCTGGGCTTGCGTCCGCCATGGTGAGTCTCGATCTGAATCTGCTGCGGGCTCGGCACCGGGAGTTGCAGAATTCTGTGCTTGCCTCTTCGGTTTCTGCCCGGCGCGTCACCGATGAGCTGGAACGCCCGGTCAGGGAAGTAGGCGATGCCTTGTTCACGGCTTTGCTGGGGACGGGCGAGGTTGCCGGGCGGTACCGGGGCAGCACGGCGCTGGCCGCAGCCGGGGAGCGCGCGCTTCGGGTCGTGCTGCGGATCGATGTCCCAGAGCTGGCGACGCTGCCGTGGGAAGCGATGTATGACCAGGTGACCGGGGCATACGTGGCCCGTCGCGGACGACTGGTGCGGAATGTCCCGGTCGCGGCGCCGCCGACTCCGGTGCGGGTTGATCTGCCGCTGCGGATACTGGCCGTGGTGTCATCGCCCAGGGACCTGCAAGCCCTGGACGTGGAACGAGAGCGGGCACAGCTTGAAGAAGCATTGTCCGATCTGGTCGCGGAGGGGCTGGTGGAGGTGTGCTGGGCGAGGTCGGCGACCTGGGCTGGTCTGCAGAGCAAGCTGATGGCCGGCCCGTGGCATGTCCTGCACTACATCGGTCACGGTGACTTCGACCCGCAACGCGACGAGGGACTTCTTGCCCTCACCCGCTCAGATGGGAGAGCAGATCTGGTTGAGGCCAGCAGGTTCACAGATTTGCTCGGCGAGGCGCGTCCGGTGCCCCGTGTGGTCGTACTCAACTGCTGCTCGGGAGCCGCTGGCAGTGGTAGCGGTTTGTATTCCGGCACGGCTGCTGCCCTGGTCCGCGCGGGGGTGCCCGCCGTAGTTGCGATGCAGTACCAGGTCAGTGATGCCGCCAGCGCTGAATTCACCCGTGGTTTCTACGCTGCAATTGCCGCGGGCCGTGGCCTGGATGAGGCGACCCTGAGCGGTCGTCTTGCGATCCTGGGGATGTCAGGCCACACGTTGGAGTGGGTCACCCCCATCCTGTATCTGCGCTCGGCTGACACCCTGTTGTTCATCGTCCCTGCCGCAGGTGAGCCAGCCGCCATCCGACCACAGCCCGGTCGCGCTGCGGTCGCAGTCGCGGCGGCGGATGAGGGCGACCAACTCCGACGCCGGGGTCACTATGATGAGGCAGAGAAGATCTACCGGGGTGCGATCGCGAACGATCCGGGTCTAGCCCAGGCTCACGCGGGGCTCGGGGCTGCCTTGTATCGCCTTAGTAAATACTCGGGGGCCGAGCCGGTCCTCCGAGAGGCGATCCGGCTCAACCCGGCCGATTCCTGGCCGCACTGTGATCTTGGTGAGGTTCTGCGGGAGCTTGGCCGCAGGACAGAGGCGGAAGCTGAGTTCGAGGAAGCACTCGGGCTGGCTCCGGCCCACGATGGCGCGGCCCGTGCGTGGCCACTGCACCATATCGGTGAGCTGCGGCGCGGCAACGGGCGGCTGACCGATGCGGCGGCCTGCTTTCACGAGGCGATCAGCTTGAATCCAGCTGAGCTGTGGCACCATAACGAGTTCGCGGAAGCGCTACGCGGGCTTGGGCGTCATTCCGAGGCTGAGATCGAGTTCCGGGAGGCAATCCATCTTGAGCCGGCTAACCCGTGGCCGCATCATGACCTGGCCATCATGCTGAGTGATACCGAACGGTTCGCGGAGGCCGAATCTGAATTTCGTGAGGCTGCTCGTCTGCATCAGGACAGTCCCTGGCCTTCCTACGAACTCGGCCGCATGCTCAGCAAGCTTGGTCGGCAGGACGAGGCGGAGGCCGCGTTCCGCACGGCCATAGCCCTGGAACCCAGCCATCCGAAACCCCATCTGCGCCTCGGTGACGTGCTCTATCAGCTGGGCAGGCATGTCGAAGCGGAAGCTGAGTACCGTCAGGTCATTGCCCTGGACCCGGCTATAGCCGAAGCCCGCGATGGCCTGAGCAAGGTCTTGCACGCGACCGCGCGACCTGACTAGGAGGCCGGCTGGCTCGGGCACCAGCCGCCGCCAAATTTTCTGCATGAAAGCATGGCGTGGCGTGGCAAGCTGGGCTTCCCGCCTGCGGATGCGGATTGGTATGGCTTGCGGTGTCGGCGTGATGCCCTGGGAGCGGGTTGGATGGCAGACGAGCCAGGCGGGCTGGAGAGTGCGGGGCCGGCTGAACCGCCATCGCTCGCGCCGTCGGGCGGGCTGAGCCGGCGGGAACGCTGGGAACGGCTGCGCCGTGCGCTATGGCAGCCGCCGCGGCCGCACGGTGAGCAGCCGCGAGAGCGCGTCGTCGGCCCGCTTGAGCTCTTCTACGACCTGGCGGTTGTGGTGCTTGTCGCTCAGGCCGCTCGTCACCTGGCCGGAAGCCTTACCTGGCCGGGGCTTGGCGAGTTCGCCGCGATCTTCACGCTGGTCTGGATCGCGTGGGCGAACGGCAGCCTGCATCACGAACTGCACGGCCGTGAAGATGCCAGGGCGCGTAACACATTCCTGATCCAGATCCTGGTGCTTGTCGCGCTCGGCGCCTTCATCCCGCAGGCCGGTGGTGCGCACGGCGTCGCCTTCGCGGCGACGGCGGGAGCGCTATTCGCCATTCTGGCTCTGGTGTGGCTGTTTGCCGTGCGCCATGACCGTCCCGAATACCGGCGGACAAGCCGCATGTTCGTGGCAGGGACGGCGGGGTGCGCGGTCTTGCTGGCCGCGACCGCGTTCTTGCCTGGCAGTATCCGGATAGCGGCCTGGGGGCTTATCGACGTCGCCTACCTCGCCGGATACGCGGCGCTGATCCTCACCTCCACCTCGGTCGCGGCGGCCGCGCTCACGATTACCGATGCACTCCTGGAGCGGTTCGGGCTGCTCATCATCATTGTCCTGGGCGAGACCGTGACCGGTGTGGTCCAGGGACTGTCCAGCGAGCCCATCAGCGTCCTTGACCTGAGCGTCGGGCTGGTCGCTGTCGTGGTCGGGTTCGGTGCCTGGTGGACGTACTTCGATTTCGCCGGGCATCGTGAGGTCAGGGACGAGCGCCCGGCGACGCTGACCTGGATGCTCGGGCACCTGCCCGTGACCGCCGCCATAGCCGTGATGGGCGCGGCGATGGTCAGCCTGGTCCGGCATGCTGACGATGGGCGGACGCCGGTCAGTACCGCCTGGATGCTGTGCGGCGGGGCGGCTGTGGTGCTGTCGTCGACCATGCTGATCGCGGCGAGCCTGCTGGACTGGGACCGTGACCGTCGTGTCTACCGGCCGCTCGCCCGTAACTGCGCGGTCGCGGCTG
Source organism: uncultured Actinomycetota bacterium (assembly GCA_963819285.1). Classification (GTDB taxonomy): domain Bacteria; phylum Actinomycetota; class Actinomycetes; order Streptosporangiales; family Streptosporangiaceae; genus Chersky-822. The sequence goes on from CAWFVM010000002.1 coordinate 1,861,854, forward strand.
CCGGGTGTCTGGCGGTCGCGGTTGTGCGGCCTGCGCCGCTTGTTCTCGGTCTTCTGCTGGTGGTACTGCTGAGCTTCCCCTGGGTCTTTGCTGTCGTGCGCAAGGTAGGCGGGGGTGGATCTGGGATAAGTACCCCGGAGCCTGACCCGCCTGGGATGCCTGGTGATACCTCGGCCGTCCGGTTATCCCCCGTGCGGTTCGATGTGAAAGACATTACCGTTTGCTGCCCGCAGGTAAAGTACCGGCGTCGCCCATTCGGATGGGTTGCCGTCGGTAAAAATCGCCTTTCTGGCGGCCGTGACCGCTGCCTCCAATGAGTAGCCGTCGCAGATGGCGCTGTACAGCTCGGATGCCAGGGTTATCGCTGCCTTGTCGGAGATTTCGAATTGCATTGCTATCGCGGCAGGGACTCCTTGCTGCATGAGGCCCTGGGCGGTGCCAGAGAAGGGGTCCTGCTGGTCGCTTCGGGCTCCCTCGCACGCGTTCAGGACGACCAGCCTGAGCGGGTCGTGATCGTGGAGGAGTATGCCCAGGTCCTGACTGGACACCGGGCGGCTGCGCCCGGCGGCGTCCTGGAAGATCAGGATGCCGTCCCTGGTGGACTGATCGAAGCCGCCGTGACCGATGAAGTGCAGGACGTTCCATTCTTCCTGGCGAAGCGCGCGGCGAAGGTCGTCGAGCGTTGCTTGCGGGAGGCGGTGGACCTCGACGGCGCCGCTGCGGATCAAGGGGTCCAGGGCTCGCGAGATCTTGTCCCACTCCTCTTCGGCATGCAGCCGGCCGAAGTCGGGAGGGCTGGCGATCACGACGAGTATGCGGAGCGCTTCGGCTACGCGCAGGGGCCTGAGCGGGTCTGGCACGTCGAGGAACCTGATCAGGGGAGTCCGCTCGGACAGGCACAGGAATCTGTTCCTGACGCCGTCGTACATGAACTCCCAGGGCAGCAGACCGAGCTCGGGCGCGTCGGTCAGCCTCAGCCTGATCCGCAGGCCGCTGCCGTGAGCCGCCGCCTCGCTCAGGCTTCTCAGCAGGACGGTCTCGATCTGGCCAGTGAAAAGCGCCTGGTACATCCGAGAGCCGAAGTCTTTTATCGCGGCCGTATGCGGATTGTCGATCCGGCGGACCGAACGCGGATGGTGCTGGATCTTCAGGATGAGGTTCTCAAGCTCAAGCTCGGACCAGGGAAGCCGCAGGGGCATTTCGCCGGTCTGGCCGGCTGGCGAATTGAGTACCCGTGCCGTGAACGAGCCAAGGCCGTCGCTGCGGACCGCGAGATCGAAGTCTGCGTATTCGGCCCGGCGCCGGGGGACGGCCTTCCGGGCTGCGGCCGGTTCTGGTTCCGGTTCTGGTTCCGGCTCTGCCGTAGTCTGGCTGACCGGCAGAGCAGGCTGGGCGGATTGAACGGGCTGCGCCTGGTCGGGCCTCTCGTTGCTGTCCACCAACCGGATCACCTGGACGCGCACTCGGCTGAGGTCGGCCCCTTGGAGCGCGAGTACCTGCGCGGCTACTCCTTCGCCCTCGCGGATCAGCCCAAGCAGGATGTGCGCGGTGCCAATGTAGTTGTGACCTAGCTCCAAGGCCTCGCGTAGCGACAACTCGAGTACCGTCTTTGCGCGCGGGGTGAACGGGATGTGGCCGGGCGGAGGCTGGATTCCCTGGCCGATGATGGCCTCGACTTGCTGGCGCACGGCTACGAGGCTGATGCCAAGGGATTCCAGTACCCTCGCGGCGACGCCCTCGCCCTCATGGACGAGGCCGAGCAGGAGGTGCTCGGTGCCGATGTAGTTGTGGTTGAGCATCCTGGCTTCTTCCTGTGCCAGGACCACAACCCGCCGCGCCCGGACGGTAAACCTCTCGGGCATGCTGGGGACGGAACCTGATTCGTCCGCCTGCTCGGCTGCGGGCTCCTTACGGTAGGCGCGCAGTAGCTGGATCACCTGTAGGCGCACTCGGCTGAAGTCAGCGCCCAGGTGCGTGAGAACCTGGGCGGCCACGCCTTCGCCCTCGCGGATCAGCCCGAGCAGAAGGTGCTCGGTACCGATGTGGCTGTGTCCCAGTTCCGTCGCCTCGCGCAGCGTCAGTTCGAGCACCTTTTTGGTGCGCGGGGTGAGCGGAATGGGGCCGGGCGGAGGCTCGATGCCTTTGCCGATGATGGCCTCGACCTGCTGACGCACCACTTCGAGGCTGATGCCCAGCGACTCCAGTGCTTTCGCGGCGACGCCGTCGCCTTCGTGAACGAGGCCGAGCAGGAGGTGCTCGGTGCCGATGTAGTTGTGGTTGAGCATCCTGGCTTCTTCCTGAGCCAGGACCACAACTCGCCGCGCCCGGTCGGTAAACCTCTCGAACATCTCAGCTGCTTATTTCTTTGGTCGGGTAAATGGGCAGTCGCCCGGCAATCGCTGAAGCCCGTGACCGTTGGAGCGGTTACAGGAAGTCGACGGTCACGTGGGTGATGCCGAGCGGCTCAAGTAGCTTAGTCAGGAACGTGCGGGTCTGGGTCCGGCCCAGATCGGTGAGCTGGCTGGTGGACGCTGCTGCTGCTCCGATCTTCTTCTGAGCCAGGCCGAGGGCGAGCCTCGCGTCGTTGGGATGGCTGCTGAGCAAGTTGTCCAGGTGCGAGAAGAAGCCGCTTTTCTCGGACAGGGTCGTCTGGCTCAGGTTGACCATCGGGGTGCCTAGCGTCGGCTGGGGGACCAGGACGGTGACTGAGGTCGGGCTGTTACGCACCATATGAACATCGTTGAAGTTGACTATCGCGTCGTCAGCGCCGGAGCCGACCACGTGGATCGTCTCGCCGGTAAAGAAGAGGAAGCTCTTGTGCACCACATCGTCGAAGTTGAACGTGTACGTCGCCTCCGCGGCGTGATAGACGCTGAGTGCCTGCAGTTTCTTGAGCACGACGCCGTTGGCAACCGTAGCGACCTGGTGATGATGCCATTTGATGAAGGCGCCCGCTCCGACCGCGAGAACGACGAGCACGATGGCCAGCTTGACCAGCAAGCCGGCGACGGTCTTGGTCGCGACGCCTTTTGCCAGGTCTCCCGCCATCTTGCGCTTGCGTGAGTTTGGCGGCTGTGCCGATGAATGCGGATGCTGAAGCTGACCGTAAGCCATGGTCACTGTCCCCTTCGAAGGTTCCATGGGTCTGGCGAAGGCCTTCCGAGTGCTGCTTCTGTCGAGATGCGGCAGGGAAGGCCAAGTGCCCCGTGTTAGCCAGTTTTGTTAGCGAACTGGCTCGATACAAGCCCGAAAATATGTCGCAGCTGACAGAAAGATGTCGATCTTCGGCCGAGCTCGTCCAGCGTCGAAAGGCTGCGAGCTCTGTCCCGTCCCGCCATGGTGACGCCGGGCAATGAGTACGGATCTCCTCGTAGCCATAGAATGCAGCACGCAGTGGGCTAGGTCTTCTAGGCGATCTTCGGCGGTTGGGGCAATGTGACGGCTTACGTGAGGGACCACTGGCGCCGGACGAGTGCCTTGGCGCTGATCGCTGGCCTTCTGATTGTTCTTGGGTTCTCGCTGCGGCACGGCGGCCTCCCTGACGCCGCCAACGTGGCCCAGCTCGTGTCGATTATTCCGGTAGTAGCAGAGATCCGCGCCTGGGGGCGTGCTGCGCCCGGCTCTGCGGGAACATCCCCGGACTCGCGAGAGCAGCCTGGTAGCCAGTCGCATGCCGATGCCAATGCTGGTCAACTCGGTGGCACCGCAAGCGAAACGCAAGGACGACGAATCGCGGCTACGCGAGTTCGCGGTCGGTGGGGTCGCCGGGTCGTGGCCCTGCTGGCGGGTGCGGGCATGTTCGTCCTCGTGCTCGGGATTGACGCCGCGCTCGGTGATTCCGGGCGCCTTGGCGGCCAGCGCGCCGACGGGCGGGTTATTCTGGAGAAGCTGGTCGGCCAGCAAGATTTCCTGGCTGCGACCGCTACCTACGAAGTTCACGTCGTCATACGGGATCACTCGATCCTGCCGTCTTTCTTCGGGGGCATTGCGGATAGCACCTCAGTTCTCCAGGGCGTGGGAACTGATAGCGCGCTCGTAAACTTCGGATCTCTGACCGGGGGAGACGTGGTCCGAGTGGGAGGATCGCTACGGATCTTCCTTCCGCGACCTATCGTCGTGCGGCCGCGGCTTGACCCGGCGAAGCTATCGATCACGACCCGCAGTGGTGTCCTGTATCAGCTCAGCCAGGTGATAGTCCAGAAGCCAAGCGCGGAGCAGCCTCTGCTTGTGCTCGCAGATTCTGACATCAGGGCTGAGGCAGGCAAGAGCGCGCTGGTTCAAACAGCCGAGCAGAATGCTCGGTTCTTTCTTCGAGGGTTCCTCGCCCAGTACAACATTCAGCACGTAGTCATTAGATTCGTGAAGTAGCCGTCTGGTGACTCGCCGGCCATTCTACTCGGTGGCGAGTTAACCCGATCCGGTCGCAGCGAAGATGTGGCCTCAGCGCATCATCTGGGTAAAGTTGGGCGGTGCCCGAGCTTGAGCAGTTGCGTGCTGGCCATGCCTCTGCGGTCCTGGCCTTCGAGCTGGTGAACCGCGCCTACTTCGCCGCTTCGATCTCTGACCGCGGCGATGAGTTCTTCGACCAGTTCCCCGACCTGTACAAGGCCTCGCTGGCTGAGCAAGAGGCTGGCGGCTGCGCTTTCTACGTGCTCGTCGCTGACGACGGCTCGGTTCTGGGCCGGTTCAACCTGTACGACCTGGAGGACGGCAGCGCCAAGCTTGGCTACCGGGTCGCGCAGGAGGTCGCCGGCCAGGGCGTGGCGACCAGGTCTGTCCGGGAGCTGAGCCGGATCGCGGCGGCGGGGCACGGGCTGCGCCTGCTGCGGGCGGCCGTCTCCCACGAGAACACCGCGTCTCAGAAGGTGCTGGCCAAGGCCGGGTTCGTCCCGGCCGGACCGGCAACTCCGGCTGATCTCGGCGGTCAGTCAGGCACCTGGTACCAGCGTGACCTCCAGTCATAGTCGACCTTGTCGAGCGACGACGGCAAGGTATACGCGTTACCGGCCTGTGTTAGCGCTTCGCCCGCTCTGCGGCTCGACGATCGACAAAGTCTCTCGGTGACCGGTGTGCCGGCCCGCTAGATGAGATGGCTTATGCGACGATTCTCGTCGAACGGACGTTCGAGGAGAGGGTATGGCTCAGATCGCGTGCTGCTGGAGGGGTTCGTGGGTGAGCTGACCTGCCTGGAGATCTGCGCTGGTGCCGGAGGGCAGTCGCTGGGCCTTGAGCAGGCGGGTTTCTCGCATGTGGCGGCCGTGGAGATCGATGAGTATGCCTGCGAGACGCTCTCGCTGAACCGGCCAGAGTGGCATCCGCTCAATCTGGATGTCCACAAGTTCGATGGCTACGACTACCAGGGTGTGGACTTGCTCGCTGGGGGTGTGCCGTGCCCCCCGTTCTCGATCGCCGGCAAGCAGCTCGGCGCTGACGACGAGCGTGATCTGTTCCCGCAGGCTCTGCGCCTGGTGGAGGAGCGCGACCCCGCCGCTGTCATGCTGGAGAACGTCCGGGGCCTGTCCGGCGCCCGGTTCGCCGGTTACCGTGAGCAGGTAATAGGCCGGCTGCGGCGGCTCGGCTACCAGGTCGAGTGGCAGGTGCTTAATGCCTGCGAGTTTGGGGTGCCCCAGCTTCGCCTCCGGTTCATCCTTGTGGCGATGAAGCCCGATGTCAGCCGGAACTTCCGATGGCCGAACGCGGTTGCGTCCCCGCCGACTGTCGGCGAGGTCTTGCGGGATCTGATGGCTGCTGATGGCTGGTCCGGTGCCGATGCGTGGGCGGCCAGGGCAAACGGTATCGGGCCGACGCTGGTCGGCGGGTCCCGCAAGCACGGGGGGCCTGACCTCGGCCCGACCCGGGCGCGCGAGGGCTGGCGCAAGCTCGGGGTAGACGGCAGGGGGCTTGCTGATTCCGCGCCGCGCCGGGACCAGGCATTCGATCATGTGCCTCGGCTTACTGTGGAGATGGCGGCCGCCATTCAGGGGTTCCCGCCCGGGTGGCGTTTCGCTGGCCGTAAGACAGCGGCGTACCGGCAGGTTGGCAACGCTTTCCCGCCGCCGGTCGCACGCTCGGTTGGCATCAGCATTCGCTCGGCGATCGAGGCTGCTCGCGGGACTTCATCTGCCAGGACGGAACGGCTGCTCCGCGCGGTCTGATTCGCCGGGCGAAAGCTGCTTTCCTCGCACGTCGGCGGAGGAGGCGGACCGGTGATAAGCCGGAGCCGACGCTCGGGAGAGAACCTGTTTGCCGGGTATTCACCATTTGGGCGAGTCCGATCACCCCGGCCAGGCGCTCAGGTACCCGGCGCGAATTTCCGGGCTCTGGCGCGAATTCCGTGCTGCTGGCCGCTGGCCGACCCCATCGATGTGACATAGCTGGTGTTCCAGCCCCAGCTATGTCACATCGATGGGGCTCCGCCGGGGCGCACCTGACACCCTCCGTCGCGGCCGGTGCCCAGCCGGACGGCGTGCCCTCGATGCAGAGCGTCAGGCAAAGCAGCCGGCATCGAGGACACGCCGCCCGGCTAGCCCCTGCCAGGTCTGACACCAGCTGAGGTCTGACACCAGCTGCCAGCCAGGTCACGCAATTCGCGCCAGCCACGTTCCGTGATCATGGAGCGCGGCCTGATCACGGAACAACCCTTGGGGACCGGTTTGTTGGAGGCGCGCCCCCATATGGTCTTCCAGCAGGGGCCGGTTTGGGTAGGGCGCGATTTCGCCGGATCTAGCGCGCCGCCACATCCTCGGCGGCGACCATCGCCAGCCCGAGCGCCGGCAGCAGGCCGTTCCCGGCGAGATAGCCCCCGGCCCCGTGGCCTGAAATGCTCATGGCCGCACCACCAGAGGCGTACAAGCCGGCGATAGCGCTGCCGTCAGGCCGGAGAACCCGTGCTCGCCCGTCAACCCGCAGACCGCCCTGGGTGTGGAACAGCGCCGGCGCCACCCGAACCCCCGCATAAGGTGGTCGCAGCGGATCGCCCCAGCCCGTCCGCCCGTGCGGGTCGGCTAGCTCACCACGCGCCACTCGGGCGACCTCATCAAACGTTGCCGCCAGCCGGCCTGGATCGATGCCCAGCCGGCCGGCCAGGCCTGGCACATCATCCGCCCACCGCAGCGCACCGCTCGCGACCGTGTCCCTGAAGTCAGAGAACGCGAGGCACGCGTCGCGGACGCGCTGGTCGAGCACGATCACGGCCCGGCCGCCAGCCCGGCTGCCGGGCTGGCGAAGGATCTCGCTGGCGTACTCCGAGTAGCCGACCGTCTCGTCGCCGAAGCGCTCGCCGAGGTCGTTCACCAGGAAGCCGCCGTGCATGACCGTCGCCCAGCCGACGAGGGTGCGGCCAGGCAAGGCCAGCGCGGCGTGGCCCTGGTAGGCGTCGAGGAAGCCCGTATCGGCGCCCAGGCCCACCCCGATGCGCAAGGCATCGCCGGTCGACTCCGCGCTCCCGTGGTAGACGGCATCGGCGATCTCGGGAAGGTAGCGGCGCACCAGCGAAGGATTCGCCCCGAAGCCATTGGTGGCTAGCAGTACCGCCGGGGTGCCGACGGCCTCGGTCCGGCCGTCGGGGTAGGTCAGGATGACATGGTCGACCGCTTCTCCGTCGGTCCCGACCTCCGTCAGCCGGGCCGGCGAGAGCACGGTGATCTCCGGTAGCACCCGGGCAGCCGCGATCAGCCCGGCCAGCAGGGTCTTCCCAGTGCGCCCAGGCACGGTGTGGCAGCGCAGCCGGGAGTGGCCAGGGTACTGAAAGTCAGTGACCAGGCTGATCGCTAGCCCGACGTCGTCGGCAAGCCAGGTCACCAGCCGGGCGCTGACCTGCGCCAGCGCGGATGCCAGGGTCAGATCTGCCTCGCCTTTGGTCTTGCGCATGACATCGGCGACGAACTGCCCTGGATCATCGTCGATTCCCGCTTCGGCCTGCCAGCGGGTGCCGGCCCCTGGCACCATCGCCGTCGACATCGCCGTATTGCTGGCCCGCGGGAAGTGCTCGCTGGCTTCCACGAGCAGCACCTTGCGTCCGAGCTGGGCCGCGCGCACCGCCGCGACCAGGCCGCCGCCGGCTCCCGCGACGACAAGATCCGGGACATCATCACCGCGAATGCTCATGACTAGGTAAGGTTATCTCTGGAACATGGTTTCGCCTAGCGGAACGCCGTAACCGAACGTCGTAGCTTCGGATGGAGAGCCCGTGGCAACGTTTGATCTGGTGGTCAAGAACGCTCGGGTCGTCCGGCCCGACACCGACGTCGTGACCGACCTTGACCTCGGCATCGTCGACGGCCGGTTCGCTGAGCTGGCGACGGGCCTCGACACCAGCGACGCTGCGGCAGTCTTCGACGCCGGCGGCAAGCTGGTCTTTCCCGGCGCGGTCGACGCCCATCAGCACTGGGGGATCTACAACCCGCTCCGCGAGGACGCCGATACCGAGAGCCGCGCCTCCGCGCAGGGCGGGGTGACTACGGGGATCACCTACATCCGCACCGGCCAGTACTACCTCAACCAGGGCGGCCCGTACAGCGAGTTCTTCCCCCGGGTGCTCGCCGCCGCCGACGGCGCGTCCTACATCGACTACGCGTTTCACGTCGCGCCGATGATGAAGGAGCACATCGCCGAGATCCCGCAGCTCGTCGAGCGGTTCGGCGTGACGTCATTCAAGATCTTCATGTTCTACGGCGGGTTCGGCCTGCACGGCGCCTCGGCCAACCAGCGCCAGTTCCTGATGATCCCGGACGATGAGGCGTACGACTTCGCGCACTTCGAGTTCGTGATGCGGGGCATCCAGGCGGCCAGGGAGCAGCTGCCCGCGGTCGCCGGCGACATCTCGCTGTCACTGCACTGCGAGATCGCCGAGATCATGGCCGCCTATACCGCGATGGTGCGCAGCGACGGCACCCTGACCGGACTCGAGGCCTACTCGGCCGCCCGGCCGCCGCACTCCGAGGGTCTCGCGATCACGATCGCCTCCTACCTCGCGCACGAGACCAGGCTGCGCAACATCAACCTGCTGCACCTGTCCTCTGGCAAGGCGCTTGAGGCGGCGCTGCTGATGGCGGCGGCGTTTCCGCACATCGACTTCCGCCGGGAGGTGACCATCGGTCATCTGCTCGCCGACTTCCACAGCGCGAGCGGCCTGGGCGGCAAGGTGAACCCGCCGCTGCGGTCCCGGTCAGACGTCGAGGCCCTGTGGGAGCACCTGCTGGCCGGTGATCTCGACTGGGTAGCCAGCGACCATGCCTGCTGCCAGGACGAGCAGAAGTTCGGTGACCCGCGCGATGACGTCTTCACCGCGAAATCGGGCTTCGGCGGCGCCGAGTACCTGCTGCCAGGCCTGGTCAGCGAGGGAAGCAAGCGCGGGCTGCCGTTGCATCGCGTCGCCCAGCTCACCGCGTGGAACCCAGCCCAGCGCTTCGGTCTGCACACCAAGGGCACCATAGCCCAGGGCTACGACGCCGATTTCGCCGTCGTGGACCCAGCGGCCTCCTGGACGGTGCACGCCAGGGACTCAGAATCGACCCAGGAGTACACGCCCTTCGAGGGCTTCGAGCTCTCCGCCTCGGTCACCGACACCTTCGTCCGCGGCCAGCCAGGTGCTAGCCGCCGGCGCCATTACCGGATCGCCGCAGGGCCGCTACCTGCACCGGCCAGTCCGCCCCAGCACCACTCCGGCCGGCGAGGCCTGATGACGGAGGTCGACCTGGCCATCGAGGGCGGCACGGTCGTCAGCGCCACTGGCCGCCGCCGGGCCAATGTCCTGGTACAGCACGGCCGCGTCGTGCACGTAGGACCGGATCGCGCATCGGCAGCCGCCACCGTCGATGCCAGCGGGCTGATCGTGCTGCCTGGCGGGGTCGACACCCACGTCCACCTGATGGATCCCGGTGCGCCTGACCGCGAGGATTTCATCGCCGGCACCTCAGCGGCGGCGGCGAGCGGGGTCACGACGATCCTCGAGCACACGCACGGTCACCCGATCCGCTCAGTCGATGACCTGCTGGCCAAGCGCCGCCACCTGCGGGAGCGCGCGCTAGTCGACTACGGGCTCGCCGCCCATGCCTGGCCGGACTCGGGTCAGGACGTCGCCGGGCTGTGGGCCGCGGGCGTGGCCTTCTTCAAGCTCTTCACCTGCACGACGCACGGAGTTCCAGGCCACAGCGCCGCCCAGGTCTTCACGCATCTGAACGCTGCCGCCTCAGCCGGTGCCCTGACCCTGATGCACTGCGAAGACGAGTCGATGACCGAGGAGGCCGAACGGGTGCTCCGGGCGGCCGGGCGGCTCGACGAGGGCATCATCACGGAGTGGCGCAGCAGGGAAGCCGAGCTCGTCGGCGTCAGCGTCGCCTCGCTGCTCGTCCGCCTGACGGGCGCAACAGCCACGGTCGCTCACGTCAGTCATCCCGCCGCCGTTGCCCTGATCGCCAGGGAACGCGCGCTTGGCGCGTCGCTGGCCGCCGAGGCGTGCCCGCAGTACTTCCTGCTGCGCGAGGCCGAGGTCCACGAGCTGGGAGCGCTGCGCAAGTTCACCCCGCCTGCCCGCGCCAGGAACGACCACGACGAAGCGCTGATGTGGTCGCTGCTTCGCGACGGATCGCTCACCCACATCTCCAGTGACCACGCGCCGTCGACGCTCGCGCAGAAGCGTGACGGTGATATCTGGTCGGTGCATTTCGGGCTGCCAGGACTCGACTCCACCATGTCACTGCTGCTTGACGCGGTGAGCAGGGGAGAGCTTTCTTTCGAAGATGTAGTACGGGTTTACTCGACGTTTCCGGCTCGCAGGTACGGGCTCTTTCCGCGCAAGGGACACCTGGCGGCCGGAGCTGACGCGGACCTCGTGCTGGTCGACCCTGGCCGCCGGCGCGTGCTCCGCGACGAGGATGTCCTGTCCAGGGCAGGCTGGACGCCTTACGCCGGGCGCGCGGTCACCGGTTCCGTGGTCCGCACGTATCTTCGCGGCGAGCTGATCGCCGAGGCGGGCAAGCCGCTCGACGCCCGAAATGGCAGATTCTTGCCAGGCCGGGGCACGCGCGCCGACCCTGCGGCGGTTTAACAGCAAGGCATTTTAGTATGAAAGGATCGCGGCAACTGATCTCGCCACCCGGAGCAGGGTTGTCCTTGTCGGTCTCGCCGCGCCTTGTCGTGCTAGCCCTCGGCGGCATGATCGCCACTGGGCCGGTGACCTTGACGCCCATAAGCCTAGAACAAGACCGTTTCGTCTACCGGGCGCACGACACTCGGCTCGTGCATGCGCAAAGGCCGGCCACGCTCACGGACTAGCTGGCCTTCAGCCAGAACCGCACGTCTATCCGCCATCCAGGAAAGAGCATTGTCGATATTTTCAGCGGAGAGACTGACGAGCACTTCACTTGTCCTTCCGGAACGCATAGTCTGTATAGCGATTTCTCCGGCAGGAAGGCGCCGGACCATGACGATCAGGCCAGTGATAATTTCATCAGTATTTCTGCGCGAGGATTTCAGAAGTCTCTCAGTAGATACGAGTAGCCGTCCGGCATCCGCCGGAAAATCTACATGCCCGGGCACCCCGCCGGGCGCGGGAATAGCACCCGCCCACCGGAATGACGCCTTGAAGTCACTGACCTCTGGCTGGGAAAGAATCGAATTCACAGCGGCAACCAGATCGCGCGTAACGCCAGCAGCGACCAGTGGGACGATATCCGTGGCATCCGGTTCTCTGTCTCGCTCAATGACCCTCTGCCGCATCGCATTAAGTGCCTGCGCCAATGTGCGGGTGACGCGCCTCTCTTCCGGCTCATATTCAACCCGATGAAGTTCCATGCCGCTCAGCGGGGGACGTGCCGAATCGCTTCGCGGTGTAAGAGGCATCAGCAGGGGTATGACGTAGGAGCCTTCGCGGCTATGTCCAATTCGCGACCGGCTGGCAATGCGATTTGCGACCGTAGAGAAGTTACCCGCGATATCTGCTCGCGGGCGGACCGCAGCGTTCGCGGAGGCCCGCACTATGGCCTTGGCCGAGGCCAGGAGTCCGGTTCCGGTACCAAGCGGAATCGACCGGGCGATCATGAGATCACTGTCGATGCTAAGTTCTGCCACGTCTACATACTGGTCGCGGACGTTCTCGGCTATCTCATCGAAAGAACGTTGTTCGTAGTCAGCCAGGCGCTCGATGACGCTGCGCCATTCGATGGTGTCTGGAAGAATAAGGTCAGGGACGCCGATGTACGTCTTTTCAGGTGACGGCCGGTGCCACCATGAGCCGACCGGCCCTGACGGTTCCTCGATCCATCCGCGCCGACGGAGATATGCCTGCACGCTGACTAGCGAGTCTATCGCGGTAGCCACGGCATGCCTCCCAAGTCTTCAATGAGGTCCAAACACCACAAGTCGAGTGTCGATACCTGAAGGCGCTGTTTTTTCGAGATAGATATACGCGTGCCTATCTGCTCGTCCCGGAGAATGCGCCGCCAGTACGCAGCCGTGCGATGGAACGTGCCCTTGACCGGGTCATGCTCGATCCAGTCGGCGCTTTCCGCCGGAACTACCACAAGTATAAAGTATACCGGAAGCCGAGCGCGTTGCCACTTGTTTACCCACTCGGGTTTAACTGGCCAGGAAACGCTGCGGCCTGTTATTGTTCGTGTGCTTGTGCATTTCACTTGGGCGCTGACGCTAGCGCCGGCCATCTTTATGTCGCAGTCAACCGCTAGCACGTCCTCGTCCGGCGAATTTTCGCTAAAGATTAGGCCCCCCTGCGCACAGATAGTGCGGACGTAGGACACACCATATCGCGCCTTCTTGCCGTCTAGGGTCAGATCAGCCCATGCCTCGGGCAATTTGGTTGCTGCCTTCGCTGTGGTCACGGAGGCATCTTCGGGGGGCGTCAGCGCTTGAGCGTAGTTAGCCACGGTTGCCCCTGGCGGACCCTCGGGGACCGGTTGGTGTCGTTTGGCTCCATTGGCCACATGCACACCGTAGTAAAGCAATCAGCGAAACGCTAGTAATGCAAAGCATAGCAAAACGCATCAGTTTTAACCATACGACTTATGCTGCCATCAGGTGCGGCCGAGCCAGCGGAAGGGACGGCGTAGCCCTCTGCGACAGATTTGTCCTGCCAGATGGACCAGCTAGGTGATGCCCAGGCGGGACAGGCCCTGCCGGTAGCGGACCGCCAGGCGGTCGAAGCGGAAGTGCAGCTCGGCTGACAGGTCGGCCGGCAGCTGCTCGGGTCGCTGTGATTCCACGACGCGCCTGTCTTGTTCCTGGACGACGTCCTGGATCTCGATCAGCGCGGCCGCGTACTCCTCCCAGGCCTTGCCCGCGGACTCCGACGGCGGTATGCACAAGATGACGTAGCCGCGGCAGGCGCTGGCAGACACGGGCTGCACGGCGAAATAGGTAACCCTGGCCAGCTTGTCCTCGCTGACCCGACGCACGACGACGGTGAATGGCAGGGTCAGTTCGTAACGGAACTCCAGGTCGATCATCTCGATGGTGCCGAAGTCGAGCAGTTCGCTGGCGTCAATGCCTGCCATCGCCGCCCGCCCGAGCGCCAGTGACTGCGCCTGCGTCCGGCGTGGCATCGGCAGCGTCATCGTGTAATGCAGCACGTCATCGTCGGCCGTGACGTCGTAGGGCGCGAGGATCGAGTCGAGCGGATTGCCGAGGATGCCGGAGTGCACGGTCGCGAAATGCCCGAAGTCGGTGAAGTTCTCCAGCATCCTCGGCGCGCTCGCGCGCCATTGATAGGGCCGGCAGATGACAGCCCGGTAACCGGGCTCGTCCCATTCAGGCAGCGCGGGGATGCCAGAATCACTCTCGCTGTCCAGGCGCACCCAGACCAGCCCGTAGCGCTCGGTGCAGTCATAGCGCGTCACCCTGGCCCGGCTTGAGATCGGCTCGTCGGCACGGAACTGCGGGATCTTGATGCAGCGGCCAGAGGAGTCGTATTGCCAGCCGTGGTACGGGCAGGTGAGGGCACCGCCGGCGACGCGCCCGAGTGACAGCGCGGCGCCTCGGTGCGCGCACCGGTCATCGAGGCAGACCGGGTCACCCGATCCGGCGCGGAACACGACGAGCGCCTCGCCGAGCAGCGAGATTCCCAGCGGCTTGCCGGTCAGCTCCTCGGCCGTGCACACCGGATGCCAGTAATCGCGCGCCGTGAGCTCGCCCATCCCGGTCAGCCTCTGACGCTGCTGGGGCCGACGGCGAGCCCGCCGTCGAGACCGAATACCGACCCGGTGATCCAGCGCGCGTCCTCCGCGAGCAGGAAGGTCGCGAGCCCCGCGACGTCGCCGGGGTCACCGACCCGGCCAAGCGGGATCCGCGCTACGAAGTCAGCCTGCTCCCGCGCCGAGCGGCGCTGCCAGGCCCGGCGGGTCATCGGCGTGTCGATCGGCCCCGGCGTCAGCGCGTTGACGCGGATGCCGCTGGCTGCCCATTCGCTGGCGAAGCAGCGCACCAGGGTCACGCTCGCGGCCTTGGCCGCCGCGAAATGCGCGAGCCCGGGCGCTGGTCCCTCATGCAGCGCTGAGGCGATCTGCAGGATCGAGCCAGGGCGGCCGGCCGCGATCAGCCGGCGGGCGGCCTGCTGAGCCGTACGGAAGAAACCCCCGGCGTTGAGCTGGAAGCTGTGAGCCCACGTTGCCTCGTCGATCTCGATCGCCGGGTACCTGGCGGCACCGCCGGCGGAGTGCACGACCAGCGAAGGCAGCGCGCCGAGACCGTCGTAGAGGGCCGCCACCGACGCTGGATCGGTGACATCTACCTGCCGCGCGTCGCAGTGTTTGCCTACCCCGTCCAGTTCGGCGGCCAGCCGGGTCGCGGCGGCCAGGTCGAGATCGGCGACCGTCACGGGCACGCCTTCGGCGTGCAGCCGCCGGGCGATCGCCGCGCCGATGCCCGAGGCGCCGCCCACGACCAGCGCGACCGCGTCCGCAGTGAACTCCATCTAGGACTCCGTCCCGCCGGCTGGCTGCCCGGCCGTTCCGTCGGCGCGGAACCTGCCGGGGAAGTGGCAGGCGATCTGGTGCCCGGGCTTCAGCTCGCGCAGCGGCGGATACTCGGTGCCGCAGATGTCCGCCGCGATGGGGCACCTGGTGCGGAAGTGGCACCCGCTCGGGGGGCTGGCCGGCGAGGGCACCTCACCGCGCAAGACGATCGGGTGCCTGGCCTGGACCTGCGGCTCAGTTAGGCCCGACCCGGCCGAACCCGCGGCGAGCAGATCGGAGGTCGCCGCGTTCACCCAGCGGGACAGCAGCGCCACGCTGTAGGGATGCATCGGCCGCTCGAAGAGCTCGTCGGCCTCGGTGAACTCCACGATGCGGCCGAGATACATCACGGCGACGCGATGGCTCAGATGCCGCGCGAGCGCGAGGTTGTGGGTAATGAAGACATAGCTCACGTCGGTCGACCGCTGCAGCGCGAGCATGAGGTTCACGATCTGAGCCTGCGTCGATACGTCCAGCGAGGCAGTCGGCTCGTCAGCGACAATCACGGCGGGTGACAGCGCGAGTGCCCGCGCGATGGCGATGCGCTGGCGCTGGCCGCCGCTGAGCTGACGCGGATAGCTGGACAGCACCCCGGGCGGGAGCCCGACCTGCTCGCACAGCTCCCGCGCTCGCTGCCGGCGCTGGTTACGAGGGGTGAGCTCGGGGAAATTGCGCAGCGGCTCCAGGATCGAGTCCAGCACCGGCAGCCGGGGGTCGAGCGAGGTCGCGGGGTTCTGGAAGATCATCTGGATGTTGGGCCGGATCGACCGGACGTCGCGGTCGCTGAGGTCGGCGATCTCGTGCCCGCGCACCGAGATCGTGCCTGAGGTGGGGCGGTAAAGCCGGGTCACAGTCCGCGCGAACGTGCTCTTGCCGCAGCCGCTCTCGCCGACCAGGGCGATCGTCTCGCCGGCCCGAGCTTCGAGGCTGACCGAGTCGAGCGCGCGGACTGTCTGCTGAGCGCCCCGCCTGCCGACCTTGAAATGCTTCGTCAGGCCGGCAACCCGCAGCACCGCCGAATCGGCCTGCTCAGTGCTCGTTACATCAGTCTGCGTCACCGTTCCCCCGTTCTGGTCGTCGTGCTCGCGGCTGCGGCGGGGATCGCCGGCAGCCAGCAGGCGGCAGCGCGGTCGCCCGTCCCCTCCACCGGGGCCAGCGGCGGCGCGGTCACCAGACAGCGGTCATGCACGAACGCGCACCGGGGAGCGAACGGGCACCCGGCCCCGCTGGCCGAAAGACCCGCTCCCGATACCAGCGCTGGCA
This sequence comes from uncultured Actinomycetota bacterium, assembly GCA_963819285.1. Lineage (GTDB taxonomy): Bacteria > Actinomycetota > Actinomycetes > Streptosporangiales > Streptosporangiaceae > Chersky-822. The sequence continues at coordinate 1,878,080 of CAWFVM010000002.1, forward strand.
GGTCTTCGCGGGGTGCGGCGGTGCTGGCTCCCGGCAGTGCCGCCGTGAGCGCGAGCGTGTACGGATGATGGGGCGTGCGCAGGCAGTCGATGGTGTTGCCGTACTCGACGACCCTGCCCTGGTAGAGCACGGCCAGCCGATCGGTGTACTCCGCCGCGATCCCCAGGTCGTGCGTGGTCAGGACAGCCGCGAACCCGTACTCGCGGCTGAGCCCCCGCAGCAGCTCAAGCACCTGGATCTCGGTCGTCGCGTCGAGCGCTGTCGTGGGCTCGTCGCAGATCACCAGCCTTGGCTGGGCGACCAGTGCCATCGCGATCACTACGCGCTGCAAGATGCCGCCGGACAACTGGCGCGGATACGAGCGCAGCCGCAGCCCGGGCTCGGCGATGCCGACCCGGTCGAGCATCTCGACGGCGACATCCCTGGCGTCGCTCTTGCTCATCGGCCTGGCCAGCCGCACCGACTCCACGAGCTGCGCGCCGACTCGCAGCGCCGGATTCAGGGTCGCCCACGGGTCCTGGAAGACCACCCTGGCGACGCTCGCCCGCACGTCGTTGAGCTGACGCTCGGCCAGTCCTACCGTATTGGTCCCGCCGATCAGCACGGTGCCGCTGACGTCCATCGACGCGGGCTGCAGTCCGACCATCGCCAGGCAGGTCATCGACTTGCCCGAGCCGGACTCGCCGACCAGGCCCAGGCTGCCGCCCGGCACGACGGACAGATCGACACCTTGCACGACGCGCCGGCCAGTCGGGCGGTGCGTGACGCTGAGCCCGCGCACTTCCAGGAAGGGCCCGTCAGCTACTGCCCCGTCAGCTACTGCTCCGCCAGCTACTGCCATGTCACCATGCCCCATCGTTGATGCCGGGAAAGCCGAGAAGCGCCGAGATCCGGCGAGCCGAGGCCTGCACGACCGGCGCCAGCTCGTCCACGCGCGGCACGATGCGCTCGACCGGGCCGGACAGGCTGATCGCCCCGACCGGATCGCCCCGGAGGTCAAGCAGCGGTGCGGCGACGGAGCCAGCGCCGGTCTCTCGCTCGTTAAAGGAGACCGCATAGCCGCGCTGCCGGATGACCGTCAGCTCGGTCCGCAGAGCAGCTGGATCGATCGCCTCGGCGGCTGGCGATGCCGAGTAGGCGTCGAGGCAGCGCGAGATCCCGCCGTCACCCAGCATGGCCAGGATCGCCTTGGACGACGCGCCCGCGTAGAGCGGATAACGCTCGCCGATGCGGATCGACATGACGACCTCGCGCGAGGGAGTCACCTGATCGAGGTAGATCCTGGTGTCCTCGACGCGGATCGACAAGGTCGAGGTTTCGCCGTAGCCGGCGGACAGTCCCTCAAGCTCGTGCCTGGCCAGGGTGCGCAGGTCAGCGTGCTCAAGATAGTTCACCCCCAGCAGGAGGACCCCGGGACCGAGTGCGTACCGGCGGGTCGCCGCGTCCTGCACCGCGAGGTCGCGGCGGGTCAGCGAGACGAGCAGCCGCTGGACCACGGTCTTGGACAGCCCGAGCTTGCTGGCGATCTCGGTGACACCCAGGGTCCGTGACTTCGACTGGCTGATGAGCTGCAGCACGTCGAAGGCCCGCTCCAGCGTGATGGCCGGCCGTCGGCCGGGCGTCGTGGTCATGGGCTCAGGTCACCTTTCCTTTGCCGGTCAGCTCGCCGAAGCGCCGCCGTCAACGCGCACCGTGCTCCCTGTGACGAACGCGGCGAGATCGCTGACCAGAAAGAGCGCTACCCGCGCGACGTCGTCAGGAAGGGCGATCCGGCCGAGCGGGATCGAGGCGGCTATCGATGCCTGGAGGTCGCTGCCCTGGGCTGCGGCCGCCGCGGCGTTGCGCTGCTGGCCGCGGGTCGCTACCAGCGTCGGCGCGATCGCCACCACCCGGATGCCGTGCGGCCCGAGTTCGGTGGCCAGGGCCTTAGTCAGCCCGACCACGCCATGCTTGGCCGCGATGTAGTGGGCATGACCGGCCCGGCCCCGGAAGCCGGAGATCGACGCCAGATTGAGGATCACGCCGCCGCTCCCCTGGGCGATCAGGTGGTTCGCGGCCGCCTGAGCACCGAAGAAGGCGCCGCGCAGATCGAGGTGGTGCGTCCGGTCCCACTGCGCCGCATCGATCTGCGCGAAGGGAAGCGGCTCGCAGATGCCGGCGTTGCTGACCCAGATCTCGAGCCCGCCGAGCTCGCGCTGCGCTGCCCGCACCGCCTCGGCGGCTGCCCCCGGAACGGCGAGGTCGAGCACCACCGAGCTGGCGGCGACGCCGTGCGACGAGCGGATGCTGGCCGCTGCCGCCGACGCGGCGGCAGCGTCAATGTCGGCGATCAGGATCGAGGCGCCGGCCTCGGCGAAGCGACCGGCGATCGCCCGCCCGATCCCGGCCCCGCCACCGGTGATCACCGCCCGGCGCCCGGCCAGCGACAGCAGCCCGGCGAGCGGGCTGCTGGTCAGATCGGGAGCGAGCATGGTCATGCGGGCGGCTCTAGGCCGACAAGGTCGCGGAACGCCTCGTCATAGAGCCGTTCCGGCGCGGGGAAGGCGACCTTGGAGTGTGACAGGCCGAGGCTGACGAAGGTCTCGGCCAGCTTGATCGCCAGCGAGCCGCCGCTGATGACCGGCACGGGGAGCCGCTCCCGCAGGTAGTCGGCGACCTGATGCATCGTCGTCGACCCGACGATCAGGACATCGGCCCTGTCCTGGTCGATCGCGAGCTGCGCTTGCTCAAGGAAGAGTCCGAAGGTGTGCTCCTTGCCGGTCAGGAGCGCCGTGACGTTCGAGGGCACGTCGACAATGCGCACTCCCGCGCACTTGCTTCCCAGCTGATACTGGGAGAGCACCTTGTGGTAGATCTCGGCGCCGATGTCGCGCATCGTGATGATGGAGAAGCGCTTGCCGAGCAGCGAGGCCATGGCGAACGCCACGATCCCTGGCCCGATCACGGGGATCGACAGCCGGGAGCGCAAGGCGAACAGCGCCGAGTCCGAGAGCGTGTCCATGACCACCGCGTCGTAGCCGTCGGCCTGCGCCGCGAGGCCGGCCTCGGTGATGTACATGTCGAAGATGAGGTCGGCGTAGTGCCGCGGCCCCATCAGCGTGACGTTGCGGACGGTCACGACGTCGACGACTGTGGACGGGTCGAGCGCCGTCGCCGGGATCTGCGACGCGCGCAGCGCGAGCCCGGCGGCATCGACCGGGTAGGGAACGATGTACTTGATCCTCATTCGGAACTCCACGGGACTGTCGGTGCTGGCATCGTCGGCAGCGAGAAGATCTGGTAGTCCAGCAGGTCTTTCGGAGCTGGATAGGCGACCTTGGAGTGCGACAGGTCCATCGCCAGCACCGTCTCGGCCAGCTTCAGCGCCACCGAACCCGGATCGATCACGGGCAGGCCGGGCACCGCCGCCTGGCCCGCGGCGCCGCGCATCGTGCTTGACCCGAGCACGATCACGTCGGCACCGTCGGCCAGCGCCCGGCCGATCGCGCCGGCGAGAACGTCGGGCTGCTCCTGCGGACGCCACGCGCGGGCCCGCTCAAGCTCCTCGCGCGGATACAGCGCCTGGATAGAGGCGCACTTGTGGCGCAGCCCGTAGCTGGCCAGGCTCCGCTCGTGCGCGTGGTCCCAGCCTGCCCAGGTCGTCACCACGGAGAAACGCTGGCCGAGCATCAGCGCCGCGACGTACGACGCCTGCGCCGATCCGATGACGGGGATCGACAGCCGCGCCCTGAGTGCCTGCATCGCCCCGTCGGTCACGCTGTCGATGACGACCGCGTCGAAGCCGTTCTCCTGCGTCCTGATGCCCGCGTCGGCCAGATACATCTCAAGCACCAGGTCCTCGTAAAAGGAGCCGGTGAAGTCGAGATCGGTGCGCAGCGGCACGCACTCGACGACGGTCTGCGATCGCAGCGACGCCTGCGCCGACAGCTCGGACGACGTGACGGCCAGGACATTGTCGGCGGTGGTCCCTGGTACCAGCAAAGCGATGCGCATCAGGCTGAGTTCTCCTTCAGTGGCTGGCCGGACGGGTGACTGGACCGCTTGCGGCCGCGACCGGCCCGCTTTCCCTCGGCCAGCTCGGGGTTGAGCGCGTCCCGCACCGCGTCGCCGAGCACGTTGAAGGCGATGATCGTCAGCGCCAGGAGCAGGCCAGGGAAGATCACGATCGCCCAGGAGTTGCCGAGCTGGGTTTCCGCGTCGGTCAGCATCGTGCCGAGCGAGAAGGCGGGCGGCTTCAGCCCGAGGCCGATGAAGTCCAGCGCGCTCTCGGCCACGATGACGTAGCCGATCGTCCCTGACCACAGGACGACGGTGGGCGCCAGCACGTTGGGCACGACGTGCCTGAGCATGATCTGCGCCTGCCGGCTGCCCGCGAGCCGGGCAGCGGACACGAAATCGAGCGTTCGCACCCGCGATACCTGGTTCGCGATCGTGCGCGCGTACGTCGGCCAGCCCCACAGCGTCAGCAGGATGAAAAGCTGGAGCAGGCCGGGCCCGATCGAGGCCACCACCGCGATCGCGACAATATAAAAGGGCAGCGCGAGCTTCAAGCTCGGCGAACCGGAGTATGACCGGGCCGAGCACCCGCCGCGACGTCCCGGCCACGACCCCGAGCATCAGGCCGATCAGGGCGCCTACGGTCGAGGCCCCGAGCCCGATGAGCAGCGAGGGCCGCAGGCCGACCAGCAGCCGGCTCAGGATGTCCCTGCCGTACTGGTCGGTGCCCAGCAGGTGCGCGGTCGTGCCGCCGAAGAGCCACGGCGGCAGGCTCACGATGGCGAGGTTCTGCGTCGTCGGATTGTCGGGCGCGAGCAGCGAGCCGAAGACCACGATGACCAGCAAGATCGCGAGCAGGACGATCGCGAGCTTGCCCCGGCCGCTCGCGACGAGCCGGCGCAGGACCGTCGATGAGCCGCCGGCGTCGCCGAGCAGGCCGGAGTCGAGCTCGGCACCAGCGCGATGATCAAGGGTGACCGTCAGGTTGGTCATGCGGAGCGCTCCCCGATCTCTGGCGCGACGAGCCTGGACACCACGTCGGCCAGGGCGTTGATGAGCCCGACCAGGATCGCGACGAGAAAGACCCCGGCCTCCACGACCGGGAAGTCGCGCTCCTGGACGCCGTTGACGAGCAGGCTGCCCAGACCCTGGTAGTTGAAGAGCGGCTCGACGACCACCACCGCGCCGAGGGTGAAGGCGAAGATCACCGCCAGGAACGAGATCATCGTCGGCAGCACGTTGGGCGCCAGATGATGCAGCAGCAGCCGGCGCCGGCTGACGCCCTTGGAGCGCGCGGTCATCGCATAGGGCTCGGCCAGCGCGTCGAGCAGCTCGCCGCGCAGCAGTCGCGCGACGGCCGCGATCTGCGGCGTGGCCAGCACGATCGCCGGCAAGATCGTCGACGCGAAGCCGGTATTGCCGGTGGCCGGCAGGAGTTGCGTGTCGATCGCCAGCAGCAGGACAAGGACGATGCCCAGCCAGAAGAACGGCAGGGCCTGCAGCCCGAAGGCCGACCCTTCGAGGAAGCGCGGCCACCGGCGATGGGGGAAGACAGCTGCTGCCAGCCCCACGCCGAGGCCGAGCACGACGATGATGATGACCCCCGGCACCATGATCCGCAGCGTGTTGGGCAGGCTGTTCAGTGCCTCGCTGAACGCCGGCGTTCCGCTCGCGAACGAATTGCCGAAGTTCAGGCGGAAGCCGCTGCGCAGGAAGTCGACATACTGGATGCCCCACGACCTGTCGAGGCCGAGCCTGATGGTGGTCGCGTGGATCACCTGCGGCGACGCATTCGGACCTGACAGAACGGCCGCCGGGCTCCCGGACAGGCGAAGGGCGATGAAGAGCAACGACACAGCTCCGACTACCAGCAGAACGAGCTGCAGCACTCTCGACACGAGAAATCTCGGCCAGGACGTGGTCACCCTTCTATCGCACCTTTCGCTCTGAAATAAATCGCGCCGGGTTAGGCCGGCTTGGAAGCCGAGTCGGCCAGCATGTACAGACCGGTGGACGGATCGAAGTTCTTGACCTGCTTGTTGATCCCGTAGACGAGCTTCTCCTCGTACAGGAACAGGTAGCGGGCCTCGTCCTTGAGGTAGGCGGACATCTTCTGCAGCAGCGTCAGCCGCTTGGCCGCGTCCAGCTCGGCGCGCTCGGCGGACAGCATGGCGTCCCACTTCGGGTTGATCCAGTTGGGGTGGCCGCCCTTCTGGCCCGAGCCGATCGTCGCCCACTGGAAGGCGAAGTCAGCGTCGTAGAACGGCCCCTGGTACAGGCCAGTGGTGTACAGGCCGTACGGGCTGCCGCCGACGAACTGCTTGACCCACACGGGGAACGGCAGGGTCAGCACGGTCGCCTTGATCCCGATCGCCTGCAGGTAGCCGGAGACGGCCTGCATCGCCGGCTGGTTCACGTCGAGCCCGGCGATCGTCGTGCTGAAGCCCTTGGCGTGCCCGGCCGAGGCAAGCAGTGCCTTCGCGCCCGCCGGGTCATACGGGTAGGGCTGGAGACTGGGGTCATAGCCGACCGTGTCGGGCCCGGGCATCTGTGACCCGAGCGGGCGGCCCGCGCCATTGAGCACCTTGTCGATCATCTGCTGGTTGTTGATGGCCATGTTGACCGCGCGGCGGACGCGCACGTCGTTGAACGGCGGCTGCGTGGTGTCCAGGCCCATGACGACGGCCGAGCCATCGAGCGCGAGGTTCGTGATCGCGTTCGTGTCGCGGCTGAGCTGCGGGATCCCGGTCGACGGGAGCGCCTGCGCCACGTCGAGCTGACCGGCAAGGAAGGCGTCCAGGAAGGCCGACTCGTCACCGAACTCGGTGAAGTGGACCTTCGGCGTCGCCGGCTGACCGCGCCAGGACTTGGGGTTGGCCTCGAAGCTGACACTCTGATTCGCGACGAAGTTGGTGACCAGGTACTTGCCGCTGCCGATCGGCTTGGCGCTGAAGCCGTCGGGGCCGAGCTTCTTGTAGTACGCGGACGGCACGATGAAGACCAGGCCGAGCCGCTTCTCCAGCAGCGCGTCCGGGCTCTTGGTGGTGATCCTGACGGTGTGCGCGTCGACGGGGGTGACCTTGCTGATCGACGCGATGTCCGGCGCGAGCTGGTAGTTGTTGGTGAGGATGGCCTCGATGCTGAAAGCCACGTCCGCCGACGTCACGGGCGTACCGTTGGAGAAGATCGCCTTCGGGTTCAGCTTGAATTCGGTCACCGTGTCGCTGATCCGGCTCCACGACTGGGCGAGCAGCGGAGCGATCGGAGCCTTGGGCGCGACATAGGTCAGCGAATCCCAGGCCGCGTAGCTCATGTTGGCGCCCGTCTTCTGCAGCGGGTCGGCCGTCACGTCCAGTGCCTGCGCGATGCCGTAATTCATGCTGCTCGCGTTGCCGCCGCCGCCCGCTCCGCCGCCGGCCGAGCTCGAGGACGAGCCGCAGGCGGCGAGCAGGCCTGGGGTGGCGGCGAACGCTCCGGCGAAGGCCGCGCCCTTGAGGAACTGTCGGCGCTCCATGGGTGCACGACCCACGCCGTCGCTCTTTCTTGTCATCTCAGTGACCTTTCTGGTCGGGGTGGGCTGGTGCAGGTTCGGTAGAGCGCTGAGGCCAGGGCGACGCTCCTGGCGCCTTCTCGCGCCGAGACCGGGAAACTGGATCGCTGCCTGAACGAGGCCGCTGCCTCGTGAATGACCGTCACGTGGCCATGCCCGTAGGGCAGTGCCGGTATCGGAGCGGGTTCTTCGGTGACGAGGTCGGAGAGGGCGCTGATCGTGGTCGTGACGGTCGTTCCGCTGACCGTCACCTGGCCCTGCTCGGCCTCGATGCTGATCGTGACCGGCACGTACTCGCCGTCGGTCCCGGTCAGGCTCAGCTCGGCGGTGCAGCTGGGGCCGAACTCCAGGCTGGCCCGCACGGAGTGCTCGACCGGCTCGCCCTCGACTTCGCAGGTCAGCTCCCGCGGTTCGCCGAGCCACCACTGCAGCAGGTCGAGGTAGTGGACGCCGACCTCAAGCAGCACGCCGCCGCCGGCCCGAGCCGGGTCCGATAGCCAGTCCGACGGCGGGCGCCTGGGAATCCGGCCGGCCACCCGGATCAGGCGCGGTGCCAGAGCCCCCGACTGACACAGCGCCTTGATCGCACGGGCGTAGCCGTAGCCGCGCAGGTTCAGGATGGTTCCGACCGGCACCCCCGACGCGGCCGCCAGGGCGACGACCTCCTCGCACTCCTGTGCCGTGCGCGCGAGCGGTTTCTCGCACAGGACGGCCACGCCCGCTTCGGTCAGCCTCCTGATCACCGCGAGATGCAGGTCGTGCGGCAGCGCGACGGTGGCGGCCTCAGGCTGGACCTCGCTCAGCATCGATTCGAGGTCCGGCCAGGCCGCCGCGTCGTAGACCTGCGCGAGCGCGCGGGCCCGAGCCAGGTCGGGATCGACGACGCCGAGCAGCACGGCGTCATCGGAGGTCGACAAGGCGCAGGCGTGCGCCGGTGCCACGCGGCCAGCCCCCAGGATCACCCAGCGCGGAGCCACTGTCATCACATCGCCAGCCGCACGGCGGGCGGATCAGCCGGAAGCCGGGGCGCCATGCCACTTCCAGGGGCTGCCCTTGCGGACGTAACTGCCGCAGCCGGTCTCCTCCAGCAGATCACGCTGGGTCTTCTCGACCTGCCGCACGGCTTCGGTCTTGTCGATCCCCACGACGTTTCCGTCGACGACGACCGCCTTGCCGCGCACGAGCACGCGGGTCAGTGCCTCGGCCGCGGGGCCGCCCGAGTAGACCAGGCTGGGGATCAGGCCCGCGTACGGCGCGAGGGTGGTCTGCCTGGTCAGGTCGATGACAAGGGCGTCGGCGTCCTTGCCCGCTTCGAGGCTGCCGACGCGGTCGTCCATCATCAGCGCCTTCGCGCCGCCGATCGTCGCGAGCTCAAGTGCCTGCTCGGCGCTGCCGAAGATGACGTTGTTGTCCCAGTCCCTGTCGCCGTGGATCAGGCGCTCGGCCGCGTCGTGCAGCCGCTGGGCGATCATCAGGCTCTTCATGGAGTGCCAGAGGTTCTGGCCGTAGGAGACCACAGGCCCGTCCAGGCCGATGCTGACCGTGGCGCCGTGCTTGAGGTAGCTGTCCGCGTCGAACTGGACGAGACCGAGCAGCGCCTCCATGTCCGACACCATCGACACGGCGGCGCCGCGCTTGCCTACAAGCTCATGCTCGCCGGGAGCCAGCCGCTGCGCGTGGATGCCGATGACATTGGGACCGAGCATTTCCTCGTGGTCGAGCCACTCGAACGAGCCACCGCTCCAGCCCCGCCTTTTTTCCAGATAGACCTTGTCCATCATCGACGGCACGTGGATGTCGAACTGCTCGCCGTTGGCGATCGTCCAGTCAAAGAGCTGATGCAGGTCGCCCGGATCGACGTAGGTAATCCCGACCGTGCCGGCCGTGACGTTCACCAGCGGTGACTGCCACCGCTTGCGCAGCCGCTCGGTCTCCGCGAGGCCGGTGTCAATGGTCTCCCGCAGGTTCTCCGGCACGACGCCGGGCTCGTTGATCACCAGCCTGGAGACCCGGGCGCGGAGGCCGACGCTCTCGATGGCGCGGAAGACGCCGTCCATCGAATCCTTGTGCAGGTGGGTGAAGTGATCGTCGGCCACCGTGGTGACGCCGGACAGGGCCAGGTCGACCAGCGGCGACAGCGCCGACCAGTACGAGCGCTCCTCGTCACAGGCGGCCGTCATCGGGTAGTAGAACCCGAACAGCCGCTCCTGGAACGTGGTGCCTTCCGCCATGCCGCGCATGCAGCCCTGGACGAGGTGGTCGTGGGTGTTGACCAGGCCAGGCAGGATCAGGGTGTCCGGGCCGCCGACGACCTCGCTGGCCTCGTACTCACACGTGGCCGCATCACCGGCATCGACGATCTTGCCGTCGGTGATCGCGACGTATCCGTCCCACCAGACATCGCGGTCGGCGTTCATCGACACGACCACTCCGCGTAGCAGCAGATCAGCCGAGTGTTTCGGGTTGGACATGGAGGCTCCCGTCTGTCCCGCTTAGCGGAACGGCGTATCCGTGATATATACACCCACTCGACGCAATGGGTCAACGAAGTCTTGTAGGTTCGGACCGAAGACCCCCGTCCCCAGGGAGCGAATCTCGTTGAGCGCCCGTAGTTATCTGTACGTGCCTGGCGACAAGCCGGACCTGCTCGCTCGCGCGCCGAGCCGAGGCGCGGACGCGCTGATCATCGACTTCGAGGATGGCGTGGCCAGGCTCGGCGAAGCAGTCCGCGCGGGGCGTGGTCGCCCGCTGGCTGGCGAGCTCGGCGGCCGATACGCCTGTCGAGATCTGGGTCCGCGTCAACGCGCTGACCTCGGGCGCTGGCCGGGACACCGCCGAGGACCTGAAAGCCGCGATCGCACCGGGGGTTACCGGGATCTGCCTGGCCAAATGCCAGGGGCAGGCCGAGGCCGGGCACCTCGCCGACCTGATCGACGAAGCGGAGGCCGGGGCCGGATTGCCGGCCGGCGTCGTGCGGGTATCGGCCATTCTCGAGTCGGCGCAGGGCTGGCTGGCCGCCCCCGCCATCGCGCAGGCCAGGCGAGTCGACCGGCTGCAGATCGGCGAGGCCGACCTGCTCGCCGAGCTCGCCATGACGCCGGGGCCCGATGAGGCGGAGCTGGTCGCGCTGCGGACTCAGGTCGTCGTCGCCTCCGCCGCGGCCCGGATCCCGGCGCCGATCGGCCCGGTCTCCACCAGCTTCCGCGACCTGACGTCACTCCGCACCACCACGATGCGGCTGCGGCGGCTCGGGTTCGGCGGCCGCGCCACGATCCATCCGGCGCAGATCCCGATCGTGAACGAGGTCTTTACCCCGTCGCAAGCCGAGGTCGACTCGGCCAGGGCCATCATCGAGCGCTTCGAGGCCGCCACGGCGCTCGGAACGGGCGTCATCGTGGCGCAGGACGGCGCGATGGTGGACGAGGCCGTGATTCGCGCCGCCCGGAATGTCCTTGGCCGGGTTAATCCCTAGACTGACCTCATGTCAGCCCAGCCAGACAGCGATGCGGCGTCGTCAGCGAGCGTCAACGGGATCGAGCGCGCGCTTGAGGTGCTGCGGCTCTTCGGCGAGTCCGACGCGACGACGCTGGGCGTCACCGAGATCGCGAAGCAGCTTGGCATGTCCAAGGCGGTTGTCCACCGCGTCCTGACGGCCTGCCGCGCGCAGAAGTTCGTCGATCTCGACGGCAAGACCCATCGGTACCGGCTCGGCACGAGCGCGATGTATCTCGGCCTGGCCTATCTCGACCGGCTCGATGTCCGGGCGCTCGGCCACGACGTTCTCCTCGCTCTCGTGCAGGCCACTGGCGAGACCGCCACCCTTTCCGTGCGGGTCGGCTGGAGCCGGGTCTACATTGACCAGGTCGTGCCCGACCGGGACGTGCGGATGGTTGTCCAGCTCGGGCGCCCCTTTCCACTCCATACCGGAGCTTCATCGAAGGCGATGCTCGCGTTCCTGCCGGCCGCCGAGCGAGCGGAGTATTTCGACACTCAGGATCTTGTCCGGCTCACCACCGCCACGGTGACCGAGCGGGACGCGCTCAGCGCGCAGCTAGAGCAGGTCAGGGAGCGCGGGTACGCCAGCTCCTTCGGCGAGCGGGACGCGAGCGCCGGATCGGTGGCCGCGCCCGTCTTCGACCGGGACGGGCACCTTTCGGCGGTCATCTCGGTCTCGGGGCCGCTTGAGCGGTTCAGGGGCGAGAGCGAGCAGGCGGCGGCTCTGCTGCTGGACGCCACCCAGGGCCTGTCGCAGCAGCTCGGGTTCCTGGCCAGGAGATCTGCCGTGACGCTGGTGCCGGCATCCACTGATGCGATTTAGCCGTCTGGCGCTACTATGGGCGGGAACGACGTTCCCCCCAGCGGAAAAGGTAGTGACGCAGTGGCCGAAGACGGACCTCTCAGCGGCGTCCGCGTCCTCGACTGCGCGACCGTGTTCGCTGGCCCGTTCGCCGCGCAGCTACTGGGAGACTTCGGCGCTGACGTAGTCAAGATCGAGCATCCGGTACACGGCGATAGCCTGCGCGGACATGGCCGGTCGAAGGACGGCGTGCCGCTGTGGTGGAAGACGGTCGGGCGCAACAAGCGCTGCGTCGCGCTCAACCTGTCCGATCAGGCGGGGGCTGGCCTTCTCCTGCGCCTCGCGGCGGAGGCCGACGTGCTCATCGAGAGCTTCAGGCCTGGCACGCTGGAGCGATGGGGACTCGGGGTGCGCGAGCTCCAGGCGGTGAATCCCGGGCTCATCATCGTCCGGGTCACCGGCTACGGCCAGGATGGCCCGTATTCGAGGCGCCCGGCCTTCGGGACGCTCATCGAGGCGATGTCCGGCTTCGCCGCGATGACGGGCGAGCCCGACGGCCCTCCGACGCTGCCGCCATTCGGCCTCGCCGACGGCGTGGCGGGGATCGCCGCGGCCACCGCGACGATGATGGCGCTCTACGCGCGAGACACCGGCCGCAGCGCCGGCCAGGTGATCGACCTGGCCATCCTTGAGCCCCTCATCGCGGTACTCGGCGCGCAGGCAACCGTCTACGACCAGCTGGGCGAGATCGCCGCCAGGACGGGCAACCGGTCGACTAACAACGCTCCGCGTAACACCTACCAGACCTGCGACGGCAAGTGGGTGGCCGTCTCGACGAGCGCGACCAGCGTGGCCCGCCGGGTCCTGACTCTCGTGGGTCACCCCGAAGTGGTCGACGAGGAATGGTTCGCCACCGGAGCTGGCCGGGCCGCTCATGCCGACCTGCTCGACGGCTACGTGGCGCAGTGGGTAGCGCAGCGAACCTGCGAGGTCGTGCTCGGTGAGTTCGAGCAGGCGGAGGCGGCCGTCGCGGCGGTCTGCGACATCGCTGACCTGATGGCTGACCCGCAGGTCGAGTACCGCCAGATCTTCCCTGAAGTATCCGACGACGAACTCGGAGCGATGCGGATGACCAACGTGATGTTCAGGCTCGGTGCCACCCCTGGCCAGATCAGGTGGACGGGCAGGCACCATGGGCAGGACACTGACGAGGTGCTGGGCGCCGGCCTCGGCCTGGCCGCCGAAGAGCTCGCTGACCTGCGAAAGCGGCAGATCATTGCCTGACCACTCCGATCCGTGGCTGCGGGCCCTGGCGACTCCGGCGCAGATCTACGACCTCGGCCGGCCGATGTTCGCCGGCATGCCGCAGTCTCCGAACCATCCCGAGTTTCGCCTCGCGCTTCCCCGGCGGCACGGCGACTACGTCCGCGCTGATGGCTCGTCGGCCGCCAACGACGTGATCGTGACCGGAGGGCATGTCGGCACTCACATCGATGCCCTCTGCCACGTCTCCTACCAGGGCAGGCTGCACGGCGGAATCGACGCCGCCGCCGCGCAGACCGGCGGGCGATTCTCCGAGCTTGGCATCGAGACGGTCGACCCGATGCTGTGCCGGGGCGTGCTGCTCGACGTGCCCGCCGTGCTCGGCCTCGAATGCTGCCCCGCCGGCTACGAGGTGACGCCTTCTGACCTGGAGGCTGCCGCCACGGGTTCGGGTGCCCCGCGCCCTGGTGACGTGATCTTGATCCGCACCGGGTGGGGCCAGCACTTCGACGATCGGGCCGGCTACATCGGGCACTCAAGCGGCGTGCCTGGGCCAGGGGAGCCCGGCGCTGAGTGGCTCGCCGCGCGGGCGCCTAGGGCGGTCGGTGCAGACACGATCGCGTTCGAGCATCTCGCTCCCGGCGCTGGTCATGCGCTGCTTCCCGCCCACCGCGTGCTGCTGGTCGAGGCGGGCATCCACATCATCGAGATGCTCGACCTCGAACGGCTCGCGGCGGATCGAATCCGCGAGTTCTTGTTCGTGCTCTCTGCCTTGCGGCTGGTCGGCGCCACCGGCTCGCCGGTGCGCCCGCTGGCAGTGGTAGCGGCGGCGTCGGCGCCGGCGGCGCTGGCATGAGCGAGCGGGGCCTGGGGGAGCGGGGCCTGGTGGAGCAGCTGGCCGGCTTCATGGCCACGACCACCTTCAGCCGGCTGCCAGCCGACGTGGCCGCCAGCGTCGGCCAGCGCGTGCTCGACACGATCGGGATCTGCGTCGCTGCCTGCGAGCTTGACACCAGCCGCATGATCTCGCAGTTCGTACTCGACCAGGGCGGCGCGGCGCAGTCAACCGCGGTCGGCCTGGCCGATCCGGTGCCGGCCGCCTGGGCGGCCCTGGTGAACGGCACGCTGGCGCACTCGCTGGACTACGACGACACCCATCTGCCCTCGGTCCTGCATCCGAGCGCCACCATCGTCCCGGCCTGCATCGCGGCCGGCGAGCAGGTCGGCGCGAGCGGCCGTGACCTGATCGCGGCCATCGCGGTCGGGCTCGAAGCCTGCGTGCGCCTGGGCATGGCCGGCTACGACGAGGGCGGTCGCAGCTCGACGTACTTCGACAAGGGCCAGCACGCGACTTCCATCTGCGGAGCGATCGCCGGCGCGGGCGCCGTCGCCACGCTGACCGGCCTCGACGCCGCGGGTATCGCGAACGCGATGGCCGTCGCGGCGAGCATGGCCAGCGGCATCATCGAGTCGAACCGCACCGGCGGCAACGTCAAGCGGCTGCATTGCGGGTGGGCCGCGCACGCCGCCGTCAGCGCCGGCCAGCTCGCCAGGCTTGGCTTCACCGGGCCGCCGACCGTGCTTGAGGGGCGCTTCGGACTGTTCACCGCGCTGCTCGACGGCAAGTTCGACGCCGGCGCGATCTCCGACGGGCTAGGCGAGCGATGGGCCGTGCCTGGGATTCATTTCAAGCCCTATCCCGCGAACCATTTCACCCACGCCGCTATAGACGCGGCGCTCGCGCTCCGGGCGCGCGGGCTGGTGCCCGGGGACATCGCGAGCCTGACGCTCGGCGTGGCGCAGGCACCGTTGCGGACGATCGGCGAGCCCATCGAGATCAAGCGGCGGCCTGACACCGGGTACCAGGCCCAGTTCAGCGGACCGTATACCGTCGTCGCCGCGCTCTTTGGCGGGCATGGTCTTGGCCTTGGCCTTGATGACTTCACCGACGACCTCGCCAGGAATCCTGAGCGCCGCCGGCTGATGGCCAAGGTGGAGGTCGTGGCCGACGACAGGTGCGGCGAGATCTTCCCGAGCCAGTTCCCCGCAGTGCTCAGCGCGACGACGACTAGCGGGCAGACCCTCGTGGAGCGAGTGGACGTCAACCGCGGGGGGCCGCTGCGGCCGCTCTCCGATGAGGAGCTGGCGGTCAAGTTCGGTGACAACGCTGCCCGCTGCCTCGGCACCGAGGACGTGGAGCAGATTGAGACTGCCATCAGCACGCTGGTCGACCGCCCGAGCGTTCGCGGCCTGCTCGATGGAGCCAGGAACGCCATGCCGTCCGCCCGGGTGAGCTGAGCCGCGCTTCATTCACAGCGCCACGCCTGCCTAAGAACCCTCGACATGACAATTCCTGACCCGGCCAGCCATAAACCAACTGCGAATGCGCGGTCCTGTCATCTATATGTCATAAAATTCGGCTCACCACCCTTCATGCAGTTGTGATGAGTTCCTATACAAGAGGTACACTGGGCGCCTTGACGCATGGGGGTGCTCGGCTATGGCGGTTCCCATTTCACCTCTGGCGTCAGCTCGCCATCTCCGGCGCTGGCTGCTGACGCTCATAGTCTCGATACTGGCGGTGTTCGTCGCTAGCTATTTCTACTTCACGGCCATTCACGCTTTCGAGGTCTTTGACACTGGGTCGTGTACGCCGCTGGATCACACCTCTCCTCCGGGAAAGTGCGTGTCGAGCCTGCAGAAATTGCTGAACGATGATCGCCCGTATCCTAAGATCGCTATTGACGGCCATTTTGGGGTGCAGACGAAGGACGCCGTCATGAATTTTCAATATATCCATCAACTGGCGGTAGACGGGGTCGTGGCGGACGAGACGGCCAGCGCCCTCAATGAATTCTCCCCGCGGCCAGGTATTCTCACCTATGCGGCCGGGTTCACAAGCTCGCGGCTAGCCATGCCCGCCAAGCTGTGGGCCGCGATCTTGCTGACATTCGTAATAATCATATGTCTCGTGCTGCGAGGAGCATGCGCCGGGTACAGCGGTGTGATTCGAGTTCGCGCCAGAACCGGGCTGTTCACAGCGTTTTTCGCGGCCGATTCCGCAGCCACGGACAGGTTGATGGCAAACGCGCATGGCTGGGCCGCTACGTCGCTTTGCGTCATCTTGACCGCGTTGAGCTTCACGTTGCTCGCGCTCCTCGTCGAGATGTTTTCGAGCCTCTCCGCCAGCTCGGCGTCCGCTGATCTCTCGTCGCAGGAAATTCAGCCGCAGATCATGGCTGGCTACGGAGGCTGACCGGTGGTTAACGCATCGTCCTATGGTGGTAGCTGGGAGCGGCAACCTCCGCTAGGGGAGCCGTCTCCGCCGTCTCCGGCGTTTCCGCCGCAGCAACCGCCTCCGCAGGGGCCAGGTGATCGCTCGCGACGATGGCGGTGGCTGCGGCGCCTCCGCAATGCCGTTGCCTACGCGGCAATCGCGTGCCTGTGCCTCGACCTCGGCGCGGAGGCCTATTTCATCACCCTCAACTGGGCTAATCCGCCGGTGACCGCCTTCATGCTAGAAAACGAGGGCGAGCATCTGCACGACTACGTATCTCTCAGGTACGTGTCGAGATACATGATCGCCGCTACTATCGCCCACGAGGACGCTCAGCTTCCGACCCGGTTCACCGGGCTCGACTGGGACCAGTGGTGGAACAGGGTCACGGCATACCTGCATCACCATAAGGATCCCTATGGCTCCCCGATCCCGGAACAGCTGGCCAAGAACCTGATCTTGTGGCCGTCGAGAAACCCGCTCCGCAAGGTCCTGGATGCTGTACTGGCCGAGCAACTTGTGCACGCGATCTCGAAGCAGCGCGTCCTGGAGCTTTACCTGAACGAGGCCCAGTTCGGCCCGCATATCTACGGCGTCTGCGACGCGACCTGGTACTACTTCGACGAGGCACCTGACTACATGAGCTGGAATGATGCTTTTGAACTCATGGGCGTGCTGCCCAGCCCCATCCACGCGCGCCGCCTGCCAGGCGGCGGCATCGACCTGAATCCCGGGACCCTCCACGGCCTTATCGAGCTCCGCCTGATCCGGGGTGCCCAGATCTATGTGCCGAGAGACCTCAGGATAGACGGAGGGCTGAACCTGGTGCGGCAGATGGGAATCGCTGGCACGGCACACGGTCAGCCGAACGGTCCCGACTCCTGCCGGACCATGCCACGGGACATCCGCCGCATGATTACCGCCGACCAGCGCTCAGCCGAAGCAGCCAGGCGAGCACGCGCCGGTCGGCATGCCGTCTCGTAGGAGGAGTCATGATCGCTACCGGAATCATCCTGATCATCCTCGGCATTCTGGCTATGAACGGGATCGCCTGGACGATCGGGATCGTCATCCTGATTCTCGGACTGGTCGCTTCGCTATTGGGCATGACCGGTCACCCCATCGGACGGCGGCACTACTTCTAAGGAGCCACCAGATCGGGTCGGGCTTTATTCACAAGCGCCAGGCCTACGATGGCTGATATGGACAGCCAAGCACTGAGCGTCCGGCCGGCCGTTCCCGCCGACGTCGGACCATTAGCCGGCGTACTGGCCCGGGCCTTCTACGACGATCCGCCGTTCGTGTGGATGCTGCCGGACTCGCGCACCAGGCAGCTGCGGGCTCGCCGCTTGTTCGCCACCATCCTGCGTGCCGAGGCAATGCGCCACGGCGGAGTCGAGGTCGCAATCCAGGGCGGTGCCGTCGTCGGCGGCACGATCTGGCTCCCGCCCGGGCACTGGCACCCGACCACGACCCAGCAACTGCTCTCCCTGCCCGGCTACATTCGTGCGCTCGGCCGTCGCCTCGGGCCGTCCTCGGTACTGCAGTCAGCGCTCAGCCGTGCCCATCCCCGCGAGCCCCACTGGTATCTCTACGTGATCGGGGTCGAACCGGACCGCCAGGGCCAGGGCGTCGCGGGCAGTCTGCTGCGATCCCGACTGCGCCGCTGTGACCATGAGGGCCAGCCCGCCTACCTTGAGTCCAGCAAGGTAACCAACGTGCCGCTCTACGAGCACTTCGGCTTCCGGTCCACGGGAACCCCCGCGCTACCCGAAGGCGCGCCGGTCATCACGACCATGTGGCGTTCGCCGATCGAGTCCTCGGACTGATACGACCTGCCCGGCGGCCTTTGGCTAATGCGAGTCCCTTGACTAATACGAGTCGGCATGCTGGCGTGTTCTGTGATCAGGTGATGCCCGGCTATTCAGGACACGCTCTCGCACCCACAGGAAAACAAGCACTGCATCTGAAACCATGCGCTCAGTAACCGGACCTCAAGACCCCTGAACGCTTTAGGCTAGAGCACCAGGCTACGAAGATCGTCCCCTGGCTGACGCCGGTGCCGAACCTAAATAGTGCCTTTGGTTTACTTGGGGGCATGACCCAATATATGCACCCCGCACCGCCCAGCAGACAGACAGCCCGGAGATAGCTGAGGAGCTCGCAGGGGTCGGCTGGGCGGCCGCGCGGGCAGGCCATGCCTGCACCGCTCGCGAGGCGGTCCGGGCCGCCGCCACCGCGCGGGACGTCGGCACCGCCGAAAGGTGACTCGCGAGGTGGAATCTCAGATTTCCCTGATTGCCGTTGCGGCCGCCGTATGCTTCTTCTCCTACCGTGTACACCGGATCGGGAATGGGGTGCCGATGGGATCGGTTCAAGGCGGGCGTCAACGAGGCGAGCCCGCCGGGCGGGAACAGTCGGCTCGGGTTGTCGCCCGCACGCTCAAGGCTAAGGCTGCGCTGTTACGCGACAGCGCGCCGAGCATGGTGCTGGCACTGGTCGCGGGAGCGACGCTCGCGCCGATCGTTGCCTCGGCGGCGGGCATTGGCGGTATTGACGCCGCAGTCCTGACAGCGGCGGGCGGCGTCGGGACGAACGCGGTCACTGAACTTCTCCAGCGAGGGATCGAGCGGTGGCAACGGCGACTCGGGGTTGCGCCTGAGCCCGCTGAGCTGGCGGACACCATTGCTAGCGACATCTTGGAAGTGCTTGGCGGCGAGGGTGGTCTCGCCTCGGACTTCGCCCGGCAGCTTGTCCTGGAAGTGGAGGCACTGGGCGGGTTCGAGGCGGCGCTCGTCTCGGCGGGCGGTGAGTTGCGCGGGCACCTGGCCGCCTGCTTCGGGGACTTGCGGGCAGGCCAGCTCGAGATGCTCAGCACGGTGCTTGATGTCCGGCATGAGCAGCGCCGCCAGCGCGCCGGCCTTGATGAAGCCGTGGACAGACTGCGGCTCCTCACCGGGTCTAGCGTGGACGGTCCGGGCGTTACATCGGCGGTCCCGGCTTTCGCGGTATCCGTGACGACAGGTGGAGCGCGGCCGTTTGCTCCGGGACGGGATGAGGGCTGGCGCGCTGGCGCGGAGGTCATGATCGGCGACCGGCTGTATCTGCTCCACAGCAGCCTTCTCGCTGAGCAGCCCGATGCCGGTCAACTGGTTGTATTACGGCAGGCGGTGGGCAGGCAGCTCGTACCCGCGCCGAAACGGGATGGGTACGCCTGGTTACGGCAGGCTGCACCCCTTCACGGTGCTGCCGGGAATGCGGGGGTCAGGGCCGCACGGCAAGCGTTGACTCGTGAGCGCGACTTGCTCAATCAGCTCGAAGATGTGGAGGGAGTCCCGGCCGTCCGGCAGCTCGCAGCCGACTTCGGCCGCGCGACACTGGCGGTAACATGGCCGGTCAGCAGGAAAGGCGAGCGATGCCAGACACTGGGTGCGACGTTCCCGCCCGGATCGGCCGCCGACCGATGGCACCTGCACCTTTTGCTGACCGGCTTTCGCGGGCTCGCGCTCACGCTGTCGAAGTTGCACGAGCGCGACATCTCGCACCGGAACCTGACACTGGACAGCATCATCGTTGCCGGGAAGGGCCGTTTCGTATTGCGGGACCTTGGGCTGGCAGCGCAGACGACCCGGCGTGGCGAAGGCCCGTCCGGCTACCGGGCACCCGAGCAGGGACTGGCTGCTGGCCGGCTGCGGCCAGGGACTGTTACTGATGTCTGGCAACTGGCCGCGATCACGTATCACGTGGTGACTGGCCACCTGCCTGCTCCGCGCAACCCCGTGCCGGCGCGTGCGCTGAACCCGGTACTTCCCGAGGACGTCAGCGCGGTCCTGACGGCAGCTCTGGATGCCGATACGGGTAACCGGCCTCGCATGCGCGAGCTCCGTGCGAAGTTAGCGCTGCCCAGTCCGGATGTCTCGGAACCTGAGGAGGAGCGATGCCGATCCGGGTCGTGACCCTACCGACCAGGCTGTTCCTCATACCCAGCTCGGGCAGCCTGCACCAGCAGTTCCGAGACTACTCAAATCGACACGGCTTCCCGAGTTCGCCATATGAGATCGTGCGCGACCTGAAACAGTTCCGCAACGGCGTTCCCGTGACGTTCAGCGAACCGCGCGAGGGCAAGAAAGACTGGAGCCTGCTTATCTACACCAGGCACTATGTCGTCCGCCTGTTCCAGACTGGGAAGTACGGGGGCGCTTATTCGATCGCATCGTTGATGCCGCTCCGCTTGATAGACCATGAGCGGCTCGCGCAGGGATACTTGCTGCTGCGAGCGCGCGGCTGGACGCTGGCCGGCAGCACTTCGGAACTTCCTGACTGGGCGCGTTCCTGCTGGGATCAGCTAGTCCAGGGCTGGGACGCGCTAACTCGCGATCTCGCCACCACCGCGCCGCCGACCGCGCCGCAGGAGGACTTCTTGCGGCATCTCAGCGCGGTGATCGACGCGACCGAGCGGCTTGTGACCGAGAACGACGGCGAGCGCTACCCCTACCGGGAGGTCAGGCCGACAGGCGGCAGGCGGAGCGGTCTGTCACAGATTTACGACTTCGCCCTAGCCGGCGTGCGCATTCCCGACGAGCGCGCGTTCATAGTGGTCAGTGGCTCGGCGGGTTCCCGCGGTCAAGTGACCAGAGTTGAAGGCCGGACAATTACGGTCAGGTTCGACGAACTCATTGACTGGGGCGATCTGGCCGGGCAGGGCGAAGTCGTCACTACGAAGAGCAGCGTGGTCTACCGGATGCAGCGCCAGGCGGTCGGTCAGCTGCGATCAGGACAGGCTCGCAACCCGGGCCTGCTCGCGGCGCTGGTCGACGGCCGCGTCAATCCTCCGCCAGCCTGCGGGCAACAGCCAGTCCTCCGCCTCAACCAGGGCCAGCTTGAGGCGTTTGGCAAGGCACTGACGGTCCCGGACCTGCTGGCAGTGCTCGGCCCTCCGGGCACGGGCAAGACGAGGACGATCGCCGAGATCGTGCGAGCCGTTGCGCCTGGGGAACGGATCATTGTCTGTTCGCACAGTAACCGTGCCGTCGACAACGTTCTCAAGGAGCTGCCTCAGGAGCTTCTTTCCGTAAGGGTCGGCAATGTCGAGCGTATTACGCCTGAAGGCCAAGCGTATGTTCTGCAGCGTCAGGCTGCCGAGCAGTGCACGCGTCTGCTCAGTGCGGCCAGAGGCAACCTCGATGCCTACTGCGATCTGGACCAGCTACGAGGTTGGGCAGGCGAACTTGCCCACAGAACTGCGGAACTCGCGGCAGCGCGCGATGAGCAGGCACGGGCTGAGGGGCAGCTTGAGATCGAACGCCTGGCTGCGGGCGGGGAGCCGGCGGAGTCTGTGCAGCGGCTCAGGCGAGCTCATGACCGCTGCGTCCTGCTCGCAGAACGCGCCACTGCCCGTGTCGCCCGGCTAGCCCGGCTGCGGGATTTCACTGCCGCTCGCGCGGGGTGGGCGATAGTAGGCGGGCTGATGGCCGTGCTGGCTAACTGGCTGAGCAAGAAGGCCTCTTCCGAACAGGAACGTTGCTCGTCGCGCACCGCCTCCGTCCAGGCCGCGTCGGCCGAACTGGGTGCGGCCTGGTGCCACCTGGCAGAGGTCACACGCGATGTGCCGGCCGTCCAGGCGGCGGTCTCGGTCGCGTCCGACGCAGCTGTCCTGTCCGGCCAAAGGCGCGTCGCAGGACTGAAAGCCGCTCATTCGTGCACCGCAATTATCCGGTCTATGGAGATCCCGCCCGCGATTCGCGAAGACAAGGACACGGAAACCGCTGACAGCGACCTGGAGGCTATGAGCCGGTGGCTGGCTAGTCATCTGCCGTTGCTAGAGGAACGCAGAGAACTGCTGTCGCAGTGGGTGGATGAAGCGTCAGCCGACAGCTCGCAGCTTGAGCCTGAGCTGGTCAGATACGCGGACGTGGTCGCTGCCACATGCACCGGGGCGGGATCCCGGCCGGAACTGGCAGGCGCGGAATTTGGCCTGGCGATCGTTGATGAGGCCGGCCAGGTAGGGGTGGCGGACACGCTTGTGCCGCTGGTCCGGGCGCGGCGCGCTGTGCTCGTGGGAGACCACCAGCAGCTCCCGCCTTTCCTGGACAGCGACGTGGATGCCTGGGGGAAGCTCGCCGGTGATCAGACGGTAAGGGACTTGCTGTCGAAAAGCGCGCTCGAACTGGTAGTGGACGCTCTGTCGGCTGACAGCGACAACGTCGTCCTCCTGACCGAGCAGTGGCGGATGCCAGAAGTGATCGCGAACTGGGTCTCCGCTCAGTTCTACAACGGCCGGCTTCGGACGCCGGAGCCACGCCTGCATCGGGACCGGCTGTTCGGTTCCCCGATGGCGTTCGTGAATACTTCCGGGCTGGACTGGCCGGAGCGCAGAGATCGGTCGGGGCGAGAGCGGGAGCGCTGGGATCAGAAGGGATACGACAACCCCTGCGAGGCGGAGCTGCTGGCCGATCTCGCGGCCCACTACGCGAGTCTCGGCGCGGAGTGGGCAGTCATCGTCCCCTACCGTGCGCAAGAGTCGCTGATTACGGGGCTGCTGACCGGCCGGCTCGGAAGCACCGACTTGATCAGGGAAAACGTCGGTTCGGTTGACTCCTTCCAGGGCGGGGAGCGGGACGTGATCCTCTACGGTTTCACCCGGAGCAATCCCGAGCGCTCGGTCGGGTTCCTCAAGGAGTTGCGGCGGGTCAACGTGGCCATCACCCGGGCGAAGCAGCAACTGGTGATGGTGGGCGATTTAGATACGCTGACGCACGCGCGGCACCGCAAGTTCGCCGCCCTGGCTCGGTCGCTGGCCGCGTGCCTGGAAGAGAACGGCGAAGTCGTTGCGTATGAAACGGCTCGTACTCGGCTGAGGGAGATCTGAATGGCCGAATTCATCAGATATCCCGAGGAGCGGGCTCTGGAGGACGTGGCATTCGGGCGCGGTGGCACGCCAACTCGACTGTGCCGGATGCTGCTCCCGGTCTGGCACGCTGAGGTGCGCGCGACCATATACGACAGTGAGCCATACGACCTGATTGACCGTTACATTGATGCGGCGGTCGCGAAATGCGGCATTGCCACCGTGCCGGACCTGGCTGCGTTCTTCGGGCTGGACGAGGTCCTGGTGGACCGCGCGGTGCGATTTCTTACAGCCATCGGGCATCTGTCCAGGAACTCCGGCACTGGGCGACTCGCTCTCGAGGAGCTAGGACGGATATCAGTGCACGAGGGGAAGCGATACCGGCGTGAGCTTGAGGACCGGCGGAAGCTCTACTTCGATGGGTTCAGCTGCCGGCCGCTGGCCCGGCCCTACTACGACGAGCGCGTCGTGACGTTCGTGGAAGCCGCCGAACTACCGGCCGTCGGGGGGCGGCCGGGCAGGCCAAGCTTTACGCCTGTGCTGCCGATTCCGCTGACTGGTCTGCACCCAGCCGCCTTGTCATGGCTGGAGGCAATGCCAGACCGCGATAAGTTCAACCTGCCGGCCCAGGTGATCAAGCCGTTGTTGGCGGGGCCGCCCTATCAGGTCTTTCTGCCGGCTTACGTAGTCCGCGCTGAGACGGCTGGCCGAGTTGAGTATCTCGCGTACACCCAGGTAAGCGACGAAGCCGATCCCGACTGGTCCGCGGCGTGCTCCATGTCCCCGGAAGTCGCAGGAGTGGTGGAGAACGAGAATATCGCCAGTTATGACGGGCGCCAGAATGGCAAAGAAGAAAACGCGGCGCGAGAGTGGATTGCGCGCCGCTTCTCCGGGCAGTTCGATCTGGTCCGGCATGATGGATTAGCACAAGCTAACCTGCCTGCGGGTGCGTTTACGGGATCGGCGGAGTCTGGCGGATCCGGCGTTCCGCTGAGCAAGCTCGGCTCGTTTGTGATGATGAATACATGGTTTTTCCGGGTCTGGTGCGACGACGCCACGGTGCGCAGTCGCGCGCTGCTCGGGCGCACTGAGAACTACTTGCGAGCGCGCAACCGCACTGACTCCGCTGACGTGACCTGGCGTCTGGAGCGGTTCAGGCGGCAACTGGGTTTCGAAGCGCTGACGCTGGGTGAGTTGGCGGAATTGGCTCGGGACGCGGGCAAGCACGCGCTGGCCGCCCAGATCGACGTCCTCAGTGAAGGTGGGTGAGGCCGCGACGGCGCTGACAGGCCAGGGCGTGAGCGTGGCCAGGACATCGGCCATCGGTCTGATCGTCCTGAAGATGTCAGCTTGCTGCCTGAGTTCTCGCGGTATCGGCGGCGCAGCTGGCGGAGCGCCCAGCCCATCGTCAGCATCTAGCCATACGCGTTGCCTTGCGTCGTCGCTGGTGCCTGGAATGGGTTTAGTCGTATCTCCGCTGCCGTCCAGCGCGCCTAGCGCCAGCTCGCCTCTCCTGTCAGGCACTACTTCTAAGGAGCCACCTGCGGAGCGGGTGGTGCTGGCCGGGGTGTGGTGGCATGCCGGAAGTCTTCGGTCCGGCCCGGGAAGAGCTCGCCTGGGTGCTGGAGGAACTGCCGGCGTTCCTTCCCTCCTGAAATGGCCGCTGCCGCTCGACGCTCGCGGCGGTGAATTTGCCGGGAATGACGAGCACAGCGAGCTGACTGAAGCACAGCGGCTTGACCGGGGATCGGCGTCAGCGCCGCGTCAGGCGAGCAGCGCGGCTCGCACCAGGTTCTCGAATTCTGCGTCGTCGATGCCGGCGGCGTCCTCGGGTCTGAGCCTGATGGTGCTTTTTCCCGCGACCAGTTCGGGATGGCGCGCGGAGAAACCGCCGTCACGGCGAGGCGATACATACACCGACAGTCCGTGCTCCCATACGCCGACATTGAGACGGCGGTTCCCGACGCGGTAGGTCGGCATCCCGTAGGACAGCACCACTTTCGCATCAGGGCACGCGCTGGCGATCAACTGGTGGAGACGGTCGAACACCGGCCGGAACTCGTCAGTGATCTCATCCCGATACCGACGCACAGCCTCATCCATGAACTCGCCTCCCTCATCAGGCTGGAACGACGGCCCTGCGCCACCCGCGGGCAGACCCAGGCTAGAACGGGATGGTATCGAGGCGCGCGGCTTCGCTGCCGTAGGCAGGGTCGGTGGACGGCGCCACCAGGCGGTCGCGGTTCTGGGTTAGCGCTGAAGCGAGCTGGAACTTGCCTTCACCGCGTAGCCGGGCGATCGTGGTGTTGTATCTGGCGATCGCATCTTCGTAAGCCTGGCCGCAGGTCTTGCCATCGATCAGCGCCTTATCGATTTCGATATCGCAGTCGACGAAGGCCGGGTACTCGGCCTCGCTTTGCGGCACGGTGACCGAGTCGGAGTAGCCGAAGAAAGCGGTCGCGCCGTGTGCGACCAGGTCGCGGCCCAGTCCGCCGGGCATGGTACTGCCGCACTTGCAGGCGAGGATGTGAATGATCTTTGATCGCGCCTCCTGCGGCTCGTACCTGCCTGCCGTCAGGACTTCCTGCATTGTCACGCCATCAGCGGCCAGCCATCCGCACAGGTACGCCGGCTGGCCGTGGCCGGACATGCTGACGTATCCGGAGCCGAGCGAGAGCAATGCCTGGCTCACCTTCGCGCGGGCGTCGTCCTGGCCGATGAGCTGCTCCTGCTTCTGGCGGAACGGGCTCGCGGTGACGTACGGGTAGAGCACGTCGGCGCGCCGCTTGTAGATCAGCTGGGTGAGGGGGTCGCCGTCGACATTCGCGTCTACCAGAAGGAGGCCGTCCACCGCGACCAGGAACCCCGCCATTCCGCCGACCTGGGTATACGCCGCCTGCACGCTCTGGGTGCTCACTTCTGGCAGCGCCGTCTTCGCCTGGGCCAGGCTGACGGACGCGAACGCCACGATGCCCGTGAGGACGGCGGGAAGCAAGGTCCCCCCGGACCCCACGACGAGTACGGCAACCACGACGCCGGCGATCGCCGCGGCGCGACCTTGCCCAGCACGCTCAGCCATCCACCCAGCTCAGCGCCCGCCGCGCTGGCGGCCGGGCCGTACAGCGGTGTCAGCGAACCGGTGATCGTGGCAACGACCGCGGACGCCGGGCAGGTCTGCAGCTGGAACACGAAGCCGCTAGCCGCGGGTGAGGTGACAGCCACGCGCCAGGTGCCGGGCTGCGGGCTGATGACCGACATTCCCCACGGCTGGCCGTCGCGGGTCACCACGCACAGCGTGTCGGTGCTGGTGTCCTTGTCGTAGGTGCGCCCGGACGGATCGGTGATCGTGACACTCACCCCGGCAGGGAAGGCGGGCGCGTCGGAGTCCGACATGATCGAGGCGAACAGCGCGGGCGTGCCCGGGCGGACGATCGCGGAGTGGACCTGGCTGACCGGGTCCGCCGCCGCGTCGTCGCCGGCTCGGTCCGCCGCCGTCGGCGTGTTGGCGATCTGGCAGAACGCGTAGCCGTTGGCCCCGCCGGTGAACACGCAATCCAGGCAGGGCTGGAATACCAGCGGCCCATAGGGCCGCGCCGGGTTGCCGTGCTGTGAGCTGTCGGCCATTGTCCCGTCGAAGGTCCAGTAGCCCTGCAGGCCCGGATCGCCTGCCGTCACCCGGGCGAAGGCCGCCGCGACGGCCCTGTCACCGGCCAGGGCCGTGTTCCAGATCCCGACGTTCATGATCGAGCCCGTGAAGTATCTGTACGCAGAGGTCCATAGCCCGCCGATCATCAGCGCACCGTGGTTACTGACGTTCAGCGGTGCCCTGTTCCAGGGCCCTGGCCCGGTCGCTTGCAGCGGAACTCCGTCAAGCACGATCCGCATCTCGGCGCCCTGCCTGACCGCGAGCAGCGTATGGCAGGCACCGTCGAGGATGTTCGTCAGGCCTGACCGCACTTCAAGGGAGGTACTGCCGTCGCTGGTGAGGAAGCCAACGGTCGAGTCCCAGGCCACGTAGACCATGTAGCCAGGACCTTCGCGCCAGCGGTACGCCACGACAGGTCCTCCCGTGGTCGTCATCACCATGGCGCAGACCGAGAAATCACCCGTGCCGAAATCGTAGGCCGGACAACCAACCGCGTCGAAATACGACTGCCCGGACAGGACGGCGTTGTGCATGAGCATGACCGCGCTATCCCTTCCGCGTCACGCCGGCGTCTTCGAGCACCATCTCGATCGCGCGCTCAGTAATCCGCATCAGCTCCCGGCCGAGGTCACTCTGCGCCGCAAGTTCCGCCTTCGCGCGCGCCAGGTCGACCTGGTCATGGCAGACCAGAAGGTCAGCCCACTCCCCGGCCTCCCACCGCTGCCTGACCAGCCCCACCCGCTCACCGACAGTTAGCTCCGCCGGGCCTGCGAGCATCCCGGGCTCGGCTAGGGCACCGTCCAGCGTGACGACTTCCCTTGTCGCACGATGAACCGCGACCGGGATGACAGACTGGGCACGTCTGACCATCTCATCCATCTACGACACTCCAGGTAAGGCGAAACCAGCCATTCACCGACCGATCCGGACTGGCGTTATGACACTACCGAGAACACTTGGCACTACATCACTCACTCTCGGCAAATCAGCCCCTGGCGGCTGCAAGGGCGTCGGCGGCCTGGTTGCGGTCCAGGTTCACGCGAGGAGTAGATGACACAGCAACATGTGGCCTCGGCCTAGCCAGCGGTGGCAGGCCGCCGCGCTGGCCAGTACCCGACTACAGTTAATCGGAGTGCCCGGAGGGCCGTGTCTGCGGGCGATGAGTGCGCTGGCTGGGACTCTCCGGGCGGGCCCAAATGTCAGCCGGGATCCGGGGGGCGCGTGAGTTCGGACGCTGAGCCAGTCTCCATTTTTGACTGGGCTGTGGCCGCGAACCTTCAGCCTGAGCCGATCACGGTCGAGGTCTGGCGCCGCCTCCCCGAAGAGTTCTGCGGGCAGGTAGAGATCGTCAACGGCCAGGCCGTGCGCTGCGAGCACCCCAGCCGGGCGCACCAGGCGGCAGCCACCAGGATCGCCGCAATGCTCGACGCCGCCGCCGAGGCCTATATGGAACGCAACCCCGGCACCTGCCTGGACACCAGCGGCGACTTCGATGTTCTGCTGTGGGAAGTCCCCGCGGTCACCATCCGCAGCCCGGATGCCGCGCTGTTCGACCGTGCTCCTGATGATGTGCGGCCGCTGCCTGGCTCCCTGGTGAAAGTCATCGTCGAAGTCGTCTCACCCAGCAGCCGCAAAGCCGACAAGCTCGACAAGATGGCCGAATATGCCGACGCCGGAATTCCCTTCTACTGGCTTGTCTGGCTATCCGGCGACCATGTGCTGTCCATCGACATCCACGTACTCGATCACACTTTGGGCTACTACCGCCTCCACCGCACCCTCACTCCCGAGCAGGAAACCAGCACCATCGACGTCCCCGTCAGGATCGAGATCGACTGGGCCCGCCTCACCCACCTCATCCGCACATAGGCAGGCCTCCCGAATTCACCGCCATGGCAGCCGTCGGCCCGGCTGGATATGGGCAAGGCTGATACGCCCACACATAATGGTGGTGGGTGATCCTGGGTCTCCGGCCAACGCCTTTCCGGAGTGCCAGCCGAACGATTCCTGCACTTATTTCTTTTACTCGACTGCGGCCCATACGACCCAGATTGGCGGGATCAACGTTCCTTGTACCGACCTCGTGACTAGCTGGGGCAAGACTTCGGTGTATTTCAGCGAAGCTATACTGTCATGCCGCTAGAGTCGCAGGCGACGATCAGGTCATGTCGGTGACGTCGACGGCATCGCATTCCTAGCCGCCGATGAGTAGTCCTGCGGCCGAATCAGCGGGCTGCTGATTCGGCCGCGTCGGGGCTGCAGTGCTTATGAGCACCCGGAGTGACTTCCCCCGATGGTCCATATCTGCTGGCTTTGACCATAGAAGTTCTGCAGCTGGACGTTGTCTCCGCATTGCGAGGGGCTGCCGCCAGAGTCGTCCTCGGCGGCGAGGACCATGGTTGCTTCAGTCGCCGGGGTGTACTGGTTGACGATCTCGTACGTGCCGTCGGCTCCTACTCCGACCGCCCACTGCTGCTGGCTGGAGCCGGTGCAGCTCCACAACTGAACCTTGTCGCCCTCGTCCGAGGGGTTGGTGCTGGCGTCAGTCTCGGCGTCCAGGCACAGATGATTGCCGTACGCGCTGGTGATCGAGCCGACCGACCCGATATCGAAGTTGATGTTCCAGCGCTGCTGGGTGGCGCCGCTGTTGCAGGTCCACAGCTGGACTTTGTCGCCGCTGTCGTTGGGGTTGCCCCCGGAATCGTTCTCAGCGTCCAGGCACAGGTTGTATCCGGACCAGCCGTTGAGGATCTGCACGCCGCTGCCGATGACGGCTGGCATGTTAACTGACGGGCGGTGCCCGATCAGGCGGAATGGGCTGGGCTTGACTGGGTGAGGCCGCATGACCGCGCCCGCCGACGCAGAGCCAGCGCAGGCAAATGCGGCGGCCAATGCCAAGATTAGCGCCCGGCGCAGAACGCGGTGCTCTCGCCGGCTGTACAGTCCAGACAGACTCATGAACATTTCGTTTACTCCTTCGCGGTTCGCCGAATTTACCCGGCAGTCGTTCATTGACACGCGCTCGCGTAAATTAGCCCGGCTTTGTCTGTGCGAGACTGCCTCCATCCCTATTGTCTGCCGGGCGTATTTATTTCTTATGAGTCTGACGCCGAGAAGTAGCAAGCGGTTTACAAATGGCAGCGGCCAGTTTGAGGCACGGTCGTTTCAAGATCATGAGCCAGCGCTGCGGCATGGACCCGTGCGCTTAATTCCAGATGCGGTGGCAGTGGCGCGTGCTACAGCGCCGGCCCGGATCTCGGCGGGCCGGCGCTGTCGGGGCCTCAGAAATTCAGCCGATCGTGATTGTGAACACGTCGGAGACCGACTTCGGATGTGGCTTGGTCGAGTCCGTGATCTGGACCGTGACCTTGTAGGCCTTGCCGACCGAGCCTTTCTTCAGCGTCAGGGCGGAGACCTTGAGCGCCGGGCTGGCGAACTCGCTGCCCGGCTGGTACTGGCCTGCGGGTCGCTCTTCAGGCTGGCTGGCACCGGCAGCGTGGCGACCCCGTTGCTGAACAGCCGGGCGCTCCCCAGGCCGCTCGCCGCGACGCTGGCCTGTTCGGCACGAGCAGCGGGGGCCAGTTTCGTTCCGGCTGGTGGTAGTTGCTGTTGCCGGCTGCGGGCGGATCGTGGTTTGGTTGCCTTCAGCCGGGCTGGAAGAAGGCGAGCATTTTCTGGGCTGCGTCTGGTGACATCAGCAATCGCTTCATGTCCGCGGACATCCGGGCGGCGGCGCTGGTGCGTTCGAACATCTCGCGTTCGTATTCTTTGACGGCGGCGGGGAAGTCGTCCCGGTGCGCGGCCAGCGCGAGGCCGAGCAGGGCGCCGTCGAGCAGTGCCAGGTTGGCGCCCTGACCGGTCGGCGGCATCAGGTGCGCGGCGTCGCCGAGCAGCGTGATGCCCGGCGTCGACGGCCAGGTCAGGCCGGCCGGGAGGGTGGTGATCGACCGGGGCACGACCGTGTCGTCGCAGGCTGCGATCAGAGCGGTGAACCGTGAGTCCCAGCCGGGGAGCAGGTCGATCAGCCGTGCCCGGGCGGCGGCCGGGTCGTCGAACGGGATCCCGCTGGCGGCGAACCAGCCCTCGGCGGTGTTGTAGAAGCTCACGCCTATGCGAACGCGGCCGTCGCCGTTGCGCTGGGCCGCCAGGGATATTCCGTTGCCGAGCACCCAGTAGTTGCCGCGCCCGACCATCGCAGCGAGGTCGGGGTGCGTGCGGTCGATGTCGGGGATGCCGATCTCGACGACGTTCTGGCCGATGTGCGCGGGGCGGGCGTCGGTGAGCAGCGCGCGGACCCGGGAGGCCGCGCCGTCCGCGCCGACTAGCAGGTCATATGTCGTGCTGGTGCCGTCGGCGAAGTGCAGCAGGCCGTGGTCGGCTGAGGTGAACGCGTGCCCCCAGTGCACCGCGTTTTCGGGGAGGGAATCCAGCAGCAGGTTGCGCAGGTCGGCGCGGTCGACCTCGGGTCGCTCAGGCGGGGCGTCGTCGGGCGTGTCCTCCTGGAATAGCAGGGTGCCGTCCGGGGTGAGAAGGCGCATGTCCTGGCCTTCGCCCCGGGCGATCGCGTAGAACTGCTCGATCAGTCCGGCCTCGCGAAGCGCCCGCTGGCCGGAGTGGATGTCGAGCATGCCGCCCTGGCCGCGCGCCTCGCGCGACGGTTCGCGTTCGTACACGACGGCGTCGATGCCGTTTACGTGCAGCACGCGGGCGAGGGCCAGGCCGCCCAGGCCTGCTCCGACGATGGCGATGTTCACGACCGCCTCCCGATTCACCGTATAACTCAATACACTGTATTGGCTGATGTCACTGTAGCATCCGAGCGGGGTATCGTCGGGCGCATGCTGGTGTGGGAGAGGCCGGAGCCGCCGGATCGGCCGGTGCTGGCCCCATTGAGCCGGGAGCGGATAGTCCGGGCGGCGATCCGGCTGGCCGAC
Organism: uncultured Actinomycetota bacterium; assembly: GCA_963819285.1. Classification (GTDB taxonomy): domain Bacteria; phylum Actinomycetota; class Actinomycetes; order Streptosporangiales; family Streptosporangiaceae; genus Chersky-822. Next base: position 1,909,890 of record CAWFVM010000002.1, read on the forward strand.
GCGGATGGCCTGGTCGCGGTGTCGCTGCGCAAGGTCGCCGCGGCGCTGGACGTGGGGCCGATGCGACTGTACGGCTACATCGCCACGAAGGAGGAACTGCTCGACCTGATGGTCAACGCGGTCCACGCCGAGATCCGGCCGACCGGGAGACGACTGGCGCCAGGTGCTGCGCTCCCTTGCCGAAGCCACCCGACAGGCCGCCCAGCAGCACGAATGGCTCGCCGACCTGATCGGCGGGCGGCCCCAGCTCGGGCCGGACACACTGGCCACCGGGGATGCCGTGCTGGCCGCCATGGGCGGTGTTGACCTGGACACCGTCGTGCCTGCGGTCGTCGCGGTCAACGCGTACGTGGTCGGTGCGGTGCGCCGGGAGATCGCCGAGCGACGCGCTGAGCGGGCCAGCGGGATGGACATCAGGCAGTTTCAGGTTGCCTACGGGCCGTATCTGGAGCGGACCTTCGCGACAGGGCGATTCTCTGCGCTGGCCAGCGGTCGTACGCGATGGCCCTCATTTGAGCGCGGACGAGACCTTTCGGATCGGTCTTGATTTCCTCCTCGATGGTATTGAGGCCCGTATCTCAGGGTGAGGCGGGCGAGGGATCAGTCGAGCACCGCATATGGGGCCGGCCCGGGCGCTGACGCGCTGAGATGACGCAGCCCGCTACACACTCACCACACAATGACTCTGCCTGTTCTGCGGCGCAGAAGACCGCGCACGCGCTTGGGCTGCTACGAGGGGCTGGCGATGTTTATCCAGCGGGCCCGTCCATTGCAAGATCAGGGTTCTTGTGCAATGGCTGGTGGTGCCGACAGCCCAGGCAGTGTGTGGTGAGACAGCGCTGACGGCGATGAGGGCCGAGCTGGTTTCGCGGAGGATAGCGGCTTCAGCGGCGAGGGGGCATTCGCCGGGCTTCTGTGACCAGCATGGGCCGCGGATCGCCTGAGGGTCGGCCGCGGTCGTCGAACATCACGCGGAGCCGGCCGTGCGCGGCATCTGCTCTTGGCACGAAGCCGTAGTTGCTCATGTAGCGCCAGGCGTCGACTGCCGCTAGCATCGCGACGTCAGCGATCTGGTCCCGGTCCGACTCGCCCGCGAGCACTCCTAGCATCTCGTCGGGCAGGTAGATCGTCAGGGCGGGCCAGGTGGCGTGCTCGACCAGCTGGTCCAGCAGTGTTCGCAGCTTCAGCATCTCTTCCATCTGGACGCCCCAGATCCTGGCGCCGCTGGCAAGCAGGTAGTCGCTGCTGCGGACGTAGATCACGCAGGCGACGTCAGCCTGCGCGAGGCTGCTGGCGACGTCAGGAATTACGCGGTGATCTGTCACTGACCAGACGTGCTTGAGTGTCCGCTCCTCGTCCGCGATCATGGCTCGCGCGAACTGGACGCGGGCAGCGGTCGCGCCCGGATGGGATGGATCCTGGTCAAGCGGCAGGGGGACGCTGTAGCGCAAGTCGATGTAGCCGTAGCCCAGGGCGTCCGCGAGCAGGGCGCCGATGTACTCGGCGTGGGCATATGGGCATCCCAGCATGAGCACGCTGGGTGCGGCGCCGAGCGCCAAGATGGCAGGGGGGCGGGGTCGCTCGTGCTGCGGGATGGCCAGGATCATCCTGGGCCGCGGCTCGTCCCAGTCATGCGGATTCTGTTCCCGCCACCGGGCACCGAACGCGCCAGCAGACTCTCCCACAATCTTCGTCACGTGCCGACGAAGAGCGCCGTCATCTAGCGGTGATTCATGGCTCAGGCTTTCCACCCCGATATAAGTACTGTGGTGGACCGGGTAACGCCGCCCCCGGTAGGCGCGGCGAAGCGTTAACTGCAGGCCCGCGCCGTCAGCGCTCAGGAGAATTCCGGCCAGGCGCGCCCCGGCATCGGAGAAGGCGAGCTCGCCCGCGCGCGCGACGACCTCGGTTACGCGGCCTATGACCGAGCGCAGTTCGTCGGCGACCTGGATGGCGTGTGCATCCGCACGCATTCCCGGAGGCAGCACGCCGCCGAGCTCTAGCTGCATCGCGTGGCTGATGCCAGTCAGCTCCGCGAACACCGGCAGCAGGGACAGTTGCGGCGGAACGGCTCCGTCTAGCCATTTCCTCAGCGTGGTGTTGCGAACGCCAAGCTTCGTCGCAGCGGCGTTAACAGTCACATTCTCCCGGTCAAATGCCGCGCAGATGACACGCGCCCACCGCGGCCAGCCCGGGCCCGCTGGCTCACGGGCCGACACAACCTCGCTCATCTCCTGTGCCCCAGATCCTGTTGTACCCGAGATCCTGTTGTACCCCAGATCCTGCGCAACGGCCTCGCCACCGGACAGCCGATATTCAGCACTCTAGTGCCGCTGCTCGGGCAGCTGCATTCATCAGATACCGGCCATCCGTGCCCCTCAGATCCCGCTCGCCAACGGGCTATGCGCGTCCCGCCTGTGAGCCGCACAGTCATCTTGTCCGGTATCCAACTCGGCTGAGAGGTGACGCAATGCTGATCGTGCTACTGATTATCACCGCCGCAGCGGCTGGCGCACCAATCGCCGCCTGCGTGCTCGTCAGCCTAGCCAGCACGCGCGAGGATTCCGCGGGCACGCTGAGCGAGCCTGCGGCTGGTCCCCTCGATAGCTGGGCACGGCGCATTCTGGAATTCCATACCGATGCGCCGAACTGTTTTCCGCATAGCAGAGGCAGGCGACTCAGCCACCCGGCTACCCGCGAAGCAGACACCCGCGATGTTGCAGATGACGCTCTCGATACCCCGGATGACAAATGGTCAGACGATCACAAGCGATCTCGTTCCTTAAGACCCGGCGTCGCCGCCAAATACGGAAGCCCGAGCCACGGCGCAACTATATGCGAGACCTGGCATCCGGGGTGCTCATCACCAGGTGCCGCGCATCCGAACGGCACACCCAATCGACCGTTACGAATCTGATCTTCTGGACCGCTCCCGGGCACGTCTTTGTGACGACGCAGCGTCACAAGGACTTTAATCTTCTAGGAGAAGTGAAAGATACGGCCCGGGCAATCGCCACGGAACTGGACCGGCTCCCGCTCGCGCTTGAGCAGGCGTCCGCTTATATAGATCACACAGGTATTGACGCTCCCGGCTGCTCACGGAGGGTGGTGGCGCGGCCGGCGTGCCATGCGCGGTATCCGCCGTTCGGTGTGCCACTGGGCTGGCTGGCTCGCTGTGCCAGTTGCGCGCCGAACAGGCGGATCTGAGCGTGCGGGCCAGCGCCGGAATCGTTTCTGCTGCGCCCGTGCTGATGACTGCCCTCGTTGCCTGGCGACTTCTCGCACGGCCCGGACGGTTCCCAAACCGCGCCGCCGGCTGTCATGCCGTCGGCTGGGTCATCCTGGCCTCGGGAAGGATCGGCTGGAAGAGCTCGACGGGGTTGCCGGAGGGATCTTCGATGATGATCTGCTTGCCGCCTGTTCCGGTGACGATGTCGTTGCGGAACCGGGCGCCGCGGTTGCGGAGTTCTGTGACGGTGGCCGCCAGGTCGGGGACCTCGACGCTGAACCGGTTCCAGCCTCCTGGCTCCTGCATCCGGCCGTCGGGCATCGCCGCGCCGCCCCCGGCGGGACCTTGCGGGCCGGTCGGCTTGACCAGGACCAGGCGGAGGTCACCGCGCCCGAGCATGGCGAACAGGTCATTCGGATGCATCTGCAGCTCGAACTGCAGGCAGGTGGTGTAGAAGTCGATGGCGGCGTCGACATCGCGGACGATGTAACGGATGCTCACGGCAGACATCGGTGGTCCTCTCGTGTGATGGCGCTGAGGTCTGGTGCCGGCTACTGGCCGCCCGTTCGCGAGGCCCGCTCGTGGTAGCCGGCGATCGGTTCGAACAGCTCGACCGGGTTGCCGGAAGGGTCTTCCAGCAGCGTCTGGCGGACGCCGACCGAGGTGACTATCTCGTGCCGGAACCGGACGCCGCGGGCGTGCAGCGCATCGACGGCCGCAGCGACGTCGGGGACCTGGAGCACGATCCGGTTCCACCCGCCGGGGTCAGGGAGCGTCCCGTCCGGCAGGGCGTGCGACGTGCCGGGCACGCTGAGCAGCAGGCGCAGGTCGCCGCGATAGAGCATGGCGAAGGACGGGGCTGGCCGTAGTTCCTCGTCGAAGCCGAGGTCATCGCAGTAGAACGCGACCGCAGCGTCCAGGTCGGCGACGAAGTAGCGGACGGTCGCGGCGCGTGCCGGGACCTGCTCGCCACCGAGCCGGCGCAGCAAGCTAGCCGCGAACTCCGGCCGCGGCTCGACGGGTATGACCGGTAGGCCCAGGGCCTCGAGCGGGTCAGGCATCATGGCCTTGCCCCTCTTCGTAGACGCGGCGGAACGCGGCCCGTGCCCTGACCAGGAGCGTCTCGGTGGCGTGAAGGCTGCGGCCGAGTTCCCCGGCGACCTCGGCTACCGGCAGGCCGTCCAGGTAGCGCAGCGTCAGCGCCGCGCGGTGATGCGCCGACAGGCGGGACAGAGCGGCGTGGGCAGCCGCGACGTCGAGTTGCGCATCCCAGGGGTCCTCCGCCGGCTCGGCGTCACAGTCGATCACCCCCAGCTTGCGGCGCTGGAGATCGATCCGCCGCCAATGGTCGAACAGCTTGTGACGCGCGACGCCCACCAGCCAGGCCACCGTCAGATCCGGGGGATGATCCCGCCTGGCCGCCGCGACAGCCGCCATGAACGTGTCTGCCGTCAGATCCTCGGCCAGCCCGGCACTGCCGCACCTCGGCAGCAGGTACCCGAAGACCACCGGCAGCGCACGCTGATACAAGGCCGTCAGTGCCGAATCCCCGGCCGCGCCATCTCGTTCACTTCCCACAACAGATTATCGTCTGACAGCCTCAGACTCCGAACATAGCCAACCGGGAAAGCACGCTGCGGCACCCGGCGCGATGCCAGCTAGCAGCGCAATGCCGATCAGCACTGACCAGCCCAGATCTGGCTGATCTGTGCAGGTCGAACATTGACGCCGCCACCGCATCGCGGCGCTCGCATTCGGCGATCCGCGCGCCCCGCCCGTCCGTGACATCCCGGCGCGGTCACCCGCCGTGGCGATTGGCGGCCAGGCGCAGGTCATGGCAGCGGTTCTGACACAAGGTTCCCGTTCAGCCTGTGGAGGCTGGCCTTCTCCCTGGGCCGATGCGGTCGGCGAGGCAGATCATGACGCTTTCGGCGTCCATGCCGAACGCGCCTTTTCGCCTCGCCGCTCCCACTCAGGCCGGGCACCCAGCCGCGCTAGCCGCAGACCACCAGCCACAAGCACGGGAGCACCCGGAGAAGATGATCTCCCAAATTCCTCCCAACACAGCGACGCAGCTCGCCAGCCGGGGGACGCCAGAACTCACAAAAGAGCACCTGACCTGGGGAAACACAAGATCAAATTGGGTGGAGCTGAGGGGATTTGAACCCCTTCCCCCCTCGATGCGAACGAAGCGGTCACCGGTTCATATCCGTGCCGGGCAGTACCGCCGGGTGGGTTTTGGATCTGGCAGGTGTCGTCGTGGTCGCGTGTTCATCGCTGACGGGCCAGCTCCCGCATGACGGGCAGGGTTGCTGGTGACAGGCTGGCCTGCGGCGGACGGCTCCTGTCCTGCTCGGCTTGGGAAGGCGAGCAAGGTCTCTCGCCCTACGACCTGATCGACCGGCAGACACGCGGTGAAGCCGATGTGCTTTGATGTCTATGGCGGCTAGGCGGCCATCTGTGCGAGCTTCACGCGTACAGGGACTCGAAGCCGCAGGATCGAGAGGGTAGGTGCTCCTGTGCTGCTGAGTTTCCGCTTTGCGAACCACCGCTCGTTTCGGGACGAGCAGCACCTGAACTTGACTCCGGTCTACCGAGGGAATCTGTCGGGTCCGTCGGACGTCCTCGATGCCGTGCCGGTAGTCGGCATATTCGGCGCCAATGCTTCTGGCAAGTCAAATGCGGTTAGTGCATTCGGGTATATGAGCCGAATGGTCGGCGTTTCTGACCGCGAGTCCGAGCCTGGCATCGGTCCTGTTCGCCAGCCGTTCCGGCTGGATCCGAATGCCGGCAGTGAGCCATCGAGCTATGTAGCCGATCTACTGCTCGACGGCGTGCATCATACCTATGGATTCAGGCTTGATGACAGCCAGATACTCGAGGAATGGCTGTATAGCTATCCGCTACGAAAGAAGCGCGTGGTCTTTGAGCGCACGCATCAGCAGTTTCACTGGGGCGAGGAATCCGGCCGCTCAGGTCTTAGAAGACTAGCTGACATCATTTCACCTACTGCGCTATTTCTTTCTGTCTCGGCCCGATTCGATTTTCGTGCATCAAACGCTGGAGATCCTGACGAGACGTCGGCGGCACTACACGCAGTTTTTTCGTGGTTGTGGCAAAAGATGGTGCGGGTTGGGCCCCAAATAATTGCGACACGGTCGGTGATGGCGGCGAATTACTCAAGATGGCTGGCCGATCCGTCTCGTCGCGCGGCTGTTGTTGACCTGTTGCGGTCTGCAGATGTCGGACTGCGAGATGTGCTGGTGCCCGAACGCGATGAGGGCGATGTGCTGGCCGAATTGCCGGGGAATTCTGCGGAACTTTCCAAGAGTGAGCAGGAGCGATTCCGGAGGGCAGTTCGGAAGGAAGGTCGAGTCCAGTTTCTGCATTACGGGGCCGTAGGTGATGTCATGCTTGATATCGCTGATGAATCATCCGGTACATTGCGTCTTCTGGAGTTGGCAGCGCGTGGGATCACCGTTCTGGAGCGCGGCGGCCTGTTCTTGGTCGACGAAATAGATGCCAGCCTGCACCCACTGCTGACGGCAAGCCTGGTTCGTCTGTTCCGCTCGCCATCTGCCAACAGGAGTCGCGCTCAGCTGATATTCACTAGTCACGATGCAACGCTTCTCGGCAACCTGGACGGCGAGGAGGTGCTCGCGCGTGATCAGGTGTGGTTCACCGAGAAAAACGGTGATGGAGCGTCAGATCTGTTCCCGCTTGCCGAGTTCAGGCCGCGGCGACAAGGCGAAAATCGACCTCGCCGGTATTTGAACGGAAGCTACGGAGCCATACCGGAGCTCTCAATGCATTTGTTCGAGTCTGCATTGATGTCAAGGATAGATATTGATGCAGGCTAAGCGGGCAAGGGGCGGCAGGCCGCACCGCGTCAGTGCGGGCTTTAGCCGAGAAACTGACCTGGGCCGTCGTGTCGAGGTTCGCGAGGAACTTCGATCAGTGCTGGTTGTAACCAACGGGGAAAGCACAGAGCTCGATTACTTTCGCGCCATGAAGATGGAGCCCTGGGTTACGGCCGGTAAGGTTATAGTGAAGTTCGAGAACGGCGAGCCAGCAGCCGCCGTGCTGCGAGCGTCAGCCATGCGTGATGACAACGAATACGATGAGGCGTGGGCTGTCTGCGACCTCGATGACTTTGATGTTTCGCGCGCTATCATCGAGGCCGATGCTCGGAACGTTGGCCTGACATTGTCGGTGCCGTGCTTTGAGGTCTGGCTGATCCTGCATAAATCTGAGGCATGCCCCGGATTTAACAACGCGACTCAAGCCTGGCAGGTACTTGCAGAAGATCTTGCCCGGATGGGACAAGGGCGCACTGCGGTACTCTGACTTTCAGGCTGGCGTCACCGATGCCGTCATGAGAGCAAAGCGATCGGGCGATCCGCCTGCGGCGAACCCCTCGAGTGCCGTTTGGAAGCTCGTAGAGTCCCTTGCTGCGACTACCAGTACTGACGATCCTTCGTAGGCGCTGAACTCTAACCGGCCCTAAAGCTGGAATTGGAGAGCGTTCGGGTTGCCGCTAGGTACTGTGCGACGAGTACCTTGGCCGGCATGAATGCCTGGCAGAAGGCTTGACCAAGGGTCGGTCGAGATGACTCTGCCCCAGCCGCGAGCGCCCGCAAACTGGCCTGCATCCATGGTGCTGACCTACAACTTCTGGCCGCGAAAGTTATACCTGAGTTGGCTCACGATCATGGACTTTCGGCGTCCGCAAGCCTGTGACCTGCCTCTTCTCGGTTCTCGGGACTGAATTCGCGCACTAAGCCGACGCCCCTGACTGCAGGACCTCAGCATCGTCGCCTGGTTCCTCGCTGCTTTCAGGTGACCTTCGGCGGCTTCTGCAGGCCGCCCAGTCGCCTGAATACCGCGTCGAAGGCTGGTGAGGGCGGGCCCTCTCGCAGCAAGCGGAGGAATTCTCCTCCGAATCGCCTCCCGTCCGGAAACTGGTCGCCAAGTTCCCAGCGCCACGCCGCGAGCATCGCGAGGACGAGTTCGCGTCCACGGGAGCGTGGGCGAGGTCGAACTCGCCTGGTCCGCGGCAGCACGTCTCAAGGTCGATGAACAACGGGCCGTTCTTCGTGCTGAGCACATTGCCCGACCACGACTCGCCATGAAGCAGTTGTTCCGCGGCGCCGCGGTTCCTCGATCGCCTTGCGCAGGCTTCCCAGCCTGGCGCTGAGAAACACGCCCGGCGCTGACCGTGGTCCAGGAACGGCACGCCCGGTCCGGTCCGGTTGGCCGGCCGCTGGCTGATCAGCGCACCTGGGAAACTCGCACGCGGGCGATCGTGTCAGGTGACTCAGGGCGGATCACTGGCTTCGCGACCGGTGACTGGTGATCGTCTCTGACTCTGGGGTGACGTCGGCGGAGCGGTTCCCGCATGCCGCACACATGGGCTCAGCGTCAGCAGGGAACTCTAGAAACCGCTCCCCCTGGCACTGGATGCGCTGGCCGGCAGCCGGCGAAGGGCAGCGCTCTAACCTCGGGCTTTCGCCCGGGTATTGACCGGCTTGATCGTTTACATGCAGAAAGTGCCTTTGGCCTGGGGGAATAAGGCTTGCTGACGGTCCTGTCCCGCCGAGACCGAAGGCACTTTTCTGCGTGCATACTACCGGCCGCGACCTGAGGATGATCGTGTCCGCTGACGGAAGGGCCTGTGTCCCGGTCTGGCGGTCTGCTGCTGACCCGGACGCTGGCGGTGACCGGGCTGGACCGGGGCTGTCCGCCGCGCTGGAGCGGTGGCGGCCGGCGCGGGCGGTCCACGATCCGGGGAAGATCATCGCTTTCCAGGATGAGTTGGTCGCTGGTGCTGGTGCTGGTGCTGGTGCTGGTGCTGGTGCTGGTGCTGGTGAGCCCGATCTCGCTGACGTGGAGGGCGTCGTGGCCGGTTTCCTTGAGGTGGGCGCAGACCCGGTAGGAGACGTTCTCGCCGGGCAGGAACCTCATGCGGGCAGGGTGACGGGAAGGTGGTACTCGCGGACGGAGAACGCGGCGTAGGCGGATGCCTGCTGGATGTCGGCGGGCTCGATGAACGGGAAGTCGGCTTGCATCTGCTCCAGTGTCCAGCCTGCTCCGAGCAGGTTGAGCAGGTGCTCGACGGTGAAGCGGTGACCGCGGATACTGGGCTGGCCGCCCATCTTGCCGGGCTCGATGGTGATGCGGTCAAGGGCTTCCATACGACGAATGTGCCGTGACCCGTCCACCTGCGTGCGCTGGAAGAGGCTGAAGGGGACACGCCCGAGGTCGGCAGCGGACTCGAGCCCGGCAGGACGCGCTACTCGGTTGTTTCTCCGGTGGCCACGAATGCGTCACATCGTGTGCTGCGAGCCGGCGGCCGTTCTTCCAGAGCCGGCCGGTGCCCTGAGCCTTGCCTGGATGCTGCGCACTCGCTGGGTCCGACTGCGAAGCTGACTGCGCGCAGACCGCTGGGGGCGATCGCTTAACCGCCAGCCACGGCAGACGCTCCTGGATCTGCCTCTCTTCGACACGAGGGAGGCCTGCAACCGAATGGTTGTATTAACCGTAAAATTTTGTCATCTCATAGTCGAAATATAGAATTAGGCCAAATTTTACTTGATACTGAGGTGATCTCACAGAAATAGGCACCCGGGAATGGCGTTCCGGAGGGGAATCGGGCGTTCGTGCAGACACGCGGATGGATCGGGTGTGTCAGGAAATAGGCGCGAGGGAGCCAGGGGCAAGCCAGTCGACCTGTGGTACTCCGGCAGGAAACACCGCTACGGCGCCAATATCCAGGCGATGACCCTGCCAGGCGGGTTCCCGATCTGGATCTCCGACGCCGAGCCCGGCTCCGTCCGCGACATCAGCGCGGCCCGCATCCATGCCCTGCCCGCCCTCTGCCATGCCGCCACCGTCCTGAAATGCCCACGCTGGCCGACACCGGGCACAAAGGCGCCGGGCAGGGAATCCACGTCCCGGTCCGGCATCACCGGGGCGGAAAGAACGCCGGGCTCGATATCAGCAACCGCGCTTATAACACCATCCTGCGCTCTCTGCGCTGCCTAGGCGAGCGCGGATTCGCTCTGCTCACCCAGCGATGGCGCACCCTCCAGTACATCACCGCCAGCCCCGGCAGAGTCACCCGGATCGCCAGAGCCGCCCTCGTCCTGGTCCACTCCGAGCACGGCTACCTCAAAACACCCAGACACCAATTTCTGTGAGATCACCTCACTGACATCAGTGTTCAGCTTGTACTGCGGGCATAAGCGGGCAAAAAACGTCATCCGGTTGGCTCGTCGTCCGTTGCGGCGGTGGGCTCGCTGGATTTATCACACATCAAGCGGCCTGGCCCGAGCCGAGCCCAGAACCCTGCGCTAGCGGCTTTTCCCCCGCCAGCGACTCAAGATCGCCGCGACCTGGCCCCGGGGCCACGCCATCATCACCGCCCGGGAACGCATCACAGCCCTGCCGCACCCACCCTGACCAGCCCGCACCCCATCCCGACGGCGCGAAAGAAACCCGCAGGCCTGTGGAAACCCCGGCGACCCGGCCGCAAACCGGGCCACTGTCATACCCAGACCATCAAATAAGCAGCAACCCGGCAGCTCCGCCGCCGCCCTCCTACATCCCGCCACCACCGTGAATCATCAGGGCGAGAGACGCTGTTCTTCGTAGGCCTGGGCAGATCTCATCCTGTGCAAGATCACCTTCCTGCTGGACGTTGCGCGATTTATCGCCAGCTACACTGATCACGATGAATACCGCCCGTGAGGTTCTGAAGCGACTGGGTGAGCTGCAACTTAGGCTAATGACCGAGATGATCGATATTGCGGCTAACACGACGAAAGCTTGCCGGGCGTGCAGAGGGCGGTGAGCGGTCAGCGGCCGAACTGGCAATTGATCCTTGACGCGGCAGAAGCCCTGACCTCAGCCGGGCAGGCGCCGTTCACCCGGATCCGTGTGTACGAGTGGATCTGGCGACGGTATCCGCGCGGCGACCATGATCGGCCCAGCCTGGATCCCACCTTCTAGGGCATGGTCGGCAATGCTCCGGGCGGGCCGGCTAGCCAGTGCGGGACACCTCTGCACCGCACCGGGCGCGGCCTGTTCGTCCTCGCCGAGTCCCGGCAGACCGGCGAGATGCAGGTCACGCCGCCTGGCGGTCGCCCCAAAGTTTCCCGGCCGAGCGGGCATGCCTTCATCTCCTACGTCCACGAAGACTCGGCGTATGCGGACCGTCTGCAGCGGCTCCTTGAAGACGCTGGTGTCCCGGTCTGGCGGGATACCGCCCAGCTGTGGCCCGGGCAGGACTGGCGCGCGCAGATCCGGAGCGCCATCACTCGGGATGCCCTGGCCTTCCTGGCTTGCTTTTCGAAGGCGAGCGTGGCACGCGCCCAGAGCTACCAGAACGAAGAGCTGAACGAGGCCGTCGAGAGCCTGCGGCTACGGTCCGAGGACACGACGTGGCTCATTCCCGTCAGGTTTGATGACTGCCAGATTCCTGACCGGGACATCGGCGGTGGCCGCACCCTGCGATCTCTGCACTACGCAAACCTCTTCGGGCACCACTACCACCTCCAGGCCGAGCGCCTGGTACAAGCAATCAGGGAGATCGTCAGCGGTGCTGCCCAGGCCGGGCCGCGTTCGGCGCCAGGCGAACGCGACGACCGGTTGCCGAAGACCTCAATCGCGCGGCCAGATGTCTCGGACTCTAATTTCACCCTGAACGAGTCTTCACGGGAAGGCGGAAAGGTCGTTATCCAGCTGACTCAGGGCAACCTGAACAACAACCATGTCTATCTGGCCCGCCATCTTTCCTTCTTCCCCGCCGACGTGATAGGGGGTGCGAACAGGGTCGCCGGAACGGGCACGCCGATCACGTTGCAATTCGACGGCTTGCCGGGCACGGTCGAGACCGACATCGATCCCGTGCACAAAATCTTCCGGGCAAGACACAGGTGGAATGATTTCTTCCAGCTTCACGACCTCCGAGCTGGCGACAGAGTCGTCATTGAGAAGATGGCGCCGTATCACTACCGCATTGGCGTGGCCAACAGGGGCTAGCGCTGTGCGACGGTTGAATTCTGACCCCCTGATTCTGGTTGCTGGTTCGCCTTCGACGGTTGCGGCCGCTGCGGCCGATGTCTCTGCGTCGTGCGGCCCGGCCGCTGGAGTTCCGTCTCGCTCCGGCTCGTTCTCGGTCGCGCAGGAGTTGCTGGCCATAGCTGGTGAGAGCAGCGGGCACGCTGAGCGGGCCGAGGCGTGTGATTTCGGTGACGCGACCCTGGAGCAGTTCCGCGCCGCGGTTGCCGGGTTCTCCCGTGAGTCCCTGGCCGGCGAGCCGGTCCCGCTGTTCTTCCGGATGCGCGATGTCCGGGACCGGATGCACGCGGGACTCGGCCGGCGGGTCCGGGCGGCGGACCGGACCGGGCTTTATTTCCTCCTGGGTGCGCTGCACAGCCTGATGGCCGTCACCGCCCGGCAGATCGGCAGCCTGGACGCGGCCGGGGAGCTCGCGCTGGCCGGAACGGCGTATGCCACCGCGATCCGGCACCAGCCGCTGCTCGCTCAGCTCCGGCTGAACCTCGCCGTCACCGCTCACTGGGACAGCCGCCCGGGACCCGCCCTCCAGCTCGCCGGTACCGGGCTCAGCGACGTCAGTACCGGGTCCCGCGCGGAGCAGCTGCAGCTCATGCGCGCCGGGGCGCTGGCACGGCTCGGAGACGCCGACGCCGCCCGCCGCGCCATGAGGGCAGCCGCCGCCGCGCGGGACTACGACCACGCTGATGACCTGACCGAGCTCGGCGGCGCGTTCACCTTCCCTCCGGCGGCCCGCCATTACCTGACCGGATCGGTGCTCCTGGACATCCCCGGCGACGGCGCCGACGCCAGGACCGAGCTGGAGCACGCGATCAAGCTGTGGGCCGAGCCGCCGGAGCCGGGCGAGGACCACGGCCGCCCCTGCCACATGACCGCCCGGGCCGGCCTTGCTACCGCGGCCCTGCGGGCGGGCGACCTCGACGCCGCCGGGGAAGCCGCGGGCCCCGTCCTGGCCCTGCCGCCTGGGCAGCGGATCTCCGCCCTGCCCTGCCGCCTCCAGCATGTCAGGAACGAGCTCGCCGAACCCTGCTATCAGCGGATACCTCAGGCCGGGCAGCTCGATCAGCAGATCGAGGAGTTCTGCCGCGACACCCTCGTCACCCGCCTGCACGACCAGCCCGCCAGACGCTGAGCAGAATGACCGCTAACAGACGGGTCCGGGACTGCGGTGAAGCCGGCGGCAGGCCAGATTTCCGGGGAAGGCTGGTCCGCTGTTCGCGGTCGGCGTGGAATCATGGCCGGGTGTTCGGACTGCCGGATTCCCCGGATTGCCTGCTCGGGCGTGCGGCCGGGGTTGCTGGCCGCTGAGGTGGCGCGGCAGGGCTGTGGCTATGACCCGGCGGCTGCGGGTTCTGGCGGGTGGCGGGTGGCGGGGACGCTGGCTGACCTGGGTGAGCTGACTGCGGGCTGGTGAGAAGGCGCGGTGCCGCGCGGGCCGGGCTGCCCGGTGGGCTGGCCAGCGGGCGGCGGCGAGGATCTGGCCCCGGTGGTCGCGGCGGCGTGCCGGGCCGGGCTGGTGCTCATTGACGTCCAGCCGGGTGTCATGGACGGGGGCGGCCGGAACACGGCCGTGTCGGGGTTTGCGTCGGGCGAGGATTTCGTGACGCTGCTGACCCTGGCGTTCAGCACGAGCCTGACCGTTCTCGGGTCCCGCGCAGGCCACGGTCGTGTCGATGACATGTTCGTGCCGGCCGATTTTCCTGGCAGCGGGCCGGTGCGGGGCGGCGCGTTCTGGAGCCGCCCGAGATCGAGCGGGAGTATTCGCCGTACCCCGGACGGGAGTCCGTCATGAGCCGGGCGGTCGGCCCCCGCGCCCCGGCCACGACGGGGAACGCGATCGGCATGTGGGCGATCCTGGCCGCCGGCTGGGGACTCGCCGCGATCGCCGCCCTCGGATGGGCCGCAGCCCGAGTCGCCTGAGCGCTCATTCGTCTCTGACGTTCTCGACGGCGACACCCGCGCGGCGTGGCCGGGCACCCCGACTGCCGCCGTCCTCGCCGCCACGACGGTCCTGCTCGCCGCCCTGATCACGGCCGGGGTCCTGGCGGGCCGGATCGTCGCCCGGCACCGTGCCCCGGCAGGCGATCCGGTCGCCGCGCTGCGCCGCAACCCGGGCATCGGCCCGCTCACCCCAGGCCCGGCCGCGCGGACAGCGCTGCGGCTGCGCCCCTCCCTGAAAGCCGCCGGGCCGCGCGCGTTCGACTACACGCGATGTCAGCGTCATCTGGAAGAGCCCTCACGACCGCGGCGTGTGACACTCGGGTGGTGGCCGGAGCGCTGGGGCAAAGCTCCCTATGAGGACGCGGCCCGCGCCCTCGCGATTCCAGACTCGGTGGCCCGCGGAACGGCGCCGGTCCCAGGATCACGACGTTCGCTCACGAAAGCGATCCGGAGTTTCACTTCGCGCGCGACCGTCGGGGCAATGCGTTGACCGTGGTCCAGGAATGACACGCCCGGTCCGGTGCGGGTGACCCGACGCTGGCTGATCAGCGCGCCTGGGGGAAGCTCGCTAGCGAGAGTCAGGAAGCGCGGCCGTTGAGGTCTGCGGGTCCAGAACGACGGGGAATGGCCTGGTGATGCGGCCTGTCGTTCCTGCGGTCAGTGTGGTGTGGGCGATGTAGTTCCGCGGTCGCAGTGTGCAGGCGACTATCTTCGGCGCGACGCACGGCTGCGTGTTAGAATCAGCGGTTGCATTCGCATGGGTCTGGCGCTCAGTTGCAGGCTAGCTCGCTGACGAGGCGAGGATGGCGCAGCGCATGGAACGAAACAGCAAAGAGCAGCGCCTGGCCTGGACTTTCGTGATGATCAGGTCCGGGGGGCTCGCTGAGCGGATCGATCATGATCGCGGCCGGCTGGATGTCCTGGTCAATGACATATTCGACGGCGGCCGGTACGCGCAGTTCGGCACCACGCTCTGGCAGCATGACCTGGCCGACGGCCTGCGAATGCTCCGCATCGGCATCGACACCCACGCCATCACCAGCCACTTCGCCCTGCCGCTGCTGATCCGCCATCCGGGCGGCCTGGTGGTGGAGATGACCGACGGAACCGCGGAATACAACGCCGCCTACCGTCACCACGAGGGGTTCTACTACGACCTGGTCAAGGCGGCTGTGCACCGGATAACCATCGCGCAAGCCTTCGAGCTTCGCCCCCGACCGGGCATCGGCGGTCGCGGTCACGCCCGGGTGGATGCGGTCTGAGGACATGCTCGACTTCTACGGCGTGACCGAGGAAACCTGGCGCGAAGCCACCGCGCGGGTTCCGCATTTCTGCATCTCCGAGTCTCCGGCCTATACCGGCCGCGCGATCACCGCCCTCGCCTCCGACCCGCACGCAGCCCGCTGGTCAGGCCAGATCGTATCCACAGGACAGCTCGCGCCGATCTACGACTTCACCGACACCGACGGAACCCAGCCCGACTGCTGGCGCTACCTCATCGAGGTCCAGGACATAGGCCTCCCCGCCAACGACCACGGCTACCGGTAAACCAAGGCGCCGCTGGTATCAACAGGGTGGTTGCTGCGCAGCCTGGTGAGCAGGGCGGCGCGGCGGATCGCAGCACTCCCGAGCCGGTCCGCTGAAACGCTCAGCGGCGTCAGCCCGTTCTCCTCCTTGAGCACCAGATCAGTGACTCGCCTCGACGACAGCCCTGCCATGGCCTAGTCGACCCCTGACCACCATCGTGGCTCAACGACGGTCAGCCGGTGCCGGCACCAGCCGGCTCCAGCGTGAACCAACGTAGGTGCGGCGCGGATCGTCATCAGGCAGTCCGAAGATGTGCCAGGTGTAGCCGAACGCCGTTGGCTCCTCCCCCGATCCCCCCGATCCACCCGGATGTCGGCGGTATGGCCGCTGCTCCACTTCATCGAGGTCGAGCCGCCGGGGCGCAGGTAGATGGCGGCCCGCTCGCCGAACCAGGCGCTGAGCCCCTCGGCCGTGGTGAGCGCCGCCCAGACGTGGGCTGGCGGGTGACCGAGTCTCGGAGACAGAAACGCGGGTGCTAACTCGTGTAGTAGCCGACAATGTCGGCGACCACCTGGAGATCGCCGTCCGAGCCGTCGTAGAAGTCAGCCTGTCCGCCGGTGGGGACGATCACCAGATTGGACTGGGCCTGGCCGGGCAGGAACGCGATATTCGGCGTGCCGGGTAGTGAGGTGCTGTTCGGGAGCGCTATCCCGTCCTGGTACAGCACGCTGTCCGGGAAGACGGTGAGATCGCCTGCCGACCGGGCACCCAAGGCGGTGACGTTCAGCACCACGGCGGTCACGAAGCCCTTGGCCGGGAGCACGGTATTCCACAGCGGGCTGAGCTTGGCCGCCGCGTGCGGCAAGATCGCTGCTCCCGCCTGGCCGACTCCGGTGCGGGTATCCATCACCGCGGTTGCGTTCACCGGATGGAAGGTGGAGCCGGCCGCCGAGTAGTAGCCGACCGTATTGGCGGTCAGCCGGACCGAGCCACCCGAGGCGTTGAACAGATCCACCTTCCCGTCGGTCATCCGCGCGGTCACCAGTTCTGTGACGCGCTGCCCGGCGGCGAAGCTGAGGCTCGTGACGCCGGGACGCGTCGTTCCGTCCGCGTAGGCGACCAGGCGACCGGCCTTCGCCGGACTGGTCACGGATACGTCGAGGACGACCGCGGCCTCCCCGTGCGCTGGCATGCCGCCAGCCCCGGCCACCTTGAGCGCGACCGCGTGCCCGGCCTTGACCTGGGCCGAGTTCAGGATCCGGGCAGGCCCGACTGGGGTGAACCGCAGTCCGGCCGTCGTCGCGGTTGTGTCGTATCCGAGAACGTCGGCGGTGAGGTTCAGCGATCCGGGAGATCCGTTGTACACCGAGACCCGGCCGTTGACCACGGGGACCGTGACCAGCCCGGTCGCGGACCGCCCGGCGGTGAAGTCGGTCGTCGCGTCCGGCGGGCGCTTGCGCCCGGCCGCGAATACCGTCAGCGACCCGGTGCGGGACGGCGCGATCGCTGAGACGTCGAGGACGACGGCCGCGACCTTGGCGGTCGGTACCCCCGCCCGGCCGCTGACCGGGAAGGTAAGAGCCTTATGGGCGGGGACGTGCGCCGCGGGAGCGCCAAGTCCGGTCTGGGTGTCAAGAATCCGCTCGGGTGCCAGCGGGACGAACCGGGTCGCGGGTGAGGCGGCCGGACCTTTTCTGACCGTATAGGCGTTCAGCAGCCAGTCCGAGCACGGGGCCGGGGAGCAGGAATCTCCCTCGGAGACGTCGTAGGTGCCGGGCGGCACGCCGGTGGTGTCCAGCCGCAGGGTCAGCCGGGTGCCTGCCGCGTTGTCCGATACCGGCACGGCCGGCGAGAATTCCTGGCCACCCTCCGCCACCAGGTCGAACTCCGACTTGAAGTTCAGTCCCGTGCCGGATAGCACAACAGTGTTGTCCGGCCCGGCGGCTTGCGCTTCCGGGCTGATCGACGTGAATACCGGCGGCTGAGGTGGCGTCGAGCATCCGAACCTGCATACGCCCTGCAGGTCGAAGCTAATCGGATCCTGTGACTGGTTAAACGGCGTCACGATCAGCAGGGCCTGGGTGGCCTGCTGGACCGGGCCGATGTCACACCAGTCAATGCCGACGGCGCAAATCCCGAGGTTCTGCAGAGGGTTCTGCCAGGAACTCTCGGTATAGGCATTCACCCAGAGCGTGCTGGGTGCGATAGCGGTGTCGCTCCCGTCAATGGCGAGATCCTGGTTTGGCTGTGCGTTCACCACGCCGCAGTAGAGATCCGCCTTGCCGCTCAGGGTGTCGCTCACAGCCGCCGAGGTGGTGCCGGTCGAGAACTTATGCCGCAGGCATGCTGGAGCCCATCCGGCCGAGGTGGCGACCAGCCAGCTGTCCAGGTGAACGGTCATGGCCACGTCGGTGTAGTCGACGGCCAGCGTGATTACCTGGTACTCGCCCGATCCCGCGGCTGGGCAGAACAGCATGAAGGAGCAGATCACCGTCCCTGAGCTGGTCGTGACGAGCATCGTCGCCGAAGGTATGTCGAACGCGCTGGGGTCGGCTGGAGCCGAGTCATGGAAGGCGAACATGAGCTTGTCGGCCTTGGCCGCTGTTACCCGGACGCAGTGCGCGGCCACGCTGGAGCCGAGCGTGAAGGTCGTCGCTGGCCCGCTGGGAGACGTGGAGATCGGGGACGAGCACGTGGCACTCCCGGTCAGATCGCGGCGGGCCAGCCAGTATTCCTCCGAGGCCCCGGCTCGCTGGAAACGCGTGTCGATGAGAATCGCGGTATAGCTGACCGCGGCCTTGTAGTCGCAGATAGTCCAGTCAGTCGGAAAGCCATTCCCCTCGCACAGTAGCTTGCCAGCGGGATCGTTGACGATGAGGCCCGCCGAGGCTCCGTCCGTGAGGTCGGCATCCTCGACGAGCTCGGACGCCGAGCGGCCAGCGGGCGGGATGACGAAGCACCTGGCGTTACCGGTATTGGTGAGCGTCACGTGAGCGCCAGCGACGTTGCCGTACGCCGACCGCGGCAGTTGCGCGCAGCCAGCGGTCGAGTCCGTTCGCTGGACCAGCAGGCGGATCTGGCTGTGCGGCCCGGACGGGACAAGAATGACCCGGAACGGCGCGATCCCGGTGAGGGTACAGGTGCCGAAGCTAGAGAAATCGAAGGCGTCCGGGCACACCCGCGTGCCCGTCGAGTCCACGACCCCGAGCACCTGGCCGGCGGCTCCGGAGCTGACCGGCTGGCCGTAGATGTAGTCCGACAACCCGGCCTTCGTGGGCAGGGTGCGGCAGAGTTCCTCACCAGGCCCGGCGAAGCTTCCGGTCGCGTCGCCGGCGGAGAACGAGGTGTCGCTGGCCGCGACGCACCCCTTAGTCTCGGCTGCCGCGATGAAGACCGTGCTGACCTCGTTGCCCTCCAGCAGGAAGTTCTGTATGAAGCTGTAGGTGCCTGGCGCGAGCTCGCAGGCCCACCCGGTGCCGGTGCACGCCTGGCCGCCGCCTGGCAGGTACAGCGTGCCGGGCTGGGTCGCGAACTGCTTATCGACGGTGTAGAGCTGGTAGCTGCCGGCGCTGGTCACCGTGAGCGTGCTGCACAGGTCGCCGGATAGCGCGGGCACCTGGCCGAAAGTATGCTGCGCCACTGAGACGCACCCGGACGGGTCGGTGAGGTCCGCGAGCTGGAATTCGTAGCTCTCGGACTGACCCGAGTCGCTGGCCAGCACCCGGTACGGTCCTGGGCCGGTCAGGGTGCAGTTGCCGGAGACCTGTGCGCATACCAGGCTGCCCGTCGAGTCAAAAATGACGGCCTCGACCTGCTCGTCGAAAGGTCCCTGGTAGGTGTACAGGGTGTCGCCGCCTGGCGCGCTGAACGAGTAGCAATCGCCCGGCTGGCCCGAGGTTAGCGCTCCCTTTATCGAAGCGGCGGAGAAAGACAGGCTGATCGCCGGGCAGTTGCTCTCGGTGAGCAGCGTCGTGAACTCCAGGGTGTACTGGAGGTCATCGCTGGCGACGGCGACGGTGTAGTCACCCTGCTGGCTCACCGGGCATTCGTCAACGGGAGACTGCTGGCAGCTCAGAGCGACTCCGCCGGGGGCGGTCACCGTGATCGGCAGCGTTATCCCGTCCGCATCGGTGGTCTGGAACACCAGCACGTCGGACCCGGTGCCGAGAGTCAGCGTGAACGTGTCCGTCCCGGTACCTGACGGGGCCTGGCAGGAATACAGGGTGTCGGCCATGATCTGCCCGGAACAGGTGCTGGTCGCTGCTCGCGCCGGCCGCGCCGCCCGTGCGGTCGGGGCGTTAGGAGTCGTCGTCCTGGGCGCGGCCACTGGATGCGCCAGAAATCCCGCCCGCCAGGCCCGCTCCGCCGGGTCAGCGGCCAGATTCCTAGCCTTCGGCCTGATCACGGCCGACGGCTCGCTGGCCCCGTTCCGCCCGGCGGATGGGACTGCCTGGTGCCTGGAGCTGATCCGCCCGGTGGCGGGGACCGTCCGTTCCGCATCCGTCGGCCGCGTCGACCCGTTGACTGACGCGCGAGCTGGCGCCATGCCCGCCTGTGCCGTTGTCAGCAGCCCCAATACCAGTCCCAGTACCAGTAGGCCATAAAGAAGGCGGCGCGCGCTGCCCGCACCCAGTTTCATGCTGTGCTCCCGTTGGCCGAACTCCCGGCCGACTTAGACCGGCACAATGCTCGCTCATGCGCCTAATTATTGTGACAATAGCATCATGCGCCGCCAATCGCACCCGCTGGGTCCATGAGAGTGATAATGGTCAGTCGAGCTGCCGCACGTTAACGCTCCCGCCCGCGAGTCCGGGGCGGAGGGAGCTAACCGGCGATCTTGTCCCGTTAAGTTCACGATGTCTCGTTGGCGCATCATCGCCCATACCTTGACGGCGGGACTCACCTGACTCGTGGCGGAGTCATTTCGTTTCGCGGAGATTTTCCGCCATGATCACGGAGTCTTTTCGTAGGTACCGCAGAGCCTTTTCGTTTGGCGGAAACTTAGCCGTCATATTTACCGAAAACTTTCCACCAAGCGAAAACTCCCCGCCAGGATGACGACAACTCTCCGGGAAAGCCACGAGAACTCTCCGCGAAACGAAAGGTCTCCGCGATCACGACGAATACTCTCCGGGCTGCCGCAGGAGTCCGGTCAGGTTCCGGAAGTCACGTCGCCCGCCGGGGCGGATGGGCGGTTCGAGTTCGGCGGGGTGCCGCCATCCGGCGATGAGGTGGGGGTCGGTGTGCAGGCTGCTGCGCGCGATCCCCGCCGGGTTCGTCCCCGAGCGGCAGCCGCTCACCGCAACCGAGACACCCGCCGAGCTGCGCGACGGGATCGCTGCCAGCGCGACCCGCATCTACGCCGCAGCCAGGTGGCGGCCGGAGATGGTTCCCTGGACGCCCGCGCTCACCGCCGAGTCCTGGCGGTGGACCGCGAACGCGATAGCCGTCGCCTGCGACATCACCGGCGCGATGCTCACCGCTCTCGCCAGGCGGGCCAGACCTGGCGGCGACCTCCCCGTCGCCGCCAGGCTGCCCCTGGCCCTCGCGCACCAGGCGGCGGCACAGGCCTGCGCGAGCTGGCAGCACGTCACCGCGTCGTGGAAGTACCTGACCTCCGAGACCAGGGGACTGGCCGCTCCGGGAGTCGCCGACACCGGAGACCTGGTCATCCGGCTCGGCCGCCTCGCGTTCGCCGACCCGCACTGGACCCCGCCCGCTCCCGCAGCTCACGCCTGCGCGACCCCGCCAGTCTCGCCCCCGGCCCCGACCAGGCAGCAGCGTTCCTGGCCGCCGTCTACGACGCCGCTGACACCCTGAGCGTCCTCGCGGCCGCCGACCAGGACGCGGTCAGGGCCACCGCCAGCGCAGGGCGCCTGTACGCCCCGGCCAGCACCCTGCCCGAGCGTTACACCACGGTAGCGCGCCCGTTCATGCCGGTGATCGTTCCGCAGGTGCGAGGTTCCGCCGCCTAGAGATGCGTGCTTCACCCGTGCCAACGCAAGATCAGTCGGCAGAATCTCCCGGCCCGACGAATTCTGGTTCGGCATCACGTGAGCCCGCTACGCAGGCAAACATCGGGAGTCGGCTACCGACCGTCGATCGTCCTAAGACGAGCAGCACGCGACGTCCGCCGTCGTCACCTAACGTATACGAGACGCGCTGGAATTGAGTCACGCCTACGGCTCGTTCTGTGCGCTGGCTGCTTCAATTCTGCTGGACCTGAATGCGACCATAACAGGTAATCTGTGCACGTCTGGTGTCCGAAAGCCGCGTGTACCCCTTATAGACCACTAATTCGCTGGCCGATGCCTGGTCGCTTCCGCGTGGGACCTTTGTTCCTTACAGCGATCTAGAGCTGGTGACCGGGGGCGTTCGTGCCGGAATCCTGGGAATAGCAAGATCCGGTGTGCCGGCGGTAAACCGGATCGGCGTGCTGGTCGTCATGCTGGTGGGAATCATCGCTTTAATTACTGTGGCCGGCCATCTGCGCGGTCCGGGATGGGTGACGGACATGATGAGACGATGCCAGGTTCTGGTGTTAGCGGCGGGTGCGGGCGGGGGGTGCGGGGCCGCTGGCGGTCCGGGGCGCGGTGGCCGCGTGGGCTGGGGTGGTCGCTCGGTGGTCGCGTTCGCCGCTGTCCTGGTGCTGGCGTCGCTGCTGGCGCTGACGGCCGGGCCTGCCCGCGGGGCGGTGCGGCGGCCAGGTCCCAGGGGGATCATCTCCACGGTCGCGGGCGGCGTGGATGGCCTTGGGGCCGCGGGGGCCTGCGGGGTTCAGGTGGCGTCCGGATCGTTGTATGTCGCGGACGGCTTCACGGTCCGCCGGATCAGCGAGGCGACCGGGACGCTGGCCGCGGTCGCGGGAGATGACGCGGCCGGGCCTGATGGTGATGGCGTGCCCGCCGTCGATGCCGAGATCTCCAGGGCGTGCGGGGCGACGCTGGACGGCGCGGGGAATCTGGTGATCGCTGAAGGCAGCCGGGTTCGGGTGGTCGCGGCCGTTACCGGCACCTTCTACGGCCAGGCGATGATCGCCGGCGACATCTACACCGTGGCCGGGCAGGCACAATCCGACCGCAGTACCTCCTCGCCCGGCGATGGCGGGCCGGCCGTCAGGGCCGATCTCTACGACGCGGACGGCGTTTCCCTCGACCGGGACGGGAACCTGCTGATCGCCGATTCCGGCACGCCGCAGCAGTGCGTTGACTGCGATCCGGTCGAAGCGGCCGTGCGGCTGGTGGCAGCCAGCACCGGCACGTTCTACGGCCAGGCGATGACGGCCGGTGATATCTACTCGGTGGCCGCGGGCAGCACCGGCATCGGGTCGGTGCAGCCAGACCGGGCCGGGAATCTCGTCATCGCCCACCTTGCGCAAGAGGACATGAACGGATTCCTCACGGTGCCGTCGGTGCGGGTGGAAGCGGTCAGCACCGGCACGTTCTACGGGCAGGCGATGACCGCCGGGCACAGCTACCGGGTGGCCGGCAACGGGCACCTGGGCAGCACCGGTGACGGCGGGCTCGCCACCCGGGCGGCCCTGGCCCTGGCCGGCGGCGTGGCCGTGGACGGCGCAGGCAACCTGGTGGTAGCCGACGGCTCGCGGCTGCGGGTGGTGGCGGTCAGCACCGGCACGTTCTACGGGCAGGCGATGACCGCCGGCCACATCTACAGCGTGGCCGGGACCGGGGCGGCCGGCTTTTCCGGCGACAGCGGGCCGGCGGTCCGGGCCCGGGTGGACGCGTCCGCCGTCGCGATGGACGACGCGGGCAACCTGGTGCTGGCCGGCGGGGCGAGGGTGCGGGTGGTGGCGGCCCGCACGGGCCGCTTCTACGGCCGGGCCATGACCGCGCACCATATCTACACCGTGACCGGGAACGGGCTCGCCTTCTCCGGCAGCGGCGGGCCGCCGCTGCGCGCGGAGTTCACCAGCCCGATCGGGGTCACCTCGGATCAGGCGGGTGACCTGGCGTTCACCACCGGGGACGGGGTAGTGAACGTCGTGATGGCTGCCTCGGGTGACTTCTTCGGCATTCACATGACTGCCGGTGACCTCTACGCCGTGGCTGGGAACGGCAGCCAGGGGTCCTCAGGCGACGGCGGGCCGGCCCGCAAGGCCGCGCTCGACATCGACCCAGGCGCCGATGTGGCGTTCGCGGCGGGCGGCAGCCTCGTCGTGTCTGAACCGGAGAACGAGCGGGTGCGCCTGGTGGCGTCCAGGTCCGGCCGCTTCTTCGGCCGGTCCATGACCGCCGGCGACATCTACACGATCGCGGGCACTGGCAGGCCGGGGTTCTCCGGCGACGCGGGGCCCGCGGCCAGGGCACGGCTCGACACTCCCACGGTGGCGGGCGTCGATCACCACGGGAACGTGCTCATCGCCGATGCCATCAACTACCGGGTGCGCGTCATCGCGGCCAGGACCGGCAGGTTCTACGGCCGGGCCATGACCGCGGGCGACATCTACACCGTGGCCGGCGACGGGAAACCCGCCTACTCCGGTGACGGCGGCCTGGCCCGCGCGGCGGGCATCGAGCCGCTGGTAGTCGCGGCGGACGGCGCCGGGAACCTGATCGTGACCGAGGCCGAGCGGGTGCGGCTGGTGGCGGCGAAGACGGGCACGTTCTACAGCCGGGCGATGACAGCCGGTGACATCTACACGATCGCCGGGAACGGCCACTATGGCAGTTCAGGCAACGGCGGCCCGGCTGCCAGCGCCGAGTTCGAGGTCCTCGGCGACGCGGCCGCCGACCGGTCAGGCAACGTGGTCGTCACCGACAGCAGCGCCGGACTGGTGTGGGTGGTGGCGGCCAGCACCGGCACGTTCTACGGCCAGGCCATGACCGCAGGGCACATCTACATCGTCGCCGGCGGCGGCACCCTCCTGGGCGACGGCGGCCCCGCGACCCAGGCCCTGCTCAGCTACCCGATATCGGTAACCGTCACGCCAGCCGGTGACCTGATCGTCACCGACATGGGCGACAACCGGCTGCGCGCGATATCCCCCTGACAGCGCCACCGCCGCCTTACGCGGCCAGCCCGTGCCAGCCCCGCCAGCCAGCACGAGCCGGTCAGCGGGTTCTCGCGCCAGACCAGTACGGTACAGCGCCGCAATAGCACCCGGCCACCGCACAACAGAAGAGGTCCGCTGCCGGGCGAAACCGGCTGTCGCCGACTGCCAAATACCTAGCAAGTCAGTAGGCATCCCTATTTGGCGATCTGGACACCGTCGCTATGGATCTGGTCAAGGCGTTGCGCACAAACTGTGCATGTTTGTGACGGTCGGAGCTTCCCGGCTCAATCGGATTTGTGGTGCTCGGCTTGTGTTGCGGGGTTCTGGCTATCGAGGCCGGAGTTGACTATGCGCGGTAGTTCGCCGACTCTGGTCGTTGGGTCCTAGCAGGCGAGGTCATCAGAGTGCGCGGCCAGTTCTTGGTCGCGAGCCTAGAGTACCCCTGTCGCCCGCAGAGGGCCCGCGCTCGCGGGGTGGCTCTGCGCCCTCTGCGCGGCTCCTGAGGCGAACTCGCGCCACGAGTCGTCGGCAGTGACTCGCGTCGTTGCCGAGCCTGGGTGGTGCCGCCGGGCGCGGGCTCCTCGCTGGTTCGCCCTGGCAGCCCGTACGTGTTCTGGTTCGTGAAGGAGCACCGTATCCCGGCGCGTCAATTTTCTGGCAGTTATTTTGCGTACTTAGCGGAACCATTGCGAACCGCATAGAACCTACCGACGTTTTTAGCCGAGCCTCGATAGTCTATCTGACTGTTTGAAATAGATGTGGCTGCTAAAGATATCTGGAGATGCGGTTCTTTCGCCCGGCAGTCGTGCGGCGCATAAGGGTCGCGGGAGTGCTAGTTTCGGGGCGGGGCGAGGAGTATTTCAATGACTGGTCAGCTGCACACTCCGGCTGAGGCTGCGGGCATCTTAAAGGTCCGTGAGTCCTGGCTGAAGACGAAGGCTTCGGCTCGCCTGATTCCGTGCACGTTCGTAGGCAAGCACCTGCGGTTCAGCGATGAGGATATCGCGGAGATCATGAAGGCCGGGGCGTGCCAGCCGGTCACCAGGCGCGAGCCCCGGTCCGGCCGCCGCAGCGCCTGACCTTGGATCCGCCCGGCCCGGCAGCGGTGCTGCGCCCGCTGCCGGCATCTCGATCATTAGCGTGCACGCAGGAGTGTTCATGGCGTATGCCGAGAAGCGGGGGAAGGGTCCGACGCCGTGGCGGGTGAAGTACAGGCTGCCGGGCGGCGGGGAGGGCAGTGAGCCTGGTTTCAAGACCAAGGCCGCTGCCCTGGTCTGGGGCCGGGATCAGGAAGCCAGTATCCGGGGCGGTCACTGGACCGACCCCGCCGCCGGGAAGATCACGGTGGAGGGGTGGATCGACCGGTGGCTTCCCCTGCAGGACGTCGGCCCGAGCACGGCCGACACCCGCGACTACCTGATCCGCCGGTTCATCCGCCCCGCCTGGAGGACCACCGAGCTAGGCGACCTCACCACCGAGGCCATCACGAAATGGGAGAACGGCCTGCCCGCCCGCGAATCGGTATCCAGGCGGACCGCCCGGGACGCGCGGAGCCTGCTGCGCACCATCCTGGGCGACGCCGCCGCCGCGAAGCCGCCCCTGATTCCCTACAACCCGGCGCTGCGGCCCCGCAACCGGGGCCGCCGGACCGGCCGCATCCTCGAACGCGCCCCGCAGCGCCCGTGGGCCGCCCCGCTGGAGGTGTTACTGGTCGCGGAACGCGCCGCGCTGCTGTCCCGGCGTGACGCCGACTTCACCCTGGTCATCACGATCGGCTATACCGGGATGCGGTGGGGCGAGACCATAGGCCTGGAACGCGACCTCCTCAAGCCGGCCGAGATTCATGTGGAATGGCAGCTCCGCGAGATCAACGGTACCTTCCACCGCCTCCCGCCCAAGGACGACTCCTACCGCAGCCCCCGCTACGAACCCTGCCTGCCCGTTGACCTCCCCGACTTCCTCGCCGAACTGCTGAGCGCCCAGTCTCGGGACACCGCCGCCACCAGGTGCGGCTGCACCGCGAAGCATGGCGGCAGCGGCCGGTACCTGTTCCTCGGCCCCGACGGCGGTCACTACCGGCGCAGCGGCTACGCCCGCCGCATCTTCCGGCCCGCCTGTGACGGCCGGTACGAACCTGCGGCCGGCCGCCCCGGGCGGCTGATTATCGCCGACACCACCACCTGGCCCGGCACTCCCGTCGCTACCTGGCCCGCCGCCGGACCTGGTCCGGACACGGGCTACCAGCCCCCGAGCGGCCGAGGCATCAGGCTCATTCCCGAGGACATCCCGCTGTCCTGCTGGCTGCCCGTCAAGGCTGGACTCACCCGCATGGACTGCGGCACAGCCATAAGACCTGGATGACCGAGGACGGTATCCCCGAGATCCTCGCGGAGCAGCGCCTGGGCCACGAAGTCCCTGGCATGCGCGGCCTGTACTCCCACGCCTCCGACCCCATGCGCGACACCCTCAAGACCGCCCTGCAGGATCGCTGGGAAGAATCCCTTCGCGCCCGTGCCGCCATCAGCCCTCACTCACCGGTCCCGCTCCTGGACCAGCTGCTCGCGCCTTTCGCGCCGCCGCTCCCGCCCAGGCCGGTCACCCGGCCGCGCTAGCCGCTGGCCACGAGCTAGAAGCACGGGAGAGCGGGGAGAAGATGATCTCCCAGATTCCTCCCAACGCGGCGGCACAGCTCGCCAGCCGGGGGACGCCAGAACTCACAAAAGAGCACCTGACCTGGGGAAATACAAGATCAAATTGGGTGAGGTCTTCACGTTTGGGCCTGACCTGGGCAGTTGGGGGGCAGGTGGTGGTCCGCTCACAGGTTAAGGGGGCGTAGCCCACGTGGTGGTGGTTACCGGTTCCAGCGGGGGTCAGCTTCGGCGATGGCGAGGCTGAGGGCTTCGAGCTCGGTGATGAGCTCGCGCAGGCGGCGGTGGTTGTCGAACCAGGGCTGGTAGTCGGCGAGCTGGTCGTCGGACAGTATCCGGGTGGCGGTCTTGCCGTTTTTCTTGCGGGTCCACTGGTGATAGGGGCCGTGCGGCTGCGGCGGGTCGGCGTGGCAGCGGCAGCTCGCGTGTCCGCAGCGGGTCATCCGGTCGGCCAGGGTGCCGGGCAGGGCGAAGCCCAGGCGGGCTAGCTCGCGGGCGATGCGGCGTGCCTGGGCTTGCTGGGCCGGGGTGGGCGACACGTTCTTATTGTCGCAGCCAGGGTCCCCCGTCTCGCGCATCTCATTAAGTATAAGTGCTGTATGAATGAGATGGATGCTGAGGTTGCCGCCTACATCCTGCGGTGGCGGCCGTCGTCGGTGTCGGCAGAGGCGGCGGCGTTTGCCCGGGACGTGATCGCGAGGGCCTGCCCGCTGGGCCGGGAGCGGGCGAAGAACCTGCTGTGGGCGGCGGGCAAGCTCGCCGATTACTCGATCGGGCTGGGCATGGACGCGGTACCGGAGGCAGTACTGCATCCGTCGGTGGCCGAGAGGTTCACCCGGTGCGCGCCGGGGCTGTCCGGAGCGGCGCGGCGGACGCTGCGCACGAACCTGCGGTTCATCGGCCGCAGGGTCGTGCCGCAGTTCTACCCGCAGGACGTGCCGCTGCCCCGGGAGCGCTCGAAGGCGCCCTATAGCCCGGCGCAGATAGCCGGGTACCTCGCGCTGGCGGACGCCCAGCCCGCGATGGAGCGGCGGATGCGCGCCGCAGCGCTGGTCTGCCTGGGCGCCGGAGCCGGGCTGATCCGCTCGGACCTGCGTGACGTGCGCGGGAACGACGTCTCCTGCCGTTCCGGGGGCGTGATCGCTGCGGTCCGGGGGAGCCATCCCCGCGCGGTACCGGTGCTGGCCCTCTACCACGCGCCGCTGCTGGCGGCCGCTGGCTTCGCCGGGAAGCTCCCTGATCTGCGGCGGGGCCGATCCGGGGCGCCGGAACATCACGAACCCGCTGATCACCAGCCTGGACGGCGGGAGCGGGCTGCCCCGGCTGGACACCGGCCGGCTGAGGGCGACCTGGCTGCGGGACACCGCGCAGCTGCTGGGGCTGGCCACGTTCATGCACGCGGCAGGGATCAGCTGCTCCCAGCGGCTCGGCGACGTGGTCACCGGGCTGGAGCCGGCCGGCGAGGCCGACGCGGTCCGGCTGCTCGGGTCCGCCCTCCGGCGATGACCGGGCTGCCGGCGCTGGAGGCGGTCATCGACGCCTCCGGGGCCGCGCCGAGGATAGAGGCCCTGCTGCCCGCAGGCGTCCGCGCCCGGCAGCTGAGCGTCCGCACGCTGCTGGCCGGCATGTGCCTGACCCAGGCCGACGGGCGGCCCGCCCACCTGACCCGGGTGCACCAGGCGCTGACCAGCCTGCCGGAGAACGACCAGAAGCGGCTCGGCGTCATCGCCGGCTGGAAGGACGTGCCCCACCTGCTGACCTACCGGCAGACTGAGCGGACCTTCGGCCTCGTCGCTGACGCCCTCGGCAAGGACCCCCCGGACGGGCTGCCCTCCGCGCCGCTGCGGCGCATCTGCGATGACCTGCTCGAAGCTTCCGTCCCGGAGCGGTTCAAGGATGCCAGCACGTCACTGGCCGTGGACTGGACCGACCTGGAATCCTTCTCCCGCCCCCCGCCGCGCGGCACCAGCGACTGCGCCGACCCGGAGGCGTCGTGGGGCCACCGCAAGAACAACCTGCTGCGCAGCGAAGACGAGCTGTTCTTCGGCTACTACCTCTCAGCCGCGATCATGATGCCCGAGGAGACCGGGCCAGCCGTCCCCGAGCTCGCCCGCCGCGCCGCGCTGTCATCCTGCCGGCACGACCCCGTCCGCGCCTTCGCCCCCGTGCTGACCTCGATGCCCGCAGCCGGGATCCCGCTCGGCGACATCCTCGGCGACTCCGGCTACTCCTACCGCGACGCCGGAGCCTGGGCCATCCCGCTCAGGGCCGCCGGAGCGCGGCTTGTCCAGGACCTCCACCCGAACGACCGCGGCCCCAAAGGCACCCACCACGGAGCGGTCATCAGCAACGGGAACCTGTACTGCCCCTGCACGCCCCGCCCGCTGCTCGAGCTCGGGCCGGTCGCCCGCACCGCCACCAGGGAGCAGGCCGCCGACTGGGAACGCAAGACCAGCGAGCTGGCCCGGCACAAGCTCGGCCGCCTCACCGCAGACGACGCCGACGGCTACCACCGAGTCCAGTGCCCCGCCGCCATGGGCAAGATCCGCTGCCCGCTCCGCCCCGCATCCATGCTGCTGGACCGGGACCGCCCCGAGATCCTGCAGCCCCCCGAGCAACCCCAGCCCTGCTGCGTCCAGCAGACCATCACCGTCCCGCCCGCCGTGCTCGCCAAGACAGCCCAGAAACACGACTACCCCTCCGCCGCCTGGCGCCGCTCCTACGCCCGGCGCACCGGCGCCGAACGCGGATTCGCCACCGCCAAGGACCCCGCCACCAACAACATCAGCCGCGGCTGGTGCCGCCTGATGACCCTGACGCCGCTCACGCTGTTCACCACCACCCTGCTCATCACCCGCAACCAGCGCATCCTCAGCGCCTGGGAAACCCGCCAGCAGGAAACCGCCCGCCGCGCCGCCGCCGCGCTCCCCCGAAAACCCGGCGCCGCCGCCGCAAGGCACTCACCGCGCTCACCACAGCCACGCAGCCGCCCTAGACCTGGCCGCAACGCCCCCTGCGCCAGGCAGCACCCGCCCGCCAGCATGACCGCACGCACCCGCAGCACGCCAGGAACCAGCCTCAGCCACGCCAAAGTCCCCACGCGAACACAAAACCGCACGCGAACAGGCCGCCGCAACCGGCCCGCAGCCACCAGGAATGTCAGACCCGCCTGCAACAATCAGGCCAGGAAACCCAAACGTGAACAAGGTCCCCACTGAAACGTGAAGACCTCTGGGTGGAGCTGAGGGGATTTGAACCCCTGACCCCCTCGATGCGAACGAAGCGAGCAGCGGTTCAAATGCGTGTCGGACAGTGCTGCCCGATGGGCACTGCCTCCGGCTGATGTCATAGGGTTCGCCTGTTCCTCGCTGACGGGCTGACCCTAGGCATGACGGGCAGTGTTCCTGGACGGCGGGCAGTGGCGCTCGCTGGGTAGTCGCAGGCAGCTGGGCAGCTGTCCGTCGGCTGGCCAGAGAGGCCTGGCCTACGTCGTAACCGGCCAGCTGCTGTCTGCAGCGTCGTCTGCTGTCAGGAGCGGCCGTTGCCTCGCCGGTGAAGTCGTTTGCGGCCCCGCGTTGCGCAGGTGCCGGCAGCCGCTTTACTGGCTGGTGCGGGGCCGGAGCGGCAGCGGCCGGACTCTGGCTCTCGCTGGTGTGAGGGTGGCGATCGCTCCGTCGCCGAGGAGTTCGGCGAGCTGCCCGGGCAGCGTGGCGAGGAGGAGGGCGGCGAGGTCGGCTGAGGGGAGGGCGTCGATATCGCGGATCAGGATGACGGATGGGCGGGTGGCTCCTGAGGCGAACAGGAGCTGCACGAAGTCATGGTCGCCGGAGATCAGCACCCGGTCCTCGTCGCGGGCTCGTTCCAGGATGAGGTGGTCGCTGGTGCTGGTGAGCCCGATCTCGCTGACGTGGACGGCGTCGTGGCCGGCTTCCTTGAGGTGGGCGCAGACCCGGTAGGAGACGTTCTCGTCGAGCAGGAACCTCATGCGGGCAGGGTGACGGGCAGGTGGTACTCGCGGACGGAGAACGCGGCGTAGGTCGCTGCCTGCTGGATGTCGGCTGCCTCGATGAATGGGAAGTCGGCCTGCATCTGCTCCAGTGTCCAGCCGGCGCCGACCAGGTTGAGCAGGTGCTCGACGGTGAAGCGGTGGCCGCGGATGCAGGGCTGGCCGCCCATCTTGCCGGGCTCGATAGTGATGCGGTCAAGAGCTTCCATGCAACGAATGTACCGTGACCTCGACCACCTGTGTGCGCTGGAAGACGCTGAAGGGGGACAGGTCCGAGGTCGGCAGTGGACTCGAGTCCGGCAGGACGCGCTACTCGGTTGTGTCTCCGGCGGCCACGAACATCGCGCGGATCTACCAGGACACCGCCGGCCTGTTCCTGCCTGGCGATGACCCGGCTCGGTCGGCGGCGGGTTTCAGATCGTGCTCTGCGACCTGGGCACCTCCAACGCCGAGAGCAGCCACGCGTACGGCAAGATCAGGGCTAGGCTGACCTCGGCCGGGTTGCCGGTAAACCGGATCAGGTTCACTCACCACGCGGCGGCCGACTCGGCCGAGGCAGCGCTGTTCGCCGACTGCCGGGCTGGTGTCCTGTGACACGCAAGTCGGTCCTTTGCCAATCACTGCGGCCCATCGCTCGTTTTGTCAGTTATTCGACCCGGATCCGGTGGCAGTAGGGCTGCGACGTGCTATTTCTCGGCCATCGCCTGTTGCTCCGCGTGCTCGCGAGCCTCGGCTGCCCGCTCCCGCCGCTCCAGTTCGCGCCGCAGCTCTGACCAGATCGAGCTTCTCCCCGCCATAACCACCTCCATCTCCACGACACCAGGAGAACGGCCCGCCGGCAAGACCTCAATGACGAAAACGACTGCGGAGCACCCGCTCCAGCTAAACGAGAAACAGGCCTACCACCCATAAGGTCGCCTCGCCTGCGGCCCGTTTCAGGAGGCCGCCAGGAGCATGGACGCCGGATCCGCGAATCTAGCAGCGCCGGAATCCACCGGGTTTCCGGTGACTTCGTCGTTCCGTCGAATAGCACCATCAAACCCGGCGTCTACAGCGCTGTCCTTACGCTTAGCGTGTGACTTACTAACCGGAAAGGCCGTCATGCCTGGTTCCCCTAAGTGGTCGGTCAGCATGCGGGCGGTGGTCACGACGCAGTGTCGGATCCGCTCTCGGTCCCAGTCCCTGTCGCTCGCTGCGCAGGCGGAGAACGCCAGATCGGATCGTCTGGGCCCGGCCTGCCCCCAAGGCGTTGTAGCGGAGGGCCGGACGAGCCGAGGTGCGACCGGGCAATGTTAACGAAGGCCCGGCGTTGCGCCTCGATCTTGTCCCGCAAGGGATACCAGTCGCCTTCCTTGATCTGTCCGTTCTTAATCTGCAGGTGGACCGGCCAGATCTCGCCGTCTATGGCCTGAGCCGCGTCGGCGATCTGGCTGTCAGCCAGCAGATTGACCGAATCGAGGGCGTCGTTCCAAGGCCGCCAGTCGATCGGGGTTGGCAGCCCCGGTGGCTCGGGTGCCTGGCCGGGCCGGGGGGTGACCCGCCGGCCATTCATGCTGGCCAGCTCGATCAGAACTTTCGAGGACTCACGCAAGATCTGGGCACACGCGTCGGCCTGCCGGTCACGCGACCAGTTGCGCTGCTGTGACCGATTACCAACGGCTCCTCCTACCAGCACGCCGAGCAGCGTCGTTGCCACGGCTCCGACGGAAGTGATGACCAGACTCCATGACACGCCCATTGCCGTAGTCTCGCTTATCGAAGTGCGGCATTCGCAGCCACCCGATCACATCACGGGACGGGAGGCGATCGGCGAACTGGCCTGAGCTGCGCAGTCTCTGCAGTGGTGAAAGCCGAAATCCCTCGTTATCTGTCTCAAGGTCTGCCGCACCAGTGAGCCCATCTCTGGAGCACTCAGGCCAAGCGGTGCTGCTACCCCGACCGCCAGGTCGGCCTCCT
This sequence comes from uncultured Actinomycetota bacterium, assembly GCA_963819285.1. GTDB lineage: Bacteria > Actinomycetota > Actinomycetes > Streptosporangiales > Streptosporangiaceae > Chersky-822. The sequence continues at coordinate 1,943,288 of CAWFVM010000002.1, forward strand.
CTGTGAGCGGCATTATCTACTCGCCGCAATCCGCAAGGCGGTGTGGCTTGGCTAGCCATCGCGCGAAACTGCGCGTGCGCGAGCCGACATGGAACTGTCAGTGCGAGCGCGCACGCAACGGTCGTAACGAAGCAGCCGGCGAAGCATGAGGCTGTCGGTCAGGACCGCACCGTCCGAGTCAGCTGCTCGTCGCCTCGCGTGCGGTGCCAGTTACGTTGAGCGCTGTCCTGAGCTGCGGCGGGTCGCTGGTCCCGCTTCCTGTTAATGCGAGCGGAGACTTCCGGCGGCATCTTGGTAGGCGTCGGCGCGCAGGAGGGTGTCGGGTATGTCGGGTGTCCAGTTGCCTTGCCTCAGCCCGGTGGCCAGTGCTGCTCCGGCTGTCGGGATGGAGCGGGGCGCGGCGGTCGAAGACGCTGCGGAAAACTGCAGGTAGGCGGTTCCGTTCTCGGAATAGATCGTGACGAGCCCGGCGCCGTCGGCGGTCAGGCGGGGCAGCAGCGTGATCCGGCCGCTCTTGCCGCGAAAGGTGGCCAGTTTCACGAGCCCGGTCTGCGCCAGCGTGTCGGCCCGGTCTGCCAGGCGCACCAGCGGCTCCCGCCGGGCGGAGGCAGGCCGGCGATGGCCGAGCGGAACTCCGACAGCGCATGCCAAAGCCTCACTTAACGACCTTGCCGTATCCCCGCGCTCCCTAGCCTCGGTTCATCCGAGCAGAGCAGCAACGTCAAGGCAGGCTGGGAAGACGGGAACGTTCGAAGATGATGGAGCTTCCGGCCACCTGGCAAGCAGTCCGTAAGCGTTGCTAGCCACCTGAAGTTCGAGCCACCCGCGCCTGACCTGGGGCACCGACCAGGCCGTCCGCACCTCCCAGGAAGACGAGCTATTCGGCAAGCACGTGCTCATCACCGACCACGACGACTGGCCAGCCGCCGAGGTCATCGCCGGCTACCAGTCCCAGTCCGAAGCCGAGTTCTCCTTCCGCCAGCTCAAAGACCCCGCGTCTTCTCCTTCAGCCCGATGCACCACTGGACCGAGCACCACATCCGCATCCACACCCTCACCTGCGTCCTCGCCCTGCAGATCGCCCACCTCATGCGCCGCCAGGCCGGGCACGCCGGCCCGCACCTCAGTTTCCGCGAGCTGCTCAGTCAGCTCGCCGGCATCGGCGAGATCTGAGGGTGCCTCCGGCACTATTAGCGGCCGGTTTGGCGCAGTCTGCGACACAGACACGGGCAAGGATAATTTCGTGTCTACGTGGGTGATGATTACGCCGCAAACCACCGGTCTTGGCTGGGTCCAGGCGGGCCGTATACGCTGGTATAATCACTGCACGGTGATCTTCTCCCAGAGCTATGACGGAGTATCGGGCGACATTGCACAGACGACTATGGGCTCGACTTGCCAGGCAGATTCTGGTGGTACGAATACCTTTGCCGACAAGTGGGTAGGGACCTGCTCTTGCATCCAGGCGACGGAGAATGGTGCGCTACTTCAGTCCAGCAACTTCGATCCGCACAATTTCTGGGCCACCCCGTGGGGTCCAGAATTCCTGGGCGAGGCCGCGTACCTCCAGAACGATATGCCTGGCAACTCGGCTTCGCCGACTACCTTCTCGAATCTGCAACGCCAGACCAGCGGCGGCAGTTTCAGCGACTATGCGTGCTCAGTGCTAGAAAGCGTTAATGACACTTCAAATGTGCGTGCCGACGGTGAGAAATGGTTCAATGTCACCTCAAGCTGCCCGGGATTCAATATCTACACTGACACCTCATCTTAATGATTAACGACGCCAGGCTAAGGAGCGCAGCCCCCATGCTATCCAAGTCAATATTCACGGCATTGGCAGTAGCGGGCATTCTCGTCTGCTCAGCTGGTTGCGGCACTAGCCACAATGCCAGCGCCATCGACCAGGGTACTCATACCAGGACTCGGTTCCTCAGCTCGAGTAAAGCCGCCATCGGGCACTTCGGGGAAAGCGCCTGGGCAAAAAGCTTTATGAAGCTTGTTCCGGCTGACGCGGTTGGCTATCCGGCATTCGGCCTAATTGTCGCTCCGCTTTCCAGCTCATCCTCGGTATCCGCTCAGGCGGGAAGTAGCGCACTGGCTAGCTTTAAGCAACTGCTAGTCGCTCAGGCCGTCCTCGGCAAACTGCTGGTCACGCAGACCCCAGACGTGGCAGTGCGCACTGTCACGGACTACATCCCTTCGATACCAAGCATCCGCAAAGGCTCATCTTTCCCTGCGGTCGTAATCACTTACCCTCATGTGACTGGTTGCAATCTGTACGGAGGGCCGAAATTTAAGCGGCCCCGAACTCAAACCTGCACGACGATGGGCGTCCTCGACCTCCAGAACGGCAAGTGGCTAGATCTCTATCAATTCTAGCAACTCCGGGTAGCCGAGACATTGTGCTAGAGGCCGCCGGCCGGAAGCCCCCAGTTTGCCGCCTACCGGCGCACTCAAAGCGCGAGGCACGCTCGGCTCTTGCCGGGCACGGCTAGCCGCTCACGGGCCTAGCCGTCGTGGACGAGGCCCGTGCTGACGCTCGTCCGACAGCAATGCCAAACTGGATCTGGCTCGGCGAAGCGGTCTGCAGTGGCCGGGGCTCGCTGCTTGCCAGTCGAAGCGCGGCCAGGGAACGCAGCGACCGAGACCAGCTTCCTATGGCAGGCTTCAAGGGTGTCGCTGACGGTCCAATCCATCGCTTCTGCCGGTTACAGGCCCGGTCCTGACTGGTCCTTCCACTTCACCCCATGAAGTGCGCGGGGCCGCGTATTTGGTGATCGCCGGTACATAGCATTTCCTTGCGCGGCACTTCGGTGTGAGCTTGGTGCGGGTCGAACGCTCACTTGAGTTGGAGGTAAGGCGTGAGTATGGCGTGCTGAGCTATGTGGGTGCGATGTTCAGGCAGTTGAGAGGACCTGTGCCAGAGGATGCGCTTTCTTTGTGCTGGCTACAGGTTCTTCCGACAAGAGCCCCGGCAGACGCTGCCGATCAGCATTTCACTCGCCAAGGACGGGCTCCTGCGACCACGAGCGGCGGGCTGCCGCCGGTCACGCAGCCATAGACCCGAGCAACCCTGAGCATGCCAAACGGTACGGGCTAGGCAGTTAGTCCTGAACTGGGGACGTCTGACGTTGGCCCAAGCTGCGGCCCTACAGTTGCCGCAACCCCTCAAGCTCCCGTTCCAGGGTCTCGATGCTCGGCATGCCTTCGGCCGGGTGACGTACCGCCAACCGCGGGTCATGGCGGTTCGGCAGCGCTGAGGGTAGTAAATCGTGGTCCGGAATCACCCCAGACTGACTTGCCGCCTGATTCCGGATAGAGATAGCCCCAGCGACGACAGAGCGCGCCGACGATGAGCAGCGCGCGGCCCGTTTGGTCTGCCTGTTGCGGCTGCTTCAGCTCGGGCGACCCCCGGTCGCGGTCCCAGACCTCGATCAGGAGGCAATCGCCGGTGATGACGAGTTGCACCTTGATGAGCGCCAGGTTGTGCAGTTCGCCCGACCTCGGCTGCGGGTTGTGATTGCCGGTGGCATTAAGTACCGGTAGGCCACTGGCGAGGTACCTGTTTGCAGGTCCTTTTCCAGCGGCCCCCGGCCCAAACCGGACGTGCACCTTTCAATGCATCCGGCTTTCCAGTGACTAATGCGTGGGTATCACGGTTTTCTTTTGCCCGTGGATCGACTCGTGGCAAGGGCCGCAGACTATGAGGGTCTTGCGGCGTGTCAACGGTCATTGGGAAATCCGGTTGGGTGGCCTTGTTTTCTCCGGGCTGGCGGCCACCAGTTTTCCGGGCTGGTGGCCGCGTGTTCTCCCCGGCGGCTGTGGTTAGGTTGCCAGCGGGATCACCCCTTTTCCTGTGAGGGCTTCGGCGAGCCGGTGCGAGTCGCCTTTGGTCAGGACGAGGTGGGCGTGGTGGAGCAGCCGGTCGACGGTGGCGGTGGCGAGGGTCTTGGGCATGATGGTGTCGAAGCCGGAGGGGTGAAGGTTGCTGGTGACGGCGACGGAGCGGCGTTCGCAGGCGGCGTCGGTGATGCGGCAGGAGGCCTCGGCGGCGTCCTGCCCGGCGGGGAGCATGCCGATGTCGTCGACTTATCTGGCGTTCGAACAAATTTTCGCTATGTTTCGGCAGGTGGTGACGTTGCGGACGCGTCCGTAGCGTGGTCAGGCGGTGCTGATGCCGTGCTGCTGGAGCAGGCGGCGGAGGCGGAGGGGGTCGCCGTGGGCGGCGGCGAGCTGTTCCTCGAGCTGGGTGACCGTGGTTCGCCGCGTGTCGCGTTCCCGGCGGAGTTTCGCGGTGAGGATGTGGACGATGTCGCTGTCGGCGTGTCCCGGCTCGGGGTCCGGGTCCGGGCGGGTGCTTTGCTGGGTGCGGAGTTTCTCGATGCGCTTGCGGAGGTCGTCGTTGCCGTAGAGGAAGTCGAGGCTGACTCCGGCGGCGCGTGCGACGGACCTGAAGTTGATGTCCTGCCGGGTTTTGATGAGCTTGCGGATGGCGGTGTCGGCGCGGGTGACGGCGGCCTGCTGTTTGGCCCGGGCTGCCTGGCGGAGCGCGGCGGCGCGGCGCTCGCTGGCGGTCGTGGTCGTGGTGGTCATGGCGTTTCCGGTTTGCTGGTGATGGTGACGGCCACGGGGCTGGCGTCCTGGTAGCCGGCCCTGCCGCAGACGCCCGGGCCGCGGACGACGGCGGTGTCGTCGTCGAGTGCTTCCAGCGCGCTGATCTCCAGGCGCATGCTGCGGACCTCGGCGAGCCGCTGTCCCAGCCAGATGCTGGAGTCGGTCATCGGCTCGCCGTAGCGGGCCTGGTGCTGGGCCTGGCGGTGCTCGATGAGCTGTTCGGTGGCGGCGAGCTGGCGGCGGATCTCCGGGAGGTGGCTGCGGTCGGTGGCGAAGTGGTCGCATCCGTGGCAGGCGTTGCCCTTGTCGCAGGACCGGACCGGGGGCAGCAGGCAGTAGCCGTTGGGAGCACCCAGTCGGTGCGGCGGTCGAGCTGGAGCAGTTCGAGCATGTCACGGCGGTCCATGCCGATCTGGCGGCCGTCCCGGCCGATCTTGACCATGGCCAGGAACTCGCGCTCGGCGGTGGTGGCCAGGGTCGCCTCTGGTGACGTCGGATATCGGAACTGTCTGAATGGGTGCTTCATGTTCTGGTCCGGCGGCTGACGTCGGCGGCGTAGCTGGTCCAGTCTCCGCTGCTGGCGCGTTGCCAGGCGACGGCGACCGTGATGTGGATGCCGAGCATTCGGGCGAGGAGTGCTGCGGGCAGGTCGGCTGCGAGCTGGAAGAGCGCGGTCGAGCGGTCCTGGCCGGGATGGAGCCCGATCTGGCGGAGTCGCTCGGTGAGCTGGGAGGAGCTGATCGGGCGGCCGGGCTGTCCTCCCGGGAACAGCCAGCGTGAGGTTCCCTGGTCGCCGATGGCCGCGTGCCCGTGGCGTGCTGCGATGAGGTCGCGGATCAGGCTGGCCAGCGGCTCGGGGAGGACGACGGGCTCGCGGCCGAGGCGGAGCAGCACCATGTCGCCGCTGAGCTGGATGTTGTCGAGGGTGAGCCTGCTAGCGGCGGATGGTCCCTGCGCGTAGAGCAGCACGAGGAGCCCTGCGACGCGGTCTTCGGGCTTGAGCGTGGTGTCGTGGAGCAGGCGCCGGGCCTGGTCCCAGCGGGCCTCGGTGTCGATGGTCCTGGCCGGGCCGCCCCATTTGGTTGCGGGGAATTCCAGGCTGGTGAGTTTGTGTGCCCTGGCCCAGCGGACGAAGTGGCCGGCCTCGCGGCGGTGGGTGGTGCCGGGGCTGGTCATCCAGTTCTCCAGGTCCCCCTGTCCGCAGGTTGCGAGGGTGAGGCCGCAGGCGGTGAGCCAGTCCAGGAGCACGACGGCGGCCCGGACGTGCTGGCGGACGGCGACGAGCTGGTTGTGGGTGGTCTCCTCGCGGCCGGCGCGACGGCGGAGGCGCCGCAGCAGGTGCCAGATGGCGTAGCGGCGCAGCAGTTCCTGCTCGCCGGGGCCGGAGCGGCCGTTGACGGTCGCGGTGATCCACCGTTCCAGCCTGGTCATCTGCTCATCGCGCGGCGGTAGTGTCCCGATGGAGACCAGGACGCTGCGCAGGTGCTCAACTGGCTTGCCGACATCTGCACCCATCCCGGAGTAACCGAGCTGCTCGGCGATGATGGCGCCGGGGTTACAAGCTGAGGTGTAGGCGGATGGCGGTGTCGAGGTCGGCGAGCAGGTCCAGGGGGAGGCGACCGACCTGGTGGCCGATGCGTTCGATGGCAACGGAGCGGATCTGCTCGGCTTGTGCTTTAGAGTCGCTCCGCAGACCGGTCTGGGCGGCGGTCAGCAGGACCTGGAACGGATAGACCCGCTCGGTGCTGGAGGTAACCGGGATCACCGTAACGACCCCGCGCCCGAGCCGGACCGCAGTCGCATTGGCCGCGTCGTTGCTGACCACTACCGCAGGGCGGAGCTTGCTGGCCTCTGACCCGCGAACCGGGTCCAGATTCACGGTGACGACATCGCCCCGACGCATCTCAGCTCGCCAGGCCGTCAGCAACAGAGGGCTCCCACACCCCGGCTTCGCCCGAGGTCTCCCACGAAGCCCAGGCATCCTCGTATGAGCTTTCCAGCTCGGACTCCCGCAGCAGCCCGACGGCCTTGTGGAGCACGGCAGACCGCGACTCGATGCCCTGAGACCGGGCGTAAGAGTCCAGATACCGGACATCATCATCAGGCAGGCTGACACTAACCTTCATACCAATAATGCTACCTTCCGCCTTACTACAGTAGCAAGGCACAGTGCGGCCGCGTGCCTGCATCTCAGTCTAGCCAGAGCGACCAGACCGGGATGTCCTTGATGCAGGCGGCAATTTCGTCGATGTACCTCAGCGCCGTGCCAGGCTTGTCAATCGGCCAGAACTCATCGCTCATGGCCCACAGCTCGGCCGCCACAGCCTCAGCCTGACGCGACGTCCGGGGCGGACGCCGGGCCAGCAGCCGGATTCCCGCGAAGCCCACCTCGACAACAACGGCATCGAACCTGTCTTCCCAGGACCGCAGGACCACGGTCAGGTCAAGACTGTCAGACCGGCTCACACGGTCATGCCCGACAATCGCGAGCACATCGGCTGGCCGCGACGCCTGAACCAGCCCGATCCGCGCCGAGCCGAACCAGCCCAGAGCCCGCCGCAGCTCGGCGTCGTCAAGCTCCTGCTCCCCGGACGGGGCCAGACCGGGAAACCGCACTCCAAACGGGGCAATCGCCTCGGCAAATTCCGGGTCTTGCTCGGCCTCTTCGTCGTCACCCGGCAGCTGGCACTCCCAGTTCTCTGTGATCTCGCTCAGGGCGTCGCGCCCGGCCACCAGGCTCAGGTCACCCTGGTCGTCGAACTCGCCCTCGTCCCAGGGCAGGCCCTCGTCACCATCAAGGAAGCCGAGCAAGATGGGCACCAGGCCCGTGTCATGGCGCATCGCATCCAGCGCCCGCCATACCAGTCCGGCATCGGGAACGGGGCTGGACGTCGCCCACAGCCGAAGAGAGCCATCGGGGCCCCCGAAGATCCGCTTGCCCTCCGGAAGCTCCACCGGGCCAAGGCGCACCGGCCCGTCCGGCGGCAGGTCACCGCGTGCCATCGCCATTCCTCCCAGATTTAAAGCCGGCTCGATCCGTCACGCCGTCCGCCTCGGCCAGTTCACCGGCAGTATGCGTTCTCAGGGACGCCCGCACAAGGATGGGGCATCGTCGGCAGGCGCGGCAACCGGGCTGAGACTATTTCCGTCGGCTGAGGATAGCGTCCCCGCCCCGCCGGGCACCGGTTTCCGTCAGCACATCTCACTTGCTGCAGCAGGAGCGAGTTCGAGCCTGTACCAGGCTGGCCGCACGGCCGACCATCGGCGTGGGCCACCTCGATCTCAGCGGGACTCGAGGTCAGCGGGCCGCCAAGGTCTCTGTTGGCGAAGAAGCAGTTGCGCGGCGTCGGCGCAGGCGTCCTGGCCAGGCCTGATGCGGCGAGGTCGCCGTTGGTGGGGTTCCTGAACGTGCCATCATGCCCGAACACATTGGCGGATACCACGCTGCCCTGAGCGATGAAGAGACACGTCCCCTCACCCGCCACGTTTGGCGTGCCTCCCTGACAATGCGATCCCGGCATCTCGCTCAGCAGATCCAGGTTGTCATGGGCGACCAGGCCCCACGAACCATTTCCCTCGATGACGTTGTTGCGCACGGTGTCAAACTGCCCGCCAGAGATCTCGATGCCGGTCCCGATCGCCGGGTTGACAGCAAAGGCCGGGGCGCCGGCATTGTTGTTGTCGATGATGCGATTCCGCTCGATGATGGTGCAGGACGTTGCCAGGCTTCCCGGGCAACGGCCGTCCTGAGAGGGCGGCAGGTCGTCGGTATTCAGCGACGTCAGCACGATGCCCGTGCGGTTCTCATCGAATTCAGAGTTACGCACGACGAGCCTGCCGCCCGAATTGGTGCCGAGAAAGCCAATCGCCGAATTGGTGCCGCGGTCACCGGTCAGCAGAGTATTGCATTCACGCTGGCATGCCCCGACATAATAGGCGCCGTTAGCCATGTTGCTGGCATAGGAATTCGAGATAATTCCGGGGCCGCGAGCGTTGCCCGCGAAGATGCCGAACTCGGCAAGGTGCTTGCTGTGGACGTCCGCGGGGCTGTACATCGACGTGGCCGTGAGGTAGGAGCCGGTAAACGAGCCCAGGCCGAGTTCACCAGAACCGTCGCCGTCCTCGGACTCCGCTTCGCCACCGTCCGTTGCTTTTGCCCCCGTCCACCAGACCTGCGTGCCGTGCTCGCCGCCCGGACCCGCGAGGTAGTCGCAGACGGTCAGGTTCTGGATCGAGACTCCGCTCGCCCGCCAGACGACGATGCCATCACGGGGCGTGAAGTTCTGCAGGCCAGGGCTGGACGGACAAGGCGCCGTGCTCGAGCCGCTGCTGCCGTCGATGATGACAGAATCGCGGCTAAACCCCCTGATGTGCACGTCAGGGGTGTCGACCCAGACACCGGCATGATGCGCCAGGTTGTTTTCGTGGTAGACGCCCGGCCAGATCAAGATCCAGTCTCCGGGCCGGGCGGCGTTCACCGCGGACTGGACAGTCCGGTAATGATGGCCGCGCGGGCACGCGGAGGTGCTGCCGTTGCATACCAGCATGACGGCTGCCGACCCGCGTCCGGCCGCCGTGACCGTCGGCTGGCAACCGGTCAGCAGGAGCGCGCTGAGCAGGAGCAGCAGCAGGGGCACGCGGGGCACCGCGAGGCAGGCACGCACCTGCACGTGCCGCCTCGCCAGCTCACCCAATGCCGTGCTCGCACGGATTATGATTACCTAGGTCCCTGAAATCCTTGACGTCGGGCATTCCGAGCTCATCACGCAGGGATTCTACTGGGCACTCGTAAGACTGCACAGCCTCGCGGAACTTTGTCCGCTCGTGATTGTATACGTACTCGTACTCGTCTTCGTGACGATTGCTCTTTATTAGCAGTATCATGTTCATTTCCACTTTATTGCTGTCCAGATCGATGATCTTTTCGGCAAGCGTCGTGGAAGGACAAGCATCTATCGGCTCGAAAGATTTCTGGCACGCGCTCCTCTTGTCATAGCGGAACCACCAGTTGCCGCCATTTACGGTGAATCGCTCACACCCGGAGCCAACGATGTGGCAGACGATGTTCTTCGCAGGCCTCGGGCCATGCGCGATCATGTACCTGTCGCGGAGGATCTCAGAATAATTCGTGGTCTTGGCCAGAGTCTTAGGCTCGTAGTAATACTGCTTGCCGATCTTGAGTTCGTTGAGCCAGCCCCAGTACGACTGGTAGAGGTCGACCTCGCGGTTACGGAAATCAGTCCTCTTCTCGAACTTGACCCGGTACGCCTTCTGCGCCCCGAGTATCGGCTGGAGCACTTTCTCGAACTCCTTTTCAGAGGTGTTTTCATCCTGAGCCCACGGGAGGACGATCGCCCAGCCAAGGCCCTGCGGATCGCTAGCGGAGACCGGGTCTCCGCCCGCATAGCCGTACGGTTCTCCCGTCTCGTCAACGTCTGGATCAACCGAGTCGAACTGGCCAGTGGTGGGATCGTAGTAACGGTTGACGAGGTAAAGCAGTCCGGTCGGATCCGTGTACGCCCCCGCGTAGCCGAAGGGCGTGTAACTGGTGAGCCCTCCCGAGGCAAGAGGATTTCCGAAGGCGTCGTATTCGGTAGAGGCGGTAAGGGCACCGGTGCTACTGACGACGCCCCTGATCGACCCGAGCGAGTCGTTGACGAGATAGCTGACGGCTCCAGTCGAGAGATTGACCTGTTCGAACGGAGTGGTGCCGGCGCTGTATACGTAGGCGTTGGCCGAGTCCATCAGCAGTTGCGAGGAGACATCCCAGGTGAAGTTCTTGGTGGTCCCGCCGATCGTGTCGGACTGGCGCAGGCCTCCAGCGTCGTAGGTGGCGGCAGTCATGATCGCGGCGGCGTCACTGTAGCCGGTCATCTCGTTCGCGCCGTTCCAGGTCGCCGATGTAATCGTGGTGGCGCCCTGCTTCGAGGAGAGCTGCTGTCCGTCGGCGTCGTAAGAATAGCTGGTGGAGGTCGCCCCGAGGCTCGCCGAAGTGAGCTGACCGGCATAGTCGTAGGCCGGCGCGGCGCCGTTGGGCAGGGTTGCCAGGTTGCCCGAAGCGTCGAACCCGTAGTTTCGGGTGGGGCCCGTCCCTACCGCCATTGAGGCGATCTGGCCCCTGGCGTTGTAGGCGTAGCTCATTGACTGAGAGCTGGCAGGGGTGTCCGTTTCGCTGAGGATGTCGGCCGACGGGGCGTCAAGGTAGGAGAATCCCAGGAGCGTCGATGTACTGTTCTTGAGCATGACCGACAAGGGACCACCGGCCGGGTCGTAGGTCATGTTGATCGTGTCGCCGGTAGCGCCTAGCGCCACCGAACTCGGCAGGCCGTCCGCTGTGTTCGTGATCGTCGTCTGGTTGCCGTTGAAATCGGTCACCGACGTCGGCTGATCCGCGTGGTCGTAGCCGTAACTGACGTTGTCGGAGCTAGCCCAAGTGGCGGAGGCCGGCAGCGGATAGCCGACAGTGGCGACGGAGCCGTCCGCGTTGTAGCCGTAGCTGACCTGATGACCCGCGCCGTTGATGGCTGACGCGAGCTCACCGAAGGGATCGAACGTATAACTCGACGTTCCGGAGGCGTCGGTTATACCGGTAATGTTGCCTTCGGCATCATATGTATAGGCCTGGCTGTGGGCAGTTCCGCCGGAGTAGCTGACGGTCGTCAGGTTGTCCCCGACGTTGTAGGCATAGCTGGTGGTGACCCCGTTCGGATCGGTGACTGAGGCAATCTCGCCGGCGGAGTTGTAGGCGGAAGTGGTGGTCGCGCCGCCTGGCGCCGAAGGCGTCGCCGGCGTGGTCGTGGAGACCTGGTCCCCTGCGGAGTCGTATTTGTAGGTCGTCTGGTACGCCGCCTGATTCGGGTCACCAACCGGGTCGACGATATAGGGATCGCTGGGGTTCGTGTTGCAAGGCGCCGTGGAAACTGTGTTGGCGTCGGGTGCGACCACGGCCGTCAGGTCGCCGTCCAGGTCATAGCAGTAGCTGACCGTCGAGGCATCCGAGGTGCCGTAGCCGGTCGTCTCTGACGAGACGCTGCCGTTGGCTTCGTAGGACGTGCGGGTGACGTCGTCCGGTGCGCCGGCGGTGTTCGTGGTCGGGGGTGCCGCCACCTCCGTCTGCCGGCCGGCGGAGTCATAAGTATAGGTAGTGGTCTCATAGCCGGTTTGCCCGGCAGGCGCAGGCGTGGTGACAGTGGCCGGCAGCCCTAGGGAGTTGTTGGTGTACGTCGTCGCGTCCGCAGCCAGGCGATCGCCGTATCCGGCGGGGTAGCTCGTCGGGCAGGACGCCGGGGTGAGGTGGTTGGCCGCCACCCCGGCGGGCGGCACCGTCTGCGCCGCGTTGCCGTCACTGTCGTAGCAGGTAAGCGTGGCGTTGTTGTCCGGGTCGGTGACCATCGTCGGCACGTCGTCAGCGTCGAAGGCGGTAGAGGTCGCGTATCCGCGCGGGTCAGTCACCGAGACCTGATTGCCGTCGGCGTCGTAGCCGTAGCTCGTGGTGCGCGGCGTGACGGTCGCCCCGGCGCCGCCGGCGCTGGTGACCGCAGTGGCCTGGCCGTCCGCGTTGTAGGCGGTGGTCGTGGTGAAGTTAGCCTTCGTGGCACCGGGAAGATTACCGTCCGCCGTCGTGGTGCTCGTCTGCTGGCCGTCGCCGTCGTAGGTAAAGCTAACCTCCGCGACTTCTGACCCGTTGCCGTCCGGAGCGGAGGCCGAGATCAGGTCCCCGTGCGTGTCATATTGCAACTGCGTCACGCCGCCGGCGGCATCGATGCTGGCACAGGGCAAGGACGCTGCCGGAGCGACGCTAGCGCAGGTGATGGTGTTACCGCCGAGCGTGACGCTGTCACTGTTGTACAAGGTGTAGTCCGTGACCGTTGCCGAGGCGACGTTGCTGCCAGGCGGGTAGACACCGTACGTCGAGTAGAGCGCGTTGCCGGTGTTGTCGTACAAGACGTAGTTCACGCCTGAAGGCGGCGCGGAGGACGGCGGAGTGATCGTGGATCCGGCCGCGACCGGGTTCGGGCCCGTCTCGGTCTGCGAGCACGGACTGGCGGTCAGCGCATCGGCTGAGCAAGTCACCGCGTGACCTGGCGTACTCCAGGTCGTCGTCACCTCGCCAAGTGCGTCTGTCTCCGACGTGGTGTTGCCGTACTGGTCGTACTTGTAGTGCGAGATGTCCCTGTCGGGGTCGGACTGCCAGGAATTCAGGAGAGTCCCTCCTGATGACGCACTCTGACTGGTCGTGTCAGGACCGTAGTCAGACTCCGAGGGTGAATTGCCGTCCCACCTAGTTATGGCGGCAACTACACCCTGGTGATAGTGGTAGACCGTAGCAACGCCTTCGGCTTCATCAACGGTAACGTCGCCGTCTCCGGTCGAGGTATTCATGCAGTTGCTCGCAGCGGCATTCACGCAGTAGCTGAATGCCGTCACCGAGCCCGATGGATCGGTCTGCGAGATGACCTGGCCCTGGCTGTTGTAGGAGTTGATGGTCGAGTCGCCCGCGTCGGGACCGCCAGGCTGAGCGTTCGGGCGCGTGATGCTCAGCAGATCACTTGCCAGCATGGGGTTGCCGGTGCTGCCCTGGCCGTAGGTGTAACGGGTCGTGTTGCCCATCGGATCCTGGACCGCCGTCAGGCTCGATCCGGTATAGCTGTAAATCCAGGTCTGGTCCAGCGAGTCGGAGACAGAGGAAACAAGGTCGGACGAGTTATACCCAATGGTCTCGGTGCGGCCATTTGCTGCGGTGATCAGCTCGCACCAGTTCGCGGCCACAGGACAGTTGCCAGTCCCTGGCGGGACGGTGCCGTATGCGAGCATGAGAGTCGCGCCGCGCGAATCCGTGACGCTCATCAGCTGGCCCAGGGAGTTAAAGATATAGGTCGTGCCTGCTGACGGGCTGTAGGTATAACCCGTGCCTGTGGCCGACAGGTTGACGCCGATGTCCTGCGGCGCCCCGCAGTACTGCCCGGAGGCAAGCTCCTCATAGCCGGGAGCGCACCCGCTGCCCACCTGGTAGAAGGTGACTTGCGATCCGTCTGGCTGAGTGAGCGTCACCCCAGTCGGGTCAGGCGACTCAGGAAATGGCGAGCTGGTCGTAGCAGTGACTTCGTCGATGACGTCGTTCGTGCTGTCGGGGATATACAGGTTTCCGGCGGCATCGAGCGCGAGTGCCTCGGGATCATTCACGCGCGCCGATGTCGCCGGGCCGCCGAGACCGGTATCGCCGTCACTACCCGAGGCGTCACCGACAACGGTGTACACGTCGTTGGCGGTCATTTGCTGTGCCCACTGGATTCCGTTGTTAACCGAAACTTCCTGGACGCGGTTATTCGACGAGTCAGCTATGTAGAGATTCCCCGTGGTATCAACCCCGACGCCAACCGGGTCGTTCAGCAAGCCACTTGTCGCCGCACCGCCGTCTCCGGAAAGGCCGAGCGCCCCAGATGCCGACCCGCTCACCGTGTACATGTCGCCGCTCGTCATCTGCTGAGCCCACGACTGACCGTCGGCGTACATCTCCTGGACCCGGTTGTTTCCGCTGTCGGCTATGTAGACGTCGCCGGCCGAGTCGATGGCGACGTCGGCTGGCTCATTGAGCAATGCGCTCCGCACCACTCCCCCGTCGCCCGACACCCCTGCGACCCCGGAGGAACTGCCGGCGACCGTGTACATGTCACCGATGGCCATGACCCTGCCCCACTGGGTCCCGGCCTGAGCGGCGATTTCCTGCACCCGGTTATTGAAGAAATCGGAGACGTAAACATTTCCGTTGTTATCAACGGCCACGCCGGTGGGATCACTCAGCAGCACGCCGGTCGCCGGGCCGCCGTCGCCGGTTAGGCCACCTACTCCTGTCGCGCTGCCTGCCACCGTCGAGATGTCCCCGGTAGTGGCGGAGACCTCCTGGATTCGGTTGTTCGCCGAATCGGCGATGTAAAGGTCACCGCTATTGTCGACGGCGACGTCCAGCGGGTCGTTCAGCCGCGCCGAGGTCGCCAGGCCGCCATCCCCAGAGATCCCGGCGGCCCCGTTGGCGTTACCAGCGACCGTGTATACGAAACCCGCTGTCATGGTGATCTTGAATTGCGAATGATTCGACGCGGCGATTTCCTGGACACGGTTGTTGTTCTCGTCCGCGATGTACAAATTACCAGACGCATCGGTCGTTATCGCGGACGGTTCGTCATAGGCGGCGTCTAGCGCCTGACCATTGTCGCCGACGCTCAGCAGGGAGCCGCCGTTTCCCGCGAACTCGGAGATAACGAAAGTTGATCCGGAGACGACGCGCATGCGGTTATTGCCGGTGTCAGCGATGTACATCTCCGCGGTCCCGTCAAGCGCGAAACCTTGCGGGCTGCTGAGCTTGGCCGACAATGCGGCGCCGTTGTCGCCAGAGAATCCGGCGACCCCGGTACCGGCGATCGTATAGATGTCGTTCACAGCCATGGTCACGTTCCACTCGCTGTGGCCAGTGCGAGCGACCTCCCGGATCCGGTTATTTCCTGCGTCGGCGATGTACAGCTGCTTGCCGTTATCGAGCTCAACCTGCTCCGGGAGGTTCAGTTTCGCCGAAGTAGCGGCAACGCCATCAGCCGACGAGCCCGCTACGCCCGTTGGCGAGCCCGCCACCGTGTAGATGTCATTGGGCGACATCGGGATGGTCCACTGAGTTCCTGACGACTGGGGAACCTCGATCACCCGGTTATTAAACGTATCCGCGATGAACATGTCGCCGACCGAGCTAAACGATATGCCCTCGGGCCCGTCAAGCAGTGCGCTTATGGCCGGCGTGCCGTTCGTCGAGGTATCTCCCGCGTTACCTGGCGTACTGCCCGCGACAGTGTAGATGTCGTTGGCGGCCATCGACTGCGACCAGTGCTGGCCGCCGGAGGTGAACACCTCCTGAACCCGGTTATTGCCTGAGTCGGCGATGTAGAGGTCGCCAACGGGGTCGAACGCCATGCCGCCGGGGAAGGACAGGAAGGCATTGACCGCGGACGCGCCGTCGCCTCCGTGACCAGGTGCTCCCGTACTGTGCCCGGCGACGTTATAAATATGATCGGCGGTCATGGGAATACCCCATTGCGTGCCCGACGACGCCGGGACTTCCAGCACCCGGTTATTGCCGGAATCCGCGATGTACAGATCGCCGGCCGAGTCAAGCGTTATCCCGGTCGGCGTGTCAAGCAGGGAGTTCGTCATCGCGGTGCCGTCTTTCGACCGCCCCGGATCGCCGAGCGGGCTTCCGGCGAGCTGGTATACATCTCCGCCGGTCATCGGCATGCCCCACTGAGGCCCCGAGGTGCCGGGAATCTCGAGGATCCTGTTGTTGCCGGTGTCGGCGAAGAAAGTGTTGTCATGCCACCACACCGGACCCGGCGAGCTGAGCGGCACGCCGCTCGGCGGTCCGCCGTTGCCGTTGTCGGTGCCAAGGCCGCTGATCGCGTAGATATCGCCTGGCGCGGGCTTCCCTGTCGTCAGCGACGTCGACCAGTTGTCAGTCCAGCCGTAGCCCATTGCGCCCGGGCTGCTCGCGCGCGTCTGGACCTGCGCCAGTTGAGAGTCATACGATCGCACGAAGTCAAGGGCGGGTCCATAGCCCCCGATCAGCGTGTCGTCGCTCACCTGGCTGAAATCGCCGTTTTCTGTGTTGACACCGTCACCGGCAATAGCCTGAGATGCTCCTGCGGCCGCAGAATTCGTTCCGCCGACGGTCGAGAGCGCGGGTACTTCTCCGCCGGTGGATAGCGCGAGGCTGAGCGTTGACAGGCCCGCTGGCGTCGCCTGGGACAGCGGCGGCGTGCCGAGCAAGATGTAGGGCTGGCCGGACTCGCCATCGGAGGCGGTGTAATTGGCGGTGGCGTCCGAAGACGCGTCATAGCCTACGGAGTCGAAGTTCGCTGGCCACGTGTCGAACGCCTCATGCACGGGACACGAGGGCGAAGGCCAGGAACTGCCCGAGAGCTGGCTGCTGGCCAGAGAGCCGAACGTGCCTGAGGACTCAGCCTCCCAGTTGTTGACGACGCCAGGGTCGCCGCAAGACATGCCTCCTTGCAGGGTCAGGGCTCCTGCCTTGCCCGCGCCCGTGCCGATGTTCTCGACCCCGTTGAGAAATGACACGGCCATGCCGGCTGCCGCCGTCGAATAATCGCAGTTGAGCGACACGTAGAGCCCGGTCCCGGTCTTCGCCCCTGAATCGTAGCCCTCGGCGGCGTAACCGACGCTGTCGGTGACCAGGCCGTTTGATCCGCTCGTGTCGGCGAGCATCGGGGCCGTGCCGAGCACGGAGATGTTACCGGTAACCGCAGCCTGCCAGCTGGTGCCCAGCGCGTCAGCGCCCGTTGTCTGGGTGGTGGGCGTGAGCGATGAGCAGGAGCCGCTGGACGGATCGCCGATGACGAGCGCGGCGTACCCCTGGAACTGCGCCACCGACATCGCTTCCCACTGCGCCGGCGTAACTTGGGTGGCGCTGTAGCCCGCGCTGGTCAGCAGCGTGTATTCCGGTGCCGTTGTCATGCCATTCTGGGCAAGTACCAGAACCGGCCCGGTCGTCGCGGCCCGGGCCGGGGACGCAGAAACCGCGGCAAGCGCCGCAATCGCTGTGGCCCCGGTCGTGATCGCTGCCACCGATAGAAGGCTTGGGACGAGGAGCGAGTGCGCGGTCGCCGCGGCCGTCAGCCGGCGCAGCCGCCACGCCCGAGCCCTGGACCTGGGCAATTCGGCTGCCGCGAGCCGACTAGCGCCCATGCCGAGCCTGTTTGCGTGTGCCCGGCACCGCGGCGCCCTTGAACGGACCATGATCATCCCTCTAGCCAGAACCGACGCTGCCTGAAGACGAGACCGCAGCAAAGACACTCGAGGCGCATCATGCCGTATTTCGCCAGATACGGACAGCGTTTAATATTGTTACCGAAAAACTACGTAACGTAATAACGTACGACATCCGGTGGCGACACGGGTACCCGTAGCCAATGGTCGCAATCGCCAGCCTGGCGGACCGGACGGCCAGCCGCAGAGCGCGGCACTATGCCAATCCAGTACAACAACGCCTGCCAATCAGGGCATGACAGACATCTGGCCAGTGGTCTAGCATACGTGCCCATGACGAAGCCGAGGGCGCGACTGGTCGCTGGCGCCGCACTGGCAGGCGCCGCACTGGTATTCGTGTCGTCGTGCGGCCAGGTCCGTTCCGTCGCCCCGGTCACGCGGCAGCGCCTGGGCATGTTCACTGGCCGGGTGTGGGTGCAGACGGCCCTGGCGCACACGATAACGCCGGTCGGCAACCTGACCAGGCGCTCGGGCACACCCGTCAAAATGCCCGGATTCCCGCGCGGCGTGGCCATCACCCCTGACGGCAAGACCATCTACGTCATCTGCCTCGGCGGCGTCGTGCCGATCAGCACCCGGTCTGGCCGTCGCGGCAGGCTGATCCGGGTGCGGCCGAGTCCTGCCGCTATCGCGATTACGCCGAACGGCAAGACGGTTTACGTGGCCGCCGGCAAGGCGATCGTGCCAATCAACCCCGCGACCGGCAAGACCGGGAAGGCCATCGTGGTCGCGAGGAAGGCTGATGGACCGGAAGAGCTGGCGGTCACTCCTGACAGCAGGACCGTGTACGCGCTCAACGAGTCGAGCGCGGTCCCCGTCACGACCGCGACCGGCAGGGCCGGCCGGCCTGCCTACACCGGGGCAATAGGCACGGCCATGGTGTTCACTCCCGACAGCCGGACCGGATATCTGCTTGGCGTGCCAAACTTTATAATCCCGATACGCGTGAAAATTGAAACAGCCGGTCAGGTCATCAAGGTCGGCGCCGTGACGGCTGACTCAACGATGGCGGCAATGACGCCGAACGGAAAGACCGTCTACGTCGCCGATCGCGGATCCGGAGCGGTGGTACCGGTCAATACGGCTACCGGCAAGGCAGGCAAGCCGATAAAGGTCGGGAGCGAGCCGACCTTCATTGCGATTACGCCGGACAGCAAGACAGCGTACGTGGCGACCTCGGACGGCATTTACCCGATCAGGACCGCGACCAACAAAATTGAAAAGCCCATCAAAATCAGAAACTTTGTCGCAACGGCGATCGCGATTACCCCCGACGGCAGAACTGCCTGGGTCAGCGGGATCCGCTTTGCCAGCGACGGCGCTCCCTCAGCCGACCGCAGTTATGTCCTGCCGGTTAGCACCGCGACCGGCAAGGCCGGTCAGCTCATCAGCGTCGGCGACGACGCGAACTGCCTCATCGTCAGGCCGTGGCACCATGGTCGCGTGCTCGGCCCGACCTCGTGCCAGCCATAACGGCGCGGGGTAGGCGATATGACACGATCCACTCCCAGAACACTCGCCGCGCTAACTGCGATCACCCTAGCGTGCGGCCTGGCGGGAGCTTGTTCTTCACCCAATCCGCCAGCGAAATCCGAGAGACCAATCGCGCCAGGTGTGATTGACGCCAACTCAGAGCCATCCCCGGGGCCGGCGTCACCTGGTCAGCAGAATACGTCGAGCGGGCCGGGCTCGACCGTGCCCGCCGGGCATGCCGGGTCACGAGGAGTCGTGCTGCTGGGAGGCTGGGCTCCCGGTGGAGCACGGAATCCCATCGAGATGGGAGCGCTGGCATACTTCCAGTGGCTCAACGCCCGTGACGGCGTCTACGGGCGGACGATCTCGTACACCGTGCTTGACGACCAAGGTAACTCGCGCCTGATACCTTCGCTCGCGCATCAGCTAGTGCAGGGACGCGCGGTATTTGCCCTGCTCAGTCCCGTCGGAGTGCAAGACTCGGTGATCCAGGATCTTGTCATTCAGTACGGCGTCCCTGATCTGTTTACCCCGTCTGCCAACTCGCAAGAGACCTTCGAATGGCCTCTCAGCAGCACTCGCGAAGGCAAGATTCTGGGTGATTGGACAAGTCAGCATTATGCTGGCCAGAAGATCGGGATCGTCTACGGGCCCGATCGGGCGGACAAGGCCAGAGTTACCGGATTCCTAGCCGCTGCCTACGGAGTCGGCATCTCAGCCAAGCTGCCGCTATCGGATGTTTCGGGCGCCGGGGCGGAGATAGCGAGAGCGAAAGCGGCGCGGGTGAAGCTGCTCGTCGCGCTTACTCCATCAAACATCATCGCGAGCCTTAAGACCGCCATGGTCGCCGCGAAGTTCATGGTTCCGCTGGTAGCCAGCGGATCAGGGCTGGCGTACGGACTGCCCGACGGCGTCATCACAGACGGATTCCTGCCGTCTGTCAATGCCACGGGTAAATCCGCTGACGCTAGCTGGATCTCGCTTTTCCGCAGGATACAGCAAAAATATCTACCTCATTCGTCCTTGACGTCGGCCGTGATTGACGGAATGTCAACCGCATACCTGCTTGCCGACGCCATGTTCCGCGCAGGCCCGGACTTGACCCGACCTGGCCTGATCGCAGCGTTGAATGGCCTCCAGCCTGGACCGGCAAGCGCGCCCCTTGAATATTCGACTAGCGATCACACCGGCCCCGAAGGTGCTTATATCGGAATAATGCGGCAAGGCAGCCTGCTGCCAATGTCTGACGTCCTGGTAACCGATGACAGCACCACAGGAGCTGTGACGACCTACGCTTACCCGCAACAGACCGCGCCCGCAGACGGAATACCCCCGCATTAACGCAGCCTCAGGCTTGCGACAACAGTGACGACCGGAAATATCCCAATGCCATGGGCTTAAGGCCGAAGCGCGTTGAGGCTGGTTCTTGTTTTCGTGACGCTGGGTGATTGCCGCTGGCTGGTGGCGTGTTGCGGCGGTTTCGGGTGGGACGGGCGAGGCTCCTGCTAGAAGAGAGATTGTCTAGGTCAGTCTTCTTCACAGGAGCCTCTTGTGTCTTTGTACCCTGTCGTGCCCGGTGCTGGTGACGTGTTCGCGGATGACGGGCTGATGGTCGCGGTCCGGCTGGTGGATGTGTTGTCGCCGCTGCGGAACGGCGCGCTGCCGGCGGCCGGGAGGGTGTCGGCGCTGGTCGTCGGGGGCACGGAGCGGTTCCGGCCGGGCGAGGCGGTGGTGTTCTGCAAGGTGGTGGCGGTCGCGCCGGCGGTGGTGCGCCGTGACGGCAGGGTTCAGGCGGCCGGCAGCCCGGCCGGGCACGCGGGAGCGGCTGCTGACCAGGGCGTTCATGATCCGTGCGATCGTGCTGATGACGCTCATGCCGGACGCGGGTGTCCGGGAGGCGGTCATCGCGCTGGCCGGGGACCTGGCCGGGGTGCCCTGGGCCAGGCCGTGGCAGGCGGCGTCGGAGCGGGCGCTCGGCGACTGGCGGAACGCGCTCGGCCCCGGGCCGCTGGAGGAACTGCAGGCCATCGTGCTGGAGGCGTCCCGCCGCGAGCACGAGGACCGGGACTGGCGGGCCGCGTCTGCGGGAGGGCTGACGGTGTGCTCGCTGGACGGGACGCTGATCCGGGTCCCGGACACGCCGGCGAACCGCGAAGCGTTCGGCTCGGTCGGCACCAGCGACGGATCGTCCCCGTACCCGCAGGTCAGGGCGCTGCCGCTGAACGACGTCTCCACCCGGGGCCTGCTGGGGATGACGCACGGCCCCGCGGGCGGCGGCACGGGCAAGGCCGCCGGCGAGCAGAAACTGCCCGGTGTCGCGATGGAACAGTACCCGCAGCTGTTCACCAGGGACCGGCTGTGGCTGATGGACAGAAACTTCCCCGGCGCGGCCCGGGTCGCCCGGCTCATCGCCCGCACCCACGTGCTGATCCGCCTGAAAAGCGACATCCCGCTGAAGCGCACCTCGCCCGTCCTGGCCGACGGCTCCTGCCTCGCGGAACTGTCCGGCGACGAGATCACCGTCCCGGTCCGGGTCATCGAGTACTACGTCACGGTCGGGGGCCAGGAGGCCCCGGAGATGTTCTGCCTGGTCACCGACCTGACCGACATCAAGGAGCACCCGGCGCCGCAGCTCGCGGCGCTTCATAAATGGCGGTGGGACGGATCGGAGACCGCGCTCCGGGAAACGAAGTCATCCCTCGACGGCGCCGGGCCGGGCACCGGGCCGATGCTCCGCTCGCAGTCCCCGGCCCTGGTCCGCCAGGAACTCGCGGCCCGGGCCGCCGCGACCGAGATGACCCGCGGCGTCGCACGCGACGCTGCGGCCACCGCCGCACCCGCACGGAAAGGCCGCCGCGCCGGGCAGCCGGTCCGGCCCCGCGAGATCTCCTGCGCCCGCGCTCGCCGCGCCGCCATCACCGCGATCCGCGCCGGCCAGACCTGCTACCAGGCCCTGACCAGCGAAATCGCGAAATACCGCGTGACCGCCGACCGGAACCGGCACCGCACCCGCAAATCCAAGTCCCCCAGCAGCTTCAGCCACGCCACCACCAGGGACACCCGGACCCGCACCGCGCCCGCCATCATCACCATGGCCAACAACCCGGCCTGACCAGTAAGAACAGGAAAACTACCCACAGTCACCACACCACAGAAACAGACACCGATACCTAAATGCCTAAACCCCGTGGCATTACCCCGACACCCCCTAGACGGTGCGGTGACTGGATCGCTCCGACACCGTTTTCAACGCCCAGGGTCCGAAAACCCGGAGACACGCGAGAGAGGGGGACATTTATCTGTCTATTGACGGAGACTCGCAACCCGCCACATATGGGAATTTCTCGCGGCCAGGGACATCTGTACTTGCGCTCAGGTCCGACCGGCTGTGTTCGAGTGGGATGTAGATTAGCTCGATCTGGCAACTACCGGATATGGTTTGATAGTTCGGCTGAGCGGTGGCAGACAAGGGTGGTGAGAATCGAATGAGATCGGAAACGACCTGCCCAACGAGCGGCTGCGCGAAATAGCGGGTCCGAAAGCTGCGGGTAGATGACCTGGACCGATCCTAAATGTAGCTGCCAGCCAGCGCGATTAGCAACAAGGGAGGCATCGTGGACGAGAGTAGTTGCACGCTCACTGTACAGAGAGGTTCGACCGTCTACACTATAGAGGTGCAGGCAGAAATAGCGGAGAATTTCGACCTGCGGCTGACCTGTATAGACGATCGCGGAGCAAGGGCGGACGTCGTGCTTTGCTTTGATAACGGTGACGATCCACTGGTCAGCGCCAAGCTGACAAGAGCGGATCGGCAGCCATAGCGAGCGTACCTGAATTCGTGCAAGGTCGGCCTTGCGTCCTAGTTCTGACTCGTCGCCCGGTGCTGGCTATGGCGCAGATGGAGGCGTGCCTTAATACAAGTTCCATGGCTGCATGCCCACTACATGGCTGATCTACAGGTGCTCGTTGCCCTCGCCGTTCTGATCTGCTTTTCAGGACGGTTGGCTCTGTGCGGGTCTGCTAAGCCGGGTGGGTTCTTGAGTGGTTAGCCAGCGGACGAAGCGGTATGGATCGCCCCGGCAATTTTGGAGGCCCTTGCTTGCCGAATAAGACTATGCTACCAGCGTTTCTTGCCGTGCGTAATAGTTTTCCTTGAATTCTCTCGGGGGAATGTAGCCGCAGCTTGAGTGCAGCCGCTGGTTGTTGTACCAGGCCACCCAATCCACGGTGGCGAGGGTGACATCCCTGACGCCGGCCCACGGCCCGTCCCGGTCAATGAGTCTTTCTTGTAAAGACTATTCACCGACTCCGCAGCCGCGTTATCGTAAGAATCACCTTTACTTCCCACCGAGCGGACCGCGCCGATTTCACCCAGCCGCTCGGCATACCGGATCGACGTGTACTGCACGCCCCGGTCGGAATGATGGATCAGCCTACCTCCGATGAGCTTGTCACCCACTGACCAGATAGCCATTTCCAGCGCATCGAGGGCGAGTTCCGCCCGCAGCGAGTCCGACACCTGCCAGCCGACAATCCTGCGGGAAAACAAATCAGTCACGAACGAGGTATAGACGAAACCGCAGGCCGTTTCCACATACGTGATATCGGCGACCCACCGGCTGGCCGGCGAAGCGGCGGTGAAATCGCGTTCGAGCAGGTCAGACGGACGCGGCGTTCCGGCTGGGGCCGGGACGGTCGTCCGCGGCTTCTTCTTCCTGGGCGCTGCGCCCGCGATGCCCAGCTCGCGCATCAGCCGCTCCACCGTGCAGCGGGCTACCACGATGCCTTCCCGCCCCAGCTGCCGCCACACTTTCCTCGCGCCGTACACGCGGCGGCCGGTCTTCCTATCCGCCCACACTCGCGTGATTTCCTTCTTCAGCCAGTCATCACGCTTGTCGCGGGCCGACGCCTCACGCTCGCGTTTCTTCGCCGCGTAATAGGTCGACGGCCGTATTTCCAGCACCGCGCACGCCGGCTCGACACCGAACCGGTCACGATGTGAGTCAATGAACTCGACTAGCGCGGATACCTGGGGTCGAGTTCCCTCGCGAAATAAGCACTCGCCGCCTTCAAAATCTCATTAGCGCGGCGCAGCTCACGGACTTCTCGTTCCAGTTCCGCGATCCTTTTCTTATCCTCGCTGCTGGTACCGGGCCGCTGACCGGAATCAACTTCAGCCTTATTCACCCAGTTACGGAGAGTCTCGGTATTGATGCCGAGCTGGCGGCCGACCCTTGCGATCGACCCGCGTTCGTTTCCTGTCTCCGCACGAACTTCGAAGACCAGCTTCACTGCCCGTTCCCGCAGCTCATCGGGATGCGCTTTCCTTGATACCATGAGCCCCAACCTTCCCAGAGGTCACAGCCTCCAAGGAAGCCGGGGCAGTCCAGGCACTAATTTGCTTACAATCCACTACTGCCCAGATCGTAACGAAACTAACGTTACCCGTCGGCTGTGAGGGTAAAGGAAGAATGGCCGTTGACAGGGCGATGCCCTCTGGCTGAGGCTTCAGCTACCGCAGACGGCGCACCCGGCAACTGCCCACTGGACGCTTGGTCATCTGGCAGTGCTGGCGTTGACGGTGGCTAGACCCGGGCGAGTAGGCTTGCGCCTTTGTGTCGCGGTCTTGAAGGTTTCGCACGCTGTGTGCGGTAGGTCGGGAGGGGCGGATCGCCGTCATGGAATTTGAGCACGCGGATGAGACCAAGGCGGCGCTGCGTGCTATGGTCTCGGACCCCGCCCATGGCGCTGACGTTCTCGCCAGCCCGGAGCTGACGGCTAACCTTCTCCGGGACTTCCTGCCCGATGCGCCGCGCGAGACGGGTCTGCTCGTAGCTGCGGTCAGCGCTGGCATTCCAGCCGCCCTGCGCGGCTACGAGGCTGAGCGCATAGATCCCGCCACAGCTGTGCGGCTCGCTGCGGCGTTACTCGCCGCCAGGACGGCGTTCACGCCCGAGGCATGCGAATGGGTCGCCGCCGAGCTGATGATGGCGATCGGGTTCGCAGGCGCCGACGACCTGGCGGTCACACGGCCGCCGGGCGGGCCGGCCGGGATCTATGTGGTGCCAGGTAACGCGACACTGATCCAGCCAGCGGTCACCGAGCGCCTTGCCGCCGGAGTCAGCCTGCACGGGTCAGCCCCGGCTACGGCACTGCCTGCCGGGTCGCGTTCCTGGAAACGGCTGGCGCTGGCTCTCGGCGTGGTCGTGCTCGCGATGGCGGCCGTGGTCGGCTTCGGCGCCGGCTACGTGTATAGCCGCCAGTCGGCGATCCGAGCTGCTGGCTCGCCGCTCCCGGTTGCCAGTTCGCGCCAGACCGCGACGGCGTGCACGCGGAGACCGCTCAGCCGGGCACTGGCCGTCGCGAACCCCCAGCTGAAGTCCTTCAGCTGGCACGTCAGGTCGTTCGCCTGCCAGGACGGCTGGGCCGCGGTCACCATGTACGCGCCCTCCGTCGGTGCCGGCGAGGCCTTCCTGCGGCAAGCCGCATCCGGATGGACCGGCGGCGCGCTCGACGGAGGGGTCTACGGGTGCTCGGACCTGCAGGATTCCTTTGACCCCCCGGTACCACCGCAGGCGCTGGCCAGTGCGCTCTTCACTAAGGTAGGGCTCTGCCCGAACTCATGACGGGTTCAAGGCCAGGGCGACCAGGTCCTGCTGCCCGGTGATGATCGCCTCGATTATGTTCCGCACCGAGAGCATGGTCAGCTTGGGAGTTACCACCGAGACCTTGAACAGGGCGCCTTCGAGCACGTCCTGAGGCACCGCCAGCGCCGGGTCCTGTCCTGCTTGCGCTTGCTGTCACCGGACCAGGAACCTGGGCTGGAATCCTCTTGGTTCTCTACAATCGTTCAGATTTGGTGCGGTCCGTTGATGGCAGCAGGTCCTGTCTGGGGTATCGCAGGGACGAAACTCTGCTCCAGATGATCGACAGGTCCTGGGTGGAAGGCTGGCCGTGGTGCCATAGCTCAGCGCGACGATCAATCGGCTCGGAGGCTGCTCTGCGCGGGTGTCGCGCTCAGTGAGTTCAGGTGGTTGAGGAGCTTGTCTTCAAGGGTAGTCGCGTTTCGGTAGATCAGTGTCCTGTGTCCCCGGACGTCGAACTCTAGCGGTGTTTTCTCATGACAGGTCTGGATGATGGGCTTGTCGCGGCCGCGGGCGAAACCGAGTTCAAGGTAGACGTTCGCGGGTGACAGCGTGAGATCGGCGATGACGAGGTCAGCTGCGTCTATTTCGTCGAAGATCCGGCCGATGATTTCGTAGTCGCCTTGCACCTGGTCGATTCGCCGGAGGTCAAAGCTGCCGTGCGACCGTGTCGCTGCCCGTCTCATCGCATGCCAGTAGTCGACGAGTGCTGGCTCGGCCGCCTCCCGCAGTGACATCGCGACGAAGACCCTCACAACGGGTGATGCCGGGACCGGGGCAAGCCTGTGGCGAATGGAGTGAGTTGTCATCGTCGTCGCCTTGCGCCCCGCGTCAGCATCGCAGCGCCTGTAGTAGCAAGAGGTCTCACCGCCGGTCGCTTCTCTCAGTTCTGCTCTCTATGCGAGCAGTATGAGCCATATTCCATGACAGAGCAATAAAATCCTGAAGATGTTACACTCGGTTCATCGGAGAGGATGAGGTGCCAGCCAGCATGCAGTCACCGACCAGCGAGGTCGCCGGGCGCGTCCGCCAGTTGCGGGATCAGCGCGGCCTGTCGGCGCGCGAACTTGCCGATAGATGCATCGCCGCAGGGCAGCCATCCCTCACCCGCAGCGCGATCGCGAAGATCGAATCCGGCCTGCGCTTCATCACGCTGGATGAGCTGGCCGCCCTGGCTCAGGCCCTGCAGATCGCGCCGCACGACCTGCTGTGCCGTGCGGATGCCGCCGTCGCGCCGAGCCCTAGCCAGGCCGAGCCGGCGGTTCCGGCAGCGGGGAGGACGACCACGGAACTCGCGGCTGTGCCGCTGATAACCAGCGAGCTGCGGACCTTGCGCAAAGGCCCGGGCGTGCAGTCGCGCGAGCTGCCAGCGCGGCTCGGCCGATACCTCCGTGAACTCACCGGCCAGGACGCCGGCAGCCAGGCAGGAGACGCCGAGGACATGCGGCGAGTCGTGGCAAACGAGCTAGGCGCCTGCGCGGCAAGGCTGCCGCATGACCTGAGCGCGGCGGTCATGGCAAGCCTCGCGCTGCTCCCCGAGACCGGCCAGATGGCACAATTCGGCGAACGAGTCGCCTGGCTGGCCGGGCAAGCCGACCGCAACGAACGGAGCGTGCTCCGCCGGATCGACGTCGCAGAGCAGATCCTGGCCGAGGAGATAGCCGCCGAGCTGGGCCGCCGCCGCAGCCGCGTCCCCTCGACAGTCAGCGGATGGTACCTAGACGAATTCCGCGCCATCCTCCGCCTCGATACCCCTACCCCCGAATCCCATGAGCGCCGCCGCATCGTGGCGACCAGGCCTGGCCTGACCGAGGTCCAGGCATGGCTGGACGTGCCGCCCAAGGACGCAGACCAGCCCGGAACCATCCTGCAGGCCGAGGTTCTCCTAGGCGGCCGCCTGGTCCGCAAGCCAGACGCCCAGGGCCACAATTTCGTCGTCGCCATCGAGCTGCCCAGGCCCCTCGACGCCGGGGAAGCCCACGAATACGAGGTCATCCTGCGCGTCCCTGAAGCCAGCCAGATGAGACCCGCACTACATCTTCACCCCCGAGTACCAGTGCAACGCCTTCGACCTGACCGTGCGGTTCGACCCTGCGAACCCGCCCGGCTGGGTCCGCGTCGTCTCCGGACAGACCGTCCGCGCGTTCGACCGCGGAACACAGGGAGAACTGGCAACACTAAACAACGCAGGAGAGGCACACGTACGATTCGCCAACCCCGCTATGTACCTCGGCTACGGCCTGCAATGGGAAAATAGCGGGTCAGGGACCAGATGGGAAACCCACGGCTGACACATTGCCGTCGAGCGACAAGGCGTTGCCTTCGGCGACAGCTTGGTATAGGGAAAGAAGCATCTGGTGTGCCTGGTCGCCGTGTCGGGCGCGGATTGCAGCCGGGCGAGGTCCAGGCCCTGGTAGCTGTCTCGCTCGGCTGCGCTGGCCAGCTCCGCGATCCCGGCGATCCGGACTGGGAGAGGCAGGCACGCCGGCTGGAGCCGTGCCACGAGCGAGAAGCAGGGCTACCGGGCCGGCTGGGTCCAGGAACTGGCCCTTCGCGATGTTTACTGCCATTCGATGACGATCTGGTTGGCCGGGGTGTCGATGGTGAACCGGCCGGGGCGGGATTCGGTGCGGGTGGTGCCGGGTGGCTGGATCTCGAAGCTGGCCTTGCGGGTGCGGTAGTCGCGGTTCCAGGTTCGCATGGACTCGGCGACGGCGGCGGCGAGTTGGTCGCTGCCTGGTCCGTGGCCGATGACGCCGAATTCCCAGAGCTTGGCGCCGGTTTCGGTGCGCTCGTTCGACAGGCGCCGGGTGAGGTAGGTCAGGGCGCCGTTGCCGATGACGGCGGTGGAGCTGGGATACGGGTCGGTGACCAGGCCGCTGTCGATGGCTTCTTTCCTGGCTGGCATCTGGTGCAGGCCGCCGGGCAGGGTGCACGTGAGCCAGAGTTCCATCCATTCCGGTGATTCCATGGCGCGGTAGAGCACGCCGGACCACACGGTGGTGCGGGGCTGGTCCATTACCCCGGCCAGGTCGTCGGGGGTGATGTGGTCTTCGCCGTGGGTCTGCAGGTGCACGGTGCCGCTGGCGGTGAGGGGGATCAGGTGCCGGTCGTCGTCGGCGATGCCGCGCCGCAGCGGACCTGGGAGGCGGGTCTGGCCCCGGCGAGCATGCGTGCGGTGATTCCTGTGATCCGGGTGTCGAAGGCGGTGACCGGGACGTCGGCTGGCGCCATGATGAGTTCGCTGAACCGGGGTTGTTCCGCGAGCTGCCCGTCTCGGAGGGCAAGTACCATGGCGGCGACCTCGACAGGCTCGGCGGGCCGTCCGGCTGGTGTCAGTGCCTCGAAGTCGATGACGACGAACGTGATGTCTGCGAGGCTGTTCAGCAGGCTGGCCTTTCTGTTCAGTCCCGTGTCCGTGGCGAGCGTCATGTCGGAGCCCCTGACAGGCCAAATGTTCACGCGGTCCATGCCAGCGGAGCATCAGCGAACCGGTGGGGTCGGCGCGGCCTGTCGCAGCGGTGCCTGGTCAGGATAGGAGAGCGGAGGAAGCTGATCAGGACTTTGCCGCGCGCTACGCGGCAAAGCCTTCCCGAGCCTTGGTGCGATCCCGGCCGGTGTGGCCTGCAGGGCGTCCGGTATCTCCTAAGAAGCCGAGGGGGTGTGGTTCTCGGTTCTGGGTGGCGAGGTCGTGCAGGGCGTGCCGGTACTCGGTCAGAATGACGATCAGGTCGTGCCTGCTGGCGGGCAACTCGCTCATTCTGCCGATGAGTTCCAGGGCCAGGTCGGCGTCGTAGTCCGGGTGTTCGGCAGTGTCGGGATACCGCGTCCTGAGCCGGGGAAGCCAGGGGCGCCTGGTGTCGGCCGGGTAGCGGAGCTTCAGCCGGCGAGCCGTGAGCTGGACCGGCAGTGACAGCTCTTGTGCGGGCGGGCCCGCCGGCGATCGGCAGCGAGCCGAACTGGTCAGCTGGTCACTTCGGGAGGCGATCACGGTGCGAGTTGCATACCTGCTCTCCTAGCTGTGCATCTCTTTCGTACAATACCGAGGCTTGCGAGCTTGCTCAGTTCGAGCCTTGACCTGTTCCGCTTCGTATTCGGCCCGCCAGGGTGCCCCTAGCTATCCTGCGGTTTCTACAAGATGAGTTGACCTGGTTCCGCGCTGGATATGGGCGAGCCTGACGCGGTCGGCTTCAGCACACCGACGACGCGGCCGATGAACGTGTCGACGTCCGGCCGGGGTGGCGTGAATAGATGCCACCGCTTTGGTAATACCCTCGCGAGCTTGGCACGAGAGAAGTCCTCTAGCCAGCCGCGCTCCTCGTTAAGCATAAACAACTCGGCAGCGATACGTTCCACAGTCGTAAACCGTGCCATGTGGCGTCACGGCAGTAAATCAGCTACTGGTAGGAGGCCTGCCGGACAATTTTCGGTCATCATGCTAGTGTCCTGGATCTTTGATCCGCTGCAAAAGTCGTCCGAGTGATTCGAGGATTTCTTCCGCAGATTTCGTCCAGATGAATGGTCTGGGGTCTTCGTTCCACATGTCCACCCAGGCAAGGATATCCTTTTCGAGCTGCCTGACTGACTTGTGGACGCCGCGGCGCAGGAGTTTCTCGGTCAGAAGCCCGAACCAGCGCTCTACCTGGTTCAGCCAGGATGAGCTGGTCGGCGTGAAATGAACATGGAACCTCGGGTGCTTAGCAAGCCATTGCTGGACAGCCGGGGTCTTATGGGTCGCGTAATTGTCCGCGACGATGTGGATCTGCAGCACATGCGGCTCGCCGCCGGGCTCGCCCGGTTCTGCCAGCTGCGGCACTTGCTTGTCGATTTCCTCCAGGAACTTGATCCATTCCTTCGCGCGATGGCACTTGTAGGTTTTCGCGATTACCAGGCCGGTCGCGATGTCGAGCGCCGCGAAAAGGTCAATGGTGCCGTGCCGGACATAGTCATGGGTCCGCTTCTCCGGCATGCCGGGCATCATCGGCAGCACCGGCTGGGACCGGTCAAGAGCCTGGACCCGGGACTTCTCGTCCGCGCACAGCACAACCGCGTGCTCGGGCGGATTCAGGTACAATCCGGCGACGTCGTAGACCTTATCCACGAACAGCGGATCTGATGACAGCTTGAACGTATCGGCGATATGCGGCTTCAGGTGAAATGCCTTCCAGATACGACCGACAGTGGACCGGGACAAGCCAGAGCGATTCGCCATGGATGCCCGCGACCAGTGCGTCGCGTTACGCGGCGTACTCTCCAGGGTATCGACCACGACCCTTTCCACCTGCTCGTCGGTGATCGTCGGCTCGCGCCCCGGACGCGGTTCATCAGCCAGCCCATCCAGGCGCTTATCGATAAACCGCCTGCGCCATTTCCCGACCGTCGCGTGATGACACCGGAGCAACTCCGCGGTTTCCTTATTGTCGTGACCTTCCGCGCATGTCAGGATGATCTTGGCTCGCAGCGCCACTGCCTGTGAGGATTTCGCCCGGCGTGCCCACCTCTGGAGAGTGGCCCGCTCGTCATCGGAAAGCACCAATTCGGCTTTAGGTCGTCCCGTTCTTGCCATATCAATAACTCTAACAACATGAACAGTCACAGTCAGTTACGACACGCAATTACACGGAGTGACCTAGCTTATTTTTGCGGTGATCCAAAGACGCAGGACACTAGTAGCACAGATGCATAAATCCGTGAGAACATGCTGGCAGGAGATGCTCAATGGCTGCAATCAAGACTGACGATCTGTCCCTCAGACTCCGCGAGCGCTCGGTACGGGCGGAGGACGGTCGGCTCCTGCTCGCTCGTTTTGATGGATCCGCTCAAGAGGAAGACCTGAGTGAATCGCCTAACTGCGGAGGTTATGGGCGGGTTCACCACTTTCGGATAGGGGTGCCCGGTCCCTGGCCAGACAACCCTCTCCCGATTCTGCCGGCGGCCCACCGGCTGGACGTGCCAGTCGAGCGGGTCATGAATGCCCAGGTGTTCCAGAACGCGGCGTGCAACTGGCGTTGCTGGTACTGCTACGTTCCTTACAGCCTGCTGGCCGCGAACGAGCACTTCGCGGGCTGGGTCAGCGTCGCCGAGCTGATTGACCTGTACCTGGCGGAGGATGAGCGTCCCGTCATTATCGACTGTTCTGGCGGCCAGCCTGACTTGGTGCCCGAGTGGGTGCCATGGATGATGACCGAGCTTCGTAGACGCAACCTGGCCGATTCAGTTTACCTTTGGTCAGACGACAATTTGAGTAACGACTATTTCTGGCGTTACTTAAACGCAGGACAGCTCCGTACGGTAACTGGATACCGCAATTACGGTCGCGTGTGTTGTTTCAAAGGTTACAGCCCGGCTTCGTTTTCTTTCAACACGAAAGCCGATCCCGGACTCTTCGATCGTCAATTCGAGCTGTTTGCTCGACTAATTGCCACTCCAATCGACCTCTACGCCTATGCTACATTCACCGCTCCCGACGATAAGAACCTATCGAGAGAGATGGCGACTTTTGTCGATCGGTTGCAGTATATCAACCCCCGGCTCCCTCTTCGCCTGGTGCCGCTCCGTATCGAGGACTACGGAGTGGTCACGCTGCGGCTCAAGGATATCCACCATCGGGCTTTGGCGGTGCAGGAGCAGGCAGTCATAGCTTGGAATGAAGAGGTGTGTCGTCGTTTCACCATCGCAGAGCGATCGGTTGCGATGCCGATGGTCGATTTAGGGTGGAAGAGCGATGCGCCTTGACACATCTGATGGGCGGTTCACCGGTGCAGCCCGCCAATGGCTTCGTTCTCTCGATGACGACACATTGTCCGATGCAAAAGCAATATTCGAGGCCTCTCCAGGGTACTACCCGACGACTTTACTTTCCTTGCGACAAGCTGAGCTTCAAGACCGCGGCCTGACGACTAGCACGCAGCAGTTAGCGTCCATAGCTGAGGCGACGAGCCTGCCGGTCTGCCACCCGGTGGATTACGAGTGGCGATTCAGCGAAGGTACCGCCACCTGGCTCGCCCGGAATGCGATGGCTTCTCTCAAGGGAGGCGAGACAGTTGCCCACGTCGGCACCCCGACTACATTTATCGTTGCGGCTCGGAATCGCGGCTCCTGCCGTCACCTGCTTCTAGAGCGCAGCCGAGCTGTCATTGACACACTTGCCAGTCGCAGCGGCGAAGGGAACAGCATCATACCGATCGATCTGGACACCGATGTTCCTCCATGTCTGGGCGCGGCTGCAGCGATCGTCGATCCGCCTTGGTACCCAGACGACACGGTGGTGTTTCTTGCTGCAACTTCCCACGCGTGCAGGCTGGGCGCGAGTATTCTTCTGTGCCAACCGACGATAGCAACCCGACCCGGCGTAAGCGAGGAGCGTGAAGCCTTGCTTGCAGAACTGCCCCGCTTGGGATTGGCGCATACCGGAACGCAGCCTGCTGCGGTTCGTTATGTCACACCTCACTTTGAGGCAATGTCCCTGCGACTGGCTCCGCAAGGCACTCAGGTTCCGGTCGACTGGCGCAAGGGAGATCTGCTCACGCTCAGGAAGGTGACACAAGTCGACTACGTCCGTCGGTCGTCTCAGAGAGATAGATGGTCCGAAGCGCAGTTCGGTCCCGTTCGAATTAAGCTGCGGCAATCTGATGAGGTGGATCTAGGGAACTTGATTCCGGGTGATGTGCTAAACACCGTCAGCCGACGGGATCCTGTTCGTCAGCGCATCGGTTTCTGGACAAGTGGCAATCGCGTATTTACTTTAGCGCATCCTAAAAATATAGGCAACCTTGTCGCGCTGTGTGAAACCGACCTCAGGACGGGTCGATTTTCACTGGCCCGAACAGTCGATCATGCCGGGGACCTTGGCGTGTCAATATGGGTCTGCCGTAAACTCTTCATGATCTTGCTCGCAGAACTCGAAGAACATCCCCTCGTAAAGGATATTTAACTCGTGAGCAACGCAAATATTTTGAACCAGCTGTCATGGGCGACAACGAGCCATCGTGATTGGAGCAGGTTCGCGCCGTATCTCTCAGGCGATGACTGCTCATACGGCGTCCACATAGCTGTAATGGTGGAGCCTTTCCTAGGATATATACTGGATGGTACTAAGACCATTGAGACAAGGTTTTCGAAAAACCTTATTCCGCCTTATAGGCGCATCACGCCAGGTGATCTTGTACTTTTGAAGGCTGGCCCGGTTGTCGCGGCTTTCTGCGCGTCGTCGGTCGAGTGCGTTGATCTCAATGACGACGAGAGAACTCGGCTGCGCCGGGATTACAGCAAGGACATCTGTGCTGACGACGCTTTTTGGAAGTCACGGGACGATCGTAACTATGCGACCCTCATCGGAATCGACGATGTTCAAAAACTAACACCCGTTTCCGTGCCCAAGCACGACCGGAGAGGATGGCTCGTGGTGCGGTCGCCAAGGGACAGCGGCCAGGGGCAATTGACGCTCATGTAGGACGGGCGGATCGAGACGTGACAG
The DNA here is from genome assembly GCA_963819285.1 of uncultured Actinomycetota bacterium. GTDB lineage: Bacteria > Actinomycetota > Actinomycetes > Streptosporangiales > Streptosporangiaceae > Chersky-822. Next base: position 1,977,323 of record CAWFVM010000002.1, read on the forward strand.
TCAGCCGCTGGTCGGCGTTCGGTTTTGGTGAAATGGCGCGACCATGTGGCTGGCGGGGCGATGTTGCGGACGAGATCGCCGGCCACTACCCGGCTGGGGCGTGCGACTGCGGCGCTGACCCGGGCGACGAGACGGTACTACATGGTCAGGGCAGTGACGGTCTCGTCTGGCTGGGTCGGCCTCACGATGTCGGTGATCCTCCTGGCAGGTGAAGAACTTGCACGTGAGGTCCGGGCCGCACGTAAGGCTCGACCCGTGAGCCTGGCGAAGTGGCATGCACGACGTGTGGCCCAGTCCTCGCTCACGCTGTCACTGCCAGCGCCCACGTTGCATTGTTCCACCCACTCAGCTCCGGGAACTAGACCGTGGCCGCCAGCTCGCCGTCCACCCCGGCGCGCCTACGACCCAGGAGCCCGCGGAGCTTCTCCAATCCTCATCAACCAGAAGGACTGACCGCCCAGGCTCTGGTCGCGGCCCAGGGCGCCTCGCGCCGCGTTACCGACAGTGGTGAGGGGAAGTCCGGTATTTCTCGAAACGAAGCCGTCCTGCCGGGACGCCTAGCGGCAGGGTCTTCGACGGGTCAAGTTGACTTAGAGTGACACAACTTATATGTTGGGTCTGTGCTTCCCGCCTTTACTGCCGACGGTCTGCTGCCAGAAGGTTTGCACCGGGCGAACTGGAGTGACGTAGCTGAGCGGTTCGGTTGTACGGGCCGCCGAAGACGGCTGCTCGCGGGATTGCAGGACGCCGCCACGAACCTCCGTGATGCCGGAGTCCGATACCTATGGCTCGATGGCAGTTTCACGACAGCCAAGCCAGACCCGGACGACTATGACTGCGCCTGGCACGCGGACGGCGTCGATCTCTCCCGGGTTGATCCAGTGCTGACCGATCCTGCGGACCTGCGAGCCGGCAGGTACCGACAGAAGGCGAAGTACGGCGGAGAGTTCCTCGTTGGCAATGAGTCATCAACCGGCATGCCATTCCAGCTCTACTTCCAGCAGGACCGAGACGGTCGCACCAAAGGAGTCGTACTGCTCGATCTAAGGACGTTGCCATGATCCGTAACGAGCGGCAATACCGCATCACCTCTCGCCAGCGTCAGATGCTTGCCGATGCGCTGGAGGGCGTCGCTGTGCGTCGCCGCCAGCTAGGCGAGGCACGTGGCTTGGCCGACCGAAATAACTTGGTTCGCTTTGAGCTTGAGCAGGCATCCATTGAGGGGCAGCTCAGCGATCTCGATATCCTGCTCCGCGAATACGAACAGCTTCAAGCCGGCGCGCGTGATCGGGTCCGCATCACCTCACTCGACCAGCTGCCAACAGCTCTGGTTCAGGCACGGATTGCCGCCGGCCTGACCCAGCGAGATCTCGCCGAGCGCCTTGGCCTTAAAGAGCAGCAGATTCAGCGCTACGAAGCCGAGGACTACGCGTCCACCTCACTGTCCCGGATTGAAGAAGTCAGGAGCGCCCTCGGCGTCGAGATCGACGCTGGCATCCAGCTGCCCGTAGTCGGCTCGCCTCTCCAGCTGCTTAAACGGAGACTGCGCAAACTTGGACTCGACCGCAGTGTTATTGATCAACGGATCATGCGAGATGTCGGTGACTTCGCGAGCCCTGCAAAGGCGCTGGCCGCAGCAGAGCGGGCCTCACGTGTGCTGGGCCTCACCGTTCAGCAGCTGCTATCAGCTGACGACTCAATTCCGGCACTAGCAACGACCGCTCGATTCAAGGCGCCCGCGAACGCGTCTGCCAAAGCGATCGATGCATACAGCCGGTATGCAGAAGGGTTGGCAGATATTGTGCTGAGGGCTACAGCAGCTATGCCTGAGCCACGTGTTCCTGCGGCAGCACAGGAAACCCGCGAAGGAATCAACGCGATCCTCGCGCAGCTCGCTGACAGCTCCGACGATGCACTCTCGTCAGCTGCCCTCTTTGAGGCCGCACTCCAATATCTGTTCCGGCACGGCGTCCCCGTGGTGGCACTTCGCGATCCCGGCGCGTTCCACGGTGCTTGCTTCACTGCTGACGGCCGATCGGTCATCGTTCTCAAGCAGACGACCGACAGCGCGGCTCGGTGGGTCAATGATCTCTTGCATGAGACAGGGCACTTGCGTAGTCAGGACAGGGGTACGACCAGGACCTGGATCGAGCTGGGTGAAATCAAGACCTGGAACGAAGACCCCGAGGAACAGCGAGCTAACGACTTCGCGGCCGATGTCCTTTTTGAAGGTCGGCCTGGTCCGGTGCTAGAAGCGTGCCTAGCCCGATCAAGCGGATCGGTAGAGCGGCTCAAGCGCGTCGTGCCTGAGGTGGCACTTCAGGCTGACGTACCGGTTGACGTGCTCGCTAATTATGTGGCGTACCAGCTCTCGGGACGAGGGATCAACTGGTGGCCGACTGCTGCTGGCATGCAGCAGGAACAGGCTCCGTGGCGGACCGTGACAGACATTCTCATCAAGCATCTGGACTTCACGCTGCTCGACGCCGTTGAGCGAGCCGTATTGCTCGACGCATTGACGGCATAGCGACCTATCAACGAATCTGGACGTAGATCCTTACTACTACTGGTGTAGCGCACATGACAAGGAGCCGGCAGGGAGACGTCTATGACGCAAGATCACGCAGGGTCTGGCGGGACCTGGGCACACCCCGAAATCCCAGGTACGCTCAAATTTCCTACTGACCCGATTCCACTACCGCCGAAATGGAGCGCTCCAGCCGCCGATGCGCCGCTGAGCAGCATCTGGCAGCGACTCAACCCGGAGCAAATTAGCTGCGCGGGAAGCGCCTGCCAGGATGAACTACATTGCTTCCGCCTTACCAAGCGGATGGCGAAGGGAATCGGACCAGGTACCTGCCGCGAGTGCAAGCAACCGCTAGTCGAGATGAGTCGGATCGCTCAACAAAATCTGAGCGACGTAGATTATACTTTCTCAGCGCTCCAGTTGGAGTATGTTCGGCACTACTTCTGGCATGTTCCCTTCAGCGGGAAAGCGATGAGCCAAGCCCTTCGGGCCGCGCAAGCAGGCTTGGAAGGTGTCATTACTAAGCGCATCAGGCAGCGAGTTGCAAAAGCTGAACCATACTTCGACGGTCGGCAGACGCCTACCGCGGCCACCAAGGCTGACGCGCTGGACTATGCCATGCATGCTGTGGCGGCATGCTGCCGCGTATGCGCGAGGTATTGGCATGGCATACCGCAGGGCCGGCCGCTGACCGAAGACGAGGTCGCGTATCTTGCCGAACTGATGAGTCGGTACTTGCTAGCGCGTCTTCCAGGACTAGAGGAAGACCCCCCACGAGTTCTGTCAACGGCGGCGACTCCTGTAAATATTCATCCCGACAAGGACTATCGGTCAGCGCCAAACGAGGATAGCGCCCTGTCGCAGTCGCATACTTCGTAGCTTGAGTGCTCCATCTAACTCTGAGACGCCTGCCAAAGAGCGAGTATATCTGCAGCAATCAATCGTGCGGGGCGAGTCGCATCAACAATGTGATCAACTAAAGCCATCAAGGCAGGGGCATGGCGTTCGACTTCACCCTGAGCGATGCTGTCGAACGAAGCGCGATATACGGGATCATCGGCAAGCCCTTGACGCAGCAGCCACCGCTCATACCTCACGTCTGAGGAGACATTCAGATAGACACTCACCGTTGAAGGATAGGACCGTTCGACTGCCCGAAGCATATCGAAATGCCGGACCCCCTCCAGTATGAATGGTACGGTGAAAATGTCTGATCCAAGGACATCGCGCAGAAATTTATCACAACCGCGAGCGGAAATTAGACGAGCGCCAAGACGTTCCAGCTCGTCCCGATGGAGAGCAATACCTTGCCGCGCTGCCTGGTCGCGTACATACGCACCGAAAGAAAAGACTGGCCAGGACCGTTCGTTGGATAGGAGCAGGGCGACGGTAGACTTACCACTCGCTGCGGCACCAACAAGGACGACGCATCCTGGGTCCGAACTGTGAACATTCACCTCGCCGTCCTTTGCTACGCGGCCGCGAGAATTATGCCCGCTCCGCGCAGATTGAACCAGCGTCTTCCGAGCAGAACCTCGCCGAGGGTATGCGTACAAGCAATGGACCTTCAAGATTGTCGCTCGAACGTGTGGAAGGCGCGTCCGCGGGGTCGGGACTGAGCCCTGGGTCCTTCCTGTCCGGGAGTATGCGGACATCTGCTTTCTGGTGCTTGAGGGCAGCCGGGTCGCTGGGGCCGATGATGGCCAGCTGCCCTCCGGGCCTAAGGGGATCCAGCCATTGGTTCCTGGGGTTGGGCGTCAGTTGATGCTCTCGGCCGCCCAGGCTGATCTCGCAGAGGTTAGATTCGGATTCGAGGGGCCGCCGAGGATGTGAGACCGGACCAGCGCGCAGGCACCCATGCCCCTGTCCCGACAACTGCCGCCGGCCGGCGCCGTTCCCGCAGCCTCAGCCGCCGCCACTTACTTTCCCACCGTATTCCGCGAGACAGCCCCAGGCTCCTCACGATCACGCTGTCCGGTAAATCCCGCATGCCAGTGCACCGGAATCTCGCATATCCACCACGCTGGATGTCAGCCTGGCCGTCGGCCCGGCCTTCCGATGACCAGGTCCACGCCGAGACGACGTCCATATTATTAGTACACCACCACCGTGGGAGCTGCGGCGGGCCGCAAAGTTCCAGCGCCGCTGCCAGGTCATCCCGTGTCCGGGACTGGCCGGCCGGGGCACGAGGTAGCGTTTCTGGGCGCAGGCCAGGCGGTGCGCTTTATTTCAAGCGCCGAATGCGTGACAGTTCTTGAGGCTCGTGGAGCTTTTCGGGGGTTGTATCGTACGACAGGTGCTAGTTGGCTAGTGATGCGGCGGTTTGGTGAGGATAGTGCAGGTGACCGCGGTGGCGATGTTGGCTGAGGAGGCACTGCGCCATCTCGATCCGCACACCGCGCTGGAACTGTTCGATTTGGCCGACCCCGCCGACAAGCGCCTTGCCGCAGGAGGTACGAGAGTCAGCAGTAGGCAAAGTCGCGGAGGGCACGATCGCCCTGGGTCCGCCGGGCAGTACAGCCGGGTGGGTCTTGGATCTGGCGGGTGTCGTCGTGGCGCGTGTTCATCGCTGACGGGCCAACTCCACGCGTGACGGGCAGGGTTGCTGGTGACAGGCGGTGGCCTGCGGCGGACGGTTCCTGTGCTGCTCGGCTTGGGAAGGCGAGCAAGGGTCTCTCGCCCTACGACCTGATCGACGCAAGACACGCGGTGCAGCGGCAGTAGAGTCCGGCAACGCGAACCTGGAGATCTTCAGCGCGGTCGGCGGGACCTGGTTCCTGCCCTATCAGACAGACTCTCTGCCAGCTCAGACACCGGCACCAGCGATCGTCAACCTGAGCAGCCAGTCCAAGGGGCTGTCGTGCGGCATAAACCCCAACGGCCACCCGTATGGCTTCACCGGTTTCGTTAAGGAGCGTGACCGGCCGCAAGCATTGGCGGTAGTCGGGCAGGCCTATATCGTCCATTCGAGTAAGACGGCCGGCGATTTTGTGGGCTTCAACTACGCCCAAGGCATGAACAGTAGCCAGTCGACGACGCTAGGAATAGCAATATCGGGATACGGGTTCGATGCCGGTTACAACAGCGCCGGGACTCACTCGTCGACTGCCCGCGCGTCAGAGGGATTTCCGACTCAACACGAGAACTCGCTGTTCCGCACATATTTCAGTACGGCACAATTCCGGGGTATCTGTTACGGTCCTTCTGGCGACACTAACATTCCGTTTCAGCATCAGCACGGTCAATGCCCGCACAACTTCTCCCAGCATGGCGAGACTTTCTACGTGCACAAGTGCTTCTGGCTGATTCACGATACGGGCTGGTCCGGCGGGGGAAAGGCGCCAACCTGAAAGCCAGCTTCGACGGCTCGGCGCAGACCGGCTACGACAAAGACGCTCTCTTGGACTTCCATTTCGCTAAGGCGGGTGTCTTGTGCGGCACTAACAATAAAATCATCAAAGCTGCGATCCTGGTGCAACGAGGCTAGAAACCATAAGGATCGTCGGGGAAGCATCGGCTCTCCAAGCGTACAGACGTTATAGGGATAGGTAAGGACGGCTGCGTCGTGGTGATCTGGCTTCGACACCGATAGATCGCGTCGCGACCGTTCTTTCCCTCTCGCGACCGGCAACCGGATGCCGACGGCTTGCCAGGACATAGCCTAGATGCTATCCGTCGGTTGCCGATCAGCACCTTGGCCCGCACGTGACGAACTCGTTCACCGCTGCGAGCTCGTCAGAGCCAGGCTTAATTCGACCGACACCATAGAAGGTCAAGGAGAAGGTGAAGCATGCTGGCGCGAACAGTACGCATGAAACCGCTGCCATTAGCTGCGGCGGCAGCAGTGCTGGTGTCGGTCCTCAGCGGGTGCAACAGCGGGCACCGCAGCCCGGCCACAGACGGACCACTCGGCAGCGGCGGCGACCCGACGCACGCAGAAGCCTGCGCAACTGCTCGCGTCGGCCACGTGCTGACGTTCGGCCTTGAGCAGTTCACGAACCACGGCCGGGCGCTGGTGATACTGGACCGCGTCACCCTGTGGCATCCGCACCACGAGCGCCTGTCGGCTCCTACGCGGTGCCAGGGTATGTACCGATCGGCGTGGCAGACTCCTGGCCGCCGCATTATGCCGGCATACCGCCGGCATGGAAGCATCGCCAGCCGGTTCAGGGCTTCCGCCTGGCCTCGGGCAAGACGTTCACCATGGTGCTCGGCGTGGCAGGAACCAGCGTGGGCACGGCGACCTCGCAGGGCATGCTGCTCTACTACCACAACTCATCGGTCAGCTATGTGACCAAAGACGAACTCGCGATGACCGTCGCTGCGGGAAAGAAGAAGTGTTGAGGCGACGCCGTTCGTGTTCGTCAACATCACCAGCGAAGTTCAAGGTACGGCTATCGGGTTGGTGGTCGGTCATCGGCAGATCCCCATGAACTAGAACGGTGTCAAGCGTGGCAGTGTGAAGCGGGGCAATTGCCCAAGCTCCCGGACGTTGGTAAGCAGCACGGGCCCAGCGGGAACCCTGTGTACGCAGGGCCGCAATCGGCCTGTACGTGACCGTCACCGACCCCGCCCAGCTCGGCCGCGCGATCGCCGACACCGAAGCCTCCGCCGAGTTCTCCAAGATCCAGCTCCGCCGCCTGTTCGCCTCTGGCTTGCTCTTTCACGACATGGTCGCGGTCTCCATGGGCTGATCAGCTTCGACTGCGCCATGTCAGCCGCCTGGCTCATCTACCTGCTGCCGATGGGTCATCAGCGCCCCACCTGCGCCGCGCCGTCATCCGCCGCGATAGGCATTGCGCGGCACCGGGCTGTGACCAGCCACCAGATCCAGCCAAGCCTGACGGGGGATCAAGGGCGACGGTCAAGCAGGCATAAATGAAGTTCAACGAAGTCCGAGAGGCTCGGTGTGCCGGGTTGGGTGCCGACACGGATTCGGGTCAGCCTCGGTTCGTGCGCCTGACCGGGCTAATCCTTATGATGTCAGCCCGCGTCGGGATCCAGGCCGAGCCCTGGGTGAAATAGATCTGCCAGCACGGCTCGCCGCACGAGCCGACGCCATAGACCCGGCCCTGCGGCCGTCCGGTGGTCAGGCTGACCCTGAGCACCGACGTGGCTTCGTAGTGATCGTCGTTGAGGAACCAGAGCGAGTTCAGCCCTACGGCGAAGAAGTCCAGGCTCATCGCTGCGGCGCGATCGTAGGCGTCGGAGCTGTAGATCCGGACGATCTGCCCGGTCGCCGGGTCGATCTTCGCGACGCTCTCGGTGTCGGAGTAGGCCCACAGTGCCCGCTGTCCGTAGACAAGTGAGTTGGTGTCGACGAGCGAGGTCGGGACCGACCTGTCGCGGGCGCTGACCCAGTGCAGCCGGGTGCCGGTCCCGACGAACCCTCTTACCCCTGAATTGCCTGAGTACCAGATGCCGTAGGGTGTCGCGGTGACGGAGGACACGCCGTAAACCGGCCCCCTGGTGGCCAGCACTCGTCCGGTCACCGGGTCGAGCCGCACGAATACAGTGGCCCGGCTGCCACATGCCAGCCAGAGCTGCGCCCCTGCGTAGGTCACCTGGCCGCACTGGCGAGACAGCGGGAACCGCGTCACGATCCGGCCGCTGGCCGGGTCGATCCTGACCAACTGGCCATCAGGCCCAGCCGACCCGCCCGCTCTGCTAAGGACCCAGAGTGCGGCTGAGCCGGCCGCCAGGTCACGAGCTCCTGGCATGTGCACACGCAAGGTCACGCGATTGGTAGCCGGGTCGATCCTGAGCAGATCGGCCGAGTAGGTCAGGGTCCACAGCTGACCTCGCTGGCCAACCACGACTGCCGCCATGGACGTATCACCTGGCGTGCTCCCCGCGCCCGGTACGGCGATACGGGCAGTGATCGCGATTCGGCGGTCAGCCGACCTGCGCACCTGGTGTCCGCCAGGTGCCGGGCGCTGAAGTCCGCTGTCCCCTCGCGCGCCGCTCAGCTGATGCGCGACGGCAGGGGCAGCGGCGGCGACCAAGGCAACGGCCGCTATTACTCCAGCCGCGGTTAGGCGGCGGTTACGGCTGCGAGTGGCCTGCAGCCGCAGCCGGGTGAGCCGGCGCCAGGATGCGGCGGTGTCGACCGGCCGCCCGGCGTACCTGGCGAGCATCTGCTCAAGCTGCTGCTCAAGCCCGGGATCGGTCATGTCGCAGTTCCTCTCTGCACGACTTGCGCTGACTCGTCAAGCTCGGCACGCAGCTGGCGCAGAGCCTTGTGCGTCTGGCTCTTAACCGTGCCGACTGACACACCGAGCGTCTGTGCCGTCTCGGCCTCGGACATCCCGATCAGGTAGCGAAGCACCACGCAGGCGCGCTTGCGGTAAGGCAAGGCCTCGACCGCCTGCCGGAGCGTCACGTCAGCCGGCACATCGACGTCATCAGCTGCGGCGCCTACCAGCCGGCCGGCATTGTCGCGGGCTAGTGTGCGTCGCTCGAGCACCCGGCGCCGGATTGACATCCTGGCCAGATTGACGACCGTACGCTCCAGATAGGCCGGGGCGGCCTGCGGGTCCCGCAGCAATGGCCAGCGGCGCCACAGGCGCAAGAACGCCTCCTGGGCTAGCTGCTCAGCCAGGTCCCAGTCACCTACAATGCCGAACGCCGCCCTGGCCACCCGCGGATAGTGCGCGAAGAACAGCGACTCGATCGCATCGTCCCGGCCGCGGCCGGCCATGGGAGTTTCGTTACGATCGCTCTGGCCCGCTAGCGACTTGATGATGTCATCGGCCACGGTTTAAGGATGCCTGGTGCTCGGCAAAGGTTGCCGCGAGCTGGCGCAGCGATAGCTTCCCGGCTCGTCTCGCTACACGGCCACACTTGCGGCACCTGCGCGAGCCTCAACCAGGGACGTGCTGATCGCGTCCATGGCCCTGGCTTGCGGAGTCGCGGGCTGAGGTGCCCGGCTGGGATGATCCCGGAACCTGCGGGCCGCCGGCGCTTCCCTGCGTCACTTCCGGGTGACCGCTGGCCTCGTGCCCGCCTACCTGGAGTTTTCCGTGACCGCTGACAGAGTTGTGCCTGACCTGCGGTTCTGAGTTGAGGGGATTTGAGTCCCTGTCCGCTCGAAGCAGTCAGTGGTTCAGGCGGATGCTTCATTGTCCTGTGGGGTCGGGCGGTGGTTCCTGTGGGTGTCGTCGTCGGGTGCTGAATTTCACTGAGGTACTTCGTTGTTGCGCAGGAACGAGCTAGATCGAAGTAGAAGATCAACAGTGTATCTGCGAAGTCGCTCTGATATGAGTTATAATGCAGTAGTGGGGAGTTCGCTGACCCTGAATCGGATCTCGGGGGTCACCGAGGACCAGTGGGGCCTGGTGACCCGGAGGCAGGCTGAGCTGGCCGGTATTTCGCAGGCTACGCTGCAGCGGCTGGCCGGCAGCGGGGTCCTGGACCGGGTGGCCCATGGCGTGTACCGGCTTGCCGGGGCGCCGCCGCCGGATCACCTCGCGCTCCGGGCGGCGTGGCTTCAGCTGGCGCCGGAGGCTCTGGCGTGGGAGCGGACGCCGGATCAGGGTGTGGTTTCCCACCGCTCCGCCGCGGCGCTGTACGGGCTGGGTCATCTTCCGGCGGACCGGCACGAATTCACCCTCGGGGGCAGGCGCCAGTCTCGCAGGCCCGACGTCCGGCTTCACCAGCGGGCAGTTCATCAGGAGGAGCAGATCGTGCTGGCCGGGCTGCCGGTCACCAGGCCAGCCCGGATCGCGGCCGACCTCCTCGACGACAAGGAGGACCCCGGAGCCGTGGCCTATGTGGTGGCTGATGCTCTCCGGCCCGTCTATGACTACCCCGGCACGTTCGCCGGTGCGCTGGCCCCGTTCGCTGCCCGTTTCGGACTCCGGCGCGGAGATGGCCTCGCGCTGCTCGGATGGCTCCTGGAGATCACGGGCGACCCGGACATGTCCAGATGGGTGGAGGAGGCCAGGGCTCACGTCGCCCGCGGCCCTGCGGAGACGGGCCGCCCGGCGCCGCCCGCCCCTGGCGCAGAGAGCGGGATGCGGTGACGGGCGCACGCTCCTACGGGAGCCCCGCCGCTTTCCGCCGGGCTCTGACCGACAGGCTCAAGGGCCTGGCCGGGACTAGCCCCTGGACGCTGCCGCAGTTGCAGCGGCAGATGGCCTACGATCGCCTGCTCGAACGCCTGTACCTGGTGGACGAGGGCTGGATCGTGAAAGGCGCGACAGCGCTGCTCGCCCGCGAGATCGGGGTCCGGGGAACCATCGACGTCGACATCTACCGCGAGGCAGCCGGGGCGGTGGCCGAGGCGGAGCTGCGCCGGGCCGCAGAAGCCGAGATCGGCGACTGGTTCCGCTTCGAGACCGGCGTGCGGCGGCCGGTTGCCGAGACCGGCGGGGTCCGCCTTCCGGTGACTGCTTTCGTCGGCAACACGGCCTGGAACGCGTTTCACGTCGACCTCGTCGGGACTGGCATCCGCATGACCGGCAGGCCGGAGAGCGTCGCTCCGCTGGCCCGCGTGATCATGGCTGACCTGGAGCAGCACGGTTACCGCGTCTATCCGCTCGTCGATCACGTCGCGGACAAGGTATGCGCGATCTTCGAACGGCACGGCGCCGCCGATATCCCGTCGACCCGGTTCAAGGACCTGGTCGATCTCGTGGCCATCGTCCGCGCCGCGCCTGCGGAAGCAGGCCCTCAGACCGCGGCTCTGCGATCTGAGGCTGAACGGCGCGGATTGCAACTCCCTGCGCGGTTCGGCGTCCCCGATCAGGCGCTCTGGAAGCCCGGATACGAAGCGGAGGCCGGGCGCTCGCTCCTGCCGGCCGGGCGGACCCTGGAAGACGCCCTCGGCGTGGTCACGCCGTTCCTCGACCCGCTCCTGAACGACCAGGCGCGCGGCACCTGGCATCCAGGCAAGGCGCAGTGGACATAGCGCCAGCGGTCCTGGCCACCGCGCCCCCGCCGGCCGCACGACATGATCGGCAAACCCGAAGGCCGTAGTGCTTCGGCCCCACATGACGAGGGCCTGGTGACGTTTCTGGTCCGGGCGCCTGATGGCCTGATGCAGCGCCCGGCGGGTGTCGGCGTGGCCGCGCCGCCCGGCGGCCAAGGCCTACGAGTCGCTGTAGTCCGGCCCCGCATGGCGCAGATTGGCGGGTCGGCGGCCGGATGCGGCATTATGCCTCGGCCTGATCTGAGCTGATCGGCGGCTGCGCTCCGCAGACAAAATCCTGGGTGAGGGTCGGACCCGCAGATCGCCGATTAGTGAAAGGCCCTGCCGATCCCTGGGACCGAACCAGCCGTTGCCTGGAGTCCGGGTTCCGAATGCCGACTCGTGGCTGGCCAGGATCTCGGAATGCCGGTCGGAAGCTCAAATCTGTAAAGGCCGAGCTCGCAGGGCTCAGGAAGCGCGGCGGTTGAGGTCAGCGGGGTCCAGGATGACCGGGAACGGCCTGGTGATGCGGCCTGTCGTTCCTGCGGTCAGCGTGGTGTGGGTGATGTAGTTCCGCTGCCGCAGGGTGCAGGCGACTATCTTCGGTGCCGGGTTGAGTTCCACGCGCCAGTAGACCGGGATCCCGGCGGCCGCGTACATAACCGGCTTGACCGGGCGGTCGATGGACACTGCCGATGGCGACACGATCTCCACGACGGCGAGGACGGCGTCCGCGGGAACCCTTGTGGTGTTCTCGTCGATCGTGCCGCCGGCGATGATCACGATGTCTGGCACGAGCAGCTTGCCGCCGGGCAGGCTGACGTTGACTGCCTCGAGTACCTCGGCGTCAGCCCCGGCGGCAGCCGCAGCGGACGCGAGAGCGCGGTGCAGCCAGTAGGAGGCACGCGTCACCGGCCGATTCGCGCACCCCCGGAGAGCCCAGGGCTAGCGGATCCGCGGCTCCCTCACCTGGACCTGGGTCGGCGTGCCCGGCGGGCCGGCGGTGGCCGACTTGTACGCCGGTACGCCGACGCAGGTGAACAGCATGGCGGAGAGCTTGTCGTCGCCCAGCAGGGCCGGGATCTCGCTGTCGATGAAGGTCAAGCTGGAGGCGCTGGCACCGAGGCTGTACGCCAGCAGATGCAGCCGCCCGCTGACCAGACCGGCGGTGAGCTGCGCCTCGCGGTACCGCCGGCCGTCGAGGGTGCCGACGTCGACCGCGGAGATCACGACGAACGCGGCGTCGTGCGCGAGGTCCTGGTTGAGGCACACCTTGTGCAGTTCCTCGCGCAGCGAGCCGGGGCGCACCGGAGTCGACAGGTCGGGCCAGCGATAGAGGCCGGGTTCGACTCCGTCGATGTCGTGCACCGCGACGTAGACCGGCAGGTCCACGCCGCGCAGCGCGATCGGCATGCTCGTGTCCAGCACGCGTCGCGGCAGGCCGCGGGTGCCGTCCATGAGGCGCTGGGATCCGCGGGCGAACACCAGGGCTTCGATCGAGGTGGTCTCCTCGATCGCCACGTCGACCGGCAGGCCCACCGGCCACGGCTGCCCGAGCGAGTCGTGGTCGCCCGCGCGCTGCGCCCGGGTGATAAGCGGGAACTCGATCGGCGCCGCGTCCACCTCGCCGGCCGCGGCGGGTCCGGTCGGGTCGAGCGCCGGCGTGCCGTCACCGAGGGCGACGACGGCGACGGGGAACTCGTGCACGCCGTCCGCCCCGACGAGCGCCCCGACGGTGGCGTCCGGGAACCGCGTGTAGAACTGCGGGCGCAGGCCTGCGGAGTCGGCCACGGCGAGCAGCTGGGCGAGCATCGTGCCGGCGTCCCAGTACATGTGCCGGTAGCCGCGCTCGCGAGTGTGGCCCGGCCATCCGGCCCGCCACGGGACGGCCGTGACAACGACCGCGGGTACGACGGCAGGCCCGCGCGGGACGGGACCTCGCGGGGCCGGTCCGACCTGAACCAGTGCGTGCTCCTCCGGGTCGTACCAGTGCACCCCGGCCGGCAACGGGTGGCCCTCGGGGACGGCGAGGTACAGCTCGAGCGGGAACCGCCCGCCCCCGGACGCCGCCGCGCGGAATAGAAGGAGCCGCCCGCGCTTCAGCCCGGTGCGCACGACGCCGGCCGACAGGTGCAGCAGCCGGGACAGTTGTGCCAGATCGGGCTCGGCCGCGGCCACCTGGGCGGTGCCGGCGAGCACGGCCAGGCCCGGCGCGGTCGTTGGCGGCAGGTCGCGGGGCAGCGGCACCCGCGGGGGCGGTGGCGCGTACCGCTTGTAGTCCAAGGGGCGGCGGTCCAGGTCGTCGAACGGGCCCTCGCGCAAGGCGAGCGGATCGTCGAACGGGGTGAGGTCCCGGCCGAGCACGTACGACGTGATCCGGTGCAGGGCTTGTGTCGCGTTCTCCATCCGGCCAGACACCTTCCAGGGTCGTTTCCAGCTGCCGCGGCACGATCCGGTAGGCGGATCGTCCGGGCCGTCGGTAGTGCATACACCGCGGCGCTGGGAAATTGGGCGCTCGCGAGCCGCCAGTTCGCGCTGCGGGCGGTGTACATACCGGGCGGAGGTACGGCGTGGTGCGGAAAGAAGGAGCGCAAGATGGGGACAGCCGATCTGCTCAAGCGGGCGAGCATCCGGATGCCCGGCCGGTCGCCGGGGCACATCAAGGCGGCGCTCACGCAGCCCCTCAAGCCAAGTGCCGCTGCCGTACTACTGAGGGCAACCTCGGGGACGAGGCTTCGCCGCGATGCCTGTGGTTGCTGCTGGCCGGATACGGGTAGCGGGCTCATGCTCAAGGTCAGCGGTACCGGGCCGGGGAGGCTGGCATGAGCGCGCGCGTGGTGACGGTGAACGAGGTCCTGACCTGGCAGCCAAGGCCAGGCCCGGTGCCAGCGAGTGCCGTCAGGCACTCAGACTCCAGCTCGGCCAGCCGGCTCACGTCAAGCGCGTCCTGGCCATCAAGTTGCGTGCCTGGCCGGGAGTGCCCTATCCAGCCTCTTCGGGCTGCAGCGGAGGACGTTCGGCGAAGCAGGCATACGGCGCTCAGCCGCCACCTGAGGTCGGTCAGCTGCTGCGCAAGCTTTATGGCTGGCTGATCTGAATCGGGCTGGTCGGAGATCCGATGATCGTTATACCGCCGGTGCCGGTGGAGATCGTGAAGTTGTCATTGGTCTTGATGATGCCCGCGCAGCTGCCGGAGGTGCTCGTGACGGTCAGGCTGTCGCCGGCGGTGGTGAGCTGCAGCAGCTTGGTTGAGTTGGTGTACTTGAACCCTGCGGTTCCCTTGATCTCAGCTGTACACGTACCCAGGATGCTGCTGATTGTCATGATCTCGTCGAACCCGGTGATGACGCCGATCGTCACTCCGCCGCTGAACGAAATTGCGTTGAGCGTCGCGGTAGTGCCGGGTTTCTGCTTCTTGGTGGCGGTGGAGCCAAGCGGGCCAGAGCAGTTGGTGATGCTAAAGCCGTTTATGCTGCCGATCGCGGTGTTAGTCCCTGAGCTTCTCGTTGATGACGGTTCCGCTGAAGGTGGCCTTGGTGCAGGTGAAGCTCAGGCCGGAGGTCGTGTCCGTCTGAGTGATGATAGTGCCGGCCGACTGCGTCCCGGTCCAGGTGGTGCCGCCGGTGACTGTCCAGGTGCCTGCGGCCATCGCGGGCGGCGCAGCCAGCGTGATCGCCGCAGCGACCGAGCCCGCTGCTAAGACGGCTCTGATGAGTTGCTTGCGCATTGCGGTCCTCTCAGGGCGGCTGTTCAGGCAAATCTGAGAACGCGCACCTGGCCGTGCTCCCTTTATGAGTCGGTCGGCCTTTTGCGTCTCCGGGATTCACGACAAACGCCAGACGGTGGGCTCCTGCACTGACTATTATCAGGCTATACGTATAAGACCCAACGTTCCATCTGCTGATGCAACGGCGCGAATTTTGTTGCTGTGATGCTTATTCGGCATCCCGAATTTGTCCGTTCGGGTGGAAAACGCGGACGCGTCGGCGTCGCAAAGTGACACCGGGTCGGGGCGGGCAGCCAGAGCTGTGATGTCCGCCTGACAGTTAGCCAGCGCTCGCTGCCGGAACCGTGTCTGAAATGCCGCCATCTGAAGGTGAACCTGGCGGACGCGGTCAGATGGCGGTCCGTGGAGCCGGCGCAACCACGCCGATCAGCGACCCCCGCCTCGGGACAGCGGTACTCAGCAGCAGCGCAGGCCGCGAGCCGGGCTTGCCAGCACGATCGGATCTCAGCGCACATCGGTGCCGGGCTGATGACGAAGGCCGCGCTGGTGGTCCTGGCCGGGGTGCTGCCGCTGGCGGCAGCGGGCATGCTGGCCCGGCGACCAGGCCCTGGTTCAAGCGGACGACCGGCTGGATGCTGGCGCTGATCTTCTATAAGCCGGCCGCCGCCGCGGTGCATGCCACGGCGTTCACCCTGATTGGCCGGGGCACGGATCCCCGGACCATTCTCATGGGTTCGCGATGGTGCTGCTCTCGCTGCTGGCGCTGCCGATGCTGATGAAGTTCTTCACCTGGACGACCGGGACTATCGAGGCCCCGACCGGGGGCGGCTTCCTGGGCACGGTGCTGAGCGGCGCGATCGCGGTCGGCGCCGTGCGCGGCTCCGGCGGGTCGGGCGGAGCCCAGGCCGCTGACCAGGCCCGCATGCTGGCGTCGCAGCTCGGGACACCCGGTGACAGCGGCCCGCAGGGGACGGCCGGTCCGCAAGGAGCCGCCGGGCAGTCCGGGACCAGCGGATCGCCGGGTTACGCCGGCACGCACAGCGCGCCGGCCGGAAACGGTGCCGGATCATCCGGCGTTCCCGCCACAGCACCGGCCGGGGCAGGCCAGGCACCGGCTGCGGGAGCGGGTGCTAGCACCGCGGTGGCTGCGGACGGAGCGGCCAGCATGGGCGGCGCTGCCGCAGGCGGAGCCGCCGGCGCAAGTGCCGGTGCGACAGGCGCGGAAGCCGGTGCCAGCGCGGCCGCCGCTGGTGCTGGTGCTGGTGCGGCCGGCGCGAGTGCTGGAGCTGCGGCGGCTGCCGCTGGCGGGCCTGCCGGCGTTGCGGTGGCCGCCGTCGCTGACGGCGCGGTCCGGTCGGCGCGCGGAGCGGCGGGGTCAATGCTGCCAGAGCAGACGGAGGGCTAAGCAGATGCCTGAAGAGCAGACGGAGGGCCAGGCAGATGGCTGACGAGCAGACAGCACGGCTACGTGACTACGGAGGCTGGCGCCGCCGCCGCAGCATCGGCCTGTGGGGCCTCGGCGCGACCGGGACCTTCACCGTCCTGGCAGTAGCAGCGGTACTCGTGCTCCTGGCCGCGCTCGCCCCGGGGCTCCTTATCTATGCCGGACCGCCAGTCCTGATAGCGGGCGGGCTAGGCCTGGCCAGGATCGGCGGAGAGCGGGCCGCCGCGACAGCCGCGAGGCGAGTGCGATGGTGGTATGCGTCGGTGCGCGGTTACACCCGGTACCAGGTCAGCGTGGTCGCTGAGCGGCCGGGCTGGTTCAGCCTGCCGGGCGTGCTCGCGCCGCTGGCGCTGCTGTCGGCCGAGGACGGCTACGGCTCCCGGTACGGCCTGGTCTGGGACCGCCGGACCGGGATGCTGACCCCGACCCTGCGGGTCATCCCGGCCTCCACCTGGCTGGCCGAGCGGGCAGACGCCGACGGCTGGGTGGCGAACTGGGGCGGCTGGCTGGCCAGCCTCGGCCAGGTCCCGATGCTCCGCTGGGTCACCGTGACCGTCGACACCGCCCCCGAGCCCGGATCAGCTCTCGCCGACTCGGTGACCGCAGCGACCGACCCGGCCGCCCCGGCCACGGCCCGCGCGATCCTGGGCCAGCTCGTCCAGGCGTCCCCGGCCGCGGCTGCCCACGTCGACACCAGGGTGAGCCTGACGTTCGACCCGAAAGCAGCCCCGGTCACGCCGGGCGACCTGACGGAAGCGGCAGCCGAGGTCGGCCGGGCGCTGACCGGCCTGGAATCGGCGCTCGGCGGCTGCGGCGTAGCCGTCTTAGGCAGGCTGGCCCCGGCCGCGATCGCAGGCGTGGTCCGCACCGCGTTCGACCCGGCCGCACGCGGCGAGATCCTGCGCCTGGAGGCACTCGCCCGGACCGGGCAGGCGCCAGCGGAGCTCGGGTGGCCGGACGCCGGGCCGTTCGCCGCGCAGGAGTTCCCCCACCACTACTGCCATGACAGCGGGATGTCGGTGACCTGGGCGTGGCAGGAGGCTCCGAGGCAGAACGTCACCGCTGACGTGCTTGCCCGGCTGCTCGCGCCCGGCCCGTTCCCGAAGCGGGTCAGCGTGCAGTACCGGCCGTTCACCGCCGCGTCGGCGACGCAGGTGCTGGAGGCCGAGGTGAACGCCGCGTCGTTCCGCGCGCACTACCGGCACCGGACCGGGCGGGATGAGACCGCGCGGGACGCCCGTGACCAGGCCCGCGCGAGGCAGGCCGCCGCCGAGGAGGCCGCCGGGGCGGGGGTGTGCGTGATGTCGCTGTTCGTCACCGTGACCGTGACCGACCCCGGCGAGCTGCCGCGCGCGGTCGCGTGGACGGAGGCCTGCGCGGGGGCGTCGAAGATCCGGCTCCGCCGCATGTCCTACAGCCAGGCCGCCGGGTTCGCCGCCACCTTGCCGTGCGGGATCTGCCCCGCCGAGCTGGCCCGCCGGATGCCCCGGTGACCGCCCGCCCAGACCGCGAAGCGGGGAAGGCCGCCCCCGCGCGGGGCTGGCGGACGGCATCGGCCGGCCGGGTGGCGCATGTCGCGGCTCCGCCGGAGTTCCAGGCGACGACGAACCAGGCGTGCGGCCTGTTCCCGTTCATGGCCGGCAGCGGCACCCCGGTCGCGGGCACCCCGGTCGGGCGGCATCTGCTGTGGGGCGAGGTGGTGTGCCTGGACCCGCTGGCCTGGCTCCGGGCCGGCGTGGTCCCCAACCCCGGCATGTTCATCCTCGGCCAGCCCGGCACCGGGAAATCAACCCTGGTCAAGCGCCTCATCACCGGAGCGGTCGCCACCGGCGCCACCGCCCTCATCCTCGGCGACACCAAACCGGACTACACCCGGCTGACGGAGCACCTGGACGGGCAGGTCATCCGGATCGGCCGGGGCCTGGACCGGATCAACCCGCTCGACGCCGGCCCGCTAGGCGACGTCCTGACCCGGCCGCCAGCAGCCGAGGCAGACACCCTGCGCCGCGAGGTCCGCAGCAGGCGGCTGTCCCTCCTGATGGCGCTGTGCACGCTGGTCCGCGCGGCGCCGATCGGCAACGCCGAGGAAGTCGTCCTCGGCCGCGCCATCGACCTGCTCGACGACCGCCTCGCCGGCGACCGGGCACCGACGGTGCCGGACGTGCTGTCCGTCATCGACCAAGGCCCCGACGAGCTGCGGTCCGCCGCACGGGCCGGCTCCCGCAGCCAGTACCAGGACCGTGTCGACGACCTGGTCTTCACCCTGGACCTGCTGTGCACAGGGTCGCTCGCCGGGGTGTTCGACGGGCCGACCTCCCGCCCCATCGACCTGTCCGCCCCGGCGGTGTCGGTCGACATCTCCCGGGTCGGGGCCGCCGGGGACAAGCTCCTGACCGCCGCGATGCTGTGCACCTGGGCGTACGGCTTCGCGGTCGCCGACGCGGCTGCCGCGCTGGCCGGTCTCGGGCTGGCCCGGCGGCGTCCGTACCTGGCGGTGATGGACGAGCTGTGGCGGGCGCTGCGGGGCGCGCCTGGCCTGGTCGAGTACGCCGACAGCCTGACCAGGCTGAACCGGGCGAAGGGCATGGCCAGCATCATGGTCACCCACTCCCTCGCCGACCTGGAGGCCCTCGCGTCCGAGGAAGACCGGGCCAAGGCCAGGGGCTTCGCCGACCGCTGCGCGATCACCGTCCTGGCCGGGCTGCCGCCCCGCGAGCTGGACCGCGTCCGGCAGATCACCCCGCTGACCGGTCCCGAGCGGGAGCTGGTCACGTCCTGGTCCGCGCCGGAGTCCTGGCGGCCCGGAGCACGCCATCCCGGCCGGGGCAGGTACCTGATCAAGGCCGGGGACCGGCTCGGCATCCCGGTCCAGCTCACCCTCGCCGGTCCCGAGAACGACCTGTACGACACCGACCTTGCCATTCGTCGCGCCCCGGACGGGAGTCCGTCATGAGCCGGGCGGCCGGCCCCCGCGCCCCGGCCACGACCGGGAACGCGATCGGCATGTGGGCGATCCTGGCCACCGGCTGGGGACTCGCCGCGATCGCCGCCCTCGGATGGGCCGCAGCCCGAGCCACCGCAGCGCTCACAGGCGGCCGGTGCGAACCATTCGGAATGAAATTCGTCTCTGACGTTCTCCGCGGCGACACCCGCGCGGCCTGGCCGGGCACCCCGACAGCCGCCGTCCTCGCCGTCACGGCAGTCCTTCTCGCCGCCCTGATCACGGCCGGGGTCCTGGCGTGCCGGATCGTCGCCCGGCACCGTGCCCCGGCAGGCGATCCGGTCGCCGCGCTGCGCCGCAACCCGGGCATCGCCCCGCTCACGCCGGGCCCGGCCGCCCGGACGGCGGTGCGGCTGCGCCCCTCCCTGAAAGCCGCCGGCTCGCGTGCGGTGACGGCCGCCGACACCGGGCTGGTGCTGGGAGAGCAGCGGCAGCCCGGCCGGCGCGGCCCGCTGCTGTTCGCGTCCTGGGAGGACACCGTCATCGCGTTCATGGCTCCCCGGTCGGGCAAGACGACGTCGATGGGCCTCCCGTACGTCCTGTCCGCGCCCGGCGCGGTGGTGGCCACGAGCATCAAGGAGGACCTGTGGGCAGCGACCGCCCGGCTCCGCGCGGGGGCAGGGCGGGTGTGGCTGTTCGATCCGCAGCACATCACCGGGCAGCGCCAGGTGTGGTGGTGGGATCCGCTGGACGGCCTGGCCACGGTCGAGGCGGCGCACCGGATGGCGACCCATTTCGTGCTGACCGTCGCCGACGGGCGGCAGCGCGACCTGTGGGGGCCGGCGGCGCAGGAGCTGCTGTGCGCCCTGTTCCTGGCCGCGGCGGCGTCGGGCCGGTCGATGCGGGACGTGTCCCGCTGGCTGGACGAGACCGCGTCGCCGACGCCGGCGGAGCTGCTGGACGGGGCCGGGTTCCGGGCGCTGGGGTCCTCGCTGCGCGGTGCGCAGCACGGCGCGCCCGAGACCCGTGACGGCATCTACCAGACTGCCCGCACGGCGGCGGCGTGCCTGCATGATGAGGAAATAATGCGCTGGGTGACGGCGCCGGCGGCGGCGTCTTTGCCGGCGTTTAGCCCGTCCGCGTTCGCCGGCTCCGGGGACACCCTGTACCTGATGACCGAGTCCCGCGCGGCGGCGTCCCCGCTGGTCGCGGCCCTGACTGACCTGGTGATGCGGGCGGGGCGGCGGCGGGCGGAGCTGGCGGGCAGGCGGCTCGACCCGCCGATGGTGCTGGTCCTGGGCAGGGCTGCGCCTGATCAGCGTTTTGTTGTCTGAGCTAGCTCGGAGAGGATGGCGCGGGCTCGGTTGACGATCTCGGTGTCGCCGTTCGGGATGCCCCAGGCCAAGCCTGACAGGGAGTCAAGGATGATGAGCGCCGCGAGTGCTTCGTGCTCGTTGCTGGTGAGGGTGCGTCCGAGTCCCTGGTAGAAGCTGGCGCGCAGGTCCGCGCGGTCACGTAGCGGTCCTGCCCCGATGCGGGCTAGATCGCGGATGGCGGGTGCTGGGGCGGCTTTCTCGAAGTCGATCAGTGCGAGGTGGCGTGTCGCGGGATCCCAGAGCAGGTTGCGTGGCTGAAAGTCGCCGTGGGTGGCCACTGCACCCAGGGCCGGGGCCAGCTCCGCGAGTCGGGTGGCCTGCTCGCGCACGCGGGCGTGCTGGCGGGGCGTCAGCTCGTCGCCTACCTGGATTTGGAACTGGTCGATCTTGCTGAGGAGCTGATCGATTACCTGGGTGTCTGACGTCAGCGGGATGGCTGAGTGGAAGCGTCTCAATAGCTGACCGGCTTGGTGATAGGCCTCTAGTTCGTCGTTTCGGCTGAGAGCGGAGTCGAGCAGGGTGCTGCCGGGGAGCCTGGCCATGATGATGGCGTGGAGCTGGGGGTCAGCGGCGAGGAGTTGGGGTGCGCGGCCGGGACCGAGGATCGGTGCCCAGCGGTATCCGTCCAGTTCCATCTGGAAGTACCGGCTGGCGCGGTGGCGTTTGAGGATGAACCGGGCCTCGCGCGGGCCGAGGAGTTCGTAGACCTCGGAGCCGTGGTAAGGCCAGGACCGGTTGGCCACGATCATGTATGTGCCGAGGGTGGTCCTGGCGAATTCTGCTAGGTCTTCGGGGAGGACATCGGCTGGTTGCATGGGGCTCTCGTCACTCTGGCGAGGTCGTCGATGCAGGATCTTGCCGTCGGAATTCTTGACGGTGATCGCCGAGGGCGGTCGGCCGGTGCCGGTAGGGGAGATAAGGCGGATTAAATGGTCGACCGGGTGTACCTGGTGGTGCGGCTCTAGGTCGGGTGCTGCCGAGCGAGGATCGGCTAGCAGCACGCTGGCGCCGGGCTGGGTCCGGGTCAGGAACTCCAGGACATCTGTCGCGTCGCGGGGGCTGTCCCAGTCGATGATCGTGGCGGTTCCGTCCTCGGTACGTGCGCTGACTCGGCGCAGGCAGGTTGCCCGAAGACTGGTTTCACCTGTGCGAGGCGATTGGGGCGCTACGGCCGTTTCGGCTGGTCGCGTGGATATTGCCCGGATGGTGCCGTTGGTGCCGTCGACCATCACGTCCAGTCCGGGCGGGATCGCTTTCATGGCGTTGGTGACGTTCGTGATGCAGGGGATGCCGAGTTCGCGGGCGAGAATCGCTGTATGCGACAGGGTTCCGCCTGTCGCCGCCACGATGGCGGCGGGCTGGGCTAGCAGGGCGGAGACCGTGCTGATTGTCAGTGCTGGGCAGATCAGGATTGAGTCGTGGCTGAGGTTGCCCTGGCCCAGGTGCACGGTGATTCCTGTGGCGCATCCCGGCGAGCTGGGGATTCCGTGCCAGTGAGGTTGCCGTTTTCCGGGAGGCCTGGTGCGCGTGGCTCGGGCAGCGCAGTGGTGAGCGGGCGGGCCTGGAGGACGAAGAGTTCCCGGTCGGCATGAGCGCCCATTCGAGGTCGATCCGGTCAAGGTGCAGGATCGTGGATACGTGCTCGGCGAGGCGCAGCAGGCCAGTGCGGTGCTGCCCGGCGAGAACCGGGGAGTCTGACCAGGTGGCCGGCTGGTAGATCTGAAGCAGGCCGTCGGCGGAGAAGGCTATCTTCGCGTCGGTCTGGCCGAGTTGCGGGTGGGGGAGCCTGATCCATTCTCCGGGCAGGGTTTGCAGTTCGTCTTTGGTACCGGGCAGGACGAGGATGGCCTGGCGGCCGGGTGTCGGTTCGGCGGGCGTAGAGGTCCGGCCCTGGTGGGTTTCGCCGGTGACCTTGCCGCTGACCAGAGGTTCGGCTAGGCCGTGGACGGCTTCGATGCGCCAGTGGGTGATCTGCCCGTTCTTGAGTTCGGCGCCTAGCACGCCGGAGGCGTACGGCCGCAAAGCCGGCTGGATAAGAACAGCGATGCTGCTGGCAATGCTGTGGTTGACAATCCGGGAGTAGCGGCCGACCGCTGGAGCCGTCGCCGAAGTGCGCACGGTGCGCAGCGCGGTGGCGATCTGCTCCTGATCAAGGGGTACGAAGCAGGATCTGAAAAGGCCGGCGAATGATGCCTGATGTCCGTCCTCGGCTGGTGCCGATGAGCGTGCGACGATCCCGAAAGGATCGATGCTCGCTGCCCAGGCGAGAATCTGGGACGCGGCCGATTCCAGCATGTCGTCGGGAGTCTCGGCGGGAAGGACGAGACTCCGGGGAACTGCGAGACCGGCGGCGTCAACGACGGCCAGGGCCGCGGCCTTGCCGCCGATCCGCGACGGCGCGGTGCAGGGGTCCAGTTGCAGGATGATGGCGGTCATCGGGTGCTGCTCATGGCGCTGATGTCAGCGAGCGTCACGGTGCGAGGCCCAGACCCATGTCAGCGCACCACGCTGTCGTCAGGGCGAGGTAGCGCTCGCGTAGTTCCCTGCGGCGTTCCTCGCTCTCGGCCGCCCATTCCAGGGTGATGATCATGGCCCGGACGGCGTCAAGCGCTGGAGCGTCTCCGGCGGCGGCGAGGATCACGGCCATCGATCCAGGAGTCCCGAGTCTCGACTGCGCTCCTTTGCGCTGTCAGCAGGTGGTTGCCGGCTGGTGGTCTCCGTTGCTTTGGTGGTGAGCCTGGCGAGCAGGTGGCCGGGGCTGGCGGGGAGGCTGAGCGCGGCGATGCAGGCACGTGCTGACAAGCGCGGTTGCCGAGCAGCTTGGTCATCCTGGTTTCCCATTGCTCTTCGGGCAGGAGCCAGTTCACGATGTGGGCGGACATGACCGGCAGGATTGCCGTGCTTGCCGCCGCGACGCTGGCTGTCCAGGGACTCCTATCGAGACAGCCGGAGGCCGGGCGGGTCTCGGCACGGCGCAGGGCGGCGGAGGCCTGACGGCGGTGAGCTGGGCTTGCTCTGCGAGGTCGAGTGCGCGGTGCGGGCTGGCGAGGCAGGCATGAAGCTGCCCGGTCAGCCGGTCGTGGTCTTCTTGCCTGATATCGACGATGCCGGGTCTGCGCAGGGTTCCGTAGGGGCGTGGGCTCGCCGAGGAATACGGAGGGCCAGGTGGTGAGCGAGCGGGTGTACAGCTCGCGTTCTAACTGGCTGGCGTGAGGGCGGCTGCGCTCGTAGTCGCAGGTCAGCATGCCCTTCCAGGCGATGTCCATGGCTGGCGTCTTTCTCCTTATGGCGACACTGCGCTCAGTGGCGCTGGTGCCGGACGGTGGTGTGGAACACTCCCTGTGGAATCGAGGCGAGCCAGGGGAGTAGTGGTGATCAAGGAGGCCACGGCGAGTACGTTCGTCTTCCGCCGGGACGCCGGCGGCTTGTGGCGGACCGCGTTGGTGTGGCATCCGCGACTGGAGTGCTGGATGCCGAGCGGCGGGCATGTGGAAGGTGATGAGAGCGCGGCTGAGGCCGCGTGGCGGGAGGCCCGGGAGGAGACCGGGCTGGCGGTGCGGCTGCTGCCGGGACCTGCGATGCCGGTGCCTGCGGGGTTCCCGCACGTGACGGTCTGCGCGCCCTGGTGGATCGTGGAGATGCGGGCGAGAGCTGACAACCATACTCGTGAGCCGCATGTCCATCTTGACCATGTGTTCGTCGCGGCAGCCGTGCCCGGCGGGCGGGGGCGATGCCGGCGCACGAGGTGCGGTGGTTTACCCGGGCGGAGATCACCGGGCAGGCGGCATCTCGGAGGACTCCCGGCTGCAGGCCAGGGACCTGTTCGGCGGGATCAGGGACGTGGCTGCGGTCATGTGATGCTCCGCCGGGCTAGAAGAGCGGCTGCTGGACGAGGTCTGGGTCGGGCGGAGCGGCCTTGGGCTGGAGCCCGGCCGCCTGCGTCGAGGTCGGTGAGCGTGGCCCAGAGGCCGAGCTCGCGCGCCGTCGGCCAGCAGGCGGCGGAAGATCTGCGCGGTGACCTCGGCGTCGGGCATGGCGCGGTGGCGGTCGCGCGGGGCGGGGAATGCGGTAGTGGCGCAGGACCTGTCCAGCCGGTAGGAGCCCAGGTACGGGATGACGGCGCGGGCCATGCGGACGGTGTCCAGCAGCGCGGCGGCGGCGAGTGTGGGGCAGTGGTCGCGGTGGCGGGCGATGAGCCCGGCCTCGGTGGGCGCGTGGTGCGCGACCAGGCGCCAAGGCGGCGGGGCGAGGGCATGGTCCAGCGCCGCGAGTACCTGGGCGGCGGGCCTGGCTCCGGCGAGCATGCTGCGCGTGATGCCCGTGACGCGGGTGTCGAACGCGGTGACGGGGACGTCGGCTGGCGGCCTGATCAGCTCGCTGAACCGCGACTGTTCGGCCAGCTGCCCGTCCCGCAGGGCGAGGACATGGCGGCGATCTCGCTGGGCTCGGCCGGCCGCCCGGCCGGGGTCAGCGCCTCAAAGTCGATAACGATGAACGTGACGGCGCCAGTATCCAGCAGCAGGTCGCGGCGTCCAGTCCTCAGGCTGGTGCATGGCTGTCCCGTCTCCATAGTCCGTGTGTGGGAGCATGGTGCCGAAGCCATGAGGGGCCACATATTCACGCAGTCCACGCTGAATAGCGCGCAGTCTCGGGCGGTGCCGCAGGACGCGGTAAACAGGACTGGCGGCGTCGGCGTTCTTAATGGTGCGCCATTGCCGCGCAGGCGTCGCCGCGATCTTGGGCTGCGAAGGGCAATCCCAGACCGATCCGTCAGGCTCGATGAAATACAGGGTGTGACCTCCGAAGCAGCCACGAACCAGTCCGGTTGGCGTGCCACGCAGCTGCTACATGGCCAGGATAGGAGTGCGGGGAAGCCGGACGTGGCAGGCCGGCCGCGTACAGGGCCGCGAACTCGCCTGAACCCTGGTCAGGTGCTCGCCGGTCAAGCCCAGAACGCGGGCGAGTTTATGTCCGCGGGACAGGGAAACTGGCTGCGGCACGGCGTAGTCACAGCCGAGCCGCACTGCCAGCCGGGGGACGGCGGTGATATCGCTGATGTTCTGCCTGGTAATCACGCTGTAAATTCCGACGCGAGGACGGGCCAGGGCCCCGCGCCTCCCGATGAGGGTGCTGATGCCTTCGGTGACCCGAGCCCAGCCTTCGCCGTCATGTCTCGGCGGTCGCCACCTGTCATTGTGGGCGGGTTCTGCGGAGTCGAGCGATACCGACACCGCGTCCACACCGAGGCGGACAATGGCGTCGCTGATCTCAGCGCGGGCTAAGGCGACGCCGCTGGTGCACACCACGACTTCCAGGCCGAGGGCTTTGAGGATGCTGATCAGCTCGATGATGGGTCGCCACAGCAGCGGCTCGCCCCCAGCGAGGAAGAGCCTGCGTACCGCGGAACCGCCGAGCGTGCGGGCAAAGGCCAGGATGTCGCGCGCTGTCAGGTCGCCGGGCGACAGGTGCGAGAGCACTCCGGGCGCCGCCGGCGGGGCTTCGCGATGCTCCTGCACCGTTCCGAAGTAGCAGTACAGGCAGCCATGCGAGGCGCAGTGGGAGCGCAGAGCCCACAGCAGGGTCAGGGAACGTTCGGGCACGCCGGATCCCTTCCGGTCGAGGACTCCTCAGCGAGCCGCAGACAGAGATCGGTGATCACGACCATGGCCCGTTGCTCGGAGACTTCAGCCAGGTCGACGACGTGCACAATCTCACCTGCGATTGACGCGAGTTCCTGGTACAGATCACCCGCCCGGGCCATGAGGCGGCGCTCGCTGTCCGTGGCGACGCGGCCGATGCGCCGCTCGAATCGCCGCAGGCACGCGACCGGGTCGTCGCGCAGGAGAACGGTCGCCTCCGGCAGCGGACGCCAGCGGGCGATGAGGTCAAGGATGGTCAGCGCCGTCTCACGGCCTCACCGCCACGGGCGGGCGCCGCCGAGAAGATCACTGCGGCTTGGTACACGGCAACTGAGTAGGGGCCGCGATCTTCCAGTACCAGCTGCACTGCCGCGGGTGCGGTCAGCGACTCCCACCGGTACACCTGGAGGGCGCTCAGCAGCAGTGTCTCGGTCAGCGGCTGCCCGGTTCGCAGGAACAGGTCACCGCTTCTTCGCAGGGTCGCGATGATCGCGGCCGGGAGGGTGCCAGCCTCGGAGTCCGGCAACTCGGAGACGAGCAGGCACGCCTCGCCGAGTTGAGCGGCAACCTGGCGGGCAAGATGGGTCTTGCCGACACCGTTGATGCCTTCGAGACTGATCCACGGCAGCTTGCCGGGCAGAGATTCCACCTCGTCGGTTTCGATCATGCGCTGATCTCCTCTACCGCAGACGGATCCCACGTCGTGGTCACAGCGCTGCGGGCGAGCGATCCGGCGGCCGATGGGCCCTGGCGCAGCAGCAGGTCGAGCGCGGACAGCGGGCCGCCCGGGGCGGCGGCCCAGCCCGATAGTCGTAACTGGCTACCTCGATCCGGATACCGCGGCGGCGAGCAGGCCGGTATCGAGGTAACTGACCGCGCCTTCCCCACCCGGAGAACGGTCGTGCCTGACTGGCTGGCGAGGTTCGCGAGCATCTCGGTCTTCTTGCCGTCGGGATATAACGAGCCGGAACGCCGCACCGTGACCGCCAGCCGGAATCCGGCCAGGAGCACGCGGATCAGCGCTTCGTTCAGGTCCGCGAGGTGGGTCCAGGGCCGGGAGTAGACGCGGCGCAGCGCGGGCTCCCATTGCGGCCAGTAGGGCGCGCTGGCGTAGTTCTCGCGCAGCGTGCGCCAATGGCGGGCGCGGAAATCCCTGGTCGGCGATCAGGATCTGGTTGATCGGCTGTCCGAATCGTGAGCTGAGACAGGCACGGTGAGACGCAGCCGTTCGCCATGCTGCCCGGACACGAAGTTGCGGTTCTGCCAGCCGCCCACGCTGTACTGGACGTGATCGAGCAGGAGTAACTGCCTCAGCGCCAGCAGTCGTGAGAAATAACCTGGCCAGGGCAGGTATGCGGGCTGATGCGGCGACGAGCACACTGACTCTCATGGTGATCATGGGTGTCCGGGCGGCGGATTCAGCAGCCGCAGCGCGCTGAGCAGCCGCGCGGCGGCGGCCTCGGGGCGTGAAGCCGGCGACCCTGGCAGGTGCTGCAAGGCTGGCCTTCTGGTAGGCGGCGGCGTCACCGAGCAGGTCGTGCAGA
Source organism: uncultured Actinomycetota bacterium (assembly GCA_963819285.1). Lineage (GTDB taxonomy): Bacteria > Actinomycetota > Actinomycetes > Streptosporangiales > Streptosporangiaceae > Chersky-822. The sequence goes on from CAWFVM010000002.1 coordinate 2,005,432, forward strand.
GGGCGCCAGAGCGCGCCCGGCTCGCTGGCGGAGCGGCAGCGCGTCCGGATGGCCCTGCCATGATCGGGACGTTGCCTATGTCGAAGGTGACCAGCGGCGTGCCCACGGACAGAGCCTCGGCTGCCGTGTGGCAGAACGTTTCCGGTTCTGTGGAGCAGATCACGGTGGCGGCCGCTTCGGCGAGGAACTGGGGGACCTGCCGCCAGCCGAGGCGCCGGCAGCAGGTGATGACATCGGGGCGGCAGCGCGCCGGGCGCGGCAGGCGTCGAGACGTCACGCTGCATGCCGGGCCAGAACTCGAAGTCCGCTTCGGCCAGCGCCAGCTCGACCGGCCGGTCCCAGCCGGACGGTATTGCCGCCAGGAACTCAGCGAGCCCCTTGGCTGGTTCGACCCGGGACGCGATCCGGACCGGGCCAGCGGCGCGTAGTTCTTCCCGGCGCTGGCCGGGAACCGGTGCGGGTCAGTCAGCAGCGCATTGGGAACCGTCTCCCAGCCCGACACATCCAGGCCCGTCCGTTTGCCGTCGGCGCGGAGGAAATCGCTGGCCGGGCAGACCACGTCCGCAGAGGCCAGGGCGCGCTGCCAGCGTTCCTCTGCGCCGGGCCGGATCTTGTGCACCATCAGAGCGGACGCGTGGCCGGTAGGCCCGGATTCAGGAAACCCAGGCCCCACAGGGTGTCGGCCCAGCACACCGCAGCCGCATCATGGCAGGCGAGGAGCGAACGGACCTCGTCGGCACGGGGCCGGGATCGGCAAGCGCCGCCACGACATCCGAGTTAGTGCCGGACGGGGCAGCTGGATGGAGGTCAGCCGGACCAAGGCAGGCTCGGCGCCGTCATCGGATGCTGGTGGGCCAGCGGCGAGGATGAGCGGGACATGCCCGAGCCGCCGGAGACCCTCGATCAGCGCCGCTGATGCTGCGCTCGATACCCGAAGGATGATCAGGGCGATAAGTCAGCAGGCAGAACGCGATGGTGCTCACGGCGGCCGCCGCGAGCACGGCGTCCGGCAGCGTCAGCGGCTCGGTCGGCTCGGTGATGGCGGCGTTCCAGGGGAAGACCACCCAGTCCCTGGTGTCCCACAGCCAGCTGTCGGGCTCGGCGAAGCCGCCGCGTTGCGGCAGAGCGCTGTGATGCGCAGCCGCGACGGCCGCAGCTGTGCCGGTGATCGCGCGCAGCACCGCGCGCAGCGTCGCGCCAGTTCCGCAGATGTCGTCAGCGACCAGCACTTCGGTCCGGCTGGGTAGCTGTTGGTCCGGAAACTGTTCTTCGGTCAGCTCGACGATGCCGGTGGCCTCGGCGTAGATGTCGTCACTCAGGTTGTGCCGGGCAGTGATTGCAGGACGGGAACCCCGTAGTGAGCGCCGAGTAACTGGGCAAGCGGCATGCCGCCGCGGGCGATCCCACGACGACGGCCGGCACTTGCTCCTGGACAGCGAGCATCCCGGCGCCGCCTCGAACACCTCCGAGGTCAGATGCCAGATCCGGACATGATCGAAGATCCTGCGCGAGGGCACGGGTGCCGGGGGGAGTAGTCACGGGCATCCTCCGTGGATCTGCCGGCGGAACCGGAGCATGGTCATCGGCCTCGCTCTGTCGCCGAATGCGACGATGTGCAGCCGCTGTGTCAGATGCCAGCCGCGGGCGGCTACCGGGCCGGCCAGGACGCGGGTGAGGGCCAGCAGCTGCTCTGCCGTGGTGCCCTCAGGCATCACGTACAAGGGGCGCAACCTGAATCGCTCGGCTAGCGCGGCGATCTCGTCCAGGTCTGCGGTGTCCATGGCAACGAACTTGAAAACAGCACGCCCGCTCTCAGCGAGCGACCTCAGCGCAAGCGGCACGATCCTTTTCTCCTCGGCGACGCCGGAATTCGCGAGCTTCGGGGAGACGTTGAGCTGCACCCGCTCGACCATGAGCGCGGTGTCAGGCGCGATAGTGCCGTTGGTCTCGATCTCGATCCGCTTCCCGCCCGCCAGGAGTTCGCGGACCAGGATGCACAGCTTGGCTTGCTGCAGGAGGGGCTCGCCGCCCGTGATCACCACTAGCTCGGGCGGCTGAGCCAGCGCCCACGCTGCCAGGTCCTCACACTCAGGCGTGACGACTCCTTGCGCGGGTCGTACCGACGCCAGTCCCAGGTGTACCGGGTGTCGCACCAGTCGCAGGACAGATTGCAGCGCGAGAGCCGGATAAAACCGCCGGCGTCCCAGCGCCCGGCCCTTCGCCCTGAAAGGTCGGGATGGTCATCGCCGAAGCACTCGGCAATCACCAGCGTATCGCGGCCCGCAGGACTGGCCAGGTCAGCCGCGTTCATGACCGGTCCACGGTGAACTGCGCCCAGGATGACGCGGTCTCGCGACCCGCACCGCGACCAGATAGCCGGGGACGACAGGTTCGACATGCTCAATGAACCAGAACGCCAGGTGCCGTGCGAGCAACTCGGACGTCGGCTCGAAGGTCAGTACCTCATTCAGGTCCCGATGATCGAGATTTTGAGCCAGATACAGACCGAAGGGTGCCAGATCACCGAAATCAGTGACGAACCCCGGGGCCGTCAGCTCTTTCGCGGTGACGACGACCTCGACCCGGTAACCGTGGCCGTGCAAACGGGAACACTTATGATCAGGTCCCAGCCCGTTTAAATGATGGGCCGCATCAAATGAGAACTGCCTGCTTATAGCGAACCGGCCGTCCGCGGCGAGCTGGCTGCCATTCACCACGCCATCTCCTTCAACGACTCGCCAGGGCCGTTGTTGTTCACCGGCCTATTTTCGTCCCTACATGGAGCGCTGTCCCAGGAATACGCTTGATGTCAGCGCCCATTCATCCACAGTGGTCCCCGGGCTGTCTGAGTGCTAGAGGATCGTTGTTGCCGCCGTGTTGCCGCAACATTGAGGGAGCCGACATGGACCATGACGCGATTAGCGGCACCCCGCATGCGCTGGGACTGGCGCTGCGGCAGCTGCGGACCCAGGCTGGTTTATCCCTGCGCGAGCTAGGCAAGCGTGCGCTGTATGACTACACTCGCCTGTCCAGAGCCGAGAACGGCGAGATCCTCCCTCCGCCGGACAAGGTTCGTACACTCGACAAAGTCCTGCAGGCAGACGGCCTTCTCATCGCCCTGCGGGCGGCAGCCGATCCTCTCCCGGCCTCCGATGGGAAGCCGGGTGCCACGGCCGGCGATGAGCAGGTAAGGCTAGAACTCCGGCTACCCGACGGAGGAGTCGTCCACGTGACCATGTCACGCCGTCACTTCAGTCAGTTCCTGGCTGCCTCGGCCCTGTCGCCGGTACTCTCGGGCATCGTTGCCGCCGATCACGGTGACGCCGTTAAGATCGCCCGTGCCATCGAGTGGCCCGCACTGATCAACGACGAAGTCATCGGCTACTTCCGGCGGCTCCTGGCAGAGCACTACGCCGCCGACAAGATACTTGGCCCGCGTCTGCTGCTACGTCCCGTACTGGCCCAGATCGAGGTAATCGACGAGCTGCGCAAAGGCGCCCGCCCGCCCTTCACGCAGCCGCTGCTGCAAGTCCTCGCACAATACGGTGAGATGGCCGGATGGCTCTCGCAGGACGCCGGAAACCTCGGCGCCGCTGCGCAATGGACCCGGCGGGCCGCCGAGTGGGCACATTGCGCTGGCGATACCCAGCTAGCCGCGTACACGCTCATCCGGCAGTCCAACGTTGCGTGCCTCACCGACGACCATGCCGCAGTCACCCAGCTCGCCGCCGCCGCCCGACGGCTACCCGGACCGATGAACCCGAAGCTCACCGCCCTGGCCAGGCAGCAAGAGGCCCGAGGGCACGCTCTCCTCGGCGACTTCGGCACCTGCTTCACCCTGCTTGACCAGGCGGCAGAGGACATCAGCGGGTATCGCGGGCCGATTGACCCGAACGCACCGGTCTACCTCCATAGCTACGACCTCGGCGTGCTGGAAGAACAAACGGCGGTCTGTTACCGGTCGGCAGGTCGAGTCTCCACCGCCATCGCGATCCTGGAAAACAAGCTCGGCACCATGCCCGCCGGGCTGACCCGCGACCGCGGTCACCTCACCGCGAAGCTGGCCGTCACGGTGGCCCAGGGCACTCAGGCCGACCCCAGCCGCGCCGCCCAGCTGGGACTGACCGCCATCGATGCGGCACGCCGCACCGGATCGGCCCGCATCATGCGCGAGCTAGACGCTCTGGACTCCGAACTCTCCGCGCGCTGGCCCGACCGCCGGGAAACCAGGACTTTCCACGAGGCGCTGCATCAGCCTGCCGGTTACTGATGGATACTTCAAGGCCATTCTGAGCGACCGCCATGACCACCGTCTGGGATGCGAGGGGCGCTGCTAGGCCCGCGTTCGCCGACACGCTCACCAGGCTCTTCCCCGCCATAGCGCCCGGTCGCCGGGTAGTCTCAGGTCCGTCCCCGAGGGTCTCATGGCGCGCGGCGGGCACCCGCTCGCCCCGGTCACAGGCCGCCAGTTCGCGTACCCGGCGCCGGGGAGGGATCCTGTGACACCGCTGCTCGCTATCGACGGGCACCACCTGCTGTACCGGTCGTGGTGGGGGTTCTCCGACCGCCGCATCATGTCCCGCGACAAGGCCCGCGACCTCACCGGCGTGTTCGGGTTCCTGGCCATCTTGCGCAAGACGCACCTGGAGCTGACACCCGATCACGAGGTCATCGTGGTGTTCGACGGAGAGAACGCCGCCGCCTCAAGGCAGGCCCGAGACGCCGGGTACAAAGTCGGCCGGGCCGTCGCGGATCACAGCCCCATCGGCTCCCTGGCTATGGTCAAAAACGGGCTGACGGCCGCCGGGATCACCTGGACCGAGCTGGACGACTACGAGGGCGACGACGTCATCGCGACCCTCACCCGGACGGGCACCGCCAGCGGACGTCCCGTCACCTGCTACTCCGGGGACCGCGACCTGCTCCAGCTCGCCAACGACACCGTCACCATCCTCAGCCCGGCCCGGCGCACGATCACCCCGGCCGACGTCCTGGCCCGCCACGGCGTCACCCCCCGGCAGTGGCCGGACTACCGGGCACTGACCGGCGATCCCTCCGACAACATCCCCGGCGTGCGCGGCATCGGCCCTAAGACCGCCGCCAGGCTCCTGGCCGGAGGCCTGCACCTGGAGCAGCTACTGCCGGCGGTGCCTGGCCTGAGCCGGTCACGGTGCCAGGCGATCACCGGTTCCTGGGACCAGATCCTCATCTGGCGCGACCTGATCCGCCTGGACCACCAGGTACCGCTCCCGCCAGGACTCACCACCGCGCAGGCCACCCCCGCCATGCCCAAAGCCGCCACCATCCTGGAAGACCTCAGGCTGTGGTAACCAGCTAGGCACTGACCTACGTCTAGATCTATTCTGAAGACAGTTATGGCGGCGAATTTCGGTATTCCAGATAGGCGGGCCATTATGTTGCATCGGACGCTGATCGCAATTGCCTTAGCTGTGGCCGCTGCTCTCGGCACGATCTCAGGTGCCGCCTGGGTCAGCGGACCGGGTAACGGCGTGCCCGCCGTTCATCAGAGCGAGGCCTGTGGCGTGATGGCAGGCTCAGGCCAGTGTTAAGCCTATAAGCCGCAGGGCTGTTGTTCTCGGCTCTGGGTGGCCAGATCGTGCAGGGCGTGCCGGTACTCGGTGAGGATGACGATCAGGTCGTGCTTGCTGGCGGGCAGCTCGCTGGTTCTGCCGATGAGTTCCAGGGCCAGTTCGGCGTCGTAGTCCGGATGGTCGGCAGCGTCGGGATACCGCGTCCTGAACCGGGACAGCCAGGAGCGTCTGGTGCCGGCCGGGTAGCGGAGGTTCAGCCGGGCGAGTCGTGAGCTGGACCGGGCGGTGATGGCAATGGTGCGGGCGGGCCGCTCGGCACCCGGCGAGCCGAACTGGTCGGCTGGTATCTGGAAGGCGTGGCAGTAATGGCGGCGGTAGCGTTCGGAGATGCCTTTGGCGTCGTGTTCCCACTGGCGGATCATGACGCTGAGGTATTCGTTGCCCGGCAGGGTGTCGCCTGCTGCGCGGGCGGCCTGCCGGAGCCGGCTGCGCATGTGCGGGATGCTCCACCGGCGTGCCTGACGCTGCTGGCGTATCCATGCGCCATGGGACATGACGGGTCACCCTTCCTATGTGGCAGGGAACAGGTCGGTCCCGGCCGCTGGGGTCGGGAGTCTCGGCAAGGTCAATGACTCAGCGGAGCCGGGCCGGGCTGGTCGTGCAGGCGGGCGGCGATGGTGTCGCGGCAGAACTGCTCGATCTGCTCGTCGAATTGCCTGGCCTGGAGTGATCCCTGGTAGCGGGGCGCGGCCAGCTCGATCCTGACCAGGTGCAGTCGCGGCGTCAGATTGAAGGCCCGTTGTCCGGGCGGGAGGGCCAGGACCGGGCCTGCGGCGACCTGGGCGGCGTCGAGGTCGCCTGCGCGGAGCGTGACGGCGGCGAGGTCGGCTCGCGCGGTCATCTCGCAGTGAGCGCTGTGGTCTTCGCCGGGTGCTGGTCCTTCGGCGTACAGCTTGATCGCATGCCCCAGCTCGGTGCCCGCGTCGGTGTCAGCGCCAGGGATGTCCAGCAGCGCGGACCCGGCGAAGTAGTGGTGACTGGCGAGCGAGAACGTGAACGCTCCGCCGAGCCCGGCCAGGTCATCGCCCTGGTCAAGGTCCCGTGTGGTGGCGGCCGTCGTGATCGCGTCCCGGGCGGCGTCGGCGTCTCCGAGGCGTGCCAGTGCCCTGGCGCGCATCAGCTGCAGTTGCGCGGCGCGCGGTCCGTGGCGCTGGTGGCCGAGTCCGGCGTCGGCGAGCTGGAGCGCGGCCTGGGGCCGGTGGTCCCAGTGGGCGGTGACGGCCAGGTTGAGGCGGAGCTGGGCCAGCAGCGACTGGTGCCTGATCGCGGTGGCATATGCCCCGCCGGCTCGTGCCAGTTCCTCGGCCGCTTCCGGGCTGCCGAGGTGCTGGGCGGTGCCGGCCATCAGGCTGTGCAGGGCGGCGAGGAGGAAATAGAGCTCCGTGCGGTCTGCCGCCCGGATACGCCGGCCGGTTCCGGCGTGCATCCGGTCCCGGACGGAGCGCATCCGGAAGAACAGCGGGACCGGCTCGCCCGTCATCGACTCGCGGGAGAACCTGACGACGGCGGCGCGGAACTGCTCCAGGGTCGCGGCGCCGAAGTCGCATGCCTCGGCCTGCTCAGCGTGCTCACTGCTCTCACTAGCGGTGACCTGGATCTCGTCCGCGATCGAAGACGAGTTAGGGCGAGCTGCAAGGCGAGCAACCGGACCGCCCGATGTTGATCCGATGGCTCTGGCGGCAGACGGCATGGCCTGCTGGGCTGCCCCGCCAGCCGGCTCGGCTGCGGAGTCCTCGGGGGAATCAGGCTCAGCGGCGGGCCGCGAGTAGCCGAACTGGTCGATCGGGATCTGGAACGCCTTGCAGTAGTGCAGGCGATACCGCTCGGAGACGCCGCCGGTGCCCTTTTCCCAGCGGCGGATCATGACGCCCAGGCACTCGTTGCCGGGCAGGGTGTCGCCTGCGGACTGCGCGGCCTTGCGCAGGCGGCGCCGCATCTCCGGGACGCTCCAGCCGCGTGCCTGACGCTGCTGACGTAACCATTCGGCGTGGGACATGGCTTCTGCCTTTCTTGTCTGGTTCTGGTCACCGGCCAGCCAAGGGGATTGCTGGTCTGGTCTGGTGGTTAGTGGAGTTGGGTGGCGGCGTGGGTGAGGAGGTGGAGGCTGTCGGCCGGGGGGAGGGCGGCGGCGGCGAGCCGGGCGTAGAGCTGGTCGTAGGGGGTGACCTGGGCGGGGTCGGTCAGGATCAGGTCGGAGGTGACGGTGTCGACCGCGACGACGGCCGGGTCGCCGGGGTCGGGATAGGTGTAGACCGAGAACGCGCACCGGGGCACCGCGTACCCGTCCAGGCGGGCATCGACCGGCAGCACCCGCAGCGAGATCCCCGGGCTCGCGTTGCCCGCCGTGGCCAGGTGGAACAGCTGCTTCTTCACCACGTCCGGCGGCGCGGCCAGGCGGCGGACCGCCAGCTCGTCGATGATCACCTCATACGCCGGGGCGCCCGGGCGGCGCAGCATCCGCTGCCGCCCGGCCCGCCCGGCCAGCAGCCCCTCCACCGTCCCGTCCAGCGCCTCCAGCGCCGCCGCCGCCGTGGTCCGGGCCTGCACGAACTCCGGGATCTGCAGCAGGCCCGGGATGAACGTCTGCTGGTACTCCCGGATCCGGTCCGCGCCCGCCTCCAGGTTCGCGTACAGCGCCTGCCGCTCGCCCATCCCCCGCGTGGACTCCCACCACCCCTTCTCGCCCGCCTCCCGCGCGATCGTCACCACCGCCGTCCACCGGTCCCCGTCCACCCCCAGCGCGTCCAGGATCTTCATCACATCCGCCTGATCCACCACATGCCCGTTCTCCAGCCGCGAGATCTGCGCCCGCGACACCCCGATCCGCCGCGCCACCTGCTCATGAGTCAGCCCCGCCCCCGCCCGCAGTTCCCGCAGCTCCGCCCCCAGCCGCAGCCGCCGCACATAAGGACTAATCACCAGCAACCCCCAAACCGCCGGCGAACACCCGAGCATCAAGGGAAACGGCCTGGGCCAGCCGCAGGCCACAGAGCGGTGCGGCGCAGCCGGCCGCGAGGGGGCGTCTCATGGCTTGCGCCCGACCGCGCACCACATCGGCAGCGCGCGGGCCGCCGGGGCGTCCGCGCAGCCGGGGTCGGGTCGCCACTGAGGCAGCTGCACGACTCCGGGGCTGACGAGCTGGAGATCTGAGAAGAGCCGGGCAACCTCGTCCTGGGTGCGCAAGGCGACCGACTCGTTCATCTGCTGATTGAGACGATCGAAGGTCTCAGTCAGCGCCTCGCCGTGCACGTCTTTGGCCAGGTGCGAGATCGCCAGGTAGCTGCCTGGAGGCAGCGCGTCGATCAGCTCACCGACAACAGCCTCGGGGTGTTCGGCGTCGGCGAAGAAGTGCAGGACGCCGAACAGCACAATGGCAACAGGGGCGCCGAAGTCGAGTGTGTCGGCTGCTCGCTGCAGGATCGCTCCTGGTTCGCGCAGGTCGCCGTAGACGTAGGCGCATGCGCCTACTGGCGTGCTGGTCAGCAGCTTGTGGGCGTGGGCGAGGACGATCGGGTCGGAGTCGACATAGACGACGCGGGCCTGCGGCAGCAGTTGCTGGGCAACCTCGTGGGTGTTGTTTTCCTTAGGGATGCCCGTCCCGATATCCAGGAACTGGCTGATGCCTGCCTCGACGGCCAGGTAGCGAACCACCCGTCCGAGCAGCGCACGGTGGGCGCGGGCATCGGCCCGCACACCCTCCAGGCCGCCAGGCCAGGCAGCGTAGGCCTGCTTGGCGGCGTCTCGGTCGACGGCGAAGTTCGCATTCCCGCCCAGCAGATAGTCATAGACCCGCGCCACATGCGCGACGCTGGTGTCGATCTCGGGCCAGCCCCCGGTGTCGAGACCAGCCGCTAATTCGTTGGCCACTGCTCCACGTCCTCCTCGCCAAAGATGTGATCTGCTCGGATAACCGTACAGTACGGATTTCTTGATGGTGCTGATTATTTGGCAGTTCAAGACGAACGGCAAGGACCTCGTCGTGGCGCGCCGGGTCCGAGATACAGCACGGCGGGTCTGCGGCGACCGGCCGCGTCGCAAGGCCGACCGATGCGGACGCCATCTGATGTCAGCGCTTCGCCGGGCCGCGCGGTCGCGGCGTTGAACGACCTGATCACGCGACTGCATGGCTCGGGTCGTGCTGTCCGCCTGCGCGGACAATCCTTGGTGCGCCTGCGGGGCGTACCTCGGTATCTTGAACGTGCAGTTATCCGTACAGTGCGCCGATGCGTCCGTTAGGTGGTTGTGGATGAACACCCCTCGCACGCATGCCCTCGGCGGGGGAGCGAGCGCGGACACGTCGGCCGTTCGAGGGGCCGACTATGTCTTCGCCGCCAGGAAGCATCCACAACGGCCTGCCGTAGCCGGCCCAGGGCCGGCGATCGAAGGAACCAAGATGACTCACGACAAGTTCACCGACTGGCGCAAGTCGAGTCACAGTGATGCAAATGGCAACTGCCTTGAGGTCGCCGTTGCTGACGGTGTCGTTGGCGTCCGCGATTCCAAGCAGCACGGCGGCCCGATCCTGGAGTTCGCTCTTGCCGAGTGGGACGAGTTCATCCGGGCTGCCAAGGACGGCGCGTTCGACTCATAGATCGCCAGCATCGTCGCTCAGCTAGCCGCGCTCAGACCTTGGTGCGGGCAAACTACAAAGGCGGTCATCGCATCAGCCCGCAGCGGCCAACAGCGTTTGCGCGGTGACCGCTGCATCTCGCTGACATTGAGCATGGGAGCTGTCGGCCCGTGCAAGCGTGGACGCTGCTGCTGAGGCACTCGCCCAGCTTGCGCGTCAGCCGAGCCCGGAACCATACTTGGGATGTTTTGGATATATGTACGGTTCTCGTAACTGAACCGTGAAGAACTTTGGGGGTTGCTGGTGATTAGTCCTTATGTGCGGCGGCTGCGGCTGGGGGCGGAGCTGCGGGAACTGCGGGCGGGGGCGGGGCTGACTCATGAGCAGGTGGCGCGGCGGATCGGGGTGTCGCGGGCGCAGATCTCGCGGCTGGAGAACGGGCATGTGGTGGATCAGGCGGATGTGATGAAGATCCTGGACGCGCTGGGGGTGGACGGGGACCGGTGGACGGCGGTGGTGACGATCGCGCGGGAGGCGGGCGAGAAGGGGTGGTGGGAGTCCACGCGGGGGATGGGCGAGCGGCAGGCGCTGTACGCGAACCTGGAGGCGGGCGCGGACCGGATCCGGGAGTACCAGCAGACGTTCATCCCGGGCCTGCTGCAGATCCCGGAGTTCGTGCAGGCCCGGACCACGGCGGCGGCGGCGCTGGAGGCGCTGGACGGGACGGTGGAGGGGCTGCTGGCCGGGCGGGCCGGGCGGCAGCGGATGCTGCGCCGCCCGGGCGCCCCGGCGTATGAGGTGATCATCGACGAGCTGGCGGTCCGCCGCCTGGCCGCGCCGCCGGACGTGGTGAAGAAGCAGCTGTTCCACCTGGCCACGGCGGGCAACGCGAGCCCGGGGATCTCGCTGCGGGTGCTGCCGGTCGATGCCCGCCTGGACGGGTACGCGGTGCCCCGGTGCGCGTTCTCGGTCTACACCTATCCCGACCCCGGCGACCCGGCCGTCGTCGCGGTCGACACCGTCACCTCCGACCTGATCCTGACCGACCCCGCCCAGGTCACCCCCTACGACCAGCTCTACGCCCGGCTCGCCGCCGCCGCCCTCCCCCCGGCCGACAGCCTCCACCTCCTCACCCACGCCGCCACCCAACTCCACTAACCACCAGACCAGACCAGCACCACAACGCCAGCCAATTCGCCGCCGGGCCCGCGCCAAATCTGGCGCCGCATCCACGGCAGCCCTGCCCCAGGCTTGCAAGCATGCACGCGTCATCTCGCCCTGACCGACTGCGTCCGGTTCGACGCCGACTTCATCAACGGCTTGAAATGATCTCTGGACAGATCCATAATTAGGATTGCCAAGTTTTCAGTACTGTCCAGATTTTCGGGCTGATCGAGACTTATCCGCACATCGCGATTAGGTACTCGTGCTTGCCCGTCAGGCTCATCGAGAGGGCGGCGCGTCATGGACATCGAAGCAACCGAGTTCGCATCGGAGCATCTCCCCAGCCCTGGCGCTGTGCTCGATGTGCAGTGCAGCTCCGAGCTCGAGTTAGCCAACCTGCGCAGCCTTGGAGGGCCATGCACCGGCGAGGCTGCACTCAGCCAGATCACTGATCTAGCAAATGCCCGAGCCGAGCCCTCGGCCAGCGGGCCGCCGCCCCCATGGCTCCGCTTGTTTCCTGGCGAGGCCAGCCAGCTAAATCTGGTGCGCAGGTGGCTCAGATCGCTCCTGCCGGAATGCCCGGCTCGCGACGACGTGCTTGTCGTGACGACTGAACTTTCGACGAACGCGCTGCAGCACACCGCGAGTGGCCTTGGCAACTGGTTCGCGGTGGCAATCACCTGGGACCAGGAGACGATTCGCGTGGCCGTCGCTGACTGCGGGGCTCCTGGCACACCACACGAGGTCTATGAGCCTCGGAGTGAAAGTGGTCGAGGACTCCAGGTGGTGAATGGGCTGTCGGTGCGGTGCGAGACGTCCGGTGATGAGAAGGGCCGTCTCGTCTGGGCCGAGGTCACTTGGGATGGTGCGCCAGGGCCACCGGAAAGTCACCATCACTGCGAAGTCGGCGACGAGCTTGCGGTGCTGGCCAGACGAAACGGAATTCGCCTTGGAAGCAGTCACAACTGATGACTATCCGAACAGGCGAGCAATCCTGCTCTCCCGAGCGTCTGTCGCGGCGCGGTCGATGTCCGTGGGCGTGCTGGGGAAAGGCCTCGCGATCGCAGAGTGCGGCATCCGGCAGGTAGCCAGATTCTGAGAATGGAGAAGGATTGGTTGCTGAGCTGAACATGCTTCCACGACTCTGGCGTGCCGAATGCGTGCCTAGCCGATCGATATCAAAGTAATTCACGCAGTTCAGGGGGCTATCCCTAGCGGTCTTGAGAACCGCCGCCATCACCTATGCCGACTCGAATCCCTCTGTCACTAACTCGGCGCGCCGGTGATCTGACGTCATTAGCGCCAGCACAACGCCAGACCCCATTGCCGCACGACCGGTCAATCACGTCAGGTTCGCTGGGTGCCGGCTTGGGTGGTGTGCCTGATGAGGTCAGCGACGGCCTGGAGGGCGCCTGGGCTTAGTTCGAGCAGGGATCGGAGTTGTGCGCTGGTCACGCCAGTGTCTCGGACCAGGGCGAGCAACTCGATCTGCTCGGCGAGCAGGCCGGACTGCTCGTCTTGGTAGTCGTCGAAGAAGAAGGCGGGCGGGACGCCGAAGGTGCGGGCGAGTGCCTCGATCAGGCGCATCTGGGGATTAGCTGCCTGGCCGTTGCGGAGTTTCCAGATGGTGGTGTGGGAGAACTGCTCTCCGGTGGCCTTCTCGATGAGGGTGACGACTTCGGCGTTGGAGTAGGGACCGCGCCCGGCGGGATGCGCGTGCTCGATCAGCCAGCTGACCTTCTCCGCGAGAGTGCGCGGCGGTGGCTCTGCGCCGGCGGCGGGCTGGCCCGGGGAGTTGTCGGCGGCCGTCATGTTGTCCCCTCCTTCCCGGGACATCATCTCAGATCAACTCCCTGATGTCGCACCGGACTTTCAGGTTGACGAACGCACGTCAGCGGAGACTATAGTAGTATCAACTCAAGTTGACATCCCTGATTATGAGTGTAATGTTCAGATGAGCATTCGTGTTGGAGGGTGCGGTGCAGATGACGATGCTTGCTGACCGGCTGACGTCCGTCTCCCTGGTCGGCGAGACCCGCAGCTGGGCTGACTTATCGCCACTGTGGATCGCGTTAGCGGCCGTCGCGGCGGTGGCCGCCGGGGGCGTGCTGGTGCGCCTGGCGCTGCGCGCGGACGCGGGGAGGCGGGAGCGGGCTCGTGAGGTGTTCGCGGGGATGGCGCAGTACGCGCTGCTGTTCAGGTTCGCCGCGGTGGCGGCGGCTATCTCAGCGCATGGCCTGATCGGGTTCGCGCGGGCGAACATGGCGCTGCGGGGACCGTGGCCGTTCCTGCTCTGGGGTGCCCTGGACGGCGCCGCCGGGCTGTGCGCGGTGCTGCTGCTGCGGCGGGCGGCGCGGGGAGTCGGCGCTTGCTCCCCGGCTGGCTGTGTGGGGCCTGGTTGCCGCTTCGAGTGCGTTCAACTGGGCTCATGCGCCTGATAATCCTGGTGCGCGGGAGGCGTTCGCGCTGATGCCGCTGGTCGCGGCGACGTTGTTCGAGTTCTCGCTGCGGGAGACGCGGCACCAGGCACGGGCCGGTGACCGGAGGCTGGCCGGGCTGGGGTGGCTGCGTCCGGGTGAGCGGGTCAGGACGCAGCTGCTGCTGGCGGGCGATGAGCTGTTGACGGCACAGGCCGCTGCCCGCCGGGTCCGGGTGGAGCGTGCCGCGCGGGAGCTGCACCGGCTGCGCCGCTCCCTGCACGCCCGCGACGGCCAGGCCGGAACAGGCCATCGGGTGCGGCGGGCGGAACGCCGGGCCCAGTCGGCTCTGGCCCGGGCAGTATTCGCTGATCCGGGTGTCGCGGCCGACGTGCTCCGCCAGGCCCAGATCCTGACCCTGACAATCACTCTGGCGGATCTGGACTACACGACACCGCAGCCCGCGCGGGCGATCCTGGCCGGCCTGGTCACGCCAGATGGCTACCAGAACGGCGCGCACCCCGGCGCTGCCGCCGCGGCAGGGCCGGAGCCGGTAACCCTGAACGGCCTGCTCTGCCACTCCCGAACCGGACTAGTCGGAGCGACCCTGGCCCGGCCAGGCGACCTCGGCCCGGCCGAGGACGGCCCGCTGATCGAGGCCGCTGCTGCGATCGTCCTGGAAGCGCGAAAGCGCGGAGTCCGGCTCAGCCAGGCCGAGCTGGCACGGCAGCTGCGCGCCTGCGGGCTGAGCATCGCCAACGACCGGCTCCGCTGGCTGGCCGGGGCCAGCGGCCTGGGGACCTGCCAGGGATTCAGGTGACCACCCAGGGCCGGCGGGAACAAGGGATCGCGGTCAGCGCGAGGTTACCCGGCAGCCGGGGCTCGCCGTGACCGGCGACGGGTCGCGGCGGAGACCGGCGCGCTCCGCACCGGCGAGGACTGGGCCGCGTGGCTGCGGCTCGCCGCCCGGTTCCCCGGCCGCGACCTGCGCAGCGTCCTACATGCCGCGCAGCACAGCCCGCTCGCCGCCCGCCCGCCGCAGGCCGAAGCAGCGGCAGCACCCGGACTGTGGGAGGCGCTCGCCTGGCTGGCACGGCGCCAGGGCCTCACCGTCGAGCAGCCGGCCAGCGGCGGACCCGGCAGCGCGACCGACTGGGGCAGCCGGCACATCACGATAAGTTCCGACCTGGATAAATGGGCAGCCTCCCGGGCTCTGGTCCACGAGCTCGGTCACGTTCTCCTGCATGACAGCCCGGCCGGGCACCTGCCGGGAACCAGCCCTGCTCCGTGCCGGGGCGTCCGCAAGGTCGAGGCCGACTCGGTCGCCTTCATCATCGCGACCCGCCTCGGACTGGACACCACGGCATACACCTGGCCGCACGTCGCCAGCCGGGCCGGATCAGATCCGACCCGCGTGCCCGGCCCGAGGTCACCATCCTGGCTGCCGGGCTGTGTGTGACGCTCGACTTCAGGCCGGCGAAGCGGTTCGAGCTGTCGATGCATACCGTGTACCAGCTGTTCGTGCGGGAGCGGGGGCTGCGGACGGAGTACGTGGAGCTGCTGAGCCGGGATGACGGGGATGTGGCGCAGGTGCTGGAGGTGACGGGCGGGGAGCTGCCGCAGACCAGGCTGTCGAAGCTGACCCGGCTCCTGATCCTGGAAGATGACTGCGGCCAGGTACCGGAGCCGCTGCGGGAGGATTGCCGGGCGTCTCTTACGACCATTTCAGGGACACGGTGGTGGACCTCGACCGGCAGGTGGCGGATGTGGCTGACTTGTATCCGTGGCTGGATTCCGGGGACAGCGGGGATTTAGTACGGATATCGACGTCTATTGACTTCGATTACAGATACATCTACCTTTAGACGAGCTGTCCCTTTGAGGAGGTTCGTAATTTGTTACGTCCCCCATGGCGATCCTCCTTTCTGTTGGGCAGGCGCTGGCATGTCATACGATGGTCTAAGGGAAACTCTGCGGTCGCGGTGATGCTCGTGGCGGCGACGCTGACCGCTGTGAACGTGGCTGGGACCGCTGTCAGCAGCGCTGTGGCTGCTCCGGGCGGGCTGATGCCGGGTGCAGGCCAGTTTGTTCCGCTGGCTCCGGTTAAAGTACTGGACACGCGGGACGGGACGGGCGGCGTGCCGGCGGCGGCGCTGGCAGCCAATGCGACGGCAGCTATTCAGATCGCCGGCGTTGGCGGTATTCCGAATGACGTGTCAGACGTCTACGTCGTGATGACCGCCATTAATCCCGCTCAGTCAGGGGCTCTGGAAGATTATGATACTGATGTCACGAACCCTGGAATCTGGACGGCACCGTTCAGCGCTGATCAGAACGTCAGCGCGAGCGACCTGGTACAGGTCAGCCAGTCGGGCCAGATTTCGGTAGCAAATGCCAGTTCCGGCATGACGGATGTCGAAGTCACGGTTATCGGCTACACGTCCGCCGCCGGCGCGCCGGCTGCTGACGATACCTATGCGGGGCTGCCTTACGGCGGAGTTCTTGATACGCGTTCTGGGTTCGGTGCCCCGGCTAAGGCCCAGATTCCGGCTGGCGGAAGCGTAACTTTCCAGGTGACGGGCGTCGGAGGCGTTCCCTCTGACGCTGCTGGCGCTGTCTTGTACCTGGGCGTCGATAGTGCCGCAGCCACTGGCTTCGTGTCGGCGTTCCCGGCAGGGGGCACCGATCCCGGTCAGCCGATCGTGAGCTATTCACCGTCTCGGATAGTTCGGAACCTGTACTTCGGCGCGCTGTCCGCGTCGGGTCGGCTAACTCTGGTCAATCACGGCACCGGGCCTGTCGACATGATGGCTGCTGTCCAGGGCTACCTGGTCGGCCCTGGGTCGGCTGAGGCCGGGTCTTCTTTTCTCGATGTCACGCCGCAGCGGATCGCGGACACCCGCAGTGGTACGGGCGGGGTGCCAGCAGTACCGGTCCCAGTTGGAGGGTCCATCACGTTCTCCGCGACGGGCGTAGACGGCGTGCCAGCCTCCGGCGTGTCAGCAGTCGTGGAAACCGTCGCGGCCTCGAATCCGACCGCGAACGGCTTGCTGTCGGTCTACGCGGCCAACGCTGCGGATCCCGGCAACGCTGGCGTCAACTTCAATGGCGGCGACGGCCAGGATGACGACCTGACCGCGCCGCTGGTTTCAGCGGTCTCACCGACAGGTGATGAGACCGTCACCAATCACAGTGGCGGCACGGTCGACGTCGTGGTGTCTCTCCGCGGTTACTACCTGGCTCCGCTGGTGCCGGCCGCGCCTGAGTCGGTGGCCGTCAGTATCTCTGGCACTTCTGCCACCGTGACCTGGAAGCCTGCCGCTAGCGACGGCGGATCAGCGATAACTGGCTATGCGATCAGCGCGTCGCCCGATGATGTGAGCACGACGACGGGGCCCGGCGTCAGCCAGGTGACCCTGACCGGCCTTTCCAGTGCCACGACCGACACGTTCAGCGTGACAGCGAGTAATGCGGTCGGCGTAGGCGTCGCCGGAGCCTTCGGCCCGGAGACGCAGGTGCTGTCCGGAACGCTGCTATATCCGGCCGCGCCATCTAACCTTCCGTTCCAGGGCGACCAGGTGCTGATCTACGACGCTCCGGTTAGCTCGACGTCCACGGATCAGACCCTGATCGGCAGCACCACAACCGATCAGAGCGGTCACTGGACCTTCGCCCTGCCCGCTTTCGCTTCCCTCCCGGCCGCAGCGCAAGCTGATGCGACCAGCAACGGCGGCATCCTCAACGTCGAGATTGACGCTTACGCGACCGCTGCGACAGCAGGCGGAGCAAGCTACCTGGAACTCGCCGAGTCGAGCGAGTCCGCCTGGGTAGGCACGGGCGACCAGGACCCGCCCCCGTCGCTCAGCCCGCCGCAGCCAGAGACGATGATACTCGCGCCTCCCGGACCGGACGACTCCGGCAATAACACCGCGGCGAACCAGCAGGCAACATGGGCGTCCCAGAACGACCCGCAGATTGCCGGAGGCCCGCTCGATCCGGCTGCGGTGCCGCCGCTTGACTCCTTCGGGTACCAGTTCATCGGCTCCGATAACAGCTACAACCCGTATATCGCGGCCGACGGCACGAATCTGACTGGCCTCCAGCCGCAGCCCTACGTTCTCAGCAGCCACCCAGAATGCTCGAATTGGATATCGATACCCTTCTCCGGGCCGAAATGGTCGCTGCTCGCCGACATTTATAGCAGTAACGACTCGACTGGTGATTTCGCGTACACTAAGGGGTCGCAGACGATCTTTTCCGTCTCGTTCAGCAAGGACGGCGATCATGGCACGGTCGAAGGACATCGCACCATTACAAATAATAGCAGTTCTCAGACGACCACCTGGCCGGCCATCGGCCCGCAGGACTCGCGCAGGGCACTGCTGAACGAGGACTTCATAGACCGCCGCCATAACTACGCGAAATGTGATACCTACGCCGCCTACCACACGGACAGGATCTGGGCGACTGGTACCCACGTCAGCACGACCGTCTTCCCGCTCGGATGGAGTGCCGCCAAGTACCTGAACAACAACAACGACTTCACCAAATACTGCACCGAAAAAATCAACCACCCTGCCTGGGTGCAGAAGATCACGGCAGGTTTCGGAACAGACTGGGCACACACGAAAGGCTGGTCTTACGGCCTCGGGGCGACTGTCGAGGGGATAGGAGTTAGCGCGGAGACGGACTACACGACCAGCACGGACGTGACCTACACCGCTGGCACCAGAAACTACTCCCACTATTTCTGGGGGCAGAAAGGAAATCCCTACTATTTTACCAACGGAGGCCGTTACGGCGGAGACCCCAAAATAATCTATGACTACGACGTCAAGTGGGGCACCCCTCCGTGCGCCTGACGTTTTGTCATACGAGACATCGGGTTCTGCCGCTGCGCCCGGTCAGGGCTCCGCGGCGCGCGCTCTGCTCTGCGTCCGGATTGATGCTCCTGCTTCTCGCCCTCCCGGGCTGCTCGGGAAACCTGGGCGCGCACCAGGTGTTCGTCAATACAACGGAATCGCTGCACGGCCCGGCTCATACAGACGAACTGGTCGACGTTGTCGTTGAGTTCACGAACATGACCGATAAGGCTGTGCATCTTTCCAGCCTGTCCCTGTCGGGGCGACAGCCAGAGATACGCTACATCAGCGCGAGAGTGTACGACATGCGCCATCTCGGCTATTTTCCCGCTGTCGGCCTCGGAGATTTGCCGAAGGAATGCCCGCACTTGTATATCCCGGCACCCGTGAAATCGCTCGCCGTGGCCCCGCATCAGTATTCCAGATGGTTCGGAGTCGTAACCATCAGGATACTCAAGCCAGGTCGCTACACCATCCGGGAAATTAAGGTTACGTACTCCACCGGCGGCAAGCAGGGATGGCAATATCAGAGCACGAACCTGACCTTGACAGTGAGGAACCCGCCACTACCCGGACCTCGGCCAGTGTCATCCCGGGTCGCCTGCTAAACCGATTCGTCACTCAGGCCGGCACAAGCGTATGACCGCTGGCCGACGGCGGCCAGTGCCAGAGGCGACCGCGACACAGGCCGGCCGATCTGTCCGCAGCGCTGGGGCGGCACGTCGGTAGCCGAGGGTAGCCGAGGGCGGCCGAACCAGCGGCAGCATGAGGCCGACCACCAAGTCAATGCCACAGGCTTAGGACCGAAGTGCCTTGAGCACCAGGGCACCACGAACCAGTTGTACTGCCCGCTGCTGCGGCGGCGGTGCTGACCTCGCGCTTGAGGGTGACGCGGGGTGCCTCGCGCCTGCCTTGCCGCCGGGCTTTCTCGGTTTCGGCTCTGGTCGGCCGGGCTGCGGCGGTGCGGTCTCCGGGCGGGGTGCGCCGCATGGCGAGGGTGGCGACGAGGTGGATGTGGTCGGCGGCGTGCCGGACGGCGACCCACCGCACGGCGTCGTCTTCCTGCCCGGCCGGGGACAGGCCGGTCCGGTGCATGATCTCGGCTGCGACCTGCGCCCATTCGGCGTCGCTGAGGAGCCGGTCGGTCGGGGCTGCGCGGGCGACGCAGTGCCACACGGGCCGGGCGGGCGCGCGGTCGCCGAGCGCCGCGACGGGCTCCCGCAGGAGCCCGGCCAGATCCCGGAAATCGCGCCGCCCGCCGGGGCGGACGGGCGGTTCGAGCTCGGCGGGGTGCCGCCATCCGGCGACGAGGTGCGGGTCGGTGTGCTCCTCGTGCCTGCCGAGCCCGTACAGGTAGTAGAGGAGCCCGGCGGGGCGCTCGCCGCGGAGAACCTTTCCGATCACGGAAGCCTCTTCCGCAGTTCCTCCGCTGCGGCGTCCAGGCGGCGTGCCCGGCGGATGGATTCCGCCGCGTAGGGGAGCAGGTCGGCGGAACGCTGCCCGGTGGCGTTGAGCTTCGCGACGGCCTGGTTCAGGTTCACCCCGGTGCGGCGGACCAGCCCGGCCGACCGGATCAGCTCTGCCAGCGCCTCCCGCAGCGGAACGCTGGCCTTGGCTCGCCCCGCCGCGTGCGGTGGCGAGCGCGGCCTGGGCGGCGTACGCGCCCCGCGCAAGCCCGGCCCGGCCGGCAGCTGCGTCCAGCTCGCCGAGCTCGGCGTCGGTGAGCGTGAACTCGACCCTGCGGCCGCGTGCCCCGTCCTGGCGTGTCCGACGTCCCGCCGGCCGTCCTGCCCGCCCCTGCCCTGTGGCGTCCTGGCTCATCACGATGTCCCCTCACGCTTCCCTGCTGCCTTGCAGCAGGCCCCCGGCTCTCTGGCGACGTCCTCTGGTTTTCGTTTCCTTTCTGGCGTCTGACGTCAGTATGCATTTAGGGACCGCGCCCGGTCCAGCCTTATTCCGGGTTTATGCATATCTTGCTTCCCCTCGCTTTACCTGGAGTTTCCTGGCTGACGCGGAACAGGCTTATCCGTGACCCGGATTCGATGTTAAGATCCAGCCCCGTAGGCTTGTTATGCTAGCTCAAGGCCGCAACGCATGCACCGCTGAAAGGAATCGAGGGAAATGAGATCCGGGACAGTCCGCGAGAGTTCACCGCCGTTCACGTGGCATCTCTGTCCGTAATTACCTCTCTTAGATAAAGGCGTTCACGATGATGGCGTGGTCTTGTTTCCCGAGGCCGTGCCGGCGGCGCTGGTCATCGTCAGCTGGATGAACGAGATCGCTTCCGGGTACTCACCCGCACCGGCTGCGACCTGCGGCAGAGGTGGTCGAGCAGCCTCGTGGCGGCCAGCGGGACCGTGCGAGGCCGGTGGCGGCTGGGCCGGCGCCAGGGTCGGCTGCCTGGCTCTCAGCCCGGATTGCCGGGTGCCTGGTCCCGGCCGCTCGCCGCGACGCTGGCCCGTTCGGCACGAGTACCGGTGCCAGTTTCGTTCCGCCTGGTGGTAGTTGCTGTTGCCGGCTGCAGGCGGATTGTGGTGCGCGCTGCCCCGGCTGGCTGCCCGGCGATCCGCGCCGGGCGGAGTCCGCGTTCCTCCGGGCCGTTCCGGTACCGGAACGTTCCGGCGGAGGACTCCGGCGCCTGCGGAATCCACAGGACGACTGGTCTGTCCACAAGCCTGTTGCCGGTGTGGCGGCGGGTGGTGACCGGGGTCAGGGTGGCCGGGCAGGACGAGAAGACGAGGTGAGCGTCATGGATCAGATAGGTGTTATCCGGGGGCGGCTGGAGTCGGCTGGCGGGCTGCCGGATGTGCTGGCGGCGAGCCGGGACGCGTTCGACGTGCTGGCCGCCACCTGCCGGCGGTGCCAGCAGGAGGCGCCGCACGAGCTGTTCGCCGCGTTCGCGTTCGCGGCCGTGGCCTCTGCCGAGGGATGGATCAGCGTCGAGGCCGGGCTGCCGCCGCCGGGCGGTGATGCGGTGCCGGCCGGGGCGGATGGTGTCCCGGCCGGCCTGGACGAGGCCGCTGATGCGCTGGCGGGGCTGGCGCAGGTGCTGCACGGCCGCCTGTCCGCCGCTGCCGGGCAGTCGTCCGGCCCGGCAGCGGAGGCCTGCGCTCAGGGCGCGGTCCACGCAGCCGTGGTGTACCAGCTGCTGGCGCGGGAGCCGTGATGGGAGCGCCGGCGTTCGGAGATTTCGAGGATCTCGCGGCCGGGCATCTCCGGGCCGTGGTCATGGCCCCGGACGCGAGCCCGGGGGCCGGGGTCGATGGCGGCGGCCGGGCCTGCCGGCCGGGTCGTGACCGCGTTATCCCGCTACCTGGATGATGTCCTGGCCGATGACCAGGATGACATCATCCTGGGTCATGGCGCGGGCACCTTGTCCTCTGTCGCGTTCCATGTGCGGTTCGCGCTGCAGATGGCAGCCGCGAACCTGGCCGCCGCCGCGGACAGCATCTGCGCGGAAGCGAGGCATTCGGGGAAGCTCGGGCCGGCCGCGCATCGCTAAGGACACGAGGAGCAACGTTCAGATGGACTCGCGGGAACACCCTGGTCCGGCAGACGGCGCTTCCGGCCGCTCAGCCGATCCCGGCGCGGAGGTGGCGTTAGCCGCTGCGAGCGCCGCGCGGATCCTGGGCTACCTGCGCCACCGCGCAGCCGAGCTGACCGCCGGGCCCGGCGACCCGTACGGCAGCCAGATACGCGACGGCACCCTCGCGGCCGCCCGCCAGTGGGAGCCCGCCCTCAACCCCGGCTGGCTCCGCCACGCAGACCTGACCTCAGTCATCCACGCCTGGGGCGCGGCAACACTGTTCGCCGACCCCGGCGACAGGTGGCATGCACGAGCCGCCACCGGCGCTATGCGCGCCTGCGAGCACCGCCTCCGCCAGTTAAACCCCAGCGCCATGCGCCACTACGACCTGCTCCGCAGCCAGGGACGACCACCCGCCGACGCGATGTCCGACGCCGCTCCCCTCTTCAGCCGCATCCCGCCGCCGCGCACCCCATCGCCGCACGAGCAGCTCCTGCGAGGCACCTTTCCAAGGCCATTCCCGGTTCTGCGGACAGGCCCCCCGACCCGGAAAGACACAACAGCACCGGAGCCATCCCGGCCCGGGTCTCCCCGCTCCGGCGCCACTCCTGCCAGACGCAGACGCTAACCATCCAACGACTGGACGCCGCCGCCCTGCGGCTATCACCATCCTGACCGGGCCTGATCGCTCACTTCTGCTGTCCCTGGCGGAATCGCTCCGTTCTGTTCTCTTCCTCGCGAGCGTCGGTCTCGTACATCAAGGCCAGGCTGATGACCTGCGGTGGGGGGTGCGGACCTGGCCTCGGCATGCAGGGGACGGTTGTACGCCGAACGAAACCCAATTGCGCCAGGCGTGGCTGCGGCAACAAGCTCAGCGTTCGATCGCGCGTAGACAGTGGGGGTTAATGTCATTGTTTGCCGGTTTTGCCTCGCCAGTAGGCGAGGGCGGCCTGGGTGTCGAGTGTATCTGGGTGAGTGGCGCCTAGTACTCGTTGCTGATCGGTGAGGATGCCTTCTAGCATTTGAGCCGCGCCCTGAGCATGCCCCATTTCGCCGAGATGTTCGGCGAGGTTCGCATGGGTGGTGAGGGTGTCGGGGTGGTCCGCGCCTAGGATCCGGGTCTGGTCGGCCAGCAGGACCTCGAGGACGGCTGCTGCCCCGGCGGAGTCGCCGGCCGTGCCTCGGCAGTCGGCGAGGTCGATGCGGGTGGCGAGCGTTTCGGGGTGGTCGGGGCCTAGGACCCGCAGTTCGTCGGCGAGCAGCGCCTCGTATTCGGCGGCGGCGCCGCTTAGATCGCCAGCCTGGCCCTGCCAGTAGGCGAGGGTTCCGCGGGTGGCGAGGATGCCGGGGTGGTCTGGGCCAAGCATGCGCAGTCTGTCGGCTAGCAGTGCCTCGAAGGCGGCTTGCGCGCCGGCGGCGTCCCCTGCCTCGCCATGCAGCGAGGCCAGGTTGTGGCGGGTTGTCAGCGTGCTGGGCAGGTCAGGGCCCAGGACTCGCAGTTCATCGGCCAGGAGGTCCTGGTAGGCAGTGAGTGCGCCGGCTACGTCTCCTGACTCGCCTTGCCAGAAGGCGAGGTTCGCGCGGGTGGTCAATGTCCTGGGGTGGTCGGGGCCGAGGACGCGGATCTGGTCGGTCAAGAGCGCCCGGTAGGCGGCGATTGCGGCGGCGGCGCCGGCTTCGCCTGCCATTGAGGCGAGATTGCCGCGGGTGCCCAGGGTGGCGGGATGGTCGGGACCAAGGACACGGATTACGTCTGGGAGGAGCAGTTCAAGTTTGCTTGCCGCGCTAGCTAGGTCTCCTGCCTTCCCTTTCCAGTCGGCGATGTTGTGGCGCGTAATGAGTGTGTCGGGATGGTCGGGGCCTAGGACACGGATCTGGTCATCGGCGAGCGCCTCCAGTGCCTCAATTGCTGCGTCAATGTGGCCTGCCTGGCCCTTGAAGTAGGCAAGGGTGGCTCTGATGCCCAAAGTGTCCGGATGGTCGGGACCCAGGATGTGCAGCTCATCGGCGAGGAGCGCTTGCAGGTCTTCGACTGCGCCAGCTACGTCTCCTGACTCGCCTCGGCAGGTTGCGAGGTTATGCCGGATGGCGAGGATGTCAGGATGATCGGCGCCGACGATCCGCCTTTGGATGGCGAGCAGCTGCCTGAAGCTTTCCGCTGCTCCGGCGGGGTCGCCCGCCTCGCGGCGCCAGTAGGCCAGGTTGCTGACGGCGGCCTGCATGCTGGGGTGGTAGCCCTGGCCTTGAATGCGCTGCTGGTCTTCCAGGATTTCTTCCAGGGCGGCGACGGCCCCTGCCGCGTCGCCGAGACTCCCGCGGGCTGACGCGAGGCTGGCCCGGGTGCTCATCGTGTCGGGGTGATCTGCGCCCAGGACTCGCAGCTGGTCGGCCAGGACTGCCGTCAGCTGTTCTGCTGCCGTCGCCAGGTCTCCGGCCTCCTCGTGCCAGATGGCAAGGCTGGCACGCGTGATGAGGGTCCCGGGGTGGTCGTGCCCGAGTACACGAAGGTAATCGGCGGAAAGTTCCCCTAGCTCCTCGATCGCGGCCATTATGTCGCCAGTCTCGCCGAGTTGGATTGCAAGGTCGTGCCGGGTGGTGAGGGTGTCCGGGTGATCGGGACCCAGTACTCGCAGCTGGTCGGCAAGCAGTGCCTCCAGCTCGGCCACGGCAGCCAAGAGGTGACCTGCCTCGCCTTGCCGCATGGCGAGCTCGTGCCGGGTGGCGAGGGCATCTGGGTCATCGGGACCGAGATGGTTTAGCCGGTTCTCCAGGCTTTGCCTGATGGCTTCCGCTGCTGCTGCCGGGTCTTCCTCCTGGTCGAGCTGGTCGCCTAGGCGCATGCGTGTGATGAGTTCGTCGTCGCGGTCGAGGGCTGGCAGCCATTGCTGGATGGTTCCTGCCTCGATCAGGTCGAGGTGGACAGCGGTCGGATCGAGTACGCAGGACCATGAGGCCAGCCGGACGCTCCTGATGTCGATAAGCTGATCGACTTCGGGACTGAGATGCTGGGCGTGGCTCCGGATGAGGGCTGCGATGCGGTCGGAGAGGGGTCGGCCGTCTTCCGCGAATCCGTATTCCGCCCCCAGAGGGCTGCGGCTGACGATCTCGGCCGTGGCCTGAAGCCCCCGCAGAGCTACCTTGTCTTGCCCCAGCATCTCCAGGTGCTGGGCCGACCACATCAGGTTCGTAAGCGCCTTGCCGTGCTCGCCGGAGTCCAGGCACCAGGCTGCGAAATCACGCAGCGAGCGCGCGAGCGGCTCGCGCCATTCCGGGTTGTCAGGAAAGGAGCGCTGGAACTTCCGGTAAATGTCGCGAGAGCGCATGACCTGGGCGCCGCGCGCATTCCATTCATCTTCGGAGAGTATGTTCCGGGCCGTGAGTTCGTGTTTCGCATAAGCCCGCAGGGCGGGCATCCTGTCGTTCAGGTCGGCGAGCAGCCGAGTCGCCATTCCCATTTCGAGGCCGAATCGGATGCCGGCCGAGGCGTTCGCCAGTGCATTTCGCGTGCGCCGGGTATCGGAGTGCAGCAGGCTCACGTAGGCGAGCCGCAGCCCGGCGCAGACATGGAGAATGATCTGCTGCGCACTGACGGCCCGGTAGCCGATCAGCCTGATGCACTCCTCCGCATCAGCGTACTGGCGCAGCGCACGCCAGATCTCAAGCTGGTCGCAGAGCAGGTCACCCTGAACGAGATGCGTGAACTGGTACAGCAACTCGGAGTCGCCTGAGTCTGGCAGGCGACCAATTCCCTCACGTGCCGCCTCGAACGCGGCGTCCAGGTGCGTTCGCGCTCGCTGGAAATCCTGCCGCGCCGAGCAAGTGGCCACCCCGACGAGTTCCCGGAGCAGGCCTGTGCGGGAGAACTCAACGCTCCCGGCTGCCGAACTGGCCGGTTCGGGCAGGGAAGGAAGACCATCCGGGACTGTGCCTCCGGTGATGCGGACGTAGTGGCCAGCAAGCTCCCACAGGCCCGGTGCGTCGTCCGCCGCGCTCTGGTCAGCCAGAGCCGCAAGCGCCTGAACTGCCTCCTGATGGCAGGACGCCGTATCTCCGGCGCAGAGCTGCAGCCGTGCGTCCAGCAGGCGGGCGTACGCGATCATGGAGGGCGCGGGGTAAGCCTCCACCACCGCCGGCGGCAGCGGCGACTCGCTCCATGACCGACTGGCGCCCACCTCAAGTGCGAGCCAATGCAGCCGGATGCTAACCACTGCGGCGGCAGCCATCAGCTCGGCGTCATCCGGGGCCGCCGTGACGCCCGCAGCCCGAAGGTCACCCTCCAGGCTTCGCTGGACTCGGGTGAGCAAATCCAGCTCGCCTTCGTGACTACGCCATTTCATGTCCATGCGTCGGAATACGTAGACGGTCAGGAAGTAGGCCATCATATACGCATCGTCTTGCTTCCTCGCGCTTTCCAGGAGGTTCTCCGCCAGCTCATAGGCCGCAGCGAGGTCATCGTCATTTTGCGCGATCACGGCCGCCGTGACTACGCTGGCGAGCGCGTGTCCTGTTTCCGGTGCCAGTTCCTCCAAGATAAGTTGCACGGCGAGATCTACGTCCTTTACCGCCAGCGCGCATCCGAGGCAGTCCAGCGCATTTCCGAGATTCCTTTCAGGGCCGAGCAGGAACAGGCCGCGCGCGATGAACCGGCGTATAGCTGCTCTGGGGTCTGAGTTCCTGGCCTGGGCGGCGATCTGCTCATCGGTATAGTGCTCCAGGAGATCACTGGCGAGTTCCCAGTGCTCACCGTCCTCGTCTTCGCGAACACTGATCAGGGCGCCGAGCTGCCTGGCCGCCGCCTGGAGCTGCCTGGCAGGAACCGGCAAGCTCGTCAGCTGGCAGACCCAGTCGCGAAGGACGGCGAGACCGATGCCGTGACGGCACTCGCGCAGCAGTGCGAGCATGGTTCCCGTAATCAACGGCGATGCGGCGGCGCTCGCCCTTGCGGCTTGGATCTGAAGCAGGCGCGAAGGATCATTGGGGAGCGCGGCGATCCAGGCACGCAGGCGCTCTTGCTGGCTCGCGCCAGCGGGAATCGCAGCCAGCTCGGCTAGGTCATCCCTGTCAGGCGCGAGCAGCGCCAAGGTCGCGGCTTCGAGCCACCGGGGGTCGTCGGAGGCCGGGACAGGGTGGCGCGGCGGCTCTTCCGGCTCTGGCTCCGGATCCCGGGGCTCCCCGGCAAGCCGGATAGGCAACCTGACGCTGATGCCGACCGCCCTGGTGACCAGGGCCTCGATGAGCTCGAAGGACAGCGCCTTCCCGTACCGGTGAGCCTGACGTTTCACGAACGTTTCGGCGTCATCCCGATCAGGAACCGGAAGCGAGACATCCGTCGCCGACGACGGCACGCTGGCCGAGGAGTAGACGAAGGTGACGTTGCCTGGCAGCGGCAGGAGCCAGCATGACGCATCGCGGCCTTCCAGTTCCCAGAAGAGGTCAGCTCTGTCGATATAGATGAAGCACGCGCCGCTCAAGGCATCCAGCGCCGCGCGGAACTCGCCCGTCAGGGACTGAAGCGTCCGCTCGGCCGTGCCTGGGGTCGCGGGCATGGCCTGGATGAACTCGGCAAGGCAGTCCACCAGGCACGGACGCTGCAGACGAGCGGAGTAGACCAGCACGAAACTGCCTTGTCCGCGTTGCCGGTCGGCATGCTCGAACATGGCCGCCGCAGCGGCGCGCTCGTCATCGGCACTCACCCGGAAGCACAGCTCACGGCGCTTATGAGTGCCTATCCAGCCATCCAGCTCGAGCACGCCCGCCGCTGATGAAAACGCGTCCGGGCTCAGCAAGGCCAGTTCGCCCGGCTCCGCCGGCCCGCTACCGGCCTCCCGAGGAGGCGCGGCTTCCCTCGCCATCCTCACCGACTCGTCCGTCAGCAGCTCGGCAAAGCGCCCGAGGTAACCCGCTGACTGCCGGTCAACAGTCCGCACATCAGACGCAGCACCAGCGACCACGTAGTCCCGGAGTTCCCGCTGCCGGCGGTCAATCGAATGACGAGGCCCGTCAAAGAAGAAGAACACGCTAGGAAACGGCCTTTCGGCCGCTTGCCTGATTGACAGCTCCCCATGTTCCCTGTGCGCGCCAGGCGCGTGCGATCCTGATGCACTCTCGCGGCGATCGAGAGCGGCCCGGACTTCAAGCTCCGTTATGCTCAGGCCAGCCTCGCCTCGGGATGCACCCAGGACCGATCGCCGATCCTGTGTCATGCCGTAGCGCGGTCCCAGGAACGCCACGAAGGCATCGCACTGCCGTACCTCGTCAACACACCGCTGACTGACCGACTCAAAAGGAACAGGACCGAGCTGGTCCTCGTCACCCGAGTACAGGCCCCACCGCAGGTCCACGAAAACAACCTCAAGGCCGTCCGGCCCTAGCCTGTCATTCGCGTCAGCTTCAACCCTGCCCAGAATTCCGCGCTCGGCGTGAAAGTCCCTGAACGTCGACGCGACAAACACCCGGATCACAGCCCGGCGCCGCAGTCCCTGCAACACGGCACACCCACCTGAAGCCTTCTGCGCACACCTCTGCACAAGAGTCACTCAATCGTATTACAGCCACTCAATTCATCGCCCTATCATGGCAGGCCCAGCCGTGAGGCGGACTCTAATGAGCTGCGGACGCAGGCTGCCCTTGCACCGCTACGGTCATGGTGAACCTGAAGTCAATTCGCCCGCTATGCCGCTACGCTTAACCAGCTAGCCCCATCGCTCATGTCGGCCGTGTTGTGCCGCGATCGCCTTCCCGCTCGGCAGCGACCCGTCGGCAGCCGTGTTCGCTACTGCCCAGTCCCACGTACGGCGCCGGCCTCCACGCCCGCTGAGCTTGCTGGCTTGTGCTCAACCTCAGACATGGCCCCTGCCGCCGCTGATCATGGTGGCGCTCCCCGCCGACCATGTGTCACTTCGGATCTCTCTGCCGGGTGGGCGGCAGCTGCAGCGGAACGCCGGGACCTGGCGCATCAACATCTCATACGACCCGATCAACGCGAACGACGGCCACGCCGCGATCTCCCGGCCCGTCGCGCGCGGCTCCGCCACCGCCACGTTTGCGGCCAGGCTGGCAACACTCCTGCCGCCAATGGCACACCGCCTCGGGCACCCCGACCGCGAATCGGACAGCAGCGTGGTCGACACCACCCCGATCATGCCGTCCACCGACAGCGGCGTCAGCGATGCCATCCACCCACCGCCCCGACCAGCCAGGACACCAGCACGACCCCGGATCAGGCACGCACCACCGACCGCTCACCTCGGGCCGGACAACTCGAAACCCACCTGCGCCACCTCGGAATCAGCGACCCCGAACTCCTGCTCCACGCCGCGGCCCTCGACAACGCAGCCCGCAGCCTCACCACCGAAGCCCAAGCCAGAGCACAGCAGCTCACCCTCGCCAACAGCGACGCCAAGCACGCCACCGGCTGCCACATGAACAGCCGAACCCGCCACCGCATCGCCCAGCTAGCCGCCCAGGACATACCAGATACACAACGCGTCCCTACCGAACCTGCGCCAGGAACGCAACGCTCACAGCCATCTACAGTCCGTCGGCTTCCGCCCATGACGCTACCGTTACCGCGCCGGACCTGATGCACGACGATGACAGGCTGGATCGCCCCGGCAAAATTGGAGGCCCTTGCTTGCCGAATAAGACTATGCTACCAGTGTTTCTTGCCGTGCGTAATAGTTTTCCTCGAATTCTTTCGGGGGAATGTAGCCGCAGCTTGAGTGCAACCGCTGGTTGTTGTACCAGGCCACCCAGTCCACAGTGGCGATTGTGACATCCCGGATGCCTGCCCATGGCCCGTCGCGGTCAATGAGCTCTTTCTTGTAAAGACTATTCACTGACTCCGCGGCCGCGTTATCGTAAGAATCGCCTTTACTTCCCACCGAGCGGACCGCGCCGATTTCACCCAGCCGCTCAGCATACCGGATCGACGTGTACTGCACCCCACGGTCGGAATGATGGATCAGCTTACCTCCGATGAGCTTGTCACCCGCTGACCAGATAGCCATTTCCAGCGCATCGAGTGCGAGTTCCGCGCGCAGCGAGTCCGACACCTGCCAGCCGACAATCCTGCGGGAAAACAAATCAGTCACAAACGAGGTATACACGAAACCGCAGGCCGTTTCCACATAGGTGATATCGGCGACCCACCGGCTGGCCGGCGAAGCGGCGGTGAAGTCGCGTTCGAGCAGGTCAGACGGACGCGGCGTTCCGGCCGGGGCCGGGACAGTGGTCCGCGGCTTCTTCTTCCTGGGCGCTGCGCCCGCGATGCCCAGCTCGCGCATCAGCCGCTCCACCGTGCAGCGGGCTACCTCGATGCCTTCCCTCCCCAGCTGCCGCCACACTTTCCTCGCGCCGTACACGCGGCGGCCGGTCTTCCTATCCGCCCACACTCGCGTGATTTCCTTCTTCAGCCAGTCATCACGCTTGTCGCGGGCCGACGCCTCGCGCTCGCGTTTCTTCGCCGCGTAATAGGTCGACGGCCGTATTTCCAGCACCGCGCACGCCGGCTCGACACCGAACCGGTCACGATGTGAGTCAATGAACTCGACTAGCGCGGATACCTGGGGTCGAGTTCCCTCGCGAAATAAGCACTCGCCGCCTTCAGGATCTCATTAGCGCGGCGCAGCTCACGGACTTCTCGTTCCAGTTCCGCGATCCTTTTCTTATCCTCGCTGGTGGTGCCGGGCCGCTGACCGGAATCAACTTCAGCCTTATTCACCCAGTTACGGAGAGTCTCGGTATTGATGCCGAGCTGGCGGCCGACCCTTGCGATCGACCCGCGTTCGTTTCCTGTCTCCGCACGAACTTCGAAGACCAGCTTCACTGCCCGTTCCCGCAGCTCATCGGGATGCGCTTTCCTTGATACCATGAGCCCCAACCTTCCCAGAGGTCACAGCCTCCAAGGAAGCCGGGGCAGTCCAGGCCTATCGTCGGCGGCGTAGCCGGTGCGAGCCATTTCCATCACCACCGACACTTGCTGCAGCGCCAGCAGCCGCAATTCTTTGGCAGAAGCGAGCCGGGAAGCAGCTCGTCGTGCTGCCGGCGAAGCCGGAACCCGGTGCCGTCCAGGACCTCGAACGCGAAGGCCGGGCCGGGGACGCCAGCGCGGTGTCGCAGACCAGGTCTTACAGGTAGCATGCGTCGACCAACTGGGCCGCGACCGTCGCCGCGTCGTCGCCCGCGCGGGCCGTGGACCTGACCGCGAGGCGGGCCAGCGCCAGCGACCGCGCTTCCAGCCCGAGCCGCTCCCTCGCCGCCTGCCCGGCCACCAGCACGGACGCGTCCTCGATCGCGACCGACCCGTCCTGCACCGGCAGCGGTAGCGGGCTCGTAGTGGCGCGCGTTTTGCTTATCATGTGTGGCTTCTGGCCCGGTGCCGAGTGGTCATTCGGCATTCGAGCCAACTGCTGGCGTGTCGCGGCTGGCGCAGGTTCGAACCTGGCCGATGTACCCGGCAGGGGACTCCCGGCCGCTCGTACATCTGTCTGGTCACGGCTGGCGTCCGCAGCGACAGCTTCGCTGCGGACGGAAGTCAAGCCCACATCTCGTCGCGATCCGCGCGACGGCCGATGCGATCGTTCTCTGGTACATCGGCCGCGTTATAAAGGCTCTCCATCCGGGCCCGTCCGCATCGGCTGCACTGGTATCTCCCATACCTGCCATGACCTGGGCAAGTGCGGCGAGTGCCCGTGTCTCAAGGCGGGCCGCGCCGCACCCGGCGAGAACCTTCACGGCTTGGGCCAGCGCCGCCGCCTGCTCATCGCTTTGGCCGCGAGCCCGGTGCAGCGCTCCGATAGACAGCCACACCCGGCCCTCGAGTAGCGCGTCTGCGCTGTCATGCGCGAGTTCAGCCGCTCGGGAGAGATACTTCTCCGCCGCTGGGTATGCGCCCGTTATCCTAGCGAGGTCGCCTAGGCCGTGGATGGCGTAGGCGTGGCCGATGCCATCGTCATCGCGGTATACCCCAAGTACGGCCTCGAACGCGATCCGAGCGGCGCCGGTATCGCCGACAGCGAGGCAGGCCTGGCCGAGCCAGTATCGGGTCTGTGCGATCAGGCGTCCACCGCCGAGTTCCTTTGCCGCCGTCTCGGCCGCCTTGAGCACGCGCCACGCGTCGTTGTAGTTCCCGAGGTCAAGATGGGTCTGTCCGATGAAGCGCATGATCTGCCACTGTCCCACGGTGTCCGCGCTCGCTGTGTAATGGACGAGTGCCTCGTTGAACAGCGTGAGCGGCCTGGTTAGGTGCCCTTGCCTGCGCAGCGCGTTTGCAAGCGTGCGCAGCGCGATCGCCTGGCCATGCCGATCGCCGCATTCATTCATCAGGGCGACCGAACGCTGCAATTCGGCGACGTCCTTTACTCCGCTGGGCCACCGGCTTGCGACGAGCGCGGGCTGGTTAAGGCAGGCGAGGACTATTCCCTCCCCCCGCTTATCACCGGCTTTGCGGCAGGCATCGAGCGCGATGGTATGGGTGGCGTACCAGTCGCCGAAGTAGCCGCGAATCTGGTAGAACTCGTGAGCGGACATGGCAAGATCCCAGCAGATCTCGGTCATTCCGAGCGCAGCACTGTGCTCGACTGCCGCCCTTATATTCGAGCGCTCCTTCTCAAACCAGCCAAGCGGATCATTGTCGATCTCGGCGATTACCTCAGGCGGCGCATTCCAGTCAGAGACCGCGCTATGGATCACCTCAAAGTCGCCGCCGTACAAGCCGAAATGGGCACGCCTCGCGAGAGTGAGCAGGGCACGATAGGCCTTAGCCGGTACTTCGTCGCGGTCGCCTGGGTACTCGACTGCGGCGCGCGAGCGAGCGTATTCCCTGGTCAGATCATGGAAGCCGTAGCCCCTGCCGGAGTCCATCGACTCGATCATGAAGCTTGCTGCGAGCTGCGACAGGGCGGCTGCGGCGTCCGCTGCTGTGTCTTCGAGGAGCGCTTCAGCAGTCCACAGCCCGAATCGCGTTAGCCGCAACAGGCCGAGGGCAAGGAACAATTGGCGGCCGGGAACGTCGAGGCGCTCGAACCCCGCACCGATGGAGCGCCCAACACTCATCGTCCCGTAGGCGAGTGTGTCGGTTCCCTGCCTGGCAAGCCGGTCGAGGAGGTCGGCGGTCGGCCGCGGATGGTCGTGCACCCGCACCGCTGCTGCAATGCGCAAGGCCAACGGCAATCCGCCGCACAGCTCCACCAGCCCGCCGACCGCGTCCATATCGTCGTCTACGCTGATCCCCGCTTCGCGGGTCACGCGAAGGAACAACTCAGTCGCATCCGCCAGGCCGAGAGGCTCAAGCGGCGCCACATGGTGAACGCCGCCGAGTTCAGGCAACCGCTGCCGGGCAGTGACCAGGACGGCGCAAGCAGGGTTCGCCGGAACCAGTTCGCCGACCTGCTCCCCGCCCACGGCGTCGTCAAGCACTACGAGCACTCGGCGGACCGCCAGCAGTGTCCGGTACATCGACAGTCGTTCTGCCTTCGTCTCCGGCACGCGCGACACTCCGAACGCGCGCAAGAACTGTGCCAAGATCTCGCTCGTGTCGGTCGCTCCGCTGGCGGTGCCGCGCAGATTTACGTACAGCTGACCATCAGGGTAACGATCGGCCAGCTCGTGCGAGGCGCGCAGCGCCAGCGCGGTCTTACCAATGCCACCGGGCCCGCAGATCACCACGACCGGCGGCGCCAGGCCGGATTCGCCGCTCAGCAGCCAAGACACTTCCGCCATCACATCGTCGCGGCCGACAATATCAGTGGGACGGGGGAGCTGCCTTGGCGCTGCCGTGGCTTCGACGGCAGCAGATTGCGGCTCGCCTGAATCTCGGAACCGCGGGAAGATGGTGACGGTGATGGTTCCGTCGGATTCCCTGACCGTCGGAACCGGAGCGCCGACGTTCCGGCAGTCCGCCGCTACCGCCAGTATCCCCTTGCCTTCGCCTTCTACCAGCCGGATCCACGTGAGCATGCTGGCCAGCCGAAAGTTGCGCCTAGAGGACTCGCCGGCGAGATCATCGATCCGCGCAGGAAGGATTGACCCAATTTCCCGCCCAGTCCAGGTTCCGGGGTTTGCGACCTCGATCCGGTCTTGAAAGAGCCGGATATGGATACAGGAACTCCTAGCGGCGTAGTCGCGATGAGCTACAGCATTGGCGATTATCTCCCGGACGGCGATCATGGGATAAATGAATACCGGCTGTGCGTATGGCCCGGCCGTCGTTGCTGCTTCACCGCGCTGCACCCGATCCGCAATGTACTTATTGGCTTGCACGATCTGGCTTGGAAGTGTTCCGAATATACTGATCTTGCTGGACGCGGCCACGCGATCCGTCCCGTGGTACTCACAGCACTCGATGACAGCGCTGGGCATTACCTGCGCTGGCCTCTCGCCCACCATGAGTACACCAGCGCGGGTCAAGCTGTCGCCCTTCACAAGGGATGTGCGCTGCAGGAATTCCCATGCGCTCAGACTCTGAGGATGCTCCGCCACGATGTCCTCGCGCAGCTGGCTGCGAAACTGAGCCAGCGCTTCGATGCTCGGCGTAACCGCAGTGGTGACCTGGTCTAAATAATCCTCGTCTCCGTCATGGTGGGTAGCGACTTGCCCTTCGGCGACCACTGTGAAGCAGCGTTCAGGGCATCAATCAGTGCGTCAAGCGCGCCATCGGGATCCTCATAATATCGCGCGGCGACCGTGTTCAGCGAAAGATGATCGAGATCGAGCCCTTCATCCATCTCAACCACGAGAACCTTGGCCCCATCAATCGCGTGTGCGGCGTTGACGAGCTTGCGCGTAAAGGGCCGCGCAACTGCGTTGACCGTTGCGCAGAGAATAACAGGGACGCCGCTTTTCAAGTGCTTCGCCGCCGTGCCTATCAGTGACTCGCCTACCCCTACAGCCTCGTTGTGCACTACAGCAAAGCCAGCCCTTTCTAACGGGGCGGCGAGCTCCAGCGGCCGCTCTTTATCGTGCGGATCTGAGGCTATATAGACGATTCGCTTCATCTGAAAGCCGAGCAGAGAAGGCTGATACCCTGATCCCAGTCACCGGTGAGATCGGCGCACTTGATGTCAGCAAGAATAGGCGGCAACGAGCCGCCGCTAAGCAAAACTGGCAGCAGCTTGACATCTACCCCGCTCAGCCGTCGCGCCAGCGTAGACATCCATTCCCGATCCGTCCATTCGCTAGGACCCTCGGCTGACAGACATAGGATGACGTAACCCGAGTCCAGGAGTCCAGCTTCGACCTGGTGGACGATAGAGTCACCGGGCAAGAGCCTCTCGTCATCGAGCCAGACGTCGTTACCTCGCGTTCTAAGCTCTGCTGAGAGCTTCTTGGCCAGATCCAGGTCCGCTGACCGGTGACTAATGAAGACCTTGGCCACACTGCTCCCCTGGGTGATTTGCCAGCTATCATACGCGGCGATATTGGCCCAGAACCAGAAATGGCGGAACCGTTCCAGGACGCGGTTCAGGAAGAGGCCGAGTGCGGGCGCCATCCAAGATCACTAGATCATTGGACCGATGCGCCTTTCAGTCGCGACGAGCGGGCGTCGCTGAGCGTGATCTCGATGCAGCGCTTCTAACGCGCTTCATGCTGTGTGCCCCCCCGCCAGCCCGACAGCCGCAATTGGGCGCCAACGTCACACGCAGTGAGCGGTGTTGCCTGCTCGTCGGTTTCGGCGAGGATGAGGGCCGCGTCGTTAGCTGACGACCTTGCCGGCGAGTCCTGTCGTCGAACGCTGATTAGCTCGCCATGCGATCGCGCCGTTGACGATGAGCAGAGTCACTCCCATAGCCTTCATCTGCGGTGCACCGTAGATGGCACGGTCGGCGATCCCGCTTGGCGCGATCACACAGATGTCGGCAGCCATGCCAGCCGCTATCCGTCCCCGGTCATGCAAACCATAGACATCGGCCGCCTTAGCTGCCAGGTGCCAGGCGAGCTGCTGGTACCCAGTGTCAGCTCCCTGGCTCAGATAGTGCTCGGCGAGCCGGGCGAACGCTCCGTACCCGCGCGGATGCGGATGCTGCCCCTGATAGATCCCATCCGACCCAGCGCACTGCCGATCATCATCCGCCAGCTCCGCCAGATCCTTCTCAATAAGCTCCGGCCGATCCAGATGCGCCCCCACATTCAGATCGCAGCTCACCAGCAGATCAAGCACCCACTCCCCAGCAGGCCGCGAGTTCTCCGCCGCCGCCCGAGCGACCGACATCCCAGCGAACCGCGCTGCCTCCTCAGGCAGGCATCCCAGGTAAATGTTCTCCAGATACCCCTCGCTGAACTTCTCGTCCTCCAGCAACACCGCCCGCTGCCTCGGATCGCTCAGCGCCGCCACCGTCTGATCCGGCCCGCCCGCCTGAACCTCCGCCGGCAGCAACAGCACCGCCAGGATCGTGCTCGACTTCCGGTACGGATACATGTCGAAGCTGGCCCCGATCCCCGCCACATCAGCCGCCCCGAACGCCGTCTGGATCTCAGCCGGGTCACCCCACAGATGGCTCGCATGCACCCGCGACGCCCGACCCTCGACCCAACCATGATCAGCTCAGCCAGCGCACCCCCGACCGTCGGCCCGTTCCCCCGCATATGCGACACATAAGGCCGCCCGGCCGCAGCCAGCGGTGCCGCCATCGCCGCGACCTCATCCACATCCCCGAACCGGCTAGGCAGGTAATCCAGTCCGCTAGACAGCCCCACTGCTCCCTCAGCCAGCGCCGTCTCGACCTCCCGCCGCGCAGCCGCCAGTTGGTCCGCGCTCGAGCGGCCCCGCCGCCATCCCGGCGACGTTGTGTCGGATCGTCCCCTGCGAAGCCAGCACCGCCACGTTTTGACTAAGCCGCCCAGAAACCGCATCCCGATAGTCCGCCACACTCAGATCCCGTGCCGGATCCAGCGCCCCGTTGACCGGCGCGAAGTACCGGTTCAGATACCGAACCGTCTCCGCGTTGGCCCCGATCCACGACTCCCCGTCCTGCCCGACCACCAGCGTCGTGACCCCCTGCGCGAGCGCCCCCTCCACATACCCGTCCGCCAGCAACGGCCCCTCAGCGTGCACATGCGCGTCAATGAACCCCGGGCAGACCACGCTGCCCCGCCGCCAGCTCGATGATCTCGCAGTTCTCCTCCGACGCCCCGCTGTCCCCGGTCCCGATCCAGGCAATGGAGCGACCCGTCGATCAGCACGTCAGCGCGCTGGATCGTCGTGCCGATCCCGTCGGCGACCATGCCTCCGCGTAGCAGCTTCCGCGTGTTCACAGGTTGATTTCCCACCCGTCCCGGTTGGCGAGGCCCTGTTCGGCGTACAGCCAGAAATCTACCTGGGCCTGCGCCGACCCGGCCCTCATGCCAGGGCGCAGGGCCGAGCCGCTCGGCCACATCATGCTGCGCCTGGCAGAACGCGGCCGACAGCTCACCCCGCCCGCGCGGCCGCCGCGACGCACTCGGATACGGGCACAACCCGAACGGGCAGTCACGCGGGCAGCCGCTGGTCATGTACTGCTGCCCGCTGCGCCGGCTGGCTGATGCAGGCCGGCAGGTCGTTGGTAGCCCCAGAATCCGCCATTCCTGCTCCGACCACGGCTCCGCGCAGTACGTCAGGTTCAGCAGCAGGCTCACATCACCGAGCAGCCGCATCGCCGGATCCTCAAGCTGGTAGTTCGACCGGCCCATATCCGACTCGGCCAGCCAGCAGAACCGCTCCAGCTCCGATACCCGCCGCCAGCCCCAGGCGCTGGTGATCCGCGCCGCCTCCCGCACCAGCGGATGCGGATCACCGGCCTCCGCCGCCTCGATCGCCCGGACGGCATCAGCCTCCAGCAGCCCGGCCTCGGCCGTCGCCTGCCGCCCAGATCCGGGGTGCGAGCCGGATCCCGACCGCGTGGATCAGGCAGACCCGCGAGTACCACAGCCGCAGCCCGCCCGCCAGCAGCGCCAGCGCCCGGCCGTCGACGGCCAGGTCCGGCCGCGCCCAGGCCGCGAGCTTGAACCCGCGCGCCAGCGAGATCTCGAACATCAGCGGGTTGCTCTGCTCCCGCACCGCCAGCGCCAGCCCCCGCCCGTACAGTTCGTCGCCCTCGCCCGGACGGGTCGACCGACGCCAGA
The DNA here is from genome assembly GCA_963819285.1 of uncultured Actinomycetota bacterium. Classification (GTDB taxonomy): domain Bacteria; phylum Actinomycetota; class Actinomycetes; order Streptosporangiales; family Streptosporangiaceae; genus Chersky-822. The sequence goes on from CAWFVM010000002.1 coordinate 2,043,681, forward strand.
TGCGGGCAGAACCACAACGCCAGCCCCAGCGGACGCGCCACGCTCCCCGGCCCGCTCGGCGAATCAGCCCTCGGCCCCGGTAATCCATCCGTCGACGCTGCGGTCGATCAGACCCCAGGTCCCGCGCCGGATCAGCGCCAGCGCGACGGTCAGCCGCACCTGGAAACTGGAGCTATGCAGCGCGGTCAGCAGATGCCGCTCGCTGACCCGCGTGATCCGGCCGCCGCCAGCGCCTGCACCGCGTCGCGCATCCCGGCGACGCTGACCGCCGGGCCGCTCGCCGCCGTGATCCGGTCGGCGAGCACCAGCGCGAGCTTCCCGGCCGCGTCATTCAGCACTGTCTCGCCCACGCCGGGCCGCGGGTACCGGATCGCCAGGCTCAGCCCCGCAGCCTGCGACGCCGCGCTGACCGGCGTGCCGCTGGTCAGCGCGGTCAGCAGGCATGAATGCACTTGGGGACGCTTACTGTTTATTGTCGTAACGGAGCGCATCAGCCAGTGCCATCCGCGCAGCGCCGGTCGTGCCCAGGTGCGCGACGATCGCCGCCACCAGCTCAGGCTGACGGAACCAGGAACTGCCCCGCCAGGACTGCCTGCACCTCCGGAGACGGAAACTGCAAGCATCGAACGGCGAGGAGTCAGAATCCAGGAACCCGCCATCGACGTAAGCGGCGACCTCATCAGCGCCGACATGATGCGCGGGCAGGTGGACATCGACGTCGCGGCCGAACCGGAGCGCCTGCTGCCAGTCCGGGCTCCCGCCCACCGCGATCTCACGCTGCCCGGTGATCAGCAGTACATACGCCACCAGCTCAAGCCCCCGCTCGGTCAGTACCGCCCCGGGCGGCTGGCAGGCTGTCAGGAGGTGCCGCCACACAACCAGGTCAGCGACCTCGGTGGCTTCAGCGGTCAGGGCCGCAGCCAGCTGATCTCGTTCCCGGCGCATCAGGGTCACGACGCGGTCGATCATGATCGGCGTCGCCAGCGACCCGGTCAGGGCGGGATGCACCAGCTGCTTGAGCTCCGCAGGCACGGCGGGCGCCTGGTCAATCCTGCTCAGCACGAACTCGGCCGACCGGGGCGGCAGCTCGATCACCGATCCGGCCAGCCACTCGACACTGCCAGATCGCGCCGTGGCGAGCAGCGGCACATCCAGCCGCTGCGCGGACGACATCAGCCGCTGCACCACCAGCGCCCGCTCATAAGACGACAGCGCAGGACCGATCCGGTCGATGTCGTCGATGACAATCATGAGCCGCCGCGACTGGATCAGGCTCCGGCCGAGAGACTCGATCAGGCTCGGGTTGATGCTGGCATCGTGCAGCATCACGTTCAGCTGCCGCTGCGCCGCGTCCAGGACATCCTGCTCACCGCCGCCGGCCAGGTCATCGAGCGGGACCGGCACGTACCAGGTGCGGGCACTCGCCAGGCGCCTGACCACATCGGCCAGGAGCGCGGTCTTGCCCGAACCGGGCAGTCCCGCGATCACCAGGACCGGCGGCTGGCTGCGCCAGTCCCGGTACCGGGACAGCACAGTCGCCGCGATGGCGTCGCGGACCGGATCATGGGCCAGCGCCTCACCGGCCACCCGGTCGCGGGCGAGCCGCGCGAGAACTGTGCGCCGGTGCCGGGAGAGCAGCAGCGCCCGACGAAATCCGTAATACCAGTAGCTAGTCAGCCCGGCAACGAAGACGACACCGAGCAGGTTCGTGCCCACCGAGCAGGTGTAGGAACTGGTGTTGCACCAGCGGTTGCCGCCGTTCAGGATCGGCAGCAGAGTGGCTAAGGCCGTCAGGGCAGCTGCCGCCAGCGGAAACAGCACCGAGTGCCACCGCAGTAACCTGCGGACCTGCCGCCAGCGCAATCGCATCAGAACCAGCGCCGTCCAATCCGTTTCTCTGTCTCGTTCACCCGTACAAAGGGGTTCTTGTGGCTGACGGCCATCAGCGCATTCCAGTATCCGTTGATGTTACGTGTGCATTGAGCCGGAACCCAGATCAGGCGAGCTGGCTATCCGATCCAGCCTCGGCGCTGGGCCGCGGCGCCGGCGGCGAACCTGCTGGTGACGCCGAGCCGTTCCTGGATGGCGGAGATGTGGCGGCGGACGGTCGTGGTGCTGATGTCGGCGCGACGTGCGATCGCGTCGTCGTGCAGTCCCTCGGCCATCAGCTCTAGGACCTTCTGTTGCGCGGGCGTGAGCCGGTCAGCCGGACCGGCTGTGCCCTGGCGTGCGGGCAGCGGTGTCGCTCGTTCCCAGAGCAGCTCGAAGTACTCGCGGAGCGCGGCGATGATGACCGGGGCCCGGACGACCAGCGCCCCGGCGGTGCCGGTCGGCGTGAGGGGGAGGAGCGCCGTGGCGTGATCGGCGAGCTTGAGCTTCATCGGGACCTCGGGAAGCAGCCGGGCTTCTTCTCCCGCCTGCACGGACCGCCTGATGATCCGGCGGGCCACCGGGTCGCTCACGGCGGCTGCGCTGTAGATGGACCGGTACCGTACCCGGCCGCCGAAGGCGGGCAGCGGCGGGGCGGCGAAGTCGTCGGTGAGCGGCATCTCGGTCGCCAGGTTCTCCAGCGTCATCCAGTCCTTGCGGGCGGTGCTGATCAGCGATGTGGACAGCTCGCTGATCTCGGCGCGGTCGGAGATGACCGTGACCAGATGTGCGGGGAACTTGCCGGTCACCGGAGCCGCGTACCTGGCCTGGGCCTCGGCGAGGCGGCGCTGGGCGGCCAGGAGCAGTTCCTGGTCCCTGGCGAGCTGGTGCTGGCGGGTGGCCAGAATGCCCTGCAACGCCAGATCGGGAGATGCCGGCCGCAGCCACGCCGGGTCGGCCGGGCTGTGCGGGAGGACGTGGGCCATGCCGGTGTCGGTGAGCGCCCGGACCAGGCTGTCGCCGACTGTGGCGGCAGCGTCATCCTTGGGGCAGCCGTCGCTGGCCAGGAGCCGGTCATAGGCCTCGATCACCTCGGCCGGGATCAGCCCCTCGAAGAGTTCCCGGACACCGCCGCCCGGCCCTGCGGTTACCACGGGCTGGCCAATCTAGTCGGCCTGCTGGCTCGGTGTCGGTTACCGGGGGCGGAGGCGCATAAGGGCACCTCGTCGCGCAGATCGTGATAGCCGCGTTCTCGTGTCTTTCCAGAGTGTGGTCCGCCGCGCGGGCGGGTCGTGGGGGCGCATCCGGCCAAGCGGAGCAGCGCAGGTCCCTATCCCCTCTTACCCGAAGCACCCGATCTCCGTCGTGGCGCTTGTCCGTGAATCCCTGCATGCAAGCCGGCCGTAGCCAGTTTTGGAACGGTCGGTAACAATCTCCGACAATCTGCTGACAATCGAGGACAGCTGTTCCGGCAGATCTTGAACTAGACCTCCGCGAGCAGACCGGATTGGCGCGCGGGTGCAGCTGACGGGTCGCGGATGCTCAGGACGCTGAAGACCGTCTTTCCGCCGCCTGGGGGATAGTAGTGTCCCCACTCCTCGCTGAGTGCCTGGACTAGCATCAGTCCCCGGCCGTCCTCGGCCTCACCATCGGCATCGCTCAGGATCGGCGGACGCGGATTCTGGTCGGACACCTCGATCACGACGCGCCCGGGCAAGGACCGGAGCTTCAGGCAGATGCGGTCGAGTCCGGGGCTGCCCGGCTCACCTGGCCGGTCGCCAGCTACGACGGCATTTGTCATTAGTTCCGACACGATCAGTTCCGTGATCTCGATCGTGTCCGGGCTGATCGTCCAGGCTTCAAGCTCGGCCCTGGCATGACGTCTTGCCTGCCCTGGGGCGGTCAGCGACGGCAGGAGGTCCAGGCACGAGATCGCTTGACCGGGCTCATTCGCCACCATTTCCTCGCGTATCGTCGGGCCAGGGGAATACAGCTCGCGGCATGGCATGATCAATATGCAATCCCATGCCCATTCGAGTCGAGCGGCATCAAACGCTATCTGCGACAATCTGCTGACAGGAAGCGCCCCGAGCGGAGACCTGAAGTGAAGGAATCACAAGCCACCGAGAATGCTCGCCGGGCATTAGGCGCCGAGCTTGCCGCCTACCGCGACGCGGCAGGGTTCAGCCAGGCCCGGCTCGCCGCGCTGATCGCCTATAGCCGCAGCACGATCGCGAACGTCGAAACCGGCCGGCAGCGCGTCCCGCGCCAGTTCTGGGAGCACGCCGACACCGCGCTCCGCACCGGCGGCGTCTTCGCCAGCGGCCACGACGAGCTAGAGGAATCAGCGCGCCGGGACCGGCAGGCAGCGGCACACACGGCCAGCGCCGCTCGCCTGCGTCGGTCTACGCAATCCCCGGATCGCGATCTGGCCCTCGGCACTGGATCTGAGATCACAGGTGAACTGAACCAGCTTGCTGGTGATCTGTCGGCTGCAGACATGACCTGGCCAGCGGACTCGGGTAGCTCGCGGTCGTGCCGGCCGGGTGACCTGATCAGGCTGCAGGGCATGCGGCGGCAGCTCAAGGACATCGACAACAGCTATGGCGGCGGCACGGCACTGCCGATGGCCATGACCTACCTGCGCCACGAGATACCCCTACTGCTCAACGGCCTCTCCGGCCGTACTAGCGACCGGACACTGATCGACGTGGTGGCGCTGTTCCGGCTCGATATCGGTTGGATGGCCTACGACGCCGCCCAGCAGCAGATCGCGACCCAGCATTACTGCGGTGCGCGGCGGCTGGCCCGGTCCTCAGGCAACGGGCTGCTGACCGCACGAGTCCTGGCCGCGATGAGCCACCAGGCCATCTACCTCGGCCAGATCCGCCAGGCCGTCGACTACGCCCAGGCAGCGCGATCCGCCACCAGGCACATCACCACACCGCGCACCACCGCGATGCTCGCCGCCATGCAAGCCTGCGCGTTCGCCGCCGCCGGCAACGCCAGCGACTGCCACCACGCGCTCGCCGAAGCCGCTGACGCCGTCGCGCTCATCCGCGCAGAGCCAGAGCCGGAGAGCCTGGACTTCGACGAGGGCGGCTACTGGGGCCACGCCGCCCGCGCCTACCGCGACCTCGGCCAGCTCCACCAAGCCGAGACCTGCGCCCAGAAATCAGTCCGCATGTGCCTGCCCGCCCACAGCCGCACCCGCGCCCAGCGATACGCCATCCACGCCGCCGCTCACCTGCACCTAGGCGAACTCGAAGCCGCAGCCGCAGCCGGACAGCACATGATCCGCGAAGCCTGGAACCTGCACTCCAGCCACGTCCTCGGCGAGATCACCCAGCTCGCCCGCCAGATCGCGCCATCTCAGGCAGCCGGCACCGCCGACTTCCTCGACCAGGCCCGCGAGCTACTCGCAGCCCGCACGCCTACGGCAGCCAGGGTCGGCTAAGACTTTCACTGCGCGGCTCTGCCGTCGGCCAGCGATCCTCGCTCAGGAGGTGATAACGACCTGGAACGCCTCAGCCAGCGCCAGCGGGCAGCCCAGCCGCCGCAGTATTAGCGGCGATACGATCGCGCAATCGCTCCCGCAGCGCCGCCTGATCCTTGACCTGACTCGGATAGGCGCTGACTGCCGCCACCTTGCGGTCGAAGGCATCGGTGACGTCGACGTAGCGATTGACCTCCTGGGCCGGGCTATTGATCAGCCACACCTCGTCCACAGTCCACGGCTCCAGACCCTCATCGTCCAACAGATTCGGCAACGCGAACCTGTTACCCGCGTCCGGATAGATCGCCCGCAGAACCGCCGCACCGGTAGCGAGATGGTCAGGATGACAACTGCGGAACCGCTCCCAGTTCCACTCAGGACTCCACGTCACCACCCGCTGCGGCCGCACCTGACGGAGAACCCGCACTAGCTCCTGGTGCAGCCAATGGTCCATACCGTCGATTCCGCCCTCGACCAACCCTGCGAAGCGGACGTCACTCACACCCAGCACCTCCGCCGCCTGCTCCTGCTCGGCCCTCCGGATCTGGGGAATCTCACTGCGCGGGATCGCCGGATCGAACCCACCCGCATCGCCGTCGGTCAACACCAGATACGTAACCGCGATGCCGCTGCCCGTCCAGATCGCGGCTGTCCCGCCCAACCAGAACTCCGCATCATCCGGATGAGCCACGACTACGAGAATCCGCTCAACGTCACTAGCCACAAAGCTCCTCACAGCGGCTCAGTAGCGCGCTTCGCTTAGCGAATCGCCGAGCCGCGATCGCAACGGCATCTCAAGGTGCCGTCCAGAAGTTCAGCCCTGTCTGGCCCAACTCACTCATCGTCTCACCGCTGGACCCGGGATAACTCATGACATACTGGCGGCTCCGGACTTGGGAACAGAGGTCTCATGTCCGGCTTCGTATGCGTCCCGGCGAAGGTACCGGTAGCCGGTGTCTTCACTGGGATGATTTGGTTCGTACGAGTTCTGCAGGCTTATGCGCCACAGGTAGGTGTTGCCGTTCTGGTCACCGACGGCGAGTGTTTTGCCGTAGGGATTAAATGCGAGCTAGTAGGCGACCTGGCTGTTCGGGTCCTTGCGGTGGCCGACGATGTGGTGGGTCGTTAGGCTCCATAGCGCGACGGACCTGTCGGCGTAGCCGACGGCAAGCGCGGTGCCGTCGGGGCTGAAGGCGATACCCCGGCCTCACCGTCGCTTGGGAGTCTTGTGATGAGCTTGCGGGTGGTCAGGTTCCAAAGGTAAGCGCTGCCGTTGTGATCGCTGGCGGCGAAAGTGTCGCCCATTGTCGCCAGGTCATTGATCCGTAGGCCGTGGGGGTCTTTGAATGTCCAGTAGAGGATGGGCGTGTGGGTGTTGAGTTTCCAGAGGTAGATGTCGTAGGCGTTGGCAACGGCCAGAGCAGGCCCTACCTATCTGTCTTCCTTGGTCGGCTAGCACAATCAGCCATCTTGATCACGGTGATTCCGAGCTGTCCAACATCATTGCCAAGCTACCTATCGGCACCTTTCGTCGCCATATCCCGGCGAGGTCCCGACGTATGGCCGCATGTCGGGAATGTCTTTAAAACCAGAGTTCAACTCCTCGCCGACCAGGTCGCCAGGCAGCGGAAGGATAGCAGCCACCCGGTGGATAATAGAGGATGAGTTGCCGAACGGAGCCAATCGGCATCCCGATGCGGGCGCTGAGTGGATAGAGAGCAGGTCGTCCACCAACTGACATTGCTCTAGGCGGGCCTGGGCATAGAGGCAACGATTACCGCTGCCAATGTGCCAGGTTCCGAGCGGATTATCCGAACAACTGCCACGTCTCCCGAACCATGCCCTTACGGTGCCACGAACAACTCGTTACAGGAGCAGTCGTGACCGACCAGTCACATCGACGGGCATATACCAATCCGCTGTTCGACCTGCGTCACCGCGATGGATTGCTGGCTGGCACGCTGTAATATCCGCGATGAGCAGCGCCAGGCTGCCAGGTCATGTCGCCGAGCGCTAAGTGCCTGACTGCGACCCACTTACCGCAATAGCGGATTCTCGTCCCTCTATCTGTCTACCTTTGGCAAATCCCAAAGGTAGATGTCGCCCTCGTCGCTGCCCGCCGCAACTACCCGTCCATCCGGGCTGAAGGCGGTTGCGTCGATCGCCCCTGTACCAGACGGCGCTGTCAGCGTGGCTATCAGAGTCCCGTCGCTCACGTTCCAGATATAGGTGTTCGGCCCGTTGCAGCCGGCGATCAGCCGTCGGCCGTCCGGGCTGAAGGCTATTGAGCACCGGCCGTCTTCTGGGTCGCCGGTTTTCAGGACGACTTTCGGCGTGCGTGATGCGAGGTTCCATATCACGGTGCTGCCGTCGGTCTGCAGTGTTGCCAGGAGGCGGCCGTCTGGGCTGAACGCCGCGCCGCCGATGGCCGCGTTGGATACATGGGGATAGTCCAGTACGGCAACTCTTCTCAGCGTTGAGACGTTCCACAAATAGGTCGTACCTTCATCGTCGCCGACGGCTATAATTCGCCCGAGTGGGCTGAAGGCAACAGCGCCGATTAGGTTGCCGTTGGTCGGGATTGCGAGCTTCGCGATCTTGCGTCCGGTGGCAATGCTCCACAGATAGGCGTAGCCATTAAAGTCGCCTGTGGCGAGCATCTTTCCGTTCGGACTGAACGCCACGCCGTAGACTCCGCCCAGTCCGTTGTCACCATTCTCCGCATCGGAGAAGACGTGCAGTCGGCGCATCTTTTTCGTGGTCCAAAGTATTGTACTTCCCCCATAATCTCCCATCGCCAGTAGCCTGCCGTTCCTGCTGAAGGCGGCGGCCGTTGGAGGGCCAGCAGGGTACAGGACGCGCCTCAGTTGCCACGTACTGACCAACCAGAGATTGGCACCGGAATAGCCGTCAGCTGCAACAAGCTGGCGGTCATCGGGGCTGAAGGCGAGAGCGCTTACTGATCGCTGTCCATTGAAATCGGCCGAGTCGGTCAGGACGCGTGATGGCGCGCGACCGACATCGAGGTGATACGCGACAATAAGTCCGATGATGGTCCCGACCGCAGCTATAAGAAGTAAACTTCCCAGCAGCGCTGCTGTTCCAGAGCTTCGCCGAGCCGGCAGCCCAGGGTGAGGCGGGGGCAAGATCGCTGGATGAGCAATGTCCGGATTATCGTAGAGATACCGGCCGCTCGCGCTGATCGCTAGCGGTAGCAAATCTGGGATCCCCCGAAGCTTGCCTGCCGCTTCTGGGATGAGTTTGCTCGTGGCCTGCCATGCCTCCGAACCTTTGCTCTTGCGGTAGATCCGCCCATCCAAATCAACCATGTAGCTCGTAGCGGGCGCTGGCAGTGCCTTATTCGGGAAGCGCTCATGAAACCTATCCCAAATCTGGCGCTCATCGGCCCTGGACTCGTCGGACTCCATGGCCTTTGAGCCTCCGGATGCCAAATGTCAGTAAGTGACCATTGTCGGGTGTCATGTTACCAGCACCGTAGTGGCTTGACTAGTTCCGAAGTCGGTTTCGCATAGTATGTTAGTATTACGACAATGATGTTCTTTGCTCGGTTTTCTTCCTTCCGGTTTCTCGTTCGACCCCGCGCTTGGCAGATCATTTTCAGGTGCATATGTCTATGACCGATCAGGAGCGTCCGCGTATCATCGATCACCTGTCGAGCAACGGAAGCGCAATTTGTTCTTCTTGACGTCCTTGGGCGGTGCCTGTGGTGATCAGATCACGCAAAGCGTCTCCAGAGTTTTCTCGTACTCGGCTATTAGATCGGCGTCTCTGCCGTGATCATCACATATCTCAAGGTTGGCCGGATCGCAGTCGGCACACGGCTCGGCGACGCGTGCGCGGCGGTAGCTGATGGCGTCTTCCAGTGCCTGGAGGTAGTGGAATCGCTTGCGCAGAGGTATTGCGCCTGCTTTATCGAGCAGGTCATCGAGGCAAGACTCGTAGGTGCCCACGAGTGCCTGGAGCTCGCTGGTTGTCAGGCTCGATGTCTCTGGGGCTCGGGCGATCAGGTCGGCGGCGGTCGCGAAGGCTGGGTGGATAGTGGCGGGTACTCTTCCGCGAGTTTCGTCCTGGACTGTCACGTCGGCTCATCTCGATTCGTCTAGATACGAGTTCCTGCAGTAGTCAGCCAACCTGAGGGCCGCAAGCAGGTCGAGGCAGCGACCCGGCATAGCGACAAAGGACTGACAGTCCTGCGCGTAGAAAGCGTGGTGGCCGTGGCGACTACTTGCCAGCTGACGACAAGTGACCAGCACGACGGCTGACGTCTGAAGGCGCTGTTTCTCGCTGCATCTCGGCCGTTGGCGAGGCTGTCCATCTCGTTCAGCCGCTGACCTGGCCTTTTGACCAGCGACTACTGATGGCGAGAAGTCGTCAATGGCGATTTGTGGTGTCTATCGGCTTGGGCTGGCTGCCGGTTGCATGGGCTGCGCACCGGGTGCATCAGCGCCCGGTGCATTCCCGGAGCTTGAGGCCGAAGGAGCAGCCCGTGTTCAAGTGGCTCGCCGGCACCGCAGCCGTCGTCGATCGCCTTGCCGCTGGCGCTGGTGCTGCTAGTCGCCGCGTCGCCGGCGCAGCCAGGCCGGCACGACCTGGCCGGCGGCCCGAGCGTCCTGGCGCTGGCCGACATCCCGCCGAGTTACCTGGCCCTGTACCTGGGCGCGGCGCAGACCTGCCCTGGCCTGCCGTGGGGTGTGCTAGCCGGGATCGGCAAGGTCGAGAGCGATCATGGCCGCTCGGATCTGCCGGGCGTGCATTCGGGCGCGAACTTCGCCGGGGCCGAGGGCCCGATGCAGTTCGAGCCCGCCACGTTCGCCGAGTACGCGGTCAACGCTGATCACAACGGCAAGCCCAGCCCTTACGACCCGGCCGACGCGATCTACACCGCCGCCGCGATGCTCTGCGCCGACGGCGCCGCATCGGGCACCCGGCAGGCATCAAGCAGGCGGTCTTCGCCTACAACCACTCCCACGCCTACGTCACCGACGTGCTGACGTGGGCCGCCCGCTACACCGTCCCCGCCCCGTCCCAGGTCGCGGCGACGGCGATCGCGTTCGCGGTCCGCCAGCTCGGCAAGCCGTACCAGTGGGGCGCTGACGGGCCGGACGCGTTCGACTGCTCCGGCCTGGTCTTCGCCGCCTACGCTGCGGCCGGGATTCAGATCGCCCGCACCACCTTCGGGTGGCGCCAGGACGGCCCGCAGGTGCCGCTGTCGCAGATCCAGCCCGGTGACCTGCTGTTCTCCGCCGGGTCCGACGGCACCCCCGCGAACCCCGGCCACGTCGTGATGTACCTCGGCGGCGGCCTGGTCATCCAGGCGCCGCAGACCGGCCAGGACGTGCAGATCGATCCCCTCGACCTGGCCGGGGTCGGTCGCGACCAGGCCGCCGCCCTGGCCGCCGCCCGCTGACGCTCAGCCCAGCTCGCATCGAACATCGCCATCTCCGAGGAGGAGCTCCAATGACACCCGTGACGATCAGCCAGCTGCGCGCCAGCGCGACCGTCGACCTGATGACCGCCGCCGCGCGCTGGGCCTGGGCCGCACCAAGGCCTACGAGCTCGCCCGCCGGGACCAGTTTCCCTGCCGGGTCATCCGGATCGGCGAGACCTACCGCATCCCGACGCCCGGCCTGCTGGAACTCCTCGGCGTCAACCCCGAGCACCGACCCGCGCCACCGCCAGCCCCGCCAGACCGCCCAGGCACCATCGGGCCGCAGCCCGGTCGCTCACCGACGGACAGCCGCGTGTCTGACCCCGTCGCAGGACCGCATCTGGCCAGACGTTCAGGACTGGCGACCGCCGCAGACGCTGATCTGGGGCGCCCACGGCGGAGCCGGCACGACGACGCTGGCGTCTGGCTGCAGCCACCTACGACATGGGCGCGATGCGACCGGGCCGGTACCCGCGGTACCCGGCTGCCATCGCGCACGGCCGTCCGCTGATCGTGGCCTGCGGCGTCACCGCCCAGGCCACCCGCGCCGCGACGACCGCAGTCACGGTCATGACCAGGGCCGGAGCCCGCGTGAGCGTCCTGGCCGTGGTCGGCGACGGCTGGCCCGAGCCGGCTACCGCGACCGCCCGGTTCCGGCTGCTGGAACCGCAGGTCGGCGCGGTCATCCGGGTCCCGTTCGTCCCCGGCCTGCGCCTAGCCGACGATCCGGCCGCCGTTCCGCTGCCCCGCCAGGCGCGCCGCGCGATCGAGCAGATCCGCGCCGCCGCTGGCCTTCCCCCGCTTTCCTCGATCCCCGATCTCCCAGGAGGAGCTGAATCATGTCGGTGCTCATGCACGCACTGGCCCTGCACCAGCTGGCCGGGATTCACCCGAGAACGGTGCTTGCCGCTGGTATCCCGAATCCGGCTCCGCAGCCGCCGCCGGGTCTGGCCCGGCGGGTGAACACGCTGCTGGCGTGGTGGAAGTGGGGGTCGCTGGTGGGCGGGGTGTTCGGCCTGATCGGGTGCGGGGCGATGATGGCGATCGGCCGCCGCAACCGCTCGAACCTTGCCGCTGATGGTGCTACCGGCATCCCGTGGGTGCTGGCCGGACTGACGCTGATTGCCCTGTCATCGGGCATCGTCAGCGTCTTCATGTGAGGCTGCGGTGTTCTGGCGCTCCAGCTGCTGTTATCACTGCTCGCACCACCATCGCCGGCTCAGCTTCCGGCGGGGCATGGCCGCGTTGCTCATCCTGATCATCGTCACCTACGGCGTGCTGCACGCTCCGACGCATGCCTCCCGCCACCGTCCGGCCCCCCAGAGAACGGCACACGCCCAGCCAGCAAGGCGGCACGCCCGCAAGACCAGCCCGCACGCTCAGGCCAGGCACCACGCCAAGCCCAAGCCCAAGCCCAAGCCAGCCCAGCAGGCGCGGCACACTCCGAAGCCTCGCCCCACCCCGACCCGGCACACTAGAACCGCAAGCGGAGCAGCGAGCCTGACCTGGACGAGCTTCCACGGCATCGAGCTGCCCGGATCTGCCGCAGCCGGCCCGCGCGACAAGGCGAACGGCCTGGCGGCAGGGTTCGCCGATACCCGGGACGGCGCGCTGCTGGCGGCGATCAACATCGCCGTCCGCACCGCCCCGCAGTGGGGACCAGGCATCTTCCGCCCCACCATCGCCCGCCAGGTCACCGGCCCGGGCACGGCCGCCCTGCTGCGAGCCGACACCTGGACCTTCACCAGCCTGCGCGCAGGCCCCGGCCGCTACCCGGACCAGCCGAACGTAGTCGAGCAGGCCTACCGATTCCTGCGCTACTCCCCGAGGGCCGCGACCATCGAGGTCGTCACCAGCGCCCCATCCGCCAGCGGCAGCCCCGCGCTGGCCATGACCACCCTCCGGGTCCTCTGGCTGCACCGCGACTGGCGTCTGGTCGCCCCGCCCGCCGGCGACTGGGCCAAGGCCGCCACGGCGATCTCGTCGCTGGCCGGCTACACGATCTTCCCGGCCGAAAGGTGACCCCGGCATGTCCTGCAACCCGCTCATTGACCCTGCCTGCATCGTGACCAGGGTCGTCTCGCCGATCACGGGTACGGTGACCGGCGGTGTCCTCGGCGGCATCGCCAGCGCGATCAACGCAGGCGTCCACTGGATCGTGGTGAGCTCGCTGCACCGAGAAAGCGCGCCGAGCACTGCACAGCCGGCTCGACGGTAGTGATCACGAATGGCTACCGCTCGACTTCGTTGACGATCCTGGCGAAGTCGTAGGCGCCTCGCAGCAGCAGTTCGTCGATCAGGTCGAGGACGGTCGCTCGGGCTGCTGGCGAGGTGGCCTGAGCGTAAGCCCTGACGATCAATCGGCCGAGATCCTGGACATGACCAGCGGCTGCAGTGGACAGGTCGCCGACTTGCCCGCCGTATTCAGTCAGGAAGCGCCTGGCGCAGTGGATGACGAGTTCGTCGATCCGATCTGGTGCCTGCCGGAGGGTCATTAGCAGCTGAGGTAAGGCCGACGTGAACGACGGGGATTCGATCAGGATCGCGAGCAGATCACGGAACGGCCGCAGGGCGTGTCCGCAGAGTGTACCGGCTACTTGCGCTGCCGCCTGCTGAACATCTTCGTCGCTGTCGCCGAAGAACTGGGTAAGGGCAGCCGCCCCGCCTGCCGCATCGGCGGTTTGAACCAACCGTTGTGCGCAGAGCTCGGCGGCACCCTTGCGAACCGACTCGTCAGCGTTTTCTCTCGCCGCGATCAGCAGTGCGTTCAGGCCCAGCTCCAGGCCTGTGAAGGCGGCCATCATGCCGCCAGCGTGCCGGACCGTTGGATGTTCGGAACTGAGCATCCGGTCGATGACCGGCTTGACGGCGGTGGCTGGGTCGTTGTAGCCGATGTAGGTCATCAGGTCGAGAACTGGCTGGGTAGTCAGCAGCCGGTCGTCAGCCCCGAAGAGGTGCCAGAAAGCGGCTGTGGCCTCGGTTCTTGCGTGCCGGAGGCAGGCCACAAGCAGATGGCCGATGCAGGCTCGAACTGCAACGACCGGGTCATTGGCCAGTTGCTGGAGCGAGGGGGCGATGAGAGCGGTCCGGTGGCCGTCCACGTCATGAACCAGCAGGTCGCCGAGTACGAGTGCCGACTGGCCGCGAGCAGAGTTCATCCCCGTGTTGAAGATGTCTCCGCCGTAATAGGCTTTGTGACTCTCCGTGTCCAGCCAGTCGTCCTCGGCGGGGTTGGTGGCATGCTGGGCTCGGTCGAGGATGACCAGGATGATGTCGTCGGGTATGTCGTCGTCCCGGTAACGGCGCAGCGGCCAGCCCAGCCAGTCTTGATACTCCTCGTGGCCGAGCGAGGCGACGTGCCGAATGACATCGAAGACTTGAGTCGGCTGAATCGACAGCCTGGAGTCGGCCAGCGCCTGCAAGATGGCGGTGCCGTAGGCGGGGTCCAGATCGCTGGTGAGGCGCAGCGCCAGACGTCCGAAACGTTCTGGCTCGGCCATCACCTCAGTCTTGAGAGCCTGGCTCAATTCCAGAGCACCGCCGGTGAAGCTGGTGAGATCGTCACTGGTCCTTGAGTACTTAGCCATTGCCTGTAGCCACTGCTCGTCACTCATCCGCGTGGCGGCCTCGGGCGGGAACGGGGAGCCAACAAAGCCGCCTCGGCTGTCGACAGGTTCGCGCGGCTGGTCCACGTTGAACTCGCTGCGCAGCTCAGTCAGCCGTTGACGAGCGTCTCTGGAAAGGTCCTCGTCGGGCAGAGCTGACAGCAGGGTGAAGGTGATCCATGCGGCGCTGTTGGCCGAGAGGCCTGGTGGCGCGGCTGCCAGGATTGCCTGTTCCAGCGCCGCTTTCGTGTTGACGTCCAGATATGGCCAGGTCGATTGAAGGAACTGGCGGACTGTCCAAGCGGCGTTGCCGCCGTAGCCGCTGACAAGCCGGTGGTCGCCTTCCAGCAGCAACTGGCCGACCCGCATCGCGTACCGTTGGCCATCCTCACGAAGGGCTTCGTACAGCAGCCATTGGGCTGTCTCGTGCCGACCTACCGCTAGCGTTTCAAGGAACGGGTGAGCAGCGGCGGGCTCCGAGGCGACCAGACTTCGAAGAGCGGTGATGGTGCCCCGCAGCAGGGCATCGTCCAGCCGGTAGAGCGGCCCGCTGACGGGACTGCGATACGAAAAGTGGCGATCAGCGACCGGTCGGCGCGCCGGGTCGCTCTCGGTGAGCTGCATCACCTGGAGCAGGTACGGCAAGAGCAGCCGGCAAAAGGACCTGGGTGCTCCGCCGGCGCCCTGGCCCGCCAGTTCGAGGAGGCTTCGCTCAGCCGACCCCAAGGCGGCGACCTGGCCGGCGGTGTTCATGTCCAGGGCACCCGGACGATCAACCAGGTAGGCGGTCAGCAGTTCGATGGCCCACTGGGGACGGTTCTGGCCGATGCCATGGCTGGCCTGCCAGAGTGACTGCTCTCTTCCGGCATAGTCGCCGCGACGGACGGCATCGAGGACTAGCTCGAACAGGGATCGGCTCTCGTAAAGGTTGGCGAATCGGGTCGCCCAGGCCAGCCAGGAGACATAACTATCGTGGTGTCCCGCATGCGGGGCCAGCAGGTCGGCCAGACGATCGGGGTGGGCCTTGGCAGCTGGCACGATCATGTCGAGAGCCTGCTGTTGTTCGGACTGGTCGTCGCTTGCCAGCCAGGCTTTGATGAGTCCTTCGCCGTCGAGGCAGTCAAACCATGGGAGGGTGCGGACAGTCAGCCAGAGGCGGTCGGCGAATGGCGGTGCAGTAGCCAGCAGGCGAGCGAGACCCTCCCACTCCGCCCTTGTCGGGCCGCTCAGCGACCCCAGGAACGCGAGTGCGGTGTCCTTGATGTGAAAGCGGATCTGCGGATGGGCCAGGAGAGCTTCGAGTTCGGACAGGTAGCGATCTCGGTCATCGTCCCGGAGATGCATCAGGACTTGGCGGACCTGGGATCGGCGGAACAGTTCCTGCTCGCCTTCCTGCACAAACTCGATCAGCGTCTGCTCACGGTTTATCCACTGGCGGGCGAAGGCATAGTCAAAGAAAGCCTCATGGAAGAAGGCCAGCTGGCGGCCTTCGAGGACCAGGACGTGACTGGAGATCAGGACGTCGCCGTCGGCCTGCATATCGCCGTGATCCAGAAGCGACTGCGGAATCATGAGCCGTTTTCGCGCGCTCATTGTCTCAGCTACAAGTCCGATCGCAGCGGCGAAGCGGACTCCGGGTCGGCGGTCCTCACAGTCGCGGCGCTTGCGAACCCAGTACGCGTCGAAGAGGTGCCTGCTGGAGGAGAAAGAGAGGGCATCAGGCTGGTCAGCGATTGTCCTCAGCAAGACAAGGTGCAGCGGTATGCGCAGCAACTCCCGCTGGGTATCGGTCAGGGTGGCTGGCGGTAGGTCTATCGCCTTGACGGCCGCATCGACCTGCGCATCTGAAAGCGGCATCACCTCCAGCTGGCTGACGCCATCGCTGTCGGCCAGGACGCGGATGCGGTAGTCGTTGTCGACATCGAACTTCCGGCAGGCCAGGACGATGCGCATCTGCGGAAAGGCTGAACACTCACGGACCAGGTCGGCGACGACCTCGAAGGTCTGCGGCGTCCGGCCGGAGGCGAGGCTGACCGCGTCGAGCTGATCGATGAGCAGTACGCTCGGCCGGTCCCGGGCGACGGCAGCCAGCGCGGTTACCGGTGAGGTCTCCAGACCATACAGACGTCCCAGGGCCAGCGGCGTGGGAAAGGGCTCCAACCGGTCGAGTCGGAATGCAAGGACTGGCCAGCCACCGGCCTCAAGCTGACCGACCGTCTCATGCAGGATGGCGCTCTTGCCGCTGCCCGCCGAGCCGGTCACAAAGACAATGCGCTCGCCGTCAGCCGAGACCTGCTCGACCAGCTGACGGCTCTCTGCGCGGGGAATGGTTGGCGTGAGAAGCGCACCGCCCGCGCTGGTCCGCCAGCCCGCTGTGATCTCGCGAAGCCTTTCGCTGCCCTCCCTGCCGATGACCTCGCGACGACGCAATCCGTACGGGCCGAGCAACTCGTAGATCTTGGCCGCATCGAGGCGGACGGCCGTGTTATCGGAGATCAGATCGCCCAGCCCGGCGGTAATCAGCTGCGGTTCCGCACCGTCGAGCAGCAGGCCAGCCAGCGCTTCGTTGTAGCTCTGCAGGGACTTCTCGCTGGTCCAGTCCACATGCAACCCGCGAAGCGACGTCCAGGCAGTATCTGGCGAGCCGTAGGCCGAACCACTGAGGTAAGCGAAGCCACGGCGCAGACCGTCGCTGGTCAGCATATGGTCACTGAACGACTGAGGGTCGCTCGTTTGCCGCGCTCGGTCGGCCAGTTCATCGAGCAACCTGGCTGGAGTGATAGAGACGAAGAAAAACCATCGGCCGGCTGCCACATGCCGCTCGGCATGCCTCAGGACATCGCGTGCCTTGAGAGTCGGCAGGTCCCACTCGTTAGCGATACCGGTCTGCCGCTTGACCTGATGAACCTCGGTCCTAGCCCCTCGCTCTAGGGTGAACTCGGCGCCCGCGCCGATCTCACCCAGCGGCTCGACGGTGATCGCCTCCGCGCGGCCGACAAGTACCTCAAGTAGCTGCCGGACTGTCCAGCGGCCCTCATAGCGATTGCCGAACTTGTCAGCCTCACCACCCGCCCGTGGACTCACGTCGTTCCCCGCCTTGTTCATCTGGCGTCATGGAACACCCGAAACCGCTGCCGCCTGATGACTTCTGATACCAGCGTCCGCCGGTCCATAGGGGTCAGCGCGACGGTCAGGCGACGGTCAAATGATCTTGGAGTACTCTAAGAAGGGCATCAGAGTAACCTCTGACCTGCAATTCCTAGTGGAGCTGAGGGGATTTGAACCCCTGACCCCCTCGATGCGAACGAAGCGGTCAGTGGTTCATGTTCGTGCCAGACGGTGTCGCTCGGTGGGTTGTGGCTCTGGCGGGTGTCGTCGTGGTCGCGTGTTGATCGCTGACGGGCTGGTCTGGCTTCTCTCGCGGAGTGGCAGCTCGTCTCGGCGGCCGAGCCATGAGGTGCCCGGCGGTGGCTTACTGGCTGGTGCGGGGTCTTAGTGGCAGGGGCCGGACTCTGGCTCGTGCTGGTGTCAGGGTGGCGATCGCTCCGGCGGCGAGGAGTCGGTGAGCTGTCCTGGCAGGGCGGCGGTGAGCAGGGCGGCGAGGTCGGCTGAGGGGAGGGCGTCGATGTCGCGGATCAGGATGACCGAGGGGCTGGTGTCTCCGGAGGCGAACAGGAGCTGCACGAAGTCGTGGTCGCTGGAGATGATCACCCGGTTGTCGTCGCGGGCTCGTTCCAGGTTGGTCTGGTCGCTGGTGCTGGTGAGCCCGATCTCGCTGACGTGGATGGCGTCGTGGCCTGCTTGCTTGAGGTGGGTGCAGACCCGGTAGGCACGTTCTCGCCGGGCAGGAACCTCATGCTGGCTGGGTGAGGGGCAGGTGGTACTCGCGGACGGAGAACGCGGCGTAGGCGGAGGCCTGCTGGATGTCGGCTGGCTCGATGAACGGGAAGTCGGCTTGCATCTGCGATTACTCGGGCCTAGAGCAGTTCGGCGATCTGCTGTCCGCGCTGCTCGGCCCGCTCGGCCCGCTCTGCTTCCTCGTCCTGCGCCCGGTCGGGGGCTGGCTCGGCGTTATTGCTGTCGGACGCCGGATCCGCTGTGGGGTCGGTGTCAGTGGTGGCGATGGCGGGCCGGGCGGGAGCAGGTTCGCCGGTGCAGGCGTGTGGCGCGCGGCTGAACAGAGGTGCTGCTTGGCGCATGGCCTCAAGCGCGGTCTCATCCTCTTCGTCTCGGAGCCGGTCGTAGCGGGCCATGGCGAATGGGTGGAGCTGGCGGAGCCGGTCCTCGCAGATGCGCAGTGCCGATGCTGCGTTTGGGTTGGTGTCGGCGTAGGCGGCTGCGCTGGCCCAGGCGCGGCCCGTCCGTATCAGGTCGGCGCTGGCCATCCATTGCGGGTCGTGGGCCGGCGCCCAGAGGAGTCGCGCTTCGTGGCTGAGAGCTCGTTCCTGCTGTCGGAGGATGCTGGTGGCACGATTCTCGCCGCGAGAGACGGTGATGGCGCGACTGTCAGTGCGAGTGCGAACGCAACGGTCGCACCGGAGCAGCCGGCGGAGTATGAGGCTGTAGGTCAGACCGCACCGTCTGAGCCGCCTGCTCGTCGCCTCGCATGTGGTGCCAGTTACGTGAGTGGCTGTCCTGGGTTACGACGGGTCGCGTTAGCAGTTAGTGCGAGCGGAGGTTTCCGGCGGCTTCTTGGTAGGCGTGGGCGACGGCGCTCAGGAGGGTGTCGGGTATGTCGGGTGTCCAGTTGCCTTGCCTCAGCTCGGCGCCCAGTGCTGCTTCGACTGCCGGGATGGATCGCGGGGCGCGGCGGTCGAAGACGCTGCGGAAGAACTGCAGGTAGGCGGTGCCGTTCTCGGAGTAGATGGTGACGAGCCCTGCGCCGTCGGCGGTCAGGCGGGGCAGCAGCGTGATCCGGCCGCTCTTGCCGCGAAAGGTGGCCAGTTTCACGAGCCCGGTCTGCGTCAGCGTGTCGGCCCAGTCTGCCAGGCGCATCAGCGGGTCACGCTGGGCGGTGGGCAGGCCGGCGATGGCCGAGCGGAACTCCGCTGCACCGGTATGCAGGGCACCTGCCTGGCGTGCGGTCACCTGGGCGTCGGACATCTGGCGGGCGCGGCGGCCGGGGTCGATCCGCTGGGGCACGAGGACTTGTGATCCGGAGACGTCGTAGGCGGTGACCGTGACCAGGTCGACGTCGATCTTGTCGGTGACGGACTGCAGGTAGCCCACGACCTGGATCAGCTCGTCGGGTGCGGAGTCCAGCACGATGACGAGCCGGAAGCTGCCCTCGGCCAGGCTGCGTGCCAGGCCGTCCCGGAAATCCTCCGCGTCCACCGCGTGCTGCTGGTCGCCGGCCTGCACCGCGGCGATCACCGACGCGCCGAGGATCTGGGACTCCAGCTGCTCAAGGTCAAGACCCTGCAGGTACCCGGCGTAGGACAGCACCTGAGCGACCACGGCACGACGCGACTCCGCGTTCCCCGCGAGCTTGACCTCGATGATGACGAGCCGGCCGGTGGACTCCACGGCCAGCAGGTCCGCGGAGCCGGTGCCCAGGCGCACCTCGCGGCCCAGCACAGTCAGCCGGGGCGCCCCGGCCAGCGGCAGCATCTGCGGGGCGCTCTCGACTAAGTCGTGCAGCTGGGCCTCGGCCTGGTAGGCGGCCGGCGCGAGCGTCTGCCACTGGTTATCAGGACCAGAACCCCAGATCGCCGTCATGGCACGGAGACTAGACCTCCCGGACTTCGCCTGTCGCCCACAACTTCGCTAACTTGCATCTGTCCAGGCAGCGATCACCCGACTATGGCCGTTGCAGCCGCAGGCCAGTGGACTGCGTCCGGCCGCCGCCGATGTCAGAATCCGGGATTGCGCGATCATCAAACCGTGCTGGTTTGACTCAGGAACGGTCAGCCTGGAGCAGTTGCATCTGCTTGACCGCCAGTGCCAGTTCTTCGTCCAGGGAGCGCTCCGCGCGCCCTGGAAGTCGGCACTGGGGAAACGTACCAGGAAAACCAGCGCATCCTCGCTGATCACGCGCGGGATCTCGACCGCCAGTCCTGGCCGGCCAGAGCGCCAAGAGTGAGACCGCCCTTTCGGATATCCCTGGCGCATTGCTGCGCCCGAACTCTGCGGACTATGAGGTTCCTGCTGCACGCTCAAGCATCGTTCTACTATGCTGAAGCCCCAACGAATCTTGGAGCAGTTCCATATGCCTGAGAAAGAAATGCCGCCGGATGAGGAGTCCCGTCATTCCACGACGATCACGCTTAGTGAATTGATTCAGGTGGCCGGCGTAATCCTCGGTTCATTATCCGGGTTTGTTTTTGCTGATACGGCTCGTGCTCGCATTGTAACGGCGCTCATTACGTGTGCCACGGTGCTGGCATGCGGGGTAATTTACTCCCTTGCGGTCAAAAAGGTTGAATGGCGTTCTCCCCGAATCGCTCTGTCTACCCTGGCCAGCGTGATTATCGTCGTCGGTGCTGCTTCCTATGCGCACTATCCCGCGCGCGCAACGGGAAGCCTTGGTCCATCTGGTGGCGGTACGCCGGTGCCATTCATTCAAAAGACGGGATACGTGCTCCGGCCGTCGTCTTCTCCTTTCACGAATGACGAGGATAAAGTTGACCTTGATACAGGATGCCCAGGCTGGGGAGACATATACCCGCATCTCGGTCCCTTTAGATGCGGTCATCTAGCGGACCTGATTATCGATCCTGACAGCCTCCACACCGCCGACGGCCAGCCCAATATTATAGCTGTCCCGCAGGGTATCATTGGAGCTTACTCATCCTGCCGTGCTCTCTTGACCGCTACGCCAAATAGTGGCGTCAACAGCATTCAATCGTCCAGCCTCTGGGGCGGGGAAGTGCTGTGCGTGAAGACGAACATCGGAAACACGGCGCTGGTCCACCTTGATAAGGTAACCACCGATGACACAGGTCAGGTTACCTCGGTGACGATTGATTTTCAGGTCTGGAAGACGTAACAAACCGTACGCAGCCGCAGTTGGCTGGCTCAGAGAGGTTTATTCAGAGCTCATTCTGAAGAAATGGAGTCCGATTACAGCTGAGATCGTCTGGGCGAAGGTGGCCAGGGGTCTGCGGTAGTCGGTATGCATGATCCTCCAGGTCTTGAAGTTCGCGATGGCTCGCTCTACGACATAGCGGACTCTGTTAACGGCCGTGTTGAATTCCTTTTCCCAGTCCAGCAGGTCGCGATGGGCTGGCTTCCTGATGGGCGTGATCATTCCGGATCCGATATAGCCTTTGTCGGCTATCCAGGAGCCGGAAGTCACTCCGGAAAGAACGCCTGATTCGCTGATGCAGTGCATGTCGTGGCGGCTCCCGTCGACCGGATCGGAAATCCAGGCGATCTCGCCTTCGAGAGTGCAGGCGACCTGCACGTTCATTCCGGTGGTCTTGTGCTTCCCGGAGTAAAGGCCCGGCACGGAAGCCCAGGACCAGCACGGCAGCAGGGTACCGTCCACGATGAGCTGGGATTGCGGGCCAAGTTCATCAGCCGTCGGCACCAGGCCTGCGAGCGCTTTCTCCAGGAGCGGGCTGATAGCTGAGATCGCGCGGCTGATTGTCGGCTGGGATACGCCGAAGGATTCTGCGATCTCCGCCTGAATGCGATTGCGGCGCAGGTAGGAGAGTGCCACCACGACGGACTTGTAAAGGCCGAGACGGGGCGGCCAGTCCGCTTTTCCCTTTTCGGCTGCCGCTTGCCAGATCATGGCGCAGAGTTCGGCGATCTCGTCCCGGGACAATCCAGTGGCATGATACATGTGACGGCCTGCGTTCTTGAGAATTGCGTGTGGTAACTCAATTCTCCCGGAAAGCGGGCCGTCTTTAGTTTTTGACACGCCGTTCTAAGGAGTCGGTTTGTCCCCTCCCTCAATAAGCCTCCCAGTATGGAACATTGATGTGGGCTCGGACCGCCTGACGCCGTTGTCACGCCGTGGGAACTCTGCCTCAGACCCAGCAGCAGCTCGAGTCAGGTTCCCAGACCCCTGTGGTGTCGCTGACAGAGACAGTTCTAGGAGCCTGGCAATCATATTTCGCCAGCGCGGCAGCCCAAGAAACTGCCCGCTCGGTAGGTCATCCTAATATTTGGATTCGGCCTACTCGCGAGAGGGCAAAGTACTGCCCGTGAACTGAACGGGGTACTGCCCATGCTCTTCCGAGGTTGGCTCTCGATCAGTTGAGTGCGCACTGCGGCGATCGCTGGGCCGGAGACCCGGCACTTTGAAGACCCTAGCTCAGACAGGCCACATCGGCGGTTGCAGCGAAACAGCCAGGTCAGCGGTCAGTGATGGCGGATCGCCCAGTCATAGGGAATGTCGTTCTGCCAGGGGTCGAGGCGCTCGGACCGGGATGGGTCGTGCGGGTGCGTGCAACAGTTCGCGACTAGTGCGACATCAGTCATACTTTTGAATCCATTCCACACCTCAGGCGGGATCTGGACTAGCGAGTAGTCGTCAGGTCCGAGAAAGAACTCGTCGAGACCGCCGTAGGTTGTGGAACTCTCCCGGCCGTCGTACACGACGAGTTTTACTCGGCCGAGCGGGACGGCATAGTTGAGAGTCATCTCCCGGTGGCGGTGCCACCCCTTCACGACGCCTCGGTAGATGGTGCTGAAGTAGATCTCGCCGAAGCCCAGGAAGTGAGGGTCGTCGGCACGTAGCATGTGGTGCACCGTGCCCCGTTCGTCCGGGATCCTGCGCAGCGGAATCTTGCGAACGCCTTCGATCATGGATCGATTATCCGCAACTCAGGGATGGGCACGATGAAGCTCCCGCCATTCCGCCGATAGTGATCCTGCTGGTACAACACCTCGTCGAGCAGGTTCCACGCCAGCACGAGGACATGGCTCGGCCTGGGCTCACGGTGCAAGCGTGCGGGATCCACGATCGGGATCTGCACACCGGGCATAAGGAGTCCGTGTTTGTGTGGATTGCGGTCGACGACGAAGTCGACCAAGGTGGTATCGATACCGAAGTGGTTGAGCAGTACGGTGCCCTTGGCCGCTGCGCCGTAACCGGCGATGAGCGCGCCGCCGGCCTTTAGATCCGCCAGCAGGCCGCGGATCTCCGTCCGAAGGCGACGGACGTGATCGCCGAGCCTCCTGTAGTAGACGACATCTGCAATACCCTCTGCCGACTCCCGCTCCAGCACCTCCCGAACCGCTGGCGTGCCAACCGCCGGAGAGTGGCGAACCGTATACCGGAGCGTTCCGCCGTGAATCGCTAGGTGCTCCACATCGGCGATGGCAAGATCGTGGCGTTGGAGCAGTGCGTCCATGGCCGTGGCCGAGTAATGGAAGACATGTTCATGGTAAACGGTATCGAACTCAGACGCACCGACCAGGTCGGCGACGTATGGCGATTCGACGAACGCCGTCCCGTCGTCGGCCAGCAGATGGGTGAGCCCTGCCGTGAAGTCGTTGATGTCGGGGACATGAGCCATCACATTGTTGGCGTGGATCACATCTGCCGGTCCGTGAGCCACCCTGGCCTCGACCGCTGCAGCAGCGCTGAAATAGGACACGAGCGTGGGGATGCCGGAACTGAGAGCAGTCTCAGTGACATTACGGGCCGGATCGATGCCTAGGACGCGAACACCTAGGTCACGGTAGTGGTGCAGGAGGTACCCGTCATTCGATCCGATGTCTACTACGAGGCTACTGCCAGGCTGTTCGAGGCCTGCCACGACCTGTCCCGCCAGTTGCCGCATTGCATCGACCATGGTCGTGCTATACGAGGAGAAGTAGGGATAGTCGTCAAACATTTCGTGCGGGTCGACGATGCCCTTCAGCTGTACTAGCGCGCAGTCCCGGCAGAGCAGTAACCCGAGTGGGAAGAGTCGCTCCAATGTGGCGTCATCTGGACGACGGAAGGCATTGGCGAGCGGCTGCACACCCAGGTCGAAAATCGGAGCCAACGCTGTGCCGGAGCACAATCGGCAGGTGGTTGTCGGTGTGTAGGTCATCTGTGCCCGCTCAGGTGGCGGCGGTACCAATCGGCCGTTCGCCGCAAACCCTCATCCAGGCCAATCAACGGTTCCCAGCCGAGCTGGACATGGGCAGCTGTGGAATCTAGGTGTTGGGCGGGGATCTCGGTCGACGCCATACCCATGATCGTGGGTGCGATCGCCACGCCGACTGCCGCGCAGATGCGGTCAACCATCTCGAGCACGGTCAGCGGTTGCTGCAACGAGAAGTTGAAGGCCAGGCCTCCAATCTCGCGGCGCAACATCAGTGACTCCGCGACACGCAGATATGCCGCCGCTCCATCCTCCACGTATAGGTAGTCGCGGATCATCCTGCCATTGGAGCGGATGACGGGCGAGCGTCCAGCCAACAGGTCGCGCATAGTACCAGGCACCAAGCGACTCCAGTTCAGGTCGCCGCCGCCGAAGAAATTTCCGCATCGGGTGATGGCCACTGGCAGCCTATAAGTATGGGCGTATGACTGGGCGATCAGGTCGACACACGATTTGCTCACGTCATATGGCGACCGGCCCTGCAGCGGTGTATCCTCGGTATAGGGCAACTTCGCTTGCATGCCATACGCCTTGTCGCTACTGGCCACAACTATCCCCGCTACAGTGGGACTTCGTCGGCAGGCATCGAGGACTGACCACGTTCCACGGATGTTCGCGTCGAACGTGCCGACCGGATTGCGGTCGGCGACTGTCACTATCGTTTGGGCCGCAAGGTGGAAGACGGTCTGGATTTCGTATTCGTTGAGGACCCGTTCGATCAGCGGTTGGTTCGTCACGTCGCCGAGGACTGTGTCCACGCCCTCCGCGATGTGCTCTGCGATAAATCTACTCGACGGCACACTGTCGCGCACCAGGCAGACGACGTGCGCGCCAAGATCCCCCAGGGCTCTGGTGAGCCAGCCACCGAGAAGACCTGTCGCACCCGTTACGAGTACAGTGCGATCCGTCCACGCAGTCATGGCGTATCGATGCGCCAGACCGGGAATGTGAACAACTGCGGTTGTGCCTGGATCCAAGCGTCCCGATTCATGACGTGCTCAAGCTCGGCCTGCGCCGTCGTCTCGTGGGTGTAGATCAGGAATTTCCTGGCTGTCATGCCCTGAAGCACACGGTCGGCGACTGTTTCGGCGGTGAGTACCTCGCCGACGAACCCCTCGGCCCCTGGTCCCGCACTGGCGAGGAAGGCATCAAGCATCGGCGTTGCCACGCTCTGTGGGCACACGGCGGCGATGTAAACGCCGGTGTTCCGGCATGCCTGGGCTAGCCATTCCGCGAATGCGACCGCAGCATGCTTGGACACTGCGTACGGTGCGGCCGCTGGGTCGGTGAGGATGCCGGCGGCCGAGCACATGTTGACGATGCTGCCGGTACTGCGTGCAATCATCCTAGGCAACGCGGCTCGAGCGCCGCGGACGTGTGCCAGCAGATTCACGTCGAGGCATCGCTGCCATTGGTAGTCAGGTGCGTCCGGACCGCCTGGGGCGAAATAGCCGGCGTTCTGGACGAGCACGTCAATGCGGCCCGACTCAGCCTCCGTCGCAGATATGACCGAGGCCATGGATTCTGGTTCGCTGACATCAACACTCACCGGGCGAATTATCGCACCGATTTGCCGCGTCAGGTCGGACAGCCGATCGGGGTCGAGATCGACCGCAACGATTCTCGCAGCGCCAGCCTCGGCGAAACCTCGACAAAGCGCTCTGCCGATGCTACCGGCGGCACCTGTGACGACCACGACGTTTCCGTCAAACACGTTGGAACCGGCTAGTCAGACGGCCGAGCATATTGCGAGCGTATCATCGGTCGTGGGCGATAGGCGATTGCGAAGGAGCCTAGGTGGCGATCCACTTGCTACACCTCAGCGACACCCATTTCACCGCTGGGAACGCTCCGGTCGACGGCCGCAATCCGGTAACTCAATTGGCTGGTGTACTGGATGCAGTCTTCCGCAGCGGTGCTCCGATCGACGTGCTCGTCCTCACCGGTGACCTGACTGACGACGGCAGCCGGTCCGCTTGCGAGAACCTGGCCGCCGCGCTTGTGCGCCTCGGTCTGCCGATTCTGGCTGTGCCTGGCAATCATGACGATGCCAAGGCCGTCCGCGACGTCTTCGGACCCGACGTCCTCGAGATCGGCCGGTGGCGAATCATCGGCCTCGATACCTCCCGGCCCAATCAGATCCACGGCGCTATCGACGTCACGGTCGAGATGTCACGTCTCGACGGGTATGACCTGCGCCCCACTCTGCTGGCCATGCATCATCCGCCGGCGTCGCCGTCGACAAACCCTTGGTTCCAGCTGGAAGGTGCTGCCGAGTTTGCGGCGGCAGTGGCAGGGCGACCCCACGTGCGTGCGTTCCTCTCCGGCCATCTGCACTGTCCTTTCATAGCCGAGGCCGCTGGCACCTTGGTGATGGGTTGTCCGTCATCGCTAGTTGCCTTCCGGCACGTCGGCAACGAGGTTGTGATCGATGAGGCGGACAGCACCGGTGCCCGGACTTGTATGCTGCATGACGACGGCACACTGACTTCGCGGGTGGTTCGGGCGTGAGTGAGGCTTGGCTCAGCGGCCTGATGGAGGATCTCTTCCCGATCAATCGCAGTATCACCGGCGACGGTACGCGGTCCACCCTGGATCGGATCGGCCGCGAGATCGATCTGACTCGCGCTGAGATTAAGACCGGCACGCCGGTGCTTGGCTGGCGCATCCCTGACGAGTGGAACCTGCGGCGGGCATGGCTGGTAGCCCCGGACGGCACGGTGGTGGCCGACACTGCCGACCGTTACTTGCACATCGTCGGCTACAGCGAGCCGGTGCGCGCTGAAGTCGACCTTGAGGAGCTCCAGCCTCGGCTGCACTCCCTGCCCGACCGACCAGGGCTCGTGCCGTACCGGACCAGCTACTACCAGCGCACGTGGGGATTCTGCTTGGCCCACACAGTGCGAGTGGGGCTCTTGCCGGGCCGGTACGGCGTAGAGATCGACGCGACCCTCGCGCCCGGCGCGCTCAGCTGGGGTGAGTTCGTGGTCCCAGGTCGGCGGCGGGAGGAAGTGCTGGTATCGACGCACATCTGTCACCCGGACCTGGCGAACGACAACGTGACGGGTATGGCCGCAGCCACCGCGCTGGCTCGATGGGCATCGGCGAGCACCCGCGAGTACACCTACCGATTCCTGTTTGTACCGGCCACCGTAGGCGCGATCGCCTGGCTCCACCGTCGCCGTGAGCAGGTGGAAATGATAAAGCATGGTCTTGTGTTGACCGGTCTCGGCGACAGTGGCACGCTAACCTACAAGAAATCCCGGCAGGAGAACGCTGCGATCGATCGTCTGATGTCACACCTCGCCGGAACCACCGTTGGCTGGTCCCCGTACGGGTACGACGAGCGGCAGTACTGCTCGCCCGGCTTCGACCTACCGGTAGGTCGCCTCAGCCGGGCCGCACACGGCACTTACCCGGAGTATCACACGTCGGCCGACGACCTCTCTTTCGTCAGTGCAGCGCAAGTTAGCGCTGCGGTTGATGTGGTGCTGACCGCGTTCGACGCCATAGAAAGCGGGCTGCTGCCTCGAAACCTGGCGCCGTTTGGCGAACCACAGCTAGGTCGGCACGGGTTGTTCCGCAGCCTCGGTGGCGAGCTACGTGACGACTCTACTGAGTACGTGGCGCTGTGGCTGCTCAGCCTCGGAGATGGTGGCCACGACTTGGTAGAGGTGGCCGAGCGTGCGGGACAGCCGCTACCCGTGGTTGTAGCCGTCGCGCGGCGGTTGCGGCAAGCGGGCCTGCTCGGCTGATCCGAGGGCGTCCACCTCTGCGCGGCCGGGAAGAATCGGGAACATGCTAATCACCGCAGCGGCCGTGGCGCTTGCATATCGGACGGCGCCGACCAGGTCACGCCCCTCGGCTAGCCCGACGATCAGGCCGGCCGCGAAAGCATCGCCCGCGCCGAGGGTGTTCACTGGTAGGCAGGGTGTCGCCGGCACATGGCGGATTGGGCGGTTGCCCGCGAGCACCCAAGCGCCGTACTGTCCCCATGTCGCTACTACAACGCGTGCACCCTGGTCGGCCGCGTCGGACATCAGACGCTCACGTTCGACGGCGGTGAGGCTATCGGCGGACAGAAGGCAGATGCTGACGAACTTGGCCCGAGCCAGCACCTCTCGCCTGTATCGGTCCCGGTCGGCCAGCCACGGCCGGTAGCCGAGGTCGACGACGCTGTCGACGCCGCTGGACGCGAGCGCTTCGAGCACGGGTTCGAAGCCGGGGAATCCTGGCACGTAGGCGAAGTTGCAATCCCCTGCAGACAGCCTTCCAACAGCTGCGGCGAATAGCGCCGGTTGTCCGTCGGACGGTTCGTGGGTGATGTCATGTGCGCCAGACGGTGTATGCAGCACCACGGTTCGCGTTGTGCGACTCCCGCTGCGCAGCGGGCTGGGGCAGTCGACGCCCAGCCTGCCTAGCTCGTCTAGCAGCCACGTGCCGAGCGGATCGTGTCCGACCATCGGGTCAAGGCGGACCCGATGGCCGAGCGCGGCGACCTGCTGACAGACCAGCGCCGATCCGCCGCCGAGCGTGACTTCCACTCGGCCGCAGCGAAGAGTATCCGTCTCTGGCGTGGCGGGAAGCGGCGCGAAGATATGCGCAGCCAGTTCGCCGAACGCGCATACGGTGTGCCCGGTCATCGGTCGGTCGGGGTGTACACGAGATACGCTTCGGCCGGCGGTGCGCCGAAAACCTCGACGACGAGGCTCTCATTGAACGCGGTACCGTCGGCGACACGGTGGAAGTCCCGGATGGCGGTTCCGGTGCAGCGCACATCCACCATCGGCGCGCCCTTGCGCCCCCGAAGATCGACCGCGTCGACGGTTCGGAAGTCAAGGCTGTAGCGGGACCGGCCGGACACATTGGGGATCGTCGTATGTAGTTGGGCGCCGGAGAAGAGCAACACCGATCCTGGCGCCGGAAGGATGATCATGTCGTTCGCAGCCCGATGGCCGATCGCAGCCGGACGCGCCTGTACTTCGCGGGTCACCTGCTCAGCCGTATTACTCCGTCCGGCGTTGTGCTGATAGTAGTCGAATCGCTCCGAGTTGTTGTCGACTACCCGGTCAAAACTCGCCGGGTCGAAGCTCATGGCGTTCTCCGAGGTGACGGCAAATACGGGCAACCACCAGTTGATCTGCTGGGCGGGAGCGGCGTACCAGACATCTCGGTGCCATGGAAAGGCGAACGCCACGCCGGTGTTGAGGTGCCCCTGGGGAAACGACGTTCGCGGCTTGGGTACGTCGTAGTACGTCTGCTCAGGCGGGAAGCCGGCCTGCTCGATTACGGCGCAGACAAGTCGCTTGGAGGTCTCGTCGTGTATGAATGCCGGTTTCCAGGCTCCGAGCACTCGAGCCAACTCGGCGGGCTCGTAGTGCTCGTGGACCAACTCAGGGTCGTGTGGTACGAAGAGCTCGGTCAGCCACCGGCGGGCGTGCTCCACTAATTCCGAGACGGCGGGCAGGCCAGTACGCATGACAAGGTGACCTTTGTACAACGCGTCTCGTACCTGAGTGTCTGGCAGGGCGGGATCACCATAAATGATCATGTAACTCTCCTTGGCCGAAGGTCGCGTACTCTGGGCCGACCAGGGGGGCGCCGTCAACCACGCCATTGCGTTCTGCCTTGCTCATCTGACGCCACGACGCGAACGGTCGGGGCGAGTACCGGACGTCCCGTCCCGCCCAACGCGTGACCACGGCCCGACGTCGCCGGTCCGCCGACCGGTTTGGGCCGGAAGCATGCAGTGTCGATGCGTGGAACACTACGGCGTCGCCCGGAAGCAATTCCGGTGACCAGATGGCGTGGTTGGCGCGGAGCGCCCCGTCCCCCGGTGTCGGCTCATGGCCAGGGTCACCGACCTCCTGTCCAACCGTGAACGCCTCAGCCCGAAAGACCTTGTTCCACGTGTGCGAGCCAAGTGCGAACTGGAGACCGCCGCTGTCTGGCTGAACGTAGTCGAGCGCGAGCCACACCGTGCAAAGATGCCGACCAGTGACCGCCCAGTAACTGCCATCCTGATGCCAGGGGGTTTCCTCGGCCGCACCCGGCTCCTTGACATAGATCTGGTCATCGAGCAGAGTCAGCGGTCCCGCTCCGCCGAAGATACCGATGATTTCTGGGACCAACGGGGAGGTGCGCAGCACCGACCGCATAGCACCGACGTGTCGGAATATGTCATGTCCGTACGCGAAGCGCCCGGCGCGCGCCTTAGCGCCTCCGACCTCCGTGATGGCCGATCGCGAGTCGGATAGATACGCGTCAACCTGACTTCGCACGAGATTCAATTGTCTGTCGCTCAGAACGCAAGAAATTACCACCGCGCCTGCGGTCCAGAATTCGCGTGCTCTCACAGAGTCCACAACTCACCTTCGAATCCGCATGCCCGAGCCCTCTCGGTTATCTCCGCCAGGTAGGTGCTGTTCGGCACGATAATCACGTCGTAAGCAGCCAACCGCGTCCCGTCGGGAGACAGGATGGAGTGGCCCGTGACCGGAATGAAGGTGCCGTGTCGTGCCGGATTAACATCGACGGCACAATCGATCAGCACGCCCTCGGGATCGACGGCGGCCAGGAAACTGGCGCCGCGCCCGCCGGCGCCCCAGAGAAGGATTCTTTGGTCATTTTCCTTCACGCGTCGCAGCTCCGTAGTCCATCGGTTCACCGAGTGGTGGTACGCGTCTCCGAACCGGCGAGCTGCGGCAACCAGCGGAGGATTCTCGGCTCGCGCGGCGATCGCCCGCAGGTACTGACCGCCCTCGTAGACTGGTGTTGTCTCGAGCAGCCGAAGGCCGGCCGCCTCACACGTGCGCCGCAATGTCTCTGCGGCGAAGTAGGAGCAGTGCTCATAGTGTACGTTCCACGACATGCCGCTCTCGAGCAGCCATGTGGCGTTGGGAACTTCGAGGTAGCAGATGGCACCCGCCCTCAGAGTTTGTCGGACGTCGCGGAGGAAGCCGATTGGATCGGGTATTAGCTCAAGCACGCTACGTAGGACGACCAGGTCCATAGGCACATCAACGAGGTCCGGCCGAAACGGAACGGCGGAGAACCGTAGGCCGTTCTCCGCGGAGTCGCCGGCCAAGCTCGGGTCGAAGCCGTAGCCTTCGTTTTCGCCTAGGCGTTTAAGAAGTCGTAGGAAGTATCCGTCCCCACAGCCAATATCCAGCACCCGGCGGTGCCGAACGTTACACCCATCGACAAGGTACCGGGCTTCCGCGTCTAGATAGTCGCGGTACACGGCGGAGTGGGTAAGGACAACGTTGTAGCCGAACGTATACCGGACCAGGTTACGGTCGTACCCTGCATTGAACACGAAGCCGCAGAGAGCACAGGCCGCCAACCTGGTCACGCCTGTCGGGGCTGCGAGGGCCGCATCGCGCGTCTGCAGTGCCACGCCGATCTGCAGTGGCGCCCTTGGTACCTCCAGAATCAAGTCCACTTCGTCGGCTCGGCAGATCGGACACATCATCCCTGGTCCCTCATCGCCGGGCGCACCGGTCGACCGCGCAGCTCGGTCCCTATGCCGTTCGTTAGCGCGCGACGGTAACTCGTGAGCACATGGGCCATCGCATCGACCGTCTGACGGATGGCGTCATCGTCGTGCGCGGCCGACACCACGAAAGAAGGCGCCAGGACACCGTGCTCGACAAGACACTGCAACACGAGGGTCCGGAATTCTTGACTTGGGTTGCCGTCTTGGTCGCGCGCGACATAGACCAAGTTGCAGTCTCTGCCGCGTAACTGGAAGTAGTCGGTCAGCCCGGCCGCGGCCACCGCGTCGGTTACCTTGCAGCGCAAGTCCGCACCAACGTCGTGCAGGCGCTGGGCGATGTTCTCCGTCTGGTAGGTGTCTACGACGGCGAGCATGGCGGCCAGCGCCCACGGTTGAGCTCCAGCGGTCTGCGACAACAGGAAGACGCGACGACGGTCCTCCACGAAACCGCCCAGTCGCATGATCTCGCGGCGGCCCGCTAGCGCGGCCACAGGAAACCCGTTTGCCATCGCCTTTCCAAAAGTGCAGAGGTCGGGCTCGATTCCGTACACGTGTTGCGCTCCACGCTCGTGCCAGCGGAATCCTGTGATCACTTCGTCGAGCACCAGCAAGGCACCGTGCCTATCGCAGAGCTCGCGCAGTCCAGCGAAGAATCCGGATGCTGGTTTCTCCACAGTTTCTGCCTCGAGCACCACTGCCGCAATCCTGCCTGGGTTGGCTGCGAACAAGCCAGCCAGGCTGTGCGGGTCGTTATATGAGAATCCGACGGTGAGCTGGCGGACTACGTCTGGAATACCGGCCGACATTGGCGTGCTGCCGATGAACCAGTCGTCGGTGGCAAACATCGGATGTTGCTTACAGATGGCAATCATGTCCCGGCCGGTGTACGCGCGTGCCAAACGTACTGCCGCCGTCGTGACATCGGATCCGTTGAGAGCAAACTTCACCATCTCGGCGCTCGGAATCAGCTCGACGAGGCGTTCCGCCGCCTCGGCCTCGATCTTGTGCGGTCGGACGAAGTTGACGCCTTTGTCCAGTAGGCGTCCCACTGCCGACATAACGGCCGGGTGGCCATGACCGAGAGTTGTTGATCGCAACCCATTGCCAAATTCGACGTAGCGGTTGCCATCAATATCCCATACCCTGCAGCCGTAGCCGCGCTCTATTACCGGAGCCATCGCCTCGGGATACTGGTCGTCTCCTTTGGCGTAGGTGTGTGCGCCGCCTGGGATCAGACTATGAGCGCGCAAGACATATTCGTTGGACAGCGGGAATCCGCGACTCACCACGTCCGCCACGGCGCGGCCCCGTCGTTCCACAAGTTGTTTAAGCCTTCGACATCATTGGGGGTGTCCATGCATTGCCAGAAACCATCGTGGCGGAACGCCATCAGTTGACCCTCCACGGCCAGTTTTGTCAGTACGTCGTGCTCCAGGCTGCTGGCGTCATCAGAGATCCAGTCCAAAATGCTCCGTTGAAGGACCATGAAGCCGCCGTTGATCCAACTCTCAGTCACATGGGACTTCTCAGCGAAATTGGTGACCTGATCGCCGGTCAGGGAAAGGAAGCCGAAATGTGTTGGCGGCTGGATGGCCGTCACAGTGGCGAGCAAGCCGTGTTGACGATGGAAGTCGATGACATCGCGAATCCGCACGTTACTCAGACCGTCGCCGTAGGTGAGGCAAAACGTGTCCGGCAGATGATCTACCAGCCGACGAAGTCTTCCACCAGTGTTCGCCGACAATCCGGTATTAACGACACGAACCGTTGGATAACCGTCGAAATACTGTTGAATTTTCCCCCACTGATAACCTGCGGCGATGATGGCATCTCGTATTCCGGCTGCAGCGTAAAGTTGCAGTATGTGCCAGATAATTGGTCGTCCACCCACCTCCACCAAGGGCTTGGGAGCCACGTCCGCTAGGCGGCCAAGTCGTGTTCCGCGGCCACCCGCCAACACCACCACGGGCGGCGGTCTCATCCGTGCCGCTGGCATATCGAGATCCTAAGCGGGTCCCGCGCGGAATGCAATATGATGAACCGGTCACTATGCGTACTGAATAGGAAGCGAAGCTGGCGCTGAGTCGAAGGAACGCGGTACTCCTGCACGTCGGTAGCCTTCAACGCTGATGTCTGCGGTTTCAGGCGGGCGGCGTATAAGCCTCCAGTTCCTCCTACTCGCAGGTCTCGTGGTGAGTTCGGTAGTCGGAACTACCGAGTCGAATGCCGCCGCTGCCGCAACCAGCACCAAGGACGTGGGAACTTGAATCCGAAATCGCGTGGACAATATTTCTCAGCAGCATCGCGCTGAACGGCTGGTTCTTAGTCGCCATGCAAGCGTGCTGAGTAGTGCTACGCGAACACGTGAAGCAGCCTTTATTTGGCTATTAAGTTATTTTTCGTAACATACTTATATTCCAGCGGCTCTGGTTTGGTGGCGGCCAGGATGGATGTCCTGGCGGCGCGAGCCGAGATGACCAGGCCGAGCTTGGCATGATCATCGAACGGCGAAGCAGGCTGCAACCCTGAGTTGCCCTGGCGTTTCTCGGAAAGCACGGGCTAGCTCACCCGTAGGAGTTCGCCGGGTTGACCGCTGACGACGTCGCCGACACCGGACTCCACACCGCCATGTTCCTCACCCTGCCCCACGACCGCGTCCTGCCCGCGGGCTTGGCCCAGGTCACCACCACCGCACCACGCGGCAAGCTCCGCACCGCCGCCACTGCCTACCAGGCCGCCATCGACGACTTCCTCCGCGACACCGGACTCGCCGCATTAAAACCCGACCCCAGCCACCACGAACTTGACTTCATCAAACCGACTTCGCCGGACCTAGCCCCTCTGGTGGGGAGTGTCAGATTTCCGGTGTGAGGGGGTGGTCGGTCAGAGACAATATTCCAGGTCACGGGGGTGATCTGGAGGGGGAGAGGTCAAGATGTCAACGATAGGGATCGGCGGGGGCGAGCTCAAGGACCTGGGGGCTGAGGGTTCGGGGGGTGGTCCGGGCGGGGGTGCGGGCCTGGTGCTTCCGGAGGGGGTGCTGGCGGATCTGGCGGGGCAGCTGGTGGCGCGGGCCCGGGCTGGGGAGCCGGTGCGGCTGACGGGGCGGGAGGGGCTGCTGTCGGGGCTGATCGGGCAGGTGCTGGAGGCGGGTCTGGGCCTGGAGCTGGAGGAGTACCTGGCTGGCGGGGGGCAGGAGGGTAACGGGCGGAACGGGTACCGGGCGAAGGTGCTGCGGACTGAGGCGGGGCCGGTGACGGTGTCGGTGCCGCGGGACCGGGCGGGGACGTTCGAGCCGGTGCTGGTGCCGAAGGGCGGGCGGCGGACGTCGGGGATATCGGACACGGTGGTCAGCTTGTACGCGTCGGGGATGAGCGTGCGGGATATTTCCCGGCACCTGGAGCGGTCGGCGGGCATCGAGGTGTCGCATGACACGGTGTCGCGGATCACTGACGGGGTGCTGGAGGAGATGCGGGCGTGGCAGGCCCGGCCGCTGGACCCGGTGTACCCGGTCGTGTTCGTGGACGCGCTGGTGGCCAAGGTCCGGGATGGCTCGAGCGTGCGGAACAAGGCGGTGAACATCGCGGTCGGGATTGACTGCGAGGGGGTCAAGCACGTGCTGGGCGTGTGGGTCGCGGCGGCGGAGGGCGCGAAGGCGTGGGCGCAGGCGCTCGCGCAGCTGCGGAACCGGGGGGTAGAGGACGTGATCTTCTGCTGCTGTGACGGGCTGGCGGGGCTGGGCGAGGAGATCACCGCGGCGTGGCCGGCCGCGACGGTGCAGACCTGCACGGTGCACCTGATCCGGGCGGCCAGCCGGTACGGCTCTTACGCCGACCGCAAGGTCCTGTGCGCGGTGATGCGGCCCATATACACGGCGGCGGACATGGGCGCCGCGGAGGCCGCGCTGCTGGAATTCGCGGACTCGGCGATGGGCCGGAAGTATCCCGCTGCGGTCAGCGTGTGGGAGCGGGCCTGGGACCGGTTCATCCCTTTCCTGGAGTTCGCGCCGCCGATCCGGAAAGTCATTTACACGACAAACGCCATCGAGTCGTTTAACCGGCAGATGCGGAAGATCATCAAGACCCGCGGTCATTTCCCGAGCGATGATGCCCTCGTGAAGCTGCTGTGGCTGGGTATCGTCGATATCGAGGACAAGCGGGCCGCGGCCCGGGCAGCCGAGGTCGCGGCGGGCAGGCCGCACGACAAGCGCAACGCGGCGGGATACCTGATCGAGGGCTGCGTCACGCCGGGCTGGCGGGAGGCGCTGGCCGCCTTCGACGCGAAATGGCCCGGCCGGATCCCGGTCACCGCCATGTGAGCGGCCCGGGGAGCAGGGGGAAGCGATGAGCAGGATGCCGGTCACCCTGGCCGACCAGGGGATCTTCATCGAGCCTGACGACGCTGACGAGCTGGCCGAACTGCTCGCCGACGCCGCCTGGGTGATCGGCGTCCTCGCCGGCCACCCGGCCGCCGAGGACGCCTGCTCCCGCGCGCCCGCACGGCCCGGCAGCTGCGCTGTCCTCGCCATCGACCTCCGGCTGGCGGCCGCGGGCCTGGACGAGGCCGCCACCGCCGGCCAGGAAAACACCTACATCGCGGCACACGGCCGGAAAGCGGCCAGCCCGGGCCAGGAACACCCGCGACACGCCCCGGAAAACCAACACTCCGAAAAACGCGAGTGATAAACTATATTCATCAGCACGGCACGCCGGGAACGGCGGACAACTCAATACACGTCAGATAGCAGCGAGGGCGGCAGGTTATCCTAAGAACGGACAAGAAAGGAAACCAGAAAGCCCTCACACCGGAAATCTGACAGACCCCCGTGTGGTGACACGGCGCAATGCCCGCGGCGGCCGCAGCGCCGCCGAGCACCTGATCGCCGCGCTGCGCTGCCTGTACCGGCACGCGGAGGACGACGGGCTCATCGCCGCAGCCGGCAATCCGGCTCGCAAGGTCGAGAAGCCCCGGCGGCTGCCGTCGACCCGCCGCGCGGTGCCCGACACACGGCTCGCGGAGATCAACGAGATAGCCGCCACAACCGGCAATGATCCGGAGCTGGACACGCTGCTGCTGCGCCTGCACACGGAGACGGCCTGCCGCAGGGGCGGCGCACTCGCCCTGCGCCCGGCAGACCTGGACCCTGACCAGTGCCTGATCCTGCTGCGCGAGAAGGGAGAGACTACCCGGTGGCAGCCCGTCTCCCCCACCCTCATGACGAGGCTCCTCCAGCACGGCCAGGAACGCCACGCCCCCGCAGACGAGCAGCTGCTGCGCTACGCGAATGGCCAGCCGATCACCAGCCGCCGCTATGACCACCTGTGGGCACGGACCGGCAGGCACCTGCCGTGGGCGCGTGCTCAGCAGGTCAGCATGCACTGGATCCGGCACACCACCCTGACCTAGGTCGAGCGCAACTTCGGCTACGCCGTCGCGCAGGCATATGCCGGGCATGCGAGCCAGGCAGGTGATGCGACATCGATTTACGTGCGGGCCAGCCTGCACGAGGTCGCCGCCGCGCTCGCGGAACTCACGGGCGAGCCCCACCCTTGTGCCCTGGCGCGTAGCGATCAAAATTGACGAACCTGGTGAGTGTCCCTGCTCACAGACGTGCTCGCCGACAGAAGCCTGCGCTCGCCCCCCGTACTAGAGGGAGCTTGCGGTCGCCGAGCTGGTGACCGCGCTCAGCGACCATCTGGTGCATACAGCGCTCTCGTCGCCCAGCAAATCGGTGGCGCACTCCGTGCCCGCTAGGCTGGGCAGATGGCAGGCTGGACCATTGCGCCAGCAGATCACACTGGCGTCTATGTCGATCTTCTCCGTGATCTGGAGCCTGAGGCAGGTCGGCTGGTCGAGAACCAGCATGTGACCTCGAAAGTCGTGCTGAAGCGCTTCGCCGAACCAGGCCCGAGCGGCAAGGGCTGGCAGCTCACGCCGTTTGACCTGCGCTACGGCAATGAGCGGCCGGCTCGCGGGCTGGGCGGCTGCGGCAAGATAGCTAACTTCCTGACCTACGCCTCGGCATCAGCCGAGCGCGTCTGGAAGCGCGTTGAGGATGATCTGCATGACGCCATCGAGGCCGCGCAAGACCGCCGCCTGCATCAGAATGGGCTTGCCGAAGTCATCAGGGACGCCGTCGCCCTTCATCTCGTCCGGAGCCCCCATTACCGGCCGATGCACCATTCTGCGGTCGTGCAGGCGGCCGAGCACATAAAGCAGGAGACCATCCATCGCAGACCGCAGCTCCTGAGAGCCGAGTTCCGCCGCCGCCACCACGGACTGGAACCAGGCAGTCCAGAGGCCATGACCACCGTCATATCCGCGAGTGGCTGCGACCGGACCCCACTGGTCGCGCGGCGTGGGCACCTGGGATCTAAAGACTAAAGAGCGGCTATTCAACTCGGCTCCTGGCTTCCGGTGTCGAGCTGAACTGCCCGTCAATGCCGGCATCGATCAGGCGGTGCGCCTTTTCGCGGACATCGTCGGGTTGTCCGGCCAGGTTGGCTTCAACGGTGGCGCTGGGCATGTTCAGGACGCGTTCTATCTGGGCGGCCATGTCCGGTACCTGGCCTAGGGCTGAGGCGACGGCGTGGATGTTCTCGCTCCAGCCGGCCTTGAGCATTGCGAGCACCACGGGTACGGTGAAGAGCACGAATTCGGGGTTCTGGTCCATGTGGGCGAAGAACGCGAGTCCGTTGTAGTTCTCCTCGTCGAACATGGCGCCGATCACGCGGGCCATGAGCGGCAGGTAGCGGACGAGAGCGATTACTAGCTGCCTGGCGGCGGTCAGGTCGGCATCCGTGGCGTCGGTGATGGTGTCGATCAGGTTCGGCAGCCCGACAATGCCGGCGGCATCGAACAGCTCTTCTGCTGGCCCGGTTAGCCAGGGGCCGCTGTCCGCGATCGAGTTCCGGCGTCCGTTCGGGGCGATGCCCATGACGCGCTCTACCGCTGCTGCTTCAGCGGGCGTTCCCTCGATCTGCTGGCCAAGGCCGAACATGCGGAAGATGAGAGCCATTGCACGGGCGCGGTCGGCGGCGGCGACGCGGCTGCGGCGAGGGACCGGCGTTGCCCCTCTCATTGAGGCCATGGTCTTGGCCAGGGCGTCGATGGCCTGGTCGCGGGCAGCGTCGTCGTCGGGGTCGAGGCCGAGTCGGCGGGCTTGCTGGCTGATGGCCTTCTGGATCGCCGCCGTCATGGACTTCAGCTGGCGCGACAGAGCCTCGCGGACGGTCGGCACCTGGATAGCGAAGCCGTCTAGCCAGAGCAGGACCATGAGCAGGTCAGGGCTCTTCGTGTGCTGGCGCCATCGGGCAACGGCGACGAGCTGCCGGTCGGTGCCAGGCGGGTATGCCCAGATCGGCGCGCGACCTCGGTAGCCGGTCCGGCGCGGGCGCTGAATCAGGCCCTGCGCGCGGAAGGACTCCAGCATCCGTTCGCTGACCTCGAACCCGGCCCCGGCGGCCGCGCGGATGAGATCAGCTCCCTCTAGCTCGTTAGGCCGGATGGCAGGCTGCACGTCAGTCATGGTAGTCAATCTTACATCTGAGTACTCCCACCATTGGCTGCCCTAACCTGTCAGATAGCTGAGTACTCCCAGCCGGAGTCCCCGTAACTTACATACGCCATATCAGGGCTTGCACCTGGTATTTGAGCCTGATCTCATGAGTGAATTACATCACTGTAACTGCCGTTCAGCTCTCCCTGCAGATCGCCTGTCTGCTGGGCTTGCTGACACGACCTGACCTGGACAAGGAACATCACGTGACGACACCATTCCACCCCTCACCTTCCCCGAACCAATCCGACGATCCGTACAAGCGCGGCGATCACCTGCGCGCCGGCAAGCCGGGCGCCCTGCACCATGACGGCATCTACCTGGGCGGCGGCCGCATCATTCATCTGACCGGAGGCGAAGGCGGCGGGAAAGCCAGCGCCCGGGTCCGCACCGACAGCCTGGCCGTATTCGCCAGCGGCCGGCCTGTCACAGTCCGGCCATACGCCGAAGGCCACGACCCCGATGCGATCATCGCGCGGGCTGAGTCCAAGCTCGGCGAAGGCGGCTACCACTTGATCTTCAACAACTGCCAGCACTTCGCCCGCTGGTGCGCGACCGGCGACCACCACAGCGAGCAGGTCACCTCAGTTGCCGCCACGGCTGGCACCGTAGGCGTACCCGTCATCGCCGCCACGGTGGGCTTCAACGTGGTCGGCTCGGCAGGTCTCGTCGCAGGGCTCAGCGGCCCCGGGATAATGTCCGGGCTGGCTGCCTACGGCACTCTGGCAGGCGGCGGAGCCGTCGCCGGGCTGGTGGTCCTCGGCACCGGGCCAAGCCTGATCACGGTCGCGATCATGAACAAGGCAATGTGCCGAGACGACGACCTGCCGCAACCCGAGCAAGACGCCCGGACAGCCGGACGCATAGGTTCTGCGGCCGGCGCAGTCGCCGGATCGGTCGGCAGCATCGCAGCCCTCAGCGCGCTCGGCTTCCCGGGGCTGAGCGGCGCCGGCATCTCATCGGGCCTCGCCACCATAGGCGGCACCTTCGGCGGAGGCATGGCTGCCGGCGCGATATCCGTCATCGCCGCGCCTGCCATCGCAGCAGCGATCACCGGCTATCTGGTCTACCTCTTCGTCCGCCGGCTCACGGCTCAAGCACCCGGCCCACGTTCTGAGCTGGGAATGATCCCCGGGCCAGCCTGACCGCGGTGAATACGTGCACAGAATTGGCTGGGACTTCGGCGACGTGCCGGTCAACGCGAGTTCGCGTGTCCGCTTACAAGAAGGTCTGTCGTGACCGGGCAGTGCCAGAACTGCCGGCCGCGTAAGCCCATGCTGCCCGCGTAAGGGCTGGTCATGGCTAACGCTACTATCCTAGCGGCTGTGCCGCCGTGTGCCGGGGAATGCCGTGCTGTGCGTGGGGAATCTGTGGGGTTGTCATCTGAGCATCGCGGGTCTGTGGGGGATTCTGTGGGGGAATTCCACGTCGCTCAGCACACGCGACGCGCCGGCCGAGCCGCTTGCCTTTCGGCAGATCGGACAGGTCTAGGACTGCTCCGCGGGTGGCCGCCGCCCCGATGTCCAGATGTCTTCCGCCTGAACTTCTTTGGAGTCACGTCCTGGCTGGCGTTGATCTTCTCGGCCTCTTCTCGAAGAGCAAGGCGAATCGGTCGAGGGTGGCCTGACTGAGCTGCGGCAGCAGGGTGGCTTAACCTGCGCGTGCCCTGTCGAGCAGGCGATGCTCGGAGTGTTGGTGCCTGGCGCTAGCGTTTGGCCCGTGTCATCGGCGATCGTTCAGACTCTCATAGGCGCTGCCGCAGCCATCGTTGGCGGCCTGGGGGCTGCGCTCTGGCAGACCGCACGCGCGGACGACGTCGCCCGCCGTATACGCCGAACTGAGCGATATGAGCTGGCCCTGCTTGACCTGAATACGACCGTGACTGTCCTCTACAGCCAGCTGTTGGAGCTGTACCGGCGAGTCGAACTGGGCCAACACGCAGCGCAGCACAACGAGGCACGGCAGGCAGTTTAGGCTGTCGGCCACCATTGGGATAGCCAGGCATCGGGCGTCATACGTTCTGGGCGGTAAGGCTGACTAGTCACATCGAAGGCTTCAACCGGACAGCGCATCGACCCAGTATCCGCGCGGATGCCGATGCTCCCGGCCGCGCTTCAACCTTCAACGACCCAGGCGTTCGCACACGCTCCCTTCCGGTGAGAGCCCTGCAAGAGCCGCGAGGGTACCTTCGGTGTCGGTGCCCCACATCTTGCTGACCACCCAGGTCCACGGGTCCTGGTGCACCGGCTCCTCAAGAAACCAGCGTCCCTCGTTGCCTCCCGCTTTGGGATCGCGCGCGTTGAAGGCGCCAGCCAGATCTTCGTCACTCAACTCGCCTGCGACGCCGACCAGACGCGGGGCCGGCCTGGCATAGGGCAGAGCCTAATCAGCGGCCCGGCTTGCTCTATCAACTGTTGGCTGCATGGCCGATCGCCGCAGCCGACCCGCTCGCGCCGAACTGCGGCCCTCGGCGGGCCGACTCAGCGCGAGCGGCCGGTTACGGCAAGGATCGGACCTCCTGAGGTTACCGACGCTCCTGTTGGATACCGGGTTATGCCGCCGATGTGACGCGCGCCTGCGCCCGGACAGTCCCACCAGGCGATGGCACGACTACTGCAGTCCACGAACCGCTAGAAGGCACGCGAAGACGGACAGGCGAGCCTTTGTAGTGCCCGCCTGTGTAGCTGAAGCCGCCACCGCGTTCGAACTGGCGTAGGTTTATCTCGTCAACTAGAAACACGTCAGACTCGACTCCGGACAGCGCGACTTCTACTACCGCTCCCGCAGTCTGATGATGTAGGGCGAACTTAAGAAAGTTCATGGCTGCATCTCTCTCTAGAATCTGGCCCCGACCAGGCCTGAGGTTTGATCGGGATGACTTCCTGGTATAAGTGCAACCTTGACTGCTGGCCCCCAAGGTCTCGGCCATAATTTTCCGCCGGGTACGCGGCTGCACGAGTGACGATTGCTTCTGCGTCCCCGTCGGTAATACGCGCCCGTTCGCGTCGGGCCTGAGGAGTTCCAAGCGACGACCGCTCAAGTTTGACTCTGATGTTCAGGCTGCTGCAGGCGGAGTGCTCGTTCACGCAATTTCCCGCTTCCTCATTCGCTGATGATGATAGGCGACCATACGTTCGACCGTCTTCTCGGTGACGCCAAGTTGGTCAGCGATCGCTTGTTGCGGCATGTCAGCCGCGATCATGACCAGGGCAGCACGCACCTTATCGTTCGTTGCCCGCTCTAGGCCGCTGCTGATTTCCGAACGGGCTATCGCGGTTTGTTCCGGTCCTTCAATGCGGCGATCCGCTATATTGACGGCGGCGTTGTGGTCCACAACGGGACCGTGCCGTGCCTCTTTCCGCCACCATTCGCGATAGACGTTCGCGAATCGAAGTAGGCATTGGCCGATAAAGTACGTACGGATGCTCGCGCCGCGCGTTGCGTCCCATTTCCCGTGCAGAAGCACGTCGCGCCGGAAATGGAATAGGGCCTTTGCGACTGTTTCATTAGTGAGTTCGGAGATTATCTCGTTGTCATCCAGAGCTTCCGCAGGAGGCGTCGGCAGACCGCCGAGGCCCCGCTCTTTAACTCGCTTAAAAATGACCCTGCGACGCAGCCAACCGCCGATGACGGCCATCCCGTACTTTGCGAGTTCACCCGCGAAATATTCATAGTCCGGACCGCTGAAACCTCGCAGCGCCAGGGTGTTGATCAAATCGAGGTCGGCAGCGAGCCTGTCAACAGACCGAGCCTCGCTTGTGTGGTCATACTCGGCCGCGAGGGATGTGTCGCCTGGTTGTGGCCATACCTCCAACCGCGCCTGGCGCGTGTCGGTCTGGCTAGCCATAACCGTCTCTCTGTTCGGGTGCGTTCGCAGGACGCCCTGCGGACGCTCCCTCTTAAGTACGGAGACGGCAGCCAGCCCCCAAGCGCGCGGCAAGAATTTAGCTGCCATGCCCCTTCCGTCAGGCGCGATCGATCTTCAGCGTGGTCGAGGCCGGAGCAACCACGCCGAAGGACGCCTGCCTAGATCGGATCCTCATACGGCCAACGTGACCTGACCAGCGACAACCGAGAGACCAGCCCTCAACCCGCGGTCTTCGTGTTGATGTGTAGCGCGGTGAACTCGCCCGCAATACCGGCGGCCTTGACCAGCCGACCCCAGCGCTCGTGCCGATGGTAACGATCCGCAATCGCCTTTCCGCTCGGTAGCGATCCGTCGGCGCCTCGATTAGCTACCGCCCACTGCCACGCCTGCCCTCGCACGTCAAGTCCGGCCTCGGTCTTGACTGACCGCCTCGGCGACGCGGTCGACGGTGATGTAACAGCCGACTCCCAACGTTCTGGCCGAGTTGGCGTAATAGCACGTCCGTTCGCTGGAGAAGCGCCTCGACGGATCTGGCGCATCAGCAGTTCATACGACCCGATCAGTGCGAACGAAGGCCACGCCGCAATCACCTGCCCGATCACCGCCGGCTCCACCACCGCGACATTCGCCGCCAAGCTGGCGACGCTGCCAATCACCAGTAGCGCCCACGGCAAGACCCCGCCCTTGCTTCCAGACCTGGACTCGGCCAGCAGCGTGGTCGACGCCGCCACGATCATCCCGTCCACCGACAACGGCGTGAGCGCCGCGACCCAGCCAGGCTGACCATGCAAGGCGACCAGAGCGTGCATATGAAGATAGGAGACAGTCCCTGCGATCAGCGCCAGCATGGTCACGCACGCGATTGTGGTCCGCCGGATCCACCGGTCCGCTCGGCCGGTCATGCCAGCGCTCCCGCCAGCTCGAACGCGCCGACAAGGAACCATTGGCTTTTAGGTGGGCTCGCCCCAGGGATACAGACTTCCACTGGCTCTTCGCGGGCTCGCCGCAGCTCCAGATGCGAGTTTCCGGCTCGCGGGCTGGCAGCGTATCGTGGCGCGCTAAGTTTCTTGCAGTTATTTGCGTACTTTGCAGAACTGCCGCGTACCGTATGGAACTGAATGAAACTTGCTGGCGTTCTTACTGAACCTTGATTGTCCGTCTGGCTGTTTGAAATAGGCGCAGCTGCTAAAGATATCTGGAGATGCGGTTCTTTCGCCCGGCATCCCTGCGGCGCATATGAGTCGCGGGGAAGGCTAGCTCGGGGCGGGGTGCGAGGAGTATTTCAATGACTGGTCAGCTTCATACTGTGGCGGAGGCTGCGGGCATCTTAAAGGTCCGTGAGTCCTGGCTGAAGACGAAGGCCTCGGCTCGGCTGATTCCGTGCACGTTCGTCGGCAAGCACCTGCGGTTCAGCGACGAGGATATCGCGGAGATCATGAAGGCCGGGGCGTGCCAGCCGGTCACCAGGCGCGACCGCCGGCCCGGTCGTCGCAGCGCCTGATTGCTGCACCCATCCAGGCCCGCAGCGATGCTGCGTCCGCTGTCGGCATCCTGATCACCAGCTTCATTCAGGAGGGTCTCATGGCGTATGCGGAA
The DNA here is from genome assembly GCA_963819285.1 of uncultured Actinomycetota bacterium. Lineage (GTDB taxonomy): Bacteria > Actinomycetota > Actinomycetes > Streptosporangiales > Streptosporangiaceae > Chersky-822. The sequence continues at coordinate 2,088,666 of CAWFVM010000002.1, forward strand.
AAGCGGGGGAAGGGTCCGACGCCGTGGCGGGTGAAGTACAAGCTGCCCGGCGGTGGGGAAGGCAGCGAGCCTGGTTTCAAGACCAAGGCCGCTGCCCTGGTCTGGGGCCGGGACCAGGAAGCCAGTATCCGGGGCGGTCATTGGACGGATCCTGCTGCCGGGAAGATCACGGTGGAGGAGTGGATAGACCGGTGGCTTCCCCTGCAGGATGTCGGGCCGAGCACGGCCGACACCCGCGACTACCTGATCCGCCGGTTCATCCGCCCGGCCTGGGGGACCACGGAGCTAGGCGACCTCACTACCGAGGCCATCACGAGGTGGGAGAACGGCCTGCCCGCGCGCGAATCGGTATCGAGGAGGACCGCCCGGGACGCGCGGAGCCTGCTGTGCACCATCCTGGGCGACGCCGCCGCCGCGAAACCGCCCCTGATTCCCTACAACCCGGCGCTGCGGCCCCGCAACCGGGGCCGCCGGACCGGCCGCATCCTGGAACGCGCCCCGCAGCGACCGTGGGCCACCCCGCTGGAAGTGTTACTCGTCGCGGAACGAGCCGCGCTGCTGTCCCGCCGTGATGCTGACTTCACCCTGGTCATCACGATCGGCTATACGGGGATGCGATGGGGCGAGACCATCGGCCTGGAAGGCGACCTTCTCAAGCCGGCCGAGATTCATGTGGAATGGCAGCTCCGCGAGATCAACGGCACCTTCCACCGCCTCCCGCCCAAGGACGACTCCTACCGCAGCCCCCGCTACGAACCCTGCCTGCCCGTCGACCTCCCCGACTTTCTCACCCGCCTCCTCGCCACCCAGTCCGGGGACACCGCCGCCGCGGGATGCGGCTGCACAGCCAAGCACGGCGGCAGCGGCCGGTACCTGTTCGTCGGCCCCGACGGCGGTCACTACCGGCGCAGCGGCTACGCCCGCCGCATCTTCCGGCCCGCCTGCGACGGCCGATACGAACCCGCGGCCGGCCGCCCTGGGCGGCTGATCATCGCCGACACCACCACCTGGCCCGGCACTCCCATCGCTACCTGGCCCGCCGCCGGACCTGGCCCGGACACGGACTACCAGCCCCCGAGCGGCCGAGGCATCAGGCTCATTCCCGAGGACATCCCGCTGTCCTGCTGGCTGCCCGTCAAGGCTGGACTCACCCCGCACGGACTGCGGCACAGCCACAAGACCTGGATGACCGAGGACTGTATCCCCGAGATCCTTGCCGAGCAGCGCCTGGGCCACGAAGTCCCCGGCATGCGCGGCCTGTACTCCCACGCCTCCGACCCCATGCGCGACACCCTCAAGACCGCCCTGCAGGATCGCTGGGAAGAATCCCTCCACGCCCGCGCCGCCATCAGCCCCCACTCACCGGCCCCGCTCCTGGACCAGCTGCTCGCACCCTTTCGCCCCGCCGCTCCCGCCCAGGCCGACCACCCAGCCGCGCTAGCCGCAGCCCACCAGCTAGAAGCACAGGAGAGCGGAGAGAAGATGATCTCCCAAATTCCTCCCAACACGGCGGCGCAGCTCGCTAGCCGGGGGACGTCGAAACTCACAAAAGAGCACTTGACCTGGGGAAACACAAGATCAAATTGGGTGGAGCTGAGGGGATTTGAACCCCTGACCCCCTCGATGCGAACGAGGTGCGCTACCGGACTGCGCTACAGCCCCAAGACCGGGAGCCAGCGTAGCAAACTCTGGCGATGCTCCGCGCGCGACTATCCACACGGCCTCATCTAGTCCGGCTCCCGACCGGGTTAGCTAAGACTAGTCGCCAACCGCCCTGACTGCCGCATCGGCGTACTGGTCGTAGAGCTGATCCCCGACCCGGCGCGAGATATCGATGATCTCGGCGACCGGCTCGGCTGCCTCGGCAGCGGCCGCGGCCTGGGCTGCCTGGTAGGAGCGGCGCCAGGTGTCGCGGGCCTGAGCCTGGCCGGCTTCCCAGGCGTGGCGCTTGCGGGCTAGCTCGGCGTCGGCCATCGCGATCTCGCGGAGCAGCAGGACGTACAGCACCAGCATGGCGATCGGGGGGACGCAGATCCACCACTGGACCAGGCCCATCAGGACGAACAACGCCGTGACGAAGGTCAGGCCGGCCAGGATGGTGAGCATCCTGCGGCGGGCGCGCATCATCTGCTCGCGGCTCTGGGACGGGCCTGGGGCCGGTCGGGCGGCGGGCTGCGGTTCGGGCTGGCCGTAGCTGTGCATGTGCACATCGTCACGGTACTCCGAATCGGAGTCGGTGACCTCTAGGTGGTCGACCTCGTCCATGATCGGCGCGGCGAGGAACGCTGACTGCGGGCCGGCGGTCGCTTCGGGCTCGAACTCGGCCTCGAACTCGGCTGGCTCGGGCTCGGTTTTGGACGTGTGCGGACGGCGGACCCAGGCTGGGATCAGGAATCCGGCCCAGATCGCGACAATGGCTAGGTACAGAATCGAATCGCTCACACGAGACCCCCGTGCTCATGCGCGAACCAAGCTGGCTGGTGCCCCCGGTGCCAGCCGGAGGCGAAACGGCACACGGTCACGTCACGCACGGTAAACGTCCTGGTGGCATTTCACGAGTACGCTGGCCGGTGTGTCGCGAGATAGGTCGTGTGCAGGCGGAGTCATGACGAACACGTTGCCCGCGAATGGCTCAGCTAATCCGCTGACGCGAGGCCCGTAGCGCGCTGCGCCAGCGGGGCATAAGGCCGGTGGCTGCGTCTTCGGCCGTAATGGCGTAGCAGATATGGTCTCGCCAGGCGCCGTCGACGTGCAGGCTGCGCCGCCTGATGCCTTCTTCATGGAACCCCAGTTTCTCCACTACGCGCCGGCTGGCCCGGTTCTCCGGGCGGATGGTGGCCTCTACCCGGTGCAGGCCGACGACGCCGAAGCAGTGGTCGAGCGCCATCGCCAGCAGCGTGGGGGTGACCCCGAGCCCGGCGAACTTCTGGTCGATCCAGTAGCCGACGGAGGCCGTCCTGGCCGAGCCCCAGATGATATTGCCGACGGTGAGCTGCCCGGCGAACTTGCCATTGCACGTCATCGCCCACGGCAGCGTGACGCCGTGCCTGGCTTCCTTGCGCATCGTCCGCACCATCGAGATGTACGGCCCGAGGCTGGACTGGTACAGCGGGGTCTCAGGGTTCGTCGGCTCCCATGCTCTGAGCCAGTCGGCGTTGCGTACTCTGGTCTCTCGCCAGGCTGACGCGTCCCTGGTCAGCAGCGGGCGCAAGGCGACCGGAGACGTGAGCAGGCTCGGTTCGGTGAGGGTGACCGGCCAGCCGCGAGCATATGCCATTGCACTATCATCGCGCGTTCCCACGCAAGTCCGCCATCAGGACGGGCGGTAACACTTCGGGAAGTCTGGCCGGGACAAACAGATACTTGGCGCAGGTCAGGCCGGCGGGCGCGGATGATCTCCACCACGGGCCTGATCGATGGCATGTTCTATAACGGAACGCAGGACCGACATCCCGTCCCGGACCCCGCCTGTCGATCCGGGGAGATTCACGATCAGCGTCGTTCCGGCGAATCCGGCGACGCCGCGCGAGAGCATCGCGGTGGGGATGCCCTTGCTGACCCCGGCCGCCCTGATCGCCTCGGCGATACCGGGGATCTCCCGGTCAAGGACGGCACGGGTCATCTCCGGGGTCTGATCGCCCGGCGTCAGCCCCGTCCCGCCAGTCGTCACTACGAGGTCGTAGCCGGCGTCCACAGCTTCCTGCAGCGCCGTCTCGACGGGTATGCCGTCAGGAATCACCAGGGGCCCGTCGGTCTCGCAGCCGGCGTCTCGCAGCAGTTCGGCCAGCACCGGTCCCGACTTGTCAGCGTAGATCCCGGCTGATGCGCGGTTGGAGATAGTGATCGCGAGAGCGCGGGTCATGGCCGACGCCAGTGTCCGGTCTTGCCGCCGGTCTTCTCCAGCACCATGACGTCGCTGATGGTGGCTGCCGGGTCGATGGACTTGATCATGTCCACCAGAGCCAGTCCCCCTACCACGACTCCCGTCAGTGCTTCCATCTCCACGCCCGTCCGGTCGGCCGTACGAGTCGTGACCTCGATCACCACCCCGTCGTCCTCGATCGTGATCTCCACGACCACTCCGTGCAGCCCGATCGGGTGGCAAAGCGGAATCAGCTCCGGGGTTCTCTTCGTGCCCTGGATGGCGGCGATCCGCGCGACCGCGAGCGCATCCCCCTTCGGGACCTTGCCGTCCCGCAACGCCGTGACAGCAGCGGCTGACAGCAGCACCCGCCCTCGTGCCGTAGCGCTCCGCGCAGTGATGTCTTTGGCACTAACATCAACCATCCGCGCTTGACCGGCCTGGTCAAGGTGCGTCAGCTCACTCCCGCTCATGGCAGCTCCAGAACGTCGACCAGCGTCCCCGCTTTGCAGCTCGACCTCGTCCTCGGGCACCATAATCAGCGCGTTGGCACGGGCCAGGGACGCGATCTGGTGCGAGCCCTGTCCGGTGAGTGGCTTGACGGCGCCGGCTCTTCGGTCAAGAATGCCCCGGAGGAACGACCTGCGGCCGGCTGGTGACGTGACCCGGGCGGTGAGCCGGGACTGGCTAGAGGCGATCAATTCCACCTTGTGGTCTTGAAGGACATGAACGGCAGGCTCGACGAAGACCCGGAAGGACACCAGCGCGGACACGGGGTTTCCCGGCAGGGTGAAGATCGGCACTCTGGGCGGTGATCCCAGCAGGCCGAAGCCCTGGGGCATGCCGGGCTGCATCGCGACCTTGCGGAACTTGATCGAGCCGAGCACGGTCAGGGCCGCCTTGACCACGTCGTGCTCGCCACCCATGCTGACTCCGCCGCTCGTGATCACCAGGTCGGCCGTGGCCGCCGCCAACTCGATCGCGGTGAGCACGGCGGCCGGGTCATCGCGGACCACGGTGTGCCTGATGACGTCACACCCGGCTTGTCTCGCTGCCGCGGCGAGCATGTAGCTGTTCGAGTCCCAGATCTGACCAGGGATCAGGGGCGAGCCTGGCTCAGACAACTCGTTCCCGGTAGAAATGACTGTCGCTCGGGGCCGGCGCCGGGCCAGCACGTCCCCATGGCCGGCCGCCGCCAGAATCCCGATCTGAGCCGGGCCCAGCCTCGTCCCGGCAGGCAACAGCAGATCACCGGGACTGGCATCGTCCCCGGCCCGCCGGACCGCGTGCCCCTTCTCGGCCGACTGGCTAATCGTGACCGAGTCCGAGCCGCCGTCGGTCCACTCGACCGGCACCACCGCGTCCGCGTCCGCCGGGAGCAGCGCCCCGGTCATGATCTTGATCGCGTGCCCGGCGCTCAGCGTGCGGCTCACGGTGTCCCCGGCCGGGACCACGGCCGCGACCGGCAGCCGGACGGGGTTGTCCGCGCTGGCGCCAGCGATGTCGGCCGCCGTGACCGCGTAGCCGTCCATGGCCGAGTTGTCGAAGCCGGGCAGCGGCCAGGCGGCGGTCACGTCGGCGGCTAGGACGGTGCCGTCGGCATCGGTGAGCTGGATCTGCTCGGCCGGCAGCGCCGTGAGTGCCGCGATGATCTCGTCGCGATAGCTGTCGACCGACTGCATCGGGCTCATTTCTTCCCTTAGGGCAGGGTGTCCAGGTACTCGCGGAGCCAGGGGACGAACTCGGGCGCCAGGTCCGGCCGGGCGCAGGCGAACTCGACCGTGGTCCGCAGGAAGTCCTGCTTGTTCCCGGTATCGTAGCGGCGGCCGCGGAACAGTACGCCGTGCACGCCGCCGCCGTCGGCGCAGACGTTGCGGTCGGCCAGGGCCAGGGTCCTCAGGGCGTCGGTGAGCTGGATCTCACCGCCGCGCCCGGCCGGCGTCTCGCGCAGCACAGGGAAGATGACCGGGTCGCAGACGTAGCGGCCGATCACGATCCAGTTGGACGGGGCCTCGCTCGGGTCGGGCTTCTCGATCAGGTCGGTCACGGCGACGATCTCGGGATCGTCGGTCGGCTTGAAGGCGGCGCAGCCATAGGACGAGACCTGGTCGTAAGGGACTTCCATCAGGGCGACGATGCTGCCGCCGTACTGCTGCTTGGCCGCGATCATCTGGGCCAGGAGCTCGTCCTTCTTGTCGATCAGGTCATCGCCGAGCATGACGGCGAACGGCTCGTCGCCTACGTGCTCGGCCGCGCAGAGCACAGCGTGACCGAGCCCGCGCGGCGCGTCCTGGTGCACGTAGGTCACCGAGGCGAGCTCGGTCGGCGCGATGACCTCAGCCAGCGCCTCGGCGTTGCCGCGCGCGGTCAGTCGCGCCTCCAGGCTGTACGCCCGCTCGAAGTGCTCGGAAATGGACTGCTGGCGCTCGCCGGTGACCAGCAGGACGTCTTGCAGTCCCGCCCGGACGGCTTCTTCGACGACGTACTGGATCGTCGGCTTGTCGACGACCGGCATCATGACCTTGGGGGTTACCTTCGTCGCCGGCAGGAACCTGGTGCCGAGACCGGCGACAGGAACTACCGCTTTGGTGACCTCGCCTGATTGAGCCATGCTAAGAACCCTAACTAGCGCGCTGGAGGACCTCGTGCACGGCCTGGCAGATAATGATCACGCCGCGTCGCCAATGGGGTTTAGCGAGCCCGGTCAGAATATGCCCGAGGTAAGCCTGGGTGAACGCAAATCCCTGCTGCGCAAGGATCTGCTGTCGGCCAGAGCGAGACTGACGGCCGATCAGCGGAAGACCGCGGGGGGCGCGCTGCGGGCACTGCTGCTTGGCCAGCGCGAGCTCGGGATGGCCGGGACTGTTGCCGCGTACCTGTCGGTCGGGACGGAGCCACCGACCGGCGGGCTGGTGTTCGCGCTGTGGAAGCGGGGGAGTTACGTGCTGCTTCCCGTGCTGCGGGAGGACAATGACCTGGACTGGGCGTCCTATGAGGGGCCGGACTCGCTGGCGCCAGGTCCGCACGGGCTGCTGCAGCCAGCCGAGCCCGGTCGGGGCGTCGGCGCCATCGCCAGCGCGGACTTCGTGATCGTTCCGGCGCTGGCGGTCGGGCTGGACGGGCATCGGCTCGGGCGCGGCGGCGGCAGCTATGACCGGGCGCTGGCCAGGGTCGGGCCGCAGGTGCCGACTGTGGCGCTGGTGTACGACGAGGAGCTGGTCGACCGCGTGCCGGCCGGAGCGCATGACCAGCGGGTGCGGGCGGTTGCGCAACCCGTGCGAGGAATCACCAGGCTCGGCTAGCCGTTGCTACCATTTAGCAGTTGACGGCGCTGAGTGCTAACTCCGTGCTGCCGACTCTGTGGTGCTGAGTGCTAACGCTTGAGAGCTTGAACTTTGATTGGGAGGACACGTGCCGACGTACGAGTACGCCTGCACCGAGTGCGGAGACCGGCTCGAGGTTGTGCAGCGATTTAGTGATGACCCGCTGACCGTGTGCGCGGACTGCGGTGGCAAGCTGCGCAAGGTGTTCTCGCCGGTGGGCATCGTGTTCAAGGGGTCAGGGTTCTACCGGACGGACAGCAGGAGCGGTGCGGTCGCTGGTGGCGCGGCTAACGGCAAGGGCGGTGCCGAGGGGTCGGGCGGGGCTGAGGGCGGGTCCGGATCCGGGTCTGACTCCAAGGCCGAGGGCGGGTCTAAGTCGGAATCGGGCTCTGGCTCGAAGTCGGAGTCGGCTTCGAAGTCGGGCTCGGACGGCGGCTCGTCGTCTGGCGGCTCGACTAGTTCGGGCAGCTCAGGCAGCAGCGGCTCGGATGGCAAGGGGTCGTCGGGGGGCACTAAGTCGGGGGCCGGCGCGGTTGGCGCCGGGTCTTCCGGGTCTTCCGGCTCGAAAGTAGCCTGAGCCCGTGGCGGCCGAGGCTGGGCTGGCCGGGCTGGCGAGCGTCGGAGTCATCGGGGGCTCGGGGTTCTATGAGTTCCTTGACGACGCGCGAGAGGTCGAGGTACCGACTCCTTTTGGCCTGCCGAGCGATCTGCTGACGATCGGGACTGTCGCCGGGCGTTCTGTTGCTTTCCTGCCCCGGCACGGCCGGGATCACAGATACCCGCCGCACCGCATCCCGTACCTGGCGAACCTGTGGGCGCTGCGCTCGGTCGGCGTCCGGCAGGTGCTGGCCCCGAGCGCGGTCGGCTCGCTGACCGCTGAGCACGGGCCGGGCACCCTGGTCATCCCCGACCAGCTCGTCGACCGGACTAGCGGCCGGGCACAGACCTACTATGCGGACGGCGGTGCCGTGCACGTGGCGTTCGCCGATCCGTACTGCCCGGCTGGGAGCGCGGTTGCCGTGCGGGCTGGGCGGTCGGCTGAGTGGGAGCCGGTGACTGGCGGGACGCTGGTGGTGATCGAGGGGCCTAGGTTTTCCACTCGGGCGGAGTCGCGCTGGTACGCGGCGCAGGGCTGGACGATTGTCGGGATGACCGGGCACCCGGAGGCAGTCTTGGCCCGTGAGCTGGCGCTCTGCTATACGCCTTTGTGCCTGGTGACCGATACCGATGCCGGGGTCGAGGCGGGGGAGGGGGTCACGCATGAGGAGGTCATGGCGGTGTTCGCGGAGAACCTGACCCGGATGCGCGGCCTGCTGATGTCCGTGATCGAGGCCTTGCCGGCTGAGGATCGGGCTGGGTGCGGGTGCTCGTCGGCGCTGGACGGACTGAAGCTGCCGATCGAGCTGCCTTAGCTGGGGCCGGTCTGAGCCCGGGTACCTGGTGGAGTTTGAGTAGTTCAGCTCAGGCGCGTCCTGGCCGCGGGTGCGATCTTTGGCGACATGGAACGGCATAGAGCCGTCAGTCCGCCGGGAGGTCTCGGATACATGAAATCCATGGTCATCAGCACTGTCCTCGTGTTAGCAAGCGGTGCCGCCATCTCGGCCGGAGCGGCCGGGGCGTCGTGGGGTCGCGCGATCGAGGTGCCCGGGCTGAGTCGCCTGAACGCCGGCACCCTCGCCGAGGTCGGCCCCGTATCGTGCCCTGCGGCAGGCAGCTGCGTGGCTGGCGGCAGCTACACCAGCCGATCTGGCTTCAGCGAGGGCTTTGTCGTCAGCCAGCGGCACGGCCGGTGGGGCCGCGCGGTCAAGGTTCCCGGCCTGGCGGCGCTGAGCCCGGACGGTACCAGCGAGGTCGACGCACTGTCGTGTGCCGCGCCGGGGAACTGCGCGGCCACCGGGACCTACAGCGATCGGTCTGGTCGCACCCAGGGGTTCGTGGTCAGCGACCGGCGCGGCGTGTGGGGCAAGGCCACCGCGATTCCCGGCCTGAGCGTCCTGAACGCCGGCGGAATCGTCTTCGGCCTGTCGGTATCGTGCGGTGCGCTCGATGACTGCGCGGTGGCCGGGGCCTACGACAGCAAATCCGACGACACGCGCGCGTTCGTGGACAGCGAGCACGACAGTGTCTGGGCACCGGCGACTCAGGTACCCGGCATTGACGCGCTGACCGCAGGCCGCACGCCCGGAATCCACGGTAGCTCCGGGGTCGACTCGGTGTCCTGCGCGGCGGCGGGTGACTGTGCGGCAACAGGGTTCTACCAGAGTCTGCTCACTCATCGCGTGCAGGGGTTCGCGGTCAGTGAGAGCGATGGCGTCTGGGGCAAGGCGGCGGAGATCCCCGGCCTCGGGCACCTGAACTCGGGAGGGTTCGCCGGCGCCGTCACGGTATCGTGCGCTTCGCCGGGCAACTGCGCTGCCGGCGGCACGTACGGGGACCGAGGCACCCGGGCCTTCGTCGTCGCCGAGCGGCACGGCGCGTGGGGCCTGGCCACTGCGGTGCGGGGCCTTCTGACTCTGAGCCGAAGCGAGGTAGCCGAGATCAACTCGGTCTCCTGCGGCGCGCCGGGCAGCTGCGTCGCCGCGGGGGACGCGGGCCGCGACCAGGGGTTTACCGTCACCGAGCGGAACGGCGTCTGGGGCAAGGCGATCCCGATACCCGGCCTGGCCGCCCTGAACCGGGGCCAGCAGCCCGGCGTCGAGACCGTATCGTGCGCATCGACGGGCAACTGCGCCGTGGGCGGTGCCTACCAGGACCATCCCGACGGTTCCCAGGCGTTCGTGGCTACCGAGCGGTACGGCGTCTGGGCCAGGGCGATCCCGGTACCAGGCCTGCGGGCACTGAACGCCGGCGACTCGGCCGATCTATCGTCGGTGTCCTGCGCGCCGGACGGTTACTGCGCGGGCGGCGGGGGCTACCGTGAGCGTTCCGGCCACCGGCAGGGGTTCGTCGTCGCCACCCGCCGGAACTTGTGACGGTCGGTGCCGGCCCGGCCTGGCCCGGGCCGGCCCGGCCGTTCTAGCTGGCCGGGGCGTGACGGCTGGCCAGGCCGACCAGATTGTTCTCGCTATCGCGGATGAAGGCCATCCACTCGGCCCAGCCCTTCTCCCCGAACGCGCCCTCGGCGTCCACGTGCACCTCGTGCGGCTCGGTCTCGATGGCGACTCCGGCAGTGCGCAGGTGGTCGATCGTCTGCCTGACGTCGGCCACCCGCAGGTAAATCAGCGCACTCGGCGCCCCTGTCTCAAGCAGCAACCGCGTACCGCCCAGATCGACGAACGCCAGCCCCGGCGGCTCGAACCTGGCGATCAGCTCCGCGCCGAGCACCGTCGTATAAAACCCCACCGCCCGGTCGAGGTCCTCCGCATGCTGAGCCACCTGGTGCAACCCAACCATCTGCCCCCGTCCTCTCAGCTAGGTAGTAAAGCTATCTATTATTGGTAGCTATGCTATACATATACCGTGGATGAATACAAGCCCGCAGCTCATCCCGGCCCGCCTGAGCTGGCGTCGGCGCAAGCTGATCCTCCGACCTCGGACCCGGCCGGTGCCGCCCCGGACCTGCGCGCGGCCGCCTCAGCACTCAACTCGGGCGCGATCCACCTGCTCCGCGGCCTGGCCGCCGTCGACCGGCAGTCCGGCCTGCCCCGCGCCCGGCTGTCCGCGCTCTCCGTCCTGGTCTTCGGCGGCTCGCGAACCCTAGGCGACCTGGCCTCGGCCGAAGGCGTAGCCGGCCCGACCATGACCAGGATCGTCGACGGCCTCATCGCCGAGGGCCTAGCCGAACGCCAGCCGCACCCAACCGACGGCCGCGCCGTCACCGTCGTCGCGACCCACGCGGGGGAGACCCTGATGCGGGCAGCCCAACAGCGCCGGATCGACGCCATCGCCGCCGCGCTGGCCACCCTGCCCGCCGACCAGCGCCGCCGCCTTGTAGCAGCGGCTGGCCTGCTCGACCGAGCCGCCGACGCCATCCGCACCCAGTCCCCGCCCTAGCCGCAGTCGCGGCCCGGACCGGCGCCCCGACTCGCCATCCCGCCCGTGCTCCTGACCCCGAACCCGGATCCCCTGGAGATCACGCCACCAATGTTCCCTGATCATGCCGCCCACCGTGATCCCGGAACATCAGCCGCGTGATCAACCCACCAGAGTTCCGTGATCACCGTCCCCGGCATGATCACGGAACATCGGCGGGACCCAGTCGTCGTCCCGTGCCCTGTGATCACCGGCGTGCGGCTGGACGGAACAAGGTGCCGGAGCGGATACGTGGCCGCGAGCCGGGAATGAGCTACGGTTGCGATGCCATGACCCGGTAAGCTTGTCCACGCCCGCAACACGCGCGGGCACGCCCCGATAGCTCAGTGGATAGAGCGACTGCCTCCTAAGCAGTAGGTCCCGCGTTCGAGTCGCGGTCGGGGCGCATCGCGTTCTTGCAGGTAGATCGCATGGCCGTCGCTCTGATCATGGTTCTCAGGAAGCCTCAGGGTGCTTCCGTACCCGTTGCGTGCCACAAGGCTAGCGGGCTGGTGTGTGCTTTCTCGCTGCAGGTGGCTAAATTTGCTACACTGTAGTGCATGGTAGCACCAACTAACGTGCGCTTCCCTGAGGCGGTTGACGAGCGGCTAGCTGACTATGCGCGGCAGGCCGGGGCCAAGAAATCAACGGTCGTGGTCAGTGCCGTGCGTGAGTGGCTGCGGATGCAGGCCCATCCCGGCGTGATCTTCGTTGCGGCGATCACCGGCGAGAGGCGCGCAGCTCTGTCGGCTGGACCGCAGGTGTGGATGGTGGCCGAGGCGTGGCTTCAGCACGAGAAAGATGACCGCACGACTGCGGTCGTGGCTGACGCTATTGGTCTGTCGGCTGTCGACGTGGAGATCGCGCTGACGTACTGGGCTGACTATCAGGACGAGATCGATGACCTGATAAGCCGTCACCATGCCAGCCAGGACGATGCGCTCGCCGCCTGGGAACGTCGGCAGGCGCTCGATGCCATCTGAGGATCACCGGATCCGATTCTTACTGGATGAGCATTACCCGGGCTGGCTCGCCGAGGACCTTACGGCTGACGGTCTTGACGCCGCTGCGCTGACTGCTCATCGGCCCGGACTTCGCGGGGCTGATGACGGACGCGTACTCCAGGCTGCGGTAGCCGAAGGCAGGATCGTCGTCACCGAGGATGTCAGCACTTTCGGCGTAGCCGCATCGCTCGTACCTGATCATGTCGGGATCGTGTACTGCCATCATGCCCGGTTCCCGCGAACGCGACCGGGCCTGGAGAAGCTGCGTAAAGCCTTGGGCGCACTAGCCTCAGATCCACCAGCCGGTCTTGGCGAGTATCCAGTCGTCTGGTGGCTCTCATGACAGCTCCGGTGGTCGCCGGCCCTCGATGAGGCTGGATTTCGTGCCTGTGGCGTGCCGGTCGGGCCGTGATCGGCGGTGAATCTCAGTGTTTGACGTGCGGGAGCGCGACGGCGGCCCGGTGGGTAAACCTGGCAGGGTTGCTGGGCGTCGTATTGCCGGGAGCGCCCACTGGCGGGTGCGGGTCGGAAGGTGGCAGGCATGTTGAGACGACGCGGGGTTCTGGTGTTTCTGACCGGTGCTGCGGTGTTGGGGGGCGCCGGACCGGGTGCGGCGGGTGCCTGGGCGGCCCCGGCCGGGGCGGTGCGGGCGGCGGGGGTGTCGGGGAAGGCGATCGGCGTGCCTGGCCTGGGAGTTTTGAACCAGGGCGGGAACTCCCAGGTTGTGTCGGTGTCGTGTACCTCGGCGGGCAACTGCCTGGGGGGCGGGTACTACCGGGACCGGCACCACCACCTTCAAGGGTTCGTGGCTGCTGAGCGGCGCGGCCGGTGGGGCCGGGCGGCCGGGGTGCCCGGCCTGGGAGCGCTGAACAAGGGCAGCCACGCCGCCGTCTGGTCGGTGTCGTGCACTTCGGCGGGCAACTGCGCGGTCGCTGGGAACTACCTGGCCTCCGGCCGCGAGCAGGACTTCGTGGCCGTCGAGAAGAACGGCCGGTGGGGCCGGGCGGCCGGGGTGCCCGGCCTGGGAGCGCTGAACAAGGGCGGGACTAACGAAGCTGCCGTGCGGGTGTCGTGCGGCTCGGCGGGTAACTGCGCGGTCGCCGGGGACTACACCGACGGTGCCGGGCATCAGCAGGGATATGTGGCGAGTGAGAAGAACGCCGTCTGGGGCCAGGCGATCGGGGTGCCTGGCCTGGGAGCGCTGAATGTGGGCGGCCGCGCCTGCGTCTGGTCGCTGTCGTGTGGCGCAGCGGGCAACTGCGCGGTCGCCGGGGACTATTTCACCGACGTCGACGGGCACCGGCAGGGGTTCGTGGCGAATGAGGAAAAGGGCGTCTGGGGCCCGGCGACCGAGGTGCCCGGCCTGGAGACACTGAACCAGGGCATGGAGGCCAGCGTCCGCGCGATCTCGTGCGCGTCGGCCGGTAACTGCACCGCCGGCGGGTTCTACACCGACAGTTCCTTTGCCCAGCAGGGATTCGTGGCCGTCGAGAAGAACGGCGTCTGGGGTCCGGCGGCTGGGGTGCCCGGCCTGGAAACCCTGAACAACCGCACTGACCAGCCACAAGCCTTCGTCTACTCGGTGTCCTGCGCCACGCCGGGCAACTGCCTGGCCGGCGGGGCCTATGGCGGGCCCTACAGCTGGGCCTTCACGGCCAGTGAGAAGAACGGCGTCTGGGGCAAGGCGACCGCGGTGCCCGGCCTGTCGGCCATAGTCACCGGCCGGTGGGCCTACGTCGGGCAGGTGTCCTGCGCCTCGCCGGGCAACTGCACGGCCGGCGGAGACTACGAGCTCACTCCCGGCGGCTCGACCGGGGTATTCGTGGCCCTCCAGCAAAACGGCCGGTGGAGCCAGGCAAGCTACGTGCCCGGCCTGCGAGCCCTGAATAAGGGCAAAGGCGCCAACATCTCCTCCGTGTCGTGCGGTTCGCCAGGTCATTGCACGGTCACCGGGGGCTACACCGACCGCGCCGGCCACGGGCAGGGATTCGTGAGCTGACGCCAGCGTCCAGCTGACCTGGTCTCACGGGACCGATCAGGTCAGCTGGACCACGTTCGAGATCTCTGGGCCGTTTGTGACCGTCGCCGAGGCCTGAAGCTGGCCGGTACCCGCCTTGGCCCCGGTGTACTTGAAGCTGGCGACGCCTGTAGATATGACAAAGTTCACTTTCCGGCCTCGTCGCGTCTTGTCATGCCGCTTCGGCATCGGCATAGTTGTCGCATCGGGGAAGGGGAACATTAAATGAAACGAACAGTCAGGACCGCGGTGATCGTCGCTGTGGCTTCATGCGCCGCGCCGTCGCTGGTAGGACTGGCGTCGGCTCAGGCCCTCGCCGCCACCACGGCGAGCAAGATCGGCGGCTACAAGGTAGTGGAAAAGACATTCAGTCTCCCGGCCGGCGGTTTCGTGCGCAGCACCGCGCCGTGCCCGGCCGGCAAGGTCGTGCTCGGCGGTGGCGCGGCGGTCGTCGGAGGCGGGTCGGCGAACTTCGGCACCGTGGTCCGGGAGTCTGAGCCGGGAACCTTCGGCGGCGGGGCCACATCCCTGTGGCTGGCGGCCGTAAGCAACCGGTCATCCACCAGCCGCACCCTCGGCATCTTCGCGGTCTGCGCGACCAGGCCGAAGGGTTACAAGGTGGTGGAGAAGACGTTCAGTCTTCCCGCTGGCGGCTTCGTGCGCGACACCGCGCTTTGCCCGGCAGGGAAGGTCGTGCTCGGCGGCGGCGCGGCGGTCGTCGGAGCCGGGTCGGCTAACTTCGGAACCGTGGTCCAGGAGTCCTCGCCCGGAACCACCGGCGGCGGCGCCAGGTCGTTGTGGCTGGCCGCGGTCAGCAACCACTCGAGAAGCAACCACACCCTCGGCATCTTCGCGGTCTGCGCGAACAAGCCGGCGAACTACAAGGTCGTGGAGGACAAGGTCAGCCTTCCTGCTGGCGGCTTCGCACGCGACACCGCGCTGTGCCCGGCCGGGAAGCGCGTGCTCGGCGGCGGCACCGCAGTCGTGGGAGCAGGCACGGGTAACTTCGCCACCGAGGTCCAGGAATCCGACCCGGGCACCATCGGCGGCGGCGCCAGGTCCTTGTGGCTGGCCGCGGTAAGCAACCACTCGAAAAGCAGCCGCACCCTCGGCATCTTCGCGGTCTGCGCCCGCTAATCCAGATGTGAACCAATTCACCAGTGTCAACGCTAGGACAACTGCGCTCCCGGCTTCTTCTTGCCTGACGTTCAATGGGAAGTTCGGATCGGCATCCACGTGTCGTGAATACTCAGGCGGTTGACGCCCTCAATGACCGGAGCGTTCGCGCCTTGGACTTGGGTCTGCCGAACGTCGGCGTGCCGTCGCTCGTCTCGGTGAGCTGGCGTTCCACGCGGATTGTGAGGTTCACCAGGTCGAGGTCGCAGCGATCGATGGCATCGGCCAGGGCATAGACCTGGGCGATTGTCAGAACCGGTCAGCATACTTATTCAGACTTTTCGCGCTCACCGCACCGAGCACATACGCGAATTGAACTGTCGTCTCGGTGGCTCTGCTGCCAATCGCCCCAATCATGAAATGTTCTTGAGGCAGAATAGTCACAATAGCCGCAACGTCGGCAGGACATGCGCTGCTCGCATTTGCTGTAGTTCTCGACGAGAGCCCTAGAAGCAGCGGCTGCGAGCTTTAGCCCAAGACCGTCTTCCTCCGAGGCGTCGCCCATAATGTCGAGCGTGTAGGACCACTGGAGATTACGTCGATCTCATGTTCGGTATCGTTGCGCCGACTACATTCGCGAACACTTCGGCAGCTTGACGTGTCATTCGGGTCAACCCATTGCCAGCTACCCCATGAATGATGGACTCTAGTGCTTATGGTGTCGCAGTTAACGCAACACCTAGTTTGGGTGCAATCGCCGTAGCTATCGTATTTCCATTCCCCCTGGTGCGACCCGACCTTGCACCGCATGTTACTAAAATTCCCAAGGAGCCCCCCATGTTGATGTGTGCCTGTTGTGGTGATTTTAGCGCATGGCCATCAACAAGGTAAGGCCAGCTGGCGGACTCGGTTATCGGATAGATTGGGCGACTGCGGTTTTTGTCTCGAATAGGTCGAAAAGGCACCAGCATCCACCGTTCTGTGTCACTCAAGATCGGTTGAGTTTCACAAATTATCTATTTCGCCCATGTGAACAATGACTGTTTACGGCCCGAATGTGGAGAAACCTGTTCGGCGCAGGGCGTCGGCCGCGATTCACGCGCACGTGGAAGCTGGTCCGGCGGGTCAGGAAGGGCCAGCTTAGAGGGATTGCCTAGAAGACCTCCTTCTCACGGGCCCGACCAGGTCAGCTGGACCACGTTTGAGATCTCTGGGCCGTTTGTGACCGTCGCCGAGGCCTGAAGCTGGTCGGTACCCGCCTTGGCCCCGGTGTACTTGAAGCTAGCGACGCCGTTCGTGCCGGTCCGCGCGGTTAGCGTCCGCCCGTTCGGGCCGGTGATGGCCACGGTGACCCGCAGGCCGGCAATCGGGTGCCCGGAGGCGTCGACGGCCGACACCGAGAAGGACTGGGACTTGCCGGTCGTGGCCGGACCCGGGCTGACCGGGCTCAGCTCCAGATTGCCGGCTGGCGG
Organism: uncultured Actinomycetota bacterium; assembly: GCA_963819285.1. Taxonomy (GTDB): domain Bacteria; phylum Actinomycetota; class Actinomycetes; order Streptosporangiales; family Streptosporangiaceae; genus Chersky-822. The sequence goes on from CAWFVM010000002.1 coordinate 2,105,471, forward strand.
CAGGCCAAGCCCCTTGGCGTTGGCCACCGTCATGGAAAGGTCACCGCCGCAGCACTGGGTGTAGTCCAGCTCGAACGGGTAGACGCCCGCCTTCGGGAAGTGGATAGTGGCGGTGTTTCCGGTCGGCGCGCTGGCCTCGTTGAAGCTGGCCACCACCCGGTAACTCTTGAAGACGGTCTTGCCCGACGCCGGCGGGTTTACGTCCACGCCACTCACGTACTTGGCGCCGCCCGCGATCCCGATGTAGAAGCCGTCATCGGAGAAGAAGTCGAAGGTGGCGTTACCCGCCTTGGCGACGATCAGCGATCCGGTAAACGCGGTGTAGAAATTGAACAGGTCGTTGACCCCCGCCTGCTCCAGCGTTTTTCCTGACTGGCCCTGGGCCGCGATCGTGCCGGTGAAGGCTCCCTTGTTGTTCAGCGTGACGTTGGTGAAGGGGCGCGTGTCGACGCTGACGCCAAAATCCGGGGGCGGGTTCTTGATGGTGCCGCTGGGCGGATTGAAGTCGATCGTCGGGAACACCTCGGAGAACGTCGGCTTCTCGTGCTTGGTGGCCTCGAAGTCCCCAGTGGAGTTCGGGTTCGGGAAGAAGATGGCGTGGATCTCGGTCGTCGAGATGGCCGCCTGCGGCTTGATCCAGGAGACGGAGGCCGACGGGGACGAGAACACCAGCTGCCCGAGCTGCATGGTGGCGACGGCGGAGTCGGTGCCGGAGGCGCGCCCCGTATAGGAGAAGGACGTCGACCCGCTCTTGCCGGTCTTGGCGCGGAGCGTGGCGGGGTTGGCCCCGGTGATGCGGAGTGTCACCCGGACCCCTGCCAGCGGCTTGCCGTTGCTCCTGGTCGCGGTGGCCCGGAGCACCTGCGCTTGGCCCGCGAGGTCCGGCCCGGCCGACGCCGGGGTCAGCGTGAGCATTCCCTGAGGCTGGCTCTTGAATGACTGTGCCCCGCTGGCCGCCGCGGCGGTGCCGGGGTCTCCGGTCAGTGCCACGTCGAGGATGCAGGCGTCGAGGTACGGTTCGGCCGTGACGCCGGCGGCCTTGCAGATGGCCGTGGCCGACTCCCGTACCGACGCGGGCAGTCCCGTGACGCTGACGACCTGGACCGGGAAGGTCTTGTCGGTGAATGTCTTGGTGCCCTGCCCGGCGGCGTAGTCGAACAGCGACTCGGCCTGACTTATCCGCCAGCTGTCGGAGAACTGCCCGTATAGCTCGGTGGTGGTCGGCGGGTAGGGCAGCTTCTTGCCGCCGCGCGTGGTGATGTCATTGTCGATCTTGCCGTCGTCGTTGCCGAGGAGACCGGACAGGTGCCCGCGTTCGGCGGTCGGCACGCTGAGGTTGAGGGTCAGGTAGTGGCCGCCTGAGTAGTCGACGACGACGTAGGCGCCGCCGGGCCAGGAGACGGTCTCCTGATCATCCCAGGTCTGGTTGGTCACCGTCCCGCCGCCGGCCAGCGAGTGCGGCACGTTGGAGACGAGGGTGACGGCCTTTCCGTCGATCAGGGTCCCGATGCCGGTGCCTGAGCTGTTGACGTAGATGCCGACGCGGTGACTGCCAACTTTGAAGGCGACGGCTGAGTTCTCCGCGATCGTCAGCGAGCTGTTCTCCCACGGCCGCTCCCTGACCTGGACCTCGAAGGCATCGTGATTCGACTTGGCCAGGATGAACTCGCCGACCTGCTGGAAGTCGAAGTGCGCCCCGTCGAAGCTGACCAGGTGCGGATCCCCCCAGGTGGTGCCGAGGGTGCCGCCGGGCGCCGTCTCCGCGCACGCGCTAGCAGCCTTCTGCTCCGCGTCTGCCAGCGCGGCGGCGTCCTCCTTTGCCTGGTCCTGCAGGGATTCGATCTCGAGCGTGAGGTTGATCTTCCCTGACTGGTAATTGCCCAGCTGCTCCTGGTCCCGCTCAATATCGTCGACCAGGAGGGCCATCAAGGCGTCGTCGGTTCCGAGCTTGACCATGATGGGCAGGAGCTTGCCGAGCTCGATGTAGACGGGCACGATCTCCGTCACTTTCAGCAGCTGCTTGCCCCCGAACTTGAACAGCGCCTGGGCCAGCTCGGCCGCTCCCTCCCGGTCGAAGATGGTGGCCGTCTTCCACAGGCCGGACGCGATCATGGTCCTGGCCCGCCTGACCTGGGCGGCCGCCCTGTTCACCTTGACGACGATCTCGTCAAGGACGGCCTGCTGTCCGGCGTCGAACGGAAGCTCGACTATGTCCTCGGCTAGTTTCTTTTCCGACTTGCCCAGCACGGACTCGGCCAGCTGGTTGTCGTCCCCGATGGCCCGCTCGAGCGGAATGCCCTGCTGCCGCAGGTCGGCCAGCTCGTTTTTCAGCCGTTCGATTTCGGCCAGCAGGCCCGGCAGGTCGGCTTGGTCCTGTCCGAGTTCGGCGAGTACCTCGTCGTACTCGGCCTTGGCGTTGGCGACCGCCGTCTGGGCGGCCTTGCAGGCTGCGGAAATGGCGGGTGCGGCCCCGGCCCTGACCGGGCTTGCCACCCGCGTGAGGGCCGCGGTCGCGGTGACGGGTGCGGCAACCCCCGGCAGGAGGCCGACCGACAGCGATACCGCGGACACCGCGACGAGCCAGCGGCGGACGGGCTTGCGAAACATGGCATACCTCGGCTTGCGTCTAGGGCGGGGGCCAGTTGGGCGGCAAGGGCAGGAAGCTACTTGAGCGAGGCGTTGATACCAGAACGGATGTGGCCGGCCGACACCTTCACTCGCTTCGCGTGCGCTGGCGGCGGTGATGACGGGTCCCAGTTAATGTCCTGGTAGCACTGGCTGCGGAAGCCGGTCACCAGCCTGGTGTCGAAGCAGACGGCGTCCCCCCGGTCTGAGGATGCCAGCCCGGTCACCTTGTAGCGGCCCTGCGCTGAGGTCAGGGCGACCGCCTCGCTCTTGCCGTCGGGGGCGAAGACGACCACCGCCACCCCGGCGACGCCTGACTTGCGCGGTCCCGAGGTCACGGTCCCGGCGATGGCGCCGCCTGACACGAGTGCTGCGCTGACGCCGGCGGTGGTCGAGCCAGCGATGACCTTGACCTTGGCGGCGCCCGCGGCGGGAGCACCAGGCGGTGTCCAGGCCTGACCGTGATAGCACTGGCTCACGTACCCGCTGCCCTTGGCGACCGAAGTGGCGTCGAAGCACACCGCATCGCCAGTCGCGGCTGGAAGGCCCCGGACGGTGTACCGGCCCTTCGCCGAGGTCACTGTGGCGCCGAGCAGGGCACCGCCGGAGCTGAAGATGTCTACGGTGACCCCGCCAACCCCGGTGTGGTGCCCGGCCACGGTCACCGAACCCCCGATGCCCCCGCCGGCGGCGAGGGACGCGCTTACCCCGGCCGTCACCTTCCCGGCCGCGACGCTGGCTCCGGTGACGTCCGTGGGCGGGAGGGATGAAGGAGCCCAGGCGACTGCCCGGTAGCACTGACTGGCGAAGCCGGTGCCGGCGCCAGCCGAGCTGGCGTCGAAGCAGACGCTGTCGCCCTTGGCGCCCTTCGCCGTTGGCGTGAGGCCCGTTACCTCGAAGCTCCCGGCCCCCGAGGTAACCTCCGAGGCGAGGAAGGTCCCGCCCGAGGTGAAGACGTCGACGGTCACACCTGCTACCGCCACGCCGTCCTTGGCCGCGAATACCGATCCGGACAGTGCGCCGGCGGCGGTGAGCGAGGCGTTGACTCCGGCTGTGGTCTTGCCGGCTTTCACCCGCACCGGCTTTGCCGTGGACGGCGGGGCGGACGTTGGCGTCCACGTCACGTTCTTGTAGCACTGGCTGACGTAACCGGTGCCGGCCGTGACGGCGCTGGCGTCGAAGCAGACAAGGTCCCCGGCGGAGGGCTTTAGTCCGGTGATCCGGAACGCACCGCTGGTGCCGGTGAAAGCTGAGGCCAGATAATCTCCGCCGCCGCTGAAGACGATTACTGTGATCCCGCCCAGTGCCTTCTTGTCGGCGGCGGCTGTCACTTTTCCTGAGATAGACCCGGGCGCCGTTTTCTTGGCCGCCGGGGAATTAACGCCTGCCGCTGAAGCCGTCAATGGTGTAAGAACCAGAACTGATAGCGCAGTAAGTGACGCGACCGCTAGCCCGATTCGCCGCACGCTGGCCTTCCCCCCGTTGTGCATTTATAGATCGGTAGGGATGGTAGCATTTCGTAGCGGGACTCGTCAATGCCGTCACCTGGGTCATTGTTGACAAAAAACTGACACGGTTATGTCAATTGAACTCAGGCTTCTCCTCGTCTTGGGATAGCGCTACAGTGTTTTCCGCTGAGAAGAGCCGTGCACGTTCGGCGGCGATCACGTCACGGGCGAGTTCTGCCTCGGAAAGGTCGAGGGCTTCGGGCGCGCTGTCGGCCGTGTCGCTGATCCGCGCGAATTCGTCGAACAGTTCGCGTTTCCTCGCCAGGATCTCAGTGACGCGCAGGTCGACGCCTTCCTCTGAAAGCAGTCGGTGCACCTGGACCGACTCAAGCTGCCCCATCCTGTGCGCCCGCGCGATCGCCTGCCATTCTGTGGTGGGCTTGAGTTGTGGTTCGCAGATCACCACGACTGAGGCGGCCTGGATGTTGAGGCCGACGCCACCGGCGACGATCTGCGAGACCAGCACCGCGCCTTGCCCGGCGGCCGAGAACTGATCGACCATGACCTGCCTGGCGGCGGCCGGGACGGAGCCGTTCAGCGGACCGAAGACCTGGCCAGGAAGCGCGTGCGTTACCTGATCGAGGACGTCACGGAAGTGAGAGAACACGATGATACGGCGGCCGTTGTCCGCAGCCTCCTCGACGATCTCGACTAGGCGCCGCGTCTTCTCGGACTTATCGCCCTGGGACATGGCTGCCTGGCGCATGGCCATGAAATTCCCGGCGGCGACAGCGTCGCTGTACGCCGTCGCGTCCTCTTTGGATAGCGGGAGCCAGTCGTTGATCTCGACAAGCTCCGGCAATTCGGTGAGCACGTCTTCCTGGTTGCGGCGCAGGTAGGCAGGCGCGACCTGACGCCGGAAGCGTCTGGGCGCGAGTTCGTTCACCTCCACCACGAGATCGGGCCGGAGGTAGCCGACCAGACTGCGGAACTCGTCAAGGCGGTTCTCCAGCGGCGTGCCGGTGAGGAGGATCGCCCGGTCGCTGGAATTGAGAATGCGTCTTGCTCGCTGGGTTCGCAGCGTGGCCGGATTCTTGATGTAGTGAGCCTCGTCGACTACGACGCAGCCGAGTTCCGGAGCTGTGACGTGACTTTCCAGCCACCCGAGAGTGTCGAAGGTCGTCACGGCCACGCCGCCGTTGCGAACCCAGTTGCGGGCAGCTGACTCGCGGGCAAGACCGTGGATCCGGTGCGGCCGCATCGTTGATTTCGACTGGACTTCGCGGATCCAGTTGGTCACGACCGCGGCTGGGCAAATGACCAGGGCGTGGTGGAAGCCCTTGGAGCGCAGGTGCGCGAGCACGGCGAGCGCCTCGACGGTCTTCCCGAGGCCCATCTCGTCGCCAATGATGACCTTGCGCTGGACAAGGGCGAACCGGGCGCCGAAGCTCTGGTAGCCGCGCAGGGATGCGGTGAGATGCTCGGTGTCGAGTTCGAGTCCGCGGATGGCCTCGACGATGTCGTCGGGCAGATCTCCGTGTGTCTTTTGCTCATCTTCGGTGATGAAGCCCAGCTCAGCGAGCAGCGCGAAATAGTCGGCCTGCTGCCGGAGGAAGTCGTCCCACGGATCGTCCGGTCCCGCGGGGTCAGACGTGTCGGCGATCATTCGGGCGCGGCGCGTCACGGCAGCCACCGACTCGCTGAACTCCGCTGCCGACTGGGCTCTGGACAGGATCGCGATGTAGCCGACCTTCTTGTCGAGCGTCAGCGCGAGCGGCGTCAGCGCCTCCGCTCGCTCACGGTCAGAGATCGTGCCCGCGGTCCGGCGCAGAGCATCCCACGCACCGAGTTGTCTGAGTAGTTCGGTGGCCTGGATCGTCCGATTCTTGATGTCGATCCTGACCGGCATCTCGTCATACGTCGTCTGCCACAGCGTCCGCGCGGCGCCCCGCATCCGAATCGCCGTGGTCGCCCCGATGCCTGGCAGGTGTTCCAGCCCGGAGTTGTGATTGAGGACGTCCTGGATCGTCATGAGGCCGGCGTCGGTGAGCGGTCCGATGCGAATCCGGTCGCGGGTGGCGTCCCTGAGACGCTCGACCGGCATATCAGCGAGCAGCCGGCCGGTCTCGGCTTTGCGAACGGCTTTTCCAGCCTCCCGCGCATCCCCCTGGCGCTGGCTCTCGGTCATAAGTGCTCGCTGGATGACGCTGATCGCCGCTGGCAGTTCGCTCACCACCGCGCTGGTGAGCAGCTCCTGACTCGTGCCGAGGTCCGAGATGCGGCTCCGCAGCCCGACCCAGTCGGCCAGGGCGTCTGTCAGCGGCACTTCGGCGGGTGCGCTGCCTTGCTGCGGTGACAGCCGTCCAAGCAGTTGCGGCAGGCCGGAGGCTAGCGCCTGTTCCCGGTAGGAGCCGAGGAAGCCGACCGCGCTGGTCCCCGCCTGGCGCTTCTTCGCACCGGAGAAGAGCCGCCAGGCACCGACGATCGCCTTGACGTTCTGGAGAGCCGCCGCGGCCTCCTCGGTCAGGATCTTGAGCGTCTGGCGGTCAGCGGCGGAGAGCGCCGGGAGGAGGCTCTGGCGCGCGACGCCGCCCAGGAGCCGGCGGTCGGCCATCCGAAGCGGCATGACCCGCCAGCCATCTTGACCCGCGAGCCGGACATCGGTCGCGGCCCGGCGCAGCGCCGAAACAGCATCGTCGCCGGCCTTGTCGATCCTGGCGCGATGAGACTGGATGGTGCGAGCCGCGTTGAGCCAGCCCGCTACCTCGTCGATAACTGTGCGGAGTTGCCGTCGCTCGTCTCGTTCCATCGCTCCTGCTGATCTTTGTCGGAATGCTGTGAAGATTAATGGCGACTACTGACATCCGGCCGCGAATGTCACGAATTGGAACTGGAGTACCACTGAGCTAGCGTTAGCCCCGCTGTCGATCAGGAGGTTGGTTAACGTGCTGCTGGAGGGGCTTAAGCCCGGATTGCGCATCGACGGGTTGATCCCCGCTGAGGTAATCACCGTTATCTACGCGCAATGGCACGGCCGGGACGCGCTTGAGCTGACCTACAAGACGACCGGCGGAGGCCTCGGCCAGCAGGTGGTGTTCCGCAAGGACGAGGACAAGCTCAGCATCGCGCAGGCCGGCAGCCGCGCGTTCGACGCGCCAGCTTCTGACTTCAAGCTCGCAGCCGAAGCGCAGCGGATTACCCTGGCCGCCCTGTTCGACCCGATGCTGGCCGTCGCTACCAGCGACGTACGGCCGCTGCCGCACCAGATCCGTGCCGTGTACGGCGAGTTGCTTCCGCGCACGCCGCTGCGGTTCCTGCTCGCCGACGATCCAGGCGCCGGAAAGACGATCATGGCCGGCCTTTACATCAAAGAACTCCTGCTGCGAGATGACGTCCGGCAGTGCCTGATCGTCGCGCCGGGCGGCCTGGTCGAGCAGTGGCAGGACGAGTTGTTCTTCAAGTTCGGGCTTCGGTTCGACCTGCTGACAAATCAGCTCATTGACGCCAACGTCAACCTCAATGTCTTCGAGACCAGCCCGCTGCTGATTGCCCGGATGGATCAGCTCTCCCGTAACGAGCGGCTCCAGGCACAGCTCAAGGAGACCGAGTGGGATCTGATTGTCGTCGATGAAGCTCACCGGATGGGTGCGCACTATTTCAGCGGGAAAGTCGAGAAGACCAAGCGGTTCCTGCTCGGCGAGCTGCTCGGTGACATTACCCGCCACTTCCTGCTGATGACCGCCACGCCGCATTCAGGCAAGGAAGAGGACTTTCAGCTCTTCCTCACCCTGCTCGACCGCGACCGGTTCGAGGGCAGGCAGAAGAAAACGGCCGATACGAACGGCATCATGCGCCGCATGATCAAGGAGGACCTGCTCACCTTCGAGGGCAAGAAGCTCTTTCCCGAGCGCATCGCCCAGACGGTGCCCTACGAGCTGACGTCGCTGGAATACGACCTGTACGAGCGGGTCACCAGCTACGTCCGCGATGGAATGAACCGAGCCGAAAGGGTTGGCGGGAAGCGGAAAAACACCGTCGGGTTCGCGCTCACCGTCCTGCAGCGCCGTCTGGCCTCCAGCCCGGAGGCGATCTACAAGAGCCTGGTGCGCCGGACCGAACGGCTGGAACGAAGGAAACAGGAAATCCTCAACGGCACCTTCCGGGAGCAGGAACCGACGATCGACCCGGCTGACTTCGACGACGACGAGCACAGTGCCGCCGAGATCGAGAAGCTTGAGGACGAACTCCTCGATGCCGCCACTGCTGCCCAGACGGTAGACGAACTCAACGCCGAGCTGGCTGAACTCGCCGACCTGGTACGTGCGGCCGGGCGGGTGCGAGATGCCGGTACCGACCGGAAGTGGGCCGAACTGTCCGCGATTCTCCAGGACAACGCGCTGACCACTGACAGCAATGGCTGGCCGCGAAAATTCATCATATTCACCGAGCACCGCGATACCCTCAGTTATCTCCAGGCGAGGATCGGCTCACTTCTGGGGCGACCCGACGCGGTGAAGGCGATTCACGGCGGTGTCCGACGTGGCGACCGACGCCAGATCACAGAGGAATTCACCAAGACCCGCGAGTGCCAGATCCTCATTGCCACCGACGCCGCCGGGGAGGGCCTGAACCTCCAGGCCGCCCATCTGATGGTCAACTACGACCTGCCGTGGAACCCTAACCGCATCGAGCAGCGCTTCGGCCGTATCCACCGCATCGGGCAGGACGAGGTCTGCCGGCTCTGGAATCTCGTCGCCTCCAACACCCGCGAGGGCGAGGTCTTCACCCGACTGCTGGACAAGATCGAGGAGCAGCGCAAGGCCTACGGCGGCAAGGTTTTCGACGTGCTGGGGGAGGCCTTCACCGAGACCCCGCTAAGAGCACTTCTCATCGAGGCCATCCAGTATGGCGAACGGCCAGAAACTAAGGCCAGGATGCACGAGATTATTGACGCCCGCGTCGGTGACGGGCTCAGGGAACTTCTCGACGAGCGGGCCCTCGCTTCAGAGCATCTCGCTGAGGCCGATCTTCAGGCACTGCGCGCCGCCATGGACGAAGCCCGGGCCCGCCGCCTCCAGCCGCATTACATCGAACTGGCATTCAAGGCAGCCTTCACCCGGCTCGGCGGCAGGATCGCCCGGCGCGAACCGGGACGCTATGAGATCGCGAACGTCCCCCCGCATCTTCGCGCCAGCAAGCACGGCCCGATCGCGACCAAGTACAACCGGGTCGCCTTCGATCTCGCGACCGTCGAAATAGACGGTCAGGCGCATGCCGACATCCTCGCGCCAGGGCACCCGCTCCACGATGGCGTCATGGCGGAGACCAGCCGCCAGTTCAGCGGAGCGCTCAACAGCGGCACGGTCTTGGTGTCCGCAACGCTGGAGGAGCCGCACCTGCTGGTCGGAGTCATCGACGAAGTCGCCGACGCGACCGGGGAGTCTGTCGCCCGGCGCTTCGGCTATGCCTACGTCGACAGCTTCGGCGCCGTCACCTCGGCCGGACCGGCACCTTACCTCGACTGCGTCGCCGCGCCAGAAAGCGCCGCGACTCAAGCCGCGCGCAAGCTCACGTGGCTCTCCGACGCCGAAGACAGGGCTTTGAGCTGGATCATCACCAGCCAGCTGGCTGATTACCTCGCCGAAATACAGCCGCGCCGGTCGGCCGAACTGGCGAAGACCCGCAGTCTGGTGATCACGCGCCTCCAGGGCGAGCGAGACCGGCTCCTGCTCGATGCGGCAGCGGCCGCTGAAAAAGAGCGAGCCGGTGACAGGCCGAAGGAATCAGCCGAGAGCCTGCACCGCAAGGCTGTGGAACTCGACATCCGTCTCCGTCAGCGGCTGGAGTTGCTCGACCAGCAGGCACTGATGTCCACCAAGCCACCGCGCATCGTGACCTCAGCCCTGATACTGCCCTTGCGCCTCCTGGAAGGCGAGGTGCCCGCGTCGGCGCCTATCTACGCCAGGGAGACCAAGGCAGTGGAGCGGCGCGGGGTCGATCTCGTTCTAGCTCGTGAGCTTGAGTTGGGGCGCAAGCCCGCGGAGCAGGCATTCAGCAACAAGGGCTATGACATCCTTTCCACGGACTCGACCGGAGATACCCTCCGCATCGAGGTCAAGGCACGCATCGACGGTGCCACGGATTTCTTCGTCACTCACAACGAAGTAATGACCGGTAAGAACGCCGTTCCGCGCTACCGTCTCGCGCTTGTTCGCGTGGATTCGCGAGGAGCACAGTACGACGAGGTCCGGTATCTCGACGACCCATTCTCCGCGACCGACCTCGGCGACTTCGACGTCACCGGAGTCCGCGGTGACTGGACCAAGATGTGGGCAAAGGGAACGGTCCCGTTCTGAGAGGGCGTGTTCACAAGCGACTGAATCAGGGCAGCGCGTTCGCTGATGGTTGCCAGCGCAGTGGTCAGCCAGTCAAGGGGAGCGGTCCGTTTGTAGATGGTGCCGCCGGCAGGCGGCCCGCGAAAGTGCAGGTGATGACTGCCTCAGGCTACTGCTGGAACGCCGCGAGCACGTTCATCGACAATAGGTCTCGCCCAGAACCTCAACTGCCAGAGACGGTTCCGCTTTCCACGAGTGACCTCAAGTAGTCTTCCATCTTGTTCCAGCTGTCTTCCTGGCCGTCCGTCTTGGTCATGTGGTCACGGCCGGCTTGGTCACGGAACGCGAGGTTCATCTTCACCGTCGTCACTCCGCCGGTCTCGTGCAGGTCTACCGTCTCGACCGCCTCCGCATCCGGCCAGCCTTCGAACAGCCACGTGTCGACGATCCGGGTCGGCCGCTCGATCTCCAGGTAGGTTCCGCGAAACGAGCACTCGGTTCCGTCGCCAGCCACGAAGACCATGTGGTATTTCCCCCCGACGCGCAGGTCGATGGAGCAAACCGTCATCTGGTCCTCAAATGGAGCGAACCAGTTGCGGACGTGCTCGGGCTTCGTCAGTACGTCGAAGACGAGCTCGATCGGAGCGTCGAACTCCCGAGTGGTGAGGATCTCCAGATCACTCGGATATTCGATGACTGCCGACCCATGCCGATTAGGTGTCACTGCCGCTCTCCTTGTCGTGTTGTCGCTGTAGCTCTTGGAGGTAGTCGTCCATCCGGTCAAGCCGGTCGTTCATCGCCTGCTCGTACTTGGCCACCCAGTCGTGCAGCGGCCGAAGCTGTGCGGCCTCCAGCCGGTACAACCGGTGACGCCCCTCCGCCCGGCACCTGACGAGTCCCACCTCGCTGAGTACGCGAAGGTGCTTTGAAACCTGAGGCTGGGACATCGAAAGGTCGTTCACGATCGCCCCGACCGTCTTCTCGCCTGTGATCAGCACGTCCAGGATCTCTCGCCGGTGCAGATCGGCAAGTGCGTTGAAGACATCCGACGTCGTGGAGGCTCTGGCCACGCCTCAATATATTCCGTTATCGGCATGTGTCAAGCCCGTCAGATAACAGCGGAAGCTAGCATCGCGGTCGACTCAGCCGAGTTGCTCCGCCAGCGCGACGATGATGCCCGCAGGCCCCCGGAGGTAGCAGAGCAGGTAGATATCTTCGTACCGTGCGACCTCGCCGATGAGTTCCGCGCCGTGTCCTCGCAGCCGGGTGACGGCGTCCTCGATGTCGTCGACGGCGAACATGAGGCTACGCAGCCCGAGCATGTTCGGCGGCGGGCTCTGCGGCTCAGCGTGGACCAGCGCTGGTGAGCGGAACATCGTCAGCTCCACCTTGCCGTGCCCGTCTGGCGTCCGCATCATAGCGATCTCGACCTGGACCCCGTCGAGCCCGGCCACGCGATCCACCCAGGGCCCCTCGACCGGCTGCTGGCCCTCGAGTTCCATGCCAAGCTCGGCAAAAAAGGCGATGGCGCCCTCAAGGTCATCGACGACGACGCTGACATGATCCATCCGCTGAAGTGCCATGTCCCGAGCCTAGGCCTGTCCGGGCACCCGCAGCCCGACGTACTCGCGCGCTTCCATCCGTCGCGAGCGAGCTTACGATCAGTTGCGGTCCGCTCGCGCGGGATCGCGGCCAACTGCATGGGCAGTCCCACCGCCGCCGAGGAGCTCGTCCGAGCCGGATTGGCGCTGCCACCAGAACGACAGCCACGAGCGGGCGCTGCCGGCATGGAACCTGGATCAGCCGGCTGATCTTCTGCGCCAGCGGCCCGGATGGGGTGAAACCGGGCACTGTTGTAGGACGGTTTGCCGTTGTAGGACCGCTAGCCGCAAATCTGGTGGCAAAGTGTCCTACAACGGCAAACTGTCCTACAGGGTCTGCCCAGAGCCTGGGCCAGGTCGGCCGTCAGCCCCCCGAAAAGGGTCGATATCCGGCAGTCTGGTTCTGGGTGGGTGGCTCAGCTCAGGTCCGGGTGGCGAGCCCGCCGGGGTACCGGCGCTTCAGAGTCCTGGCGGCTGGCTTGCCGGGTGTTCGGGCAGTTCCTGCAGAGGATTTCCCCTACACATGCTGTTGGAGCCCTGGATAGCGCGGGCGAGTGCCGCGCGCCGCAGTCCTCCGTGCCACCGCATCGGCGTTCGCACGACGTGCCGCAAGGATTTAAGCATTTGGCGTATTTCGCTCAGAACGCGATCATCCTCGTGCGTCAAGGCAGGCGCAGAGTAGATGAGGCTGACCGTCGCTGCGGATCAGTCCGATTGCGGCAAGCTAGGAGGACTCAGGTGCGAGACGGGGAGCTGATGACATGGCAAAGCTGATCTACTCGGCGATCGGTTCGCTTGACGGCTACGTCGAGGACGCCTCGGGCAAATTCGAGTGGGCGGCGCCTGACGAGGAGGTGCATGCGTTCGTCAACGAGCTCGAGCGACCGGTCGGGACCTACCTCTACGGGCGGCGGATGTACGAGACGATGGTCTTCTGGGAGACCGTCGATCCGGACGGCGACTGGCCGCCCGTGGCGCGGGAGTTCGCGGCGATCTGGCAGGCGGCCGAGAAGGTCGTCTGCTCGCGGACGCTTGAGACGGTGTCAAGCGCCCGGACGCGGATCGACCGCGAGTTCGACCCCGGCGTGATCGAGCGGATGAAGCAGAAGCTCGGGTACTGACATCAGCATCGGCGGCGCCGAGCTCGCCGGTCAGGCGATCGCCGCGGGCCTGGTCGACGAGCTGCGGCTGCTGCTCGTGCCGGTTCTCGTCGGCGGAGGCAAGCGGGCGCTGCCGGACGACGTCGACGCGCGGCTCGAACTGCTCGACGAGCGCCGGTTTCAGAGCGGGACGGTCTTTCTGCGCTACCGGGTGCGCCGCTGACGCTAGCCGGCCGGGTCATGGGGGACGGCCAGCACCGCCACTCCGCGCGGCGCCAGCCCGCCGTCTGGCTAGCGCCGGGTCAGACGCAGATGTGGCAGGGGGAGGTCAGGACTGGCGTGCCGGTGATGGCATCAGGATCAGTGCCGACGTGGAGTGGCGCGAGAGCGGTGTTCGTCGCGATCCGGATCGGGGTCACGGTATGGGTGCCGCCTGAGACATAGGCCATCTTCCCGTCCGGGGTGATGGTGATCGCGTCGGCGAGGCTGCCTGCCCCGAGCGTGATCGTTTTGCCTATGGAGTTGGTCGACGTGCTGATCTGGATCACGTCCTGTCCGGTGCCGACATACAGCGTTTTGCTGTCCGGCGTGATCGCCAGCGCGAAGGCAGGCCCGGTGCTGATGAAGGCGCCTGCCTGGCCGGTGGCGGTGTTGATCGGGGTGACTCCGCCCGGGTTGATGTTGGAGACGTAGAGCGTCTTGCCGTCCGGCGTGATCGCCATGGTCAGTTCCACGGCGGCGGGGACCTGGATCGGCTGGCCGGGCTCGTTGGTCGCCGTGCTGATCGGGAGCACCGAGTTGCCAGGGCCCGCGACGTAGAGGGTCTTGCCGTCCGGGGAAAGCACCATGACGTGGGGGTTGGCCCCGGTCGGGATCGGAGTGAGCGCGGTGCCGGTCGCCGTGCTGATCGGGGTGATGGTGTCGGACTGGTTATTCAGGACGTACAGGGTCTTGCCGTCCGGGGTGATCGCCAGGGCGTCCGGCGAGATCCCGACGGTGATCTGGGCCAGCGCCGTGTTGGTGGCGGTCCGGATGGGCGTCACGGTCCCTGGCCGGGTGCGGTGCCAGTCGCTGGCGACGTAGACCATTTTCCCGTCCGGGCTGATCACGATGGAGTCGGGAAAGACCCCGACCTTGATCGGCGGCAGCGCGGTATCGGTCGATATCCGGATCGGGGTCACCGTATCGGACAGGCCGTTGGCGACGTAAGCCATCTTGTAATCCGGCGTTATCGCGATGGCCTGCGGAAGACGGCCGACATGGATCAGCCTGCCCGCGCGGTTCGTGGCCGTGAAGATCGGCGAGACCGTGCGGGATCCGCGGTTGGCGACGAACACAGTGACATGACCAGGTGCCGCTTGAGCGACCCCGGCGATCGAGACAGGGGCAAGCGCGGCCAGGGCAGCTGGCGCGGCGAGCACAGCGGCAGCGCGCTGGAATAGCGTCATGATCACCTCAGGTTCCTCGTGGGCTACCTGAAAGACGCCCCGCAGGCGTAGACGGTTGACAAGCACGCACGGCCAGCAAAGGCGGCACGGCACCGGTAGCGGACGCGGCATCGGCCAGCATCCCAGGACCGGTGGCGGGCAGGGTGCGGTCTGGCGGACTCTTGAACGCATTGCCCTCGGAGCGAGCGCTGGACGGCGGGGCCGAACCCAGATAGGGGCCAGCCCATCGGTGCGCCTGCGCCCGCGCCGCCGCCGCATCTGATTCGATCAGACATTCCGCGAGTGCCCGGGAAAGTCGTATCCGCGACGGGCGAGGGGGTTCGTGTGCGCGACCTGACGTGCCTGGAGATCTGCGCGGGGGCCGGCGGCCAGTCGCTCGGCCTGGAGCAGGCCGGATTCCGCCACCTGGCGGCCGTCGAGATCGACGCCGATGCCTGCGCGACCCTCGCGCTCAACCGCCCCGGCTGGCACCCGATCAGGCAGGATATCCACAGCTTCCAGGCCAGCGACTACCTGAACGTCGACCTCCTGGCCGGCGGCGTCCCCTGCCCGCCCTTCTCGATCGCGGGCAGGCAACTCGGCGCCGACGACGAACGCGACCTGTTCCCCCGGGCCCTGCGCCTCACCGAGGAATGCGACCCGGCCGCACTCATGCTGGAGAACGTCCGCGGCCTGGCCACCGCTCGCTTCGCGGCCTACCGCGAGCAGGTGATCGCCCGCTTGCACGGGCTCGGTTACCACGTCGAGTGGCAGGTGCTCAACGCCTGCGAGTTTGGTGTACCCCAGCTGCGCCCGCGTTTCATCCTCATCGCCTTGAAGCTCAGCCTGGCCCGGCACTTCACCTGGCCGAGCGCGGTCGGCACGCCGCCGACTGTCGGTGAGACCCTGCGTGATCTCATGGCCGCCGACGGCTGGCGCGGCGCTGACGCCTGGGCCAGGAAGGCTCACGGCATCGGCCCCACCCTGGTCGGCGGATCGCGCAAGCACGGCGGACCTGACCTGGGCCCGACCCGCGCGCGCGAGGCGTGGCTCCGACTGGGGGTGGACGGCAAGGGACTCGCGGACGCCCCGCCCCGCCGCGACGATCCGGTCGATCACCTTCCCCGGCTGACCGTGCCGATGGCGGCGGCGATCCAGGGATTCCCGCCGGACTGGCGGTTCGCCGGCCGCAAGACCTCGTCCTACCGGCAGGTGGGCAACGCCTTCCCGCCGCCGGTCGCCCGCTCGGTCGGCCTGCGCATCCACGCGGCGATCGAGGCCGCCCGCCAGGCAGCCGACGCCCAGCCCGAACGCCTGCTCCGCGCGGTCTGAACTGGGCTAACTCAGGGCGACGACCCTGCCGTCCGCCCTGAGCCCGAACCCCGGCAGGCCGAACCGCTCAGCCAGCAGCGCCGGGACCACCGCGCGCTCGACTGGCGTCACCTCGGCGCCGCCGGGCGACACGGCCGTGGCCACCAGCGGCCCGGAAAAGTCGTAAAGCGCCTCCCGGCGTCCGTCATCATGGCTGACCGCCACGATGAGCCTGGATACGAACGGCGACGCAGGACTGGTGCAGGTCCACCAGTTGCTCACCTCGATATCAATCCGAAATGCAGGATGAGGATTAAAGGTATACGCGCCACTCCAGCCTCCCTGGCCCAGCGTCTGCAGGATCAGCTCACTACCGTCCTCCACCACCCGGAAGCTCCAGCCGGACTGCTCGTGGACCCCGGCCGGCCCGAACGGGATCGGGTCGAGCAGCGTCCCGAGCCCGAACCCGACATCGGCATGCCACTGGCGTCTGTCCCCATCGGTCACCCGCAGGACCAGGTGACTGGCCGGCCGGGTCGCACGGGGAGCATCGCCCACAATGACGCGCGCCAGCATGGGCTCGACCTCAAGCCCGAGCTGCTCGAGCGCCGAAGCCAGGAGCAGGTTGTGCTCGAAGCAGTACCCTCCCCGCCGGCTGGCCACGAGCTTCTGCTCCAGGTCCGCCTGCTCTAGCGAGATCGGGATGCCCTGGTGCGGGTCGAGATTCTCGAACGGGATCATCGTCGCGTGTGCCCGGTGCACCGCCTGCCAGGCCGGTCTGTCCCCCGCGTCCAGGCCGATCCTGCGAAGATAGGAGTCAAAGTCGATCATCCGGCGAATCGTACAGCGACCCCGGCTCCGAGCCCCGATTTCTCCCAGCTCACGAGCGGAATCCCGGCCGATGGCGCTGCTGCCGGTGTGGCAAGGCTTGAGTCAGGGTGCGGTGCTGGTGACTTACGTCGCGCTGGCAGGGTCTTCCCGCTCGTACTCCTGCCCCGCCTCGCCGGTCAGTCGGCCGGCCGGTGCGGCAGAGACTGCCGGGACTGATGTGACGCCTGCGGCCGAGTTCAGACCGCAGCTCCCCTAGGGCGACAAGCGAAGACCCCGGAAAGTGTTGATACGTCGTCCGGCCCGACCCACGTATCACCACTTTCCGTTGAAAATTCGCCCGATTAGCCGGGTTTCTGGTTATCAGAGTGTCAATACGTGGCGATCAGCGACTGACGTATTCCCGCTTACCGCTGGTGGCTGGGTGATCGGGCCATGGGACCGCGTAGCCGTCGGCGGCACCCTGGCGCAGGCGCACGTACCGCAGAAGCTCGCGGATGATGCCCGCGTTTCCCATCGCCCACCCAGCGCGTGGCTCCAGGTCACTGGGGGTGGCCAGGTGCTCTTGGTTCGACCACCGCGCGCCTGCGTCATCCACGGTGGCACGGGCCGTGAGGTCGTCGACCAGGACGTTCGCGAAGCTGAAGTCGTCGCCGCGCTCGACTATGCGGTCGCACGCGAGGGCGAGGACTCCGGCGGTGCCGCAGCAGCGGGCATTGTTGTCCCAGAATCCGGGCCTGAGCCTGTGCGGCAGCCCGGACTCCTGGAGGGTTCGCCAGCAGCGGTCGCCAAGAGCGGTCCAGGTCTCATCTCTGGTGATCCGGGCGAGCAGGCGAAAGACCTGGGCGTCACCAGCCGGGCCGTTACACCAGCCGAAGCTGAAGCGGTCGATAAGGTCGGGCCGGTGCGGCGGATCGGAGTGCGGGACGAGGAAGCCGTCCGGGCCGGCCTCGTTTCGGCTCACCACGTCCGCCGCGCCGGCCAGGGCCAGCTCGATCAGGTCTTCCCGGCCGGCCGCGTCGCCAACGCAGGCCAGCGCGTACACGATGCCGAGAGTGCCGTGCGCGAGGTGGTGTGATCGCGGCGGCGAGGGCCGTACCGCCCAGTTGACGCCGCCGGGGGTCCGGTCAGCCGTCGTGAGGTAGGGCGTCACGGCCAGGATGGCCAGGTCCTGATCGCCCGCGTGCAGTGCGCCGAGACCGATGCCGGCGTTGCCCATGAGGAGCTCGAACATCTCGTTCCAGCGGTGTCCGTCGAAGCGACGACGGACCAGGCCGAGCGCCCTGACCGCGGCTTCGTGCCGGTCGAGCGCCCGCAACGCGACGGCGACGCCGGTGAGCCCGAAGTACAGCGAGCTGTTGCTGAGATCGTCGATCTGAGCGCTCAGCGCATCGGCGCCGCGTTCGGCGGCCTGGCGGTAGCGGTCATCGCCAAAGTGCTGATGGGCCTCCCGCAAGGCTAGGACGACGCCGGCCAGACCGTGGTAGAGGGACGGGTCTTCGGGGGAAGTGCCATTTCCGTCGATCAGCCATTCCGTCGCCCCGCGAACTAGGCGCTCGGTCCGCACCACACGCGACAACTGGTCGGGCTGATCCATAGACCGAGGCTAGCGCCAGGTCATCAGGCTCAGTCGTGGTGTGGCGCCAGTGACAGTGAGCAGGTGATCGGATGCGCTATGTAATCCAAGACCGAAGCCGACGCGTCTCTTCCGGTGTGATGCCTGGCGATCGGTGTCTGTGGACCACAGGGACTAGCGGCTCCACGGACTGGGGCCTGGGGATGATGGCAGGCACCAGCCCTTCCATCACCGCTGTGCCTGGCGGCGTGGAGATTGCCTTCCAGGCCAATACCGGTGACTTGATCACTATTGCATCACCGCGCTGCTCTGACCCGGAAGATCTCCCGCCTAACCGGGCGGGCCGCTGGACCACCCTGCGAACCAGCGGCCCGCCCGGACAGGCCCGTAAGCATCGACCGCGTGATCAGAGTTCCCACAGAGCTGAAATGGGAGCGGCTATGAGGCGGTCGCCGAAAGGCAGAACCTGGCTGCCCGCGTAGAGCGCGATGCCCGCCACGAACTTGCTGCCGATAGCGTCCCGCATCACCGTGAGCCAGCGGAACCATTCTGACCGCGGGGTCTGACCGGATTTGACTTCTATTCCTATGACTCGGCCGTCGGCGGCCTCGAGTACGAGATCGACTTCTGCGCCGTCCCGATCCTGCCAGTGGAACAGCGCCGCTTCGGCATACGCCCACGTGAGCTGGCGGCGCAGTTCGGCGAAGACGAAGGTCTCGACAAGCTGACCAGTTGCCGGATCAGTGGGATCCTCAAGGGCACTGGCTGTCTTGCCAAGAAGCCAGGAGGCCAGTCCGGGATCGGTAATGAAGATCTTCGGGTGCCTTTTCACCCGGCGGGTCAGGTTGCGCGACCAGGCGGGCAGAGCAGTTATCAGATGGATGGTTTCCAGCCAGGCGCGGTGATCGTAGACGGCCTGGCGTGCTAGTGGCGCGTCGTCGATGATGCCCTGCATAACGAGCTCGCAGCCCGTGCGCGCGGCGAACAACCGGAGGAGCTGGCCCAGCTCAGAGACTTTGCGAATACCCGATAGTTCGGCCACGTCCCGTTCGATGGTGGTGCGCACATAGTCACGGAACCAGCCTGACCGGTCTCGAGGCGCGAGCCGCTGGATCTCGGGGAATCCGCCAGCGCAGACCCGTCCGAGCAAGTCACGCCGATCCATGCCCTGCGGCTGATACGCCATTAGCGTCTGCGGATCGGCGAGCACCCTGTCGATGAACCGATCGGCCACGCCGCCGATTTCACCTTGCGTGAATGGCCAGACTTCGACGAATCCGGCGCGGCCGGCTAGCGACTCGGAGATGGTAGGAACGGTCAGGAAGTTCGATGACCCTGTCAGGACGAACTGACTAGGGCTCGGGTCTTGGTCGACGGCGAGCTTGATGGCACGGACCAGAGGCTCGCCGGCTCGCTGGATCTCATCGATCACCAGCGGTCGTCCGCCGACGGCGATAAACCCGGTCGGGTCGGCCGTGGCGGCTGCGAGGGTTCCATGCTCGTCGAGGCTGCGGAACGTTCCGCCGGCCGCGAGCTGAGTGCGGACCAGGGTTGTCTTGCCGGACTGGCGCGGTCCCGTGATGACCGTCACGCGTCGCGCCGCGACAGTGTCGCGGTACCGGTCCTTCACGGCTCTCTCTAGCAGCACGTTCCTATCATACAGAACGCGGAGGTCGAATCATACAGAACGCGGGCTCGGCGGAGCGGCGGTACCAGGCCATCCGCTGACCCGGCTCGCTCGGCATCTGCTCCAGTGGTTCACGCTGGAACCGGAAGATCTGCCTGAGCCGGGTGACGTTCAGGTCGGGCAGCGGTCTTCCGCGATCATGGTCGAGGTCTTGATGACGGAAGGAACGGAGCTGATCGTGACTTACGTTCCGCATGAGCTGTTCGAGTCGGCTGTGGCGTACTACTCCCGTTACCGTTCCGGCTATCCGGTGGACCGGCTGGACGCGCTGTCCGCTCAGATCGGGCTCGACAGCAGCCAGTGGGTTCTGGACATCGGTTGCGGCACCGGCCAGGTCTCGATTCCGCTGGCTCGGCACGCCGGTACGGTCGTGGCCATCGATCCGGTCGAGGAGATGCTGGCCTACGGGCGGAAAGCCGCTCTGCTGGCCGGGGTTAGCAATATCAGCTGGCTGCGCGGTGACTCAGGTCAGCTCGCAGAACTCGTCCGGCCGGGGGCGCGGGCGGCGGTGTTCGCCGCGTCGTTCCACTGGACCGACCGGGCCGCCGTCGTCCGTGTGCTGGATAGCTTGCTGGCCCAGGACGGATCCGTAGTGGTGATCAATGATGTTCTCGATGACTGCGAGGAGCCAGACTGGGCAGTTGCCATCGCCGCGATCCGGTCTCGGTATCTCGGCGCGCAGCGACGTGCGGGCTCGGGGGTCTACGCCGCTCCCGGCCCGGATCATCGAGAAGTTCTCAGTGACTCGGCCTTCTCCGTCATTGATGCGCGAGTCTGGTCCTGGACCCGCGAGCTGACTGTGACCGAGGTCGTTGGCCTCCAGTTCTCCTACTCGTTCTCGACTCCGGCGCTGTTCGGAGACCAGGCCGGAGAGTTTGGTGAGGATGTCCGGGCCGCGGTGCTCGAGTTGCACCCTTCCGGCGTCGTTATCGAGCCATTCCGAGTCGAGGTCCTCATTGCCAGAAGGCCTCCGACAGGGTGAACACATGACTCATGCTCCGTGACCAAGCTCTAGCTCATGATTACTACAGAAATCTGCACGATTACCAGAGCGCCTGACCGAGGCGTCCGCATAGGTGACCGGGCGCCAGCACGATCGAGTTAAGTATCTGTCGCTTCGATACCAATTCTAGCCCGCGCCAACGTCCGCGTCGTTACGTCCTAGAGTTCCGTGGCGGCGTGGCGGCGTGGCGGCGTGGCGGTTCCCGTGGCGCGGTGGGAGTGTTTCGGGTGCTTCCTGACCATACTGTCCCGGAGGTTGCGGACCGCGCTCAGCATGATCTGGGCGGCGGCCTCGGGCGTCCGGGCATTTCCCTCCTGGATGAGGGCGGTGATCAGAGCGGATGCGAGTCCGGTCACTTCGGCTGGTGGATTCGCCAGCCGGGCTTGCGCGTTCGGGTCGAGCAGCAGGGCGGCCGAAGTGGCTGCCTGGCGCGCCCGCCCGAGCTGGCTGGCGAGTTCAGCTTCGGTGATCTCCGACGGCTCGCAGATCCGGCCGGACCGGTCCATATCCACGTACAGGCCGCGCCGCTTGAGGCGATCCGCCTCCTCCGCTGGCAGACTCAGAGTGGTCAGGATCTGCGTGGCTCGCTTCGCGGGCATGGCGGCGAGCTTGACCGCCATCCCGGGCCCGTCGATCGGCACCGCTGCGACCAGCAGCCCGCCGACTTGCTTGAGCTGATGCCATTCCAGCATCCGGCCGACCGGTGCCCTCGTCCGCTGCTTCCTGGGCAGCACCGCCAGGGCGGTCAGGCACAACGCCTTGCCGCACTCCTCCACCGCTAGCGCCGCCAGGGAATACGCCCGCGCAGTGAATCCCGAGCCAGCCAGCATCTCCGCATCGCGTAGTAGCCCTAGTACGTTGCGCGCAGCGGCCATGGCGCACGCGAGCAGATCGGCTCGGTGCGCCGCCTTGATGGCTGGAAGATCCACGCTGCCAGCATAGCCAGCCATCTCACCAGCGGTTATCTCCCGCCCGCGCCGACCGGCGGCGGCTGCCACAGTCGCCATACACAACGTCGGTACGGGTCCGCCTTTGGCGCAGCGAGGCCGCCCGCGCCGCTCTCCATCCCGCTGGGTTCGTTCGTCAAGATCCCAGTAGTCATATCAGCCCCGGCAGCATCAATCGCACCAGTTCGCGGACCGACTTTCCTCATGATCCCGGACAGTTGCCGCTTCCCGGAGAGTTGCCGTCATGATCCCGGAGAGTTGCCGTCATCCCGGCGTAGAGTTACCGCTTCAGGTAGAGATAACCGTCAAATACGACGGTAACTCTACGGCAAGCGGCAACTCTACCCGCCGACGACGGCAACTCTCCGCGCAGACGGCCAGGGTCACCGCACCGAGCTCGCCGGGCCGCCCGGGCCGAAGTACAGCTCCGGTCGGTTCACCCGATGTCGGCTATTGCTAGCTCCAGGTTGCGCAGGCGGACCAGCGGCATGGTCTGGGCCGGCAGGCTGGAGAAGATGGTCAGGTCGAAGTGCAGCCGGGCGCCGGCCGTGACCGGCGCCTGCTCCCGCTGCCAGTCCGTGATCGCCTCGCTCCAGTGCCTGACCATCTGGGTGCGGGTCTCGCCGCTCCCGGAGATGATGACGGAGAGCAGCGGCTGGAAGAAGATCGGCAGCTGGACCGGCTCGGCCGCCTGCAGCACCGGGTACAGATAACTCGCCTCCACGCCGATCTGCGCGCTGGTGACGTCGGGCGGCACGTCGGCGAAGAGCACGGTAAACAGCAGGTTCAGGTACTCATCGAGGCTGGGCTTCGCGACCTGGCCGATTCTCGCGAGGTCGATGAGCGCGGCCGAGTCGATGATCGGCATGAGCGGCTCGGCGAACCTGGTGTGTGACGTGGTGTAGACGAACGGGGCGGCCAGCCTCGACGCCTCTTCGATGATCTGCTCGTTGCGGGTGACCCAGACGCTGGCCCAGGCGTCCTGGCGCTGGAGCGCGTCCAGGCCGGGCAGCGCGAGCGTGCGGTCGGCGATCTGCTGCCCCTGCGCCTGCGACAGGTACCCCCCGGACGCCGCCTGGTAGCGGTAGCTGTGCCGGCCAGCCACGACCGGCTGCACGAGCTCGGCCTTGTACCCAGCGAGGTCGACGACCGGAGCACCGCCACCGGTCGGACTATGTGAAATGACCGTAATCAGCAAGTTTCCGTGGTCGTCCGCCCCTTCCACCACCTCGAACTCATACTCAGTCACCGCCCCGAGCCCGGCACCGGCAACGGCCAGAGCCAGCCCGTCCGCACCCCCGGCAGCCCCGTTCACCATGCTCAGCAGCTCGACAAACGCTCCCAGCGCCACGCCAGCATCGCTGAACGCCTTCTCGGAGCTAGTCGTCTCAATAGGAGCCAGAATCGTGTCGAGATCGACCCGCACGTGCGGATACACGGTCACGAACTCAGCCAGCGCGTCAAACAAATCAGGCGCGGCTTGCACCCCCACGCCCCCCGGCGCGACATTGAACTCCACCACCCCGTGCACCCGGTCCTGCACATAGTGGAACGGCAGCGACCAGGTGAAGTCATACGTCCACTTGGTTACAGCCGAAAGGTCAGCCGTATCCACGTGAGTAGCCTGGCCAGCCTGCCCGACAACCGCCGGAGCGGCCGGGAACGACCTGAGCACGATCGGTACCGAGAAGGCCCCGAGTGCCGCGTGCAGCTCCTCGCCGGGCACCACGAAGCTGAGCCAGCTCGACGCGACATACGTCGCGATCCCGGGCACCGAGGCGATCTGATGCTCGATCGCCGACGGTTTCCAGGTCAGCGCCAGCTCGACCGCGCCCACGACGGCACCATCGACGGTGACCGTGTCGGGCGCTGACATGAGGACCGGCAGCGGCACGCCGGACTTCGGCTCGAGCCCGAGCTTCGGGGAGGTGAGCGTGATGTCGCTGCGCTGTGTGGTCTGCGGACTGCCGTCCGCAGACCGCACAGCCGGTGCTAGCAAAGACAGGCCCTCCGCCGCCGCGTCGTGAACCGCCCCGAACAGCTGCGGCGGTGTCACCCCCGACGTCACCGCATCCGCGCTCACCGACGCGGTGAACTGGATCCCGGCCTTGATCTCGTAAGCAGTGGACAAGGTGGAAAGAAGCTGCTGGTAGTAGGCGGCCCGCACGGCCGAAGGGTCGGCGGACTCGCTCTTGTACAGCGGGATCATCCACTTGCTGATCGCGGTCGCCAGCTTGCTCTTCTGCGCGAGCAGCTCGGCCAGCCAGTCCGCGCCGGTCGCCCGGCTGACGAGCTGGATCGGGGCGGTGAATTCGGGTGACAGCAGCTCGTCGACGGCGGCGAGCAGCATCCGTCCCCAGACATCGAGGTCGGTATCGGCGAAATTAAGCTTCCGGTTAGGCTGCGCCGACAGCCCGGTCCCGGTGGCGTAATCCCTGATCGGCACGTGCTGCCTGCTGATCAGCTCATTGGAGAGCGGTCGCGGCGCGAACAGGTGCGGCTGCCCGGCGGCATGGCTGATCGAGTAGGAGATCGGCTGCCCAGGCGCGGTGCCGACCCTGACCGCCCAGAGCGCGGCACCCTGATCGGGGGAGGAGGCGCCCAGCCGGTTGACGCCGACCGCGACCTTCTGCCGGTAACCAGCCCCCGACATGGTCAGTTCGTACTCCAGCGCGAACGCGCCGAGGCCACGCGGATCATCCGGCCCGCCCGGTACGGTCCGCACGGGGACCCGGGTCGTGGCCGAACGGATCGCTGGCGTGCTGGCGAGCTCGCCGAGGGTGACGCCGCCGAGGCGGCTGATCGTGAAGTCGACGGTCAGCTCGAAGATCTGCCGGGTCGGGAGCTGGGCCGCGGGGGAGCTCGCGGTCGATCGTATGCGCGCCCGGCGGCCTCGCCGTGTAATTGCCAGCCGCACGGGCGGTAAGGAACCCGAGCACGTTCAGCGAGGCGGTGAACAGCCAGCTCCGAAGCGCGGTCAGCTCAGCCGCGGTCAGGGCGAGCGGCTGGCTGGACAGGGTGGTCGCCAGCGTCACCGCGACCCCGAGCGGGTCGGTCAGCTGGTAGCGCAGCGTGGTGTAGGCGATGAGGTCAACCGTCGCGGCCTCGATGATGGCCGAGGAGGCCGGGCCCGGCTTGCCGGGACCGGGGAAGGTCAGCGTGCCGTAGTACTCGGTCTGGTCAGCTCCGGCGCCGCGAACCCCGCTCACCGACAGCACGTACGCCGCAGCGGCCAGGTCAGCAGTGAATTGCAGTGTGACCTCGTTGGTCGCGATAACTTTGACGGAAATAACAGCGGGGCCGCCATCAAGCACGTAATTGCTGGCCTGGCCGGCGGAACTCGCGTCGACCGCCCTGGTGAACGTGACATTGATCGAGCGCGCGCTGCTGCCGGCCTCTGCCCGGATCGGACCCTCATAGCGGCTCGCGTCGAACGTCAGCCCGAGCCACAGGAACCGGCCGGCTTGATTGCCGTACACGGTCCACGCTGACGAGACTGACGGCCACTGACGCAGGCCAAGTACCTCGTCGGTGTACCCGGCCAGCATCGGCGGGTAGTTGCGCGGCGCGACGGACTCCACCGGTCCGGCTGGGGGCGCGTCCAGGGTCGTGCGCAGCGTGTTGCCGTAGTAGTCCTGCCAGCCGAACCCGACCTGAAGGATCGACCCGACTCCCTGATAGGGGCTGCCGGTACTGACCGGCGCGGCAACCCTGTAATACGGCACCGCCTGCCGGTACTCCCAGGTCTCGCTGTCCGCCGCGAGCCGCACCTTATCCCACCGCGACACGTCAGAAGCCAGCGGCGCGGTCGAGTCGGCCGGCACGGTCGCCCCGGCGGGCAGCCCGAGATTGCTCAGCGTAAAGAACCCGTTGCCCGACACCTGGTAACTCAAGAGGCTGAACGTGTTCCTGACGAAGTCGATCGCGTAGTCAGGCTTAGGCCAGGCGGGCTGGGCCGGCGCGTGCCGCCGCGCCGCGACCGCGGCCGATCCGGCGGGCACGGTCGCCGTCGTCACGGTCGGCCCGCCCGGCACCGTGATGTCCTGGCCCAGCTTGAACAGTCCGGCCACGCCGGCGTTGTCGACCGCCAGCCTGGTCAGCGCCACCCCGTAGTACGTGGCCAGGGTGGCCAGCGTGTTCGGCACCTGGCCGGGCACGACGGTGAATGTCGCCGTCGGCAGGTAGATCGCGGTCGGGAACGCGATGGTCGGCGTCAGCCCCTGCGGATTAGCGGTGGTCAGGGCACCCACGGACGTCCTGAACCGAGTCGCCACCGCCTCAAGCGTGATGCCGCCTACTGGCGCCTGGTAGACGCCATGCCTGACCGCGAGCTGGCAGCCGTCCGCGAGCTGCAGGTCCCCGTTGGCCGCGGCGAGCTGGCCCAGGTCAGAGTAGGACCGCTCGGCGATGCCCCCGAGCGTCAGGTCCACCGCATTCCTGGTCTCGATGGACGGCTCCATCGGCGACGCGGTCGCCACGACCGCGGACAAGGAGGTATCGATCAGCTCACCGGTCACGACCGAGGTCAGGTAGTCGCTGACCCGGTCGGAGTTGACGGGCGTGCCCCCGCTGGCATAGATGACGATGAGCCCGAGCCGCGCCTCGCCCTGGTCATCGAAGATCCGCTCGGGCAGCCCGCCGCCAGTCCCGGCGGCGTCGTAGTAGTACAGGAAATAGCCGCCCGAGTTGGTGATGCTCGCCTGCCAGAGCAGCCGCACGAACTCCGGCGCGGTGTTGAGCAGGCCGGGGGCATCGCTGGCCGAGGCGGAGGCGGCGGCCAGCGCCGGCGGCCTGGTGTCGGTCGACAGGTTCACCTGGGCGATGCCGAAGGTCACCAGTGCCGGATCGCCGGTCTGGATCCCGGTCGGCGCCGTCGTCGTCCCGTCCGGCGCGAAGCCGACGACCAGCCGGTAGAAGGCGGCCGCGTTGCTGCCGACCTGGGCCACGATCCGCTCAAGCACGACCACGTCAGCGCCGCCGGCCCCAGAGATCTCATAGCTCGTCTCCGACGACGGACTGCCCGGCACGGGCGGCACGCGCTTGACCGTGAACTCGACCACGCTCGCCCAGCCATGCGAGGCGACCGGTTCGGTCACGGTAGCGCCGGTCGCCTCGTCATACCTGGCGACCGAGACGGCGAACCGAGGCGCGGCCTTGCCCGGCGTCGCCGGATCAGCCGGTGTTTGCCTACCCAGCGCGGTCAGCGCCCCCGGCAGCGTCCACAGCCGCAGCGCGGGGACGGTCGAGTTACTGGCGAGCTTCCCGTAGGGGAGCTGGACCAGCGTCGGTGACTGCCAGTCCGTGACCACGGTCAGCGGATAGCTGGCGGGCGACGTGGTCGTCATCTCGCCGGCCCCGAGATACTCAAGGCCGACGTCGGGCGGGTTCGGGTAGACCGCGTTCAGCACGGCGTGCAGCCGCTGGCTGTCCTCACCGGCCGCCCGCAGCGGGAAGCTCATGGTCGTCCCGGTCGTGAAGCTGTACCAGCCCGGCGCGGTGCCTGGCCGGGACACGTCGACCTGATAGGCATCAGGCCCGGTCGGCAGCTTCACCTGCTGGCCGGTCAGCGCGTACAGTCCGGCCCTGGGCGGCAGCTCCAGTCCTTCGGTGGTCTTGATGACCCACATGCCGCCGCTCACGAACGACGTGATGCCAGTCGTGGGCAGCCGGGTGCCGTGCATGCCGTACCTGGCGACCATCGAGGACAGCTTGTGAATCCCGAGCGTGCGCTGCGCCTCGGTGATGAGCTTCCCCACCAGGTACTTCGGCAGGTGCGGGATGTCGATCCAGGGCAGCTCGGCCGTCCACGCGAACAGGTCGACGCTGGCATTGCCTGGCGCCATCGCGAGCACGTCGATCGTGGTGCCCAGCCGCGCCGCGATGCTCGCGAGGGTGTCGTCGGCGCCGACCAGGTACTGAAATGGCGGCAGTGCCACCACGGCCACGTCGGCCAGCAGCCGCTCGGCCAGCAGCAGCGGATTGCCGGCCAGGAACTCGGTCATGCTGGGCGCGCCGAGCGCACGGGCCGCGTCGGCCAGCGCGTCGCCCGCCTGGATGACGTACTTGGCCCCCTTGTAGCCGACGGTCTCGCCGAGGCGCAGGATCGGGCAGCCGGCATTCTGCGTCGCGAGCTGCGAGGCGGTGAAGCCAGCGGCACCCGAGGCGTAGGCCGGCAGGTGGGCGATCGTCTCGAAGGAGCTCCCGGCCTGAGCCTGGAAGGTCAGCAGCGGCACCATCATCGCCGCCCCTCGTGCCAGCAGGCCAGGATCGCCGAGCAGGCCGGCCGCCCCGCTCAGGAAGTCACCGAACGTGGCCCCGAAATGCCAGGCCACGTCCACGAGCGTGTCCGTGACCTTGACCACGTACGGCAGCCGGTCCTGGTACACCACGACCGCGCCGGCCGCGAGCAGGTTCGCGGTGGTGGCGTTCGCCTGCGCGAGCGCCGTCGCGCTGACCGCCGACCCCAGCGTCGTCACCGCGATCGTCTCGAACGACGTGCCGGCGCCCGCCGGGACCGCGAGGCGAGCGCCGGCGGACAGCTCCGCCCCGGCCTGGAGCGCGCGCGACGGGTTGGCCGCGAACACGTCGGCCACCGTGATCGCGTCCTCGCCGGTCAGCTCGCCAGCTCCGTTGACGGCGGTCACGATCTGGCCGACCGTCTCCTTCGGCACGAACACGTACTTGTAATCCCGCAGCGCGTCGAGCGTCAGCTGCACCATCTGCCGCGCCACCAGCAGGAAATAGTCCGACTGCATCCACTGCGCCATGGACAGCGGACCCGTGGCCGAGGCCTGGCCGGCGACGGACTGGCTGTCACTGACGACCACCGCGAGCTGATCGAAGTACTGCCGCAGTGCGGCGAGCCCGGCCTGGCTGATGCTGTTGTAGCCGGCCAGGCTGTACGTGACCGGCTCGGCCGGGTTGGGCCAGAAGATCCGCAGCACGACCGACGGCGGCATCGGGAAGAGCGTCAGGTCGGCCGAGTTCTGCTGCTGCACCGGCACTGGCTGGAAGGCAAAGTTGAACTGCCCGTTCATGAAGGTGTCGATGTCGGCCGGCGACATCGGCGCCGGGTCGTTGTCGTCGGAGCGCAAGACGACATCGAGCAGCCGGGTCAGGTCGGCCTCGGAGATGACCTGCTTGTCGACGTTCTCCCAGCTGAGGCTCGTGTCGGAGATGGCCGCGATCGCCCACCGCAGCACCATCTTGGCGAACGCCTCGAACGAGGTGTCCGGGCCGGCGGCGGCGACACCGGCCTGCGCGATGGCCTCACCCAGGTTGCCTGAACCCGGCGGCACGGTCTGGATGAACGACTGGAACACCCAGCACGGGACCACAGCGTTCGGGTTACTCTCATCGCGGGCCACGGTCATCGCCGGAGCGATCATGCCGGTCAAGGCGATCTTGGCCGCCGGGGGAGCGGGAAGCAGCCGGCCCCAGTTCGGTGCTAGCGAAGACAGTGCCGCCTCGCTCGGCCGCCGCTGGTGCACGTGCCGCCGCCGCGACGCGGAGAGCCTGGCCGCCGAGGGCCCGGCCGCGATCCAGGGCGGCGTGCCGCCGTTGTCAAAGGTCAGCGTCTCGCGTATCCGGGCGGAGAAGCTGAACGAGATCCTGATCGTGAACAGGCCCACGTCGATCCTGATCGACACCGATACATCCACCGCGACGATGACGGTCATCGACACCGACACGTAGGACTCGTAGGTGATCTGCAGCATCAGCGTGAACGACACGTCCACATCGGCCTTGATCACCGAGAAGTCGACGCTGCCGTACAGCCGCCCGGCCAGCCCGAACGTCCCGCGCAGCCAGAAGTAATAGCCGTCCTGCAGCTGCGCGGGAGTAGCCGACGGGGAGGGGGCCGCCACCTGGTACGGGTTGAACGTGGCGAGCACGCCCTCGATGATCCCGGCGGCCGTGACCGAGAATCCGGCCTTGAGCAGCCCGTACGAGACCGACTTGCCGAACCCGACCGACATCCCGAGCCCGAACGTCAGCACCGGGCTGAACGTGCCATTGCTGATCGCCGGCACCAGCTGGCTGGTCGCGCTCGACAGCTTCCCGAAATAGAAGCCGGCCGACCCGACCACCGGAATCCCTGGCGCCACCACCGCCTCGATGGTGAACGACCGGCTGAAGTCACCGCCCCACGGGAACCCGACGTCGACCTGGAAGTCGCCATTGGTGTAGACGGCGACGGCGAAGACCGGCAGGGTCACCGAGTACCCGCCGATGCTCAGGTGCCGCATCGCGTCAGGCAGCGCGAGCTCGCCCTGGTAGACCCCGACGGTGTCGCTGATCTGCCGGTACATGAGCTGGAAGTCCAGCCCCGCGAACACCTTGGCCGCCGGCCCCGCCAGCGCCAGCCGCAGCGCGTACAGGTGCGGGTCGTTGAACACGAACTGGGCAGTAATCAGGTACCCGCTGTCGTCTGTGCCCCCGTCCCCCCCGTCCCCGTCATCCGGCCCGAACCTGACCAGGCCGAGATCGGCCCCGACGATCCAGCCGACCGCCGGGTCGAACGTCACCTCGGGGATCGTGTCGCCGGACGGCTCCTCCATCGTCGACATGAGGTTGATCGCCGCGGGCACGCTGGTCATCTCGGTCAGCTCCGCCTTGGTGACATGCTGCCCGAGCGCGAGCATCCGAACGTCGACGTACTTGTTTCCGAGGCCCGGCGGCGCGGGGGCATCGCCGGGCCTGGACGCGTCCCAGGGACCGAGCTCGCCCGGGGTGCCGACCGCGTTGTCGCCGGTGTTCCACGCGAACGACCCGTCGAGAGTGATCGCGACCTTCCGCTCGGCCTCGTCGTCGTAGATCACGCTGATCGAGTCGATCCGGCCGAAGCCAAGCTCGATCGGCCCGATGTCGATCGAGAACGCGACCGAGTTGGTGCCGTCCGGATCACCGCTGAACGTGTACTTGAGCGACAGGTTCGCCAGCGGAATGCCGTTGAGCACGCTCCACGGCGCTTCCAGCGCGTAGGCCGACCCGGTCGCCCACGACACCATCGTCTCGATGATCGACCCGACCGTGACGGTGTCCGCGAACGTCAGCGTGGCGAGGTAGTCGCCATGGTCGTCCGGCCCGGTCACCAGCCCTTCGAGCCCGCCCCATTCGAGGCCGAACGAGGTCACCGAGGCGTCGTAGTCATAGAAGAGGACGATCTCGGCGCCATGCCAGTTCCACTGGGTGTCGACTCGCGCGAAGAACCCGGTCTCGCCCCGCCCGGACCGGAACTCGGCGAGCACCTTAAGCCCGTCGACGAACGGCACGTCCCAGAACTCGGCCGTCCGCCCGCTGACCTCCCAGCTTGACCCGTCGGCCGCGACGACCAGCCCCAGGTCGACGATCTCGTACCCAGACGTGATCTCCCACCCGGTGAACTGCGCGACCAGCTTGTCCATCGACAGCGCCTGCCCGGCCGGCTGCGTGGCGTGGAACGTCCAGCCCGGCCCGTCCGCGTAATTGGCGCTCAGCGCCAGCGGCACCACGTCAGCGACCACCACGTCGCCGGTCACCTGGCCAGTGACCAGGCCCGACAGGCTGGTCGCCGTAAATCCAAGTCCATTGATCGTAAATAGGGCTCCGGCGTCAGTGCCGATGGACCAGCCGACGTTGAGCTGGCAGCTCACGTCATAGTCGCCGGTTGCCTGCGTCAGGGCGGCATCGAAGGCCGTCACGGCGCCGAACGGAGGCTGCGGCACGTCGCCCACGTCGACCCCTGGCGCGAACTTCCCGGCCAGCGCCGCCAGCGTGATCACGCCGGATCGAAGCGTCCCGGAGAACTCAAGCTCGGGGCCAGTCGCCGCGATCCCCACGACCCCGGACCCGACCGTGAACTGCCCGCGCACGACCCAGTCGGTCCGCCGTAGCGCCAGATCGGCCGGCCGCTGCACGACGACCTCGGCGCTCACCTGGTCGACCACGACGCCGGGCACCAGCGTGAACGGCTCGGCCGTGGCCATCCTGAACCCGGCGAACGCCAGCTCCTCCGCGCCCGTGTCATAGAGCAGCTGCGCGTTGGTCACGCCAAATCCGGCGAGCCCGTCGAGCGGCGACGGCAGCGACCGAACCAGGTCAACGCCGCCGGCCAGGGTAAAGAAGTCTTCGAGGTCGAGCTGCCCGCCCCCGAAGTCAGCGGCGAGCAGCCAGTGCCCGGCGGCGACCGGCAGCCGGAAGGCGATCTGCGCGGTAGTGCCGGCCACGATCCCCCCGGCCGAGGCGATCGGGGCGAGCAGCCGGTCGGGCGTGTCGATGATCAGTCGCGGCGTGCCGAACGAGATCCACGGGATCTGATCGACCAGCCACGACTGCGAGCACTCGTAGGTCGCCGACGCGATGATGATCCCCTGGGGGGCGGTGAACACTATCGTCGCGGTCAGCGGCACCCCGGAGAACAGCGTGCTCCCGGTCACCACGATCTCGGTGACGCCGGCGTTGGCCTGGACCGAGGGCGAGGCGATCACGAGATCGGCGTCGAGGAAGGCCGAGTAGAAGTCGCAGATCCCGCTGCCCGGATTGAA
The DNA here is from genome assembly GCA_963819285.1 of uncultured Actinomycetota bacterium. Classification (GTDB taxonomy): domain Bacteria; phylum Actinomycetota; class Actinomycetes; order Streptosporangiales; family Streptosporangiaceae; genus Chersky-822. The sequence goes on from CAWFVM010000002.1 coordinate 2,137,885, forward strand.
CACTCCGGGCGCCAGCCTGAGCAGCGGCCCCTGGGTGTTGTTGGCGAGATCGGTGAGCAGCTCAGTGAGCGAGGCCGGGTCGTCCCGGCCGGACTGCACGTACCTGAGCAGGGCCAGCCCGGCGGCGAGCTTGTCGGCGATGCCCCCGGCGTAGTTCTCCGCTACACCGCCAAAGTAGGCGTGCAAGGGGCCGTCGTCGGGTTCACCCAGGTAGTCGCGCACTAGCTGCCCGACCAGCTCGGCGGGATTTATTTCATCCTCAGGATTCCAGGACCACAGCGGTGCGCTGAGCTGGCTCGCGGCGTCGCTGACCAGCCGGCCGGTCGCGGTCGGATAGAGCTTCGGGACGTAGGGGGTGCCAGGGAAGAGGTCGTAGCCGACGATCGGCGGCGGGTACTGCGTGCCCTGATTGCCCGGCCTGGCCAGGTGGAAGTAGGCGGTGCCGAGGTTCTGCGCGAGGCTCGCTTCCTCGGTGCCGGCGAACACCGGCGGCCAGGCGGCCTGCGACATGCACCAGGCGAACAACTGCTCGGGCAGGGTGCCGAGCTGCAGGAACAGCACGTGGTCGCCGTCGGCGGCGAGCCAGTCGAGCCAGCCGTCGACCTCGGTCTCGTCGGGTGACCACAGCAGCTCGACCCGGCTGCCGGCCTCGGCGCGGTCGAGCCATTCCGCGCGGTACTTGTGGCCTTGCAGGGCGGCGTCGAGGCCGGTCGCGATCCGGTCCGAGGCCTCGGTCGATTCCGTGTCTTCGGTTTCGAGCAGGGCGGCGAGGTTCTGCTCCTGGGCGCAGTAGCCGCCGCGCAGCAGCCCGGCGAGCTGCTCTTGGTCGGTGTCGCTGCCGAAGGTGCCGCAGGACAGGATCGCGATGCCGCGCGCGGTCTTGGCCGGCTCGTTGTCCTCGTCGCGCTGCGAGGCGACCACGCCGGCGATGACCTCGAACATCCGGTCAACGGCCGGGGTCGCCACGCCGGGAACGGGATCTGAGCTGATCCCGCTGACCGGGAGCACGCCGAATCCGTCCAGGTCAGACGTGGTGAGCAGCTTGATGATGGCGGCGGCGTTCGCGTAGGGGCCGTCGGCGTAGAGGTCCCAGTCGGGCTCGGCCAGCGGGGTCGAGGTGAAGTAGGCGCGCTGGCGCAGGGTCGCCGCGCCGGGCATCGCGGGGCTGGTCAGGTCGACAGGAGCGGCTTGCGGGGCCTGGATCTGGTGCGGCTCGCCGGACAGGTAGGGGGCCAGCCGCAGGAGGTAGCGGACCCCGATCCTGGCGGCGAAGTTGGGGGCCGGAGTGCCGGTGCCGTCGTCCGCTGATCCCGTGAAGCCGAGGTTGACCAGGTCCGTAAGGTTAGTGCCGGTCCACTCGATCAGCTCGACAGTCGCCTGGCCGACCTGGCCCTCGCTCTCGCCGCCCAGCTCAGGCAGCAGCCGGTAGAGCTTGGGCAGCGTGGGGTCCTCGTCGGTGCCCGGCGCATAGCAGACCTCGATCGTGCCGGCGTAACCGAAGCCGTGCTCCTCGGTATCCGCGACGAGCTGGCGCAAGATCCCGATCGTGGTCGCCTGGATCGCCGGAGCCGGGCCGGCGTCGACCCACACCCGCAGCACCGGGTTCTCGTCTTCGTCGGCGAGATAGTCGCGCAGGTTGTCGAGCGTGGCGCCCTGATACTCGTCCCAGTACGGGCCGAACATGTCAAAAAGCGTCTGGGCCAGGTTCCCGAAGCCGGTCATCGTCCCGCCACCTCCCGCCGGTACATGGCGTACCAGCCGAGTCCCGATGGCTCGCCGGGTTGCTTGGGGTTGCCGTACAGGTAGAACAGCGTCGATCCGGGCGGCAGCTTGCCAAGGCCGAGCACTCGGAGCGCGATCTCGCTGAGCAGCAGCAGGAACGCGCCTTCCTCCGGGTCATAGCGCAGCCAGAGCTGGCCGATGGACAGCCTGAGCACCGACTGCAAGCTGATCAGCTTCCCGCCGCCGCCGGTGCCTGGCAGCTTGAGGCCGATCCCGGCCTGGTAGGTGTTGGCGTCCTGCCTCGTGGCGGCGCGGCCCCGTGGTTTGCGCGGGGACCAGGCTGTGAGCAGGTGCCCGTTCAGGCCCGCCTGCCCGGCCAGGTGGCCGGCGCTGCCCATGGTGAGGAGGTAGTCGATGCCCCACCAGGGACCGCGCTCGACGCCGGTGAGGCGGGCGTCGGTCACCACTTGCAAGTAGCCGCTGCGGATGGGGGGCGTGACGAGTCCGCCAGAGACTATTCCGCCGATGTCGAGGCCGAACTGGCGGAAGAGGCTGCCGTCGCGGGGGGTGCTGGTGGCGACGTCGAACTGGATCTGGCCGGCGTCGAAGGCGAATACCCGGTCGGCCGGGGTTTCTGGCGGGAAGCTCATCAGGATGCCGAGGTTGGAGAAGGCCAGGCCGGTCCTGGGCTGGTCTTCTCCTTCTGGTGAGCCGAAGGAGAAGAGGTCGAACGCGATGGTCTCGTCGTCGTCGCCTGCCGGGGCGCGGACGATCTCGAAGTCGAGGAAGCCGGAGAGAGCGAACCAGGAGCTGGCGAGCCGGTCTTTCTCGTCGTCGGCGTCAGGGTCGCCCAGGCTCTGGGTGGACATCACCGCGCTCGTGATCTCGATCTTGCGGACGATGTCGTTGCCGAGGTAAAACAGTGCGTCCTCGGTACTGGCCAGGCTGTAGACCGGCAGGCCATTGTTGGTCTGCAGGGTCCCGGTGAGCAGCAGGGCGCAGAACCGGTTGCCGGTGTCGCCCATGTGATCGACCGGCATGTCGAACCAGGCTGACGCGGTGAGCTGGGCCAGGCTCGCGAAGCGGCGCACCGCCGTGTTCGCGAACGTGACGCCGAGCGTCAGCAGCGTGAAGTCATAGGTCGTGGCGGCGGGGGGTCGCACTGGCCTGGCCGGACCTCGGACCGGCCGGGTGAACTTGGGGTCGGTGTAGTCGATCAGCCCGAACATCGAGGTGCCGCCCGCGCTGCCGGGATCGGCCGTGCCGCCGCCGGTCACCGCCGTGGCCTCGACGCCGAGGTGGTGCGCGGTGAAGCCGCCTGGATCGGAGATCCCGGCCATGATGCCGGCCAGGTCGCCGGGGACGTCGGTCACATCGACCCGCAGGAAGAGCGTGCCGGTCCAGTTCGGGTCGGCCGCGATCGCTTTGAACTTGGCGTAGTCAGTTCCGCCGGTGTGGGCGGCGGCGAAGTAGTCCTGCAGCCACTGCGACAGCACGACAAGCTCCCGGCGCTGCCGGGAGGTGAACGAGCCGCCGACTGGCTCGGCCGGGATGGCGAAGTCCTGCTGAGTCCACTTCTCCGGGTTGGCGATGAGGCTGTCGGCCGGTTTCAGCGCGTCATAGAGCTTGCCCCGGCGGCCCTTGACGATCATGACGTTGCGGTAGTCGCCGTAGGCATTGCCCGACCCGACGTTCGCGGCGAGCCGCCAGCCGCCGATGTCGACGGTGTTGTTGAACGTGGGTACTGGCTGCGGGCCGGGCTTGCCGTCGCCTTCGTGCTGCGCGCCGAGGTAGGCGCCGTTCGCGACGACGAGGAAGAGGCTGCCGGTCTGGAACGCCTGCTGTAGTTCGGGCTTGGGCTGGGTGAAGCAGAGGGCGAGCTCGGCCGGGACCGGGGGAGGACCGCCTGGCTCGGCGGGGTTCGGGACCCGTCCGAGGAGGATGGAGGTCCAGATGTTGTCGGTGATCGTGACTATCTGGCCTGAGGGGGTGGTCGTGTTGTAGGTCTGTGCTGCGTCTAGCTGGCCGGCCTGGCTCGCCTGGGCGGCGGGGGGCTCGCCGATGAGCTGGCGGCGGACGGGGGCGATGATCTCGCGCTCGAAGTCCGCGGTGGCGGCGCCGGTCCAGCCCTCGGGTAGCTGGCCGTACCCGGCCAGCGGGAACGGCACGCCGAGCGGCAGCACGACGCCCGGCTCGGCCCAGGCGAGCACCTTCCGGTCCTTGTACGCCGCGCCGCCGACCCGGTAGAGCGGTGCGCCCTTCGGCTGGGACACGTAGGTCGGCTTGCCCGTGCTGCTCAGGATCGTCGCCCACGATGTCGTGTAGGTCGAGTCGAGCAGCGGCGCGGACGGGTCGGTCTGCGGCGACACCGGGGAGGCGGCGGCGAACGGGTAACGCGGCGCGTAGGCGGGCTGGTACGGCGTGAACCTGATCAGGTCCCCGTCCGGCCCGCCGAGCCGCCGGAACGTAATAGCCTCGGTGCCGTTCAGGCCGCACATGAGATAGCCGGGGTTCGGCCCGCTAGCGGTCACCAGCTCGAAGTCGCCGGCCGGCGCGAGCAGCACCGGCCGGCTCCCCACCCCCGGGCCGAACACGAGCCCGGCGCGCTGGCCTGACGCGCCCGTCCGCCCGATCAGCGTGACCGGTGTTCCCTGCCTTGTCACCAGCGATGACGTGAGCGCGGTCTTGCCCGTCTGCTCGTCAAAGCTCATCCGGCTGCGAACCGGCCGCGCGGCGACGTTGAGCGGGTCGCTCGGGTCGACGGTGACCGCGAACCCGATCGACCCAGCCGGCGCGGCGGCGAACGGCAGCCACTGCCCGGTCGGCCCGGCGTCCGACGCGTGCACATACTGGAATCCCCACGACGCCGCGTTTCGCAGCGAGGTGCCTGTGTAGGCGGCGCTGAAGCTCACCGTTCCGACGCCGGCCCCGTCGAGCGCCAGGCTGCCCGAGATCACCGGCGCGCCCTGCGGCGCGTGCTGGCCGGTGTACCCGAGCGGCGCACCCAAGATCTGCACCGTGCTCCCGGCCAGGCTCAGCGAGGCCGGCGCCCCGATCACGAACCTCAGGCCGGTCGCGATCGGCAGGTCAAGCGGCGTCAGCGCGGCATCGGCCGACGGCGACAACCCGAGCAGGGCCGCGTCTTCGACGCTATGGGCTGCCCAGAGGAAGGCTCGCTCCACACCTGCGGTCTGTACCTTAGTTAGCACAGCGTCAACGAACAGATCAGCGGTGTCCGCGTCAAGCCCGAGGCCGGCCGCCGAGTACACAAACGTGCCGAGCAACGTCTCGCTCAGCCAGGCCTGATCCAAGGGAATCGCTGGTTCACTGGAAGCCTGAGGAAGGACGAGAAGTAATTCCCCGACGGGCTGCGTCGCGCTATAAAGTCGCGCATTACCGAAGTACGGCATAAAAACGCCCACGAGATTCCCCCTGCAACAGGCACCGCCGGCTGATCGCCGTTTCCCTGACGGTAGTCGCCCCAATTCTGCGGGTAACCACCCATCAGAGGCAAGCCCCGTCCCCGGCTGGCTAACACCGACGTCGTCGACTTCAGAATGTGTTCTGATATACTAACCCGGTGACCGCCGAGACTGCCGATGCCGTGACGTTCTCCGATCTATCACGCAACCCTCGCGCTGTGGCGGAGCGGGCCACGCGGCTTGGTCGGCTCCGGGTTACCCATCGTGATGCCGCCGATTTCTACCTAATCGCGGCTGACCGGGAGGACGAGCGGGACGAGAATCTCATGATCGCCTCTCGGATGTTCGCCGCGCTCGCCCGAAGCCAGACCGGGGTGGCGGAGGTCGTATTCGCGGTCGGCCTGGTATTTCCGTGGGCGCGGCACCTGTCCGGGGGCGAGTGCGCGGAGTTCGCGGGCGAGCTGATCGATGCGTTGTCAGACGCGGCCGAGCTCGCGGTCGACGGCAACGCCCGCGAGGTGATCGCGAGCTGGCGGGCTACCGCACGGATCAAGGCCGACAAGCAAGAGCACGCGCGGGCACTAGAGCCTACCGATGGCGACTTCGGCCCGGCCGAGGTCACCCCGTGAGCCCGAGGCGCGGTGACCGGGTCACCGTGCCGCCGCCGGGAGATCAGTGGGATGTGCGGTTCGCTGCCAGCGACGCAGCCACCGGCTGGGAGGAATTGAGCCTGCATGCGCTGGCCAGTACCAGGCGCTGTCTGGATCTGCTGCGAGCCGATCCCCGCTCGGGAGCCGGTCACGATCGGCAGCACCGACTCCGCGGCGATCTCGCAGTTCATCGTCACAACGGCCGGGATCTCGAGCAGTGGGAGTTCGAGGTCACCAGCGGCGGCCGGGTCCGCTATGCCATAGACGACGAGAGCCGCCCGGTGTGGCTGGTATACGCCTCACCGCGCCACCCGAAGGATACCGATCGCTGATGACGGCGTGGGTCGGCGGCGCTGGCCATGCCGGAACGCTGACCACAAAATTAGGTATCACCCTATGGCTCGCGGCTTAGGGGGCAGGTTTCTGGACTCGGAGAGGGTGTCGGCAGTCCCGGTGGGGCCCCCGAATGCCCGGCGATCTTCGTGATCATGATCCCCTTCGGTCAGGCCTGAGGCGGGTGCTCACGGATCCGGTGCGGTGGCGGTACCCGCTGGCGTTGCGGCCGGGCCTGGCCGCATCGCACGCCGCAGGGCTCATGCCGGGGGTAGGACCGACCGGACCCCCGGCCAGGCCAGCCATCGGCACCCCTGAAAGGGCTGATACCCGACAATTCAGTTCCGGGCGGTGGCTCAGTGACAGCTAAGGGCCGGGGTGCCCGGAAACGGGGGCTGCGCCAGGCCAACCGCCGCACGGATCTGCGGCTAGGGCTTTTCGAGTACGTCGGCGACAGCGTCCCAGGCGATGTCCCCGAGTTCTGCCCTGCTATTTAGCTGCCCGCATGCCGGGCAGGTCCGGTGCTGCGGGTCAGCGTTGTACTCCGCGACGGCAGCCCAGTAGCGGCGCTGAGGGACGTCGGCGATGAACTCGACCCGGTGCATGAAGGTGTCGCAGTAGTCGCAGTACCAGGCGGCGGCCTCGGTGAAGGGCGGATCGCCCTTGAGCCGCACCTGGAGCAGTTCGCTGTGCGGCACGATCTTCGCCGGGATACGGGCAGGCAGGTAGGTCACGTCACCGGGGCTAACCGCGATGACGGTCCTGGCGGGGTCCTTGAACCAGATCTGCCCTTCGCCTGACATAGTGACCAGTACTTCGTCACGCGCGGTGACCAGGTAGAAGGGCTGTGCGACCCGGTTGCGGCTCAGGTGCGGGCTAGGGTCGATACCGGCTGGGGCAACCGGGAAGTCGTCATAAGATCCCCAGGTCCTGGCGGCCTCCTTGAAGACATTCAGCGTCTTGCGGCGCTCAGGGAACTCCTTCACACGCTTGCTCTCGCGGCGGGGCGCTCCTGGCGCTCGGCCGCGATCGCTATCTGCTCGCGGGCCTTGTTGGCCAGGGTCACATGCTGGACGTACCGGCGCCAGCCCGCGATGTCCTGCGGGAACTCCGCCTGCTGCTCGCCGCACGCGGGACAGGTCCGGTCGGAACCGTTGAAGGCATCGACAGCGTCGGCGTACAGGCGAATGCTGGGCAGTTCGCGGTAGTACTTGTGCTGCTGCCCGTCGTGCACGTCCCGGTCATAGCTGTAAACGACCTCATTGCACGAACCGCACCGGAAGATCATCGACTCGTTTTGCGGACCCGATTCCTTCATCCGGATGGTGATGATGGAGACCTGGTAGTTCTCCAGCTCCGGAGCGGCGGCCTTCTTCAAGAACATGGTGACGCCGTGAGAGGCGCTCTGCACGTAGAGCTGGCCCGAGGTCAGCGAGCCCCCTTCGGCGGCGAGAGTAAGAACGATCTCCTGCTGGTCGTTGTAGTGGTAGAAGTGAAATCTGGGCATATTGGGCAGCGAGTACGAGAACGCCAAGGCCGGCACCAGGTCGTCGGCGTCGAAGAACGGGAACAGTTCCTTCTGCTGCTGCATGCCCTGATGGCCCATCATCGCCTCGAAGACGTTCGCCTTGCGCGGCGACTTCGTCGGCGGGCGGTCATCTCCGAACCAAGCTGGGTCAGCGTTCGCACTGGTCACAGCATTGCCCGGAGATCGTCGGCGGATGCGTTGAACTGGACCTCCGCGATCTCGTCGAAGGGGAACCCGATCGTCTCCATCTCCCGTTCCACGCTCGCGGCGTCGGCTGCGTCGTAGATGTTGACAATGGTGCCGCCGGCCATATTCGCGTAGCAGTGCACGAAGGTCGCGTGCTTGCTGGCGAGGATGTCCGGCACGTTCTCCCTGAACTGTTCCGGTGTGACCCCTGGGGCATGATGAATAACGAGGAATCTGGCCACGAAAGTCTCCTGAGGTGCGCGGGATCACTGGCCCCTAAAGGGCGGATTGTGACTGAACTATATCGTTCAGTCAGGTGATGTCCAAGAAGTCCGCCTAGCGACCAAGTATCCAGTCAGCCTTATGAGGCTCTAGCCGTTCTGGTCATCGTCCAGCCGAACGGTCTACGGCTCTCAAGCGGCGAGGGACCCACGGAAGCGAGGACAAATAGCGGCAGGTGGCACGTCCCCGCGTGGAGTGAAACCCGACGGAGATCGTGAAAGTGGATGCCGATCAGGCCCAGCTTCGCTAGGGCCTTGGACTACGACTGGTCTGTCACCTAGCGGAACATCTTGTCGACTCCGGGGTCAGGCCCAAACTCCCAAACCTCTTGCCTACAGCGGCAGGCGACGGTTTCGCCCGCTGGTCAGCCAGTCCGCCGGTGCACACAAGCACGCCAGCGTTCACGGTCTCCTGGACCACTGCGCGCGGTCTTTGTGGCCAGAGGGTTCGTCCCGGTTTGCGGCGTGGTTTCTGATGCAGGGTTCCTTGACAATCCGCCTTTGAAGGACGTATGGTCTCTCTGTTGCTCCCCGCCGTCCTGGCTTGCCAGCACTGGCGGGGCTTTTTTACGCTCGTTTGCTCCTTCCTGTACGGCGAGGTGCGGTGTGTCCGCCCTTGTAGGTTCGGCGGGTGACAGAGCGAATCGTCGTATTCATCGACTATCAGAACGTATATCTGACGGGTTGTGATGTATACGCGGCGGGCGAGGCCCGGCACAGGCATGTGCCGCATCCCGGCAGACTCGGAGACGCGATTGCTGCGGCGCGGCGCCGTCCTTCGGTGCTGGCGGAGGTCCGGGTGCATCGGGGGATGCCGGTCGCTGATTTCGAGCCGCGCTTCTATGCGGTGAGCAGAGCGCAGCAAGCGGAGTGGGAGCAGGATGCGCGGGTGCGGACGCTGACCCGTTCGATGCGGTATCCGAGTTGGTCGGTGGACCGGGCAACCGGTCTGGTGAGGCGTGGCGATCCACCGCAGGAAAAGGGCGTTGACGTTGCCCTGGCCGTCGATGTGCTGCTGACTGCCGCGTCACGGCATGCGGAGTTCGACGCCTTCGTGGTGGTCAGTGATGACTCGAACCTGCTGCCCGCGCTGGAAGCCTTCCGGAACCGCGCGCTCGGGCACCTAGAGGTGGCGTCGTGGTCGATGTACCGCCGGCTGCGGTTCCCGATGTCTCATTTGCCGTACTGTCATTACCTGTCACGGCAGACATGGGAGAGCGTCTGTGATGACTGGACGGGGCGCCCGTAACGGGCAGCAGGTTTCGTCGGCAAGTCACCGACGACCGGATGTGGCGAACGAAGTTGTGGACTCAGGCTTCGCCAGCAGCGTCCCCCTCCGTCACCTTCCCTGCGTGATGCGTTGCGGTCGGGGGCGGTGCGGGGCCGGGCACAACATGAGCCGGGTGATCATCCCACTAGGGCTCTGGAGCGAATTCCGTGATCGGACTGCCTCGCGGGCCTGGCGGAGCTACCGCCGGATCCTGACTGATCCCCGGCGACTCAGCTGTCACAGCCGCCTCACCGCTGCCAGGCTCGCCTGATCCTGCAGGAGACTTTTAGCCACCAGCCCGGCACCAGCCCCGCAAGATCACCCAGAAACCCCCAGATCCGGCCCCCTACGCAAGCCCGGCCGCTGATCACCCCGCCGACGTTCCGGACCGTCATCCTCCACCCCGGCTCACATCAGGCTCCGGGCGGAGTTCCGGGTGAGCGATCCGGCCCGGCAGGCTCGGGTTCCGGCAGCACCGCCGGCCCTTCCGCTGTCGCTGGAGCAGCACCAACGGCACGACGCTGCTGCCACCCGCCCGAGAACACCCCGACCAGCAATCCGAAATATCCTTATAACGCCTATCGCAACACCCGCGCGCCAGCTTCCAGCCCAATCACGGAATTCGCGCCAGAGCCCCCACTAGGGCTCCGTGATCAGGACCCCGACCGAGCCTGGATTAGGGCGACCCCAAGTCCAGAAACCTTGTCTTCTCTTAGATCACGAGCCAGAACGTGATCGCGGAACCCTGCACGGGGGCGCAGAGTCTGACATCGGTCATCTCGACGCCCATTCACCCCGAGGTCGCAGCGTCATTGCGAGGCACAAGTGACTGCTGAGACGCGTTAGTAGGAGAACGACGTTGCTATTGGCGAAGCGTTGACGAAGCTGATCGTTGCGGTCGCCATCGGCCCGGTGAGCTGGATCGGGTTCGAGCTGCAGCGTTGCCTTCGCTGTGGCGGTGACGCCGACGTCGGAGATCGTGTCGCTGTGGATGGTCACGTAGGCGCCGGCCTTAATGCCGGCCCCTGCGGCGCCGAGCGAGACCCCGGCTCTGACACCAGCCATGATCGTGAGGTCTCCGTTGCGGTTGAGGGTCAGTTTCCCGAACGGGCCAAGTCCTGGTGCCGCTACGGTCACCGACACCCGCTCGCAGTTGGCGGTGATCCTGAAAACCTCAAACGAGATGCTGAAGTTGGCCCGCTGCAGATCCTGCGGGCATCTGTCGATGCGATCGACCGACTGTGCCGGCGGTGGCTGATCCGGGCCTTGCGAGTCCTGGCAGTCGCCGAAGGAGTCGTCGAGGCTGACAGCGGTTTCTTCCCAGTTCCAGACCGCTTCGGTGATGTTCTCTATGAATGCCTGCTTCTGCTCGTCGAGACCGAGGGCGTAGGCCTTGCTGACGGCGGAGGTGGCGATGTTGGCGTAGACGGCGGAGATCCAGCGCGACGCGGCGGTCCACTCGTCTCGCAGTGCGGTGTCCCAGGCGACTATGTCGCCGCGGAAAGTATGGGTCTGGCCGGTGAGCCATTCGCGCATCCTGGGCTTCTGCACGGTGCAGGGGTTGCCTCCGGCTGCAGTGATGTCGTTCAGCTCGGCCTGAGCGGTGCCGCCTGCGCTGAAGGTGTCACTGATGAACGTCTCGGTTGTGGTGGAGGACGCGGCCGCCTTGCTCTCGGCGCTCGCCCAGCCGCCCATGGCCGCGTCGGTGGCCAGGTCGCCCAGGTCACTGATCCGCTCATAGCTGACCGCCGGCAAGGTGACGGTCGCGAGCAGGGCCGCGGCCTGCTGGCTTTCGCTCACCGCCGTGGTGAAGGCGTCCCCGGAGAACTCAGAGAAGGTCGTGCCGTCTTTATCGATGGCGTCCATCGAGTTGGGATAAGGGAATGACGGCCAGGCGCCGGCCCGGCCCTTGGAGACGTCGATGAGCTCCCCGGCGGGTACGAGGGTTTGCGTCGCGACCCGGTCATAGGCCTTGTAGCTATCGCGCCTTGAGCCAGCGAACATCATCTTGGCGGCAGCGGCGATCTTGCCCTGGCACAGCAGTGCGGCGCCGAGGTTCAGCTTCGCCTCCGACAGCAGCGGCGCTTCAGCGACTGCCTTGACCAGCGTTGTCCCCGCTGCCGCCCACCGGCGCAGTTCCAGCAGCGCGAAGCCTCGGTCGTTCAGCTCGGTGGCGGTCTCGCTGATCCCCATCGGATGCCGCACCGCTCCGCCGACCTTGTCGGCCTGGCCGAACATGGCAAGGGCATCGAGCGGCTGGCCGAGCTGGGCCAGCAGGGAGCCGAGGTCGCGCAGGACGGTTGCGTCCTTGGGGTTCTTGCTGTAGGCGGCCAGGAGGGCGGCGAGCGCGCCGCCTGGGTTGCCGTTCACCAGGGCACCTGAGGCGTCCAGTTCAGCGAGTGCTGGCTTGCCGTCCCGGCCGGAGTCGACGGCCCGCACCGCCTTGCGGCCCGCCCTATCCTCGATCGCCTTCGCCCAGGCGATCGCCTGGGTCAGAGTCGCGGAGCCCGTGACCGGCTTGCCGGCGCAGTCGGCGCTTGCCTGAAAGCGCAGATCGGCAGCGAGCGCGCTTGCCGACGGCACCTGCCTGGCGTTGGAGAATGCGATCGTGACCGCCCTAGGCTTGGCCGCATCCCCCCGGATCGGCGCCGCCTGCGCCGGGCCGCCCGCGACGACCAGAGCCAGGACTACTGCCGCGCCAGCAGGCAGCGGAATTGGTGATCGCCTCATGTCGTGCCCCCTGTCCGAGCGAAAGTGATCGACAGGTCGGATGCTAGAAGTGCGGGCAGCCGGGGGTGAATAGGGAAAACCACACGCTTTGACTTGGGGATCCGGCGGCCAGGCCTCGCGCGAGGCACTCGACGATCAGCGCCATCATCGACTGGTGGAAGACCGACCTGCCGGGGCAGTGAGGGAGAGACTGAGCAGCTCCAGGCCGGTGACCGGCTGGAAGCCGGCTGATGTATAAAGCCTGAGCGCGGGGCCGTTATCGGCCTCGGTCTGCAATGACAGGCGACTGGCGCCGGCGGCTTGAGCCTCGCTGGCGACCTGCTGGAGCAGGACGCGTGCGATACCGCTGCGCCGTCGCTCCGGGGTGACGTACAGGTCGCGGATTGACCAGGCCGTGCCGAGCATCAGTGACGCCGGCATGATCATGATCGTCAGGAACCCGCAGGCCCGCCCGGCATCGACCGCAGCGGTGATCGTCATCCGGTGCTGAGCCAGTTGCTCCTGAAGCCACTCGCGGGTGAGCCGGGGGGACGGTGGCTGGCCGTAGTGTGCCCGGTAGTCGTCGAATAGGGCAGCCACCTGCCCGAACGTCTGGTGGGATGAGGTCACCCGCACGATTGCTATGGCCACGAGATCACTGTCCCGGCCGGGCGGCTTGCTCGCGTGAGCACCACCAGGTCGTCCGGCCGCCTACTTTGCCGCGCAGCATAGGAGCGCCGCATCGAGGGCAGTGAGCGCCTGCCTCCCGGAACGTCAGGATCGGCAGCAAGTGCACTCCGCCGCCGGCCATCGCCAGCTCAACCGACTGCCGCACCGCCTCGAACAGCCGGTCAAGGTCGGCTGGGAGGAGCTCGCCGACCGGACGGCCAGGGTAGATCCTGGCCTGCCAGAGGACTTGATCGGCCAGCAGGTTGCCGATGCCTGCCACCGAGTTCTGATCGAGCAGCCGTGCCTTCACCGGCGCCGTGCCCCGGCCGAACGCGACCAGGAATTGTGCCCTGGTGATCTCACCAGCATCGGGGCCGAGTGCCTCAACGACTGGATCCAGCCGAACCCGGCCGAGCCGGCGCGGATCGATGAGGAGCAGCGACCCGCCGTCGGAGAACGTCAGGGAGAACCGGGAGAATCGGTAGTCGCCCTTGGCCCGGCCCCGTTCCCAGTAATCGCCGCCCTCGATCTCCTCGCCGTCCGCGTTGGCGATGACGATCTTGCCGGACATGCCGAGATGAATGCCAAGCGCTGGGCCAGCTGGGCCGGCTGTGCGAGACCGGCCCGTGCCTGAGGTGTCGCACCACATGCTCTTGCCCTGCCGGTGCGCCGCAATCAGCCGCCTGCCGATCAGCGCGGTCTGCGGACTGGCGTCCGCAGACCGCGCTTCCGGTGTTGGCTGGCTCAGCACCGCGCGGATCTCCCCCGGCCGGTGCGGCCGGCATTCGTAGGTATCGCTGTCGTCGGCATCGACGATCCTGCGTTCCAGGGCTACGCGCTCTATCACCGCGCGGGCCGACTCAACCTCAGGTAGCTCAGGCATGTCGTGGTCGTCAGGAGATCCAGGTCCTGGTCAGGCCGAGCACGCGCGCACCATCCAGATCGGCCAGGGACACTCCGGCGAATGAGGCGGCCTGATCTGAGGTCTGCCAGCGGAACCGGTAGGCCGGCGAGGTCGCCGCCTCCGCGATGGCCAGGCCAGCGCTCTGAGCGGACTGGGCCGCGGCGAACGCCGTCTGGGTTCGGGCGAGATACGCGGCGAGCAGTTCAGCGTAGGGCCCGGGGCCGGCCGGCCGAGCCGCGTTCGCGACGAACTCGCTGGCGACGGCGGCCGGCTCGATCACGCTCACCCAGACCCCGAATCGCTCGGCGACGACGGCCAGGGACTGCATGAACCCTTCCACGGCGAACTTGGCGCCGCAGTAAGCGTCAGCGAACGGCTGACCGACGGCCCCGCCGACGCTGGTGACGGTCAGGATCCGGCCGTACCCGGCCTCGCGCATAGCAGGCAGCACGGCCTTGGTCAGCGCGACCGGCCCGAGGTAGTTAACTTCCAGCTGCTCCCGCACGTCGTCAAGGGAGAGTTGCTCGGCCGTCCCCAGCGATCCGCGCCCGGCGTTGTTGACCAGCACGTCAATCCGGCCGTGAACGGCGGTAATCTCCGCCAGGACCGCTGCCGCTGACAGGTGATCGGTCACCTCAAGCGCCCTGAGGTCCAGCTCCACCCCGGCGTCCCGAGCCGCCGCCAGGAGCGGCCCGGCCCGCCCGGTATCCCGCATGGTCGCCACCACGGTCAGGCCCTTGCGCGCCAGCTCAACCGCGCAGTGCAGGCCCATACCTGTCGACGTCCCGGTAACCACAGCCACATCAGTCATGCCGCGACTCTATGAGACGTCATCCGCTCGCCAGCCCTCGCCTAGGAAGACGCATCGATGTGGTCCGGGGATGCGGTCCGGGGGCGGGGAGGTGGTCCGGGGGCGGGGAGGGCGGGCTCTTCTCCCAGTAAGATCCGGGCTGGCGGCTGAAGGTTGCGATTGGATGGAAGGAATGGATGGCTATGGACGCTGACAGGGCATTTGAGGTCGCGCTCGATCATTACCGCAAGGGACAGAATCTGCTCGACTTTCCCGAGGCAGTGCCGATGGAGGAGCAGTCGCTGCACGCCGCGAGGGCAGGCGCTCATTTCGCGGCGGGCAACCTGGCGCTGGCGCTGGCCCGCGCGCAGGAGGAACGCGGCGAGCCGGCCCCAGCCGAATAGCGCGCGCTAGAGGAGCTGACCGGGAATGGAGAGCTTGCGCGGGCAGGTCGCCATTGTGACCGGCGCGGCGCGCGGCATCGGGCTGGGCATCGCCACCGTGCTTCGCGGCGAGGGCGCCGACGTGCTTATCGCCGATGTAGACGAGCAGGCCGCACGGGACGCGGCCGGACGCCTGTGCGGCACCGGCGAGCACTGCCTCGGCCTGGGCGTCGACGTCACCTCTCCGCCGGATCTGGCCAGGATGGCGGCGCAGGCCGTCAGCCGCTGGGGGCGCATTGACATCCTCGCGGCCAACGCCGGGATCTACCCGCACATCGCCCTGAGCGAGCTCCGCGTCGCGGACTTCGACCAGATCATGGCGGTGAACGTCAGGGGTGCCCTGCTGGCGATTCAGGCGTGCCTGCCGCAGATGAGCGAACAGCGGTTCGGGCGGATCGTGCTCACCTCGTCGATCACCGGCTCGGTGGTCGGGCAACCGGGCTATGCGCACTACGGCGCCTCCAAGGCGGCCATGCTCGGCCTTATGCGCTCGGCCGCCCTGGAGGTGGCCAGCGCCGGAATCACGATCAACGCCGTGCTGCCAGGCAATATTCAGACCCCAGGCTTCGCGGGCCTCGGGCCGGAGCACACCAGGCGCATGCTCGCCGCGATTCCCCTCGCGAGGTTCGGCGAGCCAGCCGATGTCGGCTGGGCCGTCCGGTTTCTCGCCTCCAGGGAGGCGGGGTACATCACTGGCCAGACCCTGATCGTGGACGGCGGCCAGGTGCTGCCGGAGAGTGCCGACTAAGCCGGCATACTTCCTGTCTCGATGGGCAGAAGCGGGCATGAGCTCATTGCGCGAAAGCATCCCGAGTCTGTTCTGGTGGCTGTTCTGGGTCCTGGTGGCCCTGATCCTGATTTTGCTCGCGGCCTTGCTTATCCATCATTTCGGCGGTATGAACCTGGCATTCCATATTGGCTACTTCCGGTTCCAGATCGGAGTCAGGTAGCTCCTGGCTGTGCTGCGCGCCGACCGCGCGGCACACTGTTGCGATGATTCCTATTGGCTTTACTCGTGCTCTCGACGGCTTCGAGGCGGTGGTAGCCGCTGTACCTGCGAGCCGGTGGGGCGACCCTTCACCCTGTGCGGACTGGTGCGCCGCTGATGTCGTGACTCACGTCATCAGCGGCCTGCTGGCGATCAAGGCTCGGGCGGCCGGCGGCCAGGACGCGATGGCTGCCGCTGACCCGCGCGCTGAAGCGGATGGTGATCCGCTCGCGGCCTGGCAGGCAGCCCGGGCTGCCACGATCGCCGCGCTCGGGCCGGAGGTCTTCGCCGGGTCGGTGCCGCTGCCGCTGGCCTGGGGCGGGGACATGCCACTGCGTGAGTACATTGAGCGTTATCCGCTGGAGATCCTGGTGCATACCTGGGATCTGGCGGAAGCCACCGGCCAGCCTGTCGTGCTCGACCCTGAGCTGGTCAGCGACGCGCTGCGCAGCGCCAGGCAGTTCGCCCCTGCTGGTCGCGCCGCCGGACTTATCGGCGAGGAACTCCAGGTCGGCGATGATGCCGATGATCAGGCCAGGTTGCTGGCGATGTTCGGCCGTGGCTAGCGTCCTGATCACCGGGGGTGCCGGCTTCCTCGGATCGCGTCTGGCGAGGCAGCTGCTGGCCGCCGGAACTCTTCAGATCGCCGGCGGCGGGGAAGAGCGGCTGTCGCGAGTGACGCTCGTCGACCGCGTCCCGGCTCCCGCCGATCTGGCCGGTGATGACCGGGTGACCGAGGTCACCGGTGACCTCGGCGAGGTGGTTGCCCGTGGCGGCAGTGGCCGGGGGGAGCTGGCTCAGGCCGACGTTATATTTCATCTCGCCGCGGCGGTCAGTGCCGAATGCGAGGCGGACTTCGATCTCGGCCTCCGGGCCAACGTGCACGCCACCGAGTCGCTGCTGCAGTCCTGCCGCGCGCTCGGGACCAGCCCGGTTGTCGTCTTCGCCAGTTCGGTCGCCGTCTTCGGCGGATCGGAAGAGCACCCGCTGCCCGCGGTGGTGGATGACCACACGATGCCGAATCCGCAGTCCAGCTACGGTGCCCAGAAGGTCATCTGCGAGCAGCTGCTGGCTGACTGCACGCGGCGTGGCTTCGTGCGCGGGCGGGCTGTCCGGCTGATGACCGTCAGCGTGCGGCCAGGCAAGCCCAACGCGGCGGCGTCGGGATTCTTGTCGGGAATCATTCGCGAGCCGCTCGCGGGGCAGCGGGCGACGTGCCCGGTACAGCCCGACACCGAGGTGGCACTGGTCTCGCCCGGCAAGGCGATCGAAGGACTGCTGTGTGCCGCCAGGTCCGCCGAGTCCGACTGGGGCGGCCGTAGCCCGGTCAGTCTCCCCGCGCTCACCGTCACGATCGCCGGCATGGTCGCCGCGCTCGAACGAGTCGCCGGGCCAGAGGTTACGGCGCTGATCGACTGGGTGCCCGAGCTGGTCGCCGCGAGACTCGTCACGAGCTGGCCGGCCCGCTTCCGCTCGGACCGGGCCGCGCGCCTGGGCCTCACCCCCGACCCCGACTTCGACTCGATCATCAGAACCCACCGCCGCCGCGGCTAAGGTTCGGGTCATGACCGATGGGGTTGCTCGCGACGCGGAGATGGCGGCTGAGATTAGTTCGCCAGGGCTGCTCAGTGCCGCGCTGCGGGTTTACCTCTCGGCTATGGTGGCCGAGCTGGACCGGGCCGGGCTCGACGACATGCCGAGGACCGGGTATCGCGTCATCGGCAGTCTCGCGCGGGCTGGCTCGACTCCCGGCGCGGCTGCGGGTTCCAGCCTGCAGGAGGTCGCCCGCGAGCTCGGCATGTCGAAGCAGGCGGCTGGCCAGCTGGTGGATGTGCTGGTGGCGAGGGACTACTGCGTCCGGCTGGCCGACACGCGTGACCGGCGGCGGGTGCTGCTCCGGCTGAGCGAGCGCGGCCTAGCTGCCGCCCGTGCCATCAGGGATGCTGTCCGCCTGGTGGACCAGACGCTGGCCGGCAGCGTCGGTGGCCGGGACCTGGCGACGGTCCGGGAGGTGCTGACGGCCCTGGCCGACCTGGGCCGCACGACGCAATGGCCCGGCGACCGGGCACCGGGCGCCCGTCCGCACGAGCAGCACGAGCCGCACGGGCATCACGGGGCATGAGCGCCGCCGGATCGCAGCCGGCTGGCGAGCTGGGTGCGTGAGCTGATGCCGAGCTTGGCGTAGACCTTGGTCAGCGTCGACTCGATGGCCCGCACGGTCACGTACAGCTCGGCGGCGGCGGCCTTGTTGGTCAGCCCGCTGGCGATCAGCTCGGCTACCCGCAGCTCGGTGACGGTGAGCTCGCCGGCGGCGGGCGCGCGGCCGCTGACCCTGGCCAGCTCCTGCCTGGCGCGAGCGGCCCAGAGCGCCGCGTCGGCTCGATCAAAGATCTCGATCGCCGCGCTCAGGGTCTCCCGTGCGGCGCGGCGCTGCCTGAGCCGTCGCTGCACCCCGCCGAGCGCCAGCAGGATTCGTCCGTCCGGGATCGGCTCGGGCGTGATCTGAGCACGGAGCTGCCGCGCCTGAGTGAGATCGGCCACCGCGTCGTCGAGCCTGCCCTCGGCGGCGGCCAGCAAGGCCGCGCAGCGCGCGGCTGAGGCCGCGGTGACCGGGTCGCGATAGCGGTCGCGCAGATCGGCCGCGAGTGTGGCGGCTTCCTCTATCTCGCCCGCGCCGATCAGGGCCTCGACGATCTCTGGCACCCAGAAGCTCTCGAACCGGCGGCCGAGCTCGGCCCGCTGGCTGATCAGCGGCCTGAGCTTCGCCGCCGCGTCGGCGTAGCGGCCGCACGCCACGTCGACGGCGCCGAGCACCGCCTCGTGGGCTCGCAGGTAGACCCGGTCGCCCACCTTGCGTGACAGCTCCTGGCCACGCTCGGCGAACTCGGTCACCTGGTCAGGCCGGCCGAGATGCAGCGCCGCCAGGCCGCAGCCGTAAAGCTGCGCGCTGGTGAGCTGCCCGAGATCGAGCTGCTCGGCGATCTCAAGACCCGCCTGTGCCAGCTCGGCTCCCCGGTGCGGGTCGCCGGTGCGGCTGGCGAGCACCGAGAGCCTGAGCAGCACATCGGCGCGAACATACTCCTGGCCCTGCGCCTGCGCCCGGTCCAGCGTGCCTTCCAGCAGCTCGCGAGCCTGGTCAAGGCGGCCCATCGACATCAGGTAGATCCCGGCTACCTCGCTCGGTGGCTCAAGGTCGTGCTCGGTCAGCAGCGGATGGCCGCGCTCCAGCTCAAGTGCTCGGCTGAGCTGGCTCTCGTCGGCATCGGCCCCGCTTCGCCAGTCGCAGAAGAAGGCATGGGCGAGCAGCGCGGCCAGCAGCGCCTGGTCGCCCCCTCGCTCCGCGCACTCAAGTGCGTGATACGCCTGCGCCCGCGCCTGGGCCAGGCTCACCCCGGATCGCCCAGTAGTCGGAGAGGAAGGAATGGATCCTCGCCTTGAGCACCGGCGCGTCGCCGGCCTCCGCCAGCGCTTGCTCAAGCAGGCGCATCGAGCCCTCGAAATCATCCTCAGTGGTCCAGCCCAGGTGAGCGATGGCTTCGGCGTGCTGCGGTCCCGGCTGGGCCTGACTAGCGATTTGATGAAAAAGGGTCGTCGCGGCGCGGGTCTCGCCCGCCATGGTCAGCAGCCGTCCGGCGCTGATCAGCCGTCGGTGCCTGTCGTCGGCCTGGTCACCGGGGGTGCGCGCGGCAGCGAGCTCAAGCAGTTCGGCGGCGACGGTCGGGGCACCGCGGCGTTCGGCCGTCCTGGCCGCGTCTTCGAGTTCGGCCGCCAGCTCGGCGGACTGGTCGTCGCAGGATAGCGCGAGGTGCCTGGCTCGTTCCTCTGGATCGGTCGCGCTCCGCGCCGCGAGTGCGTGCAGCTCGCGCCGCCTGGCCGGCGGGATCGCTCCGAGCACGGCCGAGGCCAGCAGCGGGTGCGTGAACCGCAGCCCGTCAGTGCCCGCGCCCGTGACCGGGCTCGTCTCCACTACGCCGGCTAGGACGGCCGCGTCCAGGTCGGGGCCGGGTACCCCGGCCGCGAGCAGCCGGGGTGCCGAGGCGTCCGGCATGACCGCGAGCATGGCGAGGGCGCTGGTGACCGAGGCCGGGAACTCGGCGAGGCGTTCGCCGACCAGGCCGCCGAGCGTGTCGGGCACCGGAAGCGGGCCGCCGCCTACCCTGGCGAGATCGCGCCGGGCGAGTGCGCGGCCGATCTCCAGCGCGACGAACGGGTTGCCATCCGACTCCGCGTGCACCCGGCGCAGGGTCAGCGCGGACAGCGACAGGTCAAGCCGGGCCCGCAGCAGATGGTGCAGGGCACCCAGGCTCAGGCCGCCGAGCGGCAGCAGTCGCGCGGGCATCGCGGCCCGGTCGAGCTCAAGCGGAAGCGGCTCGTCCGGCCGGTCGCTGCGGATCGCGCCGAGCAGGCCGACGCGCTCGGTGACGAGCCGCCGGGCGGCGAAGCTCACCGCCGACTGACTCGGCGCGTCCAGCCACTGGACATCGTCGATGACGATCAGTACCGGCGTTCTGGCAGCGAGCGTGACAAGGGCGTTCCTGGCCGCCGCCGCGATCACGTTCGGCTCTGGCGAGATGTCCGGAGGGTCCTCGATGAGCAGCGCGGCGCTGAGTGCGCGGCGCTGCGGTCCGGGCAGCGCGGGCAGCACGTCACCGAGCTGGGCGGTGAGCAGGTCGGCCAGTCCGGCGAAGGCGAGCCTCAGGTCGCTTGGTGCGGGGAACGAGCGCAGCACCGTGTATCCCAGGGCAGCGGCCCGGTCGAGCCCGGCGCTGATCAAGGTGGTCTTCCCGGCGCCGGCCGGCCCGGCGAGAATCAGGCCAGCCGGGCCGGAGGAAAGCCGGGTCAGGAACGCGTCAAGAACGCCGAGCTCGGCTTCCCGCCCGAAGACGCTTTGACGCATGTGTGCAGGATAGGTGTCTCATACTCGCCAAAGGGTGTGGGTTTCCGCGTTCACATTCGCCGGCGGCGCTCGTAGCGTCCGTGCCGTGAGATTAACGGTGCGCACCATTGGAGGAGCCGTGCGACTCAGGCTGATCAATACGACGATTCTTGCGGGGGTGCTGGCTGCGTCGATGGTGGCCGGCGTCGGCAGCGCGGCCGTCAGGCCGGTGGCGCCCGCGGGGTCGGGGGAGCCGATCGCCGCGTTCAACGCGATCACGGCGGACGGGACGCTAGCGGTCGGCACCGACAGCATCAGCGTGTTCCTCAACCCGCTGTGCGGCACCGACCTGTCCGAGCACCGCACGACGCCGGGCTGGACGGCGCTCCGCACGCCAAGCCCGGCGTGCGGCTGGCTGACCTCGGTGGTGGCGCTGCCCCATCACCGGGCGTGGGCGGTGGGTTATCACACGACTAAGACCGGACGGACATTCACGCTCTCTGAGTTCTACAACGGCTCGCGCTGGGTCATCGAGCCGACGCCCAGTCCTGGTACCGGCGGGCAGCTATTCGGGGTGGCGGTGAGCAAGTCAGGGACTGTGTGGGCGGTGGGCACGAGCGAGACTTCTGACTCGGTCGAGCGCAGCCTGGTCCTCAAGCGCACCGGCTCGCGGTGGACCGTGGTGCCATCGCCAGGTGCCGGGGCCGAACTGCACGGCGTGACCGTCACGCCCAGCGGCCAGGTCTGGGCGGTCGGCTGGCAGTTCAATGGCGATGACCTGGCCTTCGCCACCGTGACCATGCACCTGACCGGAGCGGGCTGGCAGGTAGTGCCGAGCCCGAGCCCCGGCGGTTCCGACAACAGCTACCTGTATGCGGTCGCTTCGGGCCCGCATGCCTCACTCTGGGCGGTCGGCAACTACTTCGACCCGGCGACCTTCGCCCCGCACACCCTCACGATGCGGTACGCGTCCGGGCACTGGACCCAGGTGGCGAGCCCGAGCCCCGGATCGGCGGAGGACTGGCTGTACGCGGCGGCGGTGACCAGCGCGGGCGGCGTCTGGGCGGTGGGCGCCGCGACCGGGCCGTTGTGCGAGAGCGCGCTCGCTGAGGAGTTCACGGCAGGCAAGTGGCACGCGGTCAAGGTGCCCGACCGAGGCCGGTGCGATTCAATCCATCCCAATGCCCTGTACGCGGTGGCGGTCGCGGGCAAGAACGTGTACGCGGTCGGTCAGGCCGATATCTCGACGCTGGCCGAGGAGAGCGCGTCCGGGCACTGGAAGATTGTCAGATCGGGCAACTAGCCTGCCCTCTGGCCAGGGAGCCCCCAGGCCGGTAACCCCTCAGTCCAGGGGCCAGTAGACAGCGGTGGCGTCGTCGCGGATCTTGCTGCGCGGCCACCGCTGTCCTTCTGGGTCGGTGGCCTCGGCGGCCCTGACCTGACGGATCAGCTCGGCCGGACCAGATCCGGCCAGCATCACGCCAACCTCAGGCCAGGTCGTGAGCCGGTAGCGATCGACCAGGCGGCCAGCGCCATCGCTGAGCAGCGCGACAGACGTCAGCTCGCCAGCCGGCCTGGCGCCGGTGATGGACTGGTGGGCGGCGGCGGGATCGGCGGCAGCGGCCCAGTATCCGCCCGGCTGGTTCCGGCGCGCGTCCAGCTTGATGAGGTAGTCCTGCCTGGTGCTGTCCCGCTCCGGTGAACCCACCGGCAGGCCTCGGTAGTCAGGACGGAGCCCGGCGCCTGCCCGTTCCAGGCGAGTATCGGTGATCACGCACAGCTCGCCGTCGCGCGGCTGCAGCAGCAGGAGCGAGTCAGCCAGGACGAGATACTCAAGCAGGTCATCACGCCGGCGCGCGATGAGCACGGTGGCAGACGGGGTACCGGGATGCTCCAGGTCGCAGGTGCCCGCGTGCAACTCGCTGACCTGGCCGATCCCGTTGGCCAGCGCGTGGGTGAGCGGCAGTCCCTGATCGCGGGCGTGCGCCGCCACCAGGCCGCCGAGCATCCGGGTATACCAGGCCACGCCGTGCACGCATCCGGTCTCGCGCCCGCCGGGACTGCCAGCCCCGTCAAGCAGAACCGCGACGTCGGGCAGGACAGCGGCGAAGTCTTCGTTCGGCCAGCCCGGCGTGCTCGGATCGGTAGCCAGCAGCACCCGCACGATCAGCGCTCCTCTATCAGTGGCCGACGCGGTAGCGGATGCGTCGCGTCCGGCCCGGCGACGAAGCCAGCGGGCGTAATCGACAGGCGGCATGTTATGCGAGTCATCGCAAGGACTATAGGACCCCAGCGACCCAGGCGATGACCCGCCCGCAACCTCCGCTCCTCAGCCACGCCTTCCGCTGGCGCAACCCCGGCCTTTCGCTGGCGCAACCCCCGCCTTTCGTCGGCATAAGCCCCGCCCCGCCAACCTGGCACACGACCAATATTCCGTGACCATGTTCGAGTTAGACGTTCGCGGGGCTTGGCGGGGTGGCTCGCGCGATCGATGTTCCGTGATCATGTTCGGGGTCTTGATTTCGGAAGGTTGGTCGGGGGATCATGCGGCCAATCCTCCGTGATCATGCTGCGCTTCTTGATCCAATGCCGCTTAGCTCAAGTTGATCTTGAAGTCCCTTCCGCTAGGCCGGGATGCGCTGGGCCAGCCGGAGAGTTGCCGTAGTGATCGCGGAGAGCTGCCGCCTGAGGGGGAGTTGCCGTCATGATCGCGGAGAGCTGCCGTCATCCTGAGGTAGAACTGCCGCCTGATGTAGAGTTTTCCGCGTATATGACGGCTAAGTCTTCCTGAAGCGGCAGCTCTTCCTCAGGATGGCGGCAGCTCTCCGCGATCATGACGCCGGCCGGCTCAGGGGGCTCATCGGCAGGCCCGGGCCAGAGTTCGATGCAGGGACTTGAAAGTGCAACGTGGATGTTGTTGGCGGCTGCCAGATCTAGTGCCTCTGGTATTTTCGGATGTTCGTCAACATCAAATACGCACCAGTACTGGTCGAATGCCGCTCCGCGGCCTCGTCTGGCTTCTTTGAGGTCAGCTCGCCGTTGAGCTGCTGCTGTTTCCGTCAGCTGAAACGGCGTCGTGTGCTTATGTTTCGCGATGCTGACGATCACTCGGTCGCGATGAAGGCGAGACCAGTTCGTCAGATAGAGGTCCTCCGTCTTCTCGCCTTCCGCGAAAATTCTGAGCTGTATCCGGGCAGCCTGCCCGGAGGATCGCCGCGATCTGCGTGATTCTGAAGTCATTCGACCGTATCCGAGGAGACCATGGCGGCCAGGGCATCGAACTCCGCATCGCTAATGATGGGCGTGGCGCCGTACCTTCCTGCCAGATATCTACGGCTGACTGCCTCGGCTTTCCTTGGGTTCAGGTCTGCCAGCGGATAGAGTCGCGTGCTCCCGTCGTGCAACTTCTCGGTGAACCAGACCTGGTCACGGCCCAGGATGCGGTCGTCAACCGAGTTACCCAGAAGGCCTGCCTCGAACGAGTTGAAGACTATCTGCGCACCATTCGGATTCGAGCGAGGACTCTGAAAGGTCCGGACCAGTTGAGCTACTAGTGCGGGATGCAGGCTCGACTCCAGCTCGTCCACTAGCAGAACCGTACCCTTGGCGAGCGCATCAAGAACCGGACCAACAAGGCCAAGCCAGACGAGTGTGCCAAGAGATTCCTCGGTCGGCTCGAGTTCTACGGTGCCGCTCTTTGAGCGGTGACCGAGAACTATCCCGAGAAAAGATCTGTCATCAATTTTGTTAGGCTCGCTTCCATCGGATATGATCTCTTGCTGGACAATCGCGACTATGCGGCGCAGACGTTCCAGCGTCTCAGGATCAGGTTCGCGCATCCGAGCGTCCGTAATGCCAAGGTCCGCCGCGCGAAGCATCGCGAGAACCTTCCCGCGATAGTCTCCCTGAGTCATGAGATGTGTCGTGTATGCCCAGCGTCTTTCGCGGCTAGATGCCTCGCAGAGGATCAGGTTCTTGTCGAACCATTGGTAGAGAGGTGCGAGACCCGGGTGATCCGCTGCGGATGCCGTAGACAGATAAAGAGCGTTCGGCCGCAAGATCTCGTTAACCGCGCGCCCTTTGGCCCGATGCTCTTCGCCAAGGTGGGTAGGCTCGCCATAGTCACGCCGGAAGATAGTGACGGCCTTGCCGTGTGGATATCGTCGCGCATACTCGGAGATCACTTGACCGGAATCGACGACAAAGCCGTATTCGTATCGTACGCCGCCGAGTATCAGCTCAATATCGTAGGACGATGGATTGTCCTCGTATTCTGGGTCCAGCCGAAATGGCTTTCGGTCGATTTGCGTAGATCTGTCGCCCGTGCGGAACGATGCCACGACGAGTCTGCGCATATCATCCAGAACCCGCAGGAAATTCGTCTTGCCCGACGCGTTGGCCCCGTAGATCCCTGCTGCTGGGAGCACGCGAACCGGACGGGTGCCACCTTCGCGCCACGGCACACTGCGCGGGATACCTTCCTCGGACAGTGTTGACGCCTCTAGCGAGAAGTCGAGGGGTTCCCTGAAGGAGCGAGCGTTCGAGGCTCGAAACGCCAGCATCACCGTGTGCGCGTCAGGCGGAGACTCGGCTACCATAGGTATGATTATCGCAGAGAACTTGCGTTTTTCCAAGGAACTGAGGGTCAGGGTGGCGCGTGCTGACGTTTTCTGCGCAGTCGGACCCTCGCCCCGGTCCGGCGGCGGGATCATCGCGCGAAGTCGGCAGGTGGCAGTCGTGGCGTCAGGCTCAGTGCTGGCGAACGGTGCCACCAGCCTGCCGTGATCGTGTTTTGGATCGTGACTAGAGGAGAATCGGGTCTGTGGAACGCCGACCCGTGGCCGGACCAGCCGACCAGCTGGTTTCCGTGTTCATGGGCCTCACCGTGATCACGGAGCATCGACCGCGTGATCACGCCAGCTGAGTTCCGTAGTCATGGTGGGTCGCTTGACTTCGGACACCAAAGTGGGACCAGCCCACTGAGGGAAGCGCGCTGCGGCTGCCGGTGCGGGGGGACGGCTGGCGGGTCGGCTTGGTCCGTTTCTTGCTAGTGTGCGTTGCCTGGGCCTTTTGGGGGAGGGGATGGGTCATGGGGGCGCATCGTTCGCTTTGTGCATGGATGGGGTCGATACTGGCGGTTTCTCTGGCCGTGGCTGGAGTTAGCGTTGTTCCTGCGGTGGCGTCGGCCGCGCCGGTGGGTGGGGTCGTGGCGGCTACGCCGCCGCCGGCTGCTGGCGGGCTGGTGGCGCTGACGCCCGCCCGGGTGCTTGATACGGCTACCGGCACTGGTGCGGCGAAGGGCGCAGTGAAGGCCGGGAAGATGGTCAGCCTGAAGGTGACTGGTCACGGGGGAGTGCCGTTGACTGGAGTGGCGGCGGTCGTGCTCAATGTGACGGTGACCAAGCCAGGAACTGGCGGCTCGCTGACCGCGTATCCGGCTGGCGCCAGGCGGCCCGGGACTCCCGCGCTGTACTTTTCCGCAGGTCAGACTGTGTCTAATCTGGTGGTCGCGAAGGTCGGGGCGGGCGGGGAGGTTGACCTCCATAACGGGTCCAAGGGCAGCGTTCAGATCCTCGCGGATGTGTCCGGGTGGTTCGCGTCGGTTCCGGCGGCACCGGCCGCTGGCGGGCTGTCTCCGCTGCCTTCGGCCCGGATTCTTGGCTCAGGCAGCGGAGCCGGCCAGACCATCGGGGCCGGCAAGACGATTGCCTTGCAGGTCGCTGGCCGGGGCGGCGTTCCGGCGGCCGGGGCGGCCGCGGTGGTGCTCAATGTGACGGTGACCAGGCCCAAGTCGGGTGGCTCGATCACCGAGTATCCGGCTGGGGTGGCGAGGCCGAGTACTCCGGAGCTTTATTTCAGCGCGGGTAAGACTGTCGCGGGGCTGGTCGTGGCCAGGGTCGGGGCGGGCGGCGCGATCGACCTCCACAATGGTTCCAAGGGAACGGTTCAGGTGCTGGCCGACGTCTCCGGCTGGTTCACGCCGCCCGCGTCGGTTCCGGCCTCCGGCGGATTCGCGTCCCTGCTGCCTGGCCGGGATCTTGACACGGTCACAGGGACGGGCGTCAAGGGCGCGGTCGGGGCGGGCAAGACCATCGCGCTGACGGTGACCGGGCGCGGTGGCGTGCCGGCGGCCGGGGTGGCGGCTGTGGTGCTTGAAGTGACCGCGACGGCGCCCAAGGCGGCTGGGTCGCTGACCGAGTATCCGGCCGGGGCGAAGCGGCCCGGTACGCCTGATCTGAGTTTCGCGATCCGCCAGACCGTATCGAACCTGGTCGTCGCGCGGGTCGGCGCTGGCGGGAAGGTGGAGTTCTACAACGGCTCCAAGGGCAGTGTCCAGGTCTTCGCCGACGTCCACGGATGGTTCGCCGTTCTGAATTTCCCCGTGCTGAGCGGGGTGGCGAGCGTGGTGGGGGGCGGCGACGGGTTCTGCGCGGTGCTCAAGTCCGGCCGGGTCGACTGCTGGGGCGATAACGGGTTCGGCGAGCTCGGCGACGGCGGTACTAAGGCGAGTGACGTTCCGGTCGCGGTCAGGGGTGTCGGCGGGACCGGGGTGCTCACCGGGGTGGCCAGCGTGAGCGCCGATGAGAGCGGTCTCGGCTACTGTGCGGTCCTGACCTCGGGCGGGGTGGACTGCTGGGGCTACAACTTCGAAGGCCAGCTCGGTGACGGGACCATGACCCAGCGCGATACGCCGGTCGCGGTGCACGGAGTCGGCGGCAGCGGCACTCTTGGCGGGGTCTCCCGGCTGACCAGCGGCCAGTACGGTCACTGCGCTCTGCTGACCTCCGGCGGGGTCGATTGCTGGGGCGCCAACTCCCAAGGCCAGCTCGGGATCGGATCGGCGAGCGGGCCAGACCTCTGCGGGGTGGCGGAAGACGCGTGCGGCACGACCCCGGTGACCGTAGCCGGGCCGGCGGCAGCGGGACCCTGACCGGCGTCCGCAGCCTGGTAACCGGGACGATCGAGAGCGAGACTTACTGCGCCATCCTGACCTCGGGCGGCGTGGACTGCTGGGGCTATGACGGTTCCGATGAGCTCGGGGACGGGGCTACCGGCGACACCTTCGCGCCGAACCCGGTCACCGGAGTCGGCGGCACGGGGACCCTGAGCGGGGTGTCGAACCTGTCGATGAATGACGCGGCCTGCGCGGCGCTGACGTCTGGCGGCGTGGCCTGCTGGGGCGGCGACGGCGATGGTCAGCTCGGCAACGGCGTCAGCGGCCTGTTTGATGAGAGCGCCGTTCCGGTCGCGGTGGAGGGGGTCGGCGGCACCGGGACCCTTGGCGGGGTGGCCAGCGTGGCCGTCGCCGGGGGAGCGGTCTGCGGGTTGCTGACCGGCGGCGGCGTAGATTGCTGGGGTGACAACGGCTCGGACGAGCTCGGGGCCGGGACCTCGCCAGGCTGTCTCGGTGAATGCGCCACCAGCCCGCTGGCCGTCTTCGGTCTCGGCGGCAAGGGGAAGCTCGGCGGGGTGGCCAGTGTCGTCGGGGGACTCACCGGCGGCGGCGAGATGTACTGCGCGGTCTTGAAGTCCGCTGCGCTTGGCGGTTCTGGCGGGTCGGATTGCTGGGGCGGCGGCCCGCTTGGCAATGGCTCGATTCCCGACACGCTCAGCAACGTTCCTGTTCAGGTGAAGGGCATTGGCGGGGCTGGGGCACTGAGCGGAATCGGGAGCGTCGCGATCGACATTCCCGAGTCCGGCGAGGATGGCACCGCCTGCGCGGTGCTGCGGACCGGGACGGTGGGGTGCTGGGGGACGGATCTTTCCGGCGAGCTCGGCAACCGGACCATGAAGGCGAGCGGCGTGCCGGTGGCGGTTCTCGCTCCTAGCTCTTAGCTCTAGCTAACTGGCGGGCACGACTGTTCCGTGATCTCAGCTGGCCTCACGCCGCAGGGTTCCATGATCATGGTCGGGATCTTGATCACGGAAGGTTGCGGGGGTGATCACGCGACTCAGGTTCCGTGATCACAGTCGGTTTCATGATCACGGAAGGTTGCGGGGCCGGGGTGCGGCTGAGGATGCGGCTGAGGGTGCGGCTGGGGTCCCCTGCTGCTGTCAGCGCAGCAGCGGGGGAGCCTAGCTGCTGTCCTGACGAGACCTGCGGCTCGGCCTGTTCCGGGCATTCCCGGCAAATAGGTGGCAGAAAGGGGCCAGACCGGGTTCGGCAACCCGATTCCCCTCTCCAGCCACCACGCCGCAGGCTCAGCGGCGCAGACCGGGCGACCGGGGACCCTGGCAGCTTTCCGTGATCATGAAACTGACCTGGACTACGGAACCTGAGTAGCGTGATCACCCCCTCCAGATTCCGTGATCAAGACCCCGGTCATGATCACGGAACATCGGCGGGGTCGGTCGGGGGTCGGTCGGGGGTCGGTCGGGGGTCGGCCGGGGGTCGGCCGGGGGTCGGCCGGGGGTCGATCGGGGGTCGGGGGGTCGGGGGTCGGCCGGGCGTCGGCCGGGGCGGGGCCGGATATTGCGTTGCTCGTGGTCGGGCGGGCTGGTTCGCTGGCGCCATGGCAACCACCGAATCCACGGCCACGGCCACTACCACCGCCGGCGTCCCGGCGCTGCTGTCGTACCAGGACTCGCCGGAATCGGCGGCTCGTCGTGGCACCGTCCTGATGTATCACGGGTTCGGCGGCAGCAAAGAGAGCATGGGGGACTACACCGCCGAGCTCGCGCAGGCCGGCCTCCTCGCGGTCAGCCTCGATGCCGTCGGCCACGGCGACCGCCGTTACCCCGACTTCGACACCAGGTTCTCCGACGAACGCTGGGACCAGCACTTCGACGCCACCGAGTCCGACTTTCTCACCGTCATCGACGAAACCGCCGCCGAGGTCCCGGCCATTATCGATGACCTGCTCGCCAGGAACCTGGCCCGGCCGAACGCGATCGGGGTCGGCGGCCGCTCCCTGGGCGGCAATGTCGCCTACGCCGCGGTTCTCGCCGACCGCCGGGTGCGCGCCGCCGTCTCGGTCGTCGGATCGCCGGAATGGACGCTGCCCAGGCAGCACAGCCCGCATCACTGCCCGGAGCGGTTCTTCCCCGCCGCCATCTTGTCGCAGGCAGCGGAGTTCGATGAGCACTCGCCCGCCGACCAGATCAGGGCCTTCCACGCCCGGCTCGCGCCGCACTATGCGGCCGAGCCTGACCGGGCTCAGTACGTCGAGTATCCGGGGACCGGGCATTTCCTTACCGCCGAGCTTAACGCCGACAGCCGTCAGCGCCTGGTCGCGTGGTTCACGCGCTGGCTCGGTGACCGCCCTGCCTAGCCGAACCAGTGCAGCGACTGCCCGTGCGGCCCCGTGTAGGCGACCGGCCGCCCGTCGAGCGCCAGTACGAACGCGGCCCGGGCTGGATCAGGCGGGGCCGGCAGTGCCCCCGCCTCGAACGTGACGACCCCCGTGCCCTCGTTCGAAATCCAGTGTCCTGGCATTTTACCGATATTTATTGTGAAAGTAGAGCGCTCAGCGGGATCGAGATACGCCAGCACAGCGCTGTGGAAGATGACCAGGGTGGCGTGGCCGGGGGCCTGGCTCGCGAGTTCGCTGACCTTGTCGTTCAGGTCTCCGCGCACCAGCCGGGGCGGATCGGATCTGGCGACCTCGATCGCGGCGGCCAGCCGGCGCCGGCGAGCGTCGTGCTCGGGCCAGATCAGCGCGTCAAGCCAGCTCATCTGCTCGCGGTCATCGACGCACAGCGGATTGAGGTCGACGCCGGCTCGCCACACGACCAGGGGGAGCGCGGCCGGGATCGGGACCGGTCCGGTGATCGCGCAGTCCAGTACTGCCGCCCCCGGCCGGTCCGGCGGGTCGAGCCTGGCCTGGCCGCTGTACTGGTAGCTGAACCGGTCCGGGTACAGGCACAGGCCAGCCGACGCGCCCACCTCAAGCAGGGCTAGCGGCTGCGGTGCTAGCGAAGACAGTGCGGCGAGCAACGGCAGCAGGACAGCGCACCGGCCAGGCTCATTGGTCTGCGTCCGGTGCGTGGTCATGATCTGACTGACCTGCGGCCACGCCGCCAGCAGCGCCGTGCGGAAGCTCGCGTAACTGCCTGGCCCGATGCCCGCGTAGCGCGCGGCGGCGAAGAGCAGGTTGGGCTGGCGGCGAGGCGCGGGAAGCTCGTCGATCATCGCGATCAAGGTCGGGTCACCCGCCACGCCGGCGGCCCACTCCTCATAGCACGCGGACTCGCCGTGTGCTTCTGACGATGCGAACTTCTCGTACCGGGCCGCGGTTTCCACCGGTCGCCACCTCCCAGCTCATCCTGCACGGAATCCGGCCCAGAAAACACTGATGCCGCATGCGCTTGCATGCGGCTTCAGTGCGCCCCTGCTTGTACTGCTGTGCTGATCCGTACTGTGCCGTTCCGTACTATGCGGCGGTTCACCTGGTTCCCGGCCCGGTGCAACCCCTGCGCTAGTCAGCCTAGGAAACGGGGCTTATCCCCGTCATTGCACATTTGCGCCATCCTGCGGCAGCGGCTGCCAAAACGCTGATGCCGCATGCGATGGCATGCGGCATCAGTGCGCCCCTGTGCTGTGGTGGATCAGTTGTGCCCCGGTATTACCTCCTGTGCGCCATACCGAGTCGGCTCAACCGGGCTGGTGTGGCTTGGCCAAGCGGGCGTGCTCGGTGCCTGCCGAGAAGAATGGCTCGGATCCGCCGGCGATCAGCAGGTGCGGCTTGATGGAGGCGCAACTGGCCGGGGTGCCGAGCCAGGCCTCCTCGATGCCGCGGCTGTCGCCCCAGATCAGTTCCTTGCCGTTGGGCGAGAAACTGGGATCGAGCTTGAGCGGGTCATGGACCTGGGCCGCGTTGAGCTTGATCACGCAGCGCTTGGTCCAGTTGGCCGGGATGTTCTTACCTGTGTAGATCCATAGCCGGACCGAACGTGGCCGGTTATCGGTCCAGTTGGCGGCGTCGTCCTCGAAGACGGCGAGCTTGTCGCCTGCTGGGCTGATCACGGCCTGCGCACCTGTGCCGGTCATGGCAGGCTCGTTCCAGCCCTTCAGGCCGGTGTCATCGGACTGGTTCACGCTATGCGTGTACCACCTGGCGTCCGAGTCGGCGAAGACCTGCCCGTAGTGGGAGACCAGGAACGTGGAGTTGTTTACCCAGTGCGGCTCGTAGAAGTCAAGCTGCCCGACGTGCTGGTGCGGGAGGTCCAGGCTGGTGGCGTTGGCCGGCGTCCACAGCGCGGTGAAGGCCGGCGTCGCGCATTCCCAGATGCCGTAGGCGATCTTCTTCCCATCGGGGGAGACCGCCACCGACGTTGGCCCGAAGGTCGGGCAGGCCGGAGATGAGTACGTGCCCCAGGTGGGAATGGCGCCGCCGAGCTGATTGCCGTTGGGAGCGAACCGGTAGATCTCCGCGCCTGGCGCTGAGTCGGTGCCGCCAGGATTGTCCTTGGCCCGGCCGCCAGCGACCACGATGGTGCCGTTGTCAGCCTCAGACGGTGATGACCAGTTGAAGGGATGCACGGTGAACTGGCGGGCCCGCGAGCCGTTGGCGTGTGCGATCCAGACATTGCCGTGCTTGATATAGACGATCGAGCCGGCCGGTGCCGCCGCGCTGGCTGACTGTGCCGCCCCGGCTGGCTGGGCCGCGCTGGCCACGACCGCCGAGGCGGCCAAGGCCAGCCCGGCAGCTGCCGCGATTGTGCTGCGGCGGACCCGCAGGCAACTCCCTCGCATAATGTCCCCCGTCGTCTAGGAGCAAGTTGCCTCGCAGCCTAGGAACCAGGACTTGTCCGCGTCATTGCACATTTGCGCCATCCTGCACGCGGCCCGCGTGCCGCCGGCCCTGGGGCGGGGCGAAAGGGCGGGGTTAGAGCTGGGGTGGGTGGAGGCCGGTTTTGATGGCGATTGCTAGCGCTTCGGCGGTTGTGGTAGCGCCAAGGGCGTGGCGGGCGGCGGCCAGCCTGCGGTCGGCGGTTCGCCTGGACAGATGCAATGCCAAGGCGGCCTGGCCGAGTGAGTCGCCTGCGAGCAGGCGCTCGATCAGGGCGCGTTCGGTTGGGCCAAGTCGTGGCGCGACTGGGCGGGCATCGCCGACGCGGTGGTCCAGGGTTCCTAGTCGCCGCAGGTCATCGCAGAGCATGTCGATCACCTGGCGCGGCGCTGAGGTAGCCACGACCAGATGGGCGCCGGCCAGCGCGGCCAGCACAGCCTGCTGTGCGGTCTGGTTGTCGGTGACGTGACCGGCACATACCCGGCCCGGCCTGGCCCGGTCGAAGGTCGCGGTCACCGGCAGTCCGACGGAGGCCAGCTCGGCGCAGGCGCGGTCGAACGCTTCAGGCGAGCCCGACTCGATCACGATGAACGACTGATCGCTCACGTCAGTCCCGTGCCGCGAGCGCTGCCGCATGGCCGCGGTTGGCGGCGCCGAGCTCGGCTGACGCGGAGGCTACCAGCGCCACGACCGTCCGCTGTGTGATCCCCAGCTGCCTGGCGATCTGGGCGTTGGTCAAGCCCGCCCGTACCAGCTCGAGCACCTGGCGCTCGCGGTCGGTCATCCGCCGCGCCTGCCGGATCGTGGTGCCGAGCGGCGCTGACCTGCGGCGCGCAGTGAACGGTGGATCCGAGCCAGGAACAGCGCGGCCGACAGCTGCGTAGCGACTGCCTCTGCCAGCTCAAGCTGGGCGATAGCGCCCGGCAAGTCGCCGGCCAGGCGAAGCGCCTCACCGGCGGCCCAGGCGCAGCGCACCTCGGCGCGCCGGTGGTACGGGGCCCAGAAGCTAGCCGCCAGCGTGAACTGCTCGGCGGCGTCGGCATACTCGCCCAGGTGTAGCAGTCGCAGGCCTTCGCTCTCTGGCTGGGCGCCGAGCAGCATCGGCCGGACGTGTGGCGCAAGCGCCGGACCCGGGTCAAGACCGAGGCTCGACGAGCGCCCAGGCGCGGGTGATCTCGCCGAACCGCCGGTTCGGGTCGCCGTCAGGGCCGGTCAGGAAATCATCGAGCAGCTCAAGGGCTCGGCCAGGACGTCCGCTCCACAGGGCGGCCTCGGCCAGCACCCAGGCCAGCTGACCCTGGCCTGGATACGTCAGGCACAACATGGTCTTGCTCGGCCGTAAGCCGTCTGATGGCCTCATCGACCCGGCCTAGATCGGTCAGCGCTATCCCGAGGCATTCGATCAGCATGTCCCTGGTGCGGGCCTCAAGCGGCTGCCCGAGCAGTTCCTCGGCCGCCGCTATGACCTGCGGATAGGCGCCGGCGTGCGCGTCCAGGTTGACGACCGTGGCCCGCATCGCCGATTCCCAGTAGCCCAGGCCGAGCTCGGCCGCCCTGGCGATCATCTGCTCAGCGACCTCGCGTGCCCGCTGTTGCGAGCCGCCTGACTCGTGAAAGCTGATCAGGTTGTTCGCGGCTACGAACTCGGTGTGCACGTCGCGTGCTGCCCGCGCACCGTCAATGGCCGACTCAAGGTGCTTGTCGCCGCCTGGCTGATCAGCGACCGCGAGCGCGGTACCGAGCAGGTACTCGGCGCGCGGGACATCGACTCCGGTCTCGCGGGCCAGGGCGAAGGCGTTCTGGGTCATCGCGATACTCTCGGCCAGGTCGAAGTCGACGAAGATCGGAAGCCTGGACTGCTCGATCCTGAGCCTGACCTCAATTTCGGTACCCGTGCCCGCGGCCAGGGCGAGCCCGCGTTCGATCGCCGAACGCAGCGCTGCCGGTCCCCCGCCGCCAGGCCCCTCGCGCCAGCAGCAGCTGGCTCCAGGCCGCGATCTCGGGGTCGGCGCTCGTGATCTGGTCGATTACCCCGATGACGCCGGGCCAGTCGTGGGCCTCATCGAGCGCGCGGGCGGCCCGCAATCGGAGCTGATCGGCTGTCGATCCGGCGGCCACTGATGCGGCGACCGCCAGATGGCTGGCACGCTCACCGGGTCGGGCGGCGGCATCGGCCGCCAGCAGCGCGGCAGTGAGTGCGCTCGCCCGGTCGCCTGCCTGTGCGTAGTGCCTGGCGGCCTCGCCGGGCTCAGAGGTCGCTTCGGCCAGTCTCCCGTGCAAGTCGCGTTGCTCGGCAGGCGTCAGGATCTCGACCGTCACCTCAGCGAGCAGCGCGTGCCGCAAGGTCGGCAGCCCGGCCGGCTCGGCGATGGCCAGATCA
Source organism: uncultured Actinomycetota bacterium (assembly GCA_963819285.1). GTDB lineage: Bacteria > Actinomycetota > Actinomycetes > Streptosporangiales > Streptosporangiaceae > Chersky-822. Next base: position 2,172,768 of record CAWFVM010000002.1, read on the forward strand.
GCGTCGAGCAGATCCGCCGCGCCGGCCTGGCCAAGTACGTCAGCCGCCAGCGGTCTGCCAGCCAGGGCCAGCAGTCCGAAGGCGTCGCGCCCGGCCGGACTGAGCATCCGCAGCCGAGCGGCAAGCAGCAGCCGCAGGCTTGGCGATGGCTCAGGCGTCCTGGCCAGCTCGTGCAGCAGCAGCGGGTTGCCGCCCGCTCGGTGCACCAGCCGGCTGACTGCGATGTCGGGCAGATCGGGTCGCAGATTCTGGACCAGGCCCGCTGCTTCCTGCGCCGGCAGTGGTGCCAGGTCGATCCGGACGAAACCAGCTCCGACGAGCTGGTCGAGCACCCGGCCGGAATCTGGATCTCCGCGCCGCAGGGCGGTCAGCAGGCCGACGTGACCGGCCAGCAGCGCGACGGCGCTCAGGGTCATGGCGTCCGACCAGTGCAGGTCATCGAGCAGCAAGACGCCATCGCCCACCACTCGCTGTACCTGAGTGGCCACCGCCTGGGCGTCCGCCGCGGTCAGGGAGTCGCCGACGGCACGGCGGAGCGGGAGGCACTCCATCCACGACAAGGTGGACAGCCCGCCGCCTTCAAAAACCGTTTTCTTGCTGGCCTGCGCGGCCGCGCGCAGCACAGTGGTCTTGCCGACGCCGGCCTCGCCAACGACGACGACCGGCCGTCGCTGCGTCAGGCAGTCGGCCAGCAGCCGCAGCTCAGGAGCCCGCCCCACCAGCATTAGACCATCATCCCACGTCAACGGGCTTTGGTCCGCTTATGCGGCGTTGTGCTTAGCCGGACCAGAGTGCGTCGAGCGTGGCGTCGACGCGGGCCGTGAGCTTGCTGATCTTCGGCACTACCGGCTCGGGTGGCGTCGCATCCGCGATCTGGCAGGCCGAGAGCGCGGCCCGGTTGAGGAATCTGGTCAGCTGCCCGAGGCTGTGCCGGTCGTCGCGACCACGGCGATGGTGGTGCATTCGCAGCGGTGCGTAGAGGAACAACTGGTCTTTGGCCCTGGTCACGGCCACATCGAACAGGCGTCGTTCCTCCTGCAGCAGGCCGGCGTAGTGAGCGCGAGGTCGCTAGGAACAGCGCCGTCGACCAGGTGGGCGAGATGGACAATCGGCCATTCAAGTCCCTTGGCCGAGTGAATCGTGGAGATGGTCAGGTAATCCTCATCGAGCTTGGGCGGCCGGCCAGGTCGGAGGCTGACACTGGCGGGTCGAGTGCTAGCTCCACCAGCGCGTCGTGCAGAGACGGGCGGCTCGCGGCCACATCCGCGAGCCGCCGCAGATCGGCGATCCTGGCCTGGGCGTCGGGGTAGCGGCAGCGCAGCGCGCCGTCGAGCGCGCAAAGCACGGTGCCAGCCAGATCTCCGCCGGCTGGACTGGCTGTGCTAGCTGGGTCGGGAGAGCTGGCCGGGCCGGGTTCGGCCGGCTGGGCTGGTTAGGCCGGCGAGCGTCGCGGCGTCGGCCAGGCCTGCCAGGGTCGTGGTCAGGGCCGCTCTTGCCCGTGGTGGTGCCGCGGCCACGGCCTCATTCCACCGGTGCAGCGGAGCGGGCTCGGTCAGCCGCAGCGCTGCCACCAGATGCGCGGCATGAGCCGGGCCGATGCCATCGTGCAGCCGCAGCAGCCGGAACCAGGCCACATCGTCCGCCGGGTTCGTGGTCACGCGCAGCGCGGCGAGGAAGTCCCGCACGTGCGCCGCCGCGGTGAACCGCAGACCGCCGTACTTGACGAACGGGATGCCCCGCGCCGCCAGCTCCACCTCAAGCACGTCGCTGTGGTGGGCGGAACGGATGAGCACAGCCTGCTCGCGCAGGGAAGTCCCGGCCTCGTGGGCTTCGAGCACGCGGGCGCAGATCTCCCTGGCCTGCGTCGCTTCGTCATAGCACCGGATCAGCAGCGGCATGGGGCCAGCGGTCCGGCTCGCGGCCAGCGTCAGCTCCAGGCCAGGCGCCTGCCGCAGCGGCATTGGAGAGGGCGAGCAGAGCTTGCCTCGACCGGTAGTTCGTTGTCAGCCTGACCACGCCGATGCCAGGGAAATCGCTGGTCAGCCCGTGCAGATGCGCGGGATCGGCGCCCCGGAACCCGTACACGGCCTGGGCGTCGTCGCCCACGCAGGTCAGGCCGGCGCCGTCGGGCCGCAGCAGCCGCACGATGTCCGCCTGCACGGCGTTGACATCCTGGTACTCATCGACCAGCACGGCGTCGTACATGCCGCGCAGCGCGGGCCCGGCCGACGGATCGGCCAGCGCCGCCCGCCAGAGCAGCAGCAGGTCGTCGAAGTCCACCAGGGCATGGGCTCGCTTGTGCGCGACGTAGCCACGGAACAGCTCGCTGAGCTGGCTGGTGAACGTCTCGCACCAGCCGAAGCCGGCCCTGACCACCTTCGCGACCGGCTGCTGGGTGTTGACGCACCTGGTGTAGATGTCAGCGCAGGTGCCCGCCCTCGGCGCCCGCCGCTCAGTGCCGACCAGGCCGTGCTCGCCTCTGAGCACATCGAGCAGGTCGATCACGTCGGCCGGGTCGATGACGCTGAACTGCGGCGGCAGCGAGAACGACTCCGCGTGCTGGCGGATGACCCGGTGCGCGATCGAGTGGAAGGTGCCGCCCCTGATCCGGTCGGCTGACGCCGAGCCAGCGCGCGGACTGGCCCTGGCCAGCATGTCGTCGGCGGCCCGGCGCGTGAAGGTCAGGAGCAGGATCCGGCTCGGCTCCAGGCCCTGGTCACAGAGCCAGGCCGCGCGTGCGACCAGCGTCCTGGTCTTGCCAGAGCCCGCCCCGGCCAGGATGAGCAAGGGGCCGTGCGGGTACGTCGCCGCCCTTCGCTGGTCGTCGTCAAGTTCCGTCATAACTGCCGCCGTTTCGAACACGCAGCCGAATGTAGCGACTCCTGCCGACAGCGAGGTCCGCGGACGCAGTCCGCGGACCTCGCTGCTGGTGTTTGCCTACGCAGTGGACCGCCCGAGTTGACTGCGGGGCAGCTTCGGTATATAACCCCTACTATAACCCTATTGGATAACCCCATAGGAGATCCGATGCCCAAGATCAATGTGTATCTATCCGATGAGCTGGCTGCGGCCGTTAAGCGAGCTGGCTTCCCGGTGTCGCCGGTCTGCCAGCGGGCACTAGCTGAGGCGGTTAATTCCGCGGTCCGAGCACGTAAGGTGATCGACGCGATCCGAGATCCGGTAGCTCCTGATCAGGTGGCTCAGCTGGAGCAGGGGATCTGCAGCCAGCTGACCGAGCGGCTCGCTTCGGTGCTCGAAGCCGCGAGGGCATCGCAGCCGCCGGCTGGCACCGGACGGCTGCTGCTCGCGCTGCTTGACGAGGGAGGGAATCTCGCTCTCACGCTGCTCCAGGCCCTGGACATCGACCTGGACGAACTGCGGTCAGCGGTTGAGCGCAGGCTCACCGAGGTCGAGACGCCCAGTCAGGAACCTGGTGCCAGCCTGGCAACGCGGCCTGGCACTGGCACGATGCCGGTCTGGCCCGAGCTGACCTGGCCCGCCAGGTACGCCATCGCCGCCGCCCTCGAATCCTCGATCAGCTTCGCCCATAACTATGTGGGCTGCGAGCATCTGCTGATCGGCCTGCTTGACGATCCGGCTAGCCAGGCCAGCGGGGCGCTCGGAGATCTAGGCGTCACCGCGGCCGATGCCCGCCGGGCATTGTCAAGCGCCGTGGCCGGTTACACCAGAGGGCGGCAGCAGGCCACGCCGAGCCCGGCCGACGGACTGGCCGAGTTGCTCACCCGGCTAGAGTCAGTCGAGCGTCGCCTAGCCGACATCGGCGGATGACATGACCGATCTCAAGGACAGCGGAGGACACACGTGGCAGACGACTGGAACTCTCACATCATCACCGAGTTCCGCGCGAATGACGGCCAGGTCGGCGGGCCGTTCGCTGGAACGCCGTTGCTGCTGCTGCACACCACGGGAGCCAGGACGGGCGCCGAGCGCATCAACCCGCTGGCCTACCGGACGGACGGGGACGCCCTCGTGGTTTTCGCCTCCAAGGCTGGCGCGCCGACCAACCCAGACTGGTACCACAACCTGCTCGCCAACCCGAGAGCGAGCGTCGAGGTAGGAACCGAGAAGCACGACGTAGTGGCGCGAGTCGCGCAGGCGGAGGAACGGGAGCGGCTGTGGGAGGCCCAGAAGGCCGCCTCGCCCGGCTTCGCCGACTACGAGACCAAGACCGACCGCCAGATCCCCGTCGTCATCCTCGACCCAGCCCGGTAACGCAGACCCTTGAACTCGAGGCCGCTGATGTCCAGGGATCATGCTGACCACCGTGATCCCAGAACATCAAGGGGTCAGCCGGCGGCGGTGACGTCCGCTGGTACTGAAGTGGCCGCGCCGAAGTTCCAGACTCGCTGGCCAAGGTAGCCCCTGGCCACCATGGTCACGTACTGGTAAACCGCGTCCTCGGCTGGAGAGAGCGGGCCAGGTATCGCATGCGGTGATGACAGTCCCCGCTGTACGGATTCGCACGCGGTCCAGTCCTGCCGGTTGGTGATATCCCAGAAATCGATCGCGTAGCTCGGATCGAAGTCCGGCCGGGCGGTTGCCTCTGGAGCGAACGCCCAGCTGCACTCGATCTTCGTCCGGTCGGCGGCCAGCGGCAGCAGCCGGTGCACCATGACGTAGTCCGGGTGCAGGCTGATCAGCACGTTCGGGAACACGTTCAGGTAGATGACCGTCCGCAGCCCCGCCTGGTCGAGCCCGCGCAGCGGCATGCCGTTGCTCGTCCCGTCCAGGGACATGGTCACCATGCCGTCCCGCAGGTCCATCGTGCCGCCGACCCAGGGCCCGGGCAGATCGTAGTTCTCGCCGCTCTTCGGCGGGCTGACCCGGCACAGCTCGGGGTGGATGGACGGACAGTGGTAGCACTCGTGATAGTTCTCGGTGAGGATCTTCCAGTTGGCGTTCGCGTCGTACTCGTGCGTTCCGGCGGTGACCAGCCGGCCCATCTCGTACGGCGCGACGATCTCGTCGAGCGTGCTGAGCGCCTCGTCGATCGGGGCGGCCTTACCTGAGCCGTCCACGAAGATCAGCCCATTCCACTCGGTCGCCGGCAGCTCAGTCAGACCCCACTGACTGGCCTGGAAACCTGGCCGGCTCTTGAAGCCGGCAGCCGCGCTGAGATCTCCATTCAACTTATATGTCCACGCGTGGTACGGGCAGATGATCACGCTCTGGCTGGCCGATGCGCCGCAGGGCAGCAATTCGTGGCCGCGATGCCGGCAGGTGTTGGCGAACGCGTGCAGCACGCCGTCATCGTCCCTGGTCAGCAGCACGCTGCCGGGGCCGGCCCGCTCGGCTCGCTGGGCGCCAGGCTCGGCGACCTGATCACTGCGGCCGACGCACAGCCAGTCGCCGCCGAAGAAGTGCTGCTGCTCCCAGGCGAACACGGCCTGGTCGACGTAGGCGGCGGGAGGGAGCATCCGGCTCTGGCCGAACGGGCGCAGCGACTCGGCAAGCGCTGCGGGTTCAACCGGGGCGTGCGGGACGGCTGCGGCTGGCGGAACAGACGATACGAAGTGCTGACTGACCATACAGTCAAGAATATTCGGTAGCCCCTGACGTGTCCAGACGTCGGAGTGGCGAGGTGGGTGACTCGCGGGTGGCGTGTGGGCCAGTCGCGGCTGGGTAACGTGGTGCGGGTGACGACCAAGCTGACCGTGCGGGCTGGTGTCCTTGTCGGGCTGGACGCTGGGCGGGTCTGGGACCTTGCCGTGGACTGGACCAGGCAGCGCGAGTGGATCCTGGCGACCACCACGACGGGCGGCCACGGCCTCGGCGCGACTGTGACCGGGCGCACCGGTTTTGGCCCTATCGGCTTCACTGACCCGATGGAGATCACCGAGTGGGCTCCGCCGGTTCGGTGCACGCTGACTCACCTGGGCAAGGTCGTGCGGGGCCAGGGCATGTTCGAGGTCCTGCCGAGCGGTGACCGGCTGCGGGGTGAGGTGCCGAGCGGTGACGTGCCGAGTGGTGACGTGTCGAGTGGTGACGTGCCGAGTCGTGACGTGTCGAGCGGTGGCCGGCTGCGGGGTGATGCGGGTGGAGTTGAGTTCCGCTGGACCGAGCGGATCGAGCTGCCGCTGCCGCCGGCTATCGGGAAGCTCGTGGCTGCCGCTCTGATAGCTCCGCTGACCAGGCTAGGCCTCGCGTGGTCTCTCCGCCGTTTCGCCCGCCTGGCTAACCGGCTCAGCTAGTAGCCACCCGGCCAGGGCCAGCCCTGGTTCACCCTGGTTCGCCTGTCCAGGCGCAGAGCCCGGCGCGGGGCAGGTAGCAGCCCGTGCAGGGCTCCGTGATCATGGATCAAGGCCTGATCACTACGGAAATGAAAGGGTCCGATCACCCGTGCGATGTTCCGGGCTCTGGCGCGAATTTCGTGACCGGGCTGGCGGCTGACGCAGACCTGGCGGGGGCTAGCCGGGCGTAGGACTGGCCACGACGGAGAAGGCGTCACGTGCACCCGGCGGAGCCGCATCGATATGGCAGGGATGCGGGTGCCGTCTCGCAGCCGGGGTCCCCTGCTGCTGTTCCCGCGACAGCAGGGCGCCCCACCTGCTGCCTGAGCGCGTTCCGGGTGCCCCGCACCAGCCGGAGCGTGGCCAGTCCCCTTGCCCGCTGCCCGGTTTCACCCGCTCCTAGCCCAATCGCCTTGTCCCGACAGCACCCCCGCACAGCAGTCCCCCTCCGCCGTCGCTGCCGGAACGACAGCTAAGTGCCGACGTTGCTGCTGGAGCGGCAGCTAAGTGACGACGTTGCTGCCGGGGTTCGGCGTTGCCGTCGAGGCGGCGGCCTAGAATGACCTGTATGTGCTATTTCGGGTGGGGGGCGATGGCCGGGCGCCGGCGGAAGTCGGACAGGCTGGTCCGGTGGCACCCAGCCGGACATCCGGGGGGCGTGCCGTCGATGCCGGCTGCTTCGCTGACGGTCTGCATCGAGGGCACGCCGTCCGGCTGGACCCTGGCCGCTACGGGATGCGTGACGCGCACCCCGGCGGAGCCGCATCGAGGTGACAGGGATGCTGTGCCCGGTCACGGAATTCGCGCCAGAGCCATGTTCCGTGATCATCGGCTGCTCGATGATCACGGAGATCTGCACGGGTGGGGCCTCAGGTCGGGTGTAGTTGGCTAGGGGACGGTGGTGGAGCTGGCTGCCGGGGCAACGGGGGTGCGGGACCAGCAGCGGACGATGTCTCGCATGGAGAGCAGGCCGGTTACCTCGCCTCGGTCGACGACTACGAGGTGCCTGAAGCCTCCGGCCACCATGGTCTCGGCGGCCTGCTGCAGCGTCCACTCGGGTGCGGCGAAGATGATGTCGCCGGTGCGGTGCTCGGCAACGAGCTCGGCGTCGGGGTCCTGGTCGGCTCCCATGGAGTTCAGGATGTCGCGCTCGGTGAGGATGCCGATGCCGGATCGCTCCGGGTCGAGCACGACTGCCGCGCCGACGCGATGGGTCGCCATCATCCGCGCTGCCTGGCGCAGCGTGTGCGCCGGTCCCACGTGCAGGACGACCTGACTCATCCCATCCCTGACCTTCATGATCCGCTCACTCCCCCGGCAGGCCCGCTGGCCTGGTAAGCGCGTCCCCCCGGACGCGGTGCGTCGGCGCGGGCGGCAAGCTTGTGAACTTGTGCCGCGCCTATCAACAGCATCTGCTATCTGATCGCTCAGTTCAAGCGTTAGGTCACGACAAGGTCACGAAGGTGATCACTGCGGGGGCGGGGTGAGCATGCGGAGCGCCTCTTCGTGCAGCAGGCCGTTGCTGCAGAGCGCGCTGCCGCCGTCCGGGGTCGCGTTTCCTGACAGGTCAGTGAAGGTTCCGCCTGCCTCGGTCACGATGATCTGCAAGGCGGCCAGGTCCCACAGGTTCACTTCCGCCTCGGCTGAGATGTCCACGGCTCCCTCGGCCACCAGGACATGGGACCAGAAATCGCCGTAAGCCCTGGTGCGCCAGACTGACCTGGTCAGGTCGATGAACTCGGTCAGGCCGGCCGCTGTCTTCCCAGGTGGCGAGGTCTGAGTAGGACACCGAGGCGTCAGCCAGGCGGCCGACCTCTGATACCCGGCATGCGGTTGCCTTGGTGAGCGAGCGGCCGGTCCAGGAGCCGCCATCCTGCGCGGCCCACCAGCGCCGGCTGAGTGCCGGCGCCGATGCCACCCCGACGGTCACCTCGCCGTCGGCCATCAGAGCGACCAGCGTTGCCCACACCGGGACTCCGCGCACGAAGTTCTTGGTGCCGTCGATCGGGTCGACGATCCAGCAGCGCGAGCTGCTGCCGGTCTTGCCGTACTCCTCGCCGAGCATGGCATCTCTTGGCCTGGCCCGGCGCAGGACGTTGCGAAGCGACTCCTCGGTTGCCAGGTCCGCGTCGGTGACCGGCGTGAGGTCAGGCTTCGCCTGCACGTTCAGGTCAAGCGCGCGGAAGCGCCGCATCGTGATGTCATCTGCCGCGTCAGCCAGGACGTGGGCGAACCGCAGATCGTCATCGAACCCCGCCATGGCGGCAAACGCTACCGCTAATGGCGCACCCTGGCCATGACCAGCCGGCCGATTGCCGCGACCCGGGGCCCGCCTCGGGCTACTCCGCAGGCTCTGCGAGGCCGTCTGAGTCGTCCGCCGTGCCTTCTACGCTGCGGAGCAGCCTGCGAAGCGAGTCGAGCCTGGCGGCGAGCGGCCCGGCTGCCGCTCCGGCGGCTCCCGCGGCCGCGTCGAGCGCGCAGTCGCCTTCCAGGTGTCCGCATCCAGGCTGGCAGCCGGCCGTCAGGTCGGCGAGGTCGGGGAACGCGGCGACGATGCGCTCAGGCGACAGGTGGCCGAGCCCGAAGCTGCGCAGGCCCGGCGTGTCGATGATCCAGCCCTGGCCGGGCAGCCGCAGCGCGACGACCGACGACGAGGTGTGCTTGCCCCGGCCGGTGACCGTGCTGACCGCGCCTACCGCCCTGGCGGCATCGGGGATCAGCGTGTTGACCAGGGTGGACTTGCCGACCCCCGACGAGCCGACCAGCACGCTGATCTTCCCGTCGAGGAGCGCTCGAAGCTCCGCCAGCGTTGGCCTGCCCAGTGGCCGGCCGAGCAGCAGCACCCGCAGCCCGAGCGGGGCGTAGATGGGCAGGATCGCCTCCGGGCCGGCCAGGTCCGACTTGGTCAGGCAGAGCACGGGCTCCAGGCCGGCGTCGTACGCGGCCACCAGGAACCGGTCGATCAGCCGGAGCTGGGGTGGCGGATCGGCCAGCGCGCTGACGATCAGGAGCTGGTCGGCGTTGGCTACGATTGCCCGTTCCACCGGGTCGGTGTCGTCGGCTGACCGCCGCAGCACGCTGCGCCGCGGCTCGACCCTCACGACGCGGGCCAGGCTGCCCGTCGAGCCGCTCACGTCACCGGCCAGGCTGACCGTGTCGCCGACGACGATGTTTCCCTTGCCGAGCTCGCGGGCCTTCATCGCGGTAATGAGCTGGTCGTCCACCAGGCAGCGGTACCGGCCGCGATCCACGCCCGCGACGAACGCCTCGATTGCCTCGGCGTGCGCCGGCCTGCGCCTGGTGCGCGGCCTTGACCCCCGTGCGGCCCTGACCCTGATGTCGTCCTCGTCTAGCCGGGAGTGCCTGGACGAGCTCATCCGGCTGACGCCGAGGTCCGGGCACAGGTCCTGCGGATCCTGTCGGCAGCGGCGTCAGTGGCGGGTGCTTGCTGGCCTCCCGGCGGCATTGTGGCCATGTTGCGAGGGTATCTGGCTGGGTGCCGCCTGGCCGGACAGCGCGCTCGATCGCTGCGGGATATCACCTCGAAGGCCTCGCTGGCCCGCGAAGTTACGCAGGCTATGCGTAGCTTGCGCGTTTGCCAATGTTTGGCAGTGGCTCGACTTGGCTATGAACAGCGTCAATCCGTAGAGACCGGGCCGAGAAGCCCCTGTAGACAATTACGCAGCGAAGGTGGATGACATGTGTGGCCGGTACGCGTCAGCGCGCTCGCGCATCGAGCTTCCTCGAGGAGTTCGCTGTGGAGCGCGATCGCGTGGATGAGCCGCTGACGCCCGACTACAACGTCGCGCCGACCAAGCCGGTTTACGCCGTCGTGACCAGAGCACCGCGAGCCGAGCCGGAGAAGGCGCAGCGAGAGCTGAGGGTCGTCCGCTGGGGACTGGTGCCGTCGTGGGCCAAGGACCTCTCGATCGGGAGCAGGCTCATCAACGCACGCGCCGAGACCGTCAGCGAGAAGCCAGCGTTCAAGGGCGCGTTCGCCAGGCGGAGGTGCCTGCTGCCGGCCGACGGGTATTTCGAGTGGCAGCCGCCGCCGGCGGGCACGAAGGCCCCCAAGCAGCCGTACTTCATCTGCGCTCCGGATCACAGTCCGCTGGCCTTCGCCGGCCTGTACGAATTCTGGCGTGACATGACGATGCCAGCCGACGACCCGGCCGCGTGGCTCTGGACGGCCACCATTATCACTACCTCAGCGCCTGACGAACTCGGCGAGATCCACGATCGGATGCCGATGGTGATTGACCCGAAAAGCTGGACAGACTGGCTCGATCCCGGCAACACGGAGGTAGCCGACGTGCGGGCGCTGCTCGCTCCGGCCGCCACGACGGGACTGATCTCTTACCCGGTCGCTTCCCTCGTCAACTCGGTGCGTAACAACGGACCCGAGCTGATCGAGCAAGCGGACCCGGTCTCATCTGGGTTGGGCGGTCGGTCAGATGCCTAAGGTCGCACTGGCGGGCCGTGAGGTCACAGGAGGTGTGGGTCGGTTGAACGTCGCAGCCGCTCGTAATCGCCTTGAGGAAGTCCGTGACGAGCTGGACCGGTCGGTGGCCGTGCTGAACGGGGCTCACCACCAGCACCCGCTCGTTTCTGACTATCCGCAAGATCCCGCTGACGCGGGAAGCAACCTGGCTGAGTCTGATCGCGCCGAGGCGATACTCGCGGCGGCTAAGGAGCGCCGGGGGCTGGTGCTCGAAGCGCTGCGAAGGCTCGACGACGGCAGCTACGGGCTCTGCGTCGACTGCGGAGGCGGCGTCCCAGAGGGCAGGCTTGAGGCGAAGCCAGAAGCGGCCAGGTGCGTGACCTGCCAGTCGAAACGGGATCGGCTGCGTCGCTGACGAGGCGAGCTGCGGAATGAAGCTCATGCCTGGTGTGTTGCAACGCCCGTGCCCATTGCTGGTAATTACCGGTGCGAGACCGCACTGCAGGACGTGGCGAGGCACCCGTCCGCCGAGATAGAGGTAGCCGCGCGAGCGGCCCGTGCTGTCGGCACGGTATCCTCCGCCCGAGGTTGCAGGAAGCTCAGCGCGAGCGAGCTGAGCATGGCGGAGGGGGTGGGTCCGGTACCTGAGACACTGCAGGGGCGTAATGAGCGCTTCGAGCGTGATGTCCTGCCGTACCTGGATCAGCTGTACGCGGCGGCAATGCGGATGACCCGCAATCCAGCTGATGCCGAGGATCTGGTGCAGGAGACGTTCGCCAAGGCCTATGGCTCATTCCATCAGTACACCGATGGCACTAACCTCAAGGCCTGGCTGTTCAGGATCCTGACCAACACGTTCATCAATACCTATCGCAAGCGCCAGCGCGAGCCGCAGCGATCCGGTACTGAGGAGATCGAGGACTGGCAGCTTGCCCGTGCCGCCTCGCATACCTCGTCCGGGCTCAAGTCGGCCGAGGCCGAGGCGCTTGAGGGACTGCCTGATTCCGACATCAAGAAGGCGCTGCAGGCGCTTCCCGAGGAGTTCAGGATCGCGGTGTACCTGGCCGATGTCGAAGGATTCGCCTACAAGGAGATCGCCGACATCATGGGGACCCCGATCGGAACGGTGATGTCGCGCTTGCACAGAGGCCGCCGGCAGCTCCGCGACATGCTGGCCGACTACGCCGCTGAACTTGGCCTCGCCAAAACCGCGGCCGATGGCGCGTCGTCCGCGCAAGCGCCCGGGGGTGAAGCGAGATGAGCTGCGGAAAGCCGCACGAAGTGCCATGCAGCGAGGTGCTTGAACTCGTGTACACCTACCTCGATGGCGAAATGGACGGAGTGTCCTACGCCCAGGTGAAGGTTCACCTGGACGAATGCGGACCATGCCTGCGGGAGTACGGTCTGGAAGAAGCAGTCAAGCGCCTGGTTCACCGGCACTGCGGTCACGAGCCGGTCCCCGCTGACCTGCGCCAGAAGGTGCTGACCAGGATCGAGGCCGTCCGCGCCCAGATCGAGGCCGGCTAGCCGCCAGGGTGTACTCCCGGCGTTCCCGGCAAACTGACCAGGGCCCGCTGGCAGTCAGTCCCGATCGCTCCCTAAGAGCCGCAACCAAGTGGCACTGCTTATGCTCGCGGAGAGTTGCCGATGACGGCAGCTCTTCCTCAAGCGGCAATGCCGTGTCCGGGGTCGGCCGTCTTCTATGCAATGCCCGGTTTCATCCGATCGGGTCCCGGTGGCCTGTCCGGGTAAGCCGCAGGTCAGGAGAGTCCGCGTTGCTGGCCGGGGTGATGCCGGGGGTCGCGGCGGCCGGGCGGGAGTGTCGGCAACGGAAAGTGGTGATACGTCAGTCGCTGGCCGCCACGTATTGACACTTTGATAACCAGAAACCCGGCTAACCGGGCAAATTTTCGACGGAAAGTGATGATACGTGGGTCAGGCCGGACGACGTATCACCGCTTTCCGTTGTCTTCGCCCTCGCCCCGGAGAGTTGCGGTCAGGGATCCGGCCGCAAGCGCCGCATCGATGATCTAGATCATCCCCGCGCGGGTGAGCACGCTTCGGGGTTGGTAGCGGTGCCCCGCTGATGGTCCGTGACCATGCTGAGGACGGTGATCATGGAGCTCTGGTGGCGTGATCGAAGGGGCAGGGGGTTGCCGGGGACAGGGGCGTTTGTCGGGGAGGGGTTGCCCGGCGGCAGGGGTGTTGTTGAGGGTGGCTGGGTTGGGTTCGGCTGGTTCAGATCGGGTGGGGGCGGGAAACGGTAGCCGACCGGGATGTCGGGCTGCGACAATCTGTGTTGTCGCGATTTGTGCTACTGGGGATGGGTGCTTCCGCATCTTGGCCGGTGTCGGTGTCTCTTTGACGATGATCTGGCGGCAATGAGCGGGACGCCAGCACGGATAGCCTCGGTGAGGTTACTCTGAGTCGCGACAGTTCGACCGGCGAGGAGGGAGGCTAGAGTATGGCGCGGCTTTCCTTTATCCCCTGGCTTTATCTCGCTGTTGTCGTCGCGGTCGCTAGCACCGTTATCGTGATCGCGCCGACAGGTACCGCGAGAAGGGAGTGGTGGGCGGCTTATGCCGTTCTCGCACTGCTATTCCTGATCTGCGACTCGACTCCTACGCCACTCGCCGCGCGACAGTCGGCCTGGTCGCCGAGCTCGGCGGCCACGCTTGCCGCTGTGGTGCTGCTCGACGGCGGGGTGGGTGCGGCCATGGTCGGCGCCGCCGCGGTGCTGACGCTGCGCCGGCGGGTTCCGCTCGCTGAGCGACTGTTCAACGGCGCCATGTACGCGGTCGCCGGGTACATGGCCGGCGTGGCTTACCTGCTCGCGAGCAAGCACCCGAATGCGTGGATGCCGCATCTGCTCTACGTGATCAACATTGGCAGCACGCATGCCCCGCACTCGAAGATGTTCGAGGATCTGCTCGGTCCGTTCGCGGTCGCGGCCCTGGTGCACGTGCTCGTGAACCACGGGCTGCTGTGGGGGATGCTGCTGATCGACCCGCACAGCAGGGCCTCGGCGCGAAAGTCAGCGTCCAGGACCGCGCTGCCGCTGCTGGTCGCCTACGACATTGGCTTTGCCGGGCTCGGCCTGGTGGTGGCGGCGCTCTGGCCGGTTATCCATTCTTTCGCGGCGGCGATCGTGCTGGTGCCGCTCTATGTGGCGCGCTGGGCCATGGGGCAGTTCGCCGAACAGCAGCGGGCGCACTCGGCCACGCTCGCCGCGCTGTGCCAGGCGGTGGAGACCAAGGACTTCTACACTAGGGGGCACAGCGACCGGGTCTCGCGCGGTGCCGGCATGATCGCCCGCCAGATCAACATGCCGCCCAACCGGATCGAGGCCGTCACCTTCGCCGGGATGCTGCACGACGTCGGCAAGCTGGGCGTCCCGACTAAGGTGCTGCAGAAGGACGGCGATCTGACCGAAGAGGAGTACGCGGCTATCCAGCTGCATCCCATGCGCGGCCTGGAGATCGTGGGCGAGATCGGATTTTTGAACGAGGCGCTGACCGGGATCATGCATCACCACGAGCGAATGGACGGCCGTGGTTATCCGATGGGGTTCGCCGGCGATGAGATACCGCAGTTCGCCAAGATCATCGCGGTGGCCGATGCCTTCGACTCCATGACCTCTACTCGTTCTTACCGGCAGGCCAGGAAGATCGACGAGGCGGTCGTCGAGCTGCGCAACTGTGCCGGATCACAGTTCGACCCGAAGATCGTGGACGCCTTTGTCAGCGCGCTTGACCGTGAGGGCTGGAAATTGCAGGAGCCGGCGCAGCCCCGTGACTATGAGATCCTGACGTCGCAGGACCATGACGACCCGATCTCGCCGCTGCGCGTCATCGAGAGCCGGTGACCTGGAGTGGCGACTACAGCGCAGCAGGGCCGGTACCGCGACGATGAGGTGACCGTCCGGCCGGTTCAGCAGCGATGGCAGGCGCTGCAGTCGGTGGATACCGGCAGGCTGCTGCTGCTGGGCTGCACGGCCATGCTCGTCGCGTTTTCCGTGGCGCATATTGTCGACATCAAGTACTCGAAGGCGGCAATCGGCTTCGGGCTCTTCATTGCGTTTGGTGAGCTGCTCAGGCTGGCACTGCCCGGTGGCAGGGAGGCCGCGCCGATCGCGATGACCGCGGCGCTCTCCTTCGCGATGGCGCTGACCATCGCGCAGATCGACGATGTCAGCGTTCTGCCGGTAACCCCGACCGAGGTCGTCGCGGTGGCGGCGCTTGGCATGGCGCTCGGTGCGCTGCCGCACATCGCGGCCGGCCGGTCGGCGGGAGTGACCGGCATGTCGGCCAGGTTGCTCGCCGTGGCCTTCGTCGCCTATATCTTCCGGCCGCTGGCGATGGGCGGCTGGCTGTCCGGTCACGGGATCGAGTTCGCCGTCATGGCCGTGCTCGCCACGGCGGCCTGGCTGATCGAGACGGTGATCACCGCGATCATCCGGGCCGAGGATCTGCGGGCAAGGTACCTGGTCACCCTCGCTGATGAGCTGAGGGTTCAGTGGCGCCTCGGCCTGGCTGTCGGGGTCTCGGCGATCATCACGGTATTCGGCGCCACCGTCATGGGTCTGGACGAGCTCGCGGTCTTCGCCGGGCCGCTCTTCGTCATCCAGCTCGCGTTCCGCCGGTACGCCGGGATCAGGTCGACGTACCTGCAGACGGTGCGAGCGCTGGCTCAGGTGACCGAGGTCGCCGGATACGTGGACAGCGGGCACTCGCGCCGGGTCAGCAAGATCGCGCTAGCCGTGGGCAGGGAGCTTGGCATGTCCGAGCCCGACCTGCTCAATCTGGAGTACGCGGCCCTCATGCATGACATCGGCCAGCTCTCGCTGGTCGAGCCGATCCCGGCGGGAGCGACGGCGGACGTCGACCTGGCGACCGCCCGCCGGATCGCGGAGTTCGGTGCCGAGGTCATCAGCCAGACCGGCGTGCTTGACACGGTGGCGGAGATCGTCCGCTACCAGTGGCTGCCTTACCGGGGCGGAATGGTGAAGCCGCCGCTGGAGAGCCGGATCATTCGCGTGGTCAACGCCTTCGACGACCAGGTCGCTGGTTCGGCCGACCGGGACCGGATCGTCTCGGCTATCGCCTGGATCCGTTCTTACATGGAGCGTGAGTACGACCCGGCCGTGGTGGCCGCCCTGGCCACCGTCACCAGCCGCCTGCCGGTCAGCCGGCTCTGACCAGCACGGGCCGGCGCGGGCCGCCCCGCCCGCTTGGTGCGGGGGCCGGTGGCGGCCGGTAGGCTGCGCGGCGTGCCAGAATCGGTGTTGGTCGCGAACAGGGGCGAGATCGCCCGCCGGGTCATCAGGACGGCCAGGAGGCTGGGCGTCCGGGCGATCGCGGTGTACTCGGAGGCCGACGCGGGGCTGCCGTTTGTCGCAGAGGCCGACGAGGCGGTGCTGATCGGGCCGCCGCCAGCGAAGGACAGCTATCTGAACGTGGCGGCGATCCTCGAGGCGGCGGCCCGCACCGGGGCGCGGTCCGTCCATCCCGGGTACGGGTTCCTCGCGGAGAACGCGGAATTCGCGGCCAGGGTGATGGAGGCCGGGCTGACCTGGATCGGCCCGTCGCCCGAGGCCATTGAGCAGATGGGCGACAAGATCAGGGCCCGCAACCTGATGGCCAGTGTCGGCGTGCCGGTGGCTGACGGCGGGTCGGAGCCGGTCGCCGATGAAGACGCGGCGGTGAGCCTGGCCGAGCGGATCGGCTATCCGGTCATGATCAAGGCGGCGGCGGGCGGCGGCGGCATTGGCATGAACGTGGCCAATGACGAGAAGCAGCTGCGGGCCGGCTTTGAGACGGCCAGGAGCCGGGCGGAAAGGTTCTTCGGCAGTCCGGCGATTCTGCTTGAGCGCTACCTCAGCCGGGCCAGGCATGTCGAGATCCAGATCCTCGGGCTGGCCGATGGCCGGGTGATCGCGCTGGGGGAGCGCGACTGCTCGGTGCAGCGCCGGCATCAGAAGGTGGCCGAGGAGACCCCGTCGCCCGGCGTGCTGCCCGGCCTGCGGCAGGCCATGTTCGCGGCGGCGATCAAGGCCGGCGAGGCGGTTGACTACCGGGGGGCCGGGACGGTGGAGTGCCTGGTCGATACCCAGACCGGCGAGTTCGTCTTCCTGGAGATGAATACCCGGCTGCAGGTCGAGCATGCCGTCACCGAGCTGGTCACCGGGATTGACCTAGTGGAGCAGCAACTGCTCATCGCTGACTCTGCTGACGTGAGTTTCGATCCGCGATCCTTTATATCCCAGGGTCATGCTGTTGAACTTCGGGTCTATGCCGAGGATCCAGTGCGCTTCCTGCCGAGCCCTGGCACGATCACGCGATGGCAGGAGCCGGCCGGGCCGGGGGTGCGGGTCGATGCCGGCTATACCGAGGGGAATGTCGTGACGCCCCACTATGATCCGTTGCTAGCGAAGCTCGTTCTGCACGGTGCTGACCGGGATCAGGCGCTGGAACGGGCTCGGGAGGCGGTCGCGGGGTTCGTGGTGGCCGGGCTCAAGACGAATCTGCCTTTCCACGCCGACCTGCTGAATAGCCGCGAGTTCGGCAGTGGAGACTATGACACGTCCGTGGTGAGTCGCCTGCGCCCGTAAAGGGTGACTGGCTAGCTGAGTCTGGGAGGTGCGCGTGACCGAGATCCGCGCGGAGATGGTCGCCAACGTCTGGAAGGTCGTCGCCGCCGAGGGCGACACTGTGGCGGACGGTGACACGCTGGTGATTCTTGAGTCGATGAAAATGGAGATCCCGGTGCTGGCCGAGGGCGGCGGGACGCTCACCAGGCTGGCCGTCGGCGAAGGCGACGTGATCCAGGAGGGCGACCTGATCGCGGTGATCGAGTGAGCCAGGAGCCGGGCGCTGCTGGGTCAGCGGGGGCCGGGGCCGGGCTGGTGGTCGGGCTGCAGGCTACGGTGACTGCCGAGGTCGGTGATGGCGACACGGCGGCGGCGCTTGGCAGCGGTGACTTGCCAGTGCTCGGGACGCCCCGGCTGCTCGCACTGGCGGAGGCGGCGTGCGTGGCCTCGGTCGCGCAGCGGCTCCTGCCGGGGCAGACCACGGTTGGTGCCTCGGTGTCGCTTGAGCACCGCAGGCCGAGCTTGCTCGGCACCCCGGTCGAGGTGCGGGCTGAGCTGACTGACATTCACGGGCGGAAGCTGTTCTTCATGTTCATTGCTTACGGGCCAGGGGACGGGGATGAGGCGGTGATCGGGGCCGGGACGGTTCAGCGAGTGCTGGTCGACGCCGAGCAGTTCATGATCCAGGCCGGCGCGGGGAGTGACTGGTCGGCCGGGCGGGGGTGACTGGTCGGCCGGGCGGGGGTTACTGGTCGGCCTGGAGGCGGGCTGGTCAGCCGGGTCCGGCTGATCTTCCGTGATCATGAAGCAGACCTTGATCACGGAAGATGAACCGCGTGATCACCCTGCCAGGTTTCCGTGATCAAGACCGCGACCGTGATCACGGAAACCCGGCAGGGGTGACTCACGGGTGCCTGTGGCAGTGCAGGTGCCGGATGGGGAGTCAGACTCCGGTGGTTGATCTTGGGTAGGCGATCTGGGGGTCGGTCGCGATATTGACCAGGTAAGGGACGTCGGCCGCGAACGCCCGGTGCAGCGCCGGCCCGATCTCCGCTGGCTGGGTCACCAGCTCCCCGGCTCCGCCGAGCGCCGTGACCACCTGGTCGTAGCGGCACTCGGGCTGCAGGTCGGCGGCGACGTCGTAGCCGTAGAGCGCCTGCATCGGGTGCTTCTCCAGGCCCCAGATGCCGTTATTGCCGCAGATGATCACGATCGGGAGCCGGTGCCTGACGCAGGTGTCGACGTCCATCAGCGAGAAGCCGGCCGCGCCGTCTCCGAGTAGCAGTACCACCTGGGCCGTTGGCCGGGCGATCCGGGCGGCGATGGCGTAGCCGAGTCCGGTGCCCAGGCATCCGTACGGGCCCGGATCGAGCCACCCGCCCGGCTGCCTGGGCTCGATGTACTTGCCCGCGTAGCTGACGAAGTCGCCGCCATCACCGATCACGACGGCGTCGGGGTCGAGCAGGGGAGCGAGCTCGCCGTAGACCCGCATCGGGTGGATCGGGTAAGCGTCGCTGGCCAGCAGCGGCGCGTCGGCGCTGAGCGCGCGGTCACGGGCCGCAGTCAGCCGGGGGAGCCAGCCGGCGGTCCACGACCGGGTCAGCCCGCCGCCGCGCCGTGCCGCCTCGACCAGCCCGGTGAAGAACGAGATCAGGTCGCCGGCCGCCGACCCGGCGAGCTGACAGTGGCTGGCGAGCTGTCCTGGGGCGTCGGCCACGTGCACGACCTGGGCCGGCGCCAGGCCGTTCTTGCCGCCGAACTCGCCGTAGCCGAGCCTGAAGTCCAGCGGCGTGCCGACCACGATCACCAGGTCAGCCTCGCCGAAGGCGGTCGACCTGGCCCTGGTCATCAGCAGGTCGTGGCCGGCCGGCAAGATGCCGCGGCCCTGGCCGTTGGTGATGACCGGGAGGCTGAGTTCCTCGGCGGCCGCCCGGGCAGCGATCTCGGCCCCGTCGATCCACACGTCAGAGCCGAGCACGAGGACGGGGCGAGACGCGCCAGCGAGGAGCCGGGCGATCTGCGCGACCTGCTCCTCGTCAGGCGGACTGGCCGGCCGCGAGGCGGGCGGCGCGACAGGATCGGGCTGCTCGGCCTGGCCGAACAGCGCCTCCAGGCTGACATCGAGGAAGACCGGCCCCCGGTGGCTCGCTGCGGCCAGCGCGAAAGCCTCAGATACCGAACGGCCCACCCCCGCCGGACTGTGCTCCGTCCAGGCGCGCTTGGTGATCGGCCCGAATAGCGCGGGATGGTCAAACTCCTGCAGGCTGCCGGCGCCCCACCGGTAGTCCGGCGCCCGGCCGCCGAGCACGACCACGCTTGAGCCGTTGAAGTGCGCCGTCGTGATCGCGCTGACGCCGTTGGTCACCCCAGGGCCGGCCGTGAGCACGGCGAACCCTGGCGTCCTGGTCAGGCGGGCAGTGGCCTCGGCTGCGAACACCGCCGTCTGCTCGTGCCTGACATCGATGATGGGCATCGGCGGATCGGCCTTGACCGCCCCGTCGTACACGGGGAACACGTGTCCGCCTGACAAGGTGAAGATCGTCCGCGCGCCGTGAGCTCGCGCCGGCCGCGACGGCCTGCGCGCCGCCATGAGTCGCGGGTGCCTGGGCGAGAGCGGGGGCAAGAGCGGGGCCAGCGTCGGGGTCGGGCAGTTGAGCCATGGCCGCGACGTTACCAAAGCCGCGGCCGCCGCCCGGCGACGGCGGTCAGAGCTCGGTACCCGGCGGTCAGCGCACGGTGTCGGCAGGCAGTGCGATGATGGCTGCGTGCCCACCCTGAACGATCTGGCGCGCCGGGCCAGGATCGTCGCCGGTGATCTGGAATGGCTGCATGCCCTGGTATCGGACTGGGAACTGCTTGCCGACCTGTCCATCGCCGATCTGACGCTCTGGGCGCCGCTGCCGGCCGACGGGCCTGGCGAGGCTGACGAGCCGCCAGCCGATCCTTCCTCCATGCTCATGGTGCCAGCGCGGTCTGCGGACTGCTGCCCGCAGACCGCACTGCCGGTGTTTGCCTACCCTGCGCCCGCCGAGTCGCTCGCTGACCTGTCGTGGATTGCCCTGGCGCAGGTCAGGCCTACTACCGGACCGACTGCCTTTCCCGAAGACCGGGTGGGCAGCATTCTGGCCGGGCGCGCGCAGCCGCTGCTCGCCGCCGCGGTCGCCGAGGGCAGGATCTGCCGCGAGGGTGACCCGGAGTGGCGGCTCGGCGTCCCGGTCAGGCATGAGACGATCCCGGTCTGCCGCGTGGGCCGGGTGGTCGCGGTGATCGAGCGCTCGACCAATCTGGAGTCGGCGAGGACTCCGAGCCGGATGGATCTGGCCTACCTGAAGTCAGCCGATGATCTCGCCCAGATGATCGCTGCCGGGCTGTTCCCCGGCCCGGCCGGGCTCGCCTGTTCACGTGCAGTCGCCGAGGGTCAATGACGGCATGGTGCGGCTCAGCCGGTCAGGCAAGGTCAGCTACGCCAGCCCGAATGCCCTGTCGGCCTACCGTCGGCTCGGCCTCACCGCCGACCTGACCGGGCGAGAGCTCGGCCCTCTCACCGCGCGGCTGTGCGCGAGCACGAAGCCTCGTGATGACTCGCTGGTGCTCGCGGCGAGCGGGCGGGCGCACCTGGAGACCGAGGTCGAGGCGAACGGGACCGTCGTCCAGATGCGGACCATCCCGCTGACCGTCGACGGCGGCTCGGCCGGGGCGCTGATCCTGCTGCGCGACGTGACCGAACTGCGCCACAGAGAACGCGAGCTGATCACCAAGGACGCCACGATCAGGGAGATTCACCACCGGGTGAAAAACAACCTGCAGACCGTGGCCGCGCTGCTGCGGCTCCAGGCCCGGCGGATGCGAGTGCCCGAGGCGTCGTCCGCGCTGCAGGAGGCGGTTCGCCGGGTCGGCTCGATCGCGCTCGTGCATGAGACGCTGTCGCAGGCCAGCGGCGAGATCGTCGAGTTCGACGAGGTGGCGAGGCGGATCGCCACGATGGCCGGCGAGCTGTCTGCCCCCGAGGCGAGGATCACGCCGGTGCTGACTGGCCGCTTCGGCGTGCTGTCCGCGCAGCTCGCCACTCCGCTCGCGCTCGTACTGACCGAATTGCTCCACAATGCCGTGCAGCATGGGCTAGCGCTGCCTGGAGGCCACGCGAGAGGAATTTTGGAACTAACCGCTGACCGGACTCACGATCAGCTCTGGGTAACTGTGGCTGACAATGGTGCCGGGCTCCCCGATGACTTTGACCTGGACTCGACTACCAGCCTTGGCCTGCAGATTGTCCGCACGCTCGTGATAGGTGAACTCGGCGGAACGCTGGATATCTCGGCTCGGGCGGAAGGCGGAACGACCGTTCAGCTGGAGGTGCCGCTGCCGCCAGCGGATCAGATCTAGGCGCCGGAGCCCGCGCCCGGCGCCCCGGACGGACTAGGCGCTGACGCCGACCCTGGCACCGCGCCGCTTGAGCGCGCGCCGCTCGTCCTCGCTGAGCCCGCCCCAGACGCCCGAGTCCTGGCCGCTCTCCAGCGCCCATTGCAGGCAGGCTTCGGCGACCTTGCAACGGCCGCAGACTTGCTTAGCCTCATCGATCTGGAGCAGCGCCGGACCGGTGTTCCCTATGGGGAAGAACAGTTCCGGGTCGACGTCACGACAGGCGGCGTAGTTACGCCAGTCCATGTGGTCCACTCCTCAATGAGTGCCAACAGGCCCGAACCCGGGACCCGTCGCCTCCGTCGCGCTTGTGAATGAATTCACGAGCTATATCGTATGTCGGATCCGCCTCAGAAGCGAATCTTTTCGCGCAGTTTTGAAACCCTGCGTCTCCTGCTGACTGCCTAGACCGCGCCGGCACGTCTTCGCGGACCTCGCCGCGCCGACATCGCCCGCCTGGCCAGGACGCATGTACTCGTGTAATCGCCTGCCGCCAGGAGCGTTACAACCCTCCCAAGTTATTCGATCGAGCGCAAGACCCTTAGGCAAAGGTTAGGCCGGATTTCAGTGTCAGATGAGTCACATGGCAGGCATGGTCAGTGTGCCTGGTAGGGAGGCCAGGCGGGCGCGAGTCGTCTTCTGACCGTTTAGGGTAGAATCATATGATTAAAGTGATTATGAAATGAGCGGATATGTTATGTCGATTCGACTGAGTTCGCTAGCACCAGAAGTGCGCTCCGGCGGACGCCAGTCCGCCGGAACGCACTGACGGGATGGGTCAGGCGAGGACTCGCAGGGCGCTGGGGACCGACGCGAGGCGCACCCGCTCGCGCTCGCCCACGTACTCGCCGTCGATCTGAAAGGCGACCGGCCGGTCGGCCCTGAGCGTGACCGAAGGCTGGTCGTGCAGAGTCAGGATGCTACGGCCGTGCAGCTGGCCGCCTTTCGTGGTGAGCATCTGGGTCAGCGCGTACAACGTGGTGGCCGAGGACATGCTGCGCAGCGCGAAGATGTCGAGCCCGGCATCGAACCGTGCCTGCGGGTTGGCGTTGACCTGGCGGTCTCCGAGGTACGTCCAGGGCGCGGTGTTGGAGACGATGGCGAGGAAGACCGGGCCTTCAGGAGCGGTGCCGTCCCGGTCAATCCACACGGCCGGCTTGCTGCGATCGGTCTGCTGATAGAACTGGCGCAGGGCCAGCCGGACATAGAGCGACGTCGTAGCCCGCTTGCCGTGAGCGCGAAGCCCCTGAACCGCACGGACCACCTCCGCGTCGAGCCCGACCCCGGAATTGAAGGTGAAATACCTGCCGTCGGCATAGCCAAGGCCGATCGTGCGCTCGCGGCCTTCGGCAAGTGCCTGGAGGATCTGGCCAGTGGCGTCGACCGGGTCGCGGGACAGGCCGAGCGCCCCGGCGAAGACGTTGCCGCTGCCGCCCGGCAGGGCCGCGAGCGCCGGCAGCTCGGCCGCCGGCCATGGTGGCGCCCCATCAGAGCCGAGAATCCCGTTGACCGCCTCGTTGACCGTGCCGTCGCCGCCGAGGGTCAGCACCAGCCTGTACCCCTGCATGCGGGCACTGGCTGCCAGCGTGGTGGCATGACCCCGGTAGCGTGTCTCTACGACTTCTAGCTTGACGGCGGAGGCTAGGGCCGACGCGATGACATCCCGGCGCAGCCGGGTCGTGGAGGTAGCACGTGGGTTCACGATCAAAAGCGCGCGCACGCGCTCAGGTTAGCGCCGTGCCAGCCGAGCCTCGTCGGGGGCGTCCGCCGACCATCGCGGCGGCCGCCCTGGTAGAGGCGGCCCAGGCGGCCGGCGTCCTGGTCGCGGCCGTCCTCGCTGGTATCGCCACGATTCAGGGCAAATCCTATGAGAACGCTAGCGGGATAGCGATCACGGCAATCGGCCTGGGAACGGCCATCGCGCTCGGGTATGTGGCGCTTGGCCTATCCAGATCCAGGCGATGGAGCCGTACGCCGGCCCTGCTCACCCAGCTTTTCACCGGAATAGTCGGGATCTACCTGGTCCAGGGCCAGCGCTACTCCTGGGGAATTCCTGCCCTGGTGCTGATGCTGGCCGGCTTTGTGCTGCTGCTGGTGCCGCCAAGCATCCGGGCACTGACCGAGCGCGCCGACGGTCAGTCTTCCCCGGTCAGCCCCTCGCGCAACTGAGCGAGCGTCCTGGCCAGCAGCCGGGAGACATGCATCTGGGAGATGCCAAGCTCGGTGGCGATCTGAGACTGCGTCATGTTGCCGAAGAATCGCAGCAGCAGGATCTTTTTCTCCCGCGGTGGCAGCCGTTCAAGCAGCGGCTTGAGCGATTCCCTGTACTCCACGCCCTCCAGTGCCTCATCGACCATGCCGAGCGACTCGGCGACCGCCGGAGCGTCCTCGTCACCTGAGTCAGGAGCATCGAGTGAGACGGTCGAGTACGCGTTCGCCGACTCCAGGCCTTCGAGCACGTCCTCCTCGCTCATCTGCAGGTGGGCGGCCAGCTCGGCCACTGTCGGCGCGCGGCCCAGTCGCTGGGCCAGATCGCCGATCGCCTTCGTCAGGGCCAGCTTGAGCTCCTGAAGCCTGCGCGGCACCCGCACGGCCCAGCCCTTGTCCCTGAAGTGGCGCTTGATCTCGCCGACGATCGTAGGAGTCGCGTACGTGGAGAACTCCACGCCCCGGCCCAGATCGAACCGGTCGATGGACTTGATCAGGCCAATCGTCGCGACCTGGGTCAGGTCATCGAGCCACTCACCCCGGTTGCGGAACCGCCTGGCCAGGTACTCCACGAGCGGCAAGTGCAGCTCGACCAGCTCGCCCCGGATCCTCAGCCGCTCCGGATCGCCCTCAGGCAGCTCGCAGAGCCGCACGAAGAGCTTCTCTGGCGTGTCCCCGGTCACGAACCGCGTGCTGGATCCTGATCGCGCCAGAGAGCTTCTCAGGGGAGTCCTCTTCCTCGATCTCCTGCTCGATCAGCCCGGCGACGGTCAGCACCTCGTCGGTCTCGCTGGCCGGAGATCCGGGCGATCCCGGCGAAACTGGCAACTCCGGCAACCCCGGCAACCCCTCTTCGGGCTCGGCCGTCATCGTCTCGAACTCTTCGGTCAATGCGACCTCAACTTCCCCCGTCATACCGACCTCGATGAATCACGACTCTTTCGAAGCACGATCGTCAGCAGGTCGCCAGGT
The DNA here is from genome assembly GCA_963819285.1 of uncultured Actinomycetota bacterium. Taxonomy (GTDB): domain Bacteria; phylum Actinomycetota; class Actinomycetes; order Streptosporangiales; family Streptosporangiaceae; genus Chersky-822. Next base: position 2,197,648 of record CAWFVM010000002.1, read on the forward strand.
CCGACCTGCGCGTCGACGCTGCCAGCGAGAGCGGAGAGCACCGTCCACGCGAACGTGTCGCCAGCGGGTACCCGGGGTGCCAGGCAGCGAACCGAGACCGAGACCGTCATCTCGTCCCGTCCGAGCATGAAGGCACATTCGAGGTTACTGCCAGGGATGGCCTGGCTGAGCAGCATGGCACAGGCCTCGTCGACCGCGATGCGCATGTCCTCGATCTCGTCGAGAGTGAAATCAAGCCGGGCGGCCAGGCCAGCCGTGGCCGTCCTGAGCACGGACAGGTAGGCGCCATCGGCGGGCATCCTGACGGCTACCTGATCGCTGGAGTCGGCTGGCGGCTGCGCTCCTGGCTGCGCTGGAGCGGCCTGCCGCGCGACGGTTGTCAGTCCTCGCCCGGTCTGCGGCATTTCGAACTGACGCCCCTGATCAGCGCTATCCGTCGGCTCGTCGGCGATTATGTGGCCTTGCCCAATGCCTTGCCCAATGTGAGTCATATTACTTCTTTCAGTTATGGGGGAAGTAATACCCTTTTCGATCATGCCTGCCCTTTCAGCAACCCGCCGAAGTCGTCTCGCCCGAAGTTGTCTCTCGCCGCGGGAGCCAACGTCTCCTTGCAACCTATCCTGCTGCCTGACCTTCTCAGCGCAGGTGCCCTGCTGCCGCTCACCGGCCGGCGTGGCGTCCCTGCGGCCGTCCGGAGCAGGGGAGGTCACAGTGCACAGTACAGCCTGCGGGCGGGTGACTTTCGACAGGGATCACCGCGTCACCGATTGATCGAGCGCACCTCAAAGGATAGGAAAATAATGGCAAGCGGTATTCCCGGCACCAGGCCTGACGCTCGGCCTGGCGCCGGGTCAGGTGCTAGGTCAGCGGCGTGGCGAGCTCGACGGAAGCTTCGGCCTCGACGCTCTCGACCGCCTCCTGGACCTTGCGTCGCGGCATTCCGCTGCTCACCGCCCAGTAGTAGATGGCCAGGCTGAAGATCGCGATGAGGCCCAGGTCCCACCACTGGCCGATGTTCAGCGTCGGGTTGAGCGTGAGGTCGAAGACCGTGGTCACGCTGCTGGTGTACTGCCCCTGCCAGGAGATGATGCCAAGACCGGCCAGCCAGGGAATGATCCAGTAAGCGGACCGCCACTCGATCCTGGTCCGGCGTTCCGCCGGAATCGCGAGCTGGTAGGCGCCGAAGATCAGGAAGCCGATCGCGATGAAGACATACAGCCAGAACACATTGCTCCAGCCGGCGAAGTACACGATGCAGTTCGCGAAGATGAAGGCCAGCGGGCAGAGCACGCTCGCCGCCGGAAGCCGGTAGGCCCGCGGCCGTTCCGGGTCCGCCTTCCGCAGCCCGGCCAGCGACAGCGGCGCCATCGCGTACATCAGGACGGTCGCCGAGGTCACCAGCGCGACGAGCCCGGCCCAGCTCGGGAACGGCAGGAACGTCAGCATGCCGACCACGAAGCAGATGATGATCGAGATGAACGGCACGCCGCGCCGGCTGATCTTGCTGATGATCCTCGGGAAGTACCCGTTCCGGCCCAGCCCGTAGGAGAGCCGTGACGAGGTGCCGATGTAGATCAGGCCGGTTCCCGCCGGCGAGATCACCGAGTCAATGATCAGCAGGGTGGACAGCCAGCCCAGGCCGGCTCTGGTGGCGAGGGTGGCATAGGGACCGTAGGCCCCGACGCCCTTGATCGGGTCAGCCCAGCCGTGCACCAGCTGCGCCGGGCTGAGCGAGCCGACGAAGGCCACTTCGAGCAGCAGGTAGATCGCCGTGCCTATGAGCATCGAGCCAATCACCGCCCGCGGTATATTCCGCTGCGGGTTTTCTGCCTCACCGCCAACCTGGATGGCCTGTTCGAAGCCTTCGAGAGCGAAGACGATGCCGAGTGGCAGCGCGGAGAATATTCCGTGGAATCCGAAGGGCGCGAATCCTCCGCCCGCGGTGAAGTTAGACGTATGGAAGACGGTGAAGAGCAATGCGAAGATGGTGATCGTCGGAACGGCTATCTTCCAGTACGTGGCGATCGTATTGCTCTCGGCCAGCCAGCGGACTCCCAGGATGTTAATAATGGTAAACACCAGCATGAAGCCGGCGCCGATCCCGATGCCCTTGCCGTCCAGGGTTCCGTTGGTATTGATGAGGTCAAGACTCGGATACTTGGAGTTGAGGTAGCCGAGAGTGGCTTCCACCTCGATGGGCGCGATCGTCACGGCCTGGATCCAGGCCATCCAGCCGCCGGTGAAACCGCCGAGCGCCCCGAAGATCATGAAGGGGAACCTGGCGGTGCCGCCGGACACCGGATAGGTGGAGCCGAGCTCGGCGTGGACGAGCGCGAGCAGCGCGAGCACCAGCCCGCCGAGCACCCAGGAGACTAGCGAGGCCGCCCCCGCGACCTTGGCGGCGGTAAGAGCGCCGAGCAGCCAGCCCGAGCCGATGATCGAGCCGAGCGAGATCATCGTCAGCGCGCGGAGCCCGATGGCTCGGCGCAGGTGATTTTCCGTGTCTTCTGGCGCGACGCCAGGAACAGATGTGGCCATTACTACCCCCCGAGTAGTGACCTAGCAGTCGGTCAGCGGTCCCCCTCTGACCGGCTGCTAGCCTGGCCGGCGCGAACCGGTGAGGGTCCGCACCGGCTCGTGGCGTTAGCTTTTCTTGGTCTCGGCGAAAATCGCGGCGATTTCGTCGATCTTGCCGAGCAGCGCGTCCGCCGTGGCCGGATCGGCGCTTCCTTTGGTGCCGCCGGCGCCTGCTAGCTTGGTCGCCTCGTTGAAGAGCTGGTGCAACTGCGGGTACTTCTCGAAGTGCGGTGGCTTGAAGTAGTCGGTCCACAGCACCCAGAGGTGGTGCTTGACGAGCTCGGATCGTTCTTCTTTGATCTGCAATGCCCTGGTGCGGAATTCGGAGTCGGTATTCTGCTGGTACTTCTCGCAGATCGCCTTGACCGATTCGGCTTCTATCCTGGCCTGGGCCGGGTTGTACACGCCGCAGGGGAGGTCACAGTGCGCGAGCGCGGTGACCTTCGGCGCGAGGGCTCGTGCGAGCAGCCTCATGATGTCCCTCTCTCGTTGAGATCATTGGATCACGGAATCAGACAGTACAGCTTTGCGGCATCGACGGTCCCGGAGGGGAGCAATGCACTGGCCAATCTGGCGAGTCGCCGTGGCGGAGAGGTCGATGGAACCTGCCCTGCGGCCCGGCGACTGGCTGCTGGTATGGCGGAAAATACGGTCTTCGAGCCGGCCGATTCGAGTCAGGCCGGGGCAGATCGTCGTGGCCAGGCACCCGGGTCAGCCCAAGCTGCTGCTGGTCAAGCGGGTGGCCAGGGTGGAGGCCGATGGCTGGTGGCTGGCGTCGGACAACCCCGGCGGCCGGCGCTGTGGACAGCGCTCGGTTTGGTCCGGTGCCGCAGGAGCTATCGAGGGCCGGGTGCTGTGCCGGTACTGGCGGGAACGCTGAAAAGGCCGGGGCGGGACAGATCTGATGATCCGCCCCGCCCCGGCCTCGTGCTCAGCTAGCCCGGCTGGTGCTGGCTAGTCGACCAGGTGCGACTCAAGCTCGATCGATGCCTCGGCCTCGACGTCGGCGACCGCCGCCTGGACCTTCTCCCTTGACATGCCGCTGTTGACGGCCCAGTAGTAGATCACCAGGCTCCAGACCGCGAGGACCAGCAGGTCGATCCAGTTGGGCAGCCGCTCAGTGGCGACCAGTGTCAGGCCGAAGATCGACGAGGCGTCATAGCGGCCCTGCCACGCGATGACGAGCAGGCCGATCAGCCACGGAGCGATCCAGTAAGCCGACCGCCATTCGATGATCGTGCGCTTATCGGCCGCCAGGGTGGCCTGGTAGACACCGAACACGATGAACCCGACCGCGGTGAAGATGTACAGCCAGACAATCGTGCTGAAGCCGGAGAAGTACACGATCGCGTTCGCGCAGATGAAGGCGATCGGGCAGAGGACGTTCGCGGCGGGCAGCCGGTACTTGCGCTCGCGATCCGGGTCAGAACGCCGCAGCCCGGCCAGCGAGAGCGGCGCCATCGCGTACATCAGCACCGTTGCCGAGGTAACCAGGCCGACCAGGCCGCGCCAGCTCGGGAACGGCAGGAACGTCAGCATGCCGACCACGAAGCAGATGATGATCGACACCAGCGGGACGCCGCGCGAGCTGATCTTGCTGATGAGCCTGGGGAAGTACCCGTTGCGGCCCAGGCCGTAGGAGAGCCTGGACGAGGTGCCGAGGTAGACCAGGCCGGTACCGGCCGGAGAGACGACCGCGTCAATGACCAGCAAGGTGGACAGCCAGCCAAGGCCAGCCTGAGTCGCCAGCGTCGCGTAGGGACCGAACGACCCGGCACCGGGGATCGGGTTGCCCCAGCCATGGATGAGATTGGCCGGGTTGAGCGCACCGACGAATGCCACCTCAAGCAGCAGGTAGATGGCGAGCCCGATGGCCATCGAGATGAGGACCGCCCTCGGGATGTTCCGCTGCGGGTTCTCCGCCTCGCCGCCGACCTGGATCGCCTGTTCGAATCCTTCAAGGGCGAAGATGACGCCGACCGCCAGAGGCCGCGAAGATGCCGTGGAAGCCGTAGGGGCGAAGCCGCCGCCGGCGGTGAAGTTCTTGGCATGGAATACGGAGAACAGCAGGCCAAAGATAGTAATGGTGGGGATGAGGAGCTTCCAGATCACCGCGATCGCGTTGGTCTCGGCCAGCCACCGAACGCCCATGATGTTGATAACCGTGAACACGAGCATGGAGATCGCGCCCCACAAGATGCCCTTGCCGTTGAGCAGCGTGGCGCTCGCGTTGTACACGTTGAACGTGTGCGGGTAACTGCTACTGCAGGTACAGCAGCGAGGCCTCGACCTCAATCGGCGCGATCGTGACCGCCTGGATCCAGGCCATCCAGCCGCCGGTGAATCCGCCGAGCGCGCCGAAGATCATGTAGGGGAATCGTGCCGTGCCGCCAGACACCGGGTACGTGGAACCAAGCTCGGCGTGCACCAGCGCCAGCAGCGCGAGCACGAGTCCGCCGATGATCCAGGAGATCAGCGAGGCGGCCCCGGCGATCTTGGCCGCGTGCAATGCTCCGAGCAGCCAGCCGGAGCCGATAATCGAGCCCAGCGAGACCAGCGTAAGCGGGCGCAGGCCAACCTTTCGGTGCAGGTGATACTCAGTGGCACCTTCAGGCGGCGCAGATGCACCCGTAGGAGTCGTAGTCATGACTTCCTCCAATGAGTGGGGCGCTTAGGCGGCGGGGGCCTTACATAACGCGAACCTAACGCCCGTGAGTAGGCCTCATGCTAATGATCATCCGCTGATGTGAGAAGAAGCCCGAAGGTGTCGGTTCGGTAACGCGAGTGACATCTAGCTAGTCAAGAGGCGCGGATGGGTCTAGCTGGCAGCGGATGCGATCGTTTCTGATGGATCGGTGCCTTCGGCCGGATTGACGGCGGTAACTGGAAGCTGTCCGCGCAGCGACGTGACATTGCCCCTGGCCGCTGAGTGCGGCGAGTGGCTCTTGCAGTAACGGCGAGACTTGTTGCTGCTCCCGTCGATGTAGACCCGGTCGCAGGAAGCGATGGCGCAGATCCCGAGCCGCTCAGTGCCGAGCTGCGCGAGCAGCAGCGTCAGGCTGCTCACGGCCGCCGAGGCGTACCTGTCGGTCACCGAGCCAGACTCGCTGAGGTGCACATGCCAGGGCTCACCATCGTGGGCCACGAGTACCGGCTGCACTGGGTGGATCATCAGCAGGGCGTTGAGCCGGTCGACCGCCGCCTGACCGGCTCCCTCAACGGCGCAGGAAAAAACGGCGGTGAGCTCGGTACGCAGCAGCTTCAGCCGGTCCAGATCATGCTGGGTGACCGGGACAGCCAGAAAAGGACGATCCGCTACGAAGTCGCGGAACGCCTCGCGGCTGCGCAGCGGGTCACCCTCGACGTCACAAACGGCCGAGTTGACCAGGCGCACAGCTAGATCGGCAAATGAAGCCAGATTCACGCCAGTCCTTACAGGCAATTGGGGTATCTGAACCAGCCTTTGCCGGAGTATGCCACAGCCGGACCGCCGCGCAGGCGCCTTCGGGACAACCGGCCCGGCCTGCCGCCAGAGCCGCCGCGACTCGCAGGCGCTATGGTCCTGCCATGTTCGCAGTCACCGCAGCGCGGTTCAGCCCAGATGACCCGATCTCCGCCCTCAAGCTCGGCGAGCACGCCGACCCCAGCCCGCCCGATGGCTGGGCGACTGTCAGGGTCAAGGCGGCCTCGCTGAATCATCACGATGTCTGGACGCTTCGCGGCGTCGGCATCACCCAAGACAGGCTGCCCATGGTGCTCGGATGCGACGCGGCCGGCGTGGACGAGGACGGGAACGACGTCGTGGTGCACGGCGTGATCAGCGATCCGGCCGCCGGCTCGGACGAGACCCTGGATCCGGCTAGGTCCCTGCTATCCGAGCGCTACGACGGTACTTTCGCTGAACTGGTCGCCGTTCCCCGGCGCAACCTGATCCCCAAGCTGGCCAGCATCTCGTTCGAGGATGCGGCGTGCCTGCCGACCGCTTACCTCACCGCCTACAAGATGCTGTTCGACAAGTCGGGCCTGCAGCCGGGAAGCACGGTCCTGGTCCAGGGCGCCGGCGGCGGGGTCGCGACCGCGCTGATCCTGCTCGGGCACGCGGCAGGCTACCGGGTCTGGGCCACCAGCAGAAGCGAAGACAAGCGCGCGCGGGCTCTGGAGCTCGGCGCGGATCAGGTCTTTCCCTCCGGAGCCAGGCTGCCGGAACGGGTCGACGCGGTGATGGAAACCGTCGGCGCCGCGACCTGGTCGCACTCGGTCAAGGCGCTGCGCCCCGGCGGCCGGATCGTGATCTCAGGCGCCACCAGCGGCCCGATGCCGCCAGCCGAGCTGACCAGGATCTTTTTCCTGCAGCTCTCCGTCGTCGGTTCCACCATGGGAACCCGAGACCAGCTCTCCAGGCTGCTGACTTTCTGCGACCAGACCAGCCTGCGCCCCGTGATCGACCGGACGCTGCCCCTGAGAGACGCCAGTCAGGGTTTCGCCGCCATGATAGAGGGCGACTTGTTCGGAAAAGTTGTTTTTATCCCTTAAGCCGCTTTGGTCCAGCGCGCCGGCGGCCCTTAGCTGTTGCTGGGACGGCAGCGCGGCTTTTTGCTGTCGCTGGGCAGCAAGGACCGCCGCTGATGTTCCGCGATCATGCCCAGGGCGGTGTTCGCGGAGCCCTGGTGGCGTGATCGAGCCACTGATGTTCCGTGATCAGGGTGGACCACATGATCAGGGAACTCTGGCGGCGTGATCTCAGGGGACGGCCGGACTCGCGGGATCGGGAGTACCGGCGGGACGGCGTTGCCAGCGCAGCCAGAGTCCAGAAGTCTACGGGGCTCCGGCCCCCTGAATCGCGACTCCGGCCCCGATCAAGGAGTATCGTGCGGGCTCTCGGCCTTCCCCGCCGCTGCCTCAGCTGAGGTGCCATCGTCGGCTGGTGCCTGATCGGTCGCCGGCTCGCCGGCTGGTGCCGGAGGTGGCGGGCTGGCGGGCTTGGTGCGACTTGGGTCGCCTGCGCGGAAGACCTCGTTCCTGATCAGGCTCAGGGTGTCGGAGAGGATGCGGCCGAGGGTGCTCACCGCATCGTCGCTGACGTGCTCTGCCTGCCGGGCAGCGCCCCGGATCTCCTTGGAGAACGCGGCCGCCAGGCTCTCAAGATCGGCCATCAGGTCAGGGCCGGCCTCACGACGGTTGCGCGGCCCTCCCTTGAGCCAGTCGAAGTCAGGCCGAGTCGCCTGCGCCCATTCCGAGCGGCCGGACTTCGTCCGCTCCTTCCAGGCCTGCCACTCTTGCTTGCTCGCCCAGTCGGCCCAGCCCTGGCGCCTGGCCCAGTCGGCGAACTCGCGCCACTCACCCCGTTCGGCCCACTCGGTGAAGTCTCGCCAGTCGCCCCGATCGCCCCGGCTTTGCCTGTCGCGTCGGTCGCCGGCGTCTGCGGCCACTTCCTCGGTGCCCCCAGCGTCGCCCGCCTCCGGCTCGCCCGGCTCCGGCTCGCTCCCCTCCGGCTGAGCCGCACCAGCACCAGCACCCGCCTCAGCCTCTGGAGTAGCCTCAGCATCGGTCTCGGCTGGCCGGCCGGCTCGCCCGGCCTCCCGGACGGCCCAGGTCAGCTCATCACGCAGGTTTCTGACTGTCTCCCTGACGTCTCTGCTGATCTCGTTGGCGATATCGCGTACCGAGGCGGCCAGCTCGTCCTCAAGATCGGCGAGGTCGTCGAGCCTTCGATGCAGCTCGGCCCGGCCGGCCTCGGTGATCCGGTACACCTTCTTGCCGTCGACGGTCTCGTGCGTGACCAGGCCTTCCGCTTCGAGTCTGGCCAGCCTGGGGTAGATCGTGCCGGGGGAGGGAGAGTAGACGCCGAGGAACTTATCCTGCAGCAGGCGGATGACGTCGTAACCGTGCCGTGGTGCTTCATCGAGCAGCTTCAGCAGGTACAGCCGTAGCCCGCCGTGCCTGAACACCGGGCTCATTGTTCATCCCCTCTCCGCTAAACCCACCCTACATGAGATATATCTCGTCTGCCAGTCGCCCGCAGGCGCGCCAGCATGCCGCGAGCGGCAGCGCCGCGAACCCGGGAGCCGGAAGTCAGTCCTCGGCGTCGTCGCCGCGGGCTAGCCAGACAGCCAGCCGGTCGATCGCGATCTCATGCTCGGGGTTGAGGTCGACGAACTCGGTCAGCTTCTCCGCCAGCCAGGCGAGCGACACCTCATCATCTCCGCGCCGCTGCGCCAGTTCCTCGATGCCCCGATCGGTGAAGTACATCACGAACCGCCCGTGCCGACCTTATTTGAACGCCGAGGCGATCAGCGCGGCATGGTCGACCGCGTGCGACTTCGCCGAGCCGGAGGCCGGGGCCGAGCTCTCTGGCAGGCCCACCACCGCGAACCGCCGCTCAAGAAGCTGCGGCAGGTGCATGGCCAGGTACGGCCACGCCCCCATGTTGACCGGCTCTTCCTGGACCCAGACCACCTCGTCGGCGTTCGGGTAGCTCGCGAGGGCGGCAGCGAGCTCGGCGGCGGGCAGCGGGTAGAGCCGTTCCACCCGCACGATCGCCACGTCGCCGCGCTCGTCGGCGCGCCGCTGCTCGGCCAGGTCGTAGTAGACCTTGCCCGAGCACAGCAGCACCCGGCGCACCCGCGCGGGATCGAACCCGCCGGCGCGGCCAGCGTCGGCGAAAGCGGGATCGCCGATCACGGGCAGGAACGAGCCCGAGGTGAAGTCGGCTACCGCGGAAGTCGCCGTCTTGAGCCTGAGCATTGATTTGGGGGTGAATATAATCAGCGGCTTAATCCGGCTGGAGAGCACATGCCAGCGGAGCAGATGGAAATAGTTCGCCGGGGTACTCGGCATCGCCACCGTCATGTTGTCCTGCGCGCACAGCGACATGAACCGCTCGACCCTGGCCGATGAGTGATCGGGACCCTGGCCCTCATACCCGTGCGGAAGGAGCAGGACGACGCCCGATCGCTGGCCCCATTTCTGCTCGCCCGAGGAGATGAACTCATCCAGTACCGTCTGCGCCCCGTTGACGAAGTCACCGAACTGGGCTTCCCAGCAGACCAGCGCGTCCGGCCGGGCTACGGAATAGCCGTACTCGAATCCCACCGCCGCGAACTCGGATAGCAGGGAGTCGTAGGCGTGGAATTTGGCGTTGCCATTGTTGAGCGAGCGGAGCGGCGTGTACTCCTCGCCGGTGTGCCGGTCGACCAGCCCGGCATGCCGCTGGCCGAAGGTGCCGCGCCGGGTGTCCTGGCCGACGAGGCGGACGGCGTGCCCGTCGATCAGCGTGCCGCCGAAGGCGAGCAGTTCGCCGGTCGCCCAGTCGATCTCGTTGTGCTCGACCATCACGGCCCGCCGGGCGAGCTGGGGCGCCAGCCTCGGATGCGGGGTGAATCCAGGCGGCAGGCTGAGCTGGGTGTCGATGATCTGCTTGACCGACTCCGCGCTGATCGAGGTCTCTGTCCTGCGATGCTCGATCGGGCTTGGCTGGGCCGGCGGCCGGGGGAGCACGGCACCCGGCTCCGGCGGCCTGCCGACCGCCTCTCGGGTCTCGGTGAACGCTCGCTCAAGCTCGGCCTGGTACTCGCGCAGGATCTGCTCGGCCTCGTCGAGCGTGATGTCACCCCGGCCGATCAGCGACTCGGTGTACAGCTTGCGGGTCGACCGCTTGGCGTCGATCAGGTCGTACATGATCGGCTGGGTGAACGAGGGGTTGTCGGCCTCGTTGTGACCTCGGCGCCGGTAGCAGACCATGTCGATCACGACGTCCTTGGCGAAGGTCTCGCGATAGGCGAACGCCAGCTTGCCGACCCGGACCACCGCCTCGGGGTCATCGCCGTTCACGTGGAAGATCGGTGCCTGGATGGTGCGGGCCACGTCCGTGCTGTACTGGCTTGACCGCGAGGAAGCCGGGTCGGTCGTGAAGCCGACCTGGTTGTTGACGACGATGTGCACGGTGCCGCCGGTACGGTAGCCGCGCAGCTGCGAGAGTTCGAGAGTCTCGGCCACGACGCCCTGGCCGGCGAAGGCCGCGTCGCCATGGATCAGCACGGGCAGCACCGTGAAGCCGTGCGTGCCGATATCTAGAAGGTCTTGCTTTGCTCTTACTACCCCTTCAAGCACCGGGTCGACTGCCTCCAGGTGGCTGGGGTTCGCCACCAGGCTCACCGGGATCGTCGTGCCGTCGGCCGTCTTGTACTTGCCGTCAGCGCCCAGGTGGTACTTCACGTCCCCGGACCCGTGCGTGCTGGTCGGGTCGACGTAGCCCTCGAACTCGTTGAAGATCTGGCCGTAGGACTTGCCGACGATATTCGCGAGCACGTTCAGCCGGCCTCGGTGCGCCATCCCGAGCACAGCCTCGTGCAGTCCGGTCATCGCGGCCTCGCCGAGCACGGCGTCGAGCAGCGGGATCAGCGACTCCGCGCCCTCAAGCGAGAATCGCCGCTGTCCGACGTACTTGGTCTGCAGGAACATCTCGAACGCCTCGGCCACGTTCAGCCTGGACAGGACGCGGAGCTGCTCCTCGTGGTCGGCGTCGGGCTGCGGGCGCTCCACCCGATCCTGAAGCCAGGAGCGCTCGGCGGGATTCTGGATGTGCATGTACTCCAGGCCCACGGTGCGGCAGTAGGCGTCACGCAGCACGCCGAGGATCTCGCGGAGCAGCATGCGCGGCTTGCCGCCGAACCCGCCGGTCGCGAACTCGCGCTCCAGGTCCCACAGCGTCAGCCCGTGCTGGTTGATGTCCAGGTCGGGATGCTTGCGCTGCTGGTACTGCAGGGGATCAGTGTCGGCCAGCAGATGACCGCGCACCCGGTAGGCGTGGATCAGCTCATGCACGCGGGCGGCCTTGCTGATGTCGCTGTCGTGCCCGGCGGGGATGTCCCGCACCCAGCGGACCGGCTCGTAGGGGATCCGCAGCGCGGCGAAGACCTCATCGTAGAAACCGGACTCGCCGAGCAGCAGCCCGCTGATGATCCGCAGCAGTTCCCCGGACTGCGCGCCCTGGATGATGCGGTGATCGTAGGTCGAGGTCAGCGTGACGGTCTGGCTGACGGCGTTCCTGGCCAGCGTCTCGGCGGACGCGCCCAGGTAGGCCGCCGGGTACTCCATGGCGCCGACGCCGATGATGCAGCCCTGCCCAGGCATCAGCCTGGGCACCGAGTGCATCGTGCCGATGGTCCCCGGGTTGGTCAGGCTGATCGTGGTGCCGCCGAAGTCCTCGACGGTGAGCTTGCCGCCCCTGGCCTTGCGCACGACCTCTTCGTAGGCGAGCCAGAACTGGCGGAAGTCCATCTGCTCGGCCGCCTTGATGCTCGGCACGAGAAGCTGACGGCTGCCGTCGTTCTTGCGTACGTCGATCGCCAGGCCCAGGTTGACGTGCTGGGGCGTGACCAGCATCGGCTTGCCGTCGACCTCAGCAAAGGAGTCATTGAGCCCGGGAGCAGAGGCCAGTGCCCTGACGATCGCGAAGCCGATCAGGTGAGTGAACGAGATCTTTCCGCCGCGCCCTCGGGCCAGGTGGTTGTTGATCACGATGCGGTTGTCGATCAGCAGCTTCGCCGGCACGGCCCGCACGGACGTGGCGGTCGGAACCGCGAGGCTAGCCTCCATGTTCGTGACCGTGCGGGCCGCTGTCCCGCGCAGTCGCGTCTGGGCGGGGCCGTCGGCCTCGTCGGCGGCTGGTCCCTGGCCCTGCGGCGCCGGCCCGGCGGGCTGACCGTTAATGCCGGCGTGCCCGGCGGGATCGGTCTTGACCGCCCGGTCAGTGGTCGCCGAGCCAGGGGCCGGCGCTGGCGGGCTCGCCTGGACCGGTGGCCTGGCCGACGTGCTGGTCCGTGCCGCCACCCCGGCCTCGGCCCCGGCGGCCAGCACCGGAAGGGCCGGCCTGGTCGGCTGATGCCGGGCTGGCGGCCCCCGTGCTAGCTGGCAGGGGCCGGTAGTCGGCAAAGAAGTTCCACCAGGCCCGGTCGACCGAGGCAGGGTCATTCTGATACCGCTGATAGAGCTCGTCTACCAGCCACTCGTTGGGTCCGAAGTCCGTATTCGGCGCCTGCGCCGTCGCGGCCTGAGCCGGACGCGGACTCTCCGGATCACCGGGCGCATGCGAAAACTCGGCAGACACGGCCGACATCGCCTCTTCCAAAGCTTGATTTTGCCTGAACGACCCCTGCGGCCAAGGTTACCCGCCCCAGCCGGGCAAGCGGCGCGGAGCGAGACTGTCAGCGGGAGTTCTCAGGTGGGCATCCTGGCCCTGCCGTGCGGCTCAGACCAGTCGATCTCGGGTCCGATGGGTATCAGGCTGTACTTGTAGCGATCGCCCCATTCGGTGGACTGATAGTAATGGCGCTTGATCTGGCCGAGGTCGGTGGTCTCCCCGAAGCCGGGGTGGGTGTACAGGTCACGCGTATAGGCCCAGAGCTGCGGATAATCGCTGAGCCTGCGCAGGTTGCAGCCGAACATCTGGTAATAGACGGCGTCGAACCTGACCAGGGTGGGGTACAGCCTGATGTCCGCCTCGGTCAGCAGGTCTCCGAGCAGGAACCGGCGGCGTGCCAGTCGCTCGTCAAGCGCATCGAGGGTCGTGAACAGTGCCTCGACCGCCTGCTCATCGCCGGCCTGACTAGTAGCCAGGCCCGCCTTGTACACGCCGGTGTTCACCGTGTGGAAGATGAGCGTCGCGAGCGACTCGATGTCGCGGCGGCGGGCGGCCGGATACAGGTCGGGTGCGCCTTGCCGGTGGAATGGCCGGAACTCGGTCTCGAGCATGACGGTGATCTGGGCCGCATCGTTGCTGACAATCCGGCGGGTCTTCATGTCCCAGATCAGCGGCACGCTGTAGGGGCCGCGGTAACCGGGATCGGTGGCCCGGTACAGGTCAGACAGCAGGCGCGCGCCAGTGAGCGGGTCGCCTCCCGTCTCGTCGCTGAAACGCCAGCCCCGCTCGTCGGCCACCGGATCGGTCAGAGTGAGCCCGATCACGCGGTCCAGGCCGAGCAGGCGGCAGACGATCAGTGCCCGCTGCGACCACGGGCAGGCCAGCGACGCATAGAGCTGATACCGGGCTGGCTCGGCCGGGAATCCGCTCGATCCGTCCCTGGTGATCCGCCCGGTAAACGATCCCTGACGGCGAATCAGGCCGCCGGTAATCGCCGGCAGGCTGCCAGTGCTCAGGGCGGCGTCGCCCGGTGAGTGGCTGGCTGGGGCGGTGCCCGGTGATCGGTCCTGACGGTCAGGGCCGCCGTCCGCCGGCGGCCCTGACCGCTCGGGCCGTACGGGTAGCACCGGCCGGTCGGGTCCAGCGGGCCCCGCTGGTCCGGGCCCCGGTCCCGGAGGCGCCGCTGGCCGGTCGGCTGGCAAGGGCCTCCCGCCTGGTGGCTCGGCGGTCGGCCTGGGTGGCGGGTTGCCGGCGGGCGGGCCGACCGGAGGCTCGCTGTCCGGCCAGGGCGGGCCGCTCCGGCCTGGCGGTTCGCTGATCTCCCACGGAGGCGCGTTCCTGTGCGGAAGGTTGCTGATCTCCCACGGTGGCGCGCCCCGGCCGGCCGGCTCACTGGCCGTCCATGGTGGTGCGCCAGCGATGGGGCCCCTGCCTGACGATGACGGCGGCTGGGACGTAGCTGGCATCGGCGTCTCCTCCCGAAGCCGGGTGCTAGGACGCATTATGGCCTTACTGGCCCAGATGTCCAGAAGAACTGGGTTACTGGAGGTTACTCCGAGGCCAGAGAGCCGCCGACAGGCCGAGCCGTCCCTAGCCTCGCGCCCCGGTCGCTCCTAGTCCGGTTAGTCCCGTTAGACCCATGCCTTGGCTCCGCCGCTCAGTCTAGGCCACAGCCCGACGCCGCCGCGGCGTACAACCAAGACGCCCGCCGCCACCCACTCGCCACGCCGACCCGACCCGCCACCGCGACCGCCCGGGTACCGCCGCGACCGGGCCGGTACCGCCGTTCGGTGCCGCTGCCGAGTCACATCAGTCTCTGCAGCCTCTGTCGTACCAGCCAACAGGACAGTCGGCACCCCAGCTCCTCCGCTAACCCCACACGGCCAGATCCTGTAGGAGACTTTTTTCCTGTAGGAGGATTTACAATCATATTCGCTGTTAACTCTCCTACAGGAAAAAAGTCTCCTACAGGATCGCCCGGTTTCGCCCGTTCAAGGGCCGGTGCCCTGTCCGGAGGCGAGCCCCGGCCACAACATCGGTCCCGACTGCTGCCCGAGCCGGGTCCGGCATGGCCGGCGGCACTCGGCACCGCCGCTGATCTCCGAAGCAGATCGCGCCGAGTTGCCGGTTCGCGAAGACCTACCGTCATTTCCGGGTAGAGTTACCGCCTCAGGTAGCGTTAACCGTCAAATACGGCGGAAACTCTACGTGGAGCGGTAACTCTCCCCGACGATGCCGGCAACTCTCCAACGATTGCCATCCGGGACAGCCCAGGTGCCGCTCTCTGGCGGGGCTCAGCAACGGAAACTGTCAATACGTCGTCGGCCGTCCGGCACATATCATCGTTTTGATAACCCGGAATCATGGCAAACCGGGCATATATTCAACGGAAAGTGTTAATACGTCGCCCCCGCCAGACAACGTATTAACATTTCCCCGGCCCGCGCCGCCCGCCCCGCGCCGACCCCGCCCGCGCCCGCCCCGACCCGACCTGCGCCCGCGCCCGCCGCCCCGCGCCGACCCCGCCCGCGCCCGCCCCGACCCGACCTGCGCCCGCGCCCCCCGACCCGACCTGCGCCCGCGCCCCCCGACCCGACCCGACCTGCGCCCGCGCCGACCTGCGCCCGCGCCGCCCCGTCCCTGCCCCGCCGCTGATAAGGAGACTCAGGTCTGCGGGGCAAGCTCACCGTTCGTATAGCTGTGCGTACCGATCGCCGATGTTGCCCGTTACTGTCGATATCGCGGCGATTTTGTCGGCGCGCTTTGACCCTTGTCTATGGCTAGGTCCTCGCGAACGGAGATCCCTTGAAGAATCGCAAGCTCATCATGCCCGCCATCGCCGCCGTGTCGGGCGCGCTCGTCGCACTGGGAGGTTGCTCGGCCTTCCGGGCGTCACACGAATTCAACGCTCCCACCCCGACAAAGATCTTCCCCGGCCACTGGACCCGGATCGAGACGCCGGGTAACTTTCCCTCGCTGATCTTCGAATGCCACGGCACCGACGGCGTCTATGCGGCGATGGATAACTCGTCGTCGGCGTTCGTGGTCCGGGAGGATCCGAACTGCACGCCAGGTCAATGAGAGTCTAGGCCGGGCGGCTCGAACGCGGGCCGGGCATGCGGCTGGCTAGCCGGCCGCGTCTAGGCTGGTCCGGAGCTCACCTGGTCCGCAGCCGGTGCGGCCACCAGGTGCCAGCCGGTCCAGCTAGCCGCGTCGCGCGAAGGAGGTGAGGGGCTGTGGCCAGTGTCATCAGCGGGCTCACCTCCGCGCTCGGCCACCTGAACAGCTCGCTCGCTATCGGCCTGATCGCGGCGCTTGTCTTCGGCGAGACGGCGATCTTCCTCGGGTTCGTGCTGCCGGGCGAGGCGGCCGTGGTCCTTGGCGGCGTGCTGGCCAGCCGGGGGCATCTGTCGCTGCCGCTGCTGATCGTGGTCGTGGTCCTCGCCGCCGTGACCGGCCCGCTTGTCGGATACGAGATCGGCCGGCGGCTCGGCGGCCGGCTGTTCGAGCACCGCGCGCTGGCGCGGTTGCCAGGACCGGTGACCAGGGCCAGGACGGTGCTGCGGGACCGAGGGGGGCTGGCGGTGCTTGGCGGCAGGTTCGTCGCTGTGGCCCGTGCGCTCATGCCCGCCGCTGCGGGCGCCGCCAGCATGCCGTACCGGGTGTTCCTGATCAACAACCTGGTCGGCGGTATTGCCTGGGGTGTCGGTTACTGCCTGCTCGGCTACCTGGCGGGCTCGGCCTACGCCGCTGTGGAGCGAGCCGTCGGCGCTGGACTCGCGATCGCGGTCGCGGTGGCAGTAGCCGGCGTCGCGGCAGGCATCGCGTGGCGTCGTCACCGCAGCCACCGCCTGGTGCTTCGGCCCCCTTCCGACCCCGCCGACGAGCCCGAGCTAACGAGCCCGAGCTAACGAGCCCGAGCTGACGAGCGAGCCCGAGCTGACGAGCCCGAGCTAGCGAACTGGGCTGGCCACGTTGCCGTACAGGTCGGGGCGCCGGTGCTGCAGACTAGGGAGAACCGACCTGACGCGGGCCGTCATCTCGGTGTCGACGATTCCGGCGCTCACTCCCGGAGCCGAGCCCAGATCGAGCCTGGCCGTCCCCATCGGATCGACCAGCAGGCTGCGGCCAACCCCGGTCGGCGCCTTCGTGGGAGGTTCGTCCGGATCGGGTACCTGGCCGGCCGCCGCGACCCAGATCGTGTTCTCGATCGCGCGAGCCCGCACCAGCGTGACCCAGTGCTCCTCCTTGAACAGGCCGGACGCCCAGGCTGACGGGATGGCGATGAGGTCGGCGCCGAGCATCGTCAGCGCGCGGGCCAGTTCGGGAAACCGGACATCATAGCAGGTCAGGATGCCGACCTTGAGGCCGGCCAGCTCAGCGACGACGAGCTCGGAGCCAGGGGCGACGGTCTGCGACTCCCGCTGGCCCAGCGCGTCGAACAGATGGATCTTCCGGTAGGCCGCCACCAGCTCTCCGCTGGCGTCGAAGGCGACGGTGGTGTTGTACACCAGCCCGTCCGGGGCCGGCTCGAAGATACCGGCCACGAGGGCCACCCCGCTGCCGCGGGCCGCCTGGGAGAGCCCGGTACAGAACGGGCCGTCCAGTGGCTCGGCGGCGCTCGTGAGGTCGGCCGAGAATCGGACCAGGCTGCCTTCGGGGAAGATGGCTAGCTCAGACCCCTGCTCGCTGGCGGAAGTCAGGGCGGATTCGATCCGCCGGAGGTTGACGTCGGGCTGACTGCTGACGGGGATCTGACACAGGGCGACGCGCATGTAGGAAGCGTACTTCGGGGTCGTCACGAGTCGCACGACCCGGCCTTAAAGGCATCCGGCTCGAAGTCAGCGAGCCGGGGTGGTTCGGCGAGCCGGGGTGGCTCAGCGAGTCCGGCTCCTCTGCGTGGAAGCCGAGCAGCCGGCGGGCCAGCCGCTCGGCCGGGCCAGGGGCAGCGCCCGAGAGGCTGTGCTTCGATTCTTCGTGCAGGCTGGCCAGGCTGACCAGGATGATGGCCGCTATCGGAACGGCTACGGCGACGACCGCGACGATCGCCCCGAAAACGATTAGCAGGTACAACACGTGCTCTCCTCTTCGCTGGTAGGAACCAGGGGCTGTACTGTTTACTATCAACCCGATGTTCCTGCTCATCTCACTCATACCAATCAGTTGGCTGATTCAAACGATCTGAATGGGTAGGATCTCTGTATCCGGATGGTGACAGTCGCTGATCGCGATGAAGGGAGGCCGAGCATGGCTCAGGCCAAGTATCAGGAGATCGCGGACCGGCTCCGCGACCAGATTGACGGCGGTGCGCTGCAACCAGGCGAACGGCTCCCGAGCGAGCCTGACCTGGTCAAATTGTTCGACGCCTCGCGGAACACGGTCCGGCTGGCGATCGCGCTGCTGACCAACCAGGGACTGGTGGTGACCAGGCAGGGACTCGGGACGTTCGTCAACGAGCCCCCGGTGCCTTTCACGGCGCTCTTGTCACGAGTCCGCACCCAGCCCACCGGCCAGAGCCCGTCAACCCTCATACCCGAGGTCAGCAATTCCGACGCCGAGGCGGAGACCTCGAGGCAGGTCGTCGAGAAGTCGCCGGCCTCGCCCAGCGTCGCGGAGAAGCTGGAGATCGAGGCCGGGGACCTGGTGGTGGTTCGCCGCAGGCACGGCTCGATCGGCGGCATCCCCTGGATGATGATGGCCTCGTACTTCCCGCTTGACATCGCCGAGGGCACGCCGCTTGAGCAGGCGGGAGACATCGTCAACGGCAGCATCAAGCTGCTCGCCGACCTCGGCTATGACCAGCTTGGCTTCGTGGACGAGATCGGGGCGCGGATGCCGAACGCGCGGGAGTTCGCCTTCTTCGGCGTGTCGAGCGGGACGCCCGTGCTCGTCGTCAACCGAACGGCCTACGCGAAGGACCGCCCCATCCGGATGACTCGGTATACCTACCGCAGTGACCGGGTGCGGCTCACCCACGAGGTCGGCTCGGTCCCGTCCCGCTAGCCCGGGCGGCCAGCCCCGTCCCCGCCTAGCCGCCGCCCGGCCAAGCCCTCGCGCTAGCCCGCCGACTTCTTCGCCAGCGCGACGAGCTCAGGGACGAACAGGCTGGCATTGATCGTGCCGACGCCGGAACTGAGGTCGTAGCCGGGGACAGCGGTGAAGCCCTTGACGAAGAACTGCTTGCCGCCCTGCTCGACGCTCACGCTGTTGTTACCGCGGGTGATGTCGACGATGCCGGGGTCGTGGCTGGCCGCCATCTGGTAAAGCAGGCTGTTGATCGGGCCGAGCGGATGGCCGGCCTGCTGGTCAGCGAGCGCGATCACCCCGGCGAAGAGCGGTGTCGCCTCGCTCGTGCCGCAGATCAGGTCCCAGCCCGGGCCGTCGAAGCTGGAGTAGATGTCGACCGGGTGAGCACAGGATGCGCTCAGCGAGATGTCGGGAACGCCCCGGTGCGGGCCGGTGACCGAGGCGACGCCATTCTGGAACGCTGGCCGGCTGAAGATGACCGACTTGCCGCCGCCGCCCGCGCTCGGCGGCGGGCCCGGGTCGTTCCACACCTGGTCAGGCCCGGTCCGGCGGCCACGGGAGTCCAGCCGCAGGTCCAGCCCGCCCACCCCGGTGACCAGGGGATCGCTGGCCGGCCACGAGGTTACCTGATGGGTGTAGAACAGCGACTCGTTGTTCCGCATATCGGTGGCCCCGGCGTCGCCCGACGCACTCAGCACCGTGATGTTGTGGCTGGGCTCGGCGGCCTCCAGGTAAGCTCCCCGCAACGGCCGCAGAGCCCCCTTCGGGAAGGTCTCCTCGGTCGCGCCGAAGCTCTGGCTGATCACCCCGCCGAGGTGGTGCGCGATCACGTACTGCTCGGCCTTGACGATCTGGGGGAACCCGCTGGTGCCTTCGTTCTCCGACACCGGCGTCTCGACCAGCACGATCCTGGCGGCCGGCGCCATCACGTGCGCCCACTCCACGTCGAGCGTGGTCTCGTCGGCCCAGCTGTCCATGGTCGAGTTATCTCGCCGGAACTTCGGGATCGCCCCGGCCGGATGGATGATTGTCAGCGTCGGCGCTGCCAGCTTGAACGTGCTGTCGAACACGCCGAGGTCGTGCTTGATCGTCGGCGAGCCGAAGCTGTCCACGATGACGATCGAGGTGCCCCTGCCGTTGGTGCCCTTGTGCAGCAGCGGGTTGAGGAAATACGCCGCCCGGATCTGAGCCGGCGTGTAGCCCCCGAATGGTGCTGCCTCCGGCCGCGCATTCGGCACCCGGATCGCGGGCTCGACCACGACAGTGCCAGCCCGCGCCGCGCCGCCGGCCCGCGCCGTCCCGGAGGCGGCCAGCGCTGGGCGCGCCGCCGGCGCCGCCAGTCCAGCGGCGGCCGTGCCGCCCAGCAGGACCATCGCGGCCAGCCCGGTTCCCGCCTGTCCGATCCGCCGCATCCGCCGCGTCCGCCGCATCTGAGCCCTCCCCGATCTATCGTCAGCCGGGGCCACCATAGCGGCTGGCCGGTCACGCCATGCCGACACGCCGATATCGCGGCACGCCCGGCCGCCACTCAATCAGGGCGGATCGGATACCAGGGGATTTTCGCTAACGTATGAGGCATGCTCGCACTGGCTCTGGTTGCCGTCTCCGTCGGGTTCTCCAACCTGGCGGCCTCGATCGCCATCGGGGTCGGCGGGGTGAGCGCGGCCACCAGGCTCCGGGTCCTGCTGACCTTCGGCCTTTTCGAGGCCGGCATGCCGATCGTGGGACTGCTGATCGGGCACGATCTGGCGTCGGATATCGGCCGCGAGGCCAGGCTGCTCGGCTCCGTCCTGCTGATCGGCGTCGGCGGCTACGGCATCGTCAGCTTCCTGCGCAAGATCCGGGTGCGCGACCAGCCCGTGCCCGTGCCAGCCCCAGAGGGTCCAGACGAACCCGAGGCCGCGGCCGGGTCCTCGGCCGGATCAGCTAGCGACCAGCCGCGCCAGCGCCGGGAATGGGTCAAGGTCGGGGTCAGTGCGTTCGCCCTCAGCCTGGATAACCTCATCGCCGGCTTCGCTCTTGGCGGCTATCAGGTCAACCTGCTGACCGGCGCCCTGGTATTCGGCATCGTCAGCATCGGCATGTCGCTGGCCGGCCTGGAATTCGGCGCCAGGCTCGGTGGCCTCGCCGGTGAGAGCGGCGAGCTGATCGGCGGTGTCGTGCTGGTCGGCGTCGGCCTCGCGATCGGCCTGGGCCTGATCGGCTAGGCGGCTACTCCGCGAGCCCGGCTACTCCGCGAGCCCGGCTACTCCTGCAGGGTCAGCGCGGCCTTGGGACAGGAGCGCACCGCGTGCCTGACCGAGTCGGCGAGCCGGTCAGGAATCACCTCAAGCCTCAGGTGCAGCACATCGTCGTCGTCGACATCGAACACCTCAGGGACGAGCCCGGCGCAGATCGCGTTGGCCTCGCAGGCATCGCGATCGACAATCACCTTCACCGCGCGCCTCCGTTCGCCGTACCAGCACTCGTGCCTACCTTAGTGTCTAGCCCATGACCTTCGTCCTGCAAGATGAGCACCGGCGCCTCGCGGAGGCCGCCAGGGGCTTCATGCCCCCGGCCGAAGGCGAGGCGCTCTGCTCGGCGGCGGCCGCCTACGCGGGCCTCGGGCCGATCGCCGAGATCGGCACCTACTGCGGCAAGTCGACCATCTACCTGGCCGCGGCGGCCGCCACGCCGGCCAGCTGGTCATCACCGTCGATCATCACCGCGGCTCCGAGGAGAATCAGCCGGGCTGGGAGTACCACGACCAGACCCTGGTCGACCCGGCCGTCGGCCTCCTGGACACCCTGCCGGCCTTCCGCTCGACCCTGGCCGCCACCGGGCTCGAACGCCACGTCGTCGCGATTGTCGGCCGCTCAGCCGACGTGTCGCGGCTGTGGCAGCACCCGCTCGGCTTGCTCTTCATCGACGGCGGTCACACCGACGCGGCCGCCACGACCGACTACGAGGGCTGGGCACCCAGGATCACGATGGGCGGAGCGCTCGCCATCCACGACGTCTTCCCCGACCCGGCCGACGGCGGGCAGCCGCCCTACCGGATCTACCGGCGGGCACTCGCCTCAGGTTCATTCAAAGAAGTAGGTATAACAGGATCGCTCCGGGTACTCGAACGCACCGCGGCCGGCATCGGCTAGCAGCGACTCCCCGGTTCCCGGCCCGGGGCACGGGCTAGGCGGGCAGCGGCTTGCGGTGGACGACCGTGGTGCTCCTGATGGCGAAACCGATTCGCTCATAGATCCCGACGGCGCCGGTCGGGGAGTCGGCATCGACGCTGAGTGACGCGCTCCCGAAGCCATCGGCGCTGGCCGCTGCCAGGGCCCGGCCGAGCAGGTGAGTCGCGAGGCCCTGGCCGCGCCAGGGCAGCCGGGTAGCGACCACCGCGATATACAGGTCGCGCCGGCCGATTGACTCGTTGTAGGCCTCGTACTCATGGCCGATGACCGCGGCGGCCGGCTCGCCGCCGGCGTAGGCCGCGAAACTGTAGGCGCTCCGGAACTGCCGCTGCTCCACGTGGCGAGCCCAGGCGTCCGCCGACGTCTCGGTCGATCCCCAGTGGTCGCGGAACGCCTCGTCCCTGATCAGGTGAAAATCGGCGGAGCGCTCGGCGCTGAACTTAGCGATCTCGATCCCATCCGCGACCGGAGCGAGGGCCGCTGCCGCCGCCTGGTCCGCCGGCAGCTCGCACTCCATCAGGTGGAACCATCTGACCGGCTGGTAGCCCCTGCCCGCGTACAGCTTCATGGCGGATTCGTTGCTGGTCAGGCACGAGCCGTGCAGCGAGAGCGGCCGGCCGGGAAGCTCTGGCGGTGCAGCGGGATGGCCGCGCGCTCGGACCAGTCGAGCAATCGCGTGCCGAGGCCGCGATCGCGGTAGTCCGGATGCACGCCGCCTTCCTGCAGCATGTCGTGCTGCTCCTCGGCGGCCCTGCGTACATCCAGAACGCTGTAGCCGGCCAGCACGTCACCGTCGTAGACGGCGATCGAGCCCTGGGCGAAGTCGCGGTCTGGATCGTGGAAGTCCTCAAGCAGGTCGTCCTCGCCGAAGACCGTATCGTCGGAGTCGGCGACCGCGATCACCGACATGAGCTGGGCCCACTGCCCGGCCGCCGCTTCCGTCAGCGGGCGGAAGTCGAGATGAGCGTCGGCGGGCATGCTATGGATTGTCTCTGCGCGAACCCTGGCCAGGCAACGGATTTACGGCGCGGGCACGTCATCCTGGCTGGCCGCGAGCGGCTCGCAGCCGCAGGCCGCATCGCCGGCCGAGAGCACGGCCGCTTCCTGCGCGGCGACCGAGCGGAAGATCGACGCGGCGGCGGTCGCGCCGCACATGGTGTCGGCGGCGAGCACCATCGCCGCACCCGTGTAGCTGCTCTGCTCGTCGGGGTAGTGCCTGCTGGTGACGTACTGCCAGCCGGTCCAGTAGGCGCCGCCAGGGTCGCGCAGGAACTGGATCTGGTCGAGCAGCTCAATAGCCCTGGTCGCGTCGCCGATCGCATCTAGCGTGATCGCCAGTTCCGCCGTTTCGGCCGCGGTCACCCAGGGCTCGTCGCTCACGCAGCGGACGCCAAGTCCCGGTACCACATAGGTATCCCAGCCCTGCTCAAGCCGCTCGGTGCCGGCCGGGCCGCGCAGCGGCCCGCCGAGAACCGGGTAATACCAGTCCATCGAAAACCGGCTCTTGTCCGCGAACGCCTCGGGGTGACTGGCGACGGCGTGTCCGAGCTGACTGGCGGCCAGGTCCCAGTCGGGCTGCGGTTCGGCGAGGTAGTCGGCGAGCAAGATGGCGCACCGCAGGCTCGTGTACATGCTGGCACTGCCCGTGAGCAGCGCATAATTATCCGCGGAACCATCTGCCTGCCGCCGCCAGATGATCTCGCCTCGGGGGGTCTGCAGGCCAAGCACGAAGTCGATCGCGGCTCGTACCGTCGGCCACATCCGCTGGACGAACCCCTCGTCCCGGCTGACCAGCAGTTCGTGCCACACGCCGACCGCGCAGTAAGCCGCGTGGTTGCTCTCGGTCGTCAGGTCGGCCTGGCCCGGTGGCATCTGCATGTACCAGGAGCCGTCGGGACGCTGGGTGGCCCGCAGCCACTCGTAGGCCCGCCTGCTAGCGTCTCTGAGCCCGCACACGCTCAGTGCCATCGCGCACTCGACGTGGTTCCAGGCATCGACATGACCGTCGGGCCAGCCAATCGCGCCGTTGCCATGCTGGACCGCTGCGATGGCCTGACCGGTGCTGATGACTTGCTCGGCGGTGAGGATGCCGGCGACTTCGGGAATCCAGGCGGCCGAGCGGGACCTCGGACCGCTATCCGACGGGCGCATGTTTGTCCACGTAGATGACGAGGCTCTTGCCGAGCAGCGGGTTAAGCGCCTGATCGGCGAGCCGGGTGAGCGCGGGCTTGCGCATGATGTCCCAGACAAGCAGCTTGTGATAGGTCGCGGCGAGCGGATGGTCGTCATTGCGGACGCCAACCGCGCACTTCACCCACCAGTAAGGGGAGTGCAGTGCGTGCGCCCGGTGGTGGCCTTTGACCGCCAGGCCGGACCTGGTCAGCTTGGTGACGAGCTCCTTCCTGGTGAAGATCCTGATGTGACCGCCAGGAGTGTTGTGATAGTCGTCAGAGAGCCGCCAGCAGACGCGCTCAGGCAGCCAGGCAGGCACGGTCACAGCGGCCACCCCCCCAGGGCGCAGGATCCGCGCGATCTCGTTCATCGCGGTCTGATCAGCGGGCAGGTGCTCAAGCACCTCCGCGGCGATCACCTTATCGAATGAGCCATCAGGGAATGGCAGCGACGTAGCGTCACCGGCCAATGCCATTCCGCTACCGCCCTCCGGGATCTCGCCGGCCTCCGCCATTGCCGCGAAAATAGCGGTCACCTGATCGAGCTCGGCCTTGTCGGTGTCAAGCGCCACCACCCGTGCTCCCCGCCGGGCCGCCTCGAACGCGTGCCTGCCACCGCCGCAGCCCATATCGAGCAGCCGGTCGCCTGGCTGGATCGGCAGCAGCCCGAAATCAACCGTCAGCACCGGCGGCTCCCGCGCTGTCGGGGCGGCTGGATGGGGTGGGTGCGGCGGCGGCTCCTGCGCTGCCGGGGCGGGGGAAGGCGGCCATCGCTGCCCGGTACTCGGCCACTGTCGCTCGGGCGACCGCCGACCAGGTGAATCGTTCCTGTACCCGGGCCAGCGCCTTGGCCGACAGCGCTGCCCGCTCGGCTGGTGAGTCCTGCAGGCGGCGCAGGGCGGCCGCTAGTTCTTCCGGGTCACCCGGGCTGACCAGCACCGCCGCGTCGCCGACGACCTCGGGCAGGGCGCCGGTGCGGCTCGCGATCAGCGGAGTGCCCGAGGCCATGTGCTCCACGGCCGGCAGCGAGAAGCCCTCATAGAGCGAGGGGACCACGGCCAGCTCGGAGCTGGCCATGAGCTGGGCGAGTTCCTCGTCGCTTATCCCGGTCACGAACCGGACCCGGTCACCAAGCGAGAGCTCGCCGATCAGTTTCTCGGTCGGGCCACCGGGCGCTGGCTTGCCAACGACAGTCAGTACGGCGTCCCTTTCCGTCACCAGCTTTGCGAAGGCTCGCAGCAGCGTAGGTATGCCTTTAACGGGCGAGTCCGCACTCGCGACGGCGATGATCGTGCCGGGAATCCGCGCTATCGGCCTCGGGTGGTACAGCCGGGTGTCCACCCCGAGCGGGATCACCTTGATGTTCTGCTCGGGCACCTTGAAGTCGCGCAGGATGTCGTCGCGGGATGACTGCGAGCCGGTCATGACCGTGCCCACCCGGCGGGAGACCCTGGCCTGCATCCGGACGAAGGAGTACCAGCGCCGCTTGGTCAGGTTCGAGAATCCCCTGGCCTGCTCAAGCTCGATCCGGCGGTCCACGCTGATCGGGTGGTGAATGCTGGTGACCAGCGGCAGGCCAAGACGGCGCAGGCCGAGCATCCCGTAGGCGAGTACCTGATTGTCGTGCACGATGTCGAAGTTGTCGCGCTGGGCGCGCAGTGCCCGCAGTGCCCTGATGCTGAAGGTGAGCGGCTCAGGGAAGGCGGCCGTCCACATCATGCCGACTTCGAGCAGGTCGATCCAGTCCCGGTACTCGCGGAATCCTGGCGTGCGGAACGGATCGTCATCGCGGTACAAGTCCAGGCTCGGCAGGGTGCGCAGCAGCGGGCCCGGCTCAAGCTCCGGATACGGCTGTCCGGAGAACACCTCTACGTGGTGTCCGAGCGCCGCCAGCTCCCGAGACACGTGGCGCAGGTAAATCCCCTGGCCGCCGCAATGTGGTTTGCTGCGGTAGGACAGGAGCGCGACTCGCAGTGGCCGGTCATCGGATGGCGGCGGCATCGGCATTGTCGTCACGCAGGTCTGCCTCCTCTTGGCGCGCGCCGAACGGGTGATCCCGTCTGGCCGAGCCGCTGACCTTCCTGGCTGGGAACATTATCACTGGGCACTTCGCGACCCAGATGCCACAGCGAGGACTTGACCGTGCGGTGATCCGATGGCGGCAATCGGGCAGTCCGCCGGGGATGTCGCCGGCCTACTGCCCGGTAACGATATGCTGCCGCGACATGGGTAAGCCGGTTCGCGGGGCCGCCGCCTGGCCTGCCCGAGGCAGTGGAGGCCGACCCTGACACGACGAGCGCTGATCACCGGAATCACCGGCCAGGATGGTTCGTATCTGGCTGAGTACCTGACCTCGCAGGGTTACGAGGTCTGGGGACTTGTGCGCGGTCAGCAGAACCCGAGGGTGCGCCAGCTCAGGCAGCTTCTGCCCGAGGTGAGGCTGGTCCGAGGTGACCTGCTCGACCAGGGCAGCCTGATCTCGGCGGTCGAGCGGGTCCAGCCCGATGAGGTCTACAACCTGGCCGCGATCTCGTACGTGCCGATGTCGTGGCAGCAGGCCGAGCTGACCGGCGAGGTGACCGGGCTCGGTGTGCTGCGGGTGCTTGAGGCGATCAGGGTCTGCAGCGGCGTCAGCGCCTCGCGCAGCCCCGGGCGGGGGCAGATCAGGTTCTACCAGGCGTCGTCCTCTGAGATGTTTGGCATGGTCAGGGAGTCGCCCCAGACCGAGCAGACGCCGTTTCACCCGCGCAGCCCGTACGGAGTGGCCAAGTCCTACGGGCATTTCCTGACTCAGAACTACCGTGAGTCGTACGGGATGTTCGCCGTGTCGGGCATCTTGTTCAACCACGAGTCGCCCAGGCGCGGCGCGGAGTTCGTGACCAGGAAGATCTCGCTCGGGGTCGCCAAGATCAAGCTCGGCTACGAAAAGCAGCTCCGGCTCGGCAACCTGTCCGCGCGCCGGGACTGGGGGTTCGCCGGAGACTACGTCCGGGCCATGCACCTGATGCTCGCCGATCAGGAGGAGCCGGCCGATTTCGTGATCGGCACCGGGGTCACGCACTCGGTCGCCGATCTGCTTGAGGCTTCGTTCAAGGTGGCCGGGCTCGACTGGCGCGACCACGTGGTGACCGACGCGGCGTTCATCCGGCCGGCCGAGGTGGACAAGCTCTGCGCCGACCCGGCGGCCGCGCGGGACCGGCTCGGCTGGGAGCCAAAGATCGCCTTCGACGAGCTCGTCGGCATGATGGTGGAGGCCGACCTGGCCCTGCTGTCCTCCGGCGGCCACGCCGAAGACTCCTTCGGCATAGACACCTGGTAACCCCGGCACCCGCTTCCGCCGGCCCCGGCCTTCGCCGGCCCCGGCCTTCGCCGGCCCCGGCCTTCGCCGGCCCCGGCCTTCGCCGGCCCCGGCCTTCGCCGGCCCCGGCCTTCGCCGGCCCCGGCTGCGACTGGCTCCGGCTGGCAGACGGCCCCGGACGGCGATTCACCCCATGCGTGTTTCCGTGATCATGAAACGTAGCTTGATCACGGAAACCAAGGGCGTGATCACCCGCCTGAAGCTCCGTGATCACGACCCAGACCATGATCACGGAACCGCCCGGGTCCCGCGCCGGGCTGACAGAGTCGCCGGCTTTGTGCTCCTGGTCCCGCGAACCGCGCTTCCCTGGCTGAGATCACGCCGCCGGTGCTCCGGCTCTGGCGCGAATTCCGTGATGTTAGCCGGGTGGAGGATGACGGTCCGGAACGTCGGCCGGGTGACCACCGGCCGGGCTTGGGCGGAGTGAGGGGCCGGGTTTGCGTGTTCTGGGCGGGTTTGCGGGGGCTGGTGGCTAAAAGATCTAGGAGGCTTTATTCCTGTAGGAGGATTGACCACCATATTCGCTGTTAAGTCTCCTACAGGAAAAAAGTCTCCTACAGGATCGGGCGAGCCTGGCAGCGGGTGAGGCGGCTGTGACAGCTGAGTCACCGGGGATCAGTCCGGGTCCGCGCGGTGGCTTCGCCAGGCCCGTGTGGTAACCCGATCACGGAATTCGCGCCAGCCATGCTCCGTGATCATCCCGTGCGCCGTGATCACGGAACATCGATCGCGTGATCCTGCCAGCTTGTTTCCGTGATCACCATCCCGGTCATGATCACGGAACCGCCATGGGGCGGGTCACCTGCCGGGGGCGCCGTCCAGTGCGTGGCCGAGGGGAGCCGTGGAGCTCGCACGGCAGCACCGGGCCTTGGCCGACGGCATTCCTCGCAAGCCGGGCATTGTGTAGGACGGTTTTCCGTAGTAGGAGCGTTTGCCGCCAATACGCCGGTCAACGGTCCTACTACGGAAAACTGTCCTACAGGAACCGGTCCGACCCCGGGCCAGGCGAGCCGCCAATGCCCCGAAAGGGCAGATATCCGGCAGGTTCGCCACGCGGGCTGGACTGAACCGCCGCCCGGAACCGGACCGCCCGGATCGGACTTAGTGGATGGCGGCGCCTACGGCGGTGCCGATTGCGTAGGTGAGGCCGGCTGCGGCGCCGGCCAGGACTAGCTGGCGGGCGCTGCCGAACAGGAACGGGCGGTCGGTGATCCGCGAGACGACGCCGCCGCCGGTGAACGCGGCGACGGCGGTGAGCAGCAGCGCGGCGAGCAGTGACTTGAAGCCGAGCAGGAACGGCAGCAGCGGGATCAGTGCTCCGACGGCGAACGTGATCAGTGAGGCGCCGGCCGCCACATATGGCGAGGGCAGCTCGTGGTGATCAACGCCGAGTTCCTCGCGGACGTGCATCCGCAGCGCTTCTTCTGGCTTGGTCGACACCTGTCTCGCGATCCGGTCGGCCAGGTCGGCGTCGACGCCGCGATGCCTGAAGACCGCCGCTAGCTCGCGTCGCTCGGCTTCCGGATGGTGTTCGAGTTCGTGCCGCTCCCTGGAGACCTCGGCTGCGATCAGCTCGTTCTGCGACGATACCGAGACGTACTCTCCCGTAGCCATCGAGAAAGCACCAGCGGCCAGGCCGGCCAGCCCGGTGACGACGATCGTCTGCGAGTGCACGCCGGCTTCGCCGACGCCGGCGATCAGTGAGATATTCGTCACCAGGCCGTCCATGGCACCGAAGACGGCCTGCCTGAGCCAGCCGCCTGACACGTCGCGGTGATGACTGTGGGCCTCGTTGCGGCGAGTCCGGCCGCTATCGCGCAGGCGGCGCCGCAGGACGCTGATGTAGCCAGGGTCATCGGTAGCCGCATTGCTGAGCGTCGCGTCAAATGCGGCCTGCGGACTGGCGTCCGCAGGCCGCACTGGAAGTGCTGGCCTACCCTGCCGATCCTGGCCGGATGTCATCAGTCACCTTCCGCGATTGGCCTGCCTGCGCGGGCCGGAAGTTCCAGGATATTCGGGCATACCAGCGGAGCGGTCGGCAGGCAGCTCACGCCCTGCCTGGCCGACCGCTCCGCTGGCAGGCAGCTCTACCAGGCCGACCGCTCTGCTTGCCAGCCGCTCTGCTGGCCGTGCGGTTGCTAGGTCAGGTCTTGGTCGCGTTGTAGAGGAAGAGGTGACCGATGGCCGTCGGGTAGACACCGTTGACGTTCTTCGCCCAGGCGGACAGATAGTTGTAGAAGTAGGCGAAGATGATCGGGGTCTCGGTCAGCAGCAAGGTCTCGATCTGGCCGGCGAGCTGGCGCTGGGTCGTCAGGTCGACGGCGGCGATGTACTGCGCGGCTAGCTTGTCGTACTGGGAACTGTTGAAGTGCGCGGCGTTCCAGGAGCCGGTGCCGGTCTTGGAGCTGATGGTCTGCAGCGGGTTGGTCAGGAACGCGTTAGGCACGCCTCGGTGGCCGTAGTCGACCAGGCTCATCGTCGCGTCGAGCCAGTTCGAGTTCCCGAACGTCGCCTTGCCGTAGTACGCCGCTGACGGCTGGGCGTGCACTGCGATGTCGACGCCGACGGCCTTCGCCGACTGCTGCACGATCTGGGCGTAGTCGGGGATCTCCTGGACCGCGTTCGCGTACAGGGCGGTCGAGAAGCCCTTGGCATGCCCTGCGGCGCTGAGCAGCGACTTGGCCTTGGCCAGGTCTTTCGCGCGCTGCGCGACGCTGGTGTCTGTCGAGGGGAAGACCGGGGCGAACGGGCTGTCGTTGCCCAGGTCGGCGAAGCCATTGAAGAGTGACTTGACGATGGCCGGCCGGTCCAGGGTCAGCGCGATCGCCTGGCGCACTCGCGGGTCGGTGAACGGCGCCACGTCATTGCGCATGGACAGTTCCCTGTGCGCACTTGACCGCAGCTTGCTGACCGTGAAGCCGCCGTTAAGCAGTTGCGGGCCGCCGGCGACCGAGAACTGGCCGAGCACGTCGATCGTCCCGCCGGTGAGGGCGAGCACCGATGGCGTCTCGGTCGCGTAGAACGTGAACTCGGTCGCGGCCGGCAGCGCCTTGGTGCCCCAGTACTGCTCATTGCGGACAAACGAGGCGCCGACATTGGTCGTGTAGCTCTTCAGCTTGAACGGCCCGGTCCCGACGAACGTCTTCTGCCAGGTCCCTGGGTCCTGGCCGTTCGGGATGATGATCATGTTGTAGTTGTCGGACGACGTCAGGTAGGGGAAGTTGCCGTTCGCCGCCTCCAGGTGGAAGGCGACGGTGAAGTCATCGACCTTCTGCACTCCGTCGGGGACCAGCACGCCGGCCAGAGTCGGGTTCGCCGCCTTGGGATTGGTTAGCAGCTTGTAGGTGTACACGACGTCATCGGCGGTCAGCGGATGCCCGTTGTGGAACTTGACGCCCTTGCGGATCTTGAACGTCCACACGGTCGCCGCTGAGTTCGACGACCAGCTTGTGGCCAGGACCGGCTTGAGCGAGAGGGTCTGATCGGACAGGCACAGGTACTCGCCGGTCTGCGCGAGCATGTCAAGGCCGCCCTGATCCGCGACGGTGACCGGATTGATCTCACCGGTCGGAGTCTGGATCCCGGCCCTGATCGTGGCGTTGGCACCCGGCTTCGCGCCGCTGCCTCCGCTGCCTCCGCCCGTGCCGGCCGATGACGAGCTGCCTCCGCAGGCGGCGAGCACGCCGCTGAGCACGGACAGCGAGATCCCGGCAGCGGCGCCGCGTCGCAGCAGGTCACGACGGCTGAGGCGACCGGCGGCAAACTCGTCGATGACGTGGTTGGCGATCTCACCCTGGCCGTCGCGCAGGGGATCGAGCGCGGAATGATCAACGTTCACGGGTAGCCTCCGTGGGTTCGTCTGCCGGCAGAACAGCGGCCGGATAGCAGATTTCAGATTTCCTACCTAATCGGAGATTTAACGGCCGCGCAAACTCCTTATCCTTTCGGCGTGGCGTTTGATTGCAGCTGCCGTAGTTGCTCAATGGGGATATGGCAGCTGATGAGGTGCCCTGGCTCGACCTCGGCAAGCGGCGGCTCAATGGTCTCGCAGATGCCAGTAGTCAGGCGTCGCGGGCAGCGGGTGTGGAACACGCAGCCCGATGGCGGATCGGCCGCTGACGGGATCTCGCCGGCCAGCCTGATCCGGTCGTGACGCTGCCCGTCGAGGCTGGGCACCGCGGAAAGCAGCGCCTCGGTATAGGGGTGATGAGGTCCGCCGAAAACCTGCTCAGCCTGGCCGAGCTCAAGCAGGCGGCCAAGGTAGAGCACCGCGATCCGATCGGACAGGTACCGCACGACGCCGAGGTCGTGCGAGATGAACAGGTACGTCACCTGCCCTTTGGCCTGCAGGTCAGCCAGCAGGTTGAGGATCGCCGCCTGGACTGAGACGTCCAGGGCCGAGGTTGGCTCATCGCAGACCACGAGCCGGGGGCCGCCGCCGAAGGCCCTGGCGATCGCGACTCGCTGCTTCAGTCCGCCGGAGAGCTGGCCGGGCCGGAGGCTGAGATGCCGTTCCTCCATCCGTACCGACCTGATCAGGTCGTTGAGCCGCTCGGTGAGCACGGTGCCCGACAAGCCGGCCAGCCGCCGCAGCGGCTGGCTGATCAGCCAGCGGACCGAGCGCCTGCGATTCAGCGCTGAGTCGGGGTTCTGGAACACGATCTGCAGATCCCTGAGCTGGTCGATCGGCCGACGGCGCAGGTCGGCGTCGAGCGGCTGGCCTTCGAGCTCGATCACTGACCCCGGATCCGGCTCGATCAGGCCCAGCAAGGCACGGGCGAGCGTCGTCTTGCCGCTGCCCGACTCGCCTACCAGGCCAAGCGTCTCGCCGCGCATGATCGTCAGGTCGACATTGCTGAGCGCGCGAACGCCACCGCCTGCGCCGTCTTTGCTCCGGGTACCCCGACCGCCTTCGCCGCCGAAGGTCTTCGTCAGCGACCGGATCGTCACGATCGGCTCGGCGGCCACGATTGGCGATGGACCAAGCGACACATCCGGTGCGACCGCCCGAGGCAATTCGGCGGCCTCAGTGTGCCGATAGCAGCGGGCGGAGTGCTCCAGGCCAACCTCGAACGGCGGGGGCGGCGTCTCGCGGCATTCAGCGACGACCAGCGAGCAGCGCTCGGCGAACACGCAGCCGGTATGGGAACGTCCTGGCTGCGGCAGGAAGCCGGGGATGGCGTCCAGCCTGCCGTGGTCCTTGCGCTGGCCGCGTCTGGGGATGCAGCGGAGCAGGCCGACCGTGTACGGGTGCCTGGAAGCCTCGAAGACCTCGCCGCGGCCCTTCCTCGACCAGTTCTCCGGCGTAGAGCACGCCGACCCGGTCGCACATCTTGGCCACCACGGCCAGGTTGTGGCTGATGAAAAGGACCGACGTCGCCATCTCGGTGCGCAGCCCGGCGACCAGGTCGAGGATCTCCGCCTCGACGGTCGCGTCGAGCGCGGTGGTCGGCTCGTCCAGGATCAGCAGCGCGGGCTCGGCTGCTAGTGCCATGGCGATCACTACTCGCTGAGCCATCCCGCCGGACAGCTCATGCGGGTATCTCCGCATGACCCGGCCCGGATCCGCGATCTGCACCTTGCGCAGCATGTCCTCCGCCCGGTCGAGCGAAGAGCTTCGGTCAAGACCCGCGATCTCGAAGACCTCGGCGATCTGCCTGCCCGCCCTGATCGACGGGTTCAGCGCCCGGCCCGGCTCCTGATACACCATCGAGACGGTCCTGGCCCGCAGGTCTCGAAGGGCAGCGCCGGACATTGCCAGCGGATCGAAACCGTTGACCCTGATCGAGCCGGCGCTGACCCGGCCGTTGCGCGCCAGGTACCTGACGATCGCGAGCGCCACCGTCGACTTGCCTGAGCCGGACTCGCCGACGAGCCCGTAGGACTCCTGCCGGCCGATCTGGAATGACACATCCCTGACGACGGGCCGGTCCTGCCCGCGTACCCGGTAGGTGATCTCCAGATGCTCAACCGCGAGCGCTGGCTCGGTCACGAGGAGATCACCTGCTCGATCGAGTCGGTCACCAGGTTCAGCGCCATCACCAGCGAGGCGATCGCGAGCGCGGGGAAGAGCGTCTCCCACCAGTAGCCGGCGCCGAGCAGGCCGTAGGTCGCCGCGATGTCACCGCCCCAGTCGGGAGTCGGCTGCTGCACGCCGAAACCGAGGAAAGAGAGCGTAGCGATGGCGAAGATCGCGTAACCGAGCCGCACGGTGAACTCGACGACGATCACCGGGATCACGTTGGGCAAGATCTCGGCGACCATGATGAAGCCGGGTCGCTCGCCGAGCAGCCTGGCCGAGGCCAGGTAGTCCTGCTGGCTCTCCACCAGCACAGCGGTGCGGACAGTGCGTGCGATCAGCGGGGTGAAGATAAAGCCCACGACGATAGTCACCGTAAGCGAAGACGGTCCAACGGCCACGATAAACAAGAAGGCCACGATCACCACCGGCAGCGCGAGAACAGCCTCGACAATCCGGCCGAGCACAGTATCGATGATGCCACCGAAGTACCCCATCACCAGCCCGATCGCGGTGCCCAGCACGACGCCGATCAGCGTGGCGAACGGGGCTATCAGCAAGATGTCGCGTGCGCCGACGATGACGCGGGAGAGCACATCCCGGCCAAGATGGTCCGTGCCGAACAGGTGCGCGCCAGAAGGCGCGCCGTTCTTGGCGAGCAGTTGCTGCGCCAGCGGGTCAAACGGTGCGATGAGCTGGCCGAAGATCGCGCAGACCAGCCAGAACGCCAGCACGCTGACCCCGATGAGGAACGTCGGCTTGCGCAGCAGCAGCCGCCACGGAGCCGGCGGCGCGGCGAAAGCATGCGCGATCGCGACCTCGCCGGGCGCCGCTGTGAGCTCGGTCATATGCCGGCTCCGACCCGCAGGCGCGGATTGAGCGCGGTATAGAGCAGGTCGGCGATCAGCGTCGAGACCATATAGACGACTCCGATGACGAGCACGCCCGCTTCCAGCATCGGGAAGTCCTTCTTGGTGGCCGCATTGAGGATCAGCAGCCCGATCCCCTGGTAGTTGAAGAGAGTCTCGACGACGACGAGCCCGCCGATCAGGTAGCCGGTCTGGGTGGCGATCACGGTGATGGTCGGGAGCAGCGCGTTGCGCAGGACATGCCGCCTGATCACGACGCCGCGGCTGAGCCCCTTGAGCGTGGCGGTGCGGGCGTAGTCGGAGTCGAGCGCCTCCATCGTGCCGGCCCGCGCCATCCTGGCGATATAGCCGAAGAGGACCAGGACCAGCGGTATGACCGGCAGGATCAGGTGCTCGAACTGGGTTGGCAGGGACGCGCCGGGACTTGTCGCCGCCATGATGGGTAGCACCTTCAGGCCGACGCCGAACACGACGATCAGCACGATCCCCGACACGAACTCGGGCACGGTCGAGGCGGCGAGCCCGGTCAGCGAGATCGTGCGGTCAAGCGCACGGCCGGTGTACATCGCGGCCAGCACGCCGCCGGCGATGCCGAGCGGGATGATGATGATCAGCGCCAGCAGCGCGAGCTTCGCCGAGTTGCCCAGCGCGGTGACGATAAGAGGCTCGACCGGCGAGCGGTAAGAATAGGAGACCCCCATGTCGCCGTGCAGCAGGCCGCCGACCCAGCTCAGGTACTGCACGATGAGCGGCCGGTCAACTCCCAGCTGATGATCGTAGGTCCGGACAGCGGCGGCCGAGGCGAATGGCCCGAGTACGGTGCGGCCCGGATCGCCGGGAAGCACCTGGCCAGCCAGGAACACGATCAGGCTGAGAATCCACAGCGTAATCACGGCCAGGCCGATTCGCCTGAGCAAGTACCGCGTCACGCTGCCTCCCAGACGACGTCTGATGATGGCCATGGATGGGCAAAAGCATGATCAGCCTAGTTCTGGGCTCTGACAGCGGCAATGTCCGGCCAGTCAGGCGCGAGACACGTGCCGTCCGAACGCCGTTTTCGCTCTAGCCGCGAGCGCCGGCCCGGCAAGATTAGCTCGTGCGACAAGCCGCGGCATCGGCCGCCAAGGTCAGCGTGCTCTTCGTGTGCTCAGGAAACACCTGCAGGTCACCGATGGCGCAGCAAGCGCTTCTGGCCGCTCTCGATCAGGCCGGGCTGACCGGAGCCGCGACTGTCGGCAGCGCGGGCCTGGCCGTTGATGAGGCAGGAGCGCCGGCCGATCCCCGAGCGCGGGCGGTCCTTCGAGCACGCGGTTACGGCACCGAGCACCAGGCCAGGCAACTCGACGCGGGGATCCTGCTGGCTAGCGATCTGGTCGTGGCGCTAACTGCCGAGCATGAGCGGCTGCTTATTTTCCTCGCCAGTGAACAGAGGGCAACGGCCACGATCAGGCTGCTTCGCAGCTTTGACCCGGCGGCTGCTGGCCTGACCAGAGCGGAGCTCACCGCGAGGGGCCTGGCTGACGTGGCCGATCCCTTCAGCGGCACGCCGCAGGACTACGAGCGGGTACTCAACCAGATCGAGGCGGCCATGCCCGGCATCCTGACCGAGGTAAGAGCGATGCGGCCCGGCCCAGCGTCCTGAGCCGGT
Source organism: uncultured Actinomycetota bacterium (assembly GCA_963819285.1). Taxonomy (GTDB): domain Bacteria; phylum Actinomycetota; class Actinomycetes; order Streptosporangiales; family Streptosporangiaceae; genus Chersky-822. The sequence goes on from CAWFVM010000002.1 coordinate 2,233,631, forward strand.
ACCCGACCCCCGACGCCTGGTGATCACGAGGGCAGGATCATGTACGCAGAACTGGCCGCCGCTGAGCTGGCGATAGCCCCGACCCCGACCGCGCGCTTCGGTGCCGGCAGCATCGCCAGGCTGGGGGAGATCCTGGTCGCTCAGGGCATCAGGACGGCGGTCGTCGTGACCGACGCTGGCCTGGCCGCGACTCCCGTCATCGCCGCCGTCGCCGCTGCGATCGACGAGGCCGGGATCTCCGCCGTCGTCTTCAGCGGGGTGCACGCCAATCCGAGCACCGATGATCTGGCGGCCGGCGCCGCCGTGGTCAGCGAGGTCGCTACGGCGGCGGGTCCCGGCCGGACGAGCCTGGTCGCCGTGGGCGGCGGCTCGTCGATCGACGCGGCCAAGGGAATCGCGATCGCGGCGGTGAATCGCGAACGCGGCCGCGAGCTGGACTACCGTCGCGAGTTCGCGGTGCCTGGGCTGCCCCTTGTCGCCGTGCCGACCACGGCAGGGACAGGTGCGGAGACCAACGCGTTCGGCGTGGTCACCGACCCGCTCACCCGGCGGAAGTTCTATGTCGGGCACGCCAGCACCCTGCCGGCCGCCGCCATTCTCGACCCTCAGCTCACCGTGGGCCTGCCCGCTTCGGCGACCGCCGCGACCGGCCTCGATGCCCTGACCCATGCGATCGAGTCTTACCTGTCCATTCGCGCCAATCCGTGGGCTGACGGGATCGCGCTTCAGGTGATCAAGATGGTCGCCGGGCACCTGCCCCGGGCCTGCGCGGATGGCGCTGACCTTGAGGCCAGGTCTCAGCTACTGCTGGCCGCGCACATGGCAGGCATCGGAATGGCCACCACCGGGCTTGGCATGGTGCACGCGATCGGGCACGCGCTCGGCGGCCGGTACGACCTCCCGCATGGCGTGACGCTCGCCCTGGTGCTGCCGCAGGTGCTGAGGTTCAGCGAGCCGGTCAGGCGAGACCGGCTCGCCGTCATCGCGTCCGCGCTCGCGGTCGGCGACGCGAGCCGCGACACCGACTGGAACGCCGCTGCCGCCATCGAGGCGGTCACCGCGCTACGAGACGAGATCGGTCTTTCCGCCAGCGCATCCGACCACGGGATCACCGAGCCGGACTTCGCGCCCCTAGCGGCCGATGCCCTGGCCGACGAAGTGATCGCCAACACCCCGCGCCGCCCCGCGCCGGCCGACATCGAGGCCATCCTGGCCGCCTCCGGCTAGCGCCGGGCCGGTTTCCTGGCGCAGCGCCGGCCCTCTGCCGTCGCTGGAACGACAGCTAAGGGCCCGCGCTGCGCTCCGGGAGCTGGGTGGGGAGGGCAGGGAGGGGCACCAGGTCCGGGGTGGCGGCCGGGTGCGGGGCCGGGGCGGTAAGTTCGACTACGTGCTAGAGAATCCGACCACTGGCCGGCGTTCGCCCCGGAAGCCGGCTGACCGGGATCGCGCTGATCGCCATCGGCGCCGTGGTGCTCTCCACCGTGACCGTGCTCGGCCTGCGCCTGGCGGTGACGTCGCATGCGGCTGCACAGCCGGCCAGCCAGAGCAAGGGTGCGGGCCTGGGCTTTACCGCCCTGAGCAAGCCGGCCCCGGCCGTGTCGCTGCCCAGCCTGACCGGTTCAGGGACGATCAGCGTGGCCGGGCTGGCCGGCAAGCCGATCGTGCTGAACTTCTGGTCTTCCACCTGCGTCGACTGCAGAAAGGAGACCCCGGCCATCGCGAGCGTCGCGCGCACGCTCGGCGGCAAGGTCGCCTTCTTCGGCATCGACTCCGTCGACCGGCAAGGCCCGGCCGCCGCCTTCGCCAGCAAGTACAGGGTGCCCTACGCGCTCGGGTTCGATCCGAAGGGTACTGCCGCCATCGCCTATGACGTGGTCGCCCTGCCGGTCACGTTCTTCCTGTCGCCGTCAGGCAAGAAGATCCTCGGCGAGAACATCGGCGCCCTGACCCGGAGCGAGCTCACGACGATCCTGCACAAGCTTTACGGTACGAGCACGACCTGACGAGACGAAGGACTGGCCGATGACCGCTGCGCGAACCCCAGGCCCCAATCCAGCCGGGCCACGACCGGTGCGGGCGCCGCGGGGGGCCGAGCTCTCCTGCAAGGGCTGGCCGCAAGAGGCGGCCATGCGGATGCTGATGAATAACCTCGACCCCGAGGTGGCCGAGCATCCGGACCAGCTCATCGTCTACGGCGGCTCGGGCCGGGCCGCGCGGAGCTGGGACGCGTTCGACGCGATCGTCGCCTCGCTCAGGGACCTGGAAGGCGACGAGACGTTGCTGGTCCAGTCGGGCAAGCCGGTCGGGGTGTTCCGCACCCACGAGTGGGCGCCGAGGGTGCTCATCGCCAACTCGAACCTGGTGCCGCAGTGGGCGAACTGGGAGGAGTTCCGGCGCCTTGAATCCCTCGGCCTGACCATGTACGGCCAGATGACGGCCGGCTCGTGGATCTACATCGGTACCCAGGGCATCCTGCAGGGCACCTACGAGACCTTCGCCGCCATCGCGGCCAAGCGGTTCGGCGGCTCGCTCGCCGGGACGATCACGCTGACCGCCGGCCTCGGCGGCATGGGCGGCGCCCAGCCACTCGCCGTCACGATGAACGGCGGAGTCGTGATCTGCATCGACTGCGACCCGGCCAGCATTACCCGCCGGATCAAGTTCGGCTACCTGGACGTCGCCGCCGACGATACCGACGACGCGATCAGGCGCGCGGTCGCCGCCGCCCAGGCCGGCCAGCCGCTGTCGATCGGCCTGCTCGGCAATGCGGCCGACCTGCTGCCCGCGCTGCTCACGATTGGTGCGCCGATCGACATAGTCACCGATCAGACCTCCGCCCATGACCCGCTCACCTACCTGCCGAGCGGCGTCGCTTTCGAGGACATGGCCGCCCTGCGGGCCGAGGACCCGGCCGGCTTCACCCGCCGCGCCCGCGAGTCCATGGCCACCCACGTCGAGGCCATGGTCGGCTTTATGGACGCCGGAGCCGAGGTCTTCGACTACGGCAACTCGATCCGGGGCGAGGCCGAGCTGGCCGGCTACGACCGTTCGTTCGCCTTCCCCGGCTTCGTTCCCGCCTACATCCGCCCGCTGTTCTGCGAAGGCAAGGGCCCCTTCCGCTGGGCCGCGCTCTCCGGCGATCCGGCCGACATCGCCACCACTGACCGCGCCATACTCGACCTCTTCCCCGACAACGAGCCGCTGGCCCGCTGGATCAAGATGGCCGGGGAAAAGGTCCATTTCCAGGGCCTCCCAGCCCGGATCTGCTGGCTCGGCTACGGCGAGCGCGACAAGGCCGGCCTGCGCTTCAACGACCTGGTCGCCAGCGGCGAGGTCAGCGCCCCCATCGTCCTCGGCCGCGATCACCTGGACTGCGGCTCCGTCGCCTCTCCCTACCGCGAGACCGAGGCCATGGCCGACGGCTCCGACGCCATCGCGGACTGGCCCCTGCTGAACGCCCTGGTCAACACAGCTTCCGGCGCCTCCTGGGTCTCCATCCACCACGGCGGCGGCGTCGGCATCGGCCGCTCGATCCACGCGGGCCAGGTCTGCGTAGCCGACGGCACCCCGCTAGCCGCGCAAAAACTCGAACGCGTCCTGTCCAACGACCCGGCCATGGGCGTCATCCGCCACGCAGACGCCGGCTACGACCGCGCCACCGAGATCGCCACCGACCGCAACGTCCGAATCCCCATGCACGAGCCCCGCGAATGACCGAGCAGTGGGCTAACCAGCTCTGGCAGTCTCTCCTCCCTCTCGGCCGGCATCCTGAGACCACTGGTTACCGGCGCTACACGTTTACAGAAGCTGACTCTGCTTGCCGCGACTGGTTTTTTAAAGCGGCTATGGAACGAAATCTGCGCACTGACTGTGATCGGAACGGGAATCTATGGGCATGGTGGGATGTCTCGGAAAACCAGGTGGGGGGCTCGTCGGGCGGCGTGAGCGTGACGCCGGCTGGCTTCGCAACGCCTGGCGTCACGCTCACGCCGTCCGATGAGCTAAGTAGGCATTCAAGCTCGACTGAAAGCAGGGGCTTCGTTGGGGAGAGTCCCGGCGACGAGAGTCAGCTTGCGGGGGGCGTGATCTCGGTGCATGCCGTTGCGCCAGCAGGCAGCACCGAGGTCATGCCTCCCGCAAGCCCCCCCGCCAGGTCTAAGAGCAACTCGGGGGCGATTGTCGCGGGTAGCCATCTCGACTCGGTGCCTGATGGCGGGGCGTTTGACGGGCCGCTGGGAGTTGTCTCGGCGTTTGCGGCTATTGATTTGCTGCGTGAACGTGGTGTTCAGCCGGTGCGGCCGATTGGGGTGGCTGCGTTTGTAGAGGAAGAGGGGGCGCGGTTTGGGCTGGCTTGCTTGGGGAGCAAGTTGCTGACTGGGGTGGTGGGGGGTGACGTTGCTCTGGGGCTGGTGGATTCGGAGGGGGTGACGTTTGGGGAGGCTATGGCGGGGGCTGGGCTTGATCCGGGCGGGATCGGGCAGGATGAGGGGCTGCTGAGCGGGATCGGTGCCGTCGTTGAGCTGCATGTAGAGCAGGGGTCGGCGCTGGAAGGGCTCGGGGCGGCTATCGGGGTCGCTGAGTCGATCTGGCCGCATGGGAGGTGGCTGATCGAGTTTGCGGGGCGGGCTGATCATGCGGGGACTACTCGGCTGGGGGATCGGCGGGATCCGATGCTGCCGTTTGCCGAGACTGTGCTAGCGGCGCGGGCGGCTGCGGCTGAGGTGGGGGGACTGGCCACGATGAGCAAAGTCGTGGCTGTGCCGGGAGGAGCCAACGGGATCTGCTCGGCTGTGCGGGCCTGGCTTGATGCACGGGCGCCAGACGAGAGCACTCTTGAGACGCTGGTCAGCCGGGTCATGGAGGCTAGTCAGCGGGGAGCGGCTGGCCATGGGGTAACGGTGACTACCCGGCGCGAATCTTTCACCCCGCTTGTGGAATTTGATCTTGACCTTCGGGACCGGGTGGTGGCGGCGCTGGCCGCTGCGGGTGTTGCCGCGCCCGTACTGCCGACCGGGGCCGGGCATGATGCGGGAGTGCTGGCGGCTGTGGTGCCGACGGCGATGTTGTTCGTGCGGAATCGGACTGGGGTGTCGCATTCGCCGGCCGAGTATGCCGAGCCGGAGGACTGTGCGGCTGGAGTGGCGGCGCTGGCTGCCGTGCTTGAGGAGCTGGCCTGCCGATGATCGAACCGAGCGGGGCGCTTGAGCCGGCCGGGCCGGAACGGGCGTGGCTGGCCGAGCTGGCCTGGCTGCCGGGCGTCGGCGTGCTGCCTGACGTGCTGATCGAGGCGGCGGGAGACCGGTTCACCTCGATCACGCCCGGGGTGGCGCGGGAGCGGTGTCCGGCCGCGACCAGGCTGGCAGGGCTGACACTGCCGTCGCTCGCGAACGCGCACTCGCACGCGTTCCACCGGGCGCTGCGCGGGAGGGCCCAGCGACCGGTGACGGCGGCTCGGGGCTCGTTCTGGACCTGGCGGGAGCAGATGTATCAGGTCGCGGCCGCGCTGGACCCCGATAGCTACCTGGCGCTGGCGCGGGCGGTCTACGCCGAGATGGCGCTGGCGGGTATCGGGTGCGTCGGCGAGTTCCACTACTTGCATCACGGGCCTGACGGCGTCCCTTACGCGAATCCGAATGAGATGAGCCTGGCCCTGATCCAGGCGGCGGCGGAGGCCGGGCTGCGGATCACGCTGCTCGATACCTGCTACCTGTCCGGCGGGCTCGACCGGGCGGGCGGGGCGCTGCCGCTGGCCGGTCCGCAGCTGCGGTTCGGTGACGGGACCGCGCAGGCCTGGGTCGGGCGAGTCGGGCAGCTTGGGGCCGATGAGCACGGCATGCTCAGCCCTAGCGCCAGGGTCGGGGCCGCCATTCACTCGGTTCGGGCGGTGCCGCCCGGCCAGATGCAGCCGGTAGTCGCCTGGAGTCACCGGCTGGGCGCGCCGCTGCACGCGCACCTGTCCGAGCAGATCGCGGAGAACGACGCCTGCCTGGCCGCGTACCGGTGCACTCCGGCCGCCGTGCTCTATGACGCCGGGGTGCTCGGGCCGCGCACGACGGTTGTGCATGCTACCCATCTGACCAGTGCCGACATCAGGCTGCTGGGCGGGACGGAGACGTTCGCCTGCGTTTGCCCGACTACCGAGGCTGAGCTGGCGGACGGGATCGGGCCGTTCGGGGCTCTGGCGGAGGCCGGATGCAGGCTCACGGTGGGCAGCGACAGCCAGGCGGTGATCGACCTGTTCGAGGAGACCAGGCGGATTGAGCTTTATCAGCGGCTGGCCAGTCACGAGCGCGGGACGTTCGGGCCCGAGGCTCTTGGTACCGCTATGACCTGGGATGGACACGCCAGTCTCGGCTGGCCGGAGGCCGGGGAGATAGCGCCGGGCTCGCTGGCCGACCTGGTGACGCTGTCGCTCGACTCGCCGAGGCTGGCGGGGCTTGGCGGACTGTCTGGGCTGGGCGGACTGGCTGGGGTTAACCAGGGGACGCTGACCGACGAGCCTGACCTGGCCCTGCTGGAGGGCGCCATCTTCGCCGCAACCGCCGCCGACGTGCGCAACGTCGTGATCGGCGGACGCGACATCGTGGTCGATGGCCGGCATCAGCTCATCGACGACGTTCCCGCCGCCCTAGCGGCCGCCATCCGCGCGGTCACTAGCGGTGGCTAGTCCTGGCAGGCAACCCGAGTGAGTTCCCGCGCCTGCGCTCATGGGTTCCAAGTACCGCCTTGTCCCGCACCTCGCTAACGTATTTACCCAACTCGCGGAACTACCCGCGTGCGCAGTCAGCCACGGGGCGTGTCTACCTTCACCGATATGCATCGCTACGATGACGGCCGTCCAGTACACCGTGTCCCGACAATGTTGCCTCTGCGGCTGGAAAGACAACCCCGGCGGTACCCCAAGCTGCTGGTCATCAGACCGTGAGAACCAGGCTGATCGCCGCCACAGCCTTGCTCCTGTTCCTGACAGCAGGCTGCGGCGGCATCCCCGTCAACGACCCGTCCTCGCCTCTCGGAGACGGCGTGAACGGGCTTCACGAGTGCATACCCAACCCTTCTCGCATCACCAGCACAGACGGCGTCAACATACTGGTGAACCGCAGCAAGGGCACGGTGACTGTCGAGCAGGTCAGCTACTGCGGTGCTCGGCACCTTGTCTTCGTCCGTGCAGTGATCGTGCCGATGCGCTACGACGCGATCGGTGTCGCACCAGCCTGGCCGCCGCCGCGCGGGTACCTCGACCAGCCAGGTATCAGGTGGAATCAGCGGGTGCCTGCCGTCGGCGCCAGGATCCCGGCCGACCCGGCGCGGAACGGCTACCGCAACCTGGTCATCGCAATGCGGCCGACCGCACCCCGTGCGACCTCCGCCGGAGTGCAGGTGCGCTACCGCGAAAACGGACACCAGTACATCCTTCGCACGGACACCAGCAACAAGATCATCAGCGCCAAGAGCTGCTAGCAGCACGCCCCAACCCCTCAGGCCCGATCGCGCCAGGGAGCCACTCACCAACCCTCGGGATGGGGCTGGTGGCTGGCGTATGGGTCACTGGCGAGACGGGGAGAACCGGCTAACCGATCTTCGCGAAATCTATGCGCTCTGGGAACAAAACCAGATCGATGGCATGTACACGTCAACGCTCGGTGAGGCCGGCCCTGCGGCAAGCCGCACGGCTTCGTAGCCTCCATCCAGCCGGCCCAAAAGGAGGGCAGCGGGCAGGTTGACAGGCGGATTTGTTAGTTGTAGCTTACGGTTAGTGGGAGCTAACGGAGTTGCAGCACTCGGCGCGCTGGGGGATCCGACCAGGCGCGCGATCTTTGAGTGCCTGGTGCGGCGGCCGATGGCGGTCGGGCAGGTTGCTGGGCTGCTGCCGGTGACCAGGCCGGCGGTTTCGCAGCATCTGAAGGTGCTCAAGGATGCCGGGCTGGTGACCGACAAGGCGGTCGGCACGAGGCGGATCTACCGGGTCAGTTCCGACGGGCTGCAGGCCATCCACGACTACCTGGATCAGATGTGGGGTCAGGCGCTCGCCGGGTTTCGGCAGGCGGCTGAGCAGTTGGCGGCTGAGCGGCTAGAGGCTGAGCGGCGAGCAGAGCAGGTTGCGGGCGACGAGCGACAGGAGCAGCCATGAGTCAGGCGACGATCACCCCGCTGCGGTACGAGCTGACAGTGCCGATCTCGGCAGCGGACGCGTTCAGGCTATTCACCGAGGGGTTCAACTCCTGGTGGATCGGACATCACATCGGCAAGGCCGATCTGGCCGAGGCGGTCATCGAGCCTCGCGCGGGCGGCCGATGGTACGAGCGTGGCGTCGATGGGACGGAGTGCGACTGGGGCGCCGTCCTCGCGTTCGAGCCGCCGGGGCGGGTGCTGCTGACCTGGCAGCTCAACGCGAAGTGGGAGTATGACCCGGACCCCGCCCATGCCAGCGAGGTCGAGGTGCTGTTCATCGAGGATTCGGGGCAGACCAGGGTGACCTTCGAGCACCGTCACATCGAGCGGCTAGGCGAGGGTACCGAGCGTCTGGCCGGGGAGATCTCATCGGGCGAAGGCTGGCCGAAGATTCTCGGGCTCTTCGTCGACGCAGCTAAGGCAACAGCGGCCTGACCCGCGGAGATCACGCCGTCGATGTTCCGGGATCATGGCGCCCTGCGTGATCCCGGAAACATCAGCCGCGTGATCACGTCGCCTGATCGCCCGGCTGGTCCGTAAGTTGCGCCCAGTGGCTAAAGTCTCCTAAAGGATCAGATGATTCTGTAACGGGTGAGTCATTTGTGAAAGATGAGTCGCAGGGACCAGAGTCTGGCCGGGCGGGCATCGGCTGGAGCTTGGCGGGTCGGCCGGGAACCGGGCATCCGGATCGGGAACCGGGTGAAATCGGGCATTGCATAGGGGTCGGCCACCCGCGTAACCTTCCGTGATCAAGTCGGAGACGGTGATCGCGGAGTTCTGGTGGGGCGATCACGCGGATGATGTTCCGTGGTCATGGTGGGCGGCATGACCACGGAACATTGGTGGCGTGGTGCCAGGGCCGGGGCCGGGCCGGGACTGGCTGGGCCAGTGCAGGCCGGGGGCTGGGCTCAGCTGGGCGGGCCGGGCTTTCACTCGGGGCAGCCTTGCTGGCGGTAGCCGGACCAGAGGCGGCCGCCGGCGCGGGCGAGCACCTGGTCGGCCAGGCGGGTGAGGTCGGCGGGGGTGGCGCGGGCGGCGATCAGCTCTTCGGCGAGCTTCGGGTCGGCTGACCTTAGTTCCCGGAGCAGCCATTTGCCTGTGCCGAGCCAGGCGCCGGCTAGCAGCAGGGCCAGCTCGGCGGTCTCGGCCAGGACGTTCCAGCCGATGATCGCGGTCTCGCCCGGATCGGTGCTGCCCTCCAGATCGTCGAGCAGATCGGTCAGGCCGTAGCGGCGCCGGCGCAAGTCGTCGGGGTCGGCGGCTGGCGGGCCTGCGGCGAGCACGAGTTCGGCCTGGAGTCGCACCGAAGCAGCGGTGCCGTCGGCGTCGAGCAGGATCGCTCCGTCGGCGCACATCCTGGCCAGGGTCGGCCGTCGCCTGGCTGTGTCCCTGGCGAACCAGGCGCCGATCACGCTGGCGTCCTGCACGAACACCTCGGCCGGCCAGCCGCGCCACCGGAGCGACTCCCGGAATGGGGCCGGCGGTCCGCCGATCAGCACGACGATGTCGAGGTCGGAGGTCGTGGTCCGGCGGGCCGAGAGCACACCGCCGCCGAGAAAGGCGGCCAGGGCGGCGGGGAAACACTCGGCCACCAGGGCACGGGCATCGGCTACCGGGTCCATGCCTGCGATGATCTCGTGATGTGAGCACTCTGATCACCAATATTGGCGAGCTGATCACCAACGTGCCAGGCCCGGCGGCCCTGAGCGACGCGGCTATCGTGCTGGACGGCGGGCTGGTTGCCTGGACAGGGTCCGCGGCGCGAGCGCCAGCGGCGGATGAGCGGGTCGACGCGGCGGGCCGGGCGGTGCTGCCTGGCTTTGTCGACTCGCACGCGCACCTGGTGTTCGCGGGGGAGCGCGGCGGCGAGTTCGCCGCCAGGATGGCCGGCCTGCCTTACCGCGCGGGCGGGATCCGGAGCACGGTCGCGGCGACCAGGGCGGCCACCGACGAGGAGCTCGACGGCAACCTGCGCCGGCTGGCCGCCGAGATGCGCGCGCAGGGAATCACGACCTTCGAGTGCAAGTCGGGGTACGGGCTGACGGTGGCCGATGAGGCGCGCAGCCTGGCTCTTGCCGCTCAGGTCACGCCCGAGGTCACCTATCTCGGGGCCCACGTGGTCGCGCCTGAGTTCTCCGATGACCGCGCCGGGTACGTCGACCTGGTCTGCGGGCCGATGCTCGCGGCCTGTGCGCCGCATGCCAGGTGGGTCGATGTGTTCTGCGAGGAGGGCGCGTTCGGTGCCGATGAGGCCAGGGCCGTGCTCGCGGCCGGACGGTCGGCCGGGCTTGAGCCGCGCGTGCACGCGAATCAGCTCGGCTACGGTCCTGGTGTCGAGGTGGCGGTCGAGGCTGGCGCCGCATCGGCTGATCACTGCACGTTCCTGTCCGGCTCCGATGTCGACGCGCTCGCCTCATCGCGGACGGTGGCTACGTTGCTGCCGGGGGTGGAGTTCTCTACCAGGCAGCCGTACCCCGATGCGCGCCGGCTGATCGACGCCGGGATCACAGTCGCGATCGCTACCGACTGCAATCCGGGGTCCTGCTTTACTTCCAGCATGTCGTTCTGTATCGCACTCGCGGTCAGGGACATGCACCTGACCACGCTCGAAGCCGTGCGGGCGGCGACGGCCGGGGGAGCGCGCGCCTTGCGCAGGGACGACGTTGGTCACCTCGGCGTCGGTGCCAGGGCCGACCTGGTCATGCTCAGCGCTCCGTCGCATTCCTACCTCGCCTACCGGCCCGGGGTTCCGCAGATCGCCGCCGTCTGGCAGGCCGGCCGGGTCGTCGGTTAGGGCGGGGTCGCCAGAGGCGCGAACTCGCCGTTGTGGTGGATCAGCGGACCGCCGTCCGGCCTGTGCCTTGAGGCGATCACCGAGCCGATGATCAGGGCATGATCACCGGCCGGCACCTGGCTGGTCAGCGCGACCAGCAGCCAGGACAGAGCGTCGTCGAGCACCGGCAGCCCGAACGCGTCGCGATGCCACCGCGTCTGGGGGCCGAACCTCGGAACATCCTTCTGGCCGAAACGGCGGGCCAGTTCGGCCTGGTCATCGGCGAGCAGGTGGATCATCACGTGCCGGGCGTGCTCCACTGCCTGCCAGGACGATGAGCGCAGCCCGACGGTGAAGGAGACTAGCGGCGGGCTCAGGGAGACGGACGCCAGCGAGGTAGCGCAGAACCCGGCGGGAGTCTCCAATCCCGCCGTGATGATGGCGACGCCCTTGGCGTGATGGCGCATCGCGGCTCTGAACGCGTCCGGGCCGCTGGCGAAGGAGCCGTGATCGAGCCACTGATCGATGTCGGCCTGGGGGATGGCCCACTGAGCGCCACCGTCGCTGTAGGAGATCGGATGCGGAGTCATCGGCGTCACGCCACGTTCTCGTGCAGCTCCGGCCGGGCGGAGAGCTGCCCGTTCAGCAAGCGGCCGGCCCTGAGCTTTATTTCATCCAAAAATGGCGAGGGCTCCTCCCCGCTGTACTCGGCCAGATGCGCGCTCCAGTCGGCGACTGCCCCGTCGTAGTCGGCCAGCTCGTGCCGGCTGAGGCCGCGCCGGTACAGCAATTCGGGATCCTCGTCGGCCAGCTCGGCGACGGCGGCATCTAGATCGGCGATGGCCCGGCGGTGGTCGCCGAGGTCCTGGAGCGCGATGGCGCGGTTGACGCGCAGCGCTGCATCGTCGTCGAGGTCGATGGCGTGATCAAGATCCTCGACCGCCTGCTCGATGCGGCCGGCGAATAGGAGAGGATCGCCCGGTTGGCCCAGGCGGCCGCGAAGGCCGGATCGGCCTCGATCGCGGCGGTGTAACTCGCGTAGGCGGCCTGCTCGTCACCGGTCTCGGCGAGCAGGGAGCCCCGCGCGGTCAGCAGGTGCACGTCCAGCGGGTCGATGGCCATGCCGTCGTCGATGTCGGCGCGGGCCCGCTCCAGCTCGCCGCGCTCAAGCAGCAGGTCCGCGCGGTTGACGAGAGTGTCCAGGTGGCGCGGCTTCAGCAGCGCCGCGTAGTCCAGATCCTCCATCGCGCCGTCGTCGTCCCCGAGCTTCCCGGCGCAAGTCCGCCCGGTTGAAATGGGCCTCGTGGAAGGGCAGGCTCAGCCGGATCGCGCTGGCATAGTCCGCGAGAGCCTCGTCGGCGTGACCGAGAGCGCGATGCTCGGTGGCCCGTTCGAAGTAGTAGTCGCCGTAGTCCGGGTCGCGGCGGATGACCTCGTCGTAGTCGATCAGGGCACTGGCGTGATCTCCGGAGGCGGCCGCTAGCTGCGCCCGGTTGTAGACCAGGACGGAGCGGTGCAGGAGGTGCTCGTCCGACCCGAGCTCGGCGTCGGTCAGGGCGATCGCCTCGCTCACCAGGGCCATGGCCGCCGCTCGCTCGCCCCGGTGCATATCGACCAGCGCGCGGGCGTTGCGCATGAACGCGCCGTAGAACACGCGCTTCTTAGGATCGGGATGGCCGTCGGCGATCACGATCGCGAGGTTGGCCCAGTCCAGTGCCTTTTCGTGATCGTGCTGATCCCTGGGCAGGTGCCTGGTGTAGAGCATCGCCACCTGATAGCAGCTGTTCATGTGGGATTCAGGGTCTATGCAGCTCCGGCGGATGGAGGACAGAAGCTCGAATGCCTCGTCGCCTCGCTCTAGGTAACATAGGCAGGAACTAGCCCGCTGGGTCAGGCTCAGGTACCAGTCGGATCTCGTCGTCGGCGAAATGATCTGCCGCCCGCGAATGGCCAGCTCGAGCGCGGCGTCGTAGAACCCGCGGTCATAACAGTAGTTGTGGGCGAGGACGATGGCCCGCCCGCCGGCCTCGGCCGGGTCGGTCCCGCGTTCGGCGTGGTAGGGGATTGCCCCCAGCCGGAGAGTGGGCTCGTCGAGGGCGATTAGCTCTTCGGCCCGTGCGGTGTGACGCCTGGCTCGCTCGTCCGGGTCGAGATCGTCATAGGCGCGGAGCAGGGCGGGTGTGCTGGCGGTGCCGTCTGAGTCAATGAAGAGCTGCGCGAGGTCGTCGCCGGCCTCGCCGGTACCCGGAGCTTCCTCAGGCAGCGAGTCCGCGGGCTCCGCGTGGACGGCCAGCGCTGTCGCCAGTGACTCGTCGTCGGCGCCGTCGGCCTGCACGACCAGGGTGATCAGAGCCGGGTCGCACCGCCGCAGCATTGCCTGCACCAGCTCGGAGTCGGTGACATCGGCCTCATCCAGCTCGCGGACCCAGATCACCACTCCGTCAGGGTGCAGCGCGCGGGCCCAGTCGGTGAGCAGTTCGCAGACTCCGTGCGCGAGGCGCTTGGTCCGGGTCGCGCTGTAGAACCTGGTGCGCTCGACCGGCTCGGCGTTATCGGTGAGGGTCTGCGGTGGCGGCGGGATCAGCGCGACAAGCTCTGGCGCGATCGCGGTGATCTCGATTGTCCTGCGGGTCAGCAGCTCGCCGTGCCGCTCGGCTAGCTCGGGCACGATGCTCCTGAGCAGGGAGCCGCCCCCCGTGTAAGGTCCGCGCAGCCTGCGGTGGCATCGCACCTCCAGGTAAGGCGCGGGCGGCGGCGGGAGTTCCCCTCCGGCGGCAGTGCGGCGGACCGGGGCGGCCCAGCGATGGCGAGCTGCGGACGAGGTCATGCTAGTGCTCCCTTACGTGAGTTGCTTCGGCCACTGGCGCGCCGGTCCCGCACGACGACGAAGATTGTCAGGCCGACTTGGGTCGCTGTCATCGTGACGAAAACCAGCGCGTCCACGACGCTCTGTGTCGAGGTATGCGATCTTGCGAGCCGGTCGAATACCAGCGACCAGAAGTGCACCGTGGTCGGCAGCCCGGCCCAGGCGACGGTGCCGAGCGAGAACCCGTAGCCGGCGATGAGCAGGATCGCGTACCAGCGGGCCATCTCCTGGTCCCGGTCCGCCCACTCCACCTGCGCCGTCAGTGGCCTGCGGCGCAGCAGCCTGCACAGGTGATTCTTGATGAAGAACCTGGTCGCGTTCTGCAGGTCCGAGCAGCGCAGGGCGGTGGCCAGGACGTAGTACAGATCGGTCTCCAGGTAGAACATGAGCTGCCAGATCAGGCGAAGCACGCCGGTGAACGCCAGGGCCAGGCAGAACCTGGCGATCCACTGGGGAATGTCAGGGGCCTCAAGCAGCGCGGCGAGCACGGTCAGTGCCGAGATCACCAGGGCGTCGGCGAGCATCCCGGCCAGGAAGGGCAGGAAGCGCTTGCGCCGGGGCACGCTGAGCAGAGAAGTCAGCCGGGTCTCGGCGACCAGGTAATACAGCCGCCGGCCCAGCCGCAGGGTCGAGGGCAGCCCGAGCCGGCGCCCGGCCAGCGCGTGAAAGCCCTCATGCAGGAGGATGCAGGGGATCTGGGCGAGCGTCAGCGTAAGCGGGATCAGCGAGAGGTAGTGAGTGAAGAACAGCCGATGGTAGGAGGGCCGCAGACCGGGATCGTGGATGATCATCACGACGGCGGTTACGATCAGTGCGGCATAGCACAGCCCGGCGGGCCGGGAGAAGGTCCACCGCCCGAGGCGCTGCCACCGGACGGGCGTCTCCGGGCCAAGGTCCTCGTCGTCGGCCAGCAGGAACCCGAGATCGGCGAGCGCCTCAAGGAAGTCATCCACGTCGAGTAGCTCTCCGCTGGCCCGGGCATACCAGGCGGCCACTTCGGGGAGCGGGCTGCCGGACTCAAGCAGCCGCAGCGCCTGCGCGCCTGCGGCCGGGAAGAGAGCGTACGAGCCGGTGTCCGGCCGGCCGACCATCACGCCGTCATCTTCGGGAACCATCGTGAGCCTGTGCAGGCGGACCGTGCCCGAGGTAGTCACCGCCATCGCGCTGGCCTCCTTGTCGTGAGAGGGGTTCTGGCTGGGCCGAGGGCACCAAGTGCGGACGCCTCAGCCCAGCCAGGACGTGGCGTGTGCTAGGCGATGCAAGCAGCGGCACAGCTGTAGTACGAGGCGGCACTGGTCAGGCGGATCGGGCCAGCCTTACGGATCGACATCTTCTTCATGGGAGCTCCCTCCTCTCGGGTTCGATCGAGCGGTGGCGTCGGGCAGGTCCGCCGCATTCCGGGAGCGAGTCCACGCCAAGCGGCCACATTGCGATCGCTTCTCTGTGACCGAAATCCGGGTCCGGCGGCCTATCCCGCATCACCTGCTAATGTCCGATGGCGATTACGCGGTCGCTATTAGCAGCTCGCCGCAATGGCCTGGTTGCGCTTTTCCGCAACCCAGTTGCGGCTGTACGGCCCGGGACCCCGGTGTTACGTTGCGAGCGTGGACGACCGGCACCGCGATAGCCTCGTGACCGATCTCAGGCAACGGGCCGATCAGGCAGGGTGGACACAATGGCAGCTTGCGCGCCGAATTCACCAGAATGCGCACGCGCCGACGCTTCTGATGGCGTGGCGGCTGGCCTCCGGCCTTACTCAGGCTGAGTTAGCCGACGCGATCCGCAAGCTCGCCGCCGACGCGGGCAGCCCCTGCAGTCCCTCAACGCCCTCCTGCCAGCAGATCTCCCGCTGGGAAAACGGACATGACCGGCCAGGGGCCTTCTACCAGGTGTTGCTAGCCAGGTGGTACCGGACAGACCCGGGCAGGCTCGGCCTCATCGGCGATGTGCGGCTGGTCGTCGACGACGATCGCTTACCGGCTAGGGACGAGCAGGAGAACGATGTGAACCGACGAAGCTTCCTGGTCGTTGCCGCCGCTCCGGTGCTGTCTCACCTCGATCACGTCCGCCGCCGGATGGACGCGGATCTCAGGCATGTACTGCCGAGGCCAGACGCCGATCAGTGGACAGTGATCGCCGATGAGCATGTAGCCGCCTACGGTGCTCTGCCGCCAGGCAGGTTACTTGAACGGCTCGCGCCCGACTTGTCGGATCTCGCGGATCTTGTCGGTCAGTACCCGCAGCAGCGCGAACTGACCAGGGTGGCATCGCGGCTCTGCGGTCTGACCGGGGCGCTGCACACCGACCTGGGTGACGACCGGGCGGCGCGGGACTGGCTGCACACGGCCGGCCGCTACGCGGTGATGTGCGGTGACGTCGCCGCCGAGTACTGGGTCGCGATGGCGCAGGCCATGATCGTGACTTACCCGCCTAGCCCGAGGCGAGTGCTGGACATCGCCGCCAGGGCGACCGGGGAACTCGGGACCAGGTCAGTCGCCGGCGCCGCGCAGCTCACCGGACTGGCCGCACGGGCGCACGCGGCGCTTGGAGACGCGTCCGCTGCCCAGCTCAGCTCGCCAGATCGGAACAGATCGCTAGCCGGCTCAGTCAGGCGCAGGCCGACGAGACTTTCTTCGGATTCCCGCGCCGGCAGATGCTCATGTACGCCTCGCAGGTGCTGACGACTGCCGGTGACCCGGCGGCCTGGGGGGCTCAGGCCGACGCTCTATCCTGCTACCCCGCCAGCGATCCGATCGACCGTCCGCTGATCCTGCTCGGCCGGGCCAGGTATCTGGCCGGCCGGGGCGAGGCGGAGCAGGCCGCCGACGTCGCGGTCGCGGCGATCACTGACCTGCGTCCGCCGTGGCGGGTGCCGCTGCTCGTCGGCGAGGCACGCTGGGCCGGGAAGGTGATTACCGCGGCTTCCCCGCAGATTGGGCGGCGGTACAAGGAGGCTCTGCGTGAACTGGTGCCTGCCTAGCGCGTAGGGTCGCGGCATGACGGAGATGCGGCCGCTCTTTCCGCTGGGTACTGTGCTCTATCCGGGCCTGGTGCTGCCCCTGAACATCTTCGAGGAGCGGTACCGGCAGCTGGTCCGAGACCTGCTTGACGGTCCTGAGCCGCGAAACTTCGGCGTGATCGCGATCCGGCAGGGCCGTGAGACCGGCGTCACCGGCGTGTCTGCCCTGTATGAGGTCGGCTGCCTGGCCGAGGTCCGCGAGGTGACCGAGCTGCCGGACGGCCGGTTCGAGCTGGAGACTGTCGGCACCGAGAGGTTCAGGCTGCTCCGGATCGAGGACTCTTCGCCGTACCTGGTCGGGGAGGTCGAGTTGCTGGACGAGCCGGCCGGTGATCAGGCCCAGCTCCAGTTCGCCGTGGCTGTCGTGCAGAAGGCCTTCCGGAGCTATCTCGATGTACTGGCCGCCGAGGGCCCGGCCACGATCAGCGTCCCCGAGCTGCCCGATGAGCCGATTTTGCTCTCGTACCTGGTGGCTGCCTCGATCATCATCGATCTGCCTGACCGGCAGAGACTCCTGGCCCAGCCCGATGCGCTGCACAGGCTCGCCGCCGAGCGGACCCTGCTCACCAAGGAGACAGCAATTCTGCGCTCCATGGGCTCCACCCCGGCCCCCGACCTGCGCTCTTCCCCCTACAACCCCAACTGACCGCCGGCTCCCCGCACTGTTTCCGTGATCAAGCTCCGAGTGCTGATCACGGAAACGAGCTGGCGTGATCACGCGGTCAGAACTCCGTGATCACTCGTCCCCGGCACAATCACCGAGCATCAGGGGCGGCACCCCGTCGCCGCGGGCGCCGCCGGACCCGGTTCTGGCGCCAGCGCTGTCGTCCCAGCGACAGTAGAGGGCCAGCGTTGTCGTCCCAGCGACAGTAGAGGCTCAGCGTTGTCGTTCGGGCTCGCCGTCGGCAGTGGCGCCGGGGTAGTCCATGGCTAGTCATATTTGAGTACTCGTGTTTTACTGGATGAGTGAACCCGACTCGGCTGTTCGTGCTCGGTGCGCTGGCTAAGGGCGGGCCGATGTACGGGCATCAGCTACGCCGGAATGCCCGGATGGGCCGCGCCGACCTGTGGTCTGACGTGCGGCCGGGGTCGCTCTACGGCGCGCTGCACCGGCTCGCGGCCGAGGGCCTGATCGAGCCGCTGCGCACCGAGCAGTCGGGCAACCTCCCGGCTCGCACCATTTACGGGATCACCTCGGAGGGCTTGCGGGAGCTCAAGATTCTGCGCGCCGAGGCAATGAGCGAGGTCGGACTGCGTCCCGATCCGGTTGACCTGGCGCTCGCCATGGCTGACGACCTCGACGAGGGCACGCTGCGCGGATATATCGAGGACCGGATCAAGGCGCTGACCGCGCAGGCGGCTCAGTTCGGCCACCACAGGGACCGGGTCTGGCCCGACCAGACCGTTGCCGACGATCTGGTGGCAGAGCATGCCAGGCTCCGGATCGAGGCCGAGCTAGCCTGGCACCAGCTCGTGCTCGACCAGCTCGGCAAGCTGACCGGAGCCGGCGACGGCGAGACCGGGTCATGACTGTCCGCTCGCTTCGGCTGATCGGCGATCCCGTGCTCAGGACGCCGTGCGATCAGGTGGTCAGGTTCAACGAGTCCCTCACCAGCCTGGTGAACGATCTGCTCGACACGGTGCAGTTGCCCGGTCGAGCGGGCCTGGCCGCCAACCAGATCGGCTCGAATCTCGCCGCCTTCAGCTACTACCTCGATGACGAACTCGGCTACGTGATCAACCCGGTCCTCACCGAGTCGAGCGGCGAGCAGGACGGCCCCGAGGGGTGCTTGTCGGTGCCGGGAGTCAGCGCGAACAGGCCAAGGGCGGCCTACGTCGTCGTGACCGGCGTTGACCTGCGGCGGCGGCCGGTGACCATCGCCGGCAACGGTGAGCTGGCTCGGGTACTGCAGCACGAGTGCGACCACCTCGCCGGAGAGTTCTATATAGACCGGCTCACCGGCCGGGAGCGGACAGCCGTCCTGCGCGCCCTGCGCCGCCAGCAGGTGACCGAACCGGCCTGAGGCCGCCCGATCACGGAACATTAGTCCGGTATACCTAGACTGTGGCGGCCCGTAGCCTCGCAACTGGGGCACTCCGCTGATGTTCCGGCGACAGCAGGGTGCCCCGGCTGCGTCATCCCGGCCGGCTGCCCCGGTTCTGGCAGCAGCGTTGGCGCTTAGCTGTCGTTCTGGCAGCAGCGTTGGCACTTAGCTGTCGTTCGGACAGGGGCGTTGGCGCGGAGTTGCTGGTTAGGGGCCGGGCACTGGGTCTGAGAACGGGTTAAACCGGGCGGCCGGGTAGGGAGATCTCCATGTGGATCGGCCGATATTCACTCTGTCAGGGGTGATGCCGCTGGCCGGGGTGCCGACCGAGGTCGTCAGCCGGTCCAGCAAGCCCCGCACGGCACTCCGAGTACCCGCGCAACCTTCCGTGATCATGAGGCAGGCCTTGATCACGGAACATGAGCCGCGTGATCACCCCGCCAGGGTTCCGTGATCAAGACCCCGGCCATGATCACGGAATCCCAGGACCCGGTCGACGCCGAGCGATCTGATGATGATCAGGCTCTGCCGGAGGATCTCGGTGGCGTATCCCCGGCGCCGGTGCCCCGGTAGCACCGCGTATCCGATATGCCCGCCTTCGTTCCTGAGGAACTCGTTGAGCTCGTGCCTGATCGAGGTCCGCCCGACGACCTCGCCGCCCACGACGGCCACCAGGAACGTGTTGGGGACATGACGCTCGGGCAGGTTGCGCCCGGTGCGCTGATCCCGCAGGGCGCTCAGGTACGCCTCCCACGGCAGGTCGGCCGACAGCCCGAGCCCGAGTGCGAAGCCCTCCTTCGCCAGTTCGGCGTGTCCGGCCCGGAACGCCGCCTCATCATCTGGCCGCAGCGGCCTTAGCCTCAGCATCCGGCAAGGCTAGCCGCGCCACCGCAGCGGTTTCCACCAGATTAAGACCCGGCCAGGCCGCGATAGCGACCACGGAACCTGATCAGCGGATCGCCACTGTCAGCTATATATGGAATGTAAAGCACTTCGGCAATCACCAGCACATGATCGCCACCTGGTACCCGGCTGACCACCTCGCACTCCAGCGCGGCGAGTCCGCCCTCGGGGACGAGCGCTCCCGAGACGGTGCCCCGGTGATGCGGCACGTCATCGAGCAGCAGCCTGGCTCCCGGCCGGCCGCTGGCCGCGAACCGCCCGGCAATTACTCGCTGGCCGGCCGACAGTACCGTGACGGCGAACAGATCTATCCGGCTCAGCAACTCCGCCGGATAGGAATCGCCGATCAGCGAGACCATGATCAGCGGCGGCGACATGGAAACCGGGCAGAACGCGCTGACGGTGACTCCGACGTCGTCCCGCTCATCGGCCACCGTTACCAGCGTGACGGTGCCCGCGATCGCGCCGAGCACTGAGTCGAATGCGGGGGGTGAGTCGGCGGGGCGATTTCGTTCCATATCTCGGCAGTGTGCTGTTAAAGGAAGGTCCAGCGGCCGGGGAGTAGCAGCGGGCCCGAGGCTGGCAGGCCGCAACTCGCCGCCGCCTGCCAGACCGGGCCCCAGCTCTCGGTGAACAGGCTGATCGCGGCGGTGGCGGCGAGAGTGTCGTCGCCGGCCGCTGCTCCCGCGCCGAGGATCGCCGCGAGCAGGGGCAGTCCGGAGCCTAGGCCGGCCAGTCCGGTCAGGCCGGTCTCCGCGGCGGCGCGCCGGTCGTCGCTGTTGCTGACTGGCCTGAGCCGGTCGAGCGGGCCGACTCTCGGGAATGGCACGAGCGGGGCGGTCCCCAGCAGGCCGGCGCGGCGGCGGGCGATGGCGGTGGCCTCCTCGATCCCGCCAAGCTCGTCGACCAGGCCGTGCTCATGAGCGTCGGCGCCGGTCCAGACCCGGCCCTTGGCCAGTTCGTGGACGCGCTCGGCCGACAACCCCCGGCCGGCCGCGACCTTGCCAGTGAAATCGGCGTAGATCCGGTCGAGCCAGGAATCGACCAGCGCCCATTCCTCGGCGGAGTACGGATGCGCGGTCGAGAACATCCCGGCGTGCTTGCCGAGCACGACCGAGTCGGTCGACAGGCCGGCCTTGCCGTACGCCTCGGTCAGCACGGGCTTGGCGCTGATCACCCCGATGGAGCCGGTGATGGTGCCCGGCTGGGCGACGATAGCGTCGGCGGCCATCGAGATGAAGTAGCCGCCGGAGGCGGCGACATCACCCATCGACACGACGACCGGCTTACCCGCGTTCCTGGTCCGGACCACCTCGCGCCAGATCGAGTCTGATGCGATGTAGGACCCGCCGGGGCTGTCCACCCGCAGCACGATCGCCTTGATGTTCTGGTCCGAAGTCGCGGCGCGCAGGGTCGAGGTGATGCTGTCCGATCCCATCGCCGTGCCGCCGCCAACCGGGCCGCCCCGGCCGCTGCGGCCCCGCCTGATCCCGCCGGTGGCCTGGATCAGCGCGACGACTGGCTGGCTGTGACCTTGCAGGCCACGCGAAGGAAGTTGCCTGAGCCGGCTGACCAGCTCCTTCTGGCGCTGATACCTGGACAGATAGAGCAGCGCCGTATCGGGCGTGGCCCTGACTCGCTTGCGGGCCGCCGCATAGACCTCGTCCCTGTAGCCGAGCGCGTCCACCAGGCCGGACTCCAGTGCCTGATCAGCTGTGTAGGGGCCCTCGCTGGCGAGTTTGCCCGCCTCTTCAGGGGAGATCCTGGTTCGCTCGGCGATGGCGGCCGTGAGCTGTTCGGTGATGGACTCGGCCATCCGCCTGGTGGCCTCGCGGGCCAGCTCGGAGAAACCTCGTTCGGTGAGCTGCTCGACCGCGCTCTTGAATTCATGCCTGGCCCCGACGTCCATCGTGATGCCGAGCTTGTCGAGCGCGCCGCGCAGGAAGACCCGCTCGATGGCCAGTCCGGTCAGGCCGAGCTCACCCGACGGCTGCAGGTACACAGTCCCGAAGGCGGTGGCCAGGTAATAGGGCACGTTGCCTGGCGAGAACTCGCCGAACGTCTCCGCCCAGGCGAACGTGGGCTTGCCGGTCTCGCCGAACCGCAGGAACGCCTGCCGCAGTTCCTGCACGATCCCGAGCCCGATCGGCTTCCCGCCCAGCTTGACCACGAGGGCCTGGACGCGCGGGTCGGACCCGGCGAGCCTGAGCCCGGAGATGACGTCGGTGACCGCGGGCTGATGCCTGCTCATGAACGCGGCCAAGGGGTCAGCCGGACGGGCCGTCATCAGGCCGTCGCTCAGGTCGAGCTCGAGGATCAGCGGCGCACTGCGCTGCTTGGCGAGGTTCATGATCGATTCGGGAATGCCGGTGGGCGCCATAGTCCCAGCCTAATCATGACCGCGAGGCGGGTGAGCCGGCCGGCCGCGTGGCGGGTCGTGTCGCGGGCTGGCGCCGGTCGTGTCGCTGGCTGGTCGTGTCGCGGGCCGGTCGTGTCGCGGGCAGGCGTCGGCTATCGTCGGCTGAGATGACGGTGCACGATGGGAACGGCTGGACCCGGTGCAGCGCGGCCATCGGCACTGGGGCCGGCACGGCGCGGCCGGACTGCTGGTGGCCGCGCCCGACGCGACCGGCCAGCAGATGGTGCTGCTGCAGCAACGGAGCTGGTGGGGCAGTCACGGCGGGGCCTGGGGGCCTCCGGGCGGTGCTCGGGACAGCCACGAGTCCGAGTTGCGGGCCGCGCTGCGCGAAGCCTCGGAGGAGTGCGGGCTCGACCCGGCTGGCGTGACGGTGCACGCGGTGCTCAGCGATGATCACGGCGGCTGGTGTTACCGCACGGTGCTGGCCAGCGCGTCGCGACCGCTGGCTGCCGCCGCGGTCAGCGAGGAGACGAAAGAAGTTGCCTGGGTACCGGTCGAGGCGGTCGCCAGGCTCAGGCTGCATCCGGGGTTCGCTGAGCAGTGGAGTTCGCTGCGGGAGGTGCTTGTGCCGCTGACGATCATCGTAGATGTGGCCAATGTCATGGGCTCCCGGCCGGATGGCTGGTGGCGTGACCGCGCCGGAGCGGCAGCCCGGCTGGTGGGAGAACTGGCTGAGCTAGCGGCCAGCGGAGTCACGAGCCTGCCCGAGTCGGTGCCTGGCCCGCCGATTGAGCGCTGGTTCCCCAAGTACGTGGCCGTACTCGAAGGCGCCGCGAAGTCCGCGAGCGCTGGTGGCGGCGAGGCGGCGCTCCGGGTTGTGCGGGCGGCGGGCTCTGGAGATGACGAGATCGCCCGGCTGGCCGCTGATCTGACTGGTCAGCGGCTGGTCATCACCGCCGACCGGGAGTTGCGCGCGCGATGCGAGGCCGTCGGCGCCTACGTGACCGGCCCGCGCTGGCTACTCAACCTGCTGTGACGCGCTGTTGCGAGGCTTGTGCCAGGCGGCGGTCCGGTGCCGAGCGGCGGCTCAGTCCGGCTGGCGTGGCGGTCTGCCGGGTTTGCCGGGTTATCGGGCCCCTTTCGGGGTGCTCGCGGTCGGCCTGGCCTGAGTCGGGCCAGATCCTGTAGGAGACTTTTTTCCTGTAGGAGACTTAACAGCGAATATGGTGGTCAATCCTCCTACAGGAGTAAAGTCTCCTAGATCTTTTAGTCACCGCTCGTCACAGACTTTCGCAAACCCCCTAGAAACTCGCAAACCCGGCCCTCACCCCACCCAAGCCGGTCCGGTCATCACCCCTCGTCCGCCTCGTCCGCACCTGCCGCCGCCGCATCCTCGGCGACTAGCCAGACCGTGGCCAGGGGCGGGATCGTCATCACCGTCGACGCGGGCCGTCCGTGCCAGGGCTCCGCGGTCGCCTGGACCGAGCCCAGGTTGCCGACGCCGCTCCCGCCGTATTCGGTCACGTCCGTGTTGATCACCTCGCGCCAGCGGCCAGCATGCGGCAGCCCGACCCGGTAGTCGTGGTGCGGCTCCCCGGCGAAGCTCACGATGCACGCCAGCGCCGGCGCGCCCGGAGCAGAGCGCAGGAACGAGATCACGTTGCCGAAAGCGTCGTTCGCGTCGATCCAGCTGAACCCGCCAGGCTCGAAGTCTTCCCGCCACAAGGCCGGATGCTCCCGGTAGGTGACGTTCAGGTCGTCGACGAGGTGGCGCAGCCCCGCGTGCGCGGGATCATCAAGCGCCGCCCAGTCAAGACCGAGCTCCTGCGACCACTCGCTCCGCTGCCCGAACTCGGACCCCATGAAGAGCAGCTGCTTGCCCGGATGGGCCCACATGTACCCGAACAGCGCCCGCAAGGTGGCGAGTCGCTTCCAGTCATCTCCCGGCATCTTGCCCAGCAGCGACCCCTTGCCATGAACTACCTCGTCGTGCGACAGCGGCAGCGCGAAGTTCTCGCTGTACGCGTACATCATCGAGAACGTCAGCTCGCTGTGGTGATAGCGCCGGAACAGCGGGTCGTGCGCCAGGTACGCGAGCGTGTCGTGCATCCAGCCGAGGTTCCACTTCAGCCCGAAGCCGAGCCCGCCCAGGTGGACCGGCCTGGTCACGCCCGGCCAGGCGGTCGACTCCTCGGCGATCATCAAGATGCCGGCCGAGCGCTTGTACGCGGTCGCGTTGACCTCCTGCAGGAACGAGACCGCGTCCAGGTTCTCCCGCCCGCCGAGCACATTGGGCGTCCACTGCCCCGGCTGACGCGAGTAGTCCAGGTACAGCATCGAGGCGACGGCATCGACCCGCAGCCCGTCGACATGGAATTCCTCAAGCCAGTACACGGCGTTGGCGACCAGGAAGTTCCGCACTTCCTTGCGTCCGAAGTCGAAGATCAGCGTGCCCCAGTCGGGATGCTCACCCCGATGCGGGTCTGGATGCTCGTAGAGCGGAGTTCCGTCGAACCTGGCCAGCGCCCACGAATCTTTCGGAAAATGTGCGGGCACCCAGTCCACGAACACGCCGATCCCAGCCTGATGCAGCCGGTCGACCAGATAGCGGAAGTCATCGGGTGACCCGAACCGGGCTGATGGCGCGTAGTACGACGTGATCTGGTAGCCCCAGGAGCCCCCGAACGGGTGCTCGGCCACCGGCATGAACTCGACATGCGTGAACCCTCGGTCACGCACATATATAACGAGATCGTCCGCGAGCTGCCGGTACGAAAGCCCGGGCCGCCACGAGCCGATGTGGACCTCGTACACGCTCATCGGCTCGCGAAGCGGGTCCCGGTCGGCCCTGGCCCGCATCCAGTCCCGGTCGGCCCACTCATACTCCGATTCGAACACGACCGAGGCGGTGTCCGGCGGCGTCTGCGCGAACGTCGCCATCGGGTCGGCCTTGGCCCGCCAGGTGCCGTCTGGTCCGCAGATCTCGTACTTGTACCTGGCGCCGGCACCGACGCCGGGCAGGAATAGCTCCCAAACCCCGGCCGCCCCCAGCGACCGCATCGGATGCGCCTGGCCGTCCCAGTGGTTGAAGTCGCCGATGACCCGGACGCCACGAGCGTTCGGCGCCCACACGGCGAACGAGGTGCCGCCCAGCTCAGGCCTGACCCGCGCGCCGAGCGCCCGCCACAGCTCTTCGTGCCTGCCCTCGGCGATCAGGTGCAGATCCATCTCGCCGAGCGTCGGCAGGTGCCGGTACGCGTCATCGCCGGTCAGCTCGGGCCCGTCGGCGTACTGGACGGCGATCAGGTATTCGCCGCCCTGGTCAGTGCCGCCCTGGTCAGTGCCGCCCGGACCTGGGGGCAGGCTCGCGGTGAACACGCCGCCATGCAGATGCCGCATCGCCAGCCTGGTGCCGTCGGCCTGGACCACGCTCACCGACGTCGCGAGCGGCCGCAGCGCCCGGATGATCGTGCCGTCGGGGCCGGAGTGCGCTCCGAGCACCGAGTGCGGGTCGTGATGCAGCCCGGCCACGATCGCGTCGATCTCGGCGTAGCTCACGGGATCCTCTAGCTCACCGGCTTTCGTCATGTGCTGCCTCCGCGATAGCCCCGAGCGGGATGGGCAGCCAGCCAGGCCGGTGCCTGGCCTCGTAGACCACCTCGTATACCGCTTTCTGTAGCGTCAGTGCCCGCAGCAGCGGGCCGTCCTGCCGTGGATCTGTACCTGCAGTTGCCCCGTATCCGGCGCAAAACGCATCCTGGCAGCGATCTACCCAGTCCGCCGCGACTGATGGGAGCCGCTCGTACCCGGATTCCTGCAATGCCTGGTGCCGGCCGGCATAATCGAAGGACCTGAGCATGCCCGCGACGTCACGCAGCGCGGGTGCGAACGCCCGCCGCCGGGCCAGCGGCACAGAAGGCTCGCCTTCGAAATCCAGGATCACCCAGCCGCCGTCCGTGCTGAGCACCTGGGCGAGGTGATAGTCGCCGTGGATGCGCTGGATGGGTACCGGGCTGGTCAGGCTGGCTAGCCTGGCGTAGCAGGCGCTGATCGCCGCCTCGTGCTCGGCGAGCTGAGGAACGACCTGAAGTGCCGCGCTGAGCTCGGCCGCCAGGTTGTGCCGCAGATCGGCGAGCGCCGTCGCCGGCAGGGTAGCCGTGCCGAACGCGGTGGCCAGCTCGGCGTGCAGCCGGGCCGTCGCCTCGCCGAGCAGCCGGGCGGCGCCGGAGAAGCTGTCAGGTCCTTCGTGCACGCTGGCGGTGGCGATCGACCAGGCCTCGGCCGAGTTCGCGAAGAACTCCGACAAGATCGCGAGCGTGGTCGGTGCTTCGGCTGGTTCGCCCGTGCCCGCCGGCTCGCCCGTGCCCGCTAGCTCGATCCAGCCGAGCGGCGCGGCGACCAGCCGGGAGCCCGCGCGGGCCAGCGTCGATGGGATCTCGACGTCGGGGTGGTGACCCTGGAAGGGCCGCCGCAGCAGCTTGAGTATGGCCCGGTCGCCGAAGACGACGCCGGTATTGCTGTGCAGCGCGGGCAGCGTCCGGCCCGGCGCGCTCAGGTCGATGGCCGCGCCGGACTCGGCGATGAACCGCAGCGGCCCGGCCCGGCGCTCTTCGGCGATCCCGCGCAGCAGCAGGCTCGTCAGGTCCGGGTCGGTCGCGGCGTCGTAGACCGTTCTGCCGTCATCGAGAGTGCCGATGACCGAGGGGCCAAGCTCAGGACGCAGGTCAGTGACGACTCCGGCGAGCACCTGATAGGTCACGGTCTCGGTGCCGACAGTGGCGTCGACGATCAGGTGCCGCAGCTCGGGGTCGCCGTCGGCCAGCCTGACCTCGGAGATGATCGCGAGGTCGCGGACGAGAGCGCCGCTCCCGGCGAACCAGCGCTGGGCGGGCAGCCAGGCGGCCAGGAGTTCAGCGAGCGAGCCGTTGCTCATCGCACGAGTCAAGCATCCGAAACGTGCTGACCTGACCTCAGGGTGCTAGTTGAACCGGAGCGAGGCGGCTTGACGTTACTGGCTAGTAGTATCAGTATCGAGCGACACTACGTTAAGCCTATATTTCCCGCAAATAAGAGAGCATGCCCCGTGCGAATGTCGAGCTGCTTATCGCGTCGCTGGCGCGTGACGGCGATCGCTGTCGCTGTGACTCTCGCGCTGCTCGCTGCCGGGTCTGGCGCAGGCCCGGTCCTGGGCTTCGGGCCGGGAAGGGCGCTGGCTGTCCAGCCGCCCCAGCCAGGGAATGTGGCGGTGCCGGGGGGCAAGGCGACCATTGGCGCCGTGATCAAGCCGGGCGGCGAGAGTGCCCCGGCGCTGGCGGTCGATCCGGGCACGCACACGATCTGGGCCGGCCTGACCACGACCGGCAAGTCCGATGTCGTCGCCGAGATTGGCGAGGCCTCGGGGCGGGTGCTGGCCAGGTTCGATGTCCAGCACGGCGTGCAGGCGATCGCCGTCGACCCGGCCTCGGGCACCGTCTGGGTGACGTCGAGTGCCAAGCCGGTCGTCACCGAGATCGTCGAGAGCACCTCGGCGATCCGCACGGTGAGCCTGGCGAAAGCCGATGTCGGGATTAGCGGACTGGCCGTCGACCCCAAGACGGGTCTGGTGTTCGTCCTGACCGCCAACGGACTCGTGGTCAGGATTACCGAGTCGACCCTGGCGGTCAAGACCATCGCGGTCAGCCCGAGCATCACGGCCACGGGCGGCGCGATCGGCGTCGATCCTGGCCGCGGCGAGGTGTGGACGGCTAACTTCGCGACGTCGGTCCAGTCGACCCAGCTACTTGGCTTCAGCGAAGACGGCACGCCGCTCGCCGGGCCGCTCACCCTGGGCACGTTCCCGGTGCTCGCCCTGGCGGTGGACCCCGCCGCTGGCACGGTCTGGGTGTCGGATGCGAGCAGCAGCCCGGAGATCACGGAGATCAGCGAGGACTCGGCGAGCGTCGTGGCGGGTCCGTTCCTGAACTTCAAGCTGCCGATCGGGCTCGCGGCCGACCCGGCGGCTGGCGTGATCTGGGTCGCGGACTTTCCGGCCAGCACGGTGACCGGCGTGACCGAGGGGAAGGGCCGGGCGGGCATCGGCGGCCCGGTCGCGGCCGGCAGCTTCGCCCTGTCCGTCGCGGCCGATCCGGTCAGCGGCCGGGTCTATGTAGGCGGCTACCAGCTTGGCGACGGGCGCAACGTCGGCACGGTGACCGTGTTCAGCCCGGCGGCGCCCGCCTTTACCTCAGCGTCCTCGGTCTGGTTCGCGGCCGGCCCCCGCGCGGCGAGCTTTCACCTGACGACGTCCGGTTTCCCGGCCCCGAGCTTCGGTGTCGGCGGAGCGCTGCCCTCCTGGCTTGCCGTTAGCGCCAGGACCGGCGTGCTGACGATGACTCCGGCTCCGGGCGCGCGGCCGGGAAAGATCGTCAAGATCAAGATCACAGCGAATAACGGGATCGGCGGGCAGCAATCCGCGCTCCTGACGGTGCAGGTCGGCTCGGCGCCGGTCTTCACCTCGCCGGCGAAGCTGAGCGTCCGGGCCGGGAAGCCGGCCAGGTTCACGATCAGGGCGACCGGGGTTCCCGTTCCGGTGCTCAGCATCGGCCGGCATCTGCCCGGCGGCCTGCTGGTCAGGGCCGTTGGCGGCGGGAAGGCGATGCTGAGCGGCAGGCCGTTCCGCGTCGATGCGGGGCACACTTACCGGGTCACGATCACGGCGACGAGCCCGGTGGGCAAGCCGGTGACCCAGACGCTCACGATCAAGGTCGGCCCGGCATGAGGTCAGCGAGCGGAGCTGGCCGTCGGGGGTATCTGGCGTTGTCGGTGCTGGCTGCCCTGCTGGCGGGTGTCGTCGTGGTATCTGGGGCGGCCTCGCGTGGTCGGGCTGCCGAGCCGGCGTGGTCTGGGCTGACTAGGCCGCAGGGGCCGGTGCCGTCTGGGTCGGCCGGATCTGGGCTCGGGCCTGAGGTGGTGTCGGTCGGCGGGGCGGTGCCGGCGGTCGGGATCGACGAGAAGGCCGGCCTGGTCTGGGCGGCCGTGACCACTGGCGGTGCCTCGGACTCGGTCACCGAGTTCAGCGAGGCCAGCCAGTCCGTCGTGGCCACGTTTACGGCGCCGCCCGGGGTGGACGCGCTCGCCGTCGACCAGCAGGCCGGACTCGTCTGGGCCGGCTCGGGCGGTACGGGGAGTCACGCCCTCCAGGCGCTCACCGAGATCGCTGAGAGCTCTGGCACCGT
This sequence comes from uncultured Actinomycetota bacterium, assembly GCA_963819285.1. Taxonomy (GTDB): domain Bacteria; phylum Actinomycetota; class Actinomycetes; order Streptosporangiales; family Streptosporangiaceae; genus Chersky-822. The sequence goes on from CAWFVM010000002.1 coordinate 2,262,982, forward strand.
CACCTCGGTCGACCTGACGGCGGCGGGCGCCGGCGGACGACTGATCGGCGTCGCGGTCGATCCCGGCTCGGCCAGGGTCTTCGTGCTGTTCTCGAACGGCCGCCTGATCGGGGTGCCGGAAGCCACGCCGGGCGAGCCAAGCGTGCTCAGCACGGCGACCGTCGCGCAGCCGGGCGGGTTCGCCGTCGACCCGGCCGGCAGCCGGATCTGGATCACCAGCCTGGCCAGCGACTCGGTCTCGGCGTTTACCGAGTCCGGGGCGCGGGCCGGCGGGGTGCCGGCATCGATCGGCACGGGCGCGGGTCCCGGCTCGATCGCTGTCGACCCGGACGCTGGCCTGGTCTGGGTCGGCAACCTCGACGCGGGAACGCTCACCGAGATCCGGGAGTCGACCGGTGCGGTGCTGGCACCGGCGATCAGCGTGGGCAAGGGCCTGGCCGCCGTCGCGGTCGCGCCCGACCAGGCTCACCCGGATCAGGGCATCGTCTGGACGGCCGGGAGCTTCCTGCCGTTCACCTTCGACGAGTTCAGCGAGGCTGCTACACCAGCCAGGCTGACCGCCTCCGGCCCGGCGGACCCGGCGGGCGTGCCCGAGGCCATCGCGATCGACCCGGCGAACGGCCAGCTTTACGAGGGCACGAGCGAAGGGCTGAGCCCGTTCCTGCCGCTCCAGCCGACCCTGCTCGCACAGGATGACCTGCTCTTCTGGACCAACGAGCCCGCCCTCGACAGCGACCCGGCCACGACGTCCGTCTACTTCCCGCCACCGATCTTCTCGATCTCGGGCGCTCCTAGCTGGCTGCGCTTCGACCGGTTCTCCGGTGTCTTCCATGGCGTGCCGCCCGCACCGGGGAAATTCAGCTTCACGATCACCGCGCGCGACACCCTGGGCCTGCACGGCAGCGCCAAGACGACCATTACCGTCATCTCCGCACCGGTCTTTACCTCGCCCACGTCGGTGACGTTCTTCGCGAGCCACCGGTCCCGGTTCCAGATCACCGCGCCTGGCGTTCCCGCGCCGACGTTCGTGATCGGCGGGCCGACCTTGCCGACCGGACTGACGTTCGTCAGCTCAGGGTTGCTCTCGGGGACTCCGGCGGCGGGAACCGAAGGCACGTATCAGTTCTTTGTCGGTGCGAACAACGACCCGCTCGGTCCGGTCAACGTGATCCAGCCGCTCGCGCTGCACGTCGTGCGCGGCCACGCGCCCGCGTTCATCTCGCCGGCCGGCAAGCAGGTCAGGCTTCGGGTCGGTCACCGCGCCTCCGTGGTCTTCAGGGCCAGCGGGGTGCCGGCGGCCAAGGTCACGATCAGGGGGAAGCTCCCGCCGGGGCTGGTGGCGAAGAAGGGCCGCCACGGTGCCGTCGTCTTGTCGGGGTCCCCTGAGCTGTCTGACGCCGGACATGAGTACCGGCTCAGGCTCACGGCTTCCAACGTCATTGGTCACGTCACAGAAACGCTGGTGATCACGATTGGCTAGCGGCAGGTTTCCCGGCGGTGTGGTCGCGGCACTGGCTGGGGTAGCGGTGCTCGCCGCGATGCCCATCGGGCTGGCCGGATCAGCAGCGGGACAATCGGGCGAGTCGATGAGCAGGCCAGTCCTGCCGGTCGCGGCCAGGCTGACGTCATCCGGCGCCCGGCGGGTTGTCGCGCCGGTGCCGGGCTGGGAACGGCGGTTTATCGCCAGCCTTCCGCCTGGGCTGCGCGACCGCGTTACTGCCGTACTGACCAGGCCGGCCTCGTCCGGGTGCATCACGATCGCAGGCGCGGCCGAGCATGGGCAAGCCTGGCTGACTGGCTATGCGAACGTGACCAAATTGCACGGTGCCGCCCTGGTGAGCCCGGCCCTAGCCGATGTGGTCGCGCTGACCAAGGAGATAGTGTGCCCGCAGTCGGTTATCGAGCTCAGTACCGAGGTCCCTGACTTCCACGGCAAGCCCGAGTTCCCTCCGATGCGGGCAACTTTCCTGGCATTCGGCTTCGTCCCGGTCACCGCGACCATTCAGATCTCGCAAGTCGGTACCGGAGTCGTCAAGCTGACCCTGGCCGGCTGGTCGCTCCGGTAGCTCCGTATGTCGTCCAGGCCAGGGTGCGGCTGAATGTCAGGGTGCTCAACGTCAAGGTCAACGGCGTCGCGCTGCCCGCTGGTGCGGAGTGCGGGACGTCTAGCCCTGGCACCGCGATCCTGACGAACGTAAATCCGACCGGCCAGCCGGGGCGGAATTTCTGGGACATTTTTACCGGCGGCCCGCTGAGCGGAACGATCAGCCTGCCGCACTTTACTCGATGCGGCAGTGACGGGGATAATCTAGATCCCATTCTTGATGCTTCGATTTCGGGTCCAGGTAACTTCGCGAAGCTTATCCAGGGCGTGCCCTGCATATTGGTCAATCCGCTCGGATCGGACTGTCCTCCCGAGGTGCCGAAACCGCGCCGGTAGTATTTCGCGAAGTATTCGATACTGTCACTATACGTAGTACGCTAGTTTTGGCTACCCATCTTGGACGCTTCTCTGCTGGCCTGACCGACCACCCCTCATACCCGGAAATCTGACACTCCCCAGGATCTTTAGTGTCGGCTGGCCGCTTGCCCGTATGTACTCTGAGGGGCTGCCGGTGACGGGCCTGCGCTGCGGACTGCGCCATGACCCCGTGCGCATGCCTGTACTACAGTCTGTAATAGTTGGCTGACCATGGCTTCGCGCCTGACCCGAGTTGAAGTCTGGTTCCACGAGACCAGGCCGGTGCGCCTGCGGCGGGGCCGCACATCGGAAGGGCGCTGGGCGGCACTAGGTCGCGTTTTTCTCAAGACTGGATAATTTTCGCCGCCAGAAGTGTACCCAGGTAATAAAATACCAAAGTACTTGCCCTTATGGGTGGATCTGGTCTTGCACGGGTCAAACTCTAACATTAGGCTCCGCGATTAAAGCCAGGTAGGTGGCTTAGCTCTAGCAATGACTAGAGGGAGGAGGTCGGCTTCCGGAGACTTGGTGCTGCGGAACCTCAAGTAGCTCTAGGTAGCAGGCTGAAGACAGCATGCCACAAGACCGCACGCGAGTACCGGGAACGCTCAACGCGGATTAGTAGTCGCAATGTTGCATGGTACGAAGTTAGTTGACTGATACTCAGTCAGGAAGGATCACAATGCGGAAGCAACTCGCCAAGACGCTCTTAGTCGCTGGAACGGCCGTCGCGGCGCTAGGTCTCGCCGTGCCCGCCGCCATGGCAGCAGGTACCTGGACCGTCACCGGTGGCGCGAGCTTCACCTCGGCGCAGTCGACTGGCACCACATTCACTCTCTCTGACTCCACATCTGGCCTGAGCTTCACCTGCACGGTGGGCACGGGCACCGGTTCGGTGAACGTTCAGAGCGGCGGACCATCGGTCCTCGGCCAGATCACCGGATCAACTTTCGGCTCATCTGCTCACAAGTGCAACGGCCCGCTCGGCAGCACGGGCACGGACACCCAGAAGGCAGGTACGACCTCGACGCTGAACGGCGTTTCGTGGGCCGCTGGCGTGACTACCGGCACTATTACCGGCGTCGACCATATCCTGACCATCAGCAGCATCCTCGGTACCTGCACCGCTGAGGTTAAGGGGACCGCTGGTGCCAAGTACACCAACGCGACCAAGTTGCTCCAGTTCACGACGGCGGGCGACAGCCTGGCCGTCACCTCAACCTCTGGCTCCTGCGCGGGCATCATCAAGGTCAAGGACGTAGTGACGTTCGCCAGCGGCACGGGCGGCGAGACCGTCACCGGCTCACCGACCGCCGCGATCGCCATCACCCAGCCGTAAATCCCGGCAGAAGTTCGCCGACCTCAGCTAGCGCTCCCCGGTGTCGCCATCCGGCGCCGGGGAGCGCCGCCATTCTGGCGAAGAAGTGACGCCCCTCGAATGGCCGACCGGGCGCGTGTTCCTGAGCTGGCAGCCAGGATCGCGCCATGAGCCAGGTCACGGAACGGCCTGCGGAGCCGAGAAACCTGGACTCCCTTGAATCACGGGAACATGCACGGATCCCCGCCTCTAGCCCAGGCATCGTGTACAGGCTCCCGCCCGCGCTGAACCAGCCCGGCCCGGCCCGGCCCGGCCCGGCCCGGCCCGGCGCAAGCAAGCCGACCGTAGCCCACCACGACGGAGATACCCGCCATGACGGAGGCCGGCCAGCTCGCCGGGACTGGCGAACGCTGGCCGGCCTCGTGGTCAGGTGATCTTGATGGTCAGCGTCTGGGTAGCGGCCTTGCCGACGCCGTTGGAAGCGGTGATCTTGATCTTGAAGGTGTGGCCCTTGGTGGCTGCCGCCGGGGAACCGGAGATGGTCCCGGTACCTGCCGCACCCGCCTTGAACTTCAGGCCCTGGGGCAGCTTGCCGGTGATCTTGAGGGCTGGGCTCGGGAAGCCGGTCGACTTGATCGTGAAGGAGGCGTGCTTGCCGTGCTTGAAGCTCACCTTGACTCCAGAGGTGAGCTTGGGTGCCTTGCCGGGGGCGAGCTTCAGTCCGAAGAGTGCCACGGTCGGCGAGCTGAATGTAGTGGTCACCTGGTTGTTCAGCTCGATGCCGAACGTCACCGGAGACTTAGTGCTCTTCGGTAGCGTCCCCGACAGCAGGCCGGACTTGGACAAGGTCAGGCCCGCAGGCAGGCTGAGCCCGGTAAAGGCAGGTGCCGGGTGTCCTGTCACCTTGATTTGCAGACTGTTCTTGACGCCAATCGCGAAGGTGCCCGACGTCGTGACCAGAGCCGGATCCGACCCAATATTGACCGTCAGAGTCTGGTGCGCGGCGCTGCCGATTCCATTCGCGGCGGAGATGGTGACCTTGAACGCGCCCAACTTCGACTTCGTGGTGAGCTTGCCCGATAGAACGCCGGTCTGCTTGCCGATGCTCAGGAAGGCTGGCGCGCCGGTCAGGGTAAAGGTGGCAGGGGGAAAGGCCGTGGTCGTCACGTTGAATCTGCGCTGAAGCGGATTGTTTGCGGCGAGCCAGGTCGAGGTCGGGGAGGTGAACTTGGGGGCGGTAGGCAGCAGCGGGAAGACATTGTCGAAGGTGCCCTGGGCCGGAACGTTATCAACCGCCCACACCTGGCCATTGCCCGGATCGGCGGCGATGCCGTCAATGGCTTCCGGTGCTGGGGTGACACTTCCGATCGAGGACGGCGGGCTGGTCTTTTCTGTGATGCCGAACACCGAGCCGAGTATGCTGCCGATCCAGGCCACGCCGGTCTTCGGGTCCACTGTGATCGAGTCGGGGCTGCTCGCTAGCTTGATCGTGTGCACTGTCCCGGTGCTTGCCTCGGCGAACTCCGAGACCGTCGAGTTGGAGTTGCCGACCCATACCGTCTTCGCCTTCGGGTCGATGGCGATAGAGCTGGGATTAGGGCCGACACTGATCGGGCTGCCGACCTGAGTTCCGGTGCTCTCGCTAAACTGCCTGACCGCATTGCCCGTAGCGTCGACTACCCAGATAGTGGCCGTGCCGGAGTCGACCGCGATGGCCGAAGCCGAGGTCAGCGCGCCATGCACGAGGGTAACCGGCGCGCTTGCCGGATGAGTCTCATCGATAGTGAGCACATCTCCGACCTGATCGAGCAGCAGAACCTGCTTAGTGGCCGGATCGACTGCGATCCCGGTCAGATTCGCGGAAACGGTGACAGTCTCGCCGGTCACCGCACCGTCCAACTCCTTGATGAAGGTCACGTTATGGCTCGGGCCGGCTCCGTTACCGATTGTCCAGACCAGGCCGAGGCCAGAATCAGCAGCGATGCCATTCACTCCGGAGACGACGTTGAACGACTTGATCGTCGGCTTCGTGCCCTCGGTGATGCTGGCGACATTGTCGTTGGACCCGCCAAAGTCGCTTTCGGCGATCCAGAACGTGTGCGTGGTCGGGTCGCCTGCCATGGCGATGGGCTGCCCGGGAAGCATGAGGCCCGACCCGGCCTGAGTACCCTGACCGACGGACGGTGCCGCGAGGGCTGGTGCGACGGACGGTGCGGCGAAGGCTGGTGCGATCGCGGACGTAGCCAGCCAGCCGGAGACGCCGACGGCTACAGCGACCGAGACAGTCGCCGACCTCCGGCTTTTTTGTTGCTTTTCGCGCATCTTCAGCTCCCGAAGTTAGACTGAAGGGCCGTTTACTGCCCTTTGGGCACCGAATGACCGCTGAAACCCCAGCGGCGGTTGTCATAGATTGACAAATGCCAGGTTCCAGAATTTCAGCGACATATAGTCCCGATCTCGACGGTACTAGCCAATAATCGTCGATAGTGTCTAGCTACTCGCGGGTAACTGTCAAGCCGCAGCGTCGAATGAACCCTTTCCGTGCTTATCTATGCGCGATAAGTGATCGGCCTACCACCAACAACTACGCGAAGAGACTCGCCCGCCACCGATCTTCCGTGATCAAGGTCCAGGTCACTCAGCGGGCAGTAGCAGGGGATGATTCAACCCGCTGTGGTTTCCGTGATCAAGGTCCGGGTCTTGATCACGGAACGTTGTGGGGGTGATCACGCGACCGGGTCTCCGTGATCACGTCTGGTTTCATGATCACGGAAACGAGGTGGGGTGCGGGCGGCGGGGGCGGTCGTCCCGGCCGGGGTGGGGGGGCGGGGTCAGGTGATCTTGATGGTGAGGGCCTGGGTGGCTCTCTTGCCGATGCCGTTGGTTGCGGTGATGGTGATCTTCGTCGTGTGGCCGCCATCTGAGGCTACGGGGGTGCCGGAGATCGTGGCGGTGCCGTTCCTGGCGGATCTGAACCTCAGGCCCTTCGGCAGCTGGCCTGACTCGGTCAGAGTGGGAGCGGGGAAGCCCGTCGACTTGATCGTGAAGCTCGCGGGATGGCTGTGCCTGAAGGTCACCGAGGCTTTCGAGGTGAGCCTGGCCGCCTGGCCTGGGGCCAGCTTGAGCTTGAAGATCGACAGGACCGGGCTCTTGAATGCCTGCGTCACCTGGTTGCTCGTCTCGACGACCAGGGTCACCGGCGACTTCGTGCCCTTGGGCACCGATCCGGACAGCACCCCGGTCTTGCTCAGGTGGATGCCGGAGGGGAGGCTGAGCCCGGAGAAGGTCGCGGCGGGGGTGGCCTTGGCCTTGAGCTGGGTGGTGTTCTTGACCCCGATCGCGAAGGTCGCCGTCGGGGTGACCTCGGTCGGAGTGGTGCCGAGATGCAGGGTGAACGACTGGCTGGCCTGCCTGCCGGTACCAGTGGAGGCCCTGATCGTGAACTTGTATGCCCCCAGCCGGGTCTTCGGCGTCAGCGTGCCCGACAAGATCCCGGTCACCGGGTCGATCTTCACGAAACCGGGTGCCCCGCTGACCGAGAAGTGAGCCGGCGGGAAGCCGCCGGCGCTCACCGGAAAGGCGCTCTCCGATGAGTCATTGACCGAGAACCAGCTCGACGCGGCCGAGCTGATCTTCGCCGCGGCCGGGACGAACGGGGCCACGTTGTTGAAGCCGCCCTGGCTGGTCCGCTGCTCAGCGACCCAGAGCTGCCCGGTGGACGGGTCGGTCGCCAGGCCGTCGACGTCGATGGGCACGGTCAGGCTGCCGATGGCCGATGGCGGCGCAGTCTTTTCGCTGAAGCCGGTGACCGAGCCGGCCTGCGTCCCGATCCAGACGACAGCCGTCCTGGGATCGGCGGCAAGAGCGAAAGCATTGCTGTCCAGCTCAAGAGTGTGCACAGTACCCGGACTGGCCGCGGCGAACTCCGAGACCGTGGCGTCGGAATTGGCCACCCACACCGTCCCGGCAGTCGGGTCTACCGCGATGGCCGCCGGATTGTCACCGACCTGAACTGGCGATCCGGTCTCCGTGCCTGTGGATTCCTTGAACGCGAACACGGAGTTTCCCTCGGCGTTGAGCACCCAGAGGGTCCCGCTGCCCGGGTCGGCGGCCAGCCCGGTCGCCAGCCCGATTGACCCGGTGATCAGCTTGACTGGCTTGCTCGCCGGGTGGGCCTCGCTGATCGTGAAGACGTCGCCGTCCTCGTCGAGCACGAAGACCGTGCCAGTGCCGGGATCGATGGCCAGCCCGGAGAGGGGAGAGCCGGCCGCGACCGAGACGGTGCTTGGCTTGTTGCTGCTCTCGCTGATGAACGTAGCCGTGTGCGTACTGCCGTTGCGGCCGTTGGCGATGGTCCAGACCCGGCCGTGCGCGGAGTCGGCCGTGATCGCGATGACGCCCGAGGGTACCTTTATCGTGGTAATTTTCTGACCTTTTTCGGCGACCCGGTCCACGATGTCAGAAGCCTTGCCGATGTTGTTCTCGGCTACCCAGAAGGTGTGAGTTGCCGGGTCGGCCGCGATCCCGACCGGCTGCCCCGTGACCTTGAGTCCAGGAACGGCGGGCGAGGCGTGGCTGGCCGGTGCGGCCGGTGCGGCAAGTGCCGGTCCGGCCGCCGTCAGCCCGCCGGCCACGCATCCCGCTACGGCGAGCAGTGCCGCCGCTCGCGGCCGAGATCCTTGTTGCCATTGACGCATGCCCAGCTCCCCAAGACAGCCAGCCCGATAGCGGTCGATAGTGTCTTATCAGCGCAAGCTGAGGAACGGCTGAGAAATGGGCGATCTCGGGCCGGCGGAGCGGCGGCGCTCCCTCCCGGCTACATCCGGTTCCCCGGCACGGGTCCGGCGGGCTCGGCCAGGACCTGCTGAGCCGGCGGTTCGAGCACGAACCAGTAGAAGCCGTGACCGGGCAGCGTCAGCAGGTAACTGAGATCGCCAACCGGGGGGAACGCCACGCCTCCCATGCACTCCACCGGCGAGTAGCCGATGTACCGGCTGAGATCCAGTTCCACCGGCTGGGGGAACTTCGACAGGTTGTTGACGCACAGGATCGGGCTGCCGACCACGTCACTGGCCTGGTCACCGTCGTATTCACGGACGAACGCCAGCACGCTCGGATTCGAGCTGCTCAGCTCGGCGCAGCTGCCCAGGCCGAAGACCGGGTGCCGCTTGCGGATCTCGATCATCCGCCTGGTCCAGTGCAGCAGTGAGCCCGTGTTGCGCTCGGCGGCCTCGACGTTGAGCGCCTGGTAGCCGTAGATCGGATCGGTGTTCGGCTGCAGGTAGAGCCGCTGGGGATCGCAGCCGGAGAAGCCGCCGTTGCGATCGGGGGTCCACTGCATCGGGGTGCGGACGCCATCCCGGTCGCCGAGCCAGATGTTGTCGCCCATGCCGATCTCGTCGCCGTAGTACATCACCGGCGAGCCCGGCAGCGACAGCAGCAGCGCGGTGAACAATTCGAGCTGATTGCGGTCGTTGTCGAGCAACGGGGCCAGGCGCCGCCGGATCCCGATGTTCGCCTTCATCCTCGGGTCCTTGGCGTACTCGGAGTACATGTAGTCGCGCTCGTCGTCGGTCACCATTTCGAGCGTGAGCTCGTCATGGTTGCGCAGGAAGATGCCCCACTGGCAGCCCGACGGAATCCGAGGCGTCTGGGCGAGGATTTCGGAGATCGGATAGCGCTGTTCCCGGCGCACTGCCATAAAAATTCGGGGCATTAGCGGGAAATGGAACGCCATGTGGCACTCATCTCCTCCCACGCTGGGGTCGCCGAAGTACTCGACGACATCCGCCGGCCACTGGTTGGCCTCGGCCAGCAGAACCCGGTCGGGATACAGCCGGTCAATCTCGGTCCTGACCCGCTTCAGGTACTCGTGCGTCTCCTTGAGGTTCTCGCAGTTGGTGCCCTCCCGCTCGTACAGGTAGGGCACGGCGTCCAGCCTGAAGCCGTCGATGCCGAGGTCAAGCCAGAACCGCAGCACCTCAAGCATCGCGTCCTGGACCTTGGGGTTCTCGTAGTTCAGGTCGGGCTGGTGGGTAAAGAACCTGTGCCAGTAGTACTGACCGCGCACTGTGTCGTAGGTCCAGTTGGACTGCTCGGTGTCGACGAAGATGATCCGCGCCTCGGCGTAGCCGTCGTCGGAATCGGACCAGACGTAGAAGTCGCCGAACGGGCCTTCCGGGTCGCTGCGCGAGGCCTGGAACCACGGGTGCTGATCGCTCGTGTGGTTCATCACCAGGTCAGCGACGACCCGGATGCCTCGGGTGTGGGCCGCCTCGACCAGTTCGACGAAGTCGCCGATGGTACCGAACTCGGGCAGGATCGCCATGAAGTCGGCGATGTCATAGCCGCCGTCCCGCAGTGGTGAGGCGTAGATGGGCAGCAGCCAGATGCAGTCGATGCCGAGCCACTCCAGGTAATCCAGGCGGGAAATCAGGCCGCGGATGTCGCCCGTGCCGTCCCCGTTGGAGTCGTGGAAGCCCCTGACCAGCACTTCGTAGAAGACCGCGTGCCTGAACCACTGGGGATCACGCGGCTTGTCGAAGGAGAACGAGTTGGGAACCGGCTCATTGGGCGCGGCCGAGCTCGCCCTGAACGTGCTCTGGGGAGTGACTTGAGTCCCCTGAGCCGATGGCTCTTGCGGTGTCGCCACTGCACTATCTCCTGATTTCTGACGTGCCAAGCTGCTGATCGGGTGCGCTGGCTGGCTGCGACGCGTGGACCGACCGGATCCGCTGCGGGCGCTAACCTCGCGCTTGCCCGGCCAGGGGTGTCCGTTCGCTGCATAGTTATCGCCGTATTGTGCCCAATGCGCCGTCGGTGGCGCACACCAGGCCGGCAAATCTCTTCGCACAACTCGTGCCGAGGCACCAGCGTCCTTCCCGCCCCGGCATCCATCCCTTACGCGCAGACACCCATCGCTAACGCACCGGAGCTCGTTCCTTACTGCCCCGGCATCTGCTTCTAACCGCGCCGCACCCGCTGTTATCGCCGCACGCCGCCTGGCTGGTCGGCGCTGACTCTGAAGATATGTGCTGATTCGCGTGCTGGGTCCAGCCGGACGTAGTTGGCCTCGCCCCATCGGTAAGACGCACCGGTCAGCTCATCGGTTACGGTGAACCCAGCTCTGACGTCGATGCCGAGCGCGGCCCCGTCGAGCCAGATGGTGGCCTCGCGGGGCTGATGCGGGTCGAGGTTGACTACGACGAGAACCGTATCGCCGTCGGCCGCGCCCGCTGCCGACGCACCCACTGTCTTAGAAAAGCACAGAATCTCGGCGCGGTCTGGGAAATGGAACCGCAGGTTACGCAGCTGCCACAAGGCCGGATGCGATCGCCTGATCGCGTTGAGCCGGGCAAGGAACGGCGCGATGGTAGTGTCCGACCGCTGCGCCGCCGCCCAGTCTCGGGGTTTGTACTGGTACTTCTCCGAGTCCAGGTACTCCTCGCTGCCTGGTCGCAGCGGCGTGTTCTCCCCGAGCTCGAAGCCTGAGTAGACGCCCCACGAGGGCGACAGCATGGCCGCGAGCACTGCCCGGACCTTGAACGCGGCCTTCCCCGCGTGCTGCAGGTAGCCGCCGAGGATGTCGGGAGTATTGACGAAGAAGTTGGGCCGCATGTAGGCGGCGGCGGGCCCGGCCAGCTCGGTGAGGTAGCCGGTCAGTTCCTGCGCGGAGTGCCGCCAGGTGAAGTACGTGTAGGACTGGTGGAATCCGATGATGGCCAGCGCCCGCATCATGGCTGGCCTGGTGAAGGCCTCGGCGAGGAACAGCACGAGCGGGTCGGTCCGCGCGATCTCGGCCAGCAGCCGATCCCAGAATGGCAGCGGCTTGGTGTGCGGGTTGTCGACCCGGAAGACGGTCACGCCGTGGCTGATCCAGTACCGCACCAGCCGCAGGACCTCGGCGTAGATCCCGTCCGGGTCGTTGTCGAAGTTGAGCGGGTAGATGTCCTGGTATTTCTTCGGCGGGTTCTCCGCGTAGGCGATCGTGCCGTCCGCCCTGGTAGTGAACCATTCGGGGTGCTTGCTGACCCAGGGATGGTCGGGCGACGCCTGCAGGGCCAGGTCGATCGCGACCTCCAGGCCCAGGTTCCTGGCTCTGGCCACGAAGGCGTCGAAGTCAGCGATGGTACCCAGATCGGGGTGGATAGCGTCGTGGCCGCCAGCCGGCGAGCCGATCGCCCAGGGTGAGCCAGGGTCGGCGGGGGTGGCGCCAAGCGAGTTGTTCCTGCCCTTGCGGGCGGTGGTGCCGATCGGATGCACCGGCGGCAGGTAGACCACGTCGAAGCCCATGGCGGCGATCGCGTCCAGGCGCCTCGCCGCCGTGCGGAAGGTGCCGGAGACCGGCGGCCGCTGCCCTTGCGGGTCGATCCTTGCCCCCTCCGACCTGGGGAAAAACTCATACCAGGAGCTGTAAAGCGCCCGCTGCCTGTGCACGATCAGCGGATACCAGTCGGAGTTCGTGGTGAGCTCGCGAAGCGGGAATTCGGCCAGGGCGCTGGTCACCTGCTGGGTAAACGCCGCCCCGAGCCGGTCAACGCCCGGCTGGTCGCCGTCGCGCAGCGTCACGGCCACGGAACTGAACAGCTTGCGCGCGGCGACGGCCCGCCGCCTGACCGCGTTCGCGGCGCTTGTATCCGCGTCGGGGCTCGCGCTGGCGGCGGTCTGCCTGGCCTGCTGGGCGGCCTGGTCGAACAGCAGCGCGCCCTCGGCGAGCATGAGCTCAACGTCCTGGCCGATCGGTACCTTGATGGCGCAGTCATGCTTCCAGTGCGCGAATGGATCACCCCAGGCTTGCACCCGGAAATGCCAGAGTCCTTCACCGGCGGGAGTGACCTCAGCGCCGAAAGTATCGGTCCCGGCCGCGATCTCACGCATGAGGATGGGCGGGCGCACCACGCCAACCGGATCCCGCACCACGACGCCAGCCCCGAGCATCTCGTGCCCCTCGCGGAACACTGTGGCCGTGACCTGGAAGGTTTCGCCGACGGTCGCCTTTGCCGGGCGACGCCCGCAGTCGACCTGGGGCTGGACATCAAGTATTGGAATCCTGCCTATCACCACGGAAAGCTACCCTGAGGGGTCCGTCAGCATGCGCGCGGGGCGGCGAATGTTGGACTCGTTCCTTTGGCGTGGTGTTAGACCTGGCTGGGGGTAGCCGGGCGGCTTGCCCTCGATGCCAGCTGCTTCGCTAACGCTCTGCATCGAGGGCATGCCGCCCAGCTTAAGACTGGCCACTACGGAGAACGCGCCAAGTGCGCCCGGCGGGGCCGCATCGATGTGACAGAGGTGCGGCTGAGACTAGGTTCCAGCCCCAGCTATGTCACATCGATGGGGTTCCAGCCCCAGCTATGTCACATCGATGGGGTTCCAGCCAAGTTTTAGCAGCACCGGTGTCACATCGAAGTGCCTCCGGCGTTGGCGCCTAGGGGCGAGTTGCTGGGACTGCGGGAGCGGCGGGACGGGGTGTCCGGTATCCGCCATTTCGGGGGGGTGTTGCCGCTGAGCAGCGGTCGGCAGCTTGGTCCGGCAGGCCGGTCCAGGCACCCGGATGCTCCTGCAACCTTCCGTGATCATGAAGGAAGCCTTGATCACGGAACATTAGCTGGGTGATCATGCCGTCAGGCAGCTCCGTGATCAAGGGCGCGACCATGATCACGGAACATCGGCTGGGTGCCGGTGGCGGTGGGGTGGGTGCCGGTGGCGGTGGGGTGGGTGCCGGTGGCGGTGGGGTGGGTGCCGGGGGCGGTGGGGTGGGTGCCGGGGGGCTGAGAGATGCCGGCTCTGGGGGGTCGTGGCGGTGGGGTGGGTGCCGGCGGAGGGGGGATCTGGGGTGGGGTGAGCTGGGATTGTGATGTAGGACATGGGGGCGGGGGCGGGGTTGGGGGTGCCAGTCGCGCAATCACGCATTAGTGTCACTCTGCGTGAGAGCAATCCGCCGGTTCACCATCCATCCCGCCTTGCCAGCTCCGCTGGCTCCGCTACGTGCGCTGATGCTCAACTTGCGCTGGTCCTGGCACGCGCCGACGCGGGCGCTGTTCGCCGAGATTGATCAGGCGGCGTGGGATGCGAGCGGGCACGACCCGGTCGCGATGCTCGCGCTGGTCTCGCCGCTGCGGCTTAGTGAGCTGGCCGCCGACCAGGATTTCCTGCGGCGTCTCGTGGCCGCAGTGGATGAGCTGAACGGCTATCTCACCGGGGCGCGCTGGTATCAGACGTCGGGGCAGCTCGCCGCCGGACCGGCCGCGATCGCTTATTTCTCCCCAGAATTTGGAATTACCGCAGTGCTGCCGCAGTACTCGGGCGGGCTTGGCATCCTGGCCGGGGACCATCTGAAGTCGGCCAGCGACCTCGGCGTTCCGCTGATCGGAGTGGGCCTGTTCTACCGGCACGGGTACTTCACTCAGTCGCTTTCCGAGCAGGGGTGGCAGGCCGAGCGGTATCCGGCGTCGGACCCGGCCGGCCTGCCGATCGGGCTGCTCCGGGATAAGGCCGGGGCGCCGGCCAAGGTGGCGGTCGGGCTGACGGACGGCGCCGAGCTCGCCGCGCAGATCTGGGTCGCCGAGGTCGGCCGGGTGCCGCTGCTGCTGCTCGACACTTATACCGAGGACAACGAGCCTGTGCTGCGCGAGGTCACCGACCGGCTCTACGGCGGCGGCAGCGATCACCGGCTGAGCCAGGAACTGCTGCTCGGCATCGGCGGGGTCAGGGCGGTCAGGCTCTACTGCGATATCACCGGCCATCCGCAGCCCGAGGTGTTCCACACCAATGAGGGCCACGCCGGCTTTCTTGGCGTCGAGCGGATCAGGGAGTACCTGGCCGCAGGGGCCTCGTTCGCGGAGGCGGTGGAGCTGACCAGGGCCGGCACAGTGTTCACCACGCACACTCCGGTGCCCGCCGGGATTGACCGGTTCGAGAAGGAGCTGATCGAGTCGCAGTTCGGACCCGATGGCGGCGAGGCCGGGCTGCCGGTCGAGGCCGTGCTCGGGTTCGGGGCCGAGACCTATCCTGGCGGTGACCCCGAAGTTTTCAACATGGCCGTGATGGGGATGCGGCTGGCCCAGCGGGTCAACGGGGTGAGCAAGCTGCACGGGCGGGTGAGCAGGGAGATGTTCACCGGGCTGTGGCCAGGGTTCGACACCAGCGAGGTGCCGATCGGGTCGATCACCAACGGGGTGCACGGTCCGAGCTGGGTGGCGACCGAGATCCTGAATATCGCGCAGCAGGGTCACCGGGCCGGGTCGGCGGACTGGCTGGCCGACGATGAGCAGGCCTGGGACGCGGTCGGTGCCGACCCGGTGCGGATCTTCGAGATCAGGCGGACGCTGCGGGCCCGGCTGGTGCGGCACGCGAGGAACCGGCTGCGGGCCTCCTGGCGGCAGCGCGGGGCCTCCGACGCCGAGCTGACCTGGATCGCGAACGCGCTCGATGAGAACATCCTGACGATCGGGTTCGCGCGGCGGGTGCCGTCCTATAAGCGGCTCACGATGATGCTGCACGATCCGCAGCGGCTGACCAGCCTGCTGCTCGACCCTGACCGGCCGCTGCAGATCGTGATCGCGGGCAAATCTCATCCGGCGGATGACAGCGGCAAGGCACTGATCCAGGAGATGGTCAGGTTCGCCGATGACCCGGCGGTGCGGCACCGGATTGTGTTCCTGCCCGATTACGACATGACCCTGGGCCGGGTGATGGTGCAGGGCTGTGATGTCTGGCTTAACAATCCGCTGCGGCCGCTGGAGGCGTGCGGGACGTCGGGAATGAAAGCGGCGCTTAATGGCGCGCTCAACGTCTCGATCCTGGACGGCTGGTGGGACGAGTGGTTCGACGGGGAGAATGGCTGGGCTATTCCGTCGGCCGATTCGGTGGCCGATCCGGCGCGGCGGGACAGCGTCGAGGCGGTGGCCCTGTATGACCTGCTCGGATTGTCGGTAGCGCCGATGTTCTACGAGTCCGGCGATGACGGCCTGCCGAGGCGGTGGCTTGAGATGGTCGCGCACACGCTGCGCACGCTAGGGCCCAAGACTCAGGCGACGAGAATGGTCAGGCAGTACACCACCGACTATTACCAGCCAGCCGCCCGGGCTTCGCGGGCACTGGGTGGGCAAACACAATCAGTGCGGTCCGCGGACGCCAGTCCGCAGACCGCACCTGGCGGGCAGGACGGTCAGTTCGCCGCGGCCGCCGCGCTGACGGCCTGGAAGGAACGCGTGGTGCGGGCCTGGCCGTCGGTCAGGATCGACCTGGTGGAGACCGACGACGGCGAGCAGTCACCGGGCGCGAAGCTCACGGTGCGGGCGGGCGTCGCCCTGGGCGAGCTGACCCCGGATGACGTGTGCGCCGAGGTCATCTACGGCCGGGCGGGTGGCGACGACGAGATCATCGACCCGGTGCACGCTGAGCTGGTGCTTGAGGCACAGCCGGGGCCTGATTCTGTGGCCTGGTATTGCGGCGAGGCCGTTCTCGGGCAGCCAGGGCCTTTTGGCTATACCGTGCGGGTACTGCCCAGGCACCCCTTGCTCGCGGCACCGGCCGAGCTTGGCCTGGTCCGGCTGCCGGTGGCGCCGGCCGGAATGGTGAATGGCGATCTGCGCTGATTTTGCCCGGATCGCTGGCACCCATTGTGATCGACAAGTTACCGTATGGCGTAGAAACGGCACGCCCCTATTTGAGTCCCGCTAGCAATGACATCGGGCTTCCCCGGTGAAATTTGTCGCCTTGCCGGTTAGAACGCCAGCAAAGTCGAGGGACATGTGACATCCTGTGATTCGACGACTTCAAGGAGTAGTGCCATTACCGACTACTGTCAGTAACTAAGGCATTACGGACGTAGTAGGCGCAGTAATAGCAACGAAAGGATCTGTCGAAAGTGAGAACTCAGATCAAGCCGGACAATAGGCTCCTCACCCCTGCGGAAGTGGCGGCCATGCTCAGGGTGGACCCGAAGACGGTGACGCGCTGGGCCCGCGGCGGCAAGCTGTCCTCGATTCGCACGCCTGGTGGCCACCGCCGGTACAGCGAGTCCGAGGTCCGGGGGTTCCTGAACAGCTGGCAGGGGGTCAGCTTGCCGCGCGCTGTCGGTGAGTGACTCGGGTCCGCCTGGCCGCGTGAAGCGGCATGAGGGTCTGTCCGGTACCCCGCCGGGCAGGCCCTCAGTCATTGGTGCCCGCGGCCGATGCTGGCTAAGATCACCGATGCGCGGGCGTGCGCCCGGCTGAACCGGCTTACCGGCGGAGGTGCTGCATGGGTGAGTTCGTGCGGGTAGACGTCGAGCAGGCGATTGCCACGATCAGGCTGGACCGGCCGCCGATGAACGCGCTGAACTCACAAGTCCAGGCCGAGATAGCGCGGGCCGCCAGCCAGGTCGGCGACGACGATCAGGTCAGGGCCGTGGTCATCTACGGCGGCGAGAAAGTGTTCGCGGCCGGCGCCGACATCAAGGAGATGGCGCAGGCCAGCTACGCGGACATGGCGGCCAGCAGCAGGCGGCTGCAGGACTCGTTCACCGCGGTGGCCAGGATCGGCAAGCCGGTAGTGGCGGCGATTACCGGGTATGCGCTCGGCGGGGGGCTTGAGCTTGCCCTGTGCGCGGATTTCCGGGTCGCCGGCGAGAGCGCGCGGGTAGGACAGCCGGAGATCCTGCTCGGAGTCATCCCGGGGGCCGGCGGTACTCAGCGGCTCCCCAGGCTGGTCGGGCCGGCCAGGGCCAAGGACATCGTCTTCACCGGCCGGTTCGTCGGCGCCGCCGAGGCGCTGTCGATGGGCCTGGTCGACAAGGTCGTGCCGGACGCCGACGTGTACCAGGCGGCGGTCGAGCTCGTCGCCAGGTACGCCAAGGGGCCGGCCGTGGCGCTGCGCGCGGCCAAGCAGGCGATCGACGAGGGGCTCGACGCGGACCTGGACACCGGGCTTGAGATCGAGCGCCTGCACTTCGCCGGCCTGTTCGCCACGCAGGACCAGCGCGAGGGCATGCGCAGTTTCGTGGAGAATGGACCTGGTAAGGCGACGTTCGCCGGACGGTGAAGCGGGAGTCCGGACGGCGACGCGGGGAGCGGAGAGAGCGACGATGACAGACGGCAGCGACGATGGCGCCCAGCTCGTTGACGCGCAGCAGCTTGAGATGGTGATGGCCGGGCTGCGGGCTGATTCCTCGGACATCGCGATCTACGCCAAGGTGCTGACCGAGTCGCTCGGCGACTCGCTGCCGGCGGACTGCGTGAGCATCGAGCGGTCCAGGTCCATGTCCGACCGGGCCAAGAACAGGCCAGGGACCGTGACGAAGGTCTCGGTCAGGCTCGGCGAGCTGAACCTGTCGCTTGGCGTCCACCGTGGGGCGCCGGTCGCGGAGATCTGCCACGAGGTGCGGGGGATCGTGCTGTCACGCAAGCAGGTGCCGTTCGCTACCTGGACGGCCGAGCTGGCACGGGCGCTGGTCGCGCACGCCGAGCAGAACGCTCAGGCGGCTACGGCGCTGCGGCGGCTGATGACCGGCGGCTGAGACGGGCTGCTGAGACCGGTCGCTGGGTTCACGCCCGAGCAGGCTCCTCGTCTCGTCTAGGTAGAGGTTCCGGCACCATCTCGTATCGCCTGAGCACACACCCGGATGCGGCCCGTAAGCTATGAAGCCATGAGGGTGCAGGACCGCACACCAGAGCGGCTTGGGCCATACCGCGTAGTGAAGCGGCTGGGCCAGGGCGGCATGGGAGTTGTGTACCTGGCCACCGACGCCACCGGGCAGCAGGTCGCCGTCAAGGCGCTGCATCCGGGGATGGCGCAGGACGAGAACGCCAGGCGGCGGCTCGGCCGCGAGGTCGAGACCATGCACCGGGTACGGAGCCAGTACGTGGCGCAGGTGCTAGGCGCCGACCTGGATGGCGATACGCCGTACATCGTCACCAGGTACGTGCCAGGCCTGACTCTGGACGCGGTCATCGCCGCGGGCGGTGCCATGAGCGGGCAGGCCCTGGCCCGGCTCGCTCACGGGCTCGGGCAGGCACTAGCGGCCGTCCATGCCGCCGGGGTGGTGCACAGGGACCTGAAGCCCGGCAACGTCATGATCTCGGACGGCGAGCCGGTGGTCATCGACTTCGGCATCGCCCAGCTCGCCGAGACCACCAGGCTCACCGTGACCGGGATGTTCATGGGGACGCCCGGTTACCTGGCACCCGAGGTGATCGAGGGCAAGGACAGCGGTCCAGCCTCCGACGTGCACTCCTGGGGCGCGACGGTGGCGTACGCCGCCACCGGGCGGCCGCCGTTCGGCTCTGGCACCTTCGAGGCCATCTTTTTCCGGATCATGCAGAGTCAGCCCGACCTCGGTACGCTGCCGGTGCCGCTGCGTTCGATGGTGGCGCGGGCGCTGGCCCGTGATCCGGCCCGCAGGCCGTCAGCGCAGGAGATAGTTCAGTGGTCAGCCGGGCTCGATCCGGCGATGCTGGTGCCAGGTCCCGCGATGCTGAACGATGGCCTGGCCGCCGGCCTGGGTGCCGCCCCGCAGACCCTGGCTGACCAGGCCGGTATTCAGTCCTGGCCGCATTCGACCAGGCCGCTGATCAACTTGCATCCCGAGGACGTTCGTGACCTGCTGCCACCGGTGACGGCCTGGCCGCAGGGGCCCGCGGCCACGGTGACGGGCGGGGCCGGACCGGGACCGTGGCCGGGAGCCGCGGGGTTCGGCGGGCAGACTGGCGCGATGCCGGCCGCTGGGCAGGTGCCGGTAAACGGCCAGTTCGGTGTCCAGGGGCAGTTCGGGCCGGGGGAGTTCGGGCCGGGGCGGTCCGGGGCTGGTGCCGGGCTCGGGCAGGCCTCGAGTTTCGGGCCTGCCGCCGGGCGCGGCGGGCCGGGGCAGTTCCAGGGCATGGGGTCGGCGGCGGGCAGGTCCCCGGCCGCGGTCTCGCCGTGGAGCCCGCTGGTCATTGCCTCGGTCGTCCTGGTCGCCGCGGTGAGCGTCATGGCACCGGTCGTCGGGACGGTGATCGGGCTTGGCCTCCTTGCCTCCCTGCGGGCCTGGGCGACGACGAGCAGGCAGATAGCGAGACGGGCTACGGGAGACGGGAGAGGCGCGGGCGGACCGTTTGCCGCTTTCGTGCTTTTTCCTGTATCGGTGCTGCGCGCGCTGATCGGGCTGGTGCTGCTCGCGCCGGTGGCGCTGCTCGGGTGCTGCGTGGTGATCGGCGTCACGATCGTCGCGGTGCCTGTGCACCCGCTGCCGCAGGCGCTGGCATTCGGGGCCGGCGCGCTGGTGGCCATCGTCGGACTTGGGCCTGGTTCAGCGGGCAGCCGGTCGGTACTCGCCGGCCTGTACGGCTCGGTCGCCCGGACTCCCGGCCGGCTTGCCGTCGCCTACCTGGGCGTGCTCGGGGTCTGTGTCTGGGCCGCCGTCACCGCCTGGTACCAGTCACCGGCGGCGGCGTACTGGCCGGTGATCGGGCTGCACTCCCAGCTCGAGCACCTGCCCACGCTCCGGCATCTGCTGACCGACGTCAGGCAGAACCTGCTCAGGCTGGCCCGGCAGTTCGGCCTGTGACCCGGCGCCTGGCCGGCTGGACTGCTGCTGGCGACCGCGATAGGGCAGCCGGGGCCGTGGCGGAGGTGGCCTGGCTCGCCGGACCTGGCTGACCTGGCTGACCGGTCGGACCGGCTGAGGCGGTCGCGGCTGGCGAGGTGGCCGCTGCGGGAGCAGGCGGCGCGGAAACGGACGCCGGCCACGGCACTGCCTGGGCCATCCGCTGGTCATCGGGCATCTGCGGCTTGGCCAGCCCGAGCGAGACTACCTCGTTGGCGAGCCGGATCCGGCGATTCTGACCCTCAGGGATCCGCAGCTTCGAGTACAGCCTGAGCAGATGCTGCTTGACCGCCGCCTCGGTGACGACCAGGTCGGCCGCGATCTCGCGGGCCGTCGCCGGGGTGACGAAAGCGTCATCGAACATAGCGGGCCGGCAGAGCGACGCGATCACGTCCAGTTCGCGCCTGGTCAGCTCCGGTGCCGCTGATCTCGGCGGCTCGGCGTCGCTTATCTCCTCGGCCATGATGCCACCCATCCGGCACCGCGCCGACCCGAAGGTGAGCGAGTCTCCGTCAACCAGCAGCCGCCTGGCCACGAGCCGGCCATTGACCCGCGTGCCGTTGCGCGATAAACCCAGGTCGCAGACGTAGACGTAGGGACCGCGCCGGATGATCTCGGCGTGCAGCACTGACACGCTCGGGTCAGCTAGCCTGATGTCCACGTAGCTGCCGCGCCCGATCGTCGTCACGTCCGGATTGAGCGAGACGATGGCTCCGGTGATCGCTATCTGGATGTGGGGGCCTTCCATGGCATAGCCTTCCGCGCCGGAGGCAGGCGCTCCGCTTTCCCGATCATTACCCGGCCCGCCCGAAATCCAATCAGCGCGACCCGGACGGCAGTGTGACCCGGACGGTCGGGTCCGGTCCCTGCATCACTACCAGATAGGACGGGAAAGTACACTTTCGAGCGGGCTGGGTGCAAGAGTGCCCGAGCCAGGCGTTCGCGGGGCAGGGCGAGCGGGCAGCCGAAAAGCGGGATACGGGACTCCATCGGAGGGCAGGCAGTGGTGCGTGGCAGGCGCAGGGCAGGCAAGCGCAGGAGCGATGCGCCAGCGCCGCGGCGGGCCGCGGCCAGCGCCAGGGCCAGGGCCAGGGCCAGCGAGCCGGCCGCCAGCGAGCCGGTCGGCAGATGGGTGCAATTGCCGTACTGGCTGACCGTGGCCGGCATTTGTGTCGCTCTCGCCGTAATGCGGCTAGGTACGCATGATCTGAAGAGCGGTACGTTGGTACTCGCAGGAGTGCTGCTCGGCGCTGCCCTGGCGAGGCTGGTCCTGCCCGACCGGCGTGCAGGGATGTTGTCATCGAGGCGGCGGCTGGTCGACGTGGCGATTTTTGTCGTGTTCGGCGCTGGCCTGCTGGTGGCCGGACTAGGAGTTCAGGCGCCCGTGGGCTAGTGCTCGCGGGCCAGCTAGAAAGTCGTGAAGGGACCTATCGGCATGTCCAAGATCAAGGTGGCCAACCCCGTAGTCGAGCTCGACGGGGACGAGATGACTCGCATCATCTGGCAGTTCATCAAAGACGAGCTGATCTTGCCTTATCTGGATATCGAGCTTGACTACTACGACCTGTCGATCCAGAACCGCGATGCGACAGATGACCAGGTGACGATCGACTCGGCGAACGCGATCAGGCGGCTGGGCGTGGGCGTCAAGTGCGCCACCATCACCCCGGATGAGGCGCGGGTGCAGGAGTTCGGCCTGAAGAAGATGTGGCGCTCGCCCAATGGCACGATCCGCAACATCCTCGGCGGCGTGGTCTTCCGCGAGCCGATCGTGATCGAGAGCATCCCCCGGTTCGTGCCGGGCTGGACCAGGCCGATCATCATCGGGCGGCACGCACACGGCGATCAGTACCGTGCGACCGACTTCGTGGTGCCGGGCGCCGGCACGGTCACGATCTCCTATCAGCCGGCCGATGAGACGGCCGCGCAGCCCTTCTCGCTGGAAGTGGCTCGGTTTGACGGCGGCGGCGTCGCGATGGGGATGTACAACTTCGACGACTCGATCCGTGACTTCGCCAGGGCCACCATGCGCTACGCGGTCGACAGGGTCTTTCCGCTCTACTTGTCGACCAAGAACACGATACTGAAGGCCTACGACGGCCGGTTCAAGGACATCTTCGCCGAGGTTTTCGAGACCGAGTTCAAGGCCGAGTTCGACGCCGCGGGTCTGTCCTACGAGCACCGGCTGATCGACGATATGGTTGCCCAGGTGATCAAGGGCGACGGAGGCATCGTCTGGGCCTGCAAGAACTATGACGGCGACGTGGAGTCCGACATCGTCGCCCAGGGCTTCGGCTCGCTCGGCCTGATGACCAGCGTGCTGATGACGCCGGACGGTTCCTGCATCGAGGCTGAGGCCGCGCACGGCACCGTGACCAGGCACTACCGGCAGCACCAGCAGGGCAAGCCGACCTCGACGAACCCGATCGCGTCGATCTTCGCGTGGACCAGGGGCCTGGCTTACCGCGGGAAGCTGGACGGCACGCCCGCGGTCACGGAGTTCGCCGAGACGCTTGAGCGAGTATGCGTGGAGACGGTCGTCAGCGGACTGATGACCAAGGATCTCGCGCTGCTCATCGGCCCTTCGGCCCCTTACCTGACCACCGAGGAGTTCCTCGGCGCCCTGGGCAAGAACCTGCAGGCCGCCGTCGCATAAGCCGCAACCGTGGCGTACTCGACGAGACGCCTGGCAGAAGGAGATTAGGTTCATGGCCCGTTCAGGCAAGGTGACCGTTGTTGGTGCCGGGTTTTACGGCTCGACGACGGCGCAGCGGCTAGCTGAGTACGACATCTTCGATGAGGTCGTGCTGACCGATATCGTGGAAGGCAAGCCGGAGGGTATCGCTCTCGACATCAGTCAGGCCCGGCCGATCGAGCGTTTCGAGACCACGGTCACCGGCCAGACGACCACCGCTGACGGCGGTGGCTACGAGGCGATCGGCGGCTCGAACATCGTGGTGGTCACCGCCGGCCTGCCCCGCAAGCCTGGCATGAGCCGGATGGACCTGATCGGGGTCAACGCGAAGATCGTCAGGAGCGTCGTCGAGCAGGTCACCAAGCATGCTCCTGACGCCGTGCTGATTGTCGTCTCGAACCCGCTCGACGAGATGACGGCACTGGCCGCGAAGGTCTCGCAGTTCCCGGCTCAGCGAGTGATCGGGCAGGCCGGCATGCTCGACACGGCCAGGTTCAGCTACTTCGTGGCCGAGCGGCTCGGCGTCCCGGTCGGCGCCGTCACGACGCTGACCCTCGGATCGCACGGCGACACCATGGTGCCGGTGCCCTCGGCCTGCCAGGTGAACGGTACCGCGCTAGCCGACCTGCTGAGCGCGGAGGAGGTCGCAGCCCTGGTCGACCGGACCAGGAACGGCGGCGCCGAGATCATCAGCCTGCTCAAGACCGGCTCGGCCTACTACGCTCCCTCAGCGGCGGCGGCCAGGATGGCCAGGGCGGTCGCGCTGGACACCGGAGAGATCATGCCGGTCTGCACCTGGGTGGACGGCGAATACGGCATCTCCGGAGTGTTCCTTGGCGTGGAAGCCGAGATCGGCTCGGCCGGCGTCCGCCGGGTCGTGGAGCGAGAGCTGACCGAGCCCGAGCTGGCCGGCCTGCGCGAGGCCGCCGAGGCCGTCAAGTCCAAGCAAGCCGACGTAGCCAGCCTGTAACCCCCGCTCCTCGCCCACCCGCCACTCCCGGTCCAGGGAGCGGTGAGGGGCGGGGTGAGGGGGGTCAGGGGCGGGTGAGCTAGCTTGCGGCAGCGGCGGCTAGGCGGCGGAGGGCTAGCTCGGTGTAGAGCGTCATTCCCTCGGTGATGATCGCGTCGTCGAAGACCGCCTGCGGAGAGTGGTTGTAGGGCACCGAGGTCGGGTCCTGGCCTGGCGGGCAGGCACCGATCATGATGAACGCGCCCGGCACCTGCTCAAGCACGTAGGAGAAGTCCTCTGAGCCGGTCAGCGGATTCGGTGCCGCGATAAACCGGTGCTCCCCGAACACCTCGCCGATAGTCGTCGAGCTGAACGCGAACTCGTCCGCGTCATTGACGGTCACCGGATACCCGGGCACGTACTCCACATCCGCCGTAAGCCCGTGCGCCACGGCGATCTGGCGGGCCAGGCCGACCGAGGTCTCCATGATCAGGTCCCGGCTCTTCGCCGAGAACGTGCGGACGGTGGCGATGAAGGACGCGTCGGCCGGGATCACGTTGTCGGTGGTGCCGGCATGGAAGGTCCCGACCGTCACCACGACCGGGTCGAATACGTCGAACTTCCTGGTGACCATCGACTGAAGCGCCAGGACGATCTCGCAGGCGACCGGCACCGGGTCGGCCGCGTGATGCGGCTGTGCGCCGTGACCACCGCGACCGCGCACCGTGACGTGCAGGGTGTCGGCGGCGGCCATCGCCGGACCCGACCGGCTGGCTGCTACGCCGAACGGCAGCATGCCCGAGGCCACATGCAGCGCGTAGGCCGCGACCGGCCGCTCGCCCGCGGCGTCAAGCAGGCCCTCGTCGATCATCAGCCTGGCGCCGCCGTTGCCCTCCTCGCCGGGCTGGAACATGAAGATGACGTTGCCTGGCAGGTCAGCCTGCCGGGCACAGAGCAGCCTGGCCGCTCCCGCCAGCATCGACGTATGCAGGTCGTGACCGCACGCATGCATCGCCCCTGGAACCGCCGAGGCATAAGGCAGGCCGGTGAGCTCGTTCACGGGCAGCGCGTCCATATCGCCGCGCAGCAAGACCGTCTTGCCCGGCTTGCCGCCGCGCAGTACGGCGGTGACCGAGGTCAGCGCCTGCCCGGTGGAGACCTCAAGGGGCAGCCCGTCTAGCGCGGCGAGCACTCTGGCCTGGGTCTTCGGCAGGTCAAGTCCGATCTCTGGCTCAGCGTGGATCGCGTGCCGGAGCTCGGCGACTTCTCCGCCGATCGCCGCCGCGTCATCCATCACGCCAGTCGCCATCGTGGTACCTCCAGGCTGAGTCGCACCGCTTGTCACTGATTGTCCGAAGCAGCATCGCACAGCAATTCTCCTCAGACCACAGTCAGACGACAGGAGGTTCTGATAAGCGGAGGTCCCCTTAGACTGTTCGCACACCACGCGACCGCGAGGTGCAGGCTATGACCGGCAACGGGAGCCACGTGGGTAGCGTCGGCTGGGACATCGTGATCGTCCTCGCCATCATTCTGATCGGCGGATTCTTCGCTGCCGCCGAGATGGCACTTGTGTCCTTGCGCGAAGGCCAGGTCAAGGCCCTGGCCAAGCGGGGCAAGCGCGGGCAGCGGGCCGCCAGGCTCGCGCATGACCCGAACCGGTTCCTGTCCGCTGTCCAGATCGGCGTCACGGTGGCGACGCTGCTGTCTGGTGCGTTCGGAGCCGCGACCCTGGCCAGTGATCTCGATCACATTCTGGTCAGGTACGTATCGGTCCATCTCGCCTCGGTGCTCGCGTTCCTCATCGTGACGCTCGCCATCGCGTTCTTCTCGCTGATCCTGGGTGAGCTGTCGCCCAAGCGGATCGCACTGCAGCGGCAGGAGCAGATCTCGCTGATCGCCGCCCCCATTCTGGACTGGATGGCGGTGGCGGCCCGGCCGGTGGTGTGGCTGCTTGGCGTGACCGTCAATCTCGTCGTCCGGCTGCTCGGCGGCGACCCCAGCGTCGGCCGGGGCGTGATGAGCAGCGAAGAGCTGCGCGACCTGGTCACCGCGCATCAGACCTTGTCCGCCGACGAGCGCCACATTGTCAGCGAGGTATTCGACGCGGGCAAGCGGCAGATTCGCGAGGTACTCGTGCCGAGGACCGAGGTCGACTTCCTGCCGGCGTCCATGCCGCTGGCGCAGGCGATCGCGATCGCCGCCAAGGCCACGCACTCCAGGTTCCCCGTCTTCGAGGACTCCTATGACGACGTGATCGGCTTCGTGCACGCACGTGACCTGCTCGACCCCGCGCGCAACGGGACGGCCAGAGTCGGTGACTTCGTCCGGCAGGTGAAGATGCTGCCGACCAGCAAGACCGTCATGTCGGCGCTGTCGGAGATGCGGTCCGACCGCGCCCACCTGGCCATCGTCGTCGATGAGTACGGTGGCACCGCTGGCATCGTGACCCTTGAGGACCTGGTCGAGGAGCTGATCGGCGATATCCAGGACGAGTACGACGTTGAGGACGATCCGTCCCGCCGGCTCCGGACCGGCGAGATCGAGGTCGACGGCCTCATGAACCTGGACGACTTCGCCGAGCAGACCGGAGTCGAGCTGCCTGACGGCCCCTATGAGACCGTCGCCGGATTCCTGCTGGCCGCGCTCGGGCACCTGCCGCGCACCGGCGAGTCGGCCGAGCTCGACGGCAGCAGGCTGACGGTGACCGAGCTCGACGGCCGCCGCATCGCGCGGGTCAAGATCACCGCCACCGGCAAGACGCCCCCGCCCGTACTCCCGGCCGGGTCGGCCCCGGCCGCGCACGCTGCCGAGGCGGGTCAGCCCGCCAAGTAAGCTGGCGCGGTGCGCGCGACTGATCCCGATCCAGGCCGACCCGAGCAGCCCGAGCCCGAGCAGGCTGGCGGTAGCGCGCGGCCAAGGTCAGGGACCGGCCCCGTGCTGGTGCTCGACTTCGGCGCGCAGTACGCCCAGCTCATCGCGCGCCGGGTACGTGAATGCCAGGTCTATTCCGAGATCATCCCGGCGACTACGCCGCTCGCCGATATTTTGGAACGTAAACCGTCCGCGATCATCTTGTCTGGCGGCCCAGCCTCGGTCCATGTGTCCGGCGCCCTGCCAGCGCCGGCCGGGCTCTTCGAGGCTGGCCTGCCTGTGCTCGGCATCTGCTACGGCTTCCAGCTCATGGTCCGTGACCTCGGCGGAGTGGTAGCCAAGACCGGCACGGGCGAGTACGGTGCCGCGACGCTGCAGCTCACTGCGGCGGCTTCCGCTGATCCCGGCGGCGCTGACTCCGGCGACACCGACCTGGAGGGCCTGATGCAAGGGCTGCCGTCGCGGCAGCGGGTCTGGATGTCCCACGGCGACACGTGCACGGTGGCACCGCCGGGATTCGAGGTCACAGCGAGTACGGCGGGTACCCCGGTCGCGGCCGCGCAAGACCCGGCGCGTCGCCTGTACGGGATCCAGTTCCATCCCGAGGTCGCGCACACCGAGCACGGGATGACGATGCTCAGGCGGTTCCTCGCGGCGGCGGGCTGCCGGGCCGACTGGACCACGACCAGCATCATCGATGAGCAGATCGACCAGATCAGGGACCTGGTCGGGACCGGCCACGCGATCTGCGGCCTGTCCGGTGGCGTGGACTCGGCGGTAGCGGCGGCCCTGGTCCAGCGCGCGATCGGAGCACAGCTCACGTGCGTGTTCGTGGATCACGGCCTATTGCGAAAAAATGAAGCCGAGCAGGTAGAACGGGATTTCGTGGCCGCCACTGGTGTCGACCTGGTGGTGGTAGCGGCGCAAGCCGACTTCGCGGCGGCGCTGTCCGGGGTGACCGACCCCGAGCACAAGCGCAAGATCATCGGCCGGGAGTTCATCCGGTCCTTCGAGCAGGCGGCGCGCGGGCTCGCGGCCGAGGCCGAATTCCTCGTGCAGGGGACGCTCTACCCCGACGTGGTCGAGTCCGGCGGCGGTACTGGCACCGCGAACATCAAGTCGCACCACAATGTCGGCGGGCTGCCAGCCGACCTCGGCTTCAGGCTGATCGAGCCGCTGCGGACACTGTTCAAGGACGAGGTCAGGGCCATCGGGGCCGAGCTTGGCCTGCCGCCGCAGATCGTATGGCGGCAGCCGTTCCCCGGGCCAGGGCTGGCGATCAGGATCGTAGGCGAGGTCACCAGCGAGCGGCTGCGGATCGTCAGGGAGGCAGACGCCATCGCCCGTGAGGAACTGACGCGGGCCGGGCTTGACCGGGAGATCTGGCAGTGCCCGGTCGTGCTCCTGGCCGACGTCCGGTCGGTTGGCGTGCAGGGGGACGGCCGCAGCTACGGTTACCCGATCGTGCTGAGGCCTGTGACCAGCGAGGACGCGATGACCGCCGACTGGGCTCGGGTCCCCGACGCGGTGCTCGCGCGGATCTCGACCCGGATCACCAACGAGGTAGCCGAGGTCAACCGCGTCGTGCTCGACATCACCAGCAAGCCACCCGGCACCATCGAATGGGAGTAAGACCCGCCTCTTGATCCGGTCCGATCCGGCTTCCCCCTGGAGATCACGCACCAAGTTTCCGTGATCATGACGTCCACCGTGATCACGGAACCCGGCTCTGGCGCGGCTTCCGTGACGTTAGCAGGGGTGGCCGCTGGCCGGCCCCATGGATGTGACAGCGCTGGGGCTCCAGCCCCAGCTATGTCACATCGATGGGGTGCGGCCCGGCAGGCCAGCGGCGGGACAGGCCCGGGCTGAACCAGCCACCCCGGAACCAGACTGCCAACTTCACGAAATTCGCCCAGAGCCATGTTCCGTGATCATGACGTCCACCGTGATCAGGGAACATAGGTTGCACGATCACCCCATCAAGTCTCCGTGATCAAGGTCCCAACGATGATCACGGAACATAGGTTGCCTTGCGCGACTGCCGTGGAGCCCACCCCGTCACTGTCGCGGAGAGTTGTCAGCGTTCTCGTGGAGAGTTGTCGTTTCACGGAGACTTTTCAGTCCCGCGCTCGACGGATTGTCGCAACACCTGACTTTTGGAGGGTGCTGTGGCGGGACGAGGCAGGGTGCCGGCGGAGCGTGTGCGGCTGGTGGAGGGTTACCTGGAATCGGGGATGAATCCGATGCGGGCGGCCGCGGCGGCGGGGGTGTCGAAGAGCTTCGCTTATGAGGTGGACCGGCGGGTGAGCGGCGGGGTGTCGAGGCTGGCGGTGAAGCAGGCGGCGGCGGCCCGCCGGGCGGCGGCGCGGCAGGCGCGGGGGTCGCCGCTGCCGCCGGAACGGGTGCAGCTGGTGCTGGATCAGCTGGCGGCGGGCCTGAACCCGATGCAGGCGGCGGCAGCGGCCGGCGTGTCGAAGACGTTCGCGTACGCCTTGCAGCACAAGATGGGCGGAGTGTACCGACCTGATGTAAATGTCTACTGCAAGCGTTACCTGTCCCGAGAGGAGCGGTATGAGCTGGCCCGCCTGCGCGACGCCGGGCACGGCATCCGCGAGATCGCCGCGCGGATGGCCCGCTCCCCGTCGACGATCTGCCGGGAGCTGGCCCGCAACCCCGGCCCCCCCGGCGGCCGCTACCAGCCCGAGCGGGCGCACCACCTGGCCCGCGAACGCCAGCGGCGGCCGAAGCGCTCGAAGCTGTCCGCGGACCCGGTGCTGC
Source organism: uncultured Actinomycetota bacterium (assembly GCA_963819285.1). Classification (GTDB taxonomy): domain Bacteria; phylum Actinomycetota; class Actinomycetes; order Streptosporangiales; family Streptosporangiaceae; genus Chersky-822. The sequence continues at coordinate 2,292,621 of CAWFVM010000002.1, forward strand.
GCCGGGAAGTACAGCAGGACCTGGACGCCCGGTACTCTCCCGAGCAGGTCAGCGGCCGGCTCAAGGTGAAATACCCCGACGACCCGGCCATGCGGATCAGCCACGAGAGCATCTACCAGAGCATCTACGTCTACCCCCGCGGCGAGCTGAGACGAGAGCTGAAAGCCTGCCTGCGCACCGGCCGCGCTGTCCGCCGCCCCGCGGCCCGCACCGAGCTGCGCGGCAAGATCACCGACGCCGTCCCCATCGGCGAGCGCCCCCCGGCCGTCGAGGGCCGCCTCGTCCCCGGCCACCACGAAGGCGACCTCATCCTCGGATCCAAGGCCAGCAACTCCGCCGTCGGCACCATCGTCGAGCGCACCACCGGCTACCTCACCCTCCTCCACCTCCCGCACGGCCGCCACGACGCCGACTCCGTCGCAGACGCCATCATCACCCAGATGAGCGCCCTGCCCCCCTGGTTCGCCAAGACCCTGACCTGGGACCGCGGCAAGGAACTCGCCCGCCACCAGCGCATCACCAAAGACACCGGCATCCAGGTCTACTTCGCCGACCCCTACTCACCCTGGCAGCGCGGCAGCAACGAGAACATCAACGGACTCCTCCGCGAGTACCTCCCCAAAGGCACCGACCTCAGCGCCTGGACCCCCGCCCAGCTCCAGCACATCGCCGACCAGCTCAACGACCGCCCCAGAAAACGCTTCGGATACCACACACCCCGCGAGCAACTCGATACACTAATCACGCAAAGGCAAACTGTTGCGACAATTCCCTGAAAACGCCAGTAAATAGCGCGGCAAACTCTCCACGAGACGACAACTCTCGACGAGAACGCTGACCACTCTCCACGAGAACGCTGAAAACTCTCCGGGAAACGACAACCCCCGGGAGAGGCCAGCCGCGAGTACCCCCGAAAGATCAGATACCAGACAAACTCTCCGCGCGGGGCGGGCTCTCCGCGGGGCGGGCGGGCAGGGTTGGTCAGGTGACGCGGGAGGTTGCTGCGGGGAGGGTTGCGTAGGACTCGGTTTCGGCGATTTGGCGGAGCCGGTCGAGCGCGTCCCAGACGTCGGTGAACCGGGTGATCGCAGGTACGGGGCCCAGCCTGAGCCGGTCCGGGGTGCGATAGTCGCCGATCACGCCTTCCTTGATCAGAGCCTGGCTGATCTGCCAGGCCTGCCGATGGCGCAGGGTCACGTGATTGCCGCGACGAGCGTCCGCGCGTGGTGAGGCGAGCTCAAACCCGTGCGGTGCCAGCCAGTGATCGGCCAGGTGAATCAGGTAGCTGGTCAGGGCGATGGCCTTGGCTCGCAGCCGTTCGATCCCGGCCTCGCCCAGCAGCCTGGTGCCTTCTCGCACCGCGACGGTGCCGAGGATTTGCGGCGTGCCGGTGGCGAAGCGCTCAATTCCTGGCACCGGGTCATACAAAGACCCCATCGCGAACTGATCGTTCTGGCCGAACCACCCCCAGACCGGCTGCCGCAGCCGGTCCTGCAGTTCCGCTCGCACGTAGAGGATCGCCGGGGCACCGGGACCAGCGTTCACGTACTTGTAGGTGCAGCCGATGGCCAGATCGGCCCCGCTGGCGTCAAGTTCGACCGGCACGGCGCCGACCGAGTGGCACAGGTCCCAGAGCATCAGAGCCCCGGCGCCGTGCACGAGCTCGGTGATCCTCGCCATGTCGGCGAGGGCGCCGCTGCGATAGGCGACATGAGACAGGCTGACCAGCGCCACCTCAGGGCCGAGCGCCCCGAGCAGGGCTTCCTCGCTCAGACCCAGGTCCAGGTCGGTGTGGATCATGCGCAGTTCGCAGCCCCGCTGGGCGGCGACGCCCTGGAGCACGTACCTGTCGGTCGGGAAGTTGTCATCGTCGGTGACGATGACGGTCCGGCCAGCCTGAGCGTCCAGCGCCGCACAGGTCAGTTTGTAAAGATTCACCGTGGTGGAATCGCTCACCAGAACCTGACCGGGAGCGGCGCCGGTCAGATGCTGTCCGACCAGGTCGCCGACCTCGCGCGGCAGCCCGACCCACTTTTTCCAGGACCTGACGACGCCGGTGCCCCACTCGTCGCTGACGACCTCGGCGATCCTGACCTGCGTGGCTAGCGGCAGCGGCCCGAGTGAGTTGCCGTCCAGATAGATCACTGGCTCGCCAGGCAGGGCAAACCTGTTCCGCACCCAGGCGAGCGGGTCAGCGGCATCTAGCTGCTCGGCATGTGTCCGGTCCAGCGGCAAGCCAGTTGTCACCCCCCAACCATAACCAGCCCTCCGCCGGATTCTTCGCCCTTGGGTTGGTGGGGTTCCGGCCAGGTGGGGTTGCTTGGCCGGGTGGAGTTGCTGGGCTGGTGGGGCTGGTGGGGCTGGTGGGTGATCACAAAGCCCAGGGACGGGCAGCGTGTACCGCAACCTTCCGTGATCATGAAACCGGCCATGATCACGGATCCTGAGTCGCGCGATCACCCCAGCAGGACTCCGTGATCAAGACCCCGACCATGATCACGGAACCCATGCGGCGCGAGGCCAGACCCGGATCTGGCTCCGATGGGTCATTCACTAGCCCGGCACCGGGCAAGCAGGGTTAGCTGGAGCGGCGGCGGGCCTTGCGGCGCCAGCCGATGATGATGACGGCGGTGACGCCGGCCAGCACGGGGATCGAGCGCTTGAGTACCGGCATGCCGGCCACCTTGAGCAAGTTGATCGAGTCGTCCTGGAGGTGGGCCGCAGCTTGCGCTGACATCCGGTCCGCCGGGGCTCCGGCGGTCGTGCTGGCTCGCGAGCCGTTGGCGGCTGCCTTGGGTATGCCCGTCGGACCAGACCCGGCGGCGCCGGAAGCGCCAGTGCCGGCATTCGCTGCCGGCCGGGCTCCGGTACCGGCACCAGTTCCGCCGACCCCGGCACCAGCTGCCCCGGCACCAGCTGCCCCGGTCCCGGTCCCGGTCCCGGCACCAGCGTCGGCCCCGGTCCCAGCACCAGCACCAGCCACGGTCGCGGCACCAGCACCAGCCCCGGCCCCGGCCACCGCGTCGGCTGCCGGAGTACTAGCGTCCGGGGGTGTCGCGGCTGGCAGGCCGGCTAGCTCAGCGGGCTCGGCCGGGCTGGCCGAGGATCAGGCCGTGAACGGAGAGCTTGGTTTTGATGTCCTCGATCGAGGCCGGGCCGATCCCGTCGATCGCCAGCAGCTCATCAGCGGTTCTGACAGCGAGCTGGCGAGCAGTGGTGATGCCCTCGCGGTGCAGGCTGGTGAGTACTCTCGCGGGGAGCTCGAGGTCGTCGACCCTGGCATCCTGCTCGACTGCTTCGTGCGCGGAGGTGCCGGCCCCGCCGGCACCAGCCACGCCGGCACCGGCCCCGCCGGCACCGGCCACTCCGGCACCGGCACCGGCCGCGTCCACACCGGCTCCGTCCACGTCGGCCTCTGCTGGCTGAGCCAGCATGGTCGCGAGGTTATTGGCGAAGATGCTCAGCAGCTTGCCGCCCACCTCGTTCATCACGCCCCGGCCGAACTGGGCTGGCTTGCCGGTGATGTTCAGAGTCGTGAGCACCGTGACCCGCGTCTCCTGGCCTCGATCCTCAAGCACCGAGCGAACCGAGGCCGATGCCGTCCCCGCGCCCCTGGTCTCCTTGCCCGAGGCGGTCAGCTTGACCACGCCGGCCTCGAAGTCACGCTCGACGATCTTGGCCGTGCCCGCGTAGGTCATGCTGATAGGGCCGACCTTGACCTTGATCTTGCCCCGGATCTCGTCGCCGTCGACCGAGTCGAGGGTGGCGCCTGGCATGCACGGCGCCACCTTCTCAACGTCGAGCAGCACATCCCAGGCCCGTTCCTTGGGGACCGGGACAGTGAATGAGTGCTCCAGTTCCATGTCGTTAAACTCCCGCTGCCGCTGCCAATGCTCGGCCGGTCAGAACTCGCGCTAGGTGGCGCCGGTAGTCGGGCGCACCGTGCAGATCTGCCGGTGGTTCTGTTCCATCGGCCACGCTAGCCGCAGCCGCATTGAGTGCGGCGCGAGTTGCCGGTACCCCTGCGGCTGCTGCCTCAGCGGCGACGGCCCTGACCGGTACTGAGCCCATGTTCGTGAGCCCGATCCTGACCTCGGCTACCTGCCCGTTCGACCGTCGGGCCAGAGCGGCCACACCGACGATCGCCCAGGCCTGCGCGGTTCGGTGGAACTTCTCATAACGATAGCCCCAGCCTGGTCCGAGCTTGCTCACGCGTACCCCGGTCAGTAGCTCACCGGGTTCGAGCGATGTCGTCAGGTAGTCAAGGAAGAACTCGCCAGCAGGGATTTCCCGTACTCCATTCGGGCCGGTCGCGATCAAGGTCGCCCCTAGCGCGAGCACAACGGCGGGCAGATCGCCGGCCGGATCGCCGTGCGCGAGCGAGCCGCCCAGAGTTCCCCGGTGCCGTACCGCCGGGTCGGCCACCGTCGCGGCCGCCTGGGCGAGCAGCCCGGCATGGGCCGCGATCAGCGGATCGCGGGTCAGTTCGTAGTGCGTGGTCCGCGATCCGATCAGCAGTGAGTCGCCCTGGTCGGTCACGCCGCGGAGTTCGTCGAGCCCGCCGACGTCGACCAGCAGGTCGGGATGGGCCAGCCTGAGTCTGAGCAGCGGCATGAGGCTCTGCCCGCCGGCGATGACCTTAGCGTCCTCGCCGCCGTCGACCAGCGCGGTCACCGCGTCCGCGACCGACACCGGCCGCACGTAGTCGAACTTGGCCGGGATCATGCCGCACCTCCGTTGCTCGCCGCGCCGTTGCTGGTCGAGCCGCGGGCCGTCGGCGCAGCGCTGGCTCGGGCCCGCTCGATCGCGCGCCATACCCGCTCGGGCGAGCACGGCATGGTCACATCCTTGATGCCGAATGGCCTTAGCGCGTCGACCACCGCGTTGACCACGGCCGGGGTCGAGGCGATCGTGCCGGCTTCGCCGACGCCCTTGACGCCGAGCCGGTTGTCGGCCGGACTCACGGTCCGGTCGGTCACATAGGACGGCAGATCAGCCGCCGATGGCAGCAGGTAGTCCGCCAGCGTCGTGGTCAGCAGGTTGCCGGCGTCGTCGTAGACGGCCTCCTCGTACAGGGCCTGGCCGATGCCCTGGGCGATGCCGCCGTGCACCTGCCCGTCCACGATCAGCGGGTTGACTACCTTGCCGATGTCATCGACGGCCACGTAGGACCTGATCTTGACCATGCCGGTCTCGGTGTCGACCTCGACCGCGCACAGATGGGTGCCGTGCGGAAACGAGAAGTTCTCCGGGTCATGAGTATGGTCGGAGTCAAGCGAGGGCTCGACCCCCGGCGGCAGGTCGTGCGCGGCGAAGGTCGCCAGCGCCACCTCCTGGATCGTGACCTCCTTGCCGCCGCCCACACTGAACTTGCCGGCCGGCGAACTCGACCGCCTCGGACGGCGCCTCAAGCATGGCCGACGCGATCACCTTGGCCTTGGCGATCACCTTGTCGCACGCGCCGACCACGGCTATGCCGCCGACGGCCAGCGACCGCGACCCGTAGGTGTCCATGCCCTTGTGCGAGACCTGGGTATCACCGTGCAGCACCCGGATATCGTCAAAAGGCACCCCGAGCTGGTCGGCCACGATCTGGCTCCACGCCGTCTCGTGGCCCTGGCCGTGGGCGCTCGACCCGGTGACGACCTCGACCTTGCCGGTCGGCAGCATCCTGATCGAGGCATGCTCCCAGCCGCCGGCCCCGTACGACAGTGAGCCGAGCACGCGGGACGGGGCCAGGCCGCACATCTCGGTGAAGGTGGACACCCCTAGGCCTAGCCGCACCGAGTCACCCCGTGCGTTTATTTCCGCCTGCTCTGCTCTTAGCTGGTCGTAGCCGAAGAGTCCTCCGCGCGCTCGGTCGCCGCCTCATAGTTGCCTGAGTCGTAGGTGAGGCCGCAGATCGTCGTGTACGGGAATTCCTCGTGCTTGATCCAGTTGCGTTCGCGTACCTCAAGCGGGTCGATGCCAAGCTCGGCGGCGAGCTCGTCCATGATCCGCTCGATCGCGAACGTCGCCTCAGGGCGGCCGGCGCCCCGGTATGCGTCGGTCGGCATCTTGGTGGTGAAGACTCCGGTGCAGCGGAACGAGTACGCGGCCATCTTGTAGATCGCGGGGAACATGAATGCTCCGAGCAACGGCACGCCGGGAGTAACCAGCATGAGATAGGCACCCATGTCGGCAAGCAGGTCGACGCTCAGGCCGCGAATCGTGCCATCGCTATTGGCGGCGATCTTGATCCGCTGCCACTGGTCCCGCCCGTGGTGGACCGTCATGTTGCCTTCGCTGCGTGACTCGGTCCACTTGACTGGCTTGCGGAGCTTGCGGGAGATCAGGACGGCGAGTACTTCCTCGGCCGTGACCTGGAGCTTAGAGCCGAAACCGCCGCCCACATCCGGCGCGATCACGCGGATGTCCTGCTCGGGTATCCCGAAAAAGGCCGCGAGCGCGAATCTGAGCACATGCGGAATCTGGGTGGCCGACCAGAGAGTGACCTGGTCGCCGTCCCAGGCGGAGACCACCGCCCTCGGTTCCATCGCGCACGGGATCAGCCGCTGCTGGCGGTAGTCGCGCTCGATCACGATCGGGGCGCCTGCGAAAGCCGCGTCGACGTCGCCATTGGCGAATACCCACTCGTAGCTCTTGTTGCCCGCCTCATGCACCTTGGGCGAGTCGTCCTGCAGCGCCGACCGCATGTCGAGCACGGGCTCCAGCGGTTCGTAGCCGACGTCCACGAGGGCAATCGCGTCGGCGGCGGTGTAGCGATCCCTGGCGACGACCGCCACGACGGCCTCGCCCACATAGCGGACCTCGTCGACCGCCAGCGGGGGATGCGGCGGGATCACGATGTCCGGCGTGACCGGCCAGGCGCACGGCAGGCTGCCCTGCTCACCGGCCAGGTCGGCACCGGAGAAGGCGGCGATGACGCCGGGCAGCGCCAGTGCGGCCGAGGTGTCGACCGACGTGATCCTGGCGTGGGCGTGCGGGCTGCGCGCGAAGGCCATATGCAGCATGCCGGGCAGCGTGAGGTTGTCGGTCCAGCTGGTCTGACCGGTGAGCAGCCTGGCGTCCTCCTTGCGGCGGCGCGGCTGGCCTAGCTCGGTGACGGGCGGGTCCGCGGTCACAGTCATTGCGCTGCTCCTGCCTGTGCGGCGCGCTTCACGGCGCGAACGATGTGCTCATAGCCCGTGCAGCGGCACAGGTTGCCTTCGAGCCCGTCCCTGATCTCGTCATCGGTCGGGTCCGGGTTGTCCTTCAGCAGGTCGACGCTGGCCAGGATCATTCCTGGAGTGCAATAGCCGCACTGCAGCGCGTGCTCCTCCTTGAACGCCTTCTGCAGCGGATGCCACTCGCCATTGGCCAGGCCCTCGATCGTCGTGATCTCCGCGCCCTCGGCCTGGACGGCCAGGACAGAACAGCTCTTTACCGACGCCCCGTCCATCAGCACTGTGCATGAACCGCAGTTGGAAGTATCGCACCCGATGGGTGTACCGGTCTTCCCTAGGACATCCCTGAGGTAGTGCACGAGCAGCAGCCTGGGCTCTACCTGGTCGACGTAGCTGACGCCGTCGACCGTCATCTTGATTTCGGTCATCACTGGCTCCTCAACTCCTGTGGCGGCTGATGCGCCCAATGCTCAACCTAGGCCCGCCAGGGTGCGGGGCACCAGTCCCCATTCCCCGCCAGTGACTAGCCGAAGCGGCCGTTCACGTAGTCGGCGGTCCTCGGATCGACCGGTGAGTTAAACATCTGGTCGGTAGGCCCGGCCTCCACGATGTGCCCTGGAGTCTGATCGGTGGCCAGGAAAAACGCGCAGCTCTGGGAGACTCGCGCGGCCTGCTGCATGTTGTGCGTGACGATCACGATCGTGATCTGGTCGCGCAGCTCGGCGATGCTGTCCTCGATCCGCCTCGTCGACGTCGGGTCGAGCGCCGAGCAGGGCTCGTCCATCAGCAGGACGTCTGGCCGGACGGCGAGGGCCCGCGCGATGCACAGACGCTGCTGCTGACCGCCGGACAGGGCACCGCCGGGGGTTCGCAGTCTCTTGTGCACCTCGTTCCACAGGCCGGCGCGCCGCAGGCTGGTCTCGACCAGCTCGTCCTTGCTGGCGGTCTTGATACCGGACAGCTTGAGGCCGCTCGCGACGTTCTCGTAGATCGACATGCCGGGAAACGGGTTCGGCTTCTGGAAGACCATTCCGATCCTGCGCCTGACGTCGGTGGACCGCTGGCCGGGATCGTAGATGTCCACGTCGTCGAGCAGCACCTGGCCGGCCAGCGAGGCTCCCCGCACGAGCTCGTGCATGCGGTTCAGGATGCGCAGGAAGGTGGACTTGCCGCAGCCGGACGGCCCGATGAGCGCGGTCACGGTGCCCGGCACCATCTCCAGGGACACCCGCTCAAGTACCTTGTGGTCGCCGAACCAGGCGGAGATGTTGCGCGCGGTCAGGCCGGACAGCGGCTCGGGCTGATCCTGTGCCCGGGCGCCGGTCAGCTCGCCGGACCCGTCCAGCAGCGCCGTATGCATGCCCGGCAGTCGCATCGGCATTGTGGGCGAGTGTGAGTTCTGGCCCGCTTGGTTCGCCGTCATCGGGTCGGTCTCCCTGCGCTGGTCAATATCTCGCTCAATACAGATTAGGCAGCAGTGCTGCGAGGCTCTGATACAGATTCCATAGCACCGCGAGTACGAGCGGCGCGGCGGCGAGGTAGGCCAGCCGAGGTGACCAGCGAATGGCCGCTACGGTGCCGCCCGCCGAGACGATCACCAGGGCAAGTCCCCAGACCAGGCTGAGGACTAGGTCGTTGGTGTCCCCGCCGAGCGGGATCTCGGCTGCGGAGATCGCTGGCCGGCCGCCGGGGTCCTGCTGCGGGGCCGTGGTCAGATCGGCATCGAAGTAGCAGTACGAGCTCGGGATGACGGCCGAGCAGGCCGTGACGAGCAGGAGGCGGTTCGGCGCCGGGTCCTCGACCAGCCGGCTGCTGCTGCCTTGGGCTACCACGGTGTAGGACGACTTGCCCTGGCCAGTGATCACGCTCACCTTGTCGCCGCGCCTGAGCTGGGTCAGCCGCCCGAACGGCGCGCCGAAGGTGGCCCGCCGGGCGAAGATCTGGGACACGCCGACCTCGCCTGGCAGCGGTGAGTCGCGCAGATGCCCGGGGCCGAGCATCAGGTTCTCCGGCGAGGTTCCCTCGACGACGACCATGTTCTTGATGCCGATCGCCGGGATGCTCACGATCGCGACCGGCGCGCCGGGCGTGGTCGCGGCAAGCGGAGCGACCTGATTGCCGAGCTCGACCCGGATGGTGGCGAAGAGCGTCGTCTGGGCGTGCGCCTCGGTGAACCCCGAGACGCCGTACAGGTAGCCGGCGAAGCCAAGGAGGAAGACGCCAAGCAGGCACAGCCCGAGGCCAATGCTCTGCGGGAGTGACTGCGGCTGGGTCTTGGGTGGAGCGGCCGTGGCAGGGGTGGTGGTCGTGGTCGGGGTGGCGGGAGTGGCCGCTGCCGTCGCCGGGGCAGCCTTCGCCGGAGCCTCGGTGGCTTCGTCCCTGATCATCTGGTCATCCCGGGATCTGCCGCCTGCGCCGGCGCAGATACCCGCCCAGCACAGGGGGCAGTATGACGGCGATCAGGATGGCCAGCGCAGTGAGCACGCTCAGCAGGAGCCGGTCAGGGCCGGTGGCCGCGACATTGACGACCTGCCCGGCGACCTGCACCGGTCCGGTCGCACCTGTGCTTGTGCTGCCTGGCGCACCTCCCGGCACGCCGGGTGCGCCGCCCGGCGCCCCGCCGGATGGATTGGCCGGAGTCGATGCGCCTGGCGAGGCGCTGGTCGACGGAGCCGGCGAGGACCCCGCGCCCGGAGTCGTTGCCTTCCCGCCGACGACCTGGCAGTCCAGCGGCTCGCCGACCTTGGAGCAGGGCGACGGCTGCGGGGCGTTCGTCAGCAGAGTAAGCACGCCGTTGGTAAACGTCGGGTTGTGGCAGTCGGGCAGGCTGGGCACGGGCACGTGCCCGGGGATGTGGTCATTTTGCAGCAGGCCGCCCTCGACCAGGTTCAGCGGCAGTGGCGAGTAGCCAAGCGCGGCCACCTGACTCTGGCCGGCGCACAGCAGGTAGTTGATGAAGGTGCTGAGCGTTTTGCCCTTGGCGGCGCTGAAGTTTGTCGGCTGCGGTCTGGAGATCCTTGGCACGATCAGGTAGCTGTAGCTGGACAGCGGATAGGCGCGGGGGTCAGTGAAGCTATAGACGCTGTCCAGGTCCTGCTGCAGGAAGTCGGGGCTGGACGTGTCCTCGTCGATCACGGCTTTGGTCAGGGCGACGGCCACGTTCGACGCCGTCGGCAGCACGTAGTAGCCGGCCGCGTTGAGCAGCTGCACCACCGGGTAGTGCGAGTTGAGCGCGTAGGCGTACTCGTCGTATCCGATCGAGCCATTGCCGTAGCTCGCCGTGATGTAGGTCGCGACGTTGTCTGAGCCGTTCTCGGCCTTGGCGTTGGGGAAGAGCGGATAGAACTCGGTCTGCGGGCACGGCAGCTGGACTCCGGGGTGGACCTTCTGGCAGAAGGCGTTCCACTGGGACGGGAATACGTGGGCCATCCACCTGGTGAAGAAGAAGGTCGCGCCAGAGCCGTCCGACCGCAGCACCGGAGTGATCGGCAGGTTGGGCAGCTGCGTGCCGTAGTCCTTGGTGATCCGGGAGTCGTCCCAGTTGGTGATCTGGCCGGTGAAGATCTCCATCAGGGTCAGCCCAGACAGGCGCAGGTTGGTCACGAGCTTCCCGGCTACCTCGATGTGATACATGAAGGCGGTGCCGCCGGCGGTATCAGGGATGTAGGAGTAGCCCTGGCTCGGATGCTCGGCGCCCGTGCCGCCGAGCTCGTCATGACCGTCGCGGAAGGGCGGATCGGAGGCGGAGAAGTCATCCTGGTTCGCCATGTAGTCGCCCCGGCCCGCCGCCGAGCCGTCCGGGTTGAAGTTGATGACCAGGCCGCTCGGGCGCAGGTCCTGCACCCACTGGTCGAGCGCGATCGCGCTCCACGACGAGCCAGATCCGTTGATCTCTACATAGTTCGTGGCGTTCGCGATGGGCCCAGTGGCCAGTACTGCGGCGATCCCGAGCAGAGCCGCTGATACGACTCTCGCCTGGTATCGCCAGATACGCCGGGTCACTGCTTTCTCCCTTTCCATACCGGACGGGGCCGCCGGAGTCGCGGGAGCCGCCGGATCCGTCGCAGGCGTGCCAGGGCGGCGGCACCGCTCCCGGCGCTGCCGACGATGAGGGTGGAGGCACCGCCCAGGGTGGCCAGGCCGCCGACGATAAGCAGCACGGGAAGCACGTACCGGAGCGCGCCCGCGGACTGCGCGCCCTTGAGCGCGACAGTGACAACACCCTGCCCCAGGGTGGGAGTCGGTGACGGACTCGCGGTCGCGCTGGAGCTGGGAGCTGGCGTCGATCCCGTGGTGCCCGTGGTGCCCGTGGTGCCCGTGTCAGGTGCGCTCGCGGTCGGGCTCGGGCTGGCATCGGGGTTATTGCCCCGCTGATCGAGCACGTCGGTAGCCGCGGTCAGGGTCTGAGCCCTGAGGCTGGCGGGCAGGGGGACGAAGCCGGGCGGCAGCTGGCCGACGTTCAGGCCCTGGTCCTGTCCTGGGCCGGCGACGAAGTTAAGGAACCTGGCGATGGCTGCTGCCTTGGCCGGCGAGGTGCCGCTGGTCGGCACCATGGCGTAGATGACCATGGTCAGCGGGTAGGCGTCAGCCGGCTGCTTAGTGAAGTCGACCTGCCTGGTGACGCCATTGCCGCCGATGGGCACCATGGCCGCCGCCGCCGCGGCCATCGACTTGACCGTGGGCGCGACATAGCGGCGCTTGCCATTGAGCAGCCTGGCGACCGGGAATCTGAAAGCCGCCGCGTCGGCCTGGTCCACAATCGCGAAGAGCCCGCGCTGGCCGGGGATCTCGATCGGGTTCCTCGGATAGTTGCCGGTCTCGTCCTTCTCCCAGTCGGTGCCGTTGTCCCAGTTCTCGGCCTGAAGCTGGGCCACGGTGCTGAGCGGGAAGTCCGGGCTGTACTGATGGGAGATCACCGGGTAGTTGTCCTGGCCGACGAACGAGTCGAGCGGGTACTTCAGGCCCAGGTAGTCGGTGTTGATGTGCATGCCCCACTGGTCGAACGAGCCCTTGACGAAGCCGCCGGCCGCTGGATTGTCAGCTATCCACCGGGTGACTTCCCAGGTCATGTCGCTGTGCCCGGATTCGACCGTCGGAATCTGGAACTGGGAGCCGAAGCCGGACGGCGCCTGCACGTGCGGGTTCAGCCGCTTGAACTCCGGATCGACGAACAGGTTGGTCGGGTTCCCGTCGACCGCACTGTCACAGCCGATCCCCTTGGGGGGCGGACCCTTGCCGCAGCCCTCGTTGTCGAAGTTGTAGGACAACGTCAGCAGCTTCGCGACCAGCCTGGGGTCGAGCTTCAGGTTGGTGACCGGCGCTCCGGTATTCGGGTTGTCCACCCAGTAGGCGACTGAGACCGCCGAGATGGACAGCGGGGCGTAGGTGTAACTTCTGGTGCCGATCGTCGTCGGTCCTGGCCGCGACGTCAGCGCGATGTCGCCGAGCCCGAGCGGGACGTCCTGGATCGCCTCAGGCTCGGTGATCGACGGGTTGTAGGTGATCGTCAGCGGATCCGAGCCGGTGCACAGGAACGCGATCCACTGGCTCATCGCCCGGTCGATCATCGGCGAGCCGAGGGCGGTCAGCGCCGTGTTGTGGATCGGGCAGTTCGCGGCGGCCTTCACGAAGGTCAGCGGGATGACGATCCGGTCCGCCCAGGAGCACTGGAAGTACTGGCCGAACGAGAACTCTCCGATCGCGAAGCCGCCGGTGTCCTGGCTGTGATCGGAGCAGTCGGGCGGGCTCGCGAACTCATTGCCGCCCTGCGCTGGCACGACCACGACCGAGCAGCGGTGCCCGAGGCCGCAGCCCAGGAGCGAGTTCTGGTCCGAGATCAGGATCTGGATGTCCGCCTGGCCGGTGCCGTTCGGTGCGGTCGTCGCGAAGGCGCTGTTGAGCGGCCCGAATGGTCCGAAGGCGCCGGTGGTTCCTCCGTTGTTGGCGCCGTAGCACTGCGTGCGCTTGGTGGGCTTCGCGCTGTTGCACTCCACGATCATGACCGGATAGTTGGTCGCTCCGGGGTCGTAGGGGGCATTGGTGCTAGGGGTGAATCCCGTCCAGTTCACCTGGACCATCTCGTTGGTCATCTTGGTCGTCTGGCTGACCGTGACCGTGCTGCGGTTGTGGAGCAGGCCGGGGTGGTTTTGGTTCCCGTTGAACAGCCTCGGTCCGGTGACCGTGGTGCCCGGTAGCTTGTGGTGCTTCTTGTGCGGTGGTTTCTTGCTCTTGCTCGGGCTCGGGCTCGGGCTGGGTTTCTGGCTTGGCTGCTGGCTTAGGCTCGGCGTCGGGCTTGGGGTCGTCGCCGCAGTCCCCAGCCGGCCGGGAGCAAGACAAATCCGATGACCGTGGCGGCCATGCCAAGCAGCGCGGCGTAGGCCCGCGTTGATCTCGCAGTTGTCACGTCGCTGCCGCCTCCCTGGCCAGCTTGCGGTGTTGCCGCTTGGTGAGCTCGCCCGGCATGTTGCCGCCGAGCCGCCTGGCGATGGTGAAGAGGATGAGGACCACGGCGACGAGCACGAATCCGGCGCCGAACCCGCGCTCGACATAGGCGGGCGTGGCCAGGACGTGCACGGAGTCGTAGATGAAGAGCGGCAGGCTGACCTGCGGGCCGCTGAACGGATTGAGATTGAGCTCCTTGGTGTAGCCGGCGACCAGCAGCACCGGGGCCGTCTCCCCGATGCCTCGTGCCATCGCGAGCACGATCGCGGTGGCCAGGCCGGAGCGGGCGGTCGGCAGGATCACGTCCTTCACGGTGCGCCACTGGGGCGCGCCGACCGCGTAGGCGGCCTCCCGGAGCGTGCCAGGCACGATCCTGAGCACGACCTCAGATGCTCTCGCGACGATGGGCATCATCGTGATCCCGATCGCCAGCGCGGCACAGAGGCCGTCCTTCTGGTATCCGAGCGTAATGTTCAGAGTTATATAAATAAACAGTCCGGCGATTAGGTCGGGCAGCGCGGTCATCGCTTCCACGATTGTCCTGACCGTTCGCGTGAGCCTGCCTTCTACCTCGACCATGAAGAGCGCGGTGGCGATCCCGAGCGGCACGGCGAACATCGTGGCCAGGCCAAGCTGCTCGATGGAGCCGACGATGGCCTGGAGTATGCCTCCGACCGTCATCGGGCTGTCGGGGCCGACGAAGGCAGTGGACTGGGTCCAGAAGTTCAGGTGCCTGACCGCGCTCAGTCCTCGGGTGAGCGTGTAGCCGACCTGATCGGCGACGATGACGAAGGCCAGGATGCCGCCGGAGCCGAGGGCGACCGACATCAGCCGGCTCTTCGCCTCCAGGCGATCCCACTGCAACCTGGCCATGATGAAGTACAGGCTGAGGAACAGCGCGTACCAGCACAGCCAGAAACCGAGGACGCCGCTGAAGGGCAGGATCCGCTCGTAGATGATCCAGACCAGGCCGAGAGCGGCTGCGGCCGCTCCTATGAAGGTCGCCCGGCCTTCGGCTGAGCCCGCTGCCGTCCTGACCCGAGGCTCGTCCGCAGGGGCGCCCGCCGGGGCGCCGACCTGCGCCTCCACTTGAGTCGTCATCTGATGCCGTCCTGGTCCTGAGTCACGGTCAGTCCGCCGTCAGGGCGCCGGAGCGCGATCTGCTGACGACCACCGATGCCAGGCTGTTGATGATCAGGGTCGATACGAAAAGAACGAGTCCGACGGCGAGCAAGGCCGACCGGCCCTTGGCGTCGTACTGCTGGATGAAGTTCGCGATCTCGGCAGTGATCGAGTTCCCGCCCCCCTGCAGCGCCTGCACGCTGAAAATGGTGGTCAGCGGGGTCAGGATGAAGGTAACGACGATCGTCTCGCCGAGTGCGCGGCCCAGGCCCAGCATGCTGGCGCCGATGATGCCGGCTCGGCCGAACGGCAGCACCACCGTCCTGATCATTCCCCATTTGGTCGAACCGAGCGCGTACGCGGCCTCGCGCTCGCCCTGCGGTGCCTGAGAGAAGACCTGCCTCGTGAGTGAGGTGATGATCGGGATTACCATCAGCGAGACTATCGTCGCCGCGATGAACATGGCGCCGACATAGTTGCTCAGTACCTTCGCCAGGCTGAAATGAAAGATCGGGATAAACCCAAGGTGGTTCGATAGCCACTCATCGGTGCCGAGGATCCTTGGCATCAGGAAAAACAAGCCCCAGAGCCCGATCACGATGCTCGGAATCGCGGCCAGCAGGTCAATGATCGCGATCATCGGCTTGCGGAGCGCGGCCGGGGCGTACTCCGAGATGAACAAGGCGATCGCCACGCCGGCCGGCAGGGCAATGGCGAGCGCGATGACCGCGATCAGGGCCGAGTCTGGCAGCAGGGCGCGGATTCCGAACTTGTCGCTGAGCTGGGGGAGAAGCTCTCATTGGTGAGAAAACCGAGTCCGGCCCGCCGGAAGGCGTTTAGTGACTGCAGCACCAGGAATAGCAGGATCAGGACAATGATGGTCAGTACGGTAATGCCAGCGGCGCGAAGCATGCCACGGAAGATCCGGTCACCGCGCGAGACGGATAGGACGATCGGCCGTGGCATGTCGCCTGTAGGGTCAGACGGTGCCGATGCGGAGCCGGACGTCAGAACGACGGCCATCGGAACCCGCCTCCCCGGCACCTGTCAGGTCTGCTGCGGGCCGGTTTTATGACCCCGCGCCGTTGAATGATGCCTGACATGTCTGACGTCCAGCCCCCATCTCAGTTAATAGATCGTAAACGTAGGATGACCTATCGGGTCAGCCTGGTCTAGACGATGGTGACCGCATAGGTGGCGGTGAAGGCATTCCGGCCGACGGTGGTCGTACCTGGCACGAACGCCATGCGGGTCTTGCCGCCGTGCTTGTCGACCGAGGTGGACTTGAGCGTGGTGTCGAGGAAGCTCGCGCCTGCGGGGTCGAGGGTCAGCTGGCTGGAGCTGAAGGTCTCGGTGCCGGGGGCGTTGTCGACGGAGAGGTTGCCGGAGAAGTCGGCGATCGGGACGGCCGTGGTGCCGCCTTCGGGTATGCCGGAGAGGTCGCCGTCGAGGTAGTCGATCTTCAGGTTCCTGAAGTGCACGGCCTGGCCGGTGATTCCGTCGATGAACGTGAGCCCGCCGCTCAGGCCGATGCTGCCGCTGAAGGTGGTGTCGGTACCATCGCCGCCGCTGACCTGGAAGGTGAAGGCGTCAACGCCGGCCTTGTCACTGGAGCTGACCGGGCTTTCCGGCAGCAGGATGATGCCCCACTTGGCCAGGTGGGACAGGAATTTGGTCGAGATGTTGACTGTGGCGGAGCCGGTGCCGTCGGCGGGGTCGGCGAGCGCCGAGCCTGCGGTGGATAGCGAGACCGCCGCGGCGGTAGCCAGGCCGATACCCAGTGCCGTCAGGCTGGTGAGGCGACCAATGCGAATACCCATGTTATGTGTGCTCCTTGCTATCTAACTCGACTATTGACAGCCGCTCTCAATGCAGATATCGCGGTGGCGGTGCCCTCGTCTGGCAAGGGCACCGCCACCGCTGAAGGTCAAATGCTGGCTACGAGCCTGTCCCGCAGAATGGGGTGGGCAGGAATCCGTAGTTG
This sequence comes from uncultured Actinomycetota bacterium, assembly GCA_963819285.1. Taxonomy (GTDB): domain Bacteria; phylum Actinomycetota; class Actinomycetes; order Streptosporangiales; family Streptosporangiaceae; genus Chersky-822. Next base: position 2,309,334 of record CAWFVM010000002.1, read on the forward strand.
ATCAGGTCCTGGGTCGCGGTCTTATTGGTGCAGAGCCAGCCCTTGGTCTTGGCGTGCGCCGAGGCGAACAGCGGCTCAAGGTAAGCCGGGATGTTGTCGCCCGTTGAGGCCCACCGCACGACGTCGTAGATAGGATTGATGAAGTCCGGGCTGAAGCTCGGATTGATGGTCTGCTTCGCGCCGCTGCCAACGGTCGGCTTGGTGCCGTTAATGGAGTTGATCTTCAGGGTGCCATGCTCGTCGCAGCCGAACCGGAGCTTGCCCTTGATCTTCTTGCCCGTGCACGGATTGGAGCGGAACACCTGGGAGAGATACTTGGCTACCGAGTACGGCACGAGTGCGTTCTTGTTATTGAGCAGCTGAGGGTCCGTGCCCTCGTTCTGCTGTACTGAGCTGTTGACGCAGGCGCCGGGGGTAGCGACCCCGATGGCGGTGAGGAAAGACGTGCGAAGTCCTGAGCCAGTCTGCGGCAGGAAGGGCTGGATGGTCGCGGAACTGGTGCCGCCGACCTGCGTCCACTTGGTGTCGGTGCAGGTATAGATGGCGTTGAGCTGAGCCGTCGTGAGCCCGCGGGGCACGTTGGTGCCCTTCGTCCCCGCGTTCGACGTATAGGTGATCGCATCCTTGGCGAGCAGCACGAAGACAACGCCGCCCTTGGATTTCGACGGGTCGGTCGACGGATTGCGGCCCCGCGCTGACCTCGCGAAGTCAGTGCAGAAGTGCTTGCCGTCCTTGGTCTTGAGGTTCGAGCTGAGCGCGAGCGGGCCGCCCTTGGCCGCCAGGATGCCCGCCGACGCACCGTCGGGACGCGGATTCGCCGCGCAGCCGAACTTGGCCTTGATCAGGTCATTCGCCGCGTCGGTCACCGGGTTCGTGGCGTCCCAGCTATACAGCCTCGAACCGGTCTTGTGCGCGGCGTTGTAGTCCACGGAGATCTGGTCGATCAGGAACTCGTCGGTGTCGGCACCGACGGATACGATGTCGACTTCCTTCGGCGAGACGGCTTTGCCCTGACCGTTCACGGGATCGGCCAGAGCTGGCGCCGAGACCACGGCTGTGGCGCTCAGCAGCGCAGCCGCGGCTGCGGCCAGCTTCATCAGGTTGCGCATGCGTTCTCCCCTACGTACAGATCTGCGTGTGATGGCTGGCCGGCTCTCGTCGCTCAGGCTCGCCGGACTCGATCCTCCTATATTACCTACCAAGATACAAGAGATATAGGAAACTAGAGTTTACGCCGCGATGAACCCGTATGACCGCTGCCGCTGCCTCCGGCGCACTCCGCCGGTCCCGGTTGGTCCGTGATCGCCCCGCCGGCCCCCGGTTGGTCCGTGATCGCCCCGCCAGGCCCCGGTTGGTCAGTGATCGCTCCGCCAGGTTTCCGTAGTAATGGTCGGGGTCGTGATCACGGAACTCAACTGGGGTGATCGCGCCACTCATGTTCCGGGCTCTGGCGCGAGTTCCGTGAAGTTGGCAGGAACCTGGTTCCGGGGTGGCTGGTCCAGCCCCGGCCTGTCCTGCCGCTGGCTTGCCGGGCCGCACCCCATCGATGTGACATAGCTGGGGCTCCAGCCCCAGCTATGTCACATCCATGGGGTGCGGCCCGGGGCCAGCATCACGGAATTCGCGCCGGCCATGTTCCGTGATCAAGCTTTGCTTCATGATCACGGAAAGTTAGGTGGGGTACCTCTGGCGCCTTGCCCGGGACGGCTGGGTCCTTGGGGATGGCGATGCGCGGGGTCGGGATCCTATACACGGCCATACTCCGCAAAGTGGTAATTATCGGGCAGATCAATCTGAGTCAAGTCGCCGGCCGAACTGACAGCCGGGGCACTCTACTGTCGCCGGAACAGCAGCGGGGACCCCAGTTGCGAGCCCCCGCATCCGCAGAGTCTCAGGCCTGAGGCAAATCGGGTTTGTGGAACTCAGGGCCTGTGTCGCGGGGCTTACCCGACGGCACTCCCGCTCCGGGCCAGCGGTTCTGCTCAGTCGGCGACTGAACCGCGAAGCCACCGTCGCCCGGCCCAGCCACCCCGCCAAATCGCCCGAGTCCCCCTCGCAACCCTCCGTGATCATGAAACGAAGCTTGATCACGGAACATGACTCGCGTGATCCGCCCACCAGAACTCCGTGATCAAGACCCCGACCATCATCACGGAACCCCGGTGGGGTGACCGGCCCCGGCTCCCGGCCCGGCCCCGGCCCCGGCCCGGCTCCCTGCCCGGCCGGGCGCTCCGGTCCCGCTCCTGGTCCGCCTGGGCCGGGACGCGACAGGGCGCCGCCGACCGGCTTCAGGTCGGCGGCGCCCGGTAATGCGAAGCTGCGATGAACCGCCAGCTAGGAGATGGTGGCTACGTACGTCGCGGTGAAGGCGTTGCTGCCGACGGTGGTCGTGCCCGGCACGAACGCCATGCGGCTCTTGCCGCCGTGCTTGTCAACCGAGGTCGACTTCAGCGTGGTGTTGAGGAAGCTGGCGCCTGCGGGGTCGAGGGTCAGCTGGCTGGAGCTGAAGGTCTCGGTGCCGGGGGCGTTGTCGACGGAGAGATTGCCGGAGAAGTCGGCGATCGGGACGGCCGCGGTGCCGCCTTCGGGCACGCCGGAGAGGTCGCCGTTGAGGTAGTCGATCTGCAGGTTCCTGAAGTGCACGGCCTGGCCGGTGATTCCGTCGATGAGCGTGAGGCCGCCGCTGAGATTGACCGCGCCGCTGAAGTTGGTGTCGCTGCCGTCGCCGCCGGTGATCGTGAAGGTGAAGGCGTCGACGCCTGCCTTGTCACTGGAGCTAACCGGGCTTTCCGGCAGCACGTAGATGCCCCACTTGGCCAGGTGGGACAGGAACTTGGTGGAGATGTTGACGGTGGCCGTGCCGGTGCCGTCGGTGGCGTCGGCGAGGGCCGTGCCCGCTGTGGACAGTGAGACTGCCGCAGCCGTGGTCAGGCCGACTCCTAGCGCCGCGAGACTGGCCAGCCGGCCAATGCGTATGCCCATGTGACTTGCGCCCTTCAGATCTAACTCGATTAGCGGTGTCTGATTTCAAACTGGTCGTGCCGGTTGCATAACTGGTGCGGTGAGCCGGCACCTGGGTCACCAGGCGCCGGCTCACCGCTGCTGTGGAGCCGGTTGCTACTAGGAGCCGGTGCCGCAGAACGGGGTGGGCAGGAAGCCGTAGTTGATCATGTCCTTGGTCGCGGTCGGGCTGGAGCAGACCCAGCCCTTGGTCTTGGCGCGCGATGAGGCGAACAGCGGCTCAAGGTAGGCCGGGATGTTGTCCTTGGTGTTCGCCCACCGGACCACGATGTAGACCAGGCGGATGAAGTCGTGGCTGAAGTTCGGGTTGATGGTCTGCTTGGCGCCGGTGCCGACGGTCGGCTTGGTGCCGTTGATGTTGCGCAGGACCATCGAGCCGATGGTGTCGCAGCCGAACTTGTTCAGGCTCTTGACCGGCTTGCAGGTCACGCCCTTGACGGCCGTGCAGCCGGCGTTGACGCACTTCGGCGAGTGGAACGCCTCGGCCAGGTACTTGCCGGTGGAGTACGGGTAGATGACGTTCGCGCCCTTGAGGAACGGGTTAACGCCCTCATTCTCCTCGGGCAGGTTGCCGTTGAGGTTGGTCTGCGTCGGCGGCTCGCCCTTGCTGGCGTCCACGCAGTTGCCCGGGGTCACGACGCCGATCTCGGCCAGGAAGAAGGAGCGAGTTCCCGAGCTGGTCTGCGGGAGCTGGGCGTTGATCTTGCCTGACTTGCCGCCAAGCTGCGACCAGTTGGTGTCAGTGCAGGTGTAGATGAGGTTCAGGTCATGTGTCGTCAGGTTGGCCGGCGCGTTGGTGGTCTTGTTGGTCGCGTAGGTGACGGCGTCCTTGGCCAGGGTGTCGAAGACGATGCCGCCCTTGGACTTGGAGGGGTCGGTGGAGGGCGTGCGGCCGCGTGAGGACCTGGCGAAGTCGCTGCAGAATGACTTCTTGTCCTTGGTCTTGAGGTTGGAGGTCAGCGCGAACGCCCCGCCCTTGGCGGCCAGGATGCCGGCCGATGAGCCGTCTGGCCGCAGGGCGGAGCCGCAGCCGAACTTCTCCCTGATGTTCTCGTCGGCGCCGGTCACCGGGTTAAGCGCGTCCCAGCTGTACAGTCTGGGGCCGGTCTTGTGCGAGGCGTTGTAGTCCACGGAAAGCTGGTCCAGCAGGAACTCGATGGTGTCCGACCCGACACCGACGATGTCGGTCTCCTTGGGCTGGACGGCCTTCCCGCTGCCGTTAATCGGATCGGCCATGGCCGGGACCACAGCCATAGCTGAGACGGTTGCCGCTGCCGCGGCAGCCGCCATCAGCTTGATGAGCATGCGCATGGTTACTGCCCCTCCTGCGTACGAGATTCGAGCGCGCCTGCGAAAGCCCGCGTCTGTTGGCCACATGGCCGACGGCCATAGCCTCGCCACAGGGCAGCGTCGCGACAAGGGAACAGGTTCAGGCAGGTATCTAATATTTTGGTGAACGAGATCCAACCCGTTAATGAACGCGCAGGTGGCGGGCCTGCGCTTGCGCAACTCTTGGTGCACTCAGCGGGTTAGCGCGCATTCGGTAAAAGCCCGATGTTGATTGAGCTTCAGTTTCCGTTCATGCCCGCGCCGGTCATCGTTCAGAAAATAAGAACTCATTTATCCGGTGGCGAGTACCTGAAAGGCCTCGGCCAGCCGCCCTTCCGGCAGGCCAGCGAGCTTCCGCCGCCCTGCTCAGCCAGCCGCGCAGGAATTTCTCCAGGTCTTCCATCTGCCCGGTCTGGCTCTGATGCGCGCGGAGCGCGGCGAGCTTATGGTCGAAAGTCGCCGTAATGTCGACGTAATGCGCGGCCTGCGGACTGGCCATCAGCCAGACCTCGCGCACCGTCCAGGGTTCAAGGCCTTCATCGGCGAGCAGTTCGGGAAATGCGAACTGATTCCGGGCGTCAGGATAGACCGCGTCGAGGGCGGCGCTGCCCACCGCGCGGTGATCTGGGTGACTGGAGCCGATCCTGGCGTAGTTCCGGTCGGGGGACGGGCTGAGGACCCGATCGGGCCTGACCTGCCTGATGACCCGGGTCAGATCCCGCCGCAGGCCGATGGTCGCCTCCACCTTGCCGTCGGGATAGCCAAGGAACCGCAGGTCGTTCACGCCGACGCACTTGGCCGCCGCCGTCTGCTCGGCCCGGCGAAGCACCGCCATGTCGGCCCGGCTCACTGACGGGTCGCTGCCTCCGGCGTCCCCGTCAGTGACGATGCAGTAGACGACCTCCGTCCCGGCCTCGGTCCATCCGGCGACGGTCCCGGCCGCGCCGAAATCGACGTCGTCAGGATGGGCGACTATGACCAGGACCCGGCTGACCTCAGCATCATCAAGCACGTCTTTGATCGTAAGCCCTCCCGCTCGCCGGCTAGTCCAGGGCCGACATGACGTGCTTGACCCTGGTGTAGTCCTCGAACCCGTACATCGACAGGTCCTTGCCGTAGCCGGAGTGCTTGAAGCCGCCGTGCGGCATCTCGGCGACCAGCGGGATGTGGGTGTTGATCCACACGCAGCCGAAGTCGAGCAGGCGAGCCATCCGCATGGCCCGGCCGTGGTTGGTGGTCCAGACCGAGGAGGCCAGGCCGTACTCGGTGCCGTTCGCCCAGGCCAGGGCCTCGTCTTCGGAGGTGAACTTCTGGACGGTGATGACCGGGCCGAAGACCTCGTTCTGGATGATCTCGTCGTCCTGCCGCAGCCCGGACACCACGCTCGGCTCGAAGAAGTACCCGCGCGAGCCGGTCTGCTTGCCGCCGGTGCGCACCAGCGCATGGTCGGGGAGCCGGGAGATGAAACCGGAGACGCGGTCGAGCTGATTCGCGTTATTGAGCGGACCGAAATCGGCCTCGATCTCCGGGCCGCCGACCGTCTGTCCCTTGGCCTGCTCGACCAGCGCCGCCACGAAGTCATCGTGCACGTCAGGCCCGGCCAGGACCCTGGTAGCCGCCGTACAATCCTGACCAGCGTTGAAATAGCCCGCGATGGCAATCGCCTCAGCAGCCTTAGCTGGGTCCGCGTCATCGAAGACGATCACCGGGGCCTTGCCGCCCAGTTCGAGGTGCACCCGCTTCAGGCCGGCTGCCGCCTGCGCGGCGACCTCCTTGCCCGCCCGGACGCTGCCGGTGATCGACACCATCTGCGGCGCCGGATGCGAGACCAGGGCGCGCCCGGTATCACGGTCACCGCAGATCACGTTGAACACCCCGGCCGGGAGATGCTCGCTCAGCAGCTCCGCCATCATCAGTGTGGTCACCGGAGTCGTGTCCGACGGCTTGAGCACCACCGTGTTGCCGGCCGCGATCGCGGGTGCCCACTTCCACACCGCCATCATCATCGGGTAGTTCCACGGCGTGACCTGAGCACAGACTCCGACCGGCTCGCGCCTGATGAAAGAGGTGAAGCCGGACATGTACTCACCGGCCGAGCGGCCTTCCAGCATCCGGGCCGCCGCCGCGAAGAACCTGATCTGGTCGACCATCGGCGGGATCTCTTCTGACCTGGTCAGTCCGAGCGGCTTGCCGGTGTTCTCGGATTCGGCGGCCACGAGCTCGTCGGCCCTGGCCTCCATCGAGTCCGCGATCCGCAGCATGGCCAGGCTCCGCTCGGCCGGCGTGGCGTCCCGCCAGACCGGGGCCGCGTCGCTCGCGGCGCGGAAGGCCGCGTCTACGTCAGCCTGGCTGGAGACCGGAGCGCTGGCGAAGGCCTCGCCCGTCGACGGGTTGATCAGCTCGGCCCTGGTGTCGCTGGCGGGCTCGGCCCACTGACCACCGATGAAGTTCCGCAACTCTCTCATGGCCGGTCTCCCTCTCCAGATGGTGTGCGCTCGTCGCAGGCCCACGGCGAGCCGTAGTCGGTGAGCAGGTCAAGGAACGGCTGCGCGGGCAGCGCCTCAGGACCGAGCACGCCGGTGCCTGACCAGGCACCCGAGTCGAGCAGTTCAAGCGCCACGACCGGGTTGACCGCCGTCTGCCAGACCACGGCCTGTGATCCGTACTCGGCCATAGACCAGGCGTTGTCCACGACGTGGTGGAGGTAAACCTCGCGGGGCGCGCCGTCCTTACCTTTTCCGGTGACCCAGGTGCCCGCACAGGTCAGGCCGGACATCTTGTCGCCGAGCTGGGCCGGATCTGGCAGGCAGGCGGCCACGACGTCGCGGGGTGAGATCTGATGGCCCCCGACGGCGACCGGCGCTGTCGAGTCAAGACCAAGCTTGTGCAGCGTCCGCAGTACGCCGATGAACTCTTCCCCTAGGCCGTACTTGAAGGTGACGCGCTGTGCTTTCACCCATCTTGGAATGAGCAGGACTTCCTCGTGCTCTACGTTGACGCACTCGACCGGGCCGATGCCGGCGGGGAAGCTAAAGGTCTCGGGCTCACTGAACGGGGGAGTAGTGAACCAGCCCCGGTCCGCTTCCCAGATCACCGGCGGGTTCAGGCACTCCTCGATCGTGGTCCAGATCGAGAAGGTAGGTGCGAAGTCGTAGCCGTCGACAATCAGGTTCGCGCCATCCCGCACGCCAATCTCGTCGATGTCGCTGAACATGGTGTCCGCGGCGTGGCGCGCGAAGACGTCGGAAAGACCGGGCTCGACCCCGATGCCGACCAGCGCCAGCTTGCCTCGCTCGGTCCACTCGCCGGCCATTTCGAACTGCTCGTCGCCAAGCTTGACACCGGTACGGCTATGGGGAGCATCCTGGTCAGGATGGGACAACGACATAGCCATGTCCAGATAATTCGCATTTGCCCGCAGGGCAGCGCGGTACAGAGGCATGACGAACCGGGGATCGGTGGCGTTCATCAGGACGTCCGCCGAGTGAGCCGTGACCAGGTCAGCCACGGCCTGCTCGTCTCGCGCGTCCAGCTGCACGGCGGAATAGCGATCGCTGGCCGCCGCGGCGCGCTGGGCCCGGCCCAGGTCGTAGTCGCCGATGATCAGCTCGGCGAACGGGCGCCTGGCCGCGATGCGGGCGAAGGCGGTCCCGACGCCACCGGCTCCGACAAGCAGTATTCGCATACGGGCGATCCTAGACCCAGAGGGGTAGCTACCGACGAGACCGGTAGTGTTTGGCGCATTATGCCACTGAAACCGTCGCGTAGGGGCACAATGCATGCAGTATTGGGTGGTGTAGGGACTCCCTGTGCCACTGGGTAGATAGACGAGCAGCCGCGCGTGTCGCGGGTGGTCGCCGTAGGAGGCGTCAGATTAATGGCCACCGTTCATGAAGCCACCGGGCCGGCGGAGCAGTCCCTAGACAAGGGCCTGAAGTCGGGTGCGCTTGGCCTCATCTCCACCACTGTCATCGCGACCGCCTCGGTCGCGCCCGCCTACAGCATCGCGGCGACCCTGGTCTTCGTCGTGGGTGCCGTCGCGCTGCAATCGCCGGCCGTTGCCGTGCTTGCCTTCGTGCCAATGCTGTTCTGCTCGATCGGCTACAGCGAGATGAATAAGGCCGACCCGGATTGTGGTACCACCTTTACCTGGGGAAGCAGGGCGTTCGGGCCCAAGACCGGCTGGGCGGGCGGCTGGGCGATCGTCGCTGCCGACGTGCTGGTCATGGCGAGCCTTGCTCAGGTGGCTGGCCAGTACGTGTTTCTGCTGTTCAACGCCAAGGGCATCGGCCAGAACCCCACGAACAGCTGGGTGCTGCTTGTCGGCGTGCTCTGGATCGTCTTCATGACCGGCATCTGCTATGTCGGCATCGAGGTGTCGGCGAACTTCCAGAAGATCCTGCTGTCCATCGAGCTGGTCATGCTGGTGGTGCTATCGATTACGGCGCTGGTCAAGGTCGCCAGCGGCGGCGCGCCGGCCGGGCACCTCACGCCCAGCATCTCCTGGCTGAACCCGTTCCATATCGGCAGCTTCAGCGCCTTCGCCAGCGGCGTGATCCTGATGGTCTTCATCTACTGGGGCTGGGACACAGCGGTCGCCGTCAATGAGGAGACCAAGGACAAGACCAGGACGCCCGGCCTGGCTGCGATCTTCTCCACGGTGATCTTGCTGTGCACCTATGCGCTGGTGATCTTCTCGATACAGTCGTTCGCTGGCATCAAGACCACGGGCAACGGCCTTGGCAACATCAAGAACGCCGGTGATGTGCTGTCGATCCAGGGCGACGCGATCTTCGGGACGCACGGGTTCGGGCCGGTCTTCTCGAAGCTGCTCATCTTGATGGTCCTGTCCTCTGCCGCGGCGTCGACCCAGACCACCATCTTGCCGACGGCCAGGACGACGCTATCGATGGCGGCGTACAAGGCGCTGCCGAGTGCGTTCGCGAAGATCCACCCGCGTTTCCTGACTCCGACCATCTCGACCATCGTGATGGGCGCCATCTCGATCGTGGTCTACGCCGGGATGAACTACTCATCGAACGGCATCGGCGTGATCGCCGACGCGGTCATCGCGATCGGCCTGTACATCGCCTTCTACTACGGGCTGACCGGGTTCGCCTGCACCTGGTACTACCGCAAGAACCTCACGAGCAGCGTACGCAACCTGTTCATGCAAGGCATCATCCCGACGCTCGGCGGCCTGATCCTGTGGTTCCTCGGCGGCTGGAGCGTCTGGCTCGACTACGACGTCGCCACCGACAACGACTACACCGTGTGGCGGGTCCCGTTCATCCACTGGGAGATCGGCGGTGCCTTCGTGATCGCGGTCGGCGCGGCGCTGGTCGGGCTCATCGTCTTCATCTACTGCCGGTTCACCGCGCCGGCGTTCTTCAAGAAGCAGACGCTCACCAGGGCAACGCCGACGCTGGTCCCCGACACCGACTCAGCCGGCCACCCCGGCAGGCTTCCGCCGCACATCGCTGGCCTGTGGATGAGCGATTTTGCTCTATCCACAGGCCAGTTTTGTATGTCGCCGGCTGTCATCACGCCTGGCAAGGTGGCAGGCATGACCCAATGGAGGCAACATGGTGGCCATGACCGAAGAGAAGGTGGACCTGTCGGACGACCGGCTGCTCACCGTCCACGACCTCGACCTGCTGCCGGACGACGGCGTCAGGTACGAACTTGATGACGGGCTTCTCGTCATGTCCCCGGCCCCAGCAATTACCCATCAGCTGGTCAATCACCGTCTCTCGGTGATGCTCGAAGTCTCGTGCCCATCCGACTTCCTGGTGCTACCTGGCGCAGGCGTCGAGATGAGCAAGATCCAGTACCGGATCCCTGACATCGTGGTCGTCCGCGTCGATGACATCCGCATCAGCGACCTGTCAGTGACCAGGCCGCCGGTACTGGCGATCGAGGTGGCATCACCTTCGACGGCTGTCTATGACCGGAACCGGAAGAAGGATGTGTACGCCGGATTCGGGATCGACTCCTACTGGATCGTCAAGCCCGACCTTGACAAGCCCAGCCTCACTGCCTTCGAGCTGAGGCGCGGCCGGTACTGGGAGGTCGCTCAGGTGGCCGGCGATGAGGCGTTCAGGCCGACTAGTCCTTTTCCGTGCGAGATCATCCCGGCCGGGCTGGTTGCGGGGCCCTGGCAACGCTAGCGACCGGCCCCGCGCTGTCCGACCTAGCGCCTCGGGTGGGCGGCCGGCTTCGCAGCAGTCGCTGGCCTGTGGATGAGCGATTTTGCTCTATCCACAGGCCAGTTTTGTATGTCGCCGGCTGTTGTCACGCCTGGCAAGGTGGCAGGCATGACCCAATGGAGGCAACATGGTAGCCATGACCGTAGAGAGTGCGGGCCTGCCGACCGACCGGCCGCTCACCGTCCACGACCTCGACCTGCTGCCGGACGACGGCTTCAGGTACGAGCTTGATGACGGGCTTCTCGTCATGTCCCCGGCCCCGGCAATTGCCCATCAGCTTGTCGTCACTCGCCTGTCCAGTGTGCTCGCGGCGGAGGCTCCGCCAGAGTTTCTGGTTCTCGGCGGGCCGGGCGTAGAGATGAGCCAGGTCCAGTACCGGATCCCTGACATCGTGGTAGTCCGCGTCGATGACATCCGCATCAGCGACAATTCGGTGACCAGGCCGCCGGTACTGGCGATCGAGGTGGCATCACCCTCGACAGCGCTCTATGACCGGAACCGGAAGAAGGATGTGTACGCCGGATTCGGGATCAGCTCCTACTGGATCATCAAGCCCGACCTCGACAAGCCCAGCCTGACCGCGTTCGAGCTCCGGCGCGGCCGGTACGGGGAGGTCGCTCAGGTGACCGGCGATGAGGCGTTTAGGCCGACCAGTCCTTTTCCCCGCGAGATCATCCCGGCCGGGCTGGTTGCAGGGCCCTGGCAACGCTAGCGACTGTAGCCATGATCGAGGCGAGGACGGAAAGGCCGGCCGAGGGGCCGCTGACTGTCGAGGAACTAGATCTGTTGCCGGACGACGGCTACAAATACGAAATCGATGACGGGGTACTCACGGTGTCCCCGTCGCCGGTCGCTGGGCATCAGCTTGTCGTCATGCTGCTGTCGGGAGCCCTCCATGCTGCTTGCCCGCTCGAGTACCAGGTTCTGCCTGGATTCGGGGTAGCGATAAGCCCCATCCAGTACCGAATTCCCGACATCGTGGTGGTCAACGCGGGGACTGTGGAGTTCAACAAGCCGTGGACGGCTAAGCCGCCGGTGCTTGCCGTCGAAGTGGCGTCGCCGTCGACAGTCGCGTATGACCGGGGCAGGAAGAAGGATGTCTATGCCAGCTTTGGTGTCGCCTCGTACTGGATCGTGAAGCCGGACCTGGAGAAGCCGAGCATCACCGAGTTCCTGCTGAGCAGAGGCAGTTACCGGCAGGTCGCGGAGGTGATCGGCGATGAGAACTTCAAGTCGACATGCCCATTTCCCTGTGAGATCGCCCCGTCTGCCCTGGTGGCTGGCCCATGGCGAGGTTAGGTCCGGCTACCTGCCGAAGCTGAGCCCGCGCTGTCGGTGTGATCTCCTAGGGTAGGCAGGTGACAATGATGGCGGCGGATTCCCTGCTCGACGGGCTTAACCCACAGCAGCGCGCGGCGGTGCTGCACGAGGGCAGCCCGCTGCTCATCGTCGCTGGCGCCGGGTCAGGCAAGACGCGGGTGCTCACGCACCGGATCGCCTACCTGATCGCTGAGCGGGAGGTAGCGCCGTCCGAGATTCTCGCGATCACCTTCACCAACAAGGCGGCCGGCGAGATGGCCGCCCGCGCTCAGACGCTGACCGGCGGGGCGCGCGGCATGTGGCTGCTCACCTTCCACTCGGCCTGCGTCCGGATCCTGCGGCGCGAGGGCCATCGGTTCGGGTACCCGTCCTCTTTCACGATCTATGACTCGGCTGACTCCGAGCGGCTGATGGGCCTCGTCTGCAAGGAGCTTGACCTCGACCCCAAGTACCACCCGCCGAAGGCCATGGCCAACCGGGTGTCGACCCTGAAAAATGAGCTGCTGGACTTCGAGACGGCGGCGGCGCGGGCTAGCGGCTACCGGGAGAAGGCGCTAGCCGAGGCCTACGGCGAGTACCAGCGCCGGCTGATCGCCGCGGGCGCGATGGACTTCGATGACATCATCATGGTCACGGTCAACCTGATGCAGGCCTTCCCCGACATGACCGCCCTGTACCGGCGCCGGTTCAGGCACGTGCTCGTCGACGAGTACCAGGACACCAACCACGCGCAATACGTCCTGATCAGGGAACTGGCCGGAAGCGAGGCCATCCCCGCTGGCGACGGCGGTGGGGATGACTTCCTGCCGCCGGCCGAGCTGTGCGTGGTCGGGGACGCCGACCAGTCGATCTACGCCTTCAGGGGCGCGACGATCCGCAACATCACCGAGTTCGAGCGCGACTTCCCCGGCGCGCGGGTCATCCTGCTTGAGCAGAACTACCGGTCCACTCAGAACATCCTGGCCGCGGCCAATGCGGTGGTCTCGCGCAACTCCGGCCGGATGCCCAAGAACCTGTGGTCAGACGCCGGTGCCGGCCCGCCGATCGTCGGCTATGTCGCCGACAGCGAGCACGACGAGGCGGCCTTCGTCACCGAAGAGGTTGACCGGCTGACCGACGCCGGCGACGCGACGCCCGGCGACGTGGCCGTCTTCTACCGGACCAATGCGCAGTCCAGAGTGTTCGAGGAGGTCTTCATCCGGGCTGGCCTGCCGTACAAGGTGGTCGGCGGGGTGCGGTTCTACGAGCGGCGCGAGGTCCGTGACCTGCTCGCTTACCTGCGGCTCATCGCGAATAGCCAGGACGAGATCTCCTTGCGCCGGGTCGTCAACGTGCCTCGTCGTGGTATTGGCGACCGCGCGCTTGAGTACGTAGCGTCGTTTGCCGCACGGGAGCGAATTAGTTTCGCCGAAGCTTTGTCAAGACCTTCTGAGGTATCTGGGCTGCCGACCAGATCGGGAAAGGCAATAGAAGGTTTTAACGAGATGATCGCCGAGTTCAGGTCAGCAGCGCAGGCCGGCGTTCCGGTCGGGGATATCGCGGAGGCCATCCTTGACCGGACCGGCTACGTCGCCGAGCTTGAGGCCTCGACTGACCTGCAGGACGCCGGCCGGGCGGAGAACCTGACTGAGCTCATCTCGGTCGCCAGGGAATTCGACACCAGGAACGCCGAAGGCGGGCTGGCCGCGTTCCTTGAGCAGGTGTCGCTGGTAGCCGACGCCGACGAGATCCCCGAAGGGCCAGATCACGGCGGCCTGGTCACGCTGATGACGCTGCATACCGCCAAGGGGCTTGAGTTCCCCGTCGTGTTCCTGACCGGCATGGAGGAGAATGTCTTTCCGCACGAGCGGTCGATCAACGACGACCGTGAGCTAGAGGAGGAGCGCAGGCTCGCCTACGTCGGCATCACCAGGGCGCGCGAGCGGCTCTACCTGACCCGCGCGGTGGCCAGAGCCTGGTGGGGGCGGCCGTCGTATCACAAGCAGTCCAGGTTCCTCACCGAGATCCCGGCCGAGCTGATCGACTGGCGCCGGGACGCCGCTGCGGTCGCGTCGATGATGTCGCCGGCCTCCGAGCGGCTGGCCAGGCGTCCTGGCGTCATGGCGGCCGGCAACCGGCCGCTGCCGTCGCTGACGCCAGGGGATCTGGTCAATCACGACAGTTACGGCCTTGGCCGGGTGCTCTCGGTCGAGGGCCGCGGCGACGACCCGGAGGCCAAGGTAGATTTCGGCGAGGAGTATGGCATTAAGCACCTGCTGCTGCGCTATGCCCCGGTAGAGAAGCTCTGATCGGCTGCCGTTTAGCTTAAGTCGATCTTGAAACTTCGTCAGTGTGCGCTTTGCGGGCTTGCGCCTGGCGGCGGTCCGGTCAAGGGCGTGGTTCAGTCCGGCCCGCGTCGCGGGTATGCCGGGTATCGGTCTTTTGGGTGCTGGTGGCCGACCTGGCCCAGGGTTCGGCTAGATCCTGTAAGACCGTTTGTCGTTGTAGGACACTTTGCCGCCAGATTTGCGGTTAACGCTCCTACAACGGCAAACTGTCCTACGCAACGCCCGGTTCCACCCAGTTCCGGCGGCAGCCGAGGGCCGGCGTTGCGCTCGATCTCGCCGCCAGACAGGCGACCGGCCAGCACCGGGTGAAATTGCGGCCCGGCTCGCCGCTTTCTCGTCGGTCGTGATCAGGGACTCGCTGGCGTGACGGCAGGTGGACACAGCAGCCGCTTCCGGTCATCGTCTCCGGCGTCCCTGGTCCTGTGCTCACCGACGTTCTCGCGCTGTCCGACCACAAGAGATCTGGGTGGTAGGAGGAACCTCGACGTCGATGGGTGCTGAACGCCCGCTGGCCCTGCTCTGGTCGGCTGGTAAGTGGCAACAGTTCTCGCCGTCGCATATCGCCAGCTACTTCAACTCGCTGGTGCCCGACGGCTCGGGTGGCCTGTGGGTCGCCTATCAGGGTCCGTCCGGCGCCTCGGCCGTCGCGCGCTTCGCCGGCGGCCGCTGGCCGAGCGTCGTTCTGCCGCATGTGACTGGCAAGCGCACGTCGGCTTCTGTACTGATGCGACTGCCGCGTTCAGCTACCGTATTCGCAATCGGCTCGTCATTCTGGGGTGGCCAGCCTTCGACCGCCGGCCTGGTGCTCAAGTACTCCAGATAGCGTCCGGCCAAGCTCGGAGAGTTCCCCGCGCAACCTTCCTGATCATGAACCAAAGCTTGATCACGGAACCTGAGCTGTGTGATCACCCCGGCAGGGTTCCGTGATCAAGTCCCCGACCTTGATCACGGAACCAGGCTCTGCGCGAATTCCGTGATCGAGCTGCCTCACGGGCCTGCCGGGGCCACCGCCCGGACCCGTACTGGTCCCTGGTGACTCAGCTGTCACATCCGGCTCACCCGTGGCCAGGCTCGCCTGATCCTGTAGGAGACTTTTTTCCTGTAGGAGGCTTAACAGCGAATATGGTGGTCAATCCTCCTACAGGAGTAAAGTCTCCTAGATCTTTTAGCCACCGCTCCTGCGCAAACCCCCGCAAGCCCCCAGTAACTCGCAAACCGACCCCTCACCCCGCGCAAGCCCGGCCAGGTGATCTCCCCGCCGAGGTTCCGGACCGTCATCCTCCGCCCCGGCTCACATCACGGAATTCGCGCCAGAGCCCGGAACCCCGGTGGCGTGCTTGACCGATTCGGCGCCCGCACGACCGCAGGAGGTGGTTTCTCCATGGTGGGCACTCTTCGGCCCAGTAGGTGGCTGATTGAGGCGCTTGTCGGCGCACTGCTTGTGGCCCTTGTCTACGGCGGCTTGCAGGGCTGGCGCTCTGCGGATGCCGCGAACGACGGCTTCCCGGAATCCTTGAGCCTTGTCGGTCTTCCGATGCCTCCCGGCGGCTACCTCGCCCGGACCGCGCAAGCCCTGACCGCGCAGCAGCCGAGTCGGCGCGATCTGGGTGTCCGGGTGCGCTACGTCATGGCGAGCGTGGCCTCATCGGGCCCGTTCGTGATATCGGTACATCCGGTTAGCCCGCGCATCTGGGCGGCCGTCGCGCGAGGGGCCGATGGCAGGTGTTACGGAATACTGACCTCAAGTTCCGGCAGGCGAGATTTTAAGACTTATTACGCGACCTTCCCAGCCGGAGTTCCTTGCGAAGGTCGCATGGCGACGCCAAGGACAGTGCAGAGCACGGAGTTCCCAAGATGACATTGCCGCGCTTCCTCCGACCTGCTGGATTCGCCCTGATGCTTACTTTGCTCGCGGCGATTCTGGCCAGTTGCCTGTGGATTGAGGTCGATGCCGGAGTCGGAACTGCCTGGTCCTTTGCCCAGCCAGGTCAGGCTAACGGCGGCCTGCTAGTCCTGTGGTTCGCATACGCGGCGTGCGGGCCGGTCTGGGTGCTGGCAGCGACCGTTCGTACTCGCCCGCAGGCGGCCGCCATAGGTCGCCGCATTCTCAGAATCGAGAAATGGGGAATAGCGGCAGCACTGCCACTGGCAGTCGCTGGCCTCTTCATCGCCGCCGGGCAGACGGTGATCTGACCGGCGGGGGGCATGGGTGGTCGCGTTTCGGCCCGTTTTGCTCGGCGCTGGCCGCCGTAGGGGCGCCTCGCGGCGGGGTCTTCCTGGTGGTGACGCCTCCAGGGCCGCGCGGCAGGTCACGCGCGGATAGAGTGAAGGGGTAGATTTCCGGCGGGAGGCGCCTTCGTGAGCAAGATCCGGGTCATCATCGCGAAGCCTGGCCTGGACGGGCATGACCGCGGCGCCAAGGTCGTCGCCCGTGCCCTGCGCGATGCCGGCGTAGAGGTCATCTACACCGGCCTGCATCAGACCCCCGAGCAGATCGTCGCCGCCGCCCTGCAGGAGGACGCGGACGCGATCGGCCTGTCAATCTTGTCCGGCGCCCACATGACGCAGTTCGCCAAGGTCCTGGATCTCCTCAAGGAGCAGAACGCTACCGACATCATCGTCTTCGGCGGCGGCATTATCCCCGACGCCGATATCACCGAGCTTCCAGTCGATGGGGGTGGCGAAGATCTTCACTCCCGGTGCGGCGACCCAGCAGATCGTGGACTGGGTGCACGAGACGCTCGGTGCCAGAGCCGAAAGCCGGGCCGGCTGACCCGGCTTGTCCCTGGCGCCCGCTAGGCTCA
This sequence comes from uncultured Actinomycetota bacterium, assembly GCA_963819285.1. Lineage (GTDB taxonomy): Bacteria > Actinomycetota > Actinomycetes > Streptosporangiales > Streptosporangiaceae > Chersky-822. The sequence goes on from CAWFVM010000002.1 coordinate 2,326,344, forward strand.
TCACTGGCGGCCGCCGCTTCTCGCGGCAGTACCGAGGCAGTGCCGCGTCCCCTTGCAGACAGCGGGCATCACTGCGAACTGTATAGGCAAACACCGGCAGTGCGGCCTGCGGACGGCAGTCCGCAGGCCTCACTGTGAGCACACCAGACCAGTCAGGAACGGACGCAGACGTGGATCTGTTCGAGCATGAAGCTAAAGAGCTCTTCGCCGAGTATGGCGTGCCGGTTCAGCCCGGCAAGGTCGCCCATACCGCCGAGGAAGCGCGCGAGATCGCGGCCGAGTTCGCGGCGGCCGGCCACCCGATGGTGGTCGTGAAGGCTCAGGTCAAGACCGGCGGCCGGGGCAAGGCCGGCGGAGTCAAGCTGGCCATGAACGCGGACGAGGCCTTCGAGAAGGCCAGCAACATCCTGGGCATGGATATCAAGGGCCACACCGTGCATAAGGTCCTGATCGCCCAGGCCTACGACATCGCCCAGGAGTACTACCTGTCGTTCCTGGTCGACCGGGCCGGACGGCAGTTCATGTCGATCTGCTCGGTGCAGGGCGGCATCGAGATCGAGGAAGTCGCGCACACCAGCCCCGAGGCCGTCGCCAGGGTCGGCATCGATCCGCTGACCGGAGTGGACCGGGCCAAGGCCGCAGAGATCATCGCCGCCGGCGGGCTCCCGCCTGAGGCGGTTGACGGCGCGGTCGAGCTCGCGACCCGGCTGTGGGCGGTCTTCGCCGACGAGGACGCGACGCTGGTCGAGGTCAACCCGCTGGCACTGACCACGGACGGCCTGGTCGCGGCGGTCGACGGCAAGGTGAGCCTCGACGACAATGCCGCCTTCCGGCAGGAGCACGACCGGTTCGCCGATCCGGGCGCCGCCGACCCGATCGAGGCACGGGCCAAGGAGAAGCACCTCAACTACGTCAAGCTTGAAGGGCAGGTCGGCATTATCGGCAACGGCGCCGGCCTGGTCATGTCGACGCTCGACGTCGTCGCGTACGCGGGCGAGGAATTCGGCGGCGTGCGGCCAGCCAACTTCCTTGACATCGGTGGCGGTGCGTCGGCCGAGGTCATGACAAATGGCTTGGAAATCGTGCTCTCCGATCCATCTGTGCGCTCAGTCCTGGTCAACGTCTTCGGCGGGATTACCTCGTGCGACGCGGTCGCGAACGGGATCGTCTCCGCCATCGGCATGCTCTCCGAGCGTGGCGAGGAGGTCAGGCGGCCGATCGTGGTCCGGCTGGACGGAAACAACGCCGTCGAGGGCCGACAGATCCTGACCGACGCGAATATCGCGGTCGTGGAGCAGGTAGGCACGATGGACGACGCGGCCAGGCGGGCCGCCGAGCTGGCCAGCCTGGCCGCGACGGGAGCATGACATGGCGATCTTCCTGACCAGTGAGAGCAAGATCATCGTTCAGGGCATCACGGGCTCCGAGGGACGCAAGCACGGAGCGCGGATGATCGCGGCCGGCACTCAGGTCGTCGGCGGCACCAACCCGCGCAAGGCCGGGCAGGACCGTCGATCTGGGCGGGACGAGCGTGCCGGTGTTCGGGACCGTCAGCGAGGCGATGGCGCAGACCGGCGCGGACGTGTCGGTCGTGTTCGTCCCGAGCAGGGCACGAAGGCCGCCGTGATCGAGGCGGTCGACGCGGCGATCCCGCTGGTGATCGTGATCACCGAGGGCGTCCCTGTGCACGACACCGCCGCGTTCTGGGCTTACGCCGGCGAGAAGGGCAACGCGACTCGCATCGTCGGCCCGAACTGCCCGGGCATCGCCTCTCCAGGCAAGTCCAACGCCGGCATCATCCCGGCCGACATCACCACGCCAGGGCCGGATCGGGCTCGTCTCCAAGTCGGGCACGCTGACCTACCAGATGATGTACGAGCTGCGGGATATCGGCTTCTCCACCGCAGTGGGCATCGGCGGAGACCCGATCATCGGGACGACGCACATCGACTGCCTGCGGGCGTTCCAGGATGACGATGAGACCGATGCGATCGTGATGATCGGCGAGATCGGCGGCGACGCCGAGGAGCGGGCCGCGGCCTTCATCGAGGCCAGCGTGACCAAGCCGGTCGTGGCCTACGTGGCCGGGTTCACCGCGCCCGAGGGCAAGACGATGGGGCACGCGGGCGCGATCATCTCGGGCTCGGCCGGCACCGCCCAGGCGAAGAAAGAAGCCCTGGAGAAGGTCGGCGTCAAGGTCGGGCGTACCCCGAGCGAGACCGCTCAGCTCGTCAGGGAGCTGATGGCCGGCCGCTGAGCAGGGCCGGGCCAGTCAGCAAACACCGCACTGACCGGCCTCTGGACTCCGGCACTCAGCCCGCGCAAATCTTTGAAAATCAAAGGCTTTAAATCTTTTAGGCATAACGCTTTGCGGCGGGCGGTCAGGAGTCCGCGGCGTGGCGGCTGAGGCCAATCCGGCGCGCCTCCACCAGCCGGCGGTGCCGGCATTGCAAGTGTGGGGTCTTGTGACGACTTCCGCCGAACGCGTCCGGCTCGCCGGATCCTCTGGCTGCCGGGTCCGGCTCCAGCCCGGTTCCGAGCCCGGCCCGGAGGCGGCGGCGGGTCGGTTCCGGCTCGGTGGCTTCCGGTGGCTGGGCGTCCGCGCTGCCGGCGGCGCTCGCCGGACTGGCGACGATCACGACGCTGGCGGTCGTCGGCTGGATCGCGTCGCCGCACCCGGGACTCGGGCTGTCGGCGTGGTGCGGACGGCGGCCGTGCTCTGGCTGGTCGGCCACCACGTGGCCGTTCGAGGTCCACGGTGCCGGGCGGATCGGGATGCTGCCGCTCGGACTGGTTCTGCTGCCAGGCGCGTTGCTGTGGTGGGCCGGGCGGGCCTGGTTCGCGGTCAGCGCGGACACCGGGCCAGGGCAGGCCTGTTGTCGGCCGCGCTGGCCGTGGCCGTGCCGTACTCGGTGATCGCCGGCGTGCTGGCGATCGTCGAGCAGGTCCGAGCTGGCCAAGGCTCGCTTCCGCAGGCGGTGCTGGCCGGGTTCGCGGTGGCGTTCGTGGCCGCCGGGTGCGGGGCCGCCCGCACGCTGGTGCCCTGGGACAAGCTCGGCGCACTATGTCGGCCGCGCGCGGTCGATCCTGGCGGGCTCGGCGGGCTCGCTGGCGCTGCTGGCGGCGGCCGCGACCTCTGACCACGGCCGTGGCGATCGCCAATCACGTGCACCAGATCAGGGCGGTCTACGGTCTGCTTAATCCTGGCCTGGTCGGCGCCGGCCTGCTGCTGCTGGCCCAGCTCGCCTACCTGCCGAACGCGTTCGTCTGGGCGATCGCCTACATGCTGGGACCAGGGATCGCGGTCGGGGTCGGAACCGTCGTCTCGCCGACCGGCTCGGTGCTCGGCCCGGTGCCGGCGTTCCCGCTGCTGGCGGCCTTGCCGGCCGGAGGCCCGGCGCATGGCTCAGTCCCGGCTGGCTGGCCGCCATCATGCTGGCGATGCCCTATCTGGCCGGGGTTCGGCGGCCTGCTCGTCGTGCGGCTGGTGCCGCAGACGTCGTCGACGCGGCCGCTATCAGGGGATTTTGCAGCGGCGCGCTCAGCGGCGCTCTGCTCGGTGTCCTCGCGGCCTTCTCCGGCGGTCCGCTCGGCGAAGGCCGGCTTTCGGCGGTCGGACCGTCGGCCTGGCAGGTGATGACGGTCGCGACGCTTGAGCTCGGTATCTCGGCCGCCGTAAGTGCCGGAGCGGCGAGCTGGTGGTACGGCCGCAATGGCAGGATCCGGCCCGCGCCAGGTACCGCGAGCGGGCTGACGGGGCGTGGCGAGAGAGTCAGGCCTGAGCCGGCCACGGCCACCCGGATGACTCCTTCCGATGCCGACCTGACCGGCGAGCGGTCAGGCGATGGCCACGTGATCTACCTGGACCGCTGGGCGTCCGACCCGAAACCGGCTACCCCGCCGAAACGCCCCGCCGGCCCCTACACGCTCCCCTGATCCCCCGGTCCCGCAACCCGCCTTCCCCTCCGAGACCAGCTGGCAGCCGGTGGCTGACACTGGCCACGACTGACGTCGTCACGTGGCCACCGCAACCCCGGCATTCCGGCAAAATTCACCGGGTACCTGAGAGTCATTCAGTCCCGACAAAGCCGAACGGGCTGCCCGCACCCAGCCACCTTCGGCGACGCTGCCGGTTACCCTCGCAAACTTCCGTGATCATGAAGCAAGCCTTGATCAGGGAACATGAGTGGTGGGATCACCCCAGCTGGGTTCCGTGATCAAGACACCGACCATGATCACGGAACATGGAGGGGGTGACTCGCCAGGGGTGGTCGCTGAGGGGGGGTCAGGTACCGGCCGGGGGTTGGTCGCGGTGGGCTGGTGCGTGGCGGGTCAGGAGGTCTGGCGTGCGGGGTGATGCGGAGGTGCCTAGGTGGATCGACTTGTAGAACCTGGTCATGCAGGATTGCTGGGTGGGACTGCCTGACAGCTGGGACTGGTGCAGGCACTTGATGTAGTTGTTGACCTGAGTCGGGAACGCCAGGTAAGTCACCAGGATCGGGACCGAGATGATCGTTGCCAGCGCGCCGAGCACGATGCCGCCGACGGCGCCTCGCGGGCGGTAGCTGCCTGTCTTGCGGGCCTTGACCAGTGCGGTAATGCCAACGACGCAGGCCGGCTATGCCGACTGCCGCGCTGAAGATCAGTACGTAGACGCCTTTGTGCAGGTCGGTGCCGAGGCCGAGCAGCGCGACCAGGCTCAGGGCGCCGAAAACCAGTGCGGCGATCGCGCGGTGCCTGAGTTCACGTTCCGGTACTTTCGGCTGCCGTGCTGACCGCCGCTGGGCTGGCTGGCCTGCTGGCCGCCATCCGGCTTGCTGGTCCCTGGCCTGTGCTGCGCTCTCCTGGCGCAGATCCTGGGCTCTGGCGCGGTCGGTCACGCGAGGTGGATCGAGGCTGCTAGGTGGCTGGCCGTACAACGGACTTCGCGCGGTCGGCTGGCCCGGCTCGGAAGGCTGGCTGCCTCCGCCGGGCTGATCAGCGAAGAAGGGCCGAGGCTGGGCACCGGACCGGTCGCCTGATGCCTGGTCGCCTGAATCCGGCCCGCCCGGCGGCAGAGCCTGCGGGCGTGCCGGAGCCGCCGGGCGCAGGCTCGCCTGTGCCGCCCGGCTGCTCGGGGCCGCCTGGCTGGTCGGGCGGGCCCGGCATCGATTGCGGGCTGAAGTCGGCTGGCAGTGCCGTCCCTCCGGTCATCGAAAACTCAGCGTGGACTCGGTCCCATTTCATCACCAACGCACAAGCGGTCAGTACAGCAGAGAACTAGATCGCCCGGCCCGGCAAGGGTACCGCTCTCGCTGAGCGGACCCCGCCGGACCGGGCGGTCTGTCGTGAAGTCGTGGCCTTTGCGGCGGCCGCCGTCCGAAACGGTCGGCTATGACCCGGTGGCCGACAAGCTCAGCGTTGACGAGCTGGAGTGGGCACCGGCCGGGCGCTTGCCGGTGAAGATCATGGTGAGCCGGCTGAAGTACCGCTGGCCAGCGTGACCTGGCCGGGCCTGGGCTCGCCACAGCACCACGAGGACCGGGAACTTGACGAACTTGCCCTGGGCGCAACTCGGCTGGCAGTTGTTGACCTTGAGCGAGCCGCTGCCATAGGCGGTGGACGTCCAGACTGACCAGTGCAGGCCGGCGAAGAACTCCTGCGAGGCCATGCAGCCTGGCTCAATGATGGCTGGCTTGACCTCGCCGGTGCCGCAGTTGACCAGCACGACCTGGTGCGAGCTAGCTGAAGCGGCCGGCTTGGCCGACGCTGGTCCTGCGACGAGAACGGCGGCCGTCGCGGTCCCGGCAAGTACCACCAGCCCCGTGGCCAGGAAAGAGCGCGCGCGAGTGAGTCTCATTGAGTGGGTCCTTTCAGATCGGTCGTGACTACTATGACGCCGCTGCCAGCGAAACGGACAGCTGACTACGACGACTTTTCCTGAGCCTCCCGCGTGCCCCCGGCCCCCGGCCCGAGGCGAGGCCGCGCGGCGGCTGCGGGACAATGAGCCATGCCCTGTCGTCTGGTCGTGCTGGCATCCGGAGTGGGGACGCTGCTGCAGCAGCTGATCGAGGCGTGCGCCGACGGCTCGGTAGCCGCGCGGATCGTGGCCGTTGGCGTCGATCGTGACGGTACCGGCGCGGTCGCCCGCGCCGAGGCGGCCGGCATCCCGACGTTCGCCTGCAGGGTCCGCGACTACGAGGACCGGCTCAGCTGGGACAAGGCGCTTACCGCGGCCTGCGCCGGCTTCAGGCCTGATCTGGTCATCTCGGCCGGGTTCCTGAAGCTGCTCGGGCCGGCCTTCCTGGAAGAGTTCTCCGGCCAGATCATCAACTCCCACCCGGCGCTGCTGCCGTCCTTTCCCGGAATGCACGGCGTGCGCGATGCGCTCGCCTACGGGGCCAAGATCACCGGGTGCACGATCTTCCTGGTCGACGCCGGGCTCGACAGCGGGCCGGTCGTCGCTCAGGCGGCCGTGCCGGTGCACGACGATGACGATGATGAGAGCCTGACCGAGCGAGTGAAGGTAGCCGAGCGCGCGCTGCTGACTCAGACCGTGGCCAGCATGGTCACGTCCGGCTGGTCGGTGACCGGCAGGACCGTCAGACTCGGCGCGGCGATAGATCAAGATCAGGAGGATTGAGCGGTTGACCAGCAGTGTAGCCATCACCAGGGTTGCCATCACCAGGGCGATTATCAGCGTGTACGACAAGACTGGCCTCGACCGGCTGGCCGCGGCGTTGCACGCCGCTGGAGTCGAGATTGTCTCGACCGGCAGCACGGCGAGCCGCGATCGCGGCGGCTGGCGTGCCGGTGACGCCGGTTGAGGACGGTGACCGGCTTCCCCGAGTGCCTCGGCGGCCGGGTCAAGACGCTGCATCCCGCCGTGCACGGAGGACTGCTGGCCGACCTCCGTGATCGTGGTCATGTGGCGCAGCTTGAGCGAACTGGAAATTGCCCCTTTCCAACTCCTGGTTTCTAATCTTTATCCGTTCGAGCGGACTGTCGCGGCGGGCGCGAGCGCGGAGGAATCGGTCGAGCAGATCGACATCGGCGGCCCGGCAATGGTCAGCGCGGCGGCGAAGAACCACGCCAATGTGGCGGTCGTGACCAGCTGGCGGGCCTACGGCGAGATCGAGGCGGCGCTGGCGGCCGGCGGGTTCACGCTCGAGCAGCGCCGCAGGCTCGCGGCCCAGCGCGTTCGCGCGCACCGCCAGCTACGACGCGGCGGTCGCTGACTGGTTCGCCGGCTAGCCTATGCGCCGGACGACGTCGCAGGCCAGACGGGCTGGCCCGACGTCGTCGTCCGCGAGCTGGGTCCGCCAGGAGGTGCTCCGCTACGGCGAGAACCCGCACCAGCGGGCCGCGCTCTACGTGCCGTCGGCCAGCGCGGAGGCACCGGGGACGGCGGGATCGCGGCGGCCGAGCAACTGCACGGCAAGGCGATGTCATACAACAACTACGTCGACGCCGACTCGGCCTGGCGCGCGGCGGGAGAGTTCGCCGAACCGTGCGTCGCGATCATGAAGCACTCCAATCCTTGCGGCATCGCGCTCGGGGACAGACATCGCGCAGGCCCACAGCCGGGCCAACGCCTGCGATCCGGTATCGGCCTTCGGCGGGGTTATCGCCGCGAATGCGACAGGTCACCGCCGAGATGGCCGCGCAGGTCGCGGAGATCTTCACCGAGGTGATCATCGCGCCCGGGTACGACCAGGCCGCGCTCGAGATCCTGACCGCGAAGAAGAACCAGCGCCTGCTGCGCTGCCCGCCCGGCCGTCGCCTGAGCCCGGCCAGCACTGGCAGCCCGGCCCGTGACCGAGTGGCGGCAGATCGGCGGTGGGCTGCTGATGCAGGACGGCGGACGGACTGTCGGAGCCGGGTGACAGGATTGACGGGTGGCGGCTGGCTGCCGGGCCCGCTGCTGACCCCTGACCTGCTCGCGGATCTGGAGTTCGCCTGGCGGGCGTGCCGGTCGGTCAAGTCGAATGCCATCTTGCTCGCGTCGTCGCGCGCCAGTGTTGGCATTGGCATGGGCCAGGTCAACCGGGTCGACTCAGCTCGGCTGGCAGTGACCAGGGCCGGTCATCGAGCTGCTGGCTCGGTCGGCGGCCAGCGACGCGTTCTTCCCGTTTGCTGACGGGCTGCGGCGTGCTGACCGAGGCTGGCGTTCGCGCGATGGCCGAGCCGGGCGGGTCCGTCCGCGACGCCGAGGTGATCGAAGCCGCTGAGCGAGCGGGAGTCAGCCTCTATTTCACCGGCGTCCGCCACTTCTGGCACTGATCGCTCCGCTGGCACTGATCGCTCCGCCCGCCCCTGGAGCCCGGTGGCGGGGACTGGGCTACTGGTGAGTAACATAATGGGCTAGTACTCTGCGGGGACCCCAGGTGCGCCTGGCCGAGGTCGTTTGGCAGGCTTGCACTTGCCCGCTGGGTCGCGACTGACCGGATGGGCGTCGGCCAGTCGGTGCGGCCGGGGGTCAGGGTAAAGAGCTTTAAGCATGGAATGGCAGTTATCAGGGAGGTCGGACGCCGGTCATGAACATCGTCGTCTGCGTGAAGCAGGTGCCTGACACCTGGTCGGAGCGCACGCTCAAGGCCTCGGACTCAACTCTCGACCGGGATGCGGCCGACGCCATCATCGAACGAGCTCGACGAGTACGCGATCGAGGAGGGGCTTGCGGATCGCCGAGGCGCACTAGGGCGGCGTCACGATCTTCTCGATGGGGCCAGCGCGCGCGGCCGAGACGATCCGCAAGGCCCTGTCCATGGGCGCCGACCAGGCGGTGCACCTGGTCGATGACGCCCTGGCCGGGTCCGATGCGCTCGGTACCTCGGCCGCCATGGCGCACGTGCTCGGGCGGATCGGCTACGACCTGGTCATCCTCGGCTGCGAGTCGACCGACGCCAGGACCGGCGTCATCCCGGCGATGCTGGCCGAGCGGCTCGGCCTGCCGCAGCTGTCCTACGCCAGCAAGGTCGAGATCGACGGATCGAAGATCACGATCGACCGCCAGGCCGACTATGGCTACGACCGGGTCGAGGCCACGCTGCCGGCCGTCGTGAGCGTGGTCGAGAAGATCAACGAGCCGCGTTACCCGTCGTTCAAGGGCATCATGGCGGCGAAGAAGAAGCCGGTGCAGACCTGGAGCCTGGCCGACGTGGAGTTTGACCCGGCCCAGGTCGGCCTGGCCAACGCCGGCTGCGAGGTAGTGAGCTTCGCGAGGCGGCCGCCGAGGCAGGCGGGCACCGTCGTCCCCGACGAGGGCGACGGCGGCAGCAAGGCCGCCGAGTTCCTGGCCAGCCGGAAGTTCATCTGACCAAGCCGGAGGGGCTGCCGAGAATGGCTGAGATCCTGGTACTCGCCGAGCACGACGGCGAGACTGTCAAGAAGGTCACGTTCGAGCTGGTGACGCTCGCGCGCAAGTTCGGCGAGCCGGCCGTCGTGTGGACGGGCCTGGTGCCGAGGCCGCCCAGCCCAGGCTGGCCGAGTACGGCGCGGCGAAGGTCTACGTGGCCGTCGGCGCGGAGTTCGACGACTACGTGGTGGCCCCGAAGGCCGAGTTGCTGGCCGAGCTGGTGCGGCAGAAGTCGCCGTCGGCGGTGCTGCTGGCCAGCACGGCCGAGGGCAAGGAGATCGGCGGCCGGCTGGCCGTCAAGATCGGCTCAGGCATCTTGACCGATGTGGTGGGTCTCGGCGACGACTTCATCGCCGAGCAGCTCATCTTCGGCGGCGCGATCAACGTGAGCGCCAGGGTGCGGACCGGCACGCCGATCATCGCGGTGCGGCCGAACGCGATCTCGCCGGAGCCCGGCTCCGGGGCCGGCCACCATCGAGCCGGTCAGCGTGACGATCAGCGAGCCAGGCCAAGGCGGCCAGGGTGCTCGAGCGGGTCGTGCAGCAGCGCGGCGAGCGGCCGGAGCTGACCGAGGCCTCGATCGTGGTGTCCGGCGGCCGGGGCGTGGGCTCGGCCGAGAATATGGCGCTGATCGAGAAGCTGGCCGACTCGCTCGGCGCGGCGGTCGGCGCTTCGCGCGCGGTCACCGATGCGGGCTGGTATCCGCACCAGTTCCAGGTCGGGCAGACCGGCAAGACGGTGTCGCCGCAGCTCTACGTCGCGGTCGGCATCTCCGGCGCGATCCAGCACCGGGCCGGCATGCAGACCTCGAAGACGATCATGGTCGTCAACAAGGACCCGGAGGCCCCGATCTTCGAGCTGGCCGACTTCGGCGTCGTGGGCGACCTGTTCAAGGTCGTCCCGCAGCTGGTCGAGGAGATCGAAAAGCGCACGAACTGATCCGCCAACCCGTGCCGCCCGGGCGTGCGGCACGCGGATGGTGGCACATGCGCCAGTTAGGCTGGGAGCACCATGGCGAATGAATCCCTGCACGATGGCGGGCTGCCCGGTGCTGTCCCCGCGGCTCCCGCGCGTCCCGCTGCCCCCGAGTTAGACTGGTAAGACTCAGGCAAGCCGTGATCCACGCGCGCCGCGAGGCTGGCTCGCAGGTCTACCTGGACCACGCGGCGACCACGCCGATGCTGCCGGAGGCCCTCGACGCCATGGTGGCCGAACTTGCGGCTTACCGGAAACCCGTCCTCGCTGCACAACGCCGGCCGTCGCGCCCGCCGCGATCATCGAGGAGTCGCGCGAGCAGATAGCGCAGACCTACGGCGCCCGGCCAAGCGAGGTCATCTTCACCAGCGGCGGCACGGAGGCCGACAACCTGGCGATCAAGGGCCTGTTCTGGTCGCGCCGGGCAGACGGCCAGTCCGGTGCCGGCCAGTCCGGTGCCGGGCAGTCCGGGCCCGGCCAGGTGCGCAACCGCATCCTCGCGACCGCGACCGAGCACCACGCCGTGCTCGACTGCGTCCGCTGGCTCGGCGAGCACGAAGGCGCCGAGGTCGAGTGGCTCGGCGTGGACAGTCTCGGGCCTGCTGGACCCCGACGTGCTGCGCGAGGCCATCGAGCGTGACCCGGCAGGCGTCGCGCTGGTCAGCGTGATGTGGGCGAACAACGAGGTCGGCACCATCCAGCCGATCGCCGAGCTGGCGGCGGTCGCGGCCCAGTACGGGATCCCGTTCCACAGCGACGCGGTGCAGGCGGCCGGTCAGCTTCCGGTCAGCCTGGCGGCGAGCGGGGCGACCGCGCTGACGATCACCGGGCACAAGATCGGGGGACCGGTCGGGGCCGGCGCCCTCCTGCTCGCCCGGGGCCAGGATCCGGTGCCGGTCCTGCACGGCGGCGGCCAGGAGCGGGACGTGCGCTCGGGCACCCTGGACACGGCCGCGATCGCCGGGTTCGCCGTCGCGGCGCAGTGGGCGGCCCGCAACCAGGCCGAGCACGCCGAGCGGATCGGCAAGCTGCGGGACAGCCTGATCGACGTGGTGCAGGGCCGCCGTGCCGGACGCGATCCTGAATGGCCCCGAGCCCGGGCCAGGCCGCCTGGCGAGCAACGCGCACTTCTCGTTCCCTGGCTGCGAGGGCGACGCGCTGCTGATGCTGCTCGATGCCAAGGGCATCGCCTGCTCGACCGGATCGGCCTGCACGGCCGGCGTCGCCCAGCCGAGCCACGTGCTGCTCGCGATGGGCGCCGACCGGGCACGGGCCAAGGGCTCGCTGCGGTTCTCGCTCGGCCACACCAGCACCCAGGACGACGTTGACGCGCTCGGTGAGGTCATCGGCGAGGTCGTCGAGCGAGCCAGGCGGGCAGGCCGATGAGCCAGCGAGCCCGGCGGGCCGGCCGATGAGCCTGTCGAGTTCTCGCCGCCATGTCCGGCGGCGTCGACTCCGCCGTCGCCGCCGCCCGGGCCGCCGAGGCCGGGCACGACGTGACCGGCATTCATCTCGCCCTGTCGGAGAACCCAAGCTCCTACCGCACCGGCGCCCGAGGCTGCTGCACGCTCGAGGACGCGCGCGACGCCCGCCGCGCGGCCGACGTGATCGGCATCCCGTTCTACGTGTGGGACCTGGCCGAGCGGTTCGCCGCCGACGTCGTCGACGACTTCGTGGCCGAGTACGCCCGGGGCAACACCCCCAACCCGTGCCTGCGCTGCAACGAGAAGATCAAGTTCGCCGCGGTGCTCGACCGGGCCGTCGCGCTCGGATTCGACGCCGTCTGCACCGGCCACCACGCCAGCATCGAGTAGCCGCCGGGGAGTCTGGCGGGGTCGGCGGGGCTGGCGGGGCTGGCGGCCCCAGGCTGGTGCGCAGCGTCGACCAGGGCAAGGACCAGTCCTACGTGCTCGCCGTGCTCACCGCGGCCAGCTCAGCCGGGCGATGTTCCCGCTCGGCGACAGCACCAAGGACCAGGTGCGGGCCGAGGCGGCCCGGCGGGGCCTCGCGGTCGCCGACAAGCCGGACAGCCACGACATCTGCTTCATCGCCGACGGCGACACCAGGGCGTTCCTGCGCCGCAAGCTCGGCTACGCGCCCCGGCCCGATCGTCGACGCACGAGGGTCAGCAGATCGGCCAGCCACGACGGCAGCTACGGCTTCACCGTCGGCCAGCGGCGCGGCCTGCGGATCGACACCCCGGCAGCGACGGCAAGCCGAGGTACGTGCTGGACATCGAGCCGGTCTCCGGCACCGTCCGGGTCGGCCCGCCGCGGCGCTCGACGTCGACGAGATCACCGCCGCCCGGCCGGTCTGGACCGGCTGCGAGCCCCCGTCCGGCCCGATCGAGGCCCCGGTCCAGCTGCGCGCGCACGGCGAGACGTTCCCCGCGACCTGCGAGCCCGGCGATGGCGGGGCGGCGAGGCGGCGGGGGCGGCGACTCGATCAAGATCAGGCTGCACGCCCCGGCCCGGGGCGTCGCCCGAGGCCAGGCCGCCGTCCTCTACGACGGCACGGCCGTCCTCGGCTCCGGCACCATCGCCTCGACCGCCAGCGCGAGAGTCCCAGCAGCCCCAGTCGTCCGTAGCCCCCATCTCTCGCAATCTCATCACTGCGGCAACCCATGTGACGTTCCGCGATCATGATTCGGCGCTTGATCATGGAGATCTGATCGGGTGATCACCCAGCTAAGCGTCCGTGATCAAGGTCTGAATCATGATCACGGAGGATCGCTGGTGTAGTGAGTTGGTTGGGGCCGGGCGGGCTGGTCGGGGTGGGCTGGTGGGGCTGGGCGGCTGGTGAAGGTGGACTGGCGGCGGGGCAGGGTGGTAGTCGGCGGTGAGTGTCGGGGGTGAGCACTACGATGTGCCAGGTGAATGGTGATGGGCAGTCGTTTCCCTGGCCAGCGGCAAGTGCTACCGGCGTGGGCTCGTGGCCGGGTACCGACCCGTGCGAAGCAGCGCGGTCGTCCTCGGCGAGCTGCCTGAGCTGCCGCACCTGCCTGAGCTTCCGGCCCGCGGGCCCGGGGCCGACCTGGTCGGGCGCACCGCTGGCCTGCTGGTCGACCTGCCGGTGCAGACGACACCGCGCGGCTGGAGACTCGGCGCCAGGTCGGGCCGCGACTGCGCCGGGCGGCGGGATGCTCAGTGCGGACCTCGACGCGATCAGGAAGCTGCCGATGGGTACCGCGGCACCTTCAAGATCCAGGCCTGCGGCCCGTGGACGCTCGCGGCCACGCTCGAGCTGAGCCGCAGCCTCGAGCCCGCGCTGGCCGACGACGGCGCCGTCGCCGATCTGGCCGGCTCGCTGGCCGAGGGACTGGCGGCGCACGTGGCCGCCATCCGCGCCCGGCTGCCTGGCGCGACGATCTGCCTCCAGCTCGACGAGCCCGCCCTGCCCGGCGTGCTCGCTGGTTCCCTGCCGACGGCGAGCGGCCTGCGCCGGGTAGCGGCCGTAGACGACTCGATCGCGACCGACATCCTGCGCGCCGTGGTCGACGCCGCGGCGGTACCGGCTGTCGTGCACTGCTGCGCCCCAGAAATTCCTTTTTCATGCATAAAAGGGGCGGGTGCGGCTGCCGTCTCCTTCGACCTGAGCTTGCTGCGGCGGGCCGACGAGGACGCCTTCGGGGAAGCGGTCGAGTCCGGGATCGGGATGTTCATCGGCGCCGTGCCGACCTCGCCGCCTGCCCGGGTCCCCGGCCAGCGACAGCCCACCCCCGGCCAGCGACCGGCCGGCTACCGGTCCGGCAGCGAGCGGTCTGGCGGCGAGCGGTCCGGCGGCCAGCGGTCCGATCGCGAGCGGTCCGGGCGCGAGCCGGAGGGTGACGAGGCCCGTGCTACCGCCGCCGCCGTGATCGATCTGTGGCTGCGGATCGGGCTGCCGTCGGCTGGGCTGACCAGGCAAGTCGTGATCACGCCCGCCTGCGGCCTGGCCGGTGCCACGGCCGACTACGCCCGGGCCGCGCTGGGCCTATGCCGGGAGGCGGCCGGACTGATCCCTGAGCTAATCGAGGAGGGTGTCAGATGAGCGAGCCGGTTGTCGCGGAGGCGGACGACGGGGCCAGGCACCGGCACACCGATCTGGCTGAGCAGGTCGCCGAGCATATTTACCGGTATCAGGTGCTCGATGCCCCGACGATCTCGGATTCCGAGTACGACGAGCTGGTGCGCGAGCTGCGTCAGCTTGAGGAGACCTACCCGGAGCTGCGGACGCCAGACTCGCCCACCCAGCAGGCGGCGGAATCGGTCGCGGCGGGCTTCGCGCCCGTGCACCATCTTGAACGATTGTTCAGCCTGGACAACGCGTTCTCGGCCGAAGAACTCGACGGCTGGTTCGCCCGAGCTGAGCGGCTCGGCGGGGCCGGGCCGTTCTTGTGCGAGCTGAAGATCGACGGGCTCGCCATCGACCTGGTCTACGTCAACGGGGAGCTGGTCAGCGCGGCCACCAGGGGCGACGGCGTGACCGGGGAGGATGTCACGGCCAACGTCAGGACGATCGCCGCCGCGCCTGCCAGGCTGTCCGGCTCGGGCTGGCCGGGCACGCTCGAGGTCAGGGGCGAGGTGTTCCTGCCGGTAGCGGCGTTCCACGAGCTGAACGAGCGGCAGGCGGAAGCGGGCAAGCCGCCCTACGTCAACCCGCGCAATACCGCGGCGGGATCGCTGCGCCAGAAAGACCCGGCGGTGACCGCGACCAGGCCGCTTGGCCTGATCCTGCATGGCGTCGGCGCTATCGCTGATGAGCAGGCGGAGCGCCCTGCCAGCCAGTCCGGCTGGTACAGCCAGCTGCGGGCCTGGGGCCTGCCGGTCAGCGAGCTCTACCAGGTCGTCGCCGACATCACCGGGGTGCGCGAGTACATCGCGCACTACGCCGAGCACAGGCACGACCCGCCTTATGAGATCGACGGCGTCGTGGTCAAGCTCGATCAGGTCGCCGTGCAGGCGATGCTCGGAACGACGAGCCGGGCGCCGCGCTGGGCGATCGCGTACAAGTACCCGCCGGAGGAGGTCACCACCAGGCTGCTCGACATCCAGGTGAATGTCGGCCGGACCGGCCGGGTGACGCCCTTCGCCGTGATGACGCCGGTCAAGGTCAGCGGCTCCACAGTTGAGCGGGCTACCTTGCACAACCAGGACGAGGTCGTGCGCAAGGGCGTGCTGATCGGCGATACCGTCGTGCTCCGCAAGGCCGGCGATGTGATCCCCGAGGTCGTCGGGCCGGTGCTCGACCTGCGGGACGGGGGATGAGTACGCGTTCGACTTCCCCGACGCCTGCCCGAGCTGCGGTACGACGCTGGCCCGTGAGGCGACCGAGGTCGACTGGCGCTGCCCGAATACCAGGTCCTGCCCGGCGCAGCTGCGCGAGCGGCTGTTCCACCTGGCCGGGCGCGGTGCCTTCGATATCGAGGTGCTGGGCTACGAGGCGGCGTCGGCGCTGCTCGACGCCGGGCTCGTCGCCGATGAGGGCGATGTCTTCTCGCTGACCGCGGACGATCTGGCCCGCTGCCCGTTCTTCGTCACGATCGGCGGCGCGCTGACCGCCAACGCGAACCACCTGATGCGAAACCTGGAGGAGGCCCGCAGCCGTCCGCTGTGGCGGGTTCTCGTCGCCCTGTCGATCAGGCACGTGGGACCCACGGCGGCCCGCGCGCTGGCCGCCGCGTTCGGCTCGGTCGAGGCGATCGCGGCGGCTCCGGCCGAGATCCTCACGCTCGTCGATGACGTCGGCCCGACCATCGCCAGTTCAATCATCGACTGGTTCGGCGTCGACTGGCACCAGGCGATCGTCGGGAAATGGCGCGCCGCCGGAGTCCAGCTCACCGATCCGGGATTCACCGGAACCGGGCCGACCGCCGGCCTGCAGGCGGGCGGGCCGCTCGCCGGGGTGACCGTGGTACTGACCGGTACGCTGGCCGATCGCACCAGGGAAGAGGCCGCGGAGGCCATTCAGGCCGCCGGCGGCAAGGTGTCAGGATCGGTTTCGAAGAAGACGAGCTTTGTCGTGGCGGGCGAGAATCCGGGTTCCAAGCTGGACAAGGCCGCCTCACTCGGCGTGCCGGTGCTCGATGAGCCTGGCCTGCTGGTGTTGCTTGAGCAGGGCCCGGAGGCCGCTGCTGCCGCTGCGGTTGCCGCCACCGCTGGCTAGTCCCGCGCCACCGTGATCGAAGTGACACCTGCATAGATCACAGTAGGTAGCCGGTTAACTACGACAAGGCGGCTAGTAACAGATAGTATGCGTTTGGCTGCGTCAAGTGTAATTCTCGGGTACTCTGACCAGCAGTGAATCACGCACCGGCTCCCCCCGGTTACTCCGGCGGCTCGTGAGGACACCATGAAAGACGCGAACGACACGCGGAACATTGGTCCGCGTTTCGGCTCTCCGCTGTGGGTTTACATGACCTTGGTATCGGTCGTGGGCAGCGGCGTGCTCGGTTTTGGCCTGGTCCAGCTCGATGATCTACGGCAGCTGCAGGGGCTGCTGCGCCTCCCGATGTTCTGGGTGGTCGGCGGCATGATCCTGGCCGGCGAGATCTGGCGTATCGCCACGCCCGGCCGCCCGACCGGCTGGTCGGCGGCGGCGTCGCGCTCGATCACCTTCGCCGTGCTGCTGTTCTGGGGCTTCCCGATAGCCGTGATGCTCAGGGCGGTCGCGGTAGTCGTCGGCGGCTTCGCTCAGAAGCACTCGGTGCAGCGGATCATCTTCAATGCCGCGCAGCTCAGCCTGAGTGTTGGCGTTGCCGACCTCGTGCTGGTCGTCTTCCATGACAACCCGCACGTGGGTCACCCGTGGCGACCGCACGACGGCCACGCGCTCGTGCTGCTGGCCGCGGCCGTCGCCTATTTTGTCATCAACTTCGCCATGGTGGCCGCCGCGCAGTCGCTGCGCACGAGGTCGCCGGTCAAGACCGTGATCCAGGCTAACCTGCGCTATCAGGTGGCCGCCTCGGCTGTGCTCTTCGCGACCGCGCCGCTGGTCACGATCGCGATGGAGACCGGTTCCGCGCTGGTCGTCGCGCTCTTCGCTTTCCCGCTCGCCACCATCTACCTCAGCGCGGCGATGTCGGTGCAGCGCGAGCATCAGGCCAACCATGATGAGCTGACCGGGCTGGTCAACCGCAAGCTGCTGGCCAAGCGCGGCCACGAGGTCCTTGGCCGGGCGGCGGCGGCCGGGAGCCGGGCCGGCTTCCTGCTGATCGACCTGGACCGGTCGACCGGCCTCAAGCAGGTCAATGACACTCTCGGGCACGCCGTCGGCGACCGGCTCCTTCAGGTCGTGGCGCACCGGCTCATGCACAGCGTGCGGCCGGGTGACCTGGTCGCGAGGCTTGGCGGCGACGAGTTCGCCGTGCTGCTGCCCTCGGTCAAGGAGCCCGGCGTGGCCAGGGAGGTCGCCTCGAGGCTGCGCGCCGCGCTGGCCGAGCCCGTGCGGCTTGAGACCATCATCTTCGAGATCAGGGCCAGCGTCGGGATCGCGGTCTACCCGGACGACGCGGGCACCTTCGATCAGCTCATGCAGCGCTCCGACGTGGCGATGTACGTGGCCAAGGAGCGTGGCAGCGGCATCGAGCGCTACGACTCCGAGTACGACAGGAACTCGGCCGACCGGCTGGCCCTGCTCGGCGATCTGCGCGGCACCATCCAGCGCGGCGAGATCGAGCTGTACTTCCAGCCTAAGGTCCGGCTGTCCGACGGGCACGTGATCGGGATGGAGGCACTCGCGCGGTGGCCGCATCCGCGCCGCGGCGTACTGGCCGCCGCCGACTTCGTCGGCCTGGCCGAGCAATCGCATCTGATGAGCGAGCTGACCGAGCAGGTGATCGAGAAGGCGCTTGCCCAGACCTCCCGGTGGTGGAAGGACGGCCTTCCGGTCCAGGTCTGCGTCAACCTGCCGGCCAGGGATCTTCTCGGCGGGCGCCTGGTCGACCTGATCAAGGCGGCCCTGCGCAGGCACGGCCTGCCGCCGCAGGCGCTGCGACTGGACATTGATGAGCAGCTTCTGGCAGGGAAGGCGACCCAGGCGGCGGTCACCATGCGGGCGCTCGCCGAGCTCGGCGTCGGCGTGAGTCTCGACGACTTCGGGACCGGCTACTCCTCGCTGGCCCAGCTCACCGGGCTCGGCGTCAGTGAGGTCAAGCTCGACCCGGCGCTGATCCGGGGGCTTCCTGACTCCCCTGACCACAACGTCACGGTCAAGTCCCTGGTCAGGCTAGCGGCCTCGCTCGGCATCAAGTCAATCGGAGAGGGCGTCGAGTCCGATGCCGCCGCGTCCGCCCTGCGGATGCTCGGCTGCGACGGGGCGCAGGGCTGGCACTTCGCCCGGCCGCTGAACGCGCTGATGGCCTCGGAGTGGCTGGCCGAGCACTACGCGGCCGATCAGGCCAAGCCCCCGCGACTTGACCCGAGCCCGCTGGTTGACCCGTGCGCTCTGACGGCCGACCCGGCCAGCGCCGAAGTCAGCGAGAGCGCCGCGGCAGGATCGGGGCTGGCTGTCGCGGCGCAGGCAGGCCGGGCCGCTGCCGCCGCTCGGGCGGCCCAGGCGAGCTAGCCGGCGATAAGCGTTCGGCCGGGGTTCCGGCCGGCCTCTAGGATGGCGGCTGTGTCCATTACCCGCGATGAGGTCGCGCACCTCGCCAGGCTGTCGAGGCTGGCGCTGACCGACGACGAACTTGATCATTTTGCCGGCCAGCTCGATACCATCATCGGCGCCGTGGCCCGAGTCCAGGAGGTCGCCGCGGCGGGCATCCCGCCCACCACGCACGTGGCCGAACTGGTCAACGTGTTCCGCGATGACGTCGTGGTCCCGCCGCTGCGCGCTGAGGCCGTGCTGGCGCAGGCGCCCGCCGCCGAGCAGGGCCGGTTCCGGGTACCTCGCATCCTGGGGGAGGAGTAAGCCATGGCCTCAGGTCACGAGCTGACCAGGCTCACCGCCGCCCAGATGGCGGCAGCGGTGGCCGGCGGCGAGATCTCAGCGGTCGAGCTCGCTACCGCCCACCTGGAGCAGATAGCGCAGACCGACGGGCAGGTCCATGCGTTCCTGCACGTCGCGGCCGACTCCGCGCTGGCGGCCGCGCAGGCGGTCGATGACCGCCGCGCCGAAGGTCGGCCGCTCGGCCCGCTGGCCGGCGTGCCGCTCGTGCTCAAGGACGTCTTCACCACCACCGACATGCCGACTACCTGCGGGTCCAGGATCCTGGACGGCTGGCAGCCGCCGTACGACGCGACCGTGACCCGGCGGCTGCGGGACGCCGGCGTGGTGATTCTCGGCAAGTCCAACATGGACGAGTTCGCGATGGGCTCATCCACGGAGAACTCCGCCTTCGGTCCGTCCCATAACCCCTGGGACCTCAGCCGGGTACCCGGCGGATCATCGGGCGGCTCGGCCGCCGCGGTCGCCGCCTACCAGGCCCCGATCGGCATCGGCACCGACACGGGCGGCTCGATCCGCCAGCCGGCCGCCGTCTGCGGGCTGGTCGGCGGCAAGCCGACCTACGGCGGCACCTCCAGGTACGGGCTGGTCGCCTTCGCTTCCTCGCTCGACACGCCGGGCCCGTTCGCCAGGACCGTGCTCGACGCCGCGCTGCTGCATGAGGTCATGGCCGGCCACGACCCGCTCGACTCGACCTCGCTCGACGCGCCAGTGCCGCCGATCACCGCCGCCGCCCGGCACGCCGACGTCGCGGGCCTGCGGATCGGCGTCGTCTCCGAGCTGAGCGGCGAGGGGTATGCCCCCGGCGTCCTGACCAGGTTCAATGAGGCCGTCGAACTGCTGGAGACGCTCGGCGCCAAGATCACCGAAGTTTCCTGCCCGCACTTCACTTACGCGCTGCCGGTCTACTACCTGATCGCGCCGAGCGAGTGCTCGTCCAACCTGGCCAGGTTCGACGCCATGCGGTACGGGCTGCGAATAGGCGACGACGGCGAGGCCAATGCCGAGGACGTGATGAGCCTGACCAGGGCGGCCGGCTTCGGCGCCGAGGTCAAGCGCCGGATCATGCTCGGCGCTTACGCTCTGTCCAGCGGCTATTACGACGCCTACTACGGCAAGGCCCAGCAGGTCCGCACTTTGATCATCAGGGACTTCGAGACCGCGTTCGAGCAGGTGGACGTGCTGATCTCGCCGACCACGCCGACCACGGCCTTCCCGATCGGCGAGCGCGCCGACGACCCGCTGGCGATGTACCTGGCTGACCTGTGCACGATCCCCAGCAACCTGGCGGGCAACCCGGCGCTCTCAGTGCCCTGCGGGCTGGCGCCCGAGGACGGGCTGCCGGTGGGGCTGCAGATCATGGCGCCCGTGCTGGCCGACGACCGGCCTTACCGGGTGGCCGCCGCCGTGGAGGCCGCGCTCGACCAGCGGCGAGGCTTCCCGCTGCTCACCCAGGCGCGCGGGCTGGCCAGCGGCGACGAGAGCTCGGAGGCGTGACGATGACGGTTACCGCGACCAGGCCAGTGCCCTACGACGAGGCGATCGCCAGGTACGAGCCGGTGATCGGGCTTGAGACCCACGTCGAGCTCGCCACGGTCACGAAGATGTTCTGCGGCAGCCCGGTGACCTTCGGCGCCGAGCCGAACTCCGCCGTCTGCCCGGTCTGCCTGGGCCTGCCGGGCTCCCTGCCCGTGATCAACCGGACGGCCATCGAGTACACGATCAGGATCGGCCTCGCGCTGAACTGCTCGATCGCCACCTGGTGCCGATTTGCCAGGAAAAATTACTTTTACCCGGATATGCCGAAAAACTTCCAGATTTCCCAGTACGACGAGCCTCTGTGCACGGACGGCTGGCTCAAGGTCGAGGTCGGTGGACAGGAATTCACGATAGGTATTGAACGAGTACATCTCGAGGAAGACACCGGCAAGTCGCTGCATGTCGGCGGGGCGACTGGCCGGATTCACGGTGCCGACTACTCACTCGTGGACTACAACCGGGCCGGCATCCCGCTGGTCGAGGTCGTCACCAAGCCGATTCCGGGTACCGGCGCGCTGGCGCCGGCCGTGGCCAGGGCCTACGTCGCCGAGCTTCGTGACCTGCTGCGCTCGCTCGACGTCTCCGACGTCCGGATGGAGCAGGGCTCCATGCGCTGCGACGTCAACACCTCGATCGCACTGCCCGGCGCGGAATGGGGCACCAGGACCGAGACCAAGAACGTCAACTCGCTGCGCTCGGTGGAGCGCTCGGTCAGGTCCGAAGTCGAGCGGCAGGCCGGGGTGCTCGACGCGGGCGGCCGGATAGTGCAGGAGACCAGGCACTTTCACGAGGACACCGGCACGACGACCTCGGGCCGCAGCAAGGAGGAGGCCCAGGACTACCGGTATTTCCCCGAGCCCGATCTGGTGCCGATCGCTCCCGCACCCGAGTGGGTGGCGGAGATCAGGGCCGCCCTGCCCGAGCTGCCGGCCGCGCGCCGGGTCAGGCTGCAGGCGGAGTGGGGCCTGGCCGACCTGGACATGACCGCGCTGCGCAACGCCGGCGCGCTCGACCTGGTCGCCGAGACGGTCGCCGCCGGAGCCACCCCCGAGCAGGCCCGCAACTGGTGGCTCGAAGAGCTCTCCAGGCGAGCCAACGACGCCGGCGTCGAGCTGACTGCGCTGACCATCACCCCGGCCCACGTTGCCAGGATCAGCGCGCTCGTGCACTCCGGCGAGCTGAACAACAAGCTGGCCCGGCAGGTGGTCGATGGCGTGCTGGCCGGAGAGGGCACCCCCGACGAAGTAGTGGCGGCCCGCGGCCTGGCAGTGGTGACCGATGCCAGCGTGCTCGGCGCGGCCGTCGACGCCGCGATCGCGGCCAATCCCGACATCGCCGCCAAGATCGCCGACGGCAAGGTCGCGGCGGCCGGCGCGCTCGTCGGCGCGGTGATGAAGGCGACCGGCGGCCAGGCGGACGCGACCAGCGTCCGCGAGCTGATCCTGGCCCGCTGCCAGGCAGGATGACCGTGCAGGCGCGGAGATTACATCGCTCGTTAACGTCATCTCGGGTGAATACTGTCTTCGCTAGCACCAGCAGTCCTCAGGCTGCAGTGTGTTTGCTAGCGCCGGAAGTGCGGCCTGAGGACGGCAGTCCTCAGGCCGCACTGAGCGTCTACTCAGCAGTTTGTCGTCGCACCTACTTCTTTCCTCAATCGAAGCGTGACCTGGTGCACGTAGAGTCATGTGTGGTCGCTCAGTGCACAACAGAATCGGCGGACCGCGATGAGGCCGACCGCCGCCTGTTACCGGTGCCTGAGCGCGCCATCCAGGCCAGCGCGTGGCGCGGCTGACAACCAACGGCGGGGGTTAGTCCGTTGGCTCGGCGTGCCTTGAGCTGGAGTGCCGCAAGACGACACTTGAAGACCTTGAAAGACCCGGTCAGGCAGACGACGAGATTCTGGGGACCACAGGAGGCACAGGTGCGGGCGAAGGCGTACGGGGGCCGGAGATGAGCCCAGTTACGCTGTCCTGGTCCGCTGCCTGGATTCTGATGGCCGCCGCCGCCGGTGTCCGGCTTTCCCGAATGTCGAGTCCCCTCGAGCATTTCGTTCAAAATGGATATCGATGGCTGGCCGGAGCGGCAGTTTGCCTTGGGGTCGGCGGCACAATTCAGCAGCTATTCGGCGGGCTGATTGGCGGGCCTGAGCCGCTGCGAATCGGGGATCTGATTTCGCTGGCCGCGCTGCCCGCGCTGGTAATCGGCATCGCGACGCTGACGACAGACCAGACGGAGGCCGACCGGGGCGCGGGCGAGCCGAGTCGCTGGCGGCCATACCAGGACGTATCAGCGCAGGCGCGCCCGAGTGCGGGCGTCGCACTCGGCAGTGCGCTGCTGGTCGTCTCCCTGTTCGCGATCTGCCTGGTCGTGCTGTTCGCGCCGGATTACCAGACCTCGGGTTCTGGGGCCTCGGCGTTCGCGCTCGACCTGATCAGGCCGGTGGCCGACCTGGCCGCTCTCGGGCTGGTCTTGCCGCTGGTGCCGCGCGGCCCCCGGCTAACCGCCCTGCCCGTGCTCGCGCTGGTCGCTGTGACGGCCGGGGACTCACTCGCCGTTGCAGGGCGGGCGGCTGATCTCGATCCCGGTCTGGGCTCGCATCTGGCGCTGGTGGCCGCGCTGGGACTGCTCGCGGCCAGCCTCGCGGTCAAGCCCGCCAGCGGGCCGGGTGCGTGGCCGGCCAGGGCGCGGCTGGCGGCGCCGGTCTGCGCTGCCGCGGCCGCCGTGGTGATCGCCGCGTACGCGGTGTCCGGCCACCTGCTGGCCGTGCCTGCCGTCGCGGTCACCGCGGCGCTGGTGGTGATCCTGCTCGCGATCAGGCTGGCGATGTCGGCCAGGCAGGCCTTCACCGTGACGGCGTCGGCGCAGGCGTCGGGCGGGGTGTTCCAGGCGCTGGCCGACTCGACCAGCGACACAGTGCTGATCTGTGACTCGTCAGGCAAGATCGACTACATCAGCCACGGCGGCGGCGAATTCGGCTACGACCTGGACACGCTGACCGGCTCGCCGCTGGCCGACATCGTGCATCCAGAGGACCGCCAGGCCGGGATCAGGGCGGCGATGATCGCGCTGCGAGGCTCGGCGGGCACGGCCACGTTCAGCGGCCGGGCGCGCGGGGCCGACGGGTCCTGGCGCCAGATCTCGGCGGCGCTGTCGCGGTATGAGCAGCCGGGCGAGCCGGCCAGGCTGCTCATTACCTGTCACGATGAGAGCGAGCTCGTCGCGATCCGCCGTGAGCTCACCGCGCTCACCTTCCACGACGGTCTCACCGGCCTGCCTAACCGCGCCTATCTTGAGGACCGGGTCAAGGACCTGACCCAGGGAGGTGACCAGCGCGGAAGCGTCGCGGCGCTGGTCATCGGCCTGGACGGCATGTCAGCCGTCCAGGACCTCGGCGGGCCGTCCTGCGAGAACCTGGTGCTGGCCCAGGCCGGCCGACGGCTGCGTGCCGGGACACCTCCAGGTGCGATCGTGGCGCGCTGGAATCGCGATCAGTTCGCGATCCTGATTGGCGATCTGAGCGCGCCTGACCTTGGTTTCAGCGATCTCAGCCAGGTCGCGGAATTGGCCGAGCGCCTCGCCAGCTCGATCGGCGCCGAGCCATTCAGCATCGCGACCAGGGAAATTGGCGTGACGGCGAGCGTGGGCGTCGCGATGAGCCCGGCCGACCATAGTGATCAGGTACTCGGCAACGCCCAGGTAGCCATGGCCAAGGCGGCCGCTGCGGGCGGCGGGCGGGTCGAGGTATTCAGCGCGGAGATGGACGCGCAGGCCAGGCGCCGGTCCGAGCTCGCCGTCGAGCTGGACGAGGCGCTGGCCGGGCACCGGCTCCAGCTCGAGTACGAGCCCGTCGTCGACCTGGCTAGCGCGCGGGTGATCCGGGTGGTCGCGCTGCTGCGCTGGTGCCAGGACGGCGAGGCCATCGGAATTGACGAGCTGCTCAGCGTGGCGCAGGAGTCTGGGCTGCTCGCGAGCGTGAACGACTGGATGCTGCGCGAGGCCTGCGAGCAGGTGGCGGCCTGGCGCGCGGCCGGGCCGGTCGGGTCGGTCGGGTCAGCCGGGCCGGCGCTTGGCCTGGCGATCAGCTGCTCCGCCAGGCAGCTCGGCCTGCCCGGGTTCGCCGGCTCGGTGCTGTCGGCTCTCGCTGAGGCTGGTCTCCCGCCGCAGGCGCTGACCCTGCAGGTTGCCGAGCGGGTCCTGATCGACGCGACCGGCCCGGCCGGGGATGTGCTGGCCGGGCTGCGGGACGGCGGCGTCAGGCTCGCTATCGACGACTTCGGCACTGGATACGCCTCGCTTAGCTACCTCCGGCTGCTGGCGGTCGACGCGATCAAGATCGACAGCTCGTTCACCGCCGGACTCGGCGCCGACCCCACCATGACCCTGCTCATGACCGCGATCGTGAGCCTTGGCCGGGACCTGGGCATTGAGCTGACCGCTGCCGGGGTCGACCGGCCTGACCAGGCTGAGCTGCTGGCGGCGATGGGCTGCGGACTTGGGCAGGGCGCCTGGCTCGGCTCGCGGCGGCCAGGAGCCGCCGTCGACCCCGCCACGGCCGGGCTCGCCGCTTCCTGGACCGGGCTCAGTCCCGAGCTGACCGGACATTCAGTGGATCATGTGGATCATTCAGTGGACCAGGCCGGAGATCCGGCCTGCAGCCCGGCTAGCTGACCGCTAGTATCCGCGCATGGGACACGCTACGCGAAACGCGATCACCAAGGGGGACGACATGGTCGGGCGAGTATTCGGGTAGGCGTCGCGTTCCGGGACAGAACCGGCAGCGACGCCTAGGCGGCTGCCGGCCGGAGCCTGCGATCCGGATGGTCAGCCGCACCAGTTAGAGGTAACTATGGTAGGGCGGGCCGTCAGCAGGGACGGAGCCGCTGCGGCCAGTCGCAATGAGGCGCGGGCCGCACGAGGGAGGTTTCTGCGATGACCGCCAGGCTGGCACCTGATATTACGTTCGATGTGCTCAAGTCCGATCGGCCGCTAGCGGCCTCGGCACGCGCCGTCAAGCTCACGTCACCCGGCTTCGGCCAGGTATTCACCGATCACATGGTCACCATCCGCTGGTCAGCTGGCCAGGGCTGGCACAACGGCAAGCTTGAGCCGTACGGCCCGCTGATGCTTGAGCCGGCCACGGCCGTCTTGCATTACGGCCAGGAGATCTTCGAGGGCATGAAGGCGTACCGGCAGGAGTCCGGTCCGATCGTCATGTTCAGGCCGTACGAGAACGCGGCCAGGTTCCGTCGCTCAGCAAGGCGGATGGCGATGCCTGAGCTGCCGGACGAGACGTTCGTGCAGGCGATCGAGCTGCTGGTCAGCCAGGACAAGGACTGGGTGCCGGCGAACCCGGAGCACAGCCTGTACCTGCGGCCGTTCATGATCGCGACGACGCCGACTCTGGGGGTCGGCAAGCCGGCCAGCTCGTACCTGTTCCTGGTGATCGCGTCGCCGTCCAGCCCGATCTTCACTGGCGGCGGACTGCGCGCCGTGTCCGTCTGGCTCGCCGAGGACTACACCAGGGCGGCCAAGGGCGGAACTGGCGAGGCCAAGACCGGCGGCAATTACGCGGCGTCCTTTGCCGGTCAGCAGCAGGCTCTCGACCAGGGCTGCGACCAGGTCGTCTGGCTGGACGCCGCAGAGCACCGCTGGGTCGAGGAGATGGGCGGGATGAACCTCTTCTTCGTCTTCGGATCCGGATCAGGCGCGCGGATCGTGACGCCACCGCTTAGCGGCTCGCTGCTGCCGGGCATCGTGCGGGACTCGCTGCTGACCATGGCCCCTGACCTGGGCATCCCGGCGACGCAGGAGCAGGTCTCTGTCGATCAGTGGCGCGAGGGCTGCCAGTCAGGCGAGCTGACCGAGGTCTTCGCCTGCGGCACCGCCGCCGTGATCTCGCCCGTCGGCGCCGTCAAGGGCCGGACGAGCAGCTGGCAGATCGGCGACGGCCAGCCCGGCCCGGTAACCAGGCGCCTGCGCGAGGAACTGCTAGGCATCCAGTTCGGCCGCCTCCCAGACCCCCACAACTGGATGCACAAAATCATCTAGCCTGTCGCTGGGCACCTCGCACCCCGCTGGGCAGCCCCAGCACCCCGCAAGCCGCCCCGCACCCCAACAACATCGATGTGCCATAGGTGCAGTTCCAACAGCACCGATGGCACATCGATGCTGCTGCCGGGGCCGGGGCTGCCCGTGCGGTTTCCGTGATCATGGCCGGGGTCTTGATCACGGAATTTTGATGGGGGGATCATGCGACTCATCTTCCGTGATCAAGGCTTGCTTCATGATCACGGAAGTTCCGCAGGGTACCTTGGCGCCCGGCCGGGCTGCCGGACCAGTCGCCGGCTCCTGCCGGTGCCCAGGCCAGCGGCGCGCCCCCTGAAATTAGTGAATTTTCGGTCCGGCTGAGCGGAGCCCTCCCGCCTCGCGCCCTGTTTCGCACGTTCTCATTCCCCGAGTCCGGTCCCCGCAGCACTCCTGGATAGCGGCGTCGCGCCCCATTGCTGCTGGAACGACAGCTAAGGGCCGGCGCTGCCGCTGGAACGACAGCTATGGGACAGCGTTGCCGCTGGAACGACAGCTAAGGGACGGCGTTGCTGCCGGAACCAGGGGCGGGGCTGGACTGGCGCGGGGCGGGCAGGGGCGGCGGGCATCACGCCCCACGGGAGGGGCTAACTAGGGGGTGGCGGAGGCTATTACTTCGGCGACTTCGGTGGCGCGGGCGGTCTCTTCGGCGGCGAAGCGCTCGGCGTCTAGCTTCTCGGCTATCTCCTCGTCGGCCTTCATCAGGCCTTCGAGGTCGGCCTTGGCCGCGTCGAGCACGCCCATGTCGGCGTACGCCTGCTGCAGCCGCTCGCTCCACAGGCCGATATCGCGGACGCAGGGCACCATCCGGCTGAACAGCAGTGACCGGAACATGCGGGAGTAGTCCGAGTTGTCCGTTATCTCCCGTAGTTCTGCTCTGGGGATGCCGAAGTTGTCCCAGATCTCGACGCCTCGGATCCGGTCCCGCATGAGGTAGCAGCCCTCGATGACGAAGTCCTCGCGCTCGCGCTAGCTCGGCGGAGCTGAGCTGCTTGTAGTAGTCGCGCAGCGCCATCCGGCCGAAGGCGACGTGCCGGGCCTCGTCCTGCATCACGTAGGCGAGGATCTGCTTGGGCAGCGGCTTGGTGGTGATGTCGCGCAGCAGTCCGAACGCGGCCAGCGCGAGGCCTTCGATCAGCACCTGCATGCCCAGGTAGGGCATGTCCCAGCGCGAGTCGTTCAGCGTGTCCTTGAGCAGGGCCTGGAGCTGGTCGTTGATCGGGTAGAGCATGCCGAGCTTGTCATGCAGGAACCTGGCGTAGATCTCGGCGTGCCGGGCCTCGTCCATGGTCTGGGTCGCCGCGTAGAACTTCGCGTCGAGGTCGGGCACGGACTCCACGATCCTGGCCGCGCAGATCATCGCCCCCTGCTCGCCGTGCAGGAACTGGCTGAACTGCCAGGAGGCGAAGTGGAGCCGCATCTCCTTGCTGTTCTCGGGGCCGAGCTTGTCCCACCATTTGGTGCCGTAGATGGCCATTGCCTGGTCAGGGGTGCCGAGCGCGTCGTAGGGATCGACCTCCAGGTCCCAGTCGATGCGCTTGGCCGCGTCCCACTGCTTGTCCTTGCCCTTCTGGTACAGCGCGAGCAGCTTGTCCCGGCCGTCGTCGTACTCCCAGGTGAAGCTGGCGCTTCCGGCCATCTCGACGTTCCAGCCAGGCTCGCTGGGAGCGGTGGTGTAGAGATCCTGGGTAGCCAAGGCGGCCTCCGCAGACGTATCAGGCGTACCAGCGAATGAATCTGGCAAACGTACAATGTACAGACTGAAGCACGTACGTTGTACGTCTGTCAATCGCTGACTTTGACTCCGCGGAGATGGCCGGCCACGGCGGCGACCAGAAGGTCGAGACCGAACTCGAAATCGGTGTCATAGTCCCGCTCGGCTACGTCCTCGGCCAGGCTGCTCAGCAGCGGGAACTCGGCCGGATCGGCGGCCTGGGCGGCCTCGTCGGGCGGACTGAGCGAGGGTGCGACACCGACCTCGCGGAGCAGGCACCCGGTGATGTAGGCGATGAAGACCCGGACAATCCTGATCGCCTGCTCCCCGCCGAACCCGGCCGCGATCAGGGTGGCCAGCGCCCGCTCGAACGGCCTGACGGCGGCCGCTGAGTTGTTGGGCCTGCTGACCACCACCATCGTGCAGCGCGGGTGCGCCCTGGCGATCTCGCGGAACGCCCTGGCCTGCGCCCTGACCTGGTCCTGCCAGCCGGCGCCGGGATCGGTCTGCACCGCAATGCCGGACATCACGTACTCGGCCACGCCGTCGAGCAGCGCGTCCTTGCTGGGAACATGGTTGTAGAGCGACATGACGGCGCAGCCCAGCTCGGCCGCGATCCTGCGCATGGAGATCGCGGTGACGCCCTCGCGCTCGATCACGTCTACCGCAGCGGCAACGATCCGCTCCTTAGTCAGAGGCTGCATAGGGTCAACGTACTCGGACGCGGGGTGTTGTGCCCTCTGCCGGCGGCTCAGCGCGATGGCGGATCGCCCCGGCCTTAGGGTTGGACGCATGGACGACAAAGAGATACTCGGGCGCATTGACGGCCTCATCAAGAATGAGCACGCCTTGCGGGCGAAGCTCGCCGCCGGGGAGCTGACTACCGAGGAGGAGCACGCGTCGCTGAAGTCGGCCGAAGATGCGCTTGACCAGTGCTGGGACCTGCTGCGGCAGCGCCGGGCCCGGCGTGAGTTCGGCGAGGACCCCAGCCTGGCCAAGTCCCGCCCGACCTCCGAGGTCGAAGGCTACTGGCAGTAGCTCGCCCGCACGGCCTGCCAACCTGACCCCGGCCCCGGCCCGCCCGGCCTCAGCCGGGTCCCAGCGATGTTCCGTGATCATGGATGAGTTCATGATCACGGAGTTCTGGCGGCGTGACCTCAGGGGGAAGCCGGCTCCGGAGGGGTGATGACGGAACTTTGGTGGGTGATTCTTGGTCGCTGGGTCCTGGGGACGGGAGCAGCGCCCGCCAAGGTGAGTTGCCGGGGCTGGTCGGTAGGCTCTGACAATGAGGATTGCGAGATTTTCTTATAACGGCGAAGTCAGCTACGGGCGCGTGCTTGGCGCGGACGGCGCCCCTGCCGAGGCAGCAGCCGCCGAGGCAGCCGCCGCAGCGGTGGCCGCGAGCAGTTCAGGCGGCGCCCACGGCGTGAACGGGGTCGGTGACACTGGATCGGTGGCCGCCGAGGCCGCGGCGCAGCTCATTGTCGCTCAGCTTGACGGGCACCCCATCAGCGCGCAAGAAGTCAAGCTGACCGGCGCGTACTACCGGCTGGCCGACGTCAGGCTGCTCCCGCCGGTCGTGCCGACCAAGGTGATCTGCATCGGCAAGAACTACGCTGATCACGTCGAGGAGATGGGCGGCGAGCGGCCCGCTGAGCCGATCATCTTCCTCAAGCCATCGACAGCGATCATCGGGCCCGACGATCCCATTCTGCGGCCGACCGCCATCTCGGAGCGGGTCGATTACGAGGGCGAGCTGGCTGTCGTGATCGGGCGGATCGGCCGGGAGGTGCCCGCCGACCGGGCGGCTGAGGTCATCTTCGGCTACACCATCGCCAACGACGTCACGGCGCGTGACCTCCAGGCGAGAGATGGCCAGTGGACGAGGGCTAAGGGGTTCGATTCTTTCTGCCCTCTCGGACCTTGGATCGAGACTGATCTGGACCCGGCCGACCTGGAGCTGACCACCAGGCTCAACGGCGAAGTCCGCCAGCACTCCAGGACGTCGCTGCTGATGCATCAGGTGCCGGCGCTGATCGCGTTCGTGAGCCAGGTGATGACGCTCATTCCGGGCGATGTGCTGCTCACCGGCACGCCGGCCGGGATCGGGCCGATGGACAAGGGCGACGAGGTGTCGGTCACGATCGAGGGGATCGGGACGCTGACCAACCTGGTCACCGACCGGGGCTGAGCCGTCCAGGGGAGGCGGCGGGCGCGTGGCCTGCTCGGGTTGGAGGTCGGGCCCTGGTTCGGCTACACTCTCACAGGCGAGCGGGTCCGGAAGGACTCGTTTCCCTTGGGGTATGGGGTAATTGGCAGCCCGACGGGTTCTGGCCCCGTTAGTCTAGGTTCGAGTCCTGGTACCCCAGCGACGTCCGACTGGGTGGCGGTTGTGAGGTATGACCGCTGCCCGAGCGGTGAGTCACCGGGTGCGCTACGCTAGCGCCCGGTTGCAGTACGAAGAAGTGGCAGTACGAAAGTGCCTGGCCCCGTCGTCTAGTGGCCCAGGACGCCGCCCTCTCAAGGCGGTAGCACGGGTTCAAATCCCGTCGGGGCTACGTTAGGTTGAGGCAGGTCAAGGGTCTGATTGCCGGATGCGGCGGTCGGGCCCTTGATTTTTGTTACTGACTTGTCTTTGGGTTCTGACTTGCGGATGAGGGCATCCTCGGATTCGAGGTGGACCAGGACTTCCCCGGCAGGAAGCTGCGCCTGCGGGTCGGCGAGTCCAGGGCCAGGTACCCGTCAGCTTTCAGCATGACCCGCTCGGCCCCGCTGTTCTCTGCTTCCGCGACCCGGACAACATCGCGCTGGAGTTCTTCGAAGAGACGTAGGGAGCCAATTGATTGGCCGATTCCGTGTCAGAAAGCTGTCACTTTACGGCTGGGAAAACGTGACGCTATGGTAAGGGCTGCGGCATCGGCCTAGACCGGCCTGCCGCTCGTGACGATCTTCCTAGGGGGGAAGCTTGCGCAGCTCATGGAGTCGTGCGGCCGCATTGGTCGCCGCAGCTTCGGTGGGCCTGAGCTTGACCGCGGTTCCGTCAGGAATGGCGGCAGCCAGGTCGACGCTCAGGACTCACCACGCACCTGCCAATGGCGACCGGGCACCACGCGCCCTCTGGCACCATTCCACCGACGCGGGCGCCAAGCCGCCGGCGGCGCGCTAGGAGCGAACGGATCGCCCGGTCCGGCTGACTCGCCCGACGCCTCCGACCTGAGCCCGCCCCTCCCGCTCGGCACCCTCCCGGTCGGCACCTTCGTCACCGACCAGTTCGAGAACGACGGCATTATCTTCTCCGGCCAGTCGCCCTTCATCACCGACGACGGCTCCAGCGACATCAACCCGACGCTGTCCGGCACCCCGCAGTTCCAGGGCACCGTGGTCGGCACCTTCGTCAAGCCGGGCACCACAAAGCCGGCCACCGTCGACAAGTTCTCGATCGACGTCGGCTTCATTAACTCGCCCGACTCGACCCAGATGACGGTGTATGACAGCAAGCACCAGCAGCTCGGCGTCCTGGTCGCGACCCAGAGTGGCTTCAACCAGCTCTTCAGCACCTTCCCCGGCGCGGCCTCGTTCAGCGTGTCCTCGGTCGCGGATGAGCCGGCCGGCTGGGAGATCAACACCATTCAGATCGGCCCCATCGCCGACAACTACACGGCGCTCGGCGACTCGTATTCTTCTGGTGAGGGCACCAGGGACTTCCCGTGGTCACAGTCCCAGGGCACTCAGTGCGACACAGGCCCGCTGGCCTGGCCAGTTCAGATGGCTGACGCGCAGAACAGCAGCGGCGTCAACGGCAAGCTCACCATCGGCCCGAAGACTCTGATCGCGTGCCAGGGCGAAGTGATGGCGGATCTGCCCAATACCAGGGCGGGCGAGAAAGTTTCTGAACTCGGCCAGCTGCACCAGTATTTCGTCGATCACAAAGCGCCGCCTGACCTGGTCACGCTCACTATCGGCGGCAATGATGTGGACTTCTCCGGCATCCTGACCGACTGCTTCCTCGGCGGCGCCGAGGTGTGCCTCTTCGTCGTTCGCCGGCTTGATGACATGCTCACTAATGACAGCGCCGCGCTGGTCTTCAAGCTCGCGCACACCTACCAGGCCGTGAAGGCCAACGCGGGCGGGCAGACGCAGGTGGTCGTGGCCGGCTATCCGGACCTGTTCCCGCAGCCTGGCGGCTTTAGCCGGGCGTTCAATGTGTACGACAACTGCCCCTGGCTGCGATCCAGCATTTCCTTCATCCTCACCGACTTCCCGGTCATCTCGCCGTTCACTGGCCAGCTGCTCCAGGATATGGAGCACGCCCAGGCGTCGCTGAATGCCGACATTGCCGCTGCGGCGTCGATCGCGGGCGTTCAGTTCGTGCCGATTCCGTTCGTCTGGTCCGGGCATGAGATGTGCACCGACGATCCCTGGATCAACCCGCTGAATCCGTTCGAGGCGGGCATCATCAGCAACAACCGCAACAGCGGCCACCCGACTGTCACTGGCTCGGCCGCCATCGCCGCCGCCGTAGGCTCCGCGATCGGGCTGGCCGGCAGCCAGAGCCCGCAGGCCCGCTTCGCCGCGCCAGTACCCCCAGCACGGTTCAGCGACCTGAGCACCCCAGCCGCCCAGGCCGCCATCACGGCCCAGCTCGGAATGCGCCCGGCCAAGCTGGGCGTCACCGGCGGCCGCCTGCTGGCCGGTACCGTCGGCGCGGCCTACCTCGACTTCCTGATCAGCACGGGCGGCGCCGGCAGCCAGACCTGGAAGATCGCCAAAGGCAAGCTCCCGCCCGGCCTGAAGCTCAGCCCCTCGGACGGGACGATCACCGGCACGCCGCTCAAGGCCGGCAAGTACACCTTCCAGGCCCAGGTCACCAACGTAGCGGGCAAGACCCGCAAGACCGCCAGGGCGGCAGAGTCGATCACGATCGGCAAGCCTGGCACGCTGAAGATCCTGGCCACCAAGCCCGAAGCTCGGCACCGTCGGCCAGGCCTATTCCTTCACGCTCGCGGCCAACGGCGGGCTGGGCTCGGTGACCTGGGCGGTTACCAAGGGCACCCTGCCGGCCGGCCTGCACCTCGATGCCGCGACCGGCCAGGTGTCCGGTCGGCCGTCGAAAGCCGGTCACTCCGCCTTCACCGTGTCGGCGACAGACAGCTCCAGGCACCACCAGGTCGCCAGGGCCGCCGAGTCCATCACGATCGACGCCGCCTCGGTGGCACTCAAGGTCACCACGACCACCCTGGCCAAGATCACCGCAGGTCAGGACTATGGCACCGAGCTGACCTCGGCCGGCGGCAGGGGCGTCGTCCAGTGGTCTATCCCGTCGGGAACCTTCCCGCCCGGTCTGTTGCTTGACCCGTCAACTGGCCTGATCATGGGCTCGCCCACGACCGGCGGTACCTATCACTTCACCGCGCAGGTCACCGATTCGGCCACGCCGACCCCGCATTCCGCTACCAGAGCGCTCACGCTGGTGGTCGCGAAGCCACCGGCCCTGGCCATCGCGACCAGGTCGCTCTTCAACGGCGTCGAGGGCGGCTTCTACTCCTCCGCCATCGAGGCCACCGGCGGTGCCGGCCCGTATGAGTGGTCGGCGTCGGGCAACGTTCCGCAGGGGCTCGCCCTCGACCCGAACAGCGGGGTCCTGTCCGGGGTCCCCGTCGCGCCAGGGACGTTCTCCTTCCAGGTCGCGGCCACCGACGCGGCCGGGCGACAGGTCACCCGCACGTTCAAGGTCACCATCGCGCGGGTCAGGCTCAGGGCGTCAAGGACAGTCCCGCCGGCCACTGTCGGCTCGTACTACACGGCCAACGTCAAGCCGTCAGGCGGGGAGGCGCCGTACTTCTACAGCCAGGTGTCCGGCAAGCTCCCCGCTGGCCTGAGCTTCGACGCGGCCAGCGGCGCCATCGTCGGCACGCCAGCCGCGAAGGGCAAGTTCACGATCACGGTCTCCGTGACAGACAGCTCGTCTCCGGCCCAGAAAACCACAGTCAAGATTATTTTGAACGTCATGGCTGTCCGCAAACTCGCCCTCTCTAGGCGGACGCCGGTAGGTGGCGCTGTCGGTGTCCCCTATACGACTGGCATCGGTTTCTCGGGAGGCCGGGCTCCGTACACCTGGTCGGTAAAGTCGGGCAAGCTCCCGCCTGGCCTGGCCATCGACAAGATCAGCGGCATGATCACCGGGACGCCGACCAGGAGAGGTAAGTTCGCGCTGACGATCAGGCTGACCGACTCGACCAAGCCCGCGCACGAGGTGGCCACGGCCCCGATCACCATCACGATCGGCAAGAACCCGCCCCTGACCGTCTCCCGGCCGGCACTTCCCCTGGCCACCGAGGGGATCAGCTACCTGGCGACGCTCCAGGCCACAGGCGGGACGGCGCCCTACTTCTGGACGGCCCCCTCCGGCGCGCTGCCTGCTGGCCTCGCACTGGAATCGGACGGGATTCTTACCGGCATTCCAACCGGTCACGGCACCCGGTCCTTCACAGTCGAGGTCACCGACTCGGCGGCTCACCCGGTCACGGCGAAGCTGCGGATCAAGCTGACGATCGAGCCGGGCTCGCCGCTGTCGATCACGTCGACCGAGCTCGATCCGGCCAGGCAGAACAACTTCTACGACGTGACCCTTGGCGCCGTCGGCGGAGCCGGGCCGTATGCCTGGACGATCTCGAAGGGCAAGCTCCCCGCCGGGCTATTCCTCGAGTCGAACGGCGTCATCGACGGAGACCCGACCGGGTTCGGGACCTTCACGTTCACGCTCAAGGTCACCGACTCAGCGACTCCGAAGGCGAGCTCGGCGAAGCACCAGCTGACGCTCAACGTGGAGGCGAGTCCCTAGCCGTAGGACGTCGCCCGGCCGCTCGGGCTGCGAGCGGCCGGGCCAGTCCGCTGCCTGCTAGTGGGAGGAGGCGTAGGTGATCAGCGAGAAAGCTTTCCGGTGGGCGCCGGCTGCGTTGTAGCAGACGACGTCCCTGACCGATACCCCGGCGGCTCCGGGCGCGGTGGCCCAGGTCGTGAGCAGGTTGCAGAATCCCGCGCCGAGCTTGAACGGGGTGACCAGGACGGTGTTGGCGAAGAGGCCGACTCTCGGGAAGTGGACGAGGCTGATGCCGCCGCCGTTTTGTATCGTGTTGACGGCGGCCTGGGAGTTGAAGTTCACGGGCGCTGGCACCGGCACGTAGGGTCCGGGGGTAGCCGGGTGAACGTTGAACGTGTAGGCGAACTCCTTGGGCCGGGCGCCGTAGATTGCCCGGTTTAGCTGGTAGCTCAGCGTCCAGCCGGTCTTGAGCGGCGTCGTGCCGCCGTTGAAACAGCGAACGAGGATTGGCTGTCCGCCGGTGCCGGGGCCGGAGCCCCAGCCCTCGATGTCGCACTTGGCTGGGCCAGTCTGGTCCACGGCTGTTACCTGGATGTTGCCTCCGCCGGTCGCCGGGCCGAGACCGTGCAGCCTGACCAGCCACTGACCGGTCGGGCCGGGAGTGACGGTGTTCGTGCCGCCGGCCGAGTTGAAGCTGCCCACGACCCCGCCCGCAGGCTGGAAATGCACGTACCCGTAGGCGGCGCCGGCCGGGAACGGGGCCTTGCTGCTAGTGGTGTACAGCACGGTGAACGGGGCGAAGATCGGTACGCCGCCGACCTTGTAGCACCGGACGGCCACGATCTCGTTCAGCCCGGACGGCGCCCATTTCTCGGCCTGGCACCAGACGGCGGCCGCGGCCGGCGGGCTTATGGCCGTCACGTGGACGACGCCGTTCTTGGAGGCCAGCCTCGGGAAGAGTACGAGCACCCGGCCGGTGATCCCCGGAGTCGTGTGCACGTGCAGGGGCGACGGCCAGCTTCCCGCCTGATGGCTCAGGCCAGGCATGCCAGCCACGGCCGGCTTGCTGACCAGGGCGAAGCCCCACTTGTTGGGCACGTTGGCCTGAGCGACGCCCGCCGTCGCGGTCGCGAGCCCCGCAGCTAGGCCGAGGACGCTGGCCGCGGCTGCCAGCCTTGGAAGAAAGCCGCGACGAGAGCGGACGCGATGGGTCAGGCTGCGATTGGTCAGGCTGCGATTGGTCAGGCTGCGATTGGTCAGGCTGCGATTGGTCAGGCTGGTATTGGTCAGGCTGGGAGACGTACTCATGGACGCCCTCTCTGGGCCGAGATCGCGAAATGGCCCCGGTGCTCACACGTGAGGCGCTTGTGCATTTGTGCGCTGGGATCAGGCTAACCGGCCAGATCGGATCGCGCACTACCAGAAGGGCACAGATCGTGGGATACGGTCCGGCAGGCCAGCGGGATACAAAAGGGACTGTTCTCAACGTGAAGCGAGTCCCTAGCCGCCCGACCCCATCGCCCGATCACGAAGATCAGCAAGATCACCCGACCAGAGTTCCGTGAGCACCGCCTCCGCCATGATCACCAGGGTTCCGTGAGCACCGCCTCCGCCATGATCACGGAACTCTGGTCAGGTGCTTTAAGGAGACGCTGGGTTTCCGGACTCCGTGAGTCACCCCACCCAGGTTCCGTGATCATGGTTGGAGTCTTGATCACGGAGTCCTGTTGGGGGGATCACGCGGCTCATGTTCCGTGATCAAGGTGTGCTTCATGATCACGGAACATTGCTGGGCGCGAATTCCGCGAAGTTAGCTCGGGCGGCCTGGACGGGGTCGGCCGTCTTCTATGCAATGCCCGGTTTCACCCGATCAGGGGTCCGGCGGCCTGTCCGGATAAGGCGCAGGCCAGGAGAATCCGCGTGCTGGCCGGAGGAAGCCGGGGTCGCGGCGGGCGGGCGGTGTGCCGGGCAACGGAAAGTGGTGATACGTCAGCCGCTGGCCGCCACGTATGAACACTTTGATAACCAGAAACCCGGCCAACCGGGCAAATTCTCAACGGAAAGTGATGATACGTGGATCAGGCCGGACGACGTATCACCACTTTCCGTGGTCTTCGCCTCTCGCCCCGGAGAGCGGCGGTCAGGGACCCGGCCGCAAGCGCCACATCAGTCCTGGCAATCCAACGTCACGGAATTCGCGCCAGAGCCCAGGACATCAACTGGGCGGACTGGTCTTCGAGCAAAGCGCCGGGGGCGGTCGGGCGACGTGCTGCCGATGCCGGCTGCTTCGCAACGCCCAGCATCGACAGCGCGTCGCCCGGCCGCTAACTCCCGGCAGAGGGCGGACAGCAGGGCGGCAAAGGTCTGGCCGCTCACTCGGTCACGAACGGTTATCTAGAGCTGGGCTGACTGGGGAGCAGTTGCTGGTTGTCTGGTAACTCAGCCACGGAGCGGGCGGCGGTCGTCCGACGCTAGGCGTTGCAAAGCAGCCAGCGTTGGATGACCGCCACCCGATCCGCCCCGGAACTGGTCTGACAGCGGTGCGGCTCTGATCAGTTCTCGGGGAGCACGCCGAGGGATCTCAGGTGGGTCATCAGGTACGACACGGTTTCCTGGAGGCTCGCGTTGGGGACGCCTGCGTCTGAACGTTCGAGCGCTTGCCGGAAGGCCGCGTTCCCGTAGCGCTTGCCCTCCATCACGATGATCTTCGAGTGCGAGCGGGCAACGAAATCGACCAGCGGGAAGATCGGATCCTCGACCGTGCAGAGCCGCTTCACCTCGCGCGCGAACGCGGCCAGATTGACATACCGGAACAAGATTCCGTAGTCCTTGTTGATCTGCGTGGTCAGGTCGACCATGTTGAAATAATCGTTGATGGTGACATGAAAGACCGGCTCCTCCGAATCGACTGAGGTCATCACGGCCACGAGATTCCGGGCGGAGATATCGACCGGCATGAAGCTGAGCTGTATGTCGGCGTTTGGCGCTATGCCGTACTTGATCATGAAAGAGAGCAGGCGCACCACGATGTCCGTGGAGTGCCCGAATCCCGCGGTGGACGCTGTGATGAAGGCCGGCCGGTAGATCGTGGCATCAAGGCCTTTTTCTCGTGCCTGGAGCACGAGCTGCTCTGAGACCCATTTCGTCTGCGCGTAACCGAAGTCAAGTCCGGCCATCTCGGGGTTCGAGTCTCGTTCGAGCAGATGCCGCTTACTCGAGAACCCGAAGACCGTCGTGCTGGAAACGAAATGAAGCTGCTTGCGCCGGGAATCGGAGGCCAGCCTGATGAGTTCTCTGGTGGCTTCGACGTTTGATGACCGGAGCGCGTGATAATCGAGAACGTAATCGACCGAGGCCGCGTTGTGGATGACCGTGTCGATTGTTTCCGCGAGCTGTGACCAGGTACTCTCCGAGACTCCCAGCCGCGGGCTGGCCAGGTCACCGCAGATGACGCTTACCCGGGCAGCGAAGTGCCCGGCGGTCTGATGATCATAGAGACCGGCTGCCTGGAGACCGGCGATGAGTCGCTCGTTTGCCGCCGACGGGTCGGCTCCCCGCATGAGAACTGTGTAGGTCGCGCTGGTCTGGTCCAGCAGGTTGCGCAGCAGGAACGGACCGAGGAAGCCAGTCGCCCCGGTCAGGAGCACCTGGCTGAAGGCGCTGTCCGCCTGCGGAACGGAGCCGAGATCCCGCAGGTCGAGCTGGGCATCCTGCCGCATGGCCGCCGCTTCGCTCGCATCGCGCTCTCGCTTCATCTCTTCGAGATCGGTGTGCAGCTTGCTCGCCCAGTCGGCTGACCCGTCCTGCAGGCCGCGGACCAGCTCCGAGATCTCGGACATGGTCAGACGCTGCAGGAGCGGCATGTGCAGCGTCTCCTGCAAGTCAGGAGCGTCAGCCTGAACAACCGCTCGCTCAAGGATCACCAGGAGCTCGGCTATCGCGAGAGAATTGAGACCGATGTCGCCAGGCTTATCGTTCTCGTTCCCGCTGAGCGCATACGCTTCGAGGAACCGCTCGTAGTGAGCCTGAACGCCCAGGGTGTGCGCCCCGGTCAAGCCGGTGGCGTCGCCGTCGCGCTTATGGATCTCGATCGTGCGCAGGCCGCCATCGAGCCACTTATCGCGGGTGAGGCTCCTGGCCACCTTCCCTGAGGTCGTTCTCTTGATGGCCTGGCGTCGAACAAACACGATCGTATGCGGCCCGGCGTAGCCATGCGCGCGCAGAGGAGCTCGTGATCTCGTCGGGGTGCGGCGGGTCGCTGGGGTCCCGCAGGCCGATGACGACAATTAGCCGCTCTTCGCCGTCCTCGCCCCTGAACGCCGCCACGCTCCCGACCTGTATCTTCTCCGAGGTGCCCTCGACGGCGGTCTCAAGATCCTCTGGGTAATAGTTCTGACCCCTCAAGATGATGAGATCCTTGAGCCGGCCGCAGACGAAAAGCTCGCCTGCCCGCAAGAACCCGAGATCTCCGGTGCGAAGATAAGTACCGGAATCGTCCGGCTCATCGGTGATCGAATTGTCGAACACCTGCGCGGAAAGCTCAGGCTTGTTCCAGTACGCCTCGCACTTGCTCGGGCCGGCGATCCAGATCTCCCCGATTCCGCCGTCGCCGACCGGGGCACCGCTGTCTGGGTCGACGATCCGCACGTTGATCCCTTCGAGAGGCTGGCCGCAGCTGATCAGCTCCAGTTGCTGGTCGGCGGGCGAGTCCTCGGTGGCCATCACGACGGTGCGCACGTGCAGCGACTTCCGGTCGATCTTGACTGATCGCCGTCCTGAACTGGTCACCGACAGCGTGTTCTCGGCGAGCCCGTAGGCGGCGACGTGTGCCTCAGGATTCAGGCCGTACTTCGCGAATCGTTCCAGGAAGCTTTTGTAAGTGCTCGGCCTGACTTGCTCAGCCGCATTCATGAAAACTTGCACAGAGCTGAGGTCGATACCTTCTAGCAGGGCGTCGGGTACCCGCTCAGGAGACAGGCAGTACTCGAATCCGAAGTTTGGCGATGAGGTATAGGTCGCCTGGTAACGGCTGATCGTCTCTAGCCACAGGACGGGTCGCCGCAGAAAGTCGAGCGGAGAGAACCCGTAGGTCGTGCCTCCGGTCACGAGCTGAAAGAGGTAATACCCGATCAGGCCCATGTCGTGAAACTGCGGTAGCCAGGAAACCCCGATCGCCTGGTGATCGATCGTGGCCCGGCAGTTGTGTATGACGTTCTGATGCGACACGACCACGCCTTTGGGCGTGCCGGTCGAGCCTGAGGTGTACTGCAGGAAGAGGGTCTCGCCCGGGTTGGTGATCAGATCCCCTCGCGCGACGCCCCGCAGCCGGTCGGTGGCAAGCCAGCGAACGCCGAGGCTGGCGAGGGAGTCCTCCTGATCAGCCTGGTCACTGGCTGCGCCGCCTGGTACGACTCCGGGCGATGAATCGGTCAGGACGAGCGAGGCCGCACTGTCTCCCATGACGGACCGCAGTCGTGATGCCGCCCCTTTAGAAGCCGATGTGACCGGGGGAATGGGAACGGGGATGGCCCCTATCCGCGCGCAGGCGACGAACGATGCGACCATTTCGAGCCCCGGCGAATACACGAGCGCGACCCGATCGCCCCGCTTCAGGGCTGTTTCATCGTCGAGGTACTCGGCGAGAAAGCGCGTCCTGGCTTCGAGGGACTGATACGTGAATGATTCGAGTGGATTGCCATGCCGGTCAAGAAACGTGCTGAAACACTTTTCAGGACTAACTGCTGCCCAGTGATCCATGTAGTCCAGAATTGTGTCCAACTGTTCCACCCTTATTGCAACGACGGGGTTATTATCTGCCGGTCAGAGCCGCGATGCCGGATGCCGACCCCCGCGATGGTACCAAGGAGAATGTCCTTGATGCGGTGAAGGTGCTCGCCACGCCTGCTGGCCTCGACGCGGTCGCTGACCGTCGTCGGAAGACCTCATCCGGTCTCTGGATACGCCCAAGACCGCGAATGTCTGGTTCGGAACAGTATACGAGATTTGTCGAGCGCATGCGATGTTCCGTGATCATGGCTGGCCTCTTGATCACGGAAAGGGCGGGCCGGGAGGCGGGCGCTTGCTGCTTATGCGGAGCTGCCGCCGGCTGATCGGGCGGCCCGGCTGCAGACTCCGCCGCCGCAGTCGGCGCGTACCTGGTCCGCGAGGTCGATCTTGGTGTAGACCGGCAGGCCGGCTAGCTGGTACTTGGCTTTGACCCGCTTGAGATAGGTCTTCGCCGTCTCTTCGGTGATGCCGAGATCCCGCGCGGTGGAGTAGAGGGTCTGGCCGGAGGCGTAAGCCACCAGCACAGCGTGCTCACGCTCGGAGAGCGGCGGCCGCAGCGGATAGCCATCCGGCTGGGGCGCGGGCGACGGGCCGAGCGAGGACGCGGTGCCGCCGGCGGCGATAGCGCGCACGGTAGTGGTGAGTGCGGCCAGGTCGTGGTCGCGGGTGATGTAGCCGTGGACGCCGGCGGCGAGAGTCCTGGCGGCGGCCACCAGCTCAGCTGAACCGTCGATCACCAGGACCCGGCATCCGGCTTCGAGCAGTCTGCGGGCATTGGCCGCGGGATCGGGCTCGGTCCGGAAGCTCGGCGTTGAGCAAGACCACGTCGGCGGGCAGGTCCTCGTGCCGCAGCAACTCGCTCACGGTGGAGGTGACGGCCATGAGGTCGATGTCGGCGATTTCGCTAAACCAGGTGCGCAGGCTGTCGGCCAGAATCCGGTTGTCCTGCACCGCGGCGACCTTGATGACCTGATCCAATCGGTGTCCACCACCCAGTGCGTCAAGAGGGACTGATCATCTGAAGTGACGCATCGCTGAGTGCCGCGGTTCACGCAATGGCCAAATCCGGGATGTCCCCTGAACGGGGGACACCCCGGATGACCGAGTACTAGATCAGCGCCGCAGGGTGCTTAAACCCTGTTTAGAGCGGGCCAGGGGCTGGAGGTGGCGCCGGGCATGGTTTCGGCGCGGTTGCTGGCAGCGGCTTGAGGTGGTTGAAGAAGCCGCCGGTGCCTGCCTTGGCGATTGCGTCCTGGGCGATGAGGTTCAGCGACGAGTCCACGTTGCAGTCGAGGATCGGTACTCCGGCCTCGACCTGGTAGACGCTTCCGGTGTCGAAGCTCTCGATGAGGGTGCCGTTGGCGGGCAGAATGCTGAGGTGGAGCCAGTCTCCGCCCGATCCGGCGCCGTCGATGGCCGTCTCGTCGACGATGACGCTGGGACGCGCACCGCCGATGTCCTCGATGTCAGGGACGTAGATGGGGGCACCGCCTGCCACGACGAAGTAGGTCAGGTTGGTGCTGTTGCCTGCCAGCAAGGACAGGAGCGTGTTGTCGGCTGGATGGAAGCTGAGGTGGTTGTAGAAGCTGCCTGAGCCGGCCTTCTCCAGCGCGTCCTCGTCTACGAAGACGGCCGGAGGCGGCGAGCCGCCGAGGGCGACGGTGCTCTTGTCGATGTTCTTCAGGCTGCTCACTCGCAGCGGAGCGCCGCCGGCGACCACGAAGACGTGACCGGTGCCGAAGCTCTCCAGAATCGTGCCGTCGGCCGGATACTGCCGGACATGGCTGAATTCGCCGCCAGTCCCCGCGTTGTCCAGCGCCGTCTCGTCTACGGGTACCGGGAACGTGCCATCCGGGGGAGTGGCCGGATCAGAGCCACCTAGATGCGTCCAGTCGGTGATGGGGACTGGTGCCCCGCCCGCGAAGACAAAGTCTGACACGGGCGCCGAGCCGGCTCCTTGCCCAGCAACGAAGGTCCCGTCGGCGGGGAATGGCCGTACGTGGTTAAAGACTCCGCCTTGTCCGGCATCGTCCAGCGCGGTCTGGTCCAAGGACGGAATCGGTGCCGAAGGCGGCCCGTCCAGATGAGTCCAGTCCGTGACCGCGATCGGCGCGCCCCCGACGAACTCGTAAGTATTCGTCGTCGACGTGCCCGGCACGGTTGCCGTGACGAACGTCCCGTCAGCGGGGTACTGATTTATATGGTTGAAAGGAGCGCTGGAGCTAGCGTCGTCGATAGCTGTCTCATCGATTTCCTCCAGCAGGGCCGGCTCCCCGGTGACGTGGCCTGGACTGGTGACCACGATCGGGGCGCCGCCAGCGAATTCGTAGACGGTGCCGGCTGCGTTCTTGACGAAGGTGCCGTCCGCCGGGACCTGGGGCAGGCCCTTGAACTGGTTCGCCGAGATCGTGCCGATGATGGGCGTGCCGCCGACATTGGCCGAGTTGGTGACCGGGATCGGGGCACCGCCCACGATCTCGTATGTGAAGCCGTCCCCGCCCGCCACCTTGACGAAGGAGCCGCCGGCGATCGGGTACCCCGACAGAGCCTCGTCGGGTACGGTCGTCGCCGGCAGCTGGACCGTCGTGGCCTGCTCGGGGAGCAGCGCTATGCCGCCGGGATCTGTCGTCTTCTCGACATCGAAGATCACGCCGGTGGCAGCGTCCTTGAGGAAGGTGCCGACGGCTGGTGATTTCGCGAGCTGGGTCGCGATCTGGACGGACGGCTCCAGCGTGATGAAGCTGTTCTTGTAGACCGGCGAGGCGCTGATCTCGGCTTGCGCGCCGAACGGGAACAGGGCCCCGCCGGCGGCGACGTAGACCTCGTCTCCGATGCGGTCACCGACGAGAGTCCCGCTGGGAACGGCGGCCGGAGTAATGCCAGCGGCCGGGAAGAAGTTCCCCCGCATGAAGGCGTCGGCCATCCTCTGGTACCCGAAGTCGTTGGGGTGGAAAGAGCCCAGCGGGTCGGCGATTTTGAACATGGCCGCGCCAACCGTATTGACACCGGGCGGGTTGTCGCAGATCGTCGCACCCTGGAGCGCGGTGGAGAAGTCGATGTAGTCCACGCCGG
Source organism: uncultured Actinomycetota bacterium (assembly GCA_963819285.1). Taxonomy (GTDB): domain Bacteria; phylum Actinomycetota; class Actinomycetes; order Streptosporangiales; family Streptosporangiaceae; genus Chersky-822. The sequence continues at coordinate 2,370,597 of CAWFVM010000002.1, forward strand.
CTGCCGATGCCGCCCGCCTGATCGCGTCGTCAACCTCGATCACGTCGCTGTTGGTGTTGAGCTGGTCCGTGCGCGTGACTCCGGTCTGCTCGCCGCCGCAAAGCGGAGAACCCGTGTTCGGGAAAAACATCGGGTAGCCCACCACGTCGACGTCCGCGGTGATGTTTCCGGTGTCGACGGACTTGTAGAGCGCGGTCAGCTTCGGGACCAGTGCATTGACCTGCGGCAGCAGCTCGCTCGCGGTCGGGATGCAGAATTTGCCGTTGCTGCCCTTCGAGCGCTGCTTGTCCGGCAGGGGGCTGGAGTGCCAGGCACACTTCAGGTCAGGACCGAAGCCGAGGTCGTTGCCGCCGGCGGAGATCACCACGGTCTCGGTGTCCGCGCCTATTCCTGCGTAGGTGTTGTCGTTGGTGCTGAAGTCGGTCGAGCCATTGAATTTCGCGTTGTTAATCTGGTTCTGGATCCCGCTGATGACCGCGCCTGTGCAGGCCCAGTTCTCGAACGGCGCGGACGAGTCAGGTTCGAAGAACTCGGTGCCTGAGGTGCCGAAGACCAGGTTCGGCCACGCCTTGTCAGAGACGTGACACTCGTTGGTGTCCAGGCTGGACGGCGATGATGGATCGAAATCTGGTGCGCCCTCCCCTGAGATAAAGGAGTCCCCGATCGCCACATTGGTCGCGCCGAACTGGTGCGCTGGCGCCGGCGGCGGCGTCATCGGCGGGCAGGCGTCGTTGTAGAGCGGGTCCAGGTCAGGGAACGGGTCGATCGGCATCGACGCGGACGTGAAGTTGTCCTGGTCAAAGAAGAGGCCAGGCCCGTCCTGGCTCGGGGAGCAGGTATCCGGGCTGATCGGCTCCTCGCCGATCGGGTTCGGGCAGGTGCCGTCGGTGAAACAGTCCGCGGGCGGCGGGTCGTCCGGCCCGGGCGCGCTGACGGTGCAGACGAGCGTCCCGTCCGGATTGATCGTGATATCGCACTGCTTGACCGGCGGGTTCTGCCCGTCGTCACAGTCCGCGTCGCTGCATTCGTCGCCGGGGTCGCCGGTCGCCCAGGTCGCCTATCTGCCCGCATGACTCCCACAGGCACTCGTCGGTGTCGCCCAGCGAGCCGCCACTCGGGTCGCCAGGACAGTCGAACCCCACGCTGCAGTCCTCAATGTCCCAGGCGTGCGCGGGAAGTGCTCGTGCGGTCATGGTCACTAGGCCGCCACCGGTCAGCAGGAGCACCGAGGCGAGCAGCCCGACCCATCTGCGGCCAGTATTCTGGCGTCGCCGGGTATTCATGCCAGTCCGCCTGTGCGGCGCTCGCTCGACGAGCAAGCGTGTTGCAATACGCATGGAAGCCTTGATCCTCTCGCTGGGATTCGTATCGGCTTTCGGCGGTGATTCGCTGCGGCAGCCGGGATGGCTGGCGCGCCCGCGCGTCAGTCTTGCCTCGATACTGAGCACCAGGGCAGGTTCGCGTCTGCCCCCATTTCAGGGGACATATCAGATAGCAGTCGCGACGGCAGGCAAGCTCGCCCATCAAATAGGCCGCCAAAGCTACTCTGGTAGCGACCTTTATGGAGGACTGCTGACTGTGGCGGACGCTGTGGCTGTTATCGAGGTGACAGTACGATCTGGCCCCGCGCCGCACACTCTCACCGCCGAGGTCATCAGGTCCCCGGCCGGCGAGGCTTCTGCCGTCAGCGCTCTTGGGGCTGGCGAACTGCTGGCGCTGCGGCCTGAGCTGCAAGCCGCGGTGCTGACGTCCTCGGAAGGTTCCGGGCAGCTCCATGCCGACGCTGAGCGACGCATCAGGGAAGTCGGCGAGACGCTGTTCGCCGCGGTTCTTGGAGCTGGCGAGGTGGCTCAGCGATATCGCGCAAGCGCGGAACTGGCGACCGAACGAGGTCAGGCACTGCGGATCGTGCTCCGAATCAGTGACCCGGCACTCGCGCGCCTGCCCTGGGAGATGATGTATGACCAGGCCCTGGGCTCGTACGTCTGCCGTCGCCACGAGCTGTTCGCCAGGTCGCGTTGCCGGCCGCCGCAGCCCGGCTTTCGGTCCGGCCGCCCTTGCGGATTCTTGGCGTCGTGTCCAGCCCGGCCGGACTCCCCTCGCTTCACGCCGGCAGGGAGCGGCAGTTGCTGTCGCAGGCGGTCGGAGACCAGGTGGAGGCCGGCCGGGTGGAGCTAGCCTGGGCGCCCGGCGCGACCTGGGCCGTTCTTCAGGAGACGCTGCTCGGCGAGCACTGGCACGTCGTGCATTTCGCTGGCCACAGCGGTTACGACCCTGACCGGGGCGAGGGAGTCCTGGTGCTCACGAAGGAGGGTGATCGCCCGGATCCGGTGGAAGCCAGCCGGATCGTTGATCTGCTGCGGCAGGCCCAGCCCATGCCGAGGCTGGTGGTGCTGAACTCTTGCTCGGGGGCAGAGACCGGGCCGGGCGATTTGTTCTCCGGTGCGGCGGCGGCGCTGGTGCGCGGTGGCGTGACCGCTGTGGTGGCGATGCAATTTCAGATCTCCAACTCGGCCGCTATCGCTTTCGCACGGGGCTTCTACGGCGCTACCGCTCGGGGCCGAGGGGTAGACGCGGCGGTGACCAGCGGCCGGACCGCGGTGCTCGGGCTGTCCAGGCGGACTCTCGAATGGGTCGCGCCCGTCCTGTACCTGCGGGGCTCCGACAGCCAGTTGTTCGCCGTTGACCAGGACGGGCGGGAACAGCCGGCCATCTCGTCAGCGGTCTCGCGGAAAGTTCCCGCTGCTGGCCCCGGTGCTGCTGGCCCCGGTCCGGCGACCGCCCAATATGAGGACACCAGGCGCTATGCGGCACCAAAGCAAAGGATCTTCGATGCGTGCGCTGCGGCGATGAAGCCTGCCGGGCTCAGGATCACCGATCTGGACCCGAGGTCCGGGGTCATCAACGCGATCTCCGTCAAGGGCCAGTTCTCCCAGAGTGCGGGGAAGGGACTTCTTGAGGATGCGGGGGTTTTCCTGCTCGATAAGCTGGGCGCGCTATCGAATTTCAGGGAGCATGTCCGCGTGCGAGTTGACGCCCAGGGCAACGTGCATGCGCTCAGCTACTCTCAGCCGAGTAACCTGGTGCGGGATCTCGGGCGTAACAGGGAGCATGTCATCACGCTGTGGAGGGCTCTAGACGAGGCGCTCGGCCCCGAGTCCGGCTCGCCGGGCCAGGCTAGCGAGCCGATCGAGCCGATCGAGCCGATCGAGCCGATACTGCCGGTGCGGAGTCAGGACGACTCGGACGTTGGCTGGGGCGACCGACCCGAGGCTGACGACGACGATGAGCGTTTTCGCCGGGACCGCCCGCCGCACTGGGACTCCGCCTAGCCGGCCGGGCGAGCAGCAGGCCAGTCGGCCAGCGGATCAGCCCCGGCCGATGAACGGCATCTTCGTGGCGGTGATGGTCAGGAACTGGACGTTGGCATCAAGCGGCAGCCCGGCCATGTAGAGCACCGCATCGGCGACGTGACCGGCGTCGAACGTCGGCTCAGGAGCTACCGAGCCGTCAGCCTGCTGCGCGCCCCGGCTGATGCCCGCCGTCATTTCCGTCTCGGCGTTGCCTATGTCGATCTGACCGCAGGCGATATCGAAGCGACGGCCATCCAGCGAGATGGACTTCGTCAGTCCGGTGATCGCGTGCTTGGTCGCGGTATAGCCGACGCTGTTCGGTCGCGGGGTGTGCGCGGAGATCGAGCCATTGTTGATGATCCGTCCGCCGCGCGGCTCCTGGCTCTTCATCATCGCGACCGCGTGGTGCGAGCACAGGAACGCGCCGGTCAGGTTGACGTCGACGATCCGCTGCCACTGCGGATAGCTGAGCTCGTCGACGGCGCCCCCGGTCCCGAAGGTGCCGGCGTTGTTGACCAGCAGATCCAGCCGTTCCCAGCGCTGCCCGATCGCGTCAAACAGGGCGGCGACGGACTCAGGTACCGTGATGTCGGTCGGCACGACCAGCGCGGCCTCGGCGGGCCAGCCGCCGGCGTTCCGGCCGGGCACCGGTGTCGGCCGGCCCGGCGTCGACCGTGGCCCGCAGCGCGTCCTCCCGGCGGCCAGCGACCGCTACCTGCCACCCAGCGACCAGCAGCGCCCGCGCGATGCGCCGCCCGAGCCCGGACCCCGCGCCAGTCACGACAGCAACCCCGGCCATTGCCCGATCTCCGTCCGTCGTGCCGACCTCCGTCCGGCCCGAGCCGCCAGCCACGAAGGCCGACGGCCGGGTACGCGGGCTGCGCGAACCTGGCCGCCGTAACCTCGCGGTCCGTCAGCTACTGCCTAGCTGGCAGCTGCCCGTGGCGTTGACCAGCTCGCAGTGCCAGGGCTTGGTGCCGATGGTCTGCCAGTAGAAGTCCAGCGTACTGTGCGGGCCTGCCGCCGACAGGACCGCCGACCGGCCGACCTGGGTGACCGTCGGGACCGAGATCGTGCTGCCCGCTGGTGCGGCCTGCTCGGGGTGCCAGGGCTTGGTGCCGATGGTCTGCCAGTAGAAGTCCAGGGAGCCCTGCGGACCGACGGCGGTGATCACCGAGGACTGACCGACCTGAGCGATCGATGGTGCCGAGAAGGTCGTGCCCGACCGGCCGACGAGCTGCACGTGCCAGGGCTTGGTGCCGATGGCCTGCCAGTAGAAGTACAGGCTGTCCTCCGGCCCGCCGGCCGCGATCACCGAGGAGTGGCCGACCTGAGCGACCGACGGTGCCGTGTGGTCGAAGCCTTCATCGATCACGACCTCCTGGTGCCAGGGCTTGGTGCCGATGGTCTGCCAGTAGTAGTCCAGGCTGTCCTCCGCGCCCTGCGAGGCGATCACCGCCGACTGGCCGACCTGGGCGATCGAGGGTGCCCTGAAGGAAGTGCCCGAATGGTTGACGAGCTGCACGTGCCACGGCTTGGTGCCAATGGCCTGCCAGTAGAAGTAGAGGCTATTGCTGGGCCCGTCGGCGGCAATGACCGCGGACTGACCGACCTGAGCGACGGACGGGGCGGTGAGGTCGAAGCCCTCGGCTATGACGACCTCGGGGTGCCAGGTCTTGGTGCCGATGGTCTGCCAGTAGAAGTCCAGGCTGTTGGCCGGACCCTCGGCGGCGATCACCGTTGAGTTGCCGACCCGGGCGACGGACGGCGTGGAATAGGTAGTCTTCTGGCCAGCGACCAGTTCCTTATGCCAGGCAGTCGTGCCGATCGTCTGCCAGTAGAAGTAAAGGCTGTGGTTAGCGGTCTCGGTCGCGATAGCGGATGAGCCGCCGACCTGGGTCACCGTTCCCGCCGAGGCCGGCGCGGACATGGCCGCGCCGGTCACTAGCGGAGCCGCTACGGCAGCCGCTGTGGCCGCGATGGTCGCCAGCTGCCTTCGGACTCGACGGCTGCCGGTGTGATCGCCGATCTTCATGAGTTCTCCCCGCGCTAGGTTTCTTCAAGTCGCTCCTAGAAACCTAGGGATCAGGGGAGTCCCGGTCGTCCTGCAAGCCGGTGACCTTTCGCCCCGACCATCTCACTCGCGAGGACTACCAGTCAGCCCGGCTCCTCACCCGCTCATCCGCCGCTGACCCGTGCGGGTTTCCGGGCTCTGGCGCGGATTCCGTGAAGTTGGCAGGAACCTGGTTCCGGGGTGGCTGGTCCAGCCCGGGGCCTGTCCCGCCGCTGGCTTGCCGGGCCGCACCCCATCGATGTGACATAGCTGGGGCTGGAGCACCAGCGCTGCCACATCCATGGGGCCGGCCGGCGGCCAGCAGCACAGAATTCGCGCCAGAGCTGGCTTCCGCGATCAAAGGGGAAGCCAGGTTTCTGGACTCGCGCGGCACGGGCGGGGCGCTGCGGCTTCGGCTATGGCTGCGGCTTCGGGCTGCAGCCGGTCCGCAGGCTGGTGCGACTGGGACTGCTGATGCCACCGGGACTGTCGAGGCCGATGTGAGGTGCTGGCGATCGGGCTCGCCGGGGGTTCGGGCAGGATCGCCCGGTTTCACCCGGTCCGGCTCCGCCGGCCTGTTCGGCGGCGAGCCACTGACAGCAACGTCGGCCCTTAGCTGTCGCTGCGACGCCAGCGCCGGCCCCGGAACGCCGGCCCTGGGACGCCGGCCCCGGGGACGCCGGCCCGGGACGCCGGCCCGAGGACGCCGGCCCCGGGACGCCGGCCCCGGGACGCCGGCCCTGGGACGCCGGCCCCGGAACTCCGGCCCCGGAACTCCGGCCACGGCCGGGTGGACCGCCCAGCTGGTTTCCGTGATCATGTAGCTCACCTTGATCACGGAACACGGCTCTGGGCGAGTTCCGTGATCGGGCTGCCGCGCAGGCCTGGCGGGGCCACCGCCAGGACCCGGGCTGCTCCCTGGTGTCTCACCTGTCACAGCCGGCTCGCCCGCTGCCGGGCTCGCCTGATCCTGTAGGAGACTTTTTTCCTGTAGGAGACTTAACAGCGAATATGGTGATCAATCCTCCTACAGGAAAAAAGTCTCCTAGATCTTTTAGCCACCGCCCCGGCACAACCCCGCAAGCACGCCCAGAACACGCAAACCCGGCCTTTTCATACTGCGTAAGCCTGGCCCGGTGATCACCCTGCCGACGTTCCGGACCGTCATCCTCTGCCCCGGCTCACATCACGGGACTCGCGCTGGAGCCCGGAGCATCGGCCGCATGGTCACCCCTGCCAGGGTTCCGTGATCACCGTCCCGGGCGTGATCACGGAATGTCGGCGGCGGTGCTGGGCGCTGTCGGCCGGGCCGGGCCTTGTTCTTACAGCAGCCGGGGGTCGACGGTGCGGTCAGGGACTCGCCGCCGGACAGGCCACTGGGGCCCTGATCGGGTGAAACCGGGCATCCTGGAAGAGCTGGCCGCCCCCGGCCAGGCCGCCCGGCCAACTTTCACGAAATTCGCGCCAGAACCCGGAACATCAGCCGCGTGATCACGCCAGCTGGTTTCCGGGATCAGCGGCTCGGTCATGATCACGGAAACGGCGTGGCGCGATTGTTGAGGTGGGTACCGGCCAGCGGGTAACCTTTATGGGACGTCGAGTTCCTGGACTCCGCTCTCGTCAGCCGGAGAGCCGTAAGTCAGTCCAGAAACCCAGGTTCTCGTTGAATCGCGAGCCCGGTCCGGGATCTCGGACAACTGCTGCAGGATCACTGGCAATACGACGCAGGTGAAGCCGGGACGTCGGGTCTTGATCGCCCGGCTTCCTGCGCCTGGCCAGCTCTCGACCGGCTGACCGGCCGCTCCTTAGCCGACTGATCGGCTACTCCTCGACCGGCTGACCGGCCGCATAATGACTGGCCGTTCAGCGAAGGCCGTTTAGTGAGCGGCCTCGTACTGGCTCATCACATCGGCGCTGATCCGGCCTCGCTCTGAGACATTGAGGCCGGCCTCTCGCGCCCAGACCCGCACGGCGGTGCGGTCGGCCGACGGGGCGCTCGCCCGGCCGCCGCTCCGGCGCTTGCCGGCCCCTGCACTATTGCGGCCTGGCTTGCGGCCAGCCGCCATGAAGGGCGCGAGCCCGTCCGCGAGCTTGGCCCGGTTGGCCGCGCCGAGGTCGATTTCATAGCTCACGCCGTCAAGACCGAACGAGACAGTCTCGGCACCGTCGGAACCGTCAAGGTCATCTGTTATTACCACGGAAACGTTTCTGGACATGGAACAAATCGTTGGCGGTCAGATGCCGGCTGTCAACACGCCACACCGTAACCGGAGATGATGTGACCAACGGGCATCTCGCTGGCCATGGTGCGAGGGACGAACAGGCGGACGACGGGAGGCTCTGGATGAGAGCGGTGGTCTATTCCGGATACGGCATCATGCCGGTACTTACCGAGGTCGCCGACCCGGCCTGCCCGGACGATGGAGTGGTCATCTCCGTCGGGGCTACCGGGCTTTGCCGTTCTGACTGGCATGCCTGGAAAGGCCATGACCCGGTGACCATGCCGCACATTCCCGGCCATGAGCTAGCTGGCACTGTCGCCGCGGTCGGGCCGGGCGTGACCAGGTGGCGGGCAGGTGACCGGGTCACGGTGCCGTTCGTCTGCGGCTGCGGAAAGTGTGAGTTCTGCCTGGCCGGTGACGCGCAAGTATGCCCGAATCAGTCCCAGCCTGGCTTCACCGGGCCGGGCTCATTCGCCGAATTGGTGGCGATCCCGGCGGCGGACGAAAACCTGGTCGGACTGCCTGACCAGGTCAGCTTCGTGACCGCCGCGTGCCTGGGCTGCCGGTTCGCCACCGCGTACCGGGCCATCACGGTGCATGCCAGGCTGGCGGCCGGGGAGTGGCTGGCGGTGCACGGCTGCGGCGGGGTTGGCCTGTCGGCGGTGATGGTCGCCCGCGCCTTCGGCGGCCGCGTGATCGCGGTCGACGTCAACAACGCCGCTCTTGACCTGGCCAGGGACCTCGGGGCCGAGCACGTGATCGACGCGAGCAAGGTAGCGGATCCTGCTGCCGCGATCGCCGAGATCACCGGTGGCGGCGCGCGAGTCTCGATCGACGCGCTCGGCTCGCCGGTCACGGCGGTGAACTCGGTGCGCTGCCTGCGGCGCCGAGGCCGGCACCTCCAGGTCGGCCTGCTGCTCGGCGAGCAGTCCACCCCGCCTATCCCGATGGACCTGGTCATTCCCAGGGAGCTTGAGATCTATGGCTCGCACGGCATGTCGGCCCGCCACTACCCGCCGATGCTCGCCCTCGTCGCCGACCAGACCCTGCGTCCTGACCGGCTGACCGCGCGCGTGATCAGCCTGGACGAGGCGCCCCAGGCCCTCGCCTCGATGGGCGACACCCAGCCGGCCGCCGGGATGACAGTCATCAAGCTGCCCTAACCAAAGAAGCACAGACGACGCCGGGGCCGATGCGATCATAAGTGGGTGCTTGACAGCCCCGCGGACACCGGCTTCGCAGACACGGGCTTCGCCGAAGCTACCGCGATCGCGCGAGGCCTCCCCGACTCCTACGACCTCGACTCGCTTGCCGTGAGCGACCGGTTCCGGCTGTTCAATTTCACCCGAAGAGACGATTACCTCGCGTATCTATGGGTGCTGCGGGCGATGGACCGGCTGCGAGCCTCGCACGTGGCGCAGTCGCACAGCGATGATGTCGCCGCGATGCTTGCCGAGCTGGCCGCGACGCATGAGGGCCTGCCCGAGCACATCACCAACCTGCGGGAGCGGCTGGACAACCTCAGCGAGGACGGCGTCCTGCACCGGCTTGAGGACGCCTCGCGGGCCGGGAGCCTGGCCCGCTACCGTAACCGGCAGTCGGTCTACCAGTTCAGCGAGCTTGGTCACCGTGCGTACACGGCGGTCGAGGCGGTGCTCGGGGCGCGGGTGCAGGACGCGAACCTGTCCCGGCTGGTGTTCTCCGACATCCTGCGGGACCTGCATCACCTGGCGCAGGCCAACCAGGCGGGTGACGGCGACGAGATCGTGCGGCGGCTGGGCAGCCTGGACCGGGTCATGGAGGACATGGCGCGGCGGTCGGCGCGGTTTCACCTCACGCTGGGTGACCTGACCCGGTCGACCGACGCGTCGCCTGAGCTGTTCCTGCGGTACAAGCACTCGCTGATGGCGCACATGAGCGAGTTCATGGCCGAGCTTGACCGGTACCTGCCCCGGCTGGCCCTGGCCGTCGGGCAGGTGGAGGCGACCGGGATCGGGACGCTGCTGAACCGGGCCGCCGACGCCGACGAGCGCCCGCTGATGCACCGCGACGATGTGCTGGCTGACTGGCGGCGGCGCTGGCTGGCGGTGCGTGCCTGGTTCGTGGTCGAGCCTGGCGGTACCTCGCGCGCGCAGGAACTGGCGGCGGCGACCAGGGCGGGCGTGTCGACGGTGATCGCGCTGCTCCGCCAGATCACCGAGTCGCAGCGCGGCGGGGTCAACCGGTCCACCCAGCTCAGGCACCTGGCCCAGTGGGCGTTCAATGTGCCAGACGAGGACGCGGCGCACGCGCTGATGTCGGCCGCCTTTAACCTGCGCCGTGCGCGGCACCTCGGCGGCGTGCATGACGACACCGACCTGATCTCGCCCCGGCTGTCCTGGCAGGACGCCCCGGGAGTGGACATCGCGGTGACCTTGTTCCGGCGCGGCAAGGCGCCAAGTTCCGGCGTGCCGCAGCGGGTGGCGGCGCAGGCCGGGCTGCGGGCCGAATTGCGTCGCCGGCAGGCCGTCCAGCGGGCGGCCGAGCGATCCGCCGCGCAGAGCCTGCTCACGCTGGGTCAGGACGACCAGGTGCTGGACGAGGCGCAGACGCGGGTGCTGCTGAAGCTGCTGACCAGGGCGCTTGAGGCCAGGACGGTCGTGGCCGGCCGGGTGACCGGGGGAACCGGCGGCAACGACGTGATGGCGATCCGGCTGGTACCGGCGTCGGCCGGCAGCGCGGTGCGGACCGTGCACGGCGTGCTGCACCTGCCGGGACTGCGGCTTGAGGTTCTGCCGGTCAGGCCCCGCCGGGACCGGGCAGGCAGCGATGGCTGAGCGCGGTGCCGCCCGAGGGGTCACGCCGAGTGACCTCGGTTCGTATCAGCATGCCGTCAGGCTCGTGCTGACGAACGACTTCATCACCGAGACTCGCCCCCGCGTCGGTGCTCTCGCCGCGGTGCTGCGATGGGCCGACCTGATGGCGCGGGATTTCGCTGAACTGCTCGGTTACACGCTTATCGCGACCGCTCACCAGGTGCGGCTGGTCCGGCGGCTTGACACGCTTGACCCCACCCAGCGATCGGTCTTCATGAGTCGCAGCGGGCGGCAGTTCGACCGGCGCAGGCTCGCTTACCTGTGCCTGGTGCTCGCGGTCTTTCAGCGGTCCAGGATCGAGATCAGCCTCGCCGACCTGGTCAGGGCGCTCGCGCCGACGGCGAACGCGATCGAGGGGCTCGGCTTCGACGCGACGATTACCGAGCACAAGCGGGCCGTCGTGGATGTGCTCGACTGGCTCACCGACCACGGCGCGCTGCGGTTGTCCGACGGCTCGGCCGAGACCTGGGCCAGGGACAGCGAGCACGGCGACGCGCTCTACGACATCGATCATGACATCTGCGTGTCGCTGTTCCGGCCCGCCCGCCCGATCCAGCACGTGACCAGCGCGGCCGGCCTGCTCAATCTCGGCGACTCCGGCGCCCCCGGCCTGCGGCGATCCGAGCAGCGAGAGGCGACCGCCCGCCGGGCCCGGCGGCTGCTGATCGAGCACCCGGTGCTCTATTACTCCTCGCTCGATGAGCCGGCCGCGACGCTGCTGCGCAGTGCGATCCGCGGACTGACGTCCGCAGATCGCATTGCCGGTGCTAGCGAAGACAATGCCGACCTGCCGGTCACCCTGGCCAGGCTGACCGGCCTGGTAGTCGAACGGCGAGCCGAGGGGGTCATGCTCGTCGATCCCACCGGGCGGTTCACTGACCAGCCGTTCCCCGGCCGGGGCGGGGCGGTGAACCGGACGGCCGGGCTGCTGCTCGCGAAGATCGCCGACCTGCTTGAGGACCCGGATTCCGGGCCGGCGCTGGCACGGCTCCCCGTGCCGTCGGCCGCCGATGATCTCGGTGACCTGCTGGACCGGGTTGACGCCGGGATGGCCGCGGCCGATGGTGGCGCACGCCGCGAGGTCGAGCCGGCTCAGCCGGGCGGCGGGCCGGCGGAGGCGCCGTTTGTCGAGCGCACCCGGCTTGAGGTCATGATCGCCGAGCTCTACGAGCACTTCGGCGCGGCCTCGTTTACCGTGCAGTGGCAGTACGACCAGGCCGGGCTGCTCGACGCCGCGACCCGCCTGGTCGATGACCTGCGCCTGATCCGGTGCCTGCGCGGCGGCGCGCTGATCCTGCCGGCCGCCGCGCGGTACCGCAACATCACCGCCGCGCTGCCCGAAGGTACCCGGCGTGACGGTCAGGGCATGTTTAACTTCACAAATATGGAAATGGAAGGTTCCGCGTGACTGCCGTCCACCGCGAGATGCCGGCCGGGGGCAGATTCAAGCCGACTCGCGCCGGGATCATCAACTTGTGGGATTACTTCGACGAGGAATTCGCTTTCGCCGACGGGCGCCTGGCCCTGCGCGGGCACAATGGATCGGGCAAGACCAAGGCGCTTGAGGTGCTCTTTCCTTTCGTGCTTGACGGCAGCCTGGATGCCCGCCGCCTCGACCCGTTCAGCGGCGAGAACCGCACGATGAAGGCGAACCTGCTCTACCGGGGCCAGGAGGCGGAGCATGGCTATGTCTGGATGGAATTCGCGCGGGCCGGTATGGCAAACACAAGCAGTGCGATGGGCGGACTCCTGTCCGCCCATCGCACTGAAACTGTCACCCTAGTGATCGGCCTGACCGCCCATAAGAACTGGGACCGGCCCCGGCCGTCGTTTTACATCACCGGCAAGCGGATGGGCATCGAATTCGGCCTGCTGTCTTCTGACTCCCGGCCGCTGACGGCTAAGCAGCTGACCGAGGTGCTCGGCCGGGACGCGCATTACGGCGATAAGAAGGGCGCGTATCAGGAGGCGGTCGATGCCCGGCTATTCGGCCTTGGCAAGGTGCGCTATACCCAGCTGCTTGACCTGCTGATCGCCCTGCGCCGGCCGCTCCTGGCCAAGGACCTCGATCCAGGCAAGGTGTCGGACACGCTCACGGCCGGCCTGAGTCCGGTCGATGAGGAGCTGATCGAGCAGGCGGCGCGCGACTTCGAGAACCTGGCGGCGGTCCAGAAGCAGTACGACGATCTGGCGGCGGCCGACTCGGCGGTGCGGGCGTTCCTTGTCCAGTACGTCGCCTATCTGCGGGCGCACACCAGGCATCAGCTTGACCTGGTGGGTGCCCGGATGGCCGCGGCGGCCGGGCAGGTCGGCGCGATCGGGCTGGCGTCCGCCGAGGTCGCGCGGGCTGAGCTGGCGCAGCGCGGCGCGATCGAGGCGGGGACGCTGGCCAGGACCAGCGTGGAGACCTTTGACGCGCGGCTGTTCGCGCTGCGGAACCGGGACGCCTACAAGGATCACGAGAAGCTGGTGCTGCGGCGAGGTCAGCTGGAGAAGGACGAGCGAGCACTGGCGGCCGAGCGGCGGCGGCTGGACGGGGCGCTCGCCAACGTCGCAGAGCTAGAGGCAGAAGCGGCGGTAGTCGGTGCCCGGCTGGCCGAGGCTGGCCAGGCCGTGGACCGGCACTCGCGCGGGCTGGACGACGCCGCCGGGCGCGCTGGTCTCGATCGAGACGGCGAGCCCGCCGACTCCGGTGCGGATCTGCCGGTCACGGCGAAGGCGCGGGTCGCGACGCGGCGGGACGACATCCGCGAGGTACGCGCCCACCTCGCGCTGGTCAGGGACGCCGAGCGGGACCGGGACAAGGCCGAGAACGCAGGTGGTGCGGCGCAGCAGCGCCTGGCGGGCCAAGAGCGAGCTTGTGCCGAGATCCAGGAGAAGCTGGAGCTGGCTCGCTCCGCCGCCGCCGCCGAGCTGCTGTCCTGGGCTGGCCGCTGGAGCGGCGAGGAGAACTATGCGGTGGTGAGCGCCGAGGATGTCGCGGCCCTGGGCGAGGCGCTCGACCAGGTGGGCGAGCCGGATGCGCCGACGCTGACCGAGCTGTTCACCGCGCTGACCTTGCCGCGCTCGACTGCCTTGATCACCAGCGGCGAGCAGCTCAAGAACCGCGATGAGGGACTGGCGGAGCGGGAAGGTGAGCTGACCGGGCGGCGGGCGCTGATCGCGGCGGAGCAGGATGAGGCGCCGCCGGCCTCCGACCTGCGAACCGCCGGCCGGGCTGGACGCGAAGGCGCGCCGCTGTGGCAGCTCGTGCGGTTCGCTGACGGTCTGGCGGACGGTCTGGCCGCGGGGATCGAGGGCGCTCTTTACGGGGCTGGGCTGCTGACCGCCTGGGTACATCCCGATCCTGCGCTGACGTCGTCGGCGGTGGCGGCGGCGCAGGCCGACGGGTACCTGGTCGCGCTGCCGGAGCGGTCGCGGCCGGCCGGCCGGACGCTGGCCGAGGTGCTGGTGCCGGAGGAGCAGGAGCTGGTGCCGGTGGCGGTGATCGCCGCGGTGCTCGCGTCGGTCGCGCTGGCCGAGGATCTGCCGGCCGGTGCTGACGCTGCAGGCGGGACCGAGTCCTGGCCGGTGGTGACGTCACGGGCGCAGTTCAGTTACGGCCTGCATCTGGGTGCCAGGCCGAAGCCGGTGCCCGAGTTCATCGGCGCGACCAACCGGGCCAGCCGGCGTCGTTCCCGGCTAGCCGAGCTCGATGAGCAGATCGCCGCCGTCGGGCGTCAGCGAGCGGAGGTGGCCGCTCAGCTTGGCCGGGTGCGGAGCGTGCTGGCCGACCTGGGTCAGGCTCAGCGGGAGCTGCCAGGGACAGCGCCGGTCAGGCGGGCGCGCGAGCAGGTGGCCAGTGCGGCGGTCCTGCTAGCCGTGGCTCGGGACCGGCTCGGTGAGGCTAAGGCAGCGCTGGACGCCGCGATCGCGGAGCTGGACGCGCGGGGGCGCCGGCTGCGCCGGGTCGCCGCCGACCGCGAGCTGCCGGTCAGCTCCGCCGAGGTCGACACGGTGGAGCGGGCCGTCGCTGACTTCGAGCGCTCGGCCGCCGAGCTGGTCAGGGCCAGGGCCGGCGTGACGAGCCTGAGCGAGGACCTGGCCGCGCGGCACGGCCGCATCACGAGACTGAGCACGGACAACGATGAGCACGCGGTGCTGCTCGCCGAGAGTCAGGCGGCCCAGGCCGCGAGCCTGGAGAAGCTCAGCATTGACGAGCGGGCAGGCGGGCTCGAGTACGAGCAGATCAGCCGCGAGATCCTGGATGCCGAACGCCAGCTGCGCACGGCCCGCGCCGCGCTGAAGGACGCGCAGGAGAAAGCGAGCGCCGAACATGACAAGCTCGTCACCGCGCAGACCGATCTCAAGCACGACCGTGATCGCCTGACCGGAGCCCTGACCGAGCTGATCGGGCAGGCCGCGACCTTCGCACCGTACGCGCACGGTGACCTGAGGCCGCTGCTCGAGATAACAGAGACGGCACCGTGGCCGGGTCCGGCCCAGTGGCCGACCGCCGAGCAAGCGGCCGCGTCGCTCGCCTCGCTGCTCGGGGCGTCGGCCGATCCGCCCGATCCCGCCGCCGCGATCACGGTCGTGCTGCCCGAGGGAGCTGCCGCGGTCTTGTCCGCGTACACGGCAGCGACCAAGGGCGGGAGGGCGATCACCGAGGCCGGCCTGAAGAACGCCCTGGACCGGATGTGGGTGGCGTACCGGGAATTCGAGGGCTCGCTCAAGGCAGGCGAGGACGGCTATCAGGCCGACCTGACCGGCGAGTCGCCCTTCCTTGTCGACGTCGCCACCAGTGAGGGGCGCGCACCCGCCGCCGCCTTTGCCAGGAAGATCGCCGAGGACGTCGAGACCCAGGGCATCCTGCTTGAGGAGCGGGAGCGGACGGTGCTAGAGGATTCGCTGCTGACGGCGCTCGCCCAGCAGATCCACTCCCGCGTGCTCGCCGCTAAGGACCTCGTCGGGGAGATGGACGCCGACACCCGGTCCAAGCCGATGTCCTCGGGAATGGCGATCGGGATCGGCTGGGTGCGGTCGGACAAGCTCACCGATCAGCAGGCCGCGGTGTCCCGGCTGCTCGACAAGGATGCGGCGCACCTGGGACCGCAGGGACTGGCGGAGCTGCGGGGGCTGCTCCGGGCGATGATTCATGATCACCGCGCCGGCAATCCGCGAGATACCTATCGCGAGGTGCTCACGGCCGTGCTCGACTACCGTTCCTGGCACACCTTCGAGCTCAGGATGCTGTGGCCGGGGGCGCCGTGCGAGCGCCTGACCAGGAAGAAGCACTCGGAGATGTCCGGCGGCGAGAAGTCGGCCGCGATTCACCTGCCGCTCTTCGCCGCCGCCAACGCGCTGTACTCGTCATCGAAGTTCGGCTGTCCGCGCCTGGTGGGCCTGGACGAGGCCTTCGCGGGGATCGACGACAAGTTCAAGCCGGAACTGCTTGGCCTGACCGTCCGATTCGAGCTAGACCTGTTCATGACCGGACACGACCTGTGGGTCACCTACCCGACCGTCCCGGCGATCGCCCACTATGACATGCAGCACGACAAGGCCGCCCACGCGATCTCGGCGCTGCTGGTGCTTTGGGACGGTGAGCAGCTCATTGACGCTGATGCCGGGTACCAGGGCAATGAGGATCTTGCCGCCGGGCTGCTCGGCTTCCGGCCGAGCCGGCATGTGCCAGGTAATTTCGGTGACGTGCTGGCTATCAGTGTCGATGGTGAGGATGACGACGGGGACGAGGACTCCGAGTGACGTCTGGCCTGGATGCGGGTTCTGGCCCGGAGGTCGGGTCTGTCCTGGACAAGTACCGGGGGCCGGAGTACCGCCGCCTGCTGGTCGCGGCTCGCAAGTCACTGGAGCGGACCGGCGGCGGCCTGACCGGCCGGATCAGCGTCGCCCTGCCAGATGACGCCGAGCGCCTCGCCATCATCGGCATCACCGGAGTGCATCAGGCCGCCGGCATCCAGCGGCTGACCGTGTCGCTGGCGAGCCTGGACACCGCGCTGCTCCGTGCGACCGGCCTCGGCCTCGAAGCCGCGCTGACCGCGCTCGGCGGGCCGCTGCACAACCGGCCGGCCGAGTCTGCGGCACTGACCGCTTCGCGCGCCTGGCCTGATCGAGGTGGCGGAGGCCAGCGCCCTGTTTGAGTCCTGCGCGTGGTACCGCACCTGGCTCGCCGACCTCCGCCGGGACGGCACGCTCACCCGGCTGGCTAACCAGGGTGACGGCGCCGTGGTTGAATACGCGACGCGCACGCTTGAGTTCCTTGAAGCCAGATCCGCCGTCCACCCCGCCCTGCCCGCGCCGATGGCCCAGCCCGCGCCGATGGCCCAGCCCGCGCCGATGGCCCTGCCCGCGCTGGCCGCCCGTATCACCGGCGACACCAAGTCCCTGAATCACGGCACAACCCTCGCGACGCTGATCCTGCGAGCACTCGCGTTCCGCGCCAGCGTCGGCCGCCCGGCCTCGGCTGCGGAGCGCCGCGAGCTCTGGGACACCTCCGGCGTCATCGTGGACGACCTGGCGAGCCGGGTACTCGTGCTCAACCTCGCCGCGCAGGGGGCCGGCCTGGGCCAGTGGCTGACCGATGCCGCCCGGTTCGGCACCCCATTCCAGGTGACATTGCACCAGCTCAGCAATCACCCCATCCAGCTGCACCTGCCCCGGATCTTCGCCTGCGAGAACCCAGCCGTGCTCAGACGTGCCTGCGAGGAACTAGGTCCCGCGTGTCCGCCGCTCGTCTGCACCGAGGGCCAGCCATCAACGGCCTTCCGCAGGCTGGTGGCCTTGGCCCTCGCTGGCGGCGAGCTGTGGTATCACGGCGACTTCGACTGGCCCGGTGTCGCGATCGCCGCCGACCTGATAGCCCGCCACGGCGCCGTGCCCTGGCGGCTGACCGCGCAGGACTACCTGTCAGGAGCAGGCCTGTCAGGGGCAGGCTTCGGTGCGGCGGCGGCCATGGGCGGCGGGGTGTCGCCAGCAGCGGCGGCTGCAGCGGGCGGCGGCGTCTTGCCGGCAGCGGAGGCGGAGGCTATGGCCGGCGTCGGCGTCGGCGTCGCGCTTAGCGGCGATCCGGTAGCGACACCCTGGGACCCTGCCCTGCGCGAAGCGATGTGCGCGACCCAGCGAGCCATCTACGAGGAAACCGTCACCGATTCCCTGATCAGCGACCTCGCCAACTACGCTGCCACGTCCAGGTAACTAGCGGAGCAGCCGGCCCCAGTGACCCATGCGTGTTTCCGTGATCACGAGCCGAGCCTTGATCACGGCTTTGCCGGGGTGATCACGCGGTCAGTGTTCCGTGATCAAGGTCTGCTTCATGATCACGGAACACTGCGCGCGCTACCCTGGCGCCTGACTGGGCTGCCGGACCCGGTTGCTGACTTCTGCCGCCCCCGGCCAGCGGCACTGCTCCTGAAATAGTAAATATCGGTCAGGCTGTCCGGGGACTCTCGTGCGGAGCCCGGCATCTTGCCCCGCCGCTGCCCGAACGCCATTCTCGTGGAGAGTTGTCGGCGTTCTCGTGGAGGGTTTTCGTCTGGTGGAGAGTTAGCCGCGCTATTCGCTCCCGCGCTCGACGGATTGTCGCAACACCTGACTTTTGGAGGGTGCTGTGGCGGGACGAGGCAGGGTGCCGGCGGAGCGTGTGCGGCTGGTGGAGGGTTACCTGGCAGCGGGGATGAATCCGATGCGGGCGGCCGCGGCGGCGGGGGTGTCGAAGAGCTTCGCTTATGAGGTGGACCGGCGGGTGAGCGGCGGGGTGTCGAGGCTGGCGGTGAAGCAGGCGGCGGCGGCCCGCCGGGCGGCGGCGCGGCCGGCGCGGGGGTCGCCGCTGCCGCCGGAACGGGTGCAGCTGGTGCTGGATCAGCTGGCGGCGGGCCTGAACCCGATGCGGGCGGCGGCAGCGGCCGGCGTGTCGAAGACGTTCGCGTACGGCTTGCAGCACAAGATGGGCGGAGTGTACCTGCCTGCCGGAAATGCGTACTGCAAGCGTTACCTGTCCCGCGAGGAGCGATATGAGCTGGCCCGCCTGCGCGACGCCGGGCACGGCATCCGCGAGATCGCCGCGCGGATGGCCCGCTCCCCGTCGACGATCTGCCGGGAGCTGGCCCGCAACCCCGGCCCCCCCGGCGGCCGCTACCAGCCCGAGCGGGCGCACCACCTGGCCCGCGAACGCCAGCGGCGGCCGAAGCGCTCGAAGCTGTCCGCGGACCCGGTGCTGCGCCGGGAAGTACAGCAGGACCTGGACGCCCGGTACTCTCCCGAGCAGGTCAGCGGCCGGCTCAAGGTGAAATACCCCGACGACCCGGCCATGCGGATCAGCCACGAGAGCATCTACCAGAGCATCTACGTCTACCCCCGCGGCGAGCTGAGACGGGAGCTGAAAGCCTGCCTGCGCACCGGCCGCGCTGTCCGCCGCCCCCGCGCTGCCGAGAGATGCGCGGCAAGATCACCGACGCCGTCCCCATCGGCGAGCGGCCCCCGTCAGTAGAAGGCCGCCTGGTTCCGGGCCACCACGAAGGCGACCTCATCCTCGGATCCAAGGCCAGCAACTCCGCCGTCGGCACCATCGTCGAGCGCACCACCGGCTACCTCACCCTCCTCCACCTCCCGCACGGCCGCCACGACGCCGACTCCGTCGCAGACGCCATCATCACCCAGATGAGCGCCCTCCAGCCCTGGTTCGCCAAGACCCTGACCTGGGACCGCGGCAAGGAACTCGCCCGCCACCAGCGCATCACCAAAGACACCGGCATCCAGGTCTACTTCGCCGACCCCTACTCACCCTGGCAGCGCGGCAGCAACGAGAACATCAACGGACTCCTCCGCGAGTACCTCCCCAAAGGCACCGACCTCAACGCCTGGACCCCCGCCCAGCTCCAGCACATCGCCGACCAGCTCAACGACCGCCCCAGAAAACGCTTCGGATACCACACACCCCGCGAGCAACTCGATACACTAATCACGCAAAGACAAACTGTTGCGACAATTCCCTGAAAACGCCACTGAAACTCTCCACGAAACGACAACTCTCCACGAGAAAACTGACAACTCTCCAGGAAACGCCGACAACTCTCCGGGAACGTCGACAGCTCTCCGGGAAAGGACGGCAACTCTCCCGGAAAAAGACGGCAGCTCTCCGGGAAAAAGACGGCAGCTCTCCGGGAACCTGGCGAAGGCCTCCGGAACTGGCTCATCCCCGCGATCGGCCGCGCCGTTCTTGACCGACTCGGCCTGTAATGCCCCCACGACAGCGCGACCTGAGTCCAGAAACCCGAACCAACCTTAGGCGACGGAACCCGGCGCAGTTAGCCGCCGATCCTGACGCCGGAGGGCCGGTCCATTCCGCCGCAGTTGCCAGGCCTGCGCCTAGTCAGTCTGGTCGTGTTGCCGAAGCTCCCAGTCTGCCCTGTCGATGGCATACTCCACATCACCGTGCTCGTGCCCCTCGATCGGATAAGGCCAGGGCTGATGAAAGGTCCGCACGTAGGTCAGTCCCGCCTTCTCCATCACCCGTCGCGACGCGGTATTAATCACCATTGTCTCGGCGATCACGCGCTGCACGCCGAATTCGGTGAAACCCTTGGCGATCAGGACTCGTGACCCCTCGGTGGCATATCCCTTGCCCCAGGCCGACTTGCGCAGCCGGTAGCCAAGCTCGACCTCGTCGGGAGGAGCACCCTCGCCGGGCCGGAAATGGAACCAGCCGAGAAAGTCGCCCGTAGATTTCTCGATGACCGCCCAGAATCCGTACCCGGCGAACCGCTGGTAGTAGTCAAGGAATCTGGGAAGGATGTCATTCTCGCAGACCTCCCGAGGGGTACTTACGCCACCGGTCACGAATCGCATGACCTCGGGATCGCTGTTCAGCTCCGTGAGGTTGTCCACGTCAGCCATCGTGAACTGGCGAAGCACCAGTCGCTCAGTCTCCGCAAAGACCACCACCGCAGTCCCCTCCCGCCGGACCAGACTGCCAGAATATCCAGCTACGGCCTGGGCCGGGCCGCGCTCTGCACCTGGCTCAGGAACTCGGCGTTCGACGAAGTCTCGCGGGTCTTGTCCAGGAGCAGCTCAAGAGCCTGCTGCGGGTCCAGGCCGGACAGTGCCCGCCGCAGGCTGGCGGTCGCGCGGCTCTCCTGCGCCGACATCAGCAGCTCGTCCATCCGAGTACCAGAAGGCGCGATGTCGACAGCGGGAAACAGGCGCTTCTCGGCCAGGTCGCGGCGCAGCCTCAGCTCCATATTTCCGGTGCCCTTGAATTCCTCGAACAGCACATCATCCATCCGCGAACCTGTCTCCACCAGCGCCGTCGACAGGATCGTCAGCGAGCCGCCTTCCTCCAGGTTCCGCGCCGCCCCGAGGAGTTTCCTCGGCGGATGCAGCGCCGAGGTCGCCACGCCGCCTTGCAGGACGCGACTGCTCGACGGCGCCATGAGGTTGTAGGCGCGGCCCAGCCTGGTAATCGAGTCGAGCAGCACCACCACGTCGTCGCCCAGCTCGACGAGGCGCTTGGCCCGCTCGATAGCCAGCTCGGCCACCTTGACGTGATCTTCGGCGGGCTGGTCGAAGGTGGAGTAGACCACCTCGCCGCGAACAGTCCGCTTCAGGTCGGTGACCTCCTCAGGACGTTCGCCGACGAGCACCATCATCAGGTGCACCTCCGGGTGACTGGCGGCGACCGCCGCCGCGAGCGCCTTGAGCACCATGGTCTTGCCCGCCTTGGGAGCGGCCACGATCAGCCCGCGCTGTCCTTTGCCGATCGGACTGATCAGGTCAATGATCCGGGCCGTCGGCGACGCCGGACTCGCGTCCAGGCGCAGCCGCTCCTGCGGATAGACCGGCGTCAGCTCGTCAAAGACCGGGCGGGCCGATGAACGCTCGGGGGGCAGCCCGTTCACGGTGTCCACGCGAGTCAGCGCTCCGAACTGCTCGCGCGCCTTGCCCGATGCCGGAGGCCGGGCGGCTCCTTCGATGAGATCGCCCTGGCGGAGGCCGTGCTGGCGGACCAGCGAAAGATTCACGTAGATGTCGGCGCGCCCGTGCCGGTATCCCGAGGTACGGATGAACGCCTGCCGGTCGCCGAGATCGACGATGCCAGTCACGGCGAGCAAGGCTTCGCCGCCGGCTTCTGGCTCAGGTGAGCGCACGGTGCGCTGGCTAGTGATTGTGGTCAAAGGGTTTCCTTTCGGGAGGCCATCTGAGAAATGGCATGCAAAATAAGGTGAAAGTAATGCCGCGTGGGACTCACGCCCAGCTCGGTGACTCGAAATCCGGGACGGGACAATAAGGAAATACCGGAACAAATCCCAGTCTTTTGGTATTTCAAACCTGCTCTACGCCAACTCTCGGCCAAACCGCGAGCGGCGGAGCTATGAGGCGACTCTCACGCGAGGCACCTGTCCGCTAAAGCGGACAATCGCTTTCCTGACTCTGTATATCAGATCGATCGCGGCATGCCAAGCAGGCACCGACCCGGCTGGTGCGAAGCAGGCGCCATCCGGACAGCACCGGCCGCTCAGGTACGCTCCCACTGGCCGGCGGTGTGCGTGAGCGCCGGCCAGTGCGGGCGTATCGGCAAGGAGCGAGAAGATGAGCGCGGTGTTTGAGCGCCAGGTGGATGTCAGATGGCGGGACACCGACGCCCTGGGCCACGTCAATCACGCGGTCTTTCTCTCCTATCTGGAAGAGGGCCGCGATGCCTTCTATATGCAGGTCTTTGGCGGCGAGCCCAGCTACGTGGTCGTCAGGATCGAGATAGACCTGCGCGCGGAGGTGCTCTACGAAGATCGCAAGGTCACCGTGCGGATCGAGGTCGAGCGCCTCGGCCGGAGCAGCCTGATCACTCGCGAGACGGTGTACTCGACCGCTGGCGAGCTGGTCGCGGAGGCGCGTGTCGTCTGCGTGCGCTGGGACCCCGAGCGTCATATCTCGGTCCCGTTCAGCGATGCCGAGCGGGACCTGGTGGCGGCAGTCCTGACCACCGACCCCGAACCAGGCTGACCAGCGCCTGCGCCAGTTCCTACAGGAAGTTGTTCGGCCAGATCATCGTCCGCCACATGTGCGCCACCGGCGAGCCGTCGAATCCGAGCCCCTCGGCCGGCTGGCGGAAATTCCTGCCGATCACGTCGGTGAACTCATCGAAGCTGACCTCGACGCTGGGGTCAAAGGAGTACACGTCGTTGATCGTGACCAGCCGCGAGGTCATATACCACTGGTGCTGCCGAGCCGCCTCATGTTCCGCGCGGATGTAGTCGGGCGGCCGGTAATCAGCGCCGAAGTAGCCGATGTACGCCTCCGGATAGGAGTACCCGACCGACTCATCCGCGAAGTATCGCAGCGCCTCGTGCTTCTCGATGGCCCAGGCGACTTCTTCGTCAACATACGGCCCGACCATCTGAGCGGCCCAGTAACCGTGATTGGCCGACAGCAGTCCGGCGACCGCGATGTCGTGCAGCAGGCACGCCATGATCACTTTCTCGTCCAGGCCGTTCAGCGTGGCCAGCCTGGCGCTTTGCAGCATGTGCGCCCGGCCGACCTTGCTGAGGCGCAACTCGAAGAAGTCCTTCAGTGCCGGGCGATCCGGCATGGCAGGCAGGGCGGGATTGTCGCCCATCATCAAGACTGTGTCGGCGCGCTGAGCCTGGGCGAGCAGCGCGCCTTTATAGCCGCTCAGCGGGGTGCCCATGCTCGCGACGGCGGGCGGCACGATGACGCCGGCGCCTGCGGTCGACGGCGTCGTCGAGTGGCTCCCTGATCCACTGCGCCAGCCCCGCTTCGCCCAGCCCAGCCGGGAACTCGTGCGGCGGTACCTGGCTGGACGGCGGTGCCTGGCCGGTCTCGGTCATCCGGGCGCGCGCCTCAGGCCAGCGCGGCTTGCTCGTATCCAGCGAGCGGGCCCGCGGGCGCCGCGAAGATCTGGTGCGCCTGCGTCCACTCCTGGGTCGCGGTGAACATCTCCGGGGTGTAAGGCAGGAAGACGATGCGCTCGCCGACCCCGAAGACCCTGACATCGACCTGGTCAAGGTATTTCTCAGGCACGGCCTTGAGATGATGATGCTTGTAGAGTTCAGGCCTGGCGTCGATGTCAAGCTGGGCCCGGCGCAGTGCGTCAAGGTATTTATGCACGTCCGACGGGGCGACGTCATCCCCCGTGACCAGGAACCCGACCATGAACGTGGCGTCGGCTACCTTGCGGAATCCGAACGCCTCGGCGATATACAGCGGCACCCCGAACATGGTCGCTGCCGGCACCCGCCGTTCGAGCAGCGCATCGAGCCGCTCATTCGGCGGCCCCTGGAACGTAAGCCTCAGCTGGTCGTCGGGGAAAACCCCGTCAAGCGCCTGGACGGTAGCGAAGTGGCTGCCCGAGTGATAACCGACGCCGATGTCGACCCCCGCCAGGTCCGCTGGCCCGCGTACGGGCGACTCAGGCGGCACGACGATCGCGCACGGCGCCACCGAGTAGGCCGTGGTCACCAGGTGCCCGGCTCGCTCGCTCGCCGCCGCGTTCGTAGCCCAGTGACAAGCGCAGCTCACGTTGGCGCCGCCGCGCCCGGCCCCGAACGTCTCGAACGCGCCGCTCTTGATCTGTCCGGACTCGTCGCGGCCCAGCGGCCTGACACCGTAGTCACCCTCCGGCAGGAAGCTGTAATCCAGCCCCTCAGCCTCGAAGTAACCCTTCTCGAGCGCGACCCACTCCTGCAGCCGACCGTGCGGCATGATCTTGAAAACCATGATGAACCTCCGAGCCCACTGTAAGACGACCTGACCCGCTCCAGCTAGGCAGGCTCTAGAGTGATCATGAGTGCTGAAGGGCGGACCTGTGGACCTGACGGAGCTGACTGAGCTGACGGAGCAGTTCTGCCGGGCCAGCATCGGCGACTGGACTGGGCGCGCGGTTCGCATGCTGGCCGCAAACCCCGAGCTTGCTTCCTCGAACCTGGCCACCGGCGTGATCCTCGGTGACGCTGACCGGGTCAGGCACGCGATCGAGGCCGACCCCGGCCTGGTGAATCGCCCGGACCCGGGGACGGGCTGGACTCCGCTGCACGCCGCCTGCGCCTCGCGCTGGCATCAGCTCGATCCAGCGCGGGCTGACGGCCTGACCGAGGTTGCCCGGCTGCTCGTCGAAGCGGGGGCCGACGTCGGCGTCAGAATCCCGGCCGGCGCGGACGGCGGCTGGTCACCACTGCGATGCGCGGTCGCCGGCGCCGCGAACGCGGACATCGCCGAGTTGCTGCTCGAGCACGGAGCGCGGCCCGACGACCACACGCTCTACCTGGCCGGATTCGCTGACGACAACCATCGGTGCCTCGCGCTGCTGCTGACCTGGGCCGGCAGCGTGCGGGACATCGCCAGGATGGCACTGGCCGCCCCGATCAGCACCGACGATGCGCACGGGGTGCGGCTGCTGCTCCAGGCAGGCGCCGATCCGCGAAAGTATCTCGACGACGACGAAGAGCCAACCTCGGTGGTGTACGCGGCTGTGCGTTCAGGCTGCGATCCGGAGCTGGTAGAGCTGCTGCTAACCCACGGGGCCGACCCCCAGCTCCCCGGCTCGGACGGGCGATCTCCCTATGCCCTGGCGGTTCGCCTGGGCCGGACCGACCTGGCCGACCTGCTGCACCGCCACGGCGCCCGCGACGATGCGTCCGACCTCGACCGGCTCCTGTCCGCCTGTCTGCGCGGTGACGGCGACGCGGCCGCCGGCCAGCTTGCCGCCGGCCGGGACTGCTCAGCGATCTCACGTTGCCGCAGCGGGCTCAGGCTCTGACCCAGGCGGCCGAAACCGGCAACCTCGCCGGAACCCGCCTGATGCTCGACCTCGGCTTCGACATCAGCGCCAGGGATGATGAGAACGGAGCCACAGCGCTGCACGCCGCCGCGCACGCGGGCAGCGCCGACGTCACCAGGCTCCTGATCGACGCGGGCGCCGACCTAGAGGCCAAGGACGCCCGCTGGGACAGCACCCCGATGGTCTGGGCGCTGATCGGCAGCGGGGAGCAGCCCAGCGGCAACCCGGCCGCCAACTGGCTGGCCACCGTCCGGATCCTGGCCGAGGCCGGCGCCGACGCCGGCGATCTCTCCTTCAGCCCCGATGACCCCAAGCCGCCTAGCCCCGCCGTGATCGAGCTGCTGCGCGAGCTCGCCCGCTGACCTGCGGGCGCTGCCACAATGGGGCGCCTGGAGGCCAGGCGTTGAAGGGGACTGTGATGGATTCGGCTGCTAGAGATTTCGATCTGGTAATTAAAGGGGGCGCCGTGGTCACTGCCGGCAGCTCCGCCGAATGTGACCTGGGCATCATCGACGGCAAGATCAGCCAGATCGGAGCTGGCCTGCGCGGCCGCCGCTATCTGGACGCGACCGGTGCCCTGGTCCTGCCGGGCGGTATCGACATGCATGTGCACCTGTCGTCCCCTGAGGATGCGGAGGCCGATCCTGACGAGCCTGCCTGGGCCGATGACTTCGCCAGCGGCTCGGCCGCCGCAATCGCCGGCGGGATCACGACCATCGGCAACATGACCTTCCCGGCGGAAGGCGACTCACTTCAGCAGTCGCTGGCCCGCGACCTGACCAGCGCGCAGGCGGCGGCCCGCGTGGACTACGTCCTGCACGCGGTCATGTACGGCCAGATGGCCGGCGCGCTGGCCGAGATCCCGCTGCTGGCGCAGGCCGGGCACATGAGCCTGAAGCTGTTCATGACCCCGGACGATTTCGATGCCCACGCCGATGAGCTGATCGAGGCGGTCGCGGTCGCCGGGCGGCACGGCATGCTCACGCTGATCCACTGCGAGGACGGCGCGCTCATCAGGTTCGCGAACAACCAGCTTCTCGCCGCCGGCCGAGGCGGCCTTGAAGACTGGGCGGCGAGCCGGCCGGTCGCGGCCGAGCGCGCGGCCGTCGAGCGAGCGGTTGCCATGTGCGAGCTGACCGGGGCGCCGGTCTACATCGTCCACCTGTCGTCGCAGGCCGCGCTGCAGGCCGCTCGCGCCGCGCGGGCACGCGGCCTGCCCGTCTACGTCGAGACCCGCCCGCTCTACCTGTATCTGACCAGCGCCGCGCTAGCCGAGCCGCAGGGCGGACGCTACATCGGCGCCCCGCCGCTGCGCGAGTCGAGCGACGTCGACGCGCTCTGGGCCGGCCTGGCCGACGGATCAATCGACACACTCGGCAGCGACCATGCGCCGTGGACGCTGCCGCACAAGGTCGATGAGTCCCTGGACGTGACCACCGCCCGCCAGGGAGTCGCCGATCTGGAGACAATGCTGCCCATGCTGTACTCGGCGGGCGTCCGCACCGGCCGGATCTCGCTGGCCAGGTTCATCGAGCTAACGTCCACGAACCCGGCCCGCCTCTTCGGCCTCTACCCGAGAAAGGGCACCATCGCCATCGGCAGCGACGCTGACCTGGTGATCCTCGACCCGCAGCTCCGCCGGACGATCGACGGCGGGTCGATGCGATCCAGGGCTGGCTACTCAACCTACGACGGCTTCGAGGTCCAAGGCTGGCCCAGGTTCACCGTCAGCCGCGGCGAAGTAGTCCTAGAAGACGACCAGGTCCTGGCCGAGCCCGGCCGGGGCACCTGGCTGCCCCGAGGCCCGGTCACCGCCCCCTAGCAGCGAGGAAGCTTGGCTGGCGCGAATTCCGTGACCGGGCTGGCGGCTGATGTAGACCTGGCAGCTGAGGTTAGACCTGGCTGGGGGTTAGCCGGGCGGCGTACCCTCGATGCCGGCTGCTTCGCAACGCTCTGCATCGAGGGCACGCCGTCCGGCTTAAGACTGGCCACCGCGGAGAACACGTCACGTGCACCCGCCGAAGCCGCATCGATCTGAACCCGGCGCCCCCGTCCAGATTCCGTGATCAAGGACGGGTCCTTGATCACGGAACTCTGCCCAGGTGATCACCCACCTCATGCTCCGTGAGCAAGGCTTGTCTCATGATCACGGAAGTCTGCGCGGAGTTGCCGGACCAAGCTCGCGTTCTCCACTACCCCCACCACGGGGCAATACTCCCAAAAACGGACAAAGGCCCAACAGATTTCTCCGACTGCTCCCGCCGCCCCGTTCCCGCCCGAGGCACATCAATGTGACAGCGGTGCTGAGACCCAATGCCAGGAACTTAAGTGGCTGTCCGGGTGCGGCAGCGGCTGCGGCGGACGACAGCCGGGGTCCCCTGCTGTCGTCCGCGCAACAGCAGGGGACCCCAGCTGCGACACCGCAGTCACCTCGATCCCGGCATACCCGGCAAAAGAGCGGCCGACCCGCCGCGCCGCAGCCCAGCCCGCCCCGGCCAGCCTCTCCCGCACCAGCACCAACCCGCCCCGCCCCGCCCCGCCAGACACAACCACCCCGGCCCCCATACCACGCGACACCCGCCACACCGCCACCATCACCCCGCCTGACACAACCACCCCCGCCACCCCCCACCAGCCACAACACCCCCGCACCACCACAAACCAGCCACCTTAAGTTCCTGGCATTGTGCCGGGACCACATCTCGGTCACATCGATGAGCCTCCGCCGGGGTGCTCGCGCCAGGCCCCCGTTGGCGGCCAGTCTTAAGCCGGACGGCACGCCGCCCGGCTAGCCCCCAGCCAGGTCTAACACCCGCTGTCACAGCTAGCCGACTCCGCGATCAGCTCATGAAACAAACTTTGATCACGAGTGAGGCGTGAATGACGTCTGGCAGGTTCCTGATCGATGTGGTCGGCGGACGCTCACGTCGACGATTACCTCGAAACCGGGGGTCGCACCGCTGATGTAATAGGGGATTCCGGCTCGGCCGTGATCGTTGGAGCGGCCGTGATGTTCGCGGTCGACCGTGCGGTAATGAGCGACAGTCGTGATTCTGGCCTGCGCGACAGTCCGGACACGAACCGTTGTGGTGGTGAAATCGGCCGGGTGACTGGTGCTCATCGTGGCGTGGCAAGGCAATGGCCGGCTGTGGCTGCTCGACGCCAACGCTGATGGTGCCCCGAGGATCGAGCCGAAGGTTAGTGCCGTGAGGCCGACAATTGCGGTCATCGGTACTACTCTGCGCATTCCAGTCCAATCCAAATAAGATAATTGATGTCTCTACCTTTGCATGCTTGGATCGGCCGCGAATGGTGATGTCCATTACTAGTCAGGGGTTTACGCGAAGATCGATGCGTCGGACCTGGCCGTAGCGGCGCTGTTCGCGGTCCAGCACGGGCTGCCCGCACCGCCGCGCAGCAGATGAAGCAGTCGCAGGGCGCCCGACCGGCAGCCCTGATCGCATCGACTGTCAGAGGGGATGGTAGGAGGATGAGGGTTGTCGGCACCGGCCGAGTCGGCCACAGTTAGTGATGTGATCCCGTTTCGCCTAAATTCCTGGGGTTTGGTGGGTTTTATCGTGACCGAGCTGCCGGCTGATCAGCTTCGAGACCGATCTCGCCAATGCGGGTGGCGCGCCTGGCAGTCGCGTGCGGCTGGGCCGCGACTTCGACCCTGGTTACCGGGCGGGCTTCCTGCACAAAAGGACGGCAGGGAACTGCTCGGTCAGGGGGTCGAGTTGCTCGCCGAGTACCAGGAACGGCTGACGCGGATGGCCCAGGTTCACCGGCAGCCGCGGCGGAGTCGTGCCAGAGGAACGGCCAGCTCGTAGCCGAGCCGACCGGGGCACCTGGCTCCGCCGAGGCCCAGTCACCGCCCCTGATCACCAGCGTAAGCCCGTGCTACGCACACCCCCACGACACCGCCAGCCTGGTCCGACAGGTCTTCAGCAGCCGTTCTATTGATGATGTAGATTCAATATGTATATCATCAACACGCAGAAACTACTGAGGTGACTGATGACCCTGACGCAGATCGACATCGATCAGGATGCTCTTGATGAGGCTATGCGTCTCTCCGGGGCGAGGACGAAGAAGGAGACCGTCAACTTGGCCTTGCGGGAGTTCGCGGCGCGACACCGCCGGGTCGCGGCACTAGAGCACTATGCGACGCTGGCGTCGAAGTGGGATTTCGAGGGGTGGGAACACCGCCGGGCGGCAGAGAAAGACCCGGCACCGTGATTCGCTACCTGATCGATTCGTCAGCCCTGTGGCGGACCTTGCGAGATACGCAGCTCCGGGTGGCCTGGGCTGATGTCGCCTCCGCGGGAGCGATAGGCTCCTGTCATCCGCAGCGCATCGAGTTCCGTCGCTCGGCCCGGACTATTGACGAGTTCGAGCAGATGTCGGACATGTTTGATGTGCTCTACCCAGATGCGCCCGTTCCCAAAGGCGCCTGGAGGTGGATAGAGTCCGCGCAGTTTCGCTTGCTGCGCAATGGAGCCCACCGGGCGCTGTCGGCGGTGGATCTGCTGATCTGCGCGACGGCGGCTCAGCTAGATCTGGTTGTCTTGCATGACGACAAGGACTTCGCGGCCGCTGCTCGGTACCTCCCCGACATGCGGGAACGCTCCATTCACGACATGCCGCAGGCCGAAGCTACTCTTGGTAGATGAAAGATGGTGATCTGGGTCGGCCGGCTCGGCTGGCTGAGGTCGTTGCGGCGCTCTCACTGGGCGTCGACCTCGGGTTTGGTCAGCCGATGGAGCATGTGCTGCGGCAGTGCCTGATCGCCTTGCGGCTTGCTGATCAGGTGGGACTCAGCGAGCAGGACCGGGCGGCCGTCTACTACACCGCGTTGCTCGTCAACGTTGGATGCCATTCGGACGCACATGAGCAGGCGAAGTGGTTTGGCGACGACATCGCCCTTAAGTCTGGTAAGTACCGGCATGAGTTCGGAAGTATCCGGGGGATGCTCGCCACCATGCGGCTGATCGGATCGGGGAACCCGCCGCTGCAGCGGTTGAGGGTGGGCCTTGAGTTCGCTCTGTCCGGCCACCGTGCGCTTGACGGGATGATTACGCAGCATGCCCGGCTGGCGAGCGGCCTGGCCGAGCAGCTTGGCCTGTCCGCAGAGGTACGCGGCGCGATCGCCGCTTCCTACGAGCAATGGGACGGGCGTGGCTGGCCGGGAAACCTGAAGGGCGACGCGGTGCCGATAGCGGCCAGGATCTCGCAGCTGGCTGAGTTCATCGAGGTCGCTCAGCGAGTCGGCGGGCATGGCGCGGCGACGGAACTCGCCAGGAGCCGGTCGGGCAAGCAGTTCGACCCCGAGCTGGCGGCACTGGTGTGCGCGCAGACCGAGGCGATTCTTGGCGATCTCGAATCTATGCCGGCCTGGGACGCTGTGATTGCCGCCGAGCCTGCGCTCGCCGTGCGGCTCTCCGCTGACCAGCTTGAGGCCGCGCTGGCAGCGATCGCCAACTTCATCGACCTCAAATCGCCTTACACGCTCGGCCACTCCGTCGCTGTTGCCGATCTCGCCGAGGCCGCCGGAGTCAAGCTTGGCCTGGAGTCGGCGGAGCTCAGGAAACTGCGGCTGGCTGGGCTCGTGCACGATTTCGGGCGGCTCGGCGTGTCGAACTCGATCTGGGACAAGCCCGGTTCGCTGAGTTCCGGCCAGTGGGAGCGGGTCAGGATGTATCCGTATCTCACCGAGCGCATGCTTCATCAGTCAGCGGCCCTGGCACCGCTCGGCGAGATCGCGGTTCAGCACAGGGAACGTCTGGACGGCAGCGGCTACCCGCGCGGCCTGTCCGGCGGGGCGATCTCACGGCCAGCCCGGATCCTCGCGGTCGCGGACGCGTATCAGTCTTGGCGCGAGCCGCGCCCGCACCGGCCGCCGCGCTCAGCCGACGAGGCGGCAGCTGACCTGCGGGCCAGCGTCAGAGCCTGCTCGATGCGGCGGCGGTCGACGCTGTGCTTGAAGCCGCTGGTCATCGGGTTCCGCGTCGCCGGGAGGGACTGCAGGGCCTGACCAGCCGCGAGCTTGAGGTACTTGCGCTGCTCGCGCGCGGACTGTCGAACCGGCAGATCGCCGAGCGGCTAATGATCACGCCGAAGACAGCGGGCAATCACGTGGAGCACATCTACACGAAGATCGATGCCTCGAACCGGGCCGGAGCTGCGCTTTTCGCGGTCCGGCACGGGCTGCTCCCCGAGGACTACGCCGTTGCGCAGCCGATCTAGGGGCGCAGCTCGCAGAAGATGAGGCGAACGCCTCATGCGAGCCTGGCCAGCCTTGCCTAGCGTGGGATCTGAGTTAGTCGATTCGCACTGCCGATGTTTGCAAACACAGGGAGATGAGCTTGATGCCGAAGGTATCTAAGAGCGAGGTCAGCCAGGTCAAGGATTTCGGCGTGGTCGAGGACAGGACGCAGGACCTCGATGATTACATGGTCAATTTCGTGACGATCAAGCAGGATCATGACCTAGCCGGGATGCTCAGCGGCCTGCCGGGCGGCACTTGCCCGTGTCCGCACTGGGGTTACGTGCTCAAGGGTGAGCTGAGGGTTCACTACGCGGACCATGACGAAGTCATCCGCGCCGGCGATGCGTTCTATATGCCGCCGGGTCACGTGCCCTCGTCCGTAGCAGGCACCGAGATCATCCAGTTCAGCCCTGCGGCCCAGATGCGGGATGTCGAGACGGCGATCATGAAGCACATGCAGCAGATGCAGGGTGCCTGACCGCATTGGCGCCCGGATGAGGTGATAAGAAGATAGAGCTGGCCGGCGCTGGCCAACTCGGCTACAGATCGTGGCCAGGATTACTTTTCGCCCAATTATTTGGTTTGTGGGGTTTCTATTGACGGAGCTGGGGGCTGAGCAGCTCAGAGAGCTGATCGCGCCGCTGCGGGTGGCGCCTGGCCGGTCCGTGCGGCTGGCTGATGATTTCGACCCTGGTTACCGTGCGGGGTTCTTGCACAAGAAGGACGGCAAGGAACTGCTCGGGCGGGGCGTCGAGGTGCTCGCTGAGTACCAGGAGCGGCTGGCCGCGGAGGGGAAGCACGGTCTGCTCGTGGTCCTTCAGGCGCTGGACGCGGGGGGCAAGGACGGGACGATCAGGCACGTGATGAGCGGCGTCAATCCGCAGGGCGTCACCGTGCACAGTTTCAAGGTTCCGTCCGATGCCGAGGTCGGCCATGACTACTTGTGGCGTTACGAGAAGTGCGTCCCGGCTCGGGGAGAGATCGGCATTTTCAACCGGTCGCACTATGAAGAAGTGCTGGTCGTGCGGGTCCACCCGGAGAACCTTGGCCGGCAGCGGCTGCCGGCGGCGGCCGGAGACGAGGGGATCTGGCACCGCAGGTACCGCGAGATCAATCGCTGGGAGCGGTATCTGAGCGACAACGGGTTCCGGGTGGTGAAGTTGCTGCTTAACGTCTCGAAGGAGGAGCAACGGCGCCGGTTCCTCAAACGGCTTGAAGTGCCGGACAAGACCTGGAAGTTCTCGGCGGCGGACATCAGGGAGCGGCAGTACTGGGACGACTACCAGCACGCGTTCTCCGAGATGCTCAGTCACACCAGCACGTCCTGGGCACCGTGGTACGTGATCCCGGCCGATCGCAAGTGGTTCGCGAGGATCTGCGCTTCGGCCGTCATCGCACAGGCTCTGATCGAGCTGGATCCTCGCTACCCCGAAGTAGGCAAGAGCGCCAGGCGAGAGCTGGCCTCGGCTCGGAAGGAACTGGAAGCGCAGGCGCCCTGAGAGCGAAGCGGCGAACTAACCACACGACACGGACATGTCGCATATTATTCATATGTGATACGTAACGACCTCTTCGCGGGCGGGCTCGCGCCGCCGGTTCCAAGTGACGCAGTCACCATCGTGACCGCTCCTTCGATCGGGGCCGGAGCCTGGGCCGGCTCGCCGAGTGCCCTGGCCGCCAACGGTGCGATCTATCTGGCTTACCGGCTGCGCACTCCCGGGCGGCGCGGCTACGCGGTCGTGGTCGCGCGGTCCGATGACGGGCTCAGTTTCCGGCCGGTGGTCACGATCGGCAAGGCTCAGCTCGGCGCTGAGTCGCTGGAGCGCCCCGCGCTCGCGGTCGCGGCTGACGGCTCCTGGCGTCTGTATCTGAGCTGCGCCACGCCGGGTACCAAGCACTGGCGGGTAGAGCTGATCGAAGCCGGGGCTCCTGACGAGTTCGACCCGGCTAACAGCCGCGTTGTCGCGCCGGGTGACGGTGCGCGGGCGGTCAAGGACCCGGTGATCGTTTCGCATGGCGGGGCCTGGCATATGTGGGCCTCGGTTCATCCCCTGGCAGATCCTGGTCAGAGCGACCGGATGACGACGGAGTACGCGACTAGTTCCGACGGGATCGACTGGACCTGGCACGGGGTGGCTCTCGCACCCAGGCCCGGCGAGTGGGACGCGCGCGGTGTACGGGTCGCCGCCGTGCGATGGACGCCGGATGGGGTCAGCGCGTACTACGACGGCCGAGCCACGGCGGCCGAGAACTGTGAGGAGCGCACTGGGGTCGCGATTGGCCCGGCGCCTGGTTCGCTGACGGCCGTCGGTGTCGAGCCGATCGCTGAGTCGCCGGCCGGCCGGGCGGAGTCTGGCGGGCGGGGGCTGAGGTATGTGACCGTTGTGCCGCTGGCCGACGGGCGGGAACGGGTGTATTACGAGCTGACCAACGCCAGCGGCTCTCACGACCTGGTCACAGAACTACGCACCGCCTGAGCATCGGCATCCAGCCCAATCCGGCGGTCATCTCAGCCCGGGCGGGGTGCGACTCTTCTTGGAGCGGGGTGATCACGCGATTTTCCAGGATTGTGTCGTGGATCGCGATTTCAAGGGGACAAGGTTTCTGAACTCAGCCGCGTTTTGACCGCCGCTCTCTGAGGCGAGAAGTGGAGAGCCCGGAAAGTGTTCATAGGTCGTCCGGTCCGATCCACGTATCATCACTTTCCGTTGTGCCCACCTCTCACCCGCGCCCGCCTCGCTCCCCGGCATCGCCTGTCTCGTACGCGGATTCCGGTTTGCGGCTTATCTGACTCGGTCCTGAGCGGTGCCGAACCGGACCAAGGGCCGGAGCCGGGCGCCGACGGGCACCGCAGTTCGCTGAAGGCATCGGCGGGACCCCCAACCCGGCTTCCTTTGAGATCAGCGCCGCTGAGGTTCCGGGCTCTGGCGCGAATCCGTGATCAATCAGGTCAGGCTTCGGGCGGAGTTCCGGGTGAGTGATCCGGCCCGGCAGGCTCGGGATCCGGCAGCACCGCCGGCCCTCCGCTGTCGCTGGAGCAGCAGCAACGGCACGACGCTGCTGTCACCCGCCCGGGAACATCCCGACCAGTAATCCGAAATATCCTTATAACTCCAATCGCAACCCCGCGCGCCAGCCACCAGCCCAGTCACGGAGTTCGCGCCCAGAGGCAAGTTCCGTGATCACCCCCGCCCGTCGTGATCACGGAGACATCAGGCGCGTGATCACCTAGCCCTCGCCCGAGTGCGTGAACGCCGTCCCCCTACAATCACCGAGCATCGGTGGGTTGTGAGGCCGGGCCGGCGCGGTTGTCAGTATTCGGGGCGGGGGCGGCCGTTGCGGGCCTGGCGCTGGCCCGACGGGCGGGCTCCGACGAGGCCGCCGGACTCGGTGCGCGGGCGCAGCCAGCTGCTGAAGTCGGTGCTGGTGATGCCTTCGAGCAGTCTGATGTCGGCCTCGAAAGCGGGTAGCACTGATCTGCGCTGCTCCCAGGTCAGCGGTTGTCTCGGGCTACCGTCCTGCTGCAGCAGATGCTCAAGGTGATCGTTCAGGCTGATGCCTAGCCGGCCGGGCAGGAGCGCCGACGCGGTCGCGGTGGCTCGGCGGGCCGCTGCCATGGCCCGGTATCTGGCCGAGGGACGTGGGTGCGCGGTGACGTTCTCGCGTGGAAGCTCGGCCAGGACCCCGGTCTGCACACCGAGGAAGGAGCACGCGGTGTCCAGGATGTCGAGCGGATTCGTGATCAGTGCCCGGTACCTGATGACCAGCACCTGCTCTCTGCTGAACAGCCTGTACAGGTGCTGTAGCTGCTCGCCATACCGGCCAAGCTCGGTATACCGCCAGAAGTCAGCCCATCCGGCCGCGACCCTGGCCGGCTGCGCTCGCAGGCCTCAACGAAGTTATCGCACGGGTCGAGTCCGGCTGACCACAGATGAGCCCAGTTGGAATGGGCCCGTTCTACCGGATCGCGCAGCACGATAATCAGCCTGGCCTGCGGGATCAGGGTCTTGATCCGGCGCCGAGCCGCACGATTGTGCAGGTAGAACGGGGTTGACTCACCCTTGAGCGCGCCTGCGGGGGCTGGCTCGAAGAGTGCTTCGTAGTCGGCGCGGCGCCAGACATGCTCCCGGTAGGTCTTGATATCACCCGGTCCGCCCTCGGCCGGCGGCGGACCGTCGGTCAGGAAAAACTTGGGTTCTTTCACCGGTGCCAGGTATAGCGCGGGATGCCTGGCCAGAGCCGAGTGCAAGGCTGTGGTTCCCGCCTTGGGTACGCCTGCGACAAAGAAGTCTGGCAGAGCCACGGAGTCCCCACCCATCCGGAGCAGTGCTGGATGCCGACTGGGTTACTTGACGACGGCTCGGGTCATGGCGACACTCCTACCCCTGCGCTTGAGTATCTAGCCACCAGCGACGTGCGACCCAGGTCACACTGCTTGCTTAATGCCGCGGCGCCGCCCAGGCCGGTCGGTGGTCAGGGGGGATCTGGCGTCGGCGCTGACTGTCGGCGGGCTGTTGTTAAATGGCTATGTGGCAGCCATTACTGAAGGTGTTTGCACCGAGGCGGACCTGCGAGAAGTGGCTGGTCAGCGTTCGTTTGAGCGGGGTCAGGGATATGTGCGCGCGGTCAGGGACCTGACCGTTCTCGGCAATCGGATCACGGCGTCTGTGCTTGGCACCGACGAGTACCTGGTCGTCCTGACGATCGGCGCTCACGCCAAGGTCAGCGGCGTCTGTGACTGCCCGTGGAGTCAGGAGGGTTACTTCTGCAAGCATTGCGTCGCGGTCGGCCTGGCCTTTCTGGCGACCGGTCAGCCGGCCGGACAAGCGGAGCCGGATGCCGGGTCGGCTTCGGCTCCGACTTCAGCGGGGAGGGTGCCGAAGCAGCGGACGGGCGAGCGGACGTCTGAGGCGGTCAGGACGACCGGCCTGCAGAAGTGGCTGAATTCTCTAAGCCGGGACGAGTTGCTCGCGTTCGTGCTTGAGCAGGCGGTCGAAGACGCTGATCTGCGCCAGCGACTTGAGTTGCGGGCTGCGAGCGACACTGCTGACTACGAGATCATCTTTGACCGGCTAGATGATCTGCTTGATCCCGGAGGTTTCGGAGAATACGGGTATATCGAGGCCGGGGAGTCCCGGCGTTACGCCAGGCGAGTTGACGAAGCGGTCGGCGTAGTCGCGCACCTCATTGAGCTCGGTCAGGACGAGGGCGATCAGGACGAGGGCGATCAGCGCGATCCTGAGGCTGCGGTTGCCGTCGCGGAATTCGCCATTGACCTGGTATCGGAGGCCTGCCGTCATGCGGTCGACCCCGGCGGCCAGATCTGGGCCGCCGCGGCGCGGCTCATGGACCAGCATCACGCGGCCTGCGTCGCCGAGCCGCCTGACCCGATGGAACTCGCCGCCTTCCTCGTGAGTCGGGTGGTGAGCGGCGACGATCTGCCGCCGATCCAGGTGACGGCGTACCGCGATCCCCTCGGCGTGACTGGGGTCGGTTTCCTGAAGGACTTGCTCACCGCCGCACTGGAGCCAGAGCCGTCGAGCCCGGGACCGTCGAGCCCGGCCGCCCTGCGCGCGCTTGAGGATCTTCTGCGTGAGGTCGGAGATACCGACGCCCTGATCGACCTGATATCCGCTAGTCTGTCCGGCGGCGGGCTGGATGAGCTGAGGATCGCGGTCGAGCTTGAGTCGGCCGGCCGGGCTGGCGAGGCTCTCACCTGGGCCGAGCGCGGCCTGCGTGCGAGTGAGTCGCGCGACCAGAAGATCGCGGACTTCGTGGTCGGGCGCTACCTGGCGGAGGGGCGCGCTGACGACGCGCTGGCGGTGCGGCGGGACGCGTTCGCCGCTGTCCGGGATCTGGCCGCCTTCCAGCGGCTGCGTGCCGCCGCCGAACACTCCGGAGCCTGGCCGGTCACCCGTGAATGGGCGCTTGACCTG
This sequence comes from uncultured Actinomycetota bacterium, assembly GCA_963819285.1. Classification (GTDB taxonomy): domain Bacteria; phylum Actinomycetota; class Actinomycetes; order Streptosporangiales; family Streptosporangiaceae; genus Chersky-822. The sequence continues at coordinate 2,408,075 of CAWFVM010000002.1, forward strand.
CTCCGCGCCGACGACGAAGCCGCCCGCTCGGGTCACCGGGGTGTCGTGCTCCCGGCGCACTCGATCCTGGTCGACGTGCTGATCGCCGAGGGCGAGCTCGACGCGGCCTGGGACGCGGCGACCGGCCGCGCCAGCGAGGAGCAGTGGCTGACGCTGGCCGATCTCATCACGCCGGCTCGCCCCGCTGACGCGCTGGAGGTCTACCTGCGGCTGATCCAGCCGCTGAAGCAGATGACCGGCGACAAGGCTTACCTCCGGATGGCCAGACTGCTGCTCGGCGCCCGGGAGTGCCACCGCCGCTGAGGCACCGAGACGAAGTTCAGCGCCTACCTGCGGGTACTGCGAGCAGATCAGAAGCGCAAGCCAAATCTCATCAGGATCCTCAGCTCGCACCAGCTGTAGCGGGGCCGTCGGCCGGGATGCGCGCCGCTACAGCGGCTGCCATAAGCTCCTGACCGGGCGGGTGCGCAGCTGTTCGGCCCGAAGTGCGGGCGCCGGCAGCGGCTCGCCATCGTAGCCGCCAACCTCACCGAACTTCCCGTCCTGCCAGTTACTGACGGCGGCCGTGATCTCGGCCGGAGTCCTGGCGACGAAGTTCCACCACATCAGCAGCGGCTCGTCGAGCGGTACGCCGCCAAGCAGGAGCAAGGTCGCCCCGGCGGGCGCCGACACCGGCACGACGTCGTGCCCGGTCGGCAGATAGAGGAGGTTCCCCGGCCGCAGGTCGGTTCCGGCTACCCTGGCCTCGCCGTTGACCACGAAGATCGCATGTTCGAATTCTGCCTTCACCGCGACGTTTGCCTGCATTGTCCGGTGAACCGAGATCTGCGCCCCGACAATGTCGGAGAAGGTCGTGGCCGGCGAGCGGCGCCGGCTAGCGCCCCGAGAAAGACCGAAATCGTCAGGTCGTTCGAGGCGATGAACGGCAGTTCGGCGTGGTGCTCGAACCTTGGCTCGGCCTGACGCGAAGCCTCAGGCAGCGCTACCCAGAGCTGGACTCCGTGCAGTGACGGGTCGTGCTCGACTGGAGACTCTTCCGCGTGCGCGATCCCGCGGCCGGCGGTCATCAGATTGAGCTGACCTGGCCTGATGACCTGCTCGGTCCCCAGGCTGTCCCGGTGCAGCACGTCGCCGGCCAGCAGCCAGGTGACCGTCTGCAGTCCGATATGCGGGTGCGGCGGCACTTCCATCCCGGTGACACCGTCGACCGACATCGGTCCGTAATGATCGACGAAGCACCACGCGCCGATGCTCCGCCGCAGGCGGAGAGGTAGCAGCCGGCGGACATTCATATCACCAACGGTCGCTATTCGGGCACCAGTAAGTTCAAGCCCATTATTCATAACGGGCCGTTCAAGTGCATCGAGGTCACGATCAAGCGTGCTCATTGTAGTAACCTTTCCTGCGGGACGATTGCCCTGATGGTTAGTTTCGGACCAAAGCTCTGAGGGTTCCTGGCTCTAGGCCGTTCCCGAGCTGGCGCGAGTACCTGACCGTTCGGCCTTTCCTGCCGAACATAACTCCGGGCCAGCGGCCCGCGCGCCTGGTTTCGACCACTTGGTGACGCTGTGACCAGTGGGTTTAGCCGGTGGAACCCGATGGCCGATGCCGGACATATAGGAGTGTGGGAATCGACTGGCGGATGGCGGGCGACCAGGAGCTCTGGTCGCAAGCTGCCAACGAGTACGCGGGCCCGGCCTTCGGCGAGCTGTTCGAGCGTCATGCGGACCGGGTGTACGCGCATTGCTTTAGCCGCACGGGCTCGTGGTCGATGGCCGAGGACCTGACATCGGCGGTCTTCCTCAAGGCGTGGCGGCGCCGGCATGAGGTGAGGTTCAGCGGCGACTCGGCGCTTCCGTGGCTGCTGGGAGTGGCGAACAACGTCACTCGCAACGCGCAGCGGACGCTGCGCCGCTACCGGCTGCTGCTCGCGAAGCTGCCTAGGCCTGACGTTGAAGCGGACTTTGCCTCGGAGGCGGAGGCACGAGTCGATCAAGAGCGACTAGCGCAGCATCTGCTCTGCGCGATGAACGGCCTGCCCGATCCCGAGCGGGATGTGCTCGCTCTCTGCGACTGGGCGGGCCTGAGCTACGCCCAGGCGGCGATCGCGCTCGGAGTTCCCGAGGGGACCGTGCGCTCCCGGCTCTTCCGGGCCAGAAAACATCTGCGTGACCTGGCCAGCGGCGCAGCGGGCTGCGCGCATCTGGCCGGCCCACAGCATGCGTGACAAGGACTGGTGAACAACGATGACGTATTTCCACCCGCAGCGGATGCCAGTGCTCCGCGCCGGGCGGCGGGAAGCGGCCCGGCTCCAGCTCGAGCAGCTTGTCACGCGATCGGCGACGCCAAGACGGCGAGCGAGGTCGGTGGCGATCACCGCTGGCGTGACGCTGCTCCTCCTGAGCGGCGGTGCGGTCGCGTTCGCCGTCGTGGGTTATCAGCAGGTGGCGGGCCTGACTCATGCCCGGTGCTACACGGTCGAGCGGGTTGACGGGAGCTACGCGACTGTCGGGGTGCACGGGAAGGCAGGAAGCAAGGCGCTGACGCGGAGCGCGCTCGAGTTGTGCTCGTCGCTGTTCCGGCAGGGCTGGCTGCGGCCAGGGGCTAGCCGGGTGATCCCGCCCGCCCGCGGCGGGCAGCCGCACCCAGTACCGCGGCTGGGAGTGTGCGTGCTGGCCGGCGGGGTGATCGGAGTTTTCCCCGGCGGCACGGACTCTTGCGCTGAGCTCGGGCTGCGAGGGGCGACCGGTCAGGACGCCTAACCGGGTCGGCTCGCTCGGCGTGGCCGGTGGCTCACCGGCCGGCGTCGTGCCGCGGGCTGGCGTCGTGCCGTCGGTGTCGGCTGCGCGGCACCGACGGCACGACAGCGCGGCCGGCTCGGTCAGCTTCCGCATGGGGCGGCGGTGCACCAGGTCTGCGAGGACGCCTCGTCGTTGAACGAGCCGAGGGTCGTCGCCGAGGCGTTCTTCTTGATGACGAAGGTCGTGCCGGTGAAATTGTTGTTCTGGAACAATGTGGTGGCGCAGCCGCTGGAGGCGGCGACGGATGAGACCTGATCGTTCCAGCCGCTCGGCATGCTCGACGCCTCGAAATTGCCGCAGCCCGACGGCTCGGTCCAGAACAGCGTGTTGCCTCCGAAATTGCTGTTCTGGTAGTCGACGCTCAGGACAAAGGTCGCGTTCGGGGTGTCCGGGGTTAGCGCGGCCTGATTGATTTCATCCGGGGTGACGGAGCCCGGCCGAGTTCCCGCTGGCAGCCGAACGCGTCCGTTCGTGGCCGCCCTGACCGCGCCTGCGAACGTCGCATAACAGGTGAATCGCGGAGTCGCCGCGCTGCCGATGGGGGCGGCGGTGGCTACGCAGTTCCGGCTGGCTGAGGGAGTGGCGGTCGTGGTCGTGGTCGTCGAGGCACTGGCCGCTGTCCCGCCAGACAGCACTAGCGCGGTCGTTGCCACGATGAGGAGCAAACGTCGGCTCATAGGTGAGCTCCTTCCGATTCTGACAATGGGGTGCCGCGCCCGGACGGATGCCAGATATGGAAGAACGAGCCGTTCCCAGAGGAGGCCATATGAGGCTTTGCCACAGATCCGAACGATTGGTGCGGCTTTAGCATGAAGGACGATAGCGAAATATCAAACTTCCTGTCTATAACTTGTATATGACATAAATAGGTCTATTTAGACAGCGTTAACTTACCTATTAGTAAGTTAGCGCGGCCGGAGTCGTCCTCGCCCCTGGCCCTAGCGGCAGCGTCGGCCCGGAACTGTCGTTCTGGCGACAGCAGAGGCGCGACGCTGCCTTCGCGACGCTGCCTTCGCGTCGGCGGGAGTGGCAGCGGCGGCCGGTCGGCACGACAGCAGGGCGCCCCAGCTGCTGCTAGCACGACAGCAGGGGTCCCCAGCTGTCCGCGGGCTAGCACGCGGAACGCGCAACACCGACAAAACGGGCAGTCGCAGTCGCAGGCACTGGGTGCGTTTGGGGTGCTTGGGGAATCTGGGGCAACAGAGGCGCCTGCGCCGACAGAGGTGCCGGGTGACGGGGGTTGGGATGACGGCGGAGGCGGGGCGCACCCCGCAGCGTTCCGTGATCATGAAGCAAAGCTTGATCACGGAACATAAGTGGCATGATCACCCCACTGAGTCTCCGTGATCAAGACCCCGGCCATGATCACGGAAAGTTGCCGGGGCGGGCTGCTGGTGGGGGCGGGTTGCCGGTGAGGGGTGGGGTCTGCTGGTGGGGGTGGGTTGCTGGTGGGGCTGGGGGTGGTGCGGGGGACGGGCTCGGGTCGCTGGTGGGGCTGGGGTGCGGGGGACGGGCTCGGGTTGCTGGTGGGGCTGGGGTGCGGGGGACGGGCTCGGGTTGCTGGTGGGGCTGGGGGTGCGGGGGACGGGCTCGGGTTGCTGGTGGGGCTGGGGTGCGGGGGACAGGCTCGGGTTGCTAGGGGTGCTAGGGGTGCTGGCGGGAGCTGCCTTGGGGGGTCGGGAGGGTTAGCCGACTAGGGTCTTGACGGAGGCGGTTAGCTGGGCTAGGCCTTTTTTGGCGTCGGCGAAGAACATGGAGGTCTTCGGGTTGGCGTAGAGCTCGTTGTCGATGCCCGCGTAACCGTGGCCCATGGATCGCTTGATCACGATGACCGACTTGGCCGCGTCGACGTCGAGGATTGGCATCCCGGAGATCGCGGTGCCCGGCAGGCGGGCGGCCGGGTTGGTCACGTCGTTGGCACCGATCACCAGCGCGACGTCCGTGCGGGCGAACTCCGGGTTGATCTCTTCCATCTCCTTGAGCAGCGGATACGGCACGTTCGCCTCGGCGAGCAGCACGTTCATGTGGCCTGGCATCCGGCAGGCCACCGGGTGGATCGCGTAGCTGACGTCGACGCCCCTGGATTCGAGCAGGTCGGCGAGTGCGGCCACCTCGTGCTGGGCCTGGGCGGCGGCCAGGCCGTAGCCGGGAACGATGATCACCTTGGAGGCGTAGGCGAGCTGGATCGCCGCGTCGTCGGCCGCGATGGCTTGCACGCCGGCGCCGGCCGGGCCCGCGATCGCGACCGCCGTGTCGCCTGAGCCGAAGCCGCCGAGCATGATGTTGGGGATCGAGCGGTTCATCGCGTCGGCCATGAGCTTGGTCAGGATGCCGCCTGAGGCGCCGACGAGCGCGCCGGCGATGATCAGCGCCGTGTTGTCGATTACGAATCCGGCCATCGCCACGGCCGTCCCGGTGAACGCGTTGAGCAGCGAGATCACCACCGGCATGTCGGCGCCGCCAATCGGCATGACCATCGACACGCCGAAGATGAGCGCCGCCGCGATCACGACACCCAGGCCGATCAGGCTCGGCGCGGCGATGAGATAGCCCCCGACACCGACGGCGGCCGCCGCGAGAATCAGGTTCACGATCCTGGCACCGGGGAAGGTGACCGGCGCCGAGGTGATCACGCCCTGCAGCTTGCCGGCCGCGATGATCGAGCCGGAGAACGTCACGGAGCCGATGATCACGTCAAGCAGCGTCGTGACAGAGGTCGCAGCCGCGACGCGGGTGCCGAGCTCCATGTAGTCCCGGATCGCGACAAGGGCAGCCGCGCCGCCGCCGACCGCGTTGAACACGCTGACCAGCTGCGGCATCGCGGTCATCTTGACCGTCCTGGCCGTGTAGAGGCCAAGGCCGCCGCCGACCAGAATCCCGGCCCCGATCACGATCCAGCCGGTAACGGTGATCTTGCCGAGATGGATGACCAGCGCACCGGTCGCGACAACCGCCGCCGTCATGCCGATGACCGAGACCTGATTGCCGCGCCTGGCGGTCGCCGGGTTGTTCATCAGGTGCAGGCCGAGGATGAAGCAGGACGCGGCCGCGACATAGATGAGCTGAATTACCGTATTAAAAGTACCGCTCATGCCGCTGCCCCGTTGCTTGTGGAACTGCCGTTCTGGCTGGCCGCTATCGCCGTAGACGAGGCCGCCGCGGGCACGGCCGGCGTGGGCCTGCGCTTGAACATCTTCAGCATCCGGCCGGTGACCACATAACCGCCGACCACATTCATCGCGGCGAACGCCACGGCCACGAATGCCAGGATGTAGCCGACCACGTTGTGGGCTGTCGCCGCGATCACGATCCCGCCGGCCAGCACGATTCCGTGGATCGAGTTCGCCGCCGACATCAGGGGCGTATGCAGCGTGGCTGGCACCTTACTGATGACCTCGAAGCCCACCCACAGGCTCAGGACGAAGATGATGAAGTCGGTCAGGAGCATGAACGGTACCTCCAGGTCAGTCGGCCGGCGCCGGTGCCGGACCGTCGTCCCCGGCCGTCTTGGCCAGAGCCGGGTGGATCAGCTTGCCGCCATGCGCGACGACGACGCCGGCCACTAGCTCATCATCGAGATCCACGGTGAGCGTGCCGTCCTTGATCAGGTAGGTCAGCAGCGAGCTGATATTTCTCGCGTACATCGCTGACGGGCCGCGGCCATCGTGGACGGCAGATTCTCGGCCCCGACGATGGTCACTCCGTGGTCGGTGACGATGGTCTCGCCCGGCACCGATCCCTCGACGTTGCCGCCGAGCGCGCTGGCGCCCATGTCGATGATCACCGATCCGGCGGTCATGGCCTTGAGCGCTGCGCCGGTGACGAGCAGCGGCGGTCGCCGGCCTGGCACCTGCGCCGTGGTGATCACGACGTCGTGCCTGGCGATGTGATCGGCGAGCTCGGCCTGCTGCGCGGCTCGCTCGGCGTCGGTGAGCACCCGCGCGTAGCCGCCGGTGCCGCTCGCCGGGCCGACCGAGGTCAGCTCGATGAAGGTGCCGCCGAGCGACTCGACCTCGGTCCTGGTCTCCGGGCGCACGTCGTAGGCGCTGACGACGGCGCCGAGCCGCCTGGCCGTGCCGATCGCCTGCAGGCCGGCCACGCCGGTGCCGAGCACGAGAACCTTGGCCGGCCTGGCGGTACCCGCCGCCGTGATCAGCAGCGGGAAGAACCGGCCGAACTCGGCGGCGGCCAGCACCGCCGCCTTGTACCCGGCGATGTTGGACTGGGACGTCAGCGCGTCCATCGGCTGCGCGCGGGACAGGGTGCGCGGGATCAGGTCCAGGCTGACCACGGTGGCGCCGGTCGCCGCCAGCCGCTCGGCCAGCTCAGGGTCGGCCAGCGGAGCGAACAGGCCAAGCACGGCCTGCCCGGCGCGCAGCCTGCCGAGCTGAGCCTGGTCTGGGCGGCCGACCATCAGCACCGCGTCCGCGTCAGCCAGCTGATCGGCGCCGACGACGCTGGCACCAGCCGCGGAGAACGTCTCATCGGGGAAGAAGGCCAACTCGCCGGCGCCCCTTTCGACCAGGATCTCGTGACCGGCCGATTTCAGCTTGGAGATAACTTCAGGAACGAGCGCGACCCGGCGCTCCGCTGGCCCGGTCTCTTTGACCACGGCTACCTTCATCGGGGGCGACCTCACTCCGGCGGATCATGCGAGCTGGCAGTCTGGTCTCGGTCCCGTGATCGGGCTCGGTCAGGCCAGCCGCAGCTTCCCAAGTATGGACCTTACCTCGTGCCCACTAGTCGTGCTGCGGACGGATCGGGTGATCACCGGACACTGGGAAAGCCGGCTCGGTGTCCGGGCCAGAACGCCGGTTTGGGACACTGGCCACGATGAGCGAGCCCGAGTTTGACGGGGCGGATCTGGCCGCCGATACCGTCGTCGGTGACCAGCTGGCAGCGAGGCTGCTCGCTGCCCAGCGGCTGCTCGCCGCGCTCGATGCCGATTCCGACAGCAGGGCTCGGCTGAGTCAGCGCTATACGGCGATTTGTACCTCGCTCAAGGTGCCTGGCGCGTGCCCGATTCGCGGCCAGCGGCGTCTTGACCGGCTGATAGCGGAAGCCAGGCTGGCCGGGGCGACTGTCGCTCAAGAGGTTTGATAAAACAACCCCCGGGTAGTGCTGCCGCGATATAGAACAGCGGCGCAACCGGGGCTCGGGGGTAGCATCCGATTTATTACCGAATGCCACCAGCTTTCAGTAACGACACGCCTCTTTTATTGCGCAGATGATTGTGCGCCGTCGCTGCATCGCCTAATTTCAGGCAGGTCAGAGGTCGCGGAGCCGGGGCCGCAAAGGATTTCCGGACCGCGGACTTCCCGTTGGGGGACCCGCAGGAGTGAGGAAATGAACAAGCGTGACCTGATCGATGCGATTTCAGGCCGGTTGGGGGATAAGAAAACCGCAACTGAGGCCGTTAACGCACTTCTCGAGACCATACAGCACGCGGTCGCTAAGGGCGACAAGGTGGCAATTACCGGATTCGGTGTCTTTGAAAAGACCGACCGGCCCGCCCGGACCGCTCGCAATCCAGCCACCGGCGCGTCCATCAAGGTTCCCAAGTCCTCGGTGCCCAAGTTCCGGCCCGGCGCCGACTTCAAGGCTCTGGTCAATGGCGACAAGAAGAAGGCCGCCTCAGGCCGGAAGTAGTCCAACGGCCGCCTTGGGCGCGGGTCTGGCTGCCTAACGCAGGCCCGGCCTGCGCTCGAGCGCGGTCCGCAGCAGCCGGTCAATGACCTCAGGGAACGACATCCCGGTCGCTTCCCACATCTTCTGGAAGTACGACGTAGGGGACATTCCGGGGAAGGTATTGATCTCGTTGACCAGGATCTGCCCGTCCGGCTGGTAAAAGAAATCCACCCTTGCGAGACCTTCGGCGGAGACCGCGTCGAACACCGCTCCGGCCAGCTCGCGAATCCTGGTCAGGTCGGCCGCCGGGATCGGGGCCGGGATCAGCATCTGGTTCGCGGAGTCCAGGTACTTGGCCTCGAAGTCGTAGAACTCCTCGCCGCCGTCGAGCCGCAGTTCACCGGGCAGGCTGGTGTCGGGCGGCGCCCCGTCCAGGCCCTGCAGCACGGCGACCTCGATCTCCCTGCCGGTCACCGCGGCCTCCACGAGGACCTTGGGATCGAACTGGCGGGCCAGCGCGATCGCCTCGGCGAGCTGGTCAGGGTCGCTGGCCTTGGAGGTACCCAGGCTTGAGCCGCCCCTGGCCGGCTTGACGAACACCGGCCAGCCCAGCTCTTCGAGCTGCCCGGCGACCGCGCGCTGGCCGCTAGTAGGCGGCGCTGCCGCTGGCCAGTCCCGTTCCCTGACCACGACATGCGGCCCGACCGGCAGGCCCCTGGCCGCGAAGATCAGCTTCATGTACTCCTTGTCCATGCTGACCGCGCTGGACAGTACCCCGGCTCCGACGTAGCGCACTCCGGCGAGCTCGAGCAGGCCCTGCATGGTGCCGTCCTCGCCGTAGGGTCCGTGCAGGACGGGCAGCACGAGGTCGACGTCTCCGAGCACGTGCGGGATGTGGCCGGGCGCGCTGGCCGCGATCGCGGAGTCGCCCTGATAAGCCCACGGCACCACATGCGCGTCCGGCTTGGCGACAGAATCGACACTGGGCAGCTCGCCGTCGGTGATCGCCAGCCTGGCCGGATCGTCGGCCACTTCCAGCCAGGCACCGTCCCTGGTGATGCCGATCGGGACCACCTCGTACCTGGACCGGTCGATCGCCTGCAGCACGTTTCCGCCGCCCAGGCAGGAGACGGCATGCTCGGGCCCTCTGCCCCCGAACACGACCGCGACTCTGATCTTGCGCTCCGCCTCCACGCGATCCTCCCGTGTCCCCGTTGTCCCGCTTCTGGAGAGTGTTGTACGTTGTCGACCTATTTTCGATATATCTACAGTTTAATATTTAACGAAGAGCGGCGGACGACTCGCTAGCTCGAGGGCCACTCAGCTTCCGCGCCGGTCCGCCTGCCGGCGGCCGAGGGAGTCGAGTGCCGTCGTGACATCGGCCAGCAGGTCCTCACCATCTTCGAGTCCGACGGAAAATCGCACGGAGCCAGGATCGATGCCGGCGGCGGTCAGTGCGGCGGCGTCGAGCTGCCGGTGCGTCGTCGACGCCACATGGCTCACCTTGGTGTGCGTGCCGCCAAGCGAGGCAGCCAGCTTGGCCAGCCGCAGCCGGTCGGCGAACGCGAGACCGGCCTCGATGCCGCCGTAGGGGGCGACGGTGAAGATGGCGCCGAACCTAGTGCCCTCCGGTCCCGCGTCGAACTGCCTGCGGGCTAGCTCATGGCCGGAATGCACGGTCAGCCCCGGATAGTAGACGTTGCTGACGGCCGGGTGCTTGGCGAGGCTGGCCGCGAGCACCTGGGCGGTCGCGCACTGCCGCCGTACCCGCAGCGGCAGCGTCTCCAGGCCCCGGCGCAGCAGGTAGGCGTCATCGGGGGCCAGCGATCCGCCGGTGTCGATCCGGAGCTGGCGCAATGCCCCGATCAGCTCGGGATGCCCGGTGACGACGCCGCCGGTGACGTCCGAGTGCCCGCCAAAATACTTGGTCGCGGAATGGAGCACCAGGTCGGCACCGTGTTCGAGCGGACGGCAGATGACCGGGGGCGTGAGGGTCGAGTCGACGACCAGCATGGCGCCGGCCCCGTGGGCGAGTCTGGCCAGGCCCGGGAGGTCGGCCACGGCGAGGGTCGGGTTGGCCAGCGTCTCCGCGTACAGGATCGAGGTTCCCTGGCGCAGCGCCGCCTGGACCTGGCCGAGATCGGAGATGTCGACGAAGTCGGTGTGGACGCCGAATTTCGGTGCGACGTTGCGCAGGAAGCTGTAGGTGTCCCCGTACAGCGCCGCCGGGGCGACGACATGGGCCCCGGCCCTGGTGAAGGCCCAGAAGACAGTCGAGATGGCGGCCATGCCTGACGCGAACGCCTGGGAGGCTACCTGGTAGCTGAGGTTGATGCCCTCAAGTGCGGCGACGGCGGTGCAGAGCGCCATCACCGTCGGGTTGTCGATCCGGCTGTAGCTGAATCCCGGTGCGGCGTCGGCGGACACTGCCGCGTGCTCGGCGCCTGAGCTGAACGCGAACGCCGAGGTCCGGTAGATCGGCGTGGTCAGCGGCTGCTGGGCGGGTACGGGGGGCAGCGGGAGATGCACGGACCTGGTGTTCTCGCCAGGAAGGCGCTGCTGATCCTGGGACGCGGGCTCGCCAGGGCGTGGTGGCTCGCCAGGGCGCGGTGGCTCGATCGCCAGCATCCGGGGTCCTGCTGGTCCTGGCGCTGGTCCTGGAGCTGGCCTTGGGTCGGTCATGAGCCCGGGGTTGGTCATGAGTCTCGGGTCGGTCATGAGCCTGGGGTCGGTCATGAGCCTGGGGTCGGTCATGAGCCTGGGGTCGGTCATGAGCCTGGGGTCGGTGACTCTTGGGTCGGCGGCTCTGGGATCCCTGGCGAGTCTGGGGTCCTGGGCGGGTGCGGCCGGGGATGCGAGTCTGGGATCCGGCGGGGTCCTGGGGTCCTGGGCCGGCGCTGGCGATGAGCCCAGTCCCGGCGGCGGGCCAAGCCGGGGATCCTGGGCCGGTCCCGGCGGCAAGCCCAGTCTCGGATCCGGGGCCAGTCTCGGGTCCGCGCTGCGCGAGCGTCCGCCACGGGCATCGGGTCAGTGCTCAGCCTGGGGTCGGTCATCCTCGGATCGGCGCGCCGCGCGGCTGGGTACTGCGGATCTCCCAGGTGCTGGTCGCTGTACCTCGGAACGAGCCGCTGCTGTCCGCTATAGCCGGTCTCAGCTCCGGGCTGATCACCGCGCGCCGCGTTCGGGTGCCTCGGGTCCGATGGCCGCACGCTGGCCGACGGCGTACCGGGAAAACGGAAGTCGGGGTTACTCCGGCCAGGATCGGCCGTCGGCCAGCCCGGTGACGGCGCGTCGCTGGCCGGGCTCGTGGCTGGCCTGGGATCGCCGCGTCGCCATCTGGAGGCCGGGTGGCCCTGGGCAGACTCGATCGGAGGCGGCCAGCCGGACGCCGGCCATTCGGGTGGCGACGAGTCGGCTGGCGGCGCACCGGCTGTCGGCCTGGCACCGCCTCGCCGGCCAGCAACGGGTGCCTGACCGCCTGAACCACGTCCTGACCTGGTGTCACCGTAGCGGGGGTCACCATAACTCGGGTCACCGTAGCGGGGGTCACCATCTGGCCCTGGCGGACCTTGCCGTCCCGGCGGGATCGGTGCCCCGGCTCCTGGCGCGCCGCGCCTGGTCCGCCCGGCCGACCTTGGCTGGTCACGGGATGCTCGCGGATCCTCGGCCCGGTACTGGTCAGGCGATGGCCGAGGCCAATTTTCAGACGCCATATCGCTCCGGTTTGGCTGACCGGCTGGCGAGCATCAATGCCGCCTGACCGACGTCGAGTCCCTGATGCACCACGGCGGCGACGACCTCGGTGATGGGCATTTCCACCGAGAGCGCCTGCGCGAGCTCAAGAACTGCTTTAGACGATTTCACGCCTTCGGTCACCTGTCTGGTGTTCGCGATGACCTCGGCCAGCGGTATGCCGCGACCGAGATTCTCGCCGAAGGTCCTGTTTCGTGACAGCGGTGACGAGCAGGTCGCCACCAGATCCCCCATCCCGGCGAGACCGGCGAAGGTGTGCTGGTCAGCGCCGAGCACCGCACCGAGCCTGGCCATCTCAGCCAGACCTCGGGTGATCAGCATCGCCCTGGTGTTGTCGCCCAGGCCCATGCCAGCCGCGATCCCGACGGCGACCGCGATCACGTTCTTGACCGCGCCGCCGAGCTCGCAGCCGACTACATCGGGGTTGGTGTACGGCCGGAAGTACCCGGTGTGGCAGGCCTTCTGCAGGTTCTCGGACGTCTGCTGGTCGCCGCAGGCCACGACCGTCGCCGCATACTGGCGTTCGATGATCTCGTGAGCCAGGTTCGGGCCGGTGATCACCGCGATCTGCTCCGCTGGCCAGCCGGTCACCTCGGCGATGACCTCGGTCATCCGCTTGCCGGTGTCGAGCTCGATGCCCTTCATCAAGCTGACCAGGATCGCGCCCGCCGGGATGAGGCAGGCCCAGCCAGCGAGGTTCTGCCTGAGCGTCTGGGACGAGACGGCCAGGACGACGAGATCGGCACCGGCGAGCGCTTCCGCGGCGTCAGCGGTCGCGTGGAGCGAGGATGGCAGCGTGGCTCCCGGCAGGTAGTCCTCGTTGCGCCTGGTGGTGTTGATCGCGTCGGCGACTTCAGGCCTGCGGCACCACAGGACGGTAGGCGTTCCGGCATCGCAAAGCACCTGGGCGAACGTGGTTCCCCAGTTTCCCGCGCCCATCACGGCCGCGGTCACGGGCCGGGAACCTCGGTACCGGTCTGGCTGGTCTGGCCTGGGCCTGGCTGCCCTGGCTGGCCGTCAGTAGCCTCAGGCTGGTCTGGGGACTCAGGCTGGTCTGTCTCACCATCGGCGCCCGTGTCGGAGCCGTCCGCTGCCTGCTCCACCGCCAGCTTGCGCAGGTCGGAGCGGAGCTTGCGACGAGCGATCGCCGGGTGGTACGGCTCGGCGGGTGGATCCTCGCCACGCAGCTTGCCGAGGAGAGCGGCCACGTCAGCCATGATCTTGTCGGTGGCGGCACGCATCGTCTTGGTGTCGATCGGAGGCTCCGTCGAACTCCGACAGATCCACCGGGGGACCGGCCAGGACGTGGACCGTTCTGCGGGGGATGACACGCGGCCTGATGCTGCCATAAGGCAGGACGTCCTGCGCGCCCCAGTGCGCGACCGGGATGACCGGTGCCCCGGTAGCCAGCGCGAGCCTGGCGACGCCGGTCTTGGCTACCATGGGCCAGGAGTCGGGATCTCGGGTAACAGTCGCCTCGGGGTAAAAAATCACGCAGGCGCCGTCCTTGACCCCCTGCTCGGCATCGCGCAAGACCAGGGCCGCGTCGGCCTGGCCGCGGTAAACCGGAAGCTGGCCGAGCCTGACCAGGATCGGACCGAGTACCTTGATCTTGAACAATCCGGACTTGGCAAGGAAGGTCGGGTACCGGCCGGCCTGATCGCAGAAGAGAGATACTGCGAGAACGTCCGCGTAAGAGAGGTGATTGGCGGCGACGATCGCTCCGCCGGAGGCCGGGATGTGCTCCTGCCCCTGCCAGTCGTGTTTCATCAAGGCACGGATGGACGGCCGCAGGATGACCTTTGACACCCCGCGCCATGCGTTGGAATAGCTACCGTCCGCGCGTCTGCTCATCTATGCACTCTCCCGCACCCCATGGTGCCAGTCTTCCCGCAACCGCGACCCCAAGTCGAGGCAAGATCGGATGCTATGGCTCTTGATAACCCGCTGACCTGGTCGGTGGTGATCCCCGTCAAGGTACTCGCCTTGGCCAAGTCGCGGCTCGCTGATCTGGCGGATCCGGACCGGCGAGCGCTCGCACTGGCCATGGCCGTGGACACAACCGCTGCCGCTGTGGCTTGCCCGGTGGTCGGCGCCGTTGTCGTAGTCAGCGACGATCCGGCCGTCGCCGCCGAGGTCACCGCTCTCGGCGCCCGGCTCGTACCCGACAGCCCCGGCGCGGGCCTCAACCAGGCGCTGATCGCCGGGGCCGCGCACGCCGCCTCGCGATGGCCTGGCCACGGCCGAGCAGCATTGCTCGCCGACCTGCCTGCCTTGTCGGCCAGCGAGCTCACGACCGCCCTGACCGCGGCTTCAGCCGTCCCGCAAGGTTTCGTAGCCGATGCCGACGGCCTGGGCACGACCCTGTATACAGCGCGGCCAGGAACCGAGTTCAACCCGAGGTTCGGTGCTCGGTCACGGGCGCTGCACAGGCAGGCCGGTGTCATCGAGCTGGATCTGTGCCGGATCGCCGGCCTGAGGCAGGACGTCGACACCCTCACCGACCTGGACCGCGCCAGCGCGATCGGCCTGGGCCGTCGCTCCGCGGCGCTAGCCATGGCCAACCGCACCTAACCCGGTCGCGCCGGGCCCGGTCGCGCCGGGCCCGGTCGCGCTGGGCTCGCAGGGGCGGATCGAGCTACCGCAGCTGGGGACCCCTGCTGTAGCGCCAACGACAGCAAGGGTCCCCAGCTGTCGCGAACGCTGCCCGCGAATCGCCGCGCGGCGAGTCTCCAACTGCCGGTGATCTTGGTGACCGAGCCTTCAAATATGTACGATCGGGCAGGTCAGCGTCCTGGTGATGCCCGGTACACCCTGAATCTGGGCTACAACGAGCCGACCGAGGTCATCGACATTGCCTGCCTCTGCCCGAACGATCACGTCGTAGGGCCCTGTCACGTCGTCGGCCTGGGTTACGCCGGTGATCAACCCGATGGCCGTAGCTACATCGGCGGCCTTCCCGACCTCAGTCTGGACGAGGATATAAGCCTGGACCATATAGGCCTCCCGGTCGTAAGTGTCGTCGACACGTTATCGCAGGCGTCGGTCACGAGTGCGGCGGGCTGCCAGTCGATGATCACTAATCTGCCGATCACCGCCTGATCCTCGCCGGAACGGAGGTGGAGATCCCGGAGTCGCTCGCACCCCGGGCCCACTGACGTTCAGACGCTGAACAGGAAAATGATCCTCAGCCGACAGCACTCTCCTGCGGGGTGCCTGGTCAGCCCTGCGTGGGGAGAGTCGGCCAGGCGGTACGAGTGTTTCCTGCGCGACTGTCCCGGTACCCCGGTGCCGCCGACCCGGTCCCGCCCGACGCG
Source organism: uncultured Actinomycetota bacterium (assembly GCA_963819285.1). Lineage (GTDB taxonomy): Bacteria > Actinomycetota > Actinomycetes > Streptosporangiales > Streptosporangiaceae > Chersky-822. The sequence goes on from CAWFVM010000002.1 coordinate 2,423,574, forward strand.
CCCGAGGCCGGGCCGCAGTCACGTCCACTCCAGGAACATGCACTCTGACCACATCAATGAGATGCGGATCTCGCGGGGAGTTCCCGTTTCGGGGCCGGTCGGCCGGGCGGCCGCAGCCGCGTCTCCGTTGATCAAGCCGCCGCCGCGCGTCCACTGATCAATTAGCCGGGTTATGGCCGATTTCGGTCCTGTGATCGCGGTGCTGTCACCCAGCCAGGAGGTCCGGAACCCGGGAAAACGTTAATACGTTGTCCGGCCCGATCCACGTATCATCACTTTCCGTTGAAAATTTGCCCGATTCGTCAGCTTTCTGGTTATCAAAGTGTTGATACGTGGCGGGCGGTGGATGACGCATCCTCACTTACCGTTGTCCGCACCCCCAACCCCGCACTCCCTGCCCGCAGCCCCGCACCGACCAGGCATCAGCCCCGCCCTAAACACTAACCCCTACCTTCTATTACGGATTTATCCGACTGTGCCGGAGCCGCGTGCCGGAGCCGCGTGCCGGAGCCGCGTGCCGGAGCCGCGTGCCGGAGCCGCGTGCCGGGAGCCGGGAGCCGGGAGCCGGGAGTCGCGTGCCGGAGCCGGAGCGCGGGTGCCGGGTGCCCGGGTGCCGGGTGGCGCCAGGGTGGCGCGGGCCGGGTGGCGGCGGGCTGGGCGGGGTTTGGCTGACGGGCTTTGCGGCCTGCTCTGTACGCAACGCTACTGTCGGAAGCCTGGGAAACGCGGGAGGCGGCTATCACGATCGATGAGCTTGGCGAGTTCGGCCTGATCGCTGCCATGACTTCGGCGTTCGAGTGCCGGCCGCTGACGTGACTGGCGCGGATCTCGCGATCATCGGTCCTGGTGACGACGCGGCGGTGCTCCGAATACCGGACGGCCGTGTCGTAGCGACTACTGACATGCTGATCGAAGGCCGGCATTTCCGTACCGAGTGGTCTTCGGCTGCTGACATCGGCCACAAGGCAGCGGCGAGGAACCTGGCCGATGTGGCAGCGATGGGGGCAGTGCCGACCGCGTTGCTCGTCGGTTTCGCCGGGCCAGGACGGCTCGCGGTCGACTGGGTGACCGAACTGGCGGAGGGCATCGCGGGCGAGTGCGCCAAGGTGGGAGCCAGAATAATCGGCGGCGACACGAGCAGCGCGGAGCTGCTGTTGCTGGCCGTCACCGCGCTTGGCGACCTGGCTGGCCGGGAGCCAGTTACCAGAAGCGGCGCCCGGCCCGGAGACCTTGTGGCAGTCGCCGGGAGTCTCGGCAGCGCTGGCGCCGGTCTCGCTCTGCTTGCCGCCGGCGCGACCGCCGGGTCGGTTGCGGACGGCGGCGATGCGCAGACCGGCATCGGAGCCTGCACTAGCAGCGAAGCAGGAGCCCTTCTCGCCGGGCTTGTCGATGCGCATCGGCGGCCGGCGCCGCCCTATCACGCCGGGCCGGAGGCCGCACTGCTCGGCGCCACTTCGATGATTGATGTGAGTGACGGGCTCATTGCTGATCTCGGCCACGTAGCCCAGGCCAGCGGAGTTCGGATTGAGCTGGCATCGAGGCGGCTCGGCGCGGAACCTGTTGCTCGGGTCTCGGCGCTGCGGCGGGCGGCGGAATTGCTAGCGGAACCCGACTGGCTGCGCTGGGTGCTTACCGGAGGGGATGACCATGCGCTGGTAGCGACCTTCCCGGCCCAGGTTCCGCTCCCAGCCGGCTGGACGGTGGCGGGAAGGGTGACAAACGGTCATGGCATAGCGGTCGACGGCCGTAATTGGGCTGACGCGGGCGGCTGGGAACATTTCCGTTCGCAATAGCTCTTCATGAGTGAGCGATTTCTCAATGTTATATGCACGGCTTGGCAATCACTTGATATAACCGCACTGATGCCGCGTCATCAGGCGCATAGCCGTCCTCGACATAGGGTGCCACGACAGGGAAGTTGGTCCGGTCGCTACACCCGGTTTAGTGCTGGGGCGAGCTGCCTCATTCGCACTTCATTGGTTGCGGTACGGACCGTTAAGGGCATAATTGGGCATCGGGAGTATTGTCGCGTAGCTCACGGTGCATTCCTCGCGCCATGGTTCGCCGTGGGCCTCGGAATAGTTGCAGCGGCCGGGCTGACGCTCGCCATGCCGCGCGCGGCGCTCACCTTCCCGCCGAGTACCGGGGGTCAGTGTGTGCTGGCAGGCTGCGCGAACACTAGGCATAGCTCAGGACCTAGTAAGGCGTCGACCTCATCGCAAGTCACCGGGCACCGATCAAGACGACGATCGAACATTGCAGCTGTAAGGCACCCTCTGGTCAGCCGGATCAGGGCAAGCGGCCGTCCTATTGGTGGCCTTCAGGTGTGGTATGGCGTGCTAAGCAAGCAACCCGGTCACTTCGTGGCAATGTTTGTGATTACCGGCCGCGAACCACTGGGTAAATGGGTGCTGCAGGCCGATATACCGGGAGCGCGAATCACGGCGGTCATGTGGGGGAAATGGGGGCTGGAGAGGTCGGGTGCCATAGTCATTGACGGGAAACCGTCACCCTGGCCGAGATCGGCTCCGAATCAGGCCAGAGTTGTAGTTTTCGGATCAGGAGAGCCGCTGTGGCCGGGTGACTGCGTATACAACGGTGCGCGCTGCGTCTTTCGGCCCCTCGTCCGCGCGTGAATACACCGCGCGCCAGCCGGCGCCTGATGCCAGTGTGCCGGTCGCTAGTCAGCTCCCACGCACACGGCACGGGATGCACGCTGGCATCGGCTATCGCCTCACATCTGGCGATGGGCGCGAACGTACCGGAGGCTGTGGAGCTGGCAAGGAATACGTGACCGGCGCGATCGACGGCGGACTCCCGCTTGGAGCAGGAATCGGGCCCGTCGATCATGCCTGGCGAATTCGCCAGCCGGTCAGCGGGTGACCTTTCCTGCCTTGATGCAGGAGGTGCAGACATTCAGCCGCTTGGGTGTCCCGCCGACCATGGCGCGCACGCGCTGAATGTTCGGGTTCCAGCGGCGCGGGGTGCGGCGGTGTGAGTGTGACACGTTGTTGCCGAAGCCCGGCCCCTTGCCGCACACGTCGCAGACGGAAGCCACGGGATCGCTCCATTAGAGGTAGTCAGATGGGTCATCGAGCCGGTCACGGCCGACTCGGTCGCCCAAGGATATCTGACCGCGCACCACTGCGCGACCTAGCCCTTGGTTAGCCTGGCTACTGGCTTGTCAGACCCACCGACCAGACTAGGCGGCACATGTCATTGGACAGCGAGGTGACGCGGCGCTCATGGTGAAGCTGACCGACGGGCTGCGCTCCGTAGTAGGCGACAAAGCGGCTAAAAGACTCGCCGCGCTGGGTCCGGCCGGCCTGAGGACGGTCGGGGACCTGCTGACTTACTACCCGCGTCGGTACGAGACGAGGGGCGAGCTCAGCGATCTTGATTCGCTGCGTGATGGCGAGCATGTCACCGTGCAGGCGATGATCGCTTCGTCGTCAGTGCGGCCGATGCGAAATCGCGGCGGCTCGATCTTCGAGGCCGTTGTCACCGACGGCCGGGGCAAGCTGACCCTCACGTTCTTCGGCCGGGGCAGGCAGGACTGGCGGGAGCGCGAGCTCGCCCCGGGTCGCAGCGGGCTGTTCTCCGGCCAGGTGTCTACCTTCCGGGGCAAGCGCCAGCTCTCGCATCCTGAGTACGAGATGCTCAAGTCCGGCGAGGCTGACGAGGCAAGGGCGGTCGAGTTCGCCAGTGAGCTGATCCCGATCTATCCGGCCAGCAAGGACATCTCGTCCTGGCAGATCGCCGAGTCCGTGCGGATGGCGCTTGTTTCCGCTGACCTTGATGATGACCCGCTGCCCGCGTCGGTCAGGGCGCGCTACAGCCTGTACGACTACGCCCGCGCGATGCAGGGCATCCACCAGCCGGTCGATGACGAGGACCGATTCAAGGCGGCGAAGCGGCTTAAGTGGGACGAGGCGTTCATGCTCCAGGTCGTGCTCGCGCAACGGCGCCGGGTATCGACCGAGTTCATCGCGCTGCCCAGGGCACAGGTGGCGGACGGGCTACGGGCCGAGTTCGACCGGTGCCTGCCGTTCGAGCTGACCGGCGGGCAGCTCGAGGCCGGTGAGGTCATCGCGGCTGATCTGGCCCAGGGGCATCCGATGCACAGGCTGCTGCAGGGCGAGGTTGGCTCAGGCAAGACCGTCGTAGCGCTCAGAGCCATGCTTCAGGTGATCGACGCCGCCGGCCAGGCCGCTCTGCTCGCTCCCACTGAGGTGCTCGCTCAGCAGCATCACCGGTCGATCAGCCAGATGCTCGGGCCGCTCGCGATGGCTGGTCAGCTTGGCGGCGCCGAGCAGGCCACGACCGTCACCCTGCTGACCGGCTCGCAGGGCACCGCGGCCAGGCGCAGGGCACTGCTTGAGGCGGCATCGGGTTCGGCCGGGATCGTGATCGGGACGCACGCTCTGCTTGAGGACCACGTCCAGTTCGCTGATCTGGGCCTGGTTGTGGTCGACGAGCAGCATAGGTTCGGCGTCGAACAGCGCGAGGCGCTGCGGGCGAAGGCGGTCAGCGGCAGGCCGCATGTTCTGGTGATGACCGCGACCCCCATTCCCCGCACGGTCGCGATCACCGTATTCGGCGATCTGGAGATCAGCGAGCTGAGAGAGCTGCCAGCGGGCCGGTCGCCGATCGCGACCCACGTGGTGCCGGTGGACGAGAAGCCGCACTACCTGGCCAGGACCTGGGAACGGGTCAGGGAGGAGGCAGCCGCCGGCCGGCAGGTCTACGTTGTCTGCCCGAGGATCGGCCTCGACGCCGAGACCGAAGCCGAGGCCAGCCCTGGCCAGACCGCGGGCCGGCCGGGCCGGGCCGCTGCCGCTAAGCCGAGCGCTGACAGCCGCCCGAATCTGGGCGAAGACGACGACCTTGGCCTTGCTGAGGATGGTGGCTTTGACTTCTCCGAGCTTGACGATCAGGAGCCCGAGCGCAAGCCTGCCGTCGCCGTCCTTGAGATGGCAGCTGAGCTGGCTGAGGGTCCGCTGGCCGAGCTGCGCCTCGCTGTGCTGCACGGCAGGCTGGCGCCCGACGAAAAGGACAGGATCATGCTGGCCTTCGCCGACGGCCAGATCGATGTGCTGGTGACGACGACCGTGGTCGAGGTCGGTGTCGACGTGCCGAACGCTACGGCAATGGTGATCATGGACGCTGATCGGTTCGGCGTCTCGCAACTTCATCAGCTGCGCGGCCGGGTCGGGCGCGGCGGTCATCCTGGTCTCTGCCTGCTGGTCACGGCGGGCTCACCCGGTCCGGCCAGAGAGCGGCTCGACGCGGTCGCCAGGACCACCGACGGCTTCGAGCTGTCTAAGCTCGACCTTGAACAGCGGAGAGAAGGTGATGTGCTCGGCGCGGCTCAGGCCGGCCGCCGGTCGAGCCTGAAGCTGCTGAAACTTACCCGGGAGAGAGACAAAAAGATCATCATCAAGGCCAGGCAGGAGGCCACCGAGCTGGTCGGCGCCGATCCGGCTCTCGCCGGGCAGCCGGCTCTCGCCGCCGCGATCGGCGCGCTGCTCGACGCCGAGCGCACCGAGTTCCTTGAGAAGGCCTGACCTGACCAGGGTTATCGCCGGGCAGGCTGGCGGCCGCAGGCTCTCTGTCCCGCCCGGCCGCACGACCAGGCCGACGAGCGACATGGCGAGGGAGGGATTGTTCGCCTCCGTAGTCGCGATCTTTGGAAGCCTGGCCGGCGCGACCGTGCTTGACCTGTATGCGGGCTCAGGCGCGGTCGGGCTTGAGGCACTGTCCAGGGGCGCGACCGACGTCCTGCTGATCGAGTCCGACGCCGGGGCCGCCCGGGTGATCAAGCACAACATCGAGGTCGTTGGCCTGGCCGGCGCCAGGCTGGTGCGGGACCGGGTCGACCGTGCATTGCGGCGCGGACCAGGCGAGGGTGGTCCGCGCGACCTTGTTTTCGCCGATCCGCCCTACTCGGCCAGCGAGGCCGAGGTCACCGCGATGCTGACGGCGCTGGCCGGCCAGGGCTGGCTGGCCGAGGACGCGCTGGTCATCGTGGAGCGTGATGCCCGTTCCGGTGCGCTGGGCTGGCCGGCGGGGTACGCGCAGGACCGGTCCCGTCGATACGGCGAGACCACGCTCTGGTACGGTCGCGCCTGCGGCGAGGCGTCTGCCGCCCCAGCTTCAACGACGGGAGCGTGAGTCCGCGTGATTCGCGTGGTCTGCCCTGGGTCGTTCGACCCGGTTACCAACGGGCACCTGGACATCATCAGCCGCGCGGCGAAACTGCACGACAAGGTCATCGTCGCTGTGCTGCGCAATCCTTCCAAGTCCTCGCTGTTCACCGCCGACGAACGGGTGGAGATGCTGAGCGAGGTAACGAAGGACCTGCCCAACGTCAAGGTCGCGACGTTCCATGGCCTGACCGTGGACTTCTGCCGCGCGCATGACGTCTCGGCGATCGTCAAGGGCCTGCGTGCGGTCACTGACTTTGACTACGAGATGCAGATGGCCCAGATGAATTACAACCAGGCGGGCGTGGAAACCCTCTTCATGACCACGAACCCGCTCTACGCCTTCTTGTCCTCCAGCCTGGTCAAGGAATTCGCCCGGTTCGGCGGCGACGTGACCGGCCTGGCGCCCGAGGCAGTGGTTCGCCGGCTGACTGAGCGGCTCGTCGCCGAGTGAGCCGTGAGCGAGCCGGGAGCGAGCCGTGAGGTCCAAGTTGGGGATTGGCCTCGCGGCCAGGTAAGCTGGCCGCCGCAACCAGCGTCAACCAACAGCAGAGCAATCGACCCCTGCGCTAGCCATGCCAAACGCGAAACTCAAGAGATCACAGAAACTCGATCCGCGCAGTCCGCTGGTCTTTGACCTCAGGACACTCGGTTCGGCGTCAGCGCGCGTCGAGGAACGGGCAGCACCGGCGCCAGCCGAGCTCGGTGCCGGGCTCGTGCATGTCCCGGCGGGTGCCGAGTTCCGGCTCAATGTGAAGCTTGAGGAAGTGACCGAGGGCGTGCTGGTCACGGCGGAGGTCTGGGCGCCGCTGGCCGGTGAGTGCGCTCGGTGCCTTGAGGAGTTCACCTCAAGTATCGAGGTCAGCTTTCAGGAGCTGTTCTTCTCGCGGGACTCGCGGGGAGATCAGCGGGGTGATCAGGCTGGTGAGCCTGAAGACGACGGGTATGTTCTCGACGGGGACCTGCTCGACCTTGAGCCCGCGCTCAGGGACGCGCTGGTGCTCGACCTGCCGCTGTCGCCGTTGTGCGGCGATGACTGCCAGGGGCTGTGCAGTGTGTGTGGCGTCCGGCTGGCCGATGCTGGTGAAGGCCACGGGCACGAGAGTGACGGCGGCGTCTGGGCGGTGCTGAAAGACTTGTTCCCGGCCGACCCGGCCGCGGAGTAGATCGTAGTTTGAGCTGGGACAAGGTGTCCCGCTGGTTCTAAGGAGCGCTGAGGTGGCAGTACCCAAGCGGAAGATGTCGCGGAGCAACACCAGGTCACGGCGGGCCCAGTGGAAGACGGCCGCTCCGACCCTGGTGGCATGCCCCCAGTGCCATGAGCGCAAGCTGCCCCACACGGCCTGCCCGGCCTGCGGCACCTACAACCGCCGTCAGGTAGTCACTCCTTCCTGAGGACGCTGGTCGCGGTGCACCCGTGAATCGCGGAAGGAGGAGCGGTGAGCATCCCTGCTGATGGCCGGGCACAGGACGCCGAAACCGAGGTCCTACTTCGCGAGCTCAAGGTTCAGGTCAGCGACGGCCTGCTTGACCGGGCGCTGACGCACCGGTCTTTCGCGTACGAGAATGGCGGGCTGCCGACCAACGAGCGGCTTGAGTTCCTCGGCGACTCGGTGCTCGGCCTGATCGTGACCGACACCCTGTTCCGGCGGCATCCTGACCTGCCCGAGGGGAACCTGGCCAAGCTGAGGGCAGCCGTGGTCAACAGCCGGGCGCTGGCCAGTGTCGCGCGCAGCCTGCACCTGGGCAGCTACATCAGGCTGGGCAAGGGCGAGGAGGCCACCGGCGGCCGGGACAAGTCATCGATCCTGGCCGACACGCTCGAGGCCGTTATCGGCGCCGTCTACCTCGACGGCGGGCTCGCGTCCGCCGATCTGCTCGTGCACCGGCTGTTTGATCCGGTGATCGCCAGGTCGGCCCGGCTCGGCGCCGGACTCGACTGGAAGACCTCGCTGCAGGAACTGACCGCGGCCGAGGAACTGGGCGGACCTGAGTACCTCGTCGAGGAGAGCGGGCCAGATCATCAGAAGTCCTTCCGCGCGGTGGCCAGGATCGGCGGCCAGGTCTACGGCGAAGGCGAGGGCCGGTCCAAGAAGGAAGCCGAGCAGCAGGCAGCCGAGCTGGCATGGACCGCGATCAGCGAGCGACTGAGCGTCGCGGGTTCCGCTGCCGGTTCCGCTGAGTCGACGGGGTCCGCTGTGCCTGCCGACGGGCAGCAGCGGGCCTAGTGAGAATGCTGAGCTACGACAGTGCCAGAGCTGCCAGAGGTAGAGAGCGTCAGAACGGGTCTGCAGCAGCACGTCAGCGGCCGGACGTTCGCTCGCGTTCAGGTGCTCCATCCCAGGGCGACCCGGCGGCACCTGGCCGGGCCTGACGATCTCGCCGCCGCGCTGACCGGGGGACTGGTAGGCGACGTCCGCAGGCGCGGCAAGTACCTGTGGCTCCCGGTGGGGGAGGACGCGCTCCTAGCCCACCTGGGCATGAGCGGGCAGCTCCTGGTCGGCGACCCGCTCGCGCCCTACGGCAAGCACTTGCGCGCCAGGTTCTCCTTCAGCGATGGCGGCATGGATCTGCGCTTCGTTGACCAGCGGACGTTCGGGCATCTGTTGTTTGATCCCGGCGGGGCCGAGCTTCCCAGCTCGATCGCGCACATCGCCCCGGATCCGCTTGAAAAGGCCTTTGATGATGAAAAATTCTCAGCGCGACTCCGGTCAAGGAAAACTGGCATCAAGCGGGCGCTACTCGACCAGTCCCTGATCAGCGGAGTCGGCAATATCTACGCCGACGAGGCGCTCTGGCGGGCTCAGCTGCACTGGGCCAGGGGTACGGACGCGCTCAAGCGCGCTGACGTGGACCGGCTGCTGGCTGCGGTACGCCAGGTATTCGACGAGGCGATCGGTGCCGGCGGGACCTCGTTTGACAGCCTTTATGTCCGGGTAAACGGCGAGAGTGGCTATTTCGATCGATCTCTGGCTGTCTACGGCAGGGAAGGCGAACCGTGCCCCAGATGCGGTACTCCCGTAGACCGGGAGAAGTTTATGAACCGGTCGTCCTTCAGCTGTCCTAAGTGCCAGCGACGTCCGCGGCAGGGACGCTGGTGACCGGCCCGGATGAACCCGGATATAGCCAGGACGGCCTGGAAGACTGGTCTGACCTGGTAGATCCCGAATACAAGGATATCGACTGGGAGTCGGTTGCTGGAGGTGGCGGGGGTACCGAGAGCGCCGGGGTGCCGGCTGGCGAGGATCTCGTCACCGAGGTCAGGCTGACCGCCTGGGTGCGCGGGCGAGTCCAGGGAGTCGGCTTCAGGTGGTGGGTCCGTCGCAACGCGCTTGAGCTCGGACTGCTTGGCCTGGCCGAGAACCTAGTCGACGGCCGGGTCAAAGTCGTCGCTGAGGGAGACCGCGATCGCCTGGCAGAACTGCTGGCCAGGCTGGAATCCCCAGGCACTCCCGGCCACGTCGCCCAGGTGACCCATCGCTGGGACCAGTCCCGAGGCGGATTCACCGGCTTCATCGAGCGCTGAACCCGGCCTGTGCCCGGCCTCCGCCCCCGGCCCCGGCCCCGCCTGGGCCCCGCCTCCGCCCCGCCTGGGCCCCGCCTCCGCCCCGCCTGGGCCCCGCCTCCGCCCCGCCTGGGCCCCGCCTCCGCCCCGCCTGGGCCCCGCCTCCGCCCCGCCTGGGCCCCGCCTCCGCCCCGCCTGGGCCCCGCCTCCGCCCCGCCTGGGCCCCGGCCCCGCCTCCGCCCCGGCCCCGCTGCCCCGGCCCCGCCCCGTCTCAGCCCCGGATTGTGCATCGATGTGGCAGAGATGTAGCTCCAGCAGCACCTCTGCCACCTCGATGTGGTCCCGGAGCTGGGAGGCCGGTGCGGGCGAGGGCTGTGTGGCTGGTGGGGTTCGAGGACGGACTGCCGGGCATCTCGACCGGTGCCATGGGCTCGGCTTCCCTGTGAGGTGACGCCGCTGATGTTCCGGGCTCTGTCGCGAATTCCGTGCTGCTGGCCGCTGGCCGGCCCCATGGATGTGGCAGCGCTGGGCTCCAGCCCCAGCTATGTCACATCGATGGTGCTCCAGCCCCAGCTATGTCACATCGATGGGGTACGGCCCGGCAGGCCAGCGGCGGGACAGGCCCGGGCTGGACCAGCCACCCCGGAACCAGACGGCCAACTTCACGGAATTCGCGCCTAGAACCATGTTCCGTGATCATGTAGCAGACCTTGATCACGGAACATCGCGCGGATGATCACACCACCAGAACTCCGCGACCACCGTCCCTGGCATGATCACGGAACATAAGCGGGGCGCTGCGGCTGCCCGGACCGTGATTGTCCTGTTCCGGGCGTGATTGCGGAACGCATAGGTGGCTCCGCCGGCGCCGGACCGTGATTGTCCCCGTCCGGGCCTGATCGCGGAACGCAAAGCGGGGCTCCGCCGGCGCCGGGCCGTGATCATCTCGTCCCGGCGTGATCACGGGATATGAGCGGGGTCCCGGCGAGTCATCGGACCTGTGAGCGATGGGTACTGCTGGGTTCGGGGTGTGGTCGGGCGGCGCTTGGCTCGCGGCTGAGAGTCGCGGGGAGCTGGGTCGGGTCGCGGCGGCGGAGTCGTTCTCGCTGGGCCGGAGCTGGGCCGGGTGTGGTGGCTTGAGTCTTCGTGCTGGGGCCGGTCGGGGGGCGGTCTGGGCGGGGTGGTGGGGGAAATCTATTGGCTGGTGCCGGATTAAGGGCTTGTGAACTGGGGAAACGTCAACTTGACCGGATGGCACTTGAGATGGGATCATGGATCTGTTACCTGCGCGCAGCCTGACGCGTTTTCTGCGAATCCACGTGCGCGCCCACTCTGGTCACTCAGTGTGGAGGACCTCAAGCAATGGCGAAGGCTCTGCTTGGCCATGTTGGCGGGCCAGACCCCCACATGGTTTCAGAAGTACGCCGACTACAACGGCGGGTACGTGATCTTGAAGCTGAGCTTGCTCGGCTCCAGGAGGTTAATGACGTGCTCGCTGCTGGTGTCGGTCATGAGATGCTGCTCGACGACCGTGAGCCTGCACTGACCTGACGGGGCTCACTGCGCGTCTGATCGATCCCATGCACGGATGGTTCCCTAGGGGCCAGGCCGCGAAAGCGGCTGCTCGTGACTCGGTTGCTGAATTTGAGGCTGCCGATCACGAGGTCCGTGCCGGGCTCGGTCGTTGCGTGTGCTGTCCTCGCGTGTGCTGTCTCGGTCTTGGGCTGTCTATTGGCATGTCCGCTAGACGCATGCCCAAGGGTTGCTCTCGGTAAACCGCTGGTTGGCACGAAACGTGACCGACCAGGCCAGATCCATGCCATCGGGCAGCGCGCTTTCTCGTGATGGCCGCTGGCTGGTTGTGGTCGCGGCCCGTGCGAAGCGGCCTGATTAGCTGTGGCCTGCGCGGTAAGGTGCGGTGGGGCCGCCGGGCGCGAATTGGTGAGGAGAACAGGCTGTGTACCTGAAGACCCTCACGTTGCGAGGGTTCAAGTCTTTCGCTTCGGCGACGACGCTGCGATTCGAGCCGGGCATCACCTGCGTGGTCGGGCCGAACGGGTCGGGCAAGTCGAATGTGGTCGACGCGTTCACCTGGGTCATGGGCCAGCAGGGTGCCAAGCAACTGCGCGGCGGCAAGATGGAGGACGTCGTCTTCGCCGGCACGGCCGCGCGGGCCGCGCTTGGCCGGGCTGAGGTCACCCTCACCATTGACAACAGTGACGGTGCGCTGCCGATCGACTACGCGGAAGTCACGATCAGCCGCCTGCTCTTCCGCACCGGGCAGAGCGAGTACGCGATCAACGGCAGCCAGTGCCGCCTGCTTGACGTGCAGGAACTGCTCTCCGACACCGGCCTCGGCCGGGAGATGCACGTCATCGTCGGCCAGGGGCACCTGGACGACATCCTCAACTCAGGACCCGAGGCTCGCCGGGCCCTGATCGAGGAGGCCGCGGGAGTACTCAAGCACCGCAGGCGCAAGGAAAAAGCGCTGCGCAAGCTTGACGCGATGCAGGCTAACCTGACCCGGCTAGTCGACCTCACCACCGAGATCGGCCGTCAGCTCAAGCCGCTCGGCCGGCAGGCCCAGCTGGCGCGCAAGGCAGCGGTGATCCAGGCCGACCTGCGCGATGCCAGGCTCAGGCTGCTCGCCGACGACTATGTCACGCTGTCGGCCGACCTGAGCAGGGACGAAGCCGACGAGAGCGCGGCGACGGCGTTGCGGGCCGAGCTTGAGGACGTGCTCACGGCGGCCAGGTCGGCCGAGGAATCACTTGAGGTCGCCGCGCAGCAGCACGCGCCGAGGCTGGCCGTCGCGCAGCAGACCTATTTCGAGCTTGGCGGCCTGGCTGAGCGGCTTCGAGCGGTAGCCGACCTGTCGGCCGAACGCTTCAGGCACCTCTCGGCGCCGCCCGAGCCAGCGCGGCCGGGGCGTGATCCCGACGAGCTCGATGGCGAGGCGATGGTGCTCCGGGCCCAGGAGCGTGAGCTTGGCGACCGGCTGGCGGGGGCTCGGGAGCAGCTCGCCGTGTCCGTGTCGGCTAAGAATGTGGCCGAGGCGACACTGGCCGATACCGAGCGCAAGATCGCCGCCGATGCCAGGGAAGCGGCCGAGCGGGCCGAGCGGCTCGCCCGGCTGCGCGGCCAGGCGGGCGCCGCTCGCAGCCGGCTGACCTCGGCGCAGGAGGAGGCCGGCCGGCTCGCCGCGACGCTGACGGCGGCCAGGGAACGGGCCGAGCAGGCCCAGCAGCAGCAAGCGGAGCTGCAAGATCACTTCGGCGGCCGGGACGAGGACCGGGCCGAGCTTGTGGCCACACGTGAGCAGGCGTCCGGCGCTCTGGCCGACGCCTCGGCGCAGGTGGCGCGACTGAGAAAGGCCGAGCATCAGATCAGCGACCAGCGCGCCGGGCTCCGGGCGAGGGTCACCACGCTGGAGGAGACGGTCAGGCGCGGCGCGGATGCGGCGGACGTGCTGCTGGCTGAGGGCGGGGCGTTCCCCGGGGTGCTCGGGTCGCTCGCTGAGCTGATTGTCGTGGCCGGCGGCGCGACCGAGGCGATCGCCGCCGCGCTGGGCGCTAGCGCTAGCGCCGTGGCCGTAGCCGACCTGGAGTCGGCCGCACGGATTCTGCGTGAGCTGCGGTCCCAGCAGGCCGGCCGCGCCGACCTGGTGATCGCCGCCGGCGGAGGCAGGCGCCATGGCGGGGGCGATGAGGGTCAGCCCGGCGGGCAGACTGGCCTGGCTGCGGGCGAGTACGACGGCCGGTCCGTGATACCTGCTATTGAGCTTGTGAAGACTCCCGCGGAGCTTGCTGCTGCTATCCGGCGGCTGCTCGCCGGGGTACTCGTCGTGCCTGATCTCGCTACCGGGCTTGAGCTTGTGGCTGGCGATCCGGCGGTCGCGGTCGTTACTGCCGAGGGCGATGTGCTTGGCGGGCACTGGGCGCGGGGCGGCTCGGCTAACGGGCAGAGCCTGCTTGGCCTGCGATCGGCGGCGAAGCACGCGGCCGATCAGCTCGCGGCGGCCGAGAGCGCGGCGCAGCGGGCCGAGCTGGAGCTGGCCGGGGCGATCGAGGATGAGGACAATGCCCGGCAGGCGCTTGCGCGGGCCCAGGCCGGGATGGCTGAGGTCGATGCGGCGGCGGCCGAGATCTCCGGGCGGCTCGGCACGCTGGCCGGCGCGGCGCGAGCGGCCCAGGACGAGGCCGGGCGGCTGGCGGCGTCGATTGAGGCCGCTGAGCGTTCGGCTGAGAAGAGCCGTAGTCAGCTTGCGGAGATCGAGGCCAGGATCGCCGCGGAGTCGAGTCACGAGCGCGGGACGGCCGAGCTGACCGGCGGCGATGAGGACGACGAAGAGAGCCAGTCGCGCAGTCAGGCGCTGTCGGCCGCGACCAAGCTGGCGCTCGCTGACAGCGCGACCGCCGCCCGCGGCGCGGAGATGGAAGCCAGGCTTGAGGTCCGCACCGTCGAAGAGCGGCTGCGGGCGATCAGCGGCCGGGCGGACGCGCTGTCGGCGGCGGCGGTGGCCGAACGGCAGGCGATCACCAGGAGCGCCGAGCTGGCCAGGCGGCGAGCCTTGCAGGCGGCGATCGCCGAGGCCGTCGCTCACGGTGCCAGGCTGGCGCTCGTCGCGATTGACCGGTCGCTGCGGCAGGCTGACGCGGACCGGCAGCAGCAGCAGATCGCGCATCAGGGGCGCGATGAGGAGCTGAAGGCGGTCAGGAGCCGGATCAGGGAGGCGTCGGTCCAGCTCGACAAGGTCGTGAGCACGGCTCATGGCGCCGAGGTCGCGCGGGAGAGCAGGCGGCTCAAGCTTGAGCAGGTAGAGGCCAGGGCGGTGCAGGAGTACGCCGTTGAGGTGGAGGCCCTGGTCGCCGAGTACGGCCCTGAGGTGCCGGTGCCATCGGCCGACGAGGACAAGCCGGCCGTGCCCTATGAGCGCGATGTGCAGCAGCGCCGGGCCGACACGGCGCAGCGGCAGCTTGACCAGCTTGGCAAGGTCAACCCGCTGGCGCTTGAGGAGTTCGCCGCGCTTGAGGAGCGGCACGCGTTCCTGGTGACCCAGCTCGACGACCTGCGCAAGACTCGCCGGGATCTGCTGACCGTGGTCAAGGAGGTCGATGACCGGGTCCAGCAGGTGTTCGCCGACGCGTTCGCCGACACCGCGCGGGAGTTCGCGTATATCTTCGGGCGGGTGTTCCCCGGCGGCGAGGGCCGGCTGATCCTGACCGAGCCCGACGACATGCTGGCGACCGGCATCGAGTTCGAGGCGAGGCCGCCTGGCAAGAAGGTCAAGCGGCTGTCGCTGCTGTCCGGCGGCGAGCGGTCGCTGACGGCGATCGCGTTCCTGGTGTCGATCTTCCGGGCCAGGCCGTCGCCGTTCTACGTGATGGACGAGGTCGAGGCCGCGCTGGACGACACCAATGTGGGGCGGCTGCTCGACATTTTCGATGAGCTTCGGTCGACTTCGCAGCTCATCATCATCACCCACCAGAAGCGGACGATGGAGATCGCTGACTCGCTCTACGGGGTCACGATGCGGGCTGACGGGGTTTCGGCGGTGATCAGTCAGCGGCTCAGGGAGCCTGAGCCGGCCTGATCCCGGCCTGATCCCGGCGGGGTGCCGGACCCCGGCTGGCGCGTCTGGTCGTGCGCTTCTGCCAGACTGGGGCGGTCATGGAAACGTTGTACATCATTCTCGGGATCGTGCTCGTCGCTGTCGTCGCAGGTGGCGGGGCGCTGCTTGCGCCGCGTCGGCGGCGGCGCCGGGGCCAGGTTTCCGGCGGGCCAGCCGGGCCTGGCGGGACAGGCACGATTACCCGGCGGGCCAGCGGGGCGACGGCCGATGCCAGCGTCACGGAGGCCCCGCCGGCGCCGCTCGAGCCGGCCGCAACGGCTACTCCGGCCCCGGCCACTCCGGCGGCGCCGGAGATTGAGCTGCCGCCGCCGTCGGCCGGGCGGATGGTGCGGCTGCGCGGCCGGCTGGCCCGGTCTCAGACCGCGTTCGGATCCGCGCTGCTCGGCTTGCTGTCCTCGGGCAAGCTCGACGACGAGACCTGGGATGAGATCGAGGAGATCCTGATCACGGCCGACATGGGAGCCGGGCCAGCCGCCCAGCTCGTCGGCACGCTGCGCACCGAGGTCAAGGTGGCGGGCACCCGCGATCTCGGCGCGGTCAAGGCCATGCTCAGATCGGAACTGCTTGAGCAGGTGAACCCCGCTCTTGACCGCACTCTGCATACCTCGCCGCATGGCGACCGGCCCGCCGTCCTGCTCGTCGTCGGGGTCAATGGCACCGGCAAGACGACGACCTGCGGAAAGCTGGCCAGGGTACTGATCGGGGATGGCCGCAGCGTCCTGCTTGGGGCGGCGGACACCTTCCGGGCGGCCGCGGCGGACCAGCTGGAGACCTGGGGGTCACGAGTTGGCGCGAAGGTGGTCAGGGCGGACCGGGAGGGCGCCGACCCGGCTAGCGTGGCGTTCGACGCGGTGAGCGCCGGGATCGCGAATGGCGTGGATACCGTGATCGTGGATACCGCTGGCCGGCTCCACACCAAGACCGGGCTGATGGACGAGCTCGGCAAGATCAAGCGAGTGATCGCCAAGCACGGCTCGGTCGACGAGGTGCTGCTCGTGCTCGATGCCACCACCGGCCAGAACGGGCTGCGGCAGGCGCGGGTATTCGCCGAGGTCGTGGACGTGACCGGGATCGTGCTGACCAAGCTGGACGGCACCGCCAAGGGCGGCATCGTGATCGCCGTGCAGCGCGAGCTCGGCGTGCCGGTCAAGCTGGTCGGTCTCGGTGAGGGCCCCGACGACCTGGCGCCGTTCGAGCCAGAGGCGTTCGTCGACGCGCTGCTCGGGTAACGAAAAGTAAGAAGGAGCGCATCACAGGTGTTCGAAACTCTCTCTGACCGGCTGACTCAGGTCTTCTCCTCGCTGCGTGGCCGGGGCAGGCTCTCGCCAGCCGACATCGACGCCACGACGCGCGAGATCAGGATCGCCCTGCTCGAAGCCGACGTCGCGCTGCCGGTCGTCCGCACCTTCATCGCCAAGGTGAAGGAACGCGCGCTTTCCTCCGACGTCCTGCAGGCGCTCAATCCCGCGCAGCAGGTCATCAAGATCGTCAACGAAGAGCTGATCGAGATCCTGGGCGGCGAGGCGCGGCGGCTGCGTTTCGCCAAGGTACCGCCGACCGTGATCATGCTGGCCGGCCTGCAGGGCTCGGGTAAGACCACGCTCGCCGCCAAGCTCGCCCTCTGGCTGCGCGGCCAGGGCAACACCCCCATGCTCGTCGCCGCTGACCTGCAGCGGCCCAACGCCGTGCAGCAGCTCCAGGTGCTGGGCGAGCGCGCCGGGGTGCCGGTCTACGCGCCTTCGCCTGGCAATGGCGTGGGCGATCCGGTCGCCGTGTCCAGGGACTCCATTGACGAGGCCAAGCGCAGGCTGCACAACATCGTGATCATCGACACGGCCGGCCGCCTCGGCGTCGATGCCGAGCTGATGGCGCAGGCCGCGGCGATCAGGGACGCGACGGACCCGGACGAGATCTTGTTCGTCGTCGACTCGATGATCGGCCAGGACGCGGTCAGCACGGCGCAGTCGTTCCTCGACGGGGTCGGGTTCGATGGCGTAGTGCTCACCAAGCTCGACGGCGACGCCAGGGGTGGTGCCGCGCTGTCGATCGCGCAGCTGACCGGCCGTCCGGTGATGTTCGCCTCGTCTGGTGAGAAGCTTGAGGACTTCGACCTGTTCCACCCGGACCGGATGGCGTCGCGGATTCTCGACCTCGGTGACATTCTCACGCTGATCGAGCAGGCGGAGCGGACCTTTGACCAGGAGCAGGCCGCCGAGATGGCGAGCAAGCTGGTCTCGGCCGAGGGGTTCACCCTTGAGGACTTTGTCGAGCAGCTCGCCATGGTCCGCAAGCTCGGGCCGATCGGCAACCTGCTCGGCATGCTTCCCGGTGCCGCCCAGAACCGCGAGATGCTCAGCCAGATCGACGACAAGGACCTGGACCGGGCGGCCGCGATCGTCAACTCGATGACGAAGGAAGAACGTCGCAATCCCAAGATCCTGAACGGGTCGCGCCGGCTGCGCATCGCGAACGGGTCCGGCGTCACCGTGGGTGAGGTCAACTCGCTCGTGGTCAGGTTCCTTGAGGGCCAGAAGATGATGCGGCAGATGATGGGCGGCGGGATGCCTGGCATGCCCGGCATCCCTGGTATGGGCGGTCGGCGTGGCGGCGCTAGTCAGCGAGCAAAAACCAAGAAGAAGGGTAAAGGGGGCGGCCGGCCAGCCAACGCTGGCAGGCAAGGCGGTCGTCAGGGGCAGGCCGCCGGAGCGGGCGCCGGGCTCGGTCTCGGTCCGGGGGCCGGTGGTCCGGCGGCCGGTGATCCGGGCGCGGCTCCTGGCGGGTCGTCGGCGTTCGACCTGCCGGGACTCGATATGTCGAACCTGGATTTGTCGCAGCTTGAGCGCTCGGGCCTGAGCCTGCCCGCTGGCCTGCGCAAGGCGGCCGGACCGCCGGGTTCTGGTCCCTCGGGTTCTGGTGCCTCGGGCGCTGGTCCCTCGGGCTCCAGCCGGACCGGTGAGGGCCAGAAGCTGCCTCCTGGCCTGCGCGGGCGCGGGCGCAAGGGACGGTAGCAGGAGCCGGTAAAGGGGTCTTCAGCTGCGACGACCCGGGCGTGAGGCAGGTGTCGTGGCGGCAAGAAGGGCCGGTGGTCAACCGCAGCCTTAGATGTCTGGCAGAATATGAGCGCAACCATCGGCTCCGCGAGGCCCTCTCTAACTCGTCGTCGCCGTACCGAGTCGGATGGCAGGTCCGGTTTCCTCACTCCGAACGCCCGCTGTCCGCAATGAATCCGCTGGGAGAAGACCACAGCCGTGGCTGTCAAGATCAAGCTAAAGCGTATGGGTAAGATCCGGGAGCCCTACTACCGGATTATCGTCGCCGACGCCCGCACCAAGCGGGATGGCCGGGCGATCGAAGAGATCGGCAAGTACCACCCGAAGGCGGATCCCTCGTTCATCGAGGTCAACTCAGACCGGGCCCAGCACTGGCTGTCCGTCGGCGCTCAGCCGACCGACCCGGTGCGGAAGATCCTTGAGGTGACCGGCGACTGGCAGAAGTTCAAGGGTCTGCCGGGCGCGGAGGGCACGCTGAGGATGGCGGCCACCCGCACCGACAAGAAGGACATCTTCGCCGCTGCCCTCGCCGAGACCCTGGCCGAGAGCGCTGCCGCTCCGAAGGGCAAGACCAGGTCCGGCGGCGGCAGGGCCGGCGATGCCAAGGCGGGCGACGCCAAGGCCGGCGACGCCAAGGCGGACAGGCCGGCGAAGGCTGGCGGTAAGCCCGAGGCGGGCAAGGCCGAGGCGGGCAAGGCCGAGGCGGGCAAGGCCGAGGCGGGCAAGGCCGAGGCTGGCAAGGCCGAGGCTGGCAAGGCTGACGCGGGCAAGGCCGAGGCTGGCAAGGCTGAGACGAGCCCCGAGGCTGCTGGCGAGGTAACAACGGGCGCTGAGGCTGACTCCGCTGCCGCGGAGCCGGGCAGCGGAGATTGAGGTGCTCGAAGAGGCACTTGAGCACCTAGTGCGGGGCATCGTCGACTTCCCAGACGACGTCCGGGTCTCCAGCCGCAACCTGCGCAGGGGCCGCGTGCTTCAGGTCCGGGTTCACCCCGATGACCTGGGCAAGGTCATCGGGCGTGGCGGACGCACCGCGCGGGCACTGCGGACAGTGCTCGGCTCGCTCGCTGGTGACTCCTACGTGCGCGTCGACCTGCTGGACGCCGACGAGGTCCGCTGATCGATGCGGCTTGTCGTTGGGCGGATCGGACGCCCGCATGGCCTGCGCGGTGAGGTCACCATTGAGGTTCGGACCGATGACCCGGCCGACCGCTACGCCTGCGGGGCAACTCTCGCGACCGACCCGGCTGATCGCGGGCCGCTGACGGTGTCAGCGGCCCGCTGGCAGTCAGGCCGGCTGATTGTCGCGTTCGAGGGCTATGACGATCGCGAGGCGGCCGAGGAACTGCGGGACACGATGCTCCACATTGACTCGGCTGACCTGGCACCGCTGGCCGACCCGGAGGAGTTCTACGACCACGACCTGATTGGTCTCCGGGTGGTCACAGTCGGTGGTGAACACGTCGGCGCCGTCGCCGATGTGCTCCATCACGGGCAGGATCTGCTGGTGGTGACTGGCGCGGAGGCACGGTCGGGTACCGAGATCCTGATCCCTTTCGTGACGGCCCTCGTCCCCGAGGTCGACGTGGCCGGCGGCAGGCTGACGATTGATCCGCCAGCCGGCCTGCTAGACGCCGACGCCGCCACCTAACCCCGGCTGCGGCCCTATGACTCACACCACCAGAGTTCCGTGTTCACTCCCAGACTGACTCCCGCCCAATGACTCACCCCACCCCGGTTTCCGTGATCATGAGGCAGAGCTTGATCACGGAAATCTAGGGGGGTGATCGTCCACTCAAGTCTCCGTGATCAAGGAGAGCGACATGATCACGGAACGTTGGGCGGGTGCCGGTGCGGAGGCGGGCGCGGGAGCGACATGATCACGGAACGTTGGCTGGGTTGCGCGGGGTGGTTCGGGGTGATGGGGGATAGCTGAGGCGTGGCTGGACCAGGCTGGCCGAGTGGAGACGACTATGCGGATCGATATTGTTACCATATTTCCTGAATTTTTTGCCCCGCTCGACGTCTCGCTGATCGGCAAGGCCGTGCAGCGCGGAGAAATCGTCGTCGCCGTGCATGATCTGCGCTCCTGGACTCATGACGTGCACCGGACCGTTGATGATGCGCCGTTCGGCGGCGGTCCCGGCATGGTGATGAAGCCGGAGCCGTGGGGCGAGGCCATCGACGCCGTAACCGGCCTGGCCCCGGCCCCGGACCCGGTTGCCCCCGGCCAGGCCCCGGCTGCGCCCGAGCTGATCGTGCCGACGCCCGCCGGGGCGCTCTTCACCCAGGCAATGGCGGCTGAGCTGGCCGGAGTAGATCACCTGGTGTTCGCCTGTGGCCGGTACGAAGGGATCGACCAGCGGGTCGTGCAGGACGCGCGGCGCCGGATGACCGTCCGCGAGCTCTCGATCGGCGACTACGTCCTGGCCGGCGGCGAAACGGCCGTCCTGGTGATGATCGAGGCCATCTGCCGGCTGATTCCCGGCGTGCTCGGGAACGCCCAGTCGGCCCCTGACGACTCGTTCGGTGCCGGTC
Organism: uncultured Actinomycetota bacterium; assembly: GCA_963819285.1. Classification (GTDB taxonomy): domain Bacteria; phylum Actinomycetota; class Actinomycetes; order Streptosporangiales; family Streptosporangiaceae; genus Chersky-822. Next base: position 2,444,502 of record CAWFVM010000002.1, read on the forward strand.
AGGGCGCAGGCCCCATGTGCGGGCTGGTCGAAGGACCGGCCTATACCAGGCCAAGGACCTGGCGCGAGCTTGACGTGCCCGACGTCCTGCTGTCCGGTGACCATGCCGCGATCGCTCGCTGGCGGCGGGACCGGGCGCTCGACCGAACGGTCAGGAACCGGCCGGAGCTGGCGGCCAGGCTGGTGGCAGGGGAGGCGGCCGGAGAGGCGGCCGGAGAAGCTCGATGCGCGCGATCGGCAGGTACTTTCCGAGGCCGGTTTCGCGCTCGACGGCAAAGATGTGGCACACTGAAGGCCGCTGCCCCACACGGCTCAGCCCGAGCGGGCAGCTGTCGCGTGCCTATAGCAGCGACCAGACCACTTCAGCGCGTTCGCAGGCGTGCGCGTGATGACAATGAGGACGACGAGCGATGCACACCGCGATTGCCGAGCTTGAGCAAGCACAGATCCGGACCGACATTCCGGCTTTCCGGCCCGGCGACACCCTGAAGGTTCATGTCAGGGTCACCGAGGGAAACAGGTCGAGAATCCAGATCTTCCAGGGCATCGTGATCCGCCGCCAGGGCGGCAGTGCGCGGGAGACCTTCACGGTCAGGAAGATCAGCTACGGCGTCGGCGTCGAGCGCACGTTCCCCGTGCACACCCCGGCGATCGAGCAGATCGAGGTTGTGACCAGGGGCGATGTGCGCCGGGCCAAGCTGTACTACCTGCGTTCGCTGCGCGGCAAGGCTGCCAGGATCAAGGAGCGCAGGGAGCCAGTGCGCTAGCCGGGCATCGGAGCTTCGTTTGTTACCGACCCGACGGCGGACTTGGCCGGATTCAGCTGCCGCGAGAGGTAGGCTGCGATCGCGCAGTCGCGAGGCGCTGTGCGTTTCGGCTAATGAAGTTATCTTTAACTGTCTCCGTGCATGGGTCTTATCCTGCCCGGCCGCCGCTAGGCCGCTGGACCGGTCGGTTGGCCGTTAGGCTGGATGGTGATGATGAACGATGATCAGCGCATGCACGACGACGTGCTGACCGGACTGGGTGGAGCTGACCGGATGCCGAAATCCGATAGTTCGAGTCCGGCTGGCAGCCAGACCGACCCCCAGGCGCCGGATGAGCCGGATGAGGACGCGGCGCAGGAGCAGCCGGCGGAGTCCGCTCGCGGCCGGTGGTCCTTCCTGACCGAGATGGTCGTGCTGTTCGCCGTGGCGCTGACCATCGCGCTGCTGATCAAGACCTTCGTGGTGCAGCCCTTCTACATTCCGTCGGGATCGATGGAGCGGACGCTGCTCGTCGGCGACAAGGTGCTGGTCAACAAGCTCGTGTACCACTTGCGGCCCATCAAGCGTGGCGACATCGTGGTGTTCAACGGATCGGGCTCCTGGGATCCGGTGACGCCGACAGGGCCGGTCACCCGCAATCCGGCCGTCCGCGTCTACGACGACACGCTTGGCGCCCTGGTGCACTCGGTCGAGGGCCTGTTCGGTACCTCGCCGGGTCAGACCGACTACATCAAGCGGGTCATCGGCGTCCCCGGAGACCACGTCTCCTGCTGTAACGCCCTGGGCCAGATGGAGGTGAACGGCGTCCCGCTGGCCGAGAGATCGTATATCTACCCTGGTGCCCGGCCATCCCAGGACCCGTTCAACGTGGTGGTGCCGCCTGGCCGGCTGTGGGTGATGGGCGACAACCGGGAAGAGTCGGCGGATTCTCGGCTGCATGACTGTGCGTATGCCGATCCCGAAGTGCAGTGCCTGCCGTTCGACCGCGATGGCACCATTCCGGAAAATAAGGTGATCGGCCGGGCTTTCATGATCGTCTGGCCACCCGGCCGGTTCAGGATCCTCCCGATACCGTCGACCTTCGGGCAGCCGAAGCTGGTCCAGGCGGCCGGGGCGACAGGCCGGGTTAGCGACCTCGCGTCGGCCCCTGATCTCAGCGCGGGCGGAACGGTGCCCGTGCGGCCGTCCTCCCCGGTCCTGCCGCTTGGTGTCGGCTTCACCGTCGCGGTGCCGCTGACGCTGGCCGGACGGCGGTTCCGGCACCGGCTGCGCGCACGCCGGTGAGCCAGACGGGTCCGCGCAAGAGGCGGCCCGTCAGAGCGGCGCGCGTCCGGACACCGTCTCCTGCCCTCCCGCCGGTCCAGCGGCCGGTTGGTTACACGCCGAGGCGAGGCAACGGCCTAGCCGGATATGAGCGCGTGCTCGTGCGGGCGGGGCTCGGGCCGGTGGCCGGAGTCGACGAGGCCGGACGCGGAGCGTGCGCCGGGCCGCTGGTGGTGGCCGCGGTCGCGCTTGACCGGCTGGACAGCGCGCGGTGGACCGGGGTGGCCGACTCCAAGTCGCTGACGGCCAGGGCCAGGGACGAGGCCTATCAGCAGATCGTGCGCTCGGCGCTGGCCTGGCACGTGATCGTGATCCCGCCCGGCGAGATCGACCGGATCGGCCTGCACGTGTGTAACGTGGCCGGGATGCGCCGCGCCCTCGCCGGACTCCAGCCGAGCCCCGGCTACGTGCTGACCGACGGATTCGCCGTGCCTGGCCTTCCCGCGCCGGCCCTTGCCATGTGGAAGGGAGATCAGGTCGCGGTCTGTGTCGCCGCGGCCTCGATCGTGGCCAAGGTGACCAGGGACCGGATCATGGGCGGGCTGCACGCGGAGTACCCCGAGTACGGATTTTCCCGGCACAAGGGATACTCGACGCCGAGCCACATGGCCGCGCTTGACGCGCACGGACCAAGCCCGGTGCATCGCCGCTCGTTCGTGAACGTCTCCTGTCGGCTGGACGGCTCAAAGCTTCTAGAGGAAAAATTTGCCGAGGACAGTCTGGATTCCCGGGCGGAACTCACCGGTCCTGAGCTGATCGAGCCGGATCTGGCCGGGGCTGCTGGCGTGGCGGACGGAGATCGGGACGGCGCCGGGTTGTCGTGGGAGAGTAGTGGGGTGGCACTGATCGGGTCAGCGGCTCTGGACTCCGGTCGCGATGGTCCTATCGTGGAGTTGATCGCGGGTTCGCTAGCCACCGCGCCGCACGACGGTACTGGACCGGACGACGGTACTGGCTCGGACGTCCGGGCACCCGCCTCATCGGAGGGGAGAACATGAGCGCGGAGGACCTTGAGAAGTACGAGACCGAGATGGAACTGCAGCTCTATCGCGAGTATCGCGATGTCGTCGGGCTGTTCACGCATGTGGTAGAGACCGAGCGCAGGTTCTATCTGACCAACGACGTCGACCTCAAGGTCAGGACGGCGGACAACGGCGAGGTGTTCTTCGAGGTCACGATGCACGATGCGTGGGTCTGGGATATGTACCGGCCTGCTCGTTTTGTTAAAAATGTGAGGGTTGTTACCTTCAAGGACGTGAACGTCGAGGAACTGGCTAAGAGCGATCTGCAGCTGCCCGAGGAGTCGTGACCGAGGGGCGTATCTAATCAGGCGGTGCTGACAGCGGGTCCGGTATGTCGGAATAGTGTCCACAGCCGAGCTGGGCCCTCCACAGTGGACGGGCTCGATCACCCGCCAGCCGCGATCTCCGGCAGCCTCAGTGCCGGAGGTGATGCAGCGTGCATCCCAAGGACGTTCTCGGCCGGCAGGGCGAGCAACTGGCAACTGAGTACCTGGAACGATCTGGCTTCCGCGTGCTCGACCGCAACTATCGCTGTGCCGAGGGCGAGATCGACATCGTGGCAGCTGAGCAGCGGGTGCTGGTCGTTTGCGAGGTCAAGACCAGGTCGGGCCTGCGGTACGGGACTCCCGTCGAGGCCGTCGACCGGAGGAAGCTTCGGCGGCTTCGACGGCTAGCTGTCTGCTGGGTGCTGGCGCACGGAGTGTTCTTCGAAGAGCTGCGAGTCGATGTGGTCGGGGTGCTCAGGTCCGGCGCCGGTGAGTTCACGATCGAGCATGTTCGCGGGGTCGGCTAGATGACACTGGCTCGTGCGCACGCGATGGCTCTCGTCGGGGTGCGGGGCCATCCGGTGGAGATAGAGGCCGACATCGAGAACGGCCTGGTCGCGCTGCTGCTTGTCGGGCTGCCAGATACGGCGCTCAGGGAGGCACGGGACCGGATCAGGGCGGCGATCGTCAACAGCGGGGAATCCTGGCCCAACCGCAGGATCACGGTCGGCCTGTCGCCTGCCAGCCTGCCGAAACGCGGCTCGGGCTTCGATCTCGGGATGGCGCTGGCCATTCTGGCGGCCTCAGAGGCGATTCCTGCCCGCAGCCTCGACGGCCTGGTGCTGCTCGGCGAACTCGGCCTTGACGGCCGGATCAGGCCGGTGCCCGGCGTCCTGCCGGCCGCGGCGGCAGCCGCCGCTGCCGGATTCGCTGGCATCGTGGTCGCTGAGGAGAACGCGCCGGAGGCCGCGCTGATGCCTGAGCTCAGGGTCATCGCGGCCCCGGCGCTGGCCGCGCTAACGTCCTGGCTGCGCACCGACCTGCGCACGGCCGGCTGCGGGGTGACCGTACTCGAGCCAGGCCGTGACGCGCTGGCCGGGCTCGGCCGGATCGCAGGTGCTCAGGGCGAGCGGCACGGGACTGCGAAGGACCTGGCAGATCTTGTCGGCCAGCCCGTGGCCAGGCGCGCAGCGGAGATCTGTGCCGCCGGAGGACACCACATCATGCTGCTCGGGCCGCCTGGCGTCGGCAAGACGATGCTGGCCGAGCGGATCCCCACCGTGCTCCCTCCGCTCGAGCTGGCGGCGGCGCTGGAGGTCAGCGCCATTCACTCGGTCGCGGGGACGCTGCCGCCCGGATGCCCGCTCATCATCGATCCTCCGTTCTGCGCTCCCCACCACACCTCGACCAGGGCCGCCATTGTCGGCGGCGGCAGCGGCGTCGTCAGACCGGGTGCCGCGTCGCTGGCTCATCACGGCTGCCTGTTTCTGGATGAGGCGCCCGAGTTTTCGCGCGACGTACTCGACGGGCTGCGCCAGCCGCTCGAATCCGGTGAGATCGTGATCGCCAGGGCGGGGGTGACGGCCCGCTTCCCGGCCAGATTCACGCTGATCCTCGCGGCCAACCCGTGCCCGTGCGCCAGCGCCAGCACCTACGGAGCGGCCTGCAGCTGTACTCCGATGGCGCGGCGGCGCTACCTGTCCAGGCTGTCAGGGCCGCTGCTTGACCGGGTCGATGCCAAGATCGAGTTCCTGCCGGTCAGCCGGGCCGAGCTGCTGAGTGACCGGGCGTTCACCGAGTCGAGTGCGGTGGTCGCCGAGCGGGTCAGGCGGGCGCGTGAGCGGGCGGCCGCGCGGCTCGCCGGGACGCCGTGGCGGCTGAACGCGGAGATTCCCGGCGTCGAGCTGAGGCGCACGTTCCCTCCGGCGGATGGCGCGCTTGCGCCGCTGGAGCGGGCGATGGACCTTGGCCGGATCAGTGCCAGGGGTGCTGACCGCGTCGTCAGGCTGTCCTGGACACTGGCCGATCTGGCCGGCCTGCACCGGCCCGGTGCCGCCGAGGTCGGCTACGCGCTGGGGCTGTGGTCAGGGACTCCGCAGTAGCGGGTGGCACGCATGGAGTACCGCTTGATCACGGAACCTGAGCTGCGTGATCACGCGTCCAGAGTTCCGTGATCACGGCCCTCGTCATGATCACGGAAGGGTCGGCGAGGCTTTCGGCACCGCGTCGGCCTCGTGATCATGTTCGCGGGTCTGATCACGGGAGCTGGCTCTGCTTGAGTTCCGTGATCGGGCTGTCTCGCGGGCCTGGAGGGAGCACCGCCCGGACCGGCCTGGTCCCTGGTGACTCAGCTTTCACAGCCGTCTCACCGCTGCCAGGCTCGCCTGATCCTGTAGGAGACTTTTTTCCTGTAGGAGACTTAACAGCGAATATGGTGGTCAATCCTCCTACAGGAGTAAAGTCTCCTAGATCTTTTAGGCTACCGTCCTGGCGCAAACCCCTGCAATCCCTCCAGAAACCAGAAACCCCTAAACCCGGTCCCGTCACCCCGCGCAAGCCTGACGATGACGGTCCGGAATGTCGGCAGGGTGATCACGGGGCCGTGCCCGCTCACATCACGAAATTCGCGCCAGAGCCCGGAAGCTAGCTGGCGGGATCACGCGACCATGTTCCGTGATCTTGCTGAGGGAGTCTTTGCTCCGCCCTAGATCGTTCATGGAGTCCTTGTTCCGCCCTATATTTGCTTCATGGCGGAGCCTGCGGCGGCACCCTCCGGCGTTGGTCTCGCCGAGTTGCTAGCTGTGCTGTCCCTCGCAACCGATCTGGGCATGGGCCAGCCGATGGAGCATGTGCTGCGTCAGTGCCTGATTGCCGTGCGGCTGGCCGAGCGCATCGGCCTGGGCGAGGCTGACCGTGAAGTCGCGTACTACACGGCCCTGATCGTCTGGGTGGGTTGTCATGTCGATGCCTATGAGCAGGCGAAATGGTTCGGCGACGATACCGTGCTGAAGTCCGACTTCCGGCGCGTCGATCTTGGCCCGGGTGCAGCGCGGCAGCTCTTCATGCTGCGCCACCTCGGTGCGGGCAGGCCGGTGCTTGAGCGGGCCAGGCTCGGGGTCGCGTTCCTGGGTGAAGGTCGCCGGTCCGCCGAGGCGATGCTGGAGAATCACTGGCTCGCGGCCGACGATCTGGCGGCCAGGCTTGGCCTGAACCAGCAGGTCCGCGATAGCGTCGAGCAGACCTTCGAGCGCTGGGATGGCAAGGGCGTTCCGAAGGGAGCGCGCGGAGACGAGATCCTCATCACCTCACGGCTGGTGGCGCTGGCCGATGTCATCGAGGTCTTTCATCGTTCTGGCGGGACGGATGCGGCGATCGCCGTTGCCGTCGAACGGCGCGGGACGCAGTTCGATCCGAGGATTGTCGATGTCTTCGCGGCCGAGGCGAACTCGCTGCTCACGGGCATAGACGAGGGGAGCAGCTGGGACTCCGTCCTGGCGGCGGAGCCGGCCACCGGACCGAGGCTAGCTGACCAGGGCCTCGATGCCGCGCTTGAAGCCATAGCCGACTTCGCTGACGTAAAGTCTCCCTTTACCATCGGCCACTCGCGAGGGGTGGCTGAACTGGCCGGCGCGGCCGCGCTTACCTTCGGGCTGGGTGAACAGACAGGGAAGCTGATCCGCAGAGCCGGGCTCGTGCATGATCTTGGCCGTCTTGGCATCTCCAACACGATCTGGGACAAGCCCGCCAGCCTCAGTCACGCCGAGACCGAGCGAGTACGTCTTCATCCGTATCTGACCGCGCGGATGCTGGCCTGCTCGCCGGCGCTGGCTCCGCTGGCCGCCATCGCGATTCAGCACCATGAGAGACTCGACGGGTCCGGGTACCCGAGTGGCCTGGCTGGCGCTGGGATCAGCCTGGAAGGGCGAGTGCTGGCTGCTGCGGATTTCTACCAGGCCAGGATCGAGCCCCGGCCGCACCGGCCAGCATGCACGGGTGACGATGCGGCAGCCCAGTTGCGCGCCGAGGTCCAGGCCGGCCGGATGGATGGTGAGGCAGCCGCAGCCGTCCTGAGTGTCGCCGGGCACCGTGTGAGCCGCCGCCGGACTGGGGTGGCCGGGCTGACCGCACGCGAAGTGGAGGTGCTCAGGTTGCTGGCTCGTGGCCTGTCAAACAAGGAGATCGCCGAGCGGCTCTTTATCTCCAGCAAGACGGCCGGCCTGCACCTTGAGAACATCTACGCCAAGACTGGTGCCACCAACCGGGCGCTCGCCAGCCTGTTCGCTGCCAGCCACGGGCTGATAGGCGGTCACGCCGACCAGACGACTACGACTTGACTGCCTGGTAGCCGGAGCACAGCACTCGCATCCAGCTGATGTGAGCGCCGTCAGCGTCGTAGTACGCCTGCTGCTCCACTAGGTAGTCGCCGTCGGAACAGCGCACGCGCACCTGATAGGCAACGTGCTCGCGCTCGGCGACGCGGCCGGTGGTAACCGAGCACAGTTCCAGGATGTCGTCCCCTGAGCTGAACCAGCGCCCCAGGATGATCTCCTGTACCACTTCCCTCGGCGTGGCGGCCTGCCAGTGACGCCCGGGCGTCAGCGCCTGGAAGTCGATCGGGTCAGCCAGCAGCGCGCTGAGCCCGACATCGTCCTTGGCCGCGAGTGCTCGTGCGAACCGCTCGCCCGCAGTCTCTGCCATGCCTTCCTCCCGCTTCGCTGTCGGTGGTTTAGCGCCGAGTCAGGCGATCTCGACATCGAGCCACGCACACTCGAAGTGCACTCCGTGCGCCGCCTCGATCGCCAGGTCGAGTTCGTGTGCCGCACGCAGCTGGTCCTCGGTTGCGCCGACAAAGCCGCTGTGCACGTCCATGAATTTCGCCATATCTTACTTCCTTAACCGTCACTTGACTTAGCTGATGCAGAGCGCTGGTGCAGAGGAACGGCCTGAGCAGCGCCGCTTGCCCCTCACGAGGATGACGCGGGACGGGTCGACGAGGATATGGGGCATCTGCCCCATATTTCGGGCCCGTTGTCCACAAGACAGATCGCCGCAGCTGCCGCATCCACAGCTCCGAGCTGATGGGGGACAGCCGGCTGCGTCCTGTGTCACGGTCAGACGCAGGAGGTGCGTATTGGACTCAAAGCACGGGCAGGAGCGGCTGGCAAGAGCGGCGCTCAGCTTTCTCGCTGAGCCCGGCGATCCGATGCTCGGCGCCTGGCTGCGGCAGTGCGGCCCGGCCGACGTCTTAGCGGCGGTCGCCGCGGCTGGCGATCCGCTGGCCTTGCCGCCGGCCGCGGATCGCGGCGTCGCTGACTCTGGCCAGATGCTGGCTGACCGGGTGCGGGATAGCCGGGTTCAAGCTGGCCGGACGCTGGCACGGTGGAGGGCTCGGCTCGATCGGGTGCCTTCACAGGCGTTGTTGTCGGCCTGGGAGCGCGGCGGAATGCGGCTGGTCTGCCCCGGCGAACCAGAGTGGCCAACTCAGCTTGACGACCTCGGCGATGCCCGCCCTGTCGTGCTCTGGCTGCGAGGGGCGGCGGACCTGCGGTATGCCTGCCTGCGCTCGGTGTCGGTGGTCGGGTCTCGCGCCGCGACCTCGTATGGCTCCCACGTGTGCACGGAGCTGGCCGCCACTCTCGCCGAGCGAGGCTGGAGCGTTGTCTCCGGCGGTGCCTACGGCATTGACGCCTGCGCCCATCGCGGGGCGCTGGCCGGAGACGGCAGCACGATCGCGGTGCTGGCGAGCGGGCTCAGCTTCGGCTACCCCAAGGGACATCACGACCTGTTCGCCGCGATCGAGCAGTCCGGAGTCATGGTGAGCGAGAGTCCGCCAGACCAGGCGCCCGCCAGACCGGGATTCCTGGTCAGGAATCGGCTGATCGCCGCGCTGACGCGGGGCACTGTGGTGGTGGAGGCGGCCTTGCGGAGCGGTGCGCTCAACACCGCCAAGCACGCGCGCGAGCTGAACCGGACGGTGATGACAGTGCCAGGTCCGGTGACCTCGGGCCAGTCGGCCGGATGCCATGAGCTGATCAGAGAATGGGGCGCGGTCTGCGTCACGGGCGCGAGCGATGTGATCGAGGTGGTCAGGCAGCTCAGCGACGATGACGCTGGGCCAGCGCTCGGCCCGCCCGTGCCGGCCGACCTGCTTGACCCGGTCACGGCATCCGTGCTCCAGACGCTGACCGGAGGCGCTGGACGTACCGGGCGCGGCCCGGCGACGATCGCGACCTTGGCCGGCGTCGACCTGGATACCGCCATGCGCTGCCTCGGCCTGCTGTCAGCGACTGGCTATGTCGAGCGCTGCGACCAGGGCTGGCGCATCAGGAAGCTGGTCAGGGGTTAATGGCTTCCGCCGGCGCGGACCAGGACCGCATACTGTCCGTGATTCATTTCGGTGGTGCGCGAGTCACGTCCTCGGATCTGATCAGGAGGCTGAGATGTTCAGCCGGCTCCGCGATCGCATGAATCCGTACCGCCTGTACCTCGGCATCGAGGTCGCGATGGCGTTCCTGGCATCGCTGGCTTACACGACCTCGATCGTCTACTGGGTTCGAGAGGGACATCTCAACCCGCTCGAACTGGTCATGCTGGGCACGATGCTGGAAGTTGCCTACTTCGCGCTGCAACTGCCGACCGGAGTCCTCGCCGACGTCGTGAGCAGGCGCTTGTGCGTGATCGCCGGGGTCTTCCTTGACGCGGCCGGATTTGCGATGCAGGGCCTCTCGGCAGCGTTTGCCGTCCTCCTGCTCGCGCAAATCCCTATTGGCTTCGGAGCGGCCCTCATGATCGGCGCCCAGGAGGCGTGGCTGGCGGACGAGTCGGGTAACAGCGATCTGACGTCGGTCTTCCTGCGGGCCACTCAACTCGGCCTGCTCGGGACTATCGCCGGGAGCATCCTGAGCGGGTTTGTGGCCGCGGCTGGCCTCTACCTGCCGTTCGTCGTGGGAGGCGTCCTGACCGGGCTAGTCGGGCTCGGGCTCGTGTGCGTCATGCCGGAGAAAAACTTCCATCCCGCCGAGCGAGCCGCCCACCTCGGCGGGATTGTGCGCCGCGCCTGGAGAATCTTTGCCGAGCAGACCGGAAAGGCCCGCCGGGCTATGGTCGCGGTCCCGGCCTTGGTCCTCCTGCTCCTGATGACCTTCTTCGTCGGCCTGTGGAGCGAGAGCTTCGACCGGCTGTGGGGCGCCTACTTCCTGACCGACATCAAGTTTCCGCGACTGCCGCACCTGAGTCCAGCGATGTGGTTCTCCGTCATCGCTATAGCGGTCGCGCTGCTTGGCCTGCTCTCGACCGAGGTGGCAAAGCGGACGACGGACAGACTGGGTCCATCCTCGGTCGTCGGGACGCTGCTCGCCTTCATCGCGCTGGCGGCCTTCGCCGTGCTCGGGATGGGCCTTGCCCGGACGTTCGGCCTCGCCGTCTTCGCTTATCTCGTTGTCGCCACGATCCGGCCCGTCTTCGCGCCGCTTACCACCGGGTGGCTGGTCGCCCGGGTCGAGCCACAGATCAGGGCCACTGCCCTGTCCGCAGCCGACCTGTTCGATAGCGGCGGGCAGATTCTTGGCGGCCCTGTCATCGGTGCGGTCGGTCTCCTGGCCTCGATTCGAGTCGCCTTGCTCGCCGGGGCTGCTGCCTTCATTCCCGCGGTCGGGCTGCTCGCGGCTGCGGCGAGGCGGCTGACGGCACATCCGGACTGGGCTGAGGCTGGCCTGCCGGCTGAAGCCAGTGCCGGTCATTCACGCACTGGATGGCGATCCTCCTGGCGAGCCGGGCTGACCTGGGCGCACACTGGGCAGATGCGTGCGTCCGAGCATCCGGCCCCGACGGAGCCAGCGCCGAGGTCGGTACCGCCGGCGTTGGTGCCGCCGCCGTCGGTATCGTCGCCGTTGGTACCGACGGCGGTATCGCAACTGGTGCCTCCGCTGGCCGCCTGCCTCGATGCGTTCGAGCGGCATCTGGCGGCTGAGCGGGGACTGTCGCCGCACACCGTTCGCGCCTATCTCGGTGACATGAGATCGCTGCTCGGGCACGCGATGCGATGCGGGGTCGAGGAGGTCGCCGAGCTAGACCTCTCGATGCTCAGAGCCTGGCTCGCTACCCAGCACTCCGGCGGTCAGTCCAGGGCGACTATCGCCAGGCGCGCGGCCACAGCCCGGGCCTTCACTTCGTTCCTCCATGCGAGAGGACTCCTTGCCGCCGATCCCGGGTCGCATCTCGCCAGCCCGAAAACTCAGCGGAATCTCCCTGAGGTCCTAGCGGTAGCGGAGATGGCAGCCGTGCTCGACCGCGGCCGGGAGGCAGTCAGCGGTACGCCGTCGAACCCTTCGGACCCCGGGGACCCCGCGGACCCGGCAGATCCCTCGGACCCGGCAGATCCCTCGGACCCGGCCGGTCTGGCGAATCGGACAGGCCCGGCCGGCCTGGCGGCCCGCCGCGACCCCGCTGACAACGCGGTCAGCCTGCGTGACACCGCGATCATGGAGTTGCTGTACGCGACCGGGATCAGGGTCAGCGAGCTATGCGGCCTGGACATCGACGATATCGACGAGGCCCGCAGGACCATCCGGGTACTGGGCAAAGGGGCGAAGGAGAGAACCGTTCCAGTCGGGATACCCGCAGCCCGCGCGGTCGACCAGTGGCGAGGCTCCGGCCGCCCCTTCCTGGTCACCGCCGTCTCGGGGCCAGCGCTCTTCCTCGGCGCGCGCGGTGGCCGCCTCGACCCGAGGACGGCGCGCAGGGTAGTTCACGCGCGCATCGCCGCAGTGGAGTCGGTGCCGGATACAGGCCCGCACGGCCTGCGCCATACGGCGGCTACGCATCTGCTCGAAGGCGGCGCTGACCTGCGCAGCGTGCAGGAGATCCTAGGCCACGCCTCGCTGACCACGACGCAGATCTACACCCACGTCTCGGTCGAGCGACTCGTGTCCGCCTACCGCCAGGCGCATCCGAGGGCATGACGACTGCTCCGACCTTGGAGCCCGTGCTCGCTGCGTCGTCCAGTTCGTGGTCCTGATCCCCGCCAAGCCGGGCGTCCCCGTTGAGGTCACCCCGATGTTCGATGATCATGAAGCAAACCTTGATCACGGAACATGGCTCTCCCTGGGCGAATTCCGTGAGGTTGGCGGTCTGGTTCCGGGGTGGCTGGTCCAGCCCGGGCCTGTCCCGCCGCTGGCCTGCCGGGCCGCACCCCATCGATGTGACATAGCTGGGGCTGGAGCCCCATCGATGTGACATAGCTGGGGCTGGAGCCCAATGCCAGGAACTTAAGGTGGCTGTCCGGGGTGCGGCAGCGGCTGCGGCGGACGACAGCCGGGGTCCCCTGCTGTCGTCCGCGCAACAGCAGGGGACCCCAGCTGCGACGCCGCAGTCACCTCGATCCCGGCATACCCGGCAAAAAGAGCGGCCGACCCGCCGCGCCGCAGCCCAGCCGGCCCCGGCCAGCTTCTCCCGCACCAGCACAAACCCGCCCCGCCCCTCCAGACACAACCACCCCGGCCCCTATACCACGCGACACCCGCCACACCGCCACCATCACCCCGCCTGACACAACCACCCCCGCCACCTCCCACCAGCCACAACACCCCCGCACCACCACAAACCAGCCACCTTAAGTTCCTGGCATTGGGCTCCAGCCCCAGCTATGTCACATCGATGGGGTGCGGCCCGGCAGGCCAGCGGCGGACTGGCCCGGGCTGGACCAGCCACCCCGGCACCAGATTGCCAACTTCACGGAATTCGCGCCAGAGCCCGGAACATCAGCCGCGCGATCACCCTGCCAGAAGCTCCGTCATCACCCTTCCCGGCATGATTACGGAACATTGGCGGTGGCACCGGTGCCGCAGGCTATGCCGGACCCGGTCCCTGGCAGCAGATCGGGGTTGGCGGTGCTGTCAGGGACCCCCGCCGCACGGCTGCCGGACCGGATCCGGGCGAATCCGGCACTGGCAGGCGAGCAGGCCATGCTCCGGCCGACCCGGGGGTAGCCGCCCTATCCGGTCCGGGTGGTGGCTGAGTCCGGCTCGGGTAGCGAGTCTGCCGGGTATCCGCCCTTTCGGGGCGCTGGTCGCTGGCCTGTCGGAGAGTTTCGCCATTCTCGTGGAGAGTTGTCAGCGTTCTCGTGGAGGGTAGTCAGCGTTCTCGTGGAGGGTTGTCGTCTGGTGGAGAGTTTGCCGCGCTATTTACTGAAAAGTCTCCGTGAAACGACAACTCTCCACGAGAACGCTGACAACCCTCCACGAGAATGGCGAGGCCCCTGGAGACGGCTCACTCGCGCGGGCAGCCGTACCGTTCTTGACCGATCCGGTCGAGGACGCCTCAGCGACAGCGCTACCTGAGTCCAGAAACTTGATTCGTCTTAGATCACGGAAGCCAGGTGGCAGACAGGTCGCCGATGGTGGCTCTGTCCGGCGCTCATCCTCAGGGGACGTCGAGTTTCTGGACTCCGGGCCGCGTCTGCGTTGCGTTGTCGGCACGACAGGGACTTCGCCTCGATGTCTTCGCCGGTCCATCGCACCGGCCGGTCCCCACTGGTCCATCGCACCGGCGGTCGCCGCCGGTCCATCGCACCGGCGGTCCCGACTGTCCATCGCACCGGCGGTCCCTACTGGTCCATCGCATGGGTCCCAGTTGCACTTCGCTCCAGCAGAGTCGCACCCCTCGCCGCGAGACGGACGCGATAGATCCGGCTAGATGTAGACTTCCTTTGAGACCGAGGGCTCGCAGGCTGTTTTATGCGCGCTCCGAGGTCAATTCGCGCGTCCGCGAGCCGTTCGGGAGGCCGGTCAGGCTCCCGCCGGAACGCAGCTCATCGGTCCGCGGGTCTTACCCGCAGCGAGGTGCGTACGGACGCTAGGCCAAACCGACCGCGCCTACGCCTGCTGGCGGGCGCATGACAGGAAAGGACACCGGCATGGCTCCGGTCGTCACTATGCGGCAGCTGCTGGAGAGCGGCGTTCACTTCGGGCACCAGACCCGGCGCTGGAATCCGAAGATGAAGCGGTTCATCTTCACCGAGCGCAACGGCATCTACATCATCGACCTGCAGCAATCACTGCTGTTCATTGACCGCGCTTATGAGTTCGTCAAGGAGACCGTCGCGCACGGCGGCTCCGTGCTCTACGTGGGTACCAAGAAGCAGGCGCAGGAGGCGATCGCCGAGCAGGCCCGCCGGGTAGGGATGCCGTTCGTCAACCAGCGCTGGCTCGGCGGCATGCTGACCAACTTCTCCACCGTCTACAAGCGGCTTCAGCGGCTCAAGGAGCTTGAGGAGCTCGACTTCGACGACGTGGCCGGCTCGAACATGACCAAGAAGGAACTGCTGCAGCTCCGCCGCGAGCGGGACAAGCTTGAGCGCTCGCTCGGCGGGATCAGGGACATGTCACGGGTGCCGAGCGCGATCTGGGTAGTGGACACCAAGAAGGAGCACATCGCGATCAGCGAGGCGCGCAAGCTTGGCATCCCGGTGATCGCCATCCTCGATACCAACTGCGACCCGGACGAGGTCAACTACCCGATTCCCGGCAACGACGACGCGATTCGCAGCGTCGCCCTGCTGACCAGGGTGGTGGCGGACGCGGTGGCCGACGGGCTGATCGCGCGCGCAGGCCGGGCGGCCGGCGAGGAGAAGCCGCAGGCCGATGGGCAGCTTGGTGCCGAGGAGCCGCTGGCCGAGTGGGAGCGGGAGTTGCTTGAGGGCAAGTCTGTCAACGGCGGCCCGGCGACCCCGAGCGCTAACGGGACGGCCGCGCCGGCCGACGTCGCGGCTGTCGACGCCTCAACCGGTGCGACTGGCGTGCACGCGGCCGCCGCCTCCGCGGCGGACGCCAAGGAGGCCGAGAAGACCGAGGTCGGCGCTGAGCTGACCACTAGTGCCGCCCCGGCCGCCGCCGACACCGAGACCGAGACCGCAGCCGCCGCCGAGACCGCCGCCGAGACCGCCGCCGCCGCCGACACCGCCACCGTGACCGCCGCCGACAGCGAGGTCGAGGCCGCCCCAGCCGACGCGGGCGCCTCAGCCGAGGCAGCCGCCGAGCAGGCCTGACCGGCGTCGGTACCGCCAGCACTGCCCGGTCGGCAGCCAGCCGCCGGGCACAGAGCCCGGCGTCGAGCCCGCAGCCCGGCACCGGGCACGAAGAAGAGAACTGCGAGAGATGAGGACATGGCGAACTACAGCGCCACAGATGTGAAGCGGCTCCGCGACCTGACCGGGGCCGGCATGCTCGACTGCAAGAACGCCCTGGTGGACGCCGATGGTGATGTGGAGGCCGCGATTGAGGCCCTGCGCATCAAGGGCGCCAAGGACGTGGGCAAGCGGGCCGGCCGGACGGCAGCCAACGGGCTGGTGACCTCGGCCATCGACGGCACGTCTGCTGGCGTGCTCGTCGAGGTGAACTGCGAGACCGACTTCGTGGCCAAGACGGACATATTCCAGCAGGTGGCCGCCGATATCGCCGAGGCGGCGCTGAAGTCGGATGTCACGGACCGTCTGGCCGTGCTCGGTCTGGTCGTGCGGGACAGCCAGACCGTCTCCGAGCTGATCGAAGAGGCCAGTGCCACGCTCAAGGAGAAGCTCGAGCTTGGCCGGTTCGCCGCGTTCCGCGGCGGTTACATCGCCAGTTACCTGCACAAGTCCGCGCCAGGCCTGCCGCCGACCCTGGGCGTGCTCGTGGATATCGATGAGGCCGGGGCCGACATCGCGCTCGACGTCGCGCACCAGATAGCCGCCATGCGGCCGCAGTACGTCACCAGGGACGAGGTGCCGGCCGATGTCGTCGCGAACGAGCGCCGCATCGCCGAGCAGGTGACCCGTGACGAAGGTAAGCCCGAGCAGGCGATACCGAAGATCGTCGATGGTCGCGTGAATGCCTTCTTCAAGGAGGTCGTGCTGATCGAGCAGGCGTCGGTCAGGGACCCCAAGAAGTCGGTCAAGCAGCTGCTCGCCGGATCGGGAGCGGCCGTGCGCGGCTTTGCCCGCTTCCAGATCGGGCAGGCTAGCTAGAACTGGATCATCACGGCAGGCAAGTTGAGGTTGAGGCCGTAGGCCGGCGCGCCGACAAAGCGCGCCGGTCACTGAGGCGAGGGGAGCCCGCTTTGCCAGAGAGCACCTTTGCGGGGGACGGTGCTGTATTGAGCGAGGTCGGCGGGCCAGCCGGACCAGAGCCAGACCGCGCTGGCGAGAACGACTACGAACGCGACGACTACCAGCGCGTCGGCTACCAGCGCGATGACGATGAGCGCGACGACGACCAGCGGCCCCGCTGGCAGCGAGTCGTGCTCAAGCTCTCCGGTGAGGCGTTCGCCGGCGGCGCGGGCCTTGGCATCGATCCCGACGTGGTGTCACACCTTGCCCGCGGCATCAGGGACGCGCTGCGGCTCGGAGTCCAGGTCGCGGTCGTCGTCGGCGGCGGCAATATGTTCAGGGGTGCCGCGCTCTCCGACCGGGGTATCGACCGCGCTCGCGCCGACTACATGGGGATGCTCGGCACCGTTATCAACTGCCTGGCTCTTCAGGACGTGCTTGAGAAGCTTGGCGTGGAGACTCGGGTGCAGACCGCCATCACGATGGGTCAGGTCGCCGAGCCTTATATCCCCAGGCGGGCGATCCGGCACCTGGAGAAGGGCCGGGTCGTCATCTTCGGCGCGGGACTTGGCGCGCCTTTCTTCTCGACCGATACCTGTGCCGCGCAGCGGGCGCTGGAGATCAGCGCCGAGGCAGTGCTGAAGGGCAGCCAGGTCGAGGGCGTATACGACGCCGATCCGCGCAAATCTCCCGACGCGAGCCTTTTCCATCGGCTTGACTACAGTGATGTCCTGCGTCGTGAGCTGAAGTTCATGGACGCGACGGCGGTTAGCCTGTGCATGGACAACGATCTGCCGATCGTCGTCTTCGACCTGATGGGCATGGGCAACGTGGTCCGCGCGGTGCGAGGCGACCGGATCGGCACACTGGTAAGCAGGAACGGGTACGGCAGGACCGGGCAGGGCAGGAACGGGCACTGAGGAGCCGCAATGATTGACGACACCCTTCTCGACGCCGAAGAGAAGATGGAAAAGGCCGTCGCGGTCGCCAAAGAGGACTTCGCGAACATCAGGACTGGCCGTGCGCATCCGTCGATGTTCAGCAAGATCACCGTTGAGTACTACGGCACGCAGACCCCGGTCAACCAGCTCGCGTCATTTCACATGCCGGAGCCGAGGATGATCGTGATCCAGCCATTCGACAAGGGATCACTCAACGCGATAGACCGGGCAATCCGCAACAGCGACCTCGGCGTCAACCCCGGCAACGACGGCTCGATCATCCGTGTGGTCTTCCCCGAGCTGTCCGAGGAGCGGCGCAAGGAGTACATCAAGGTCGCCAGGCACAAGGCCGAGGACAGCCGGATATCGATCAGGAACATCCGCAGGCACGCCAAGGACGCCATCGACAAGCTCGTCAAGAACGGCGACGCGGGCGAGGACGACGGGCGGCGCGGTGAGGCTGAGCTTGAGAAGATCACCCACACCTATGTGGCACAGGTCGATGAGCTGCTGAAACACAAGGAAGCAGAGCTTTTGGAGGTTTAGCGCCGCGCACGGTATAACTTTGCCTCTCAAAGGCTCAGCATGAGCATCGGCGGAGGGAAGGCAAAGCTACGTGAGCGAGCGCAAGACGATCGAGACTGGCCGCAATCTCCCGGTCGCCTTCGCAGTCGCGCTCGGCCTGGGCGCGATCGTCATCGTGACGCTCCTGACCGTGAAGATCGCGTTTCTCGTCTTCGTCGCGCTGATAGTCGGGGTCGCGTTCTGGGAACTCAGCCGGGTCCTGCGCAGCCACGAGATCGCGCTGCCGCTGATCCCGGTCGGGGTCGGCGGCGCGCTGGTCTATGCGCTCGGCTACTGGCACGGCACGCAGTGGGAGCTGGCCGCGCTCGGCGTGACCTTCATCGCCCTGCTCGCCTGGCGGCTGCCCGGCGGCCCGGCAGGCTACCTGCGCGACGTCACGGCTGGCGTCTTCGCCCTGATCTACCTGCCGGTCATGGCCACCTTCGTCGCGCTCATGCTGGCCCAGCCGGACGGCGCGCACCGGGCCCTGGTGTTCGTCATCCTCGTGGTGTGCAGCGACACCGGAGCGTACTTCGCCGGGATCTTGTTTGGCCGGCACCTCATGGCGCCCACGATCAGCCCGAAAAAGACCTGGGAGGGGCTGGCCGGGTCGGTCGTTGCCTGCCTGGCCGCCGGAGCGCTCGGGATGACCCTGCTGCTGCACGGCCGGGTCTGGTACGGCCTCGTCCTCGGTGCGGCCACGGTCGCCGCCGCTACTCTCGGCGACCTGGCCGAATCGATGATCAAGCGGGACCTGGACACCAAGGACATGTCGTCGATCCTGCCCGGCCATGGCGGCGTGCTCGACCGGATCGACGCGATGCTGATCGTCGCCCCAGTAGCCTGGCTTCTGATGACCTTGACGCTCCGCCGATGATTATCGTTCCGTATTAAATCGCTGTTTCTTGCGCCAGCCAGTGCGCGCCTAGCCGACTACCCAGCTGCGGGACTGGGACGCCAGCTGGTTGACCAGGCTGGACGACCCTCGCCCTTGCGCGAGCAGCCGCTCGCGGTTGCTGATCGGGATCAGCCACAGCCACCTGACCGCCTCGCCGGCGACCGTGAACCCCGAGAGGTCAGGTACATCCGGCCCGAGCAGCAGCGCCGGGTTATCAAGGAACAGCACGGCCTCGTTGCCGTGGCCGAGCGGGAACGAAGACGGCTCGTGGTACCAGCGGATCGTCTGGCCGGAGCCGATCCAGGCAACTTCACGCCAGGGGTACTGGGCCAGCCAGAGGAAGATCCTGGCCGCCTGGTTGCTCGGCAGCGTCGTGGCCACGGCCAGCTCGATCCTGGCCTTCGCAGCCGCTCCCTGCCCGGTCTGCTCGACCACCGGCATCCGCTGGCAGCTCATGCCCACGGTGGTGAGCACCGTGTAGGAGCGGCGTCCGGTCGGCGGTCGCTCGGAGACGCCGACGACCGGCGCCTTTGACCCCGATACATCCCAGTAACGCGCTCCAGGACCCAGCCGGTCAAGGAGGTGGCCGAGCATCCCCTGCTGGAACTGGGCCCACGCCTGCGGATCGAGCCGCCAGCGCCAGAAGTCGGCGGCCTCGGTGACCCGGGGGCCAAGCCCCTCCATAGCGTCATCGAGTGCCCAGCCAAACGGGGTCTGCCCGATCACGTCCCTGCTATAGCCGGGCATCCCCTTAGACATGTCCGACCAGCCGGGAATGACCGCGAGCAGCTCACCGCCCTCGAAGATGGCGACTCCATCGCCCTCCTCGAACCACACCGCCCGCAGTGATGCCTGGTTCAGTGCGGCCCTGCCCTCCGGATGCTTGGTATAGCCCTCGGGCATCTCCGGGGCGTGGCCGGCGTCGAGCAGCTCAAGGTCGATATCGGCCGGGGCCTTGCGGTGATTGGCCAGCCAGGTCGCGGCGATGGGCTGGGATTGATCATGCATGTAGGCGGCGGTGGTCCAGCCGTCGTACTCGACCACGACGCGCCTGCTGCCGTACGGGCTCTCGCTGTCAAGCAGCATGACCGGCCGCCCTGGCTCGACGGGTACCCTGGACTGGCCGGCTCGAGAGCGCGTGTTCTGCATAGCAACGAAATCTATCTACTTTCCGCAGATCACGTGGCAACTGCCGCGGATACTGTGAGGGGTTTGCCTTGGAGCTAGCGCAGGTGCAGCCGCGCCGCCTGACCAGAATGCGCCCCGCGCGGCACTTGTCCGATCTTGACCCCAGCGAGCGGCGGGCGGCGGTCGCTGAGCTCGGGCTCCCTGGCTTCCGCGCGGATCAGCTGTCCCGGCACTATTTCGGCCGCCTCACGGACTCAGCCGACGAGATGACCGACGTGCCTGTCGCCCTGCGGGAGTCACTCGCGGCGGCGCTACTGCCCACACTGCTGACGGTCACTCGCGAGCTGACCTGCGACGAGGGCCTGACGCGCAAGACGCTGTGGCGGGCGGCTGACGGCTCCTACGTCGAGTCCGTCCTGATGCGCTACCCCTCAAGGACCACGATCTGCGTGTCCTCCCAGGCCGGCTGCGGCATGGCCTGCCCATTCTGCGCTACCGGCCAGGCGGGCCTCACGCGCAATCTCTCCACCGCCGAGATCATCACCCAGATATTTAACGGGGCGCAGGCGCTGGTCAAGGGTCAGCTGGCCGGCGGCCCCGGCCGGATCTCGAACGTCGTCTTCATGGGCATGGGCGAGCCGCTGGCGAACTACAAGGCCGTCCTGGCCGCCGTGCGGCGGATCACGGACCCGGTGCCCGCGGGATTCGGCATCTCGCAGCGCGCGATCACCATCTCGACGGTCGGCCTGGTCCCGGCGATCAGGAAGCTGACCGCCGAGGGCCTGTCCTGCCGGCTCGCCGTCTCGCTGCACGCCCCGGACGACGAACTGCGCGACGAGCTCGTGCCGGTGAACCAGCGCTGGAAGGTCGCCGAGGTGCTCGATGCCGCCTGGGACTACGCGGCAGCCACCGGAAGGCGAGTCTCGATCGAGTACGCGATGATCCGCGACGTCAACGACCAGGCCTGGCGCGCCGACGCTCTCGCCGACCTGCTGACCGGCCGGCTGTCGCACGTCAACCTGATCCCGCTCAACCCGACGCCCGGCTCGCGCTGGACGGCCTCGGACCCCGCGGTCGCCGCCGAGTTCGAGGCCCGCCTGGCCCGCCGCGGAATCCCGGTCACCGTCCGCGACACCCGCGGCCGCGAAATCGACGGCGCCTGCGGCCAGCTCGCCGCCACGAACCGCGAAGCGGCCCCTGCCGGGGCGCGGACCCCGGCGGGGGACGTCGGCTGAGTCCCCGGACGCCGGTTCCCGCCGGACCCGGATGATCCCGCCGGACCCCGGTTCCCGGCCGGATCCCGGTGATCGGTGACTAGCGACCGTTCCTCCTGATCGAAAGGGACTTAAGTTTCTGGACTCAGGGTGGCCTGACAGGGTCGTCCAAGCACCATCGAAATTAGCCGCGAGCCGCCAGCAACTCCTTCTCGTGCTCCTGAGCCCGCGGCCCGGCTCCCCTTTTCCTGGAGATCACACCGCTGCCTTCCTGGAGATCACACCGCCGATGTTCCGTGATCATCCCGCCCGCCGTGATCACGGAACATTGATCGCGTGATCCTGCCAACTGGCTTCCGTGATCATCACCCCGGCCATGATCACGGAACCGCCTTGGGGCGGGTCGCCTGCGGGGGCGCCGTCCAGCGCGTGACCGAGGGGAGCCGTGGAGCTCGGCGCGGCAGCACCGGGTCCTGGCTGACGGCATTCCTCGCAAACCGGGCATTGTGTAGGACAGTTTTCCGTAGCAGGAGCGTTAGCCGCAAATACGCCGGTCAATGCTCCTGCTACGGAAAACCGTCCTACAGGAACCGGCCGGACTCTGGGCTTGGCCAGCCGCCAATGCCCCGAAAGGGCAGATACCCGGCTGTCTCGTCACGCCATGGGCGGCTGAACCACCGGACAGGCTCGGACTTGCCGCCAGGACAACCCGGCAACGACGTGCCCGGAGTCCAGGAACCAAATTCACGCCCGAGCTAGTCGCTCACGTGCCTGATGTTCCGGGCTCTGGCGCGAATTCCGTGATGTGAGCCGGGATGGGGATGACGGTCAGGAACGTCGGCCGGTGATCACCGGGCCGGCCAGGGTCTGCGGGGGTTTGGGCCGGGGTAATCGCTGAAAGATCTAGGAGACTTTTTTCCTGTAGGAGGATTGACCACCATATTCGCTGTTAAGTCTCCTACAGGAAAAAAGTCTCCTACAGGATCAGGCGAGCCTGGCAGCGGATGATACGGATGAGACGGATGTGACAGCTGAGTCACCAGGGACCAGTGTGGGTCCGGGAGATGGCTCCGCCAGGCAGCCCGATCACGGAATTCGCGCCAGAACACGGAACGTCAGCCGCGCGATCACTGCACCCGGGTTCCGTGATCACCGTCGCGGGCGTGATCACGGACTATACGGACTATCAGGTGCATGATCACGCCCCCAGGGTTCCGTGATCACACTGCGTTTCATGATCACGGAAACCGGCTGGGTGGGCTGGACTGGCTGGGGGCGTGCGGCGGCGGGGCGAGTGCGGCGTGCGGGGTGGTGGGTGATCGGGGGTGGCGGGTGATCGGGGGTGGCGGGTGATCGGGGGTGGCGGGTGATCGGGGGTGGCGGGTGATCGGGGGGTGCTGGTATTGGGGGAACAGCCCGAGGGGTGGGTTACTGGCGATACGGTGGCGGGCAATGTCAGGAATGCGATCATTGATCCGCTGGCGACGGCTGGTCGCCACGAGGCTGGTTCATGCTGTCTGGCGGCGGGTCAAGGATGCCGGGATTATCACGGCGGAGACCCCGGCGGGCCGTAGATTCGCGGCGTTCGGGCCGCACTCGCTGATCGCGTTTCCTACCGGGTCGGTGTACGGCGAGCAGTGGATCGAAGCTCGGCGACGGCACCATGCTCGCTGAGCTGGTGTCGATCTGCGCCGGGATGATGCCCGGTCATGATCTTGGACCCGAGCCGGTGCTCAGGGTCGGTGACCGGTGCGTGATCGGCCGGGGCAGCCACATCGTGGCGCATAGCTCGATCGACATTGGCGATGATGTCTATACCGGGCCGTACGTCTACATCACCGATCAGAATCACAGCTATGCCGACCCCGACCTGCCGATCGGGCGGCAGTGGCCGGTTAACGCCCCGGTACGGATCGGTGCTGGTACCTGGCTTGGTACCGGAGTTATCGTGCTGCCGGGATCGAGCATCGGCAGGAACGTAGTCGT
Organism: uncultured Actinomycetota bacterium; assembly: GCA_963819285.1. Lineage (GTDB taxonomy): Bacteria > Actinomycetota > Actinomycetes > Streptosporangiales > Streptosporangiaceae > Chersky-822. The sequence goes on from CAWFVM010000002.1 coordinate 2,467,691, forward strand.
CGCGGCTGGTTCTGTGGTCCGGGGCGAGATCCCAGATCGGTGCGTCATCGCCGGAGTGCCGGCGCGCGTGGTCAAGGACTTCAGCCCCGAGGCCGGCTGGACCAGATCGCTCACCGGTCAGCCCGGCTCAGCCCCGGTGGCCGGCTCAGCCCCGGTGGCCGGCCCAGCCGCAGCGGCAGGCTCAGCCCCGGTGGCCGCCGCTACGGCGGTGGCCGGCCCTGGCCGCGCGGCCGAGGCTGCCCCGGCGGCGACTCCGGCTTAGCCCGGCTTCCGCGGGCGCCGCCAGCCTGGCGGACGAACACCTCGCCGTGCAGCGCCCGGTCGATGAGCTCGGCTGCCTGGGCGGCGGTGGCGAGCCGGACTCCCTCATTCCTGTAGGCGGTCAGCACTGCCTCGATGGCGCTTGGCGGCAGGTGTGGTCCGAGCTCAGTGCGCGCCGTCCGGTAGCCACTCCTGGCTCCGTCGACGCAGGCGCTCAGGTGGTGCCTGGCCAGAGTGGCGAGCGCGATCGGGTGTCGCTTGAGCACGCCGTGCAGCAGATAGTCCGACGGAACCACCTCAAGCAGCCAGGCTATGGCGGATCGTTCGAACTCTTCGCTGCCTGGCGGGTGAACACCCGCTGGCCAGCCTGGAGGTACATAAGGTGTCACAGCACCAGCATAAGCTGGAGTCGAACAAGTGTTCTAGAGCCGATCGAACTAATGTTCTAGCTCGTGCTTGCCGGGGCCCGGCCGGTACTGGCGGTCAGGCTCGCGGAAGCTGGTCGCGGCGCCGGTAAGGTGGGCGGTATTGCTCGGTGCCGCTCACCGGCCGGAGATCCGCGGACCAGGCGTGAACGGCTGGGCGACTGGACTGGGCGACTGGACTGGGCGACTGGAGATGTCATGGGCGGCTGGCGCGGAGCGCGACTGGTGCCACTCGGGCTGGTGATGGCCGGCGCCTTGCTGGCCGGGTGGGCGGTCGCGGCCGCTGCTCCTGCCGCCCGAGCCGCCGGGACGGCTCCGGTAGCTCCGGCGGCCTATCCCGGTGCTGACGGCAGGATCGCCTTCGTGCGAGCCGGCGATATCTTCACGATCGAGCCGGACGGCACCGGGTCGCGCAGGCTCACTTCCTCGCACCGCACGGCCGGACCGCGCTGGTCGCCAAACGGCACGAAGATCGCCTACCTCAACCGCGGCAACCTGTGGGTCATGACCGAGACAGGCGCGGATAAGACCCAGATCACCCGCGCCGCACCCGCGGTCACCGATGGCCGCCCGACCTGGTCGCCGAACGGGCGCTACCTCGCCTTCGTCGAGTCCAGGCGCGGGCAGTCACATGGCAACCTGACCAGGTACGACACGGTCACGCACAGGTTCGTGTCCTACACCGACACGATCGAGTCGCCGCACCGCATCAAGGTCGCGGCGCTGGCCGGGCTCGGCGGTGGCCTGGGCGTGGGCGCGCGATGCCGGCGGCGTGAACTTCGGCTCGTTCCTGCTCTATGAGGGGACCGGCGAGCAGTGCCTGGGCGAGTTTCTGCCTCAACGCACTCGGCTTCGAGCACCAGTCCGGGTACCGCAACGGCTTCCCGAGCGCTGAATTTGAGCATTCGGTGCCAACCCGGCTGACCGACCCCGACTGGTACCCGAACTCACCTATGTTCTCCACCGACGTGCTGACGACCGTGGAGCACTGCGCGGCCACGCCCTGCACGCACGCCGGGCTGAGCCTGCGCATCCTGAGCAGCCCGATCCTGCCCGGCGCCTACGAGGGCGTCTATTCGCCAGACGGCGTCTTCATCAGCTACGTCAGGAACGTACGCGGACATCCGTCCGTCTACACCCTCGGAATCAGCCGTGTGGCTCGGGCCGCGCCAGTCTTCCTGACCGACGGCAGCCAGCCCGACTGGCAGCCCACGCCGAGGGCGACCCGGCCTGGTACCCCGGCTGATGGGGGCGTTTCTCGTTCCCACTGAAGTAGCTTTTGCTGGTGGATAGCCGGTCACGGCAGTTCCCGCTAGCGGCAGGCCGGCGCCAGGCCAGGCGAATATGGTGCTGAGCACAAGCGAACAAAGCTGGCTGTACAATTGAAGAGCCGTCAGTCCGGCGCCTTCCCAGTCCACAAACGGAGTCTTCTCGCATGCCCGCCAGCCCAGCTGACCTCATCGCCGAGGTCGCCACCCGTGACGATCTACGCAACGTGGCCATCGTCGCGCACGTTGACCATGGCAAGACCACACTGGTCGACGCGATGCTCTGGCAGTCGGGAGCGTTCCGCGCCAATGCCCAGGTCGCTGACCGGGTGATGGACTCAGGCGACCTGGAGCGCGAGAAGGGCATCACGATCCTCGCCAAGAATACGGCGGTGACGCACGGTGGCCTGACGATCAACATCATCGACACTCCCGGTCACGCCGACTTCGGCGGCGAGGTCGAGCGCGGGCTCTCGATGGTCGACGGCGTGCTGCTGCTCGTCGACGCTAGCGAGGGGCCGCTGCCGCAGACCAGGTTCGTCCTGCGCAAGGCGCTTGAGGCGAAGCTGCCGGTCATCCTGGTGATCAACAAGGTGGACCGCCCTGACGCCAGGATCGCCGAGGTCGTCGATGCCTGCTACGAGCTCTTCCTCGACCTTGACGCGACCGAGGAGCAGATCGAGTTCCCGATCGTCTACGCCTCGGCTCGGGCCGGCCGCGCGTCGCTCAGCCGCCCGCAGGACGGTACGCTGCCGGACTCCGCTGACCTGGAGCCGCTGTTTACCGTCATCGCGCAGAGTGTGCCCGCGCCGTCGTACGACCCGCGCGCGCCGTTGCGCGCCCACGTCACGAACCTGGACGCGTCGGCTTACCTGGGCAGGATCGCGCTGTGCCGGGTGATCTCCGGTGAGATCACGCGGGGGCAGCAGGCCGCGTGGTGCCGCAGCGACGGGTCAATTGAGCGAGTAAAGATCTCAGAGCTATTCAGAACGGAAGCGCTCGACCGAGTGCCTGCGGCAAGTGCGAGTGCCGGGGACATCATCGCCGTCGCCGGCATCGGGCAGATCATGATCGGCGAGACGCTGGCCGATCCTGACGACCCGAGGCCGCTGCCGCTGATTACCGTGGACGAGCCCGCCATCTCGATGACCATCGGGGTCAATACGTCTCCGCTGGTCGGCCGGGGCCCGAATGCCGCTGACGCCACGCGGCGCGGGCCGGCCAACCGGGGCACGTCGAAGGTCACCGCGCGGATGGTGCTCGACCGGCTCGACTCCGAGCTCGTCGGCAACGTGTCGATCCGGGTGCTGCCGACCGAGCGGCCGGACACCTGGGAGGTGCAGGGCCGGGGTGAGCTCGCGCTGGCCGTGCTGGTCGAGATCATGCGGCGAGAGGGTTATGAGCTGACGGTGGGCCGGCCGACGGTCGTGACCCGCGAGATCGACGGCCAGCTGCACGAGCCGGTCGAGCGGCTGACCATTGACGTGCCCGAGGAGTATCTGGGCGCGGTGACCACGCTGCTCGCCCTGCGCAAGGGCCGGCTTGAGCAGATGACCAACCACGGGACTGGCTGGATCAGGCTCGACTTCATCGTGCCGGCCCGGGGCCTGATCGGATTCCGTACCCAGTTCCTCACCGATACGCGCGGTACTGGCATCGCGCATCACGTCTTCGAGCGGTATGAGCCGTGGGCCGGACCGATGCGGATGCGCGCATCGGGCTCGCTGGTGGCCGACCGGACCGGCACGGCCACGGCGTACGCGATGTTCTCGCTGCAGGAGCGCGGCTCGCTGTTCGTGGAGCCGGGCACCGAGGTGTATGAGGGCATGATCGTCGGCGAGAATTCACGCTCGGACGACATGGACGTCAATATCGCCAGAGAGCGCAAGCTCACCAACGTGCGCAGCTCGTCGGCCGAGGAGCTTGAGCGGCTCATCCCGCCGAGGCTGCTCAGCCTGGAGCAGGCGCTTGAGTTCTGCGCGGACGGCGAGTGCGTCGAGGTGACGCCGTCGGTCGTGCGGCTGCGCAAGATCGTTCTCGACGGCAAGGAGCGCGGCCGGGCGCGCGCCCGGAGCAGCCGGGAGTAAGCCCGCGCGCCGCGCCTCCTGTTACCTCAGGGTCAGGTAGACGCAGCTGCCGAGACCGAAGACGACGCAGTAGATGGCGAACGGCGTCAGGGTCTTGGTCTGGAAGTACTTCATCAGGAAGCGCACCGACACGTACGCGCCGATGCCGGCCACGATGCTTCCAGCGACGATCTGCGGGCGGATGCCGTTACCGAGGTGCCCGAGCAGGTCAGGTACCTTCAGCACGCCGGCGGCCAGGATGACCGGCGTCGCCAGCAGGAACGCGAACCTGGCGGCGTCCTCGCGGGACAGGCCGCGGCCCATCCCGGCGACCATGGTCACGCCGTCCCGGCTGATGCCGGCCAGCAAGGCGAGGATCTGCGCCGAGCCAATGATGATGGCCTGCCAGAAGCCGAAGGAGGTAATCCGCCGGTCAGCCCTGATGGCCTCGACGACCTCCTGCTGCCGCATCGCTCGCTGGCCCGACGAATGCGCGCCAGCGGGCCGGTCGGCGCCGACAAGCTGCGGCTCCCGCCGGTACTCCCGCTGGCTGTCTCGCTGATTGTCCCGCTCAGCGAGCACCTCCTGGTCAGCGGCCAGCGACTTGCGGGTTCTGAACCGCTCGCCGGCGAAGAGGATCACTCCGTTGACGATCAGGAAGATGGCCGCCCGGATCGGGACGCCGAAGAAGATGCGGAAATCCTTCTCGAATACCAGTCCCGTCAGGCCGACCGGGATCGTCGCCAGAATGATCATCCAGGCCAGCTTCTGGTCAGCGGTCTCTACCGTCCTGGTCTGGATCGAGCTGAAGAAGCCGCCGATGATCCTGACCCAGTCACGCCAGAAGTACGCGGTGATCCCGATCGCCGTGGCGACATGCAGGCCGACGATGAAGGCCAGGTACGGGGACTCGGGCTTCGCGACGTTGAGGTCGTTAGCCCAGCTGCCGTTGATGAGCGCCGGGAGCAGGACGTTGTGACCGAGGCTGGAGACGGGGAACAGCTCGGTGACGCCCTGGATGAGGCCGACCACGATGGCCTCTGCGTAGGTCAGGTGTGACATGACAGCCTCTCGCTCGGCAGGGCCGCCGTAGCGCCCAGCACCAGTGCCCCGCGCCAGCAAGGATATTCATGCGCGACGGCTCGCGCGGTCAACTCACGACACCGGTACCCAATCAGGTGCGCGGGTGCACCGCGGACATCGTATCCAGCCTTGCTCGTTGCCATCGAAAGGCCGAGAATTCGATCAATCGCGATGGAAGCGAGGGGACGTCAATGACTTCACCCTTCAGGTGGCGGGGACTGAGGCTGGCCGCCGCTGGCTCGGCGGGGCTGCTGCTGGCGGGCCTGCTGGCGGCGGCGGGCTCGGCTGACGCGCTTGTGCCCGCCGCTCCGCGGAACTGGACTCTGGCCGGCGGATGGGGGCAGCCGACCGGGTCAAGCGATGTCATGAGCATTGCCAGCACGGGCCGGAGCGACGCCTTCGCGGCCGGGACGATCTGCGGCAGCTCATGCTCAAGCCACAACCTGGCCGTGCGGCACTGGACCGCCGCCCGCATGATCTCTCAGGGGTCTACCGAAAACTTACCGCGAGACGACAACTCTCCGCTGAAACACTGACAACTGCTAGCGGGCTCGCTGCGGGCTGTTCAGCTCGCGTTGAAGGAGCGCGGCCTCGTCGCTTGCCTGTTGCGCCTCCTCATGCCTGCCATCCCGCTCGTAAAGGTGCCCGAGCCTGGTCAGCGTGGCGGCCAGGCTGGGGAGGTGCCTGGTGGGGCTGACGACGGCGACAGCGCGGTAGATCAGCGAGGCTTCCTCGATCGCGCTGATCGCCGCCGACGTGCGGCCTAGGTCGGCGAGTTGGTGACCGAGGTTGCTCAGGGACAGGGCCAGGCTCGCCAGGTGCCGGTCGGGATCGACCTCGGATAGTTCCCGGCGGATGGTCACCGCCTGCTCCGTGCGGCTGACGGCCTCGGCCCGGCGCCCCGCCTGCCAGTCGCGGGCACCGAGGCTGTTGAGCCAGTAGCCGCGCATCGCCGGGTCGGCGGCTGGCCCGAGCAGGGCAACGATCCGGCCGCAGAGCGCGGCCCCGGCCGTGTGCCAGGCGGGAGCGGGATAGGGCAGCGCGTTGTGTACGGCGGCGAGGGCTGACAGCGGCCCGGTGAGATCCTCGATCTCGCCGGCGAGCAGCGCTATCGCGGCCTCAAGCTCAATCCGCGGATCATCTGCCCCCGCCCGCGTCAGCATGGCGGTGGCCCGCGCTGCGAGTTCGGTGTCGATCCCCGTGAAGCAGCGCTTGGCGAACTCGGGCGAGGCGGCCAGCTCGGTGGCCACGAGCCAGTCCGTCATGCGTGCCGGCAAGCCGCGATCCGCGTGGCCCGGATCGCTGCTCTCGGCCGGATGCAGATACTCGGCCGCGACGCGCTGGCGCGCGGTCAGGTCGCTGAAGCTGAGTTCGCCCAGCTCCGCATGGGACTCACCTAGGGTCCAGGACCGTTCCTCGCGGGCCAGGAGCTCTCCGATGGCGGAGCTGGGAGTCGCCTGAGCACTCGCCCCGGTCACCGCCGCCAGGAGGGCCGCGATCTGCAGGTCGAGAATCCGGTGTGGTGACCCGCTGGAGCCGGCGAGAACTACAGAGCCCGGCTTGCCCTGCCCGAGTTCGGCGGCGAAAGCGCTGGCAGCCGTCTCGGCGATCTCGGCATCGGCGACGTCGTCACGAACTGCCGGGCCTAGCTCAATCAGCGCCGACCTGGCCGCGCCGATCAGCGCGAAGTTAGCCTGTCCGTAGAAGCTCAAGCTGGTCGGACCAGCTGCCGGCTCCGCGTGCGAGCAGCAGCAGTCGCGCGTGCGGCTGCTGTGTGGTCAGCCTGACGAGCAACTCATCGAGATCCTGGCGTTCGTCCGCACGGTCAACGATCAGCAGGGCCTTACGGTGAGACATCGTGATCACGGTCTGCACGCTGGTACCGCCGCTGCCCTTGCCGCCACGGCCGACCCAGGCGGTTCGCCAGCCACGCGCTCGCATCTGCCGGGCCAGTTCTACGGCCAGCCTGGTCTTCCCGATGCCTGACGGCCCGATGACCAGTCGCAACGGGCCGTCCTGCCCGTCGGCACACCAGCCGAGCAGCTCAGCGAGTTCACGATCGCGGCCGATGAACTCCACGATCTCGCGATGCGGATCGAGCAGTTCGACAACTGACCGAGACGACTCAGCCGCGGCCATTGTGCATCCATTCACGCATGTCACAATATTCGCATAAACCTCACCAGCAGCCATCGGCTTGTCCCGAACTGATACTGACGTCCTGTGCCAGGACCGCGTAGCTGTGAGAATAATCGCACAGCGGATAGCGGGGTGTGTGTGAATTTTCTCACAAGGGATGACGTGAGGATATCCTCACGTCAGTGACTTTCGGGAGGTAGTCATGACTCGCCGGACGGTCGAGGTGCGGAAGGCGCGCGACATCGGCGATGCCATCCGCGCTGTGCGCGAAGCTCGCGGTATGTTGCAGGAGGATGTCGCGCAGGCGAATTCTTATGACCGGTTCTACCTCATCGGGCTAGAGTCTGGCCGGAGCACCCTGTACGTGCGTCGGCTGCTGCGCACGCTTAAGTCGCTGGGCATTACGCTCAGCGTCACGTTCGATGCGGAGCTGCCTGCCGGTGGTCAGGGCGGGCTTGATGGCTGATTGGCTTGAGGTGCGACTGCACGGCGAGCCGGCTGGCTGGGTCACTCGCGGCTCCCGGCGCGAGGTCTCCAGGAAGGCCGAATCGTAACTGCCGCGCTGGCGGCTGAATTCGCTCTCGAAGACTCCTGACCACTCCGCCAGACGGGCTGGGCCTGCCTGGTCACAGATCGTCAGATAGCCGCCGGAGATGTGTCATTCGAACAGTCGCGTGGCCGGGACTAGGTGGATGCCTTCGGCTGCTGCGCGTTCGCGGAGTGCGGGGGTGAATTGCTCGCGGCCGAAGATGATCAGGCGTGCTGCGGCGGCGCGGCCGCCGAGGGCGGCCTGGTGCTCGCGTAGCTGGTCGAGGACGTCGGTGTCCACGATGCGGCGCCACTTGCATGACCCGAGCAGCGTGTAGCGGTGGCGGCTGGTCCCGACGACGTCGATCTCAGTCTGGCCGTCTCGGGACCACCAGGCGCCGATCTGACGGGGTGCGCCGGTGACCTGCTCGTCGGCGTAGACGGCGGTCCAGCGGCGGCAGCATTGCTCGAAGGCCCAGCCCATGGTGTTGTCCAGGTCGGCGAGGATCTCGTTGCTGACTTCGGCGATGCGGTGCCGTTCGAGGCGGCTGCGGTTGCCGGCGACGTAGCGGAACCAGAAGCGGTAGAACGGGTCTTCGATGTGGTAGCCGGGCCGCTGCTCACGTCCGTCGGGGGTCAGCGGGTAGCGGCGCTCGATATAGCCGAGGTCCGCGAGGCGCTGCAGCTTGGGTGCGAGGCTGGCCGAGGTGGCCCTGGCTTGCTGAGCGATCGCGTTGTGCTGGGTGGCGCCATTGGCGATCGCGCGCAGGATGGACAGGTAGGTGCCGGGGTCCCGGATGCCCTCGCCTTCGCGCAGCAGGTGGCGCGGCTCGTCGTACAGGGCGGCGTCCTTGGCGAGGATCCGGCTGCTGATGATGTCCTCTAGCGGCCCGTCCCCGGCCCACACCTGGTACTGGGGAGTCCCGCCGAGTACCGCCCACCGGCGCAGCAGTGATTCCGGGGCGTGGTCGGCGGCGAAGCCTGCGGCATCCCGGTAGTCGAGCGGCTCCAGCCTAGGTCTGGCCGTTGCCCGTCCGAACAGCGGCGCGCCCCGCTCCAGCATCTGTTCCATGAGTGTGAGCGCGCTTCCGGCCAGGATCAGGGTGACCGGCAGAGCTTCGCGGTCCCAGCGGTCCCAGTGCCGCTGGATGATCGAGTCGAGTGCAGGCTGCGCGTGCTTCAGCCACTGGAACTCGTCGAGGATGATCGTCAGCGGTGCCGTGCGCGCCTGCTCGCCGAGAAAGGCAAACGCGACATCCCAGGTGCCGAAACGCAATGCGTCGGTGCCGAGCAGTCCCCGTCCCGCTTCAGCGGCGAACAACTCTAGCTGGTGGCTCTCATCCTGCTCGTCTCCCTGGAACGCGATGACGCGTTCTCCGGTGAAGACCCGCTCCAGCAGGAAGCTCTTGCCGATTCGCCGCCTGCCGATCACGACTATCAGCGACGGCACCACCCGCGCAGCCTCAAGAAGCTGCTCCCGCTCCCGGTCACGGTCCACCATCTCACGCACGTCGACAGCGTACCAACTGCTGAGTAGCCAATCTATAAGTAACCAACTTACAGATTGGTGCCTCATCACTGCGGGGAGAGATCTCAGGCTGAGGCTAGACGAGGATTCGCGGTACCGTCGGGTCGATGCGGGCGATGTCGCGGGGGTCGCTGGTGACGATGGCGTGGTGACGCTGCCTGGCGCAGAGCACGACGTGCACGTCCACGATGTCGTTGTGGTCAGTGCTGGCGCAGATCAGCCCGACGCTCCGGGCGACGCTCAGCGTCATGACCGCGATGTCGAGGTCGGGAGACTTGAGCAGCCGGGCGAGCCGGGCCTGGCGAGGGCTGCGCCAGACCTGAGCGACGGCTTCGGCCGGGACGCAGATGGTGCCGCCGCGCCGTCGGGCCGCCTCCAGGCGTGCCTGCATCGCGATGGCCTTGGCGGGATGGTCTAGCGCGAGGAGAGCGCCGGTGTCGAGCGTCAGCCCGGTCGTTGCGACTGCGGTCACCCGGTCAACCCGCCGCCCTGCTGTGTCTGGTCCGTCAGTCCTGCCTCGTCCAGCTCGGCCTCGGCCTGCCGCCGGACATCCTCGGGCACCGGAGTTTCCGCGCCCCAGGCGGCCAGGATCTCGGCCAGGATCTCGCGTTCCTGATAGTCCTCCAGCGCCGTGGCCACGTAGGAGCTGACCTTCCGCTCGCCTCCGGCGGCACGCTTGATCTTCTCCGCCAGCTCGTCGGGAAGGCTGACTGTGATCCGTTTCATACGATTATCATACTCAGCCGCGAGCCCGGCCTGACGGATCTGCGGCGTCTTGACCTGCGCCGCCTGCTGCGCGAAGTACCCGAGACCGCGATCTCTGGGGGCGATCAGGCCGTTCCCGCTGAGCAGCGCGAGTACGTGGCCCGCGTCCGGGCCGCGAAGGGTGCCCGGAGCAAGATCGAGGCCTACGCCGCGGCCCTGGTCGAGATCCAGCCTGGCCTCGCCCCGGTCTACCTGGCCCTGCGCGACGCCTCGGCAACCGACCCGGACTCCGCACCTGGGACCAGTCCGGGTCCGGGTGGTGGCTCCGCCGGGCACGCGTAGCAGCCCGATCACGGAATTCGCGCCAGAGCCCGGAAACTCGCCCCAGGTCAACCGGGCCGGGACTTCTTTGCAGTGGATTGCCTACCGCAGGTTGGTCAGGTCGGAGGCTACAAAGACGCGTCAAGGATGAAGTCGCGGTCCAGTTTCAGCAAGACGTGGTCGGCCGTGAGCAGTTGGAGTCCGGTTCGAGCGGCCTGGGCCACGAGAAGGCGGTCAAACGGGTCGTGGCGGGTGAGCTCTGGGAAGTCTCGGATGGCTTCGGCATCCTGGGTCGTGATACTGAGCAGCTCCAGTCCCTGGGCAGGGAGCCTCCTGCTGAGGTCAGCGGGGACTGACAGTTTGCCGAGCATGGACTTGATGGTTAGTTCCCACACCGTCGCCGCGGATACGTGCACGCCCTGCGCGGACGTGATCGCCTGCCGGGCCTGCGGCCCGAGGCGCGGGCTGTCGTCGAGCAGCCAGAGCAGCGCCTGACTGTCAAGGAGCAGCATGGCCGCTCTCATCTGGCCGGCTTTGCTCCTGGCCGTAGAACATCTCCTGGATGTCCGGGTCGAGGCTGAAGGCCTGGTCGCTGTAGTGGACTTCACCTCTCAGCCCGCCGAAGGTCACCGCTGCCGCATAGTGTGGCACTAGGTCGGCGATCGGAGTTCCGGCCTTCGAGATCACAACCCGTTCGCCAGCGGCGACTTGCTCAAGCAATCGCGACAGGTGCGTCTTCGCCTCATGAATGTTGACGCTTACAGTCATGACCTTATGTTATGGACTAGACTAAGCTTAGTCAACAGGTCGCACGTAGTTACTGCGACCCGTCGGTCCCGTTTACCCCGGCACCTTGGGCGCGTAGGTGTGTCATCACCTTCCGGACGATCCGCCGGATGGGCGTGCAGGGAGCCCTCAGCGGCGAGTCGTCTGGTTCGCGTCTCTTCATCCGAACAGTCGCGTGGCCGGGACTAGGTGGATGCCTTCGGCTGCTGCGCGTTCGCGGAGCGCGGGGGTGAACTGCTCGCGTCCGAAGATGATCAGGCGTGCGGCCCGGCGCGGCCGCCGAGGGCGGCTTGATGCTCGCGTAGCTGGTCGAGCACGTCGGTGTCCACGACTCGTCGAGGATGATCGTCAGGGGCGCCGTGCGCGCCTGCTCGCAGAGAAAGGCGAACGCGACATCCCAGGTGCCGAACCGCAGCGCATCGGTCCCGAGCAGTCCCCGTCTCGCCTCAGCGGCACGAGTGCCTCGCAGAGGCGCGGGTGCCTTCACGGGCTTAGGCGTCGGTCTCGGGGATCGGCGGGCCGACGACGCGGAGCCCGTAGCGTGGGCTGAGTTCGAGCCAGCGCTTGATGTCGGCATCTGATACGCCCGCGTCGGGCAGGCGTCGTTCGCCGGCGGGGACGCCGACCTCGTCGTAGATGCCGAGCAGTCCGCCGGGCAGGGTCAGGGCCAGGAACCTGACGGGCTCGGTGCCGGTCGTGCGGAACGCGTGCGGCACTTCCTGCGGCAGGTAGATGAAGTCGCCGGCGGTCATCCGGATCAGCCGCTCGCCGGCTCGGTAGGTCATCGCGCCGTCGAGCAGGTACCAGGCCTCCGCCTCGCGGGTGTGCACGTGCAGCGGGCTGGCCTGGCCTGGTGGCTGGGTGACGATCGAGGCGCTCAGCAGGCCGCCGGTCTCCTGCGCCCCGGCCAGGCGCTCGAACAGCATCCCCATGGCCCAGGTGGCCGGGCCGGTGCCAGCGGCACGGCTGATCACCGCATCAGCGGCGGGCGTACCCGCAGATGGATTAGTCATGACAGCTCCCAAGATTGAACCGATGTACATTCGGATTAATCTAGCCTGCTACGAACCATGTGCCCTGTCAAGCCGGTTCCGGCAGCTTGACAAGCCGACAACATCCGTCCTACAGTTTAAGTATTCATCCGAAGTAGTGTCCGATGAAAATCTAGGAGGACCAGATGCCTGCCATCAGCCAGACTCGCTCGGCCGCGTACGAAGTGATGCGGCGGATGTTCGACGAGGGCTTCGCCGCCGGAAACGGCTCCGTTGCCGACGAGCTCTGCTCGCCCGACCTCCTGGACCACCAGTTCGGCACGGCTGGCCAGGGCGCGGACGCGGTCGCCCATGTCAGGGACGCCATGCGGGACGTGCACCAAGCCTTCCCCGACATCAGGTTCACGATCGAGGACGCCGTGGAGTCCGGGGACGCGATCTGGGTTCGCGTGCGAGGCCAGGGCACCGCGACCGGCCCGTTCTTCGGGCCGCCCAGTGGCCGGCCCGTGGACTTCACCGTGATCGACGTGTGCCGTGTCGTGGACGGCCGCATCGCCGAGCACTGGGGAGTCCCTGACCGCTTCGCAGTGCTCGCCCAGACCGGAGTGCTCGGCCGGCTGGCGGCCTGACTGGCGTGACGCGCTCGCCGGTCACCTGGCCGGCGGGCTCCTGTTTGCCCCAGTGCGCCCCGGCGGCCACAATGGTCCGTGGCATCTTCGGATCAACCGGCGGAGAGAGGGGCAGCCATGGCTGCGGAACAGGCGCGCCCGCGCAAGGCCTACCACTCGCCGCGCCGGGCCGAGCAGGCCATCGCCACCCGGCGGGCAGTGCTGGACGCCGCCCGCGAATTGTTCATCGAGCAGGGATATGCGGTCACGACGGTCGCGGACATCGCCCGCCGGGCCCGGGTCGCCGTGGACACGGTCTACGCGGCCGTCGGCCGCAAGCCCGCCCTGCTGCGCGAAGTACTTGAGACCGCGATCTCCGGGGGCGATCAGGCCGTTCCCGCTGAGCAGCGCGAGTACGTGGCCCGCGTCCGGGCCGCGAAAGGCGCCGGGAGCAAGATCGAGGCCTACGCCGCGGCCCTGGTCGAGATCCAGCCTCGCCTCGCCCCGGTCTACCTGGCCCTGCGCGACGCCTCGGCAACCGACCCGGACTCCGCCGCGACCTGGCACGAGATCAGCGAGCGACGAGCCGGGAACATGCGCGCGTTCGCGGCCGATCTCCGCGCCACCGGCGAACTGCGTGCAGACCTGTCCGACGACCAGATCGCGGACATCGTCTGGAGCATGAACGGCCCCGAGTACTGGACCCTGCTCGTCAGCGACCGCGGCTGGTCACCCGAGCAATACGGCAGCCACCTCACCGACGCCTGGCAACGGCTGTTCCTCGCCAGACCCTGACACGCGAAGCACCCGAATCGTCCGTCGTGAGGCATGCGGATTCTCGTCGAGCCTGAAATGCAAGATCCGATGCAAGATAATCCTTGATAGGATCATCTTGTGGAGTTTCTTAACCGCATCGACGAGCTTTCTCTGCTGCGCCAGCGACTGGGAGGTAGTCAGGCGGAGTTTCTCGTGGTCTACGGGCGCCGTCGGGTAGGCAAGACTGAGCTGCTGGCTCATCTGGCGTCGGAGGTCCGGTCGTTTTACTTCGAGGCGACGGACACGGTGCCAGCCCAGCAGCTTCGTGACCTTACTGACGAGCTCGCGCGGGTATCCGGGGACGAGCTGCTCGGGGCTCAGCCGCTGACAAGCTGGGAGGCGGCGCTCGCGGCCATCGCCTGGTATGTGGGGGACAGGCGCACGCTTGTCGTGCTCGACGAGTTCCAGCTGCTGGCTGCCCAGTCGCCCGATCTGGAGACGACGCTGAGCCGGTGGTGGCGCCGGACCGGCCGTGAGCTGCCCATCGTGCTCGTGCTGGCGGGCAGCGAGATATCTTTCTTCGAAGACAACGTGCTGGCGGGCTCCTTGTACGGCCGCCGCACCGGGCAGCTCAGACTTGAGCCGTTTACCGCGCGGGACTCGGCCCTGTTCCATCCTGGTTACTCCTACGACGACAAGGTGCGGTCCTACTCGGTGTGCGGGGGCATCCCGTATTACCTGGAGCGATTCAGCGACGGTCGTCCGCTCGCTGAGCATCTTCTCGCCGAGATCTTCGAGCGGACCGGCCTGCTGCACGATGAGGCCGAGCTCATGCTGCGACAGTCGATTGCCGATCCCGCGAACTACATCGCCGTTCTGCGGTCGATCGCTCACGGCTTCAACCGGAACAACGAGATCGTGCAGCGCACTGATCTGGCCCCAGCGCATGTCACCAAGATTCTCGCGACTCTCAAGCGACTCGGCCTGGCCGCGGTGCTCCGGCCGGTCACTTCATCGCACCGCGCCAAGAAGACCGCTTATGAGATCACTGACCAGTTCCTGAGGTTCCATTACAGGTTCGTGGAGTCGGCCAGGTCCCAGCTCAGGACCACGGCTCTGGCAAGGGCGTACCTCACCGGTCACGTCCTGCCCGACCTGGATCACCACGCGTCACGCTCGTGGGAGCAGATCTGCCAGCAGTACGTACTTCACCGGGAAGACGCGGTCGTGGCGGTCGGCCGCTGGTGGGGACAAGTGCCTGCCGGCGCTGGTCCCCGAAGCGAGGAACGCGAGGTCGATGTCGTCGGGGTGGACGGCAATAGAAAACCTGTAGTCCTGGGCATGTGCAAGTGGACGTCGAAGGAAGTCGACTTCGACGAGCTGAACCTGCTCGACAGGATCGCCGTGCACATCGACGGATTCACAGGGGAGGCTCGCCGGTATCTGTTCTCGCGCAGCGGCTTCAGCGATCGGCTGATGGCGTACTCCGCCGCCGACCCTGAGCTATGTCTCGTGACACCCGCAGACATCTACCGCGAGCCTCTTGCTGAGGTTGGCGGGGACTGACAGTTTGCCGAGCATGGACTCGCTCAAGCAGTCGCGACAGGTGCGTCTTCGCCTACGCAACCCTGGCTACAGCGGTGGGGGTGGCTGGTCGTGCCAAGTCATGAATGGCACCTGGAGGTCTCGGGTATCTTTCGTGAGATATTCGGTATATGGCGAGCCTCGCGTTTTGGAGCACCGGAGTGATGGCGGTGACAGCAGGGTGACAATGGCAGCGGAGACGGGCGGAGACCCTGCGGGCGGGGGTCTTCAGCAGATTGTGATAGCGCCCGCACGCCGGGACGTTCGCCCAGGTCACGAGGGTGATGTGATTTTCGAGGTCCGAGAGCTCTCCGACGGCGGCCGGGCCCTGCCGGTCTTCAGCAGCGTCAAGCTGCTGGTGGCGGCGCTCGGGCCTGACCAGCCGTGGGTCGCGCTGCCGCTGCGCAACATCCAGGTGATCATGGGCGGCGCGGGTGTGGACAGGATCGTGACTGACCCGCAGGCCGACCCCGGCGCCTGGAGGTGGCGGGAAAATGACCTGCGAGCCCTGACGGGGAGGCCCTAATGGCGTATGTAGCAGGAGGCGGTGGCGGCGACGGCTTCCAGGTCGTGATGTCGGACCTGCTGGATGCGTCATCCACGTTCGGGACCGAGTCCGGGACGTACAAGGCGATCATGCCCGCCGGCGGTCCCGCGTGCCCGGATGGCGGAGACGGCGCGTTTGACCAGAGCCTTCAGTCCGTCGTCCAGATGATCGGCGCCCTGCACCTCCAGGCCGCCGGGGTGATAGAGGTCGATGCCGCCAAGCTCAGGACGGCGCACGACAACTACGCGCACACCGAAGAGAGCCTGACTCAGCTCTGCAACCAGATCAGTTCCCCGCTCAAGATCAGCTGAGGCCAGCGAAGGGACGCGCCGTGGCCGTTACTACTTCCCTGCCGACGAAATCGCTGCTGCCCCTGGCCTCCTTCGGCCACGACTGGGTGGGCGGCGACATTCACGGGCTTGCCGCGTTCGCCGGCACGCTCTATGGCTACGTGCCCGAGATGGAATCCGTGGTCACCGCCCTGAACAGGAAAGTGAGCCAGATCGTCACCGATGCCGGCTGGCAGGGTACGGCGGCGCAGGCGTTTACCGGCAACTGGGAGAAGGTGTCGGCGGAGATCAACGCCATCGGGATGGTAGTGATCGAGACCGGAAGCGTCGTCGACCAACTCGCAGCGAACCTCGCCAAGATCGAGAACGCACTGGAGAACGCCGCTTCGCAGGCCGCGGCGCATGGCGTCCAGGTCGGCGCCGACGGGCAGCCACCTGCTGTCTGCTACGGCAACAAGACCCAGGAGGACTGGCGGCTCGGCTACGAGTCGTTCTACCGGCAGTGCAAGGCCGCCGCCGAAGATGCCCGGGTTCAGGCGGCGGGCGCGCTGGTGAAGCTCGGCGGCGCGATCACGTCCGGCAAGCCAGGCAAGGCTGGCGGCGACACGGGCGACACGGGTGACATGGGGGCGAAAGTCGGCGAGGGGGGCACGATCGGTGACCTCCTGGCCGATCTGCTGGCGGCGAAGACCACCTACGCCTACCAGGTTGCCGACAAGATGGCCGAGGCCAGCACCAGCCTGACCAAAGCGCAGAGAACCTGGCTGGCGGCGCAGGCGGCCGCACGGCAAGCGGACGGCCGCTTCGGGGTCATGCCCGACGACGTCAAGACCGCGCTGAAAGACGTCAAGACCGAACTCGCCTCGGTCGAGGGAGACCTGGCGAGCGCGCGGTCCGATGAGAACGCGGTGTCGAAGGTGTTCGGCACCCGCCTGACCGACCTGCCTGGTCTCGGCAACGTCGATGACGCAGGCCTGCTCGGCAAGGCGCTTGAGCTCCCGGTCGTGGATGTCGTCGCCGGCGGCCTCAGTACCGTGCTCAACGCCCAGCAGGACATTGGCAAGGGCGTGCCGGCCTGGCTGGCCTACCCGCTCGAAGCTGGCAACACGGTGGGCACCATCGCCCTGGCCACGGTGGCCGGAGGTGCGGTCGCCGGGCTCAGCATCTTCGCTGGCGCGCCAGTGCTCGGCGTGACCGCGGGTGTCGCGGCGGCCGGAGTGGTCGCCTACGGGGTCGGCGACTACGTCCACAACTACATCGCTGACTTCGGCGAGCAGTGGAAGGAGCACGGGGCGCTGGGAATCGTCACCGACTTCGGCGCGGCCGGGGCCGATACCTGGAATGACACCAAGCACCTGGCCTCCGACGTCGGTAGCGTGGCCAGCAGCGCGTGGCACGGCATTACGTCCTTGATCTAGCCTGGAGGCGCGGATGGGTTTGTTCGATCGTTCCGCCAGCAAGCTGTCGGAACGGACGACGCTGCTGCTGACCGCCGACCCGGGCGACACGCTCCTGGACGCGGCGCGGCTGTATGACCCCCACGTGCGTCCCTGGCACGGCAGGCTGGTCTTCCGCAATGGGGTGCTGCTCTTTGGTCCGGTAACGGTGACGCCAAAGCTTGAGGAGCAGGCCGGGCTGCCGGCCGGGACCTCGGTCGCGTACTACACGGGCGCGGCCGTGCAGAAGTCCAGCGAGCAGCGCGGCCATGAGGCGAAGCAGTTCGACGGGGACCGGCTGGTCCGGGGCCTGGCCGACCGGCTCGGCGGGACCGTCAAGTATGCCGGAGCGCCACCGGACCTGGCTCTGGTCACGTCCGTCTACAGCGAGCAGGCCGTGCCACCTGACCAGGTGATCGAGGTGCTGCGTCCGTACGGCGGGGACTTCAGGATCGAGGACCAGACTGAGCACTCTTACAGCCTCAGCGGCAGGGGGACTTCTTTCTATGTCGCTTACTGGTCGCCGCGCCTGTACCGGGAGCAGGACGCTCCGCCTGCCGTCGGCGCGATGCGTTCTCAGGCGCTGCATCACTGGGATCTGCATCCAGGCACGAGCAGGCAGCACATCGCGCCCGAACTGGCCCGCAAGGTCGGGGCGGCAGCGCTCGCGCTCGCTAGCCGATCCGGCGGCGTCGCGCTCGACGTGCTCGGTTTCCCCTTCAGCAGTGCCGACGACCTGCTCTCGCGCTAGAGGCTGGAGACAGCAGCGATGAACCGGATCGCTCTTGCGGTGCTTGGCGCGGCGGTCGCCGCGACCGCTGTGGCGCCCGTGACAATGGTCGCACGGGCGGCGGTCATGGCTCCCGCCGCGCACAAGCCGTCACCCAGCCCGTCGCGCAAGTCATCCCCCAGGCCATCCCATACACCGTCGCCCAATCCAGCACGTAAGCATCCGGGCGGGAAGCCGCACGAGAAGCATGCTCGCTCGCCACTCCCGCACCCGGTGCCGACCATGCCGAATCCGACGCGGAACTGCCCTGGTCAGCGTGCGGCGGTGCGGGTCAGCCGGGAGCCGTGGGCCCAGCGCGCACTGGGCTTCAGCAACGTCTGGCCGCTGACCCAGGGCAAGGGCGTCACGGTCGCGGTGGTGGACAGCGGCGTGGACTACAACAGGCAACTCGTCGGCCGGGTCACTGCCATCGACCTGACCAAGACGGGGCTGGCCGACTGCGTAGGGCACGGCTCGGAGGTGGCGGCGATCATCGCGGCCAGCGATCTGCAGGCGGAGGGCATGCCGTTCGAGGGCGTTGCGCCTGCCGCGCGGATTCTCTCGGTCAAGGTGAATGCCCAGGACACTGGCAGCAATCTCCTGCTGGCCGAGGGGATCCGCGATGCCGTTCTGCTCGGAGCGCAGGTCATCAATGTCTCGGTCACCTCACCTAGCACTCCCGCCCTCCAGTCGGCCGTCGAGCTGGCGCTGAGAAAGAACGTGGTCATTGTCGCCGCCGGAGGCAACGATGGCACTGCCACCGGCACCGGCCCCTTCTATCCCGCGAGCTATCCGGGCGTGCTATCGGTCGGCGCTGTGGACTCCACCGGGGCGCTCGCGCCGTTTTCCGATCAGAAGTCGCATGTGTCGGTGACGGCGCCCGGCGTGAACGTCACCAGTGCCTTCCCCGGTGGTTACCAGCAGGGCGACCTGAGCGGGACGAGCTATGCCACGGCGTTCGTGTCAGGCATCGTCGCGCTCTTGCGCTCGCTCGAACCGCAGCTTCCGGCGCAGCAGGTGGTAGCGCGGATCGAGGCTACCGCCGACGGTGGTACCGGGCCGGGGTCCGGCAACGGCCTGGTCAACCCCGTCGAGGCGATCACCGCGATTCTCGGCGGCGGGTCTGGGCAGAGTCCGTCGCCACAGGCCGCGGCACCGGTTTCAGTGTCCAGGAAGCTGCCGCCCGACCGGACGGCCCACGCTGCCTATGAGGTAACCGGCGGGTCGCTCGGCGTCGCGGCCATCGTCGCCCTCGGTGCCATTGTCTGGCGAGAGGGCCGACGCCGCCGCTGGAGTACTGGCCGGGTCCGGGATTCCGCCAGCGACAGCCCCGCCGACCACGTGTGGCCATAGCGCTTCAGCCAGGCTTGGTGCTTTCAAACCAGGGTTGGCCGACCTAAGGTGAGCGATCCCATTTGCGCGCTCATGACGTCAGCTGCCAAGCCCGCGGACTGTGCCGAAGACCCCCGCGACTGCGAGCGCCAGCGGGATCAGGCCAATGTTGAGCGCGGTATCAGCGATGTCACCGATCCGGCCCCAGAATGGCGAAGGCCGGTGCGCGGGCAACCACAAGCCAACGCCGACGAGCACCGCGACGCCGCCGACGAGCGGCCCGAGGGCGAGCAAAAGGTGCTGTGCCTGGGAGGACCCATGAATCTCGCCTACCGCGAGCAGGATCAAGCCGCCGAAGCCGGGAACCAGCAGCCAGAGCCGCTGGCGAAGGCCGCGGAAAAGCCGTGAGCGCAACAGCAGCACGCAGGCGAGCACGGCACAGGTACACAGGCCAAGCCAGCTCCGGGTAAACGCCAGCGCTGCCGCCGCAGCTGCCCCCGTTAGGCCGATGCCCGACACGATGCCGGTCACGAAACGGTCAGCCGAAGCCGTGCGCTCGAATGCCTGGGTCCCGTCGATGGTGAGTGTGTCTCGCCTCAGGTCGTCGGCGTCCCTCGGCACCTGTGGGAGCGTCATCCGCGCTAGCCAGAACGACACCGGGGGAATCAACGGGGTGAGGCCCAAGGCCAGAACCGCGACCAAGGTCGCGGCGGCGGCGAAGCCGATCCCGAATGCGGATCCGATCCCGGCGCCCACGACCGCCAGCAGCGACGCGATGGCGATGCCGGAGTACAGCGACAACTCAGCCGACGCCGCAGCCGCCAGCACAGCGGCGAGTGCTGTCGCACCAAAGGCCGACAGCAGATGCGCGGCGCCGAGGTGCGCGAGCGGCACCGCCCTGGCCGCTGCGAACAGCCCGGCCAGGAAGGCGTAGGGCAGCGCCGCGAATCCGAGCAGTGCCCCGGCCAGTGAGTCGCCCGCGGCCCGTGACACCGTCACGACGGCTAGGAGCAGCGCGACACCGACCGCAGCTGCGGCCAGCGCGGGCACCGGTCCAGGCGGTCCTGACCGCAGGATGAAGACTGTTCCGGCGGCCAGTGCCGCCACGCCGGCGCCCAGCGCGACCCAGCGGGCATGACCGGGCGCCCACCGGCCCGGCTGGTCGCTGAGCCCGCTCGCGATGACGTCGGCGATGTCGTCGAACGCCAGCCGGGGCATCTGGGTGCGGTATGGCCGCAGGTAGATCAGCTCGCCGTCGCGCAGGCCGACCTGCTGGGGGGTCAAGGCCGGGGTGAACGGCTCCTCGCCGAGGCGCTGCAGTACCCACCCGGCCTTTTCGCCAATCAAATCTGGTCCGTCGAGACCCGCGTACCTGGCCAGGGAGGGAAAGAGATCGGCGAAGGTCACGTAGTACGGGAGCGCGATGTCGACTCGGCGGGACGGTCCGACCACGGTAACCCGGCACAGGTCCGATGCGGCTGCCGACACCATAGGACTCCCTTCACGTATCGGCCGCCTACGTACCGTTCATCATGGTTTCGGGCCATTGGCAATAGCGGCACCCTGCGCTACGGTCCCATAATGGCAGCGATCACGCATTCAGGCAGAGTCCGCCAGGCTGGGAAATGCTGCATATAAAATATTAACACCAAGTGCGGGCCAGCCGCTTGAATCGCGTTGCACGTGACCAGGGCGGAGAAAGGGAGGGCAGCGCCGTGAGCACCGTCCTCGTCCGCCAACCCGAGCGGCACAGTCCGCCAGAGTCTCCAAGCGGCGTCATCGTCCGCCGGATCGAGCAGTGCGATGCGCCGGAGCTTCCCGGCGGCGAGATCCGGCTCGAGTCCCCGCCGGAAGTTCCCGAAGCCGCGCCCGACAGCTTCAGGCAGACGCTCATGTACCTCCCGATGGTCGCGATGATGGTCGGGATGGGGTCGATGTTCGCCGGGAACAGCTCGAACACGATCCTTTACGTGGGCGGCGGCGCGATGGCCCTGGGCATGGGCGGCATGATGCTCACCCAGATGGGGCGTGGTCGCGGCGAGCGGAACCTCAAGCTCAATGGCCAGCGCCGGGATTACCTGCGCTATCTGGGCCAGGTGCGGCGCAAGGTGCGCGCGGCCGCCGGTGGCCCAGCGCGAGGCGCTCGAATGGGCCAGCCCCGACCCGCGCGCGTTGGTCTCGCTGCTGGTCGACCCCGAGCTGCGGCGGATCTGGGAGCGGCGCAGCTCCGGCGAGGACTTCGGCCAGGTCCGGATCGGCACCGGCTCGCGCCCGCTCGCGGTCAGGCTCGTGCCGCCCGACACCAAGCCAGTCGAGGATCTTGATCCGCTCTGCGCCGGAGCGCTGCGGAGGTTCATCCGGGCCTATAACAGCGTTCCCGGCCTGCCGATCGGGATCTCGCTGCGGGCGTTCGCCCGGATCGCCCTCAGCGGCGACCCCGAGGCGGTTCACGCCATGGTGCGGGCGATGATCGCGCAGCTGGCGATCTTCCACTCCCCCGACGACGTCCGCATCAGCGTGTGCGCGTCGCCGGAGCGAATGCTGTGGTGGCAGTGGATCAAGTGGCTGCCGCACAACATGCACCCGACCGAGACCGACGGGGCGGGGCCGGTCCGCCTGATGACATCCAGCCTGCCGCGGCTTGAGGCGCTGATCGGCGCGGAGCTGGATGGCCGGCCGCCTTTCACGCCCGGCAGCTCGGCTGCCCGCCCCTTCCACGTCCTGCTCGTCGACGGCGGCGAACAGCCTGCGGACTCTCGGCTCGGCACCGAAGGCGTCGAGGGCGCCGTGGTCATTGACCTGACCCCTGGCCTGTCCGCCGCGCCGTCGGCTCCGTCCGTCCCCGCACTCTGCCTGAACATCACCTCCGGCGGAATCGAAAGGATCGAAAGGGACCGCACGGGCGCCGAGGTGCGCTCGCCGACCGGCGTCCCTGACTCGATGTCGCTCGGCGAGGCTGGTGCGTTCGCCAGGCAGCTCGCCCCGCTACGGCCAGGCGTCGGCGCGGCGGACGACCCGCTGGCGGCCGACACCACGCTGACGTCGCTGCTCGGGATTCGCAGCCCGTTCGCTCTCGACCCGGCCGCCCTGTGGCGGCCGCGATCGCCGCACGGCCGGCTTCGGGTGCCGATCGGCAGCGGTGCCGACGGCGAGCCGGTCGAGCTGGATATCAAGGAGTCCGCGCAGGGCGGCATGGGCCCGCACGGCCTGATCATAGGCGCGACCGGTTCGGGCAAGTCCGAGCTGCTGCGGACACTGGTCCTCGGCCTCGCTCTGACCCATCCTTCCGAGGTGCTCAACTTCGTCCTGGTGGACTTCAAGGGCGGCGCCACCTTCGGCGGGCTGCAGCGGCTGGCCCACGTGTCCGCCGTGATCACGAACCTGGCGGACGAACTCCCGCTGGTCGACCGGATGCACGACGCGCTGCGCGGCGAGCTGGTCCGCAGGCAGGAGCTGCTGCGGGCGGCGGGTAACCACCCTTCGCTGCGTGAGTACCTCAGAGCCCGCGAGCAGGGGGCCGACTTGCCTCCTGTGCCCAGCCTGTTCGTGGTGATCGACGAGTTTTCCGAGCTGCTGTCGGCCCGGCCTGAGTTCATCGACCTGTTCGTGATGATCGGGCGGCTTGGCCGGTCACTCGGCGTGCACCTGCTGCTCGCCTCGCAGCGCCTTGAGGAAGGCAAGCTGCGCGGGCTCGACTCGCACCTCTCCTACCGGATCGGCCTGCGCACGTTCTCGGCCATGGAATCGCGCGTTGTCCTGGGCGTGCCCGACGCCTACGAGCTGCCGTCGCTGCCGGGCAGCGGGTACCTGAAGTTCGGCACCGACGACATGACGAGGTTCAAGGCCGCCTACGTCTCGGGACCGGCCACCGCGGAGCCAGCGGGCACCCAGCAGCACAGGATGCGCCTGGCCATCGCGCCATTCGGTTCTGAATATGTCCCGCCCGAGCTGTCGCAGGACGATCTCGCAGCTGTGCAGGCCGACCCGGCCGGCGCGGCGGGCGCACGGGGCTCGGCGGAAAGCCTGCTCGATGTTGTGATCGGCCAGCTGGCCGGGCGCGGGCCGGCCGCGCACCAGATCTGGCTGCCGCCCTTGGGCTCACCGCCCACCCTTGACCAGCTACTTGCCCCGATGCTGATCACCCAGGACTACGGTTTCACAGTCCGGGATGAAAAAGGGCGGGGCCGACTGCGAGCGGTCACCGGAATCGTGGACCGGCCATTCGACCAGCGCCGTGACCCGCTGTGGGTCGACCTTTCCGCTGCGTCAGGCCACGCGGCGGTCGTCGGAGCGCCGCGCAGCGGCAAGTCCACCATGCTGCGGACCCTGATCTGCTCGCTGGCACTCCTGCACACGCCGGCGGAAGCCCAGTTCTACTGCCTCGATTTCGGCGGTGGATCGCTGGCCAGCCTGGACGCGCTGCCACACGCCGGCGGTGTCGCTACCCGGCTGGACACGACTAGGGCCAGGCGCACGGTCGCGGAAGTCAGGAGCGTCCTGCTGCGCCGGGAGAAGGAGTTCGCCGGGAAGGGCGTCGAGTCGATCGCCGCGTACCGGGCTATGCGTGCCAGCGGCGAGATCGCCGGCGACGGATTCGGGGACGTGTTCCTGGTCGTGGACGGCTGGCTTACGCTGCGCCAGGACTTCGAGGAGCTTGAGCAGGAGATCACGTCCATCGCGGCCAGGGGCCTCAGCTACGGCGTGCACGTCGTAGCATCGGCCGGCAAGTGGTCGGAGTTCCGGCCGGCGATCCGCGACCTGTTCGGCACGAGGCTGGAGCTCCGCCTTGGCGACCCGTACGAGTCTGAGATCGACAGGAAACTGGCCGCGAACGTGCCCGAGACCTCCCCTGGTCGCGGCATCACTCGCGAGGGCCTGCACTTCCTGACCGCGCTGCCGCGCATCGACTCCCAGCCCGAGCCAGACACCCTCGCTGAGGGAGTGCAGAAGCTGGCGGAAACGATCGCCATGGCCTGGCACGCGGATCGCGCGCCCCGGGTACGGCTGCTCCCTGAGTCCTTCCCTGCGGCCGAGCTGCCTGGTGCCGCTCAGACCGGCACGCGGATACCGTTCGGAGTGGATGAGAGCACCTTGTCGCCGGTGCTGCTTGACTTCGGTGCCGACGCCCATCTGCTGGTCTTCGGCGATCCCGAGTGCGGGAAGTCAAACCTGCTGCGCCTGCTCGCCGGGAGCGTGATCGGCCGGCACACGCCCGACGAGGCCCGGCTGATGTTCATCGACTATCGCAGGTCCCTGCTGGACAGCATGGACTCCGAGCACACGATTGGCTACGCCGCCTCCTCGGCCGCCGCGGCATCCATGATCGCGGACTTGCGCGAGGCGCTCACGCCTCGGCTGCCCTCGCCCGACCTCACCCCGCAGCAACTCCGCAGCCGCTCCTGGTGGGACGGATCGGATGTATTCCTGATCGTCGATGACTACGACCTCGTGGCCGGCGCCACTAACCCGCTGCTTCCGATCGCGGACCTTGTCCCGCAGGCCCGAGACATCGGGCTGCACCTGATCCTGGCGAGGTCGGCGGGCGGCGCCGGGCGAGCCATGTTCGACCCGGTCATCCAGCGCGCCCGCGAGATGGGCTCCCCTGGCCTGATCATGTCGGGGAGCAAGGATGAGGGGACGCTGATCGGCGGGGTCAAACCACAGGCCCAGCCACCCGGCCGAGGCTTCTTCGTCGAACGGCGCACGGGCAGCCGGCTGGTACAGGTCGCACTCGTCGATGACGATGGTCGCTCATGAGCACGCAGAGCCGCAGGGACCTGTTCCAAGCCCACCGGCTGATGACCCAGCGGGCGGCGCTGGCGCTGCTACGCGGCGAGCCCGATGTCCCTGACCAGCCCCTGCGCCGTCTGAATGTGGCGCTGTTCTCCGGAGTTCTTGTCGCCGTCATCGTCACCGTACTGTTCTTCATCTGGGGCCTGATCGGGCATGGTGGCTCGCCACTGCGGAACCAGCGTGGCACCCTGGTCATCGACAAGCAGACGGGCACCCCGTTCGTTTTCTGTGAGCATCACGAACTCTGCCCGGTAGTGAACTATGCGTCGGCCCGGCTGGCGTTGAACAGCACGTCGCTGAACCAGCAGACGGTGAGCCAGTCGACCCTCGCGAAGTTCGCCCGCGGACCGCTCATCGGCATTCCCGGGCTGCCGCAGCCACTGCCCGACTCTGGTCTGTTGATTCGTCAGCCCTGGTCGGTGTGCACCGTGCAGCAGACAACCCTCGTGGCTGGTACGCACGCCGTCACCTCCCTAGTCGGCGGCATCCCGGTTTACGGCCGTTCGCTGGCGAATGGTGCCTTGGTTGTCCGGGCGCTAGGTCAGGATTGGGTGATTTGGAATGGTCGGCGTATGACGATCCAGCAGAGTTCGCTCCCCGCACTGCGTGCCACCCAGTCGGTGGTGCCGGTGCCGTCGGTTTGGCTCAATGCCCTGCCCCAAGGATCCGCTTTCGCGCCGCCGACGATACCGCAGCAGGGCGAAACAGTAACTGGCCCGACCGGCGCGCCGGTGAAGATCGGGCAGGTCTTCCAGGTGACCACTGTTGCCGGCACGCAGTACTACGTGATGCTTCATGATGGACTTGCCTCGATCACTCAGATGCAGGCGCAACTCCTGGACTTCAAGCCGGGTGCGCCGCTGCGGGCCGAGCTGAGTCCGTCGAAGGTCAGCGGCCATCTGTCGGCGACCGGCGTGCCAGGCGGCGGCTTGCCGAGCAACATCCCTACGGTCACGGTACCCCCTCCGACCGTCCCGCTCTGCGTGGTGTACTCCGGCAGTGGTGGCAGCCTAACTAGGCAGGTCCGCACTGGAGGGCACATTCCGCAGGGCGGGGTGCGGGCCGGCGTACTAGAAGACGTCGATCAGGTGGTGCTCCCGCCTGGTGCCGGGGCATTGATAGGAGACGATCCCGGCAACAGCCCCGGCCCTGGCGTGATCAGCTACTTCCTAGTGGCGGAGGGCCGCAGATTCGCCCTAGCGTCCACTAAAGTAGCCGGTGTGCTCGGCTACCGTCTTTCGCAGGCTGTGTTGCTGCCTGCGGGTGTGGTTCACTTGATACCGGCCGGGCCAGTGCTCGATCCGGCCCAGGCCACTAAACCCGTACCATCCGGCTGATGACGATCGTATGCTGCTTGGTGATGCCCATAACCGGCATAACCCTTAATGGATGATCGATCGCAAGGAACCGATCATAAGACCCCAGGTATTGCTACGCGGATTCGTTGACCAGGGCGTGCTGTCCTGTCCCGGTGGCGCTACTATTAAACTTGGCGAAATTGGTCACGTCCCACCATTGCGGGAGCGTTCTCTTTCCGCCGTTCATCGGGGTTCGGTCATCGACATGGCGATTCTCCGGCTCGCAAGCATGCCGGGCTCGCGTGAGCGCGAGAGGCAGGAGGTGCGGCATGGCTGGACAGGTAACTGTAAACAGAGCGGCGATGGTGACCGCTGCCCAGCAGGTCGAGAGCGCGCTCGGAGAGATCCGCGCGCAGCAGGCCAGGCTGGTCAGCACTCACGAGTCGCTGCAAGGTGGCTGGCAGGGCGAGGCGTCGGCGGCCTTCACCAACGCCTTCAATGAGTTCAATAATGACTTCGCCATCGTGATCAACGCGCTCACCGGGATCCATGACCGGCTAGTCGGCAGCCATGGTAACTACACCACCGTCGAATCAGCGAACACGTCGTCGGCGACCAAGCTCGCTGGCATCCTGAACAGGTAGGGGACCCGCGATGAGCGAATACACGGCAGTACATTTCGGGGCGATGCAGACCGCGGAGGCCGACTTCGCCGCGACCTACCAGGCACTGCAGGGCACCCTGACCACGCTGGAGGCCCAGCTTCAGTCCAGCCTGAACCAGTGGACCGGCGAGGCTCAGACGACGTACTACGCGGCCAAGAAGAAGTGGGACGCCGCAGCGGCCGACATGGCCACGGTGGTATCCGCGCTTGGTCAGGTTGTCGGCGTGGCCAACGAGAATTACATGAACGCCGAGCGGGCCAATACGTCCATGTGGGGTTGACGCGGCTGTGGTGCCGCGCGCGAATATGCTGACGGCACGGGCCGCGCTGATTCCTCACATCGGGGACAGGCCTTTACGTCGATCAAGCGCAGGACGAGCAGCGGCTGCGGAGGTTCACGATGGACGCCACCGAGGGTCAGATGCCGCTTACGGATCAGGAAAAGCTTGACCAGCTGATTCAGGCTGCTGGCAGCCGGACGGGATCTATTCCGGACAGATCTGGAGAGGCTGACGACTTCCACCAGACTGAGCTGCCCCGATCGCACTGGCCGGTCGGCCTGACGACCGTTGGTCCGGCGGTCGGCGGCCATCTCGCGAAGAATCTCGACAAGCTGACCCAGGTGCCGACTCAGCTGGCTGCTGACGTGGCCAATTTGCGGGGCGCGCTGAGCAGGTTTAAACGTAACGGTCGCGGTGGAGGGACGATAGGTGGTTGGTCGCCCGCAGACAGCATAGGGATCAATGCCGTCAACGGTCACAACGGTGTCTCGATACTATGCCAGAGGGTGATCGATGATGGCGACGAGAAGATTGATCATCTGCGTCAGATAGTCGCCAACTACGTCGATGTAGAGACCAGCAACGCAACTGCGGCGAACAACATGCGCACAGGTGTAGTGCCGGCATCGTGGATGCCGACTAACGCGAGATGGGGACGGACAAGGTTTGCTGGGGGTAGCGATGGGCGGGGGGCGATCACCGGCAGCAGCTATGAGGTCAAGACCGAGCCGGTTGCACCCGCGTCCGCCAGCGGCAGGGCGGCGAGGGAGATCGAGACGCTATTTTCCCGCCTCGACCCTTCGGCCGTGGCTGAGGCAGGATGGGCGCACACGACGATAGCCGAGGATTTGCGGTCGTACGCAAACTCTCTAGTCAGGCACGCCGAAGTACTTGCCAGCGCCTGGAGCGGGGCTGCGGCCGAGGCTGCGATTACGGCCTTTCGGCAGCACTACGAGGCGACTATGCAAGTCGCGCGGGATTCCGCCCAGATCGGCCAGGTTCTGACCTGGCTGGGCGAGACAATTCTGCCTTGCTACAAGGACTGGAAGGCATCCGACGGCGTGATCGCGGGTCAAGTTGAGAGCTTGATTGGTAGCAATCCGCAGGACCAGGACGCGCAGCGGGTCATGGAGCGGCTTAACGACCGACTCAGCCAAGCCAACGTCCAACTGCCCTCCAGCATCAGCTTCGGTCCGCCGAATTTCGGTGAACCTGGGCACACCACGCCCTCTTCCATCGGCTCCAACCCGCGCGGCGGGGTCGGCCGGGCGATCGTGAGTTCCAGGTTCACGGGTAGCGTAGGCGGCACCACCAGCCCTGCAGACAGCGGCTGGGTCGGCCTCACTGGTATGAGTGGTCGCAACCCCGGTCCAGGCGGCAGTTTTGGTGTAGTGCCGACGACACCAGACGGACACACCCTGCCACCTACGCATCTTGCGGGATTCTCGCCGAGCTACACGCCTCCGAGCGTGGGCAGTGTTCCGGGCGGTCCTGGCGGCCTGCCCGGCGGAGGCCTGCCCGGTGGAGGCCTGCCCGGCGGCACGGCTTCCGGAGGCGCCTTGCATAGCGGGCATGGATCGCTAGGCCCCGCGCCAGTGACCGACCAGGATCCCGGTCAGGGACCGGGCGGCGCTCCTGGCGAAGGCATGCCTTCTGGCAAAGTCGGTGCCTTCCCTAGGAATCTCGGCGGGTACGGTGCGCCGGGCACTGGCATCGACGGGAATATTCCCCTAGGTCCGGGCCTGGTCGGTGAGGGCGGTGGGTTTTGGTCCGACGAGAGCCCCGTTGTGGGTTCCGATGGGATGATCGGGCTCCAGCCAGGGATCACGCATGGCGGCTTCAGCTCAGGCAACGCAGGGGCAACCGGGTTCATGGGTGCTGATGACTCCGCGACTCAGCCGGGATGCGGTCTCCCGCTGGCTGGGGGCTCCGGGAGTCAGCGGTGTGAGAACGAGCGCCATCGCCAGACCGGGATGGCCGAGGATATCGACACCTGGGAAGGTCCGCGTGAGTGACGACGAGTTGTATGGTGATATTGGCATGTAGAATGCGGCGAGCACGTTCACCGCCCAGCGCGCACGCTGCGCGGGCTGACCCGGAAGAGTATCCGGCCTACCCAACGGCCGCGATGGCACGATTGATGGTGACGTGCACGCAGTGCTGAGCAAGATCGGATCACTCAGCCAGACGATGGCCGCGCACGGGCAGAAGCTAACCAAGTCGTACGCCAACTACCCGCGCCGAGCAGAGCGTCTCAGCCCGCCAACGCGGGAGTTGATGGCCGGACCTCTGCGCGGTGGCACAGGGCGGCAAGCGGAAAGAGGACAGTCTGGTGTAGATGGAAGCCGTCGGCAACACGAGTCGAACTGCGGCGGTCGTTAGCCGAAGTCCGGTCTTCGGCCTGTCCGACCGCAGGCTCGGCCCTGCCAGTCCGGTCAGACACAGATCTCGACCAGGCCTGCCATCTGGGATTTCCCGGCGAGGATCCCGCCAAATGCTGCGGCCAATCGCGGCATAGCGCGCTTCGAACCAATCGAAGCCAGGACGGTAACGGCGCGATCGGCCGAATCGGCAATCGCAGGCGGTGCGGGCTCGGCGTCCGTCGGCTAGGGTGAGCCGAAACGTCGGAGTGGCCTGCGGGCTAAGTCCGAGTGCGTCGCCGATCGGCTGTCAGCTGCGTCCGCTGGGCACGCGCCACGATCTGCCGCAGCTCGGTGCGCCCGTTCTTTCCAGCTCCCCCGCCAGGCGGATGATCCGGTGGTGTGCACGATCACCAGCTTGCTTCGGTCTGCTACAGCCCGGTGTCGCAGCAAGACCATCCGTCCGCTCCTACCTCGCCACAGCTGCAGTTACGGCCGCCACCCATGCTGCCATCGGGCACGCCCTCAACGGGAAACTGCTGGATGCCACCTTAGCTAGCATGATCAGCTAGCCGGGGACACGTGACTGGTTACACCGTTCATCGCCACGCCGCCAACCAGATTCCGGCAGGAACATATCGGCCGCCCAACCGCACTGCCGGATCTCACCATTCCAGCACTACTACAGACCACACGTAGCACAGCAGTTGTACGTCCCAACATCGCTATCGCGGCGATGAAGTGCGGAAACGGGCTCGATGTCGACGACGCAGCAGCGCGACAATAGACGGCGGTTTTGCGAGAATTTTCAAGTTAGTAGCCGAAATCTCCCAATTCACGTTAGCTAACGGCGGAGGTTGCTTTGGGAAATCAGCTAGGTTGACCACGACCATTATATCAATCGGCTATTGTTCCTTTAGTCTTACTTTAGGGTGAGTGTCGTCCGCAGGGATGTCGGCGTTGGAGGCTCGATCGGTGGTTAGATCTGGGGATCAATGTTGATTGTCGACGAGGCCCTTGCCGAGGTTCTGGGCGAAGCTGCTACGGCCATTGGTTCATGGCTGGCGCGATCAGGCGCCGCCCGTCGCGGACGACTGGGCGAACGTGATCAGGCAATTGCGGAGTGGTTCGACACCTACGAGTTTGCGGAGGGTCTTCAGAAGGTGCCAGTCCTGCCGACCGGTCTGAACGAGAATGACGTAGCAGCGTGGTTGGCGAGCCATGAGGTTCGTGCGATACTTCAGGAGCTCATTGTGGTACGGCTTACTGATGCGCCATACATTGACGCCGATCGCGTTCAGAGCAATCTCAGATTCAGCTGTATAGATAGCTTTCCTGATTTTGAGGAAACAGGCGCATCTATCCTGTCGGATGCGATCTTCGAGGCGGCTGACCGTCAGATGGTGGATCTAATTGGACGGCTCAGCAAGGCCAGTCGCGAATTCCAAATAAGCGTTCGCGATAATGCTGTAAGTGGCCGATGCTTGGTTTTGCTTCAGGCCATCGAGCGGCATACCGCTTCACAATCCGAAAGTACTGCAGCTATTCGCGTCGCCGAGCGAGAGTTTCTGAGGCGTTACCGCCGCATAGCGGCAGCTGAACATGGATCACTTAAGCCACCAGACTTCGAGAAGCGTCGCCTTGTACCGATACACGACCTGTATGTTGCCCCGAACGTGACTGAAAATGCGGTGCCTCCGGCTAGAACGCTGAGCATTTGGGAATTTGGGTGCTGTGTTGATCGTTTCGTCCTGCTGGGTGACCCTGGTGGCGGCAAGTCGACCGCTGTGAGTGTCCTGATTAACAAGATGGCCCAAGAAGAGAGCGCGAGGGTCCCGTTCCTTGTCGTGCCCAGCGAGTATGCTCGCGCCGATCCGCCTGAGGGGTCTGTTCTTGACTATATAGAAGTGCGGTTGAGGGTTCATTATCAGTGCGCTCCTCCCGTTGGTCTCGTTGAGCGACTGCTGTTGGCAGGTAAGGCAATCGTATTCTTTGACGGCCTGGATGGACTTGTTGACGGTCGCCGTCGGGGAGAGGTGAGCCAACTGGTAGAGAACTTCTGTTTGCATTACCCTCAGACACCGGTGCTGGTTACTTCCAGACGGATAGGATATGAGCAGGCTCAGCTGGATCCGCTGCAATTTAGTGTCTTTCAGCTGGCAGACTTCTCGGCTAGCCAATCTGAGGAATATGCCACGAAGTGGTTCCGTCAAGAGTGGGAGCTAGGTGGTCAGGAACCCGATGCCTGGTCGACTTCGTTCATTGCCGAAAGTGAGTCCATCCCGGATCTTCGGAGCAATCCGCTGATGCTGGCGTTGCTCTGCATTCTCTATCGTGGCGAAGGGTCGCTGCCTCGCAACCGTCCTTCAGTCTATGAACGATGCTCGATGCTCCTGTTCGCTGAATGGGACTCAAATGGCAGCGTCAACGTCGACCTTCGAGCACGAGACCTAATCGAACCAATTCTGCAATACCTGGCAAACTGGCTCTTTACCAAAGGCGATCTGACCTGGATCGTAACAGAAGATCAACTTGTATCGGAGACTCGCGACTACCTGCTCGGCCACCACTACGAGCAGACAAGCGAAGCGATCAGAGTGGCTCGTGAGTTCGTGACCTTCTGCAAAGGCCGCGCCTGGGTCTTCAGCGAAGTTGGCAAAACAGGGGATGGTCAACCCCTGTTTGCCTTCAGCCACCGGACGTTCCTTGAGTACTTTACGGCGTCATACCTGGCCAGTATCTGCGACACCCCCGAGCAACTCGCCGAAAAGCTGGCGCCGCACATCGCCAGAGCAGAATGGGACGTCGTTGCTCAGCTCGCAATCCAGATAATGAACAGGGTAACCGAGAACGGAGGCGCACGCTTCTACGACGCTCTGCTAGCTCGGTCTATGACTGAGGTTGATCGAGTTCGCAACATACTTAGTTTCTCTGCACGTTGCCTTGACTTCATAGATCTACCTCCTAAGATAATTCGAGTTCTGGCGAATAAAAGCCTGCAAAGGTTTCTGGCCGACCCTTCTTGCCCTGAGGATGTAGTCCCGCTGGGGTGGCTGATGTTCTGTAAGAACAAAAATGTTAGAGATGTGGTCGCTTATCAGGTGTCGTCCGACTTGAAAGGAATGCTCGGTGCCCCGCATTCGGGGGGATACAAGTCGGCTCTGCATCTGGTTCTTGCTATGCACATTCCCGTCTGGTACTGCCAGAGGATGCCGGAGAGTGGTACGATTCGTCATATTGAACTTGCGAAGTATTGGGGTGAAGTGAGTGACTCGCTAGCTATCGATCTGCGCCATCTTATTGTTGCCGCAGCGCAGAGGGATAAGTCGGTTTGGTACAGCGCGTATCATCGCGGCTGGGTGTCAGCGAGCGATTTTGAGTGTAGTCCCGAAGTGCTTGTTGCGGTGTTGTTTGCGGGTGATGTGCCGACTGGAATCGCTGACTCAAGGTGGGAAAATTCTCCGGCGTTTAGCCTTGCTCGGGCATTTGTGGGTGGGCGTAAGAGATATGGCGAGGTGCAAGCATCGGAGTTGGAAGAAATTGTCAATATAATTGAATATATGGGCAATCCTCCCTGGATATCAGATGTTCTGATCGGAGCCGAGTCGCCTTTTGCAGATTTGATGGCAGTTGCTGAGGACGAGGCTGGCGGTGATCAGATTAGAAATCTTAGTTTGAAGGCATGGACTGGTGCTGCGTTGCTTGTGGCGCTTCTCTTTGAAGCTAGGCTGTCATATGGGAGCACTCGGCTAGAGTCGTGGTGTGAGTATTTGGGATGCCTTTCATGGTTCGGCCCATACCTGCGGCACCGGGGCCGAACCGGAAGCTCTGAGTTCCTCAAACCCTTACATTTTTATGGAGAATTTGAGTCTCTAATGTACGACTGGGCGTGCGCCCGGATCGATTTCATCGCAAGACCTAGTATCAGGTAATTGAAGTATCTTTTCTTTCGAATGTGTGAGATAATGCAGTATGCGTTACTCACCTGCGGTGGTATTGTCGGATCGCGATCATGCGGAACTGGTTTCCCTGACCCGGTCTCCGCGAGTTCCGTCGGTTATCGGATTCCGGGCTCGTATTGTCCTGGCGCTGGCCGACGGCGGGAGTACCACGGCGGTAGCTTCGGGGCTGGGGACGTCGGCTCCGACGGTGCGGAAATGGCGGGACCGGTTTTTCGCGGAAGGCGCGGACGGCCTGGATGACCGGCCTCGTTCCGGGCGTCCGCCGGTCGTGGATGAGGGAATGGTGGTGGCGGAGACGCTGACGGCGCCGCCGGAGGATTCAGGGCTGACGCACTGGTCGAGCCGTGAATTGTCGAAGCGTATCGGCGTCAGCCATAACGAGATAGCCGCGATCTGGCGGAACTGGGGTATTCAGCCGCATCGCACGGAGTCTTTCAAGTTCTCTACGGACCCCGAGCTTGACTCGAAGATCACTGATATCGTCGGGCTTTACATGAATCCGCCCGAGAATGCTATCGTGCTCTGTATTGACGAAAAGTCGCAGGTCCAGGCGCTGGAGCGGTCCCAGCCGATGCTCCCGGTCATGCCGGGGCTGGCCGAGCGCCGCTCGCATGACTATAAACGCCACGGGACAACGAGCTTGTTCGCCGCGCTGGAAGTCGCCACGGGACGGGTGACAGATCAGTGTCACAGCAGGCACACTAATAAGGAATTCCTGAAGTTCCTCAGGCATGTCGCCGCGGAGTACCCCGGCGGGAATCTTCATATCGTCGTAGACAACTACGGGACGCATAAACACGAGAATGTGAGGGCCTGGTTGGCCCGGCCGGAGAACAAGCGCATCCAGCTGCACTTCACGCCAACCGGATGCTCCTGGATGAACCTCGTGGAAGTATTCTTCTCTATCATCACGCGCAAAGCGATCCGCCGTGGCAGCTTCACGAGCGTGAAGGAGCTCAAGGCGGCGATCGGGGCCTTCATCGCAAGCTACAACACCGACTGCACGCCCTTCACCTGGACCAAGCCGGCCGAGGTTATCATCAGCAAAGCGCACGGGAAACGCCGGACAAGTTTTATAAAGAATGGAACTTCAATTACGCGATACTAGTCCTTGAGATATAGTCCGTCGACAGTAGGAGAATATACCGTGGATGTCGTTGGCTATCTTGTTCCGCGCGCATGAACCGGTCACATCGACCACTACCACGAGCGCGGGGAAGAAGATCCGCTGCTACCGCTGCTACCGCTGCTTCGGCTGCGACAACATCACTACTGGGGTGGGCGCGTCTGTCGTCGTCCAGGACATCCTCATCGGATCCAAACTCACCATCCGCCACCGCATCCAGTTCGGGGAGACGCCGAACGGCGGTGGTCAACAGGACACGACCGAGCGGAGGGTGACAGACGCGGAAGGTCGCTATTGCGTTGGGGACGTGGTATCGCCGCTGCTCGCGAACGTCTACCTGAACTACATCTTCGACCCGTAGGCCAGCTGGTGGCGGAAGCGGCAGACGCGCGGTGATGTGATCATCGTGCTGGTCCGCCGACTTGTGCTCATGATTCACGAGGAACGTCGCCTCGCCGAGGCGTTGTGAGAGCAGGTAGCAAGCCGTGCTGGCTCCCATGGGACGGCGGCTTTGCGGCTAGCGGCAGACAATGCCGCCGTAGTCCACATTCAGAGGGCTTCGACTTGGCCAGTTTCAGCATCCGCAGGATACGCAAGTGGGGACGAAGAATTACTACGTCTGCACTGTGCCCGCCCCGCAAAGCGATCCAGACGACCATGGACAAAGTGCGGACGGACGCAATGGTCAATCCCCTACCAGGGCCTCCACGAGCTGATCACAAGCTTGAACAGGTCGCTGGAGGGGTTTGCCAACTACCTCGGCACGGGGTGTCTAAGGTGATCGACATCGACATCGATGTATGGCGCCGGTTCCGGTCGGTCGGCAATCAGCAGCCAGTCTCCTTCAGCAGCAGGTACAGGCGTCGGCCAGGGACTGCTCCCCGTCGCCCTTCCCGCCCTCAGCGGGCACCATCGCCGGCAGCGGCGGAGCGTGCGAGGCGCACTCGCTGACCGTGACCCGCACCTTCGGGTAGACCGCCCCGTCGGCGTGCTGGCCGAACGCCTCTTGGTTCTCCTCGGTGTCCGGGACATCCCATTCCATCCCGTCGATGCTCATCAACCGCCACGGTCTCAGCCACACCCTCTCCGTGTCCAGGTCCGCGACCGGCTCCGCGACCTGCGAGAACAGCTCCTCCAAAGGCTCAGGCCCCAGCCGCTGCCGCGCCTGCGTGATCCCGCCCGACGTCGGCGGTCACTCCCACGACTCGTCCCAGCGGCCCCAGCCCGCCAGTGCCCTGCCAGCCCGCGCCGCGACCTCCTCGTAGTCCTCATCCGCGAACAGCGTCATCGCCATCACGAAATAGACCACCACATGCGGTGGCAGCGTCCCGCCGCCACATGCGGTGGCCGCGTCCCGCCGCGCCGCCTTCCCCGTCACCTCCACCGCGTCATCGACCGCATCCCGCGACGCCAGCATGCCCAGGGAGATCCAGTTCGCCAGTCGGCCCGCAGTCACCACGCTAGTCTCTGCCGCAAGACGCGATCACGCCGGCTACCAGCCGCAACATCACGGAGCGACACACCACCCCAACCAAGATCAACTTAAGCTCAGCAGCATTGGATCACAGCGGCCAACGACGGCCGATGGTAGATAGGCGGTCATAAAGCACTGCATGTTTCCGTGCGCACCTCCAGTGATCGGGCGCGTGGTCACCTATCCTTAGTTGACGGCTATTATCGGGCTAGGCGAGAATTGGCAAGCTTGGTGCACGGCACGCGCGAATGAGTCGCGAGAGGCAGGAGGTGCGGCATGGCTGGACAGGTAACTGTAAACAGAGCGGCGATGGTGACCGCTGCCCAGCAGGTCGAGAGCGCGCTCGGAGAGATCCGCGCGCAGCAGGCCAGGCTGGTCAGCACTCACGAGTCGCTGCAAGGTGGCTGGCAGGGCGAGGCGTCGGCGGCCTTCACCAACGCCTTCAAT
Source organism: uncultured Actinomycetota bacterium (assembly GCA_963819285.1). Classification (GTDB taxonomy): domain Bacteria; phylum Actinomycetota; class Actinomycetes; order Streptosporangiales; family Streptosporangiaceae; genus Chersky-822. Next base: position 2,504,520 of record CAWFVM010000002.1, read on the forward strand.
GAGTTCAATAATGACTTCGCCATCGTGATCAACGCGCTCACCGGGATCCATGACCGGCTAGTCGGCAGCCATGGTAACTACACCACCGTCGAATCAGCGAACACGTCGTCGGCGACCAAGCTCGCTGGCATCCTGAACAGGTAGGGGACCCGCGATGAGCGAATACACGGCAGTACATTTCGGGGCGATGCAGACCGCGGAGGCCGACTTCGCCGCGACCTACCAGGCACTGCAGGGCACCCTGACCACGCTGGAGGCCCAGCTTCAGTCCAGCCTGAACCAGTGGACCGGCGAGGCTCAGACGACGTACTACGCGGCCAAGAAGAAGTGGGACGCCGCAGCGGCCGACATGGCCACGGTGGTATCCGCGCTTGGTCAGGTTGTCGGCGTGGCCAACGAGAATTACATGAACGCCGAGCGGGCCAACACGTCGATGTGGGGATAGGCACCGCAGGACGAGCAGTGTTCGCAGGACGAGCAGTGTTCACAGGACGAGCAGTGTTCGCAGGACGAGCAGTGGCTGCGGAGGTTCACGATGGACGCGATCCAGGGTCAGATGCCGCTTACCGATCAGGAACGGCTTGACCAGCAGGTATCAGCTACCGGCAGCCAGAGCGAGTACAACGCGGACGGATCGGGAAAGGTCAACGACTTCCATCCTTCCGGGCTGCCCCATTCGAAGTGGCCACCTGGCCTGACCGCCGATGGACGGTTTACGGTGCACCGGGGCACCATCACGCAGGTGGCCAGCCATATGACCGGTGACCTGGCCGCGTCGCGGGAGACCTTGAGCACGCTGAACGGCGGCGGTGCCGGTGGCACGACGCTTGGCGGCTGGGCCACTGCGGACGGGATGGGCAACAACTCTGGCCAGGCCTATTACGGCATTTCCACGTTCTACGAGCGGCTGAACGACGTCTACGACGAGGTGATCGGCCAGCTGCGCCAGACGGTCAGCAATTACGCCGACGCCGAGACCACGACGGCCACAGCGGCGAACAACGTGGCGTCGGCGGGCTGATAAAGGCCGCAGGGAGAGGGAGCATGCGCATCGGAGGTGACGGCGGGTGGGGCGCGATCACCGGCAACACCTACCAGATCAAGACCATGGCGGTCACGCCCGCATCCGCCAGCGGCATGCGGGCGTCGGAGATCGAGGCTCTGTTCTCCAGGCTGGACCCTGCTGCCGTGGCCGAGGCCGGGCGGGCGCACCTGGCGGCGGCCAGAACCCTTGAAGCGACCGCTGATTCCCTGATCACGCACGCCCGTGCACTCGCCGGCGGCTGGAGCGGCACTGCGGCGCAGGCATCGGTCACCGCCTTCCGGCAGCTGCACGAGACGGCCGTGGAGTTCGCCCAGGGCGTCCGCGCAGACCGGTCAGGTGCTGACCTGGCTGGGCGAGACGATCTTGCCCTACTACAAGAACTGGAAAGCGCCGAGCAACGGAATCAAGGGCACCATTGAGAGCTGGTTCGGAAGTAATCCGCAGGATCGGGCCGCGCAGCAAGCCATGGAGCGGCTCAACGACCGGCTCAGCCAGGCCAACGCCGGCCTTCCCGCAAGCATTAGCTTCAGCCCGCCGCGGATCGGCGGGGCCGGTCATGCCGCGCCAGCCTCCAGCGGCGCCAGCCCGGGCGGCGGGATCGGCGCGGCGGTCGCGAGCGCGAGCATCACTGGCAGCGCTGGCGCGCCGGTGAACCTGGCAGGCAACGGCGGGAGTGGCGTCGCCGGCGTGAGCGCTGGCAGCCCCGGTCCAGCTGGCAGTCCCGGTCCCGGCGGCAGCCTCGGCGTGCTGCCAGCAGCGCCTGGCGGGCACACTGTACCGCCTACGCATCTCGCGGGCCTGCCGCCGGGCGGCGGCACGCCCACGGGCGTGGGCAGTGCTCCGGGTGGTACGGGCGGCTTGCCCGGTGGTGGCTTGCCCGGCGGCCCGGCGCCTGGAGGTGGCTCGCCTGGAGGTGGCTCGCCTGGCGGGTCCGGGCCCCTGGGTCCCGTGCCGGTGCCTGGTCAGGGGTCGGGCGGCGGCGCCGCCGGTGAGGGTGCGCCTCCCGGCGAGGTCGGTGCCTTCCCTGGCGGGACCGGCGCTGGCGAGGACCCGGTGTTCGGGTCTGGCGGGAGCCCGGTCATAGGTTCCGATGGGATGATCAGCGCCGGCCCGGGGATGGCGCAGGGTGAATTCGGGTCTGGCGGCGCAGTGTCTGGCAATGCCGGGGCGACCGGGTTTATCGGTGCTGACGACTCCGCGACCCAGTCGGGTAGCGGTCTCCCGATGGGCGGAGGCCCAGGGAGCGGGCGCCGCGAGAACGACCGTTACCGCGAGGCCTGGCTGGGCGAGGACATTGACACCTGGCAAGGTGCTGCTGACTAACGGCGGGCTCAGCTTGGCCGAGGACTTCTAGTGATGAGCAGCGTGGCGGCCAGGTCAGAGTGCGCTGGTCTCAAGCTCGACTTCAGTGCCGTTGACCCGGATTGTCAGCGGTTCGCCGAACTTGACGATCTGCCGTACCGAGTACTCGCCGTCGTGGGGTTCGGTGAATAGCGAGCATGTGCGCTCAACGGGATCGATGACCAGGAACACTGGGACTTGGCCCTGCGCGTAGCCTGCGGCTTTCAGGTAGTCGCGCTGACGTCGGCCGGGCCAGTTGCCGGAAACGACCTCAAGTGCGAAGCCGCACTCTGCGGCCTGGAACTCCCAGGTGTCACCGTCGATCAGCTCTTCCGGCCACAACGCGAGATCAGGTACATACTCGGCCTCGTCCCGCTCCACGACCAGCGTGGTGTTCTCGAAGAGATTGTCGACGCCATGCCGTGCGAATGCCCGCCGCACTGCCAGGATGATCCTGGCGTGACGACCCGCTGGCGTGGCAGCGTGCACGATGACTTCCCCTTCGATGACCTCAGCGTGGACATCATCGGGCAGCAGATCGATGATGTCGTGCGCGGTACTCATGCCTCAAGGGTAAGCGCGATCGGCCCAGGGCGGCGCACGGCGCTCCACGAGCGCCGCGAGCTGATGGGTCGCCCGGCGTGCCGCCGCCCGAGGGCACGCGGGTCGAGCCGGTCGACGCGAATGGCGTTCCGGCGGAGTGGGTGGTCGCGGCCGGGGTGACGGCTCGTGGCGCTGCGCGACGCCGGCGACCTCTTGCCTGGCGCGGCCGTCGTCATGTCGCCGTGGACCGACTTGGACCTGGGTGGCGAGTCGCTGCGCAGCCGGGCGGCCGTCGATGTGATGCTGACGCCGGATGGTGCGCGGGAGGCGGCGGACTGGTACCTGGCCGGGCAGGATGCCCGGCACCCCTATGCCTCGCCGCTCTACGCTGACCTGCGCGGCTTGCCGCCGGTCCTGATCCAGGCCGGGGACGCCGCTGGCTGCGCGAGGATCGACCAGCCCGTACGTGAGGCATGGAGGCGAAGGTCGCTGCTTTAATCGCGGTTATCGGCGTGGATCGGATTGACCGTACAATGGCTCGCCCGATGTGCGGCTCGGCGAGGCCGATGCCAGCCGGGCCGGGCGAACATGGTGAGTAACTGGCGGGCGTTGCCAGGCGATGGGCGGGCAGGGATGAGCGAGTATCAGTATTACGAGTTTCTGGCGGTTGACCGTCCGCTGACCGCTGCCGAACTGGCGGAGGTACGCGAGCTGTCGACCAGGGCCAGCATTACCGCGACCAGTTTCACTAACGAGTATCACTGGGGGGACTTTAAGGGGGATCCCTACGAGATGATGCGGCGGTACTACGACGCGCATCTGTATCTGGCGAACTGGGGAACTCACCAGATCATGCTCCGGCTGCCGCGTACCGTCCTCAGCCCGGAAATCGCCGAGCAATACGGGGCGGATGGCCATGTGCACATTACCGCTACCCCTGATTCAGTGATTCTCGACTTGAGAAGCGAGGACGATTCGGGCGAGTGGGTAGAGGGTGCCGAGGATTCACTGTCGGCTATCGTCGGTGTTCGCTCCGAGATCGCCGCTGGTGACTTTCGGGCCCTGTATCTGGCCTGGCTGTCGGCCTACAGCGAGTGGGACTGGGACGACGACGCCATAGAGGACGACGAAGAGGATGAGCGGGAGCCGCCGGTGCCGGCCGGGCTGGGATCGCTGACCGCCTCGCAGCGTGCTCTGGCCGACTTTCTCCGCCTCGATCCCGATTTGCTCACGGCTGCGGTGCAGGCCAGTCCGGGGCTGCCTGACCTGAAGGACGATCCAGATGCGCTGGGCGCCTATATCGCCGGGCTGCCCGGCGAAGAAAAAGACAGGCTCCTCATGCTGGTCGGGCGGGACCAGGCGGCGCGGGCCAAGATGGAGTTGCTGGGCGGCTTGCGCGGAGATCCGGATGGGGACTCGGTCACCCTCCCCAGACGGGCGGTGACCGATCTGCTCGACGCGGCTGCGGAATTCAGCCTGGAGCGTCACCGGCAGATCGAAGCCGAGGCCGCCGCCCGCGAGGCACTTCGGGAACAGCAGCGCGCAGCAGCCCGGCAAGCACGCCTGGACAAATTGGCCAAGGCCCCCGAAGCCGCCTGGGCCGAGGCCAGCAGTCTCATTGGCACCAAAGTGCCCGCGCGGTACGACGAAGCCGTCACATTGCTGGTGGACTTGCGGGACCTCGCGCTGCGTGACGGTCAGGCCGGTGAGTTCGACCGGCGTTTCGCGGACCTGCGCGAAGCGCACCTGCGCAAGCCCAGCCTCATCGCCCGGTTCGACCAGGCGGGTCTCACCCCCTGACCGCACTGCCAGTCACGCTGGGCCGACAAGGTGCCGGGTCGTCAGGTACTCCGTGATCATAAGTCAATGCTTGATCACCGAACATCAGCCGCATGATTACCCGCCAGAATTCCGTGATCACAGTCCCGGCATGATCGCGGAACATTGGTGGCCACAGCCGCAACCCGGACCGCGCTATGAGCCTGCGGGTACTGAGCCATTCGGGCGCCTGCAGCCGGCCTGGCCGGGGCTTTGGCAGATTCCTGTAGGACAGTTTGCCGTTGCAGGACAGTTTGCTGCCAGATCTGCGGTTAACGCTCCCGCCACGGCAAAGTGTCCTAGATCATTTGCGAGTCCGCTCCTTATGTTCACGCTCCGCTGCCCGGCAGACGCCCAGGCTGGGGCGGGGATCTCTGAACTGGGCGGTGACCGCGCTTCGGGCAGTCGATTAGCCGGATTTGACCGGTTTCGGCCACGCTCTGATCGCGAACTCTGGGGCTGGCAGGGGTCTGGAACCCGGGTAAGTGTTCATGGGTCGTCAGGCCTGATCGACGTATCATCACTTTCCGTTGAAAATTTGCCCGGTTCGCGAGCTTTCTGGTTATCAAAGTGATGATACGTGGCGGGCGGCGACTGACGTATCACCACTTTCCGTTGTCTCGCCCCAGCCACCCCGCCCGACCGGGCACCCCAACCTCGCAGTACCCGGCTCATGCCCGGTGATCATGCCAGGGACGGGGTGATCACAGGAGTCGGCGCGGTGTCGGCGCCCCGCTCATGCCAGGACCGGTGATCACGGGGATCGGGCTATCAAGGGCGGCGGCGGCGGTGCTGGTGCCCGCTGATGTTCCGGGATCATGCCGGGGACGGTGATCACGGAGTTCTGGCGGGGTGATCACCCCGGACATGTTCCGTGATCAAGGCCCCGAGCATGATCACGGAACATGGAAGGGTGCGGGGTCAGTCACGCTAGCAAAGGCCGCTCTGCTCCCGTAGATGGGCTAGCGGCGGACGGCACGGGCACGATGCGATGCGTCCAGCGAACGCAGCACAGCATCGTGCCCATGCCGTCCACCGCCCCGGGCCAGGTCTGACACCGCCCCGGGCCAGGTCTGACACCGCCCCGGGCCAGGTCTGACATCGCCCCGAGCCAGGTCTGACATCAGCCCTTCGGACCTGGCACCTTAGGCGTGTCGTTATGCACCCGCCGGGTGATCTTGTTGCCCAGCCACACCAGCGGGTCGTACTTGCGCCCCACCACGCGCTCCTTCAGCGGGATCAGCGCGTTGTCGGTGATCTTGATGTTCTCCGGGCAGACCTCGGTGCAGCACTTGGTGATGTTGCACAGGCCAAGGCCGAACTCATCCTGGGCGATCTCCCGGCGGTCGGCGGTATCGGCCGGATGCATCTCAAGCTCGGCGACCCGCATCAGGAAGCGCGGCCCCGCGTAGGCCGGCATGTTTTCCTCATGGTCACGGATCACGTGGCAGACGTTCTGGCACAGGAAGCACTCGATGCACTTGCGGAACTCCTGCGACCGCTGGACATCCACCTGCTGCATCCGGAACTCGCCGAGCCCGACCTTCGGATCAGGCGTGAACGACGGGATCTGCCTGGCTTTCTCGTAGTTGAACGACACGTCCGTAACCAGGTCGCGGATCACAGGGAAGGTACGCATCGGGGTAACCGTGATGGCCTCGTCCGGTTCGAACAGCGACATCCGCGTCATGCAGGCCAGCGCCGGACGGCCGTTGATCTCCATCGAGCAGGACCCGCATTTGCCTGCCTTGCAGTTCCACCTGACGGCGAGGTCGCCGGCCTGGGTGGCCTGCAGCCGGTGCAGGACGTCGAGCACGACTTCGCCCTCGTTGGCCTCGACCTCGTAGTCGACTAGGTCGCCCTTGCCGGAGTCGCCGCGCCAGATTTTCAGCTTAACTTTCGTGCCCATATCAGTGCGACTCCTCGCTGGCGGCAGGGGCGGCAGGCGCATCGGGGACCGGGGGCAGTTCCTCCTCGGTCAGGTACTTCTTCAGCTCGGCGCGGTCAAACAGGCCGAGCAGGTCCTCGCGCATGGGGGGCATGGGCTGCCTGGCAAGCGCCACCCGGTCGTCGTTAAGCGTGCACATCAGGTTGACCTTGCGCCACTCGGGGTACATCCCAGGGAAGTCGTCGCGGGTGTGGCCGCCGCGGCTTTCCTGCCGCTCAAGCGCCGCCTGGGCGACGCATTCGGCCATCAGCATGATGTTGCGCAGGTCAAGCGAGAGGTGCCAGCCCGGGTTATAGGCCGGCCCGCCCTCGGCGCGGACGACCGCGGTCCGCTCCCGCAGCTTGCTCAGCTCGGTAATCGCAGTCTGGATCTCGGTTTCTGTGCTGATAATGCCCACCAGATCGAACATGGTCTGCTGGACCTCAGCATGTACCGAATAGGGGTTCTCGCCGACGGCGCGCTCAAAGGGGGCCATTGCCTCGGTCCGCGCGGCCGTGATCTCACCTTCGCTCGGAGTCGGCCGCTTCTCGCCGAGAGCGTCCAGGTAGGTCGCCGCGCCCAGGCCTGCCCGACGGCCGAAGACCAGCAGGTCGGACAGCGAGTTGCCGCCAAGCCGGTTGGAGCCGTGCATGCCGCCCGACACCTCGCCGGCCGCGAACAGGCCGGGCACGCAGGACTCGCCGGTGTCCGGGTCGACCTCGACGCCGCCCATCACGTAGTGCTGGGCGGGGCCGACCTCCATCGGCTCCTTGGTGATGTCGACGTCGGCTAGTTCCTTGAACTGGTGGTACATCGAGGGCAGTCGCCGCAGGATCTCCTCGGCGGGCCGCCGCGAGGCGATGTCCAGGAACACCCCGCCGTGCGGTGAGCCGCGTCCGGCCTTGACCTCGGCGTTGTTAGCCCGCGCTACCTCGTCGCGGGGCAGCAGTTCCGGCGGGCGCCGGTTGTGATCGGGGTCGGTGTACCAGCGGTCGGCCTCTTCCTCGGTCTCGGCGTACTGGGCGCGGAACACGTCGGGCACGTAGCCGAACATGAACCGCTTGCCCTCGGAGTTGCTCAGCACGCCGCCGTCGCCGCGGACCGACTCGGTGACCAGCAGCCCGCGCACCGACAGCGGCCACACCATGTGGGTCGGGTGGAACTGGACGAACTCCATGTTCATCAGCTTGGCGCCGGCCAGCAGGGCCAGCGCGTGCCCGTCGCCGGTGTACTCCCAGGAGTTCGAGGTGACCTTGAAGGTCTTGCCGATGCCGCCGGTGGCGAGCACCACGGCCGGCGCCTCGAAGACGACGAACTTGCCGCTCTCGCGGATGTAGCCGAACGCGCCGGCGATCTGGTCGCCGTCCTTGAGCAGCCTGGTGATCGTGGTCTCGGCGAAGACCTTGATCATCGCCTCGGGGTCGCCGTGCTCGCGCGCGTCGTCCTGCTGCAGGGCGACGACCTTCTGCTGCAGGGTGCGGATCATCTCCAGGCCGGTACGGTCGCCGACGTGGGCCAGCCGCGGGTACTCGTGGCCGCCGAAGTTGCGCTGGCTGATCTTGCCTTCCTTGGTGCGGTCGAAGAGCGCGCCCCAGGCCTCTAGCTCCCAGACCCGGTCTGGTGCTTCCTTGGCGTGCAGCTCGGCCATCCGCCAGTTGTTCAGGAACTTGCCGCCGCGCATGGTGTCGCGGAAGTGCACCATCCAGTTGTCGTTCGGGTTGACATTGCCCATGGCGGCGGCGCAGCCGCCCTCGGCCATCACGGTGTGCGCCTTGCCGAACAGCGACTTGGAGATGACCGCCGTGCGCTTGCCGGCCAGCCGGGCCTCGATCGCTGCCCGGAGGCCCGAGCCACCCGCGCCAATCACGACGACGTCGTAGGGAAGTCGTTCGATGTCAGTCATGACAGATCCGGCACCTTCTGCCATTGAGTCTAGAAGAACCGCGGGTCAGTGAAGACGCCGCGGCCACCAGCCGGATGTACAGGTCGGTCAGAGCACGAAGCCGAGCGAAATCCAGGCGAACTGCATGTGCTTGCCGTTCAGCTTCGACACCAGGGTCCAGGCCTTGTACCTGACCGGGTGCTTGGAGAAGTGCTTGAGCCGTGCCCCCGGTGATGTGCCGGCAGGCGTGGCAGGACAGGGAGTACAGCCACAGCAGTGCCGCGTTCACGATCAGGACCAGCGTGCCCAGGCCCATGTGGCCCCACTGGCCGCCGGGTTCCTGAACGCGACGACCGCGTCGGCGGTCAGGATCAGTTGAAGATCAGCGCGATGCAGAAGAAGTAGCGGTGCAGGTTCTGCAGGATCAGCGGAATCCTGGTCTCGCCTGTGTACTTGCCGTGCGGCTCGCGCACCGCGCAGGCCGCCGGAGCCTGCCAGAACGACCGGTAGTAGGCCTTGCGGTAGTAGTAGCAGGTAAACCGGAAACCCGTCGGGCCGCCGATGATGATGATCGCCGGCGTCAGTGCGCTAAGCCAGGGAATCCAGTGGAAACCCGAGCCAGCGGTGCAGGTCGTGGCCAGGCACGGCGAGTACAGCGGCGAGATGTAGGGCGCCGCGTAGTAGTCCTTGTTGACCAGGGAGGCCCAGGTCAGGTAGATCACCGCGAGGCCGAGGAAGATGCCGTTCACAGCGGGCTGCCGCCACCATTGATCCTTGCGCAGCGTCTTAGCCGAGATCTGCGCCCTGGCCTTCGCCGGCGCCTGCGTTGCTTGCGTCATTGCCGTCTCCGCACTGAAACGAAAGGCTGATCGCCCCGCGTCACCGCACCGTGCCTCTGGTGCTCGATCGCGCCGCGCGCTCACCTGCGATCCGGTGGCGCCGCCAGCTACGGTCGGCCGCGTTGCCCACTGAACCTTATTCCAACGGTAATCCGAGCGCCGACCTGGGTAACGCATCTGCCTATGTGACACTCACTACATATCCCGACCTGCCCCAGCCCCGCCGCCTACGCCGGGAGCGGGGGCGGTGCCGCGCGCGCCGTTCGCAGGAAGTCGACCTGGAGCAGCAGCAGGTTCTCCGCCACCTCTTCCTGCGACGCCATGTGGGTGACCCCGGACAACGGCAGCACGCTGTGCGGGCGGCCGGCCTCAAGCAGCGCCGATGACAGCCGCAGTGAGTGCGCGACGACCACGTTGTCGTCAGCCAGGCCGTGGATGATCATGAGCGGCCTGGACAGCTTGGGCGCGTCGGCGATCAGCGAGTCCGGTCGTAGTGCCCCTGCGTGCTCGGCCGGGTTGCCCGAGGTAGCGCTCGGTGTAGTGGGTGTCGTAGAGCCGCCAGTCGGTGACCGGGGCGCCGGCGATCGCCAGCGTGGAAGACATCGGGCCGGCGCAGCACGGCGAGCGCGGCCAGGTACCCGCCGAACGACCAGCCTCTGATGCCGACCTTGCGTCAGGTCGAGGTCGGCCAGTCCTGACTCGCGCGGCCGCGACGCAGTGCCTCGACCTGGTCATCGAGCGTGAAGGTGGCCAGATCGCCGGCGACGGTCCTGTCCCAGTCTGGACCGCGGCCAGGCGTCCCCCGGCCGTCGGCGATGATCACGGCGAATCCCTGATCGGCGAACCACTGGGGGGTAGATAAGAGTCCGCGGTCGCCAGTACCCGCTGACCATGCGGCCCGCCGTACGGGTCCATCAGCACGGGGAGGGCTCCGGTGCCCGGCGTATACCAGGACGGCAGCACCAGCGCGCTTCGCAGCTCGCGCTTCCCCGCCCGGAGCAGCGTCACCCGAGGCTCGCAGATCAGGGCTGCTCGGCCAGCGACTCAATAGCGGTCACTACGGCGAACCCCAGCCCCGGCCCTGCGCCCCGACCCCGGCGTCTCACGCAGCACCACGGTCCTCGACCCGGTCTCGGTCATCGAGTGACTGCGTCAGAACGGTAGTCCCGCCCGCCCGGACACCGCCGTACACGCCAGCCGACTCCGGCCCAGAACCGACTCCGACCCTGACACCAGCGCCAGACCCGCAGGCCCGTAACTCCACACTCCAATCTCCGCGGGATCACTCTGCGACGCCGGCGAACAACACCGTATCCCGGTCCACCGACAGTACTTCCCGCACCTGCAGCCCGGCAGGCGTGACCGGCGCGGCACTACCCTCGCGCAGAGCCTCGCCGCTCGGCCACGAGCAGCCGCCTGGTCCCCTCATCGGTGACGGTCCAGACGACAGGCCATCGGCCGTCCTCGCCGGGACGCCAGGCACGATGTCGACCCAGCACGGATCGGTGTCCTCGCGCAGCAGGCTCGTCTCCCCAGTCCCCGGGTCGACGGCGAGCAGCCGCATCAGGCGCTGGTCCCGCGACTGGACCACGATCAGCGGCCTGGCCGCGCCCCAGTCAGCGGCGTGACCAGGTACGGGAAGGCGGCCGCTGTCCCACCGCACCGGCACCGTCGTTCCGTCCAGCCCGACCACCTGCAGCGAAACGATGGCGTTCGGCGTGCCCGCCGACGGATACCTGACCTGCACTGGCGGCCGGTCAGGATTCGCCGGGTCGGCGATGTGCCAGCGCTGCACGCCGCCGTTGTCGACCCTGGCCACCAGCAGCGCCTCGCCGTCGGGCGACCACCAGTAACCCCGGTACCTGCCCATCTCCTCGGCGGCGACATACTCCGCCAGCCCGTAGGTCACGTCCGGCCCGTCACCCCCGTCAGGTCCGATCAGCCGGGCGTCGGCACCGGTCGCGAGGGTCGTGATCCGCAGCGTGCCGTCGCAGACATAGGCGACTCGCTGCCCCGACGGGTCGGGCCGGGGATCGATCGCTGGTGACATCGCGCTGGTCGGCTTCGCCCCCTCGCGCCCGGGCGCCAGTTCAGCCGTGTACACCCGGCCGGCGATCGCGAAGGCGGCCAGGGTGAATCCGGCGTCCGCGGCAAATGCCACCACCCCGCCGGCCGACTCACGGGATCGCTCCCGGCGTGCTCGTTCCTCTTGCGGCTCTTCTTCTGTTCCGCCGATCACCGCCGGGTCGACAACTAGCCGCTCGGGTGCACCGGCCCGCACCGGGGAATCACCGCCGGGGTCGAGTACCCACAGGCAGGTGACCGGGTCGGTGCCGCTCTTGCTGCGCAGGAAGATGATCCTGGCACCGTCGGGACTGACCTCGAACGAGCGTGGCACGCCGAGGCTGAAGCGCTTGGTCCTGGCTTGCTGGCGGGGGAAGGTGTCGGTCATGACCTAGATCCTGCCAGCACGCCGGGTTTCTGGCTTGGCTATCCTCGCCGCATGGACCATCACGCTCCCGACCGGCGGCTGCTGCTCGTGCATGCCCATCCTGATGATGAGTCGATCGGGACTGGGGCCACGATGGCGAAGTACGCGGACGAGGGTGCCGGTGTGACTTTGGTCACATGCACGCTCGGCGAGCTCGGCGAGATCATCCCGCCCGAGCTGGCCGATCTGGCCTGGGACAAGCAAGACAAGCTCGGTGAGTACCGGATCGGCGAGCTGGCCGCCGCCTGCGCCGCCCTCGGCGTCACCGACCACCGGTTCCTCGGCGGGCCGGCCGCTGGCACGACTCGGGAATGATGGGCACGCCGTCCAACGACTGGGACGGCGTCTTCTGGCGCGCCGACGTCGACGAGGCCGCCCGCGCCCTGCTGGAGATCATCGCCGACGTCCGCCCCCAGGTGCTGGTGACCTACGACGCGAACGGCTTCTACGGCCACCCCGATCACATCCAGGCGCATCGAGTCGCGTGGCGGGCCTTCGAACTGGCCGACGGGCTGGTCAGCAAGTTCTATGCGACTGCCATCCCGAAGTCGGTGCTCGCCGAGGGCATAAAAGCCATGCGAGGGGAACGGGATGCCTCGGGTGCCAGTCGGCCGGATCGCCGGCCAGGAAGATGGGCAGGGCTTCCTTGCCGTTGACTCCGCGGATGACCTGCCGTTCGGCGTGCCTGACGAGCAGGTGAGCACCCAGATCGACGGCAGCGCCTATCTTGAAGCCAAGCTGGCTGCCATGCGGGCGCATGCCAGCCAGATCGCGGTGGACAGCCCGTTCTTCGCGCTGTCCGACCGGGTTGGGCAGCGGGCGTTCGGCGTGGAGTATTACACGCTGCTGGCCGGGTCGCGCGGACCGGGCAGCGGGCCGCACGACTGGGAGAGCGATCTGTTCGCGGGGATTGACTAGCCTGCATAGGTGAGCGGCATCGTGCAGAACACTCCGGTTGATCGAGCAGGCTCTGGCGGCGGCTCCGGCGGCTCCGGCGGCGGCTGGCCGCCGGGTCGAGGCAACGACGTCGCCTTGACGACTGTGACCTATGTGGCGCTTGTGCTGTTCGGGATGACCCAGGCGGCGCTCGGCACCTTTTTCTACAGCACCGGGCCGGGCCCGCTCGTCTCGATCCTGTTCGACCTGGCCATCCTGGCCACCTGCCTGCTCGGTGGCTGGGGTCTCGGCCGTCCGTCAGGCGGACTCGCGCCGCCGCCGGCTGGCTCGTCGTGGTCTTCATCCTGGCCAGCGGCACCGGCGGCGGCAGCGTCCTGATCACGGCGTCACCGGCCGGTGACTGGTTCCTCTTCGGCGGTGCGGCCAGCGCGACCGCCGGCGTGATCGCGGCCTTCACCCTCTGGTCCCGCGCCGCCCTATCCCGCCGCCGCGACTAGCCTCCGTGGCTTGATCACGGATCATCCGCCCTATCCCGCCGCCGCGACCAGCCTCCGTGGCTTTATCACGGAACCTTGATGGGGTGATTGCCAGGCCGAGTGCCCGGTGACATCTGCGGTAGTAGGTTTCTGGACTAGATCCTAGGGCTCTTGGCCTAGTGGCGAACGATTTGCCACGTATGCCTGCTTCGGAGCCTGTCGATGGCTGGCCCCGGCTGTCCTACACAATGCCCGGTTTGCGTTGAATGTCGTCGGCCAGGACCCGGTGCTGCCGCGCCGAGTTCCACGGCTCCCTTCGACAAGGCGCTGGACGATGCCTTCCCATCGGCGGTAGCCCCATAGCGTTTCCGTGATCATGAGCCGGACCTTGATCACGGAAACTGAGTGGCGTGAACACGCCACCCAGGTTCCGTGATCAAGACCCCGACGATGATCACGGAAATCTGGTGGGGGCGGGACAGCCGGGGTTCGGGGTGTGGGCCGTGATCACGGAAACTTGGTGGGGGCGGGACTGGTCTGATTCGGGGTGTGAGCCGTGATCACGGAAACTGGTGGGTGGGACGGCACGGGGTACCGGCGCTGCGAGCTCGGGGTGGGTCACTTTCTGGCGGAGCCGATGGTTAGTTGCTCGGCTAGGTGCTCGGTGAGGCGTTCTACTGCCGTTCGCAGGCGGCGGAAGTAGGCGGCGCGGCTGAGGAGGAGCTTGCTGGCTGCCTCCTCGTGGCTGCGCATAGGCTCGAGGTAGCCGGCGACCAGGACGCTGTGCAGCAGTTTCTCGGTCTCGCTGTCGCCGAACGCGCCACGGGCAGCATCCCGGATCAGGTGCCGTACTGACTCGGCGCGCTCGGCTACGGTCTCGCCGGTCGCGAGCGGGCTGCGGGCCAGATCGCGCGGGACGCGGAAGTTTTTCAGCGCTTCTCTGACCGTCTGGATATCGACGACCGGAGCGGCTGGCGCAGGGGACGGCGCAGCGGCCGGGGGCAGCGGCGTCACCCGGGACCTCATCGAGAGCGCCGGCACGGTCGTGGCTGTCTCATCGAGCGGCCAGGCCGGTCCGGGCGGTACTGGCTCGGGCAGACCTCGTGCTGCGGAGGCAAAGGCCGGCTGGCCGATCAGCGGCGACGCCAGCGCCGGCTGGCCGACCGGGGGCTGGCCCAGCGCGGGCTGGCCGACAGCCGGCTGGCCGATCGGGGGCTGGGGGAACGACGTCGGCAGAGGGGCTGGCTGGGTCGCTGCGGCGGCCGGCTGGGGCGGTTGCAGGCCCAGCTCGGTGTAGACCTGAGCCCGGATGAACGCCGAGATGCCGCCGGGGCCGTAGTCGAGCCGGTGGCACTCGACCACCATGCCGCCAACCTCGACGTCGAGCTCGGTGTGATGCTCGGCGCCGATCGCTTCGGCGAAGGCCAGCGCGCCAGGGTAGCTGGCATCGATCGGCAGGTACGCGAACCTCGGGTTGCTCACACCGCAGCGCAGCACGCCGGCGACGCCGAGCATTGCCTGCACCTTGCCCTGGCCGGTGAAGTCGACGGCGGCGTGCCAGAGCACCGACTCGCCTTCGCCCAGGTGGCGGCGCGCGTGCGCGAGCCAGGGCCCGATCAGCGGGTCGGTCTTGGCGAAGCCAGGAGCGGTACCGAGGCTCATGCAGGCCATGTAGCCGCAGATGGCGTCCTGCAGGTCCCTGACGACGGCGACCCGATCGGGGGCCGACTCGAAGAAGCGCCTGGTGAGCTGCCACCATTCCAGGTTCTGGCCGACCTTGAGCTGCCGCTCGATCCAGTTGGCGTCGAAGTCCCTGACCGAGTCGACCCGGAAGCCGACATCGCCTTCCCAGCCGAACCCCCACTTCATCAGGGGATTCTCGACCAGGTGCGCCATGTCGATGATCAGCAGCGGCTGGTCGTCGGCGGCTCGCTCATACAGATAGTCGATGATCCTGCGGCGGAGATAGCGCTCCAGCTCCTGATTGCGCAGTCGCAGGTCAACCAGCAGGGCCTTGCGGACGAGCTCGTGCAGGGTGACGCCGTCGCCCAGCGGCTCGGCCACGGTGAGCTCGCAGAGCTGGGCGTAGGCCGCCTCGCCTTCACCGCGCGGCAGCACCGCGCTCAGCAACCGGGGCGTCGTGGTCCTGGCGATCGCCGCGATGCAGAGCGCGGACATCCGGACGTCGCGCAGTTCGGAGTGGGCCAGCCGGTGAATCAGCGACCTGAGCACCTCGGGTCGCTGCAGGTCGATCTCCGCGTTCCAGGCCGAGTCGGCGCTGGCCGTGTCGGCGGCCAGCGCCAGCGCGAGCGGCGAGCCGCCGGCCCAGTCAATGATCGCGGGGACTCGCTCGTCGCTGAGCCCGTGCGCCATGAGCAGCTGGAGCGCCTCCTGCTCGGCCAGGGCGTGCAGCTCAAGCCGGGCGGTGACGGACTCCCAGCCGCCCGAGAACCAGCCGGGATCCGGCTCGCCCCGTCCGGCGATCAGGACGAGGGCCCGGTCGGGCAGCGTGGGCAGCAGGTCGCGCCGCAGGTAGCCGTCGAGCGCGGAGATCCGCTCGTAGGAGTCGAGCAGGATGAGCGGGCCACCGCGAGTGCCCCGGCGCAGTTTGGTGGCCTTGCGCACGACCGCTTCGAGCACTGCCGACGCCGGGCCAAGCTCGCGGCCGTCGACCGACACGACCTCCCAGCCGATTGTCCTCGCCCGGCGCGCGGCCGCCCTGAGCAGCGCGCTCTTGCCGATCCCGCCAGGGCCGCAGATGTGCACGACGCTAGCGGGCGCATCGGGCTCCATGCAGCGGTCAAGGAACGCCAGCTCGGTGACCCGGCCGGCGAACCGGTCCCGATCACGGTCTTCGAGTCTGGCGGCAAGCGTCCGGCGCGGTAGTTCGTACGCCATCTGGCTCACCCCCGCCCCGGGCACTCCCGCTTAGTCTGAGCGGCCTCGACTTGCCGGGCCGCAGCACGCTCAGCGTACCAAAACGAGACTCAACTGATATTGCGCTCGAACAGGGCCTACCGGATGGTGAAGCACGGTGAGCCGAAGACTTCGGCCAGCCAGCAGAGGAATAGGTAGGAGATAGCGGTATGGGAATGATGAAGCGCATGAAGGACATGCGGGACATGGTCAACGCCGCGCCCGACATGGTCGCTCAGGCGCAGCAACTCGGTGCGCAGGCGCAGCAGATGGCGGCGGCGCAGCAGGCGGCGGCGCAGGCCCAGATGGCAGCCGCGCAGGCGCAGATGGGCGGTGGCTTCGGGCAGCCAGGAGCGGCCCCGAGCGGCCCCGACTTCGACCCGATCGCAGGTGTCTCGCTTGAGCAGTTCGCCGCGATCAGCAAGGGCGTTGCTGCCTACAACCACGACCAGTCCAAGCTCGTCGAGGTCGCTGTGTCCAAGGGTGTGGACGCCGCCGTCTGGGAGGACGCCTCACGCGGCTGGAACGACAGGATCAAGGCCAACCCGGCCGTCGCACAGCGGTTCAACCTTCTCTACAGGGCGGCTTGACATGGGCATGTTCAAGAACATGAGGGACCTGCAGAAGATGGGCAGGGACATCGAGCGGAACTCTCCGCCGGTCGGCCAGCGGATGGCTGACGCGCAGGCCCGGATGGCCAACGCGCAGCAGGTCATGGCCAACCAGACCGCCGCTGCCGCTAACCAGGCGGCGCTCCAGGCTGGCCTGGCGAACGGAACGGCCGTGCGCAAGACGGTCACGATCAACTCGATGCGGCAGGTCGGGATGATCAACTTCGACCTGATGGTGCAGTTCGACCTCACGGTCATCCAGGACGGCATGCCGCCGTACCCGGCCAGCACCCAGCAGACCGTCAGCCAGATGCAGATCGGCCAGATCCGCGCCGGCATGACCGTGGAAGCGGCGGTTGACCCGGCCAACCCCGAGGCGATCTGGCTTGACCTGTCCACCGCCAGGTGAGTGACGTTCGCCAGCCGCGCCGGATGCAGGTCGTAAGTCATCGCCCGGTAGTTCCTATGGGCGGTGGCCTACGCCTGCTCCTGGTCGGCGGTCTCACCTCGACGGGGATGCGGTGAGGCGCCGGAGAGCAGCTCCTGTGGTATCTCGGCAAGCGCGGCGCGGAGTTCCTCGCCCAGGGCCTTGGCCTGAGGGTCGAGCCTGGTGCTCGCGGCCACGCCCCGGCCAAGCAGGCCGGCGATAACAAAGTTCACGGCGAGCAGGTTGGGCAGGCTGTGCCGCTCGACCCGCAGCCCGGCGACCGATGGCACCAGCTCGGCCAGCCGCTCAGCGGTCAGGTACTGCTCAAGCCAGCGGAACTCCGCCTGACCTCGCACCCACACGCCGAGGTTGGCATTGCCGCCCTTATCGCCGGACCGGGCACCGGCAATTGTCCCGAGCGGCCTTCGAACGCACGGGCCAGCCGACGCGGGGGCGGCTGGCCCGAGCGGGCCGCGGCTGGGGTCCCCTGCTGCTGTGCTGACGACATCAGGGGTCCCCAGCTGTTCCCGTGCGGCGGAACTCGGCCCGGCCGCCGCTTGCCCGGCCTGTGCAGGCTCCGCCCGCGCTGGCCCGGTCCACACCGGCTCGCCGTCGATGACTACCTGCGTGGTCACCAGGCCGGCCGGGATCGTCGTCGGCCAGAACACCCCGTAAGCCGACGCATCGGCCGGCGGAGTGAGCGCGTAGAACCCCGGATAGCTGGCCAGCGCGGTCTCCACGACGGCAGCCGAGAACGCCCGGCCGACCCTGGCCCGGTCCGGATCGAGCACCGAGATCCGCAGCAGCGCCGGATCGGTGCCCGCCAGGTCAACGTCGACCGTCTCGAAACTGTCCCTGCCGCCGTCGACCCGCGCCCAGATGGCCTGCTCGGCCAGCGCGGCCTTGGCGGCCACGTCCCCTCCTTCGAGCACGAGGACCATCGAGTTGCGGTAGCCGCCGGCGTAGTTCAGCGCCACCTTGAGATCGGCCGGCTGCGGCTCGCCCCGCGTCCCGCGCACCAGCACCCGATCCGGCCCGGCCTGTGAAAGCTCAATTGCGTCGAAACGGGCAGTTACCTCGGGATTGAGGTACCTAGGCGAGCCGATTTCGTAGAGAAGCTGGGCCGTCACCGTCCCGACACTCACCTGCCCGCCAGTACCCGGATGCTTGGTGATCACCGCCGACCCGTCCGCGGCCAGCTCGGCCAGCGGGAAGCCGGCGTGAGCCAGGTCAGGCACCTCGCCGAAGAACGAGTAGTTGCCGCCGGTCGCCTGGCAGCCGCACTCGATAATGTGACCGGCCGCCACCGCGCCGGCCAGCGCGTCGAGGTCATCTCCACCCCAGCCGAAATGCCACATGCCCGGCCCGACCACGAGCGCGGCGTCGGTGACCCGCCCGGTGACGACGACATCGGCGCCGGCCGCGAGCGCCTTCGCGATCGGCAGCCCGCCTAGGTAGGCGTGCGCGGTCAGCGGCGTGACCCCGAGATCGGCGAGCCGCTCGCCGGTGTCGGAATTCGCCAGCTCGTGGCCGTCAGCCAGCAGCCCGGGCAGCCGGGGGAGCAGGTCATCGCCGGTCACGTGGGCGACGACCGGGTTCAGGCCGAGTCGGCTGGCGAGCTGCGACACAGCGGCGGCGCAGCCGGCCGGATCGAGCCCGCCCGCGTTGCTGACGATCTTGATACCACGCTCCAGGCAGGCGGGCAGCACCTGCTCAAGCTGGGTCAGGAAGGTCCTGGCGTATCCGGGACGGCCGCTCAGCATCGCCTTGCCGAGCAGCAGCATGGTCAGCTCGGCGAGCCAGTCCCCGGTGAGCACGTCGATCGGCCCGCCCTGCACCATCTCGCGCGCGGCCGACAGCCGGTCACCGTAGAACCCGCTGCAGTTAGCGATCCGGAGCACCGCCGGCTGCGGCTTGTCGGCGGACCGGGGCATGTCAGTGCTCCTGGCCGGCCCGGCCACCCAGGAAGGATCGCGCTTCTCCGCGAAGGCGGCCATGCCCTCGCGGGCCTCGGCCGAGCCGAAATACGTGCCGGACAGCTCGGCCATCTTGGCCAGCCCGTCGGCGAAGCTGTCGGTCAGCACGTTCCGCAGCAGACCCTTGGTCCCGGCCACCGCACCCGGCGCCCCGCGCAGGAGCAACCGGGCGTATCTGTCCGTCTCGGTATCCAGGTCCTCGGCTGCGACCGCCCTGGTGAGCAAGCCGAGCTCGACCGCGCGGAGCGCGGGGAATACCTCGCCGGTCAGGAAGTACTCGGCGGCGGCCCGTGACGGCATCCGGCGCAGGCAGGGCACCGAGATCACCGCCGGGACCACCCCGATCCGCACTTCTGAGAACGCGAACGTCGCCTGCTCGGCCGCGATCGCGATGTCGCAGGCCGCCACCAGGCCGATCCCGCCTGCCCTGGCCGCGCCGTTGAGCCGGCAGATGACGGGCTTGGGGCTCTCCCACAGGCGGAGCATGATTCCCGCCATCAGGCCGGTGGCGCCGGTCGGGTTAACCCTGGCCTCTTTGAGATCGGCGCCCGCGCAGAAGACCCGCCCCGCGCCAGTGAGGATCAGTACCCGCACGCCAGGATCGGCGATCGCGTCATCGAACGCCGCCCGCAGCTGAGTCAGCAGCCGGGTAGACAGCGCGTTCGCATTGTGCGGCGAGTCCAGCGTTATCGTCGCGATCCCGCCACCGGCATCGAGCCTGACCAGCCGGTCAGCCGCCGCGTCACCAGAGTCAGCCACTCCCGCTCCCATCGTCCACCACATTCTGCCAGTGCGCGGTCCGCCGCCGCGCTGAGCCTGAGCTGGAGCTGGCGGGTTCAGCCGATGACGATGGCCAGGATGTCGCCGGCGTTGACCTGGGCGCCGTGACTGACTCTCAGCTCGGTCAGAACGCCGCTAGCCGGGGCCGACACCAGGTGCTCCATCTTCATCGCCTCAATCACCAGCACCACCTGCCCGGCCGTCACCGAGTCACCCTGGGCGACGGCGAGCCTGGTCACGCTGCCTGGCATCGGCGCGATCAGAGAGCCGGCCTCGGCGGTGCGCAGCCAGCGCCGGCAGCCGGTCAAGCAGCGTGAGCCGCACCGAGCCGAGCACCGAGTCGACCCAGAGCTGGTCATCCGCCCTGGTGACCAGGAAGCGGTGCCGCACGCCATCGACCTCAAGCTGAACCAGCCCGCCGTCCCCGCCGTCGCCCCAGGTCACCGTGGCGAGCGGCCCGCCACTCCCGGCCCGGTCCGGCGCCGCGAGTGCACTCTCGATCCTGATCCCGGCTCGCGTCCACCGGTAGCTGACGTCGATGCGGCCGCACGGGCCGGCAAACGACACCCGCTGCGGCTGGCTCGGCACGTTACGCCAGCCGCCGGGAATCGTCGCCGCGACGGTGGCCGTCCGCCGGTTGGTCATCGCGATCGCCGCGGCCGCCGCCCCGGCCGCGAGGGAACAGACCGCATCGGCCGGGATGAGCGACTCGTAGTCGTAGCCGTCCAGGATCGAGGTATCGGCCGCGCCGGCCAGGAACGTGGCGTTGCGCAGCAGGCTGACCAGCAGCTCGCGGTTGGTCGCCGGGCCGGCGATGGTAGCGCCGGCCAGTCCGGCCGCCAGCCGCCTGGCGGCGGAGGCCCGGTCGGGCGCCCACGCGATCAGCTTGGCCAGCATCGCGTCATAGTGCGGGCTGACCTCGCTGCCCGGCACCACCCCCGCATCGAGCCGCAGGATCGGGCTGGCGCCGAGCCCGGGCACCCAGCCTGGTGGCGGTCCGAACTCACCGTCCGCATCCGGGACGGCCCAGGCCCGCAGCACACCGCTCGATGGCAGGAACCCGGCAGTTGGATCCTCGGCGTAGAGCCTGGCCTCGATCGCGTGCCCGATAGCGGCCGGCGGACTAGCGGGCAGCGCGGCGCCCTCGGCGATCGCCAGTTGCAGCGCCACCAGGTCGAGGCCGTGCACGCATTCGGTCACCGGGTGCTCGACCTGCAGCCTGGTGTTGAACTCAAGGAAATAGAACTCGCCGGCACCAGTCACCAGGAACTCGACCGTCCCCGCGCTGACGTAGCCGACCGCCCTGGCCAGCGCGGTGGCCGCCGCCTGCAGCCGCGCCCGCAGCTCAGCGCCGACCGCCGGAGACGGGGTCTCCTCGATCACCTTGGCGTACCGGCGCTGGATGGAGCAATCACGTTCGGCGAGGGCCCAGACCGTGCCGTGCTGATCGGCCAGCACCTGCACCTCGATGTGCCTCGCCCCGGTCAGCAGCGGCTCGCAGAACACGGTGCCGTCGCCGAACGCGGCCAGTGCCTCGCGGCTGGCCGACTCGATCGCCGCCGGCAGTTCCGGTGCGGCGAACACCGCCCGCATGCCGCGCCCGCCTCCTCCGGCCGAGGCCTTCACCAGGACGGGGAATTCGGTGACAGTCGCCGGATCAAGTTCCGGCAGGGTGGGGACATTGGCCTCGGCCGCCCATTTACGAGCCTGAATCTTGAGCGCCATCGCTCGCATCGCCGCAGGTGGCGGGCCAACCCATCGCAAGCCGGCCGCGAGTACCTGGGTGGCGAACTCCGGGTCCTCGGCCAGGAATCCGTAGCCGGGATGGACCGCCTCGGCGCCCGAGGCGAGGGCGGCGGCCACGATAGCGCCGCGTTCAGGTAGGTCTGCGCGGGGGTGGCGCCGGGCAGCCGGACGGCCAGGCCGGCCTCGGTCACGTGCGGCGAGCCCGCGTCCGGGTCGGAGAAGACGGCCACGGTACCGACGCCGGCCTGCCGGCAGCTGCGGAAAACCCGCCGCGCGATCTCGCCGCGGTTGGCCACCAGCAGACGGCTAATCACGGTGCGGCCTCACATTCTGAATATTCCGTAACGGGACGCACCGGCTGAGGTGGCTGGCAAGGCCGGCCCCGTCACGGCTGATCCCAAGGGCCGGCTGTCGATGACCGACAGGCACAGGCCCAGAACCGACCTGGTGTCACGCGGGTCGATCACGCCGTCGTCGTAGAGCCGCCCGGACAGGAAGAACGCCTGCGACTCGGCCTCGATCTGCTCTTCCACCAGGGCGCGCATGGCGGCGTCGGCTTCCTCGTCGTAGGGCTCGCCCTTGGCGGCGGCCGACTGGCGGCCGACGATCGACAGGACGCCGGCCAGCTGAGCCGGGCCCATCACGGCGGACTTAGCGCTCGGCCAGGTGAACAGGAACCGGGGATCGTAGGCGCGGCCGCACATGCCGTAGTTGCCGGCGCCGTAGGAGGCGCCCAGCACGATCGTGAGGTGCGGCACCCGGCTGTTGGAGACCGCGTTGATCATCATCGCGCCGTGCTTGATGATGCCCTGCTGCTCATAGCTAGCGCCGACCATGTAGCCGGTTGTGTTCTGCAGAAAGAGCAGCGGGACGCCGATCTGGTTGGCGAGCTGAATGAACTGTGCGGCCTTCTGCGACTCCGCGCTGAACAAGATGCCGCGCGCGTTGGCGAGGATCCCGATCGGATGACCGTGCACGGCGGCCCAGCCGGTGACCAGGCTGGTGCCGTAGAGCGGCTTGAACTCGTCGAACTCCGAGCCGTCGGCGATCCTGGCGATGACCTCGCGCGGGTCGAACGGGAGCTTGAGGTCGGCTGGCACGATACCGAGCAGGTCATCTTCGTCGTGCACGGGGTCGGCCGGGGCTGTGTCGGCTGGGGCTAGGCGCGGACCGCCGCCCTGCTTGCGCCAGTGCAGCCTGGCCACGATCGAGCGGCCGATCCGCAGCGCGTCGTGCTCGTCTTCGGCCAGGAAGTCGGCAAGGCCCGACTGCCGGGCATGCATGCTGGCGCCGCCGAGCGACTCGTCGTCCGACTCCTCGCCGGTCGCCATCTTGACCAGCGGCGGTCCGGCGAGGAACACCTTGGACCGGCCCTCGATCATCACGACGTAGTCGCTCATGCCGGGCACGTAGGCGCCGCCGGCGGTTGAGTTGCCGAAGACCAGGGCGATTGTCGGCAGGCCGGCCGCCGACATCCTGGTGAGGTCACGGAAGATCTGGCCGCCGGGGATGAAGATCTCTTTCTGAGTCGGCAGGTCGGCGCCGCCTGACTCGACGAGGTTGACCAGGGGCAGCCCGTTCTCGATCGCGATCTGCATGGCCCGCAGTGACTTGCGCAGCGACCAGGGGTTGGTCGAGCCGCCCCGGACCGTCGGGTCGGTGGCGCTGATCACGCACTCGGTGCCGGAGATGATGCCGATGCCGGTGACCGCGCTGCCGCCGACCGGGAAGCCGGTGCCGTAGCCGGCCAGCGCCGAGAGCTCAAGGAACGGCGAGTCGGGGTCGATCAGCAGCTCAACCCGCTCCCTGGCGGTGAGCTTGCCCCGGTCCCGGTGCCTCGTCACGTACCGCGGCCCGCCTCCGCCCAGCGCCTTGGCATGCTCGGCGTCCAGCTCAGCCAGCCGCCCCAGCATCGCCTCGCGCCGAGCCTGAAACTCGGCGCTGCCGGGATCAAGCGCGCTAGCGAGAACGGTCACACCCGGAACCATATTCGCCGCAGCGTTCGCTCAGCTAGATGCGCACCACGGCAACGCGTTCCCGGCTGGAGCGGTGCGGCTCCTCGGTGAGCCTGGCCAGGTCCCTGGTGTCGCTGGTCAGCAGCACCACTGGTCTTGGCTGGGCCAGCGCGACCGCCGCGACCAGGGCATCGAGCGCGCAGCTATGCCCTGACAATCCGCAGCGGCCGAGAAGCTCGCCAGCGGTCCTGGCCGTGGCCGTATCTATCGGCACCACGGTCATTCTGCGGAGCAGTTGATGGATAGGCGCGTCGCGCTGGCTGTCTCGGAGCACCTCAGTGAGCGTGGAAGCAGCCGCGACGATCGCGGCTCTGGCTCCGCGCGCATCCTCGAAGTAGGATCTGGCCACTAGATCGCCTGATGCGAGCTTCACCAGCCCCTCCGCATCGAGGACAAGCGCACCACTTACTCGCCCTGATAGTCGGGCCACGTTCGCCTCGTCTGCTGCCGGATCTCCTCCGGGATCGGGCCATACTTGGCCTCTAGCTCAGCCGACAGCTCATCAAGCAGATCGAGCCGCACCTGCTCGTGGACCGCGTCGGTCACGTAACGGCTGAATCCTCCTGAGCCGGTCCGGGTCCGGACCGCCTCGGCCAGTTCCTCCGGCATGGACACGCTCACCTTCCGCACCCGGCCACTGTGCAGCCGGGCACTCTCGTCGAGGAGAACTGCTGACGGCAGCACGGAGACGATGCACTTCACCACCTGATCGCGGGGGACCGAGTCGAGCGCCTGCCTCAGCGCCTGTTCAAGCACGCTGAGGTCGGCGGCAGTACCTGGACTGGCTGAACTTGTCGCCTGATCTCGGTCGCCCAATTGGACCTTGTTCTCCAGCTCAGGTTCGTCGGCGCCCATGGATCTATGCTACCGCCGGTAGCAACGGCCGGGAAACAGGCAAGGGGGCGGGGGCGGGGCGGGAACTGCCGGAGACGGGCCGCCTGCCGCGATTCAAGGGAAACCTAGGTTTTTGGATTCAGGTCATGCTAGCGGCGCCGTCCTGCTCGTGCTCCTGCCCGATCCGCCGGTCAGTCGCCCGGTCTAGCCGCCCCGTGGGCTACGGCAGAGGCTGCCGGGACTGATGTGACGCTTGTGGCTGCGTTCTGGCCGCAGCTCACCCTGGCGAGAAGTGAAGAGCAACGGAAAGTGGTGATACGTCGTCTGGCCCGACCCACGTATCACCACTTTCCGTTGAAAATTTGTCCGGTTGGCCGGGTTTCTGGTTATCAAAGTGGTGATACGTGGCGGTCAGCGACTGACGTATCCCCACTTCCCCTTGTCCGACACATCCCCTCCCACCTCGGCCCCGATGTTGCCTGATCAACGCGCTGATTCTCCCGGTTTGCGGCCTTATCCGGGGCAGTCCTGGGCCGTGTCCGAGCCAGACCAGGGGCCGGAGCCGACGGGCACCATAGCGTGCTGACGGCACCGGCGGGTTCCCCAACCCAGCATCCCCCGAGATCACGCGGGCGATGTTCCGTGATCCCGTCCGCCTTGATCACGGAACATCAGCCGCGCGATCACCCCGGCAGAGTTCCGTGAACACCGTCCGCGGCGTGATCACGGAACATCAGCAGGGCACCACCGTCGCCCCGGACGCCGTGATCACCGCTCAGGTCAGCGGATGACCGACTCGAATTGGTCTAGGGCGAAGTCGAGGTCTTCCTGGCTGATCATGAGCGGGGGAGCGAGCCTGATCGTGGTGGTGTGGGTGTCCTTGGCCAGGACGCCTGCTGCCATCAGGCGTTCGGAGACGTCGCGGCCGCTGAGCTCGGTGAACTCGACGCCAGCCCAGAGGCCGCGTCCGCGTACCTCGCGGACGACGGTGGCCGGCAGGGCGTTGAGCCGGTCGTGCATGTGGGTGCCGAGCTTGGCCGAGCGCTCCTGGAATTCGCCGGTGCTGAGCATGGCGATCACCTCGCGGGCCACGGCGCAGGCCAGGGGGTTGCCGCCGAAAGTCGAGCCGTGCTGACCGGGCTTGAAGACGCCGAGGATGGCTGAGGACGATACGACGGCCGAGATCGGCACGATGCCGCCGCCGAGTGCCTTGCCGAGTATGTACATGTCGGGCACGACTTCCTCGTGCTCGCAGGCGAACGTGGTGCCGGTGCGGCCGAGCCCGGACTGGATCTCGTCGGCGATCATCAGGGCGCCGTGCTCGGTGCACAGCTCCCGCACCCGGCGGAGGAACCCGGCCGGCGGTACCAGCACGCCGGCCTCGCCCT
This sequence comes from uncultured Actinomycetota bacterium, assembly GCA_963819285.1. Classification (GTDB taxonomy): domain Bacteria; phylum Actinomycetota; class Actinomycetes; order Streptosporangiales; family Streptosporangiaceae; genus Chersky-822. Next base: position 2,530,472 of record CAWFVM010000002.1, read on the forward strand.
GGATCGGCTCGACGAGCACGCCTACGACCCGGTCGTCCATGGCGGCGGCCAGGGCCTCGGCGTCGCCGTAGGGCACGATGCGGAAACCCGGCGTGTACGGGCCGTAGGAGTCCCTGGCGTCGGGGTCGGTCGAGAAGCTGACGATCGTGATCGTGCGGCCGTGGAAGTTGCCGTCGAACGCGATGATGACGGCCTCGTCGGCGGGGACGCCCTTGACCTCGTAACCCCACTTGCGGGCCGTCTTGATCGCGGTCTCGACGCCCTCGGCGCCAGTGTTCATGGGCAGCACCATCTCCATGCCGGCCAGCGCCGCCAGTTCGGCGCAGAACGGGCCGAACTGATCGTGCTCGAAGGCCCGGCTGACCAGCGTGACCCGCTCGAGCTGGCGCTGCGCGGCGGCGATCAGGCGCGGGTGCCTGTGCCCGAAGTTGATCGCCGAGTAGGCGGCGAGCAAGTCCAGGTAGCGTTTGCCTTCCACATCGGTCACCCACGCGCCTTCCGCGGTGGAGATCACGACGGGCAGCGGGTGGTAGTTGTGCGCGCTGTGCATCGCGGCCTGGGCGCTGAGCTGTGCTGATGTCAAATGGGCCGATGTCAGATGAGTGGCCGACATGGGTGCCTCCGGATTCACCTAAGTTCCAGCGTGCAGCACTTGGGTCCGCCGCCGGCCTTCTTGAATTCAGACAGGTCTACCGGCGTGACCGTGAATCCGGCCGCCGTGATCTGCGCTGCCAGATCGCGTGCCTGCGCGGGCAGCACCACATTCTTGCCGTCGCTCAGCCCGTTGAGGCCGAAGGCCTCGGCATCCTCATCCTTAGCCTCGATCAGCTCGCTAAAGTGAGCGGTGATCGCCTTCTGGCCGTCCTCGTCGAAGGCGGCGGGATAGTAGGCCGCCGTGTTCTCATCGAGTACGACCAGGGCCGTGTCCAGGTGGTAGTACCGGGGATCGACCAGCCGCAGGCTGATGACCGGCAGACCATACAGCGACTCGACCTGCTCCCTGGTCTCCGGATCGGTACGGAAGCCGTACCCGGCCAGGATCGCCCGTCCGGCGAAGACGATGTCGCCCTCACCCTCGTTCACGCAGGCCGGCTCGGCCACCTGGTAGCCATTGCGCCTGAACCAGTCCAGGTACGCGACGCCCTCGGGCTGCCGCTGCTCGTACCTGAACTTGGCACCGAGCACCTTGCCGTCGATCACGGTCGCGCCGTTGGCCGCGAACACCATGTCCAGCAGGCCGGGCTCAGGGCTGATGGTCCGCACTGTGTGGCCAAGCCCGGTGTACGCGGCCTTAAGCTGCTCCCACTGCTGCCTGGCCAGTCGCAGGTCGACGGGGTCGTCGGGATTCATCCACGGATTGATCGCGTACTGCACGGAGAAGTGGTCGGGCGGGCACATCAGATACGTTCTCGCGTGCGTCGACTCGCGGCGTTGCGTGCCGATGGTCGTCATGGGACCTCCCAGTGGCGGATCAGCACAAGCCTAAGAGCGGGCAGCCGCAACGGACCCACCTGGCTCATGCGCAACATCGGCGATTCATTGCGCAATGCTGCCGGAAAGCGGCTGTTCGTTGCGTGTACTCAGCTGGCGCCGAGCAGACACCGAGCGGGCACCGACGCGAGTCAGGAGGGTTGACCAAAAGGGTCGGTTCGCGCCGCCCAGGGTTTCCGTGATCATGGTCGGCGTCTTGATCACGGAAACCAACTGGGGTGATCACACAACTCATGTTCCGTGATCAAGCTGTGTCCCATGATCACGGAAACCTAGCGGGTGGCTGGGTGTGGCTGGGGTGGCTGGGTGCGGCCGGGGTGGCTGGGTGCGGCGGGGGTGGCTGGGTGCGGCGGGGGTGGCTGGGTGCGGCCGGGGTGGCTGGGTGCGGCGGGGGTGGCTGGGTGCGGCGGGGGTGGCTGGGTGGGTGGGAGTTAGTGCAGGTCGGCCAGCCGGGTCACGGCGGCGCCGACCCGCTCGTCGGTGGCGGTGAGCGCGACCCGGACATGCTGACTGCCCGCCTGCCGTAGAACTCCCCGGCCGAGACCAGGATGCCGAGCTCCGCGAGCACCCGCACCGACTCCCAGCAGTCACGTTCCGGGTGCGCGACCCACAGGTAAAGGCCGGCCTCCGAGTGGCTGACTACCCATCCGGCCCGCTCAAGCGCCGGCCTGAGCAGCGCCCGCCGCCTCGCGTACCTGGCGTGCTGCTCCCGCGCATGAACGTCGTCCGTGAGCGCCGCCGTCATCGCGGCCTGGACCGGTGCGGGGACGATCATGCCCGAGTGCCTGCGCACCTCATGCAGCTCGGCGATCAGAACCTCGTCTCCGGCCACGAACCCCGCGCGGTAGCCGGCCAGGTTGGAGCGCTTGGAGAGCGAGTAGACCCCGAGCAGGCCGTTGTGCGAATCGCCGCAGACGTCTGGATGCAGCATCGACACCGGAGTGGCGTCGAACGCCAGGTCGAGGTAGCACTCGTCGCTGGCCAGCACCGCGCCGGCCGCCCGTGCCCAGCCAGCCAGCTCGCTCAGCCGCTCCGCTGGCAGCACCCGCCCGGTCGGATTGGAAGGCGAGTTGACCCAGGCCAGCCGCACCTGGTGGCCGGCAATCGCGTCCGGGCAATCCGTTACAAACGATAGTGCGCCAGCCATCCGGGCGCCGATGTCGTACGTCGGATAAGCAAGCTCAGGGAAACTCACCGCATCGCCCGGCCCGCAGCCGAGCAGGGTCGGCAGCGAGGCGATCAGCTCCTTGGTGCCGATGACGGGAAGCACCGCGTCCGGGCTGACCAGCACGCCGTGCCGCCGGGCCAGCCAGCCGGCCGCCGCGGCGCGCAGCTCGCCTGTCCCCCTGGTCAGCGGGTAACCGGGTGAGTCGGCCGCACCGGCAAGCGCGGCGCGGATCAGCTCGGGCACCGGGTCGACCGGGGTCCCGATCGACAGGTCGACGATCCCGCCTGCGTGCCTGGCCGCAGCCTCCTTGAAGGGCGCGAGCAGGCTCCAGGGGAACTCAGGCAGCCGCGAGGCCAGCGTCCTGGGCCTGCCGGTGCTGGCCTCGGTGCACTCGGCCCGCATCGCCATGGCTGTCAGTGCTCGGCCTGCTGCTCCTGCGGGGGCAGCGCGGCCACGAGCGGGTGGTCCTTGCCGATCTTGCCGGTCTTGGACGCGCCGCCCGGCGAGCCGAGGTCCTCGAAGAAGTCCACGTTGACCTTGTAGTAGTCCTTCCACTGCGAGGGCACGTCGTCCTCGTAGTAGATGGCCTCGACCGGGCAGACCGGCTCGCACGCGCCACAGTCCACGCACTCGTCAGGGTGGATGTAGAGCATGCGCTCGCCCTCGTAGATGCAGTCGACGGGGCATTCCTCGATGCATGCGCGGTCGAGCAGATCGACACAGGGCAGGGCGATGATGTACGTCACTGCGAACTCCTCTTTCAACCGCGGCCGGATGCCAGTCTCGTACTCAATTAAGTATCGCGGATCGGGCCTGCATCTCGAAGCCGACCCGGCATGACTGACAGTTGCCGTCCAGCCCGTCAGCCCGCCAAGCCACGCAGGGTATCAGCCGAACGCGACGGTCAGCTTCGCCGCTGGCCAGTGACGGCTGGGGCGGCTCTTAGCCCAGCCGCGCTGGCCGTGCGCCGAGGTCCACTGATACCCGGCGAACCGTACCGTCCTGATGTCGTAGCTGGCCGCGTGGGTCACCAGCCAGACGGCCACTGACCAGCCAGCCGGGCGACTGGCCACCCTGACCGCCAGGACCGGGTCCCCGATATGCCGCAGCCGCAGGGGCCCGAACGCGGTCCTCAGGTCCCGTCCGGCGGCCGCCAGCCGGCTGCGGCCGGTCACGCCGGTGCCGTACCAGCACCATACCGACCTGGCCTGACGGCCGGCGAAGCCCGTGGCCATGGTCTCTCCCTGCGGTGCGTACTGGCCGTAGGCTGAGCCGTCGGCGCTGTGCTGGACGTCCTGGGCCGCCCGGTAGACGGGCAGCCGCTGGTAGCCAGGGACCTGCGCCAGGGCGGCGAAGAACTTGGTGCTCGCGTAGACCGGGTTGAGCAACTGCTCCCTGGTCCCCCAGCCCTCGGATGGGCGTTGCTGAAAGACCCCCACGGAGTCCCGGTCGCCGTAGGGCAGGTTCTCCAGGTCAGACTCCTGCAATGCAGTCGCGTACGCGATGGTCACGGCGCGTACCGGCATCGAGCGCGCTCTCGCGACCCCGGCGATGGTCGAGGCGATCCCAGCCTGGCCCGTGGTGAGCGGCACGTCGAAGCTGCTGCCTTTGACCAGGCAGGAGCTTCCGATCCCTGGCAGGACCGGGATGTCCTTGGACTTGCTGAGCGCGAGGGCGGCGATTACTAGCACGACGACCAGTACCGCGCCTGCCCCGACCCGGCTAGAGCGAGGTGCTGCCACGCATCAGAAGGTACCTGGTGCTGGCAAAAGCGTCGCCAGGTGCGACCCGCTAGGCTCGCTGCGCATGGATAACAGTTCAGCAGTCAGCGAGGCAGCCTCCGGACTTGGCCAGGGCCTGCCAGCCGAGATCGACGAGCTGTGGGAGGACCGGGCCGAGCTCACTCCCGAGGCCACGCGGGCCAGGGAGACGATCACGGCGGCCGTCGACCAGATCGACAGCGGGGCGGTCCGGGTGGCGTGGCTGGACGCCGGCACCGACGCCGTCGTCGTGGACGAACGGGCCAAGCGCGCGATTCTGCTGGCCTTCCGCGTGCTGCCGATGGTGCGGTCCCAGGTGGGCGACTTCCGCTATCACGATCGGGTGCCGCTGACGTCGCACCTGGATGGCGTGCGAACGGTCGCGGGTGCCATCGTCCGCTGGGGTGCCTACATTGCCCCTGGAGCCGTGCTTATGCCATCTTTTGTGAATATAGGGGCATACGTGGACTCAGGCACGATGGTGGACACCTGGGCGACGGTCGGGTCATGTGCCCAGATTGGAAAGAATGTTCACTTGTCGGGCGGAGTGGGCATTGGCGGGGTGCTTGAGCCGCCGAACGCCGTCCCGGTCGTGATCGAGGACGAGGCGTTTATTGGCTCGCGCTCGATGGTCGTGATGGGGGCGAGGGTCAGGACCGGAGCCGTGCTCGGCGCGGGCACGATCCTGACGCCGACCACCCATGTGATCGACGTCCAGTCCGGGGAGGAATTGCCCAGGGGCGAGGCTCCGGCCTGGTCGGTGTGCGTGAGCGGGGTTCGTAACCGGGACTATCCGGGCGGCCAGTTCGGGATGCAGTGCGTGCTGGTGCTCAAGCGCCTGACCGAGGGGGAACGGCACGATAAGTCCACGCTCAACGAGGTACTGCGGGATCACGGGGTAGACGCCTGATCGCGGGGTAGACGCCTGATCGCGGGGTCGATGCCTGATTAGTCGGGGTCGATGCCTGATTGGCCGGAGCGGGTGCGGGGTCGATGCCTGATCGCGGGGTCGATGCCTGATTGGCCGGAGCGGGTGCGGGCAGGGCGGCCGGGCCGGGGGATTTCGCTCGGCCGATTCACTCCAGGCCGCTCTGCTTCAGGCCGACGACTCCTCGCCGGGCCGCCACTGGTGTCCCGGGCGCCACTTCAGTCCCAATCGACTCAAAGCTTGCTCATCCTGTAGGAGACTTTTTTCCTGTAGGAGACTTAACAGCGAATATGGTGGTCAATCCTCCTACAGGAGTAAAGTCTCCTAGATCTTTTAGCCCCCGACCCGCCACCAGCCCCGCAAGCCCCCCCAGAAACTCGCAAACCCGGCCCCGCGCCACCCAAGACCGGCCCGATGATCACCCCGCCGACGTTCCGGACCGCATCCTCCGCCCTGGTCATCATCACGGAATTTCGCGCCAGAGCCGGAACATCGGCAGTGTGATCACCCGCTCAAGTCTCCTTGATCACGAGCCGCACCATGATCGGGCCAGATCACGGAGACGCCTTGGGGCGGGTCACCTGAGGCCGGGGGCGTCCAGCGCTTGACCGAAGGGAGTCGCGGAGGTCGGCGCGGTAGTACCGGGCCCTGGTCGCCGGCATTCGGGGCAAACCGGGCGTTGTGTAGGACGGTTTTCCGTAGTAGGAGCGTTTTCCGCCAGGACGCCGGTCAATGCTCCTACTACGGAAAACCGTCCTACAGGAACCGGCCCGACTCGGGGCTAGACCAGCCGCCAATGCCCCGAAAGGGCGGATACCTGGCAGATTAGCCACACGGGCCCGGCTGAACCGCCGTCCGGAACCGGACTGCCGCTCAGAAGCAAGCCTCGTCACTGCGCACTCCTGAGTCCAGAAACCTGAACCTTCTTAAATCATGGTCGACGGCTTACCAGGGAGGTCCAGCCCGTACCAGGAGGTCTCGCCTGTGCTCAGGAGATCCCCGCCCGCTTGGTTCCGTAGTGATCATGGCTCCACCATGATCAGGGAAAGTCTGGCAGGGCGGGATCTGCAGGGGCCTGATCGAGGGCCCTTGCCGTGGCGTGGCCCGGGCATTGACTGGCTCATGGCACGATTCGAAGTGTGTACCTCGTGCTCTTGCTTGCCGCTTGCGTGATTCTCGGCGGTGTCGTCGTCGTTGCCATGGGTCGCGGAGGCGAACTGGTTTTGTTCCGCCCCGATGCACCCAGTGCCTTTCTGGTGTTGCGGACGCCGGCAGATGTGGCGACGCTGCGGCTGCCGCTGCGACCGCTCGGGTATCAGACCCAGGCCACGGGTGACGCACTGGTCGCGGCGGCCAACCTGCTCGCCGCGCGGGACGCGGAGATCGCCGCGCTGCGCCACGAACTGCGGCTGCTCGGAGCTGGAGCCGAAGTCGCAGCGGGAGTCGGCGGCAGCGAAACGGCGGCCGGTCAGCCGGATGCCGTCGATCCAGGTGACGTCGCCGTTGCCGACCCGGGCGACCAGGCCGTAGCTGAGCCGCGAGACGCCGAAGCCCGGTCGGAGCGGCTGTGACGGATCCGGGCGTGCCTGGTGGTGCCGTGCCTGGTGGTGCCGTACCTGGGCCTGACGGGCAGCTTCGCTGCTCTTGGTGCCTGGGCACCCCTGACTACCTGGCCTATCACGACGAGGAATGGGCCGGCCGGTCCGAGACGACATCGGGATCTTCGAGCGGCTGTGCCTGGAGGGTTTCCAGTCCGGGTTGTCCTGGCTGACGATCCTGCGGAAGCGGGAGAACTTCAGAGCGGCGTTCTGCGGCTTTGACCCCGCTGTCGTAGCCGAGTTCGGAGCGGTTGACGTCGAGCGCCTGCTGGCCGATGCGGGGATCGTGCGTAACCGGGCCAAGATCGAGGCCACGATCAGCAACGCCAGGGCCGCGCTTGAACTGCCTGACGGGCTCGCCGCGGCGATCTGGCGCTTCGCGGACCCCTCAGGCCCCTCAGACCCCTCAGGCCGCGCCGCCGCCGGGCCGCGCACGAATGCCGATATTCCATCGTGGACGCCAGCTTCTAAGGCCCTCTCCGTGCACCTGCGCCGAAATGGGTTTCGCTTTACCGGGCCAGTCACCGCCTATGCGGCGATGCAGGCTTGCGGCGTGGTCGATGATCATCTAGTCGAATGCTTCCGACGGAAGGCATACGCTGCGTAACTACGCCCGATATGCTACTGATCATCGCTTTAAAAGCAGGCTGTGACTGTTCATGCCCGGCGATACGCCAACGGACTCCGATCGGCGGTATGTGATGGCAGCTGGAGATCAGAGCGCTGCCAGCCGGAAGCCAACCTTGCGGCAGCTTGGCGTCGATCCGGCCGATCTTGACTGGCAGCGATCAGGGAGCGGCGCCGGCTCTCTTGAGGTCGCCTTCGTGGGCGGCAGCGCAATGGCCGGCGGCGGGGCCTTGGCCAGGGATGGAGCCTCGGCGGGCGACGGGGTCTTGCGGGCTGGCGGGGGAGCGGACTGGGTGCTGCTCAGAGTCGCCGGCGACCCGGCCGGCCGAGTGCTGGTCTACGACCGTCACGAGTGGATGTGCTTCCTCGACGGCGTCGGGCGAGGTGAGTTTGGCTAGGCAGGCCGCGAGGGATGAGCGCCGGCAACCGTGCGCCCGGTGCCAGCCGCACTCGACGGCACTCTGCCCGGTATCACGGAGTTTCATCCCTTTCATGGGCATTGGTCGGCGTCGACGGTTGGCTGTGCATCGTATGGCTATGGACTGCATAACGATTGAGAGCGGGAATTGTGAATCACAAGTTAAGTCACGCTATGGTGTCGATAGCGGATCTGGAGGAGGCTGACGGTGAGCGATGACGCCCATGGCGCGACCATCGCCAAGCTGCTTCTTGCCCGCAAGCTGACCGCGTTGCGTGTCAACGCTGGTTATACCGCCAACCATGTGTGCGACATGCTGAACTGGGGCCGCGGCAAGGTTGGCAGGTTTGAGGCTAATCAGTGGAAACGCCCGGAGATGAGCGATATCCGGGATCTGCTGAGGTTCTACGAAGCCGACGAAGCTTGTGCCAGCGAGATCGAGGATCTGGCCATGCAGGCCAGGGTCAGGCCGTGGTGGCGCGACTACCAGGAGATCTTCGACAACGAGTTCCCCGGGTTCGAGGCCGACGCCGCCCGGATCCGGGTCTTCACCCCGCTGGTGATCCCCGGGCTGCTGCAGACCCCCGACTACATTGACGCGCTGATGCGGTCAAGCGGCAAGCCGCCGGCCTGGCGCCGCCGGGCCACCGACGCCAGGCTCAGGCGGCAGCAGATCCTGGACCGCGACAGCGCCGCCGCCTCACAGCTCGAGGCCGTCATCGCAGAGGCCTCGCTGCTGTACCGATGGGGCAGCAGGACCGAGCGCAGAGACCAGTTGCTGTACCTCGCCGAGATCGGCGAGCGACCCCATGTGCGGTTGCACTTGCAGCGGTTCGCCGACGGCCCGCCGCCTGGCATGTTCTCGGCGGTGCAGATCTTCGACTATGGCGGCGGGATGAGCCTGGTCTTCACCGAGACCGACCACGGAATCCAGGAGGTCAGCGATGCCGAGTACGTAAGCAGCTATATCGAGGCGTTTGACCGGGCCGTCGACGCGGCCCTCGAGCCGAGGGACACGGCCCAGTACCTGAAACAGCTCGCAGAACGACTGGAGTAATCATGACTGACCTGTCTCGTGCCATCTGGCGTAAGGCCCAGGCAAGCTACGCGAACGGCGGCTGCGTGGAGGTAGCCGCCAATCTTGGTGACGTGATCGCCGTCAGGGACAGCACCCGCCCTGACGACGGCGCCCACGTGGTGAAGCGATCGGTGTTTGACGCTCTGCTAGCCGACGTCAAGAGCGGCCGCTTCGACATCTAGCGGCGATCTGGCCCGTGCCGCGGGAGTTCGCAAGATCATCGGCACAGGTCATCGATCGGAGCCGGAATCCCCCCGAGGAGGGAGCCTCGGGGGGATTCCTCTGGACTGCGCCTGTCTCGAGGCGTCTGGCGGCCCGGCCGGACAGCTACGCCGCCAACGCCACTGTACACACACGAAGGCTCGATCAATTCTCTATTACTACCATTAATCGGCAGAAAACTACTTTATATTATAAAAGGGTTTTAGTTGTTAATCTTGTCTCTAAACGGTCAAAACGGTATAAGGTGCTCGCTGAGTAGTCGGCGGCTCCTGTTCGCGAGCCCCGTGAAGGGAGCGGTGCGTGGCGCTCACGAACGGGTCCGCACGGAGCCGCGGAACGGCTCGGCCGGCGTCGGCGACCGGCCTGCGGCGAAAGGCGGGGCTGCTATTTCTCCAGAGTCGTTGCACACAATGCTAATTGACTCGTAACCTGTGCATACCAGCTGCGACGTGGGAAGGCGGGGTCAGAATGTCTCTGTCACCCGCTGATCGCGGCCCGGGCGCGGCGCGGGACGGGAGATCCGCCGGTTCGCAGGATGGCTGGATGGCCGCTCCGCTTGCTGAGGGACCGTCGTTCCCGCCCGCGGGTCGGCTCGGGCGGACGCACTCGGTGGCCGGGACGGTCGTCGATGACCGGTCTCCCAGAGTAGGGATGGACCAGGCCGGCGTACGCGCTGGCGGCTGCTTCATCAGGCCATTGCCGCTCGACAGCACCTGCGCTAGCGCGGCCAGAAGCTTCTTCCGTGAGTCGGTAGCCGGGGCAGGCTTGCCCGGTGACCTGATTCACGACGGCGTCACCATGGCGAGCGAGCTCGCGGCCAACACCCTGAACGCGCACGGCAACATCGAATATGGCGGCCATGGTCACCGGCCTGTGAGCGGAATTCCTGAATTCTGGCTTTATGTACGAACCTGCGTGACAGGGCCGACTGGTCCGGTCGGGCCAATCGGGCGCGAGATAGTCTGCAAGATCTTTGACTCTGAGCCCGGGTGGGATGCCGGGGAGCCCGTCCCCATTGGCGCCGCAGTGCCTGCCGGCCCTGACTCGGTGCGCGGTCGCGGGTTGCAGATGGTCGCCGGGCTGTCCGCCGGGATGTGGGGCCACCATCTCAGTCGTGGCCAGCTTGGCGTCTGGAAGGTTCCCGGCAAAGCCGTCTGGTTCGCGCTGCGCGTTCCGGCCACCAGCGAGCTGGCTCGCAGCGAACGGCTGAGCCCGCGCGGATCTGAGGCAATCGAAGAGCTGGCCGCTGCTCTCACCGACCGCGGGCTCGGAACTGGCCTGGTGCCGGTGACCGAGCCAGGCGGGGATCTGGCGGTGCTGTCGATCAGCCACAAGCTGACTGTGTGGTGCCAGGGTCAGGTCGTCTGGTGGCGGGAGCCGGACGGCAGTTACGACAAGCTGCCAGTTACCGATCTGGTCGAGGCGACCGAGCGGATCGTAGCCGCGCACGAGGAACTCGCCGTCGCCCGCAAGTCGGCGCAGGCCAGCGGTTCCGCCGCAGGCGTGACCCCGGACGAGGCTGCCTGCGCCCAGGAGCCGCCGCCGCACTATGACCCCGGATCGAGCTACCGGGCCGCGGACGTTCCCGACTACCGCTAACCAGATGGCGCCGCGCCGATCCCGCCCAGGGCGACCGGCCGCCCGTTCCGGTGACCCCGGCCAGCGCCGTTTCCGTGATCATGTTCGGAGGGTTGATCACGGACTTTTGTGTGGGCGATCGCGCCAGCTGGTTTCCGGGATCAGGCAGTGGTCCATGATCACGGAACCTGGCTCTGCTTGGGTTCCGTGACTGGGCTACAGCAGCTGGGGACCTCGCTACTCCAGAACGACGCTAGGGGTCCCCAGCTGAGGTCAGGTCCGTGCTGGCAGGCCGGGCTAGCGGCGATCGCGCGATCCCCCGCCCCGCCGACACCCCCGCACACCAGCCCGATCACGGAATCCGCGCCAGAGCCCGGAACTCCGGTTGGTGATTCAGATTGGCGAGACCTGGGCGGGGTCGGGGCGGGCGGCTGGTGAGGAGCGCCGGCCGTTTCCGGCGGCTAGGGTCGCGTCGACGAAGCGGCCAGCGGCCGGCATGAGCCGGTCTGCCTCGCGGTGGAAGAGTTCTGCCGCGAGGGTTCCCGGCCAGTCGGCAGGCAATAGTTCGCGGGGGAGGCCAGGGTCGACGAACAGGAATTTCCGCCACTCGTGCACGAGTTCACTGCGCACGGAGAAGACCACGTCGTCGGGCTGCTGGTCGCCGCCCCGCTTGAGGATCTGACCTGCGAGGAAGATCCAGCGGCGGTATGCCTGCGCTATCTCGTCGAGGTCCCAGGCCCTGGTTGCCAGGCTGTGGGCATCTCCGTCATATCGGGCAGTGAAGCGCTCGGCCTCGACCTGCTCGGATGCTAGGGCCTGGTCGAGCTCGACCGACGGGCGAGGGCTGATCCAGGTTGAGCCGTCCAGACAGGCATAGCCGAGATAACCGAGCGCGGATCTGAGCCGGTCACGCCGGGCGCGGTCGGTGACGCGCTCAACTACCGCGATGTGCCAGCTGCCGTCCCAGGCGGGCACATCGCGGCGGTAAATCCGGCCGGCCGCCTGCGCGAGGCGCTGGACGGCACGGGGCGTCAGCCGGTAACCCGCTCCGCCCGGCAGCCTGACCGGGTCTAGCCAGCCTTGCCTGGCCATCCGCGAGACCGCCGTCCGCACCGCTGGCGGCGAGATCGCGGCGGGAGCGAGCATGCGGACGAGCGCGGCTACAGGCGCTTGCTCACCGCGAGACAGCAGGTGGTCACCGTAGAGGTCGAAGAGTGCCGATCGCGCGTTCACGGTATCCAAGTCTGCACCGCGAACCGTCAGCGATCGACGGAACGCTGATCGATGCCACCAAGGCCAAGGAACTGACCGATAATAGAGGTACTGATTGATGTCGATGTGGCTTGACGGTACTGAGCGACAGGCAGCGAGCGGCTGTGGCGGCGCGGCGGTTTCGGTGCGGGTTGCCCGGTTCAACGACGTGTAGAGATTGGGGAGGCAGGATGGCGGCGATGAAGCCGCGGACTGGTGATGGTCCGCTTGAGGTCACCAAGGAAGGCCGCGGAATCGTGATGCGTGTCCCGCTGGAGGGCGGAGGCCGGCTCGTTGTAGAGCTGACGCCGGACGAGGCCAAGGCCCTCAGCAACGCACTCGAGTCGGCCGTAGGCTAGGGCGGTCTGGCAGATGCCTGTCACATGCGCTGTCAAGGCGCTCAGCCTGGAAGGTTCCGGCTCGGTCGGCTCGGCTGGCTCGGTCGGCGACTACTTGCGGGCAGTTGAGTCGGGTTTCCAGGGATCGGCTGACCTGCTGGTTGTCGCGGTCGAATCGGGCGGTGCCCCTGCGATCGATGAGACCCTGGACTCGGTGCTCGGTGCCAGCGCGGCCGAGATCGTCGCGTCCGCGAACCTGAGCGGCAAGGCTGGTCAGCACACCAGCGCGGTTGGCAAGCTAGGTCAGAGGCTGATCCGGGTGGTGTTCCTCGAAGTCGCTGACCGATCGGCCAGCGCACTGCGCAGGGCAGGCGGAGAGCTAGGCCGCCTGGTACGACCGGGCGAGGAGGCAGTGGTCGGGCTGTGGGCTGACTCCAGCGGTGCGCAGGTGCGAGCATTTGCCGAGGGTGTGCTGCTCGGGTCGTACCGCTACTCGGAGAAGTCGGCCGATGTGAGCGCCCCGCCCAAGAGCTCGCAGGTGCGGCTGCTCGCCTCCGCGCAGGTCACTCACGTGCCTGCGGCCATCGGACGCGCTGCCACCAGCGCGGCCGCGGTCGCCCTCGCCAGGGATCTCAGCAACACTCCGTCATTGCGCAAGACGCCGCAGTGGCTGGCGGACAGGGCAGTAGCGGTTGCCGCTGACGCCGGGCTGGCCGCACGGGTCTGGACCGAGCCTGAGCTAGTGGCGGCTGGCTTCGGCGGTATCGCGGCCGTCGGCTCCGGGTCGGCCAGGCCTCCAAGGCTGATCGAGCTTAGGTACGAGCCGCCAGATGCCAAGCGGCACGTGGTACTGGTCGGCAAGGGCATCACTTTCGACAGCGGCGGCCTGTCGCTTAAGCCGAACGATGGCATGAAGAACATGAAGACCGACATGGCTGGCGGTGCTGCCGTGATCGCCGCCATGTCGGCGCTATCGACCCTCGGCGTACCCGACCGGGTCACTGGGCTGGTGGCCGCGGCCGAGAACATGCCGTCCGGCTCGGCGTTCCGGCCCGGCGATGTGATTACCCAGTTTGGCGGCCGTACCGTGGAGGTGCTCAACACCGATGCCGAGGGACGGCTCGTGCTGGCTGACGCGATGGCCTATGCCGCTGCGGAGCTTGAGCCGGATCTGCTGGTTGATCTGGCGACGCTGACCGGCGCGGCTAGAATCGCGCTTGGCGGCAGCCGGGCCGCGCTTTACTCGACCTCCGACGAACTGGCCTGTGCGCTCTCGCAGGCGGGAGAGGCGAGTGGTGACCGGCTGTGGCGGATGCCGCTGCCGGACGACTACCTCGACGTGCTTGAGTCGCCGGTGGCTGAGTTGTCGAACGTCGCGGCAAGGGAGCGCGGCGCTGGCTCGATCGCGGCAGCGCTGTTCCTGCGCGAGTTCACTGGCGGACTTCCGTGGGCGCACCTGGACATCGCCGGTGCGGCCCGGAGCACTTCCGATGACGGTGACGTGACGGCAGGTGCCACCGGCTTCGGCACCAGGCTCCTGCTCAGGTGGCTCGCCGGCGAGCCCGGCTGACCTGCGAGCCCGGCTGGCTAGCCAGTCCGGCTGACTGCGGCCAGAAGGCCGCAGCCAATCGGCAGCAGCAGCGGGACCAGGTCGGCGTCCGTGCTGACCTGGTCCCTGAGCTCACTGATCGCCGCGGTGTCCGGATCACTGTGGGCGACATTCTGCGCCTGATCGGCCCAGAGCGCGTTGTCGAACGCGACGATCCCGCCGGGCCTGAGCAATCGCAGCGCGGCCGCCAGGTATTCCGGGGACTCGCGCTTGTCGGCGTCGCAGAAGACCAGGTCATACGCGCCGTCCGCGAGCCTGGGCAGAACCTCGAGCGCCCGGCCGGTGATCAGCCGGTACCGGCTGGAGGGGAAACCCGCGGTGGCGAAGACTGCCCGTGCCTTGGCATGGTGCTGTGGTTCGGAATCCACGCTGGTCAGCACGGAGCCGGCCCGCATACCCCTGAGCAGCCAGATCCCGGAAGTGCCGTAGCCGGTACCGACCTCCACGACAGCCCTGGCACCGATCGCGGCTGCGAGGAACCGCAGCGCCGCACCGGTGACGGCCGATACTGGGACGGCACCTCCCATCTGCTCGGCGTTGCTGCGCGCCGAGAGCAGTGGCTCGTCCTCCTGCGCGAAGTCGTCGAGGATTTCGGTGACATCTGAGTGGAAGATGGTGACCTCCGGGATCCTATTAGTGAACGTCCTCGCGCCGCAGCCTAGCGGCAGCCGGCCCGAGCCGGGAACAGGCCGGGCTGCCCGCACGTTGACGATGTGCGGCCCGGCAATGGACAAGGGGAGGCCGATGCAGACTGAGTCGGCGGACGCGACCAACTCGGCGAATGAGCAGGTCACCCAATGGACCCCGCCTAGCTGGGAAGAGGTCGTGCGGGACCATTCAGCTCGGGTGTACCGGCTGGCCTACCGGCTGACCGGCAATAGCTACGACGCCGAGGATCTCACTCAGGAAGTCTTTGTCAGGGTTTTCAGGTCGCTGTCTAGTTACACGCCGGGGACCTTTGAGGGATGGCTGCACCGGATCACCACCAACTTGTTTCTTGACATGACCAGGCGGCGGCAGCGAATCAGATTCGAGGGCCTGGGCGAGGAGACCGCCGCCAGGCTCCGAGGGGCCGAGCCAACTCCCTCTCAGGCATTCGATGACCGGCATCTGGATTTTGACATTTCGGCGGCACTGGCCGATCTGCCGCCTGAGTACCGGGCCGCTGTGGTGCTCTGCGATATAGAGGGCCTGACCTACGAGGAGATCGCCGACGTGCTCGGCGTCAAGCTCGGTACCGTGCGGTCCCGGATCCATCGCGGGCGCGCTCAGCTGCGGTCGGCGCTTGAACATCGCAGGCCCAGGCACTACGTGACGGCACCGGCTGCGCCCAGCGAGCCGGCCGCTCAGCTCGACCAGCGTCCTGGTCCGGCGCTGCTCGGCGAGCTGAGCCAGCCATGAGTCACCTAGGGCGCTGGCTGTCCGCTCAGGTCGATGGCGAGCTTGATGGCGTGGAGCGTGATCGGGTACTGAACCACCTGGCCGGCTGCGACGCCTGCCGAGACGAAGCCAACGCGCTTCGGGTGCTCAAGCGCCGGATGATCGCGCTCGGAGACTCCTCGGCGGACAGCGCTATCGCTGGCCGGCTGATCGAGCGGGCCAGGTCGCGCCAGGACCTGATCGCCGGGCCCGCGAGCCAGGCGGGCAGGGCACCCTGGTCGCCACTGCATTCCGTCACAGGCTTCTGGCCGCGCCAGGCCTGGCCAAGCTGGCGCCTCGCTACCTGCTCCGCAGGGTCGGCGCTGGTCGCGATCGGGGTGCTGGCCTTCATGCTCGGCGGTGGCGGGCCGGCCGATCAGCCGGTACCTCGGGTGTCACCGGCCGTCGATGTCTTCTGGATGCAGCACAGTCACGACACCGGCTACTACATGGGTCAGTCTCGTGCTGACCAGAGCGGTGTTCACCAGAGCAGCGGGGCCGCGCGGCGATCGCCCGCCGTCCTGTTCGCGCCAGGCACGATCTTCCCCGCGCCCGCGACCGCGCTCATGCGCCTGAGCTCGCCGTAGCTGGCTGTCCTATGCTCTGGTTCTACTGGCGGCGCGCGCGATTCGGTGTCCTGGTCGCTGGCGTAGCGCTTGGGTCGATCGTCACGCTTGTCGTCGTGGCTGGCGGCTTCGACCCGGCCGCCACTGGCACCTCGGTCGGCAAGACCGTGGCGACCAGGTCGGGTGCACAACTCAGGCGCGCGGTGCCGCTTCCGGCAAACCTGGGCAGCCTGAATCGCGGCCGGGTCCTGATGGATGACGCTGTAGGGGCCTGTCGCACGGTCTCCTATACGGGCGTGCAGATGATCGCCTGGTGGGGCCGGGGAGACTCCACGGCCTATCTGATCGGTGTCTGGCACTCCGCTGGTGAGCCTGAGGTAGTGGCCGGCTTTGACGGCATTGACGAGGACAGGCCGGCGGGCTCCATCGCCAGGCCGGGTACGGCGGCGGCAGATCACGCCACGGCGGGAGTGCTGAGCGTCTCGTCCTTGATGCTGAATCTGCTGCGGGCCAATTACCAGATTGAGTACACGGGCGCAGGCATCGCGGATGGCCGGTCAGCGAGGATCGTCACAGTGCGGCGCCGCGACGATACTCTCGCCGCCCGGTACTGGCTTGACCGGGCGACCGGCTTGCCGCTGCGCAGGGAAATGTTCGACGAAGACGGTCACCTGGTCAACGAGGGCACCTTCATCGAGCTGAGCATTGGCGATACGGCGGTCAGGCCGGTGTCATCTCGGGTCGCCGAGGACTGGAGCGCGCGGCCGGCGAAGCCGGATCTGCTGAGGCTGCACAGCCAGGGCTGGCCGGTCAGGGCGATGCTGGCGGGAAATCTTGCGCTGATCGGCGTGAGCCGGGCCTGGACTCGTTCTGGGACCGTCGTAGATGCATCGTATTCTGATGGCCTGTCGGTGGTGTCGGTATTCATGCAGCGGGGCGAGCTGGCGGGTGCTCTCCCTGGCTGGCGCGGTACCCAGATCTCGGGCCGGCGGGTTTACGCGAGCGAGCCCGATCAGCGCAGCCTGGCCTGGTCTGCCGATGGCGTCGTCTACACCGTGATCTCCGATGCCCCGGAACGTACCGTGAGCATGATCGTCACCGAGTTGCCGCACGATGGTGGCACCGGGTTGCTGCAGCGAGTTGACCGCGGACTGAAGCGGATCGGGTCCTGGTTCGACCCGTTCGGCTGAGGCAAGCCGGGCCCGCGGCCCGGCTGTCTAGCGCGAAGGACGCGAACCCGCTGGGCGTAGTGGTTGCACCAGGGCCGGTCAGTGCGGTTACTCTGGAAGTCGCGGACCTGCACCGGCGAGGTCATGAGCCTAGGAGCGCGAGGCCAGCGTGTTTGACTTGTCCATCGCCAAGATCCTGATCCTCGGGGTAATCGGCCTGATGATCTTCGGGCCCGAGCAATTGCCGAAGATGGCGGCCCAGGCCGGCAAGGCACTGCGTGACCTGCGGCGGCTCGCCGAGTCCGCGCGGTCCGACCTGACCAGCAGCCTCGGCCCCGAGTTCAGCGACTTCGACTTCAACGACCTGAACCCGAAGAGCTTCGTGCGCAAGCACCTGCTTGATGACTTCGACGACGACGACTTCAGCTGGGCCGGCCCAAGCGGCGCCATGGTCACCGACACAGGAACGAGCGGCACGGGCACCGGGAGCACTACCAGCTCGACCGGCCACGACCACATCACGCCACTGCTGGTGCACGACACCCCCCCATTCGACGCCGACGCCACCTGACGCCGCCCGGGTGTCCGGGCCGGCTGCTGTTCCGAGTGGGCTGTGGCTAGACCCGCTCCTGACATTCGCGGCAAACCGACCTGGGCTCGTCACGCCACTGAGGTTCCGTGATCATGATCGGGGTCTTGATCACGGAACCTGGATGGGGTGATCACGCGACTCAGTTTCCGTGATCAAGAGAGCTTCATGATCACGGAAGGTTGCCAGGGTCCTAGGGCGTTAGCCCGATCCGATCAGACGACGCAGCCCGTCCGCCCCGTGACTCAGTCCCTAGCCGGACGGCGTGTCCCCGATGCCAGGCATTGCGAAGCAGCCGGCATCGGGGACACGCCGCCCGGCCAGCCGCCGATCAGGTCTAACAGCCCCCAAACCGCACCGATCACGTCATCACACCAGCTAGTCTCCGCAATCAATGGAGAAACCGGGTTTCCGGACCCAGTCCCGCGCCACGGACGTTCCGTGATCATGACCGGGACCTTGATCACGGAATCCCGATGGGGCGATCACGCGACCAGGGTTCCGTGATCAAGGTCAGTTTCTTGATCACGGAAGTTCGCGTGGGTACTCCGGGAGGGTGCGGTACGCCGGGAGGGGTGCGGTACTCCGGGAGGGGCGCGGTGCGGCGGGGGTGGGTGTGGTGCAGGCGGGGGTGGTCTGGTGGCGCCGCAGGCGGGGTGGTCCGGAGCGGCGGGTTACGCAGGGGTGGTCTGGGGTGGCGGGTTAGACGGGGGTTACGCCTAGCTGGCGGCCTATCAGGCTGCGGGATCGGGCCGCTAGGGACTCGGCGATCGAGATTAGGGCGCGGGCCGCTGGTGACGTGGGGTCCGAGAGCACCAGGGGAGTGCCTTCGTCGCCGGACTCTCGCAGGCGCAGGTCGATCGGCACCTCGCCGAGCAGCGGTACCGTGGCGCCGGTCAGGCGGGTCAGTGCCTGCGCTACGGACTGGCCGCCGCCCTTGCCGAACACCTCGATCCGCTCATCGCAATGCGGACACGACAGATAGGCCATGTTCTCGATCACCCCGACCACTCGCTGGTGCAGCTGAGTCGCCAGGGAGCCCGCTCGCTCGGCTACCTCGGCGGCGGCGAGCTGCGGCGTGGTCACCACGATCAGCTCGGCTCCCGGTACCAGGTGCCCGGCTGAAATCGCGACGTCTCCGGTGCCCGGCGGCAGGTCGAGCAGCAGCACGTCAAGGTCGCCCCAGTAGACGTCGGCCAGGAACTGCTGCAGGAGCCGGTGCAGGATCGGTCCGCGCAGCGGCAGCGGCTCGTTGCCCTTCTTGAGCATGCCGCTGGAGATCGCCTTAACCCCGTGCGCGACCGGCGGCATGATCATCTGCTCGACCTGGGTGGGGCGAGCGGTGACACCTAGCATCCTCGGCACCGAGTGGCCGTAGATGTCGGCGTCGAGCAGCCCGACCTTGCGTCCCGCCGCCGCGAGGGCGACCGCGAGGTTGACGGTCACCGAGGACTTGCCGACGCCGCCCTTGCCGCTCGCGATCGCGTAGACCTTGGTCAGCGAGGCCGGGTTGGCGAACGGGATCTCCCGCTCCGGCTTGCCGCCCCGCAGCTTGCCCTGGAGCTCCTTGCGCTGGTCCTCGCTCATGACATCGAGCTCGACCTGAACGCTGCGCACCCCGGCCACCTTGCTGACGGCTCCGCGCACGTCACGGGTGATCGTGTCGCGAAGCGGACAGCCGGACACGGTCAGGAACACATCGACCCGTACCGCCCCGTCGGCAGCGATCTCGATGCTCTTGACCATGCCGAGGTCGGTGATCGGCCGGTGGATCTCCGGATCTTGCACGGTCGCCAGCGCCTGCATGACCTGTTCCCTGGTCGGGACGGCGGTGGCGCCGGCGGCAGGAAGATGCTGGCCTGGCAACGAGGTGGTCGACATGGGCCCATGCTAGAAGCACCAGCGCACCCCGTCGAACGTCAGGCAGCCGAACACCAGCCATAGGATCATCGATCCATGACGACAACGCACGGACCGAGACGGTCGTGCCTGACCGTTCCCGGCAGCAGCGAGCGGTTCCTGGCCAAGGCCAGGGACCTATCCGCCGATGAGATCATCCTCGATCTGGAAGACGCGGTAGCGCCCGCTGCTAAGGACCAGGCACGAGTGCTCGTGGCCGCGGCCCTGACCCCCGGTTCCGGTGACTGGCGCGCGGAAGTGCGGGCCGTCAGGATCAACGGCGCGGATACCCAGTGGGCGCACAGGGACGTGATCGAGGTCGTCGAGCGCGCCGGTGACCGGCTGGACGCGATTGTGCTGCCCAAGGTGTCAGCTCCGGCTCACATCAGCTGGCTTGACCTGCTGCTTGGCCAGGTCGAGCGGTCGGCGGGACTCCCGGTCGGCCGGATCTCGATCGAGGCGCAGATCGAGGACGCGGCCGGCCTGGCGGCGGTCGAGGCCATCGCGGCAGCCTCGGCCAGGCTGGCGACGCTGGTCTTCGGCCCGGCGGACTTCATGGCCAGCCTCGGGATGCGGTCGCTGCGCGTCGGTGCCCAGCCGGAGGGCTACGCGGGCGGTGATGCCTTCCACTACCCGCTGCTGCGCATCCTGGTCGCCGCCCGCAGCGCGGGACTGCAGGCGATCGACGGGCCGTACGCCGCCATCGGTGACCTCGACGGGCTGCGAGCCAGGTCGGCTTCGGTAGCGGCGCTCGGCTACGACGGCAAATGGGTCGTGCATCCGGACCAGATCGATCCGGTCAACGCGGCCTTCGCCCCCGACCAAGGCAGTTACGACCGCGCCGAGCTGCATACTCGACGCCTACGCCCACGCCGAAGACGTCCAGCAGCGCGGTGCCGTCCTGCTCGGCGGCGAAATGATCGACGAAGCCTCAAGAAAACTGGCGCTGGTCGCCGCGGCCCGGGGCCGGGCGGCCGGCTTGTCGAGAACGAGCGCTTTCGTCCCGCCAGGGTGAGTCGCCAGGGTAAGCCGCGAGAGTTTACAACTCAGCCGCGCGGAGCATCGTAGCTGGAGTGAGGCGGCACGTAGCGACGGACAGTCACGGATCGGGCACCGGGATCGATGGGCCTGACCTGCCCTAGGTGCGGTCGCACCGCGATGTCGCCCAGTGCCTGGTCAAGCAGCTGGCGGTGTGCCCGGCACGGCGACGTCTACCCGTTGCGGCAGGTGCAGAGCCTGTCCCCCGAGGGCCTGGCTGGCCTGCTGCGCAACGCGACCGTCCCCGTCCTGCTGCCCTGGCCGCTGCCCGACGGGTGGCTGGTCACCGGATTCGCCGCCGCCGGCGATGAGCGCAGCGGCACGCGGGCCTGCGCGGTCGCGCTGTCGGGGCCGAACCCGGTCGGCGGTCCCGGCGAGATGCTGCTGATCTGCGAGGAGCTCGGCGTGGGCCTCGGCGCTCGCTGCGCCGGCCTTGAGGGTCCAGATCCTGGCGACGGGTTCCCCAGCTGCTCGCCGCAGGCCCAGGTCAGGTACGGCAACCACGAGTTCCCGCTGTGGAACATCGACTCCCCTGGCCGGGCCGCCTTCGCTGGTGAGCTGCTGGGCGGCTGGCTCTGGGTGCTGCTCTGGCCGGATACCGCGGGCACCATGCTGGTCGAGTCGATGCGACTGCGTGACCTGCGCGACCCTGGCCAGGATTTCGACCTGCCGTTCGGAGCGCGCTCACCCCGCCTGCCCGGCTGACCCGGCTGAGCTAACCGCAGCGGCGCCCGGCGCCCGTTACCCGCTAGAGTCGGCGGGTGCGCGCCGATCTGCACTGTCATAGCTCAGCCTCCGACGGCACCAGACCCCCGGCCGACGTGATCCGCCGCGCCGCCGAGGCCGGTCTTGACGCGGTCGCGCTCACCGACCACGACACGGTCGCCGGGATAGCGGAGGCCGCCGCCGCGCTCCCGGCCGGGCTCGCGCTCATCCCCGGCATGGAGCTGTCCTGCCGCCGCGACGGCCACAGCGTGCACATGCTCGTCTACCGCGCCGACCCTGACCACCCGGAGCTAGCCGCGCAGACTCTGGCGATCAGGCAGAGCCGGGTCAGCCGCGCCAGGGACATGGTCGCCAGGCTGGCCGAGCTCGGCACGGGAGTGACCTGGGAGCAGGTCACCTCCATCGCAGGCGGCGGCGTGATCGGGCGGCCGCACATCGCCCGCGCGATGCTGGCGCAGGGGGTCATTGAGTCCTTTGACGAGGCGTTCACCGAGCAGTGGATCGGCCCTGGCGGCCGCGCGCACGTCCAGCGGTACGCGATCGACCCGGTAGAGGCAGTCGGCCTGGTCCGCCGGGCCGGCGGCGTCTGCGTGCTCGCTCACCCGTTCGCGCGGACCCGAGGCTGGCTGGTCCCCGAGAACCTGATCGCGGAGCTGGCCAGGGCCGGGCTGGCCGGTGTCGAGGTCGCGCATCCCAGTCACGATGAGGCAGAAAGGATCGCCCTGCATGATCTGGCTCACCGCCTTGATCTGGTACCGACCGGCGGCAGTGACGACCACGGCGAGCTGACGCAGGACCGGATCGGCGTCGAGTCGACCGGCGCCGAGGCGTTCGAGCGGCTGATGTCGGCCGCTACCGGTGCGCCGGTGATCAGCGGGTGAGCGGCCTGGGCTCGGACCTGAAGTTCTTCTGGGAGGCCTTCGTCACCCTGGTGGTCATCACCGACCCGCCCGGCGTGGTGCCGGTCTTTCTCGGCATGACGGCCAGCCGGCCCAAGTCCGAGCGGAACCGGCTGGCCTGGCAGGCGGCCCTGGTCGCCCTCGGGGTCATCGTCGCCTTCGCGCTCTTCGGCCAGTCGATCCTGACCTACCTCGGGGTCCAGCTGCCCTCGCTGCAGGCGGCAGGCGGGCTGCTGCTGCTCCTGGTCGCGCTGGAACTGCTGACCGGCCATTCCGCCGAGCCCTCCGAGCTTGAGCAGACGCAGGCCAACGTGGCGTTCGTGCCGCTGGGCACGCCGCTGCTGGCCGGCCCAGGCGCGATCGTCGCGACGATGCTGTTCGTCCAGCGGATCGGATCGGTCGGGTCAGGCATCGCATTCGCCGCCGCCATCGCCGCGGCCGTAGCGCTGCTCTGGCTGGCGATGAGGTTCTCCGGCGTCGTCCTCGCCGTACTCAAGAGATCCGGGGTTGAGCTGCTGACCAGGATCGCCGGGCTGCTGCTCTCGGCCATCGCGGTGCAGCTCATCGTGGACGCTGTGCGGGCCTTGATCCGGATTGGGCTGCACTGATCCCGCTTCGCCCGATCTGAGGTCATCCGTCTGACCTGCGACGTTACCTAAACGTCATAAATCGGTACCAAAATGTAACCGACGATTCACTTTGCGTCCTATTCGGCTAAATGAAGGCCAAAGTAGGCTCTTAGCTGCCCTGAGCGGGGGGATAGCTTTGCTGGCAGACCGCCGTGCGGCAAATTTTATGCATCCAAATTGTCGTT
This sequence comes from uncultured Actinomycetota bacterium, assembly GCA_963819285.1. Classification (GTDB taxonomy): domain Bacteria; phylum Actinomycetota; class Actinomycetes; order Streptosporangiales; family Streptosporangiaceae; genus Chersky-822. The sequence goes on from CAWFVM010000002.1 coordinate 2,553,657, forward strand.
CTTGTCGCTTTTCATGCTGTGCGGAAGGGTCTTGATGCTCGCTGACGTCGCCCATGCGACGGTCGCCCTAGCCGGCTCTTCGATCACCTCGGCGTGGAGTGCCCTGCATCGCTATGTGCCGGTCGGGGTCGTCGGGGCGCTGTCCTGGTCGGTCTGGCTGACCAGGTTCTCGCTGTCGCGGGTGTACCGGCCGGCCGAGCCAGGATTCCAGGCGACTACGTCGGTGGTGGTGCCGTCCTTTCGCGAGGACCCGGAGATCTTGCGGCGCTGCCTTGACTCCTGGCTCGCGGAGGACCCGACCGAGGTGATCATCGTCCCTGACCTGGCGGACGAGTCAGTGATCTCCATGCTGCGGGCGCGGGCCGCCGTCGAGCCGAGGCTGGAGGTCATCCCGTTCGCGCACCGGGGCAAGCGATCGGCGCTCGGGGTGGGCATCAGGGCCGCGAGCGGGCAGATCCTGGTGCTCTGCGACTCCGACACGATGTGGGCCGAGGGGCTGCTGACGCAGGTGCTCGCACCGTTCGCTGACCGGCTCGTCGGCGGCGTCGGCACCAGGCAGAACGCCTACTCGCCCGGTACCAGCATCTGGCGGCGGGTGGCCGACTGGATGATCGACGTCCGCTACCTGGACTACGTTCGGGCGCAGGCCAGGTCCGGCGCCGTGGCCTGCCTGTCCGGGCGGACGGCGGCCTACCGGCGCAGCGTGGTGCTGCCGGTGCTTGAGCATCTGGAGGACGAGTTTTTCCTCGGGCGGCGCTGCGACTCGGGCGACGACGGCCGGCTGACCTGGCTCGTGCTGGCGTCCGGGTACAAGACCGTCTACCAGTCGACGGCGCGGGCGTACTCGATGTTTCCCGACAGCGGCAGGGCCTTTCTCAAGCAGCGGCTGCGCTGGAGCCGGAACTCCTACCGCTGCTACACCACCGCGATCTGGAAGGGCTGGCTGTGGCGGCAGCCGTTCATCTGCCAGCTCAGCGTGCTGCAGATCCTGCTGACCCCGCTGACGATGGGATTCGCCGTCACGTACCTGATCGCCTGGGTGCTGCATCCGCAGGCGCTGGTCGCCGCCGCCGCGGTCGGGTGGCTGCTGGCCGGGCGCTGCCTGCGCGGCATCTCGCACCTGCGGGAGCGGCCTTCCGACATCTGGCTGCTGCCGCTGGTCGCGGTCATGACGATCATCATCTCGCTTCCGGTGAAGATCTACGCGTTCCTCACCATGAACGTTCACGGCTGGCTCACGCGCAGCGCGGATCAGCAGAGCCTGGGCGGCGAGGCCCAGTCGGCCGCGTCGCTACGGTAGGGAAGGCTTCATGTCGTCAAGCGGTAGGCACAGCGTCAGCGAGCCAGCGAGCGGCGGCACGAAGGTCAGGAGCGGCAGCCGGAGTCACGCGATGCTGACGGTCCTGATCGCGCTGGCTGTGTTCGCCGTGCTCGCGACCATGCCGCTGATCCTGACCGCGCTGAACGTGCACTTCACGCCGGTGGCGGCGAAGTCGGTTCGCGGCATCAGGCTGCTGCCGGCGCCGCGCGCACTGCCCCCGGTGTCGCTGCCGAAGGTGGCCAGGCCGATCGATCCGAAGCAGCCGCCCGCCACTCCGCCCAATGGCGATCCGGCGCGGGAAGCGGCACTGGTCAGCGCCGAGGACGCCAGAATCCGGGTGCTGCTGCACGCGGCTGTCCGGATCTATCAGCCCGAGGTGCTGCCGGTGCACGGGTCGCTCCCGACCCTCGTGCTCCCGGCCGGTCCGCATCCGTACACGGCGGCGAGCCTGGCCCAGTACGGGGCGCTCGTGCCGCTCAAGCATCATGCCGCGCTGCTGATCGACAATGTCTTCGTGTCGACCAACGCCACGCTCAGGCTCGGGTCCGGCCTGGACGTGCTGTATCTGGACAGCTCAGCCAGCGGGTTCGCCTCCATCGTGGCGTGGAACGGCAAGCTGGAACTCGCCGGGACGGCGGCCAGGCCGCTGACGATCATGGGCTGGGACCGGGTCGCCAAGACCCCGGCCGCTGACAAGGGCTTTGGTCGTTCTTACATCCGCGAGGTCGGCGGCAAGATGACGCTCACCGACGTCCGGGTGTCCTCGCTCGGCTTCTGGAGCGGGCGGACGGGCGGCGTCTCGTGGACCGGGGTGAACGGGCATCCGAGTACCGGCGGCGCGGTCGGCTCCACCTTCACCAGCGACACCTACGGCGCCTTCGTCGACCGGGGGCAGGGGCTGCGGTTCGACGGCGACCTGTTTGAGTTCAATGAGCTTGACGGGCTGCACATCCACCGTTACTCCACGGGGTCGACCATCTTGCATAGCTCGGCGTCGCGCAATGGCGACAACGGGTTCCTGATCGGGCGGGCGACTCAGAGCACGCTGCTGCGGTCGGACGTGGCCGAGAACAATGAGGGCAACGGGTTCCTGATCGACGGCCGTCCGCTGGTCAGCGGTGCCTCGGCGTCGGGAAGCGCGGTCGCGCCAGGGTCGGGCGCGCAGATCACCGCCAGCGCCGCCGTGGACAACGAGCGCACCGGCATCCTGGTCGAGGGCGGCAACGGCACGGTGCTGACCGGCAACGAGGTGTGCGGGCGCGTCACCGGCATCGCGGCCAGACTGGGCACCAGGAACATCGTGATGACCGGGAACGACGTCAGGTGCCATCCGCGATCCGGGCTCTCGATCGGTCCCAGGGCTCCCGGCGCGGTCATCTCCGGGAACTCGGTGGCCGGCGCGCGCATCGCCGTCCTGGTCCGCAGCTCGGGGCCGGTCGAGCTGGACAATAACCTGCTCACCGGGGCGACGGTTTTCGGGGTCACGGCGAGGGGCGCGAGCTCGGTGGTGACCGGAGTCGGCAATGTGATCTCGGGTACCGGGTTCCGGGCCGTCGACGCGCGGGCGGACGCTCGCACGCCGAATCTAGCCGGGACCAACGTCTCGGGCTGGCTGCATCACGCGAGGCTCAGCTTCTGGTCTTACCTGACGTTCCACCCGCTGGTCGCGCTGTGGCTGAGCGTCGTGCTGCTGGTGGTGCTCTGCTATGCCTGGTCGAGAAGGCGCCGGCTGCCGCCCCATCCTTATCCGGCGAGCACGCACTGGCGCCCGGCGCCTGGTCCTGGTCAGGGTGGCTGGCCGGGCCCGGCTCCCTCGGCTGCCTCGGCCAACGGCTCGGTCAATGGCGCGGACCCGGAGCACGCGTGGGCTTCGGCTGAGACAACCGGGCCGATTTCGCGGGTGGTGGACTGACGGATGGCGGACTGACGGGTGGTGGACTGAGATGCGCGGGCGCCGGATGGCGCTGATTGCCGTGCCGGTGCTCGTGCTGGCGGTGGGCGGGTGCGGTGGGTCTGGTGGCCACGGGACCTCTGGTGGTTCGGGGCCGAAGGCGTCGGGACCTGGTGGAGGCGTCAGCCCGGCACCAGGTTCCGGTGGGCGGTCTCGCGGGGCTGGGCCTCGGCACCGCCAGGGCGGCTCGCTACGAGGTGCCGGGCACGAGGACCGGCTGCCCGGAGCGTGGTACCAGGGTGTCCTCGGCTCGTGAGCTGTCCGCCGCGCTTGCCTCCGCCCGGCCGGGTGAGACCATCACGCTGGCGCGGGGTCTGTACATCGGGAACTTCGTCGCCATGGCGGCTGGCCGGCAGCGGGCGCCGATCACGCTCTGCGGTGCCCGTGATGCCGTGCTGATGGGACCGGAGACCAGGCACGGCTATGTGTTCTACCTGAACGGCGCGTCGTGGTGGCGGCTCGACGGGTTCACGGTGCAGGGCGGGCAGAAGGGCATCGTGGCCGACCATGCCGCGCACGACCTGATCTACGGGCTTTACGTGCACGGTACCGGGGACGAGGCGATCCACCTGCGGTCGTTCAGCACCGATGACACGATCAGTCACTGCGTGATCAGGCAGACCGGGCTGCTCGTGCAGTTCTTCGGCGAGGGGGTCTACGTCGGCTCCGCGCACTCGAACTGGTGCCGGTACACGGCCTGCAAGCCCGATGCGAGCGACGACGACGCGATTGTCGATAACGACATCTCCGACACGACGGCGGAGAACATCGACATCAAAGAGGGCACCACGGGCGGCGTGATCAGCGGCAACCATTTCGACGGCGTGGGCATGCTGATGTCGGCGGCTACCTCGTGGGTCAACGTCAAGGGCAATAAGTGGATCATCAAGGACAACGTCGGAGTCAATAGCGTGGGTGACGGCTTCGCTGTTCATCAGGTCTATCCGGGCTGGGGGATCGGCAATCTGTTCGCCGGCAACCGCGCGGACGTGAATGGCCCTGGCTACGGCATCTATGTGCAGAGCCATCACCTGAATACCACCGTGGCCTGCAGCAACGTGGCCGTTAAGGCCGCCGCCGGGCTATCTGATCTGTCTTGCTCTGGGGCCGGGTCATGAGCCGGAGCCGGAGGCGCGGGGGTACCAGCTGGCGCTGGGCGGCGGCCGTGGCCGGGGCCGTGCTCGTCGTGACTGTCGCGGTGGTCGCGGTCGGCTGCGGGGGGCCGTCCTACCGCGCCAGCGCCATACCTCGCCCGCCGGTGGTGCCTGGCGAGGTGCGGGCCGGTCCTGACCTGCACGGAGTTCAACTGCCGAATTTCATCATGCCGCTGATCAGCGGGGGAGTGTCAGTGCCCAGGCAGGCGCTCACGCCGGGCGCGGTCGCGACGACCAGCACGACCAAGGTCTGCGATGCCCCGCCGGCGGCGCAGGTGGAGACCATACCGCTGCCCCTGGAGAACGCGGTCTTCACCGCCTATGGTTATACAAACCCGGCTAACCACAACCGGTATATCCTGGACCTGCTGGTACCGGTCTCTCTGGGCGGCGCTATGACCGCGGCGAATATCTGGCCAGCGGCGGTCAAGGGCACGGGTTTCTTTGAGAAAGTCCAGCTTGATCACGTACTGAAGAACCTGGTATGCCACCGCTTCCTCACCTTGCGCCACGCGCAGCGCGCCCTGGAGGCCGACTGGTACGCGGCGTGGCTGAAATATGTGGTCGCGACTGGCCATTTCTGATGGCCACGGGGTGAAAGACTAGCGACCGGGTACTAGCGACCGGGTAGTTGAGGACTTCGGGCTTCGGCCAGAACTCGCACACGGAAGGCAGGCTGGCATGCAGGCGCGGATCGATCGGGTAGACGGCCCAGTGAACACCTGGATCGTCGGCGATGACAGCGAGGTCATCGTCGTGGATCCTGGCGAGTCGGCCGCTGCCGTGCTAGACGCGGTCGGCGACCGCGAGATAGCCGCAGTGATCTGTACGCACGGGCATAAAAGGCATGTCGCCGCCGCGTTCGAGGTCGCCAAGCGCGACGACGCCCCGGTCGCCTTGCATCCGGGCGACCGGCTGCCGTGGCGCGACGCGCACGGGCAGGCGCAGCCCGACATCGAGATGGAGGACGGCGGCGTCTTCGAGGTCGCCGACGTCACGCTCGAGGTCATCTTCACCCCCGGCCACACCGGCGGCTCGGTCTGCCTGTACTGCGACGAGCTCGGCGCGGTGTTCACCGGCGACGTGGTCAGCGCGGACGGGCCGGTGAAGCATGGCGGCCGCTTCACCGACTTCTCCCGCCAGCTCAGCTCGATCGGCGGCGGCCTGCTGACCCTGGACGGCCAGACCAGGATCTTGCCAGGGCACGGCGAGGAGACCACGGTCTCGGCCGTGGAGCGAAAGTTCGACTCCTGGGTGACTGCCGGGCCGGAGGAGCTCGCCGATGACGATGATGCCGACGAGGATGAGTGAATAGTCCGGCGACTGAGCAGCAACTCGGCTTCGAGGGGATGCCGCGCCGGCTCTATTCGTGCACCCCGAGCCGGCTCCGCACCTGGCTAGACTGCCCGCGACGGTACCGGATGACCTACCTGGACCGGCCTTCGCCGCCCAAGGGGCCACCGTGGGCGCACAATAGCTTCGGCGCGAGCGTGCACAACTCGCTGGCCGCCTGGTGGCGGCTGCCGCAGGCCCAGCGAGCCCCGCTGGCGGCCGGGCTGCTGCTGGAGCGAGGCTGGCTGACCGATGGTTATGCCGATGACGCCCAGTCCGCCCGGCAGCTCACGCGGGCCAGGGCCATGGTCGATCGCTATGTCGCCACTCTCGATCCAGCGGACGACCCGGCCGGCGTGGAGCGGGTAGTCGCCATGAAGACCGACCTGATCGCCGTGTCGGGGCGGATCGACCGGCTCGATGACCGGCGACGGACGGGGGCTGGGGGACCGGCGGGGGCTGGGGGACCGGCGCGGGCCGGTGCGGGCAGCGAGGCTGGCGAGATCGTCGCTGCTGGAGCTGCTGGAGCTGCTGGAGCTGCTGGAGCTGGTCGTGATCTAGTCGTGGTCGATTACAAGACCGGCCGGACACCGTCGACGCCCCAAGAAGCGCGGTCCTCGCTGGCGCTCGCGTTGTACGCACTGGCGGCGGGCCGGATGTTCCGCCGCCGCTGCGCCAAGGTCGAACTTCATCACCTGCCCACGGCGCAGATCATCGCCTGGGCGCACACCAAGGAGTCGCTCGACCGGCAGCTCGGCCGGGCCGAGGACATAGCTGGCGAGTGCGCCGGCGCCGATGAGAAGTACCGCTCCGAGACCGAGCCGCAGCGCGGCGATGACGTCTTCCCGCCGGCTCCCAGCATCGGGTGCGGCTGGTGCGACTTCCGCGCCCACTGCCCAGAAGGCCAGCAAGCCGCCGCCCCGCGCCGCCCCTGGGACGGCCTGGCTTCCGAGGACGACGCTTAAGCTCTCGCGCGTCCCGGTAGGCAGGATCGCTCCGCGCGAGTGCCGGCCTCGGATTGCGTGGCCTGGCAGGGCGGATCACCCGCAGCGAGGTTCCGGGCTCTGGCGCGAATTCCGTGATCGGGCTGCCTCGCCGGCCTGGCGGGATCATCGCCCGGACCCGGGCTGGTCCCGGGTGACTCAGCTGTCACAGCAGCCTCACCTGCTGCCAGGCTCGCCCGATCCTGTAGGAGTCTTTTTTCCTGTAGGAGACTTAACAGCGAATATGGTGGTCAATCCTCCTACAGGAATAAAGTCTCCCAGATCTTTTAGCCACCGCCCGGCACTAACCCACCAAACCCCCCAGGAGATCGCAAACCCGGCTCTCGCTCAACGCACGGCCTGCCGGTGATCAACCTGCCGACGTTCTGGACCGTCATCCTCCGCCCCGGCTAACATCACGGAACCCAAGCACAGCCAAGTTCCGTGATCATGCTGCCTGCGGTGATAACGGAACATCAGTCGCGTGATCGCGCCACCAGGGCTCCGTGATCACCGTCCCCGGCATGACTACGGAACATCAGCGGGGCTTCCGCCCGGTCCCGACCCCGTGATCGCCCGTTCCAGGCATGATCTGGCCGGAAATTAGATCTTCACGCCCGCCTGGCGTTCTCGCACGGACCGCCGCTAAGGCGTATTCGGGTTTCCGGGCTCTGGTTCTGCTGTCGCAGTGGCAGGTCAGGACGAGGCTGAAGTGGCGAGCTTGAGCGCGGGCCGGATCCGTGCGGCTCGCACTGGCCGCGAGCAGGCGGTTTCCCGTTCGCGGAAGGCTGTCGTCATCCTGGCGGAAGGTTCCCGTTTTCCGGAAGATTGTCGTCATCCTGGCGGAACGTTGTCGGTGTTTCAGCGGAGGGTTGTCGCCTGGCGGTAAGTTTTCCTGGGGATATATAAGGCGGTTAACTTACCGCCAGGCGACAACTCTCCGCGCAGAATACGACAATCTTCCGCCAGGATGACGACAACCCTCCGGGAAACGACAGCCCTCCGCCAGGAATACGGCAACCTTCCGCGAAAACGGCAGCCTCTCCTCCCAACCAGCCCCCGCCCCAGCCCCAGCCCCGGAGCCGGCCTACCCGGTCGTGCGCCTAGCCCCGGAGCCGCCTATCTGGTCGTGCGCCTAGCCCCGGAGCCGCCTATCCGGTCGTGCGCCTAGCCCCGGAGCCGCCTATCCGGTCGTGCGCCCAGCACGCGTCGCGGCAAACCATAGTCCGGAAACCTGGTATCCCTTGGGGCGGGGGAGCTTGCGCGGGCACGCTGGCCGTGAGCCGGGTCGTCGGGCTTACTGGCCTAACGGGTGGACTCGGCCTGGTTCCAGAAGGCTGACAGCATAGCGGCTGTGGTCTCTGGTGCCTCTACGGCTGGTGAATGGGCGGCGCCGGGGATGCAGACTCGTTCGGCGCCTAGGCGCTTGGCCATCATGTCTTGAATGTCGGGTAGCCAGGCGTCGTCGTTCTCGCCGTAGCTGACCAGGATCGGGAACTTAGCCGTGCGGGCCAGGTCGGCAGTCAGATCTGGGCAGTTCAGCAGGTGCCCGGCCATCTCGACCAGGCCGGTCGGGCAGCTGCGTACGGTTCGCTGTCTGAGGAACTCGATGATCTCCGGCGGGGTGCCCTCGGCCTCCGCCTGTGGTCTGAGCTGACTGTCCCAGAGCTCGGCGATCATGGCTCCGAGCAACTGGGCGTCGTCGGCCGCCGGCATCAGATAGTCAAGAAGATCGCGCAGCACCCGGGCTCTGGCCCCGCCGATTGTGCCGGGCCCTGAGCCGAGCAGGGTGAGCGACGCGAAGGATGTCGGGGCGGCCAGCGCGGCCTGGCGGGCCACCAGGCCGCCGAAGGAGTGGCCGAGCAGGTGCACTCGGCCCGAGTCGTCGGCGATGGCGGCGGCAACCGCTGTGACGTCCATTCCCAGCTGATCCAGTTCATAGCCGACCCGGCTGGCAGCCGGATCGGACTCGAACTGGCCGCGCAGGTCAATCGCGGTGACCTCGCGGCCGGCGGCGGCCAGTGATTCAAGCACCGCCAGGAAGTCTTCCTTGCTTCCTGTGTATCCAGGTACGAGCAGCGCGGGTTGCCTTTCGCCGACTCCGCCTGGCCGGGTCGGCGCACAGCGCGGCGAACGGGCCGCGCGAGGTGCGGACGGTTGCCCGCCGCACCCGATGGGACATCTGCAACGATCGGGGAGTGCTCACGGCTTGGCAGCCTACCCAGCCAGGCGGTGTTCGACCGCACCTGTACCTAAGTGCTCGCTAAGTCGCCTGCGACATCCCGCAGTTCTGTCACGGTGGCCGACCTCGTCGAGGCGTGCTGTGCGTCGGTCGCGTGACCCGCGCTCGGGCTCCTGCTCCCGCTGCGACTGGTGCGCCTGCGCCTGCGCGGTGCGTCGCTCCGGCCGCCCGGAGCCGACTCGACGGTGACCGGCTGGGCCGTAATCGGCTGGGCGATGATCGGCTGGGCCGTCATGGGCTGGGCCGTGATCGGCGGGGCGGTCTGGACCACCTCACCGGCGGGTTTGACCGGCGTGCCGCTCCTGGTCCGACGCCTGGTTCGCTTGGCGGCGTCTCCCGAACCATCCTTACCGCCACGGCCGCCGCTCTTGGCGCCGTCACCGGCGTCATGGCCGTTGCCCTGCACCCGGTCGCGTCTTGCGTCGGCCGGCTGACGTCCCGACCTTGGCTTGGCGCCGTGACCATCTCGCGGTGGCTGCTGACGTGATCTGCTTTTCCCGGTCTCGCCGATGTCCTCAAGGTCTTCGGCCTCAAGCCCGGCACGGGCGCGCTGTACTTTCGGCAGCGCGCCGGTCGCTCCTGCCGGTATGGCAAGTGAGCTGAACAGGTGCTCTGACGTGGAGTAGGTCTCCAGCGGCTCGGGCCGGTCCAGCTTCAGCGCGGCGTCGATCAGCTTCCAGCGCGCCATATCCTGCCAGTCAACGAACGTCACCGCGATGCCGGTGCGTCCGGCCCGGCCCGTCCGGCCGGTCCTGTGCAGATACGCCTTCTCGTCTTCCGGGCACTCGTAGTTGACGACATGGGTCACGTCATCGACATCGAGCCCGCGGGCGGCGACGTCAGTGGCGACGAGCACGTCGATCTTGCCGGCGCGGAACGCGCGCAGTGCTCGCTCACGCTGGCTCTGACCGAGGTCACCGTGGACCGCGGCCGCCGCGAATCCGCGCTCCGATAGCGTCGCTGTGACCTGATCGCAGGCTCGCCGAGTTCGGCAGAACACGATGGTCAGTCCCCGGCCGTCGGCTTGCAGCAGGCGGGCGAGTACCTCGATCTTGTCTAGCTGATGGGCGCGGAACACATGCTGGTCGGTTGTCGGCACATGCGCGGGCTCGTCGTGCTGCTCGGCCCTGATGTGGGTCGGCCGGTACAGATGCCGCTTGGCTAGCGTCACTACCTCAGATGGCATGGTCGCCGAGAACAGCATGGTCTGCCGGTGGTCAGGCGTGAGCCGCAGGATCGACTCCACGTCAGGAAGGAATCCGAGGTCAAGCATCCGGTCGGCTTCGTCAAGCACCAGGATGTCTACTTCGGACAGGTTGAGCTGCCGCTGCCTGGCCAGGTCGAGCAGGCGACCCGGCGTGCCGACCACGATATCGACGGTGGCCAGCGCCTCGATCTGCGGCTCGTAGGCTCGCCCGCCGTAGAGCGTGACGACATTGACGTTGCTGTGCGCGCCGGCGCTGCGAAGGTCATCGGCGACCTGGATGGCAAGCTCTCTCGTGGGAACGATCACCAAGGCGCGCGGGGCCGCCGGCTTGCCCCGGCCGGTCGTGATGATGCGCTGCAGCATCGGTACCCCGAAGGCCAGCGTCTTGCCGGTGCCGGTCCTGGCTTGTCCGATGACATCGTGTCCGTCAAGTGCGATGGGCAGGGTCAGCGCCTGGATCGGGAAGGCTCGCGTGATGCCGGTCGCCCGCAGAGCAGAACAGATCGACCCGGCGATGTCAAAGTCGTCGAAGGACGGCGCGTCAGCCTCGGCGTCAGGAACGGCCGCTACGTCGAGCGTCTCCGCTACGTCGAGCGTCTCCGCCAGATCGAGCGTCTCCGCTCCCTCAAGCGGCTCCGTCACGTCGAGCGGCTCCGCTACGTCGAGCGGCTCGGCTTCCTCTAGCCGCTCCGCCAGGTCGAGCGCTGGCAAGGGTGCCGGTGGCTGTGCGACCTCGGGTAGGGGTGCCGCGTCCGGTTCCGGGGCAGGCGGCGCGAGATCCGACGGCGGGGCGAGGAACCGCGGCATCGCCGGCCTAGTCGCCATGACGAGCGACTCAACCGATTCTTTCTGAATGTGCTGTTCTTGTGTTTGTGTTGGTTGACTCTGTGCTGGTTGGCCGTGTGTTGTCAGGTCTTGCGTAGTCAGGGCTTCCGCCTCCATCGGTGTCCTGCGGCCCGCCGGTCGCTTGAGCGGCCAGTCTGGCTACCGCAGGAAGCAGCTGACTCCTCCGGTGGACGGGAGCGCCGCCATGGACTCGTCCTGGCCGGCTTGCGGCTGGCCAGGACTGGCTGGTCAGACAGTACGCTGACCAGCTTGGTCACATGTCGGGCTTTCACTTGGATGAGTCGGGCGCGACGCTCTGGTCAGGACCCTCTGCCCGTATCCGCCGCGCCATAGCTTGCAACGCGCCATAGGGGTGATCGCATTCCAAGGCTAAGCCGCAACTCAGTGTAGCAACGGCCAGATAGCAGCGGTCGCGGCACGGGCCAGAAGCGCTGCGCCGGCAGTTCGGCGTTGTTACGCTGCCGGTGTGGCGGAGCAAGCACCAGCGGCCGATGGCGGCAGCGAGGGCGGCAGGAGCGGGCGCCCGGAGGTCGATGGAGTGGTCGACTTGCTTGGGCTGCTGGCCTACGCCTCGCTCGTGGCGTTTTTCCGGCTGGCTGACGACGCGGCTCTGGCCAGGTCGCTGCCTGACAAGGCTGACCTGGCGGGCATGGCGGTGGCGCAATTCGGGCATTTCCAGCTGCTGCGCGAGCGGATTGGCGAGCTGGGAGCCGACCCGCAGCAGGCCATGCGGCCTTTCGTCGGACCGGTCGACGACTTCCATGCCAGAACCGCGCCATCCGACTGGCTCGAAGGACTGGTCAAGGCCTACGTGGGCGACGGTATCGCCGCCGACTTCTACCGGGTGCTCGCCGACGTCCTTGACCCGCCCACTCGCTCGCTCGTGCTCCAGGTGCTCGCGGATGGGGGACACGCCCAGTTCGCGATTGCCAGAGTTCGCGAGGCGATTGCCGCCGATCCTGCCGTCGCCGGCAGGCTCGCGCTGTGGGCACGACGGCTGCTCGGCGAGGCGCTTGGCCAGGCCCAGCGAGTGGCCGCTGACCGCGAGCCGCTGGCCAGGCTGCTCGCCGGGGGCTCGCCGGCGCAGCTAGGCGAGATCGGCCGGATGTTCGCGGCGCTAACCGACGCCCACGCGGAGCGGATGACGGCGCTCGGTCTCGCTGAGTAAGGTTCCGTGCGAGTTCGGTAACCTTCCTCTGGGAGGGTAGACGGAACTGCCCCCTCTGACGCGAATTCCGTGATGTTGGCCGCTGGTCGGCACATGGATGTGGCAGCGCTGGGGTTCCAGCCCCAGCTATGTCACATCGATGGGGTTCTAGCCCCAGCTATGTCACATCGATGGGGCGGCCCGGCAGGCCAGCGGCGGGACGAAACCCGGAGCAGCATCTCTGCCCCGTCGAATGCACATTCCATGGCGGGGATTTCTCGTAAAAAGCCCGGTTTCACTTCGATTGGGCGACTTCTTGGCTAGGCCGCAGCCAGACCGGCCGCCAGCATCCTCGAAACGGTCGATACCCAGCATGTCCGGCACACAGGCACAAATTGGACTAAAACCCCAGAAAACAGACTGTCAATTTCACGGAATTCACGCCGGGGCGCTTCCGTGATCATGAGATGGAGCTTGATCACGGAACCCGGGAGGGGTGATCACTCATCTAGTATTCCGTGATCAAGACTCCAACCATGATCACGGAATATCGGCGGAGTGACCGGGGCCAGTCCCGGCCCGGTGGCGTGAGCGGGGCCAGTCCCGGCCCTGGCGTCAGCCCGGCCGACTCGGCGTCAACCCCGGCAGGCCCGGCGTCAGCCCCGGCAGGCCCGGCAGGCCCGGCGTCAGGCGCCGAAGCCGACCTTGCGCTGCTCGGCGAGGCTGAGCTCGACATAGGCGATCTTGGCGGCCGGTACCAGGACGGTCTTGCCCTTAAGGTCGGTGAGAATGAACACCTTGCCATCCGCCAGTGCATCGGCCAGCGCTTGCTCGATCTCCTCGACTGACATGGCGGTCTCGACCACAAGCTCGCGAGGGGCCATCTGTATGCCGACCTTGACTTCCACGCCGATCCTCCGCTCAGGGGTAACGCTCAGGGCTAACGCACGGGGTTAACTCACAGCACGGGGGGTTAACTCATAAGGGCTAACTCACGGGCTAGCCTGGGCCGCGCCATCGGCGAGCGGCCAGCCGCTGATGCCTCGCCAGGCGAGCCGGGCTAGCAGGTCCTCGGCGGTGTTCTGGCCGATCGTCCGCTCGGTGCTCAGCCAGTACCGGGCGCTGACCTGCGCCATCCCGACGAGAGCCATGCCGAGCAGGTCGGCCTCGTCGTCGGAGACCCCGGCGTCCTCCCGGATAAACTCGCTGACCATCTGGCCGCATTCGGAAATCGCTAGCTCAAGACGGGCCCGCACGGCCGGCTCGTTGCTCAGATCGGACTCGAACACCAGCCGGAACGCCTCTCCGGCACCGCTCACATAGTCAAAAAAGGCTCGGAACGTCGCGGGGACGCGCTGCCTGTTGTCGGTCGTCGACTCAAGCGCGGCGGACACCGCGCCGGTGAGCTCGGCCACGCTCTCATCGAGCAGCGCCAGGTAGAGCTCTAGCTTGCCGGGGAAGTGCTGGTAGAGAACGGGCTTGCTCACCCCGGCCCGCTCGGCGATCTCATCCATCGCGGCCGCGTGGTAGCCCTGGGCGACGAACACCTCGCGAGCCGCCCCCAGCAGCTGCTTGCGCCGCGCGGGGCGCGGCAGACGGGTGCTGGCCTGTCTGGCCTGCGACGTCGCAATCACAAGAGTCTCCGAATGCTGATCGGGCGGCGGTCGGACGTTTCTCGGACGGTCGGACGGATCTCGGGTGCCGGGGATCAGGGCGGACTGATCTCGACTGTCATCCTACGGCCGGGCAACAGCGATCGCGATTGCTCGCCGCGCCCGGCCGGGCCTGGCGGGCCGGTCTGTTCGCGGTTGTCTCGCAGGCAAGCCAACTCGCACCTTCGAACATATTGCCGAATCGCTACAGTGGGGCAACGCTTGTGGTATCAGTACTCGACCTGTATCAGGACTCGATCCATCTGGGTAAGGACACGTCATGCGCAGCATGTGGAAGGGCGCGATCTCCTTCGGCCTGGTCATGATCCCGGTGCGACTCTACGCCGCGACCGAGCAGAAGGACATCTCGTTCCGGCAGGTACACAGGGAGGACGGCGGCCGGATCAGGTTCCGCCGGTTCTGCTCCATCGATGAAGAAGAGATCCCGTACGAGGACATCGCCAAGGGATACGAGCTCCCTACGGGGGAAATGGTGGTCCTGACCGACGAGGACATGTCCGACCTGCCGCTGCCGACCACCAAGGCCATCGAGGTACTGCAGTTCGCTCCGGCTGAACAACTCGACCCGATCCTGTTCAACCGCAGCTACTACGTGGAACCCGAGACCGCAGGCGCCCGTGCCTATGTGCTGCTGCGCAATGCGCTCGAACAGTCAGGCCGGGTGGCTCTAGCCCAGGTCGCGCTGCGACAGCGGGAGTCGCTCGCCACCTTGCGGGTCAGGGAGGGCGTGCTGGTGCTTGAGACGCTGCTGTGGCCCGATGAGATCCGGCCGCCGACGTTCCCCTTCCTTGAGCAGGACATCGAGGTCAGGCCGCAGGAACTCACCATGGCCGCTTCGCTGATTGACTCGATGACCTCCGATTTCGACGCCGACGCCTACCGCGATAACTACCGCGAGGCGCTGATCGAGCTGGTGGAAGCCAAGGTGGCGGGGCGGGAGCTCATGCAGCCAGGCACGCTGGAGATCGCGGCGAGCCCGGCAGTCAGCCTGGCCGACGCGCTCAAGGCCAGCCTGGCCGCCCAGCGCGAGCCCGTCGCCGCGAAGACCGGGAAGAAGGCCATCGATGCCGGGCCAGAGGAGCCGGACCCCAGCGACTCGGGCCCAGGCAAGTCCGGCCCAGGCAAGTCCGGCCCAGGCAAGTCCGGTCCAGGCAAGTCCGGTCCTGACAAGTCCGGTCCTGACAAGTCCGGTCAAGACAAGCCGAGCCCGGCACGATCAAGCCGGTCCAGAACTTCCAAGAAGGCGAGCTAGCTGCCGACTTAGCCGAAGCGCGCCGAACCTATTCAAAACGGGCGACGTGTTATGAACCTAGTGCGATGCTAACCTCATGCTGATCGCGGCGGCACGGATCATCACGGCCAGCCGTGCTGGTAGCGGCGCTAACGTGACGCTAGCTCCAGGTCATCTGACCTGCGCGGACGGACGGATTGTCGGGGTCAGCGCAGGCTTGCCGCCCAGTCGGCCCGACGTGCAGCTCAACGATGGTTTCCTGGTGCCCGGGTTCGTCGATCTTCAGGTCAACGGCTACTTCGGGGTCGAGCTGGCGGACGCGGACCCCGAGGGCTGGACCAGGGTAGCCAGCCGGCTGCCCGAGACCGGGACCACCGCGTTCCTGCCGACCTTCATCACCAGCCCGATGCCGGACCTGCTTGGATCGCTGCGCCGCGCGGCCGAGGTCGAGCTGGGCCTGCGCGAGGTCGCTGGCCGTGCCCGCATCCTCGGCGTGCACCTGGAAGGTCCGTTCATTTCGCCAAAACGGGCCGGCGCGCACAATCCCGCCTGGATGGCCAGCCCCGATCCGGCCACCGTCGACAGCCTCATCACGGCCAGCGCCGGCCAGCTCAGGCTGGTCACCCTGGCACCAGAACTCGATGGCGCGATGGCCGCGATCAAGCAACTCAGGTCGGCGGGCGTGGTCGTCAGCGTTGGCCATAGCGATGCGTCGGCACAGCAGGTAAGCGGCGCGGCCCGATGCGGCGCCACCATGATCACCCATTTGTTTAACGCACAGCGCCCCCTGCATCACCGTGAGCCAGGCGTGGTCGGGCAGGCGCTGGCCGACAGTCGTCTCACCAGCAGCCTGATCGCGGACCTGCACCATGTCAGCGGACAGGTCGCCGGCATCGCGTTCGCGGCTGCCCCCGGCCGGATCTGCCTGATCACCGATGCCGCCGCCTGCGCTGGCATGCCGCCTGGTCAGTACATACTCGGCGGGCAGCCGATTGAGCTAGCCGAGGGTGACGGCACGCCTCCGGTGCGCTCCGACGGTACGCTCGCCGGCTCGGCTCTTCGGATGGACTCGGCCGTGGCGAACCTGGTCGCCGCTGGGATCGGCCTCAGCGACGCGGTGACGGCAGCGACCAGGCTTCCCGCTGATCTCATCGGCCGCCCCGACCTGGGCCGGATTACGGCTGGTGCCGCCGCCGACCTGACCTGGCTGAGCGACGATCTGCGCACGAGCGCGACCTGGGTCGCCGGCCAGCAGGTCTACGGTCATAGCCTCGGATAGCTAACCTTGGCATTGCGCAGTAGGGCGCATCGGTGACGAGCGGCACGAACGGCATGAAGAGGACGGGACTCGTGGCGGATTCGATGGTGGAGCGGCTTGGCTCGGTGACGCATATGCGCACCGAGATCATGTCGCAGCCGGCCGCGCTGGCGGCGACGATCGAGGCGCTTCTGCCCCAAACCGCTGACCTGGCCAAGCTCGCCAGGCGAAGCCGTCAGGTGCTCTTCTTCGCCCGAGGAACGTCCGACAACGCGGCTGTCTACGGCAGCTACCTGATCCAGACCGCGGCAGGCAAGCTCGCCAGCCTCGGCTCACCGTCGGTCGCGACCACCTATCACGCCAGGATCGACCTGTCGGGCACGCTGGCCGTGGGGCTGTCACAGTCCGGACGGACCGAGGAGATCATCGAGGTCCTAGCCTGGGCCCGTGACTGTGGTGCGCAGGTCGTCGCGATCACCAACTCGGCCGGCTCGCCGCTCGCCGATCTCGCCGACGTTGCCCTGGTGACCGAGGCCGGCGTCGAGCGGGCTGTCCCGGCCACCAAGACGTTTACGTGCCAGCTCGCCGCGCTCGCGGTCCTGGCGATCGGACTCGGCGCCACCCTCGACGTCGGTGAGCTCAGGGCGCTGCCCCAGGCGATCGAGCAGTTGCTGGCCGGGGCGACCGTCCCCGGCTACGGCGTCGACGCGATCGTTGATGAGCTGGCCGATGTGGACGGCCTGGTCGTGTCCGCGCGAGGACTCGCCTACTCCGCCGCGCTTGAGCTCGCGCTCAAGATCAAGGAAGCGTGCTACTTGCACGCCATGGGCATCTCCTACGCCGACCTGCAGCACGGGCCGATCGCTGTCGTCGACGGATCGACCCCGGCGATCGTGATGGCGGCGAGCTCGGGTCCGACCCTGGAAGCCGCGGTAGGCCTGGCCGAGCGAGTCACCGCTGCCGGAGCGCGGGCCTACGCGATAGGCGGCGGCCCGGCGCTAGCGGCCGCGAGCAGCAGGGCGCTGGCCGGGCCTGATCTGCCTGAGTGGCTGGCGCCCATCGGGCTGATCGTCCCTGGGCAACTGCTCACCGAGTCGCTATCGCGGCGCCTGGGCATAGACCCCGACAACCCGCGCGGCCTCAGCAAGGTAACCCAGACCGCCTGAGCCGGGTCGGGGCGGCGGGGCGGTTACGGCTCGCGGTGCACTTTGTGCTGCGCGGCCTGGGCCAGCGGGCGGAGCACCATGAGGTCCACGTTGACATGCGATGGTCGAGTGACCGCCCAGGCCACGGCGTCGGCGACATCGTCGGCGGTCAGCGGCTCGGCGACGCCGGCGTAGACAGCGGCTGCCTTGGCCGAGTCACCCCGGTACCGGTTCAGCGCGAACTCCTCGGTCCGCACCATGCCTGGCGCGATCTCGATCACCCGAACCGGCTGGCCACACAGCTCAAGGCGGAGCTGACCCGCGATCGCATGCGTGCCGTGCTTGGCCGCGATATAGCCGCCTCCGCCCTCGTAGGCACCGAGGCCAGCGGTCGAAGACATGAGCACGATGGTGCCGTCACCGCTGTCGATCAGCTTCGGCAGCAGAGCCTGGACCACGTGCAGCGTGCCGAGCACATTGGCCTGGTACATCGTCAGCCAGTCCTGCGGCAAACTGTCGGCAACCGACTCGGCGCCCAGCGCCCCGCCCGCGTTGCACACCAGCACCGCGCAGTTGGGCAGGCTCGCTGCCAGCGCGTCTACCTGGGACCGGTCAGTCACGTCAAGCTCGCTGACCGACGCACTACCGCCCGCGTCGGTGATCCTCGCCGCGACCGCGTTGAGCCGGTCGACTCGTCTGGCCGCTAGTACCACGTGATAGCCAGCCCCGCCCAGCCGCTCAGCCGAAGCCGCCCCGATACCGCTGCTTGCGCCAGTCACTACCGCCGTCCGCTGCATGGCTGCATTCTGCCAGCACCCCCTCGACCGCCCCGAACCCACTGGCGACAGTCGGCCAGGCAGCCCGCACCCGGGCGATCCCGCCCCTGGGCGATCCCGCCCCTGGGCGATCCCGCCCCCGCACGAGAACGGGCGGAGCCCCGGATGCCTCCGGAACCGGCTCACCCGCGAGCGACTTTGAGTGTTTGCTGCCGGTTGGTCGCGTTGAGGGCCGGGTCATCTAGCATCGGGGGCGTGGCTGAACCTGTGAATGAACCCGGGCCCGGACCCGCTGGACCCGGAGCTACCCCGACTGCCCCCACTTCCCCGAGTGCCCCGAGCGCCCCGACCGTGCGCGGGGTCATCTTCGACTGGGGCGGGGTCATCACCTCGCCGATCGTCGAAACCGTCCAGGCCTGGCTTGCCGCTGACCAGATCGACAGAGAGAGCTATGCCGCCGCGATGCGGCCGTGGGTGCGGCGAGCTTATGGCCCGGATCAGGCCGATTCGCCGATTCACGGGCTGGAGCGCGGTGAAGTGAGCGACGCCGAGTTCGAGGAAACGCTCGCGCGGCTGCTCGTCAGGACCGACGGCGAGCCGGTGCCGGCGGCGGGGCTGCTGACCGCGATGTTCGCGGCCTCGGTCATCCAGGTCGAGATGCTTGACCTGATCAGGGACTTGCGCGAGAACGGACTGCGGATTGGCCTGCTCTCCAACTCCTGGGGCGTGCGCTACGGGTACCCGCGCGAGATTCTCGACGAACTGTTTGATGACGCTGTGATCTCCGGACAGGTCGGAATGCGCAAGCCCGAGGAGCGGATCTTCAGGCTTGCCATCGACCGGCTCGGGTTGTCGGCGGCGGAATGCGTCTTTGTGGATGATGTGGAAGGCAACATCAACGCCGCTCGCACGCTCGGCTTTGGCGTGGTGCACCATCGCGATCCGGCCGATACCAGAGTCCAGCTAGCCGAGTTGCTCGCCAATCGCCCCGCGCCGCAAACCCCCGCGCCGTAAACCCCGCGCCGTAAACCCCCCGCGCACTAGCCTGTGCGCTATGCCGGAAGAGTCCCCGAAAACGGCCACCAGCCGCGCGGCCGTCGCCTACCCGCTCCCCTCCAGCCCTGGCCGGTCGGCGAACATGAAGGCCAACCGCCGCACCGACACCAAGCCAGAACTGGCCTTGCGGCGAGCCCTGCACGGCCGGGGCTACCGGTACCGCAAGGATCACAGGCTTGACCTGCCCGATGGAGTGCGAGTGCGGCCCGACATCGTCTTCACGGCGCGGCGGGTCGCGGTCTTCGTTGACGGCTGCTTCTGGCATTGCTGCCCGGAGCACGGCACCCAGCCCGCGGCCAACACCTGGTACTGGGAGCCGAAGCTGCGCCGCAATGTGGAGCGAGACCGGGCGGCCGACGCCGCGCTCGGGCAGGCGGGCTGGACCGTCGTCAGGTTCTGGGAGCATGAATCGATCGACGACGCGGTCGCCGCAGTGGTAGAAGTGCTTGGCCAGACCCAGCGAGTCAGCGCGCGAACGCGTTAGCGAACGGGCAGACGGCGCGCGTCACGGCTGCGAAGATCGAGATCTACTTCAGCACTAAGTCTTACAGCATTGAAAAGCCCCTGAGGAAATTATGCGCGTCTACTTGCCAAGCACGCTGGCTGACCTGGCATCGGCGCTGGTCGCAGGCGAAGTTGGGCCTGCGCCTGTGGTGGGTTTCGCGGTCACTCCCGCGCTCAGGGAGTGGTACGCCAGCGGTGACCTGGAAGAGCTTGAGTACATGGCGATGACGCAGGCGGCGCGGGCGTCCCTGCGACTGCTGCACGATCAGGCGAAGGCACCGAGACGGCGGGTGGTACTCGCCGCTGAGCTGCCCGATGCGGCGGTCACGACCAGGAACGGGCTCGACAAGCCCGGCCGGGTTGAGACGGTGCTGTCAGTCCAGCTCGCCGACGTGGTGTCTGGTCATGTCGACGACATCGTGGCGATGCCGGACATCGCCGCCGCAGTAGCCGCGCTGCCCGCATCGGACAGCGGGGACGGTGACGCCAGGTTCGTCGTGGATGGTGCGGAGGGGCACGAACTACTCTGGTACGCCACCCAGGAATTGCTCTACCTGATCGGCTAGCGTGGATGCTGGCTGGGCCAATGGGGGCCTACAAGAGCCAACGTCAGGAGCGAGCCGTGTTCGATGCCGTCACCAGTGTCCCAGTTCCTGTCAATGAGCCAGTCAAGACCTACGCACCTGGCAGCTCTGAGCGAACGGTGCTGGAGAGCAAGCTGAAAGATCTGGCCAGGGAGCCAGTCGACCTGACGATGACAGTTGGCGGCGTGCAGCGGATGGGCGGCGGCGACTGGATCGACATCGTGCAGCCGCACAACCATTCGCACCGGCTCGGCCGGCTGGGCGAGGCCACCGACGAGGACGTGTCGGCCGCGATCGAGGCGGCCAGGCTGGCGGCACCCGGGTGGCGGGAGCTGTCGTTCGATGACCGGGCCGCGATCTTCCTGCGGGCGGCCGAACTGCTCGCCGGTCCCTGGCGGGCCACGATCAATGCCTCGACGATGCTCGGCCAGTCCAAGTCGGTCTACCAGGCGGAGATCGACGCCGCCTGCGAGCTGATCGACTTCTGGCGCTACAACGTCGCGTTCGGCCGCCGGCTGCTCGCCGAGCAGCCCGCCTCGGGGCCGGGCACCTGGAACCGGCTCGAGTACCGCCCGCTCGAAGGCTTCGTGCTGGCGATCACGCCCTTCAACTTCACCTCCATCGCGGCCAACCTCCCGACGGCGCCGGCGCTGCTCGGCAACGTCGTGCTGTGGAAGCCGTCGCCGACGCAGCAGTTCTCCGCGCACTTCCTGATGCGGCTGCTCGAAGCGGCCGGGCTGCCGCCCGGCGTGATCAACCTGGTGACTGGCAGCGGGCAGGCGCTGTCCAGGATCGCCGTGCCGCATCCTGATCTGGCCGGCATTCATTTCACCGGCTCGACCGGTACCTTTCAGCGGCTCTGGCAGACGGTCGGCGAGAACATCGGCGGGTACCGCGGCTACCCGCGCCTGGTCGGTGAGACCGGCGGCAAGGACTTCGTGATCGCTCACCCCTCGGCCGACGCCGACGTCCTGTCGACGGCACTGATTCGCGGAGCCTTTGAATATCAAGGGCAGAAGTGTTCGGCCGCGTCCCGCGCCTATATCCCGCGAACCGTATGGGACGCGATGAAGGACACGTTCCTGGCCACGGTCGAGTCGCTGACCATGGGCGATGTCAGCACCGACCTGTCGGCTTTCATGGGCGCGGTCATCGATGAGCGGGCCTTCGCCAAGCACGCGAGCGCGATCGAGCGGGCGCGGTCGCGGTCGTCGGTGCGCGTGGTGGCTGGCGGGGTCACCGACGCGAGCACCGGATATTTCGTCCGGCCTACGGTCTTCGAGTGCTCCGACCCGACCGATGAGGTCTTCACCACCGAGTACTTCGGCCCGATCCTGGCCGTGCACGTGTTCGAAGACGGCACCTATGACGCCGTGGTCGAGCAGGCGGCGGGTGTCGCCGAGTACGCGCTGACCGGCTCGATCATCGCGACCGACCGGGCCGCGATCGCGGCGGCGACGCAGGCGCTGCGGTTCTCGGCCGGCAACTTCTACATCAACGACAAGCCGACCGGGGCCGTGGTCGGTCAGCAGCCGTTCGGCGGGGCCAGGGCCAGCGGCACCAACGACAAGGCGGGGTCGATCTACAACCTGATCCGCTGGGTCAACGCCAGGACGATCAAGGAGCTCTTCGCGCCACCGACTGACTACCGCTATCCGCATATGGGATAACTAGCTCAACCGGTACTCATCGCCTTTTATCGGAGGCTACACATCCACCGCCTGATCCTGTGGAACATCGACCTGACGCTTGTAGATGTGGCCAGGGTCTCCCGCGACGCCTACGCCGAGGCCTTCCTGCGGGCCACCGGCAGGCGGCTGGTCGCGCTGCCGCAGCTGGCCGGCGCCAGCGACTCGGAGATCTTCTTCGAGTCCCTGGCGCTCAACGACGCGGCGCCTGAGCCCTACGGGTCACGACAGCCGGATGACGGCGATCTGCTCGCCAGGTACAGCACCGAGCTGGCCGCCGCCTTCGGAGCCAGGTGCGACCTGCTGCCGCAGCAGGGCAGGGCGCTGCCAGGAGCCAGGGAGGCGCTGGCCGCCGTGTCGGCGCTGCCAGGGGTGATCCAGACGGTCCTGACCGGCACGATCAGGCAGAACGCCGCGCACAAGCTGCGGGCTTTCGGCCTGGACCGGTACGTCGATCTGGGGATCGGCGGGTTCGGCTCAGACGTCTATCCCAAGGGCACCCAGATCCTGCGGTCACTCGACCTTGCCAGCGACAAGTACGGCACCCGGCTGCGGCCAGGCGACGCGGTGTACGTGGCTGACTCGGTCAGGGACGTCGCGGCCGCGAAAGTGGCCAGGGTACGGTGCGTAGGCATCGCCACCGGCCGGTCAAGATCGGTTGAGCTAGTGGAAGCCGGCGCCGATGAGGTATTCGACGACCTGGCTGATACCGCGCGGCTGGTCGCGGCGGTCAGCGTCAGCGGATGAGGGCCGAGCCGGCTGACCGGCTGATCAATTTTGCTCTGACCAGCTTTGCGCTGACTGGCTGAGGCGAGATTTCGTACTGGTATAAACGGTCAAGTCAATGACGACGGTTCGTGAGGTGGGGCGGGGTTACAGTCGATGCAACAGGGGCAGGGTTCGGCCGCTGGACGCGGGTACGGTGCGACGTTGTCGGTGCCGCCCCCCGAGGCGATAGACCGGGCCAGGATCACCGACTACGCACGGTGGTGCTCTGATCGTCTTGGCATGCCCGCCGTCGGCGGTTACTCCGACCTCTGGCACTGGTCAGTCGACCAGCCCGCCGAGTTCTGGACCTCGATCTGGGAGTACTTCGAGGTCCTGGGCGAACGAGGCACCGGATCAGTCATCGAGGGTGCCCAGATGCCCGATATCAGGTGGTTCTCCGGCGCCACCGTGAACTACGCCCGCAACGCGCTCAGGGCGGCAATGGGCGACCAGGACCGGGTCGCGCTGATCTATCGCTCGGAAGCCGGTCACGCCGGCAGCCTGACCTACGGGGAGCTCGATCACCAGGTAGCGATTGTCAGGGCGGCCCTGATCAGGCTCGGGGTCACGCGCGGTGACCGGGTCGCCGCTTACCTGCCGAACTCGCCGCAGGCGCTGATCGGCCTGCTCGCGACCGCCAGCCTCGGCGCCATCTGGACGTCGTGCTCGCCGGATTTCGGCGCGCCGGCCGTGGTCGACCGGTTCGCCCAGGTCGCGCCGAAGGTGCTGATCGCGGTGGACGGCTATGTCTACGGCGGCAAGAGCTACGACCGGCGGCCCGAGGTCGCCGCGATCGCGGCGGCGCTGCCCGGCCTGGCCGCCATGATCACGGTCGACTACCTGAGCGCCTGGTCGGCCGGGCCTGCTGGGACTGCCGGGTCGGCCGGACCGGCCGGGTCTGTCCCCGAGCTGCCGGTGCCCGCGAGCGCGTGGGGGTCGCTGGCCGACGGCGTGCCCGTTGACCTGCGCACCGAGTTCGACGCCGTTCCCTTTGATCATCCGCTCTGGGTGCTGTACTCCTCCGGTACGACCGGCCTGCCCAAGCCCATCGTGCACGGACACGGCGGCATCGTGCTTGAGCACCTGAAGGCACTGTGCCTGCATCAGGACATCGGTGCCGGCGACGTCTTCTTCTGGTACACCACGACCGGCTGGATGATGTGGAACTACCTGGCCGGCGCCCTGCTGGCCGGCGCGACCGCGGTCGCGTACGACGGCAGCGCGACTCATCCTGGCACCGACGAGCTCTGGCGACTGGCCGCTGAAACAGGAGTTACATATTTTGGAACGGGAGCGCCCTACCTAGTCGCCTGCATGAAGGCCGGTCTGAGCCCGGCCCGATCGCACGACCTGTCGCGGCTGCGAGGCGTGGGGTCCACGGGCTCGCCGCTCCCGCCCGAGGGGTTCGACTGGGTCTACGCGGCGGTCGCCCCCTGCACCAGCAATCCCGCCGACCCCCCCTCCGAGCGTCCTCCCCCCTCCGAGCGCCCCGCCCCCTCCGGGCCCTCCAAGCGCTCCGCCTCCGCCGAGCCCCATCGATGTGACATAGCTGGGGCTGGGACCCCAGCTATGTCACATCGATGGGGTCTGGAGGGCGGTTCAAGGGGGCCGGACGAGGGGGAAGGGGAGCATCGGTGCGGGTTTGTGCTGGGGTCGTTTAGCGGGGGGACTGATGTGTGTACCGGATTTGTTGGGCCGAATCCACTTTTGCCAGTGCGAAGCGGGATCATTGCGGGATCATGTCTCGGTGCGAAGGTTGAGGCGTTCAGCGCGGCCGGCGAGCCGGTGATTGGCGAAGTGGGGGAGCTCGTACTGACCGTGCCGATGCCGACTATGCCGGTCGGGTTCTGGGGCGATCCGGATGGCGAGCGGTACTTCGCCAGCTACTACGCGGATTTCCCTGGCGTGTGGCGGCACGGTGACTGGATCATGTTCCTGCCGGACGGCGGCTGCGTCATCTACGGGCGGTCGGACGCGACCTTGAACCGGGGCGGCGTCCGGATGGGGACCAGCGAGTTCTACCGCATCGTCGACGATCTGCCCGAGGTGACCGACAGCCTGGTGATCGACACCGGCTCGCTCGGCACTGACGGCCGGCTCGTGCTCTACCTGGTACTGGCGCCTGGGCTGTCGCTCGACGACGCCCTGATCACCAAGATCAAGTCCGCGCTGCGGCACGCGCTCTCGCCGAGGCACGTGCCCGACGAGATGCATCAGGTACCAGGCGTGCCCAGGACGCTGTCGGGCAAAAAGCTCGAGGTCCCTGTGCGCAAGATCCTGACCGGCACCCCGGTCAGCCAGGCGGCTGACCCAGCGTCACTGGCCAACCCCGAGGTGCTCGCCTACTACGCGGCCCGGCCGGACGCAGATGGCTAGGGCCGGGGGGCGGAATTTTGGCGAAGAGGGTGGCCGCCTGACCTACGGCACCTATCTGAGGCTTCCTGAGCTGCTCGGGCAGCAGGTGCCGCTGGTGGAACCGCCTGCCCACGACGAGCTGCTCTTCATCACAGTGCACCAGGTCTACGAGCTGTGGTTCAAGCAGTTGCTGCACGAGCTGACCGGCGCGCGGGACGCGATGGCTGGCGATCAGATCTGGCTGGCCGGGCATCTGCTGCGGCGCGCGCATGTGATCGAGCGGCTGCTCGTCAGCCAGATCGATGTGATCGAGACCATGACTCCGCAGGACTTCCTTGAGTTCCGCTCGGCGCTCGCGCCGGCGAGCGGCATGCAGTCGGTCCAGTTCAGGGAGCTTGAGTTCCTGTCGGGCATCAAGGACCCCGGCTTCATCGCCGTGTTCCGCAATCTCACCGATCTTGAGCGCGAACGACTTGAGCTGCGGCTAGCTGAGCCCTCGCTGTGGGACGCCTATCTGGGCCTGCTCGGCCGGCGCGGCCTGAAGGTGGGCAGCGACGAGCAGGTCTGCGAGTCGCTGCTGGTGATCGCCACGGACCGGGCCGGTCATGACGACCTGTGGCAGCTCGCTGAGAGCCTGCTCACCCATGACGAGGTCTGCGCGCTCTGGCGAGCCCGCCACGTGCAGATGGTCGAGCGGCAGATCGGAACCAAGTCAGGGACGGGCGGATCGAGCGGCGCTCCGTACTTGCATCGCCGGGTGCCATTGCGTTATTACCCATTTCTTTGGGAACTTCGGGACAGGCTCTAATCCACTAGGGAGTGGGACGTATGTCTGAGCATCAGGGTGCGGCCAAGCAGGCACTGCTCGCTGAGGCGGCCGCTGAGATCAGCGCCGATAACATCGGCGACCAGCTCAACTACGTCCGCAGCTACTATCGCCATGTCGATGCCGCCGATCTGCTGGCCTCGGGCTCCAAACGGGCCGGCGTGGTCGCCGCCGAGCACGCCAGCCTGGCCTCGCTGCGGCCGCAGGGACGCGCGCTGGTCCGGGTCAGATCGGGGGCGGAATCGACGCTGCTCCCGAGCCGGGACGTGATCGACGTCGTGACCGACGACATGCCGTTCCTGGTCGACACCATCACGATGACGCTCGCCGCCTACGACGTGACGCCCGAGCTGGTCGTGCACCCGCAGCTGATGGTCCGCAGGGACGTGTCCGGAGTGCTGCGTGAGGTGCTGTGGCCGATCGAGGGTCCTGGCCGGATCGACAAGCCTAAGATGCCCGACCACACCGCCGGGCCTGGCCACAGCACCGGGCCGGACCAGATCGCCGAGTCGTGGTCGCACATCGAGGTCAGCAGGCTCAGCGAGGACAAGGCTGAGTCCATCGCCGCGGCGCTGGAGCGCGGGCTGGCCGACGTGCGGATGGCGGTGGACGACTATCCGAAGATGCGGGCTATGGCCGGGCGGCTGGCTGACCAGCTCGCCGAGTCCGCCGCACCGCATGATCTCGGTGGCGAGGAGTCCGAGGACGCGCCAGAGTCGTCGGCCGAGATCGAGCAGCTGCTGCGCTGGCTGGTCGATGCCCACTTCACGTTCCTCGGCTATCGAGAGTACGACCTGGTCGGCGAGCCCACCGGGCTGGCGCTCCGGGGTGTGCCCGGCACCGGTCTTGGCATCTTGCGGCACGACAAGGCCGGCTCGACGCCGCTCGACGTGCTGTCCGAGCAGGCGCGTCAGCTCGCCATCGATCCCGCTCACCGGCTGATCATGACCAAGGCCAACACCAGGGCCACGGTGCACCGGCCGAGTTACCTCGACTATCTGGGAGTCAAGCGGCTCTCGCCGGACGGGGAGGTCGTCGGCGAGTACCGGTTCCTCGGGCTCTACACGCACATGGCCTATACCGAGAGCATCACCAGAATCCCTGTGCTGCGCCGCAAGCTCAGTGACGTCTACGCGGCCAGCGGGGTCTCGGCCGAGAGCCACGACGGCCGAGACGTGGCCGACTTTATGGAGGTCTACCCGCGCGAGGAACTGTTCCAGACCCCGGTCGATGAGCTGGCCGACGTCGCGGCCGAGGTGCTGCGGCTGCGAGAGCGCATGCAGACGAGGCTGTTCCTGCGCAAGGACCTGTACGGCCGGTATGTCTCCTGCCTGGTCTACCTGTCGAGGGACAGGTACAACACCAAGGTCAGGCTCGCTATCCAGGACATACTGCGCAAGGCGCTCGGCGGCGCGCAGCTCGACTACAGCGCGGTCGTCGGCGAGACGCCCATCGCCCGGCTGCACATCGTGGTCAGGGCCGAGCCTGGCCAGCAGCTAGCAGACGCCGACGTGAGCCAGCTTGAGCATGCCGTCGCCGCAGCGGTCAGGTCCTGGGACGATGACCTGGTTCAGGAGGCGGTTACCCAGCTTGGCGAGGGCCCTGGCCGGGCGCTGCTCGCCGAGTTCTTCGGCTCGGTGTCCGAGACCTACAAGGCCGACGTGCCTGCTGCCGCCGCCGTCTCCGATCTGGCCAAGATCCTCCAGATGCGGGACACGGGCCAGGAGATCTCCTTCGAGATGTGGGAGTCGGCCGGGTACGTCGGCGGCGTGCCGGTCGAGTATCAGGAGACCGACGAGCAGCGCCGGGTCTGGCGGCTCACCATTCACCGCAACGGCCCGCCGATCACGCTCACCGATGTGCTGCCGAGGCTGCAGCACATGGGGGTCGAGGTCGTCGACGAGCATCCGTACCAGTTCGGGGTGGCCAGGCCGTTCTGGATCTACGACTTCGGATTGCGCCGGGACGCCACGTCCTCGGCCGGTCCAGGGGGCAGGACCAGGCCGGACGGCCAGCCTGAGCTGGCGACTGTCGCCGGGCAGCTCGAAGGCGCCCTCGCCGCGCTGTGGAGCGGAGAGATCGACGACGACGACTTTAACGCGCTGGTGCTCGACGCCGGGCTGACCTGGCGTCAGGTCATCGTGCTCCGGGCGTACGCCAAGTACCTGCGTCAGGCCGGCACCACATTCAGCCAGGATTACATCGCGCATGTGCTGCGGCATAACCCGGTCATCGCCAGGCGGCTGATCAGGCTGTTCGAGTCCAGGTTCGACCCTGATCGGCAGGCCGGCCAGGCCGAGCGCAGCGAGGCGCTGGTGGAGGAGATCAACGGCGAGCTCGATGATGTCGCCAGCCTCGACGAGGACCGGATCCTGCGGGCCTACCTCGGCATGATCCTGGCCACTCAGCGGACCAACTATTTCTGCGGCAAGCCGGGCTCCGATGACCGGCCCGCTTACCTGGTGTTCAAGTTCGACGATGAGCTGGTGCCCGACCTTCCGGCGCCCAGGCCCAAGTTCGAGATGTTCGTCTACTCACCCAGGTTCGAGGGTGTGCACCTGCGGTTCGCCGGGGTCGCTCGCGGCGGATTGCGCTGGTCTGACCGGCGGGAGGACTTCCGCACCGAGGTGCTCGGGCTCGCCAAGGCCCAGGAGGTCAAGAACTCGGTGATCGTGCCGTCCGGGGCCAAGGGCGGCTTCGTCTGCAAGCAGCTGCCGGATCCGGCCGACCGGGAGGCGCACGCGGCCGAGGTGCGCGCGTGCTACCAGATGTTCGTCACCGCGATGCTCGACGTGACCGACAACCTGCGATCGGGTGAGGTGATACCGCCGGAGCGAGTGGTCAGGCTCGACGGCGATGATCCCTACCTCGTCGTAGCGGCAGACAAGGGCACGGCCACGTTCTCCGATACGGCGAACGAGATCTCCCTGCACCGAGGCTTCTGGCTGGGTGACGCGTTCGCCTCCGGCGGGTCGGCCGGCTATGACCACAAAAAGATGGGCATCACCTCGCGCGGCGCCTGGGAGTCGGTCAAGTTCCACTTCCATACGATCGGCACCGACATCTCGGTCAGCGACTTCACCGTCGTCGGGATCGGCGACATGTCGGGTGACGTCTTCGGGAACGGCATGCTGCTCTCCGAGCACATCAAGCTGGTGGCGGCATTCGACCACAGGCACATCTTCATCGACCCGGATCCCGATCCTGGCGCCAGCTACGCCGAGCGGCGGCGCCTGTTCGAGCTGCCCAGGTCGTCCTGGGCGGACTACGACGCCAGCCTGATCTCGGCCGGCGGCGGGATCTGGCCGAGGTCGGCCAAGTCGGTTCATCTCTCACCGCAGGTCGCCGCCGCGATCGGGCTCGAGCCGGAGATCACCGCGCTGTCGCCGGACGCGCTGATCTCGGCGATCCTGCTGGCGCCGGTCGATCTGCTCTGGAACGGCGGCATCGGCACCTACATCAAGGCAAGCGGCCAGTCCCATGCCGATGTGGGGGACCGGTCCAACGACGCGGTCAGGGTGGACGCGGCGGCGCTGCGGGTCAAGGTGATCGGCGAGGGCGGCAACCTGGGCATGACCCAGGAGTCCAGGATCGAGTACGCGCTGGCCGGCGGGCTGGTCAACACCGACTTCATCGACAACTCGGCAGGCGTGGATACCTCGGACCATGAGGTCAACATCAAGATCTTGCTCGACGAGGTGGTGCGGGACGGCGAGATGACCACGCCGGGCCGGGACGAGCTGATGGCGACGATGACCAGCGAGGTCGGCCAGCTCGTGCTCGCGCACAACTATCACCAGAACCGCGCGCTGGCCGCCGCCAAGGCACAGGCGCAGCAGATGCTGCACGTGCACGCCAGGTACATCAGGAAGCTGGAGCGGGACGGGCGGATCAGGCGTCGCCTTGACGTGCTGCCCGCCGAGAAGGACATCGCGGAGCGGCGGGCGACCAGGGGCGGGCTGACGCTGCCCGAGTTCTCTGTGCTGCTCGCGCACACCAAGATCGCCGCGGCTCAGGAAGTACTCGCCTCCGAGGTTCCCGACGACCTTTACCTGCGGCGGGTGCTGACCAACTACTTCCCGGCCCCGCTGCGGGAACGGTTCGCAGGCCGGATGACGGCGCACCGGCTGCACCGCGAGATCATCACGACCGCCGTGATCAACGACATGGTGGACCGCGCTGGCATCACGTTCGCCTTCCGGCTGAACGAGGAGACCGGCGCCTCGGTCCCTGACATCACCGAGGCGTGGCTGGTCGCGCGCGAGGTCTTTGACATGCCGAGATTCTGGCGCGAGGTCAAGGCACTCGATGGCCAGGTCGAGATCTCGGCTCAGATCCTGGCGCTGCTCGAAGGCCGCAAGCTCACCGAGCGGGCGGCCAGGTGGCTCCTGCACTTCAGGCGGCCGCCGTTCGACATCCAGGCGACCATCGACTATTTCGCCAGCGGCGTGCTTTCCGTCGCCGGCAGTCTGCCCGAGCTGCTGGTCGGACTTGACCAGGCTGGCTTCGAGGAGAGGCGCGGCCAGTACTCGAGCCTGGGCTTCACGGACAGCCTCGCGCACTGGATCGCGGCGATGGTACCCGCGTACTCGGCGTTCGACATCGTCGAGATCTCGTCCCAGGTAGGCCGGAGCGTGGAGGAGACCGCCGAGATCTACTTCGACCTGGCCGAGCGGCTGCAGATCAGCCGGCTGCGAGACCGGATCACCGCGCTGCCCCGTGATGACCGGTGGAACACGATGGCCAGGGGAGCGCTGCGCGATGACCTGTACACGGCCCATGCCGCGCTGGCCAAGGACGTGCTGACGGTCACGGCATCCGGCAGCCCGGAGGACCGCCTGGCCGCGTGGGTGGCCAAGAACGAGTCAGCCGTATCCCGTGCGGGCCAGACGCTAGTCGAGATCTGGGAGAGCGACGCCTTCACCGTAGCTACCTTGTCGGTCGCGGTCCGGGCGATCAGGACCCTAGTCTCTTCCAGCACCCTGCCCGCCCAGTGATCTGATCACGCCACCAGGCTTCCGTGATCAAGGCCGCGGTCGTGATCACGGAACTCGGATGGCCGCCACTCCCTGAGTCCAGAAACCTGGTTCTCTGTCAGGTCAGGTGGTGAATCGACCGGCTTTTAGCTGGACGCGCCGCTCCAGCCTGGTGCGGAAGCCAGATCTGATGGCAGGTTCGCGTAGGCTTCCGCCATGGCAATCGACCCTGCCGGCGAGATATCGGATCTATCGTCAAAACTGGTAAGCATTGAGGCGGTCCTTGACCCCGACAGGATGCGGAAGGAGGCCGATGAACTGCGTGAGCGCTCGGCCGATCCCGAGCTGTGGGCGGATCAGGAAAACGCGCAGGCAGTTACCAGGCGGCTGTCCTACCTGGATGCCGAGTTGTCCAGGCTGGCCGGCATGCGCAGCAGGCTCGATGACCTGACGGTGATGTTCGAGCTGCTGGAGAGCGAGGTAGACGAGGCGAGCCTGGCCGAGGCGCTGCAGGAGCTGACCCTCATCCGGGGCCAGATCGACCAGCTTGAGATCAGGACTCTGCTATCCGGCGAGTACGACTCCCGTGACGCCCTGATCTCGATCACCGCGCAGGCGGGCGGTGCGGACGCCGCCGACTGGGCGGAAGGGCTCCAGCGGATCTACTTGCGCTGGGCCGAGCGGCACGGCTTCTCGACCGAGGTCTACGACACGTCCTACGCCGAAGAGGCCGGGCTCAAGTCCACCACCTTCGCGATCAAGGCGCCATACGCCTACGGGACGCTGCGCGGCGAGCATGGCACGCACCGGATGGTCCGGATCTCCAAGTACGACAACCAGGGCCGCCGGCAGACCTCGTTCGCTGGCGTCGACGTCATCCCCGTCGTGCAGCAGGCCGACCACATCGACATCCCGGACGACGAGCTGCGGATCGACGTCTACCGGTCGAGCGGCCCCGGCGGTCAGGGTGTCAACACCACGGACTCCGCGGTACGGATCACGCACCTGCCCACCAACATCGTGGTCACCTGCCAGAATGAGCGCAGCCAGATCCAGAATCGCGCGAGCGCGCTGGCCGTGCTCCAGGCCAAGCTGCTTGAGCGCAAGCGCGAGGAGCAGGCGGCCAAGCTCAGCGAGCTCCCGAGGCGAGTCAAGGCGAAGCTGGGGTACCCAGATCCGCAACTACGTGCTGCACCCTTACCAGAACATCAAGGACCTGCGCACCGGCTACGAGACTGGCAATACCGCCGCCGTCATGGACGGGGAGATCGACGAGTTCATCGAGGCTGAGATCCGCTGGCTAAGAACCCAGGGACTCTAACCCCGGCTCCGTCTTCTCCTCAAGACCATGCCCTGACCTTGCCGTCGTCCGGGGATGGGCGCCATCTCGCGGAGGGTTTTTCTCCGTTCTACCGGAGAAGCAGGGGACCCCAGTTGCTGCCTAGAGCACCCAGACAACTGTCTTAAGGTCCCCGGCCTTGCGTGATCACCCCGCCAGAGTTCCGGGCTCTGGCGCGAGTTCCGTGAAGTTGGCTGTCTGGTTCCGAGGTGGCTGGTCCAGCCCGGGCCTGTCCCGCCGCTGGCCTGCCGGGCCGCACCCCGGCGATGTGACATAGCTGGGGCTGGAGCCCCAGCGCTGCCACATCCATGGGGCCGGCCAGCGGCCAGCATCACGGAATTCGCGCCAGCCGAGCTCCGTGATCACCGTCCCGGCATGATCGCGGAAACATCAGCGGGCACCCCGGTCCAGAGATCACCCATCGGGCACGATTTAAAGGGAGACCTCAGGGATTCGCGCCACCAGAGTTCCGTGATCAGGACCGGGATCTTGATCACGGAACTGTTGTGGGGTGATCACACCGCTCATCGTCCGTGATCAAGCTCAACTTCATGATCCCGGACGATCGCGCGGGGAACCCGGGCGCCTGCTCGGGGCTGGTGGGGATGGGGTGCGCGGTTAGGCCGGTGGGGATGGGGTGCGCGGTTAGGCCGGTGGGGATGGGGTGCGCGGCTGGGACTGTTGGGTCTGGGGTGCGGTATGGGGCCGGCGGGTCTGGGGTGCCGGTATGGGGCCGGTGGGGTGCCTGGGCGGGGCCGGTGGGGCTGGTCTGGCCTAGTGCAGGTGCTGCGCGGCGATTAGTACGGCGATCGCGAGTAGCAGCAGGGCGACCGTGTAGGGGAAGCTGACCCCGTGGTGGTGCCGGTGCAGGTCGGACTTGGCGGCCCGGCACACTGGGCACCGGCCCTCGGCGACCGGCCCGGCGCACTGAGCACAGATCAGGTGTTCGCAGCTCATGTGATTGCCTCCCGGGACGTGCCGTCGGCTCTCTTCGACAAGTTGGACGTTCCAGCCCAGTTTCCCCCCTAGACTGTCCCGTGATCAAACCGGGGCCGCTCTCGGCCCTGGGCACATCTCATTATCGAGCGCTACGGCGGGCCTGTGATCCACTTCGAAAACGTCACGAAGACGTACCCGAATCAGAGCCGTCCAGCCTTGGATAGCGTCAACCTTGACGTAGAGAAGGGCGAGTTCGTCTTTCTCGTCGGACCTTCAGGGTCGGGCAAGTCGACGTTCCTCCGGCTGATCTTGCGGGAAGAGCGGCCGTCAGAGGGCCGGATCTTCGTGGCGGGCCGGGACCTCGCCCGCCTCACCAACTGGAAGGTGCCACAGCTCAGGCGCCGGATCGGCTGCGTCTTCCAGGACTTCAGGCTGCTGCCGGCCAAGAACGTGTACCAGAACATCGCGTTCGCGCTTGAGGTCATCGGCAAGCCGCGCCGCTTCATCCGCAAGGTCGTGCCCGAGGTGATCGATCTGGTCGGTCTCGAGGGCAAGGGCGAGCGGATGCCGGACGAGCTGTCCGGCGGCGAGCAGCAGCGGGTCGCGATGGCGCGCGCGTTCGTCAACCGGCCGATGATCTTGCTGGCCGACGAGCCGACGGGCAACATCGACCCGGCCACGTCGATCGGGATCATGAAGGTACTTGACCGGATCAACAGGACAGGCACCACGGTCGTGATGGCCACTCACGACGCCGCGATCGTGGACTCCATGCGTAAGCGGGTCATCGAGCTTCGAGTACGGCAAGGTCGTGCGAGACCAGTCGCGCGGCGTCTATGGCCAGGCTTACTAGAGCCAGGCTCACTAGCCGTCGGTAAACGGCCGGCAACGACAACCGAAGGATCAGCTACATGCGTGCGCAGTTCGTATTCGGTGAGGTGTGGGTAGGCCTCCGGCGCAACCTGACCATGACGGTCGCCTTGGTGGTCGTGGTCGCGATCAGCCTGTCCCTGCTCGGTACTGGCCTGCTGTTCGTCAAGCAGGTCGATCACACCAGGACGCTCTGGCAGAGCCGCCTCGAGCTATCTGTGTATCTCTGCTCCAACGTGAACCCGGACGCCAATTGCGCGAAGAACGGCGCGGTCACCGACGCGGAGAAGTCGCAGATCATCAACACGCTGAACGGGCTCCCGCAGGTGGTCAGCTTCACCTACCAGAGCCAGGCGCAGGCATTCGCCAAGGCCAAGCAACTGTTCGCGGACGAGCCTGTCATGCTCAACTTCGTGCAGCCTGGAGACCTGCCGGCTTCCTTCCAGGTAAAGATGAAGAACGCGGAACTAGACGCTTCTCCGGTGACTCAAGCGCTGATCGGCCGGCCAGGCGTGGATTCGGTCGGCGATGACGCGGCGATCCTGACGAAGTTCTATCAGCTGCTCGACGGCGCGAGGAACGCCGTGATCGTGGTCGCGATCATCTTGATCATCGCGGCGATCCTGCTGGTGGCGAACACGATCAGGCTGTCCGCGTTCAACCGGCGCCGGGAGACGGCGATCATGCGCCTGGTAGGCGCCTCCAACTTCTACGTGCAGCTGCCGTTCCTGGTGGAGGGCATGATCGCCGGCCTGTTCGGCTGGCTGATCGCGGTTGCCCTGCTGGCTGGAGCGAAGGTCGGACTCGATGGCCTGCAGCAGTACTTCCCGTTCCCTGTGCAGCTCTCTACGACTGACCTTATCGAGATCGTGCTTGTCACCATGCTGATCGGGCTTGCGCTGTGCGGATCTACATCGTTCCTCACGCTCAGGCGTTATCTGCGCGTCTAAGGGAATCAGACCTACGGTGGCGCCAGAGCAGGGCAAGAAGATCATCGCGAGCAACCGGCGGGCCAGGCACGACTACGAGGTACTTGACGTGGTCGAGGCCGGGCTGATGCTGACCGGTACGGAAGTCAAGTCGCTCCGGGCCGGGCGGGCCTCGCTGACCGACGGATACGCGATGATTAATGACGGTGAGATGTGGCTTTACGGCGTGCATATTCCTGAGTACACCTTGGGCACCTGGACCAACCATGAGCCGAGGAGAGTGCGGAAGCTGCTTTTGCATCGCAAGCAAATCGACAAGTTCGCACGCGAGACCGCCGAGGGCGGGCTGACGCTCGTCCCGCTCTCGCTGTACTTCTTCGACGGGAAGGCGAAGATCGAGCTGGCGCTGGCCCGAGGCAGGCGAACCTACGATAAACGGCACGAACTTGCCCGCAGGGACGCCGAACGGGAGGTTGAGCGTGCCTTGCGGCGTCGTAGGTAGCACAATGGCAGGTGATGGCCGGCATGGCTAAGCGCGGCACCCATTCAGCGAGGCATCGAGCTGGACGATCCAAGCCCGATGCTGTGAGGCCTGATCCACCGCAGCCCGAGCGGACCAGGCCCGATGTCGCGATGCTAGATCTGCCCGCGGACTGGTCGGTCCCCGAGTCGCTGCGGCCGCCGCTTCCGCCGAGTTCCCCGCAGGTCAGTCCGGGCGGCGCGACGGTACCTGGTCCGGCGGCACCTGCTCCGGCGGCACCTGCCGCGCCAGGCCTCGGCGAGCCCCTACCGGTCGCGGCGGTGCCCGCTCGGCCCGCGGCGGGGAAATCGAAATCAGGTCGCGGTTCCGGCGGCCGGCGCTCCAGGCGCACGATGGTTCGCGCGGTCGCCCTGCTGGGCGTGGCCGGGCTCGTGGTGGCCATCGCCGCGACGAACATCAGCACGGCCGGCTCATCGGTCACCGCGACCGTCAAGACCTTCCTGCTCGACTGGGAGCAGCAGGACTACACCGATGCCGCGGCCATGACGACCGGTCAGCCGGCCGAGGTGAAGGACGATCTCGGAGCCGTCTACCGGCAGCTTGGCGCCGAGGATCTCGGCCTGAGCATGGGTCAGGTCACGGTGCGCGGCGACCAGGCGCAAGCGTCCTTTTATGCCTCATTCGACTTGGGTCGCGGGGGCCTGACCTGGCGTTACACCGGCAGATTCACCCTTGAACGCGGCTCTTCCGGCTGGCGGGTGCTCTGGAAGCCTTCGGTGATCGTGCCGGGGCTGGGCGTCGGCGACCGGCTTGCCGTGCTCACGACCATCCATCAGCGGGCCGTGCTTCTGGACTCCCAGGGCCACTCGCTGATCGGCCGCTCCCAGGTGATCGAGCTCGGAGTCGTTCCTGACCACGTCCGGGATCCGCTGCGGACCGCCAAGCGGCTCGCCAGGGTCACCGGCCTGGCGCAGTCGGACGCGGACGAGATGAGCGGTCAGATCGAGGCCTGGCCGCCCCGAAAGTTCCTTGAGCTTATCCAGCTCACCCCGGCCAGTTACCGGCATCTGCGCCGGGCGCTCGCAAGGGTGCCTGATCTGATGCATAAGAGCAGAATCGAGCGGCTGTTCACCAGCGCTGCGCCGGTCGTCACGGGGCAGGTCGCTACCGAGACTGCCAGGACGCTCGTTGAGGACGGCGAGCCCTACCGGCCGGGGACTACCATCGGCCTCACTGGCTTGCAGCAGGCGTTCCAGGCCAAGCTGGCCGGCAAGCCCGAGACCGAGGTCGTCGTGCAGAACTCGGCGGGCAAGCGGATCAGGATACTGCACGAGTGGATCGGCAAGTCAGGATCCAACATCCGCACCACGATCAGCGGTCCGGTTCAGCGGGCCGCCGACAATGCGCTGAAGGGCATGGGCCTCTCGGCCTCGATCGTCGCTGTCCAGGCAGGCGGAGGCCAGATTCTGGCGGTCGCCCGGCATACCGCGCACGGGATACCGACCGTGAATCCGCTCGGCGGGCAGTACGAGCCAGGACAGACCTTCACTATCGTCTCGGCCGCCGCGCTGCTCGCCGCCAGGTCGGTCCACGTTCAGACCAAGGTGAAGTGCTACCCGACAAATCCGGTTGGCCTTCAGACCTTCAGCAATGTTCCCGCCGAGCATCACCTGGGCTCCGAGCCCAGGTTCAGCGAGGTATTCGCGCATGCCTGCAGCACGGCGTTCGCCGTTCTGTCGCTCCGCCTGACAGCACGGCAGCTCACCGACCAGGCCCAGGCCCTTGGCATCAGCGGCGTGCCCTGGAAGCTGCCGCTCGCGGCTTTCCCCGGCACAATGACCAGCCCTGGCCAGAATCAGGGCGAACTAGCCGCTGACACAGTCGGCACAGGTACCGTCCGGGTCAACCCGCTCGACATGGCGCTGGTGGCCGGCGCGGTGGACTCAGGATCCTGGCGGGCACCGGTTCTGGTCGCCGGGCCATCGACCGAGCGGCCGGCGAAGTCCGGACTCAGCCCGTCGGTCGCGAGCCAGTTGCGCGAGCTCATGCGGATCACCGTCAAGTCCGGCGCGGCCAAGGCAGCGGACCGGCCAGGAGTCGCCTTGTACGGGCAGGTGGGCACGGCATCGCTGCCAGGGCACCGCCATCTGCGAGCGATCTGGTTTGTCGGCTTCAGGGGGAACGTGGCGTTCTCCGTGCTCGTGTTCGCACGGTCGACCGCGTTCGCGCCGGCTGTGCAGATCGCACGGGAGTTCGCGGCCGGCCTGCCCAAGACGTAGCTCGCTTACATTGCGTCACGCTGAGGTCAGGTGGATTCAGGCGGGGATAGAGGCGGCCGTGAGGCGGGAGTCCCTGGTGGCGGTACGTTTCAAAGTCTTGATGAGTTTCTGATCTGACGAGAGCCACGAAGCTGACTGAAGTTTTTCGTCACTCAGAGCAACCATCTGACGGTGATCTGGCGTCTTACTGGTTGACGCTGGTCTGCCGCTTGGGGGGTTGCGGCCCAGCAGTCGTGATGAGAACCAGGCCTCATCTCGGGGGAGGCCTGGGCCATTGGGACCGGCCCCGACCCTGCCGGTCGAGCCCCTGCGGGTGCGTCTTCGGCCACCGCCAGCGCCCGCAGGGGCTTCTCAATGCCCAGTCTGGCCACTCCTCCGCCGGGCCGGTCGGCCGGGCCTGGATCAGGCTCCTCGGCGCCTGACCTTGATCACCTGGGGCCAGCAACCTTCCGTGATCAAGAAACTGACCTTGATCACGGAGCCCTGGTCGCGTGATCGCCCCATCGGGATTCCGTGATCAAGGCCCCGGCCGTGATCACGGAACGCTAGTTGCGCGAGGCTGAGTCCAGAAACCTGGTTTCTCCATTGATTGCGGAGACTAGCTGGTGTGATGACGTGATCGGTGTCGGTTTGGGGGCTGTTAGACCTGATCGGCGGCTGGCCGGGCGGCGTGTCCCCGATGCCGGCTGCTTCGCAACGCCTGGCATCGGGGACACGCCGTCCGGCTTGGGGACCATATCGGGTACCCGAGTGCCCCGGTAGCCATCCGTGATCATGAAGCTCAGCTTGATCACGGAAACTGCGTCGTGTGATCACCCCATCTAGGTTCCGTGATCAAGACCCCGGTCATGATCACGGGAGATCAGCGGTGGTACTGGGTGCCGCAGGTCATGCCGGACCTGGGTGACGGGCGAGTTGGCGGTTGTCGCGCTGGCGAGTACGATCGAGGAAACTGCATAGGGGGTGACTGGCTTCGACTTCGGTAGTTGAGCCAGGGGAAGCGTGCCGAGGGTTGCGGTGGTGACCTCGTTAATCCTGTTGCCGCAAAGTATAAGTGCCAATACACAGCGCACTAGTCTCGCCCTCGCTGCCTAAGCGAGCCATCGAGACCGTCAGTCCGGGAGTTCCTCCGGCTCGGTAACTGGCGTCATCTAGGAGGATCAACCGCCTAGCCCGGTCGCGGGGCCAGGCGGGACATCAAACAGCGACTGGGCCCGTCGGCGGCTTGTCCGCGTGACTGCCGGGGCCGAGAAAAGCACAGTGGACTGCGCACGGAGAAGCCCTGGTGATGTACTGAAGGACGCGGGTTCGATTCCCGCCACCTCCACCATAAGACGATCGCGGAAGTACGAACCTTCCTTCTAATATGGGGCGCTTTCGCCTTCATGTGCCGGGCCGAGCTACGTCGGGCGGGCTTTTCCTGATGACGAACATGGGATAGCTGGCGAGCGGTAGGAGGCGGCGGGGGAGCAGGGTCTCTGCCCACGACACGAGCAGCAGGGCCATCCGGCCGATGGCGTTGTCAGGGATGGCGGCCCTGGTCACTTCCGTCTCGAGTATCGCCCAGGTGCGCAGCTGGAGGTTCATGCGCTCGCCGGCGACTCGCTGGACTTCGTCGCAGTTCACCGGGGTGTAGGGCAGCGGAGGCCGTTCGCTGACGGGTGCGTGTGCTCTGCTGCTCTGCCGTGCGCGCGGCCGCTCGGTGAGCCGGAGTAGCGGCGCTGCGGCGCGGGTGTAGACGACGAGGCCGATGCCGCCGTCGGAGAGTACCCGGTGGATCTCGGCCAGGGCGCGGAACTGCCTGCGTCTTGGCAGGTGGTCGCGAAGACCTCATGGGTGTGCGTGGAGTCATTGGCCAGGCCCTGGAAGAGCTCGGCCAGGGCGTGCGGACGGAAGCCACGCCGCGCGAGCAGCAGGGCCATAGCGCTCACGAGGCCGAGACCGCTGGACGTCTGCAACTCGTGATGCAGTCCTTCGTGCGTCTCGACCATGAGCTGCTCGGAGTCGCCTCGCAGGTTCGGCATCGCCAGTACCCAGGCCCCGGCCCCGTCATATCCGCCAAGCAGGCCCTGCTCCAGGGTCCGGGTCAGCCCGTCTCTCGCGCAGGCGAAAATAATCCCGTCAGCTGGGCGATGGTCGCCGGGCATCACGTCGCCCCACGCTGGTCAAGCACGTGCCAGGTCCTCAGCAGGAAATCGACCACCGCTGGCTGGGCGACCAGCCGGTCGGCATCCGTCAGGTCGTCGGGTTCGATGCTCTTGCCATGCCGCCGGCGAAGCTGGTCGATCAGCACGTACGCGCTGAGCTTGCTGGTGAGGCTGAGGAAGACGAAAGGATGCTTCCGGCCGATACCGAGGGTCAGGAGGCCAAGGCTTGCCTCGTGGCCTTCGAGAGTCGTGACCGAGGCCCGCACTGTGGCATTCAGGCCGATCCAGTAACCGACCTGCCTGGCCACCGGCAGGTCGGCCAGAACGAATACCGGGTACACCTTCTGGAGCTGGGCCAGCGCCTCCCCGTTCCCAGCGAGCGTGGCATGCGTGCTCAGCGCGATCAGCGGAAGGTCGCCGGCGATCCGCTGGCACTCCTGCGGGGTCAGGCCGGGCGGCAGTGTTCCGAGCCTGACGACGCCGGACTCGTCCGGCGGACTGATCAGCGCCGTCACCTGACTGGGCAGTTCGGCCTGCGGTGGCAGGCCGAACTGCTTGCGTAGCACGTCGCGATCGGCCCAGATCAGGCAGGCGAAGTCGCGGCCGTCGTGGCGGAACCTGAACGCGCCGGGGTCCCTCCGAGTCTCCTCGCTGCCGATGACCCGCATGGGCAGCGGCTCGCGCAGCACGAGCTGCTGACGCTCGAACTGGAAGGCTTCCTCATACAGTGGCTGCCGCTCGCCGACGAGCACCAGGTGACCGGCCAGCTCGGGGTCGACCGCGGCGACGGCGGCCTTGACCGCCTGGGCCAGCCTGGACTGCTCGCGAGAGCCGATCGATGGCATCCCCGCGCGTTCGAGCACCGCGCAGGCGTGCTGGTGGCAACGGGGGAGGAGTACCTCGGCTTCGAAGCGATGAAGTCGCTCAAGCGCGGCCTCATCGTCGAGGAGGCGGCGGGGACTCTGCCCGGCCTGGTCACCGCCCCGGTCGGGGTATTCCGCGATCAGGCCGGCGAAGACCGATCGCCACGACGATGGACCGCCGATCCGCTCGAACGCCGCGAGCCTGCGATCGGGCGCATCCCTGTCCCGGTCAAGATCCCGCCGGGTGATCTGGTCGAAGCCGAGGTCGAGCAGGTCAAAGATAGCGGCGGGCCGCATGCAGGCCCGGAGCACTTCGCTGATGGCGGCGAAATGAAATTGCCGGAACTCTGTGTCCTGCTGCGACACGAGAGCGAGGCCCCGGGATAGATAGTCGTAATACCGGTTGTTATCGGCGAGCAGCTCGCGGGACTGGCTGGCGGTGAACGTCGAGACCGATAGTACGGTGGCGAACACTTCATGGGTCTGGGTCGAATCGACGACCATCGCCTCGAATAGCTCGCTGAGAGCGTGCGGCCGGACCCCGCGACCTGCCAGCAGCCAGGCCATGCTGGAGAGCAGACCCCAGCCGGTGCCGAGCTGAAGCTCGTGGTGGAGCCCTTCATGCCTTTCGGTCATGAATTGCTCGTCGCCGCCGCCGATGCTGGCCAGCATCAGAGACCATCGGTCGGCACCGTCATAGCTGCCCAGGGCACCGAACTTGAGAGTCGAGCTCAGGTTCTCGCCCGCGCATCCGAACTTCAACGCCATGCGCCAATCCTCCGGCCCGCTTACCTTTCGATCGTAGCTGGCGAATAATCGCCATTGGATCGGAATCGGCGAAAGGAAAGACATGACCGAGCAGGCAGGCTGGATTGAGGAACTCGGCATACTGCCACCCTCATCAGGCTCGGTGACAGTATTCGGCGAGTCGACGGTTGACCAGCTCGCGTATCTCCTTGACGCGGATCGCGGCGACCTGCTGGTCACCGTGCAAAGCCTGCTAAGGCTCCAGGACCGGGCAGTGCCGCCGTACGCGATGCGGACCGGCGACTGGAGCCTTGACTTGCCGGCCGCGGTCGCCAGATCGGTGGTCAGCGGCATCGTCACGACGACGGTGCTCCAGGCACTGGGCGCTGATTCGGTCCCTGTCGTGGTCCTCAGCCTGATCGCGCCGCTCCTGTTCGCCGTCAGGCGTGTCGAGATCCGCGCATCTGACCTGGTAGTGCATGCGTCCCTTCGCCAGACGGCGCCGGACTCCGGGACCAGCCCGCGCGAGCTCTACGACCGCCTGCCAGCGGAGATCGCGGCAGAAATGACCTATCTCCAGTTCGCCGATGTAGTCGACCGTCTTTTCCAGGCCGGCCTGGCCAGGAGAGGAGAGCGGGGGATACGACTGATCTCCGGGGGAGCCAGAGGTGGCCGGCGAGGTTTTCTGCTGACCTTCGCCGAAGCCGAGCCTGCGCCGGCTGCTCCGTCCGGCTCGCTGACGACCAGGACCGCGACGATTGTCATCTGCACTGCGATCGAAACGGAATATCTCGCGGTACTGCGGTACCTTGGCGAGCCGATCTCGGTGCGCCGTCACCGGGGAATGGTCTTTGAGACCGGCACCTTCGCCTGCGCCGGCGGCGACTGGCAGATCGCGCTTACGCAGACCGGACAGGGAAACGTGACCGCCGGTGTCGCGCTTGACCGGGCCGTTACGGCCTTCGATCCGCAGGTCGCGATGTTCGTCGGCGTTGCCGGCGGGCGCAAGGACGTGCGACTCGGAGATGTTGTCGCGGCCGAGACGGTCTACGATTATGAATCGGCGAAAGACACAGAAGCCGAGTACTTGCCGAGGATAAAGACGCAGCAAAGTTCGCTGAGCCTGGTCAGCGAGGCCTGGGCGACAGCCCGTGCCGACCGCTGGCAAGATCGGGCCAGGGCAGACTCGCCCGAGCCACGACCTAGGGCCGTGGTCAAGCCGATCGCCTCGGGCAGCCGGGTTATAGCGGACACCCGGTCGGGGACCGCTCAGTTGCTTGACCGCTTCTGCGGTGATGCTGTGGCCGTCGATAAGGAGAGTTACGGGTTTCTCCAGGCCCTCGCCGTCAATCCCGGCATCGAGGGCCTGGTGGTCCGAGGGATCTCTGACCTGCTGAGCGGAAAGGACGAGGACTCCGATCTGTACTGGCAGCCAGTGGCCGCCAGCCACGCTGCTGCCTTCGCTTTCGAATTGATCGACCGGCTGCCGCATCGCGGTGCCGCCGCCGTGACATCATCGGCAGCGGGGAAATAACCGAGGCAGTGGGGTGATCGCTGATGTGCGCTGATGCCATGACACCCGAAATGCGATGGATCGAGTGGCTCGGGACGAGATCGGATGCGAAACGTGCACTGCGGGCGTTCGCACCTCAATATTACTATTTTTCCTGCAGGCAGGTCGTCGCATTCAGTGCGCTATTGAAGCAAGTCGATCCTCTTGACCGCGATTCACTCGCGATGCTCGCTGATGTCCTCTACGAGGAACTGGGTAGAGGCTCCGCTGACCGGGTGCATTCCAAGCTATTCGCGCGATTCGCGATCGCGCTTGATCTGACCCCCGGGGAACTTCTGCTCGACGCCGCCGAGGTGCTACCGGGGGTGCAAGCTTATGTCGGTGAACTAGATCGTGCCTTCGGTCTCGGTTCACGACCCGAGGCGCTCGCGACATATGTCTTCCTTGAGTCTTCCGCGGTCGACACGTATGGTCCGCTTCTGGCGGTGCTCAGGACGGCGGGCTTCGCCGACGAGGACCTGGAGTTCTTCGAGCTGCACGCGGAGGTCGAGGGCGAGCATGCGGCTGCCGCCGACTCGATGCTACGTCGCTACGACCTTGATGCCGTGAGTCCGGTGGTGAGTGCTCAGCGCGAGAAGCTGGCCGGGTTGTGGCATGCGTTCTGGAGCGAGATTGATGATATGTGCCGCCAGGCGATATCCGCGTGACTGGCGTTGATTGGCAGAACGCCAGGGAATTCGGTGTTCTATGTGATCTTGTCGCGTCCGACCAGCTCGTGTGCCTGACTGGCGCGGGAATATCGAGAGGGATGGAGCGTAAGCACGAATCTCCGAAAGGGGACCGGACGCTTCCCGGGTGGATACCGCTGCTGCGCGAGTTGCTTGAGGAATTCGGGGCGCAGATGTCCGATGAGGACGAGCGCAGCGCCCGGCGGCTGCTGGCCCCTGGCGACGAGCGGCCCGCCGCCCGCAGCCTGGATGAGTTCATCCGGGGCGCGTCGAGCGCCACGACGCCGGCCGCCGCGCTTGGCT
Organism: uncultured Actinomycetota bacterium; assembly: GCA_963819285.1. Classification (GTDB taxonomy): domain Bacteria; phylum Actinomycetota; class Actinomycetes; order Streptosporangiales; family Streptosporangiaceae; genus Chersky-822. Next base: position 2,597,818 of record CAWFVM010000002.1, read on the forward strand.
GGCTAGAGGCCCTCGGCCCGACGATAGGCAGCCGCGAGCTGATCCTGGCCGCCTCGCTGATCCGCAAGGCAGATCCGGTGGCCTTCGATCGCCGTTTCCGTGAAGCAGTCGCAGAGAAACCAGGGCAGTGCAGCGATACGCACCTGGCCATCCTCGAGTCGAGCATCGGCTGTACGGCATCCGAACGCTTCACGTGAACGACTTCACCGAGATTCCCGAGGTGCTCCGCCGGGCAGCGCGAACTGCCGGTCCCGCCCTGCGCCAGACCTTGGAAGACTGCATATCTCCTAGTCGTTCGGCGCGACAAGCCGGCCATGCCAACCTCGCGAAGCTCGGGCCAGCCGGCCGGGCTATCGCCGGCAGCGAGTTGCTAAGACGGCTGGATGATCCCGATAGCTTTACAGTCAGCGAAGCTGCTTACAGCCTCGGCCTGCTCGATCCCAGGAGCCATAAGACCAGCCTGTGTGACCTTGTCGACAGTCATGCGGAAGCTGACGTGCTTGGTCGCACCCTGACCGTGCTGCGCAGCGTACTCGTGCCGGCCGATCTGCCCCGTATTCGCGGCTGGCTCCGGCGTTTTGAGGCACGCCCGGCCGAAGGGCAGAACCCGGAGCGGATCACCGCGTATCTGGAATATCTGCTCGTCTACGTCAAGCACAAGCATCTGGGCTAGCACCGGGCTAGCGGCCCAGGTAGGCGCGCTTGAGGTCCTCGCTGCGGAGCAGGTCGGCGGCGGTGCCTTCTAGCACGATCTCGCCCGTAGAGAGCACATAGCCGCGATCGGCGACCGACAGCGCCATGGTCGCGTTCTGCTCGACCATCAGCACTGCCATCCCCGATCGGTGCACTTCGGAGATGATCTCGAAGTTCTGCTGCACCAGGGCGGGGGACAGGCCCATGGAGGGTTCGTCCATCAGCAGCAGCCGGGGGCGCGACATCAGCGCCCGGCCGACGGCGACCATCTGCTGCTCGCCCCCTGACAGGGTGCCGGCGAGCTGGTGACGTCGTTCGAGCAGGCGCGGGAACAGCTCGTGGATTCTGGCGAAGTCGTCATCGAGCTTGTCGCGGCCCCGCAGCACCGCGCCGAGCTCGAGATTCTCCTGCACGGTCATCTGGCCGAATAGCCGGCGGTTCTCCGGCACGATGGCCAGTCCCTTGCCGATGCGCTGCGGCACGGGCCAGCTGGTCACGTCCTGGTCGTCGAGCAGCACCCGGCCGGCGCGCGGCCGGACGATGCCGAGGATGGTCTTGAGCGTCGTGGACTTGCCCGAGGCGTTGCCGCCGAGCAGGCAGACCAGTTCACCCGCCGCGACCTCCAGGCAGATGCCTTCGAGGATCCGCATCTGGCCGTAGTAGGTGGTGACGCTGTCCAGCTTCAGTAGCGTGCTCATCCAGATCCTGATAGTGCTTCGGGGTCGCGGCCCATATAGGCCTCGACGACTGCCGGATCGTTGGCCACCGTGTCGAAGCTGCCCTCGGCGACCTTGACTCCGTGATCGAGCGCTACGACCCGGTCCGAGCAGCCGGCCACGACGTGCATGTCGTGTTCGATCACGCAGATCGCGACGCCTCGCTCGTCCCTGAGCCTGGAGATCAGCTCGGTGACCTCGTGGGTTTCGGTCGGATTCATGCCCGCGGCCGGCTCGTCGAGCAGCAGGAGCTGCGGATTGGTCGCCAGCGCCCGCGCGATCTCCAGGCGCCTGCGGTTCGCGTACGACAGGGAGTACGCCGGCTGCTCCCAGCGGTAGCCGGCCAGCCGCTGGCCGAAAAAGGACAGCACCTCTTCGGCGACCGCACGGACCTCGCGCTCCTCCCGCCTGGCTCGGGGCGTCCGCAGGATCGACTCCCACGGCATGGCCCTGGTGCCGCCGTAGGTCGCGGCCATCACGTTCTCGATCACCGACATGTTCAGGAACAGGCGCAGGCTCTGGAAGGTACGCGCGATCCCCAGCTGGGCGATGCGGTGCGGTGCCTGGCCGGCGATCGACTGCCCGGCGAGGCGCACGTCACCCCAGGAAGGCTGGTAGACGCCGGTGATCACGTTGAATACCGTTGTCTTCCCCGCGCCATTGGGGCCGATCAGGCTGACGATCTCGCGCTCACCGACCTGCAGGTCGAGCCCGGCTAGCGCTTGCAGGCCGCCGAACGCCAGCGAGAGCTGGTCCAGGGCAAGCAGCGGCTCAATCGCCGGGGGCGCGTCGTTCACGCCGCTCAGGTTGCTCGCGTCGCTCATGTCAGGGTCTCCACGCGGCGGGCGCCAAGCAGTCCCTGCGGCCTGGCGTTCATCATCACGATCAGGATCGCGCCGATCATGAGCTGCCTGGTGATCGATGGCTCCGCGGCCAGGCGGGTCTCCCACACGAACGACCCCAGGTAAATGGTCGGCACCAGCAGGATGGTCCGCCACCGGTCCTTGAACTGCACCAGCGCGATCAGCATGACGATGAGCAGCACGAACCCGAAGTTGCCGGCGACCTGCGGGTTAGCTGGCACGATCACCCAGTCACGCAGCGCGCTGGCGATCCAGCCGCCTGACTGCGGGGTCCCCGCGACGGCGCTGGCGGAGATCGCGCCGACGATGGCGCGCAAGGCGAATCCCAGGGCCGCCGTCGCCGCGAGCACCACGCCGAAGCGCCGCCACGGGCGCAGCTTGACCGCCAGGGTCAGCAGGATCAGAGCATAGAAAAGGATCGCGGAGTCACTCGGGCTGCGCAGCAGACCGTCGTAGATGACCATCACCACGAGGGCGCCGGTCGCCGCGCCACCGATGCTGCCCGCCCCGCCGAGGATCAGGCCCGCGTAGACCAGGATCAGGATCGGCGTGTCAAAGTCAGTCGGAAACACGCTGATCTGCTGGGCGGCGAAGATCGTGCCGGCCAGCGCGGCGACCATGGCACCGAACGCGAACGCCATCAGCTTGACCCGGTTGACCGGGATCGTCATCGCCGCCGCGGCGAGTGAGTCTTCGCGCACCGCTCGCCAGGCCCGGCCGGTGCGGGAGGTGTCGAGCAGCCGCAGCACTCCCATCGTGAGCACGAGCAGCACGACGAGCAGGTAGTAGTAGCTCTCGTTGCTGGTGAGCGTGATGCCGAAGGAGTGGATGGCGTCGATGCCGACGATGCCGTTAGGACCGCCCAGCTTGCTCGGCGCCACGTTGTTGGTGAACTCGACGAACGCCTCGCCGAAGAACAGGGTCACGATCGCCAGGTAGTCGCCGAACAGCCGCCGCGATGGCCAGCCGACGATCAGCCCGAGTACTGCCGCCGCGATCATCACGATCGGCAGGGAGGCGATCGCGGGCAGGTGGATGCCGCTGGCGCCGATCTGGCCCGAGGACAGCAGCGCGAAGCCGTAGGCCCCGAAGCCGAAGAACGCGACATAGCCAAGGTCAAGCAGCCCGGCCCAGCCGACGACGATGTTCAGCCCGACCGCGAGCAGCGCGATCACCAGCGCGTCGATGCCCACCTGAAGCTGGAAGCCGCCAAGTCCGATGAACGGCAGGATCAGCCCGGCCACGCCAGCGGCCGCGAGCCGCGGCCACCACCCCACCCGCTCGGCCGTCCGCTGCGCCTGGCCGAGCCAGCCAGGCAGATACTCGTGTCGCCCCTGCGACCGGGCGACCCACTCATCGACCCCGACCAAAGGCCCGCCGGAGCCGGATCCAGAGTCGGCCGGGCTTGCGGGCGAAGGCGGTGAATCGAGGCTCACGGCGTCCTCAGACCTTCTGCAGCTGGACCCGGCCAAGCAGCCCGCTCGGCCTGACCAGCATGACGACGATCAGCAGCGCGAAGACGAGCAGGTTGGTGAAGGTCGATGAGACATAACCGGTGATGAACGACTCGGCGATGCCGATCAGCAGGCCGCCGAGCATCGCGCCTGGCAGGGAGCCGATGCCGCCGACCACGGCGGCGGTGAACGCCTTGAGGCCGACCAGGAAGCCGATGGTGTTGGTCACCTGGTTGAACAGCAGCCCGGCCATCACGCCAGCCACGCCGGCCAGGGCCGAGCCAAGGAAGAAGGTCGCGGCGATCGTGAAGTTCACGTTGATCCCGAGCATCTCCGCTGCCTCGGTGTCGGCGGAGACCGCCCGCATCTGCTTGCCGAGCCTGGTGCGCACCACCAGCAGCCGAAGCCCGACCATCAGCGCGAGGCCAAGCAGCAGGACCATGATCTGGACCGCGTCGATGCTGACCGGGCCGATGCTGAACCCGGAGGAGAACGGGATGAACTCCGAGGTGTTGTACACCCGGAACTGACCGCCGAACAGGAGCAGCGCCGCGTTCTCCAGGAAGAAGGAGATGCCGATCGCGGTGATCAGCGGCGCGATCCTCGGCGCGTGCCGGAGCGGCCGGTAGGCGAACCGCTCGATCGTCACGCCAAGGCCGCCGGTCAGGAGCGCGGCCAGCACGAACATGATCACGAGCAGCAGGGGCACCGGGATCGACAGGGCACTCGGCCCGCCGAACCACTGGATCACGAAGTATCCGACGAACGCTCCGACCATGTACAGGTCACCGTGCGCGAAGTTCAGGAGCTTCAGCACGCCGTACACCATCGAGAAGCCGAGCGCCACCAGTGAATAGAGCGCCCCGACGGTGATGCCGTTCACGAGTTCCTGGAAGAAAAAGCCCATCAGGTGCGAGTCCCGCCCATCACACATGCGCCCCGAAGGCGCGCCGGCCAGCAGGCCGGCGCGCCCAGGGCTGCCATCGCAGAGTCAGCCGATCAACCCGGGATCAGCTGGTACTTGCCGGCCGAGTCGATCTTGAAGAGGAAGAACTTGCCGTTGGTCAGGTCGCCGTTCGAGTCGAAGCTGATCGGCTGCCCGAGGATCGAGGTCGGCTCGTTCGTCTTCTTGATCGCTGCGAGCACATTGGCGCGGGTCGGCGTCTGGCCGGCCTTGCAGACCGATGCGATCGCCTCGTCGATGACGTGGGTCGCGGCGAAGACCGGCGGCCCGAACGTACCGAACGATCCGTACTTCGCCTTCGCGGCCGCGGCGATCGAGGCATCAGCGGGGATGGCCGTGATGTCCGGGCCGAACGATGACACGTAGGAGCCGGGGATCGTGAACGCACTCGGCGAGAACAGGCCGTCAGTACCGAAGATCACGGCCTTCTTGTGCTCCTGGGCGAGGTCACGCCCGAGCTGCTGGGCGTTGGCCGCCACCTGCCACGGCAGCACCACGACGGACGTAGCCGGGGTCACCTTGGCGATCAGCGAAGAGAAGTCGGTCAGCTTCTGCGAGACGGACTCGTGGTCGACTTTGATCCCCGCGGCCTTGAAGACCGGCAGCATCGCGGCCACGAGGCCGGTCGAGTAGGCCTCCTGGTCATCGACGATCATCAGTGCCTTCGGGTGCAGGTTGTTGATGATGTAGTTGGCGTCCTGCGGCCCCTGCACGCTGTCCTTCGATACCACGCGGAAGAACGTCGGGTACTTGCCTGTGGTCAGCGCCGCCGCCGTCGCCGATCCGGTAATGAACGGAATCCCGGCCCTGGCGAACAGCGGGCCGACTGCCTCGACTTCCTGGCTGCCAGCAGGGCCGGCCACCGCGATGATCTTGCTGTTCGAGACGAACTGCTGAGTCACGGTCGTCGCCTGCGCCGGGTTCAGCTGGGTGTCACCCTGGACCAGCGTGATCTTCGTCTTGTTGGCGGCGTTGTCCATGGCCATGGCGAGCTCGGCGAAATGCAGCTGCTCCTGCCCGAGCACGGCCACCGGGCCGGTGATCGGCGCCTCAATGCCCACTGAGGCCACGCAGCTCTTGCTTCCGCCTCCGGAAGCGGTCGTGCCGCCGCTGCTACTACTGCTGCAACCCGCGACGGCCAGCGTGCCAAGCGCTGCCACCGCAATGATCGTGCGTCCTTTCATGGGCGCTACCTCCAGTTTCCGGCGAGAGTGCCGGCAAGGTTTAATTTCTCGGGCTAAAAACGGTTGTCGGCGAATCAGCCGCGTAACGTCCACCCAGCCGCAAGGTTCGCCTCAACCGTGCCCGGCATCATGAAGAGCCTGGGTCCAGCGATGCCAGGCTGCTGGCGGGCGCGGCAGGTGCTGCGGAAACTCAACATGCGCCCCCCTCCCCGGCTCGCATTTGTTCCGCTGATCAAACCATCGCCGCGCACACCCGTGCAAGGGGTGCAATTCGGGATTGGGTAACAGTTACGAGTCGGCCGGACTCTGCGCGGCCCCCGGACGCGGGACGGCCGGACCTATCCGGCCGCACCTCGCAGGATCTCTGTCAGCTTCGTGAGGTTGATGTTTCCGCCGGACACCACGCAGACGATCTTCCCGCCCCCGGCCCGGCCGGACAGCGCCGCCGCCGTCGAGAGCGCTCCCGCGCCCTCGGCGATCACCCGTGCTCGCTCGGCCAGCACCCGCACCGCCGAGGCCACCTCGGCGATCGGGAGGTCAAGTGCCCGGTCGACCAGCGGCGCCGCGAGCGGCCACACGCTGTCCAGGACCCGGCGGCCGCCGGCCCCGTCGACAAAAGACGGGCTGTAGTCGGCGTCGACCGGGTGACCGGCCGCCTTGGCCGCTGCCATCCCGGCAGCGGTGGCCGGCTCGGCCGTGACGATCATCGTCTGAGGCCGCAGCGCCTTGATCGCGCTGGCTATGCCCACGGTCAGGCCGCCACCGCCGTAGGGGATGACCACCGCGTCCGGCTCCGGCAGGTCCTCCAGAATCTCCAGGCCGATCGTGCCGTTACCCGCCATGACCTCGGGGTCGGCCGCCGGGTGCACGAACATTCCGTCGAGACCATCGACCTCGCTGGTGACCAGGATGTTCCACCAGTCGTCGTAAGGCACCTTCAGTACCCGGCCGCCCAGCCGCTCGATCGCCGCTAGCTTCGCCTCCGGCGCCCCGTCGGGCACGACGATCGTGGCGGGCAGGCTGAGCAGCCTGGCCGCCCAGGCCACGCCCTGGGCCATGTTCCCGGCGCTGGCGGTGACCAGGCCCTTCGCCCGCGCGCTCGCGGGAGCGGACATGACCGCGTTCATCGCGCCGCGGATCTTGAACGAGTTGATCGGCTGCAGGCTCTCCAGCTTCAGGTAGATCTCGGCCGGCGCGTCTTCCACCTGCAGGCGCACCAGCGGCGTCCTGATCGCGGCACCGGCGATCCGGCTCCTGGCCGCCTCGATCCTGGCCAGCTCGATCACGTGAAGATCTCCTCGATCTCGGCGCGCTCCTGCGCGGTCACGGGATGCGCGAGCGCCTCGCTGACCGGCCGCAGGTGCTCAGGACGTCCAGGGCCGATCACGATCTGCGTGATCCGCTCATCGGCGAGCAGCCAGCCAAGCGCCAGCCCGGCCATCGAGATCCCCAGGCGCCCGGCCATCGCCGCGAACCGGTCCAGGGCCGCGAAGGTCTGATCGGCCAGGAACCCCTCATAAGGCTCAGGCCGCTGGGTCATCCGCGATCCCGGCGGAAACGGCTCGCCCCGGCGGTACTTGCCGGTGAGCCAGCCGCCAGCCAGCGGCCCGAAGGCCAGGTAAGCGACCCCCCGCTGGACGCACAGCGGAATCAGCTCCCGCTCATCGCCCCGGTTCAGCAGCGAGTAGCCGTTCTGGATCGCCTGCGGCCGGCCAGCCGCCAGCGCGTCAGCGAGCTGCCCGGCATCGAAGTTGCTGACCCCGTACGCGCGAACCTTCCCGTCGGCGACCGCGGCCTCGAACGCGCCGATCGTCTCGGCGATCGGCACCCCCGGGTCGGGATCGTGGGCCAGGTACAACTCGACTTGACCGACCCCGAGCCGGTCCAGGCTAGCCGCGAGCTGACGCTCGATCCGCTCGGGCGTCAGGCCGCTGTCGCCGCCGGCTTCCACCGGGTTGAACGTCTTGGTCGTGAGCTGCGGCCGGACCCCGCGCGATCGAACCCACTGGCCGATCGCCTGCTCACTTCGACCGCCGCCGTAGGCGTCCGCCGTGTCGAAATGGGTGATGCCCAGCTCCCAGGCGGCGTCCATCAGCTCAAGCGCCTGATCCGGGGTCAGCCCCTGGCCGAAGAACTCAGGCGCCGAGCCGATCCCGCCGAAGTTGCCGCAGCCGAGCGCGATCGGAGCGATCGCCAGGCCGGACTGGCCGACCGGGCGGGCAGCGGCGAGCCGCTCGTTCACTGGCAGGTAGCACGTGCGGGGGACATTCGCGACAGTAAATCAAAGTCCGCACCACCCGGCAACAGCCGACCGCCCCGACCCCTCACCGCAACAAACAACAGCAGGTGAATAAATAAGGACGCCCGGCTCGACAAACTCAAAGCTAACTGCCGGTAGCCGGGATTTCCCGCCCGGTCTCCGTCACCTAAGGGAGTCTAGGAGTGACGACAACTTTCCGGGAAACGACAACCCTCCTGGAGAAGGCCAGCCGCCAGTACCCCGAGGGTCGATACCCGGCAAACTAACCACACGGCCCAACCCGAGGTACGTCGTTCACGTCCACGGGAATGCCCGGTTTCGCCTGATTCGAGCTCAGTAGGGTGCGTGGCGGCGAGACCCGGCCGCACTGCCGGCCCTTAGCTGTCGCTAGGACAGCACCGCCGGCCCTTAGCTGCTGTCGCCACCGAGTCCGGCATCGCCCGCAGCCCCGAGGACAGGGTCCGGGCTTGCCTGCGGCACCCGGATTCCGCCGCTGATGTTCCGTGATCAGGCCGGAAGAGTTGATCACGGAGCTTCTGGTGGGGTGAACATGCTACTGATGTTCCGTGGTCGGGTGTTGTTCCATGATCACGGAAACATGTGCGGGTGATCTGGCCTGGGTGGGCCAGGCACTGGGCGGCGACTCTGCCTGTCGTTGCTGGGGTGTCCGCGCGGGGACGTCGAGTAGCCTGGATCGGTAAGAAAGCAGAGACTGCGTTCGCCGGGGGACGTCCTGCCTGCGCGGGCGAGGTCAGAAACTGACGCGACTCTGGTTGCCCTGATGGTGCAGGATGACCCTCTATGCTGCTGACCATCACGATGACCGCCGAGCCAGACCAGGCCGCCGTCCGGGCATCGACCGCGCCGGAGTCGCCAGCGCCGGCAGCATCGACGCCAGCCCTAGCGACCCCAGCCCCAGCCGCACCAGGACCAGCCACACCAGCGCCGGCGACCGATCTCGGGTTTCTGCTGCATAAGAACCCCGCTCACGCGCAGGCATTCAAGGTGTCGACCGGGATCGCGCACGTCTTTTACCCGGAGGCGACCCCCGTTCGGTGCACGGCTGCCGTGCTGCTCGAGGTCGACCCGGTCGGGCTGGTGCGCGGGCGGCAAGGGCCGGCGGGGGAGGGATTCAGCCTCGGGCAGTATGTGAATGACCGGCCCTATGCGGCGTCCAGCATGCTCGCGGTCGCACTGTCGCGAGTGTTCAGGACGGCCATGACCGGCCGCTGCGATGCCCGCCCTGAACTGGCGGCCGGGGTGATCCCGCTGGAAGTCCACATTCCGGTGCTGCCCTGCCGGGGCGGCCCCGAGCTCGCTGGCAGCCTATTCGAGCCGCTTGGCTGGCGGGCGGTGGCCGATCCGATACCCCTCGATGACGCCTTTCCGGCCTGGGGCGACTCGCGCTACCTGGATCTGCGCCTGGCCGGCGAACTCAGGCTGGCCGACGCGCTCCACCATCTCTACGTACTGCTGCCCGTGCTCGATGACAGCAAGCACTACTGGGTCAGTCCTGACGAGGTCGACAAGCTGATCAGGGCCGGCGGCGGCTGGCTGGCCGGCCATCCGGCCAAGACTCTCATCACCCGCCGTTACCTGGCTCATCGATCGGGTCTTTACCGCTCGGCCCTGGCCCGGCTGGCCGAGGTGGACGACACCGCGCCCGAGTCGTTCGACAACGCCATCCCCGCCGCGAACGAGGCCGCCACCGCCAGCGAGGCCGCAGCTGAAGCCCAGGCCCACGCACTCGCCGAACCGCAGATCTCGCTCGCCGAGCAGCGCCGCGCCGCCGTCCTGGCCGAGTTGCGGGCCGCTGGCGCCAGCCGGGTCGCTGACCTCGGCTGCGGTGAGGGAACGCTGACCGCGGCGCTGCTCGCGGACCCGTCGTTCACCGAGGTAATAGCGGCCGACGTGTCCTCCCGCGCGCTTGAGGTAGCCGAGCGAAGGCTGCGGCTCGACCGGATGCCGGAGTCCGTGCGCGGCCGGCTCAGGCTGATTCAGTCCTCGCTCACCTATCGCGACGATCGGCTCGCCGGACTCGACGCGCTCGTGCTGGTCGAGGTCATCGAGCACATTGACCAGCCGCGCCACGGCGCACTTGAGCGAACCGTGTTCACCGAGGCGGCACCAGGGCTGGTGATCGTGACGACCCCGAACGTCGAGTACAACGTCAGGTACGAGTTCCTGGCTCCAGGCCAGTCCCGGCACCGTGATCACAGGTTCGAGTGGACCAGGGCGCAGTTCGAGGCGTGGGCGCGGCGGGTGGCCGGCGAGCGCGGGTACGAGGTCAGGCTCGCGGGCGTGGGACCACGAGATGACGAGGTCGGCTCGTCCACCCAGCTGGCCGTCTTCACCAGGATCGGCTGGACCGGCCCTGGCCGCCGGGGCGGCAGCGCCGACGCCAGCCTGGACTACGCACGGGCGGTGACACCATGACCGGCGAACGCACGATCGACCTCCCGGCGCTGAGCCTGGTAGTGCTGATCGGACCGAGCGGGTCGGGCAAGTCGACCTTCGCCAGCACGCATTTCGCGCGGACCGAGATCGTCTCCAGTGACTTCTGCCGAGGGCTGGTCGCCGACGATGAGAACGACCAGTCGGCCAGCAGGGACGCCTTCGACGTGCTGCACTTCATCGCGGCCAAGCGGCTCGCGGCGGGCAGGCTCACCGTGATCGATGCGACGAACGTGCAGCCAGAGGGCCGCAAGCAGCTGATCAGCCTGGCCCGTGAGCACGACGTGCTTCCGGCGGCGGTCGTGCTCGACTTGCCCGAGCGGGTGTGTATCGACCGAAACAAGGCGCGGCCCGACCGCACGTTCGGCGCCCACGTGATCGGCCGCCAGCGAGACCAGCTCAGGCGCGGACTGCGCGGCCTGGAGAAGGAAGGGTTCCGCCGGGTCCATGTACTGCGGACCGAGGCCGAGGTCGCTGCCGCCCGGGTGGTGCGGACCAGGCTCTTCAGCGACCTGCGGGACCGGACCGGGCCGTTCGACGTCATCGGCGACGTGCACGGCTGCCTGCCCGAGCTTGAGTCGCTGCTCTCCGAGCTCGGCTACGAACTGCGCCGTGACGAGCTGCACCGCCCGGTCGGCGGGCGGCACCCAGCCGGCCGGACGGCGGTCTTCGTCGGCGACCTGGTCGACCGGGGCCCGGCCACGCCGGGGGTGCTCCGCCTGGTCATGGGCATGGTGGGGGACGGAGACGCGCTCTGCGTGCCAGGCAACCACGAGAACAAGCTGCTCAGGGCGCTGCGCGGCCGCAATGTCAAGGTCAGCCACGGACTCGCCGAGTCCCTGGCCCAGCTCGCGGCTCAGCCTGCCGACTTCGGCACTCAGGTCGAATCGTTCCTGGACGGGCTGGTCTCCCATTACGTGCTCGACGGCGGAAAGCTAGTCGTGAGTCACGCGGGGCTCACCGAGCGGCTCCAGGGACGGGCATCAGCGCGGGTCCGATCCTTCTGCCTCTATGGTGAGACGACCGGCGAGACTGACGAGTTCGGATTGCCAGTCAGATACCCGTGGGCGAACGACTATCGCGGAAGCGCGATGGTGCTGTACGGGCACACTCCAATTCCAAGCCCGGAGTGGATAAATGGAACGCTGTGCCTAGACACCGGCTGCGTGTTCGGCGGTCGGCTCAGCGGACTCCGATATCCGGAGCGCGAGCTGGTCAGCGTTCCGGCAGCACGGGTCTACTACGAGCCGGCCAAGCCGTTCCCCGTCAATCCGCAGGCAGCGGCCGGAGCCGGGCCGGAGCCCGACGGGTTCGGGCGGCGCGATCCCGAGGTGCTCGACCTGACGGACGTGACCGGCAGGCGCTCGATCGAGACCGCGTATCACGGCCGGATCACTGTCAACGAGGAGAACGCGGCCGCCGCGCTTGAGGTGATGAGCCGGTTCGCGCTCGACCCGCGCTGGCTTATCTATCTGCCGCCGACGATGAGCCCGGTGGCGACCTCGGCGCTGCCCGGCCTGCTTGAGTACCCGGAGCAGGCGTTTGATGCGTACCGGGCCGAAGGCGTGGAAGCGCTGGTGTGCGAGGAAAAACACATGGGCTCGCGCGCGGTGGCGCTGGTGTGCGCGGACCAGGACGCGGCCGCCTCCAGATTCGGCGCACCGGGCGGAGCGAGCGGCGCGGTCTGGACCAGAACCGGCCGGTCTTTCTTCCGCCCCGGCCTGACCGAGGAACTGCTGGCCAGGCTGCGCGCTGCCGCCAGCTCGGCTGGCCTTTTCGAGGAGCTGAGCACCGGGTGGCTGCTGTTCGACGCTGAGCTGCTGCCCTGGAGCGCGAAGGCCGAGGAACTGCTCAGGACTCAGTACGCGGCGGTCGGAGCGGCGGCCGGACACGTGCTGCCTGCCGCCGTCACCGCACTTGAGCGAGCGGCGGCCGGCGGCCTCGACGTCGGTGAGCTGCTCGACCGCACCCGCTCACGGGCGGCCAATAGCGCGGCCTTCACTCAGGCTTACCGGCGGTACTGCTGGTCAACGGACGGACTGACCGGCATTAGGCTCGCGCCGTTTCAGCTGCTGGCCAGCGCGGGCGCCAGCCACGCGAGCCGGCCGCACGAGTGGCACCTGAGCGTGGCCGACCGGCTGGTGCGGGCCGACCCCGAGCTCATCGCTCCCACCCGGCGGATCTATGCCGACACCTCGGATGCGGTGTCGCTCGGTGCCGCTACCGCGTGGTGGCAGGAGCTGACCGAGGCGGGCGGCGAGGGAATGGTGGTCAAGCCGGCGGGGGGCCTGGTGCGGGGCCGGCGCGGGCTCGCGCAAGCGGGATTGAAGGTGCGCGGGCGGGAGTACCTGCGGATCATCTACGGGCCTGACTACACCGAGCCGGCGAACCTGGAGCGGCTGCGCAAGCGCGGCCTCGGGCATAAGCGGTCGCTTGCCGGTCGCGAGTTCGCGCTTGGCCTCGAAGCTCTCGACCGGGCGGCGCGCGGCGAGCCGAGCTGGCGGGTCCACGAGTGCGTGTTCGCCGTGCTAGCGCTCGAATCCGAGCCGGTTGACCCCCGGTTGTAGGATGCTTCGCATCTCGTCTGGATCGGAGCAATCATCGTGAAAGCGGACATGGCTCACTCGGCTGACCCGGCCCGGCAAGAAGGTTACGTGTCGTTCGCCGGGCACCGGACCTGGTACCAGATCACCGGCACCGGCGAGGACCCGGGCAAGTACCCGCTGCTCTGCCTGCACGGCGGGCCAGGCGCGAGCTGGAATCACATGGCGCCGTACCGGGAACTGGCCGTCGGCCGCAGGGTGATCTGCTACGACCAGCTCGGCTGCGGCAACTCGGCGATCGAGGAACCGCACGATCCAGCCATGTGGACCACTGAGCTTTTCATCGACGAGGTCAATGCCGTACGCGAGGCGCTCGGCCTGACGCAGTGCCACGTGCTCGGTCACTCCTGGGGCGGAATGCTCGGCATGGCCTACGCGATCACCAGGCCAGCCGGGCTGGTCAGCCTGCTGGTCGAGTCCTCGCCGGCGTCGGTGCCGTTCTGGCTCTCCGAGCCTCGACCGGCTCCGGGCGGACCTCCCGGCCGAGGTCGAGGCGACGCTCAGGCGGCACGAGGCGGCCGGCACCTATGCGAGCGATGAGTACCAGCAGGCCATGATGACCTTCTACGACCGGCACGTCTGCCGGGCCAAGCCCTACGCCGACTGGGTCCAGGCCACCTTCGATGCGATCGAGACCAACCCTGAGGTGTACTTCACGATGAACGGGCCGAGCGAGTTCCACGTCATCGGCCCGCTCAAGGACTTCGACGTCGTCAGCGACCTCGGCCAGATCGAGGCGCCGACGCTGCTGTTCTGCGGCGAGTTCGACGAGGTGACTCCGGCCACCGTTCGCCAGGCGCACGAGGCGATCCCTGGATCACAGTTCACCGTGCTCGATGGCTGCTCGCATATGAGCCAGGCGGAGCGGCCGGATCTAGTGCTCGGGCTGGTCGGCGGCTGGCTGGCCGGCGTCGAGGCCGCACGGGCATAATGGCCGCCCGGCCGCTGTTGACCGGATGTCCAGGAGTTCAGCACATCGGAGGAATAGCCACGTGACCGTCTACGACATTGACGTATCGACCCTGGCTGGTGCGCCGGCCACACTTGGCGACTTCGCCGGCTCGACGATCCTGGTAGTCAACGTCGCCTCGAAGTGCGGCCTGACCCCGCAGTACGCGGGCCTGCAGCGACTGCACGACCGGTTCGCGGCGCGCGGCTTCACGGTAGCCGGATTCCCGTGCAACCAGTTCGGCGGCCAGGAGCCGGGCACTGCGGATGAGATCAGCGAGTTCTGCTCGGTGAACTACGGCGTGAGCTTCCCCATGTTCGCCAAGATCGACGTCAACGGCCCCGACCGCCACCCGCTCTACACCGAGCTGACTGCCGTGCCCGACGCCGAGGGCGAAGCCGGTGACATCCAGTGGAACTTCGAGAAGTTCCTGGTCAACGGCGAAGGCAAGATCGTGGGCCGGTTCCGCCCGATGACCGACCCCGAGGCGGACGAGGTAGTAGCCGCCATCGAGGCAACCCTCCCCGCCTAACCCGCCCCCCGCCCGATCCCGCGAGAAAGCAGGAGCGGGGACGACGTTGGCGTGCGGCCCTGAGTCCGGAAATCTGGTTATTCCTCGGGTCGGCAGAGCGCGTCCCTGGCGGCCCAGGTCGGCTTCCGTGATCATGGAGCGCGGTCTGATCACGGAAACAGGCTCTGGCGCGAGTTCCGTGACCGGGCTGGCATCTGGTGTCGGACCTCAGCTGGTGTCAGACCTGGTGTCAGACCTGGCGGGGGGCTGGCCGGGCGGCGTGTCCTCGATGCCGGCTGCTTTGCTTGACGCTCTGCATCGAGGGCACGCCGTCCGGCTGGGCACCGGCCGCTGCGGGGGGTGTCACGTGCGCCCGGCGGAGCCCGGGACATGGCCCCTGGCAGCCGTTCCGGGCGGCAGCCCTGGCCGGGCTCCGCGCCCAGTGCCCGCTCCGCAAGCGCATCGAGGTGACAGCGGTGCTGCTGACACCTGGCCCCAGCCCCAGCTATGTCACATCGACGGGGCTCCAGCCCAATGCCAGGAACTTAAGGTGGCTGGTTTGTGGTGGTGCGGGGGTGTTGTGGCTGGTGGGAGGTGGCGGGGGTGGTTGTGTCAGGCGGGGTGATGGTGGCGGTGTGGCGGGTGTCGCGTGGTATAGGGGCCGGGGTGGTTGTGTCTGGAGGGGCGGGGCGGGTTTGTGATGGTGCGGGAGAAGCTGGCCGGGGCCGGCTGGGCTGGGGCGCGGCGGGTCGGCCGCTCTTTTTGCCGGGTATGCCGGGATCGAGGTGACTGCGGCGTCGCAGCTGGGGTCCCCTGCTGTTGCGCGGACGACAGCAGGGGACCCCGGCTGTCGTCCGCCGCAGCCGCTGCCGCACCCCGGACAGCCACCTTAAGTTCCTGGCATTGGGCTCCAGCCCCAGCTATGTCACATCGATGGGGCTCCAGCCCCAGCTATGTCACATCGATGGGGCTCCGCCGGGATGCACGCGAGTGTCCCCGCAGCAGCCGGTGCCCAGCCGGACGGCGTGCCCTCGATGCAGGGCGTCAGGCAAAGCAGCCGGCATCGAGGACACGCCGCCCGGCCAGCCCCCCGCCAGATCCGACACCAGCTGAGGTCTGACACCAGCTGAGGTCTGACACCAGCTGAGGTCTGACACCAGCGGAGGTCTGACACCAGCTGCCAGCCCGGTCACGGAACTCGCGCCAGAGCCCGGAAACAAGACAGCGTGATCACCCGAGTGAGGTTCCGTGATCACACCCCGCAACATGATCACGGAACATCGCTAGGCGGGCGAAACGAGTTCTGCGGCAGATTGGGGTTAGCGGGGCTGGTGGGTTCGGGAGCTGGGGGTCGGTTGCGGCTGGGGCTAGTGGGGCTGGTGGGTTGTGATGGACTGGGGCGGATCGTGACTCGTCGGTAATGATCGGGGGGTGGCCGGACATAGGGAGGTGTCAGGCAGCTGGATCAGGCGAGAGGCGAACAGCGTGGATGTTGATGAACGGTTCGATGCCCTGTACCGGGCGCATCACGGGGCGATCTTGCGGTATGCGACTCGCCGTGCCGATCCCGATACCGCTGCGGACGTTGTTGCCGAAACCTTCCTGATCGCCTGGCGCAGGCTGGCGGCCGTGCCGCAGGACCCTGATCAGGTGGAGCCGTGGCTCTATGCGGTGGCACGGCGGGTGCTTGCTAACGCCGAGCGGACTAGGCGCAGGTCGGTACGGGTCGCGGCGCGCGTGTGGCTGGAGACCCAGAACGACCTGGTGCCTGATCCGGCGGCGAGTATCTCGGAGCGGTCTCGCATTGGCCAGGCTCTTGATCGCCTGAGCGAGCCCGACCGGGAGGCGCTTCGGCTGATCGGCTGGGAAGAGCTTGACCTGGCGGGCGCGGCGCTGGTGATGGGGTGTTCGAGGTCGGCGATGGCAGTCAGGCTGCACCGGGCCAGGCGCAGGCTCGACCACGCTCTCGCGGCGCTCGACGCCGGCGGATCTCGGGCACCAGCACCGGCACAGGCACCAGCACCGGCACCAGCACCGGCACCAGCACCGGCACAGGCACCAGCACCGGCACAGGCACCGGCACAGGCACCGGCACCGGCTCGGGCGACGGCACGGGCTCGGGCGACGGCACGGGCTCGGACGACGGCATCGGGCGCGGCTCGGCCATCGACCGCCGGACTGGCTGTGGCTTCGGGTCGCGCTGCGGTTGCGGAACGGGCTCCGGCGCTGGCGGCGGCTTCGAGACATCAGATCGACGGGCAGGAGGCTCGATGAAATACGGAGGCCAGATGATGGACGAGCGTAACCTCGTGGACCAGATTCGCTCGGTCATGGCGCCGGCCAACCCGGTGTCGGCCAGTTCCTATCAGGGCGACCAGTTGTACCAGGCGGAGACCACCGCGCGCATGAACGCGATGCTCTCAGCCGACCCGACCACCTTCCAGCCGGAAGAGGCATCCCCCCTAGCTGCTCCGGGCCGCCGGACCGACCGCGCCAACCGTGCCAACCGGACCTACCGGCCGCACGCGCCGGCCTGGCGGTTCCTGGCCCCGGCTTTGTCCGGGTTCGCCGTGGTCGCCATAGCGCTGACCCTGTCGCTCGCCAGCGGATCGGCGGCCAGACCCTCAGCTCCCGGATCGGCCGCCAGCCAGACCGGCCGGACCACCAGCGGGACCGGCGGCAGCACCGGCGGCGCGACGGCCCCGATGCCCCGCTACATCCTCACTGTCAACAAGGTAGGCAGCAGACTCCGCGCCATAGTCCACAGCTCACGGACCGGCCAGGTGCTGAGCCAGCTCCTGCTCCCGCCAACAGACATGGTCCCCTCGATCACGGCGGCCCGATCCGATCGCGAGTTCTACCTGGTGGCTGACCGGATCGTGCATCGCGAATCCTGGGCGAGAGCCCTGTACCGGCTGCGGATCTCCCGCAGCGGCCAGAACCTGACGATGACCCGCCTTCCCATTAGCCCCACCGCCACCGGGTCGAGCACGTGGGTCTCCGGCATCGCGCTGTCGCCGGATGGCAGCAAGCTCGCGGTCACTGAGCAGTCCACTGATTCCCGGCGGGCCGACCTGCTGGTAGTCCCGCTGAACGGCGGACCCGCCAGGATCTGGTCCGCGTCAGGAAAGCTGGCCAACCTGTCGAATCCTTCCTGGGCCGGGGGTAACACCCGGCTGGACTTCCTGTGGGACGGCTCGGCCGGTCACGGCGGACGAGAGGAACTGCGCGAGCTCAACACCGCCGCGCCTGGCCGCTCACCGCTGGCCGGGCGAATCGTCGCCACCAGGGCCGGCAGATTCGGCGCTCTCAACACGGCCTTCGCGAGTCCGGACGGCGGCCCGATCATCGCCTCGTCCTATATCAACCACCCGCATAGCGTCACGACAATGCTCGTCGCCATCTCGCCGGCGACCGGCAAGGTGACCCCGCTCATGGGCGAGAACATCGGCCGGGTGTCCGGCGGGCCGCTCGGGCGTGCCATCGCGCGGGACTCCTGCCGGGTACTTGGCGTAGCCCCGGCCGGTCAGCACGCGCTGGTGGTCTGCCCGGGTCTATTTCGGCTGGACGACGGCAAGGCCACCAGGGTCCCCGGCGCGGGCGGGCCCGGCAACCTCGATGCCGCCACCTGGTAAGAGAACCCGCTAGATCCGTGGTCAGCTAGCGGTCAAGAGCGCGGTCCGGGACGGCAGCCAGACGGCAGTCAGGCGAGCCGCCCCGGACCGCGCTTGACCATCTGGTCGGCGATGATCGAGCGCTGCACCTCGCTGGTCCCCTCCCAGATCCGCTCCACCCGAAGCTCCCGGTAGAACCGCTCGGCCGCGAACTCCCGCATGTAACCCCGGCCGCCGAAGACCTGCACCGCCCGGTCGGCCACCCGGCCAGCCATCTCGGCGGCATACAGCTTGGCCATCGAGCACTGCGCGTGCTGCACCTTGACGTCGGTGCCGGCATCCACCCCGCGCGCCGTCTCATACGTCAGTGACCGGGCCGCGAACAGCTCGGTCAGGCTGTCAGCGAGCATCGACTGCACAGCCCCGAGTTGGGCGATCGGCCGTCCCTGCACCACTCGCTCGCTCGCGAACGCGGTCATCTCGGCGACCAGCCGCTCGGCCGCGCCTAGGCAGCGGGCCGCGACCATCAGCCGCTCGAACCTGAACCACTCATAGGCGAAGCTCATGCCGTCACCCTCGGCTCCGACCAGCTGCCCGGCCGGCACCCGCACATCGGTAAATCCCACGATCGGGTGCTGATGGGCCCAGCCCAGCGTATGCATGTAAGCCGGCGTCCTGATCACCTCGACGCCAGGACTCGGCAGGTCGACCAGGAACATGGCGTGCTCCCCGGCGTGCTCGCCGCCGACCAGCTTGCCCTGAAAGAACGCATAGTCGGCCCCGTTATACGAGGTGACGTGCCACTTGACGCCGTTGAGCAGGTAATCGTCGCCCACCCGTTCGGCGGTCGCCTCGATCGCGTCGACGTCCGAGCCCGCGCCTTCCTCGGTGATCGCGTAACACTCGTCCCGCTCGCCCCGCGCCGCCGGCCGGACGTAGCGCTCAATCTGATCGGCCGTGGCGACCTCGGGCAGCCAGGACGGCGGCGTGCCGCACACCCAGGCCAGCGCGTTGGTCACCCGCCCCACCTGCTCCTGGATCAGGACCTGCTGCAGGGACGTGCATCCGCCGCCGCCGACCTCTGTCGGCAGGTTCGGCGCGTACAGGCCGAGCTCGATCGCCCGTTTCTTGTGCGCGGCCTCCAGGTCGGCCGACAGCTCGCCGCCTGCCAGTTCGACCTCGACCTCAAGCGGAATCAGCTCATCGGTGAACGCGCGCGCTCGCGCCTGGAAGCTCCAGATCCTGCTCGGACAGGCTGTACATGCGGTCCCTCCCAGGCGGGCCTCATCGTGGGTGAGTCGGTCGAGCGCACTACTTTACGAATGAAGCTTGTCGTTCTTAACTGAACGTCCGTTCTTGACTGAACGTTCAGTCTATGCCAGCATCGGCAGCATGCCAATGGTCTCTTCGGCTGACGCGGTTGTCGTGGGCGGCGGGACGGTCGGCGCCTGGTGCGCCTACTTCCTGCGCGCTGCGGGCCTGGCCAGGGTGGTGCTGCTGGAGCAGGACACACTCGGTCAGGGCGCGAGCAGCCGGGCCGCCGGGGTGGTGCGGACTCAGGGCGGGACGCCGTGGGCGGTGCGGCTCGGGGAGTGGTCGCGGCAGTTCTACCTGGGCCAGCGGGACCTGCTCGGCGTCGACTCCGGGTTCACGCCGCATGGTTACCTGCTGCCGTGCTACTCGCCGGAGCAGGTCAGCGCCGCGCGCGAGCGGATGAGCATGCAGAACTCGCTCGGGCTCGACGTCCGCTGGCTGTCACCCGGCGAGGTCGACGCGCTGAGTCCGACGCTGGCACCGGGCCTGACGCTCGGCGGCACCTACTGCGCGCAGGACGGCTACCTGCATCCGCCCCGCAACGTGATCGCCTACTCGGTGGCGCTGGCGGTAAGCGGGGTCACGATCCTGGAGCAGACCGGATTTACCGGACTTCGCCTCGACCGCGACGCCGTGACCGGGGTGGACACGACGGCCGGGGCGATCGCGACGCCGCTGGTGGTGCTGACCGGCGGGCCTGGGCTCGCGGCGGTCGGCAGGCTGGCCGGCTTGCGGATCCCGGCCGGCGGGGTCAGGCACCAGGTCGCCGTCACGCAGCCGCATCCTGAGCTCGCGCCTGACCGGCTGCCAATGGTATTTGACCTGGCGGCCGGGCTGTACTGGCGGCCAGAGGAAGGCGGCATGCTGTTCGGGATGTCCAACCCGGACGAGCCGCCGGGCGAGGCGACCAGCATCGACACCGATTACCTCGACCAGATCAGAACCAGGCTCAGCGAGCTCGTCCCGGTCACCAGCGGACTCGGGCTCCGCCGGATCTGGGCGGCCACGATTGACTACACTCCCGACCACCTGCCTATCATCGGCCCGGCGATCAGCTCTGATCAGATTATTAAAGGGGCGACCGTGGCCAGTGCCGGGGGCGCCGGGATGATGTGGGGTCCGGGAGTCGCCAGGGCCGCGGCCGACGTGGCGCTGACCGGGCATTCTGCTGTTGTCGACACTAGCGAGCTTGGCCTCGGGCGGTTCGACGCGGCGGGGAACAGCAAGCTGGCCACGGACCCGATCGCGCTGCCGTTCCCGGTCAGCGCGCCTTAGGCACTACCTACCGAGAGGAACTCCCATGACTGACGTCAAGGCGCTGACCCCGTATCTCGCCGACGCGGCGGCGGCCGAGCTTGAGGACTGGGGTCCGCTGGAGGAGGCGACCGGCGATGAGATGACGACGAGCGGCCTGACCTTGTGGAAGGACGGCGATCAGGAGGTCGGAGTGTGGCAGTGCACGCCGGGCCCGTCGCACTGGACTCTGGAGACGCACGAGTTCGTGCAGATCCTTTCCGGCCGGATGACGGTCACCCCTGAGGGCGGCGAGGCCACAGAGATCGGCCCCGGGGACACGGCCGTGTTTCCGCGCGGCTGGACCGGCACCTGGCAGATCCACGAGACGATCCGCAAGGCCTACGTGATCTTTGAGTAGCCGGGCCAGGCCCGGCCGGCGGGCGGCGGCCGGGGTGGGGCTAGTGGTGCAGGGTGGCGTTGATGTCGCGGATGGCGGCGTAGCGGACGGTGATGACGGTGGCGGACTGCGCCGATTTCGCGTTGTGCCACCACTGGGTGGCGAAGCCTCCGCCGCCGCAGCCGGCGCTGAACTTGATCTTGTAGTTGCCCGGCGGGAGGCTGGCCAGGTTGTAGCGGCCTGAGCCGCTGGTCTGCGCGATCTCGGACTGCAGCGGTGCGCCCGAGGCCAGGTCGACCGAGGCCGGGAACGGCACCGCCGCGACGCATTCGCCGCCAGCGCCGGTCTTCGCCCCGTCAGTGACCGTGCCGCTGATCGAGCCATAGGTCGTGCCGAGGGTCGCACCGATGTGGCTGGTCCGGTGGCCGGCGGTGACAGTGAAGGGGACGGCGGTTGCCTGCGTTGGCTGGTCGCTGAACCATTGCGGTGCCGATACGGACACTTCATCGTCGAACTCGGTGCCGCAGCTGGGGTCACCGAAGTAGGCAAGGTACTGGCCGACGGCCAGATCCGATACCTGATACTGGCCGGCGGCATCGGTCTCGGTGAGGTCCTGGCTGCTGTTCGGGTTCACCGGGAGTAGCAGGACGCAGACGCTGTCCAGCGGCGCGGTGCCGGTGGTGCCGCCGAGCACCGTGCCCGAGGCGGTGCCTCCGAGTGCCAGCTTGATATCAATGCCGGTCACCGCGTGCGGCGCGATCACGTGCACTATCCCGGGCCGCTGCACGGTGCCCAGATTCGGAAGCTTCGTGGCACAAGGGAGGAAGCCCACCGTGTAGCCGGCGGTGCTCAGCCCGGTCATGGTGTAGCGCCCGGTCTTGGTGGTCTCGGCGAAGCCCGATGCATCGGCGTCGGCGCCGCCGGCGGCGTCGGTCGCGTTCACGCAGATGCCGCCGAGCGGCTTGCCCGATGGGCCGGTGACGACGCCGGAGATGGAGCCGCCGACGGTCAGCCTGGCGTTGATCGCGCTGGTCACCTTGCCAGAGCGGACCCGCACGACCGTCGCGGAGGCCGCGCTTGCCTTGCCGCGATACCACACAGAGGCATAGCGGTCGTCGCAGTCCTGGAGCAGGACGACATAGCGGCCGGGGGCCAGGCCGCCTATCAGGTAGTGTCCCTTCTTGGCGCCGCTCGACTCGGAGTTCACCGGCTCCGATCGGCTTGCGGCACTCGACACCGATGGGCAAACGTCGCCGAGCGGATGACCGGCCGGGTCGGTGACGACGCCGGAGATTTCCCCGGCGAGGCTGAGTTTCGCGTTGATCGTCGTGGTGACCGAGGCGCTGACGGAGACCGTGTCCGCTGCCGCCGGGTTCGACTGTGACCTGAACCACTGATTCGCGTACTTCTGGTCCGGGCCCTGGCAGCCGAAATCGAGCGGATACGCGCCCGGGGTGAGGTCTGAGATCAGATAGCGGCCGGTGACAGTGAACTCAACATTGTCGAAGTCACCAGCGAAGACGCAGATATTGTTGAGCTTGCGACCCGCGCGGTCGGTGACGAGGCCGGTGATGGTGCCGCCCGGCCGCATCGCGGCATTGATGTTCTTGGTAATCGTGCCCGCCGCGAGGTTCAGCGTCGCGGTGGCATCGGGGTCCTGCTGGTGGTCATAGAACTGGGGGGCCAGGCTGCCCGGGTTGCCGCAGCCGCCGGAGAACGCGACGGCGTATTTACCGGGCTTGATGCCGACCTCGGAATAGGTGCCGTTCTTGCCCGTTGACACCGTCTCGTCGGCGTCATTGTTGCCGATGTCATTGTTGCCGATGTCGACGCAGACGCCGCTCACCCGGTGGCCGCGACTGTCGGTGACCACACCGGAGATGCCTGCGGCCGGCGCGAGCGCGATATTGACGCCGGTCCTGGTCCGCCCGGCCCGTACCGTGACTTTCTGATGAGCGGGCAGGAAGTTGACTGGGGAACGGCCGGGGGCTTCGGCGGCGCAACTCGGATCGAACTGGATCCTGAACCGGCCGGTGGAGAGCCCCTTGAGGGTGTAGCGCCCGTCAGGCCGGGTGACGGCCTGGACGGTATCGCCACCGTCGTTGCCGTCCACATCGACGCAGACGCCGGCGATCGGCTTGCGGGCCGAGGTCTCGGCTCTGACGGTACCGGTGACGGTGGCACCTGGATGCAGCGTCGGGTCGATGCCGGCGACAATGCTCTGGCCAGCGATCTTGATGTTTGCCGCGCGTCCTTCCGACGCGGTGTCGCGCCACCACTGGAAGGCGTAGTTGCCCTTGGCGCCGCATCCGATCGAGAACTCGGTCCGGTAATTGCCGGGGAACAGGCCGTGCGCCGCGTAATGGCCGGCCTTGTTCGTGACGGCGATGGAGTCAAGCTCGATCTCGTCGTCCTCGGACAAGAAGCCGTCGGCTCGCACGCAGATGCCCTGAGCTGGCTGGCCGGCGCTTGTCCGCACTACGCCGCTGAACTCGCCGCCGAGCCGCAGGCGGGCGTTGATGTCCGAGGTGTCGTGCGCGGCCCGAACCTGCACCAGCTTGAGCTTCGAGCCAGGGAACAGCGTGCTGAGGTTCGGGTACCACTGCGGAAGCCAGTTGCCGCCGTTATGGCACAAGCTCGAATTGGGCAAGAACACAACCCCGTACGAGCCCGTCGGCAGCCCCTTGATCTGGTATCTGCCGGTCCTGGAGGTCCGCACCAGGGTCTCCGGATTGTTGCCGCTGGCACTGATCGCGACGACGCAGACGCGCCGCTGCGGTCGGCCATTGCCGGTCACGGTACCTGAGATGCTTCCGGTCCTGGCTCGTGCCGCCGCTGTCAGCGGTCGCCGCTGCGCGGCCAGGCTCGCGGCCAGCGCGGCCGGGTTCGCGGCCAGGACGGAGGCGGGCACCAGTGTCCTGATCTGGCCGGCTCGCACGGCCACGGTCTGCGGCAGGCCCGGCCAGCTCGAGCTGATGACCTGGGCTCCGGCCGGCGTCGCACCAGGACAGGACCCGAGGTGCAATGAGTACCGGCCGGGACGCAGGCCGCTCAGCAGGTACCGGCCGGCTGTATTGCTGGCGGCCATCGCTTGCCCGGCGGGGCCGACGGCGGTGACGCAGACTCCGCTGACCGGAGTGCCGGTGACGCCGCGCAGCAGGCCGGTCAGTACGCCGGCCGACCGGCCGTGCCCCGTGGCCGGGATGGCTGTCACCGAGGTCAGACCGCGGACGTCATCGATCGCGCTGGCCATGGGCCGGGGGTGCATGCCCCGGGGGCGCATGCCCCGGGCGGCAAGCAGCGCGGCCAGCCTGGCGTCAGAGCGCGGCCCGGCGGGTGCGGCCTGGCCGGCCTGCGCGAGCATCGCCAGCAATCCGAACGCGAGAGTCGCGCTGGTCGTCGTGACGAGGCCGAGCCGGGTCGCTCTGACAGTAGCCGGTCGTGAGATCCGTCGCATCAATTGGCTCCCTATTCGCCTGCCGGCCTTCCGCGATCGCTCGCGAGCATAGACGCACTCCAGCCCGCTTATGCCATCGGACACATCGATCTAGTAAATGTACTAACCAAAAGGACGCCTTGAAATGACCAGCCCCCGATGACGGTAGTGCCGGCGGTGCCGGGATGATGTGGGGTCCGGGAGTCGCCGTTCCCGGTCAGCGCGCCCTAGGCGCCCCAGGCGTGACTTATCGAGAGGAACTCCCATGACCGACATGAAGACCCTGACCCCGTACCTCGCCGACGTGGCGGATGCCGAGCTTGAGGACTGGGGTCCGCTAGAGGAAGCGACCGGGGACGAGATGACGACGAGCGGCCTCACCCTGTGGAAGGACGGCGATCAGGAGGTCGGAATCTGGGAGTGCACGCCAGGCCCGTCGCACTGGACCCTGGAGACGCACGAGTTCGTGCAGATCCTGGTCGGCCGGATGACGGTTACCCCGGAGGGCGGCAAGGCAACCGAGATCGGGCCGGGGGACGCGGCCCTGTTCCCGCGCGGCTGGACCGGCACCTGGCAGATCCACGAGACGATCCGCAAGGTCTACGTGATCTTCGAGTAACCGGGTCTGGCAGTTCGCGTGAGCGCCACCCCGCGTTAGCGTCGCAGGGTGGCGTTGATGCCTGCGATGGCGGCGTAGCGGACGGTGATGACGGTGGCCGACTTCTCGGACCCGGCGTTCTTCCACCACTGTGTCGCGAAGCCTGAGTCCCCGCAGCCGGTGCTGAACTTGATCTTGTACTGGCCTGGCGGGAGGCCGACCAGGTGATAGCGGCCGCCGTGGCTGGTGATAGCGATCTCCGGCTCGATCGGAGTGCCGGAGGTCAGATCGATCGCGGCCGGGAACGGCACCGCTGATACGCACTCGCTGGCGACGCCGGCCTTTGCTCCGTCGGTGACCATGCCGCTGACCGAGCCGAACGTACCCAGGGTCGCGTCGATGTCGCTGGTCCGATGGTCGGCGGAGACCGTGATGGGGACGGCGGTCGCCCGCGTTGGCTGGGCCTGGAACCACTGGGGCGCAGACACGGCCACGCCGGGGCCGAACGCGGCGTCGCATCCGGGATCACCGAAATGGACCTGGTACTGGCCGGGGGCCAGGTCCGACAGCTGGTAGTGGCCGGCGGCATTGGTGATGGTGAGCGCCTGACTGGTATCCGGGCTGAGCGGCACTAGCAGGACGCAGACGTTGTTCAGCGGCGCGGTGCCTGCCGAGCCGCCGAGCACCATGCCTGAGACGCTGCCGCCAGGTTCGAGCTTGATGTCAATGCCCGTCACCGCGTGCGGCGCGACCACTCGCACTAGTCCTGGTCTCCGGGCCTGACCCAGGTCCGGGAGCTGGCGGCCGCACGGGAAGTACTCCAGCGTGTAGCTACCGGTGTTCAGCCCCTTGAGCGTATAGCTCCCGGTCTTGCTGGTCGTGGCGAAGCCGAAGGTGCTGTTGACGGCATCCGACGCGTTCACGCAGACAGTCCGGAGCGGCTGCCCCGACGGGCCGGTAACGACGCCGGAGATGGTGCCGCCGGTGGTCAGCCTGGCGTTGATCCCGCTGGTCACGTGGCCGGGGCGGACGCGGACGACAGTCGCGGAGGCCGCGCTTGCCTTGCCGCGATACCACTCGCTGGCAAAGCGGCCGTCGCAGTCCTCGAACTGGATGACATAACGGCCGGGGGCAAGGCCGGTGATCGTGTAGTGCCCTTTACTGCCGCTCTCCGACTCAGACTCCAGCGGCACTGATCTGCTCGCGGCGTTCGACACCGAGGGGCAGATGTTGCTAAGCGGGTGACCGGCCGGGTCGGTGACGACGCCAGAGATCGAGCCGGCGCGGCTCAGCCTCGCGTTGATCGTCGTGGTGACATCGGCGCTGACGGAGACCGAGTTCGCCGCCTCCGAGCTCGACTGTGACCTGAACCACTGGTTCGCATATTTCTGTTCCGAGCTGAAGCAGCCGAAATTGAGCTGATACGCACCAGGGGTGAGGTTGGAAATCAAATAGCGGCCTGCATCGGTGAACTCAAGATCGTCGAAGTCGCCGGCCGTGACGCAGATATCGCTGAGCTTGTGACCCGCGCGGTTGGTGACGAGGCCGGTGATGGTGCCACCTGACCGCATCACCGCACTGATGCGGGGAGTGATCGTGCCCGCCGCGAGAGTCACTATCGCGGCGGCGTCGGGGTCTTGCTGGTGGTCATAGAACTGGGGCGCCAGGCTCCCGGCATTGCCGCAGCCGCCGGTAAAGGCGATGGTGTACTTGCCTGGCTTGATGCCGACAGCGACATAGGTGCCGTTCTTGCCCGTCGACGTCGCGTCGTTGTAGCCGATCTGGACACAGACACCGCTCACCGGGTGGCCGAGGCTGTCGGTGACCACGCCGGAGATGCCTGCGGCTGGTGCGAGCGCGACGTTGACCCCTGACCGGGTTCGGCCGGCTCGCACCGTGACTCGCTGCTGGGCCGACCGGAAGTTGTCTGAGGCCCGGCCAGGGGATTTCCCGCCGCAGCGCGGTTCGAACCCGATCGTCACCCGGCCGGTCGCGAGCCCTTTCAGCGTGTAGTGCCCGTTGTGCCCCGTGACGGCCACGACGGCATCGCCGTCGTCGTCATTGCCGAGAACATCGACGCAGACGCCGGCGACTGGCGTGCGGGCCGAGGTCGCGGCCCTGACCGTGCCAGTGACGGTCGCGCCGGGATGCAGCGTCGGGTCGATGCCCGTGACAATGCTTCTGCCAGCGATCTTGATATTGGCCGCGCGCCCTTCCGACGGTGTGTCACGCCACCACTGGAAGCCGTAATTGCCCTTGGCGCCGCAGCCGATCGAGAACTCGGCCCGGTACTTACCAGGGAACAGCCCGTGCACCGCGTAGTGGCCGGCTTTGTCCGTGACGGCAATGGAGTCAAATTCGATCTCGTCGTCAGCGCTCAGGAACCCGTCCGCTCGGACGCAGATGCCCTGAACTGGCGTGCCTGCTCTGGTGCGGACGACGCCGCTGAACTCGCCGCCGAGCTTCAGGTGGGCATTGATGCCCGAGGTGTCATGGGCGGCTCGAACCTGCACCAGCTTGAGCTTCGAGCCAGGGAACAGCGTGGTGAGGTTCGGGTACCACTGCGGAAGCCAGTTGCCGCCGTTATGGCACAAGCTCGAATTGGGCAAGAACACAAACCCGTACGAGCCCGTCGGCAGCCCCTTGATCTGGTATCTGCCGGTCCTGGAGGTCCGCACCAGGGTCTCCGGATTGTTGCCGCTGGCACTGATCGCGACGACGCAGACGCGCTGCTGCGGCCGGCCGTTGCCGGTCACGGTACCCGAGATGCTTCCGGTCCTGGCCCGTGCCGCCGCCGTCAGCGGCCGCTGCTGCGCGGCCAGGCTCGCGGCCAGCGCGGCCGGGCTCGCGGCCAGGACAGAGGCGGGCACCAGTGTCCTGATCTGGCCGGCTCGCACGGTCACGGTCTTGGGCAGCCCTGGCCAGCTCACGCTGATGACCTGGGCTCTGGTTTGCGTCGCACCGGGACAAGCCGCCACGTGCAGCGAGTACCGGCCTGGGCGCAGGCCGGTCAGCAGGTACCGGCCGTCTGAGTTGCTCGCGGCCACAGCCTGCCCGGCCGGGCCGGCCTGGGCGGCGGCGGTGACGCAGACGCCGCTGACCGGTGCGCGAGTGAATCCTCGGAAGCTCGCCGGTCAGCACGCCCGTTTTCGATCCGCCCCGCCTCGTGGCCGGCATGGCCATCACCGAGCTGAGCCCGCTGATGTCCCCGATCGGGTTAACCCGGTGGGAGGGCCTGGCGCCCCGGCCGGCTAGAGCGGCTAGCCTGGCCGCCACCGGGCCGGTGGCCTGGGCGGCAAGCGTGGCCGCTACCGGGCGGGTGGCCTGGGCTCTCGTCGCGGCCTGACTGGCCGGAGCGAGCGCCCCCAGCAATCCGACCGCGAGAGTCACGCTCGTCGTCGTGACGAGCGAGAGACGGGCCGCGCTGGCGGTGGCCGGTCCTGGGATCCGTCGCATCACTTGGTTCCTGGCTCCCTGTTGACCTGCTGGCAGTCGGTGATCGTCCGCGATCATAGACGGGTCCCGGCCAATGCTCGGCCTCGGACACGTATAACGAGCAATGTCTTCATTAAATGGATGTCCCGGCGCAGCCGTCCAGTTCATTTCGCCTCAGTCCCGCCGCCTAGGCGAGCCAGACAGCGCAGGCAGGTCTCCGTGATCATGGATCGCAGCGTGATCACGGAGATTGGCTGGCGCGAATTCCGTGATCGGGCTGATGGCAGGCGGGACGGGATCTCGTGATCGCCGCCCCCGCCCCCGCCCTCCCCGTCACGGCCCACACCCCATCACCACCTTCCCGCAGCCAGATCACCGGCCATCGTCACCCCGCGAACGACAGCTACGTGACGACGTTGCTGCCCCAGCGACAGCTAAGTGACGGCGTTGCGGTCCACGAGGGCGCGGCACAGACCCCGGATCGGCAGAAACCGGGCACCGGGCAGGTGATCCGGCCGTGCCCCGGCCGGTACGGAGCAGTCGGCCCGCCGCCGCAGCGACGTTCCGTGGTCATCCCGCGCGCCGTGATCCCGGAACATCAGCCGCATGATCCCCCGGCAGAACTCCGTGATCACCACCCTGGGCATGATCATGGAAGCTAAGCGGGGCACCGCCACCGCCCTCACCCGAGATGCCTCTGCGATAGGGCGACCTGAGTCCGGCACCTGAATTCGCCTTAGATCGTGACAAGAGCGACTAGGATGCCCGCGTGAGCGAGGCTGGCGAAGATGTTGAGGCTGGCGAAGAAGCCAAGGCTGGGGACGAGGTCGTGCAGGTGGACCCGGCCAGGGCCGTCGTCGTGCTCGATCCTGGCCTGGCCGATCCTGGCCGGGCCGATCCTGGCCGGGCCGAGGATGAGTGGGCTGACTTCAGGCCGCTGTTCAGCTGGGTGCAGCAGCGCCGGCCAGTCCTGGTCGCCGGGATCGCGCTGATTGTGGCACAGCTCGGGTGGCGGGCTGTTTTCCTCGGGCACTTGTATTTTCATCAAGATGACTTCTTCAACCTGGACCTGGCCAGGCAGTCATCGCTGAGCTGGCATTACCTGACTTTTATCGGCGTCGGCCATTTCATGATCGGCCAGCGGATCCTGGCCTGGCTGATCGTGCGGTCCTCGGTTTACAGCTGGGGGCTCGCCTCGGCGGTGAATCTGATCCTGGTCGCCTGCACTGACCTGGCGGCACTGCGGTTGCTGCGCAAGCTGTTTGGCGAGCGGCCGGCGATTCTTGTGCTGCTGACCGGCTTCCTGCTCTCTCCGCTCACGCTGTCCGGATTCGGCTACTGGACGGCAGCTACCGAGTCGATCCCGTTTCAGCTCGCGATCTTGATGGCCTTGCACGCGCATGTCTGCTACGTGCGATCCGGCGGTAAGCGGCACCTAGCCGCGGCCGGGGCCTGGGTGGCCTTCGGGCTGATCTTTTACGAGAAGGGCCTGGTGCTGCCGCTGCTGCTGTTCGCGGTCACGGCCGGGTTCCTCACCGACCGCCGGCCGGTGCTCGCCGGCTTGCGGCAGGCCCTGGTCAGGTACCGGCGAGCGTGGGTCCTATATGTGATCCTGCTGGCCGTCTACGGGGTGCTGCTCGCGGTCGCGCTCGGCACCGCCGTGTCGAAGCCGCGGCTGCCGACCTCGGCGGCGAGTGCCTGGACCTATTTCTGGGACGTGATCAGGGACACGCTCCTTCCTGGCGTCATCGGCGGGCCGTGGCAGTGGCTGAAGGCAAGCGCCGCCTACGCGCTGGCTGCGCCTCCGGGGACGCTGGCCTGGCTGGCGATCGTGATCGTGCTTGGCGTGGTCGCGGCGAGCTTGTGGCGCCGGGGCGTCGCCTGGCGGGCCTGGGCGATTCTGGCCGGCTGGGTTGTGGCCGCCGACATGCTGCCGGTGCTGCTCCGGCAGGTCGACGCGCAGTTCTCGGTGCTGCTGGCCCTGGACACCCGTTACCTGGCTGATGCCAGCGTGGTGCTCGCGATCTGCCTCGGCCTGGCCTTCCTGCCGCTAGCCGATGAGAACGGCGCTGTGCCGGCCGCGCTGGCGGCGCGTGACCGGCTGCCGGTCATCGAGCAGCAGATCCTGCGGGCGGGGGCCGCGGGCCTCGTCGCCGTGTTCGTGATCGGGTCGCTCTGGTCGGCTCAGTCCTACGCGAACGCCACCTCCGGCGCTCCCGTGTCGACTTATATCGGCAATGCGACAGGGGCCATCCAGTCGGCGCCGCGCGGCACCAGCGTGGTCGCCAGCTACGTGCCCGCCAGCGTCTTTGTCGGATTCTTCGAGAAATACGGGCTCACCTCGACGGTGATCGGTGACATCGATCCCGGCAGGCTGCACTGGATTCAGCGCCCAGACGGGACGCTGGACAACCTGCGGATCTTCGACGGCACCGGGCAACTGCAAGCGGCCTTTGTGTACGGGGCGTCCAGCGGGCGAGCCCCTGGAGTGCGGGGATGCTGGGCGACCAGGCGCGGACGGATAGTGATCAAGTTTCTCGGCGATCCGCCGTTCCTGACGACCGCGCTGCGAATCGGCTACATCTGGGGTGGGACCTCCGCAGCCGTGGTAAATGTCCAGTACGGCGGTAAGCTCTTCGAGCTAGCGATCCGCCCTGGCCTGCATGCCGCCTACCTGCCGGTCACCGGCCGGGCCAAGAGCATCATCGTGACCGGAATGGACGGTACCCGGATGTGCGTCGGAGACGCGGAGGCGGGCAGCTTCGCCCCGGTGGCACCCGGTTAGGCAGGAGATTCCATGCAGCCAGCGGTCCCTGGCGCGGCCGTAGCTCGGCCAGCCGATCCGCAGGACGTCCAGCCCGCCGATCCGCGCCCTGCGATCAGCTGGGCGCGTCAGCACTGGGTGCTGACCCTCGGGCTGGCACTGATCGCCGTTGAGGTGCTATGGAAGGCGAACTTCCTCAGCCATCTGTACTTCCGCCAGGACGACTTCCATGACCTGGACCTGGCGGTCGGGGCACCGCTGAGCTGGCGGTACCTGACCTTCATCGGCGCCGGGCACCTGATCATCGGCCTGCGCCTGGTCGCCTGGGTCCTGGTCAGGGTCTCGCTGTACAACTGGGCGCTCGCCTCGGCGGTGAGCCTGTTCTTTGTCGCAGCGGCTAACCTGGCGGCCCTGCGGCTGTTCCGGCTGCTCTTTGGTGAGCGGCCCGCCATCCTGATCCCGCTGCTGATCTACGCGATCTGCCCGCTGACCCTGCCTGATCTCGGGGAGTGGTCATCGGCGCTGGAATCGGTCCCGCTTCAGCTCGCGATCTTCATGGCGCTGTACTCACACATCCGCTACGTGCGGACCGGCCGGACCAGGCCGCTAGTCTTCGCCGCGGGCTGGATCGGGTTCGGCCTGCTGTTCTTTGAGAAGGGACTGGTGCTCCCGGTCCTGCTGTTCGCGATCACGGTCGGCTTCCTCTCCAGCGCGCCGTCCTTGCCCTTGGCGCTCCGGCAGGCCGCGGTGCGGTACTGGCGGGCCTGGGCGACGTACGCCGCGATGATGGCCGGCTACCTGGTGCTGCTCACCATCGCCCTGCATACCTCGACGACGCATCCTGGCGCTCCGAGCTCGGCGGCTCAGGTGGCGACCTTCAGCAGTGGCCTGCTGAAGTCCTCGCTGCTGCCGGGAATGATCGGCGGCCCGTGGCAGTGGCTGCCAGTGCCCGGCGGGTCCTACTCCTTCTCGGCGGTGGCGCCTAGCCTGGCCTGGCTGTCGGTGCTGGCCGTGGCCGCGATCATCGTGGTCAGCGTCCGGATGCGGCGCGCGGCCTGGCGAGCCTGGGCGATCCTGGCTATCTGGGTGGTCTCGGCGGACATGGTGCCGGTGATCATCAGCCGGCTCGGGGCGTTCTCGGCCGGGGTGCTCGGCACGGAGACCAGGTACCTGGCTGACGGGATCCCGGTCGTGGCCATCTGCATCGGACTCGCCTTCTGGCCGCTGGCGCAAGGACTGGTGGCCGGCCCATCGCCCGCCGAGATCGCGCCCGCCCCGGCAGCGCCCGCCGAGGCCGCGCCCGCCGAGGCCGCGCCGGCCGGTACCAGGCCGACGGCCGGCTATCAGCTGTCGGGCAGCCTCGCGGCCACCATGGTGGCCATCTTCGTCTTCGGGTCGATCTGGTCGGTGCAGGCCTACGAGAACGTGACCACAGGAGCCCCGGCCGCCACCTATATCTCCAACGCCAGGCAGGCCATTGAGTTGGTACCGCGCGGAACCCCGGTCATGAACGTCGACGTTCCCGGCAACATGGTCGAAGGGCTGTTCGGGACCTATGCCCAGGAATCGACCGTGATCGGCGACCTGGCGCCGGACAAGCTGGCCTGGACCAAGCATCCGAAGGGAACCATCGTCGCGCTGCGGATCTTCGGCGGCAACGGCAAGCTCTATCAGGCCCTGGTCTACGGCGCGTCAAGCCCGC
Organism: uncultured Actinomycetota bacterium; assembly: GCA_963819285.1. Taxonomy (GTDB): domain Bacteria; phylum Actinomycetota; class Actinomycetes; order Streptosporangiales; family Streptosporangiaceae; genus Chersky-822. The sequence continues at coordinate 2,630,965 of CAWFVM010000002.1, forward strand.
CGCTGACCCCCGGCGAGAAATGCTGGCCTGATCACAAAGGCAAGGTCGTGGTCGAGCTCCGCAAGCCGTCGCCGACGTATACCGGGATGCTGCGGCTCGGCTATCTCTGGTACTCCCACGGACCTGGCGTCATCAGCGTGCGCTTCGGTCCGCAACAGCGGCTGCTCCGCGTTCTCCCTGGGCTGCACGCCGGTTATGTGCCGGTCACCGGCAGCGCCAGCCGGGTCAGGGTGAACCTGCTCAACGCCAGCGGCCTGTGCATCGGGGACGCCGAGGCCGGCAACCTTAGCCCTAACCCGCTCGGCCAGGTCCTGCCGCCAGCCCTGCGGGGGGCGGCATGATCGAGCAGCGCGACCCCTCGGCCGGCGGAACTGGCGACCCGGCGGGCGGCGGACCGGCAGGACCGGCCGGGGCGACCGGCACCCGCCCCGGGCCGGCGATGAGCTGGGCGCTTGAGCATCAGGTGCTGCTTGGCGGCCTGGCACTGATCCTCGCCCAGGTCATCTGGAAGGTGCAGGACCTGCGCCATCTGTACTTTTTCCAAGATGACTACGTCAATCTCGACAGAGCCGCAGAATTTCCGCTGAACTGGCATTACCTGACGCTCGTGAGTTCCGGGCATTTCTTTCCTGGCCTGCGGGTCATCACCTGGATTCTCGCCCGGCATTCGCTCTACGACTGGGGGCTCGACAGCGCGGTCCTGGTCGGGTTCCTGATCTGCGCCAGTCTCGCCGCGTTCCGCGTGCTGCGGACGCTGTTCGGGGACCGCCCGGTGATCTTGATCCTGCTGGGCATCTACCTGCTGACCCCGCTGACCGTCCCCGGTCTCGGCTGGTGGTGGAGCGGCATGGAGTCCGTGCCGTTCCAGCTCGCGATCTTCATGATGCTCAATGCCCACGTCTACTACGTCAGGACCGGCCGGACCCGGCATCTCGTCGCGGCCAGCTACTGGCTGGTATTCGGGCTGGCCTTTTTCGAGAAGGCGGCGGTGCTGCCGCTGCTGATGTTCGCGATCACCGCGGCGTACCTGATCGGGACCAGGTCGTGGCTGGCCGGCGCGGCCAGCACGCTGGTGCGTTACTGGCGGGCCTGGGCGAGTTATCTGGCCCTGACTCTGGGCTACGGGATCGTCTTCATCATCGCCCTGCAGGCCTCGGCGACAAGTCCGACGGCGCCGAACTCGGCCGGCACTGCCGTCAAATTCGCCTGGACCCTGGTGCGGACGACCTTCTTTACCGGCGCCATCGGCGGGCCGTGGCACTGGTTCGCGACTCCGGGCGGCCTGTATGCGGTTGCCTCGCCGCCAGCGATCGCTGTCTGGCTGGCCGCGGTGATCAATATCCTCGTCGTGGCGGTCAGCATCGTGCTCCGGGGCAGGTCCTGGCGGGCGTGGGCGATCCTGGCCGGGTGGCTAGTGCTCGCCGACATGATCCCGGTGCTGCTCGGGCGGCTGCAGGACGGCCTGGCCGGGCTCTTCGGGCTGGAGACCAGGTACCTGGCCGATGCGGCGTGCGTGCTGGCGATCTGCGTCGGGCTGGCGTTCCTGCCCGTCGCCGGGACCAGCCAGGGCGCGGAGGCCGGGCCTGGCCGGCGGAGGCTGCCGGTCACCGGGCCGCAGCTGCGTTACGCCGCCGCCGGCCTGGTGGGGATCTTCGTGTTCGGATCGATCCTGTCGGTGCAGGCGTATGAGAAGACCACGCCGGGCGCCCCGGTCCCGCGCGCCTATATGGCGAACGCCGAGCACGCGATCGCGACCGTCCGCCGCGACACCAACGTGATCAACCTGGACATGCCGCCGAACATGGTGACCGGCGTCTTCGAGAAAAACGCGCTCCAGTCGAAGGTACTCGGCGATCTCGATCCCGGTCAGCTGCGCTGGCTCACCAACCCCCAGGGCACCTACGACGACCTGCAGATCTTCGGCTCCGACGGCGGGATGTTCCCTGCGGTGATCTCCGGGGTGTCGTCGGTCCGCAGGACCGAGCCTGGCTTCAAGAGCTGCTGGCCGCAAAGGCACGAGCACATCACCGTCAGGTTCACCGGCCCGACATCCAGCCTCGACACCACGCTCAAGCTCAGCTACATCTGGGGCGGCCCCCCTGGCTCGGTCCTGGTCGAGTACGACGGCCACGAGGAACAGCTCACCCTGCGGCACGGGGTGCACGCCGCCTATTTGCCGGTCACCGGCTCCGTCCGCCGCTTCATCGTGTCCGGCTTCGGCCGCACCCACCTGTGCATCGCTACTGCCTCGGCCGGCCAGCTAGTCCCGTTCTGACCTGGTGGCGTGGCGCAGCGGCCTGAGCCTGTTGTGGGTGCAGCGTGAGCTCATAGCTGTGAGCCCAGCGCACCGCACTCGGGGCGAGACCGAAGTCCTGGGCTACTTCCTCGACGGATGCCCCGGCTTGAAGCTCGCCGGCGATGGCCTCAGTGGAGATCCCTCCTACCGCTGGGCGGCCGAAGCGTCTCAGGGGGTTGATCCTCACCGGTGATGCGGGGTTGTCGTGGGGTCGCCAGGACTCGGGTTGATCGTCGGTCCAGTCGATCCGCTTGAAGAATTCCTCGCCGGGCGCGGTCAGGACTGCCTGGCCATGTGCGATGGCTACAAGGCAGAAGTCCGGATCCAGGTGGCTGCGGTTCTGCAGGTCGATGAGCAGCCTGCGGCCGGCCCCGACATACGGTCGTCGGTCAGCGAGCGGGTACGGCACTTGGAACTCATCGCGCAGCCTGTCGATGAAATCGCGGACTTCGCGCAGCGGGATGTCATGGTCGCGGCGGTATGAGCGCAGGAGGCCAGCCTCCACGAACTCCGCCCAGGTCACCATGCGCGAGCCCGTGGACTCTAGCCTGATCACAGGCTTGTAGCGGGGCGTCTTTCCCTCAAGCCACCAGTGCAAGGTTGACGGCGCCACCCGCAGCAATTGCGCGGCAGCGGTTTCGGTGTACATCTCGCGATCGAGAATCGCCACAGTCACAAAGAGTCAGTGTCACATATGCGGTCAGCGTCGGTCGTAGACGACAGCTAACAGGTACCGCCGGCCGTAAGCCGAGCGCATCAAATGGTCGGTACGGGCGAAACCGGGCACTGTGTAGGACAGTTTTCCGTAGTAGGAGCGTTAACCGCAAATACGCCGGAAAACTGTCCTACTACGGAAAACTGTCCTACAGGAATCGGCCGGGACCCAGATTCGCGCGGGCACGAAGCTCCTGGAGCGGAGCCCGGCTGGACAGATCGCCCATGTATGTTTCCGTGATCATGAAAAACCGCCTGATAACGGAGAGCTGGTGGCGTGATCACCCGGCCGACGTTCCGTGATCATGAGGCACAGCATGATCACGGAGACTCTGCGGACCCGGCACAGCGCTAGTCATCGCGACCGATGATCAGGGCGTCTGCGGCGATGGCTCCGGTGGGGCCGCAGATTAGCGGGTTGATGTCGAGGGCTTCGAGGTCGTCGGCCAGGTCGATGGCGAGGTCGGATAGGGCGGTGATGGCGCGGGCGACGGCGGTTAGGTCGGCGGGCTTGGCGCCGCGTACGCCGGCCAGGAGCTTGCGTATTTTGAGGCCGTTGAGCAGGGCGATGGCCTGGTCTTGGCTGACTGGCGGCAGGGCTACGGCTCGGTCGGAGATTAGCTCGACTAGGACTCCGCCGGCGCCGACGACTATTAGGGGGCCGAGGTCGGGGGTGGTGATGATGCCTAGGGCCAGTTCTACGCCGGGGGGGACGGTCTGGCAGACCAGGGCGGCCGGGCCCAGCCTGGTCGCGAGGTCGGCGTAGCCGGCGAGCAGTTCGGCCTCGTCTGCGATTCCGAGCAGTACGCCGCCGGCGTCGGATTTGTGGGCGATTCCCGGCTCGTCGGTTTTGAGTACTACCGGGTAGCCGATCGTGGTGGCGGCGGCAGCGGCCTCGTCGGCGCTGTTGACCCGCACGGAGCTGGCCGCGTCGATGCCGTACTCGGTTAGCAGGGCTAGGGCGGCGGTGCCGGTCTGGGTGCTGGAGTTGAGCAGGGTTCTGGCCCTGGTCAGGCGGGCTGGATCAGCCGGGGGCGGCGCCGGCGCCTGGGGCGGGAGACCGGCTTGCGCGAGGTGGTCGAGCAGGTGGCGGAACGCTAGCAGTCCGGTGCGCATGCCCTCTAGGACGGGGACTCCGTTGTCGCGCAGCAAGGCGGCCGTCTTGAGGTCGATCGCGCTCGGCACGTTGCTGATGACGGCGACTGGCTTGGTTGTCCGCTGGGCCACGTCGAGCACGGCGAGCGGGTAGGACTCGTCGCCGTCTAGCTCGGTGACCAGGTCGACGGCTAGTGCGACCGCGTCGACGGACTCGTCTTGGGCCAGCGCGGTCATGCAGTTGCCGAAAAGTTCCCTGGGGTCGGCTCCCGTCCCCCAGACATCGAGTGGGTTGGCGGGGATCAGGCCGGGATCTAGGAGGGCGGCCAGCCGCGCTCGGGTGGTCGGCGAGATCTCGGCGAACGGGACGGCGAGCTCGTCGGCGAGGTCGGCGGCGTGGGCTCGTTCTAGCCCGGAGTCGTGGACTGTGGCGATGCCGCGGCGGGTCTGGGAGCGGCCCGGTTCGGTTGACTGGCCCGGTTCGGTTGGCTGGGGTGGGGCGGGGGAGCGGCCTCGGGCTCGGGTTCTGGTGAGCTGGGTGAAGAGTTCGAGGGTGTCGCAGAGTTCGGCCAGGTCGGAGACCCGGTGGACGCCGTAGGCGCGGGCCAGGGCTTCCCAGCCGCCGTCGGAGCCGGCGAGGGCGCCCGAGTGCGCGGCCACCATGGCCCGGCCGGTGGCTGAGTTACCTGCGGTGAGGAGGATGACGGGCAGGTCACGTTCGGCCGCCTGGGCGAGTACTTGCCGGAGCAGGGCTGGCTGGCGGATCGCCTCAAGGACTAGGGCGAGCACCTTCGTTTCGGGCTGGGCGATCGCGTAGGACAGGTAGGAAGGAGCCGCCGTGACGAGCTCCTGTCCGGAGGAGACAGCCAAGGTGAACCCGAACGCCCGGCGCGTGCGGAGCAGCGCGGAGAACACCGAGCCTGAGTGGGTGACCAGGGCGACCGGCCCGGACGGCAGCGGGTCGGCTTCCACGTAACCCAGGGCCCGCAGGCCGTGAGTCACGTTCGCGAACCCCATGCAGCCGGCCCCGCACAGTTCCATTCCCGCCGCCTGAGCGACCCCGGTCAGCCGGTGACGCAGTGCGGTCTGCGGACTGCCGTCCGCAGACCGCACTGCCGGTGTTTGCCTGTACCGGGACGGGCGAGCCGGCTCGGCGCCGGGATCGGCCTCCTCGTGGGCATTGCCGAAGATCACCGCGGACTTGCAGCCGAGATCGGCGGCGGCGGTCAGCTGCTGCTCAAGAGCGGCGTCGGGGACTCCGAGCAACACCAGGTCTACGGGTTCCGGCAAGTCGGCCAGGCTGGCGTAGCAGCGCTGGCCGTCGATCTCGGGGTAGCGGGGATTGACCGGGAAGATGGCCGGGCCGGACGGCGATTTGCCGACCTCGGCCAGCATCCTGGCACCGAAGCTGCCTGAGCGGGCTGACGCGCCGACGATCGCCACCGACCTGGCTTCGAGCAGGCCGAGCAGGGCTGGCCTAGTGGCATCGTCAGCTGGTGCGGCAACCCTTTGCGAATGAATGTCGGTTGTCATCTCTTCTTGGAGATCTTCCTAGCTGACCGGGCTCGACGTGTGCTCCGGCGCTGTCGCCTCATCGGCCGAGGCCGGCGCTGGGGCCGCGGTCGCGGCCGGTGCCGGGGCTGCCTGCGGCACGCTGGCCGGCCCAGACCCGGCATGGGCCGACTTGGTGACCTTCCGGTCGGCCAGCGCGGCCCGTGCGGCCTGCCAGCCGGGGATGCCGCAGACACCGCCGCCGGCGTGGGTGGCCGAGCTGCCGTTGTACAGGCCGGTGATCGGGGTGCGGTAGTCGGCGTAGCCGGGAGCCGGCCGCATGTGGAAGAGCTGTTCGAGCGAGAGCTCGCCGTGGAAGATGTTGCCGCCGATCAGGCCGTAGTCCTGCTCCATCTCATAAGGCCCGACGATGTCTCGGTGCAGGATCGAGGCCCTGAAGTTGGGTGCGACCTCGTCGTAGAGGTCGATCATGCGGTCGGCGTAGGCCTCAAGCTCGGCGGTGTGCGGCTCAAGGTTCCAGTCCGACGGCACCCACTGCGTGAAGAGCGACATGATGTGCGTGCCCTCGGGGGACAGCGTCTTGTCGAACGTGGTCGGGATCACGCCGTCGCTGAACGGCCGGACGGCGGGCTTGCCGTCGCGCGCGTCCTGGAACGCCCGCTCGATGAACTCCATCGACGGCGCCATCTCGACCGAGCCGGTGTGGTGTTCCTGCTGCTCGCTGCCGGGATCGGCGGTGAAGCTCGGCAGCTCGGACAGGGCCAGGTTGATCTTGACCACGCCGCTTCGCGTCTTCCAGATCTTGATGTCCCTGGCGAAGTCGGACGGCAGGTTCGCCTCGCCGACGTGGTCGAGGAAGGCGGTGCGGGGATGCAGGGTGCTGACGACGGTGCTGGCCCTGAGCTCGTCTCCGTTTTCCAGGGCGACTCCGGTGACCCGGCCGTTCTCGGTCAGGACCTGCCCGACCCTGGAGTTGAGCCTGACCTCGACGCCGAAGCCTCGCGCCGCTGCCTCGATCGCGTTCGAGACGCCGCCCATGCCGCCTTCCTGGAAGCCCCAGTTGCCGAGGTGGCCGTCGCCCACGTCGCCGATGGAGTGGTGCGCCATCACGTAGGCGGTGCCAGGCTCGTACGGGCCGGCCCAGGTGCCGATCACGCCGTTGACCGCCAGCGCCCCCTTGACCTGCGAGGACTCGAACCAGTCGTCCAGCAGGTCGGCGATCGACATGGTCATGAGGCGGGTCAGGTCGGCCGTGGTCCTGACGTCGAGCCCCCGGTTGCGCCAGGCAAGCTTAAGCAGTCCGCGCAGGTCACGGGGCTTGCGCGAGCCGATGTTCGGCGGGACGGTGAGCAGCATCGGGCCGAGCACCTCGGCCAGCCCGGCCAGCCAGGCATCCCAGCGCGGCATGGCCTCGGCGTCCTTCTTGGACCACTGCGCGACCGACTCGTAGTTGCGCTTGGCGTCATCGGCATAGAGCTTGATCGAGCCGCCCTCGGGGAACGCCTGGTAGTACGGCCCCATGGGATAGATCTTGTATCCGTGACTGGCGAGTTTGAGATCATTAATAATGGTTGGCGGCATTAGGCTCATTACGTAAGAAAGCCGCGTTACCTTGAACTCGGGAGCATCCGGCCATGGGGATTCAGTGGTTGCCGCGCCGCCGGTCTTGTGACGGCTTTCCAGTACCACTGTCCGTGCGCCGGCTCGCGCCAGATAGGCGGCGGCCACCAGGCCGTTATGCCCCCCGCCGATGACGATGGCATCGTATGTTGCGGCCATGACTGTGGCTCCCTTTCCTGGGCTCGCGTCCCCCTTCGGGCGGCGCCCTGCGGGTCCGCGCCGCGACCGGCGCTGACCCTCGCGGGCCGCTCGAAGGTACTGACTGAACATTCAGTCTAAATTTTTGCTACGGTTACGACAAGTGCTTGCGGAGGAAGAACGGGATGAGACAGCAGGTCGAGCAGGTGCCAGCGGGGCTTGGCGCCACCGAGCCGAGTTCGTCGGGGCCGGGTTCGGGGATGCCCGGCGCGGTGCCGGGTATCGCTGATCAGCGGCGCGGGCAGATGCTGACCGCGGCGCTCGCCGTGATCTCCGAGCGCGGGTTCGCCGATACCAGGATCGCCGACATCGCCGAGCGGATCGGGATCAGCCCGGCGCTGGTCATCTACTACTTCAAGACCAAGGATCAGCTGCTGACCGAGGCGATCAGGCACTACGAGGACACCTGGTACGCCGAGGGCAAGCGCATGATGGACGCGGTGCCCACCTGCGCCCGGCAGATGGAGGAGTTCGTGGCCCTGAATCTGCTCCCGGACGGCGACCCCGCCCTAGACAACAACTGGCAGCTCTGGCTTGATTTCTGGGTCCAGGCGGGTAAGAACCCCGATATCGCCGCGCTGCGCCGCACGTCGGACGAGCGCTGGCGCGAGGTGATCGTCACGCTGGTCCGCTCTGGCCAGGCGACGGGGGAGTTCGCTAGCATCGATCCTCAGCCGTTTTCGATCTTCCTCTCGGCCCTGCTGGACGGGCTGACGGTACAGATCGCGCTCAATGACCCGGTTGTGGGTCCGGTGAGTGCATTTGAGTTGTGTATGCGGTATATAGCTGATCATCTGGGCTTTGAGTGGGCGCCCAGCGGGCGCGTCCACTGGAACGCTCCCGTGGCCACGGCTGGCATGGGAACTGGGGCAGGAAGGTAGCCGCCGATGTCTGGTGGACAGATCGACCTCGTCGCGCTCACCAAGCGATTCGTCGAGGTGGCGGTGGACGGTGTCGATCTGACCGTGTACAGCGGTGAGTTCTTCTCCCTGCTCGGGCCCTCTGGGTGCGGCAAGACGACCACCCTGCGGCTGATCGCCGGGTTCGAGCAGCCGACGGCGGGCAAGGTGCTGCTCGACGGGGTCGACGTGACGAACGTCGCGCCCAACAAGCGGCACGTCAACACCGTGTTCCAGAGCTACGCGCTGTTCCCGTTTCTGACCGTGGGCGAGAACGTGGCCTTCGGGCTGCGCAATACCGGCGCCGACCGGTCGCAGATCGCCTCCAAGGTGTCGGCGATGCTCGAGCTGGTCGGCATGACCGCCTTTGAGAAGCGCAGGCCGGGCCAGCTGTCCGGCGGTCAGCAGCAGCGGGTGGCGCTGGCCCGTGCGCTCGTGCTCGACCCGGCGGTGCTGCTGCTCGACGAACCGCTCGGCGCCCTCGACGCCAAGCTGCGCCGGTCGCTCAAGGTCGAGCTGAAGGCGCTGCAGGAGCGGGTCGGCATCACGTTCCTCTACGTCACCCATGACCAGGAGGAGGCGCTGACCATGTCGGATCGCCTCGCGGTCATGCGGGCGGGCAAGATCGTGCAGATGGGCGGCCCGCACGAGATCTACGACGAGCCGCCGACACCTATGTCGCTGACTTTCTCGGCGTCTCCAACCTGATGGCGGTCACCGTGGTCGAGCGCGGGCCTGGCTCGGCCTGCGTGGTCAAGCTGGGCGACTCGGCGCTCTCCGCCGGCTACGGCGGCCAGGAGGCACCCGACCAGGCGCACGCCGTGATCCGGCCCGAGCGGGTCAGGATCGAGGAGTTCGGGTCGCCGGGGCCGAATAGGTTGCCTGGCATGGTCGAGCGGCTCGTCTACCTGGGATCATCGACTCAGGTCATGATCAGGCTGGCGGCCGGGATGGCTGTGCAAGCGCTGGTCCAGAACGATGGCGGGTCAGCTGATCTGGCCCAGGGCACCCCGGTACACGTTCATCTGGCACCGGATGCGCTGCGGGTGCTGACCGGGTCGGAGACGGCGGCGTCGGAGGACGAGTTCCAGGTGGCGGCGGTCGCTCGCTAGCTTGTCCGGCTGGGTGGTGGTCTGGGTTAGACCTTGCTCGGGGCCGGTCGGGCGGCAGGTTCTTGATGCCGGCTGCTTCGCAACGCCTGGCATCAAGGACCTGCCGTCCGCCCGGAGGGCAACGGGCGTCGGCTGCACGACCACAGCGGCTAGGTCGGCTGTGCGCCTACGCCCGCTCCCCCCGACATCCCGCCACGAGAGCCCCGCCACGAGAGTCCTCGGCCATCCGTTGTCAGTTGTATAGTTGTGGTTATTGTAAACGTAGTTATACAACCTGGAAGTGAAGCATCGACAGGCCGTCTGACATGTTTGACCGGGAGTTCGAGTGGGGCGAGCTTGCCCGGTTCGCGCGGCTTCCGTCCCAGGGGCCGGCGCTGGGGATCGTGTCCGGCCGCCGCCGCCAGGGTAAGACCTATCTGCTCGACGCGCTCACGCGGGCATCAGGCGGGCTGATGTTCACGGCAACTGAGGCAACCAGCGCTGAAGCACTGGCCGAGTTCGGGACGGTCCTGGCTCGGTTCCATGATGAGCCGGTGCCCTACCGATTCGCCACCTGGGATGAGGCGCTGGCGCAACTGCTCCGTGGTGCCGCTGACGGTGGGCCTATGGTCGCGGTACTCGATGAGTTTCCTTACCTCGTCAGGCAGTCCCCGGAACTACCGTCGCTAATTCAGCGGCGGCTCGACCCTGGCCTTCGGGGATCGGCAGGAAAGGTCAGGCTGCTGCTGTGCGGCTCGGCCATGTCGTTCATGGGCGGCTTGCTTTCCGGTGGTGCGCCGTTGCGCGGCCGGGCCTCGCTTGAACTAGTCGTGCCTACCTTCGATTACCGGCTCGCGGCGCGGTTCTGGGGGATTACCGACCTTCGCACGGCGGTCCTGACCAATGCTGTCGTCGGCGGAACGCCGGCCTACCGGAGGGAGTTCTCTCAGAACGACACGCCTGCCGGACCTGATGACTTCGATCCCTGGGTGATCCGGGCGGTGCTCAACCCGGCCAGGCCGCTCTTTCGCGAGGCCCGGTACTTGCTCGCGGAAGATCCAGGGATCCGCGACACGGCTGTCTACCATTCCGTGCTCGCAGCTATCGCCAATGGCAACAGGACCCGAGGAGGTATCGCCGGCTACCTGGCTCGGCCGGCGTCTGATCTGGCGCACCCGCTGGCAGTGCTTGAGGACGCTGGCCTGATCGCTAGGGAGCAGGATCTCATTCGCGCCAATCGCTCGTCCTACCAGATCGCCGAGCCGATCGTGGCCTTCTACCACGCGGTCATGCGGCCAGCCTGGGGCGAACTTGAACGACCCGGTGCGGCGAGGCAGGTCTGGCACCGGATGAGGCAGACGTTCGCGAGCAAAATAGTCGGCCCGCACTTCGAGCGGATTTGCCGGGACTGGGCACGCTGGCATGCAGGACCGCAGACACTCGGCGGGTTCGGGGTCCGAGTCGGCAGCGGAGCTATCAACGACCGGTCGGGGCGGGCGCTGCTCGAAGCCGACGTCGTGGTGCTCGGCCAGGATGACGCAGGCCAGCCCGAGGTGCTCTGCCTGGGCGAGGCCAAATGGAACACTGTCATGACGCCTGGCCACCTGGAGCGACTAAGGCGGCTCCGGTACTTGCTCGGCGATCATCATGGCGTGAAATCAACCGACCGTACCAGGCTCTCCCTCTTCTCCGGCGCTGGATTCTCGGCCGAGCTCAAAGAACTCGCGGCATATGCCCCCGAGGTCGTCCTCGTCGATCTCGATCGCCTCTACTACGGTGAGTAGCGACCAGGAGTTCTAGCGAGCGGTCAGGAGTTATGCCTGATCCAGTGGCAATAGTCGGAAGGCCGCGAATCGTCGACTGAGCGGCGTAATAGTACGGAAGTGCCATTGATCAGTGGTCAGAATCTCGTTGGTATCGAACCGGTCAGCAAGTACTGCGTTAACGGCGTCTGTGAGCCCGATCTTGAGATCGCGGTGTCTGGCGACAACTTGACGGGCCGCACCAGGTAAACGGTGGTCCTCGTCATGCTCGTTACCATATGGTAACGATTCTCAGCTTTCGGCAGGTTGACGTCACCGTCGCCTAGTTGCCTGGCGGAGCATCTCGTCGAGCTCGGGGTCGGGCCCGAACTCCCGGACCTCTTGCGCGCAGCGGCAGGCGACGGCGATCTTGGCAGCCCACTCCAGCGCCTCTTCGCGTGAGGGCACCTCGATGACCGTGAGTCCGCCGATGGTCTCCGGGTACGGGCCGTCGGTGACCGCTCCGTCGGTGGCCACAATGCTCGCCCGCTGGTCTTCCAGCCCGCCCGCGCACACGAGCACGCCGGCGTTCACGGCCTTCTGGACCACTTCGTGCGCGGCCCTGGCCACGGCGGGCATGTCCTCGCCGGGGATGTGGTCCATCGCGCGGGCATCGAACGAGATCAGGTACTGCGTCATCCCATGACTCCCTTGTCCCGGCGCATCACGACGTCGAGCGGCGGCCACGGCGGACCCTCGCGCAGAGCGCTGAGGAGTGCGTGAGCTGCTCGTTGCCTATCCGGGAACTGGTCGCCCAGGTCCCAGCGCCAGGCGGCGACCATGGCAAGGACAAGAGCTCGGCATTGGCTCAGCAGGTCTCGATCGGCGTCGGCATAGCGCTCGCTCACATCTTCGGGGACATGGGCGAGGTCGAACTCAACCGGCCCGCGGCAGCACGTCTCGAAATCGACGAACCACAATCCGGACTTCGTGCTGAGCACGTTGCCTGGGTGCGGCTCGCCGTGCAGTATCTGCTCCGCAGCGGCACAGTCGACGATCGCTTGTCTTCGGCTCCTTAGCGTAGTGACGAGAAGCTTCCGATCCGCGTCGGCAAGATCCGGAGTGAGGTGAGTGGTCTCCACCAGGTGCTGAGCCTCTTCCACTCGATCGGTGAAGTGCGGCGTCCTCCGATCGAGCTTGCGCATGCCGGCGTGCAATCGCTCAAGCGCATTCGCGTAGCCGGCCGGTGAGACCTCCCCGGGCATCGCAGGCTGGTAGTAGGTCCACAGCGTGACGACAAAGCCATCACGCTCATAGACGCGCGGCTCTACCCGTGGGTCTGGAACAGCCACAGGGCTCCCGGATTCGGCGAGCCGCTGGGCAAGCTCGATCTCGAACCGTGCGACCTGATGCGCTATTGGCGCAACCCGGGCAACGACGTCACAAGGCAGCAGGCGCACAGTGAGCTTGTTCGAGTCATGCAGAACGATCGCGTCATCGACGGCCAGGCCAAGCGCCGACGCGGTCCACATAGCCGCGGCCAGCGCGCGTTGAATCTCGGATGGCTCCATCTAGCTGATCTTCTCACCGCCGAGCCCAGGTGAGTGCTTGGTCGACGGCCTGCGGCATTCAGGTCAGGCATTCAGGTAGGCGAGGACGGCTAGGACCCGGCGGTTGTCGTCGTCCGATGGCTCAAGGCCGAGCTTGATGAAGATGCTCGTGCTGTGCTTGCTGACGGCCTTCTCCGAGACGAAGAGCCGCTGCGCGATCGCCCCGTTGGACCGGCCCTGGGCCATCAGCTCAAGCACCTCGCGCTCCCGTGCTGACAGCGCCGCGATCGGCTCATCGGCCAATCTCCTGCGCAGCAGCTTGCCGATCACCTCGGGATCGAGCACGGTCCCGCCGGCCGCGACGGTCCGCAGCGCATCGACGAACGCCTCATCGCTGAACACCCGGTCCTTCAGCAGGTAGCCCACCGCGCCGGCCTGGTCGGACAGCAGCTCACGAGCGTAGAGTTGCTCGACGTACTGGGAGAGCACGAGCACCGGCAGGCCGGGAATCTGCTGTCGCGCCGCGAGGGCCACCCGGAGCCCCTCGTCGGTGAACGTCGGGGGTAGCCGTACATCGAGGACGGCGACGTCGGGCCGGTGCTCGATGAGCGCGCAGAGCGCCTCGGGCCCGCTGCCGACTGCCGCCGTCACCTCGATGTCGTGCGCCCGCAATAGCCTGGTCAGGCCGTCTCGCAGTAGGAAGAGATCTTCTGCGATGACAACGCGCATGGCACCTCGATCGCGATGATGGTCGGCCCGCCTGGCGGGCTGCTGACGGCCAGGACTCCATCGAATGTACCGAGCCGGCGCTCCAGGCCTAGCAGACCCGAGCCGCGCTGCGGGTCGGCCCCGCCCGCGCCGTCGTCGATGATTGAGATCCGCAGCGAGCCGTCATTGTGCCCGATCCGCACCTGGGCGTGCGTCGCGTCGGCGTGCTTGACCGCGTTGGCCAGCGCTTCGGCGATCGCGAAGTAACAAGCGGTCTCGACCGCCAGCTCGGGCCTGGCAGTCAGGTCGACCTGAACCTCGGTGCGCAGCGGGGTGTCGAGCGCCAGTGCCCTGACCGCGTCGGCCAGGCCTCGGTCGGCGAGCACCGGCGGGCAGATCCCGCGCACCAGGTCGCGCAGCTCGCCCAGCACCTTGACCGAGCTTCTCCCGCGCCTCGGCGACCAGCGCCACCGCCGCCTGCGGGCTGGTCGGGATCAGCCGCTCGGCGGCCCGCAGGCTCATGCCAAGCGCGACCAGCCTGGCCTGCGGCCCGTCGTGCAGATCGCGTTCGAGGCGGCGGAGCTCAGCCGCGGCGGAATCGACCGCCTCGGCCCTGGTCCTGGTCAGCCCTACCACCCTGATCGCCAGGTCCCGGTCAGCGGCCGACCTGAGCAGCGCCCGCGTCCGGTCATCCAGCGCACGCGGCAGCAGCTTGGCCGCGAAAGTCAGGAGGACTAGCCCCTCGATGCCCGCCGCGATCGCCGACGTCCTGCTGTCCACGAGGACTGCTCCGTAGCGCACATCTGAGGTGAAAACCGCCGGCAGGAGAACGTGCGTCGGCCAGAAAATCCCCAGGGCAACCCCATTGAGTCCGAAAAAGGTCAGCCCGGCCAGGGTCAGATCGGCAGCCACTGCCGGGAGCCAGATCACCACAGCTACCGCCGCCAGCACGACGAGCATCGTGAGGCGGCCGGTCCACCAGTAGAGGTAGAGCCAGGACCTCGGGCCGAGCCACTCGATGTACATCCCAGCGACAGGCAGCAGCAGCAGTCCCCACCTCGGCCTGACGCGCTGACCTTCGAGGCGAGCCGGAACAGTCAGGACCAGCCTTGCGTACCGCCCGTCCCGGTCGATCGACCGCCATAGCAGCCAGAGGCCGACGCCGATAAACAGGTACGCCTGAAGCAGCAGAAGCTGCGGGTAAAGCGCACCCTGAGCGCGAGTTGTCAGGCCATAGCGGGTATACCAGTTCACCCCGCGCTCATAGTCCCTGAGCCTGAGAAATCCATCGAGCCCCAGGGCTACCAGCGACAGCGGCTGAATCTTCGAGGTCACAACGCGCGGCGCGAAGGTCCACACTGCCAGCGCGAGACCAGGTGCGCCCAGCACGAGGAGTTCTCCGATGGCTCCCCAGGCCCCGGCCAGGAGTGGCAGCGCGGTGATGATCAGCGCGCCAAGGCCTAGCCGGCGCCACCGGCCTTCGCGCGAGCCGAACCGCGCCGCATCGGCCCGGAGTCGCCGCCTGAGCACCAGCCCGAACCAGGCTAGGTAGCCGATGAACAGCAAGATCACCAGTGGCATCGAGTCACTCCTAGAGGGCAATGCCGCCATCCTCCGATGACAGCCGCGCACTCATGGTGGCCCACGCTCGGCGCCGAGCGTAATGGACCGCTCCCTACACCTGCGGTAGGCCTAGCCCTACCGGCCATCCTGATGGTCCGCCATCAGATCCGCGCAGGGCAGCATGGTCGACGGAGTACATCACCTGCGGAGCGTCCCATTCCACGAACCTGTCAACGGGCATCATGCCGATGGGGTGGTGGTGCCGTCCGCGTTGAGGGCGATAGTCCAGTCCCATTTGTGCACGCAAGCCATAACCAGAATTAGGTTTCGGCAGGCTGCGGGTCATTGAATGGACCCGGTGCCTGAGGTGGTTTCGTATCGGGACCAGATGGATCCGTGCTGGCCGACGATCGTTCCGCGGTGGGTCATCGAGAGAGGCGTTTCTTCGGGTGCAAGGGAGTCGCCGTCGAAGGATGACGGCGTGCCGGCGCCGCCGATGACTGCGGGAAACCAGATCATCTGTATCTCATCGACGAGTCCGCCGCGCAGGAGCGCGCCGTTGATGCCGCCGCCGCCTTCGCTGACGACGCACGTGGCGCCGAGGAAATGCCGGATCTTGTTCAGGGCTAGGCGCAGGTCTACCCGATCGTCGCCAGCGAGCAGGTAGGGCACCTCGAGTGTCCGGAGCCAGGCAAGGTACGCCAGGGCGTGCGGGCGCTGACGAGGACGAGAAGGCTGATATCGGCGTTGCTGGTGAAGGACCAGGGCACGCGCCCGCGCCCGTCGACTACGGCAAGCCACTTCGGAGCCAGTCTGGGCAGCCAGTCGCAGCGGAGGTCCGAAGGGTCGTGCCGACTCTCGATGCCGGTGACCGCACCGGCCGTGTCCGCGACAAAGGTTCCGCTGCCCTCCAGGAAAACTGCGGGATGGTGGCGTTCTTCGATGTTCGCAGCCCGCTGCGCGATCAAGTCGGGAACGTCAGGCGGCCAATGTGACTTCCAGCGCCGGTCCACGTCCGAGGAGCCGGGAATGGCGATCACGGCACTCTGGCGGCGTGATCACGCGGCTGAAGTGTCGCGCCAGGGCCATTCGCACTGGGTGAGCGGCCGGGTTTGCGAGTTCTGGGGGAGTCTGCGGGTTTTTGTGCCGAGGTGGTGGCTAAAAGATCTAGGAGACTTTTTTCCTGTAGGAGGGTTGACAACCATATTTGCTGTTAAGTCTCCTACAGGAAAAAAGTCTCCTACAGGATCAGGCGGGCCTGGCAGCGGGTGAGTCGGCTGTGAAAGCTGAGTCACCAGGGACCAGTCCGGGTCCGGGCAGCCCGGGCGGCCCTGGCGGCGGCGATCTTGAGGGGAAGCCGGGGCGGCGCTAGCTGTCGGCGAGGATGCGCAGGCGCTGCGGGTCGTAGAACGGGCCGAACTGGAGCCTGGCCGGCCACTGCGCCCCGTCGGAACGGACGGTGAAGCCGCCGGACTTGAGCCAGGCGGCCGTGACGCCGTCGGGGCAGGCGACCTGGGCCAGCGCGACCGGCCCGCCGACCGAGTACCCATAGGCGGCCGCCCGCACATAACCGACCCAGTCATCCCCGAGGAAGACCGGCTCATTGCCGAACAGGTCGGCCACCGGATCTTCCACCACCAGCCCCACGACCCGCTGGTTCGGCGGGCCCGCTTCGCGCGCTGCGAGCAGCGCGTCGCGGCCGGTGAAACCGCCCGGCTTGTCCCACGCGACGGCGAAGCCGAGACCGGCTTCGAGCGGGTTGTCGGTGTTGTCGATGTCGATGCCCATGTCGCGGTAGCCCTTCTCCAGCCGCAGGCTCGACATCGCCGACAGGCCGACCGGCCGCAGCCCGAGATCGGCGCCCGCCGCGATCAGGTCATCGTAGACGCCGGCCGCGTACTCGGCGGGTACGTGCAGCTCCCAGCCGAGCTCGCCCACGTAGGTGACCCGCATCGCGAGCACCGGCGCGTAGCCGACCTGGACCTGGCGTGCGCTGACAGATAGGGGAAAGAATCGTTAGACAACTCGGCGTCGGTAAGCCTGCTGATGAGTTCACGCGATCGCGGGCCCTGGACCGTCAGCAGCGTCGTCCCCGAGGTGACGTCGGTGACCGTGGCGACCTCGCCCGCACGAGTGGCTCCGCCGGATCAGCGGCTCGACCCGGCGGTGGATGATGTCGCTGGCGACGACGAGGAACTTCGCCTCGCCCAGCCTGGTCACGGTCAGGTCGGCGACGATGCCGCCGGCCGCGTTCAGCCACTGGGTGTAGACCAGCCGGCCGACCTCGCGGTCGACGTCGTTGGCCGACAGCCGGGACAGCACGGCGGCCGCGTCAGGGCCCTGGCCACGATCAGCTTGGCCATCAGGCTCATGTCGATCACGCCGACGGCCTCGCGTACGGCGCGTGCTCAAGCCCGACGATCTCGTGCGAGGCCTGCCGTTCGTAGGCCATCGTCGCGACCGGATGCGAGCCCGGCGGTGCGAACCACTCGGGGAACTCCCAGCCTGCCGACACCCCGAAGTGCGCGCCGGCAGCGGCCAGCCGGTCGTGCAGGACCGAGCGGCGCACGTTCCGGCCGGTCCTGGGCTGCCAGGCGGGCCAGCACCGCGTCGCCAAACAGCACGCCGAGCTGCTCGACCGTCCGCTCGGCGCGGAACTTGCGCGATGTCTCATAGGTCGCCGTCCGGTCGATCGCCACTGGTGTCACGTCGACTGGCGGCACCCCGTCCACGATCCAGTGCGCCATCATCGAGCCGACCCCGCCGCCCGACAGGATGCCGAGCGAGTTGAGCCCGGCCGCGACCCAGTAGCCGTCGAGTTCGGGCGCCGGGCCGAGCAGCGGCCGGACATCGGCGGTAAACGACTCCGGCCCGCAGAAGAACGTCCGTATCCCCGGTATCGGCCAGCGACGGAATCCGGTCCATCGCCCTGCGCCAGGTACGGCTCCATCCGCTCCCAGTCGGGCGGCAGCTTGCCGAACGAGAACGTGCGCGGTACCCCGTCGAGTGACCACGGCGCCCCGGCCGGCTCGAACAGGCCGACCAGCATCCCGTCGCCCTCTGGCCGGTAGTAGCCGTAGCTGTCCGGGTCCTCGATGACCGGCAGGTCGGGGTCCAGGCCTGGCACCGTGTCGGTGAGCAGGTAGTAATGCTCGGCGGCCTGCAGCGGCACGTGGACCCCGGCGAGCGCGCCGAACTGCCGCGCCCAGATCCCGGCCGAGTTGACCACGATCTCCGTCTCGATCTCACCCGCCTCGGTCAGCGCTGCCGTCACCCGGCCCCGGCTGACCCGCACGCCGGTAGCGGCGACCCCCTCGACCACGGTCACGCCAAGCTGCCGCGCGCCCTTCGCCAGGGAGGTGGCCACGCCGACCGGGTCGGCCCGGCCCTCGTCGGCCACGTAGAACGCCGACAGCACGTCACTGATCTTGGCGAGGGGCCACAACTCGGCGAGTTCACGAGCCGAAATTTCCAGATCCTCTACGCCAAGGCCATGCATCCACGCAGCCTCGCGCCGCAGGGCTGCCTGCCGCTCCGGTGAGGTGGCCAGCGAGATATGCCCGACGGCGCGGAACCCGGTCGAGTGCCCGGTCTCGGCCTCAAGCCGCGCGTACAGGTCGCGCGAGTACCGGCTGAAGAAGAGCGCGGTCTCGTCGGTCATCCCGGCCGAGGTGATCAGTCCGGCCGCGTGCCAGGTGGTGCCCGCCGTGAGCTGATGCTGCTCAAGCAGCACGACGTCGGTCCAGCCCAGGTGGGCCAGGTGGTAGGCGATGCTGCAGCCGATCACGCCGCCGCCCACGATCACGACCTGAGCCCGGCCCGGCAGCTCAGTGCCAGCAAACACGGGCATAAACTCAGCCGCCCGTGATGGAGGTCAGCGTGTCTGTGCTGGTGCCGCGCTCGCCCCTGGTCATCAGCTTGTAGCCGAAGTAGCCGGCGATCGCGATGATGAAGGACATCAGCAGCATGATCGTGCCGAGTGCGTTCAGCGCCGGGCCGCCATTGCCGCCTCGCTGGGTGCTGTAGATGTAGACCGACATGGGCGTGTTGGCGGCGCTGCTGCTGAGCAGGTCGACGATCACGAAGTCGTCGATGACCGTGGAGAAGACCAGGATGGCACTGGCGAGGATGGCGGGGGACAGCAGCGGCAGCATGACCCGGCGCATGGTCTGGAAAGGAGTGCAGCCCAGATCGGCCGCCGCTTCAGAGTAGGAGTTGCCTATGGTGGTCAGCCGCGCCTGCACGATGATGGCCGGCCAGGAGACGTTCCAGGTCACCAGGGCCAGGGTCTCGGCCAGGGTACCGAGGCCGATCCCGCTGAACAGCGAGGTGTAGACGAAGAACATCGCCACGCCGAAGATCAGCTCGGGGATCACGAACGACAGCAGCATGACGAAGTTGAAGGACAATGACAGGCGGCTCCGCCAGCGGTTGATGCCGAGCGCGAACATGACGCCGAGCGGGACGGCGATCAGGGTGGTGTAAGCGGACAGCTTGAGCGTCTGCAGGATCGCGAGCTGCAGCACGTTGCTGTGCGCGATCGACAGCACCGGGTCAGAGAAGTACCAGCGCCAGGAGAAGCCCTGCCAGACGGCCTGGGACTTGCCGCTGTTGAACGAGAACAGCACGGCGAGCCCGATCGGCAGCAGCGACCAGATCAGGTACAGCCAGGTGAAGCTCTCCAGGAACACCGGGTGGCGCCACGGGTTGGGCTTGAGCCACCGTCCGCCTGGAGCGGTGGTGGCGCGGGCGCGTGCCGCTGAGGTGGCCGACGTGGTTGCCGCAGCGTCATGACGCCTCCCTGGCTGCCTTGGCCGTGGCCCGGACGTAGTAGACCATCGGCACGACCAGCACGGCGAGGACCAGCAGCGAGAGCACCGCGCCCTGGCCCTGGAAACCGTTGGTGCCGAGCTGATTCTGGATCACGTTCCCGAGCATGGCCGTGCGCGGCGTGCCGGACAGGAGCTGGTTGGTGAAATAGTCGCCGATCATCGGCAGCATGGTGATCAGCAGCCCGGTCATGATCGGCTGCCTGGACAGCGGCAGCGTCACCTTCAGGAAGGTTCTGGCCCGGCTCAGCCCCAGGTCGCGCCCGGCCTCCAGAAGCGAGCCATCGATCCGGTCCAGGCCGGCGAACAGCACCAGGATCAGGTAGGGGATGTAGCCGTAAACCAGACCGAGCACCACGGTGAACCAGTGACCGCCCAGCCAGTCGGTCTGCACAGGGATCCCGATCGCGCTGAGGAACTTGTTCAGGAGACCGTTGGTCTGCAGCAGGCCGATCCAGGCCAGCATCCGCATCATGTAGCTGATCCAGAACGGGGCGATCAGCAGCACCAGGAATATGGCCTTGCGCCGGCCAGCGAACCTGGCCACGAAATAGGCGGCCGGGTAGCCGATCAGCAGGCACAGACCCGACGCCACCAGGGTGTACCACACGGTGCGCCACATGATCGGCAGCTCGAAGGCCGTTGCGCCGAAGATGCCCTGCCAGGTGCTGACC
This sequence comes from uncultured Actinomycetota bacterium, assembly GCA_963819285.1. Taxonomy (GTDB): domain Bacteria; phylum Actinomycetota; class Actinomycetes; order Streptosporangiales; family Streptosporangiaceae; genus Chersky-822. The sequence goes on from CAWFVM010000002.1 coordinate 2,651,456, forward strand.
AGATTCGCGTGGGACCAGTTCAGCGGGTTGTAGACGGCGACCGGCGACTCGGTGAGGAAGTCCAGGCGACCAGCCGCGATGGCGAGCACGTCGTAGAACGGCACCAGGAACAGCACGGCGAGCCAGATGATGCCGGGTGCGGCCAGCAGGATGTAGAAGATCTTGTTGTGCTGCCAGTTCTCGGCTCGCTTGCTCTCGGCGCGCTGTCTGCGTGATCGCAGGGCGGTCGGTGCGGTCGGCTCCCCCATCGCCTGCTCCTCAGATCCCGAGACTGACGTTCTGCCACGCTTGCTGCCAGGCCAGGTCGGCTTCGACCGGCAATTGCAGCTGCCACAGGCCGTGCTTCAGGTTCTCCTGGAGCACGACCGTGGAGGTCAGCGACTTCGGCAAGATCCCGTCGCTGGTCAGCCTGTCCTGGGTGACACCGTAGACCGGCTGCATGTAGCCGTTGTAGCTGATGTTGGTCAGCGCGTTCGGCAGATCCTGCAGGTAGTTCAGGAACAGGTGCGCGAGCACGGGGTTCTGCGCGCCGCGCAGGACCGTGTTCGTGTCGTTCGCGACCGGGCCCTTGCCGTCCTCGGGGAACCAGTACCCGACCACATCGACCGGCACGCCTTTCGGCATGTAACTCGCGGCCGCCGCCATGTCTCCTGACCAGGCGTGATGTATCCACATCTGACCGGACGGGATCTCGGTGTAGTCATTGTTGTCGATGTGCGCGCTGGTCGTCTTGACCAGGTCCTGCAGGGCATGCTGCGCGATCGCCAGCTGGGTCCGCGAGGTGGTGTTCAGATCGTAGATGCCGCTCTTCATCAGGCCGAGGCTGGGGGACTCGCGGTAGTCGTCGAGGATCGCGACCTTGCCGGCGTACTTGGGCTGCCACGGGAACTGATAGCCGTTGGCCCAGCTGGCCGGGCTGTCGGGGATGTGATCCTTGCGCCAGGAGATGCCGGTCGTGTAGATCGTGTACGGCACCGTGTAGCGCCAGTGCTGGTCATAGAACGGGTTGGTGTACTGGCGCCAGGACTGGGCGATGTTCGGGATGTAGGAGTGGTTCAGCGGCTGGATCAGCTTCTCCGCGACGATCTTGCCGATCACGTCGGCCGTGACTCCCATGAAGACGTCGAAGTTCACCTGGCCGCTGCTCAGTTTGGCCAGCGCCTCCGTCATCGTGTTGAAGGTGGTTACCTCAACCTGGCAGTTGTATTTCTTCCCGAAGTTCTTGATGCTCTGAGGGTTGACGTAGGCGACCCAGTTATAGACCTTGAGCGTGGCGTTGCGCTCGGGCCGCATCCCGCTCTTGATCATCGGGTTGTCAGCGTAGAGCGGCCTGGTCACCGGGTTGTCCGGGCGGGCCAGGGGGAGCGGCTTGCCGCCCGGGCCGGTCGCGAGCGCGCCGCTGCAGGCGGAGATCAGCGATCCGGCGCCGCCGGCTCCGAGCGCCGCGAGCGCACCGGCGCCAGCGCCTCGCCGCAGGAACGTTCTGCGCGACAAGCCGGGTGACACCCCTGATGACACGCCTGGGATCGGCGGCCGTCCGTCACGCCAGCCTTCCTTTGGATGCATGGTGTGCCACCTTCGCCTCTTCGCCCGGGCTGAACAGCGCTTCAAGTTCTACACTTCATTACTACTACTGCGCTCTTGAAGCAAGATCCCCGGGTTACTTAATCGCGCTCACCACGGTCTGCCAGACCTGCTGCCATACCGCGTCGCCCCCGGCCGGGAGCTGCAGCTCCTTGAGGCCGCGGAAGATGTCGCTCTCCAGCACGGCGGTGCCGATCAGGCTCTGCGGAATCACTCCGTGGCTGACCATCCGGTCGGGCGTCATCCAGATCAGCGGCTGCATGTAGCCGGTGACGCGCGCGTTGGCCACCGCGTTGGGCCGGTCGATCAGGTAGTTCAGGAACAGATGGGCGAGCACGGGATTCGCCGCGCTGCGGGGGATCACCATCGTGTCGTTGGCCACCGGCCCGGCGCCGTTCGGCGGGAACCAGTAGCCGAGTACCCCGGGGTTGACGCCGGCCGGGAGGTACCTCGCGGCGGCGGCCACCTGGCCAGACCAGGCGTGCTGCAAGTCGAGGTGGCCAGATGACAGTCCGAGGAAAGCCTGGTTGCTGAGGCGCGGATTGTTGGTCTTGACCAGGTCGAGCAGTTGCTGTCCGGCGGCGTCGACCAGCCTCGGATCGGCCGTGGCGAGGTCGGTGATCTCGTTGTTGAGCAAGCCGAGGCCGATCGTCTCCCGGTAGTCGTTCAGGATCGCGATCTTGCCCTTGAACTGGGGCTCCCAGAGCAGATCCCAGCCATTGACCATGGCGTACGGGTCGATCTCGACGAGATCCCGGCGCCAGCCGATACCGGTTGTGTAGATCGTGTAGGGCACGGTGTACTGCCAGCCCAGGTCGTAGAACGGGTCGGTGAACTGCTGCCAGACCTGGCTGATATTCGGCAGGTAACTGTGATTGATCGGCTGGATCAGGTGCTGCCCGATGAGGCCGCCGAGCTCGCCGATGGTCGCTCCGAGCATGACGTCGTACCGCTTGCTCTTGCTGGCCAGGGCGGCCAGGGCAGCGGGCATCGAGTTGAACGTCGTGCAGCTCGACGTGGCAGCCGTACTTCTTCTCGAAGCCACGCAGGCAGTGCTCCGCGATCCGGCCGGACCAGGCCAGAACCCTGATCGTGCCATCCGGCCCGAAGAGCAGCCCGTCAGGGATCGCCTGGTTGGCCGAGCTGACCGGCCAGGTGACCGGTCGGTTGGGCGCTGGCGGCCTGGTCGCCTGCAGCAGGTAGGCACTGACTGTCCTTGAGCTGCACCCGGCGAGAATCCCGGCGGTGCCTGCCGCCCCGGCCAGGAAGCCCCGTCTGCTGGGATTCGTGCTTAGTGTTGTTCTACCGGCATCGCGGTTTCCGCCTGCCTGCGCACCTGCCCTCACCTGCCGGAATCTAGCACCTTGTCGACGTTGGCGATGCTTTCAGCGAATCTCGCAACGTTACCGTTAAACCGATCTATGTCGGCGGTGTCGTGCTGCACCGAGATAAGCCATTGCTCGGACTTGCCCCAGGGAGGCAGGAAGACGCCGCCATTGTGCTGGAATAGCCAGTGCGCGTGGCTGTAGGAATCGTTGATGGCCAGGAAGCCCCGGAAGTCCCGCACCGGCTGGTCGCTGAAGACGATGCAGCCCTTCGCGCCGACCGACACGACCCGCGCGGGCAGGCCATGCTTCGCGATCGCCTTCTCGGCGCCGTGCACGGCGAGCAGCCGCAGTTCCTCCAGGCGCCGGTACGCCTGCGGCGTGGCCACCTCATACAGCATGGCCCTGGTGGCGGCCATGGCCAGCGGGTTGCCGTTGAAGGTGCCGACCATCTCGTAGTCGCCGTTGGTGACGTGGGCCATCACCTGTGCCGTACCGCCGATCGCCGCCACCGACAGGCCGCCGCCGATCGCCTTAGCCAGGCAGATGATGTCGGGCGTGACCCCGGTGACCCCGGTCGCTCCTGATGGTCCGGCGGTCAGGCCGGTCTTGACTTCATCGAAGGCCAGCAGCGCCCCGTGGGAGTGCAGCAATTCCTTCAGGCTGGCGAGATAGCCAGGCTCGGGCAAGATGATCCCGGCGTTCATCATGATCGGCTCAAGGATCATCCCGGCGACCTGGCCAGGATGCTCGGCCAGCACCCGGTCAACGGCTGCCAGGTCATTGAAGCCGACGATGAGAGTGAGGTCGGTCAGCGCGCGAGGGATGCCGGAACTCGCCGGCGCGCTGGCCGGCCGATCCGCACGGCCCATCTCCTCCGGATCTGGGTACACGGAGACCTGGACCGAGTCGTGGTGGCCGTGATAGCAGCCCTCGACCTTGATGATCAGGTCGCGATCGGTAATCGCCCGCATGAGGTGCACCGCGTCCATCGTCGCCTCGGTGCCCGAGTTGGCGAACCGCCACTGCGGCTGTCCGAAGCGCTCGCTGAGCTGAGCCGCGACGGCGATAGCGTCCCGGGTGGGCTGGGCGAAGTGCGTCCCCCTCGCGACCTGGTGCTGTACCGCCGCGACGATCGCGGGATGGGCGTGCCCGGCGAGCGAGACACCGTAGCCGCCATGGAGGTCGACGTACTCGTGGCCGTCGACGTCATACAGCTTGGACCCGCTGCCGTGACTCAGCCAGACCGGCTGCGGCCTGGAGATCTGCCAGCTCGAGGTCACCCCGCCCGCGAGTACGGCCCGCGCCTGGCCGGCCAGCCTCGCCGACTCCGGCTGCCGCCGGATGAAGATGGCTTCCTGCTCGGCGATGACGTCGGTCAGGCTCGGCCGCGGGGCCTGCGGAGGCTGAGCCGCCGGACGTGAAGTGCCGCGCGGGGTCACCGGGCGGCCCGGGCTTGATGGGGTAGCGGGGCGACGGCCCAGGCCTGTCCCGGTGGGCTGGGAGTGGCTAGTCGCTGGTGCTGACTGCGCGGGTGGTGGTGACTGCGCGGGTGGTGGTGACTGCGCGGGTGGTGGTGACTGCGCGGGTGGCGCTGGCTGTGCGGGTGGCGCCGGTCGCGCTGGCTGCCCGGGTGCTCTGGGCGCCCGGCTGGCGAGGTGGTGCGGGGTGCTTTCACTGGACGAGGCCTGTTTGTCGGCCATGGTTTGACTCCCCCAACGGAGTTGACTGAATGTTCAGTCTATGAGATCAGGCGATGCGCCCGCAAGGAGCCCGACCGCCGGAGCAGCGAGAACTCGACCACCGGCCACTCACCTCAAGGAGCGCCGGCACCGTCGTGGCTTAGCTGTCGTTCCAGCGACAGCGCAGCCACGACGCTGTCGGTCGGGCTATGGCACGCTCGGCGGAGCCGGCCGTGGCTGTGGTTGTCGTGGTCTTGGCATGCTGGGCTGGTTGCAGTTCCCCCGACAACTGGTCGATGCGCCGGGCATCGGGAAGTCAGTGTTTACCACGATGCGCCGAACCCGCCTGCCCTGTACCGTCAGCGACGGGAAGAGAACAGAAGACAGATTACGGCCATCACTTGATCAGACCTCACTAGAAGTGGGGTCAGACGATGACCATTCGGTACTCAGGCCCCTGGCAGACGGCGATCTCGGCTCCAAATGGACAGAAGTGGAAGGTCTCTGGTCGACCGTCTCGGGCGTACATAAGTACCTGTCATACTCAACGGGTGCCACGAGCAGCGTCAGCATCGGTGTCAGCGTCGCCGACGGCTCGTGGGTCAGCGGGAAGGACGGAAACACCAGCGTAACTGACACTGGCGGTGGTCAGGATTTCCCGGAATTGACCGGAAAGACCAGCAGGATCGGCCAGACCGAGATGGAAGAAGGCTTCTTTAACACCTGCCAGATCTCGTCCGAGGTCGCCACGTTCCCCTACGCGGTGGACGGTGGTACGCGCTACGTGAAGAGTAAGCCTCCGAAGGCGACGCACTGCGTTCACGAGATCAAAGGCTCGACGCTTCGTATGAACAGGACTCAGGCGTTCACTTTCTCCGACGGCATCAACCTGCAGGACGTATTCGGCATTGATCTTTCGGCTACGACTGGCTATACGAAGACGGCCTCAATCAAGTACGTCTACTCCGCTAGCGACTGGGCATGCGGCACGAAGAGCGATCCACTGCGTGGTAGCGGCGTCGCGCATGGCGTCGTCGCCGACGCTTCAGTTCATGGCAACAAGTGACGCGCTGCTGCAGCAGCAGAGGAGTCCTAGCCGCAAGGCTGGCCCTTCTTATGACGGATGCGGCTGCGCAAGCCTGAATGCGGACGGGCAGAGAAAGATGAAGCGCATGGGCGTGGCCGCCAGGGCCGCAGTGGTCGTGACTGTGGGCGTGCTGGCTAGTTGCAGTTCGGGTGGACCGCCGCCGCTGGGTGCTTCGGCCACGGTAAGCAGTGGCCTGCAATGCACGCCCGGCAAGACACTCGCCGATGGCTTCTACACGCTGCAGAACATGAGCGACGAGACAGTCACCGTAACCGGCGTGCGCCTGATCGGCGGGTCTGGACAGAAGATCACGTCACCGGCATACCTGATGCCGATTTACCACACCGCACTCCCTGGGCTGGATTCTTGGCCTCTTCACTGGCCGACGTGGAAGGACCGCAGGCGCGTGCCCGCCACCATCGCGCCCCACACGATGACCAACCTCGTGTTCGCCCAGACCCGCACCAGCGACCACCCGAAACCGGTCACGGCACAGGTCAGCTATACCGCAGGCGGCAACAACTACACGATGACTCAGTCCGCGCAAGTCCTAGTCGCCGTCAAGTGCGACTAACTGGTGCGCCGCTCACAGGCAGCCGGCTGCTGCTCGTTCACCACGCGCCGTCGCCGGCGATGCAGGCAGGTTAGGATCTGTCCATGCGGTGGCTCAGGTGGAAGCCGACGAATTACCTTCAGGCGTGGCTGGTCGCCTTGGTTATCGGCCTGATCGTCATCGTGGTCTACCTTGGCTCGGGTCAGGGCGCGCTCAGTATCTGGTACGCCCTGTCCCTCTTCGTCGTTGCGGGAATAATCGGGAGCATCCGGATCAGGAGGCTTCTCGGCCCCACCAGCCGCCCCCACCAGCCGCCGCTTTCGTAACTATCTGCATTGCGCCGGCTGCTGATCGTTCACCACACGCCGTCGCCGGCCATGCAGGCGATGTTCGAAGCGGCACTGGCCGGAGCCCGCACCGATGAGATCGAAGGCGTCGAGATCGTCGTCGCGCCCGCACTGACGGCCGGCGCTGCCGAGGTGCTCGCCGCCGACGGATACCTGCTCGGTACTCCGGCCAACATCGGCTACATGTCGGGTGCACTCAAGCATTTTTTCGACGGCATCTACTACCCGTGCCTTGAAGCGACCCAGCGACGCCCGTACGGCCTGTATGTGCATGGTGCGAGCGATACAGCCGGCGCTGTCAGGGCGGTAGAGACGATCACTACCGGCCTGCGCTGGCGCCAGGTCAGGCCGCCAGTCCTGGTGATCGGCCAGCCGGGTGCCGAGGATCTTCAGGATTGCTGGGAGCTGGGCGCGCTGCTCGCCGCCGAGATCGCCGACAGCGGCTAAGCGGCGCCTGGGCGGCCGTCGCGCTAACCGGACTGGCTAGCGGGTGCCGTAGTTATAGAGCTGCTGGTTAACTGGGCTCTCATTGGAACTCGACAGCACACTCGTCACCGTGAACGTCGCGCCAACAGCTAGCGCGCCACCGGCCACGATAGCGATCACCAGCAGCAGAAGTCGTGACACGACTCTCCTCCTCGCCGGCTGTACAGCGCCGGATTCATGCTCCGCCGGGCGTACCGAGCCCGACTATTCGTGGCTAAGGCCGACGTAATGGTCCTCAGCTTGAGGGCAAGCGTAGTGACTTCGGCCGGGATCGGCCAGAGCGATACTAAATAGTAACTATCTGCCTGGCAGCCTGAACACAATCAGGTCGCGACTCGCCAGCACCACCCGAGCTCCAGGCAGCCTGGCCAGTGTCGCCAGGCGCGCACGCGGTCTGCCAAGGATCGGCCCGGCGTCGATGATCACGTAACGCACGCCAGCGCCAAGCAGGGCCTCAGTACGCAGCCGCCCGGAGCTGATCTCGGGCCCGAGCCTCCTGGCCAGCGGGGTCTCGGCGGCGACCGTCGTCGTCCCGACGGTGAGGGCGTCGTTCCAGATCATGGACCTGGCCAGCAGTCTGGGCCAGGGATCGAAGACCGGCTCCCCCCGATTCCAGGGATACCGCCGGTACTGCGCCCAGGGCAGCAGCAGAACCGATCCCGGCTGCCCGCTGCCATCGAGGTAACTCCGCGCGGTCAGCCAGTCGGCCGGATACTGAACGGCCCGCAGCCGTCCGACCCCGCCCCAGGCCAGCCCCGGCAGCAGCACGACCGGCGCCAGCAGCGCGATAAACCCGATCACAACCCCCAGCGAGCCCCCATCCGCCCCCCGCCCGCGCCCTCGGCTCCCGCTCACCCCCCGCATCCCGCCCACCTGCGCCTCATCCGCCCCCGGCTCGCGAGCTCGGCCCCATCGATGTGACATCGCTGGTGCTATAACCCCAGCGATGTCACATCGATGGGGTTCGGGAGAGCGAGGCTGGGCGGGGTCGGCACGCTGGGCGTCGGCCTGGGCGAGATCGGGCTGGGTCGGTTGCGATCGAGGATGCTGGAGGGGTTGGAGGGACCGGAGGGGGGTGAGAGCGGGGCGGACGGCGAGGATCAGGGTAGTTACGGCGGAGGCTAGGCCGATGGATTCGGCTAGGGCTAGCGGGGCGACGAACTGCTGGCCGTCGCGGAGAAGCGCGAAGCCTGGCCAGAAGGCGATCGCCGCCCGCAGGGCCGCCAGGGTCGGCGCCCAGGAGCCGATGGCGGCCACGCAGAATCCCGCGATGGCCGCGACTCCCAGGCCGGGGCAGACTCGGTGCGGCCTGGCCCAGATCAAGTAGCCGGCGACGGCAGCGATCACGACCAGCAGCCAGACGACCGCGCCGAATCCGCCGTACCCAACCGGAACGGCCTGGCTGTTCCAGATGCCGCCGAGCATGAGCAGGCTCCCGGCGGTGCCGAAGGGCGTGTCGGCGCGGGCCGCGAACGCCGTAGCGCCGCTGGGGTCGGCGAGTACCGGGACGAGCAGTGACGGGATTGCCCACGGCAGGCTCGCGACCCCCAGCACCCCAAGCGTGACCAATCCCCGCCGCGCCAGCTCAAACCGACCTTCCAGGCGAGGTTGGCGGGGTCGATGAGGTCCGTGGGGCTGATGTGCTGGGTGGGGCTGGTGTAGCGACTGGTCTGGGGCTGGCTGGTCTGGGGCGGGCTGGCGGGGTGGGGGTGGCTCGGCTGGCTGGGTGGTGGGGTTGCGGTGGCACAGGGCGGCAGGCAGGGCGGCGAGGATGGTGATCGACATCGCGGCGAACCCGCCTATCGCCGCGGGCAGGACCGCGAGCGCGAGCCGGCCGGGGGAGATGCGGCCGGAGCGCACGGTCAGCTCGCGCAGCACCCAGGGCAGGCCGGCGTAGCCGAGAAGCATCGCCCACTGGCCCATGATCAGGCGCTCGGCGACGAACGGATTCCACGTGTAGCAGACCCCGGCGACCAGCCGGGCGAGCAGCGGCAGGCCAGCCCCGCCTGCTCGTCGCGACAACCCGGGCCAGCCGCGCTTCGAGTAGCGCGGCCGCCCCGGCGCAGGCGACCACGAAAATTCCAAGCAAGATTATTTTCTGAACGAGATCGGCTGGAAGGACTCTGGCTGCGAGCGCAACGATCAGGTCGCTGGGGACCGCACGGGCCGGGCCGCCGGTCAGTCCGAGATCCGCCGCGCTGATCGGCGGATGGGGGACGAAGACCATGTCGTAGGAGAGCACGAAGCCTCGATGCAGGGCCGGCCCGAGCGCGAGCAGGCCGAGGCAGAGACCCGCCACGGCAGGCCAAGCGTGCGGGCGGGCTCGCCGGGCAAGCGTCCTCAGGCTGCCCGGCGCGGCTGGCCACGCGTGCGGGCTGACTCGCCGGGCCAGCGTCCACTGGCGGCCCGCCCCGGCTGACCTGGCGCGGGGCCCGGCTGGCTGGGTCAGTGCGGGCCTGATCACGTCTTGCGGGCGTGGACGAGCAGGATCGAGGCGGCCGACGGCCAGTGGCAGAAGAGGCTGTCGACCGGACGCAGCACCGCTGGCACATCGTGGTACCGGGCGCCGGCCACGCGGACGCAGTGGAAGCCGTAGGCGGTGAGGAACTCGACCAGCGCGCGGCGGGTGAACATGTGCAGGTGCCCGGCGACCTGACTGCCTGGCCGGCCGAAGACCGAGCGCAGGCTCACCTCGGAGAAGACCGGCTGGATCCCGGCGGCGAGCAGTCCCCGGTTGTACCAGGCGGCCAGGTTGGGCGTGGAGAGCAGCAGCGAGCCACCCGGTCGCAGGGCCCGGTGCGCGGCCTCGATGGCTGAGTCGGTGTCGACCAGGTGCTCGATCACCTCGCTCATCACCACGACGTCGACGCTGCCTGGCCTGACCGGAAGCGCCGCGCCGTCCAGCCCGGCCCTGAGTACGGCCAGGCCGCGGGCTCTGGCCGCGAGCAGTGAGCCAGCCGACCAGTCGAGCCCGGCGAAGTGATGCCCGGCATTGCGCTGCGCGGCCACCGCAGTGGCGAATCCGTCGCCGCAGCCGATGTCCAGGATCGTGGCCGGCGCCTGGACGCCGGCGAGTACCTCGGTGAGCATCCGGGCCTGCCGGTGCGCCCGGTCGGGTCCCGAGCTGGCCGGGACGGCGGGATCTTCGTAGAAGTCACGCAGCGGGTTGCCCGTGCCCGCCGCGGCGCTCGCCTGGGTCATCAGCCAGACTCCGACGGCACCGGATCGGCACCCGCCGCAGGCAGCCGGACCTGGCCGGCGACGCGGACCCGCCTGATGGCCTCGTCGGCGACCTCGGAGAATCCGTCCACGGCCGCCGACCAGTGCAATCGCAGCGCCCGGTCGCGCGCCGCCTGGCCCAGGGCATGCCGCCTGCGGCCATCGATCGCCAGCGCGGCCCAGGCCGAGGCGAACTCGCCCTCGGTCCTGACCAGCACGCCGGTCTCGTTGTGCACCACCGAGTCGCGCAGGCCGGGGACGCTGAACCCGATGGCTGGCGTGCCGCGCACGGCGGCCTCGGCGACGACGATGCCCCAGCCCTCGATGCTGGCCGGGTGGACCAGCAGCCAGGCGGCGGACAGCAGCCGGTGCTTCTCCTCTTCGGAGACCCGGCCGGTGAAGGTCACGCCGGGGCCGGCCAGCGCCTCAAGCCGGTCGCGCTCGGGGCCGTCGCCGGCGATGACCAGTCGTCCGCCGACGACCTGCCTGACCCGGTCCCACAGCTTCAGCAGCACGTCGATCCGCTTGTAGTTGGCGAGGCGGCCAAGCGCCAGGAAGAGCGGCTCTGGCGACCTCGGCGCGGGCGGCGGGCCGGGCTCGACGCCGTTGCAGATGAGCCTGATGCGGTCCAGGTCCACGCCGATCTCGGTCAGTGCCGCCGAGGTCGACGCCGAGACCGTGACGAACAAGTTGCCGCGATGCACCCTCGGCATCACCACAGACTCGGCCAGCCCGGCCACCGAGAGCGGCGGCGGGAACCGCAGCGCCCACAGCTCGCTGTGCACGTGGTTGACCAGGCAGATGGCCGGCCGCCTGGTCCAGAGCGGCGCGAGGTACGGCATGCCATTGCAGACCTCGACGACCAGGTCGCAGTCACGCAGATGGCGCAGGAACGCGACCGGGGCCCGGACGAACTGAGAGTAAGTACCGCCGCTCCGCCTGACCGCGTACTCGCGCTCGCCGACCTCGCCGCCGCAGAGCAGCGTGACCTGGTCACCGCGCGCCTGCAGACCCTGCGCCAGCCGGTCGACCAGCAGCTCAGATCCGCCGGCGTTCGCGTTGGCCAGATCTCGCCATGCGATGAAGACGATGCGCCGGCCTGCGATCTCCTGCCGCTCGACTCGCTGCCCAGTCACGGATAGCAACCTCCGAGTAGGCGGCCGATTGTCCCCCAGCCCCCAGGTTGGAGCAATATTGTGGCGATATTAGTGGATCGTCAGGCGGGTAATGCGTGCCACGATGAAACAGATCGTTAGTCTGACAGCCACTTGCTACTGAAAAGTAGCATGTGTCCTGCCAGATCGAGGGAGTTGGCATGCTGAGGTCCGTCCGGCTGTTCCGGTTGTTCCTGACCGAGCAGAGTGACCCAGACGGCTTCTACACCGCGCTGGCCAAGGATGCCGCCAGCCAGCTCGCCAGATTCGTCGCCGTGGCCGGCCGGACCGTGCTCGACATCGGCGGCGGTGCCGGATACGTCACCGCCGAGTTCCGGTCGCGCGGCGCCAACTGCTATCTCTTCGAGGTCGACACCGCCGAGCTGCTGAGCCGGGGCCAGGCCCCCGCCGGGGCCGTGCTCGCCGATGGCTACTGGCTGCCCGTGCGCGACGCCGGCGCCGATGTTTGCGTCTCCTCGAATGTACTTGAGCACGTCAGAGATCCTCGTGGCCTGATCGAGGAGATGGTCAGGGCGACCAAGCCCGGCGGCCTGATCTACCTGTCGTTCACCAACTGGTTCTCTCCGTGGGGCGGCCACGAGATGTCGCCCTGGCATTACCTGGGCGCCGCCAGGGCCGAGAGCAGGTACCTGCGCAAGCACGGCAAGCTGCCCAAGAACCGGGTGGGTGCCAGCCTGTACCGGGTCCACGTCGGCCAGGTGCTGAAGATGATGCGGGATCGCACCGACGTCGAGGTGGTGTCGGCCAGGCCGCGCTACTACCCGGCCTGGTGCCGGGTGCTGCTCTACGTCCCCGGCCTGCGGGAGATCGCGACCTGGAATCTGCTCCTGATCCTGCGGCGGACCGGATGACGATCGCGCGGAATCGGCCAGCCGATTCCGCCGGCGGTCAGCAAGGGACACCCGGCGGCGAGCTGGTCCCGGCGCTGATCGCCATCGCGCGAGCCAGGCTGCCGCAGCGCGCCAGGCGGCCTGGCGACCCGCCGGTTCTGCGACTGGCCCTGCTGGTCGGGGTGGTGGCGCTCGTCGTCCTGCTCGCTAACGAGCACGGGCAGATCTTCTTCGACACCAAGCTCGGCGTCGACCTCGACCCGGCCGGCTTCTATGCCCGCCTGTGGCAGCTCTGGAACCCGAACGAGTGGCTCGGCACGCTGCAGGATCAGTACATCGGCTACGCGTTCCCGATGGGGCCGTTCTACCTGGCCGGTCATCTGCTCGGCGTTCCCGTGTGGGTAACCGAGCGGCTGTGGCTGGCCCTGCTCATCGCGGTCGGCTTCGCCGGGCTGGTGCGGCTGGCGCGGGAACTCGAGATCGGTACCGAGCGGTCGCGGATTGTCGCCGGACTCGCGTTCGCGCTCTGGCCCACGGTCACGATCGTGATCGGCTCGACCTCGGCCGGCCTGCTGCCGGGGCTGCTGGCGCCCTGGGCGGTCCTGCCCCTGGTCAGGGCCGCTCGCGGTGGCCCGATGGTCCGGGCCTGCGCGCAGTCAGGCGTGGCCGTGCTCTGCATGGGCGGAGTCAACGCGACCTCCACACTGGACGCGCTGATCCTGCCGGGGCTGTACATCCTGACCCAGGCGCGGGGGCGGCGCCTGGTCAGGCTGGCCGGGTGCTGGGCGGCGGCGGTCGCGCTCGCGACGAGCTGGTGGGTCGTGCCGCTGCTGCTCCAGGCCAGGTACTCGTTCAATTTCCTGCCGTACATCGAGCAGTCGGCCACGACCACCGGCACCATGGACGCGAGCACCTTCCTGCGCGGTGCCGGGAACTGGACCGCGTACCTCAGCCTCGGCCAGCCCTGGCTGAGTGCGGGCTGGGTCATGGTCACGACGCCGGTCGCGATCATCGCCGGTGCCATCGCGGGCGGCACCGGGCTGCTCGGGATGTCCCGCCGGGACCTGCCGGCGGGCGGCTGGCTGCGCCTCTGCCTGGGGCTGACCGCCCTGATCGCGCTCGCCGGATATCCGGGACCGCTCGGCGGCCTCCTGCACCACACCGTCGATCAGCTCTTCGACGGAGGCCTCGCCCCGCTGCGGAGCGTCTACAAGCTCGAGCCCGCCGCCGCTGCCGTGCTGGCGCTCGGCATCGCGCACGCGCTGGTGCTCAGAGCCAGCCGGGCCGCCGTCATCTCCGATCCGGCGCACCGGGTCGTCTGGCACGTGCTGGCCGCCCCGGTCATCGCATTCGTGCTGATCGGCCTGGCCTTCCCCTACCTGTCCGGTCAGGTGCTCAATCCCGGGCCGTTCACCTCGGTGCCGAGCTACTGGTATCAGGTCTCTGACTTCATCAGGCAGCACTCGCCGCAGGCGCCGGTACTGGTCGAGCCGGCCGCCGCGCACGGCACCTACCTGTGGGGCGAGACCGTCGATGAGCCCCTGGAACCACTCGCCAGTTCCCCCTGGGTGGAGCAGGGCCTGGTCCCCTATGGCGGCGCCGGCTCGCAGCTGCTGCTCAGCTCGATCGACGCGGCCATCACCTCGGGGGAGCGAACACCTGGCCTGGCGACCACGCTGGAGCGGTCGGGCATCAGGTACATAGTCGTGCGCAACGACCTGAATCCGAACACGCTCGGCTACGTCGCGCCCCAGACGGTGCACCAGGCGCTGGCGAGCTCCGGCTTCGTCCGGGTGGCCGCGTTCGGGCCGCTGATCACCGGCAAGCAGACCGACCCTGGCGCGCCGCAGATCCAGTACGCGCTGCCCTCCTACCCGGCGGTCGAGGTGTTCGCCGCGAGCTCGGCGTCCGGCACGCCGGTGCCGCCCCCCGCCGTGGCCCTGCCGGTGAGCCGCACGGTCCTGGTCGACGGCGGCCCCGACGCGCTGCTGCAGCTCACCGGGCAGCACATCCTGCGCTCAGCGCCCGCCGTGATCGCCGGCGACAAGCTGGTGACCAGGCCGGCGCTGTGGGCGGTGACCGACACGCTGCCGCGCGCCGACCATACCTTCGGGCTCACCGATGCGACGCCCTCCTATACCTACACAGCGAAGGAAAATAACCAGGTAGCCGATCCCCTTGGCGCGGCCGGCCAACCGCCCAGGCAACTGCTCCCAGTGCCGAGCGCGGGTCATCAGACCGTCGCGGTGCTCGCCGGGGCGGCCAGTGTGACCGCGTCCTCGACCGGATCGTGGCTGGCCGAGACGCCGCAGGTCGACCCGGTCAACGCGTTCGACGGCAATCCTGGCACGTTCTGGACCGAGGCAAGCCCGACGACTCCGGTAGGGCAGTGGATCCAGATCACCTTCAGCCACCCGGTGGCGCTGCCCTCCTCCATCAGCGTGCGGCTGCTGGTCAGTGGCCAGCTCCGGCCGGTGCCCGACCGCCTGACGGTCAGTACCAGGGCCGGGACGGTCACCAGCGCGGTCAGCCGGACCAGTGCGCCCCAGCCGCTCCCGGTCGCGGCCGGACTCACGCGGACCCTGCGGGTCACCATCGCCGGCGCGCGGGGCGTGGTGCCTGGCGGGCCGGGGGCCGGGTTCGCCGGAATCGGCCTTCCCGGTGTCCGGGTCATCAGGTACTCGGAGCCGGCGCAGGCCAGGGCGGGGCAGCTCGCCGGTGACCTCGCGTTCTCCTTCCACCGGCAGGTACCTTCGCCCGGCAGCCTGGCCGACCTGGCCGCATACCCGCCGATGGCCGAGCAGTTCACCACGCGGGCCGTGAGCTCATTCCGGCTCAGCGCCAGCGCGATGGTCGTCCCTGGCCCGCGACTTGACCGGCTGCTGGCGTTGCTGACTCCGAAACCTGACCACACGCTGGAGGTGACCGCGAGCTCGACCTACGGATCGCTGCCGGGCTTCGCCCCGGCGAGCCTCTTCAACGGCGGATCGTGGATCGCCGGCGCGCCCAACCCGGTGCTGCGGCTCGGCTGGCAGGGCAAGCGCACGATCCGGCGGATGGTGGTCCTGCCCGTGCCTGGCTTCAGCGCGGTTCCGGAATCCATCAAGATAATCAGCCCGAACGGTGCCAGGTTCGCCAGCGTCGGCCTGGACGGGATCACCGAGATCGTGCCGCCGCTGACCACGGACCGGATGACGATCAGCTTCCCTCAGGTGCAGTTCACTAACTCGGCGGAGTCGGTCTCCGGCCAGCCGGTGCAGCTTCCTGTCGGTCTTGGCGAGCTGTCCATCCCGGCGCTGCACGGGCTGCGCGCCACGCAGCCGGTGGCGTCGACCAAGTTCCATGTCTCCTGCGCCAGCGGACCGAGGGTCGACATCGACGGGCAGAAGTTCCGCACCAGGGTGACCGGTACGGTCGGCGATCTCACCGATTTCCGGCCCGTCCGGGTAAGCCTGTGCGCGCCCGGGTCGGCTCTGGAGCTCGGCGCCGGCCAGCATCGCCTGCTCGCCGCCCGGCAGGGGCTCTTCACGATCACCGGCCTAAGCCTGATCACCGGGTCCGCTGGCCGTGGCGGCCAGGCACGGGCCGTCAGCGTGATCTCCTGGCAGTCTGACAGCCGCCAGGTCAGGATCGGCCAGGGTGCCGCTTCCTACCTGGAGCTGCACCAGAACGCCAACCCCGGCTGGATCGCCTCGCTAGGCGGGCGGGCGCTGACGCCGGTCACTCTCGACGGCTGGCAGCAAGGGTTCGTCGTCCCGGCCGGGTCCGGCGGGGTGATTACCCTGACGTTCGCACCGGTTAAGTTCTATCATGCGTGGATTATCCTTTCCGCCGTCGGCGCTCTCGCCCTCCTCGTGATCGCATCGGCGCGCCGGAGGCGCAGGAGAGTGCACGAGGCGATGGCTCCAGCTCTGACCAGCGGCTCGGATCAGCCGGAGCCGCCGGTGCCTGGCCTCGCGGCTCTGCCGGCCGGTCTGGGCTGGCCGGCGGGTCTGGGCCTGGCCGGACTGAGCGTCCTCATCCTCATCGTGGGCGGTCCGGCCGTGGTGGTCGTCCCCATTGTGGCGGTGCTCGCTTACCTGTGGCCGAGGTGGTACGGGGTGCTCGCCTTTGGCGGCCTGATCGCCGCCGGGGCCTTCGCCGCGATGGCCGCGCACCCGTCGGTCGCCGGGTCAGGCGCCTTCGGCGCTCCGGCCCAGGCCTTCGCCCTGATCGCGCTGACCGTCGCGCTGATGCCGGTCCTGCCAGGCCGGGCCGGGACTGGGTGGCGGCCCAGGTGGCCCGGGCGCCAGGCAGCCCGGTCGTGACCGGCCAGGCCCTGACCAGCCCGCCATCGGCTGGCGTGACGGCTGCGGGCTGCGCCTTGCCGGTGAAGTTTGCCGTAGCCGACGAGCTGACCTGCTACTACGACCGGCTGGCCGAGCCAGCCAACGTGCATCTTGAGGCGCGGGTGCCTGGCAGGCTCGATGAGTCCGCCATCCGCGCTGCCGTTCAGTCGGTACTGGCGGCCGAGCCGGGCCTGCGGGTGCGGCGGATGGCGACTAGCGGCTGGCGGCGGCGTTACTACTGGGAATCGCCGCCCGTCGCCGACGTCGACCCGGTCAGCGTCGCTGCCTATGCGGACGAGAGCGAGCTCGACGGGCTTCGTTCCGCGCTGCTGTCCGAGCCGGCGCCGCTGCGGGCCGCTCCGCCGTTCCGGTTCCTGCTGGCGTCCGGGCCAGCCGGTGACGTGCTGATCCTGAACGCGCACCATGCCCGGTTCGACGGCCTGTCCTGCCTCCGCCTGCTGAACCTCGTGGCCAGCGAGTACCGCGCCCGAGCCGGCCTGAGCGACCTGCCAGGGCCAGTCGCCGCGCCCGCCGCGCTCACGCCGCTCGCCGCTCCCGATACGACCGCGCCGGGGCGTCGAGCGCGGGGCGGATGGGCCGGGCGGGTACGGGCGAGCCTGGGCGTGGTCACCAGGATCGCGCGCCAGCCGGAACCTGGACCGGCCAGTGCCCGGCTGGGGTACGGCGTACACGTGCTCACCTGGGACGGACTGGCGGCCGCGACCGAGTTCCGCTCCAGGGGATACAGCGTCAACGACCTGCTGATCGCCGCCCTGGTGGGCACCATCGAGGAGTGGAACGCCTCGCACGGCGCCCGGTCAGGCCTGATCAGGATCACCATGCCGGTGGGAGACAAGTCGCAGGCCGAGGCCGGCGGCCAGTGGGCCAACCGGTCGCGCCTGACCACCGTGACGCAGCCAGGTCGCGGAGCGGGACTTGGCCCGTCGGAGGCCGGGCTGCTCGACGAGATCGCGGCCCAGACCAGGCAGGCCAAGGATCAGGCTGGTGCTCAGGTCGGGCTGGTCAGCCGGGCCGTGGTGGCCGCACCCGTTCCGGTCGCGGTCAAGCACCGGCTTCTGCGGACGGCATTGCGGATCGCCGGTCCTTATGCCTGCGATAGTTGCCTTATCTCTAACCTTGGCGTGATCGAGTCGCCTGCCTTCGGCGGGGCCAGCGGAACCCGGCTCTGGTTCTCCACCTCGGCCCACATGCCACGTGGTCTGTCGCTCGGGGCCGTGACCTGCGACGGTGTGCTGCGGCTGACCTTTCGGTACCGGCGCGCGCTGTTCTGCGACGCGGCCGGCGCGCGGTTCGCCCGGCGCTACGTCGAGGCGCTTGACCAGCTCACCCGGTCGCGGGCGGCGTCGTGACGGCCGGTCCCGGGGTCGGCATCGCGGTGGCGGCGCTCGCCACGACCAGCTACAACGTCGGCCTGATCTTCGAGAAGCGGGCGCTGCGGCGGCTGCCTCCGATCGATGCCAGGCACGCGGTGGCCCTGCTGCGGACCGTGCTGCTCGACTCGGCCTGGCTGGCCGGATTCGCGCTGATGGCCTGCGGGTTCGGGCTGCAGGTTGTCGCGCTGGCGCTGGCGCCGGTCAGCGTGGTGCAGCCGGTGCTCGGCTCGGGGGTGGTGATCCTCGTCGCGCTTTCCAGGCTGGTGCTGCGGGAGCGGCTCGGCCGGGTCGAGCTCGGCTGCGTGATCGCGGTCGCGGTGGCGATCGCGGCGATCGCACTGTCGGCGACCGGTTCCTGACGGGCGGGTTGGCCATTCGGCGAGCGGGCTGCTGATCGCCTCGGTGGCCGTCCCCGCTGGCGTGATCGCGCTGGTCGTCGGGGCGAGGGCGCTGCGCCCCGCGGCGCACGGCAAGCACAGGACGCCGGCGGTCGGCGTCTCCTACGGGCTCGCGGCCGGCCTGCTGTACGGGGTCGCGACGCTGGCGATCAAGGCGCTGTCGGGGACGATCTTTCACCGGTCTGGCCCGGTCAGCGGGCTCGTGCTCGCCGTGCTCGGCTCACCCTATCCGTACCTGACCGTGGCGTGCTCGGCCGTGGCGCTGCTGATCTTCCAGACCGGGCTGCAGCGCTGCCGGGTGTCGATCGTCGGCCCGGTCTCGAATATCACCGGAAGCGTTTTCTTCCTGGTCGCCGGGACGTGGCTGTTCGGCGAGCGGCTGCCGTCCGATCCGGTTGACCTGGTGCTGCGGCTCGGGGGTATCGTCACGGCCGGGGTCGCCGTGATAGTGCTGTCCAGGCAGCCGGCCAGCCCCGAGGCGCCGGCGTTCGGTGACGCTGGCGCCAGCCCGGCGGCCGTCATAGCTGGAGGGTGATCATGGCGATCGAACCGCCATTGCTCGACATCCTGGCCTGTCCGATCGACAAGCAGGGGCTGCTGTTTTTTGAAGACGACTCGATTCTGTATAACCCCCGGCTGCGCCGGATCTACCGGCTGGCCGGCGATTACCCGGTCATGCTGGCCGATCGCGCCGAGGCCGCGACCGAGGACGAGCATGAGCGGCTGCTGAAACGGGCTGGTCACGGCGAGGCTGTCGGGACGGGCGGGCTCGCCGCAGACGGGACCGGCGGTGCGGGCGGCGCCTGGTAGGTCCCTCCGGAACTGGCAGGTCATCCGAATCGGTCAAGGAGTGCCTAGTCCGGCTATAAGTCGAAAAGCGGTATCATCGGGTCGTTATGATCACGTGTCCTGGCCCTAGTGACACCACTACTACTGATCAGTATCATACGTCAAACTCCTATTATCCCCACTAGGCCGCCAGACCAGCCGGGAAACTTCTGACAGCCAATCCCAGGAGGATCAATGCGCCGCGTCGTCTGGTCAGTGCTGACAGGGCTGGGAGCCTTCCTCATCGTTCTGGCAATCTTGTCGTGGCTGGTCGTGCCCGGCATGGCGGTGAAGTTTCCGCTCAATGAGTACGGCGTGAGCACGCTGGTCGCCAGCGACGCCAGCTGGTTCAGCCCGAAGAATGTCACCGAGCTGTCCGACGTGACGATAGAGGTCACCAGCACGGTCAAGGGCAATGTGAGCCAGGCCGACGCACTGGGCAGCTCGAACACCGCGGTCTGGCAGAGCTTCGCGGCCACCGAGGACGTCACCGACCACCAGCAGGTGAGCATCCCGTCCGCCGCCGACGTGTTCGCCTTCAACCGCAAGACCGGCGTCCTGATCCCGTGGAGAGGCAACTCCGTCGACGGCAAGCACGTGACGGTCAGCGGCCAGGGCTACACCTGGCCGATCGGCGCGAAGAAGCAGAACTATCAGGTCTTCGACACCACGCTGCTGAAGCCGGTCACATTCACGTACAAGGGCACGGCGAACACCCAGGGCATCCCGACCTACGAGTACGTGGCGAACATCCCGCCCACCCAGGTCGGCACGCAGTCCCTGCCCGGCTCGCTGGTCGGCCTGAGCGCCGCCGAGGTCACGCTGCCTGAGATGTACAGCGCTGAGGAGACCTACTTCGTCGACCCGGTGACCGGCGCGCCGCTCTCGGTGGACCGCAACACCCACGATGTGCTCACGGACAGTTCGGGTAAGACGCGGCTGGTGCTGATCGACGGGGACTTCAAGTCGTCGGACGACAGTGTTGCCGCCGGGATCAAGAACGACAACAAGTACCGGAACGAGATCATGCTCGCGACCGTCACCATTCCGGTCGTCGCCGGCCTGCTCGGTATCATCTTGCTTGTGGTCGGTCTGGTGCTGAGCCGGATGACGTCCGAAGATGAAGAGTACGAGGACGAGGACGAGGACGAGCCAGTGGGCGCGCCGGTCTAGCTTGCTCGGCCTGGCTTGCTCGGCCTGGCTTTGCCTGACAGGGCTCGCCTGACAGGGCTTGCCTGGTACGGAATCGGAGGCTGCTGGTGGGGTTCTGGACGCGAGCGCAGGAGAATCCGGACTGGGTCGCGGTCATCGAGCCCGACGGCACCGAGCACAAGGCCGGTGACCTGCTCGGGCGGGTGAATCAGCTCGTGCACGCGCTGCGGGCTCGCGGGCTCAAGGCTGGCGACGGGATCGCGGCCCTGATCCCCAACGGTATTGTTCCGCAGGAACTGTGCCTGGCCGCGCTTCAGGCTGGCTGGTACTACACGCCGCTCAACTGGCATTTCACCGTGCCGGAGATCGCCTATATCGTGCGCGACACCGGGGCGAAGGCGTTCTTCGTGCACGAGCGGTATGCGGCGGCCGGACTGGCGGCGGCCGATGAGGCCGGGGTGCCCGCCGAGGCCAGGTTCAGTTACGGCACCGTGCCTGGCTTCCTGCCGGTCGAGGAGCTTCGCTCCGGGCAGCCGACGGCGCTTCCGGATAACCGCACGGCCGGTACGGCCATGCACTACACGTCGGGCACGACCGGCCGGCCCAAGGGCGTCCGGCGCGGGCTGACCGGCCTGGACCCCGATGTCTCTGCCGACCTGCTGACCGGCCTGCTGCAGTTCTTCGGCATCACCGAGGGCGAGCCCAACGTCCACCTGGTGACCTCGCCGACCTATCACACCGCCGTCACGATCTTCGGCGGCAGCGCGCTGCAGTTCGGCCACACACTGGTCTGCATGGACGCCTGGGACGCGCGCCAGGCGCTTGAGCTCGTGCAGCGGTACAAGGTGACCAACACGCACATGGTGCCGACCCAGTTCAAGCGGATGCTCTCGCTGCCGCCTGAGGCACGGGAGCAGTACGACGTGTCCTCGATGCGCTGGCTGATTCACGCCGCCGCGCCATGCCCGGTGCCGATCAAGCGCTCGATGCTCGACTGGTGGGGACCGTGCGTGTACGAGTACTACGCCGCCACCGAGGGCGGCGGCACGCTCGTCACGCCGCAGGAGTGGCTGGACAAGCCAGGCACGGTCGGCAAGGCGTGGCCGACCAGCGAGATCCTGATCGCTGACGACGATGGCGAGCCCTGCGAGACCGGCGTACCCGGCACGGTCTACATGAAGATGGGCGTCATGGAGTTCGAGTACAAGGACGACCCGGAGAAGACCGCGGCGAGCAGGCTGCGCGACTACTTCACGGTCGGCGACATCGGCTACCTTGACGCGGATGGCTTCCTCTTCTTGTGCGACCGGAAGTCCGACCTGATCATCTCCGGCGGCGCCAATATCTACCCGGCGGAGATCGAGGCCGAGATCATCACCCATCCCAAGGTCGCGGATGTGGCCGTGTTCGGCATTCCCGACGAGGAATGGGGCGAGCAGGTCAAGGCAGTCGTCGAGCCGGCCGACGGGGTCGCGCCAACGGAGGAGCTGGCGGCCGAGATCCTGGCCTCGCTCGATGGCCGGCTGGCCAAGATGAAGTGGCCGAGGTCGATCGATTTCGTGGAAGAGCTGCCCCGTGACCCAAGCGGCAAGCTACTGAAGCGCAGGCTCCGTGAGCCCTACTGGGCCGGCCGCTCCACCGCCATCTGAGACCGGGCCCGGCGTCCTGGTACTGGGCGCCGGGCGCGCTGCGCTAGATCGGCCGGCCGCGCCGGGCGCGGGTCACGCCGGGCGCGGGTCACGTGGGCTGGGACCGGATCGACCGCGACGACGCCGGACTACTGCAGCTCAGGCCCTGGTGATGGTCCCGAGATATAGCAATTACGCCGGTTTGCGAGCTGTGCCGGGTCATATCTTGAGCCCGCTGACCCAGCGCTCCCCAGCGTTCCCCTCTTTTAGCGGGCACTGGCTATCAGCTCTCCTGAAACGGTGAATACCCGGCAAAGTGACCAGCTCCAGCGACTGCGAACTGGAATGATCAACCGCTGGGCGGCGCCGGTCGTGGCTTCCGGGAGACGGGCTCGGCTATAGATCCGGCGAGTTCTCGTGTCCGCGACCTTGCAGCAGGGGCCAGCCAGGCAATCTGGGGTTCTTGCCGGCCAGGCGCTGGCGCCGCCAGGCGATGCCTGACAACGCCTCAAGGACGACGCGGTTGGCCAGGAAGGCAGTTACCTCGGCGTGGTCATAGGGCGGCGCGACCTCGACCACGTCGATCCCGGCCACCGGCAGTTCCATGGCGATCCGCCGCACCGCGTCGAGCAGTTGCCGGCTCGACAGGCCACCGGGCTCTGGCGTCCCTGTCCCCGGGGCCAGTCCTGGATCCACCACGTCCACGTCCACGGACAGGAACACCGCGTCGCACTCGTCGAGAGCGATCTCGAAGGCCTCGGTCAGGCACTCGTCGAGACCGCGTCCGACCACCTCGGTCATCTCATAGCTGCGCATCCGCTGCTCGGCCATCCAGGCAAGCGTCTCCGGCTCTGGCCAGTACCCGCGCAGCCCGACCTGCAGGAACCGGTCGCCCCTGACCGCACCGGACTCGATCAGCCTGCGCATCGGCGTGCCGTGGCCGTAGAGCGATCCGAACTGGGTGTTGCCGGTATCGGCATGAGCGTCGAAATGGATCATCGAGAGCCGGCCCCAGCCGACGTGGCGGGCGACGCCGGTCGCGTCGGGGAAAGTGACCGTATGGTCACCGCCCAGAATCACGGGGATCGCGCCGGCGACGGCCACCGCGTGCACCGCTTCCTCTAGCCTGCGCAGTGACAGTTCCGTCTCGCCTGACGGCATCTCGACATCGCCGGCATCGACGACCTTGAGTTCCGCCAGCGGGTCGACGCCGAGGGCCAGATGCGGTCGCGAGCCGTCGTGCGGCAGGTAGTCGGTGAACCTGATCGCCTGCGGGCCGAACCGCGCGCCGGGCCGGTGCGAGGTCCCGCCATCGAACGGCGCCCCGAGGATCACGATGTCGGCCCCGGCCAGCGACTGCGGATCGGCCAGGTCAGCCGGTGCCACACCGAGGAAGGTGGCGTCAGGCCCGTACAGGTTGCCGATCCGCGTCATCGCGCACTCTCCCCGTCAAGATCCGCTTGCTGGAAGTCCGACCTTAGCGCGGGCCAACGGCGCGGGAACTCACCAGTTCGCCTCACCAAGCACCTGACCGGCGTCGCGCTCGCACTAGTCCAGCCCGCGTCGCGCCCGCGCTAGTCCAGCCCGATCCGGGCAGCGCCGGCGGCCTCGGCAGGCGACCGGGTACCCCGCGCAACCTTCCGTGATCATGAAGTAATGCTTGATCACGGAAGATCGGCTGCACGATCACCCCGGCGGGATCCGGGCTCTAGCGCGATTCCGTGATCGGGCTGCAACGCGGGCCCGGCGGAGTCACCGCCCGGACCCGGGCTGGTCCCGAGTGACTCAGCTTTCACAGCCGCCTCACCGCTGCCAGGCTGGCCTGATCCTGTAGGAGACTTTTTTCCTGTAGGAGACTTAACAGCGAATATGGTGGTCAACCCTCCTACAGGAAAAAAGCCTCCTAGATCTTTTAGCCACCACCCCTGCACAAACACCTCAGCACGCCCAGAAACCCGCAAACCCGGCCCGACTCACCCCAGGGCAAAGTGGCACGGACCCCTAGTCACGAGTGTCGGCTGGGCGGCCGGGATCACGATTACCCGCGCCAGATAGCCTGCTGTGGCGATGTCGCGAGCGGTGATGCAGGAGGACGAGAATGGCTGAAGGCAACCCCGCCCCCGACGTCATCGAGGCGATCCAGGCGGCGGTGGTGAGCGGGCGGCATCTCCCGGTCGCGGGAACGCTGAACTTCCGTGACGTCGGCGGATACCCGGTGCGGGACGGCGGTCACACTGCCTGGCGCACGCTGTTCCGCTCCGACGCGCTGCACCTGGTTGACCAGAAAGGGACCGGGCAACTCGGGGACCTGAGCCTGCGGTCCGTGCTCGACCTGCGGGTCAGCGAGGAGACGCAGATCGCGCCCAGCCCGCTCGCCGCCTTCGCCAGCCAGGGAACGGAGCACACGCATCTGTCGCTGGTCGGCCGGGACTTCAGCGAACTGCCGCCCGAGCTTGACGGCGTCTATTCATTTGTCGTCAGCAGGCGCGGATCGGCGGTCGCCGCGGCGATTAAGTCCCTGGCCAGGCCGGGTGCGCTGCCAGCGCTTGTGCATTGCACGGCCGGCAAGGACAGAACGGGCATTGTGATAGCGTTCACGCTGGCGGTGATCGGTGTTCCTGACCACATCATCGCCGCCGATTACGCACTGAGCAGCATGTACCTTGACGCCGAGCAGACTCCCGTCATTGGTCAGATCAGAGCCAGCTCTGGCCTGGGAGACCAGCTAACCGACGCGCTGATGGCCAGCCCGCCCGAGCTCATCGTGCGTGCCATGGACCAGGCGAGGACGCAGGCTGGAAGCATCGAGGGATACCTTGCCAGCAACGGCGTGACGCAGGCCGATATGACCGCGCTTAGGGCAGCACTCGTGACTGCCGACTAGACGACTCGGTGAGGCAATGACAGCCGTTCTCGATGAAGAGCTGGGCTCCTATGTCGCATGACGAGCTTGACCGGCGGATCTTGCATGCGCTGGTACAAGACGCCCGGGCTAGTTATGCCGAGATCGGCTCGCTGGTCGGCCTGTCCGCGCCAGCGGTAAAGCGGCGAGTCGACCGGCTGCGCGCGGCCGGAGCGATCACCGGATTCTCGGCTCGGCTCAGCCCGGGCGAGCTCGGCTGGACGACCGAGGCCTACGTCGAGCTCTTCTGCCGGGGCAAGACCTCGCCAACGGAGATCGGCGTGGCCGCGAGCAAACACCCCGAAGTCGTCAGCGCCTGTACGGTGACCGGCGAGGCGGACGCGCTCCTGCTGATCAGGGCCTCGGACATCCGGCATTTCGAGCAGGTGGTCGAGCGGATCGGCGCCGAGCCGTTCGTCGTGCGGACGAGAAGCTCAATCGTCTTGTCCAGGCTGGTCGAGCGTCCCGACGCGCTCCCCGAACTGAGTGGCTAGTACGCAACGATGGCGACATCATGCCAAGGAGAGAAGTCCCGATGCTATCTAAGTCAGTACTCACGGCACTGGCTGTAGCAGGCATTCTCGTCTGCCAGAGCACGCATACCAGCGCTCGGTTCCTAGACTCAAGCAAGAAAGCCGTCAGTAAGCAGGCGGGGGAGAGTCAGTGGGCGAAGAGCTTTATGAAGCACGTTCCGGCCGGCGCTGTTGGCTACCCGTCATTCGGTCTGGTTGTTGCTCCGCTTTCCAGTTCATCGTCGGTACCCGCTCAGGCAGGTAGTAGCGCGCTGGCTAGTTTCAAGCAACTGCGAGTCGCTCAGGCCCTTCTCGGCAAACTGCTGGGCACGCAAGCCCCAGCCGTGGCGGTGCGCACTGTGACTGACTACCTTCCTTCGGTACCAAGTATCGGTAAAGGCTCACCGTTCCCAGCGGTAGTAGTCACTGACCACAATGTGACTGGTTGCAATGCCTTCGGGGGGCCGAAGTCTAAGTTCCGAAGCTACACCTGCACGACGATGGGAGTCCTGGACCTCCAGAACGGCAAGTGGCTGGGGCTCTATCAGTTCTAGAACCGTGCGGCCTGGCAGGAGTCGGCCAGGCGCTCAGATATCCTGCGCAGGCTTCCGAGATCATGAGGCAAGGCTTGATCACGGAACCTGAGCCGTGTGATCGCCCCACCAGGTTTCCGTGATCAAGACCCCGATCATGATCATGGAGATTTGGTGGGGCTGGGGCTGGGCTAGGGCGTGCGCGGCTCCGCCAGGGGCGCGGGTAACGCCCTGGGCTGGTGACCAGTCTCCAGCCGGACGGCGTGCCCTCAATGCAGAGCGTCAAGCGAAGCAGCCGGCATCGAGGGCACGCCGCCCGGCTGGCCCCCGCCAGGTCTAACACCAGCCGCCAGCCCGATCACGAAATCCGCGCCCAGAGCCCGCAATCCCGGCGGCGTGATGCTCCCTCTCGCCAGGGCGCTTCGAGGGCGCGGGGCGCGGGGAACTGAAGTGTTCAGGCGCTCTGGCGTACGCATTCAGCTACAGTCGTATCATGTCCGAGCGAGACGACCGATATGTCGGTAATAACTCACCGAGCTTGCCGCGAACCACGGGCGAATTTCGTGCCGCCCCGGACGCGTCGGCGAGCACGGCGGAGTTCAGGGCCTTCGCCGCTGGCCAGGCCGGAAGATCCGGTCAGGTCGTGGATTCTTCTGGTTCCTGGCCCGAGCAGCCGTGGCCAGGCGAGGCACCGGGCAGCGGGTCAAAGCGGACGATGGCGCTGGTCATCGGCGCTATCGTCGCCGTAGCTGTCATCGTCGCGGTGGTCTTGCTCGTCCTCTAGAAGCCGCTGCCAACCTCGCTCCACGCTGACCAGCCGCCGCCGGTGTTGCTCGACACCGCGAGCTTCAGGTTTCTGTCGATCACCGCGATGCTCGCGGCGCCCACCGAGTTTAGCCAGCCTGCTGGGCTGCCCATCATCTTGCCCCCTGGCACTCCGCCGATCGCGGACCAGGAGTTCCAGGCCGCCGAGCCGGAAATTCCCTGCTGCCTGATGTACTCGGGCTGACCGTTGCCGAGCCTGGCGTACACGATCACCTGCCCGACCGGCCAGGTCGCGGCGGCCGGGGACCCTGCCACCAGGGTGCCCGCGCTCTGGCCGGTCAGCGGAGTGCCCCAGGTCCAGGTGCCGTCCGGCTGGCCGCCGCCGGCTCCGCTCTGCCAGGCATCGTCTAGCCCGCCAGTCTTCGTGGTCGCGAAAAGCTCAATCTGCCCGGCACCGTTGAGCACCAGAGCGGGGACCCCGGTCAGGTGGGCGGGAGATTTCCCTAGAGTGCCCCACTGCCCCCAGGACATACCGTTCCAGCTAATGATTGAGATCGATCCGCTGGTCGTGACGCAGAACACGTCGACGTTGTGACCGGCGCTGACGATGGGAACCGGGGAGCTCGCGCAGTGACCGCCGATGTTGTGCCAGGTGGCCCACTGGGCGTTGTCGTTGGGCTGGAGCTGGCTGGTGGTGGTGACGCTGCCGCCGCTCGTGGTCTCGAAGACGCCGACCAGCCCGGTCGGCAGCAGCAGGGAGGCTGGATCGGTGCCGGCCCGTGCCTGGTTGCCGCGCGCCGGCAGCGGCTTGCCCCACTCCCAGTCGTTGGGGAAGCCTGCCTGCTGCCAGGCGTGCACGATCCGGCCTGAGCTGGCCCTGGCGAAGATGGTGAGGGCGCCGTCGGCCTGCGGCGCGACCGTCGGGTTGCTGGTGACGTTCCCGGCGGAACGGCCGACCTGATGCATGGCTGACCAGGTGAGGCTGCCGACCGGCTGCTGCCAGGAGTGCGTCAGGGTCTGGCCGGCTGACCGGGCGAACCATTCGGCCGTGCCGTTCGCGTTCATGCCGACCGAGATGCGGTAGGCGGCTGGATTCGCGGGACTCGGCGGGGCGGGGGTCGGCGCGGCACCGAGGTTGACGTCGAGCCGGTCGTTGTCGATGTCGATGGTCACGCCACCGTAGGTGGCCAGGTGGCCACCCTGGAACTGGTGGAGTCGCTGGTGGCTGGTCCACATAGCGGATGGCATGTAGGAGCTGGTGGTCGTCGCGACGCCATCCCAGTCGGCATAGTAGATGACCTGCGGCTCGGTCATCGATCCGGCGGCGGCGATCAGCGCGCCGATGTTGGTGAACGACTCATAGACTCCGGAGGTGTAGCCGCGTGCCTGCAGTTCGCTGTCCCAGGCCGACAGGAATGTGGTGACCTGCGAGTCGCAGCTCGGCCCGTACGCCTCCATGTCGTAGATCAGCGGCGCCCCTGGCGGGATGCCGAGGCTGGTGGCCTGGGTGACGGCGTCGTCGGCGGCGGACTTGCCTTCCGCGCTGGCCTGGCTGGTGGTGATCGTGGCGTCGCCCGGTGCCTGAACGCAGCTTGACTGCAGACCGGGGTAGAGGGCGAAGTAGTGCCAGCCCTGGGCGGCAATTCCGGTCAGCCAGGACGGGGTCAGATTGACCTGGGCGCAGGCTCGGTTCGCGCCGCCGATGTAGACGCCGACCGCGCGGAACGGGGAGCTGAGCCATTTCGTCATCGCGCTGGCGCTGGGTGTGGCACAGGCATCGAATCCGTTGCCGATGAAGACGCCCTGGGTCTGGGTGCGGGCCGGGGTCTGGTTGCGGGTCTGGGCTGGGGCTCGGGTCTGGGTCTGGGCTGGGGTCGCGGGTGCGGGGGCCGTTGGGGAGTGGGCGAACTCAGTGTGCTCAAGGAGTTCGGTGCGTGCGGTGAGCTCGGTCAGCTCGGTCCCGGCTGTCGGTGCTGGCTGGCGGCTGATGATCCGGCCGGGGCCTGCTGGCCGGACTGACGACTGGATGACTAGCGCGAGCGGGCGGTTGGTTCCGTAGGAGATGGCGACCTGGACTCCAGTGCGGCCGACTGTGTCGGTGATGGTCCTCGTGATGGCGGAGTTGCGGCTGCTCATCGCGATCCGGCTGGCCGCCTGCACGGCAGTTCCCCGCCTGGCCGGTGTCCCGGTGCTGGCGCGAGGGTGGTCATCGCGTGGCCAGCTCACCATGACCGCCTCGGTCTTGCCGACCAGGTCGGCCGGACAGATCGGGTTGGGTCCCGGCGTCCCGAGGTAAACCGCATGCAGGTCGAGGCGCGGGCAGGCCGCCGGATGATTGGCGAACCTGATCACCGGCCAGGACGCCGGCACGCTGAACCGGACTCCATCGAAGGTTATGTTTCGCCACCGATGTGGAGTGGCAGCCGAAGAGCTCACCGACCAGGGCGCGACCAGCATGACCCCAAGTCCAAGCAGTACAGCGGCACGGATTCGAAAACTCATGAACCCGATAGTCGCCCTTTGGCCGCCAAAAAACTGTCAGCTTTAGCTAACAGTGTGTAATCAATAACAAACCTTTAGTCACCGAGACGGTTCGCGTCGCGCAGTACCGCCTCAATTCACCCCGGCCTCGGCCGGGGCGCCGGTGGAGTTCTCTGATCTTAGGGGAGTTCAGGTTTCTGGCCTCGGCTGGCGGTTCCGTGACATGTCTCAGGGCGCGGTCCGGGCTGGTTGCTCGGGAGCAAGCCTCACCTCGGCCCCTGCGGTCACTGTGGCAGCAGCGGCCGCATCCGCACCAGCCGCCGGACTGGCTGCCGCCATGACCCGCTACCGCAGCAGCGCCCGCCCGCACCGTGTCGGTCGAGAAAACCCTGCTTCCGCTTGAAATCACGGGGTGAGGGGCGGCGGTGGTGCCCTGCCGATGTTCCGTGATCATGGCGGGGACGGTGATCACGGAGCTTTGGTTGGGTGATCACGCACCTGATCTTCCGTGCAGAGGCTCTGGCTCATGATCACGGAGTTGTGCTGGTGTCGACTGCGCGGGCCTCGGCAGGTCTTGATGAGCCTCGTGGGACTCAGGTTGACCTAGAAGCTGGTGTGAAGATTGAGGTTGGGCGGGGTCGGGCTGTTGCGTGAGGGGTTAGGCGGGGTCGGGCTGGAAGCGGTAGCCCATGCCTGGTTCGGTGAGGAGCCAGCGGGGGCGGGCTGGATCTGGCTCTAGTTTGCGGCGGAGCTGGGCCATGTAGAGGCGGAGGTTGCCTGAGGCGTCGGCGTAGCCAGGGCCCCAGACGTCGTGCAGGAGCTGGCGCTGGCTGATCAGCTTGCCAGGGTGGCGCAGCAGTGCTTCGAGCAGGTGCCACTCGGTGGGGGTCAGCCGGACGTCGGAGGCGGGGCTGGCGGTGCCGGTCCTGATGACGCGCTTGGCGGCTAGGTCGATGGTGAGGTCGCCGAGCCTGACCTGCGGTTCGCTGACCTCGGCTGCGCTGCGGCGCACGGCGGCTCGCATGCGGGCTAGCAACTCGTCCATGCCGAAGGGCTTGGTCACGTAGTCGTCGGCGCCGGCGTCGAGAGCCTCCACCTTGTCGGCGCTGTCGGCGCGGCCGGACAGCACGATGATCGGCGCGTCGGTCCAGCCGCGCAGCCCGGCGATCACGTCTACGCCGTCCAGGTCGGGCAGGCCGAGGTCGAGTATCACCAGGTCAGGGGGGTGCTGAGCGGCCTGGGTCAGGGCCTGGGCACCGGTCAGGGCGGTGTCCACCTCGTACTGCCTGGCGCGGAGGTTGATCCGGAGCGCCCGCAGGATCTGCGGCTCGTCGTCGATCACCAGTACCCGCGTCACGGCCGGGTCCCGGCGTCGCTAGCGGGCGGGGTGGCGGCGGGGAGCTGCCTGGCCGGGCTGGTCACGGCGGGCAGGGACAGCGCCATGGTCAGGCCGCCGCCTGGAGTTTCCTCGGGTTCCAGTGCACCGTTCATCGCCTCGGTCAGGCCTCGGGACAGGGCCAGCCCGAGGCCGATGCCGGTCGTGTTGTCACGATCGCCCAGCCGCTGGAACGGCACGAACATCCGGCTCGCCGCGCCAGCCGGAATGCCCGGCCCGCGATCGATGACCCTGGCTCGACCCGGTCGCCGAGCGAACTGGCGGTCAGCAAGGGCGGCGAGCCAGCCGGGGAATACCGCAGCGCATTGGCTACCAGGTTGGCGATGACCCGCTCAAGTATCCCCGGATCGACGAAGACCTCGGGCAGGTCAGCTGGGATCTCGATGACCACGGCCTTGCCGCCAGGACCGAGGTCGTCGAGCGAGCGGCCGAGTACCTCGCCGAGGTCGGCGGGCCGGGGGAAGACCGACATGGCGCCTGCCTGCAGCCTGCTCAGGTCGAGCAGGTTCTCCACCAGGCGGGTCAGCTTGTCGAGTGACTCATCGGCGGTCGCCAGCAACTCCGCGTAATCCTCGGGAGCCCACTGGACGTCGTCCGACCGCAGGCTGGTCACCGCCGCCTTGGCCGAGGCCAGCGGCGTGCGCAGGTCGTGGCTGACGGCCGCGAGCAGCGCCGCTCGCATCCGGTCAGCCTCGGCGATCGGCCTCGCGGCTTCCGCCGCGGCGGTGAGTCGCTGCTGCTCCAGAGCCGCCGCCGCGTAGGCCGCGAACGCGCCAAGTACTCGGCGGTCACTGGCCGGCAAAGAGCGGCCGCTGGCCGCGAGGCACAGCGTGTCGTCGACCGGCATCACCACGTCCGCCTCGTCCGGCCTGCCGACCTGGCCTTCAGCCAGCCCGGCCACCCCCGGCCCGACCGCGCCCGGCCCGACCGCGCCCGACGAGGCGACGACGCGCCAGGTGGCCGAGGTCACCGGCTCGCCGTCGGGGCCAGCCTCTCGCTCCAGCATGGTGACCGTCTGCATGCCGAACGCCTCGCGCACCCGGTCGATGACCGCCTGCAGCGGCTGCTCCCCGCGCAAGATGCTCCCGGCGGTCGTGACCAGGAGATCAGACTCCGCGCTGGCCCTGGCCGCCTGTTTTGATCGTCGCGCGGCGTCGTCCACGATCGAGGCGACCACCGCCGCCACGATCAGGAAGACAGCGAGCGCCAGGGCATTGTTCGCCTCAGAGATCGTGAGCGTGTAAAACGGCGGCGTGAAGTAGTAGTTCAGGAAAAGCGAGCCTTCCACAGCGGCAAGCACGGCGGGTACCAGGCCGCCGATCAGCGCCACCGCGACCACGCCGACGAGGAACACGAGCACGTCGCTGGTCAGGTTCAGGTTGGGGCGCAGATTGGCCAGGACGAGCGCGAGCACTGGCGCGAGCAGCAGAGCAAGCGCGTAGCCAGTCACGCGGCGGGGCAAGGACAGTCCGCCGCGCCGGCTCGGGAGAGTCCGCCCCCGGCCCATCTGCGAGTGCGTCACGATGTGCACGTCGATGTCGCCGGAGTCGCGGATCGTCCGCCAGCTCACGCCAGGACCGGTGAGCAGGGTGGTGATCCAGTTGCGGCGGCTGGCGCCGAGCACGAGCTGGGTCGCGTTCTCGGCGCGGGCGAAGGCGAGCAGCGCGTCGGGCACGTTGTCCCCGACGACCTGGTGGTAGCTGCCGCCGAGCGACTCGGCGAGCCGCCGCTGGGTCGCCAGCGCCGCCGGATCGGCGCCGGTCAGGCCGTCCGACCTGGTCACGTAGACGGCGAGCAGGTCGCCCCCGGCCGAGCGGGCAGCGATCCTGGCGGCCCGCCTGATCAGCGTGTCGCCCTCGGGGCCGCCGGTCAGCGCGACCACCACTCGTTCCCTGGCCTCCCAGGTGTCGCGAATGTCGTGCGCCTCGCGGTACCGCTGCAGTCCTTCGTCGACCTTGTCGGCCAGCCAGATCAGCGCGAGCTCGCGCAGTGCGGTGAGATTGCCGGCCCGGAAATAATGATTAAGCGCGGCGTCGATCTTCTCCGCCGGGTAGATGTTGCCGTGGGCCATCCGGCGGCGTAGCGCCTCGGCCGTCATGTCGACCAGTTCGACCTGATCGGCCGCCCGGACCACGGAGTCCGGCACGGTCTCCCGCTGCGGCACGCCGGTGATCTTCATGACGACGTCGTTCAGCGACTCAAGGTGCTGGATGTTGACGGTCGTGATGACGTCGATGCCGGCTCTCAGCAGTTCCTCGACGTCCTGCCAGCGCTTGGCGTGGCGTGAGCCGGGCACGTTGGTGTGGGCTAGCTCGTCGACCAGCGCGATCTGCGGTTTCCTGGCCAGCACCGCGTCGAGATCCAGTTCCTCGAAGCTTGTACCCCGGTATTCGATCCTGGCCCGAGGTAGCACCTCAAGGCCGGCCATCTGCTCGACAGTCCGCCGTCGGCCGTGCGTCTCGACAAAAGCAATGACTACATCCGTGCCGCGGGACAGTCGCCTGTGGCCCTCGCCGAGCATCGCAAAGGTCTTGCCGACCCCCGCCGCGGCGCCCAGGTAAATCCTGAGCTGACCGCGGCGGGCCGGGTCGGCAAGACCCTGCTGTGAGGTGGCGGCCGCTTCGTCCATCGTTAAGCTCACGCTACTGGGTACCGCTGATCCAGAGCGATGTTGAGCAGCAGCACGTTGACGACCGGCTCGCCGAGGATTCCGAGTGGACGGCCGCTGGTGTACTGAGCCACCAGCGCCCGCATCGCCGCCGGGCTGACATGCCTGGCGGCAGCCACCCGGCCGACCTGGATGGCGGCGTTGGCTGGCGAGATGTCGGGGTCGAGCCCGGAGCCGGACGCCGTGACCGCGTCGGCCGGGATCGCCGCAGTCGGGACGTGGTCAAGGAGCGCGACCGCCTTCTCGCGCTGCCTGACCAGCGTGACCAGGCTGGGGTTGTCTGGCCCGAGGTTGGTGGCGGCCGAGTACAGCGGATCGCAGCCGAAGTCACCGGCCGCTCCGCTCGTCGCCGCCGACGGCCGGGGCTGGAAATACTGCGGCAGCGGGCTGCCCTTGGCGTTGACGAACTCCTGGCAGAGCAGGCTCGACCCGACAATCTTGCCGCGGAAGCTGACCAGCGAGCCGTTGGCGTGGTCGTGGAAGGCGACCTGACCGATGCCGAAGACGACCAGCGGATAGGCGAGCCCGCAGATCACCGTGAAGATGATCCAGCCGCGCACCGCCGCGACGAGCTGCCTGACTGAGGCCGGAAGATGATTCATGCCGATCACCGGAATCCTGGGATGAACTGGATGATGAGGTCGATGGCCTTGATCCCGATGAACGGGACGATCAGCCCGCCCACGCCGTAGACCAGCAGGTTCCGACGCAGCATGGCCGACGCGGACGACGGCCGGTACCTGACGCCGCGCAGGGACAGCGGGATCAGCGCGACGATGATCAGGGCGTTGAAGATGATCGCCGAGGTAATCGCCGACTGCGGGCTGTGCAGGTGCAGGATGTTGAGCTTGCCCAGGGCCGGGATCACCGTCGAGAACATGGCCGGGATGATCGCGAAGTACTTGGCCACGTCATTGGCGATGGAGAAGGTCGTGAGCGCGCCCCTGGTGATCAGGAGCTGCTTGCCGATCTCCACGATCTCGATGAGCTTGGTGGGGTTGGAGTCGAGATCCACCATGTTCCCCGCCTCCTTGGCGGCGGAGGTCCCGGTGTTCATGGCCACCCCGACGTCGGCCTGAGCGAGCGCCGGCGCGTCGTTGGTGCCGTCGCCGGTCATCGCGACCAGCTTGCCGCCCTCCTGCTCCTTTTTGATCAGCGCCATCTTGTCTTCCGGCGTGGCCTCGGCCAGGAAGTCGTCCACCCCTGACTCCTTGGCGATCGCCTTGGCGGTGAGCGGGTTGTCGCCGGTGATCATGACGGTCCTGATGCCCATCTTGCGCATCTCGGCGAACCGCTCGGCGATGCCGGGCTTGACGATGTCCTTGAGGTAGATGACCCCCAGCGCCCTGGCCTGGCCGCCGGCCCGCTCGGCTACCACCAGCGGCGTACCGCCGGCGCCTGAGATCCCGTCGACCATCTGGCCAAGCTCGTCCGGCGGCGTGCCGCCACCTTGCCTGATCCACTCCCTGACGGCGCTTGAGGCGCCCTTGCGCACCTCGCGGCCGCTCTCCAAGTCGACGCCGCTCATCCGGGTCTGCGCCGTGAACTCGATGAAGTCGGCCCCGCCAAGCTCGCCTTCGGCCCGCTCGCGCAGGCCGTACCGCTCCTTGGCCAGCACCACGATCGACCGGCCCTCTGGCGTGTAGTCGGCCATGGACGAGAGCTGTGCGGCGTCGGCCAGCTCGGCCTCGGTCACCCCGTTCACCGGCAGGAACTCGCTGGCCTGCCGGTTCCCGATCGTGATCGTCCCGGTCTTGTCCAGCAGCAGGGTGTTGACATCGCCCGCCGCCTCGACCGCGCGTCCTGACATGGCCAGCACGTTGCGCTGGACCAGCCGGTCCATGCCCGCGATTCCGATCGCCGACAGCAGCGCGCCGATCGTGGTCGGGATCAGCGCGACCAGCAGCGCCACCAGGATCACCAGGCTCTGCGGTGCGCCCGAGTAGAACGCCATCGGCTGCAGCGTGATCACGGCCAGCATGAAGATCACCGTGAGCGAGGCGAGCAGGATGTTGAGCGCGAGCTCGTTCGGCGTCTTCTGCCGCTTCGCGCCCTCGACCAGGGCGATCATCCGGTCGATGAACGTCTCGCCGGGCCTGGAGGTTATTTTCACTACAATTCGGTCGGAAAGGACCCGCGTGCCGCCAGTGACCGCTGAACGGTCACCGCCGGATTCCCTGATCACAGGGGCCGATTCCCCGGTGATCGCCGACTCATCGACCGAGGCGACGCCTTCCACGACGTCACCGTCGCCGGGGATGATCTGGCCCGCTTCGACCACCACGTGATCACCGAGGGTGAGCGCGGTGCCCGGCACCTCTTCCTCGTGCAGCTGGCCTTCCGCCTGGCCGGGCTGCCAGGCGGTCAGGCGGCGGGCCATGGTCTCGCGCTTGGTCTTGCGCAGCGTCTCCGCCTGGGCCTTGCCCCGGCCTTCGGCGACCGCTTCGGCCAGGTTGGCGAAGACGACGGTCAGCCAGAGCCAGACTACGATCGTCCAGTTGAAGATGGACGATGACGTGATCGCGGTGTAGGTGGTCAGTGCCGCGCCGACTTCGACGACGAACATGACCGGGTTCTTGAGCTGGACCCTCGGGTCTAGCTTCTTGAAGGCATCGGGGGTCGATCTCCACAGCATCTTCGGGTCGAGCAGGCCGGCGCCGATCCGGCGCTCGGCCGGCGCGGCTGGCGGCTGCGAGTCGGTGCTCGGGGCCAGGTCGGTGGTCACCGACGTATCTGTGCTGTTCATGTCAGTGCAGCCCCTCTGCGAATGGGCCGAGCGCGAGCGCGGGGAAGTAGGTCAGGCCGACCAGGACCAGGATCACGGCGACGAGCATGCCCACGAAGAGCGGTTTCCTGGTGTCCAGGGTGCCGATGCTGGCCGGGACTCTGCCCTGCCTGGCCAGGGAGCCGGCTAGACCGAGCGCGAAGATCTCCGGCGCGAACCGGCCGATCAGCATGACGATGCCGCCGACGGTGTTGTACCAGATGGTGTTGGTAGTCAGGCCGGCGAAAGCCGAGCCGTTGTTGTTCGCCATCGAGGTGAAGGCGTACATGATCTCGGTCAGGCCGTGCGGCCCCGGATTGAGGATCGAGGAGAGCGGCGAGGTGCTCGGTGAGGGCCAGTTCTTCAGGCCCAGAGATAGCCCGGCCGAGGTCAGGATGATCACGGGGAGCGTGAGGAAGTACAGCGCCGCATACTTCATCTCGGCTGGCCTTATTTTCTTGCCGATGTATTCGGGGGTCCGCCCGACCATCAGCCCGCCGACGAAGACAGTCACGATCGCGAGGACCAGGATGCCGTACATGCCAGCGCCGATGCCGCCTGGTGCGATCTCGCCGAGCGCGATGTCGAACAGGGCGATGCCGCCGCCGAACGGTGTCAGCGAGTCGTGGAAGCAGTTCACCGAACCAGTCGAGGTCACGGTGGTTGACGCGGCGAACAGCGAGCAGGCAGGTCTCCCGAATCTGGTTTCCACGCCCTCCATCGCGCCGTGGGCTAGGTGAGTCGCGGTGCCAGCTCCCTGCATCTCGAAGAAACTGATCCCGCCGACCGCCAGCGCCCAGATGATCACCATGACGGCGACGAGCGCGTAACCCTGGCGGTTGTCGCCCACCATCTTCCCGAAGGTTCTCGGGGTAGCGAAGGGGATCAGCAGCAGCAGGAAGATCTCGAAGATGTTGCTGAACGCGTTCGGGCTCTCGAAGGGATGCGCCGAGTTCGCGTTGAAGAACCCGCCGCCATTGTTGCCCAGGTCCTTGATGGCTTCCTGAGAAGCGACCGGCCCGCCCGGTATGGTCTGATGCCCGCCCGCCAGCGTGGTCAGCGTGTGGTAATGCGCGAAGTTGTCGATGGCGCCGGCGGAGAGCAGGACGATCGCGCCGAGGATGGACAGCGGCAGCAGCAGCCGGAACACGGCTCGGGTGACATCCACCCAGAAGTTGCCTAGCTTGTCGGTGCGCTGCCGGACGAAGCCCCGGATCAGCGCGATCGCGACCACCAGGCCGACGGCGGCTGACATGAAATTCTGTACCGCCAGGCCGCCCATCTGAGTCAGGTAGGACATGGTGGACTCGCCGGAGTAGTTCTGCCAGTTCGTGTTGGTCACGAACGAGACGGCGGTGTTCCAGGCCACGGCCGGCGGCACGCTGGGCAGGTGGAAGACATTGAGCAGCAGGTAGTGCTGCAGGCGCTCGATGCCATACAGGAAGATCACGCTGATCACCGAGAACGACAGCATGCTGCGCAGGTACGCCGACCACTTCTGGTCGGCCGCCGGGTCGACCCCGATCAGCTTGTAGACCCCGCGCTCGATCCGCCAGTCCTTGTCGCTGGTGAAGATCCGCGCCAGGTAGTTGCCGAGTGGTACATAGCAGGCGGCCAGGACCGCGACTAGCAACGCGACCTGGAGCCAGCCCGCCGCTGCGCTATTCATGAGCGCACCTCCGGCACGACGCTTTCCCGGAGCGCACCTCCGGCACGACACTATTCATCAGAATTTCTCCGGCAGGATGAGGGCGAGGAAGAGGTAAACGGTCAGGGCAATTCCGGCGATTAGTCCGAGCCAGTTATCAGCGCTCAAAGCGCTCGACCCCCTTGACCAGCAGGAAGAGTGCGGCGAAAACAACGATGGTGAGCCCGAGATACAGCAGATCGGACATGATGCCTCCTTAGGCGCGTCCGTAGGACTGCATCAGTAAACAGCCGGGAACAGGCGAAATACCGTCTCCAAGCAGGTCCCATGCAGCCGGGATACGTTTCCTAACGAAGTCCATGCAAAGAGGACCGCGCAGCCCGACTGGATCCCCGTGTGCCACGCCGCCGAAGCTCCATGGTTCAAGGGGAAGCTAGGTTTCTGGACTCAGGGGCGCTGTTGCGGGGTTGTGCATGGGCGGTGGCCGGTTTCCGGGTGACGGCCTGGGTTCCGGGTGGCGGTCCGGCTCCGGGGTGGGGTTCAGCCCGACCCCTGCGGTGAGTTTCGCCGGTATCGACCCTTTCGGGGGGTTGGCGGCTGGCCTCTTCAGGAGGGTTGTCGTTTCCCGGAAAGTTGTCGGTGTTCTCGTGGAGGTTTTTCAGCGTTCTCGTGGAGAGCTGTCGTCTCGTGGAGAGACCCGCGCGAGCAACGGCACCGACCCGGTCATCGACGCCTCGGCGGCAGCGCGACTTGAGTCCAGGAACCCGAGATCGTCTTTGATGGTGGCTCGGGGCGGCACCTGCGGCTGTCGCCCACGCGACGTATGTTCCGTGATCTTCGTCGGGACCTTGATCACGGAGACTTGATGGGGTGATCGCGCAAGCTATGTTCCGTGATCACGGTGGATTTCATGATCACGGAACATAGGTGGGTCGGCCGGCGGGGGGGCTGGTCGATCAGCGGGCTGGTTGGCGGGGGCTGGTCGATCAGCGGGCTGGTTAGTGGGGCTGGTCGGGAAGGCGGGTCGGCGGGCTGGGGCTGGTGGGGGGGAGGGGGCTGGTCAAGGGGTGGTCGGGTCCTCCTTTGGTGATGGTTATGTCTTGCGCCTGGTCTGTGAGGTCGGCGCCATCGCGGGAATAACGCCTCGGTCCGCGCCAGGACTGGGGCGGTCGACGAACGGGGGATTGAGCATGCGGCAGATTCGGTCATTCGCGGCTCTGGGTGACAGTTTCACCGAGGGCGTGGGTGATCCCGGTCCTGACGGGGTGAGCTGCCGGGGCTGGGCCGACCGCTTCGCTGAGCAGCTGGCCGGGCAGAGTCCTGGTCTGCGGTACGCCAACCTCGCGATTCGCGGCAAGGTCGTCAGCGAGGTGCTCGATGAGCAGGTGCCGGCGGCCATCGCGATGGCACCAGAGCTGGTGACGCTGGCGGCCGGCGGTAACGACATGCTGAGGCTGCGCACCGATCCAGACGCGCTGGCCGTGACGTTCGAGACGGCCGTCGCCAGGCTGACCGCCGCCGGCTGCACGGTCATGGCCTTCACCGGCTTTGACCCCAAGGCATTTCCCCTGCTCAGGCTGATTCGCGGCAAGGCGGCCGTTTTCAGCATGCACATCAGGGACATCGCGGCCAAGTACGACTGCCTCCTCGCCGACCTCTGGCCGATGCGCGCTCTCACCGACCGCCGCCTCTGGTCCGCTGACCGCTTGCACCTAGCCGCCGACGGCCATCGCCGGGTAGCCCTGCTCGCTTGCGAGGTAGCCGGCCTCACCCCCGCCCAGGACTGGCGAGCTCCCCTGCCAGATCACCTGCCGGCGCCGGGACGGGTCGGCTCGGCGCGATCCTGGCTCAGCTCCCGGTGGAGCGACCTTGAATGGACGACCGAGCACGCCGCCCCCTACCTGAGCCGCCGCCTGCACGGCGTGTCAAGCGGTGACGGCCTCATGCCGAAACGCCCGCAGCTCGCCGTACTAGAAGCACCCGCCGGACAGCGGATGCCCGCGAGTCACGCGATCACGAGCCTCGGGCCGGACGGCGGCCATCCGATGCAAGGCGTCGCGAAGCCAGCCGGCATCGGATGACCGCCGCCCGGCCCGTCCCCACCAGGTCTAACATCAGACAATGGACCTAGACCTCAGCGCAGACGCAGGCGAACTGACCGCCCAGCTAGTGGATTTTGAGTCGGTAAGCGGCACCGAACAGCCCCTAGCCGACGCCATCGAAGACGCGCTGAGCTCGCTTCCGCACCTCACCCTGCACCGCGACGGCAACTCCATCGTGGCGATGACCGACCTCGGCCGGCCGCGGCGAGTCGCACTGGCCGGGCACATCGACACCGTCCCGATCGCCGGCAACGTCCCGTCCGAAGTCAAGGATGGCGTGCTCTACGGATGCGGCAGCGCGGACATGAAGGCCGGCGTGGCCGTGCAGCTCAAGCTTGCGGCGACGATGACCGAGCCGGTGATGGACGTCACCTATGTGTTCTACGACTGCGAGGAAGTGGAGTCAGAACGCAACGGCCTGCTCAGGCTCAGCCGGAACGACCCGGGCAAGCTGGCGGCCGACTTCGCCGTCTTGCTTGAGCCGACCGCGGGCGTCGTCGAAGGCGGCTGCCAGGGCACCCTGCGGGCCAAGATCCTGGCGCGGGGTGAGCGTGCGCACAGTGCCAGGCCCTGGATGGGGCGCAACGCGATCCACGCGGCCAGCGGCATCCTCGACCTGCTGCGCAACTATGAGGCCCGGCGGCCGGAGGTCGATGGCCTGACCTTCAGGGAAGCGCTCAATGCGGTCGCCATCACCGGCGGAGTCGCCGGCAACGTGATTCCTGATGAATGCGTCGTCACCGTCAATCACCGGTTCGCCCCCGATCGGTCGGCGGAGCAGGCCGTCGATCACGTGCGTGAGGTGTTCGGGGAGTGGGAGGTCACGATTACCGACGTGGTCGGCGGGGCGCGGCCCGGCCTGCGTCATCCGGCGGCCGTCTCGTTCGTGACGGCCATGGACGGGCCGACCAGGGGCAAGCTGGGCTGGACGGACGTCGCCAGATTTGACGCGCTCGGGATTCCCGCCGTCAACTTCGGCCCCGGCGACCCGATGCTGGCGCACTCCAGGGGCGAGCACGTGCCGATCGCCGCGATCGAGGACTGCGAGGCGAAGATGACCGCCTGGCTGCGCGGCTGACCCAGTCGCGGCGTGAGTCGGGGCGGCATAGCGTTAAATATTAAGATTTTTAAAGGTTCTTGAACGGCACAGGCCGCCAGGCAGGGTTGCTCTTGCCTGGCGGCCTGTGCCGTGATTCTTAGTGCGGCGGCGCTTCGATCAGGGTCATCGTGCTCTGGTGGGTCTGGCCGTTGATGGCGACCCAGGTTACCTGGACGGAATCGCCCGGCTTGAAGGTCAGCATGACCTTGGTGAGGTCCTGGGGGGAGTCCACCTTGTTCTTGCCGACTGCCGTGATGACGTCGCCTGCGATGATGCCGGCCTTGTCGGCGGGAGTGTCGCAGAGCTCGCCGATGATCAGCGCGCCGCTGCTGACCGGGGCCAGCTTGGCCGGGACGCCGGCGGTCAGGTCATTGGCGAGGCAGGCCGGCGACGAAGGCTGCACCGGGAAGCCGGAGTCGCTCTGGTCCTGCTGCAACTGCCGCTTGCGCTGCTGCGCCGGGCTGCTCGACTGGCTCGCCTGGCCAGCGGGCACGAGAACGCCCATGAAGCCGGTGGAGCCGATCTGGATTTCCTTGCTCCCCTGACCGTGGATGATCTTCTGGGCGATGGACAAGGCCTTGTCGATGGGGATCGCGAAGCCGACGTTCTCCGACCCGAAGCTGCCCGTGGCGGCCGCTGTGTTCATCCCGATCACGTGACCCGAGGCATCGGCGAGCGCGCCCCCGGAGTCACCTTGCACGATCCCCGCGTTCGTCTGCAGCATCCCGTGCAGCGTCTCGCTGGTCGCGGCGCCCGCGTCGCTGGCCTTGATCGTGCGGTTCAGCCCGGTAATCGTGCCGGCCGCCGGAGTCACGCCGCCGGCGCCGTCCGCGTTGCCCATCGCGATGACATCGTCACCGACCTTGACCGCGGACGAGTCGCCGAGCGGCACGGTCTTGAGGTTGTGCGCGTTGTCCAGCTTGATCACGGCTACGTCATCGGTGGCGTCGTAGCCCAGCCAGGTCGCCTTATACCGCTGCCCGGTGGACACCACGGTCGCGAAGAGCTGGGTGGTGTCGGTGATCACGTGGTTGTTGGTCAGTACCAGGCCGTCGGGGCTGATCACCATGCCGGTGGCGGCGGCCTGACTGCCCTGATACTGCAGGTTGCTCGAAATGTCGACCAGGCCGGGGCGCACCGCGCTGATGACCGCCCGCTGGGCAGCGCTCTGCGGGGCGGTGCCCGGGTTGCCGCCGGGGTTGCTTCCGGGGAAGGAGGGGATGCCGGGGAAGTTCCCCCCGGTGCCGCCGTTCCCCCCGCCGCCTCCGCCGGCCTGCGGGCTGGCCGAGATGTTGGCGGCGTTGTTGCCTGCGAAGAAGGCCGTCACGCCGGCTCCGGCGGCGGCCGCTACTACGGCGACGATGATGTAGGTCAGCAGGTTCCGGCGGCGGCTCGCTGATGAGCTGGGGGGCGGGAGATAGCCGCCGGGCTGCCCGTAGGCGCTTGGGTAGCCGAACGGGGCGGTCTGGCTGAACCCGGAGTCCGCGAAGCTTCCTGAGCCTGATTCTGAGCCTGACCTTGAGCCGCCGAAGCTGATCTGATCGGGCGGGGAGTAGCCCGGGTGGCCTGGGGGCGGGTAGCCGGGCTGGCCATACGGCGGCTGGCCGGGCTGGGCGTACGGCGGCTGGCCGGGCTGGGCGTAGGGCGGCTGGCCGTAGGCGGGCTGGCCGTAGGCGGGCTGGCCGTAGGCGGGCTGGCCGTAGGCGGATGCGCCACCGGGCGGGGCGAAGCTGGGCGGAGGTGGCTGGCCGGTCGGTGACTGCCCGGCGGGCGTCTGGCCTGCGGGCGGCTGGTCCGCTGGCTGCTGCGGGGCGGCCGGCTGGTAGGGCGCGTCGGCGGGTCCGCTGGTCACGTCAGATTGTCCCGATCCGGGCGAAGGCTGGTCAGACCCAGCCAGAGGGGCGAGTGGGTCAGGAGGGGCTGGTGGGTCGGGAGGGGCGGGTGCGTCGGGAGCATAACCGCCAAATTGATCCGGACCCGAAGCGCTCAGCCCTGGGTCGGATTCCTCAGGTCGCTGGCCGCTGCCGGTGCCCTGATCGTCCTGCATCTCCACCACCTTCGCTCGGTGCCAGCGTACTGGGTTACTGCCGCCAGAACCGACCCGACTTCCGTTGCCAACGCGCTCGGAGCTGACCAGCCTGCGGCTTGACTGGCCAGCTCCGAGCCACGCGACATACGCGGCCTGATTCCGCCCAGGCCACTCCTACAGTAAGGACCAGCCGCCTGGAAGCTACCTGAGGACAAGCTGAGGATCATCTATGTTGCCGAAATGCCAGTTCACCGGGCTTGCCGTTTCGCTAGCCAAGAATGGCCGCGGGAGTCTGACTGATCCGGCGTCGAAGTGATCTTGTCCTGAGTGATCGTGCCCAGAACCCGAGCCTGTCATGTCGCCCGGCGTCCCTGACCTCGCCCTGCCTCCACCGGCGCGCGCCCGGCTCCTTTGGCCTTGCCCGGCTCCTTCGGCCTCGCCCGGCCCCACCGGGGTTCCGTGATCATGAGGCAGACCTTGATCACGGAACATGAGCTGTGTGATTGCCCCACCACGATTCCGTGATCAAGACCCCGACCATGATCACGGAACCCCGGTGGGGCTTGAGTTTCATGATCACGGAACCTCGGTGGGGCTTGAGTTCATGGGGGGCGTGGGCCGGGTGGAGCCTGCTCAGTCTTTGGGTCGGCGTTGGCCTGCTCATACGGGCTAATTAGGGCGATTGGCTAGTTAACCGGAGCTGGATGCGGTGTTTGCGGTTAGGAATATCACGATCAGCTCTGGTGCAATAGCGCAGCGTGCACCATGATGCGCTGTAACGTCATCACCGGGGCCGGGAGGCGGCGCAGCGACGCCGGCGCCGGGAGGGGAAGGGAATCCTGTTGGGCTGGCCGCTACGCCGGGCACTGCTTGTGCCGGGTTCGATCAGCACGGGCCATCAGACCGCCGCGATCGCGTGCGCGGCAACGCTTGAGGCACTCGGCTGGAAGACTCACACTCTCGATGCCACCTGGCTGCTCGGCCAGGGCTGGGGTCCGGCAGCGGAGGCCACCTTCCGCACGATGCTCGCCATTCCCGGGCTCTATGACGCGTTCCACTACACCGCATTGCGGACCGGCAGCCGGCTGGCGCTGCAGGCTGACGCGGCCGGACGGCTCAAGCTCGTGCCCAGACTGCGTGACTTTCTCGACCGGCACCCGGTGCAGCTCGTCATCTCGATCAGCCCGACCGGCGCCTCGGCGGTCAGCTCGGTAGCCGCGCGCTATCCGTCCATGAGGCACGTCGTGTTCTGTACCGATGCCCTGCCTAGCCGGCTGTGGATTCATCGCAACGTTGACCTGTACCTGGTGACCTCGGTGGCCGCTGAGCCTGCCGTCCACCGGTTCCAGCCCGAGGCCAAGGTCATCGTTATCCCGCCGGCGGTCAGGCCCGAGTTCTATCGGCCCCCCACGCAGCGATCCGCCAGGATCGGGCTCGGCGTTGCCGGGCAGGACAAGTGCGTGCTGCTGATCGCCGGCAGCAGGGGCCT
Organism: uncultured Actinomycetota bacterium; assembly: GCA_963819285.1. GTDB lineage: Bacteria > Actinomycetota > Actinomycetes > Streptosporangiales > Streptosporangiaceae > Chersky-822. The sequence goes on from CAWFVM010000002.1 coordinate 2,695,860, forward strand.
GGGTCCGCTGGCCGAGATCGCGGATGCACTGGCGCGCGCTGGCCTGGCGGTACTGGCCGTGGCCGGCTACAACCCTCGGCTGGAACGCAGGCTGCTGGCTGTTGCCGAGCGCCAGCGGAAGGTCCAGGTCTTCGGGTTTACCGACCGGGTGCCTGAGCTGATGGCTGCGGCTGACCTGGTGATAACCAGTCCTGGCGGTACCTGCATGGAGGCGCGGACGGTCGGCAGGCCACTGCTGCTGCTCGATCTGGTGCAGGGGCACGGCCGGGATAATCTGCAACATGAGCTGCAATTCGGTGATGCGGCAGTTACATCTAAACGCCCGATAGATGTAGTGCGGGCGGCCCTTGCCTATTTGCAGCGGATAAAGCCATCGGCTATGGAGCCGACCAGATCGCTGGCCGACTGGGAGGAACGGTTCAGGCTGGCGCTCGAATCGATTGCGATCTGAAAGTAAAACTCTCTTCGCAGTGAGCAAAAATAGCGGTGCCGCCCACATCTAGGCAGGCGGCTACGGCATGCTTAATTTATGAGCCGTCCGCAGAACTTCTCAAGGCGGTCGTTCTTCGGCACGGCGGCCGCCGCAGGGGCGGCGACGGTAGCTGGTTGCGCGACTAGTACGGCCTCTACCAGCGGCGAAGCAACCAGGCCAGGCCGCCGCACCGTCCGGCCAGAGAACTCCCTGCCAGGGGATAAAGACTGGTGGATTAAGGACCCGGGGGCACCTGACGCAATTATGGGATATGCCGGGCAGGTCAGCGTTCTCCCCGGCGAACCTATTCATCTCTACGTTTCAGCGACGTCACGTGAATTTACTGTCAAGGCGTTTCGAATGGGCTGGTACGGGGGTGATCTGGCGCGCAAGGTATGGGAATCTAAGTCGACTCGCGCTCATCGGCAGCGAGCTGCTACGAGGGTGACTCTTACAAATACGGTGCACGCCCGCTGGGGCAGATCACTGACCGTGCCGACCGAGGGCTGGCCGGCCGGGCAGTACCTGCTGCGGCTCGATTCCCAGTCTGGTCAGCGTTACGTGCCGGTCATGGTGCGGTCAGCGAGCACCGCCGGCAAGGTGGTGCTGAAGAGCGGGGTGTCGACCTGGCAGGCTTATAACACCTGGGGTGGTTACGACCTCTACACCGGGCCAGACGGGGGCTACGCTGACCGGGCGGTCGCGGTCAGTCTCGACCGGCCTTACGACGAGTCTGGTGCCTACCTGTTCATGGTCTATGAGCGGAAGCTGATCAACCTGGCCGAGCGGATGGGCCTCCCGCTCGCCTATGTGACCAGCATGGATCTCGCGACGGACCACAAGTTGCTGGACGGGGCGAGCGCGCTGGTCTCGCCGGGGCACGATGAGTACTGGACGCCGCAGGAGCGCTGGCACGTGACGGCGGCCAGAGATCGCGGCTGCAACCTCGCGTTCCTGGGAGCCAACGCGATGTTCAGGCGGATCAGGCTGGAGCCGACCGCGCTCGGCGCCGGCCGGCTGGTGATCTGCTACAAGACCGACTATGCGCGGGACCCGATGTACGGCAAGGACGACGCACTGGTCACCAACGACTTCAGGGAACCCCCGCATCCCGATCCCGAGTCGTCAGTGACCGGGACCTTGTACGAGAGTTTCCCGGCCGTCGCGGACTTCGTCGTCGCCACGCCGCAGGCCTGGATGTTCAAGGGGACCGGCGCCCAGCGGGGGACCAGGTACAAGGCCCTGGTCGGGATCGAATACGACCGGGTCAATCCCGGCTACCCGCTTGAGCGCCCGATTCAGGTCCTGTCCCACTCGCCGCTGACCTGCAACGGCGTGAACAGCTACGCGGACTCCGCTTACTACACGCACTCGGGCGGTGCCGGGGTGTTCAACGCGGGGACGATGCGCTGGGTCGAGTCATTCGGCGCGCCGCTCTATCACTGGGGCATCACCAGGGAGTGCGGCCGCTTCACCAGGCAAGTGACCGCGAACGTGCTCCGCGCCTTCGCCGACGGTCCCGCCGCGCACAAGTACCCGGCCGCCGACAACCTCGACTCGCTGCACCCCTGGCCCGGCGACCCCATCTCGGCCGGCCACGATCTCTGGCCCCCGATCGTCTTGTGAGCACCGCCGTTGCGCCCCCGCGTGGGTCGGCCGGGGCTGGCCGGGGCTGGGCTGGGCTGGGCTGGCCGGGGGTCTAGCGCTGGCCAGCCTCGGCAGGCCGGGGGTCTGGCGCTGGCCAGCCTCGGCAGGCCGGGGGTCTGGCGCTGGCCGGGCGGAGGGGTTGTCGGTTTCGCGGTAGGTTGCCGTATTCCTGGCGGAGGGCTGTCGTTTCCCGGAGCGTTGTCGTCATCCTGCCGGAAGGCTGTCGTATTCCGCGCGGAGAGTTGTCGCCTGGCGGTAAGTTAACCGCCGTATTTACCGAAAACATACCGCCAGGCGACAACCTTCCGCTGAAACACCGACAGCGTTCCGCCAGGATCACGACGACGCCTGCAATACCCGGTGCCGTCGCTGATGTTCCGTGATCATGGCGGGGATGGTGATTGCCGGAACATGGCGCGAATTCCGTGAAGTTGGCAGGAACCTGGTTCCGGGGTGGTTAGTCCAGCCCGGGCCTGTCCCGCCGCTGGCCCGCCGGGCCGCACCCCATCGATGTGACATAGCTGGGGCTGGAGCCCCAGCGCTGTCACATTCATGGGGCCGGCCAGCGGCCAGCATCACCGAATTCGCGCCAGAGCCCGGAGTCCTGGCGGGCGCGATCACGCAGGTGATGTTCCGTGATCACGGTGGGCTTGACACTGAGATCACGGAAGCCAGGCGGGGCAGAGCGGGCGGGGCCGGTGGGATGGTGCGGCGGGGCGGGGCCGGTGGGATGGGATGTCTCGATTGCGGGCTGCCGGGAACGAATTGAGGATTTGGCTATCGAGGTAGCCGATCGAAATTGTGAGCGTGGGTATGCTCGGACTTGAGCAGGCGCCGTAGCCGGCGGCGACGTGCTCTGGGCATCGGTGCTCGTAAGGCGGCGGTTGCGTACGTTGGTCTGCCGTCCGAGGAGGTTAACGGGATGAGTCAGCGACGGTTCAGCAGGGGCAGGCTCACGTGGATGTCGGCCGGTGCGCTGGTCGTGGCGGCAGCGGTGCTGACGGCCACGACGCTCGCCAGCGCCGCCGGTCCTGTGCTTCCCCGGCGCACGCCGGCTCAGTTGCTGGTCGCCGTGCGGGGAGCCAAGCTGCCCTCGGCCATGTCCGGCGTGATCACCGAGACCGCCAACCTGGGCTTCCCCGCGCTGCCCAATGTCGCCGGCCTGTCGTCGTCGCTGCTGTCGGCCTCGGCGCTGCTGACCGGCACGCACACCGCTGACTTCTGGTACGCGGGCCCCCGGCAGGTCAGGATCGCGCTGCCGGTCTCGTTCGGCGAGACCGACCTGCGGGTGAACGGCCAGCAGGTCTGGCTCTGGGACAGCCACACCCAGATGGCCACCCACTACATCCTGCCCGCGCCGCTCACTCCCGCTCAGCTCAAGACGGCCAGGCAGGCCCGCGAGAAGCTGAGGCTCGGCGCCGGCCCCGGGTCGATACCGGCTGGCTGCGGGCTCCGCCTGCGCCAGTTCTTCGCGAAGCATGAGCTCGGCGCCAGGCATCAGGTCCGCGTGAAGCACCTGGGTCACTCCGGCTTCAGGAAGATCCTGGCGATCCCCTGCGTGCACCGCCTCATCAGGAACCGGGTCAGCGCGAAGGGCGCCGCACCAATGCCCGGCCGCCCCGGCCTGCCCGGCTTCCCGATGTCGGAGCTGACCCCGCAGCAGGCGGTCAACGGCCTCCTGGCCGCGATCGGCCCCACGACGAAAGTGAGCGTGATCGGCACCGCCATGGTCGCTGGCCGGGCTGCCTACCAGCTGGAAGTCGTGCCCCGGGCCGGCCAGTCACTGATCAGCAAGATCGTGATCGCGGTTGACGCGCACACTAGCCTCCCGCTGCAACTCCAGGTCTTCGCCAAAGGCACCTCGAGTCCGGCGTTCCAGCTTGGCTATACCTCGCTGAGCTTCGCCAAGCCCGCTGCGTCGAACTTCACCTTCACGCCGCCGGCCGGGGCGCACGTGAAGACCGAGCGGCTGCCGCGCTTCATCCCCGGGATCGGCCTCACTCCTGGCTTTGGCCTCCCGCGCATCCCGCAGCCCGTCGGGCCAGGGGCGCCCGCCGGCAAGTCCCAGTCCGTGATCATCATCAGTCCGGGCACCGGGCGCCAGCTCGCCTCGCCGCCGCCCGTGCCCACTCCGCCCGATGCCCCGGTGCCGGGCACGACGCCACTCGGCACGCTGCCAGGCGGGCAGCTACCCGGCGGCAAGCTGCCCGGCAGCCAGGCGGTCCGCCAGACGCATCTCCCGAACCTGCGGCCCGCCGCCGGACCGCGTCACCACCAGGTACTCGGCACCGGCTGGCTCTCGGTCGCGGTCATCCCGGCACCCGGCCTGCTCGCGGGCAAGCTCCCGGTCCACGCCGGCCACGGTCAGGCAGCCAGCCAGCTCGCCGGCGTACTCGGGGTGCTGCTCAAGGCCGCCACCCCGGTTCACGGCACCTGGGGTTCTGGCAAGCTCCTGCGCACCACCTTGTTCTCCGTCCTGATCACCAGCAAGGGCCAGCTCCTCATCGGCGCCGTCACGCCGGCCGTCCTCTACGCCGACGCGGCCAAGATCACGGCCAAGATCAAGTGACGCTGATAGACCCAACGCCGGCCAGCCCGGCGGGCCAGGAAGGTCAGACAGGCCAGGCCGAGCTGGACCGGATTCGCTCTGACCCCGATCTGGCCATCGCGACCGCCGGCCTGACCATGCGATTCCGCAGCGGCCAGGTCGCCGTCGACGAGATCTACCTGGCGGTGCCGCCGGGCAGCGTGTACGGCTTCCTCGGGCCGAACGGGTCGGGCAAGACCACCACGATCCGGATGCTGCTCGGCCTCGTGCACCCCACCAGCGGAACGTTCCGGCTGCTCGGCACCGACGTGCACGCCGGCCTTGACCAGGTGCTGCCCAGAGTCGGCGCCCTGGTGGAGGGTCCGGCTTTCTACCCGTTCCTGTCCGCCCGGCAGAACCTTGCCCGCTGCGACGCCGCCGACCGCTCCGCCGACCCCCGCACGGCGGCGGCCAGGATCGAGGCGGCGCTCGATCAGGTCGGCCTGCTGGCCGCCGCCGACAAGCGCTACCGCGTCTACTCGCTCGGCATGAAGCAACGGCTCGGCATCGCCGCTGGCCTGCTCCAGCCGCGGGACCTGATGATCCTCGACGAGCCGACCAACGGGCTCGACCCGCAGGGCACCCGCGAGATCAGGTCGCTGATCAAGCAGATCGCGGCCGACGGCACGACCGTCTTCGTGTCCTCGCACCTGCTCGCCGAGGTCGAGCAGATCTGCTCCCACGTCGGGGTGATGAGCACGGGCAGGCTCGTCTTCCAGGGTACGATGACCGACCTGCGCAGCCGGGGCGAGCCGATGATCTTGATCCGCACGACCGAGCCGGCGCTGGCGGCCGGGCAGCTCAAGACCCTCGGGCTGGCCGACATCACCGTGACCGACGACAGCGTGACCGCCCAGCTTGGCGAGCACGCGCCCGAGCTGATCAACGCCGACCTGGTGGGGCCGGCGTTCCGGTCGCTGGCCTGGAGACGGTCAGGCCAAGCCTGGAAGATCTTTTCGTCCAGCTCACGGGTGAGGGCTTCAATGTCAACGGCTAGCGCCACGAAGGCCACGGCGGCGCAGACTCACTCGATGCCGCGGCAACTCACTGAAATCCGGCACTGGCTGCGACTGTTTCGTTCAGAATGCAGAATTGTCTTCCTTCGCCCCCGCAACCTCGCCGTACTCGGGGTGCTCGCCGCCGCGCCGGTCTTTCTCGGAATCGTGCTCAAGATCAACACTCCGACGCCGGGCTCTGGCGGGCCTTCGGGCGCGGGGGAGTTCATCGGGCAGGTGGCGGAGAATGGCGTGTTCCTGTCGCTGCTGTCGGTTTTCGTGCTGCTGACGCTGGTGCTGCCGCTGGCGATCGCGGTGGTGTCCGGGGACAGCGTGGCTGGTGAGGCCGGTCTCGGCACGATGCGGACGCTGCTCACCGTCCCGGCCGGCCGGGTGCGGCTGCTCGTGACGAAGTACGTGATGATCGTGTTCTTCTGCTGCACGGCCTGCCTGATCGTGGCCGGGGTCGGGCTGGCGATGGGCGCGCTGCTGTTCCCGATCGGGCCGGTCACGCTGCTGTCCGGCGACACCGTGTCGCTGGCCGACGGTCTTGGCGGCTGGCGCTGATCGTGGTGTACGTGTCGGCCGGGCTGTCGGCGCTCGGGGCGATCGGGATCGCGCTGTCGACCTTTACTCAGCATGCGATCGCGGTCATGGCGACGATCCTGGTGGTGGCCATGGTCAGCCAGATCCTCGACGCGATCTCCCAGGTGGCGGTGATCCACCCGTATCTGCCGACGCATTTCTGGCTGACCTTCGACGCGCTGCTGCGGACGCCGATCACCTGGCCGGATCTCGGGCACGGGCTAGCGTCGTTCGCCGTTTACACGGTCATCTTCGGCGGGCTGGCCCTGGCCCGGTTTCGGCGCGCCAACGTCACCTGCTGACGACGCGATCGCGGCCAAGTCGGAGTACGTTTTTACTCATGCCCCCTTCCTCTTCCTCCAAGCCGGATCGCGGCAGTGCGGACGTCGCCGGACTGCTCTCGGCGGCCGTGGCCGGGATCGGCGGCGCCGAGCGGACCGGCCAGGTCACGATGGCGCGCGCGGTCCAGCACGCGATCGAGTCCGGCGAGCACCTGGCGGTGCAGGCCGGAACGGGGACCGGCAAGTCGCTCGCCTACCTGGTGCCGGCCGCCAGGCACGCGGTCGCCTCGGGCGGCACCGTGGTCGTCTCGACCGCCACGATCGCGCTGCAGCGCCAGCTCGTCGACCGGGATCTGCCCCGGCTGGCGGCGACCCTCGCCCCGGCGCTCGGCCGGGCGCCCGAGTTCGCGATCCTCAAGGGCCGCGAAATTACCTGTGCCTGCAGCGGCTGCGTGGCGGCCCGAGCGAGGATGAGGGCGAGACTCTGTTTGATCCTGGCATGGTGTCGGCCATCGGCCGCCAGGTGCAGCGGCTGCACGAGTGGGCGGCGGAGACGAAGACCGGAGATCGCGACGAGCTGGTGCCCGGAGTCGGCGAACAGGCCTGGCGCCAGGTCTCGGTCAGCGCCCGCGAGTGCGTCGGGGTGCAGCGCTGCGTCTTCGGCACCCAGTGCTTCGCCGAGCTCGGCCAGGGACGAGGCGGGCAAGGCTGACATCGTCGTGACGAACCACGCCTTGCTGGCGATTGACGCCCTGGAGGACTTTGACATCTTTCCCGAGCACGAGGTCGTGATCATCGACGAGGCGCACGATCTCACCGACCGGGTGACCTCGGTCGCCTCCGACGAGCTGTCCGCCCCCGCCGTGGAGTTCGCGGCCCGCCGCTGCGGCAAGATGATCGACGAGAAGTGGGTCGCCAGGCTGCGCGACTCGGGCGGCGGGGTCGAACGCCTGCTCGCCGACGTCCCGGCCGGCCGCATCGACGTGCTCGACGACGCGCTTGAGGCCACGCTCGAATCGGTCAGGGACGCGGCAGCCGGCTGCGCCGCCGAGTTCCGCACGACTGCCAAGGCCAGCGACGAGGAGCCGGAAAGGATCGCGGCCCGCCGGTCTGCGCTCGCGGCTATCGGTGATCTGTACGACGCCGCCGATCGTATGCTCGGGGCGTTCGGGGCCGGGATAGCTGACCGGACCGACGTAGTCTGGATGGACCGGCCGGCGGCCGAGGAATCGGGACGGCCGGCCACGCTCCGGGTCGCACCCCTGCGGATCGGCGGCCTGCTCGCCAGCCGGCTGTTCGGGCAGCGCACCGTCGTGCTGACCTCGGCGACGCTGGCGCTCGGCGGGTCGTTTGAGCCGCTGGCCCGGCAGTGGGGGCTCGCCAGGTCGCCCGAGGACGGGGCCGGGGCCGGGGCCGGGGGCACGCCCGGCGATTCGGCTGCCTCCGATTCGGACGACTTCGATCCGGCCGACCTCGCCGAGCAGCATTCGCTGGCCTGGTCGGGGATCGATGTGGGCTCTCCTTTTGACCATCCGCGCAGCGCGATCTTGTACGTGGCCAAACACCTGCCGCCGCCCGGCCGGGACGGGCTTGATGAGTCCTACCTGACCGAGCTCACCGAGCTGATCGAGGCGGCCGGGGGCCGGACTCTGGGCCTGTTCTCCTCGATGCGGGCCGCCAGGCAGGCGACCGAGCAACTGCGCGGCCGGATCGAGTTTCCGCTGCTCTGCCAGGGCGATGACCAGACGTCCCAGCTGGTCACCCAGTTCGCCGCCGACGAGCCGACCTGCCTGTTCGGAACGCTGTCGCTGTGGCAGGGCGTCGACGTGCCAGGGTCGTCGCTGCAGCTCGTGGTCATCGACCGGATCCCGTTCCCGCGACCCGATGACCCGCTCGCGTCGGCCAGGCAGCGGGCGGTGGCCGCGCGCGGCGGCAATGGCTTCATGTCGGTGTCCGCGACGCAGGCCGCGCTGCTGCTCGCCCAGGGCACCGGCCGCCTGCTGCGCACCATGACCGATCGCGGCGTCGTGGCGGTGCTTGACCCGAGGCTGAGCACGGCCAGGTACTCCGGCTTCCTGCGTTCCTCGCTGCCCCCGTACTGGACCACCACCGATCCCCAGGTAGCACGCGGTGCGCTGCGCCGGCTAGCGGCGAGCGCGTCGTCGTCGTCGTCGGCCCGGCGGACGGGCTAGCGTCGCCCGTGGAGGCGGTCTGAGCGCGGCCTGATCAGCTTGAAGGTCTCGAACTGGGTGTAATCGGGCGTCGGTGCGCCCGGCTCGCCGGTCGCCGGGTTGACCGGGTCGGCGCCAGGGGCGTGGAAGTACCGCACCGTGATGCTGGTGTGATCGCTGTCGTGGCGTCCCGGGTGCACGTCGAAGACCGCGACCCCGTAGCCGGTCGAGGTATCCCGCCTGGCCGACCAGGTCGCGTCCTCGCGGGCATCGGCCGCCGCGCGGGCGAACGCGTTCGGGGTGCCGGTCGGGATCGGCCGGTTCGCCTTGGTGAAGACCTTGGCCTGCTGCTGGCCATCAGCGGTGTCGACGCCGTACTCATCGAGGTTGGCGCTGGTGCCGCCGCCGCCGAGCACCAGGTGAACGGTGCCCTTGCTGGTGTCGAAGACTCCGTCGTCGGTCGTGGTGACCGCGTGCGGCCGCAGGGTCTGCACCGGGGTACCGGTGGCGGCGTCGGTGCCGACCATGGAGTCAAAGCCCCGGACGGGGAAAGATCGCTCATAGTCATGGTCATGGCCATTAAGCACCAGGTCGACCTCGAAACGGTCAAAGAGCGGCAGCCATTCCTGCCTGATCCCGAGGTCAGAGCCGTTGCCCGTGGCCGAGGATGAGCAGGCGAGCTGGTGCATCTGGACGACGATCCAGTCGATGGACCGGTCCGACCGCGCCTGCGCCAGGGTGCGCTCAAGCCAGGCGGTCTGCTCGCCGTTCGAGTAACCCCTGACATACAGCGACGTGCCCGGCGCGATCGGCGGGTTGCCGGTAGCGGCCGAGGGGACCAGCGGAGCGGGACCGCCCACGAAGGCGCCAGCGTCCTGGAACACGACGTCATCTGCGTCCAGCGAGATGAACAGCGCGTTGGAGACGCGGAACGAGTACCAGCGGCCCCGGAAGGCACGGTTGCCATTGTCCGGCAGCGAGTACCTGGTGAGGTAGGAGTCGAAGCCCTGCGCTCCATTATTGAACTCGGTCTCGTGATTGCCCAGGCACGGCATCCACGCGCGGAACGCCGCCGACTTCTGATTGTTGTTGCCGAAGTCGCGCCAGACCTCGGGCTGGACGGTCGGGTTCAGGTCGGCGTAGCAGAGGTCACCATTCAGCAGGTGAAAAAGCGGCTGGAACGACTCGACGGCGTCGACCGCGAACGCGCTCTGCCCGTAAGACAGCACCCACGCGGTATTCGGCGTGGCCAGGTCGCCGAAACTGGTGAACCGGAACGGCGCCCGGCCGATGGGTGCCGTGCGGAACTTGCCCGGGAACGGCGTGGCCGAGTTATCGTTTTCCGCCGTCACGAGATAGGAGTAGACCGAGTCTGGCTCCAGCCTGGTCAGTTCAGCATGATATGTAAATACCGTCTCGCCGTTGATGCCGTCGGTATACAGGCGCTGCTCGGCGAAGACTGTCCTGGTCCACCCGTCGTGCCTGGTCAGCAGCACCTTCGCGGCGGCGGCCTCGGCCGGGGCGGCCCAGGAGACGGTCATGGCAGTGGCGGGGTCCTGGCCCCAGGTCAGGTGAATCTGCTCGGGCGTCCCGTCTTGATCGCCTGGATGGGCGCCGGCCGTGGCGGCGCTCGCCGGCCTGGCCTGGATGCTCGCCGTGGCGGTCAGCAGGCCGACGCCGCTAGCGCCGGCTAGAACCTGGCGGCGGGACGGACTATGAGTGTCGCTGGTTTCGAGCTGGTCGTCGGTATAGGAGTCCATTAAGCCAAGGTGGCGGGCGGTCATGAACTCGTGGTGACAGGCGATGACTTCTCGTGCCAAATCGTTGTTAAGGCTTGTTGTTAGACGCGATCCGGGGGTTAGAGGACGTCGTGGCCTGGGTGGGGGTCTTGGGGGATTGGGGTGGCCGGGATGGAGCCTAGGCGGCCGGACTGGTAGTCCTCGAAGGCTTTGACTAGTTCGGCTCTGGTGTTCATGACGAAGGGGCCGTAGGCGGCTACTGGCTCGCGGATCGGGCGCCGCCAAGCACGAGCAACTCCATTGTCTCGCTGGGGCCGTCGGACTGGCTGTTAGCGGTGAAGGTCAGGGTGTTGCCTGGGCCGAAGGTGGCGAGCTGGCCGGTGCGGACCGGGCGGTGGTCGGCGCCGACGGTGCCTGATCCGGCCATGATGTAGCCGAGGGCGTTGAAGTCGGCACGCCAGGGGAGCCGGAGCTGTGCGCCCGGCTGCAGGGTCGCGTGCAGCAAGGTGATCGGCGTGTGGGTGGTGCCGGGTCCCGGGTGGCCGTCGACCTCGCCAGCGATGACCCGGATCAGGGTGCCGCCATCCGGGGAGCCAGCAGCGCGACCTGTCCGGCGCGGATGTCCTGATAGCGCGGTGCCGTCATCTTCATCGCCGACGGCAGGTTTACCCAGAGCTGGAAGCCGTGGAACAGGCCGCCGCTCATCACCAGGTCCTCTGGCGGTTCCTCGATGTGCAAGATGCCGCCGCCGGCGGTCATCCACTGGGTATCACCGTTGGTGATCAGGCCGCCGCCGCCGTTGGAGTCCTGGTGCCTGAAGGTGCCGTCGATCATGTACGTGACGGTCTCGAAGCCTCGATGCGGATGCCACGAGGTGCCCTTGGGCTCACCTGGGGCGTAGTCGACCTCTCCCATCTGGTCCATGTGGATGAAGGGGTCGAGCGCCCGCAGATCGACACCGGCGAACGCCCGGCGGACCGGGAATCCCTCGCCCTCATAGGCCGACGGCGCGGTGGTCACGGCCAGTACCGGCCGATCGCTGACCACGGCCTGATCCGGCTCGGAGATCCGCGGCAGTAGCAAAATGTCGTCGACAGTAACTGCTGGCATGACTCGATCCTCTCACCTGCGAAGATGACAACTGAGGCCAGATCCCCGCGCACGTCTTATCGTTCGCATCGAAGAACATTAATTGAACACGCAACATTCCCCGTCAGCCCTCCGCCCGCCGGCCGGGGCTGGCGCGGCCGTGCGAGCCCGTCCTCCCGCGGCGCAGTACCCGCGAACATTCAGCCAGATTCTGGAGCACCTGCACCTGCACCGGCTAGTCGCGCCGGGCACAATGGGCGGGTGAGACGCGCCATCATCGCGGTAACCGCAGCCGGGATCGTGGCAGGTACCGCGGCTTGCGGCGCCAGCGGAGCGCATCACGATAGCGGCAGGCTGAACGGCCGCTGGACTATCGGCTCGTGTCAGGTTGTCGTGACCTACCTCGATGACGTGAACGCGGTAGACTATTACATTCCGGACACGAGCGCCAACTTCCGGCAGCGCTACCTAGACAACAAGGTCAGTGGTGATGCGGGCCTGGCATTCGTGATCACACTGGTCAACAAAACGGGTGGCCCTGCTCCATTGCCGACCGGCCTAGTCGTGTCCTTCACCGATCAGAACGGCAGCCACGTGGGCCGCCCGCAGACTTTCAACAACCCGGACGGCACCAGGTATGGTGCCGCGGTTGCCTACGGACGGGGGTCGGGCGAAACCTTTTCTTCTGGCACGCTATTCAACCCGGGCCAGGCGGTCGCGGAATCGCCGGACATCGCATCGGTGCCGCGAAGGCCCGACCTGCACTGCCGCGTAAGAACGCAGTGATATTCGAGCGCACCGGCGCTGTCGATGCCCACTCCATGCGGCGGGAGCCGACCGATATGGGCTCGGCCCCAGCCCGGCCCCTAGCCCCAGCTATGTCACATCGATGGGGCTCCAGCCCCAGCTATGTCACATCGATGGGGCTCCAGCCTGGCTGGGGTGCACGCGGCTGCCCTCCGGCGCGGGGTGGGAGGCGGAGGGGGGAGCGGTGGCTCGGCGCGGGGTGGGTGGTGGACGGGACTGGTTTCTAGAGCGGGAGGCCGGCCTCAAGGTGGGCTAGGGCGGCGTCGATCCGGGCGAACAGGTCCATTGACCCAGACTCCTCCGTCCAGTCGCTCCACGGCAGGGCGGCTGCCATGATCACGCCGACGATCGCGCCGGCTACGTTGCGGATGGCGAAGTCGTTCGGGTCGCGACCAGATCGTTCGGCCGCTGCCTCGGCGATTGTGCTGATCGTCCTCGCGTACTCGTCCATGGATCGTGCACGCAGTTCGGGAACGGTCAGGATCAGCGCCGAGGTTTCCCGGAAAGTGGCGAGGTCTTCCTCGCTCAGCGAAGCTAGCGCGTGCTGGGTCGCGGCCCGGAAGGCTGAGACTATGGACAGGCTGGCCGGCTGTTCGTGGAATGAGCCGATCGCCAGGACGTCGACGTCGTCCTGCAGGACCACGTCTTCCTTCGTCGGGAAGTACCTGAAGAAGGTGCTTGGCGACACGTCAGCGGCCTCGGCGATCTGGTCGACTGTCGTCGCGTCGTAGCCCTGCTCCCGGAATAGCCGGAGCGCGTGCTCCCGGATGGAAGCACGCGTCCTGGCCTTCTTGCGTTCCCGCAGCCCAGGTCGCTGAGCGGGGTCGGGGGTGTTGCTCATAGCGGTCATTCTGGCCCGGCCGCCGCTCGCTCGCCGTCGATGCGATGCCCTGCGTTCATCTCGCCATTGTGCCGTCAGCTAGCCGGTGCCGTCAGTCGTCCCGCGCCGTCAGTCGGCCCGAGCCGCGACGGCGCTCGGCTCGGCGTCCGGCTCGGTCATCGGCTCGGCCGGGACGGCCCCGCCCGGCAGGAAGATCAGTGCGAGCACGGCCGATACGAGAGCGATTCCGGCGCACACCCAGAGCATGACGTCCAGCCCATGGACGTAGGCCACCCGGACCGAGTCGAGCAGGGCGTGATCACCGGCCGCACGAGCCGCAGCGATGCCGCCGGCCACACTGTCCCTGACCGCGGCTGTCGTGCCGCCGGACGGTCCGGTCAGGTGCAGGTTGCTCCGGTACACGGTCGCGAGGATGGTGCCGAGCACCGCAACCCCGATCGTGCCGCCAACCTGCCGCATTGCCGTCATCAACGCCGAACCCGAGCCGCTTCTGGCCGCCGAGAGCGCGCCGAGCGCCACGTTCAGCGCGGTCGGCAGAGCCAGTCCCAGGCCGAACCCGGTGACCGCGAACCAGCTTGAGGCGAAGCCGGTGCCGCTGGCGATCGTCGTGCCCGTGCCGACCCCCAGCGCGCAGGCCATGATCGCGAAGCCAGCTGTGACCAGGTATTTCGGGCTCACCAGCGCCCGCGCCCCGGCTCCGGCTGCTCTCCCGGTACCGGCCGCCGCCCCGATTTGCCCCTCGTGGGCCGGGCCGCCGCCCTTGATCTTGCGCGGCGTCTGCAGGCGCTGGCCGATGGCCAGGCCGACGGCCAGCCCGCCGATCATCGGCAGCATCCGGATGCCAGCCCCGAGCGAGTCGAGGCCGCGCACGTCAAGGAAGTACTGCGGCATCGCGAAGACCAGACCGAACAGGGCGAATGAGACCAGCGTCGATAGCAGCGTCCCCCAGGTGAATCCCGCCGACCTGAACAACGTCAGATCCACCAGCGGCAGCCGGGCAGGCTGGCCGATCTGGCTCACGCTGAGTTGCTGCTCATCGACCTGGCGCCGGCTGATCCCGCGCTCCCAGGCGGCGAACCCGGCCAGCCCCGCGGCCCCCGCCGCCATCGCGACGATCGCGACCCGGTCGCTCCAGCCGTCGTTGCCGGCCTTGATCAGGCCGTAGGTCAGCAGCGCGAGCCCCGCGCTTGAGATCGCGATGCCGGCGACGTCGACTCTGATCCTGCCGGTGCCACGTGACTCGGGCATCAGCGTGATCACGGCGATGATGGCGATCACCACGACCGGGACATTGATCAGGAAGACCGAGCCCCACCAGAAGTGATCGAGCAGCCAGCCGCCCAGGATCGGGCCGATCGGGTAGCCGAGGAACGTCGCCCCGCCGACCGCCGCGATAGCGCGCGGCCGCTCAGCGGCGGTAAAGAGCACAGGCAGCACCGCGAGCGACATCGGCAAGATGATGGCGGCGGCGAGTCCGAGAACCGCGCGGGCGGCGATCAGCTCACCCGCCGACTTCGAGTACGCGCAGGCCAGCGAGGCGACGCCGAAGAGCGCGAGCGCGAACAGCAAGATCTTCTTGCGCCCGACCCGGTCACCGAGCAGCCCGGCAGGCAGCAGCGCCGCCGCCAGCACGAGGCTGTATGAGTCGACGAACCACTGCAGGTCGCCTGAGGACGCGTGCAGATCGGCGGAGAGCGTAGGAAGCGCGAGACTCAGCACGAACAAGTCGAGCGCGACGACGAGCACGCTGAGTGACAGCGCGGCCAGTGCCCACCACCTGCGAGCTTCAGCCTTGGTCATGACAGGCACCGCCTTCCGATCCTTAATATTAAAAGGATGTTAGCTGTTTTTGACAGTGACTGTCAATTAGCTGTGTAACGCAGATGCTCCGGACGTGCTCCCCGGCGACTAGGCCGGCGTTGCTCAGCGCGGGTCTGCGACACTGGAGGTGGTGGATAGGGATCGGCAGCTGCCCGATCATCGCGGAGTCAGGAGGCAGTCATGCCACAGCCAGAAGGCAAGGAACTCGAGCAGATCCGTGCTCGCCGGGAAGAGCTGCGGGAAAAGTACCTGCGAACCGGTGCTGACCGGCCGAAGTCGACTGTGCAGGGCGTCCATCATCTCGCGCTGATCTGCCGCGACACCGAGGAGACGATCAAGTTCTACCAGGACTTCCTCGGCTTCCCGCTGGTCGAGCTGGTGGAGAACCGCGACTACAGCGGCTCCAACCACTTCTTCTTCGACATCGGCAACCACAACCTGCTCGGCTTCTTCGACTTCCCCGGCCATGACCATCCGGCCTGGGAGGAGACGATCGGCGGAGTCCAGCACCTGGCTATCTCGATCTCGCAGGAGCAGTTCGAAGCCGCGAAGAAGAAGCTAGACGAAGCCGGCGTCGACTACCTGGGGCCAGACCGCGGTGTGCTGGACAGCATGTACTTCCGCGACCCCAACGGCGTCGGCCTGGAGCTCTACCGGGAAGAGCTAGGCATCTTCAACGGCCACCAGATCCTGCCGTAGCCCCAGCCGCCCGCCGGCCGCTCGGGCCCTGGCAGCAACGTTGGCCCTTAGCTGTCGTTCGGGCAGCTGCGGGGGGTGCGGCGTGGCGGGCCGGGGGCGCTGCGGGGACTGGGTACTGGGTCGGAGAGCGGGTGAACCGGGCAACCCGCAGGAAGTCTCCGCCCAGCCTGACCGTTATTTACCCATGTCACTGGCGGGTGCCGCTGGCCGGGTCGGCAGATGCCGGCATCCTGGTCCGGCAGCCCCGGCCGGGCACCTGAGTACCCCGTGCAACCTTCCGTGATCATGAGGCAAACCTTGATCACGGAACATGCGCCGGGGTGATCACCCCACTTTGGTTCCGCGATCAAGACCCCGACCATGATCACGGAAGCTGGATAGGGTGCTCAACCACGAACGGGCAGTTCTCGCCTCAGAAGCCGCATCGATGTGGCAGAGATGCTGTTCCAGCAGCACCTCTGTCACATCGATGCTGTCCTGGGAATGAGAGGCCGGGGCGGGTGGGGGGTTAGCGGAGCTTGCGGCGGATTACTAGGCGGAGGGCTGACCAGGTGTCGTCGATCGCGCACACCTTGTTGTCGACCAGGCCGGTGGGCAGGGCGATCTCGCGGATTACGTTGTCTGTCATGTCGGTCGGCGACCTTGGATACGCGCTTTGGCCAGGCGATCCAGAGGCCGCAGGCGGGGGCCATCCTGGCGCGTAACCGGTCCAGGCTCGGCCTCGAGCTCGGCTCGCCAGGTCGATGAAGATCACGATGACGTCGAACAACGCGACGTCGGCGTCGGCGCCGACGCTGGCCAGGTCGGTGTGGAACGCGGCCGCATCGCCCAGCTGCGCGGCCAGCCGGTCGGTGAAGCCGCTGGTCGCGCCGATGACAGCGACCTCGTCGTCCTCGCCGATGCCGAGCTTGCGCGCCAGCGGCGTCCCTGAGTACCCGGCCTCTCAGCCACGGTGCAACGGCCGTCGCCCGGGCTGCTCAGCCACGACGTACCCGCCGTTGCCCGGCCGGGGGTTGCGGCGCCAGGGTCGGGGGCTAGTCGAAGGTGAAGCCACCGGGGCGTCCGTTCCGGTCGGCGATCAGGCCGGCGAGGGTGGAGATCGCGATCTCGGCCGGGGTTCGCGATCCGATGTTGAGCCCGATCGGCCGGTGCACCCGTGCCACCTCGTCGGGCGCGACGCCCAGCAGCGCCAGGGCCTGGATGTGCGGTGGCTCGGCACGCGGGCTGCCCATGATGCCGACCCACCGGGCCGGGGTCGCCAGCGCGTCGCGCAGCATCACGCCGAGTTCCTCGCTGTGATGGTCGGTCACCACCACATCGGTCTCCTTGTCCGGGATCGAACGCAGGTCGGTGTGCACTTCAAGCCCGGACGGGCTTTCCCTGGTGGCGAGCGCCGCGTCGGGTTCGACGAGCACGGTGCGGTATCCGGCGTCGGCGGCATAGCGGAGCAGGTACTCGGCGACGGGGGTAGCGAAGACGGCGATCAGCGCGCGGCCGTCGGCGGGGGCGGGAGCCGTGCCGTGCGCGACCTCGCAGGCAACGCCATCATGGAAGTGCGGGTGGCTCATGGTAATGAGCTTGCCATGGCGATCCGGCGGGACGCGACCCGGTGTCTCAGCCGTCGGCCAGGTCGGCCGTCGAGCAGGTCAGCCGTCGAGCAGCGCCCGCACGGCCGTCGCGGAGCGGCTCCATCCTGGCCCTGGCTGCCCGGCGGGCCTCGGTGAGCCGCCCGGCGATGACCGGCTCGACGATCTCCAGGTAGGCCTTGATCTTCGGCTCGGTGCCGCTCGGCCTGATCACGACCCGCGCTCCCCGCAGCCGGTACCGCAGCACATCGGCCGATGGCAGGTCGCCGATGCCGCCGGTCAGGTCGGACATCGAGATGATCGGCTGGCCGCCCAGCTCGGCCGGGGCGGCGGCGCGGAGCCTGGACATCACGTGCACCGGCTCGGTGGTCGGCACGGTCAGCTGCTCGGTCAGGTGCACGCCGTGCGCGACCTCGAGTGCGTCATAGGCCTCTAGCAGCGACTCGCCGCCTGATCTGGCTCTGGCCGCCAGGCTGAGCATGGCTAGCGCCGCCCCGATCCCGTCCTTGTCCCGCACCGTCGTGCCGATCGTGTAGCCGATAGCCTCTTCATACCCGAATATGTAACGATTCTCTGGGCGTAGATCACCCGCCCTGGCGATCCACTTGAAGCCGGTCAGTGTCTCGGCGTAGGTCGCGCCGGCCGCCGCCGCGATGCTGGCCAGCATCGTGGACGACACAATCGTCGTGGCGACGAGCGGGTTCCTGGCTGGATCGCCTCCCTCCCGGCCGAGCAGGTAGGCCCCGAGCAGCGCCCCGACCTGGTCGCCGGTCAGCATCCGCCAGCCGCCTGGTGCGGCATCGTCGGGCACGGCGACCGCCAGCCTGTCGCCGTCAGGATCGTTGGCCAGGACCAGGTCGGCGCCCGACCTGCGGGCCTGGGCCAGCGCCAGGTCGAGCGAGCCGGGCTCCTCTGGGTTGGGGAAGGCGACGGTGCGGAAGTCAGGGTCGGGATGGGCCTGAGCTTCGACCAGGTCGGGCGGCGGGAACCCGGCCTGGTCGAAGGCGCGCATCGCCAGGTCGCCGGCCACGCCGTGCAGCGGGGTGTAGATGTACCGCAGCCAGGCGGCGCCCTTCGGCGCGGTGCGACTGGCGCAGATCTCGCCGAGGTAGGCGGCGGCGATCTCGTCGCCGCAGGCGATGATCAGGGGATCTCTGGTCCGGCGACCGGTATCTCGGAGAGCGGGCCAAGGGACCTGATCGCCGCCTCGATCTCCAGGTCTGCGGGCGGCACGATCTGGGCGCCGTCACTCAGGTAGAGCTTGTAGCCGTTGTCGGCCGGCGGGTTGTGGCTCGCGGTGATCATGATGCCGGCCGCCGCCCGCAGGTGCGTGACCGCGAAAGCCAGCAGCGGCGTCGGCTGGCGCGGCGGCAGCAGGTGCACCGGAATGCCGGCGCCGGCCAGCACGGCGGCGGCCTCGTAGGCGAACTCATCCGACCGGTGCCGGGCGTCGAAGCCGATCACGACTCCGGTGTCGGCGGACGTCGGGTCGACGTAGAGCAGCCAGCCCGCCAGCGCCGCGGTGGTCCGCGCACGACGGCGCGATTCATCCGGTTCGGCCCGGCGCCGATCGCGCCGCGCAGCCCGGCGGTACCGAACTCAGCCGGGCCGGCGAACCGGTCGCCAGCTCGGCCGCGGCCTGCGCTGGTCCGTCGACCTCGTCCGGCGCGGAAGCCGTGGCGGAGCAGGGCGGCTGAGGTCGGCCCGGTCGCGTTCGTCCGGATCGTCGGCCATCCACGTCGTTACCTGCGCATGCAGGTCATCGCTGATCATCTGAATTCGTCCCGCCCTATGAGTCCCGTGAAGCCAGCACGCCTGGCAGGATCTGGCCAAGCAGCGCGCCGACCCGCGCGGCGGACTCCTTGCCCGCGGCGACTACCTCGGCGTGGTTGAGTTGCTCGCTCGACAGCCCCGCCGCTGGATTGGTGATCAGCGAGATGCCGAGCACCTCGAGCCCCAGGTGCCTGGCCGCGATCGCCTCAAGCGCGGTGGACATGCCGACCATGTCGGCGCCCAGCCGCGCGCAGCATCCGGATCTCGGCCGGCGTCTCATAATGCGGGCCTGGCAGAGCGGCGTAGACACCTTCGGCCAGCCCGGGGTCGGCCTGCCGGGCGAGCGCGCGCAGCCGGGCTGAGTAGGCCTGCGTCAGGTCGATGAACCTGGAGCCGTAGCCCGGTGGCGGCTCGGGTCCGGCCAGCGGCGACCGGCCGGTCAGGTTGAGGTGGTCGCTCAGCAGCACCGGCTGGCCGACACGGTAGGCCGCGTTGATCCCGCCGGCGGCGTTGGTCAGCACGATGACCTGGCAGCCGGCCGCGGCGGCGGTGCGTACGCCGTGCACGACCGAGTCCACCGGGTGACCCTCGTACAGGTGCGTCCGGCCGAGGTAGACCAGTGCCCGGAGCGGGCCGATCAGCAACGACCTGGCCATGGCCAGGTGACCAGGGACGGTCGGCTCAGGGAAGCCGCCCAGCTCAGCGAGCGGGAACTCGGCGGCCGCGAGGCCGATCGCGTCGGCGGCCGGGGCCCAGCCAGAGCCAAGCACGACGGCGACGTCATGCCCGGCCTGCCCGGTTCGCAGGGCGATATTGGCAGCGCTAGCCTGCGCTGCTGCGTAAGCATCTGTACTCACCGTGTCACCACGGTAAGCAGAGTAACTTGACTCATGGGACGGTTATGCCTTCACGTAGGGTTTCCCGTCGGCGGCGGGAGCCCTTACCTTTCCGACCAGGCCAGCTACGGCGATGATGGTGGCCACATACGGCGCCGTCGTTCATGATTCGGCGGCGGCAGCGGGAGTTGACCGAGGGCAGGACCATCGCGAGCTTCAGCGAGAAGCCGAACAGCGAGCGCGGCGGCGAGCGAGCCGAGCGGGGTCCAGCGGCCGAAGATCAGCGCGGCCAGGGCGATGTAGCCGAACCCGGAGCTGATGTCCGGGTTGAAGGTGCCGACCGAGCCGACGGTGAGGAACGCGCCGCCGATGCCGGCGACCAGCCCGCCGAGTATGACGTTGCGGTAGCGGGTCCACAGCACCGGGATGCCCACCGTGTCGGCCGCCGTCGGATGCTCGCCGACGGCCCTGACCCGCAGCCCCCAGCGAGTGCTGAACAGCGCGATCTGGATCCGATGATCAGGATGTAGGTGATGTACAGGAAGATCGTCGAGTCGAAGAAGATCGGCCCGATGACCGGGATCTGGCCGAGCCCCGGGATCTTGATCGCGCTGAAGGTGACCCCGGTGTTGTAGTCGGGTTCTGCGCCATCAGCCGGTCGTACAGGTAGTCGGTCATCCCCAGCGCCAGCACGTTGAGCACGACGCCCAGGATGATCTGGTCCATCAGGAACGTGATCGCGAAGACCGCGAGCAGGACGCCGACCAGGCCGCCGGCCAGCGAGCCGGCGATCAGCCCGACCCAGAGCCCGCCGAAGGCGCTGGCCACGATCGCGGCCGTGAACGCGCCGAACAGCAACTGGCCCTCGATGGCGATGTTGATCACGCCTGACCGCTCGCACAGGCAGCCGGCCAGCGCGCCGAAGTACCAGCGGGATCGACGCCGGCAAGGTGCCCTGGCCCAGGTCGAGCATGTTCAGCTGGAGCGCGCCCGCGTCGGCCCAGCACAGCAGCGAGATCACGAAGAACACCAGCACGATGCCGAGGCGTGACTCGCTTATAGAGGCGGCTGAGCGTGATCGTCCCGCGCACGGCGCCGAGGCCGATCGACAGGACGCCGAGCACGTAGCACACCGCCGCCGCCGGGACCTTGATCACCGGGATCTGGACGCCCGAGCCCTGATGCGAGAGCGCGAAGCCCGCGTCGCCCTTATGCGCGAGCAGCCCGAAGACTGCGATGTCGATGACGCCGAGCAGGCCGAAGATGACGGCGGCCTGGTACCGGCGGTCCGAGGTCAGCGGTGCCCGTACCGCGGCGGTGAGCGTGGTCACCCGTTCCACCCCTTCGCAACTGCTTCCATGCCGGTGCCGCTGGTCGAGCGGAGCCTGAACATCGCGCGGACCAGGGCCGGAGCGGCGACGAACAGGACGATCAGCCCTTGGAGCACCTGGACGATGTCGGCCGGGACCTGCCCTGGGTGGCGCCGCCTGGGCGTACGTGCCGCCGACGTGCAGGGCGCCGAACAGCAGCCCGGCGAAGACGACCCCGAGCGGCCTGGCCCGGCCGAGCAGCGCGACCGTGATGCCGTCGGGCCCGTAGGTGCCGTAGCTGTTGGGCGTGAGCTGGGTGCCGTGCCCTGGATGACTGCCGCGGCCGCCAGGCCGGCCAGGCCGCCCGAGCCAGCAGCATCACCCAGATCCAGACCGCTCGACGTTGATTCCCGCGCTCCTGGCCGCCCGGGGTTGGCGCCGACGGTGCGGAACTGGAACCCGATGGTGCTGCGCGAAGCAGCCAGGCGACGCCGGCCGGCGGCGGCCAGGGCGATCAGGAAGCCGAGTTCGACCTGTGGTGGCGGGCCGCCCACGTGCGCCAAGGTCGCGTTGTCGTGGATGACCGGCGCGATCTGGTTGGACTGGCCTGGCTGCTGCAGGCAGTCGCCGGGTGCGAGAGCAGGTACATCAGCAGGTCATACATGACGTAGTTGAGCATGATCGTGACGATCACCTCGTGCGCGCCGGTGCTGGCCTTGAGCAGGCCGACGAACCAGCCGATCATCGCGCCGCCGGCGAAGCCGCCGAGCACGCAGACGATGACGTGGATGACCGGCGGCATGCTGACTCCGAAGCCGAGCCAGGTCGCCACGATCGCGCCGCCCACCCACTGGCCGGCCGCGCCGATATTGAACAGGCCAGCGCGGAAGGCGATCGCCACCGACAGGCCGGTCAGGATCAGCGGAGTCGCCTGGGCGGCCGTCGAAGACAGCGGGTAGAAGATCGCCGCGACCGACCCGCCGCTGAACGCGGCCTTGACCGTGGCCGGGTTGAGTATCGCCCCGGCGAACATCTGCGAGTAGGCGAACGACACCGCGTGCCAGGTCTGCACCAGCGCGTTCACCGGAGAGCTGAAGAAGTCGCTCCAGGCCGTGGTGACGACCGGGTCGCTGAATCCGATCAGGATGCCGCCGACCACGAGCGCGAGGAAGATCGCGAGGATCGTCATCACGGTCGAGCTGCCCTGGGTGACCGCCTGGATCAGCGCGTCGGTGGTCAGCCTGCCGCGCCGCCTGAGCTGCCCCTGCCAGCCGGGTGCAGGCGGGTCAGGCTGGCTCGCGGGCTCGGCCGTGAGCTGCGCGGCGGGCGCGGCATCGGCGGGTGTGGCATCAGGGGGGACGGGCGGGTCAGTGGGCACTGCGGCTGGAGGCGTCTGCTCACTCATGGGGAGGCTCCTGCTCTTCCGGTGCCTGGCTAGCCGCTGCCTGGCCGGCAGCGCCCGCCATCAGCAGGCCGAGGTCGGCCTCGGGAATGTCGGGGTCGCAGAAGCCGACGATCCGCCCTTCGTACATGACGGCGATCCGGTCGGACAGCGCGTAGATCTCGTCGATCTCGGAGGAGACGATCACGACCGCTACGCCCCGGTCGCGCTGCGCCACGATCTGCTTGTGCACGAACTCGATCGACCCGACGTCCAGGCCCCTGGTCGGCTGGCTGGCGAGCAGCATCTTGAGGTCGCGGCTGAGCTCGCGGGCCACGATGACCTTCTGCTGATTGCCGCCTGACAGGGTTCCGGCCGGCGTCTGCACCGAGGTGGTCCGCACGTCGTACTCGGCGACCAGGCGGCAGGCCGATTCCCTGATCTTGTCCAGGTTCAGCGCCAGGCCCGAGGCGTAAGGTGGCCGGTCATAGACATCGAGTACCAGGTTGTCGGCCACGGAGAACGCGCCGACCAGGCCGTCTTCCTGCCGGTCCTCAGGCACGTAGCCGATTCCCGCCCTGAGCCGGTCGCGCGTGGTCGTCCCGGTTAGCTCGGCGTCGTCGAGCCGCACCGAGCCGGTGGCAGGCCGGAGCCCGAGCAGCGCCTCGCACAACTCGGTCTGCCCGTTGCCCTGCACCCCGGCGATGCCGAGGATCTCGCCGCCGCGAACCTCGAACGAGACGCCGTTGACGACGGTGCTGCCCAGCTCGTCGGGCACCGTCAGGTCACTGACCGATAGCCTGACCCGGCCGGCTTCGCCGGCTCCTTGCTGACCCGAAGCTGAACGGAGCGGCCGACCATCAGGGCGGCGAGCTCGGCGCCTGTGGTGCTCGGCGGCCGCTCGCCGACGACCTTGCCCCGCCTGATCACCGTGATGTGGTCGGCGATCGCCTGGACTTCCTTGAGCTTGTGCGAGATGAAGATGATCGACCGGCCGCCCTCGCGCAGCTCGCGCATGATGCGGAACAGATCCTGCGTCTCGCCAGGAGTCAGCACCGCCGTCGGCTCGTCGAGCACGAGCACGCTCGCGTCCCGCCGCAGCGCCTTGATGATCTCCACCCGCTGCTGAATGCCGACCGGCAGGTCCTCGACGTACGCGTCAGGGTCGACCCGCAGCCCGAACTTCTCCGACAGGTCAAGCACGTCCCGCCGGGTGCGCTTGCGGTCGAGCAGGCCGAGCCCGCGCACCCGCTCCACGCCGAGCGTGACGTTCTCGGCCACGGTAAAGACCGGCACCAGCATGAAATGCTGATGCACCATGCCGATCCCCGCGCCGATCGCGGCCTTGGGGGAGCGGATGTGGACCGGTGAGTCGTCGATCAGGATCTCGCCCTCGTCGGGCTGCATGAGCCCGTAGAGCACGTTCATCAGGGTCGTCTTGCCAGCACCGTTCTCGCCGAGCAGCGCCCTGATCTCGCCTGGCCGCACTACTAGGTCGATGTGGTCGTTGGCGACGAGACCGCCGAAGCGCTTGGTGATACCGCGCAGCTCAAGCTTCACCGGCAGCCTCCTTTCACGCCGGGACCGCCCGGCCGCCCGCGCGAGTGCGCGCGGGCGGCCGGGCGGCTAGACCAGGCTTTCTGAGGGGATTAGACCGGGCTCTTGGTGGCTGGCACGATCTTTCCGCTCTCGATCTGCGCCTTGATCGCGGTGAGCTCGGACTGCAGCGAGGCCGGGATCTTGCTGGCGAAGTCGTGGAACGGGGACAGCGCCGCGCCATTGTTGGCCAGGGTGCCGACGAAGGTGCCGCCGGCGAACGTGCCCTTGGCCGCGCTGAGCACCGCGGTCGAGACCGCCGCGACGATGCCCTTGGTCACCGAGGTGACGAAGTACTTGCAGTACTGCGGTGAGTTGACGCAGCCGTCGGTGTCCACCCACTCGATGCTGACGTTCTTGCCGGCCGCGTCAGCGGTCTGCACCGCCTTCGCCGTGCCCAGGCCGACGCCGCCGGCCACCGGGAAGATGACGTCCGCGCCATCGCCGATGAAGGTGTTCGTCAGCGACTGGCCGGCGCCCAGGTCGGTGAAGTTGCCGATGAAGTTGCCCTTCTGGGTCTTCTCGTTCCAGCCGAGCACCTTGACATTGGTGTGGTGCTTGGAGTTGTAGTACTGCACGCCGTCCCAGAAGCCGTCCATGTAGATGGTGACGGTGCCGAACGCCTCGCCGCCGTAGGTCGCCACGGTGTGGGTCTTGCTGATGCCGGCCGCCAGGTAGCCGCCGAGGAAGCCGTCCTGCACCGTGTTGAACACGAGCTGGTCGATGTTCGGCTCCTTGGCGCCGGTCAGGCACTGCGACGCGTAGGAGCAGTCCACGATCGCGAACTTCTGCGTCGGATTGAGCTTGGCCGCCGCCTCGGTCGCGGCCGCCATCAGGAAGCCGACCGTCACGATGATGCCGCACCCCTGCGAGACGAACGTGCTGATGTTCGAGGCGTAGTCGGCGGGCGTGGTGGACGGGAGGTAGGTGAAGGAGATGTTCGGGTCGGCTGCCGCCGCGGCCTTCAGGCCGTCATAAGACGACTGGTTGAACGACTTGTCGTCGATGCCGCCGGTGTCGGTGACCATGCATGCCTTGAACTTGGGGGCGGCTACGGCCGAACTCGATCCCGATGACCCCGACAAGGGGGTGGCTGAGCTAGAACTGCTGCCGCACGCTGCGGTAGCCATCGCCAGCACGCTCAGTGCGGCGACCATCTTGAGTGACCCTCTCACGGTTCCTCCTATGCGGGGGGCGGCAGGTCGCCGCTTGCAAACACCGGCCTGATGAACCCGAGCCCGGCCGGCCGAGGCACTAGAGAACCCGGAGTCCCCCCCGGGATGATCGAGAATCTATTACCGTCACGTGTGATGCGGAAGCGGGATATCACGCCAGCAACGGGGCTGTTGTGAAATCGAGACGCGCACATTAGATTACAAAAGCCAGAATACCACCATAACGACCGGAGCGGGCCTGATGACCATCGACTGGACGGCGCTGCGGGCGGCGGCGATCGCGGTGGCGGTCAACGCGTACGCGCCCTACTCCAGGCTTCGGGTTGGCGCGGCCGGGCTTGCGTCGAACGGCGCCGTGGTCACCGGCTGCAACGTAGAGAACGCGTCGTTCGGGCTCACCTTGTGCGCCGAGTGCGGGCTGGTCAGCGCGCTGCACGCGGCCGGGGCCTGCCGCCTGATCGCGGTCAGCGTGGTCGCGGCCGATGGCGCCCCGCTGGTACCCTGCGGCCGGTGCAGGCAGCTCCTGCTTGAGGCCGGCGGCCCCGGGCTACTGCTCGACAGCGACGGCGAGCCGCGCCAGCTCGGCACCCTGCTGCCGGACGCGTTCACCGGCACTGACCTCGCGGAACGCCGTGACATCCGGTCCTGACCCGAGGCCGGTGCCGGCCGCGGTCGAGCTGATCAAGGCCAAGCGTGACGGACGCGAGCTGTCCGGCGCCGAGATCGGCTGGCTGATCGCCGCCTACACCAGGGGCGAGGTCGCCGACGAGCAGATGTCGGCGATGGCGATGGCGATCTTTTTCCGCGGCCTGCGGCCGGCCGAGCTGCGGGCGTGGACCGACGCGATGATCGGGACCGGCGAGCGGCTCGACCTGCGCTCGGTGCCGTTCCCGACCGTGGACAAGCACTCGACTGGCGGGGTCGGTGACAAGGTCTCGCTGATCCTGGCGCCGCTGGTCGCGAGCTGCGGCGCGGCCGTGCCTCAGCTATCCGGTCGCGGGCTCGGCCACACCGGGGGAACGCTCGACAAGCTGGAGAGCGTGCCAGGCTGGAGTGCGGGAGTATCCGTACGCCATTTCGTTCACCTTCTTAGTACTGTCGGATGTGTTATCGCGGCTGCTGGTGATGACCTGGCGCCAGCCGACCGGAAGCTTTATGCCCTTCGCGACGTGACCGCGACGGTTGAGTCGATTCCGCTGATCGCCAGCTCGATCATGTCGAAGAAGATCGCAGAGGGAACGGAATCGCTGGTACTTGATGTGAAGGTCGGCAGCGGGGCGTTCATGGCCGAGCTGCAGCGGCCAGGGAGCTGGCTTCGACTATGGTGCGGCTCGGTACTGAGTCGGGAGTGCGCACGGTCGCGTTGCTGACGTCGATGGATGAGCCGCTAGGCAGGGCGGTCGGCAACGCGGTCGAGGTCGCCGAGTCGATCCAGACCCTGCGCGGCGAGGGGCCAGCCGACCTGGTGGAGGTCACGCTGGCGCTGGCGCGCGAGATGCTGACGCTGGCCGGGATCGACGCCGATCCTGCCGCCGCGCTGGCCGACGGGCGGGCGCTGGCCAAGTACCGGGAGATGATCGCCGGCCAGGGCGGCGATCCGGACGCGCCGCTGCCGGTCGCTCCGCACGTGCGGCTGGTGCCGGCTTCGGAGTCCGGCTGGCTGCGGCGGCTCGACGCACTGGCCATCGGCACCGCCGGGTGGCGGCTCGGGGCCGGGCGGGCGCGGAAGGAAGATCCGGTCAGCGCAGGGGCCGGAGTGATCTGCCTGGTCAAGCCGGGGGAGCGGGTCGAGGCCGGGCAGCCGGTGCTTGAGCTGCGGGCCGATGACCAGGCACGGTTCGGGGCGGCGCTTGACGCGCTGAGCGGCGCTATCGAGATCGGGCCGGACGAGCCGGTTCGCCGTCCGGCCGTCATCGAGCGCATCGCCTAGGCAAGAATAGGCGGCGTGTCAGTCACGCTTGATCAGATCCGCCGGGTCCCGAAGGTACTGCTGCACGACCATCTCGATGGAGGGCTCCGGCCGGCCACCATCGTCGAGCTGGCCAGGCAGACCGGCTACCGAGGCCTGCCCGCGACCGATGCCGCTGAGCTTGGCCAGTGGATGACCAGTGCGGCCGAACGCGGGCAGCTTGAGCTGTACCTTGAGGCGTTCCAGCACACGGTCGGGGTCATGCAGACGCGCGACGCGCTGGTGCGGGTGGCCGCCGAGTGTGCCGAGGATCTCGCGGCTGACGGGGTCGTCTATGCCGAGGTACGGTTCGCGCCCGAGCTGCACGTGGGGGCGGGGCTGGATCTCGACCAGGTGGTCGAGGCGGTGCTCGAGGGCTTCGCCGCTGGCAGCGCCGGGCGAGGCATCCGGGTGTACGCGCTGCTCACGGCGATGCGGACGGCGGCTCGGTCGCTGGAGATCGCCGAGCTGGCCGTGCGGCACCGTGATGCCGGGGTGGTGGGCTTTGACATTGCCGGGGCCGAGGCCGGGAGTCCGCCGAGCCGGCACCTGGACGCGTTCCAGTACGTCGCCAGGGAAAACTTCCACTTCACGATTCACGCCGGCGAAGGATTCGGGCTGCCGTCCATCTGGGAGGCCGTCCAGTGGTGCGGGGCCGAGCGGCTCGGCCATGGCGTCCGGATCATCGACGACATCACCGCCGAGCCGGACGAGCCGGCCGCGCTCGGGCTGCTGGCCAGCTACGTGCGAGACCGGCGGATACCGCTTGAGATGTGCCCGACGTCGAATGTGCACACGGGGGCCGCGCGGTCGATCAGGGAGCATCCGATCGGGCTGCTGCGGCGGCTGTCGTTCCGGGTGACTGTCAATACCGACAACCGGCTGATGAGCGACGTGACGCTGTCGTCGGAGTTCGCCACCCTGGTCGAGGCGTTCGGGTACGGCTGGTCCGATATCCAGTGGCTCACGATCAACGCGATGAAGAGCGCGTTCGCTCCTTTTGACGAGCGGCTTGAGCTGATCAACACGGTCATCAAGCCCGGCTTCGCCGCCGCATCCGCCCCTCTGGTGGCCGGCCGCCGCACGCCTTAGCCCCGGCTTGGCCCCGGCCCCGGCTTGGCCCCGGCCCCGGCCCCGGCCCCGGCTTGGCCCCGGCCCCGGCTTGGCCCCGGCCCCGGCTTGGCCCCGGCCCCGGCTTGGCCCCGGCCCCGGCTTGGCCCCGGCCCGGCCCCGCCGAGGTCCCGGCCCCAGCGATGTTCCGTGATCATGTTGCGGGGCGTGATCACGGAACGTTGGTTGTGTGATCACGCCTGCGCGTTTCCGGGCTCTGGCGCGAGTTCCGTGAAGTTGGCAGGAACCTGGTTCCGGGGTGGCTGGTCCAGCCCGGGCCTGTCCTGCCGCTGGCCTGCCGGGCCGCACCCCATCGATGTGACATAGCTGGGGCTGGAGCCCCATCGATGTGACATAGCTGGGGCTGGAGCCCCAGCGCTGCCACATCCATGAGGCAGGCCGACGGCCAGCATCACGGAATTCGCGCCAGCCAATTTCCGTGATCAGTGGGCCGGGCATGACCACGGAACATCGGGTGGCCAATCCGGGCAAATCATCTCCGCTTAATGATCCAATGCCGCTTAGGCTAGTTTGATCATGTTTGTGGCCTGCGCGTTCAAGGCTCCGCTGCGTGCGAGCGGCCCAGGCTGGCCCGTGAGTTGCCTGGGCTGGCCTGTGAGCCGCCTGCACTGGCCGGCATCATGACGGCAACTCTCCCTCAGGCGGCAGTGCTTCGCGATCATGACGGCAACTCTTCGGCCGGCTGCGGCGCACCCCGGCAGAACGGAAGGGACTTCAAGATCAACTCAAGCTAAGCGGCTGGATCATGATCGCGGAAGTTTGTGTGGGTGGTGGGCAGCGGGGCGGTGCAGGGGTGCGGCGGTGGGTGTTTTGGGTGCGGTGTCCGGTTGGTGGGGCGCTGATAGCATCGGGGGCATGGCCGGTGGCTCGGGAACGCAGTCTCAGGTGGTGCTGGCTCGGGCCGGGCAGGCTGGGGCCGGGCAGGCTGGGGCCGGGCAGGCTGGGGCCGGGCAGGCTGGGGCCGGGTTGGTGTCGGCGGGGCTGGGCCGGGCTGGGCTGGTGCCTGCGGTGGACTGGCTCGGCGACGGGGCGACCTCGGACGCGGCGTTGCGGCAGGTGCTGCACGGGCTGCCGGGGGTTGATCAGGTCGGTGCGCAGGCACGGGTGGCCGCGCTGGCGACTCGGTCGATTAAGAAAGGCGCCAAGCTGGCCGCGCTCGGGCTCGCGGTCGAGATGGTGGATCTCACGACTCTTGAGGGCGCGGATACGCCCGGCAAGGTGCGCGGCCTGTGCGTCAAGGCGGTCAGGCCGGACCCGGCCGATCCGGCTGTGCCATCGGTTGCCGCCGTCTGCGTCTACCCGGACCTCGTCGCCGTGGCGAAGGCCGAGCTCGGTGGCAGCGGCGTGGCCGTGGCTTCGGTGGCGACGGCGTTCCCGTCCGGGCGGGCGTCGCTGGCGGTGAAGCTGGCCGACGTCGCTGACGCGGTGGCGGCCGGCGCCGATGAGGTCGACATGGTGATCGACCGGGGCGCATTCCTGGCCGGCCGGTATGGCCAGGTCTACGAGGAGGTCATCGCCGTCAAGCAGGCCTGCGGATCGGCGCATCTCAAGGTCATCCTGGAGACGGGCGAGCTGGCCACACTCGACAATGTCCGTCGTGCGTCCTGGCTGGCGATGCTGGCCGGGGCCGACTTCATCAAGACCTCCACCGGGAAGATCAGCCCGGCGTCGACGCCGCCGGTCGCGCTCGTGATGCTCACCGCCGTGCGTGACTTCGAGCAGGCCTCGCAGCGGCGGGTCGGCGTGAAGGTGGCCGGAGGCATTCGCACGGCTAAGGACGCGATCAGGTACCTGGTGCTGGTCAACGAGACCGCCGGGCAGGCCTGGCTGACGCCTGACCTCTTCAGGATCGGCGCGTCCAGCCTGCTGAACGACTTGCTGATGCAGCGCCGCAAGCAGCTCACCGGCGCATACTCGGGGCCGGACTACTTCACCGTCGACTAAGCGGCTTCACCGATGACCAAGCACGGTCAGCCCTGCTTGAAGGACTTCAGTACCTCAGTGCTGACGATCTGGCTCACGCTCGAGGTCTTGGTCATCACGACGGACTTGACCGGCCCCACGCCGTTGGCCAGCCAGGTCGTGATCTGGATGACCACGTCGACGCCAGCGACGTGCTCGGAGATCGTCTCGTCCACCGCCGTGGCCTGGTAGGTGCCGGCTGGCACGGTGACGCTCTGGGTGCCGCCGCCCTTGACCGTGACGTTCGCGTGGACATCGACATCATGCCCGGCGGCCTTGATCTCCAGCGAGAGCACGGACGTGTGCGGCTGGCCGGAGTCGAGCACGGCCTTCGACGGCCAGACGATGCCGCCCGACTTGAGGATGACCGTGCCGTTCCCGATGTTCGCGTAGGGCACCTGGATCGAGCCATCGGAGTTGAACTGATAGGTCAGGTTGGTCGCGGTGTGCGGCAGTCCGGCGACGTCACTGCTGGTGGAGATCGTGACCTTCTGACCGCCGCTGTCCGGCGTCACGGCGGTAATCCGGTTGGTCGTGGTCCCGCTCTGACCGCCCGCGAGCGAGTCCTCGTAGACCCAGGTGTTGCCGACCGAGGCGGGGAAGAGCGTCGTGTCGATCCCGCCTGAGCCGTGGCTGGCCGAGCTGTGGCCAGTGCCCGGTGCGCTAGACGAGCTGCCACCTGAAGGCGCGGACGAGCTTGAGCTCGAGGGGCCGCAGCTTGCGAGCAGCAGCCCGGCGGCGATCAGGGCCGCGGGCCGCGCGATCCCGATCGCGGTGATACGTGACCAGCTCATGAGACACCTGCCTAACGGCCACCGCTCGGGCGGCGGATTTGACCAGGGTCACAGTAAAACACCAGTCACGGACAACTTGAGCCACGAAGGGGCGTGCGACAATGAGGGCTGATTCGGGTGGGAGGCGGGCTTGGCTGGCAAAAAGGCACGTCCGGAGGGTGCGGCGGCCGTACTCGCTGGCAAGGCTGGACCGAGTCGCGTCACCGGGGCAAGCGCGCCGGCCGGTCTTGACTGGCAGTACGCGCCCGCACCTGAGTCACGCGACATCGTGTCGATCGCGCCCGAGTACGGGCTCTTCGTGGGCGGGGAGTTTGTCGCCGCCGAGGGCGGTCGCACCTTCCCGACGATCAATCCCGCCACCGAGGAGCCGCTGGCCCTGGTCGCTCAGGCCGGGACCGCTGACGTCGACCGGGCGGTGGCTGCCGCCAGGACGGCGTTCGAGCGGGTGTGGGGGCCGATGCCGGGCTCGGAGCGGGCCAAGTACCTGTATCGAATCGCCCGGATCCTCCAGGAACGGTCGCGCGAGTTCGCCGTACTCGAATCGATCGACAACGGCAAGCCGATCAAGGAGACCAGGGACGTCGATATCCCGCTCGCCGCCGCGCACTTCTTTTACTACGCGGGCTGGGCGGACAAGCTCGGCTATGCCGGCTTCGGCTTGGCGCCGCGTCCGCTCGGAGTGGCCGGTCAGGTGATCCCGTGGAACTTCCCGCTGCTGATGGCGGCCTGGAAGCTGGCCCCGGCGCTGGCCACGGGAAATACCTGCGTGCTCAAGCCGGCCGAGACAACGCCGCTCAGCGCGCTGCTGCTCGCGCAGGTGTGCCAGCAGGCCGAGCTGCCGCCTGGCGTGGTCAACGTGCTGACCGGCGCGGGCGACACCGGGGCTGCCATCGTGGCCCACACCGATGTCGACAAGGTCGCGTTCACCGGCTCGACCGAGGTGGGCATCGCGATCAGCCAGGCGATCGCGGGGACCGGCAAGAAGCTGACGCTTGAGCTGGGCGGCAAGGCCGCGAACGTCGTCTTTGATGACGCCCCGATCGATCAGGCGATCGAGGGCATCGTCAACGGCATCTTCTTTAACCAGGGGCACGTGTGCTGCGCCGGGTCCAGGCTGCTCGTGCAGGAGTCGGTGGCCGATCAGGTGATCGACCGGCTTCAGCAGCGGCTGACGACCCTGCGGCTCGGCGACCCGCTGGACAAGAACACCGACATCGGGGCGATCAACTCCCGCCAGCAGCTCGACAAGATCACCGAGCTCACAGCCGCTGGCGAGGCAGAGGGCGCGCACCGCTGGTCGCCCCCGTGCGAGCTGCCCAGCCGGGGCTACTGGTTCGCGCCGACAGTGTTCACCGGGGTCAGTCAGTCTCATCGGATCGCGCGCGAGGAGATCTTCGGCCCGGTGCTGTCGGTGCTGACTTTCAGGACGCCGGAGGAAGCCGTGACCAAGGCGAACAACACGCCCTATGGGCTGTCGGCCGGGGTATGGACGGAGAAGGGGAGCCGGATCTTGTGGATGGCGCAGCGGTTGCGGGCGGGTGTGGTGTGGGCGAATACGTTCAACATGTTTGATCCGGCTAGTCCGTTTGGCGGGTACCGGGAGTCTGGGTTCGGGCGGGAGGGCGGCCGGCACGGGTTGGCCGCTTATCTTGATGTCTAGGGCTGAATCCTTCGGGGTCGGTCGACCTTCGGCAGACGACTCGCCTGCCGTGACTGGACGCACGTCAGGCGAGCCGTCTGCCGACGGCCTGGGCGGAGAGGCTTCGTCTGGGGCGCGGCTGGTCGTGCGGAAGACCTACAAGCTTTATCTCGGCGGGGGGTTTCCCCGGTCCGAGTCAGGCCGGTCTTATCCCGTGCGGTCTGCGAAGAGTGGCGAACTGCTGGCGTATGCGGCGCTGGCTTCGCGGAAGGATGTGCGGGAGGCTGTTTTGGCGGCTCGGGGGGCCGTCGGGAAGTGGTCTTCTGCTACGGCTTATAACCGGGGGCAGGTGCTTTACCGGGTCGCGGAAATGATCGAGGGTCGGAGCCGGCAGCTCGCCGGGGAGCTTATTTCCGCTGAAGGTATTTCTAAAGGGGCGGCTCGGCGGACAGTTGATGCGGCAATCGACCGGCTGGTGTGGTATGCGGGGTGGCCGGATAAGGTGGCGCAGGTGGCTGGCGGGGCCAATCAGGTGGCCGGGCCGTTCTTTAACTTCAGCGTGCCTGAGCCGACTGGCGTGGTGGCGGTGCTCGCGCCGGCTGAGTCGAGCTTGCTCGGGCTCGTGAGCGTGATCGCGCCGGTCATCGCGACCGGGAATACCGTCGTGGTTGTCGCCAGCGAGAAACGCCCGCTGCCGGCCATCACACTTTCTGAGGTGCTGGCGACCTCGGATGTGCCCGGTGGCGTCGTCAACATTCTGACCGGGCGGATGGCTGAGCTCGCACCAGTGCTCGCGAGTCATTTTGATGTGAACGCAATAGATCTCACCGGTGCTGCGGCCACTAGCCGGACCGAACTTGAGCGACTCGCCGCGACCAATGTGAAGCGGGTCTTCTGCGCGGAAGACGACTGGGCTGCGGCGCCGACCCCGCGCCGGATGCTTGCTTTCCTCGAAACCAAAACGGTCTGGCACCCAGTCGGCATCTAGCCGCTGCGGAAAGCTCAGCTTTCACAGCCCCGTCCAGGTTCCGTGATCATGGTTGGCGGCTTGATCACGGAATCCTGGCAGGGTGATCACACGGCTGATGTTCCGTGATCAGGGCCTATCTCATGATCACGGATATCTGGGTGGTCGCGACTGCGAGTTTGCTGCGCCGACCGGGCCTTCAGATGAGTCCTGCCTTCAGCTAAGTCCTGGAGGGTCGGTGGCGTCTACACCGGGAAGGTCAGCGAAGCGTGCCTTGGCGTCGAAGGTGACGACGGTGCGGTCGGTTTGAGCCGCGTGAGCGGCGATTATCAGGTCGTGCGCGCCTCGGGGGGGTCCGGTGCGGCGGACATGCGCGATCAGCCGTGCATGGCAGGCTGCTGTCGCATGCGTGTAGTCGAGTACGTCCACGGCCGAGGTGATCGCTGCAAGTGCCCGCGCGCGATCGGCGGCGCGGGAAGGAGTGTCGGCCAGCTCTATTCCGACTCGGTACTCGGCTACGGATATCGCGGCGATCGCGAGCTCGTCCAGGTCGAGCGCAACTCGATCTATGGTCCCGCGTTCGTATGCGATCAGGATGCTGGTGTCCAGGATCAGGCGTCGGCCCACGGGTCGTTCCCCTCGTAGGAGATCAGCGCCAGGGCACCCGCGATGTCATCGACAAACCGAGTATCGGGCGGAGGAATCTTTTCGAGCGCGGCTCGCAGGCCGGCTCCGGTACGGAGCTGGGCGGGCCTCATCTCCGCAACGGCATGGTGCCCGCGGGTGATCGTGATCGTCTCGCCTCTCTCGATCGCGTCAAGCAGGTCGGAGAAATTCCGAGAGGCTTCGGTGGCAGTCATAGTCCGCATGTGCTCATGGTATCTGATAATCAGATCCTGGTGAAGAACTCGGCTAGCCGCAGGGCTCGAGATCCCGCACCAGGATCTGATGCTCGGCGGCGAGCCGCCTGGCGATCTCGCCGCTGCCGCCACCGGTACGCACGCAGACGAAGTTGGCATGGGACGGAAGGAAGTCGACGCCGATCGCGGTCAGTCCCGAGCAGAGCAGGTCGCGGGCGGCTGAGTTCCTGGCCCTGACGCTCTCCAGCCAATCGGTGTCCAGCAGGGCGGCGCCGGCCGCTGCCTGCGCGATCATCCAGCCAATCAGATCTCGCCGAAAAGGCGGTCGCCCGCGTCGCCGAGCCCGGGCACGATGTAACCGCGCTCGTTCAGGCGCTCGTCCAGCCCGGCCGTGACCACCTTGACCGGGATCGGGAAGTCGTCGGGGAATGCCTCGTGCACCCGCGCGATTCCCTCCGGCGCCGCGAGCAGGCAGATCGCGGTCATGGACGCCGCCCCGCGCGCTGCGAGCATCCCGAACACGGTCTCCAGAGTCCCGCCAGTGGCCAGCATCGGGTCAAGCACGAACGTGTCGCGTCCGCTCAAGTCGGCCGGCAGCCTGGTCGCGTAGGTGGAGGCGACCAGGGTCTCCTCGTCCCTGGCAAGGCCGACAAAGCCGACGTCGGCCTTGGGCAGCAGCCTGGCCATGCCGTCGAGCATCCCGATCCCGGCCCGCAGCACCGGCACCACCAGGGGGATCGGCCGGGCCAGCTTGACTCCCTGGGCCGAGGCCAGCGGGGTGTGCACCAGGACCTCTTCGACCTTGACGTCACGAGTTGCCTCGTAGGCGAGCAGCGTGACGAGCTCGTCAGTCAGGCTGCGGAAGACCGGTGTCTCCGTGTGAACGTCACGGAGCGCGGTGAGCTTGTGCGCGATGAGCGGATGATCAGCGACCACGGTGTACATGATCGCTAGTGTGACAGGCCAGGCCGCCGGGCGCGGCGCGGACCAGTGGTCAGAGTCACCCGCCAGCGACCTCGCGCAGGGTCGACTCGCCGTCGCCGGCGATGGTCAGGAAGCGCTTGGTCCACTCGATGGCCTCGGCCTTGTCGCGCACCTCCATCAGCGCCCAGCCGCCGACCAGTTCCTTCGCCTCGGCGAACGGCCCGTCGAGCACGGTGAACTCGCCGCCCGCGTACTTCACCTTGGTGGCCTCCTCCGGCGGCATCAGGCCGCCGGTGGCGAGCAGCACGCCGGCCTGCGTGGCCTCCGCCACGAACGCGCCCATCTTTTCGTACATCGCGGGGTCGGGCGGCGGCATCGGGGTGGACGGGTCGGCCAGGGTGTATCCGAGGAATCGCATCGCTCGTGCTCCTTCGTGGTCGGTTTCGCTTTCGTTCGCCCACGCGTCGAACGCCAGCGTCGTAGATCGACAGGCCAGGCATATATTTTTTTCTGAAATAGATCGCACTCACGACTCGCCAGCCCAGGGCCCGCGTACCCGACGGCCCGGTCAGCCCCGCTGGCGCGTTCGCAGGCTAGCCCGGCTATAAGATCGTGGGAGTGAACATAGCGGTGGCAGCTACCACGTTCGGGCTGGTTTTCCCCGCTGAGCTTCCCGACAAGACCGCGATCGCCAGCCTCATGCTCGGCAGCCGCTACCGGGCAGGCTACGTCTACGCGGGCGTGGCCGCCGCGTTCGCCTTGCATGTACTCCTTGCCATTATCGCAGGCAGCCTGCTGACGCTGCTGCCGCACCGGGTGCTCTCTGTTGTCGTCGCCGTGCTGTTCGGGGTCGGTGCGGTGGTGCTGGTCCGGGGCCGGGACGAAGCCGACGAGGACGCCGATAAGGGGGCTGACACGCCACCGACGTTCTGGCGGGTCGCGGCGACCAGTTTCGCGATCATCGCTGTAGCCGAGTTTGGTGACCTGACTCAGATCCTGATCGTGAACCTGGCGGCCCGGTATCACGACCCGCTCGCTGTCGGGACCGGTGCCATGCTGGCCTTGCTGGCGGTGGCCGCGCTGGCCATCGCGGGCGGGCGCAGTCTGCTGCGGGTCATCCCGGCCAGGACAATCACCCTGATCGGGGCGGCGGCCATGGCGGTGCTCGCGGTGATCAGCCTGATCAGCGCGATCAGGGGCTAGCCAGGTCCGGTGACGGTGGTCGTTCTGCTGTCGAAGCGGGCCGGGTTGGACTCGAACCGCTCGCAGCATCGGTCTGAGCAGAACCAGTAACTGCCGTCGGCGGTGGCTGTCCGCGCCGGGGCGCCGGACTTCTCGACCT
This sequence comes from uncultured Actinomycetota bacterium, assembly GCA_963819285.1. Classification (GTDB taxonomy): domain Bacteria; phylum Actinomycetota; class Actinomycetes; order Streptosporangiales; family Streptosporangiaceae; genus Chersky-822. The sequence goes on from CAWFVM010000002.1 coordinate 2,732,818, forward strand.
GCATGCCGCACACCGGGTCGATCGCGTAGCCGTTGCCGCCGCCGAGCTTGCCCCGGCTTCGGTACAGGTAAAACAGCAAGCCGAAGACCACCAGGAAGATGATGTTCAAGATGGTGGTGTAGTTCCAGGTCAGGCGTTCTGGCACGATCTCGGCGGGCCGGGTGGCCGGGATCAGCCCGGCGGCACTGAAGATCAGCTCGGTGACGAGGCCGGCGGCGGCCATCACGCCCCAGAACACGGCGAGCATCCGCAGCGCGAGCCGTCCGCCGTAGAACTTGCGGTAGATCAGCACCAGGGGCAGCGCGATCAGGTCGGCGAAGATGAAGCTGATCACGCCGCCGAAGGTGATCCCGCCTTTCCACAGGGCTGCGGCCAGCGGGACGTTCCCGATCGAGCAGACGAAGCTGATCAGGGCGATGAACGGGCCGACGACAGCGTTCTCGATGCTGGTCCAGATGCCGTGCCCGGCAATGAAAAATGTGTGCCAGAACTCGACGGGGACCAGCACGGCTAGGAAGCCGGCGCCGAGGAAGCCGATGAGCAGCTCCCGGCGGAGCATGTTCAGGTCGGCGACGGTATAGGTGGCGGCGTCGGCCCAGCCCGCTCTGGTGCGGACCGCTGTCCGCCAGGGGGTCGTGGTGCCGGCCTCGTGGGTGGAGTGGTCGTGGGTGGCGTGGTCGTGGGTCGCGTGGTCGTGGGTCGCGGCTTGCTCGTGGCCGGTGCGGTGCTCGTGGCCGGTGCCCCTGGCGTGGGCGGAGTCGAGCTTGGCCCTGGCGGACTGGACCAGCGGCCGCTCAGGAAGACCCCGCCGAGCAGCGCGAGCAGCACGATCATGATGACGCCGCCGACGTACTCGGCCGCTACGAACTCCCAGCCGATCAGCACGGCGAGCACGATTCCAAGCTCGACCACCAGGTTGGTCGAGGCGAACATGAAGATCATCGACGTGACGAAGTCGGCGCCCTTGGCGAACAGTGACTTGGCCATCGCGGAGGCGGCATAGGAGCACGACGAGGAGAGCGCGCCCACCACCGAGGCCCTGGCCACGGCGGGGCCGGCGGTTGCCGAGCTTGGCGCGCAGTGCCTCCCTGGGTACGAACGCCTGCACCGCGCCGGACAGCGCGAACCCGAGAATCAGCGCCCACAGCGTCTCCCAGAACATGAAGAACGCCTCACGCAGCGATGACCCGATGCCATGCAGCACCGACCCGGCGCTGACGCTGGCGCCGAGGCTGGAGCTGGCGCTGAGGCTGGAGCTGAGCGTCAGTACCTGCTGTGCGACCTGTGTCATGTGTCATCCCGCATCTACCTGGCTTACCCGGTGCCCGTGACCAGGCTCATAGGCTCATCCACGCGCTGCTCAATATACCCCTAGGAGGTATATGCTCTGTGTAGAACGGACGGCAGCTCGCCCCGACGGCAGCTCTCCCCTTTGGTGGCTCCCGTCCTGGGCTGCGGCGGCTTCGCAAGACTTGCAGCTGGGGTCCCCTGCTGCTGTTCCGGCGACACCAGGGGTCCCCAGCTGCAGCCTCAGCCGCACCGCCGGGCCCGGGCACCTCTCACGGGCACTCCGACGGCCGCCGCACATTCCCGGCACAGGGCATCTCAGGCAACTCACTTCCCATGAGCGACTCCGAAGCCGCATCGATTGACCCCGCGCTGGTTCCGTGATCATGTACCTCACCTTGATCACGGAACATCGACCACCTACCGCCCAAAGCCGGGTTCGCGGGATGAGGAGCACGAGCGAGACGACGCAGCCAGCGCGGCCCGGTCACATCGATGTGGTGTGGCGGAGTGGGAGCGGGCTGATCGTTCTGGGTGCGCTGGGAACGGAGCAGCCCGCCGGGGCGCTCCTGTGCGTTCCGGCGGGCAGCTACTTTTGCGAAGTGTCAGACAGTTAGTTGCGGACGGTAGGGGATCAGGTGCGAGTCCTTACCGGTCAGTTGTCGGGATTGGCTTGGGGCTGGTCAGCGGTGGACGTGGGACAGCGGGCCCTTGTTGACCGGGAAGTTCGAGGTGTTCAGTGCCTGAATGCCGGCCTTCTGCTCGCCGTTGAACGGAGTCACGATCGCCGAAGGGGCGCCGGGCTCGCAGTTCAGGTTGAACGGAGTGCGCGGGTTGTTGAACCAAAGGCCAAGGTGGAACTGGTGAGTCGGGAGAAGGACGCCGGGTGACACTGAGAAGGTCTCGGAGTCGAAGACGCCCTTGACGGTCGCGGATCCGATGCCCTTTCTGCCGGTCTGGACGTCGGTCTGGTACCAGGAGATGCCGAACGGAGCGCCTGGCGTCTGGATTACGAAGAGGTCGAAGCCGGAGTTTGGCGGCATACCGCTGACGGACACCGTCATGGTGTCGTTGAGGTCGCCTGGAGTGATCGTGACCTTCCCGGCAGCATGCGGCAGGCAGGACTTGATAGCTGGTGAAGAAGGCACAAGCTTGAACGAGAAGGAGTGCTCCTTGGCCGGCGCCGCGCCGGCGGCCGTGAGACCGATGGACAGCGCCGCGGCGCCGGCCATGCCTACGGCCCCCAGGCCGATGGCGGTCCTGGTCCACATGCGCCTGCGCGAAGGCTGGAAGTGACTCATGATCGGGAAGCTCCTGTCGTGGTGGCGGCGAGGAGGCGCCGCCGGGTCTGGGTGCCCGGGCCCGGGATGTCGGACAGGGGTACGCAGCTAGCTGACCGCCCGGTTCAGCGTGTGCTGACGAATTTTTCTGGGAGTTCCCTTGGAGTTGGCTGAGAGCCGCAATCGCTGGTAGAGAGTCGGCCGCGTCCGATTCCGGAGATCATTCACCGATCTGTCCAGTTCGCTAGGCCTGAAGAGGCCCGATCCAGGCACGCGGCAACGTCTTCTGAGATAGATCATTGCGGGGTCTGTCGCGATACCATCGCCCAATTCGGGCCGGTGGCTGGGATGGATGGTCGAACCGATGGCTGGGTGGACGGGGGCTGTTGGATGGCGATTCCCGCGTCTGGGCGGGGGACGGAGCGACGTCGGCCGCTATGGGGCCGGACCTCGCTGCGGCCCGCCGCGGATCACGATGATCGGCTGGCCGCCGATCTTTACCGGCAGTACTGGTCGCCGCTGCTGGCCTTCGTGCTCCGGCTCACGGCCGGGGACAGGCAGCAGGCCGAGGACATCGTCCAGGAGACGATGCTGCGCGCCTGGCGGCAGGGCGACCAGCTCGATCCGGCCGCGCCGTCCCTTATGCCTTGGCTAGCGACCGTAGCCAGGCGTATCGTGATCGACGAGCAGCGCAGGAGGAATGCGCGGCCGCCGGAGACCGGGGAGGATAAGCTGGATAAGGCGTCGGTCACCGATTCGACCGACGACGTGCTGCGTAGTGTCATCGTCGCTGATGCTTTGCGGGCTCTGTCGCCATCTCATCGTCAGGTGCTGAACGAGACAATTCTGAGCGACCGTACTGTCAATGAGGCGGCCGAGGTGCTCGGAATTCCAGTCGGCACCGTGAAGTCGAGGGTGTATTACGCGCTCCGCGCGCTGCGACTTGTCCTGGCCGAACGGGGGGTGTCGCTGTGAGCGTTGAGCACACCGATGTGGCCGCCTATTCGCTTGGCCTGCTTGAGCCAGGTGACAGCGAAAATTTCGAAGCCCACCTGGCGCATTGCCAGTCCTGCCAGCCGGAGCTAGCTGAGTTCGCGGGAATGGCCGACCTCTTCGCCGGCCTTGGCCGGGTCGAGCTGACCGATGAGCAGCCAGACGAGACCGCGATAGCGGACCTGGCCGGGCGGCGGGCCGTCATGCTCCGCCGGAACGCTAGGCGCCGGGGCGTGCTGGCCGCGGCGGCTTGCCTGGTGCTGCTCGCGGCGGGAGTCTCGGCCGGCGTCGCGGTCGCCCCTGGATCGTCCGTGCCGCCGACGGCGGCCGGTCAGCTGACCGGAGTCCTGCATGAGGCGACGAATCCAGCGACTGGCATCACCGGTACCGTCGGCCTGGTCGCCAAGCCCTGGGGTACTCAGGTCGTACTCAAGCTCGGTCAAGTGAAGGGTCCGCTGGATTGCGAGCTGATCGCCGTGTCCAAGACTGGCGTGCAGCGCGTCATGATGGGCTGGCTCGTCCCCGCCGCGGGCTACGGCGTTCCCGGGCACCCGGCGGATCTGTTCATCGCGGGCGGTACTTCGATCAGCCTGCGCAACCTGACCAGGATCATGGTCGACGTCGTGCACGGCCGCACTCTGCTGAGCATCCCTATCTGAGCTGGCTGCAGCTGAGCTGGCTGTAGCTGGGCTGGCCGCCGCGTCCGGGCGGGATCGCGGCAGCCAGCTCAGGTGATCTAGGGGCGTTAGGGGAGATTCCACTCCTCATCGGAGCTTCCGTCGCAGCTTCCCGGTATCGGCTGCGTTCCATTGGCGGGCGTCCCGGTGACCAGCAGGCAGTTCGGCAGTATGGCCGCCGGCGCGAGCGAGCCGTCAGAGTGAATGGTCCAGACCATGGTCCCGCCCAGGTCGCATTCGCCTAGCGAGGCAACCGTGCTCGGCGGGCTAACTGTTTCCAGGTAGTCAAGGCAGTAGCCGGCCGCGATCTGCACGTTGCCGTTCGACTCAACCGTCCATTTCTGCGACGCGCCGCCATTGCAAGACCAGATCTGCACAGTGTTGCCGTAGGAAAGCACGTCATTCTTGTCGTCCAGGCACATCCCGCTTGACGATTTCAGGGAGATCGCGCCGGTAGATGACGGCACAGGATAGGGGGCACGCCAGAGCTGAAACTCCGCGGTCGAATTACATACCTCGAGAACTAGCTGGTCACCCTGAGTTCCGTTCGGGTCGGCCATGCACTTGCCCGATTTCTGGTTGACGATTTCGTCATCGGCATTCGTGGCCCACTGCTGACTGGTACCGCCGTTACAGCCGAACAGGATAATATTGGAGCCGTTTGTCGTGCCGCCCTGCGAGACGCCTATGCAGAACCCGCTATTGTTGCCGATCTGAATGCTGCCATCCGATGCCAGGGTCCACTGCTGGGTATCGGTGTCGCCATTGCATTGCCACCAGTCGATCTTGTTATTGTTGGCAAGATTACCGTGACTGTTATCAAGGCAGGAGGAGCCGGCGCTCGCCCCGTAGACGACTCCGCTGACCGCACCGGATGAGGTGAGAGCGAGCGTCGTGCTCGGCGTGCCCAGGCCAGTCGGCGCGTCATAGCCCGCGCCGGCGCCACAGAGTGCGGTGATGGCACAGGTACCGGTGGTGCCAGAGGTGATGTCATTGAGGTCGTACCGCGCGTTGTCGTACGGGTAGGACGCGGGATTGGTCCGCCGGGCGGGAGTTCCGGCCAGCGCGTAGATGCCCGAGATGATGCCGGCCGACAAGGCGGTGGCCCCGCCCCCGGCCCACGCGCCGTCCGAGAAGTAGGCGACCGGCGCGGTGCTGGCCGTCGTAGCGGCGGCAGCCGACAGATCATTGTCGGTGCGACCGCCGCACAGGCTGTCCGCCTGCCAGGCGGGCTTGTTCTCGTAGAGCGAGCAGCCGGACGTCGTGCCGGACCAGGCCGCGCTGTCGCTCCACAATCCGGCCGCGTTCTGGCTCAGGACCGTGCCGCCAACAGAGATCACGTCGGGTGAGGCCGCCGGATAGTTGATCCCGCCGGTGAATCCGCTGTTGCCTGCGGCCGCGATCATCGCCACCCCAGGGTTGTCGTAGAACGCGTCGAGGGTGGCTTCGCTGGCGGCTGAGGTGAAGTTGGACTCCGGGCCGGCGTAGGGATTGTCGACGACGCTCACTCCCGCGGTCTGGGCGGCGGTCTGCGCGGCGGTGGCGAGGTCCGTGATGTTGGAGCTGGATGCCTCGACGAAGAGAATGTCGCAGTTGGGGCAGATCGCCGAGATCGTGTCCATGGAGAGCGCGCTCTGTGCTTGCCAGCCGGCGATGGGCGTTCCTGTCGGCAGAGTCGATCCGCCGTTCTCGTTCTCGACGGTCAGGCAGCCGTCACCAGCGGTGCAAGGTTCCAGGCCGTAATGCGATCGGTACGAGCTAAGGTCGGACGCCGGGGTGTTGGCATCCGCGCTGGTGTTGTACGGACCAGCCCCGATGACGGCCACGGTCTGGCGGCTGCCTGAGGTGGCGGACTGCAGGTTATAGATGTTCTGCAGATCGGTCGGGCCGAGCAGTCCGGCTGGCGGGCCGCCTGCTGCGGGCCGCTCGGGGCCGCTCGCCCGTGTGCTGCTGCTGACTGCGGGCGCGGTGGTGATGATGGTGCAGGACATGGCGCCTGGTGCCGTCGGGGCAGCGCAGGCTGGATGGGCCAGCGGGGAGGCGGTCGGTGCCGTGGTGGTCGGCTGCGCGTGCGCGGCTGGTGCCAGCGCGCCGCTGAGCAAGGCCGCACCAAGAAGCGGGCCAAGGGCAATTCGAGCGAATCTAGTGAGCAACGGGATGGGCATGTAGTTCCTCCGTCTGCTGGTGTTCGCGCAGGCGACCGGGCACCGCGTCGCTAGTGGAGCCGGGCCAGAGGCAACATAAGGTCCAGACCTGGGCAATGTCAACGCCATTATCATGAACGGGCTTATAGCCCAAGTACCCGACAATCACGCCTTAATGGGCATCAAAGCCATTATAGCGACTATTTGGTCCCAAGTAACGGTACGTAGTGTGGCTAAAGCTATCGAGGTGGTGCTTGTGATGAAATATAGATTGACAAAGGGGCTCTAAGAGATAGAAAGTCCCGGTTGATGGCCTTGCGCCGTTCGATGGCTTGCCGGCCGGGTGCCACGCCCGGACGTTCCCCTGTCGCCTCTGGTTTGGTGGTCTGTGGTGGGTCGACGTACTGTCCGGGTGGGTACCGTTCGATGGTTCGCCTCCAAGCGTGCATATGTAGTCCTGACGGTGCTGGCAATGGCGGCCGGACTGACGGCCACCGGGCTGGTGGAACGGCATGGGCTGGGGACCCAGGCGGTTCCCGTCCAGTGGCAGTGGGCCGATCCTGGCCAGCGGCCCGCGCTGGTGCCGCCGGCCGTCGGGCACCTCGCGGGCGGGCAGGTCGTGCCTGGCCGGATCGCGACTAAGGCAAGCGGTGCGGTGCCACCAGGGGCCGGTGAACCCGGACCTGCGGCCACGTCCGGACCCTCGGCTGGAGTGCCCGCGCCTCCGGCTGGAGCTCCCGCGCCCCCGGCGGAGCTCGCAGCGCGGTGCTGCCCGCCAGGCTCTGGCCGAAGGGAGCGGTGCCGCCGTGGCACCGAGCCGCTCCGGTGAAGCTGAGGGCGGCCAGGCCCGCGCGGCAGGTACTGCGCCCGCTGGCATCTCCGCGTCTGCCCGAGGTGCCAGAGTTCAGACCCGCCACCAGCCACCTGCTGCCCGCTCTGGGGTCGGCCGACAAGATCGTGTACGGCAACGCTGATGGCACCAGGACCGCCGTGCTGTACGGGTCGCCGGTGAACTACCGGCAGCCCGGCGGCGCCTGGGCCGCCATCGATACGACGCTGGTGCCCGGCCAGACCGCCGCGAGTTCCGCACAGTCACAGGCAGCAGCGGGCGGATGGCGGGAGAAGGCGGCGGCTTTCCCCGCGTCCTTCGCCGCGTTCGCCGACGCCCCGGCCCTGGTCAGGCTGCCGCTTCCAGGCGGGCACTGGCTGGGATTCGGAGTAGCCGGCGCCAGTCATGTGGCCGGGGTGGCGGCGGGTGACCAGGTGGCGTACCCCGGCGCGATGCCGGACGCCGACGTGCGGTACATCGGCCTTAGCGGCGGAGTGCGGGAGCAGTTGGTGCTGCGCTCCCGCGCGGCGCCGGCGAGCTGGGTATTCCCGCTGACGCTCTCCGGGGTGAGCGCCGAGATCGGCGGCGGAGGCGCGATCGACTTCGCCGATGCCGCCGGCCGGGTAGTCGCCGAGGTGCCGAGCGGCTTCATGACCGACTCCGCCGGCGATCCGCGTACCGGGGGCGGCGCTTACTCGGGCGGGGTGAGCTATGCCCTGATCAGCTCGCATGGCCGGCCCGCGATCCGGATGACCCTGGACGAGAGCTGGCTGGACAGCCGTGCGCGAGTCTATCCGGTGACGGTGGACCCGTCGGTGACCGTCAAGTCCGAGGACTCGAACGGCACCACCTATGTGGTCCAGGGCGCCCCGGGTGACAACTCGACCGCCACCGAGATCCAGGTCGGCACCTCGAACGGCGCCGGTCCTGACGAGCGCTCGTTCCTCAAATTCGACAATGTCCACTCGGATCTGACGAACGACAACGTGCTCGGCGCGGAGCTCGGCCTGTTCAATACCGACTCTTACAGCTGCAAGCCCTCGCTGTTGTCCGTGTACCCGGTCACTTCGGCCTGGACCGTAACCGGCTCGAAGACCTGGCCCGGCCCGTCGATCGGCAGCTCCATTGGCCAGCGCACGTTCGCCAATGGATATTTCGCTCCGGGTGCGACCACCACGAACTGCCCGTCGAAATGGCACAATATCCCGTTCAACGCGGCCGGAACCGCGCTGATCAACGGATGGACTCATACGGCGGCCAATAACGGGCTGGCACTCGGGGCGTCATCCTCGGATAACAACGGCTGGAAAAAATTCACCTCGGATTCCAATCCTGGCACTCCAGCCGGGCAGAACCCGCCTGGTGATCCTTTCCTGGCGGTGACCTACACCACCGATGGCGCCAGCTACCAGCTTGCCAGTACCCGCCCGGTCACCCAGGTGACCTCGGTGCAGAACGGCGTCATCGCGGTACAGGTCACTAACACGGGCTCATCGACGTGGACGCCGACCAACGGTTACGAGATGTCGTATACAGCTAAGGGACCGTCAGGGACCAAGGCGGTCGACAGCCCGGTATTTACCGCGATGCCGTCAACGGTCGCTCCCGGAGCATCGGTCAAGGTTAACGTCAAGGTAAACAAGCTGCCGGTCGGCGACTACACGTTCAGCTTCGGAATGTATTCAGGCGCGACCGGCGCCTCGCCGGTCTCCTTTGCCTCGGAGTTCGTTCCGCCGATGGCGGTCGGCCTGGTCGTCGCCGATCCGGCGCCGGTCGTGACGGGGATCTACCCGCCGTCGGGGACGATCTCGCCGACGGTCACGCCGCAACTGTCGGCGGCCTCGTATGTGCCAGGAGGAAACGGGACTCCTGAGTATCAGTTCACGGTGACGTGCGATCCGCTTCCTGGCACCACCTGCACGGCCACCGGATACGGGAACGTGAAGTCGACGAAGCCGTACTGGACGGTGACGCCGCCGCTCCAGTGGAACGAGCCCTATACGTGGACCGTCGTCATTACCGACGGCACCACTTCCATACCGCCGATCTCAGGAACGATCACTCCCGAGGTGCCGCAGCCCGATGTCACCTCGCAGATCGGCGGGGCTGGCGGGCGGGCAGGCCTTCGATCCGCAGATCGGTGACTTCACGACCTCGGCGACTGACGCGGCCGTCGCGGTAGCCGGCCCGCCGCTGCTCATCACTCGTGACTACGACAGCCTCAACCCGCTGACGTCCGGCGCGTTCGGCTCCGGATGGTCATCGCCGGTCGATGTGAAGGTGGTGCCGGACGGGGGCAGCGATCACGACGTAGTGGTCACGATGCCAGATGGCAGCCTGGCCCGGTTCGGGTATGACGGGGTGACGGCCAGCGGGACGACAGCCTACGTCGCGCCGTTTGGCAGCCCGTACGTGCTGGTCGGGAACGCGGCCGGCGGCTGGACGATGACGGACCCGTCGGGGAACGCCTATAGCTTCACCGCCGCTGGCGCCATCTCGAAGCTCACCGATGCCGCTGGCCTGTCCCAGACCTACACCAGCAACGCCGCGGGCGAGGTCACCTCGATCAGGGACGTGACGTCGGGCCGAGCCCTGACGCTGACCTGGTCTACGCCGGCGGGCGCCACCAGCCCGCACGTGACCTCGGTCGCGATCAGCCCGCCCGACGCCGGAGTGCCTTGGGCGTATTCGTACTCCGGTGACCTGCTGACGCAGGCGTGCGGGCCCTCAGGTGGCTGCACGGCTTATGCCAACGGCTCGACGCTGTCCCATTTCACCACGTCGGTGCTGGACGCCGGGCCCCGGTCGTACTACCGGCTCGGCGACCCGGCCGGCGCGTCGACCGCTACTGACCAGGTGGACGTGAACCTGGCCACGACCGACGGTACCTACAACAACGTCACGCTTGGCGGGGCCTGCCGCTGGCCGGCAGCTCGGCGACCTCGGCGTCGTTCAACGGCACGAGCTCGTCCGTGAACCTCGCCCCGAATCTCATCGCCGACAGCACCTATGTGTCGATCGGGCTCTGGTTCAAGGTCGCGTCCGGCAAGAACGGAGTGCTCTTCTCCTACCAGGGCGGTGCGATCGGGACCACCCCGTCCACCTACACGCCGTCCCTCTACGTCGGGACGGACGGCAAGCTGAACGCCGAGCTCTGGAACGGCTCGGACGATCCGATGACCAGCACGGCGTCGGTAGCGGACGGCAAATGGCACTACGTGGTGCTGGCCGGCGGCGGCAATACCCAGACGCTGTACCTTGATGGCGCGAAGGTCACCTCGATGTCCGGCGCGATCGACCAGCTCAACGAGACCGTGGACAGCGTCGGCGCCGGCCGGTGGGCGGGAAGCAACTGGCCTGACCACACCACAAGCACGACCGGCTACCTGACGGGCTCGGTGGCTGAGGTAGCCGTTTATCCGGTGACGCTCGGCGCCCCGGTGATCGCCGAGCAGTACGCGCTGGCCACTGCGGCATCCACTGAGCTGACCCAGGTCACCTTGCCGAGCGGCAGCGTCTACCAGCAGGTGTCTTACAACGCCGCCGCTGACCGGATAGCCGCCTATACCGACCCGAACGGCGGCCAGTGGCAACTCGGGACGCCGGTCACCACCGGCATCAAGCCCACTTCAGAGCAACTCGGCGAGGTCACCCGATCGGTCACGGTCACCGATCCGGCCGGCCGTCAGGAGGTGTACTCCTATGACGCGCTGAACGGCGGCCGGATCGTCTCCTATGACCGGGGGGCCGGCACGGCGCCGCGGACCTTCGGCTACAACCAGGCCGGCTACCTCGATGCCATCACCGATGAGGACGCGAATACAACCTCGGGGCCGCCCACCGTCGCGTTCACGACCGACGCGTTCGGGGATGTGCTCTCCCGGTCGTGGTCGAGTCCCACTGGCTGCGGCTCAACCGGGGTGTGCGCGACCTACTACTCCTACTTCCAGGATGTGGGTAACCCGCTCGATCCCAAGAACGGGGAACTGACTGGGGTCAGGGACGGCCGGTCGGCATCCTCCAGCGACAACACTTACCTGACGTCCTATGCCTACAACGGCGCGGGCGAGATGACGTCGGCGACGACGCCGCCGACCAGCGGCTTCGCCTCCGGGCGCACCACTAGCTATGCCTACGCATCTGGTACGCAGGCCGCTCTCGGCGGCGGCGATATCCCAGCCGGGCTGCTGCTCTCGGTCACCACCCCGAGCGGGGCGGTGACCAGCTACGACTACTACTCCGACGGTGACCTCGGGCAGATCACGACCCCGTCCGGGCTGCGCACCGTGTACGCCTATGACGGCCTTGGCCGGGCGCAGAGTGCCACCCAGTACAGCGACTCCTTCCCGGCCGGGCTGGTGACCAGCTACACCTACAACACTCAAAACCAGCCGCTCACCATCACCTATCCCTCGATCACCGACTCGGTCACTAACGCCACCCGGACCCTGCAGGATGCCTATACCTATGACCCGGACGGCAATCTGACCCAGCTGCAGCAGTCTGATCTATCCGGAGTCGATCCGGCCAGGACCACGACCTGGGTCTACAACGGCAACGGCAGGGTCGCGACGCGGACCGATCCCGCCGGCGACACGACCGCCTACGACTATGACCTGTCGGGCGATGTGACCAGCGTCACCGATGCGGACGGCAACGAGTACGACTACGCCTACAACGCCTACGGAGAGGTCACGAGCGTCGCCCTGACGGCGGGCTCGGAGGATCCGTCGAATCCGGGCGGCGGGACTAGCGAGGTTCTGGCCGCTTACTCCTACGATCCGTCCGGGCTGCTGGCCGCCTCCACGGACGCGCTGGGCCGGATCACGAACTACGCGTATAACGGCGCGCATCAGCTCATCGAGGCCAGCACGACCGATCCCGTCTCGAATACCGGCCGGGAAGCTTCTTACATCTACGACGCCGCTGGCAACCTGACCAGCACGGCGCTAGATCAGCTGGCCGGCGGGCGGATCACGGCCGGCACGCAGACGAGCTATACGGTCGACGCCGACGATCAGGTCACCTCGAAGGTGCTTGATCCCAATGGCCTTGACCGCACCACGAGCTACGGCTACAACGCCGACGGGCGAGTCACGTCGTCGAGCCTGAGCGATGACGCCGGCACGACGACCACGAACTTCGGCTACGACCTGGCCGGAGACCTGACCAGCCAGATAGTCCAGGATGGCAGCACGAGCCTGAAGTCCACCTGGACCTTCAACGAGCTTGGCGACCCGCTGACCAAGGTGAGCCCGCTGGGAAATGTCACCGGCGGGACACCGGCTAGCTTCACGACCAGCTATGGCTATGACTCCGCCGGCGATCGGACGTCCATGACGAGCCCGCCGGTCCCGGTGCAGACCTACACGGCCCAGACTCCCGTGACCACTCGCCCGGTCACGACCTATGGCTACGACATCTACGGCGACCAGGTCGAGGTGCAAGATCCCGACGGCAATGTCAGCAAGGCCAGCTACGACGGCGACGGCCGGCCGACCTCGACGACCCGGCCGAGTTACCTCCCGCCAGGTTCAGCGACTCCAGTGACCGCCGTTACCAGCGCTTCCTACGACGGACTCGGCAACCTGACCGCATTGACCGACCCGGCCGGGAACACCACCACGTTCGGCTATGACGCACTCGGTGACCTGACCTCGCAGACCGATCCGCAGGTGACCGGCCAAGCCGCGGGCACCTGGGCCTGGACCTACGATGCCGACGGCGAGCGGCTCACCGCGACCGACCCGACCGGCGCGCAGAGCCAGTCGACCTGGGACTACTTCGGCGATCTCGCTACCTCCACGCAGGACGTCCGCGGCAGCGGCGGCACCACCGATGACACCACCGGCCTCGCGTACAGCTATCTCGGCCAGGTGACGCAGGCCACCAGCCCGGACGGCGCGATCATCAGGAACACTTACGACCCGGCCGGCGAGCTGACGTCGACCGCCGATGCCTTCGGCGATACCACCGGCTACGCCTACAACCGCCTCGGCGAGGCCACCTCAGTCACCAATCCCGATCAGACCTCCACGACCTATGCCTACGACGCGGCCGGCAACCGGACTGGCGCCACGGAATGGGGTGTCCCGCCGCCCGCCCCGGCCACCACGCCGATGCTGGACAGCCAGTCCTTCGGATTCGACGCCAACGCGGACCTGACGTCGGCCACGGACGGCCGCGGCAATACAACGACCTGGGCCTACACGGCGGCGGGCCAGGAGGCCAGCCAGACGACTCCGCTCAGCGCGTCGTCGTCGGTGACCACCAGCTTCGGCTACGACGCCGCGGGGAACCAGACGTCCTTCACCAACGGCGGCGGCAAGACGACCTGGACCACCTACAACAGCTGGAACCTCCCCGAGTCGGTGACCGAGCCGGTCACGCCGACCGCGCCCGCCGGCAGCACCTGGACCACCGCCTACAACAGCACCGGCCAGCCCGCGACCGTGACGCAGCCCGGCGGGATCACCCAGACCGACGCCTACGACCAGCTCGGCGAGCTAACCCAGCAGACCGGATCGGGCGCGCAGGCCGTCAGCCCGGCCGAGAACTACGCCTATGACCTGGACGGCCGACTAACGTCGGCGACCGCTCCCGGCGGCACTGACACCTTCACCTGGAACGATGCCAGCGAGCTGACCGGCACGGCTGGCCCGTCCGGCGCGGCCACCTTGAGCTACGACGGCGACGGGCTCCTCACCGGGCGGACAGACGCCGCCGGCACCACCAGCTACACCTACGACAGCGCCGACCGGCTCGCGACCGCCGTCGATCCCGCTACCGCCGCGACTCTTACCTACTCCTACAACGCGGACAGCCAGCCCACCGGGATCAGCTATGCCACGAGTGCTGGTGCCGGGCCCGCGCAGACCCTGACCTACAACGGGCTGCATCAGCTGACTGGCGACACGCTCAAGGCCGCGTCAGGCACCACCATCGCCAGCCAGGCCTGGGGCTATGACCCTGACGGCAACCTCGCGTCCGCCGCCACCACCGGCCTGGCCGGCGCGGGCACGACCACCTATGGCTACGACCAGGCGAACTGGCTCACGTCGGCCACGACCGGAGGTACTACCACCTCCTTTGGCTACGGCAACGCGGGGAATCTCACCCAGGCGGGAGGCACCGGCTTCTCCTACAACGCCGAGAGCCAGCTGACCACCGCGACCACCACCGCTGGGACAACGAGCTACGCCTATACCGCGAGCGGCGCGCTGACTACTATCACGCCGCCGGCCGGCAGTGTTCAGAGTTTCACCAGCAACGCTTACGGCCAGACCGCTACCGCCACGATCGGCGGCACGACGACGACCTACAGCTATGACGGGCTCGGCCGCCTGGCCAGCCGCGCGACTGGCGGTACCACCACCTCGCTGAGCTATAGCGGAGCAGGCAGCACGCTGGCCAGTGACGGTACTACCAGCTACAGCTATACGCCGGCCGGACAGCCAGTCGGGGCGAAGACCGGCGCGAGCGGGCACTCCGTGCTGACCGACATCCATGACGACCTGGTCGCGATCTTCCCGGCCACGACCACTGCCTCGGCGCTCACGGCCTCAGTGGCCTACACGCCTTACGGCATGCCGTCCGCTACCTCGGGCACCATGCCGGCCGCCGGCGACGAGGACGCCTACGCCGATCCGGCCACCGGGGACACGAACCTGGGCGCTCGCTGGTATAGCCCGTCGACTGGCACCTTTACCAGCAATGACCTGCTAGCCGGCGCGCCGCCGACCGCGGAGTTCAATCCAAGTCCTTACGGTTACGCGGCGAACAATCCGCTGATCAACACCGACCCCTCCGGCCACCGATGCGACGGTTACTGCCTGGGCGGCGAGGGAGGCGATTTCGGGGTCGATGAGGAAGGGGTCGAAGAGCCTGACTACTCGACCAGCGATGATTATGGCAACGACGGGTATGGCGACGCCGAGGCAGAAGCCGATTCGAGTTTCGGCGACGATCTGCGAAGCTACGACGAGTTGTCCGACGACGACATCTCAGAGGACTATTCACCTTCGGGCGACTACTCGGGAGATGTCTCCGACGGCTACTACGGAGACTACGGGGACTACGGTGCGCCGGTAGAGGCCGAGCCCGTCGAGCCGCCGCCGCCCCCGCCGCCGACGGATGTCTACGAGGGCGAGGACGGCGCGGAAGCGCCGGACGCTCCTCGGGCGCTGAGGGTAGAAGAGCACGTCACCGACCCGGATCCAGGTACCGAGGAAGTAGATCCCTGGAAAGACACCGACCGGGTCGTCGACGAGGAATCCGAGCAAGCCGCCGGGGACGCTAAGGCAGAAGAGGCGGCGACGGTCGGCGCGGAGGGTAGCGCGCCGGCCACCGGGGCCGCCGATGCGGCTCCCGAGACCAGCGTCGACCTGACGCAGGACCCCACCACCGGGATCGACGAGCCAGAAGCGCCTGTTCCTGGCGAGCCGGTCGCCGAGTCGCCGGCGCCCGCGCCCGAGGTACCCGCGCCCGGCGAGGCCGCGCCCGAGGTGAACCCCCCGGATAGCGCGCCGGCCGCCGAGCCGACAGTGTCGGAGGGCGAGCCAGGCCGGATCGCGGTATTCGACCTATCATCGGGGAAGTTCTCGTTCCAGAGACCTGCGATGACTATCATCCGGCTCAATCCGGATGGATCGCTGGACGTCAGCGGGCAACTGCCGCCGCGCCCTGGTCTGTCGGACCTGCCTGGCCGGCCCGTGGTAACCGGGGCTTACCAGCCGGAGGAATTTGAATTCGACATAGCCGGAGAAAATGAGCCCGTCCGCAACTTGATTATAAAGGACCCGCAGAATATCATTGACGCGTCAAATTCGATGTCTGGTACAGTTCATAAGATCGCTCCCAGCTCTCCTTTCGCGAACGTCCCCTGGGGGGACCCGGTCCTGGCGATCGCGGCGATCGTTACAGCCATCCTTCAAGCACTGGGCAAGTGAGAAAAGCGATACGTGACATGAGCGCGGTAACGTCGGATGACGGACTGAGTGATGACGTCTGGGATATTCTTCGCGCAGGGCTGACTGCCGCGCACGAAGGCCGGAGAACCGACTTCCGTGATGCAGGAGTCGCGCTCGCCAATCGGGTTCCTTTCGATGCCCAGGCTGGCGTGTACCTGTGGTTCATGCTTCGGGCGCGGGTGGCCAGGATCGTAGGGCACAGGCCAGCGGCCGAAGAGCTCCGCGAGATCGCCGAGCGCGCTTATCCGAAGTATTCACTCATCAGCGTCTACGACGTTAACTTCTTCGAGGACATCCTGACATCAGTGTTCGACCTTGCTCCGGAGGGGAGGCCGGTAAGCGATGCCGAGCTGACGATCGGAAGCATGCTGGCCCTGGGGATATTGATGGATGATCCCGTCAGTGACATGGAGGTGATGCGCCCGCACCTCGCCGCCTGGTGGCAGCGCAATCTTGAGGGGTTTCGCGCTCGGGGGATGCTGGAGGATTGGTCAAAGGCGGGCCGCCGTCACCAGTGACGGATCGCGGCGTGGCGCTGGCGGCGGCGTTCTAGTTATGATCTGCGCACGACAGGACGATCGGCGGCGCGGGTGCTCTGGGCCACCAGCCTGATCGGCCGGGAGGGAACGTTGCCGATGTCTGCCCTGACCGCCGTTCGAAGAGGTCGCCTGGCCGCTGCGGTGATTCCTGCCATCGCACTCGGCATCGCGGGGATTGTCGTCGCCCAGGCAGGTGCCGAGGCCGCGCCGAAGGCGCCGGAGTTGCACAGCGGACCTCGGGTCCTGCTCGGCACCACGACCAACATCACGCGCAACGCCTTTACCGAGGCACCAGACGGCGCTGTCTACTACTCGCGTGGCTCGACGGTCTTCGTGGTCAACGGAAACTCGGGGCCGAAGCCCGTTCTGCGTGCGGGCGGGCAGGTCATGGCGCTCGCCGCGAACACCTCCGATGTGTTCGCGCTGACTGGCCTGACCGTCACTGAATACCGCAGAGCCAACGGCAGCAAGGTCACGCACTGGGTACTCTCTAGTCGCTTCAAGCCGACCTCCGCTGGTCTCATCGCGGTCGGCGGCACGCTCTGGTCCTGGACCGATTTCGGGACCGACAGTAGTGGCGCTGAGCCCGCGATCGTCAGCAGGATCGTGATCTCTGGGTCTGCCGTGCAGCTCGTGAGCAAGGCGGCGTATGACGGTGACCTGAGTGCTGACGCTACCGGGCTGTACTTTGAGGAATACGGGAGTTCGAAGGGCAAGCTTGCTCACGTCACGCCTAGCGGCCGGCTGAGCACGCACAAGTTTTCTACGCTGGCCGCAGGCTCACCGCTCGCGCTAGCCGGAGGACAGATCAACCTCCTGCAATTCGGCAACCATCTCACCATCAACCGCTACAGCGCCCGCACGCTGACGCTGATCTCGTCCAAGCGGGTGGGAGTGAACGACCTGTCGATCGCGGGGACCGGACTCGGGCTGCTCGTGGAGGCTATAGCGTGCCCCACTAGTCACCACTGCTCGACACCAACGATCAGCAAGCTGAACGCGGCTACCGGGTCAGCCTCGGGCGCCACGGGCGCGCCCGGTGCTTTCATGCTGCTGACCGGGCCGTCGGCTGTCGTGATCGAGATCAGCAACAACATCAGCGGCACGATCCACTTGCAGCGAATCAGTTCCTGACCTCGCGCCGATCCTGGGTACCTAAGCTGGTGCGCGCTCCGACGCCCGCCGCCACCACGTCCACGACCTGGTTGACGAATTGCTCGTTGAGCGGCCTGTGGCCGTGCAGCAGGCGGTAGTAGCAGGCACCGAAGACCAGGTCAAGCACGACTCCGGCGTCGGTATGCGCGGGTATCTCGCCCCGTCTGATGGCCCGGTCGAGCATGATCGAGTACTGGGCCCGCAATGGCGCGATCACCTGGTCTTGCCAGGCTACGGCCAGGCCTTTGTCTTGCTGGATCTCGGCGATCAGGCCGACCAGTAGCGCACCTTCGTCCGTGCGCAAGACCGCGTTCACCCACGCCCCAAGCGCCGCTCGCAGATCACCGGCGAAACTGCCGGTATCGGGCAGCACCTGCTGGCCTTCGAACTGCACGCGGAAGGCGTCGAGTGCCAGCGTTCCGCGCGATGACCAGCGCCGGTAGATAGTGGTCTTGCCGACCTTCGCACGGGTAGCGACCTCTTCGATCGACATCCCGGCCATCCCTTTCTCGGCCAGCACCTCGATCGTCGCGGTCAGGATGGCCCGGTCGGCCTGTTCGCTGCGAGGCCGGCCTCGCCTAGGTCGCCGGCTGGACCCTCGCCTGTCCGCCAGGCCTTTGCCCGGAGGCGCCGGCGCCGCGGGCTCCGCGACTCCCGTCTGCTCCGCCGCACCTCGTCCGGTCGCCACCGCTCCCGTGCCCGCTGGCCCCACTCGCCTCACCTCAATCCCAGCGTCGACTGCTTCCTCCTGTTCGCCGTCATTTTGGGCGCGTTCTTCCGGTTCGCTGCTGTCCAGGTCAGGTTCAGCCGGGTCGCGTCCGTCACCGCTGCGCAGTTCCCGCTGGAACTGGGCTTGCTCCTGGTGGGCCGGGCCACCGCCAGCGATGGACGCGATTTTTCGCAACCGCCCTGGAATGCCTGGGCTCCCCATGAATCCGCAGCCTACCTCAGTTCTTTAAAAACGGGCCGTATCGTATTTATGCTAATGCTTCTGTGTAAATATGTTAGTGTCCGGCGTAGGCGGCCTACTAGTCGCAAGTCGGACTCAAAGTAAAGCGCATAACCGGGCTGATCGCATCTCACGTGAGCCAAACAGGGATCTTGCTGGCGGGCAAGATCCCTGTTTGGCGATGTTCCGAGCCGAGCCGACCTCGACTGGCTAGGTCCGCGGCTTGCCGACCTGACTACCCGCGGGCGCTGCCAGACGTGACTCGGTCATCGCGGGCCGAATCCGCGCTGGTGCTGCCGTCGCCGTCGCCTTGATCGCCGGCCTTTTTCCTGCTGGCGATTCGCACCAGGGAAGCCCTCGGGGTCCGCCTGGTCTCTCGGCTCGGGGCCGAGGCAGCCGGACTACTCGATGCGGATACCGGAGCGGACGTTGCTGGCGTCGGGGCAGTTACCTCTGAATCGGGGTCGCCGGTCCCGCGACCATTCCGCTGGCTCGGACGAGTCGTGGCCAGGTCGCCATCGGCCGTCGCCGCCCGCTCGGCCGCCCTGGTGTCCCTGACCGAGATCACGGACAGGCGCCCGAGCGCGATCGCGGCAATGCACACGATGACGGCGCCAAGTCCGGTGAAGAACCCGATCTGCTCAAGCGCCCGGATGACGGTCCCGCCAACCGGGACACCCGGCACGGGCGGGGTCTTCATCAGCAGCCGGCTGATCACGGCGCCGAAGGCAAACCACCCCCCGGCCACGGCAGCGATCGAGGCGCCGAGCAACGCCGACGGCCGCAGCTTGCTGACCGCCACCAGGATGCCGCCGGCGATCGTTGCGGCAGCGGGCAGGAACTCCAGCCAGATCCGCCCTGACGTGATCGCCCAGGCCCGATCCGGGGTGTAGGCATAGTGGACATAAGGGCCGACCAGCGGGACCAGCCCGCCCCAGAGGCCGAGCAAGATGAGCAGCACTCCGCTGAAGGCACCACGGCTCCTGCTGACACGGAGCGTTCCGGCCATCTCCATCACTCCTTTGCTAAACGTCAGACGGGCGCAAATGCGACGTAAGCCGCCCGTGCCTGGCGCAAGCTACCCAGCCCGTCGGGAGTTATGCGAGAAACCCGCGCCTGCTGGGGGCTCAATCACCCCGAGCAGACTTCCATGATCATGAGATAGGACCTGATCCCGGAACATAAGCCGCGTGATCACCCCACCAGGTATCCGTGATCAAGACCCCGACCATGATCACGGAACCGGCAGGGCCGGTCCGCCGGGCCGGCTGGGTCGGGGGGCCGGCTGGGTCGGGGGCCGGCTGGGTCCGGGGCCGGCTGGGCATGAGTACGGTCGCGAACCGGGCGAAACCGGGTACCCGTGGAGGGGTATCTGGCCGTCGTAGGAGCGGGCTCGCAAATGATCTAGGACAGTTTGCCGTTGAAGGACCTTTAACCGCAGATCTGGCGGCAAACTGTCCTGCAACGGCAAACTGTCCTACAGGAATCAGCCGAACCCTTGGATCACGCCACCTTGGATCACGCCGACTGCCAGCACCCCAAATGACCCGAAGGGTCCGATACCCAGCAGGCTCGCCGCGTTTCCGGGCTGGAGCCACCGCTGCCTTGGTTCCTGCTCACGGCAACATGCGCGGCCGGTCTGCCTCGCCGTTGGTGAAGGGGTTTCGGGGCTAGTTCTGGGGGGTCGGGTAAGGTCAGGCATGCACGGATACAGCCAGGACAAGGACGCCTATCGCAAGCGCCTGCGCCGGATCGAGGGGCAAGTTCGGGGTCTGCAGCGCATGGTTGACGAGGACGTCTACTGTATTGACGTTCTTACTCAGGTCGCCGCCGTCACCAGGGCACTTCAGTCGGTCGCGCTCGGGCTGCTCGAAGACCACCTCAGCCATTGCGTGACGCAGGCCGTGGCCCAGGGCGGTCCCGAAGGCGAGGCGAAAGTGCGCGAGGCCGCTGCGGCGGTTTCCCGGCTAGTCAAATCCTGACGACCAGCCGGGTCGCGCGGAACCAGCCGGGCCGCACGGAACCAGCCGGGCCGTACGGAACCAGCGCGGCACCCCGAGTCAGCCACCGCGAATAGGAGATGTCGGTCAGCATGCACATCGGATTGCAGGTCCCTGATTTCAACTGGCCAGGCGGGCCGTCCAGGCTCGGTGCGGAACTGGCCACCGTGGCGCGGACGGCGGATGACGCTGGGTTTGAATTCATCAGCGTGATGGATCACTTCTTCCAGATCCGGGTGGCCGGGCCGCCGGAGAACGACATGCTCGAGGCCTACACCACCCTCGGCTACCTGGCTGCCTGTACCTCACGGGCCAAGCTCCTCACGCTGGTCACCGGAGCCATCTACCGGCATCCCGGCGTGCTGGCCAAGATCGTGACCACCCTCGACGTGCTTTCCGGCGGCCGGGCCTGGCTCGGCATCGGAGCCGCCTGGAACGACGAGGAGTCCGCGGGGCTCGGCATCCCCTTCCCGCCGGTCGCCGAGCGTTTTGAGCGGCTAGAGGAGACCCTGCAGATCTGCCTGCAGATGTGGAACGACGATGACTCGCCCTATCGCGGCCTGCACTATGAGCTCGACCGGCCGCTGAATCATCCGCAGCCACTGGCCAAGCCGCACCCGCCGATCATGATCGGCGGCGGCGGCGAGCGGAAGACGCTGCGGTTCGTGGCCCGCTACGCCCAGGCGTGCAACCTCTTCCCCGGCCCGGACCTGGGCCGCAAGCTCGACGTGCTCCGCGAGCACTGCGACGCCGAGGGCCGGGTCTACGACGAGATCCGCAAGTCGTGCTACTTCATCTTCGATACCGGCCGCAACGGCGAGAACGCCGGCCAGATCGTGGATCAGCTCGGTGCGCTCGCCGAGCTCGGCTTCGACACCGCCATCGGCGCCGTAGCCAATGTGTGGGACGTGGCTCCGCTCGAGGTCATCGGCGCCCAGGTCATCCCGGCCGTCGCCAGCTTGTGACCAAAGCGACCTGAGCAGTCAGCTAGCCGACCAGCCCGTCCACCGGTCCACCGCGATGACGATGACAGGACCGGCGGGCGGGCTGTCCGCGTACTGCGGATAGCGGCCGGCGAGCAGCCTGACTGGCGCCGCCATCGCCGCCAGATCGCTGGTCACGAGAGCGCGGCCATCGGCGCGAGCCCACCACAACGCGCCCCAGTCGTCGTCGTAGAGGTCGGCAAGAACGGTGACGAGGGAGCTTTCGGTGATGTTTCGCAGCCGCCGGAGTGCGGTCGTCGACTTCGGCTTGCTGTCGACCGCGGAATAGATGACATCTCCGTCCACCGCGAACGTGAACGGCACGAGGTGCGGCTGTCCCCGCGCCGAGACCGTGCCTAGCCGCGCCACCCGCGCCGTCGCGAACCGACGCCTTGCCTCCTGCGGGGACAGCCTCATTCGGGTCAGTCTCAGGCCTGCGTCCCGGCCAGCCGGCGCGACACGCCGTCGCCCGGCATTAGCGGGGAAGGGCGAGCATCGCGCGGCATGATGAGACCGGCAGCACGTCTTCCCCGAACGCGACAACTTCCCCGGAACGCGACGATCAATGGTGCGCCCATGCGACTGATCCATACCTCGGACTGGCATCTCGGGCGGATGCTGCACGGCGAGGATCTGCTGCCGCACCAGGCAGCCTTCCTCGACTGGCTGCTCGCGCAGGCGATCAGCGCGCAGGTACACGCGGTCGTGGTCGCCGGTGACATTTACGATCGGGCCGTCCCGCCGGTGGACGCGGTCGCCGTGCTCGATCACGCGCTGCGCGGGTTCGCGCGGGCGGGCATCCAGTTGCTGCTCACCAGCGGCAACCACGACTCGGCCGTCAGGCTCGGCTTCGGCGCCAGCCTCAGCGAGCTGGCCGGGGTGCACCTGCGCACCAGCGTCGATGACCTCGCCAGGCCCGTCGTCCTGGCCGACGAGCACGGCGAGATCGCCGTCTACGGCATCCCCTACCTGCTGCCCGACGCCGTCATGACTGACCTCCGGGCCGAACGCTCGCACGAGTCAGTGCTGGCCGCCGCGACCGCCCTGATCCGGGCGGATGCCGCCGGACGCGGGATTCATCGCACGGTAGTAGCCGCGCATGCGTTCGTGACCGGCGCACTGCCTTCCGATTCTGAAAGGGACCTGCGGGTCGGCGGGATCGGCGATGCTCCGGCGACGGTCTTCGCGGGTCTCAGCTACGTCGCCCTCGGCCACCTGCATGGCCAGCAGAATGTCGCCGCGCCGGACGGGGAGACCCAGGCCCGGATCAGGTACAGCGGGTCCCCGCTGGCGTTCTCATTCTCCGAGCGCAACCATCGCAAGTCCGTCACCCTCGCCGAGATCGACGAGACCGGCGCGGTCACCACGACTTTGCTTGAGGCGCCGGTTCCGCGTGCGCTCAGGCAGGTGCGCGGGCGGCTCGATGAGCTGCTGGCAAGAGACGACGCCGAGCTGGCGGAGTCCTGGGTCAAGGTCGTGCTCACCGATCCGACCCGCCCGGCGTCGCCGATGGAGCGGCTACGCCAGCGCTGGCCGCACACGCTGGTACTCGACTTCGCGCCCGAGGGCGAGCTGGCCAGCGGCCCGGCTGAGCTGCGAGCCGTGGCCAGGACCGCTGACCCGGTGGAGATCTGCGGCCGGTTCGTCGAGT
The DNA here is from genome assembly GCA_963819285.1 of uncultured Actinomycetota bacterium. Classification (GTDB taxonomy): domain Bacteria; phylum Actinomycetota; class Actinomycetes; order Streptosporangiales; family Streptosporangiaceae; genus Chersky-822. The sequence continues at coordinate 2,756,274 of CAWFVM010000002.1, forward strand.
TCACCAGCGGCGGGCAGCCCGACGACGAGCAGCGGGCGGTACTCGCCGACGTGATCGAGTCTGTGCAGCACGAGCAGGACGCGAGCCTGGATAAGGCAGGGACGAGGACAGCCGGGCTCGGGCTCGATGACGGCGAGTGGGAAGACGATGAGGCGGCGGCCTGAATGCGGCTGCACAACCTGGAGCTGCAGGCCTTCGGGCCGTACGCGCAGCCGCAGCAACTCGACTTCGACCGGCTGACCAGCGGCGGGCTCTTCCTGCTCGAAGGGCCGACCGGCGCGGGGAAGACGACCATACTCGACGCGATCACGTTCGCCCTCTACGGCGGGCTGGCTGGTCAGGAGGCCGCCGACGACCGGCTGCACTCCGATTTCGCCGATCCGGACGTCGAGCCTTCTGTCCGGCTTGACTTCTCCCTGGCGGGTGTCCGCTACCTGCTGACGCGGGTGCCCGAGCACCGGCGGCGGAAACGGCGCGGCCAGGGTTACACGACTGAGCCGGCGCGAGTGCACCTGCAGCGGATGCAGGCCGGCGGCTGGGTCAGCCTGTCGTCGAACAAGGCCGAGGTCGGCGAGCTGATCACCACGGCCGTCGGGCTCAGCCTTGCTCAGTTCACGCAGGTCATGCTGCTGCCGCAGGGGGAGTTCGCGCGGTTCTTGCGGGCCGACGACGATGCCAGGCGGACGCTGCTGACCAGGCTGTTCGGCACTCAGCTTTATGACAGCATCACCGCCGAGCTTGACCGGCGCCGGGCCGAGGGAGCCAGGACCAGGCAGCAGGCGCAGACTGAGCTGGCCATGGCAGTATCGGCCGCAGCCGAGGCGGCCGGGCTCGATCCCGAGCAGCGGGCCGAGCTGATCGTCGTGCCGGCGGCCGAGCAGGCGGTTCGGTTCAAGCAGCTAGGCGAGGAACTGACCGGGCTGGCCGAGGTCTGCGCGCAGGCACTTGACGTGGCCATCGATTCCGCCGGGCGCGCGCTCGAGGTCGAGCGGGAAGCGAACACGCGGGCCGCGCTGATGGGCCGGCTGACCGGCGCCCTGGCCCGGCTGACGGAGCACGAGGCCACCGCCCCGGCGCATGAGGAGCGAGCCGTCGTGCTGAGCGCCGCGCGCCGGGCCGAGCCAGTCAGGCCGCTGGTTACCGTCCTCGCGCAGGCCCAGACCGAGGTCGACGCGGCCAGGCTCCGGCTCCGCGACTGGCTCACTGCGGCTGGCCTGGAGGCGATGGCTGGCCGGGAGGCAGGGGTCGGCCTGGATGCTGGGAGGCTGGCGGCGCTGGCCGGTGACTCGGGTGATGGCACGGCAGTGTTTGCTAGCACGGCAAGGAAGGCGGGCAAGCGGGCAGCCGCGCGGGCCGAGGCTGACCAGCGAGCGGCAGCTAGCCTGGACGATCTTGTTAAGTCTGAATCGGCGATCGCTGGCCGGGAGACCGAAGCTGCCGGGCTGAGTGCCGCGGCGGCGGGCGCGGCGCGGCGAGTCGAGTCGCTGGAGGAAGCAAGGCGGGATCTGCCGGGCCGGATCGACGTCATCGAGGTCAGCCTCGGCGCGGCCAGGGTCGCCGCCGCTGGACTGGACGCCGCGCGGCAGCAACTCGCCGAGCTTGGCCGGGTCGTGGCGGCCGGGCGACGGCTGGCTGAGCTTGAGCCGGTGCTGACGGCGAAGGCGGCCGCGCTCAGACTCGCTGTCGATGAGCATCAGCGGCTGGTCGATGAGCATCAGCAGGCGATGGACGCCAGGCTGGCCGGGATCGCGGCCGAGCTTGCCGCCGGTCTATCCGCCGGTACCGCCTGTCCCGTGTGCGGGTCGGCCGAGCATCCAGCACCGGCCGGGGTCGGCGCCGGGGCCGAGCCGGTCTCCGCCGAGGCCGTCGAGGCGGCGGGGGAGCGGCGCGACGCGGCGCTGGCGGCCAGGAGCGCGGCCGAGCGCGAGCACGCTGACCTTGACCGGGAGGTGGCGGTGCTCAGGTCGATCACCGACGGGCAGACGCTGGCCGGGCTCACTGAGCAGGAGACTGTGGCCGGCGGGCGACTGAGCGTCGCTGAGCTGGCCCAGGCGGAGGTGCTCCGGCTCGAGCCCGAGCTAGCCGAGCTCCGCGCCGAGCATCAGCGGATCGGAGCCGAGCTGGTCACTGAGCTGGTGACGCGCGCGGCGGCCGATGCCGAGTCACAGCGGGCCCAGGCGGATCTGGCCGGCCTGCGGGTCGCGCTCGCGCAGGCCGCGTCGCCCTACCCGTCAGTGACTGCCAGGCAGACGGCACTGGAGAAGTCCGCTGCCGCCGACCGGTCGCTGGCGGTCGTGCTCGGAGATCTCGCGGCGGCACTCGACGCGGCTGAGCGAGCGCGGTGCGGTGCGGAGGATGAGGCGCTGGCTAGCGGTTTCGGCCCGGACTGGCTGGGGGGCCGCGCGCCGGGTGCCCCCGAGCTGGATCTTGGCGGCGGTGCCGAGGCGCTTGAGCTGGCCAGGGCGGCCGTGCGCACTCCGGCGGAACAGTCGCGGCTCGAGCTCGAGGTCACGTCCTGGGCCAGGAAGCTCGCGGAGCTGAGGTCGGCCGTCGACGCGCCCGATCTGGCGGGCCTGGACCCGGCCCTGGCCGGCGAGGCGCGCCGGTCGGCTGAGCAGGCCGTCATCGCTCTTGGCCGCGCGCGGGAGGCTGAGCGGGAGGCCGGGTCGGCGCTGGACGCCCGTGCCGCCGCCGCGCAGCGACTGGTCTCCCGGCTGGCCGAGGTCCAGGCCGCGCAGGAGAACGCGGCGACGATTGAGGCGGCGACCGCGCCGGTGATCTACCTGGCTGGCCTGGCCAAGGGCATGGACGGGCACCGCAGGGTCGCGCTGACCACCTTCGTGCTGCGGCACTGGTTCGAGCAGGTCGTGGCGGCGGCCAACGTGCGGCTCGCGGCGATGTCGGCGGGCCGGTACGAGCTACGGCGCTGCGATGAGAGCGAGTCGCGGCGGCAGCGGAGCGGCCTGACGTTGTCGGTCATCGACCGGTATACCGGGGAGGAGCGCAGCCCTAGGTCGCTGTCGGGCGGCGAGACGTTCTACACCTCGCTGGCGCTTGCGCTCGGCCTGGCCGACGTCGTCAAGGGCGAGGCCGGCGGGGTCGACCTGCAGACCCTGTTCATCGACGAGGGGTTCGGGTCACTGGACGAGCAGACCCTCGATCAGGTGCTCGGGGTCATCGATGAGCTGCGTGACAGCGGCCGGGCGGTGGGCATCGTCAGCCACGTCGCCGAGCTGAAGGACCGGGTGACCGAGCGCCTTGAAGTACGGCGCCTGCCCGACGGGTCGTCGACCGCGCGGGTGGTCGCGTGAGTGAGCCGGACGGGCGCCACACGGCGATCGTGACTGGCGCCAATCACGGGATCGGCGCGGCTACGGCGCTGGCGCTGGCGAGGCAGGGATGTGCGGTGCTCTGCACGTTCTTGCGGGTGCATGATGAGGTCGATGCCGGGGTTCCGCAGCGATACCGGGCTTACCGGGCGGGCGGCTGCGACGCGGTGCTGGCCGAGATCGCCGGTGCGGGCGGCCGGGCGACGGCGGCGGAGGCCGACCTGACCGATCCGCAGGTCCCCGCTCGGCTCTTTGATCTGGCGGAGGAGCGGTTCGGGCCGGTCGACATCCTGGTGAACAACGCGACCGGGTGGATCTCGGACACCTTCACCTCTGCTGCGACGGATCGGCACGGAAGGTCGTTGCGGCCCGTTGCTGAGGCGTCGTGGCGTCAGCAGTTCGGCGTGGACGCCATGGGGGCGGCGCTGCTGATCGCGGAGCTCGCGCGTCGTCATATCGAGCGGGGCGGGACGTGGGGCCGGATCATCGGGCTCACGTCCGGCGGCGATCTCGGGTTCCCGCAGGAGGTGTCGTACGGCGCGGCCAAGGCCGCCCAGGTCAGCTACACGATGTCGGCCGCCGCCGAGCTGGCCGGCTACGGGATCACAGCCAACATGGTCCATCCGCCGGTCACCGATACCGGCTGGGTCACCGACGCGGTGCGGGCCGAGGTGGCCGCCAGCTCGACGCTGATCCATATCGCCAGCCCGGCGCAGGTCGCCGGGGTAATCGCGTACCTGGCCTCAGCGGCGGCCGACCTGATCACAGGCAATGTGATCACGCTCCGCTGATGACTGGCCCCGGCGAGCCCGGCCGCCCGTCCCGGTAAGGTGCTGGCGTGCTGTCACTCGTACTGCCTAAGGGCTCTCTTGAACGCGCCACGCTCGACCTGTTCGACGCCGCCGACCTGACCGTGCGGAGGGCCTCGGAGCGCGACTACCATGCGTCGATCGAGGATCCCAGGATCGACCGGGTACGGTTCCTGCGCCCGCAGGAGATCCCGACCTACGTGGCCGAGGGCCTGTTCGATTTCGGCATCACCGGCCGGGACTGGATCACCGAGACCGGTGCCGAGGTCGCCTCGCTCGGGGAGCTCGCCTACTCCAAGGTGACCGCCAATCCGGTCCGGGTGGTGCTCGCGGTCCCGGCCAGCTCGGGCTGGGAGTCGATAGCGGACCTGCCGGCCGGGATCAGGATCTCGACTGAGTTCCCGGAGCTGACCAGGCGATTTCTGGCGGAGAACGGGATTAGGGCGGTGGTGACGCCGTCCTACGGTGCGACCGAGGCCAAGGTGCCCGACATCGTCGACGCGATCGTGGACCTGACCGAGACCGGCTCATCGCTGCGCAGGAACGGCCTGCGCATCCTGCACACGATCCTGACCAGCTACACCGAGCTGGTCGCCAACCCGGGTACGTACGCCGATGAAGTCAAGCGGGCCGCGATGGAGGATGTGGCACTGCTGCTGCGCGGTGCCATCAGGGCGCGCGGCCACGTCCTGGTCAAGCTGAACGTGTCCGCCGCCCAGCTCGGCGCGGTGGCCGACATGCTCCCGGCGATGTCTTCCCCCACGATCACCTCACTCGCGCGGGGCGACATGCACGCGGTGGAGGCCGTGGTACCCAAGCGCGGCGTCAACACCCTGATCCCGGCCCTGCGCGCCGCCGGCGCCCGCGACATCCTGGAACTCCCCATCTCCAAGATCATCGAATAACGACCATGCCCGGGCGCAAACCATGATCATGGAAACCTGCCGGGGGCGGGAGCTGCCGGGGGCTGGGACTAGGCTTGCGGGGTGCTAAAGCGGGTTGATCTTCGGGGAACCTCGGTCGTTGCGCTCGAAGCGTCCCAGCCGGAGGGGATGGCCGGGGTAGCTAGGCGGGCCGGGCTCGCCGGGGTGCTGCCTCGGGCTGAGCTTGATGTGGCGGCCGCTGTTGAGGTCGTGCGGCCGGTCTGCGAGGACGTGCGCGAGCGGGGAGCGCAGGCGGTGCGGGAATACACCGCCCGGTTTGACGGAGTCGACAGGCCCTCCACGCTGGTGCCGCGCGCGGCGCTGCAGGCGGCGCTGGCCGGGCTGGAGCCGGCCGTGGCGCGGGCGCTGCGGGAGGCGGCTCGCCGGGCCAGGCTGGTACACGAGGCCCAGCTGCCCTCGGAGACGGTGACCCAGGTTGCGGACGGCAGCTCGGTCACGGAGCGCTATGTGCCGATCGCCCGGGCTGGCGTTTACGTACCGGGTGGCCTGGTCGCTTACCCGTCGTCGGTCGTGATGAACGTGATCCCCGCGCAGGTGGCGGGGGTTGGCCAGATCGCGGTGGCCTCACCGCCGAGATCGCAGCACGGCGGCCTGCCGCATCCGGCCGTACTCGCCGCCTGCGAACTGCTCGGCATCACCGAGGTCCATGCGGTCGGCGGCGCCCAGGCGATCGCGATGCTTGGCTACGGCACGGCCGACTGTGTCCGGGCCGACGTGATTACCGGCCCTGGCAACGTCTATGTGGCGGCGGCGAAACGGCTGCTCAGAGGCACGGTCAGCACGGACGCCGAGGCGGGGCCGACGGAGATCGCGATTGTGGCCGACGCCGGGGCGGATCCGGGCTTCGTGGCCGCCGACCTGATCGCGCAGGCCGAGCACGACTCGCTCGCGGCCTGCCTGCTGATCAGCACCGATGAAGGCCTGGCCGACCAGGTCGATACCGAGCTGGCCAGGCAGATCGCCACCGCGAGGCACGCGGGCCGGGTCACCGACGCCCTGCGCGGTCAGTCGGCCTGCGTGCTTGTAGACGATCTCGATGCGGCGATCGCCGTGGCCGACGCCTGGGCACCCGAGCACCTGGAGATCCAGACGGCGAACGCGGAGGAACTGGCCGGCCGGGTGCGGAACGCCGGCGCTATCTTTGTAGGGCCGTACGCGCCGGTCTCGCTCGGCGACTACCTCGCCGGCTCCAACCACGTGCTGCCCACCGGGGGCACGGCGCGGCACAGCCCTGGCCTGTCGGTGCTGACCTTCCTGCGGGGCATCCACGTGGTGAACTGCACGCGGACGGCGCTGGCGCAGGTCGCCCCGCACATCGACGCGCTCGGCGGTGCCGAGGACCTGGCCGCACACGTGAACGCTGTCCGGATCCGGGTTCCGGCCGGGCACTAGGCGACGGAGGATTCGATGGACACCGGAACCGCAGAGGTGCTCGACAGCGGCGCCCAGCCAGGCAGCGCCAGCCCGCCGCCGCTGCGTGCCGACCTGCTCGGACGATCACCCTACGGCGCACCTCAGGTCGACGCCTACGCCAGGCTCAACACCAACGAGAACCCGTATCCGCCGTCGCCGGCCCTGATCAGCGACATTGCCGAGGCCGCTGCGGCCGCAGCCGCCGACCTGAACAGGTACCCGGACCGCGACGCGGTAGCGCTGCGCGAGGATCTCGCGAGTTATCTCGGCCACGACCTGACCACCGCCCAGGTCTGGGCCGCCAACGGGTCAAACGAGATCATCCAGCAGCTGTTCCAGGCCTACGGCGGTCCCGGACGAGCCGCGCTTGGCTTCGAGCCCTCGTACTCGATGCATCCGATCATCGCCAGGACCACGAACACGGAGTGGCTGAGTGCGACCAGAGGCGACGACTTCGGCGTCGACACGGAGCGGGCGACGGCGGCGATCGGTGAGTTCCAGCCTGACCTAGTGTTCCTCACCTCGCCCAATAACCCGACCGGTACGGCCCAGCCGCTGCCGGTGATCGAGGAGGTCGCCAGGATCGCTCCGGGCCTGGTGGTCATTGACGAGGCCTACTCCGAGTTCGCCAGGGACCCGCAGGGCAGCGCGCTGACGCTGCTGCCGAGATTCCCCCGGCTCGTGGTGGTACGCACCATGTCCAAGGCCTTCGCCCTGGCCGGCGCGCGGGTCGGCTACCTGGCGGCGCACCCAGAGTTGGTCGACGGGATTCAGCTCGTCCGGCTGCCCTATCACCTCTCCGCGCCGACCCAGGCGATCGCCAGGGTCGCCCTGGCCCATTCCGCCGAGCTGCTCGCCACGGTCGAGATGATCAGCGCCGCGCGCGACGAGCTGGTCGGCTGGCTGCGCGGGCGGGGCCTGACCGTCGCCGACTCCGACACCAACTTCGTGCTGTTCGGCGTGTTCGATGACCGGCACGCGGTCTGGCAGGCACTGCTTGACCGGGGCGTGCTGGTCAGGGAGGTCGGCCCGGCCGGGTGGCTGCGAGTCACGATCGGCTCCGAGGACGAGCTCGACGCGTTCCGCAGGGTGCTCGACGAGGTACTCGCGTGACCGACGTGCGGCCCAGGACGGCCACCGTCAGCCGCGAGACCAGGGAAACCCGGGTCGAGGTTGAGCTGAATCTCGATGGCACCGGCAGCACGGACGTGGCGACCGGCGTGCCGTTCTTTGATCACATGCTCAGCCAGCTTGGCAAGCACGGCTGCCTGGACCTGCGAGTCCGCGCCGCGGGAGACATCGAGATCGACGCGCACCACACCGTCGAGGACACGGCGATCACCCTCGGCGAGGCGCTGCGGCAGGCGCTTGGCGACAAGGCGGGCATCTGCCGGTTCGGCGACGCGCTGATTCCGCTCGACGAGACGCTGGTCAGGGCGGCGGTCGACCTGGCCGGCCGCCCGTATGTGGTGCACAGCGAGCCCGACGGCCTTGCACCCCTGATCGGCACCTACGACACGACGCTGACCAGGCACTTCTTCGAGACCCTCGGTGCCACGGCAGCGATCTGCGTGCACGTCGCCGTGCTTTACGGCCGCAATCCGCATCACATTGTCGAAGCGCAGTTCAAGGCCTTCGCCCGGGCCCTGCGAGCTGCGGCAGCAGCCGATCCGGTCAGCCGGGGCATCCCCAGCACCAAGGGTGTCTTGTGAGCCGCGAACGTCCGGTCGTCGCCGTGCTCGACTACGGTTCAGGCAATCTCCGTTCGGCCAGGCGGGCGCTGCAGCGGGTCGGGGCGGACACCGTGGTGACCTCGGACGCCGAGGCCGCGCTGAACGCCGACGGGCTGGTGGTGCCGGGAGTCGGCGCGTTCGCCGCGTGCATGGCGGGGCTGCGGGCGGTGCGAGGCTGTGCAGCTCATCGCGCGGCGGGTGGCCGCCGGGCGGCCGGTGCTCGGCATCTGCGTCGGCATGCAGGTGCTGTTCGCCCAGGGCAATGAGCATGGCGTGGCGACGGCCGGGTGCGGTGCGTGGCCGGGGACCGTCGACCGGCTTGACGCGCCTGTGCTGCCGCACATGGGCTGGAACACGGTCCAGGCACCGGAAGGCAGCCGGCTGCTGGAGGGCATGGACGCCTGCGACCGGTTCTATTTCGTGCACTCGTTCGCGATCAGGTCGTGGCCACCGCCGGCTCCGCTGCTGACCTGGGCCTCGCACGGGCAGCGTTTCGTCGCGGCGGTCGAGGACGGCCCCCTCTGCGCGACCCAGTTCCACCCGGAGAAGTCCGGTGACGCCGGCGCCGCGCTGCTCGCTAACTGGCTGGAGATGCTCCGATGACCGCGCCCCTCACGCTGCTGCCGGCCGTCGATGTGGCCGCCGGCCAGGCCATCCGGATGGTGCAAGGTGCGGCAGGCACGGAGACTTCCTATGGCGATCCGCTTAACGCCGCGCTGGCGTGGCAGCGGGCCGGGGCGGAATGGGTGCACCTGGTCGACATCGACGCTGCCTTCGGAAGGGGAACGAACGCAAGCCAGCTAGCCGAGGTCATCAAGCGACTCGACGTGGCAGTGGAGCTATCTGGTGGCATCGGCGACGATGACTCGCTGACCAGGGCGCTGGCCACCGGCTGCGAGCGGGTCGTCATCGGGACCGCTGCCCTGGAGCGGCCTGACTGGATCAGGGCGGTGATCGCCGAGCATGGGTCCAGGGTCGCTGTCGGCCTCGATGTCCGGGGCACCAGGCTGGCCGCGCGGGGCTGGACCAGGCTCGGCGGCGAACTGCTCGACGTGCTCGCCCGGCTTGAGTCGGACGGCTGCCAGAGTTACGTGGTCACTGACGTCTCGAAGGACGGCATGCTCACCGGGCCGAATCTTGGCCTGCTCCGGCAGGTCTGCGAGCGCACCGACCGGCCGGTCATCGCCAGCGGAGGTGTGTCCAGCATCGATGATCTGCGGGCGATCGCCGGGCTCGTGCCGCTCGGGGTGAGCGGCGCCATCGTCGGCAAGGCGCTCTACGCGGGCAAGTTCACGCTCGAAGCGGCGCTCAGCGCGGTCTCGTGATGGACGCCGTTTCGAGTTCTGGTATGACCGTCGCGGTCCGGGTGATCCCGTGCCTGGATGTCGATGCCGGGCGGGTCGTCAAAGGGGTCAATTTCGCCGGGCTGCGCGATGCCGGGGACCCGGTTGAGCTGGCCGGCGCTTATGACCGCGACGGGGCCGACGAGCTGGTGTTCCTGGACATCACGGCGTCGAGTGACGGTCGCCAGACCATGTATGACGTGCTGGAGCGCACCGCCGATCAGGTGTTCATCCCGCTGACCGTCGGCGGTGGCGTGCGGTCGGTGCGGGATGTGGACCGGCTGCTGCGGGCCGGTGCGGACAAGGTGTGCCTGAATACCGCGGCGGTCGCCAGGCCGGAGCTGCTGTCGGAGGTCAGCGCTAGATTCGGTACCCAGTGCGTGGTGGTCTCGGTGGACGCCAGGCGGGCCGGCGCGGCCCGGCGCGGCCGGTCCGGCAGCCGGTTCGGCCGTCGAGTTCGAGGTCACCACTCATGGCGGGCGGCGCGGCACCGGCATCGACGCCGTGGCGTGGGCGGCCAGGGCGGCCGAGCTGGGGCCGGCGAGATCCTGCTGAACTCGATGGACGCGGACGGCACGAAAGCCGGGTTCGACCTGCCGATGATCGCCGCTGTCCGGGCGGTGGTCGATGTGCCGGTCGTGGCCAGCGGCGGGGCTGGCAAGGTATCCGACTTCGCCCCGGCGGTGACGGCTGGCGCCGACGCCGTGCTCGCGGCCAGCCTGTTTCACTTCGGTGAGCTGAGAATTGCCGATGTCAAGCACTCGTTGCGCGCCGCTGGTCACTCGGTGCGCCTGACCAGGCAGGGAGCGTCATGACGACGCAGGAGGGCCTAGACCCGCGCATCGCGGCCAGGCTGAAGCGGGACGGGGCCGGGCTGTTCCCCGCGATCGCCCAGCAGTACGACACCGGCGAGGTGCTGATGCTCGGCTGGATGGACGATGAGGCGCTGCATCGCACTGTCACCACGGGGCGCTGCACCTACTGGTCCCGCAGCCGGGCGCAGTACTGGGTCAAGGGCGATACCTCAGGCCATGTACAGCTGGTGAAGTCGGTCGCGCTGGACTGCGACGGCGACACCGTGCTGGTGAAGGTTGACCAGGCTGGCGGGGCGTGTCACACGGGCGACCGGACCTGCTTCGACGCGGACGTGCTGCTGCCGGCTCCATGACTCCTTCACCGGCCGCGCACCGGGTCTGCATCTGCGTCGGGTTGCCTCGCACGCATGGCGCATTCCACAATGCCGGTCGGTTCAGGCAGGCCATCCCTCCGCCGCCGGGCCGGATAGGGGATGGTCAGACCGGTCATATTCGGGATAGGCAAGCTGGGGCGGCGGCTCACAGCCGCGTTCCTTGGCGTCGCCCTCGTGGCGATTATCGTGATGTCCTGGCTCAACGAGATCGGCACGGGTCATGACATCAACAATCTCGCCAGGCAGCAGGAACGGAATCTGAGCCGGGCCGTCGCCGCTGCCTCCGGCGCCCTCTATGAGCAGGGGCCGCCAGGCTGGGCCCGCGCCAACCTTGACCCGGTACTCGATCTGGTGGGCCGGGAGGGTGCCGGAGCCGAGGTGCGTGACATGCACGGCAAAGTGGTGAAGGTTACGCCCGGATACGCCACCTTTCCGCAGGGCAACATGTTCAGGACGCCGGTCCGGGTGCATGGCCAGGACGTGGGCTATGTCGTGGTGAAGTTCGGCCAGCAGGGTCTCGGCTCGGTGGTCAGTCAGTTCGAGAGCGAACGGCTGCGTGCCAGCCTGGGTTCGTTCGGGATCGTCATCCTGGTCGCGCTGGTCGTGTCTCTGATCATTTCCCGGCAGATCACGGCGCCGCTTGAACGGGTGCTCGCCACGATCAGGGCGCGAGGTGAGGGCGACAGGTCGATGCGAGTCGGTGACATCCGCGGCACCGGCGTGATCCATGAGCTGGCGGTGGCGCTGAACGAGTCGAGTGACGCGATCGACCAGCGTGACCGGCTGCAGCGGAACCTGGTCGCCAACGTCGCGCACGAGTTGCGTACGCCGGTCGCGATCCTGCAGGCCAGCCATGAGGCGATTATTGACGGCGTCACCGAGCCGACGAGCGAGAACCTCTGGTCGCTGCGCGACGAGGTGCTGCGGCTGGCGCGGATGATCGAGGACCTGCAGCGGCTGGCGTCGGCGGAGGCGGCGGCGCTGCAGCTCAAGCTCGTGCCGCAGCGACCTGGCCGTGATCGCCTCGGAGTCGGCGGCCAGCCTGGCGGATTCGTTCGGGGCGGCCGGAGTCAGCCTGACCAGGAAGCTCAGCACGGTGTGGGTCAGGTGCGATCCGGACCGGATGCGCGAGGTCATCGTGAACTTGCTCACCAACGCGCTGAAATTCACCCCGGCGGACGGCAGGTCTGCTGGAGACCGGGCTGGGCGGACACGGGCGGGCCAGGCTGAGGGTCAGCGACACGGGCATCGGCATCCCGCCCGATGAACTGCCCCGGGTGACGGAGCGGTTCTTCCGGGGTCAGCGCTCGGCGCAGATGGCTACCGGCAGCGGGATCGGCCTGACGATCGTCGCGAGCTGGTCCAGGCCCAGCATGGTCAACTTCGAGATCGCCAGCGAGCAGGGCAAGGGGACCACGGCCATGATCACGATCCCGCTGACCAGGAGCCGCCGAGCGCCGTCAGCATCCGGGCTGCGACGGGGCGGATCAGGAGGAGCGCGGATCCCGCGCAGCAGCACGGTTCGGCTGCATCAGTCCGGCTAGCCGTGGGCATGATTCATCCAACTGGGCAGCTGGTGAGCTGCCCGGTTCCTGACGATGGGGGACGTCGGGTCACGATGGCGGCGACAGTGCTGCTCGTCGAAGACGAGCGCAAGCTGAGGGATCTGGTGCAGGTCCTATCTTGAGCGCGCCGGGTTCGCCGTGCTTTCGACCGATTCCGGTGCCGAGGCGATCAACGTGATGCCGCTACGGCCAAGCCCGATCTGATCGTGCTTGACCTGGGCCTGCCTGACGTGCCGGGGGAAGCGGTCGCCAGGGAGGTGCAGGCGGTCAGCCCGGTGCCGATCCTGATGCTGACGGCCAGGAGCGGTGAGCAGGACCGGATCGCCGGACTCGAGCTCGGCGCCGACGATTACGTGACCAAGCCGTTCAGCCCGCGCGAACTGGTGCTCAGGGTCCAGGCCATCTTGCGGCGCAACGCCCCGGCGAGCGACCGACCACGCGGTGAGTCGGTTCGGGGACGGCGTCCTGATCATCGACGAGCCTCGGCGGATCGTCCACGTCAGGGGCGACCGAGGTGGAACTGACCCCGACAGAGTGGGGCATCCTGGTCGCGCTCGCGACCGTGCCCGGCCGGGTGTACTCCCGATTCGAGCTGATCAACCGGGTTCGCGGCTACGACTTCGAGGGCTACGAGCGGACCATCGACAGCCACGTCAAGAATCTGCGCCGGAAGATCGAGGAAGACCCGGCCAACCCGGCGATCGTGCAGACGGTTCTTGGCGGCGGTTACCGGCTTGGCCTCGCCAGGGATGTCTAGGCAGGCAGGTCGGACTGGATCGGCCGGCTGGCCTGCAGCTGACGCTGGCATTCGTCTGCGGTGGCGGTAGCCGCCGTCGTCGCGGCGATCGTGGTCTGTCGGTGACGGTCGGCGGGGACTTCCGGCATCTCGTCCGCAATCAGGAGTTCGATATGGCGAGATCGGTGGCGGTGGCAGCGGGCGGCGCGCCTATCAGCCACGCGGGCTGGGTTCACGCCGATTTCGCCCCGATTGTTGCAATTTATCGCGCGAAGCGGGTCTGGCGTGCAGATCCACGCGCGTGACGGGCGGATCGTTCGAGGCTTCGCCGGGATTTCGGACGATCGCCGCGGCCGGGCCCCGGCTTAACGATCGCCGTCATGGTGCACGGCCGTCAGGTCGGCTGGGTGACGGTCGCGTTCGGTCACGGATCGCTCGGCCAGGAGATCAACCTGTTCTCGTTCGAGAAGCTGGCAGGCCAGGATTCACCGCCGCGGCCATCGCCGCGCTGATCGCGCTGCTGGTGGCGCTGCCGCTGTCGCGCCTGATCACCGCGCCGGTCGACCGGCTGATCTGGGCGGCTCGGGCCCGCCGGGACGGCGATGCCGGGAGTCGGGTCGGGGGGGTGCGCGGCTTCGGCAAGTTCGGCGAGCTGGCTCGGCCGCCTTCGACGAGATGGCCGATACCAAGGAAGAGCAGGACCAGCTCAGGCGCAATCTGTGGCCGACGTGGCCCATGAGCTCAGGACGCCGATCGCGGTGCTGCAGGCCGGGCACGAGGCGATGCTCGATGGCGTCACCGCGCCGACGCCTGATCAGCTCACCTCGCTGCGCGATGAGGTGCTGAGGCTGGCGCGGATGGTCGATGACCTGCAGCGACTCGCGTCGGCCGAGGCGGCGGCGCTGCAGCTTACGCTGGTCCGCCGGGACCTCGCCGCGGTCGCGGCGACCGCGGCGGCGAGCCTGGTCGAGTCGTTCGAGGCCGCGAACGTGACGCTGGTGGAGCGGCTGGCCAAGGTCGAAGTCACTGTGCGATCCGCTGCGGATGCACGAGGTCATCGTCAACCTGCTGACCAACGCGCTGAAGTTCACCCCGGCCGAGCGGCCAGGTGACGCTGGAGACCAGGCGAGACGAGCGAGTTCGGGGAGCTGACTGGTGACCGACACCGGCATCGGCATCCCGCCCGATGAGCTGCCGCATATCGCCGAGCGGTTCTTCCGGGGCCAGCGATCGGCGGAGGTGGCGGGCAGCGGCATCGGGCTGACGATCGTCGCCGAACTGGTCCGCGCGCACCGGGGCACGCTCGATTTCGCCAGCCAGCCCGGCCAGGGGACCACGTACTGGTCACGTTGCCGCTGGTCAGCCCGACCTGGCCCGATCTGCGAAGGTCAGAGGAGCCACGCGGCCGCCGCCAGGCGCAAGACGTCGTCATATTGGCATCATCAGTGATGAGGAGACGTCCGGGCAGCCGTCTACGGACCATCGGCGGAGTCGTCCGCGTAAACGCGGAAGCTGAAAGATGGCGCTGGCTGCGCCCGGATATGCCCCCGCTATACCCGGACGCGGCCAACGCCCTAGACGTGGTCGCTCAAGCGAGATGGCGGCACCAGACTGGTCTGCCAGCTCATCTCGTTCCCCCTTGATCGTCCCAACGTCCGAATCAACACAACCGATATAACTGACCCGCTGTGATGCGGCGACGAACTCCGCATGGAGATCAGGTGGAGATGGCCGAAGGTCAGGCCGGGTTTCCGAGGGTTCAGCCGGGATGGGGGGTACCGGGCGTGGTCCGGACGTGTCCGAGCGTCGTCGGATGTGCCAAATTCGGTTATGTGGGCCGGTTGTGCCAAACTACGGGCGTATCACTCCGATGGAGGGGACATGGCCGAGCCTGAGCAGCACCCGCTGGCGTGGATACGTCCAGGCCGAGCCCTGCCCGCATGTATGACTACATGCTGGGCGGTACGCACAACTTCCAGGTCGACCGGGATGCGACCGACCAGTTCAAGGCTCAGTTCCCCGACCTTGAGGACGCCGCGTGGGCGAACCGGGGGTTCCACGGGCGCGCGGCCAGATGGATGGCGATCGAGCAGGGCATCGACCAGTTCATCGACATCGGCTCTGGCCTTCCGACCCAGAACAACACCCATCAGGTGCTGCACGCGATCAACCCGCGCGCCAGGGTGGTCTACGTCGACAACGACCCGATGGTGCTGTTCACCGCGGCCGAACTGCTGACCGGCGACGGCACCACCGCGGTGTCCAGGCGGACCTGCGCGAGCCTGAGGCGCTGCTCGACCACGCCGAGCTGCGCGAGCTGATCGACTTTGAGCCGCCCGGTCGGGCTGCTGATGACGGCGGTGCATGCAGTTCGTCCACGAAAGCTCCGATCCCTGGGGACTGGTCGGCCGCTACGTCGGCGCGCTGGCATCCGGGCAGCTGCCTCGCGCTGTCGCACATCACCGGCGACAAGGTGCCGCCGCGCTCGATCGCGAGCGGCGTGGAGATCTACACCAGGGCGAGCGAGAGCGCGTATCCGCGGACCAGGGCGGAGATCGAGCGGTTCTTCGAAGGCCTGGAGATCGTGCCGCCGTATCGATGGTGCTAGCCCGGCTGGATCTGCCACGTCGGCGTCTGGGGGTCAGAAGACCCGGAGACGCCGACAGCGACGGCTCGCGAGTGTTCTGGTGCGGGGTCGCCCGCAAGCCGTGACGGACACCTGACTTCCCCGGCGACCTGCCGCCGCAGTGACCTGCCGCTGCCGCAGTGGCGGTGGCCTGCAGATGTTCCGCGATCATGGCGGCGGAGGTGATCACGGAGCTCTGTACGGGAGTTGGAGATACGTCAGTCGCTGGGCGCCACGTATTGACACTTTTATAACCAGAAACCCGGCCAACCGGGCGTATCAGCCAGACTCACGCACCAAGAGCTACACCGACGTCTCGATGCGGTGCGGCACTGCGGGTTAGGGCGCGTCGGGCCGGGCAGCGGGCTAGGGTTGGCGGCGGGAAGGAGGGACCGTGGATATCACTGAGCTGATCCTCGACGACCATCACGAGCAGCGCAGGCGCTTTGCCCTGCTTGAGCAGGCGGACGGAGCCGGGACCGAGGTCCTGGGCTTGCTGTGGGCGCGGCTGTCGACCTTCCTTGAGGTGCATGCCGAGGCCGAGGAAGAGATCTTCTACCCTGAGTTGCTCCGCGCCGGGCTGGTAGCCGACCGCGGGAGCAGCGCCACCGCCGAGACACTCGACGCGATCAGCGACCACAATGAGATCAGGGACGCGATCGCCGGGGTGGCGGGCCACCAGGTGGGCAGTGCTGGCTGGCATTCGGCGATCGCGGCGGCCAACGCCGCCAACGGTGATCATATGGCCGAAGAGGAACGCGAAGGCCTCACCGACTTCAGGCGGGTGGCCAGCCTTCAGGTTCGGCATGACCTGGGCGTGGCGTTCGCGACCTTCGAGGCGCGGTATTTCGCTGGCGTCCGGCCGGTCGACAAGGACCCCGCCGGGTATGTGCGCTGGGCGCAGGAGGCGGCCGGGACCAGGCTGCCATCAGGAGCGCTGGGGATAGGCGGGCTCAAAGGTCGTTAGCCTGGTGCGCCTAGATCCGCGAGCCGAACACGGACCTAGGCGCACCGAAGCTGACGGCTGCGGATGACGCTGCTCTTGCTGGGGGTGCCACTGTTGTGAGGGTGGACACTGCCTCGGCTGGGCTGGCAATGCGACGGTCAGGAACTCAGGAGCGCCTTGCGGCATCCATGTGCCACTGTCGTCTTGCGAACCTGAGGTGCGTGCGCCAGGGGCTTGCCGATGAGGACCGTGTACATCCACGGAGTGCGGTTGACAGCACTGACATCGGCGATCCACGGCCCGCCGACGGTAGCCGTGTACATCCAGGGTGTGCTGGGGATCATGCAGGACTTCGCCGCGTCATCACGAGCCGGGGACACCTGGCGGTCCGTAGACTGGCGTGCGCTCGCGTGAACGTGGCCGCTGGTACCGTGACCAGCCGCTGCCGCTGCCGCAGTGCCGAGGCTGACTAACGCCAGGGCCAGGACGAGCGTCCCGGGCGCCGCCTTGATCACTTGCCGTAACGACCTTTGAGTCTTCATCGAGAAGTCTCCTCGTTGGGGCCTTGAATTCGTATCTCAGGATGGACAAATTACACGGCTGCGTACGTCGGGACCTGGCATTTGCAGGAATCTGTGCAAGATGCATCGCAACCCGCATGGCAACGTGCCGCGGGTGTGGTCCCTGGAGTGAGGGGCGGCCTGGACTCGGCGAGTGCGCCGGCGGCGAGCTGATGCCAGCCGCGAGTGCCCGTGCGTGTTTCCGTGATCACGCAACGCCGCCTGATCCCGGAACATCAGCAGCATGGTCACCCGACCAGGTTTCCGTGATCACCAACGGCAGCATGATCGCGGAAACCTGGCAGGCTTGGGTTCAAGGGGCCGGGCCTCCGGACATCCGGAGCCGGGTTGCCAGCGATGACTTCTCAAGGATCTGGGTCTCTGGACTCGGTGACCACGAATCGCAGCATGGTCCTACGGAAGGTTGGCTTGCGGACTCAGTGATCACGAGCCCCAGCATGGTTCTAGGGCGCAGTCGGGTTCCTGAACGCAGTGGGTCACGCCACCGGGTTTCCGTGATCATCGCCGGGGTCTTGATCACGGAACGCCTGTGGCGTGATCACGCGCCTGATGTTCCGTGATCAAAGCCTGCTTCATGATCACGGAAGGTTGCGGGGGTACCAGGGCGCCTGGCTGGGGGTGCCGGACCGGCTGCCGGGCTTCCGCCGGTGCCCGGCGGGCAGCGTTACCTGCCGAAATAGCAAATACCGGGCATCTTAACCCGTTGCCGGCAGCTGATCCCGCCGTCGCGGCAGCAGCGTCGCGCCCGCTGTCGCAGGAACGGCGGCGTCGTGCCCCCGCTGTCGCAGGAACGGCAGCGTCGCGCCGGCGCTGCCGCCAGAACGACAGTTCCCGGGCCGGCGGCGCTGCCGCCAGAACGACAGTTCCCGGGCCGGCGGCGCTGCCGCCAGAACGACGGGGCCGGGCTGGCGCTGCCGCCGGAGACGGCGGTCGGCGGGGTCACCGGGATCACGGTGCGAATCTCAGCGACGTCTGTGGTCACATGTGGCTCGGGAGGCTAGTGGTGTCACTGCGGTCTTTGCTCAGCCGGGCCTCGCGAAATTTACGTGAAAGTTGCATTGCTTGGGCAACTCAAAATTTCGGTGATTGGGCATAGGCCGATTGCAATATTTCTCTGTTCTGCCTAATTCCTGTAAAATTCATGTGAGAGGTGCCTATGGCCGGGTATTAAAGCGACCATAGTGTTTCTGTAGTCCTCCGACGGGCTCACGCGGGAGTCTGCCGGCCGGCGATAGAAGAATGCATTGGCGATCATGGAATTTAGGGTCCTTGGGCCGACCGAGCTGTGGTCGGCTGGGGAACAATGCGATCTTGGACCGGTTCGGGTGCGCAGTGTCCTGGCGATCCTCTTGCTCGCGCCGCGCACTATAGTGCCGGCCGAGGCTCTCATCGACCGCCTGTGGGACACCCAGCCGCCGCCCAAGGCCCGCGAGAGCCTCTCGGTCTACGTGGCCAGGCTCAGGGCCCTGCTCAGGCAGGGGCTGGGGGATAACGTCCGCCTGGCGGGGCGGGCCAATGGCTATGTGCTTGATGTCGACGCTGACGTGGTCGATCTGCACCAGTTTCGCCAGCTTCGTCGGCAAGCGGACGCGTCAAAGGCCAGCGGTGACCTCGATCACGCGGCACTCCTGCTGCGCGAGGCCGAGGGACTGTGGCGCGGTCAGGCCCTGGCGGGGATCCGGGGTGAATGGGTAGGGCGGATGCGCGACGGCCTCGAAGAGGAGCGCCGGGCTGCCATCCAGGAGCGCGTCGAGTGTGAGCTGGAGCTTGGCCTGGCACGCCGACCTGATCGGCGAGCTTCGCGGCCTGCTGGCCCAGTATCCGCTCGACGAGACCTTCATCGCCCATCAGATGACGGCCCTTTACTGGAGCGGCAGGCCAGCGGATGCCCTGAGCCTGTACCGGCAGACCCGCGACCGCCTCGTCGATGAACAGGGCACCGAGCCTGGCCCCGTGCTGTCCGAGCTCCATCAGCGCATCCTGCGCCGTGACCCTCAGCTTGCCGTCAGGCTCGCCACCCGCCGTCCTGGCCATGTGTCCCCGCTTGACACTCTCCCGCCCGACACGGTGGATTTCCTGGGCCGCGAGGACGAACTGGCGCTGCTGACCGCGGAGAGCGGCGACAGCCCGCAGGTCCGGGTCATCGAGGGCATGCCAGGAGCGGGAAAGACCGCGCTCGCGGTCCAGGCCGCTCGCCTGGCTGCCGAGCAGTACCCGGACGGAATGTTCTACCTCAGCTTCCGTACTTATGATCGCGGCGGCCCAGCGCTCAGTTCAGGCGAGGCCCTGCACGGACTGCTCACGATGCTAGGCGTGCCTGCGACGCAGATACCCGACGCGACCGGCGAGCGAGCCGCGCTGTGGCGGGCCCAGCTGAGCAGGCGACGCGTGGTGGTGATTCTCGATGACGCCGCCAGCCGCGATCAGGTCCGTCCGCTCCTGCCCGTGTCCGGCCGGTGCCTGATCCTGATCACCGCCCGGCGCCGGCTTCCTGACCTTGAGGGCGCCCGCGTTATCGCGCTCGATGTGCTGCCCCCTGATGACGCGGCCGCGTTGTTCAGGCGGATCGCCGGAGCCGGCCGCGGACAGGACGCCGATGAGCTCGATCGGGCGGTCGAGTCTTGCGGCGGGCTGCCGCTGGCGATCCAGCACGCGGCCGCCCGGCTCGCGCGCAGTCAGCCGGGACCCGGAGACCACCAGGACTACCTGGGTAACTCGGGTGATCTGGCGAGGCTTGCTGATCTAGCTGACGAGCTGTCGCCTGCTCGCCTGCGCAGCTCCGTCGCTCCCGGCCCGGAGGTGTCGTCTGCCTTCGACCTCTCTTACCAGGCGCTCGAGCCCGACCACCAGAGGTATTTCCGGCGGCTTGGCCTGAGTCCCTGTCCTGCGGTCAGCCTGCAGGCGGCAGCGGCCCTGGCGGGCGGCACGCTCGCCGAGGCAGAAAAGACCCTGAACGCGCTGATCGACCATCACCTGCTGGTCAGGACGCCCGATGGTCAGTTCCGGCTGCATGATCTCATCCGGGGCTTCGCGGCCATGCGGGCGGCCAGTGACGATCCCCTGCCCGAGCAGCGGCAGGCGGCTGGCAGGCTGATCGACTTCTACCTGCACTCAGCCGACCAGGCTGACCGCGTCCTGCATCCGTTCCGGCACCGCATGCCAGTCTCGGTTACCTACCCGCCAGTCACCGGCCAGGCGCTGGGCACGCAAGAGGACGCGGCCGGCTGGCTGGAGCTTGAGTGGCGCAGCATCCTGCAGGTCGCGCAGCACGCCGGACGGCACGAGTGGAAGCGCAAGTGCGCCGACCTCACCCACGTGCTCGCCGGCTTCGTGGAGGTCAGAGGGTACTGGGAAGAGGCAATCGCGGCCCATACGCTGGCCCTGCAGGCGTGCCGCGACCTCGCGGACCCGATCAGGATCGCCCAGGCGTCGCTCGAGCTCAGCGTGGTGAGCCAGCAGGCGGGCCGGCATGAGGTAGCACTGACACTGGCGCAGGATGCCGTAGCGGCCTACCGGTCCCTGGCCGACCGGCGCGGTCTGGCCGGCGCGCTCGATCAGGTCGGCCTGATCAACCTGCGCGCGGCTCGCTGCCGCGAGGCCCTCGCCTACTTCCTTGAGGCTAAAGGGCTTTATGGCGCTGCCTCCGACGGCGACGCAGGCGACGCCGACGCTCACGGCCTGGCCAATACCCTGAGCCACTCCGGTATTTCCTGCTGGCAGCTCGGGCACTGCTCAGACGCGATCGGCTACCTCGGCGACGCGCTCGCGCTCTACCGCGAGGTCGGCGACCGGCGCGGCGAGGCCAAGACGCTCAGCAATCTAGGAAAGACCCAGCTTCAGTGCGGTTACCATCGAGACGCGCTGCGAAGCTTCCGGGCATCACTGGAGATTTTCAGTGAGATAGATGGTGCCCAGAATCAGGCGATCGCGCATCAGAACATTGGCAGCGTTTATCGCTATAAGGGCAGCTACGAGAAGGCGCTCGCGGCTTACCGGCGAGCGCTCGCGATCTACCGCGATATTGGCGACCTGCCAAATGAAGCCGACGTGCTCAATGACATTGGCGCCATTTATCAGAGTGCCGAATGCTACGAAGAGTCGCTGGTTCATTTCGAGAAGGCCGGATCGATCGCAGAGCACATCGGGAACCTGTCTGAGCAGGTCACCGCGCTTCGCGGGATAGCCGACGCCCGTCGCGGCTCGGGCCGGTACGGTGAGGCCTTCGATAGCTATCAGAGCGCCTTGCGGCTAGCCAGGGAGATTGGCGATCCCTACCAGGAGGCTAAGGTCCTTGAGGGAATCGCGGAGACGACACTGAGCACGCAGCAGCCTTTCGCCGCGCGGATCGTCTTCAGGCAGGCGCTGGATATTTTCGAGCGGCTCGGCATGCCAGAGGCGGAATCCGCCCGGATACGCATCGAGACGACGGATCCTGCCTTCAGTCTCCGCACGTCGTTATCCGCGTAGCGGTGCCCTTACTGTGTCCTCGCTGTGTCCTCACTTGTCTCTCACAGTGCCCGCGCTCCTAGATTCGCGCCCGCTTGAACTGGGCGGCCTCGCGTCTGTGACCTGCGATGCAATGCGGACGTCAAGGCGGCTGCAACCCGGAGGTCAGGGTCGCTGGCGCACGGTAGTCCTGCGGGTCCCGTCAGGGGACCAGCCACGGACTTACCGGAGGGCGCCATGTTCCGCAGGCCTGATGCACCGGTGATGAGCACCGCGACCTGTCCGGTCGCGGTGGCGGATACCGTGTCCAGTTTCGCCGCTGAGCTGGATGCGGTTCCGTCAGACTGGTCGCTAGCCGCTGACGAGTCCCGCGCCGTTGACGGACTGCTGATCAGCGCTCACCGGTTCATCACGCTCTTCTGCGCCGAGAATGGCCCCGAGAATGGCACAGTCTCGCCTGACCTGCGCCTTCGTCAGGTCAGGCGGGAGATAGAGAGCACAGGTACCTATCGTCACACCACTGCCGAACTGGTCTTCGGCGCGCGGGTCGCGTGGCGCAACAGCGCCCGGTGCATCGGGCGGCTGTACTGGCAGAGCCTGCAGGTGCGGGACTGCCGCGAGGTCAGCACGGCCGCTGAGCTGGCCGCCGAGTCGGTAAGGCACCTGTACGAGGCGACGAACGGCGGGCGGATCCGGCCGGGGATCACGGTCTTCGCGCCCGACGCTCCTGGCCGGCCCGGCCCGAGGATCCTGAATTCCCAGCTGATCAGGTACGCCGGCTACCCGACCGCCTCGGGCTCGGTGCTCGGAGATCCGGCCAACACCGAGCTCACCCGCCTGGCCCGTGACCTCGGCTGGTCAGGTCCGCCGGCCCCTGGCCGCTTTGATCTGCTCCCGCTGATGATCTCGGAGGCTGGCGGGCCGATAACTCTGCATGAGCTGCCGGCCGCCGCCGTGCTCGAGGTAG
Source organism: uncultured Actinomycetota bacterium (assembly GCA_963819285.1). Lineage (GTDB taxonomy): Bacteria > Actinomycetota > Actinomycetes > Streptosporangiales > Streptosporangiaceae > Chersky-822. The sequence goes on from CAWFVM010000002.1 coordinate 2,778,901, forward strand.
CCATCGAGCATCCGGATTTCGCCTGGTTCGCTGACCTGGGCTTGCGGTGGCATGCCGTACCCGCGATCAGCGACATGTATCTCGACATCGGCGGGATCTGCTATCCGGCCGCCCCGTTCAACGGCTGGTACATGGGCACGGAGATCGGCTCGCGCAACTTCGGTGACCGGGGTCGCTACGACCAGCTGCCGGTCATCGCCGCCCGCATGGGCCTGTCGACCGTCAGCGACCGTACCCTGTGGAAAGACAGGGCCATGACCGAGCTCAACCTCGCCGTGCTGCACTCGTTCAGCCAGGCCGGGGTCACGATCGCCGACCACCACACAGAGTCGGCCCGCTTCCTGCAGCATCTGGAGCGGGAAGCGCGCCATGGCCGGGCCTGCCCGGCGGACTGGTCCTGGATCGTTCCGCCGGCAGCCTCCTCAGCCACCCCGGTCTTCCACCGGTACTACCAGGACTTCGACCAGACACCGAACTTCTACCGGCACCCAGTGCATGCCAGGCTCACGCCGGGATGATCAGCTAGCCCGATGCCTCGCCGAGGTCCGCCGAGGCCCGCCTCCCTGTACTAGCGCTGGATCTCACGGGCGTGAGACGCGATGCCATTGGGTGGCGCCGGAGGCCCGGGGAGCGGCGCGCTCTTCGCGGCATCCTGAAGCGAGGCCGCCTCCTTGCGCTCCCAGTCCTCGATGCCCCGCAGCACACCCTCGGTATAGGCCCGCAGATGCGACCGGTAGACATCGCTGTAGGTACGCAGGTACGCCAGCTCGGCCTGGGCCGCCCGCCGTTCGCGGTCGGTCTGCGGCGCGGGTGCGTCGTTGAGCGCCGTCACTGCCGCCTCACGGGCCTTGGACTGCGCGTCCTCCAGGACCATGTCCGAGTACTGCTGCGCCTCCTTCAGGATGTCATCGCGGCGCAGCCGGGCCTCTTTAGTCAGCCGGCTGCTGTACTCCTGGGCATCGGCCACATACCTGTCGGCAGTGACTTGCGCGGTCGAGAGTATCCGCACCGCGTGGATGTGGGCGTCCGCCTCACCGAACAGCACCTGCTGGGTGTCGCCCTCAACCTTGCCCGCGATAACCCGCCGGCGGAGTCGCTGAACCTCCTGCCACAAGGAGGAGCGCTCATTCACTAAGCGCAGGAACTCCTCGTGGACAGCGTCAAGAAATTCGCGGACCGGCTCTTCCTCGAAGCCACGCCGTCCCATCCGGGACAAGGGAAAGGTCACGGTCTGCAAATCGTCGGGAGTCAGCCTGTCCCGTTCATCGAACCATTCTGTTGTCAAGACTCGCTCCACCCGAAATCTTCGATGTGTATGTGATCCTTCGCCATCCCGGCTGAAGCCAGCCGGGTGACAGCTTCCCTGACCATCTCGGTCGGACCCGCCACGTAAGCCTCGTGCCCCGACCAGTCACCTTGCCGGGCTACTACATCAAGGAGGAGGCCGGTCTCGCCGTTGTACCGTGAGTCGGCCGACACGACTGGCGTGACGGTCAGCCACGGGTGCTGGGCGGCGATCTTCTCCAGACTGTCCAGGTCATACAGGCCGTCCGCGGTTCGCGCCCCGAAATACAGGTGCACCGCCGGCGGCTGCGGCAGCCCGGTCAGCGAATCGATGATGGCTTTCAGCGGAGCCAGTCCGGTACTCCCGGCCACCAGCAAGAGGGGAAGGCCGGAGTGCGGCTGACTCAGGGTCAGGACACCGACGGGCGAGCCAATCTTGACCTCGGTGTCGATGATCGTCTCGCTGGTGAGCGCCATGCTCACCGCTCCGCCGTCGACCAGCCTGACATGGAACTCGAGCAGCCCGTCTGATCGCGGCGCGTTCGCCATGGAGTAGTACCGCCAAAGTCTCGGCCGGCTGGTGCACTCGATCGACACGGACTGCCCTGGCACGTAGTCGATGGCCGACTCTGGCCGGACGAACAGCACGGCGATGTCGAACGCCTTCCGCTCGCACGTCACGACCGTGCCCCGCCAGTACGGCGGCCTGACCTGCTCATCCGCGCGGGCGGCGGCGTACATCACCGAGCCGATCAGCTCGTAGGCGGCTCGCCAGTCCGCGGCCAGCTCCTGAGTCCACATCGGCCCGGAGAAGTGCTGAAGAGTGGTTAACAGGCTGTCGCCTACGGCCTCATAGTGATCGGCGATGACGCCGAATTTCCGGTGATCACGACCAAGCCCCTGGAGGAACGTGGTCAGCGCGTCCACGTTGTCCACCTGGGAGACGATCTTCACCAGCGCGTCGACGAGATGATCACGCTGCGTCGCCATCGAGGCGGGGAACATCTCGCGGACCTCAGGATGCTTGATGAACAAGTCCGCGTAGAAAAACAGCGGCAGCTCGTCGCCGTGCATGGCGACATGGGCGAAGCTCGCCCGCAGCCGGGGAACGTCCAACGGTGCCGCCTCTTTTCATCGCACAGGTAGTTGCACCACAAAATCTCATGCAAGTTGCACCGCAAGACATCCGTCAGCTGACGGATCTTTTGAAACTCGTCTCGCGACCTGGCCCGCTGAGTCCAGGCGCAGTCAAGCCCTCGCAGGGCCGCCAGGTCTCGGCGGAGCTTTAAATATCCGTCACTCGACCGATGTCTTGGACTGAAAGTTTCAGCAGCATTTGTAGTGCAAACCGACTGGCAAGATCCACTGGCAACCGCCCGACCGGATCTGCCCGCGGACTCGCTGCGCAGGCTGACCTGCGCTCGCCCCCAACGGGCTACCAGCCCGGCAAGGAACACAGATGGACACGATGGCGCCGATCCGCCCGGCCCTGCAACGTCCGCGCCGCATCTCGCTGCCGGCCGGACCTGCTGCGGTGGCCGAGGCCCGCAACCGAGTCAAAGCTTATGTCTACGCCTGGGATGTTCCGGTAGACGCGGCACTCACCGCACTGCTTACCAGCGAACTGGTGACCAATGCCATCAAGCACGAACTGGGCCGTGATGTCGTGCTGGACATCGGCTGTACCTGGGATGAGCTGCGCGTCGTAGTCCACGATACGTCGCCGTCGATGCCGGTGCCGATGAACGCGCCCACCGACGCCGAAGCCGGAAGGGGCCTGATGCTCGTGGCCAGCCTGTCGACCGACTGGGGCTGGTACCGCACCTGCGCTGGCAAGGCGGTGTACTTCTCGCTTTCCTTCCACCCCGACCCGACCGACCGGTAAGACCTGGCCAGAATCCATGTCCGGCTGCAAAGACCTGCCTGGTAAGGCCGCGATCACGCCGAGGTGCCGCCTTCACCTCGGCGTGATCGCGCGCAGGGCCGCCTCACGGGCGATGCCTGTACGCGACGCGACCCCCAGCTTTTTCAGGATGTGCGAGACGTGGGTCGCGACGGTTCGCGGCGACAGGAACATCTTCGCTGCGATCTCCGGGTTAGACATGCCGCCCTCGACCAGCGCGGCGATCTTCGTCTCTGTCGGTGTCAGGCTGTCCCAGCCGCTCTGGGCCTGGCGGTGCTTGGAGTGCGGACCCCGGCGGATGCCATGAGTACGGAACAGGGCCTGAAGCCTGGCGACATCGGCGGTCGCGTCAAGCGAGGTATAGACCTCAACCGATTTGGTGAAAGCAGACCGGGCCTCATCGCGCTGACCGGAGCTGATGAATTCTCCGGCGGCTGCCTCAAGGGCCTTAGCGCGCGGGAGCGGGCGACCAGCCTCGCCGTATCGCTCGGCCGCCTCAAGCAGCATCGCCGCATCGCCGCGAAGCAGGCCCAGGCAGTAGATCGCGTTCGCCTGGCGGTGCGGGATCTTCGAGTCAGCGGCCAGTGCGCGCGCATGCCCGGTCAGGCTCTCGGCGGTGCTGAGGTCCCCAGTCCTCGTGGCGAGACGGACGCTGTCAGCGAGGAGATCCTCGATGTCATCTAGTTCCTCAATCTTGTCTGTGAACACGGCGGTCAGCACGGCGAGCGCTTGCGGTAGTGCGTCGTCCTGCTCACGATCCAGGCTGCGCGCGAGCGCGAGAGTGCCGACCAGCCGATTCCCGATGCGCCTGGCGTTCCTGACGGCGGCGGCGAGGTGGCGGCGCGCGGCGGCGGTCTCCCCGCGGTGGAAGCAGATCACGGCGGCGATGGCGAGGTCGCAGCACGCGGCAGCAGGTTCCTTGAGGTCTTCGTGCAGGGCCTGGACGGCGGTCAGCGCCTCGTCCCACCGGCCAGTGTCGAAGAGCAGCTGCCCGAGCGCGCTATGGGCCTGAGCCAGCCTGACCATCGTGCCGACCTGGTCAGCGAGCTGCTGCGCCTGCCGGGCCGCGGTGAGCGCGTCCTCGTACTGATCGAGGTTGCCGAGCGTGATGGTCTTGTTGATCTGCAGCAGCAGTCGCAGATCGGTGAGCGCCGGATCGGCCTGGGTCACGGTCAGGGCCTGGTCGAACAGCGGGAGCGCGTCGGTCATCCGCCCCTGCACCGCCGTCACGATGGTCAGCACGTGCAGGGCCCAGCCCATTGCCCAGCTATCGCCGGCCTCCGTCGCGGCCGTGAGCGCGGTGGCCGCGACCCGGCCGGCCTTCTCGACCTCACCGAGGTTGCTGTGGGTGCGAGCGGCGAGCACGAGCAGCCGGGTCCGCTGGCTGGCCGGGATGCCGCCGGCGTCCAGGGCGTGGTTCAGGGTGGCCAGCGACTCAGCGGACCGGCCGAGCCGGATCCCGCATTGCGCCAGCGTCCAGTTCAGGTCGACGACGAGATCGGGTTCGACGGCATGCACCAGCGCGCTGGTCGCTACCTGCTCGGCCTCAGCGGTGTCGCCGACCCGGTAGAGAGCGTCAGCCAGCCGGCCGACCAGATGGTCGTGCTGGGCCGAGTCGGCCGGATAGCTCGCTATGGCCTGCCGGAGCAGCTCGACGGCGACCTGGGGGGCCTGGCCGACCAGCAGCTCGGCGGTCTCGGCGAGCCAGCCGAGTATCCATTCATCCATCGGGTCGGCCGGGTTGCCCGCTCCGTCAGCCGCCCTCAGCAGCTGTCGGGCAACGCGATGAGCCGGCGCCCGGCCTCGGCGAGCGCGCGGCCGGCGTCACGATGCCAGGCTGCGCGCACTGGCGTCGGGATCTCGTCGTACAGGGCGGCCCTGATCATCGGATGCCGGAAGCCGAGATCGGTTCCTGACTCAGCGAGCACGCCGGCCAGGCGGGCCTCGTCCACGGCCGGGACCAGGTCAGCCACACTCCGCCCCAGCACGATCGCCAGGTCAGGCACGGCAAAATCCACGCCGAGCAAAGCCGCCGCGCGCACCACCTCGCGGGTCGGGGCGGAGACGAAGCCGACCCGGTCGGCTATTGCCGCCGAGAGCGAGCTCGGCGCCGGTCCGCTGGTGAGCTCCGCGGCGCCGGTATCGGTGATCGTGACGCTGGAACTGCGAGCCAGTGCCGCGACCAGTTCGGTGACGTAGAGCGGGTTGCCGGCCGCCCCGTCGGCGAGCCGCAGCAGCTTGTCGTCGGGCTTGCCGCCGGCCAGCACCGCGACCAGCTTGGTGACGGCGGCCTCGGGAAGCGCGGACAGCTGCAGCCGGCTGGCGCTGCCTACCGACCGGCGCAGGGCCAGCAGGTCTTCCCGCTGGGGGACCGGGCGCATCATCCCGATCAGAAGGAGCCGCATCTGCCGCACCGACCTGGACAGGCGTCCCCAGAGCGTGACAGTCGCCTGATCAGCCCACTGAAGATCATCGATGACCAGGATCGTCGGCCGGACGGCGCACTGCTCGGCGATCAGGGCCAGCAGCTGCTCGGCGAGCGCCGCCGAGACATCCATACCGCGATCGGCGGTGACCTCACCGCGCAGCAGCCGCACAATCGAATTACGGCGCGGGTTCGACGAAGGCTCGCGTACCCGGAGCCCGTCAAGGAGCGGCAGCAGAGGTAAAGCCTGACCCAGCTCATCGCCGGAACCCCAGAACACTTCGCATCCGGTCGCCGTCTGGTCGGCCAGAACCGCCCGGATCAGCGCGGACTTGCCGATGCCAGGCTCACCTTCGATCAGCAGCGAGCTGCCCGTCCCTGAGGCCAGCTCCCGCATGCGCCCGGCCAGCATCGACAACTCTCTGTCACGGCCGACTAGCGCACCGGCCAAGGTCACGGTGGGCACGGAGCGAACTTTACTACTAGAACAATAGGGAAACAAGTTGCGTTTTCGGGTTAATTTTGTAACCTATTGGCCCATTGCCTGTCAATGCCCAGTGGCCGAGGTCGGCGTGCGGGCCTCGGGGGAGCGCGATGAAAGTTTCGCTGTGCCTTGCATCGCACGGATGGGTGCGTATTACACCGCACGACTACTCGCACATTCCTTGAAATCCACCAATGGGGGTTGTCGTGCAGGTTTAATTTGTCGAGAAAGGGCAAATAAATGCGGCCCGGCGGCATGAAAGTACTCGGGACCGGGAAATGCTAGGGCATGACCTAATTGCGCCACGCAGGCCAGCGCACGAGCCGCACCTAGCTCGCTGACCTGGGGAATCGCCTTGGAGGAATCATGCGTGTCGGGCGAGTAGTACTCATTCCCGTTATCCTGGCGCTTAGTGCGGCAGGATCGACCCTGGCTGGCTCCGCGCTCACCGTAGCGGCCGGCCAATCACCTACGATCCACTCCGTCGCCGATGCCGCCGCCGCGGCTCCGAACCTTTATTACCACGCCTGAGCCAGGATGGCGGGCCGGCTGACCAGCTCTGGCCAGACTCAATCGGGCCAGAGCCAATCCCGGCACGCTGATGGGTTAATTGTGGCGAGCGGGATCAGCGCGTCGAAAGTCGCCAAACCGCCGGTCCCGCTCGCCGCCCCGCTGACCTGGGTACCCGGCCCGCCGCCCCTGCTGGCCGGCCCGGGTACCCGGCCGCCGCCCTGGGGCGGCCTCCCGCAGCCCTGGGGCGGCCCTCCCGGCACTGCGCTCGGCCTCCCCGGTACGGCGCCCGGCCTCCGCGGTGGTTGGTGTTAGACCTGGCTGGGGGTTAGCCGGGCTGCGTGTCCTCGATGCCGGCTGCTTCGCTAACGCTCTGCATCGAGGGCACGCCGTCCGGCTTTAGACCGGCCACTACGGGAGACTCGGCGCGAGCACCCCTGGGTGATGCGGTGCTGGCGGCTCCTTGTTCCATGATCACGGAGATCAGCCCGTGCCTGCCTACCCGGCACCGCGCCGACTACCCCGGCGACTGCCCCGCAGGTTCCGTGATCATGATCGGGGTCTTGATCACGGAAGCTGGGTGGGGTAATCGCGCGGCGGATGTTCCGTGATCAGGCCTTCTCTCATGATCACGGAAGTCTGTGCGGGGTGCTTGAGTGCCTGATCGGGGTGGCTGGACTCGCCGAAATGGTGAATACCCGGCAAATCGTCCAGCATCAGAACGCCGGGCGATCAAGGAGACAGTTTCGCCAGTTCCTTCTGGTGTCACTGAGGTGGTTGTGAGCAGAGGGACTCCTGACGGGTGTTTCGCCGTCTCGGGCTGGTTCCTTCCCTGGCTGCTGCGCATACGCGGAGGCGGGTGATATTGGCTCAGACGGGGATGACCGGCTATCGGGCGGCTTTCGCGGGACACCGGGCTTCTGCGCGCGCTACTGCCGAGTAGGTTCAGTTACGCTTGATCTACGACGTGCAATGAAATTTCTACCAAGATTCATATGTGACACGTCTGGCCGCGAGCGGTCGCAGCTTGTCAAGCTGTTAGCTGAGTTCGCTCGCGCGTACTGGAGGAGGAGGACGCCGGATGACCATGCCAGGAAGTCCGACGGTTCGGCGCCGCCGACTTGCCGCGGAACTGCGTGCCATCAGGGAGAGCAAGGGCAAGAGCGGTGATGTCGTCGCGGCGGCGCTGCGGTGGTCGCCGTCCAAGATCAGCAGGTACGAGCTGGCCAGGACGGGCCTGAAGCCGCAGGAAGTCGAGAAACTTCTCGATTACTATGAGGTCGGCGGATCTCGTCGTACGCTTCTTCTCACTTTGGCGGAAGATGCGACTCAAAAAGGGTGGTGGGAAAAGTACGCAGATTTCCTTTCCCATGACTATCAGCAGTTTATCGGTCTTGAGCATGAAGCAAGCTCGATTGACATATGGCACGTTGAGGTTGTGACTGGGCTTCTGCAGACCGAGGCGTACGCCAGGCATATAATTGGCAGTTACAACCAGGTAGAGCCGATCGCGCCAGGCATGATTGAAAGGCTGGTCAATGTCCGGATGCAGCGGCAGCAGGTGCTGGCCCGTGAACCGGGTATCCAGCTATCGGTCGTCCTGGACGAGTCGATCCTGAAGCGCCGGATCGGCTCCGACCTGGTGATGTTTGAGCAGCTCATGCGGCTTGTAGCGGAGGCTGACCGGCCGAACGTCACCCTGCGGATCCTGCCGCTGGCCGTTCAGCACACGGTCTTCGTGGAGTCTTTCGTCATATTTCGATTTGGCATGGATAACGCCGCTATTCTCCAGGACGTGGTAAGTGCCGAGCATTTGAGAAGCGGATTCTCCGTGGAAGGCGAGCGGGAGACGTATCTGCATAGGATTGCGTTTCAAATGCTTGTCGATGCCTCGCTCGACCCGGTATCGTCCAGAGCGATGATACTCGAGACGGCGGAGTCGTACTGGTCAGATGCCCAGCGAGTACGCTAACTAGCTGATAGAGTGCACCCGCGTAATCGCAAGGCCATTAACCACACGATATTTAGCGAGGTAAGGACGTGAGCGAACTTACGCACGGCAGTCACCAGGGAGCGCCAGCTCCAGGTTTGGGCTGGATCAAGGCTTCCCTGAGCTTCGCCAACGGCAACTGCGTAGAGGTGGCAGGCCTGCCTGGTGGCCAGGTAGGGGTGCGTCACAGCAAGGACGCCGAAGGTCTGCTCCTCCAATTCACGCGGGACGAATGGCACGCTTTTCTCGGAGGGGTACGAAACGGAGAATTCGACCATTTCGTAAGGTTACGGTCGTTACAGGTTGGTGACTTCAGCCTGTTGCCGAGGTTAGTTGTTGAGAAGACCGAGGGCGAAGGTTCCGATAGATCTGGGGCCTTCGCCCTTTATTACGCCGCCGGGAGACCGGGCGGGACGGCTGGCCGCGATACCCGGCTGAGCGCGACACTGAGTGAATGCGGGGTCTGGGCCGCGGTCGTCGGAGTATTTCGATGAGTGATATGCCGGAATGGTCCGCCGCGTGAAGTCCAGAGGGGACGAAGCGGACAAAGCGGCGGGCGGGCTGATCAGTCGGTGCCGGACTCCATCGCCGCGTGATCGAGCAGTTCGTCGTCGCCGGGGGCCTTCTTGCGCGAGGCGATCGCCTGGGCCCCGCCCTCGGGCATCGCGCCGATCAGCTTGGCCGAGGCTGGCTGCGAGACGCAGCTCATAGCCGGGTGCGCACTGCCGACCATGCCGAGTGCCGCATATTGCTCCAGTTTGGCGCGGGAGTCGGCGATGTCGAGATTGCGCATGGTGAGCTGACCGATGCGGTCCACCGGTCCGAAGGCAGAGTCTTCGGTTCGCTCCATGGAGAGCTTGTCGGGGTGATAGCTGAATGCCGGTCCTGCGGTGTCCAGGATTGAGTAATCCTCACCTCGGCGCAGGCGCAGTGTTACCTCGCCGGTGACCGCTCGCCCGAACCAGCGCTGCAAGGACTCGCGATGCATGAGCGCCTGCGGATCCAGCCAGCGGCCTTCGTACAGCAGCCGGCCAAGGCGCCGTCCCTCGGTGTGATAGCTGGCCAGGGTGTCCTCGTTGTGGATCGCATTGACCAGCCGCTCGTAGGCGGCGTGCAGCAGCGCCATCCCCGGTGCCTCGTAGATGCCCCGGCTCTTGGCCTCGATCACCCGGTTCTCGATCTGGTCGGACATGCCCAGGCCGTGGCGGCCGCCGATAGCGTTGGCCTCCAGCACCAGGTCGACGGCCGATGCGAACTCCTTGCCATTGATGGTCACCGGCCGTCCCTGCTCGAAGCCGATCGTGACATCTTCCGCGGCTAGCTCGATGGCGGCGTCCCAGAACCGCACGCCCATGATCGGCTCGACGATCTCGATGCCCGCATCAAGACGCTCAAGAGTCTTGGCCTCATGGGTCGCGCCCCAGATGTTCGCGTCGGTGGAGTACGCCTTCTCTACGCTGTCACGGTAGGGCAGGCCCCTGGAGAGCAGCCACTGCGACATCTCCGTACGACCGCCGAGCTCGCTGACGAAGTCGGCGTCAAGCCACGGCTTGTAGATCCGGAGGGCGGGGTTGGCGAGCAGGCCGTAGCGGTAGAACCGCTCGATGTCGTTGCCCTTGTACGTCGAGCCGTCCCCCCAGATCTGCACGTCATCCTCAAGCATCGCGCGCACCAGCAGCGTGCCCGTGACTGCCCGCCCGAGCGGGGTGGTGTTGAAGTAGGTGCGGCCGCCCGATCGGACATGGAACGCACCGCAGGCCAGGGCGGCGAGTCCTTCCTCGACGAGTGCGGCCCGGCAGTCAACTAGCCTGGCGACCTCGGCGCCGAAGGCCGTAGCTCGCTTGGGCACCGAGGCGATGTCGGGTTCGTCGTACTGCCCGATGTCGGCCGTGTAGGTGCAGGGCACCGCGCCCTTCTCGCGCATCCACGCGACCGCTACTGAGGTGTCGAGGCCGCCGGAGAAGGCGATCCCGACACGTTCACCGACAGGAAGCGAGCTGAGTACCTTGGACATGAGTATAAGCATGCACGTTAATGAATGATCATGCAATCTCCGACGGCGGGAACGCCGGCGCGTACGCAGTTGCCTTGAGGGCCAAGGGGAGGCTGAGGGCAAGCCCAGCCGCAGATGCCGGGACCCAGGCTGGACTCGACTGCGGTCAGTACTGCCGCGGAAACTCATTGTGCTGCGAAAGAGCGTGCTCCGGTAACATAGTCAGTGATGGAATACCTGGCATTGCATGACGGGATGCTGCAGCCAGTCACGACGGCTGGCCAGTCGCTGCTGCCGCTAGGTGAGCCCTTCCGCGACCGTCCTGAGGCGAGAGAGCGCTCCGGCGTACCTCTGGGCGTGGTGACTACGGATCGCGTGCCGGCCGACTGCCGCTGCTCCTGGTCTTACACCAAGGGCAGGCTGACGCTCAAATACTCCAGCACTGCCTGCCCGCTCCTTCGCGATCATCAGCCCTCGTAGCGCCGGTCTCCCTCCGCGATCACACCACCAGGTCTCCGTGATGCTGCCTCGGGGCCTGGCGGAGCCACCGCCCGGACCCAGGCTGATCCCTGGTGACTCAGCTGTCACATCGGGCTCACCCGCTGACGGGCTTGCCTGATCCTGTAGGAGACTTTTTTCCTGTAGGAGACTTAACAGCGAATATGGTAGTCAACCCTCCTACAGGAAAAAAGTCTCCTAGATCTTTTAGCTACCACCTCGGCGCAAACTCATTCAAACCCCCAAGGAACCACCAAACCCCGCGCAAGCCCGGCCCGGTGATCACCCTGCCGACGTTCCGGACCGTCATCCCCCCGGCTCACGGGCCCGGCGGACGCTTGAGCTGCGGATAGCGGACGCGCCTGCCTGGCCCGACTTCAGGGCGGTGGCGCGCTGTCGACCGGCCTCACCTACCATCCGCCGTCCCTCCACGCCGCCTGGGATCTGGTGCGCGCCCGCACCCGGCCGGAGCTTGAGACCACTATGCGCGAGGTAGCCGCATACGGCCCTGCGGGCGACTTCGAGGACCCGACTCCGTTCACGAGCTGACCATGCTCGATCCGCTCAAGGAGGTCGTAGCGTCGGGGGTAACGTTCGCCGGGCGGTGCATCGACCGCTGGCTTGGCGACCTTGGCCAGATCCCGGCAAGGTATATTGAAGCATATCGAATATAGAGATATGTCATTATGCGGTCGCCGCAGTAAGGAAGTCGTCAGACATGGAATTATTCCCCTTGCCGACGGAACTCGATGCTGCCCTGCTCAGGCAGGCGGACGCTCTTCCTGGCACTAGCAAGGCCATTCCCGAGCTTTGCGCTCACCGGTTATTCGAGCGGCAGGCCAGAGTCAGAGCGCAGACCGTGGCTGTGCGCAGCAGTGACCATGGCAGCCTCACCTACGGACAGCTTGATAGTCGCGCCGATGCGATCGCTAGCTGGATTCTGGGACACGACTTGCCCGAGGAGGCAGTGATAGGCGTGCTCGGCGAGCGGAGCCCGGATTTCCTCGCGGCGATCTTAGGGATCTGGAAGGCGGGAGCTGCCTATCTTCCGCTCGACCCGCACTGGCCCAGCTCGAGGCTGAAGGAGGCGCTGCGGCGGAGCGCCTGCCAGGGCGTGCTTACCGCGAGCGCCACGACGTGGGTCCCCGAGCCGGACGGCGAGGCGGCCGCACCCTGGCTGGCGGCAGTATCGGAGCTGATGCGCGGACCAGACCGCCCCCATCGCCGGTCTCCTCAGCCTGCCGATCATCCAGAGCGCCTGGCGTACGTCATCTTCACCTCGGGATCTACCGGATCGCCTAAGGGCGCGATGATCGAGCACCGGGGGATGATGAATCATCTCCTGGAGAAAATCGACTATCTGGGCCTGAGCGTGTCTGATTGCGTGCTGCAAAACGCTCCTCAGATCTTCGACATTTCGGTATGGCAATTAATCGCACCTCTGATTGCCGGCGGGGAGGTGCATATCGTCGGCGACAGGATCTCGCGTGACCCCGTCGGCCTCCTTGATGAAGTGGAAAGCGCGGGGGCAACCATCGCGGAGGTTGTCCCTTCGATGCTCCGGTCGATGATCGAGCAGGTGGAATCCGGCTCCCGCGACCCTGGACTCAAGAAGCTGCGCTGGCTGATCGTCACCGGGGAAGAGCTGACGCCTGATCTATGCCGGCGCTGGCTGCGACGATATCCAGCCATCCCGCTGGTCAACGCATACGGGCCGACGGAGTGCTCGGATGATGTCACTCATCAGGTGATCGACAGCCCGCCGGATCGCGGGGTCAGGCGGATGCCCATCGGGCACGCCCTCGCCAACCTGCGTCCCTATGTCCTGCGGCAGGTCCGAGGTCAGTATCGGCTGTGCCGGCCGGGGCAGAAGGGCGAGCTCTTTGTCGCCGGACCCGGAGTCGGACGAGGCTATATCAACGATCTCGACCGGACCCGCGAGGCCTTCTTCCTCGATCCTTTTCAGCCTGGCCCCGGACACCGGATCTACAAGACCGGTGACCTGGTCCGCACGCGGCCTGACGGCGCCCTGGAGTTTCTCGGGCGGGTAGATCACCAGGTCAAGCTCAGGGGACACCGAATCGAGCTCGAGGAGATCGAGGCGGCACTGCGGCAGCACCCGCACGTCGAAGAAGCGGTGGTGTGCCTGGCAGGCGAGGCAGCGGACGGTCCGCACTCGCGCCTGGTGGCGTTCGTCGCGCCTCGCTGGCGAAATGCGCCGAGCATCGCTTCTCATCCTCGGCAGCAACTGCCGAACGGCATGGCGATAGCGCGCCTGACCAGGAGCGAAGCCGACTTCCTCTATGCCGACATCTTCCACAGGCAGGCGTATACCCGGCACGGGCTCAGCATCCGTCCTGGCCAGTGCGTTGTCGACGTAGGCGGGAACCTCGGCATCTTCGCCCTCTTCGCTCATGAGCAGACAGCAGGCGGCCGGATCTACTGCTTCGAGCCGATTCCCGAGCTGTACGAGCTGATGCGCGCCAACTTGCGGCTTTACGGTGTCGATGCGGAAACCTATCAGTACGGCCTCGGGAAAGGTCAGGGCGCCGCGACTATTACGTACTATCCAGGTTTCTCTTCCCTGTCCGGAATCTATCCGGACCTCAATGAGGAGCGGGCGGTGGCGCTCTCATTCGTCCGCCACCGCCGCGAGCACGAACCCGAGCTCGCACTCGAGTCTGAAGCCGAGAGCCTGCTGATCGAGGACTTCCTGGAAGACCGGTTCCGCGCGGAAACGAGAGAGATCGCCCTGACGACACTGTCGGCCTTCATCGACGAACGCGGGGTCGACGAGATCGATTTCCTCAAGGTAAACGTAGAAGGCTCGGAGCTCGATGTCCTGCTCGGCATCGAGGATCGTCACTGGCCGAGGATCGGCCAGATCGCCCTGGAGATTCATAACGTCGATGACCGGGTGCGGAAGGTCCAGGATCTTCTGGCCGGCCGAGGCTTTGACGTCGCCGTCGAGCAGGACTGGTCGCTTGAGCAGACGATGAAAAGCAACTTCTACGTCTACGGTCGCCGACCGGCAGCGCTGCCGAGAAAGCAGCCGCGACTTCAGCGGCATGAGCTGGACGCCGCGATCGAGGAGTCGCGTGTGCTGACCGACACCGAGCTCAGGGCATTTCTGGCGGAGCGGCTGCCCGAGCACATGACACCGGCCGAATATCACTTTGTCGAGAGCTTCCCGCTCGGGCCAACCGGCAAAGTCGACCGGCGGCAGCTCGCCGAGCAGGGAACGGCCGTGACCGCTGCCGGGGTCACCCTGACCGTAGCCGCCCCCCGGACTGAACTGGAGCGCGCGCTTACGGCGATCTGGCAGGACGTGCTCGGCGTGCCAAGGATCGGCATTCACCAGAACTTCTTCGATTCAGGCGGCCACTCACTGCTTGGCGCGCGGCTGATGGCGCGAATCCGCGGTACCTACGGGATCGAGGTACCGCTGAGCGACCTCTTCGATCATCCGACCGTGGCTCGCCTGGCCGCGCTCATCGAGAGTCATCCGGCACAGTGAGCTCACCATGGTTCCATCGTTATCGCCGCAGGCCGGGCGCGCGCCTGCGGCTCTTTTGCTTCCCCTACGCGGGAGCGGGCGTGACGGCATTCGCGGGCTGGCCGCATCAGCTGCCGGAGGAGATCGAGGTTTATGGAGCCCGACTCCCCGGCCGCGAAGGCCGCCAAGCCGAGCCCGCGCTATGCGGAGCAGATTCCCTGGCAGATTCCCTGATAGCCGATCTTCTGGAGCTGGCCCGAGGGCCGTATGTGCTTTTCGGTCACAGTATGGGCGGCCTTCTCGCTTTCGAAATCGCTCGCCAGGCACAGTTGCGGGAGGATCAGCCGCCTTCGCTGCTCTGCGTCTCCGGGATAGCGGCACCTGACCGGCTGCGTCAGCAGGTGGCGCTGCACCGAGCGCCGGACGAGGAAATCCTGCATTATCTGGCTACCCTGAATCCTGGTGCCGATGAGGCCGATCGCGCGAGCTGGGTGGGCGCTCTGCCCGTGCTCCGGGCGGACCTCGCGGTCTGCGAAAACTACCGCTTCACGCCAGGAGAGCCACTGAGCTGCCCGATTTCCGTCTTCGCCGGAACCAGCGATCCGAGTACCTCCCCGCCGGAGCTGATGCGGTGGGGGTTTCATACTCGGGGAGATTGCAACGTCCGGGTCCTTCCCGGCGGCCATTTCTTCCTGGACACGTCGCGGGCTCAGCTACTGCGCGCGCTCGGCCAGGACCTCAGCGCCCTGCGCCTCCGGGAGCTGGGGGGCTGGTGATGACGGGGGCTGTGTGGCTGGTGGGGTCCAGGGGTGGCTGGGCTGGGCCGGGGGTAGTGAACTTGTCAATGTGGCGCTCTGGATATTAGGCTGATTCTGGATTTTTCCGTCGGAAATGAGCGAACAGTCAGGGTGATCACGTTGTCGGCTGAGGAAGATCGCTATCTTCGACTGATAAGGCAGCCCATCGACGTACCGGAATTCGCGCCAGTTCCGCAGCTGATCGCCGGTCTGGCGGCGAGTAATCCCGCTCATCCGGCCATCAGCTTCGATGGCCGGACCTGGACCCGCGGTGAGGTTGCCGAGCGGGCGGCCGGGGTGGCCGCCAGCCTGCGGGAGGAGGGGCTGACCCGCGGCGATGTGGTGGCGGTCTCGGGGCAGCGCACGCCCGAGTTAGTCGTGGTGATGGTCGGCGTGCTGGCGAGCGGATGCGTGCTCCTGCCCTTAGACCCGGCGCTGCCCGCACCACGGCAGGAGTCGCTGCTCGCGGAGGCCGGAGCTCGGAAGGTGCTGCGGTCCTGCGGTCGGCGCAAGTCTCCTGACCTGGCGCGAATCGCGTCGCGGGTCAGCGGCGACGATCCGGCTTACATCATGTTCACCTCGGGGACGACGGGCAAGCCGCGCGGTGTACGTGGTCTGCATCGCGGCCTCAGCCACTTCCTTGCCTGGCAGCGTGAGCAGTTCGGCGTCGGCCCCGCTGACCGGTGCGCTCAGCTGACCGGGCTGTCCTTCGACGTCATGCTCAGGGATGTTTTCCTGCCGCTGACCTCGGGGGCCGTGCTGTGCCTGCCGGGCCCCGGTGAGGCGCCTGCTCCGGATGACACCCTGGCGTGGCTGGCGGGCGAGCGGGCGACGCTCCTGCACGTCGTGCCCGCGGTGATGCGGGCCTGGATGCGGGATGTCCGGGTTGACTCGCTCCGGCTGGTATTTTTCGCCGGCGAGCCGCTACCCGGGGAACTGGTCGAGGAGTTCCGTGCCCGCGTTTCGCCGTCGGCCGAGGTGGTGAATCTGTATGGCCCGACCGAGACGACTCTGGCCAAGGCCTTCTACCGAGTTCCCGCACCCGCGCCGCCGGGAGCGCAGCCGGTCGGACTGCCGCTGCCGAATACTCAGATCTTTGTGCTGAACAATGCCGGTCAGCCCTGCGGAGCAGGCGAGCTGGGAGAAGTCGTCATCAGGACGCCATTTCGGACCGCGGGCTATCTCGACGGCACCGGATTCGTGGCCAACCCCTTCAGCGCGGATGATCGCGATGTTCTATTTAAGACCGGAGATCTGGGTAGCTGCCTGCCAGACGGAACTCTGCTGCTTTCTGGCCGCCTTGACGATGAAATAAAGATCAGAGGGGTGCGGATCGCGCCCCTTGAGGTTGCCACCGCCCTCCGGGCGCATCCGCAGGTCATCGATGCGGTCGTGCTGGGCCAGAAGACCGCTGGTCACGGTGCCCGCCTCGACGGATTCGTGGTGCTGAGGCCGCAGGCGACGATCAGTTCAGCGCGGCTCCGCGCCGATCTGCAGTTGTCCCTTCCCGCCGTGATGGTGCCCAGCACCCTCACGATCGTGCCGGGATTTCCGGTGACCGCGAACGGCAAGGCCGACCGGGACGCGCTGCTGGCTATGGTGCGGGTGCCCGAAGCTAAGGTCGATGATCAGGCCGAGCGCTTTAGCGTTATCGCCGATTTGTGGTCGGCTGTTCTGGAGCAGAAAGTCAGCGCCGAGGATGATTTCTTCGATCTCGGCGGTCACTCGCTCCATGCCGCGACTATACTTTCGCGTATCCGCAAGAACCTCGGTCTTGATCTCTCCATACGCACATTCTTCGAGTCCCCTACGCTCGCCGAGTTTGTCAGGGCAGCCGGGGAAAATGCGGTGAGCTTTGACGAGCCCCCGCTGGTATCGCTTGACCGTGAGCTGCTGCGTGACCGGGGAGACGGGTGAAGGCTCGGGGACGGCCTGAACGCCGGCGGCATCGAGGCGCTGCTGGTCTGCTAGGCGACGTTGCCTTCCGGCGGCTGTGGCTTGGCCAGACGATCAGCGTGTTCGGGAGCCAGGTCACGGTCATGGCGCTGCCACTGGCCGCCGTGCTCGTGCTGCACGCGTCCACCTTCGAAGTTGGCCTGCTCATTACCGCTAGTTATTCCCCGGCCCTGGCGATCGGCCTGCCGGTGGGAGTGTGGGTGGATCGGCTGCGTCGCCGGCCGGTCATGGTGGCCGCTGACCTGCTGAGGGCGTTCGCGCTCGGCTCGGTGCCGGCCGCCGCGGCGCTGGGGGACCTGACACTGGCGCAGCTTTACCTGGTGGCCCTGGTGACGGGAGTCGGATCGGTATTTTTCGACGTCGCTTATATGTCTTACCTGCCCGGGCTGGTCGGGCGGGAAAGGATGGTGGAAGCCAACGGGAAGCTGCAAGCGAGCTTGTCGGTGGCCCAGCTCAGCGGCCCGAGCTTCGGCGGCTTGCTGATCGGGTTGCTGACCGCCCCCATCGCCTTCCTGGCCGATGCCGCCAGTTTCCTGGTGTCGGTGGGCACTGTCCTCGCTATCCGGTGGAAGGAGCCCGCGCGGCCGGTACCGGAATCGAGGAGCCTGCGCGCGGAGATGAGTGAGGGGCTCCGGTTCGTGTTCGGGCACCGGATCCTGCGCATGATCGCCGGAGCCACCGCGAGCGTGAACTTCTTCATGGCCGCCTACCTGGCCATTAACGTGGCGTTCCTGGTCCGGCAGGTGGGGCTTACTCCCGAGCTGATCGGGGCGCTGTCGTCGGTCGGAGCGGTCGGCGGCGTCCTGGGGGCATTCAGCGCCAGGTGGCTGGCTCGCAGGGTGGGGTCGGCTCGGATTATCTGGCTGGCCCCCAGCATCGCGACGCCGTTCGCCCTCTTCATCCCGCTCACTTTTCCCGGCCCTGGTCTTGCCTTCTACGCCGTCGGGACCTTCGGGCTCTTCTGGGGGGCCGTGGTCTACAACATCAACGCGGCCAGCTTTCGCCAGGTGGTATGCCCTGACCGCCTGCTCGGCCGGGTCAACGCGACGGTGAGCTTCCTGATCTGGGGCACTCTGCCCCTTGGCGGGCTGGCGGGCGGAGCGCTTGGCGACTGGCTCGGGAACCGGGGCGGTCTGTGGGTGGCGGCGGCCGGCATCGCCTTGATGCCACTGTGGCTCCTGCCGTCGCCCCTGCGCGGCATGCGCGACTACCTGCCTCCGGTCCTGGGCGACGGAACCGTCCCGCCTGCTCGCTCCGCCAGCGCGCTCACGAATTCAGATAGCTGAACAGGAGGGCCCGTGGTCGACTTCCTGCTGGTCGGGCACAACGACGGAGATTTCCCTGACTATGTCAAGATGGTCGAGGGAATGGGTCGCCGGTCTGGCCCGTACCGAGATCTTGCCTTAGCCTTCGCGATGTGGGACAACCAGCCCGTACGCTGTCTCGACGTATTCAACCGGCTCGGCATACCTGATGCCTACGGCGACACTCGCCGGTATCATAATTTCGAGATGCTGTGGCCAACGATTGCTTATCTCGGCTCCTATCTCAAGCGGCACGGCATCTCCTTTGACTATGTCAACCTGTTCCAGCTCGCCAAGGACGAATTCCGGGCCAAGCTCGCCGAGAAGCCAATCGCGGTCGTCATCACGACCACGTTATACGTGACGCTAGATCCGGTCATTGAGGTCGTGCAGTTTGTCCGGGACCACGCGCCGGGAACGATCGTAGTAGTGGGCGGCCCGTTCGTGGCTAACTACGCGCGACAGCACAGCAATGAGTCGCTGGGCCATGTGTTCTCCGTCGTGGATGCCGATATTTATATAAATAGCAGCGAAGGGGAACTCGCTCTGACAAGGGTGCTGCGGGCGCTGCGCGAAGGGCAGTCGCCGCGTGGTATACCGAACGTGATCTTCCGCGACAGCGGGGAGTTCGTCTTCAACGACCTGGAAACTGAGTCGAACTCGCTGAGCGAGAACCGGGTCGACTACGGGCTATTCGAGTCACTCGGAAACTTCGTGTCGCTGAGAACGGCGAAGTCCTGCCCGTTCTCCTGCGCCTTCTGCGGCTTCCCGGCCCGTGCCGGAAAATATGTCTACCTATCGCCAGACGAGGTGATAGAAGAACTCGACCACATCAGGGAGCATGACTCCGTCACGAACCTTACTATACTCGACGACACCGCCAACGTGCCCAAAGGCAGATTCAAGCATCTTCTGCTCAAGATGATCGACCGGCAATACGACTTCAAGTGGAACTGCTTCTACCGGAGCGACAAAGGCGACGATGAAGTCATCGATCTCATGGCCCGGGCGGGCTGCGAAGGAGTATTCCTTGGCGTGGAGTCCGGCTCGGACCTGATGCTCGGGGAGATGAACAAGACCGCCAGGCGTGCTGACTACCTGCGGGCCATACCTCGGCTGAAGGCCGCCGGGATCGTCACCCACGCCAGCCTGATCGTCGGCTTCCCCGGCGAGACGGCGGACACCGTCAGCGAGACTCGCAGCCTTCTTGAGGAGGCACAGCCCGATTTCTTCCGGGCGCAGCTCTGGTATGCGGACCCGATCACGCCGATCTGGGAACGGCGCGCGGAGCTTGGCATTCAGGGATCGATGTTCAACTGGACCCACAAGACCATGGGCGCGGCCGAAGCAGCGGATATCGTCGATGAGCTCTTTCGCGATGTCTCAAGCTCGATCTGGATGCCGCAGAACGGCTTCGAGCTCTGGAGCGTCTTCTACCTGCGGCGTCGCGGCATGAGCCTGGACGGGGTGAAGAATGTCGTCCGGGCATTCAACGCCGCCGTGGCCGAGAACGTCGGCAGCGATACAACGCGCAACATCAGCGCTGCCGCGGTCGACAGGCTCAGGGAGGCATATCGCTTTGATTCGCCCGGCGGGGCACGACCAGCGGCGAGGCGCTGATGTGCGGTCTCGCTGGCTATCTCGACCTGACGGGCAGGAATCGAGTCAAACGCGAAGTTGTCGAGCGCATGACGGCCGCACTTGCACACCGGGGTCCCGATTCCGATGGGTATCTGGTCGAACGCGAGATCGGGATCGGATTCCGCCGGCTAGCGATCCTGGACCTGGTCACCGGAGACCAGCCGATCACCGACGAAAGCTCAGACGTAGTAGCTTTCTGCAACGGAGAGATCTTCAATCATGAGGCCCTGCGCGCCGAGCTTGTCGCGACCGGGCATCGATTCAGCACCAGGACGGATATCGAGGTGCTCGCCCATCTCTACGAGGAACTGGGCGCGGACCTGCTCGATAAGCTCAGCGGCCAGTTCTCGCTAGCACTTTACGACCGGGTGCGGCACCGGCTGATGCTCGCGCGCGACCCGGTCGGCGTGACGCCGCTCTTTTATACTATCGTGGCTGGTCAGCTCGTCTTCGGGTCGGAGATAAAGGCGATACTCAGCCATCCGGGCGTGCCTCGCGAGGTAGATCTCTGTGGTCTCGATCAGGTGCTGTCCATGCCTGGCCTGGTGAGTCCCCGTACCATGTTCGCAGGAGTACGCAGCTTGCCCGCTGGTCATTACCTGATCGCGGAAGGCGGACAGATAAGGGTCGAGAAATACTGGGACCTCGACTATCCGCTCGACTCGGAATCCGGCTCCGGCTCCGGGCAGCTGAGCGCGGAGGAGCACCTGCACCTGCTTGAGCGCGCACTGGTTGACGCGGTAAGCGCGAGAATAAACGCGGACGTGCCGTATGGCTGTTACCTCAGCGGAGGTCTCGACTCGGCGCTGATAACCGCCATTGCCAGCTCGCTGGTCGCCGGTCGTTCGCTCCCGTCATTCTCCGCTGTCCTGGCCGGGGACCTTTCTGAGCAGCCTTATCAGCGCCTGCTGGCCCGAAGTCTGGGCACTGCGCACACCGAGGTCCCGGTTAGTCCGGAGAGCCTGGTCGACGGCTTGCGCCGGGCCGTCTACTACAGCGAGTGCCCGGTCAAGGAGAGCTATAACGTCGCCTCGATGGAATTGTCGGCCGCGGCCCACCATGCTGGCCTGAAGTTCATGCTCTCTGGCGAGGGTGCCGATGAACTCTTTGGCGGATACGTAGGCTACAAGTTTGACCAGAGGCGGGTGGCTTCGGCTTCGGCGAAGCCTGGCCGGCTGCTGACTGAGCAGGAGCAGCGTAGTGCGCGGCTGTGGGGGAATCCGGCGCTGCTCTATGGCCGGCGCGAAGATGAGCTGGCGGCGGCCAAGCGGGCAATCTACTCGCCCGCCGCTGCCGAGCGGCTCGCCGGCCACGACTACGGCGACGATCTTGGCCTCGACCGGAGTCTGCTCAAGGGCAGGAACATCCTGCATCAGCGCTCCTACCTGGACTTCAAGCTGCGGCTCCCTGATCATCTGCTGGGCGACCACGGCGACCGGATGGCGATGGCTCACTCCGTCGAGGTGCGCTACCCGTTCCTTGACCGGCAGGTCATCGAGTGTGCAAGGAGAATGCCGCCGGAACTCAAGCTCAAGGGCTACGAGGAAAAGTATGCCGTCAAGCGAGTCGCCGAGTCACGTGTTCCCGATCGGATTATCAGGCGGGAGAAATTCGCTTTTCAGGCGAACGCGAGCCCGGACCTGCTGCGCCTGGACGTCGCGTGGCTGAATGACCTGCTGTCGGCCGAGCGCATTCGACGTGAGGGGTACTTCGCCGCGGCCGAGGTTGACCGCCTCCGCAGGTCGCATTTAGACACCGGCGCTGACCTTCAGCTAATGGCGCAGGATGACTTGCTTATGGTGGTGATTACCTTCGGCATCCTGCTGGAGACCTTCGGGCTACCGTCTTTGTAGAGTGGGCACCGGGCCACTGGGTAGGCAACATCGGCATGCGGTCTGCGGACGCAAGTCCGCAGACCGCACGCCAAAAGGTGGCTAGTATGGCGCATAGTGCGGAGGGAGACCCGGAGTGACTAGTGCCGACCGGGGCGTGCCGCAGGTGCCGATTCTCGCGGTGGCCAGCGGGAAAGGCGGCGTAGGCAAGACGACAGTCGCGGTGAACCTGGCGCTTGCCCTGGCCGCGAGAGGGCTGCGCGTCGGCCTGATCGATGCCGACCTATACGGCCCGGACGTCCCGCGCATGATGGGCTTGCGCCGGAAGGCAGATGCCGCGAGCCTGACCGTGGCGGCCCGGCCCGGCACCCCCGGCGCCAGGCTGGAGCCGGCCTGGGCGCATGGCGTGCAACTGGTGTCGGCAGCCTTCCTGCTGGGCGAGAATCAGGCACTGAGCGTCGAGGCACCCCTCGCGCAGCTGATCGTGCGCAGGCTGCTGGCCGACACCCTCTGGGATGATCCCGGCTGCCTGGTCATCGACCTTCCGCCGGGAACGGCGGATATCCAGCAATTCGTGTTCGCGCTAGACCGGGAGCAGCTATCCGTCCTGGCCGTCGTCACCCCGCAAGTGGTGGCCCACCAGGACCTCCGTCGCCTGATCGCCTCCCTGACCAGGTCGCGCGTGGAGGTCGTGGGCGGGGTGGAGAACATGAGCGGATATCTCTGCCCGCACTGCGGCACGGCGGCCGGGCTGTTTCCGCCCGCGCCGGAACGTGAGGACATCTGGGACCTGATCCCGAAGCTGGCGAGCGTGCCATTCAGCCCGAAAGCCGCCATGGACGCCGATCAGGGTAACCCGGTCCTGGTCACCGGCAGCGTGCCGGAGCAGGTCGCCGCCTACGAACTACTAGCCGAGACCGTGGACCGACGTTTGCGCCCCTGAGCCCTCCAGCGGCAGCAGCGCCGGCCCGGAGCCGTCGTTCCGGCGGCAGCGGCGGCTCGGAGCTGTCGTTCCGGCGGCAGCGCCGGCCCGGAACCCGGCAGGTCAGACCGGCCGGCGCTTTGTTTCCGTGATCAAGGAACGTAGCTTGATCACGGAACCGGGCTCTGGCGCGAATTTCGTGACCGGGCTGCCTCGCGGGGCTGGCGGAAATACCGCCCGGACCCGGGCTGATCCCCGGTGACTCAGCTTTCACAGCCGCCTCACCCGCTGCCGGGCTCGCCTGATCCTGTAGGAGACTTTTTTCCTGTAGGAGACTTAACAGCGAATATGATGGTCAATCCTCCTACAGGAATAAAGTCTCCTAGATCTTTTAGCCACAGCCCCTGCACCAGCCCCGCAAGCCCCCAGGAACTCCCAACCCGGCCTGTCACCCCGCCCATACCCGGCCAGGTAATCACCCGCCGACGTTCCGGACCGTCATCCGCCGCCCCGGCCAACATCACGGAATTCGCGCCAGAGCCCGGAACATCGAGAGCGTGATCATCCAGCCCAACTTCCGGGTTCTGGCGCGAATTCCGTGAGAGTTAGCTTGGGTGGCCTGGCCGGGGGTCGGCCGTCTCTTCCACTATGCCCGGTTTCATCCGATCAGGGTCCGGTGGCCTGTCCGGGTAAGCCGCAGGCCAGGAGAATCCGCGTGCTGTCCGGGCTCAGGCACCCCATACACCACTCCCGTGGACGTGAACGGGGGTCGCGGCGGGCGGGCGGGTGTGCCGGGCAACGGAAAGTGATGATACGTCAGTCGCTGGCCGCCACGTATGGACACTTTGATAACCAGGAATCCGGCTAACCGGGCAAATTTTCAACGGAAAGTGATGATACGTGGGTCAGGCCGGACGACGTATCAACACTTTCCGTGGTCTTCGCCCCTCGCTCCGGAGAGCCGCGGTCAGGGACCCGGCCGCAAGCGCCGCATCGGTCCTGGCGGTCCCGCTCGTACCGGCCTGGGCGGCCGGGATCGGCGGGCCTGGCGGCCGACCGGCGGGCTTGGCGGCCGACCGGCGGACCTGGCGGGTATGGCGCCTCGGTTTCTGGATTCAGGGTGCCCCGCAACGAGACCTCCCTCCCCGAGCCCGGTCCCGCCCGACCCGGTCCTGCCCCGACCCGGTCCTGCCCCGACCCGGTCCCGCCCGACCCGCCTCCCGCCCCAGGTAGCCGCGCAACATTCCGTGATCATGAAGCGGACCTTGATCACGGAATTTGACGCGTGTGATCACCCTGCCGGGATTCCGTGATCACCGTTCCGGCCATGATCACGGAACTCCGGCGGTGTGACTCACTCGGTGCGGAAACCCGGCTTCCTCTTATGCCGCGACGGCGGTGCATGATTGCGGATACCCGCATGGGCGATCTGTCCTGCGCCGGGCGCTTCGCTGCCAGTCCGGAGTCAGACCGTCGCGGAGCCGGACCATCGCGGAGCCGGACTATCGCGCTGTGTGGTGGCCAGTGACTGAGGTGGGCGTGACTAGGTGCATTCGTAGGCGGTGACGTAGACCGAGGCCTCGGTTGGTCCGTACATGTTGTGCAGCGGGGTGCTGAAACGCTGGCGAAAACGGGCCACGAGGTCGGCTGGCAGTGCCTCGCCGCCGCAGATGACCAGGCGGACACTGTCGAAGGCGTCTCCCGGCGGATGCCGCAGGAACGACTGGAGTACAGAAGGCACGAAGTGCAGCGCTGTTACCCGGTGTTTCTTGATGATCTGAAGAGTCGCCTCGGGGGCATGCCACTGGTCATCCGCTTGCGGGATGATCATGGCCGCGCCGGCGAGTAATGGCCAGAAGATCTCCACGACCGATACGTCAAACCCGAGTGAGGTCTTGTGCAGGAACCGGTCCTCCGGGGTCAGCGCATATTTGCCCAGTGCCCACAGCATGCTGTTCGCGACGCCCATATGGGGGACGACGACGCCTTTGGGCACTCCGGTTGAGCCTGAGGTGTAGATCACGTAGGCGGGATGCGAGGGGAGCAGGGGGCTGAGACGGTCAGCGTCGGTCAGGTTGGCGGTCGGGAGCTGGCCGATCCGGTCCCGGTCAAGTAGCAGGCGGGGAAGGGCTGGGTTGTGCGGGATATGGCTATCGATCTGAGCCGTGGTCAGCACGAGCGCCGGATGGGCGTCGTCCAGTAAGGAGGCGATCCGGTCAGCCGGATTCTCCGGGTCAATAGGAAGATAAGCCGCTCCGGTTTTCAGAACGGCCAGCAGTGCCACAATGGTCTGCGGAGTGGGAGGCAGCACCAGAGCGATAATCTCCTCTGGACCGGCTCCCCGGCGGACCAGAAATCGAGCCAGCTGGTTCGCGCGGGCATTAACCTCGGTATAGGACAGGCTTTCGTCATCAGAGACTAGTGCCGCGGAATGCGGGGTCCTGTTGACCTGAGCTTCAAACAGGTCGGGCAGAATTAATCGCAGCACACTGTCATCATCGGGCGTCAAGATATCCCCTTCGCAGGTCATCCAAGCATCCCCGAAAACAATGACGGTGTCAAAGACGCATGATCCGGCCTCGGTGCGCGGGCTGGGGGTTCGGCCGCCGGGCGCGGGCTGGGGGCTCGGGCCCGGCAGGGGCGGGGCCGGGCGGGGCCGGGCGGGGCCGGGATTCGGGTTGAGGGCCTAGCCTTGGGGCCCGGCCTCGGGCCGCATTGGCGTGTCCAAAAACGACCTGGACCCGCCTCGTCCCGCGAACCGCATCAGAGTGGTTCGTTTCACCAAAATGTGGTCTATCTCACATCAAGACGCCCTTGACACCGGGCGCTCCCGTGACGTGGACTCTCATTATCACTGTCTTGCGAACATTGTCTTGGCGACCACTGTCTTGCGAACCCCAACGCCGCGTCATCGAGTGCTGTCACCTTAAGTGCCGCCCTGGCGCCAGTGATGGATCGAGGATGCTGGCGCCGTGCTTGGCGGCGTAGACGTCGTGACGGAGGCATCTGCAATGACTCTCTCAGAACTATTTGAGAGGAAAGCGCTCGATACTCCAGAGGTGATCGCGGTTGTCTGCGGCGGGTTACGGCTGACATATTTTGAATTAAACGCCCAGGCCAATCGGCTGGCACGCTACCTGATCGGGCACGGGGCCAGACTAGAGACAATCATTGCCGCTGCGCTGCCGCGCGATGAGTCGATGATAGTGACCTTGCTCGCCATACTAAAGGCCGGGGCAGTCTATCTGCCCATTGACTTGGACAATCCGCCGGAACGCATAGGGCTCATACTCGCCGATGCCGTCCCGGCGGCCATTGTCACCACTGATGTCGCGATGCGGCACCTGCCTGATGCGCCCGGTCTGCCGAGTCATGTGCTCAGTGATCCTGAACTGCGTGCGGAAGCTCGCGGCCTACTCCGATGCGGACCTTGCCGATCTTGCTGACCTTGCCGAACTCGCCGACGGTCACCGGACTGGCCTCCCGCATCCGGAGAACGCTGCCTACGTTATGTATACGTCAGGCTCCACGGGCAGGCCGAAGGGTGTCGCGGTAAGCCACGCCTCGATCACGAACATGAGCCGCGTCTACAGCCGGGCATCTCAAGTCTTCGGTGCGGTGTTCGACTCTCCAGGTCAGCGGCGACTGCGCGTAGCTCACCTCGCGTCCTGGGCCTTTGACGCCGCCTGGGCGCCTGTGCTGTGGATGATTGACGGCCACGAGCTGCACATCGTCAGTGAAGCCGACCGCAGAGATCCCGAGGCGCTGATCGCCTATCTCACAGACAACATCGACTGCCTCAATTGCACTCCAGAGTATCTGAGACAGCTGATGGAGCTTGGATTCCTCGCCGGCGATGAGCGGAAACCGGCATTCATCATTGTCGGGGGCGACGCCATAACTCCCTCGCTCTGGACTGACCTGCGCGCGGTCAGGGGAGCGACCGTTTACAACGCTTACGGTCCGACCGAGTCCACGCTCGACGCGATTGACTGCCTGCTCTCAGTAAGTGCTGAGCCCCGCATCGGCCAGCCCGTTACTAATGTCAGCGCTTATGTGCTTGACGAGGATCTGGGGCCGGTACGGCCCGGAGAAACTGGGGAGCTGTACCTCGCAGGCGCCGGGATCGCTCGCGGTTACCTCGGAAAGCCAGGCCTGACCGCCGAGCGCTTCGTCGCCTGCCCGTTCGAAGTACCGGGCGCGCGGATGTACCGCACGGGAGACCTGGCCCGCTGTCATCCAGACGGCAATCTAGAGTTCATGGGCCGAGCTGATCTGCAGGTCAAGGTCCGCGGATTCAGGATAGAGCTGGGGGAGATCGAGTCCGTACTCGCCAGGCATCCCCGCGTCGGCCGCGCAGCGGTCACGGTGCGGGCGGATGACTTGGGACACAAGCGCCTGATCGCCTATCTGGTGCCGGCCTCCGGACAGGTACTCACCGAATCCCTCCTGCGTGCGCACGCGGAAGCGGCTTTGCCTGCTTACATGGTCCCGGCCGGGTTCATGATGATGAGCGAATTCCCGCTAACCGCGAACGGCAAGGTTGACCGCGAGGCACTCCCGGCGCCTGAGGCGGCTGAGGCGGCCGCTGTCACGGGCGGCGGACGGGCACTGTCATCCGACAAGGAGACAATCCGCGAACTGTTCGCAGAGGTCCTCGGGCTGCCAGGGGTGGGACCTGACGAGAGTTTCTTTGCCCTGGGCGGGCACTCGATGCTCGTCGCGCAGCTAGTTGACCGGGTTCGCTCGGAGCTGGGGGTCAAGATGACCTTCCGCAGTCTTTTCGACGCGCCGACGGCGGCCGGGCTGGCCAGGCTGCTCCGGGCGGATCAGGCACCCGATCCGCTGGTCCGGCTGCTTCCGCTGCGCCGGACCGGAAGCCGGGCTCCGCTCTTCTGCATTCATCCTGGCGGCGGATTGAGCTGGTGTTATTCTGCCCTTCTCCCGCAGATCGGCGAGGATTACCCGATCTACGGAATTCAGGCGCGTGGCCTGCATCCGGGTGAAGATCTGCCCCGTAATATCGGGCAGATGGCTCAGGACTACCTGAATCTTATTCGATCGGTTCAGAGCCGCGGACCTTACTGGCTGGCCGGCTGGTGCTTTGGCGGCACCGTTGCCCATGAGATCGCCGTGCGTTTTCAGGAAGACAACGAGGACGTTTCGCTCCTTGCCCTGATTGACAGCATACCTTCGAATACCCGCGTCGCCGATAGTCCGGAGGAACTCAGGAAACTGATGGATGAGCACCGGTTACTCCGTGATGTGCTGAGCGCCTTTGATCTAGATGCGGAGAAGCTGAAAGACGAGCCGCTTAAGGGGCTGGCCTTCGATGAAATCATGCGCAAGGGCGGCAGCGTACTGACCGGACTGGGTGATGACACGCTGCGAGCCCTGCTAGACATCGTGCGAAATAATATCTGGCTCTCCATGAATTTTGAGCCCGGAATCTTTCATGGCGACCTGCTGTATTTCAAGTCCCAGGAGATGGATGTGGTCGCGCGCTGGCAGCCGCATGTGACCGGCGGCATCGTGACCCATGAGGTCCCAGCCGATCATGACAACATCACTCGCTCTGGCGCCGTCTCGATCATCGGGAAAGAGCTGGCAACTTGGCTGATCTAACGTCCTCGGGCGCATACCGGCTGCCGATGTCGTTCGGGCAGGAGCGGTTGTGGTTTCTGGATCAGGTGGGCGGGGGCGGGGGTGGGTATCTGGTGGTGTCGGTGCTGCGGTTGCGGGGGGTGGTGGAGGGGGGTGTGCTGGAGCGGGCGGTGGGGGAGGTGGTGGCGCGGCATGAGGTTCTGCGGTCGTGGTTCGGGGTGCGGGGCGGGGTGCCGGTGCAGGTGGTGGAGCCTTCGGTGGTGTTCGGGTTTGTGTTTGATGATGCGGGGGTGCGGGGGGAGGCGCGGGTGGCGGAGGTGGTGGGGGAGGAGTGCTCGGCGGGGTTTGATCTGGGGGTGGCTCCGCTGGTGCGGGGGCGGCTGGTGCGGGTGTCGGCTGGGGAGTCCGTGTTTGTGCTGGTGAGGCATCATATTGTGTTTGATGGCTGGTCGGATGAGGTGTTCTGGGGGGAGGTGGGGGTTCTTTACGGGGCGTTCGTGCGGGGTGAGGGGTCGCCTCTGGAGCCGTTGGGGGTGCAGTACGGGGACTGGGCGGTGGCGCAGCGGGAGTGGCTGCGGGGTGAGGTGCTGGCGGGTTTGCTGGGGTACTGGCGGGGGCGGCTGGAGGGGGTGGTGCCTTTGGTGGTGCCGGGGGACCGGCCGCGGCCGGGGGTGCGGTCGGGGCGGGGCGGGGCGGTGGTGTTCGGGGTGGGGGCGGAGCTGGCGGGGGGTCTGGGGCGGGTGTCGCGGGGGGCGGGGGCGACGTTGTTCATGGTGTTCCTGGCGGTGTTCAAGGTTTTGCTGGGGCGGTGGTGCGGGGTGGAGGACGTGGTGGTGGGGACGCCGGTGGCGGGGCGGGGGCGGGCTGAGGTGGCGCCGCTGATCGGGTTTTTCGTGAATACGCTGGTGCTGCGGACGGATTTGTCGGGTGATCCGTCGTTCGCGGGGTTGCTGGGGCGGGTGCGGGAGACGGTGCTGGGGGGTGTGGAGCATCAGGATCTGCCGTTTGAGCGGCTGGTGGAGGAGCTGGCGCCGGTGCGGGTGGCGGGGCGGAATCCTTTGTTTGACGTGATGTTCGCGTTCCGGGGCGGGCGGGGTGCGGGGTTGCGGCTGGAGGGGGTGGAGGTGTCGGAGGAGGATGCGGGGTGGTCGGGGGCGATGTTTGATCTGTCGGTGAGCGTGACGGTGGAGGCGGGGGGCGGGGTGTCGGGGGTGCTGCAGTACAGCACGGATGTGTTCGAGCGGGCCACGATCGAGCGGATGGCCGGTCATTACCTGGTGCTGCTGGAAGCTGTCGCCGCTGACCCGGGCCAGTCCCTGTCCCGCCTCCCCCTGCTCACCGAGGCGGAGCGCCGCCAGCTCCTCACCGAATGGAACAGCCCAGACACCCAGGCTCCAGGGCTGAGCTCCGGCGGGCTGGACTCCGGTGGGTGGGGGGTGTCGGTTCCGATTGGGGGGCCGATTGTGAATGTGCGGGTGTATGTGCTGGATGGGTTGCTGGGTCTGGTGCCGGTGGGGGTGGCGGGTGAGTTGTATGTGGGGGGTTTGTCGCTGGCTCGGGGGTATCTGGGGCGGCCGGGGTTGTCGGCGGAGCGGTTTGTGGCGGATGTGTTCGGGGCTGGGGGGTCGCGGATGTACCGGACGGGGGATGTGGTGCGGTGGCGGGAGGGGGGTGTTCTGGAGTTTGTGGGGCGGGCTGATGGTCAGGTGAAGGTGCGGGGTTTCCGGGTGGAGCCGGGGGAGGTGGAGGCGGTGCTGGCGGGGCATCCGGGGGTGGCGGATGCGGTGGTGGTGGCGGAGGGGGATGGTGCTGGGGGGTGCCGGCTGGTGGGGTATGTGGTGCCGGTGGCGGGGTCGGGGGTGTCGGCTGGGGTGCTGCGGGGGTTTTTGCGGGGGGTTCTGCCGGGTTATCTGGTGCCGGGGGTGTTTGTGGTGCTGGGGGTGCTGCCGAGGCTGGTGTCGGGGAAGGTGGACCGGGGGGCGCTGCCGGGGGCGGGTTCGGGGCGGCCGGATCTGGAGGGGGAGTTCGTGGGTCCTCGTTCGGAGCTGGAGGAGGTGGTGGCGGGGATCTGGGCGGAGGTGCTGGGGGTGGATGCGGTGGGGGTTCATGATGATTTTTTTGAGCTGGGCGGGCATTCGCTGCTGGCGGTGCGGGTGGTGTTCCGGGTGGGTGAGGTGCTGGGGCCG
This sequence comes from uncultured Actinomycetota bacterium, assembly GCA_963819285.1. Lineage (GTDB taxonomy): Bacteria > Actinomycetota > Actinomycetes > Streptosporangiales > Streptosporangiaceae > Chersky-822. Next base: position 2,809,726 of record CAWFVM010000002.1, read on the forward strand.
GGGGTGGGGGTGCGGGCGCTGATGGAGGCGCCGACGGTGGCGGGTTTGTGCGAGCTGGTGCGGGCGGGTGGTGGCGGGGGTGCGGGGATGCCGGCGGTGCGGCCGGCGGCGGGGGGGAGCCGGGGGGTGCTGTCGTTCGGGCAGGAGCGGTTGTGGTTTCTGGATCAGGTGGGCGGGGGCGGGGGTGGGTATCTGGTGGTGTCGGTGCTGCGGTTGCGGGGGGTGGTGGAGGGGGGTGTGCTGGAGCGGGCGGTGGGGGAGGTGGTGGCGCGGCATGAGGTTCTGCGGTCGTGGTTCGGGGTGCGGGGCGGGGTGCCGGTGCAGGTGGTGGAGCCTTCGGTGGTGTTCGGGTTTGTGTTTGATGATGCGGGGGTGCGGGGGGAGGCGCGGGTGGCGGAGGTGGTGGGGGAGGAGTGCTCGGCGGGGTTTGATCTGGGGGTGGCTCCGCTGGTGCGGGGGCGGCTGGTGCGGGTGTCGGCTGGGGAGTCCGTGTTTGTGCTGGTGAGGCATCATATTGTGTTTGATGGCTGGTCGGATGAGGTGTTCTGGGGGGAGGTGGGGGTTCTTTACGGGGCGTTCGTGCGGGGTGAGGGGTCGCCTCTGGAGCCGTTGGGGGTGCAGTACGGGGACTGGGCGGTGGCGCAGCGGGAGTGGCTGCGGGGTGAGGTGCTGGCGGGTTTGCTGGGGTACTGGCGGGGGCGGCTGGAGGGGGTGGTGCCTTTGGTGGTGCCGGGGGACCGGCCGCGGCCGGGGGTGCGGTCGGGGCGGGGCGGGGCGGTGGTGTTCGGGGTGGGGGCGGAGCTGGCGGGGGGTCTGGGGCGGGTGTCGCGGGGGGCGGGGGCGACGTTGTTCATGGTGTTCCTGGCGGTGTTCAAGGTTTTGCTGGGGCGGTGGTGCGGGGTGGAGGACGTGGTGGTGGGGACGCCGGTGGCGGGGCGGGGGCGGGCTGAGGTGGCGCCGCTGATCGGGTTTTTCGTGAATACGCTGGTGCTGCGGACGGATTTGTCGGGTGATCCGTCGTTCGCGGGGTTGCTGGGGCGGGTGCGGGAGACGGTGCTGGGGGGTGTGGAGCATCAGGATCTGCCGTTTGAGCGGCTGGTGGAGGAGCTGGCGCCGGTGCGGGTGGCGGGGCGGAATCCTTTGTTTGACGTGATGTTCGCGTTCCGGGGCGGGCGGGGTGCGGGGTTGCGGCTGGAGGGGGTGGAGGTGTCGGAGGAGGATGCGGGGTGGTCGGGGGCGATGTTTGATCTGTCGGTGAGCGTGACGGTGGAGGCGGGGGGCGGGGTGTCGGGGGTGCTGCAGTACAGCACGGATGTGTTCGAGCGGGCCACGATCGAGCGGATGGCCGGTCATTACCTGGTGCTGCTGGAAGCTGTCGCCGCTGACCCGGGCCAGTCCCTGTCCCGCCTCCCCCTGCTCACCGAGGCGGAGCGCCGCCAGCTCCTCACCGAATGGAACAGCCCAGACGCGCCTTACCCCGCCGATCGCTGCCTGCACGAATTGTTCGAAGACCAGGCCGGCCAGTGGCCGGAGGCCATTGCGGCGGTGCACGAGGGAAGACAGCTCACTTATGAAGAATTAAACCAGCGGGCCAATCAGGTCGCGCACTATCTCAGAAGCCTCGGCGCCGGCCCAGAGACGCTCGTCGCCATCTGCGCCGAGCCCTCCTTTGACATGGTGATCGGCCTGCTCGGCATCCTCAAGGCGGGTGCGGCCTACGTGCCGCTTGATCCGGCCTATCCAGGCGATCGCGTGCGTCTTATCCTGGCCGACACCGGGGCCTCGATTCTCGTCACTCAGGCCGGCCTGCTCGCGCGACTCGACGTCAGCGTGTCCGAGGTGCTGTGCCTGGATTCCGGCGAGCAGGATCTCGCCGCCTATCCGGCGACCAATCCCCCGGCGCTGGCCCAGCCGGACAACCTCGCCTATGTCATCTACACCTCCGGCTCCACAGGGAAGCCTAAGGGCGTGACCATCCCGCACGGGAACGCCGTCCGGCTCTTCCATGCGGCCAGGTCGCTGCTCGGATTCAGCCGGGCCGATACCTCGACCTTGCTGCACTCGTTCTCGTTCGACTACTCGGTCTGGGAGCTGTGGGGAGCGCTGGCCAATGGCGGGCGGATAGTCGTGACCGCCAGCGATACGGCTGGCTCCCCCGAGGTGCTCCTTGACCTGCTGCGCCGCGAGCGCGTCACCGTCCTCAGCCAGTCACCGTCGGCCTTCGGCCCGCTGAGCGATGCCGACGAGCGAGCGGGCACCCCCGACCTGGATCTGCGGCTCCTGATCTTCGGCAGTGAGCCGCTTGACCCTCGCCTTCTGGCGAGCTGGTTCGGCCGGCGCGGCCACTCGCGGCCGCGAGTGGTCAATATGTACGGGCCGACCGAGGCCACGATCTGCATGACCTGCTGGGACTGCGTGCCCGGTGGGTGGGGGGTGTCGGTTCCGATTGGGGGGCCGATTGTGAATGTGCGGGTGTATGTGCTGGATGGGTTGCTGGGTCTGGTGCCGGTGGGGGTGGCGGGTGAGTTGTATGTGGGGGGTTTGTCGCTGGCTCGGGGGTATCTGGGGCGGCCGGGGTTGTCGGCGGAGCGGTTTGTGGCGGATGTGTTCGGGGCTGGGGGGTCGCGGATGTACCGGACGGGGGATGTGGTGCGGTGGCGGGAGGGGGGTGTTCTGGAGTTTGTGGGGCGGGCTGATGGTCAGGTGAAGGTGCGGGGTTTCCGGGTGGAGCCGGGGGAGGTGGAGGCGGTGCTGGCGGGGCATCCGGGGGTGGCGGATGCGGTGGTGGTGGCGGAGGGGGATGGTGCTGGGGGGTGCCGGCTGGTGGGGTATGTGGTGCCGGTGGCGGGGTCGGGGGTGTCGGCTGGGGTGCTGCGGGGGTTTTTGCGGGGGGTTCTGCCGGGTTATCTGGTGCCGGGGGTGTTTGTGGTGCTGGGGGTGCTGCCGAGGCTGGTGTCGGGGAAGGTGGACCGGGGGGCGCTGCCGGGGGCGGGTTCGGGGCGGCCGGATCTGGAGGGGGAGTTCGTGGGTCCTCGTTCGGAGCTGGAGGAGGTGGTGGCGGGGATCTGGGCGGAGGTGCTGGGGGTGGATGCGGTGGGGGTTCATGATGATTTTTTTGAGCTGGGCGGGCATTCGCTGCTGGCGGTGCGGGTGGTGTTCCGGGTGGGTGAGGTGCTGGGGCCGGGGGTGGGGGTGCGGGCGCTGATGGAGGCGCCGACGGTGGCGGGTTTGTGCGAGCTGGTGCGGGCGGGTGGTGGCGGGGGTGCGGGGATGCCGGCGGTGCGGCCGGCGGCGGGGGGGAGCCGGGGGGTGCTGTCGTTCGGGCAGGAGCGGTTGTGGTTTCTGGATCAGGTGGGCGGGGGCGGGGGTGGGTATCTGGTGGTGTCGGTGCTGCGGTTGCGGGGGGTGGTGGAGGGGGGTGTGCTGGAGCGGGCGGTGGGGGAGGTGGTGGCGCGGCATGAGGTTCTGCGGTCGTGGTTCGGGGTGCGGGGCGGGGTGCCGGTGCAGGTGGTGGAGCCTTCGGTGGTGTTCGGGTTTGTGTTTGATGATGCGGGGGTGCGGGGGGAGGCGCGGGTGGCGGAGGTGGTGGGGGAGGAGTGCTCGGCGGGGTTTGATCTGGGGGTGGCTCCGCTGGTGCGGGGGCGGCTGGTGCGGGTGTCGGCTGGGGAGTCCGTGTTTGTGCTGGTGAGGCATCATATTGTGTTTGATGGCTGGTCGGATGAGGTGTTCTGGGGGGAGGTGGGGGTTCTTTACGGGGCGTTCGTGCGGGGTGAGGGGTCGCCTCTGGAGCCGTTGGGGGTGCAGTACGGGGACTGGGCGGTGGCGCAGCGGGAGTGGCTGCGGGGTGAGGTGCTGGCGGGTTTGCTGGGGTACTGGCGGGGGCGGCTGGAGGGGGTGGTGCCTTTGGTGGTGCCGGGGGACCGGCCGCGGCCGGGGGTGCGGTCGGGGCGGGGCGGGGCGGTGGTGTTCGGGGTGGGGGCGGAGCTGGCGGGGGGTCTGGGGCGGGTGTCGCGGGGGGCGGGGGCGACGTTGTTCATGGTGTTCCTGGCGGTGTTCAAGGTTTTGCTGGGGCGGTGGTGCGGGGTGGAGGACGTGGTGGTGGGGACGCCGGTGGCGGGGCGGGGGCGGGCTGAGGTGGCGCCGCTGATCGGGTTTTTCGTGAATACGCTGGTGCTGCGGACGGATTTGTCGGGTGATCCGTCGTTCGCGGGGTTGCTGGGGCGGGTGCGGGAGACGGTGCTGGGGGGTGTGGAGCATCAGGATCTGCCGTTTGAGCGGCTGGTGGAGGAGCTGGCGCCGGTGCGGGTGGCGGGGCGGAATCCTTTGTTTGACGTGATGTTCGCGTTCCGGGGCGGGCGGGGTGCGGGGTTGCGGCTGGAGGGGGTGGAGGTGTCGGAGGAGGATGCGGGGTGGTCGGGGGCGATGTTTGATCTGTCGGTGAGCGTGACGGTGGAGGCGGGGGGCGGGGTGTCGGGGGTGCTGCAGTACAGCACGGATGTGTTCGAGCGGGCCACGATCGAGCGGATGGCCGGTCATTACCTGGTGCTGCTGGAAGCTGTCGCCGCTGACCCGGGCCAGTCCCTGTCCCGCCTCCCCCTGCTCACCGAGCTAGAACCTCCCGAAGAGCCCAGCGGGAAAGACACCGGGCAAGCGACCACTCAGATCTGGATTTAAGCCGGTCTGGATCTAAGCCGGAGACGGGGCCCGATGACTCATCCCTTGGACGGCAGTCACTACTTTGCCGATCTGCCCTTAGCCCCGGTGCCGCCGCAGGAGGTCATCAGGCAGCTCAGGGAGGCTCTTGCCGACCTGCCCTTTATCTGGCGGCCGCTCGTTCCGCTCGGCCCGGTCATCCTGCGCCACCCGCGTCATCGTGAGCTGACCGAGGCGGCCGGGCGGCTCCTTGGCCTGCTCAGGCGTACCCTGCACGAACTGGGACCCGATAGCCGGTCCCGCGCCCGCGCCCTGGGCATGGACGCCAGGCTCGACGAACTGCTGGTAGACCAGCGGACCGAAGACAGCTTCGCGGCCTGGATGAGCCGTCCTGACGTGATCCCGGCGAGCAGCGGCTTTAAGTTCATCGAATTCAACGTGAGCGCGACCGTCGGCGGCCCCGCCCACAATCACGCACTCAGGCGCGCCTGGTACTCGATCTACGGCGAGGCGGGCGGGACCCGGCCGCCGTTCGCCGCGGCGGATCCGTTCGCCGTGCGGACCAGGTACCTGGACCGGCTCTGCGACCAGCTTGGCGGCGACCGCAGCATAGCGCTCATCGAGGAATCGGCCGACTATATGCCGTCGCACGCGGTCTACGACGCCCAGGTTGACTTCCTGACCAGGCAGGGTTACCGGGTCATCTGCCGGCTGCCCGAGCAGATCGCCGAACTGGCCGGGCGGGAAGCGGGCAGCTACACGCTCGCGATGAAACTTCTCGTCCCGCAGGATCTGCTCGACGAGGGCAGCCCGGTCAGCACGGTACGGCAGGCCTGCCAGATCGCGCGGCTGGCGCTGTCGCCGCAGTCGTCCTATCAGGTGGCCAACAAGAAGCTGCTTGGCCTGCTCTCGGCCGGGCCCGGCTGGCTGCCCGGCGGCCGACCGGGAATTTGTCGCCAGGTACGTTCCGTGGACTCGGATAATGAAATACGGCCGCGTGGTGTACGCCGGCCGTCAGGCTGATCTCGCGAGGCTGCTAGCCGAAAATAAAGATTCTTTTGTCATAAAAGGAGCGACCGGGAACTCAAGCAGGGAAATCTGGATCGGTCGCAGGCTAGACTCCCGGCAATGGCAGGAAGCCGTGGAACTCGCCTTCACCTCAGGCAACTGTATCGTTCAGGAGTACGTGGAATCCGTTCCCTTCCTGGTCAGGCTCTGGGACGTGAAGAACGGGCAGGAGTGCGAACGAGCCGTGGCCGGAGTCCTGAGCCCGTTCCTGGTCGACGGCACCAGCGCGGGATGCCAGCTGAGGTTCGCTCCGCATGAGCTGGAGAAAATCCTCTGCATGACCAGGGCTGGCGTCATGTTCAACGCCGTGGCCGAGTCGCGTTGACCAGCACATCCTGGGTGGCAAAGGGCACCGTATCTGGCGCTGGAGTGACGGTCTCTTACCGAGGGATCGACGATGGCCTGCGGTACCTCGCGCCCTGGATCGCTGATCGCGTGTTCGGCCAGGCGGAGAATTTTCATCAGGCGGAGGCCGGTGACGAGTCAGACCTGCTCATCCAGGTCGGCTCGCGCGACCAGCTGGCGTCAATTCAAGCCGGCCCGAAATTGATCCTGCCGTTCCGCGTTCACTTTATCGCCGACCTCGATGATACCGAGGCCCGTTCGACGAGGCTGCACGCACGGGAGCGCGGACGGCATCTAGCCAGGGTAACGCGATTCGGCTATTCCTATGCCATCGTGACTGACCCCGGTACCTTCAGCTGGTTCTATCAGAGAATGTACGTGCCGACAATGCTGAGCCGGCACGGCGCGAGACTCGAAGCGTAGCGTTTGACGATGCCCTGAGCGATATATTTATCAAAGGATTTTTGCTCCTTCTCTTTTCCGGGGATCAGCCTGTTGCTGGTCTGGCGTGCCGGGTGGATGCCGGTACATGTTACGCGCGACTTGCCGGGTGGCTTGACGGGGATTCTGCCTGGCTGGGGCGCGGGGCGTTTAAAAGCGTCAATCATTTCCTGCTCGACTGGGCCGGCCGGAGCGAGATCCGCCGAGTCGATTTCATGGGATCCGAGCCGTTCCTGACCAAGGGAACGTTTCAGAGCAAGCGTGAGCCTCGGTACTCGCGTGGTCCTTGCGCCGCTGTACCGCGATGTCTGCGCGGGCCTCATATTCCGCAAGGAGAGCGCGCCCATCAGGTCATTTCTGATCTCGAATCCGATGTTGCTGGCCGAGGCTGACGGCTCGCTGCGCTCCGGATATATCTGCGACGCGACGCGAGCGCCGCGCCTGGAGATCCCCGGCAAAGCGCCGGGGGTAGGCGAGCCGAAAGTGATTAATCTCGACGAGGATTTGTGAGCGGGCCTGGCGGGGACGGGTGACGTGACAGTCTGTCGCCACCCGTCCCCTGACGGCTGGGCTAGCTGGTGGTGGTCACGACCTGCTTAGTCGAAGGAACGCAGAGCGAGTTTGTGCGGCTGATGTTTACCACAGACGTCCCGAACTGGTTCTCGTCCCATACCGGATTCCTGATCGGCGTCTGGCTCACCGGGAAGCACAGCAGGTGCGTCGTCGGGTTGATGATCGGGAAATCGACACCGCCGGCGATCTTCTCGGTAGGCAGGCACAGCTCAGTCGGAGTGGGGCTTACCTGGGCGGCCACGGGTGCTGTCGCGAACTCGTCCTGCAGCTGGACCGGGGGCGGCGCATAGGAGCCGGACGCGACCCTGACCGGGTAGCAGGTGAAGTGGTTCAGGCCAGGGGGCTGGTTGGGCGTCATGCCGGGCGGCCCGGTGAGGCTCTTCCAGGAGGGCAGGCACAGCTGGTTGGGCTGGCCAGGGACGAGCGTGGCCGAGCCGAACTGGTTGGTGACGATGACCGTCGGCGTCGGCTGCGTCGGGGGCCTGAATGGTGAAGCAGGCCAGGTGCGCGTTCGGGTTGGTGATCGGGAAGACCTGGCCGCTCGGCACCGTCTTGGCCACGGGGTTGCAGTGGAGCACCATGCTGGTGATCGTGGGCACGAAGCCGCCGGGGCTGAACTGGTTCTTCAGCACGACCCCCGACGGGATCCTGAAGCCCGTGCCCGAGGCCGTGTAACAGAGCTGATGGTCGACCGCCGGCGGCGCGAACACACGGGACGGCACCTGCGCACGGGATGGTACGAGGGCACCGGTCGGCGACGCCGAGGCAACCCCGGCCGCGATGCCCGAGGCCGTGACAGCGACTATGGAAATCGCGAGAATCGTCCTCGTCGAAGTGGGGCGTAATGACCGGGATAATCGTGACGATAAGGACATTGGGTCTGCTGCCTTTCTGCTGGGAATAGTTCGTTATGCGGCCTGCGTCCGTTACGGCGGAGTGAGTTCCCTGCCGACGGCCGGTCGCAGCGCATTCTTTAAGCATCAAGGTTCAGCGCGTAAGTGTCCAGTCCCCCTTTTCCCGGAGAGTTTTCGGCGTTCTCGTGGAGGGTTGTCGTCTCGTGGAGAGTTAGCCGCGCTATTTACCGAAAAATCTCCGTGAAACGACAACTCTCCGTGAAAACGCTGATAACTCTCCAGGAAAATGATGACAATGAGGCCTGGTTTCTGGATGCGGGTCTTCGCCCCCCCACCAGGGTTCCGTGGTCATGGCTGGGGTCTTGATCACGGAGACCTGGTGGGGTGATCGCACGACTCAGGTTCCGTGATCAAGCTCTGTTTCATGATCACGGAACCCTGGGCCCGGCCTGGCGCCCTAGCCTCGGCCCGGCCCGCAACCTCGGCCCTGGACCCGGACCCGGACCCGCCCCGGACCTGCCCCGTACAGCTAGGGGTCAGCGGCCGTTGCTGGAGAAGTGCTGGTAGTCGGGGGTGCCGGCGAAGTTCCCGCCCCAGCCCCAGCCGATGGACTGGAATGCCTTGAGCAGGATGCCGCCGGGGTAGGCCATGCCGGGACGGTGGTCGGCCCGGTTCACGTAGGCGCGGCCCGCCTTCGGCTGGACATTGCCGCCGCCCTCGACGTACGGATTCTGTACTGTGTTCACATCGATGGCCAGGCCGTAGGCGTGCATCGACCACGACGGCGGGCCGGTCGCGACGGCGCGCCGGCAGTTGAAGCCCGAGGTGTTGTCGGCGGCCATGGACTTGGGGTCGCTGCCGCGGAAGGTATCGACCGGAGTCATTCGCCGGATCGGGAACCGGTGCCGGTACAAGATGGCGAAGACCTTGATCACCTTCTTGGCTACTGAGGCGTTCACGATCAGCTTGCCGCGATAGGCCCGGTGGTCGAAGCCCACGTAGCGCAGGCGGATCGCGCGAAGCTGACTCGGTGCCACCGGGCAGCCAGAGTGCCAGCTATCGGGTACGTCCCGCTGGGTAAGCGGCCCTGACACCGTCGCGGAGAACCGAGGAAGCCTGTGATGCCGCCGGGACGACGGTTCCGGTTCGGAGCGGGCGGTCGGTTTTGGCGCGGCTGTGGCCGGGTGCCGGGCAGGCGCTGAGACGGGCTGCCCCGCGGTCGCGCTCGTGCAGGCGGTTACCAGCATCGTCCCTGCTCCGGCGAGGATCACCGCTAGGGCTCGCAGGCTTATCACGGTCAATAGAGTACGCCGTCGCCTGATCGCCGAGTGCCAGCTACGCGGGTGTTATGTTGGCGTATGGGGGCATAGCGGGAGCTGGCTCCGCAGGCTGGCTGGCTGAGAGGCGCGGATAAGGTGCGCAAGGTCAAGTCCTTCGTCGCGATCGGTGACAGTTTCACTGAGGGTTATGGCGATTACTATCCGGACGGTAATTGCAAGGGCTGGGCTGACCGATTCGCCGGGATGCTCTCCGAGGCCGGGCCGGGCCTTGCGTATGCCAACCTGGCGATTCGCGGCAAGCTGCTTGGTCAGGTCATCAACGAGCAGGTGCCGGTCGCGGTTGCCTTGAAGGCGGATCTGATCAGCCTGGCGGCGGGCGGCAATGATCTTCTGCGGCCAGGGGCCGATCCGGGGTCGCTGGCGGCCGCCTTCGAGGATGCGGTGATCCAGTTGCGGGCCTCCGGCAGCCAGGTGCTGCTCTTCAGCGGGTTTGACCCGGTCGGCCTGCCGCTGATGCGCCTGATCCGGGGCAAGTGCATGGCCTATAACGCCCGGATCAAGGACATCGCCGCCCGGCACGACTGCCTGCACGCCGACCTGTGGTCGATGTCCGTGCTGGCCGATCCGCGCCAGTGGTGCGCCGACCGGCTGCACCTGGCGCCCGACGGACACCGGCGGGTGGCGCTGTATGTTGCCGAGGTAGCCGGGCTTGCGGTTGACGAGGACTGGCGGACGCCGCTGCCGCCTGACCCGGCTGGCTCGCCTAGCTGGCCGCGGGCCAGGCGCCAGGACCTGCGGTGGGCCCGGGCGTATGCCGCGCCGTGGATTCAGCGGCGGCTGCGCGGCGTCTCTACCGGTGACGGCTTGAATGCTAAGCGCCCCGATCTGCGCCCGCTGTTACCTGGCAGCCCAACTGGGTCGCAGCTGGCCCTCCCAGCCCGCCATTCCCGAACCGGACAACCCCAGCCCCCGCCAAGTCTCCGTGATCATGGAGCACCGCCTGATTACGGAACATTGACAGCGTGATTACCCCGCCAGGGCTCCGTGATCACTGTCCCCAGCCTGATCACGGAATATCGCGGGGTACTGCCGCCGCCCCGGACGCCGTGAACGGGCGTGATTGAGGAGGAGCAGGTCTACGGGATCATGACGGTAACTCTCCCGGCAGCGGCAGGTCTGCCGGATCATGGCGAGCCAGGTCACGATGGGTGGGTGCGCCGCCAGGGACTTGAACCCCGAACCCGCAGATTAAGAGTCTGCTGCTCTGCCAATTGAGCTAGCGGCGCATGAACCTGAGTGATGCTACCAGCGCCGGCCGGGTCCGCGCGAACCGGAAACGCGCGTCCGGTTCGCCCGGAGCCCAGCGCCTAACCCAGTGCGGTCACCCTCCGAGGAACCGTCCGAACGCGGAAGCCGCCCGCGACTGCCGCCCCGTACGGGCCTCCGAGCTATCCGCCCAGGTCATAGCCCTGAGCCCGGCGTTGATCCCCAGCCAGCGCAGCGGTTCTGGCTCCCAGGAAGGCGAGTGGTGACCTACCCAGGGCAGCCGGGTCAGGTCGGTGTCCTTACCGGTGACCAGGTCAGCTAGCGTCCGGCCGGCCAGATTCGTGGTCGACAGGCCGTCCCCGACATACCCGCCGGCCCAGCCCAGGCCGGTCGACGGATCGAGCCCGACCGACGCGCACCAGTCCCTGGCGATCCCGATCGGCCCGCCCCACGTGTGCGTGATGGCGACATCGGCCAGCACAGGGAATAGCTCGATCAGCGTGGCCCGCAGCCCGGCGAACACCTCAGGCACCCGGTCAAACGACGCCCGCACCGCCGACCCGAAATGATAGGGCGCGCCCCGCCCGCCGAAGACCAGCCGCCCGTCGGCGGTTCGCTGTCCGTAGATGATCAGATGCCGCAGATCGCTGAACGTCGGCCTGAGTTCCAGGCCAATCTGAGCCCACACCGACTCAGGCAGCGGCGCCGTCGCGATCACCAGCGAGTAGACCGGGACGATCGCCCGCCCCTGACCTGGCAGTTCGGGGGTGTAACCCTCGGTGGCCCTGATCACGTACCTGGCTTTCACGGTTCCCGTCGCGGTGATCAGCTTGCCGGGCTCGATCCGCTGCACGGGCGTCTGCTCGTAGATCTGCACGCCGCGCTCTCGCAGCAGGCGAGCCAGGCCTCGGGCCAGCCTGGCCGGGTGGATGGCCGCGCAGTGCGGGGTGTAGACGCCGCCGAGTACGTCGGACGCGCAGGCGAGATCGCGGGCCTGCTCGGCGGTCAGCAGCCGGAGGTCGGTCTCGTCGAAGCCGTAGAGCCTGGCCTCGTCGACCTCGGCCCTGGCTCGCTCTAGCTGACTCGGCGACCGGGCGAACGACACACTGCCGCCCTTCGCCCAGTGACAGTCGATGTTCTCGGCAATGGTGACGCAGACGACCTCGTTGACCGTTCGCTGCATCGCCTCGTACATGGCGATCGCCTGCTCGCGGCCGGCCATCCGGTCCAGCTTCGCCAGCGACGCGGGGAACAGCGCCGAGCACCACCCGCCATTCCGCCCCGACGCTCCGTACCCGGCGATCTCGCGCTCGCAGATCGCGATCGACAGGCCGGGGTTGGCCTTGTTCAGGTAGTAGGCGGTCCACATGCCGGTCAGCCCGGCACCGACGATCGCGACGTCAGCCTCGGTGTCGTGGGTCAGGCCCGGAGCGGGCTCCAGCGACCCTGGCACGGTGTCATGCCAGAACGAGAGCTGACGGTAGCGGGCTTCCTGACTCATCTATCTACCGTCCCACGTGCCTGGCCAGATCAACAGGCCGGCCATCCTGGTGTCATGCCTGCTGATAGTCGCGCCTGCCTGACGGCACCGGCGCCTAGGAATTCATTCAACATATATGAGATTTGCGTGGTATGCCTCGGTAACATCTGCCGTTCCCCGATGGCTGAGGCCCTGATCAGGACCGAGCTGGCCAGCGCCGGGCTGGCCGGCCGGGTCAGCGTGCAGAGCGCGGGGACCGGCGACTGGCACCTGGGCGAGCGGATGGATCGCGGCGCGCAGGCCGAGCTGGCGCGGCGGGGATATGACGGCTCCGCGCACCGGGCCAGGCAGATCGGGCCTGACTGGCTCGACCGGTTCGACCTGCTGCTCGCGACCGACCAGAGCAATCTGCGCGGCCTGCGGGCGATGGCGGCGGGGCGGCCTGAGCTCGGCGACCGGATCAGGCTGCTGCGATCGTTCGATCCGCAGGCACCGGACGGTGCGCAGGTGCCCGACCCGTACGGCGGCGGGCCTGAAGAGTTCTCGCGGGTGTTCGAGATGATCCAGGCGGCGGCCCGCGGACTCGTCGCCGCACTCGCCGGCCAGGGTGACTGACCAGTTCGCGGCCGCCCGGCTCGCCAGCGCGACCGGCGTGGCTGTGCGCGACCTCCGCCGGATCGGCGGCGCCCACGGCGTGTCGCACTACCGAGCCACCCTCGCCGACGGGCGAGAACTCTTCGTCAAGTCGGTCACCAGCGGTCAGCCCGGTGCCGCCAGCACCGCGCTGACGGCCGAGGCGAGCGGACTGCGATGGCTAGCAGAAGCCGGTGCGGCAGCAGTACCCGACATCATTTTTAGCGATAACGGGCTGCTGGCGCTGATCTGGCTACCCCAGGCCAGCGCCGGCCGGGCGGCCGCCGAACAGCTCGGCCGGGACCTGGCCAGCCTGCACGCGGCGGGGGCGGACGCGTTCGGGGCGCCGTGGCCAGGGTTCATCGCCAGCCTGCCGCTGCCTAACGACCAGGCCAGCTCCTGGCCAGCCTGGTACGCGGAGCACCGGCTGCTGCCCTACTGTGCGATGGCGCGTGACGCCGGCGACCTCAGCGCCGGCGACGTCGCGCTGATCGAGTCCGTGGCCGATCGGATCGAGGACCTGGCCGGGCCCGGCGAGGCACCGAGCCGGCTCCACGGCGACTGCTGGAGCGGCAATGTGCTCTGGTCAGGGGGCAGGGGAGTGCTGATCGACCCGGCGGCCCACGGCGGGCACCGGGAGACCGACCTGGCGATGCTGGCCTTGTTCGGCGCGCCGTACCTGGACCGGCTGCTCGCGGCGTACCGGGAGGTGGCGCCGCTTGGCGAGGGGTGGCGGGCGAGGGTACCGCTGCACCAGCTGCATCCGCTGCTCGTGCACGTCTGCCTGTTCGGGGCCGGTTACCGGGACGCGGCGGTCGCGGCAGCGCGGGCGGTGCTTGGCTAGGCGGCGCCGGGAGCTAGCCGGGAGCTGGCTAGGACCTGGCCTCGGGCGCGAGCGGGAGCGCGAAGCCGAAGGTGGCTCCGCTGCCTGGCTCGGAGTCCACCCAGACCTTGCCGTTGTGCGCGGTTACCATCGATACGACGATCGCGAGCCCGAGTCCGGTGCCTCCGGCCTTCCTGCTCCGAGCCTTGTCGGTGCGGTAGAACCGCTCGAACACGTGCTCCTTCTGGTCCTGCGTCAGCCCCGCGCCCTGGTCAGCTACCTCGAGGATGACGGCTGGCCGGCGGCGTCCGCTGGCGCTCGCCCGTTGCTCGCGCTGTCGACTCGGATAGTGATGTCGATGGGCGTCCCGTTCGGCGTGTGGGTCATCGCGTTGCTCATCAGGTTGCCGACGACCTGGCGCAGGCCCACCTCGTCGCCGAGCACGAGCGCCGCGTCTGGCGAGCCGACCGTGAGACTAATGTTGCGATCGGGCGCGATGACCCTGGCGTCGTGCAGCGCGTCGGCCGCGATCGCGAGCAGGTCTACAGTGCGGAAGTCGAGCGGCCGCTGCTGATCGAGCCGGGCAAGCAGCAGCAGGTCATCGACCAGCACGCCCATCCGCTTGGCCTCCTGCTCCACTCGCTGGATCAGCCGGTCGAGGTCGGATTTCGTCAGCCCCTCGGCGAGGCGGACGTCAGAACCCGAGTCGGTCTCGGATTGATGAGCTGACACGCTGTTCGACAGCAGCGCCTCGACCCCGCCGCGCTGCCGGTAATACTCGGCGTAGCCCCTGATCGCGGTCAGCGGGGTGCGGAGCTCATGGCTGGCATCGGCGACGAACCGCCGCATCCGGTCCTCCGACCGGCTAGCGGTGAGCGCCGAGTGCCTGGCTGCTTCCTCCGATCGCCTGGCCGCTTCCACCGAGACCATCCGCGCCCTGAACGAGGTCTCGATGTGCGCCAGCATGATGTTCAGTGACCGCCCGAGGCTGCCGACCTCGGTCTGCGGATCGTTGTCGGGTACCCGGCGGCCAAGGTCCCCGGCCGCGATCGCCTCGGCGGTCTGCTCGATGTCGGTGAGCGGCCGCAGGCTGGACCGGATCACGGCGATTCCGAGCAGCGCGAGCACGATCAGCAGCAGGCAGCTGACGATCACGTCGATGATGGTCAGCTCGTTGAGCGTGCGGTAGACGGTCGTCACGTCGTAGCCGACGATGATCGTTCCGTTGAACGGACCCTCCCCTGTCTCCGTGGTCAGGGTGACCGGGGCGCTGACGACCCGCCACCGTGTGCTGCCATAGGAAGCCCGCACCGTCACCGGGTCGTCCACGCCCTGGTTGAGCCAGCTGTCCCCGTGCCTGACCCTCGGGCCGGGGACGGGACGACCGGGCTGCGAGCTGTGCAGTCCGGTGTACTCGATCACGACCTGCTGGACCGGGCCCGAGGCCGGCAGCCACTGGATGCCCAGGCCCTCGTTGCCTGCCTGCTGGGTTCCGTTCGTCAGGTACTGCTCGACGACGGCCACGATCTCGCCGTCCCTGACGGTGTTGTGCAGCCTGAGGTCGGTCTGCCGGATCAGGTACCCGTGCAGGAACGTGACCCCGGCAATGCTGATCACGGCCAGCGCCGCGGTCATCAGCGCGAGGATGGCGGCGATCAGCTTGACCCGCAGCGGCGTGCGCCGGGACAGCCGCCTGAGCCGCTGCCAGGTGCTGCTGCCTGCTGATGGACTCGCCATGCCTGCCGCCCTGGCTACGGTGATGGCAATCGCATGACGTAGCCGACACCGCGCAGCGTGTGCAGCAGGTGCGGCTCGGTCGTGTCGATCTTGCGGCGCAGGACCGAGACGTAGGACTCCACGATGCCTGTGTCACCACGGAAGTCGTAGTCCCACACGTGGTCGAGTATCTGCATCTTTGACAGGACCCGACCCGAGTTTCGCATGAAATAACGCAGCAGCTTGAACTCGGTGGGGGAGAGCTGAACCTGGGCCCCGGTGCGCCACACTTCGTGACTGTCTTCGTCGAGCTCCAGGTCAGCGAAGGCCAGCCGGGGCGACGGCTCGACTGACCCGCCCCTGGTGCGGCGCAGCACGGCCTCAATCCTCGCGATGACTTCCTCAAGACTGAACGGCTTGGTGACGTAGTCATCGCCGCCGAGCGTGAGCCCGCGCACCTTGTCCTCGGTGGAGTCACGCGCGGTCAGGAACAGGACCGGCGTCCGGGTCCCGCCGCCGCGCAGCCGGTGCAGCACCTCGAAGCCATCCATGTCGGGCAGCATGACGTCGAGGACGATGAGATCGGGCCGGTGCCGCTGCGCGGCCTGCACCGCGTCAGTGCCGGCCGCCGCGGTGAACACCTCGAATCCGGCGTAGCGCAGGCTGGCCGCGAGCAGCTCGAGGATGTTCGGCTCATCCTCGACGACCAGCAGCTTGGCTGTCGTCTGCGCTCGCTCGCCAGCAGTACTCATCTTCCTATTATCCGCCGCCAGCCTGAGCGTTACCTGAAGCCGTGCTGAAACAGACCTGAAGCGGGTGCTGCGGAGGCTCCGAGGGTTCAGCCTCCCAGGGTGGAGCCGGAGATGAGGTCCCTGGGGATGGGCTGGCCGGTGTTGAGGTCCTTGAACAACTCGGCGGCCTTGGTGCTGTCGAGCAGGATCGAGTCGCCGGCGTTCGTCTCGTAGTTGGAGTTGGCGATCGGCACCGTCGTGGTGATCGGATTCTTGAGCGCCAGCGCGACCTGGATCAGCTGATACAGGCTTGAGCCCTTATCGACGGTCATGGCACCGGTCACGCCTGAGGCGGCGGGGAGTCCCTCGAACGGGTTGAGGATGACGCCGGTGCTGGTCAGCTTGCGCAGCAGGGCTCGCAGGAAGAGGCGCTGATTCTGGACCCGCTGCAGGTCCTGGGTGGCGTAGGTGTGGCGGCTGCGGACGAAGCCGAGGGCCTCGGCGCCGTCGAGCACCTGGCAGCCCGCCCGCAGGTGCAGGCCGGCCGACGGGTCGGTCAGCGGCTGCTTAAGGCAGATCCTGACTCCGCCGACCGCGTCGACGACATGCACGAAGCCGCCGAAGCCGATCCCCATGTAGTGATCGATCCGCAGGCCGGTGAGGTTCTGCACGGTCTTGGCCAGCAGCGCCGGGCCGCCGATCGAGTACGCGGCGTTGATCTTGTTACTGCCGACGCCGGGAATCGGCACGTAGGAGTCGCGCGGGATGCTGATCAGCACCGGCCGCCCGCCGCCGGCCGGCAGGTGCAGCACCATGATGGTGTCTGACCGCTGGCCGCCGATGCCGAAGCCGGTGGAGAGCTTCCTGATCTCCTTGTCGGTCAGGCCCTGCCTGCTGTCGGAGCCGGTGATCAGCCAGTTCACTCCGACGCCCTGGGCTGGCCTGCCCGCGTAGTTGACCAGGACGTTCTTCTTGACCAGTTTCGAGTCCAGCCAGAAGTACGAGGCGACGGTGCCGATCAGGGCCAGCGAGACGATGACGACCAGGGTGAGCGCGATCGGGCGCGGCCGCAGCCAGCGCCGCCACAGGCTCCTGGCCGGCTTGACCGGGGCTGGCTGCCAGCCGGGACGTCCGGGTCCAGCCGGGCCTCCCGGGCCTCCCGGGCCTCCTGGACCGCCGGGCCCGGGCGTGCGGCCGGGCCGGGCCGCGCGCCCCGGTCCGCCCGGGCCAGGAGTGCGGACCGCTGGCTGATCTGGCCAGCCTCCGCCGGGACGTGCTGGTCCGCCAGGACGAGCTGGCCCGCCCGGTCTGCCCTGGCTACCTGGCGGCGCTGGCCGGGCTGAGCCGGCCACCGTGGGGGCGTCGGACCCGGCACCGGGCTGGCGAGCGCCCGCGCCACCCGCGCCGCCCGCGTCGTCGCGAAACCAATGATCTAGCCCGTCCGTCATGTGTGCTGCCTCACCATCGCGTCACGCTGTCACATCGTCTCTACAACATGACGTCGCAGCAGCCAAATCGGCTGGCCCGTCATGCTTGATTCTTATGCCTCGTTCTTATGCCTGCCCGTCCCACCAGATGGTCAGAACGTCCCGGCCCGATGATCCGAGATCGGCCGGCCTATCGGGGTCCACGCCGGAGTCGAGCAGTGCGGCCGCTACCTCGTCCGATCGCTCCGGCGGCAGGCAGAGCCTGCGCCTGGTGACGTCGACGAGCTCGGCGAGGCTGGGGTAGTCCGGGCCGCCGGGCCTGCTCCATCGCTGCGAGCCGTAGCTGATGCCCATGGCGGTCAGGATCGCGAGCACGTCATCGCCGGTCGGACGCTCGGGCCTGGGCAGGTTATGGAATCTGAGCCACAGTTCGTTCAGCGAGGTGAGCGGATGGCTGAGCGCGGTCTCGACGACGACGAGCCGGCGTGCGTGCCCGGTCAGGGCGGCCAGGAATGGCCGCAGGTCGGGCACGTTGTAGAGAACGTGATGCGAGGTGACCACGTCGGCGGCTGGTACCAGGGCGGCGATCCGCGGCCAGTTTCCCCGCACGCAGCGCGCCTGAATGCGGCGGGCTTGCGCACGCTCCGCTAGCAGGTCCAGCATCTGCTGGCTGCCGTCGACCGCGATCAGCTCCGTCGTACGAGGGGCCAGCGGCAGGCAGGCGGCGCCCGCTCCCGAGCCGATGTCGAGCACGCTTCCCGCCGGGTCGAGTGCCGCCCAGGCTCGCTCGAACGACGGACCCGCTGGCTGCGCGCTCAGCTTGTCGGCGCGCCTGGCGAAGACCTGAGCGGGCAGTACCCACGGTGACTCGGTGACGCGGGACGTGATGTGCTCCGGGATCGCCCAGGCGGCCAGATCATCGCGCCATCGGCTGAGCAGCCCGGCAAGGAGCCGCTGATCTGCTGTGCCCTGGCTGGCTGTCAACGGAGCACCTTAGTGGGTGGGCAGCTTCACGACGGTGACAAAGAAATCATCAATCTGGCGGACGACTTCGAGGAACCGCGCGAAGTCCACCGGCTTGGTGACGTAGGCGTTCGCGTGCAGGTCGTAGCTGCGCAGGACGTCTTCCTCGGCATCTGAGGTCGTCAGCACGACGACCGGGATCCGCTGGAGATCCGCGTCCGACTTGATGCTCGCCAGCACCTCGTGGCCGGCCATCCTGGGGAGGTTGAGGTCGAGCAGGATGAGATCGGGACGCGGCGCGTCGGCGTAGCCCTCCTCGCGTCGCAGGAACTCCAGCGCGTGCACGCCGTCACTGACGACGCTGATGTGGTTGCGGACCTTGTTCTCGGCGAAGGCCTCCCTGGTGATGAGAACATCGCCTGGGTCATCCTCGATCAGCAGTACCTGGATCATGGTCCCGGTCTCGTCAGGTGTCATCGGATTCCGCCTTGCGCGTCGTGGCAACGGGCAGCGTCCACCTGATTGTGGTGCCGGTCAGGTCGGCTGGGCCATCGTCGATCCAGATCTTGCCGCCATGAAAATCCACGATCTTCCTGCACAGGGATAGCCCGATCCCGGTCCCAGGGTAGGCGTCTCGGGGATGCAGTCGCTGGAAGATCACGAAGACTCTCTCCCGGTATGCGGGCTCAATTCCGATCCCGTTGTCCTGACAGGTGAATTCCCACATGTCATTCTTACGCTGTGCCGTGACTTTGATCACCGGCGGTACGTCGACACGCCGGAACTTGATCGCGTTCCCGAGCAGGTTCTGGAAGAGCTGGATCAGCAGGGTCCGGTCGCCAGTCACGACGGGAAGCCGGTCGACAGAGATGGTGGCGTCGCTGTCCTCGACGGCGGCTTCCAGCTCCGATACGGCCTGGCCAGTGACCTCATTCAGGTCGACCGGCCGGAAGTCCGCGCCAGGCTGGCCCACGCGCGAGAAGGCCAGCAGGTCGTTGATCAGCCCTTGCATGCGCTTCGCGCCGTCCACCGCGTAGGCGATGTACTGCCTGGCTCGCTCGTCGAGCTGGCTGGCGTACCTGGCTTCGAGCATCTGGCAGAAGCTCGCCACCTTGCGGAGCGGCTCCTGCAGGTCATGGGAGGCGACGTAGGCGAACTGCTCGAGCTCGCGGTTGGATCGCTGTAGCTCCGATGCCTTGAAGGAGAGGTCATCCAGATTGAAGATGAGCTGGCGGCGCATGGCCTCGACATCGGCGGCCAGTTCCATGATCTCGCGCGGGCCGCTGATGTCGACCTCGTGCTTGAGATCGCCCCCGACTACCGTCTGCGTCTCAAGCCGCACCGCCTCAAGCGGTCGCCTGACCCAGATAGCCAGGCCGAGCCAGCCGGCGACGGCGGTCGCGATGATCAGCAGCGCGAGGGCGATCGCCTCGGTGATCGTTGCCCTGGTAGCACCATGCAGGCGGTTCAGTGCCGTCGTACGCTCGGAAGCTCGCCTCGCGGTTGAAAGCCCTGACCGCCGTTCTGAAGGCGTCGAAGTCGGTCTTGCCCGCCACCTCGCTCGCCGTCGAGACCGGCTTATTCGCCTCCACGGCGGCGATCGCGGGCAATGCGTAGTCCCGGTGCCAGCGGCTGGCCTGGTCAAGCACCGTGTTCAGGTCGGCCCGCAGCTTCGGATAGCGGTCGACCAGGGTGTGCAGCTTGGCCGCGTCGCGCGGTTCATTGGTCACGCCCAGCTGGTACGGCTGCAGGAACGACTTCTGGTGAGTGAGCGCGTAACCTCGGACGCCGGTCTCCTGGTTGATCACCGAGTTGTACAGGTAGCTGCTGTACCTGACCGCCGGATCAAGTCGGTTGACCTGCAAGTTAACCTGGCTGATCATGTTCGCCAGGCCCATGCCGAAGGCGACCCCGCCGGCGATGAAGGCTACGCCGAGGATCGCGAAGGCCATGGCCAGCCTGCGGCGCAGTGACCAGGCTCGCGGGCTGACCGCGGGCCGCGACCGTTCCCTCGTCGACCCCGTCATGGGCGCCTGCCCACCACCAGCACGGCGATGTCGTCGGCGAGCGCCTGGCCGTTGAGCAGCTCCACCTGCTTAACCAGCTCATCGGGGAGTGATTCCGGGAATCCCGGCCGCTGCGGATCACTAGCGGAGGCGGCGATCAGGTCCACCAGGCCGTCGCAGCCGAGTATTTCCCTGCCGGGGTTGCCCCGGCCTTCGATCAGGCCGTCGGTATAGAGCATCACCGACCAGCTCGGGCCCAGCGACACCGGAAATCCCCGCCACTGCACGTCGAACAGGCCGATCGGCGGCCCCGGGCGCTCGTCGGTCAGCAAGCGCGGTTCGGCTCCGAGTACCACCGGCGGCGGGTGACCAGCCAGGCGCAAGGTACCGGTACCGGTCGCGACCTCCAGACTGAGCACCGCGACGGTCGCGAACACCTCTTTCCTGTGCCGCTCGCGTTCCAGTACCTCCTGCAGGCAGGCAAGCGTCTGGTCCGGATCCCGGCCAGACAGCACGAGCGTGCGCCACGCGACCCGCAGGCAGACCCCGAGCGCCGCCTCGTCTGGCCCGTGACCGGCCACGTCGCCGATCAGCGCGTGCACGGTGCCGTCATTCAGCTCGATCAGGTCGTAGAAATCCCCGCCAAGCAGGGCCTGGTCCCGGCCCGGCCGGTAGCTCAGCGCGTGATACAGGCTCGGGTCGTTCAGGATCGGCACTGGCAGCAGGCCGCGTTCTAGCCGGGCGTACTCCGCCTGGCGGATCGCGGCCTCGTGGAGCTGGCGGGCCGACTCGTCGGCTCGCTTGCGCTCGATCGCGTACCTGATGCAGCGGCCGAGCATGGCGGCGTCTACCTGGCCCTTGACCAGGTAATCCTGGGCACCGGCGGTGACGGCCCCGACCCCGAGCGACTCGTCATTGCCGGTCAGCACCAGGACGGCCGCGTCAGGCGCCAGCTCGAGCACCCGGCGGAGCCCGTCAAAGCCCTCAGAGTCCGGCAGCCCGAGATCAAGCAGCACGCAGGAAGGCGCCTTCGCCAGCTCGGGCAGGGCCGCGCCGATGCTCTGCTGCCAGTTGAGCGAAATCTCCAGGCCGGTATCTTGCAGAAGATCTCTGGTGAGGAACGAGTCCTGCTCGTCATCTTCGATCAGGAGCACGGACACAACCGGCGCGGTGGTTCCGCTGGCCGGACCAATCCGGTACATACCGCTGTTTCCTCGCATGCTCGCGCTGGTCATTCCGTCGACCCGGAGCATACTCGCGGATGCCGCGATATCGGTCGGTTCGGCAGGCAAGCCGGTGCGCCACAGGACGCGTACCAGACTTCGCGTCACCGTGGCGCTGCCTCTCATGGCTCGACATATTCCTCGACGGTCTCGCGTTCGACGGTGCCGATCGGCTGCGTCGACCCTATGTCCGGACTGTCGCTGGTCGCTGCTGTGGCGGGTGCCGGCCGGGCGGCTTGGGCCGGCCGGGCAAGCTGCCTGGTCCGGCGCTGGCGGGTGCGCGGGACCTCTGGCGTTCTACGCACGATGACGGTACGCCGTAGCCAATCCTGGTTTCGCCGCGACAGGAGGAGGCCGCCGGCACCAGTGGCGATCAAGATCCAGCCGACGATCTGCAGATTGAGGAACGTGGGGCTGGAGGTGATGGCGAAAGCGAAGATCGCGCCGATCGCGATGACAGTCAGCCCGGTCGCTGTCTTCATGGATATCAAAGCCCTTTCATGCGGGCTGGCGTCCGCCGCCAGCCTTAGTCGCGTCGTGCTTGCCCTAAGAGGTCGGTGAGCGGAACGCGGGCGCTGTCGTCACTGGACAGGTCGGCGGTTACCGTCTCGAACGCCTTCATCCCCCTGGCGATCGCGATCCGGAACTGGCGCTTGAGGTCCGCCCGCTGGTCCTGGCCAAGGCCAGCCCACAGGCCGGCCCCGCCTCGGGCCAGCAGGATCAGGCCAGCGAGCTGAAGGTTGATGAACGATGGATGTCCGCTGACCGCGAAGAGCAAGATGCCGCCGGCCGCCATCAGGCCAAAGGTCCTCATCGCCGGGACCACCGGCGCGGCAGCTCCGCCACGAGTACCGCGGCCACCAGCACCGCGGACAGCAGCGCCCCGGGCAGCAGCATCGCGACGATGATGGGCATCTGTGCTCCTTCCGTTGGCGTTCGCCCTGAACACTGCCCATTTGGCCGGGTCTAAACATCGGGCCGGTCCCGGCGAGCCCGGATCCGGCGGATGATCGGGATGGCGAACCACAGGCTGCCGAACATGCCTGCCGTGAACAGCCCGATGCCGACCGCGAGTCCGCTCTTGTCGACCAGGCTGGTGACGAGCAGAACAGCCGCGGAGACAGACAAGCCGACGGCGGCCAGGCCAGCCAGAGCCATCGCGTTCGCGGCCCGGACCACTGGCTCCTTCTGATGCTGGCGGAACACGATGCGGTGATATGCCACAGGGCCGACGAGCAGGGCAGTGGACACCGCCGCCAGAACCAGATCGGCCAGGTAGAGCTGACGCTGCCACTGACCGAGCTTGGTGAACCGGGTCGTGAACGGAAGCGAGAGGAGGAAGCCGAATAGCACCTGCACGCCGAGGCCCGCTACTCGCAGCTCTTGCAGCAACTCCAGCAAGTTGCGATCATCACGCTGGGCCTGCGACTCGTCCCGGCCGCTCGTCTGCTCAGGATCATGCGGTGAGCTCATGGAAGAACTGCTGCCCGCGCAGCGACCACATACCCTTGGGGCCGCCCCCGGCCAGCCAGTGAACCACGGTCCGCCGGTATTTCTGGCCCCAAGCGATGTCCGAGACCCGGCGGCCAGTCCCTCACCGCAACGTTGGCCCTTAGCTGTCGCTGGGGCGGCAACGTTGGCCCATAGCTGTCGCTGGGGCCGGGGGGCGGCCGGCTCCACCAGGGGCTGGCCCGGGGTTCGGACGACAACGTATCCCTGGCTCGGCTAACTGGTGAACCTCGGTGCGCTCGTGTTCCTGGTCAGCAGAGACTGACTGCGGCGCGAGGCTTTGAGCGCCCGGCGGCGGGTCGCGGCCCGGCGCCACCCCGTTACCCGCCCGGCCACGTCCCACCGGCTGACCTGAATGGTCTCCGTATGCGGAACTGCTTCGTCCTCGGTGAGCCGGGTGAAGATCGCGAACATAGAGACGAGTCGTGGCTCGCGTATCCGCAGCCGACACTCGATTGCCTCAAGCGTCCTGCGCTGGCTCGGGGGCAAACTCATGGGCGTCTCCAGATCTAGCCGCTCTGGCCGGTGGCCCTAGCCGCCACTACGACCTGCGAACTCCAAGCTGACCAGGAAACCGCGATTCAAACCCGGCCAGTCAAACCCGGCCAGTCCGGGCCACGGCCGGCCAAGGTGGGCGTACCCGGCGTGGCAGACCTGGGGATCAGGGCGGCGAGGCGGGACAGGATGGCTTGGGCGGCTGGGTTTATGCCGTGAATCTGATGGTAGTTACCGCCTCGGCTGCGGCAAGGCCCGACTAGGGAGTCAGTCGCGATTCCTCGTCCAGCCCGGGTGATCATGGCGATCGCCCGCCGTTGAACCGGAGGCTAACATGCGCATTGGCGCGATTCTTCTTATTATCTGGCTGATTGTTGGCGTGGTTGCCGGTGCGCAGCGCAATTACTACAACGGGAACGTCTCCTGCGCCAGGGCGGGCACGATCATTGTCACGATCCTGGCCGGGCCGCTGAACTACGTTGGCGCGAACCCGAAGGTCGATTGCCACGTCCCGAAGCCAAGCAAGTAAGCCCGCACGGTGCCGGTAACCGCAGGCCTACCCGGATGCGCGACTGACCGCACCTCGCCCCGGACACGTCGGCACCCCCGCTGCCGGCGTGTCCGGGGGTGGGTGTCAGCGCATCCGGGTATGTTTGTTGTCGAACGCCAAGACGCCGGGCAATACGGCCCATTCCGCCGGAAGGCTTAGGGTTGGGAGGGGCGAGTGCCCGACCCAGGGGACGTGCTGCAGCGACTGCTTGACGGAAACCGGCGGTGGGTTAGCGGTGCCCTTGAGCATCCGCATCAGTCGATCGAGCGGGTGCTCGAGGTGGCGCCGCATCAGGACCCATTCGCAGTCGTTTTCTCCTGCATCGACTCTCGGGTACCGCCGGAGATCGTCTTCGACTGCGGGGTCGGCGACCTCTTCGTCGTCAGGACCGGCGGCCAGGCGCTGGTCGATGAGGTGGTGCTCGGCAGCATCGAGTTCGGGCCGAGCGGATATGAGTCCTGCAGGCTGATCGTGGTACTCGGCCATGAGCGGTGCGGCGCGATCATGGCCACGATCGACTCGATCCAGAGCGGGATTCCCTCGCCAGGGCACCTCCCGGCTGTCGTCGAGGCGCTGCGTCCGGCCTACGAGGTGGCCGTTGGACAGCCGGGAGATCTGGTCGAGAACGTGGTCAGAGCGCAGATACACCTGACGGTCGAGGCTCTGCGGGCTGACCCGCTGCTCGCGGACCTGATCAGCGAGCAAGGCCTGCTCATCGTCGGCGCGAGGTATGACCTGGATTCCGAGCTGATCGAGGTAATCGCCCCGTAGCGGGCACCGGCGAGCAGGCACTCCGACGGTCTTAGGCCTGCTCGGGTACGGCCATTTCGCCGAGCAGCGACCAGTCGTCCTGCGGAACGGTCATGTTGACGATGCGCGGCGTCTGGGCCAGGTGCGGCGGCAGGGTGCGCCTGGCGTTCAGGAAATGCTCAGACTGCACGTGCGCGGCGCCGGCCTCGCCATCCCGGAAGGCCTCGACCAGCACATACTCGGCCGGATCGGCGACGCTCCGCGACCAGTCGAACCAGAGGCAACCCGGCTCTGCCCTCGTGGCCTCGGTGAATTCGCTAGCGATCTGCGGCCACTGGTCGGCGAACTCGGGTCGCACCTGGAACTTAGCGGTGATGAAGATCATTGACTCGGCTGCTCCGTTCTTGCGGATGATTCTGGTCGCCGCTCTGGCGTTCGGAGATGATTCACGGCACGGCGGTTGCGACCATGCGTTGCCACGATAACTGGGTCAGTTCTCGCGTCGATCGTGCCCCGGCCGCCAGGCAGCGAATCGCCGGTCAGAGGACGTCGGCCCTGGGCAGGCCGGATGAGTCCCTAGTTCAGGAGATCGGGCAATCACCGCATTTGCCGCCATTCGCAGTGCGGTAGAAGAGACAGCAACTCCGTCGGACGAAGGCCGGCTCCGCCGACCGCAGGACACCAGAGCCGCGCAGTTCCGGCTGGGCCAGGCAGTGGTCGGCCAGCGGCCGCCAGCCGACCTCGGCCAGGTCACCGTCGGCCGCTCGGTTCTCTGCTAGCCGCAAGGCGCTGACTAGGGCGGATGCGGCGTTGTCGCGCAGTAGTCCGGCGGAGATCCGGACCCGAGCCCGCAAGGCAGCCGCCAGCGGACGCAGATGCTCGCCGAAAGACTGAGAGATGATCAGCTCGATCAGCGAGCCGGGCGATCCCTGCCAGCCAGCACCCGAACGTAGAGCCAGTTCGATCAGCTCTGTATCCGGCTGCCGCCACAGCAGCAATCCGGACGACACCTCAGGCACGCAGCCGGACATCGCCAGGCAGCCAACCTGCGGTGAGAGCAGCCGCGCGGCGTATCCCTGATAAAACAGCGATGCCGCGACCCGCCGTTCGCATCCGCCCAGCCTGACCCTGACCAGCTCGACAAGATCATCGAGCGGACCATCGCGCAGCCCATACAGCAGTTCGGCCCGCTGCCAGCCGGTGCCGGTGCCGGTGCCGGTGCCGGCGTCGGTGTCGGCTGGATCGGCGAACCCGAAGAACATCCCAAGCTCAGCGGTCCTGGCAAGACCAGCCCGTACCTCGTCGGGGTCGGCCCGCGCCTGGCCTGGGTCGGCTCGTATCTCGCCTGGGCCGGACTGCACCTGACCAGGATCGCGTTCCCAAGGCCAGGCCGCGTGCGATCGACGTTCCATCACTTTCCGTTCTAGCCGGGGCCTGTCCCGCCGCTGGCCTGCCGGGCCGCACCCCATCGATGTGACATAGCTGGGGCTGGAGCCCCAGCGCTGCCACATCCATGGGGCTGGCCAGCGGCCAGCAGCACGGAATTCGCGCCAGAGCCCTGGAACTTCGGGCAGGTGATCACCTGGCCAGAGTTCCGTGACCTCCGTTTCGGGCATGATCCCGGAAGATCAGTGTGACACCGCCCACCCCAACTCCCTGTGCTGACCGCCCCAGGCATGATCACCGAAGTCCCCGTCCCCCGTCCCTGTTCCCGGCAGCAACGTTGTCCCTTAGCTGTCGCTGGGGCGGCAACGTTGTCCCTTTGCTGTCGTTCGGGTAGCAGCGCCGGCGCGGATTTGACATGTCCGGGGCGCTGCGGGACCGGGTGATGGGGCTGAGAGCGGGTGGAACCGGGCGCGGGGCTGTCAAGGGGCAGGAGCGGTCTCCGTCTAGCTCGACCGATATTCATCAGGTCAGGCGTAGTGCCGGCGGCCGAAGCTGGCAACTGGTTCCGGCAGCCCCGGCCCCGTATCCAGAGCCCCGCAAGATTCCATGATCCTGAGGCAAGCCTTGATCACGGGACATCAGCCGCGTGATCACCCCGCCAGCTTTCCGTAGTAATAGACCCGGCCATGATCACGGAACCTGGATGGGGTTGACTCACTGGGTTCAGACGCCGATCCTGCGCTGGAACGGACGCGCCTGGAGTTGAATGGTCGGATGGGTTTTGGCTGGCATGTCCGCCGTGGCATAGCATGACCAGATGCTGACCGCCGTTTCGGAAGGTGCCTCATGCCCAGCCTGACCGGCTTCGTTATCAGGACACCCAGGAGCTCGGCGCTGGCGCGAGCGGCTCTCGTCGTGGCCCTCGCAGGATCAGGCGTGCTCGCCACCGGTCAGGCCGCGCTAGCGAGCCGGGCCAGCCACACGAGCCGGGCCAGCCACACGAGCCGGGCCAGCCAGACCAGTCAGGCCAGCCCTTCGGCGACGCCGCGCTGGCGCCTGCAGCACCCAGTGATCCCGGCCGGCGCGCTCACCAGCGACCTGAGTGCGGTGTCGTGTGCCTCGGCCCGTGCCTGCATGACGGTCGGCAGCTTCGAGAGCGACATCAATACGTTCCCGGCTCTGGCCCAGACCTGGGACGGCAGCTCGTGGAAGATCCGCGGCGTCGCCGATCCGCTGAGCGGCTTTCTGGCCAGCGTGTCGTGCCCGGCCTCGAATGCCTGCATCGCCGTGGGAGATAACGTCGCCGCCGGCAAGACAACTCCTCTTGCCGAGCGCTGGAACGGCAAGTCCTGGAAGGTCGTGCCGATGCCAGCGCCGGCCTGCGCGATCCGGAGTTTCCTGAGCGGCGTGTCGTGCCCGACGATCAAGTCCTGCCTGGCCGTCGGCTTCGAGGTCCGCGCCTCCGGGGTCGAGCTGAGCCTGGCCGAAGTCTGGAATGGCGTGAAGTGGCGGCTGCAGGCCAGCCCGAGCCCGGCACCCAAGAGCAGCGACTTCGGCGCCGTATCGTGTTCATCGGCCAGCAACTGCGTCGCGGTAGGCGCCGCGGGCACCAGGATCTTCGCCGCGAAGTGGAACGGCCGCACCTGGAGCGTCACCAAACCGGCCCTACCGCGCGGTAGCAGCGACGGAGTGCTGAACAGCGTGTCCTGCCCGGCCGCCAGTGCCTGCACCGCTGTCGGCACCGACGTCAGCGGGTCCCGCCCGGTCCCCCTCGCCGAGCGCTGGACTGGCCGGAAGTGGACGCTGCAGCATGCGGTCCTCCCCAAGGGCAAGAAGAGCGGCGAGCTGAACGGCGTATCGTGCGCCACGCCCAGCAGTTGCTTCGCCGTCGGAGGCGCCGGGCAGAGTCTCAGCACCGAACTCGCCGAGCACTGGAACGGCCGGGCCTGGTCGGTGCAGACGCCGCAGCTCCCGTCCGGCGCCATCGGCACCGAACTCAGCGCCGTCTCCTGCCCGTCGTCAGCTGCCTGCACCGCCGTCGGGTTCGCCACCCCCGTGTCAGGCAATGAGCAGCTAACCGCCGAGCACTACTCCTGACCTGACCTGCACCGCAGCTTGCCTAGTGCTTCCCTGATACCTTGACATGTTCTTACTACACGACTTAAATCAAGGTTTGAACATAGTTGTCCCATGGTGACTGCCAGCAGGGCTACCTAGCGTCCTGCGCGTCCGGCGGCAGCGCCCTGAGCAGCGACAACCCGGCCGCGGTCGGCGGTCTGTCATCGGCTGCGGCCTCGAATCGATCCCTGATCGAGGCAAGGAGCAGACAACCGATGTTAGGCACCAGCCAAGCGATGCCAGCCCCACTGCGCAGGCGTCGCTCGTTAGCCGCCATAGCGGCAGTTCTCGCGGCACTGTCCGCCACCGCGGCGGCGGCGGTCACCCTTTCCCAGCCGGTCTCGGCGACCACCGTGCCAGGTCCGCCCGCCGGCTGGACGACCGTCTTCAGCGACAATTTCGCTGGCACGGCCGGCTCGCAGGTATCGGCGGCGAACTGGAAGTACGACACCGGGCCAGGCTCTAGCTTCGGCACCGGCGAGATCGAGACCATGACGAATTCGACCAGCAACGTCTTCCTCGACGGCAGCGGTCACCTCGTGATCAAGGCCATCAAATCGGGCACCGCCTGGACCTCGGGCCGGATTCAGACCAACACGGCAAACGTCGGCGCTCCGGCCGGCGGCGAGCTCGAGGTCACTGCCTCGATCGAGCAGCCCAACCCGGCCAGCGGCCTCGGCTACTGGCCCGCGTTCTGGATGCTCGGCCCTGGCACCTGGCCGATGACCGGCGAGATCGACATCCTGGAGGACGTCAACGCCCTCTCTGACCATTCGAGCACCTTCCACTGCGGCGTCGATCCCGGCGGCCCGTGCAACGAGACCACCGGCATCGGCAGCGGCCTGGTCGGCTGCGCCGGCTGCCAGACCGGCTTCCACACCTACACGGTGATCGTGAACCGGACCAATACCGCCGCCGAGTCGATCACCTGGTTTCTGGACGGCACTCAGTTCTTCCAGGTCAACGAGAACCAGGTACCGGTCGCGACCTGGCAGGCCGCGATCGACCACAACTTCTCGATCATCTTCGACCTCGCGATGGGCGGCGGCTTCCCCAACGGCGTCTGCGGCTGCACGACGCCCGCCAGCGCCACCACCTCCGGCGCGACCATGACCGTGGCCTACGTTGCCGCCTACCAGACCGCCGGCTCCAGCCCCACGCCGACCCCGACCCCGACCCCGCCGCCAACGTCGCCGCCCCCAGGAACCTCCTGCACGACGACCGCGACCGCGGATATCTCCGCCGACTGCGACAACTCCACCAAGGGCACGATCTCGATCTCGGCGGCAACGGGTGACACCAACCCGGCCGGCGTCGACGGCAACCAGGCCGCCCAGCTCACGAACGGCGAGTACCTCGAATACAACGGCATCAATTTCGGCACCGGCTCCACCCAATTCGACGCACGGGTCGCCTCAGGCGCGGTCGGCGGAGTAAGCGGACTCGTGGAGGTGGTGCTCGACAACCCGGCCAACGCGCCGGTCGGCTCCTTCGCGGTCGGCAACACCGGCGGCTGGAGCACCTGGAAGACCGTGCCGGCGAACATCACCAAGGTCACCGGAACGCACAACGTCTATCTTGAGTTCGCCTCCAGCGCAGGAGGCAATCCGCCCTTCGCCAGCCTGCATTACTTCAACTTCCCAGCCGCATAAATAGGACGCCCCCACTGATCCCGCCAGGCAGCCCAGCCCCGTCCCGGCGGCTGGGCTGCCCGGTCGACCGGGCCGGGATGGGGCCGGCTAGCGTCTGTCGCGGGTACGGATCGACCGGAATTAGCGGGTCATGGTTGCTGACGCGTGGTTTGTCGCTGATGGGAGCGGGTCGTGACTGGTCAGGACCGGGACTGGGCGGTTCAAGATGGCGTGCTTGAACTAGGCGATCTAGCGGTCGAGCGAGGCGGCGTCATCGCCGATGCCCGGCTGACCTGGCAGGCGCACGGGACGCTGAACGAGGCTCGCGACAATGTGATCGTCTACCCGTGCAGCTACACGGCCACCCACGAGGACCTGGCCTGGCTGATCGGGCCGGATGGCGTGCTCGACCCGGCGCGGTGGTTCATCGTCATTCCCGACATGTTCTCCAATGGCTTGTCGTCAGGAGCGGCGACGACGCCGGACTACCCGGCCGCGGTGACGATGGCCGACAATGTCCGCGCCCAGCACCGGCTGCTGACTGAGTACTTCGGGGTTACCAGGGTGGCGGCGGCCTACGGGTTCTCGATGGGGGCGGGTCAGGCTTACCACTGGGCCGCGCTCTACCCGGACCTGGTCGAGCGCGCGATCGTCGTATGCGGCAGCGCCAGGACCTCGGACCACAACAAGGTGTTCCTGTCCGGGCTGCTCCGCACGCTTGAGGCGGCGCCCGAGTATGAGGGCGACGGCCGGTTCAGCGCTGAGCCGGAGGCAGCCCTGCGCGCCTTCGGGCACATCTACGCCGGCTGGGGGCTGAGCCAGGACTTCTACCGGGAGCGCCTGTATGAGTCGGCGCTCGGCCATCCCGACCTGGCCGCATTCCTGAAGAACGAGTGGGAGGACTCGTTCGGATCGTTGCGGGCGGCCAACATCTACGCTCAGGCGATCACCTGGCAGGAAGCCGACATCAGCGCGGGCGACGTTCATCACGGTGACCTGGCGGCCGCGCTCGGCGCGATCAGGGCACGGGTGCTGCTAGTGCCGAGCGCCACCGATCTGTACTTCCGGGTGGCCGACAACGAGGCCGAGCTCGCTCACCTGCGCTATGGCGAGCTGGCCGTGATTCCCAGCATCTGGGGGCACCGGGCCGGCAGTCCTGAGGGCATCCCGGCCGATCTTGAGTTCCTGACCAGCAGGGTCCGCTCCTGGCTGGATCGCTGAGCCCAGAGATGGAGACAACTGGCATGAGGGTATGCGTGACGGGATCGAGCGGGAAGGCCGGCCGGGCGGTCGTCACGGATCTGGTGGAGCACGGGTACGCGGTCATCGGCACCGACCTGGTTTCGCGCCGGGAGGATGACTGGGACAAGGGCGACTTCGTGCGCGCCGACCTGACCGACTACGGCCAGGCGGTGGAGGTACTGAAGGGTGCAGACGCGGTCATTCACCTGGCCAACATCCCGGCGCCAGGGCTGCGCACCCCGGCCGTGACGTTCAACGAGAACATCACGATGAATTTCAACGTCTTCCACGCCGCCGCCGAGCTTGGCCTGCGTCGCGTCGTGTGGGCGTCGAGCGAGACGACACTCGGCCTGCCATTCGACGTGCCGCCGCGCTACGCGCCGGTCGACGAGGATCACTATCCGGTACCGACCTCGACCTATGCGCTGTCGAAGGTGGCCAGCGAGACGACAGCCGCGCACATCGCGCAGTGGTCGGGCATCCCTTTCATCGCGCTGCGGTTCTCGAACATCTTCGGCCCGGATGACTACCAGTTTCTCCCCGAGACCTGGGACGACCCGCAGAAGCGCAAGTGGAACCTGTGGGGTTACATCGACGAGCGTGACGTTGCCCGGGCCTGCCGGCTGTCGCTGGATGCCGACGTCACCGGCAGCGCCAGCTTCATCATCGCGGCAGCGGACACGGTCATGCCGCGCCCGTCGGCCGAGCTCATGGCCGAGGTCTTTCCTGAGGTGCGGATGGCCAGCGACGTCGCCGGGCACGAGACGCTGCTGGCCATCGGGCGGGCGCGGCAGGTGCTCGGCTTCGAGCCGGCACACTCGTGGCGCCAGCACCTGCCCGCAGCCGGTTGATCGCGGCATTCGGGCCGATCTGGATCCTGACCGCTGCCGGGTACTGTGCCCGGCGGTGGCTGCTGTTCGCGGACGACGCGGCGCTCGTGCTCGGACAGTTCGTATTCCATCTGGCAATTCCCGCCGCGCTTTTCGTTACTCTCGCTAAAACACCGCTGTCGGGGTTCGACTTGCGGTCGCTGGCCGCATTCGCCGTCAGCACGGTACTCGTGATCGGCTTCGGCTGGTACGTCGCGGCGCGGTTCTTCGGGCGCAAGCCGGGTGAGCGTGCCATCTGGGGAATGGCCGGCGGGTACGTAAACTCCGCGAACCTGGGGATCCCTATCGCGACCCAGGTGCTCGGCAACATATCTTTCCTGATCGAAGTGCTTTTGCTCCAGGTGCTCGTGGTCACGCCGATCATCCTGGTCGTGCTCGACCGGCACGACGACGCGTCCGGGGGGATCAGCTGGCGGCGGCTGGCCACCCTTCCGGCGCGCAATCCGGTGATTCTCGCCTCGGCGCTCGGCGTCATCGCTTCCGCCACCGGGTTCCGGCCGCCGTCGGTGCTGGCGGCTACGCTGGCCATGCTGGCCGGGGCCGCGGTGCCGACCGCGCTGGTCGCGCTGGGCGCGTCGCTGTACCACCAGCCGGCGGCGGGTGAGCCGGCGCCGGGTGAGGCGAGGGCGGAGGCGGCTGGCGACGCGGCTGCGGGTGAGCCCGAAGCCGGCGGCGGCGCGGCCGGGGAGCCGGCCAGGCTGACCTTCGGCGAGATCTCGGCGGTTTCGGCGCTGAAGCTGGTCGTGCAGCCGGTCGTCGCTTACCTGGCGGGCGCGTTCGTGCTGCGGCTGGCCCGTCCCGAGTTGCTCGCGGTCGTGGTCTGCGCCGGTCTGCCGACGGCGCAGAACACCTTCATCTACGCTCAGCGCTACCGGACTGGCGAGGCGCTCGCTGGCCGCTCGGTCCTTGTCACGACCGCGTTGTCGCTGGTCACTATTGCCGCGACGGCGCTGCTGCTCAAGTCTTAGCCCAGCAGCGCGCGGGCCGGTGCCTCGCCCAGGTCCCAGAACAGTCCGGCCATCAGCCTGAGCGCCTGGCGGGCGAGCGGTGCGAGCAGGTGCTCGTCCGGCGCGTGCTGGGCACAGGCCGGGTAGGAGTGCGGGACCCAGATCGTCGGCAGGCCGAGACCGTCGGTAAAGACATCGTTCGCCAGGCTGCCGCCCAGGTTGGGAAGCAAGGCCGGAGCGATGGACTCCGTCCGCTCAAGCGAGGCAAGCGCGAACCGCACCCACGGGTTGTCCGAGTTGGTGCGCGAGGCGTTCATGACCAGGCCAGGCTCGACCAGAACCATCGGGAAACCATGAGCGTCCAGGTGCTCGCGCACCGCGTCGAACGCTCGCTCGATGTCGGTGCCGACCACGAACCTGAGCTGGCAGTGAGCGTGCGCCGAGCCGGGGATGGCGCCGATCGGGACCTGCGGATTACCTGCCGACAGGGAGAGGATCTCCAGGGTGTTCCAGCCGATGAGACGCTCGGCCGGGGACAGGCCAGGCTCGCCCCAGTCCAGGTCGAGGTCGGGGTCGCCTCGCTCGCCGCCGACGTCGATAGCGGCGAGTGCGGCCCTGACGTTGCCGGGGATGGGCGGCGGGCGCAGGCCGGGCACCAGGATCCGGCCCTGCCGGTCCACCATGGACGAGATCGCGCTGGCCAGGACGGTGGCCGGGTTGCGGAGCAGTCCGCCCCAGTTGCCCGAGTGATACGAGCGCTCGCGCAGCGGCACTCGCAGCGTGAACCCGGCGGTGCCCCGCGTGCCAAGGAACACAGTCGGCCGCTCGGCTGTTACTCGCGGGCCGTCCGAGGCGATCAGCAAGTCGGCGGCGAGGTCGGCCCGGTACCTGGCGCAGAACTCAGCCAGCCCTGGCGATCCGATCTCTTCGCTGGTCTCGATCAAGATAATCAGGTTGAAGCCGAGGCGGCCGTCGCGGGCGCGCAAGACCTGCTCAAGCGCGGCCAGGTTGATCGTGTGCTGACCCTTGTTGTCCGCCGACCCCCGGCCGTACCAGCGATCCCCCTCGACCGTGATCAGCCAGGGATCGAGGCCGGCCCGCCAGCGGTGTTCCTCGCCGAGCACGACGTCGGCGTGACCGTAGGTCAGCACAGTTGGCAGCCGGTCGGCTTCGTGGCGGTGGGCGAGCAGGAAGGGTCCGGCGTCGGGGTCGGGGTTGTCGAGTATCCGCGCCTCGGCACCGAGCCGGCCGGCCACGGGCAGGAGTTCCCGCTCCAGGTACTCCCGCGACTCCTGACGCCGGGCCGGGCTCTGGCTTTCGGTCCGGTAGCCGACCCGCCGGCCGAGGTCGGCGAGAAACTCCCCGGAGTCGAAATATCCGGTCGCGTAGTCAATCGCGGCAGTTCGGCTCACGCCCCCAGTCGATCACCCCCCGCGGCCAGCTGGCAACCTCGCAGCCGTGCTCGCCTGGTCCCGGCTGACCCCTGCCTGGTCCCGGCTGACCCCTGCCTGGTCCCGGCTGACCCCTGCCTGGTCCCGGCTGACCCCTGCCTGGTCCCGGCTGACCCCTGCCTGGTCCCGGCTGACCCCTGCCTGGTCCCGGCTGACCCCTGCCTGGTCCCGGCTGACCCCCGCAGACTTCCGTGATCATGAAGCAGACCTTGATCACGGAACATTAGCCGTGTGATCACACCAGCTAGGCTCCGTGATCAAGACCCCGGCCATGATCACGGAGCTCAGCTGGCGTGACTCACCGAGTCCAGAAACCCGGATTCACCGTAAATCACTGGCTGGTCCATGATCGTCGATGATCCGATGTCGCTTAGTTTTAGTCGATCTTGAAATCCCCCGGCCGTTGTCAAAACCCGCGTCCGGCATCGCCTGGGGCACCCGGCACCGCCGCTGATGTTCGGGGATCATGCCGGGGACGGGTGATCACTGGCTCCGAGGCGGCGGTGGTGCCCTACTGATGTTCCGGGCTCTGGCGCGAATTCCGTGATGCTGGCCGCTGGCCGGCCCCATGGATGTGGCAGCGCTGGGGCTCCAGCCCCAGCTATGTCACATCGATGGGGTGCGGCCCGGCAGGCCAGCGGCGGGACAGGCCCGGGCTGGACCAGTCACCCCGGAACCAGACGGCCAACTTCACGGAACTCGCGCCCAAGCAGAGCCATGTTCCGTGATCATCGATCGGGGCGTGATCACGGATACTAAGGGGTGTGATCACCCGCTCGAAGTTCCGTGATCATGGGCTGGTCCATGATCACGGAAACGGGGTGGGGTAGGGCGGAAACAGTAGTGGGGTTGGTGGGGCTTGGGGTGAGGTGGGGTCGGGTGAGGATCGCCCGGAGACCGCTCGGGCTGGTGTGAGGTTGGGGTTAAGTGAGGATTTCTCGGAGGCTCCTCGGGGGTTAGGAGCTGCGGATGGTCAGGACGGTCCAGGCGCCTAGGCAGACGCGATCGCCGTCGTGGAGGGGGACACTGACGCCGGCTGTGATTTCGGCGCCGTTGACCTGGGTGCCGTTCGAGGATTCACGGTCGGCTACCGTCCAGGTGCCGTCCTCCTGGCGGGTCAGTACGGCATGCAGATGCGAGATTCCCGGATCGGTCGGGGGACCGGCTAGGTCGATTTCTGGTGTTACTCCGCGGGATACGCTGCGGCGTCCTATGCGCAGGTGATCCTGGGACAGCTCGAAGCGGCGCTCGGGGCAGTCGGCCGGGAACTCGATAGACGCCGCGTCGCCATGGCCGTTGGCGATCACGCTGTCAAAGTAAGCACGATCCGCGGTGGCGATCATTGCCCAGGTCAGCTCGGCCCCGGCAGCTGGAGTCCCGGTCGGCGGGCGCGCGCTGGCCGGCTCGGCGGTCGTCTGCTCGCTGACTGCGAGGGGGTCGGCTGCTGGGAGGCCGGCGGGAGGTGAGCCGGCGGGAGGCGAGCCGGCGGGAGGTGAGCCTGGCGGGAGGTGAGCCGGCGGAAGGCGAGCCGGCGGGGGGCGGGGTGTACTGGGGAGAGGCGGCGGGCTTCAGGCCGAGTTGCGTGGGGTCTACCTCGACCCCGGTCGGCTCATCGGGATCCGAGGAGGTCGGTTCGAGTGACTCAGGTGGCTCGGGTGGCTCCGGTGGTTCGGGAGCCGGTCGCGGCCAGACCGGGCGGGGGCTGGGCTCACGCCGCGCGGGGCCAGGCGGGCCGTGCTGCTGGCCGGGCTGGCCGCGCCCGCCGTGCTGCTGGCCGGGCTCGCCGGGTTCGGACAGCTCGTCGGGGAAGGGATACGGCTGGGTGGGAACGGGCTGGGGGTCTGTCTGGGTGACAGCGGCAGGTGCGAAACGAGCCGTGGCCGACGAGCCGAAGTTTGCTAGGGGAGCGTTGCTGACCTTGATCAGGCCGAGCGCCAGGGCGATCTCGCCCACCACCCATGTGCAGGCCTGCGGGGTAAACATGGTCGCGTCCGCGAAGGACGATGCCACCAGCTGGGACGCGGTCGTCGAGTCCATGCCCACGGAGGTGTGCTCGCGCAGGTCGTCCGCGATGCGGTCCTGGGCGGCGGCGACGAGAATCCGCGCGATTCTCGGTGCGTCGGGCAGCAGGTCAGCGAGCAGGTTCGCGAGCACGCGCGGGTCGGAGAGCGTGCCGGGGCCGTGCTCAGCGACGATCGTCCGCAGCGCAAGCCGAGCTTGCTCCGCGTGCTCAACGGGAGTACCGGCCATTTAATCCCTCCACGAGCCTCCGGCACCAACTGTGGCCGAAGTACCACGCCACCGCAAACGGGCCGACTCGCGGGTGAACGGCAGGTGTCGACGCGATGAGAAACTGCGAATCGGGCAGCACTATCACGTGCGAGCGGCTCAGGCGGCACCCGCCAATCCTAGTTACCCGGCCAGGCAGTTCCGGGCAGCGGTTTCCGGCGCGCGGAGTCAGCGGCGAAAGTCAGCGGCAGCCGGGGAACCCCTGCTGGGGGCTAGGGGAGCCCGTTCGGGGTGAATTAGCCGGTTGCAGTATGGTTCTACGTTATCTGGTGGTGTCGTGCCACTTTCGGCCACCGATCATCACCACTGACATCGAAGCGCTGGGGTGTCCATGACGAGGGATCTGACCGGGAAGACCGCGGTCGTCACCGGCACTGCGCACGGCATCGGCGCCGCCATCGCCGATGCGCTCCAGGACGCGGGGGCGATGGTTCACCGGGTAGACAAAGACACCGTCGACCTGAGCGACGCGGACGCGGTGAGTGAATTTTTCGCGGCGCTTGGCGATGGCCGGGGCGGCGGCGCCGCCGACATTCTGGTCAACAACGCCGGCGGTGTGGTCGGTCAGGTCGGCCGTCCGCTCGAAGAGGTCACCGATCACGACTGGCGGGCCGTGATTGATGCCAACCTGACGACGGCCTTTCACTGCACGCGCGCGGTCGTCCCCGGCATGAAGGAGCGTCGCTGGGGCCGGATCGTGAACATCTCGTCGGCCGCCGGGCTGACCGTGAGCAAGACCGGCATTCAGGCCTACGCCAGCGCGAAGGCGGCGCAGATCGGCTTTACCAGGCAGATGGCGCACGAGCTCGGCCCGTTCGGCATCACCGTCAACTGCATCGCCCCTGGTTTCATCTTGTCGAATCCGACGACCCAGGTGCAGTGGGAGAGCTACGGCGAGGACGGCCAGCGCGACCTGGTCAAGGGGATCGCGATGGGCCGGCTCGGCCAGCCGGCCGACATCGCCAACGGAGTGCGGTTTTTCGCCGCCGAGGAGTCCTCCTGGGTCACCGGGCAGATAATCGCGATTGACGGCGGCAGTGCCTTCCTCTAACGGGCCTTCCTCTAACGGGCCTTCCTCTAACGGCGACGGGCTCTCCTTCAGCCGCGACGACAGCGCCTACCTCGCCGAGCTCAGCGAGTTCGTCGCCGTGCCGAGCGTGAGCCGGGACGCGACCGCGCCGGTGATGCGGGACGCCGCGCAGTGGCTAGCCCGCCAGCTTGAGTTCGCGAACGGCCGGGTGCTGCCCACCGCCGGCCACCCGGTTGTCCGGGCCGAATGGCTCGGCGCTCCGGACGCGCCGACGATCCTCGTCTACGGGCACTACGACGTGCAGCCGACCGGCGACCTGGCCGAGTGGATCACCCCGCCCTTCGAGCCGACCGTCGACGGTGACGTCATCCGAGGTCGCGGCACCACCGATGACAAGGGTCCGATCTACATCGTGCTCAAGACCGCGCAGGCGTTCATCGCTCAGGAGGGCGGCCTGCCGCTGAACGTCAAGTTCCTGTTCGAGGGCGAAGAGGAGATCGGCAGCCCGAACCTGCCCGGATACGTTCGCGAGTACGCCGCCGAGCTCGCTGCCGACCTGGTGATCTCGGCCGACGGCGCGATGTGGCGGCCGACCGAGCCGTCGGTCTCGCTGGCTTCCAAGGGCCTGGTCACGCTCGACATCACGGTCGATGGCGCTAGCTCCGACCTGCACTCGGGCCGGTACGGCGGTACCGTGGCCAACCCGCTGCACGCCCTCGCGCGGATTCTCGCCAGCTTGCATCACCAGGACGGTGGCGTGGCCGTGGACGGCTTCTATACGGGCATCCCCCCGCTGAGCGCCGGGCGTCGTGCCGAGATAGCCGCCATTCATTTTTCTGAAATAAATTATCTGTCCGAACTGGGATTGACAGTAGGCCAGGGAGAACCG
This sequence comes from uncultured Actinomycetota bacterium, assembly GCA_963819285.1. Lineage (GTDB taxonomy): Bacteria > Actinomycetota > Actinomycetes > Streptosporangiales > Streptosporangiaceae > Chersky-822. The sequence goes on from CAWFVM010000002.1 coordinate 2,848,385, forward strand.
GGCTATACCACCCTGGAACGCCTGTGGGAGCGGCCCACGCTCGAGATTAACGGCGTGCGCGGCGGCGGTAAGTACACGGTCATCCCGCATGTCGCTGTCGGTCACCTGTCGTGCCGGCTGGTGCCGGGCCAGGACCCGGACGCTGTGATCGAGGCGATCAAGGCCCATGTCGCCGGGCTGCCCGGTGCCGGGGTCCGGGTGACGGTCACCGCCGACCAGGCTCGCGTCCCTGCCTACACGATCCCGGCTGATCACCCGGCGATCCTGGCGGCCACCGCCGCGCTTGAGGCGGTCTACCCCGGTCAGCACGTGCTGCAGGCCTGCGTGCCGGGGACGCTGCCAGCTACGGCGCTGTTCGAGGACGCGCTCGGGGTCAAGACGCTGTTCTTCTCGTTCTCCACCGCCGATGAGAAGCTGCACGCCCCGAACGAGTTCCTCCGCATCCGCCGGCTCCGCGAGGGCATGCGAGCCTGGGAGCAACTCTGGCGGCTCCTAGCCACCGGGCCGCACCGGCTCGCCGCGAACGAGTGGATCGGGAGCAGTTCATGATCGTGACGATCAATGACAATGACCTGAACGTCGAGGTGCTCGGCCCGGATGACGCCCCGGTGCTGATCGCGCACCATGGTGGTGGCGGGATCGGATCGCTGGCCGAGCCTAAGGCCACGTTCGGGCCGCTCGCCGATCGGCTGCGGGTCGTGGTGTTCGACGCGAGGGGCTGCGGGCGCAGTCAGGGCACGCCGCCGTTCTCGCACGAGCAGTGGGCGGCCGACGTGGACGGCCTGCGGCAGTGGCTCGGCGCCGATCAGATCATGGTGGCGGGAGGTTCGTACGGCGGGTTTATCGCCATGGAGTACGCCGTCAGGTACCCAGACCGGGTGAGCGGCATGATCTTGCGGGACACCTCGGCCGACAACTCCAATCTGAAGCGCGCCTATGAGAACGCGCGCAACCAGGACCTGGTCGAGATCAACTGGGATAACTTCAACCGGTACTGGAGCGGTCAGATCACCGATAACGATGATCTCAAGGCTCGCTGGGCCGAGATCATCCCGCTCTATGACTTCGAGTACGACCCCGTTCAGTCCGCCGCCCGAGTCGAGGCCGGGATCTATCGCTACGAGGCACACAATTGGTGTTTCGAGCACAATATGCCGGCCTATGACCTGAAGCCCGCGCTGCCGGGGGTGCGCTGCCCGACCCTGGTCACGGTGGGCCGGACGGACTGGATCACGCCGGTTTCGTCGGCGGAGACGATCGCCGAGCTGATTCCTGACGCCCGGCTCGTGGTCTTCGAGAAGTCCGGTCACTCGCCCCAGTTCGAGGAGGCCGAGAAGTTCCAGGCGGTGCTGCGCGAGTTCGTCAGCGAAGTCCTCGCCCGCTTATGCTGTGACCGGCCTTACTTATTTGTTAATAATCGCAATCGTCGCGCGATCGCTCGGCCAATCGCCGTTTAGTGGATAAGCTCAGCGTAATATGCGGTCTGCTGCTTCTAGCGTGGTCGGGAGCTGGTTTTGGTGATATCGGGAGTGGCGAGCGGGCGAGTTTGGGTCCGTATGACCAGGATGTCTACCTGGCTCGTCATTCCCGCCATTCTGGTCGGCCTGAGCATTGGCGGCGGCGCCGCGTCGGCGGCGGTCGCGTCGGCAGGCGGTCACAGCCACGAGGGGCTGGGCCGCCCTGTGCCCGGGGTCAGCTCGATCCGGCCCCGGCGGGCGCAGACCGCGCCGTCGCCTTGCTTCTTTACCTTTCCCGATTGCTCCAGCCCCGACCCGAGCGTCGCGTTCGCGATGGACAGCAGCAATGACACGACGGGCTGTACGTTCCAGCAGGTCACGGACTGGGGAGACGGAGACACCACGACCCTGACCTACAAGGGCGGTGCGGCCGGCTCCCTTCTCACGATATTCCAGCACACGTACGCCGCTCCTGGCACCTTTGAGATCAGCTGGACCATCGACGTCGTTGTCCAGAGCGGGTCCTGCGGCGGCGGCAACGGCGGACTGGGATTCACGCTGCTGGCACCGCCGCCGGTCTTGTGCCAGTCCGCCTCGGTGACGCTGCCGGCGGTCAGTGCCCCGGTAGCGATCCCGTCGCAGCCGGTCAGCGTCGGTTATGGTGCCCTGCCGCTGGCGCTGTCGGTGATCCCAAGCGGCACGGGGTCGCTCTGCTCGATGCGGTCTGGCCTGACCTCGCTGCCAGTTGACCTGATCGTGCCCCAGGCAGCGCCGATTGAGATCGGCCAGAGTCGCACGACGACGACCATCGACTTCCTGCCCGCTAGCGACCCAGCCACGCAGGTACCGGCCTGTGATTTCACCGCGCTTGAGGCGCTGGCCAGTCCTGGCACTAGCCCGCCGGTCAAGGACTTCGCCGCGACCAGCGATTGCCTGCTCACGCCGACCTATCACGCGAGCTGGGACGTGATCGCCCGGTGGTCCATTCCCGGGTTCAGTCAGTTCGCACTCGTGCCTGGTACCGATTCTTACGTCCGCACCTATACGACCGAGCCGCTCACGTACTACGTCGATCTGGACACGATCCCGGATGCGCCAAGCTCGACGGCGCCGTTCCAGGACGCGTTGCAGAGCCTGGCCGCCTTTGTCGATGCCACGCTTGTCCAGAACCTTCCGCCATTTGACCGGATCGGACTCATCCAGGACTCATCATCGGATCGGCTGCTGGTCACTGATCCGCTTGAGCGCCGGGCCGGTGTCGGTGGCAGCGGCAAGGCCAGCAGTTTCCCCGGCGCTGGCTTCGCGCGGGCCGGCGGCCGGTTCGTGGTCTGGATCCTAGAGCCGCTGGCGGGCTCTTATCACGTGATCGTGACCGGGCGATCGGAGGCAGCCTTCCGCGCCGACTTCACCAGCGTGCAGTTCCTCGGGCACGGCACGGTGCCGCTGATCAAGGACACGGTGTCGAAGGGCGTGCTTGGCCCTGGCGGGGGAGCGAAGTCGGCTTTCTCGGTCGGTGGTCTCTCGCTGCGGCCTGTGCTGAGGACGCAGGAGAGCCTGACCAAGGTCACGCAGTCAGGCCAGGTGCGTTTTGGCCTGGGCGGGTCGGTGATCCCGTTCGGGATAGCCAAGGTGACCTGGTCCTTCGGCGATGGCACCAGGGCAATAGGCAAGACGGCGACGCACCGCTACGACGAGGCGGGCCGGTTCGTCCCGGCGGTCACGGTGACCGATGTCCTGGGCGACACCGTGACGGTCGCGCTGAAAGCTATTACCGTGCAGTCTTAGCCGGTGCCGGTGCCGGTGGCCGCCTCAATGGCCTCGCTGAGCAGCCGGGCCGCCTCGGGGGACGCAGGTCGACGCCAGGCGGTAACTCTCCCCGATAATGACGGCAACTCTCCCTGATCCGAGTTCCCGCCACAGCCGCAGCGCTCCGCCGGCGCCGCATCAGTCCAGAAACCCGGAGTCCCCTTAGTCGCCGAACGTCGGGGCAGTGCCGGGTGCTGCGGGCGATGCCGGACCCGGTTCTGACAGCAGCAAAGGGCCGGCGCTGTCGTCCCAGCGACAGCAAAGGGCCGGCGCTGTCGTCCCAGCGACAGCAAAGGGCCGGCGCTGCGGTTCGGGGCTCGCCGCCGGATGGGGCTTTGGGCCTAGATCGGCTGAAAACGGGCCTCATGTAGGAGGGTCAGCTCATCGCCTCGACCCCACCAGTCACACAGTCCCCGCAGTCATCAGCCGTCCGGGGTGGGGGTGCCCGTGCAAGTTTCCGTACTGCGGACGGGTGAGGATGCTAGGGGCGGATGAGGACGCTATCGGGGGTGACGGAGGCGGTCGCCGGTGTGGCAAGCTCTCGGGGTGAGGATGCGCGAAGGCTGGGAGTCGGAGGCGTCGAACTGGGCGAGTTTCGCTCGCACTCCTGGCTATGACCAGGTCCACGAGAGTATCAATCAGCCAGCCCTGCTCGAACTGCTTCCCCGGCCGGGGCGCCTGACGCTGGACCTCGCGTGCGGGGAAGGCAGGATCGGCCGGCTCTTGCGTCCGCTTGGCCACCGGGTCATCGGAATCGACGCCTCGCCCACCATGGTGCGGTTCGCGGCCACGCATGACGACCGGGGACCAGTCGTCCTCGGGGATGGCGCGATGCTGCCGTTCAGCGACGGCGCGTTCGACCTGGTCGTGGCCTATATGTGCCTGCACGACTTCGACCGGCTGCCTGAGGCGGTCGCGGAGATCGCGCGGGTGCTCGACGAGTCAGGACGGCTCTGCCTGGCGATCCCGCATCCGATCAACTCTGCCGGGGCGTTCGCCGGAAGGGAAGCGGACGCCCCCTTCGTGATTGCCGGGTCGTACCTGGACTCGGCCGCGACGGGAGACTCGCTCGCGCGCGGTGAGGTCAGGCTCACGTTCCACAGCGAGCACAGACCTCTGGAGGCCTATGCCAGAGCCCTGGAATCCGCCGGCCTGCTGATCGAGCGGATCAGGGAGATAGCACATGGCGACCAGGTCGTGGCCAGCAGCAAGGCCGCCACGCGATGGCAGCGCATTCCGCTCTTCCTGCACCTCAGAGCGGTAAAGGCCGGGGCGGCTAGCGGTAAAGGCCGGGGCGGCTAGCGGTGAGCGGCTGGAGTGGCTAGTCGCCAGGCGCATCGGGTGCCGCTAGCGGCCAGCCGCCGGACGCCAGCCGCGCCCTGACCCTGGCGATGTCGACTTCGAGTGGCCTGCCAGCGCCGGCCGTCTGAACCGCGGCTCTGATCGAGTGGGCCGATGCCGGGTCAGACGAGCTAGCCAGGTCTTCAGCGATCGCGGCGATGTCGTCATCGGTCAGATGGCTGCCGAGCAAGGCGAACAGCGGGATGTAGTCGACCTCAGGCACGCCTTCCGGATAACCGGCGCGCAGCCACTCGATAACCGACTTCAGCATGTGCGGCAAGGCCATGTGCCCGACCCTCTCTAGACGCGGTGACCTGTGGCGGTGACCTATGGCGGTGACCTATGGCGGTGGCCCGTGGCGGTGGCCCGTGGCGGTGGCCTGCCGATTTAGTGCGGGTGCCCGGCCTCGTAGATTGCCCAGATTCCCCAGGCTATGGCCGCGAGCACGACCAGGAAACAAAGACCGCCGGCGACAAGTCCGACAGGGTTGCCGCCGACTAGCCGATCCGAGCCAGAGCCGCTCTGCGCCGTCTGGGTCCGGCCGCCAGTCTGGGCTATCGCCCGCAGGCCGACCGCGAAGAGCGCGGGAAGCCCGGCCCCGGCGATGAGGCCGAGTACGACGATCTGCCAGAGCGCGGTCAGGTTGACCCACGGTGGCGGGGGAGTTGGTGGTGCTGCCATGTGCCTACGCTCCAGTTTCGGCTGTCGGGCCGAGGTCAGGCCGATGCGGATGCGGCGGTCGCGAGCTCGGGCTCGGGCGGCACGACGGTGCCGGTCCATTCCGCGTTGACGTTGCTGGGGTTCACCGACGTCTTGCGGGACTTCCAGAAGATCGCGCTGGCGACTCCGATGAGCAGGATGGTGTCGACGACGACGCCGGCGGTGCCGCCGATCGCGCTCGCCAGAGCGTAGGCGCCGGCCCCGACCAGGCCAGCGGCCGGCAAGGTAAAGAGCCACGCGGTGGCCATCCGCCCGGCCACATTCCAGCGAACCTCGGCGCCCTTCTTGCCGAGCCCGGTGCCGATGATCGAGCCGGTCGCCACGTGCGTGGTCGACAGCGAGTACCCGAAGTGGCTGGACAGCAGGATCACCGCGGCCGAGGAAGACTCAGCGGCCATGCCCTGTGGTGCCTCGATCTCGACCAGGCCCTTGCCGAGCGTGCGGATCACGCGCCAGCCGCCGATGAACGTCCCGGCCGCGATCGCCAGGCCGCAGCTCAGGATCACCCAGAATGGCGCGCCCGCTGTGTCCGGCAGCGTGCCGTTCACGATCAGGGCCAGGGTGATGACCCCCATCGTCTTCTGCGCGTCGTTCGTGCCGTGCGCGAGCGAGACCATAGACGCCGAGCCGATCTGGCCGATCCTGAACCCGTGCGAGCGGGTGCCGTCGGTCAGGTTGCGGCTGATCCGGTACAGCAGCCAGGTGCCGGTCGCCGCGATCAGCGCCGCGACGATCGGGGACAGCCCGGCCGGGATGATGACCTTGGCGAACAGGTTGTGCCACTGGACCGCGTGACCGCCAGCCGCCGCGATCGTGGAGCCGATCACGCCGCCGATCAGCGCGTGCGAGGAACTGGACGGGATCCCGAAGAACCAGGTGAGCAGATTCCAGATGATGCCGCCAGCCAGCCCGGCCGCGACCACGGTCAGCGTCACCAGGCCCGTGTCCACCAGCCCGCTCGCGATCGTCGCCGCGACGGTCAGCGAGAGGAACGCCCCGATCAGGTTCAGCACCGCCGACAGCCCGACCGCTACTCGCGGACTCAGCGCCTTCGTGGCTATCGACGTGGCCATCGCGTTGCCGGTGTCGTGGAAGCCGTTCGTGAAGTCGAACGACAGCGCGGTGATCACTACCAGGACAAGCAGAAAGTCATTTCGCACACCATCAGGATCACGTCGAGATGCCCCCGAACTGAAGTAGTCCGATCAAAAGTCCCGCAATCTGGTGGCTGTGCGTAACCTGATGTTTACCCAGAATTTGCCGTCGGCCCATCGGAACCGGGTTGAGGCGCAGGCCGGGTTGCTGGGACCGGGTCGGGGCCGGGACGGGCTCCTTGAGCCGGGATCAGGAGGGGGCATCCCGGTTTCATGTAATGTTTGTGCACGTCTCCGCAGATGGAGGAAGTGATATGTCCGTGATGACCGGTACGAGCACCTATAACTGTCCGTACTGCCGGATGACAAGTGAAGGCGACGGCATGTCCTGCCAGCGATGCGGGGCGCCGGTCGATGTGCGGCTCAAGATCTCCAATTCGGGCTGGGTCAAGCAGCCGCCCATCCGCGACATGGCCAGGATCCGGTTCAACCGGTCGACCTGCCAGATCAGCGGCGCGTTCGTCCCGGTCGCCGAGATGGCGCTGAACAACGAGGACTGGGTTTACTTCCATCATCACTTCCTGCTGCACACCGATCCGCAGGTCAGGCTTGAGGCGATCAAGATGGCCGGCGGGTACAACCGCAGGCTGGCCGGCATCCCGCTGATCATGATGCGGGCACAGGGTCCCGGGTATATAGCGTTCAGCGCGGATCGCCCTGGCGAGACGCTGGCTATACCCCTGCAGGCCAATCAGTCAGTCGATGTCGTCGAGCACCGCTTTCTGGTCGCCACCGGTAACGTCGGCTTCCAGTGGCTCAGGTCCCACATCTGGTTCACGACCAAGAGCGGCGACGATACCGAGTGGCACTACCCGATCGGGCGGTTCATCGACCGGTTCACCGCTCATCAGGTGCCTGGCCTGCTGCTTCTGCATGGCCCTGGGAACTCGTTCGTCCGCGATCTGGCGCCGGGCCAGCGCATCCTGGTCCAGCCGGGCGGGCTGCTCTGGAAGGACCCCTCAGTCTCGATGTCCTTGCACTACGAGTATCCGAGGGGCCAGTACTGGTTCAGCTCGGCCAGGCGGCAGGCCAAGTCGGTGTGGCTCACTCTGCAAGGCCCTGGCCGCATCGCCATCCAGTCGGTCTTCGAGCGCCCGGAGACCGTGGGCGGCGTGTACCAGAGCTCGCCTTCGACCAGGCAGCACTGGTAGCCGGCGCTCGGGCAGGCGCCGGTCCGCTGGCTAGCCGACGGTGACCGGGAGCGTGTCGAAGCCGCGCAGCACGAGGGTGTCCCGGCGGGTCGGCTCGCCCGCCGCCGAGATCTCAGGGAACCGCTGCAATAGCCTCGGGAAGGCGACGGTGCCCTCCAGCCGGGCGAGCGCGGCGCCGATACAGAAGTGTGCGCCGCCGCCGAAGCTGAGAGGCCGGGCGCCAGCCCTGGCGGGATCGAAGATCTCAGGATTATTGAACCGGCGGTGGTCCCTATTGCCCGCTCCAAGTAGGGCATCCACCGAGGTCGTGCCGGTCACGTGGACCCCGCTGAGGTCGGTCTCGTAGCCGATCCGGCTCGTCAGCTGCACCGGGGAGTCGAACCGCAGCACTTCGTCGACGAAGGCGGCTGGCGAGATCGAGTCGTCGCTGGCCGCGCGCCTGGCTCGCGGTTCGTGCAGGATGATCTGGAGGCCGTTGCCCAGCAGGTTGGTCGTGGTCTCGAAGCCGGCGACGAGCAGCAATGTCAGGTTGTGCAGCAGTTCGGCGTCGGTCAGCCTGCCGTCGTCGGCGTCAGCGATCGCGAGCAGATCGCTGAGCAGATCATCGCGCGGGTCCGCGCGCCGGCTGGCGGCAAGCTCGGCAAAGTAAGCGAGGAGCTCGATCGCGGCGGCGTCGATCGTCGGCAGGGTCTCGGGGTCGTGCAGCTCAAAGACCTGGGCCAGATCCCTGGCCAGCGGCCGGAACTCCGTGCGGTCAGCCTCGGGTATCCCGATCAGCTCGCAGATCACCGTGACCGGCAGCTGGTAGGCGAAGTGCCGCATGAACTCGACCGCCGAGCCGTCCGCGCCCAGGTCGGCCGTGGCGTCAAGCAGCTCATCAGCGATCTTGCTGATCGCCGGCTCCAGCCCGGCGACGCGCCTGGCGGTGAACGCGCGGGCGATCAGGCTCCGGACCCTGGAGTGGTCAGGCGCGTTCAGATTCAAGATCCAGTCCGCGCCCTGAACGAAGACCGGGTGATCCCGCCAGCCAGGGAGGATCCGCTCGAACACCGGCTCATCGGCGACGCGGTAGCCCGGATCGCGCAGGACCGAGCTGATGGCGTCGTAGGAGACCACCAGGAACTGGTCCGGACTGACCTCGATCACCTCGCCGATCTCGTGCAGAGAGGCGTAGAGCGGGTAGGGGTCAGCCCGGCCCGCCGGAGTGCTGAGCGCGGTCAGGATCTCCATCGCGTCCATGGTGCAGCTCCGTAGCTCGGCCCGGTCCTGGGTGACCCCTTCGGCTGCACAATAAGTACTATCGCGTTCTAGGTCAAGTCATATCGCGTATACGGCTAGCCTCCGACCTGTCCGGCCGGTGCCGGCCGGGCGACCGGGCGGCCAGGTACCCAGGCAACTTTCCGTGATCAAGACCCCGAGCATGATCACGGAAACCTCGTGCCGGTCATTGCACGAACTGGACGAGGTGGTCCAGCCCGCTTGGCTCCCATACCTGGATGCTGGCGCGATCGGCCGGCTCAAGCGGGCTGAGCCTGGTCGCGTCGTCCTTATTGACGCTCCTGATTAGTTGAGTGAAGTTCCAGGATAGTTCCTTAGCTTCCTGGCCCTCTGTATTCTCATTGTCCTGAGTCGGCTCGACTTTCTTCGGTTTCACCTCGACGTCATATTTGACCTGAGCACCCCAGGGCATGGTGCAGGCGATTCCGATGACCCAGGGGGCCGAGGCGCTCCACAGGTAAATCGCGGCGGTGAATTGCTGGTTGATGCTGAATCCGGTGAGGGGATGCTTCTTGCTACCTGGCCTCGGGTAGTAAACAGGCAGGTAGCCGTTCGGGTGATCACGGCAGGTCGCGGTGAAAACGCATCCCGCACCATGATTCACAGGCCTGATCTTCGTCTCGGCAGTGCTCAGCTTGATTTCTTCTGGTCCTTCGATGGACTCCGACCCGTCCCAGAGCGGACCGAAGATCTGCGTCTGATTCTCATGGTCGCTTATAAGGTGCGCCTTGTGGCGAGTAACCTGCCGCAGAATATAGGCGGAGTATACAGTCTTGCCTTCGGTATAGCTGGCCTGGAACTCGGCGTCCTCATTCTTCATGTTGTTGCACCACCGAGCGCCTATCGCACCAGTGGCCTCGCTGAGATACAGCCGTCCATCCGGCCCGCCACTGATGACCCGGATATCGGCATCGAATTGAATCGTATCCTCATAGGTGCCGACGTCAGTTTCACCGTATTCGCCGGCGAACCCAAAGGGAGCTACGTTGCCGGGAATGAATGAGTTCTCGTTTGTCTTGGTCCGGTCTTCCAGGAACTCGGCGTCCACGAGTACCAGGCGCAGGGCGATGGTCACGTCCTCGTGGCCCTCGGCACAGGTGCAGTACGGGCGCGCGCTGATGACAAAAGCCCCGGTCGCGTCCGTGCTCAGCTTCGCGTCCGTCCCGAGTTCGGTCAGCGTCGGCAGCGCCGGAGCCTTGTGCTCGGGCAGCTTGGTCCCGCTCCGCGTGACTCGCCAGTCGACCGGTGCGTTCCCGGGCACAATCGCCGGCTGCAGCAGCACATCGGGGAAGTTCCCCCGGAGCAGAACGAGCATCTGGGCCGCGTCGAAGTCTTCAGGGAACTCAGTATTGCTCCCCGCGCTCCGGAACACTGCCGGGTCCCGGCTCGGCAGATCGGTCTGCTGGCTCCGGTACAGCTGGGGGTTCTTGCCCAGAGGCGGCGTCGGATGGATGGTGGCCGTGACGCTCTCTAGTCCGACCACCGTGATCCGCAGGCTGACCGTGCCCAGAGGCGAGTGAGCCGTGAGCAGGTGAGCACAGCTTTCCTGGCCGACCTCCGAGCCGGTGACCTCGACGATCCCGTTCTCCAGCGCTCGCACCCCCAGGCCTTCGCTGCCGGCCCACTGGCATTCGGCGACATCGTTCACCGTGTATCGCCGCGTCTTGCCGACTGGAATTACCTCGCACGGATCGCCGCCCTTATCGGTAGTGATTCGCAGCTGGATCTCGGGCCGTGGATTGTCGTCGATCATGTCGCCTCCTAAAGGCCGCCTCGCTGCGGCTAGCGAACACAACCTACAGCGAAAAGCTCATTCTTTTGGGTGCAGCTGATTGTCCAGATCGTGCACCGCAATCCAGGCGTAACCTCGGCCTGACTCAATCCTGGTGAGCAGGCCCTGGCGCTCCAGGCTCTGCAGATCCGCGCGTGCGGTCTGCGCGGCGACGTTATGGCTGCGGCCGTGGGAGACCACTGTGTACTCGGCCTGTGGTCGCCTGATCGCATGCTGGAGCAGGGCAAGCTGCCGGTGGTTAAATTGCCTGGACAAGGCGAGCAGGGAGTCTCGCAGACGTCTCGTCTCGCTGATCTTGCGCTCAAGGTACTCGTAAAGGTCAGTGATAGCTCTCTGGATGATCAGGAGCTGGTAGACCACGAAGTAAGTAAGGTCTCCGTCGTCTTGCTCGCTGTGCAGGAAGCTTCGCGCGTACCGCATGGGCGCCTTGGCGAGAAGCCGTGAGATGGGGAGGAACTCAGCAAGCCAGTAGTCCTGGTTCAGCATTGCCCAGTAGAACAGGAGGCGGGCGGTCCTGCCGTTGCCGTGCACGAAAGGGTGCTCGTACGCCAGCATGAAGTGGACCACTATGGCTCTGACTACGGGTGGCACGTACGCGGAGTCCAGGCTGCCGTTGGCATAGTCGCAAAGCCGCTGAAGCCGTTCGGGCAGATCCCCGGCGGGAGGTGGGATGTGAAGTACCTCACCCTTGTCGCCTTCGACGATCACGCGTATTTCCCCCGGAAGCTGCAGGCGCCCGCAAGTCTGGGGGTCTTCCAGTGTTCCCTCGGTGACCAGACGATGGAGTTCGCAGATCAGCGCCGGGGTCAGCGGCTCAGTCTGGACTTCGCGGACGCGAAGCATGCCTGCGTAGTTGTTGACGATCATGCGCTCGTCCCTGGTTCGCGGCGTGCGACCGGTTCGCAGCATGTCCTTGGCAACCTGGTGCGTGGTAGAGGTACCCTCAAGCTGGCTTGAAGTGATCGCCTCCTCGATGAATGAGCTGATCAGATATCGTTCGCGGCCCGGCGCATCATGCATCAGCAATTCAGGCGCGCTGATGCGGCCGCTCGTATGCTTGTCGACCGCTTCGATGCCGCGTAGTACCTCGTCTGGCAGCGTGTAAGTAAGCCGGCCGCCGTCCTTGTCGACGAGCGGAAGCGTCCGTTGCATGCCGTTGCGCGCCAGTTTGGTGGCCAGCCACCACTCTTCCGAGGTCAGTCCGTTCGGTGGAGGCCGTCGCCGAAGCTCGTCCCAGGGCAGATACTTGTCCCCTGCGACGGAGACCCGGAGCAAGCGCGTAAAGAGATCTGCCGGGCTACTGTCCCTGGTCAGCTGGTCGACGAGGGACAGGATGGTCGGCGGTCGAACCGGGATCCTCAACTGGTCACCTGCTAATCTAGCAACTGTTAGCAACTAATTAGCTGTTAGTAGCTTCCAGATTAGCAGTTCGCAGAGAGTCGGCAGCGCCCTCACGCATCCAGGGTAGAGCGGGTGCATCGACGAACCGCCCGCCCTAGATTGTGTGGGGTGGACCTTTCGCATCTCGGCGCGCCGATCGGTCCGATGATCCGCGTCCACGGCGGGTTCGCCAACCGGATGTACCGGCTCGACACCGACCAGGGGTCGTTCGCGGTGAAGGAGCTGAACCTCCTCGATCGCCGCTGGACCTACCGCGCCGGGGACGTGTTCAGGTTCGAGCGGGCGGCCTTCGCCGCCGGCATCCCGATGCCAGAGCCGGTCTCGGCCAGCCACCACATGCTCGTCCACCGGTGGGTCGAGGGCGAGAAGCTGCCCGAGGCACCCGTGTCGCCGGCGTACGCGTTCGAGATCGGTGAGATTCTCGCGCGCCTCCACGCGCTCGACGTCGCGTGGACCCACGTCCCGGTGGAGGATCCGACGTCTCGGGACTGGCCAGAACTCGCCGAGCGGGCGACGGCGACCGGACAGCCGTGGGCGGGCGAACTCACCTCCCGGGTCGGGACGTTCCTCGCAATTGCCCGCTTCGTCGACACCTGCGAGCGGCCAGGTCCCGTCGTGCTGACCCACAAGGACATCCAGCCGTGGAACCTGCTCGCCCGGGAGGGCCGGCCGGTGGTGCTCGACTGGGAGCTCTCGGGGATGCTCAGCCTTTCCTGTGAGCTCGGCTCGACGGCGCTGAGTCTCGCGAAGGGACCCGGCTTCGACGACATCAGGCCCGCCATCTTCCGCTCGGTCCTCGACGGCTACGTCGCAGGAGGCGGAGCGCTGCCGCCGCCGGGTCCAGGCTGGTTCGTGTTCATGATCAGCGGCTGGCTGGGGCACACGAGGTGGAACATCCTCCGCTGCCTCGCCGGTGTCGAGGCCGGCAGCGGCCCAGACCTCGCACTGTCGCACGAGTCCGTGCGCAACGGAGTGCGCGGCCTCCCCGAACTGTTCGGCCGACTTCCCGAGCTCGAGGCGCTGCTCAGGTGACAGTGACCGCTTCTGCGCAGGATGCCGGCGCGAACGCGCGTCCCGATCTCGCTGGAGGCGACAGTCGATGACCCCCACCGACACACAGGTAATACAAGCGCTGCAGGGTAACCGTCCGGGCGGGTCAGGGTTGTTCGTCGAGGAACTTCGCGGCTGCGGCGGGGTCCATGATGTTCGACCAGATCTGCTCGGCGGGGGCGACCGCGCGCTCGGGCATGGCGTAGTCCGACATCCAGGCGCCGGGTTCGCAGCCGGGTATCAGGCTGAGGATGGCTGCTACGAGCTGCCTGGGAACTGAGCCGATGATCCGGATCGCGACGTAGGTTTCGTGTCCCTGGTCGGCGAGGACCTGGACGCTCAGGGCCGCGCCGTCGAGCATGACCGTGTGCTCGTGGCCGTCGAGCAGTGACTGGCGGACCAGTTCGCGAACGGTCCTCCTCAGCCGGCGTTCTGTCGGTGCCGCGGCTTCGGCCCACCATCGCAGGTCGTCCTCATGGCCGGGCATTAAGCAGCCGCTGCAGGTGGTGCTGGTCAGTGGCGCGGGGTGCTCGGCGTTGCAGCGCGCCCTGGCGGCCTTGCCGCGGGTGGCCAGCGCCGCGTAGAAATCATCTGCCGAGCCCTCTTCCCGCTGCCCGGCGGCCACCAGCCACGCGACGTCGCCGCCGGTCCGCATGGCGCGGCGCCAGCGCTGGACTTTCACCTTGAACAGCACCTGATCATCGATGGCGCTGATCCGCTCTTGCGGCGCCTGATCGTCGGCAAGGCGCTCGGATGCCCTGGCCAGCAGCGGATGGCCGACTTCTTCCAGCGGGGTGCCGACGCCAGGGACGGCGAGCGCGAGATCCTCGCGGAGGCAGCGCATGCGCCGGCCTGGCCGCGCCTGGCCGCCATCAGTCATCCTCGCCCGCGCCGCCGACCGAATCCAGCTCCGCACGTGTCAGGCCGACCAGCATCGCCACCCGCGATGCCCGGCTGCCGTCGAGCTCGCCAAGCAGCTCGCGCATCCCGGCCTGCATCTCTTCCCGGCGCGCGTCCAGGTAGAAGGCGACCGCCGCCTCGACCAGGTCCTTCTTGCTCATCCGCAGATAGTGAGCACCACTGGTGATCAGCTTGTCACCCTCGGGCGAGACCTTGACAGCGATCTGCCGTGGTGCGTGCTCTGTCGTCATCAGCGCGTTCGTACCTCCCCGCTCCGTAGTGCACTCAGTGTCTAGAGTGCCCCAGGTACCTTGGGTACCTCAACGCCGCGTACAACAGCCCGCTTTCGAAGGGCACCGGCAGGCAGCAGGCACGCAACAACCGGCGCCAGGTTTGTCACGGCAAGCCACCTAAGAAGGGCTGGAACTGCGATGAGTACCCCTTCGCCTCAACCGCGCAGGGCGGCACCTCGGGCTTGCCGATCGACCGGAGCACCGCCTGGGTCCCGCGCTCGGAGAACAGCAAGCAGGGCGGCATTCTCGGCAGCTTCTACAAGATCAACCGGGTGCTGCCGCACGACAAGTTCTTTGTCGCAGCATGAATCTGTGGGGCGGAATCCCGGGCGGCTACTGCGTAGCGGTAGTCCGGGGTCCAGATCCGGCTGAGCTTCTCGGCCGGATGAGGGCCGAGCTGATAGCTGAGACAAGGCTCAGTTTCCCCGCCATGATCGAGGAAGTGCCGCGTCACGGTAATTCGTCGCTTATCGGCATCGCTGAGATTCCCCGCTGCTTCTGGCACGCTGGCCCGGAGTGGGTGTGCACTTTTGAACCCGACTCCGCGGTCGTCGCCGCGAAAGCAGCCTCGCTGGCTGTTCGCGGGGCTGAAGTTCACGTCGTCGCCTGCCGTCCGGGCGGGCTATATCAATTCGCCTGGGCACTGGAGCGCAAGATCAGGATCAGTATCGATCTCCTCACCGCCAGCCTGGCCGACGGAGACCCTGACCTGGTCGCTGCCCTTCTCAGCCCGTCGGAAGCCCTGGATTTTGAAGCTGCAGCGGCACCATCTCTCAGAGAAGGCCTGCAATCTGCCGGAGTTGTTCTCGGCAGTGGCCAGGCCGCGAAGGAAGACGCGGGACTGGCGCTACTGGCGCACGGAACTGGCATGAGGATCACCGCCGAGTTCATGGAATCTGCTCTGTTCCTCTGCGGTACCCTCAAGCGCACGAAGTAGCCGCTTGTTCCACTCCGCCGGCTCCCGATCAGCAAGTGCGGCCGCCATGCTGGCCGCGACCAGCCGGATCACGGTGGCGATCGGGCTGCTGCCGGTGCCGCTGCGCAACGTCGCGCTGACCGCGATGGAGATCTCGGCGCTGGCCCGGCTGTTCCCAGGGCGGATCACCGCCGGCGTCGGGCACGGAGTGCAGGACTGGATGGGCCAGGTCGGCGCCCGGGCCGGGTCGCCCATGACGTTGCTGCGGAGTACACCACGGCGCTCTCGGCCCTGCTCCGCGGCGAGCGGGTGACAGCGCGCGGGGAGTACGTGCGGCTGGATGACATCGCCCTCGACTTTCCTCCGCTGATCATCCCGCCGCTGCTGATCGGCGGGACCGGGCCGCAGACCGTCTCGCTGGCCGGGAACTCGCCGACGGGCTGATCCTGCCGGGCAGCGTGTCCCCCGGCGATCTGCGCGCCGCTGCCGCTTCCTCGTCGTTGGGGTCATCGTCAGGCGGAGCGGCGTCTGCCGGGTGCGGTGCCGAGGTCGGGGTCGGGTGTCCTGAACCGTCGCATGGAGGCCAGCAGCTCGTCCAGCAGGGCGGCTGGCTGGTTTCGGTGTCGCAGCACGGCGGCTTGTCGCGTCCTGCCTGGTCTGGTGGCTGGTGCCCGGCCAGCTTGTAGAGCGTCTGGTACACGTCCGGCGGCGGTCTGTCCCTGTCGTGCCCGCCGATCAGGACGACATAGGCGATCCGGGGGGATTCGAAGGCCACGATGACGCGCAGCTGCCCGTGCTCGGCATAAGTGGCGACATTTCTCGGCCAGCATCCATCCCGCCAGCGGCCCATGGCCGGCGCGGGGGCTTGTCGGGGTCGCCGCCGAGGAGGAGTGCCACGGCCATGCGGGCTCGGGTCGGGGGTGCTCCGGTACTGGCTCGCTGCGGAACCCGGAGAGGGCGTGGCCTTGCCCGCCCCGCTCCAGCCGTACTTGAAGCCGCGAGCGGGGAATGGATCGGGTGCGGGACGGGCTGTAGTGTGCGGTTATCTGAGCCTGGGCAGGCAACGCCAGCCCCTCGTTGGACGCGGAGCCGCGGGGGTTGGCCCGCCTCGCGTCCGGATGCGACCGGGCCGAATCCGAGGTAAGCATCTGGGGCTGCGGCCTGACTGAGAGCCTTATCAGCAGCAAGGAAGTAAGTCGAGGTGCTTGAGCAAGGTGGTTGTTTCGTTGAGGGAAGTTGAGGGTGCGGGCGCGGACGGTTTCGCCGAGCTCGGGCTGGACCCTGACCTGTGCCTGGCGGTGTCCGGGCTCGGGTTTGATGAGCCGACGCCGATTCAGCGCGCGGCCATCCCGCCTCTGCTCGCCGGCCGTGACATGGTCGGTCAGGCCGCCACCGGGACGGGGAAGACAGCTGCCTTCGCGCTCCCCTTGCTTCAGCGGATAGCCGGCCGGCAGCGGGAGTGCGGGCGTGCTTGCCCTGGTGCTGGTGCCCACGCGCGAACTCGCCGCGCAGGTCTGCGAGGCCGTGCGCCGTTACGGGCCCGGCCTGGGTGTGCGAGTGCTGCCGGTCTGCGGCGGCCAGCCGATCAGCCGGCAGTTGCGTGCGCTTGACCGGGGTGTCGACGTCGTGGTGGCGACGCCCGGGCGGGCACTCGACCACATTGCCAGGGGAACCCTGAACCTGGACGACGTTGGGGTGGTCGTGCTTGACGAGGCCGACGAGATGCTTGACCTAGGCTTCGCGGAGGACATCGAGGCGATTCTCCGCCAGACTCCGGCGAGCCGGCAGACCGCGTTGTTCTCGGCAACGATGCCGGCGCGAATCAATGGCATGGTGCGCCGCCACCTGAGCGACCCAGTCCGGGTCGAACTCGGCCGCGAGGCATCGGCATCTCCGGGCGGGCTGCTGGTGCGGCAGACCGCCTACGTCGTGCCGCCCGGGCATAGACTCGCTGCCCTCGGGCGCGTGCTCGAGTTTGAGACGCCGGCGGCCGCGGTCGTCTTCTGCCGGACCAGGGAAGAGACGGACCGGGTCACCGAGACGCTGAATGGTCGCGGGTATCAGGCCGAAGCATTGCACGGCGGAATGGATCAGCACCAGCGCGACCGCGTCATGGGCCGGCGACGGGACGGTCGTCTCGGCCTCGTCGTGGCCACGGACGTCGCTGCCCGCGGCCTCGATATCGACCGGCTCACGCACGTGGTGAACTACGACGTGCCGAGTCCGCCGGAAATCTACGTGCACCGCGTCGGCCGCGTCGGCCGGGCGGGTCGCGGTGGTACCGCCATCACGCTGGCCGAGTCGCGCGAGCACAGGGCGCTCCGGGCGATTGAGCGGGCGACGGGGCAGCCGATCGCGGTGGAGAAGCTGCCGAGCGTCTCCGAATTGCGCGCCCGGCGCCTGGGACGCACGCGCGACGCTCTCCGGGAAATCCTGCTCACCGGTGACCTCGATCCATTCTGGGAAGTTGTGGAGCCGCTTGCCGGGGAGTTCGACCCGCTCAAGGTGGCACTCGCTGCGGTGAAGTTGGCCCACGATGCGAGCGGGATAGCAGGTGAGGCGGAAGAGTTGCCTGAGGTCGAACTGCCGCCGGCCGAAGACGGCCGTCGTGGCGGCAAGGCCGTTGGCCGTGACCAGGGACGTGCCCGTAGCGCTGGTAGCGCGGTCAGGGGCACGACTCGCCTGTTCGTGGGGGTCGGCCGCTCCTCCGGAATCCGGCCGACGGATCTGGTCGGCGTCATCGTCAGCAAGTCACGTCTATCGGGCCCGGACATCGGCACGATTGAGATTGCCGATCGCTTTTCTCTGGTCGAGGTCCCTGAGCCTGCTGCCGATGACGTGATCGCTGCGCTCAGGCGAGTCAGCATCAGGGGCCGGAAGGCAACTGTCCGCCGCGAGCGCTACAGCGTGCGATAAGTGCAGGGGCTCCGGCCGCCCTGCGTACGTGAGGTCTGCCGGGTAGCGGTGAAGGTCGGCGGCGGCGGCGGCCGGGCTTGGGTACGGGAGGCGAAGGCCGCGCAAATCTTGGTCAATAAAAGAAGAATTCAATTATTTAGGCGAAAATTTGCGGTCGCCCGGGCGTCGCATTCCGACGCTGGTCGGCGTGGTCCTTTCAGTTCGGAGATCCAACCGTGCGGCTGACCCACATCGAATGCCTGAACTCTGTCCGGGGCGGGACGCGTGCGGAGCCGGCGTTCTGGTCGCACCGGACGCTGAACGTATCGAGTCCGGTAGCCGTCCGCAGCGGGGAATGCCAGCATGGACCGCATGTCCGGCGATCCTCGAAATAGTTCCGTCGTGGTAACAGGGATGCTGTGCCCGCAGGTTCTGCCAGGGTCAATGACTACGACAGCTTTCCGGAGGCGTACTCGGACGTCAACGATGCCAGCCTGATCGGTGCTTATTATGCGCGGCCAGCGATCCTGGCCCTGGCCGGGGACGTGGCCGGCCGCAGGATCCTGGATGCCGGGTGCGGCTCGGGCCCGCTGCGGGACCGGGGGCGTCGTCGTGACCGGTTTCGACAGCAGTGCCGCGATGGTGGGGCTGGCCCGGCGGCTCGGCGACGGCGCGGCCCTGCAAAGTGGCCGATCTGGGCGGCCCGCTGCCGTTTCCGGGCGGCGCGTGCTGAAGCCTGGCGGCCGGCTGATCGTGGTCGGCGCTGTCTCGCCGAGCGCACTGTCCTGGCCGCCGGTCAGGTAGCTGGTGGTGCTGGCCGTCGTCGCCTGATCGATCAGGGCGTTGCCGTCGCACCCGTATGAGGTCGTGGTACCGCCCGCCGTCATCGTGGTTCGCCGGCCTACGCGTGGCAGGTGCCGGGTTCGAACTACGTCTTGTTCACCCTGGTACCGGGTACTGGTACTTATCAGGTACTGTAAAGTCGTACGATCAAGAAGGGAGTGCCCCACGATGGCTATCAGCGCTAGCGAGGCCCGTTCGCACCTGTTCCCTCTTCTGCAGCAGGTCAACGACGATCACGTGCCGGTGCGGATCAGTTCCAAGGCAGGCGATGCCGTGCTCATGTCCGCCGAGGACTTCGACTCCTGGCAGGAGACGATCTACCTGCTGCGGTCTCCGGCCAACGCCCGCAGGCTGATGGAGGCCGTCGCCCGGGACAAGGCCGGTCAGGCTTCTGTCGCCAAGACGATGGAGGAACTGAACGCCCTGGCGGGTGAGTAAGTGAGGAGCGTCCACTTCGACCCGGACGGCTGGGAAGACTTCCTGTACTGGCTGGGCGCCGATAGGAAGATGGCGACGAGGATCACCCGCCTGATCGGCGACATCCAGCGCGACCCATTCGAAGGCATAGGCAAGCCCGAGCCTCTCAAGGGCGAGCTGTCTGGCTACTGGTCCCGTCGCATCGATGACGAGCACCGGCTGGTGTATAGGGCCGACGTCAAAGAAGTGAAGATCATCAAGGCCCGGTATCACTACAGCGACTAACCAAACTGCCTCACGGAGAATAGGCGGAGAAGCCACCGAAGCCGGAACATGACCGCAGGTCAGAGGGCATATCGGAGATGGCTGTAAAACCGTCGGCTCAGCCTACGTTGGTTCGAACCCAACACCTGCCACCACCTGATAAAACGTCCTCTGACCAGCGCATACGTGGTCGAACTCTGGTCCTTCGAGGGTCGGTCAGTGTCCGGCTGAGACCGGCCCTGACCGGGCGGCTCCGGCTGGCTGTTCCCAATGCGTTCCCACGGTTGCGCCGCTGCTCTGGCCGATTGGGTCTGACGCCCTGATCATCTTGATGGGCGAACGTGAAGCTCTTGATCAGGGCGGAGTCGACTGACGACAGGGATCAGCGAAAACATCCAGACAAAGTCATCAAGAGGCCGGACAACCAGGGTTGCACAGGGACGGGCGAGATGTTGCCGGCGTTGCCCGATGACTTGCAGACCAGTATTGGATACGCAAAGATCATCCAGTCCGGCGTAGCGCTGAAGGCCGCGTGACCGCTGTTGTTCGGGCAAGATCCTGCGCTGTCCTCGCCGGATATACCTGTGCCTGGCATCGACGGTGATGCCTGATTGTCGCTATCGTTGGGCGTTCAGGGTCAGAACGCAGGCAGTAGCTCGAAGGCGGCGCAGTGCGCGGGACGGACCGCACGGAAATGCGTTCTGCGCCAGCGCATCGAGGAACGCGGCCTCGACGACGGGACCTGGCTCGATCTGGAGGAAGTAGGCGACCTCGGTGACGATCGGAGCCGGGACGATGACCGGGCCGCGGAAGCGCCGGAATAGGGCGGTGCAGGCTTCGTGGTGCCGGTCCTTGGCGTTGAGCATCGCCACCAGTGGCCCGGTGTCAGCGATCAGCATCGGCGCGTTTCGCGATTTCCTCGCGCAAGATCTCCTCGGAGCGCTCGGAGAGATCCGGCGCGCCGTTGAACAGGCCTATGAAGGAGAAGTCTCGCACCGGTTCGTCGGCAAGCAGCGATTCCGGCTCCGGGGCCTCGCCGGAGCTTGCGTGCCTGACGTCCGGGCGCAGTAGCTGCTGTGCCACAGCACGCAGCGCACGTACCTGGTCAGGATCGAGCTGATCCACCATCCGGTGCAGGTCGACGTGCTCCGGGGTAATCGTCATAAGGCCAGGATACCGTCGGCCAGGGCAGCACTGCCAGCATGCGCAGCAGTCGGCAGCCTGCGCGGTCGGGAACCCGCGCCAGCCACTCGCGAGGACAGCGGTACCACCATACGCGTTAGCTCTTGTGGCCATCTGCTGGTGGCCAGCTGATCTCTCCTAGTGGTTCTGAGGGCGAGACCGAGACGGTAGCTGCGGAGAACCTCTGCCGGATCGGACTCCAGGGGACGGGGAGCGATCGGCCGAGCAGGTCTACCCGGCGGGCCGCTGCAGGCCCGAGTGTTCGAGTTGCGCCACAATTTCAGCGCCAATGACGCCATGTACGTGGCCCTGGCCGAGACTCTCGGCCTTCCGCTGCTGACCGGCGACGGCGGGCTCGCCGCCGCGCCAGGGCACAACGCCCGGATCCACTGTCACCTGAACTGAGACGCCCGGGTTCCCGCCGGGCTGGCTGGCGCTGCCAAAGCCGGGCACTCGTCATCAGGGCCAGCGCCTTGACACGCCAGGTACTGGTCATCAATCTTGATCGCTTCGGCAGGCTCCGTCGTGCTGCCCCTGATGGGACCGGACCCGCCGAAGGTGCTGGTCGCGCTCAGCATTCCAGACGGCATCGCGATCGAAGACGCATCAGCAGCCCGTGTCATCAAGATCGAGTGAACGGTACCGATTACCGATAACGACCTGCGCTTCTAGGGCTCCTACAGGGCGGCCTAGGGTCGCTTGACACCGAACTGGCCAATTGGCCATCGGATGGCCAATTCAACGAGACATTGGCCAAATGAGATAAGAACCTACAGGGCGGTGAACCCGACGACCGGCGAGAGCCCGCCCTTGGACGTCGGGAGCCCGTAGGTGTCCATTTCTACGGGGAAGGCCCCGGTGTAGGCGTTGATCATGGTGTGGGCGGCCCCAGCTTGGCGTAGCGTTTCGAAGCCGTCCGCCGCCAGCCCTCCTCGGCCGTCAGCTCCTTTCCTGGGCGCCGGTCAGCCTGACGCCGGATGCTGCGGAGAATAGACGGAGAAATCGTCGGAGCTAGAACATAGCCGCAGGTCAAGGAGTGCCTCCTGATCAGCGGCTTCGGCATCGAGCGAATCGCGCTCCTGCGGTGGAGGCTGAGGCCCGGCTCGCCGACCGCAGTGCTGGCATAAAGCCGCCGTTTTGTTTCGCATGGGAAATGGCAGGGCCTGTGGTTCAATTAAGGCGACTATCGTGCGGTGTAAGGCAGGACTGGGGGACGCGATCGCCGTGGGTGATGGGCTGAGGCGATTCGGGCCGACCAGGCGCAACTTCCTGGTTGCCTCCGGAGCCGCAGGGCTGACCCCTGCGGCGGTCACCAAGGCGCGCGCCAAGGCCGCCCAGGTGCCGGCGGGGGGCCGGGCACGCGACGGCTCGCCGCAGCCGGATGCGCAACAGATTTCGTCGCTGCAGTCCAGGTCGCTCACCCCCTGGTTCGCTGGCTTGTCCAACCGGCTGTCAGCCAGCTGCAGCGTTGTCTGCCTCGGCGACTCCATCACCGAGGGCATGCACGCGAGCGGCCCCCCGTCCACCGGCTTCGAGAACCGATGGCTGGCCAGGCTGCGGGACATGCTCCGGGCTCGCTACCCGACCCAGGGACTGGTCGGTGGCGGCAGAGGGTTCATCGGCGCGGCGTCCTCCGGCGAACTCTCGTTCACCTGGCCGACGAAGCTGGCCGGAAGCCCGTCGACCGCGTCGACCGGCGGCCCGAAGGCGAGATTCATACAGCTGAACTCCGCCGGGCAGTCGATCACCTACACCTTGACCGGTGACTCGGCCACCATCATGTGGATGCAGGTCCCCTTTGGCGGCACGTTGTCCTGGGCCGTCGACGGCGGCCCGGCCACGAAGGTGACCACGAACGGCGGCACCACCGTTGACGGGAAGCTCACGCACATTTCGCTCGGGCCAAGCGGCCCGCATACCCTCGTCCTGTCCTGGGTATCGGGGAAATCCAATATCGACGGCGTGATCGAATATGACGGCGACTACGGGCGGGGCATCGCCATCCACGACGCTGGCCACTACGGATGGCAGGCCTCGCAGTGGGTCAACGCGCTGAACAGCGGGGCGGCATCCGGCCCGGCCTCGGCGATCGCGGCCCTAGCACCGTCCGCGGTGATCATCACGCTGGGAGTGAACGACCAGTTCAGCGGCGTCGATCCGACGATATTCCAGTCCCAGCTGCAGACGATCATCACCGGCCTGCAGGCGCAGCTGGCGACGCCCTACCCGGCATTCGTCCTGAACATGCTGCCCCCCAGGGTCAATCAGGCCAGCTACGCGTTCCCGTGGAGCCAGTACGTAACCGCCGCGTATAACATCGCCGCAGCCGACGCGTCCGGCCCCGGTGGTGCGGGCATCGTGACGGTGATGGACTTCACCACCATCCCGAGCATCCCCGGTGCCGATGCGGACGCCTACGGGTTCTGGCAGCCGAACGACCTGGTCCACCCCTCCAACCGGGGTCACCAGATGATCGCCGATGCCCTCACGGCGTTCTTGTCCTTCAGCTGACCTGGTGGCGCTCGGCCAGCTTGCGGCTCAGCCGCAGGCCGGGTCGCGGTAGCCCGGCACCGTGAGTTGGGCCGGGTCTGCCGCGCTATGCACGCGGGCTACCGCTATCTCCTTCATGCTGGCCGAGGCGCAGGAGACCCGCCGCCGGTGGCGAGCCCGTTCGATGAGCGCGGTGATCTCGGCGCTGACCGGCGGCCGTCCTGTCCGGTGCGGATAGGTCCACGCGGGTGATCAGGCGCCGGTGACAGCGCAGGATGGTGCCGGGGGTGACCGGCCGGATTTCTGTTGGGGGGCTGGCATCTCGGCGGACGAAGCCCGGGAACGGCCGCCTCTGCCGCGGCGGCCGGACCTGACTGCGGCGTAGGAGAGCGGCGTAAGGAGATGAGACGGAGAGGGGCGAACCGCCAAGCTTTCGGACCGGGTGTTCCGGCGTACGCCAAATACGCGCCCAACTTTGTCGCAAGAGCGCGTCTCC
Organism: uncultured Actinomycetota bacterium; assembly: GCA_963819285.1. Lineage (GTDB taxonomy): Bacteria > Actinomycetota > Actinomycetes > Streptosporangiales > Streptosporangiaceae > Chersky-822. The sequence goes on from CAWFVM010000002.1 coordinate 2,872,231, forward strand.
GCAGGTCAGGACTCTGCGGTAGAGGGTCTGTAAAACCGTCGGCTCAGCCTACGCTGGTTCGAACCCAACACCTGCCACTAGTGAAACCTCAGGTCACAGCGTTGCGAGCGTGGTGCAAGGGGAGCGGTTTGCCTGAACCGCCGGTTCGTTGGCGTTGGCTCGCCTCGGGCTCCGTAACTGGCTGCGGAAATGCTGCCTGAACTGGGGTTATGCTCGCCGGGAGTGTCTGGTGCTCGATGCGGGCTGTGGTCTGTGGCGGTACGCGGATGCTGGTGTTCACGCCGGATGCACGCCGAACACTGACTGGCCGATCGGCGTGCTGTCTGCGCTGCTGACTCGGACTGTCCCGAGATCAGCGGCCTGGACGCCTGGCCTCCCGAACGGCGATCGCAGGGCATCGGCACAGCGATCATCCGCGCCGCCGAAACCCTCGCCCGGGACCGCGGCTGCCAGCAGCTCGGGCTGGGCGTCGATGACGACAACTACCGCGCCGCAGCGCTCTGCCGGCGGCTCGGCTACCAGCAGACCGGCATCCGCTACCTCGACCGCTACTACTACCTCGACGACCACGGCCACCACCACGACATCGCCGGCCTAGCACAGTTCCTGGTCAAGCAACTCAGCGGACAATGACCGGCACCAGCCACCAGGCGCCCGAACGGCACCGCCGCCAGTCGCTCATTCGGGCAGCGATCACCCGCTTAACGACACTCTTATGCTTGTCAAGGAGGGATGGCAGGGCTCTTATCAGGTCAAGGTCAGCACGTGGCGCGGGCCCGGGGCGGCCGGCGGATCGTTCGCAGGCCGGCGGGGATAGGGGCGACGCGGCACATGTGGGCCCGGGCGGCCTCGCTGCGCAGCCGGTCGGGGTGGTCCCCGGCGGCGGCCGGGAGCAGGGCGGCGGTGTCGGGTCCGACGCCGTAGAGGCTGAGCAGCCCGGGAGCGGCGGCAGTGACGAGCGGGACGGTGAGCTCGTCGAGCCGCTCGATCTGGCCGTCGAGGAAGTCCGCACGGCGGCCCAGTTCGCGCAGGGCGACGCGGATGGCGTACCCGGCGGCGTCGCCGGGCCGTGGACGCAGGGCCGCGATCGCCTCCATCGCGCCGCCGAGGCCTTTCGGCAGCCCGGCCGCCCGCCCGGACAGCGCGCCCGGGCAGCGCTGACCGCATCGAGCGGATCAGATTTGCCTTCGCGGCGGCGGTCCTGCCGGACCGCGTGGCCGGCCTTCGACGACCCGGATCCCCGCGGCGGCCACGCGGCGGGCCAGGCCCGCTCCGTAGCTGCCAGTGCCCTCGATTCCGGCCAGGCGTACCGTGCCGAACCCTTGCATCCAGCTGATTAACTGCCCGTAACCGGCCGGGGTGGCCGGGATCTCCTGCACTCCGAGCAGCCCGCCGACCGGACCAGCGCGGCCGCCACATGAATGTCAGCATGAGTGTCGACGCCGCTGGTGACAGCGCGCGTGATTGCCATTGCTCACGTCATCCCCTTTCACGCGTTAAAGGGATGGCACCGCGTCCGCTCGCCCGCCCGGACTGGCAGCCCCGGCCTTGCGACCGCGCTGGGCCTGACCCTGAACGTCAGCCTGGCTTATAACTACGGCGCTGTCCGCGGCCCGTGACCCGCTGCTTCCTTGTCCTGGGCGTTGACGGGTGTTGCGACGCAGCCTGACGCTGGCACGGCATTATGGGGCTGTGACCCGTCCTCTGCCTACCCGCGTGCTCCACATGACACGAATTGAGCGGCTTCCGAGCGTTGTCGAGCTTGGCCTGCTTCCTGACAGTATGTGCAGGCAACGGCGGATCACGGGGGTTGAGATCGGGTATGACCACATCAAGCGGCGCCGCGCCCTTCGTGTTGTGCCGTGCGGGGTCGGCGGCACCCTGGCAGATTACGTTCCGTTTTACTTCGCGCCGCGAAGCCCGATGCTCTACGCAGTGACGGGTGGCCTGGTCAGCGTGGAAGCTGCACGCACAGAGGAGATCGTCTATCTGGTGAGTTCCACCCAGAGTCTGCGCGCGGCGGGCTTGACGGTGCTCGCCAGCAACCGCCACGCGGAGCTGGAATACGCCGAGATAACCGATCACGACGAGGCTCTGGACCGCGACAGCTTCATCGACTGGCCACTTATGACGGCGACGTACTGGAAGAACACGCCCGACGATCCCGACCGCAAAGAGCGCCGGCAGGCAGAGTGCCTCGTCCATCCCTGTGTTCCGTGGCAGTTGATCGAGGAAGTCGCGGCGAAGAGCGAGCGCGCCCGTGCTCAGGTCAGTCTTGTACTGGGTACTGCTGGCCAGCCGACCCCTGTCGCTGTCAGAGCCCACTGGTATTTCTGAGGGATGCCGATGCCGATCACGCGAGGTACTGGGAACCTCCTCACGCAGGACGTCGATGCGCTCGTCAACACCGTCAACACCGAGGGTGTCATGGGCAAGGGGATCGCCCTGCAGTTCAAGAGGGCGTGGCCCGCGATGTTCAAGGACTACGAGGCGGCATGCAGGCGTGATGAGGTGACGCCAGGCCGCGTGCACGTGTGGGCGACCGGGTCTCTGGCTGGCCCTCGGTACATCATCAACTTCCCTACCAAGCGGCACTGGCGTGGCCGGTCCAGGCTCATCGATATCGAGGCCGGCCTCCAGGACCTGAGCCGGGTCATCCGCGAGCTCGGTATCACCTCCATCGCTATCCCGCCCCTCGGCTGCGGCAATGGCGGACTGGACTGGCGTGAGGTCGAGCCGCGAATGCTGCGCGCACTTGAGCCGCTTGCAGGCACTGTCGACGTGCGGATCTTCGCTCCGGCGGGTGCGCCGAGCGCTGCTGACCAGCCAAACTGTGAACGGGCACCGAAACTGACGGCAGCTCGTGCCGCGCTGCTGGCGCTCATGCGGGAGTACGAGCAGGTCACTTTCGAACCCCCGGCCCTTGTTGAGGTCCAGAAACTCGCGTACTTTCTCCAGGTCAGCGGGGAAGCGCTTCGACTGAACTTCGGTGCGGCTGTATACGGTCCCTACGCGGATGAACTTCGCAAATCCCTCCGCGCCATGGAGGGGCATTTCATCATCGGCTTCGGAGACGGCTCGCTGCCCATCAGCAAGGCCGAGCCAATTCGGGTGAAACCCGAGATCTACGAGGGACTGGACATGTATATCGCCAGCCATCCGGAGACCGCTGCACGGATCCGCTCAGTACTAAGGGAAATCGAGGGTTTCGAGAGCACCTACGGACTGGAGCTTCTTGCGACAGTTCACTGGGTCATGACTCACGACGCCGCTGCAATGGCCAGTAGCGGCGCCGCCCACGAAGAGGTTGGCCGATGGAGTCAGCGCAAGTCCTCCCTCTTCACCCAACCACACGTCGACAGCGCCTGGCGCGCAGTGCGTGAGCGCGGCCTTACCGCAACGGCTTAGTGCCTGTACCGGGCTCATGGAGATCGCCAGGAAGCTCGAAACAACACGGCCCGGGTCCTGCTCGTCAGGCTTCACGCGGGAGGACGTGCTCGGCGAGCTGGAGCCGCCGGGGCAGGTATCAGCCTGCGACGAGTGCGCTGGCCAGGTAATAGGCCAGAGGCGCTCTACAGCGATGGTGGTCTGGGCGTCGGGATTAGTTTTCGCCGGGGTGCGGGCGTCCCCGCGGAACAGGTTCTGCAACTGGCAGGGGTCACGAATCGGCTCGGAGAACATGCCGTGGTCGTACAGAGCGCGCGGGTCAGCAGCTCGGGACATAATTCCGCACCCGAAGGATCGTATTATGGTGGCATGCCCGCCTACCCAAGGAGCCTTTCATGAATGATCAGGAGGAATATCCAGATATCAGGTATGTCGTACCGCCTGTGCATCTTGACGGCACCTTGACTGGAGCGAAGCCGAGAATGCGGCACAATCTGGGCTGCGGCCACTTCATATGGCCGGACGGAACCGTTCTCGGCACCCCCAGGGAGGCTGACGAGGAAGAGATGCGGACGCTCAGGGCCTGTAAGACCTGTATTGGCAGTCTCGGACGGTAGCTGCGGGAAGTGCGCGCGGGCGCGCCGCTGCGCACCTGAAGGCCGCGCGTCGCCGAGTTTCTCGATGCTGACCGGGCTGTCACGAACCGCCGTCATGACCACCAGCCAGGTCACCGAACTTCAAGGTTGAACGTAAGACCCCGGTCTCAGAACCGATCGCACCTAAGTACATGGGCCAGCCGACCCAGTACGCGGCTGCCGAGGCGCGAGGCTGTCAATCCTGGCCGTGCTGGACATGCGCCCAAAGGTCTCGCCAGTCGGCGTGGAAGAGAACTACATGTTCACGCTCCAGCCCGCTCTCCACGAGCTGGACAGCCCCGAGGCTCCGTCTCTGGTCGCTGCGATAGTGATCAACGGCAATAGCCCTGCGCCCAGTACATGGTCACGCCGCAAGACCACCATCCAGACCTGATCATCAGCAACCGACTAAGCGCGAAATTTCCGACACGCAGGTACCTTGCATGATCGCCGATGCCTGAGATCGCCAGATCGTCGCCCGTGCACTATTCGCCTGGACGTGGCAGCGGCACCAGGACCGTCAAGGTCGCCGGCACGGTGGGCGACAACGTCACCGATAGCGACTGGCTGGCCGGTCAGGTACTGGAAGACGACACCTACACCCTGTCTGGCGGCAGCATCGTCAAGAAGATAATCAACGGCGCGCATGGCTGCCTCTGGCCGGAGCGGCTCGGCTCGGCTCCTGAGAGCAAGCCACGGAAAGGATCGCCATCAGGCGCCGAAATCGTGCCAGTTCAGAGGTCGGCACCCGCTGACGCCTATTCACGGTGATCCTGCGGGCAGCTCATCCGATCCGGGCGGGTGTTTGGGACGGCTATGCGAGTTGTCCGAGGTCGAGGATGGTTTCGTGTCCGTCGGCGAAGCTGACGATCATGCGGGCTGTTCCGCCGATGGCCTGGAGGTAGGAGTTGAGGGTTGACAGGAGCAGGTCGTGTGGTTGTTCCATGCGGCTGATGGCTGCCTGGGTGATGCCCATCCGGCGGGCGAGCTCTACCTGGGTGAGCTCGGCGGCCTGCCGGAGCGCGGCGAGTCCCATGGCGTAGGTGCGGTCTGCCTCGGCCATGCCGGCGCGAACCTGGGCGACCTCGGCGGCGATGTCGGGGCGCTGGGCGAGCTGGCTGATGCGGTCGTTGCCCCGGATGAACCTAACTTCTTCTGTCATCGGGGTTTCCTTTCTGGCGCAGCCAGGCATCGGCTAGCGCTTCTCCGCGTGCCGCCGCGCTGGCGTAGAGCACGTCGCCGATCGTTTTCTTGTCGAACCCGACCAGCGCGATCATGACCTCTCCGTCACGGGGGAACCAGCAGATGACCCGGGCGGCGACCGCCGGATCAAACGGGTGGGCGACTCGCCACAGTTCGTGCCGGCGTGCCTGCCGGACGCGCTGCGCTTGAAGGTTGCGGTCTCATCTTCTGGCTTGGCCGCAAGGTCGTTGAGTTCCTGCAGCAGCGAACTGCCACGGCGAGGAGCCGACCGCCCTGCTCCTCGGCATGAGTGAGCCAGCGATCGAACTCGTCCGTCCAGTCGACGATCACCTACCCAGTATGAGTCTCAGGTAATACAACGTCAAGTTAATATTCGCGTGGGGCCGGGGATTCGATCAGGCTGCCAGGCAAGACGGCCGGACGGTCGGCGCGCCTGGCCACGCAGGGCCAGAGAGTGCTCCCGCAGCGTAGCCGCCCGTAGGCCTGCGACCACGCAATCCGGCCGGATCCTGGCATGTCGAATCCTTCGCTGAGCAAGGCATGGTAAGCCGTTTCCCGGGGCTGGCGTCCAGGCGTACGCCGAATACGCGCGCAAATTTTCCGAAACGGTGAGTTCGCGCAGGTCAGGGTACTAACGAACCGGGTCTGTAAAACCGTCGGCTCAGCCTAATGGGGGCTACGTTGGTTCGAACCCAACACCTGCCACCACCAGCCACCACCTGGGAAATGCACTCTGACCAGCGCTGATGATGTTCTGGCGCTGGTCTTGGCGCGTCCGGTCGTGTCCGGCTGAGACCGGCCTTCTACGGTGCGGAAATCCGCTAGCGTGCTCGGTAGGCATCGGCGCGGTGGGTAATGGACGTGATGATCACCGTTACCTGCTTGTCCTCGATCAGGTAGAGGACGCGGTACTCGCCGCGGCGGGCTGAGTACTGCGGTGCCAGCGGCGCAAGGAGCGGTTTGCCGACCCGGTGCGGATTCTCCGCGAGCGGCCCGCGGATGAATTCCCAGCAGGCGGAGGCGATCTTCTCGGGCATCCGCTGCAGGGCGCGTGCCGCGGCCGGGCGCAAGATGACCCGGTAGCTCACCGCTCCTGCTGCCGCCGGGCCGAGATGAGCGCGTCCAGTGTCGCCATGCAGACCGCGTCCGGCAATCCGCGAGCGTGCATGTCGGCGACAACATCTGCGTCGTCCCCGAGGTCGGTCCCCTGCGCGCGGGCTGCGAGGATCTTCTCCATCTCAGCGGCCGTCAGGTACCGGCCTTCCTCGGAATCCGCTCGCGATTGTGCCACATCCGCCATGGCCGCCGCGTCGGCGAGCACGTCGAGTGTCTCCATGATCGACTCGAAGTCGTCGACGGCGATCATCCAGATCGCTGGCACGCCGTTACGAGTCACGAGAACCCGCTGGTGGGTGGCGAGCGCCTGGTCCACGAGCGCCGAGAAGTTCTGCCGGGCCTCGGCTACGGGGACGGTTGTCATGTACAGAATTATAGCCTATCTGACGCCGCAGCCCGCCACCTCGGGGCTTAGAGCCAGTGGAATGAGGACCTCGCCGCTCAGGTACCGCACGGCTTAGACGGCACGTAGCTGGGCGAGCTGGAATCGGAACGGCGAGCCTGTCATCCGGGTGCCACGCTGGCGCGTCTCAATAATGCTCCGGTGATCTGCCTGAGCACTCACGCGCAGGAGGATTTGAATGCCAGTGCGGTTGCTGACCTGTCTTGCCGCAGTGCTCGGATTCGTCGGCGCCGCTATGCTGCCATCCGCCGCCCTCGCCGCGGGAAGACCGGCCTTGACCTGGTCGGCGCCCACCCTGGTGGAACAGCCGCCCTTTGAGTTCGGGTTCGAGGTTTCCGGGGTGTCCTGCGCCACGGCGTCAGAATGCGTGGCCCTCGACGACGCCGGGTCGGTCCTCACGTCGTCCAGGCCGGCGGGCGGAGTGCGAGCCTGGAAGGTGACCAGGAATTCGACCGGGAGTACCGGAGCTGGATCGTTTTCCTGTGTGCCGGCCTCGCCAGTGCTGTGCGTGAGTACCGATAGCGGCGAGATCGCCACGTCCACCGATCCGGGTGGCGGGCGCGCGGCCTGGCACCAGACCAGGCTCAAGCTGCTGTCGGTGACCTGCCACAGTGCGACGCTCTGCGTGGGCGGCGGGTTCGGGGTCATCAGGTACTCGACCAGGCCAGCGGGCGGTGCGTCGGCCTGGCACACGCTGCGAATCGACGACGGGCACGGGATCTACTCGGTCTCCTGCCCGACCGTTACACTCTGCGCGGCAGTCGATGCTCAAGGCAATGTGCTCACCTCCACTGACCCGACCGGCGGCCCGTCCGCCTGGCAGATCACCAGCATCGACAGCCAGGGACAGCCCAATGCGATCTCGTGTCCGGTCACGACGCTGTGCGTCGTCGGCGACCTCAACGGCAACGTCCTGACTTCCGCCGACCCGACTGGCGGGGCGTCCGCCTGGACCAGCTTCAGCGTCGGCCCGGACGTCCAGCGGCTTAGCTGCCCGAGTGTGTCGCTCTGCGTCGGCGTGACCGGCGGGGGCTTCATCGCCTCGGCTGACCCGGCCGGCGGCGCGTCCGCCTGGCACGAGTTCACCGTCGCTGGCGCCGACAACACCACGCAGATCTCCTGCCCGACCGTCCGCCTGTGCGTCGGGGCCGACGTGGCCGGCGACCTCATCAGCTCAGTCCGCCCGGCGAGTGGCACGAGCAGCTGGCACGTGGCTCAGGTAGCCGGGGCGACGAGTATCGAGTCGATCTCGTGTCCGGCTCGTAACCTCTGCGTCGCAGTGGACGCTATGGGAAACGTGATTACCTCGACCGACCCGGCCACAAGGAAATGGCGGCTGACCGCACTGCGCAGGTATCAGCCCCTGTCCTTCTCGGCCGTCTCCTGCCCGAGCACGAAGCTATGCGTCGCCCTGAGTTCCCGCGGGGTGCTGACCTCGGCGGATCCGGCTGGCGGAGCGTCAGCCTGGCACCTCGCGGCGGTTGATCCCGGCGCTGAGCTCCACCGCGCTCGCCTGCCCGGCCCGTTCGTTCTGTGTGGCTTCAGACAATCGCGGCCACTTGCTCGTCTCCGGTCACCCGGCAGGCCCGGCATCTGCGTGGCTCACCAGTCGGCTCGACCAGGGTCATCTTATTACCGGCATCTCCTGTCCGAGCGTGCGGCTGTGCGTGGCCTTCGACGACGGGCACAACGTGCTGGCCAGCAGCGATCCCGCCCGGCCGGCGACGTGGCATCTCTTCCGGGCCCGCGACATCGGGTTCATCACCGCGATGTCCTGCCCGAGTGCTTCCCTGTGCGTCGCCACCGGCCGCTTCCATAACGCAGGCGCGGTCCTGTACTCCACCCGCCCGGCGAGCGGCCGGTCGGGCTGGAAAGAAGTGCCAGCCAACGTTGACGCCATCTCTCTCGCCTGCCCTGACGCCTCGATGTGCGTCGCAGGCGGCGAAGGGGTGATCTTCGCCACTACCAGGCCGACCGCGCCGGGCAAGGTCTGGACCAGCACGGTCATCAAGGACGACGGCAGCGCACTCCCTGTGATCGCCTGCCAGAGCAGCACGCTCTGCGTTGCCAGTGAGCGGCTCGGCGAGCTGTTTACCGGCCGGCTGTCCCCAAGTCGGCGTCCGCGCGGTCTTCCAGCCACTTAACAACGACATTTTCTGGGTCAGCAGCACCAGCCCAACGTCGCCGCTCCACGGGACTACCGACCCGGCACCGCTAACCCGTAAGCCGAGCGCATCAAACGGCTGGAATGGACGAAACCGGGCACTGTCCTACTACGGAAAACTGTCCTACAGGAATCGGCCTGGACCCAGACCTGCGCGGGGACGAAGCTCCTGGAAAGGCTAATACCCGGCAACCTAGCCTGCGCCAGACCGCGAGCCGAGCTGAATCAACACCGTGGCGTTCGGGCTGACAAGCGTATAAGAACCTTAAAGTCGTTTTAAGTATCGTGCGTCACGAGGACGTGAAACTTAAATCGGACGAGCGTGGTCGGGCTAGCAGGATGGTGGGTCGTCGTCTAGCCAGCCGTGCCTGGCGGCCTGGCGGGCTAGCTGGAATCTGGTCTGGGCGTTCAGGTGTTCCATCATGCCGCGTACCCGTCGCTGGTAGGTGCGCTCGCTGAGCCTGACTTCCCTGGCGATCACGTCGTCGGGGATGCCGGCGGTGAGCAGGGCGAGGATGCGCCGTTCCTCGGCGGTCGGCGGGCCGTCGTGGCCGCATTCCGAGTTCGGGAGCTGGAGCGGGACGGCGATCTCCCAGAGCGTTTCGAACAGCGCGATGATCGCTTCGAGCAGTGCGGACTTGTGCAGCACGACGATGCTCTCGATCGCCTCGGGTGCGGCTTGCAGCGGCAGGATGGCCAGCGTGTCATCGACGATGACGAGCTTGGTGGGCAGTTCGGGCAGCACCTGGGCCTGCTCGCCGAGGTTGATGCCCCACTCAAGGCCGCCCGATTGAGTCTTAATCCAGCCAGGCTGAGAGAGAATAGAGCATGGTCATTTCCGCAGTAGTTGATCGCCGTAGTCGGCGAGAACTTACGCTGTGCTGCCGACACCGGTTCGTTGTGACGAGCGTTTCGTGCCTGCGCGGTTAAACGATGAACGGTCTGAGCTGCGCACGGCGCGGCTGGCCCGCAATTGGACGCTGGAAGAGGTAGTCGAGGAGATCAATCTGCGTACACCTGGCGGGCACTCGGGGGTGACGCCGAGCATGCTGAGCGGGTGGGAGCTGGGCCGCCACACCACGAGCATCGGACACCGGAAGACGTTATGCGAGATCTATAACCGGCCGCCCGAGGGAGCTCTTCGCCCACCAGGATGCGCGTCTTCGGGCCGCCGTACCGTCTCCGAGGCTGCTCGCGGGATTCCCTGACTTGCGGCATGCGATGCTGGCCACCGTGAGCAGTGCCTGCGAGTGCCTGGTAGCGGCAGGGTCGAGGTCACGGGATACAGAATATCTGGCCGCGATCGAGTCGGTTCTGGCGGAGCGGCCTAGCCTGGTCCATTACCGTCTGCTGTTCGGACCGCCGCATCACCGTGTCCTGAGGGATCATTTGTTACGGCTGCTGGAACTGCGCGACCCTGAAGATCGTAGTCTCGGCATCAAGACGCTGCACCTAGGCATCGTGGAGGACACCGTGACCACACCGGAGCGGTTTTTCTGCGCCAGCGAGCAGATGGCGGCCGTGCCTATTCCCTCCCTTACATCCGCCGAGGCGTTCGACTCGGGAATGGCCCTGGGCGCCATGGTCGCCAGGCGGCTGCTTGACCACGGTCGCCAGGCGTACGCGGCAGCTCGCCGGGTCGAGTCGCCTGAGCTGGTCGCCGCGCTCGATGTGATACGAGACCGGGGTGCGAACCGATGACTAAGACCAGCGCCGAGACCGCCGCCATACTGCAGGCAGCTCGGGATGATCATGAATCGATAGTCGCGCTGGCTCGTCAGCTGATCCGCATTCCGAGTCGGGCAGGGGGGGACCCGTACGGTCCAGTGCTGGAGTGCATGTCAGCATGGCTGACCCGACATGGGCTCGCGCCGCGTCGGCTTGCCGGGTCTAACGGCGAGACTGTCGCCCTGGTATGCGAGGTCGCGGGCGAGGGACCCGGTGCGCACTATGTCCTGGATGCGTGCCTGGATACCGCCCAGTTCGGCGATGAGGCGGCATGGACCTATCCTCCGCTGTCCGGAGAGATCGACCGCGGCTGGCTGCACGGCCGGGGAGCTTCGGATTCCAAGACGGGCGCGTCGATCTTCGCCCACATCGCTGCTCGCCTCAGCCAAGCCAGGCTAGCGGGTAGCCTGACCCTGCTATTCGACCTGGATGAGCACACGGGCGCCTTCGGCGGCGCTCGCGCCTACTTCGAGGGCGGCGGAGCGCCGGATTGCGTCGATGGCGTCATGATCGGTTACCCAGGGCCTGAACACCTGGTTATCGGGGGGCGGGGCGTGTTGCGGGCCAGGCTCGGTGTCCGCGGTGTGGCCAGTCATTCTGGCGGCCGGGCGGTCACCCCTAACGCCATCGCCAAGGCAGCAGAGCTGGTGTCCGCGCTTACCGGCGCGGCCATGCCTGCGACCGCCGGACCGGACTTTCCGCTGCCCGCTAGACTCACTGTGACCGAGATCGCCGGGGGGATGGGCTATTCCGCCGTCCCTGACCTGTGTACTGTCCACGTGGACATCCGGCTCACTCCGGCGTTCGATGACCGGGCTGCGCTCGCCCTGCTCCGCTCGCTAGTAACCCGAGCCGACGGCGCCTGGCCACACAGCCCAGCTACAGAGGTCGAGATCACCACCTGCTGGCCTGCTTACCGGCTTGCGGATGACAGCACCTTGAAAAACACGCTGACCGCAGCAGCCAGGCAAGCCGGACTGTCACCTGCAGCGAAAATCGCGGGACCTTCGAACATCGGCAACTACCTGGCTGGACTCGGTATCCCGGCCACAGCCGGATTCGGCGTTTCTTACGAAGGGCTGCACGGCACCGACGAACGGGTCCGCATTGACTCGATCCCGATGGTGCACGCGGCTTACCAGCACGCCTGCCTGACCCTGCTAGCACCTACCTGACCTGCCGACACGCGCTGTCGTCGACAACTCGTCAGCAACGAACCGACAGCAGTACATCAGCTGGCGCGCTGGTCTGTGCCTTGCCGCCGGGTCATCGTTTCAAGTAGCCGCCAAAGGCTGTCCGCCGTTTCGACAGGAGGAGACGATGACTACAATCACCGCACCGCCCACGATCAGCGTGGAGCTGCCAGATCCGTTCGATCCGCGCTGGGCGCGGCTGCCCGGCATCACCGTTGACGGCAGGCGGATCACGATTGATCCGGCTGTGTATTTCTTCCGTTTCAGCTCCGCCTCGTGGCTGGTGTGCGACTGGGACACTGTGCGCAGCGAGCTGCTGGGCGCGGAAGAGTCAAGCGAGACCGCACTGGAGCAAGCGGCGCTGGACTTCATCCGCGCTCACAGTCACCAGACCGAGGACGCCGCCGAGGTACTGTCCATCGCGTGGGAGGTGTACTCCTATCTGTTCCGCGCCGAGTTGCTGCCGGTGCCAGGGCTGGCCCAGATCGGCCCGGCCGCGCTGAGGATGCTGCGGGAGGCGGCCACGCTGATGGCGCTGAACAAGGTCGAGCTGGACGGGACGATCAGCAATGTCGGCCCGTGCTGGTTCTTCCCCGCCGCCACGTCTGTCGTGTTCGACCTGGACGAGGAGCATGGCCAGATGCTGGACGAGGTGTACCACTCGACCTGGTTCAACGAGTCACGCAGGATCGAGTCGGTCAAGGCCCACGCGGCGCTCGGCGGCCGGCTCGTGCACGGCTGCCAGTCTGTGCCCAACCAGTCCGGCGGCGCATGCGTACCGTACGGCGCGTCGATCGGCCGGTTCCGCGACGACCTCGGCCAGTTCAGGGAGCAGTGGCTGACCGCTGTTTATGCCTGCCGAGCCGCGAGCTAGGAGGATCTGCTGAGATGAGCGCCACGGACGCCGCCGGATGGCTGCCGGGCTTGCTCGCGGACGCTGGCCTGCCCGCTGACCCGGTGCGCGAGCCGATCCGGGTCTGGGCGCGCTCGCAGTCGAGCGCATCCGGCTCCCCGGTCACGCGTCCGTGGTGCTCAAGTACGCCGAGACCCCGTTCGACCGCGAGCATCTGTCCCTGCGACTGGCTGAGCGTCACGGCATCCCGGTCCCCCACGTGCGGGCATCCCGGACCGGACCCGGCTGGCTGGCGATGCTGATCGACGATCTTGGCGAGCACGTCCGCGTGGCCGCTGACCTGGACGGTGCCCGCTCGGCGGTGCAACTGCACCAGGTGGTCGGGGAGTCCGGCCCGTGGCTAGGGCGGGTGGACAAGGCAGGGCTGGAGGCGATGCCGCACCGGATCGCGGCCCGCCTCGGCCCGCTGGATCTGCCCGGCACGGTGAACCTCGCCCAGGCGATCGCGGCGGCCGCTGCCCACCGGGCCGCAGGAGCCGAGCTTCCGCCGTTCGGGCTGTGCCATTCCGAGTACCACCCGACGTCACTGCACATCGGTCGCTACGGCTGGCACCTGCTGGACTTCGCCCGTGCATTTGTCGGGCCAGGCCTGCTGGACCTGGCGTCCTGGCACGGAACGCTGGACGAGCCAGACCTGGCCCGCACCCAGGACCTGATCGAGTCCTACGTCACCCTCGGCGGGCACCAGCAGGCTCTGACGCGGCGGGGCGGTCTCGATGCCGCGTCGTGGGCGCTGGGCTGGCACAGGGTGTGGGTAGCGGACTGGTTCGCCGAGCAGGTGGAGTTGGGCTGGGCAGCAGGAGCGCAGGACACATGGACTACCGCGATCAACAGGCACCTGAACCAGGCAGCCAGCCTGCTCCGCGCCTGACCTCACCAGCACGTTTCGAGTGGACCCGCAGGCCAGGTACCGGGCCAGGCGAGGCGATCCTGGGCCAGCTGCGCGGAGCAGCCGTGATTGAACTCGGCTGCGGCAGCGGCCACAACCTTGCCCACCTGGCGGATCGACACGGCGCTTCCTGCACTGGCGTTGACAACGACCCGGTGAAATCAGCCGGGCGCGGGTCGGCTACGGGCATCTGCCGGGCATCCGGTTCGAGCACGCCGACGCCTGTCAATATCTCGAAGCCGCCGCATCAGGATCGACTGACCTGGTCCTGTCGATCTTCGGCGCATTCAGCTTCATCGACCCGCTGCCCTTATTTCCCTCAATCGCACGAATCCTGCGTCCCAGCGGGCTCCTCACCATGACCGTGCGCGCCGACGACGATCACGACACCGTCATCGTGCTCCGCCGACACTGACTTACCTGCTTGCCCCGCTCACCTGGGAACCTGCATGTTCTTGTTCTGTGACGTCGATGGCGTCCTCATCCCTTCCCTGCCGATGACGGCACGGTTCCGGCAACTCACCAGCTCGACCATGTCCTGCCCGCCGGACAGGACCAGCCAGTCCCGATCTGGCTCAACCCGGCCGACGGTCCGATGCTCGCCGATCTTGTCGCCGTGACCGGCCTGGAGCCGGTCTGGTGTACCAGCTGGCGCGGCGGCGCCACCCGGCTGATCGCGCCCAGGCTTGGCCTGCCACTCTGGCCGCACGTCGACTTGCCGCACCTGCCGTTCACCGACAGCCACCCGCACGGTTACCTGTGGAACGCGACCATGTCGCCGAACACGCCACCGCACGGCCGCTGGCCTGGCTCGACGACGACTTCGCTGACCCCGACCACGGCTGGGCGCACGCCCGCACCACAAACGGAATTCCTACCCTGCTCGTCCAGCCCGATCCCCGGACAGGCATCCAGGCCGGGCACATCGACGTCATCCGCCGCTGGGCGCTCACCCTCGAACTACACGACTAGCAGGACGGTGGCGCGTCGTCGTCTAGCCAGCCGTGCCTGGCGGCCTGGCGGGCTAGCTGGAATCTGGTCTGGGCGTTCAGGTGTTCCATCATGCCGCGTACCCGTCGCTGGTAGGTGCGCTCGCTGAGCCTGACTTCCCTGGCGATCACGTCGTCGGGGATGCCGGCGGTGAGCAGGGCGAGGATGCGCCGTTCCTCGGCGGTCGGCGGGTCGTCGTGGCCGCATTCCGGGTTCGGGAGCTGGAGCGGGACGGCGATCTCCCAGAGCGTTTCGAACAGCGCGATGATCGCTTCGAGCAGCGCGGACTTGTGCAGCACGACGATGCTCTCGATCGCCTCGGGTGCGGCTTGCAGCGGCAGGATGGCCAGCGTGTCATCGACGATGACGAGCTTGGTGGGCAGTTCGGGCAGCACCCGCGCCTGCTCGCCGAGGTTGACGCCCCACTCAAGGTCAGTGAGCCGGCCCGGCACCTCCACCGCTGCCCGATCGTAGATGTTCTGTGCCATGCCGCCGCGTCGCAGCAGGTCGGCCTCGATCTCGTTGAGCTTGATCGGGCTGGCCGCGTAAGGCGGCTTGTCGAAGCCGCGCAGCAGCTGGCGGGTCCCGCGCTGAGCCTGCTCGACCCGTTCGAGCGCGGCCTGACCGCCGCTGATGATCTCGACCAGCTCGGCCGGGTCGCGCCGGCCAGCCGCCAGGCGGTACTGGTCGGCAAGCTCGGCCGCCCTGATCCGCGCGTTCTTGACCTCCTGCTCCTGCGCGAGCAGCAGGACGTCCAGGGCGAAGGCCGGGTCTGCGGCCACGTACGAGACGGGGGAGTCCGGCAGGGCCTCGGCCAGCCGGCTGTCGGTCAGGACGGCGAGCGCCGACCGCACCTGGCTCCGCGTCAGCCCGGTCGCCTCGACCAGCTCGGCCTCGGTGGTCGGACGCCCGCTGAGCAGGCCTTTGTAGACACACTCCGCCTCGGGACCGATGCCGACCACCCCGAGCGCCATCTGGACATCTTTACTCCGTCTGGGCGATATGCGCAGCCGCTCTGGCAACTGACCTGGGAACGCACCCTGGCGGAAAGGTGCCGACGGCGGACATTCGCCACAGACAGCTCTTTACGGCGGTTAGCCGCGAGCCGCATTCTTCTGGCAGCGCCGCACCAAGATCGCAATCGCCCTGACCTCGCGAGACTCACGTGCGGCCAGTTGAGGAGGCACCAGATGCGCTCGCGCAGACCCCGATGGACTTCCGTGCTGACTAGCGTCACAGCGCTCGCGGTGCTGACCGCGCTCGCGACTGGGCCGGCGCAGGCGAGCGGACTGTCCCGCCTGGCGGCTCCGCGACTCGCGGCCAACACCAACGCGCCGTGCAACGTGACGCCGGCGCGCGATCACGTGCGCTGCTTCGCGGTCGTGCGGACGCCTGCGAGCCACCGCATCGTCGCGGCCGCTGCTCAGGACGGGCCGCCGTCCACCGCGCTGACGCCTGCTGACATCAGGTCCGCTTACCATCTGCCGGCCGCCGGGGCGGGCGAGACTGTCGCGATCGTGGACGCGTTCGGCGATTCGTCGGCGGCGTCGGACCTGGCGACGTTCCGGTCGTTCTTTGGGTTGCCTGCCTGCACGACGGCCAGCGGCTGCTTCCGCAAGGTGGATCAGCGCGGCGGCACCAGCTACCCGGCTGATGACGCTGGCTGGGGGCTGGAAACCTCACTTGATCTCGACGCCGTGTCGTCAGCCTGCCCCGCCTGCGACATTCTGCTGGTCGAAGGGGACAGCCCGAGTGTCCCCGATCTCGCCGCGGCTGAAAACGAGGCAGTCGCCCTGGGCGCTAAATTCATCTCAAATTCGTATGGAACGAACGAGGACCCGTCGCTACTCTCCCTTTCCAGCGCCTACGAGCATCCGGGCGTGGCTGTCACGGTCTCGTCAGGGGACGTCGGCAATATCGTCGAGTGGCCGTCGTCTGACCCGGACGTGACCTCGGTCGGCGGTACGACGCTGACGCAAGACGCCGGATCAGCGCGGGGCTGGGATGAGAGCGCCTGGGACAGCGGCGGGTCCGGGTGCTCGACGATCGAGCCGCAGCCGCAGGATCAGCTCGGCGTCAGCACCGACTGCGCGATGCGGGCGACAGCCGACATCTCGGCCGACGCCGATCCGGCGACCGGGCTCGCGGTCTTCGACACGCTCGGCTCGGGTGGCTGGCTGCAGGTGGGCGGGACCAGCCTGGCGGCGCCGCTGATCACGTCGATGTACGCGCTGGCCGGGGTGCCGGTGCCGGACACGAACCCGGTGAACTATCCGTATCACGACCCGGCTCAGGGCTCGGACTTGTTCGATGTCACCGCGGGTTCCAACGGGGGCTGCGGCAGCGTGCTGTGCAACGCCGGCCCTGGCTGGGACGGGCCGACCGGCCTGGGCAGCCCGGATGGAGTCGGCGCCCTGTCCGGCGGGCCACAGGGGCAGATCGCCGGGCAGGTCACCGACGCGACCACAGGGAAGCCGGTCGCCGGCGTCGAGGTAACGGCCAATCCGGGCGACTATGTGGCGCGGGCGGACTCTGGCGGTGCCTACACCCTGGATGTCACCGCTGGCAGCTACGTTGTCAGTGCCGCTATCTACGCTTTCCAGACAGGGACGGTCAGCGGCGTTCACGTGGCGGCGAACGGAACGGCGACGGCGAACTTCGCACTGAGCCGAGCTGCCGCACGCGACCGTGTCAGGGACGGTCAGTGATGGCTCGGGTCAGGGCTGGCCGCTGTACGCGAAGATCACGATCGGAGGTGGTTACCCCGGCGGGCCGGTCTACACCGACCCGTTCACCGGCCGGTACAGCCTGGTGCTGGCCGGGCCGGCGAGCTATCCGGTGCAGATCACGTCGGCCGAGCCGGATGTGCTCGGGTCGGCGGGCAACGGTTACGCCGGGCAGGACGCGCAGCTGTCGGTCGGGACTAGCGCGCTGAGCAAGGACTTCTCGTTGCCGGTGGACCCGGCGGCGTGCAGCGCGCCGGGGTACGGGCCGGCGGGGCTGGCTGAAGACTTCGCCGGGTGGACGGGCAGCAGGCCCGGATCCGGGTGGGAGGTGAGCGGCAGCCGGGCTGGCTGGAGGTTCGACGATCCTGGCGACCGGCCGGCGCCAGGTGACAACCTGGCCAGCGACAAGTTCGCGATCGCTGACTCAGGTACCGGGGTGCACGGCGCGCGGGGCGGCTGGGTGGACACCGCCCTGACCTCGCCTGCGGTGGATCTGTCTGGGCAGTCCGCTCCGGTGGTGAGCTTCACGTCCGGTTACTACGGCGGGTCCGGGCAGCGGGCCGAGGTTGAGCTGAGCACTGATGGCGGCCGGCGGTGGGGCGCTGTCTGGCACCAGAGCGGCGGGGACGCGGTCGGGCGGATCAGCGTGCCGATCCCGCAGGCGGCTGGCCGCGCTGGGGTGCGAGTGAGGTTCCGGTATCGAGGTGACGACGCCTGGTGGTGGGCGGTCGGCAGTGTGCTGATCGGCACTCCGGGCTGCGTGCCGCTGCCGGGCGGACTGGTGTCCGGGCTGGTCACTGACCACGGAACTGGCCTGCCGGTCGACGGTGCCACGGTGAGTTCGAGTGACGGTGTGACTGGCGTGGCCGCTGGTACCACTGATCAGGCCGTGCCCGGTGGCTTGTACGAGGTGTTCAGTCCGGCGGGGAGCCGGGCGTTCACCGCCGCGGCGGCTGGGTACCAGGCGGCATCGGCCACGGTGCAGGTCGCCGCCGGACAGCTGACCAGGCACGACTGGGCGCTGACCGGGGAAGCCGGCCCGGCCCCGGCGCTGGCCCCGGCCCGTGCTCCAGCTCCGGCTCCGGCCCTGGCTCCAGGCCTGGCTCCGTCCAGGCGGGGCACGTCATCGTCGCTCAGGCCGCTATCGTTGCCCGGCCTGAGCGGCAAGTCCTACCTGGTCACGCTGATCACCGGTGACCAGGTGCGGCTGACCGCCGTAGCGCGCGGCCAGTACTCGGTCAGCGCCGTGCCCGCCCCGGAGATCAGCGCGGGCTTGCGGGTCAGCGCGGTGGCGAGCAAGCACGGGATCAGCAGCTTCGAGGCCAGCCCGGCCGGCGCTTCGGCGCTGATCGCCAGCGGAGTGCTTGACCGGGGGCTCTTTGATCTCGCCTGGCTGATCAGGCACGGCGACACCGGGCCCAGCGCCAGGCTGGCCGTCATGCTGCGGTACGCCGGTCATCCGGGTGCGGCCCGGCTGGCCCGCAGCGCGCGCGCCCTGCCCGGCGCGACCGTCACCAGCGTCTCGGCGCAGGCCAGGACGGTACGGGTGAGCGTGAGCGTCAGGCACGCGGCGGCGTTCTGGGCCGCGATCATCGGCCGGGCCGGCACGGCGAGGCGCGGAATCCTCACCTCAGCGCTGGCTGGCGGCCTCGCGCGGGTCTGGCTGGCCGGCCATCAGGAGGGAACGACCGCGATCCAGCCGGCCGATGACGGCCAGCAACAGTACACGGTCACCGAAACCATCCAAGGATCACCCGATCAGTCGCGCTGGTGCTCGGCGGGCGACTCGCTCTGCCTGCAAGACGCCTTCAGCCTGTTCGGGATCACCGGCCAGGGCGCTGACCAGGCCTACCTGGCGACGAGCCAGACATGCGCCACGAGTTCCAGCCCTTGCACCGCCTACCAGGTGACCTTCAGCGTTCCGGTCGGCACCTACATGAGCCTCGGGCTTCGCAGCCTTCAAGATCGGCCCCGACCTGCAGTTCCTCGACCTGACCGATCCGCAGGTGACGGTCGCTGGCGATACGAGCTTCACCCTCGATGCCGGCACCGAGCGGAAGATCACGATCAGCACGCCCCGGCCTAGCTTCCCGGTCGCCGCCGCCACCGAGGACTACCGGATGTCACCGGACGGCACCATCGACTCCAACCTCGACTTCGTCGGCTACGGCTCGCAGAACCTCTGGCTGATCCCGAGCCAGCCGGTGACAGTCGGCGCGTTCGACGCCTCCAGCAGCTGGATTCTCTACGGACCCAACCTCTTCATGAGCGTGGTCGCGCCTGCGCGGCTGACCTTGCGGCCCGAGTACCCGTTGTATACGGCATTCGCTGGAGGCCCTTTTACCCCCTTCTCAGCAGGAAGCCGGACGCTGCCGGTGGTGAACGCTGGCCTCGGCAGTGCCGCCGACTTCGGCGCGATCGACGCGCGCGGCAAGCTCGCGCTGATCCAGCTCGATCCTGTCATCGGAGGCTGCCTGGTCGAGTCGTCGCAACTGCAGAACGCGCTGGACGCCGGGGCGGCCGGGGTCCTGGTCGACCCGGCGCTGCCGCCGTCCCTAGGCACAGGATCTTGCTCGCTGCCGGTCGTGGCCGGGTCGTCCTTCGGGATCGGTGCCCAGGTGGCGATGCCGTTCGTCGCCCTGCCCGCGGCGCAGGCGGTGGCGCTGGAGCACCTGGTCGCGCACGGCCACAGCGGTGTGCGGATTCACCTGACCGCGCTGGCAAGCAGCTCCTACCAGTACGACCTGAAGTTCTACTCCGAGGGCAAGATGCCCGCCGACACCGCGTACCGGGTCACCGACCGCATGCTGACCGCAGTCCGCACCCGGTACCACTCGGATCAGCCTGCGGTGGTTCAGCCGTCGGACACCGCGTTCGCCCCTGATGAGTTCTTCGTAGACGGCGTCGCTGACCTC
Organism: uncultured Actinomycetota bacterium; assembly: GCA_963819285.1. Taxonomy (GTDB): domain Bacteria; phylum Actinomycetota; class Actinomycetes; order Streptosporangiales; family Streptosporangiaceae; genus Chersky-822. The sequence continues at coordinate 2,892,493 of CAWFVM010000002.1, forward strand.
GTGCCCGCGCCTGGCACCCAGACCGCGTACTACGGGCCAGTCTCGCCGGCGGTCGCCTGGAATAGAGAACCCACCCTGCTGGCCGACGGCGATCAGCTCGCCCAGATCCAGACCTGGGACGTGTTCGGCCGGCGGGGAGGCCGGCCGCCTGGCTGAGGACTGGTTCGATGCCCCGGCCGCGCTTGGCTCGATCGCGCCGCCGACGGACGTGTTCCAGGCCCAGCCAGGAAAATTCGACGGCGCGAACGCGGCCGTCGCCGTCTGTGCCGGCTGCCGTCAGGGCGACATCTTCTGGCCGCTATTTAACAAGGTCTCTGGGGCTGATCCCCGGCTCATCGACGGACCGTACGTCTTCGCGCCTGCCGACATTCACCTGTATCAGGGTGGGCCTGGAGGTCAGGAAATCCAGCCGATCGACGTCGGGGGGTTCGCCGCGTTCGAGCTTCCGGCGCAGGAGGCTGCCTACCGGTTCACCGCCAGCTTCGGCAACACGGCGACCTCGTGGGGGTTCTCATCAGCGGAACCCGACAGCAACCAGGTACCCGACGGAGTCGGCTGCGCAGGCTCCGCCTTGACCGGCTCGACTGATCCTTGCGCGGCTGACCCGCTGATCTTCCTGCGGTACAACGCGTTCACCAGCACGGGGAACTCTGTCAGCGTGCGGGGCGTGCACGTCATCGAGGTGACGCCCAGCTATCAGGCGGTACCCGCGCCGGCCAGGGTCACTTCGCTGCGGCTGTGGATCAGTACCGACGGCGGCAAGACCTGGCGGCAGGAGCGAGTCAGGTCGCGGGGCGGCAGCTGGCTGGCCCGTTACCGGCTGCCGGCGCTGCCTAGGACCGATGGCTCGGTCAGCGTGCGGGTCAGTGCCGCTGACTCCGCTGGCGACACCGTGTCCCAGATCATTACGGACGCATACTCCATCACGAACTGAATCTCAGGAGCTGTCCGGCCCGCGGTGCTGCGGGGGCGTCGGGCCTGAGCCATGCCTCGGTGACTGACGCCTCCGGTTTCCGTGATCATGACCAGGGTCTTTATCACGGAAACCTGGGCGGGTGACCACGCTGCTGATGTTCCGGGCTCTGGCGCGAATTCCGTGATGTTAGCCGGGTGGAGGATGACGGGCTTGGGGGTCGGGCTGGCGTGGCCGTACGTCTGGGCGGGTTTGCGGGGTTGGCGGTTTTGTGCGGGGCGGTGGCTAAAAGATCTAGGAGGATTTACTCCTGTAGGAGGGTTGACCACCATATTCGCTGTTAAGTCTCCTACAGGAAAAAAGTCTCCTACAGGATGAGGCGAGCCTGGCAGCGGGTGAGCCGGCTGTGAAAGTTGAGTCACCTGGGACTAGTCCGGGTCCAGGTGACGACTCGGGGAGGCCTGCGTGGCAGCCCGATCACGGAATTCGCGCCAGCCATGTTCCGTGATCAGGCTCAGTTTTATGATCACGGAATTCTGCGCCGTCAGCCCGGAATTTCTGATCTAGCGGGGCCAGAAGCGGTGAGACGCTTTTCTAGCAGTAAGTGCTTCCGATTTGACCGCCTTCATGCCAAGCCTGTCCTGCGCACCAGGCGGCACAGCCAAAGCCGCACCATCCAGATCCCTGACTGATGACTTATCTCATTTAATGTATAAAGCAACTTGTATGACTATTCTTCCTGGATTCCTCAAATGCATCGCCATCGGCTAATATGCAGGACAGGGCGCTTAATTGAAGGACGAACGATGACGTTGGATGCCGTCGACCGACGCCGTGTCGATCCCTTGCGGGACAGGCAAACCGTCGACGCCGTCTGCCGGCTGACGCCACCGCGCTTCGTGACCTAATCGTGTGGGTGGGGCTGTTAGGACCAGTTGACATCCTGACCGACGGGGCGGCACGGACGGTGAGCGGCCTGCGGCGCAAGGCCATTTTGGCCACCCTGGCCCTGAATATCGGCGAAATCGTCAGCATCGACCGGCTGGCCGAGATCGCGTGGGGCGAGGCCACGCCGCTGACCTTGCTGAACACAGTGCAAAGCCATGTGTCGTACTTGCGCGCTGTGCTGGGCAGTAAGGCGGCGATCCTCGCCAGACCGCCGGGCTACGTTCTCAACCTGGCCGGTGAAGGCACCGACGTGCGGCTCGCCGAGAGACTGCTGCGGCAGGCGACCAGCTGGCCATCCCGCGCGGCGGCTGCGGAGTTGCGCAAGGCGCTCGCGTTATGGCGAGGGAGGCCGCTAGCGGACGTCACCGGGATCGCCTGGCTTGAACAGCAGGCGGATCTGCTCGTACTGCTGCGCCAGCAGATCGAGCGGACCCTGGTCGACGTGCGGCTCGCGTCCGGTGAGCACTGGCAGATGGTTCCCGAGCTGGAGCGGATGGTACTGACCACCCGTTTGACGAGTGGTCCACGCGCAGCTGATGCTGGCGCTGTACCACAGCGGGCGGCAGGCCGATGCGCTCGCTGCCTATCAGCGGACGCGGATCACCCTTGGGCAGCTGGGCTGGATCCGGGCCAGGTACTACGGGATCTGGAAACGGCCATCCTGCGGCAAGACGTGTCGCTCTCGCTGGATACGCCGCTGAGTGCGGTCACGCTGCTGTCGGCTGCCGCTTCGCTGAGGCCCACGCCAGCGCAGCTGCCGCCGGCGATCACAGCCTTCGCGGGCCGAGATGCTGAACTTGCCAGCCTCGACGCGATTCTTCCCCAGCCTGCGGCAAGCGGCATGAGACCGGCCCGCGCTGTTGTCGTGTCAACCGTCGTCGGCACCGCCGGCTGGGTAAGACGGCGCTCGCGCTGCACTGGGCACACCGGGTCCGCGACCGGTTCCCTGACGGGCAGCTCTACGTCAACCTGCGCGGGTTCGACCCCAGCAGGCCTGTCATGGACCCGGACCAGGCGCTGCGGGGGTTCCTTGACGCCCTCGGGGTGCCGCCGGCGCGCGTCCCGCACAGCGTGGAGTCCATGGGCGGGCTATTTCGCAGCCTGCTGAGCGGCAGGCGGGTGCTAGTTATCCTGGACAACGCGCGAGATGCCGAGCATGCCCGCCTGTTACTGCCAGGCTCAGCGGGCTGCCTGGCCGTGATCACTAGTCGCGATCAGCTCACCGGCCTGGTCGTCGAGGAAGGCGCGTACCAGCTGGCACTCGACTTGCTCACCGCCTCCGAGTCTTACGAGCTGCTTATCCGGCGGCTCGGTGTCCGGCGGGTGGAGGCGGAGCGAGACGCGGCTCAGGAGATCATCGCCAGCTGCGTTCGGCTGCCGCTGGCGCTGACCATCGCCGCGGTACGCGCCGCGTCCAGGCCCACATTTTCGCTGGCCGCCATCGCGGCCGAGTTGCGCCAGTCCGTCGCGGTGCTTGACCCGTTTGACTGCGGTGAGTCAGCCGGTGGCGTCCGTGCCGCCCTCACCTGCTCGTACCGCGCGCTGAGCAGCGAATCCGCACGGTTATTCCGGACTCTAGGCCTGCATCCAGGCCCGGACACGTCCCTGGCGGCTGCGGCGAGCCTGGCGGACATCCCGCCAGGGCAGGCGCGGACGCTGCTCGCCGAACTGACCCGCGCGCACCTGCTCACCGAGCACAGCCCGGGCCGGTACGCCTTCCACGACCTCTTGCGCGCGTACGCCACCGAGCAAGCTCACGCCTGCGAAGGTGATGACTCTCGCCGCGAGGCGATCCGCCGGCCGGACCGCGGGTAACGGAGGCAGGCGTCACGGCAGGCTGTAGAAGTCGTTGTTGTAGCGAACCAGGGGGCCGGGCCCGGGTCGCACGGTGGCCTCGAGCACGTCGCACACGATCAGGAGATGGTCTTCCACGACTAGCTGGGTGCGGGTGCGCACGAGCATCCAGGCCAGGACGTTGTCGAGCAGCGGCTGCCCGGACGGGCCCCACCGCCAGCCGACCGGTCCGGCGAATTTGTCCGGGCCGGAAACGGCGAACGCTGACGCTACGTCTGCCTGATCGGAGCGCAGCAGGTGGATAAGGCCGTGTGTCGTATTCCGCCAGGCCTGGCCCGATACCGAGCTTACGTTGACCGTGAAGGAGACCGTCGGCGGCTGCAGCGACACCGAGGTCAGTGAGGTCGCGCAGAATCCGACCGGTCCGCCGCCCGCATCGCAGGTCGTGATGACGGACACGCCGGCGGCGTGCTTGCGCATGGTGAGGCGAAGAGCCTGCGGCAAGGCGAGCCCGGTGACGTCCTGATCACGAACAGGCGTGCTCATGCTGCCTCTCAACGCAGGGCGGAGATCTCGCTGGACTCAAGTTTCAGCAGGCACGCTTCCCGCTGGAAGCTGAGCGCGGTAATGTCCGCGTCGGGAAGGGTCAGGGCCTGATCGATGTCGGCCAGGGCCAGTGTCGTGTCCGCGCAAGCCTGGTAGGCAATCGCCCGGTTGAGCAGCAGGTCGGGGTCGGCTCCGGACAACTCAAGCGCGCTGGTGAGGTCGTCGGCGGCCCGGCTGGCCTGGCCGGTCTGGAAGCAGGCGACCGCACGGTTGACCAGGGCGGCGAGGAGGCCGGGATCCGCGGCCAGGGCATGGTCGAAATCCAGCAGAGCCGCCGCCGCTTCCTCGCTCTCCAGGTGAATCATGCCGCGCAGGCACAGCATCCGCGGATCTTCTGGAAGCAGGCGCAGGCACCGGTCGATGTCGGTGCGCGCGCCCGTGAGGTCTCCCGAGTTGAAAAGCAGCTCCGCCCGGCTGAGCAGCGACTCCGTATCATCAGGCTCCATGTCGAGCACGAGGTTGAAGTCATCGAGTGCCTCGGAGACCCGGCCGAGCTCGACATAGGCGGAGCCCCGGTTGTGGATACAGCTCGGGGAATGGCGGTCCGGTCTCGATGGCGCGGTTGTAGTCCCGCAGGGCGGACGTGCAAGATCGCCTCGCCGCCGGGCGATCTTGGCCCGCTCGGATAGGTAGTCCGTATAGTGCGGGTCCAGCTCGATCAGCTTGGTGTAGGCGGCGTAGGCCTCATCGTGGCGGCCCAGAGCCGAAAGCAGCCGGGTGCGGTTGTAGAGAAGCTGAGACCGGTGCACTGCCCACTCGTCTTCTCCCGGATCTCATCGAGACGGCTGATCGCGGTCTCCACCAGTGACAGTGCCAGCTCCAGGTTGCCGCGATGCATTTCGACGAGCGCCATGCCGTTTTCCTGGAAACCGCTCAGGATCAGCCGTTGTCGCTCATCGGGCAGCGCGGCGGCGCAGACCAGGGCGTTGTTCTGCCACTCGGCGGCCTTTTCGTGATCCCTCGGGACGGTGAATCGCGTGTAGATCATCGCGATGAAGTAGCTGGTGTTCATGTGGATCATCGGCTCGGAGTAGCGCCTGCGGAGTTCGTGGCACAGCTCCATGGCCTCGTCCAGGCGTTTCTGCGTGACGAGCTGAGCGATGAGCAGATGCTGAGCTTGCGGTAATTGTCGGGATCTCGGTCGGGATCGGTCAGCGCCCGGCCTCGCCCGGCGAGCCAGAGCGGCGATCATGGAAGCGGCCGACGGTGCAATTCTGAGCGGCCTTAAGCAGCGCGACGACTCCGGCGCCAGCTGGATCTGATCCTCGCTCGCGGTGGAACGGGAGCGCGGCGATCCGCACGGCCCACGCTCCGCTGTCCTCAAGCTCCTGAGCCCGACGGTCATGCAGCGCGACCCGTTCTGCCGGGCCGAGCGCCAGGTACGCCGCGTACGCTCGCGGATCGTCGGCGGTCCCGTCCGAGTCGACGTATCGCCTCGCCAGGGGAGTCTCATCGTGATCCGCGCGCCCCGCCGCGTCGACTCGACGGGCATGCTGCTCTAGCGCAGTGGCCAGTACTGGCCGCAGGTTGCCGTTACTGCCGACGACGACCGGCCAGATGTCCGCTCCGACGCGGCGGACGAACAGGGCGATGAACTCCTCGAACCGTGATGTCGGCGTACGTGCGCGCCATCGAAGATGAGGGCTGGCGGCCGGGACCCCGCTGCCAAGCGTCGCAGCGCATACTCGCGCAAGAACGTGACGACTCCCTGGCTGATAACCCGGACCATCGAGGGTGCCGTACCAGCGGGTCCGCTCCGCGAACGGCGCGTCGCCCGCGAGCGTGGGCGGCGGAGGGCCGATTAGCTCGCTCAGTTCCGGTATCGCCTCCATCAACTCCATCCGGTGAAAGTCGACCAGTTCCGGCCATTGCTGATAGGCGCCCGGCATGATGGAGGTCAAGATGACGTCCAGGCCGGTGTACGGGCCGGCCAGCCATCGGTGGCAGTGGACGGAAATGTGAGATTCCGCTTCCCCGGCAAGCAGGGGTTGCCTATCCCATGCGAGCGCGCCGACGACATGTAGGTTTTGAGGCATCAGATCACTCCTGAGCTGTCGGTCACCAGTCGTGGCCTTCGAGGAGACTTCATTCGCCTCTTACGCCGGGTGAGGAAGATCGGCAGAATGATATTGAAAGCGATAATCATCAGCGAGAAGACCGAGTTCCAGAAACGGCTGCCAGCTGGGTCGGAAAGCAAGCCGCTGCCGTCGCGTTTGAGATAGATCAGGGTGACAGGGATAAATACGACAAAGATTAGCCCGACCGCGACGGCGTAGCCAGTTATTACAAACCAGCCATACCAGGCTCCGACGCGCCGGTCGCGCTCGGTCCACTGTTCCTCGTCCACAATGCGATCGGTCCGGCCTAGCAGGCGACGAATACGGTTGGCAAAGATCGCCGAGCTCGCGTCGTGCAGATCCTGACAGTTCAGGGCGGTCGCGAGGACATAATAGAGGTCGGTCTGCAGGTAGAGCAGGAATTGCCATCCGATCCGCGCGGCGACCACGAAGGAAACGGCCAGGAATATTCTGCCGACGAGCGTGAAGCTATTGCCCGACCGGGTGGCGTAGGCCACGAGATCGAGGATGAAGAATACCTGCAGGTCTAGCAGGATTCCGGCGAGGAAGGGCAGGTACCTGCGATTCCTCGGGACGCTGAAGAGGCCGCTGCTCTGGGTCTCGAAGACCACGTAGGTGAAGCGGTTGCTGACGCTGAGCTTGCTCGGCAGGCCAAGACGTCTCATGGCCAGGACATGGAAGCTCTCATGCAGGAACGCCAGGGGTGTCTGCCCGAACAGGACCAGGATCTGGACCAGGACGAGCGAGTTCGTGAAGTAGACCATGGACGCCGTTGGCCGCAACTCCGGCTGGCGCACCAGAAGGTACAGGCAGGTCGCGGCTATCAGCAGATACCCGATCCAGGCAGGCCAGGAGAATATGATCCGCCCCAGCAGCTGAAAGCGAGGCACGGGGACGGAGATAACCGGCGCGTCGGCCGGCCGCAAGAATCCCAGATCATCCATCGACTCAAGAAAGTCACCCAGATCCACGGGCTCGCCGAAGGTACTCTGATACCATTCCGCGGCTTGCGCGAGGGACATTCCTTCGGTCAGCTGCCTCAGTAACTCCGCGCCGTCGTGAGGAAGCACCGCATATGAACCGGTGTCGAGCCGCCCGACTACTACGTCGGGGCCGTCGGGAACGAAACTCAGGCGGTGGAAGTGAATCGGTTGCTCATCCATGAGTGCACTCCTGCCATTTACGACGACGGCCCGGTGATACTAGACGTCATCGGGCCGTCGTCCTACCAGCTGGAACTACGCGGTGTGCACGCAGTAGCAGGAGTCCGGGCAGAGGGCAGCCGTGGTCAGGCGAATGTCGCCGACCCTGCGAACGGAGATCTTCTTCGTGGTCATCATGGTCCTCTTTCAAGAAGGGGCGCGGTTCCCTGAACTGGCCGCGCCTGATGATTCCGGCATCCCGCTATTGAGACGCCAGCTCGGTACCGATGATGTCAATCTAACTAGCGCACTGAAGCGGCGCTGAAGCGGCGCTGAAACGGCGATTTCGTCGACACAACCATCAAGCCCCGGACCTTGATCGGCCTGGGGGTCACCACTGGTCTTTTTGTGCTCGGGCTTCGTAGAGCAGGACCGCAGCCGAGACTGAGACGTTGAGTGAGTCAGCGGCGCCGAGCATCGGGATGAAGACGCGCTTGACCTCTGGCCGGTACCAGTCTCTGGGGATTCCGTACCGCTCGGCACCGAGAATGAACGCGGTTCGCCGATTGTAATAGTCGATGGTGCGGTAGTTCTGGGCGTCGTCTGTGTCGGCGAGACAGATGTCGAAGTCGCGCTGGAGCAGCCACTCGATGGCGGCTTCCGGCCGGTCAAACTCGATGACGGGAACCGTCAGGAGCATCCCCTGGCTGGCCCGGAAGACCTTGGGGTGCGTCAGGCGCGTGCGGCGATTGGTCAGGACAAGGCAGTCGACCTGGCACGCGTCCGCCGTTCGGATGAGCGTGCCGAGATTGCCAGGGATCTCCATCCCGTCGGCCACGAGCACGAGCGCTGAGGGACCGAAGGTGAGATCCTCAGGCTGCCAGTTCCTGAGCTGGGCGAGCGATAGCAGGCCGTCGGGCCGGTCACGTTCCGAGATCCGCTCCAGCGTCTTGGCAGAGATCTGGTACGAGGTCCTGGCAACGCTGGCGATCTCCTCGGCCCGCTTGCGGGCCTCGTCTCCATAGGCTGCCTCCGGGCTCCAGAAGAAGACGTCGATCGGAGTCTGGGTACGCAGGAGCAGATTGTGGGCCCACAGGCCTTCTGCGAGGAAGAGCTTCCTGGGATTGGGCGCCGTGTTCTTCTGGATCGTCATGACCTGGCGGATCCTCGGGTGGCTGATCCCTATCTGCTGCAACTCCATGTGCTGTCCGCCACTTCCACCTCGGAGGTGATCAAGCCCCCCAGTGAGTGATCCCCGCACGGCGGGTGCCGTGCGGGGATCACTTTAATGCTCTTGCCGTGTAGCTGTTGCCGAACACGATGACCGGGCCGGTCACGGTGTTACCTGAGTCGCTGAAGCCGCCGGTGTTACCGGTAATGGTCAGCGGGCCGTGAACGGTGTTGCCGGTGAAGCTGACTCCGCCGGTGCCCTTGGTGATCGTCACCGGGCCGGAAATGTCGTTGCCTGCGCAGTCCGTGCCGCCGATCAAGACCGGTCCTGTGCTGCTGATGGCGGTGACAGGTCCGGAGATGTGCGCCGCGCACAAGGTCAGGGCAGCGGCTCGGGTGGAGGTCAGCGGACCGTGGATCGTGCCGCCGTTCACGTAGAGCGCGCCGCCAGCGAGGATCGTGAGCGGGCCGTTGATCGTGCCGCCGGCATCCACGCAGATCGACTGGCCGTTGAGAATGGTCAGGGGACCGTTGCGGCTGGTGGTGATGCACGCCTGGGCGAAGCCGACGGTGATCTGGGTGCTGACGGTGGCCGTGGTGAAGTCGGCGGTGTCAGCGGGGGTGAAGGTGGCGGTCAGCGTCTGGGTGCCTGGCTGCAGGACCGTGCCAGCCGGGGGACTGTAGCTGAAGCTGCCTGGCACGGAGGCGGTCGCGTCCAGCTGGGTGCTGGACAGGGGCGTTCCGAAGGTGATAGAAGCCGGTGCCGCCCAGGTCAGAGTCGGGGTGGCGCGGACGTAGGTGTACTGGTCGGCGTTGATGGCCGGGCTCGTGCCGGCCGGGGTGGTGACCGTGACGTCCACCGTGCCGGCGGCGTGGGCCGGGATGGTCGCGGTGACCTTCAAGGCGTTGATCACGGTCACGTTCGTGGCCGGCGTGGCGCCGAACATGACCGCGCTGGCGCCGGACAGGCCGGTGCCAGCGATCGTGACGGTGCCGCCGCCAGAGGGCGGGCCCTGGCCGGGACTCACTCCGGTCACGGCGAGCGGCGCGGGGTCAATGGCGATACTGAACGGGAGACTGCCGACGGCGATGGTGTTCGTGATGGTGTTCGTGCCCGTGTCGATGACGGAGACGTTGTTGCTGCTGAGGTTGCACGACGTAGGCGGCGCCGCCGACCGGGTCGGCCACGACGCCGTCGGGTACCGAGCCGACCGCTATGGTGCCGGTGACGGTGTTCGTGGCCGTGTCGATGACCGACACGGTGTTGCCGTTCTCATTGGTGACATAGGCGGTGGTGCCGTCAGGGGTGACCGAGACTCCGCCGGGGCCGGTGAGGCCGCCGATGGTGGCCGTGATCGTGTTCGTGGCAGTGCTGATGACTGAGAGGTTGTTGCTGTTGAAGTTGGTCACGTAGGCGAACGCGCCGTCGGGGGTGATCGCTGACCGACGACGGGGTCTCGGCGCTCGGGCTCGCGATCGTCGCGGTGACAGTGCTGGTGGCGGTGTCGATGACCGAGACGGAGCTGCCGACGAAATTGGCCACGTACGCCCGCGTGCCGTCAGGGGTGAACGCGATGCCGTCCGGCTGGTTAGAGGTCTCGACGCTCGCGGTGACCATGTCGGTGCTCGTGTTGACCACGTCGATCCCGCCGATGCCCGGGCCGATGTTGCAGCCCACGTACAGCAGGGAGCCGTCCGGGGAGACGGCCACGGCGTCAGGGACCACGCCGACCGGAATGGTGGCCGTCACCGTGTCCGTGGCGGCGTCGATCACCGAGACGCGAGCTGCTGCCCTCGTTGGCGACGTAGACGGTGGAGCCGTCCGGCGAGACGGCCATGTCGATCGGGTCGGCGCCGACCGGGATGGTCGCGGTGACCGTGCCCGTCGTGGTGTCGATGACCGAGACCGTGCCGCTCTGCACGTTCGCGACGTAGGCCATCCGGTCTCCGGTGCTGGCCTGGGCGGGCGCGGCTACCCCGACAGGGCGGTCACGGCGAGCGCGGCGAGCAGTGCACTAGCGGACAGGGTCGCTACAGTGCGGTTTAAACGCATTCCGCGACTAAGCGGATGAATTGAAGGTGTGCCAAAAGACACGAAAGTCCCCCTCTCGAATCCGCACAAGCACGGCGGGGGCCGGATGGGCCTCTTGTCCCGCGCGAATGCGGTCATGCAGCGGACGTGTCAGGTCAGCCGGAAGCAGGGATTGGTCCCGGTAGCCCCCCGCAGTCATGCCCCTAAACCGAGGCATGCAAATCCTTTAACGTCCGAAGTTAGTATGCACCACCATTCGGTCTCTGTCAGCCCCCAGTGAGATAATTGCCCTTTAATGCTAGCCTGAAGCGGATTCTCCTCGATTGGCGCTGACTTCTCGCTAAAGCGAACAAATCGTTTGAATTTGCTATTTCCGGCCTGAAAGGAATGGTCCCGCCTGCTCAGGTGGGGGCGGACCGCTCGTTGAGTGCCCAGCCAGATCACCGAAGTTGTCGGTGGATTCAAGAAGAAGAAGCTAGGTTTCTGGACTCGGGCCACGCCGACAGCATCATCCCGCTCCCCCCGGCAGGTCACCCAGCCGATGCTCCGTGATCATGCCGCCCGCCCTTATCACGGAACATCAGCGGTGTGATCACACTGCAAGAGTTCCGTGATCACCCGTCCCGGCATGATCACGGAACATCGGTCGGGGGAGACCCGACCACTGGCTTCAGCGGATGATGCCTGACCTGTCTAAACCCTGGGGTGGACGACGGGATTTGAACCCGTGACATCCAGGACCACAACCTGGCGCTCTGCCAACTGAGCTACGCCCACCATGACCACCGCGGAACTCGCGGCAGCTTCAGGAATCATACAGGCCGGGACTCACTTCGCAGAACCGGATTCCGCCCGATCGCCCGGCGCGTTTTCGGCCCGTACCCGTACCCGGACCCTGGATGCGATCTCGCGCGCCCTGGACGTATCGGGACCCGGCAGCGGCACGAACACCGCCTCCCGGTAGTACCTCAGCTCCGCGATGCTCTCCCGGATATCGGCCAGCGCCCGGTGCCCCCCGACCTTGGCCGGGCTGGCGAAGTAGGCGCGGGGATACCAGCGACGAGCCAGTTCCTTGATGCTGGAGACGTCGATCATCCGGTAGTGCAGGTATTCATCGAGCTTGGGCAGGTCGCGCGCGATGAACGAGCGGTCGGTGGCGATCGAGTTCCCGCAGAGCGGCGCCTTCCGCTGCTCGGGCACGTGTCCCCTGACATACGCCAGTACCTGGTCCTGGGCCTCGGCCAGGGTGATCCCGCCGGCCAGCTCGGTCAGCAGGCCAGAGCGTATGCATCTGCCGTACCAGCTCAGGCATCTGGTCAAGGGCCTCAGCGGGCGGTTTTATCACCAGGTCGATGCCGGCATCAAGCTCGGTCAGCTCGCCATCGGTCACGACGCAGGCGACCTCGACGAGCGCGTCGCTGTCGAGGCTCAGCCCCGTCATCTCACAGTCAATCCAGACCAGTCGGTCAGTCACTGTCCTAGCCTAGGCCAGTTCTGCCGCCGGGCGGCCCGACTGGCCTCCCGCGGACTCAAGTGCCCTGATGTGATCGGGCACGGCGATGCCAGGCCGCAGCAGCTCATCGGCCTGCGCGGGGCCGATTACCGTCGTCACGGGCAGGACTCCGGCCCAGAAATCAAGGTCGTAGTCCTCGTCCTCATCCTTGGGGTCACCGCTGCGCGACTTCACCGACGCCTCGTCCAGCGGGACGGCGAGCACCATCGTGGCTGCCAGCTCCTTCTTCGTCGGCTTCCGAGAGTTGTCCCAGCGACCGCGAATGAGCTGCTCGCTGACCGCCCGCAGTGCGTCAAGGCGCTCGCCCGCGTCGGTGACCAGCCTCGCCTGCCCGAAGATCACCGCACTGCGGTAGTTCATCGAGTTATGGAAGACCGACCTGGCGCAGACAAGACCGTCGAGCAAAGTTACCGTTACACATATGTCATGGTCTGCGGCGAGCTGGAGGGACCGGTTGGCCGACGATCCATGCAGATACACTGTGTCGCCGATCCTCCCGTAGCCGGTCGGCAGCACAACTGGCGAGCCGTCGATGATCACGCCGAGGTGGCAGATCTGGCCAGCGTCGAGCACTTCGTGCAGCGCGGACCGATCCGTCGCCCCGCGTTCTCTTAGCCGGTGCAGCGTTGTTCGTTCGGTGGTCGAGAGCGCGCGAAAGGGGTCCATAATGCCCTACGGTAGCGGGGTGGCCAGTGTTCCGGGAATCGCGGACCCAGCTAGGCTCGACGCCTGGATCAGCGCAAACGTGCCTGATCGCTTCGGCGGCCTCACCGGAGTGTCGCTGATCTCCGGCGGCCGGTCCAATCTGACCTACCGGCTCGACCTGGGCGACAAGGCGATCGTGCTGCGCAGGCCGCCGCTCGGCCACGTGCTGCCGACCGCGCACGACATGAGCCGCGAGTACAAGGTGCTGTCGGCGCTATCAGGCACCGACATCCCGGTGCCGGACCCGATCGCGTTCTGTGCCGACACGGAGATCGTGGACGCCCCGTTCTACCTGATGCGCTACGTCGAAGGCCGGGTGCTGCGGACCAGGGAGCACGGCGCTGAGGTCACCGCCGACCAGGCCAGGCAGCTCTCGCAGGGTCTCGTCGACATGCTCGCCGCGATCCATGCCGTCGACCTTGAGGCGGTCGGGCTGACCGGGTTCGGCCGCCCTGACGGTTACCTGGCCAGGCAGCTCGCGCGCTGGCAGCGGCAGTGGGAGCTGTCGAACAGCCGGGAGGTGGCCGGCTACGACGACCTGGTGCGGCGCCTGACCGACGGGCTGCCGCAGTCAGCCGATGGCACGCTGGTCCACGGTGACCTGCGCCTGGACAATATGCTCGTCACCTTGGACCCGACCAGGGTCGCGGCGGTGGTCGACTGGGAGATGTCGACGCTCGGTGACCCGCTCGCCGACCTCGGACTCACGCTCATGTACTGGACCGACCCCGGCGACGATGACTGGCTGCGGGTATCAGAGGGCGGTTCGGTCACGACGATCCCCGGATTCCTCAGCCGGGCGCAGGCCGCCGAGAGATACGCCGGGCTCACCGGGCGTGACATCTCGTCGATCGGCTACTACATGGCCTTTGGCTGCTTCAAGCTCGCAGTCGTGCTTGAGGGCATACATGCCAGATTTTTGCAGAAAAAGACCGTGGGGGAAGGCTTCGAGCGCGAGGGGCCTGCCGTCCCCCGGCTGATCGAGCGAGCCCACGCCCTGCTCGATGCCGGCTAGGGAGCCACGCAGCTCGGGTCGCATAGGCGCTGAGCCAGGGCCTGGTAGAAGACCTCGTCGACCTGTTCTGGCTTGGTGATCTCGTAGGCCTGCCCGCCGGTGGCCGCGGCGATCTGGGCCAGCTCCGGGTAGTTGGGCGGGTCGCCGAAGACGATAATGATGATCACGACCTTGCGGGCCGGGTCGCTGAGCTTTCTGAGTTTCTTGATCAGCTCGGCCGCGCTGATGTCGCCGGCCACATTCTCGACGCCGGACCCGAGCACCACCTCGGCGTTAAAGAACTTCGGCTCGTAGGTGCTCCGCAGGTACTTGTAGCCAGCCAGGATCGTGCTGTACAGCGCCACGTCGGGGTTGCTGGTCGGGGTCAGGTTGCTCGCGATGTGCTCAAGCTGGGCTCGCCTGGTCAGCACTCCCACCTGCGCGGGCAGCGGGCCGATCGAGACGAGCTGCTTGTAGGGCAGCGCGCCGTTCATCCGGGAGGAGTACTCCCACAGGCCCAGGTTGGAGGTATCGGCGAACAGCGCCAGGCCCAGCGACGCGGCCTGAGTCAGCTCCTGTTCGTAGGTTGGCCCGCCGGCCACCGACGACTTGGCCATATTGGAGGAGACGTCGATCATGGTGAGGTCGCGCGAGCCGACCGACAGCTTGTCCCACGACTGCAAGGCGGTGGGTTCCTCGACGGCCGAGGCGGTCGGCGCGACTTGCAGTAGCTGGCTGTCGAGACCGTAGGAGCTTGAGAACCGGTCAGGCTGGCCAGGCACCTGGCCCGCCGACCTGAACCCGGCGAACCTGATCACGCTAGCGGCGTACCGGCTCTGCAGCATCTGACCGAAGACGGCGGCGGCCGCGAGCTGCTCGTGGCTTGAGGTGGTCAGCAGCACATACGGATAGTCGAACTCAGGGCTGCCCAGCTGCGGGGACTTGCCCGACGGATAGCTCGCCGCCAGCGGAGCGTGCGGATTGGCCGCGTCGTAGGCGAGCACGGCCTGCTCGGTGGTGACCGTGACCGGATCGCCGTCGAGTGGCGGCGCGGCCAGGCTCACAAAGGAAGTCAGAGCCGCCGGATCGTCGAAGTAGGAGGTCACGGCGGAGGCGTGGACGAACTTAGTGAATTTGAGCCTGGCGGCCTGGCTGGGCCCGAGGAGCCGGCTGACCTCGATCAGGGTCGCGAGGCCCGCTGCGGTCTGAGCCGGGTCGGGCAGATCCACCCGCAGGCCGGCCGGTGCCGTCGGACCGCCGGCGACCGGCGGCAGCAGCAGTCGCCAGCCGGCCTTGCCGAAGGATGGCGTCCTGACCGCCGCCGAGGCGGGCATGACGATCATCAGCGGCGACCTGGCCACGCTGAACCCGGCCGGACGGACCGTCTGCGCACCGTTGGCGAACGTCCGAACCTCGTCGACCCACAGACTTGAGTCGGGGATCCAGGCGTTGATCGCCGGCTGGCTGGCGTTTGGGTGCTGGTCTTCTATCTGCTCGGCCGCGATGGCCGGCGAGCCCGCGTCGACCTGCACGGCGATACAGCGGCCGCCGGCCTGATGCTGCTGCCGGTTGAACACGCCGGCGATCTCGTCGATGGCGGGCGCGATATCCGTGCTGACGGCGACGTTGATCACGAGCGGCTGGTCCGTGCAGGAGAAATGATCCACGATCTGGGCGGTACCCCGGCCGACCATGAGCAGCACACAGGCGAGCACGGCCAGCAGGACCAGGGATCTGGTCCGAAGACGGCGCTTGCGGCGCCTGGCGGCCTTGCTCCGGCCAGCAATGCCAGGAAAACCAGGGTGCGGGGAGGTCACGGCGTCCTTCGATCGGGAGGTAATGCGCAACGGATGCCCGCCACCAGACTTTACCGAACAACGCGCCTTTCAGGTCACTATCCGCCGATGTGACCCACCGGGTCGACGTACCGGCCGACGCGGTGCCACACGCGCGTCTCCGTGATCATGAACTTCAGCGTGATCACGGAACATAGGCCGCGTGATCCCGCCACCTGGCTTCCGTGATCACCGTCCGCGGCATGATCACGGAACATGGCTCTGGGCGCGAATTCCGTGAAGCTGGCAGGAACCTGGTTCCGGGGTGGCTGGTCCAGCCTGGGCCTGTCCCGCCGCTGGCCTGCGGGGCCGTACCCCATCGATGTGACATAGCTGGGGCTCCAGCCCCATCGATGTGACATAGCTGGGGCTGGATCACCAGCGCTGCCACATCCATGGGGCCGGCCAGCGGCCAGCAGCACGGAATTCGCGCCAGAGCCCGGAACATCAGCGGGGCACCGCCACCACCCCGGCCTCGTGATCACCGCCTAGGCGTGATTTAAGGAGAGTCTGGGTTTCTGGACTCAGAGCTCGCGCCACGAGGGTTCCGTGATCATGATCGGGGTCTTGATCACGGAATCTGGATGGGGTGATCACGCGACTCAGTTTCCGTGATCAAGGTCAGTTTCATGATCACGGAATGCTGCTGGGATACCCGGGTGGGGTGTGGACTGGCCAGAGTGGAGAGTGGGGAGTGGTCAGTGCGGAGGGGCTAGTGGGGAGGGGCTAGTGGGGAGGGGCTAGTGGGGAGGGGCTAGTGGGGAGGGGCTAGTGGGGAGGGGCTAGTGGGGAGGGGCTAGTGGGGAGGGGCTAGTGGGGAGGGGCTAGTGGGGAGGGGCTAGTGGGGAGGGGCTAGTGGGGAGGGGCTAGTGGGGAGGGGGTGGTCAGTGGGGACTGGTCAGTGGGGACTGGGGAAGTGGTCAGAGGAAAGTGGAGTGGTCGGGTGGGGAGGGGTCGGGTGGGGAGGGGTGCTCGGGTGAGTGGGCTGCGAGCGAGGTGCGGAGCTTGGTCATGGCGGTGACTGGGGCGGCGATCTTGTCTAGGCCTAGCAGGGCGGCGCCGGCTACCGGGGGGGCCTCGATCACCTTGACGGTGCAGGCTGGGGCTGCGGCGGTGATCTGAGTTGTGATGGCGTCGATCAGGGCGGGATGGCGGCCGGCCACGACGCCGCCGCCTAGTACCACGGGGACCTGGGCGTGCGCGAGGTCGAGCCGTTCGATAACCGCGATCGCCATCACGGCGATCTCCACCGCGAGCTTGCGCACCAGGTCGCGCGCGACCTCGTCGCCAGCGTCGGCGACCTCGAACACCAGCGGCGCCAGCTCGCCGATCCGGTCATAGCCGATCTTGCCCAGGTGCAGCGCCACGGCCACGTCGGTCGGCTCGGCGAGTCCGAAATGGCGCGGCACGAGCTGGCGCAGAGCTGTCGCCGGGCCCCGGCCGTCCTGCGCCCTGATCGCCCACCACTGGGCTTCGAACCCGAGGCCGTATCCGCCGCCCCAGTCCCCGGTGATCTGGCCGAGCGCGAGGTATCCGGCCGTCCGGCCGTCCGGCGCCAGGCCCGCGCAGTTGATCCCGGCCCCGCAGGTGACACCGACGCCCCAGAGCCGGTCGGCGCCCCCGGCGGGCACGTCGTCCAGGCCGGCCCTGAGCACGGCGAACGTGTCGTTGGCTACCAGAGTGGACTCGGTCCAGTGCTCGTCGGCCAGCATCCGCTCCAGCCGGCGTTCGTCCTCGGGCAGGTCAACATTGGCGACGCAGGCGACGGTATGCCGGGCGAGATTGGCCAGGCCGGGCTGACCAGCGTGATCGATCCCGGCCGCCGCGACGGCCGACCTGAGCAGGTCGGCGATGACCCGCACGGTCTCCGGCGACAGCCTGGACGGCATGCCGGGACCGCGCACCTTGGCGAGCAGCGTGCCGTCGGCCGCTACCAGGGCAAGGTCGGTCTTGCTGTTGCCGCCGTCAACGGCCACAACAGCAGGGCGGTCAGCGGACGGCAGTCCGCTGACCGCCCCGCCGGTGCTAGCAGACACGGGCGGGCTCACCGGCCGCTGGCCCAGGGCAGGAAGCCGGCGTTCTCGGCGATCAGCCGGTCGGTGAGCTGAATCGCCTGGTCATACTGGCCGACCAGCGGGTTGGCGAGCAGCGCCGCCGATACCCGGTCTCGGCCGCCGTGGATGGCGGCGGCGACGGCGAGCTCCTCGTAGGCGGACGCGTGGGCGACGAGGCCGCGCAGCAGCGGGCTCAGCGGCTCGACCGGCACAGGCACCGGGCCGGCCGCGCCGATCACGGCGGGCACCTCGATCACCGCGTCGTCGGCCAGGAACGGCAGCGTCCCGGCGTTGCGGAGGTTAACCACCTGCTCATCGCCGGTGTCGTTGACCAGCGACGCGAGGAGCGCCACGGCGGCCTCGGAGTAGAACGCGCCGCCGCGCTTGCCGAGCAGCTCGGGCTTGCGGTCAAGCGCCGGGTCGGCGTACATCTCCAGCAGCTGCTCTTCCATCCGCGCGACGGCCTGGGCCCTGGTGGGCTGGCCCCGCAGCTCGGACACGACCTGGTCGTGCGCGTAGTAGTAGCGCAGGTAATAGGAGGGGACGGTGCCGCCGGTCAGGTGCAGCGCCGGCTCGGGCAGCTCGATCAGGGCGGCGATGTCGGCTCCCCGGTCGGCGAGCAGCTCAGGCAGCCGGTCCTGCCCGTCCACCAGGACCGATCGCTCCCAGGTCAGGTGGTTAAGGCCGACGTGACCCAGGCTGACCCGGCTCGGCTCGACGCCGAGCCAGCCGGCGAAGATCCGCTGGAAGCCGATCGCCACGTTGCACAGGCCCACGGCCCGGTGGCCGGCATCAAGCAGGGCCCTGGTGACGATCCCCACCGGGTTGGTGAAGTCGATGATCCACGCGTCGGACGCGGCACGGGCGCGGGCCCGCTCGGCGATGTCGAGCACCACAGGCACGGTGCGCAGCGCCTTGGCCAGGCCGCCAGCCCCGGTCGTCTCCTGACCCACGCAGCCGCAGTCGAGCGGCCAGGTCTCATCCCGGTGCCTGGCCGCCTGGCCGCCGACCCGGAGCTGGAGCAGCACGGCGCCGGCGCCATCGAGGCCGTCATTGGTGTCGGAGGTCCAGCGGATCCTGGCCGGATGCCCGTAGGCGCTCATGATCCTGGCCGAGAACGGCCCGACCACGGCCAGGCGGGTCTCGTCCGGGTCGACCAGCACTAGCTCGGTGACCTTGACCTGATCGGCGAGCCTGGCGATCCCGTCGATCAGCTCGGGGGTGTAGGTGGAGCCTCCGCCGATGACAGCGAGTTTCATCCGAATGCCTTTACCTCGGCCCCAGACTGGGCGACGTGGCAGGCGGCCTCCTGGCCGTCCGCGATGGGCAGCAGCGCCGGCGTGACGCTGTGACAGAGATCGATCGCCAGCGGGCACCGCCACCGGAACCGGCAGCCGGGCGTCGGGTCGATGACCCTGGGCGGCTCGCCCCGGCCGGTCTCGGCGTCCACGCTCAGCGGCGCGCGGGGATCGGGCGCCGCCGACAGCAGCAGCTGGGTGTACGGGTGCCTCGGGCTGGCCAGGACTTCCTCGACCGGTCCGCTCTCGGCGATCTGGCCCGCGTACATGACGATCAGGCGGTCGGCGATGTACCTGGCGCTGGCCAGATCGTGAGTGATGAACAGAATCGAGACGTCCTGGGTGTCGCGCAGCGTGGCCATCAGGTTGAGCAGGCCGATCCTGATCGATACGTCGAGCATGGACACCGGCTCGTCGGCCAGTACCACCTTGGGGCGCATCGCCAGCGCCTGGGCGAAGCCGACCCGCTGCCGCTGGCCGCCGCTCAGCTCGTGCGGGTAGCGCTCAAGCACGTCGGCGGCCGGGGTCAGGCCGACCACCTCGAACACTCGCCTGGCCTCGTCGTAGCGCTCATCCCTGGTCAGCTCGGGCCGGTGCAGCTTCAGCCCGCGCATGACCCCGTGCGACACGTGGAACACCGGGTTAATGGAGGCGAACGGGTCCTGGAACACCATCGGCGCCAGCCCGCTGAACCTGAGCCGGTCGGCGCGTGACCTGATCGAAGAGAGCTTTTTACCCTCGAAATAAATCTCACCGCTAGTCGGCTTGTAGATCCTGGCCAGCAGCCGGGCGATCGTGGATTTGCCGCTGCCGCTCTCTCCCGCCAGCGCGACGATCTCCCGTTCCCCGATCGAGATGCTCACGTCATCAACGGCGTGCAAGGTCCGCCGGGACAGCGCGTTGCCGATCTTGAAATGCTTTGTCAGGCCATCGGTCCGCAGGATCGGCTCGATCTCCGGTTCTGGCTCGGTCATGGCGTGTCCTCCACGCGGTCATGCAGAAAGCAGCGCACCCCGATGCCGTCGACGTCGTAGATCGGCGGCCGCTCGGTCGTGCACCGGTCGAGCACCTTCGGGCAGCGCGGGGCGAACCAGCAGCCTTCGGCCCTGGTGGCGAGGTTCGGCGGGCTGCCGGGGATGCCGGTCAGCGGCACCTTCGGCCCCCTGATCGAGGGGAACGCCTCCATCAGCCCGGCCGTATACGGATGTTTCGGCGAGTCGAACAGGCTCCTGGTCACGCCGGCCTCGGCGACCTGGCCGGCGTACATCACCATGAGCCGGTCAGAGAAGTGGCTGACCAATGACATGTCATGAGTAACGAAAATGACAGCGAACCCGAACTGTTCCTGCAATTCCTTGATCTGGACCATGAGGGAGCGCTGCGCGACTACGTCGAGCGCGGAGGTCGGCTCGTCCATGATCACTAGCTCCGGGGTAAAGAGCAGCGCCATCGCGATCATCGACCGCTGCCGCATCCCGCCAGAGAGCTGGTGCGGGTAGCTGTCCAGGTGCACGGCGTCGATGCCGACCATCGAGAGCACCTCGGCCGACCGGCTCGCGATCTCCTGCTTCGAGGTCACGCCGTGCGCCCGCAGCGCGTCCCTGAACTGCGCGCCGATCGTCTTGACCGGGTTGAGGGCATTCATCGCGCTCTGCATCACCACAGACAGATGACTCCAGCGGACCGTGGTGAGGGTCTCGTCGGTCAGGCCGACCAGGTTCGTGCCGTTGAACATCACGGTTCCGCTGGTGATCTCGGCCGGCGGGGACAGCAGCTGCGCGATCGCGAACAGCATCGTCGACTTGCCGCAGCCTGACTCGCCGACGACGGCGACGAACTCACCGGCCCCGAGCGAGAAGCTCACCTGGTCAACGGCGAGTACGCTGCCGGAATTTGTTACATATTCAACGGAGAGATCGCGGACGTCGAGTATCGTGCCGTCCCGAGGCGGGCTGGCGTCCCGAACGGCCGGGTCAGCCGGCTTGCTTCGCACGAGTCTTCCTCCGCAGAGGTCGCAGGGCGGGATTCCCGATTTCGTCGAACGCGTAGTTGAGCAGGGCGAGGGCGGCGCCCAGGCCGACGATGCACAGGCCGGGGGCGATGATCCACAGCGACTGGCCGGTCTGGAACGCCTCGTTGTTCTCGGCCGCCTTGAGCATCGTGCCCCAGCTCACCACGGTCGGGTCGCCGAGGCCGATGAACTGCAGGCTGGTCGAGAACAGCACCGCGTACAGCGCGTTGGTCAGAAAGCTGGCCACGATCAGCGAGGTCATGGTCGGGATGATCTCGACCACGATGATGTAGATGGGCCGCTCGCCGCGCACTCGGGCCGCCTCAAGGAAGTCCCGCTTGCGCAGCGAGAGTGCCTGGGCCCGCAGCTGCCTGGCGGTGTACGACCAGCCCGTGCAGGTGATCACCGCGATCATCACCAGCGTGCCCGCGCCCTGCAGATAGCCGGCGATCACGATCAGCAGCGGGAACAGCGGGATGACCAGCAGCACGTCGGTCAGCAGGTTCAGCACCGCGTCCCAGATCCCGCCCAGGTACGCGGCCGCGACCCCGATCAGCATCGCGATGGCTGTCGCCAGGATGCCGACGCCGAACGCGATCTCGAGCACCGGCCGGGCGCCCCAGATGATCTGGGCGAACATGTCCTGGCCGAGCCCGGTGGTGCCGAGCAGGTGACGCGTCGACGGCCCGAGGCTCACCGGGTAGACCATCGCGCTCGGGTCGTCATGCGCGATCAGGCCGGGGAAGGCCGCGATCAGGCAGAAGAGCAGCAGCAGGCCGGCGCCCCAGGTCGCCTTCCGGCTTGACCCGATTGCTCGCGCGATCCGCTGGAAGGCGCGGATCGCGGGGGAGCGGCTGGTGCCGCCCTGGCCTGCTGAGCGGAGCTCGGCTGGTACCGGATCGCCGGGGCCGGCCGCGCCTGACGGCAGCTGGATCATGGCCATGGCTAACCCGCGTCCCTGGTGCGCGGATCGAGTATCGCTGTCGCTATGTCGGATAGCAGGATCGCCACAAGCACCGCCAGGGTAATCAGCAGGAACAGCGCCTGCATCAGCGGGTAGTCCAGGTTGTTGACCGCGGCGAGCAGCCAGAAACCGACCCCCTGGTAGTTGAAGACGTACTCGACCAGGATCGCGCCGCCGAGCACGAAACCGAGCGACATCGCGAAGCCGGTCAGGTTGGGCAGCAGCGCGTTGCGGGCCGCGTAGTCGAACATGATGCGCCGGCCGGACAGGCCCTTGGCCCTGGCCATCCTGACGTAGTCCTCGGCTAGCGTGGTGATCATGGTGTTTCGCATGGTCAGGATCCAGGTCCCGATCGTGGTGATGAGCAGGGTGGACGCCGGGAGGATGGCGTGCTCGATCACGTTCCCGATGTAGTTCAGCGAGAACGAGGCCTGCAGTGTGTAGTCGTGCGAGTCGAAGGTCGGCAGCAGGTGCAGCTTCACCCCGAAGATCAGGATCAGCACCAGGCCAAGCCAGAAGTACGGGATCACCGAGGTGATCACGAAGAGCGGCGGCATGATGCTGTCCAGCCGCCCGCCCCTGTGCCAGGCGCCGAAGATCCCGATGCCGGTGCCGAGCACGAAGGCCAAGATCGTGGTGATGCCCACCAGGCCGAGCGTCCACCAGATGGCGTTCGACACGATCTGCCCGACCGACGCCGGGTACTGCGACAGCGAGGTGCCGAAGTTGCCGGTCGCCAGGTTGCCGAGGTAGCTGACGTACTGGCCGAGGATGGGCTGGTGGGTGTTCACGCCGAACTGGGCCTCAAGCACGTGCAGCGCCTGCGGTGACACCCCGCCCTTGAACTTGGCGATCATGGCCTCGGCCGGGTTGCCTGGCATCAGCCTCGGCAGCACGAAGTTGAGTGTGACCGCCGCCCACAAGGTCAGCAAGAAGAAGGCGAGGCGGCGCAGCGCGAATCTCATGTCCCGTCCTGCGGTGTCTGGGGTGACTGCGGTCCGAGGTGCCTGAGCGGAGAGCCGGCGGGAAGGCTGGGCTGGCCTCCCCGCCGGCTCAGCTAGCTACTTGCCGCTCGGAACCAGGTGCAGCATGACCTGCGCCCAGTCCGGGTAGTTGTACGCGGCAGGCTGCGCGTACTGGTTGGACGGGGTCGGCCAGCCGCTGAAGGCAGCCGTGTCGTACTGGAACCAGTCAACCGCCTCGGTCACCGGGATCACCGGGACATCTTCCAGCATGACCTTCTCGAGCTGGCTGACAATCTGCTGCTGCTTCGCCGGGCTCGTGGTAGTCGGGTAGGAGTTGATCAGGTCGTCGACCGCCTGGCTGCTGTACCGCTCGAAGTTCGAGCCGGCCGGAGTGCCGATCGGGGCCGAGTTGGCCGAGTACAGCCACTGCCGCAGCTCGAAGTACGGGCTAGGCCCGCCGGTCTCGGCGCCATAGCCGAGCTGGAACTGGCCGGCGAAGAGCTTGGCCTCGTAGCTGCTCTGGGACAGGTCCTGGGCGGTCGCCTGGATTCCGACCGCCTTGAGGTCGGCCACGATCACGTTGACCGCGTTCACCCAGTCGGAGAAGCCGCCGTTGTTGATGATCGTGAAGGAGAGCTTCTGGCCGCCCTTGGCGAAGATGCCATCCGAGCCCTTGGTGAAGCCGGCCTTGGTCAGCAGCGAAATCGCCTTGGCCGGGCTGAAGGCGTAGTTGTTGCCGAAGGAGGCGGCCTGTGACTGGTCGAGCCAGCTGGAGAACGTCGGCGTGACAATGCCGGTCTGGTTCGAGGCGGGCTCCTCGCCGAACTCGCCGAGCTTAGAGGCCTGGCCCCGGTTGATCGCGTAGGCCATGGCCTGCCTGACCGCCACGTTCTTGAGCAGCGGGTTGGTCAGGTTGATGAACAGCGAGACGTTGGCGACCGGCGGGAACCAGTGCTTGATGGCTGGCTGCCCGGCTAGGAACTTGTCGATGTCGGGGATGAACTGACTGCCCCACTGGGCCTGGCCGTTGGCCAGGAAGGTGTTGGCGGTGTCGTTGGAGAGGAAGGCCGGGTAATTGACCGTCGCGACCTTCGGCTCGCCCTTCTGCCAGTAGTTCGGGTTGGCCTGGTAAGAGATGTTCTGCGGCGTGCAGGTCTTGGAGCTGACCGTGTACGGGCCGGTTCCGACCGGGTTGGTGTCCGGGAACTTGGCCGGGTCGGAGATCTTGGACCAGATCTTCTGCGACACGATCCCGACCTGGTCGGCGATGTAGTAGAAGTACGTCACCGCGGGCGCCTTGAACTGCATGACCACCTTGTTCGAGCCGCTCTGGGTGACGCTCGACAGCACCGACCAGATGGCGTTGATGTCCAGGGTCTTGTTGGCCTTGAGCAGGTTGAACGTGTAGGCCACGTCGGCCGCGGTCAGCGGGGTGCCGTTGGTGAACTTCACGCCATCGCGGATCGTGAAGGTCAGCGTCTTATTGCCGTTGCTCCACGCGAAGCTTGAGGCGAGCCACGGTGTCGTCTTGGAGTTCTCTAGCGTGTTGACGAAGACGAGCGGCTCGTAGACCGTGCCGAGCGAGAACGAGATGTAGGACAGGTTGAACGGGTTGAAGTCACAGGACCAGACACCGCCGCTCTCGTTGTCGATGGTCAGGACACCGCTGGCCGACGACGTCCCCTTGCTGCCGCTACCGCCGCTGCTGCTGCTTGAGCAGGCAGCCGCCGCCAGGCAGCATGACGCGATGACGACCCCGTACTTAATTAGGCGTCTCATTGCTTAGCCCTTCGGTTGCGCTGCGCGCGGCACTGCGGGGGTCTCCGCCTCGGCTCGCGCGCTGGCGCCGGGCGGTTCTTCGCCGGATACCGGTTATCACCATGATTGTCGTGAACGTCATGAACATCGAAGAATCTAGCGGATCTTACTAATTTCGCGGGTCATACATCGGTAACGATGTACGACGGCGCTATTCTGTGAGATTGTTAGGACAGTATCCTAACTATCCGGGACGTAACAGAGTTCGTGGCCGAACCGTGACCTGGAGGCTGCTTTTCGTGGACATGATCTCGTTCGGCACGGTCTTCCTTGAGCTGGTCTTCGGGCAGCTGGACCGGCTGCCAGAGCCAGGCGAAGAGGTCTTCACCGACGAGTTCGCCATCTCCTGCGGCGGAGCCGTCACCAGTGCCTCGGCCGCCGCTGCCGCCGGGGCCAGAGCCGGGGTCTGTACCAGGCTTGGCGACGATGTCGGCTCGCAGCTGGTGACCGAGCATTGCGCCGCCGTCGGGATCGACCTCACCACGTCCTTTCAGGTCACAAGGCCCGCGGCCGGGATCACGGTCGTGCTGAACTTCGCCGGGGACCGGGGGTTCGTCTCGCACGTGCCTCCCGCGCCGGGCGAGGCCAGTGAGCTCGACCGCTGGCTCGGCGTGCTCAGGGCGGAGCGGCCGGCCTGGTGCTACCTGCACGCCGGACACGGCGTCCCGGCGTTTCTGCGGGAGGCCAGGAAGCTGGGCTGCAAGGTCGTGCTCGACATCTCGCTGGGCGATGAGCGCGAGGGCGAGATCATCACCGAGTGCATCAAGCTAGCCGACATTTTCGTGCCGAACGCCGATGAGCTGCTCAGGCTGACCGGAGCGGCCAGCATCGAGGACGCCGTGGCCGCAGGGTCGGCCTGGGGCACTCAGCTGGTCGTGACCAGGGGCGCGGCCGGGGCGCTGGTATCGCACGGTGACGGTACCTTCACCTCGGTGACGCAGGGGGTCAGCGAAGTAAAAGTTAGGGATCTCACCGGGGCCGGTGATAACTTCGCCGGGGCGCTGATCGCCGCGCTGCTGGCCGGAGTCCCGGTTACCGACGCTGTCGTGGTCGCCAACGCCGCCGGCTTCAAGGCAGTGGGACAGCTCGGCGCGATCGGCCAGATTGGTGCCGGGACCGGCGCGGGCTGGCCGTTGCGCCCCCTGGGCGTGAATCAGCTGGCCGGCGCCCCCACCGGTGCTGGCCAGCAGCAGTCTCTGCGGCAGTCTCTGGAGCGTGGCTGATGAAGTTGACCGTACTCGGCGGGGGCGGCGTCAGGATGCCGGCCTTCGTCCGCTCGGTGCTGGCCGGCCGGCCGGGTGCCTTCGACGAGATCTGCCTGCTTGAGCCAGACCCGGGCCGGCGGGCGACCACGGCGCGGCTGGCGAGCGAGGTCGGCTCGGTGCTCGGACAGCCAGGGGTGGTTTGCGTTACCTCTGATGCTGTTGAGGCTTTTACCGGAGCCGACTATGTGTTCTCGGCGATCCGGGTGGGCGGAGACCGAGGCCGGGTCATCGACGAGCAGGTCGCGCTGCGGCGCGGCATCGTCGGGCAGGAGACGACCGGTCCTGGCGGCGGCGCCATGGCGCTGCGGACCATCCCGGTCGTGCTCTCCTACTGCGAGCTGCTGAGCCAGTGCTCGCCGGGGGCCGTGCTGATCAACTTCACCAATCCGGCCGGGCTGATCACGCAGGCGATCAGCGCGCAGGGGAAGGTCAGCGCAGTCGGGGTGTGCGACACGCCATCAGGGACCATCGCCGAGCTGACCAGGTTCGCCGGGGCCGAGCCGAGTCAGGTCAAGGCCGGGTACGCCGGACTGAACCACCTCGGCTGGATCACCTCGTTCGCCGTGGACGGCCAGGACCTGCTGCCGGAGCTGCTGTCCAGGTTCGAGGAGCTGCAGCGGTTCGGGCGGCATTTCGCGGGGTTCGACGCCGACCTGGTCCGCCGGGTCGGTGCCGTGCCAACCGAGTACGTGTACTACTACTACGATCCGCGCCGGTACATCGATGGCGTCGCCAGCGCGGGCACCAGCCGGGGGCAGGACATCCTGGCGCTGAACGAGGAGATGCTCGCCGCGGTCGGGCAGGCCTTCGCCGACGGTGATGTGCATACGGCCTGGAGCGCTTACTCCCGCCTGCTCGGGGTCAGGCGCGACACCTACATGCGGACCGACACCGACGGTGACAACGGGCAGGCGGCGGCGCGAGAGAGCCGGGCGCGGAGCGAGGTCCCGATGCAGGCGCAGGAGATTGGCGGCTACGAGGGACTGGCGCTGCGGGTGATCGACGGCCTGGCCGGACGCCGGGCCGGCGAGGTGATCGTGAATGTGCGGAACGGGACGACGCTGCCCTTCCTGGACGCCGATGACATCGTGGAGGTGCCGGCTCGGGTGGACACCGACGGGCTGACTACGTCGGGACTGCCGGGGGCGGGGCCGGGGCTGCCGAGGTCGGCGCGGGCGCTGGTGGAGGCGGTCAAGGAGTACGAGCGGGGGATTGTCGGGGCGGCGATGTCGGGGGACGCCGGGCTGGCCGCGATCGCGCTCGCGCAGCATCCGCTGGTGCCGGGGATCACGGCGGCCAGGGAGTTGCTCGCCGACTACATCGACCTGCACGGCGAGCATCTCGCCTACCTGACCTAGATGACCGAGCACGAGCTTCAGGCCGGCGGCGGCCTGGCGGGTCCGGCTGGCCTGGCGGGTGCGGCTGGTCCGGCCGGTTCGGGTCAGGCGGCCAGGCCGCAGCTCATCAGGGCGATGAACGAGCAGTTGCTGCTCAGCCAGATCCGCCAGCTCGGGGTCTGCTCGCGGGCCGACCTGGCTCGGCTGTCCGGATTGTCCAAGCCGACCGTGTCGCTCGCGCTGGCCAACGTCGAGCGGTCGGGCCTGGTCCGCACGGCTGGCCAGCGGACGGGAGTGCCTGGCCGGTCGGCCCTGCTCTACGAGATCAGGCCCGAGGCTGGGTACGTGCTCGGCCTGGACATCGGACATGAGTACCTGCGTGGCGCGATCGCCGACCTGACCGGCGAGATCCGGGCCAAGGCGGAGTCGCGCAGCCCGTCGGGGAGCGTGAGCGCCCGGGTGGGCGAGCTGATCAGGCTGGCCGACGGCATCTGCGCGGCAGCGGGGGTGGGCCGGGCCGACGTCACCCAGACCGTGCTCGGCAGCCCCGGAGTCTATGACCCGAGCCGCGACGCGATCGCGCTGACCGGCGGACTGGCCGGCTGGGACAAGCGGGCGGTGCTGGCCAGGCTCAGGGATGCGTTCGGCCCGAACTTCGCGGTGGAAAACGACACCGACGCGGCGGCCCTGGCCGAGCGCGAGCACGGCCACGGCCGGGAGTTCTCCAGCTTCGCCTTCGTCTCCATCGGCAGCGGTATCGGCATGGGCCTGGTGCTCGGCGGACGGCTGCACCGGGGTGCGCACGGCGTGGCCGGCGAGATCGCGTTCCTGCCGATCACCGAGGGCCTGCGGGGCGGCGACGACCAGGAAGTACGCAGGCGCGGGGCGCTGGAGGCCGCGGGGTCGTCATCGGCGATTGTCCGGTCGGCCAGGCAGGCCGGGCTGCGGGCGGTGTCGGCTCGCCAGGTGTTCGCGGCGGCTGCGGTCGGGGATGAGCGGGCGAGCGCGGTCGTGGCAACCGAGGCCAGGCTTGTCGCCAAGGCGATCTGCGCGATTGTGACCGTGATCGATCCGGAACTGGTGGTGCTAGGCGGCGGTATCGGGCAGGCGCCAGGGTTCGCCGCGATGGTGACTGGCGAGCTGGGCCGGATCTCGCCGGTGCTGCCAGAGATTCGAGTCAGCGCGCTCGGCACCAGCGCGGTTGTCGACGGCTGCCTGGCCTCCGGCGCTGACCTGGCCTGGGGCCGCCTGACCGTCCAGCTAGCCCAGTCCCAGCCCGACCCCCAGCCCGCCCAGCTCGTCTAACCCGCCCCGGCCCGCCCCGGCCCGGCCCGGCCCGCCCCGGCCCGCCTAGCCCGCTCCGGCCCGCCCCGGCGAGTTTTGTTGCGACCTCGCCCCCTCCTGACCGTTGACTCGCGCCACCAGGTTTCCGTGATCACGCTCTGGGTCGTGATGACGGAGACTTGATGGCGTGAACGCGCCACCATAGTTCCGTGATCAGGCCGTCTGCCGTGATCACGGAACATCAGCTGGGCTCCATCTCCGCACCGGTCCCGTGATCACCCTGGGGACTCGGCATTGTCTAAGGCGGATCAGGTTCCTGGACTCGGCTCGCGCCGCCAATGAGGCATTTCAGGCCGGGTCGGCAAGGAACGGGGGCTGCCGCTCGTGCGAGTGAGCTGGTACCAGGGGCCCCGTCCTTTTCCCGGAGAGCTGTCGTCGTTTTCCCGGAGAGTTGTCAGCGTTCTCGTGGAAGTTGTCGTCTCGTGGAGAGTTTGCCACGCTATTTACTGAAAAGTCTCCGTGAAACGACAACTCTCCACGAGAACGCTGACAACCCTCCACGAGAATGGGGCAAGTCTCCCGGCAGGCTGGCCGCAGGTACTCCGAAAGGGTGAATACCCGGCAGGCCTGCCACGCGGGCCGGGCTGAGCCGCCGCCCGGGAGCGGATTGCCGGGTACCGACTGGGGCGAGAAGCGAAGAGCCAGGAAAGTGTTGATATGTCGTTCGGCCCGTTCGACGTATCACCACTTTCCGTTGAAAATTTGCCCGATTGGCCGGGTTTCTGGTTATCAAAGTGTCAATACGTGGCGGTCAGTGACTGACGTATCTCCACTTTCCGTTGTTCCAGCCCCGCCCGTGCTCACCTCGCCCCCGGGCGTCTCCTGATCGTACGCGGATTCTCCCGATTTGCGCCCATCCGACTTAGCCGTGGGCCGTGTCCGAGCCAGGGACCCCAGTTGCGCCGCCGCCGCCCGCCGCCGCCATCCGCGCCGCCATCTCCCCGACTCCGGCATTCCCGGCAAATCGACCGGCACCCGCAAGCCAGCCATGTCCCCCGCGAGCCAGCCTTGCTCCCCGCACCCCCTGGGGTAGGCCCGATGACCGATGAGGTTAGTGGTGGTGGTGCAGGTGGTACTGGCCTCGGTAGGCGTCGGCCGGGATGTACTTGAGCAGCCAGACCTTCTCCTTGTCGCTGGCCGCCGCAGATCGTGCCCGGCTTCGAGGGCACCAGGCACGCGAGCACCTTGCGCCGGAAGCCTAGCTTGTGCAGGTAGGTCTCCAGCTTGGCTAGTCGCTGCATGGGGTGATGGGAGCGCCATAGGTTCGCCCACTCGATGACCCAGCCGATGTGCAGCGTCTTGAGGTCGGCGGCGGCCAGCTTCAGCTCATGCGGCTTCGGATATGAAGTCGCGCCCTGGTACTTCAGCAGGTACTTGAAGAAGGGATGCTTCTCGATCGCGGTAATGGTGGGCCTGGGGACCCAGGCGGTGTAGGACACGGCCCGCGGGTGCCCGTCCTCGGTGGCCAGCACGAGCGCCCGTTCGGAGATGGCGGCGCCGGTCAGCGAGAGTCCGCCTCGCAGCCCGAATGGCACGTCGAGGACGACCGAGCGGGAATGATCGGCGACCAGGGTGGAGTCGAAAGAGGGCATCGCCGTCGGCATGGTCTCGGTCGGGCTGAACGGCGGGCCGTCCGTGCCCCCGGCCCAGCCTGCTTCGAGCACCCCGAGTGCCAGCACCACGGCGATCAGCGGGACGGCGACCTTGCGCTTGCTCAGCTTGCTGAGCCACTGGACCACCAAGCCGGCCAGCATCGCCGCGCCGATCAGTCCGACCAGCGCGAACCGGTCGGCTTCGCGCAGTCCGGCCAGTCCGGGGATTCTGACCAGCCAGCTGTACGGCATCAGGTTGGATACCGTGACCGGCTTCCAGACGTGGATGCCGTTGTCGACGACGAGCGCGTAGTGGATGTGGTTCCGCAGCGGGATGAACTGCTGGCAGTGACGACCCCACTCGATGCCCGGCTTGACGTCGCTCAGGTTGCAGTTGCCGAAATTCAGGCTGGTGCCGAGCGCGAGCAGTGCGCAGCCGATCCAGAGCAGGGCAAAGGCCCAGGCGACCCGCTTGCGCCAGCCGATGAGCAGTCCGAGCAGGGCAAGTCCGCAGACCACGGCGCCGAAGGTGGGCAGTCCCTCGCCCACCTGCACGTGATCGGTGAAACTGTAGGCCGACGCCAGCTGGCCGAGGCCGAAGTAGGTGAGCCTGGGCGACGGAGCGAACAGGGTCGGCAGTGACGCGCCGAACTGGGTGTAGTTCACCGCGAGCGTCCCGACCGGGACCCTGGCGCCGCCGGATTTGATCTGCTGAGCCATCGCCACGAGCTGCGGACTGGCGATGAGCAGGGCCAGAGCCGCGCCGAGTGCCAGCGGCAGCAGGGTCGCGCTCAGTGTCGCCCGGTCCTTGACCAGCTTGACGATGAGCCACGGCACCAGGATCAGGGCCGCGAGCACGAGCGCGATGGCCCCGCCCTCCTGGCTGGTCATGACCGCCCCGCCCAGCGCGATGCCGAGCCAGATCCCCGCCGCGATCCGCTGCGACCGGCGCAGCCTGACGGCGGCTTCGATGGCCATGAGCACGAAGATCAGCCCGACGGCGATGTTGATGTGGTACCAGACCTGCCACAAGATCATCGACGACAGGCCAAAGAACCCGCCAGCCGCGATGGAGCCAGGCACGTTCAGCCACAGTCGCGCCGCCCGGAACATCACGTAGCACAGCAGTCCCGGCGTGAGCAGGCTGACCACGGTGAAGGCGGCCGAGGGTCCCCAGATCCAGGTCACGGGCGCCATCAGATACCCCGCTAGCGGCATCATCGTGCTGAAGCCGAGCTGGACGCCTACCGGGGCCGCCATGTACTTGGTGAAGAAGGGATTTCCGAGATGGATGATCTGGTGGGCGACCCACCAGAAACCCCAGACAAAGCTCGCGACGTCCGCCGCCTTGGGCAGCTTGCCATCCGCGAGATAGGTGAATCGCGGCCACGTGGCCCAGATCCCGGCACCTAGATAGGCCAGTACCAGCACGACATGGCGGACCCAGAGGGGCGCGAAGCCGCGCCGGGAATAGCTCCCGACGACCCCGAGCACCGTCCGGCCCTGGCGGCTTGCCCTGTCCTGCCTGGCAGAATCGGCGCGCTGGCCCGCTGCCTGCGCGGGCTGCTCGGCTATGTCCGTGCCCAGGTCTGCCTCGCCGCCGCCGTCCGGCCGGCTCGCGACCGCCGTCGCGCTCTCCTGAGCCGAGCCTCCGTCCGCCGCGTCGCCGCCGTCCAGGCGGACCGAATCTGAGGACGCAGGCTTGCCATCGCGGCTACGGCCTGCTGTACTCATCGGACCACCCTGTCTTTTGCTGACTCTGACCGGTACCTGTCTACCTTGCGGGTTGGCATCATGCGGCCTGGTCGGGCTCACCGGCCCTAACCACGCTATCGGCCAAGTACAGGCCGAGGGCCAGGACTTTCTTACTAGCGAGCAGTCATCGGCGACCGATTACAGTTGCCGGAACAAGCTAGAGTCCTTCAGTGGCACTCAGGGAAACCAGCGTACGCCCGTCACCCCCATATCTTGCCCGCTGGGAGATCTTCGCGGTCTTCGCGGTCTCGCTGGGGGCAAGTGCGCTTAACGCGGTGCTCTCGCTGATTGGCTCATTTCTCGCGCGGGGGCCGCTATCGGGCCAGCAGGCACTGCTGGTCGGCTCGCAGTCCTCGAATCACTGGTTCGACCTGACGCTGCAGCTCGCCACCATCGCCGAGAGCCTGGCCCCGGTGGTGCTCGTGCTGTACCTGCTCGCCAGGTCAGGTGATCGGCCAGCGACGATCGGACTCGACGCGAGCCAGCCGGCCAGGGACGGTGCGCGGGGCGCCGTGCTGGCCGCCCTGATCGGCGGTTCCGGCCTGGGCCTGTACATCCTGGCTTTCAAGTCAGGCGTGAGCCTCACGATTGTCCCCGAGGCACTGCCGGCCGTCTGGTGGCGGATTCCTGTGCTCGCGCTCTACGCGATACAGAACGGACTGCTAGAGGAGACTCTGGTACTCGGCTATCTGATCACCAGGCTCGATCAGCTCGGCACCAGGCCGTGGAAGACCGTCGCGATCAGCGCCGTGCTGCGCGGCTCGTATCACCTGTACCAGGGATTCGGGGCATTCGCTGGCAACGCGGTGATGGGCGTCATCTTCGCCCTGCTCTTCCGCCGCTGGCGCAGGGCCATGCCGTTCGTCGTGGCCCACTCCCTCATCGACGCCGGCGCCTTCATCGGCTATGCCCTGCTGCACGGCAAGGTTTCCTGGCTCCCGTAATCAGCTGGAGCTACCCGGAGCTACCCGTCAGCGGCCCAGACCATCGACTACCACGGCGCCTGGCAGGCTGCTGAGCGTCTGCCCGGCCAGCGCCAGCTTGGACCTGCGCACCCCGCTGCCCACGATGACCTGCGGAGCGGCGGCGACGGCGGCATCGATCAGGATCGGCCAGCCGGCCGGCAGCCCGATCGGGGTGATCCCGCCGTACTCCATAGCGGTCTCAGCCACTGCGACGTCTGTGGCGGCGAACGACGCTTTCCGCACGTCGAGCGCGCGCCTGGCCACGTTGTTGACGTCGGCTCTGGTAGTGGCGAGCACGACGCAGGCGGCGAACCTGGTCTCGCCCTCACGCCGGCCGGCGATGACCACGCAGTTGGCCGACTCGGCCAGCGCGACGTCGTACCGCTCGCAGAAGGCCGCGGTATCGGCGAGTTCCGGGTCGATCTCGGCCACGCCGACGGCCCCGGCCTCGTGCGGCCACTGCGGGCTGGTGAGCGCCGCCGCGACGGGCGCGGCGAGCAAGTCTGGAAGGCTGGCGGCCGGCTCGAAGTCCAGCTTGCCGATGTGGAAGTTCATTGCGGCAGTCTAGGCAGTCCGCGCGACCGCTAGAGGCCAGCTACCTGACGCGGTGATCAGGATTGTCTTTTGCTAGCACCCGCGCTGCTTGTGGACAGGCTGCCGAGCCTGACGATGACCTGCCTGAACTGGCTGTGCCGCCGCAGCTCAACTTCGACCCGCTCGCCCGGCCGGTAATCGATGAGCAGGTTCTCCAGTTCGTCGAGTGTGGGGGTTCGGTCGCCGTTGACCGAGACAATGACGTCTCCCGGCCTGACCCCGGCCCGCGCCGCCGCCCCGGCGGGCGGCGCGACGTGCACGGTGACCCCGGAGTCCGCGCCTTCAGCGCTGGTATGGGTGCTGCCGACGATCTGCAGCGAGGCCCGGTCCGACCGGGTGACGTGGCCGGTCCTGATGAGCTGTACGGCGATCTGGCGCACGGTGTTGGCGGGGATCGCGAACCCGATGCCGCTGGCCTGACCGCCAAGCTCGGGATCGCGGGCCGTCAGCGTGGGGATGCCGAGCACCGCTCCGGACAGCGACACGAGCGCGCCGCCGCTGTTGCCCGGATTGATAGCCGCGCTGGTCTGCAGGGCATTGGTGATCACCGTGGGCGGCATTCCCGAGATCGTCGGCCCGACCACAATGCGCCCGGTCGCGGAGATGATGCCCTGAGTGACGCTGTCCACTAGCCCGTACGGGCTGCCCATCGCGAGCACTATCTGGCCAACCTGAGCTTCGCGCCGAGTCAGCCCAGCGGACTGGCCGCAGGTGGTCCTTATCGCCGGTGAGCTGAATCACGGCCAGGTCATCCGGGCTGAACAGGCCGATCACCCGCGCGGTCAGCGGTCGCGCCGCTGCTGAGACGATGACGTCGACGTTCTTGGCCCGGCCGACCACGTGGGCATTGGTGACGATGTCATCTCGTCCGTTGAACACCACGCCTGAGCCGGTGACCGGCCCGGCGTCGACCTGGACGACGGAAGGCAGCACGGACTTGATGATCCGCTCGTAGTCACCCTGACTCGGATTGGCCGGTCCGGCCTGCCCGCTCGTGGCCGAGTCACACCCGCTGGCCACTGTGAGAACAGCCACTGCGAGAACCGCCGCGATGACCGCCGCAAGCCTGCCCGGTGCCACTCGCGCACGACTGCGCAGCCCCGATCTCGAAGCCATCCGTACCCCCCGGTACCGCCGATCCGCCGGCTCTCCTAGTCTTCCACCATGTCGGTTGCGCAACCCCACAGCGAAATGATGCCAGCCCCGGAGAGCATCGGGCAGTCAGGCGTCGACACCGCCAGCGTCACGGTAACCGGGCTCACCGAGGCAATGCGGTCTGGACGGCTGACCGCTGCCGAGCTGACGAGGTTCTACCTGAGCCGCATCGAGCGGCTGAACGGAGGCCTCGGTGCCGTCATCTCAGCGAGCAGTGACGCCGTCGCGCAGGCCACCGCCATCGACGCGGCCAGGGCCGGCGGTGCGGCCGGGGCAGGAGGGGCAGCGCAAGGTCCGCTGGCTGGCATCCCGGTGCTGATCAAGGACAACATCGCGGCGGCGGGCTCGCCCGCTACAGCCGGCTCGCCAGCCCTGCTCGGCGCGGAAGCCAAGGACGCGTTCCTGGTCAGCAGGCTGCGCGCGGCCGGCGCGATCATCTTGGGCAAGGCCAACCTGTCCGAGTGGGCGAACTTCCGCTCCACCCTGTCGACCAGCGGCTGGTCCACGCTCGGCGGCCAGGCGGTGAACCCGCACGGACCTGGCCGCAATCCGTCCGGCTCAAGCTCGGGCTCAGCGGTCTCGATCGCGGCCGGCCTGGCCCCGCTCACGATCGGCACCGAGACCGATGGCTCGATCATCAGCCCTTCGAACAACTGCGGCATCGTCGGCCTGAAGCCAACCCTCGGTCTAGTCAGCCGGACGGGCATCGTGCCCATCTCGTCGGCGCAGGACACCGCAGGCCCGATGACCAGGTGCGTCGCTGATGCGGCCGCGCTTCTTGGCGCGATCGCTGGCCTCGATCCTGCCGACCCCGCGACCGATGACACCCCAGAGCCTGGCGAGCGGGAGAGCGCGGTCTACGCCGACTACACCCAGTTCCTCGACCCGGCCGCGCTCGGTGGCGCCAGGATCGGCATCTGGCGCGATGGGGCGGCGGACGCGGTGCCCGCTGCCGCCGCGCTGCTCGATCGCGTGGTGGCGCTGCTCGGCGAGCACGGCGCCGAGGTCGTCGACCCGGTCGAGCTGGCCAAGGCCGATGAGATCAGCAAGCCCGAATTCGCGGCGCTCACCTTCGAGTTCAAGGACGACCTGAACTCCTACCTCGCCGGGCTCGGCGGCGAGCACCCCAGATCACTGTCCGAGCTCATCTCTTTTAATATTCGTCACGAGGACCGCGTGCTGACTCGATTCGGCCAGGAAATCTTTGACCTGGCGGAAAAGACCAGCGGCAGGCTGGACCCCGACTGGAGGCAGGCCAGGGCCGAGGCCAGGGTCCTGGCCAGGGGCGCGCTTGACCGGGTGCTGGCCGAGCACCGGCTGGACGCGGTGCTCACGCTGGCCGGCAACCCGGCCTGGCTCACCGACTACGTGCTCGGCGACCACGTCACGTTCGGGACGTCGTCTCCCGCCGCTGTCAGCGGTTATCCGTCGATCACGGTACCGGCCGGCACGGTCTCCGGGCTGCCGGTCGGGATCTTGTTCATGGGCCCGGCCTGGAGCGAGCCGAGGCTACTGGCGCTGGCCTACGCGTTCGAACAGGTACGCTCCCTCCGATAGCACGTAAGCCGAGCGATAACCTACGGCCATGGACTCCTGGCCTGCTGCGAGCGTTCCTCACCTGCCCGGGCAGGCGCCCGAGACGAAGGTCTGGAACACCGCGGGCAGATCGCTGGCGGTGGCGGCGGCCGGCCAGGTGGCGTCGATCTACGCTTGCGGGATCACGCCTTACGACGCGACCCATATGGGTCATGCGGCAACTTACATCGCCTGGGATCTGCTGAACCGTAGCTGGCGAGATTCCGGGCACGCTGTGCTTTATGCCCAAAATGTCACTGATGTTGATGATCCGTTGCTTGAGCGCGCCACGAGGGACGGCGACGACTGGCGCGAACTCGCTGACCGTGAGATCGAGCGCTACCGAGGCGACATGACCGCGCTGCGGGTGCTGCCGCCCGACCACCTGGTCGGTGCGGTTGAGGCGCTCGACGTGATCGGGGAGTTCAGCGCGGTGCTGGCCGGCAAGGGATCGCTTTATGACCTTGACGGGGATATGTACGCGCTCAAGTCGGCCGATCCGGCGTTCGGCTCGGTGTCGGGATTTACTGTCGAGACGATGCTTGAGCTGTCGGCCGAGCGGGGCGGTGACCCCGGCCGGCCAGGCAAGAAGGACCCGCTCGATCCGCTGGTCTGGCTGGCGCGGCGGCCGGGCGAGCCGTACTGGGACTCCAGGTTCGGGCCGGGCAGGCCGGGCTGGCACGTAGAGTGCGCCGCGATCGCCAGCCGGTATCTCGGGGTCGCGTTCGATGTCCAGGCCGGGGGTACTGACCTGATCTTCCCGCATCACGAGATGAGCGCGTCTCACGCCAGGGTCGCGTTCGCGCGGACGGGCGGCGAGATCTTCGCCCGCCGGTACGTGCACTCGGGCACGGTGCGGTACGACGGGACGAAGATGTCCAAGTCGCTCGGCAATCTGGTGTTCGTCTCGAAACTGCGGGAATCGGGCACTGACCCGATGGCGATCAGGCTGGCGGTTCTGGCGCATCACTACCGGAGCGACTGGGACTGGACTGATCAGGAACTTCAGGAGGCGATGGGGCGACTAGCTCGCTGGCGAGCGGCCGCTGGGCTCGCCCCGGCTGGGCTCGCCCCGGCGCCAGCCCCATCAGGATCACCGGCTGAGGCTGGCGCCGGGGCTCAGCGCGTGCTGGCCGCGATCAGGGAGCGGATGGCCGATGACCTCGACGCCCCCGGTGCGCTGGCCGTCGTCGATTCCTGGGCGGAGAGGGTCCTAGCGGGCGGTTGCGGTGGCGGTGGCGGTGGCGGTGAGAACATCGCAGGTGAGATGGCGCGCGCGGGCTCAGCCCGGCTCGTGACTGATGCGGTGGACGCACTGCTCGGAGTCCGCCTGTAGTACCGGGCGAGGCGTGTGCTCGCGGGTGCCGGGGTGGGCAGGGGATCGGGTGCATAGGTCGGCAGTCGCTGCCAAGCGTGCCAAGCGCCCAGGTACCCCGCAGCCGTCGAGCCCAGGTACCCCGCAGCCGTCCGTGATCATGAAACTCACCGTGATCACGGAACATGAGTCGTGCGATCACCCTATCCGGGTTCCGTGATCAAGACCCGACCATGATCCAATGCCGTTTGGCTGGTTTGATCATGCTTGTGACCTGCGTGTTCAGGGCTCCGCTGCGTGCAGTTGGCTGGGCTGGCCGCGAGTTGCCTGAACTGGCCGGCGTCATGATCGGCTGCTGTCATCCTGGCGTGGAGTTGCCGCTTCAGGAAGACTTAGCCGTCATATATGCGGAAAAATCTACGTCAGGCGGCATCTCTACCCCAGGATGACGGCAGCCCTCCGCGATCATGACGGCAGCTCTCCCTCAGGCGGCAGTGCTCCGCGATCATGACGCCCGCCAGCCGCGCCGTGACCTCCTCATATCCTCATCCGCGAACAGCGCCAGCGCCATCACCAGCTACGCCACCCACATGCGGCGGCAGTTCCCGCCCGGCTCCTCGCAGCCCTCCCCGTCACCGCCACCGCGTCATCAACCGCATGCCGCGGCACCCGCCACGTCAGCACCCCCAGGGAAATCCAGTCCGTCAGCCGCCCGCCCGCCACCATCCCA
Organism: uncultured Actinomycetota bacterium; assembly: GCA_963819285.1. Lineage (GTDB taxonomy): Bacteria > Actinomycetota > Actinomycetes > Streptosporangiales > Streptosporangiaceae > Chersky-822. The sequence continues at coordinate 2,930,960 of CAWFVM010000002.1, forward strand.
GTCTCCGTCACAAACCGCGATCATGTCGGCAACCAGCCAGAACGCCCCGCACCGACACGCCAGTCTTACCAAGATCAACTTAGGCTGAGTGGCATTGGTACTGGTCGGCGTGAGCACGGCCGCGACTCTGCTCGCGAACCGGGTTGTGCCCGCGCTGCTCGACCGCTAGCGCAGCCGCGAGTTCTGGGTGTCGCATCACGCCTGCGCGGTGACCGGGGCCGGCCGCTGGCGCACTGCTGATCGGCGCCGTTGCCCTGGCCGCACGGCAGGCGGGCGGTGACTGATCTCGGCTCGCCGGCCCTCGCGCTGCTCCGCGCCGGATACGAGGCTGTCCTGCTGAGCGCGCCTGGCGCGGTCATCGGCATCCGCACGCCGGCTCCATGCTGGCCTTCGCCGCCGCCAGCCAGCCGATGCGCCCTGCCGAGCGGGGCGACGCCCTGATGGCCGCCGCCTTTGCCGTGGCCGGCGGCACCCTGTTCGCTTGTCCGCTCAGGCCCACGATCTTTCCGTAGTAATCAGGACTCGGAATGATCATTTGCGTGCGCTCTTGCGCCGCTTTAGTCCGGACGCGCGCTCGTCGAGGTGCTCTGACCGCAGGCGGCGTCAGCTGTGGCAGGGTTCCCGCCTGCCATGCCGCGGTTCAGGCGGCGGTGGTGGCGGGCGGGCTGTGGCTGTGGTAGATCCGGCTGCCGTTGGGGCTGCGCATGGTGGTGGTGCCGTCGGCGTTGAGGGTGATGCTCCAGCCCCACCGGTGGATCAGGATGAGGTGGTGGAAGCTGCAGAGGAGGATCATGTTGGTGAGGCTGGTGGTGCCGCCTTTGCTGCGGGGGCGGATGTGGTGCACTTGGCAGCCGCTGGGTGGTGTGGTGCAGCCGGGTGCGGCGCAGTGGCGGTCGCGGAGGATGACGGCGCGGCGCAGGTGGGCGGGGATGGTGTCGGTGCTGGTGCCGACGTCCAGGGGCAGGCTGACCGACGCGGCGGGGCGGGCGAGCCTGCCGGTGCGCAGGTATGAGGCGAGTCCGTGCTTTCCGGAGAGCAGCGCGACGGCGTTGGTGATGATGAGGTCGCGGACCTGGTCGTATACCTGGTCTTGGGTGGCGGGGCCGTATCCGGTGCCGCAGTGGTCGCAGCCGTTGCTGCCGGGGGTGCCGCTGCCGGGTCCGGTGACCGGCCGGGTGAGCAGGGCGGCCAGCTTGTCCAGCAGGTCGTGGTCGAGGTGCCCGGTCACGACCGGGATGATCGACGCGTCGCACTCGGTGCCCGGCCCGGCTACTGGCCAGGGCACGACGGGAGGCACGGTGCTGCCGCCGGGCTGGAGACGGGGCCGTAGCCGGGAGCTGAGCAGGTCTGCCCCGCTCGGCCGGCTGCCGCCGCCCAGCCCGGTGCCGTCGTCCCCGCTGCCGCCCGGCCCGATGCCATCGGCCCCCGGCGCTTCATCGCCCGGGCCGCTGTGCCCGTCTTCTCCGCCTGCGGGCTGGCCGCCTAGTCTGCGGGTGAGGTCGTCGAGGCTGAGGTGGAGCTGGATCTGGGTGGGCTGCCCGGCCCGGTCGGGGAGCCCGCCGGCGGCGATCAGCCGGACGAGGGCCTCTTCGAGTGCGTCGTGCTGGCGCTGTCCCGGCGTCCGCAGGTCCTCGGGGCCGCGCCGCTTGCCCAGCGCGTCCAGCACGGCGCGCATCGCCTCGGCGCAGCCCGGCGTCAGGTCCCCGTCCAGCTTCCCGGCCCCGCCCAGCGTCGTGGCGAGCCGGAGCCGCCGGTCGCCGAATCCGTCGTCGTCTCCGTCGGTGTCGGGGACGGCCAGGTGCTTGCGCATTTCCTCGGCCAGGCCGGCCAGGTCGGTCAGCCTCGCGCCGCCGGCGGCGGCGCCGAGCAGGATCTTGTCGGCGTCGCGGCGGGCGGACTCCGGGAGCAGGTCGGTCCAGGCGCAGATGTCCTTCGCCCAGGACTCGGAGATCTCCCCGGCCGTGAGCGCGGTGTGGATGTCGGGGTGGGCGCGGAGCCGGTGCATCCACCCGGCGGAGCCGGACGCGGCAGCGGGAGTGACCCGGGTCCGCCACCGCAGCCAGGACCGGGTGGTGGGCTGCCCGTCGGCTGCGAACCCGTCCCCGTAATCGAAGGCCGACAGGACCCGGGCGTGGGCGGCGGTGTGGGCGGACCGGGCCTGCTCCAGGCCCAGCAGGCACTCCGCCTGCACCACCTGCGGGGCTGAGGCCAGATCCGCGGCGGCCAGCCAGCGCAGCCCTGCCAGCACCATCGACACCGCCTGCACTGTCGACTCTGGGCCCTCGCCAGCCAGGCCGGACGACCCCGGCCAGCCCGATCCGGCACAGCCAGGCCCATCAGACCCGGGTGCGGCAGAGCCGGGTGCGTCAGACCCGGGTGCGGGCAGGGCGGGGGCAGCGCCGGGCTGCTGGACGGGATCGGACATCAGGCACCACCTCCCTGGGACACGCGCACACCGATGACTTCACGGGGGGCCTGGCCGGAGTCCGCGTGCCGCCGCTCAGGACACGCCCGCACCAAGACGGGCGCCGCCGCGGCACCAGAACTCACCAGGGAAACAGGAGGGCCACTCAGCCGGGACACACACCCCGAAAACGGAGTCCATATCACCTAGTAACCAAGACCACAATCGTCCCGGCGATGCCATCTCTCTAAGTACTTACAACCTAACATGACCCACTGACAAAACCCGCCGCCGACGGCCCGGCGTGCCAGGACGAATCACCGGGTTGCTGAGCGAAGCCCGGTCGGCCGCGAGACTAGGGGCGGATGCTGCCGGCACTGCCATGCGGAGGCTGCCGCTGGCCACCGGCCATGCCCTGCACTGTGTCCGCCCGCTCCTGCCCTGCACTGCGGCTGCTGTTGCGCGGCTTGCGCCGGGCGGCGTCCGGTTCCGGGCGGTGCCTCAGCCCGGCCTGACGAGCCCGGAGAGCTGCCGTCATCTCAGGGTAGAGCTGCCGCTCCAGGAAGACTTATCCGTTATATACGCCTAGAACTCTATGGCGGGCGGTAGCTCTACCCCAGGATGACGCTAACTCTTCGCCAGGGTGACGGCAGCTCTCCAGCGATCATGACGCCGGCCAGTTCGGGCGGCTCACGGGCCAGCCCGGGCAACTCGCATGCGGCGGAACCCTGAATACGCAGGTCACAAGCATGATTAAACTAGCCTAAGGGGCGTTGGATCATGATCACGGAACCCGACGGTGTGACTCCTCTTTGCCGGGAACCTCGGAGAGGAGGCCGTGCCTAGGTTTCTTCCACAGGTTCCGACCCGCTCTTCGCGACCCCGATCTTCGGTTATTAACAGGCTAAAAAGTCGCGTCGCGGTACTGCTTTCGGCAGACGATTCTAGCTCTATGAATGCACCCAAGCCTCATGGACATTGCCCAGAAGCATCGCGTTCCCGGCGCGATGAGTCCCAACCTCAAGATGATGGGCCCGCGTCCTCGTCCGCCATGCCTCCTGCCGACTCGGTGCCCCCTGTAGGCCCTGCGTCTGCTTCCGGCCCTGCGTCTGCTTCCGGCCCTGCGTCCTCTCGGGGGACCGGGTCGGCCCGCCGGGGCCAAGGTGGTTCGAGGCCTGGCGACCGTGGTCCCGCTGGCCCCGCAGGGCGCGGGCCGGGTCGTCGCCGGCCTCGCGCGTCGGGTCAGCCTGGTCAGGCCGGCGCTCCGGATCAGCCGGGCTTCCGCTGCAAGGTCAAGATCGGCTCCGCCGACAGCATCCTGGCCGTGGTCCCGCATCTGCTCGGTTTCTATCCAGCCAAGAGCCTGGTCGTGCTGGGTATCGGTGGTCCGCACGCCCGGATCAGGCTGGCCTTCCGCTATGACCTGCCCGACCCGCCTGATCAGTCGCTCAGCGCAGACATCGCGGCCCACGCCGCGACCGTACTTGATCGTGAGCACCTCACCATGGCGATCCTGGTCGGCTATGGAGCCGGGCAGTACGTCACCGGAGTCGTCGACGCAGTGGGGCCAGCCCTGCGCCAGGCCGGGATCGTGATCCAGGATGCCCTGCGCGTGCATGAGGGGCGCTACTGGTCCTACCTGTGCCGCGATCCGGCTTGCTGCCCGCCAGAGGGCCTTCCGTACGATCCGGCAGGCCATCCGGCGGCCGCGGCGCTGGCAGCGGCGGGCCTGACCGTGCACCAGGACCGGGCCGCTCTGGTCGGCACGCTGGCCGCGGAGGACGACTTGATCAAGCCGATGGCCGAGGCCATCGAGCGGGCCAGGGGCCGGGCCGGCTCATCGAGCAGTCATTGACAGTCGCCGAGGGGAGCGATCCGCTGCAGTCGATCGCAGACGCAGGCCGGAGGTCGGTTCGCCTGGCCGTGGCGGCCTGCAGGCGCGGCGCGGACGTCACCGACTTGGATGAGCTTGCCTGGCTTGGCTTTACCCTGGCCGATCTCCGGGTGAGAGACGACGCGTGGGCGAGGATGGATCCGAGGTTCAACGAGGCTCATCAGCGGCTCTGGGCTCAGCTGATTCGCCAGCTCCCGGCGGAGTTCATCCCCGCGCCCGCGTCGCTGCTCGCCTTTACCGCCTGGCAATCTGGTGACGGAGCCCTCGCGAGCGTCGCCATCGAGCGAGCGCTGAGCGCCGACCCGGCGTACTCCATGGCCTTGCTGATCGCCGATGCCCTGCACGCGGGCTTGCCGCCGTCGGCTGCCCGGCTGTCGATGACGCCCAAGCAGGTCGCCGCCAGCTACGCCCGGCACCGCAAGCCACCCGCTTCCGACCCCAACCGCCGGCGATGACCGGAGCCCGCCCGCAGGCAGGCCAGCTTGCGAAGCCGCCCGCTGGCCGGGCCAGCCTGTAGTTACCGGATCGTGCAGGCGGCGACCGTTTCAGTGCCCCTGAAGCTGTAGACCACATTCACCGCGCCTGCGGCTGGCAGGTCCGTCGAGCGGAGCCACGGAACCTCCAGGCCATCCACGAGGAGGATGGCCCTCGCTTTCAGCTCCTGCGGGCCATTGTCTACCGCGGTCACCTTGAAGAGGTGAGTACCCGAGGGATCTTTGGAGTACGCGGCCGTCAGGCCCAGGCGCCTCAGGGCGTCCGCTACGCCCGCCTGGTCGACGGGAGCCTCGGGCACAGGCAGGGATAGCGTTGCCTGAGCGCACAGCGAGCCCTGCACGTTGCCCATGGCAATGCGAACGGCGTCGGCGTTGCGGACCCTGAACGTTCCGACCTTGACGTCGGGCTTAGTCACCAGGACGGTGGCGTTCTTGTCCGTCGTATGGAATGGCAGCGATCGCCAGGCCGGCTGCTGTCTGACGTAGCCCTGGTAACCCTGCTGCGCAAGCGCGACGATCGCTGCTACGAAGTCGTCGTACAGGGGACTGATGTCCTGCCCGAGACCGTACCGAGCCCGGAAGCCGTGGAGCTCTTCCTCGACTGGCTGGCCGCTGACCGGATTTCGGACGGTATCCGCAGTCCACCAGGGTGCCGGGTAGAGACCCTGGTAGCCCTGGATCAGGTAGCGCGTCCCGTCATGGCGTGCCTCGATCAGGAAATTGTGTACGCCGCCCAGATCGCAGTCCACGATGTCGATCTTGCCTGCGTCGGGCGGCAGCTGCTTGAGCTGTGCTTCAAGCCCAGCGACGATGCCGCCCTTGTAGGTGACCGTCCGGACCGTGTCAGTGCGCGCCGCGTAGTTCGCCCGCAGGCGACCCTGCACCAGCATGGTCGTCTGGCCGCAGTTCCCCCACATAGCCAGATTGGTCCGCTCGTACATGATCTGGCTGAATCGTTGCTCATCGGCCAGCGCCGCAGTTCGCCAGGCGGACATGACCTGCTGTTCTTGCGGTGTGACCGGCCGCAGGATCGAGATCCGCGCGAGCCTTGCCGCTGCCGCGAAAAAGTCAGGCCAGTCCGCGAAAGTATGGTTGATTTCATTGATCGGCGCGACGATCAGGGCCTTGGCCTGCTGGACCACCTCGTCTTGCTGATCCGTGGTCTTCTGCTGCCTGAGGTACTGCTGCAGAGCTTCCTGGCCAGCATCGGGGAAGTCGGCCAGAGCGTCCTTGGCGTGCGCTAATACGATAATCATCTAAATTTCGATTCCCCTTGGCTGTACCCGCCGCAAATCCGGTGATCCCGGCGAAGTGGTCCCAAGCTTATCGGTAGGCGCCTGCCGACAAAACGTCTAAGTTACGGCGTTTTTATCGAGATCCGACATTTGACTTGAGATCTGGCACTACACGGCGAGTCCGGATGCGGGATCGCGGCCCGGGTCGAGCCGGGCTAGCTCGCGGCCCTGGCTGTACTGCAGTGCTGCCGGGGGCAGGCTGCCTGGCCGGCCGCTGAGCAGGACGGTGAGGGTCCCGGTCGCCGGATCACTGACCGGGATGAGTTCCTCGCTTCCGAGCGCCACCCGCCGGAGAGCCTGAGCAGCGACGGCCGCCGCCGTGCCAAACAGCCTCGCGTCAGGGACCGCGGCACCGATCTGGTCGGCGGCCAGCTCATACTCCGTACAGCCGAGCACGAGCCCGGCACAGTCAGCCGGAGTCAGTTCGGCGGCGTCAGCGATGGCCGCTGCAATGGCCGGGCCGTCCCCGGCGTCGACGGCGGTTGCCAGGCCAGGGCACGGCACGGGGGTTACCGTGGCGCTGCCGCCGAACTGGGTGATCAGGTCGCGCAGGTAGGCGCTGTGGCTCGTCGCGACCGTGGACCACACCGCAACCGAGCTGACCGCTGCGGCAGCCGGCTTGATCGCCGGCACCGTGCCGATGATAGAGATGGCCGGCTCGAACTCCGAGCGCAGCAATTCGATCGCATGCACAGTTCCGGTGTTGCACGCCATGATGATCGCGTCCGGCTCGTAGGCGGCCACCGCTTGCGCGATCGCGAGGGAACGAGCGGCAATGTCCTCCGGGGTGCGCGGACCCCATGGCATGCCGTCCGGGTCCATCGCAATGACGAGGTCGGCATCAGGGCGGAGCTTGTGCAGCTCGCTAGCAGTCGTGAGCAGACCTAGTCCAGAGTTGATCAGCGCGAATCGCATGCGCTAACCATAAGAGAAACCAGCCGGCAACGAAGCCAGCAAACCACGAACAATTCCGGGCTCTGTCGCATATCTCTGGATGGTTACGTTGGGTTGCGTGCGGCGTGTCGCGGTGGCACGGGAGCGGGCTCCTGGTATCTGGCTGGGTGTCGAGTCCGCCGGAGCCAGGAGCCCGCCGTGTCATTGTCGCAGTGTGATGGGGAGTTGTCGTGCGGGCAGGTGCTTTCGGTGCTGATGCCGCATCTGGCGGGGCTGGTGGTGGAGGGCCTGGCGGATACCGGGGAGCGGGTGCTCGTGCGGGCGAGGCCGGCGGCGGACCGGGTGCCGTGCCCGGATTGCGGGGTACTGTCTGGCAAACGGCATGGCGGGTATGCGCGGTTCTTGCGTGATCTTCCTGTCTGGGGCCGGGAGGTCGTGGTCCGGCTGCAGGTCCGGGTGCTGGACTGCGTGAACCCGGGGTGCGCGAGGAAGACGTTCGCTGAGCAGGTCGAGGGCCTGACGTCGGCGTGGGCGCGCAGGACGCCGCTGCTGGCCGGGGCGCTGGAGGCGGTCGCGAGGGTGCTGGCCGGGCGGGCCGGGTCGGCGCTGGCCGGGCAGCTGGGCATGCCCGCGTCCCGGCATTCGATGATCCGGCTGGTCCTGGCCCTGCCGGACGAGGATCCGGGTACCGCGCCGCGGGTGCTGGGAATCGACGATTTCGCGTTCAGGCGGGGCCGGGTCTACGGCACCGTGCTGATCGATATGGAAACCGGGCAGGTCGCCGGCGTGCTGCCGGACCGGGAGACCGGGACGGTGAAGAAATGGCTGGAGGACCACCCCGGCGCCGCCGTGATCTGCCGGGACCGGGGCACTGGCTACGGCAGCGCGTGCGGCCAGGGCGCCCCGGACGCGATCCAGGTCGCTGACCGCTGGCATCTGCTGCACAATCTCAGCGACCGGGTCCGCCAGGCCGCCGCCGCCGCCCTCGCCGGGCACCAGCACGAGGACCACAGCGGACAGCCAGGAGCGCAAGGGGTGCTGATCGGCGCTGAGGATTCCGATGCCGGGGAAGCCCCGCCGCCCGCGCTGCGGGAGTCACCGCGGGCCGGCGAGGTTCGCCGGCTGCACGCGGAGGTCGGGCGTCTCCGCGACGCCGGCCACTCCGCCACCGCGATCGCCCGCGAGCTGGGCATCTGCGTGCCCACCGCGCGCAGGTACGCCGCCGCCACCGCCGCCGAGATCCTCCCCGCCCGCCAGCCCTCCGCCGTCGACCCGTACAAGGACCACCTCATCCGCCGCTGGAACGAGGGCGCCCGCGACGCCCGCGCCCTGGCCGCCGAGATCACCCGGCTCGGCTACCAGGGCTCAGACCAGCAGGTCCGCCGCTACCTCCGGCCCCTGCGGCACCTGCCCGGCAGCGCCCCTCCCCCGCCCCCGCCGCTGCCCGCCGCCCGCGACATCGCCCGCTGGATCATGACCAGCCCCGCGAACCTCACCCCCGAGGACACCGCCGCGCTCACCGCCGTCACCGCCCGCATCCCCCGCCTCGCCCTCATCACCGGCCTGGCCCGGTCCTTCGCCGACATCAGCGCCGGCCTCAGGGCCACCATCATCAGCCCCGCCACAGGGACCGAAACCCTCGAAACCTGGCTGCGGGCCGCCGAGACAGCCGGCATCCCCCCGCTCGCCTCCTTCGCCGCCGGCATCCGCCAGGACCACGACGCCGTCCGCAACGGCCTGTCCCTGCCCTGGAACAGCGGAAAAGTCGAGGGAACCGTCAGCAAGATCAAGAAAATCAAGCGCCAGGCCTACGGCCGCGCCAGCTTCCCCCTCCTCCGCAAGCTCATCCTCGCCGCCAACCAGCCAACGTAACCATCCAGAGATATGCGACAGAACCCAATTCCGTGATCATGAGGCATGCCTTGGTCACGGAACATGAGCCGTGTGATCATCCACCAGAGTTCCGTGATCAAGACCCCAACCATGATCACGGAAACCCGCACGGGCAGCCCAGGCCGGCGCACCACTCCAATGAGCCGCATCGGTGGCAGCCTCACCCAGACTGAGCCGCATCGATGTGGCAGCGGTGTTGTTCCAGCTACACCCCTGCCACATCGATGTGGCTGGAACATGATCGATGTGGCTGGGGAGTGGGCTTAGTCCAGGGCGGGGAGGCCGTCGATGCTCACGCTGTTGTGCTTGACGCGGTAGGCGGTGAGGGCTTCGGCGGAACGGCGTTCGGCCCATCGGGCGAGTACGTCCCGTTCCTCGGTCAGGTGCATGATCGGGACGGCGTAGCCGCAGGAGTCGGAGATGCGGTCCGCGGTGACCACGATGATCGCCCGGTGGTTGCCCCGGTCAGTGCCAGTACCCAGGCGGCGGTCAGCCCACGAGAGATCGAGTTCGCCGGAGTCGGCCGGGCCGGAGTCGGCCGGGCCGGGGAAGTAGGTGGCGTACTCCGGCCAGTCCGCGTCCTGCGGGACTATCACTCGCCCCGTGCCGTGGATCCTGACGATCTTCGGCTGCCGGTCGAACGAGCAGAACATGATCGTGATCTGGCCGTTCTGGCGCAGGTGCGCGATGGTCTCGGCGCCGCTGCCGGTCAGGTCCAGGTAAGCGACGGTCAGCGGATCCAGGACAGCGAAAGTGTCGCGGTAGCCCTTGGGCGAGACGTTGACATGCCCGCCCGCTCCCGCCTGGTCCAGGCACGGTGCCGTCGCCACAAAGAACATCGGCTGTCTGGTGATGAACTTGATCAGTTGCTCGTCGAGCTCGGAGTAGATGGCAGCCACAGGTCCTCCCGCCGGGATCCGGGATCGCCCGGGATCGCTGGTCACGCCAGGGGCATGACCAGCCCATGGCTTCAATCTTCGGCTAGCCCAAAGTTAACCCGCTGCCTGCGGCTTCGTACGCTTGGGTCATTGACCTGCCGATCGGGGGGACGGGTGGTCACGGTGAGCAGGATGTCGCCTGGGGTGCTCGCACCACCTCATGAGGTGTTCACTCCGGAGGAGTGGCGCACGCAGGGGCGGGCCGAGCGCGCGTCGGTTGCCAGGTCGAGTCACGCGACCTGGTCGGTACCGCCAGGACGACCTGACCCGGTCGAGACTCTGGAGCTGCAGGCTGGCCAGCGAGTGCCTGACCTGGTGCCGATCAGGTACGGACGGATGGTGGCCTCGCCGTTCGCGTATTTCCGCGGCGCCGCCGCGCCGATGGCGTGGGACCTGGCTCACACTCCCACGACTGGTATCCGGGTGCAGTGCTGCGGTGACGCCCACCTGATGAACTTCGGCATGTTCGCGGCGCCCGACCGGCGGCTGGTCTTCGACGTCAATGACTTCGACGAGACGCTGCCAGGGCCGTTCGAATGGGATGTGAAGCGCCTCGCGGCCAGTTTCGCCGTAGCGGCCGGTGACAATGGCTTCAAGGAGAGTGTCGGCCGGACGGCCGCCAGGAACTGTGCGCGCACCTACCGGGAGGAGATGGCTAAGTTCGCCGGGATGCGCTTCCTGGACGTCTGGTACGCCAGGATAGACGTCGAGCGGATCACCGCCATCTTCGACGCGCTTCAGCCCAGGCACGCGGTGCGGCGCAGGCAGCGGGACATCGAGAAGGCCCGCCACCGGACCAGTCTCAAGGCGCTGATGAAGCTGTGCCAGCAGGTCGACGGCGAGTACCGGATCAAGCCGGACTACCCGGTGATCGTGCGGTACCCGGTCGACCTCGACCCGGCCATCTTCGACCAGTTGCATGGCGCGATCGAGCTGTACCTGGAGACGCTTAAGGCCGACGCGAGGGAAGTGCTCAGCCGCTACTACTTCGGCGACTTCGCCCGCAAGGTGGTCGGCGTCGGCTCGGTCGGCACCGAGGCTTTCGTCCTGCTGCTGATGGGTGACCGGCCGGACGAGCCGTTGTTCCTGCAGCTCAAGGAGGCGCAGGTGTCCGTGCTCGCGGAGTACGCGGGGGCGAGCGAATATAAGCACCAGGGCGAGCGGGTTGTGCGCGGCCAGCGCGTCACGCAGGCGGCCTCTGATCCCTTCCTCGGCTGGACTTGCGGCGTCCCGGCCGACGGCGCCCAGCCGAGGGACTACTACGTGCGGCAGCTTCGCGATATGAAGGGCAACATGGACGTGCCGGTCATGGATGCCGACCAGCTGAAGTACTACGCAAGGCTCTGCGGCTGGGCGCTGGCCCGTGCGCACGCCAGGACCGGCCGGGCCACGCTGGTCTCCGGGTACCTGGGCTCCGGCGAGGTATTCGATCATGCGATTGCCGAGTTCGCGGTCGCCTACGCGCAACAGAACCTCCTTGATCACCAGCGCCTCGTCGATGCTGTGGCGGCGGGCCGGGTACACGCCATGACGGGCGTCTGACCCGGAGCTGGTCTATAGGACGTCGTGGGGCCGAGTCGGGCGGTATGTCCGCGGTGTCGGCTGCTGCGCAACGCTCGCCACCACGGACATGCCGCCCGTCTCGGAACTCGCGCCGGGACCGACGGCCGGGACCGACGGCCGGGACCAACGGAAAATGAGCATACGTCGGCCCGCCAGCTCCACGTATCATCACTTTCCGTTGAAACTTTGCCCGCTTTGCCGGTTCTCGACCCATCAAAACGTCAAGACGTCACCGGCCACGAACGACGTATCACCACTTTCCGTCGTTCCACCGCCAGACGCACTGAGCCGCGCGACTGCCCGGACGCACTCTTAGGCCGGGTTTCGCCCGTTTAGTCCGAGATCCAGCGATCGGACGGCATGCCATTGATGCCAGGCGTTGCGTAGCAGCCGGCATCAAGGGCATGCCGCCCGACCGCCCCCCAGCCAGGTCTAAGCTCTTGATCGAGCTGACCCGAGCTGACTCTGAGCGACGCCGAAATTACCGCGCGACATAGCTGTTGACTGACTGCCAACGGCAGCGAGACGGTGAACTACCGGACGGTAAGATGAGCTGATCGCAGGTTCAGCCACGCCGGCGCTGCGGTTCATGACGGGCTGGCGGCTGAGTGTCCCCCAGGGGAGGGCAGCGTGACCGAACTCGCTGATCACGAGCCGGAGGCGGCCACCAGGCCAGCCGCGACGACCTCGTCGCCCGAGACCAGCCCCCGGCTAGCCAGCCGGCATGCCGCTGCCGCCCGGCTCAGGCATCAGTACGCCGCGATCCCGGCCGGCACCCCGGTCCGGCTCGGCAAGTCGACCTCGAATCTCTTCAGGTTCCGCGACAAGGGCGCTCCCGAGCTGGTCACGCTCGATGTGTCGGCCTTCACTAGCGTCCTCGAGATCGACCCGGTCGAGCGGACGGCGATCGTAGGCGGCATGACGACCTACGAGGACCTGGTCGACGCGACGCTCCGGCATGGCCTGATGCCGCTGGTCGTCCCGCAGCTCAAGACGATCACCCTCGGCGGCGCCGTCTCCGGCCTGGGAATCGAGTCGACCTCCCTGCGCAACGGGCTGCCGCACGAGTCCGTACTAGAAATGGAGATCCTGACCGGCGATGGTCGAGTGGTGACCGCCGCCCCTGACTCCCAGCATGAGGCGCTGTACCGGGGCTTTCCCAACTCCTATGGCACGCTCGGCTACGCGCTCTGGCTGAAGATCGAGCTTGAGCCGGTCGAGCCTTACGTGCACGTGAAGCACTTCAGGTTCGGTGAGGCGGCCAGTGCCATGGCCGCTATCGAGGAGATCGCCCGCGAGGGCAGCTACGGCGGCCACCAGGCCGATTTTGTCGACGGCACCGCGTTCAGCCCGGACGAGATCTACCTGACCGTCGGCGCCTACAGCGCGGTCGCGCCCTGGCTGAGCGACTACACCGGCCAGCGGATCTACTACCAGTCGATCCAGGGCCCGGCCGAGGATTTCCTGACCATCCGCGATTACCTGTGGCGCTGGGATACCGACTGGTTCTGGTGCTCGCGCGCCTTCGGCGTACAGCGGCCGCTGGTCAGGCACCTGTGGCCGCGCCGGTACCGGCGCTCCGACGTGTACAGGAAGCTGGTCGCCTTCGACAAGCGGCACAAGGTGACCGGCGCGATCGGCGCCCGGATGGGCGCTCCGGCCCAGGAGTCGGTGATCCAGGACGTGGAGATCCCGGTCGAGCGCTCGGCCGAGTTCCACGACTTCTTCGCCGGCGAGGTGGGCATGAGCCCGGTCTGGCTCTGCCCGCTCCGGCTGCGCGGCGACCTGGCCTGGTCGCTGTACCCGCTCGCCCCCGACCGCGTCTACGTCAACTTCGGTTTCTGGGGCAACGTGTCGCTGCCCGCTGGAGCCACCGACGGCTACTACAACAAGCAAGTAGAGGAAAAGGTAACCCAGCTAGACGGGCACAAGGGCCTGTACTCGACCTCGTTCTACTCCGCAGAGCAGTTCTGGCGGCTCTACAACGGAGCGGCGTACTCCGAGCTCAAGGGTGAGTACGACGCTAGCGGCAGGCTGGCCGATCTCTACGACAAGTGCGTTCGGGGGACATGAGGGTCTCGCCACGCCGGGCGGCGCCGGCGGAGAATGAGGGTCAAAGCACAAGGGAGGACGCATGACGCTGGCCGAGGTATTCGAATCGGTGGCTGGCCCTGATGCGCAAGTAGAGTTCCGCGCCTACGACGGCAGTTCGGCGGGCGTGACCGGTACGCCACCGGTCACCGTGACCGTCCGAGACAAGACGGCGGTCTCGTACCTGGCCCAGTCGCCGGGTGCGCTTGGCCTGGCCCGCGCCTTCGTCTCTGGCCACCTGGATGTGGACGGGGACATGTACACCGCGCTGCTCCGGTTGTCCAGGGCACAGCAGCTCGACCTCGGTCTCTCCGGGCGGCTCGCGGTGCTCAGCCAGCTCGGCGGGCCGGCGCGGCTCTTTCCGAGGATCCCGCCGCCGCCGCAGGAAGTCCGGGTCAACCGCAGCTGGCTCACGGGCCGGCGGCATTCACGCGGCCGGGACGCCAGCGCTATCTCTCATCATTACGACGTATCCAATACTTTCTACGAATGGGTTCTTGGCCCTTCCATGGCCTACACCTGCGCCTGCTACCCGCACGCGGATGCCTGCCTTGAGGAAGCGCAGGAGTACAAGTTCGACCTGGTCGCGCGCAAGATCGGGCTTGAGCCCGGCATGCGGCTGCTCGATGTCGGCTGCGGCTGGGGCGGCATGGTCAGGCACGCCGCGAAGCACTACGGCGTCAAGGCACTCGGCGTGACATTGTCCGAGCAGCAGGCGCTGTGGGCGCAGCGGGCGATCAAGGAGGCCGGGCTTGAGGAGCTGGCCGAGGTGCGGCACCTGGACTACCGCGAGGTACCGGAGACCGACTTCGACGCGATCAGCTCGATCGGCCTGACCGAGCACATCGGCAAGGCTCAGCTCCCCGGCTACTTCACATTCCTGGCTGGCAAGCTGCGGCCTGGCGGGCGCATGCTCAATCACTGCATCACCAGGCCGGACAACCGGGGCCAGGCGAGCGTGCGCGGCGGGTTCATCTTCAGGTACGTCTTCCCCGACGGGGAACTTGAGGGTCCTGGCTACATCATGTCGGCGATGCACGACAACGGCTTCGAGGTCAGGCACTCAGAGAACCTGCGTGAGCACTACGCACTCACGCTGGCCGCCTGGTGCGCGAACCTGGAGGAACACTGGGACGAAGCCGTCGCCGAGGTGGGCGAGCCGATCGCCCGAGTATGGCGGCTGTACATGGCGGGCTCGCGTCTCGGGTTCGAGCGCAACGACATCCAGCTCCACCAGGTGCTCGGCGTCAAGCTAGCCCCCGGCGGCGCCGCCAACATGCCCCTGCGCCCCGCCTGGGAGCCCCGAGGTTAGCTGACCGGCGTTCCGGGATCACGCTGCCCGCGCGTGATCCCGGAGCATCGGTCGCGTGACCACCCGGCCGGGCTCCGCCAGGACTACGGCAGCCTTCCTCGAAACGAGAACTTTCCGCCGGGAATACGGCAATCCCTTCGCGCGGTCAGTGCACACCGGCGAGAGCAGGTCCGAGTTCGCACTCGCCGCCGCGGCCTCGTTTCGGGTTAGATCATCCCCAGGGGTGGTGCTCACGGCGTCCGGGGCGGTGGCGGTGCCCGGCCGATGTTCCGTGATCATGGCGCAGACGGTGATCACGGAACCATGGTGGTGGGATCACGCGGCTGATGTTCCGTGATCACGACCTGGAACATGACCACGGAACCCTAGTCGGGCTGCCGGTCACGTCAGCTGACCACCAGCCGGTACGGGAGTGGGTGCCGGGATTGATGTGACTCTTGTGAGTGCCCGGCCTCGAGTCGGACCTTTCGATGGCACGGCACGGACGATGCTTGCTGGGCCGGGTCTGGGCCGGGTCTGGGCCGGGGCTAGGTGCGGTAGCTCTCGGCGACGGTGAAGGCTAGGTCTAGGGCCTGGCTGCGGTTGAGGCGGGGATCGCAGGCTGTCTCGTAGCGCTGGTGCAGGTCGTCGGCTACTAGCTGGTGGCTGCCGCCGGTGCATTCGGTGACGTTGTCGCCGGTGAACTCGATGTGGATGCCGCCCGGGTGGGTTCCTGCGCCGCGGTGCACCGCGAAGAAGCTGGCCAGCTCGTCGAGTACGTCGTCGAAATGCCTGGTCTTGTGGCCGGTGGGGGCCTCGAAGGTATTGCCGTGCATGGGGTCGCAGATCCAGGCGACGGGAGTGCCGTCCCTGGTGACCGCCTCGACCAATGGCGGCAGGGACTCGTGGATCCGGCCAGCGCCCATGCGCGTGATCAGCGTCAGCCTGCCAGGACGGCGATCGGGATTCAGGACCCGGATCAGGTCAAGCAGGTCAGCGGGGGTCGTGGCCGGCCCGATCTTGACCCCGACCGGGTTGGTGATCGACCGGGCGAATTCCACGTGGGCGCCATCGAGCCTCCTGGTGCGCTCGCCTATCCAGACCAGGTGAGCCGAGGTGTCATACAGGCGGCCGGATCGGGAGTCGACCCTGGTCAGTGCGTGCTCGTAGTCGAGCAGCAGCGCCTCGTGGCTGGAGTAGAACTCGACGGAGCGCAGCTCGGCTGGGTCTGAGCCGCAGGCTCGCATGAAGCTGAGCGCCCGGTCGATCTCCCCGGCCAGCCGCTCGTAACGCTGGCCGGCCGGACTGTCGGCGACGAAGTCCTGGTTCCAGGCGTGTACCTGGTGGAGATCGGCGTAGCCGCCGGTGGTGAAGGCGCGGCAGAGATTCAGCGTGACGGCCGAGCAGTGGTAGGCCCGCAGCAACCTCGCGGGGTCCGGTCGCCTCGCGGCGGCGGTGAACTCGAAGCCGTTGACCGCGTCACCCCGGTAAGCGGGCAGCTCGAGCCCGGCCCTGACCTCGGTCTGGTTGGATCGCGGCTTGGCGAACTGGCCGGCCATCCGCCCGATCTTGACCACGGGAACGCTCCCGCCGTAGGTCAGCACGACCGCCATCTGCAGCAAGGTCTTCAGTTTGGCCCTGACCGCGTTCGCGGTCGATCCGGCGAACGTCTCCGCGCAGTCGCCGCCCTGGAGCACGAACGCCTCGCCCTGGCTGACGGCGGCCAGCCGGTCGGTCAGCTGGTCGCACTCGCCGGCGAAGACTAGCGGCGGCAGGCCGGCCAGCTCGGCGGTGACCGCCGCGAGCTCGGCGGGATCTGGCCAGTCAGGCCGCTGACCTTCCGGCCGCTCGCGCCAGCTTCCGAGTTGCAGGAGCTTGCCGGCGGTGCTGAGTTCGGCGAGCTCAGCCTCGGAATCGAGCCTGGATCGGGACGACGCTGTAGCTGTCATAGTGGCCTGGCGATCCACATCAGGGGTAGCGGGTGTCGACTCACGGAGTCTAGGCGGTCACCGCAAGTCAGGCGGTCAGCGCCAGCCGGGCGGGGCGCGCTCGCGGTCCGGAGCCCGGCCGGGGACAATGGCGGCATGCATCCCACTGCCGCGGGCGGCCGGCGCGACGGCCGGCGTGATGTCGTCCTGCTCGGATCCACTGGATCGATCGGCACCCAGGCCGCCGACATCGTGCGGCGCAACCCGGACCTGTTCCGGCTGGTGGCCCTGGCCGCCGGGGGCGGCAATCCCGAGCTGCTGGCCAGGCAGGCGCTGGAGTTCGGGGTCCAGATCGTCGCGGTCGCGAACCCGGCCGCCGCCCCGGACGTGCGGGCAGCACTGCAAGCAGCACGGCCGGCAGGCGCTGACCAGCCACCAGGGAAGCGCGGGCCGCTGCCCGAGGTGATCGCCGGACCCGACGCCGTCGCCGAGCTCGCCGCGCACCCGGCCGACGTTGTGCTGAACGCCGTCACCGGTGCGGTCGGCCTGGCCGCGACGCTGTCCGCGCTTGACGCCGGCCGGATGCTGGCGCTGGCCAACAAGGAGTCGCTGATCATGGGCGGCGAGCTGGTCACCAGCCGAGCCGCCCCCGGCCAGATCGTCCCGGTCGACTCCGAGCACTCGGCGATCGCGCAGTGCCTGCGCAGCGGCCGGGCCGACGAGGTGCGCCGCCTCGTGGTGACCGCGAGCGGCGGCCCGTTCTTGCACCGGAGCGCCGAGGAGATGATCGGCGTCACGCCCGAGCAGGCGCTGGCCCATCCCACCTGGAACATGGGCCCGGTCATCACCATCAACTCGGCGACCCTGGTCAACAAGGGCCTGGAGGTGATCGAGGCGCACCTGCTCTTCGACATCGCGTTCGCTGACATCACGGTCGTCGTGCACCGTCAGTCGGTGATCCATTCGATGGTGGAGTTCACCGACGGCTCGACGATCGCCCAGGCCAGCCCCCCCGACATGCGTATCCCGATCGCGCTGAGCCTGGCCTGGCCCGACCGGGTCGCCGATGCGGCCCAGCCGGTGGACTGGACCGCCTCGCACACCTGGACCTTCGAGCCGCTGGACGAGCAGGCGTTCCCGGCGGTGCCGCTGGCCAGGGAGGTCGGACTGGCCGGCGGTACCGCGCCGGCGGTCTACAACGCGGCCAACGAGGAATGCGTGGCGGCGTTCATGGCCGGCGCCATTCCGTTCACCGGGATCGTCAAGACAGTGGCCCAGGTAATCTCAGAGCATGACGGCTCTTCTGGTCCCGCGAGCGGGATCGCGGAGATCCTGGCCGCCGACGGCTGGGCACGGGCCAGGGCCCGTGAGCTGGCAAAGACCTAACGGCTGATGACACTGCAACGGCTCGGGCTTGTACCTGCTGTAAGAGCACAGGCCGGCCAGGCAAGGGAGAGCAAGCGCGGATGACTTATCTGCTTGGCGTGCTGATCTTCGTACTCGCGCTCCTCATCTCGATCATTTTGCACGAGGCCGGTCACCTGGTGACGGCGAAGGCCTTCGGCATGAAGGCCACCAGATTCTTCGTCGGCTTCGGCAACACGGTCTGGTCAAGGACCAGGGGCGAGACCGAGTACGGCATCAAGTCGCTCCCGCTCGGCGGCTTCGTCGACATCTCAGGGATGAGCAACCTGGATGAGGTCGACGAGGCCGACGAGCCGCGCACCTTCCGGGCCAAGCCGCCCTGGCAGCGCTCGGTCGTGCTGCTGGCCGGCTCCTTCATGCACTTCGTGATCGGTTTCGTGCTGCTCTTCGCGGTGGCGGCCGCGCTCGGCGTGCAGGGCACGACCGCGATCAGCCTGGACCGCTGCATCCCGGCCAAGAAGACGCAGGTCAGCTGTCACGCCAGCGATGCGAGGTCGCCGGCCTTGCTGGCCGGGCTGCGCAGCGGCGACAAGATCACGGCCGTTGACGGCCAGCCGGTGACTACCTGGACCCAGCTGACGAACAAGATCAAGGGTCATGACGCCGGCACCCCCGTGAGCTTCACGATCTCGCGCGATGGCCGGACGTTCACCAGGGGCATCAAGCTGGCCAGCCTGTCCTGGCGCAAGGGCGGTTTCCTCGGCATCGAGGAGGTGCCCTTTGTCCGGGTCAGCCCGCTCAGCGCGGTGAGCAACACCGGCTCGCAGTTCGCGTCGGTGATCACCGGCTCGGTCAAGGGCCTCGGCAAGATCCCGGGCGAGATCCCCAAGCTCTTCTCGGCCAACCGCGCCAAGAACGGCGGCGGAGTCTCCAGCGTGGTCGGGGTCGGCGAGGCGAGCGGTCAGGTCTTCAGCGCCAGCGGAGTGAGCTGGTCGGCCAAGATCGCCTTCATCCTGCTGGTGATCGCCTCGGTGAACATCTTCGTCGGCCTCTTCAACCTCCTGCCCTTCCTGCCGCTGGACGGGGGCAAGCTCGCGGTCGTCCTGTTTGAGTGGATCAGGTCGTGGTTCGCCCGGATTTTCCGAAGGCCAGATCCCGGACCTGTTGACATGCAGCGCCTGATTCCGCTTAGCGTTGGTTTCCTGTTCGTGTTCATCTGCCTCGGCGCACTGCTGATCGCGGCGGACATCTTCAACCCGATCCAACTGACTCAGTAAGGCGAAAATATGACAGTCAACCTCGGCATGCCCGAAGTGGCGTCGGTGCCCCTCGCGCCCCGCCGCGTCTCCCGCCAGATCATGGTGGGCAAGGGCCAGCACGCGGTGGCCGTTGGCGGGGGCGCGCCTGTCTCTGTGCAGTCGATGACGACGACGCTGACCGCTGATGTGAACGCCACCCTGCAGCAGATCGCTGAGCTCACCGCGACGGGATGCCAGATCGTTCGAGTGGCCGTCCCGTCGCAGGATGACGCTGATGCTCTGCCGCAAATCGCGCGCAAGTCGCAAATACCAGTTATCGCCGACATCCATTTTCAGCCTAAATATGTTTTCGCGGCCATCGATGCGGGATGTGCTGCCGTCCGCGTCAATCCCGGAAACATAAAAGCTTTTGACGACAAAGTAGGGGAAATAGCTCGCGCCGCTGCTGACGCCCAGGTACCTATAAGGATCGGTGTCAACGCCGGCTCGCTGGACAAGCGGCTGCTGGCCAAGTACGGGAAGGCGACGCCTGAGGCGCTGACCGAGTCCGCGCTGTGGGAGTGCTCGCTGTTCGAGGAGCATGGCTTCCGCGACATCAAGATCTCGGTGAAGCACCATGACCCGGTCGTGATGATCCAGGCCTATCGGATGCTCGCCGAGCGCTGTGACTACCCGCTGCACCTCGGGGTCACCGAGGCGGGGCCGACGTTCCAGGGCACGATCAAGTCGGCGGTCGCGTTCGGCGCGCTGCTCGCTGAGGGGATCGGCGACACGATCCGGGTATCGCTGTCGGCGCCGCCGGTCGAGGAGGTCAAGGTCGGAAACGCGATCCTGGAGTCGCTCGGCCTGCGTGCCCGAGGGCTGGAGATCGTGTCGTGCCCGTCCTGCGGGAGAGCCCAGGTGGACGTGTATAAGCTGGCCGACGAGGTGACGGCGGCGCTTGAGGGCCTGGATATCCCGCTTCGGGTGGCGGTGATGGGCTGCGTGGTGAATGGTCCTGGCGAGGCTCGGGAGGCCGACCTCGGCGTCGCCTCGGGCAACGGCAAGGGCCAGATCTTTGTCCGGGGCGAGGTCATCGCCACCGTGCCCGAGTCTCAGATCGTCGAGCGGCTGATCGAAGAGGCCATGAAGCTCGCCGAGACCATGTCGGCCACCGATGCCTGAGTCTTCGCGGGCCGGGCGGGTGACCGGGCTGCTGGGGATCGCGGCGGTCGCGCTGGTCCTGGTCGCGGCCTGCACGCACGTGACGACGTTCGGGACGTCCGGCGGCGGTGGCGGTGGTGCGCAGGGGACCGGTCACCGGGACGCTGGCGGGTCGTCGCCGCTGCACTGGCAGTCCTGCAGCGGGACCACCGCCGCGGCCAGGTGCGGGCGGATTAAGGTGCCGCTCGACTACAGCCATCCCGGCGGCAGGAAGATCACGCTCGCGCTGACCGAGGTACCGGCGACGGCGCCAGCCAGCCAGCGCAAGGGCATCCTGCTGGTCAATCCCGGTGGCCCCGGCGGCAGCGGTACCAGCCTGGCCGGATTCGTCGCCCAGGGGCTCAGCCCGCAGGTGGCGAGCGAGTACACGATCATCGGATTCGACCCGAGGGGCGTCGGAGCCTCGGTGCCCGCGCTGCACTGCGAGCCGTCGTTCTTCGCCAGCGCGCGGCCGAACTACATCCCGGCCAGCAAGGCCGCCGAGCAGGAGCTGATCGGCCGGGCCAGGGCCTACGCGGCCGGCTGCGAGAAGAGATTCGGCTGGCTGCTGCCGTTCATGACGACGCAGAACGTCGCCAGGGACATGGATCAGATCAGGATCGCGCTCGGCCAGGGCAAGCTGAGCTACCTCGGCTACTCCTACGGCACCTATATCGGGCAGGTCTACGCGACGATGTTCCCCGCGCGCGTGTACCGGATGGTGCTTGACAGCACCGTCGACCCGACCGGGGTCTGGTACGAGGACAACATTGCCCAGGACTATGCCTTCCAGGGCAGGCAGAACGCTTTCCTGGCCTGGATGGCGAAGTACGACCGGGTCTACCATCTGGGCGCGACCCGTGCCGCAGTCAGCAGTTCCTGGTATGCCGCGCGGGCCATGCTGGGCGCGCATCCGATCCCCGGTCCGTCCGGGAGCCCGCTGCTCGGATCAGATGAATTCGACGACACGATGCTAGTCGGCGGCTATGACAACGGGTACTGGCCAGGACTGGCCGCCGCCCTGGCCGCCTACCTGCATGGCGGGCACTCCAGCCAGCTCGTCAGCATGTACGGCCAGATCGGCAAGCAGAGCGAGAACGAGTTCGCCGTCTACAACGCCGTCGAATGCGCCGACGTCGCCTGGCCGCGTACCTTCGCTCGGTGGGACGCCGACGCCAGGAAGGTCTACTCGACGGCGCCGGTCGAGGCCTGGGATAACACCTGGTTCAACGCTGCCTGCGCGTTCTGGCCGGTGCACGGGCCGGCCAAGCCGCTGCAGATCGGTGCCCAGGGCCTGCCGGGCATCTTGATGCTGCAGGGGACCGGCGATGCCGCGACGCCGTACGCGGGTGCGCAGCGAGCTCACCGGCTGCTGACGAGCGCTCGCATGGTCGTCGTGGTCGGTGGCGGGAACCACGGCCAGTCGCTGTCATTTCCCCCAAATAACTGCGTTGATGGATATTTGACCCGATATCTGGCGACCGGGGCGCTGCCAGCGGGGCCTGGTCTGGTCAATGCCAGGTGCCCCGCTAACTCCGACCCAGTGCCAAGCGGCTGACTGCCGCTAGTCTTGAGTCGTGTTGCGCACTAAGGCTGGGCTCTCGTCGGCGCTTCGCCTGCTAGTAGACCGCGATCGTGACGAGATGCTTGCCTTGTGCGATCGTGATCCTGTCACGAATGTGTTCGTGGGTGCGCGGGTCAGGTCCTGCGGACTCGACCCGGTCAGTCTCGGTGCCCAGGTCTGGGGCTTTTACGAGGCAGGCCGCCTGGTGTCGGCCTGTTACGTGGGCGCCAACATGGTGCCGGTGCAGGCCATGCCCGCCGCTGTGACGGCATTCGCCGAGCGCGCGCGGGTGCAAGGCCGCCGCTGCTCCTCGATCGCGGGGCAGGCCGATGCGGTGCGCGAGCTGTGGAGGCAGCTAGCGCCGTACTGGGACCGGCCGCGCGAGATCAGGGACTCCCAGCCGCTGATGGCGATTTCCGCCGCGCCGCTAGTGTCACCGGACCCGCTGGTGCGCCGGGTCCGCCGGGAGGAGATCGGCGTACTGCTGCCTGCGAGCGTCGCCATGTTCACCGAGGAAGTCGGCATCTCGCCGATCGGTGCCGATGGCGGAGCGATGTACCGGGCCAGAGTGACCGAGCTGGTCACGACCGGCCGGTCGTTCGCCAGGATCGAGGACGGCAAGGTGGTCTTCAAGGCCGAGATCGGTGCCGTGACACCAGCCGCCTGCCAGGTCCAGGGCGTCTGGGTGCCGCCCGAGCAGCGCAACCGAGGCCACGCCGCGCACGGCATGGCCGCGATCGTCGCCATCGCGCGCCGCTCGATGGCGCCGGTGGTCAGCCTGTACGTGAATGACTTCAACGCCCCGGCGAGGGCTGCCTACCGCCGGGTTGGCTTCACCCAGGTCGACACGTTCATGTCCGTACTGTTCTGACTCGCCCGTGTTCTGAGGTCAGTGCTGGCTGAGGTCGGTGCTGGCTGGCTGACGTCGGTGCTGGCTGAGGTCAGTGCTGGCTGGAACTCCCGGTCGGCTGCCGCTGCCCGGTGGACTGCCGCCGCTCGGCCGGCTGCCGCTGCGTGGGCACGGCGGGTGAGTCAGGATGAGTTCCTGGTGCCTGTGCTGATGGAGCCTGTGCTGTTGGTGCCTCGCGTGGGTCAGGCATCACCTGACGGCCGCCCTCACTCGCCGCGAACGAGCCTCCAGTCACGTCGCGACGCGGTACCGAGCCCCGCCAGTTACCCTCCGGGTGCTTATCCGCGTTGAGCACCAGCAAGATCCAGATGGCCAGCGCGATCACGAACGCGGCTGCCATGATGCCAAGCCAGTAATTGTGTATAGGCATAGCGCCCCCCTGCCTACTTTCCTATCCGTGCAGCTAGATCACGGAACATCAACTGCGCGATTCAAGAGAGAATCGGGTTTCTGGACTCCGGCCGGGCTGGTCCTGCGCTGGTCCGCGCTGACCCGCGCTGGCGGCGTGGAACATCAGCAGCATGATCGCGCCACCAGAACTCCGTGACCGCCATCCCTGGCATGATCACGGATTATGGCTCTGGCGCGATTTCCGTGGCGTTAGCCGGGTGGCCGCTGGCCGGCCCCATGGATGTGGCAGCGCTGGTGCTCCAGCCCCAGCTATGTCACATCGATGGGGTGCGGCCCGGCAGGCCAGCGGCGGGACAGGCCCGGGCTGGGCCAGCCACCCCGGAACCAGGTTCCTGCCAACTTTCACGGAATTCGCGCCAGAGCCCGGAATATCAGCGGGGCGCCGCAATCGCCCTGGCCCCTAATCCAAGGCGAAATCAGGTTCCTGGACTCAGGTCGCACTGTTGGAAGGGCGTTTAGGCTGGGTCGGTCAAGAACGATGCTGCTGCTTGCGAGGTGAGGCGATTCCAGTGGCCGCGGCTAGTTTCCCGGAGACCTGTCGTCCTTTCCGGAGAGCGATCGTCATGAGCTCTCTCGGTAGGTCGGTCGCTAGGACCCCGAATGGGTGGATACCCGGCGGACTCGCCGGGCGGGCCGGGCTGGGCCGCTGCCGGAACCGGACAGCCGGCAGGCACAAGTCCCGTAACGGCAGACCTGAGTCCAGAAACCCGGTGCCCCTTAGAGTCGCTTCACCGAATCTCCGTGATCAGGCCGGCCGCCTTGATCGCGGGACATCAGCCGCGTGATCGCGCCACCGGGGCTCCGGGATCACCAGCCCCGGCATGGTCACGGAGCATCAGCGGGGCTGGCGCCGTGCCCTGGAGCAAGATTACGGGACGCAGGGGGCTGAAAAACGAGGTGACAGGGTGCGGCCTTCGTTGCTAGGGTTCTGTGCCCTTGTGCCGAGCCCGGAACTGGACGCCTAGGGAGTTGAGCCATGGCCGCTGCTACGGAGGACGATACCGGGACAGATCAGGTGCTAGCCGCCGAGCGTGATCATCTGGTCAGGTCGCGCGAGTTCCTTGGCCTGATGCGTGCGGATGTCTTGTCGCTGCCCGCGCTGGCGGGCGACCGGGTGTCGCAGGAGTATCTCAAGGCCGACCTGCACCGCCGGGCTGAGTCACTGCGAGACCTGCCGGATACCCCGCTCTTTTTCGGCAGGCTGGACTACGCCCGACCGCCGGCTGAGGAGTTCCACATTGGCCGGAGGCATGTCCATGACCCGGACGGCCATCCGGTCGTGATCGACTGGCGGGCGCCGGTCTCGCGGCCGTTTTACCGGGCCAGTCAGGCCGATCCGATGGACCTGGCGAGACGCAGGCGGTTCGGCTTCAGCGGAGGTCAGCTCACCGCGTACGAGGATGAGCTGTTCGCCGCCGGCCGCGAGATCGCTCCAGTGCCTGGCCCGGCCGCGCCCGTCCTCAGCCAGATCATGATCCAGGAGATCGAGCGCCCGAGATCGGGGGCGATGCGGGACATCGTCGCGACGATCCAGCCCGAGCAGGACGACATCGTCAGGGCGGACGCGACGCTGTCGGTCTGCGTGCAGGGTGCTCCCGGCACCGGCAAGACGGCGGTCGGCCTGCATCGGATCGCGTTCCTGCTCTACGCCTACCGGGAGCGGATGAGCCGGGGCGGCGTTCTTATCATCGGACCCAACCGGGCGTTTCTCTCCTATATCCGCAACGTCCTGCCTGCTCTTGGCGAGTTCGACGCTAAGCAGACCTCGGTCACCGAGTTGCTGGCCATCGTGCCGATCCGCGGTACGGACTCAGAGCAGACCGCGACCATCAAGGGCGACGCCCGGATGGCCGCCGTGCTGCGGCGGGCACTGTGGGAGCGGATCAGCGCGCCGCCGGACTCGATCATGTTGTCCCGCGGCTCACGGCGCTGGCGAGTCTCGGCGGATCGCCTGGCCAGCCTGGTCGCTGAGCTGCGGGAACGCGGAGTCAGGTACGGCACGGGCCGGGAGATGCTGTCGCATCGGATCGCGCACGTGATCCTGACTCAGATGGAGGCGGCAGGGGAGACCTGCGATGACCGTACCCACGAGGCGGTACGCAGGACCAGCCCGGTGAAGTCCGTCGTCGATGCCATGTGGCCCAAGGTCGTTCCGGCCCGCGTGGTCTTTGACCTGCTAGCCGATCCTGCCGCGATCGCCAGGTGCGCCGGGGAAGTGCTGACTCCCGGCGAGCAGGAGGCGCTCGCCTGGGCCAGGCCACCGCGCAGCCCGGCCTCGGCCAGCTGGTCAGCGGCGGACGCGGTGCTCATCGACGAGGTGAGTGACCTGATCGAGCGGACGGCCAGCCTGGCTCACATCGTGGTCGACGAGGCGCAGGATCTGTCCGCGATGGCGTGCCGCGCGATCGGCCGCAGGTGCACGACCGGATCGGTCACCGTGCTCGGCGACATCGCTCAGGGCACCACGGCCTGGGCCGCCCGGAGCTGGCCGCAGATGCTGGCCGACCTGGGCAAGCCTGAAGCGGAGCTGGAGATCCTGACCACCGGCTACCGGGTCCCGCGCCAGATACTCGACTTCGCCAGCCGGCTGCTCATCGACATCGCACCGGATCTCGCCCCGGCCAGCTCCATCCGCCAGGACCCCGGCTCGCTCACCATCACCGCGATCCCAGCCGGCGCCCTTGACAGCGAGCTGGCGAAGGTGTGCGCCGCCGCCCTCGACGAGCCCGGCTCGATCGCCGTGATCGCCGCCGACCACGACGTTCCTGGCCTGGCGGCCGCACTGACCGGCGCGGGCCTGCCGCACGCGGTGCTCGACGGCGAAGCCGAGGCCAGCCAGCTCACCGTCGTTCCGGTCAGCCTGGCCAAGGGCCTTGAGTTCGACCATGTCGTCGTCGTCGAGCCGGCCGGCATCGCATCAGCCGAGGCCCGCGGCCTCCAGCGACTCTACGTAGCCCTCACCCGCGCGGTCTCCAGACTCACCATCCTGCACACTCACCCCCTCCCGGCCCGCCTCATCTGACCTGTTGATATTTACCCCGCTCCGCCAGGCCTTTCCGGCGATCTGTGCGGTATAACCAGACGTGAGCGGTGCGTAATGGGCGGCACCGGGACGAAGGGAACGGCAGATGAGTGTCGCCAGCAGGTTTCTTGCCAAAGTGATGAAACTGCCGGCGGCCGAGTCGCACGCCATCAAGGTCGAGCGGGACCTGAAGATCCCCATGTCCGACGGGGCAGTGCTGCTCGCCGACCGTTATATCCCGGCGGGCGGGGGCGGGCCCCTGGTCCTCTTTCGTTCCCCTTACGGTCGCGGCAATATGTTCGGGACGCTGTTCGGCACCATGTTTGCCGAGCGGGGTTTGCAGGCACTGGTCCAGAGTTGTCGCGGGACATTTGGGTCTGGAGGCCAGTTTGACGCTTTCGCTGAGCGCGATGACGGAATGGCGACCATCGACTGGATGCGCAAGCAGGAGTGGTATCCGGGTTCATTCGCTATCTCTGGCCCGAGCTACCTCGGCATTGTCCAGTGGGCCGTGGCAGCCGAGGTAGGCCCAGAAGCTCAAGGCGATGGCCGCGCAAGTCACTAGTTCCGATCCCTATGATCTTATGTTCGCTGGTGGATCATTCTCGCTGGAAACCGCCTTGACCTGGGCGAACCTGGTCGCGAACCAGGAAAGGCGGTTCGCGCTCATCAGGCAGGGCCCGTCGAGCGGCAAGCTGAAGCCGCTGTTTGGCAGGCTGCCGCTTGGTGATCTCGATAAGGCCGCTACCGGCCGCGAGCTCGGTGACTGGCAGGACTGGCTGACCCATTCCGAGCCCGATGACCCGTACTGGACGCCCAGGAGGTATTCGGCGACCAGGTCGGCGGTCAGCGCACCGGTCAATTTCCTCGGTGGCTGGCAGGATATCTTCCTGCCCGCGCAACTGCGCGATTACGCGGCCCTGCGGGCGGCTGGCCAGGAGCCGTATCTGCTGATCGGGCCCTGGCAGCACACCGACTCCGAGGGCATGGGCATGTGCGTCAAGGAGGCGGTGACCTGGCTGCGCGGGGTGCTGCTCGATGACTGGAGTCAGAGCCGCTCGGTCCCGGTGCGGATTCACGTCGGCGGCCTTGACCAGTGGCGCGACCTGCCGAGCTGGCCGCCGGACTGTACCGCGCAGCGCTGGCATCTGCAGTCAGACGGCGGCCTTGCCGTGGCCGGGCCGGGGGCCGCCGATCCGGACAAGTACACCTACGATCCGGCTGATCCGACCCCCAGCGTCGGTGGCCCGGTCCTCACCGGCAGCCCGCAGCGACGCAAGGCGCCGGCCGATAACCGCGAGCTTGAGGCCAGGCCGGATGTGCTCACCTATACGAGTGCCCCGGTCGGCGCCGACCTTGAAGTGATCGGCGAGGTCGCCGCCGAGCTGTTCGTCTCGTCCAGCCTTGAGCACACCGACTTCTTCGCCAGGCTCTGCGACGTAGAGCCGTCCGGCCGCTCGACGGCGGTCTGCGATGCCCTGCGCAGGCTGACGCCAGGCGATCCGGCCGCCGGGGCTGACGGCACAATCCGCGTACGAATCGAGCTGTGGCCAACCGCGCACGTGTTCAGGGCCGGTCACCGGATCAGGCTTCAGGTCAGCAGCGGAGCGCACCCAAGGTATGCGCGCAACCCCGGCTCGGGCGAGCCATTGCGCACGGCGACCACGCTGCGGACCGCCGATCAGCAGATTCATCATGACCCTGAGCATCCGTCGGCGTTGCTGCTGCCTGTCGCAGCCGGAGCGGACATCTCCGGCTAACTCACCCGGCGGCGGACAGCGGGACCGGCCACTTGCGATGAGTTAAGCGGCAGAACTTGCAGTGCCGCATGCGCAGGAGCATTCTGTGGGCAGCGCATTACTCTATGCGCTCTCTCAAATACTCTTAGTTACAGGTGACACGTTGACTTTGGTAGCTGGTCAAGTCGGTGGCGAATCCGGCATGGCGCAGCAACCGCAGCATTTCCTCGACCGGCTCGAGCGCCTGGCGGAGGAACTTGGCAGGCGCGGGCTGCGCACTACATTGATCACTCCGGCTGGCCGGGTTCCCAGCCTGCACGTCGTGAACCCAGCGGTATCAAGGCTCGCTGAGGATGTCTACGCTGGCCGGAGCCAAGATGGTCTCTGGTGGTTCTGGTGGCCCTGGGCGGAGCGCATCGCCCCTAGTGACGAGGTCGAGACAGCAGCCGCGCTGATCGCCAAGGTGCTCGACACCGGCGACTGACGTCAGCTTCTGGTGGCCAGGCCGGGGAAGGCCGGGCGGCGGGCCGCCCCACCGGGCTGCCCGCACCGTCGCGCTCTGCATGCGGGTTGCCGCCAGCCGGCGAAGGGCGGGGTCGGGCACGGCGGCCAGGCCGAGGTAACCGGCCACGACGCCGAATTCGAGTTCACTGGCGAGCCGGGCGGCGGTGGCGGCCGTGCTGACGCTGACCGGCAGCCGGTAAGCCACGGCGGCAGGCTGCGGTGTCGCCCTGAGCGCCACGATCAGCTCGGCCAGGCTGTCCCTGGCTCGCTCGTGCTGCACGCAGTCGGCGGCAGCGACCTCGAAGTCGGGGCCGGTCAGGTGCGCGCCGACTATCCCGTAGCCGTAGCTGGCCGCCTGCTCAGCGGCCAGGGCCGCCTGCAGCGCCGAGACCTTCGCGCTGGTGCCCGCCATCAGGCCGGACTCGTCCGTCGCAAGGACACCATGTGCCCAGCCTCCGATGCGCTAATGCTGGCCATGAGCTGGGCGAGGGCCGGCGGGGCGTCGATCAGCTCGCTGGTCAGCCTGGCCGCCGCGGCACGCTCGGCCGCCGCGAGCATTTCGACTAGGCCGTGCCGGTCGGCCGGCAGTTGCGGTACCGGTTTAGCTGGTCGGAGCCTGATCCTCGCGAGCCGGGGCGGCAGAATGAGCCTGGCCCTGAGCTGAGTCAGGTGCGCCTGATGATCGGAGTGCACGGCAGCGATCACAGCGGCGAGCCGGCGGCCGTTCCCGCCGCCGTTCCCGTCGAGGCCAGCCAGGGTCGCCAGCGCCGCCCGGTAGGTGGCGACCATAGCCTCCTCGGCCTCGATCGCATGCTCAAGCGTCACGACGTCAGGCGCGATCCCTGGCACCGGGCCGAGTGCGGTAATGCCCTTGCACCCGGTCAGCCCGGTGAGCCCGGCCAGCCCGGCTAGCCCGAGCGATCCGGCCGCTGCCCGCCCGAGCATGACCCGGCGGGTTGGCGGGGCTGCTTGGGCTGACGGAGTTGGTGAGGTTGGTCGGGTTGGTTCTGCCGTCACCGGTCCCTCGCCCTTCCTGTCCGCTCCGGCCAATGTGCGGCACCAGCATGCCACGCCGGGTCCGGCGTCGGCGGGCCATCCCGGCAGCGGCTCCCGGCAGCGGCCAAGGACACGACTTCGCTGCGGTTGGCGCTCAAGAGCTACAGGTCAGAACCTTGAGTGGCGGTCCCGGATAGGCTAGTGCCCGGATACCGGCAAAGCAGCAGGTCGCTGACGAGGAGGCGTAATGCGCGAGGACTCCCGTCGGGGTGCGCCGAGAACGGCACGGGCGCCGGACCGGGGCGACGCCGGCCGAGGCGCCCAGCAGTCCAGAGCCGGAGGTCGCGGCGCAGGTCAGGGCGGCTCACGGGCCGGCTACAACGGTGCCAGGCCCGGCCAGCCCGCCAGGTCAGCAGGCCCGGGCCCTGGCGCGGTCAGGCTGACCGCCCTGATTGAGCCGGTGCTCAAGGCGATGGAGATCGACCTGGAGGCCGTCAAGGTCAGCTCGGCTGGCCGCCGGTCCGTGCTGCGCATCGTCGTGGATGCCGACGGCGGGCTCAGCCTCGATGAGATCGCTGAGGTCAGCCGGGAGGTATCGGCGAAACTCGACGCGAGCGAGGCGATGGGCGATGCGCCCTACACCCTGGAGGTCACCTCGCCAGGGGTGGACCGTCCGCTGACTCTGCCCAGGCACTGGCGGCGCGCGATAGGCAGGCTGGTCGTCGCCCCTCAGGCAGGAAAAGATCAGGATCTGAAACGGGACGCGTCCAGCGATCTTGTTACTTATGAGGGAAGAGTCGTGGACGCTGATCACGATGGCGTCACGCTTGAGCTCGACGGTGCGCGGCGCACCTTCAGTTTCGGAGAGCTCGGCCCAGGCCGGGTGCAGGTGGAGTTCGGACGCCTAGACGAGATCGACGACGTCGCCGGGGCAGACGACCTCGATGGAATTGACGATGCCGATGACTCCTGGCAGGGCGAGGACATTGCCGACGGCAGTGGCCCGGACGAGGAGGAACCCGATGGACATTGACGTATCGGCGCTGAAAAGCCTGGAGGCCGAGAAGGACATCTCGATGGACCTTGTCATCAAGGCCATCGAGGACGCGCTGCTCGTCGCCTATCACAAGTCCGACGGCGCGGCATCGTCGGCCAGGGTTGAGGTGGACAGGCGCACCGGGCATGTCATGGTGTGGGCCGCGGAGACCGACGAGAGCGGCGTGGTGCTGACCGAGTACGACGACACGCCGGCGGGATTCGGCCGGATCGCGGCGACGACGGCTGGCCAGGTCATCTTGCAGCGGCTGCGGGATGCGGAGGACGAGCTGACGTTCGGGGAGTTCGCCGGCCAGGAGGGCAACATCGTCGCCGGGGTGATCCAGCAGGGCAAGGACCCCAAGGCCGTGCTCGTCGACCTGGGCCGGATCGAGGCGATCCTGCCGCCGACCGAGCAGGTGCCCGGCGAGCGCTACGTGCACGGAGAGCGGCTCAAGTGCTACGTCTTGCACGTCAGGAAGGGGTTCAGGGGGCCATCGGTGACGCTGTCCCGTACTCATCCCAATCTCGTGCGCAAGCTGTTCGCGCTTGAGGTGCCCGAGATCGCCTCAGGGGCGGTCGAGATCGCGGCGATTGCCCGCGAGGCCGGGCATCGCACCAAGATCGCGGTGATCGCGCGCGAGCCTGGCGTCAACGCCAAGGGATCGTGCATCGGACCGATGGGCAGCCGGGTCCGCAACGTCATGGCTGAGCTGCACGGCGAGAAGATCGACATCGTGGACTACTCCGATGACCCGGCCGGGTTCGTCGGCCATGCGCTATCGCCGGCCAGGGTTTCGCAGGTCAAGATACTCGACGAGGCCAACCGGGTGGCTCAGGTGATCGTGCCCGACTACCAGCTCTCGCTGGCCATCGGCAAGGAAGGGCAGAACGTCAGGCTGGCCGCTCGCCTCACCGGCTGGCGGATCGATATCCAGCCGGATAATCAGGTTGGCGGCGACCCGCGCGCTGCGCAGGCTCGCCGGGCCGATAAGGCCGACAAGGTGCCTGGTGCCGCCGACGCGCCGGCCCTGTAAGCTAATAGCCGGGCGGCCATGAAGTCCTCTGCTCTTGCTGTGTCCGGATCGGTGATCCGGACCTGCGTGGGCTGCAGGGTACGTGCCGTCAAGTCCGACTTGCTCCGCGTCGTGGTGATTGGTGGCGAGGTTGTCGCCGATCCCGCGGCACGCAGTCCTGGCCGGGGGGCCTACTTGCACCCCAGCCAGGAGTGCTTGGAGCGAGCCAGGCGCCGCCGGGCGTTTCCGAGAGCGCTGCGCGTGACCGGAACGCTTGCCGATGACGGGCTTGACAGGTATCTGCTGTCGTGAGCCCAGATGCGGGCACGCGGCAGGTCGGAATGGGGCACAAGAGCGGCACGGTACTTGCCGGAGAGACAGGCTGAGATTGTGATGAGCGCTCGATGAGCAAGCGGCGATGAACAGCAGGAACTGACGCCGGACGGAGCATGCGCTGCCCCGGACCGGCTGACTGGCCCGGGAACCTGGGCCGAGGCAGGGAGCGTAGTGGCGAAGGTCCGGGTATACGAGCTCGCTAAGGAGTTCGGGGTAGAGAGCAAGGCCGTGATGGCCAAGCTCGGTGAGATGGGCGAATTCGTGCGCTCGGCGTCATCGACAATCGAGGCGCCGGTCGTCCGCAGGCTCAAGGAAGCGTTCGCAGGCCAGGCAACGGCCGCGAAGACATCAGCAGGGTCATCAGACAATGGCAGGCGAGCGGCCAATGGCCGTCCGGCGACGGCTCAGGCGGAGGTCTCGGCCTCGGCTGAGGCGGCGCTGCGGCCCCTTCGGACATCGCGGCGGCTGCTGCCGCTGCTTCGGCCGCCAGCCAGCCGGCCGCTGCCGCGCCTGCCGCGCCCGAGGAGGCCAGGCCCGCTGCCGCGGTCGCGCAGGATCCGGCGAGCCCGGTCGAGCAGGCCGACTCGCCTCGCGGTGATGATGGCCGCGCGCCGACGTCCGGCGTGCCGGTGGTGCAGTTCAGCCAGCCAGAGCCGCCTCAGCCGCGGCCTGCGGGCGGCGACTCAGCAGCCGGACGAGGCCAGGTTCCTGGCACAGGTCACGAGGCCGCGCCGCGTGCTGTGCCCGGCCCGGCAGGCGGCCCGGCGCAGGCCAGGCCGGGGCCAGCGCCAGGCTCGGCCAGGCCGGGTCCGCCAGGAGGCGGGGCAGCGCCAGGGCCAAGGCCAGGCGCTCCGCGTCCGGGGCCGCGACCAGGCAACAACCCGTTCAGCTCGACTTCTACCGGCATGGGCTCGGCCGGCCGGGGGCCAAGGCCTGGCCAGTCCGCTCAGCCAGGGCAGCCAGGTCCTAGCGGGCCGCAGGGAGCCCCTGGCCAGAGTGCTCCGGGTCAGGCCCCGGCCGGGCGGCCAGGTGCGTCGTCGGGCCCGGCAGGCGGTCCCAGGCCAGCCGGACCGCGCCCGATGGGCGGCAGCGGCAGGCCAGGGCCAGGCGGTCCGTCCGACGGCGGCCGTCCTGGCGGTCCGCGTCCTGGTGGTCCTCGCCCGAGCCCGAGCAGCATGCCGCCGAGGCCCTTCGCGGGTCGCGGTGGTCCTGGTGCTGGCGGCCCTGGCGGTGGCGCCGGCGCGGGTACCAGGCCAGGCGGCGGTCGCGGTGGTCCTGGTGCTGGCGGCCGGGGCGGGCCAGGCGGTGCCGGTGGTGGCGCCGGAGCGCCGCGTACTGGTGCGGGGCCAGCCAGGCCAGGTGCGGGCGGCCGCGGCCGGAGCGGTACGCAAGGTGCGTTCGGCCGTCCTGGCGGGCGACCGTCGCGCGGCCGGAAGTCGAAGAAGCAGCGGCGTCAAGAGTTCGACAATATGCAGGCGCCGTCGATTGGCGGCGTATCAGTACCGCGCGGCAACGGCCAGGTCATCCGGCTGTCGCGTGGTGCCTCGCTGAGCGACTTCGCCGACAAGATCGGGGTCAACCCGGCCTCACTGGTGCAGGTGCTGTTCCACCTGGGCGAGATGGTGACGGCGACTCAGTCGGTCAATGACGAGACGCTGCAGCTGCTCGGGGCCGAGCTCAACTTCAACGTGCAGGTCGTCTCGCCGGAAGAAGAGGACCGCGAGCTGCTTGAGGCGTTCCACATCGAGTTCGGTGAGGACGAGGGCGGCGAGGAAGACCTTGAGATCCGGCCGCCGGTGGTGACCGTGATGGGTCACGTTGACCACGGCAAGACCAAGCTGCTCGACGCGATCAGGCACACCAACATCGTCGCGCACGAGGCCGGCGGCATTACCCAGCACATCGGCGCCTACCAGGTCAACACGCAGGTTGACGGTCATGACCGGACCATCACCTTCATCGACACCCCTGGTCACGAGGCGTTCACCGCTATGCGGGCCCGCGGTGCCGAGACCACTGACCTGGTGATCCTGGTCGTGGCGGCCGATGATGGCGTGAAGCCGCAGACCACCGAGGCGCTGAACCACGCCCAGGCGGCCGGCGTGCCGATCGTCGTGGCCGTCAACAAGGTCGACAAGGAGGGCGCTGACCCGGCCAGAGTGCGGTCACAGCTCACCGAGTACGGCCTGGTCGCCGAGGAATTCGGCGGTCAGGCGCTGATGGTCGACGTGTCGGCGCGGAACGGCACAGGGATCGCCGAGCTGCTTGAGGCGGTCGTGCTGACTGCCGATGCCGAGCTCGATCTGCGGGCGAACCCGCACCAGCAGGCCCAGGGCGTCGCGATCGAGGCGCATCTGGACAAGGGCCGGGGTCCGGTCGCCACCGTGCTGGTCCAGCGCGGGACGCTCAAGGTGGGTGACTCGATCGTCTGCGGCGAGGCCTATGGCCGCGTCCGGGCGATGCTCGACGAGAACGGTGATCAGGTGGCGGAAGCGCCGCCCTCTCGCCCGGTCCTGGTGCTAGGCCTGACCGCGGTTCCCGACGCTGGTGACAGTTTCCTTGTCGTGGACGACGACCGGGTGGCCAGGCAGATCGCTGAGCGGCGCGAGGCCAGGGAGCGGACAGCTCAGTTCGCGCAGCGCAGGCCGAGGGTGACGCTCGAAGACCTCGAGTCGGCGCTCAAGTCCGGTGCCCGTGAGGAACTGCTGCTGATCATCAAGGGCGACGTGTCCGGGTCGGTCGAGGCGCTTGAAGACGCATTGCTCAAGATCGACGTCGGCGAGGACGTGGTGCTGCGAGTGATCGGCCGGGGTGTTGGCGCGATCACGCAGGACGATGTCAACCTGGCGATTGCCTCGGATGCCGTCATCATCGGCTTCAACGTGGCCGGCCGGCCGGGCGGGCGAGCTAGCCCAGCGCGAGGGCGTGGATATCCGGTACTACTCGATCATCTACCAGGCGATCGAGGAGATCGAGGCCGCGCTCAAGGGCATGCTCAAGCCGGAGTTCGAGGAAGCTCAGCTCGGCACCGCCGAAGTCCGCGAGGTCTTCCGGGTTCCCAAGATCGGCAATGTGGCCGGATGCATCGTCCGGTCGGGCACGATCACGAGGAACTCGCGGGCTCGTCTGGTCCGAGATGGCGTCGTGGTCTCGGACAATCTCAGCATCGAGTCGCTGCGCCGGTTCAAGGACGATTCGACCGAGGTTCGCGAGGGCTTCGAGTGCGGCATCGGCGTCGGTTACGGCGACATCAAGATCGGTGATGTGATCGAGACATTCGAGATGCGCGAGAAGCCGCGAGCCTGACAATGCCCGCGCATTTAGTTTCATCAGATGCGGCTCTGGCCGGGCGGTGGCGGCTGCCCGGCCAGAGCCGAATGAAGGGGTCAGGCGTGTACGTTGGAGCGCTGACCCTGGACGTGCTTCTTGGCGACGTCAGGTCCCTGAAGCAGAAGCGTTCAGAGGTCAGGCCGCTGATCGCCGAGGTGCACAGGAAGTTTCCTGGTCTCGCCGTTGCTGAGACCGGGTATCTGGACTTGCATCGGAGGACGGAGATCGGTGTTGCGGTAGTGGCCTCGACCGCGTCGCACGCTGTCGAGGTTCTGCAGGCGTGCGAGCGATTCGTCGCTGCGCGCCCTGGCATCGAGTTGCTGTCCGCGCGACAGCGCGTGTTCAATGACGAGGGGGAGTGACAGCGATGGATCCAGCGAGAGCACGACGGCTAAGCGAGCGGATCGCGCAAATCGTTGCCGAGATGCTGGAACGGCGTATCAAGGATCCGCGTCTGGGATTTGTGACGATTACCGACACGCGGGTGACCGGTGATCTTCGCGACGCGACCGTCTACTACACCGTGTATGGTACGGAATCCGATGCCGAGGCGACTGCTGCGGCGCTGACCAGCGCGACCGGCGTCATTCGCTCCGAGGTCGGCAAGCAGACCGGGCTGAAGCACACCCCGTCGATCACATTTATCCGAGACACGCTGCCCGAGGGAGCCAAGTCCATCGAGGATCTGGTGGCCAGGGCAATACAGGCCGACGCTGAGCTCGCCGCTACCAGAGCGGGTGCCGTGCATGCCGGTGACAGCAATCCGTATCGCACGGCGGACACGCCGGATGAGGGTGAGGAATCGTGACTATACACGCAGAAGTGAGCCGGGCGGGGAATCGTGGCTTAGTGCCTGAATCGGGACTTGTGATTGTCGCGAAGCCGGCGGGAATGACTTCGCACGACGTAGTGGCCCGGATGCGGAGGCTGGCTGGGACTAAGCGGGTAGGGCACGCCGGGACTCTGGATCCGATGGCGACCGGTGTCCTGGTGATCGGCATCGAGAAGGCCACCAGGCTTCTCGGTCATCTCACCCTGACCGAGAAAGACTATTCAGCCACGATCAGACTGGGCCAGTCGACCCTGACCGATGACGCGGAGGGCGAGATCCTGCCGCTAGCCGAAGGAGCGGGCGAGACCGTCCGGGCCAGCTCCATCTCGCCGGAGTCACTCCGCTCCGCGCTCGCGGCACTGACCGGCGAGATCCAGCA
The DNA here is from genome assembly GCA_963819285.1 of uncultured Actinomycetota bacterium. Classification (GTDB taxonomy): domain Bacteria; phylum Actinomycetota; class Actinomycetes; order Streptosporangiales; family Streptosporangiaceae; genus Chersky-822. The sequence continues at coordinate 2,967,525 of CAWFVM010000002.1, forward strand.
AGTACCGCCCAAGATCAGCGCGATCAAGGTCAAGGGCCAGCGTGCCTACCATCTGACCAGGTCCGGTGCGGCACCTGAGCTCCAGGCCCGGCCGGTGACGGTCTGGCGGCTAGAGCTGCTCGCTACCAGGCAGGTCGGGGACCTGCTTGATCTCGACGTCGAGGTGACCTGCTCAAGCGGCACCTACATCAGGGCTATCGCCAGAGACCTGGGTACGGCGCTGGGGACCGGCGGTCATCTGACGGCGCTGCGCCGCACGAGGGTCGGCCCGTACCGGATCGACGAGGCGAGAACCCTGGACCAGCTGGCCGAGCACGTCGAGCTGATCCCGCTGGCCGTCGCCGCGGCCGAGGCGTTCCCGAGTACTCAGCTCACGGTCACGGAGGCCAGGCTGCTCTCCCACGGCGCCAAACTGCCCGTCTCCGGACACGCGTTCACTAGCCAGGGCTCGCTGCCCGATCCTGCGGCTGCTGGTCAGGCGGCGGCTGGTCAGGCGGCGGCTGGTCAGGCGGCGGGCGGCACCGGGCCCGATCCGAGCCTTACGATGCCGAGCTTCGCGATGGCGGATTTGCCGGGCAGTGATGGCACGATGGCCCACTCGGCCGACGCCGACGACCTGACCGTCCTGCCAGGCATCCCGATCGCCGCGTTCGGCCCAGACGGCGACCTGATCGCACTCGTCACCAAGCGAGACGCTCACCTGCAGCCCCTGGCAGTCTTCGTCCCCTGATTCCCGCTGCCACTGCCCGCCTAGCCGGTGCACCCGCTGCCACTGCCTGCCTAGCCGGTGCACCCGCTTGTCCGTCTAGCCGGTGCACCCGCTTGTCCGTCTAGCCCGCAGGGGTACCTGCTGTTTGCTGCGGAAGACGCAGCGCTGGCCCACCCAGATCACTCGGTGCGGCTCTTCTTGTTTCGCCATGGGCTTGATGTCCGGGCTCGATGCGCGAGTTCGGGTCGGCTGACCCATGCATGTTTCCGTGATCATGGCGCGGCTCTTGATCACGGAAACATTGACCGCGTGATCACGCCACCGAAAACTTACCGCCAGGCGACAACCTTCCGTGCAGAATACGACGACCTTCCGCCAGGATGACGACACCCTCCGGAAACGACACCCTCCGGAAACGACACCCTCCGGAAACGACACCCTCCGGAAACGACACCCTCCGGAAACGACACCCTCCGGAAACGACAACCCTCCGCTGCCGGGACGGTGACTACGGAGTTCCGCCGGGGTGATCGCGCGGCTGATGTTCCGGGCTCTGGCGCGAATTCCGTGATCGGGCTGGCCGTGCGGGCCTGGCGGAGCCGTCACCCGGACCCGGACTAGTCCCGATGACTCAGCTTTCACAGGCGGTTCACCCGCTGCCAGGCTCACCTGATCCTGTAGGAGACTTTTTTCCTGTAGGAGACTTAACAGCGAATATGATGGTCAACCCTCCTACAGGAGTAAATCCTCCTAGATCTTTTAGCCACCGCTTCGCACAAACCCCCGCAAGCCCCCGGAATTCGCAAACCCGGCCCCGCGTCCCGCCCAAGCCCGGCCCGGTGATCACCCTGCCGACGTTCCGGATCATCATCCACCCCGGCTAACATCACGGGAATTCGCGCTAGAGCCATGTTCGGTGATCATGGCCGGCGGCACGATCACGGAGAACTGCCAGGGCTCACTCGCTCCGCAGCTGAGGTCTCCCGCTGCTGGTCCGACGCCACGCCGGGAACTCAAGGCGGTTGCCTGGGTGCTGGGAGGGCCGCCCACCCCACTACCACCCACCAGCCACAACACCCCCAGACCACTACAAACCCAGCCGCCTTAAGTTTCCGGCGTTGTGTCCCGACGACAGCAGGGGGCCCCGGCTGCGGTTCCAGCCGCACCGCCCGGTCGGCGCACATGGGCTGGTGGATGCTCTGATCGTCGGCAGGGCGCTGTGACTCGATATGGTGAGGGCAGGTCGACTAGGCGGGGGCAGCGGGCCCGACGTCATTGAAGTCGGCCTGGCTGTGCTGGCGTGATTGCAGGCGCCGCTGGACGGCTGGCGTGGCGTCGGATGGAACGTGGCAGGCTTGGACGCAGGGATTCGGGTGGCTGCTCTAGATGGCGGAGTCGCCGCCAGCCTCCGGTGAAGGGAAGCTAACGGTGTACCGCTGGAATGGCCTGCCTGATGTGCCGGCGGCCTGGGGCCGGAGCGTCGTCACCATCGGGGTCTTTGACGGGGTGCATCGCGGCCATCAGCGGATCATCGCCAGGGCCGCAGGGGTAGGCGCCGAGCTTGGACTTCCGCTGGTAGTCGTGACGTTTGAGCCGCACCCTGATGAGGTGATCAGGCCGGGCTCGCATCCTTTTCTGCTGTGCGGCCTGCGGTACCGAGTCGAGTTGCTGGGCCGATTTGGCGCCGACGCGGTTTGCGTGGTGCCGTTCAGCTACGAGTTCTCGCAGTTGTCGGCCGAGGATTTCGTGAGGTCAGTGCTGGTCGACGGACTGCATGCGGCGGCCGTGGTGATCGGCGAGGACTTCAGGTTCGGTCACCGCGCGGCCGGAAACGTCGCGCTGCTGCGCGAGCTCGGGGATAAGTACGAGTTCGTGGCCGAGGGCGTGCCCCTCCGCACCGATCAGGGCGTCACCGTCTCATCGAGCTGGATCAGGGAGTTGCTGTCGTCGGGTGAGGTCGGGATGGCGGCGGCGAAGCGGCCGGCCGCACCGGGTCGAAGGCGTGGTGGTGCGGGGCAAGCAGCGAGGACGGGCACTGGGATTTCCGACTGCCAATGCGGAGCTGCCGCCGTATACGGCAATTCCTGGTGATGGCGTGTATGCCGGATGGCTGGCGGCCCTCGATCCCGGTGGGGCGGAACTCGACCGCTGGCCCGCTGCGATCTCGGTCGGCACCAACCCCACCTTCGACGGCGCCGATCGCACTGTCGAGGCTTATGCCCTGGACCGCGACGACCTCGACCTGTATGGCGTTCATGTCGCCGTCGAGTTCCTGCACCGCCTTCGAGGTCAGGTGCGCTTCGAGTCTGTCGATGAGCTGATCACCCAGATGCGCTGCGACGTCACGGCAGCAGCCGACGTTCTCGCTGCCGCCGGGCGACCAGACTCCCGCGCCTGAGCAACGACTCCGCCCCGCTAGCCCAAACGCGAGCCGGGTAGCCCATATAGGTTTCCGTGATCCTGGATCGCGGCCTGACCACGGAGACCAACGGGTGTGATCACCCGCGCGATGTTGCGGGCTCTGGCGCGAATTCCGTGATGCTGGCCGCTGGCCGGCCCCATGGATGTGGCAGCGCTGGGGCTCCAGCCCCAGCTATGTCACATCGTCGGGGTGCGGCCAGGCAGGCCAGCGGCGGGACAGGCCCGGCAGGCCAGCGGCGGGACAGGCCGGGGCTGGACCAGCCACCCCGCAACCAGACCGCCAACTTCACGGAATTCGCAGCTTAGGTTCAAGGGGTCGTCGCGATCTTGATCGAGTTCTTGATCACGGAACCAAACTGGGATGATCGCGCCACTCACATCCGGACCATCGGTGACGTGATTTCGCGGTGGTAGGCCGGGCTGGGGTCCCGCCGGTGCCGCAAGGGGGTTCCGGTGCCTGCGGGTGCCCGCTCCGGCCCGCTGGGTCTGGCTCGGACACGCCCGGGACAAGCTGGATAAGCCGCAAACCGGTAAAATCCGCGTTCTGGTCGAGTGATGCCGGGTCACGGTGGTGGCGGGCGGAGGTGCCGGGCAACGGAAAGTGGAGGTACGTCAGTCGCTGGCCGCCACGTATTGACACTTTGATAACCCGGAACCCGGCTAATCGGGCAAATTTTCAACGGAAAGTGATGATACGTGGGCCGGGCCGTTATCCACGGGACCTGACCCGCCGTCATCAATGTCTTCGACGATGAAGGTGTTCACGTTCTGTCATCGTTGCTGACTTCTTATCTACGGGGTTTCAGCAGCGAGAAGGAACGGGGCCAATGGCTTGCTGCCTGCGGGTGCGGCCTGCATCCGGGGAGCGGACGTGGACGGTGGTCGATGCGTCGTATGCGACGGTCGGTCCGGTCGAGGAATGGCTGGAGGCGCACCGGCGCCTTTGGTCGCCGAATACGGTCCGCAGTTATGCGACGTCGCTGGCTCAGTGGTGGTCGTTCCTGGAATGGCGCGGCGAGGACGGGCAGTGGGCAGAGGCCGGCGTCCCGGCGGTGGCAGGGTTCTTGTCATGGCTGCGGAACGGCCGGACAGTCGAGCACTCGCTGGCGGTGCCGGACGAGGCGCCCTCGGCGGAGACGCTGCATGCCCGGCTGGCCGCGCTGATCTCGTTCTATCAGTGGCAGGCTGCTGTTCACTCGGTGCCGGTTGCGGGACGGCTGCTGCGCGGGCAGCCGTCGAGGGCTCTGTCACGGGGGCTGCTGGCCCATCTGGACGCCCGCTGCCGGCCGGCGCCGTCATCGCTGGTCAGGGTGCGCCGCCGCCGGAAGGACCGTCCTCCGCTGCTGCTGCCGGCGGAGATCCAGGCGATCATCGACGGCTGCGCTACCTGGGACAGCGCGGCAGCTGAGTGGAAAGGCAACCTCCGCGACCGGCTGCTGTTCGCTTTGCTGGCCGAGACCGGGATGAGGCTCGGCGAGGTGCTGGGGATGGCGATCAGCGATTTCGTGATGGGCAGGGGCGGTACCGCTTATATCGAGGTGGTGCCGCGGCCGGGCAACGCCAACGGCGCCCGGGTGAAAATGATGCGGCCCCGCCGTGTCTATGTCGGCGCGGACCTGGAGCGGCTGTTCGCCGACTACCTGACGCACCTGGCCTGCCGGGCCGCCTCGCTCGGCCTGGCGGTGGCGCCTGACTCGCCGCTGCTGGTCAACCTGGACCGCCCGCCGCTGCTGGCGGCGATCCGGGAGGGAACCGTCCGCGACAAGGTCGCGGCGCTGAGGAAGAAGGGCATCGGCCCTGCCGGGTGGACGCCGCACTGGTTCAGGCACACCCACGCGTCGGCCCTGCTGCTGGCCGGGACGCCGGAGTGGGTGGTGTCCCGGCGTCTGGGCCACGCGCACGTGCAGACCACGATCGACCTCTACGGCTGGGTCCGGGAAGACGAGGCGCTGCAGGCGGCGGCGAACTGGGCGTCTTACGCGTCCGGCTGGCGGGTGCAGCTCGGTGAGCGCTGAACGCCCCCGGTCGCTGCGCCTGGCTGGCTCCGGCAGTCCCGTGGACCGGCTCTGGCTCGAGCTGCCCGGGCCATGGCGCGGGCCGGTCATCGGGCCGGGAATCGAGGACTGGGACCGGGTCTCGGAGAACGACGGGCGGCGCATTGACCTGACCGGGCTCCCGGATCCGCTGCCCAGGGAACTGGCGTGGATGGCGCACTGGCAAGCCGCCGACGGCACCAGGTCCTCGGTGCTGGCGATGAACCAGCTGGCTAACATCCTGCGCCGCGCGGTCGCCGAGCATCACCCGTTTCCCGGCTCTGTTCTCGGCATGGACTGGGATGCCGCCTCGGCGCTGCAGGGCTGGTTCTATGCCACCCGGTGGGGACGGCTGCCGCCGCACGGCAGCCGCAGCCGCCTGCGGGTGGTGTTCCGGTTCGCGCGGCTGGCCCTGCTCGCCCGCTGCGCACGGCGGCCCATGGTGGGAACTGGACGACTGGCATCCCCGCTGCGACCCGCGGATCCCGCTGTCCGAACGCGAGCCCCAGGCGAACTACGGGTGCTCGCCCGGCCAGATCAGCCAGCCGTGGCTGCGGGAAGCGGTCAAGTGGCACCTGGGCACGATGCTGGAATCCGGGACGCTGCGCTGGTCCACCGTCAGCCAGGAGCGGCTGAAGTGCCTGCCCCGCTTCGACCGGTGGCTGGCCGAATTCCCCGGCGACCCCCGCGACATCCTCGGCGACCCGGCCGCCGCAGCAGGTCAGGCGGCCGCGTTCCGCCGGTGGGACGCCGACCCGGCCAACCGGTCTGGCAGCAGCCGGCAGCGTGCCGCGACCGTGGGCACCCGGCTGATCAACGATGACCTGCGCGCCGTCGCCGAACTGCTCGCGTTCGTGGCGGCCAGCCCTGCCGAGACCCGCCGCGTCCTGGGCTCATCGCCGTGGGACCGGGTGACCGAGGCGCACGCGGCGAGCTGGTACCGGCAGGTGACCCGGATCCCGCATCAGCCCGTCCGGACCGACGTCCACTACGTCGACGACCACGCGCTAGCCAGATCCTCGCCGCGCTGCCACTGCTCGGCATGCCGCGGGACCAGCAGATGACTATCACCCGCGGGGACGGCACCCGGGTCACGGCCCCGGGGCTGGATGACCCGCAGGCGATGCGGATGATCCTGCTGCAGATCCTGACCGGCCGCCGCGCCAGCGAGATCCGCACCTGCGACTACGACTGCCTGTCCCCGGCCGCCGGCCGGCTGCCGGAGACAGCGGGGAGGTCGCCCGGTTCCGCTACGCCCAGAGCAAGATCGACATCGCACCCGACACCATCCTGGTGGACCGCGAAGTCATCGCGATCATCGAGGAACAGCAGGACTGGCTGACACGGCAGTTCCCCCAATTCCCGCAGCGGTACCTGTTCATCCAGCGCATCGGCAACAGGCAGGGGAACAAGCCGTATGCCCCCGGCAGCTACAACGCCATCCTCCGCGAGTTCAGCAACCTGGCCCAGTTCACCGACAGCAAGGACAGGCCGGTCCGGCTCAGCCACACCCACCGCTTCCGGCATACCAGGCTGACCCGGCTCGCCGAGCTCGGCCTGCCCGTCCACGTCCTGCAGCGCTATGCCGGGCACGCCACCCCGACGATGACCATGCACTACATCGCCCAGCGTGAAGAGCACGCCGAGCAGGCATTCCTGGCCACCGCCAAGCTGAAAGCCGACGGCACCCGCGTGACATTCTCCCGCGAGGACCACGACGCCATGCACCTGCTCGGCCGCGCCGACCGGATCCTGCCCAACGGCTGGTGCCTGCTGCCGCCGCTGCAAACCTGCGGCAAGGGAAACGCCTGCCTCACCTGCTCGGTCTTCATCACCGACCGCACCCACCAGCAAGCGCTGGAACGCCAGCTCGCCGATACCGCCGCCCTCATCGAGCGGGCCTGCGCCGACTTCCAGCGGCGGCACGGCCGCCCCATGCCCGCCGACAACGTCTGGCTCGCCCAGCGCCAGGCCGAGCACGACGCGCTTACCCGCGTGACCGCAGCCATGCAAGCCGCCCCCGGCCGTGCCGTCCAGGGCGCCGGATGCCCGCCCGCCCCGCCAGCCGGGCCGGTCCCGGTCGTCCTCGACACCACCAGCCACAGGAAAACCCAGTCATGAATGACGTCCGCGCCCGCCGCACCGCCGTCCTCGCCGCCGCGGCCAGGGCCAAGTCCGAAGCCAAGGCCGCCGCCGCCGACCAGGCAATCCGCCGGCTGGTCAAGCGAGGCGAGCCCGTCACCTTCCAGTCCGTCCAGCGCGAAGCCGGCGTCTCCCACGCCTTCCTCTACGCAAACACCGACCTGCGCGCCCGGATCGAGCAACTCCGCCACCAGGCCCGCCCCCAGCCGGTCCCGCCCGCCGGAACCGGCAGCGACAACACGATCATCCAGGCCCTGACCAGCCAGATCACCCATCTAAAAAAACAGCACCGCGACGAGACCCAGGCCCTGCGCGCCGCCCTCGAGCAATCCCACGGCGATAACCTGCAACTCCGGCGCGAGCTCACCCGCCTCGGCTGGAACCCGCAACCCGCAACGACCTGACAACGTCGCATCAATCGCAACAACGAAATGACCTGCGACAACACCACAACCACAAGCCGAAACCGTGGATAACGACCGGACGACGTATCACCACTTTCCGTGGTCTTCGCTTCTCGCCCCGGAGAGCTGCGGTCAGAGACCCGGCCGCAAGCGCAACATCAGTCCCAGCAGTCTCGGTCGTACCGACCTGGCGGCCGGGACCGGCGGGTGATCATGGTCCGCGCGCGGCTCACCCCGCTGAAGTTCCGGGCTCTGGCGCGAATTCCGTGATGCTGGCCGCTGGCCTGCCTCATGGATGTGGCAGCGCTGGTGCTCCAGCCCCAGCTATGTCACATCGCCGGGGTGCGGCCCGGCAGGCCAGCGGCAGGATGGGCCCGGGCTGGACCAGCCCACACCCCGGAACCAGGCTGCCAACTTCACGGAACTTCGCGCGGGGCGGCCGAGCCTGCCTGAGAGGGGAGTCTGGGCTGGGAGGGGTCTGGGGAGGGAGTCTGGGCTGGGAGGGGAGTCTGGGCTGGGGAGGGAGTCTGGTCTGGGGAGGGAGTCTGGGCTGGGGAGGGGAGTCTGGGCTGGGGAGGGAGTCTGGGCTGGGAGGGGAGTCTGGGAGGGGAGTTAGAACCGGGGCAGTGGCGGCTGCGGTCGGCAGGGCCTGCGGGGCGCTGGACCAAGCGCGGTACCGGGTGCGTTGCTTGCGTGGTACCGTGACTAAGGCTGAAAGTATCTGGCCAGGTCATGCTGCGCCCTCATGCGGCTGGCCGATCTGGATGTCAGGCGGACTCGCCTCTCGTCCTTCCCGCTGTCTGGCGAGACGAAGTGCTGTCATGGCCAGACTTCGACCGATAAACCACGACCCAGAGGGAAAAACGTGCCGCTCGATACCGCAGTCAAGAAGGAGATCATCGCCGTCCACGCGACCAGTGAGGGTGACACCGGTTCGCCGGAGGTCCAGGTCGCGCTGCTGACCAAGCGAATCAATGGTCTTACCGAGCACCTTAAGGTGCACAAGCACGATCACCACAGCCGTCGCGGGCTGCTGCTGCTCGTCGGTCGCCGTCGGCGGCTGCTTCAGTACCTTTCTCGCGAGGACATCAACAGGTATCGCGCCCTGATCGAGAAGCTTGGCCTGCGCCGCTAGGCGATGACGAGGCCAGCCGCGATCCGCGGCTGGTACGCGTCGCTGTCTGTCGGTGGCGGGCGCTACATTGGGGTCGGAGAGAAAGTGCGATTCGGACTCCCGCGGTGCAAACTGAAGCCGTGCAAAACTGAATATGCTTAAGTCCAGAGCCTCTGGCGTGCTAGCACTTCTGAATTTCAGCACGCCAGGGCACGAAGTACCGGAAATACCGACGTACTAGCAGGAAAACGTCCCACGGCCGCAGCCCGGAGCGCCCAGCATGCCTGAGGACCGGTCCTCGGTAGTGGTTCTCGGTTTCGCCGAGCACGAGCATGAGACTACATTCGTGCTCGCCCGGCGAAACGAGAGCTTCGATCGAAGACCGGTCGGCAGCTATCGTCCAGCAACTGCTGGACGCGAAGACGCTCCGCTGGCGGCGGGCAGACGCGGGACCTCAGATGAGGAGGTCTCACCCCAATGGAGGGTGTGCACACCGCAGAAGCCGTCATTGATAATGGCGCATTTGGTCAACATAAAATCAGATTCGAGACTGGTCGCCTGGCTAAGCAGGCGTCCGGATCCGCTGTCGTCTACCTAGACGACGAGACAATGGTGCTGTCAGCGACCACGGTCTCCAAGAACCCCAGGGAGAACCTGGACTTCTTCCCGCTCACCGTGGATGTGGAAGAGCGGATGTACGCGGCGGGCCGCATCCCCGGATCGTTCTTCAGGCGCGAGGGCCGGCCGTCGGAGGATGCCATCCTCACCTGCCGGCTCATCGACCGCCCGCTCCGCCCTACGTTCATCAAGGGCCTGCGCAACGAGGTACAGATCGTCGAGACGATCATGGCGCTGAATCCCGACCACCTGTATGACGTGGTTGCCATCAACGCTGCCTCGCTCTCGACCCAGTTGTCAGGGCTTCCGTTCTCCGGGCCGGTCGGCGGGGTCAGAGTCGCGCTGATCAAGGGTCAGTGGGTGGGTTTCCCGACCCACAGCCAGCTCGAAGACGCCACGTTCGACATGGTGGTGGCTGGCCGCGTCCTTGACGACGGCGATGTCGCGATCATGATGGTGGAGGCCGAGTCGACGCCGCGCACGCTGAAGCTGCTCGCCGACCCGTCAAGCGGCGCTGTCGGCCCGACCGAAGACGTGGTCGCCGAAGGCCTGGAAGCAGCCAAGCCCTTCATCAAGACGCTCTGTGAGGCCCAGCTGCAAGTCGCGGCCGGGGCGGCGAAGGAGACCGCGACCTTCCCGATCTTCACCGACTACGGGCAGGATCTCTACGACGCGCTTGCCGCCGACGCTTCGGCCGATCTGGCTGCCGCGCTGACCGTCGCGGGCAAGCAGGAACGCGGCATCGAGACCGATCGCATCCAGGCCAGCGCGACCGAGCGGCTCGCCGCGAAATTCGAGGGCAGGGAAAACGAGATCGGCGCGGCGTTCAGGTCGCTGACTAAGAAGCTGGTCAGGGAGCGGGTCATTGCCGACGGCCTCCGGATCGACGGGCGCGGTCTCGCTGACATCAGGCAGCTCTCAGCCGAGGCTGGCGTGATCCCGCGGGTGCACGGCTCGGCGCTGTTCGAGCGCGGTGAGACCCAGATCCTGGGCGTGACCACGCTGAACATGCTCCGGATGGAGCAGATGATCGACACGCTCAACCCGGAGCGCACTAAGCGCTACATGCACAACTACAACTTCCCGCCGTATTCGACTGGCGAGACCGGGCGGGTTGGCTCGCCCAAGCGCCGCGAGATCGGGCATGGCGCGCTGGCCGAGCGGGCACTGGTCCCGGTCCTGCCGACTCGCGAGGAGTTCCCCTACGCGATCAGGCAGGTCTCCGAGGCGCTCGGGTCGAATGGGTCGACCTCCATGGGGTCGGTCTGCGCCTCCACGATGTCCCTGCTCGATGCTGGCGTCCCGCTCAAGGAGATGGTGGCAGGCATCGCCATGGGCCTGATCCACGAGGGCGGCACCTACGTCACGCTCACCGACATTCTCGGTGCCGAGGATGCCTTCGGCGACATGGACTTCAAGGTCGCCGGCACTAAGGACATCATCACCGCCCTGCAGCTCGACACCAAGCTCGCTGGCATCCCCGCCTCCGTGCTCGGCGCCGCGCTCAAGCAGGCGCGCGACGCGAGGCTGACCATCCTCGGCGTGATGCAGGAAGCCATCAGCTCCCCAGCTGACATGAGCGATTACGCGCCCCGGATCATCACGGTGAAGGTCCCGGTCGACAAGATCGGCGAGGTCATCGGCCCGAAGGGCAAGATGATCAACTCGATCCAGGAGGACACGGGCGCCGAGATCACGATCGAGGACGACGGCACCATCTACATCGGGGCGACCGACGGCACTTCGGCGGAGGCAGCCAAGTCGGCGATCAACGCCATTGCCAATCCGCACGTGCCCGAGGTAGGCGAGCGGTTCCTCGGCACGGTGGTGAAAACTACCGCGTTCGGCGCGTTCGTGTCCTTGCTGCCAGGTAAGGACGGCCTGCTGCACATCACCCAGATCCGCAAGCTGCACGGCGGCGTCCGGATCGAGAACGTGGATGATGTCATCAAGGTTGGCGACAAGATCCAGGTCGAGATCCGCGAGGTCGACGACCGAGGCAAGCTCTCGCTCGTGCCAGTCGAGGTAGTCGAGCGCGAGGCGGCGGGCGAGGATCTCGGCGGTGGCGGCGAGCGCGGTGATCACCGAGGCGACCGAGCCGACCGGGGAGACCGAAGCCGGGACCGCGGCGACCGGGGCCGCAGTGGTGGCGGCGACCGCAGTGGCGGTGGCGACCACCACCGGACCCGGGTCCGCGACCGCGAATCCGGCAACTCATGACAGCTGCGGGGCAGCGATCCGGGGCTTCCGGGCAGCTCAGCGACGGCGGCAGCGTCGTGCGCCGTAGCGTGCTGCCCGGTGGCCTCCGGGTAATTACCGAGGAGCTGCCGACAGTCAGATCCGCGTCCTTCGGAATCTGGGCCGGGGTCGGCTCGCGCGATGAGGATGTCGAGCACGCGGGTGCCACGCACTACCTTGAGCACCTGCTGTTCAAGGGCACCCGTAAGCGGTCGGCACTCGACATCTCGGCTTCGATCGACGCCGTTGGCGGTGAGCTGAACGCGTTCACCGCCAAGGAGTACACCTGCTACTACGCGCGGGTGCTCGACGACGATCTGCCGCTGGCTATCGACGTGCTCGCCGACATGGTCACCGAGTCGCTGCTCGATCCGAGTGAGGTCGAGGCCGAGCGAGCGGTGATTCTCGAAGAGATCGCCATGACCGAGGACGACTCGTCGGACGCCGCGCACGAGGCATTCGGATGGCAGCTCTTCGGCGACACCCCGCTCGGCCGGCCGATTCTCGGCACCGTCGGCTCGATCGAGACCATCTCCCGTGAGAAGATCGCGGAGCACTACGCGGCCAGGTACACGGCAGACAATCTAGTGGTGGCCGCGGCGGGACGGCTCGATCACGATGAGGTGGTCGAGCTCACGACCCGCTTCTTCGGGACAGCGCTCGACCGGCAGGCGGAGCCCGGTAAGCCAAGGCTTCCGGGGCCAGCAGGGCCAGAGGTCGGCTCGGGAACCGGGGTCAAGCTGATCTCGCGTCCGATCGAGCAGGCCAACCTGGTACTTGGCTGCGCGGGCCTGGCGCGGACCGACGAGCGGCGGTTCGCACTCGGGGTGCTGAACGCGGCACTCGGGGGCGGCATGTCGTCCCGGCTGTTCCAGGAGATCAGGGAGCGGCGCGGCCTGGCGTACTCGGTCTACAGCTTCAACAGCCAGCATGCTGATATCGGCATGTGGGGCATCTACGCGGGCTGCCTGCCGGCCAAGGCCGAGGAGGTTCTCGCGATCTGTGCCGATGAGATCGTCAAGGTCTGCGACGACGGCCTGACGACCGAAGAGCTCGATCGGGGCAAGGGTCAGCTTCGCGGGTCGATCGTGCTAGGTCTGGAAGATCCAGCGTCCCGGATGACAAGGCTCGGCAAGTCCGAGCTCGCCTACCCGAGACTCGAGCCGGTTGATGAGGTCCTCGCCCGGATTGACGGCGTGACGCTCGATGAAGTTCGCGAGGTTGCCAAGGCGATCCTGGCCCGTCCTAAGGCACTGGCGGTGGTCGGGCCGTACGATGATGCCGACCTGTTCGTCCGTGCCATCGCCGGCTGAGGGGACTGGCCGGGACGGGATGGGCTGACGGCACTAACTGGTCTGGCGGAGGACTGATGATCAAGGTGGGAGTGCTCGGTGCGCGCGGGCGCATGGGATCGATGGTGAGCCAGACCATACGTGCCGCTGACGACCTTGAGCTGGTCGCCGAGGTAGATCTCGGCGACCAGCTCGACTCGCTCGCCGCCTGCGACGTGGTAGTCGACTTCACTGTTCCAGCAGTCGTACTCGACAACCTGCGGTGGCTGCTGCGCAACGGCAGGAATGTCGTGATCGGCACCTCGGGTTTCGATGCCACGAGACTGGCCCAGGTCGGGGAATTTGTTGAAGTGCAGGCCAGGGAGAGTGAGCAGCCCGCCGACCTTGGTCCGAAGGTTCTCGTTGTGCCAAATTTTTCAGTCGGTGCCGTGCTCATGATGAAGTTCGCTGAGCAGGCCGCCAGATTCTTCGAATCGGCGGAGATCATTGAGCTGCATCACGCGGGCAAGGTCGATGCGCCCTCAGGCACGGCCGCTCGGACTGCCTCGATGATCAGGGCCGCCCGGTCAGCGGCGGGACTCGGGCCGAGCCCCGACGCCACGACCACCGCGTCACCTGGGGCGCGAGGTGCCGAGATCGATGGGGTACACGTGCACTCCGTCCGGCTGTCCGGGCTGGTGGCGCACCAGGAGGTGCTGCTCGGCGGCTCGGGCGAGACGCTGACGATCAGGCACGACTCGCTGGACCGGACCTCGTTCATGCCGGGGGTGCTGTGCGCTGTGCGCGGCATCGGCTCGCTGCCTGCCGGGCTGACCGTCGGGCTCGACGGCCTGCTCGGTCTGTGAGCACTCGCGCCTGATAGCTTGAATGTCAGAGATCCGCGGCTCAGCGGGGGGCGCGAGAGCGCGGGTCGCTGGGGGAGGCTAGTCGCATGCGAGTAATCCTCAACGTGATCTGGCTGGTGTTCTGCGGGTTCTGGATGGCGCTGGCCTACGTGCTGGCCGGCCTGGTCGCCTTCGTGCTGATCATCACGATTCCGTTCGGGATCGCGGCGTTCCGGATCGCGAACTACGTCCTGTGGCCCTTCGGCCGCACCACGGTGCCGCAGCAGACCGCCGGGGTCGGCTCGCTGATCGGCAACATCATCTGGATCATCTTGTTTGGCTGGTGGCTGGCGATCGGCCATCTGGTCACGGGTGTCGCGCTGTGTATCACGATCATCGGCATCCCGCTTGGCCTGGCCAACTTCAAGCTGATCCCGATCTCGCTGCTCCCGCTCGGAGTCCAGATCGTGCCAGCCGACGAGGTCAGCCCCTACGCCATGTCGCGCTAGCGGGACTGGCCGGACCGATCACAGCACGCCCACTGCGGTGATCCAGATCACGGCCTCGCCGGCCTCGTCAGATCCAGCTAGATCGACCTCGGCCGAGAACCCCCAGTCGTGGTCGCCCGCCGGATCGTCGAAGATCTGCCGCACCCGCCAGAGTCCGGCGTCGCTATCGTCGATGATCAGCATCGACGGCCCGCGAGCGTCGGCGGCCGTACTGATCTCGCCGTGCTCGGCAAAGTAAGGCGCGAGCGCGTCCGACCAGGCGCGGGCGTCCCAGCCCGCCTCGGCGTCAAGCTCACCGAGCTCAGGCCAGTGCCGCAAAGCCGCGAGCTCGACCCGGCGGAACAGCGCGTTGCGCACCAGCACCCGGAACGCCCGCACGTTCCCGGTCACCGCCGGCGGCCGCTCGTCGAGCTGTCCGCGCGACCCGGGCCCGGTGTCGACCGCGTCGGGGTTGGCTAGCCGTTCCCACTCATCGAGCAGACTGGAGTCCACCTGCCTGACCATCTCGCCGAGCCACTCGGTCAGATCGGTCAGCTCCTCGGTCTTCGCCTCATCGGGCACGGTCTGGCGCAGCGCTTTGAAGGCATCGGCCAGGTAGCGCAGCAGCAGGCCCTCGGACCTGGCCAGCCCGGTCCAGCTGATGTACTCGGTGAAAGTCATGGCCCGCTCGAACATGTCCCGGACGACGGACTTGGGATGCAGCTCATAGTCGGCGACCCAGGGATGTCCCTGGGCATAGATCGCGTAGGCGGCTTCGAGCAGCTCGGCCAGGGGCTGCGCGTAACTGACCGAGTCAAGCAGGGTCAGCCGCTCCTCGTAGTCGATGCCCTCGGCCTTCATCTCGGCGACCGCTTCTCCTCGCGCCTTGAAGAGCTGGGCGGCGAGGACGGGGCGCGGGTTGTCGAGTATCGACTCAATCACCGAGAGCACATCAAGCGGGTATTGCGGTGAGGTCACGTCAAGCAACTCGATGGCTGCCAGCGCGAGTGGGGAAAGCGCCTGGTTAAGCGCGAAATCTTCCTGGAGATCGACGGTGAGCCTGACTAGCCTGCCCTGCTCGTCTGGCTCGCTGAGCCGTTCGACGACTCCGCCCGCGAGCAGTGCCCGGTAGATCTGGATCGCGCGGTGGATGTGACGCCGCTGCGCGGGGCGGTCCTCGTGGTTGTCGGTCAGCAGGTGCCGCATCGAGGTGAACGCGTCGCCAGGCCGGCTGATGACGTTGAGCAGCATCGCGTGAGTTACGTTGAAACTAGATCGCAGGGGCTCTGGCTCGGCCGCGACTAGCCGGTCGAACGTCGGCTGACCCCAGGAGACCAGGCCGGGCGGCGGCTTCCTGCGCACGAACTTGCGCCGCTTCTTCGGGTCGTCGCCGATCTTGGCCAGCGATTTCTCGTTCGCGATGACGTGCTCGGGTGCCTGGACGACGACCGTGCCCGCGTCGTCGAAGCCGGCCCGGCCTGCCCGCCCGGCGATCTGGTGGAACTCCCTGGCCTGCAGCAGCCGGGTGACGTTGCCGTCGTACTTGCTCAGCGAGGTGAAGAGCACCGTGCGGATCGGCACGTTGATGCCGACGCCGAGAGTGTCGGTGCCGCAGATTACCTTGAGGAGACCGGCCTGGGCCAGGGTCTCGACCAGGCGCCGGTATCTCGGCAGCATGCCGGCGTGATGCACCCCGATGCCATGCCTGACCAGGCGTGACAGCGTCTTGCCGAAGCCGGCCGAGAACCTGAACCGGCCGATCAGCTCGGCGATCGCGTCTTTCTCCGCCCGGCTGCAGACGTTGACGCTCATCAGCGCCTGGGCCTGGTCGATGGCGTTCGCCTGGGTGAAGTGCACGATGTAGATCGGCGCCTGCTTGGTCGAGAGCAGTTCCTCGATGGTCTCGTGCAGGGGCTCGACGACGTACCTGAACAGCAGCGGCACCGGGCGCTCGGCTGACTTGATGGTCGCGGTCGGCCGGCCGGTGCGCCTGGTCAGGTCCTCCTCGAACCTGGTCACGTCCCCGAGGGTGGCCGACATCAGCAGGAACTGCGCGTCCGGCAGCTCAAGCAGCGGCACCTGCCAGGCCCAGCCCCGGTCAGGATCGGCGTAGTAGTGGAACTCATCCATGATCACCAGGCCGACGTCGGCCGCCGCGCCGTTCCGGAGAGCGAGGTTGGCGAGGATCTCGGCGGTGCAGCAGATGATGGGGGCATCGGCGTTCACGCTGCCGTCGCCGGTCATCATGCCGACGTTGACCGGGCCGAAGATGTCGCAGAGCGCGAAGAACTTCTCCGAGACCAGCGCCTTGATCGGGGCGGTGTAGAAGCTGCGGATGTCGCAGGCCAGCGCGACGAAGTGGGCGGCGGTGGCGACGAGGCTCTTGCCTGACCCGGTCGGCGTCGACAAGATCACGTTGGCGCCAGAGACGATCTCGATCAGCGCGTCGTCCTGGTGCGGGTAGAGCGTCAGGCCCTGCGTGCCAGCCCACTGGGAGAAGGCCTCGTAGAGCGCGTCGGGGTTCGCCGTCTCCGGCACCAGATCTGTCAGCGTCATAACGCTATCCATGGTGCCAGTTCCGCGCCGTGCTCTGGCCAGTCGCGGCTCTGGCCAGTCGCGGCCAGTCGCGGCCGGCCGCTAGGTTGGAGCTATGTGCCGCAGCATCAAAACTTTGCGAGAGCCGTACACCGAGCAGGTCACCGAGGCCGACGTCCGGGCCGCCGCCTTGCAGTATGTGCGCAAGATCAGCGGGTTCCGCGCGCCGGCCGCGCATAATGCGGAGGCGTTCAATGCCGCCGTCGACGCCATCTCCCGTGCGACCGGCGACCTGCTCGACCATCTCGAGGTCCGGTCGGCCGCGCCTCGTCCCCGTTCCGCGACCGGCTCAGCCGCAGCCGCTAGCTGAGTTGCCTCTGGCGGTCCCGGCCTCTGGCGGTCCCGGCCTCTGGCGGTCCCGGCCCCTGGCAGCCCCGGCCCCCACCCGGCTTCCGTGATCATCACCAGGTTCTTGATCGCGGAAGTCTGGTGGGGTGATTATGCTACTGA
The DNA here is from genome assembly GCA_963819285.1 of uncultured Actinomycetota bacterium. GTDB lineage: Bacteria > Actinomycetota > Actinomycetes > Streptosporangiales > Streptosporangiaceae > Chersky-822. Next base: position 2,984,853 of record CAWFVM010000002.1, read on the forward strand.
TGCTCCGTGATCAAGGTGGCCCTCATGATCACGGAAGGTGGCGGGGTTGGCCTGGCAGCTTAGATCTCGCTGATGATCTGCTGGCGGCGGGTCTCGTACTCGGCTTGGGTCAAAATGCCCGTATTCAGCAAGTTCTGCAGAGTGGCGAGCCGGAGCGCAACGCCTGCGGCATCGCCATCGCCGAACGCCGGCCGCTGATCGGTCACCGCTGGCTGGCTGTAACCCGGAGGCGGCTGGTCGAACACCTGCCCGCCACTCCCGCTCCCGCCGCCGGCGCTCCCGCCGCTCCCGCTCCCGCTGGACGGCGCTTGCTGGGAACGCTGAGCCTTGAGTTGCTGTATCCGGTCGCGGGCCGCCAGCTTGGCAGCCGGATCGCCGGAGGCAATGTCGCGGATCAGCTGCTTGAGCTCGGTCGGATCGACCTCGAGCGGCTCGCCATCGGGGCCGAAGGCGCGCATGGTCGTCCCCGACGCCCCCAGGTGCGTGCCCTGCCCGCTGAACGTGCCGACCGCGCCGAACGGCATCAGCCCGCCTGGCCCGCCGAACGGAGAGTTCCGCGCCCCTGGCCGGTCAAAGGCGGCGGCCGCCTCCTGGATCTGGTCGGTCATATTCATCGTGCTGATGATCGCCGCTTCGCCCGGGTGCCTCGCGTCGAAGCGGATCTGGCTATCGTCTGAAACCTCGACCTTGACCCGCGAACCGACCGTGTACGGCGGGGACCACTTGTGCTTCACCTCGCGACGGATCAGGGCCCTGTTCCAGTTCCTGACCTCGATGGTGTACTTGAACTCATGGTGGCCGAGCGCGTTAGCGACGTCCACGATTGTCCCCTCAGCGGGTACCCACTGCTGTCTGGCCATGAGCTACTCCGGCTCCTCAGGCGGTCTTCGTCTCGCCGGCGGCGGTCAGGCCAAGCTCGGCAATGGAGGTCTCCCGCATCCTGAACTTCTGCACCTTACCCGTCACCGTCATCGGGAAATCGGCCGAGATCCTGATGTAGCGGGGGATCTTGAAGTGCGCGATCTTGCCCTGACAATACTGCCTGACCTGCTCATCGGTGAGTTCCTGGCCGGGGCGCAGCTTGATCCAGGCGCAGAGTTCCTCGCCGTACTTCAGGTCGGGCACGCCGATGACCTGGACGTCCTCGATGGCGGGGTGCGCGTACAGGAACTCCTCGACCTCGCGAGGGTAGACGTTCTCGCCGCCCCTGATCACCATGTCCTTGATCCGGCCGACGATGTTCAGGTACCCGGCCTCGTCCATGACGGCCAGGTCCCCGGTGTGCATCCACCTGGCCGGGTCGATTGCCTCGGCGGTCCGCTCCGGCTCGTCCCAGTAGCCGAGCATGACGCAGTAGCCCCTGGTGCACAGCTCGCCTGGCGTGTCACGGGGAAGTACCAGGCCAGTCTCCGGATCGATGATCTTGACCTCGGCGTGCGGATGCACCCGGCCCACTGTCGACACCCGCCGCTCCATGTCATCATCGGCTGTCGTCTGAGTCGAGACCGGCGACGTCTCGGTCATCCCGTAGCAGATCGTGACCTCGGTCATATGCATCTCGCTGACCACCCGCTTCATCACCTCGACCGGACAAGGTGACCCCGCCATGATGCCAGTGCGCAGGGTAGACAGGTCATACTCGGCGAAATCGGGTAGCGCGAGCTCCGCGATGAACATCGTGGGCACCCCGTAAAGCGAGGTGCACCGCTCGGCCTGGACGGCACGCAGGGTCTGGGCCGCGTCGAATCCAGGTGCCGGAATCACGATGCAGGCGCCGTGCGTAGTGCAGGCCAAATTCCCAAGAACCATTCCAAAGCAGTGATAAAAAGGAACCGGTATACAAACTCTGTCTTCCTGGGTGTATCGACAGCCCTCGCCGATGAAAAAGCCGTTGTTCAGGATGTTGTGATGGCTCAGAGTCGCGCCCTTGGGGAAGCCCGTGGTCCCGCTCGTGTACTGGATATTGATCGGGTCGTCGAAGGACAGCATCGCCTCGCGCTCGGCCAGCCGATCCGGGCCGCCCTGGGCACCCTGCGTGCGGCCGGCGTCAAAGAGCGCGTCCCACTGCGGTGAGTCCAGGTACACGACGTCTTCCAGGTCCGGCAGGTCCGGCCTGACCTCGTCGACCATCGCCCGGTAGTCGCTCGTCTTGAAGCTTTCCGCGCTGACCAGCAGCCGCACGCCGGACTGGCGGAGCGCGAACCGGAGCTCGTGACTGCGATACGCGGGGTTGATGTTGACCAGCACAACGCCGGCCTTGGCCGTGGCGTACTGCAGCAGTACCCATTCCGCGCAGTTGGGTGCCCAGATCCCGACCCGGTCACCGACGGCGAGGCCACCCGCGATCAGCCCTCTGGCCAGCACGTCCGTCTCGGCGTCGAGCTGCGCATAGGTCAAGCGCCGCCCCGACGGCGCATCTACCAGCGCCTCAGCGGTGCCGTGCGCCGCCGCGACCCGCCGCAGGTTCGCGCCGATAGTCTCGCCAAGGAGCGGGGTGCTTGACACGCCGTGGCTGTAGGACAGCGATGGTTGGGCCGACATGAGCGATCCTTTCCGCAGGCGACGCTGTCGCTATCACAGCAGCAGGGTGCCCCAGCTGCGAGTCGCATCAGCCCGATCACACCCAATCGTGCCCGGTTTACCGCTGGGTGTGAAGCTAGCTGGGCGAGATGCCCGGTTTGAGTGATCCGGTGGTTCGCCAGATTACCGCCGAAGTATGTCATTGACCGCACAGTGGAATAGGGTGAGGATCGCAGGATTCGATCTGAATTAGCCGGAGCGGCCAGTGCACCTGTGGGTGGTCTGGATTATCGCCGCAGCCGCGCTCGGCGTGGCCGAGCTGCTGACGACTACCTTCGCGCTGGCCCTGATCGCCGTCGGAGCCCTGGCCGCCGCCCTGACCAGCGTCGCTGGCGGCGGAGCCATCCTTCAGCTGGCGGCGTTCGTCCTGGTGTCGCTGGCCGGAATCGTGGTGATCAGGCCGCTCGCACTTCGGCGGCTCAAGCGCCCGCCCGCGCTCCGGACCGGAACGGCCGCGCTAGTCGGGAAAACCGGCTACGTGCTGGCCGAGGTCACGCCGCACGGTGGCCGGATCAGGATCGGCGGCGAGGAATGGTCGGCGCGGCCCTATGACGAGATGTCGGTGATCCCGTCCGGCTCGACGGTCGACGTCCTGCAGATCAAGGGCGCGACCGCCCTTGTGCACCCAAGGGAGTAGAGATGTCGCCTACCGGTATTGCCATTCTCGTGGCGGCCGTACTCGCGATTGTGCTGATCATCGTGTTCGTGAGCCGGTCCATCTGGCTCATCCCGCCGTCCAGGGCGCGTAACGTCGAGCGCCTCGGCAATTTCCACAAGACGCTTGAGCCCGGCCTGAATTTCGTCCTGCCGATGATCGACCGGGTCAAGGACCTGATCGACCTGCGGGAGCAGGTGGTGTCGTTCACCGGTCAGCGGGTGATCACTGAGGACAACGTCGTCGTCGCGATCGACACCGTGCTGTTCTTCCAGGTCACTGATCCGCGGGCGGCCGACTACGAGATCGTCAACTACATCGGGGCGATTGAGCAGCTCGCCGCGACCATGCTGCGCAGCGTGATCGGCAGCATGGATCTGGAGCAGACGCTAACCTCGCGCGACAAGATCAACACCCTGCTGCGCGGTGTGCTCGACGACGCCTCGGGCAAGTGGGGAATCCGGGTGACCAGAGTCGAGATCCGGTCGATCGACCCGCCCCAGACGATCAAGGACGCGATGGAGAAGCAGCTCAAGGCCGAACGGGAAAAGCGAGCCGCGATCCTGCACGCCGAGGGGGTGCAGCAGTCCCAGATCCTGACCGCAGAGGGCGACAAGCAGGGTGCCATCTTGCGCGCGGAAGGCGAGAAGCAGGCGGCCATCCTGCGGGCCGAAGGTCAGGCGCAGGCGATCTCCACGGTCTTCCAGTCCATCCACGAGGGCGACCCGGACCCCAAGCTGCTCGCCTACCAGTATCTGCAGACCCTGCCGCAGCTCGCGCAAGGCGAGGGCAACACCGTCTGGATGATCCCGAGCGAGCTGACCGGCGCCCTGCGCATGCTCAGCTCGGCCTTCGGCGGAGATGGACAGGAGTCGCGAGAGCCCGAAGCCGTGCCAGCGACCAGGCCAAGGCACGCCGCCCAGCTCCCCGGTTCGGCGACGCTGTCCGCCCTGGAACCCGGTGCGCAGGGGACCGGGGCGTCAGGGGCTGGCGCACTGGAGGCCGGGACGCTGGAGGCCGGGACGCGGTCAGACGCGGATGGCCAGGCCAGCGGTTAGCAGAACGCCGAAGGCGAGCTGTAGCCGCCCGGTCTGGCCAAGCACGCTGATCAGGCCACGACCGGCGGCCCCGCCGAGCACCTGCCTGGCTGGCATGACCGCTAGCGGTACCGCGATGAGCGCCAGCAGGGCGAATGGCGCCGCCGGCGCCATGCCGATGGCGGCAAGGAACGGCACCGACACGCAGCAGACGTAGAGTATCCGGGTTCGCCGGTCGCCGATCGCCACGGCGAGCGTCCGCTTCCCTGCGGTCTCGTCGGTGGGGATGTCTCGCAGGTTGTTGATCACCAGCAGGGCGCACGCGAGCAGACCGACAGGGATGGCGGCGCCGAGCGCGATCCAGGCCAGCCGGTCCATCTGGACATAGGCAGTGCCGATGACCGCCCCGAGGCCGAAAAACACGAACACCGACAGCTCGCCAAGCGCCCGGTACCCGTACGGCCGGCTTTCCCCGGTGTAAAACCAGGCAGCGGCGATCGCGGCAGCACCCAGTGCCAGCAGCCACCAGGAAACAACGGCGGCGAGCACCAGGCCGGCCAGGCCAGCGATCAGAAAACAGCTCAGCGCCGCGGCAAGCACCCGTTTCGGCCGCGCGAGCCCGGACCCGACGAGCCGGACCGGCCCGACCCGCTGCTCGTCCGTGCCCCTGATCCCGTCGCTGTAGTCGTTGGCGTAATTCACCCCGACCTGCAGTGCCAGAGCGACCAGCAGAGCCAGCGCCGCCCGCCACGCGGCAAAGGCGCCACAGCCGATAGCCACTCCTGAGCCGACCGCGACTGGAACCACCGCCGCAGGCAACGTCCTCGGTCGCGTACCAGCCACCCAGTCCTTAGCCGCCGTCACGACCCGCCCATCTGCCGCATTCTGGAATGTCAAAGCCTAGCGCGCGCCCCCGCCCGGCCCCGCCCGGCCTGCTCACTCCGCCGACTGCCCGTGCAGGTTTCCGGGCTCTGGCGCGAATTCCGTGATGTGAGCCCAGGGGCGGGGATGACGGTCCGGAACGTCGCCAGCGTGAACACCGGCCGGGCTTGCACTGGGTGGGCCGGGCTTGCGCGGGGGTGGGCCGGGCTTGCGCGGGGGTGGGCCGGGCTTGCGAGTTGCTGGGGGGCTTGCGGGGCTGGTGCCGGGGTGGTGGCTGAAAGATCTAGGAGACTTTTTTCCTGTAGGAGGATTGACCACCATATTCGCTGTTAAGTCTCCTATAGGAAAAAATACTCCTACAGGATCAGGCGAGCCGCGCAGCGGGTGAGCCGGTTGTGAAAGATGAGTCGCCTGGGACCGGCCGGGCCGGGGCGGTGCCCTGCCAGGCCTGCGAGGCAGCGCGATCACGGAATTCGCCCAGAGCCGGTTTCCGTGATCATGGAACGCGGGGCCGGGCTGCCCGTGGCGGGTTCCGTGATCAAGGGTCGGTCCATGATCACGGAAACCGCCCGCGCTCTCACGCCCGGCCCCGCCGCCGGCCGGGTTCAGGGCCGCATCGATGTGACACCGGTGTTGCTGGAACTGCATCTCCGCCACATCGATGCGGCGGCGGGGCGGGCGGAGCGGCTGCTGCGGGGGCGAGCAGGGCTGCGGCGTCGCGGGCGGGGCGCCGGGGTGGGGCTAGAGGGAGGGGAGGGCCCGGGCGGCGGCGGCGAAGATCATGCCTACCTGGGCGGGGTCGAGGTGATGACCGGCGGTGGCCTTGGACTGACGCCGGAAGTAGTTGCTGATGTGGCCGCCGTCGAAGACATCGACGCCCTTGAGACGCATGACTATCCAGGGGATCTTGGGGCCGTAGACGACCATGGCCGGCCGGACCCTAACCCGCTGCCCCAGCTCGGCCGCGATGAGCGCGGCTGCCTTCTCGGCCTCGAATCGGGCGTGGTCGAGCTTGCCTGCCTGACTGTTCGGGCCGTGGAACAGGTCGCCGCCGATCGCCCTGAGCGGCAGCCTGGTATCCATTCGCTGGGAGTCGACGACGAAGATCCCGCTCGGCCCGACGACGATATGGTCGATGATCGAGCTGGTGCCGGGTATCCGCCGGGCGTAAAGAGCCAGGTAGCCGGCGGGCTTGAGTACCTTGAGGCGGCGCCCGGTGCTCCGCTGCGCCGACGTGACCCGCGCCGAGGGCGGTGTGATCCCGGTCGTCTTCGAACGGTAGATGGTGTCAGCGCAGGCGTAGATCACGACCGCTGTCAGGCCGTAGCGCCAGTCCTTCCAGATGCTGACCGCCGCGAACACCACGACGCACAGGATGGTCCTGATGATCCAGACCCGAAGCCGGGGGTCGGCCCGCAAACGAGGGCTGATCAGCGGCCTGGCGGCGAGCGGAAAGCTCAGTTCCTTGCCGCGCGGTCGCTTGGGCTGCGCGGCAGGCCGACGCAGCGGCTGCCCGCCAGCCACCAGGTCAGAGTCAGCGTCGAAGTCAGAGTCGGGGTCAGGCTCAGCTTCGTAGACAGTCTCGGACTTGTACTCAGCCGCAGGCTCGGCGGGCGCTGGGCCTGACGCTGGCGCTGGGCCTGAGGCTGGCACCGCCCCCGACACAGGTACCGCCGCCGCTGTCTGGACGACAGCCGACCTGCCGTCCACGCTGTCGGGGTTAGCGATGTCGGGATTGGCGCCAAGTTTGGCAGCCTGATCGGCCGACTCGCTGGTAGCGGGCGCGCTGCCTTTGCCGAACCACGAGCGCCAGCCTTGCTGCTTGTCGTACCGCGTGGTCGGCTGGTCGGTCGCGTCCTGAACCTCCCAGTCCACGTTGCTGAGCCTAGCTGATTCCAGCCGGATCGAACATGGTGGCACGGCCATAGATCCTTTAGCGAAACTGTCTCTTCGATCGTCTTGGCGATCCGATGCTGAGCGGTTTTGCCGGTATGCGCCATTTCAGCAGGTCCAGTCATCCCTTCCCGGCGCTCAGGAACCCCGCGCAGACTTCCGTGATCATGGCCGGGGTCTTGATCACGGAGACCTGGCGGGGTGATCGCACGACTAATGTTCCGTGATCTAGGCGCGCGGCATGATCACGGAAGGTTGCCGGGGGAACCCGCATGCTTAACGGGGGCAGCCGGAGAGGTTGCCGGCACCGGTCAGCGGCACTATCTATCTGAAATGGTAAATATCAGTCAGGCTGAGCCGAGACCTTGCTGCGCTGCGCCGGTTTCACCCGCTCTCAGACCCCGCACCCGACCCCTGCGGTGTGATTCAACCCCCGTTGGCCGGCCTAGACGGCCCCGGCCCCGGCTATTACTCTTCGGTAGCGTGACGCAGATACACGATATGACCGTGCTGGAACTCGCTGCCGCGATCAGGGACGGGGAACTGTCCCCGGTCGAGATCACCGACCATTATCTTGACCGGATCGACCGGCTGAACGAGCAGACCGGCGCGTTCTACACGGTGACCGCTGACCTGGCCAAGGAGCAGGCCGCGGCGGCCGAGCAGGCGGCGGCCGACAGCCGTAAGGCGGGCACGCAGAGCGAGCTGCCGCCGCTTACCGGGGTGCCGATCCCGATCAAGGACCTGAACCTGGTCGCCGGGGTGCGGGCGACGTTCGGCTCCACGCTGCTCGCCGACAACATCGCGACCGAAGACGACTTCGTCGTAGCTGAGCTGCGCAAGGCCGGGATCGTCATTACCGGCAAGACGGCGACCCCCGAGTTCGGGCTGCCCTGCTACACCGAGACCAAGATCGGGCCGCCGGCCCGCACCCCGTGGGACCTGTCCAGGTCGGCGGGGGGATCAAGCGGCGGGGCCGGGGCCGCGGTCTCCGCCGGGCTGGCGCCAGCGGCGCAGGGCAGTGACGGCGGCGGTTCGATCCGCATCCCGGCCAGCGTCTGCGGGCTCTTCGGCATCAAGCCAAGTCGCGGCCGGATCTCGGGCGGCCCGCTGATGCCTGACCTGTTCGGACTGTCGACCGACGGCCCCCTGGCTCGCACGGTCGCCGATGCGGCGCTCCTGCTCGACGTGATGACCTGCAGCTATCCGGGCGACATGTACTCGGTGCCGCCGCCGCCCGACGGCGAGAGCTTCCTCGGATACGCTCGCCGCGAGCCGGGCAAGCTGCGGATCGGCCGGTCGATCACCAACGCGGTGCCGGGCGCCGCCGTGCACGAGGACTGCGTGGCCGCTTATGAGGACGCCAGCTCGCTGCTCGCCAGCCTCGGTCACGAGATCGTCGACGTGGAGCTGCCCTTCGGCGAGGACGCGGTGCCGATGTTCGAGTATCTCTGGTACGCGATGGCCACGCTGGCTCCGGTCGGTCCCGACCAGGAGGATCAGCTCCTGCCGCTGACCAGGTACCTGCGCGAGCGCGGGCTCAAGGTGCTGGCGGGCGAGCTGATCTTCGCCCAGGCTTACCTGCAGGCCATCACCAGGACGGCGATCGGCGTGCTGAACGACTACGACGCGTTCCTCAGCCCGACGCTCGCGTCCCCGCCCGTTCCTGTCGGCTATTTCGACGAGGTGGATCCGGCCGAGAACTTCGAGCGGCAGAAGCGATTCACGCCATACACCGCGCTGTTCAACATCTCGGGCCAGCCCGCCGTGAACCTTCCTTTGTACTGGAACTCAGACGGCCTCCCGATCGGCGTCATGCTGGCCGGCCGGATGGGCGACGAAGCGACCCTGATCTCGCTGTCGGCGCAGGTAGAAGCGGCTAGGCCGTGGCGGGAGAAGAAGCCGCCCATCTGGTAGTGAACCCCGTATCCCGCCTCACCAGGTGATGCACTCAGGCTAGCCGCGCCACGTCCAGCCGGCGATGGTTGCTGCCTTGCCGCCCGCCAGGTCCTACCATCTGAGGTGGCCTGGTGTGCCAGGGCGGTCGCGGGCTGGCGACTGTCACCTGGGGCAGCCGGTCATCGCTAGCTGGGGGACAGCGTGCATCCGGAGGTGATCAGTCGTGCCCGGCAACCCGCTCTGGCGCCTGGTCCGGCAGGTCACCAACGTCGTGGCCGCCACGTGCGCGGCGCTGGCCGTCCTCGTCGTCTGCGCGGCGGGTTTCGGCGCCGTTCCCGCGCTCGGCCGGGTACTCGACCCGGGTCACGGCGCCTGGACCGCCGCAGCCGGGGGCCAGCTGCCCAGCTCCCAGACGCTCAAGCTGGCGGGACTCGTCAAGCCGGTGACGATCTCGTTCAATAATCAAGGCATCGCGACCATCGAGGCGGCCAGCGAACCGGATGCCGTGCTCGCGCTCGGCTACCTCCATGCGAGCCTGCGGCTCGCCCAGATGGACCTCGAACGCAGGCAAGCCGAAGGCACGCTCGCGCAGCTCGCCGGGCCGTCGGCGGTGTCCTCTGACGAGTTGGAGCTGCGGCTTGGCCTGCTGCGCACGGCCAGGCAAGAATGGGCGCGGCTGCCCAAAAACGGCATCGAGGCCCAGATCCTCCTGCGATATGCGCGCGGCGTGAATGACTATCTCGCCCAGGTGAGGGAAGCAGGGCGCTGGCCGGCTCTTTCTCGCTGGCCGGCGTCTACCCGGCGAGTTGGACTCCGGTGGACAGCCTGGCCGTGCAGGGCGACCTGACCCAGGAACTCGACTACACGACGACGCCGCTGGACTACGCGCTGCTGGCGCGGTCGCTCGGAATGGCGCGGACTATGGCCTGGTTCCCCGTGCTCCCGGCGGGCAAGCAGCATCCGTTCGACCCTGGTCCTTACCGCAGCGCGGGCCTCGCTCCGATCGCGACCACCATGACCACGACGACGGCGGCGACCGGCCGCCAGGCGGGCGCGGGTCGGTCGGCAGAACTGACGGTGGGCGGGGGTGTGCCGGGCAGGGCTCGGCTTAGTCCGCCGTCGGCCGGGGTGGCACGGGCCGCTGCCGCGATGCTGTCGGTGACCAGTGCGCTTCCGCCGGGCGAGCTTCACGGGTACCCGGACAGCAACGCCTGGGCGGCCAACGGGCCGAAGGTCGCCGGAGGCGGCTCGATGCTGGCCGGTGACCCGCACCTGCCGCAGACCCTGCCGTCGGCCTGGTTCGAGGTCGCGCTGTCGGCACCGGGGTTCGGGGTGTCCGGAGTCAGCGTGCCTGGACTGCCAGGGGTGCTGATCGGCCACAATGCGCACATCGCCTGGTCGCTCACCGATACCCAGAATCAGGCCACGCTCTTTTACGTCGAGAAGACCAGCAAGTCCAGGCCCGGCGAGTATTTCTGGCACGGCAACTGGCGGAAGATGCGCCGGCTCCATTACACGATCGACGTGCGCGGCCTGCGGCCAGGCAGCTTACCGTCGACCTGACTGTGCACGGCCCGGTCCTGACGCAGGCGGGGCAGACCGTCTCGGTCGACTGGATGGGCAACATCGCCTCACCCGATGTGGCCGTGCTCCAGCAGATCAGTACCGCGCGCGATTTTCAGCAGTTCCGGGCTGCCCTGGCGAGCTGGCGGGCGCCGACGCAGAATTTCGTCTACGCCGATGACCACGGCAACATCGGGGCGATCTCGGCTGGCTACTACCCGGTCGTGAAACACGGCGCTCCGTGGCTCCCGATGCCGGGCACCGGCGCGGACGACGTCGCTGGCGTGATTCCCTACTCGGCGGTGCCGCACAGCTACGACCCGCCGGGGCACGTGATAGCGACCGCCAACCAGCGGCCGGTCACCGCCGCGTACCCGTACTACATCGGCACCACGGCGGACTTCTTCGATCCTGGCTACCGGGCTGCCCGCGAGTACTCGTTCCTCGATCGCAGGTCCAGTCTTTCTGTGTCCAGCTTCGCCGCGCTGCAGGCCAGCCAGGTCGACGAGCTCGCGGTCAGCCTGCGGCCGGCCGTGCGCCGGATGCTGGCGGGCGGCAAGCTCACCCCGGTCCAGCAACAGGCCGCCAGCCTGCTGCTGCGCTGGAACGACTCGATGGGCCAGGACTCGGCGGCCGCGGCGATCTGGTGGACGCTGTGGACCGGCTACCTGTCGGCGACGTTCGAGCCGTGGTGGACCTCGGAGAAGGTACCCGTGCGGCTGGACCGCGCCGGGCTGGCCGTGTCGACCGATCAGTCCAGCCTGGTGCAGCTGCTTGCGCACTGGACGGTCACCGATCCTGGCAACCCGGTCTTCAGCCCGCCGGGACGGCCGGGCGGCACGGCCTCTACGGCGCTGCGCGCGGCGTTCGCGGCGGCCGTGAGCACGCTGCAGGCGAAGCTTGGCGGCGCACCGGCGAACTGGACCTGGGGGCGCCTGCATAGCAGGCAGTTCAGGGCGCTGACCGGCGAGGCCGGGCTCGGCTACGGTCCTCGGGCGGCGGGCGGTGACCCCTGGACGGTCGACGCGGCCGACGGGCTGCCGGTCGCGACGGCCGGTCCGAGCTGGCGCATGATCATCAAGTGGCCGGGTCAGGGCGGGAGGGGTCAGCGCGGGCAGGAGCAGCCGGTCGCCGAGGGGATCTATCCGGGCGGGCAGAGCGAGAACCCGGCCTCGCCCTGGTATGAGAACCTGATCGCCGGCTGGTGGGACAACAAGTACCTGCCGCTGCCCCGAGCCGGGCCACCGCACGGGAAATCCGCCGGTGCCGCCGGTGCTGGTGACGCAGGTGGCGCAGGCGGCCAGATTCGCTGGGAGCTGGTGCCATGACTAAGCCGGTCAGCAGGTCAGAGCTCAGCAGGCTGGGCAGGCGCGGGTCGTACCGGCTCGGCACGCTCGCGCCGCAGGGAATCGGGCGGCCGGCGCCGCCCAGGCGACTCAGGCCGTCGTTCGGCCGGCCTTTCTCGTTCCGGGTTTGCCTGGGCCCGGATAGCGACCGCCCTGGCCGGCGTCTGCCTGGTCGCGGCGGGAGCGCTGGCGGGCCTCTGGTTCCTACCCTTTGTAGTAGGAGTTGTCGCCGGGATCGCGGCGCGCCTGGGTCAGTGGCGGCGAACGGCCAGCATCTGCGGCGTGCTCGGGATCAGCGCGCTCGGGTGGGGAGCCGCGCTGACCGGGCTGGCGCTGCGGGGGCTTCCGATCGGGGCGACGGCCAGGACGATGGCGGCACTGGCCGGGCTGCCGGCGTTCGCGGCGGTGACGGTCGCCGTGACGCTCGGCGTCGCCATGGTGCTCGCCCTCGTCGGCCTGTGGCTCGGCCGCGCCATCACGCCGGGGTAGCGAGGCTGAGGCGGACGACAGCTGGGGACCCCTGCTGTCGTCCGCACAGCAGTAGGGGACCCCAGCTGCGACGCCGCGTCCCGCCACTACTGCCCCGACTCCGGCCTTTCCGGCAAAGCGGCGCTGGTCAGGGGTCTGGGCACAGGGCGGGGGAGAGCGGAGCCGCCGGGGGAGCAGCGGCCGGGGGAGTAGCAGGAGCGGCGGGTGCCGGGGCTGGGGGCTGCTCGGGTGCTCGGGTGGACGCGAGGCTGGCCGCCAGGGCGCCGATGCAGGTCAGCGCGGCACCCAGGATCTGGAGCAGGGTCGGCCGCTCGTCGATGACCACGCCAGCGATGGCCAGTGAGGCCGCTGGCTGGAGCAGCAGCATGAGGGACGACACGGCGGCGGGGAGTCTCGGCAGCGCCGAGACGATCATCAGCCAGCCGGCTGACCTGGCTGACCAGGCCAAGTACGATCAGCCAGCCAATCGAGGGCCAGACCGGATGCAGTCCGAGACCGCCGATGAACAGGCCGATCACCAGCGAGGTAATCGTCGCGCCCGCAGTGGAGTCGGCGACCGGGCCGGCGACGTGCACGGAGTCGGTCGATGACCTCCGCAAGATCATCAGGAAGCCGGCGTAGGCGACGGAGGTGCCCAGGCCGTACAGGATTCCGGCGAGCGGATGCTGGCCAGTGCCGGGCTTGCCGATCAGGCCGGAGACCAGGACCACGCCGAGCATGACCACGGGCAGCGCAAAGATCACCGCCCGCCTGGGCCGCTCCCGCCAGATCAGCCAGGTGAATCCGGCGACGATGAGCACCTGCAGATTGCCGAGCACTGTGGCTACGCCGGCCCCGACGTCGGCGATGGCGTGCGTCCACAGGATCAGGTCCACGGCAAGGAACGCGCCGGCGACGCCCGCTCGCACCCGCTGGGCCAGTGACCGGCGGCCGTGCCTGCGCTGCTCGATCACCGCGATCACGATCAGCACAGGAAGGGCAATGGCCGAGCGGTAGAACGCCGTGCTCACCGCGCTCGCGCCCGACAGCACGACCAGGACGGGCGAGCACGAGATCGTGGCCGAGCCGAGTCCGGCCAGCAGCAGCGGCTGCCTGACGATGGTGCGGGCCGCGCCGGCGAGGGAGGCGGAAACTCTCGCCGTTCCGGTGGGGGCCTGATTGCCGTTCTCGGTAATGACCGTAGAACTGTACGGTGCTGTCACCAGCTCAGCATACGATGCGGCGGCGTGCACCGGCGCACCGCATCTGCGGTAACCGGGCGTGCTCGCGGGTCGTCGCCGCGATCATAGGTGGATGACCGATGCCGAGCTGATCAGGCGGGCGCAGGCGGCCGGAGTCAGCGCAAGCTACCTGGACTGGCGCAAGCGGCGCGTCCAGGTGCCGGAGCAGACCCTGGCCGCGATTCTTGACGCGCTCGGTCAGCCCGTACGGCTCGACGACTCGGTCACGGGCCACGGCCAGCTCGCCGGATTCGGCGGGCCTGGCGGCACCGGCGGGCCGCCGCTGCCCCGCCGTCCGCGCGAGCGGACCTGGGGGTTCACCGTGCAGCTCTACTCGGTGCGGTCACGTCAGTCCTGGGGGCACGGCGACCTGCGCGATCTGGCTGACCTGGCGCACTGGTCCGCGCGATCGCTCGGGGCCGGATTCATCCTGGTCAACCCGCTGCACGCGGGCGAGCCTGCCCCGCCGCTGAGCAACTCGCCCTACCTGCCGATGACCAGGCGCTACCTCAGCCCGCTCTACCTGCGGATCGAGGACATTCCCGAGTACCAGCGGCTGGACCGGGCCCACCGGCAGGAGATCACCAGGCTGGCTGGTCCGCTCCGGGCGGCCAGCCGTACCCCTGACCTGATCGACAGGGACCGGGTGTGGGCGGCGAAGCTGCAAGCGCTCGGGCTGATCTTCGCCGCCGGGATGACGCAGCCGCGCCGGGCCGAGTTCGAGCAGTTCACTGACCAGGAAGGCACAGCGCTCGCGGACTGGTCACACTGGTGCGCCATCGCCGAGACGCATGGTTCTGACTGGCGTCGCTGGCCGCCGGAGCTGGCCGACCCGCGCCGGGCCGCAGTGGCGGACACCGATGGCGCGGTCGAGCGGCGGGCGAGGTTCCATGCCTGGCTGCAGTGGCTGACGGACACCCAGCTAGCCGACGCGCAGCGGACGGCGCTGACGGCAGGCATGCCGATCGGGGTGATCGCCGATCTCGCCGTCGGGGTCCATCCGGGCGGTGCCGATGCCTGGGCCGGCCAGGACCTGCTGGTGCCCGGCATGAGCGTGGGCGCCCCGCCGGACGGGTTCAATCAGCGCGGCCAGGACTGGGCGCAGCCGCCGCTCAGCCCGTTCGAGCTGGTGCGCAGGCAGGGGGAGCCGCTGGCCGAGTTGCTGCGGGCTGGCTTCCGGCATGCGGGCGGCCTGCGGATTGACCACGTCATGGGCCTGCTCAGGCTGTGGTGGATACCGGCGGGGATGCCACCCGAGCACGGTGCCTACGTCAGCTACGACCACCGGCTGATGGTCGGCACGCTCGCGGCGCAGGCCTCGCAGGCGGGCGCGATCGCGATCGGGGAGGACCTCGGCACGATCGAGCCGTGGATCCGCCAGTACCTGGCCAGCCAGCACATCCTCGGCACCGAGCTAGCCTGGTTCGCCCACAGGCCCGACGGCACCCCGCTGCCGCCGGCCAGATGGCGGCGGTGGTGCATGGCGACCGTTGGCACCCACGACGTACCGCCGGTCGCCGGGTTCGTCGCCGGTGATCAGGTGACCGTTCGCGCCAGGCTAGGGCTACTTCCTGACCCCCAGGCGGAACGAGAGGCCCTCGAGCTGGCCCTGGACCGCTGGCGCGACGCTCTCGGGGCCGAGCAACTGCTGCCAGCTGGCCGGCGGCCAACGACGCAGGATCTGATCATCGCCATGTACGGGTACCTGGCCAGGACTCCGTCGGTGCTGATCGGTGTCGCGCTGGCCGACGCGGTCGGTGACCGGCGCACTCAGAACATCCCTGGCACGTCGGTCGAGTACCCCAACTGGCGGATGCCGCTCTGCAACGGCGACGGCGAGTCCGTCCTGATCGAGGAACTGGGTCAGGAGCCGCTCGTCGAGTCCGTCGTGGCCGCTGCGCCGGCCGCCGCTGGCCAGCCTAGTCTTCCTGGCTGTCGCGCTGGCGGCACCGAAGCGCCCTGGCGACGTCGTCCCTGCCCTCGGAGAGCAGGCGCCGCAGCGGGGCAGGCAGGCCGGGGCGGGACAGGAACTCGGCCGCTGAGTCGATCGCCCGCTGGGTCACCACGGTCTGCGGGTAACCGCGCTGCACGAACTGCTGTGCCATGTCGGGTCCCCAGGTCAGCCATTTATCGGCGACGACGTCGAAGAACCGGGACTCGTACGGCGCGAGCAGGTCATCCTGGTCGAGCGCCTGGAAGCCGGTCAGCACCCAGCGGAACGTCAGATTGGGCAGCTCGCCGGAGACGATGCTGGCCCAGGCCGCCTCTTTCGCCGCTGGGTCAGGGATGGCGGCCGCGCAGCCAAGCGCGGACCGGCTGCCCGCGTCGGTCCTGTCCCTGTCCCGCTCGGCGTCGATCGCCGCCTGGCCCGCCACGCCCCGGCTGACCAGGCGGCGCAGGAACTGCCAGCGCAGGTCCGTGTCGACCGTCAGCCCGGCCACCGTGGCCGAGCCGGTCAGCAGGCTGCTGAGCAGGTCCAGATCGGCCCGTGAGGTGGCCACCGAGGCGAAGACCTGGGCGTAGGTGAGCTGGGCATCTGAAGCGGGTCGCGCGCGGGTCAGGAGGTCCCTGAGCGCGGTCGCGAGCTGGGTCAGCCCGTCCTGGCGCCAGGCTGGGTCGCCGTACTCGCGCACGGCGGAGGTGGCCTGGGACAAGATGGTTCGCAGCACGGTGATGTCGGTGACCTGCCCGGCAGCTGACAGCACGAGCGCGATGTAGTCCCTGGTGCGCATCTCGGCGTCCCGGCACATGTCCCAGGCGGCGGAGAGGCACAACGCCGCCGGCAGCGGGTCGGTGAAGTCGCTGACCGAGCCGATCAGGGTACGTAGTGAGTGCGGGTCGAGCCTGGTCTTGGCGAAGGTCAGGTCATCGTCGTTGACGAGGATCAGGTCTGGCAGTGGCGCACCGGTCAGGCCGGGTACCTCGGTGCGCTCGCCCGCGATGTCGACCTCGAGACGGCTACGTCGCTCAAGCCGCCCGTCCGTCTTGTCGTACAGGCCGATCGCGATACGGTGCGGTCTCAGCTCCGGGTAGCCGGGCGTAGCCTGCTGAAGGACGGCGAAGTCGCGGATGGTGCCGTCGGCCGCCGTCTCGAACAGCGGCCTGAGCGTGTTCAGCCCCGCCGTCTCCAGCCAGGCCTTCGACCAGTCGTGCAGGGGCTTGCCCGAGGTCTGCTCCAGTGCGTCAAGCAAGTCGGCCAGCGTCGCGTTCCCCCAGGCATGCCGGTCGAAATAAATGCGCAGCCCGGCCAGGAAGTTCTCGTGTCCCACGAAGGCGACGAGCTGCCTGAGCACGGCAGCTCCCTTGGCGTAGGTGATGCCATCGAAGTACACCTCAACCGAGGCGACGTCGGCTATGTCGGCGACGATCGGATGGGTGGATGGCAGCTGATCCTGGCGGCAGGCCCAGGCCTTCTGATCCTGGCTGAAGGTGGTCCACGCATGCGGCCAGCGGGTCGCCTCCGTCAGCGCGACGACGCTTGCCCAGGTAGCGAAGGACTCGTTCAGCCACAGGTCGTCCCACCAGGTCATGGTGACCAGGTTGCCGAACCACATGTGGGCGAGCTCATGCAGCAAGGTCTCCGCCCGGGCCTCGCGCCGTGACTGCGTCACCCGTGACCGGAAGACGAAGTCCTCCATCACCGTGACCGCCGCCGCGTTCTCCATGGCCCCGGCGTTGAACTGCGGCACAAAGATCTGGTCATACTTGCTGAACGGGTACCTGACCCCGAAAGCCGCGTGGAAGTGATCGAATCCCTGGCTGGTGAACTCGAAGATCTCGTCCGGATCGAGATAGCTGGCCAGCGATTTCCGGCAGAAAATACCCAGGGGAATGCCGTCGTGCTCGCTCCGCACGACATGGTAGGGACCGGCCGCGATCGCGGTAATATAGGTGGATATCGGCGGCGTGGCCGGGAAATGCCAGTCCCGCGCCCCGGATTCTCCGGGCTCTCCGTCTCTGGCGGGCCGCGCCCGCACGTCGGCGATCTCGTTGGAGATGACCTGCCAGCCCGCCGGGCAGCGCACGCTGAACTCGAAGGTCGCCTTCAGATCGGGCTGATCGAAGCACGCGAACATCCGGTGCGCGAAGAAGGTCTCGAAGTTCGTATACAGATAGACGCTGCCGTCGACGGGGTCGGTGAATCTGTGCAGCCCCTCGCCCGTTCCGGAATAGGCACAGTCGGCGCGCACCGTCAGTTCGTTGGCGCCAGCCAGCCCCGGCAGCGCGATCCGATCCCCGTCAAACAGGGTGACCGGCAGATCACGGCCATTGAGCGTGAGAGAGCTGACCGCCCTGGCCGACAGATCGATAAAAGAGCCGGCACCCGGATTCGCGCACGTGAACCGCACCGTCGTCAGCGACCTGAAGGCACTGTCGTCGCCGTGCAGGTCAAGCTCGACCCGATAGGACTCCACCCGGAGCAGCGCCGCCCGCTGAGCTGCCTCGATCCGAGTCAGGTTGCTGGTCACTATTGCTCCCGCCGGTCTGTGCCTAGAACTGATCAAAGTCTGCTGTAAACGGCTCCTCGCCTGGCATGATGTCACGTCCCCGGCCCGTCGTCCGCCCCGGTCGGCCGGGGGTCCGGTGCTTGAGCGCCTTAGACCTCGCTGGGGGGCGGTCGGGCGGCATACCGTTGATGCCGGCTGCTGCGCAACGCCTGGCATCAACGGTATGCCGTCCGACCGCTGGATCTCGGACTAAAGGGCGAAACCCGGCCTGGGGTGCGTCCGGACGGTCGCTCGGCTCAGTGCGTCTGGGGTGGAGCGACGGAAAGTGGTGATACGTCGTTAGTGGCCGGTGACGTCTTGACGTTTTGATGGGTCGAGAACCGGCAAAGCGGGCAAAATTTCAACGGAAAGTGATGATACGTGGAGCTGGCGGGCCGACGTATGCTCATCTGCCGTTGGTCCCGGCCGTTGGTCTTGGCGCGAGTACCGGGGCGGGCGGCATGTCCGTGGGGGCGAGCGTTGCGCGGCAGCCGACACCGCGGACATACCGCCCGACTCGCCCCCGCAGCGCTCTAAAGATCGGCCCGCGTTCTGCTAGGCGGAATGACCGGGTGGTGCGCTGGGTTGTGACTCTTCGGTGCGCCAAGTCGTGGATTCAGGCAACGTGCGCCGCGACCGGGTCCCGTGTCGGGGGAGGGAACGGTTCTGCGGCCCGGTGCTTGACTCCGACTGGCTCGCATCGCGTCAGCGAATGTGCCGTCATCGGCACGCGAAGTGGTAGGCATCGGAGGAGATCGAATGACCGAGCAGGCCCCCACCCAGGTCGACTTCTGGTTTGACCCGCTCTGCCCGTGGGCGTGGATAACCTCGCGCTGGATGCTCGAGGTAGAGAAGGTTCGTCCGGTCGCCGTGCAGTGGCACGTGATGAGCCTCGCGGTGCTCAATGAGAACAAAGATGATCTGTCCGACGGTTACAAGGAACTGATGAAGCAGGCCTGGGGACCGGTCAGGGTCTGCGTGGCGGCGGAGCAGAAGTTCGGCGAGCAGTTCGTGGGGCCGCTGTACACCGCGATCGGCAACAGGCTCCACAACGAGAAGTCCGAGCGTGACCGGGGCACGATGGAAGCGGCGCTCGTCGAGGCTGGCCTGCCCGCTGACCTTGCCGATGCGATGGACTCGACCGAGTACGACGAGGCCGTCAGGGCCTCGCACGCCGAGGGGATCGACCGGGTCGGCTACGAGGTCGGCACTCCGGTGATCTCCGTCAACGGTGCCTCCATTTTCGGGCCCGTCGTGTCTCCGATCCCGCGCGGCGAAGACGCGGCCAGGCTCTGGGATGGTGTCATGCTGGTGACCGGCACCGACGGGTTCTTCGAGCTTAAGCGCAGTCGCACCAGGGACCCGATCTTCGACTAACGCCCGATCTTCGACTAGCGACTGCGTTTCGGCAGCACCACCTTGATCTCCCACGAGCAGCGGGTCCTGACCGTCAGCGTATGGTCTCCGGGATCGTGGGTCTTCCAGGAGAGTCCCTGCCCTCGGGGGCCGGACACGGAAAGGTCCGTGCCATTGGTGGCCTTTCCGTCGCTTTCGCGAACAACGAAGCTCCCGACCCTGAGGGCAGGGCACCTGAATTTCCACGATACTCCCCAGTCACCCGGTCCTTTGATCCGGAATTTGTACCGTTTAGCCGAACCGCTGTTTTTGCTAGCACCGGCAGTGCGGTCCGAGGACGCCAGTCCGCGGACCGCACTGCCCTGGTAGCTGGCAAGGGTCATACCGGGCTGGAACTGGTTATCCCGCAGCGCAGGCCCCTCCGGCGGGGGCGGGTGATCATTCTCCGGTGCCGGGCGGGTGCCGTAGCGGAGATAGACCGCGTGCGTTCCATTTCGCAAATATGTCCGGTCGTATCTGGGCGTCTTCGGCTGCCCCGGAACCGGTACTTGAGGTCCCTGGCCCCGCTGCGTGACCGGGCGCAGTGTGGCCGGGCCAGCCGCGTCTGACTGGCCCTGGGCCACTACCAGCGCGACCATCGCGAGCACGAGGCAGAATCCAGCACAGGTCATGCTCACGAAGATGGCGAGCCGGACAGCCCGGCGCGACAGCGGCCGGGTCAGGCCCGCGATCGGGCCGCCGTGCCGAGGCCGGTCCTGGGTCCGGTCAGCTAAGCGCACGCCCCGCACTGCCGCACGCAGAGGTGAACGTCGCGCCGGGGAATGCCGCATAAGGCTCTCCCATCGAATAGACCCAGACGGAGTGAATCAGTCGCTGACTCAGATGATGTCAGGCAGCAATCCCAATAGTGGCCTGAATCGCATCAGATAACAGCCAGGACGTCATCGCATATCGAGAGCGTTGTATCATGGATCGCAATCCGATTCTCAGTCAATGGGAATTCTGTCTGGTCAGATCTGTCTGCCGCCAGCCATACCTGACGCGCCAGACCTGGCGCTAGAAATGGGTGGGTGCCCACGGCGCCGGGTCCCACCACATGGCGGCGGACAGGGCGGCGACCGAGCCCGGCCGGTGCTCGCTGATCAGGCCGGCCGCGGCCAGGCCGCCGAGCCTGGTCCCGCCGAGATAGGCAGCGCCAAGCGCGCTGACCGGCAGGGTCAGATCTGGTTCGGCCGTCGTTCGCTCGCAGCTTGGCCCGGCCTGATCGGCCAGGCCGCCGGCCCGCAGGCGCCATCGCCCGGCGTTCGCTGGCAGCCGCTGATCAATCACCTCTATGACCAGGTCAACGGGACAGGTGTAGCGGCGCCGGGTCAGGGCAGCGGGCAGATCGATCAGCCTGAGCCACAGGCCGTCCTGATAGGTGCGCCGGGCCCGGCGCTGATCAGGGAGCTGGTAGAGCAGCGGATCATCGACCGGCCTGGACCAGGCCTGCACCTCGCCGACCAGGTCCCGCGACAGGAGATCGGCCCACAAGGTGGTGCTGGCCGGCTCGTCCAGGGCGAAGAGCGCATAGATCGTGAGTATCTGGGCCGGGATCCCGTCTGAGTCCCACTTTGGCTGGACCGAGTAGAGCGCGTAGCCACGTGGTCCCGACTCGTCCTCAACTAGCACGCAGCCCAGCGGGCCGCTGCCATCTCTGAGGAACTCGGGATCGGCGAGGGCCATGTCCCAGAAGTTCTTGCTCCTGCTGAGCAGGCCCGGCCTGGTCGCGCGGACAGTGTCATAAACCTCGGCGAGGGTGCTGATGACCGTCCTGGGCTCCGCCAGCCTGAGGGCGAGCCCGGTCTGCGGCACGCTGAGCTGGGCCTCACCGCGCTTGATGACGAACTGGACCTGATCGCACGCGACGCCGTAGCCGTACCTGCCGTAGATGACCGACTCAGAGGCGAACAGCGCGGCTACTGGCTCGGGACCGCTGGCGATGTCCGCTAGCTGGGTCCGCATCAGAGCCGAGAGCACGCCCCGGCGCCGGTGCGATGGCAGCACTGATACCCCCGTGACGCCGGCCGCCGGGACCATGCCGCCGGGGACAGTCAGCTCGAACGACATGACATGTGTCGTGCCGACGATCTGGTCCCCGTCGAACGCGGCGAGGCTGCGCTCAGGCTCGAACTCCAGGCGCACCATGGCCACGAACTGTTCTGAGGGCCAGTTCGCGTTGAAGGCCCGCTCACCAACGTGCACGTATTGTGGCAATTCCGACTCGGCTATCGGCCGGATCGGGTAAGGAGCATCCATGCTCGCCTTAGTACCCTATGCCAGCGGGATATGGCGACTTCTTTTCTCCTCGGACGCCAGGCACCGGCGCCCTGAGGCGGTCAGCAGCCGGTCAGCAGGCGGACAGATGGGTCCACGGCAGAATTGGGGCCTAACAGCAGGTTCAAGACCCGGTACAGTTTCGCCATCATGGTTTCGGGTTCTGGGCGTCGGATCTGGTCGGCGGCGTATGCTGCGGCATTGTCGTTTCGCGGCCTGGTCAGGCGTCAGTTCATCACCAGCAACCGGCGGCTGGCTTTCGCGCTCGCGCTCGCCGTGGCAGGCATCGGGATCGCTGCCGTCTTGGTCTCGGCATCGTGGTTCTCGCCCGGACTGATGATCTTGCCGGTCCTCGCCGGCGGGCTGCTGCTCTGGCCGAGGGCGCTGCGGATCCTGTTCGCGATCGTGGCCGCGATGCTGGCTTATGACATCACCGAGGCCGGCCAGCGAACGGGGTTCGGCATCGTGGCCACCATAGCGGTCGTCGCGATCTTCGCTGACGTGCTGGCGAGGACGCGGGCCAAGCTGGGGCTGCAGGGGCTGCGCGGCGATCAGATGCTGATGGAGCTGAGAGACCGGATCAAGGTGCAGAGCGAGCTGCCGAGCCTGCCGGCCGGCTGGGCCTGTGAGTCGGCCCTTCGGCCGGCGGGTGGTGCGCTCTTCGGCGGCGATTTCGTGGTGTCGGCGTGCGACGGCAAGTCACTTGAGGTTGCCGTGGTCGACGTGTCGGGCAAGGGTATCGACGCCGGGACGAGGGCATTGCTGCTGTCCGGGGCGTTCGGCGGCCTGCTCGGCTCGGTTCCCGCCTCGGGGTTCCTCTCCTCGTGTAACGCCTACCTTCGCCGCAGTGAGCCGGTGGAGGGTTTTGTTACCGCTGTGCATCTTTGCCTTGACCTGACCACGGGCAACTATGTCGTCGCGTCAGCCGGGCACCCTCCTGCCGCACATTTCGAATCGGGCCGCGGCTCGTGGCGGCTCACCCAGGCGCGCGGCATCGTCCTTGGCGTCGTCCCTGACCTGCGCGACCTGCCGGAGCGCGGCACGCTGCGGCCAGGGGATGCGCTGATGCTCTACACCGACGGGCTGATCGAGCAGCCAGGGGTGGACATCGATGTCGGGATTGACCGGCTGCTCGGCGCGGCTGATCGCCTCGTCGTGACCGGGTTCAGCAACGGCGCGGCCACGCTGGTTCAGGCGCTGCAGGACACGGCGGGCAGCACGGACGACCGGGCCCTTGTGCTCATCTGGCGGAAGTGACGTGCTGCGTTTGCTGTCCGCTGCTCAGCCGGTTCACGGCGTGCTCCACCAGGGAGACGAGCACATCGCGGCTTGAGGTGCGCTGGCGGGCATCACAGAGCACCAGCGGGATGTCGGCGGTCAGGTTCAGCGCCGCGCGCATGGTCTCAAGCGGATAGCGGCGGGAGTCGTCGAAGCAGTTCACCGCGACGACAAATGGCATGCCCCGGCGCTCGAAGTAGTCGATCGAAGGAAAGCAGTCGGCGAGCCGCCTGGTGTCGGCGATCACGACCGCGCCGAGCGCTCCGTAGGCGAGCTCGTCCCACATGAACCAGAATCGCTTCTGGCCTGGCGTCCCGAAGAGGTAGACGACCAGGTCGTCACTGATCGAGATCCGGCCGAAGTCCATCGCGACGGTAGTCGTGGTCTTGCCCTCGACGCCGTCGAGCTGGTCGACTAGGGCGCTTGGCTCGCTCAGCCGTTCCTCGGTCCGCAGCGGGCGAACCTCGCTGACCGCGCCGACCAGAGTGGTTTTCCCCGCGCCGAAGCCGCCGGCGACCAGGATCTTGATCGCGACCGGGATCCGGCTGTGATCGGTTACGGCTTCAGAGTCTCCGTAGGGCATCGGCGACCTCCTTTAGTATTCCGACGTCGCTGAGGCCGGACGGGGCCGGCTGGCGGACGTTCACCAGGCCCTGCTCCCGCAGGTCGGCGATGAGGATGCGGACGACGCCGAGCGGCAGGTCGAGGTCTGAGGCCAGGTCGGCGACGGCGATGGGAAGCTTGCATGACTTGAGTAGCCGCAGGTGCTCTGGCCCGAGCTTGGCTTCCTGCTCGGGGTCGAGATCTGAGACCGAGATCCTGCGTAGTGCGGAGACCAGCGCGACCATGTCGATCGCCGCGCCGGTCGGCTTGGTCCGGCCCGAGGTGACCGCGTACGGCCTGACAACCGGGCCACGGCTGTCACGGTTCCCGCGATCTTCCCTCGGGGTCATTCGAAATCACGTCACCTAGAAGCTGACCTGCGCCGGGCGCGGCGGCACGCCCAGATGCTGGCCGACTCGCTTCACCAGAAGGGCCATCTCGTACGCGATCAGGCCGGCGTCGGCACCCAGGCTGGCCAGCACGGCCAGGCAGCTGCCGTCTCCGGCGGCGGTCACGAACAAGAAGGCGGTTTCCAGCTCGACAATCGTCTGCCGGGGGCTGCCGCAGGCAAAGTGCGCGCCGAAGCCCCTGGCCAGGCTCTGGAATCCGGCCGCGACGGCAGCCAGGTGCTCGGCGTCTTCGCGGCGCAGGCCCGAGGAAGCTCCGATCGCCAATCCGTCTCTGGACAGGATCACCGCCTTGTCCACGTTCGCTACTCGGGTGACCAGGTCATCGAGCAGCCAGTCGAGACTTCCACCGGTGTTCATTGCTGTCCTCCTGCGGTTGGCCGCCCGGATATCACGACTGTTCTCCGTCCGGTTCGTCGGTCATCTGCTCGGCCATGGAGCGTCCGCGCTCCCAGCCGCTTTGCAATGCGGACAGCAAGCTCCTGGCCGCCTCAGGAGAGGGCCCGCCGCCAGTCTCGCCAGCCGCCAGAAGGTCCGCTGGCATCTCGGGGGCGGCCACGTACTGCTGCGCTGCTACTGGCGTTACCTGGTCCCGTAGCTGCGGTGCCAGACTGGCCTGGCGTACGCGCATGGGCAGGCCGTCAAGCTCGGGCAGGCCGGGGTGATCGAGGTCGCTGGCTGGGGGCCCGAAGCTGCTGGGGTTGGGGCTTGAGTCGCCGGGGCCGGTGCTTTCCGAGCTCAGGGACAGGCTGGGCGGACGGGGCTGCCGCTTCGGGAGCACCGGCAGGTCGGTCGGGTGCGGGGCGTCATCCGGGTCGGCCTGAGAACCGTTTGACGAGCGGCCAGGCGGTGCGGCAGGCCGTCGGGGTCCGCTGGGCGGACGGATTGCCCGGTAGCCTCGCCGGACGGGTCACCGGACAGGTTGAGCCAGCCGCCGGATGGACCAGCCGCCGGGGCCGGCCATCCGGTCGATCCGCTGAGCGGACTGCCGGGCCGGTCCAGCCGGTCCAGCGGGCCTGGTCCCTGGTCACCGGGATCGGGGGCGGAGTTGCCTGCCGAGCTGAAGTAGCTGTCGGCCCAGCCGGGCGCACGGCTTGATCCGAGCTCGCTGACCGGGCCGAAGTCGGTAACAGGGCCAAAGTCGGTGACCGGGCCGAAGTCGGTAATCGGATCGAAGTCGGCGGTGACCGCTCCGGCGTCGATGGTCGCGCCCGACTCGGTGACGGGGTCGGAGAAGCGGTCGGCAAGGCCGAACTCGGCCGCCGGGCCGGACGGATCGGTCACCGGCCCGAGTATCAGCATGGGTGGTTCTGACCCGGTGCGGATGCCAGGGATCGAGGGCGGGTCCGGCTCGACCGCCGGCTCCCAGCGGCTGGCCTGGCCGGTCGGGCTGGTTTGGGCGGCGGTCGACGTCGGGCTGGCAGCAGCCGAGGTGGCCGCCGTCTCCAGGTCGGCAAGGTAGCCAGGCCCGGTCCCGGCGCCGTACGACTGAGAGCCATTGCCCGAGCCGGAGTACGCGCTGGCTGGGATGCCGTCATCGGCTCGTGCCGGGCTAGGCAGCTGCGGGACCGGACGCCCGCCAAGCTCGCGAATGCCGACGGGCGGCGATCCGTCGTAGCCAGCGTCGATCACCAGGGCGCTCGGGACGAGCATCACGGCGGTGATCCCGCCATAGGGCGAGGCGCGCATCGTGATCCGGACGTCGTGCCGCCTGGCGAGCTGGCCAGCGATGAACAGGCCGAGCTGCTCGCTTCCTGACAGATCAAGCAGCGGCGGGTCAGTGAGCTTGGAGTTGATCTCGGCGAGCTGCTCCTCGCCCATCCCCAGCCCGCGATCCTCGATCTCCACGATCAGGCCCTTGGCCACCAGGTCGCTCTCGATCCGCACTGGGGTATTCGCGGGGGAGAACGTGGTCGCGTTCTCGACCAGCTCGGCGAGCAGGTGGATGATGTCGGCTACCGCGTGCCCGGCGATCGAGACGGTAGACCGGGACGTGACCCTGATCCTGGTGTAGTCCTCGATCTCAGCGACGGCCGCACGCATGACATCCATGATCGGCACCGGCTCGCGCCAGACCCGGCCGGACGAACCACCGGCCACGATCAGCAGTCCTTCGGCGTGCCGCCGCATACGGGTGGTCAGGTGGTCGACACGGAACAGGTCTGCCAGTTCCTCGGGATCGTGCACTCGCCGTTCCATCGCATCGAGCAGTTCGAGTTGCCTGGTCAGCAGCGACTGGTTGCGCCTGGCGAGGTTCCTGAAGACGTCGTTGACACCACGCCGGAGGGCGACTTCGTCCACTGCCGCGCCGATGGCCGTCCTGGCGGCGCTATTGATTGCCTGCCGCAGCTGGCCGATCTCGTTGGTGCCGGCCTCGAGCTGCGGCGTCTCCACCCCGACATCGATCTCCTCGCCGGCCCGCAGCCGGGCCAGGATCGCCGGCAGCCTGCTGCCCGACAGGTCGAGCGCGGATCTCCTCAGGTCAGTGAGCTGCTGAAGGAGCGTTCTGCTGACCACGACGGCGATGACGATCGCGGCGACGATGGCGATCAGGCCGAGCCCGCCGACTAGTACCAGCCGGAGCAGCAGGCCGCGTGCCTTGGCCGTTCCTGTGGCTTCGAGCGCCTTCGCCCCGGAGGTCAGTGCCTTCGTGAAGCCCTTGTCGAAGGTCACGCTGGTAGCGGCCCAGGCCGCCGGCGAGATGCGCATGGCGCTGTGCGGACCTGAGGCGATCTGGTCTTCCATAGTCGTCAGGCTGGCCGTCGCGGCGGCGGGTATATCGTTCGTGAATTTCTTCTGATAGGCCACGTCGAGACCTGTCAGCGCCTGGTTGTACATTTCCCGGTGCGCGATGATCAGCCGATTAATCAGTCGCTGATCGGCCACTGGGTAGGAACGAACGGCCAGATCGGCGCTGAAGAGGTCACTTTCCTCGATCGCTGACTGAAGCGACCCATCAAGGATCACCAGGTAATTAGCCTGCACGACACCTGGAGTATCGAGCAGGGGGAGTATCGCCTGGCTTATAACGTTATTGCCGTCAAAAATAATATCAGAGTATGAACTAGCCGCTGCGACCCGGCTCAAGTCAAGGCTGATGACTGTCGTGCGGAGCGAGTGCAAGCTAGCCAGCGCCGTGGCCCATGACCGCATCGCCCGGAGGCTCACCCGCCCCGGCGTGCTGCCGCGCGACCTCCCTGACGTCAAGGAACGCCCGCACGGCAACATCGGTCTTAGGCTCCTGCCCGAGAAAGCTCACCAGCCGGGCGTGGGTCGGATCGGCGAGGTACTCCAGGGCGAGCAATCGCTCGGTGCCGACCGCCACCTGAACGCGCGAGACCGGGGTCGTGACCTCGGCTCCCACTCTCGCGCCCTGCCGGAGCGACAGCAAGGTGCCCAGAGTGAGCGACAGCACCACACCGTACAAGCCGATCAGCGCGATCACTGGGACAAGCACGAGCACCACGATCCGCAGGCGGACTGATCGGCGACGCAGCATAGCTGTTGGTCCTCAAGGGGATCGAGCCAGCGCTCGGCTGACGTTGTTACCCGCGTTCTGAGCAGAGATAACGGATCTTACCTGCCGGTAGACGAGGCTACGGGGCCATCCGGCAGGCCAGTGGCTAGTTTCCGCAGGCCATCCCGATACGTAAACGGTCTGTAACTGAATATCACTTTAAGTAGCTGCGGGCTATGCGGTGATCACGGCCCGACAATGCCGTGATCACGGCGAAACCACGTCGTGTTCGCGAAGCCACGTCGCGATAATGAGGAGAACAGGTTTCTGGACTCGGGCCGTACTGGCATCGTCGTCCAGCTCCAGCTCCAGCTCCAGCTCCCGATCCCGCGAACCGGGTCCGTCCGAGACCACGCCGCCGATGTTCCGCGATCAGCCCGCCCGCAGTGATCACGGAACATCGGCGGCATGATCGCGCCACCAGATCTCCGGGGGAAGTCGGGCTGGCGTGGCCGTGCGTCTGGCGCCTGCCGCTCCTGAGGTGGCTGATGGTCCTTGGGCTGTTGGTCCTTCGGCTGTGCCTGCTACGCCAGCGGCTCCCAGGGCCAGGTTTGCGGGGGTTTGCGCCGGGCGATGGCTAAAAGATCTAGGAGACTTTTTTCCTGTAGGAGGGTTGACCATCATATTCGCTGTTAAGTCTCCTACAGGAAAAAAGTCTCCTACAGGATCCGGCCGAACCCTGGCCAGGCCAGCCGCCAGTAACCCCGAAAGCGCTGATATCCGGCAAACTCGCCACGCAGCCCAGGCCCGAATCACCGCCCAGGGCAATTTCAAGATCAACCTAGCTGTATTGGGGCATGATCACGGAACATTGGTGGACTTTGCGCTTCCGCTGCTGCTGGGGCGACAGCCATGGGCCGGCGCTGCTGCTGGAACCGGGGTACGGATCGGGCTGGGCTGGCGCGGGCGGGCCCGGGCGGGGGGATACCAGACCAGGATTGCGGCCCGGACTTGCCGCAGGGGTGGGCGCGCCGGGCCGGTCCGGGCGAAACCGGGCACTGTGTAGGAGCGTTCGCCGTTGTAGGAGACTTTGCCGCAAATCTGGCGGCAAGGCTCCTACAACGGCAAACTGTCCTACAGGATAGGGCGCGCCCCGGATGGGTCAGCCCGCAAAACTCTTAAAACGGTGAATATCCGGCAGGCAAGCGATCTCACCGCCGGAACCGAGCCGGACATCGCGAAGGCCGGGCTGCCGCCGGAGGGCCGGGGCTGCCGCCCAGATGGGGCGGATTTGCTGTCTGGAGGGCGGACTTGCTGTCCGGAGGGGGACTTGCTGGAGGGGCGGGCTGCCGTCCGCCGGATCGGGCTGCCGTCCGCAGGCGAACGATATCCGGCCGCGAGACGAACACCAGCTGGATACGAACCCAAGGTTAGCCGGACACAAGCTGAAGACTAACTGGATGAAAGCTGAACATAAGCCAGAGATAGCCCGAAGAACGGCCAGGCACAAGCTGAAGACAGGCAGGGTGCGGACTGACGGCGAGTCGCACAGGACCGCAGGCCAGCAGCATAAGTGCGGCATTCGGGCATCGTCTGGAGCGGCTGACGGGAGGATGACATGAGCGGGACGGTACGTGGCTACCATTGGGTCGCTGGGCTAGCACACATCGCCAGCCATCTGAGTTCCCTTGCCTGTCCGGTTCGTGTTCCGGAGGATGAGACATCATGACATCACCGAGCGGTCCTTCGGCCGTCGGACAGACTGCGGCTGAAGCGGAGCCTGGCACGGCGAGCCTGCATGACCGGCCAGCCGCCGGCACTGACGCCGACGCCGACACCGCCTCGACGACCCCGGTCCCGGTCGGCCGTACGGGAGCTGGCGGATCTGCCGGGCGGCATGACTTCGGTCCGGTCTGGGCGCTGCTGCTGCCGCCGCTGGCCGCGCTCGGACTGTCTTTGTGGGGGATCAGGACACCGTCCTACTGGCGGGACGAGGCGGCCACGATCGCGGCGGTAAGCCGTCCGTTCGGCGCGCTGATCAGCATGCTTGGCAACGTAGACGCCGTGCACGGCACCTACTACCTGATGATGTGGCCGCTGGCTCACCTCTTCGGGACCGGGCCGCTCGTCATGCGGCTGCCCTCGGCGCTGGCCGCCGCGGTCGCCGCCGCGTTCGTCGCGGCAATCGGCAGGCGGGCGGTCTCGCCCTGGGTCGGGCTGGCCGCCGGGCTGCTGTTCACCGCGCTGCCGGTAGCGACCAGGTACGCACAGGAGACCAGGTCCTACGAGATGGTGATGGCGATGGCCGCCGTCGCCAGCTACCTGCTGATCCGAGTGCTCAATGCGGACTCGCCGCCGCGGCGCCGCTGGCTGATCGGCTACGGGGTCAGCCTGGGTGCCCTTGGCCTCCTGAACATCTTCGGGCTGCTGCTGATCCCCGCGCACGCGATCACGGTCGCGCTGCACCTACGCCGCCGTGGCGGAGATCAGGACACACGCACGCTTGCCGTCCGATGGCTGGCGGCCGCGGCGGGTGGCATCGTGATCTCCAGTCCGGTGCTCATCCTCGGCTGGGAGCAGCGCGGCCAGGTAGCCTGGATCGCGAATAGCCAGTCATCTTCTGACCTGCGAAGCGTGGCGTCGCTGACCGGCTTGACGCTGATCACTGTACTCATTGGCGGTATCGTCGCGATCGGGCTGATCCTGAGCCTCGGAGGCGGCAGCGCCGCGCCGGATCGCCTGGCGCTGGCAGCTCACCGAGCTGAGCCTGCCCTGGATGGTGCTGTCTCCAGCGCTGCTGCTCGCCGTGTCTGTCGTCTCACCGATCTACACCTCGCGCTACATCCTGATCTGCCTGCCCGCCGGGGCGCTGCTCGGCGGCATGGGCCTCGTCGCGCTTGGCCGCATTGCCGGGCCGGTCGCGCTGGCGCTCGTGGTGCTGGCCGGGCTCACAGTGCAGGTACAGCAGCGCCAGCCCGACGGTCATTACGACGATATCCGGGCGATTGACCAGATCGTGGCCGCTCACTCGCGGCCAGGGGACGTCGTGCTCTACACCAACCCGAACGCGGAGAGCTTCAGCGCGGCCTACGACTTCGGCCTGCATAAGCTGCCGAACATCGGGACGAAGGAGGCGGCGATCCCGTCCGGCACGCTGGCCGGGACTTCAGTGCCGCTGGCGACGCTGAGGTCCAGGCTCAGGCATGTCAGCCGGGTCTGGGTGGTCGAGATCAATAGCTGCGTCCCAGACCCGCAGGTGCTGTCGCTGAGCGGCCTCACGGAAGGCCCGGCGCTGAGCGGCCTGCCGCTGGCCTTCACCAAGGTCTGGCATGAGCGCGGCGACTGGCTCCTGCTGTACACCCACGGCACCGGCGCCCAGAAACTCGCCACCGCCTGCCGCCACCGTTGACCCAATGGTTACGATCAGTAGCCACTACAGGTCGTTGGCGTCATGGCGCGCCATTGCTGGAATCAGCGAGCACCGGAGCCGAATCGGTCGGCCCCGGTGTCTCCGCGACCGGAACCTATGGTCGTGCTGACCCGCTGATCTGGTCGAGCAAGGCTCTGACCTCAGCTTCTGGGTACCTTCTGTGCCCCCCTAGCGTTCGTACCGAGGTGAGCTTCCCGTCCTTAGCCCATCTCGTGACCGTCTTCGGGTCGACACGGAACATGGCTGCGACCTCTGCTGGGGTCAGCAGCCGGGTGAACTCTGGTGACTGTCGGCTAGTGCTCATATTGTTCGATTCCTCCCCATGATCGAACACGGACTAGGCAAGATCCAGCGAACGATCATAATCTTGCTTATTGAAGCATAAACCAGACGACTTGAGAAGACATTACGACTAGGTCGTTTTGAGTGTCGGAACGGTGATCGGCCACCTATGACGGCACTGACGGCGGCGGCGCTGAGGCCGGCACCGACGGCACGGTCAGCTCACACCAGACGATCTTGCCCGCGCCCGAGCGCCTAGTGCCCCAGCGGTGCGCGAGCTGGCTCACCACCTGGAGCCCGCGCCCGCGCTCGTCGTCATCCTCGGCATGCCTGAGCCTGGGCACGGCCGCCGAATCGTCAAGCACCTCGATGAACAGGCCGCCCTCAAAGACCAGCCGCAAGCCAATAGTGCCCTGGGCGTACCTAACGGCGTTGGTGACCAGTTCGGAAATGACCAGCTCAGCCAGCGGAATCAGGTCAGCGAGTCCCCATCGCCGCAGCGGGCTGCGGATCAGTGACCTGGCCCGCCTGGCCGCCGTCAGCTTCGAAGCGAGTTTCCACGACACGTGCCGGTCCTGGCTAATCCGGCTGAGCCTGGCCACGAGCAGCGCGATGTCGTCACGCTGATGGTCGTCGTAGACATCGGCGAGCGCGGCCCGGCAGAGCTCTTCCAGCGGCTGATCGGTCGAGCCGGGGCCGAAGATCTCCCTGAGCCTGGCCAGGCCCAGGTCGATATCCTCGGTCCTGCGCTCGACCAGCCCGTCGGTATACATCACGAGGAGGCTGCCGTCCTCGATGCGCAAGGTGCGGCTGACGATCGGGCTGGCGCCGATCCCGAGCGGCGGAGCGGGCGATACGTCGAGGAACTCGCTGGTGCCGTCCGGCCGGACGAGCAGCGGCGGAAGGTGCCCGGCCGAGGCCACCTCGCAGGTTCCCTCGACTGAGTCGTACACCGCGTACACGCAGGTGGCGAAGTGCGGCTCGAAGACGCCAAGCTCGTGCATCAGGTCATCAAGGCGCTGCAGCGACTCGGCCGGCGGCAGTTCGAGCATGGTCAGTGTCTTGATCGCGGTGCGCAGCCTGCCCATCGTGACCGCGGCGCGCACGCCGTGCCCTGCGACGTCGCCGACGACCAGCGCGACCCGGCCGCCGGGCAGGCCGATCGACTCATACCAGTCCCCGCCGACCTCGATTAGCTTGCTGCCTGGCAGATAACGGTGCCTGACCTCGACGCAGGACGGATGGGACAGCCCGGTCGGCAGCATGCTGCGCTGCAGAGTCAGGGCGGTCGCGCGCTCCCGGCCGTACCTGCGGGCACCGTCGACGAACAGGGCCGCCCGGCCGGCGAACTCCATCCCGATCTCGGTGTCGTAGGCGTCAAACCGGTGGAAGCCCTGCTGCCTGATGCAGATAAAGAAGCCGAGCATGGCCTCGCCGGCCAGGACCGGGAGGGCCAGCATGGACGTACCCGAGATGAGCCTGGCGACCGGGGTACGCTGCCACGCGGCGGCTAGCTCCTGCGCCGCCTCCGGCGTCATCACCACGCTGACCGGTGCACTGGTGTCCATGCAGCGGGTGTAAGGGCTGCCGGGCGGGTAACGCAGGATCTCGCCGACCGGAAAGGCGGAGTGCCAGCCGGCGTCGTTGTCGTCATAGGCCAGCGCCAGTCTGCGGACAAACTGCGTCCCGCCCCGGACGGTGTCCTCATGATCGCCGTCTCCGAGCAGACCCTCAAGGATCATCAGGCCGGCCGCATTGCAGAAATGCGGCACCAGGATGTTCACCAGCTCGGGGGCGAGCTGATCGAGGTCGAGCGCGCCGCCGACCCGCCTGACCGCGCCGTCAAGCAGGGCATGCCGCATCAGCGCCGGGTCGATGAACCGCTCGGCCGCCGGTGCCGGGATCCGCATGGTCAGCAGGGCGAACAGCTGGGGGTCGGCGGACCTGATGGGCTCGATGGTGACCACGGCATCGACGAGTGACCGGCTGACGGTCCGCAGCGTGAGCACCGTCGTGCTCTGCCGGTCGGCGCGGGTCGCCTCAATCAGGCCGCGCAGCGCCTGCCCGGGGTCGCCGGGACCGCAGATCAGGCTGACAAGATCCACTCCGAGCAGGGAACCATTCGGCCCGGCCATAATGTCGCCTGCGCTGCGATCGTGCTGCCTGATCAGGCCGGCCTCATCGATGCCGAGCGATCACAGTCTGCGCCGAGGTGCTGGCGATCGCAGCCGACACCTCGGTCGCGATAGCGGACGCCACTAGGCCGCTCCCATCCAGCGTGAAAGAACTGCGCGATCCAGTCTAGATGGAAGACGCTTTATGCCAAATGAGATCGAAAGCCGAATCGTGCACCGCTGTCCGTCGTTGCGGCCGGCCGGTTCAGGTACGTCCCTGGCCGGCTCGCCGTGGCCGGCGTTGCCCGGCCCCGGCCCCAGTAGGCCTTGGGTGACATCTGGTCAGCGCGACCCCGCGGCTGCCGAGGATCTCGCGCAGCCGCAGCACGACCGAGGCCTCGCCGAGCAGGTACGCGTGCCAGCGCCTGGCGGCAACTCCACCTCGGCCGCCTCGGCACTCAGCAGCGCCGGGTTCCCCGCCTGGCCGCCGAGCCGGTGCAGCCAGGTGAGCCGGGATCTAGCCGGGGCGATTAGTTCCTGCTCGTCGTCTGGGTCTGGTATTTCGATGACCAGCGTCGCGTCGGCGTCGCCTGGCAGTGACTCGGTCATCGCCAGGATCGCGGGCATCGCCGACTCATCGCCCATGAACAGGTGCCAGTCGGCGCCGACGGTGACGGTGGAGACCTTCCCGCGCGGCCCGATTCCCTCGATCGTGTCGCCC
The DNA here is from genome assembly GCA_963819285.1 of uncultured Actinomycetota bacterium. Taxonomy (GTDB): domain Bacteria; phylum Actinomycetota; class Actinomycetes; order Streptosporangiales; family Streptosporangiaceae; genus Chersky-822. Next base: position 3,018,868 of record CAWFVM010000002.1, read on the forward strand.
GGCCGGGCCGATCGCAGCCAGCGCTCGCCCGGCCCCTCGCCATGCAGCACGACGTTGAGCGTCAGCAGGCGGGCCCGCCGGGTCGAGCGACCTGATGGTGTAGCGGCGCCTGATCGGCTTGCGGCCTTCGGCGGCGACCAGCAGCATCACGTCCTGGCCCGGCAGGTAGCTGAATCCGGCCAGTTCCGGTGCGGTCAGCGTGATCCGCTGCATGCTCACCGACATTCGCTCGTTGCCGACGACTTCGAAACGCAGCCGGCGGGTTCCGGCGAGCGGCTCGGCGAACGGATCCTCAAGCTGCTCGCGTACCTGTGGGGGCAGGGCGTCAGTCACGCTCGCCGACCTCTCTTCGTGCCTGCGCGAACCGCCGCCGCCCGGCTCGGCTTCGATGCGGCGCGCGACTGGCTGGCGGCTGCCGGGCTCGGAATTACCTTAAGGCAGGCGGATCGAGGCCCGTTGCCCGGTGTCCAGGTCAGTAACTGTCTGTAATTATTTTAGTTAATATATCCCGTCTAGTGCATCGCCCGGCGACAAGCCGCTCCCGTGCCGGGGAAATGCCGGAAACGCCGCACGGACTGGCCGTGTTATCGCAGGATAAGACCCGTGTGGTGGAAGTTTTCCGACTCTGTCCTTAGCCAAATCGTGACCTATTCCGAGAGCCATTTTGGTTACTGTCAGCGTCTTGCTGGTAACGTCACGTAGCGAACTGGCAGGGCGGGGGATTACTGAGAGCAACCGTTGCCAGCCCGTTTCTTCGCCGCAGACCGGACGGCATGACCGCCCAGGCGCCCGGAATGCGACAGCGGCAAACCATAGGAAGGATCCACACATGCGCAAGCGCTTTACCAAGGCGTTCTACGCTGTATCCGCGGCAGCGGTGGTCACCGCCAGCCTCGGGCTCAGTGCCGGGGTCGCGTCAGCGGCAACTCACGGCAAGAAGGACACCGTGGCGTGCGGCTCGAACTGCGTCAGCATCTTCAGTGACCAGCTCGGCTCAAGCGTCACGATGAACGCCTTCATCGCTGGTGACACTGGCGTTGGCGGCCGGTTCGGTACTCCGGTCAACATGCACCTGGCGGCGAACTACCGGCCGAACGGTGACTTCCAGCCATCGATCTCTGGTTTCGTGTTCCAGTACTGCGGTTTCCTGGCGAATGACTTCTTCTCGCCGACGTCGTTCATCTGCCAGCACTACCCGCTGTTCGCTGTCATCGAGCTGAACTGGGCGCCATTCGGCAACCAGTCCGGCTTCTGCGCGGGCGTTTCCAGGGCGACCTCAGGCCGGCAGGTCACGCTGCAGCCATGTGGCGCTACTGCCAAGACCGTGTGGGTCGCTGACCGCATCCACAGCACGACCGGCAGCAACTGCCTGATCCCCGCCACGCCGCCGGTGTCGCCAGGGGACCCGTCAGTGAACTTCTGCCCGCTGATCAACGGCGGCGACACCAACTTCAGCCAGCCGTTGGTGCTCACGCTGAACACCGGCACGAACCGCCCGAGCAACCAGCTCTCGATCTCGCGTGAGCTGCTCGTCGGCAGCGTTGCCCGGTCCAACCAGCAGTTCGCTTACTTCTTCGGCCCAGTCAGCTGACCTGGACTCTGAAGTTCGCGGCCCACCCCCTGGCTTCCGCCAGGGGGTGGGCTGCTGGCGTTCATTTTCCGGGCCACCCCCTGGCTTCCGCCAGGGGGTGGGCTGCTGCGCGTTCACTTTCGAAACGTCAGGCCGGCGGCAGGCCAAAGAGAGGAGACCAACAATGCGCGAACGAATTGGCGTGGCTGGTTACGCGATGACGGCGGCGGTAGCCGCGGTCGGGCTGGGCGTGGGCCTCGGCCTGTGGTTCGACCTGGGCGGGGGAGACGGTCAGGTAACCGCGGCTCAGGCAGGCAGCACGCACGGCACGGCGGCGAGTAAGAGCGCTGGTCGCACGGCGGCCGGGGCGGCAAAGGCTACGGGGGCGACGGGGGCCGGGCAGACGGAGACCGCGGCCAGTGCGTGCGGCCGGTCCTGTTTCAGCCTCTTCGGCCTGCGGCTCGGCCAGGATGTCACGATGAATGCCGTCATCCCGGTCAACAATGGCAGTGGCGGCAAGATCGGCCGGAAGGTCAGCCTGCGGCTGGCTGCGGATAAGGTGGCTGACGGTGACTTCACGATGTCGTTCAGCGCGCGGGTCTCGCAGTTCTGCGGCATTGATGTGCATGACTTCTTCGCGCCGGACTCTTATCTGTGCCAGCACGACTCGAATTTCTGGATCTTCGAGGCACAATGGTCGCCGTATGGCGATGACTCTGGCCTGTGCGCAGGAGTCTCCACCGCTAATATGACCGGCGAGAGTATCACCTTGCGGCCGTGCGGCGTGTCCGATCATACGCTGTGGATTGCCAATGCGGCCAACGGGACCGGGGGGAATTGCCGGGGATCGGCTAACTATTGTCCGTGGATGAGTGCGAGTGACAATAATTTCCGCACTCCTCAGGTACTGACAATGGACGGCTCGACCTCAGCGCCTGCCGACCAGCTGAAGCTGTCCCCGATGAACCTGCTGCCAGCCGGCAATCAGGGACGGGCCTGGAACAATCAGGAGTTCGCCTACTTCTGGCACGCGGAAATCTAGCCGGGACGAGGTGAGTCATGGTGCCGGGGTTAATTCGATAGATCCCGGATGGCCTGACTGTCACAATCGGCACCATGACTTCGCCCGGATGCTGGCCGCTGACCGGTCTGCGCCTTCGCGCTGGCCGGCTTGAACTGAGACTGCCGGACGCGACGGATCTGGCTGCCCTGGCCGAGCTGGCTCGGGAGGGCGTACATGATCCGGCGGTGCAGCCGTTCTCGGTCCCGTGGACCGACGCCGAGCCGGCCGAGCGAGCCCTGTCGACCATGCGTTATCACTGGTCGTGCTGGGGATCCTGGGAGCCAGCTAACTGGACGCTCAACCTGGTCGCCGTGGTGGACGGCGTAGTCGCCGGGATGATCGGGCTAAGCGGCCAGAACTTCGCCGCCCTGCGGGAAGTCGGCACCGGATCCTGGCTCGGCAGGCAGTACCAGGGCCAGGGGACTGGCACTGACATGCGGGCCGCCGTGCTCGGTCTCGCCTTTGACGGTCTAGGCGCGGAGTACGCCACTTCGGCGGCGTTCACGGATAACGCGGCCTCGCTCGCGGTCTCGCGGAAGCTCGGCTATGCCGACAACGGAATCGAACGGCAGCTAGTGCGCGGCGGGCCGGCGCAATTGCGGCGATTTCGAATCGACCGGGCCAGGTGGCTCGAGCACCGGAAGATAGACGTCACGATAACTGGACTTGAGTCCTGTTTGGCCTTCTTCGGAATCTCCTGAAAGAGCGGCTGCGGGTTCAGCTTAGATCGCGATCTTGCGCTCGGGTGATACCAGGAATTGGTGTTTGCTGTATCCAGGGGGCGCGTGTCGCAGAACCGTTACCATTGGCGTCGCGGCCATACTTGCTTGGAGGCTAATCCACGAGCATGAGCTGGAGAGCCTGCTGGCGTTATCAAGACACTCACGACATCTGCGGCAATCGAGGCGACTGCCGTGGTCTAGCTGAAATGGCGGGGGAATGTTCAGGCTTCTGACGGCAGGTATTACAATGGTAGCGGCGGCAATGTCGGCTGGCGTTGCTTATGCGAGTGCACCGGATGCGCACTCAAGTACGCTATGCAAGGATTTTCAGCACATCGCGGTCACGAGCGGCGGCGTGCAGTACGTAGTGCGGAATGACAATTTCGGCGGAGTCGATGAATGCCTGAAGAATCTCAACGCCGGCCCGCAACTTCGCTGTGGTCAAGTCGGGTGCGACGGTGCGCCAGGTCGAGCCGGTCGCCTACCCGAACATCTTCGTCGGCTGCAGCTGGGGTATCTGCACCAGTCACAGCGGGCTGCCCAGGCGGGCCGACCGGATCAAGGCGCTGACCACGACCTGGCACACGACGCAGCCGTCGAGCGGGGACTGGGGCGCCGGATACGACATCTGGTTCGACCGGACTCCGCAGACGTCAGGTCAGAGCGGCGGCGCTGAGCTGATGATCTGGCTCAACTCGCGCGGGTTCGGCGCCAACACCTGGCCCATCGTGACGGTCGATCATGTCCAGTATCACCTGGCCCACTGGATCGCCAGAGGCGATGGCAAGACCTGGAACTACATTCAGTTCCGCCGTGTGAACTCGACTACCAAGGTGACTAACCTCGACGTCAAGCCGCTCATCGCGGTTGCCGAGGCGCATGGCCTGATCAGCTCGCACTGGTGGCTGACCAGCGTGATGGCCGGTTTCGAGATCTGGCGCGGCGGTGTCGGCCTCGGCACCACTCAGTACATGGTGCACATCTGAGCCCGGGTCTCGGGGTCGTCAGCTCCGAGTCGGCGGGGTGTGTCGCTAGCGGGCGTGAGTGAAAGCGGTGGCTGGTCCGGTCAGGTAGTCGCGGTCGGGCCAGCTTGATCTTGGTCGGGCGAGCCTGGCCCGGCTGGCCGGACTGGCCGGGCTGACCGGGGCTGCTTCAGATGCCGGCGGTAACGGACCTCATTCATCGGGAAGCCCTGACTATCGTCGATCCTGGTCGAGCCGTCCTGCACCCAGCCGTTCTTCTCGTAGAACCTCCTGGCCCTGGTGTTCGTCTCCAGTACCCACAATGTGGTCTGGGCGTAACCCGTCGCGGCCAGGCGCGCGAGCGCGCTCCCCATCAGGCGCCTGCCGAGTCCCTTGCCCCAGGCCTCAGGAAGCAGATAAATCGCGCGGATCTGGCCGACCGTCGCCGGGTCGTCGTCCTCGTCACGGGTCGGGCTGAACCGGGCAAAGCCCAGCAGATCAGGCCCCGGAGCGGCGACCATAACGCCCGCCCGCGACCAGTCAGTGGCCTGCAGGGCGTGCTGCCAGCGCTCGGCCCGATCAGATGTATCCAGCGTGTCGAGATAGTCCTGAGGCAGAAGACCCTGGTAGGCCGCTCGCCAGGACCGGATATGGATCGCCGCGAGCTGGGCCGCGTCACGAACAGTGGCGGCCCGTACCGAAGGACGCGGAACGGCGGTCATGATCGTCTCCTAGACCAAAAGTGCCACAGCGAGTCGTGACCCATTGTCACCGATTCGACGCCACTAATCCAGTCCTTTTTGTGGCATTTGGGCGAAACTAGAGTGTTCGCTGGCGTCGGGTGATCAGATTGTCATCTGCTAGTTTGCCTGCGAGTCACCTACGGGTGAACCGATGTTCAGGCTGGTCTGGCTGGATTTATCGGTCGGCGGCGCTTGACCAGGTCGCGCGGGGTCTCGCGGCTCTCGGTCGGCGTCGCACCGAATCGCGTTTCCGTAGTAGCTAGCTAACCGAGAGTGATCACGAAGCCTGGCTCCGCCGGGCCTGCCTGATCGATCCACCCTTTCGGGTACTGACGGTCGGCCTGCCTGGCGAGGTTCGCATTTCTCGCGGAGAGTTGTCAGCGTTCGCGCGGAGAGTTGTCGTTTCCTGGAGAGTTGTCGTCATTCTCTTGGAGAGTTTTCAGCGTTCTCGCGGAGAGTTGTCGTCTCGTGGAGAGTTGTCGTCTCGTGGAGAGTTAGCCGCGCTATTTACTGAAAAAAGTCTCCATGAAACGACAACTCTCCAGGAAAACACTGAAAACTCTCCGTGATAAGGGCGACAGCTGTCCGGGAGTCCCGTGATTATGTCAGGAGCGGTGATCACGGAGTTCTAGTGGCGTGGTCACGCGGCTGATGTTCCGGGTTCTGGAGCGAATTCCGTGACGTTAGCCGGGGTGGCAGCTGGCCGGCCCCATGGATGTGGCAGCGCTGATGATCCAGCCCCAGCTATGTCACATCGATGGGGCTGGAGCACCAGCTATGTCACATCGATGGGGTGCGGCACGGCAGGCCAGCGGCGGGACGGGCCCGGGCTGGACCAGCCACCCCGGAACCAGACTGCCAACTTCACGGAATTCGCGCCAGAGCCCGGAGTTCTGGTGGCGTGATCACGCGGCAGACGTTCCGTGATCAGGCGGTGCTTCATGATCACGGAACATGCGCGGGTCACTCGCCCCTAGCCCAGGTGTTGGCCTGGCTGGCGGTGGACCCTGGGACGGGAGCCACATCGATGTGACATGGGTGTCGCTGGAACAACACCGTTGCCACATCGATGCGGTTTCCCGGGGCGAGGACGGCGGGGCGATGCGGTTTCCGGGGTGAGGAGGGCGGGGGCGATGCGGTTTCCGGGGCGAGGAGGGCGGGGGCGGAGGTTAGTCGCGGTGGTAGTGGTCGGGCTGATCTCGGATGGCTGTCTCCAGGGCGGTCAGGCTAGCGGGCAAGTCCTCGGCCGCGTGCTGCTTGACCCACTCCCTGAGCATCGCGGGAAGCGAGTGAGGCAGGGCGGCGGTGACCGTGGTGGTGACGCCGTAGACGTCCGCGAGCTGGTCTCGGAGTACCTCGGGCGGGGTGCCGGCTTCCGGAACGCAGAGCAGCCGGCCGAGCGGGAACTCACGTTCGGTCGAGCAGTCCACCGTGTCCTTGATCTGCAGCAGCGTGGCATCTCGGAGCTGCGGGTACCTCGGCATCCACTCGCGGATTCGCCTTCGCTCGGTGATGCTCAGGTGCACGTCGTCGATGGTGACGTTGGGCGGGATGTTCTCGACGACGACCTTGCCCTCGTCGCTGATGGTCATCCGGGCGCGGAGCGTGAGCTCGGTCGCCTCGCCTGCCGCGAGCGCGGCGAAGTTACCGCTGACCAGGCAGCCGGTGAGGTAATCGGGCGGTCCAGCCAGGTCGATCAGCTCGGCGTCCCCGATCTCGGGATGGTCGATGACCTGCCGCAGCGCGTCGATCACCCGCTGCGGACTGAAGGCGGGCCTGGTGCCTTCGCGATAGGTGCTGCCGTTGATCAGCCCGATCGGCACCGGCGCCAGCTCCTGCCGCTCCGCCGCCAGGGCGGCCTGGCCCGGCCAGGAGAGCTTGGACTCGGTGTACCGGTAACCCGCTGCTGGCTCGCTGAACCGGCTTCCGATGTTGCCCCGGGCGCTGATCAGCGGGACCGCCATCTTCCACGGCAGGGCCATGTCGACCAGGACCTGATAGGCGTAACCCGGTGCCAGGCCGATCTGGTCCGCCACGATGGCGAGCACCTTCGCGTTGGGCACTGGCTTCTTGTCCGGCCGGCCCGCTAGCTGGTCCAGAGCCGAGAGGATGGCGACCTCGACCAAGCCGACGCCACTGCGGTCGTCGTCGCGATCGCCCATGACTGTCTCCTTGAACTGGTGCCGAGGGTCCCACGCAGTTGTCTCGCTCACAACCAGGACACCAGTGTCAGCGGCTGGCAGCAGGTCAGCTGCCCGTCGACCTCGGCCGGCCGAGCCGGCCGCGTTCAGGCGGGAAGCTAATTTTCCCACAGGAAGCGGCAATCACAACCAGCGCCAGGCCCTGGCCTCCGCCCCAGACCACATCGATGTGGCAGAGATGTTGTTCCAACGGCATCTCCGTCACATCGATGCGGTCCGGGGGACAGGGAGCTGGCCGGGCGCTTTCCTGGCTCACTCGCCGGTGGCGCCGTCGATTCGCTCTCTGAGCAGGTCGGCGTGACCGTTGTGCCGCGCATACTCCTCGATCATGTGCAGGTAGACCCAGCGAACCGAGATCTGCTCACTGCCGCTGCCGAACGTCTGGTCCAGGCGGCCCCGGCGATCGCGGCCCGGATCGTGGTGATCGCGTCCTCATAGGCCGCGAAGACCGCGCCGACGCCGAGCTGGCCGGTGTTCTCGATGTCGCCTTCGGGATCCTCGTCGCTGTAGTACAGCGGCGGTACCTCGGCGCCCGGCCGGCGAGCGACGCCGCGCAGGAACCAGCCCCGCTCCACCTCGGTGAGATGACGGACGAGCCCGAGCAGCGATAGGTTGGACGGCGGGCACGACCGGCGGCGAAGTTGCTCCTCATTGAGCCCGGCGCATTTGCGGCGCAGCGTCGCCCGGTGATAGTCGAGCCACTCGTCCAGCATGAGCCGCTCGGCGGAGGTCCGGCCCGGATCAGTTCGCGCTGGCGCCGGTTCAGTCATTCGCTGCTCCCATAGTCTCGTCGGCCCCTGGTCTCGGTGGCGCGATCAGGGCCGAGGTGCTGACGGTATCGAGTGCCCCGCTCACTACCCGCTCTGACCGACCCCGAACTGCGGTCCGACGGTAGCCATCGACATCGGGGTCACGCGACCAGGCCGGCGCTGACGACAAGGGCCGAGCTAGGTGATAGGACATGCGGGTGAATGAGAGTCGGCAAGTCATCAAGGCAATGGTGGTGGTCAGGCGACCAGCTGACGGGGCGCTGCTGGTCTCGGAGGATCTCAATCCGGCTGGTGCGGTATTTCAGCGGCCGCTCGGCGGTCACGTTGAGTTCGGCGAGTTCGCGCTCGACACGGTGCACCGCGAATTCATCGAAGAGATTGACCAGAGGCTGACCGGGCTGCGGCTGCTCGGCGTGCTTGAGAACATCTTTGAGTGGGACGCGGCCATTCAGCACGAGATCGTCTTCGTCTATGCCGCCGCATTCGCCGATGCCGCCGCCTATGAGATCCCGGAGCAGCGGATCCTGGATGACCGCAGCGGCCGGGTCCGCGTGATCTGGCGCCCGGCCGGGTCGGTGAGCCCGCCGCTTTACCCGGCAGGCCTTGCTGACCTGATCGCCGCGGACAGCCGCGCCGCGGACAGCCGCGAGGACAGTATCGCGGGAGAAACCGCCTAGGCGGGCCGCGCTAGTAGTCTCGGTGGCCATGCAGATCCTCGTTCTTGGCGGTACGTCATTCGTAGGCCGGGCCATGGTCGAAGACGCTCTGCGCAGCGGAGCCGACGTCACGCTGTTTGGCCGGGGCAAGACCGGTGCCGACCTCTTCCCTGAGCTGCCCCGCCTGACCGGCGACCGCGACACCGGCGAATACGAGGTCCTGCGTGATCGCGACAGGAACTGGGACGCGGTCGTGGACGTCAGCGGCTACGTCCCCCGCCACGTCGGGCAGGCCATGGACGCGCTCGGCGACCGGGTCGGGCGGTACCTCTTCATCTCCAGTCACGCCGTTTACGTGCAGGAAGGGCTGGGCCCCGGCTCGACCGAGGACGCACCTCGCCGCTGGCCCATCCGGGATACCGAGGAACTCGACAACCGGACTTACGGCCCGCTCAAGGTCGCCTGTGAGGATGACGTCGTCGCGAGGCATGGCGACCGGGCCACCATAGTCCGGCCGGGGAAAGTCGCCGGGCCGCACGACTGGCAGGACGGACTCACCTACTGGGTACGCCGCGCCGCCCGAGGCGGGCGGGTGGCCGTGCCGGCCGATCCCCGGCAGCCGGTACAGATCATCGACTCGCGCGATCTGGCCCGCCTGGTAGTCCAGTTGCTCGCCGACGATCGAGCGGGCGCGTTCCACGCGGTCGGCCCGGCCGAGCCGGTCACGCTTGGCGGGCTGATCGAGACCTGTGCACAGGCCGCCGGCACCGAAGTCGAGATCGTCCGGGTGCCCGCCGATAGCGTGCAGGGATCGTTCCCGCTGGTCCGGGCGAACTGGCCAGGGCAGCAGCGTAGCCCGGCTAAGGCTCGGGCCGCGGGCATGCCGGCGACTCCGCTGGAGCGGACGGCCGCCGACGTCCTGGCCTGGGACCGGCAGCGAGGCCTGCCGCCACTCGGTGGGGGGTTCTCCCCGGAGCAGGAGCAGAAACTGCTCGCCCAGGTCAGCTGACCTCCTCAGGCAAAGTCAGGCCCGGCAGGGGTCAGGCCCGGCAGACTCAGGCCCGGCAGATTCAGGCTGACCGGATGGTGGTGTAAAGCAGCATGTCCCGGCGGCGATCACCGATTTGCTGGCGGCTGCGCAGCAGGCCCTCGCGCTCATATCCGGCCCGTTCGGCCGTTCTGATGGAGCCGGTGTTCCAGGGCTCGATGTACAGTTCGATCCGGTGCAGGGCCGGGATAGTCCACCCGAAAGAGGTCAGTGCGACCAGTGCCGCTCCGGCGATACCTCGCCCCCGGCCGCTCGGAGCGACGAAATAGCCGCCGGTTGCCCGGCCCGCCGCCAGTGACTCCAGCCACAGCCCGATGGTGCCAATCGCGCGACCAGTTTCCGCCTCGGCGATGGCGAAGGAGAAACCCGCGCCTTCCGCCAGGCGGCCACGCTGCCGGGCGATCCAGTCAAGTGCCTCCTGCTCGCTCGCGTTCGCGGGAAGGCTCCCGATCAGGGGCACGTAAGCGTCGGTCGACAGTTCCCTGGCCATAGGCACATCAAGCGCCGAAAACTCGCGCAGGATTACCGGACCGCAGGCCGGCGGCGTGGCGGGCCAGGGTGGCAGCTGACTGGCTGGCATAGATTCGGCCATGACCCGATCCTGGTTGCCTGAGCGAGTCGGGACAACCAAATTTTCGGCCGGGCTTGTCAGGTGCTGATCCGCGCCAGTGTCGCTTCCGCCTCGGCAGCCAGAGTTCCGACCAGCTCGGCCGCTGACCTCAGGTCCGTGATGAGGTCGATCGACTCGCTGGCCCAGACCGGCCCCGGCAGGCTGCCGTCAGCGACAGCCCGGCGGTAGGCCCGCCTGGCGTCATCGTCGGCGGCGAGCTGGCTTTCCCGGCCGCGCCACTGATCGAGGTACGGGTGCCGGAGTGTCCTGGCCGGGTACTGCGATGGCCACGGCGCGCCTCGGGCGATGTCCAGGATGGTGCTGCGCTCGGTGTCCTCGCCGTGCCCGTCGATGATGGCCTTGGTGACCGACGGGTCGACGAGCGCCTCGGCGGCGACCTGGAACCTGGTCCCGATCAGCGCTCCGGCCGCGCCCAGCGCCAGCGCCGCCGCCACCCCCCGCCCGTCGGCGATGCCGCCCGCGGCCAGCACGGGCACCGGTGCCGCCAGGTCAACTACAACAGGCACGAAGGAGAAAGTAGATCGTCCACGACTCCCGCTGTGCCCACCAGCCTCGGCCCCCTGCGCAACAATGACATCGGCGCCCGCGTCGATCGCCTGCCTGGCCTCGGTCAGATCGGTGACCTGGATGATCAGCATGGACCTAGTCCGCCGGATGGGCCCGATGAACGGCCAGGGGTCACCGAACGACAGCATGATCGCGGCCGGCCGGTACGTCAGCGCCAGCTCAACCGCGCCGACATCAAGGCCCCATGACTGGAATCCAACGCCCCACGGCCTGGTCGTGCCCGCGGCAGCGATCGCCAGTTCGCGCTCCAGCCAGCCGGCCGCTTCCCGGCCGCCGCCGACCAGCCCGAGACCGCCGCCCTCGGAGACAGCCGCCGCCAGCGCGCCGCCCGCCGACCCTCCCATGGGGGCCAGGGCTATCGGGTGCTGGACCGAGAAGAGATCGGTGAAGGCGGTGCGCAGCGTCATGAGGTCATTGTGCTCCGCCGCCGGCCACTGCTCCGGCAGCAGCGGGTTGAGTTCATCCTGGGTCATAACCTGTGAGTGGCGGGCAGGTAGCGCGGTATGAGGGGAGCGTCATGCGGGTGATCGAGGAACTGGCTGGTGTCGTGCCTGCTGGAGTGCTGGTCACTGACGGGGACGTGATGGAGGGTTACCGGCGCGACCGGGCTGATCTGGTGCCGGCCGGAGTGCCGATGGCGGTCGCGCGTCCGACCGGGACCGGGCAGGTCAGCGAGATCATGCGGTGGGCGACGCGGCATGGCGTGGTCGTGGTGCCGCGCGGGGCGGGGACCGGGCTGTCGGGCGGGGCTAACGCGATCGACGGGTGCCTGGTCCTGTCCCTGGAGCGGATGACGGCGATCCGCGAGATCGAGGCTGGCGATCAGATGGCTGTCGTCGAGGCTGGCGTGATCAACGCTGACCTGGGACGGGCGGTGCGGTCGCATGGGCTGTTCTATCCGCCTGACCCTGGCAGCTTCGAGATCTCGACCATCGGCGGAAATCTGGCGACGAACGCCGGCGGCATGCGCTGTGTGAAATATGGCGTCACCAGGGACTCGGTGCTTGGCCTTGAGGTCGTGCTCGCCGACGGTCGCGTGCTGCGGACCGGGGCCCGCTCGATCAAGAACGTGGCCGGGCTGGATCTGACGAGCTTGTTTGTCGGCTCTGAGGGCACGCTGGGAGTCATTACGGCGGCCACGGTCAGGCTGCGGCCCGAGCCGGCCACTCCGCCGGCGGTGTTCGTCGCGAGCTTTCCGACGCTGCCGGCCGCCGGGCACGCCGTCGCGATGATCGCGGCTGCCGCCGTGGTCCCGAGCATGCTGGAGCTGATGGACCACGCGACCATCAACGCGATCGAGGACTACCGGAGGATGGACCTGGATCGTGACGCGGCCGCGCTGCTCGTAGGTCAGGCCGACGGGCCGCAGGCGCTGCAGGAGGCCGAGCGGATCGCCGGCTTGTGCGAGAAGGCCGGGGCCGACTACGTCGTCTGCACCCAGGATCCCGACGAGGCCGAAGGACTCATTGCCGCGCGGAGGCTGGCGGGACTGGCGTTGCAGGACATCGGGCTGACGGTGATCGAGGACATCGGCGTGCCCCGGTCAAGGCTGGCGGAGATGCTGCGAGAGATTGAGCGGATCGCCCGCGATGAGCAACTGCGCATCGCCACGGTGGGCCATGCCGGAGACGGGAACCTGCATCCCGTCCTCATGCTCCCCGATAGCCAGAAGGCGACCCTGGAACATGCGTTTGCGGTCGCGGAGACGATCTGCCGGGCGGCACTCGCCTTGGGGGGCACGGTGACGGGGGAGCACGGTGTCGGAATGCTCAAGCGCGGCTGGCTGGCGGCTCAGCTCGATCACACGGCCATGGACGTCCACCATCAGATCAAGGCGGCACTTGACCCTCTTGGCCTGCTGAACCCGGGCCGTGCCTGGTAGAGCGGGCCGGCTGGGCCGCCTCTGGCAGGAGCCGCTGGGCGGATGGCCCTGGGCGGATGGCCCTGGGCGGATGACTCTGGGCAGGCTTAGCTGAACTCGACGGAGTCCGTGGTCACTGTCCCTCCGCTGCGTCCCGGGGCGGTGTGGTGCTCCCAGTACAGGTTCGTGTGGTCGATGACCTTGTCGGGGGCCGGCGCGCCCCACTGGCTGAGGTCCTCGGTGGTGTGGGCATCACTGACGAGGGTCGCGTCGTAGCCCCGGACGACCGCTCCGTGCAGAGTGGACCGGATGCAGGCGTCGGTCTGGGCGCCAGTCACGATCAGATGCCCGACCTTGCGCTCAGCCAGCACGGCCTCAAGATCGGTGTCGTCAAAGGAGTCGCCGAACTGCTTGTGGACTACAGGCTCGGACTCCTGCCGGGTGAGCTCAGGGACGTACTGCCAGCCCTCGCTGCCCTCCGGCAGGTCGTCGGAGGAATGCTGCACCCACACGACAGGCACATCCTCCGCTCTTGCACGGTCTACCAGGGAGGCTATGTTGGCGATGACGCCATCGCGGTTGTGCGCGCCGCTCACGACGCCGTTCTGCACGTCGACAACGAGCAGCGCGGTGTTGGGTCGTTCGGTCAGGGTAGTCATGACGCTCCTCGGGGTTGGTCTCGGTGCCTATACGTTATGCCGGGCCACTGACAGTCGGCCGGCGACCTTCGAACGGCGGGTACCGGCAACTGCAGTGCCCGGCGCTGAAGTCAGGGACTCGTCGCCGCACGGTGGTCGGCCCGGACCGGTGAAACCGGGTGGTCCTGTAGGAGGATTTGCCGTTGTAGGAGACTTAACCGCAAATCTGGCGGCAAACTGTCCTACAACGGCAAACTCTCCTACAGTATCCAGCTCACCCCCCGGGCCAGGTCGGCCACCTGCACCCGAAAAGGGTCGATACCCGGCAGAACTGGCACCTGGGCCAGGCTGAAACCACCGCCCGGAACCGGACTGCCGCTAGGCAAAGCCCTGAGTACCCGCGCAATCTCCGTGATCATGAATTAAAGCTTGATCACGGAACATGAGCCGCGTGATCACCCCACCGGGTTTCCGTGATCAGAACCTCGGCCGTGATCACGGAAATCCGGTGGCTGGGGCTCACTGAGTCCCGGGACCCGGCTCCCCTGAAATCACAGAAGCCCACGAGCCACCCGCCACGAGCCCTGGCCCGGACACCGCGCACCGGCTCCGGCCCGCCCTTCCTGATGGCATGGAGGCTCATGGGACCAAAGGGGTGTGAGTGGCGAGAGTCGGGGTTGATGAGGCGGACGTGGCGGTCGAGGGGGCTGCGGTCGCGGGGGTTGCGGGGCGGGGGTTGCGGGGGCGGGGTTGCTGGGGAATGGTGCGGGGACCGGGTTCGGATTGGCGGGGTGGTTACGGGTGACCATGGTGGTGGTGCCATTCGGGGGCCAGGATAGACATCACGGTGGCGTTGATCCACTGGTCTTCCCAGCGCAGCGCAGCACGCAGGACGCCCTCGGCGATGAAACCGACCTTGTCGTAGACGTGCCTGGCTCGCGGGTTGAAGGAGTACACCTCAAGGGAGATCCGGTGCAGACTGAGCTGCTCGAAGCCATAGCCGATGATCATCCTGACTGACTCCGTGCCGAGTCCGCGGTCACGGCCGCCTGGCCCGAGTAGCGTGCGGAAGCTGCAACTGCGGTTCGGGTCGTTCCACTCGTTGAGCACTACCTCACCGACGCAGAGCCCGCTGGACTGATCGACAACGGCGAGATCGAGCCGGTCTGCTTGCTCGTTCCGCGTGCTGTACCAGCCCCGGAACGCCTGCTCGGCGTCGTCGTCCCAGTTCGGCAGGTCGTCGGGGCCGTGGTTGCTGCCGGTGAGCTTCAGACCGTCCGGGTCTTGCAACATCTCGCGGAGTGGGGCCGCGTCCAGTTCCAGGACAAAGGGCCGCAGTATCACGGCATTGCCGATCAGGGTGGGCTTGACGGAGAAGTCCGGCGCTGGCTGATCGATCACGCTGCGATTGTGCCAAAGGTTAAGCGCCCGCTGAACTGATTATTACCTGGCGTCCCGGCCGGCCACTGGCTGTGAGCGCGCTCAGCGTGAGCCGGGCCATCACCAGGACCGCCCCCAGCCAGGCACCTGGTGCACTCACGACAGCAGTCTGCCTCGCCCGCCGGCAGACAGCAACACGCTTTATTTATAAAAAAGGCGGTTGGTTAGTCTTCCCACCAGTTGAGTACTCGAAGTGCGCGCAGGGTGTTCCAGCGACTTGGCTCCCCGGCCGCGCCGTCGAGGGCGAAGTGGACGCGACCGGGATGGACGCGATCAAGCAGCCAGCGACCGTCCGGCTGCCGCTTCGTCCGCACGAGCTCAATGGCTGCCGCCATCCTGGCATCCGGCTCGGCGCCGGCGTGCCGGAAATAGTCGAGCGCCCGCAGCGCGTCGTAGTGCCAGTAGTAGGGAAAGGCGAAATCGGGATACTCCGGCCTGATGACTTCGCCGGTGCTCTTGCGGCGGAGCAGGGCGCGTTCGAGCAGGTACTCTTCGCCGCTTCGGCGCGCCTCGCGCACGGAATCAGAGCCGCCGGTGGCTCGCTCGAATTCGAGCAGTCCGTCGAGTACGGTGATCGTCGTGTCGAACGAGGAACGTACGGAACCATTCTCGGCTTCGCAATTCCAGCCGCCGTCGGGGAGCCGTTCGCTCAGGATCCGGTCGACGAGTGGTGCGACGTTCACCCCGAAATATGCGCCCGCCTCGATAGTCCTGCCGTTGATGCACGGCTCGACCTCGCCGTCGAAGTACCGCTGGCCGTCGTGCTCCCAGCGTCCGTGCTCGGTGATCAGCGTGATCGCGCGGCGGGCGGCCGGCGATGCCGGGTCGAGCCCGAAGATCTGCAACGTCTGCAGGGTGTGCATCGTCGCCGTCCAGGGCTGCCCGGCCTCGCCGCCGGTGTAGGAGGCGGGGAAGCAGGCGCCGCCTTCCCAGAGACCGTCGGCGCCTTCGAGTGCCAGCAGCCGGGCGCCCCAGCCTTCGTGCTCCACCCGCGCTCGTTCGGCGGTGACCTCTTCGGGCGGGGCGTCGGTCAGGTCATTCAGGACGTGCCAGCGGATGGCGGGGTCGGAGTCGAGCAGCCAGTCGATGGTGGTGGTCAGGTTCGTGTTGGTCAGGTTCGTGTTGGTCATGAGGCTTACGGTAAACCTGATTCCGGACGGTCAGCTTCCGGAATTCTGCATGGTCGGGCAGAGCAGGGTGATTCGCGTGGTTCTGCCGGGCCGGACAACGATGAGGTGGGTGCCCGACAGGAGAGAGCAGCTCTGCCTGCTCTTGGCCGCCGGCCACCGGACTGTGTGTCGAGCGCGGATACCGTCATCAGCCCTCCGGCCACGGAGCCGGATGCCTCCGTCCCGTCAGCAGAGCACGCGGAAACAGGAAGGTGGCAGCGATTATGGTCAAATGAGCCGGTCAGGGACCTCAAGTACCCCGCGCAGATTTCCGTGATCATGAAGCCAAGGCTGATCACGGAACATGAGTCGTGTGATCACCCCATCCAGATTCCGTGATCACGATCCCGACCATGATCACGGAGTCTGGTGGGCTGGGTCGATGCCACGAGTCCCCGTGTGGCTCGCTCCCTCGGCCAGTTCGGGCAGCGTTGCGAACCAGCTCGGCTCGGGACAGGCCTGCCATCCGTCGGCGCTCTGGAGCAATGTCTCCGGTTGCGCCATCTCGGTCCCTCCGCTTCCTCGCGCCGCCGGAGTACAACTAGCAGTTGCCAGTCGCAGCTACGTTCAACAACTAACAGGTTGGTGTTTCAGTTCATCTCATCAACCTAAGGCTCTAGTTTCTAGCCTCTCATGATAACCTATAGGTATGCAACGATCTGAACGATCCGCTCAGGCCCGCCGCGAACTGGACCGGAAGTTTGATCAGGCCGACCTCGAACCGATCCGGGCTACCCCGCGGCTGGGCTGGATCAGGGCTGTGCGGGGAGCGCTGGGGATGAGCCAAGCCGTGCTGGCGGGTCGACTCGGCGTGTCCGCCGCTGCGGTCAACAAGCTAGAACAGGCTGAGCGGCACGGAGGCATCACCATTCGAAAGCTGGGTGAAGTTGCGGCGGCCTTGGACTGCACATTTGTCTATGCCCTTGTGCCGCGTTCCACGCTTGAACAGACTGTCACGACGCAGGCCCGCCGTGTTGCGGCGGAAACGCTCGGGTATGTCGCTAGAACCATGGCCCTTGAGGCACAGGGAATCGGCGAAGAACGCGAGCGCGAAGCCATCGACCGGTACGCACAGAAACTTGCCGCTAGCGGCAAGATCTGGCGCGCTGGCCTGGAGGGGCCGAGAGCTGACGTATGACGAATCAACCACGTTCCGTTTTTAACCATCGCACCATAGGCCCGGAGCCGTCAGGTGCTACGCCTCTGGAGCCAGAGGACCTTGAAGGTCTCATTCCGGACTTCGTTGCGACCCGGGCCGACCTCAATATCGTCGAGTTCGAGAACATCACGAAGACATTGCCTTGGGCGCTCCAGCAGGCACGTATACTTAAGCCCGAGGGCGTCCTGGCTTACGGGTTCATGATGGAACTTCACCGCCGCATGTTTGGTGATGTCTGGACGTGGGCCGGAACACCGCGACGACGTGAGACCAATATAGGCGTCGCGCCGCAACTCATCCCGTCTCAGTCGATTCAGACGCTCGATGACGCCAAGTACTGGCATATCGAGAAGGTGTTCGCGCCCGATGATCTCGCGGCGAGGATCCACTGTCGTTTGGCGAGAGTTCATCCCTTTGTCAATGGCAACGGCAGATGTACCAGATTTATGGCAGACCTGTACCTGACCTCAGTCGGAGCTAGCCCCTTTACGTGGGGTGGAACGAACCTCGACGTCGATGGATCAGGCCGGGCGGAATACATTGCAGCCCTCGTCAAGGCCGTCGACACGGATAACTACACGGAGCTTTTAGGTTTCGCGCGTGCTTAGACGCCTGTCTGCGGGGCCGTAGTCAGCCCGGCGCTCAATGGGACCGGGTAGTATCGCCGCCGACGGCATGCTGGTTGAGCAGCGGAGAAATGACCGGTATTCGAGCCTGAATAGGCTGACTCAAGGTTGAGGAGATGGAGCGGTGACGCGAATACGGCCAGCCTCCTGGCTCATTGCCGCGGTCGCACTGTTCCTGCTGGCCGTGGCCGGCTATGCCTTGCTCGTCCACGCGTCCCCGCAGTACTACGGGAAGCAGATCGACACGGCCGTCTACCGGGATGGCGGCATCGCTGTGCGGAACCAGCCGGCGATGCTCTACGCACGGGAGTTCGGGTCGGCGAAGCTGCCGTTCATCTACACGCCGTTCGCCGCGCTCCTGTTCGCCGCGGGGAGCGGTGCGTCGTTCGCGACCTGGCAGGTCGGGCTGGCGGTGCTCACGATCGGGCTGCTGCCGGTGGTGGCGTACTTATCTCTGGGACTCGCCGGGAGGCCAGCCGGCCTGGCCAGGGCGGCGGCGGCGTTTGCGATCGCCGCGGTGGGCCTCTGGCTCGAGCCGGTAGCGATGACGCTGTTCTTCGGGCAGATCAACCTTGTGCTGCTAGCCCTGGTGACGGGAGATCTCGCGCTGCCGGATCGCATCAGGGGCAAGGGCATCGGAATCGGGCTGGCGGCGGGGATCAAGCTCACGCCGCTGATCTTCCTTCCTTACCTGCTGTTCACGCGGCGGGTAAAGGCTGCGGCAGTCAGCATGCTGACCTTCGCGATCACGGTCGGGCTTGGGTTCGCGCTGCTGCCGCACGCCTCCGCGGTCTACTGGGGCGGGAAGTTCGCCCAGCTGGAGAGCAAGCCCTTCCACCTGGACAACCAGTCTCTTAACGGCGTCATACTGCGCCTTACCCGCGCCGGGCCCGACGCGCACGCGTACTGGCTGGTCGCGGCGGTCGTCGTCGGCCTCGCCGGGCTCGCCATCTCGATACTGGCGAGCCGGCGTGGCCACGAGCTGCTCGGCCTGGCCGTGTGCGCCGCGACCGGCCTGCTGGTGTCCCCGATCGCCTGGTCGCACCACTACGTTTACGTGGTACCGGCACTTGTCCTCGCCGTGTACGGGCCGCGGCGCCTCGGCTACCGGATTCTCGGTGCCGCGCTGGTGGTGGGCCTATTTGGCTGGTGGCCCGTGCCTATTGGCAATCAGGGCGGCTATGACCCTAAGGCCCGGCCGCTGCCGCACGGATTGCTGATGCTCGCGCCGAACCGCGGCAACAGCCGGGCGACAGTCGAGTTCACCTGGCATGGGCTGGAATTGATCGCCGGCAACTACTACGTGCTCACCCTGCTCGTGTTTATCGCCGCCACCGCATGCGCCCTGGTGCTTTCCCGTCGCCCAGCAGGATGATCGGTTCCAGATCGGCGGCAGTGACGGCGGGCGGTTACGATCGGCAGGTGATCTCCGGATTCCATCACGTCACCCTCAACGTCACTGACCTGCCGCGCGCCAGGGAATTCTACGAGGGCGTCCTCGGCTTCGAGGTTGTCCAGGATTTCCCCGGCCGCAAGCTGAGCCTGCGAGTCGGAGAGTCTCGAACCAGGCTGGTGCTGTGCCCTCCGCCTGGTGCTCCTGACAGGGACCGGTTCAGTGAGTACCGGATCGGCCTTGACCACGTTGCCTTCGGCGCCAGCCGGGCCGACCTGGACCGGCTGGCCGCGGCACTCAGCGCGGCCGGAGTGACGTCGGACCTCCACTACGACCCGGTCGGCCCAGCCGTTCTGTCCTTTCGGGACCCGGACAACATCCAGCTCGAATTCTTCGAATCCCGACCTGATCAGGCGAACGGCACGGCGAAGTCGCAGTAGGGGCGCTCGTCTCGGTGACCGGCTCGCTCGCGAGGTAGGTAAGCCGCACGCCGAGATCCTCGGGCTTGACGGCCAGACCCTCAGGGTTGATGCCGTGCTCGACCCCCCAGGCACGCAAAGCCTCCGACGCGAGCTGCCATTGCACACCCGGGTTCCCGCCAGGGACCGGCTTGCACATCTCGACCGGGCCGTCGCTGTCGGCGCTCACCTCAGCCCAGTAGATGGTGAACATCGCGCCTTCTCGCCCCTTCATCTTCGGCAGCGGCCGCTCGCGCAGGATCGCGATGAACTCCTTGCCGAGCGCCCACGCTCCCTGTTCGCTGACATTGCGCTTCAGGAGAGCAAGCTCCGCTCGGGTATCTCTCGTGTGGCGACTTCGTACATGACGGACCTCTGCCCACTCAGTCGAGCTGCGCGACGTCGTAGTAGCGATAGCCGGAGGCTTCGTCAACGCGGGCGGGAATCAGCACGCCAAGCTCGTCGTAGAGACGGAGTGCCTTAACCGACAGACGTGAGCGCCGTGCGAACTCGCCAATGCTGACTTCTGCCACGTCATACTCCCTCGTCGTCGAGCCGGACAGCCCGACACCTCGACTGTGCGGCTTCTCCAAGGGGGAGAGCCAAGCCAGACGGTCGTAAGCGAACGGGTGCGCCACATTCCAGCCCGAGGGCTGCGCTCATCCATCAGCACACTGCGGGGAGCGCGACGAGGCGATCGCGGCGGGCATGGCCAAGCTGCCGCTGCGACCCCTCGAATCCCGAGTAATCCGACCCGACTCCATCTGGTGCCGGAGCGGGCACTGCTGGCTCAGCGAGTGGCGACGCCGCTGTCACCAATACTGCTGTCAGCTCGGGTCCGCGGACCGGACAGTATCCAGGTCATTGCAGCTCCGAGCGCCAGCCACGCGGCGCAGATAGCCATCTCTCCGACGCTCAGAAGGCCGAGGGTGCCGCCCTCCCCGGCTGCCGCCCACTCCGCGGCCTGGTTCATAAGCGCCAAGCCCGCCACCCACGAACCAGCCCAGCCAGCTACCCGGAGCCAATTGCCCGGCCGCCAGTCACGGAGCCGGACGAAACCGGCAATCAGCACTGGAATTGACAGCAGCACCCATACCACCTCTGCTATCACGCCCACATCGATAATCACCTGTGGCTCCCCCGGCCATTGAAGATTCGGAGGGATGAGCAAGCCCTCGCCGTAGCCAGGGTGAGTGAACGCGACAGTGGCATAGATAGCTCCGCCAGCCCCTATCACTACCCACAGCACCGACAGCAGCCAGGTCCAGCCTCGGACCCGCAGGCCCCCGATCACCAGGGCCCGCGCGTCGCGGAAGGAAGGCCACCTCGCACCAGGCGGGCTGGCCTCCAGCAAGGTGCCGAGCTTTCCCCCGCCCCGGTCACGCCGGTACCAGGCGGGATAGGCGCGCAGCAGCCACCGGTAGCGCCGCTCCAGGGGACTCACGCCGGACTCACCTTCCGCGCGCTGCGAACAGTCTCCGGGCTCTGGCCCCGGTCCGCCACCAGGCTCGCCGCCGCCGCCATCCGCTCCGCCTCGGCCCTCAGCGCACCAGCACCAGGCGGCCTCAGACCGTAAGAACGGCGGGCCCGGCCGTTCACGATCTCCTCGCTCACCAGCTCGACGTAGCCCCGTCCAGCAAGGACGCCAGGACAAAATAGGCTGGCTCTCTCATCTGAGTTCTCGGTTGACGCATTGGGCCTCGATAAGTAGCTGGCCGACATATAGCAAGTCCGTTAGCTCAGGTCGACTATATTCATGCCCGTCATGCGCGAGTTACCTCGGGGCTAGGCTCGGGATAAGTACAGCAGTGATCATGGCCGGGGAAAGGCGCAGCGCCCGGACGTTCAGCTCGAAGCTTCGTCAATGATCATCATGTACCAGGCCAGCACCGTAGTTACGGAGAGGAGGCAACCGTGATGGTCGCAGTTGCTCTGCTGGCGGTCTACCGGCATGTTGGCGTAGATGGTCATCGAGTCCGTGCGGCGAACCGACGCACAAGACAGGTACCTCCACACCACGCTCACCATCCATCGGAACAACGCGGACGGCTCCGCAGAGCCGGAAGTCCGCCACGATCCGGACGAGAGTTGGCAGGCAACCGGCAGCGGCCAGCCCGCCGACCTCAGCTTCCTGCGTCAGCTCCCCGCAGACAGCATCACTAACTTGCACCTGCGGGCGCCAAATCCTGCCAGGCTCGTTCGCCGCCGTGACGCACCTCGCCCCCGGTCTCCGCAGGCTCTACCTGGCCCACGCCCACCTCACCGACGACGCGCTCACGCACATCAGTAAGCTAGGCGGCCTGATCTACCTGCAGAGCTGGGGCAACCGGTTCACCGACCGCGGCGTGCAGCAACTCGCGGCACTCACCCGACTCGAAAGCCTGTACCTCGAAGAGGAAACACTGTCAGCGGCCGCATTCGACTTTACGGTCAGCCTCCCCCGTCTCACCCGCCTCGGCGTCCAGGACGTGCCCCTCACCGAGATCGAGATAGCCGAACTCAGGCAACGACTACCAGGTGCCGGCATTAGCTAGGCGTTAAACGCAGCCACGCGCCATGCGGCCCAAGGGGTACGCCAGCATTTCCACGCTTTGCCCCGGGCACTCCAGGGCCAGCACAAGGCCGCCAGGGCACGAGCCTCCGCGAGCTGATGGAGCGCATGGGTCACTCATCAGCACGGACGGCGCTGATCTACCAGGGACATCCCCTTGCGAGTAAGAACCCACTGTTCGGCTTCCTCAAGCGATGAAGTACAGACCTTGATGTACGAAAGGCCAATGAACGGGGGGCCTGTTACGGATCGTGCGGCGTACTGCGCGGTGAAGCTTGACGTAACCTCGCCCGCCTGGCTCGGCGTTGATCACATAGCCATCCGGATAGCACTCAAGCCACGCCAGGTAAGATGTGTCGTCATGGGGCTCAGAACAGGTCACCGACATCACCCACCACGACGTACCGTGTCAGAGTGTCGGCATTCCGGTCCCAGCAGCGGGGATTGGCGCCGTGACCTAAGCCTATGCTTGCTGCACGTTTCTGAGGCTATCTCGCAGTATTCTGCCTTTACCCTTGTCATCCTCGGCGTTCCAGGGTTGTTGCGGGGCCAGCCCTAGGACATTGCCAGCCCTAGGACATTGGGCCTTCCAGCGGAATCCATGGGAGAAGGCATGTCGATGGTTGTCGATCTTGCTGCTGTCATCGTTGACTGCCAGGATGCTACGCCCATGCTGGCGTTCTACCAGGCCGCGTGCGGCGGCAAGATCGTCCGCAGGGACGACGGCTCGGTCTGGCTCAAGGTGAGCGGCGTGAGGGTGATCTTCCGTGAGGTGGAGAACTACCAGCCGCCGACCTGGCCGTCCTCGGATGTCCCGATGCAGATTCATCTAGATTTCTTCGCTGACGACCTGGATGAGGCTGAGGTGCTGTTGCATCAGCTCGGCGCGGCAACGCCTGACTATCAGCCGCACCGGGAGGACGGACTGGTTGTCATGCTTGACCCGGCAGGTCATCCATTCTGCATTGGGACTCGGATCGAAATTGATGATTGACCGCCTCTCCGCTTCCCTGCTGTGCAGTTCACGGGGAGCATCGCGGCGTGGCACGCGTGGCACGAAACGGACAGCAGTTGCCCGCACAGCCACGCCAGGTGACCGGCGGAAGGTCGATGCAGGCCAGGCGGTTGCTCTTGTCCGAGAGTAACCGTGACTGACCGCTGGTCACCTTGGCGTGTGGCACGTATGTGGCACGGATCGAGCCCCGGCGTGCGTCATGGCCAATGCTGGTACGCCTGGCATCGTTCGCCCTCTCTGAGTCGCGTTCACAAATACCGGCCGCTGACCTGCACGTTCACGCCTGGGAGCACTCCCGTACAGTCAGCAGGCTGTGACCGTGGACGGAATGGGGCTCGACCTGGCCCACTTCACGGAACCCGAGCTTGTCGAGTACCCGCCGCGATGCAGCATTCCAGTCCCAGACCCCTGCCCACAGCCTCGGAAAACCTACCTCGTCTGCCCATGTGACCACAGATCGCCCGGCCTCGGTTGCGTAGCCGTAGCCATGAGCCGCACGCAGCAGCTCGTAGGCCAGCTCCGGCTCGTCAGATGAGCCGTTGCCGTGAATGGTCAGCCCGCAGTACCCGATGACGTCGGCCGTGCCTTTCCGCTCAACCGTCAGGAACCCCGGCCCTGGCGCCTGATGCTCTGCGCGTATCTCTGCCGCGATGTCCTCGACGGTCGGCCGGCCCCAGAACTTATCTGCCGATGCGACGGCACCCGCGGATCCCGCTCAGTCCACATCTGGCGGTAGATAGCAGCGTCGCCCGGTCTGCTAGGTCGAAGGGTAAGGCGATCGGTCTCCAAGGTGTCCAGAACGCGGCTAAGCGACATGCGGGCATTGTGGCACACGAGCGCCGCTGGGCGATGGCGCTGGCCTCGGGTACACGTGTCCCGTCAGCGGCACCTTCATCGCCGGGGCGGACTCAGGCCCCGGCCAGATCCCATCACTCGTCCGCACTGTGAGCCTGCTCCGATCGCCGCTACTTATCGGGCCCATCCGCCGGAGCCCGGCCCACTTGGTCGGTGGCAAGGCAATCCCGCTCGCAGGTCGCCCAGCGACCGAGAACCGGATTGGTACGGCAGTCGGAGGTTTGGTCTGCGGGCGTCACGCCCTGGTGCCAACTCTCGTGTCGATCAGGCTGGCGACTCTGGGCCCGCTTGCCCAGCGCGTCGGGGCGGGTCGGCCCCCAGGGCCGCAGCCCGCTCCGAGAGCGACCGGGCGCGGCGGCGCAGCGCCGCCGCCTTGATCGTTTCCGAACTGGCTCATCTCACCTTCGCCGACTACGCCGATGAGTGGATGCGCGACCGGGTTCTCCAGGTACGAACGGAGGAACTATACGAAGGCCTGCTGCGCAACCATCTCATCCCGACATTCGGTGCTACGTGCCTCGGCGACATCGACGAAGCGGTCATCCGGCGATGGCGCAAGGACGGCTAGAAACCGGCGAGAAAGCGAAACGCTCTTTCGGCCCGGTGACTGTGGCCAAGGGCTACCGGCTACCGGCACGCCATCTTCACTACGGCCGAAAACGACCGCATCATCCGCCGCAACCCGTCCCGCATCGAAGGAGCGGGAAAAGAAGAGTCAATTGAACGCGAGGTCATTCCGCTGCCGACTGTCTTCTCCGCCGACCTGGTTCCGGAACTGCGCTGGCACCTTGACCGGTTTTCCGAACCAGGCTAGGGAGTGGTGTTCATCGGGCCGAAAGGAGGTCGGCTGCGCCGGTCCAACTTCAGGAAAATCTGGAACAAGGTGCGGGCTTCCGTGGGACTGCCCGATCTGCATTTTCATGATCTTCGCCACACGGGCGGGACGTTGTCGGCGACCACGGGCGACCCTGAAAGAACTGATGGCCAGGCTCGGGCATTCCGCGTCCGGGCCGCGCTGATCTACCAGCCGCGCCCTTGCCGTCTGTGGCAGTCATCCCGCGCGGATACCCCGCGAGCCCTAAGTCTGTTTGCCGTGCTCGACGTACGTACTGCTTGTGAAAGCGAGATTCCTCTGGGCGCCGTCCGGAAGTACGGCGTCGTCATATACGCGGGCGAGAGCGTTGCCCAATGCCGCACAGGCACCGGCCGTGCCTTCCTGCACGTTGGCCAGGATGATCCCGAACGTGCGTAGTGTCGCGCTATGGTCACGATCACCCAGCGAGTCGTTTGCGCCGGTGACCGTCACCTCGCCGCACCACAGCGGCGCCCTGGTCAAAGCGGCCAGTTGCTTGTGGGCCAGGCCTTGCGTGCCTGGCTCGTCGTAGCCGTACCAGTACACAAGCCCGGTACCGCTGTCGGCGACGCGGGCGGCAAGCTGGAGCGCGGAGTAACTGCCCGGCGCCCGGGCATCTCGATCGAATGGATCGATGTGCACCAGCCCGGGCCCGTGAGTTTCGCTGTCTAGCCGTGCGGCCACGGCCGCCATGCCATCGGCTTCGACCACCTCGCAGTTATGCAGGTCAAGTTCGCGTGACCAGCGGCGAAGATCAATGACACTGTCCCGGTCGAGATCACACAACAGGTACGAGGTTGTATCGCCGAGTACCGTCATCGCCAGCAGTGCGGAGCCCGGATAGAGGCGACGGTCGCTCTCGACGTAGGAGGAGGCGATTGCGCAATATGGCGACCGGGCCAGAACGGGGAATCGCGGAGCGACCTCCAGGAAATGCAGGAAGCCATACTCTCGCCCTCCACTGTGGACAACCGCGTACGCGCCTGAGCCTGCGTGAGTCTCCGCATACCAGGCGGGAGGTTCTCGCTCCAACACCTCGGCCAGCACGACGTGCTTCCAGACGTCGCCAATATTCCCGAAGTTCCGGTTAGCCATGATCCGTAGGCTCCCTGGCTGTCTAAATGCCTGTTCGTGCGGACGCCTAGCAGCTTAGGAGATCGTCGGCTGAATGTCCTCGATCAAGTGCTCTGTCCCGGCCTTCCTTGTAGGCGCCAGAACCAGGTGAGTGGCTGCCGGGTCCAGGGTAGGCGTAGCCGATCGCGTGCGACGGCCCGCAGGGCCGCCCTGGACGTGGTGGCCGCGAGCCGGACAATCGAGAGCCAGGAAGACGGTAGTTCCTGCCTGCCGCTGATGGCCGTTGGTCAAGGCTGCTATCGGTTCGGGAAGGCGCGGGCGCGCCGGGCGGGCCTCCCAAGGCAGAGCCCGGCGCGGGGAGCGCCGGACGCGGCGCCGCAGGCGCCGCCTTGATCAGATAAGGCTCAATTCGGCGGCACGCTCATTGGCTCGCGTGTCGGCGGACTAGGTGACTGGCGAGCTGGCGTGCCCGGCGCTCACTTCCACGATTATGCCGCACGGGCGGCACCCTCGCCGCGCATACCGGCGCGACCATCAAGGAACTCATGGCCCGGCTCGGCCACTCCAGCCCGCGCGCCGCGCTGATCTACCAGCACGCCTCGAGCGAGCGCGACAAGACCATAGCTGACGGTCTCGGCCAGTTCCTACGCGATGCCCGCACGCGAACAGCCCGCCCGGAGTGATCTGGCCCGTAGATGGCCCGACCGGATTCCGGCGAGCCTCGAACGCCTGCGAAATGTGCCTGTGACCTGGTGGAGCGGGCGAAGAGAATCGAACTCTCATGACCAGCTTGGAAGGCTGGGGCTCTACCATTGAGCTACGCCCGCGTGGCGGCTGTGCGCTAGGGGCTAGCGTACCGGGTTGTGGTCGCTGATACGACGCGGGCTGGTTTCACGCACTCTCGGATGTCCGCTCCGGCTGGCGCTCAGGTCGTCGGCGGGCGATCGAAGCACGCCAGGTGTTGCGGACGGTATAGGCTTCGGATGCCAACGGGATGTGGCGCAGCTTGGTTAGCGCGCCTGCTTTGGGAGCAGGAGGCCGCGGGTTCGAATCCCGCCATCCCGACCACTGTACTGGCAGTGTTTGGCCAGGTCAGGAGTGCTTTCGTGCAGGACTCCCCGGTCCGCAGCATCAGGCTCTGGCGGGACCTGGGGAGTAGCGTCCGGCGGTTTCCGGATCCGTAGATATACAACGGCACCGGATCTGGGTTCAGGTTGGCATTAAAGTCCAATAGCCGAGTTCGACGTCCAGCCAGCCGGCAAGTTGTCATGCGGGGTGAGGCGGAAGATCGGCCATCCGATCTCAGTGCGCCACTGGCCGGGCAGGCTGGTGTCTCGCGGTCCGGCGAGGTACGTCTCGTGGACCGGGCCGCTGACGGCCAGCGCGTGCCCGGTCACCCAAGCGCCGAGGCGCCCGTAGGTGACGTCGATGTCGTGATGCGTGCCGTGATGCACGGTGACGGCAAGCTCGGCGGCGGCAGTTCGGAGACGGCAATCCGGCCGGACTCCCGCGGGTCGCGGACGGGCCGGAAGACTGTCATGCTGCCGGAGCCCTCGGTGAAAAGCTCGTTGGCGTAGCGGCCGCCGGGCGGGCCGACGCGCTCGGCGACAGGGAAGGCCGCGTCGAGTTCTGCCATCGCGGCGTCGTACCAGGCATTTGCCTCGTCCCGCCGCACGTGGCCGGTGATAGTGGCTAGCGTGCGCGCCGAGACTGACCGCAGCTCGACGTGCAGGTCCTCGGCGTCGGGGCGCAGGAGCTGGCGCAGCGACCTGACGGCGGCCTTTGTCCGGTCCAGTTCGCCCTCGAGACGTCGCAGGTGGCCGGTGATCAGCTCGGCCCGCCGCTGCGGGTCGCCGGTGGCGAGGATGGCCTTGATCTCGGCCAGCGGAACATCCAGGTCGCGCAGCCGCCGGATCACCTGCGCTGGCGGGATCTGCCCGGCCGAGTAGTAGCGGTAGCCAGTCAAGGGGTCGACCGCTGCCGGTTCCAGCAGCCCCGCTTCGTGGTAGCGGCGCAGTGTCCGAACGCTGAGGTGACTCAGCGTGGCGAACTCACCGATCGACAGCTCCGGACCCACGTCACCCACTATGCACCTTCTCTGGGCAGGAGGGTAACGGGCTTGACCCTCTCCCTGCGGGAGACCCCACGGTAGGCCCATGCGGACAGCTGACTGGAATCAGGGAACCATCATCAGGCCGGACGAACTGCCCGCAGCGGTCACGGAATACCTTGCCGCGCATCGCGTCCGCGCCCTCGATACCGCGATCGCGCATTACACTGCCGACGCCGTCGTCACCGACGAAGGGCACGACTACCACGGTCCGGCCGAGATCCGGGCCTGGCTGGCCCGCTCGGCCAGCGAGTACACGTACACGATCGAGCTCACCGCTGCGGCGAGAGCAGGCGGCCAGCACTTTGACGCGGTCCACCACCTGGAAGGTGACTTCCCCGGCGGCGTGGCTGACCTGCATTTCCGGTTCACCCTGCGCGGTGCGCTGATCTCCCGGCTGGTGATCGAGCCATGAGCCAGCGGAGGGGAGCGCGGAGCGCGTATGCCCGGCTGCTCTTGGTCTACTGGGAAACGGGGCCTTGAAGCCTGGGTGAGCCCGCGAACCTGGCCGTCTCACGCCTCATTCCGTGCTGGTGATCGCTGGTCGGGCAGACTGGTGGGCACCAGGGCGGGGGGTCTTGTGACAGAGGAATGCGGAGCTGGCCGTGACGATTGATCTGGGCCTGATCCTGATCACCGGTGCTGCGGTGGTGCTTGCGGCGGTCGTGGCGGCCAGGGTCGCTCACGGGACAGGGCTGCCGGTCCTGCTTATATTCCTCGGTCTCGGCCTTGCCCTTGGTGAGGCGGGTGCTGGCGTGCGGTTCGATAACGCGGTGCTGGCGCAGGCGCTCGGGCTCAGCGCGCTGGTGCTGATCCTGGCTGAGGGCGGCCTGACCACTAGCTGGGCGCACGTGCGCGCGGCGGCTCCTGCCGCGCTGAGCCTGGCCACGGCAGGAGTCATCGTGAGCATCCTGGTCGTCGCGGTGGCCGCCCGGTCGCTGCTGGGCCTGGGGTGGAGGGAGGCGCTGCTGCTCGGCGCGGTGCTCGCGCCTACCGACGCCGCGGCTGTGTTCTCGGTGCTGCGCAAGCTGCCGCTGCCGCCCCGGCTGTCCGGGACGCTGGAGGCAGAGTCCGGGCTGAATGACCCGCCAGCAGTGCTCGCCGTGACCTTGCTCAGCCTCACCGGCCACCACGCGCCCTCGCCCGCGCTGATCGCCGGCGACGTCGCATATCAGCTCGCAGCGGGCGCCGCGATCGGGCTGCTGGCCGGGCTGGCCGGTGCCTGCGGGCTGCGGCGGGTTGCCCTGCCAGCCTCGGGCCTTTACCCCATCGCGGTTTTGGCGCTGATCGTCGCCGGCTTCGGGGCGGCATCGCTGGTGCACGCGAGCGGTTTCCTCGCTGTCTACCTGTCCGCGCTGGTGCTCGGCAACGCCCGGCTCCCGCACGGCCCTGCCGTCCGCGGCTTCGCCGAAGGCGTGGCCTGGCTCGCCCAGATCGGGCTGTTCGTGATGCTCGGCCTGCTCGCCTCTCCGTCCCGGCTGCCCTCGCAGATCCTCCCCGCGCTCGTCACCGGGGCGGTGCTCGTGCTGCTGGCCCGGCCGGCCGCGGTGCTCGTGTCTACCCTGCCGCTGCGGGTGCCGTGGCGTCAGCAGGCGTTCCTTTCCTGGGCCGGGCTCCGCGGCGCGGTCCCCGTCGTGCTGGCCACGATCCCCCTGAGCGCCCGCCTGCCAGGCGCTACCCGCCTGTTCGACGTGGTATTCATCGTCGTGGTGATCAACACCCTGCTGCAGGGCACCACTCTGCCCCGGGCCGCGCGGCTGCTGCGGGTGACCGCAGCGGCGGAACCCCTCGACGTGAATATCGAGGCGGCACCCCTGGAGGCACTGCACGCCGACCTGCTCCAGACCCAGATCCCGCCGGGATCGCGGCTGCACGGTGTCGAGATCTTCGAGCTGCGGCTGCCAGCCCAGGCGAACGTCGCCCTGATCGTCCGCGCCGGGCAGGGCTTCGTTCCCGGCCCGGCCACCACCCTGCGAACCGGGGACCGCCTCCTCATCGTCGCCTCCGCCACGGCTCGCGAGCAAACTGAGCGGCGACTTCGGGCAGTCAGCCGGGCCGGCAAGCTAGCCGGATGGCTCGGCGAGCACGGTCTGTAGCCGGCGAGCACCGATCACACAGCCGGCTCACGGCACACTGCTGTACCAGAGCCAGGCCCCTGTGATGACGACCAGCAGCACCCCGGCCGCGACGAGCACGCCCAGGCGCGCGAGCCGCAGCGCACGGTGCCTGCGCGACAGCGGGCGGGGCTGGTGATATGGCGCCCCGCGGTAAGCAGGCGGGAGAAGGGACATAGGGGATAACTCCCCTCATGCAGGCCTCGCGGCGCGATGACGGCAGCGCAGACGGACGGCCGAGCGCCGCCGCAGGATCAGTTCCGATCCTAGAATCCGTTTCCAGCGATGTCGACGGCTGTGCTGAAGGGAAAACCAGCTTCAGCCCTGCCTGATGCTGGGTTCGCTAGCGCGCGTGACGGCATCAGGCAGGGCGAAGCTGTCGTTCTCAGCGATGGCGGCGGCAGAGCGTGATCTTCAGTCTCCCGCGCCCGCCCGGACTATTTCTTCTTGATGACTGTCAGCTTCAGGGCCTTGGACGTGGCGGGCGGGAAGCTCCCGTTCCCGTTGATCGAGCCGGTAATCGAGTACCTGCCTGCGGCGAGCAATGTCTGCGAGGACGGAGAACACGTCCCTTTCCCCGTCGTGGAGAGCTTCACGGAGCAAATCGCCTTCTTGCCCGCACGGATGGTGACGGTCCCGGTTGGGTGCGCCACGAATTGGCTGCTGACAGCGACGCCTATCTTCAGCGACTTCTCGCTCCCGGCATGGACGCTGGACTCCGACAGCTTCAGCGTCACTGAGGTGCCAGGCCCGCTGCCAAAGGTGAGCGAGTAGGTGTAGGGATTCATCGGATTGACACCGCTAGAGCCGTTAACGGCCGTGGTGTTAGCACAATCGCTGTTCCGCACGTCCTCGCATACGGCCAGTACAAGGGTGCCGGTACGGGTGGCTTGCAGGGTCAGGAACCCGTTGCTCGCGATTGTGCCGGTTGACAGCGCTGACGCCTGGCCGAAGTTCGAGTCCCTGGTGCCTGAGCCGTACAGCGAGAAGGTGTAATCGTTGTTGGTGGGGTCACCGACATTCAGCCGGAGGTGATCTCCTCGCACCAGCTTGATTTTCCAGAAGTCGACGAGGTTGCCGCCGCCGGCCTCGAAGTGACCGATGGTGAGCGCGGGCGCGTTGCTGATGGCAGAGCCTGCCTTGACCTCGCCGGACGCCTTCGTGCCGGTAATGCCGCCGCCGACCAGCGTGGGCGTGAACGTGTACGGGTTCATGGGATTGACGCCGCTAGAGCCGTTAGCGGCCGTGGTGTTCGAGCAGTTGCCGTTCCGCACGTTCTCGCACACAGCCAGGACGAACGTGCCGGAATACGGTGCCTGCAGCGTCAGGAATCCGGTGCTGGCGGTAGTGCCTGAGGACAGTGGCGGTATGGTGCCGAATGTCGCGTCGCTGGCATTGGGAGCGTAGAACGCGAACGTGTACGCGTTGTTGGTGGGGTCGCTGACATTCAGGCTGACCTGATCCCCGCCTACCAGCTTGATTTTCCAGAAGTCCACGAGGTTGCCGCCGCCGGCCTCGAAGTGACCGATGGTGAGCGCGGGTGCGTCGCTGATGGCAGAGCCTGCCTTGACCTCGCCGGACGCCTTCGTGCCGGTAATGCCGCCGCCGACCAGCGTGGGCGTGAAGGTGTACGGGTTCATGGGATTGGTGCCGCTAGAGCCGTTAGCGGCCGTGGTGTTCGAGCAGTTGCCGTTCCGCACGTTCTCGCACACAGCCAGGACGAACGTGCCGGAATAGGGTGCCTGCAGGGTCAGGAATCCGGTGCTGGCGGTAGTGCCTGAGGACAGTGGCGGTATGGTGCCGAATGTCGCGTCGCTGGCATTGGGAGCGTAGAACGCGAACGTGTACGCGTTGTTGGTGGGGTCGCTGACATTCAGGCTGACCTGATCCCCGCCTACCAGCTTGATTTTCCAGAAGTCGACGAGGTTGCCGCCGCCGGCCTCGAAGTGACCGATGGTGAGCGCGGACGCGTTGCTGATGGCAGAGCCTGCCTTGACCTCGCCCGATGCCTTCGTGCCGGTAATGCCGCCGCCGACCAGCGTGGGCGTGAAGGTGTACGGGTTCATGGGATTGGTGCCGCTAGAGCCGTTAGCGGCCGTGGTGTTCGAGCAGTTGCCGTTCCGCACGTTCTCGCACACAGCCAGCACGAACGTGCCGGAATAGGGTGCCTGCAAGGTCAGGAACCCGGCGCTCGGCGTGGTGCCGGACGACACCGTCGAAACCTGGCCGAACGTCGCATCGGTCGTGCCGGGGGCATACAGCGCGAAGGTGAAGCTGCCGTTACTCGGATCACCGACATCCAGCTGCATCTGGTCCCCGCCCACCAGACTGATCGTCCAGAAGTCGATCGGGCCGCCGCCGCCCGACTGCTGGGACTTCAGTACCAGAGCCGGGGCACCAGCGATCGTGTGTGAAGGCGCTGAGGTCGCGGAGGATGCGGGCGCCGCCGAGGCTGGGATCGCGGGAGCTGCGGCGAGCAGCGCTCCGGCCGCGATCAGCGGGACAGCTGCCCTGACCATCAGGGCGGAGGCTCCGGACCTTCGGGCCCAGTGCGGATGAAGGCATGTGAGTAGCGCTATTCGCGCGAATGTCAGCATAGGTGGAATCGTAAGGCGCTGCTCGGCCGGGCGGCGCGATGTAACCGGTCGGCGACGCTCCGCGTCTCGGGTATGGAATGGCATCAGATTAGTGGCGTGGTCACGAACGCTCAGGATGTGTCCTCGCTGCGAGCGGGATGCTCGAGCGCGGCCAGGAGGGGTTCGACGGTGGTGACCGCCTGGTCGACCAGAGTCCTGAGCGGAACGGCGCCGCGGTCGGCTGCCCAGCGCTGGGAGGCGGTGAACAGAACGGCGATGAACGCGGCCGCGGTGAGCTGGACCTGATAGTCGTCGGCGGCTCGCCCGGTGCGGCAGGCCAGCAGGCGGGCGATCAGGCCGATGGTTCTGCGTTGCTCCCCGGCGTAGCGGGCATCGAGGGCGGGGCGGTCGCGATAAGAGTCAGCCGGGCCAGGTTGGTGGCCTGATCGATCTCGCTAGCCGCTGCGACCGCCGCGCGGACTGATGCCCTGCGGGTGCGGCCGGCATTCCGGCGAGACACCGGCGTACCGCCCGTGTTCAAGGCAGCCCCTTCACGGGCATGGCTTAACGAATTCGAGCAAGCTAGCCACGGGGGTGACGATGATGGCCGCAGGCACCGAGCTTCACGAGGGGTACGCCGAGATCGGCGACCAGCGACTGCACTACGTCGAGGCCGGCGAGGGGCCGCTGATCGTCTTGCTGCACGGTTTCCCCGAGTTCTGGTACGGGTGGCGCGGGCAGATCGAGCCGCTCGCGGCGGCTGGATTCCGGGTCGTCGCACCTGACACGCGCGGCTATAACCTGTCTTCGAAGCCGGACGGCGTCGCGGCTTACGATTCCGGTCTTGGTGAGGTTGACCAGTGCGGCTTTCGCGGCGCCGTAGTCGACCGTGGCGGCGTCGGGCTGGAAGAAGGCGTTGACCGACGCGACGTTGATGATCGCGCCGGCACCTCGGCTGGTCATCTCGGTCAGCGCGGCCCGGCTGGCCCGCAGGGCGATGAAGAAGTTCAGCCGCATCGCCCAGGCGAAATCCTCGTCACTGGTGCCGAGGAAGCCCTCCGTGCGCATCCGGACGGCGCCAACGTTGTTGACCAGCACGTCAACCTGGCCGTGCTCTTGGATGGCGCGCTGGATTAGCCGGGCCGGGCCGTCTGCGGCAGAGAGGTCAACTGCCATGGGGGTGACGCCTCTCAGCCCGTCGAGGCTGCCGGTGGTACGCGAGCCGGCGATGACCTGCGCGCCCTCCTGCGCCAGCGCCATGGTGACAGCGAGGCCGATGCCTTTGCCCGCACCGGTGACCACCGCTACTTTTCCGTCGAGATCGAGGTCCATAGCCGTCTCCCTTCGGGGAGTTCATGCGCCAGCGGGCCGGGCAGTGCGGGAAACACGGGAAGGTCCGCCTGCCTGTGCCTGGCCAGGCAAGAACCCGGCCAGGCACATCAGCTAGCTGGCCCTGGCGGCCGAGATGATGACGCGGGTAACGATTCCCGGGTTGGAGATCATGGACACGTGCGGCGCGTGCGGTATCACGGTGATCCGCGCATGTGCGGTATGTGCCATGGCCATGGGCTGGCCGGCGGGTTGGTGTGGTCCGCGGTGCCGATGATCGCCCAGGACGGGATCGTCTTCCAGGCCGGGACGCCGGACTTCTGGCTAAGGGCGATGGTCGACAGCGGCTCCTGGGTGGCGGCGAGCACCCGCTGCTCATGGCGGGCGTCGCCGCCACGCAGGACCCTGGCTTGAGCGTCACGAGCTGGCCGAGAGTCTGGCCCTTGGCCGGGATGAAGGCGTCTACGTAGACCAGCGCTTTGACTTGCTTGTCGCTGGTGGCGGCGTTGGTGATGACGGCGCCGCCGTAGGAGTGCCCGACCAGGACGATGGGACCCTTGATGCTATGCAGGAAATCAGCAAGGTAGGCCGAGTCGTAGGTCAGTCCCAGCAGGGGGTTCGGCGGTACGTCGACCGTGTACCCGGCCCGCTGGAGCAGCCGTACTACCCCGTCCCAGCCATCGCTGGTGGCCCAGGCGCCGTGCACCAGCACGATCGTCGGCGTAGGCCCGGCTTGGTGATGTCCGGCGGTGACCGGACTGGCGGACGCGGCCAGGCCGCCCGCCACGATCAAACCTGCCGCAGCGGCCAGGCCAGCGATGACTCCGGCCCGCCGGTACAGGGCGGCCCTGCAATTCTAATTTCCTCACGTGATTCTCCCTATTTGTGGCGTCGCTTAACCCAGCCCATAGCGGCATCAATTAGCGGCGTGACGCCTGAGCTAACTAGGCCGAAGAGAAAAATGGCAGGCGGACTGCCTGGTTAACCGCCGGACCCGCTTCTCACGGGCCGACCGGCAGCGCGCCCCTGAGCAGGTAGCGGGCGAGCGATTTGCCGGCTGAGCGAAATGGGGACTAGCCGATGCTATTTGCTGGACATAATCCGGGTCACGATTGGCTGCCTGGGTCCAGAGCAGAATTGCGGATTGCCGCTACACTCTCATTTTTAATACGAGACCGCAAGTCTGCGATGATGGGAAGCGTGATGACTTATTTCGCAACAGCGGACCAAGGGCCGGGTCTACCGCGAATCATTGCCGCGAGCACCCAGATCAACGTACTGCCGGTGGTGAGACCATGAGTCTGCCGGATCCGGTCGCGAGTGCGACCGCAGGGGCGACCACGCTACAGGTGACCCGATCACTTCAGCGATGGGCTGCTCGCTTCCCGACGGTTGTCGACCCGGATCTGGTGCTGCCTGTGGCGCTCACCCACACCTTTTGCTGTCCATGGCTTAAGTCGCGCGAGCTGCTCGTGGGTTGCCGGGCCGCCTTGTGGGTCTTCCATGTCGATGACATCGTAGAAAAAGTCCCGCTCGACATACCCCGCCTGCTCGATATCGCCGCAGGTGCCGCCCCCGACCCCGGCACCCCGACCGAAGTCGTCCTTAGCGACTTGCGTGACGAACTGGCTGGGCGGCCGTTGTTCGACACCATGGGCGATCTCTGGATGGGCACGCTCAACGGCTTGCTGACGGGGTTGATGTGGGAGCGTGACGCAGCGCTCGCTCTGGCCGCTGGAGCACCGGCGCCCAGTGTGACAGAATATCTCAAATATGCGGTTACTATCGGTAGTGCCTTTATTCGCTCGTCCATCTGGGTCGCATCCGAAAACACCGACCTTCTCCCCGGGCTCAAGGTGCTCACCGCGGGGTTGTCCGAAGCGGTCGTTGCCGTCCGATTGGCGAACGACCTCGCAACCTATGAGCGGGAGCTGACCGAGCCGGCATCTCTCAACATCCTGATGCTCCAGGACATCGATGAGCCATGGGTTCACAGGGAGATTCAGCAACGCCGCGCCCGGTGCGCGGACATCCTGGCGCCTGTGATCCAGGAGAAAAATGCGGCTGCGGGAGTGCTGCGCCTGATCGACTACACGACAACCTTCTACCTCAGCACCGACTACCGTCCCAGCGAGTAAGGATGAACACGGCTGACGAGGATTTCCCTTCGGTCCGGTCAGTCCCGAATGCGCGCAGGCTCCCGAGCGGGTGCCCGGAAGCCTGCGGGTCAGAACTTTCCGGTGAATGTGCGTCAGGCGAAGAAGTCGTTCTTGGCCTGCTGATCGCCGGCGTAGTTCGTAATCTGCGTGATCTTCCCGTCGGCGAGGGTGACGACCTGTACCTCACGGACGTCGAGCGCACGGCCGGAGCGGCTGCCCTGCACGCGGATCAGGGCGAGCACCTGGTCCCCTGAGGCGGCGACCGTCTCGGGCGAGATCGTGATGTCGGCGGCAAGTCCCTGAATGGACGACAAGTAGGCCGCTACGTCCTGCCCGCCTGTGTGCTCGTGGGCGTACTGGTGGTGGCTGCCGGAAACCTGCAGGCTCACGCCGCCGTCCAGAAGCGTCTGGACATGCGCGGTGTCCCCGTTGCTGAGCGAGGCATAAAGATCCTGGACGACCGAGATATTGGACTGTTCTGACATGTGCCCTCCGGGGTTAAACGTACATTGCGGTAGCGGAAATTGAGATCCATGCGCTATGAGTAATCATGCCCACACCCTGTCGGAGAACGCAAGGAAAAAGGGTCAATAAAACTGACTACATTAGATAGCGGAAAAAGGGCACGCGGAAAATGCGGCAGGCATAGGGAAACTTGCGGGCGGGGGAATTGTGGCGTGACGGGCTCAGCGGCCATTCATCTGATTCTTAATATGGCATATGCCCGCTCCTAAGGCGGATAGAGCGTATCTGCATGGCGAAGCGGTCGCGTGCTTTTGTGCCAGAAGGCCTCCTTGTCGTCGGAGTTCACTGGTACGGCCCCGCTGCGTCCGGTGCTGTCGGCCAGCTAAGCGGCAGGCGTTCGAGGTAGCGCAGGGATCCGGCGAGGCGGTAGTCCAGGTGCGCGTTCCCTGTCAGGGTGTATTCCGGGATGCGCCGGTGCCATTCCCGCAGGGCGATCCTGAGTTCCAGGCGGGCCAGGTGGGCGCCCGGGCAGCGGTGGACGCCTGCTCCGAAGGCGAGGTGGTGATTCGGGGTCCGGCGCAGGTTGACCTCGAAGGCGTCGGGGGCGTGGTTGTCGTCGGTGTTCGCTGAGGCCAGGACGACGTTCACGCGCTGCCCGGCTCTCATCGGGCAGCCGCCGAGCTCGGTGTCGTCCAGGAGGTAGCGGCGCACGCTGGTGGTCGGGGACTCCCACCGCAGGAGTTCCTCGACGGCGGTGGGGACGATGCCGGGTTCACCGGCGATCTGCCGGCGGTGTTCGGGGTGGGTGGCGAGGAAGGCGAAGACACATTCCAGCGCGTCGCTGGTGGTGTCCATGCCGCCGAGCACGAGCATGTAGCACATGTCGAGGAGTTCTTCGCGGCTTGGCGGGCGTCCGTCGACCGTTGCGTGCAGGAGCTGGGTGAGCAAGTCGTCCCCGGGTGCCCTGGCTCGTTCGTCTAGTGCGCGGGAGAAGAAGGCGTAGCACCGCTCGCCGGCCCGGGCGGCGCTTCGCCGCCGGGAGTCCTGCGGACCGGGGCGAATGACGCCGTTGACGATCGACATCAGGGCCGGGTGGTCGCTGTGCGGCAGGCCGAGCAGGTCCCCGAAGACCAGTACCGGCAGCGGGACGGCGACCTCGGTGCTGAAGTCGCAGCGGCCTCCGGCGATGACGGCATCGATAAGCTCGGTGACCCGCGCAGTGATGACGGGTGCCAGGCGGGCGATGTTCTGAGGGCTGAACAAAGGGTCGAGGAGGCGCCGGTACTTGGCATGGTCGGGCGGGTCGACCTGCAGCGGGATCAGCGGCCGGGCATTGCCCAGGTCAACGGCACCCATGCGGGATGAGAAGGTATGCGGTGCCCGCAGGGCAGCGGTTACCTCGCTCCGGCCCAGGACGATGATGCGTCCTTCGAGATCCATCACTGACCCCAGGGCGCGAAGGCCGCGGTAGTACTCCTGGGGACAGGTCGCAGGGCCGGGAGTGGCTGGGCCGCTGGCGGGCGCGGGTGCCCGGGAGGTCATAGGCGGGCCGTCGCTCGGGTTACGGCGGGGTGGGTCTCGGTGAGGTGGACGGAGACGAGAACCGCTGCCGCGACGATGGCACGGGGGTTATACAGGTCCTTGTCGTGCCACAGCGCGTCGTGGCCGGTCCCGCTAAACTGCCGCAGGAATCGGTGTCCGCGGGCTGCGGCGTGCGCTACGGGGCCGGCGGGAGTCTTGCTGCCGGTGAGCAGCAGGATCTGCAGCGCATAAGCGGTTTCCTCAGCGGTGCCGCTCCACCGGCCCCAGGAGCCGTCGGGGCGCTGGGTAGCAAGCACCCAGTGCAGTGCCTTTTCCACGGCGCGGGCTGCTGCCGGGTCGTCGGTCTGTGCCAGTGCGAGGGTGCAGCACTGGGTGGGGTAGAGCGGCGAGGCGTGCCATTTGTCCTGCCAGCTGCCGTTGTCCTGCTGGTGTTCCAGGAGCCAGGAGGTGATCTTCGCGCTCGCCCTGCCGTAGCGGTGCCCCTGGTCCGAGGTGGTGTCCTGGTGGTGTTGTGCTGCCTGAAGTACCTCCAGGACGTGTCCGTTGGTGCTGGCGGACGCGTTGCGTTCGCCGGGATAGGTGCAGAAATGCGTGGGCAGCTCATAGGACCAAAGGCACTCCAGGGCGGGCGGGGCTCCCAGCCGGGACAATGCGAACAAGAGGATGGATGAGCTGTCGGCGTCCGGTGGCAGGCCGGCTCCGCCGGGGGCTCCGTCCGGGCCGAGCAGGTCGGTGAGGCCGGCCTTCAGCGCGTCAGGGACAGCCAGGGGGAGGCCGGCCCGAGAGAGGGTGGAGATCACCTGGGCCCGTTCGAAGACGGAAAGCGGGAGGGCGCAGGGAACCGGGCCGCCGTACTGGCGCACGATGCTCTCCAGGTATCGCACGGCGGCGTGGCGGGAATCATCGGGCCGCCTGGCCCCGATCCACGCAGCGGTGGCCGCCGGTGAGGCGCCGACTGTGCCCTCGGGAAGCGTCAGGCGCACCCCGCGGGCACCGCCCGCCGATGAGCCGGCCGCCTCCACGCAGTGCAGAAGTTTGGCCGGGACCTCGCCGCCTGTTTCGAGCAGTGACCGGATCCGCGCCAGAAGGGTATCGTCCAGACCGGGCGGCAGGTTCAGCCGGCCGCTGCCGCGCCAGGCGTCCAGGCCGCTCACCGCAGCGTGCGGGAGCTGGTCCAGGGCGTGGTTGAGCGCAGCTATCAGGGCCGGCACGATGATCTCGATCGCCGGCAGGTCAGGGATCGGCAGGACAGCGCCCGGCCGGAGGGCAGCGAACAGATTCCCCATAGCGCGGTGCACGGCCAGCTGGACGGGAGCCTGATCCGCGGCGGACGTACTCGGCTGGCTGCGCAGAACAGTGTTCAGGAGCGCCTCGGCGGCACTCAGCGTGGGCACCAGGCTGTAGCCGTCCGCGGGCTGTCCCCAGCCTCCGTCGGGATGCTGGGTCTCCAGCAGAAAGGCGATCCGCTCGCGGTGACCCGCCAGCCACGGTGCCAGGGACACCAGCCGCCCGGTCTCGTACACCGAGGGAGAGATGTCGCTCCAGGGCAGGTCCGTCAGTCCGGCCAGCAGTTCCCGCGCCGCCAGGTGCACGGGTCACCGGACCCTTCGGGTGAGGGTGTCAGCCAGGATCAGCAGATCGCGGGTCCGCTCGTCGTCGGGGACAGCGGCCCTCAGGTGCGCCAGCGCCGCGGCGCTGTGATCGGCGGCCTGGCTCTGTGCCCAGGCACGTCCGCCCGCACGTTCCACCAGATCGGCCAGGCGGGCGACGCCTGTGTCGCCCGCCGGCGACTCGGTGTTGTAGAGGCTGGCGAGCTGCCTTCCCGACTGTGGTGCCGGACGTCAGGGCGGCGACCACCGGCAGCGACTTCTTGCGCGAGAGCAGGTCCGCGCCCGCCGGCTTGCCGGTCACCGCCGGGTCACCCCAGATCCCCAGAATGTCGTCGACGAGCTGGAATGCCAGCCCTAGCTGCCGCCCGAACGCGTCCAGCGCCGCTGCCACCCCCGGTGCCGCGCCGGCGTATAAGGCGCCTATGGCGCAGGCACCGCCGAGCAGGGAGCCGGTCTTCCCCAGGGCCATCGCCTCGCACTGTCCCAGGGTGATATCCGTGCGCTGCTCAAAGGCACAGTCGGTGCTCTGCCCCGTGCACATTTCGATCATGCAGCCGGCGAGACGATCCAGCGCAGGCCTCGCCGCCGGATGAGGGTCCCTGGCCAGAACCTGGACGGCCAGCGCCTGAAGGGCGTCACCGGCGAGGATCGCGTCAGCGGTTCCGAAAACGGCCCAGGCCGCGGGCCGGTGCCGGCGTAAGGAATCGCGGTCCATCACGTCGTCGTGCAGCAGCGTGAAGTTGTGAACCAGTTCCACGGCGACCGCGCCGGTCAAGGCCGCGCCGTCGCCGCCTAACGCGCGGCTGGCCGCCAGGGTCAGGGCCGCGCGCACGGCCTTGCCCCCCATCCCGTGCAGGGCATTCCCCCGCTCATCCCACCACCCAAGATGGTAGCCG
Source organism: uncultured Actinomycetota bacterium (assembly GCA_963819285.1). Taxonomy (GTDB): domain Bacteria; phylum Actinomycetota; class Actinomycetes; order Streptosporangiales; family Streptosporangiaceae; genus Chersky-822. The sequence continues at coordinate 3,059,694 of CAWFVM010000002.1, forward strand.
CCGACACGCCGCAAGGCGACAGGCAGCTCGGCCATCACCGCACGCATACGCGGCTCGACATCATCACGCACACGCTCCAGCAGAGCAGCGCCAAGATGATCCTCCACCGCCAGGGTGCCGGCAGTCATAAAACTAAACTCCGCTCATGCAAGGGAATCTTCAAGATTCTTGCCCAGCATCAGGACTTCTCCTTACACAAGGGACTCGCGCAATGGCGAACCGCCAAACAGCTATAATGCGTGCGCTGATTCGAACGATCGCACGACGCCGCCTACAGAACAAGGGGTAAAACCCAGGAGTCCCTTTTTGGCAGGGCCGACGCTCGCCAGAGCGACCCCGAGTTGACCGAAGTGTCAGATGATTCACAAGCTTATGCTGCCATGCGCGCACATCGTAGCCATAGTTAAGCCATCAGGGCCTGTGGGGCGTGAACCCCAGGAACCGGCGGAAATCGAAGACTATGCACCACTTTGTCGATTTACGGCACGGAATCGCGCCTCTCGTGCAGGTGGGCGGAGATGGTGGCGCAGCGGAATTCCTCGATCCGCTTGTGCACGGGCGGGCCGACAGCCCTGCAACACCGATCACCTCAGCCCCGGCGGCATCAGCCGTACCGGCTCCCGGAATGGCCGAGGTCATGATCGCGGAGCGCTGCCGCTTGCCGGAGACTTACCGACATGATCCCGTAGACCTACCCGCAGACGACGAAAACTCTTCCCCATCCGGGCCGCCCTGGATGCCGATCATGATGCCCCGGATGTCCATCACCCGGCCGCGCTTGGTGGTGACGGTGGCGCCGGTACCCCAGCAGGAAGCTAGAAATCGTAGACGGTGTGCACGGCCAGGCTGAACTCGCCGCCTGCCGACACCTGCGTGACGCTGGTCAGGCCGGTGACTTCCGTCGGCAGCGTCGGACTGTCCGACGTGGTGCCATTCCCGATCTCGCCGTGCTCGTTATCGCCCCATGCGAGCACGGTGCCGTCTGCCCGCAGCGCCGTGTACGTCGCGGTGTTGCCGAGCTGCCCGTCATAGTCAGCGCCCCATGCCCAGACGGAACCGTCGGAGCCGAGCACCAGGCAGAACTCCGCGCCAGCGGCGATCTGAGCGACGGTCGTCACATCGTCGCCTTCCCCTGTTGGCCAGGGCCTTGCCGCCTGGCTGATGGACGCCGTCAGGCTGCATCGACTTTGACCGTATGCAGGCCAGCGGTTCCGGACCATGGGGATGGTGCCCCATGTTCACCAGCCGGATTACGCAGCTAGTTCCGGCCGCACCGAAAAATAGGGAATGCGGCCCGCAACATAGGGAGGCAGCTCCGCTGCGGCCTCGTACTCTCCGCTCTTAGGCTGTGAATATGGAGTTGCTGGAACGCGATCCGGTGCTGGCCTTGCTGCGCCAGTACGCTCGCGAGGCACGTCAGGGTGAAGGCCGGCTCGTCCTGATCGCCGGTGAGGCGGGCGCGGGGAAGTCGGTGCTGGTTGAGCGGTTCCAGCACGATCTGCCCGAGGCCGCCTGGTCGTGGGGCGCCTGCGACGGACTCTCGACGCCGCGCCCGCTCGCTCCGTTGTTCGACCTCGCCCGTGATCTCGGCGGCGCGCTGGAGGATCTGTGCCGGGACCGGCCCGAGCGCGACGAGTTGTTCGCCGCGCTGCTCAGGCAGATCACCGCTGATGACCGGCTCGACGTGATCGTCATTGAGGACATCCACTGGGCGGACGAGGCGACGCTGGACTTGATGCGGTTTCTGACGCGTCGCATCCGCTCAGCGTCGGTGCTGGTGATCGCCACATATCGGGATGACTGGCTCGCGCCAGCGAGTCCGCTGCGTCTCGCACTGGGTGACCTCGCGGCCAGGCGGTGGACGCGTCGGCTTGAGCTGCCGCCGCTGTCGGTGCAGGCCGTCCGTACGATGGCCGCCCAGACCGATCTCGATGCCGACCAGGTATACGACCTCGCGGGCGGCAATCCGTTTTACGTCACCGAGATGCTTGAGGCGGGGACGCACGGGGTCCCGCTGTCAGCGCGGGACGCGATCCTGTCGCGTACCGGAAGGCTCAGCGACTCAGCCCGGCAGGTACTTGAGCTGGCCGCGCTCATGGGCCTGCGGATCAACGCGAGCCTGCTCGCCGACCGGCAGGCCGAGCTGGATGAGCTCGCCGGGTCCGGGTTGCTGGTCGATGAGCGGAACGGCCTGCGGTTTCGGCACGAGATCGCCCGGCTGGCGATCGCGCAGGAGATCCCGACCCGCCGCCAGGTCGCGATCCACGCGGAGATCCTCAGCGCGCTGCTGGTCAGTGGCAGCCGCGATGACGCGCGCATGGCCTTTCACGCCGAGGGCGCTGGCGATGAGGAAGCAGTAGTCCGGCACGCGTCGCTCGCAGCGAGGCGAGCCGTTGATCTCGGCTCACATCGCGAAGCTACGGCCCAGTACGAGCGCGCATTGCGGTGGGCGGCGCATGCCGCTCCGCCGGCGCTGGCCGAGCTCTACACTGGCCTGGCCGAGGAGGCGACGCTCAGCGACCAGTCGCAAACGGCGGCAGATGCCGGCGAGCAGGCACTACGGCTCTGGCGGCTGCTCGATGATCGCCGTCGCGAGGGCGAGTCGCTGCGGCACTACTCGCTGACACTGAAGTATCTGTGCCGCGGTGACGAAGCGGTCGATGCCGCAGTCGAGGCGATCAGCACGCTAGAGCCATTCGGCGAGACGGCTGAGCTAGCCAGGGCGTACGCGACGCTGGCCGCTCTCAAAATGACGCGCGATGATAACGACGAGGCGATCGAGCTCGCCCAGCGAGCGCAGGCTCTCGGCCGCTCGCTCGGCGCCTCTGACGTCGTTGCCGATGCGCTGAACACTGAAGGTTGCGCCGCGTCCGCGACCGACTCGAGCTGGATCGACCTCATTCACCGCTCACTTCAGCTGGCCATCGCTGACAATCTGCCCAATCAGGCCGGCCGTGCCTACGCCAACCTGTACGGAATCTCGTGCGACAAATTCCGGTTCGGCGAAGGCGAGCAGTACTACCGCGACGGCATGGCCTATTGCGACCAGAACGACCTGGACGCGCACTCCAATTTCCTGCGTGCGTCCCGAACCGCCGTCCTCGAACATCGCGGTCACTGGGACGAGGCGCTGGCAATCAGCACTCAGTTGCTTGAGGAAAGCTCGGCGTCCCCGCTGCACCAGATCTGCGTGCAGGCCCTGATCGGCGTGATCCGGGCGCGTCGCGGCGAGCCGGCGGTCTGGCCCGTCCTCGACAGCGCGATCGCCAGGGCGGCGCCGGCTGGACAGCCGCAGTACGTAGTTCCGGCCCGGCTCGCCCGAGCCGAGGCATTCCTGACCGAAGGACGAACTGACGAGGCGCGACACGAAGCCGAACTGGCCGCCGAGGTCGCGCACGATATCGATATCTGGATGCGCGGCGCACTGCGTCGCTGGCTTGACCGCACCGGCTCGGACCGGACTATCGATGGCCCGGTCGCCGAGCCGTACCGACTCGCTGAAGCAGGCGAGCACGCGCTGGCCGCGCGCGCGTGGGATGAGCTCGGCTGCCGCCTGGACGCCGCGCTCGCACTACTCGATTCGCGAGCTGAGGACGAGTTGCGCGACGCGCTGCGGCGCCTTTATGAACTTGGCGCCAGTGCGACGGCCGCGCTCGCTCGCCAGAAGCTCCGCCGGCTAGGTGCCCGGTCCGTCCGGCCGGCCCGCACCGAGCCACCCGTGAGCATCCGCTCGGGCTCACTCCACGTGAATGCAAGGTGCTTGAGCTGATCTGCGAACGGCAGACCAACGCCGAAATCGCCCGCACGCTATTCATCTCGACCAAGACCGTCGATCATCACGTCTGTGCTGTGCTCGCCAAGCTTGGCGTCGACAGCCGCGAGGCCGCTGCGGATCTGAGCCGGAATCTGGCGGCCCCCGGCACGAGGTAGCGCTGCCGCCTCAGGTAGCGATAACCGCCAAATACGACGGCAACGCTACGGCAAGCGGTAACTCTCGTCCGGTCGCATCGACGGTGAAATATGGGGAGGCCGGGGTCTGGAATATGGGGGCTTCCTCCGAGGCGGGAGTCCGCCTGTCTGGTGCACTCTCGCATCAAGCCGCCGGCGATCGCGCTGCTTCGGGCTGGCGCGGCCAGGGTGTCAGGAAGGTACGGCGATGAAGACACGACGATGGTCAGGGTGCATGGCACGGGTAGCGAGCGGCGTTGTGCTGGCACTAGGGCTCGCGGCCGGGGCTGCGGCCACCTCCAGTGCGGCAACCTCGGCCGTCAGCGCACTGAAGTCCGAGAACGCCACTGGCCTGGATGGAGTTTTCTGCACGTCGGCGGCCAGTTGCTGGGCGGTCGGCTATTTCGAGCGGAACGGGGCCTTTCTTAATGAGACCCTGCGCTGGAACGGTCACCGCTGGTCGCGGGTCGCGGCCCCTAGTCCCGGCGGAACCGCGAATGGAGATACGAGCGAGCTGTTCGGCGTTCGCTGCACCTCGGCCGGGAACTGCTGGGCGGTCGGGTTCTACGAGCGGCACGGGGTCCAGCTCGACGAGGCCCTGCACTGGAACGGCAAGCATTGGTCACCGGTAACCACTCCCACTCCGGCCGGAACTCTCGGCGGCGACTTCAACGGGCTCGTCGACGTGGCGTGCACCTCGACAGACAGCTGCTGGGCCGACGGGGAGTACGGGAGCGACCAGGTGAACGGAGAGATAATCGAGAACCAGGCGCTGCACTGGAATGGCAGGATCTGGTCCCTGGTGACCACGCCCAACCCGGGTAATAACGCTTCGGATGGTGTCAGCTCACTCGGGGCTATCCGCTGCACTTCGGCCAGGAACTGCTGGGCGGCCGGCAGCTACGGAAGCATCGCCCCCGGAGGCGCCCTGTTCAACGAGATGCTGCACTGGAATGGCAGGAAATGGTCCCTGGTCGCTGTCCCGGAACCCGAGACTGGCAGTGGTGACTTCGATGTGCTCCAGGGCCTCTCGTGTACCTCGGCCGCGAACTGCTGGGCTACTGGATCGGACGGTACAAACGGCAGCTCGTCCGTCACCCTGAACCAGGCGCTGCACTGGAACGGTCACAAATGGTCCGAAGTGTCCACCCCCGAGCCTGATGGCACCGGCAATTTCGCCAGCAACGTCCTCACCAGCGTCAGCTGCTCGGCGCCGGACAGCTGCTGGGCCGTCGGGTACGTCGGGAACCTTGACCTCGTCGCACCCGTCGTGAATGAAGCTCTGCGCTGGAACGGGTCGGCCTGGTCCTCGGTCTCCGTCCCCGCTGGCGGCGGGCATTCCGATGACGATCACAGCTTCTTGTACGGGGTTCGCTGTACGTCGCGGACCAGTTGCTGGGCCGCAGGACAGGCGCAGCCGAGCGGCGCGGATGACCAGAACCAGCTAGTGCACTGGAACGGGACGAGCTGGTCGCGGGTGCGAGCTAGCGGCGCAGGTAGGTGAGGACGGCGAGCCTGCCGGCGATCGCCTGATTCGAATAACCCTCTGCCATGGAGACGAGCACAGCGAGTTCTCGGCCGGTGAGTGTCCGCATCGGGCTGTCTCGTCGCGGCCGGGCTACCAGCCGCCCGACCACTACCTGCGGGTCGATCACGGACTCGCCGGCGGCGACCCGGAGGATCGTGGCGGTGAACTGGGTGATGTCGGCGACCCGATCCTTGAGCATGTAACCGATCCCGCGCGGGTCGCCGTCCGGTAGCTCGAACAGGTGCCCGGTCTCGACGTGCTGGGACACCACCACGATCGCGGTGCCTGGCCATTGCCGCCTGATCCGCACAGCGGCCCGCAGCCTTCTGTCGTCTGGGTTGGCGGCATTCTGATGTCGGCGAGCACGACATCAGGCCGCAATGCCCCGGCCAGCCGCAGGAGCCGCACCGCGTCCCCGGCCGTGCCGACGACGTCCAGGCCGGCCTCGGTCAGGACCGCCGGGTGGATGCCACGGGCCAGCTCCCGCAGCTCGACCAGGGCCGTAAATCGAGAGGACGACCTTCCGGTGGTGCACTTTGCCAGCGTGGAGCGAGACGGATGGTCAGGATGGGCAAGCTGCCACCGGATACCCAGCTCGCGTTCACCTGGATCGTCAGGCGCGACGGAAAGATCACCGCCACGTCGTCCTTCGGGGAATCGCCACCACCGTGCGGCAGTCGCCGGGCCGGGTGCTTCAGTTCCGCGGCTGATCGGCTCGCTAGATCAGTACGTCATCGACGGGCCGGCGGATGCTGACCGCGACCTGACCGGTGGCGCCCAGCCTGAGCACCATCTGCGGGTACTCGCCGTCGCAGAAGTTAGCTCTAATGAAGTCTCGGAGACTCAGTTATCTCTAGCGGCTGGCTATGCAATGCCGCCGCCAGGCCGCAGCCGGTTGCGATGAGCAGCACCCGCTGAAGCGCCTGCCCTGCGCCGATCCAGTCCGATGACCGGTCGGAGGCAGTGGTCAGCAAGGCGACGACGCCCGCTGACCGGGGCAGCCGGCCCACGCCGGCAGGAGGGAGTCCCCAGCCGTGCCCGTGCGCGAAGTCGCGGCCAGGGAAGTTCGGCTCGGTCTTTTCTGGCATGGCCGGGTACGCGGTTGCCGGGACTCCGTCGCGACGCTTGCTGCGGGGCCCGGGCGCCCAGCTGGCTTCCTCGCGAGCTCGGGCGCCATCTTGCCGCAGTGCGTAGTCGCCGGCTTCGACGACAGCTGCGAGTGCGGTGCGCTGAGCCTCGTCATCGAGGATGAGCAGCGCGGCGTTTTCTTTGGAGGCTTCGTCCTGTAGCGCGGCGAGCAGGCCTTCAGGCAGTGGCTCCGCGTCAAATCCGCCCCGGTGCGTCCTGCGCCGGGGGATGTCGGTGAATAGCTCTCGTTCGTATTCAGCGGGCGGCGTGTCATCGGTCCAGTTAATCTTGGCGACCAGGGTTTCCAGTCTGGCCTCTGGCAGTACCCGAACTTTCGGGACGATGCCGAGATAACGCAGTGCGACGCGTGCGGTAAAGAGCGCGGCTCCGCAGCTGATCATCATTTCCCTGCCATCGGGGTCGGCGACCGGCAGTCTGCGTTCCACGTCCGCGTGCATTCCTACCTCGTGGTCGGCGCCGTAGAACCACCACGGCTGCGTGTTATGCAGCGACGGTGCGTTGACTGCGGCCTCCACGACAAAGTGAGTGATTTCTTCTGGCGTGCTTGACCGCTTCGGCAGTGCGCCGGAAGGAATTTCCAGTGTGCTCATGACCTCTCCTAGTTGGCTGTGACGGTTTGCCGCGGCTTATCGCCGAGGTTGGCTGCCTGGAGGGTTGTGACGTAACCCGCCCGCTCCTGTGCTGACTCGCTGGCGCCCGCCGGCACCGCGAGGAGCCCGCGCATGCCTGCGACCGTGGTGAAGCCCTTGCGTGACATCCAGCTGGACAGTCCGCCGAGCAGCACGGCGGCGTGCTGTGGTCCGTGCCGGATAAGCGCCGATGCCGTCATCACGACGTCGGCACCCGCGAGCAGGTATTTCGCCACGTCGGATGGATCATCGACGCCGGTGGTAGCGGCTAGCGATGCCTGTACCCGTCCGGCGAGCAGCGCGATCCAGGCTCGCGGCAGCCGTGCCTCGGCCGGATCTGACAACCCGAATCCGGTCGTGACGGTCAGCGTTTCCGGGTCGATGTCGGGTTGCAGGAACCGGTTGAACAAGACCAGCCCGTCCGCCCCGGCCCGGTCAAGCCGCAGCGCCATCTCGGCGATGGAGCTGAAGTAGGGATGGAGCTTCACCGCGACCGGCACGCTGACTACCGCCTTGACCGTGGTCAGGATCTCGATGTGCCGCTGCTCTATGTCCCGCCCTGGCAGCGGCGGGTTCCCGAGCCGGTGGTAGATATTCAGTTCTATCGCCGCTGCGCCTGCCTGCTCAAGCGCGGTCGCGTGGTCGGTCCATTCTCCGGGAGCGATCCCGTTGAGACTCGCGATCACCGGGACGCCCACGGCGCGGACAGCACCTTCTAGCAGGCTGAGGTATTGGCGCAGGCCCGGATCGGCGTCGGTGAGCTGTTCCTCGAAAAGGGAAGGGAGAACGATCGCGCCGACACCAGCGTCGGCCAGCTGGCGGATGCCGGCGATCGTACCGGACAGCGGTGATGCCGAGGCAACGAGCGGATTTGCCAGCTCCAGGCCCAGGTACTTGGTCGTGAGGTCCATTCGTCCTGATCCCTTCGGTCCGCTGATGCGGCCCGCTCGCGCGGGCCGCATCGCTGCGATGTGACCGCCCCGGGGGCGGGGCAGACGTTATACGGCGGCCTTAGCAGGAGCCGGCGCGGGCGTTCTTGCCCCTGCGCGGGCCTGGAGCAGGCGGATGTGGTGGCGCCCGGCGTGGTGATGCCTGTAGCCCGCCAGCAGCCCGTCGAACCCGATCCAGCTCGAGGTCCGCCACATGGCGAGGATCACGATCGCGAAGAGCGCGTAGAACGCGGACACGCTGGCGGTACCCGACATGACGTAGGTGAACAGCAGCGCGAGGCTGCCGAGCGCGGCGATCCGGGTGAACAAGCCGGCTACCAGGGCGATGCCGATGGCGAACTCAGCGACCGCGATGAGCACGCCGATCCAGCCGGCGTTCGGAACGACAAAGCCGTGCAGGAACGTACCCCACCAGGTGTAAGCGGGAGTGCCGTGAGCGGCGAAGCCCGCTACTCCGGCACCGTTGTCGTGAATGAAGCCGGCGCTCTCGGCACCCCATAGCTTGGCCGCGCCCGCCTGAATCCACATGATCCCCAGCCAGACCCGCATGGCTGTCCAGCCGACCGCCATGATCTTCGATTCCTTCACCCAGTCCCACGCCCTCGGGGTGAGGCGCTCGGAAGGGTCGCCTATGATTGCCGCAGCAGGATTCCTCATCGCAATGCGCTTCCTTTTCTCTCGGGCCGCCGGTGCGGCCATTCCTCTTAACCTCGCCTTCATCGTCGTCGCTGCGCCGCTTCTGCCGCAGAGTCGAAAGTCCTGGTTACCCGGTCCCAATGGCACGAGCCTGCGCGGCATGCCCGCCGACGACCATAGGAAGTCCGATGACGGTGACAAGCGTCCTGGTCGTCAATGCCGGATCGAGCAGTCTCAAGATCAGCGTGCTTAGCTCGGCTGACGAGGTCACCGCCAGGCTTGACCTCGATCCTTGGGACGGCAGTCCAGGCCACGGTGATCTCCGTGACTTCCTGCGCAGCCAGTCCGGCGCCGACGCGATCGGTCACCGGGTCGTGCACGGCGGCAGCCGCTACACCAGGGCGACGGTGCTCGACGACGCGGTCTCGGCGGGAATCGCCGAGCTGACCGACCTGGCACCGCTGCACCAGCCGCGGGCACTGGCCGGCATCGAGGCGGCCACGGCCGCGATGCCGGGCGTGCCGGCGGTCGCCTGCTTCGATACCGCGTTCCACGCCTGGCTGCCTCCCGAAGCTGCTGCCTACGCTGTGCCGCAGGCCTGGACGAAGCGCTTCGGCCTGCGACGGTACGGCTTTCACGGGCTCTCGCATCAGTACGCCGCATCCCGCTGCGCGCAGTTGCTTGGCACCGATCCTGGCCAGCTTCGCGTGGTGACCTGTCACCTTGGCGCGGGTTCCTCGCTGGCCGCGGTGCAAGGCGGCGCGAGCGTGGACACCACCATGGGATTCACCCCGCTCGAAGGCCTGGTGATGGCGACCAGATCAGGAAGCGTCGACCCGGGTCTGCTGGCCGATCGGAGTGCACGCGCACCGGCTGCGCCGGGAGATCGCGGCCATGGCCGCCGCGATGAACGGACTGGACGCCCTGGTCTTCACCGGCGCCATAGGCGAGCACCAGCCGCAGGTCAGAGCCGAGGCGGCAGCAGGCCTCGGATTCCTCGGCGTGGCGATCGATTCCGAACGCAACAATGGCGTCACCGCCGACGCCGAGATCTCGGCGGCATCAGCCAGCGTGCGCACCCCCTCGTCATCAGATCACGGGAAGACCTCGAGATCGCCCGCCAGGTACGCGCCGCGCTGAGTCCTGCCCGGTAGAGTGACACAAGGCATAGGAGCACGATCTGATGAAGGACGCCACCGGGCAGCGAGCGGAGCAAGCCATGCCGGGTGACGGCAAGATCAGGGTGTTCTTGCTGGATGACCATGAGATCGTCCGCCGGGGCGTCCGCGAGCTTCTGGAGTCTGAGCCCGACATCGAGGTGGTGGGCGAGGCGGGCACGGCAGCCTCGGCGCTGGCCCGCATCCCGGCGCTAGCGCCGGATGTCGCGGTACTCGACGTGCGGCTGCCCGATGGCGACGGAGTCAGCGTCTGCCGCGAGATCCGGTCATCGCTGCCGCAGGTGGCCTGCCTGATGCTCACCTCGTTCGGCGACGATGAGGCGCTGTTCAACGCGATCATGGCAGGCGCGGCGGGATACGTGCTCAAGCAGATCAGGGGCACCGACCTGGTCGGCGCCGTCCGCGCTGTCGCCGCCGGGAAGTCATTGCTTGACCCCGACTCCGTCGGCAAGGTCATGGCCAGGATGCGTGATCAGGCCGTCCGCTCCGACCCGCTGGCTGGCCTGACCGGGCAGGAACGGCGGATCCTGGAACTAATCGGCGAAGGGCTGACCAACCGCCAGATCGGCGAGCGGATGTTCCTGGCCGAAAAGACCGTGAAAAACTACGCCTCGGCACTCTTCGCCAAGCTCGGGATGGAACGCCGCACCCAGGCCGCCGCCTTCGCGGCCAGGGTGTTCGATGACCGCGAGCACTCCGGGCGCGAAACCTAGAGTGGCAGGAACCGGTAGTAGCGGTCGGCGCCAATCTGGATATCGAGATGGTGCTGAGAGACATTGTCGAGGCGGCCGTGCGGCTAGTGGACGCCAGCTACGGTGCGATCGGGGTAATCGGCGAGGGTAACCGGCTGGCTGAGTTCATCCCGGTCGGCTTGTCTGAGGAGCAGATCAGGAGCATCCGCCACTGGCCTGAGGGTCGCGGGTTGCTGGGTGCCCTCATCACCCACCCGGAGCCGCTGCGGATCGCGGACCTGGGCAGTCACGAATTGTCATCAGGCTTCCCTGACGGGCATCCGCCGATGAGGTCCTTCCTCGGAGTCCCGGTCCGGATCCGGGACGAGGTGTACGGGAACCTGTACCTGACGGAGAAGCGCGGTGGCGGCGGGTTCGATGAGGCAGACGAGGCCGTTCTGGTGGCCCTGGCGGCCGCAGCCGGGGTGGCCATCGAGAACGCGCGGCTGTATGACGAGGCTCGCAGGCAGCAGCGCTGGCTGGCCGCGAATTCAGAGGTCACCAGGACGCTGCTGTCCGGCGCTGACGTGACCGACGTCCTGGAGCTGATTACCGCGAGCGCGCTGCGGATGTCCGGCGCTGACCTGGTGGTGCTCGCGCTCCCCGCAGCCGACCGGAGCCGGCTGCAGATCGAGCACGCTGCCGGCGACGGCGCGGCTGAGGCGCTCGGCCTGGTGCTGCCGGCGCTGGGCTCGGCTTCCGGCCTGGTGCTGGCCACGGGCGAGCGACTGACGCTGGATGACTTCAGTCACGACGACCGGGTAGCCGCCGTGGCCAGGGAGCACCTGAACCTGGGACCCGCGATCATCGTGCCGCTCAGCTCACCAGGCAAGGTCCGCGGCGTGCTGACCGCTGGCTGCCGTGAAGGCGCCATGCCGATTACGCCGCAGGCGGCCGACATGCTGGTCACTTTCGCGGCGCAGGCAGGCATCGCGCTTGAGCTGGCCGAGCATCGCCGCCAGGCTGAGCAGGTCGCCGTGTTCGAGGACCGGGACCGGATCGCTCGAGATCTGCACGACCTGGTGATCCAGCGGCTATACGCGACCGGCATGTCACTGCAAGGCATCATGTCGCTCATCACCCCACCCGAGGCCGCGGACCGGGTGAACCGCGCAGTGGATTCCCTCGACGAGACGATCAGCGAGATCCGGTCCTCGATATTCGCGCTGCAGGCCAGGTCTCAGGCGAAGCCAGCCAGACCGCGCGCCCGGATCCTGGCGATCGCCGATGAGCTAGCCGGGCTGCTGGGATTCCCGCCAGATCTGCGATTCGAGGGACGCCTCGACGATATGAGCGATGACGTGAGCGAGCACCTCCTCAGCGCGCTGCGGGAAGCGCTGTCCAATGCCGCCAGGCATTCCGGTGCCAGCAGCGTCGCCGTGACAGTAAGCGCCGGGGAAGACCTCTCGCTCACTGTCCGCGACAACGGATCGGGGATGCAAGACCCGGCCCGGCGAAGCGGCCTGGCCAACCTTGAGCAGCGGGCGGTCAAGCTCGGCGGTTCATTCAGGATCGGGCAGGCTGAAGGCGGCGGGACCGAGCTGGAGTGGCGGGTACCGCTAGCCTGAGGCGACGATGCGGCTGTACTGGCTCGGGAAGACCATGGAAATATGGCCGTCCGCCAGCCACCTGACCACGTACGGCGGCGTCCCGTCCTCGTGGGGGAGAGCGATGATCAGCGCAGTTCGCGCGGAGTCGCCTTCTACGACCAGCTTGTCGCCAATCTGAGCCTTCACTTCGGCCACGCCTCCCCGATTCAGATCCAGGCTCACTATTCCCCGCCATCGCTGCCAGGGTCAGGGGCATGCGACCCGGCTAACAGGGACTTTCGACTCCACCAGAGCTCGCCGACGCGGTGTACGCTCGGGAATACCGCGCCTGGCCGATTCGATCATTAGCCCTGCGTACGTGCTGCTCCCCAGGAACGTCGCTCCAGACCTTGGTGACACCGCTGAGTCACTTAAGGAAGGTCATCCATGGGCGTTATCTCGGGGCCGGATTTGCTGATGTCCGCGACCGGCACGCTGGGTCCTCTTTCTCCCGAGCTGCTGTACCGGATGGATGCGTACTGGCGAGCCGCTAACTATCTCTCGGTCGGCCAGATCTATCTTTACGATAACCCGCTGCCCGGCTGGGGCGGGGTGGGGGCTCGGCTGGGGTGGGCTGCAGCGCGCGCCAGTATCCGGCGCGGTGGAGCCAAGGATGGGGTTTGACGGTAGTGGCGGGCGTGCTGGGTTCGTTCAGATGATCAGGAAGAGCCGGCGGGCTCTGAGCGTCCAGATCCGGTAGTCATACCAGGCCGCGAGCACGGCGATGATTATCCCGAGAACGATGTCGCCCCAGTTGCGGGGATGGCTGGTCAGGTTAAAGACCGCCCCGGCGGCGAAACCAGCGGCGATGACGGCCCAGACAATGCCGCAGATCACACGAAACGGTGTCATCTTCATCGGGTCGGCCGTTCTCTTGAGCTTCGCTGGCTTCAGAGTACTCGGACCTCATAACGGCCGGTACCAGCATCGCGTTCCGGTGTGGACGGTTGCTCGCAGGTGTGCTCCGATCGCGGCGTCCGCGTGCTCGACCGACGTGAGGGCGCGGCGGATCGACCGCCGTCTGCAGGCCGGCTTGATGCCGGCGGCCAGCTCCCTGAGCAGCCAGTTCCGTTCGGCTCTCGCTCGTGACGCGCCCTCACGATCGCCATCGGACTCCAGGTCCTCAGCCTGCTCGCTCAGCAGGCTGAGGCGTTTGCGGTACTGGCTGACGGCCACCTGGTCGAGCACCTGGTGCGGCGACCCGGCGGCAGGCCGGCTGGCGCCGGTCACAGCGTCCAGCCCGGCCACGAGATCGATGGCCAGGATCTCGGTTCCCCGGTTGGCGATCAGCACGGCCAGGTGCAGCATGCCGACGATGTCACCGACAGCAGCGCTGCGGGTACCGAGCTTGACCCGCCACCTGGTCCCGTGCCGCGCGCAGCTGGCCGCATCTGAGCGCGCGGGCACCACGAGGCCGCACACCAGAGTCTGGGCTGTCTCAGCTGCCCTGCTTCGAACCTCGCCTGCCCGGGCGATGTCGTCGGGTCGCCGCGCCGCTCCAGTGCCTCGGCGTAGCGCAGCCGGGAAGCGTTCACCGCCGGCCAGTGCCCAAGCGCGACGTTGCGGCACACGGCCTGCGACAGGTGCTCGATCGCGCGGTCGAAGGCACCTGTCGTCAGCGCGGCGATCCCCAGTGCGTGGTGCGCCGATCCGAAGCACACGATGCCCGATCCGGCCATCATCGGCAGGTTGGCGAATGGCAGCAGAAGGTCATAGGCTTCGGCCGCCGCGTCCGCATCACCGGTCAGGTACGCCGTCTCGATCACCGCGTACACGCTGACCAGCCAGCCGCGCGCCCGCCGCGGTGAACGAATGGTGCACCACGCTGAGCGCCGGAGAGCTGGCCAGGTCGGTGAGCACCGGCAGCAGCTCGGGCAGGTGACCCTGATACCACCTGATCGCCACCAGGTGGGCGACGTACCAGCTGTCCGCGTTCGGGTCACCAGCCTCGAGGCCTTTCGCGTGGCAGTCCCTGGCCAGCAGCTCGGCCTCGTCGAGCTGGCCCGCGCGGATGGCCAGCATCACGGCGATCGCCGTAGCGACGTAGCCGATCGCCAGGTGGGCCTGGTCGGCCAGCGAGGCGCGCAGCTCGCCGAGCCGCCGTTCGGCATCAGGGTCGGCGGCCAGGAACATGTCGGTCACCAGCCAGGTCATGCCGGTCAGTAAAACGGCTGCGCTGCCCGGTCAGCGCGGCGAAGCCGACCAGCTCCCTGGCGTGCTCACCGTGCCGAAAGTCGACCTCGCCGGCGGCCCGGACGCGCAGCCGGAGCGCCATCGAGCTGACTGACACGTCTCCCGTGCGGTCACCCTCAAGGTAGGCGGTCTCAAACCAGCGGCGGCTGGCGCGGCGGTCGCCATCGGCGTCGAGAGCGCTGCTCGCGCAGGCCAGCAGCGACTCCGCGGCGCTGCCGGCCTCACGTTCATCGGCGCATGCTCCCATGAGCTTGCGGGTGGAAGTCATTGCTTCAGTGTGCCGGCTGGCAGCGGGGGCGGGGTTGCTGCCAGCGCAGGATGGACTGGCAGTGCGCGCAGCCAGGCTGGATGCGCGCCACGTGGTCTATCCGAGCGCGAAAAGCTGCTCTACGAGGCTGGGACCGAAGGTTGCCGAGTAGTCGCACGGCACTACCTGAAGCGCCGTGTGATCGTTTCCTGACGTGTTCACTGCCGCGAGGCACTGGGACGGCCAGTAGACGCTCTGCAGCAGGAACATGCTGGGGTCGTACGGCGTGCTGACGATCGACCATTCCTGGTCGTCGGTGGTCACGCAGGAGTCCTGCACTATGTCTTGCGGGTCGAAGTCCTGCAGGCACCGGCCGCTGGCGTAGTTGTAGAGGACGTAGATGTCCGAGCCGACTGGACTGAAGTTCCACCGCTGTGGATCGCCGTTGGAGGCGTAGCCGTGGCAATGGAAAGCTGCATATGGAGTCCGAGTGACCCAGCTATTCTGCGTAGCTTCATGCGAGATACCTTTCCAGCTAATTAATGATCTCCTCATGAAGGAAGGCGTTACATCCTGCGCCAAGCCCTGGTTACAACCCGTTACAGCGCGGTTCCCTCGGCCAGCCGCTTGGTTTCTGGCGATCTTCAGCCGGGCAGCGGCTCCAGCTCGGCAATGACCTTGGACGTCGCCAGATCCAGCGCACTCGCGCACGCCTGCGGATCGTCGGCGACGGCGATCAGCGCCGCCAGGCGCGGTATCGCCTGCGCGGGCGGCATGAGCAGCCGGGTACCTGGCTCGGCCAGGATTATGGCGTCCGTGATGCCCGGCACCGCCTCGGCGCAGGTCAGGTCAACGCGCCGCACTATCCCATCGTGGCGCGGATAGATAAACCGTACTTCGGCGGATCGCTGCCGGTCCGCCCTGAGTTCCGGCTGGTGACCGAGGGACAGCTCAGCTGCCGCCGTCACCAGGTCCACTCCGGTCGCAAGCCGCCCGATGTAGGGGATGAGATCACCGCCGAGCCGTCCGTTGACTTCAACCAGGCGCGGCCCGCGGCCGGTAAGCCGGATCTCGGTGTGCGTGACGCCGAGCCGGATCCCGAGCACCTGATGCGCGCTCCTGACCAGGGTGCGGACCTGCGGAGCCCAGGGTTCACCGGACCAGTCGGTGATCAGGTGCCCGACTTCCTCGAAGTGCGGCGCGAATCCGAGCCGCTTGGACGCGATCAGCACGCAGGTAGCCTCGCCGTCGATGACCACGCTGTCCACGCTGATCTCCGGGCCGTCGAGGAACTCCTCGACGAGCACGCCATGACCAGCCGGCAAGGTGCCGTACCTGGACTCGCTGGCGAGATCGAAGGCTGCGGCCATGGCGGCGGCGTCCTGCACTAGGACTACTCCGATGCTGCCGGCCAGAGCCCGGGGCTTCACCACGACCGGATAGCCGATCGAGCTCGCGATCCCGATCGCCGCCGCAGCGCAGTCGGCGAGGCCGTACCTGACCGAGTCGAGGCCCGCGTCGCTGAGCGCGGACCTCGTCGCATACTTATCCTGGCAGCGAGCCGCGGCCTGCGCGGTCAGGTGCGGCAACGACAACTTGTCCGACGGCCGCCGCCGTCACCTCAAGTACGGTTTCGTCCCAGGTCAGCAGGCCTTCTTCAGAGCCGGGGCGAAGCAGGGCGGCAACGGCCCGTGCCACGGCGCTTTCATCCTCCAGATCGGCGACGCGCCAGTCGCCGAGATACGGCCTTTGCCAGGTTGGCTCGCCCGGCAGCAGGGCAGAGAGGTCATAGGACCGCGCCAGCGCCTGGAAGGCGTACTCCCGGTACGGCCGGCCACCGCTGCCGACCAGGATGAGGTGCGGGCTCGCGCTGCTGCCACCGCACCCGCTCATGACCGCTCCACCAGTGCGAGCACGCGCGCCGGACTGCCCGAGCCGCCAACGATAGGAAGCGGGCTGGCTATCAGCAAGGCATCTTGCGGCGGCAGCTTCGCCAGGTTCCGCAGCTGGGTCAGGCCGTACTTGCTGGCGCCCTGAAGCGCGCTCCGCGGACTGGCGTCCGCGGAGCGCGCTTCCGGTGCTAGCAAACACAAATACCAGTGGCAGGGAAAGGGCTGGTCGTCAAACGATGCGGCGAGCCCCGCGTCTGTGCCGACGGTCTCGACGCCGATGCCCACCAACGTCGTCTGCTCAGCCAGCCAGCGAGCGCACTCAGGCGCGATGCCGGGGGTATGCCCGTTGTTGAGGAACCGCTCCCGGCTGTTACACCGGCTGTTCCATCCCGTCCGGTACAGCAGCCAGCCCCGGTCGGGGAGTGGTCCGTGCTCGCCTTGCCACGCCTCGATGTGCTCCCGCCGTAACAGGAAGTCAGGATCAGCGTCCGCCTCGGCGGAGAAATCCAGTACCGCGGCCAAGCCGACCAGCCGCCTTGGCGCCACCTGCGAGACATCGTCAAGCTCCCGGCCTGACAGCCAGTGCACCGGAGCGTCAAAGTGCGTCCCGGTGTGCTCGGACAGGCGAATATTGTTCCAGTACACCGTCTCGCCGGCCGCGTCGTAGCGGCTGATGACCTCGCGCTGGAAGGCCCACGGCTGCCCATGGTCCTCGGGCAGCCTGATGATCGGGGTGTCCTCCGACAGCGGGGCGGTCAGGTCGATCACTTCGACAGAGCCCGCATGCAGGCCGGCTACCAGGTCGGCCAGGATCGCCACGTGTCAACTCCTTTTTCCGGCCTGCAGGGTCTTCTCCAGACCGGGGCGCGGCTCCGATTCCGGCCTGGGATACACCGGGGTGATCCACTCGGGATGCGCTGTCCGCGCCCGGACCGCGTGATCGTAGCGGCCCTGCAGCTCACGGGTGATAGGTCCGCGCTCGCCGTCGCCGATCGCTATCCGGTCAACCGAGGTGACCGGCAGCAGCTCGGACTTTGTGCCGCAGAGGAAGATCTCGTCAGCGATGTACAGCTCGGCACGCTCTATTTCGCGCCGGTGCAGGGTCAGGCCCATCTCCGCCGCGGCTAGGTCAGCGATCGTCGCGACTGTTATCCCTTCCAGCGCCCCGCTGCTGGCCGGGGGCGTTATCAGCTCGCCGTCCCTGACCATCACCACGCAGGACCCCGGGGCCTCGGCGACATTCCCGCTCTGATTGAGCAGAAATGTTGTCGCGTAGCCGTTGCGAATCGCCTCATGCTGGGCCAGCCGGCTGTTGTTGTAGTTCGCGCCCGTCTTGATCCGCGGCGGCATCGAGTCGTTGCTGCTTCTGCGCCATGAGGAGATGGCGGCCGCCACTCCGAGGTCATAGGCGGCGGACCGCGGCGCCGGCGTCGAGGTGATGTGTACGCCAGTGTCGGTGGTGTAGCTGAGCGGATCGAAGCCAGGTCCCATGTCGAAATAGGCCACCACGCAGATGTGCGCGTCCTGCCGGAATTCGTTGGCGCTGACCAGGTCGAGGCACGCTTGCCTGAGCTCGGCGTCGGTGAACCGGATCTCCATGTGCAGGCTCTTCATGGACCGGTGCAGCCGGACGAGATGATCGGCCACCCGGAACGCGTAGAGCTGCTCGTCGGCGGCATCCCAGTAGGCCCGCAGGCCTTCGAAGACGTTCGCGCCCCAGAATGCTCCCTGACTGCGGGCGTGAACGACGCACTGGTCCCAGGGCACGATCTCGCCATTGAGCCAGCCATAGGACGGGGGCGCTGCGGGCGGGGTCGCGGGTGCCACGGTCGTTCCTCTCATGAGACGGCAGACTCTTCGCGAACGGACTGCGCCGGGCGGTCGGGAGCCCCGCCGATCGCGCCCAGCAGCGCGGCGGCGAATCCTCCGGCCTCCTCGCCAGGGCCGGTGGCAGCCAGATGGCCGTCCGGCCTGACGATCCACCAGCGTTTCGCCGAGCCGGCGTAGGCACTGCTCAGCGCCAGATCCTCGTCGTGGACGACTGTCACCTCTGCGGCCACATCCGAAGGAACATCTGCGGGAATGCCAGCCGTGCTGGTGCCGGCTGGCAGTACCAGTACCAGACGGGCACTCACCGGCCATGGCCGGGACCGGGCTAGCTCGACGAATCGTTTCGCATCCGCCGCGTCGGCGGCGAAGTACAGCCCCACGAATTCCGCTCCGAAAAGCTGCCTGAGCCGGGCAGGCAGACCAGGCTCGCCAATGACACCGTCCGGCGCCAGGCTGCCAAGCAGCGGGTGACCAGCCGCCGGCTGCACGATGGCGGAATTGGTATAGACGTAAGGCTGAGTCATATTTCCGCTGTTCACGTGCTTGCGAACCGACTGGAACGGGCCAGAAAGCCAGAGCACCACGCGCCGTGCCCAGCGGCGGGGCCGGCTCGGCGGCACCATGAACCGGATCGTCGCTTCGGTGACCCGCAGGTTCTCCAGGGCTGCCGCGTACCGCTCGGTGTGATAAGTCTCCAGCAGGTCGGCAGGAGCTTGCCCGCTGAGCACCAGGGCCAGCTTCCAGGCCAGATTGTCGGCATCTTGAATACCGCTGTTCATCCCGCGCGAGCCATAGGGCGGCAGTGCGTGCGCCGCGTCGCCGGCCAGGAAGATCCGGCCCACTCGCAGGCGTTCGACCACCCGCTGATGAAAGCGGTAGGTACTTACCCAGTCGATTTCATAGGGGATGTCGCCGATGACCGCGCGGACCCGCTGGTCGAAGGCGCCGCTAGCTCGCTCACCGTCGATGTCGGCGTCAGGCGGCAGCTGCCAGTCAATCCGCCAGATGTCGTCGGGCTGCGGATGCATGACCAGCTGCCGGCCCGGATTGAACGAGGGGTCGTAGTGAAAGTGGCGCTCCTGCGCGAGCGGCAGCCTGGCCCGGATATCGGTAATCAGGAAGAGATCCTTGTGCGTATAGCCGGTCCATTCCACGCCGACCAGGGTCCGCAGCGCACTGCGGACCCCATCGCAGGCCACGAGATAGGTGAACCGAAGCCGCTGCTCTCCGGCCGGGCACTGAACCTGGACGGATACACCATCCCCGTCCTGTTCTGCGCCGATCACCTGATGCCCCCAGCGCAGGTCGCAGCGTGGTTGCTGGGCGACCGCGGCGGCCAGGACCTGCTCGATGCGGAACTGCGAGATGTTGACGAACGGGCCGAAGCCCAGCGGCCTGGGGTATACCGCCGTGCGGATCACCTTATTGCGTACGTAGGTGCGGGCAACCGTCCAGGTGACACCCTCGTCTCTGATGGTGCTCGCGCACCCGAACTTATCGAGAATCTCCAGTGCGTCGCCGTGGATCAGGCATGCTTTGGAGCCTTGCTTGAGCAACTCTGGATTCGCTTCCAGGATGACGCTCGAAATGCCGAGGCTGGCCAGTCGCAACGCCATGGTCAGCCCGATCGGGCCCGCGCCCACAATGCCGACGACCAGGTCTGGCTGTACTGGTGAATCTGGCCGCATCAGGCGGTCACCATCTCATCGCTCTCCCGGAGGCCGACTGACTGAAATACGGGAATGGACCGGCATGCCGCCAGGTACGGCACGCCCTCGGTATATCCGCTGCCCCGGCTGTCGCCGAGCATCCGGGTAGCTAGCTGGTGATGAGTAGTGCGCCAGCGCCGCATGATGCTGGCGAATTTCTGCATCGCGGCGGTGAGCTCTTCGCGTTCTTTGCTGGTGAGCTCACCCGAGCCGCACGCCTCCAGGAACGCGTCATCGAGGGTGGCCTGCCCCGCGAGAACGCGCTCCCGTACGTCAGGTACCGACTGGAAGGCCGCGGACTCGATCCGATCCGCGTCGGGCTCCCGGCACAGCGACTCGACGATCTTGTAGTTGCGCGACTGAATGGCGCTAGCCCCTTCGGTGAAGTCGCGGAAGGTACGGAATGAGTCGACCTGCATTGTCGCCAGCATCGAGAACAGCGGTGCGGCCTGCCGCAGCGCCTCTTCCGCCGTATCGAGGAAATACACCGTGTACGCGACATCACGGTCGGCCATCTTGGCAACCGCCATGCGGAGATGGATCGCCAGCATCGAGAAGGTCGTCTCGAACATCTGGAGCACGCGCAGGAACAAATACTCGTCGTGCAGGGTGTAAACCGGCAGCATGGTGAGCAGCAAGGTACGGTGCTCACTGACCGACATGTCGCAGCGGACGACAGCGCATGCCTGCCGGGCGACCTGTGCTGATTCAGTTCCGGTAATCCGGCTGTCCAGCGACAGCCGTGCCAGCGCTGGCCGGATCGCCCGCAGCGCGAGCCGGTAACGCTTGGCCTGGATTTCCGGTCCAGGGCGTGCGCCTGGCAGCAGCGTCGTCTGGCCAGCCGCGGCGTCCAGCTCGAAACGCAGCGCGTCCGTGGCGAGCTGGACGATGAGCCGGTCGCAGCGGGACCGGGTAAACGGGGTCTGCTCGATCGGGTCGTCCACGCCGGGCAGCTCAAGCAGGGACAACGCCAGGTAGCTCCGGTAGTCATAGTGGCCATCTGGCTTGTCGAGCGCGGTGTCAAGGAAGCAGGACAGCGTATGCACGTTCACCCAGGGACCGTTCAGGCGCGGCAAGAGCGCGCGCACGCCGGCCAGCGACTCGAGCAGATCGGGCGAGACGAAGTGCTTGCCCGCGGACTGGAACTCGCGCACGACCGCCTCGTACGGGAATCTCTCCAGATCAGGCTGATAGGTCCAGGCATCTAACTCGGCTAACGACATGAATAACGCCACCAATCCGCAGGTCGGGCGAAGAAGAATCAAGGTTCGGGCCCGGGCTGGTGGCGCCGGGGGAGTCCGCCGTACTCATGTCGCGCCTGCCAGATCCGGCACGCTCATTGGCCCGGTCTGCGTCAGCTCGGTGCGGACTCGCCATAGCTCGGGAAAGAACTTATGCGCGATCAGTTTGGCCAGGACGTCAACCGGGGTGCCCTTGGTGCCGACGACGTCGTGCCCGATGATGCGGGTAGCGATCTTGTAGTGCCTGACCCGCCAGATGGAGATGCGCTCATCCCACTCGATCATCGCCTCGGCCAGCCGGTAGACGGGGTCATCCGCGCTACCGCGGTACACCTCGACGAGGTCGGCGCCGCTCTGGGCGACATACTCGTCCAGTGCCTCGCGCAGCTCGGTGCTGACCCGCTGCACGGAGCGCCACCCCGGTGACTCAAACCCGGAGCCATGGCCGAGCACGGTGCGGATGGTCTGGAAATCCCAGGGCCCCAGATACCGCAGCATCTCCAGCTGATCGGTGATCAGGTCAACGCTCAGGGCGGCCCTTGCCAGCAGCCGCGCGGCCGGGTCCAGCGCGCCCCCCGCGAGCTGGACGGCGGCCTCCTGCACTTCCGAGCACGCAAGCTTGAGCCAGAGCTCGGTGGACTGGTGGATCACCTGGAAAAGCAGCTCGTCTCGGTGCACCACCTCCTCTGGTCCGCGCTGCAGCGACAACAGCACGTCAGTCCGCATGTAGCGCGCGTAGTCGGTGTCACCCTCGCCGGTCAGTACCGCCTGGGAGTAGTCCTTGGCCATGCCATCTCCCTTGCTCTCAGGAACTGGTGCTGCCGGGACTGACCGGACAGGCGAAGACGCAGGTTCCCCGGGTTCCGGGATTCCCGTAAGAGATCACCCGGCCATCGACGGCCTTCAGAGCCCGCACAAAGGCACCGCCGTATCCGCCGTCGTCGACGAAGATCCCCCAGTTCGCGCGCCAGTCTTCGATGACGCCGCTATCCGGATTGACGACTGGCTCGCTGGCGGGCGTCACGAGTTGCTGGACGACCTGGTCGCCGTTCTCGCTATCGGCCAGCACCTCACGCCAGCGATCCGGTGCGGTCTCCCTCCCCAGGAGCGTTCCGACAGCTCCGTAGCCAACCCCCGGCTTGATCACCAGGGTTTCCTGGTTCGCCCGGCAGAAGTCCATCAGCTCGGCGCGGTCGCTTCGGGACCCGTGCGTGCCGTCGGACAGCAGCCTTGTCCAGGGCACTGCCCGATCGATTGTCTCGCGTTGCGCCGCGGTCAGCGACTCCCGCAGCAGCGGGCTGTGCAGCAGAGCGAGACTTCCCTTGCTGGCGAGCATTCCCGCTTCCAGCGAAGTAAACAGTGCGGTCTTGCCGGCGGCGTCCGCGCGCAGGATCCGGTCGAGCGCCTCTTCTTGTGGTGCGCTGCCGACGATCTCGCCGGACACGAAGAAACGCAAGACCACGTCGATGGGCACGCCGTGCAGCGTAATTTTGCCGTTCTGCTCCCCGATCTCGTGGATCTCTCCAAGACGCAGGTCGATTCCCTGCCCGCACAGGGCCTCTCGTATGGCCAGGAAGACGTGCTCATGGGAGCCAAGGCCACCGCTGCTTTCCAGTAGCGCTACCACCGGCTCACCGCTCCCAGTAACCCGGGTCGCTGCTGAGCGCAGGATGCCGGCCACGCGTGCCGCTGTATCGACGTAACGGAGATCCTGGTCTTGAGCGAATTCCCTGAACTCTGGAATACTGAGAAATCCGCGGTTTACCTGAGCAATGTCGATGCCGCCTAGCTCGCTGCCGATGTTGAACTCCAGCAGCTTGAAGGATTCCCCGTCGTGGTAGGCGTCGGCTCTGGCGTAGACAGGCACCTGTCCGGTTGCCCCTCTGCACATCATCGAGGCCAGCCGGTCATCCATGCCTAGCGCCGCGCAGTACGCACGCAGATCATCGTCGAAAATGATCGCCGGGATCGACGCGAGGACGCCGAAGAGCACGGTCAGGTCGTCGGCGAATGATTCGAGTTCATTCTCCAGGGCAAACATGGGCCGATCGAGCACGAGATTCTCGTATGATTTACGGTATATCTCGGGAAGTACTAAGTTCCGTGCCGCATTTCTCAGGTCCGGAGTGCTGACGCATCTGTCGATGTACTGAGTGCGGATACCTTCCAATCCGGTCAATGGCTCCGTCCTCTGCTCATAAGGTGCCTCATCGGCTCATATGACATTCCGCCTACGTCCCTTGAGAGGGTAACATGGCGCGCCTCATGAAGGAAATCTGCCAAAGCAGGAACATTCGCCTGCTTAGGTGCTCTTTGCGAATATCAGTGAGCGGTGCCTGGAGGGCAGCTCAGCAATCTGCTACCTTGCTGACCTATCAGCTAATTGGCGCGTGCGCGCAGCAGGAAGCCGGTACGCCAGGCCGGAGCGCCGCCGAACATAGGAGATATATGAGAACCCTGTCGTTCGGAGTGAACGTGTCCACCTCGACCGACGCTGATCCGGTCAGCCAGGCCCGTGCGGCGGAAGACCTTGGGTTCGATTTCGTGTCCGCGTCAGATCATCCGTCGGGAAGTCACCCGACCTATGAGACCTGGACCATGCTCACCTGGATAGCGGCCTCGACCAGCCGGATCAGCATTGCCAGCCGGGTACTCAGCCTGCCGTTCCGTTCACCCGCGCTCGTGGCGAAGATGGCCGAGTCGCTTGACCGGCTGTCCGGCGGACGGCTCATACTCGGGCTTGGAGCGGGTGCGACCGATCCCGAGCTGCACGCCTTCGGCCTGCCTGTCCCGTCCATTCCGGCGAAGATGACCGGCCTGACCGACGCCCTGCAAGTCATCCGGGGCTTGTGGGCTCAGCCGGCCTTCAGCTACTCAGGATCTGTGCACCACACGAACGCGGCCGAGCTGGAACCAAAGCCAGGCCGCGCGATTCCGATCTGGCTTGGCACGTTCGGCGACAGGGCGCTCGCGATTACCGGACGGTACGCGGACGGCTGGATCCCGTCACTGGGGTACGCTCCGGCCGACCAGCTCGCGGCCATGCGGGGAAAGGTGCTGGCCGCAGCGGAGGCAGCCGGCCGCGGGCCGGACGACATCACCTGCGGTCTCAATCTCCAGGTCCGCATCGATGACAGCAGCGATCACGATCCCGATGTCCTGTCCGGGTCAGTCGAGCAGATCGCCGGGCGGCTCCGCGAATTCGCTGAGATCGGCTTTACCGCATTCAATTTCATGCCGGATGACCGGCAGTCCGCCGAGCAAGTCAAGCGGCTTGCTGGCGAGGTGCTCCCCTCGCTCCGTGCCAGCATGTGATCCAGGCTCACCGGATAGGGCCGCGGGCGGCATTCTTCGGGGCATCGCTCCCGGCTAAGGTAGTGCTCGCTGGCGTGCTGGTCAGCCGGCTCGGCGGGTTCCTCAACCTGTTCCTCGTGCTGTACCTGACCTCCAGGGGATTCTCAGCGGAGCAGGCCGCCGCGGCGCTGAGCGCGTACGGCGCCGGAGCCGTCGCCGGCGTATTTATCGGCACCACGCTGGCTGGCCGCCTCGGCGCGCGCAACGCGACGGTGATCAGCATGTCCGGCACCTGCCTGATCATGGGGTCCTGGCTCTACCTGCGGTCGTATCCAGTGCTTGTCGCGGCAGCCTTCGTAGTCGCCATGATCGGCCAGCTGAACCGGCAGGCGTCAGCCACCCTGCTGTCCGATCTCACCCCCGCTGACCAGCAGGTGATGACCTTCGCGCTGTACCGCTTCGGGCTGAACCTGGGCGCCGCCGCCGCACCGCTGCTCGGACTCGGGCTGTACTACCTGGCCGGGGATCACTACGACCTGGTGTTCTGGGGCGAGGCGCTGATCGCCTTAACCTATGGCGTGCTCGCCTGGATCGCGCTTCCTCGAAAAGCGAAGAACAAACGACAGGCAGAAATTAACCAGCAGGCCAGCGGCCGATCCGAGGCAGGCCGGTGGTCATCGGGGTATCCTCAGATGTTCCGTGACTGGCGATTCCTGCTTTACCTGATCGCGATCGCCCTGCACACAGCCGTCTATGTGCAGTACCTGTCCACACTGCCGCTGACCATCAAGGCGGCCGGCATCGCTATCACGTGGTACACGCTGGCTGTGTCATTCAACGGGCTGATTGTCATCGCATTCGAGCTTATCGTCACCAGGATCACCCAGTCCTGGCCGATGCGGCTGTCGATCGCGCTGACGTTCGGCCTGGTGGGCGTGGGCGTGGCCATGTACGGACTGCCATTCGGCCCGGCTGTGATCCTGAGCGGCACCTTAGTCTGGTCACTCGGCGAGATAATCGGCGGTCCGGCCACGCTGGCCTATCCGGGCATGCTGGCGCCCGCCAGGCTCAAGAGTCACTACATCGGCAGCTTCCAGTTCATGTTCGGGCTCGGGACCGCAGCCGGTCCGGCCATCGGCGCCTGGCTCCTGATCAGGCTGGGTCACAGCGTCTGGCCGGTACTTGCGCTGGGTTCCGCGCTGGCCACCGTACTGGCGCTCATCGCGGTTCGCCCGCCGCCCGGCAGCATCGCCCGTCTAGCGGAATGAGTTAACGGGCAACTGGGCGCCTGGCCCTGGCGGGCAGGACCAGGCTCCCAGCTCCATAGGGTTAGCTGAGCCAGAGGTCGTGACTCAGCCAGCGGAGTTATTTGGTGCTAGGTTCGCTGATCTGGCCGTCCGTGTCGTTGGTGGGCAGGGTCTCATAGACGAGGGGCGCGCTGGGGCCTAGCACCGCCTCATCGATAATGCAGGCGTCCGCCAGCGTGGTCGCGATCACGCCGTCCTTCTGGCAGATGGCCTGCGCCTGCTGGTCGATCGTCGGCGGGAGGTCGCTGGCATCGAACGTGTTCTTCGGATCGCTCATCACCGGCGCGGAGCCGCAGGGGGTAAGCAGGTCCTGCTGCTCCGTCGCGGCGACCTGCCAGCTCGGGGCGTAGGTACCGTAGAACTGGCCGAAGGCGTACGGCGCGGTCAGTACCGTGCCGGTGCTTGCCTCGATCGCCGTGGGATTGGAGGTGCCCGTAGCGTTGGCGAGAAGGCCTCGCACGGGCTCAGGCCAGCGGCCCAGGCCCAGGGACGCGTTGATGTACTTGGGGCTGGTGGTAGTGCTGACCGCCGCGCTCACCGAATCTCCGCTGCCGTCCCGGATCAGGTAGGTGGTCCCGGTCGAGTCGAGCGAGACGCTGGCACCGCCGGGCAGAGTGAGCTGGCCGCCGTGCGCCAGGGTAGTAGGCGCGCCGTTCACGTAGAGCGGGGTATTCCCGGTGGCGCAGACGGCGACGTCGGAGCTGCCGACCTGCGCACCGATCGCCTGGTTGACCGCGGCGTCTGGCCACGATGGCGCCCCGGAGACCTGGCGGTTCTCGACCAGGAATCCTGAGCTGGTCGAGGTCAGCACATAGTCGCCCTGGGCCTGGAAATCATAGAACAGGTTCTGGAAGGTCATCAGATGAGTGTCACCGTCGCCATGGGCACTGGCGCACGACGGCACACCCCCGGCGGCATTCTGAAGGGACTCGATCGCCGGGTCCGCGCCCCCGGTGAACGTCGGCGTCGGTGCCAGGTTAAGGCTATTCGTCTCGCCGGTGAAGCCCTCCAGCACGCAAGTCGGGGCTGCGCTGCTGCCGTTGTTCACTGTCGTCCGGACGGTCAGCGTGCTTCCGGCGCCGAACATCGCCTCGGAGCCGCCACCATCGCCGACGACGGCGAACTCGGTGGTCATCCAGCCCGCCGACAGGTCAAGCACGCTGTCCGCGTTGCTCACGGACGCGGCCAGGCTTCCGTCCACCAGCGATGCCGTATCGTTACCGCCGCCGGTTGCGGTGCCGGAAAGGGCCGCGCTGGCCAGGTTCGCGGCGGTGAGCGGGCCGCCGCTCAGCGTGCTGGCGGGTGAGTTCTTGTAGCAGTCGCCAGCGAACGGATTCCACCCGGCGGGGCAGGTGGTGTCGTAGCTCAGCAGCCAGTACTGCATGAAGACCTCGTTGAAGGTCGTGGAGTAGAGGAACTGCTGCCAGCCCTGGCAGAGTGCCGGGACCAGGGCCGCGGAACAGGCCGGCGAGGTGAAGGGCGCGGAGTTGAGCTGGAGTGAGAAACTGCCCACGCTCGTCACCACGGTGCCGGGGTCGAACGATCCGGTCGCATTGAACATCGGGGCGCCGGATACCTGCGCGGAATAGTCGACGCCGTTGCCCACGAGCTCCGGGGTGGCCTTGCTCCGGACTTCACCCGCCGCCGGTAAGTTCTGAAGCGGCTGGTAGGGGATAAGAGGGGCCGTGACGCACCGGGTCTTTCGCCACGAGACCGCAGGATAGGAAGCGGTGAAACAGCCCCGGCCCGGCAGTGCGAGCTGCTTCAGGGCGTGCCCCCAGTTCGCCCGGGTCATCGGCCGGGGAATGCTGCCCGCGACCGCGCTCGCGGACCCGAGCATGGCTAACACTCCGGCGATGGCCGCCGCCTGGAATAACCTCGTCCCGCCGTACCTGAAACGGCGCCGTCCTCCGCCGCGGGTGCCGTGGCTCGATCGTCCTAGGCTGCCGGCGGAGAATCTGAGTAATCGCATGCTCTGCTCCTAGATTCGGGCGTGCGCCCGATGGCCTGGTGACCATCGTCGATCACGCGTCAGCGTTAGTATCGGCGGCTGCAAGGACGAAGACAAGACCGAGCAGCTCATCTGCACCTAGTCATCGACGGACGACTAGGCACAAATATGGCACCAAGTGATCTTCGTGGAATAACGCCGGAAAATAACGCTGCGGGAAACGCACGCAAAGAGCGCGAAACTACGTTTCGCCGGACTCACCTAGGGCGACGACGACTCGCCTGAATGGGAGATGAAACTCTGGCGGCATTCTGGTGTCATCAACCTTGCCGAACGCCCGGACCAGGGCTGGTCGCCGGTGACTCTCCTTTCACAGCCGCCTCAACCTCTGCCCGGTTCGCCCGATCCTGTAGGAGACTTTTTTCCTGTAGGAGACTTAACAGCGAATAGCAGCCGTCTAAAAACAACACGTAGGTTTCTCGGTGAGGTGGGCGGGGAGTGGTATGCCGGCTGCGCTGGCGTAGGCGGTGAGGTCGGCGAGGGTGCGCAGGCGGGCGGGGGGCGGGGCGGGCTGGGGGGCGGGGAGGAGGGCGCGGATGTCGGCGATGGCGTCGCCGATGGTGGAGCGGTGGGCGCCGAAGAGGTGTTCCAGGAGGGTGCCGGGGGGGTTGAGGTGGTTCTTGATGAGGGTGGCGAGGATCTGGTCGGTGAGGTCGAGGTGGCGGGGGGTGGTGGTGCGGGGGGTTCCCTGGCGGGGTCCCTGGCGCCAGGTGTAGCGGAGCTGTTCCTGGCGGGCGTTCCAGGGGATGGTCAGGGCGGTGATGAGGTCTGCGAGCTGGGCGGGGTCGTGGCCGGTGAGGGCGGGGCAGGACAGGGTGGCCTGGTCGCAGCGGGGGCGGGCGGCGCGGCGGGGCGGGGCTGGCGGCGGGGCGGGGTGGTGTCCGTCGGGGTGGCGGGGGTGCAGGGTGTAGTTCCAGTCGCCGTGCCAGCGGTGGCGGTCCAGGGGCAGGGCGGCCATCTGGGTGCCGCTGATCTTGATGCCGGTGGGGTAGGGGCGGGGGTGAAGCCGGCGCGCACGGTTAACCCGGTGGTGGTGGTGACGGCGGCGATGGCGGAGACGATGACGTCGTGGCTGGTCAGGGGCAGGCCGCGCCAGTTCAGGGTGATCTGGGAGAACAGCCGGTGCTCGATCTTGTTCCACCTGGAGGTGCCGGGCGGGAAGTGGCAGACGGTGATGTCCAGCCCGGTCCGCGCGGCCAGTTCCGCCAGGCCGGCCTTCCACGCCCGGGTGCGGTAGCCGTTCGAGCCGCCGGCGTCGGCGGTGATCAGCAGCCGCCGCGAGGACGGGTAGTCCTGCCTTCCCCGGTCCTCCCACCAGCGGCGGACCGATTCCACCGCGAGCGCGGCGGTGTTCCCGTCGGTGCCGACGTTCACCCACCCGGTGTTCGCGGCCAGGTCATAGACGCCGTACGGGATGGCCTTCCCCTGCCCCTTCCCCTGCCCCTGCCCCTGCCCCTGCCCCTGCCCCTGCCCCTGCCCCTGCCCCTGCCCCTGCCCCTGCCCCTGCCCCTGCCCCTGCCCCTGCCCCTGGCCCTGCCCCTGGCCCTGGCCCCGGGCCGGGGCCGGGGCCGGGTCCGGGAAGTCATGATCCCTGACCCGCACCGGGCGGCCTTTCGGCCGGTACTCCCGCCCGGCCTGCGCGTACTGGCCGACCTGCTCCTTCTTCTTCGCGTCCACGCTGACCACCGGGTCCCCGGCAGCCTGGAACCCGGTGACCTGCCGGTGGATGTACCGGAACTGGGCGTCCCGGTCCGGGCTCTGCTTCCCCTCCAGCGTCTTCGCGTTCCCCTGCAGGGAGAACCCCTGCTCCCGCAGCAGGTCACTGACCGTGCCCGCGCTCACCGGGTGCCCTTGCCGGGTCAGTTCCGCCGCCAGGTGCCGGACCGACTTCGTCGTCCACCGCAGCGGCGACACCGGGTCCCCCCGCTCCTCCGGCTCCACCAGCGCCAGCAGCGCCGGCACCAGCCCCGGATCCAGGACCGCCGCCCGCTTCCGCCCCCCGCCCTCCCGCCGCACCCGGCCCAGCGGCTCCGCCCCCGCCTCCAGCTCGAACACCCCCGCCGACACCGTCGCCTCCCGGATCCCCGCCGCCGCCGCCACCAGCCGGATCCCGCCATGACCCAGCGCCCGCGCCTCCGACCCCAGGTACAGCCGCCGCTGCCGCTCATCCAGATGCGGCACGATCGACCCGAACTTCGCCGCCAGCAGCTCCCGCGTCACCACCACATCGCCCATACCACACCACTATGCCCGAATCCAGGAAGCTACGTGTTGTTTTTAGACGCGTGCATATGGTTGTCAATCCTCCTACAGGAAAAAAGTCTCCTAGATCTTTTAGCCGCCATCCGGCGCAAATCTCTGCAAGCCCCCCAGTAACCCCCAAACCCGGCTCTCACCCCGCAATCCCGGCCCGGGGATCACCCTGCCGACATTCCGGACCTTCATCCCCACCCCGGCTCACATCGCGGAATTCTCGCCAGGCCGGTTTCCGTGATGTGAGCCGGGGTGGGGATGAGGAACTCGCGGACAAGGACGAGACTCCCCTCGAAGGGGCCGGATATCCGAAAGGCTCGCCTGGCGGTCCAGGCTGGGTCACCGCCCGGTACCGGCTTGCCGGGTATCGGCCGTTTTCTGGTGCTGGCGGCGGCCTGGCCGGGGATTCGGGCAGCTCCTATACGGTGTCCAGGCTCACCCGGCCGGGGCCCGGCGACCAGCCCTGGCCGCAACGCCAGCACGCAGTCGCGGCCAGAACCGGTCCGGCGTGGCTAGCGGCACCTGGTACAGCTGCCCATTCAC
Source organism: uncultured Actinomycetota bacterium (assembly GCA_963819285.1). Classification (GTDB taxonomy): domain Bacteria; phylum Actinomycetota; class Actinomycetes; order Streptosporangiales; family Streptosporangiaceae; genus Chersky-822. Next base: position 3,090,552 of record CAWFVM010000002.1, read on the forward strand.
GGAATTCGCGCCAGAGCCCGGAACCTGAGTCACGTGAACCAGGCCGGAGGGGACCGCCGGCCTGGCGGGCGGTGGCCGGCGATGCGCTGCTGCGGGGCGTCGATGTGCTGCCGGGGCCGGCGATGCGCTGCCGGGGAATCGGTCGCGGGGGTCAGAGGGACAGGCCGCCGTCGATGCCCAGGACCTGGCCCGTGATATAGGCAGACCGGCTAGAGACGAGGAACGACACGAGATCGGCGACCTCGTCCGGCGTTCCCGGGCGGCGGAGGGCGATTCTGGCGATCTGTTCCTTGCGCTTGTCGTCAGGGATGGTGCCGGTCATGTCCGTGGTGATCATGCCGGGTGCGACCACGTTGGCCCGGACTCCGAACCGGCCGAGTTCCCTCGCGATCGACTTGGTGAAGCCGATGATCCCGGCCTTGGAGGCGGCGTAGTTCGCCTGCCCGAGGCTGCCGTAGATGCCGGACACCGAGGAGATCGTGACGATGCTGCCGCTGTCGTGCCGCATCAGCGATCGCGCCGCCGCGCGGCAGATGTGGTAGGTGCCGTCGAGATTGGTGCGGATGACCGCGTCCCACTCCTCGCTCGACATCCGGGCGAATGGCCTGTCTCGCACGATGCCCGCGTTCGATACGACTGCCGCCAGCGGGCCTAGCTCGGTTTCCGCCTCGGCTATGAGTTCCTCGGCCTGGCTCGCGACCGAGATGTCGCTCTTGCGGGCGAGCACCCGGCCGCCGGAGCGACGCGCTTCGGCGGCCGCCTCCTCCGCCGCGTCCGGGCTGGACAAATAGGAGAACGCGACGTCGAAGCCGTCGGCCGCCAGCCGGATCACGATCGCCCGCCCGATCCCGCGCGACCCGCCGGTGACGACCGCGACCGGCCGCTCAGCGTCGGGCATCAGGCCGCATCCACCTTGGCGGAGACGATCTCATGAATAACCGCCAGCGTTGTCAGCGACTTGATCTCTTCCTCGCTGATCTTGATCTTGTATTTCTTCTCCAGGAGAACCGCGATCTCCATCGCCGAGAGCGAGTCCACTTCCAGGTCCGCCGCGAGGTTGGCGTCGTCGGTCACCTCATCGACACCGAGCTTCGAGCTCCTCGGCGATCAGCTCGCGCATCTCTTCGATATCGACGCCTGAGGTCTGGTTGCTTGACATTGGGGGCTCCGTTTCCGTTGCGGCTCGGTATCAGACGACGAGGCCTTCGCCGCCGTCAACTCCAATTACGTTCCCGGTCAGCCAGTACGAGTCGGTGCACGAGAGAGTGACGATCGCCTCGGCCACGTCTTGCGGCAGGGTCAGCCGACCCGATGGATTGTTGCTCCGGCAGTGTTCGATCGCTCGCTCGCTGCCGGGGATCTTCTGCAGCGCCGGGGTGATCGTGGTGCCGGCCCGGATGGCATTCACGGCCACGCCGCGGGGGGCGAGCTCGACCGCTAGCTGGCGGACATGCGATTCGAGCACCGCCTTCGCCGTCGCCACCGGGGCGTAGTGCGGCAGCACGCGCGTCCCGCCCTGGCTGGTCATGGCGAAGATCTTGCCGCCGCGCGGCAGCAGCCCCGCCTTCAGCAGGTCCTGGGTCCAGTACACGAGGCTGTGACCCATGACATCAACCGTCATGACGAGCTGTTTCTCGGTGACTCCCTGGCCCGTTCCGTCCGGACTCGGCAGAAGGGGCATCAGCGCACCGAAGGCGACCGAGTGCAGGGTGACCCTCGGCCCGACCCCGGACGATAGCTCACCGATGATCGGGATGAGTTCCGCCCGGGTCTGCTTCGCTGAAATATTGCGGTTGAAGAAATGGGCCGCGACGCCGAGCTGCTCTAGCTCCCCGGCGAATTGCTCGGCCTGTTTCTGGCCCTCGGCCAGGTCAAAGTGCACGCCGATGATGTTGCAGCCCTCGCTGGCCAGCGCGCGTGCTGTCTCCTTGCCCATGCCGCTTGAGGCGCCGAAGATCAGAGCCCAGGCTCCTTTAAGGGGAACTAACATGTGCTACCTCCAGCCTCGGCGTGACTGTCAGATCGGCCAGCGCGATCGTGCCCTGGCCCGAGGCCGCCAGCACCGCCTGCCGGGTGACGGCCGGATGCTCCTGCGCCAGCAGGCCTACGACCCGCTGCAGCGGAACCAGGCAGCCGGCGTGCGTGGCGACCGGAACGATGACGACCTCACACTCGCCGGCCAGGCGATCCAGCCATCGGGCAGCGGCTGTCCCGACGGCAGAGTCCTCGGCAACGAGGTCGATCCGGCTCGGCGGATCATCACCCACCAGGCGCCCGAAGACCGCCGGGGCAGCCGCGCCGTCCGCCTGCGCCGGATCTAGGAAAGCGCTGCGCGCCCTGAAGCTGCCATAGCCAGGGGAGCCGGGCTGAGTCCCGGCCGGCTCGCAGCAGAGCACGGCGGCCCCCGCCTGCGATCCGAGAGCCGGCGAACTGAGCCGGTGATAGTGCTTCCTCGACCGCGCCGACCAGCACCGCCGACGCCCGGCCAGCCGCGAGCGCACGGGCGGCTATCTGAATCGCCTCAATGCCGGCGGTCAGCGGGGAATTCACGGTCAGGTTGAAGCCGGTAATATCGTGCTCCATAGACAGCCTGCTGGCAAACAGGCTCATGATCATGAACGGGCTGAGGGACGGCGGCAGCTCCTCGGCATTTTTGAGAATGATGGTGTTGTCCATCTCCTCCATCAGGGCGGCGCTGACGTTGTTCGTGGCCACCACAGCGGCCCGGCGGCACGGGTCATGCTCAAGAAACCGGCCTCCGGCGTCACCGATCGCCAGCCTCGCGGCGGCGAGCAGGTACTTGCACGCATCGGGCAGCCGCCGGTAACCCCGCCCTGGCAGGGAAACTTCCGCCCGGAACCAGTCTGCGACTGCCTCCGCCGCCGACGCCAGCGCTTCGTCGGGCCCGGAGATGCCCGGCACCATAATCCCCAGGCCAGTGACACTCAGCTCACCCGTGCTCAGAGTTACCACCCCGTTTCTTTCTCAATAAAATCCTTCACTACGAGGGAGGTATTGTTGCCACCGAAAGCATAGGTATTGACCAGTACGATGGGTGTTTTCAGCGGTACTGAATGCTCCTGCGGTAGCCAGACAGCGCATTCCGGGTCCTGGTCGATCGTTGCATTCGCTGGGGTTTTCCCGTGGCGTATCATCAGGGCCGCCGTCATGCAGGCAAACGCACCTGCCGCACCGGAGGTGTGACCGATCATCGCCTTGAGCGAAAAGAGCGGCAGTTCGGGCGTGCGGTCGCCGAACATCGCGCCGAGTGCCTGGCTTTCCACGACGTCATTGAGCGGCGTTCCCGTGCCGTGCGGTATGACGCAGCCCACCTGCGAGCGGCTCAGCCCGGCGTCGGCTAGCGCCTCGGTCATCGCGCGGATGATCTGCGTGCCGGACGGGTCGGGGGCCGTCGGGTGGTGCGCGTCGCAGCTCCACGCCGCGCCGGCCAGTTCCGCGTAGGGGCGGGCGCCGCGCCGCCGGGCGTGCCCGGCCGATTCGAGCACGATCATGGCCGAGCCATCGCCGAACATCGTGCCCGCGCGGTTGCGGTCGAATGGCCGGCAGCGCACCGGATCCGCCGCTCCCAGCCGGTCAAAACTCCCCATCCCGGCGCGCGTAACCCCTTCGGCGCCGCCCACCAGGACCGTGGTGGCCTCGCCGGCCCGGATCATGTCCATCGCCATGGTGAGCGCGTAGCCAGTCGCCGAGCAGGCGTTCCCCACGCTGGTGACCGTCGCGTTCGTGCCGGCGGCGCGCCCCTACGACGGCGGCCGTGATCGACAGCGGCGTCCACTTCGTCCGGCCCGCGCTGCGGTGGACTTCCTGCATCTCGGTGTTGCCGAGCCTCCACGCCCATCAGCACGGGAAGGGCGCCGCGCGCCTCCGGCCCCAGGCCGGCGTCGCTGAGCGCCTGCCCGGCAGCGGCGACGGCCAGGCGCGGGCTGCTGCCCAGGTCCACGCCGGAGTAGCAGGAAGGCTCGGGCGGCACTTGCGCGCGGTCGACCAGGTACATCTTCCGCACGCGCACGTTGAGGTCAGGCAGCGGAACCTCAGCGGGCTCGCCGCCGCCCGCGAGTAAGCCGTCCCAGTAGGCGCTGACGCTGCTGCCCAGGCACGAGATCGAGCCGAGGCCGGTGATCACGACCCGCTCGCGGTCAGAGGACGTCATGCCCTGCTCCTCTCGGGTGCGGGAGAAATGAGTACAGGTGCGGGAGACTTGAGTACCAGGGCCGATACTGACGTCTCGTCGCCCTCCCCGGCTCCGGCGCCAGCAACGGCGACGATCGCGTCATCATCGTCAAGCTGCTCCGAGGCCAGCGCGCACTGCAGCACACCGAGCGCGCCCGAGCACCGTCCGAACCGTGCCGTCGGGTCGCCGTCCAGCCGTCGCGGGGCCGGTCCTGGCCCCGCCGCAGCCTCAAGAGCTGCCTTGAGCGCGGACCGCTCATCGTCCCCTTTGCCGTAGCCGGCGATCTCCGCGCGAATCCGCGCACCCCGGTCGGTGGCGGACCGCAGGGGCTCGATGACCAGGCCTGCCGCCCCGTCGAGCCAGCGAGTGCCGCCAGTCTCCGCGTGCAGCCTGGCCACCGCCGGGCCATCGGCTTCCACGCCTATCACCAGCGCCGCCGTCGCCCGGTCGGCCGCGATCAGATTGCAGGCCCAGGCCACCGCGTCGAGCCCGCCAGAGGGGCCATTGCACAGGGTCAGGTTCGGGCCGCGGATGCCGTACTGGAGCGCGACATAGGCCGCCGTGATCTGGCTCCCCAGGCCCGGCACCCGCATGGGGCTGACTGCAGACTGCTGCTGGCAGCGATCGTCGCCATGAAGTCGCAGACCGTGTCGAGGTTCCCGAAATCGCTGGAGACCACCACCGCCGCTCCGCTTAGCTCGGGCGCGTCGAGCAGGCCGGCGTCGCGGAGGGTGCGCTCGGCTACCCGGAGCGCGAATCGCGAGGCCCGGTCCTTGTGCCGCATGCCCCGGATGGTCAGCTCGGTCGCCGGATCAAAGTCCGGCCCGGCCACGGCCCAGCCCACGCCGGTAATGGCGGTGCGCACGCTGCCGGGAATCCTCATGCCGGCGCCCCGTCCACCACTGCCACCGCGTTGACCCCGCCCATGCCGAGGGCGTGCACCTGGGCGGTGCCGAACAATCCCGTGGCGGGCGAGCTGGCCACGACGCGCAGTTCCTTCGTCTCCTCGATCGGGTCGGTGAGCTCGCTGATCCCCGGCAAGATTCCCGAGCGGATCGCCTCAAGCGCGATGACCAGGCTCAGCAGCCCGGCGCCGCCGGAAATATGGCCCATTCCGCCCTTGATCGCGGTCACGAAAGGCCCGGGACTGGCGGCTCCGAACACCTCGCTCAGCGCGATCGCCTCCGCCAGGTCACTCTGCGGCGTGCCACTCCCGTGCACCATCACGAAGTCGATGTCATCGGGAACCATCGAGGCGCGATCGTGGCAGTCCTCGATCGCCCGGACAATACCCGCGGGATCGGGCGCTGTCGGATGGGACGCGTCACAGTTCATGCTCACGCCCCGGACGCGACCGTGCACCCGGCCAGGGTGGGTTCCCGCTCGCCGCAGCACCACGGCCACCGCGCCCTCGCCCATGATCATGCCGCAGCGAGACTGGTCAAACGTGCGGATTCCGCCCGGCGACGGGAGCTGGATCCGGTCGAATCCGCCGAACGAGTTCTCGGTGATCGCATCGGTGGCCGCCACGACCACGGTGTCGGCCTGGTCAAGCTCGATGAGATCCGCGGCCATCCCGAGGGCATAAAGCGACGCGGCGCAGGCGCTGGCGACAGTGTGGACGTCGCTGGTGCCGAATGCCGATCGAACCGCGGAGGTGAAGTAAAGATGCGCCGGGGAAAGCTGCGCTTCGTGCTCCCACCAGAGCTCAGCCGTCCGCATTTCCCTATGCGTCGTCCCGACCAGGATCGGCACGCCCGGCGCCAGCCCGGTCAGGCCCGCGTCGTCCAGCGCTTCGCGGATCACGTCGATCAGCCAGCGCGTCGCCCGGAGGGGCTCGTCCACTCCGGGGTGCGTCCGGTCCGGCACCTCGTATGCCGACTTCGCGCGGTACTTGGAGGGGTCGAATACCGACACCGGGGCAAGGCCAGACTGGCCAGCGCACAGCGCGGCATGGATGCCGGTGACGGTCTCGCCGAGTGAGCACACCGCGCTCATCCCGATGATGTCCCAGGTCACGTTTTCCGCTCCGGGTCGCGCAGCCGGAAGCGGGCCAGCTTGCCGTTGGCGGTGATGGGGAGCTCGTCGATGATCTCGATCCTGGACGGTCTCTTGTACGGGGCCAGATTGTCGCGCAGCGCGATCCGCGCCGCCTTGCGGACCTTGTCTGCCCTGGCTGGATCTCGTGCCACGACATAGGCAGTGGCCTGCTCAAGGCCGGATTCATCCGCCGATCCCACGACCGCGCAGTCAGCCACCTCGGGAAGCTCGCGGAGCACGCGCTCGATCTCGGCCGGCGCGATCTTGTATCCGCCGAGCAGGAGCATGTCGTCGGTGCGGCCGACGTGGCAGAGGTCGCCGGTCGCCGCGCGCAGCGCTAGATCGCCGGTGTAGACGCCGCCATCGGCAAAGGCACGGGCGGCGTCCTGCGGCCGGCTGATATAGCCGAGCGCGGCCGAGGCCGTCGTGAGGTGCAGCCGTCCGGGAATCTCCGCGCCGACGGGGTGGCCGGCGTCGTCGCGAATGGTGGCGGTCACGCCGGGAACGGGGAAGCCGATCGATCCGGCCCCGGCTGCCTCTCCCTGGCCTACTCTGGCGGCCACCACCGCATGCAGGACCTCGGTCGCGCCGAAGCCATTAATGAGCGGCACCTGGAGCGTATCGGCGATCCGGGTGGCTAGCTCGGCTGGCAGGTGCTCCCCGGTGGCCACGGCCAGGCGCAGTGAGCTTCGTGTCAATCGGCTTGCCCTGTTCGGCGAGGCGCAGCAGGCCGGCGTAGAGCCTGGGCACGGAGAAGAGCACGGTCGGCCGGTACTCTTCCAGCGCCGCCGCGATGTTAAAGGGATCCGCTGGCCCGTCGAGAAGTACCGAGCTCGCGCCTGCGGCGAACGGGAACAGCAGCGAGTTACCGAATCCGTACCCGAACGACAGCTTGGCCGTCGAGAGCACGACGTCGTCGGGGGTCAGTGCCAGCAGGCTGCCGACGCCGCGCAGCACGGCCTGAAGCGCCCGCAGGCAGTGCCGCACGCCGCGAGGCTGGCCGGTGCTGCCGGAGGTGTACTGGACCAGCAGCTCATCGGTCTCGCCGAAACTGGCTGGCGGGAACTCGGGCTGGCTGGCGCGCCGGGGCTCGCTGGTGCGCTCGGGGCCCGGGTCGTCGAGGTCGGTGAGCAGCCCTGGGTGCCCGGCTGCCTGCCTCTCCGCCGCGATCTCGGCTAGCCCGGCCCGCAGCCCGGCCCGGCGTTCGGGCGTGAGGTTCAGCTCGGCGTACCCGGCGTCGCTGTCCCGCAGGACAAAGGCTATCTCCGCAGGCCGCAGGGTCGGATGCAGCAGGATCGGCACGCAGCCGTGCCACCACAGGCCGAGCACGCTGGTGATCGCGGCGATGGAGTCGTCGGAGACGACGACCGCGCGGCAGCCAGGCCGTACCCCGGCAGCCCGCAGCCGTCCGGCGTAGGCGCGAACCGCGTCCCGCATGTCCGCGTAGGAAACCTCGCCGGCCTGGCGGTCGACGCCGCAGCGCCGCTCGCCGTCGTGGTTCAGCAGCAGCAGCTCGACCGGATTCGCCAGTTCAGTAACCGGGCTCATGGGACCAGATGCCGGTCGCGGAGCATCCGCATGACGTCACCGACGCTATCGAGCTCGGCGGCTTCCTTCGGGCTGAATTCCGCTCCGCAGGCGCGCTCGAGAAGCACGATGAATTCTGATTTGTGCAGCGAGTCCATCTCAAGATCTACATAAAATGAGGTATCGATCCCGACGTCGGCAAGGTCGACCTCCATGATGGTCGCCACGATCTGCTGCACATCCTGGTCGGTCACCATCGACATCCTCTTCCCTTTACAGATGCACCATTTGACCACATTAGGGGGGGTCCGGGGTCTGGTCAAGGTGACCGCCCTGACCTTCTAGATCATCGCCTTGCTGGTCTTATCGCTTCTGTAACTACAGAGGTGCTTGTCACCGTATCGCCCTGTATCAGCCTTACATGTACTTCGGCAGAGCGTTCGTCCGGTTTGTCGTTATCGACCTCGGCTTCGGCTCGCACGGCTCCGGGGCGCGTGATCGCGAGGTACTTCATATTCAGCTGCGTCGTAGAGAATGCCATGCCGTTCTCAATCACGCTATACATCGCGAACCCGGCGGCCTGGTCATGCAGGCTGAAGACGTAGCCGCCGAAGACCATCCCTGGCTCGACGCAGAAATCAGGCTCAATGTGAAAGCTGACCGAGACAAACCCCGGTCGCCATTCCATGGCGACGACCTGGAGCGAGAGACGCACCACAAAATCCGGGAGCGGGCAGGTGCCGGCGGCTATCTCAGCCAGCATCTTCTGCCGGAACGTCAGGGCGCCTGACGGTGAGCTTCCGTTCACGTACGTCCCGCCTTCCTTGTCGTAGGGCCGCGTTCTGGCCGGTCGCCATCCGCTAACTTGCCGACGGCACCGCGTCGGCCCTGCTGTCCGCCTTGGCTGACCGAGTGCGACGGGTGATAATCCCGACGAGCAGCGACGCGAGTATGAAGGCCGCGAGCACCACGATCACCCCGAACGTCATGTTAGTCCGCAGTACCGGATAGTGCAGGCTCGTCAGATTACCCTGAAATCCCCTGAAGAACGCAAGCCCTATGATGGCTACTCCGAGCGAGGAGCCAATCTGCTGCGCGGTCGAAAGCAGCCCCGACACCGCTCCTGAGTCGTCAAAATGAACGCTGGTCAGCACGAAGCTCAGCAATGGCCCGATGACCAGGCCAAGGCCGAGGCCGGTGATAAACATTGCCGGTGACATGAGCAGGCCGAGATATCGTCCCGAGCTGTCTCCTGCGATGGTGGCAATCATGAACGCGCTGCCGGCCGCGCAGGTGACGCATCCAGCCAGAATCGTATGGGGCGCGGTGAACCGTGCCACAATGCGCGCCGACCGCAAGGAGGTGATGGTGCTTCCCACCGCGTAAGGCGCCATCACCGTGGCCGTCGCGAGCGCGCTGTAGCCGAGTCCGTACTGGAGCGTGATGGAGTAATACAGGAAGAACGGCACGACGCCCGAGAAATACACCAGATACAGAGCCAGGCCCAGCCGGAAAATGGGATCGGCCCACAGGCCCGGCCGGAGGAGCGGCGACTTCCCCTGGCGCTCAAGAGCCGATTCCAGCCAGAGGAAGACGGCCAGGAGCACGGGCGTACAGCCGAGCAGCACCCACCCCCAGAGCGGCCAGCCGTGATCACGGCCGATCGTGAGCGGCACCAGGAGCGCGACCAGCAGCAGGATCACGATGAGCGAGCCCGCGTAGTCGAGTCGCAGGCGCAGTCCTCTGTTCGCCGGCACCAGGCGCGGGGCCAGCGCGATGAGGACAATGCCGACCGGCACATTGATCAGGAAGATCGGACGCCACGTGGCCCCGGCGATGTTGGCGGCGATCAGCAGGCCGGCGATGATGGGGCCGGCGATCGTGGCGCAGCTCACCACCGCTCCCAGCAGGGCAAAGGCACGGCCTCGCCGTTCCGGGGCGATCACGATATGCAGCGTCGCGATGACCTGCGGATACAGCAGAGACGCTGACAGGCCCTGCCAGACCCTGCTCCCGATGAGCTCGACCGGATTCTGCGCCAGGCCGCTCACCAGGCTCGCCAGGGTGAAGGAGACCGCTCCGATGATGAACATGCGGCGCCTGCCCCACAGGTCTCCGAGCCGGCCGCCGGTAATGAGCATCACCGCATAGGCGACCACGTAGCCCGCGACGATGAGCTGCACGTCCGGCACGCTGGCGCCCAGCTCGGGCTGAATGCTCGGCAGCGCGACATTCACGATCGAGGTGTCGGCGAGCAGCATGAAGGCGGCGCCGAGCACCAGTGCCGCCGCGTTCCTTTCCGCGGGCTGGAATCGGGTGGATGCTCGCTCCGCCGTGGCCGCATCGCTCATCTGCGGCCCGCGGGCTGGGCCAGCAGATGCCGGCGGACCTTGATCGTGCCGGTCACCGGGAACTCTTCCCACGGCCGGAACTCCACCGCGGTATTCTCCGGCAGTCCGGCCTCGCGGCTGGCGCGCTGCCACCGGCCGGCGGCTACCGGCTCGCCATCAACCGTGGCCGCCACCGCCAGGGGAGCACCGCCGGCGGAGATGATCACGACTTCGGCCAGCTCTGGTAGCTCGTCGAGCAGGATGTCCTCGGCCCGCAGCGTGCTCGGAACCCCGGGGACCTGGTCTATGTGCCGGTCGAAGATCTCCACGTGCCCGTCCGGGCGAAGCAGGCCGATGTCGCCCATGGGCCACCAGGTATCACGGTCAGGCAGCGGCGCCCGGCCGATCACGGTCTCCGCCCGTGCGGTGGTGCGGGCCTCGATGTGTCCTGGTGTGCCGGCCGGGAGCACCGCTCCGGCGTCATCCACGATCCGGATCTCGGTCAGGCCGGGAAGCGCTCCGCCGACGTCACGCCCGCTGTGCCGCCCCGGCTCGCGGAGGGCGGACCGCTGGACCATCAAGATCGTGACCGGGCCGGTCTCGGTCTGACCGTAGGCCTGGATAAAGGTCGGGTCAGGGTGGTCAGAGGACTCAAGCAGCGTCCGCATCGTCCTGGGGTGCAGAGCGTCGAAGCTGCTGATGAAGCGGCTGACCGGGCTGAACGGGCTCGGTGTCTCGCGCGCCAGTACTTCCCAGCGCAGGAACATGTTCGGCTGCGCCTCCAGGGACGCCGGCTTGTAGCGGAGTAGTGCCGTGCGCACCGGCTCCAGGCTCGCGGAGGTAATGGCGAGGAAGGGTATCCCGACGTTGAGCGTCACCAGCAGTGACGTCGACGTCCGCACATGCACGAAGGACAGGCACTTCGCGCTGATCTCGGCCTTGTCGTAGGCCTGCACGACCGTGACCTGGGGCGCTACGTGGCCAAAGAGAGAGTCCACGGTGTGGACGACGAGCTTCGGCCTTCCGGTAGTGCCGGATGAGTGCGTGATGAGCGTCGGGTCGGTGCCGGGCCGGCGGCTAACCGTATGAGTCGCGGGCTCGCTCAGCCCGATGGCCCCGGCCAGCGCGCTCGCGGGGGTAAGGCTGAAGATGCGGGAGACGAGCGAGGGCAGGCGATCCTGGTAGGGCGCCAGCACGGCCGCGCCCTCGGCATCGGTCAGCAGGCTGGGCTGCTGAAGCCGCCCGAGGCAGTCAAGCAGATCGGATGGTTCCATCTTCACTGACAACAGTGCGGGCAGTCCGCCGATGCGGACAATGGCGCACTGGAGTGCCTGGATATCGAAGTGATTGGACTTGACCACGGCGACTACATCGCCTGACCGCACCCCCGCGCCCCACAGCCGGTCAGCGTAGTCGATGACCACGGCCGCGAACTCACCGACCGTGCCCGGGTCCCGGCTAGCGCTGGCCCAGGCCGCGTCCGCGCACAGCGTGGCCTCACCATGGTGCTCGGCGGCGCCTTCCGGCAGTAAGCCGAGATCAGGGATAGGGAGCATCGCGTCCTCCTCCGAAGCTAGGGCGACTCACTCAAGGTAAGCCGATCTGATGCCCCGCGTGGTGAAAGCCAGGGCGAGGTTTCCTTCGGCTGGTCGACCACGCACAAATCAGCGTGCCCGGCCAGGACGATCGTGCTGACGTCCGGTGCGGAGATCGAGCCCGCGGCGATCACGGCGACTCCGACCTCGCGCCCGGCCTGGTTGCGGATCCGGTCCGCGCAGGCGGCCGGGTCGGCCCCTGGCCCGGCGGACACGTGCACAGCTGACGCGCCGCTCCGGGCGAACGCGTTCGCCCGGCTGATCATCGCGTCGACGCTGTCCGAGTCCGGTGACCCCTGCTCCGGCGCGATCCGCACGCTCACCGGCTGCCCCTCCGGCCAGACGGCGCGGATCGCGCGCAGGACCTCAAGCGCGTCGTCGAGCGAGCGGCAGTCGTGGGTACAGTCCAGCTCAAGCAGGTCAAAGCCGGCGGCGGCGGCGTTCCTGGCCCCGGCGGCGAGCTCGCGCCGCGACTCGTCCAGGGATCCGGCAGACCCGGCCAGCCCGGCCGAGTCGCGGCCGGGCGGGCAGGAGCAGCTGAGCTGAACGCCGATTTTCGCAGGCGAATGGGCGTGCACGAAATCGGTGACCCGGCGCCACCCGGTGACCTGCTCGTCGGTATGCAAGCCGACCCGGCCGGGGCTAGCCGCGCCCGTGGCTGACGGTGACACTGGCCCGGTCAGCACTGGCCCGGTCAGCACCAGACCGGCCCCGCCAAGCGCCGCGCTGCCCAGGCATACCAGCTGGAGATCACCAGGCACGCCGTCGCGGGCCGGGCACACCTCGCCGGGGGTGACCACGACGCGGTTGACTAGGTCCAGGCGGTCGAGCGTGAACGGCTGGAGCATCGGCGGGAGTACCTGGCCGCCTGCGTGGCCGCTCGCCTGGCCGGCGAACCACCGCTCGGCCCGTGCGATGAACTCAGGATCGCGCCTGCGCAGACTGGGATAGGAAACCCGGCGGCTGCGGGTCAGGAGGTTCACCGCGAACTGCTGCGGGTCCTGGCGGGTGTAGTGGTCGATGTTCTCGAACCACTCCAGGCTAGCCTGGGCGGCGCGCTGAGCGGAGCTGACCAGCGGGCGGCGTTCGGTTTCATACGCGCGCAGAGCCGCGTCTACGCTGGGCTGCTCGTGCAGGTTCGTGGCCAGGGCGAGGCCGTCCTCCATCGCCAGCTTGGTACCCGAGCCGATGGAGAAATGCGCCGTGTGCGCCGCGTCGCCGATCAGCACTACGTTGCGGTGCCGCCAGGTCTGGCATCGCACCGTCGGGAACCGCAGCCAGCGCGAGTTGTTCCCGAACAGCTTGTGCCCGTTCAGAATGTCCTTGCACAGTTCGGCGACGATGCCGATCGATCGCTCGTCACACTCGCCCTGGGCGAGCTGCGGGGGAGCCGCCTCGGCGAAGCCGGCCGCGCGCCAGGCGCGTTCGGACAGCTCGAGGATGAAGGTGCTGGCGTGGCCGGAGTCGGGGTAGGCGTGTACCTGGATGGCCCCGCCTGGCGTGTCCAGGATGAAGAACTTGAACGAGTCGAACACCAGGTCGGTGCCCAGCCAGATGTACCGGCACTGGCCGGCTTGGACCTCAGGGGAGAAGGCGTCGGCGTACCGGGCCCTGACCACAGAGTTCGCCCCGTCGGCGGCGACCACGAGGTCATGGTCAGCGGCAAGGGCGTCGACGTCCGTGATCTCGCCGCGAAAGTGCACCGGGACACCGAGCCGAGCGCAGTGCCGTTGTAAAGTGGTGAGCAATTTGGTGCGGTTCATCGCGGCGAATCCGTTTCCGCCTGCGGTGAATGTCGTGTCGCGGTAATGAATGTCTATGTCATCCCACCGAGTGAACTTCTGTCGCATTTCGCCCAGGACGAGCGGATCGGCGCGCTCAATCCCGTTCAGTGCCTTCTCCGAGAGCACCACGCCGAATCCGAACGTGTCATCGGGGGCATTCCGCTCCCAGATGGTGATCTCGTGTTCGGGGTTGAGCTGACGAGCTAACGCGCCGAAGTACAGCCCGCCGGGACCGGCTCCAATCACCGCGATCCGCAGATCACACCTCCTCGGTACGGGCATTGCTGTGCCCTCGGTGGTTGTGGTGGCTGTCGTCGACGCAGACCATTATCATACACTTGCCCGCATTTGGGAAGCCCGATCCGGGCCTGGCGGCGCGATCCGGCCGTCATGTCGCAATAGGGCAGAGAGTCCGAGACGACCATCTTGACAACTTTTCGACCGGAAGAAACGATAGCTGGAGTGGCCGGTGTGCTGACGCCGCCCTCCTGACCGCTCCACCCCTTGACCTATCCCGTGCCCGCTCCAACCGGCTCCAGCGCACGATGTCACGCCAGTCGCGGGGCCGCTCGATCTACGAGATAAGGGATTCCTCACGATGGATGAGCAGCTAGCGTCCCGGCTCGAGGCCGACCTTTTCCTGTTACACGCTCCCAGCGTCTACGACTTCCGCGAGCGTGACGACATGCTGTTCGCCTATCTGAGCGACAGCGACAGCGTCAACGTCACCTCGCTCTACGAGATCTATCCGATCGGGTTTTTCTCGATCAAGCAGCGGCTGGCTGACGCCGGATTCGAGACGAAGATCGTCAATATCGCCTCGCTGATGCTCATGCACCCTGAGCTGGACATCAGGCAGCTGTTCAGCCGCTTCGAGGCTCCCGTCTTCGGGTTTGACCTGCACTGGATGGCGCAGTGTCACGGCTCCATCGAGCTCGCGGCCCTCCTGAAAGAGGTGCATCCTGAAGCACTCATCATCTTCGGCGGCCTGTCGGCGACCTACTACGCCAAGCAGCTCATTGAGTACCCGTGCGTGGATGTCGTCGTTCAGGGTTACGACACTCTTGAGCCGGTCACCGAACTGGTCACCAGGGTGCGGCAGGGCAACAGGGATCTGAGTTCCATCCCGAACCTGCTGTATAAGACCGACGGAGAAGTCCAGTCAACCGGTTTCACGCACAAGCCCGCCAATAACTATAACAACGTACGCAACGACTGGTCGTATTACCGGGAGGCACCAGACGGGGGACCGTCAGCACCCAAGCTCATCATGACCCTGCCGAATACGGGCTGCGCTCATGACTGTGGCTGGTGCGGCGGATCACGGTTTGCCTACCGCAATATCATGGGCGTCCGCAAGACCCTGGTGCAGAAGGACAACGACCTCATCGTCGAAGAGCTCCGGACCATGGGCGAGGCGGCGAAGCGTACCTCGATCTATGCGCTCCAGTGCTATTCCGAGAATAAGACACGGATGCACCAGTACCTGGACGCGGTGAAAGAACTCGGCTACAAGAGCGTCCACTTCGAGCAGTTCAGCCTGGCGCCACCCGACACGCTCAAGAAAATGGGTGAGTCAACCGACGCCTATCTCATGCTGTCCCCGGAGTCGCACGACCTGAAAATAAGCAAGGCGGCCTGCCTGCTGCAACTACACCATGGAGCAGATGGAGGAATGGATCCCCCGCGCCCTGGACGCCGGCGTCAAGGGGATCATGATCTGGTTCTTCATCGGCATGCCATATCAGGACCGGCAGTCGGTGATGGACACCATCGCGTACTCCGAGAAACTGATACGCAAGTTCGGAGGCTGGCCAGCCCTTCCGCTCATCTGTCCGATGGTGCCGTTCCTCGACCCAGGGTCCCGGTTCTTCGAGGAACCTGAGCAGCATGGCTACCGTATTTTCCACCGCACGCTGGAAGAACACCGCCAGGCCATGGTGGAGCCCCTGTGGTACCGGCGGCTGAACTATGAAACCCGCTGGCTGAGCCGGCGCCAGCTGCAGGATGTCTCCTATGAGGCCATCGCCCGCCTGGTGGAGATCAAGGGCGAGTACGGGGTGCTGCCTGGCGGGTTCTGCAAGGCCGTTCTCGAAACCATTGTCGAGACCCGTGCGCTGCTAGGGGAGCTGGAAAGGGCGCTGGAGCTTCGACAAGAAGCTGCCGGCCTCACTGCGGAACGAGCTCCGCCTCTACAACCGCAAGATCCTCGCCTATACGACCGACCAGATCGTTCCGGTGCCCAGGCCCTTCGGCGGCCGGTGGTTCGATGACGTTACCGTCCCGAAGGAGATGATCAACGACATCCTGGCCTCGTCGTCCCCCACCTAAGCCCCCCGCCCCGCCCGTACCTGTTTGGTTCTGGGCGTGGTGTCAGACCTGGCTGGGGGTAGCCGGGCGGCATGCCCTCGATGCCGGCTGCTTCGCTTAACGCTCTGCATCGAGGGCATGCCGTCCGGCTGGAGACTGGCCACGTCGGAGGGCGCCTCGTGTACCCCGGCGGAGCCGCATCGATGTGACAGAGCTGGGTCTCAGCACAATGCCAGGAACTTAACGCGGCTGTCCGGGCGCGGGCGCGGGTGCGGCTGAGGCTGAGGCTGAGGCTGACAACAGCTGGGGCCCCCTGCTGTCGCCAGCACAACAGCAGGGGACCCCAGCTGCGACGCCCGCAGCCATCCCGATCCCGGCATTCCCGGCAAAGTGCCTGCCCGGACCTGGCGCGCCGCAAGCCGGCGGCCTGACCAGCCGGCCAGCCTCCCCCACCCCCATCACCAACCCGACCGCTGCCCCTCCAAGGCAGCCTTCACGCCCCGATACCATGCGACACTCGCCACACCGCCACCATCACCCCGCCCAGCACAACCCCGCCCACCACTACTCACCAGCCACAACACCCCCGCACCACCACAACCCAGCCACCTTAAGTTCCTGACATTGGGTCCCGGCACCAGCACTGTCACCTCGATGTGCCCCGGGCGGGAGTGTTAGCGGCGACCGCCTCGCTGCCGGGCTGGCCCCATCTGGCCGGTCGGCCTACTTCCCGGCTCGGCCCAGACCGGCTGGTGTGGTGCCGTCTTCGATCGTGACCTGCTCGAACCAGCCGCAGCGTGGGTCGCCGGGTGGCCGGTCAAACCGAGAGACAAACGGCTTCAGGTCGATGACGGGGGTGCCGTCCAGCAGGTCGACGCCGGCAAAGCTGATCGACGATCCAGCTACCTTGAGGATCTGGATCAGGCTGAGCCCGATCGGGTTTACCCGCCTCGGCCCCCTGGTAGCGAAGATGCCTACCTGGCGCTGCTGCCTGCGCAGCAGGAACGGAACCTGCCGAAGGGCCGGTGCCGCGGCAGGGTTATCCGGCCGGTGCAGCCAGGTGAGCAGCCACGCGTAGTCGAACCCGGCGAGCCCGTCCAGGCCGTCAGCGTAAGCCTCGTCGATCTCGATTGTTCCGTGCTCGCCGCGATTAACGCCCGCCTGGATCGGGGTGTCCTCCAGTTCGGTGCGACCAGTCCTGACCACCCCGAGCACCTGCAACGGAACATCCAGCTCCATCCCCCCATGCTGCCAGCCCCGGCGCAGACATGCATCGATGCGGCAGAGATGTTGTTCCAGCAACACCTCTGCCACATCGATGTGCCCTAGGAGCCGGGAAGCTGAGGACGGCGGGCTATGGGCTGGCCTCGCGGGCGGCTTACCGCCGACCAGGCGCTCAGGTACCCCTCGCAGGATTCCGTGATCATGGCTGAGGTCTTGATCACGGAGTCCCGTTGGGGTGATCTCGCAGCTCATGTTCCGTGATCAAGCTCTATTTCATGATCACGGAAACAGCGTGGGGCTGGTCGCCGGTGCGGGGCCGGTCACGGGCGCGGGCGGGTCGCCGGTGCGGGGCCGGTCACGGGCGCGGGCGGGTCGCCGGTGCGGGGCCGGTCACGGGCGCGGGCGGGTCGCCGGTGCGGGGCCGGTCACGGGCGCGGGCGGGTCGCCGGTGCGGGGCCGGTCACGGGCGCGGGCGGGTCGCCGGTGCGGGGCCGGTCACGGGCGCGGGCGGGTCGCCGGTGCGGGGCCGGTCACGGGCGCGGGCGGGTCGCCGGTGCTGGGCGGGTCATCGTGGCTGGGCTGGTCACCGGTGCGAGGCCGGTCATCGTGGCGAGGCGGGTCATCGTGGGAGGCGGGTCGCCGGTGCTGGGCTGTTCGCCGGTGTTGGGCTGGTCGCTGGGGCTTGGCGTCGTCGGGCGTGTGACCGGGTGGGCTGGCGGGGTTGGGTGGGTTGATGGAGGCGGGGCGGTGGTCGGGGGAGGGGTGGGGCTAGCGTGGGTAAATGGTCAGCTTCCGCCAAGATCCGAGTCTGGCCGATCACCCCGACCGGCTTCGCTGGAACGCCAGGTACCAGGAGGGCTTCGCCGCCTCGTTCGAGCCGCACCCGGTCGCGGTGCAGGCGCTGTCGGCGGCGGCCTCGGCGGCGGCCGGTTCGGTGCCGGCTGGGTCGGTGCTTGAGCTGGCGAGCGGCCTGTCGGGCGGCGTTCTGCTTGCGGCGCGGCCGGGTGGCCAGTTGTGGCGGTCGATGCCTCGGATGTCGCGCTTGAACTGCTAGATCTGGAAGCAAGGCGGCGCGGGCTCGATGACCGGATCACCTTGATCCACGCTGACCTGGCAGTGTGGCGTCCGGCACCGGTCAGTTTCGCGCTCGTGCTGTGCACGGGGTACTGGGATCGGGACTTGTTCCCGGCTGCCGCCTCGGCTGTCGTGCCTGGTGGGCTGCTCGGCTGGGAAGCACTCACCGCGGCGGCACGTCGCGCCCGGCCGAGCCTGCCGCCTGACTGGTGCCTGCGAGCGGGCGAGCCGGCCTCTTCGCTGCCAGCCGGCTGGCAGATCATCGCGCAAAGTGATGATCTCGCGACCGATGCCACCAGGCACAGCCTGATCGCGGCGTGCCCCCCAGCTTGATCGCGGCAGTCCGCCACGAAATAAAGAAGCCGGGATCCCCAGCGTGAACCTGATTCATCCCTGGTCATGCTGGGACTCATGATCACGGAAATCCAAGCGGGTGATCACGCTGCCGATGTTCCGGGCTCCGGCGCGAATTCCGTGATGTGAATCGGGGCGGATGATGATGGTCCGGAACGTCGGCGGGGTGATCATCCGGTCCGGGCTCGGGTGGGGCGCGGGGCCGGGTTTGCGAGTTTCTGCGGGGTTTGCAGGGGCTGGTGCCGGGTGGTGGCTTAAAGATCTAGGAGGCTTTTTTCCTGTAGGAGGGTTGACCACCATATTCGCTGTTAAGTCTCCTACAGGAAAAAAGTCTCCTACAGGATCAGGCGAGCCTGGCAGCGGGGGAGCCGGCTGTGACAGCTGAGTCACGAGGGACCAGTCCGGGGCCGGGCGGTGGCTCCGCCAGGCCCGCGAGGCATCCCGACCACTTGAAACCGCCCAGCGCCATGTTCCGTGATCAGGCAGTGCTCCATGATCACGGAAACACGGGGGTCAGCCGCACCGAACCAGGGCTGGCCGCGCCGGCGGCTGACGTTCGCCGGGGCACGCCAGGGTCCGAACGACAGCTGGGGTCCCCGGCTGTGCCAATGGCGACAGCGGGGGACCCCAGCCGCGGGTCAGGGGTGAGCGAGCCGGCCGGGCCGGTCAGTCACCCAGGCTCAGGTCAGAGCAGCGTGGTGACTGCCTTGACCTCGAGGTAGTTGTTCAGTGCCTCGTGGCCCATCTCGCGGCCCCAGCCGGACTGCTTGTAGCCGCCGAACGGCAGTGAGGCGTCGAACACGTTGTAGCAGTTGATCCAGACGGTGCCCGCCCGGATCTTCTTGGCCAGTGCGTGGGCCTTGGAGATGTCCCTGGTCCAGATGCCAGCGCCGAGGCCGTAGTCGGTGTCGTTCGCGACAGTGGCGATCTGGTCCAGGGTCTCGAACGGCGCGGCGACCACGACCGGGCCGAAGATCTCCTCGCGCACGATGCTCATCTCTGGCCTCGTGTTCGTGATCACGGTCGGCTCGACGAAGTAGCCCGCGTCGCCGTGCCGTCCGCCGCCGGTCACCGCGGTGGCGCCGTCGGAGCGGCCGGCGTCGAGGTAGCCGGTGACCCGCTGCAGTTGCTCGGCCGAGACGAGCGGGCCCATCTGGGTGCTCTCGTCCATGCCGGAGCCGAGCTTGATCGACTTGGCGATCTCGGACACGCCGTCGACCACCGCGTCGAACTTGCCTTCCTGTACGAACAGGCGCGAGCCCGCTACGCAGCACTGGCCGTGGTTGAAGAAGATCGCGTTGGCCGCGCCCTCGATGGCGGCATCGTCGGCGTCGTCGAAGACGATGTTCGGGCTCTTGCCGCCCAGTTCAAGGGTGAGCTTCTTCAGGTTTCCGGCAGCGGCCTGCACGATCAGCTTGCCGACTTCGGTCGACCCGGTGAACGCGACCTTGTCGACATCCGGATGGGCGGCGAGGGCAGCGCCAGCCGTTTCGCCGAAGCCAGGGACCACGTTGACGACGCCATCGGGCACGCCCGCCTCGGCGATGATCTGCGCCAGCAGCAGCGCGGTCAGCGAAGTCTGCTCGGCCGGCTTGAGCACGACGGTGTTGCCGGTGGTCAGCGCGGGGCCGAGCTTCCAGGCGGCCATCAGCAGCGGGAAGTTCCACGGGATGATCTGACCGACCACGCCGATCGGCTCGCGCAGCGTGTAGGAGTGGAAGTTGGCGCCCGGCATGTAGGGCACCGAGATGTTGATCGTGTTGCCCTCGATCTTGGTGGCCCAGCCGGCCATGTAGTGGAACAGGTCGGCGGCGAGCGGCACGTCGGCGCCCTTGGCGACGGCATACGGCTTGCCGTTGTCGAGCGATTCGAGCTGGGCGAACTCCTCGATGTGCTCGAGCAGAAGGTCGCCGATTCGCCAGATGATCCGGCCGCGCTCGGACGGGCTCATCCGGCTCCACGGTCCGTCGAACGCGGCCCGCGCGGCCCGGACGGCCCGGTTGATATCTTCCTCGGCGCCCTCGGCGATGTGGGCGAGAGTCTCACCGGTCGCCGGGTTGGGCGTCTCGAAGGTCTGGCCTGAGGCCGCGTCTACCCACTGCCCGTTAATGAACAGCTGGCGCGGACTGCTGATGAACTGCTCGACATTCCGGTCGATTGTGACTGTCACGAATACCCATCTCCCTTGCCTGGATGACGGAGGCTGCCTGGATGACGGAGGCCGACGCGGTCATCTGGGCTAACGGCAGTCCTCACGGCGCGACCCAGATCAGGGCCGCACCGTTAGTCCGGTAGTCACAATGAGACTACATATGGTGGCAGGGGCACAAGGGTCCGTGACTGCCGCATACTGCCGCCGGCCTGCTTTCCTAGCCGCTGGCCAGGGCGGAGGCTAGATCATCTTCCTGTACGGCGTCGAGGAAACGAAGCGTGGCGCTGACCGTCTCGACCCGCCAGAGGATGAGCGTGCGGTCGAATCCAGCAGCCGTCGCGAGCCGGGCGGCGAGTGCGCTGGCGACGGGGAGCAGGCGGGCGCGCTGGGCGTCAAGCAGCTGGAGGGGGTCCCGGCCGGAACGGTCGAGCAGCGCCAGCTTGACGAGCAACTCCGAGCGCACGTCCCGATTGTGGCGGGCCGGCTCGCTGAGCCAGGATACGGCGAACCTGCGGCCGGTCTCGGTGGCGTCGACCGGTGACTTGGCCGGTCCTAGGCTCGACGGCTGCAGCTCGGCCGAGGTGACCAGGCCAAGCTGCTCCAGTCGCTGCAGCGCGCGGTAGACCACTGGCTTGGGAACCCGCCAGATCTTGCCCATGCTGCCCTGCGACTCAAGCAGCCTGGCGATGGCGAAACCGTGCCTGGGCTCTTCGCAGACCAGGCAGAGCACCAGCCACTCCGCGAGCGACAGCGCGGGATCGCTGAGGCCAGGTTCGCGGATCGGCGCCATCAGTCAAGGCTACGCGCCCGCCGCACCGGCGGGCGCGAGGTCGGGCGGGCCGGCTCAGCCCTTGGCGATCATGACTTCAGTCGACTTGATGACCACAGAGACCTGGTCGCCTTCAGCCAGCTTCATGCGCTCTCGTGAGGCGTCGGTGATGGCGGCGGTGACTACGCCCGCGCCGACGTTAACCGTAATCTCGGCCATGACCGAGCCCGACTTGACGCTCTTGACGGTCCCTTGCAGCTGGTTGCGGGCGCTGAGCTCCATGATCGCTTGCTCCTTTTATGAGAATTTATGAGTTTTATTTTCTGGAATAACGGCACCCGGCTAGTCCGAGCACACCGGGTTGCCCTACCCCGCGGTGGCGCCAGGTAACGCCGGCGGGCGAGTAAGTGGCGGTCAATCAGCCGGTCAGGCTGCTAGTGACGCCCTGCGGCGATGGCAGTAGTCTCTTTGTGACTAGTGAGCATGCTGGGAGGGCTGGTCGTGTCCGCCGAGATGATCAGCGAGGCCGCGACCGCGTCGCCTGCCGCTGCGCCGCGGTCTCTGCGGCGCCAGAGCGGGCTGATGCGGCCGGTCGCTGGCGTGCTTGCCGACGGGACGGTGTGCTACGCGCCGGTCGGCGAGGTGGTCCTTGATGACGCGCGGGTGGTCTGCCACCTGTGTGGCCGTTCGTTCAGGTCGGTGGCAGCGCATCTGGCGTCGCACGGCTGGACCAAGGACCGGTACTGCGAGGCCTTCGGCCTGGAGCGCAGCCAGTCGCTCGAAAGCTCGCAGACCCGCAAGCTCCGGGCTGCGGCGCTCAGCGCGCGCCTGGTGTTTGACCCGGCGATCAGGGAGGGCAGCGCGGCCGGCCGGGCCAGGGCCAGGGCCGGGGAGCTCGCCAGAGACGCGGCGGCTGCGGCCAGGGGCCGGTCCTTCCCCGAGCAGCGACGCAAGAAGGCCGCCAGAGTCAGGACGGCCAGGCCATCCGCTCTCGCCGCCCGGGCGAACAGGGACCGGGCTGACCGGCATCTGGCCGAGGTCGCGGCGCAGGCCGCGAGCCAGCGAGGGTATCCCGACCTCGGCTCGTTCGTTGCCGATCGCAGGCGCGCCGGACAGAGTCTCGCCGCCATCAGCAGGGAGGCTGGCCTGCACAAGGACTGGCTATCGCGTCATCTGGGCCGGATCGACCCGGCTGCTGCCGAGGCGGCCAGTCCGGGTGCCGCCGATCGGGCGCAGGCTCGCTGGCTGCTGGCGCTGCGGGCGATCGGTTACCAGGACGTCGCCGCATACCTGCGCGAACGCCACCTGGAGCAGCATCGGACGGTGAACGCTATGGCGGCGGAACTCGGGGTCTCCCGGCACACGGTTGAGTCAGCGCTGCGCCTGCACGGCCTCGCCCCCGTCGCGCACGCCGCGAAGCGTCACTCGGCCGACCGCCGGGCGGCGCAGGTCGCCGAGCGCCTCGGCTATCCGTCCATCGCTGACTACATCGCCAGGCGCCGGGCCGACGGCCTGACCTGGCGCGCTATCGCGGCCGAGTCCGGCGAGCCGCAGACGTGGCTGCGCCGGCATGCGGCTGGGCCGGACGCGGCTGGGCCTGGCACTGCTGGCGCGGCTGGCTAGGGTCAGGAGGCCGCGGGGTTGCCTGCCGTCTCGTGTCGCTCGCCGGTAGCGCGGGACCTGGCTCGTGCGGACAGTGACTCGCTGTGTTCACCTCCGGCGCGCAGTCCGCTGATCAGCGGGGAGTGGGCCAGGACGAACGCCCCGCCGAAGGCGACAAGCAGCGAGAGCGCCTCAAGCGGGATCGAAGCTCCGCTGGTCTGCAAGTCGTCGCCGAACAGGCTCACCCCGATCAGGATGCTGGCCAGCGGATCGACCAGCACCAGGGTCGACTGAGAGGCCACGATGGGTCCCGCGTGCATGGCGTTCTGGGTGAGGAAGACTGCGAGCAGTCCGAAGATCGCCAGGGCGTAGGTCTGCCAGTGCCGGTAGAGCTGGGTCCAGTCCGCGGCGGCATAGTCGGACACGACCTTGGTGCACGCGGCCGTGAAGGCGAAGCTGATCGCGGCCGCCGTGCCGAACATGGCGGCACGCCACCACCTTGGCCCGCGCATCGCCGCGATGATCGCGGCTCCTATGGTGACCACGCAGGCGGCGATGGCGATGGCCCAGCGCCAGAGCGGCGGCGGGATCATGCCGTACTCAGGATGGGCGAAGTACAGGAACCCGGCCAGGCCGGCCGTGACCGCCAGCGAGCCCAGCCACTCGCGCCGGCCCATCCGGAAGCCGAACCAGATAGCCAGGATCGCGGTCAGGAAGACGAGCTCGGTGGTGAGGATCGGCTGCACCTGGGACAGCCGCCCGAAATGCAGTGCGATGGCCTGCACTATGAAGGAGACGACCATCAGCGCGAAGCCGAGCAGCCAGATACCTCTCTTGACCGCGTAACGCAGCAAACTTAGCCGCAGCGTGGTGTCATCTGGCGCGTCTTCCACGCCGATCCGCTGGAAGACGCTGGTCAGAGCGTTCGCCAGGGACGCGCACAGGGCGAGGACATATACCAATGGGCCTAGCCTTCATCCAAGAGCCACGTATCTCAGACACTTAACTGTAGTCAGGACATGGGTCATCTGGCCCGCCCGCCACGGCTACTCGGGCTAACCTGGGTGATTTATCGGCATATCACCGTGTGACAGAGGCTGATCGCGGGCCGTGGCGGGCGCTGAGCCGAGCCACTGGCTCGTCTGGCCTGGCCTGGCCCGGTCTGGTCCGCGTCTCGCTGTGGCTGATCTAGCTGAGCTGGGACAGGCCCTTGGCCAGGTCGGCTCCGTCCATCACGGGAGCGATCTCCACGGAGGCGTTCAGTTCGGTGAAGAACGGCTCGGCGAAGGGCGGGATGTCCGAGGCATCCGGGAGGTTGAAGACGATGAAGGCCGTCCGGCGCCCGTCGAAGGCCGTGAAGTACATCGCCTCCGGGTTCCAGCGCTCGGCGGCACGCCGCATCACGGCAGGCAGCGAACCCTTGACGATGGCCTGGTTGCCTGACTCCACGGGAATGCTGATTCTCGCCATTACTCGCATCTCCACCTCCAGGTAAGCGTCCACCTCCGCGTGCCTGACATCACAGAACGCTACCATTCAATCACGCTTGGTTGAAGATCTGTCGTCTGCGAGATGCTGGATCGATCCAGGGCGGCGGGCTCGCGAGGGCGGAGCCCGCCTGGCGGCGATCCGGTTCCGGGCGGTGGCTCAGCCCCGGCCGCATGGCGGGTCTGCCGGGTATCGGCGCTTTTCGGGGGTGCTGGCGGCTGGCCTCGCGGGTTTCGGCCGGATCCTGTAGGAGACTTTTTTCCTGTAGGAGACTTAACAGCGAATATGGTTGTTAAGTCTCCTACAGGAAAATATCCTCCTACACAGTGCCCGGTTTCACCCGATCCGGGCCCGGTGGCCTGTCCGGCGGCGAGCCCGGGCTGCCCCGGCTGCCGCCAGACCGGGTGGAACCGGGCGTTGTGTAGGACGGTTTGCCGTTGTAGGAGCGTTAACCGCAAATCTGGCGGCAAAATGTCCTACAACGGCAAACTGTCCTACAGGATCTGGCCGAACCCCAGGCTAGGGCCAGCCGCCAGCACCCTAAAAGCACCGATATCAGGCAGATCTGCGACGCGCGCCGGGCTGAGCCGCCGCCCGGAACCGGATCGCCGTCAGGCGGGCTCCGCGCTCGAAGCGTTTCCCGGGATGCGGCTAGATCTCGCCGGCCTGCTCAGCCCGGAATCGCCAGTTGCGGGCCGGGCTTGCGAGGGCGGAGCTTGCGAGGGCGGAGACTGGGGATGCGGGGAGGCTCAGCCGAGCTGGCCTGAGCCGCCGTGCCGCTTGCAGGCAGGCTGGCTCCTTGCGGTGGCGTCCCGTATAGGGAGACCTCGCCTGAGCTTGGTCGCTGTCGAATCTCATCGTCCTGCCGGATCGTCGAGTCGTCGAGCCGCACTGTCACCTAGTACCTAGCCCGGAATGGTTCTCGCGCCTCCCGACCAGCCACGGTCAGGAGCCGACGCCCCCGCCGGCGGCGCTAACCGCCGGCGGGGGCACCAGTCCGGCCTGCCCCCCTAGGTTGTGAATAGCAAATCGTGAATCGACCTGCTTTCACACCCCCGAATTCGGGGATGCCCAGAGTCTCGGACCGGCTTAGAATGCGCGAACCGCACAGTCGTGAACGATCACCGCTCGCTGTGCGGCTGATGGATGGATAGCGGATGGGGCGGGAACTACTTCAGCAGGCGCGGATAGCCTGTGGCCAGGATGGGCGGGCGATGGCGGTTGACTCGACGGTGACGCAAGCGCATGTCACCACGCCGTCGGGCCGGGTGGTCGGGGTCCCTGACGGGAGCCGGCTGGTGTTCGGCCGTGGCCCGGACGCGGATCTTGTGATCGCCGCAGGGCGCGGGCTGTCCCGGCGGGCCGGCGTGATTAGGGCGATGGCCGGCGGCGTCCTGGTCGCCAACATCAGCTATACCCACGCGCTGTACGCGGAAGGCGATGGGTTCCGGATCAGGCTGCCTCGGCTGGACGAGCCTGGCGATCCCGCTGGCGGCTGGTTCGTCCAGCGCGGCACGGCGCTCGTGGGCTCACGCGCGATGCTGGATGATGGCCAGCCCCTGCGGCTTGTGGTGACGCCAAGATCGGCGCGGGACGAGGCCGGCGATGGCAGCCAGGCGAATGGCCTGACCGACGAGGCCACTGTCCTGCCGCTCTACCTGGACCCGAACACCAAGCTCTTTCTTGTCGCGCTTATCTGGTGCCGGCCTTGGCTCATCGATCCGGCCCGCAGGACGCCGATTCCGAGGACACCGGAAATCGCCAGGGCTGCACTCGAAGTCACCGACGCCCACCACGAGATCGAGTGCTTCGACACCGATCCGGCCTTCAGGGACCGGCTGTCGGCGCGAGTCGGCGAGCATCTCAAGGTGCTGCGCCGCAAGATCAGCGAGCGCGGCCTGGTGCGGCCTGACGTCCGCCTCTCCGACGAAGTCACCGTGGGAGTACTGATCGAGAACGGCATCATCACCGCAGCGGATCTTGAGCGTCTCGGTGACCCGGCCTGGTGCTCGCGCCAGGAAGACCTGTGGTGGACCCGGTCTTAACCTGCTCAGGGCGGCGGTGGTCCTGGCGGCGGAAACATCACCACGAACCTGGCCGTCGCCCGAGGACCGCCGGGAACACTGACTATGACCTTGTAACGCCCCGGCGGGAGCCCGCGAGGGAAGAACTCGCCCTGCTGATTGATCGCGTAGTTGAAGGCCCCAGCGCCGTCCACGATCTCGTGAACCGGCGACGAACCATGACCGGCCAGGGTCACGGTTATCCGCGCGCCCGGCGGCCAGCCCCGGCCCTGAACTACGAAGATTGTCAGCGGATCGCCCCTCCGCTGCGTCAGCACGGCAATCGGCCGGCCACTCGGGTCGGCCAGCTGCCCGGTGGCCGGCGGCGGGAGGAAACCGGGACCAGTCCCGAACGAGCCGGGTGACTGCGCCTGACCGCTCGCCGACTGGCTGGCGGCTGGGGCCGGCTGGCTGCCGGAAGCGAAATACCGGCCGGCGGCGACGCCGGCGCCCAGCAGGACGATCGCCGTTCCCGCCGCCGCGAGGCCAGCCAGGACGCCGCGAGTGCCGGCTGAGCCAGCTCGCGGTGGCCCCGAGTTCGCTCGCTGTGCGTCAGCGCCGCCGGGAGAGCGCCGCACCCGCAGTCGCCGCCTGGCGGAATGGCGTGCGACCGACCTGGCCGGAGCGCTCACCAGGGGGAGCGAGCCGAAGGTGTCATCGTTATCGGAGCGCTGCCCCGGCGCTGCCGGCTGATCTGAAGGTCTGGGATCGCGACGGTACTCATCGATAAGAGCGAGAACCGGAGTTGGCAAAGGAGCGCGCCCGAACTCGCCCATGACGAGGTCGGCGCCGCCGGGAGCCAGGTGCGCGAGCATCGCCGCCGAGCCCGGGCGCCTGCGCGGGTCGCGATCCAGGCAGGCGGCGACGATGTCGGCCAGCTCGGCCGGCAGCCCGGATAGGTCGGGCGGCTCGGTCGCCAGGTGAACGAGCACGTCCATGACCGAATCGCCCTGGTAAGGACCATGCCCGGTAGCGGCGAAGAGGATCGTGGCGCCGAGTGAGTAGACATCGCTCGCCGTGGTCGCGCGGCGGGTGTCCCTGGCCTGCTCCGGCGCCATGTAGGCGGGAGTCCCGACCGCGCCCCTGGTCAAGGTGAGCTGAATGCGCTCGGCCGCCCTCGCCACGCCGAAATCGATGACCCTGGGGCCGTCCGGCGAGACCAGGACGTTGGAGGGCTTCAGGTCGCGGTGCACGAGCCCGACGCTGTGGATGGATTCAAGCGCCTCGGCGCATCCGGCGGCCAGCCAGCGCACGGCTGCCACGGGAAGCGGGCCGCAGATCTCGACCAGCGCGCTCAGCGGCGGTGCCGGCACATAGACAGTCGCCAGCCAGGGCATGTCAGCCTCCGGGTCGGCGGCGACTACCGGCGCGGTAAAGGCACCGCTGACCCGGCGCGCGGCCGCCACCTCCTGGGCGAACCTGGTACGGAAGTCAGGCTGCTCGGCGAACTCGATCCTGATCGTCTTGACCGCGACCAGGCGCCCAGCCGCTGACCGGCCAAGGTAAACCCGTCCCATCGCGCCTGCGCCGAGCCTGCCGGTGAGCACGTAGCCGCCGATCCGCTCCGGATCCCACGGCCGCAGCGGCTCCATCAGCGGAGGATGTCCCGTGCCGCGGCCTAGCCCTGTCGCTGGCAGATCCGCCTCCTGACGCGTAGCCGGTTAGCTGGATAATATTACCGGTTAGGCCGGTGATGTCGGCTGCGAGATCACACCTGAGTCTCGGCCCGACCTAGAGGTGTGACAGATGAAGTCCACTACCTGGTTTCGCCCATTTAGAAGAACGCCGATGTGTCGGACTTAGTCAGGGGCAAGGCTTGTGAGTCAAAGGGTTTGCGACCTCATGGTGCCGGGTCGCTGCCCGGTCGGCCTCAGGACCCGGCGGCCCGTGCCAGCTTCCGTGTTTCAAGGGACAATTAGATTTCTGGACTCAGGCCGAGCTGGCAGTCCATCGACTGCTCGTGCCCCTGATCCCGCAACCCCGGCTCCTCCTCGTGATCACGCCACCCGTCTTCCGTGATCACGCCGCACACCTTGATCACGGAACCCAAGCGGTGTGATCAAGCCCCCGGAACTCCGTGATCACCGTCCCCGGCATGATCACGGAACATGGCTCTGCTTGGGTTCGGTGAAGTTGGCAGTCTGGTTCCGGGGTGGCTGGTCCAGTCCGGGCCTGTCCCGCCGCTGGCCTGCCGGGCCGTACCCCATCGATGTGACATAGCTGGGGCTGGAGCCCCAGCGCTGTCACATCCATGGGGCTGGCCAGCGGCCACCCCTGCTAACGTCACGGAATTCGCGCCAGAGCCCGGAACATCAGCAGGGCGCCGCCCACCGCCCGGATCCCGTGATCGCCAGCCCGAGCATGATCACGGAAGGTCAGGGGGCACCGCCACCGCCCCGGACCTGGTGATCGCCAGCCCGAGCACTGAGATCACGGAACTCCAGATGCGGTACCGGGTGCTGGGAGCTATGCCGGACCCGGTTCTGGCAGCAGTAATGGGCCGCGGCGTTGCCATCCCGGCGACAGCTAAGGGCCGGCGCTGCGGTTCTGGCGACAGCTAAGGGCCGGCGCTGCGGTCGGGGACTCGCGGCCGGATAGGCGCCGGCCGCCAGTACCCGGGCGCCTGTAGTAATCACGGAACTTCGAGGGGTGATCGGCCCCTACCTTTCCGTGATCAGGCTGTGGAACATGATCACGGAAACTTGCCGTCGTCGGCTACCCGGTCGGCGTCCGGGTTGCGTCCGTCCGTGTCCGTGCTGCGCCCGGAGTCCCGCACGCGGGGTCAGGTCGGCTTGGCGGAGGGTCCGGGGAGTGGGGACTGGGCGGCGGGGGCTGGGCGGCGGGGGCTGGGGTGGGTGGGTTAGGTGGGGTGGTCTTGGCTGGGGGTGGGGTTGGCGGGCGGGGCTGAGGTCGGGCGGAAGGTTGAGACGAGCCGTGCGACCAGGGTGGCCAGGAAGATCTGGCCCGTCATGGCCTCGATCATGGCTACCGCTCGGCCGCCGCTCAGCGCGGGTGTGAAGTCGCCGTATCCCAGGGTCGTCAACGTGGTGAAGCTGAAGTACTGGAAGGTCGAGCCATTCGCGTGCTCGTGGTTGCTGAAGAAGCTCAGGTTGTGCAGGTAATAGATGGCTGAGTAGAACGCCGCGTACATGAGCCCGATGATCAGGTAGGCGCTCACGGCGCCGTAGATGCTCTGGATGGTCACCGCTGGCATGAGCAGGATCTGGCGGAGCAGCAGGGTCACGGTCAGCAGCAGGAGAAGTCCGGTCCAGATGTAGGCCACTCCCCGGCCAACATCGCTGCTGAAGCTGGCCGAGATGATGATCATGACGACCGACAGCAGCAGGCCGGCCGAGCAGGCTATCCGGGCGACCCGGCTACGCACGGGTGAGTTGCGCAGCGCTATCAGTCCGGCGAGCGTGAAGAGGGCCAGGTTCAGGCCCGCGATCCACTTCTCATGCAGGAATGCCGACAGCAGGTACGAGGCGAGCAAGGTGACAAGCAGCAGGCCGTACCGGCGGCCGCGCAGTCGCGGGCCGGCCTGGGGTTGCTGGCCGGTCTTAGGTTGCGGGTCGCCTTCGCTGGGCTGGCCGCTGTTCGGGTCGCCTTCGCTGGGCTGGGCTGGCGTCATGCTCTCCCTATCGGTGCGCCCCTGGCTGCCGCATCGCTGCGCCCTTGGCCGTCACGTCACCGTGCCCCGCCGCGACAGGTCGTCGCGGCGGGGCACACTCGCTGGTTTCGATGATGGTCAGCGGCAGCTAGAACTCGGTGGGCTGTCGCCTCGGGGTCAGGAGTGCCCAGATGATGAAGGCATCGAGTGCGATCAGGACGATCGACCACAGCGGCTGGTATGGGATGAACACGAAGTTGGCGATCGCGCTGAGCACCGCGAGGAACGCGCCGACGTAGCGGGCCCAGGCCATGCCGAGGAACACGCACATTCCTGCGGCGAACACCACGATCCCGAGCGCCAGCTCGGTCCAGCCCCAGCCCCTGATGTTGTACCTGAAGGTGTAGGCCGGCGCGGTGTTGAACACGTGCCCGTGGGACAGCGCCACGATGCCGATGGTGACCATCCACAGCCCGCCGAGCACCATCAAGGTGCCCGCCAGGGCGGTGAAGCCGATCACCGCGCCGCGGTGCCTGCCGCCGGCCTGATAGTCACGCCCGCCGCCCTGGTAGTCACGGCCGCTGGGCTCGTAGTCGCGACCCCCGGCCTGGTAGTCACGGCCAGCGGGCTGGTAGTCGCGGTCGCCGGGCTGGTAGTCCCGCGCTGGCGACCGTCCTGGCGGTTGCCCCTGCGGCCCCTGCGTCTGGCCCTGGGTCTGGCCCTGAGCCTGCGCGTAGGCCTGCTCCTGCTCGTAGCCTGCCGTGGAGCCTGGTGTGCCGGCTTGCCGTTCGTTTGCACTACTCATGTCAAGCCGCCCCCTTCATCGCTAGCCGCGAACTGTGGATCGCGGCCTTGGATCGCAGGCGCCGTTGTGCTTACTTCCCCCCCGGCGACCAGCGAGTATCTGAATCCTCTCGGTCCATACCCGATCCGCTCCGGCCAAACGCACCCGTACCCGGGACTCTGCCCGGCTACCCGGGACTCTGCCAGGAACCGCGCCCGCGCCGGAGCCGGAGCGCCAGTACGCCGGCGAGCAGGCCGTAGATGATCAGCCAGATGCCGATGACCGCTACTAGCACGGTCAGCGAGATCGTCGGCCAGAACAGCACGATCAGCCCGGCGCACAGGCTCAGGACGCCGGCCAGCACGGTGAGTCCCCGTCCGGTGAACCGGCCGCCGAGCAGGCCGACCGCGATGTCGGCGATTCCGTGAATCACCCAGAACAGGCCGGCGATGATGGCCAGTGCCGCGATCGTGAAGTGGTAATGCCTGATGCAGTACAGGCCAAGGATGATCGCGATCAGGCCGATGACCACACTCGCGACCCGTTTGCCGCCGCTGGCCTCGTGGGCGGTAAAGCCGTCCATCAGCCGGAGAATCCCCGTCACGACCAGCGCGATCCCGATCAGGACGGCGACTATCGTCAGCGTCTCCCTGGGCCAGCCGAGCAGCAGGGCGCCGACGGTTACGCAGCCGATTGCCGCTGCCATGAAGGCGGGCCAGGCCGCGGCGGCCAGATCAGGGTCTGGTTGCGCCGGCCTGCCGGACTGGCTGCCTAGGTCACCGGCGGTGGCCTGATCTTGCTGGTCAGGTCGGGTCGGGCGGGGACTGGTCATGCGGACCTCCTCAAGTACGCCCTCCTCATCCGCCTGCACTGTCACTCATAGTGAGACGGCTGGAGCAAGCGATCACCACCCGTGGCGGGTGAATGTGCCCGCAAGGCCCTAGACTTGGCGCGCGTAGCCGCCAGTGCCGTGCCCGTCAGCAGAAGGGCCTGCGGGTGGCAGCGGTGCCAGTTCCATCGAGGCACCGACCCCAATCCGGCCGGGGAGCCCAGTGCCGGGTAGCAGCAGCCCGAAAGCCGAGGAGTGACCACGTCGTGAAGACCGACGTCGAGGAACTGAGCCCGACCAGAGTGCGCCTGAACGTCGGGGTGCCGTTCGAAGAGCTCAAGTCAAGCCTGGATCACGCCTACCGCGAGGTTGGCCGCCAGGTCAGGATTCCCGGCTTCAGGCCAGGTCATGTGCCGCGTCAGGTGCTTGACCAGCGGGTCGGCCGCGAGGCCGTGCTCGAACACGCGATCAACGACGCGCTGCCCGAGCTGTACGCCCAGGCAATACGCGAAGCCCAGGTGGTGGCGCTCGGTCAGCCGGAGGTGCAGGTCACCAAGCTTGAGGACGGCGCCGAGATCGAGTTCACCGCCGAGGTCGATATCAGGCCGAGCTTTGAGATCCCCGACGTCGAGCAGCTCAGGGTGGTCGTCGACGACGCGGAGGTGAGCCCCGACCAGGTCGAGGAGTACCTGAAGGCGCTACGCGAGCGGTTCGCTTCACTGCGCTCGGTGGATCGCGCGGTCGAGATGGGGGACTATGTCTCGATCGACCTGGCCGCCCAGGTGGACGGGGTGGATGTCGAGGACGCCCAGGCGACCGGGATCTCCTACGAGGTAGGCAGCGGCACCATCCTCGATGGCCTCGACCAGGCGCTGGCCGGGATGTCGGCCGACGAGACCTCGACGTTCAGCTCAGAGCTGGCCGGGGGCGAGCACGCGGGCAGCGAGGCTGAGATCACGGTCACCGTGCGCAGCGTCAAGATCAAGGACCTTCCCGACCTCGATGACGACTTCGCGCAGTCGGCGAGTGAGTACAACACCGTCGGCGAGCTGCGCTCGAACACCCGCAAGCAGATGGAGTCGATGCGCCGGGTCGGCCAGGCGGGTCAGGCAAGGGACCGGGCCATCGAGGCGCTGCTCGAACAGATCGACATTCCGCTGCCTGAGGCGATCATCGACCACGAGATCGAGCACAGGCACGAGTCGCTCAACGAGGAGCTTGAGCGGGCCGGCCTGTCCCTGGATGACTTCCTTGAGGGCCGGGGCATGGTCGTCGCCGACCTGGAGAAGGAGATCGGCGACGATGTGCGCCGGTCGGTCAAGGCCAGGTTCATCCTCGATCAGCTCGCCGAGGACGAGGATCTTGACGTCGAGCAAGACGAGCTCGCGCAGTACATCACCCAGCTCGCCTATCAGCAGGGTGTGACGCCTGACCAGTTCGCCCGTCAGCTCACTAGCTCAGGCCAGCTCGGCGCGGTGGTCGCTGACCTGGTCCGCACCAAGGCCGCTGATCTGCTCGCGCACCGGGTGCGGGTAACCGATGAGTCCGGCCGTCCGGTCGAGGTCGCCCGCCAGCTCGGCGAGGGCGAGGACGACGCCGAGGCGGCCGATGGTGACGGCGAGGCCGCCGGGGCAAGCGCGGAAGAAGGCGGCCAGAAGGGCCGTGCGGGCAGGCGCGGTGCCAAGCGGGCTGCCAAGGACACGGCCAAGGACGATGAGCCGGCCGCCGCCAGGCCCAGGGGCCGTGCCCGGCGCGGGGCCAAGGGGGAGGAGCCGCAGGCAGCAGACGAAACAGCGGAGGCCGATGCGGATCCCGAGGCCGAGACGGACGCCGACGCCGACGCCGAGTGACCGGCAGGCATGCGCCCAGAGCGAACGGGCGCGGCCGGAGGCCAGGCAGCGGCCGGGCCGGCTGCGCCTAGAGCGAACAGGCCGCAGCGGTGGGCCGTACCGGTTCGGCGGCGGGTTAGGGTCGCATTCGTAACTGTCAGTCAGATCAGTATCAGATCAGTAAGTGAGGAGGCACCGTGACCATGTCGTCTGAAGATCAGATGCCGGCCCAGATACTTTCGCGGGCTACGGAGGCCCCGGCGTTTCCGATGGGCGATCAGCTCTTCCAGCGGCTGTTGCGGCACCGGATCATCTTCCTCGGCCAGCAGGTCGATGACGAGCTCGCGAACCGGATCTGTGCCGAGTTCGTGCTGCTCGCCGCCGAGGACCCCAAGCGCGACATTAACCTTTACATCAACTCACCGGGCGGGTCGGTAAGCGCCGGCCTGGCCATTTACGACATGATGCAGTACGTCCCTAATGATGTGGCCACCTATGCCATGGGGATGGCGGCCTCGATGGGTCAGTTCCTGCTCTGCGCCGGAGCCGCGGGCAAGCGCTATGCGATGCCGCACGCGCAGGTCATGCTGCACCAGCCGCACGGCGGGATTGGCGGCACCGCCTCGGACATCAGGATTCAGGCCGAGCAGATCCTGTACGTGAAGCGGATTCTGGCCGAGCGCACCGCGATGCACACGGGGCAGACCGTCGAGCAGGTCGAGCGCGACGCCGACCGTGACCGCTGGTTCACCGCCGATCAGGCCAAGGAGTACGGATTCATCGACCACGTGGTGCGCAATGCCCAGGAGGTCCAAGCGGAAGGCCTGGTCTCATGAACCTGACCCCCTCAAGCCGGTACGTCCTGCCGTCCTTCGTCGAGCGGACGCCGTACGGGATCAAGGAGATGAACCCGTACAACAAGCTCTTCGAGGAGCGGATCATCTTCCTCGGCGTGCAGATCGACGACGCCTCGGCGAACGACGTGATGGCTCAGCTGATCACGCTTGAGTCGATCGACCCCGACCGGGACATCCTGCTGTACATCAACTCGCCCGGCGGGTCGATGACTTCGATGATGGCGATCTACGACACCATGCAGTACGTCAAGCCCGATATCCAGACGTTCTGCCTCGGCCAGGCGGCGTCGGCCGCGGCCGTGCTGCTGTCGGCCGGCACCAAGGGCAAGCGGATGGCGCTCCCGAACTCCAGGATCCTGATCCACCAGCCGGCGATCGAGAGCGGCTACGGGCAGTCGAGTGACCTGGAGATCCAGGCTCGTGAGATCCAGCGGATGCGCCAGGCCATGGAGCAGGTGCTCGCCAAGCACACCGGCCGGGATGAGGCCGAGATCCGGCGCGACATCGAGCGGGACAAGTTCCTCACCGCGCACGAGGCTCAGGCCTATGGCCTTGTGGATGACGTACTGACCATGCTGAAGCGGCAGCCCGATGTAGTGTCTTCCTAAGCGCACGACACGACTGCCGTGGCGCTCAGGTACTGACAGGCCCGGA
The DNA here is from genome assembly GCA_963819285.1 of uncultured Actinomycetota bacterium. Lineage (GTDB taxonomy): Bacteria > Actinomycetota > Actinomycetes > Streptosporangiales > Streptosporangiaceae > Chersky-822. The sequence goes on from CAWFVM010000002.1 coordinate 3,125,619, forward strand.
CGAAGCTGGCTCAGGTCGCCCATTCCGGGCGGTGCGGGAGAGGGAGTAATGCGGTGGCACGCATTGGCGATGGCGCTGACCTGCTGAAGTGCTCGTTCTGCGGCAAGAGCCAGAAGCAGGTCAAGAAGCTGATAGCCGGACCTGGCGTGTATATTTGCGATGAATGCATTGATTTGTGCAACGAGATCATCGAGGAAGAGCTGGTCGAGCGCTCCGAGGTCAAATGGGACAGCCTGCCCAAGCCTCGCGAGATCTATGAGTTCCTCGACTCGTACGTGATCGGCCAGGAGAAGGCCAAGAAGGGCCTGTCGGTCGCCGTCTACAACCACTACAAGCGGATCCAGTCCGGCGGGGAGCGAGTCGGCGAGGACGGCGTCGAGCTGGCCAAGTCGAACATCTTGCTGCTCGGCCCGACGGGCTCAGGCAAGACCCTGCTCGCCCAGACCCTGGCCAGGCTGCTGAACGTGCCGTTCGCGATCGCCGACGCGACCGCGCTGACCGAGGCCGGCGATGTCGGCGAGGACGTCGAGAACATCCTGCTCAAGCTGATCCAGGCGGCCGACTACGACGTCAAGAAGGCCGAGACCGGCATCATCTACATTGACGAGATCGACAAGATCGCCCGCAAGAGCGAGAATCCGTCGATCACCAGGGATGTCTCAGGCGAGGGTGTGCAGCAGGCCCTGCTCAAGATCCTGGAGGGGACGACCGCCTCGGTACCGCCGCAGGGCGGCCGCAAGCATCCGCACCAGGAGTTCATCCAGATCGACACCACCAATGTGCTCTTCATCTGCGGCGGCGCGTTCGCCGGTCTTGAGAAGATCATCGAGCAGCGGGTCGGCCGCAGCGGCATGGGGTTCGGCGCCGTGCTGCGGGTCAAGACCGACCATCCCTCGGCCGATCAGTTCGCCTCGGTCATGCCGGAGGACCTGCTCAAGTTCGGCATGATCCCCGAGTTCGTCGGACGCCTGCCCGTCATCACCAGCGTGCACAATCTGGACCGCGAGGCGCTGATCAGGATCCTGACCGAGCCGAAGAACGCACTGGTGCGACAGTACCGGCGACTGTTCGAGCTGGACGGCGTTGACCTTGAGTTCACCGAGGACGCGCTGGAGGCGGTGGCCGATCAGGCCATCCTGCGCGGCACCGGCGCCAGGGGGCTGCGGGCCATACTCGAAGAGGTGCTGCTCTCGGTGATGTACGAGGTACCGAGCCGCAAGGACGTGGAGCGAGTCGTGATCACGGCCGAGGCCGTGCTGGAGAACGTCAACCCGACTCTGGTGCCCCGCGATGTCGCCAGGCGCACCCCGCGCGAGAAGTCAGCCTGACCGGGAAGTCAGCCTGACTCAGGTCCGTTTCCCGGCGGAGAGGCAGTCGGAGTAGCGGCCGAAGACGGGTCAGGGACAGGCTTGCCAGGCCCGGGCTGCAGATCCATCCTCATCAGCGGCATCAGTGTCGCGAGCTCGTTCCCTCTGGTGTCGGAGAGCGGTGACAGCAGCGCGCCGGCCGTGCGATCCGTCGCCCACGCGCAGACTGACACGGGGGTCTTGAGCACCGTCGCGATAGCGCACCTGGCGCTGCCGCCGCGCGGGCCAGGAGGGACCCGCCAGGAAGCCTTGGGGTCGGGGTTAGCGAGCAGGTCGGTCATCAGGCTGGCGACGGTCGTCGCGGGCGTGCCGAGGTCCACCTTGGAGTTGAAGCCCTCGTACTGCACCCAGCCCGGCTGATCTGTGACCTGGTCGATGATGGCGGGTTCGTGGTACAGGCCGGCGGGCTGGCCGGTCTGTGACCCGGAATACAGGGTGAACCGGCGGACGAACTCCGCGATCAGGGCAATAGTCGGCTCGTTGCGCAGCGGCTGGTAGTGCTGCGGCAGGCTGTCGGCCTCCTGGGGCGCCGGGACGACGAGCGGGCCGGCGGCCGCGGCCGCGCCGCTGGCCGAGTACAGGCCGACGCTGATGAGCCCGCCGATCGTCACGACCATCACTAGCGCCAGCATGGCGAGCAGGGCGATCAACGGCACCGCGACCAGCGCGGACACCTGACGCCCGGCCGGCTTTCCCGGCGTGGCCGACCGCCGCCGGCCCGCTTTCCTGCGTCGTAGCGGCCCGGCGACAGGCCGCTCAAGGTCGCGCCAGAACCGCAGATCAGGCCAGGAAGGCGGCTCGATCCACCCGCCCGGACGCCCGAGGCCAGGACGCCCGGTGCCTGGACGCCCGGTGCCTGGACGCCCGGTGCCAGAATCCCCGTCCCCGGTGCCTTGACGTCTGGTGCCAAGATCGGCGACAGCGCTCTGAGTCCCGCCAAGGCCTAGGTCGGGAGCCATGCTCGGCTCCGCGCCCAGCCCGCGCCCGATGCCCAGGTCAGCGGTCCTGGTGGCCGTAGCGGTGCCGGTAGCTGAGTCCAGATTCCGCGGAGCCGAACCTGAACCCGATACTGACCATAGCCCGGCCAAGGGATCGATCACCTCAACCTTCGGTCGGTCGGCTAACAGTGCGGTCTGCGGACTCCGTCCGCTCACCGCACTGCCGGTGCTAGCGAAGACAGGGCGGTGACGACAAGGGTAGACCAGGACGGCCTACTCAATTGGCCATATGTCGCGAATGACTCCGGGGGTATCAACGATCCGGCAGGCCCGTAAGTGCCCGGCGGTGCGCTTTGCCGCACTGCCACCCCTATTGCTTCCGTAGACTCTGCTGACGTGACCACCGCTGACCAGACTGAGCCGCTCGCCGGGCCGCTCGCCGACGCGCTCGCGCCGCAGTACGTGCCGGGCGAGGTCGAGGCGCGCCGCTACGAGGGCTGGGTAGACGCCGGCGATTTCACCGCGGACGCCAGCTCGCCTGCCTCGTCGTACACGATCATGATCCCGCCGCCGAACGTGACCGGCTCGCTGCACATCGGCCACGCGCTCGACCACACCCTCATCGACGCGCTGATCAGGCGCAGGCGGATGCAGGGCTACAACGCGCTCTGGCTCCCCGGCATGGATCACGCCGGCATCGCCACCCAGAACGTCGTGGAGCGCGAGCTCGCCAAGGAGGGGCTGTCTCGCCACGACCTGGGCCGGGAGGCCTTCGTCGAGCGGGTCTGGCAGTGGAAGGCGGAGTACGGCGGCCGGATTCTCGGCCAGATGCGGCGCCTGGGTGACAGCGTCGACTGGAGCCGCGAGCGGTTCACCATGGACGAGGGGCTCAGCCGCGCGGTCCAGACGATCTTCAAGCGGCTGTTCGACGACGGGCTGATCTACCGGGCGCAGCGCATCATCAACTGGTGCCCGCGCTGCATGACCGCCCTGTCCGACATCGAGGTCGATCACAGCGACGACGAGGGCGAACTGGTCAGCATTCGGTACGGTGACGGCGCCGATGCCGTGGTCGTGGCCACCACCAGGGTCGAGACCATGCTCGGCGACACCGCCGTGGCCGTGCACCCCGACGACCCCAGGTACGCCCACCTGGTCGGCAAGAGCGTCGAGCTGCCGCTGACCGGCCGCCGCATCCCGATCGTCGCCGATCCTCATGTCGATCCCGAGTTCGGCACCGGCGCGGTCAAGGTGACCCCGGCGCATGACCCGGATGACTTCGAGATCGGCCGCCGGCACGACCTGCCGACCCTGACCATCATGGATGAGCGGGGCGTGATCACGGCGCACGGCCCGTTCGAGGGTCTTGACCGGTTCGAAGCCAGGCCGGCCTGTCCTGTTGGCACTGCGCGAAGAGGGCCGCGTAACAAATGAAAAGCGACCTTATCTACATGCGGTCGGGCATTGTGATCGCTGCGGGACGACGGTCGAGCCGCGACTGTCCTTGCAGTGGTTCGTCAAGGTCGGGCCGCTGGCCAAGGCGGCCGGCGACGCGGTCAGGGACGGCCGGGTCAAGATCTACCCTGGACAGCTGGCCGCGCGGTATTTCGACTGGGTCGACGACATGCACGACTGGTGCATCAGCCGCCAGCTCTGGTGGGGGCACCGGATCCCCGTCTGGTACGGCCCCGACGGCGAGGTCCGCTGCACCGGACCTGACGAGGAGGCGCCCGGCGAGGGCTGGACCAGGGACGGCGACGTGCTCGACACCTGGTTCTCCTCGGCCCTGTGGCCGTTCTCGACGCTGGGCTGGCCGGACGACACGGCGGATCTGCGGGCGTTCTACCCGACGAGCGTGCTGGTCACCGGCTACGACATCCTCTTCTTCTGGGTCGCGCGGATGATGCTGTTCGGCCTGTACGCGATGGGCGACGCCGGCCCCGAGCTGTCGGTGCCGTTCCGGCAGATCTCGCTGCACGGCCTCGTCCGCGATCAGTTCGGCAAGAAGATGTCCAAGTCGCGCGGCAACACCGTGGACCCGCTCGACTGGATCAGCCGGTTCGGCGCCGACGCGACCAGATTCACTCTCGCCAGAGGCGCCAGCCCTGGCGGTGATGTCGCGCTCAGCGAAGAGTGGGTCGTCGGCTCGCGTAATTTCTGTAACAAGCTATGGAACGCAGTCCGCTTCGCCCTCCTGAACGGCGTACAGGCCGGCCGCGGTGCTCGCTGGACTGACGAGCGTAGCGAGGAGGGAAGCGAGTACCTTAAAGCGGCAGGCCCCGGGGGTCCGGGGGGTCCTCCCCCCGGGTCAGCACAGTGGACAGGTGGATATTGTCCCGGCTCCTGGCCGTGACCGCTCAGGCCGACGCGCTGTTCGAGGAGTTCGAGTTCGCCAAGGTCAGCGACCTGCTTTACCACTTCGCCTGGGACGAGGTCTGCGACTGGTACCTGGAGCTGGCCAAGGTCGCGCTGAACGGGCCTGACGAGGCCGGCGCCGGCCTGACCCGCCGCGTGCTCGGCTTCGTGCTCGATCACCTGCTGCGGCTGATCCACCCGCTGATGCCGTTCGTCACCGATGAGCTGTGGACCGCGCTGACCGGCGGGGAGTCGGTCATGGTGGCGGCCTGGCCGAGCGGCCTGGTGACAGGGGGAGCGGAACCCTCGCTGGCGGCAGCTCTTGCCGACGCCGAAGCCGAAGCCGAGATCGAGTCGCTGATGCGGCTGGTCACGGCCGTCCGCCGGTTCCGGGCCGACCAGGGCCTGCGACCATCGGCGCCGGTGCCGGCCAGGTTCGGCGGGATCAGCGGCACGGTGCTGGCCTCGCACGAGCGCTCGATCCGCTCCCTGCTCCGGCTGACCGAGCCGGCGCAGGGGGTCCCGTTCAGCCCGAACGCGTCCGTTGAGGCCGAGTCGATCACCGTCGAGCTTGATACCTCAGCCGGCATCGACGTGGCCGCCGAGCGGCGGCGCCTGACCAAGGATCTCGCCACTGCGACGGTCGACGCGGAGGTCTCGGAACGCAAGCTGGCCAGCCCGTCGTTCGTCGACCGGGCGCCGGCCGAGGTGGTCGCCAAGAGCCGGGACCGGCTGGCCGCCGCGCGGGCCGAGATCGCCCGGCTCAGCGAGCGGCTGGCCGCCCTGCCTGATCACGCGGCTGATCCCGCCGCCGCTCCCGACACCGGCTTCAGCCCCAGCCGTGACCAGCGAGGCTCACGTCCGCGCGGAGCTCGCAGAGATCGAGCGGGACTTGCTGGCCCGGCGGCCCGAGCACTCGATCGATCCGTCGCTTGACCGGATCGTGGCGCTGACCAGCCTGCTCGGCGATCCGCAGCGAGCCTTTCCTGTCATTCACATCACCGGCACCAACGGCAAGACGTCGACCGCGCGGATGATCGAGACGCTGCTCCGGGTGCGCGGACTGCGCACGGGGCTGTTCACCAGCCCGCATCTGGTTTCCTTTACCGAGCGGATCAGCGTGGACGGCGTTCCGCTGAGCGACGGACGGTTCGTCGAGGTGTACCGGGAGATAGAGCCCTATCTCCGGCTGGTCGATGACGAGCAGCCAGTGCGGTTGTCGTTCTTCGAGGTGCTGGTCGGCATGGCGTTCGCCGCGTTCGCCGACGCTCCGGTCGATGTGGCCGTGATCGAGGTCGGCATGGGCGGCACCTGGGACAACACCAATGTGGCCGACGGCGCCGTGGCTGTCATTACGCCAATCTCGATCGACCACGCGAAGTACCTGGGGAACACCGTCGAGGCGATCGCCGCCGATAAGGCCGGCATCATCAAGCCGGGCGCGATCGCGGTGCTCGGCCAGCAGCCGGTCGGGGCCGCCGCCGAGCTGATCAGGCGGGCGGTGCGGGTCGGCGCGACGGTGGCCAGGGAGGGCATCGAGTTTGGCGTGCTCGGCCGGGAGCTGGCGGTCGGCGGGCAGCAGCTCTCGATCCGGGGGCTGCTCGGTGAGTACCACGATCTGTTCCTGCCGCTGTTCGGGGCCTACCAGGCGGGCAACGCGGCCTGCGCGCTCGCGGCGGTCGAGGCGTTTTCCGGCGCGGCCGGATCGGCAGGCGGGTCGCTGCCCGAGTCGAACGGCGCGCTCGAAGAGACCGATGACGCCGAGGTGGTGCCTTCCGGCGTGATCGGCTCTGGGCCTGGCGGGCTCGACCGCGAGCTGGTCAGGACGGCGTTCGCGATGATGTCGTCGCCTGGCCGGTTCGAGATCGTCAGGCGGAGCCCGCTCGTGCTGGTCGACTCCGCGCACAACCCGGCCGGGATGGCGGCGACCGCGCAGACGCTGACCGAGTCGTTCGGCGCGGCCGAGGTGATCGCCGTCCTGGCGGTCAGCGCCGACAAGGATATCGCCGGAATCCTCGATGAGCTTGAGCCCGTGGCGGCCGGCGTGGTGGTGACCGCGAACTCCTCGCCGCGCTCGATGCCGGCCGCCGAGCTGGCCGAGCTGGCGACGCCGGTCTTCGGCCCTGACCGGGTGCATGTCGCCCGCCGGCTCGATGACGCCATCGAGGTGGCGGTCGGCCTGGCCGACGAGGCCGCCGCCGCGATCGGCGGTCCGCTGACCGGGCTGCTGGGCGACGGTCCTGAGGCCGAGGCGGCCGGAACGGTGGTGCTCATTACCGGGTCTGTGGTGACGGCCGGCGATGCCAGGCTGCTGCTGCGAGGAGCGGGCCAGTGAGCAGGCTGAGCGCGACCGTGCTGATTCTCGAGGCGTTTGTCATCGCGCTGACGATCGTGCCCGCGGTCAAGCTCGCGCACGTGGCGCCGGCCTCGGCTGGCCTGGTCGCTGGCATCGCGGTGCTCGTCGCGATCGTGCTGGCCGTGCTGGCCCGGCGGCGGCTGCCGGTGACCCTGGTCGGCGGGAGCCTGCTCCAGCTCTTCGTGATCGGAGCCGGCGCTGTGCTGTCAGTGATGTATATTCTCGGCGGCATCTTCGCGCTGCTCTGGGTGACCGGAATATGGCTTGGCCATCGGGTGGAAAACTCATCCTAATGTTATTGCAACGATTGCCGGCGAGTCGCCAGTTAAGGCACGCCCGGTGCGTACCAGTGCCCAGCCTGAGGGTAGGCTCACTGACACCGCTGATCTTGGTGGCTCGTCACCCGGTCTACTCGCGGGCAAAATGTACAGGGTGTCCGATCAATCGGCTGACCTGAGGGAAGGTTCTCGTTCCAGATGAGCAACGCGCTGGCCTTTCTTGGCCGTGACATGGCCGTCGACCTAGGCACCGCCAATACGCTGGTGTATGTCAGAGGCCGAGGGATCGTGCTGAATGAACCCTCAGTAGTAGCGCTGAACACTAATACCGGCCAGATAGTGGCGGTCGGCCTTGAGGCCAAGCGCATGATCGGCCGGACGCCGGGAAATATCATCGCCGTCCGCCCGCTAAAAGACGGCGTCATCGCGGACTTCGACGTGACCGAGCGAATGCTGCGGTATTTCATTCAGAAAGTTCACCGCCGGGGCGGGCTGGCTAAGCCGCGTATCGTGATTGCCGTGCCCAGTGGTATTACCGGGGTGGAGCAGAGCGCGGTCAAGGAGGCCGGCCATCAGGCGGGCGCCCGCCGGGTCTACATCATCGAGGAGCCGATGGCCGCAGCCATCGGCGCCGGCCTGCCGGTCAACGAGCCGACGGGAAACATGGTCGTCGACATCGGCGGCGGTACCACCGAGGTCGCGGTGATCTCGCTCGGCGGCATCGTGACCGCGCAGTCGATCAGGGTCGGCGGCGACGAGCTCGACCAGGCGATCATCACCTTCGGCAAGAAGGAGTACTCGCTGACGCTGGGCGAGCGCACCGCCGAGGAGATCAAGATGGCGCTCGGCTCTGCCTATCCGTCACCCGACGAGCCGAGTGCGGAGATCCGGGGCCGCGACCTGGTGAGCGGGCTGCCCAAGACCGTGGTCATCTCGGCCGCCGAGGTCCGCACCGCGATCGCTGAGCCGCTCGCGGTGATCATCGACGCCGTGCGCACCACGCTCGACAAGTGCCCGCCGGAGCTGGCCGGAGACGTCATGGACCGCGGCATCGCGCTGACCGGCGGCGGTGCGCTCTTGCGAGGGCTCGACGAGCGGCTGCGCGAGGATACCGGCATGCCGATCCACGTGGCCGACAACCCGCTCGACTCGGTCGCGCTCGGCACCGGCAAGTGCGTGGAGGATTTCGACACGCTCCGCCAGGTGCTGGTGCCCGAGTCCCGGCGCTGAGCACGGGGGAGTTCCGTGCGGGACACGAGGCGGACCCGGCTGCTGCTCAGCATCGCGCTGATCAGCTCGCTGGCCTTGATCGCGGTGGACTACGAGCATGGCTCGTCGCCGGTCGTCAGGACCGTCAGGCACTCGGCGGCCTCGGTGCTCGGCGGGGCCGAGCGAGTAGTCGCCACGGTGACCGGGCCGATCGGCCGGTTTGTCGGGGGCGGCCTATCCGGATCGGGAGGCAACGGGACTAGTGCGGCCACGGCGCGGAAGCTGACCGCCCTGCGGGCCGCGCTGAGCCGGGCCAGGCTGAGCCAGGGCGACTACCGTCAGCTCAGCCGCCTGCTGCGGCTGGCAGGGACGGGCGGGTACCGGGTGCTGCCCGCCTCGGTCATCGCCTTCGGGCAGAACTTCCAGCAGACGGTGACCCTGGATGTGGGCAGCTCGGCCGGGGTGCGGCCGCAGCAGACCGTCCTCGACGGCGATGGCCTGGTCGGGCAGGTGATCGCGGTGAGTCCCGGCACCTGCACCGTGCTGCTGGCGACCGACCCTAAGTCCGTCGTCGGAGTCAGGCTGGCCCCGAGCGGCCAGGTTGGCTGGGTGACCGGGCAGGGTGCGGGCCGGACCGGGACCGGCCTGCTCAAGCTGCAGATCCTCGACGCCGCCCTGGTGCTCAGGCCGGGCGAGCAGCTTGTGACGGCCGCCTCGGTGCATGACCGCCCGTTCGTGCCTGGCGTGCCGGTCGGCGAGATCGTCTCCGTGCGGAACAGGGCCGGGGGCCTCACGGCGCAGGCGCTGGTGCGTCCTTACGCCAGCTTCACCGCCCTTGATGTGGTGGCTGTGGTCGTCGCGCCGCCTCGTGAAGACCCGCATTACTCGGTGCTTCCGCCCAGGCCGAAGCCGTCGCCGAAGCCGTCACCGAAGCCGTCGCCGAGCGGGAAGTCCTCGTCGCCGGCCAGGCTCGCTACCGGGCACTGACGGCAGCCGGGATGAAACGCCTGATCGTCGCCGTGGCCGCGCTGGCCGTCGCGCTCGCTGTCCAGCTCACTATCGTCAACGGGCTGGCCCTGCCCGGCGGGGGCGTGCCCGACCTGGTGCTGCTCTGCGTGGTGGCGATAGGCCTGGTAGGTGGCCCGCAGCCGGGGATCCTGGCCGGATTCCTGGCCGGGCTCGCGCTCGACCTCGCGCCGCCGGCCAACGAGCTGATCGGCCAGTACGCGCTGGTCTTCTGCCTGGCCGGCTACTGCTGCGGGCGGCTGCGATTTACCTTGCGGCGGTCGGCCGTGCTCGCGCTGGCGGCAGCGGCAGGGATCGCGGTGGCCGCCGAGCTGCTCGTCGCCGGCCTGGTGCTCATACTGGACACGCCGCAAGTGACGCTGTCCGCCGTGGGCCGGGTGCTGCCAGCGTCCGTCCTGTGGGATCTGGTGCTGAGCCCGCTGGTCATATTCGTCGCGGTCCGGGTCGCCGTCGCGCTCGGGGTCAGCTTCAACCCGCTCGATGACTCGCCCGCGTACGAGACTGGCGGCAGCGCGCGGCCGATGGGCCTGGCCCGGCTGGCCGCCGACCCGGCGGCCGAGGCGGCTCAGGTCGGCGCGGTCGGCGCGGTCGGCTGGCTGAATGGGCCGGCCACATCCCGGCGGGCCCGCAGGGAAAAGGCGAGGCTGACCGCGGCCCTGACCGGCGCGGCCCCGCGCAAGGGAGCGTTCTGGATCGGCAGCAGGCCCGCTGGCCTGCGCCGGGGATCGGCGGCGGCGCCAGGGCCAGCGTCGGGACTGAGCAGACTGCGCCCTGACTCGGGCGTGGCCGGGTCGGCGATGCGAGCGGACCTGGCCACTCCGGCCTCGCCCGCCTCGCCGGCCCGCCCGGCTCGCTCGGCCAGCATCGACTTCAGCACCGGCAAGACGGCGGGGGCGCCTGCGGGCGGCCGGGGCGGGCGGCCAGGTACCGGGGCGAGCGTGCCGAAGATAGCGTTTGGCAGGGGCGGGCGGTCAGGAGTGCCAGGGCGGTCAGGACGGCCCGGGTCGCCGGGGTCCGGGCGGGTCAGCGGGCGCGGCGACCCTCGGATCGCCTTCAGGACTGGCCGGATGGGAGGAGTGCCGGTCGGCGGTCTCGGCCAGGCCGGCCGCCGCAAGACGCCGAGAATCGCCTTCGGCACCGGCCTGCCGCGAGCGCCTCGTACCAGTCCCGGCCGGCCGGCGCTGCCCAGATTCCGGCCGGGAGCCAGGTCGGCGGCCGGCGCCTGGCTCGCCGGGTCCAGGCTGCGGTCAGCGGGCTTCTCGCCCCTGGGGTCGCCCGGACCCCGGTCGCGGCGGCCGCGCGGGCTCAAGGCAGCGAAGCTGCGGCGCAGGCGCCGGCTGCGGTGGCTGCCGCGGTTCTCGTGGCTGTCCTGGTCCCGGCGCCCTGGCGGCCGGTCAGCGGTCTGGCGGATAAGCAAGCAGACGGGAGGACAGCGATGATCCCGGCCTCGCGGCCGCGGCTGATCGTCTTGTACGTGATCGTGGCGGCCATGCTGCTAGGGCTCTTGTCCCGGGTCTGGTACCTGCAGGTCAAGACCGCCCCTTCGTACAAGACCGCCGCCAGCTCGGAGCGGGTCAGGCAGGTCGTCGAGCCGCCGGTACGCGGGCCGATCCTGAGTGACACCGGGCTGCCGATCGTGGACAGCCGCCCGGCGATGGTCGTCTCGGTCAGCATGCCGACCTTGTGGAAGCACAGCGACGGCGGTACAGCCGAACTGCGCCGGCTCGCGACCTTGCTCGGGGTCAGGCAGGCGACGATGCGGCGCGAGGTCAGGCTGTGCACCGTCGGCGTGGGCAAGCCGTGCTGGCCAGGCTCGCCCTACCAGCCCATCCCGGTCGCGGAGAACGTGCCGGCCAGGACGGCGCTTGAGGTGCTGGAGAACCAGCGGCTCTACCCCGGCGTCACCGCGGCGATCCAGCCCGTGACCCACTACAGCCAGCCCATCTCATCGAACCTGTCCCAGGTGATCGGCTACCTCCAGCCGATCACGGCCGGCGAGCTGAAGAAGGAGGGCCTGCCGGTGACCGGATTCTCCGCCGTCGACCTCGTCGGCCAGGCCGGACTTGAGCAGCAGTACGACCAGCAGCTGCGCGGTATCCCCGGCGTCCAGCGACTGGCGGTCAACGCGGCCGGCCAGGTGACCGGCACGCTCAGCCAGGTCAAGCCCAAAGCCGGCGACTACCTGGTCACCAGCATCAACCCGGCGCTGCAGCAGGACGCGCTGAGCGCCCTGTCCGACGCGGTGCGCAGGAGCCAGTTCGCCGGCAGCCCGACCAGCAACGGCGGCGCGGCGGTGGTCATGACCACCACGGGCCGGGTGCTCGCGATGGCCAGCTACCCGACCTACAACCCGGCGATCTGGACCGGCGGCATCTCCAGACCTGAGTTCAGCAGGCTCTTCAGCACGGGGGACGGCGAGCCGGTGCTGAACCGGGTGACCCAGGGCCAGTATCCGCCCGGCTCGACCTGGAAGGTCACCTCCGTGGCGGCGGACGTGGCGGCCGGCTACTCGATCAACGGCACCTACAGCTGCCCGGCGGGCGTCACCATCGGCGGGCACACCTACCAGAACGACGGCAGCCCGTCGCTCGGGCCGATGAGCTTCTACACCGCGCTGGTCGTCTCCTGCGACACCGTCTTCTACCAGCTCGCCTACAACATCTACCTGCACGACCACATCAGCGCCGACACGGTCACCTCACCGCGCGCGCCCGTGCAGGAGATGCAGAAAATGGAGCTGGCCTGGGGCTTCGGCAAGGACACGGGGATCGACCTGCCAGAAGAGAACCCCGGCGGGGTACCGACGCGCGAGTGGTTGTATTACTTCTGGAAAGACAATGCGCACACCGGTCAGAACTGGTGCAAGAACGGCAGGCAGAACGGCAGTTACGTCCAGCAGATCGAGTGGCAGGACTGCCGGTACGGAAACGTCTGGACCGCGGGACAGTCGGTCATCGCCTCGATCGGCCAGGGCTACGTCTCGGTGACGCCGCTGCAGCTCGCCCGGGCCTACATGGCGCTTGCCAACGGCGGCACGCTCTACAGCCCGCGTATCGGCGAGGCCCTGATCAGCCCGGACGGCAAGGTCGTCCGCAAGATCACCCCGCCGGTGGCCAGTCACCTGCCGGTCGCCAAGTCCGTGCTCGCCTACATCAGGCACGCGCTGGCCGGAGTGGTCACCAGCGGGACGGCGGCTGGCACCTTCGGCGGCTTCCCGCTCGGCCAGGTCTGCGTGGCGGGCAAGACTGGTACCGCTCAGGTCCAGGGCAATCAGTCCACCTCGGTCTTCGCCTCGTTCGCGCCGTGTGATCACCCCAAGTTCGTCGTGGTCGTCATGATCCCGAACTCCGGCTACGGCGCGAACGTGTCAGGCCCGGCGGTCAGGCAGATCTGGGACGGCCTGTTCGGCCTGGAGGGTCACAAGGCCGCGCTGCCCGGCGGCGTGCTGCCCGGCCTGCCGCACCTGAACAAGGCCGGCCAGGTAGTGCCGCCCGCCGGGTTCGGACCGCACGCGGGGAAGGCCGGGAAAGGCAAGCACCAGGGTCGGGGGCAGCGCTCATGAGCTGGGTCAGCAGTCAGCCACGCGGCCGGACCGCACCGGCCTGGTCGGTGCTGCGGTGGATCGGCGCCAGGCTAGCCGGACGCGAGTCGGTACTGCGCCAGGCCGACTGGCTGCTGCTCGGCACCGTGGTCGCGCTCTGCGTGCTCGGAACGGTCGTGATCTGGTCGGCGACGGCACCGATGCTGCTGCAGCAGGGGGCCAATCCGCACAGCTTCCTGCTGAAGCAGCTGCTGAACCTGGCGCTGGGCTTCGTGCTGCTGCTGATCGTGAGCTCGCTCGACGCCCGGCAGATCAAGCTCTTCGCCCCGGTGGTCTACGGCCTGTCCTGCCTCGGGCTGGTCGCCGTGCTGACGCCGCTCGGCAGCGTCGTCAACGGTGCCAGGTCCTGGATCTCGATCGGCGCCGGATTCCAGATCGAGCCGTCGGAGTTCGCCAAGCTCTCGGTGATCGTGATCAGCGCCATGCTGCTGTCCGACCTGCGCCAGGGCCAGACCAGGCCGACAGCCAAGGCGGTGGGCCTGGCCGTCGCGATCGCCGCGCTGCCGATCCTGCTGGTGGTCGCCGAGCCCGACCTCGGCGTCACGATCGTGCTCGTGCTCCTGCTGGTCGGCCTGATCGCCTTGTCCGGCGTCCGGCTGCGCTGGCTGGCCGGCCTGGCCGGCGCGACCGCGCTCGCCATCGCGGCCATCGCCCAGCTGCACCTGCTCAAGGCCTACCAGGTCGGCAGGCTGACCTCGTTCATCAACCCGTCCGCCGATCCGCGCGGCACCGGCTACAGCGCGGCCCAGGCCAAGATCGCCATCGGATCGGGCGGAATGCACGGGACGGGCCTGTTCCGCAGCCAGATCGTGGCCGGTAACTTCGTGCCCGAGCAGCACACGGACTTCATCTTCGCCGTAGTCGGCAACGAGCTCGGCTTTGTCGGCGCCTGCGTCGTCATCGGCCTGCTCGGGCTGCTGCTGGTCTGCGCGCTGCGGATCTCGGCCAAGGCAGAAGACCAGTTCGGCACGCTGGTGGCAGCCGGGATCGCGATCTGGTTCGCGGTGCAGGCGTTCGTCAATATCGGGATGAACGTGGGGATCATGCCGGTGACCGGGCTGCCGCTGCCGTTCGTCTCCTACGGCGGGTCCGCGATGTTCGCCGACATGATCGCCGTAGGCCTGCTCCAGTCCGTCCGCCGCCGCCGCAACGTCTTCTCCGCCTAGCCCCGGGCGGGGAGCTAGTCGGAGCCGGCGGTGGTTTCGGCTAGGGAGATCTCGTCCGGGGGCGGGGGGTCTGCCTCGGCCTCGGCGGCTGGCCTGGCATCCGTGCCGCTCCATGGTCTCGCGATCGCCAGCCAGGTCAGCATGCCGCCGAGGGCGACCGCGCAGAGGATCCAGCCGAGCGCCGTCGTGCCGACTCCCACGTACTTCAGGCCGGACGCGAAGATCACGAACGTGATGATCGGCCTGATGTACTTGTCCGGCGCGTGTGAGGAGAAGTACGACCCGATCAGCACCGCCGGCACGCTGCCGATCACGATCGAGGCGGTCACCCCGAACTGCACCTGCCCGAAGAGCAGCGCCCCGACAGCGGCCGCCGCCGTCAGCGGGACGGCCTGCGTCAGGTCAGTCCCGACCAGCTGGCTGGCCCCGATCAGCGGGTACAGGAAGAGCAGCAGCACGATCATCAGCGAGCCAGAGCCGACCGACGTCATGCCGACGATCAGGCCGCCCACGGCGCCGATCGCGATGGTCGGGATCGGCTTGGGCTTGATCGCCATGATCGTGCCGAGCCGCTTGTTGCCCGACCGGCGGTCGAGCACGTAGCGGATCACCATGGCCACGGCGCCGACGAGCAGGGCGCAGCCGAGCACGAGCTCGACCTTCGTCTGCGCCGTCGATGAGTCGCCGAGCACCTTGTTGAGCAGGAACGAGCCGAAGAACGCCATCGGCACCGAGCCGATGACCATCCACCCGACCATGCGCAGGTTGACGGTGCCCTTGCGCAAGTGCACGAGCGCGCCGACCGGCCGCATCAGCACCGCGGCGACCAGGTCGCTTGAGATCGCCGACGACGGCGTGATGTTGAACAGCAGGATCAGCATCGGCGTCATCAGCGCGCCGCCGCCGGCCCCGGTCAGGCCGACCAGCATTCCGACGATCGCGCTGCCGAGAACGATATACGGATCTATGTGCATGCCCAGGAGGATAAAGCAATATTCCGGACCAGAACAATAGGCAATCTATTAACATTAAAACGATCGATAATATATAAATTATGACCGAGGTGCACCAGGCTCCCAGAGCCGGCCCCGGCCAGCGCGCGGTTCTCCGCGGCGCGGGCGTCGGTAAGCTGTAACGATGCCCGTCCAGTCGCTCTATCCCAGGCTCGAAGCTCTGCTTCCGCTGGTCCGCAAGCCGATCCAGTATGTTGGCGGCGAGATCAACAGCGTCGTCAAGGACTGGGACGCCGCCCAGGTGCGGTGGGCGCTGCTCTACCCGGACGCCTACGAGGTCGGCCTGCCGAACCAGGGCGTGCAGATCCTGTACGAGGTGCTCAACGAGCGCGACGGCGTGCTGGCCGAGCGGACCTACTGCGTCTGGCCCGACCTGGAAGAGCTGATGCGCCAGCATGACCTGCCGCAGTTCACCGTCGACGGGCACCGGCCGGTGCGGGCGTTCGACGTGCTCGGCGTCAGCTTCGCGACCGAGCTCGGCTACACGAACCTGCTGACCTCGCTTGACCTGGCCCGGATCCCGCTGCTGGCGGCCGATCGCGGCGACGAAGACCCGATCGTGCTGGCCGGCGGGCATGCGGCGTTCAACCCTGAGCCGATCGCTGACTTCATCGACGGCGCCGTGCTCGGCGACGGCGAGGAGGCCGTGCTCGCCATTACCGACGAGATCAGGGACTGGAAGCTGGCCGGCCGGCCTGATGGCCGCGACGGTCTCCTGCTGCGGCTGGCGACCAGGCGGAGCGTCTACGTGCCGCGCTTCTACGATGTGAGCTACGGGGCGGACGGCGCGATCAGCTCGGTCCGGCCGAACCGTCCTGGCGTGCCGCGGGCGGTAGCCAAGCACACCGTCTCCGACCTGGACTCCTGGCCCTACCCCGGCAAGCCGCTGGTTCCGGTGACCGAGTCGGTCCACGAGCGGTTCAGCGTGGAGATTTTCAGGGGATGTACCAGGGGCTGCCGGTTCTGTCAGGCCGGGATGATCACCAGGCCGGTCCGTGAGCGATCCATCACCACGATCGGCGCCATGACGGAGGCTGGGCTGGCCGCGAGCGGATTCAACGAGGTGGGGCTGCTCTCGCTGTCCAGCGCCGACCACAGCGAGATCAACCAGATCGCGACCGACCTCGCTGACCGTTACGAGGGCACTAATACGGGGCTGTCGCTGCCGTCTACCAGGGTTGACGCGTTCAACGTGACGCTGGCCAACGAGCTGAGCCGGAACGGGCGAAGGTCGGGGCTGACGTTCGCGCCCGAGGGCGGCACCGACCGGATCCGCAGGGTGATCAACAAGATGGTCACCGAGGATGACCTGATCTCGACCGTGTCCACCGCGTACGCGAACGGCTGGCGGCAGGTCAAGCTGTACTTCATGTGCGGGCTGCCGACGGAGACCGACGAGGACGTGCTCGCGATCGCGCGGGTGGCGCACCGGGTCATCGAGGCCGGCCGGGCCGCGAGCGGGCGGCGTGACATCAGGTGCACGGTCTCGATCGGCGGATTCGTGCCCAAGCCGCATACGCCATTCCAGTGGGCGGCGCAGTGCGATCACGAGACGGTCGACGCCCGGCTCAAGGCGCTCGGCGCGGCGATGCGGGCCGACCGCGGCTACGGGTCATCGATCGGGTTCCGCTACCACGACGGCAAGCCATCGGTGGTGGAGGGCCTGCTGTCCCGCGGTGACCGCCGGGTCGGCAAGGTGATCAAGGCCGTGTGGGAGGCCGGCGGCCGGTTCGATGGCTGGAGCGAGTATTTCTCCTACGAGCGCTGGGCCGACTGCGCGGCCTCGGTGCTGGCCGCCGACGGCCTCGATGTGGCCTGGTACACCACGCGGGAGCGCGGGTACGGCGAGATCCTGCCCTGGGATCATCTGGACGCCGGGCTTGACCGGGACTGGCTGTGGCAGGACTGGCTGGCGGCTATCGACCCGGACGGGGGAGCCGAAGTGGAGGACTGCCGCTGGACCCCGTGCTTCGAATGCGGGGTCTGCCCGGCGATGGACACGGCGATCGAGGCCGGGCCGACAGGCGCGCGGCTGCTGCCGCTGACCGTGCTGGAGCGCGGCTAGTGGCCAGGCCGGTACCGGGCGGACCGCCACCCGCGCCCATCGTTCAGCGCCTGACCATCAGGTACGCTAAGAGAGGCAGGATGCGTTTCGCGAGCCACAGGGACGTGGCGCGGGCGATCGAGCGGGGTGTGCGCAAGGCTGGAGTGCCGGTCGCCTACTCTGCGGGGTTCTCTCCGCATCCGAGGATTTCGTATTCGGGTGGTGCTCCGACGGGGGCTGCGAGCGAGGCTGAGTACCTTGAGATCTCGCTGACCCGTCATTGCGAGCCAGCCGACGTCGGCCGGACGCTTGACGCGGCCCTGCCGGACGGGATTGACGTGGTCGACGTGGTGGAAGCGGACGCCAGGTTCGCTGGACTGCAATTTGACGCCTCCGAATGGGAGGTGCTGATGCCAGGTGTGGCAGCGGATGCCGCCCATCGGGCCGCTGACGCGTTCCTGGCGGCGTCGAGCGTCACGGTAGAGCGGCTGACCAGCAAGGGTAAGCGGCAGTGCGATGCGCGGGCCGCCGTGGTCAGCCTGGACGTGGTCAGCGCGGACGATGCCAGCCCGGACGTCGGCCGGCATGTCGGAACGGACCCGGCTGCCGGATGTGCGATACTTCGAATGGTTGTTCGGCAGATGACACCTGCCGTCCGACCCGACGACGTTCTGACCGCGCTAGACCAGTTCTCAGTGCTCGCGCCAGCGTCACCGCCAGTGGTGACGCGGCTGTGGCAGGGGCCACTGGAAGCGGGCGCGGTAGTAGCCAGCGCGGTGACAGCCGACGCGGTAGCAGAGAACGCGGTAGCAGAAAGCGCCGCGGTAGCAGATAGCACGGGGATGGCAGCGCACACGGGCACTGACGAGCACACGGGCACTGACGAGGCGATGGGGACCGCTGAGTCCTGGTCGCCCGGAGCGCCAGGGTCGCCAGGAATGCCGGAGGCCGCCGGGCTCGAGTCGGCACGCCAGACCGCACCAGCCGCGGCGGTGCAGCCAGCCAGGTCCCAGGGACTTGCAGTAGACAAGGCAATGCGTCAGCAGGCGGGGAGCGCCGACCAGGCGCCCGCCGGACTGGCGCGTGCGAACGATCAGCTCTCGCGCGGCGAGCGGGCAGAATTTGCTGACCTGCGCGCCCGGGAGCCCAACGGAAGAGATTGCCCGAATGCTCGAAACCGAGCCACAGAATCGACAGCCAGATCCGAATGAGCCAGAAGGCAGCCGCCAGGGTTCAGGTCAGGAAAGCGGCCAGCGCAGAGGACTGCTCCGCCGGACTCGCCGCAGCGGCGGTAAGCCGGCCGAGTCACCAGAGTTTCGCTCAGGTGCCGCAGAGGGCCAGGCCGGCGGCGCTGGTCAGGTAGAAGGCCCGTCAGCCGGCGGCCAGCGCGAGCGGGCCAGTGCCCGCCGTGCCGGTCGTGCCGTCGGCGCAAACGTCCGCTCGCCGGGCAGACCAGGCGCCGGCCACCCATCAGCCGGTGCCGGCGGCCGCTTTCCAGGCCCCGGTTGTGGTATTCCAGCCACCCGACCTCACCGAGCGCCGGCCAGCGGGCGAACCTAGCCGCTCCCGTCAGGACAGTGCTAGCGGGGCCGGCGGGGCCGGAAGCAGCAGTGCCGGAAGCAGCAGTGCCGGAAGCAGCGGGCCGAGTTCCCCGGCGGGCGGTGATGGTGCCGGTGATGACTCAGAGGGTCAAGGCGGGTCTCGGCGGCGTCGCCGGGGCGGGCGCGGGCGAGGCAAGGGCTCGGTCGGCGGTGACCCGGCGGCCTCCGGCCAGGGCGGGAGCGCTGGCCAGGCTGGCAATGGTCAGGGCGGCTCGGCTCAGGCGAGCGCGAGCAGCGCCCCGGCCGGCGCGGCGGGCTCCGGAGGAGGCGATCGCGGCAGTGCCGGCGAGCGTACCGACCCAGGCCGTCAGGCGGCAGGCCGGACCGAGAACGGCCGGGGTACGACCGGGGGGCGCGCCGAGGGCGGCGAGCCTGGCGACGACGAAGCCGCCGACGGCGACTCATCCGGAGGCTCATCGAGCAGGCGCAGGCGCCGCAGGCGTCAGCGCGGCAGCGGCGCGGCCGGGGAGACCGACGTTTCCGCACCCGATGACCCGACCGACACAGTCGTGCATGTCCGCGAGCCCCGTCCGGCCGTAGAGTCCGACGATGTCCGCTCGGTCAAGGGTTCCACCCGGCTTGAGGCGAAGCGGCAGCGCAGGCGCGAGAGCCGGGATACCGGCCGGCGCCGTCCGCCGATCATCAGCGAGTCGGAGTTCCTCGCCCGCCGTGAGGCCGTCGAGCGGGTGATGCTGGTGCGCCAGCAAGGCGACCGGACGCAGATCGCGGTGCTGGAGGACGGCATCCTCGTCGAGCACTACGTCGATAAGGCCAGCCATCAGTCTTATGTGGGCAACGTCTATCTCGGCAAGGTGCAGAACGTGCTGCCCTCGATGGAGGCGGCCTTCGTCGACGTCGGCAAGGGGCGCAACGCGGTCCTGTACGCCGGCGAGGTGAACTTCGACGCGAGCGGGCTTGAGGGCGTGGCCAAGCGGATTGAGTCCGCGCTGAAGTCCGGCCAGTCGATCATGGTCCAGGTCACCAAGGACCCGATCGGCCACAAGGGCGCCAGGCTCACCAGCCAGGTCAGCCTGCCGGGCCGGTATCTGGTCTATGTACCTGGCGCGTCCATGACCGGGATCAGCCGTAAGCTGCCGGACACCGAGCGGGCCAGGCTGAAGCAGATACTCAAGAAGGTCGCGCCCGAGGAGGGCGGGATCATCGTCAGGACCGCGGCCGAAGGCGCGTCCGAAGAGGAACTGGTGCACGACGTGACCAGGCTCGTCGCCCAGTGGCAGGCGATCGAGCGCAAGGCCAAGACGGCGAACGCGCCCGACCTGCTCTACGGCGAGCCCGATCTCACGATCCGCGTGGTTCGTGACATCTTCAACGAGGACTTCACCCGGCTGGTCATCGCGAGCGACAGCGAGTGGGACCTGGTCGATGAGTACGTGCGGTACGTCGCGCCCAACCTCTCTGAGCGGCTAGAGCGCTGGACCGACGACGAGCCGGACATGTTCTCCTCGTACCGGATCGACGAGCAGCTCGCGAAGGCGCTCGACCGGAAGGTGTGGCTGCCGAGCGGCGGCTCCCTGGTGATCGACACCACCGAGGCTATGACGGTCATTGACGTCAATACCGGCAAGTTCACCGGTCAGGGCGGCAACCTCGAGCAGACCGTGACCAGGAACAACCTGGAGGCGGCCGAAGAGATCGTCAGGCAGCTCAGGCTCCGTGACATCGGCGGCATCATCGTCATCGACTTCATCGACATGGTGCTGGAGAGCAACAGGGATCTGGTGCTGCGGCGGCTGATCGAGTGCCTGGCCAGAGACCGGACCAAGCATCAGGTGGCCGAGGTGACCTCGCTCGGCCTGGTCCAGATGACCAGGAAGCGGGTCGGCTCCGGCCTGCTCGCCGCGTTCTCGGTGCCGTGCGAGCACTGCACCGGCCGGGGCGTGCTCATCTCGACGGATCTGACCGAGATCTCCCATTCGCCGGGCCGGAACGGTCAGCAGGGGTCAGGCCCGAGGCCAGCACCGGCTCGAACCAGGTCGGCGAGAAGCAAGGCGATCGCCCAGGTCGCCGCGAAGACCCTGGAGCCGCCGTCGGCACCCCAGGACGACCCGAGCGCCGCCAGCGGACAGCCTCAGACGTCAGCCGCCCAGGCCGGGCCTGACCAGTCAGATGCTGACCAGGCCGGTGCTGCCCAGGCTGGTGCTGCCCAGGCTGGGGCGGACGGTCAGGTGCTGGCTGGTGAAGAGCCGCTGAGCGAGGAGGCGGCCGGCCCGGCGGCTCCGAGGACTGCCGGCGGCAGGTCAGCGTCGACGAGATCAGCCTCCACCAGGTCCAGGCGGTCAGAGACGGCAGCCCGCGCCGCTGAGCCATCGTCCAACGGATCGGCGCCAGCTACCGAGACGGCGGATAGCCCCGAGGCGGCGATCGCCGTGGCGGACGCTGACGCCGCCCCCGAGGGTACGGGTACAGGGCCGGTCAACCAGGGCACGGAGGAGGATGCTGCGCCACCGCGCCGCCGGACCAGGCGCTCGGCCTACCGGGAGGCGGGTCCGCCTGACTCGGCTCAGTCGGCTAGCTCAGCGCCGCAGGCGGGTGACGGCTCAGGTGATGCGGGCGCGGTCTCTGCTGGCTCGGTCACTGCTGACCCGGTGTCTGCTGGCCCGGTCACTGCTGACCCCGTGTCTGCTGGTCCTGTGTCTGCCGGGGCTGGTCCGGATGCTGGCGAAGTCCCGGCGGCCGCCGAGGCGGAGTCCAGGGCGCAGGTCGCGAGCGCGTTCGCGGCGGCTCCCGTGGACTCCTCCGATACCGCGCGGCCAGCCGAGGCAGCGCGGGATCTGGACGACGGCATCTGATGGGCGTGTGGTCTGATATTCTTTGTCGTCGGCGCGCTTGGCTGCCTTTGGTGCTGTTCTGACCAGTGAGCGGTGCGCCTCGCTAGCAAACCCGGCCGCTCGATCTCGAACGAGACCCCGATTCCACGGCGGGCTGGCACCAGGAAGAGAGAGTTCTTTCGTGTACGCGATAGTTCGCTGCGGCGGCAGGCAGGAGAGGGCATCAGTTGACGATGTCCTCACTGTCGACAAGCTCGCCGGTGAGGTTGGTTCCACCGTGACGCTGCCGGCCGTGCTCATCGTAGATGGCGGGCAGGTGATCAGCGACCGCGCCGAGCTTGGCGGGTACGAGATCACGGCCGAGATCATCGGCCCGGCCAGCGGCCCGAAGATCAACATGATCCATTACAAAAACAAGACTGGCTATCGGCGCCGCCAGGGTCACCGGCAGAAGTACACGCAGGTGAAGATCACCGGCATCGGTGCGGACAAGGCCGGCGCCACTTCGGAAAAGGTCTGAGATGGCTCACAAAAAGGGCGCGTCGTCCAGCAGGAACGGGCGCGACTCCAACGCCCAGCGACTCGGCGTGAAGAGGTTCGGCGGCCAGGTCGTCAAGGCCGGCGAGATCATCGTGCGCCAGCGCGGCACGCACTTCCACCCCGGTGTCGGGGTTGGCCGCGGTAAGGATGACACGCTGTTCGCTCTGGTGGCTGGTGAGGTCGAGTTCGGCATGAGGCGTGGCCGGCGGTCGATCAACATAGTCCCGGTACGGACGGCCGAGCTCGCGGCCAGGGCCAGTTAAGCCTGATCCGCATTCTGACGTAGCAGCCAGCCTTTGCTCCGGCAGGACCTAGGGGGTAAAGGTATGGCTGAATTCGCGGATCAGGCTGAGCTTCGAATCCAGGCGGGCGACGGCGGCAATGGCTGTGCGTCGGTTCACCGGGAGAAGTTCAAGCCGCTCGGCGGCCCTGACGGCGGCAACGGCGGTCGCGGTGGTGACGTCATACTCAAGGTCGACACGAGTACGGCGACGCTGCTTGACTTCCATCGCAAGCCGCTGCGCCGGGCCGGCGGCGGCAAGCCGGGGGCCGGCGGCCACCGCAATGGCGCGAACGGCAGTGACCTGGTGGTGTGCGTGCCGGATGGCACCGTGGTCAAGTCCGCCTCGGACGAGGTCCTGGCCGACCTGATCGGTCAGGGCACCGAGTACATCGCGGCGCAGGGCGGCTACGGAGGACTCGGCAATGCCGCGCTTGCCTCGACCAAGCGCAAGGCGCCTGGCTTCGCGCTGCGCGGTGAGCCAGGACAGTCGGCGGAACTGCTGCTCGAGCTCAAGACGATCGCCGACGTCGGCCTGGTTGGCTTCCCGAACGCCGGCAAGTCCTCGCTGATCGCGGCGATGTCAGCGGCTCGGCCCAAGATCGCGAACTACCCCTTCACCACGCTCGTGCCCAACCTCGGGGTGGTTGAGGCCGGTGAGACCCAGTTCGTCGTGGCCGACGTGCCTGGCCTGATCCCCGGCGCCAGCGAAGGCCGGGGCCTTGGCCTTGACTTCCTCCGGCATGTCGAGCGCTGCTCGATGCTCGTGCATGTCATCGACTGCGCGACCCAGGAGCCAGACCGGGACCCGCTCTCCGATCTGGACGCGCTCGAAGCCGAGCTCAGCGCCTACGACGACCTGATCGACTCGGACCTGGTCAGCCGGCCTCGCATCGTGGTCCTGAACAAGATCGACGTCCCAGAGGCGCGTGACCTGGCTGATATCGTGCTGCCCGACCTGCTCGCGAGGGATCTGTCCGTCTATCCGATCTCGGCGGCCTCTGGCGAAGGCCTGCGCGAACTGGGATTCGCCATGGCCGCGGTCGTCAGCCAGGCCCGCAAGTCGGCACCCGAGGCCCTGCCCACCAGGCTGGTGATCAGGCCGGCACCGACCGCCGGTCCTGACTTCGAGCTGGTCAGGCGGGGCGAGAACGCCTTCCTCATCAAGGGCGTCAAGCCACGCCGGTGGATTACCCAGACCGACTTCAGCAACGACGAGGCGGTCGGCTACCTGGCCGACCGGCTGGCCAGGCTCGGCGTAGAAGACGCACTCGCCAAGGCCGGCGCCGAGCCGGGCGCGGAAGTCATGGTCGGCGACGAGGACGACGCCGTCGTCTTCGACTGGGACCCGAAACTCTCGGCCGCCGCCGGCTTCGGCCCCCGAGGCACCGACCCCAGACTAGAACCTGACCCGAGACCCTGATCCGCGAACCCGACTCCTCCTGAGATCACGCCGCCTATGTTCGGGGCTCTGGCGAGCTTAAGGTGGCTGTCCGGGTGCGGCTGAGGCTAAACGACAGCTGGGGTCCCCTGCTGTCGCCGGCACAACAGCAGGGGACCCCAGCTGCGGCGCCGCGGGTTGCCGCCAGCACCCCGATTCCGGCATACCCGGCAAAAGGGCCCCGACCGGCCCGGCGCGCCGCAACCCAGCCGGCCCTGACCAGCCAGCCTTCCCCCACCACCACAGCCCGCTCCAGGCATGATCACCGGACAGCAGCTCCGATATCGGGCGCTGCATGCGATGCCGGACCCGGTCCCAGCGACAGCTAAGGGCCAACGGTGTCGTCCCAGCGACAGCTAAGGGCCAACGCTGCGGTCAGTGGCTCGCCGCCGGACAGGCTGCCGGGCACTGATCGGGCGAAACCGGGCAGCGTAGAGGTAAGCAGCGGGTTCTCGGCTGGGTATCGCGCTGCCGGAGTAGCGGTGGAGGCGGCTGGGCTGGCGGGCGACTAAACTGTACGGGCGATTTTGCACAAGCCGGAGGAGCAGCGGTTGTCCATTAAGGACCAGGCCGACATAGGGCAGGCCCACATGCCACGGGCCGACAGCACGCGGGTCGGAATTGATCAGGCCGATAGCGAGCGGGTGCTGGAGCAGGGGTACGTGACAGTGCTCTACGAGCGGCTCGACGAGCTGAGGCAGCGGGCGGCTGACCGGATGACCGGTGTCATGGGTCAGGTTGGCGGCACGCCGGCGGCGCGGAGTGAGCGGGAGGCGCTGGCGGTCATGTACAAGCAGCAGCTAGGCCAGCTTGACGCGGCCGAGAACGGGCTGTGCTTCGGGCGCCTGGAGTTCGATGACGGAGCCAGGACTTATATCGGCCGCGTGGGCATGCACGCGGAGAACGATGACTATGACCAGCTCCTGATGGACTGGCGAGCCGACGCGGCCCGGCCGTTTTACCTTGCGACGGCGGCGTCGCCCGGTGCGGTCCGGGTCCGCAGGCATATCAAGAGCCGGGGCCGGACGGTAACTCGGCTCGATGACGAGGTGCTTGACCTGGCAACGGCCGACCCGGCCAGGCATGAGGGCCTGACCGGCGAGTCATCGCTGCTGGCCGCGCTCGACGCCAGCAGGACCGGCCGGATGCGCGACATCGTCGAGACCATTCAGGCCGAGCAGGATCACATCATCAGGTCGGGGCTGCCGGGTGTGCTCGTCGTCGAAGGCGGGCCGGGGACCGGGAAGACGGCGGTCGCGCTGCACCGGGCGGCCTACCTGCTTTATACCTACCGGCGTCAGCTGGAGAAGCGCGGCGTGCTCGTGGTCGGGCCCAACGCCACCTTCCTGCGCTACATCGGACAGGTGCTGCCGTCGCTGGGGGAGACGAGCGTGCTGCTCGCGACGATTGGTGACCTGATGCCGGGGATCAAGGCGACCGGCACCGAGCCGGCGCAGATAGCCCTGGTCAAAGGCCGGCTCACGATGGCGAAGGTGGTGGCCGCCGCCGTGCGAGAGCGGCAGTCGGTGCCACCTGGCGGGCTGGACGTTCGTTTCGAAAAAGATCTTTATAACCTCTCCGCGTCCTCGCTCTCGCGGGCCAGGGAGCGAGCGCGCCGGTCGCGGCTGCGGCACAACCAGGCGCGGCAGGTGTTCGTGCGGGAGATGCTCAACGAGCTGGCGCGGGTCGTGGCCGGGCGGCTCGGCGCCGATCCGTTCGGCGGCGGCAATCTGATGGGGCGAGCCGACCTCGATGACCTGCGGGCAGAGCTGCGGGACGACCCGGAGGTCAGGGCGACGATCGGCAGGCTGTGGCCGATCCTGAGCCCGCAGCAGCTCCTGGGCGATCTCTACGCCTCCCCTCGGCTGCTGGCCGCCGCCGCTCCTTCGCTTAGTGCGGGTGAGCGCGAGCTGCTCCGCCGGCCAGCCGGCCAGGCCTGGACCCAGGCCGATGTGCCGCTGCTCGACGAGGCGGCGGAACTGCTCGGCGAGGACGAGCGGGTCGCCAGGGTGCTGGCCAGGCGGAAGCGCGAGGAGGAGGAGGCCTACGCCGAGGGAGTGCTTGAGATCATCGGCCGTGACGACGAGGACGACCCCGAGATCCTGATGGGCGCCGACATGCTGGACGCGGTCCGGCTGGCCCAGCGGTATGACCAGGACGAGTACCTGACTCCGGCCGAGCGGGCGGCCGCCGACCGGACCTGGGCGTTTGGCCATGTGATCGTGGACGAGGCCCAGGAGCTGTCGCCGATGGCGTGGCGGACGCTGATGCGACGGTGCCCGGTCAAGTCGATGACGATCGTCGGAGACGTCGCGCAGACTGGTGACGTCTCGGGATCGGCGTCGTGGTCGGACGCCCTTGAGCCGTATGTGGGGGACCGGTGGCGGCTGGCCCCGCTGACCGTGAACTACCGCACGCCCGCCGAGATCATGGCGGTCGCCGCCGATGTGCTGGCTGCGATCGACCCTGCCGCACGCCCGCCCGAGTCGGTCAGGCATACCGGGACCATGCCGTGGCGGCTCGCGGCGGGCGAGGCGGAGTTCGCCGGGGTTGTCGGTGCGGCCGCGGCCGCGCTGGCGGCCAGCCAGGCGGGCGACGGGACGCTGGGAGTGATCGTTCCGGCCGGCCGCCTTGACGAGCTGAGGGCGGCGGTTGATGCGGCGCTGCCGGACGGCCTGTCGCCGGACGATGAGCCGGCTGGCGCCGGGGCTGACCTGGAGCGGCCGGTGGTGGTACTGACAGTCCGGCAGGCCAAGGGGCTTGAATTCGACTCGGTCCTGGTGGCTGACCCGCAGCTGATTCTGGCTGAGTCGCCACGCGGACTGGGGGATCTGTACGTGGCGCTGACCAGGGCAACTCAGCGGGCCGGCGTAGTCCACCCTGGTGAGCTGCCGCGGGTGCTCAGCCGGCTGACCGAGGTGACCAGCGTTTATTCGGTGGCCAGTCCGCAGGCGGGGATCGTAGGGTAGCCGGACCTAGTGACTTGAGCGCGGGAGAGACCATGGGCATAGTCAGGTTCTTCCGTGGCCGGGCGGTCGTACCGCCGGTCGCGGCCGGGCGCGGGCTGGCCGCCGAATCCGCCTGGTGCGCACTTTCTCATTGACCGGCCCCTGATCAGGCAGCTTGTCCGAGCCAGCGGTGCCGTGAGCACGGACCTGGTCTTTGACCTCGGTGCCGGCTACGGCGCGCTGACGGGGCCGGTCGCCGATACCGGGGCGCGGGTCATCGCGGTGGAGCTCGATCCGGTGCTGGCCGCGCGGCTGCGGCGCCGGTTCGAGGCACGGCCGCAGGTACACGTCGTCGAGGCTGACCTGCGGCGGATTCCGTTCCCGAGACGCCCGTTCCTGGTGGTGGCCAGCCCGCCGTTCGCGCTGACGACGCTGCTGTGCCGGCGGCTGCTCGGTGACCCGGCGATCAGGCTGGCCGGCGCTGAGCTGATCCTTGAGTGGGGTGCGGCCCGCTGGCTGTCCGGCCGGGCACCGCGCGACCGTGAGACGGCGCGCTGGGCCGCCAGGTACGAGATTGAGCTGGTCCGCCGGGTGCCGGCCACGTGCTTCTCCCCGCCGCCGGGGGCTGACGCGGCCTACGTCAGGATCAGGCCGAGGCTCCCGCCGTCACAGTCCGATCGTCGCCAGCGCGGCGGCGAACGCCGCAGGCCAGACCTCCGGTGACCGGGTCGGCGTACTAGCGGGCGGCCTCGCGTTGCTGAGGGCGGCCAGCGTCGACCTGACGACATCGGCGGCCCGGCCTGAGGCGACGGCCGCGTCGCCGAGCTCAAGCTCGTGCTGCAGGTTGTCGCGGCCGTGTCCCTGGACGACATCGAGCAGCAGCAGCGGGCGGCCGATCACGCGGGCCTCGGTGCAGGTGTCGCCCGAGGCAGTGATGACCAGGTCGGCGGCGGCCATCAGCTCGGGGATCCGGTCAGAGAATCCAAACGGGTGCACCAGTGGCTGTCGTCTGGACGCCTCCACCAGGCGGTGCTCCAGGCGGGCGTTGCGCCCGGCGACGGCCAGCACATGAACGCCGGCGTCGCCCAGGGCCTCGGCCGTCTGCGCGACTGGCCCCAGACCCCAGGCGCCGGTGGTGAGCAGCACGCAAGGATCGCGCTGCGGCACATTGAGCCGGACCCGAGCCTTCGGCCGCGACGGCGGGTGATAAAAGGAGTCGCGCACCGGAGTTGGCACCACGAGCACGTTCGCGTCAGGCTCGAATCGGCGCACCGCCCGCTCGGCCGCCTGCGACGTGACCAGGTACAGGTCGACATTCGGATGGACCCAGAGCCGGTGCGGCGTGACGTCGGTGCAGACCACTACGTGCCGCAGTTCCGGATACCGGTCGGCCAGCCTGCTGATGGCCGACGCTCCGGTCGCGAAGACGGAGACGACCAGCTCGGCCGGCTGTTCGTCCAGCTGGTGGCGCAGCTTAGGCACGAGCTGGCGGCTGGCCATCGCATCGGCCGCGGCCGCGATCCGGCTCCCGGTGCGCAGGGCGGCGAAATGGAACGCGTCATACAGGCCAGGCACCGCGAGCATCGCGCGGAACACCGCGTCGCCGGCCGAGTCAGCGCCCCGGCCAAGCAGGCGCATCAGGTCCAGAGTCTGAGTCGACCAGCCCTGTGCCTCAAGCGAGCTGGCGCAGGCCTGCGCGAGCTGGTCGTGACCATAGCCGATCGACCCAGACAGCAGCAGCGCCCGGCGGGTAGTGGTCACTAAGCGCTACCCCGGTCAGGGCGGTCCAGCCAGCCTAGGTACTTGCGGATGCCCTCGGCGAGCGGCGTCATGGGCGACCAGTTCAGCAGTTCCTTGGCCAGGCGGTTGGAGATGGTGACCCCCGCGTAGTCGGCAGCCCGGCCCGCCACGTGCCGCACCGGCACCGGCCGGACCAGGTGCTGCACGGTCTCGGCGATCTCGGTCACCGTGACCGGGGTGTCGCCCTCCAGGGCAAGCGTCTGGTTCGCGGCGGCGGGGCCCAGGGCCAGCACGTGCGCCTGTGCCAGGTCCTCGACATAGACGAAGTTGCGCTGCTGGTCGCCGGTGCCCGCGATGGTGATCGGCCCGCCGTCCCTGGCCGCCTGCACGAAGCGGGCCACGACCAGCGCGTCCCGCATTCTCGGGCCGTAGGGGATGCCGTAGCGCAGGATCGTGAATTCCTGGCCGAACATCTCGCCGTAGCTGTGCACTACCAGCTCGGCGGCGAGCTTGGTCGAGACGTACAGGTGCCCGGCCCGGCGCAGGTCGACCGGGGCGTCCTCAGCGCGCTCGCCGTTGCCGATGGTGGCTCCGTAAACCCAGACCGTGCTCGCGAGCACGACCCGGCCGCAAGACTGGCGGCGGGCCGCGTCGAGAACCCGGCCGGTCCCCTCGACGTTCAGCCGGAGTGCGAGCACCGGATCGGCCGCGACCTCGCTCACGTCCGCCGCGCCGGCCAGGTGAAAGACGGCGTGCCTGCCTGCCAGCGCGAGGTCAAGCGATGTGGTGTCGAAAAGGTCGGCGATCAGGTACTCGGCCCCGGGGTTCTGCCACTGCTCCTGCCGGTCTAGTACCAGCACGTCGTGCCCGGCTCGCACCAGCCGATCCACTACGTGCGAGCCGATGAAGCCGCAGCCACCGGTTACCGCGACCCGCATGCCCGCTCCCCGGTGACCTCATGCACGCCAGCCAGCACCTGCTCGATCTCCTCGTCCCGCATGTCAGAGTGGACCGGCAGGCAGATATGACGGGTGCAGAGGTCTTCAGCGACCGGCAGGCTCGTACCCAGCGCGTACTCCTTGAATATGGGCTGCAGGTGCAGCGGCAGATCGTATACCTCCCCAGCCAGCCGGACGTCATGCCTGGTCGCGAGCCTGTCTCTGTACCAGGAACGGTCAATGGCCGGGTCGAGAACGGCAATGTACTTGTAGATGTTGCTGACACATCCCGCTGGCTCGGCGAGCGGCTGCAGCGGCTGGTCCCCGGCCCCCGCGGCCCCGGCCCCTGCGGCCAGCCCGGCGTTGTAACGCGCGGCCACCTCCCGGCGACGGTCGATCGACGACGCCATCGCGCGCAGGTGGATCAGGCCGGTGACCGCGTTCTGCTCGCTCATCCGCCACGCGTAGCCGTGCCTGATGTGATGATTGGCGCCGAACGAGCCCTTGCCCTGATCGCGGTAGATCCTGGCCTCGTCGGCGAGCTCACCGCAGGACGTGACGATCATGCCGCCCTCGCCGCTGGTCACGACCTTGGTCGGGTAGAAGGAGAAGGCCGCCGCGATCCCGAAGGACCCGGCGAACTGGCCGTCGAACGTAGCGCCGTGTGCATGCGCCGCGTCCTCGACCAAGTCCACTCTGGCGCCGCGGCACAGCTCAGCCAGCTCGCCAGCGGCCGGCGTGATCAGCCCGCCGATGTGCACGAGTACCACGGCGGCGGTGTCGGGCGTGAGGGCCGCGCTGACCGTCCGCGGGCTCAGCGCGAACGTCGACGCGTCGATGTCGGCGAAGACCGGCCGCCCGCCCGCGCTGATGACGGCGGCCGCCGTGGCGTAGAACGTGTTGGCCGGGACGATCACGTCCCTTCCGGCCACATTCAGCGACCTGAGCAGGATCTCGAGCGCCGACGTGCCGCTTGAGGTGGCAACGGCATGACTCGCGTGATGGGCGGCGGCGAACGCGCCCTCAAACGCACGCGTATACGGACCGAGGGTTAGCACCCCGCTTGCGAGAATCTCGGTTATCGCCGTCGCTATCTCGGCCCGATCCGACTCACGAAAGACTACTCGCGCAGCTTGAACGCTCACTGACACCCCTACATCTCGGGAACCATTGCTTAAGTTCATGCTTATGTCCGCCGCTCGGCCTCATGCGGCTGACCGACCCCGGATACCCGGTCATGACATGATTGCAGGAATGGCGTCGTGGCAGCTCAACGGCTTGCCCGGATGTCCACTTAGGGAACTCTAGATGGGAATTGTATGCAATTCATTTGATGCGGAGAAATGTAAATGCGACACCATCCCCACAGGATCACCACTCTTACCGCCGTGACCGCCGGTCTCGCCGGTCTCGCCGGCTTCGCGGTCTTCCAGGCCGCTCCGGGAATCACCGGGCTCGCACCCGTTCGGGACGCGCTCTTCCCCCGGCTGTCCGGGCCAGGCCGGCCCGACCACGTAGCCCTCACCTTTGACGACGGTCCCGATCAGGCTATGACGCGGCCTTCCTCGACGCCCTCCAGGCTGGCGACGTGCGCGCCACGTTCTTTTTGCTCGGCTCGCGGGTGGCACTGATGCCCAGGCTCGCGGCCGAGATCGCCGACGCTGGCCACGAGGTCGCCGTGCACGGCTGGGATCATCGCTACCTGCCGCTGAGAGGCCCGCGCGCGACCTACGACGACCTCAGCAGGACGATGGACGTCATCACCGCCGCTACCGGTACCGTGCCGGCCCTGTTCCGGCCTCCTTACGGCGTCCTGAGCGGATCGGCGGTCGTGGCGGCGCGCAGGCTGGGCCTGACGACGGTCCTCTGGAGTTGCTGGGGACGCGAATGGACGGCTGGTGCCACCCCGGCTTCTGTGTACTCCGAGCTGAGCGCCGGCTTGCGAGGCGGGGCCACGGTGCTGCTGCACGACTGCGACTGCACCTCTCCAGCCGGCTCGGCCCAGGCCGCGCTCGGAGCACTGCCGCTTCTGCTTGACGAGTGCGCCCGCCGGGACCTGCGAGTCGGCCCGCTAGGCGAGCACGCCGCAGGAGGCAGCGGATGAATTGCGGGATGGCGGGTCTCGTGAGCTTCCTTAGCGTAAGGGGGACTGGTTTCTGGACCCAGGTGACGCTGGCCGCGCCGTCCCGCTCGCGCTCATCATCCCGCGACCCGGCTTCCCTCCTGAGATCACGCCAATGATGTTCCGTGATCACGCCGCCGACCATGATCGCGGAACATCAGCCGCATGATCACGCCACCAGAACTCCGTGATCACCGTCCCCGGCATGACCACGGAACTTCAGCGGGGCTCCAGGGCTGCCTAGGCCCGGTGATCGCCGTACCGGGCTGCACCCCATCGATGTGACATGGCTGGGGCTGGAGCACCAGCGCTGTCACATCGATGGGGTCGGCCAGCGGCCACCCCGGCTAACGTCACGGAATTCGCGCCAGAGCGTACGTGATCAAGGCCTCGATCATGATCACGGAAACGACGGCGGGGCCAGTGGGGGCCGGTGTGGTCAGTGGGGCCAGCGGGGTTGGTCGGGCTAGTGGGGTCAGCGGGGTTGGTCGAGCTAGTGGGGTCAGCGGGGTTGGTCGGGCTAGTGGGGTCAGCGGGGTTGGTCGGAGGGGTTGACTGTTGGGTGGTCGGCTGGCCGTGATCCGGGGGCACCGAGAGCGCCGCGCGTAGCCGCTTGCCACCTTCTCGCCAATGAGATATATCTTGGCTTGTGACCAGCACGTCGCTTAACCCTGACGAAATTCGGGCCGCCGCCGAGACGCACAGCGAGCTTGGCCGTGAGTATCAGTCGGCGGTCATCGAGTCCTTCATCGACAAGGTCGGCCGGGAGATCGATGCCCGGGTCGACGCGCGGCTCGCCCAGATTCAGCCGCAGGCGCCGATGCAGCGGTCCAGCTCAGCCGGCCGGGGCGGCCCGCTGGCGCTGGCCATTGTGTCGATGTCACTCGGCATCCCGCTGACCGGGATCCTCGCCGGCACTCATTACAGCGTGATGGCCCTGGCCATTGTCTGGATCGCCATCGCGGTGATCAACGTGGCGTTCTCGCTGCACAGCCGCCCGCCGTCACGCGGAAGGTGACGACGGGCGGGTCAGACGACGGGCGGGTCTCAGAGCGGTAGCCCGCGCTCAGTCCTGCGAGTCGGAATCCGCGTCATCCCTGCGGCCAAACCGGTTCATCAGCCGCTCGCCAGCCCCGACCGCCGATCCGGCTACCCCGCGCACCGCGCCGATCAGCGGGTCGGCCGACCGGTTCCAGGAGTCCTGGTAGGCCTTGGCCGCCGACTTGAACTCACCGCCGACCGAGGCGTCTTTGTCGTCCTCCCGGCGCGGGTAGTTGCCGGCCAGGATGTCGGTGTACTCGCCCTCGCCTGACCAGTGATGCAGCTCAGCGAACCGCACGACCGCGAAGGGGTGCGTGGTGCCCTGCATCTGCAGCAGCTTGATCAGGCTCTCCCGCACGTCGGGGACCGCGTCGTACTCGCGGGCCTGCTCAAGGAACGCGTCCGCGCTCAGCTCGGTGAGCTGCGGCCCGCCGGCCAGCTTCATCAGCGCGCGGCGGGCGGCCGGAATGTCCTGCCCGGCCAGCAGCCCGGCCCGGTCACAGGACAGCTCGGACTTGCGGAACCACTCCTCAAGCCCCCAGATCACCGCCTTGAGCCCGATCCAGGCCAGCGGCACGAGCGCGAGCCTGGCCGCGAGCGCGACCAGGTGGAAGAGCATGGTCCGGTAGACCGAGTGGCCGGAGAGCACGTGCCCGAGCTCATGGCCGATGACGAACCTGGTCTCCTCGGGGTCCATCAGGTCGATCAGGCCAGTGGTGATGACGATGAAGGGCTTGTCCGTGCCCAGCGCCATCGCGTTTACCTCTGGGTTCTGCCAGATGTACAGCTCAGGCACCCGGGGCAGGTCGAGCACGTAGGCACCGTCCAGCATCATCTGGTAAAGGTGCGGGAACTGCTGATCCGAGGCGCGGACCGAGCTGGCGAGGAACAACAGCCGCAGGCTACGGTCACTGAACAGGTTGGCGATATTGCGCAGGATCACGTCGAACCCGGTGAGCTTGCGCAGCGCGACCAGTGCCGAGCGATCAGCGGGATGCTCATAGGCACGGGAGCTAATGTCCGGCAGACGGACACGGGAGCGGTCGGGCACAGTGTTCATGCCGTCATGGTATGCGCCGTAAGGAAGGCTGGCCGCTGTGGTTGAGATATATTTCGATAGCGATTCGGTGCCACCGATGTTCGAGCCAGAGGCCGAGTCGATGCCGCCAGATCAGCGCGCCGGGCTGCAAGCCGAACGGCTGAGCGCGCTGGTCGACCGGCTGATCGCGGCCGGCGGCCTGCAGGCGCGCCGCCTGGCCGAGGCCGGCGTGACCGGCGGCGGTGACGTCAGCCTGGACACTCTCGCTGACCTGCCGGTCACGGCCAAGCAGGACCTGTGGGATCACTACCCGTTCGGCCTGCTCGCTGTGCCGCGCAGGGAGGTCGTGGCCATGCACGGCTCAAGCGGTACCGGCGGCCGCCCGACCCTGGTCTCCTACTCCCGCGCCGACCTCGCGCTCTGGTCCAGGATGTGCGCGCGGGCACTGGCCGCGGCCGGCGCCAGCCGCGACAGCATCGTGCACAACGCCTACGGATACGGCCTGTTCACCGGTGGCGTCGGCATTCATCAGGGTGCGATCGAGCTCGGCGCGACCGTGATCCCGGTCTCAGGCGGCATGACCGCGCGCCAGGTCACGCTGATCGCCGACCTGAAGCCTGACGTCCTGACCTGCACACCCTCCTACGCGATCCGCCTGGGCGAAGCACTGGCGCAGGCCGGGCTCACGCCAGGAAACGGACTGTCACTGCGGGTTGGTATCTTCGGTGCCGAGCCGTGGACGCACGAGATGCGGGTCAGGATCGGCGAGCTGCTCGGGATCCGCGCGCTGGACATCTACGGCCTCTCCGAGGTGATCGGCCCTGGCGTCGCCTCGGAGTGCGTGGTGGCGGCAGACGGCCTGCACGTCAACGAGGACCATTTCCTGGTCGAGGCGCTCGACCCGGTAGCCGGCCGGCCAGTCGGCGACGGCATGCCGGGGGAGCTTACCTTTACCACTCTTACCAAGGAGGCTATGCCGCTGCTGCGGTATCGCACCGGAGATATCGCGGCCTTGCGCAGAGGTCAGTGCGAGTGCGGCCGCACCCTGATCAAGATGTCCAAGGTGACCGGCCGCAAAGACGACATGCTCGTGATCAGGGGGGTGAACGTCTATCCCAGCGAGATCGAGCGCATTCTGCTGGCCGAGCCGGCGGTGGCGCCTGACTATTTGCTGGTCATTCACGAAAGGGACGGTCAGCTCGACCTGATCGCGTGTTGTGAAAGGGTAACAAATCGCTCCGGCGACTCGCCCTCACCCGGCCAGCGTACGGCCGGGGATAGCTCGGGAGCCGAGCTCGCGGCCAGGCTGGAAAGCGGACTCAGGGAGGCACTTGGCGTGCGGGTCACGGTAGCGATCGTCCCACCGGGCTCGGTGCCGCGAACCGAGGTCGGCAAGGCCGTCCGGGTTGTCCGCTGGTCTTCGGGCGAGCCGCCCGTGCCCGGCCTGGTCTCGCCGTGAGCAGGATCGGGGTGATGGGCGGGACCTTTGATCCCGTCCATCACGGTCATCTGGCGGCGGCAAGCGAGGCGGCGCACGCGTTTGGCCTGGACGAGGTCGTGTTCGTGCCGGCCGGGCAGCCGTGGCAGAAGAGCGAAAGGAAGCTAGCGCCCGCCGAGGACAGATACCTGATGACGGTGATCGCGACCGCGCCCGATCCCCGGTTCTCGGTGAGCCGCATCGAGGTCGACCGGCCCGGTCAGACTTTCACGATTGACACGGTTCGCGAGCTGCGGGATGAGCGCGGGCCCGGCGCGGAGTTCTTCTTTATCATCGGAGCCGATGCGCTGAACGGCCTGCGGACCTGGCGCGAGCCGGAAGAGCTGCTGGCAATGGTGCATTTCATTGGCCTGACCAGGGGAGAGCATCAGCTCGCGCCGGACAGTCTCGGGCGCGATCAGGTTAGCCTGCTGGAGATGCCGCTGCTGGAAATCTCCTCGACGAGCTGCCGGGCACGCATCCGGGCCGGAATGCCGATCAGCTATCTCGTGCCTGACGGAGTTGTCCAGTACATTTCGAAGCGAGGGCTCTACAGGGACTGAGGCCGGGCGGGAGGCTGCGGTGCGGCTTGAGGGAGTGGCCAAGCGGTACGGGTTCAGGCAGCCCTGGGTGATCAGGGACGTGAGCCTGGAGATCCGCCCCGGCGCGCTGGTCCGGCTTGAGGGCAGGAATGGCACGGGCAAGTCGACCCTGCTCAAGGTGATCGCCGGGGTGGCGGTGCCGACCAGGGGAACGGTGACTGGCCGGGTGACCACCGGTTACGTGCCTGAGCGGTTTCCCCCGGCGCTGCCGTTCACGGCGCAGGACTACCTGGCACACCTCGGCCGGATGCACGGGCTGCGCCGGCGATGTCCTGAACAAGCGGATCAGCTCCTGCCTGGACCGGCTAGGCGGGCTTGAGTTCGCCAGCGTTCCTTTGCGCAAGATGTCGAAGGGGATGTGCCAGAAGGT
The DNA here is from genome assembly GCA_963819285.1 of uncultured Actinomycetota bacterium. Taxonomy (GTDB): domain Bacteria; phylum Actinomycetota; class Actinomycetes; order Streptosporangiales; family Streptosporangiaceae; genus Chersky-822. The sequence goes on from CAWFVM010000002.1 coordinate 3,161,900, forward strand.
GGCCGTCGCTCAGGCGCTGCTGCCGGAGTCCGGGCTGCTGGTCCTCGATGAGGCCTGGACCGGGCTTGATGTCGAGGCCAAGGCGGCGCTGGATGAGGTGGTCACCGAGCGCGTGGCCGGCGGCGGTTCCGTGGTGTTCGTCGATCATGATCCGCAGCGGCTCAGTCAGCTCGACGCCGAGCGCTGGCGGATCGAGCGCGGTCAGGCCGCCCTGGTCGCGGCCCGCGCAGATTCCGATGCACAGGAGGATGACGGTGCTAGCGCTTAGCCGGTACCAGGTGTCGCTGCTGCTGCGGTCGCACCGGTGGATTCCCGCGGCCGTGGTGTACGTGATCGGCGTAGTCGGGCTTGGCGGAGTCGGCGGCGGCGCCATGCCGCAGGGTGCGGCGCTGGCGCAGGGGCTGAGCTGGAGCGCGCTGATGCTGGTGCCGTGCGTGGCGTGGCTCAGCCGGTCGGTGCTGACAGCCGAGCCGCCGGCCGCGAGATCGGTTGTCGCCGCAGCGGTCGGGCCGCGCCGCGCGCAGCTCGCCGCGCTTGGCGCCGCGCTCGGCCTGGCGGCGGTGTTCGGCCTCGTCGGGATCGGCTGGGAACTGGGCACTGCCGGCGTGGTCAGGGCGGCGCATACGAACGCGTTCCTGCCGGGCGCGACGCTGGCCGAGGTTGGCCGGGGTCTCGGGGCGGCGCTGATCTGCCTGCTCGTCGGCTCGGCCATCGGGGCCGTCTGCAACCCTCCGGTGATCGCGCGCCCGGCGGCCAGCATGCTGACCAGCACGGCAGCGGTCGTGCTCGCGCTGGTCTGGAGCGTCTCGCCGGCTAACGCGGCCGTCAGGAGCGGCTACGGAGCGGCGCCGGTCTCGTGGCCGGCCGGCCTGCAGATCGTGGCCGCGATCGCGCTGATCGTGGTGGCCTGGGCCGTCTCCGCCCTCGTCGCGGCGCGGCGTGGTGGCTGAGATCCGGCCGCTGGCGTTCGGCCGGGTTGCGCAGGCGGGATACCCTAGAGGCAATCGTTAGTCAAGGAGGGCATGGAGCTTTTGACCGCCACGGACCGGGCCGTCGAGCTTGTCAGGATCGCGGCGACTGCCGCCTCCGACAAGCTGGCCACCGACATCATTGCCTACGACGTCAGCGAACAGCTCGTGATCACCGATGCGTTCGTGCTCTGCTCGGCTCCTAACGACCGGCAGGTACGCGCGATCATCGACGAGATCGAAGACAAATTGCAGAAGGCCGGAGCTAAACCCGTGCGCCGTGAGGGCGAGCGGGAGGGGCGCTGGGTCCTGCTTGACTACATGGATGTGGTCGTTCACGTGCAGCACACCGAGGAGCGGGTGTTCTACTCCCTGGAGCGGCTGTGGAAGGACTGCCCGCAGATCTCGCTGCCCGAGACGGTCACCGCCAGCGCGCCGCAGGCCAGCCGGGGCCGAAGCTGAGCGGGACGGCCGGGGCGGCCGGTGGTTCCGGGACGGCCGGGGCGTCTGGGGCTGAGTCCGGGGCCGGGAGCGGGCAGGCGAACCTGCTGCGGATAGTGCTCTGGCGGCATGGCCAGACGACATATAACGCGGAGCACAGGTTCCAGGGGCAGATCGATGTGCCGCTCAATCCGGTCGGGCGGGCTCAGGCTAAACGGGCCGCCCGGCACCTCGCTGGCCTGGCGCCCGCTCAGATCTGGTCCTCTGACCTGGTCAGAGCTAGTGCGACAGCCGAGTACCTCGCGCAGCTGACCGGGCTTGAGGTCCAGCACGACAAGGATCTGCGCGAGCGGCACGGCGGGGCCTGGGAGGGCCTGACGATCGACGAGATCAGGGAGCGCTATCCCGACGATCTCGCGGCCTGGGATCCGCCAGGCGGTGAGTCTGTCGAAGCCGTGGCCGAGCGGACCTGCGCCGCCTTGCTGCGGATCGCCGACGCCTCGCAGCTGGGTTCGCTGACCGTCGTTGTCGGTCACGGTGCCTCGCTGACCTGGGGAATGTCCCGGCTGCTCGGGCTCGATGAGCGGGTCACCGGCGGTCTGGGCAACTGCTGCTGGTGCCTGCTGTCGCGACGAGGCGACAGTCAGCGGTGGCGCCTGCTCGAGTACAACGTCGGCGCGCTGCCCGAGCCGGTCGAGGTCGCCGAGCTCGGTGACGAGGCCAGCGGCTAGCGGGACGACGGTCCGCCAGAGCCTAGCGGGACGAAGGTCCGCCAGCGGCTAGCGGGACGACGGTCCGCCAGAGGCTAGCGCCCTGTCGGCGGCTAGGGCCAGCGACCAGCGGTGATGTCGGCGGGCGCGCAGCCGCCAGCGGGACGGTGCCCCGCCACGCCTCGGCGACCGAGCCCACGCCGTTTCCGTGATCATCATCAGAATCTTGATCACGGAACATCAGCCGCGTGATCCTCCCACCAGAACTCCGTGATCAAGACCTCGGGCGTGATCACGGAACATCAGCGGAGTACCGCCGCCGCCTCGGACCACCCGTGAGCATCCGCTCGGGCGTGATCACGGAACATCAGCGGAGTACTGCCGCCGCCTCGGACCCGGGAGAAGCCGTCCAGGGGAATGATCACCGGCCCTCGGCGGGTAACCGGGTGCTGCTGGCGATGCCGGACCCGGTGTCGGCAGCATGAGGGGCGGCGTTGCGCGCCGGGCTCGCAGTCTTCGCGTCGCTGGGCCTGGATCGGGTGAAACCGGGGGTCGTGTAGTCCTACAGGATCTGGCCGAACCCCTGGCCAGGCCGACTGCCAATACCCCGAAAGGGCGGATACCCGGCGAACTCGCTATGCACGTGGGCTGAACCGGCGCTCGGGCCAGGAGGGCCGTCAGGCGCTACCGCCGCATCAGTGCATCCTGAGTCCAGAAACCCGGTCCCCTAAATCACGGAACCTGTGTGGGTGCCGATCACGATCCTGGGGATGCTGGGTCAGGCGGAGGAGCTTTCGGCGAGCTGGATCGCGATGTCGGTCTCGTCGATGTCGCCGCTCGCGGCGGACCTGACTAGCTGCACAGCTTGCGCGGGGGTGGTCTTGACCGTGATGTCGTTCAGGCCGAGCAGGGTGTAGGCGGCGAGCCAGCCGAAGATATCGTTCCGCTTCTCCAGCGGGTGCAGCCGCACGATGGCGTGCAGCAGGGCGGCGGCCGCGTCCAGCGGGTCGGTGTGCACCGGCTCGCCGAGCAGTTCGGCGCGGTGTCGTTCGTGTGCGGCGACGAGTGCGGAGTAGTCCCGCACGGCTGGGTCGCCTTCGATGCCCTCGGCCAGTCGGAGGAGGGTACGGATCGCCAGGTGACGCACGCTAGGCGACCGCGCGCGTCCGGGATCGCAGCTCGGCGATCTTGCGCGCGTTGCCTACCGGGTCGAGTCCGAATGCCTCGCCGTAGCTGGCCAGGGCATGAGCGGCCAGGGCGAGCGCGTCGTCCTCCTGCGCGGCCGCGTCGATGGCCTCCCGTGCATAAGCTTGCATCGAGACACCGGCTCTGGTCGCGGCGGCCGCGAGGCGCTCGTGCGAGGTGTTGTCGAGCTTGAGCAGGAAGGTCTTCTGCAGATCAGGCATGGCAGCACGATACAACATCGATATCGATAGAGATACTGGTGTCGCCAATTCGGGGGCCGGTGTCGTCAGCCGCGTACTGCCAGCCCCGCTCGCAATGCCAGCTCGCCAGCTGCCAGCCGTCACCCCTGGTGCTCCCGGGCGAGGACCTCAGGTGCGCGCATCCGCCAGGCGTCGGTGATGAGCTCGGCTAGCCGGTCAGGGTCCACGGCATCCAGGCGCACCATCACCAGGGGCCAGCCGTCGTAGCCCGGGGTCGTGAAGAAGACGTCGGGCTCGCCGAGCGTCAGCGCCTGCTTTTCCGCCTCATCTCCGACATAGAGCACCGCGATGTCGGTGCGGAGCTGCCGGGCCTTGCCTGGCACGCGCTCGGGGTACGACCAGATGAAGCCCTTGTCGGCCACCCGGAAGTCGAAGCCGTCGCTGTCGATCTCCTCCACGTACGGCAGGGCAAGTGCGAGGCGACGTACGTCGTCAGCGTCAGCCATCGAGGTTCCTCCAGTACCGCTAGCCCGATACCCGTAAGGCTAGAGGCAGGCACTGACAATCCGGGCGGGCTCAGGGGGTCCAGCCGGGCCCGAGCCGTTCGCTCAGGTGCCATAGCTGGCGTTCGGCGTGGGCAGGCGGCACGCCGTGCACGCCAAACGGGAACTCGGCGATCTCCTTGGGCGCGGTGATCTCGTTGTACGCCGCGTAGACGGTCGACGGCGGGCACACCTCATCCATCAGTCCGACGCTGAGCAGGCAGTCAGCGGTGATCTTGCGTGCCAAAACTGCGCAGTCAATGTAACGGAGAGTGTCGAGCGCCTGCGGCACCATCTCCACCTGCTGGGCGAGGAACTCGGCTACCTCCGCGTACGGCATCTGTGAGGTCAAGGTCACGGCGCGGGCGATATCGCAGAGAAACGGCACATCGGCGTGACAGACCGTGACGGCGGTCCCGAGCAGCGCCGCTGTCGCCAGCGCCAGTCCGCCGCCTTGGCTCACGCCGGTGACAGCGATCCTGGCCGGGTCCGCGCCAGTCAGGGTGGCGGCGGTCTCGACCGCGCGGACGGCGTCGGTAAACAGCCTGGTGTAGTAATAGGTCTCCGGGCTGGCGATGCCGCGCGTCATGACCGAGGCGTACTCGGGGCCAGAGGTGTCGCCGTCGCCGGTCGCGCCTATCGTCCACCGGCCGCCCTGACCTCGGGTGTCCATCACGAACTGGGCGTAGCCGACGGCGGCGAGCAGGGCGTGATCGACCGGGAGCCCGCGCCCGCCGCCGTAGCCGATGAACCGGGTCACGACTGGCAGCGGCTCGTCGCCCGCTCCCGCCGGACGCAGGTACCAGGCCCGGATCCGGTCACCGCCCGCGCCGGAGAACTCCACATCATAGACGGCGAGCTGCCCGTACAGGCCGGGGGAGTACCTGGTGACCGAGGGCGGGGTGGCGGCGGCCCTGGCCTCGTCGAGCCGGCCGGACCACCACCGGTCAAGACCGGGCGGCGCCTGCGTGCTGGTGCGATGGACCTTGAGTTCCGCTGAGGACAGATCAAACCAGGGCATGAGCTCACGCTACCGGTCTGCGAGGGCCGGCCCGGCGATGAAGTGCGCCCCTCGGCCGCTCCCTGAACCCCGGACGAGAAATCCCGCCTGTTCCAATCGCTCTAGCTGACCGAGGGCACCGGCGTATGTCAGGCCAGTGAGGTTCGCGTGATCGCCGGAGGTGTAGCGGTCGTGGTCGGCTAGCCAGTCACGGGCGACCGCCGTCGCCATGTTGAGATCTGGCCTGACATAGGCCAGGACACCTCGCCGGTGGAGATCGCCGTAGCTGGTCTTCCGCCTGGCTGCGGACACCGCCTCCGAGGTCAGCGTCCACACGTCCTTGTACCTGAAGAGCAGGGGGTCCGGGCCGGTCAGGCAGCTGGCGGCAGTTTCCAGGGCTTCCTCGACCTCCAGGATCTCGCGCTGCAGGATGCCGGTCAGCCGGGCTGCCGTGATGAACGGCTGGTGAAGCAGGGTATAGATGATCAGCGCGATGCGGACATCTCGCTGCCTGGGTTCCGGCCGGATGGTCGTCATCAGGTTCACCATCGGCACCACCGGTGGACCGCCCGCGAGTCTCGTGCGCACTCGAGGGCCCGGCTGCTCGATGATCAGCGGCGGCCGGTGGCCAAGGACGACCATATCCCGGTACATTCGATCCACGCCCAGTCCTTGCTTCTCCACCAGGTGCAAGGCCCGGCAGAGATCGGCCAGCGCGGGGTATCTGGCGTGCCGCTGGGTGAGCACATTCTCTGCTGTGACTCCGCCGGTGAAGCCGCCGGGGCTGACGACCTGCAGCGCTGAGTCCTCTGCTATCCAGGTGACCTCCACGGGATCGTGCTGCATCCAGTCCCTGTGCACGACTCCGTTGAGCACTGCCTCCCGGACGGCGCCAGGGGGGAGCCGCCGCACCGAGGGCTGGGCGAACCCCGGATCCGTCGTGACGCGCAGGGAGGTGTTCAGCGTGTCTAGCCGTTCATCGACCACGGCGATCTGCTCAAGCAGGCTTAGCCCGGCGAGGTCCCGCGGGGCGGCGAGCAGGTCACCCCCTTCGACGTCCAGAACTGACAGGGCGATGTGAGTGCGATCCGAGGGGCAGAACATCAGGGCACCTGCTGCGCTCAGCCGCCCATCCGGGTAGAGCACGCCCAGTGCGGCAAGCAGTTCGCGCGGGCTCTGACTGCCGATGTCGGCGCCATCGGTGTCGGTTCCGCGCTCTCTGGCCCAGGACGCCAGGTGTAATCTGATAGCAATCTCCAACCTCGGCGAAATACTATCTATTTCGGCGTCCCTCTGTGATCACGCCACCGATGTTCCGGGTTCTGGCGCGAATTCCGTGATCAGATCAGGCTTCGAGCGGAGTTCCGGGTGAGCGATCCGGCCCGGCAGGCTCGGGTTCCGGCAGCACCGCCGGCCCTCCGCTGTCGCTGGGGCAGCAGCAACGGCACGACGCTGCTGTCGCCCGCCCGAGAACACTTCAACCAGCAATCCGGAATATCCTTATAAATCCAATCCCATCGCAATCCCCGCGCACCAGCTACCAGCCCAGTCACGGAGTTCGCGCCAGAGCCACGTGCCGTGATCACGACGGCAGTGATCACGGCACACCGATAGCGGAATCCCCGGCTGCTGGTATAGGTGCATCTAGCAAAACGGTCAGCGCTGACGAGCCGGAATCGCGTCGGCAGTTCGTCATCGAGTGCACGACGCAGCTCAACACGCGTCGTCCACCCTCTAACAACGCCGCATGAACTGCCTGCCCATAGCGAACAGGGTCGCGGCCCAGGTCAGGCCTGGGGGACAGATGGGTCAGCCGCATCGCGGCGGTCAACGTCGCCGGCCTGGCAGGCGTCGCGGGAGCCCTGAGCTACAGTCACATGCGCGAGTTCGTCCAAGATCACAGCCAGGTCGGCCGGCAGCTCACGCGTTCCCGCAGTCTGCCGACGGCGTCGAGATCGAGGCCATGCCATGGCGTGACCGGACTCGCGGGGCTGAATTGCTGAGCGGCGATCAGGCTGGGGCGCTACTGTCGTCGCACAGGGGGCTGTTCGCCAGGATAGCCAAGCATCTCCTGTGCTCGCGGCGGCCGAAAGCCAGGAACGGCGGGTAACAGCTCGAACGCTCGACGTGCTGGAAGGGCTAGGAGGCAGAGCAGATGTTCTACCTGACGGCCGCAATGGAGTTCGCCTGCACCGACCCGGCACGCGACACAGACGGCAACTTCGAGGAATTCCTCGATGCTGTCATGGAGTCGCTGGCTGACCTGGAAGACATAGATGACGGAATCGTGGGGGCCGACCTGACGGCCACGATCACCCGTCGTCGCGCATGTGTAGACATGGGCATCGAGGCGGATACGCTAAACGATGAAATTCGTCTGTTCCTCGCAAATACTCGGACAGTGCTTCACGCCGCTGGATGCGGAACGCCTAACTGGCCGGTCTATCGACCAACTACACAGACCCCGAGCGTCCGCGAGGTCGATAAGGCTGATGCCTAAGCCCCCCCGCTTAGCTCGGACCCCAGCAGAAGCCGGACGATCAGATCAAGATCGCCCGGTTTCTCGCGTTTCGCTGCGGCAGCGCCCGGCTCACGGTGCTGGCGGACGATCTCGAATCGTCGCGCCGCGTGAGCCGGGGGCCGCCATCGACCGCTTGCTAATCTGACCGAGATCAGAGGTCAGACCTTGACCGGGACTACCTCGCGGGTGAGCTGCGAGCTCCAGGGACACCACATGCAGCCAGGCAGGAAGGCACCGCAGGCCTCGTCGAGGTGGTCTTCGACGTAGACCATGCTGGCGTCGCAGACCTCGATGGCCACGGCGAAGAAGCTGATCGTGTCCGGGTCGAGGTGGAAATCCCAGTCAGGATTCCAGTGCATCTTCTGCTTCCTGATCCGGCCGATGACGTGGATGGCCGACGTCTCCTCACCGGAGAGGATCTTGCGGGCCTGCTCGATCCGCTGATCGTTGGTGAGCTTGATGATGAATTCACCGCGTGAGTAATCCCGGAACGCGAAGTACGCCTCCGCCATGATGCCCCCTGTTGTGTCGAACGGAATCTTGCGGCTGAGGGGTACCCGGCCCTGAGACGGCTAAATCAGATTTGATCGTATCGAGACGATGGTTTTCGCGGAACAGGTCGCTGAGCTGGTTGTCGGCTATTGTCCATCTTTGCCGGATCGCATTAGCTTTACTAATCCTGGGGTTATTCATTTCCGGATCGCAGGAATGGACTCACTCAAACCGCCGGCCTTCAGGAAGGAAGTTAGGTGCTCGCTAGACGCCAACGGGAGTTCCTGACTGAGGCCGCCGGGCAGCGCGGATGCCGGTGCGCGGCGGTGCGCGGGTGATCGGCTCTGGGGCGTGGGTGTCGCGGTTGCTGATCAGCGTGGTGTTCGGATTGTCGGCGTGGGGCAAGCTGACCGACCGGCCGGGGACGCGAACGTCGGTGGCCGAGTTCGGGGTACCGCCGCGCTGGGTGACGGCGGTCGGCTGGGCGCTGCCGGCCGCCGAGGCCGCGATCGCGGTCGCTGTGCTGGCTCCTTGGACGGCGTTGTGGGCCGCTGCCGCGGCGTTGTTGCTGCTGTCGACGTTCACGGTCGCGGTGGCGAGGCTGCTGGCGCGCGGTGAGCGGCCCAAATGCTCGTGTTTCGGCGCGGCGAGCGAGGCACCGATCAGCCGGTGGACCATTGTGCGCAACCTGACCCTGATGGTGATTGCGGCGCTGACCGTGTGGGGCGCGGTGGTGCGGCCTCGGCTGCCAGCCGGGCTGCCGGTCGACCGGGCCGCCGGCCTGGCCGTGGTCGCTGCGCTCGCGGGGGTGCTGACGTGGCAGGGGGCGGAGGTGCGCAGGCTGCGGCGGGGGGTGGATGAGCAGACGGCAGCTACCCTTGGCCCCGAGGGCGTGCCGGTCGGCGCGGTCGCACCGGAGTTCAGTTTGCCCGACACAGCGGGCGGGCGGGCGAGCCTGGAGAAGCTGCTGGCCGGAGGGCGGCGGGTGCTGCTGGTGTTCGTGCACCCGAGCTGCGAGCTGTGCGCTGCTCTCGCGCGTGAGCTGCCCCGGTGGCAGGAACGCACCATGGGCGAGCTGACGATCGCGGTGATCAGTAACGGCGGTATCGAGGAGAACATCGCGTGGGGTGCCGAGCAGCAACTCGACGGGATCGTGATGATGGTGCAGGAAGGCAACGAGGCGTCGCTGCGGTATCGGGTCCGGGGCACCCCGTCGGCCGTGCTGATCGATGCCGACGGGAGGATCGCCGCGTCGGTCGCACGAGGGGCCATCGCGATCCGGGAACTGCTGACCTCCGCTAGAAGGCCCGTGCGTTCCTGACGACGGGCGTTCTGGTAGCTGTCCCGCTAGTGTTCGCAGTCACTTGACGGCATGAACTTGCCATAGTTAAGTCTCACTACGCACACCAGCACTCAGGGGAGAACGCATGTACCTCGGCGACCGGCTCGGGCACCTGACCTACTCCACGCTGGTCCATCCGGGTGACACCTGGGACGAGATGTGGGCAAGCCTGCGTACCTACGCGCCGGCCGTCAAGGCCCGAGTGTCGCCAGCTAGCTCGTTCGGGGTCTCGCTGCGGCTCTCGGCAGCCTCGGCCGGCACCCTGATCAGGGACGAGGAGCAGCGTAGCCAGCTCAAGGACTTTCTCGCGGTCGAGGATCTGTACGTCTACACCGTCAACGCGTTTCCCTACGGACCGTTCAAGGGCCAGCGCGTGATGGAGCAGGTCTACGAGCCGGACTGGGCGACCGGGGACCGGACCAGCTACACAATGGCGGTGGCTGACATCCTCGCCGAGATCGCGGCGCCGGGCATCGCTCCGACGATCCAGACGGCGCCGCTGGCTTACCGGCCGAACGTCTCGGGCGCGGACTACATCCGGACCTTCACCCAGAACCTGCTGAGCGTGGTAGCGCACCTGATCGACCTGGAACGGCGGACCGGATGCAGGGTCAAGGTCGCGCTTGAGCCCGAGCCGTTCTGCTTCCTGGAGACGACGCAGGAGACGGTCGCCTACTTCGAGCAGCACATCTACTCGGCCCAGGGGACCAGCGATCTGGCGTCGCTGACCGGGCTGCCGGTCTCCGAGGTGCAGGGCCTGGTCCGGCGGCATCTGGGCGTGGTCTTTGACATCTGCCATCAGTCAGTCGAGTTCGAGGACATCCCGGCCTCGTTGCGGCTCCTGGTGGGCGCCGGGATCCCGATCTTCAAGCTCCAGGAGGCGGCGGCTCTCCGGGTACCTGAGGTGACCGCCGATGCTATCGCCGAGCTTGAGTTGTTCACCGACACGATTTACCTGAGCCAGACGACCGAGTCGCGCGACGGGGAACTTACCCGCTTCCTCAACCTGGCCGACGCGATCGAAGCCTGGAAGTCAGCGCCGGGAGGGACCGGTGGCGGGACCCGCGAGTGGCGCACGCATTTCCATGTGCCGGTGTTCCTCGATGATCTTGGTGCCTTCGGGACGACGCGGGCCGGAATAGAGGATGCGCTACGGGTGCACTGCGTGACGCCGCTCTCCGATCACCTGGAGATCGAGACCTACACCTGGGATGTCCTGCCCGCGCATCTCAAGACCGGAGACATCACCGAGTACGTAACCCGCGAGATCGAGTGGGTACGCGCCCAGCTCCAGCCGGCTGATCGCCCCCGCACCCTTGCCCCCGCCTTCGCTCCCGCCCGCCCCTGCGGATTTCCGGGCTCTGGCGCGAATTCCGTGGTCAGGCTGCCACGCGGGCCTGGCGGAGTCACCGGCCGGACCCGGCCTAGGCCCAGGGGACTCAGCTTTCACAGCCGCATCACCCGCTGCCAGGCTCGCCTAATCCTGTAGGAGTCTTTTTTCCTGTAGGAGACTTAACAGCGAATATGGTAGTTAACCCTCCTACAGGAGTAAAGTCTCCTAGATCTTTTAGCCACCACCCGGCGCAAACCCCGCAATCCCGCCCAGAGCCTGCAAACCCGGCCCGGTGAGCACCTTGCCCAAAGCCCGGCCCGGTGATCACTCTGCCGACGTTCCGGACCGTCATCCTCCACCTGGGCTAACATCACGGAATTCGCGCAGAACCGGTTTCCGTGATCATGAAGTGGACCTTGATCACGGAAAATGAGTCGCATGATCACCCCACCAGCGTTCCGTGATCAAGACCTTGACCATGATCGCGGAACCCTGGTGGATGGCGGAGGGGGCAGGCGAGGCGGCTGGTGTGACTGCTGTGGCTGATAGCGGGGCTGGGCTGGGCTGGGCTGGTGTCGCGGGCTGAGGCTGGCGGGGCTGGCGGGGCTGGTGTGGCGGGGCTGGGCTGGCGGAGTTGCCTCGGCGGGGCATGGCCCGGGCGGCGGGGGCGGCTAGGGCAGCCTGGGGATGATGCGGTCCTCGCGCAGGCGCTCGAACAGGTCGAGGAACGACTGGGCCGAGTCCTGGTAGTCGAGGAAGCCGAGCGCCCGGCTCTTAGACATGTCGGCGAACGTCTCGACCTGCCGGCCGAGGTCGGCATCGGAATGCCACCACGAGGCGAGCTCGGAGGCGGCGTACGGGGCCAGCTCATGCTCGGCGACTAGGCGCGCCCAGACTTCGTCGGCGTGGTCCATCCGTCCGTCGAGCGGGGTCGGCGAGCCCGGATACTCGGCCGGCGCGACTCCGAGATTCTCGGCCAGCCGCGGCCACAGCTGGCGCCACCTGAAGACATCGCCGTTCACGGTGTTGAAGGCCTGGTTCCTGGCGGCTGGCTCGGTGGCTGACCACACCAGATGCCGGCCGAGCAGCCGGGCGTCAGTGACGTCGGTGACCCCGTTAAGCTGCTCGGGACTACCGGGGAAGACGAAAGGCTCGCCGGTCGCCCGGCAGATGCTGCCGTAGATGGCGAGCGTAACCCCCATGTTCATGGCGTTGCCGAGTGCGTAGCCGATCAGGGTGTGCGGCCGGTGCACCGACCAAGTGAAGCCCTGTCGCTCCGCCTCGTCGAACAGCACGTCTTCCTGGTCGTAGTAGAAATTCTGGGCGGGCAGCCGCCCCTGCGACTCGCGGAATGGCGTCTCGGCCGGACTGTCGGCATAGGCCTCGAATGGCCCGAGGTAGTGCTTGAGCCCGGTCACCAGCACCGCGTGGGCGAGCTTGGTCGTCTGTCCGAGGGCCGTCAGCGTGTTCGCGAGCATGCCAGCGTTGACTGTGCAGTTCTCCGCCTCGGTCGCCTGCCGCGACCAGGTGGTGAAGAACACGTGCGAGATGTCAAGGCCGGCCACCGCATCCCGCACCGACCTGGCGTCATGAACGTCAGCGGTCACGTGGCTGACCCCTGGTATCTCATAGCGCTTGGTCCGGGAGAGCCCGGTTACGGGCCAGCCGGCCCGGACCAGGGCTTCCGCCGTGTTAAGGCCGGCGATGCCGGTCACGCCGACCACGAGTGCCTTACGCTCCATTGACTCACTCCTTGGCTCTTGTTCCTCGACAAGTGATCCTAGACACGGCGTCAAGTACTGGTTAACGTCTTGGTAACCTGGAGCCTAGCGGGGACTGGAGATCAGTCAGAGTTCACCAGTACCTCAGGAATGAGGAGCCATGGCGGAACGACCAGGCCGGGCAATGGCAGACTTCTCCTGGGTCGCGGATGCTAGTCGTCTTGTGGATCGGAGTGATACTGGTGGCCGTGAGTGATGTCGAGAGTGCCCCACCCGCAGAGGTCGGGGTCAATCTCGGCTTGCGCCTGCGGCGGGCGCGGCTGGGCGCCGGGCTGACCCTTCGCGAGGTGGCCAGGCGGCTAGGCGTTTCCGCGTCCTTCATCTCCCAGCTTGAGAACGGTAAGTCACAGCCTTCGGTCGTGACGCTTTACGCGCTCACCCAGTTGCTCGGCGTGTCGATCGACGAGATGTTCGAGCAGGACCAGGCCTCGCCGCTCGGCCAGGCCGCGCTCGGCCAGGCCGCGCTCGGCCAGGCCGCGCTCGGCCAGGCCGCGCTCGGCCAGGCCGCTGCGCACGACGCCGAGGCGGACGCCGGGACGCAGACGCGGGAAGACGGCGATGAGGGCGCCGCCACCGGCCTGGCCACGCACAGCCATGGCGATCCCCTGCTGGCGCCGGACAATGGCGGTCCCATCCGGCGCTCTGACCTCGGGTCCCCGGCGGATGCCTGGCCGCACGAGGAGTCGCGGCCGCACCTGACGATGACCTACCCTGGCAACCGCCCGAGGCTCGTCATGGACTGGGGCGTGATCTGGGAGCAGCTCGCGCCGAATACCGGCCGCTACCTCGATTTCATGGAGATCAGCTACCCGCCAGGCAGCAGCTCGACCAATGACAATCACATGCTCAGGCATGCCGGCTTCGAGTTCGGCTACCTGCTCGAAGGCGAGCTCAAGGTCACCTGCGGTTTCGAGGTATTCACGCTTCGGGCCGGCGGAGCGATCGGGCTTGACTCCTCGGTGCCGCACCTGCTGCGAAACCGGGGATCGGTCCCGGCCCGCGGTATCTGGTGTGTTCACCACGAGCACGCATAGCGTCCCGGTTCCAGTACTTCTGCTTAACCTGGCTTGACTTCGCGATCGCTCGTGTTCAGTATTGGTGAACGTAATTTGACGGATCGAGCACTGACGGATCGAGCACCGGAGTCGCCATGCTGGCGTTGCAGTTCATCGGGGATAGCCGCTGCGCGGTAAACGAGCTCGACGTCCCCCGAATCGAAGACGACGAGGTGCTGCTCGCCAGCCGGAGCGTCGGCATCTGCCACTCCGACATCGAGTTGCTGCACGGCCGGTACATCATCCCGTTCAGCTACCCGGTGATCCCCGGTCACGAGTGGGCCGCCGAGGTCGTCCAGGTCGGCCGCAAGGTCACCAGCTTCGCGCCCGGTGACCGGGTCGTCGGCGAGTGCGTGATCGGCTCCGAGCACTTTGGCTTCAGCATCAGCGGGGCGGCAGCCGAATTTTTTATTACGAAACAAGGATGGCTGCACCGGCTGCCCGACAATCTGAGCTGGACTCAGGGCGCGCTGGTCGAGCCGTTCAGCTGCGGGTATTACGCGACGGTGCGCGCGGACAACCTGGATGCCAGTGACACGGTCGTCGTCCTTGGCGCCGGCCCGATCGGCCTGGGTGTCGTCGCGGCGGCGACCGGCAAGGGCGCCAGGGTCGTGGTGGCCGAGCCGGACGCCAAGCGCGGCGCGCTGGCGCTGCTCTTCGGCGCCGACGCCGTGGTCGATCCGACCGGACCGGACCTGGCCGGGCTGATCAGGGAGCAGACCGGCGGCCACGAGGTCAGCGTGGTCTTCGAGGCCAGCGGCAAGCCGGCCGCGATGGCGGCGGCGCTTGAGGTGGCCGGCTTCCGCGCGCGGTGCGTCTACATCGGCATTGACGTCGGAGGGCGGGCGCCGGCGGCACTTGGCCTGATCCAGTCCAAAGAACTCCAGATCCGCGGCATCATCGGCTCACCAGGGGTGTGGCCGCAGACGCTCCGCTTCCTGTCCCGCGCGAACGTCGACCTGTCGCCGCTGGTCACGAACAGCTTCGCGCTGTCCGACGGCGCCGACGCGATCGACTCCGTGCTGCACGACCGGACGCAGATCAAGGTGCACATCACCTCGGACGCCAAGCTGTGAAAGCCGGCGTGCTCTACGAGCCGCGGGATCTCCGGATCGAGGTCAGGCCGGACCCGGCCTGCGGGCCTGACGATGTCCTCATCGAGGTGTTGTACAACGGGCTGTGCGGTACCGACGCGACCGAGTTCACCAAGGGCCCGATGATGGTGCCGCTGACCAGGCCGCATCCGGGCAGCGGGCACGTCGGCCCGACCATACTCGGGCATGAGTTCATCGGCACGGTCGTCAAGGCCGGCCGCGAGGTCCGCTCGATGCTCGGCCGGCGGGTCGCCTGCGGCGCCGGGGTCTCGTGCGGCGAGTGCAAATGGTGCCTGGTCGGCCGGACGAACCTGTGTGCCGGGTACTACACGCTCGGCCTGAGCACCCACGGCGGGCTCGCGGAGTTCGCGGCCGCCCCGGCCAGGATCTGCCTGCCGATCCCTGACGGCTGCGCCGACCTCGATGCCGCGCTCGCCCAGCCGCTGGCCGTCGGCATCCACGCCGCCAGCCGGGCTGGCGTGGCCCCTGGTGACAGCGTCGTCCTGCTGGGGGCCGGCGCGATCGGGTCCTTCATCCTGGCCGCTCTGGCTGGGCACGACGGGCCGGTCATCGCGGTCGACCTCGATGACCGCCGCCTTGAGGTGGCCACGTTGCTTGGCGCCACTGAGGTACTGCGAATCGAGCGAAACACGACCGGGCAGGAACTGCTCGACCTGCTGCCGGCCGGGGCCAGGGCTGGCGCGGATGTCGTCTTCGAGACCTCGGGCGCACCCGGCGCGGCCCAGCGGGCCTGCGCGCTCGCCGCGCGGGGCGGCACCGTGATGCTGGTGGGCCTGAACCCGGCGCCGCAGCCACTCAGCCTCGCCGACCTGGTCCTGCGCGAGGTCAGCGTCCGCACGACCGTCGCGCACGTCTGCGGTCAGGATCTGCCAGCAGCTCTGCGACTGCTTGGCGAGCGGCCCCTGTCGGCCGCCATGATTGACCGGGTGGTGACACTCGACGACGTGGTCGCCGGAGGCCTGCGACCGCTCGCTGACGGGGAGGCCATGGGCAAGATCCTGGTGCGGCCGGGAAATGGGGCGGGCAGCGACGCCGGAACTGGCGCCGGCAGTGGCTGACGTCACGGTCCTGGGCATCGGCCGCATGGGCGGTGCCATGGCAAGGAAGCTGGCCGCAGCCGGGCACCAGGTCACGGTCTGGAATCGCAGCCCGGCCGCCGCGACCGAACTGGCCAGCACAGTGTTGGCCAGTACCGGGTCAGCCAGTACCGGGTTGGCCAGCCCAATGCGAGCCAGTCCAGCGCCGGCCATCCGGATCGCGCGAGACCCGGCGGACGCTGTGGCGCAAGCAGAGTTCGTGCTCAGTGTGCTCGCTGATGGCAACGTGACGAGTGCAGTGCTACTGGACAGTAGTGTTCAGTCAGCCCTCCCGTCCGAGGCGATCGTCTGCGATCTTGGCACTAGCGGGGTGGCGGCGGCCCGCGCGATCGCGGCCGGACTGGCGAGCACCGGACATGCGTTTGTTGACTCGCCGGTCTCCGGCAGCGTCGCTACTGTCAGCGCCGGTCAGCTCCTGGTCATGGCCAGCGGAGACGCGGTAGCGGTGGACGCGGCCCGGCCCGTGCTCGCCGCCTTCGCCAGGCAGGTCGCCTATCTCGGCCCGGCGGGCGCCGGCCAGGCCATGAAGCTCGCGGTGAACGCGATCGTGCACGACCTCAACGCTGCCCTGAGCGAGGCCCTCGCCCTGGCCAGCCGAGCTGGCATTGCGCAGGCCGATGCGTATGACGTTATCGAAGCCAGCGTCGTAGCCTGCCCTTATATCCATTACAAGCGCGACGCATTCCTCGCCGACGAGCCCCAGGTCGCGATGAGCCTCGACCTCGTGGGCAAGGACCTGCGCCTGATCGCGGCCCTCGCGGCCGACCTCGGCATCGACCTGCCGGCCACCAGCGCCGTAGCCCGGCAGGTCGGCGAAGCCTGCGCCGCCGGATACGGGCCGCAGGACATGGCAACGCTGAGCCAGTACGTCAGCCGCTCAGTCGACTAGGACACTTTGCCGGGTATACCGGAATTCTCCCACCCTGATCAGGCGCTCAAGCCCCCCACGCAGACTTCCGTGATCATGAGATAAAGCCTGATCACGGAACCTGAGATGCGTGATCACCCCACCAGGGTTCCGTGATCAAGACCCCAACCATGATCACGGAACCCTGGTGGGAGCCGGGCCGTCGCCGGGGGCTAGGACCGGGAGTGGAGCCGGGGGCTGGGGCTGGGGCTGGGGCTGGGGCTGGGCCGGGGGCTGGGCCGGGGGCTGGGCCGGGGGCTGGAGCCGGGGCTGGGGCTTGGGCCGGGCCGGCCGGGCGGAATCGAATGATCTGGTGATCGGATTGTTATTTTGAACCTCTAGTGAACATAGTTCGAGGTATGTACAGTCCCACATAACACTTGTTCAGACGGATAGCGCGGACTGTTAACACTGGGTTTCCTGGAGGCGGCGTGCCCACAGTGGTGCCTGAATTGCCGGAACAGCGCCTCATGGACTGGCGCTCGCGGGTCACTATCTCACGCGGCCTGGCCACCATCTCGCTCGCGCTGCTGATCCTGATCATCGTCAGTGCCACGCTCGCTCCGAGCAGCATTCACAAGGGCGCACTGCTTGGCATGCTGCCGTTCGCGGCCGTCCTGGCGATCGCCGGGCTGGGCCAGACCCTGGTGGTGCAGCAGGGCGGCATTGACCTGTCGGTGCCGGGCGGGATCTCGCTGACCGTCGTGATCTGCACGCATTACCCCAATGGCGACAACGGCAGGCTGGTGCCGGCCATCGTGATGGCGCTCGGCGCGGTCATCATCGCCGGGCTGCTCAACGGCTTCCTCACCGGGGTGCTCGGGATCAACCCGATCGTCGCGACCCTGGGCATGAACGCGCTGCTCTACGCCGGCGTCCTGGAGATCTCCGGCGGCATCCCGCGCAGCACGACCACCCTGCTCGCCAATGTCGCCGCCGGCTCCTCGCTCGGCCTGCCGAACTCGGTCTACTTCGCGATCGGCGCGACGCTGGTCGTCACCGTGGTGGTGAAGCTGACCGCCGCCGGCCGCCGGTTCGAGGCGACCGGGGCCAACGCCTCGGCGGCCTGGGCCACCGGCCTGCGGGTCAGGCGCTACCGCGGCGGCGCCTACGTCTGGGCGCAGATGCTGTACTGCCTGGCCGGCGTGCTGCTGGCCGGCATCCTCGCCCAGCCCACGGCCTACGAGGGCGACAACTACCTGCTGCAGTCCGTCGCGGTCGTGGTGCTCGGCGGCACGTCGCTGCTCGGCGGTCGCGGCCGGCTCGTGGCCAGTGCCGTCGCCGCGCTCTTCCTGAGCCAGCTTGAGCAGTTCGTCCTGGCGCTCGGCGTGACGTTCGGCGCCGAGACGCTGGTGCAGGCCGGCGCGCTGGTGGTGGGCGTCGCCCTCTACACGATCGACTGGCGAGCCGTGCGGAGGTGGCTTCCCGGCGGTGCTCGCGGGGCCGGGGGGCCAGGCGGTATTGCCCGAGGGACACCGATTTCACTTAGCCCATAAAGACGGCATTTCTATCGAGAAGGAAGGGTTCTGATGATCCGATCGCTATTGTCCGTGCGCCTCATGGCAGGCCTGGGCGCGGTGTCGCTCGCCCTGGCTGCCTGCGGCGGCGGCAGCGGCGGCGCCCCCGCGTCGTCGTCGTCTTCCAGCGCTCAGGCAGCGGGCGGCAAGAACGTGCCGTCCTGGTGCGGGCCCAAGAAGATCACCCTCGGGCTGACCGACGGCTTCGGCGGCAACAGCTGGCGCCTCATCACGACCGCGTCGGCCAAGGACGAGGCGTCCAAGTGCCCGAGCGTGACCAACTTCCTGTATGCCGACGGCCAGGGCAACACCCAGAAGGCCATCTCCGACATCCAGGGCATGGTCGCCCAGGGCGTCAACGCGCTTGTCGTCTTCCCCGACGCTGGCAAGGCCATCCTTCCCACGCTGCACAGCGCCTACAAGGCCGGCGTCGTGACGGTGCCCTACCGGGTCAGCCCGGGCGGCACGGCGGGCGTTGACTACAACGTGTTTATCGGCACCGACTTCACCCAGGCTGGCCAGGAGTGGGGCAAGTGGATCTTGTCGATCCTGCCCAAGGGCGGCAATGTCCTCATGCTCAGCGGCCCGCCGGGGAACAGCCAGGGCGAGCTTGAGGCCCAGGGCCTGCACGGCGTGCTTGACCCGACGCACAAGTTCAAGTTCATTGGCCAGCAGCCGTTCATCCCGACCAACTGGGACCCGGCGCTGACCCAGACCGTGCTGACCGCTGCCATCGCGAAGTTCCCGAAGATCGACGTCATCGTGTCGGACTTCGGCCCCTCGCTGGTCGGTGCCCTGTCCTCGTTCGCCAAGAGCGGCCGCAAGATCCCGGCCCTGGCCACCTCGGACGGCAATGCGCTGGCCTGCTTCTGGCAGAAGAACCACAAGGCCAACCCGACCTTCAAGCTCTTCACCGTGTCCACCCAGAATGACCACTCCCGCCTGGCGATCGACTGGGCGGTAGCCCTGGCCACCGGCGGCAAGAAGCCGTCATCCGACGTCTACCCCAACACGGTCTTCGAGAACTCGGTGACCGGACAGCCGCATCCCGTCCAGTGCTATCCGAACCTGCCGGGCGACATCTACATCTCCGCTCAGCTCTCCCCGCAGAAGCAAGCGCAGATCGTCAACAACAAGTAGGTGCTGCAGGGCTAACGCCGCCGGTGCTCCCGGCGGCGTTAGCCCTACGCGATCCATCCCTGGAAGGGCAAGAGGTGACAGAGCACAGCACGATGGCCGTCGAGCGCGTCACGATGGTCCTGTCTGGAATCTCCAAGAGCTACGCCGGCGTGCCCGCGCTCACCGACGTCAGCCTGGAGGTGCAAGCCGGCCAGGTGCACGCGCTGCTCGGCGAGAACGGCGCGGGCAAGTCCACGCTGATGGGGGTCGCCTCCGGGTCCACCAGGCCGGACACGGGCACGATCACCTTCCAGGGCCAGCCGGTCGCCAGCCTCACGCCCGCGATGGCCACCCAGCTCGGGATCGCGATCGTGCACCAGCATCCCGCCCTGCTGCCTGACCTGACTGTGGCCGAGAACCTCAGGGTCGCCGTGCCGGCGAACTTCCTGCGCATCGCCGACGACGAGGAATCGTCCATGCGCAGGCTGCTCGACGGCGTGGGCTCGACCGCCCACCTCAAGGACCGGGTCGCGTCGCTCAGCGTGGCGCAGCGGCACCTGATCGAGCTGGCCAAGGCCCTGGCGATCGTGCCGAAGCTGCTGATCCTCGACGAGCCGACCGCGCCGCTCGGTCAGGACGCGGTTGACCTGCTGTTCGACCGGGTCAGGGCGGCGGCCAGGGAAGGCACCGCAGTCGTCTACATTACCCACCGCCTGGCCGAGGTCCGCGTGCTCGCCGACTACGTCACCGTGCTGCGGGATGGCAGGCTGCGCGGCTCGGCGCCGGTCAGCGAGGTCAGCGACGACGAGCTCCTCGCGATGATCGTCGGCCGGCGGCTTGACTCGACCTTCCCGCCCAAGCACAGCTCGACGGCAGACGAGCTGCCGGCCCTGACCATCGACGGCATCAGCGGCCACGGCTTCTCCTCGATCTCCATGTCGGCCGACCGGGGCGAGATCATCGGCTTGGCCGGCGTCGCGGGCAACGGCCAGAGCGCGTTCCTGCGGGCGCTGGCCGGCCTGACTCCCTTCACCGGCGGCGTCCAGCTCGGCGAGCGGCCTCGCACCTCATCCGACCTGCGCGCCGAGTCCGCCTACCTGCCCGCCGACCGGCATGCCGAGGGACTGATGATGTCCCTGTCGGTGCGGGAGAACGCGGCGGTCAGCTCCCTGCGCCGGTTTCGCCGGGGACGGGGACCGCTGCTCAGCCGCCGGGCCGAGCTTGAGGCCGTCGGCGGCCAGCTCACCGCGCTCGCCGTGCGGGCGCCATCGACCGAGGCGACCGTCGCCGCGCTGTCCGGCGGCAACCAGCAGAAGGTGGTGCTGGCACGGGCGCTGCTGTCCGAGCCGTCGATCGTGGTCGCCGACGAGCCGACTCAGGGCGTGGACGTCGGGGCCCGCGCCGAGATCTACAAGATCCTGCGGGAAGTGTGCGACAGCGGGGTGCCCGTGGTCGTCGCCTCCTCGGACGCCAAAGAGCTTGAGGGTCTGTGCGACCGGGTCATCGTCATGTCGCGCGGCCAGGTCGTCGAGACGCTCTCCGGTGCCGAGGTCACCGAGGAGCGCATGATCAACGCCGCCGTGCGGGCGACCACGCACGTGGCCCAGGAATCCGAGGCCAGTTCGAGCGCGGCGACGCTGCGGACCACCGCCCGGCGATTCATCCAGGGCGATTACGCACCGGTCGTCATCCTGGCCATTGTCATGCTCGCCCTGGGCGAGTACATCTTTACCAAGAACAGCCGCTACCTGTCCGCGTTCAATGTCACCTCGGTGATGCTCGCCGTATCGGCACTCGGCTTTATCTCGATGGGTCAGACGGTCGCGCTGCTGTCCGCCGGAATCGACTTGTCCGTCGGGCCGCTGGCCGGCTTCCTGGTGGTCATTGCCTCGTTCTTCGTCAACGACGGCAAGGCCATCACGATCGTCATCGTCGGCCTGGTGGTGATGGTGGTGGCGGCGGCCGGCGTCGGGTCGATCAACGGCGTGCTGATCAGGTATGGCAAGTTCACCCCGGTGGCCGCTACCCTCGCGGCCTACATCGGGGTGCAGGGGCTGAGCTACCTGCTGCGCAGCGTTCCCGGCGGGATCATCAGCACCTCGGCGACGGACTTCATTACTTACCAGGTCGGCCCTGTGCCGGTGGCGTTCGTGGTGCTCGTCCTGGCTACGCTCGGCATGGAGTTCCTGCTGCGCAAGAGCCCCTGGGGGCTGCGCCTGCGGGCCGTCGGATCGGACGAGGAGTCCGCTCGGCGGGTCGGCGTGCAGGTGACCAGGACGGTCATCTTCGCCTACGTGACCTGCTCGGTATTCACCTTCCTCGGCGCGATCATGCTGCTGGCCCAGCTCGGCATCGGCGACCCGGCCCAGGGCGTCGGCTACACCCTCAGTGCGATCACGGCGGTCGTGCTCGGCGGCACCAGCCTGCTCGGCGGCCGCGGCACCTTCATCGGGACGCTGCTCGGAGCCGGCCTGATCGTGCAGGTGCTGAACGCGACCGTGTTCCTTGAGCTCAGCCAGGCCTGGCAGTACCTGTTCCAGGGCGCGCTCATCGCCATCGCCGCGGTCCTCTACAGCCAGGTGCGCGGGACCAAGCTCGGATTCGCCGCCTAGCCACGCCCGGCGACTAGCACGGAAGGGAGCGGGAATGCGCGCAGCGCGTTTCTACGGAAAGAGCGACATCCGGATAGAGGAAGTCCCGGTGCCCGCCATCAGGGAGCCTGACGATGTCCTCGTCGAAGTGCAGTACTGCGGGATCTGCGGCACCGACCTGCACGAGTACCTGGTCGGGCCGATCGTCACGCCGGTCACGCCGCATCCGCTGACCGGGGCGACGCTGCCCCAGACCCTCGGCCACGAGTTCTCCGCCACCGTCGCCGAGGTCGGTTCTGAGGTCAGAGACGTCGCGGCCGGCGACCGGGTGGCGATCATGCCGGCCATCGTCTGCGGCCGCTGTCACTACTGCAGGCGCGGCCTCGGGCACCTGTGCTCGCGGTTTGCCTGTACCGGGCTGAGCGCCGAGACCGGCGGGCTGGCTCAGTTCGCGGTGGTGAAGGAGTACCAGGTGGCGACGCTGCCGGACGAGGTCTCCGACGCCGAGGGCGCGGTCATCGAGCCGGCCTCCGTCGCCGCCTACGGCGTGGACCGCTCCGGGATCGCCGGCGGCGACATCGTCCTGGTGACCGGCGCCGGCCCGATCGGCATCCTGTGCGCCCTGTACGCGAGCGCCATCGGGGCGGCAACCGTGATCATCGCCGAGCCCAACCCGAACCGCGCCCTGCTGGCCAGCGCCATCGACATCGGCCCGGTGATCGACCCGACCTCGGACGGATTCGGCGCCCTGATCGATGACCTCACTCATGGCCTCGGCGTGGACGTCGCGATCGAGTGCTCGGGCTCCTCGGCCGGCCTCGCGACCTGCGTCACCCATACCCGCCGCCACGGGTCCATCTCCCAGACCGGACTCCATACCAGGCCGGCCACGCTCGACGCGATGACGCTGGCCGCCAAGGACCTGTCGCTGATCGGCACCTGGTGCTACCGGATCACCGACTGGCCCAGGATCATCCGGCTGGTCGCCTCAGGCAAGTACCCGGTCGGCCAGGCGATCACGGCGAAGATCGAGCTCGCCGACGTGGTGGCCAAGGGCTTCGACGTCCTGGTCGACCCGCGCGGTGACCAGCTCAAGGTGCTCGTGCGGTCGAGCCGATGACTCTTCATGCCATCCACCACGCCGGCCTGGTGGTGCGGGATCTCGACCGGTCGATTTATTTCTACCACGATCTTCTCGGACTGCCCTTCGCCAACGAGCCGACACCGTGGTTCGAGGGGCCGGCGCTGGCAACGGGGGTCGGAGTGCCCGGCGCCGTTCTCCGTCAGGTCTCGCTGTGGGCGGGCGAGCACTCGACGATGGAGCTGATCGAGTACCAGAACCGGCCCGAGTCGAGCGCGGCGCCGGTACCGAACAACCACCTCGGCGCCGCGCACGTCTGCTTCAGGGTCGACGACGTCCGCGCTAAGAAGGCCGAGCTTGAGGCGAAGGGCGTCAGGTTCTACTCCGACGTCAATGTGGTCGACGAGGGCCCGCTGGCCGGCTGGCGCTGGGTCTACTTCAGCGATCCCGACGGCCTCGCGCTGGAGATCGTCGAGATCGCCTACCACCTGAAGGACCAGCGCGACGCGGCGGCGGCTGACTACCTGCGCACGCGCCCGGCACTAGCGGAGATCGAGGCACGGCTCACCTGACGGGCCAGCACCACTACACGGGAGGTTTTGATGGTTTCGCCCACCTACGGAGTCAGCCAGGTCGACTGGGAGAGCCGCCTCAGCATGCCGCGACTTCGCGAGCAGCGGCTCACGCGGCTCAAGGCGGAACTGGCCAGGTCTGACCTCGGTGCGGTACTGACGTTCGATTTCCACAACATCCGCTACATGACCGCGACCCACATCGGCACCTGGGCGATGGACAAGCTGATCAGGTTCGCCGTGCTGCCGCGCGGCGGTGACCCCGTGCTCTGGGATTTCGGGTCGGCGGCCCGCCACCACCAGCTCTACGCTCCGTGGCTCGACGACGCGCACGCCGACGCCGGCACCAGCCAGGGCGACCCGCATTACGGGGCGCGGGCCGGCATTTCCACCTTGCGCGGCGCGATCCCGCCCGGAGCCGGCCTGGCCGCGGATGTCGCCGCCAAGGTCTACGCCGTCCTGGCTGATTACGGTCTCCAGGACGAGCCGGTTGGCGTGGACATCATCGAGCCCCCTGTCATGTTCGCGCTACAAGCACTTGGCATAAAGGTTGTCGACGGCCAGCAGGTTTTCCTTGAGGCCCGCCGGATCAAGACGATTGACGAGATCGGCCTCCTGACCCAGGCCGCCTCGATGGTCGACGCCGCGTACGAGGAGCTGTATGAGTTCCTGCGGCCGGGGGTCAGGGAGAACGAGTGCGTCGGCCTGGTCAGCAAGGTGCTGTATGACCTGGGCTCCGAGCAGGTCGAAGGCGTCAACGCGATCTCGGGGGAGCGCTGCTCGCCCCATCCGCACGTCTTCTCCGACCGGCTGCTGCGACCAGGTGACCCCGCGTTCTTTGACATCTTGCACAGTCACCTGGGTTACCGGACCTGCTACTACCGCACCTTCGCGGTCGGCAGTGCGTCGGCGGCCCAGCGTGATGCCTACAAGATCTGCCGCGAGTACATGGATCAGTCGATCGAGCTGGTCAAGCCGGGAGTCACCACCGCCGACATTGTGCGCCTCTGGCCTACCGCGCAGGAATTTGGCTTCGCCGATGAGGAAGCGGCCTTCGCGCTGCAGTACGGCCACGGCGTCGGGCTGAGCATCTGGGAGCGGCCGATCTTCTCCCGGCTCACCTCGCTTGAGCACCCGGAGACCCTGGAAGAGGGAATGGTCTTCGCGCTGGAGACCTACTGGCCCGCCGCCGACGGGCTTGGCGCGGCCAGGATCGAGGAGGAGCTCATCGTCACCGCCGACGGGGCCGAGGTGATCACTAAGTTCCCGGCGGAGGAACTGCTGGTGGCCGGCCGGCGGTACTTCACGACCGGCGGCGCGCTGCCACTTGAGCGGGACAGCCAGTCGCACCTCAATAACCGGGGTCAGTCCCCGACGGTGGTACCCAACGGTGAAGTGCGGTGAGTCTGCCCCTGGCCGCTCACCAGTACGGCGAGCATGACATCGTGCTGCCTCCTGATCGTCAGGATCGTCACGACGCCGCGCCCGTCCCGCCTCCGGTGCGACTTGCCCTGTATCGCAGGCTCCAGGAGATGCGCCAGTTCGAGAAGCGCGCCTATGACCTGTTCATGCGGCAGCTGGTCAAGGGCACCAGCCACCTGTCACTCGGCATGGAGGCCATCGCGGCCGGCTTCGGCACGGCCATGCGCGGCGGCGACTATACGTTCGCGACTTACCGGGGGCATGCCCACACGCTGGCGCGCGGCGTGCCGATGACGCCTGTGCTGGCCGAGCTGCTTGGCCGGGCGAATGGCCTGATGGCGGGCAAGGGCGGCTCGATGCACCTGACCAGCGTCGAGCACGGGATGATGGGGTCCTACGCGATCATCGGGTCGCATCTGACGATCGCCAACGGGGCGGCCTGGTCGGCGCAGTACCGGGGGAGCGGGCAGGTGGCCGTGTGCTTCTTCGGCGACGGGACCACGAACATCGGGGCGTTCCACGAGGCGCTCAACTACGCGGCCGTCTACAAGCTGCCGGTCGTCTTCGTGTGCGAGAACAACCTGTACATGGAGTACACGCCGATCGGCGACATCACGGCGGTGCCGCGGCCAGGGGCCGACCGGGCTGCCGCGTACGGGCTGGCGCCTTCGGTCATTGACGGCAACGACGCCGATGAGTGCTACCTGACCGCGTGCGCGGCCCTGGACCGGGCCAGGAGCGGTGCGGGTCCTTCGCTGATCGAGGCCGTGACTTACCGGCATGGCGGCCACTCGCGGGCCGACCCCGGCAAATACCGGCCGCAGCCCGAGGTCGACGCCTGGAAGGCCTATGACCCGGTCACCATCTACCGGGGCAGGCTGGAACGGCTCGGCGTCGACCCGGCCAGCCTGGATGTGATCGACAAGCAGGTCACCGAGGCCGTGGACCTGGCGACCGAGCAGGCAATCGCCGGCGACCTCCCCTCGCCGGCCAGCGCGCTGACCGATGTGTGGGCGGATGGAGGCTCGTCATGGCGGAACTGACCTACCGCGACGCCATCGCCCGCGGCATCGCGCAGGAGATGGCCAGGGATGACCGGGTCGTGCTGATCGGCGAGGACGTGGCCGGGGCCGGCGGGGTGTTCAAGACCACGGTCGGCCTGCTTGAGCAGTTCGGCCCCCGGCGGGTGGTCGATACGCCGATCTCGGAGCAGGCGATCATCGGGGCGGCGATGGGCGCGGCGATGACCGGGCTGCGGCCGATCGCCGAGATCATGTTCTCCGACTTCTTCGCCGTCTGCTGGGATCTGGTGGCCAACGAGATCGCCAAGACGCGGTACATGACCAACGGCCAGGTCACGCTGCCGCTGGTGATCAAGACCGGCAATGGCGGCGGGCTTCGGTTCGGCGCCCAGCACTCCCAGTCGATCGAGAACTGGGCCATGGCGATCCCCGGCCTGAAGGTCGTGACGCCCTCGACGCCGGCCGACGTGGTCGGGCTGATGGCGGCGGCGGTGCGCAGCGATGACCCGGTGCTGTTCTTCGAGCACAAGGGGCTGTACGCGGCCAAGGGCGAGGTCGCCGACGGGGAGATCGTGGACAGCCTCGGCACGGCGGTGATCCGGCGGCCCGGCTCGGACGTCACGATCTTGTCGCTTGGCCTCATGGTGCCGCGAGCCCTGCAGGCGGCCGAGCAGCTCGCGGGGCGCGGGATCTCGGCCGAGGTGATCGACGTGCGGTCGCTGGTGCCGCTGGATACCGCGGCCATTCTCGGGTCGGTGAGCAAGACGGGCCGGCTGTTTACCGTGGAGGAGAATCCCCGGCTGCTCGGCTGGGGGGCCGAGATCGTCTCGATCGCCGCCGAGGAGTGCTTCTGGGACCTCGACGGGCCGATCCAGCGGATCACGACCCCGCACGTGCCGCTGCCGTCGGCCGACTCGCTGGAGGACCTGGTGCTGCCGTCGGCCGACCTGGTGGCCGCGACGGTCGAGAAGGCCATGCAGTCGTGACGGTTCCCGTGACCGCCAGGCACCGGCACTCGCCTCGGGTGCGGCGGCTGGCGCGCGACAAGGGCGTGGCCCTGGAGACGGTGGCCGGCACCGGGCCGGCCGGGTCAGGCCAGCCGACGTGCTGCGGGCGGCGGCGACCGGGCCGGTGCCGGTCCCTGGGCCGGCTGTGGCTGGAGTGAGCACGGGCGTCACGCAACTCGCGATGGTCGCCGAAGTCGACCTCACGCGGGTGGTGGCGCTGGCCGGGCGGGCTGGACTGCCGCTGATCGCCTTCTGCGCCCGTGCCGTCCTTCAGGCGCTGAGCCTGCATCCGCGACTCAACGCGAGGATCGGCACGGACGGCTCGGCTGTGACCGCGCAGGCGAGCCAGCATCTGGGGATCGCGGTCAGCGCTCCCGCCGGGCTGGTCGTGCCTGTGGTGCGCGACGCCGGCGACCTCAACCTGGCTGGCCTGGCCAGGCACCTGGCTGAGGCGACCGGGCGGGCACTGACCGGGCGAGTGGATTCCGCTGAGTCAGCGAGCGGGACGTTCACCCTGGCGGACGGGAGTGGTCTGGGCGTTCTCTTCCATATCCCGCTCTTGCGTCCCCGGCAGGCCGGGATGCTCAGCGTGGGGACAGTCGCGGAGCGGCCTGTGATTGTCAGGTCCGACGGCGGCGGCTTCGCGATCGCGGCCCGCTCGCTGGCGTATTTCGCGCTGTCCTATGATCACCGGAGCGTCAGCGAGGCGCAGGCCGCCGCGTTCCTCGGAGAGGTCAAGGGGCGGCTTGAGGGTGCTGGGGCTGCCGGGGCTGGCTGACGCTCTGGCGCTGGATGAACCGGGCCGGGCTCAGCTCGCCGTCGGCAGACGGGGCGCGGCCCTCTAGTTCGTCGATCGCCCGGCGGGTCAGCTGGGCGGCGATGGCGTAGAGGTCAGCGGTGACGACGCTGATCGCCGGCCGGTAGGCGGCGGCCCATTCTGAGTCTCCGTAGGCGACGAAGGAGCAGTCGGCAGGCAGGTCGATGTCCGCGACGGCGGCGCCCCGGAGCAGCAGGGGCGCGAGGCTGTGGGACGCGCTGATGAGGGCCGTGACCGGATCGGCACGGCGAACGACAGCGGCCAGGATCGACGCCACGCCTTCCTGATCGTTTCGTCCGCGCAGCGTGACCCGCTCCGCCTCGACGTGCAGCCGACCAAGCTGCCCGGCGGAGGCCCGCCATCGCCGGGAGCCTGCGGTACCGGTGGGGTGCCGGCGGCTCACGAAGGCGATCCGATGATGGCCGAGCCTAGCCAGCGCCTCGCACATGTCCCGAGTTCCCGGCTGTTCGAGCTCGGCGATGATCGCCTGCGACTGACTGTCGTTCCAGCCGGCGATCACGGTGCCCGTGCGCCGCAGTGACTCGATCCTGGCCAGGTCCCGAGGCTGGCCAGGCCAGCACCAGGGCGTCGACCCGGTGGGCCAGGAGGCGGTCGAGGGCCTGGCGTTCGACGGCTGGCGAGCGTTCCTGTCCCGGCCGGAGCGGCCGACGACGTCGCGTTCCTGACGAGGCTGCCGGCCATTCTGGAGCACCGGTACTGCGTCGACCATTCCCGCGTCTACGCGACCGGGTTCTCCGGCGGGGCCCGCATGACCAGCCAGCTAGCCTGCGACGCCTCCGGCACCTTCGCGGCCGTGGCGCCGGTCAGCGGACTGCGCCGGCCGGTGCCCTGTCCGGCCGGGCGAGCCGTGCCGGTGATCTCGTTCCACGGGACGGCGGACCCGGTCGATCCGTACGGCGGTAACGGCCAGCCGTACTGGACCTACTCGGTGCTCCAGGCGGCGGCCGACTGGGCCCGCCAGGACCAGTGCTCGCCGGCCCGGCCCGCGCCGCAGGCCGAGCACGGCTTCACGCTGACCGAGTTCTCCGGTTGCGCGGACGGGGCGGCGGTGGAGCTCTACACGCTTGCGGGTGAGGGTCACGAGTGGCCTGGCGGCCCGGCCGTGCCCGGCGCGCTGAAGACGATACTCGGGCCCCAGTCCAAGGCGCTGAGCGCGAACGACCTGATGTGGGCGTTCTTCTCGGCCCATCCGCTCCCGTGATCGCGGCTCAGTCTGGTTCCTGGCGGCGGCTCAGCCCGATCCGTGTGGCGAGCCTGCCCGGTATCCGCCCTTTTCGGGGGCTGATGAC
The DNA here is from genome assembly GCA_963819285.1 of uncultured Actinomycetota bacterium. Lineage (GTDB taxonomy): Bacteria > Actinomycetota > Actinomycetes > Streptosporangiales > Streptosporangiaceae > Chersky-822. The sequence goes on from CAWFVM010000002.1 coordinate 3,191,047, forward strand.
TGGACTGGCCCGGGGTTCGGGCCGATCCTGTAGGAGACTTTTTTCCTGTAGGAGAGTTAACAGCGAATATGATCGTCAACCCTCCTACAGGAAAAAAGTCTCCTAGATCTTTTAGCCACTGCCCGCACAAACCCTCGCAAACCCGGCCCTCACACCCCGCAAACCCGGCCCGGTCTTCTGGAGGGCTCGCCTCAGGCCGCGTTCACCTGGAGCGAGATCTCGGTGCCGGCGAGGGCCTTGCTGACCGGGCAGCCGGCCTTGGCGTCCTGCGCGATAGCGGTGAACTGGTCGGCGGTCACTCCCGCCGCCGAGCCGCTGACCGTCAGCACGATTCCGCTTATCCGGAACCCGCCCGCCGGGTCAGGCCCGAGTGTCACCTCGGCGCTGACCTCGAGGGACTGCTCGCTGCCGCCAGCGGCGCCGAGCATGGCCGCGAACTGCATGGCGAAGCAGGCGGAATGGGCTGCGGCGATCAGTTCCTCGGGACTCGTGACCCCTTCGGCGTCATCGGCCGCCCGGCGCGGAAAGCTGACCTCATACTCGCCAGCACCCGAGCTGACCAGCTTGACGTCGCCGGCGCCGTCCTGAAGGCCGCCGCTCCATGTGGTGTGCGCGCTACGGGTGGGCATCGCCGTTCCTCCTTGCTCCGCGACGGCTGGTCCGGCCGTCGGCGCGGACCAGGGTGGCCCGCCTGACCCAAGCTTGCCATGACGAGTCGGGCTGCTAGCCCTCTAGCTTGCGCAGGAGCGAGATGAATCTCGGCACGTCCGGGGAGCCGAGGCCGGTCATGTTGTCGTAGCCCTTCAGCGTGACCTGGCCTGTGTAGCCGCCCAGGTGCGGGTTCTGATCATCGGAGATGGCCAGGGTCCGAACCGGCTTAGGCAGGCCGCAGAGGCCGGCGAACACGGCGGTGTCGCACTCGATCGCCCGGTACAGCGTGCGACTGTGGCTGGTCAGCGGGAGGTTGTCGAAGAAGGCGCTGGTCCCGGCGAGCTGGTAGATGGCCGGGTTGATGAACCCGAACGGCACGGGCTGGCCTTGCTGCGCGTCGGCGACGATGCCGGCGACCAGCGGTGTGGCCTCACTGGTCCCGCCGACGGGAATCTGGTGGTAGCTGGGCAGGCCGTGCTTGAATGAGAGCAGGCCGATGGCCATCCCGGTGAACGGGTCAGCCGCGGCGCTGAGGTCGGGCGTGCTGCGGGTCTTGCCCAGAGCCGGCGGAACCACGCCCTTCTGGTAAGCCGGCTGCTGGAAGAGCTTGCTCGGGCCGCCTCCGGCGGCGGCAAGCTCGGCTCGCATGGTCCACTCGCCGCGCTTGATGACGTCGTGCCCGGTCGACCAGCCGGTCTCGAACAGCCGGCCGCCGGTCTTGCCGATGCCCAGGGTCGTGCCGCCGACAGACGTGGCGAACGGATCACTCGACGGGTAGTTGACGCCCGACTGGTCGCCGCTTCCCCAGTAGGTGCCGACACCCTCAGCGACGGCCCGCACCAGGATCGCGTGCGTGATCTTCCGCAGGGCGGCGGGCGGCTGCGATCCGGACACTTCCTCCCACGAGTTGGAAATAATCGTGGCCAGCGGGTGACCGTCAGCGCCGTCGAGTACCTCCTGCTCGGCGTTGAGCAGCCCTTGCAGCCCGAAGTCACCTTCCGCACAGCTGTCGCCGCCGATGACGAGCTGATTCGCGTCTGGCGCCAGATCATGCGATACCTCAACATCGAGCTGTTCTTCGAAGTCGAACGGGTCACCGCAGCCGTTGTTGCCCAGCGACAGTTCCTCATACCTGGCCGGCGAGGGCGCGGGCAGATGATTGACCTTCGCGTAGTCGTGCAGCGTCTTGAACATGTCCCTGGTCAGGCCAAGCTCCACCAGGGCGATCGTCTGGCCCTTGCCGGTGCTCGCCAGGCTGGCGTGGTAGGCCTTGCGGAGCTGAAGGGCGCTGTATCCGCAGATGATGGTCGGGAACGACCTGGTGCCGAACTTCCTCGGCAGGCCGGTCGCCAGGTGCTGCCCGTAGTAGTGCGAGCAGGTCGCGTCATCGCCCGCCGACCGCGCGGCTCGCGCGGCGCGACCATCCGGGCGGATCAGCGGCGTGACCGGCGCCGCGTCATCAAGACCGGTCACCCCGAGCACGCGGCCGGCCAGGGCGGACGGCAGGGAGACCGGACGGTCGTTCGCGTACAGGACGTGACCGTCGGCGCTGGCGGCCGGTGCGGCCCGGTAGGTCCGCAGCCGCACCCTGAACGCGCTCTCGATCCTTGCGGCCGCCGCCGTCGCCCGGACGTAGGTGCGCTGGGTGTCAGTACTGATAGCGGCAAAGCCCTCGCCTCTCAGCCACGACTCCACCGCGCTGACCGCACCCAGGGCCGGGCCGAAGCGGGCCGTGTACCCGGCCGGGCTCAGGTAGTGCCGGAACCGCGAGCTACCCGGCGTGCTCACCGCGCTGGCGAACCGGCTCGCCGCCGCGATCTGCGGAGCAAGCCAGACCTGGATAGTCAGCCGCCTCGACGCCGGGATCACACCGGTCGGCCGGCCCTGACTGGCAAAGGGCGCGAGGCTGCCCGCCAGCATCGTCTCCGGCACCGGGCCCGGCGCGCGCGGCCATCCCGGTCGCGCTTACGGACATGACAACGGCAGCGGCCCCCGCAAGGGCAAGGATGGATCGAAGCCCCAACATGACACCTCACGAGCGCAAGGAAATGGCCAGAAACTTTATTGTGAAATATAGCGCATAAGGTAATCGGCCAGGGTTGCCTGATCCCGGCTGGCACGACAGCAGGGGACCCCAGCTGCAGCCGAGGCGAGGGCACGGCGCCGGGCCGCAACGTGCGTCTTAGCCGATGGTGATGGCGTCCAGGCGTTCCTTGAGGAAATCGGCCGAGATCACCGGCGCGTAGTCATTCGGCTTGCCGATCGGGGGCCGCAGGGACTCGACGACCGCGTCGTGGTCGGCCTCATAGAAATAGACCAGCGAGACGAGATCCTCGTCCGGCGCCTCCGCCTGCGGCGGCAGCACCCGGTGCCGGTTGGACTTCCATCGGTCACCGCTCCAGCGGGCTAGCAGGTCGCCGGTGTTGATCGTGAAGGCACCCGGCTCATACGGTGCGTCCTGCCAGCCGTCGTGTTCGGTCCACACCTGGAGGCCGCCCCGGCCAGGCTCGCGGTCCAGGACCGTAACCGTCCCGAAGTCGGTGTGCGGGCCGATCCGGAACTGGCCTGGCTCAGGTACGCCAGCCACCGCCATCGGGGGGTACCAGTTGACGTTCATCGTGTGCGTGGCGTGCCCGGTGTGCATGGTGAAGAAGTCCCGTTCGAGTCCGAGCGCGGCCGCGCAGACCACCAGTAGTTCGTCGGCCAGTTTGCGCATCTCGCCGAGATAGGAGACGACCGCAGGCGCCAGGGCCGGCACCTCGGCCGGGTAGACATTGGGCTGGAACCAGAACCCGTCGACCTCGGCATCGCCCGTCGGCCGGTCGGCGCCGACCGCGAACGTCTCCTTCAGGTCCGGGGGCGTCAGCGTGCCCTCGGCGTAGCCGTTCGCTTCGACGCCAGGCGGCAGCCAGCCCCGGCCGCCGACGGTGACGGCGTACCGCTGCTTGGCCCGCGGCGGCAGCGCGAAGAATTCCCGTGCCCGCGCCCGTACCCGCGCTCTCAGATCGTCCGGCACGCCATGCCCGGTCACCAGGAAGAAGCCCACGCTCCGCAGCGCGGCATCGACCTGAGCGGCGACCGAGGCCTGAGCAGGCGCGTCCCCGGTCAGCCAGGGCGCGAGGTCTATTACCGGCACCTGGGTTCGCGGCACAGAGGATTGCATGGACGACCTCCGATCAAGTCGCAGCATAGCCGCGAGGCCGCACCCGAGCCAGCGGGCGAATCAGTGAGTGCCAAGGTGTATCGCCTCTTGACGAAACAGATGAACGTTCGTTTAATTTATTCCTATGGGTCGAATTGCTGGCGTAACCGCCGCCGACACCCGCGACCGGCTGCTGCGAGCGGCGGCCGACGTCTTCGCCGAGCGCGGGTACGACGGTACGCGGGTGGCCGACATCGCGGCGGCCGCGGGCGTCAGCAACGGCGCGCTCTACGCGCATTTCGCCTCGAAGGCGGAGCTGCTGGTGGCGGCGTTGCGGACGCACGGGCGGCGGCAGCTAGCCGAACTGTTCGCGGCGGATTCGAGTCAGCCGATCACCGAGCTGCTGCTGGCGGCCGGGCGCGGGCTGCCGCGGCGCCGTGATGCGCGGGGCTACCTGCTCGTCGAGGCCCTGGCCGCCGCGCGCCGGGATGAGGACGTCGCCGGGCCGATGCGGGACTACGTCGGTGAGCGGGCCGACTGGCTAGCCGATCTCATGCGGGTCGCTCAGGCCGGCGACGAGATCGGCGGCGACCTCTCGGCCAACGCGCTCGCCCATTTCTGCCTGCTGCTCGCCATGGGCAGCGCGCTCGCTCACCCAGGACCTGCACCCGGTCGATGACGAGGAGTGGGCCAGGCTGCTTACCCGGGTGTGTGTCCGGCCTGGCCAGGACGGGAGCACCGCAGTGAAAGTGCGGATCAGCCCAGAGCGCTGCCAGGGGCACGGCCGCTGCTATGACCTCGCTCCTGAGCTGTTTGGCGACGACGAGGAAGGCTTCGGCCAGATTCTGGGCGACGGCGTCGTGCCCGCCGGCAAGGATCGCGACGCGCGCCTGGCCGTGGCCAACTGCCCGGAACGCGCGGTCGAACTGGTTCAGGAGGCCTGACATGACCGTCGATGAACGTTTCAGCCCGGACTACGAGCGGGACCGGTCCGACGGGGTGCTCGGCACCCGCAGCGAGATCGTCACCGGGCCGGTCAGCGACTGGGCTACGGACTTCTCCCACCTGGAGCCGGAATGGTCGGCCGACCCTTACCCGATCCAGGACGATCTCCGGCAGCGCTGCCCGATCGCGCACACCGACCGGTTCGGCGGCGGCTGGCTGCCCACGCGCTATGAAGACGTCGCGGCGATCGCCTACGACACCGATCGCTTCACCTCGCGGTCGATCATCATGAGCAACTTCAGGCCGCCGCGCGAGATCGCCCCTGTCGGCGTCGCGCCGCCGATCTCCTCCGACCCGCCGTTCCATCACGATGCCCGCAAGCTGCTGCTCGGCGCCTTTACCAAGACCTCGATCGCGCGCCAGGAGCCGGCTACCAGAGCGTTCTGCCACTCGCTCATTGACGCCTTCGAAGGGCAGGAGGTGGTCGACGCCGCTTCTGATTACGCCCAGCACATTCCTATGCGGGTCATCGCCGACATGCTCGGCTTCCCGCCGGAGGACGGGCCGAAGTTCGCTGAGTTCGTCGAGAACACGCTTGAGGGCATCAACCTGCCGCCGGAGGAGCGCATCGCGCGCATGGAGAAGCAGGGCGACTACCTGCTCGCGCAGGTGCATGACCATCTCGACAATCCGCGTGATGATCTCACCACTTACCTGATCAACGCCGAGCTCTACGGCCGCAAGCTGGAGCCGTCGCACGTCGTCGGCGCGATGACGCTGCTGCTGATCGCCGGCATCGACACCACCTGGAGCGCGATCGGCGCCTCGCTATGGCACCTGGCTCGGACGCCTTCTGATCTGCGCCGGCTCGTAGCCGAGCCCGCGCTGCTGCCCACGGCGATGGAGGAGTTCCTGCGGGCCTACGCCCCGGTCACCATGGCCAGGCTGGTCAGGGACGACATGCACTGGCACGGCGTCGACATGCTGGCCGATGACTGGATCCTGCTGTCGTTCCCCGCGGCCAACCGGGATGAGGCCCAATTCGACCGGGCTGGCGAGGTCATCATCGACCGCGAGGTCAACCGGCACGCCGCCTTCGGCCTCGGCATCCATCGCTGTCTGGGGTCGCACCTGGCCCGGATGGAGCTCCGGGTCGCGCTTGAGGTCTGGCTGGAGCGAGTTCCGGAGTTCACCCTCGCCGACCCGGCGGCAGTGCGCTGGTCGGCCGGCCAGATCCGGGGACCCCGCGCGCTGCCGCTGCGTATCGGCTGACGGCCCTCAGCGCGTTGAGTGCGCTGATCGCGCCTGCGGCGGAGCGGGCTGGGCCTGCGTCGGCGCGCTTGCGGGCGCACACTGCCTCTGCAATGTGGCCTTGAGTACGTGGTGCGAAGGCAGGCCCGGCAGGTTCGCCGGATCGAATCCGGTCGCAGTTCTCATCCGCTTCGGCGTCCAGTAGCGCCTGGCCGCTCGCTGCGCGCCGGGGCTGACCGCGTAACCATCGATGACCTGGCAGTTGGCCTGCCCGGAATGGGTGACCGCTGTGCCTTTCACCCGCACCAGGCCCGAGGTCGGTGCCGCACAGCCGGCCGTCACGCCCAGGAGAATGCCGATGACCATTATGTGGAGAATTCTCATGCTCACCCGCATTTCTTGCACTCGCTCTTCGCCGCGACGTGCGCCAGGTTCGAGAAACCATTGTCCCAGAGCCGCTTGAGTGGAATTGCCGTCATCAGCCCGGCCCTGGGCTCAGCGGCCCAAGTGACGAATCTGCCGGGTATTCGCTCCTTTCGTGGCACTGACGGTTGGCCTGCCCGGAAAGTCTCGCCACTCTCGTGGAGAGTTTCAGAACACTGACAAGTCTCCAGAAAAATGGCGGCAGCCCCTGGAACCAGTTCGCTCGCGCGAGCAGCCGCACCGTTCTTGACCGACCCGGTCGCGGAACTCCTTTGCGGCGGCGGGGTGAGTCCAGGAATCTGATTTCGCCTTAAGATCATGCTGGGGCCGGGGTGAGCCCTGCTAATGCACCGTGATCTCAAGCCACGGCGGTGATCCGGGGTCGAGGCGGTGGTGTGCCCTGACTGTCGCAGCGTGCGCTCACGCGCCTGATCGGCCTGAGTGCTCGCAGCAACCTGGCGGATCACCATAGCTGGTGGCGCACCTGGCCGCCGACGACGGTCAGGTCTACCCGGCAGTCCTTGATCTGCGCCGGCGGCAGCTCGAACAGGTTGCCGGACAGCGCGATCAGGTCGGCTGCCTTGCCGGGGGTCAGGGTGCCCCGGTGCTGCTCGCAGAAGTTGGCGTATGCGCCGGCGCTGGTGTAGCAGGCTATCGCGGTCGCCAGGTCAATTGCCTGCTCGGGGACAAAAGGACCGACCTCGCGGCCGATGCCGAGCCGCCGCCTGGCCGCCTGGTTCACCCACGTGCCATGCCCGGTGTAGTCGAACAGGGAGGCGGGCCTGCCCTCGGTCACCTGGTCCAGGTCTGCGGCACCTGGCCGCAGGGCGGGATAGTCCAGCCCCTCACCCTCGACCCAGTCCGCGTATATACCAGTGCGTTCCGAACAATCAGATCAGCTCCGGGCCAGCCGGGCATGCGGCATCCCCCCTCGTCCCACGCTACTCGCCCGATACTGGAAGCCCAGCTACGGGCGAAAGGAGCGAAATGGTGGCCAAGGTACCGGCTGAGCAGGAGGCGCGAGAGCAGGCGCTGGTGGATCAGGTGGTCGCCTCGTTCGAGCACGCGGGCGACGACAGGCTCGGGCAGCTCATGCGGGCTCTCACCCGGCACCTGCACGCGTTCCTGCGCGAGGTCAGGCTGACCGAGGATGAGTGGCGCCAGGCCATCGCGTTCCTGACCCAGACCGGGCAGATCTCCGATGACCGGCGGCAGGAGTTCATCTTGCTGTCCGACGTGCTCGGCGTCTCGATGCAGACGATCGCGATCGGCAACGAGGCCTATGCCAACGCCACCGCGGCCACCGTCGTCGGGCCGTTCTTCGCCGAGGGCTCGCCCCTGATTGCGCTGGGCGGCGACCTGGCTGGCGGTGCGGCCGGCGAGCCGTGCTGGGTCGAGGGCACGGTGACCGGCACCGACGGCGAGCCCGTCGCCGGAGCCAGGATCGAGGTATGGGAGGCCGACGCCGACGGTTTCTACGACGTCCAGTACGGCAACGGCCGGACTGCCGCCCGAGCGCACCTGTTCACCGATGACGGCGGCGGTTACCGGTTCTGGAGCCTGACGCCTACCCCTTACCCGGTACCGCACGACGGTCCCGTGGGCCGCCTGCTCGCGGCAGCCGGCCGCTCGCCCATGCGGGCCTCGCATCTGCATTTCATGGTGAGCGCAGCCGGCCTGCGAACGCTGACGACGCACATCTTCGTCCGGGGCGACGACTTGCTCGGCCGGGACGCGGTGTTCGGCGTCGCGGAGTCGCTGGTGCGGGACTTCGACCAGCACCCGGCAGGCACGCGCCCGCCCGACGGCCGCGACCTCGGCGATCGCACCTGGTCCCAGGTGCGATTCGACATCGTCCTCGCGCCGGCCGGGCGCTGACGTTTACACAGCTCTCTTCCAGGTGCTGCCGTTCCAGTGCAAGATCAGCAGGCCAGCGGATGAGCGGCCGACGGCCCAGGCGTTCCTGGCCGAGGTCGCTGTCACCGAGGTCAGGCTGCTCTGCCCGCTACGGGCCGAGACGGGGATAGGAAATGTAGCCCATCTAGTCCCGTTCCAGTGCAGCATGATGCTTTTCTGAATACCTGAGCGGTTCAGGCTCTCGCCGACGGCCCAGGCGTCGTGCGCTGACGTGGCTGCCACGCCGAGCAGATTGCCATCGCCGGCGACGTGCGGGCTGACGGCGCGGGTCCAGCCGGTGCCGGCCCAGCGCAGGATCATGGGCTGCCCGCCGCCGGTCGCGCCGACCGCCCAGGCGTTCCCGGCCGAGGTAGCGGTGATGGCGTTCAGCACGCCGGCCACGCTGCCTGGCGTTAGCTGGCCGGCCAGGGCGGCGGTACTGGAGGCACTGGCAGCAGTGCAAGCCAGCACCGCCGCGCAGGTGATGACGGCGGACATCGCGACGGTGCGGTGCAGCACTGATGTCGTGGAGAGCACAGATCTCATGGGTCGCGCTCCGTCCGGGCAACTCGCTAGCAAGACGCGCCATGGGGCCGGCAGGTTTACTGTCGCGTCCAAGCCTGCTCAGGAGACCGGGTGGGCGGCGAGCAAATGATGCGCAATGATGGCGTTGCGCGCGGAACGGGCGGGTGCTTGAGGCACCGGTGGTCGAGGCAGGGTGCGAGAGGAAGGCGGCAGCCGATGGGCAGGACGGTTCTGAGCGGCGGGCGGGTCTTTGACGGCACGGGCAGCGCTATAGCCGACGCCGACGTGGTGATCTGCGATGGGCTGATCGCCGACGTCGGCATCGGGCTCGATGGCGACGAGCAGATCGATGTCTCCGGCCTGACCCTGCTTCCCGGTCTCTTCGACTGCCACGTGCACGTCATGGTCTCCGGGATCGACCTGGTGCGGCGCCTGCAGCGTCCATTCTCCTACCCGTTCTTCCAGGCAGCGCGGAATCTGGCGGCCACCCTGGACTGTGGCATCACCATGGTGCGCGACGCGGGCGGGGCCGACCTCGGCGTGCAGCGCGCCGTCGAGGATGGCCTGATCGACGGGCCGCGGCTGCAGATCGCGATCAGCGCGCTGAGCCAGACCGGAGGCCACGGCGACGGCTGGCTGCCATCGGGCATGACCACTCATCTGCTGGCGACGCATCCGGGGCGCCCCTCCGGTCTGGCCGACGGACCTGAGGACGTACGCAAGCGGGTCAGGGAGATCATCAGGGCCGGCGCGAACGTGATCAAGGTGCACACCTCGGGCGGCGTGCTGTCGCCGCGTGACAGTCCGAAGCACGCCCAGTTCCGCCCGGAAGAGCTGACTGCCCTGATGGCTGAGGCGAACGCCGTCGGGCTGCCGGTGATGGCTCACGCCCAGGCGACCGACGGCATCAAGAACGCGCTGCGAGCCGGGGTCAGGTCGATCGAGCACGGGGTCTACCTCGACGACGAGGCCATCGAGATGATGCTCGAGGCCGGCACCTGGCTGGTCCCCACGCTGGTGGCACCCCGCGCCGTCGTGGACGCCGCCGCCTCGGGCAGCCAGCTGCCTGACGGCGTGGCCGCCAAGGCCCAGGAGGTGATCGAGGCCCACACTGACGCTTTCGCCCGGGCTGTGGCGGCGGGCGTGCGGATCGCGATGGGGACCGACAGTGGCGTCGGACCGCACGGCAGCAACCTCGACGAGCTGCCCCTGATGGCCGCCGGCGGCATGACCCCGGCCCGGGTACTGGCGGCTACGACCAGCTCGGCGGCCGAGTTGCTGCAGGTCGCGGACGAGACCGGCACGATCATGCCAGGAAAGCGCGCCGACCTGATCGCCGTCGCCGGTGACCCCTTCGACCTGGCCAATCTCAAGGCCAATGTCCGTGCCGTCTACTCGGCCGGCCGGAAAGTGCGCGGCTAGCCGCCCCGCCCAGGCGGTGCGTCACCCCGGCCTGCGCTGCGAGCCTGCCGGGTATCCGCCCTTTCGAGCCTGGGACTCTGAAAAGTCTCCGTGAAACGACAACCCTCCACGAAAACACTGACAACTCTCCAAGAAAGACGACAGCCGATAGCCGCGCCCCGCGTGATCAAGCCGGGGGTGGTGGTCACGGAGTTCTGGTGGGGTGATTGTGCTGCTGGTGTTCCGTGATCAAGCCGCGCGCCGCGTGATCAAGCCGGGGTGTCCGTGATCAAGCTGGGGGTGGTGGTCATGGGATCCTGGTGGGGTGATTGTGCTACTGGTGTTCCGGGTCATGGTTGGTGGCGTGAGCTCAGGGGAGGGCTTACGGGGTAGTGGCGGCGTGGTCGTCAGTCCAGGCTCGGTCTAGCGCCTCGGCGATGGCCTCGGTCGGCTGCGCGCCGGAGATTCCGTAGCGGCGGTCGATGACGAAGAACGGGACGCCAGTCACCCCCAGTGCGCGGGCAGCGGCCTCGTCTTCGTCCACGGCCTGCCCGTATTCGCTGGTTGCCAGCACCCGGGTTACCTCGTCCCGGTCCAGGCCGGCCTGGACCGCGAGTCTCGTCAGCTCGGCGTGGTCGAAGATCGAGATCTGGTCGGTGAAGTAAGCCTGGTGCAGGTGCTCGGTCAGCTCAAGCTGGCGCTGCCTGGCCTTGGCGAGCTGCAGCAGCCGGTGCGCGTCCCTCGTGCTGCCGCTTCGCAGATCGCTCATCCGGAAGGTCAGGCCGTCCTGGGCGGCTCGCTGCTCCATCTGCCGCTGCGCATCGCGGGCCTGCTGATCGGTCAGGCCGTACTTGTCCGCCAGCATCCGCACCGTCGGAGTAGTCACGTCTTTCGGCGCCTGCGGGTCAAGCTCGAACGACCGGTACACGACCCTGACCTCGTCGGCGTGCGCGAACCCCGAGAGCGCCTTCTCGAAGCGCCTCTTGCCGAGATAGCACCACGGGCAGACGACATCGGACCAGATTTCTACCTGCATGTGCATCGCAACGCCCCCGCCCGTCGATCCCTTCCCGCCCCGCCAGGCCCGTCGATGTGGCATAGCTGGTGTTCCAGCCCCAGCTATGCCACATCGACGGGGTCAGCCGGGAACTGCCCTGTGAGCAGAGTGAGCAATGGGGCAAGAGTGGTCCGCGCGGAGGGGAAAGAAGCGGAGGGGGAAGAAAGAGTGGCATTTGGATTAGGCTAAGCGGTTCGGGTGGTGTAGCGGGACGTGGGCGGTGGGGCATGAGAATTAGCCGGGCATTCGTCGGGGCCGGCCTGATCGGGCTGGCGGCTGTGGGAGTGCAGGTCGCGGCGTCGGCCGCGCTGGCCGTTCCAGCGGCGCCGTCGGCAGCGGTGGTCTCGGCGGGCCGGGTGGTCTCGGCCGGCCCGGTGGTCACGGTCAGCCCGGCTGTCGCCCTCGCCGGGGGTGACGTCGTGAAGGTGACCGCAGCCGGGATCACCCCGTCGGCTTCTGTGCAGGTTATTCAGTGTGACACCTATGACGGTGACCCCGAGGACGACTGCTCGCCGACCGTCACCACCGCCGCCAGCGGCACCGGGCACGTCACCGTGAACCTGACGCTGGCTGACCCCGTGTTCCGGTCGCAGGAGTTCGGCGACTCGGTCCCGGTCTACTGCCGGGCCGACCGGTGCCGGGTATTCCTGGCCTGGACGGACGCCGGCGGTGATCAGCGGGACATCTCCTCGGCCCCGCTGAAGTTCAAGGGAGCGCCGGCCACGATTGCCGTCAGCACCAGCATGAACCTGCACGGACGTCAGCTCGTGGGCGTCCGCGGTTCCGCGTTCGGCGCCCGCGGCCATAAGGTCATGGTGCTTGAGGAGGCCTGCTACGCGATCATCCAGGGCAGCGGGTGCTACGGCCAGCTTCCGGTTGTGTCCGGCGTGGTGACCAGCAAGGGCCGGTACTTCGTGCGCTACCGGGTCAGGCAGTTCCTGGCAGATGGTACCGACTGCGACGACCCTGGCATCCTCGGCTCGTGCGAGCTGAGCGTGATCGTGCTGACCAGGGGGCAGCCGGACAATAGCTACGGCCTGTCCAGCGTCGGCCACCCGGCCGCCCAGATCACCTTCCTCCCTCCGAAGTCAAGCTCCTGACGGCGCATTGATCTCCAGGCCACGATGAGTGACACTGTGCATGCGTGGCACATCCCAGCGCCACGGAGGAGGGACCATGAACCCTGAGCCAACAGACGCATCCTGCCAGGGCGATGGTCGCTTAGCGTTTATTTATGTATCGTCTTCTCTTAGGGTTTTCCGCACAATAGCCCAAGAATGTTAAACGCATATTTTGCGCGAGAGCGACAGGAACCGCAGATAGCCGGAGAAGCCAGCGCGAGACCGTGCTTCGGGATTCTTGGTCCCCTGCGAGTTCTGGTGAACGGGCAAGGCGTCGATCTCGGATCGCGTAAGCAGCAGATAGTCCTGGCCGTCCTGCTCTGCAATGCCAATTCCCTGGTGCCTGTCGAGTCGCTGCTTGAGGCCCTGTGGGGTGACGAGCCCCCGAAGACGGCCCGCAAGAACATCCAGGTCTATGTGTCCGGACTGCGCGGCCTGGTCAGCGCGGGCTCGCGCACCCGCATCAGCTACCAGACCGGCGGCTACGTCTTTCACGCGCACTCCTCCGAGCTTGACTCCCTGTCCTTTGAGCAGCAGGCAAGGACCGGCCAGAAACTGCGGCACGCGGAGCGGCCGGCCGTCGTGGCTGAAGCGCTGGCCGGCGCTCTTGACCTGTGGCGCGGGCAGCCGCTCGACGGCCTGCGGAACGTGCCGCTGCTCGGCGCCACGGCTCAGCGGCTCGAACGCCAGTTCCTGGCCGTCTTCGAGGACTGGGCCGAGGCCGCGATCACGGCCGGCGCGGGAGAGGCCGCGATCGAGCGCATCACGGCGATCGCCGCGGAGCACCCGCTAAGGGAACGGCTGCGGGCACTGCAGATGGCGGCGCTGTGCCAGGCCGGGCGGCGCTCGGAGGCGCTGGCGGTCTACGACGAGCTGCGCCAGGCGCTCGCCCACGACCTGGGTCTTTCTCCTAGTCCTGCGGTGGTCAGGCTCTATCAGTCGCTCCTGGACGAGCGGGAGCCGCCTGAGTTCTGGCGGGCGGCTTCGCCACAGCACAGGCAGGCACCACGCAGGCAGGCACAGCGCAGGCCAGCACCGCGCGGGCAGGCTCAGCGCGGGCAGGCCCAGCGCGGGCAGGCCCAGGGCGGGCAGGCACAGCGCAGGCAGGCACCGCTCAGCCTGCTGCCCTGGGATCCGCCGGCTTTTACCGGGCAGCAGGCGCCGATGCGGAGGCTGACCGATGCGCTCGTCCGGCACGGGCACAGACTGGTCGTAGTGAGCGGTCCCCTCGGTGCGGGCAAAACGGCGCTGGCCGGGCACGCCGCGCATCAGCTTGGCGAGGCGTTCCCCGACGGGCGGTTCTTCGTCCGGCTGCGCGGCGAGGACGGGACGCTCCGGGACATCGCTGAGGTCGTGTCCGAGCTCATGTGGGCGGTGGACCCCGGGCACCGGCCTGACCCGGACGGACGGCGGGCCTGGCCGCTCTGGCTGGCCGAGCGCCGGGCGCTGGTGGTGATTGACGACGCCCGCCGGGAGTCGGAGGTCAGGCCGCTCCTGCCCGCGACCGGCGACAGCGCGGTCATTGTCACGTCCAGGTTCAGGCTGGCCGGCCTGGAGGCCGCCTACCGCCTGTGGGTCCCGGCGTTCTCCATGACCGATGCCCTGGCGTTCCTTGGCGCGATCATCGGCCATGACCGCGTCGCCGCCGACCGCCACTCGGCCGAGCGGATCGTCGCGGCGACGGGCATGCTGCCGCTCGGGCTCAGGCTCGTGGCTGAACGGCTGGCCTTGCTGCATTACCTTCCGCTTGCTGAGTACGCCACCCGGATAGCGAGTGCCCCGGCCCTTCTCAACGAGCTGACCACGTGCGACGCCGGGCTCCGGCTGCGGCTGGCGCAGGCCATCGAGGAACTGCCGCAGGCAGCGCGGCAGGCGGTCCCGAGCCTGGGCCTGCTGCCGTCACCAGTCTTCACGCTCAGGCAGGCGGCCACCGTCCTGGAGACCGATGAGGACTCGGCAGCGCGGGTGCTTGAGCACCTACTGGAGTCGAGCGTTGTCGCGGTTCGCAACCTGGAAGGGGTGGAGCGAGCCGGGTATGCCATCACTTACGAGCTTCCGCTGCTGCCCTATGCGTACGCGCGCGAGCAGGCCGAACTGCGGAGCACGCTATGAAGGTCCTGCTCTGCCCGCTCAGTGACGGAGGTTATCTGTATCCAGCGATCGCGGTCGGCCAGGAACTGCGGCGCCGGGGACATGAGGCCTGCGTGCTCGGCCGGGCCGAGGTCGCTCCCCTGGTGGAGCGGGCTGGCCTGCCGTTCGTCGCGGCGGAGGAACTCGGCGTGCGGGGCGGGTTCTCGGCCACCTGGTGGGCTACTACCGGATCTGAGCAGTACCACGCGACGCTGCGAGCCGCCACGCAACTGCGCCCGGACCTGATCGTCACCTCGGTTCTGTGCCACGGTCCGCTGCTCGCCGCCGAGGTACTTGACGTCCCGGTGGTCGTGCTCGGACTGTCGGTCTATCTCTGGGACTACGAGGCGGGCGGCCAGGACGAGCCGCAAGTTGGAAGGACCAGGCAGAACCGGACCCAGCTGTCCCTGCGGCTGCTGGCCGACCAGCGCGAGCAACTCGGCCTGACCAGGCGGACCAGGCGGACCAGGCCAGGATCTGGCAGCCCGCTGCTCGGCGAGGCGCTGCTGCTTCGCGGTGATCCCGAGCTTGAGTATCCCGGTGCCGTGCTGCCCGGCCTGGTGCACCACGTCGGGCCGCTGGCCTGGGAGCCGGCGGCCGATCCGGCCGAGGTCGAGGCCATCAGGTCGGCGCTTGACCGGACGGGCAAGCGCGTGATCTACGTTCACCTGGGCCGCTTCTTCGGCGGGACCAGTCACTGGCCCGGACTCAACGCCGCCTTCACCGGGAAGCTCGTTTCAGGCCGTGGTCGAGCAGGGCCGGTCAACGAAGCCGCAGCCGGCTCCAGGCGCCGACATCCTGCTCGTGCGCAAGCCGTGGATGGGTCCGCTGATCGACCTGGCCGGGCTGGTGCTGACCAGCGCTACCTCGGCGCCGACCCTGGCCGCCCTGCTGCATGGCAGGCCGCTCGGGGTCACTCCCAACGGGTCAGAGCAGCCCCTGGTGGCGGCGGCCTGCGTGCGGGCCGGGGTCGCCGTCCCGGTCAGGCCCGAGCCTGGCCACCACGCGGCCGTGCTGGCGTCGGCATGGGCGGACGAGGGACTGCACGAGCGTGCCCGCGTCCTCGGCGCGCGGCTGGCCGCGACGCCCGGCGCGGCCCGCGCGGCCGGCATCATCGAGAGTCTGCTAATAAATGGTATCGAGAGGGATAGCGATGACAAGTACGGAATTCGCCGGCAGTGAGACGGTCCCCCTTGCTGAAGGCACTGGTACCGATAGCACTGTTACCGATAGCCTGGCGCGGCTTTGCGCGGGCGTACTGAACTGGGTCAGCGGCAACGCGGCCTATATTGACAGCGACACGGCGCGCGCGGGCCTGCCGGCCACGCCCAGGGCCAAGGCGATTCTGCAACTCGGCCTGCTCTGTCATCACTGGGCCAAGGCCCGGCCAGCCGACGAGGGCCTGGCCGGGGTATCGGAATTCATTCAGAGAATGTGGCAGACCCCGGCCTTTCCGCGGACAATATCGGCCGACCCGAAGTATGGTCCGGCCTTCGGCCTGATGTACTGCGGCCTGGCGCCCGCCGGGATCACCACGACGATGCACCAGACGCTACTCGCGAAGATCGCGGCCGGCGGATACCTCACGTCGGAGGGCAAGTCACCGTACCGGCGCCTCGCGACCCGGTACTACGCGGATCTCGCCGGCGCGAGCCACCAGATCGAGCCGTACCAGGAACTGTTTGACCTGAGCCTGCTCGGCGACCGGGGAGCCGAGCTTGGAGTAGCCGACAGGGATGCCTGTCAGGCCACGCACACCGCCTTTTACCTCACGCATTTCAGCTTCCGTGATCCTGGCCTGCCTGACGAGGCAAGGGAGAAGGCGCTTCGCATTATCTTCGAGCTGACAGATTACTGCATTTTGCAAGATGAATGGGATCTCATCGGGAAGCTCATTCTCGCTCAGTACTGCCTGGGGGTGAACCCGGCCAGTACTCCGTCTGGGATGGCCGCGATACGGAAACTGGCTCAGGTTCAGGCTCCGGGCGGAGCGATCCCCGGCCGGTCGCTGGCCAAGAAGACCGATCAGTCGGCGCCGCCGCTCGAATTCTTCCGCAAGTCCTATCAGACCACGCTGGTGGCGGCGCTGACGTCGGTGATTGTCTCGGCCGGGTCGACGGCCTGACCTGCGAATATACCGATATTGAACCGGCGGCTAATCAGTTCCATACCGCACATCTCTACCATTTTGTTCACAAGTCGGTAAGCCGAAGAAGAAGGAGGACATCATGTCCGAGCCGGAAGACGTCAACCCCGAAGAGACCACCACAGAGGACGAGGACGTCGATGTAGTCGCGCACAGCCAGGACGAGAATGCCGACGACTGGTGCATCTTCAACCTCAGCGCCCTGTGATCTGACCTCTGAGCAGGGCCATCCGGCCTCTTTCTGGCCCGCGTGCCGGGGAGAGGACGGATGGCCCTGGTCGCTTCGACGAGTGCTTCCAGCAGGAGGTCGCAGTGGGCAGGCAAACATCGGAAGTGCGGTCCGCGGACGCCAGTCCGCGGACCGCAGTGAGCCTGGACCAGGTCGACCGGGTCGGCGGGGAACGGATCCTCAGGGGTGCGAGGAACTGGTGGTTCGTCGGTCCTGGCGGAGTGGCCAGGCTCAGTGCCGGGAACCTGACCGAGCAGGGCGGACTGCGGCCGAAGGCCGAACGTCAGCTGCGGGATGCTGGCCTGCTGGCGGTGGCCGCGCCGAGCACGTACTCACTGACCGTCCTGACGAGCACGGACTGCAACCTGGGCTGCGGTTACTGCTTCCAGAACACCGGCCAGGATCTCACCGGCGGCGACCGCCCGCCGAGGATCGCCCACGCCAGGCTGACCTCGCAGACCATCACTACGATCCTGTCGTTCACCGAACGCCAGATGAGCGCGGCCGGGCTCAAGAAGCTCAGGATTCTCCTGTTCGGCGGGGAACCGCTGCTGAATCCCCGCGGCTGCGTCGAAGCTCCTGGCCCGGGCGGCCGAGTACGGCCCGGCCTCGTCCTGGATGATCTCCAACGCCACCTTGCTGACCCCGCCCCTGGCCCGGCAGCTTGCCGGGCACGGACTCGACTGCGTCCAGGTCACGTTCGACGGTGATCAGCGCGACCATGACCGGATCCGGGTCAGGCGCTCCCACGGCGGGACCTTTGACTCCATCACCCGCAATGTCGCCCGCGCCACCGAGGTCACCGATCTCCGGTGGCTGCTGCGGGTGAATGTGTCTCATAACAACTACCGGGGGATCGACGCGCTGATCGGCCGGCTGGCGTCGGCGCTCGACCCCGGCCGCTGCACTATCTACTTCACCCGCGTTGGCGACATCGGCGTCGGGTACAGCAACGAGCTGCTGCACACTGGCGAGCTGGTCGAGAGCTTCACCCGATGGCACCGCCAGGCGCTCGACCTTGGCTTTACCGTGAGCCGCCCGCGCGCGCACCGGCCGTGCGCTACCTGCGGCACGGGTGACGGCCGGTACGGCGCGGTGGTCAATGCCGACGGAGTGCTGTCGAGCTGCTGGGAGACGGCGGGCAAGCCTGGCTGGGAGGTCGGCTCGGCGGCCGAGGGCTACCTGCCAGCCGAGTCGACCCGCGAGCACTGGATCGGCTGCGGTGACTTGTATCAGTACAGCGAGGATGCCCGCGCCATCACGGCCTTCCGCGATGCCGTCGACGCCGACCTGATCGACTACCTGGAGGAGACGGGGCGCCTGCGGTGACGACGACCGTCGGCGCGGACCTGGACCGGCTGGCCGATGCCGCTATCGACTGGGTCGTGACTCACCTGCGGTTCTTCGATCCGTACTCGGCCTGCTCGGAGTCGGCCGAGCACCGGCAGGTCAAGGCGGCGCTTGAGCTCGCGCTGATCAGTCATTGCCAGACGAGGCTGGGCCGGGGGGACGGCCCGCTGCGCGAGGCGACTGCGCTCGTGCGGCGGCTCTGGCAGCTTCCCGAGTTTCAGCAGCTGATCAGCTCGCAGCCCGGCCATGCCGCCCAGTATGAGCTGATCTATGCCGCCCTGGCCCCGGCCGGCATCGACGGCAGCCTGCGCGCCGCCGCGCTGGCCAGGCTGGAGGCGAGCGGACATCTGCTGGCGACGGGCAAGTCGGCGTACACGCGCCTGGAGACCAGGTTCTACGCGGACAAGGCCGGCGCCAGGCACCAGCTTGAGTCCTATGAGGAGCTGATCGACCAGAGCATTCTCGTCCGGCTGCCTGACCAGGTGCCGGTCACCATTACGCAGGCGTACACCATCACGCACACCAGCTTCTACGTCAGCGACTTCGGCGCCAGGCGCCCCGCGCTGGCCCGTTCCGAGGCGTCGGAACGAGCCAGGAACCTGGTCAGCGACATGCTGGACTACTGCGTTCAGCAGGACATGTGGGACCTGATCGCTGAGCTCCTCATCACGCTGGCCTGCCTCGGCGCTGACCCGCTGAGCCTGCCATCGGGCGTAGCCGGCCTGCGGTGCCTTCGGCAGGCTCAGCTGCCAGACGGAGCGATCCCCGGACGGTCGGCCGCGCAGCGATCGGAGGCGTCAGCTTCGCCGGCCGAGTTCTTTCATAAGTCGTATCACACCACTCTTGCCGTGATTCTGATGTCCGTCATTGTTTCATCGCCTGCTGCGGAAGAAGACTTAAATGTCATTCGACTCCCTGCTCGCCGCGGGACGGCGACTCCGACCGAATCTGATTAATCCCCGCTACACCCGGCTGTGGTACGGGCAGGCCACATCATCGCTCGGTGACTCAGTCTTCAGCACGACCCTGGTGCTGTGGGTGGTCACCGTCCTGGCCAAGGGGAAGTCCTGGGCGCCGGCCGCTGTCAGTCTCGTGCTGCTGTCGGTGGGCATCGCCGTGCTCACCATCGGGCCGGTAGCCGGCGTGTTCGTCGATCGCTGGGAGAGCCGCCGCACGATGCTGCGCACCGACCAGATTCGCTGCGCGATCGTGGCCGTGCTGACCGCGCTGGCGTTCCTGCCGGCCAGTGCCCTGCCGGCTCCGGTCTGGCTCGGCCTCGTCTGCGTGGCCGTCTTCGCGCTGAACTCGGTCGGCCAGTTCTTCGGGCAGGCTCGCTATACCCTGATCAGGGACATCGTCACCGGAGACGCCGACAGGGCGAGGGCGGCAGGCATTGCCCAGGCGACCGGCCAGACCGCCCTGATCGTCGGGCCGCCGCTGGCCGCGCCGCTGCTGTTTACCGTCGGGCTGCAATGGGGGCTGCTGTTCAACGCGCTGTCCTATGCGGTGTCCTTCATCTCCATCCGTTCGATTCAGCCGCCGCCGGGGACCACCTGGGACAAGCCCGCACGCAAACCGGCCAGTCTGCGCGCGGATTTCGCTGATGGCCTTCGTTACTTCCGTCGCAGCAGGCTTTTGGTTGCTCTGCTGACCATCGCCGTAGTCGGTCAGGTCGGGGTGGGGGCACTCGGCGCGCTTGACGTGTTCTTCCTGATCAGGAACCTGCACTCGCGGCTGAGCCTCTACGGCTACCTCGGCACGGCGCTTGGTGTCGGCGGGATCGTGGGTGCGCTGCTCGCCGGGCGGGCGGTGCAGTGGCTCGGGGCCAGGGCCGTCGCCTGGGCCGGCCTGGTCGTGGCCGGCGTGCTGCTGATCAGCTACTCCCGCCAGACGGTCTTCGCTGCCGCCGCGGCCTTCCTCTTCCTGGCCGCCATTCCGATCACGATGCTGAACACGGCGCTGGCGCCGCTGCTGATGGGCGCCGCGCCGAAGGAGTACATGGGCCGGGTGATCGCGGTGTTCCAGCCGGTCGCGCAGCTGGCGTCCATGCTGGCCACGCTGCTGGCCGGCTGGCTCGCGAGTTCCGCTCTGCGCGGTTTCGACGGCTCGATCGCCGGCGTCCGGTTCAACTCCATCGACCTGATCTTCGGCGCCGCCGGACTGATCATCCTGATCGCCGGCATCTATTCCAGGGTCGTCCTGCCGCCGCCGGCTGCAGAGCCCGCGGCGGCGCCTGCCGCGGTGCCAGCAGCAGCCTCGGCTGAGCAGGTTTAAGTCATCATGATCCAATTTATGAGAAATCGTATTGTCTTGACTTTTGAACTGATCCATCCTTGAGTCAGGCTATGGAGAACAACGATGCCCTTCCCCGCAAGGGCGCCTCTCGCCGTGCGTTCCTGTCCGCCTCGGCCGTTACCGCGGTCGCCGCGCCTATCGTCTCCCGTGCCGGGGTTGCCAATGCCGCGCGCGTGAGCGTCAGCTCTGCCTCGAAGCTGCGCCGCCGCGATCCGGATCACGACCTGCGGGACCTGATCCGGCACATCGACCCCGACCGGATCCAGGCCACCATCCTGCGACTGACTCAGTTCGGCACCAGGCACACCGCGTCCAGCCAGACCGACCCGGTCCGGGGTATCGGCGCTGCCATTGCCTGGGTGACCGAGCAGATGCAGACCATTGCCGCCACCTCAGGTGGCAACATGACCGTGCAGCAGCAGACCTTCACCCAGCCAGTCTCAAGCAACATCCCGGTGCCGACCTCGATCACTAACGTCATCGCCACCTTGCAGGGGACGGCCACCCCCGAGCGCTTCTACGTGATTACCGGCCACCTGGACTCACGGGTGACCGACGTGCTGAACTTCACTGACGACGCACCTGGCGCCGACGACGACGCGTCCGGCGTGGCGGTCGTGCTCGAGCTGGCCAGGCTGTTCGCCACCCGCCAGTTCCCCGGCACCATCGTGTTCGGCGTGGTAGACGGGGAAGAGCAGGGCCTGTACGGCTCGACCTTCATGGCGCGGCAGATGGCCAGCGCCGGCAACGACGTTCAGGGCATGTTCAGCAACGACATCGTCGGTCAGAGCCAGGCCCACGACGGCACCCCGCCCGACCCCCGTACCATCCGGCTGTTCGTCGAGGGCATCCCGACCGCTGTGACCTCCAGTCAGATCTCGATCATGCAGCTAGTCGGCGGCGAGAACGACGGCGTGTCGCGCCAGCTTGGCCGGTTCGTCAAGGAGGTCGCGCCGTTCGAGCTCACGGGCATGAACATCCGGCTGATCTGGCGGCGCGATCGCTATCTGCGCGCCAGCGACCACGTCTCGTTCCAGGGCCAGGGTTATCCGGCGGCCAGATTCACCGAGCCGCGCGAGAACTTCAACCATGAGCACAGGAACGTGGAAGTCATCGGCGGCGTGCAGTTCGGTGACCTGATCGATTTCGTGGACTTCAACTTCGTCGCTCGGGTGGCCGCGGTGGACGCGGCGGCACTGTGGAACCTGGCCACGGCGCCGTCAACGCCCAAGGGCGCGGAGATCCACGTGGTGGTGCCGGTCGGATTCTCCGGCATCAACACCACGACGCTCTCCTGGAACGCCAACCCGGAGACCAGCCTCACCGGCTACGAGGTCGTGATGCGGGAGACCACGTCAGCGGACTGGACCGATGTGATCGACGTCGGCAACGTCACCTCGGTGACGCTGGATATCTCCAAGGACAATGTCCAGTTCGGCGTGCGGGCCGTGGATCAGGACGGTAACCGCAGCCCGGTCGCCTTCCCGCAGGTAGTGACCGTCTAGGGCGCGTGCTTCATCCCCGTTGAGCTTCATCCCCCGCTGCGAAGCAGCGGGGGATGAAGCACCTCGGCTGTGCCGCGCCGGTACAGCTGGGCCGGACGGCCGGTGCCGGGGGCGCGCTTGCCGCCCGTCGGCTCGACGAAGCCCTCGGTGTGCGAGACCTTCCGGCCGAAGTTCCTCGGATCGAGCTGGGTGTTCCACACGACCTCGTAGACATTGCGCAGGTCGCCGATGGTGAACTCGGTGCCGCAGAAGGCGGCGGCGAGCGTGGTGAACTCCAGGCGCGGCAGGCCTGCTTCACCGCGTCATCGAGAATCTGATTGTGGTCGAAGGAGAGCTTGCCCGCGCTCAGCTCGTCGACCGCCGCCCACCGGGCACTGCGGGCATCCGTCCCGGCCTCGGGCATCGGCAGGTCAGGAGCGATCGCGAGGTAGGCGACGCTGACGACGCGACCGCGCGGATCGCGATCGGGAGCGTCGTAGATCGCGAGCCGTTCCAGATGCAGGGCCCGGCCATCGAGGCCGGTCTCCTCGGCGAGCTCCCGGTTCGCCGCGTCCTCCAGCTGCTCGCCTACCTGCAGGAATCCGCCGGGCAGGGCATCGTGCCCCTGGTAGGGCGGGTTGTCCCGCTCGATGACCAGTGCGTGCAGCCTGTTTTCCCTGATGGTCAGGATGGCGAGGTCGACGGTCAGGAGCAGCTGGAGATGCGGGCGATAGGTCACAGCCGCAGCCTACCTTGCTGTCCTAGTGACAAGAACGGGTCTCCGTGATCAGTTCCCCGATCGTGATCTAAGGACAGATAAGGATTCTGGGTGCTGCGGGAACCGGGCTTTCGGGAGAGTTTGCGGGGTTTGCACCGAGGTTGTGGCTAAAGATCTAGGAGACTTTTTTC
Organism: uncultured Actinomycetota bacterium; assembly: GCA_963819285.1. Lineage (GTDB taxonomy): Bacteria > Actinomycetota > Actinomycetes > Streptosporangiales > Streptosporangiaceae > Chersky-822. The sequence goes on from CAWFVM010000002.1 coordinate 3,214,002, forward strand.
CTGTAGGAGGATTGACTACCATATTCGCTGTTAAGTCTCCTACAGGAAAATAGTCTCCTACAGGATCAGGCGAGCCGGGCAGCGGATGAGGCGGCTGTGACAGCTTGTCTTCTTTAAATCACGGAATCGCGTGGGACCGGGGCCGGGGCGGGTGGATTCGGTCGGCCCGCGGAACGTCGAGCGACTGGTAGAGATCCTCGATCCGGGCCCAGGTGGCCTGTGCGCCCGTCTCGTCGCCTCGATCGCTCAGGGCCTGGGCGAGCAGCGCCAGTGCCCTGGCCTGAAGCCGGGCGGCGCCGCCGACAGCGAAGACCGTCACCGCCTGCTTCAGGGCGGCCTCCTGCCCATCGCGATTGCCCTGGGCCTGGCGCATGCCGGCCATTGACAGCCAGATCCTGCCTTCGATCCCCGCGTCCTGGCCCTCGTGCGCCAGGTCGATAGCCTCGGCGAACCGCTGTTCGGCCACGCTGTAGGCGCCCGTGCGCCACGCGACGTCCCCTAGCCCGTGCACGGCGTAGGCGGGCCCGACTCCGGTCGGGTCCTGGTAGTCCTTGAGCACCGACTCGAATGCGGCCTGAGCGCCGGCGATGTCGCCTGTCGCGAGGCAGGCCTGGCCGGTCCAGTAGCGGGTCTGCGCGATCAGTCGCTCGCTCCTGAGCTCACGGGCGACGCTCTCCGCTGCCGTGAGCGCCTGCCTGGCCTGTTCGTGCTCGCCGAGGTCAAGATAGGTCTGGCCGATGAAGCGCAGGGTCTGCGACTGGCCCACCTGATCGGCGCACGCCGCGTAGTCGAGCAGGGCCTCCTTCAGCAGGGCCAGCGGCTCGGTCAGGTGGCCCTGCCGGCGCAGCGCGTGAGCCAGCGTCCGCATGGTGATCGCACGGCTGTGCCGGTCGCGATCGTCGGTCAGCAGGCTCACTGCCTGCCGCAGCTCGATGAGAGCCCTGGCGCTGTCGGTCCTGCGGCTGGCGACAAGCGCGGGCTGATTGAGGCACGCGAGCACTATCCCCTGGCCCCGGCTGTCGCCTGCCCGGCGGCAGGCCTCAAGCGCGCTGGTGTGGGTCGCGTGCCAGTCGTCGAAGTACCCTTTGATCCCGTAGAACTCGTGCGCGGAAACGGCGAGGTCCCAGCACAGCTCGACCAGGCCGAGCGAGGCACAGTGGTCGACCGCGATCCGCAGGTTCAGGCGCTCCCGCTCGAACCAGGCGATCGGGTCAATGTCAACCTCCGCGAGCGCCTGGGCTGGGGCGTCCCAGTCCCGCACCGAGCTATGCACCACCTCGAAGTCGCCGCCGTACAGGCTGGCATGGGCGCGCCTGGCCAGGGTGAGCAGTGCGCGATAGACCTGGACCGGCACCAGGTCGCGATCGGCCGGGTACTCACCTATCGCGCGCTGACGGGCATACTCCCTGCTCAGGTCGTGAAAGCGATAGCGTCGCCCAGCTTCCACCGAATCGATCATGAAGCTCGACGCGAGCTGGGAGACCGCCGCTGCCCCGTCAGCTCCGGTGGCCTCAAGCAAGGCCGCCGCCGTCCACAGTCCGAACCCCGGCAGCGGAAGCAGGCCGAGCCCGAGGAACAGCTGGCGGGCCGCGAAGTCGAGCCGCTCGTATCCGGCGCCTATGGTGCGGGCGACGCTGAGCCTTCCGTACGCGAACGCCCTGGTCCCCTGTGCTTCGAGGCGATCCGCGAGCTCGAAGGTGGACCGGGGGTTGTCGTGCACCCGCATGGCCCCGGCTATGCGCAGCGCCAGCGGCAGCCCGCCGCACAGCTCCACGACCCGGTCGACGGCACTGAGATCGTCGTCGAAGGTGATGCCCGCATCACTGACAACCCGGACGAACAGCTCGGCGGCACAGCCAGCGGCAAGCGGCTCCAGCGGTGCCACGTGGTGCGCTCCGCTGACCTCGGGCAGCCGCTGCCTGGCCGTGACCAGGACCGCGCAGCCAGAGCTGGCCGGAGCCAGCTCGCTGACCTGCGAGCCGTCCGCGACGTCGTCCAGCAGGATGAGCACCCGCCGGTTCGCGAGCATGGTCCGGTACTCCGCCAGCCGCTCCGCCTTGGTCTCAGGCACCTTGGCTGCCCCGAGCGAGCGCAGGAACTGGGCGACGACCTCACTGGTATCGACGCCGCCGGCCGTAGCGCTGCCCAGATCCAGGTAGAGCTGCCCGTCGGGATACCGGTCACGCGATTCATGCGCCGCCCGGACGGCGAGTGCGGTCTTGCCGATGCCGCCAGGTCCGGAGATGATGATCACCGGCACCGCCGGGTTCGGCTCGCGACGCAGCAGCCAGGTCACCTCGGCAATGAGATCGTCCCGGCCGACGAGCGCCTCAGGACGCGGCAGCTGGGCTGGCACGGCCTTGGTGTCGGCCGGCGTCGAGGCTCCTGCCCGCTTGGTGATCGCGTCCTGCGCCGCCGAGATCGCCTCGTCGTCTCCGCGGGCCATCGCGAAATGCAGGTCACGTAGCGGCTTGTCTGGCTTGCTGCCGAGTTCCTCGCCCAGGGTGGTCTCGTGGCGTTCGTAGGCCTGAGTCACGTCGGCCACGTGCCCGCAGCGATAGGCGGCGATCATCAGCTGTTCACACAGGCGCCCGTCAGCCGGGTAGTAGCTGGCGGACAGGATCAGCTCGTCAAGGATGTAGCTATGATTGCCGCGCGCTAGCTCCAGATCGTAGAGCCGCGCCGCCGCCCGCTTGTGCCGATGCTCAAGCGATACCGTCTGATGCCGGAAGGCGTCGCCTGGCACGTTCGACAGCGGGTGCGGGCCTCGCCACAGCCGGAGCGCGTCGCGCAGGCAGCTTATCTCGTCATCGGTGCGGTGCTGGGAGGCTGCCTCTTCCGCCTGCCGCAAGCGCTGCTGAAAGAGCAGCATGTCCAGGTCTTCGACGGTGACGCGCAGCTCGTAGCCGAACCCGGCATGAGTCCGCAGGTCCTCGCGCCGCCCGATCTTCGCGAGGTGCTCGCGCACCATCCCTATCCGTTTGGGCAGCTGCGCCTCGCCGACTTCATCATCACCCCAGGCGACCCGGATCAGCGCGGCCTTGGGCACCCGTCGATTCGCGTTGACCAGCAGAGCCGTCAGCACCGCGAGGGTTGGCCCGCCCGGCAGTTCAGCCTGTGAGCCCTCCGCGCCGGTCTCCAGGTCGCCGAGCAATCGGTAGATCACTCCCACCTCCCCTAGCCAGCGACACGCCTCAGATACGTAGCCACCGCTCTCCCCCCGATAGCTGCCGCCTGCGCCCAGCAAGGCCGCGAAGTGCGCCGGCAGTGTGCTGGGTCGCGATAAGGCGCCCGCTATTACATATCAGTCTAAGCACCCGACCCGCCGATTCGCACGGACCATACCGCCTTGCACCGGAAGATCAGCGGAAGCACGCCGGTAGCTGCCTATGGGTCAATGGCTCCAGTGAGCGGCGTGCAATGCCCAGTGACGGTAAGGAACGTGATTCAAAGTTGCCTGGCCACTGGCTGACCTGGAGTTTCTCCGGGACGCGGCGAGCCGGGGCAGTTGCCGCGCGGTTTGCGCCCCGGCGGCGCAGCTACGGCACTCTGGAGTCGATTACAGATAGTGATCAGCGCTCGCTGCGCCCGATCGCCGCCTCTGCCTACGAGGTAGCGGTCAGGACGGGAGAACTGCTGGCTGATCTCGTGGTCATCCCCGGAGTACGCGTATTTCACGGCGTCCGCAGGCCAGGCCCCGAGTCGCCGCTCATACCGCACGCGGTGAGCTCGGGACGGCGCCTGATTCTGGTGGAATCGGTCGCCTGGCCGGCTGGCCGCTATGAAACCAGTGAAAATGGCTGCATAAATTGTGATGGCGTCTATATAGGCCAGTCTGTACGGTCCCTGACCGCTGCGGTAACGCACTGGAGCAGCGCGTTGCCCAGCGGACATGAGGTAAGCGCCATGGTGGTCGTCTATGTCGCCGCGACCGGTCGCGTCATCTTGCCGGCCGGATCCGCCGGCGACGTCATTTCCTGGGTCACTGGTGAGGACGCTGGCCGGGCTATCCGGCAACGTCTGCTGCCCGGTGCCCGGCCGGCCAGCAGGGAACTGGTCGCGGCGCTCATCGCCGCCACTTCCGCCCGGCCTGATGGAGTCCGATCTGTAAACGGAGCGCGCAAATGACCACGGAGCCTGGCACTAGAGCGGAAAAAATCGCCGCTATACACAAGGAAAGGGAATATTCAGTTGCCTGCGCTCAGAATCTGGGCCGGAGCCTAGCCGAGATCGGCGCGCGGCTCGGCGGCATCGAGCGGGTCAGGGCCGGTCTTCTTGAGCGCGTCGAGCCAGAGACGCGGGAACTGCTCCAGTCCTGGGCGATTCCGCTGGGGGATCTCTCCGATCAGGTGGTACGGGAGCGAGCGGGGCTGGAGCGAGCGCTGACCAGGCTCGGCCGGCCGGCGCTCAACGTCGGGATGGTCGGCCGGGCGCGACAGGGCAAGAGCAGGTTCCTGCAGAGCCTGACCGGGCTGACGGCGCGCGAGATCCCCGACGGCTCGAAGGGATTCTGCACCGGGGTGCCGAGCATCGTGCAGCACGCGCCCGGCGGGAAGACCTACGCCGACGTCTACTTTCACTCGCCCGAGTCGTTCATCGCCGAGATCATCACGCCGTACTACGAGGAGCTCAAACTCGGCCCGGTCCCCGAGAGCCCGGCCGCCTTCAGCCAGCCGATGCCCGCGCTGCCTGCCGGCGGTACGGCCGAGCAGAAGGCGCGCTACGGGCATCTGACCGCGTATCACGACGCCTTTACCGGGTACGAGTCCCTGATTGGCGCGATGTCGCCGAGGCGGGTCGGCTCCGATGAGATCCGCGGCTATGTGGCCCAGGATGACGAGACCGGCGAGCGGCGCTATCACGCCTTCAGGGCTGTGCGGCGGGTTCAGATCGTCACCGAATTCCCCCGGCCTGACCTGAGCGGGATCAGCGTCACGGACCTGCCCGGTCTTGGCGACACGGACCTCGGCGACTCGAGCATCATGCTCTCCGCGCTGAAAGACGAGGTCGACCTCGTGCTTTTCCTGCGCCGTCCGGTGCCTGAAGGGGACGGCATTCATGAATACGACGTCCGGCTCTATGACCGGGCGCGGGACTCCCTGCCGGAGATTCCCATGGACCGCAGGTCGTTCCTGATCCTCAACCACCGGCAGAGCGCGGACCGCGCGCTGGACAACGGGGACCAGTGCGAGCAGTTCCGCGCGGAGATAGCGGGCTCGTCCATTGCCGTCGCCGGGACGCTCATCGCCGACTGCTCGTCGGGAGACGACGTGTCGAACGCCTTCGATCACGTCGTCGACTATCTGCTGGACAACGTCGGTGACCTGGACAAGATGCTGCTGGAGGAGCGGACCCGCCGGGTCGCCGAGATCAGCGAGAACGCTCGCCTGCTGGTCGCCGACCTGGAATCGCTTCGCGGCCACGCCCAGTCGCCAGATGAGTGGTTCACGGACTTCCAGGCCTTGTTCGACCAGACGTATGAGGACCTGTCGGTCGCGATCCGGGGCGTGCTGAGGAAATACGAGGCCGACCGGGAAGAAGAGGACGCCATCCTGCAGAAGGCGGTCGTCTCGGTGATCGAGCACGCCAGGGCCGCCGACGGCATTCCCTCGATCACGGACATAGACCGGCAAGTGGCGGTCGACGGCTCCTATATAGCGACCTACACTCGCCTGCTCGACGAGACTCGTGCGCAGCTGTCGCGCCAGTTCCTGCCTCTCGACATCGCGCTGAAGGACGCCGTCAGGCAGATGTGGGAGAACATGGCCGGCGTACTGGCCGGCCCTGGCCGGCTCGGCCAGATCTGCGAGCTCTCCGAGCTTGAGGGACGCGAATTCCTGATCGGACTGGCCGAGCGCATTCCGGCCAGGGTCCGCAAGGACCACGACAGTGAGGTGAAATACGCGCTGCGGATTCTGCTGGAATTCGACCTCTCCTATCGCAGCCTCATCCAGCACCGGGTCAGGGACTGTCTTAACGGACTTCAGGGAGATCACCCGAAGATCGAGATACCCGCTGGCATCTCACCTCCGCCGGACGCGACCTTCATCCATGACGCCCTGTCCGAGGCTTACAAGAGCGCGCTGCGGGAATGCGAGCAAAGACTGCAGGAGCTGCTCAAGGAGCCGAATAGGGCGCTCTTCGGAATCGTGGAGGAGTTTAGCGACAGGGTCCTGCGCTCGCGGCTGACCCGCAACGAATTGCAGGCCATCTACCAGTATCTCCGGGCCGAGGTCTGGACCGGTCAGTTCGCGGCGCTGGCCGGGAACGCGATGCACCTGCGCACCTGGAACGAGGCGGTGCGGGGACTCAAGGACTATCTCCTGAGGAGAGTGGGATGACAGCCACGGGGATGCATACGGAAGGCCGGAGATGAATGCGGACTGGTTCATCCGATCCCGCGGCCCGTTCGTCGAGCATGAGTACGTCTGGTATTCCCTGAGTGGTGCGGACTCGGCCCGTGCTCAGCAAGTCATTGACGCTGGATATCGCGGGACGAACTGCCTTACCTTCGTCAATCCCGAGCGGCCAGGGCTGCTGCTCTTCAGCGCTGGAAGGGAGCTGCTCTCCCTGGTCGTGACCGGCCTGATCCCGAAAGGCGATCCCGAGGACTTCAGGCGCCGGCCGATCCGGGTGACTCTGCTCGGCGTCGCCGACGTCAGTGACCAGGCCGCCCGCACGGGACTGCTGGCCGTTGCCGCGGTGGCTCTGCGCGATGAGCTGGCGCTGAATATCCCGGTCAAGTACGACCGGCGGCCAGGCGGCGAGGGTTTCGAGGCGGACGCGAAGGCGTGGTCGGCGTTCGCTGACCGTTCGGTCAGCTCGCGGGTTCCCCCGCCCGGGCCGGGGGAACCCGGGCGGGGGGAGGAACCTGGGCGCGCGATGCTGGCACCCGATACGGCAGAAAGCCGCTGCGAGGTCGCCGATGAGCTCGACGCGCTAGCCGGCCAGCCCGCATGGCCGCCGGGGCTGGAAGGCCGGATCGTGGTGCTGCGGACGAACCTCGCGGACCGGGCCGGAGTTGGCCGGGTGCGACCGTGGCGCACGCTCTCGGACATCGTCGATGCCCCCGAAGACGTCTCGGTGCAGCCTCCGCCAGCTGACGGTCTCGGAGCACTCGGGAATTCCGTCGTGCGCGTCTCCCGGTGGGTGATCGACGTGATCACCGAGCATCGGGGTCCGAGCGCGATTGTCGGCGTCGTGCTGGCGGGCGCCCTCATCTGGTCCCCGGCCCGCCCCGGCCCCCCTGCGCCGGAAGTGCTGAGGTGGGGGGTCCGGCCGGTGGTGAGCGCGGGTGAGGACTTCTCGCTGCTGCTGACCTCGGCAGGCAAGGTGCTGGCCTGGGGGGCGGATAATGCTGGCCAGCTCGATGCGGCCGCATGCCTTGAGCCGGGACCAGTCGTAGCCAATTTTCCTCAAAGTACTGGCATTTCCTCGGTCAGCGCGGGCTGTGAGCACAGCCTCGCGCTCACGAGCAGCGGCGCCGTGCTGGCCTGGGGAGACAATGACGACGGCCAGCTCGGGCGGCCGTGCCCGCGATTCAGCGCCGCTCCGGTCCAGGTCACGCTGCCCGGCCCGGCTGAGGCGATCAGCGCAGGCTGCCATGACAGCCTGGCACGGACGCGGAAGGGTGAAAGAAGGCGAGCCAAGGCGGGCCGCACACGAGGACCGGCGGCCTGAGGGACGGAGAAGCCCTCGGGCATGCCGCTGGGCGGCCGGCGGGTCAGTACCTGGTCCGCCGGCCGCCTGGGATGCTGGGCTTAGACGCAAGCGTGGAGCAGGTCGTCCCAGTTGGTGCCGGCCGGGCAGATGGGGCCGGCGACGGAGCTGGCATGAGCCGGCTGTGCGGTCATCAGGTGGACCGCCGATCCGGCAGAGAAGATGGCGGCCGCGACGATGACTGGAGTGAGGATCTGGCGCCGGATTGCGCGCATGACTTTTCCTTTCGGGAACTGAGGTAGGGGGGGTGAGATGGCGACCGCGACCTGCCCGGTCCGGCCGAACCGGGCAGCGGAGGCTGGCCTGCCTCCCGCGGTGCCTTGAGCGCGCGTTCATCTTGCTGTCAGTATGACAATAAAACAGAAAGCTAGTTTATGTCAATAGGACGGTAAGGATTGGGGGGCGGGCCGCCGGCGGTGTCGTCCGCAGTGTCGTTTTCTGCGACAGTCAGCTCAGATCAGGCATGCCAAAATCCTGGCCATGGCCATGGTGCGCTCGTTCTCACCCGCTGTTGAGGACTACCTCAAGGCGATCTACCGCCTGCAGTCCGACGAGGCCGGCCCGGTTACTGGCAGTCCGGTTACTGGCAGTCCGGTCACGACGAATGCGCTTGGCGACTGGCTTGGCGTCACTGCCTCGTCGGCCTCGGGAATGCTCAAGAAGCTGGACGATCTTCAGCTGGTCAGGTACGAGCCCTACCGGGGCGTGCGGCTGAGCGAGGCCGGGTGGCACGCGGCGCTGCGGGTGGTGCGCCGGCATCGCCTGCTTGAGCTCTTTTTGTCGCGGACGCTGGGGTTGTCCTGGGATCGGGTGCACGACGAGGCTGAGGCGCTTGAGCACGCCCTGTCGGCCGGGCTCTGCGAGGAGATCGCCGTCAGGCTGGGTGATCCGCGTACCGATCCGCACGGTGACCCGATCCCGACCCCGGATGGCCGGGTGATCGAGACGCCGAGTACGAGCCTGGCGTCGCTCGCGCCGGGGCAGCGGAGCCGGGTGGTGCGGGTCTCGGATCGCGATCCCGGGGTACTCAGGCTGCTGACCGATCGGGGGGTGGCGCTGGGCGACCAGGTCCACGTCGTACGGGCGGAGCCGGACGGGGCGATGACGGTGGCCGTGCGGTCGGGGATGCACCGGCTCGACGCGTCGGTAGTGGCCGCGATCCGGGTCGAGGCTGGCCGGGTGGAGGCCGGCGGGGTGGAGGCTGGCGGGGTGGAGGCCGGCGGAGTGAGCGTCACGTGACGGGACCGCCGTCGCGGCAGCTGACTCCCGAGGACGCCGCCAGGTCCGATGATCGCCTGCGGGTCCACTCGGCCCGGCGGGCTGGCCGGCGCTGGTACCTGCTCTGGCTGCTAGCCGGTCCTGGAATCCTCGCGATGCTCGGCGAGAACGACGGTCCGAGCATGGTGTCCTACACCGCCACCGGCGCCACCTACGGCCTTGGCTTCTTCCTGCCGTTCATCGTGGTCACGTTCGCGATGGCGGTGGTCTGCCAGGAGATGTGCATGCGAGTTGGCGCCGTCACGCACCGGGGCTACGGTAATCTCGTCCTGCAGCGCTTCGGGCCGCTCTGGGGCTGGTTCGCCGCCGGTGACCTGCTGTTCACCAATCTCGTCACGCTGATCGCCGAGTTTGTCGTGATTCGGATAGGACTGGCGTTTTTCGGGATCGGGCCTGGCGTCGCCGCCGTACTCGGAATCGTCCTGGCGGTGGTCAGCCTCAGCGGCGGGCGTTACCGGCGATGGGAACGGATCGTGCTCGGCCTGGCCGTCTTCAACGGCCTCTTCCTGGCAGCCGCGTTCCTGGTCAAGCCGGACTGGGGCCAGGTCGGCCACGCCCTGGTCACGTTCTCGCCGCTGCCAGGCGGAAGCGTGAGCACGCTCCTGCTGCTGCTCGCCTCGACGATCGGCGCGACAGTGACGCCCTGGATGGTGTTCTTCCAGCAGAGTGCCTCCGCCGACAAGGGCCTGACCGCTGTTGATCTCAGGCAAGGCCGCCTCGACACGATCGTCGGCGGCGCGCTTGCCGCCTTGTTCGGCTGCGGCGCGTTCATCGTCGGCGCCGCGCTGGCGGGGCACGGGGGATCTGGCATCGAAGGCCTGGCCGGGGCTGGCTTCCCCGACGCCCTCGCCAAGGTCTCAGGCAATGCCGTCGGGACCATCTTCGCGCTCGGGCTGATCGAGGCGGGGGCCGTGGCGATCCTCACGATCTCGGCGAGCACCGGCTACGCGGCCGGCGAGTGCATCGGCGTGACGCATAGCTTCAACAGCTCACCCCGCCGGGCCAGGCTGTTCTACGGCGCCAACCTGACCGTGGCACTGATCGCCGCGGCGGTCATCTTGATCCCCGGCGCGCCACTGCTGTCGATCGCGCTCAACGCCAATGCGCTGGCTACCGTCCTGCTCCCGGTCACGCTGGTCTTCATGATCATGCTGGCCAGCGACCGGCGGCTCATGGGCAAGTGGGCCAACAAGCCGTGGACCAACCGGATTGCCATCGCGATCGTGGCGTTCGTCTCGATCTGCGGTGCGGCCTACGGAATCGACACGTTCTTGCAGGCAATCCATGTGATCGGCTGAGGCTATAGGGGGCCAGATGACAGACGTCATCAAGCGCGAGGGCGACGCGCCAGCGGGGCCGGCCGGGCTCGGGGGGCTCGGGGGGCCGGCCGGGCTCGGGGGGCTGGGGGTAGCTGGGGATCCGCAGGCCGTCGGCGAGGGTCTTGCTAACGAGTCGGAGCTGGTTGGTTACCTAGAGCAAGGTCAGCTTGTCGCTCGCACTGAGCGCCCGCTGCCGCGTGCTCTTCTCAGCCGTCAGGCCGGGGTCGCGCTCTGGGCACTGCGCATTTTCGTCGTCGTCCTCGACGCCATGGTGATCTACAGCTTCATTTCCGCGCTCGCAGGCTAGCGGAGGCCGAGAAATCGGCTGATGAGACTCACTAACCGGAGGTCTGTCGATGACTGGCCTCAGCTGGGTCCTGTAGGACAGTTTTCCGTAGCAGGAGCATTGGCGGCTAAGGCTCCTGCTACGGAAAATACCCCTACATAATGCCCGGATTGCGGTGAATGTCACCAGCCCGCGCCCGGTTCTGCCGCGCGGAATTCCACGTCTCCCTTGACTTATGGCACGGCTGGCTTTCTGGACTCGAGACTCACGCCAGGGCGATTCCGTGATCATGATCGGGGTCCTGATCACGGAATCTGGATTGGGTGATCGCGCGACCTAGGTTCCGTGATCAAGGTCGGTTTCATGATCACGGAACGCTGCTGGGGTGCCCGGTCGGCGCCGCCTGGCCTCTCGGTTGGTGGCTAGAGGGATTTCGGGTTGCTGGGCATGGTCAGTTTGCCGGGAATGCCGGGATCGGGGTGGTGCGGCGGACGAGAGAGGCCGCAACTGGGGTCCCCTACTGTTGTGCAGGCGACAGCAGGGGACCCCAGCTGTCGCCAGCCGCAGTGCAGCCGGACCAGCCTGCCCAGCCGGGCCGCCTGGGCCTAGCCGGCGGTGGGGCCGAGGCCCAGGGACTGGGGAGTGCTTGAGTCGGGGGAGGGCTGCTGCAGGCCCTCGTCGAGCGCGCCGTACTCGGTCATCAGGGCCGCGCTGCCGCCCCACGGCGTCTGCTCTTCCGCGACAAGAGTGCTCGTCGTCACCAGCAGTCCCGCCACCGAGGCCCCGTTCTGCAGAGCCGACCTGGCGACCCGGAGCGGGTCGATGATGCCCAGGTCGATCATGTTGCCGAAGCGGCCTTCCAGCGCGTCGAACCCCTCGTCCGGCCCCAGCTGAGCCAGCCGCGACACCACCTCGGACCCCGAGTAACCAGCGTTGGACGCGATCAGGCTGGCCGGCTCGGTCAGCACCCGGCGCACGATCTCCACCCCGCGCGCATAGTCATCCCTGGCCTGCAGGTCGTCCAGCGCGGACTCCGAGTGCAGCAGCGCCGCGCCGCCTCCTGCCACGATCCCCTCGGCCATGGCCGCCCTGGTCGCCGACAGCGCGTCCTCGACCCGGTGCTGCAGCTCCTTCAGCTCCGCCGGCGTCGGCGCGCCGACCCTGACCACGGCGACCTTGCCGGACAGTGCCCCGATCCGCTCGGTGAGCACGTCCTCGTCGATCCCGTACATCGCCCGGTCAAGCTCGGCCCGCAGCTGGGTGAGCCGGAACTCGACATCGGCCCGCGAGCCATGCCCGCCGATGATCGTGGTGCGGTCGGCCGTCGCCCTGACCTGCGCCGCCCGGCCCAGGTGCTCGATCGTCAGGTTCTCTAGCGTCAGCCCGGAATGCCGGCTGTAGACCGTCCCGCCGGTCAGCGCGGCGATGTCCTCCAGCTTGTGCAGCCTCCGGTCGCCGAACCCCGGCGCTCGCACGGCCACTGCCTGGAACACGCCTCGGGTCTGGTTATGCACCAGCATGCTCAGCGCGGTGCCCTCCACGGTCTCGGCCACGATGACCAGCGGCCTCGGCGCCCGCATGACCTTGTCGAGCAGCGGCATGAGCTGCTGGACCTGGTCGATCTTCTCGCTGCACAGCAGGATGTAGGGGTCATCGAGCACGGCCTCCATCCGGGCCGGATCGGTCACCAGATAGGGCGACAGGTACCCGTTCTCGAACTCGAAACCCTCCACGAAGTCGACCGCCATGCCGGGCACGGCCGACTCCTCGACCGTGACGACACCGTCGGCCCCCACCGTGTGCAGCGCCTTCGCGATCGCTGCCCCCACGGCCTCGTCGTCATTCGCGGAGATCGCCGCCACCCGCGCGTAGTCCTGCTCGGTGACCACCGGGTGCGCGACGCCCTCCAGGTGCTCGACGAGCCGGCCAACGGCCAGGTCGATGCCGCGCTTCAGCAGCACCGGGTTGGCCCCCGCGTCGATCGCAGACATGCCCTCCCTGACGATCGCCTGGGCGATCACGGTCGCGGTCGTCGTCCCGTCTCCGACGATGTCGTTGGTCTTGATCGCCGCTTCCTTGACTAGCTGGGCGCCCATGTTCTCGAACTGGTCCTTCAGGAAGATCTCGCGCGCGATCGTCACGCCGTCGTTGGTGACCACCGGCGACCCGGTGACCTTCTCCAGGATCGCGTTCCTGCCCTTCGGCCCGAGCGTCGAACTCACGGCGTCGGCGAGCTTGTCGACGCCGGCCAGCAGCAGGCCGCGCGCGTCGGCTCCGTAATGCAGTTCCTTGGCCATCGATCCCCCCGGGTCGTGGTAACCAGCGTGCCAGCAGAGCTACCCAGTCCTAAGGAACGAGAATCGCCCGCCCGCGAACCCGTCCCGCGTCCAGCTCGCGGATCGCCTCCACCGCGTCAGCCAGCGGATACGTGCTGGTATGCAGGGTCACCCGGCCGGCCTGCGCCAGCGCCATCAGCTCGGCCAGCTCGTTATACGTCCCGACGATATTGCCCACGATGTTCCGCTCGGTCGAGATGAGGTCCAGCGTCGGGACGTGCAGCGTTCCCCCGTACCCGATCACGAAATACGACCCGGCCTCGCCCGTCATCGCGAGTCCGTCCGCCTCCGCCCCCTGCTCGGCCACGAAGTCAAGCACGACCTCCGCCCCGCGCCCCCCGGTCAGCTCAGCCACCGCCGCGACCTGGCCGCCGTCGGCCAGCACCGTATGCTGCGCCCCCAGCTGCTCGGCCAGCTTGAGCGCGTCCGCGTTGCGATCCACCACGATGATCGTCGTCGCGGTCAGCGCCGCCAGGCACTGCACGCCGATATGCCCGAGTCCGCCTGCCCCGATGACCACGCAGGCCGTCCCCGGATACAGCAGCGGAATGGCCTTCTTGACCGCGTGATACGCCGTGATCCCCGCGTCCGCCAGCGCCGCGACATCCTCGGGCCGGGTCGCCGGGTCAAGCTTCACCGCCGCCCGTGCCGACGTCAGCAGGTACTGCGCCATCCCGCCATCACGCGACAGCCCGGGAAACGAGCTGTTCACGCAGTGCATGTCGGCCCCGGCCCGGCACGCCCGGCACAGCCCGCAGGTCGGCGTCGGATGCAGGATCACGGTGTCGCCCACGCCGACGTTGGTGACCGCTGGCCCGACCGCGTGCACCCACCCGGCGTTCTCGTGCCCGAGGACATAGGGCAGCGGCGTCCCCATCGCCGCGTCCCACTGACCATCGATGATGTGCAGGTCGGTGCGGCACACCCCGGCCCCGCCGATCCGCACGATGATGTCGAGCGGCCCCTCGATGACCGGCTCGGGTACCTCGTCGACCACGGGCTCGGAGTGAAACGCGTGCAACCGGACGGCCTTCACTGGTCCTCCTCGGCTAGGGGATAGCGCTGCCGCAGCATCCCTGTGCAGATGCTCGCGTTCGCCTCGATACTGACCCGCGTCGTCCGCGCCCGCCGCAGGTGCAGCGGCAGCTCATCGTCGCCGACCGCCGCCCCGGTGCGAGGATCGATCACCAGCGGCGCGTCATCCCCGGCCGGCAGCCCGAGCTCCCCTCGCCGCTCCCGCAGCCGGTCAAGCGCCGCAGAAGGCGTCACCTCCCCGAGCGTCAGCCCCAGGAGGTCGGCGGGGGAGCGGCCCGCCGCCAGCAGTGGCCGGGCAGACCTGATCGGTCCCGGCCAGGACCGCTTTACGAAGAAAATCAGCCCGCAGCTGATGCAGCTCGCCGACCGCCTCGCCGTCGAACGAGGCCACGAAACCCGCCCTGGCGGCGACCCCGCCGTTAATCGGCCCGGCCGCGAAATGGTCCTCGAGCAGTACCCGCACGCTGCGGATGCCATCGATCGCCGACACCTCGTCATACGCATCGGCCACCATGAGATAGGCGAAATTGGGCGCACAGAAGTATGTCGGCAGCCGTAGCCGTACCTCGGCGTCACCAGCTCCCGAGACGTCGCACGAGGCCACGAAGCCGAGCGAGGTAATCGGCTCGTCCAGCTCCGGGTCTCGTACTCGTCCAAGCGCCCCGAGCACTGTGCCAGCCAGCCCCGTGCTGGTCAACTCCGTGCTGGTCAACTCCGTGCTCACTTCTCGTTGACCAGCGCCGCGGCTTCCCTGGCCGCAGGCTCACCGGCCTGAGCGGGCACCCGGAACTCCGTCGGCACCTCGATGTCGTACAGCTTCGCGGCGTTGAGTCCGAGTATCTTCTTTTTCCCCGCCGCCGACAGCCTCGGGTAGTCGGAGAACTCCTCGCTATCCGGGTAGTCCCAGTCGGCGAACCCCTCGACCTGCCACTTCGGCTCCCAGATCGCGTAGTCGCTGCCGAAGAGGAGCTTGTCCTCGCCGAGCCAGAAGAGCAGCTCGCCCATCACCTTGGCGAAGAACCTGGGCCGCGCGTGCATCAGCCCGCCGATCACGACGGCAAGACCCGCGTAGACATTCGGCTCCTGCACCGCCATGAAGCAGAAGTCCTCGATCCTGGGCAGCCCCACGTGCTCGACAATGAAATTCAGGTCGGGGAAGTCCGTCGCGGCATGGTCGACGTCGGACACGTCGAACGCGTCCTTGTCCAGCGGCCAGATTGTCGGGCCCTTGTGCACGTGGATGTTCTTGATGCCCAGGTCCCGGCTCGCCTCCAGGTAGCGGTACGCGCCCTGGTCGGTGAGCTTCCAGCCGCGCGACCCGTTGTTCCACTCGGCGGTGTAGAGCTTGACGCCGGTCGAGCCGAACCGCTCGACGTTGCGCTGGAGCGTCTTGAGCCCCTCGTCGCCGTCGCGCGGGTCCCACCGGGTGTTGTAGACGAACTTGCCCGGATGCCGCTCGCCCATCAGGGCGTTACGTTCGGTGGTGTTGAATCCCTCCTCGTACCACTCCAGCAGGTAGGTCGGCTGGAAGATGGCCTTGTCGACGTGGCCGTCCGTGAAGACGTCCCGCATCAGGTCATCCTCTGAGTACCGCTGGAACTTCTCGATCGGCCAGTGCGTGTCGGGCGGACCGAGGCTCTGGTATCCGTGGAAGCACTCGATCCAGCCCTTCGCGTACTCCTCCTGCCCCGGCACCCAGTTATCCGGCCCGGCATCCCAGTAGTGCAGGTGGCCGTCTACCACGAAGTACTTCTCGCCATTCTTCTCGTACACTGTGCCTCCTAGCGAGATACGGGGCCTCCTCAGCGAGCTACCGGCGTGAGGTCGAAGCCGAGGTACTCGGCGGCATCCTCGGGGTTGGCGAAGAAGATGGTCCGGTCGTCGAGGTGGATCATCCGCCCGTAGTGGGTGGACATGTCTTCCTCAAGCTCGGCGCTGTCGAAGAAGCCCTCCTCTTCGCCGAGGGCCTCGGAGACCTCGTCGTAGACGACCTCCATCGTCCCCGCGGCGTCGACCCGCATCATCGACGGCAGCACCATGACCCGGACGTTCGGCTTGGTGCTCATCACCTCGGCCACGACCTCGCCCACCTGGTTGTTCATCAGGGTGAACCCGCACATGTTCGACGCGGAGCTGTCCGACTTGAACGGGCTCTGTGCTGTCTTGAAAGTGGTTGACTCGGTCGTCATTGCGTCAGCTCCTTCGGAGTCGGCAGGCCCAGGTCGGCCAGGATGCCTGAGATCCGGCTCTTGGCCTGGTCGAGGCTGTCCTCGAAACGGGGTGGCCTGGCCTCGGGCTGAGACCAGAGCGGCTGCATTGTCCGGCTGGCCGCGATCGCGCGCGGCACCCAGGCCGCCAGCCACTGGGTCATGATCGACTTGTTCTGGCCGCCGAACTCGCGGTCCTCGCTGAGCAGCGAGAACATGAGCCGGGTGTAGCGCAGGTCGCGTTCGGCGTAGTCGTACTCCTCGGCGCCGATCACGGTCGGCGTGACGAAGTCGCCGTTCCTGGGCGCCGCGTGCTGCACGAGACTGCTGCGGAACAACTCGCCCACCAGCGGCTCGAAGACCACGTTCGCGGCGAAGATGGCCTCGCACCAGTCATCGATGCCGGTCAGCCGCTCGGACAGCTCGCGCACGCCCTGCCAGGCCGGGTCGTTGTTCCAGCAGTCCAGGTGGGCCGAGCCGTCGAAGATGGTGATCTCGTCGCTCAGCGTCAGGTTGTACAGGGCCAGGTCCTGGGCCGCCCGGATCCGGTGCATGCCGTTCACTGAGATCGCGTTGTTGTGCATGTTCGTCGGGGCGCGGCGGTTGGCATTGGAGAAGAGGTAGATCCCGAGCCCGTGATCGACATGCATCCAGGCGCCGACGTTCCGCTCCACGAACCTGACCCAGTTCCGGTTCCACTGCTCGAACGCCTTGGACTGCCTGGCGTTCTCGACGTTCTGGTTGAGCTGCCGCACCACGTTCGCGTTGTAGCGGTAGAGGGTGAGCTCCCACTCCTCGTTCGGGTCGCGGAACTCATGCCAGCCAAGCGCCGGCCACTCGTAGCCCGCGCCGCCCGAACCGGGGTACCTGGCAGGCTCGGGCCGGTCGGACCCCCACGACTTCAGCGCGGTCCAGGCCAGCGGGTAGCCGCCGCTGCCATCGGCGAACCCGTAGATCCACCCCTGGCTGAGGTAGTGCCGGGGGTCAGGCTGCACCTCGACGGTGACGTCCTCGTAGTGAGTCGCCTTGCGCTTGGCCGGGGTGTAGTAGCTAAAGGCCCGGTTGTGCGAGTCGGGGAATTCCTTCGCCCCGGCCTCGGCATCGGTGAAGACCGGCACCGGCACGCTGCGCTCTGGTCCGCTCGTCATGAACTAGCCCCTTCCTCGTCCGGCTCACCAGTCGTGGTGAACTTGTCGTAGTAGATGCGCCTTTCCTCGACTCCCAGGCTCGCCAGCAGCGGCAGTGCGGCCTCCACCATCGGCGGCGGGCCGCACACGTACGCGTGCGCTCCGGTCAGGTCGTCCTCGTGCTGCTTCAGCACGTCGGTGATGAAGCCGGTCTCGCCGTCCCAGCCCTCATCGGGGCCCGGCTCGGACAGCGCGGGCACGTAGCTGAAGCTGGCCAGCGACTTCTCCAGGCCGTGCAGCTCGGACTCGAAGCAGAGGTCCTCGCGGCGGCGCGCGCCGTAATAGAAGCTGGCCGGCCGCTCAATGCCGCGTTCCTCCATGGAGCGGATCAGCGACAGGATCGGCGCCATGCCCGCGCCGCCGCCGACGAACACCAGCCGCGCGTCCTCGCTCTCGCGCAGCGTGAACACCCCGAACGGCCCGGTTAGCTCCAGCCGGTCGCCCAGCTTGAGCTGGGTGTCAAGGAAGTGCGAGAACAGCCCGTCGGGAAAGATCCTGATGACGAACTCAAGCCTCCCCGTCCCTTTGCTGGTGATGTTCGCCATAGAAAAGGAACGCGTCGCGGTGCTCCCCGGCACAGCCAGGTCGACGTACTGGCCGGGGAAGAACCGCAGTTCCTCCGGCTCGATCAGGCGGAGCACCAGATGCCGCAGATCGCGGGTGACCGGGTCGTTGGCGACGACCTCGGCCGTCGCGTCGGTGATCGGCAGCCCCGACCTGATCATGTCCTCGTCGTAGTTGAGCAGCTCGATCGTGACGTCCTCGTACGGGTGCGTCCGGCAGAGCAGCGTATAGCCCTCTTCCCGCTCAAAGTCGGGCAGCGCGAAGGTGGAATAGCTGTCCAGCTCGAAATCTTCGCCGTCGAGCACGAACGACTTGCACGCGGCGCACTGGCCTTCCTTGCACCCGTGCATGAGCATGATTCCCTGCTCGGCAGCGGCCCGCAGGATCGTCTGATCCTGCGCTACCTCAATGTCGATTCCTACTGGCTCGAACCGCACCACGTGCCTTTTTTCCATATTTCCTGCTCGGTTGTGGGACGACAATGCGAACGGAACCGTGGGAAGCGGGCCGCAAGCCGGTGACCTGCGGCCCGCAAGGGCTCACGCCTTCGGCGCGAACCGTCCGGCCGGGCCGCCCCGCACGTAGTCCGCGCGGTAGGCTTCCCGCTGCTCCGGGGTCATCTCGTTGAGCAGGACGTTGGGGCTCTGCAACGGCGGCATGCGGCGCAGGTGGTCGAGCGTCCACATCTTGCCCGGGTCCAGGTCCAGGTGCGGCTGGGCCGTCATCGTCTTGCCGTCGTCCCTGACGAAGCCCATGTCCTTGACCACATCGGCCCAGTTCCAGCCGTGGTACAGGGTTTCCCACTCGCGCTTGCCGATGAGCTTGCCCATGTTCGGGGTCTCGCGGCCCTCGTAGGTCGGGCGGAACGCGACCGTGTCCGTCCAGCGGCACTGCTCGTGGCAGTAGGTGCGCCACTGACCGTCCACTTCCTCCATGACCATGTCCTCGCGAACCAGGCACGGCACCATGCAGGTCCAGCAGCGCTGCGGGTAGTTGTAGTCCACGTCCTCGGCGACGATCGGGTGGTGGCCGTTGGGCCGGGACAGGCGGTTGTAGTTCTCCCACCACTTGCCGTACCGGTCGTACCAGCCCGGGTACTTGAACTCGAACCACTCGAAGTCCTTGTCCGTCATCGGGTCGATCCGCCAGTAGTTGGCGAGCCAGCCGGTGGCGAAGAACTGCGCGACCTCGTGCACGTAGCCCTTGTTCCAGATCTGGTTCCAGGACTCCTCGATGAGGTCGTGCGGCACGGCCAGGCCGTACTTCTCCAGCGGCACGAGGTAGCTGCGGTAGTAGTCGTCGTAGATCCACCGCCGCCACATCTCGGCGTAGGACTCGCGGTCCTTCCTGCGGTCCTTGGTGCCGTACTCGATGAACGTGCCGATCGCGGCGTCGACCACGCGGTGGTTGTTCCACCAGGCGTAGCGCAGGTCGCGCTCAAGCAGCTCGCGGTTGCCCTCGTCGGACAGCGCCATCAGCAGCGTCGCGTAGCCGTTGCTGATGTGCCGCGACTCATCGGACTGCACCGAGTGGAATACGGTCGGCAGCAGGTAGTCGCCGTTCGCCGCAGCCTCGGCTGGCATGGCCACGAACAGCGTGTTCGTGAACGCCGTCTCGGCCACGATCGTCAGGTAGATGCTGGCCGCGGTGATGGCGTCGCCGGTGATGAACGCCTCGGCGAACTGCCGGCCGATCGTCCCGCAGTAGTCATCGTGGAACCCCCGCAGGCTCATGTTGAACCCGGACGGGTCGATGTAGTTGTTCATGTACAGGCGCTTGAGGTTCTGCTGGATCGTCGAGTGCCGTACTTCGTCGATCATCTGGATCGCCTGGCCGTTGTGCAGCTCAGGGTTGGGCACCGTGCGGAAGAGCAGCGGCATGGCACGGGCCGCCGAGATCTCCGGCAGCGGGATGATGGAAAGGAACAGCTTCTGCCACTCCAGCCATCGCTCCTGCACCTGCCGGAACATGTTGCCCCTGATCGCGCCGTCCTCCGCGCCGTAAACCCGGTGGTCCTTCTCCTCCTGCATCGGGAAATACGACCGCAGTACCTGCTTCAGCGGATCCTTCTTCTGCGCCTTCTGGAACGTATAGTCGGTGCCGTACTGAGATACCGGCTCGTGATAACGCGGTTCCCAGGACAGCTCCTGAATCTTCTGGTGCGCCTTTGCGACACTCTGGCGACTCATCTGCCACCCCTTTCACACATCTCTACGTCATTAGAGGCACGCCTGCGCTTACTCGCGGTTCTCAACCTGAGACACGCCGAATGCGGCTGCCCGCAGCTCGCTGAGCTGGGTTTGCACCTGTTCGGTGGCCTTCTCGCAGGCGGCCGAGGATGGCTCGATCCCCATCGCGGTCAGCAATTGCGCCGCCGGGGTGCCCGGATTTCCCTGGTCGCCGAGCACGGGATGCAATCCGGCGTCGGCCAGGTGCCGGAATACCAGGTTTACGACGGTCCAGGGGTTATATCGCTCATCACCCATCAGTCACCTCCTGCGATTCCATTAAGACCCGCAGGGCACCGGGCATCAGTCTCACACTGAGACAAGACCGCTACGCTGAGTGAGGAAGCGAGGCGGGAGGTGTCATGGTGAGCTCGATCATCTCGGCCAGGCAGAGCTTTCTGGCCGAAGGCTCGACCCAGCAGTTCGAGGTGCGGGCGCCGGTGCTCGCATCCTGGCGGCGATCTCGGGACTGGCAGGTGCCACCGGACCGGGTTAACCCGGCCTACGTGCGCGATCCCGCGCTCGACACGCCGCTGACCCGCAGCGCCCTGCCGGTGCTCAGGCGGGTGCGCGCGAACCTGGGCGATCAGCCGGTCGCGGTGATCCTGACCGACGCCGCCGGGGTCGTGCAGGCCAGGATGACCTCCGATGACGAGCTTGAGCGGCAGCTCGACGAGGTACGGCTGGCCCCCGGATTCGGGTACGCGGAGTCGTCGGTGGGTACCAACGGGCTCGGCACCGCTCTGGAGAGCGGCCAGTCGGCGCAGGTGGCCGGGCCTGAGCACTACGCGGCGCCGCTGGCCGGCCTGGCCAGCGCCGGCGTTCCGATCTGCCTGCCCATCTCCGGCAAGCAGGTCGGCGCGGTCGGGCTGGCCTGCCGGCACTCAGGAGCTGAGCTGTCCAGTGCTGGCCCGCTGCTGCTGGCGCTGGTCAAGACCATCGCTGACCAGATCGCCCAGGCGCTGCTCTGCGATGGCAGCGCCAGGGAGCTTGAGCTGCTGCGAGATTACCTGCGGGCTTGCTGGCACAGCAGCGGGATCGTGCTCGCACTCAATCCTGACCTGGTGATGATGAACGACCAGGCCAGGCACGCCCTAGAGCCAGGGGACACCGAAGTGCTGCTCGGGCACGCCAGCGAGGCGCTAGCCGGAGGCCGGGCCAACGCGGTGCAGGTCGAGCTGCCCACCGGCCTGACCGCCCGGATGCACTGCCGGCCCTCGGGCCCGGCCGGCCCGGCTAGTCCGGCTGCTGGTCCGGGCGGCCCGGCGGCGAGCGGCGTTGTCCAGGTGAAGCTGCTTGATCCGGCGCGACTGGCGGACGGCGCGGCCCCGGCGGCGAGGACCGTCCTGCCCGGGCTCGTCGGGTCAGGGACGCGCTGGCTCCGCAGCTCGCAGCAGGTACAGGAGTCCTATGAGGCGGGCGAGTGGCTCGCGCTGCAAGGCGAGCCAGGAGCCGGCAAGCTGGCGCTGGCCCGCGCCGTGCACCAGCGGCGAAACCCGGCCAGGCGCTTCGACGTGTTTGACGCGGCGGGGGAGCCGGGGGAGGTGACGCCGGGCTGGCTGGGCTCGGTGCGCGAGGCGGTCCTGAACGCCGAAGGCGACGTGGTCATCCGGCACGTCGACCAGCTAGCGGGCAAGCAGGCCGACGCGCTGGCGGCCGCGCTGCGAGAGGCCCGCCCGGCCAGCGGCGAGCCGGGGACCTGGGTGGCGGTCACCATGGCGGAGGGCAGTGACGCCCTGACCGGATTGCTCCGGCTGTTCCCGACCACGGTGACGCTGCCATGCCTGCGCCAGCACCTGGAGGACGTGCCCGCGCTGACCGAGCTCTTCCTGGGCAGGCTGAGTCAGCAGGGCAGTCAGCAAGGCGGCCTGACCTGCTCGCCTGAAGCCATGAAGCTGCTGACCCGGTCGAGCTGGCCAGGGAACGTCGAGCAGCTCTGGCAGGTGGTCAGGAGCGTCGTGCAGCGCGGGCGAGCCGGCTCCATCCGCCCGGCCGACCTGCCGCCCGAGTGCTGGACGGTCAGCAGGCGCCGGCTGAGCCCGCTGGAGGCCCTGGAACGGGACGCCATCATCCAGGGCCTCCTAGACACCGGCGGCAACAAGGCCAGAGCAGCCGAGTCCCTCGGCATGTCCCGAGCCACAATTTACCGCAAAATCCACGAATACGGCATAATCAGCCCAGCCGCCTAGTCCTGTTGCCAGCCGCCAGCCCGCTCCCGGACCCCATCGATGTGACATAGCTGGTGCTGGAACCCCAGCGCTGTCACATCGATGGGGCTTCGGGGTGGGGCTGGCTGGGCTGGTGCCTGGCTGGCTCGGGCGGTTCGATTCTGGACTGGCTCAATTTGAGATCGGCGGCGGGGGCAGGGCGGCATAAGTCTGGATCAGAGTCCACGAGTCGCGTGGGGCTCCTGCACTCATCAAGCAAAGGAGCGGAAGATGACCGTCGATCCAGGTTCGACCTCCGCGCAGCCAGGCTCGGCCGGGGCCTCGGCGGGCACCGCGCAGCAGGCTCCTTCGGTGCCCGCGCAGCAGCAGCACCTCGCCGAGCCCGGCCAGACCGACCAGTACAGCCAGCAGGATCAGTACAGCCAGCACAGCCACAGGGACCAGCACAGTCAGCGAGACCTGGTCGAGTCCGAGGCCACGCCTGAGGTGACCGGGCCGATGGCCGGGGATCCGCTGGCGCTGGGGCTGCCGGCCTTCATCGTGGGATCGGTGGCGCTCGGCATGGTGCTGGTCGGGTTCGTCTCGCCGCTCGGCACCGGTGCCTCGCTCCCGATCATCCTGGCCGCTACCGCGGTCGGGCTGATCATCTCGACGTTCTGGGCGATGGTGGTCGGTCAGTCCGCCGTCGGGCTGGTGCTCGGCGTCTTCGCGGGATTCTGGCTGAGCTACGCGTTCTTGCTGCTCGGGCTCGCCCACGGCTGGTTCGGCATCGGGCTCACCGACATCAAGGCGTCTCAGGAATTGTTCCTGACCGCCTGGATCGTCATCATGACCATGCTGACGCTGGCGACACTCCGGCTGGCCATGGCGTTCACCGCGGTGCTCGCGCTCGTCGATATCGCGCTCATCCTCGTGCTCATCGGCGTGATCCAGAATTCGCCCAACCTCCTGAAGGCGGGCGGCGCGACGGCGTTCCTGTTCGCGGCCGTCGGCATCTACATCTTCTTCGGGACCGCGGCTCGGGCGACGGGTGCCAAGAAGCCGATGCCACTGGGCAGGCCAGTGCTGAAGTCCTGAGCGGAACGAAGGGGCCACCGCCGGCAGCCCGGTGGCCCCTTTCGGCTCAGCTGGGCGGCTTAGCCGACGAAGCCCCTGGTGAGCAGGACGTTCGAAGAGGCCTGGATGGTGCTCAGCGGCGGCGGGTAGTGCTGGCTGGTCTAGCTGGTCGTGCGGACGTCGACACTGGCGGTGGCGGTGAAGGAGCCAGGGCCGTTCGCGTCGATGACGACCTCAGGGCCAGTCAGCGACAGGCGCAGGCCCGAGTTCGTCCAGGTGACGTAGGACGTGTTGGACGTGGCCTGGATCTGGGCCGGCGGCAGCACGGTGCTGACCAGGGCCACGTAGGCCACGAAGGTGTGGGTCGTCGCTGTGCTCTGCGAGATTGTGGCCGAGCAGGTCGTTCCCAAACCGCAGAACCGCAGCGCCTTGCCCGAGGTCGTGTCGTAGATGTCGATGAAGCAGGGCGTCGGGCCGACATCGGTGCCGGTGGTCGCCGTGAGCGTGGTGGTGCCGCCCACCGCCAGCGTGGTCGGGCTGGCGGACAATTCCACGAAGAAGCCGCTTCGCGCGGGCGGGTACCGGGGTGCCTGCCACGGGATGCGGCGAGGGTGCCGGCAGCTGGGGGCACGCCCTATTTCCGCACCGTATTTCTTCGCCACCCCAGCACGGATCGGCAGCACCCTCAGTTCACGGCTTTTACTAGCTATTCGCACAGGGTTCAGACCCCCGAGCCAGGCTCTATGCTGCATTTGGCTGGAGGGAGGTCTCGGGGTGCGGGCTGGGCTGGTGCTAGCCGGGCGGTATGTGCTGGATGAGCTGGTGGGCCGGGGCAACGTAGGCGAGGTCTGGCGCGGCACCGACCGGGAACTCGACCGGCAGGTCGCGGTGAAGGTGGTCAGGGACCGGATCGAGGATCCGAAGCTCGCCGCCGGGTTCCAGCGCGAGGCGAGGATCGCGGGCTCGCTGCGGCACCGGGGCATCGCCGTCGTGTATGACGTCGGCGAGCAGGACGGCCAGCCATTCATCGTGATGGAGCCGCTGCACGGACAAGATCTCGCCGCCGTGCTGAAGGACGAGCCGGCCGGGCTGCCAGCCGGGCAGGCCATCTCGCTCGTCATCCAGGCGGCGGAGGCGCTGCAGGCCGCGCATGACGGCGGAGTCATCCACCGGGACCTGAAGCCAGCCAACCTGTTTCTTGAGGACGACGGACAGCTGAAGATCTGTGACTTCGGAATCGCCGTGGCCACGGACGCCGCGTCGGTCATCGCCTCCAGCTATATTCTCGGAACGCCTGCTTACATGTCGCCTGAGCAATGCGACGGGGCGCAGGCGGACGAGCGCAGCGACCTGTATTCCCTCGGCTGCGTGCTCTACGCGCTGCTGACCGGCCAGCCCCCTTTCCCTGCGGGCTTTCCGCTGGCGGTCATGGCTCAGCACAGGAACGTGACGCCGGCGTCGCTGCGCCAGCGCAACCCCGGCCTGCCCGCTGAGCTCGATCAGCTCGTCCTGCGGCTGCTGGCCAAGGACCCGGCCGAGCGGCTGCCGGACGCGGCCAGTCTCGCGGCGGCGCTGAAGGACCTGCAAGGGTCGGTTCGGCCGGCGGGTTACGTAGTCAGCCGGCCAGTGAGCCAGACCGCCAGGCCGTCAGCTAGGCGGGCTCCGGCGTCTGCGCTGCGCGGGCTGCTCGAAGGCCCGCACGGAATCCGGGATCTGCTCGGCCTGCTGACCGTGGCCAGAGACGGCCTGACCCTGGCGGGCCTGGAGGAGCTGACCGGTCATACCGACCTGGCATCCTATGAGATCCAGGCCGTGCTGCGCGATGGCGCGGGTGCCATCTTCGCCGCCAGCACGGCCGACTGGCAGGGTGAGCAGATCTACACGCTGGCGAATGACGCGCTGCGGGCCGAGGCCGTCGCGGCACTCGGCGCCGGCCTGCTCGCCGGGTACCGTGAGCGGCTGTGCCAGTGGGCCAGGCACTATCAGGAGCAGCGCTGGCCAGCGACCACGCCCGGATACCTGCTGTCCGGCTATCCCCGCATGCTGCGCGACTCCGGCGAGACCGCGCGGCTGATCGCCTGCGTCACCGACCCGGCCAGGCACGACCGGATGTTCATCCTGCGCGGCGGCGACGGCGCGGCACTGGCTGAGCTGACCCTGGCCCAGGACCTGGTCCTGGCCCAGGCTGACCCGGATCTGCACGCGATGGCGCGGCTCGTCGTGCACCTGCGCGATCTGGTGGACCGGGATGCGGTCATCCCGGCTGACCTGCCGGCCGTCTGGATCGCTCTCAGTCAGCTTGACCGGGGCGAAGCCCTCGCCGGCTCCATTACCGGACTGCACCGGCGCGCCCACGCCCAGGCCGCCGTCGCCGCCGCGCTGACCGAAACCGGGCAGCGTGACCGGGCCCAGCGCGCGGCGGCGCTGGCGCAGGCAACGGCCCGCTCCATCCTCGAGCCCGCCGAACGGGCGCAGGCGCTGGCGGACGTGGCCGCCACTTCGGGAACCGCTCGCAAGACCGGTCCGGTGTGGCCGGCCTCGTCGCTGACCGCGGGCGCCGCCGACCTGGCCAGAGCCGGGCGGTATCAGGAGGCCGGCGACGCGGCCAGGTCGGTCGTCGACCCGGTCCTGCAGGCGCAGGTGCTGACGGCCGTCGCCTGGGCGATGATCGCGGCCGGGTATTACGACCAGGCCAAGTCGATGGCGACGGATGCGGAGACCGCCATCCGGTCGGTGACCAATCGCGGCCGCGATTATTCGCTCGCCGATGTGACCGTTGCCCTGGCCTGCGCCGGAAGGACCGAGGAGGCGGCGAGGCTCGCACGCGGGATCGGCGAGCCGCGCGCCCAGAGCCGGGCCCAGGCTGGGATCGCCTACGCCGGCTCCAGGTCCGCGGCTGCCCCGGCTGGCCTGCCGGGGCGAGCGCCGCTGCTGGCCAGCATCGCGGCGGACCTGGCCAGGACCGGACTCCGGGCGCAGGCTGAGACGGCGGGAGCCGCGGCGGCGGCCGATGCCGTCAGCAATGGCCACTGGAACGTGCTAGCCCAGGTCGGGTCGACACTGGCCTCGGCTGGCCTGCGGGATCACGCGATCAGGACGTTCGTCGCGGCGAGGAAGGCGCTGACTGCCGCAGACCCTACCTCCAGCCCGGCCGCCGTTGTCACGGCCCTGGCGGAGGCTGGCCCTGGATTGCGCGCCGCCACCGGCCGGGCCGCGTGGCCGCACGCCTATCCGCGCGGGAGCGCCGCCCCGGCCTCGCCCAGGAGCGTCGACGTCCGGATGCAGCTGGCCGAAGCGGGCTCGGCGGCCATGGCCAGCAGCGTTGCCAAATCGGTCATCCGCCGGGCTGGTCAGCAGCAGAACGTCGCGGAGCTGGCGCGGATTGCCCTGGACCTGGCAGACGCCGGTTACGCGGCGCAGGCTGACGCGGTCGCGCGCTCCATCACCACGCCACAGGCCCAGGCCCAGGTTCTGGCCGACATCGGCCTGACCCTGACCCAGCTCGCCTGGACCCACGCCTGTTACGGGCGCCGCGAGCGGGCCGAGCGGATCGTGCGCTCGATCACCGAGCCGTGGGCCCAGGCGCAGACCCTCGCTGATGTCGCCCTGGCGCTGTCCATTGCCGACAGCCAGAAGCAGGCCTGGCTGCTGGCCGACTCGATCATTGAGCCGCAGGCACGGGCGCGCGGCCGGGCCGATCTCGCCCTGGTTCTGTCCGCGGCAGGCGGCCTGAAGCAGGCCTGGACGATCGCCCACTCGATTGACATACCGCAGTTGCGGGCCAGGGCGCTGGCCGGCGTAGCGTCGGCGCTGGTCGGCGCCAGGCAGACCGCCCAGGCGGCGCGCGCCGCCGAGGCCGCGCTGGCCGCCGCCGGCGCGATCGGCGATCCTGTCGAGCAGGTCCAGACCCTCGCTACGCTGGCGGCGGTGCTGACCGAAGGCAGGCTGACCGAGGCCGCCGCCCACGCCGCCGTCACGGCCGAGGCCACCGCCCGTGTCATCACCGATCCGGCGGAGCAGGCACCAGCGCTCACCGCCGCGGCCTCCGCGCTGGTCGGACTGCGGGAGTCGGCGCTCGCGGCCAGCTACCAGCGGCGAGCACGCTCGCTGATCGCGCTGGCCTGGACGAAAGGTCCATGGGAGCTGCCGCTTTACGCGCTGAGCTCGGCGGCACCGCAGGTACTTGACACCATTACCAGCCTGCTCGCCAGTCCTTAGGGCCGCTGTAGATTGGCCAGTAACTGACTATATTGCCAAGTAACCGACTTATTTCTCGCCGACCACTGGGCGCGTGAATGGCTGCTGCTGACGAGATGCTGGTGCTCGACCGCGCGATGGTCGAGCGATGCCTGGCCGACGTGGATGTCCTGCGCGTCGTGGAAGGCTGCCTGCTCGCCCATCACCGCGGCGAGACCGAGCTGCCCGACGAGGGCTACCTGTCGTGGACCAACGCCGCTGGTGCGTACTCGCGCTCGGTCGCGATGCTCGGCGCGGTCCACGAGCCCGGCCGGGAGCTCCTGGGGCTCAAGGTCATCAACGCTGCCACCAGCAACCCGGAGCTTGGTCTTGACCGGGCCGGCGGCTTCGCTTTCATGTTTGATCCGCAGACCGCGCGGCCCCGCCTGATGGCCGAGGCGGGATCGCTGAGCGCGCTGCGCACTGCCGCCTGCACTGCGGTCGCGCTGCGCAGGCTCGGGCCGCCCGAGCCGGGCTCGGTGTCGATCCTGGGCTGCGGGGCGCTGGCGCGCATGCACCTGAGCGTGCTCGAATCCTGCGTTCCGAGCCTGACTTCGGCGCTGGTGTACGACCTCGTGCCGGAGCGGGCGGCCAGGCTGGCGGATTGGGCCGCGACGCGGACGCCGCGCCTGCGGGTCGAGGTCGCGGCTGACCCGGCCGATTGCGTGGCGCGCTCTAATGTGCTGATCACGGTGACGGTGTCGGCGGCACCGTACATCCCGCTGTCCTGGTTCAGCGAGCGGCCTTTGTCGCGCATGTGTCACTCGACGACCTGCTCCCCGAGGTGTTCGCCGGCGCCTCGGCGATCTTCGTCGACGACGAGGACATGGTCGCCGCGAACCCGAGACGGATACTCGGGCGCCTGATCCGCGACGGCGAGGTGGGCCGGTCAGGCTCGGCCAGCCGGCCGCGGATCACGGGCAGCCTCGGGCAGGTCATCGCCGGCGAGGTCGACGGGGTCCGGCCGGTCGGCGGTCATGTCGTCGCCAACCCATTCGGCCTGGCCATCCTGGACGTGGCCGTGCTCGCCGCCGTCGAGGACGCCGCGAGAGCCAGGGGCGAGGGCATGCGCCTGAACCTGGTCGACGGACTGACCTAGGCACCTAGCAGAAAAGGAGAATGGCTATGGCGACTAATCCCTTCGACGATGAAGACGGCGTCTACCGGGTCCTGGTCAACGACGAGGGCCAGCACTCGCTCTGGCCGGCCGGGATCAGCGTGCCTGACGGCTGGGACGTGGTGCACGGCGACGACACCAGGGCCGCGTGCCTGGCCTACGTCGAGGCCAACTGGACCGACATGCGCCCCAAGAGCCTCATCAAGTTCATGGAAGAAAACGCCGGCCGCTGACGCGAATCTAAACGCGGCTATCCTGATTGTCCGCCTTGCGAACCGCGAGGCGGACTGGAGGTGGTGAGGGGTGGCCGGAGAGTACCGCTGCCGGTTCTGCCGGCTGGAGTCCGATGGCACCGGGCTGAGCTGCCCGCATTGCGGTGCCCTGGTGGACGTGCGCCAGCGGACCGCGAACTCGGGCTGGATCAAGCAGCCGCCGATCAAGGACATGACCAGGCTCCGCTTCGGGCACTCGACCTGCCAGATCTCCGGCTCGTTCGTCCCCGTGGCTGAGATGCGGCTCGCCGAGACCGACTCGGTGTCCTTCGCCCACCACGCGCTGCTGCACGTCGATCCGTCGGTCCAGCTCGATCTGCGGCGCATGCCCGACGGCTGGCAGCGGTCGATGGCTGGCCTGCCGGTCTACGTGATGAACGCTCGCGGACCCGGCTTCCTGGCGATCAGCGCCGACGCGCCAGGCTCGACCATCGCGATCCCGCTGATGCCGGGCCAGTCCATAGAGGTCACCGAGCACCGTTTCCTCGCCGCGACCGGCAACGTGGACTACGAATGGCTGCGATCGCACATCTGGTACACCACCAAGTACGAGAGCGAGCGGGAGACGCACTACCCGCTTGGCGGCGCGTACCTCGATCGCTTTACCGCCAGGGACACCCCTGGCCTGGTGTTCCTGCACGCACCGGGAGACACGTTCATCCGTGACCTCGGCGAGGACGACACGATCCTGATCAAGCCAGAGGCCCTGGTCTGGAAGGACCAGTCGGTCCAGGTGTCGCTGCACACGGAGAAGAGCAACGGCGGCGACGGCTTCTTCATGTGGATCAAGCTGAGCGGACCGGGCCGGGCCGTGATCAAGTCGATCTTCGGCTACGCGGGCTGGCGCGGCACGATCGTGGACAGCTCACCGCGCACGCGGCAGGCCTGGTGATCGACCGGCAGGCCGTCCGGGACAGGTACCGGCAGGAGCGAGACAAGCGGCTGCGCCCCGACGGCAACGACCAGTACCTGCGCCTCACAGGCGAGCTAGGGCACTATAAGGACGACCCGTACGTCACGGTGACGGAGCGGGAGCCGCTGACCGATCACCGGACGGTGGTGTGCGTCGGCGGCGGGTTCGCCGGCCTAGTGGCCGGAGCCCGGCTCCGCCAGGCCGGCGTCGACGTGCGGGTGATCGACAAGGGCGGCGACTTCGGCGGCACCTGGTACTGGAACCGGTATCCGGGCGCGCAGTGTGACACGGCCTCGATGGTGTACCTGCCGCTGCTCGAAGAGACCGGCCACATGCCGACCGAGAAGTACGTGCACGGCCCCGAGATCCTGGCCCACTGCCGGCGCATCGCCACTCAGTTCGGCCTGTACGAGGACGCGCTGCTCCACACCGAGGTCACCGCGCTGACCTGGGAGGACCCGCACTGGATCGTCGAGACCGACCGTGGCGACCGGCTGACCGCCCAGTTCGTGGTCATCGGCACCGGCCTGCTCAGCGTGCCCAAGCTCCCCGGCATTCCCGGCATCGGCACGTTCGCCGGGCACTCGTTCCACACCTCCCGCTGGGACTACGCCTACACCGGCGGCGACCCGGCCGGCGCGCCGATGGACAAGCTCGGTAACAAGCGAGTCGG
This sequence comes from uncultured Actinomycetota bacterium, assembly GCA_963819285.1. Taxonomy (GTDB): domain Bacteria; phylum Actinomycetota; class Actinomycetes; order Streptosporangiales; family Streptosporangiaceae; genus Chersky-822. Next base: position 3,244,596 of record CAWFVM010000002.1, read on the forward strand.
CATCATCGGGACCGGCGCGACCTCGGTGCAGGCCGTCCCGCACCTGGCCCGCGCCTGCCGCGAGCTCTACGTGTTCCAGCGCACCCCGTCCTCGGTCGACGTACGGGGCAACGAGCCGATCGACCCCGGCTGGTTCGCCGAGGTGGCGACACCCGGCTGGCAGCAGCGCTGGCTGGAGAACTTCACCGCGAACCAGGCCGGCGGCAGCGCCAGCGAGGACCTGGTCAGGGACGGCTGGACCGACCTCTCCCGGCGAATCCGCGCCAGACTGGCCGCGCTGCCCCCGCAGGACCAGCACCCGGCCGCCATGCTCGCCGCCTACGAGGACTCCGACCTGGAGAAGATGGAGGAGATCCGCGCCCGCGCCGACGCCATTGTCACCGACCAGGCCACCGCGCAGAAGCTCAAGGCCTGGTACCGCCAGCTCTGCAAGCGCCCCTGCTTCCACGACGAGTACCTGCAGGCCTACAACACCCCGGCGACTCACCTGGTAGACACCGACGGCAAGGGCGTCGAGCGGATCACCCCGACCGGCGTAATCGTCGCCGGCCAGGAATACCCCCTCGACTGCATCATCTACGCCTCAGGCTTCGAGGTCGGCACCGCCTACGCCAGGAGGGCCGGATTCGAGCTAACCGGCCGCGACGACCACACGCTGTCCCAGCACTGGGCCGACGGCATGCGCACCCTGCACGGCATCCACGTGCACGGCTTCCCGAACGCTTTCCTGATGCAGCCGACCCAGGGCGCCAACCTGATCTCCAACATCCCGCACAACATTGTTGACTCGGCCAGAACCATCGCCGTGACGATCAGGCATGCGCTAGACGGCGGGTTCGCCGAGGTCGAGCCGGCCCGCGAGGCCGAGGACGCCTGGTGCGAGCTCTTGCAGACCGGGCTCGGCAGCATGATCGGCGGAGCGGACTGCACACCCGGCTATTACAACAACGAAGGGCAGGGTGTCGGGGCGTTCCTTGGCCTTGGGTACCCGAGTGGCCCGAGCGCTTATTTCACCTATATCGACAATTGGCGAAACTCGGGGGCGTTCGAGGGCCTGGAGTTCCGCTGAGGTCGCCGATAATACTTAAAACTACTTTTATATATAATTAAACGCGGGGGTCGGTCGAAGCTGGTTGGCCCGCTGTACGCGGGGAGGGCGACTGGCGTCGGGTGCCAGGACGCTAGTCGCCGTCACGGTCTAGTAGCTCGCTGATCTGCTGAGCCTTCTCGGTCCAGCTGAGCTTGATGGCGGCGGCCAGGCTCTTGCCGAGAACCTCACGTGCCTGATCGATTTGGGCAGAAGCCATCATCAACCGCCCCAGCTCGAACCCGGCGAGGGCAATCCCGTCTGGCCGTTGCAGGCGGCCGAAGATCTCGAATGACTCGATCAGCCGGGGCACGGCAGACTCGAAGTCCTGCCGGGCAAAATCGATCTGAGCCAGGTCCCAGCAAGCTGCGGCGACTCCGTCGAGGTCGCCGAGCTGCCTATTCGTCTCCAGTCGCCGCCTCTGCAGTTTCGCGGCCTCGTCGTAGTCGCCGCGCTGGTAGGTGATGTTGGCGATTTTGCCCCAGGTGTTGGCGGCTTCCCTGGTGTCGCCGAGGCGCTCGTAGACGGGCAGCTGGATGTCGCGGTGGATGCGGAGTGCTTCGTCGTAGTCGCCGCGCCGGTAGCTGATGTCGGCGATTTTGCCCCAGGTGTTGGCGGCTTCCCTGGTGTCGCCGAGGCGCTCGTAGACGGGCAGCTGGATGTCGCGGCTGATGCGGAGTGCTTCGTCGTAGTCGCCGCGCTGGTAGGTGATGTCGGCGATTTTGCCCCAGGTGAAGGCGGCTTCCCTCGTGTCGCCGAGGCGCTCGAAGCTAGGCAGCGTTATGTCGCGGTGGATGCGGAGTGCTTCGTCGTAGTCGCCGCGCCGGTAGCTGATGTCGGCGATCTGGCCCCAGGTGATGGCGGCGGACCTGATGTCGCCGAGACGCTCGTAGACCGGGAGTTCGATGTCGCGGTGGATGCGGAGTGCTTCGTCGTAGTCGCCGCGCTGGGTGGCGATGTCGGCGATTGAGCCCATCGCTATCGCAGCTTCCCGTTCGGCTCCTTGGGCGGCGAACATCTGGCATGCGCGCTGGAGCAATTGCGTGGCCTCGTCCAGCTCGCCACGGGTAATGAGATGGCGGGCTTGCTCGGCGATGACGATGGCCTGGGAAAGCGCATCTGTTCCTTCCTCTCCCTCTGCTTCGGCTTGCCGCGCAGCGCGCTCTAGCAATTCCTTGCCTGCCTGGCCGTCGCCGCTGGTGAGGGCGGCATCGGCCGAGTGCCGCAGCAAGCTGACAGGCACGGATCGTCCATGCCGGTCTAGCAGTTCGATAGCGTCCTGGCCGAACCTGAACGCGACAGCGGCCGTGCCATCGCGCAAGGCGGTGACGGCGCCGGAACCGCACGCTGCCGTGATCGCAGGATCATCGGCGAGCAGCGCAAGCCGGGTTAGTAGCAGGTCCAGGATTCGGCCACGTGCTGGCTGCGGCGCGGTCCCGCCCCAGGCTGCGACCAGCGGCCCAATGCTCGCCTCGGCGAAGCTGGCTTGTTCGCCAGCATCGAGCGGCTCGATGCGCCCAGCAGTGAGCGGGTCAGCGGCCAGAGCCAGCCGGGCAGGGTCTCTCAGATCCTGGTAGGGATCAAGCAGCCCGAGCCCCCGCAGCATGGCGACTGCGCCCCCGGTCCGGTCGGCGAGCACCTCGATCACGGCTTCGGGCACGGGCAGAGTGAACAGAGTGGCTGCCCGCAGCAGCGCCACGTTCGACGGCCCGGCCTCCTCCAGCAGGGCATCCAGGGCCAGGTCTTCCAGGAACGCTCGCACCTCAGCGTCAGCGGGCAGGTCACCACGGCGCAGATACTCCTCCATCCCTGCTACCGCCGCCTCAGCCCGCTCGGCCGCCACCTGCTCCCCGTACACCAGCCGCAGCCCGATCAGGTCCTGCAAGCCGGGGTTACCCCGGCTGACCGTGACTGCTCGCCCCGCGAGCCCGGATCGCTCAGCCACGCGCTCCGTCGGGGTCAGCGCCTGCTGTCGTCGCAGCAGCTTGACCCGCGCCACAGTCGACAGCGGCGGCAACTGCACCGCTGCCAGCCGGTCCTCCAGTCCACCGAGCGTGAAGGTGTACCGGCTCGTGACCAGCAGCCGGCTGTCCGTCTCGGTCAGGGAGAACGCTCGCAGCACCCCGGCCAGCACCGCCGCCAACTGCGGCGCGACCCGGTGCGGCCCGGCTGGGTCCGCGATCAGGATTCGCTCCAGGTCATCGATGATCAGAAGCAGCGGCAGGCCGCCGGGGCCAGCCTGGGCGCACGGGCCGGCCAGCAGATCTGTCAGCACCGCCTCGATCGCCTCTGGCCGCTGGCGGACCTGAGGGAGCCCTGCCTCGATCAGCTGCCGGGCGGCCGGGACAGCATGCAGTGCGGTCGCGACGGCGTCCAGGATCGCCAGCGCGCCGTAGTCGCCGAACACGACCGCGACCGCGAGTTCCGGGCAGCGATCCGCGATCCGGGCCGCCAGGCTCGACTTGCCTAGGCGCCCCTGCCCGTGCAGCAGCACTCCGGCGTGGTCTCCCGAGCGGAGCGCCCGCAGCGAGCGTTGCAGTTCCACGCGGCGGCCCACAAACATCTCGCTGGCCGCCACTGGTACCTGGCGCTTGGTGTCCAGGAAGATCTTCGTCCCGTGCCCGGCGGGCACCAGCGATCGCTTGCGATTACCTCCGACCAGCGGCCCGCCTCCCGCTGGACCAAGCCACAACCGGGCCAGATGCCAGTCAGCCCGCACCCACGGATTCTGCGCCCGCAGCAGTGCCCGCCGGGCATCCCCGACCGCCACGGCCAGGTCAGCCCGGTCTGCCAGGCTCCGGTAGAGCCGCTCGGCGAACAGCGTCGCCGACTGGTCACCTACGGACCCGTCCCACCCGATTACCGCCGGCACTCCCGCCGTGACCAGGGCGGTGGCCAGTGAATGAGCGACCGGGCCATCCGCGCCAGCCTCCGCTCCGGCACCGCCCTTGTGGCCATCGCCCGGCGGCAGGCCCTTGACGTTGGCCCCGGTCGCGGTCAGGCACGCCGATACGAACAGCAGCCGCAGGCGGCCGGCAGCAGTTCGGTCAGCTCACCCGCCGAGGTGGGACGACCCCCGCCCGCGTCGTCCTCCATCAGCAGCACCGGCATAGCCTCGCCATTCGGCCCGCCCGGCCAGTTGTTCAGCCCATGACAAGACAGATGCACTACTGGCATCCCGCCCGCGCTAGCGAGCTGGCGGGCCAGCTGCTCAGGATTGCCTGTGTCGTCGACTAGGAGATCCACCCGGCTCTGTCCGACCGCCGCCAGGATCGCCGCTTCCTCCGCTTCAAAGTCCAGCTCATGCTGACCGCGCGGCGACGACGCCATGAAGGCCAGACCGAGCCGGAACTCGTCTAGGGCGACCCCGGCCTGCGCCGAGCCCAGCCGCCGCACCACGCAGAACCGCGTCAGCTCATCCGCCGCGAGCAGCCCGCCCCGGGGATCGGCCAGCAGCTCAAACGGAGCGCGGAGCACCGCCCACCCGGCCGCTGACGGCGATCGCGGTCCCCGCACCTCAAACACCAGCGGCCGCGCCGCTCGCTCCAGGAGCCCGCTCAGCTGTCCCTGATCACCCTCCAGCCAGGCCGACAGTTCCTCCCCAATCGTCGCGAACACGGTGTCGTCAGATCGAGCCTGCACCGCCGTCAGGTAGCGATCCGCCAGGCCAGTCAGTAATTCCACATCACGTTCGCTGATCGGCCGCCTTGGCCCGACCCGTTCATCACCGGCCAGTACCTCAAATCCAGAGCCATCAACGACCAGCCCAGTCACCAGCCCGCCCCCTCCAGCCGTACTAAACCCTGGCTCGACCTGGATACCATTCTGACGGCATTCTGGCACGAATTACTGTGTCAATCGGTACATCGCCGGCTCGCGAGTTTTCTGGACGATTGGCAATAAGTGGCTATTGGCCTAGTGGATCAGCACGGATGCCTTGCTAGGCGATCCCTGCCTGGCGGAGCCGCTCGTGAGCTTCCCGCTCTGAGAGCGAAAGATTGGACTGGCCGACAACGTGCTGGTACTTGGTGTCGTAGGCCATCGTCCAGACCCCGGCCGCCCAGGATCGCTGGAGTTCGTCGGTGCTGAATTCCCGGCCGCGCGCGTTGCAGTAGGCGTCGAGGAACCTCTCGGTTTCCGCTACGGTGGCATGCCGGTCTGGGTCGCGGGTCGAATGCAGCGCTGCGGCGAAGCCCGGCAAGGACAGCCTCGCTGTCGGTGGTCATGCTGTCCCAGTCGTGCACCACCAGCAGATTGCTCCCGGTCCAGCGCAGGTTGCCGGCCAGCCAGTCGCAGTGGCCGATCACGGCCGGGAGCGCGGCTGGTGCCCGCAGCCGGTCACGGGCACGGTGCCCGGCCTGGTCGATCCACTCCGGGCCGGCGACCTGGTTGAGATCGGTGCCGTCCTCGGGTCGGGGCCATAGGCCGGCCTCATCGTGATTCCACGCCGCCCAGGATGGCGGCGGGTCCAGACTGGCCACGTCGGCTGGCCGGGGTGCCAGCCTGATCAGCAGCGCGAACGCCTCAGCGAACAGCTGGGACGGGTCTCCGTCCGGGAGCACAGCGCCGCCTGCCACATAGCGCTCAGCAGTTGCCGCGCCGTCGCCCAGCGGGGCAGGACCAGCCAGCGGCTCGGGACACGGATAACCGGACTCGAACATGCGCCGCTGGACGTCGGTGCAGGCCGCGATCCGGGGCGAGTCAGGACGCACCTTCACCACGACCTCGCGGCGATCAGCCAGCCTCAGGCCGGCCACCGCGGACAGGAACCCGGACCGGAACAGCTCCGCCGCCGGCGGGCTGCCCAGGTGGTCCGAGCACCACCTCGCCAGGAGCGCGGGATCGACGGCCGACGCGCCAGATGACATTTGAGCGTTCCGTTCTTGTCCGTGCGCGGGCTGGTTTACCGGTAGCCGTGGTCGCTGGCGGGGAGGTCTTTGTCCTGGACCTCGACGATGTAGCGCCAGCAGTCGGGCTGGGTACCGTCGGTGTCGGTGAAGCCGTAGATCGGCGCGAGCTGGCCGGTGGAGACGATCTGGCCTGACCAGCGGGCTACCTGCGGGTCGCAGGCGAGGGCGGCGATCGCGCGGCCGGTATAGGCCGGAGACTCGGAGACGCAGAAATGCGGAACCCTCGCGGTGGCTTCGCGCCAGGTTTCCTCGGTCACGCCGTAGAAGTCGAGCATGTCCTCGGACCGCATCCACCCTGGCGTGACCGCGACCGCCGATGCGGTGTGGGGGGCGAGCTCGTAGGCTTGCGCGATGGTCATCCGGTGCACAGCCGCCTTCACCAGGTCGTAATAGAACCCCTCGTGGTGACGGTAGGCGGCGTTGTACTCGGCGGTCCCGTCGGTCATCTCGACCACCAGGCCGCCCGGATGGCGGATCAGCAGCGGCAGGGCGAAGTGGCTGGTGATGGCGTGGGTGTCGATCCCGATGCGGAGCATCCGCAGGCCGTCAGCCAGGTCATGCTGCCAGAGCGTGGTGCCGAACTGCGCGTACCGGCCGCCGTCGAATATGTCATTGACCAGGACATCCAACCGGCCCCGATCATGATCGATCCGCTCGACCAGCCCTCGGACCTGGTCAGGTTCCAGGTGGTCGACGCGCAGCGCGGTCCCGTCGCCGCCGGCGGCCGCGATCAGTTCCCCGGTCTCCTCGATTGTCTCCGGGCGGCCGACCTCTGAAGGGCCGGTCACCCGGCTGCTTCGGCCGGTGGCATAGACGGCCGCTCCGGCCCGTGCCAGTTCCACGGCGATGGCCCGGCCAGCTCCCCGCGTGGCCCCGGCCACCAGGGCCACCTTGCCGCTCAGCGGCTTGCCCTCCCCGGCTGTCATCACTGTCGCAAGTTTGCCAGCCGCAGGGACATTCCAGGTGTGGCCGGCGCGCCCGTACCTTGCGTCCATGATCGAACGGGTGAAAGTCGCCGTCATTGGCGTTGGCAACAACATTTCCGCGCTGGTACAAGGGATAGCCCTGCACCGAGCGACTGGAAGCCTGGCCGGGATCCGCCAGCCGGTGCTTGACGGGCTGGGTGTGGGGGACATCGACTTCGTGGCCGCCTTCGCCATCACTGCGGGCAAGATCGGGAAGGATCTCACCGAGGCGATCTTCCTGCCCCCGAACAACTTTCCGCGGCTAGTCAGCGAGCTTCCCCTATCGGGCGTGCCGGTAAGCGTCGGCATCACCGACGCGGCCGGGGTGGAGCGCGTGGCCGGCGAGCTTGCCGGGGCCGAGGTGGTGCTCTACGCGGCGCCCAGCGGCCGGGCGGATACGGCGCGCGCCTACGCCGAGGCCGCGTTCCAGGCCGGGGCGGCGTTCATCAACACGACCTCGGACGCGGTGGCCCGCGACCCGCAGTGGCTGGACCGGTTCTACGCGGCTGGCCTGCCGCTGCTGGGTGACGACCTGGCCAGCCAGTTCGGCACGTCGGTCGTGCACCACGCCCTGCTGCGGCTGCTAGCGGAGCAGGGACTCACGCTAGTCAGCTCCTACCAGGTCAACCTTGGAGGTACCGAGGACTTCAGGAACCTGGTCGAGAACAGCAACACCAAGCACCAGTCCAAGCTGAACGCCTTGACCGCAGACGGGGCCGCAGCGGACCGGGTGCACGTCGCTCCGCTCGGGTACCTGCCGCATCTGAAGTCGCACAAGGTGGCGCACATCAACATCGAGGCGCAGGCATGGGGCCAGACCCCGGTGAGCCTGGACGTGAAGCTGAAGGTGCACGACCCAAGCGGTGCAGCCGGAGTCACCATCGACCTGATCCGCATGGCCGCAAGCGCACTGCGGCAACGGCGGGGTGGCTACCCGGCAGAGGCAACGCCACTACTCAAGTCCCCTCCCGGCACCCCCATCTGAGCTGTGCGAAGTCCCCGGATTCTGGGACGACTGCGACCAAGGCCGTAGTGACGGGCGTGCTCGTTTAGGTGTTCAGACGGCAGGCAGCTTCAGCTGTGACAGGGACCCGGTTAGCGTGCCGCCGGTCAGGCGGCGGTGCTGTTCGGCGGGCTGTGGCTGTGGTAAACGCGGCTACCGTCGGGACTGGTCATGGTGGTGGTGCCGTCCGGGTTCAGGACGATGCTCCAGCCCCACCGGTGAATCAGGATAAGATGATGAAATCCGCACAAAAGGATCATATTGGTGAGGCTGGTGGTGCCGCCTTTGCTTCTGGGGCGGATGTGGTGCACTTGACAGCTGGAGGGGGGTGCGGTGCAGCCGGGTGCGGCGCAGTGCTGGTCGCGGAGGATGACGGCGCGGCGCAGGTGGGCGGGGATGGTGTCGGTGCTGGTGCCGACGTCCAGGGGCAGGCTCACTGAGGCGGCGGGCCGGGCGAGCCGGCCGGTGCGCAGGAACGACGCGAGGCCGTGCTTTCCGGAGAGCAGCGCGACGGCGCTGGCGGTGATCAGGTCGCGGACCTGCTCGTAGACCTGGTCCTGGGTGGCGGGGCCGAATCCGGTGCCGCAGCGGCAGCAGCCGCTGGTGCCGGGGGTGCCGCTGCCGGGTCCGGTGACCGGCCGGGTGAGCAGGGTGGCCAGCTGGTCCAGCAGGTCGTGGTCCAGGTGCCCGGTGACGACCGGGATGATCGACGCGTCGCACTCGGTGCCGGGCGCGGCGGCGGGCCAGGGCAGCGCGGGCGGCACGGTGCTGCCGTCGGGCTGGAGGCGGGGCCGCAGCCGGGAGCTGAGCAGGTCCTGCCCGCCCGGCCAGCCGCCGCCCTGCCCGGTGCTGTCATCCCCGACGCCCTCATCTCCGGCGCTGTCCTGCCTCGTGCTGTCCTGGCCGGTGCTGTCGTGGTCGTCATTGTGGTCGGGGGGCTGGCTGAAGAGGCGGCGGGTGAGTTCTTCGAGGCTGAGGTGGAGCTGGATCTGGGTGGGCTGCCCGGCCCGGTCCGGGAGCCCGCCGGCGGCGACCAGCCTGACAAAAGCCTCCTCCAGCGCATCGTGCCAGCGCTGTCCAGGCGTGCGCAGGTCCTCGGGACCGCGTCTCTTCGCCAGCGCTTCCAGGACCGCTCGCATCGCCTCGGCGCAGCCGGGGGTGAGGTCCCCGTCGAGTTTCCCGGCGCCGCCCAGGGTGGTGGCGAGCCGGACCTGCCGGTCGGCGAATCCGTCGTCGTCTCCGTCGGTGTCGGGGACGGCGAGCCGCTTGCGCATCTCCTCCGCCAGCCCGGCCAGGTCCGCGAGCCGCGCGCCGCCGGCGGCGGCGGTGAGCAGGATGCGGTCGGCGTCCCGGCGGGCGGACTCGGGGAGCAGGTCGGTCCAGGCGCAGATGTCCTTTGCCCAGGACTCGGAGATCTCCCCGGCGGCGAGCGCGGCCGAGACCTCGGGGTGGGCGCGGAGCCGCCGCATCCACCCGACGGCGCCGGACGCGGCGCCGGGGGTGATCCGGGTCTGCCACCGCAGCCAGGACCGGGCTGTCGGCTGCCCGTCCCCCTCGAACCTGTCCCCGTAATCGAAGGCCGACAGCACCGACGCGTGCGCGGCGGTGTGAACTGACCGGGCCTGCTCCAGGCCCCGCAGGCAGTCGGCCTGCACGGCTGCCGGGGCTGCGGCCAGGTCGGCGGCGGCCAGCCAGCGCAACCCGGTCAGCACCATCGACACCGCCTGCGCCGCCGACCCCGGGTCCCCGCCAGCCAGGCCGGACGACCCTGGGCTGCCGGGTGCGGCAGAGCCGGGTGCTGGGGAGTCGGGTGCTGGGGAGTCGGGTGCGGGGGAGTCAGGGCCGGGGAAGTTGGGTGTGGGCGAGCTGTGCGCGGGGGAGCCGGACACGGGGAAGCCGGGTGCGGGCGGGCCGGGGGCAGCGCTGGGCTGCTGGTTTGGACCGGGCATCAGGCACCACCTCCCTCGGACACGCGCACGCCGATGACAACACGGGGGGACTGGCCGGAGCCCGAATGCCGACGCTCAGGACACGCCCGCACCAAAAACGGGCGCCGACACGGCACCAGAACTCACCAGGTTAAGAACGGAGGGCCACTCAGCCGGGACACACACCCCGAATAACGGAGTCCATATCACCTGGAACCAAGACCACAATCGTCCCGGCGATGCCATCTCTCTACGTACTCACAACCTAACATGACCCACCGACAAAAACCCGCGCAGACAGCACAGCGCGCCAAGACGAATCGCCGGGCAGGCGAACTTCCACATTCAGCGGTGATCTGGTCGCAGGACTGCGGCAGAACTGGCCGTCGACCGAGAAGGCATGGCCACGAACCTGGATTTCGTTTCGCCGCTCCCAGCTTGGATCACGCCGCGTCTGGGCTGTGTGCGAGTGTCCGGGCTCTGGCGCGAGTTCCGTGATGTTAGCTGTGGTGGTAGATGAGGAGCTCGCGGAGGAGCGAGGCTCGCCGGATCCTGATCGGGTGAAACCGGCATGTTGCAAGGCCTGACCGACCCCCGGCCAGGCCGCCCGGCAAACCTCACGAGATTCGGGCCAGAACCCGGTGAAGCAGCCGCATGATCACCCCACCAGGGCTCCATGATCACCGTCCCGGGCATGGTAGCGGACTATCAGGTGCATGATCACGCCGCCAGAGTTCCGTGATCACTGTCCCAGGCATGATCACGGAATTTCACTGGCGGTGGTGGGCGCCGGCCAGGCCGGATCTGGCATTGACAGAGCTATCCCTTCGGCCAGAGGTCATCCGGGAGGTCATCGTCCATACGATCGACGGCGAGACGGTGAGCGAGATCGTCATACCAGCCGAGAGCCCATCTGCGCAGGTCGGCGATCCTGGCTTCGCCTAGTCCGTATCCGGCGAAGTCGCCGTCGGGAAAGACGCTCACGCCTGCGAGATGGTCAAGAATCGCTTCTAGATCCAGGTCGGGGTCATGGCGGCGGGCAAGGTTTTCAAGATCGATGTAGGAGAAAGTGTCGGAGACGGCATGCAGGTCGACGATGTCGCGGATTACGAAGCGGTCATGCAAGGCGCGTGCCTTCAGGCCCACGGTGTCATCGAGCGACAATGCCCGTATGCTTGCAGCGTTGGTTATCTGGACCGTTATCCATCTTGGCTCTAGTGCTTCCTTGAGAAGGTCCATCTCCAACTCATCGTTAGAATCAGGGAACTGAAGCACTAGCCGCGCGTAACGGCTTGTCGCCTCGACAAGTCGCGCGACGTAACCCGCGGACTGGAAGGCCTGCCGGACATGCTCGGCGATCTCAGGCAACGGGGTGGCGTCACCAGTGGCAAGGTCAAGGTCCTGAGATGGACGGTACAGGAGCTTATGCGCCCTGAATGCGTATCCCCCGGCGAGCAGCAACCCATACCGTTCGAAGACAGGCGATCCGTCCAGCAGTGCCTTCAAGTGGGTGGCAGGTAGCCCGTTCAGACTCACCTGCGAGCCGGCGCCATCAGCCCTTGCTCCCACCCACGGCGGGCATGGGGTCCAAGCAGACGCCGCAACCGAGGCCAGATTGCAACCAGCGACTCGCGGTGCACAAACCGCTCAAGATCCTCGCGCTGGGCCTCAGCAAGGAGCAGCGCGTAGAGGACCAGGCGTTGGTCCTCCTCTCCGACGTCGTACGCACGTCGTCCCGACCAGGCCACATGCAGCGGGAGCTCAACGGTGCCCGCAGCCGGCCCCCTCAGGTCGTCCAGCGAGGTCGGCAGGCGGCGTACGTAGTCGGTCCAGCGCGGTGGCAGAGCATCAGCCTCCATGCGGACAATTATCCACGTCGCGGCGTCACGGCACGCGAGACGCTAACTCTCTGGCAAAAGTGTCCCCGCTCAGTAGTGATTTGCGCGCTGTCGGCCAGATCCCGGCCATCGGCGACGCAGGGCTGTGTCACATCGATGCGCCTCCCCCGAGGCGCACGCGCCGACTTCCCCGTCCTGGCCAGTCTCCAGCCGGACGCCGCCCGGCTAGCCCCCAGCCAGGTCTAACACCCGCCAGCCGTCCAGCGCGGCTGTGGGAGAATTGCGGCGCCCAGGACAGGGAGTTTCAGCACGACCAAGCGCCGCTCGCCTCGCATGGAGCAAGCGAGACCAACCATGGAGCAATCTTGAATTCTGACGGTACGTCACGAACTGTTGCCGGTAACAAGCACGTCAGCGGCGAAGTACGGGTGCCCGGCGACAAGAGTATTAGCCATCGGGCACTCATGCTCGGCGCTATCGCCAGTGGTACCACCAGAATTCGCAACCTGTCCAGCGGCGCGGACGTTTGCTCAACCGCGCGATCTCTTCGCGGGCTCGGCGTCACGATCTCGCAGTCGCCTGACACCGTCACGGTCACCGGCACCTCCGACAGCTTCACCGAGCCTGACGCGCCTCTTGACCTCGGGAATGCCGGCACCGGCATTCGCCTGATGTGTGGTCTCGTCGCGGGCCGGCCGATGCTCTGCGTCCTCACCGGCGATGCCTCGCTGCGCAGCCGGCCCATGGCGCGAGTCCTGGACCCGCTGACCGCCATGGGCGCGAGGTTCGCGTCCCGGCGGGGCGGTCTGGCGCCGCTCGTCAGCATGCCGGCACCCCTGTCCGGCATTACCTACCGCCCGCCCGTCGCCTCGGCGCAGGTCAAGAGCGCGATCCTGCTCGCCGGCCTCCGAGCGCAGACACCTACGACAGTGACCGAGCCAGTCCAGACCCGGCCCCACACCGAAGAGATGCTCGCCGAGTTCGGCGCCCGAGTCGAAGTCAGGGACGGCACAGGCACAGGCACAGGAAGCGCCGTCACCGTCTGGCCGTCCCTCCTGACCGGCACGGACGTCGACGTCCCCGGCGATCCCAGTCAGGCCGCCTTCTGGATAGTCGCCGCCTGCATCCTGCCGGACAGCGACCTCTACCTGCCGAACGTCGAGCGCTCACCCAGCCGCACCGGCTTTATCCCCGTGCTGCGCAGGATGGGCGCCGACCTCACCGTCGATGCCGATGGCATCACAGTCCGCCACACCGGCCGGCTCCAGAGCACGCGAGTAGACGCGAAAGAAGTCCCCGCACTCATCGACGAGCTGCCGGTGCTGGCGGTCGCGGCGGCCAGCGCGAACGGCGAGTCGATGTTCCAGGGCGTTGGCGAGCTGGTCCACAAGGAATCCGATCGCCTAGCAGGCATCGTCGAGCTCGTATCGGCACTAGGCGCGACAGCGACGACCGATGACCAGACGCTCACAATCCGCGGGACAGAGCAGTTCCGCGCCATTGAATTCAAGAGCCGGGGCGATCACCGCATGGCGATGAGTGCCGCGATCGGCGCGCTTGCCGCGCCGGGCGAGTCTCTGATCCATGATGTGGCCTGCGTCGACACCAGCTACCCAGGTTTCTTTACGGATCTGGAAGCTCTTACTGATTGAGTGCGGCCAGGAAGTCGCTCAGGGCCTGCCACCATTCGCTGGTGTTCTCGAATTGCGGGCAGTGGCCGGCGTCGGAGATGACGGCCAGCGTGGCGCGGCCAACCGAGGCGGCCATCGCCTGCGACTGCTCGATGAACGGCTTGTCCTGCTCGCCGACGATGACCAGGACCGGGAGCGAGCCGGGGAGTTCGCGCAGCCGGTCGAGCCGGTCGGCGGTGGTGCCGAACTCCGGAGCCATCGCCGCGTACAGCGCCGGTGACGTGGCGCGGAACTTGCCGTCCTCGAACTCCCGGTAGCCGGGCTTCTCCTCAAGCAGCCGCCGGTTCGCCGGGGTCATCAGCGGCCCGTCGTTCGTGGCCAGGATGTCGGCGAGCGCGCCCATTCCCTGGTCGCGCACTACCGAGACCGCAGCCTGCACCAGGTCAGGATCGAGGGCGCCCAGCGGCCCGTGCGCCGTGTCCATCAGGATCAGGCCGGTGAGGCGCTGCGGTGCGGCCAGCGCCATGAACTGCGCGATCATCCCGCCCATCGAGTGCCCGAGCAGCGCGAACGAGTCCCACCCCAGCGCGTCCGCCAGCCGCAGGCAATCACCGGCCATGATCTCGAAGGAGTAAGCGGCCTCCTCGTCCGGTGCCGAGCTGGCGCCGTGGCCACGCAGATCAGGAGCGACCGCGTGCCAGCCCGCGTCGGCGAGCTGGTCAAGCCAGGGAGTGAAGTCCTCCTTGGCGCCGGTGAAGCCGTGCACCAGCATCAGCGGCCGCTGGCCGGGACCCGCCTCCGCGACCCTCAGCCGGACCTCGCCCAGCTCCACATCACGTTCCGTCATAACCGCAGATCCCTACTTGTAGGTAAACCGGGCCGTGGTCGTGCCGTGTCCCGAGCCGGTGAAGAAGCTCTCGACGGTCTCGACGCTCACCTGGACCCGAGTGCCGGCGACGCCCTTCGGGGAGATGGCCGGCAGGGCCGTGGTCGAGGCGCAGTCGAGCAGCGACACGGCTGGAATGAAGGTGGCCCTGACCTTGCCGAAGAAGACCGCGATCGGGCAGCCCAGGTTACTGCCGTCGATGGTGACGTTGGTGCCGCCTGCCGCCGGGCCTGAGGCGGGTTTCACCGACCCGGCTCTCGGGTTGCCCGGCGGGTACAGATACAGCCGGTCGGTCTTCACGGCCTTGCTGCAGCCGGTGACCGTGCACAGCCTGACGTCGACGAGCGCCGGATTCTGGCCCGTGGTCTGGGTGCTCACGCTCGTGTCGCTGGTGACCTTGAATCCGTACTGCGTGCCGAGCGAGAACGGCGAGATCGCGTCGGTGAACTCGACCGGGGCGATCAGCTGCCCGGCGAAGCCCAGGCCGCCGATCCTGATCGGGGTGCCGCCGGTGTCGGCCGCGCCCGGCGTGCCGTGGAGCTTCCTGCTGTTCTTGGTGTTGACCACGCTGGTGATCCGCGGCACGCCGGCGTAGGTGACCGTGATCGGCCCGGACTGGCCGGCCAGTGACTTGACGCTGAACGGCAGTCGCAGCGGACCGGCGGTCAGGGGCTCGCCCGGAACCCTGATCTGGAGTCGCCTGCCGGTCATGAACACGAAGCTGGTGGCTACCGAGTTCCCCGATGCCGGGCTGCCGAAGTCGGCCCAGTCGATCGTCAGCGGGTCGAGCCCGGTGCCCCGCACTGTGATCAGCGTGCCGCCCTTCTCGCTCGCGAGCTGACTGGGGCCGCCGGCCGAGGTCGAGATGAAAGTGACGGTCGGCTTCGGCACGTAGTCGTATTCGGTCGGCGCCTGCTGAGTCTCGCAGCCGCAGCCGCTCGGGGCCACGAGCACGCCGAGGTGGTTGATCGTGACCGTGCCCTCATCCGGCGGCCTGATGGTCCCGGTCAGGCTCGCGCCACGGGAGTTCGCGACGCGGACCTGGACCTGGCAGATGTCGTTCGCCGGGCTGTCGCCGGCGTACACGCCGGTCGACGGCAGCGGCGCGCACAGTGGATGCGAGGAGAACGGCGGCGGGGTCGCGGTCAGCACGCTGGAGTTGATCACCGTGAAGCTCGCCGCCGGAACGCCGCCGAAGGTCACCGACGTCGCTCCGGTAAAGCCGGAGCCGAGGATGGTCACCTTGCCCGGAGCCGATTCTGATCCGGCGACCGGGACGACCCCGGTCACGCCCGGCACGGCGTGACCCGCCCGGAAGTCCACGTACTGGAAGACCGAGGCCGGGCTGGTCGCGCTGGTCGCGTCGCCCTTGCTGGTGGTCACGATCACGTTGGCCGGCCCGGCGCCGTCCTGCGGTCCAGGTGCGGCCGGCGGCAGCGCCCGGCTCGCCGGCGGGACGATCGCCGTGATGGTGCGGGAGTTCACGACATGGAACGCTCCTGGTGAGATCTGGGCGCCGCCGATCTCGAGCCGGGCCACGTCCGGCGTAAATCCGGTTCCGCGGATCGTGATGGTCTCGCCGCCGGCCGAGCTGCCGAAGGCGGGACTGATGCCGGTCACGGCCGGCCGCGCGGACGGCCGGGCGAGGTGGCACAGACTGAACGCCAGCCCGTCGCCGCCCCCGGCGACCGTCAGCTGCGGCGTGCCCAGGCCAGAGGCCAGGTCGTAGGCCTTTGTCGCCCGGAACACGGCGTCGTTGTTCAGGCCGTAGACGTCGTTGTTGCCGAGCGTGATGTCGTTGAACGAGCGCGCGTACTGCGCCGGGCTCGACGCCACCGCGTACAGCAGCGGAGTCACGAAACCCACGCCGTGCGCGGTCGCGGCACTGCTGGCGCAGGCCGGCGACGCGTTGACCAGTGCCAGGACCGCCGCCCAGATCGGCGCGGCCGACGAGGTGCCTCCGGTCGTGGTCCAGCCCCCGAACACCGCTTCGAAGACAGTGATAGCGCCGGTAAATTGATCCGCC
Source organism: uncultured Actinomycetota bacterium (assembly GCA_963819285.1). GTDB lineage: Bacteria > Actinomycetota > Actinomycetes > Streptosporangiales > Streptosporangiaceae > Chersky-822. The sequence goes on from CAWFVM010000002.1 coordinate 3,260,870, forward strand.
TGCGCCGATACGTCAGGAAGCAAACGACATGGATTAAAGGAGGCGCCGGCGACTGCTTGCTGGCAGAAGCCGGGTCTGAAGCCGAAGCTGGTCTCGACTTTGTTGGCGGCGGCATAGGTCGCGCTGCCAGGCCGGACCAGCCCTGGCACGGTCGCCTGCCGCTGCCAGGCCGGCATGGTCCAGGACTCCGAGATGCCGCCACCGTCCGCGCCATCGGCGGCACCGTCGTTCCAGATCTGCTCAAGCGGCGGCTGGGTCGCGTCGTCGATCGTGGTGCCGCCGACCGCGGTCACGTAAGGCTGGCTGCTCGGGTCATCGACCGACACCGGATTCTGGCCTGACACCGGGGTGGTGGTCTCGAAGGTGTTGCAGTCGTCCGAGCCGTTGTCGCCGGACGCGCTGAAGATCGACTGTCCCTGGGCGGCGGCCTGCTCGAATAGCGTGTTCTCTGCCTGCTGCAGTCCGGGCTGGCCTGCCTGGACGGCCTGCTCGCACAGGCCCCAGCTGGTGCTGATGATCTGGTCACGATCGGTGTTGATCATGGCCGAGTACGGGTCGACCGGGTCGTAGATCAGGCCATTCGAACCCGGGCTGGCCCCTTCGTACACGTCGATGGCGGCGCCGGGCGCGATTCCCGCGATGTCCTCGACGTCGAGGTTCGCCTCGCCGCTGCCCGGTCCGGCCGGCTGGCCGCCGTCGACCTTGATCACGTGCAGGCGGCTGAGCATCCTGGTGGCGGCCGAGGCTCCGAAGAAGCAGGTGTCGAACGCCTTCATGTCCGACCGGGCGAACGGCTCAAGTTCGTAGAGAGCTATGTGCTGCCCGGCGCCGAAGTCACCGGCGCTGTAGAGCCCGAACGCGCCGTAGGAGTGCGCGATCTGATCGTCGGTCAGCCCGCCGAACAGATTGGCCGCTGCCGTTGCCTGCGGGCAGGCCTTCGGGGCGCCCTTGACGTGGGCGAAGCTCGGCCGGCCCGGCGCGGTGATCTTGCCCTTGGCCGAGGCCGGTGCCCGGAGCACGCCGATCGGGAGAATGCCGGTCAGGGTGTTGAGGCCGAGCACGGCGGTGACCGATCCCGCGATGCTGGACGGCAGCGTGATCGCTGAGGTCGTCGCTCGGCCCCTGGTGCCGTCGCTCAGCCGGTAGTTTTCCAGGCCGGTGTGAAAGGCGGTGCCTATGGCCCTGGCCGTACCGGTGAAATGCAGGATCAGCCCGTCGCGCGACAAGGCCGCGATCCGCAGGCCGTCGGCGGCCAGGCGCGAGCGCACGGCGGTGATCTGGGCTCGGGTCGGCCCGAACCGGCCCGCGAAGGCGCCGGCCGGCAGATACCGGCGGAACGTGGCCGAGTCCGGATCGCTGACCTGCGCGATGAACCTGGTGAGCGCCGCGTTGTCGCGTGGCTTCAGCACCACCTCGCCGGAGACCGCAGCGGACGCGGCGACCGGGCCGGTGGCGCTGGCCCCGGTCGGAATGGCGGGACGAGCCTGAATGAGCTCCATCCGGGGCGGCGAGGCCGCTGGCGCCGCCGAGGCCGGCAGGGTACTCAGCCGGCAGGGCACCGGCCAGTCCGGCGGCCAGCAATCCGGCGAGTGACGCGGTGCGCGCCATACCCCGGAGCCTGGAGTTCCGATGCGCTACCCGGCTAGCCCGGCGGATTTCGTTATATATCTTCATGCTCGGCACTATGGTCGTCTATCACCGCCCGCCAGCCAAAGTCAATGCGATACGCCGCTCGGGTGTCGGCTCCGTGGTGGACGTAGCCCGCCCAGCTGACGGGGTGGCGCAGGCGGCCTGCCTGAACAGTGCAGAGGTCGTCACCGAACGACTGGAGGATGTCGGGTGCCGCCCTGATCAGGTCGCACTGCGCGCTTTGCAGGGCCTCTGGCGGTGTCTTGCCTAGCTGCAGGTGGTAGTGGAGCCGGAGGGACAGGGCCGTAGCGGTGTCGTCATCGACTGGCCAGCGGGTGCCGATGACGTCGGTGGCGCCGGCGGCCAGCAGCGCGGTGGCTAGCGTGAGGGACTCGTCGTGGTGGGTCCTGGTGCTGTCGGTGAGGCAGGCGTTGGTGATGATCAGGCCGCCGGGAGCGTCAGGTGGCCGGCTGCGGGCCTGGTCGAGTATGCGGGTGAGCGGCAGCCATCCGTCGAAGGTCTGGAGCCGGGGTACCGGGTCGGTGCTGCCGTGAGTGGAGACCTGCAGCAAGGACGCACCAGGGCGGTCTGTTCCTGGCAGGGCGCCGAGCAGGGCATCGATGGTCGCGGGTCCGTGCGGGGCGGACTTGAGGCCATATACCTCGGCCTCGCGGTACTGGCGGCTGGCTAGCCGGCGACCGGCCCGGCGGGTCATATGAAAGCGGCCCTGGGGGTCGGACATCAGGACGACTCTCGTGCCTAGCGGCTGGCGTGGCCGCCGCGAGACCTCGCCGAGCAGCCTGGCGGATGCCGCGTAGGTGAGGGTCACATCCTCGATCGCATATCGCCGGGTGCCGGCCGGTCCGTCGTCGGTCCACGCTGCCGCGTACGGGATCGCGGCCAGGTCGCCGAGCGGGATCAGCGCCAGGTGCGGCCGGTGGCTGAGGTTCCAGCCGCGTGCGTGCTCGGTGAGCGGACCGAGGATGCTGTCGTAGGTCCAGCCGCCCACCGCGACGAGCTCGGCGCTCCAGGCCTGCCCGTCCGGTCCGCCGCGGAAGCCGTCCGGGCCGGCTGCCGCGCTATCGAAGGACCTGAGCGCATTGTCCAGGGCGGTGAGATAGGCATCGAGTGGTTCCCTGGCCTTCCTGCCGATTCCTGGCAGGGGCAGTACCTCGATGGCGCTGAGCAGCGGGCGGACCAGCACCGCGTGCCCGGCGTGCTCAGCGGGTGCGGCACTATCCTGCGGCAGGCCATCGTCGGGTGCCGGGGAAACCAGGTAGACGACGGCGTCGAAGCTAGTCGTCGCCAGCGTGATCGAGATCTCATCGAGCGTCGGCGTGGCCAGCGCGGTCGCGCCATCTTTGGTATGCCAGAGAGCTTCCAGCGCCTCGGCTCGTCCGGCCTCGCTGCCTTGCCGCCACTGGTCGGCTGTGTCGGCGAGGCCGGCGCCGCGCAGCAACTCCTCGACCCGGCCGGCCAGGGTCACGCTCGCCAGCACCAGCCCTCGTCCGGCCTCGGCGAGTTCGACCGCTGCCCGCTCGTTGCCGTCGGCCAGGCACCAGCCGATGCCACGAGCGACGACCTCGCTTGCCAGGGTCGCGACTTCCAGAGCCCGGTCGGGTTCGGAGGTCAGCAGGACGCAGCGGGCTAGCTCCCTGACCGAGGCACGGGTGGCCCGATCTGCCTCGGCCCTGGCCTCCGCGCGTTCCGCCTCGTTGCCGTGCCGCAGCGCCACCTCCCGCCGGCAGCGAGCCAGCAGATAGAGCACCTCGGCCCGGTCGGCGACGGGCAGGTTTCGCGCACCGGCTGACAGCGTGCGGTTGAGGTGGACGATGGCGTCCCGCAGCGTGTCCATGGTGCGCGCACCTGGATCGGCCCAGTACAACTCGGCGGCGCAGCGCCCGAGCGCCTCGTCAACCTGGCGCCGAAGGTCGCTGCTGGTGAACAAGGTAGCCAGCGCCGTGTGCAGATCCTCGCTGACGTGCCGGAGCGCGGCGGCAGCCGGCCTTCCGTCCACGGCGAGCGGCAGGCGCCGGGGACCTCGTGACTGATTCCGGCCGAGCAGGGCACTGAATCGATCCAGGCCATCGCGGGCCAGCAAGACGGCGTCCTGAGCCGAAAGCGGAGGCGGTGGCTGCTCGTCGGTAGGCACTGTCTCGGCTGGTCCGGTCAGGGCCAGCAGCTTTTCCCGTGCCTCCCGTAGCGCTTTGCTCTCCCGCTGGAGTTCCTCGGCGCTGATCATTTCGGGATTGCTGGCTAGGAGCCCGGCCAGCACGTCGCCGACGCGCAGTGCCACTGGCAGCAGGCAGGCATCAGGGCAGCTGAGCGTATGCACGCAGGCCCAGCTATGAAGCGTCCTGGCCGCGCCGTACCAGTCGCCGTCTGGCCTTGGTTCAGGCAGCAGCCGTTCCGCGTCAGTGACCAGGGTCCTGGAGCTTTCGTGCAGGCCAGGGTCGGCTGCCGTGAAGGCGCGCATGGCCAGCACGGCGCCCGTCGCCACGGTGGTGATGACCCGAAGAGGCCAGTCGTCGCCGGCCGCCTCCGCGAGAATGACGTCAAGGACTTCCTGCGCCTCATCGAACGGGCCATCGCGCAAGCCCGCGAGCGTCATCATGGCGAACGTTGTTGCCAGCCGGTGCGCGACCGACTTGCGTGCCGCCGGCTCCCTGGTGGCGCGACCGGCGTCGATGGTCACGCCGAGCACGTCGGCGAGTGCGACCTGAGAACTGGAGTGCCTGGCCAGCAAGGTCTGCATCTCGGCCTGCAAGAGCAGCCTGCGTACGTGGTGCGGGCTGCCGGCTGGGAGCGCGATCGCCGCCTTGTTCAGCTCGTTGAGTGCTGCTCCGACGGATTCGAGATCCCGGCGCTGCCTCGCTACCGAGCTGGCCGCCTCAGCTTCGTCGAGCTGAATGCCGGTCGTCTCGACTACTTCAGGGAATCTGCGCGCAAGAAGCTCGGCCTGATCGGACGTAGGCCTGCTGCCGTCGGCAACTATCCCCTGGAGCAGGAGGGCATCACTGACGATGGGCGGAAGCTGCTCGAACACCTCGGGCGGCACCTGGTCTAGGTACTTGCGCGCGAGAGCGATCAGCGCGGGATCGGGGTGCTCGCCGCCTGGCCGCCCGAGATCGGTCAGAAGCGACGCGGCCTGCATGCGCAGCGGGGCTTCCAGCGTCTTGTACATAGAGGCCGCCGGGTCCTCGGCCTGAGCCGACGACAGCAGCTGGAGAGCCTCATCGATCTCGGCTACCAGTTCGGCCGTCTCGCTGGCCGACGGATACACCGCTGGACGCGGGTCCTGCGACCTCAGCCCCCATCTGCCGACGCGGGCCATGGCCAGCATCGCGCAGACCGTGGCGCGATCGTGGAGCGATGCCCCGGCGTCGCCGTTGAGACGGCTCGCTTCCTGGCTCAGCGCATCGAGTTCGTGCTCCGCGTCCGGGGTCCAGCGCCGGGCAAGTACGGCCTGGTACACCGCTGTCAGCCGGGCGATCGCCGTCAGCATGGCACTGTCGGCGAACTGCGTGAGCGCCAGGAACGCGGCTGCTCCCTGGGGTGACAGGAGCTGGCTGAAGGACTCGTCGAGCCGCCAGGAGGGCGGGTCTGGCGGATCGGTGACGATTCCCGCGAGCGGTTCCTCTGCTGGTTTCGCTGCCGGTGGCGGCGCCGGTGCCGGGGCTGTCTGGACTGGGGTTGCCTGTACCGGGCCCTCCCGCACCGTCATCTGGCGGAGCGTGGCCGACACCTTGTCGAGGTTCCCGCGCATCAGCTGAACTGGCTCGGCGTGGCCTGACGGCGCCCGGGCAAGACAGCCTTTGGCCTGATCCACCAGCCGGAGCAGGGTGTCGCGCCAGGCGCGGTCACGTACTGCGCGGGGGCTTTTGATGTCGGCCAGGATCCGCATAGTGATGACGCCGGCGACCCAGATCTGCTCCAGGCCGGCTGCCTGCTGGAATGGCCCGGCGGCAAAGACATCGGCCACGTCCCAGGCCGAAGCGTCGGTGACGAGCACGTCGAGTTCAGCCAGCGCGGGCCAGGTCGGCTTCCGTCCCTCCTGCTCCGCGATCTGGCAGCGCTTCATCCTGATCATCATGGCGATCACGCGCAGCATCGAGCCAAGCTCGTTGCCGAGTCCGGCCAGCTCAACCTGCCGGATCGCGCTCGCCAGCACGGCGTCGCCTTCAGGGGACCATTGCCCGCGGTCGAAGGCACCGATCACCTCGGCGATGTCCAGGAGCGCCTGCCGGAGGGGCATCATCGGGGGGACGCTGGCCGCGAGCATCGGGAGCATGCCAAGCAGGTTCCTGGCGGCCTCCGACGGGCCTAGCATCTCGGCCCAGTTGACGTCCCAGTTCAGGTCGCCGCCGGCGATCCGGAAGGTGTCTGGTCCCTGCCTGGCCGCGCCGATCCGGGTCAGCCGGGTCCTGGCCTGCTCGGCCGCTGGGGAGGAGTCGCCGGACTCGTCGAGGCGGGCGAGACCCTCGTCGGCCAGCTCAGCTTGCCGGAAGTCGTCCTCGGGCAGCCTGGGGGCCAGGTCAGCGATGGCCAGGCCGAGCAGCCGGGCGGTCTGCATCCGGTGGTCGTCGGCCGCGGCCGCGTGAAGCTCGCGCAGCCGGGCGACTGTCTCTTCCAGGTGGTTCAGCTCAACAGAAGAAGTCACGGCAAGACCTTGGTGCGGAGCAGGGAGAGCCGCAGATTCAGCCAGCCGAGTCCGGCACCGTCGAGTGGCCGCTCGCCGAAGGACGAGGAATGGACCAATTCCTCGCAGCGGTCGCCGAACAGCAGCACGGCCCGCCCGCCAGGCGCTCGCTTGGATGGCCAGATCAGGCCGGCCGGGCTGGCGTTGTCCGGGGCGATGCTGGCGCGCAGCCAGTGGGCCCACCGCTGGGTGATGCGATAGTCGCCAGGGTCGGCGTGCACGAGCCAGGAGTCCTGGCAGGCGGCGGCGAGATCGGCCGCGTCAAGCAAGCTCACCAGCCACAGGGGACTACGAGTTTCCAGGAGGCTGAGTTGCCGGCCGAGGATGTCCCGCTTGGTGAGATATCGTTCTGGCCCTGAAAATCCGACGTCACGCAGCAGCACCTCGCAGATCGCGGTGAGGTCGTCGAATGCGGCGTAGCAGTAGGAGTACTGGCATTCCGGGGTCGGGTCGAAGCGTCCTGACCAGCGAGCATCATAAGTACCCGGGTCGGCGGGCGGCGGCCGGAAAGGCGAAGCCGGGCCAGGCATCGTCCGGGCCGGCCGCTTCGTGACCCGCCACAGGAAGGAGCCGGCCGGCAGCTCAGCGAACCGGGGGCGCGGGCACAGATCCTTCGGCGGGATATCGGCGGGCATCAGAAGTCCTCTCCGACGGCGAGGGCAGCCCGGCGGAGCAGGCTGTCCTGTCCTGTCCCCAGCAGCTGGGCGGGTGCGGCACCGAGGCGCGCATGCGGATCAACCCACCAGCAGGTGACGCCCCACGGATCGCTCTCGGCACCGAGGAGCTGGTTGACCTCGCTGACGACGGGCCACGGGTCGCCGGTCTCCGCGAACTGGAAGGCCGGGATCTGCCAGGTCAGGCCGGGCCGGGGCAGCCGGATCAGGTGAGCGCTCGCTGATGCGATCGGCCCGGCCTCATCAGGCGTAATCGCCGGCAGGCTGAGCAGCCTCCCCTGGACTCGCCGGTCGAAATCGTCCTTCGGGCAGGCCTGCCACGCGGAACGGTCAGCCCGCAGCACCAGCAGGCTCAGCCGCACCAGCGACTCGGCCAGCTCGGTGGCCGGCGGATCCTGGACGGCGCTGCTGTACATGACGCCGGCCCGAAGGAGAGCCGCGACGGGGTGGTCACCAGGGAGGATGTCAATCAGCTCATCGGCAAGGGCGGCCATTGCCTCGGCCGGATCCGGCTCAGCGACCCCCGAGACGAGCGCCCGCAGCCGGTCACCCTGGGCCGCGCTGGCCAGCTCCAGGATCTCGTCCCAGTACTGCGCCACCGCCCGCAGCAGCGGATCGTCTGGCACTTCAGCCTGCCCGGCCTCGGTCACGACGGTACCTCCTCTGATCCCGGACCGGCCTGCGATGGCTCGGTCAGGGCCAGCAGGCGTTCCCTTGCCTCCCGAATCGCGTTGCTCTCCGCCTGGAAGTCCGCTGCTCCGAGCCGTTCCGGGGTACTGGCCACAAACTCCGCCAGCACGTCACCTATGCGCAGTGCCAGCAGCAGCAGGCAGGCATCAGGGCAGTTGAGCGCATGCACCGATGCCCAGCTGTGGATCGTCCGCGCGGCGTCGTACCAGCCGCTGTCCGGCGTGGCCGGAGGGAGCAGCCGCTCCGCGTCAGCGATGAGCGCACTGGCGGCGTCGTGCAGCTCCAGGTCACCGGCTGCGGCCGCGCGCAGGGTCAGCGTCGCGCCCAGCGCCACCGTGGTGATGACCCGCAGTGGCCAGTTTTCGTCGGCGGTCTCCGCGAGGAAGGTCCCGAGCAGTTCCTGTGCTTCATCGAACGGGCCATGGCGCTGGCCTGTGGCCGTCATCAGGCCGAAGGCGACCTGCAGGCGATGCGCGACGACTATGCGCATCACGGGATCCGCAGTGGCGCGGCCGGCATCAAGGGCCGAGCCGATGGCGTCGGCGAGCGCGACCGGGGAGTTGAACTTCATGACCTGCAGGGTCTGCATTTCGGCTTGCAAGACCAGCCTCCGGACGTGCAGCGGGCTCCCGGCTGGCAAGGCGATGGCTAGCTTGGTCAGCTCGCTGATGGCCGTAGTCAGGGATTCGCGATCTTGTCGTGTCCTCGCTACCGAGCAGGCAGCCGCGGCTTCACCGAAAAGCATGTCGGTCGTCTCAGCTATCTCAGTGAACGACTGCCTGATGTGGTCGGCCTCAGCGGCGGTCGGCGTACTGCCGTCGGTGACTATCCGCTGAAGCAAAAAGGCATCTTTGAGCAAGGGCGGAAGCTGGTCGAACATCTCGGGCGGCATCTGGTCCAGGTGCTCGTGCGCGCGGGCGATCAGCCTGGGTTCGGGCTGATCGCCGTCTGGTCGGCCGAGATCGGTCAGCAGCGATGCGGCCTCCGCATGCAGCATGGACTGCATTTCCTTGAAGCCAGTCGCCGCCGGATATTCGGCATCGGCCGCCGACAGGATGCTGATAGCGGCCTCGAGTTCGGCGACGAGCTCGGCCTTCTCGCCAGCTGACGGACGTTCCTCAGGTCGCGGGTCGCGTGACTTCAGGCCCAGCTTGGCCGAGCGGGCCATGACCAGCTGAGCGGCGACTACAGCGCGATCCGACAACTGCGAGCCGGGATCGGCGTCGAGGCGGCTCGCCTCCTGGCACAGCGCGTCAAAGGCCCGGTCCGCGTCTGGAGTCCACCGCCCGGCGGCGATGGCCGGGAACATCGCGGTTAGGTGCGCGATCACCATCATGGCGGCCCTGCCGTCGAGTTGTGCGAGTAGCCCGAAGCCGGCTGCGCCCTGGGGAGACATGACCCGGGTCAGCGGCTCGTCTAGCTGCCAGGAGGGAGGAGTGCGCGGAGTGGCTAAGGTGCTCCCGGCGGGATCTTCCGCTGGTGCCGATTCCGCTGGTTTCGGCGGCGGGGACGCAGGCGCTGGGGCCGGCGGAGCAGGCGCTGGGGCTGCCTGGGCCGGGACCGGGTCTGGCGGGATCGCTACCTGTCCGAGTGCGACGGACAGCTTGTCGAGCTCGCCTCGCCATCGCCGAGCCTGGCCAGCAAAGGCTTCGGGTACCTGGTCGAGATGCGCGCTGGCCTGGTTCAGCAGTGCCACCGCCCGGTCACGCCAGGCTCGGTCCCGCCGGTCCCGCTCATCCTTGACCATGACCATGAGCTGCATCATGGTCAGGTCGGCGAACCACATCTGTTCCAGGCCAGCCATCGACTGAAACGGCCCGACAAAGGTGCCGGCCAGGTCGCAGGTCGCCATCTCGGCTCTGAGCGCGTCGAGTTCGGCTGGCGAGGGCCAGGCGGGCTTTCGCCCATCCTGCTCGGCGAGAAAGCAGTGCCGGATCCTGATCCTCATCGCGACGACGCGCAGCATCGGGCCGATATCAGGGATTCCGGCCAGCTCCACCTGCCGGGTCGCGTTCGCCAGCACGGCGTCGCTTTCTGGTGACCACTGCCCTCGGTCCAGCGCTTCGTTCAGCTGGGAGAAGGCCAGGAGCGCCTGGCGCAGCGGCAGGTCCGCGGGCAAGGCGGCCGCGAGCATCGGCATCGTGGCCATCAGGTTTCTGACGGCCTCTGACTGACCTTGCAGCTCGGCCCAGTTGACGTCTGCGTCCAGATCGCCGCCCGCGACCTGGAAGGTGTCTGGGCCCCGGCTGGCCGCGCGGTCGTCGTCAGGCAGCCGGGAGGCGAGGTCCGCGAGGGCCAGGTCGAGTAGCCTGGCGGTCCTGGCACGGTCGTCGCCTGAGGCGGTGACGTGAAGCTCGCGCAGTCGCGCGACGGCGTTTTCCAGGTGGTCTAGGTCAACGGAACGGCTCACCAATCATCCCCTCCGACCATTAAGCCGGCATAGCCGAACTGTAACGTGATGACGCGACTGAATGTCGCTGAGAGAGTTATCCGGATCTCCGGTAATTTCCGGTAAATTCCGGGGAGTCAGGCCAGCTCATCGTCGCGTATAAATGAGGTCAATGGTCGGCATCGGCACGGGCGGCGTTCGGGGGGATCGGTGCTGGAGAACTGCATCCTCAGCGAGGACACTGTCGCCGCGATGCGGCTTGCGGCGGCGGAACGGCCGGCTGGCCAGGCGCTCACGACCGGGCGGGTCCTTTCCGCGCTTATCCGGGTGAACTTCGCGAATGACTGGCAGCGCATCTGGCTGCATACCGGCGAGCCGGCATTCCTCGATCTCGCCAGTGCACCCGACCAGCCGGCCGGGCTTGAGCCGGAGCGGTGGGAGGGCGTGCCGCTGTCGGGCTCGCTGGCGAGCGCGCTGACGTTGCTTGGCCGCATCTGCGAGGCGTACCGGCTCCTGCCGGCACCGGCCGGTGCGCTGGCGCTGGCATTGCTGGCTGACCCGTCGAGCGGTGCGGCGGGAGTACTGCTGCGTTCCGGTGACAAAACGCACCTGGAGTTGATTGCGCTCGTGCAGTCGGCGCTGCTTGGCACCACGCTGGAGGGCGTGGAAGGCCTGCTGGCAGTGCGACCGCAGGTGCCTGCCCTGGCGATCGCCGCCACCCCGGTGGTTGCTAACCCTGCGGACGCCGCGGCTTTGTCGCAGCCGGGAGCGCGCGGGCCGCTTTTCGGCTGGCGGGTGGTGTCTGGCCTGGCGGTCGTGCTGATCGGCCTGGCGCTCTTCTGGCATCGCCAGTTCCTGCCTCCGTCGCCGCGGCTGATTCTGCCGCCGTATCCGGTGCAGGCCGTCGCGCATCAGGTCCTGGTGACGGATGAGCTTCCCGGCGCCGCTCGCGGGCTCGGGTGGCTGGCTGGCGGTCCAGGACGGCCCGCCTACCGCCGGCTTGTACCTCGGCACCGGGCGGTTCCGCGCTGACTTGCGGCACTACGAATTCGTCGGGGCCTGGCAGCGGACGTGGAGCACCGCCGACGGGCAGACCACGTTCCAGGTCGCCGCCTTTGACGCGCGCAACCGCGCGATCGCGAGATCGTTTGTGTCGTCGCAGTGCCAGCCGCGGAAGGAGGCGCCGCTGCCTGGCGCGACGGTAGCCGGATACGTGGTCAGGGAGCCGTCGGACGCCGAGGCCTGCGCTGCTGGCGTGCGCGGGCGCACCGTGGTCGCCGTCACGGTCTTCGCGAACAACGCGGGGGCGAGCAGCCTCGCCTGGCGCACGGTCAGGACCGGCCTGGAGCGTCAGCTCGCCCGGGTGCCGGCAACGGCCGCGAACCTGCCGGCCCTCCCGGCAGTCTTCAGCGACACGCGGATCGCGATCCTCTCCACGCTGATGGGGGTGGTCATCGGCATCCCGATCATCCTTGGGCTGATCACCGTGGCGCGCGACCGGTCATTCCGCCGCCGGCTGCGGTCCCGGCTCACCAGGACGGGCCGGCTTCGGGGCGCATTCTCGGTCGACCCGATAGCGAGCGTCCGGCTGGCCAGGCACGCCGGGCTGGTGCTGGTCAGGATCGCGACCATTACCCTGACCATGCGGGCGACCGAGATCTGGCACTTTGGGCTGTGGCAGACCGGAGGTGCGCTCGCTGCCGCCATCGGGGGCATCATCGGTGTCGAGTGGTTCATCCGCCGTCGTCGGCCAGCGCCCTGGCGGCCTGCGATCTTCGGCGGCTCCCGCGCGATGATCGGCGTGGTCAGCCTGGTGTTCTCGGCGGGGATCGCCGGGGCCGGGATCTTCCTGGCCATTCTGGGGACCTTCCTGTCGTCTTTCGACGCCAATCCCGGCGGCGCGGACTACGTCGCGGGCGAGCTTGGCCGGGTGCTGCCCTTCCTCGGCGTGATCCTGATCCTGGCCGCGCTGCTGCCCTTCACCTTCGCTCGGCGGTTTGGCATGCGCCTGCTCCGGGATCAGGCCAGGAAAGAACGGCCAGCCGACGAGGAACGTCACCCGGTGCTGATGCTGCGGTCCTTCGCCGATGACCGGCGGCTGCTGCGGGCCAGGCGGTTCGACCGGGCGTCGGTCGTGGAGCGGTTGTGCCTGCGGCGGTTCGAGCGTTTCGAGGAAGTCGCGGCGTCGGCGCTCGCCGTCCACGGCCCGGTGATCGCGCTCAGCCCGCTTGAGGAGAAGCTGCCGCCGCCGCTCGGGGCGGAGCGACGCAGTTTCGCCAAGGATGAATGGCAGGACCGCATCCGGGAACTGATCGCCTCGGCCCGGCTGATCTGCGTGACGGTCGGCCGGTCCAGGTCACTGCAGTGGGAGATCAACGAGATCCGCGCCTGCGGCCGGCTGGACCGGGCCATCTTCCTGCTGCCGCCGACCGGCAAGGCCGAGCAGCGCCGGCGGCTGGCCGTGCTGGCGCTGGCCATCGGCGTCGACTTCGGCCTGCTCGACCAGACCGGGGGAGGACGAGACGTGCTGGCGGTGGTGTGTCCGCCCAGAAGCACGGTTCCCGTCGTCATCACTGGCCGCGCGCCGGATGACGTGGGGTATGAGGCCGCGATCGGAGTGTGGGCGCTGGCCGTGACGGGGGACCAGCGAAGCTTCCCGGCCGACCTGCGGCGGCTGTCAGCCAGCTTCGCCGGATACGCCAACGCCAGGGTGCGGGAGCCGGCGGCGGCTGCCTCGCCCGGCGGTCGTCCCGCACCCAAGGCGCAGATCTACGAGCCGGGCAAGGCACCGGTCTACAAGCCGCTGACGCGCCGCCTGGTCAGCTGGCGCGTGCTCCCGTGGACCCTGACGATCCTGGTCTTTCCTATCGTCTCGGCACTGGCCCGCTCCAGTGGCGTGCCGACGGCGACGCTTCAGTCGAAGTACAGCGTCACCTTGCTGACCAGGGATCAGGGCTCTCGGCTGGTGTACGCGGTGCTCGGCGGCCATCTCATTCAGCAGGTGGACTTCGCTCATCCGACCAGCCACCCTCCGGCGCAGGTCAGGGACTACGTCACCGATCTGGTCGTCAAGGGCACGTCCGCGTACTTCGCCTCACGGTATGCGGGCCAGGTCGGGCGGGTTGACCTTCGCACCCGGCGCGTCCTCTGGGTTCGCAGCGTGGGGGTCGGCATCCGGTCACTGGTGCTGGCCGATGGCCGGGTGGTGGTCGCGTCGCCCGCTGGCGGCACAGTGGAGGAGCTGGCAGCGGCCGACGGGAAGGTCATCGCGCGCCGGGCGATCAGCGGGACCCCGTATGGCGTCGCGGCGGCGGACGGGCACCTGTACGTGATCCTCGCCCGGACCAGCCAGGTGGCCGAACTGGACCCGCGGACGCTGGTGACGATGGCGACCATCAAGGTTCCGGCCGGTCCCCGGGAGATCATCGCGCAGGGCGCTCGCGTCTGGGTCCGGTGCGAGCTGGCCCACCGGCTGGTCGCGCTGAGCGCCGGTCCGGCTGGGTCGCCGGCGCTGGCCGGATCGGCTCCGGTTGCCTCGCTCTGGATGAGCACTCAGCAGCCGGGTACCTCAAGCGCCGGCGGATGGTTCTCGATCGAGGGCCAGGAGTGGGTCACGGTCGTGTCGCCGGGCGGCCTGATCACCAGGGTCCTGCTGGAGGAGCCTGACATCATCTCGATGGTGGTTCAGGCGGACGGCTCGGTCATTGTCGGATACGACAGCGGAGAGATCGACAAGGTGGAGCCGCTCAAGTGACCTCGCTGGTCGGGCCGGCGTAGTCGCGCTCGGCGCGGGCGAGCGAAGAGTTCCAGCGTGAGCCCGTAGTACTGGCTGGTCTGGCCCGCGTGCCGCATGCCCAGCCGCCGGCACACCTCCTGGGACCTGAGGTTGTCCGGATCCACCAGCGCCACCACGCTGTCGAGTACGGGCCTGGTTCCCCGGTTCGCCGCGTCCAGGCCGAAAGCCAGGTCGGCCGCGCCCCGGCCGGCCTCGGTGGCGTAGCCGGCACCCCAGTGAGCAGGGTTCAGGTGCCAGCCGATTTCCACGGTGGGATCATCGTCGCTGAGCGGCGCCAGCAGGACCGCGCCGACCACCTCGCCGGTGGCGCGCAACTCGATGGCCCACAGGCCGTAGTCAGGCTGCTCCCGTGCGCGGGCAATCCGCAGGTCGAGCCATTGCCGCATCTGCTCAAGCGACTCGATTGGCCGCCGTGGCTGCGGGCCGAGCCATCGCATGACCTCGTCCCGTCCGTAGATCGCGAAGGCCGCGTCCAGATCTGCGGCAGTCCAGTCTCTGGCGGTGAGCCTTGCCGTGGTGAAATGCTCCATCGAAGCATTCTGCCGGTAATCAGGATCTGGACTTGGGACTGATGAGTGATTTAGGGCAACCTGGGATTCTGGCGCTGTGGAGTGCGCCGAGATCGCGGTCGACCGCGTTCGAGGCGATGTTCGCTGCCCGAGGCGATTACCGGATGCTGCACGAGCCGTTCTCGCACGTGATCAACTTCGGCGAGTCCAGGGTCGGCGACCGGGTGGCGCGGTCAGAGGACGAGCTCATCCCGGCGCTGCTTGAGCTAGCCGCCGACGGGCCGCTGTTCTTCAAGGACACGACGGACTTCCACTATCCCCGCCTGCTGGCCGACCGGGCCTTTCTGGCCGGGCCGGCGCACACCTTCCTGATCCGGCACCCGGCCGAGGCGATCGCCTCGCATTACGCGCTGCATCCAGGGCTTCAGCGGGACGAGATCGGCTTCGCCTGGCTGGCCGAGCTCTACGATGCCGTGGCGGAGGCGAGCGGCCGGCCCCCGGTCGTGATCGACTCTGACGACCTGATCGCCGCGCCGGAGGAGACGATCCTGGCTTACTGCCAGGCGGTGGGCATCGCATTCCTGCCGGAGTCGCTGTCCTGGCAGACGGGCATGCACCAGGCCTGGGAACGGACCAGCCGATGGCACGAGACGGCCAGCCAGACCACCGGGTTCGTCCGGACCGAGCGGCCTGACCTGGGCGTGGTCGCCGCCAATCCGACGCTGGCCGGGTATCTCGACTATCACCTGCCGCACTATGAGCGGCTCAGGGCGGCGGCACTGCGGGTCCGCGGGTAGGCGGTACGCACGGGCGGGTGATATGACCAACCGCCCGGAGCGTGATCGCGGAGAATGCCGATGTTCCGGGCTCTGGCGCCAATTCCGTGATCGGGATACCGCAGCGGGGGACCTTGCTGCTGCCGGAACGACACCAGGGTCCCCGGCTGCGGTCACGGCCATACCGGACATGCCGGGGCTGGCGGCGGTCATGCGAGCTCCCGCCCCGCCGGCAGCCCCCGCACGCCAGCCACCAGCCCGATCACAAATTCACGGCAGCCATGTTCCGTGATCATGTGGCCCACCTTGATCACGGAGCGTCGGCAGCATGATCACCCCGTCAGAACTCCGTGATCACCGTTCCCGACATGGTCGCGGAACATCGGTGGCGGTACCTGGTGCTGCGGGCTAGGCCGAAACCCCGGCCAGGCCAGCCGTCGGCACCCGAAAAGGGTCAGTACCCGGCAATCCGGGTCCGGGCAGTGGTTCAGGCCGGCCCGCACGGCGAGCCTGGCGGGTCCGGGCGGTGGTTCAGCAAGGCCCGCGCGACGAGAATGCCGGGTACTGACCTTTTTCGGGTGCCGGCGGCACGCCTGGTCCGGGGGTAAGCCAGATCCTGTAGGAGACTTTTTTCCTGTAGGAGGATTTACAATCATATTCGCTGTTAACTCTCCTACAGGAAAAAAATCTCCTACACAGTGCCCGGTTCACGCCCGATTTCGCCCGATCCGGAACCGGAGCCCTGCCCGGCGGCGAGCCTCGCCTTCCTCCGCAAGCTCCCTCAATGGGCCCTGCAGGGCGGCTCGCTGGCGGCAAGCGCCTGAGATCCTGCCCGGCAATAGGGTTCAAGGGCCTTCCGGCGATCTGATGCCGGACCTTCTGCCGGGTATCTGCCATTTCAGGGGGTTCGGTCATCCCGGTCAGGCGCTCGGGTGCCCCGCCCAGGTTTCCGTGATCATGAGACAGAGGTCGATCACGGAAGGTTAGTCGCGCGATCGCCCCGCCGACGTTCCGTGATCAAGGCCTCGACCATGATCACGGAACATCGGCGGGGGAGGGGAGAGCCGACCTAACGTGATCAAGACTCGACCATGATCACGGAACGTCGGCGGGGTGAGTCTGGGTCGGCCGCGTCAGCAGATCTTGTGGATCCAGCCGTAGGGGTCGGGGGTCGCGCCGTGCTGGAGGTCGAGCATGGCGGCGCGCAGTTTCATGGTGATGGGGCCGGGGCCGTTGCCGAGCTGCCACTCCGCCGCCGCTGTCCTGACCTTGCCTACTGGGGTGATGACGGCGGCGGTCCCGCAGGCGAAGGCCTCGGTGAGCTGGCCGGACTCGGTGTCGGCCTGCCACTGGGACGCCGACAGCCGGTCTTGGGAGACCGGGATGCCCAGGTCGGGGGCGAGCGTGAGGAGTGAGTCGCGGGTGATGCCGGGGAGCAGGGTGCCGGTCAGCGGCGGGGTGACCAGGCGGGCGGCGGAGCCGGTGCCGTAGACGAAGAACAGGTTCATCCCGCCCATTTCCTCGACCCACTGGTGCTCCACGGCGTCCAGCCAGACCGTCTGGTCGCAGCCGGCGGCCAGGGCTTCGAGCTGGCCGGCGAGGGCCGCTGCGTAGTTGCCGCCGCACTTGACCGCGCCGGTTCCGCCGGGCGCGGCCCTGGTGTAGCGCTCGGAGAGCCAGACGGTGACCGGGGTGATCCCGCCGTGGAAGTACGGGCCGGACGGCGAGGCGATGACCAGGTACCTGGCGGCCGCCGGCGGCTTGTCGGCTACCAGGGTGCGCTGGGTCGCGATCATGAACGGGCGCAGGTACAGGCTGCAGCCCGGCCCGGCCGGCACCCAGTCCCGGTCGGCGGTGACCAGCAGCTCAAGCGAGCGGACGAACGAGTCCTCGGGGAGCGCGGGCAGGCCCATCCGCAGCGCCGACTGGCTGAACCTGGCCGCGTTGGCACGGGGCCGGAAGGCCGCGACTGACCCGTCGGCCCAGAGGTAGGCCTTCGTGCCCTCGAAGATCTGCTGAGAGTAGTGCAGTACCTGGGTCGCCGGGTCCAGGCTGAGCGGGCCGTAGGGCACCAGCGCCGCGTCGTGCCAGCCCTGCTCCTGCGACCAGTCGATGGTGATCATGTGGTCGGTGAAGGCCCGGCCGAAGCCAGGATCGGCGAGTACCCGCTCCCGCTCGGCCGCCTCGGCGGGGCGGCTCGACCGCTGCACGATAAAGTCGATCATGGCTGCTCTCGTACCTCCGCGTGCGCATCGGGCAGCCGCTCGCCGTTTGGACCACACTTGCAGGTTGCCATTGGATTTGGTGGTAATTGGTCTGTTATTGTACGGCCCGTAGCAAGGAGGCTCCGATGGTCGTGCACGCCACGTACGCGCAGCAGCTGCTTGAGACCAGGATCGTGCCGTTAGTTCATGAGGTGCAGCACTACCAGCGCGCTGACGGCTCGGTCGAGCCGCGGCACCGTGCGGTCGCGGATCAGGCTCTGTCCGCGCTGCGCAGCGAACTGTTCGATAACGCACTCTTCCCCGAGTCGTCCAGGGACGCATTCGACCAGGACCTGACGGCCTGGCGTTCGGCCGGGCTTGAGTCCGTGCCGTGCTTCGGCGCCTCACGGGACGCGATCGAAGGCCCCGCCGACAAGGCGCTGGCACTATTCGCCGGGCCCGCGTTCATGCCCAATAGCGACACCAGAGCGCCGTTATTCCAGCTCGTGCTCGTGATGCGGGACGAGCCTGACTCGCTGAGCAGCGTGCGGGAGCACTACCCGCATCCGGAAAGCGCGGTTCAGGCGACTCGGGTGCTGACCGGCTCGCGCCAGGCGGCGCGCGGCCAGTGCGTCGTCCTCTTCCCTGAGAACATTCTGGCTTCCACCAGGGTGACCAGGCAGAACTTCGCCTGGTTTTTTATGAATAAGCACATCCCGACCTATCAGTGGACGCTTAGCCAGCTGCACCTACGCTGCGGCGACAGTTTGTTCGCGCAGGGGGACCCGCTCGCGTCACCGCGGCTCGATGCCGAGGGTATGTACGACACCAGGTGCTGCTGGGCCTATCTGCACGAACATCACCACCAGCAGGGGCCGCGCCCGCTCGCGCTCCATCTCGCCCTCAAGGCGCAGTGGTATACCGGGCTGCTCGAAGAGCTCAAGGTGGACTGTCAGTCCCTGCAGCTGTGCCTGCGCGACCCCGATCTGCCGTACCGGCGGGAGGTCTTCGAGTTCGTGCTGTTCGACCGGCTGTTCCGGTATCCGACGGCCGGCGACGCGCTCTGCAACAGCGACGCCGGCGCCGGGGTGCTGCTGGGCACCTGGCTGCTGCGGAACGGCGTGCTCAGGCCGGGTCAGTCCGGGACCCAGCTGACCTCGCGCGAGGAGACGGGGCTCGCCGTGGACGCGCTGGTGAACGAGATCCTGGCGGCGGAAGCACTGGGCGACGACGCCTACGCGGAGGCGGCCAGGAGTTTCGCGCTGTCCGTGCTCGATCCGCCCGTCCGGGCCGAAGACCGGTACGCCAAGCCGGACGACTGGCTCGCCTCGGTATTCGCGAGCCCGCCAGGCTGCCGCGTCGGCGCGGGAGGCCCAGATGACTGACACCCAGACTCTGAGCGGCATCGGGGTCATCCACACGCTCGGGCCGTCAGGGACGAATCTGGAGATGGCGGCGCACCACTGGTTCAGCGTGCGCGGCCGTCCGGCTGACGTGCGGCTGCACCCAAGCCTGGAATCCGCGATCCCGCTGCTGTCCGGTGATGGTCACGAGGCACTGCTGGCCTGCGCCGTCTATCCGGACCTGCACTCACTCGTCTTCGAGAACCTCGGGCGGCTGGCGATGGTGGACAGCTTCATCCTGCCCACCTACGACATGGTCTTCGCCACTCGCGCGGCGACCTCGGAGGTAGCGACGGTCGTGTCCCACCCGGCGCCGCAATCGCTGGTCAGGCGGGTGAGCTCAAGCTGCACGCTCAGCCTGGTCCTGAGCAATTCGCAGGCGGCCAGGGACTGCGCCAGCGGCATCGCCGACGGCTGCGTCACCACCAGCAAGGCCGCCGCCGATCACGGGCTGGTGATCCGGCGCAGCTTCGGTCCCGTTCCGATGGTCTACACGCTGCATCAGGCTGGGGGCGCCTGGGCCGACGGCGGCGCGGAGCCCGCTCCATGACGTACCGGGTTGCTCTGCTGGCGCAGAATCCCGGTCTGCCGTTTGTCTTCGAGGCGGCAGGCCGGGCCGGCGTCGCGCTTACTCTCGGCGTGCTGCCCGGCGTCCGGATACCGGCCGGCCTGCCCAACGTGGAGTGCGCCCGCGAGCTGGACATCTTTGGCGACCCCGAGGGTGCACGGGCCTGGCTGGAGAAGGAGCACGCGGGCCAGCCGTTTGACGCCGTTCTGACGCTCTATGACGCGGCGGGGCCATTCACCGCAGCCATGGCAGCGCGCCTGGGGCTGCGCGGAATCCGCCCCGAGGTCGCCCAGATCTGCCGGGACAAGTACCGGCAGCGGGAGGCGATGCGCAAGGCCGGGCTTGAGGTACCGGGCTACCGGCTTATCGACCTGACGGCCGACCTTGGCGGTCAGGTCGCTGACCTGCGCTTTCCGCTGGTCGTCAAGCCGGTCAACGGCATGGCCAGCCTCGGGGTGACTATGGCGGACAACCTCACGGACCTGAAGGCCGCCGTCGACCTGGTGCAGAGCATCAACGTCGAGCAGCTTGACATCATCGCCGGCAGCAGCGACGACGGGCGGTCAGGCGTGCTCGTGGAGGAGTTCATCGACGGCCCCGAGTACTGCGTCGAGTCCGTGTCCGATGCGCGGGACACGACCGTGCTCGCCATCAGCGACAAGGGCAACCTCAGGGGGCCGTATTTCGAGGAGCGCACGTTCATCACCCCCGCGCGGCTCGACCCCGGCGTCGCCGAGCGGATCGCCTGGGCGGTGCGCGCGTCGCACCGGCAGATCGGCATCGACTTCGGGGCCAGCCACACCGAGCTGCGCCTGCGGGCAGACGGCATGCCCGTGCTGCTGGAGATCGGGGCCAGGATGGGCGGCTCGGGCACGGTGCATTTCCTGGTCGAGACCGCGACCGGCGTTGACTACCTCGGTGTTGTGCTGCACCAGGTCATTCATGGCGAGCTGCCGGAGCTGCGGCCCGTGGCCCGCCGAGTCGCGGCGGACTGGATCATGCCGGTCACCGGCTCGGGGGAGTACGCGGGGCTGGCCGGCGCGGATGAGGTACGGCGGCACCCCGACACCCGCCTGCTGCTGGAGCTGATGAGCGCGGGAACGGTCGTCCCGGCCTGGCCCCGGTGGGTCGGCTACCCGGCCTTCGTGCTGTCCTCGCACGCGAGCTACGAGGACTGCCGGGCCTATCATGCCTGGCTGGAGGACACGCTCAGGATCGCCTGGGCCGATCCGCGGCGATGAGCCGGATCTCGGTGACCAGCCCGCTGGCCGGCCTGCCCGCCGGACCCGCGAGGCGGCTGGCGATAGCCACGTTCATCGACTGGAGCGGCACGGGGGTGTGGCTCACCACCTCGACGGTCCTGATCGTCAAGGTGGTGCACCTGCCGCCGACCCAGATCGGCCTCGGCCTGACCGCCGGGGGCCTGCTCGGGCTCGCCGCCGTCTGGCCAGTGACCACGGCGACCAGGCGCTGGCAGGTGCGACGAGTGGCCATGACCGTGCAGGTGCTGCGGGGGCTGTTCGCGCTCAGTTTCCTGGCGGTGCATTCCGCGCTGACCTTCTACCTGGCGGCGGCGCTGGTCGCGATCGCCGACCGGCCGGCGACCAGCGTCAACCAGGTCCTGGTCAGCCGCTATGTGCCAGCGGACCAGCGCACGGCGACCCTCGCCGTCATGCACGTGGCCACGAACGCCGGGATGACCATCGGAGCCCTGCTGGCTTCGGTGGCCCTGGTGCTGCCCAGCCGGGCCAGCCTGGACGCGGTCGTCGTGGTCAACAGCCTGTCGTTCTTCGTGGCCGCCTGGCAGGTCGGGCGGGCGTCGGCCGGCCAGGCGGTCGTGGCGGCCCCGGGTCAGGGCACCGCCGCCGCCAGGCCGGCACCGCGCTGGCTCACCGGGCGGTTCCTGCTCGTGACGCTTGGCTGCGCGATGCTGGCCCTGCTTTTCCCGCTCTTCAACGTCGAGATTCCGCTCTGGCTCACGACCCGCACGACCGTGCCGCCGGTGACGGTGAGCGTCCTGTTCCTGCTCAACACCGTCCTGGTCGTGCTCTTTCAGGCGCGGCTGACTCGCTGGGCCACCGGCATCCGCAGCGGCGCGCGGGCTGGCCTCCTGGCCGGGCTCTGCATTGTCGCCTGCTGCGGGCTGCTCGCGGCCCTGCCCGGCCTGCTCACACCGATCGCCGCAGGCGGATTCGTGCTGGCGGCGCTGCTGCTGACGCTGGCGGAGATGAACGCAGGCTCGGCATCCTGGACACTGTCCTTCGGCCTGAGTCCGCCGGGGGACACGACTCGCTCACTGGCATTCTTTAATACTGGTCAGGCGGCCGCTTTCGTGCTCGGGCCAGCGCTCTGCACCTCGGCCGTCGCGTGGGCAGGGCGGGGCGGGTTCGCCGTGCTGGCCGTCATCGTGGCGGCCGGAGCCGTGGCGGTCAGGCTGGGGACGCGGGGGCGGGCCGAGGCCGAGCCTTCATCGCTGGCCGAGCCTGCTGGGGTCGCCTAGGGCTCACCAGCCGATTTCTCTGCGCATGGGCGCGGCCGCTGTGGCGATGGCGCGTGCGATGGCGGGATCGAAAGCCCGGACCCAGAGGTCCACGGGGGTCAGCTCGCAGCCTCGGCGGCGCTTGCCTTCCCAGGCGCCGATCCCCAGGTCAAGCACCTCGGCGCCCTCGGCGATGGCGTCGGCGATCGGCGCGTAAAAGAGGTGGTCGAAGTACACGCCGCTGGTCTGCGGGGTCTGGTAGGTGCCGGTATGGCTCGCGTACCAGCAATCGCGGCCCGCCAGGTAGAGCGAGAAGCCGACGACGCGGCCATCGAGGAAGGAGCAGTACAGGCGGGTCTGGCCGGCGCTGAAGCAGGAGATGAGCCGGCGGATGCTCGTCGTTTCGGCTTCCGGGTCGGGTATCTGGCCATAGCGCTTCACGAGATCGCAGCGCAGGGCGAGCACGTCAGGCCACACGTCGTCGGGGTCGCAGCGCCTGGTGCGGATTCCGGCGGCAGCCAGGCGCTGGCGCTCCCTGGTGACCTGGGCGCGGCCGTTCTTGGACAGGGTGGCGAGGTAGTCATCGAAGCTCGGGCGGAGCGTCAGCCGGGAGCGGAACGTCAGCGGGATGGCCAGGAACCCGCGCTCGGCGAGGATCGGGGGGAGCAGGGTGTCCGCGCGTACGTAGGGGAAGGAGACTGCTTTGAGGCCTCGTTCTCGCGCGCAGTTGAGTACGGTGTCGACGAGGGTTGCCGCGAGCGCGGGGGTGGGGCCGCCGCTCGCCGCCACGAAAGTGTCGAAGCCGGGGTAGAGCACGGCCAGATGGGGGAGCCAGGCCCGCTCGGGCGGGGCCTGGGCGCGCAGGTCGCCGCGGGGGGCGGTGCTGGCTGCGGGGAACTTCCAGACTTTGGGGTCGGAGAGCAGGGTCCGGTACAAGTTGATCATCTCGCCGGTGGCCGGGTCGTCGATGATGGTGGCCTGCAGGCCGCCGGCCCGGCCCTCGTGCGTCGCCAGGAAGGCGAGCCGCTTGCTGGTGAGCCGGTCTGAGGTCGCGCTGATCCAGGGCGCGCTGGCGAGAAAGGGCACGTCAGCTCCGACGTGATCCGGCCATTCCCTGGCCACTCCGTCCAGGACCCGCACGGAGCTTGATGGCACGGGTACTGATGGCACCTCCGCATCGTACTGGCTAGGCTCTCTAGCGCCATAGCTGAGGAGATCTGATGTCCGGACAAGGTCTATGCGTAAAGCGCTGATTGTCGGAATCGACCATTACTGGCACATACGCAGCCTCAGCGGCTGCGTCAATGACGCACATTCGGTGCGGACCGCGCTGGAGCGGAACTCCGACGGCACGCTGAATTTCGTGGCCCCTCAGGTCATGATCGGGGCGAGCGAGACTCAGGTCGTCCGCAAGCACGACCTGAAGCGCTCGGTGCGGGAGCTGTACGCCGACGACGCGGAGATCGCCCTGTTCTACTTCGCCGGCCACGGCTACATCGAGGACACCGGCGGATTCCTGTGCGCGAGTGACGCGCAGACCGGGGATGACGGGCTGTCATTGCAAGAGCTCATGACCCTCGCGAACAGCTCTCGGGCGAGGAACAAAGTCATCATTCTCGACAGCTGTCACGGCGGCGTGACCGGTAACAGGGCGATCGCTCAGAGTCCGGCCGAGATCGCCGACGGCGTCACGATCCTGACGGCATCAACGGCCGATCAGTATGCCCTTGAGGTGCCAGGCGGGGGAGCGGGCGTCTTTACCCGGCTGCTTGTCGATGCGCTCAACGGCGCGGCCGCGAATCTGGTCGGCGATATCACTCCCGGCAGCGTCTACGCCCACATCGACCAGTCACTCGGCCCCTGGGCTCAGCGCCCGGTGTTCAAGACCAACGTGAAGACGTTCGTGTCGCTGCGGAAGACCGAGCCGCCGATCGCGCTGGCCGCGCTGCAGGCACTGACCGCGCACTTCCCGTCGCCCGGCTACGACTTCCCGCTCGATCCGACCTATGAGCCGGAACGATCCGCTGAGCAACTTGCCGACCCGGCGATTCCTGAGCCTGACCTGCGGCACACGGCCGTCTTCGGGGTCCTGCAAGACTACGTGCGGGTCAATCTCGCGCGCCCCGTCGGCGCACCCCACATGTGGCACGCGGCGATGCGGGGAAGGTCATGCGAGCTGACTGTCCTTGGCCAGCACTACTGGAACCTTGTCCATAAGGGATTGATCTGATCATGCGCCATGACGACGCCGCCGCGCTGCTGCGGGACCCCCGGCTGCTGGAAGAGCTCGCGGCCGTCGAGCACGAACGCTGGTCGCACTGGCAGCGGTACCTGCACGCGCAGTGCGAGCCAGGAGCGGACGGCTCGCTGACGATTCCCGCCGACCAGGTCCGCAACTGGACCAGGCAGCTGAATACGCCGTACGCCGAGCTGACCGAGAAGGAGAAAGACAGCGACCGCGAGCAGGTGGAGCGCTATCTGCCCGTCATCGCGGCGGCGTTCGAGGTCGGCTGATCTCTTTGGGGGTGGGCGCAAGCTTGGTCGGCGCTCGACTGGACTCCGCGCTCGGAGATTGTCGCTTTTCCTGGAGAGTTTTCGGCGTTCTCGTGGACGGTTGTCGTCTCGTGGAGAGTTAGCCGCGATATTTACTGAAAACTCTCCACGAAACGACAACTCTCCACGCGGAGACTGAAAGCTTTCCAGGAGAATGACGACAACTCTCCGGGAAACGAAAACCCTCCATCACAAAGACCGGCCGGGCCAGCAGGATCACTCTGGGCGAGTGCGGATCGGTCATTTTCGGCTAGCCAGCGAAGCCCCTGACGGGGAAGCTCCCGTGGACAGGCTGGTAGCCGGCGAAACTGGTGTCGAGCGCGCCTTCGCCGCCGGTCAGCCGCGGGAGTTGCTGCTGGAACGCGTGCACCCGCGCCGACGGGAGCTGAGCCTCGATGATCGACACATCGTCCTCGGGTCGCGGGGTCGCCACGCTGGCCCCGAGGCCGGCCAGGACCGACATCACCCCGCCGATCCTCGTCTCGGGTGACTCCACCCGGAGCTGGGTCACTGGCTCGCAGACGATCGTGCCCGCCTGCTCAAGCGCACCAGTCAGGACCAGCGGAGTGAGCTTGCGGAAATCGGCGGCTGTCGTCCGGGGCGTGGGGAGAACGCGCTTTTTCGGTCCGTCGCCAATGTAATAGGCACACTCGAACATGGTCACGGCGCAGTCCGTCACCTGCCAGCCGTACAGTCCTGTCCGGAAAGTGCTCACGATGTACTCGGTCATGGCGTCGGTGAAATTGCCGAGGGTCTTGTAGATATAGAGCGGGACCGCACGAGGATCGAGGCCGAGCCGGAATTCGACGCCGGTGCCTGGCGGTGCTGGCTCGATGCGCAGTCCGATGGTCGCCGGGTAAGGATGGCTGTCGGACTGAAGGAGGCTCAAGGGCGCTGGCGCTCCGGGCCGGCCGCTCGATGTAGATCATCGTCGTGTCGCGGAACCCCGCGTCGATGTCGAAATCGCTGGCGAGCGTGGCCTGGATGACTTCCTTCTGCACCTCGCCGTAGAGAGAGACGTAGATCTCCTGGCGCTCGTCATCCTGACGGACGTTGATGAGCGGGTCCTGCTCGGCGATCTGGCCGAGTGCTACCCGCAGCCGCTGCCGGTCGGCGTGATCGCGGGGCACGACGACGGACTCAAGCGTCGGCGGGGGGAACTCCCGGCGTGGCTCAGCCCCGGCGACTTCGCCGATCCGGTCGCCGATCTGGGCATCGGCCAGACCCCAGAGCTTGCCGATCTGGCCGGCTGAGATCTCGTGCCGCCGCACCACTGATCCCCGGTCGAACAGCGCGACCGACGTCACCTTGTTTTCCAGGCCCGGCGCGAGCCTGATCCGGTCCCGCACGGCCACCTGGCCGGCGAACACTCGGACGTAGGCGACCTTCTCTCCGCTGCTGCCGCGATCGATCTTGAAGATGCTGCCGGAGACCGGCCCCCGCGTGTCGCCGGCCCTGGCCGGAAGCAGTTCGGTGATCCCGGCGGTCAGGGGTGCGAGGCCGGCACCGGTGATCGCCGAGCCGAAGAAGGCGGGAGACACGAGCCCCAGGATCGTCTGCGTCGCCAGCTCGGCCCGGAGGCTGCCTGATAGGGAAGGCCTGCCTCGGCCTGGAGATAGCTGGCGAGCATCGGCTCGTCCTGCTCGGCGAGGAACTCAGCGAGCCTGGCCGCGAATCCGGCGTCGTCCGCGCCTGCCGGGGCGAAGCTGGCCTCGGGCGTGCCCGCCTTCCGTACCGATCCCATCGCGATCGTCGCGAGCTTCAGCCGCCGGGTGACCTCGTCGAGCACCTCGACCGCGCGGGCGCCCGCGCGGTCGATCTTGTTGATGAACAGGAGCGTCGGGATGCGCAGACGTCGCAGTGTGCGCATCAGAATCCGGGTCTGGGCCTGGACGCCCTCGACCGCCGACACGACCAGCACCGCCCCGTCCAGCACGAGCAGAACGCGCTCCACCTCGGCGATGAAGTCGGGGTGACCGGGAGTATCGATCAGGTTGACGGTAATGTCGCCGACGGGGAATGAGGCGACCGCCGACTTGATCGTGATTCCGCGCTGGCGCTCTAGCCGCAGCGAGTCGGTCTGGGTGGTGCCAGCATCCACGCTGCCCAGCTGGTCGATGACGCCAGCCTCGTAGAGCAGCCGTTCGGTGAGGCTCGTCTTGCCGGCGTCTACATGCGCCAGGATCCCAAGGCTGAGCGTCTTGTGCGGCATGCGCTATATCCTCCGGAGTAGCTCCCATAGGTCAGCTCGATGGACATAGACACCTGCCGCATTTGCTCTCCTTCGGGTAGTTGATGCCTAGCGCACGATCGAGCTTAGCAGCCCCAGACGCCTTGCCGATCTAGCTGAGCTCGTGGTGGGATAAACGGAGGAGGTTCGCTAATGGTCAATCTCCCAGCCGATAGCGACCGGGTTCTCTGGTGCACTTCTTTTGACGCTACCGCTGTTTCTGGAGTGGTCAGCGAGTTCATTAAGCTCGCCCGGGAATTCCGGGAATGGGGCTACCGTATCCACCTTGACCTTGGTTATGACATCAAAGCGGATAAAGGCCGCCTCTTCCTGCCATACACCCACGAGGCCGACCTGGTGCCGTCCTGGATCAGCCTGGACCGGATCGACGAGCTCGGGTCCCTGCCGGGCTACGACGAGGGATTCGTGCGCCAGGTCCTGCGGGATGTCGTCCTGGGGCAGGACCCGCAGCGGTCGCTGCCGCGGGTTCGGGCGATCAGCGCTGCCCTGGCGCGGCAGCTCGTCAGGAAATGGCAGGCGCTCAACGTCTCGCTCGTGGTCGTGGAAAACGGGACCCTGCCCGAGAACGTGACCTACACTCGGGCGCTCTACGCGGCCATCGAGGAATACGGCCGGGCCCGCTCCTTAGGCACCTATGTGATATGGCGGGACCATGACCTGATGTGGTCGAGCGAGCCCGGCGCCGGGAAATACGGTGAATACCCCTATCGCGGCGCGATCAGGCCAGCCGACTCGCCCTTCATCCGGTATGTCACCCTCCACGACGACGCCCGGCGCAAGATGCTGGACTGGGCGCCAGGCCTGTCCGAGGTCACCGTCCTGCCGAACACGTTCACGCCGATCGCCGATCTCGCCAGCCTGCGCGACCCCCGGTTCCGCCCGCATTTCGGCATTCCGGCGGACGCCTTCCTCATCGGCCGGACCACGCGGATCATCAGGCAGAAGCGCATCGATCGCGACCTCAGGCTGCTGGCGGCGGTCAGCGCCAGGCTCGCCGCGCTCGGAGCGGGCAGGCCGGCGTTCCTGTTCATCGCCGGGGATACGCAGGAGTCGCCGGACGAGGTCCGCTCGCTGGCCCGGCAGGCCGAGTCGCTGGGGGTCGGGCCGCAGGTCATCTTCGGCGGCCCGCTCGCGCCGCTGGACGCTCCCGACTGCGCCGGCCGCCTGTTTTCGGTCCAGGATCTGCTCGCCGACTGCGATCTGGTGAGCTTCCTGACGTCCTACGACTACGAGAGCTACGGCAACCCGATCGGGGAGGCGATAGCCGCCGGCGTTCCTTATGCCTGCTCGCGATTTCAGGCTTATGAGACCGTGTATGGCGCGCGGGGATTCCGGGCCCCGGTCCTGGCGATTACCGCCGCCGATGACGAGCTTCCTGATGCCGCGTTCGCGGCCGAGGTGACCGGCCTCCTGACGGACGAGCGGCAACGGCACGAGCTCGCGCGATTCAATTCCGATCTTGGCCGGTTCTGCTTCGCGCCGGCTCAGGTGCGGCAGTTCGCCCGCGATTTTGTTCAGCAATCCATAAAGTCCCGTGCCCGGGTGAGTGAGCCCGAGCCTGCGGTGCCGATGCGCAGGGAAACGCGGCTGAGCGTGATCGTCCCTGTCTACAACGAGGCCGGCGATCTGGGTGCGGTTCTGCGCTCGCTGGAGGATCAGTGGCTGGCTGGGCGGCGGCTTGATCCGGGGATTTACGAGATTATTCTCGTTGACAATAACTGCTCGGATGCCAGCATCGGCATCGCGCGGAATTTCGCGGCCGAGCACCCTGGCCTGACGCTGCTGATCATCAGCGAATCCGAGCAGGGCGTGGCGTGCGCCAGGAAGGCCGGGATGGAGTTCGCGGCGCGGCGCAGTCATCGCCGGGACGAGGAGCACGGCGCCGGCGGCCCGTTCTACCTGGTGTCAGCGGATGCCGACTGCCGGGTCGACCGGCTCTGGCTGGGCGAGCTGCTGCACGGCATGGAGTCGGCGGCCGCCGCGATCGGCGTATGCGACTACTACTACCCGGCGGCGGCTTTTGCCCGCCGGCCGCTCCTGTGGGACGCGATCCAGCGCACGCTGCGGTGCCGGCAGGCGGCCTGGCCGGTGTTCGGGGGATTCCCGGACGGAAAGGGATTCGCGGTCGAGCGCGACCGGTACGAGCGGATAGGCGGCATCGAGATCGCGTACCAGATGAAGGACGGGAGCTTTCACAATCACCTGTCCGACGACTGGGATTTCGGAATCAAGATGAAGGCCTCGGGCGAGGATATCGTCTATCTCCCCAGCGCGCGGGTGGAGATTAACCCAAGGCGCGTCGATCACGCTATCGGCGAGGTCATCACCGGCCGGGCGTACGGATCACACGGGACTATCGTCATGCGTGATATCAGGGAAAGGACGCGGGAGGCGGATCGGGAGCGGGATCTCACCCCGGCGCAGGCGCGGCAGGCCTGGGAATTCTCGATTAAGGACTTCACGCCGAAGAACCTGATCCTGCCGCTGCTGCTGGCGCCGTCCATGGCCGCCAGCGAGCGGGTCGCCGAGTTCCTTACCTCGGCCCTCAGCCGCCGCCTGGCCCGGCGCGCGGCCGAGCTGATGACGGAAATGAGCCTGACCAGCTTCCTGCCGATGCATTCCTACAAGAGCCCCTCTTACCGGCTCTATTTCGAGTTCGCCGATGAGCTGTTTGCCCGGCTGCGGGCGGTGGTAGGCGATGACATCGGCTATCCGCCGCCGCTGCCTGACTGTTTCGCCGATATCCCGTGCGGACGTTTTGCCGAGTTCGCCCGGTACTACTGCGAGGATCGTGAATCGGGCGAGGCTCACGATTATTTTGGCAATGGAGGTGTTTTCTGACATGACCTCCGATGAGGTGCTGAGCTCGCTGCTTGCGGTCGATCCCGGCTATCCGGTCCCTGAGGTCACCGGCGCGCTGGCCGCCCCGGAGAACCGGCGGCTGCTGGAATACGTGGCGGCTGACCCGTTCGGGGCGCACGTATTTCCCGGTAATCTGCCCGACTATCAGCCGGCTGATTTCCTGGCCGACCTCGATGCCCAGCTAGCGCAGACCAGGCCGATCCATCTCTGGTGCTACTTCCCGACGTGCAGCTATCGCTGCCGATTCTGTCAGTACCCGGTCGTGCTAGCCAGGGGAGCGCCGGCCGACGTCGCCGGCAAGGCCGATGACTGGGCGGAGCTGAATCTGCGTGAGGCGCGGCTGTGGCTCGACCAGGTTCCCCGGCTGGCCAGCGCGCCGGTCGGGGAATTCAACGTATTCGGCGGAACTCCCTCGCTCCTGCCGCCGCGGACCATCGCGAAAGTGCTCGGCTTCTACCGGCGCCACTTCGGTTTCACCAGCGATACCACCATTCGCCTGGAAGGCGACCCGAATTCGCTGACTCCGGCTTTCCTGCGGGCGCTGGCGGAATCCGGCTGCACGAAGGTGTCCTGCGGAGTCCAGTCGTTCGACAGCCACGTACTTGAGCAGTGCGGCCGGCCATCCACGACGGAAATGTGCCTCGATTTTATATCTAACGCAAAGGCGGCCGGCTTTGACTGGGTCAGCATAGATCTCATGTTCGGCCTGCTCGATCAGGACGTCGCCAGCGTGGCCAGGGACCTGCGCTACGTCGCGGAAGCCGATCCGACGTCGGTGGTCTGCGCGAAGCTCCACCTGCGGCCCTACGCCGATACCCGCACGGGCGTCGCCGGGGACAAGCCAGCCGCCTGGCAGAGCCCGGCCTACCGGGGCCGGCTGGCGGGCGCGGGTCATCACTGGCCGAGCATCGGCGAGCAGTACCAGATGCACGAGCTCATGACACGGGGCCTGCGGGATCTCGGCTACACCGAGCATCCGGTGATGTACTTCGCCCGCCCAGAGAAAGGCCCGGAGAAGTGGAAGGCCATCATGGTCGATCAGGACAAGCAGGAGGCCGAGGTAGCGATCGGCCTCGGCGGCAGCTCAAGCTGCCGGGCGTCCGAGGCCATGACCAACGTCTCGCCAGCGGCCTACCGTCGCTCGGTGGACGCCGGGGTCATCCCGCTGGAGTCGGCGACCGGCTTCGACGAGGCGGCCCGCGAGATCAGGGCGGTCAAGATGGCGCTGTCCAGCTGCCAGCCGCTCTCGGACGAGGTCCATCAGCAGCGGTTCGGCGGGCGCTCGCTGTTCGGCGATCCCTGGCGCGAGCGGTTCGCTGAGCTCGCGGCGCGAGGACTGGTGACGCTCGACTACGCGGCCCGCCGGATCGCCCTGACCGAGTCAGGTACCACGCTGGTAGAGGCCATCATCAACACTGAGCTTTGAGACAGTGATCTGACAGGTGCTGTCGGGACAGGTGTTGCCGGCCTGGCCGGGTAGGCCGGACGCTATGCGTCGCGGCTAGCATCCGTCGTAGTTGGTCCAGTTGGAGGCGCCGCCGGCGGCGATGGCATTGTCGAAGATCTGGTCCTGGTAGGCCGGACTGGCGGAGCCATATTCACTGGCCGCGCCGCCATAGCGTTCCCAGGTGCCCAGCACGAACTGGTAGGCGCCGCCGCCGTTGCCCGGTCCCCAGGCATAGCTGCCGCCCTCTTCCGCGTCGCGGATGCAGACCCCGAGCGAGGAGTGGGCGGCGTCTCCGCCGCTGACTGGTGGAGCTGACGACGGGGGCGGGCTGGGTGCTGGGGAATGGGCCGCCGCCTTCGCCGCCTTCGCGCGCCGGGCGGCGGCGAGTGCGGCGAGGTGCTTGCGCCGGGCGACTTTGGCTGCTCGCTGGACCACGCGGTACTCCAGGATGGCCGCGTCGTGGTGCATGGCCGTGCTGGTCCTGGTCAGGCTAACCGCCGCCCCGGCGTCCGGTGGCCGGACGGACTCGTCGGCGGGCCGGGGTGCCGCAGAGCCGCCTTGCAGGATGACAAAGGCGGCGATGGCTCCGGCGACCGCAGTGACGGCGGCGGCCGGAATCGCCAGCCTCGCGGCCGGACGACCTCGCTTCGCATGGCGGGGTGCGGCGTGCAACGCGCTCCTTCGCCCGGTGCCCTCGCATCCTTCCCGGCGAGCCGATGCCAGCCGGCATCAGGTGGCGCGGGGGACGCCTGTCCCGCCGGACGCTACTGCAGCGGAGCGGGCACCCGCAGGCAAACACGATAATTTCCCTGCAAATCCGACCGGGATAAAGCGGCCAAATTCTAGACCGACTCGGAAGTCGATTGGCTCTGGAGGTGGCAGTTGCTGTCCAGATAATTTCTCAAGGTCGGCCACTGCGGTAGCCCATGCTTGACCGGATCCACGGCGATCTTCCAAAGTCGTATAGATCGGAGATAGCCATTCATGCACCATTCGCCGGAATGCTGGGGACCTCTTGAAAGCCTTTTCCCGATGTGATTGTCTAGTATCTAATATGCCCGGCGTCCTCGGGTTGGTTTGGTAAGGGGGATAAGAGTGGCTGAGCAGTGGCAGTACCGTGTGGTTTGCGTGCCGAATCCCGACGAAAGTTCTGTGAACAGCGCACTGACTTTATGGATGCGCCAGGACTGGGAGCTGTTCAGCACGAGCGGAGACGATCGGAATGTCTGGCTATTCTGGCGACGCCCTCGTTCTGAGAGCTGAGCCGGCTGCTCTGCTCTCCTCTATCACGGGAGCACGCGCGACTACACGTTCTCCGGGCCTGGGAGGCCCTCGGTCACGGTCCCGTCCGACCAGCGGATAGTCAGCCCGCTCTGATAGGCGTCGGACGGACCGTCCCGTCTGGTTCTGGCTGTCATTTCGGCGTTGGCTTAGCCCCTGTCCGGGTGGGACTCAGATGCGGCACCAGTTCTCAGGCGGTGTCCCCGTACCCCGCCTGGTCTGGCGGCACCGCGATATCCCTCGCCTGGTCAGGCGGCGGTTCTGGTCGGCGGGCTGTGGCTGTGGTAGATGCGGCGGTCGGGGCTGGTCATGGTGGTGGTGCCGTCGGGGTTCAAGATGATGCTCCAGCCCCATCGGTGGACCAGGATCAGGTGATGGAAGGTGCACAAGAGGATCAGGTTGGTGAGGCTGGTGGCGCCGTCCTTGCTGCGGGGGCGGACGTGGTGGACCTGGCAGCCTGAGGGCGGGGTGGTGCAGCCGGGCGCGGCGCAGTGCCGGTCCCGCAGGATGACCGCCCGGCGCAGGTGGGCGGGGATGGTGTCGGTGCTGGTCCCGACGTCCAGTGGCAGGCTGGCCGACGCCGCCGGCCGGGCGAGCCTGCCGGTGCGCAGGTAGGACGCGAGGCCGTGCTTGCCGGAGAGCAGCGCGACGGCGCTGGCGGTGAGGAGGTCGCGGACCTGGTCGAAGAGCTGCTCCTGGCTGGCGGGCCCGAGCCCGGTGCCGCACTGGCCGCAGCTCTCGCTGCCGGGGGTGCCGCTGCCAGGCCCGGTCACCGGCCGGGTCAGCAGGGCGGCGAGCTTGTCCAGGAGGTCGTGGTCCAGGTGCCCGGTGACGACGGGGATGATCGTCGCGTCGCACTCGGTGCCGGGCGCGGCGGCCGGCCAGGGCACGGCCGGGGGCACGGTGCTGCCGTCGGCGTCGGGCTGGAGGCGGGGCCGTAGCCGGGAGCTGAGCAGGTCCGGCCCGCCAGGCAGGCCGGCGCCATCGCTGCCCGCGCGGCCCTGGCCCGTCCCGCCGCTTGCGGTGCCGTCATCGCCGCCGCCGGGCTCCCCGTCGAGGCGGCGGGTGAGCTCTTCGAGGCTGAGGTGGAGCTGGATCTGGGTCGGCTGCCCGGCCCGGTCCGGGAGGCCGCCGGCGGCGATCAGCCGCCGGAATGCCTCCTGCAGCGCGTCGTGCCAGCGCTGCCCGGGAGTGCGGAGGTCCTCGGGGCCGCGTCTTTTGCCCAGGGCGTCCAGCACGGCCCGCGTCGCCTCGGCGCACTCCGCCGTGAGGTCCCCGTCGAGCTTCCCGGTGCCGCCCAGGGTGGTGGCGAGGCGGACCTGCCGGTCGGCGAACCCGTCATCGTCGCCGTCGGTGTCGGGGACGGCAAGGTGCTGCCGGATCTGGGCGGCCAGGCCCGCCAGGCCGCCGTGGTCCACCCCGCCGCCGGCGGCGCCGAGCAGGATCAGGTCGGCGTCGTGGCGGGCGGACTCGGGGAGCAGGTCGGTCCAGGCGCAGATGTCCCTGGCCCAGGACTCCGACACTGCGGCGGCGGCGAGCGCGGCCGCGACGGCGGGGTGCGCGCGGAGCCGCCTGGCCCACCCGAGGTCGCCGGATGCGGCGCCGGCCGTGACCCGGTCTGCCAGCGCAGCCAGGACGGCGCCGACCGCTGCCCGTCATCTTCGAACCCGCGGCCGTAGCCGAACGCGGACAGCGCCGACGCCCGGGCGGCGGTGTGGACGGAGCGGGCCTGCTCCAGCCCCCGCAGGCACTCCGCCTGCACCACCGCCGGGACCGACGCCAGGTCCGCGGCGGCCAGCCACTTCAGCCCGGCCAGCACCATCGACACCGCCCCCGCCACCGACTCCGGGCCTTCGGCAGCCGGGCAAGACCCCGGCCAGCCCGGGCCGGGGGAGCCTGGGCCGGGGGAGTCGGGGCCGGGGGAACCGGGTGCGGGGGAGCCGGGTGCGGGGGAGCCGGGTGCGGGGGAGCCGGGTGCGGGGGAGCCGGGTGCGGGGGAGGCCGGGCCGGGGGAGCTGGGCGCGGGTGCGGGGTAGCCGGGTGCGGGCGGGCTGGGGGCAGCGCCGGGCTGCTGGCCGGGACCGGGCATCAGGCATCACCTCCCTGGTATGGACGCACGCTGACAACTGCTTCGGGGAACTGGCCGGAGCCCGCGTGCCGCCGCTCAGGACACGCCCGCACCCGCACGGGTACGGGGTGCCGGCGCGGCACCATAGCTCACCAGGAAAGAAACAGGAGGGCCACTCAGCCGGGACACGCACCCGGAAAACCGGAGTCCATCTCACCTGGAACCAAGACCACAATCGTCCCGGCGATGCCATCTCTCTACGTACCCACAACCTAACACCACCCACTGACAGTTTCCGGCCGCAGAACGCCAGGAACTTCGTCATCTAAGACGGCATCGGATTCCTGGACTAATGGTCGGCGGTCGCGGAGGCGCCTCAGGCTGGGTCAGGCGGGGAACGCTCCGACTGCTCGCGCGGGCGAGTCGACTCCGGAGCCGGTCGCCCTTCTCGCGGAGAGCTTTCAGCGTTCTCGTGCAATGCCATTTAGTTTAAAGGGAATCAGGTTTCTGGACTCAGGAGGTGCTGTTGCGGGCTAGGCCGGCGGTTGCCTGGCTCCGGTCGGTGACTCAGCCCGGTCCCCATGACGAGTTTGCCGGGTATCAGCCTTTTCGAGGCTTTGGTGGCTGGCCTGCCCGGAGCGGCTCGCCCTCCTCGCGGAGAGTTGTCAGCGTTCTCGTGGAGAGTTGTCGTCTCATGGAGATTTTTCAGTGGCGTTTTCAGGGAATTGTCGCAACAGTTTGTCTTTGCGTGATTAGTGTATCGAGTTGCTCGCGGGGTGTGTGGTATCCGAAGCGTTTTCTGGGGCGGTCGTTGAGCTGGTCGGCGATGTGCTGGAGCTGGGCGGGGGTCCAGGTGCTGAGGTCGGTGCCCTTGGGGAGGTACTCGCGGAGGAGTCCGTTGATGTTCTCGTTGCTGCCGCGCTGCCAGGGTGAGTAGGGGTCGGCGAAGTAGACCTGGATGCCGGTGTCTTTGGTGATGCGCTGGTGGCGGGCGAGTTCCTTGCCGCGGTCCCAGGTCAGGGTCTTGGCGAACCAGGGCTGGAGGGCGCTCATCTGGGTGATGATGGCGTCTGCGACGGAGTCGG
Source organism: uncultured Actinomycetota bacterium (assembly GCA_963819285.1). Taxonomy (GTDB): domain Bacteria; phylum Actinomycetota; class Actinomycetes; order Streptosporangiales; family Streptosporangiaceae; genus Chersky-822. The sequence goes on from CAWFVM010000002.1 coordinate 3,296,233, forward strand.
CGTCGTGGCGGCCGTGCGGGAGGTGGAGGAGGGTGAGGTAGCCGGTGGTGCGCTCGACGATGGTGCCGACGGCGGAGTTGCTGGCCTTGGATCCGAGGATGAGGTCGCCTTCGTGGTGGCCGGGGACGAGGCGGCCTTCTACTGACGGGGGCCGCTCGCCGATGGGGACGGCGTCGGTGATCTTGCCGCGCATCTCGCGGCGGCCGCGGGGGCGGCGGACGGCGCGGCCGGTGCGCAGGCAGGCTTTCGGCCCCGTCTCAGCTCGCCGCGGGGGTAGACGTAGATGCTCTGGTAGATGCTCTCGTGGCTGATCCGCATGGCCGGGTCGTCGGGGTATTTCACCTTGAGCCGGCCGCTGACCTGCTCGGGAGAGTACCGGGCGTCCAGGTCCTGCTGTACTTCCCGGCGCAGCACCGGGTCCGCGGACAGCTTCGAGCGCTTCGGCCGCCGCTGGCGTTCGCGGGCCAGGTGGTGCGCCCGCTCGGGCTGGTAGCGGCCGCCGGGGGGCCGGGGTTGCGGGCCAGCTCCCGGCAGATCGTCGACTGGGACCGGGCCATCCGCACGGCGATCTCGCGGATGCCGTGCCCGGCGTCGCGCAGGCGGGCCAGCTCATATCGCTCCTCGCGGGACAGGTAACGCTTGCAGTACGCATTTCCGGCAGGCAGGTACACTCCGCCCATCTTGCGCTGCAAGCCGTACGCGAACGTCTTCGACACGCCGGCCGCTGCCGCCGCCCGCATCGGGTTCAGGCCCGCCGCCAGCTGATCCAGCACCAGCTGCACCCGTTCCGGCGGCAGCGGCGACCCCCGCGCCGGCCGCTCCGCCGCCCGCCCGGCCGCCGCCGCCCGCTTCACCGCCAGCCGCGACACCCCTCCGCTCACCCGCCGGTCCACCTCATAAGCGAAGCTCTTCGACACCCCGGCCGCGGCGGCCGCCGCATCGGATTCATCCCCGCTGCCAGGTAACCCTCCACCAGCCGCACACGCTCCGCCGCCATCCCGCCTCGTCCCGCCACAGCACCCTCCAAAAATCAGGTGTTGCGACAATTCCTGGAGCCTGGGCGCGGCTAACTCTCCACGAGACGACAACTCTCCACGAGAACACGGAGAACTCTCCACGAGGATGGCGGGCCGCTCCGGGCAGGCCAGCCGCCAGGACCCCGAAAGGGCGGATACCCGGCAAGCTAGTCAATGCGGGGCCGGGGGCCACGTGAGGGCTACCGCTGGGAGGACCCAATCCCAAGAGATGCACTCAAAGTGGCATTGGGTCATGGACGACGGCGGATCACGGAACACCGACCGCGTGATCCCGCCACTTGACCTCCGGGCGCTGGCGCGAATCCCGTGATCGGGCTACCGCAGCCGGGAACCTCCGCTGCTGCGGGCACGACAGCATGGGTCCCCGGCTGCGGTCAGGTCCATGCGGGAGAGGCCAGGCTGCCGGCGATCATGCGATCCGCCGCCCCGCCGCCCGCCCCGCCGGCCGCCCGCCCCGCCGGCCGCCCCGCCGCCCGCCCCGCCGCCCGCACCGCCGGCCGCCTCGCATGCCAGCCACCAGCCCAATCATTGAGGGCCAGCCCCCTACGCTGGGCCGGCTGCCGGAGGCGGGGCCGGTGCGCGCCGTAGTGGTCCGCCCCCGAGGGCTCGCTCGAAGACGTCGCTGCCCGGCTGGCTGCCGCAGGCCTCGCAGACGATCTCCTGGCGGGCCCAACGAGCTCAATCGCGGACGAACTCGGCGTAGTCCCAGAGGAAGGCGAAGGACAAGGCGACCAGGTGGGCCCGGTCCTGGAACGGCCCGGTCCCGGCCGCGTACTCGGCGGCCACAAGCCGGCCGATGTCCTGCAACTCGTCGGCCCACCGGATGGCCTGGGCCAGTGAGGCGTCGGCGACCTCCAGCCGGGCTGGGTCGGCCAGCAGGATCTTGAGCAGGCCCTCGAACTGCATCGCGGGCGGCGTGCCCGGCTCGGTCACCGACCTCGCGGTGCACGTCACCGGCGCGAGCCGGGGGCAGGCGGCCGGGCTCCGTCGCGCGGCCTCGGGCAGTCAGGACGTCGCCGCGCTCGACCCGCTGGCTCAGCGCGACCCCCGTGCGCTGCTCGCCGCGTTGAAAGAGGGCCAGGATGGGCTGCTGTCCGCGCTTCGGGAGCTGCCGCCGCAGGCGGTCGATGGCTTCGTGCCCCTGCCCTTCGGGCTCGTTCCGGCGGCCGTCGCGCTGCAGATCGTGCCGCTGGAGTACGGTTTCCACCGCAACGACCTTGACTGGGCGCTGGGCGACCCGGCGGCACTGTCGCAAGACATGGCGGCCGCACTGCTCGGCCTCGCGCCCGGCCTGCTCCCGATGCTCGCCGCCGGAAGCCCGGTCAGCCCGCCCGGTGCCCAGCCAGCCGGGCCTACGTCGTTCTGGCTCAGTTCTCCGGGTGCCGGGCTGCTCGCGCGGTACGACGAGGCCGGGTGGTCGATCACTCCAGCCGACGGCCCTCCAGCCAGCGGCGCTCCCGGACATCCCGTGACCTGCGAGATCTCCGGTGACGACTCGTCGCTAGCGCTCTTCATCATGGGCCGGATCGATAGCGATCACCCGGCCCTGACGGTCACCGACCTCGCCACCGCGCGCCGCTTTAAGCAGTATTTCCCTGGTCCTTAGCCGGGACGTGGGTCCCGGCGGCGATGGCGGTCAGGGCATCGGTAATGCTGGCCTCCGCGGTCACCGGGTCGATGCCCAGGCTGGTCAGCACGCCGGCGCCGTTCTCCAGTTCCAGCAGGGCCAGCAGGATGTGCTCGGTCCCGACGTAGTTGTGGCCCATCCGCAGGGCCTGGCGGAACGTGAGCTCCAGCGCCTTCTTGCCCTGCGGGTCGAAGGGGATGAGATCGGGAACCTGGCCAGCCGCAGGCGGGAGAGCCTCGATCGCGGCTGGGCGGACCGAGTCAAGCGGTGCGCCCAGCGCGACGAACGTCCTGGCGGCGATTCCGTCTGGCTCGGTCAGCAGGCCAAGCACCAGGTGCACGGGGGAGATCTGGTCGTTGCCGGCCGACCTGGCCTCGTTCTGGGCCGCCATCACGACGTTCCTGGCCCTGGGGGTGAACCGGCTGAAGCCCTGGCTGGGGTCGAGATCCGAAGGCTGGCCCGGATCCTTGGGCACTGACCGCTGTTGCGCCGCCTGCTTGGTCACTCCCATGCTCTTGCCGATGTCCGACCAGGACGCGCCCGACCGCCTGGCCTGGTCGACGAAGTGCCCGATCAGGTGATCAGCTACCTCCCCCAGGTGGTCGGCGGCGAGAACCGCGTCCGAAAGCTGATCCAGGACGTCGGAGTGGACCTTGGTGATGGCCTCGATCAGGTCATCAAGCCGGACTGGATTCGTCATGCGAACTGGAGCGCTCATGCGTCAACCATAGATTGACGCATGAAGCTCGTCAAGGCAAAGTTGACGGCTAGTCTCGGCCGGGCTGATTCAGGCCGGCGTCCCCCTCAGGATTTCAGCGGAGGACGCCGGCCTGCGTCAGGTCAGGCTGCTGGTCTCCTGGTCAGCAGCCGAGAACACTGATCGGGCCGGGCTTGCCCGCAGTGCCGAGCTGACCGTCGTCGCCCGCGTCGCCCGGGTCGCCCGGAGTGCCGGGATCTCCGGTTGGGCCGTCCATCGACACGGCGTTGTTCAGGCCGGTGCCGCCAGGTCCGCCTTCTCCGGGTGGCCCGCCGGAACCCCGCGGGCCGCCGGTGCCGCCGGCACCGCCTTGCCCGGCCAGTGCCTGGCAGGTGATGCTATTTCCGGCCGTGAAGAAGTTCGCCGGGAGGGTGACCGTGATGGTCCCGCCATTGCCGCCGGTGCCGCCGACGCCGCCGAACCCGCCTTTGCCGCCGACCCCGCCCGGCCCGCCCGGTCCGCCCTGCCCGCCGTTGCACACCGGATCGTCGAGGTCGGTGGCGGCGAGCATGGTGGCGAAGATCGTGGCGGATGTGTCCGGGAGCTCAGGGAGCACCGGGCCGCCAGGGTCACCGGGATCGCCAGGGTCACCTGGGTCGCCGCCGCCGCCTCCGCCGCCTCCGCCGCCTCCGGTCGGGTCACCCGGGTCCGTCGGGGGATCGGTCGGCGGATCGGTCGGCGGGTCGGTGGGGGCATCGGTGGGGGTATCGGTGGGTGTACTGGTGGGGGCATCGGTTGGGGTATCGGTTGGGGTATCGGTTGGGGTATCGGTTGGGGTATCGGTTGGGGTACTGGTGGGGGCATCAGTTGGGGTACTGGTGGGCGGATCGGTCGGGGCGCTGGTTGGCGAGTCGGTGGGGGAGCTGGTCGGCGGATCGGTCGGGGGGTCGCCGGGGTCAGGAACATCGGGATCGGCCGCGTCGCCACCGGGCCCGCCGGTGCCGCCCGTGCCGCCCTCGCCCCCGATTCCGCCTTCGGTGCCCTGGCCGCCCTGACCGCCGTTGGCGATCAGCTTGACGTCAGTCGGCGAGGCCGGAGCGCCGAGCGCCATGATGATGTTGCCCGCGTTCCCGCCGAGCTGGCTGGCGCTGAGAGTGGTGAAAGGCGTGTTCGGGAATCCCGTGAGACCGCCGGCGCCCATCCCGCCGAGATCGCCCTCGTGCCCGCTGCACGAGGCCTGGGTGCCATCTTCGCCGGGGTTGCCCGGGGTGCCCATGACGGCTTGAGCAGGTACGCCGCTGAATGGCGAGCCGCCGGGCAGGCCAGGCGAACCCGAAGTATCGATGGTCATTGTCTTGCGGGGGGTTGCCGGTGGCTTGGGGCTGGTCGGCCCGCCCCCGATCGGCTGGATGGGCAGCACTCCCGGGTTGCCAGCCAGGCTTGCGCTGGTCAGCATGACCGGTATGGCCGCTCGCGCGGAGTTGATCTCGAAGACGTAGAGCGAGTAACCGTGGGTGTGAATGATCACGTGCTCGGCGGTAAGCACGATGCTCCGCGCCAGCAAGGTGGTGTCCCGGGTGAGGTTCACCACGGCCGGGATCCGCAGGCCGGCGGTCACGGTGCCGTGGGAGTCCGCCGCCAGGGTGCGGGCGACGCGCAGCGCCGGCATCTGGTCGAAGATCGGCGCGAGCTTCGTCCGCCAGTTCACGGCGGTCACACTGGCTGGCAGGGCGTAGGCGGTCGTGATCAGTCCCTGAGAGTCCAGGGCCGCCATCAGGGGGCGCAGGATCGCCTGGTTCTGAGCCTGCTCCTGCGACTGCGGCGGTGCCGGCGCCTGGCCGCTGCCGAGCCCGACGGATCTGGCCAGGACGACCGCCAGCACGGCGACTAGCGGCAGCGCGGCCCTTGTCCGCGCTCGCACGGTCACTTGCATCAGCTCTCCTCGTTGACTAGCCGGGCTGTCCGGCCTTAGCGTCGAGCGCGATCGGCGCTCGGTTGAATACGTCACGTTTCGCACCGCACACGAGGTTCGAGGCGAAGTATTACCGGTTGCTTACGTACTTACTTGGCGGCTGCGGTCAACCAGGTGCCCGGCGTACACGTCTGATTGAGGTGACCTTGGACGTACTTACGGACCTGCGGCAGGTGCCCGCGCGCATCATGTTCGCCTGCGGGCAGAACGTGGGTCCCGCTGACACTCTGACCCGGATCCTGACCGGTGACGGTCACCGGGTGCAGACCTGCTCCGATGCCGACGACTTGCTGGCCAGGCTCGACGAGTGGGTGCCTGACCTGCTGATCATGGACCTCGGGCTGGCCGGTGCCGGCGGTGACGGTCTCGCGGTCTGCAGGCAGCTCAGGGAGCGCTGGCCGATGCCGATCATGATGTTCAGCCCGGATGACAATGAGGACGGCAGCATCGCGAGCTTCGAGGCGGGTGCCGACGGCCATGTCCGCCCGTCGTGCAGTCCGCGCGAGATCGCCCTGCGAGTCCGGTCGCTGCTGCGGCTGTCCCGATCGGCCTTGACCGACCTGCCGTCCGAAAGCGGGGCGGTGGCAGACGGCAGGGTGCTCGTGGACGGCGGGGTGCTCGTGGACGGCGCGCTCCGGGTGGATGTCGCCTCGCACCAGGTGACTCTCGGCTCGGCCCAGGTCGCGCTGACCGCACGGGAATTCGACCTGCTCGTCTACCTCATGCGGCACCCGCGACTAGCCCTTTCCCGTGCGGAGTTGCTGGCCGCCGTCTGGCACTGGACCTTTGGCGACAGCTCGACGATCACGGTGCATGTGCGCCGGCTGCGCGCGAAGCTGGAGGATGATCACCTGAAGCCGCGCCGCATCGTGACAGTCCGGACCGTGGGGTACCGCTACGAGCCAGACTCGTTGCCTTTCCTGTGTTTATGCTGGATGGCCGGAGGACCGCACGGTGGTCAGGGACAGGGCTGTCTCCAGGGCGGTGAGCGCGGCGGCGGCGTAGGCGGCCTGGGCGGGGTCCTGGGCCAGCCGGGCGAGCTGATTGATGAGATAAGCCGATCGCACTGTGGTTGCCCACCGCACCTGATCGAGGAAGTCGCTGGCCATTGCCGGGGTGAGGTCCATGCGGGCCTGGAGGTAGGAGCGCAGGCACTGAGCCGGGAGCATCGCCAGATCCCAGGCTGCCGGTCCGGTCAGCGCTTCTCCCCAGTCCAGGAGGAGCACGGAGCCGGCGGCGTCGATCCAGATATTGCCCGGGTGCAGGTCGCCGTGGACCAGGGTGCTGGGTTCTGCGGGCCAGGAAGCGGGTGGCCCCGTGCTAAGTGCGTGCTCCAGGGTCGCGGCCAGGGCGCGATAGCGCTGTGGGTCGCCGGCGGGCAGGACGGGGAGGTCCAGGGAGCGGGGCGCCTTCGCGCTGCGTTCCGCTACGGTCGGCGGGCGCGGGAGGCCGGCGTCGCCGAGGCTCGATCGGAGAAACTCGGCGTGGACTCGGGCGATAGCGCCCACGGCCGATCCGTATCCAGCCAGCGCGGCCGGGTCCTGCTCGGCCAGAGCCGTCGTGAGCGGCCTGAAGCCAGAGACCGTGAGATCGTTCATGAGCAGGTCACCGGTGCCGGGAAAGCGGGGGTCGGCCCTGAACTCGATGACGTCGGGCGTTGTTCCGGGACAGCGGGCCGCGACGGCTGCCTGCACCCGGGCCTCGGTCGCCGAGGTGCGCTTGGTGACCGTGCCCCTGATCGCCGGGCTCACGCCGGGGTCTCGGCGTCGCGAGCCTGGGTCAGCGCGTCGAGAAGCACGGCCAGATGCCAGTCGCTGTAATACTTGCGCATTGCGGCAGCTAGCTCGTCATCGTGAAAAACATCCCAGCACAGATGGCAGATGCTCTGGTATTGCTTGTCGACCTTGTCGCCGAGTCCCAGACTGCGCGCGACCTGTATAAGCTGGCCGGCGCCGCCGTGGATGACGCTCTGAATCATGAAGTCGGTCTTCATCTTGAGCACGATGCCGGCGAGAGATTCCCCGATGACGTTCCCGCTCGACATCGCCTTGGTCATGTCAGCCCCGGCGCAGCAGGGGTAGACCTCCCCCGATGGCGCGATCGTGAGGTTCAGCAGTTGCTCGCAGCTGCCTTCGACCCCCCGGCCATAAAAGACGTCGTCGGCTGGGACCTGCGTCGCCGCCCGGCCGATGAGCTGGACCCGGGAATTCGCGACCTGCACGTGCATGAGCTCAGCAGCGGAGAACTCGGCGAGAATCTCGTCCATGCCGTGTGACTGAGTCGACAATAGGCGCAGAATCGCGTGCAGCCCGGTGCGCCGCATGGCGTGAAGTAAGTGATGAACTCGATTGAATTTAATGTAAGGCGAATGCCAGTGGTCGATGGAGACTTCCAGGTAGGTGACCCCGGCCTCGCGCAGCCGCTCGCAAAGGACCAGCGCCCGGGCCGGCGATATGGCCCAGTAGGCGTTGGTCGTCGCGCCCACATCGACGAAGCCTAGCTCCGCTGCTTTCGTGAAGATCTGGCGCATCTCCTCGAACCGGAGGAATCCTTCGCCGCCCGAGACGTGGACCCGGCTCCCGACTAGCTCAGGAAGAACTGCCGCTTCGTCGAGCACCCGAAGACTCACTTCCAGCGGCAGCTGGCCATCACCGCGCAGGTCCGAACCGTGCGGACCCGCCGCCTGGTAGCACATCGCGCATTTGGCATTGCAGCGGTCTGTGGTCTCGAGTACCAGCGACTGGAAAGCGAGTGGTTGCACCTGATCCTCCCAAGCGCCTTGGCTAGCGGTTATGAACGATCAGGGGGCTGCCAGTCTCGGGTGAGCGCGGCTAGTTCGGCGTCGGCCAGGTACTTCCAGTGGAAGTGACACTGGTCGAGGTAGGACCGGGGCAGCAGATCACCCTTGGCCTGCGAGATCGCGAGGGGAATCAGGCCGCCGGGACCGCACTGCGCATACTCGCGCAGGTCGGGCCGGGTAAAAACCCCGGTCAGTATTTCCTCGATTGAATCAGTTCGAAGATTCCCGATACGCATGCTTTCTATGCCGACCATCGGCAAGCACGGATACACGTCGCCGTTCGGCACCACCATGAATCCGAACAGCTCGCTGCATCTCCTTGGCGGCAGCTGGTCAAGCAGCAGCGCGCTGGATTCCGGGATCGTCGCGTACGTGCTGGCGGCCGGGACGACCGAGATCATCAGGCTGTCCTCGCTGAGGATGGGCAGCCGCACCAGGTCAAGCGGCCAGTCGTCGCCATCGTCAAGGACCAGTTGCAGGGAACACGGCAGCTCGCGGGCTCGCGCGGCGCGGATCAGCGTGTCCACGTGGCCCACGCCGGCCTCCCGCGCCCGTCGGGCCGAGACCGAGATCACCAGCAGATCGGTGGCTTCCTTGAGGACATCCATGCAGCTCTCACAGCGATCCTGCGCCCAGTAGCCAGCAGAGACCACCTGCGTGAACATGCCGTGCTGCCGGGCGGTGGCCGTGACTGCGGAAAGTGCGCTGAGGTCGTCGCAGGGCTCGCCACCCGCCACGTAGCAGGAGGTCCCCGGCCCGAACGCCTTCCTGGCGCTGGGGGAGGCACTGGCGATTGCCTCGCCGACTTTCTGGATGACCTCGATGGCGAAGGCGGGCGGCATTTCCCAGCTCAAGGTCGTTCCGACCGTCAGGGCGAGCGCGCGAAAGAAGGCGCGCGGTGACCGGTTCCGCGCTGGCGGCCCGCCCGCCCCCGCTTCGCCTGCCGTCCGGGCTGGAGCCGGCTGCGCGTCATTCATCCTGATCTGGTCAGGCTCAGGCTACGGGTGCTTGGATGCTGGCCGGTATCTCGATAAGCAGGGCGATCACGATGGCCAGGACGATGGCGTAGGCCAGGGTGTTCGTCCCATCGGCGGCCGAGAAGTTCGCGATGCCGCTAGTGAGGGCCGCGATCTGGGTCGTGGTAATGCTGGAAAGCGTCAGCAGCTCACCTGAGGTGACCCTGACCCCTGAGCTGTTGATGGCCGCCGTCGGGTTCGCGTTGAAGCTCGCGCGGAAGCTCGAATTGGTGGCGATCAGCCGCAGGATAGCGAGCTCGGCGCTCGAGACGCCGTTCACGTTCATCGTCGTGAAGTTGCTGACCATGTAGTTCAGCACCGCGGGCGGTGGCGGGCTGACGGCGCTGAAGGAGCTCAGCGAGGGCGTTGCCGCCTGGGCCTGAGCCGCGCCACTCCCGCCCGCCAGCCCCGCCGCTGTCCCGGCGCCGGCGGCGGCCGCAGCGGCCGCGCCAAGCATCATTGCCCGCCGCGCCAGGCCACTCGGCTGCGACCCGCCGTCAGGTTCAGGTAACGATGCCCCGGCTGACTCCGGCGATGCTGGCTGCTCGCTCATGACGCTGTCCAATCTCCGGTCTTACCTGCGTCTGTCCTCCAAGGTAAAGACATAGCCCCGCTCTCAAAAGGGACCGGGGCTGGAGTCTGCTCTTTCACGCACGCATCATGCGCGAACCGGCAGTAATATGGCTCAGCTAGGTGATCAGGTCCGGCCGGATCACCTGAACCCTGGCCATCTGAACAGCGATGTTCGACTCTCCACAGCGAGGTGCCTGCGTGACTACCTGGTTCCTGATCTACGCGCTGTTCCTCATCGGCAGCGGCATCGCGATGCTCGCCATTGCCTGCGTCCCTGGCGGACAGTCCACGACCCGCAGGATCTGGAGCGGCATCCTCGGGGCTGGCTTCGCCATCTATGGCCTGTACCTGCTGGCGTTCTTCCGGGGCGGGCATTACGTGATCTTCTACTACGCGTTCATCCTGCCGATTCTCGTGATCGTCCGGTTCTTCCGCGATCGCACTTCGATTCAGGCCAGGCAGCGCGCCGCTGCCTTCCAGGGCCCGACTCCCGGCTTCGGCCCGGCGCCTAGCTTCGGCCCGGCGCCTAGCGTCGATCAGGCCCCGTATGGTCAGGGTCCTGGCTTCGGCCAGGCGCCGTACGGCCAGGTGCCCGGGGACAGCCAGCCTCCCGCGCCCGGCCAGTAAGGCGAGCCAGGTCTCACCTGATGGTCCAGGTGAGGTGCCACCTGACCGGAACCGCGCCAGCGGCCGAAATGGTGATCGTCACCTTGCTGCGGCCGGCGCGAGCCGGCAGATCGCCGGTGATCACTCCGGTCACCGGATCGATGTGCAGGCCAGACGGCAGGCCGCTGGCGGCGTAGCGCAGCTTCTGGCCCGCGGTCGCGTTGACAGAGCGGACTGGGAGACGGACCTGGGCGCCGGGCTGACCGCTCTGATTGCCCGGATCGGCAACAGCGAGCAGCGACGGCGCCATCTTGTTCACGTCAGTGTTCCCGGTGATCCCGGCGACCCGCGCGGTGATCGAGTACTGCCATCTGGCGCGGACTCAGGCCGTAGCAGAACTCGCTCAGGTACGGGTCAGGCTCGATGTCGAGGATCATCGTCAGCGTCCGGCCATCCGGCTGGTAGGCGCCATGGTTCAGGGCGTAGTCGGCCTGAGCCCGGCCTCCTGAGCTGGCCGGATTGGCGAAGTGATAGGCGGCGACCAGCAGGCCAGCCGCCTTCGCCCGAGCCTCGTCCGCCTTGAAGTACGGGTTGACGTAGTAGGTGCCCTCGGTTGACTTGATGAACGCGAACCGGTAGCCAGCCCTGGCGACCGACCGCCAGCCGATCCTTACTCCGCCCGGATGCTGGAAAGAGGACACGTCGATGCCGCGCGCCGGCCCCGCTGCGCCGCCGCCGCCCGCGTAGAAGCCGCTGGCCGACGCCTCGACCGACCCCGCCATCAGCGCGGCGAGCGCCAGAGTCATCACCGCCAAGGCGATTGTCCCCCCGCGCAGGAGCGCACCCCCGCGACTAGACCGAATCATGTTGATCTCACTGTGCGAGCTGAGAGGCAAGCCCCGGCTCCACGCCCGCGCGGGACACCGCGACCAGGCCGGTCCGTCCGGGCTCGAAGCCTGGCACGGCGATCGCGTCGCGCTGCAGCCTGGCGTAGTCGTGGCCGTCAAAAGGGCGGTCAAGCCACTTCACCGAGCCCGCGTAGTAGATCTCCCGTGCGACTGGTCCCCGGTCGGCGCCCACGAGGTCAATCTCGGGCTGGAAGGCCCGGTTCCACCAGGCGCCGACGGCGGTCGCGGCTGGCCACGGAAGGTCGCTGGCCGACAGCAGCAGTGCCTGGCGGATCACTGGCTCGACCGCCCGGCCGCGCCAGGACGCCTTCGGCGGCGGTGCGCAACTGCTTGCCTCCGGGCTGGACCGGCGCAGGCTCGGGCACGCGTCCTTTCCCGGCTATGACCATAACGGCATGCTGGCTCACCTCAATGAGGCACTGCCCAGCGTCCTGGCCTGGTTCGATGAGCTAGCCGCCCAGGGGCGTAGCGACCGTGAGGGTGGCCTTTTGCGAGGCTAGCCTGGCGGCAGCCCGGGTCCCGTCGGTGACTCAGCCCGGTCCCATGACTAGCTTGCCGGGCATCCACCCTTTCGTGGCGCTGACGGCTGGTCTGTCCGGAGCGCCCCGCCATCCTCGCGGGGGGTGTGCTAGTGACCGTCCTGTGCTCCTGTTTCGCGGGTCGCTGATCTCTCTGAGCTTGAGAAGGTCTGCCGGTACTGGGACGGGGTCGTGCGGAGGAAGCGCTGGAAGTGCAGCCGCATGTTGGCGCCCGTGCCCAGCCCGGCTCGTGCGGCCACCTGGTCGATGCTCAGATCCGTTGCCTCCAGTAGCTCCCGCGCCAGGTCTACCCGGGCGCCAAGCAGCCACTGCAAAGGGGTGCAGCCGGTGTCCTCGACGAAGCGGCGGGAGAACGTGCGGTAGGAAACCAGGGCGTGCTCGGCCATGTCACGCACGGTGATGTCGTCCGGCAGGCGGGTGAGTGCCCACGTGCGCGTGCGGGCGAAGGCCTCTCCGTCGGTCTCCGGCAGGGTCCGCGGCACGTACTGAGCCTGCCCGCCGCTACGGTACGGCGCCGCCACGATGGTCCGCGCGATCTGGTTGGCAGCATGCACGCCATGGTCGCGGCGGATGATGTGCAGGCACAGGTCAATGCCGGCCGCGACGCCGGCCGAGGTGAGGATCTGCCCTTCGTCCACGAACAGGACGTTGCGGTCCACGCGGACCAGCGGGTAGCGCCGGGCCAGCTCGTCGGCCGCCTCCCAGTGGGTGGTGGCCCGGAGCCCGTCCAGCAGCCCGGCGGCGGCCAGGGCGAAGACGCCGGTGCAGATCGACGCGATGCGGGTACCCCGGTCGCGCGCGGCCCGCAGCGCCTCGGTGACCCCGGGCTCGAGGGCGCGCCTGGTGTCCTCGTATCCCGGCACGATGATCGTTTCGGCGGTGCCAAAGGCCTCAAGCCCGTGCTCCACCGCGAAGCGGAATCCGCCGCTGGCCCGGACGCCGCCGACCACCGGGCCCGCCATGATCAGCTGGTAGGGCAGTCCGTCGCGCTCGCGCAGCATCTGGGCGGGAATCCCCACGTCCATCGGCAGGGCGCCGTCCAGCACCAGCACGACGACCCGGTGAATACGCAGGGCGATCGCCTTCCTCCGCTTTTTCCGGCCGGTGGTTGGCTCATATCTTACGGGCATTGTCGCTTCAGCCCATCGTGGTCCGCATTGCCAGCTGCCACGATCGTCGCATGGCTGATCCCATTCCTCCGGTCGTGCGGCACCTGACCGGCGCGCAGGCCTTGTATATCGGCGGCACCACGGTCGATCTGACGCTGACCGCCGTAGTCGGAGCCAAGCTGGCACCGGTCATGGCGCTGGCGACGATCCCGTTCACCACCATCTACGTCACCGCTGCTCTGAGTACCTTCTTCATTTCGCGCGCGATCAGTCGCTTCGGACACCGCAGGACCTTCATCGGGATCTCCTGCATCGCCGCTGTCTCCGGCCTCGTCTCCGCCGCCGCGATCCAGCTCGACCTGTTCTGGCTGTTCTGCGTCGGCACCGGGCTGATCGGCATCTATGGCGCCGGGTGCGGCTACTACCGCTACCTCGCCGCGGACTCCATGCCCCAGGCGCGGGCTCGTGCTGTCACCACGGTGCTGGCCGGCGGGCTGGTCGCCGCGCTCGTCGGGCCGTTCCTCGCCACTGCGGTCAGAGGTTTTACCTCGACGCCCTACGTCGCTTCCTACCTGCTCGTGGCCGTGCTCGGGGTGGCCGCGGCGTTGTGGAATCGCCGGCTCGTCATCCCGGCGGCCCCTTCGGCCGCGAAGCCGGAGCAGGAGGATGAGCCTTCCTCGGCGGCGCCGCCGCGCCCGACATCGGTGCTGTGGCGGCAGCCGAGCCTGCTGCTCGGCGTCGTGTGCGCCGTCCTGGCCGTGGGCACCATGCTGGCGATGATGACCGCCGGGCCGATCATGGGCATGACCGTCGGCCACACCCCCAACGACGCGGCCCTCGCCATCCAGCTGCACCTGGTCGGCATGTACGCGCCCGGTTTCCTCGTCGCCCGGCTCATCGCCCGGGTGGGTGAACGGCTGATGGCCCTGGCCGGCGTCGCCGTGATCATCCTCGCTGGCGTCTCCTCCGCGGGCAGCACAGGGCTGCCCGCCTTCCTCTTCTCCATGTTCGCCATCGGAGTCGGCTGGAATCTGGCCTACAGCAGCGGCAGCGCCCTCATCAGCGCCTCGTACCGGCCCGCCGAGCGCGGACGCGTCCAGCCGGTCGCCGAGGTGCTCATCATCTGCGCCCAGATCTCGGGCGCCCTGTCCGCGGCGGCGTTCACCAGTGCGGCCGGCTGGCGCGTCCTGGGCCTGGGATGCATCGTGCTGGCCGCTGCGGTGGCGGTCGTCCTGGGCGTGAGCCAGCTCCGCCGCCCGGCCAGGACGGCGGAGTCCGCTGAGGCCTAATCCGCGCGCGCCAGCTCCCATGCCATGCTGCGGTCGAAGTAGACGAGCGGCTCGCCCGGCTTCATCACGAGGTCGAAAACGCCGCCGATGACCACCGTGTGATCGGCGTGCGAGAAGCAGGCGGTCCTGGTGCAGATCATGCGGACCAGGCAGCCGTCGAGAACCGGGACACCGTGGAGCTGGCGCCAGGCTAGCCCGGCGAACTTGTCATCGCTGCGGGAGGCGAAGACCCGCGCGATGCTCTGCTGGCCCCGCGCGAGAAGATGGACGCCGAACGCGGTGCCAGCGGTGATCGCGGGATGCGACCGCGCCTGCTGGCTGACCGAGATCAGGATCGACGCGGGATCGGTGCTGAACGAGGTAACCGAGGTCGCGAGGAGCCCGCACGGGCCTCCGTCCGCCCGCGGCGCGGTGACCACGGCCACGGCGGCCGGCATCATGGCCATCGAGTCGAGGAAGACGCCGCGCGGGACGGTCGCGTCGGCCGGCGAGGTCGTCCCTAACAGCCCCGTCCCGCGCTCGCCGGTCACCCGGCGGTCCTGGGCGCCTGACCCGGCCCGGCGGTCCCTGACTGCGCTTCGCGCAGGCTGAGCAGCTCGTAAAGGACGCTGCTCACGGGGGTCGGCGTTCCGGACCTGGCACCGAGGCGGACGATGGCGCCGGTCCAGGATTCGAGCTCGGATGACTGGCCGGCCGCGATGTCCCGCTGCAGCGAGGAGGTAGCCGCAGCGGGCAGCGCGTCGGTGAAGTCCATCGCCGCCGCGATGGCGTCGCCGGGGAGCTTGATGCCCAGGGCCACGGCGATGTCGCGGATCTCGCGCATGCCCGCGAGGATCAGCTCGCGGGTACCCGGGCGGGAGCGCAGCACGCCGATGGGCGCTCCGGTGGCCGCCCCGACTCCGCCGAATGGCACGACGAACAGGAATTTCGCCCACAGCTCGGCCCAGATGTCCGCGGCTGCCGAGGCGGGCACCGCGCAGTGGCTGAATGCGGCCGCGAGCTGATCCACCCGGTCTGTCGGGCGGCTGTCCCATTCCGCGAAGACCAGCGATGCGGGGCCGCCGACATGGCGGACCAGCCCTGGGCTGGCCAGGCTGGCGAAGATCCGCGCCGCGCCGGGCAAGACCGCGTCCCGGCCGACCGCCGCCGCGACGGACTCCGGGCAGTCGACGCCGTTTTGCAGCGTCACTACCCCCGTGCCCGCGCCGATGAGCGGTCCCAGTTGCGTCAAGGCCGCGGGCACCTGCCAGGTCTTCGCGCACAGCAGGACGAAGTCGACCTCGCCGATCTCCCGTGCGTCGGCGGTCGCCTTTGCCGGCGCCACCGCGAAGTCCCCGGCGATGCTCTCCACCGTCAGCCCGTCCCGCCGCAGCGCGGCCAGGTTGTCGCCGCGGGCGACGAACCAGACGTCATGGCCGCCCGCCGCAAGGCGGCCGCCGAAATAGCCGCCGATCCCGCCGGCCCCGATCACAGCGAACCTCATCCGCGCTCCTCGATCCGTTGTTGTGCCTTCGCCTCTGCCTGTCTACAGCTGTCTACAGCAATTCAGCCTCGATTGATCGCAGCGAGTCGTAGGCTTTCTCAATTTCGGCGGGATCCTCGTGAATCAGGAACACGACGCCCGGCGAGCTGTTGAGGTCGACGGTGCGCCGCGTCACCGCCGCGTCGGCCAGCCGGAAGCGGGCGTCGTGAAAGGCGGGCAGTCGCTCAAGCGCGTTCAGGATGGCGCGGGTGGGCAGCGGAATCTCGCGATGTGCGATCAGGTTCACGCAGCGGGCCATCGCCTTTCGCTGATACATGACCGGGTGGCTCGCGAGTCCGGCGCCGCCGCGCAGGTAGCAGTCGAGCGTCAGGCTCACCTGGTTGACCCCGGTAGCCTGGTCCAGGGCCGCGGGGTTCGCGAGGCCGGAGATCCGGACTCCCGTCTCCAGGAGCCGCGGCCCGGCCGCGGTCAGGATCAGCTCCGTGTGCGCCGGTCCCTCGCGGATGCCGAGCGCGTCCAGGACGTCCGTGACATAGGGAAGGATCTGCGCGAGCCTCTCGTCGCCCGGATCAAGCAAATCCTCGAAGTCGTAGATCTTGCGGCCCGCGGCGAGCACGGCCTTCCCGCTCAGCCAGGCATCGGTGAACCAGTGCCGTCCGGCCCGGCTGACGGTGTTCACGATGTATTCGTCGCCCTCGAGGTATTCCTGGATTAAGGCGGCGTCATTCATCCGCAGCATCAGATTCTTCTTGCCCAGCACCCGCCCTGCGGCGGCGATGATCTCCTGGTCGGACTCGCACACATAGACGTCGTCTGACCCGGCGCTGTCCAGCGGCTTGACGACGACGCGGCGCAGGCATTCCTCCTCGCGCCAGCGCAGCAGGTCCGCTGCGCTGGCGCCGCGGTGCTGCCGGTAGGCGGGCACGCCCGCGGCGGCGACCATCTCCAGCATGCGGAACTTGTCGCGCCGCGCGGCCGACTGCACCGGGTCGTTGCCGCGCAGCCCGAGCGCGGCGGCGATCTCGTCGGCAACCTCGACGCCGAACTCGCTGCCGCAGATCACTCCAACCGGGCAGTACAGCGCCAGCCTGGCCAGCACGCGCTCGGCGTCGCCAGGGAAGCTCAGGTCCTCGGCGAAATGCTGCGCCGGCAGGCTGGCGGCGAAGGTCGGCGACAGGTCAAGGCGCGAGCGCACGTGGACGAGCCGGTAATCCGGCGCCGCCTCCCGCACGAGCATCGCGCCGGTGGAGAAGGCATCGACGAAGACGACGGTACGCCGTGAGTCGGCCGGAGGGGGCGGGCCGGGGTCCGGCATCCGGATCGTCTCGATGCTGAAGTCGGCGATGGTGCGCAGGATGTCCGCCTCGACGACGGCCTCGTCGTCATGCAGGAAAATGTACCGCCCGCTGTGCAGGGCGTCATAGCTCCCGCCGGACTGAAAGATCTCGCCGGGCGCCGGGATGAGCTCGCGCCAGATAGTCGGGACGGCGGTCGCCATCGAGGTCACGCTGACCACTCGCGCCATGGCCTTCGGCTTGGGGATCGTCAGCCATCCGCCGGACGGGTCGCCGGACTTGGCCGGTATCGCCAGGGCGGTCCCGGTCAGGGCCCGCAGCCATTGCTCGTACAGGTTGACGCCGAAAAGGCGGTTCAGCAGGTAAGGGACCTCGGCGCCGGCCACCCGGCCGCCGATCTCCAGGAAGACCAGCCCCTCGTCCGGCGTCACGAAGAGCTCCAGGTGGAACGGCATCGTCCGCATGCCGAGAGCGCGCAGGCACCGGCGGGTAAAGTCCTCGATCCGCTCGCGCAGGGGCGAGGACTGCACGATGACCGAGCCGAGTGCGGTGCCCGACTCGAAGGCCAGGCAATCGTTGACGTACCGCGCCACGACCTGGAACTGGACATCGGCCTTCGGCCCGGCGAACCCGTCGACATGGTAGATGGCGCCCGTGACGAACTCTTCGATCTCATGCCGTTCTGGGTCCAGCGACGGCTGCAGCGCCGCGAGCGCGGCCTCGTCCGCCACCAGGTGCACGCCGATGCTCGCCGCGCCGTCCACGGGCTTGACAATGACCGGGTAGCCGCATTCTGCGGCGAAGGCCGTGACCTGCGCGGGGCTCTCGTAGCGCGCGAAGCGGGGCACCGGCACGCCGGCCGCCGCCAGCACCTCCTTCATCCGCACCTTGTCGCGGTAAACCGCCACCTCGGCTGGCGTCGGGCCGGGGATGCCCATGCTCTCGCGGACCCGCGCGGCGATGCCGAGCGTGAACTCGGACAGGGCGATCAGCTGATCGACCGGCCCCGCGGTCTCGGTGATCAGCGCGACAGCCGCGTGCAGAGCCTCGTAGCTGTTCACGTCGTCCACCTCGACCAGCGCCGCGATGTGCTCGCTGTCCGTCAGGACGCCGGCCGCGCCGCGGCCGTCGACGACGTAGCTGACCTGATTGCGCTCGTGGTCGAGGAACTCCTCGTACCTGGTCAGCTCATTATCCCACCGCACCCCGTCGTCGAATCGGGGCCAGCGGTTCACGATGACAATGTGCACTGTAGGACTCCTGCTCGTCGTGCGCGGGACGGATCATGAGGTGGCGGCGCCGGCGTGCGCGGTCGCCGGGCCGGGGCTGGTCTCGCGCTCTTCCAGCTGACGGATCAGCGGCAGGACGCTAGCGAAGAAGATCCGCATCTCGTCCCTGGTCGGCCAGCCGGAGAAGATGAATTCGCTGACTCCGGCCGCCTTGTAGCTGTACAGGTACTCCGCGACCTCCGCATAGCTCCCCACCACGCAGAGCGCCGGCCCGCCGCGGTAGGGCACCGCGCCCGACCAGAGCATCGGCGATAGCCAGTCGTCCTTGGCCGTCGCGGCCAGCCGGAAGGAGTTGTTGACCGCCTCGGAGTCGAGGGTGGCGACGAACTTAGTCACCCACGCGCGGTGCTCCTTGTCGGGGTCGCGCATCATCTCCTCGACCCGCTCCAGCGCCTGCTCGCGAGTCTCGCGTGCGAGCACGTGCATCCGGATGCCGACCTTGCGGCCCTGGGCGAGAACGGGCGCGGCTGCCTTGGCGATGCCCTCGGGCGTGTCGCCGTAGCGGAGCCAGCAGTCCCCGTATCTGACGGCGGTCTGCTGCGCTGCCGGGGATGCCCCGCCGATGTAGATTCGCGGCCGGCCGCCGCCCTTGAAGCCGAGGGCGATCTGCGACTCCTCCAGGTGGTAGTGGGCGCCGTGGTGGGTCAGCGGAGTTTCGCCGCTCCAGAAACGGTGCAGCAAGTCGAGGTACTCATTGGACCGGGAATACCGCTCGTCGTGATTGAGGAAGTCTCCGTAGTAGCCCTGCTCCGCCGGTGAGATGCCGGCTACGAGATTCAGCTCGATCCGGCGGTCGGACATCCACGAGACGGTGTTGACGACTTGCGCGAAGAGCGCCGGGGGCAAAAGCCCAGGGCGGTAGGCGAGCATGAACTTCACCCGCTGGGTCTCGCGGACTAGGGCGCCGATCATCGGCAGCGGGTCGGGCATGTGGTAGCTGATCCCCATCAGAAGGGACTCCACCCCGATCTCGTCCGCCTCGCGGGCGAAGTCGATGATCCCGTCGAAGTCGAGGGCATCCGTATGGTACTTATCCGAGGCCTTCTGCTGCCCGCTGTCCAGCGGGGAGCACCAGTTGAATCTCAGGGCATTCATTAGTGCCGTCCTAGCTGACGCCATTGATAACGCGACTCCTGGCAATGAGCGAAACGGCTCCGACTACATCGCAGGCTGGTGGTTGGCCTGCGGGCCGCGTCGCACTGCTCTCATCTTGCACCGCCCGGAGAACCTCAATCGGGCCACTTCATGACGTTTTGCCGCATTGCGTACATGCGAGGGGGGGCGTCGCGCCGAGACACGCGGAATCACTGGCAGCCTGACGCCGTGGATCGGCAGGTGCAGCGAACGCGGATGTGGTGAAGATGAGGCAGGATGATATTTATCACGCCGAAAGCCCATAATGTTTCGTAGTGTAATCCTTCCAGGTCATCTTCCTAATTGCCGCTTGTGGCTGGTCATTACCGAATCGCCCAGACACCGGCAGCCCTGCACGTGCTACCAGGGCGTCCAATCCTTCCGCGTCAGATGCGCCTACCCAGTTACCTACCTGCGAAGGATGAGGCATCGTGGCAGATCAGAGCATTCACAGCACTGCGGATAGCGAGTACGGGGATATCGCCCTTGAGGACGAGGACCTCGAGAGGATCTACGCTTACGCACTTGAGCAGGTCTCGCCGCCCAGCACGGAGCGCGCTCGGCTGGCCACTGGTCTCGACCATCACGCGTTCGAGAAGGCCGTCGCCCGCCTGGTCAGCCTCAGGCTGGTGAACACGGACAGGCTCGCGGCCGGCGAGCTTGTGCCGCTGGCCCCGGACTGCGCCCGGCTGAGCCTCCTGGTGCCGCTCACCCAGGCGCTGGAGCAGCATCAGCGCAAGGTCGACGTGATCCGGGGGATCTACGCGAAGCTGACTCCCCTGTACCGGGAATCCGCTGTGCACCACGACCTCGGGGTGTACGTCGTCACGGAGGCCTCTGACCTCCAGGATCTCATCGCGCAACTGTCCAGCACGTGCACCGTCGAGGTGCTGGCCAGCCGTCCCGGCGGCGCCAGGAGCAGAACGGTGCTAGCCGGCCCGCTGGAGAATCCCGGCAACCTGCTGGATCGCGGTGTGCAGATCCGGGCGCTCTACCAGCATGCTGTCCGCTACGATTCCGCGACGGTCGCCCAGGTGGCCCGGCTGGCCGATCTGGGGGTCAGGGTCCGCACGACGTGCGATGAGCACGCGCGTGCGCTGATCTTCGACCGGGAGACGGTCGTCGTGGAGCGCCAGGCACCGCTGCGCGGCGCGGTCTTAATCCGTGACTGGAGCGTGGTTCACGCCTTCTGGCAGTCGTTCGATCACATGTGGAGCGAGGCGGTCGCGTTCGGTCCTAACTACGATCAGGCCACCGTCCGCCGGCTGTCCGAGGACGTCAAGACCATGATCGTCAAGCTCCTGATCGAGGGAGTCGAGGACAGGGTCATCGCCCGGCGGCTCGGCATGTCGCTGCGTACCTGTCAGCGGCATATCTACGAGATCATGAACCGGCTGGGGGCCAAGAACCGCCTGCAGGCGGGCTATCTGATCCGGCAGCACGGCTACGACCAGGCTGACTACAATGCGCCGGCAAGCTGATCCAGTGCGGGCCCAGTTACTCCGCTCGCGAGCGGCAGACGCGAGCCGCAGCCCGCCCCGCGCATCCGCGCAACGCGCGGATGTGAGCGCCGCGACGTATTCCGCGACCGGGGGGCGGCGGGCATCCTGGCGGTGTGCTACTCACTACTGGCCGCTGCACGCGGCCTCCCGAATGCGGTCGGCGGCGCCGTGAGCGATAAGCCGCTGCGATCCGATCTCGTCGCCCTGCGGCGCGCGATCCACCGCGAGCCCGAGGTGGGGCTCGATCTGCCGCTCACTCAGGGCAAGATACTGGGCGCGCTGTCCGGCCTTCCCCTGGAGATCACCCTCGGCCGGCAGCTGTCCTCGGTGACTGCCGTGCTGCGCGGCGCGCATCGCGGGCCTGCCGTCCTGCTGCGCGCCGACATGGACGCGCTGCCAGGCCGCGAGACCTCCGGCGAGCCGTTCTCGGCGAGCGACGCGAGCAGCGTTCACTCCTGCGGACACGACTTGCACGTGGCGGCGCTCGTCGGTGCGGCCCGCCTGCTGGCCAGCCAGCAGGCGCGGCTGCACGGCGACGTGGTGTTCATGTTCCAGCCTGGCGAAGAGGGATACGGCGGGGCCGCGCTGATGGTGAGCGAGGGTGTCCTGGACGCGGCCGGATCGCGGGTCATCGCGGCCTACGGGCTGCACGTGCTTTCCTCCATCCTGCCCCAGGGCGCGATCGCCACCCGCTGCGGGCCGCTCCTGGCCGCCGCCGACCTGGTGCGCGTGACGGTGCACGGGCGCAGCGGGCACGGATCGCAGCCGCACCTGGCGCGGGACCCGGTGACGGGCGCCGCGGCGATGGTGCTCGCCCTGCAATCGCTCGTCACCCGCGAGTTCGACGTCTTCGACCCCGTGGTCCTGAACGTCGGCGTCTTCCGCGCTGGCACGCATCACAACGTGGTGCCGGATCTGGCCTATTTCGAGATCTCGGTCAGGTCGTTTACCGCGGTCGCCCGTGACCGAGTCCTATCCGGGATACAACGGATCGTGGCGGGCCTCGCGAGCGGCCACGGGCTGCAGGCCGAGATCGCGCCTGAGGAGCTCTTCCCTGTTACGGTCACCGATCCCGCCGAGACAGCCTTCGCCCTGGCCGCCGCCAGGGCCGCGATCGGTGCTGACCGGGTCGTGGAGCTGCCGAATCCCGTCACCGCGTCTGAGGACTTCTCGCTCGTGCTGCGGGAGGTCCCTGGCGCCTTCGTCTTCCTCGGGGCCTGCCCGGCTGGGGCCGATCCGGCGAAGGCGCCGGTCAACCACGCCACCGACGCGGCCTTCAGCGACGCCGTCCTGCCGCAGGCCGCCGCGCTGCTGGCCGACCTGGCGGAGCGGCGACTCAGCGGATCAGGACCCGGACCGCACCGATTCCCCGCAGCGCAACCCTGATCCGATGGACCTGATCCGATGGACCCGATCCGAGGGAGGAGTGTCCTGGTGGACGTACTCGATGCTGTGGGAGGCACGCCCTTAGTACGGCTTGACCGGCTCGCGGGCCACAGCCCGGCGCAGCTATACGCCAAGTGGGAAGGACTGAACCCGGGAGGCAGCGTCAAGGACCGGCCCGCGCGTTTCATCATCCGGCAAGCCCGCCAGCTCGGCCTGCTCAGGCCGGGAGGAGTGATCATCGAGTCCACCAGCGGCAATTTCGGCGTCGCCCTGGCGATGATCGGCGCCGTCGCTGGCTACCGGGTGATCATCGTGGTGGATCCCAAGGTCCCGATTGCGCACCGGCGCGCGATGGAGGCCTACGGTGCCGAACTTGTCGAGGTCAGCGAGCCGGACGAGTCCGGCGGCTACTTCAAGCCCCGGCTGGAGCTTGCCAACCGGCTGGCCCGCGAGATCGATGGCGCATTCCGCCCCGACCAGCACTTCAGCCTCATGAACGCGGCCACGCACTTCCAGGAGACCGGCCCCGAGATCCACGCCCAGATGGACGGAACGATCGACTACCTGGTGGTCGCCGTCAGCACCGCCGGGCAGCTTCGCGGCCTGGCGGAGTACTTCCGCTCCCGCGCGTGCGGCACGCAGATCGTCGGAGTGGATGCCATCGGGTCGGGCGTGTTCGGCGGACTGCGGCACGCCTACCTCCAGTCGGGCATCGGACTGGCCTGGCCGCCGTCGAACCTGGACGTCAGCCTGCTCGATCGGGCGTACAAGATCGCTGATGATGACGCGTTCTCCACCGCCCGGCTGCTGGCCCAGGCAGAAGGGCTGCTGGCAGGACCGTCGAGCGGCGCGGTCGCCTTCGTCGGCATGCATCTCGCGGAAGCCGAGCCAGGGAGCCGTATTGTCTGCGTGCTCAGCGACACCGGCCAGCGCTACCTCGAGACCCTCTACGACGACGACTGGCTGGCGGAGCACGGCGTCAAGATCTGCGCTGACCTCGCCGACGTGCGTGCTCGCGCGGCCAGGATCGAGGCCATGTCCCGCGAGAGCGTCCGCGACGAGGTCGGGCGGGCCGAGGGCTTCGTGCCGCTGAACCCCCCGGCGAGCACCGCGCTGCTCAACGAGATCGCCAGGGAACTGATGGCCTGATAACCCCGCCACTAATCCCGCCACCGATGACGGAAAGAAGGAGGAGGTCGTGTATCAGTACGTGTGGTTAAGCGCCCTGGACGGCGCGTCGAAAAGCGGGCTGCGGGACATTGAGCAGGTCGTTGACCTGGTGGTCCAGGTCTCGCAGTCCGATCCCTACGTCGGCCTGCCCCCGGAAAGCTCGGCGGCGCAGGTCCAGGCGCTGCGCGTGCACCTGCAGTCCGTGCTCACGTCCGGCCGCGCCCACGTGCTCGTCATCCGGGAAGAGCGGGGAGAGGCGATCGGCTGCGCGGTCCTGGCCTGCAGCGCGACGCCGAACCAGCGGCACATTGCCGAGCTCACCACCGGCGTGATTCACCCCGCGCACCGGGGCCGTGGCGTCGTGACCCGGGCGTTCACCGAGATAGGGCGGCAATGCCGGCTGCTCGGGGTGGAACTGCTGCGGCTTGACGTGCGCGCGGGGATACCGGCTGAGCGGGTCTGGCGCCAGTTCGGCTTCCAGGAGTACGGGCGCCTGGCGGACTACGGGCGCATTGACGACACTCCCTACTCAGGCGTCCTGATGGCCCAGCCCGTCGAAGAACTCATCGCCCGAATCTCGAAACCCTTGTCCACCGTGAGCCAGGAGGCATAGCTGTGCTGAATCGCGAAGACTTCCGCGACGAGCTGTACCGAGTCCTTGATGAAGGCACGTCGATCAGCCACCCGCTGGTGGCCGAGCTAGTCCAGCCGAAGGCGAACTGGGACCTGCTGCAGGCGCTGACCCTGCAGGGATACCAGCTGACCAAGAACTTCCTCACCTACATCGAGAACCTCTTCTTCTACTGCCCGCTGCCGAAGCACAAGCGGGCACTGCTGGTCAACATGTACGAGGAGGAGACCGGCCGGCTGTCGGGCACTAAGAACCACGTGCGCCTGATGGAAGACTTCATCAGGGCGGTCAGGGTGGACGACGCGACCCGCGACGCGGCCGTCGCCTATCCCCAGACTCAGGAACTGATCGACTACCGCATGGAACTGGTGCGGGACCCCGCGCGGTATCACCTCGGCGCGGCGGCGGTGGCGGTGGCGAGCGAGGGCCAGAACCTGGAGGACACCGCCAGCCAGAACCGCGATGCCCTGCTCGGCAAGGTCTACGGTCTCACCGAGAAGGACACGCTGTTCTTCTCCATCCACGCCAAGGAGGACGTCGGTCACGTGCGCGAAGGCATCGCCCTGGTCGTCGACATGTGCACCGATGCCCAGATGCAGCGGGACGCGATCAACACCGTCAGGCACACCTGCGCCCTGTTCAACGGCATGTACGACGGTGTAGCCGAGCGGCACCTGGTGTGAGCGCAAGGTCAGGGGCCTGCCAGCCACAGTCCGCGATCAGGCCCCTGACCTGCCCATTGCCGGTAACCTGCCTGCTGGCGGGGTTCCCGCCGCACGGTATCGTCAGCGGCAAAGTCATGCCGCCGGCGAGCGCAGTGACCCGTATGGTCAGATGCCCGGAGGTGGCCAGCCACCCCCGCCTCAGTAGGCGAAGGGCTAGCTAGCCCGGCTAGCGATGGTCCAGGTGATGTGCCACCTGACCGGGATCGCGCCAGCGGCCGAAATGGTGATGGTCACCCTGGTGCGGCCGGCGCGGTCCGGCAGGCTGCCCGTGATCACTCCGGTCCTCTGATCGAGGTGCAGGCCGGACGGCAGGCCGGTTGCCGTGTAGCGGAGCGACTGACCGGCTTCGGCCTTGATCGAGTGGACCCGGACCCGGACTTTGGCACCGGGATGGCCGCTCTGGTTGCCCGGATCGGCGACAGCGAGTAGCGACGGTGCCAGCTTGTTGACGTCAGTATTTCCGGTGACTCCGGCGACCCGCGCAGTGATCGAGTACTGCCAGTAGGCCCAGTGCTTCCAGCCCATCGCCAGGTGCGGCACGGTACGGCTGGCCGCTGGATCCTGGACCCAGAGCTGATCGCTGGCGAAGTCCGCGGTACCGCCAGTGCAGGTCTTCCACCAGGCCGGCTGGGTGTTGATGACCGGCCACAGGCCCGTGATCCGGTGGGCCCGCGCCATGAAGGCGGCGATCCAGGAGACCAGCTGGCTTCGACTCAGGCCGTAGCAGAATTCGCTCAGGTAAGGGTCAGGCTCGATGTCGAGGATCATAGTCAGGGTTCGGCCATCTGGACGGTAGGAGCCATGACTCAGCGCGTAGTCGGCCTGAGCCCGTCCGCCTGAGCTGGCCGGATTGGCGAAATGGTACGCGGCCACCAGCAGGCCGGCTGCCTTCGCCCGAGCCTCGTCCGACTTGAAATACGGGTTGACGTAGTAGGTGCCTTCTGTCGACTTGATGAACGCGAACCGGTAGCCAGCCCTGGCCACCGACCGCCAGTCAATCCCGGCGCCACCTGGATGCTGGAAAGAGGACACGTCGACACCACGAGCGGTCACCCTTGCGCTCGCTGGCCGCAACGCGAAGCCGCCGTCCGGGTAGCCGCGGGCCAACGCCCCGGCAGGCCTTGCCATCAGCGCGGTGAGCGCCAGGGACGTCACAAGCAAGGCGACTGTCCCAGTGCCAATGTGCGTGCGCCATCGACTAATCCGCATCGTGTTGTTCTCGCCTTCGTATCGACCGAACGACCAGGGCCTATTGTCCCAGCCAAGAGCTAAATGAAGGGCTGGCCCGAAGGTCGTATCGACTCCCTCAGGGCGACAGCTGACACTAATGAGTGCATGCCGGGGGATGGCACCTGTATGCGCCTGCGGTCTCGCGCCCCATTCGTTGTTGAAGGTGATATGACTCCTGTCCGCGCTCCGGGGCCGGACACCGGGGATTCGGGGCTTCGGTTCGAAATTCTAGGTTCTCTTCGAGCCTGCGACCAGGGCGGACCCATAGAGTTCGGCTCGCCGAAGCAGCGGTTAGCTCTGTCTGTCTTGCTCTGCAACGCTAACCGCCTGGTGTCGGTCGACATACTGGTCGAAGCGCTGTGGGACGACTCTCCGCCGCTAGCGGCCAAGAAGAATCTCCAGGTTCATATCTGCGCGCTCCGCAGGCTCATGGGCGTTCAGCTCTTATCTCCGCGTATAACACACAAAGTCGGAGGATACATCCTTGAGGTGGATGAAGCGCAGCTCGACTGGCTGATGTTCGAGCAGAAGCTCAGGGACAGCCAGCACCTCTGGCGGCGCGAACAACTGCGCGCACGCGCACGCGTGCTTGCCGAGGCGCTTCAGTTCTGGCGCGGTCCGGTCCTTGACGGGATGCGCGACAACTCGGTGGTCGACGCCGCGGCGCAACGGCTGGAAGACCGCGTCGTCACGACATTCGAGGACTGGGCTGAGGCGGAGGTGGCCACAGGCGGCGCGGCCGGCGCGATCGAGCAGATCACGAACCTTGCGCTGAGGCACCCGTTTCGAGAACGCTTGCGCATCGTGCAGATGACGGCGCTGAGCCAGCTCGGTCGCCGCACCGAGGCACTGGGTATTTATGACGAGGTACGTCGTTCTCTTGCGGCGGAGTTTGGCCTGTCTCCGAGCACCGCGCTCACAGCGCTCTATGAAACTCTGCTGCGCGAGGGGGAGGCGGCCCGATCGATTGGCCAGTCTCCCGCTCAGCTGCCAGCTTTTAGCACGGTGCCTCGAGATCTGGCGAACTTCACCGGGCGTCAGATCTTCACGAGGCAGATCGTGGCGGCGCTCGCAGGCGGAGAACGGCTCGCCATGGTGACCGGGCCAGTAGGCATCGGCAAGACCACGGTCGCCGTTCACATCGCGCACCAATTGCGCCTGCGTTTTCCTGACGGGTGTTTCTTCGCCAGCTTGCGAGCCGACGATGGACGATTGCTGTCCCCGCGGCAAATTATTTCCGAATTATGGTGTGCGGTAATGGAGTCAGGCCCAGCCGGCAGGCGGGGCGGATCACCAGAGCTATGGCAGCGCTGGCTAGCTACCCGCACGGCGCTGCTGGTGTTTGATGACGTGCGCAGAGAATCCGAGGTCCGGCCGCTCCTGCCCAGAATTGGCAACAGCGTGACCGTGGTCACCTCGCGGGCCCGGCTGACCGGACTTGGGATGGCATTCCGCATCATTTTACCGCCACTGAGCGTCGCCGAGGCCATGGATCTGCTCAGCAACATCATTGGCCCGGAGCGGGTCGACCGTGACCGGGGATCGGCCGAGCGCATCGTCAAAGCGGCTGGGCTGTCGCCGCTTGGCGTACGGATAATCGGCGATAAATTAGCGGCGCTTTGCCACGTGCCATTGCATGAATACCTAGGCCGCGTCGACGCCGCTCCATCCGTGCTCGACGAGCTGACGGCCGGTGATCTGACAGTCCGGGCACGACTAGCTGGCGCGGTCGAGGATCTGCCGGCAGCGGTCAGAGAAGCCTTCACGTTCCTGGGCAGGCTGCCTGAGCCGCTGTTTACTCTCGATGAGGCCGCTGGCCTGCTCCGGCTGGAGGTGGCCGACGCCTTGCGCGTGCTTGAGACGCTGCTAGAGGCGAACGTCATCTCCGTACCACCAGCAGAGGCTGATGCGCGCTCTGTCGTGTACAGGATGCCGGTTCTAGCGCACGCTTACGCGCGCGAGCTCTGCGCTCGGCTAGCCGCACCGCACAGCCATGACCTGCTGTCTTAACCGTTCGCTAAGCGGTCTCATATCGCTTGTAAATCGAGCCTGCTTACCGTGTTGAGCTGCAGACGGGAGCTTAGCTCACACCGCTACAAGGAGGACAATATGCCCGAACTCGCTGATATCACACCAGAGCCTGAAGAAACTGATCTGCCGGAGGTCGTGGCCCACTCAAGCGAGGCCGCCGAAGAACTGCCATGCGGCTGCAATGGCATCAATTTCGAAGACTGACCTGACGACAGTCTAGGGCGTCCGGCCTTCCCGGAATCCGCGCTTGGAAGGCCGGACAACACTGGCGCAGTGATCGCCGACGAAGTGAGCCTGACGTAATAACGGAGATCGATATGAGTCTCGACGAGCTACCTGTGACAACGCGAGAGCGAATTATTAAAGGGCAGGAGAACTGGTGGTTTCTCGGCCCCGGAGGAACGGCACGAGTTCGCCACCAGCACCTGACCGCCGAGGGAAACCTCAGCCCGGCCTCGGAACGCCACCTGCGGGAGTGCGGCCTGTTTACTGTCGCACCCATCAGCGTCTATTCGCTTACCGTGCTGATGACAACGGACTGTAATCTGGGCTGCGGATACTGTTTCCAGAATACTGGCCAGGATGAGCTTAGCGGCAGCCGGCCGCCGAGAATACCTCACGCCCGGCTCACCTCGGATGGCATCACGGCGCTGCTGGAATTCGCTGGCCGGCAGATGGTCCAGGCGGGGCAGGACAAGCTGCATATCCTGCTGTTCGGCGGGGAACCGCTGATGAATCCGCGTGGCTGCCGGGAGCTGTTAGCTCGCGCGGCTGACTACGGTCTGGTCTCTGCCGCCATGATTTCCAACCTCACGATGCTGACGCCATTGCTCGCGAGGCAGCTCGCCGACCTCGGACTAAACTCGCTCCAGGTCACGTTTGACGGAGACCGGCCTAGCCATGACCTTATTAGAGTACGCCGGTCGGGAGGCGGGACCTTTGATGCGATCCTCGCCAACCTGGCGTCCGCGATGGCGGCGGCACCGCTCATACGCTGGGGTCTGCGAGTCAACGTCTCGCATCGCAACTATTCGGGAATCGACTCGCTCATCGAGCGGATCGCTGAGGCGGTGCCCCCCGCGAACTGCAGGATATATTTCGCACGCGTCGGCGACGTGGGGATCGGGTATGCGAACGAGTTGCCGCACACTGGCGAGCTGACGACATCTTTCATCCGGTGGCATCGCCGCGTGATCGACCTCGGATTTTCTGTGCCCCGCCCGCAGGCCAGTACTCCCTGCCCGACCTGCGGGTTCGGCGACGGCCGCTACGGCGCTGTGGTGAGCGCGGACGGGACACTGGCGAGCTGCTGGGAAACCGCGCCGGCCGGGCTGGGAAGTGGGGGATGTCGCAGGCGGCTATCTGCCGGCCGGGCAGACGACAGACCGCTGGATCGGGTGCGAGGATACTTATCAGTATGCCGAGGATGCGAAGGCCCTGGCCTCGTTCCGCGACACCGTGGACGCTGCCCTGCTCGATTACCTAGACGAGACAGGGCGACTGTAGCCCGGGCGAGGACTGCGGTGTTCTTTTCCGGCGCGCTCTGGCGCAATGGCGACTACCTGCGGTTCCGCGCGGCGCGGCTCGTGTCCCTGCTGGGATCCCAGCTGTCGTGGATCGCGTACCCGCTCCTGGTCCTAGGGCTTGGCTTCGGAGCGGCTCAGGCAGGAACCGTGGCATCGTGCTGGCTGGTCGCGCGCGCCGCGTTCAGGCTGCCGGGCGGGCACGCGGCCGACAAATTCGACCGCCGTTCGCTCATGCTGGTCATGGACATTATCCGGGCGGTCGCGGTCGGCACGATTCCCCTGACCGCCGCGCTGCACGGGCTGAGCTATCCGCAGCTGCTCGTAGTGGCGATCATAGACAGCGCGGGCTGCTCCTTCTTCGACCCCGCGGCGACGGCGATCTCGCGCGACATTGTCCCGGCTGAGCACCGGACAACCGCGATGAGCCAGTCACAGGCGGTCAGTGCGAGCGTGTCGCTACTGGGCCCGGCCCTGGGCGGGCTCCTGTACGAGCTGAATCGGATGCTCCCCTTTACTTTCGACGCGGCATCGTATGTGCTCTCGGCGTTGCTGCTGATCAGTATCAGGATCCGGCCAGCGCGGCCGTCGGGCGGCGGCACGGACCGGCGGATGACGGCCGGGCTCCGCTGGCTGTGGCGGCGGCCGGGCATGGTGAAAGTGCTGGTCTTCGTGGGCGTCATCAACTTTGCGGGGTCTGCGACGAGCGTGGCGGCGGTCGTAGTCCTGCGTCAGCGAGGGGTGCCGGCGGGCTCAGTGGGCGCCGTGCTCGCTTGCGCGGGGGCGGGAGCCGTCGTCGGGGCATCGATGGCCAGGCGGCTGATCGACTGGCTCGGGACGCGACTCTACGCGACCATAGGCATCCTCTGGGCGGCCGGCTTCGCCAGCATCGCCGTGGCTCCATCGCCGTGGGTGATCGGTCCCGTACTGGCGATCATGTTCGTGTGCTCGCCGGCCGCCGCCGTCTTGCTCGGCACGACCACTCTTAACGAAGTACCCCGCGAACTGCTTGGCCGGGTGAGCACGGCGCAGCAGATGATGGCGTCGAGCCTGGCGAGCGTGGGCCCGATCCTGGTCGGACTATGCCTGGAAGCCACAGGTGTAGCACCGACCTGGCTGATCCTGGCAGCCTGCTGCCTGGCCGTGACGCTCTATCTGTCAGCTCCGGCGCGTGCGGCGCGGCCGCGATCCGCAGCGCCTGCCGACGAGCCGGGCGTAGTTACGGAGCGCAGATGACACCGGTTCCCCCGCCGCGTCGCCGCTATCCGGACGCGATTCGCCAAGATCTTGTCGATGAGCTTCATGGCCTGCCCGTGCCCGATCCCTATCGCTGGCTGGAGGATGCCGGAGAGCCAGGAACAGTGCTCTGGATCGCCCAGCAGCAAGATCTGTACGAGACAGAGCGAGCCGCGTGGCCAGGTGTGGCCGCGTGGCACGCCGAGACCGCCGCGCTGATGGCTCGCGATCTGGTAATGACGCCCAAGGTGCGCGGCGACGTGGTCTTCTTCCGTCGCCAGCGCGCCGGACAGAACCACCCTGAGCTTTTCGTCCTGACCGACGGGACTGAACGGTCATTGCTCGATATGCAGGCGCTAGATCCGGCCGGCCGCACAGTGCTCGACGCGTGGGAGCCGTCGACGGAGGGCCGGCTTCTCGCCTATCAGGTCTCGAGTGACGGCACAGAGGATTCGCGGCTTCTGGTGCTGGACGTGGGCACAGGGTCGGTCCTCGACGGACCCATAGACCGGGTCCGCCGAACCCCGGTCGGATGGCTGCCGGGGGGTGAGATGTTCTATTACGTCCGCCGGCTGGCGCCTGAGCTCCATCCTGGCGAGGAGCGCTATCACCGTCGCGTCTGGCTTCATCGCGTAGGCACCGATGCCGCGCAGGACGTCATGGTCTTCGGCGAAGGGCGGGAGGTGACGCAGTTCTACGGCGTGTCGGTCACATCCGATGGCCGATGGCTCACCGTCACGGCCACGACCGGCACTGACCCCGGTACCGACCTCTACCTGGCTGATTTGTCAGCTAGCGACGCTGGCCGACCGCGCTTCCGCGCGGTGCGGGAAGGTGCGCGCACCCGAACCGAGCTGCGCATCCCAGCGAGCACGGGTCCATCCGACCCGGTCTGGCTGCGTACCGACGACGATGCGCCACGCGGCCGCGTCGTCGCGTGCACCCCCGCCCGCCACGACGCGGCATCCTGGCGTGAAATTATCGCCGAGCGCGACGATGCGGTGCTTGAGGATCTCGTCATCTTGAGCGGCACGGAGGCTGACCCGCCCATCGGCCTGGTCAAGTGGACTAGGCACGCGGTCAGCGAGATCACCGTGCACGACCTGACCGACGGTCGCGAACTGGGCGCCGTTCCGCTGCCAGGCGTCGGCACGACGGGGGGCTTCTTCGTGGAGCCGCTGGGCAGCCACGAGACCTGGTTCCCGTACACGGACTACACGACGCCCCCGCGAGTGCTCCGCTACGACGCGCGCAGTGGCCAGGTCGGATCCTGGCCGCGGGACGGGTCAGGAAGCGGTCTCGGCGGCGCGGACGGCGCGCGCACGTGCCAGGCAGCGTTCACTTCCTCCGACGGCACTGTGGTGCGGATGTTCATCGTGTCCCCGCAAGGCCGTCCCGACCGTCCTCGGCCGGCCATTCTCACTGGCTACGGGGGTTTCGGCGCGTCAGTGTCGCCGGTCTTCTCGTCCTATGCCCTCGCCTGGGTGAAGGCGGGCGGCATCTTCGCGGCCGCGTGCCTGCGAGGTGGCGGTGAGGAGGGCGAGGAGTGGCATCGCAACGGGCGGAGAGAACGCAAGCAGAACGTCTTCGATGACTTCTTCGCTGCCACTGACTATCTTGCCGAGGCAGGCTGGGCCAGCCCGGATCAGATCGCCATCATGGGCAATTCCAACGGCGGGCTGCTCGTAGGCGCGGCAATCTCGCAGCATCCGGAGAAATACGCGGCCGCGGTGTGCCTCGCTCCGCTGCTCGACATGGTGCGGTACGAGCTATTCGGGCTCGGGCCGAGCTGGGTGCCTGAGTACGGCACGGCGAAGGACCCCGCGCAGCTGCGCACCCTGCTTTCGTACTCGCCCTATCACCACGTGACGCCAGGAGCCGCGTATCCGCCCGTGCTCTTCGCTGTCTCCGATGGCGACACGCGCGTTGATCCGCTGCATGCCAGAAAGATGTGCGCAGCCCTGCAGCATGCCTCGTCAGGGCCAGGTCCCGTCCTTATGCGCCTAGAGCAAGGGTCGGGCCATGGCGTCCGGGCGACCACGCGAGAAGCCGCCCTGCAAGCGGATTGCCTCGCCTTCCTCGCTAGCCATCTGGGGCTCGCGGCGCCAGGAGGCTCATCAGGAGACAAGGTATGAAGGTCCTGCTCTGCCCGATGAGTGATGCGGGTTACTTGTATCCCGCCATTGCCGTCGGACTTGAGCTGCGGCGACGGGGAGACACCGTCAGCGTCCTTGGCCGAGCTGTTGCGGCACCGGTCGCGGCTCACGCGACTCTGCCGTTCCTGGCCGCGGAGGAATATGGCGGGAAGGGCGGATTCTCGGTGGGGCGGTGGACCGTCGACGGACTGGCGCAGTTCCGTGCCACTTTGCGTGCGGCCTCGCAGGTCCAGGCAGACGTCCTGGTGACCTCGGTGCTCTGCCATGGTGTGCTGCTCGCGGCCGAGGTGCTTGACCTTCCGGTGATCGTGCTCGGGCTCTCCTCGTACTTGTGGACCTACAGTTCAGGCGGAGCTGGCGAGCCCCAGCCGCACGGGTCGCCCAGGCTGTGGCGGACAAGCGAGACGCTGCGATTCTACGATGCCCTGCGCGAGCAGGCCGGGCTTCCCGCGCGCGGCCGGCTGGGTCTGGAAGACCGGCTGCTCGGGGCTGCGCTGCTCCTGCGCGGTGATCCCGCCCTGGAGCACCCGGGTGCCGTGCTCCCCGGCCGAGTGCACTATGTAGGGCCGTGCGCCTGGGAGCCGCGAGCGAGCCGCGCCGACCTCGACGCGATCACGGCCCGCCTGGACGAGGTCGGCAAACTTGTCGTGTATGTCCACCTTGGCCTGTGGTTCGGGGGAGTCAGCCCCTGGCCCCGGCTCAACGACGCCTTCACAGGCGGCGATTTCCAGGCTGTGGTAGAGCAGGGAAGGACGCGTGACCCTCAGCCCGCGCCAGACGCGGACATCCTGCTGGTGCACAAGCCGTGGCTGGGCCCGCTTGTCGATCGTGCCGGGCTGGTCTTGACGAACGGCACCTCGGCTCCTGTTCTGGCCGCCCTGCAGCGCGGTCGCCCGCTCGGAGTCTCGCCCGCAGGATCCGAACAGCCATTTCTCGCCCAGGCATGTATCCGGGCCGGCGTGGCACTCCGCATCCCCGAGGTGAGCCGCGGCCATTCGGCGCTGCTCTGGTCGGCCTGGCACGACCAGGGATTGCGGGCGCGTGCCGAAGAGCTCGGCCGGCGCCTGGCAGCCGCTGGCGGCGCCGCCCGTGCAGCCGAAATCATCGGGCACGCTGTCTCGGGACGATCTCCTCTGAGCCAGGCGCCTGCTGTCCAGGTCGCCGCCGCGCCCTTTGCCGGCTAAATCGCGCCAGGGAACGCTGCCACGACATCGGGAAACTCGGCGAGCAGTGCCGCTTCCGGAACGCCGAATAGCGGCGATGCGGGGTCGTCGCATTCCTGCTCTGCGAAGGCCAGGGCCGGGGTACCCGCTGGCCACGCCCGCAAGATTCCGGGCAGGCCGCCGGACATCAGGCAGGCATCGATCGCATCGGCTGCCTTCAGGTTAAGCGCGGCGCCTACCTCCGCCGGATTCAGCGCCTCAAGCAGGAGGTTGTCGGCGCGGCCGTAGAAGGGCCGGTCGTAGGCGGTCAGCCGTTCCATCATGTGCAGATCGCTGCCGAGCAAGAGCAGGAGCACGGGCCGCCGGGACAAGAGCCGGTCCCAGGCGTACGTAGCCAGTGTCTACATAGACTACGCCTACACCGGCCGTTCAGGCGGCGGGCAGGTGGAAGTGCCAGATCACCAGGGACGGGCAGCCGCCTGAGGCTCGCGCTGCCGACGGCAGGTAGTCCATCAGCGACCAGGGCCACTCCTGCCAGTCGCCGATCTCGGTCGCGGGCTCGGGCAGCGGTCCGGGCGGCGGACCGGCCTTCGGCTCCTCGCACCGCTTCACCTGCAGGCCGAGGCTAAGAGCCGGCCGCAGGTAGTCGCCGAGCTGGTGCCGGTAGGTGGCCACGAGGCACGGCTCGCCTGCCGGGCCTTCCGCCGCGATCACCGAGCCTCGGGTGACCAGGTCGTAGTGCACGTCCGAGATGATCAGGTCGCCACCCGGCCGCAGCACTCGGACGAACTCGGCCAGGACCGGCTCGAGGCGCGCAACGTGGACCAGGGCCAGCGCGCAGACGATGACATCCACGCAGTCATCGGGCAGCGGCAGCTGCTCAAGGTCACCGACGTGGAACTCGCCATCGGCGACCCGCCGCCGCGCGTGCGCGAGCATGTCCGGTGAGCTGTCGACGCCGATGACCCGGTGCCCGCGCCTGGCCAGGAACTCGGCGTACCGGCCGGTACCGCAGGCGGCGTCCAGCGCCACGCCAGGCTCCCGGCCGCTGAGGTACTCGGCCACGATCGGCTCATCGGTAGCGAACAGCCCGCCGCCCGCCTCCGCGTCATAGTCGGCCGCCTGCTGCTCATAGGCCAGCACGGTGCCCACCCGCTCGACGGATACGCCCCGGTCCCGCAGCTTCTCATCATCAAGCAGCCGCCGGATCTCGGCCAGCCGGGCGTCGGTGAACGCGCGGTCGTGGTCTCCGGCCCAGGCGTCAAGCAGCGCGATGCCTTCGAGGCCGAGCAGATAGGCAAGCGGGTCCTGATAGATCACGAGAGCCGATCGTAGACAGATGTCGGCAGACCGCCAACCGTATTTCGGCCGGAATGGCACCAATGCAGATTCGTAAGGGTCGGCTGGAGGTCTGTCGTCGCAGCCCCGTGGCGGCCGCCAGCAGCTGCTCGGCATCGACCTCGTCGGTGCAGATGCCGCCGACGAGCAGGCGCAGCAGGTGCGGGCGGCGCTGCGCGTCCCTGATCATCCCGGCCAGCTGGAGCGCGTCCCTGGGATCGGCCTGGGCCCGGATCTGACGGGACCGCTGCGCCGCTGCCCACATCGCCGCGTAGAGCTGATCGAATCGTGCCTTGTGGGGGTGGATTCCCAGCGGAGTCTGGCCGACCCGGAGTCCGGCCGCCACGATGAAGGCGTCGTCGGCCGTCACCATCCGGGTGAAGGTATCCAGCAGCGACACCACCGTGGCCAGCGGGTCGGCGGCGGTGGTGTACCGGTCGGCGAGCTGGGCCATGGTGGCCCAGCGGGAGATGGACAGGGCGTCGATCAGCTGCTGCTTTTCCGGGAAATGCCGGTACAAGGTGGTCACGCCGACCCCGGCCCGGTCGGCGATCTCGCGAACTCCGACCCCCAGGCCCTGCTCGGCGACCGCGTCCCGGCCAGCTAGGATCAGCCGCCGCCGGTTCAGTGCCGCGTCTTCTCGCATGGCCCGCCTCCTCACGCACGCTGACCTCGGAGCCTACCGGGGACCAGGGTAGTTATCTGGGTACGAATCAGCCCTGATGTCCCCGTTTGCTTGGTGCTCTGGCTCACGGCGGGCAAGATCGCCGCATGGAGCGCCCTGATGTCGCCGACCCGGCTGATCTGTGCGTGCTTGAGGCGGCGAGGCTGCTGCGTCGCCGGGAGCTGTCAGCCACGGAGCTGCTGGAGGCCTGCCAGCGGCGCATCGCCGATCGCAACGGCGGAGAGCCGAGCTTTGACGGCTCGCCCGAGGCCGTCAACGCCTGGGCGCGCTTGTACCCGGACCTAGCCAGGGAGCAGGCACTGGCCGCCGATCGCAGGCTGGCCAGCGAGGGGCAGGTCGCGCCGCTGCTGTGCGGCATCCCGGTCGGGCTCAAG
This sequence comes from uncultured Actinomycetota bacterium, assembly GCA_963819285.1. Taxonomy (GTDB): domain Bacteria; phylum Actinomycetota; class Actinomycetes; order Streptosporangiales; family Streptosporangiaceae; genus Chersky-822. The sequence continues at coordinate 3,332,757 of CAWFVM010000002.1, forward strand.
GATCTGTTCGCGGTCGCGGGACTGCCGGTGACCGCGTCCAGCCGGGTCCTGTCCGATCAGGAGGCACCGGGGGATAGCACGGTATGGCAGCGGCTCGCGGCCGAGGGCATGGTCCTCGTCGGTCACACCCATACGCATGAGTTCGCCGCCGGCGGCACGACCGACCAGGTGGGCAACCCATGGTCGCTTGAGCACTCAAGCGGCGGGTCAAGCGGCGGGTCGGCCGCGGCGCTTGCCGCCGGCATGGTCCCGGCTGCCATCGGGACCGACACAGCAGGATCGCTGCGCATTCCCGCCTCCCTGAGCGGGGTCTCCTCGATGAAGCCGACGCACGGCCTCGTGCCGCTGACCGGGGTTATCCCGCTCGCCCCGAGCCTGGATCACGCCGGGCCGATGGCCCGCTCGCTGGCCGGCTGCGGTGCCCTGCTGACCGTCCTGGCTGCTGGCGGCGCTGAGGTGACGCCGCTGATGCCGCCGCCGGCCAGGCCTGCGGCGTATCCGGTGCGCGCTCGTCGCGGTGCCCGGCCGCTGTCGGGCGTGACGATCGCGATGACGGACCGGCCGGCGGCGGCCGGCGTCGAGGACGAGGTAGCCGAGGTACTTGAGCAGGCCAGGCTCGCCTGCGAGGAACTCGGAGCCGGCCTCCTCCGCCTGCCCGCCCCGGCCGGACTGCCTGACGACGACTTCGGCGCGATCCTGATGGCCGAGGCGGGTGCCTATCATCGCCAGTTCGCTAGCCGGGACGCGCTGTACCGGACCAGCGTCCGCGAGTTCGCGACGGCCAGCCGGGAATTCGCCGACCTCGACGCCTACCTGCGCGCCCAGCGTCACCGGGTGCGGGTCACGGTGGCCTGGGAGGACTGGTTCGCCGCCCATCAGGTGCACGTTGTCCTGGAGCCCGCGACGCCGGTCACCGCGCCGCTGCGCGGCGGCGGCTATGACTCCGGCCAGGCCGCCGGTCCCGGTGACCCGCTCATCCGCCTGACCGCGACCTGGAATGTGACGGGGTTCCCGGTGGCGACGATTCCTGGCGGCCTGGGGTCCAGCAGCGGCCTGCCCGTCGGCATCTCCCTGATCGGGCCGCGCGGGACCGAGGCTCAGGTACTCCAGATCGGCATTGACCTGCAGACCCGCGTACTGCATCCATCCACTCCCGGCGGCACGGGGAGGCAAACGCCCGCCCAGCCGCCTGGACCGGCTAGCTAGGAGGCCGCAATGTCAGCTGAGCAAAGCACTTCAGGGTCTCTGCGAGCCGGCTCGATCGGACTGGCCGGGGTGGTGTTCTTCGTCATCGCGACGGTCGCTCCGATGAGCGGCAGCGTCGGCGCTCTTCCGCTTGCCTTCGGCCTCGGAGCCGGAGCCGGCACGGCCGGGGCGTTCGTCATCGTGGCGATCGTGCTGGTGCTCTTCGCGATCGGCTACATGGCCATGAGCCGCCACCTGGCCACGGCCGGCGGTTTCTATGTCTACATCGGCGAGGGACTCGGGCTGCGCGCCGCGCGGGCCGCCGGCTATCTGGCGCTGTTCGCCTACAACGCTTTCCAGGTCGCGATCTGGGGCACGTTCGGCTACTTCTTCAACAGCGTGACTCACGAGGCGTTTGGCTGGAATGTCCCCTGGCCCGTCTCGGTGCTCGGCGGCATCCTCATCGTCGGCATGCTCGGCTACTTCGAGATCAACATCAGCGCCAAGATCCTGGGTGTCGCGGTCATCCTGGAAGTCCTGGTCATCCTGGTGCTCAACGTCGCGATTCTCGGCAAGGGCGGCGCCCACGGCCTGACTCTGGAGCCATTCAGCCTGAACGCGGTGCTGCGTGACGATCCGGCAGTCGGCCTGATGTTCTGCTTCCTCCTCTTTATTGGTTTTGAGGCGACCGCCATCTACGGTGAGGAGGCTCGCGACCCGTACCGGACCATTCCCAGGGCGGCGATCATCGCGGTGCTGCTCATCGCGGTGTTCTATGTCTTCACGTCCTGGGCGCTGGCGGTGGGCTACGGCGTCGACGCGGTCCGGCAGCAGGCGCTGACCGATCCGGGGAACTTCGTGTTCTCGCTCGGCCACACCTACGTGGGCGGCGTGGAGGTGAATCTCATGAAGATCCTGTTCCTGACCAGCACCTTCGCCACCAACCAGGGCTTCCACAATGCCATCGCGCGGTACCAGTTCTCGCTCGCGCGTGATGGCTGGGCGCCGGCGATCCTGGGGCGCACCCACCCGCGATATGCCTCGCCGTACGTCGGCAGTTTCGTTCAGACTGGGGTCGCGGTGGTGACCGTGCTGTGCTTCTACGTGGCCGGCGCTGATCCGTATACCCAGATGTTCACCTGGCTGATCGCCCTGGGCGGTCTCGGCCTGATCGTGCTCATGGCGACGGTTTCGGTGTCGACGATCGTCTTTTTCCGCCGGTACCGGGTCGACGGGCGGGCGTGGGTCACCACCATCGCGCCCGTGCTGGCGGCTATCGGACTTGTGCTGGAGATCGTGCTGCTGCTGCGGAACTGGAATCTGCAGACCGGCGCGACTGGCGGGCCAGTCTCGTTCCTGCCGGTGCTGCTTCTTCTCCCGGTCGCGGTCGGGTACCTGTGGCCCGCGGGCGCCCGGCCGGCCGCCTGGCTCGTGCGGGACCGTCAGGGCGCGGTGACGCAGCGCGGAGGCGTCGGTGCCTGACGGGACTGACGGCGTGCTGAGGGTGGAGCCGAAGTCGGCGCGGGCGCTGCTGGTGCCACGCGGAGCCGCACTGCGGGTGATCGATGTTGAGGGCTCGCAGGTGGCTGACCTGGTTGCCTTCGACGCGGCGAATCCGGCCGAGCGTTTCTCGCAGGGATTCACCCGGCTTAACAACGACAAGGCCGGAGTGGTGGCGGGGGACCGGCTGTTCTCGAACCTCAACAACGTGCTGATGACGGTGCGAGCCGATACCGTCGGGGTCCATGACATGCTGTTTCCGCCGTGCAGCACATTCTTGTATGAGCATGTCTTCGGGGTGTACGGCAAGACTGGCTGCCGGGAGCATCTGACCGAAGCGCTCGCTGAGTACGGGATCGGCTTTGAGCTGGTCACTGATCCGTTCAATGTGTTCATGAACACCGCGATCGACGAGCAGGGGCGGATGGCTATTTACGCGCCGCGGTCGCGGGCCGGGGATTACTTCGAGGTGCGGGCCGAGCGGGATCTGATCGTCGCGGTGTCAGCGTGCGCCGCCGAGGTGAATGCCTGCAACGGTGCCGCCTGCACCAGCATCGGGCTGCGGGTCTGGGTATTATCAATTCCATGTTGTGCGGGGTATTAGCCATTCCGCGGGCCAGGCGGCGCGGATGCTGACAGGAGGCGGCGGCATCTTCGTGGAGCCGGCCGCCCTGGAAGAGATGGCGGCCAGGTTCGCGCGGGTCGCGGCCAGTACCGGCTCGGTGCGCGGCAGCATGTCCGGCGTGGCGTCGGCCGCGGATAACTGCGCGGGAGCGGCCTCGGGGGCCTATGCGCGGCTTGAGGCGCTGCTTGGTGCCGCGCTCAGCGGCCTGGACATCTGCTCAGCCTCGCTGAGCTGGGCCACCTCGAGCGCCGCGACCGCTTACGTCGCGACCGACGGTGCGCAGTTTCCCTTCGTCGCGCCGGGGCCTGGCGGCCCGGCGGCGCCCTGAGCCGGTCATGCTTCCTGGCGACGGACCTGGGGACGGGCTCTTCCTTAGCCCGGTTCCCGTGCCGCAGGGAGATCCGGCGGCGCTGTCCCGCGCGAGCGCCACCTTCACCTCGGCGCAGGGCGAGATCGACCGCAGCCACGCGACGCTGGTCAGCGCGGCCAGCCAGGGCGGCGGATTCGGGTGGAGCGGGCTCGGGGCGGCGGCCTGCGCTTCAGCGGCCAGTAAGCTCGCCGTGGCGTACGCGGGTACCTCCGCTGCCCTGGGCCGGGGGGCCACCGCGCTGCGGGCATACTCGGCCAGCCTTGAGGCTGCCCAGCAGTCGGCGCACCGGGCCAACGACGCGGTCACGGCGAGCAACGCCGCCGCTCGTGCGCTCACTGATGCCCAGGCCGCCGTGCAGCGGACTCAGCAGGTCGCCACCGATGCCGACCAGGCTTCGACCGCTGCCGATGCCCAGGTCGCGGCTAACCCGCATTCACCGGCGGCGCATGTAACGGCCCAGAGCGCCCGCTCGGCGGCCAGTGATGCGGCGTCAGCGGCGAGCGCCGCTGCCGTCCGGATGAGCAGTCTGTCAGTCCAGTACGACACTGAGCGGGCCGCGGCTCTGAGCCTGTGCGCCAGGGCCACCGAGCAGGCTAGCCACGCGACGACCCAGGCGGCGGTCGCGTTCGGTGCCGCCGCGAGCGAGCTAACGGGGATGTCACCTAAGTCGGTCAGGGGCGGGGCTGCCCCTGGCGGGTCAGGCCACGCCGGTCACGAAAGCTTCTGGTCGAGTTTCCTGCACGGTGCAGAGCATCTCGGCGAGGACCTGGTCAATGCGACGGCCTCGGTCGGCAACTCGATGATCCATGATCCTGGCGGAGTCTTCGCCTTGCTGGGCGGGATCGGCCTGACCACCATCAGCTCGGGCGGCGAAGTGCTCGGCGCTGGCCTTGACGCCACTGGCGTGGGCGCCGTCGCGGGCGTCCCGCTCAACGCGGTCTCCGCCGCCGGAATCGCCGGCGGTGCCACTCTGGCGGGTGCGGGAGCGTCCTCTATTCTCCGCAACGCGGCGGGTCCTGACCGGGTCTCGCCGATGCAGTCCAGCGGCGGTGACAGCGGGGCAGCGGGCGGTGGCTCTGATCCGGGCGGGGGATCTGGCACTATCCCCGGGCCGCAGGAGTTCGATCCGCAGACGCTGAACGGGATGGACCCGCAGCAAGTCGAGGACAGCATTCCCTCGGACTGGACCCGTACTCCGTCCAAGAGCGGAGGCGGCGAGGTGTTCCGCGATCCGGCGAATCCTGGCCGGCAGATCCGAATCATGCCGGGATACGCTGAAGGGAGCCGGCCGGATCCGCTCACCACGGGTCCGTACGCCGTGGTCTCACAAAATGGCGTGACCGTGAAGATCCCGCTGCTGGGGAACCCGACTCTGCCATGAACGGCTCTGCTACGGATGGCTCTGTTATGAACGAAGACGTGCCTGGCTGGCTTGTTCAGGAGGTAAGCGATCTCCTGGACGTATCCAGCGTTGGCCTCTACGAATTCATCTGGCTGCTTCGCGGAGCGTATCCGGACGTCCCCGACGCACATCTGCGGTCCTGGGCAGAACAGGCACTCGGGCGGCTGCTCGATGAGGGTAACGGCCACCTCGTGCTGCAGAGGTGGCCTTCGGAGGAAGCCATCGGAGCGGCATCTCGCCACCAGGGCACGCCCGACGACTGGAGCGACCCGGCCGAAGACAGGCCATATGTCGCCCTCACCCGCGACTAGCCGGGGAGCCGCTCTCGATACCGCCGCCTCGGACTCAGCGATCACCCGAAACGGCGCGCAGGGCACTATCGGGGATCATCGGGATAGTATCTGGCCATCGACGACCGGCCGTTCGCGCGCGGTCCAGCCCCCAGGCGGTCCGAAGACGGGGCCACGAGGCCGAATGGCCTGATGCCAGCGCCTCGAAGGGGTGATCGTATGACAAGCATCAATCCGCAGGACGAACACGAGAGCGCGGTCAGCGGACGCTCCAGGCGCCTGCTGCTCGCAGGCGCCGCCGGGGCGCTCGGACTGCTCGCCGGAGAGGCGATCGCGTCAGCGACGCCAGCGCAGGCCGGCACCGACGGCGACGTCGTGCTCGGGGCGCTGAACAACGCATCTAGCACAACGACTATCGACACCGTCACCAGCGGTCAGCAAACGGTGGTGTTCTCCGCTGCGGACGCAAGAACGCTCTCCGCGGAAAACGAGAGCCTTCAGCCGACTGTGCTGGCCATCAACACTGGTGATGGCGCTGCGTTCCACGGGTTCTCCGGCGGTGGTGAGGGCCTCTACGGTCAGAGCGGGCTCAAGGCCGGAACCAGGCCGGGCCAGACAAGGAACGGGGTGCACGGCGTCACCGACAGTCGCACGGACTCGGGGGTGTGGGGCGAGGCGACGGGCGGCGGAGTCGGGGTAGCCGGAGCCACCTCCACCTCCGGGATTAGCGGGAACCCGGCGGTCACCGGGGTCAACGTGGGATCGGGGCCGGGCGTGAAGGGTGAGTCGCGCGGCGGCGGCACAGCGGTCCTCGGCGTGACCGCCACCGGCGGTACCGGTGTGCTCGCCCAGGCCACCGGCGGCGGAACCGCGCTGCAGGTCAGCGGCCCGGCGCTGTTCAGCCGCTCCGGCCTGGTGACGATCACGGGGCAGGAGACCGCGACGGTGAGCATTCCTGGCAGGTTGTCAGCTTCGACGCTGGTACTCGCGCTACTGCAGACCCCGGCGAACAACCTGTGGGTGCGAGCGGCGGAGCTGGATCAGAAGACGGGGGAGATCACGATCCACCTCAACCGGGCACCTGCGAAGTCGGTAAAAGTAGCCTGGTTCGTCGTCAACTGACTTAGCCTGGCCAGCGGTCGTCTACTGCCGGGTTCGGCGTAGCCTGCGGCACAGGTACCGCCGCTGATGTTCCGCGATCATGCCGGGGACGGTGATCACGGAGCTTTGACGGGGTGATCACACGGCTGATGTTCCGTGAGAAGACGGAGTTCCATGATCACGAAAATCTGGGTGGGGCGTACTGCCTTTGTCGGTGATCGACTTTAGGGACGAGAGTCGTGTCAGTCCTTTTTTCAAAATCTGCGATCTTGACTGTGCCGTCGATGTCCTTATGCTCGGGGTGCTTGACGAGATTCGCCGCGATCGTTCACGATCGAATGCGGAAACCGTCGTCTGGCCGTCCGGTGTGATAAGCGATCAGTTGGGGAGGGATGGCGATGAGGGAAACGCGGTATGCCTGGACGGCGTGGACTTGCGGACCGTGCTCGTCGCGCAAGGCGAATGAGAATCTGCTGTAGCACTGGAACGGCAGCGGGTGGAGCCTGGTCGACTTGCCCGCCAAGCTGCGCAGTCAACGGCTCGACGCCAGAATTCGGCGCGATCCGCGGCCAGAAGCTGTGCTTCGCCGGCCCCTTCCGGGACGGGTTCGCCGTCGGACCGCAGGCCCGCGATGTGAGTCTCGATGGCCTCGACCGCTCGCGCCCGGCACTCAGCGCGGCCAGTAGTGAGAAGGAGGCTGTCTGGCGGGATCAACGATCTCGAACCGGCGAGTTGCCCGGTCGAGATTCTTGATCTTCACGAGTCGCTGGCCGCTGGCTGATTCCAGGTCGTCCATGACTTTCGGCATCGCGGCGATGATTGCGGCTAAGGCAAGGGCTAGGCCTATGGTCCCCCGGCCTTGGTCGTAACGGATGTGGTGAAGGCCAGATTTCTTTATCGCGTCGCATATGTCAGGGTTGTTGAGCTGGCTTTTATCGTTAGTGAGGAGCACGTCAAACTTCGCGCGCTTGCCATCCCGAAGAACGTCTGGGTCTTTCTTACCGCTCCAGCCGATCTCGTGGATTCCCTTGATCTCGTGACCTACGAGCACATGACTCAGCGGCACTATCAGCTGAGCAGGCGTGTCCTCATCTAGGAGAACGCGCATCACGCGGCCAGCTTCCCGCGACCGAAACTGTCGACATAGAGGGCGAAATCGATCGCATCGCGCGCAGCAGCCGCCGACACGGCAGGATAGTACTCACAGATCCCCTCCGGTGGCACGCCCTCAGCAACGAGGCCCGCTACCAGGTCGTAAGGCACGCGAGTGCCGGTGATGACTGGGAACCCGCCCTGGGTGTCAGGATCGACCACGACATTCATGCGCGGCTGGAACAGGTCCGGCACGAGCACGCCCGGCCGCGGCGCGAACGGCTCGAGCACGTCGGCAATGTCAATGGCGAAAAGCTGCAGCTGACCAGGATGCCTGCTGAGATCCACCGCTTCATGACTGACAAGCTGAATGTTCCCTGCTGCGTCTGACACAAGCGTGTACGACGCGAGGTGGTCCCGGTCACCGAGATCACGGAGAGTAGCGACAGCCGATCGGATTTTCTGGAGCGAGGCGTACCTCCGCAGGCGCACGCAGGACCGCAACGCCAGCACGTCCAGAAAGGAGTAGAGAGCGCGGGGTGTCGACTGGATCTCCGGAGCCAGCAGCGGCCCGGTCCTGGGACTGCGCCAGTGGCTGAGCTGGCTGGCTGTGGCGCCGGTCAAGGCCGCAGCCATCTTCGTCGGGTACGCCAATGATTCCTCCTCTCGCCGGCCCCGTTGCGTGCACCGGTCTTCCCGATTGTCCTACACCGCGCTGACGATTATCGCTCACGCCTCGCGGTATTATTAGGAACATAAAGTGGCAAATTTATACGTGCGGCGTGCGGCGGGCGTCCAGTATGCGTTGCGCATCCGCAACGTATGCTTGTCGCCGCCGCGTTCGCCGATGCCGGTATCACGGCCATTGTCACTGACACGATCATCGGCGAGGGGTTCGAGTCGCTCATCGAGGTCTTGGGCGGCCGCCTGTGGCCGTGCTACGGCAGCGCGGGACTGACCGGCTGCCCGAGGAAGCCGCGTATCTGGCGGACCGCTACGGTGACGGGGATCACCCCGAGGCTGCGTTGTTCGCCGCCCGGCTCCTGGCCGCGGCTGACGGCCGGCCGGTCAACGAGTTTGAGGACATCATCTAGCGCGGCCTGGCGGACGACCGGGACCAATGCGGTTAGCGGGCTCTGCCCCGGGCAGACATGGTGCTCACTCGTGACAAAGGAGGCTCGACATGGGTTTCATGGACAAGCTCCGCAACAGGTTCAAGATGGGCAAGGGCCGGGCCAGGCAGGACATGGGCCGGGCAAGCGGCGACCCTTACCTGGAGGCCAGCGGTCAGGCCGAGCGTATCGATGGCGCTGCGCGGCAGGTCGGTGAGCAGGCCAAGGACGCCGGCAAGAACGTGAGGGACGCGTTCAGGCGGTAACTATGGACTATTGCCAGCCTGTCCGAAGTCGGAGCCAGGCCAGGCTGGCCTCGCCTTGTGCGTACTGGAATGCGCGGACGGTCGGCAGGCCGGGTGGTGAGGGCTGCCGGGATCGGTGCAGGAAGTAGCCGGTGAGGGCGATACAAGCTGAGGGCCAGTCGACGACGTATACGCGATCATCGGTCAGGAGGAGGTTGTCGGAGCGCAGGTCGCCGTGGGCGAGGGAGTTACCGCGAGCGGCGTGTTCCCAAGATCCTTCGAGTGCGGCCAGCTGCGCCAGATTCCGGTGCGCCCAGGGATCCAGCCAGCTCAGGTCGCTCCCGTCGGCTGCGTCTGCGGCCAGCTGCCGCCATCCGCGGAAGTCGTCGCGAAGGCGGTCAGTGACCGAGGGGGCCTGAACGGATGCGGGGGCGGGCGTCAGCATGCTGGCGAGGCTAGCTATGGCGGCCAGGACGCGGTTCAGTTCGCCCGGCAGCCACGGCAGCGCGGGCAGATGGCCGTCTATGTCATCAAGAAGCAGCACCACCCAGCCGTCTTCCTCGAACGACGCGAGCAGCCGAGGTGCGATCCCGGCAGGCAGTCCGGCTGTGATGATTGCCTCGGCACGGTAGCTGGCCGGGCTGTCGGGGTTTGGTTCGGCGCTGATGGCCTTGATAAACGCCCGTTCTCCGCTGGCCAGTGCCAGGCGGGCGGCGACTCCCGGAGTGAATCCGCCTGACTGCGTGACGGAGCTGACGACCTGGCTGGCCAGTTCGCGTTCCGCTCGTGCGCGCACTGGCTCTGGCATGGAGAGCCAGGGGCGCTTGATACCTCGGGCCAGTGAGACCTGGTTGGCGGCGGGTGTCGCGTCAGCGTTCATCTGGCTATCGTCGCCGAGATCGCTGGCCGCTACCTGATCAGGAGGCAGACCAGGTGATTGGCGGGGTGCTGCCCGAAGAGGCGCCCGACACGCTGGCCGGGGCACTACGCGCCATCTCGACTCGAACTGGACAGGTATGCGCCGACGACACTATCTTGTCGTCGCCCGCCGAAGTGATCTTCGCCGGGCGCATCGCTGAAGTGCGAAGGGTACGTGCTCCTGGTGCAGTTGAAGGGTCAGTCGACGATGGTGCCTCGGTGGATGGCCGCAGCGGCACACCGAGAGCAGGTTGGAGATCTTCTCGCGCTGATATCCGATAAAATTGACGGTGTGAGCGTGGTCGTCGAGGCGGTACCTGCCATCGAGATCGACGATCCCGCCGAGATAGGCGGGTTCAGTCCGTTCGGGCGCGACGACGTGCGGACGCGGTGCATTCAGACCCGTAGGCGGACCTGCCCTGGATTCTTCCATGCCTATGCCGATGAAGAACCCGGCAGTGTCGTTGGCTTCGTTCTTGGCGGCACGGACGGTTCATCCGATCTTCCAGCCGCCTCTTCGTTCCGCCGCCGCACGTTCCCCCTCAGCGACTCCGTGGAAGTGAACACCTCATAGCCGAGTTCCTGTAGCCGGGTCCGGTTTGATTCGTCTGGATCGAGCATCAGAACCACTGGCTTGCCCTGTCCCGGCTGCAGGCCCTCGGGCCAGCATGCGTCGGCGATACCAAGCGCGTGTCCGTCTGCGGGATCCGAGATCTCGCTGTCGACAGCCGGCTCAGCGCAGCCGAGCTCGACGAGCTCGGCGACAAGCGCGGCCACCTCGGCTGAGCGCTCATCTGCCTCACCGGGAACCTCGGCGATGATCGGGAGCCGATCGAGCGCGGCTGCCTGACCAGCGGGCTTTCCGGCCCTGAGCTCGGCGAGAAACTCGTTGGCGGCGGCGGCAAGCAGCTCGCGGCGCGCGGCGAGAAAGGCCGGATAGCGTTCGACCTGCCAGAGGGACTTGTCCTGGGGAATCCATTGCGATGCGAGAACGCCGGGATGCTTGCGCTCGGCTTCCTCAAAGTAGTCGGCCGGCTGGCGCTTGCCGATGACGAGGTTGGTGTCCTGGGTCAGGAAGCAGAAGTTGGCCACGGCATTGACCTGGCTGCGCGAGTAGCCGGCACTGTAGAGGACGGCCTTGGGAAAGATATGATGAACTTGCAGGCCGGCCAGGTCGGCCAGGTGGCCGAGCATGTGGCTGCGCAGCGGCAGGCCGCTCCCGAAGTCACGCGCCTGGCACACGCGGGTGAGCATGTAGAGCAGCGGGTAGAACCGGGAACCCTGACCGAAGCCCTCGAAGTCGTAGCCGCCGATCGTGAGATTTCCCCCGCGCCAGCGCTCAAGTGAGCTGATGAGCCCGTCGACGGATCGGCTCGCCGCCTCGTAGTCCTGGTTCAGCACAGTCTCGGTGGACCCAGCGAACCTGCCCCACAGTGCGGACTGGATGTACCAGAAGAGCACCCGGTCGGACCTGGCCGGCATCGGTGAAGCGCCCCCCTGAGTCGCTTAGCAGTCGCGAGACCACGGGGAAGGCATACCGGCCCATCAGCACGCGGTCGTGGTCAAGCCCGAGACGGCCGGCCACCACATCGAGGAAGTGGCTTACGTATCTCGCGCTGGCTTCGAGGCTGGCTTTGAACTCAGGAACCCGCACGCTGTCGAGCGAAGCGAACTCGGCCCGGCCGGTGGCGACCGCCGTGGCGTTGCGCAGCAGCCAGTCCAGGCTGAAAGAGAAACCATCCTTTTCCCAGCGCTGCAGGTGCGACCGCATCACCGCGCGTGCCTCTGGCCAGTGGGCACACTTCTTGGCCAGGGCAAGATCGCCCTTCGACAGCTTGGTGCCGCCTGAATTGACCCTGTTGAAAATATCGACGACCACGTCGACGGTCTTGTCCGCGCCGGTGATCTTTTCCTCATGAAAATCGCGCTCAAGTATCGTCCTGAGCCGGACGAGTCGCTCCATGTAGGCGGCGAAGCGATGCTGCGTATCCGGATGCGTGCTCAGAATGGTGATGTGCGGCTCCAGGCCATCGACGAAGAGCGCGGTCACGTCGATCCACCGAGGATCATCACGCATCTTCGTCGGCGCGTAGAACTCGAAGTTCTCCTCCTCGACGTTGAACCGCAGTCCGGTGAAAGCTTTGGCGTCTCCCTGGAAGAACGCCGGAGGACGTCCTCTCGACACGCCGTACAGGGAGGTGATGCGCTGCTGCCCGTCCAGGATCAGGACTCTCAGTCCCCGCAGCCCGGCGGCATCGCCGCGCACGGCCGCGCTATCGGCCTGCGTCTCCCACGTGAGCAGCCCGCCTACCGGGAAGCCGAGGTACAGCGACCGCATCAGTCCTCGGACCTGATCTCGATTCCAGACATATCCGCGCTGGAACTCCGGCAGCAGCACGCTGCCAGAGTCGATTTGATCCAGAATGGCCGCCAGCTTCGTCACCCTTGCTGCCCCCTTCTCCCGCTGTGTCAGAACTAAGGTCTAGCATGAACGGACGACAATCAAGCGACGACGCAACGTAGTCAAGGTAGGCAAAGTTGGCGCGGCTCGGTATCGCCAAGGATTTTCTTACGGAATTCTCCAAGCTTGAGAAGTCTGTACAGCTTTCCGTGATGGGCGCTATCGGCAAATTCAGCGAGCACACCCACGCTGGCCTGCACCTGGAAAAGCTGCAGGCCAGTCGAGATCCGCGCGTCCGGACGATCCGCATCGACAATTTCTGGCGCGGGATCGTGCTCGCTCCTCCGTCAGGCGACAGCTACTGCCTGATCACCGTGCTGCCCCACGACAAGGCGAACGCTTACGCGGCCAGCCAGCGCTTCAGTGTCAACGAGGCACTTGGCGTACTCGAAGTCCGCAACGAGATCGCGCTTGAGCAGCTCCAGCCGTCGCTGGAAGCACTCGCCAGCCCGACCGAGCCGAGGCTGTTCGCCCAGGTCGGCGACGCCGACCTGAAACGGCTGGGAATCGACGCCCAGACCCTGCCGATCATCCGCCTGCTGACGTCCGAGGCACATCTTGAGGCGCTTGCCACCATGCTGCCGGAGGTCCAGTACGCGGCGCTCTACGCGCTGGCCTGCGGGATGACGGTGGACGAGGCCTGGAGCGAGGTCGCGCAGCACCTCCCGGCCGATGCGCCGCCGGCCGAGGTCAGCCAGGACGATCTGGTCGCGGCGATGGAGCGCACCCCCGGCCGGATCACGTTCGTCTCCGGCAACGAGGAGCTGCGCAGCATCCTGGCCCACCCCTTCGCCGCCTGGCGGGTCTTCCTGCACCCAAGCCAGCGACGCCTGGCCCTGACCACGACCTATTCAGGTCCCGCGCAAGTGACCGGCGGCGCCGGGACCGGCAAGACCGTCACCGCACTGCACCGCACTATCCACCTGGCCGGCCAGGACGAAGCGGCCGAGGTCGGCGAGGCACAGTCGATCCTGCTGACCAGCTTCACCAGGAGCCTCGTCGATTCGCTCGGAACGCAGCTCGCCCTGGTGCCCGGCGACGAGCGGCTGCGGGACCGGGTCGAGGTCATAACTGTCGACGCGCTGGCCTACCGCATCGTGAGTCAGGCCAGGGGACAGCGGCTGGCGGTCACCGACGCGCACGCCGAGCGGCACCTCTGGGCGACCGCCGTAGCGCAGGCCGGGCTGCCGTTCTCCGACGTGTTCCTCGAACGCGAGTGGGAGCAGGTCATACTCGGTCAGGACCTGCGCACCGAGCAGGCATACCTGACTTGCCTGCGAACCGGCCGGGGCACCCCGCTCAGCAAGTCCCAGCGCACGCAAGTCTGGGCACTGGCCGAGCGCGTGACCGCAGAGCTGCGGGCCGCCGGCCGCTCCACCCATCTCCAGCTCGCCAACGAGGCGACCCAGATCCTCCGCGACTCCGGCCGGACGCTCTACCGGCACATCGTCGTGGACGAGTCCCAGGACCTGAACCCCGCCCAGTGGCGCCTGCTGCGCGCCGCAGTCGCACCCGGACCTGATGACCTGTTCATCGCCGGTGATCCGCACCAGCGCATCTACGACAATCGCGTCTCGCTGACCAGCCTCGGCATCAGCGTCCGGGGCCGCAGCCGGCGCCTGACCGTGAATTACCGGACCACCCAGGAGATCCTGGCCTGGTCAGTCCCGCTCCTCGGGTCCGTGCCGGTCACCGGACTGGATGGAGATGTGGACTCACTCGCCGGTTACCGGTCTCCGGCGCATGGCCGCCGGCCAGATGTTCTGGGAGCGGCGAGCCGCGACGAAGAACTGCAAAATCTGGCGAAAATAATTCGCTCCTGGCTGGACTCGGGAATTGAGCCGCACGCCATCGGGGTAGCCGCCCGGACGAATTTCCTGGCTCAGCAGGCCCGCGATGCGCTGGTCGCGGCGGGCATTCCGGCCTGCAAGATCGGGGCGAAGAACGCGGCCGACCGGGTCAGGGCAGGCACCATGCATGGCATGAAGGGTCTTGAATTCCAGGCTGTCGCAGTGATCGGCGTCGAGGATGGCATGGTGCCGCTGTCCGCCGCCGTCACGGCGCAGGAGACCGACGAAGTAGCTCACCAGCAAGACTTGCTGCGGGAGCGCTGCGTACTCTTTGTGGCGTGCACGAGGGCTCGTGATCACCTCTATGTCTCGTACACAGGCAATCGCAGCCTATTTCTGCCATTGTCATGAATTTCTTCAAGGGGCGGGCATGACAGCAGTGACTACTGAATCGGAGGCGACCGACGCTCCAGCGGAGGGTCAGCTCGTCACGGTGCGCAACCGGGTCTGGGTCGCGTCCAACGTCGTCGCCGGCACGGTGGCGTCGGGCAGTGCTATGGAGATGACCGGGCGGGTGCCGCATGTCGTCACCCTGGTCAGCATCGAGGACGATGCGCGGGACGAGCGGCTGCGGGTGGTCTGGGAGCTGGAGCGCGGCGCGGTCACGCACGACCAGCACGCCCTGCCGGATCCGGCGGACGGCTTCGATGACCCGGCCCAGCTGGACGCGTTCCTCGACGCGGTGCGCTGGGGCGCGATCGCCTCGGCCGACAAGACGGTGCTTCAGGCGCCGTTCCGGTCCGGGATCCAGATCGAGGACTATCAGCTTGACCCGGTGGTCAGGGCGCTGTCGATGCCGCGCACGAATCTGCTCATCGCGGATGACGTCGGCCTTGGCAAGACGATCGAGGCCGGGCTGGTCATGCAGGAGCTGATGCTGCGCTACCGGGCGCGAACCATGCTGATCGTCTGCCCGGCCGGGCTGACGCTCCAGTGGCACGACGAGATGCGCGACAAGTTCGGCCTGGACTTCCGCATTGTCGACGCGGCCATGCTGAAGGATCTGCGGCGATCGCGCGGCCTCTACGCCAATCCGTGGACTCATTACCCCCGGCTGATCGTCAGCATTGACTGGCTCAAGCGCGACCGGCCAAGGCGGCTGCTGCGCGAGGTGCTGCCTGCCGTGCCCAAGTACCCGCGCGCCTTCGACCTGCTCGTCGTGGATGAGGTGCATACCAGGCGCTCGCGCAGAATCTGGAGCTTGGCGTGATCATCCGCGACCCGCAGGTGGTCAGTCGGCTGGTCGGGCACTTCCGGGCATTGATGAAGCCGGGTTCGGGGCCGCTCGAACGAGCCGCTATCACCTGAGCGTCTTTGGTAGCAGCTCGGCATACGCGGCAAGCGGGACTATCGGGACGCGAGCCGGTAGATCCCGTACGTGACTGCGAGCAGGAAGTCCACGACTATCCAGGCGATGACGATCGCGGTCACACCGATACCCTTGCCCAGATTCGCGGCATCGCGGAGCCCGGCAGCACCGTGCTTGACGCAGTCAGCGTGGGAACTGAATAGGGGCTGCCAGGCGCCGTGCCCGCACAACCCCGCGATCTGGGCGGACGTCGGGCCAGTGCCCGCCGCTGATCCAGCGATCACCCAGATGATGAATGAGATCGTTGCTACTCAGCAAGAATTCGGTCGCGAGCTGACTGTATTGCGGGAGCGCGCTGGGCTGACGGTCCGACAGGTGGTCAAGTCGGTCAGCTTACTGGCCAGTACGGTTGGCGACCAGATGCGTGTCCTAGCTCTTCAGGCGGCGGGATTCGCGGCATTGCGAGTGGATCTCAGTAGCGATGACAAGACCGGGATGAAGAGCCTGTTATCGCGTTCAAGCCAGCGTCCGACGATGTCCGCCATGCTGCGCTCCGTGGTGATCAGGGCGCCGCTCTCAAAGCCCTCGTTGGCTGGAACCGGGGGAGGTACCGGACCTGGGGCAACGAGAATCGTCCGCGCCGAGCCGCGCGGCAATGTCAAGCCGAGCGAACGTTCCCACTGCTCAAGTACCGGCCGCCGGTCCGGCGAGGTCAGCATGGCGACGAGCAGGACATTGTTGCCGGCCGCGAGTGCGTATCGCCGCAGCTCGCCCTCGCCGGCCGGGATACGGAAGCCACGCAGTGCCGGGATCTCGAACAGCGGCTGGAGAAAGCCGGGGATCTCGCCGTCCGCATCTTCGAACCACCGGGCTGAGGTGACAGCCTTGATGACGGCCTCGTCGTTGTCGAAGGCGCGGATACGGCCGACAGCCTTCTTCGCCCGCGTAGTAGCCGTGTCGAAGATGGTTGCGGGTATCGCCAGGAAGACGCAGATGCCCAGGCTCCAAAAGCCAGGGGTGAGCTCTCTGTGAGTCAGGAACAATATGCTCGACACCAGAACTGGAGGCACTGTGAAAATGGTGTATCCGGCCGCTGCGCGAGCGATACCGGACCCTTCATGAGGCCGAATGGTGATGACGACCGCGGTTATAAGACTGCCGAGGCACCATAGGCCGGTAATAACCTGCAGCGCAATGTCCCAGTACTGCCAGGCGAACAGCGAACCACCCACGTCGAGCGTTAGCAAGGCAAGCCAGCCGGCTACCAGCCAGCTACGACGGAACGGGGCCGCCGGCGGCGAAGCATCCGCTATTGGCGGCTCCTCGGAATTTGCGTGCGCTATCCACGGGTGAGCCGTGACCAGTTCCGCCGAGACCGGCTTCGCGCCAGCATCGAGCCTGTCGGCTTCTCGGCCGGCCATAACCGCTGCTCCGAAGGCCGGTACACAGTCCCGGTCCTGGACTTCGACCAGCTTCCCCGGTGCCTTGCCGGCCAGCCGATCGGCGACGAGCGGGACCAGGGTCGAGCCGCCGACCGGCAGCACCACGTCGATTTCTTCCCAGGTCAGGCCCATGTCCGCCACGGTGTGCTCCGCCGTCGCGATGGTTTCGTCTACGGTGCTTGCGATGAGCCGCTCGAATTCGCTGCGCGTCAGGGTCAGTTCGGGGTTCCCCGGCAGGTCGTAGAGAATCTCGCGCGCCACCTCATCGGCGGACAGCCGGCATTTGACTTGTTCGCAGACGCGTTGGAGCCGGACGAGCCGCCATGGCTCCCGCTGGCCAAGCTCGCCATCCTCGATCTCGGCGTACTGGACCGGGAAGCGCCGCTTAACGTCGGCGACGATGGCCAGGTCGAAGTCGACGCCGCCCAGCCCGACACCGCGGATGGCGCGCGGATCCGGCAGGCCAGGCCGCCCAGGGCGGATGACGGCGCAGTCGAGTGTGCTGCCCCCGAGGTCGTAGACCAGCGCGGTCGGACGTTCAGAGATGAGTCCGCAGAACCTGGCGTACTCAAGAGCGGCGGTGGGCTCGTCGACGATAAAGAGCGAGTCCCGTGGGTACCCAGCGTCGATCGCGGCGGCCTTGATGATGCCACGCCTGTTTCCGGCCCAGCTGGCCGGCGCGGTCAGCACCGTCGCCGACGGCGCTCCGGGTATGACCTCCTGGGCCCGGTCGTAGAGAAACCGGAGGACGGCAGCGACGAGCTCGACCATCGTGAACGGCTGGCCATTGATGTCAACCCGGCTCACGACGCCGACCTCGCGCTTGAAGTTATCGAGGAAAGCTTCCGGGTGCCCGGCCCTCGCGTTCAGTGCGGCCTGGCCGACGAGCAGGTCGGTCGGCGCCGTCCCGGACAGGCATACGGCCGTTGGCACCGCGTACGACCAGTCGCCGGCGATCCCCGGATCCGGCTCGCGGGCCAGCGATACCTCGCCGGTATCAGCCATGATGGCGAGCGAAGATGTCGTCATGCCGAAATCGACGCCGTAAGCGAACGAGTTGCTCATGCGCCTTCCATCAGTATTCGCTGGAGCCGTTCTCTAGCCTGGGCAAGCACGGCGTCGAGGTGGTCGATCAGCTGAAGCTGGGCTGCCAGCTCGGCAATCCGGCCTGCCCGCTCGCCGGGGGCGGCAGCGTTCCTCTTCGCCTGTTCCCGCTGTCCGGCGAGCAGGGCTTGCCGCTGGCTGATCAGATCGTCGACGGCGCTCGACAGGCGCTCGATCTCGGCGGGGGCAGTCTCGGCGAGCCGGGCGCTGATGTGATTCCCGGCATCGGTGATCCACGGCTCAGCGACCAGCGCGACCTTGCGCACCTCGGCCTGCCTGTCCTCTGACAGCGCGTCGCGTGTGCTCAGGAAGGCCCCGGCCGCGTAACCGATCAGGGCACCGACCGTGCCGCCAAGAGCACTGCCAGGACCCGGACCGACCAGGCTGCCGACCGTGAGGCCTACTGCAAGGCCATAACCCGCCATCGCCTTGCTTCCGGCCAGGCCCCGGCTGACCACGCTGAAACTGATCCCGGCCCGGCGCTCCGGCCCTGAGGCTGGACCCGTGACGGCGGACGGAAGCTCCGGTGGCGGGGCGGGCGCGTAACTCAGCTCAGAGTTGGTCAGCTTCCGCGCCTCAGCGACCGCTGCGGCGAAGAACTGATCAAACGCCGAGTCCGCCCAGCTGGCGATCACGCCGAGGCCTTCTACCACTCGCTGCTGAAAGGCCTCCGAGGTGGCAGGCAGCCTGTCCATGGCCAGATCCAGCTTCGACCGAAGCACCATGTCGCCGCACAGGTCGCTGACCTTCTGCTGGATCTCGGCGATTTCGGCGTTCGCTTGGCTGCGAACTGTGCGCCTCAGCTCTCCGGCCGCGTAGTCCAGGCTGTCCAGCTTCGCCTGTGCTTCCGCGATCGCCTGCGCGAAGGCCTCCTCATCACTCTCAGCCCGCCGGATCATCTCGAACTCGCTGGTCGCCGTCAGGCGAAGCGTAGTCAGCGCAGCGTCCAGCAGGGAAACCGGTGACGGGCGGCCGCCCGCCTCTTCCTCGTCGGGGTTCTCGGCCGGATTCTCGGCGGAGCCGTGCAGCGCGTACCAGGCGCGCTGCACGGCGCCGAGCCTGGTAATCGCCCGGTAGAGATCGGGGATGCCCGACGACTCCTCCCGCGCGATGTCACGCATCTTCTGACCGTCGAGTGCCATATGTGCCGATACCGGCAGCACCTGCAACGGCCTGCCCAGCCGATGGCTAAGCCGCTCGGTTGCGCTCGTCAGGGAGCTCTTCCGACTCGTGCGCGTCGGTCATGGTCAGCACCGCGATGATCGGGACCCCGGTCTTGGTGACAGCGCCGAACGCATCAAGCTCAAGAGTGGACAGCGGCCGGTCAGCGCTCGCTACAAACAGCACCGCACTTGCGTGCTGGAGATACTGATGCGCGATTATGTTGTGAATCGGGATCCGGCTGTTCACGCCGGGAGTATCGACAAGTTCAAGGCCCCACGCGAGCGACGGCAACGGCGCCCGCATCGCGACGCTGATCACCAGTTCGCCGGCGCTGCGATTGCCCGTCTCGATGACATAATGCTGGACCTGATCCAGGCCGATCGCCTTATCGGCTTGCGAGCCATCGGGCTCGGCGTAGGAGACAATCGCACCTTCATCAGGTCCCCAGGACAAGATCGTCGCGACGCTGGTCGTGTTACCAGGCAGATGAGGGAACAGGCGTCGCTGGGCGAGCGCGCTGAGCAGGGTCGACTTGCCTCGCCCGTACTCACCGAACACGACGACCCGAAGCGGCGGAACGGCGCTCAGCATCTCGCTCGCCATGCGCGCGTCCGCTCGCACCGAGTCGGCATCTGTCACGTCGTGCAGCAGTGCCCGGCCGATCCCGGCTAGCTCCAGGTACGCGGGGTCGGCGTCAGGCACCGGACCTGCCGTCCTCGCTTGCGAACACTACGACATCCTGAGGCCGGAGCAGGCTGCCCGCAAGCGTGAGGCCGGGTCGTACCGACTGCGCGATTGTCCCGGCCGGGTGGGCCGGATCAGCGGGCCGGCGGTCAACTATCTGGTGTCGCCGCACATCGACCGTCCCTTCGTCGGTGAACTCCCCCACCTCAAGGCCCGTCAGCCCTTCGTCCAGGCGCTCGATCACCCAGGGCAAGGTGGCGGCGCTAGTGTCGCCGGCGCCCTCGGCGAGAACGCCACGAAGGCGGTCACGCAGTTCAGCCAGGACAAGCGCCGATCGTGCGATCGCGGGCGCGGCCGGGTCCTGGCGTCGGCTGCCAGCCGTGGTGAGCCGCCGGATCTCACGGGTGCTGTTATCCGCCGCCTCGGCGAGGGCGGACAGCGCTGAGTCGATGATGGTCAGTGACTCCTCGGCGCTGCTGTCCTCGTGCGGAGGGGCACCACCAGCGATGGCGACGGCGTGCTGCGCTATCCGCTCCGCGAGCGCCTGAATCTTCCTCTGGTAGTCCCGGTTGAATAGGCTCACCGGCTCGAGCTCCTTAGCTAGTGGCTGGTACTCAGCCAGCAGTTCCGCCGCGCGGTCGTTCCGCTCTGCCGCTTCGGCCCGCAACTCGATTACCTGGTCCAGGCGATCCGCGATGTTCTGCGCGATCTGGATGGCGCCGAGAATCGCATCCTTGGTTTCCCTGCTTCGCGCCGCATAACGCGGCTCGCGCCAGTGCCGCACTTCGGCGTGGGCAGCGGCGGCGAGGATGGCAAGCGCAGCATCGAGCGGCAGTTCCGGGTCGACGGCGACGGCGAACCGGGAGCTGAGCTCGCGATGGGTCTGCGTCAGCCGGTCGATCCGCTCGGTGTCGTCTGGGTCCAGATCGAGGCGGCGAAGCCGAATGAGCCTGGAGATCTGTATCTCAGGCAGTCCATGCAGGTTGACTGTGATGTTCTCAACTACGTCACGGGCCTGCTGAACCTTCGCCAGCACGTCGAAAGACGGGACTCCGGCTCGATCCTGGGCCGTGAGGTGCCAGCGCACATCGTCAAGGAGCGCGCTTACCTTCATGACGTACGCCTGCCGCTCGTAGACGGAGCTGATGTAACCGCGCACCTTAGCTATTCCGCTGACTTCGACAAGCCGCGCCACGACCGTCGCGTCGTCGCATTCGTCACGCAGGTAGCTGACGGCCAGCATAAGTCCCCACGCGCCCAGCAGTTCTTTCAGAGCCACGCAGCGATCGGCCCGGACAGGACAGCCATCGAGCCTGGTCCTGAATATGGCCGATCGCGGGTACTCAAGTGCCGCGAGCAGCTTGCTGTAGTCCCAGCCGGAGAGTTCCCTCAGCTCACCAAATTCGCTAGCCGACAGGGACTGGGCTCCCTGAGCGACAATCGCGGCTACCGGCAGGATCTCGTAGAAGGTGTGACGCAGGTCAGCCTCGGAATTCCAGCGGCGCGCAATGAAGTCCGCTCCCGCCGCCATCGGATCACTGAGTTCTCCTCCCGCCCGCCAATTCTGGTCGCATCGGCTCATCACCCCGAGTGCCTTCGCCGAATTGGTGAGATGGACAGGGGACGGCGGTCCGAGGAAGTCCCGCACCACCTTCATGTCCCTTTCTCCGACATCCCGCTCAAAGAGATAAAGGATCGCGTCAGCTGCCTCGAGTTCTTCGCTGCTGCGCTGGGTGAGCAACCGCTCGGTCTCGTCCGAGTCCACGCCGTAAATGCTGTACAGCCCTGGCGTGTCGATGAGGATCAGCTGCTGAAGACGTTTCTCGCGTATGCTCACGACGATGCGCGAAGGCTCAAGCAGCTCACCTGAGCGATCCTTCTCATAAACGGTGAGCTGTTCAAGGCTGCTCAGCGGGTAGTCCTGCCTGCGGACGCTGCCATTCGCGTCCCGGTAATAGGCGGCGATTCCTTCGGGGTGACCGTAACGGAACTCGTTGACGCGGTAGGTCGACTCTACCCTCCTGGTAACGGCAAGCTGACGCCCCAGGAGGGCATTGACCAGAGTTGACTTGCCTGCCTTTATCTGCCCGACGACGGCCAGGCGAACCGGCTGACTCAGCCTTTCCTGGGCACGTTCCAGCAGCGGATACAAGTCGCGCAGCGGGCCGAAACTTCCAGCAAACTGCGGTGCCAGCGCCGCGAGTACCTCTCCTGCGTCGAGTCCCGCCGCTGGCCGAAGTCCACCCAATGAACACCCTCCCCAAGTGAACCGGCGGCGATACGATCTTAGACCAGAAATGACCAATTGGCGGGTGCATGGGAACGACGTGCGCCCGCAACAGCCTGGCGCGCGCTCATCCAGGCCATTCCATCGGCACACATCGCTGCCTGGGGCGACCTCTACGCACACGGGATCGCGATCATCACTGACCTGGGCGCAAGACTAGGACGCCAGGTACACCGCGCCGGTACGCGGCGGTGGCGTGCCTTGGCGGCGGATTGCCAGGTCATTGCGTTCGATGGCAGAGCGTCGGAATGCCGTTCCGCGTATCGAGTTCTAATCGATGCCTGGAGGTTCATTGAGGTCGCCTGCCCGGAGCGCTCCGGCGGCGAGATCGACTCGCGCTGTCATATCGCAGTGGTCGCTGCGGTCCTCGCCCGATCGGTGCTGGCGTCGGCCTCGGCACCGGGACGTCCGGGAGAAGGTAAAGGCCCGCCGAGTTCGGCCAGGTTGTCGGCGCGGTCGCGGTGCATGCGTACCGCACCCAGGTAACCGGTACTGGCACCGGGCGCTGAGGTGCCGCAGCCAGAAAACCCGGCTCACCCAGGGACAGATGAACCGCTATGTAACCCGGTGGCTGCCCCTACCCGAATCCGCCTCCCATTCCCTGAAGCATGCTTCGCCGCCACCCATGATCACCAGCGGTCGGGGCCGCTACAGGAAGAAGGCACGCGCTTCGCAGACCGACATCTCAGGCGGACTGGCGGCTAGTGCGGAGATGTGCACGGCGTGCGCGAGGCATCCGGTTCCTGCCGAGACCGGCGAACATGGGCAAGGCTGAGCGCGAGAACCTGGTCGAAACTGTCGGGCCGGGCCTGCGCGCTGCCCGTGACGATAAGCACCACGAAACGATAACGCCACCGAATTCAGGTCGGCGCGGCCGGTTCTGGCCGCGCCGGCGCTGGCGTTAGTTGTAGGGCACGGCCTGGATGTAGCAGGCGATGTGCTGGGCGGCCTTGTGCTTGCACTTGGCGGCCACGTCGGACGGGCGATGCGTGTCTTTGAGCGGGAAGAGCAGGTTGCCTGCTTTCTTGTAGATGACCGCGAGGCCCGTGATAGCTGTCTTGGCACCGCCGGGGTGCCGGACCGCGACCACCGCACGCCCAGGTCGTCACGGACGGTGCGAGGCCGGTCCGGTCCATGATCCCGGCCGCGACCTGCTGCCACTCGCCGTCGGCCAGTTCCCGGTCATCCGGGGCGGCGCGCACGGCGCAGTGCCAGACCGGCTTGTCGTAACCGGGCCGGAGCAGTGCCGCGAGCGGCTGGGTTAGCACGGCAGCCAGGTGCCGGACGTCGGCTGCTCCGTCCGCCCGCTGTTCCGGCTCCAGTTCCGCCGGATCACTGAATCCGGCGACGAGATGCGGATTGATGTGCTCGTTGGCTTTCCCCGGCCCGTACAGGTAATAAAGCAGCCGCTTCGCGTCCGATCCGCGGATCACATTCCCGATCACCGAGGCGTTTCCGGCCTGGTCACGGAATGCTCCGCCGCAACTGCTCCGCCGGAACTGCTCCGCCGCCTCGTCCAGCCGCCGGATCACCCGCACGCAGAACTCGGCGGATGGCTGCAAGTCCGCGCCGCGCTGGCCCGTCGCGTTCAGCCGCGCGACTGCCTGATTCAGGTCGTCCCGGCTCGCCGGACCAGCCCGGCCGCCGTCATCACCTCGACCAGGGCCTCCCGCAACGGCGACAACGCCGGCGGTGCCTCCTGCCGCGCCGCAGCCAGCACCGCCTCGGCGGCGTACGCGCCGCGTGCCTGGCCTAACTCTCCGCAGCCTCGCTGACCTCGCCGAACTCCTCCTCGGTCAGCGAGAACTGCACCACCCTCGGTCGCGGCACCGCCTGCCGCGACCGCCTCCTCACCGCATCCGGCGCCACCAGCACCACGCCCTCTCATTCGTTCCTCAGGGTTTCGACCGCGCCCGGTCCGAACCCGGCACCAGCGGCCAGCCATCCACCGGAATGGCTGGCCGCCGGCTGCATCGTTTATCTCTGGACCGCGCCCGGTCCAGAGATAAACAATGCTTAAGAATATCTTGCTCCATTGCCTGGCGCTGACCCGAAACTCTCCATCGTCACTACCAGGGACCGGGAAGCAGGCATTGAGCCTGACAATCACAGCGCAGTGCTTCGCGGCAGTAACTGGCACGTCAGGCCCGGTCTGTCCGCGCCTGATCGCGGACTGCGGCACGTGCGGGCGTTCGCCGGCGGTTCACGTGCAGAACGACAGAAATTGCTATCGACGGCATCGTAGTCTGCGCAGTCCGGTGTTTAAATGGGGGTGGGCCCGGATTATTTGGCGGTCTGGGTCATGAGACTGGAGGTAATTACGTGAATGACTTAGCGGAACTCAGTTCCAGTGGCGCGCCGGATCTGGTGTGGATCAAGAGCTCGCTGAGCTTCGCCAACGGCAACTGCGTGGAGGCCGCACGGCTCAAGGACGGGGATGTGGGCGTCCGGGACAGCAAAGACCCGCACAGGGTGATCCTGCGGTTCACTGCCGATGAGTGGACCGCTTTCGTCGGCGGCGTCCGCAACGGCGAGTTCGACGCGCTTGCCGCTTAGCTTCTGCTGACCGCAGGAGCAGCCATTCCGGCCTGCGCGCCTCCGATCGTGACGCGCAGGCCGGCCGGCTCTAGCTGGCCGCAGTCCGCGATGGCCAGACCCGGGCCGCAGGCTTGATCCTTCACCGAGGTCGCGCGGCCAGGAGTTTCAGGTGGGCGGCGAAGGACCTGGAGAGGCTGCCGAGAATGGCCTTGCCTTTGCTTGCGGTGCCATGGGAGGGCAGGCCGATGACACCGGTCTCGGTGTACCCCGCCATGCCGGTCACCAGCAGGTGCGGGCGCGGGCTGGCCAGGTGGTCGCGGTCCTTGTAAGCGGATCGGACGAGTCCGGGGCTGGCGTGCAGGAGGAGGGATACTTCGAGTTCGCCGGCGTGCATGTCCTGGCTGGTCGAGGCCGCGCATCCGGCGTCTTCGCGGGCGCGGTCCCAGTCTTCGCGGACGGGGAACAGGGTCATGCGGCGGCTGGTGACGTTGGCCTGGAGGACGACGTTGGACAGGACGTAGTTGCCGCCGTGGCCGTTGACCAGGACGAGAGTCTGGACCCCCTGAGCCTGCAGTGAATCGCGGACGTCGCCGACGATGGCGGACAGCGTGCTCGCGGAGATGCTGACGGTGCCGGGGAACGCGGCGTGCTCGTGGGAGCAGCCGATGGTGACCGGCGGCAGGAGGAACAGGTCGTAGTCGGCGGCGATGCGCTGGGCGATGAGGCTGGCGACGATGGTGTCGGTGGCGAGGGGGAGGATGTCTGCGTGCTGCTCGAAGCTGCCGACCGGCAGCACTGCCACGGCCGCGTTCTGGGTGGCCGCGTCGGCGGAGGTGGCGGTCGTGATGAAGTCAGTCACTCAGTCCGCCTTTCGCCGCGGTGCGGGACTGGCGGGCGCGGGCGTCGAACACGGCGGCGAACCGCGCGGCAGTGGTGGTCTGCGGGGCGCGGCCGATCTTCTTCCGCACCTGGGTCAGTTCCCGGAACGTGCGCGACGATCCTGTCGTGCAGGCCAGGTCCCAGGATTTCAGCGCTGCCTCGGCCGCGTTGCCGGCCTGCCCGTCCAGGGCGTAGGCGTGAGCCAGCCGCGCTCGGAAGAGCCCGGCATCGACATAGTCGCCAGCCGGGAGCCCGGTGATCTCGCGCTCGAACAAGGTCACTGCCTTTCCGGGCTGGTGCAGCCGCATCCAGCCGGTCGCTTCCTGCATCGTTACGTAGGCCGGGGTGCAGTACAGGCCCCAGGGCGCGTCGTCGCTCCCTGCCGCTGCTGCCACATATTCTCGCGCCTGTTCCACCCGCTGCTCGAACCCGCTCGTGTCTCCGGCCTGGGCGCAGGCGACTGCTTCCTGCTGGACGACCAGCGCCCTGGCGCGGGGCCCGAGCCGGCCGGCTCGCTCGGCAGCCCGGGCCAGGGCGAGTACTTTCCCGGCGGGGCCGCGTTCTTCGGCCAGGTCGCTTTGCCGCATCAGCACATAGGACACGAACGCCGGGTCTCCGGCCTCCCGTGCCCAGGCCAGCGCCCGGTCGGGCCAGAACAGCGCGTCGCCGGGGCGTCCCAGGTCCTGGCACAGCCAGCCCGGGAACTCGCCGTACCGGGCGGACACTCCTGTCAGCTGCTCGCGGTCCCGGCCGCGCGCGCTGGCCAGTCCGGCGCGGAGCAGGCTGACATGCCGGACCATGAGGGGAACGAGGTCCGCGCCGCCGAACATGCCCGCTGCCCGCGCGTGCCCGACCAGTGCTTCGCCGAGATAGGCGATGATCTGCGGGTCAGGCGCCGCCCGTCCGGTGGCAGCAGGGATGTCCGGGCCGGCCGTGCTGTCTTCGCGCTGCCCGCCGGTGATCGGGCCGGGAGCGTCGGCTGGCTTGCCGAACGTGACGGCGAGGCTGTGATAGCGGGCCAGGGCGGCGGCTTGTGCCCGTTCTGCCCGCTCGGCGGCTTCGACCTCGCCGTAGCTGCGGCTCAGCGCGCCGCCGGTCGTGAGCAGCGAGTCGCATTGGGCCCAGAAGCTGCGGCTGACGTGCTGGCGTCCGGTCTCGACGTTCGCGATCGTGCTGCGGCTGTAGTCCGCTAACGCCGCGAGCCGCTCCTGGCTCATGCCCGCCGACCGGCGGCAAGCCGCGAGCTGCCGGCCAAGCGCAGCCCGGGCGTCAGCAGCCTGCTCTGCCTCGCTCAGCATCCGCCTCCCTTCCGGCATCAGCGTCCTTCACCAGGCAATGGCCCGGCCGCGCCGTATCTGCTGAATGTCGTCCTGCTCTGACTGTAGCCAGCGAGCACTCAGGATGTGCCCGGCCAGGCACCTGAGCGGATCTCCCGGGCTCGCGGGTCCCGGACGCTGCTTGTCGGTGAATTGTCAGCGTGGCCGGGTTCTCGTTGCGTGGCTGCTTGCAGGAGCCTGGAATGGGTTCAGCCGTTCTCCGCGTCGCCTTGATGGGTCCCGGTCCTGAGGCATGTGAGAAGTAATCGGCGAGCGCCCCGAGAGAGCGGGCAGGCAGGTCCGGGCTGGTGCGGTGAAAGGGTGAGGGTTGTGTCCCATGGCGAGTGGTTACGTGAGCAGCGTCAGGCGCGCGGGTGGAGTGTCCCGGAGATGCGCCGCCGGCTGCGGCAGGCCGCGCAGGCGGCGGGTGACGTCCTGCCCGGCAACGAGTGCCTGGGAGTCATGATCCGGCGGTGGGAGAACGATTCCGGCGGGGTTTCCGAACGGTACCGCCTGCATTTACTGCAAGGCGCTCGAGATACCGCTCGGCCAGTTCGGCTCCTGGTCACCCGCCGCCGGGCCTGGCCTTCCCGGTGAGTCCGGCGCCGGCCCGGCCGGTGAGCCTGCCCCGCGCCGGCCGGGGACCGCTGCGGCCGAGGTCTCTGCCTCGTGCGGCCCGGCCGCTGGAGTTCCGTCTCGCCCCGTCTCGTTCTCGATCGCGCACGAGATACTGGCCATAGCCGGTGAGAGCAGCGGGCACGCTGAGCAGGCCGAGGCGTGTGATTTCGGTGACGCGACCCTGGAGCAGTTCCGCGCCGCGGTTGTCAGGTTCTCCCGTGAGTCCCTGGCCGGCGAGCCGGTTCCGCTTTCTTCCGGATGCGCGATGTCCGGGACCGGATGCACGCGGGACTCGGCCTGCGGGTCCGGGCGGCGGACCGGACCGGGCTTTATTTCCTTCTGGGTGCGCTGCACAGCCTGATGGCCGTCACCGCCCGGCAGATCGGCAGCCTGGACGCGGCCGGGGAGCTCGCGCTGGCCGGAACGGCGTATGCCACCGCGATCCGGCACCAGCCGCTGCTCGCTCAGCTCCGGCTGAACCTGGCCGTCACCGCTTACTGGGACAGCCGCCCGGGACCCGCCCTCCAGCTCGCCGGTACCGGGCTCAGCGACGTCAGTACCGGGCCCCGCGCGGAGCAGCTGCAGCTCATGCGCGCCGGGGCGCTGGCACGGCTCGGAGACGGACGCCGCCCGCCGCGCCATGAGGGCAGCCGCCGCCGCGCGGGACTACGACCACGCTGATGACCTGACCGAGCTCGGCGGCGCGTTCGCCTTCCCTGCGGCGGCCCGCCATTACCTGGCCGGATCGGTGCTCCTGGATATCCCCGGCGACGGTGCCGATGCCAGGACCGAGCTGGAGCACGCGATCAAGCTGTGGGCCGAGCCGCCGGAGCCGGGCGAGGACCACGGCCGCCCCTGCCACATGACAGCCCGGGCCGGCCTCGCTACCGCTGCCCTGCGGGCGGGCGACCTCGACGCCGCCGGGGAAGCCGCGGGCCCCGTCCTGGCCCTGCCGCCCGGGCAGCGGATCTCCGCCCTGCCCTGCCGCCTCCAGCACGTCAGGAACGAGCTCGCCGCACCCTGCTATCAGCGGATACCTCAGGCCGGGCAGCTCGATCAGCAGATCGAGGAGTTCTGCCGCGACACCCTCGTCACCCGCCTGCACGACCAGCCCGCCAGACGCTGAGGAGAACGACCGCTCAAGACGGGCCTGGGACTGCGGTGAAGTCGACGGCAGGCCAGATTTCCGGGGAAGGCTGGTCCGCTGTTCGCGATCTGCGTGGAATGATGGCCTGGTGTTCGGACTGGAGGATTCCCCGGATTGCCTGCTCGGTCGTGCGGCCGAGTTGCTGGCCGCTGAGGTGGCGCGGCAGGGCTGTGGCTATGACCCGGCGGCTGCGGGTTCTGGCGGGTGGCGGGCGGCGCGGACGCTGGCTGACCTGGGTGAGCTGACAGCGGGCTGGTGAGAAGGCGCGGTGCCGCGCGGGCCGGGCTGCCCGGTGGGCTGGCCAGCGGGCGGCGGCGAGGATCTGGCCCCGGTGGTCGCGGCGGCGTGCCGGGCCGGGCTGGTGCTCATTGACGTCCAGCCGGGCGTCATGGACGGGGGCGGCCGGAACGCGGCCGTGTCGGGTTTTGCGTCAGGCGAGGATTTCGTGACGCTGCTGACCTTGGCGTTCAGCACGAGCCTGACCGTTCTCGGGTCCCGCGCAGGCCACGGTCGCGTCGATGACATGTTCGTGCCGGCCAACTTTCCTGGTAGCGGGCCAGTGTGGGGCGGCGCGTTCTGGAGCCGCGCCGAGATCGAGCGGGAGTACGGCCCTGCCTGTGATCCCGTCGCGGTTGCCGCGCTGTGCGAGGCCCGGCAGGTCACTCTGATCGATCCGATGACCGGCCGCAACGATGTCCTATGGCCAGCGCTGCGGGCGTTCGCGTCGCGATACGCCGCCTGACGCCAGACATCTGCGGGCCGTGAGAACCTCATGCTGCTTTCCGCCGGCTTTGGCGCTGGAATTTCGAGCCTGTCAGGACACCCGGTCGCCGCCCGCTGTTGTCGGTGAATTGTCAGCGTCCGGCCGCTTCCGCTGCCTGCCTCGTGGCACGCGCCTGGAATGGGTTCAGCCGCCTCAGCATCGCCGTGATGCGGCGTCCGGCCTGCCTCACGCGGGGAACAGACGATGACCGTCAGCTCAGACAACCGCGTACCCGAAAGGGCGGTCGTGCTCGCATCTGGCGGCCTTGACAGCACCACGCTTGCCTGCCATCTGCGTACTCAGGGGCTGCCAGGTCGAATTACTTCCGTCGGCTACGGGCAGCGTCACCGACAGGAACTTGACGCCGCCGGCGAGATCGCCGCGAGGAACGGCTGGTCCCATCAGGTCGCAGACCTCCGCCCAGTCGGCGCGCTGCTGACCGGCAGCGCCCTCACCAACCCCTCGTATCGCTGTGCCGGAAGGTCATTACACCGATCAGTCGATGCGGATCACGGTGGTGCCGAACCGGAACGCCCTGATGCTGGACATCGCGGTCGCGGTCGCGGTGACGGCGGGCTGTGACACGGTCGCGTTCGGCACGCATGCCGGGGACCACGCTGTCTACCCGGACTGCCGGCCCGAGTTCGTTGACGCGTTCACGGTGTCCGCGCGGCTGGCCGATGACGGGTTCCTCCCGGAGCGCTTCCGCGTGGTGGCTCCGTTCCTGAGCTGGACCAAGGCGGACATCGTGCGGCTCGGCGCGGCGCGACACCGCGCCTGGCCGCATCTGCCGCATGCTGTCCGCTCCCATATCGCTCCCAGAATCGGACACCCAGGGCTCGCCGCAGCCAGGCTACGACTTGCGCGGGGCCGGGCCTGATGTGCATCGCGGTGATGAACTGGGTGTGGGCGAACTCGCCGACGTCGGGCAACGAGCGCTTGGTCCTGCTCGCGCTCGCGGACGCGTGCTCGCGGGATGACGGCACGGGCTGCTGGCCGTCGGCGGCCACGATCGCTCGCAAGGCCAACATTTCGGCCAGGTCGGTCCGGCGGGTGATCGCCCGGACTGCAGGCCGTCGGGCACGTGCCGGTGCATCGCGGCGGCGGGCGGGGCCGGAGCGTCTTGCGGGACGGCGGGTGAGACATTGATCACTGGGCCGGAGATCTCCTTCGGCTCGCAGGCAGGCTCCAGCAGTTCGTCGAGCTCGCGGACAGCGGCCGCCGCCCGGTACCTCACCGGCAGCGCCCGCACCAGTTCCCGGCCGCGGCCCGCGATGATTCCCTGACGCTGCCCTGCGGTGAGCCCGGTCATGGTCTGGGTCGCGTACGCCACCGCGGCTGGCGCGTCACCGTCGTGAGCCAGGCAGGTGACGCGGTCTAGTCTGGTCCTCGCCCAGTCGGTGTAGTCAGCGGGCGGGCACAGTTCCAGCGCCTCCTGTGCCCCGCAGCGCGGCCGGATGTCCCGCAGCCGGGTGTAGGCGCTCCCCTCATGGAACCGGAACTGCGACTCGGCATAGCCGAACGCCGACGCGGTCACCGACCGTGGCGCCAGCGTCCCGAGCACCACCTCGGCCCGGCCCAGCGCCCGGCAAAGTCTCCCCGGCCTCACCCTGGGCCGCGTGCGCGCGTGCTTCGAGCGCCGCCGCCAGCACGGCACCCACAGCCGGCGTCCGCTTAGTAAGGCCTTGCGCCTGCCGCGCCACCTCTACAGCGCGACGATGGTCACGACTGTAGTAGTGGCCGTACGCCTCCTGTGCCAGCACCCACGACAAGGTTGCCGGGTTACTCGCACCCACAGCCGCTGTCCGGGCGGACGGCCGCCCACCGGGTGAACGCGGCCTGGTCGTCCAGTTTGACGAACATCAGGCACGTCAGTCCCGACAGGCCCTAGTGTCGTTCGTTACTGCTCGCCAGGACGAGTAAGCGAGGACTGATCATCACGAAATCCTGCTGTGTGCTATGCGCCTATCCGAAAGCATGAAGAGATGCTAGATGTTCCGACTACGAGCTCACGTGGCAACCGGAACTGTTCGTAGCCGAGGTGCGGTGCCTGCTTGCTTGGCCCAGGCTTGGCCGGATCCGGCTTACCAGGAATGTTAATTCTTAGTTCTCTTCGGCTCAACGGGAAGTAGTTCCTCGTGCCGCCTTCTGACTCGCTCTACTGCGTCATCCTGTGAGGCCGAATAATTGAGGCGCTCGCGGTAGAAATGCAGGCTGCGTTCGGCCCGATCGAGTAGATCACCCCACGTAACGACATGAATGTCAAATTTTTCCGTTTCGGCGATATGCCCGCGTTCACGGCTCTTCTGATTTAGTTCGCTTTCAATACTCTCTGGGCCACCTTTCACCGCCGCGCCGATAAGCCAGAAGGTCCAATGGCTCGGGCCGGCGCCTGGGTGGCCTGCGAGCGCCCTGGCGTATTTTCGTACCTGAGTCAGTTCTTCATCGCCCAGTTTTACAGATGGTCTTTTTAGTTCGACTACCAGACGGTCCTGCCGATCGCCTGGGCCAATGACGGTGCGTTGGATCAGGAGGTCAACGCGGCCTCTCTTACCTTCTGGCAGCAGCACGTGTTGGCCATGCTGAATTAGGTCGTCTTCAAGAGCGACATCGTCGCCTATTACACTTCGCAAGACGTTGGTGAGACCTATCTCGCTTCCGCTCAGTCTCCAGCCCTCCCCGAATAGCCACACGTTATCCTTGACGAGCGGGTGAAGCTGATCAACTTCGCGCATCGACGCGGCGACTCCTGGAGGCTTATTCAGCACTCATTCTGTAGAAGTGCAGTCCGACAACGACTGAGATGGTCTGGGCGAAGGTGCTCAGGGGTCGCCGGTAGTCAGTGTGCATGATCCTCCAGGTCTTGAAGTTCGCGATAGCCCGTTCGACGACATAGCGTATCCTGTTAACGGCTGTGTTGAATTCCTTTTCCCAGTCCAGCAGGTCGCGATGGGCGGGCTTCCTGATAGGCGTGATCATTCCGCTCCCGATATAGCCTTTGTCTCCTATCCATCTGCCGGGAATCACCCCGGAAAGGACGCCTGACTCGCCGATGCAATGCATGTCGTGGCGGCTCCCTTCGATCGGATCGGAAATCCAGGCGACCTCGCCTTCGAGAGTGCATGCGACCTGCACATTCATTCCCGTGGTCTTGTGCTTCCCGGAGTAAAGGCTCGGAGTTGAGGCCCAGGACCAGCACGGCAGCAGGGTTCCGTCCACGATGAGCTGGGAATTCGGGCCAAGCTCATCAGCCGTGGGCACGATGCCTGCGAGGGTTTTCTCCAGGAGCGGGGTGATAGCTGATATCACGCGGCTGATCGTCGGCTGGGATACGCCGAAGGACTCTGCGATCTCCGACTGAACATGGTTGCGGCGCAGGTAGGAGAGTGTCACGACAACGGATTTGTAAAGGCCGAGGCAAGGCGGCCAGGCTGCCTTTCCCGTTTCGGCTGCCGCTTGCCAGATCATGACGCAGAGTTCTGCGATCTCGTCCCTGGAGAAGCCAGTGGTATGATACATGTGATGGCCCGCCTTCTTGAGAATTGCGTGTGGTAACTCAATTCTCCCGGAAGGCGGGTCGTCTTTAACTTTGACACGCCGTTGCTACCAGTCGGTTTGTCCCTACCCTGAATAGGCCTCCTGGTGTATATATTACATGCCGTAGCGTCATTAACAAATCAAGTCGCTTCGATACTTCCGCCGCCGCCCCGAATATGGAGGTCAAAGTAGAGTGCTTCAGAAGATCAGCCAGCTCGTCACGTTCCGTGGGCGATAGGGCCAGAGCTTCAGCCAAGATCAGGTCGAGGCTCTCCGGGCGTTCCTGCAACGCCAACTGCAGTAGCTGTGCTGTCATCTTCCGTTGGGAACGACTGACCTTGCTGAGAGGTGTCCGGGCAGTGACGGCGACGAGATCGAAGATCTGCCTTTCTGCAGCCTGGATCGGATCTGATGCTTCGTCCGGATAAGGATAGGCATTTTCCTCTCTAAGCACGGCGACGATCGTGGAGGCTATTGTTCCCGTTCGCTCCTGCACATGCTTGGAAAGCAGCTCTTTGGCGCTATCGACAATTATCGGGTGCTGCATGTGAATAACATGCAAGTCGGCAACACCGGGGGCATCCCAGCCTGACCATCGAACGTAGGCTGTAGAACGAACGTTTCCAGGCGGCGATGTCTTGGGCACCTCCACCAAGGAAGCCCCTTCAGCGGTGCACAGAACGAGCCCAGGTGACTCTTTCATCTCGTCAGTCCAGTCGACAATGGTCAAGATGGGCTGTTCATGTCCGCCAAGTTCTGTGGGCGCGATATCCAATGGAACGTCGACGGGCTCTCCGTCCATCAACGCCAGAACATCGAGCGACCGGCCGTTGAGATGAACTTGGATATCGGGATTACCAAGTAGGTGAGGAGCGAATTTGGCGATGATAAGCAGGTGCAGGTCATCTCTCAGAAGAGTTGGATGAGGGCGTCCCTGGCCGACGTTTATGCGAACTTCAGTACCAGTCTTGTCGGCCTGAACTTCGCCAAGATCTTCGATCTGGAATCCGTCAATCTCATCTGAGTTGCCGGATACTTCAAGTCCGTGATAAATATTCTCATTCACGTAAACCGAGGACCAACGAGCCCTGTGACCGATAGAATATGCAAAGAACCGGCCGCGACCCTGGCTCCCGTGGAGTATCCGCAGATTATTGGCAGTCCTTTTATTTAAGCCAAGCTTCCATGAGTCGCCGAGTTTGGGGAATGCCCTGTCGGCGATGTCGGGCGTCATGCCGTGGCCGTTGTCCTTTATCCTGACTTGGGTCACGAAGGAATGTTCACGCGAAGACGGCCCTAGCGAGTTAATATCGATTTCTATCTCGACCAGATCAGCTTCGGCGTCGAGAGAGTTCCACACCAGCTCAGCAAGGGCTTCAACCGGAGGGCGCTTTGTATATTGCAGAAGATGATCCCGGCCAGCCTCGATCTTTCGCCACACCATGGAGCCATTATTTAGGATCACAGCAGCTTCTGTAAACGGTTTCGCTGATCCTGGCTCGCGCTTAGCACTCGCTTGGTCGGTAGTCGCGGCTCGTGCCGACGGCTCCTGCCTGACCCGTGTGCTTGGCCTGGAGACCCAAGACGTGTCACCTGTAGGCGCGGTTAGCCCTACTACCAGCTGGCCCGTCGCGTTGGAAAAGGGGTGAGGCGGTAGCGGTAGAGAGCGCGCTGAGGCGGCGCCTGCGTGATCAGGGCGGGCAATTGACCTGCTGCTGCGGGAGGCATTTCGCGACGACGACGCCGCTGAGGTGTTGTCGTCCCTGGCCAGCGGCGATCTTTGGGATCCGGTCCTTCGCCGCGGTCGGCAGTTCGGAGTAACTGCGTGGCGCAGTTGGGCGGGCTCGGGCACGCTGTATGGCGTGACTGGGTCCATCGAGCTAGCCGAGTTCCCGAGCTTCGACGGCCCGGGTGTGCTCGCGTGTGCCAGCGAGTTGCTAGCGGGTTTTGAGGCGAGAAGCGTCGTCGCGCTTTTGCATGCGGCATGCAGCAGCCCGACGGCCCGGCAGGCCATGGCTAGTTGCACCGCGCTGCTGAAGTCGGCGTGGGTGTCACCTCCTGCCGGATCAAGGCTCGCTAGGGCGGACGACCTGGCGCCGCTGATAGGCGCCCTGCGGACGGATTGTCCCAGCCTGGGTACTGTGGAGGACTTCCTGCCGCTCGATCCGAGGTACCGCGTGGCGTTCCGCGCTGATTTGGGTCATGAGTTCCTGGAGTTCCGAGTGCACCCCGGTGGCCTTGAGTCACCGCTTCACGTGCTGCAGGGGATTGTCGACTATGCCGAGGCGCTTGACCCTGTTCTGCTCCCCGGTCTCGGGTTCGGCCTGGCGGACCTTCTTCGGCTGACTGGCAGCGTGCTGGACGCTGAGATCTCTCTGCTGGCGCCGGCATGGGGTCATCGGGACGTATCGCTGGAATCTCCGCCGAGCGTGACTGAAGCGGAAGTCGCCGCTGCCGGACGCTACCTCGATCTATGGCGATCGGATGAACCATTCACTGCCTGGCTGCTTGAGCCTGGCGGCGGTCGCAGCCGTGAGAGGCTGGAGATGGCAGCCCGGAGCGTGACGACCCGCTCTCAGCGCTTGTCACTGGCTGGGCCGCGCGTCGGCCCGGCCCTGTTCGTGAAGAGCCCGGTCGGCGTTATGCCTGTACCGGCTGCCCTGATCATTGAGTCGCTAACCGCTATCGCAAGCGCGATGCTGGGTTTCTTCTCCCGGCAAAGCGGTGTGCCTGCAAGTCGCCCGGACGATACGGAGTCCCTGAACGAGCCCTCGGAAGAGGAGTCGCGGGCGGGCGCCGAGCAGGCGGCAGATGCGGCTGGGCGTTGGAGGCGCCGGGCAGACTCGGATCTGGAGCTAGCGTGCCGCGCCATTCCGGCTACCGTTATGTTCGGGTATGTCGATGACAGTTCCGATGAGTTGCTACTGATCGCGCCTGGTCATCGCCATGTGGTCGCAGTGGCGTTGGTGACTGGCCTCGGGAATAGGGAAATAGCCGAAGGCATCGCAGAGGCGCGTGAGCGACTCGCGGCGTTCAAGCCAGGTAGCCGGTTCCGTGTCACGCCGCAGAGTAATTCCTTCACCGAGTCCGGGACCGTGCCATCCGGCGTGCCACGGGACGACTCGACCGAGGCTAGCCTTTCCTGGTTCGCCGGGACAGCTGACGCGGTTCCGTTCGCAGAGTCCCTGCTGACTGGTGAAGCTGTCCCGCTCGCCGACGGCACTGCGGTGACCCGGCTGGTTGTCGTGGACGGGCCGTGGCAGCACGGACCTCACTGGGTGCCTCAAATCCCCGCTTGCAGGCTCGATGAGTTTGAGTCCCTACTGGCGGCTCAGGACTGGCAGAGCACAGACCGGGAAGAGTTGTGGGCCTTCCTCGACGAGCTGACCAGCCTGGGGGCCGGCGGCGGCGGCAACGGATACGCGGAGGTCATCTGCTGGTCGATCCTGGACGCCTGGGAAGCGTGGGCTACCTGCGGAATGCTGTGCCCTGCCTGGGTTGACCCTCGTACCTGCGGGTTTATCATGTTGCGGGATCTTGAGCTTTTCTGGGCACGTGACGCACTTCTTGATGACGCTGACGCCGTGCTGGCGAGCCTGGGACTGAGCGGCACGCGTGGCAGGGCGCAGCTGATACCGACGCCGGTCCCTGCCGCGCAGGCTGGCTCGGACGAACAATCTCTTGTGGTGACGCTGTCGCTTTACCAGCCAAGGCGGATCTGGTGGGTCGCCGCGGACATGGGACTGGTCGTCAGGGCCGATCTGGAGTTCCGCGATGACCTGACCTTCAGCCGTGCGGCTGCGGGAACGCTTGCCGGCACGATCGAGGACACGTTACGCGAGGTAGCGCGTAACGACCCGCGCGCCTGGCACCTATGGCGGCAGGCGCACGGCGAGCATCCGGCGTCCATCCAGGTAATACCCGGCCGGCTGCCCGAAGATATGCCCGCTCTGCGATTCATCGGCCTAACAGGACGCGCTGACCTGATCGTCGCCGATCTGGAGCGGCTGGCCCACCATTCGCCCGCCGACATTCATGCTCTGATCGGGGAAGCGCTGACGTTCGGCATGCTGGCGCGCCTGCAGCCTGATGCCAAGCCGGACGACACGGTCGCCGGCGCCGACGACGAGGATGCCTGCGCGGCGGCCCACGGTGCGGGCATCGCCGAACCGGACGAGGACTCCGGGGCAGGGAGAGTGATGGAACTCCACCCGTCGGAAGAAGACACTCGCCTCGCAGATACGTTCAGTGCCGCATGGCAAGGTATCCGGCCGCGTTTCACTCAGCGCGCGAACCTGGGACCGTTCAGGCCGCATGAGCTGACGTCAGCTCAGACGCTGAGCGTCAGCGGGCAGGACAGAGCCATGCGCACGATCGCCCGGCGGCTAAGACCTCAGCTTGTTCCTGGCGTCCATCCGCTTCGCGTGGTCCTAGCAGACCTATGCCCAGGAGCCCTGGAAGCGCTGAGCGAGGCAGCCATCAGGTACGCGCCGCGAGCAGCGCTTGCCGCAGCATGCGCGGAGCTCGAAAGGGCGCTCAGTGATCGGTTCGCCTCCCGTGCCAGTCTCGAAGTGAACCTCAGCAGTCCCTGGGCCGACGAGACGCTCTCAGAACTCGATGTCCGCGCATCGAGCGAAGACACGCGGCGCTCCAGGGTCGCGGAGTTGCTGATCGAACGCCTGCTCTGCGAGCCTCCGGCAGGTTCGCTCATACCGGACCGCCGTGATATCCACCAGCTCCTCGACCTCGCATCCGCCGCGCTCGAAGCTTCGCACGAGGCCCAGTACGCCTACGCCGCCATACAGCCCGCCGCGCTCAACGTCAGCGCGTTCGGCGACCTGAGCATCGAGCGCACCGGTACGGCGCGGGCAGATGACCGGGCCTGGCAGCAGGCCATGCTTGAAGAAGAAGCCCACGCCTTCACCGCCGGCAGAACTCGTTCCTACCTCACGGATACCTCTGTCGAGACGGAACTCAATGACCTCGGTGACAGAGGCTCAGATGCGAAGGAAACCATCCGCTCCATTCTCGAAGGCGATGTCCGCGAGAACTCTGGCTTCCCAGCCCTGAACGCCGCAGGGCTGCTGAACGTCGACGACCAGC
Source organism: uncultured Actinomycetota bacterium (assembly GCA_963819285.1). Classification (GTDB taxonomy): domain Bacteria; phylum Actinomycetota; class Actinomycetes; order Streptosporangiales; family Streptosporangiaceae; genus Chersky-822. The sequence goes on from CAWFVM010000002.1 coordinate 3,370,799, forward strand.
TCCTTGGGCATTGCGGCTTCGGGCTCGACAGTGTCGTGGCGGTTCTGGCTACAGCAACAGGCTGGGACGTTCCAGCGGAACCTCGCCCGCCTCTCACACAAGTCAGCCGCGCTTTCCTCGTGGACACCGTCGCCGCCCGGTCCGGAATCCCGAGAGAGCAGATCGACGCCGCAGTTGCCGCATGCACCCTCAGCGCAGACATGATAAGGCACGAGGGCCTTCGCTACTGGCAGCTAAGGGAACGCAGTGCCAGGCTCGCATTGCGCCCCCTGATCGCGCCACCCGGCGCGCAGGACGACGGGATACTGTGGATACTCCCAAGGTGCACGTACCGCACCCAGCACCTGCTGCTTGCTTACCTGAACGACCAGCAGCTCCCGTGGCCGGACAAGGCCCTGCCCGAGCCCCTCATACAGGCCGTTAAAGCATGGCACAAGACCGCCGAAGACCAGCTGGAGAAAGAACTCACCACAGCCGCACGATCGGCGGGCCTGGTCAGCCGGGCGAACCTCACCGAGCAGAAAGCTGCCCTGGAGGGCCTCGAACTCCACGGCGAAATCGACCTCATCGCCGCCGACCCGCTTCGCCGCAGAATCTGGATCATCGAGGCCAAGCACCTCAGACGTGTCTTCAGCCCGCTAGAGATAGCGTTCCGGATCGCGGACTTCCACGGGCCCGCCGCGCTCGCCACCGGCCCCGACACCAACGAGTTCCGCCAGTTCCGGAGCCGAACCTTCAGGCCTTACGTGCAGCGCGTTATCGCGAATGCTGCCGCCGTCGAACGCAACAAACAGGCAGCGGCCCGGCTGATCAGCGCCGTGGCACCAGGCCAACTTATCGCCAAAGGCTCGGCTGCCAGCTGGGACGTCATCCCCATAGTGGTCACCTCCCACGTAGAAGTCGCGGCTTTTGTCCCGCAGCCCCAGATCCCGTTCGTGCTAATAGACCACCTGGAAGAAATCCTGACGACAGAGGCTTCCTCGGTTCCTGGGTGGTGGCATCCGGGAACGGGAACTACAACTTATAAATCGGATTATCGCGAGTGAGAGCCCACTGCTTGTCCTCAACAGGTTCTCCCGCCATCTCACCTGTGACGACTCGTATCCTGGGCATGCGATAGGCAAATCAGGCTAAAGTTGGAAAATAAGCGCAAATCGTGCGCTAGTTTAGATTGAGAGTCGCCGCTAGGCGAGACCAATTTACGCTACCATTACGGGATGCAAGTTCGAAAGGTTACTATTCGCAATTTTCGTGGCATTAGGTTTGCGGATTGGCTGCTTCCTGAAGATCGGTTCGTCTGCTTGGTAGGGCCGGGGGACAGTACGAAGACGACGTTGCTCGATGCCGTTGGCTTGGTGCTCAGTCCTCGATGGAACATTTCCTTCTCCGATGCGGACTTCTACAACTGCCAGATCGGCGACCCAATCTTTCTGCAGGTTGTGATCGGCGACCTGCCTGCTTACCTGGTTCGCGACGAGACGCATGGTTATGACTTGTCAGGGCTGTTGCCCAATGGTGACCTGGTTCACGACCCGGTTGACGGTGCTGAAGCGTGCGTCGTAGTTCAGCTCAAGGTAACCGACACGCTGGAGCCCGAGTGGACGATTGTTCGTCCGGGCGCTGAGGATGAGGGAGTTCCCGTCAGCGCCCGTGCTCGCGAGCGATTCGGCCTTTTCCGGATCGATGAGCGGAGCGAGGCTCACCTTCGGTGGGGGCGCGGGTCGGCTTTGACGCGACTGACGGCAAAGGGCAGCGGCGCCAGTGCTGCGGTAACGGAGGCTCATCGTGCTGCTCGGAGTGCGGTTTTCGAGATCGAGCAGACGAATGCGCTCTATGCAGCCGCAACGGAAGTCTTGCGGGCCGCCGCCGAGATCGGTGCTGCGGAGTTCACCTGGCTGCGGCCAGGGCTTGATCCAACGAGCAGTTCTACGACGCATGCTCTCTTGCTTCATGACGACCAGATTCCGCTGACCGGCCGTGGCCTTGGCACCCGGCGGCTCACCAGCCTGGCCGTACAAGAAAAGGCCAGTACCAGTGGCGAAATTGTCCTGATCGACGAAGTCGAGCATGGGCTGGAACCCCATAGGCTGCACTACTTGCTGCGTTACCTCAAACGGCGTACGGACAGTCACACGGGACAGGTCATCGTGACTACTCACGCACCGCTGGTCGTAGAGACGCTGCAAGCATCCGATATCGCAGTCGTGCGATGCGATGAAGGTCAAACCACTGTTCAGGTCGTTGCCGGCGACCTGGATGAGGTTCAAGGAACGCTCCGGGCGGGTCCATCAGCTCTCCTCGGAAGACGAGTCATTGTCTGCGAAGGTAAGACTGAGATGGGCGTGGTTCGCCGATTTCTGAAGCACTGGGATCGCCAGCGTACGAGCGCGGGTAAGGCAACGCATGCGTCGCTTGGTGTTTGCCAGACCGATGGTCACGGCAGTACGGACGCACCGAAGCGGGCGAAGGTCTTGCGGCAACTCGGTTATCCAACACTGCTGGTGATCGACAACGACGACCGTGCGAGCGACCCGGGCGTTGATGCGGCAGTGGCCATATCCGCGCAGGTCGTTCGATGGCAGGTGGGCAACGCGCTCGAAGATGAGATCGCGGCCGCGCTGAGCCCGGCAGGCCTTGCCGCGCTACTAGCGCTCGCAGCTGACATCAAAGACGGGGCGGCTGTGCGGAATGCCATTGGAGATCGCCTTGAGGGTCAGCCGACGCTGTCAGGGCTTGATCCGGCGGCATGGACTAACGGAACACGGACTCTGGACGACATCCGTCAGGCGATCGGCGCGGCGGCCAAAGGGAGAAGGACGAATGACAACAAGAAAGATGGGGCGAAGGCTTGGTTCAAGCTAGAGGAGACGGGTGAGTTGGTCGGCGGGCTCCTCATCGACCACTGGGATGACGTAGCGGGTACCCCGCTCGATGCAGGACTCCGGTCCCTGTTTCTCTTCGCCTACGGCGAGGATCTGGGGTGAGGGAGCACCGGATCGGTGAGTGGCGTATTGATGGATGAGGCTCTGCGTACGATCGCTGAGCATGTGCGGGCGAGCCTGTCGTGTTCGATCGAGTTGCCGGCAGGCGCCGGAAAGACGCAACTCGTTGCTGCCTTGGCAGCTATCGCGGCGGAATCACAAGCGCGGCCACTCATCTTGACGCATACCAATGCTGGAGTAGACGTCCTACGGCGACGACTTCGCCGGTTCGGCGTCGGAGGTGCAGCCGCCCGCGTCGACACCCTTGCCAGCTGGTCCTTCGAACTGATCAGACACTACCCGGAGCTATCCGGCGTGTTGGTGCCCCCTGAACCAGACTGGCATCAGTCACCGGACTACTACCAAGGTGCGTCAAGGGCCATGGCGGCCACGGCTATCCAGCGCGTGATGCGGGCCAGCTACGCCTTCGTGATCGTAGATGAATACCAAGACTGCGTGCTAGAGCAACACCGACTGATGCTGGCCCTCGGCGAAATCCTGCCGATCTGCGTAATCGGTGACCCGCTGCAAAGTATCTTCAACTTCAAAGGCAACGTCACGGTCACTTGGCGTGATGACGTTGTGTCCACCTGGTCCGCGCTCGATGTTCCCAGCAAGCCTTGGCGGTGGCACGGGCGCAATGAACCCCTTGGTCGGTGGCTACTTGATATACGATCCGACCTTTCCGCCGGACGCCTGATCGACTTGGATGGCGCTCCTTTGCAATGGTTTCGATCCCAGTCGCCGCAGGCGCCGGTCCAAGCCTGCTTGGCCAAAGCTACGCTGACCGGCTCGGTTGCGGCAATCGATAAATGGCCGTCCACCTGCACGACCATAGCCGCTCGCACCAATGGGGCATTCGGCGTCATGGAGGAGCTTGAGGGCAGGTTTATGATGGATTTCGCGGCTGTCGTTGATCGCGGTGACCCAAAGCAGATACCCTCGGCCACGCTTCAGTTCGCCAAAGACTGCCTCGCCAAGATCTCGGAGGGCAAGCTCGACTCGACTGTTATGAGCAAGCTGAAGCAGGGCAAGCCCGTGTCACACTTGAAGCGACCGGGGGCCGAGTCCGCGCTCATCATGCTCAGCGCGTTGCTTGCGGACTCGTCACCTCCGCGCGTTCTGGAGGCACTCCAGGAACTCGGGCGAATTGAGGGCGGACGGCTCTATCGCCGCGAGGCCTGGCGGGACATGCTCAAGGCCATCGCAGTTGCCGGAGCTGGCGGCGAGATCACTGTTTGTCAGGCGCTTGTCCGGCTCCGCAACCGGACCCGGATCATCGGGAGGGTGGCTGAGCGCCGCATCATCTCCCGGCCGCTGCTCATAAAGGGACTCGAGTACGATCACGCGATTGTGCTTAATCCGGAGCGTCTCACGGCCACAGAGTTGTATGTCGCGCTAAGCCGCGGTCGGGACAGCCTGACGGTTGTCAGCGAGAAAAGATACATAAGGCCCGCGCGATCGTAGGCCGAGCAAGTAGCTGCGGGCTAACCTGACAGAGCAGAAAGCTGCCCTGGATGGCCTCGTACTCCACGGCGAAATCGACGTCCCGAGCATCGCGCGAGGCTCGCCGGTCAACCCTCCAGACTCAGAAAGTGGCCTGGGAGAGTGCGATGCGTGCAGCCGTGCCGCACGCCGCTCTTACGGAGGATGTCACCAGATCGGCGGCCACGCCGGAGCGGACGATTAGTCCCCCCGGCGCGAGCCTGCACTGCCTTCTCTTAGCTGCGTCTCCACATCCAGTGCCGGGGAGGGGCGATCGCCTGCTGTCAGTTCCTGTGCGAGCGCGCGGGCGAGTTCCTCTAGTCGCAGGCCGAATGACAGACTGGCGGACGATCAGGCGCCACAGTGAATGTGCGACGCCCAGACTGTTGGGGTGTCAGTGAGCCGATCACGCAGGTGACGAGTCGCAGAGTGCAGCGCGGTGGCGGTCGCATACGTCCCTGAGCTGGCTATGGCTGCGTAAAGCTCGTCGGCGATGTCGCCAGCGAACTGATCGTTAATCGGCCATAGCGTTCCGATCACATGCCGGTAGCCCGCGATTTGGAACGCGGATGTCAGGTGGATAGCCTCGTCCGGCAGGCGCACGCCTGGCCGAGTGGTGGAGCAGGCCGACAGGAAAGCCAGGTCGGCGTCATCCAGGCGCAGTCGTATTATGTCGGTGACGGTCAGCGGTCTCTCCCGGAAGTCTTCGAGCAGCAGGCATCCGGCGGACGGGTTGCCCGCGTTCGCGGTCGCGTGGCAGGCGAAATGAGCCCATCGAGCCGTTGGCAGCGCCGCCAGGACGGCGTCGTGTGTGGCCTGTGCGCCAGTCATGGTGACCACGCGGTGGGGGAACCGCTGCTCGATGAACCGAGCTTCGCGGCTCGCTCCTGGCAGCGGCGCTGCTCCCGGCGTGGCGGGCATGGCCACCACCAGTACCTGGGGCGACGAATCATCACTGCAAGCTGCGTGCTGTCGGCGGCTGTGAGCCAGCGCACGGATGGTGGGAGTGTAGGAAGATATCGCCCTGTCGGTGACCGTCTGAGGCACCTGATCGAGACGGGTGTGATGATGACCTGCGGCGTGCAGCGGGAGGAAGGACAGCATCCCGGACACGCACCACCACAGCCTGGGCCATTCCCCGTTCGTTGGCCCGTCATAGCCGAGTTCCTCAAGTACCGGCCTGGCGACCGACTCCCATAGCCAGCCGAGCAGGACGGTCAGTCGTTGTTGGGCCGCTTTCTGCACCGCTGCTGGGTGAAAGATGGAGAGGTATCCGGCTACCTGCTCTTCCACGTTCTTCGTGGTCAGGCCCGGCAGCGGAACCGGCGTTCTGATACCTTCGCCGGTCAGTATCAGCGCATGCGAGCCGATCCGGGAGACGTTGATCGCTACCACCGGGCCGTCAGCCGCCACCGCCGCCAGTTCGCTCGCCGTCAGCGGGCGCAGGAAGCCAGCGAATCCCGGCGCTGCCCGGATCTGGACGATCAGCTGTTCGAATTCCTCCGCCAGCTGGCGTCGTCTGGTCGGATCAGCCACCGGTGGGTTAGGGCCAGACCCTTCTGCATGGGGCGGATCGTCGTCGTCGAGCTGGCCGCGCAGCACCTCGAATTGCCTTGCGAGGGCTGGATACTTGTTAGTGAGCTGCGCTAGGTCGGTGCGCAGGTCAAGCGCCTGCCCGAGCAGCACGCCCCTGCCCTGTTCAAAGAGTTCGATGGCGCGGTCGGCCAGCCCCGCGCGCACGCAGCACGCGGCCGCGTCGCAAGCCAGGTCACTCAGGGACAGCAGCTGGGTTTCCTGATCAGCGCGGAGCAGGCTTCGCGGCGCCAGCCGGCTGAGCAGAAGGATCGCTGCCTCGAAACCGGCCACGGCCTCCGGCCAGCGCCCGCCGACGGCGGCGGCCACACCGTAGGTCCGCGCAGCCCAGGCCCTGATGCGAGGAGCGGCGGTGTCAAAGCCCTGCGCGGCCCGCAGCGTGGTCAACGCCTCTTCCAGGTCAGCTGGCGATCCAGTCCGCTCGTACCTCAGCCGGAAGGCATCCCCGAGGTTGGTAAGAATTACTATCCGCCCGGGATCATCGGCCGCAAAGGCAGCCAGCGCCTCACGGCTGCCGCCTCATCCAGGTCCGCGACATTCCCGAATCGCTCGTAGCGCACCCGCAGGGCGTTGCCCAGATTCGACTGGTGCCTGCCCCGCTCGGGATGGCCAGGTGGCGTGGCCGCAACCGCGTCCCTTGTGATGACCACCGCCTCGTGAATATCCTCTGCCACGCCGTTACGCTCGAATCGCACCCGCAAGCAGTTGCCGAAATTCGAGAGAATTGCCGCGCGGCTAAGATGATCGGCCTGAGTCTCCGCTACGGCGGCCCGGTAGGTGGTCACCGCTTCGTCGGAGTGCTTTATCTTGCCGCTTAGCTCGTACTGCCGCTGCAATGCGCCACCGAGGTTGGAAAGGATTCCCGCGCGCTGGTCCGAGGGAGCGACTGACAGAGCTTCCCGGAAGGCGGTCACGCTGTCTCGGAGATCGGCCCCGGTGCCGAAAAGCTCAGCGCGACGGCCAAGCACAGCGCCGCGACCGGAGAAGATATCGGCCCGCCGCAGGTCACGGGCTGGCAAGGCCGCGAGCGCGTCCCCGTACGCCAGCAGTGCCCCCTCCGAATCGGCAACGGTGCCCATGCGCTGAAATCTCTCGTGCAGTACGCGGCCGAGATTGTGCAGGCTGACGACGTGACCTGGGTCGCTCGCCGGAAGTATCTGCGTCACCTCGCGCCAGGCGCTCGCGGCTTCATCTAGGTCCGCCAGCTCCCCGGACCGGCCGTACCGAATCTCAAGGACGCAGCCGAGATTGTGCAGGCTGACGACGCGACCTGGGTCGCTTGCCGAGAGTGTCTGCCCAATCTCGCGCCAGGCGCTCGCGGCCTCATCCAGGTCCGCCAGCTCACCGGACCGGCCGTACCGCATCTCAAGTACGCAGCCGAGACTGGCAACGACAACGGCACGGTTAGCATCAGCCGCCGGCGTGGCTGTCACCGCGACGCGAGCTGCGGCAATAGCCCCATCGAGATCCTCGGCCACACCGGTTTCCGAATAACGAAGCCGCAGGACGCTGACGAGATTCGACAAGAAAACAGCCCAGCCCTGATGGCCGATCGACGCGGCGGCGGCACGCCGGCCAGCCACTACCGCTTCGTCGAGGTCAGTCATCATCCCCGTCACCGCATACCGAATCCGCAGGGCACCGCAGAGATTCGTCAAGAACTCGGCCCGGCGGGGATCGCCAGGAAGAGCGGCCGCCACTGCGTCCCGGCCAGCCGCCACCGCCGCATCGAGATCCACCACTCTTCTGGTCCCCCAGGCAAGGCGCTGGAGCGCGAGACTCAGATTCGACAGCCACGCGGCTCGCATCCCGTCATCCGGTGGGCTTGCCGCAAGCAACGCCTGGAACGAGTTCGCAGCCCTCCTGAACAGGAGTGCCTCACCAGTCCGCATCGCACCTTGCAGCAGCTCTACTGCCTTCTCCTCCGTCACGCTGAGCCTAATGTCCTGAGTCACTATTAGCCGCCCGGAGTAAGCGGAACCGCAGGAACCGCCTCATAAGTCATGAACTGTGTTCTTCGCACCGGACGAGAGGCGAGGCAGGTGTTCAACGCCAGCGACGGTCAAGCCTGACGGCCTGCCGTTGCCTGCCAATCCAGCCCGACGCGTGCCGCCGGTCAACGTTCATCTCCACGGTCAAATGACGGTCAGATGATCTTGAACGAAGTCCGGCCTGACCGAGATTCGGTCTCTGACCTAGGAGAATACGTGGAGCTACGGAGATTCGAACTCCGGACCTCTTGCATGCCATGCAAGCGCTCTGGCCTCAGATGACGTCCTTTCCCGCTTCTAAGACCGGTTTGAAACGGTGCGCGCTACCGCTGCGCAACGGATTTACCGCGTCAAGAGTCGTAAATGCCGTGGTTGCCGACACGCAGCCATACCACGACCACTTCGCCAGTGACTTCTGCTAGCCGGAACAGCGCCCGGCCGTCTGGTCCTGCGAAACTCCAGGTCATCGAGTAGTCTACGCCGATCCGGTGGACGCGCAATGTTCTCGGCCACGGCACTGCGCCTGTGTGCGCTCCAGCGTCCAGGGCGGGACGGAGAACCTCATGCACAGCCACAACGAACAATTTGCGGTGTTCGTCAGGCAAGCGCCGCAGATCAATCAGGAAACCAGGCGTGCGTACGTACTTCATAGACCTCCGCCGAGATCGGCCACAAGTGCTTCCATCGAGTCATATACATTCCCGTCGGGAACGTCATCATTGGGCCGCGAAGGATACCTGCGTTCGTGAGCGACCCAGTACAACTCTGCCTCGCGCTGCTCCAGTGCCTTTAGCGCGCGATACTCGTCCAGGGGAACTACGACCGCCTCGACCTGGCCTGCCCTCAGAATGACCTGGTGGTCGGCGACCTCAGCGTCCAAAGGCAGAAGACTCTCACTCATAACGACGAGCGTACTCCCCGGACAAGGCGATGGTGTACTCCTGCCCCTGCCGTCGCAGCATCGGCGCTCCGCGCGGTTAAGTTGGCGATCGGGGTGGAAAAACCCTACTATGATCAGCCGCCAACCACCAGTTAACGTTCGAAATGTACCTCTTGACCTGCGGTGGAGCTATGGGGATTCGAACCCCAGACCTCTTGCATGCCATGCAAGCGCTCTACCAACTGAGCTATAGCCCCTCAACGCTCCCGAGCCGGAACCTCAGGCTCTCACCAGCGCCACGCCAGTGTACAAGAAACTTGGGTGCATTCGCGTCCGGGTAGGCCTCTGGAGCCGAACCAAACGCACGGCCTCCAGGACCCGCAGGTCACCCCCGGCATCTGGCCGCTCAGCCAGGCCTGGAGATCACCGGCTGAGCCGGAACGGCGAGGCCGCCGGCGTAGAACCGCCGGGCCGAGTCGAGCAGTTCGTCGAGCGGCGGCCACCAGGGGCCGTGCTCAAGAGTCCGGAGAGTGTCGAGCAGGAGGGTCGTCCGGGCCGGGCTGTCGGCGGCACTGGCGACCGCGACCCGGCGGGGACGCACGGCGCGCAGCGGGCCGAGGTACAGATCAGGTCCCGTGGCATTGTGCTGGGCCGGGGCCACGACCAGGTAGTAGTCGGGCAGTTCGAACTGCTTCCCGCGCCAGGCACCGAGTGCCTCAGCAGCGCTCAGCTCGAACGGCGCTGCCCCTGGTGATCCGGCCGGAATGTCCCACATCGCCCGCCAGCGGGTGGCAACGTCAGCTAGCGGGTCGCTGGGGGTGACCACGTAGGTTGTCCGCCGCCGTGCCGCTTCCCGCATCGCCAGGGCTCCCGGCTCCCAGCCTGGGGGGGGTGTCCCTATGGGTTTCGTCAAGCGGCTTGGGGTTTGCTGGTGGTGTTCTTTTGTGTTAGCTGGTAGGGCTGGTGGTCGCGGAGCATGGCGTAGATGACGTCGGAGCGGCGTCTGGCGAGGCAGATGAGGGCGGCGTTGTGTTTCTTGCCTTCGGCGCGCTTGCGGTCGTAGTAGGTCCTGCTCGGCGGGTGGGACAGGGATGCGAATGCTGCCAGGAACATGGCGCGCTTGAGGGTCTTGTTGCCGCCTTTGGGCGGGTGCTCGCCGTGGATGGAGGAGCCGGAGCGGCGGGTGACGGGGGCGAGCCCGGCGTAGGCGGCGAGGTGGCCGGGGGTGGGGAAGGCTGCGATGTCGCCGATTTCGAGCAGCACTCGTGCGGCGGTCCTGATCCCGAATCCGGGCATGGAGATCAGGACCTTGGCGAGAGGGTGGGCATCAAGGATCTCCTCGACCTGCGCGGCTACCTCTTTGCGCTGGTCATGGACTGATGCCAGGGACCGGGCCAGGCGCGGCAGGACGGTCTGGGCGGCGGCGGTGCCGGGAACGACGACGGTCTGCGCGTCCAGCGCGGCCGTGATCTCGGTGACGAGGCGGCTGGCCAGGCGAGGCGCCAGCGGCTTCGCGGTGGCCAGCAGCTGGGCGGCCCGGCCGCGCGCAGGCCGTCGGGGCCGCCGTGCCGGGTCAGGAGCTCCAGGGCAGCGGGGTGGCTCAGGCGGGGGCCCAGGGCCTTTTCCAGGGCGGGGTGGATCGTGACGAGCAGGCCGCGGATACGGTTGGCCAGCCGGGTTGCCTCGCCCGCCAGGTCGTCGTCGAACCCGACGAGGACTTCCAGCTCGGCGAGGGCCTCCTCGCCGGCGTCGACCCTGCGCAGCGTGTGAGGCAGCGTGCGGGCGGCGTCGGCGATGACGAAGGCGTCGCGGGCGTCGGTCTTGGCGCTGCCGGGATGGATGTCGGCGAGCCGCCGCATGGTCAGGCCGGGCAGGTAGGCCACCTGGCAGCCGCTGGCACGGGCCACCGCCACCGGCAGCGCGCCGATCGAGGCCGGCTGGTCCACGACGACCAGGATCTTTCCGTGCCTGCCGAGCTGGGCGAACAAGGCCCGCAGCCGCTGCTCGTCGTTCGGGAGCGGCTTGTCGTGCAGCTTCTTGCCCGAAGGGTCCAGGGCGCAGGCATGGTGCTCGCCCTTGCCGACGTCCAGCCCCAGGAAAACCGCGTACTCCGGGTTCATCCCCACCTCATCAAGTCGTATCAGGCCTGGTCACAGATCTGGCGCCGACTGCCGGCATCCACGTTACGGCGAGACTTTGTCCTGGTCACAGACGAATGCCCTGTCCCTATCAGCGGTCCGCCGGCGCCACCCGGGCCCGGTGACAACACCCCCCGGATCATGCTTGCGACAGGGGGCTTGAATCATGCCGGGCCAGGTGACCTGGCTCCCCGCCTTGCGGCGGGGACAGGAAAAAGGTAACGGGGGGGCGGCGCCTCGGCGTCAGCGGTCCGGCCGGTCAGGTGCGCATCGGCGGATGCACCCGCCACCGAAGCACCCGGAGCGAGAGCGACCGAGACGTTCGGCGAGCGGGTGAGCTCGGCCAGGAGATCGCTGGTGACCTCGCCGACCAGGACAATCACAGTAGAAGACTCGCGTCGCATCAGGTCGATCTTAAGACGTCAGCCAGACCCTCAAGCCTGGTACAAGTCGATCCGGTTTCCGCTGGGATCGGCCACGCACGACGTGCGAGGCTTCCAGTCGACGGTGTACGGGGCGCTGACCTCGGACGCCCCAGCGTCGAGTGCTCGCTGGTGGGCTGCGTCGAGATCGCCGACCATAAGCCCGAACCGGGACCCCCGGGCCGGCCCGTGATGCTCGCCGTGCGAACTAGCGCCATGGGCGACCGTCAGCAGGAAGAAGTCATCCGCCGGCCAGGTGCCGAACTGGAACGACGACACCTCCTCGTTGAAGGTCGTCTCGAAAGCCCCCTGGTAGAACGTCACCGCTTCGGCGAGGTCGCGTACGTTGATCGTGATCTGGGTCAGGCGCGGGGTCTTCAGGTCGGGCATGGCTACTCCGTATTCGATATAGCGATCGAGGACCGCGGTCTTCTCGGACAGGGCGTGAGCGCGGAAGAGCAGTTCGCCGCGATGCCGGATCAGAACCTCGCGCATCGCCCCGCTGCCCTCGTCGTCCGGACCGTCAAGGCCTTCGCGGATCGCGTCGATCGGCAGGCCGACCTGCCTGAGGGCGAAGATCACCCTGGCCCGGCGTACCTGGCCCGGCTGGTAGCGGCGATATCCCGTCGCCGGGTCGACGAACGCGGGCCTGAGCAGCCCGACGTCGTCGTAATGCCGGAGCGCGCTGATCGTCAGACCGCTGATCATCGCGAAAGCGCCGATGCTCACAAGGTCGCCGTCGCTCACGTGATCCAGCTTCCAGTCTCGGGTTACCAGAGAGTCAAGGCCAGAGAGTCAAGGCGACTCGGCCAGTTCTCGCCGTACCTGCTCAGCGTTCGACGATCCGATCCGCTCGAAAATCCTGAGCGCCTGCCGCAGCGAGGCGACACCATCGTCAGAGAATCCCAGCCGCAGCCGGCACAACCCGACCCCGCGCAGCGCCCACGCCTGCTCGGCGGGCGAGCCGACTTCATGTGCGATTGACATGGCCTGTTCATAGCTGGCCCGCGCCTCGCCCGGAGTATGCGTGACCAGCAGCAGGTCGCCCAGGCCGAGGTGGACCTGAGCCTCCTGCCGACGCCCGGCCCAGCTCCCGGCAGATTGTCAGCGCGCGGGGGAGCGCCTGCGCGGCGGCCGGGTAGTCGCCGGTGGCCTGGTAGACGCCGCTGAGGTTGATGAGGGCGTTCGCCTCGCCGAGCGCACTGCCGAGCTGGCGGTAGAGCTCAAGTGCGCGGTTCAGGGTGCCGATCGCGGCCGGAAAGTCCCCGGTGCTGTGCTGGATCAGACCGAGCGTGGTCAGCGCGTTGGCCTCGCCGAGGCTGTTGCCTAGCTGCCGGTAGAGCCCCAGAGCGTCGGACAAGGTCTTGGCCGCCGCTACCAGATCGCCTCTGACGTTGTGCACCTCGGCGATACCGGCCAGGGCATAGGCCTCCCCGAGCCGGTCACCCGCCTCTCGATACAGCCTCAGCGCCTGATCCTGGCAGTCGGCCGCCGCCTCGTACTCACAAGTGGCGAACCTGGTACGGGCGAGCCGGTTCAGGGCGGCCGCCTCGCCTAGCCGGTGACCGATGCTCCGGTACAGCCGCAGCGACTCCTCCTGGGTAGCCGCGGCCGTGCGGTGATCTCCCGTGTGCTGCCACACGACCGCCAGGCTGCTCAGGACGCTGGCTTCGCCGAGCCGGTCGCCGAGCTCGCGGTACAGGCCCAGGGCCTGCGTGAAATGTTCGAACGCGGCCGGATAATCAAGCAGCAGGTACAACGTGTCGCCCAGATCGGCCATCGCCCGGGCCTCATCCGCCATCGCCCGAGCCCCGTCGACCCCGGCCTCCGCCCCGGCCCCGGCCCCGGCGCCGGCCCGCGCCTCGGCCAGCTCACGCCGCCGCCGCGCCGCCCCGAGCGCCAGATGATGCATCGTCAGGGCCTGCCCCCAGTGATTGTGCGCCCGGAGAAACCCGTGGATTGTCGCCGCGATCGCCGACGCGTACTCCAGCCGCCCCGCGTCCGCCCCGTCCGCTGCCCCGCCCGCGTCCGCCCCGCCCACCACCGCGTGCAGATTGAGCCGCTCAGCCTCAAGCCACCCAACCGCGTCCCGGCGAGCACGCAGATCAGGCTGCTCAGCCGGAACCACCCCCAGCGCCGGAACCGGTCCAGCCGGCGGCCGTCGTTCCAGGAAAATCCCCGCCACCCGAGCGGTATGCAAGTAGTAGTCGAACAGCCTGCACCTGGCCGCCTCGTTGTCTTCGGCGAGGTCCCGCGCCGCCAGACCCTGAGCGTGCTCCCTGATCAGGTCGTGCAGCCGATACCGCCCCATCGTGGGCTCGGTGAGCAGATGCTGGTCATACAGGTCACCCAGCCCCCGCCGCGCCGCCGCCACGCTCGCCCCGCCGAGCGCCGCCGCCGCGTAAGCATCGATCTCAGCCCCGGGATGCAGGCCAACCCGTCGGAACAGCCGCTGCTGCCACCCCGTCAGGTCCGCATAGGACAGGTCAAACGCCGCCGCGACTGACAAATTCTCGGCATGCATGAACTCAAGCCGGCTCCGGGCTGCCGCCAGGTCAGCCGCGAGCCGGCCAGTCGTCCAGGCTGGGCGGTGATGCAGCTGGCGAGCGAGCATCCCGATTGCGAGCGGCAAGTACCCGCACTGCCGGGTAATCTCCGCCACCGCAGCCTCACCAGCGGAAATATCAGGCCGGTCGGCCAGCCGGATCAGCAGCGCGGCCGCGTCGTCCGACGACAGCACATCGAGACTGATCGTGGCGACGTCTTGCAGCGCGGTCAGATGCCGTCGGCTCGTGATCAGCACCAGGCTCCCGGCGGTGCCCGGCAGCAGCGGCCGAACCTGCTCGTGGCCGGCCGCGTCGTCGAGTACCAGGAGCAGCCGCTGGCCAGCCAGCCGATCACGCCACAATCGTGAACGAGCCTCAAGCCCAGACGGAACCTGTTGTGCGGGGACGCCAGCCGTGAGGAGCAGGCCGGCCAGGGCATCGGCCGGATCAACTGCCTTCTGGCCAGGGGTATGACCATGAAGTGCGAGGAAGATCTGACCATCGGGAAAATCCTGCGCCAGCCGGTGTGCGGCATGAATCGCGAATACCGTCTTGCCGACTCCCGCCATTCCGCTGATCGCCCAGATGCCCACCACGCCGTCGGCCGCGGCCGAGTTCCGGGCAGCGATGATCATCTGTTCCAGCTCGGCCGCCCGCCCGACGAAGCTGCTGACATCCCGAGGCAGCGTCCGCACCGCGGCAAGCCCGCCCCCCGAGCCCCCCGAGCCCGCCGAGCTAGCCGCAGCGTCTCCGGCCACCCGGCCCCGTGCCGCCGCCTCGAACTCGGCCCTGGCCGCGCCGGTCAGCTTGAGCGCGTCGGCGAGCAGCCGAGTCGTCTCCCGGCGTGCCGTCAGGTTGATGCCACGTTCGAGGTCGCTCACAGACCTGCTGCTGAGCTGAGCCGTCTGCGCTAGTTCTTCCTGCGTCAGCCCGGCGCCGGCCCGCAATCGCCTCAGCAGTACCGCGAAGGACACCACCGGTTGCCTGACCATCGCCACCAAGCCTGAGGGGCGTGCCCGAGCGCAGTCAAGGCTGCCGGCGCCCGCCCGTCAGGAATGCCTCGGAGCCCCTAGCCAGACTCCGTCACTCTCCGTCGGCAAGTATTGACCAGACGTGACACCTGGAGGCGGGATTGGCCCGAGCGCGCCCCGGCCGGACGCGCTCGGGGATTACCAAACAACGGAAACTGGTGATACGTCGCCGGCCGTCCGGCACGTATCATCAGTTTGATAACCAGGAAAAGGGGTGACCAGATATAGAACGGGCAAATGTTCAACGGAAAGTGATGATACGTCGCTCGGGCCGGACGACCTATTAACGGTTACCCATAGAGAGACTGCCGAAATACCAATAGAGGGACTGACGAGGCCGTCCCCTTGATTTCTTGACGATCTGAAACCGGATGATTTGCTGGGTTTTCACCATTTCGGCGACTCCAGCCACCGCGGCCAGGCGCTCCAGTACCCCGCGCAATTTCCGTGATCATGAAACAAAGGTTGATCACGGAACATAAGTCGCGTGATCACCCCATCGGGATTCCGTGATCAAGACCGCGACCATGATCACGGAATCCTGGCAGGGGCGGGAGCCGCTCGATACGAGCTGCCTGCCCTGATCACGGAATCCCGGCGGCGTGGGCCAGTCCTTCGCCCCTGTGGGCCAGCCTTCGCCCGTGTGGGGCCAGCCTTCGCCCGTGTGGGGCCAGCCTTCGCCCGTGTGGGGCCAGCCTTCGCCCGTGTGGGGCCAGCCTTCACCGGCGTGAACCAGCTGTCGCCGGCACGGGCCAGCCGCCGCACGCGAGGGCCAGCCGTCGTCCGCGTGAGCCAGCCGTCGTCCGCGTGAGCCAGCCGTCGTCCTCGTGAGCCAACTGTCGCCGGCGTGAACCAGCCGTCGCCCGCCTCAGCCAGCCCTCTCGCTGAGCCCTGCCTAATGGTTGTGCCGGGGGACTGCCGCTCCGCTTGAACCGACCAGGAAGTCCAGGTCGGCGCCCTGGTCAGCCTGCAGCACGTGCTCGACATACAGCCGGGCATACCCCCGCCGGTACTCACTCACCGGCGCGACCCAGGCCGCTCGCCGGAAGCTCAAGCTCGGAGTCGCTCACCTCAAGCGTCAGGCTGCGCCCCGGCACATCGAGCGCGATCCAGTCGCCGGTTCGCACCAGCGCCAGCGGCCCGCCCGCGACCGCCTCGGGCGCGACGTGCAGCACGACCGTGCCGAACCCGGTGCCGCTCATCCGCGCGTCCGAGATCCTGACCAGGTCGGTCACCCCGCGCCGCAGCAGCACGCTCGGCAGCACGAAATTGCCGATCTCTGGCATGCCCGGATATCCCCTGGGCCCGGCCCCGCGCACCACAAGCACGGTCGACTCATCGACGGCCAGATCGTCCTGGTCGCAGACCGCGTGGTAATCCTCGATCGAGTCGAATACCAGTGCCTGCCCCCGGTGCACCAGCAGCGACGGCGACGCCGCCGACTGCTTGATCACGGCGCCGCCAGGACAGAGATTGCCGCGCAGCACGGCGGTCCCGCTCCCGGCCGGCTGCAGCGGATCGGCCACGGTCCTGATGACGTCGGAATTGAAGCACTCGGTGCCGGCGATGTTCTCGGCCAGCGTGCGGCCGGTCACGCTGACGTGGTCAGTGTGCAGCAAGCCCCCAAGCTCGGCCATGACCGCCGGCAGGCCGCCCGCATAGCAGAAGTCCTCCATCAGATAACGCCCAGATGGCATCAGGTTCACCAGCGTCGGCACGTCCCGCGCCAGCTCGTCGAAATCGTCCAGCCGCAGCGGCACGCCGAGCCAGGCGATGGCCAGCAGGTGAATGACCGCGTTCGTCGACCCGCCGATCGCCGCGTTGACCTTGATGGCGTTCTCGAACGCGGCCCGCGTCATGATCGAGGAAGGCCGTACGCCTTCCTGCGCCAGCGCCACGATCCGCTGGCCGGCCTGCTGCCCGGTGAGCAGCCGCCGCGAGTCGGCGGCGGGCCAGGCGGCCGAGCCAGGGAGCTGCATGCCGAGAGTCTCGGCCAGGCACGCCATCGTGGACGCGGTGCCCATCGTCATGCAGTGGCCGCACGACCTGGCCATGCCGGCCTCCGCGATCGCGCACTCGGCCGGGGTCATCCGCCCGGCGGCCAGTTCGGCCTCGAACTTCCAGACGTGGGTGCCCGAGCCGACGTTCTCGCCCCGGAACTTGCCGTTGAGCATCGGCCCGCCGGTCACCATGATCGCGGGGAGATCCGCGCTCGCCGCCGCCATCAGCATCGCCGGCGTCGTCTTGTCGCAGCCCGACAGCAGCACGACTCCGTCGATCGGATTGGCCCGGAGCAGTTCCTCGACCTCCATGGCCATGAGGTTGCGGAACAGCATCGCGGTCGGCCGCATCAGCGACTCGCCGAGCGACATGGTGGGGAACTCAAGCGGCCACCCGCCTGCCTGCCACACGCCCCGCTTGACCGCCTCGGCGACCCCGCGCAGGTGGGCGTTGCACGGCGTCAGCTCGGACCAGCTGTTCGCGATCCCGATCACCGGCCGCCCGTCGAACACCTCGGGCGGAACCCCTTCAGACCGCAGCCACGACCGGTAGATCATCCCCGGCCGCCCGTCGGCCCCGAACCACTCGGAGCTGCGCAGAGCCGGCTTATGCTGTGTCGCCATGTAGCTAGCTAATCACCTGCCCGCCCGGTTTGTACCGCTCATCAGACCTGGACGAACTCGATTCCCGCCAGCCGGCAGAAGCTCCCAGCTCGCGGCATGATGCCCGAGGTTCATCACCTCGTGGTGCGGCCCGCCGGCCGAC
Source organism: uncultured Actinomycetota bacterium (assembly GCA_963819285.1). GTDB lineage: Bacteria > Actinomycetota > Actinomycetes > Streptosporangiales > Streptosporangiaceae > Chersky-822. Next base: position 3,388,632 of record CAWFVM010000002.1, read on the forward strand.
ATCCACCCGGTCAGGCACCTGCGCACTCCCGACCCCGGCCGGAACTGCCCGTACGGCATCTCAAGCGCCGGAAGCTCCTGACTGTCCAGGTTCTCGCCTTCAGCCACCACCATCCGGAACTTCGTGCCCTCCAGCGACACCAGCGTGGCCAGCGTCGCCGGCCCCGGCTGGTACTGGAACACGAACGTCGGCGGGTCCTCAAGCCGGCGAATCCCGAGCGGCCGCTTGACCAGCCTGACCGGCCGGTCGGTCCTGGCGATCTTCCAGTTGCCTTCACCCATATGACTCATCAGGATCGAGTCGGACGCGAAGTCCATCGCGTACATCTCGGTGAAGTGCGCGTCGCCGATCAGAGCGTGCCCGGCCGACACCATGCAGGCGGTCAGCACGTCGCCTTCGGCGCCATATCCGTAGCCCTTCGCCATTAGCGAAGACGCGGCCGCGAGCGGCAGCCGCGAGAACCGCCCGTCCTCCCCGATCGCGTCGAAATGCGTGCTGTAGGCGCCGAAACCCCGGTCGACCAGAATCGCCTCGATCGCGATCTGCATCCTGGCATGGTCGGCCCGCTCTTCGGCCGACAGCCGGGGATCGATCTCGAACCGCGAGTCCTCGAACGCGATCAGCTCGGCGACCTGGTCGTCGGTCACGGCCTGCATCCCCCGGTACAGGTCGCCCTGCGCCACGGCGAGGATCTCGGGACCAAGCGAGCGGATCAGCGCGCTCTCATCGACCCGGATGTCGCCCATGTCGTTCATGGCGTAGCCGAAGATCGCGACCTTCAGCGACTTCCACGCCGTGACGGCCGCCGCGGCCCGCGCCCACTGCCCGACATCGGCCTTGAACGATTCGCTCCGCCAGTCATCGGTCAGGACCTGGAACCGCCGCCCGGCCCGCACCATCGCGTTCGCTGTGTCCTGCGCTCCGTGCACGCCCTGGTTGTAGGTCATGTCGGCCATGTCCCACGCGGGGGTGACGTTCGGCTCGGGCTGGATGTTGGCCAGCAGGATCGGCAGCCTGCACTCGCTCAGCAGCCGGGCGACCCGCATGGCCGGCCCGTAGGTGAGCATCACGACCATGATCCCGTCGAGCGCGGCGCCCTCGAACTCGCGCAACTCGCGCTCCGCGTCTTCCCTGTGCTTGACCGGCTTGCTCGGGATGAACTCGCCCACGTCCGCGAGCTGGGCGGCGAGCTCGGCGGCATAGCCAGCCTGGCGCTGCGCGATGCCAGGAATCATATCGTCGTAGAGATCCTGCATTATACCGAGAATCCCGATACGCGGCTTGTGAGCGCTCACTGACAACCTCCTGGAACGGTATGTTTCCTGGCTACTGCCGTCCGGCAGCTCAGCGCTGGCCGTAGTGATCCTGGTAGCGCCTGTGCAGTGCGTCGATCTGGTCCGGGGCGAGGGGCTCAGGTGCGCCCAGGGTTCTCGCGAGGTGCACGGTGCGGGCCGCGTCCTCGCACATGACCGCTGCCTTGACCGCGTCTCGCGCGGTCGCTCCCACGGTGAAGACGCCGTGGCCGCTCAGGAGCACGGCGGGGGAGCGGTGCCCCTCTAGCGTCGCCACGATGGCCCGGCCGATCGCGTCACTGCCGATCGGCGCGAACGGCCCGATCGGGATCTCGCCGCCGAATTCGTCGGCCATCGCGGTGAGCACGCACGGGATCGCCTCGCCGCAGGCGGCCCAGGCCGTGGCGTACGGCGAGTGGGTGTGCACGACACCGCCGGTCTGCGGCCGGTGCCGGTAGACATAGGCGTGCGCGGCGGTGTCGCTTGACGGGCTCAGGTCCCCGTCCACCCGTGCGCCGTCCAGGTCGCAGACGACCATGGACTCCGGGGTCAGGTCGGCGTAGCCGACCCCGCTCGGCTTGATCACCAGCAGGTCGGCGCCGGGCACGCGGGCGGAGATGTTGCCCGAGGTCCAGGCGACGAGCCCGCTGCTGACCAGCTCGGCGTGCAGGCGGCACACCTCGGCCCGCACGCCGCTGATGATCTCCGCGCTGGCATCGATGGCCGTCATCGCTGGCCTCCGACGAGTCGCTGCGCGAGGACCCGGTCGCGGACGGCCCTGAGCCGGTGCAGCACTTCGTTCCCCCCACGTCCGAAGTAATCGTGCAGCAGCAGGTACTCCGCGTAGAGCTCGTCGTAGACGTCGGCACTGCGGGCGTCGGGCAAGTAGACCTCCTGCTGCCTGCGGCCCATCGACTGGGCGGCCGCGCCGATGTCGGCGTACGCGCCCGCGGCCACCGCCGCGTGCATGGCCGAGCCGAGCGCCGGGCCCTGCTCGGAGCCGATCAGGCTGAGCGGGCGGCGGGTCACGTCGGCGTAGATCTGCATGATCATCTTGTTGCGGAGCAAGCCGCCGGCGATAACCAGCTCGGTGACCGGCACGCCGGAGGCGCCGAAGGTCTCGATGATCGTCCTGGTGCCGAACGCGGTGGCCTCGACCAGCGCCCGGTAGATGTCGGGCGGCTGCGTGGCCAGCGTCAGCCCGGCGATCACCCCGGACAGGTGATGGTCGACGAGCACGCTGCGGTTGCCGTTCAGCCAGTCGAGTGCGATCAGGCCGTGCGCCCCGGCGGGCTGCGCGGCCGCCTCCTGCGACAGCAGCTCGTGCACCGAGATGCCCTGCCTGGCGGCCTTGTCGTGGTAGGAGGGCGGCACGGCGTGGTCGGTGAACCAGGCGAAGATGTCGCCAACGCCGCTCTGGCCGGCCTCGTAACCCCACAGTCCGGCGACGATGCCGCCGTCGACGGCGCCGCACATGCCTGGCACCTCCGCGAGGCTGGTGCCGTTCATCACGTGGCAGGTGGAGGTGCCCATGATCGCGACCATCTGGCCTGGTCCGGTGGCGCCGGCCGCCGGCGGGGTGACGTGAGCATCGACATTGCCGACCGCGACGGCGATCCCGGCCGGCAGCCCGGTCCAGCCGGCGGCCCGCGGGGTCAGCGAGCCTGCCCTGGCGCCGAGCGGGAGGATCGGGTGCTCAAGCTTGTCGGCGGCGAAGCTGGCGAACGCCGGGTCGAGCGCGCCGAGGAACGCCGGTCCAGGGTAGCGGCCGTCCTGGTAGATGCCCTTGTAGCCGGCGGTGCAGGCGTTCCTGGTCTCGGTGCCGGTGAGCTGCCAGATGATCCAGTCGGCCGCCTCGATCCAGCGCTGCGCCCGCTGGTAGAGGCCGGGGTCCTCGTCCAGCAGCTGCAGCGCCTTGGCGAACTGCCATTCGGAGGAGATCTTGCCGCCGTAGCGGGCGATCCAGTCCTGGCCGGTGCTGTGCGCGAGCTCGTTGATCCTGTCCGCCTGGGCCTGCGCGGCGTGGTGCTTCCAGAGCTTGACGTAGGCGTGCGGGCGGCCGGCCAGTCCTTCGAGCTGGCACAGCGGGGTGCCGTCGGCCGTGACCGGCAGCACGGTGCAGGCGGTGAAGTCGGTGCCGATGCCGATGACCTGGGCCGCGTCGATGCCGGCCGCCCTGATCGCCGCCGGCACCGCCTCGCGCAGCACGTCGAGGTAATCCTCCGGGTCTTGCAGCGCCCAGTCAGGCGGCAGCGGCTCGCCGGTCGCGGCGAGCACCGTGTCCATGACCGCGTGGGAGTACTCGCAGACGGCGCTGCCCAGCTCGGCGCCGTCGCTGACGCGCACGACCAGTGCCCGGCCAGACAGGGTGCCGTAGTCCACGCCGATGACACAGGCTGGTCCCGGCACCGGGCTGGCGCTGCCCGCGTCCCGGCCTGCGCTGCTGCCCGCGGGCATTGGTGACTGGCTCATCGGCGTGACCCTCGCTTCTGCTGGCGTGCTGACCGGTCCTGATCGGTCGACTCCCTGATCACCAGCCGGCTCGGCACGATGTGCACGCCATAGGTCGGCACGTCGTTGATCGCGGAAAACAGATGCTCAGCGGCGGTACGGCCGACATCTTCCAGGCACATATCGACGCTTGTGAGCGGAGGATCGGAGCCGAGCGCCATTGGTTCCCAGTTGTCGAAGCCGATGAGCGCAATGTCATCAGGAACTCGGCGTCCAAGCAACCGCAGGGTGTCAGCGACTCCTCTGGCGATCTGGTCGCTGCCGCAGAAGATGCCGTTGACCTCGGGGGATGAGCGCAGCAGGATGTGGGCGCCCTCCCGCCCCCAGTGCTCGCTCCACTCGCCGTAGAGCACGTCGTCGGGCGCGAAGTCGCCGCCGCCGCTGGCGACTTCCTCGCAGAAGCCGCTGGCCCGTTTCCTCGCGGCAAGGAAACGCGCCGGCCCGGTGATGTGCCCGAGGTTCGTCCGGCCCGCGTCAAGGAAATGCCTGGCCGCGAGTTTCCCTCCGCCGAAGTCGTCGGGCAGGATGGCGGGCTGGTCGGTGTCGAGGGACTGGGTCATCGCGTAGACCACGGGGATACCCGCGGGCGCGCCGATGCTCGGGCGCGGCTCGATCCGGCGCCCGGTCACGATCAGGCCGTCGACCCGGCGGCTGAGCAGCATCTCCAGGTACTGCCGCTCCCTGACCGGGTCGTCGCGGGTGTCGCACATGAAAACCGAGATCTGCCCAGCTCCGAGGGCATCTTCGGCCCCGAGCATGACCGGGATGCTGAACCGCCCGAAGCTGTCGGTGGTGATCACGCCGACGGTATAAGTCCGTCCGGCCAGCAGTGCTCTGGCCAGTACATTCGGGGCGAATCCGGCTCGCGGGCGGCGGCCGCGACCCGCTCCCGCGTCTCATCACGCAGCTTGCCCTGGCCGTTGAGCGCCTTCGATGCCGTGCCGATCGAGACGCCGGCCTGCGCGGCCACGTCCCTGATGGTCGGCCGTCTCGTCTCAGGTCCGGGTTCTACATGAGGCAAACGGTTGCTCCGATCTGGCGCGCGGTACCACCCTTCATATCGCACCAAAATAGAGCTTGTACAGGCCTTGACTGGCTTAGCTTGACAACTCTAGCTTACTAGAGAAAACCTATTCCTTGTTCGGGCAACACCGGCAGTACGGTCGTCTCGACCTGTCCGGGGCCCGCCCGCCGTCCGTTTTCGGCCCTGAGTAGCGATTTAAGGAGTGCATGTGGTCAACGCGAAGAACGCGGCGCCGACGCATGGGCCGGTCTCCCCGACGGCTGCCGCCGATCTCGCGCACCGGCCTCTGGACGGGCCCGGCGCCCGGCTCACCGACGGCCTGCTGGCCGGCTGGCAGCGGCGCAACCAGACGGCGAGCCTGCCCCTCGCGCTCCGGCAGCTCGAGGTGGCCGGAAACCTGGACAACGTGCGGCTGGCGATCGCCGGAGTCGGCGGCAGCTACCGGGGCCCGGTGTTCATGGACTCCGACATCTACAAGACGCTTGAGGCCATCAGCTGGGAGCTTGGCCGGGAGCACTCGGCCGGGCTGGCCGAGTTCGCGGCCGAGACGACCGCGCTGCTGACCAAGGCCCAGCAGCCGGACGGGTACCTCAACTCCTACACCCAGGTCAGCGGATCGGCCAGGTACACCAGGCTGGAGTCGAGTCACGAGCTTTACTGCGCCGGTCACCTGATCCAGGCCGCGGTCGCCGCCGCGCGGACCTTCGATCATGGTGCCCTGCTCGCCGTCGCCGTCCGGCTGGCCGACCACCTGGTCAGCCAGTTCCTCGGCGGGCAGGACGGGGCAGGGCTCGACGGTCACCCGATCGTGGAGACGGCCCTGGTCGAGCTGTACCGGCAGACTGGCACCGCGGCCTACCTGGAGCTGGCCAGGCAGTTCGTCGACCAGCGGGGCCGGGGCCTGATCGGCGACTCCGGCTTCGGCAGCCGCTACCTGCAAGATCATCTGCCGGTGCGGGAGTCGGCCACCGAGGTCGGGCACGCGGTCAGGGCGCTGTACCTGGAGAGCGGCGTGGTCGATGTGGCGGTCGAGACCGGCGACGCCGGGCTGCTGGCCTCCTCGGTGGCCCGCTGGGACGACATGGTCGCGACGAAGACGGCGCTGACCGGCGGCAATGGCTCGCGGCACTCGGGCGAGGCGTTCGGCGACGCGTTCGAGCTGCCGCCGGACCGGGCCTACAACGAGACCTGCGCGGCGATCGCGAGCCTGCAGTGGAGCTGGCGGCTGCTGCTGGCCACCGGCGAGTCCAAGTACGCCGACCTGATCGAGCGCCTGCTCTACAACGGGTTCGCGGCGGCGGTGTCGACCGACGGGCAGCGGTTTTTCTATGTCAATCCGCTGCAGCGGCGGGTCGATCACTTCGAGGACGACGATCCCGGCCGGCGGCGCGAGTGGTTCTCGTGCGCCTGCTGCCCGCCCAACATCATGCGCCTGGTCGCTTCGCTCGGGCACTACGTCGCCACGGTGACCGGGGACGCCCTGTATGTCCATCAGCTCGCCGGCTCGGAGGTTGCCGCCTCGGTAGCCGGCGGTGAGCTGAGCGTGGCTGTGACCACCGATTACCCGTGGTCGGGTGCGGTTCAGCTGACGGTGGGCAGCGCTCCCGGCGCGGAGTGCGGGCTGGCGGTGCGGGTGCCGGGCTGGAGCCGGGTCCTGGGAGTCACGCTCAACGGCGCTGGGCTCACTACGGGGCCGGACGACCGCGGGTATCTCGTGGTCCGCAGGCTCTGGCGGCCGGGTGACGTGCTGACCGTGAGCCTGGACCTGGCGCCCAGGCTGACCCGTCCGGCCCGGCGGATCGACGCGCTGCGCGGGACGGTCGCGGTGGAGCGGGGTCCGCTCGTGTACTGCTTCGAACAGGCGGATCAGGCCGCCGGGGCCGATCTCGAAGACCTGGCCATCAAGGCAAGCCCAGTTACGGCAGGGCCAGTCAAGGCAGGCACATTCACCGAGCGGGAAGTAACGCTGCCCGGCATCGGACCGACCGTCGTCATCGAGGCCGACGCGGTCCACCTCACGCCCGCCAATGGCGGCGGGCTGCCCTATACCCCAGAGCCAGGTGCGGAAGCGGGCAGTCCGGCCGCCGCCGTCGCCATCCCGTACTTCCAGTGGGACAACCGCGATGGCCGGGCCATGCGGATCTGGATGCCAGCAGGAGTAGCTACCTAGGAGGTTTGTGCGGATGCATGCGTGGCCAAAGCGGGCGGCACCGGCCCGTGATCTTAATTCAACTCAAGGTAAGAAAGGCGGATGGCAATGAGAGCAGTCCGTACCCGGCAGTTCGCTGTGATCGCGGTCGGCGCGGCCCTCGCGCTGTCGGCTTGCAGCTCGTCGTCGTCAACGGCGACCGGGTCGCCTAAGACGTTCGGCGTGAACGCGACCGGCGTTGTGCATTTCTGGGCCAGGCAGGCGACTGACGGGCCGGCGAAGGCACTGGTGGCCAAGTTCAACGCCACTCACAAGGGCCTGAAGATCGAGTTGCACCTCACGCCCCCCAATGACGACACCAGCCAGCTTGCGACGGCGATCAGGGCGGGCTCAGAGCCTGACGTCGTCGGGCTCAACGACATCGACGTGCCCAGCTTCGCTCGTGAGGGCGCCCTGCTTAATATCACCAAATACGTGAACGCGCTGTCCTACAAGAGCGCGCTGAGCCCAGGTCACCTGCAGCTCGCTACCTTTAACGGCAACTACTTCGGCGTGCCCTACCTGGCCGACCTGTCGGTGCTCTGGTACAACAAGGCGCTGTTCAAGCAGGCCGGGCTTGACCCGAACAGCCCGCCGGCCAACTACGCCCAGATCGTGTCCGACGCGGAAAAGATCAGCAAGCTCGGTCACGGCATCTCCGGGTTCTCCTTCGCCGGCGACTGCCAGGGCTGCCTCGGCTTCGTCATGCTGCCGTCCCTGTGGGCGGCCGGCCAGCACATGCTCACCGGCCCGCTCGGCAGCCAGAAGGCCAACGTCGCCAATGACGCGCCGCTCAAGGAGATGCTGACCGACTACCAGATCATGTGGTCCAAGCACCTCGTCCCGCCGGCCGACCAGACCCAGAACGGCCTGACCTGGGGCCAGGACTTCGAGGCCGGCAAGGTCGGCATCCTGCCTGGTGACTACGGCTTCGCCGCGGCGTTCAAGACCAAGTCGCAGCTCGCTGACTTCGCCGACGCGCCGCTGCCAGGCGTTGACGGCGGATACAGCACCTTCGACGGCGGCGACGACTTCGTCATCCCGGCCGGCGCCCCGAACGCGTCGGGCGCCTGGGAGTTCATCAAGTGGGCGCTTGAGCCAGGCGCAGCAGGAAGAGTATCCGGCCGAGGGCGACACGCCAGTCCGCACGGACATCCTGACCCCGGCGTTCACGGCCAAGTACCCGTACGACGCCGTCGCGCTCAAGGCACTTGCCAAGGGATCGGTGGAATTCACCCTGGCTTATGACGCGGTCTACAACGAGCCGGGCTCGCCATGGTTCAAGATGTTCGAGGAGGCGGTGTATAGCGGGAATGTGAACGAGGCTATACAGCAGGGCCAGACGAACATCCAGTCGACGCTGGACAGTGTGAAGAGCTGAGCAACGTGAAGAGCTGAGCAATTCCGCGTCGCGTCCTGCGGCTACAGGGTCACGCAGGACGCGGCGCGGTGCTCGGTGGTCAGCCCGGGGAGCCAGCCCGAGTAGCCAGCACAGGGAGTCAGTGATGAGGAGAGCATCGGCATGACGGTGAAAAGCTCGGCTCGCCTGCTGCCGAGCACGCCGAGGCAGGGTCAGGGATTCACGGGCCGGCCGGGCCGGTCAGGGTCGCTCACCCGGCAGCGGGCCGGCAAGACGAGCACGGCGGCGCGGCGCAACACCAGGAGCGGGCTGCTGCTGGTGAGTCCGGCGCTGGCGTTCGTGAGCTTCTTCGCGCTCTTCCCGCTCGGGTTCGGGGTGTACATCTCGCTCACCGACTGGCCGCTGGTCGGGGCGTACCACTTCATCGGCCTGGCCAACTACGGGAGCCTGATCCACAACTCGGAGTTCGTCGCCTCGATCGTGTTCACGCTGAAGTACACCGCGATCGTCACGGTGCCCATCTTTGTCGTCGGCTACGCGCTCGCCGTGTTCGTCCGGTCCAACCGGCCAGGGTCGACGGTCTTCCGCACGATGATCTTCCTGCCGTACATCGTCGGGCTGGTGGCCGAGAGTTACATGGCGGTCGTCGAGCTCCAGCCCACCTCGGGAACGGCGAACTTCGTGCTGTCCAAGCTCGGCCTGGCCAGCATCAACACCGCGTGGCTCGTGCACACCGGCCTTGCCCTGACCGCGGTCAGCGTGCTGGTCGTCTGGTTCGCCTCAGGGCTGACCATGATGCTGCTGATGGCCGGCATGCAGAGCATCCCGCACGAGATCTACGAGTCGGCGCGGGTCGACGGCGCCTCGTGGTGGAGCATCGAGCGGCGGCTCACGTTCCCGCTGCTCCGCCGGTCGATCGCGCTGAGCCTGATCATCTCGGTGGTCGGGTCGTTCCTCGCGTTCAACCAGTTCTTCATCATGACCGACGGCGGACCGGGGACGAGCACCGTCCCTGTGGTGATGTCCATCTACAGCACCGCGTTCGCCCAGCTGAACGTCGGCTTGTCCAGCGCCATGTCGGTCGTCCTGGTCGTGGTGGTGGGGCTCATCACCTTCGTCCAGTTCCGCTACTTGCAAGGGGATGGTGACTGATGGCACTGGCCAGCGCCAGCGATGCCCGGGCTCGGGTCAGGGCCAGCCGGACCGGGGCTAGCCGAGGCGGTGCTAGCCGAGGCGGTGCTAGCCGAGGCGGGGGCAAGCGCTCCGGCTTCGCCTTGTACGTCGCGGCCGGCGTGGCGATCAGCGCGGTCTTCGTGCTGCCGCTGGTCTGGGAGGCGTTCCGGTCCCTGCAGCCAGAGTCAGTGGTCAGCACCGCTCCGTCGGGCAAGACCTTCAGCCACCTGACCCTGGCCAACTACCAGGCCCTGCTCTCCGGCCAGGACGACATCATCCGCAACGTCATCAACAGCCTGATCGTCGCCGTGGTCGCCGCGCTGCTGACCGCCCTGGTCGCCACCCTGGCCGGCTACGGCTTCGCGCTGTTCAGGTTCCGGGGCTCTGGCCTCGCGTTCGGCCTGGTCCTGCTGGCTTTCATGATCCCGTTCCAGGCCGTGCTGACGCCGCTCTTCCTTGAGCTGCACACGCTGCACCTGCTGAACAACCTGGTCGGCCTCGCGCTCTTCTACACCACGTTCAACCTGCCCGTCGGCGTCTACGTGATGCGCAACAGCTTCCTCCAGGTCCCGCACGAGCTGGTCGACGCGGCCAGGGTCGACGGCGCCTCGGTGACCAGGACCCTGGTCTCGGTCTTCCGCCCGCTGATCATGCCGGGCATCGCGACCACCGCGCTCTACGCGTTCCTGTTTTCCTGGACCGAGTTCCTCGGCGCGCTGAGTTTCCTCACCAACGACAGCTTGTTCACGCTGCCCGTAGCCCTGAGCAACGTCGAGACCGGCACCTACGGCTCAGTCAACTACGGCCTCCTCCTAGCGGGCGCCGTGATCGCCATGATCCCCTGCATAATCGTCTACGTAGCCCTGCAGCGCTACTACGTCCGAGGCCTAGTCTCCGGCGCCCTCAAAGGCTGACCCGCCCGCCTGACTCACCCGCCCGGCCCCGCCTGACTCACCCGCCCCGCCTGCGCCCGCCCCGCCTGACTCACCTGCCCGGCTCCGCTCGGCCCCGCCTGGCCCCGCTCGGCCCCCTCGGGCTGACTTCCACGAGTCCGCGCTGACCATTCGCCGACTGCCGCCGACTGCCGCCGACTGTCAAACCGGGTCAAACCTCCGGTCCTGTAGGAGCGTTTGCCGTTGTAGGACACTTTTCCGGAAATACGCCGGTCAACGCTCCTACAACGGCAAACGCTCCTAGATCTTCTAGCACGTTCAAGGGGTCCGTGGTTTCTGGACTCGCGGAGCCCTGTTGCGGGGCTTGGGCCTCACTGCGGTCCGTATCGGGGCGGTAGTTCAGCCCGGCTGGCGTGGCGGGTCTGCCGGGTATCGGCCATTTCGGGGGAAATGGGACCGGCCTGGCCGGGGATAGCCTGTTCCTGTAGGAGACTTTTTTCCTGTAGGAGAGTTAGCAGCGAATATGATCGTAAATCCTCCTACAGGAAAAAAGTCTCCTACACAATGCCCGTTTCGCCGATCCGAGCCCGGTGCCCAGCCCGGCGGCGAGCCCAGGACCGCAACGCCGGCCCTTAGCTGTCGCCAGGACCGCAACGCCGGCCCTTAGCTGTCGCCAGGACCGCAACGCCGGCCCTTAGCTGTCGCCAGGACCGCAACGCCGGCCCTTAGCTGTCGCCAGGACCGCAACGCCGGCCCTTAGCTGTCGCCAGGACCGCAACGCCGGCCCTTAGCTGTCGCCAGGACCGCAACGCCGGCCCTTAGCTGTCGCCAGGACCGCAACGCCGGCCCTTAGCTGTCGCCAGGACCGCAACGCCGACCTTTAGCTGCTCTCAGTACTCGGTCCGGCATCGCCGTTGTTGTCCCGTGATCATGCTTGGTGCTAGCGGGCACGGAAACTCCAGGTACGCGGACACGAAGCCAGTGATCACCCGAAGTGACGAAGGGAAGCGCCCGCAACCCCGCAGGTTCCGGAACGTCCCAGCCGGCTACCCCAGTCTGTGACTCCGGAAGTCAAGGTCATCCGGTGGCAAGCCGGCCCGGAGCGCAGGGCCGCCCGCGGCCCGAGCACCGGAAGCGGTGCGGCAGGGATCTCTCCGCTGGACAGGCGAACGGTCACATTCAGCGATGGCCCGGCCGCAGGCTGGCCGTCGGCCGGGAAGGCATGGCCGTGTACCTGGAATTTGGCTGGCCGCTGTCACCTGGGTCGGTTGATCAGGTGAGTCCGGGCGGCAACGTGTCCCGCTGATGTTCCGTGTCTTGTCTGGGCGGTGATCACGGAGCTCTGCCCGGTGATCATGCGAGCGATGTTCCGGGTTCTGGCGCGAATTCCGTGATTGGGCTATCAGCTGGGGACCCCAGCTGATGCCAGGACGACAGCAGGGGTCCCCGGCTGCGGTCTGGTCCGTGATCACGGTGGGCGGGGTGATCACGGAGTTCTGATGGCGTGATCTCGGGGGAAGCCGGGCTCGCTACGCGGATCCGGGGAGCGGGCCGGTCGGCGGGTCCGGCGCGCCGGGGGCGGTTGATCTGGGGGTGCCGGCCGGGGTGGCATAGGTGCAGGTCGGGCGTGGATGGACTGGGTGTCGCTGGTATTCACCGGCTCGTTCCATTGACGACACAGTTTCGGGTGATCTAACTTATGGCTCTACAGGTCATCTTGCTGACCGATGTGAGCGCTCACATCCTTCAGACGCCAGGCAGCAGCGACCTCCTGCGAGGCGCGCACTGCGCAGCCAGCTATCCGCGATCAGGGGAAGCAACTGGAGGTCTGTGATGAGAAAAGTCGACCCGAAGGTCGATGAGGCGATCGAGACCCTGAACATGACGGACAGTCCGACGCGTCGCCGGCTGCTGGCCGGCACCGGCCTGGTCAGCGCTACCGCAGCGGCCTCGGCCCTGCTCGCGGCCTGCAGCAGCAGCTCGCAAGCCTCGGGGAGTGGCGCAGGCGCGGTCGGCAACTTCCCGAAGACTCCGCAGTGGCAGTTCTGGTTCGTCAACCACGTGACCACCAACCTGTTCTTCGTGCCGACGCAGTCGGGCTTCGCTGACGCGGCGACGCTGCTCGGGCTGCCTAAGCCGAAGTGGGGCGGATCGACAAGCTCCTCGGCTACCCAGATGGCGTCGTACATCGAGACGGCGATCTCGGCCAAGGCCGCCGGCATCGCGACCACGGTGATCACGGCTGACTCGTTCACCAAGCCGGTCGGCGACGCGATGAACGCCGGCATCCCCGTGATCTCCTATAACGCGGACGGCATCTACAAGCCAGACGGCACCCCGGTCATCGGGACCAACCGCCTCTGCTACGTCGGCCAGGCCCTGTATCTGTCCGGACAGCAGCTTGGCGAGCGGATCGTGTCCCTGGTCGACAGCGGCGACATCGTGATCTTCATCGCCACTCCCGGCGCTGGCAACATCCAGCCGAGGTTCGACGGCGCGGTCGCCGCGATCAAGGCGTCGGGCAAGCCGATCACACCGCACCTGGTCGCGACCGGGGCCGCGACCGCCGACGAGCTGACCGCCGAGACCGCGTACTTCACCGGCCACCAGACCATCAAGGGCGCGTTCGCCGTCGACGCGGGCTCGACCGAGCTGATGGCGCAGGCGCTGAAGAAGACCGGCCTGCTCGGCAAGATCCCGGCCGGCGGATTCGACCTGACGCCAGGCACGCTGTCGGCGATCCAGGCCGGGCAGCTTGACTTCACCATCGATCAGGAGCCGTACCTGCAGGGCTTCCTGCCGGCGCTGTACCTGTACCTGTTCAACCTGACCGGCGGACTGGTCAACCCGCCGGACTCCGACACCGGACTGACCTTTGTCACCAAGTCCAATGTCGGCCCGTACCTGAACACCAAGACCAGCTACGAAGGCTCGACCGGCGTCACGAAGCCGACTCTGGTCTCCCGCTCAGGCCCGATCCAGAACCCGATCGCCACGACCAGCACCTGACGTTATCCGCCGAGGCCGCGAGGGGAGTGGACATGAGCGATACCGCCCAGCGTGCCGTCGGTGCCCCGGCCGGGCCGCCGCCCGGACAGACCTCGGCAGGCCGGCTCGCGGCGCGGCTGCGGGATGCCGCTGCTCTGGCCGGGCGGCAGCGCGAGATGACCGTGCTCGTGGTGGTCGTGCTACTCATGGTCTACTTCGGGTTCATCTCCCCGGCCGGCCGGTCAAGTTTCTTCGGCTCGGTCAACCTCATCAACCTCGGCCAGATCGCCGGCCCGATCATGATCATCGCGATCGGCGAGGTGCTGCTGCTGATCTGCGGTGAGATCGACCTGTCACCGGGATTCGTCTACAGCTTCGCGCCCTTCCTGATGTATTTCCTGATCGTCTATCACGGAGTCCCGGTCATCGCGGCGATCCTGATCACGCTGCTGATGGGGCTGATCGTCGGCCTGGTCAACGGCTTCCTGACGGTCACGCTCGGGCTGCCGTCCTTCGTCGCCACCCTGGGCACCGGCTTCGCCCTGATGGGAATCACGCTGACCACGTCCAACGCGACGCAGGCGAATATCCCTGACAACGCCGCCGGCATCGGCAGCTGGATCGGCAGTTCCTCCTACGCGGAGATCAGCTGGGCCGTGGCGCTGATCGTGATCTTTCACGTGGTGCTGACCAGGACCAGGTGGGGCCTGCATACGGTCGCGGCCGGCGGCAACCAGCTCGGCGCCCGCGAGGCCGGGATCAACGTCGCCAGGATCAAGTACGGCAACTTCATGATCAGCGGCGTGCTCGGCGCGTTCGTCGGCCTCCAGATCGCGTTCCAGACGCAGGTGATCGACCCCACCGCGGGCGGTTACCAGCCGATGTTCTACGCGGTGGCCGCAGCCGTCATCGGCGGCACGGCGATGCTCGGTGGTTCTGGCACCATCATCGGCGCCTTCCTCGGCGCGATCATGCTCGCGGTCCTGACCGACGGTTTCAACGTGATCGGCGTCAGCGCCTATCCGCTCAGCATCATCTTCGGCGCGGCGATCCTGATCGCCATGATCGCCAATATCCAGCTCGCGCGGCTGCGCGTCTCAGGGAGGCGAGGATGACGGTGTCTGACTCAGCCGCGACCACGCCGCCCCAGCCGGAGTGGTCGGCTGCCGGCGTGCTGCGCGCCGAGCACTTGTCCAAGAGATTTGGTGCGGTAACGGCACTCACCGACATCAACTTGCAGCTCAGGCGCGGTGAGATCCTCGGACTCATCGGCGACAACGGCGCCGGCAAGTCGACGCTGCTGAAGATCCTGTGCGGCTTTCAGGGGCCAGACTCCGGGCGGATCCTGGTCAACGGGACGGAAGTGGCGCTCAAGTCGGTTGACCATGCCAGGTCACTCGGCATCGACGCGGTCTACCAGGACCTCGCGCTGATCAACCAGCTCAGCGTGTACCACAACCTGTTCCTGAACCGGGAGCGAACTCGGGGGCCGCTGCTGAGCAACCGGTCGATGCGCGAGACCGCCCGGCGCTACCTCAGCGAGATGGGAGTTCACATCCCCTCGGTCGACCAGCCGGTGCTGAGCCTGTCCGGCGGGCAGCGGCAGGCGATCGCGGTGGCTCGCGCCGTCTACTCGGACGCGAAGATCCTGCTGCTCGACGAGCCGCTGGCCGCGATGGGAGCCAAGGAGGTCGCGCTGATCCTCGACGTCATCGGCGACCTCAAGCGCCGGGGCGACGTTTCCATCATCGTGATCGCGCACAACTACGGTCAGGTGCTGGAGATCTGCGACCGGGTGAACCTGCTCCAGCATGGCCAGATCACGCTGGACAAGCCGAGCGGCGAGACCTCGGTGCAGGAGCTCAACGACATCGTGGTGGCCGAGTACCGGCGGGCGCTCCAGGACCGCCAGAATCAGGCCTCCTAGCTGTGAGCGCTCACTATCGCGCGATCCAGCCGCCACTCTAACGGCGCCGGGGAGCGGCGCTCGATCTCACCACCAGGTCCGGCATGATGGGCAATGACGACACGAACCGGTCATCTCCCCTGATCCGGTCGAGCAGCAGGTGCATCGCCCGCCAGCCAAGCTCGCCGAAGTCCTGCCGCACCGTGGTCAGCGGCGGCGGGAAGTACGCTGCCTCCGGGATGTCGTCGAAGCCGACGACGCTGACGTCACCGGGGACGTTCCGGCCCCGCTCGGTCAGAGCGCGCAAGAGGCCGAGAGCCATCTGGTCGTTGCCGCATAGCACCGCCGTCACGTCCGGCCTGGCCGCGAGCCGGTGGCCGACCTCGTACCCAGACCGGGCCGACCAGTCGCCGCTGACCAGGTCGGGTACCTGCGCGCCTGCCGCCCTGAGCGTGTCCCGCCAGCCGTCTACCCGCTCCTGGGCATCGAGCCAGCTGGACGGCCCGGCGAGGTGATAGACGGTCTCGTGGCCCAGGTCGAGCAGGTACCGCGTGGCCCGGGCGGCACCAGCCTGGTTGTCGATGGCCACGGACGGCAGCGGGGCGCTCGTGCCGCACTTGATCGCCACCAGCGGGATGTCGGTCACGAGGTTGACCAGCGCTTCCACGGCCGCCGTCTGGGGCGCGACCACGATGATGCCCTCGACGGCCTGGCCCAGGAACCGGTCGACCGCCTTGTGCAGTGAGTGCCGGTCGAACGTGTCGAGCCTGGCGATCGCGACCAGGTAGTCGCGCGGAGCCGCCTGCTCCAGGCCGTACAGCAACGAGGACGGGCCGTAAAGAGTGCTGTCGACGCTGATCACGCCGAGTGCCTTGGTGCGCCCGGTGGCCAGCGTGCGCGCCGCCGCGTTCGGGCGGTAGCCGAGGTCGCTGATCGCGGCCAGGACGCCGGCCCTGGTCTTGGCGCTGACATGCGGATGGTCGTTGAGCACGCGGGAGACCGTCTGGTGCGAGACCCCGGCCAGCTTGGCGACGTCCATCATGAGGGGGCGGGCGGACTGACTGTTACCGGCAGGCGTCATGTCATGCTGCCCCCCTCGTGTCCAGCCCGGTACTACCGGCTATATCCTAGCTCGCTCACGGCAATGCCAGGGATGGCTGGTCACGGGCTTGCCCGGACCGCAATGAGTGCCTCGGGCCGGGCGTTCACCCGTCTTCGCTGAGTCACTTCGCGAACCGGGAGCCCCCGAGAGTTTTCGTGAAGAAAAAATCGGCAGGACTATTAACAAACGGCAGATCGATGTGTGAACGTTAACATCGAACCGAACCGAACCGAACCGAACCGAAGCCACGGAGGCCCGATGTCACCTCAGCCCGCGCCGCAGGACAAGTTCACGTTCGGGCTCTGGACCGTCGGCTGGCCGGCCAGGGACCAGTTCGGCGACTCGACCAGGGCGCCGCTCGACCCGGTCGAGGCCGTGCGCGAACTGGCGAGGCTTGGCGCGTACGGCGTCACCTTGCACGACGATGACCTGATCCCGCCGGGCAGCGACGCGGCCGCTCGCAGTCACCACATCGACAGGTTCACGGCCGCCCTGAAGGAGACCGGCCTGACCGTGCCGATGATGACGACGAACCTTTTTACTCATCCGGTCTTTAAGGACGGCGGGTTCACCAGCAACGACCGGGCCGTCCGCCGGCACGCGCTGCGCAAGGTGATGCGGAACCTCGACCTCGCGGCCGAGCTCGGCGCGCACACCTACGTGATGTGGGGCGGGCGCGAGGGCAGCGAGTACGACAGCGCGAAGGACGTGCGGGCGGCGCTCGACCGGTACCGGGAGGCCGTCGACACGCTGGCCGCCTACGTCATCGACCGGGGGTTCCCGATCAGATTCGCGCTCGAGCCGAAGCCGAACGAGCCGCGCGGCGACATCTTGCTGCCGACGGTCGGGCACGCGCTGGCGTTCATCGGGAGCCTGGA
Source organism: uncultured Actinomycetota bacterium (assembly GCA_963819285.1). Classification (GTDB taxonomy): domain Bacteria; phylum Actinomycetota; class Actinomycetes; order Streptosporangiales; family Streptosporangiaceae; genus Chersky-822. The sequence continues at coordinate 3,405,947 of CAWFVM010000002.1, forward strand.
GCACGCGGAGATGGTGGGGCTCAACCCCGAGGTGGGTCACGAGCAGATGGCCGGGCTCAACTTCGTCCACGGCGTGGCCCAGGCGCTGTGGCACGGCAAGCTGTTCCACATCGACCTGAACGGGCAGCGCAGCATCAAGTACGACCAGGACCTGGTGTTCGGCCACGGCGACCTGATGAACGCCTTCTCCTTGGTTGACCTGCTGGAATTCGGCGGAGTCTCGGGCGGCCCTGCTTACGACGGGCCCCGGCATTTTGATTACAAGCCGTCGCGGACCGAGGACAAGGCCGGGGTCTGGGAGTCGGCCGCCGCAAACATGCGCATGTACCTGCTGCTCAAGGAGCGCGCCGCCGCGTTCCGGGCCGATCCGGAGGTGGCGGAGGCGCTCGCGGCGTGCCGGGTCGGCGAGCTTCGCACCCCCACTCTCGCGCCGGGCGAGACCTATGCTGACCTGCTGGCCGACCGCAGCGCGTTCGAGGACTTCGACGCGGACGCGGCGGGGGAGCCCGGCTATGGCTTCGTCCGGCTGAATCAGCTCGCGATCGAGCACCTGCTGCGGGCGAGGTGAGCCGGGATCGTCTAGTCGCGGGGATCGACTCCTCCACTCAGTCGTGCAAGGTCGTGATCCGCGACGCCGGCACCGGGGCGCTGGTGCGGGAAGGCCAGGCGCCGCATCCGCCGGGCACGGAGGTGGACCCGGCGCGCTGGCTGGGTGCGCTCGACACGGCACTGGCCGGCGCCGGGAGACTGGCTGAGGTGGCAGCCGTCTCGGTCGCCGGGCAGCAGCACGGGATGGTGTGTCTCGACGATGACGGGCAGGTGGTCAGGCCCGCGCTGCTGTGGAACGACACCAGGTCGGCCGGGGCGGCGGCTGACCTGGTCGCCGAGCTGGGGTCCGGCGACGCGGCGCGCGGCGCGGTCGAGTGGGCCCGGGCGGTGGGCAGCGTGCCGGTCGCCTCGTTCACCGTGACCAAACTGCGCTGGCTGGCCGAGCACGAGCCGGCCGCCATGGCCAGGACGGCGGCGGTCTGCCTGCCGCACGACTGGCTGACGTGGCAGCTAGGGAGCGCCCGGCCCTGGCGGGCTGTGCACCGATCGAGGTGACGCCAGCGGCACCGGGTACTGGTCGGCGGCTACCGGGGAGTACCGGCTTGACTTGCTGCGCCGGGCCGCGGGCCGGGAGCTTGCGGTGCCGGTGGTGCTGGGGCCGGCTGACCAGGCGGGGGAGCTCGCGGGCGGCCGGGTTGTGGGGGGCGGCCGGGTGCTACTCGGAGCCGGTACTGGCGACAATGCGGCGGCGGCGCTTGGCCTGGGTGCGCGGGCCGGGGATGTCGTGGTCTCTCTTGGCACCTCGGGGACTGTGTTCACGGTCAGTGATTGCGCCACGGCCGACCCGAGCGGCGCCATTGCCGGCTTCGCCGACGCGACCGGGCGGTTTCTGCCGCTGGTCTGCACCCTCAACGCGGCGCGGGTCCTTGGCGCGGCTGCCGCGATGCTCGGCGTCAGTCTCGACCGGCTCGACGAACTGGCGCTCGCGGCCCCGGCCGGGGCCGGCGGGCTGACGTTGCTGCCATACCTCGAAGGCGAGCGGACCCCCAACCGGCCAGACGCCACCGGCGAACTGCATGGCATCACCGGGTCGAACGCGACTCCGCAGAATCTCGCCAGGGCGGCCGTCGAGGGCATGCTGTGCGGACTCGCCGACGGGCTTGATGCGATCCGGGCGGCCGGCGTTCCCGTGCGGCGGGTCCTGCTGATCGGCGGGGGCGCGCGGTCGGCGGCGGTCAGGCGGGTGGCGCCGACGGTGTTCTGGCTGCCGGTCGAGGTGCCCCAGGCGGGCGAGTACGTAGCCGATGGTGCCGCCAGGCAGGCGGCGTGGCTCCTGACCGGCGGCGAGGAGCCACCCACGTGGACTCTCGGTGAGACCACCCGGTACGAGGCCGATCCTGAACCGGAGGTCCGCGAGCGCTACGCCGCCATCCGCGGCTGACTCCGTCGGCCCTGGCACCGGCCCGGCCCTGGCACCGGCCCGGCCCTGGCACCGGCCCGGCCCTGCGTCTCGCGTGGCCCCGGCCCTGACCCCCGTATCGGCCCTGCCCGGTATCCACGCGCCCATCCTTCCGTGAGCATGCTCTGGACCATGATCACGGAGACTGGGTGGGGCGATCGTGCACCTAGGTTTCCGGGTTCTGTCGCAAATCTCTGGGTGGTAACGGTTGTTTGCGTTCGGCGTGTCGCGGTGGTGCGGGAGCGGGCTCCTGGTATCTGGCTGGGTGTCGAATCCGCCGGAGCCAGGAGCCCGCCGTGTCATTGTCGCAGTGTGATGGGGAGTTGTCGTGTGCGCGGGTGCTTTCGGTGCTGATGCCGCATCTGGCGGGGCTGGTGGTGGAGGGCGTGGCGGATACCGGGGAGCGGGTGGTGGTGCGGGCGCGGCCGGCGGCGGAGCGGGTGGCGTGCCCGGACTGCGGGGTGCTGTCGGGCAGGCGGCATGGCGGGTATGCGCGGTTCTTGCGTGATCTTCCGGTCTGGGGGCGGCCGGTGGTGGTCCGGCTGCAGGTCCGGGTGCTGGACTGCGTGAACCCGGGGTGCGCGCGGAAGTCGTTCGCTGAGCAGGTCGAGGGCCTGACGTCGGCGCGGGCGCGCAGGACGCCGCTGCTGGCGGGGGCGCTGGAGGCGGCCGCGCGGGTGCTGGCCGGGCGGGCCGGGTCGGCGCTGGCCGGGCAGCTGGGCATGCCCGCGTCCCGGCACTCGATGATCCGGCTGGTCCTGGCCCTGCCGGAGGAGGACCCGGGGACCGCGCCGCGGGTGCTGGGAATCGATGATTTCGCGTTCAGGCGGGGCCGTGACTACGGCACGGTGCTGATCGATATGGAAACCGGGCAGGTCATCGGGGTGCTGCCGGACCGGGAGACCGGGACGGTGAAGAAGTGGCTGGAAGACCATCCCGGTGCCGCGGTCATCTGCCGGGACCGGGGCACTGGCTACGGCGCCGCCTGCCGCCAGGGCGCCCCGGACGCGGTCCAGGTCGCTGACCGCTGGCACCTGCCGCGCAATCTCAGCGACCGGGTCCGCCAGGCCACCGCCGCCGTCCTCGCCGGGCACCAGCACGAGGACCACCGCGAGCAGCAAGGAGAGCAAGGAGAAGCCCCGCCGCCCCCGCGGCGGGAGTCGCGGGAGTCGCGGGAGTCGGCGCGGGCCGGCGAGGTCCGCCGGCTGCACGCGGAGATCCGGCGCCTGCTCGACGCCGGCCACTCCGCCGCGGCCGTCGCCCGAGAGCTGGGCCTCTGCGTGCCCACCGTGCGCAGGTACGCCGCCGCCACCGCCGCCGAGATCCTCCCCGCCCGCCAGCCCTCCGCCGTGGACCCGTACAAGGACCACCTCATCCGCCGCTGGAACGAGGGCGCCCGCGACGCCCGCGCCCTGGCCGCCGAGATCACCCGGCTCGGCTACCAGGGCTCAGACCAGCAGGTCCGCCGCTACCTCCGGCCCCTGCGGCACCTGCCCGGCAGCGCCCCTCCCCCGCCCCCGCCGCTGCCCGCCGCCCGCGACATCGCCCGCTGGATCATGACCAGCCCCGCGAACCTCACCCCCGAGGACACCGCCGCGCTCGCCGCCGTCACCGCCGCGATCCCCCGCATCGCCCTCATCACCGGACTGGCCCGGTCCTTCGCCGACATCAGCGCCGGCCTCACCGCCACCATCATCAGCCCCGCCACAGGGACCGAAACCCTCGACACCTGGCTGCACGCCGCCGAGACAGCCGGCATCCCCGCGCTCGCCTCCTTCGCCGCCGGCATCCGCCAGGACTACGACGCCGTCCGCAACGGCCTGTCCCTGCCCTGGAACAGCGGAAAAGTCGAGGGAACCGTCAGCAAGATCAAGAAAATCAAGCGCCAGGCCTACGGCCGCGCCAGCTTCCCCCTCCTCCGCAAGCTCATCCTCGCCGCCAACCAGCCAACGTAACCATCCAGAAATATGCGACAGAACCGGTTTCCGTGATCATGCTTTGGGTGGAGGAGAAGGTCTCGATAACTCTCGATAAGCCCTTGGTGGACGAGATTCGCAGCCAGTTCGGCGGCCGGGCGCTGTCAGCCTCGATCAATGAGCTGCTGTACGCGGCACTGGCCCAGGAGCGCCTGGGTGAGCTAGTGGACGGACTGGAGGAGGAAGCGGGAGCGGCCTCACCGCAGGCCTATGACAGGGTGCTGGCCCAGTGGTTCGCCGAGGACTAGCGAACGCTCCTCCTGCTCCATGGCCGGCGGTGGTCCTCGATAGTGAGGGACTCTGGGCTGTCGCCAGGAACGACAGCGAAAACGCCAGGGCCGTTTTGGCGGCATCGAGCGAGGCCGGCGTTCCCGTTCTCGTACCGGCAGCGGTACTCGCCGAGGCCCTCTTTGCTGACGGACGTGATGCTCGGGCTAATCAGGCGCTGAAGAAGCTGCAGGTCATCGCCGTGACTGATCCGATCGCTCGCCTGGCAGCAGCCCTCAAGCGCCTGACTGGGATGACTGGCGTAGCGCCGACGATCGACGCGATTGTTGTCGCCACCTGTGCGGCCGCCGGCGGCGGACTGGTCCTGACGTCCGACGTCGACGACATTCGCACGCTCTCCAATTGCGCCATTGACGTCCGGATTCGCCCGGTACGCGTCTAAAGTCGGTCGGGTTCGGCCAGATCAGTTTTGTTTGTCAGTCACGCCAATGGCGAGGCCGCGCCCCGGCGATGTGACATAGCTGGGGCTGGAGCCCCAGCGCTGCCACATCCATGGGGCCGGCCAGCGGCCACCCCGGCTAACGTCACGGAACTCGCGCCAGAGCCATGTTCCGTGATCATGACCTGGACGTTGATCGCGGAATTGTGAACGGGTTGCCCGGCCCTCGATCTAGCTGCGCGCAGGCTGCCGGTTCTCTGACTCCTTCGGATTGCGTCGTGAGGCCTGGTTCCGGCATGTTCTTGTTGGCCTTGCTGCGGTTCGGAATTCTTCGCCATTGTCCCGGAGAGTTGTCAGAACGCCGAAAACTCTCCACGAGAACGCTGACAACTCTCCAGGAAAACTACTCCCTCGTCCTTGCGGGTGCCGCAAGGACGGTTTGGCGCTGATCTGGAGACTGAGAAATCCCGGCAATCCGGATCTAACGGCCTGGACCAAGCAGCTGCTGGATGCCCGCCGTCATGAGTTCGCGTGCAGTGCCGGCGCGCCGGGCCCGGCGGGGGAGCGCGAGCGGGACTTCCTCGCCTTCGCGCCGGCGGCTGATCTCCTCGATGAGGCGGGTCGGGACGCTGAAGGCCTCAAGCTGGTCGATGGCTCGCGACTTGGTGATCAGCTCACCGCTGGTCAGGGCGGCGCTGGCGCGAGGCAGCGTCAGCAGGCCGAGGTCTACGAAGCTGTCGCGCCACCAGGGCAGCCTCCACTGGGTCGCGGTACTCCAGTAGCCGGCCAGCTCGCCGCGCACGGCAGTCCTCAGGTCGTGGTCGCTGACCGGCGGGATCAGCGTCGCCGGGGGCGGGCCGGCCAGCATGAGCCCGGCTCGCAGCAGCTCGGCCCGGGCGACCCCGGTGAACTTCCTTGGCCGGAACTGCTGCCCTTCCCACATGAGGTGGGCGGCCGTCAGGTCGTCGAGCTGCGCCGCCACGACGTAGTGGCAGTGCAGCTTGGCCCCGTCCGGCTGTCTTCGCAGCCGGCGATGCATGGCGGTCAGCGTGCCTTGCTGCGGAGCCGTCAGCGGTGCGGCGACGATCGCGACCAGATCGAGGTCACTCACGCCGGAGACGTAGTCCCCGGTGGCCAGTGACCCGCCAGCGTACAGTCCGGCGGGCGCCACGATCGGCTCCAGTGCCGCCGCTAGCTCAAGGAACAGCCCGGCAACCGCCGCCTTTGTTCGCATAAGACCAGCCAACCACGGATCTGACCACGCGGTAAATTGGCTGGACCATGGACCTGGACCTGGCCTCAGCTCCCGAGTCGCTCAAAGCACGGCTCAGGGGCGTCTACTGGATCGGCGGCGGAAGCGGCGCGGGCAAATCGACTATCGCTCGCCGAACGGCAGATCAGCGCGGCCTCAGGGTGTACTCGACCGACGAGGCCATGGCCGATCATGATGGGCGCTTGCGGCCAGAAGAGGCCCCGCTGCTGAGCAAGTTCAAGGCTATGGATATGGACCAGCGATGGCTGCTCCGATCTCCGGAAACCATGCTGACCAGCTTCCACTGGTTCCAGGGTGAGCTGTTCGACCTTGTCGTCGAGGACCTTTTGCGCCTGCCGCCAGAGCCGGGTGTGATCGCGGAGGGGTTCCGGCTGCTGCCGCGTCTGGTGAAACCCCTGCTAGCCCAGCTCGATCACGCTGTCTGGCTGCTGCCGACACCTGAGCTCCGCCTGGCCGCGTTCGTCAGCCGGGGCTCGCTGTGGCAGATCGCCGGCCAGACCAGCGACCCCGGCCGAGCGCTAGAGAACCTGCTGGAGCGCGACCGCAGGTTCACCGATTTCCTCCGTACGGAGACGACGCGCCTCGAACTGCCCGCGATCGAGATCGACACCACGATGACCGAAGGCGACGTGACTGACCGGGTGGCCGGGATCTTCGGTCTCTGAGCGGGCCTAAGCCTGAGACTGGGGCGGGGCGGCGGCGGGGGCGGGGGCGGGGCCGAACCCTAGCCAGGGCGTGTGGTGGCCCTCGAATTTGGTGTTACCGCTTACTCATTGCCCGTTACGGGCTGCCCATCCGGCAGCCTACGGATTGCCTGTTACGCATTGCAACAAACGCACCTGCTGAGTGTGTGGTAGGCGGATAGACCAGAGACCTTTTACCGATGACCTGTTACGAACCGACACTTTGGTAGGCCGGCCCGCTTGCGCTTAGTCTAGCTCGACCAGATCGGTCTTGTTGGCCTGGTTGATCGCCTGCTTCACCCGCTGCGCGAACTCGCCGATCCGGTCGATGGCGTCCCACTGCTCCCGCCGGGCCAGCCCGTAGTCGGTCACCTCGACGACATCGTGGCCAAGCAACTCGACCGCCTCGACCTTGAGGCCCTTGTCGCTGAAGGTCTCGTGCTTGCGCTCGACCTTCTTGACGATCCGGTACCTGACCCAGTCGGCGCCACTCTCGTACACGCCGACATCGTCCGCGCGCAGCGGGACGCCGCGCGCCGCCTGCTCCAGCTTGGGGATCGCGTCATCCTTGAGCACGAGCAGCTCGGGAATCGACAGCACCCGCACGCTGCCGTCCAGATCGGTGATCTCGGCCCGCGCCTGCTGATTGGTTCGCGAGATCCGAAGCGCCAGCTGCTGGTCCTCGGCGAGGATGGCGGCGATCCGCTCCCGGCACTCCTGCACCGTGTACTGCCTGGTGCTGAGCTTCTCCGTGCCGGGCTCAGGCTGGTAGGCACCGTCGCCGTCCAGGGTCGCCGTGCGATAGGTGCGCCGCTCGCTGCCCGCCAGGCCGAGCCGGTTGATCCAGCTCTGCAGGTCCGCGGAGAGCTTCTTGCGCCGGTTGAACGCATCGCCAAGGGTCATAGCCACGGACCCGAACCTTACCGCCGGCATCGGGCCGATGTCATCGCAATTGCCTGCTTCGCCGGACTGCCTCGCCGGACTGCCTGCGCGGTACCGTGACCTGGTGAGCTTTGAGGTCCCGGCCGAGGTCTACGGCCAGATGATGGAGCGTTACTCCAGCCCGCTCGCGGCGCAGCTGGCTGACCTGGGCGGCGTGCGCGCAGGCCAGCGAGCGCTCGATGTGGGCTGCGGCCCGGGGGCACTGACCTCCGAGCTGGTCCGCAGGCTTGGCCCGGAATCGGTCTGCGCCGTTGATCCCTCGGAGTCGTTCGCGGCGGCGGCCAGGACCCGGCTGCCTGGAGTCGGCATCCGGGTATCGGCCGCCGAGCAGCTGCCGTTCGCCGATAACTCCTTTGACGTCACCCTGGCCCAGCTCGTCGTGCAGTTCATGGCCGACCCGGAGGCTGGCGTGCGCGAGATGGCCAGAGTTACCCGCCCTGACGGCCTGGTCGCCGCCTGCGTGTGGGATAACGGCGGCGGCCGCGGCCCGCTCTCCCTCTTCTGGCAGGCAGCGCGAGATCTCGATCCATCGGCGGTGAACGAGTCCCGCGGCACCGGGAGCAACGAGGGCGAGCTGGCCGCTCTCCTGGTCAAGGCTGGCCTGGACCCGGCCAGAGTCGAGTCGACCGCGCTGACGGTGCGTGCGCCGAAAATCAGCTTCGATGACTGGTGGGCGCCGCTTGAGCTCGGGGTCGGACCGGCCGGAGATCACGTGACCTCGCTGAGCGTCACCGCTCGCGGCCGGCTGCGCGAGCACTGCCAGCGGCTGCTGTCCGCGCAGCCCGCCGAGATCAGTGCCACCGCCTGGGCGGTCAGCTGCCGCGTGTAGCGGACGGCTGGCGCAGCCGGCCCGCGACGACGCCTTTGCCTAACCGGGACATCCGCTAACCGGGACATCCGCGCGACTGAGGCAGCCGGCCAGGGCCGGACGTCCAGGGCAGAGTCGGTGAGCGCCAGTACCGCGATGACCACGACCAGGCACTCGACCATGAGCGCGGTGATGCCGAGCGGCTCCAGCCAGTTGCCCACATCGCCAGGGTCACCTGGCACCGCTACGCTGCGGGTCAGGACGTATCCGAGGGCGGCGGACAGGCAGATCAGTCCCGCGCCGAACCAGGGCAGCCGGCCGGGTCTGGCCAGCAGCCACAGCGCGCAGGCCGGCGCCGTCACGGCGAGCAGGCAGAACCCGACCGTCAGCCAGACGGCGCCGCTGAGCTGACCCTGGATCTCCAGCACGTGGATGATGCCGACCGTCATCAGGCCGACGGCCGTCACCGCCCGCGCGGCGGCGTCGGCCGGCTGGCGGGCCAGGTGCTCGCTCACAGATACCTGTTCGCGCTTCATTTCACGCAATGGGACCTCCCCAGGGTCTGGCTTATGGCGACGCGGAATTGGCCCCGGCGGCGTATTGACCGGCCCGGTGACCTGTCGCACTCATTACGGTCGTGAACGCGCGCAGGTTCAATTTTGAAATTTAAAATTTTCCCGCCGCGTAATCGGACGGTGATGGCGTGTCAATGTTTGATGCCGGTAGAATAGTGTTTACTTATATTTACCTATGATGAGGCTATGCGTTCTGATTGCTGGCCTAAAGCGAGACCGGCGGGAATCCGCGGGGGACCTGACGGGTTCGGGCTAGCATGCGAGAACGCTTGGCAGCGGGCCTGGGCCGGACGGTCGGGGCGGTCGGACTGGGCTGTGTCGGGATGTCGGCTGAGTACGATCCGGCCGACCTCGACGATGAGCGCTCGCTGCGGGTGCTCGCGCGGGCGCTCGAAGCTCGGGGTCAGCCTGTTCGACACGGCCGACGTCTACGGGCCATTCACCAACGAGCGCCTGGTCGGTCAGGGCCTGCGCGGCCACGCCGGCGAGGTCGTCATCGCGACGAAGGCCGGGCTCGTGCTCGACAGTGCTACCGGCCGATCGCGACCATGCGGTGACCGGCGACATCTGCGCGAATCGTGCGACGCGTCGCTGCGCAGGCTCGGCGTCGACGTCATCGACCTGTACTTCCTGCATCGGGTCGATCCCGCGGTGCCGCTTGAGGTCTCCTGGGCGGCGATGGCCGAACTGGTCGCCGCGGGCAAGGTACGGGCCATCGGGCTGTCCGAAGTGAGCCTGGCCGAGCTTGACCTCGCCCGCGCCATCCATCCGGTCGCCGCGGTCGAGTCCGAGTTGTCGATCTGGACTCGGGGCCCGCTTAATGCGGTGATTCCCTGGTGCCGGGCGAATGGCGCCCTGTTCGCGGCCTATGCGCCGCTCGGACGCGGTTACCTCACCGGGAAGGTGCGCTCGGCGGAGTTCGCGGCCGATGACATCCGGTTCGGCAACCCTCGCTTCACGGCCGGCGCGATCGCCCGCAACGAGGCGATCCTGGCCGTGATCGAGCGGGTCGCCAGGCGCCATGGCGCCTCGCTCGCCCAGATCTGCCTCGCCTGGGTACTCGCGCAAGGGGAGCACGTCGTGCCGATCCCCGGCACGAAGCGGGTCCCCTACCTGGAAGCTAACTGCCAGGCCGCCGATCTTGAGCTCAGCGCTCGTGATCTGGCTGACCTGGACTCGGTCCCCGCCGCGATCGGTGACCGATATTAGGGCAGTGGTCAGACGGGCGGCTCGGGGTCGTACTGGATGATCACGGAACAACGCACGGGTACTGGCGCCGAGTTTCCTGGATTTCGCGGATTCTCCGGAGAGGTTCGTCGTTTCCTGGAGAGGTTCGCCCTTTTCGCGGAGGCCCCTGCACGATACGCGATGTCGCCGTAGGGGTCGCTCTGTCTGGGTTGAGCTGACCAGGCTGGCGTTGACGGGGGAGGATATGAGCCGACGAAAGGTGACTGAGTGATGCGTGGGCGGATCAGGTTCATGGTGACGGCTGGTGCCGCGGTGTGCGCGGTGGCCGGACTGGCGGCCTCGGCCGTCGATGGGGCCGGCGCGGCCACGGCGGCGGCGGCCAGCACAGCGGCGGCTAGCCAGAAGAAGGGCGTCAGCGCCGGACCCTTCAATGGCGCCGACCGGGCGCTCAGGAAGTCGGGCGCGTCGTGGTACTACACCTGGGCGACCGATCACGCTGGCATCGTCAGCCCGCACGGCGTGAGCTTCGTCCCTATGATCTGGGGATCAGGCAGCGTCACGACCGCGAACCTGCGCCAGGTCAGGCATGAGGGCAAGTATCTGCTCGGCTTCAACGAACCAGATAACTCCGGCCAGGCGAATCTGACCGTGGCCCAGGCGCTGAAACTCTGGCCCCGGCTGATGACCACCAAGATGAAACTGGGCAGTCCGGCGGTAGCAACCGATGCCGCGACGCCCGGTGGGTGGCTTGACCAGTTCATGCGCGGTGCCCGCGCCCGGCACTACCGGGTCAGCTTCATTGCCGTGCACTGGTACGGCGGCGATTTCCGGCCGCAGGCGGCCGCCGGTGAGCTTAAGTCGTACCTGGAGGCCATTCACGCTCGCTACCGCAGGCCGATCTGGCTCACCGAGTTCGCGCTGATCAGGTTCGGGTCGACGGTGACCTTCCCGACGGCGGGGGAGCAGGCGGCGTTCGTCAAGGCGGCGGCCTCGATGCTGCAGCGGTTGCCCTATGTGCAGCGATATGCGTGGTTCACACTGCACGCGGACTCAGGTGACGGCACGGCCGGGCTGTTCAGGGACGGGGCGGTCGCCACTATCACCGGTCGGGCCTTCGCGGCAATCGGGTCGGGTGGCTGAAGGGAGGGCACTACTGGCGACCTGACTGAGGTCCAGGCGTCCGAGAGACCCGCGCAAACTTCCGCGATCATGAAGCAAAGCTTGATCACGGAACAGGAGTTGTGTGATCACACCATCAAGATTCCGCAATCCAGCCTAGTTTCATGATCACGGAAGTTTGCGCGGGTGGCTGGGGGCCTCGGGCGGCTTTGCCGGGTGGCTGGGCGAGAGGGCTGGATGGCTGGGCTGAGTGGCTGGACCAGGCATTTCAACCAGCGGGAGCTGATCGGCCTGCCTAGCCCAGCCTCGCGGCTACCGGGGTCTGGCTGAGTCGTGCAGCTGACCGGCGATAGTGTCGGCGCAGAACTGCTCGATCTGCTCATCGAGATCGCTAGCCTCCGCCGAGCCCCGGTAGCGAGCCGCGGCCAACTCGGCCCGCACTCGATTCAGGCGGGGTGGCAGGCTGATGATCCTCAGCTCTGGCGGCAGAGCCAGGACCGGGCCAGCCACGGTCATCGCGGCATCGAGATCTCCGGCCTTGAGCCTGGCACCGGCGAGATCGACTCTGGCTACCATCTTGCAATGCTGGCTGTGATCCTCACCGGGCTCAGGACCAGCGGTGTAGAGCTCGATGGCGCGCTCAAGCTCGGCGATGGCCTCGGACTCGCGGCCGGGAAGCTCCACCGCTACCGATCCGGCGTAGTAACACTGGCTCGCACGGGAGAAGCCGAACTCGCCGCCGATCTCCAGCAGGTCATCCGTGCACGGCCGCTCGCGGGCGTCGGCCGCATCGGCCACTGCCTGCGTGGCCAGCTCCGCGTCACCGAGCCTGGCCGCCGCTCTGGCTATCTGCAGGTACACGTAGACGGCATTCGGGCCGTCGGAGTGATACTCCACCCCGCTGCGAGCCAGGTCGAGGCAGCGCCTCGGCTGGTCGCTCCAGTGCGCGATGCTGGCGAGCTGCCCGCGCAGGCGCCCGAGGAGCGGGCGGTGGTCGATCGCCAGCGCGTAGGCGAATCCGGCCCGGACAGCTCTTCGGCGGCGGTGGGGCTGCCCATGCAGTTGGCCGTGACCCCCATCAGGCCGTTGAGGCTGCCGAGCAGGAAATACAGCTCCACCTGATCGCGCGGCCAGAGCCTGCGGTCCAGCCCCGTGTACATCAGATTGCGGACCCGGCGCATCTCGAAGAACAACGGCAGCGGTTCTCCGGTCATGAACTCCCTGGAGAGCCTGATCACGTCGTTCCGCAGTTGCTCAAGCGAAGCTTCGCCGATATCGCGCCCTTCGGCGCGCTGTGCGTATTCATTGCTCTCATGCGCGGTCATTAGCACCTCGTCTGCGATTGAGGACCTATCCCACCTGGGCTGCGGGCTTTCCACGTGATCCACCACGGCAGCGCGACCGACCCCGGCGGTGTGAGCTGCGCCGGCGCCGGTATCGGGGTCAGGACGATGCCTGGTGATGCTGGCCAGTTGACTGCTGTAATCCGTCACGACCTGAGCCGTGCCGAACTCATCGAGCGGAATCTGGAACGCCTTGCAGTAGTGCATGCGATATCGCTCAGATACGCCTCCCGAGTCTTTCTCCCAGCGGCGGATCATCACCCCCAGGCACTCATTTCCTGGCAGTGTGTCGCCGGCGGTCTTGGCGGCCTCGCGAAGCTGGCGCCTCATCTCTGGAACGCTCCAGCCCCGCAATTGCCGCTGGTGACGTAGCCACTGACCTCTGGTCTGGGACGTCACGAGAATGCTGGTCGCGGTCACGCTCACCTCCATGCCCTGTCTGCTTCACCTTATCTCAGAGCACCGACTGCTACCAGTGCTCTAGAAGCTATTAATCAGAGCATACATCGAGAACGCTCGTGCAACCTCGTGTAACGAGGCCTTATACCGCCGGGTCGTAATAATGCGCGTACTGCCAGACGCCGGCGCTGACCAATGCCTCATCCGTCAGCGGCCCGAATCGCCCCGGCGAGAGCGCCGCGATCTCGGTGACGTCAGGTGAGCCGCCGCCGATGATCCAGCTCGCCAGGGCCTCGCCAAGCGCGAGCGAGGAGGAGAACCCCGATCCATTGCAGCCCGCCGCTACCCACAAACCCGGCACGTCAGGAACCGGACCGGCCACGAACCGTCCGTCCGGGCTCATGGTGAACAGCCCGCCCCGGTGCTCGGCGGGCTCGGCCCGCGGATCGATGGCCAGCGGCTCAGCCTCGAACCCGCCGACCATCAGCCCCCGCGCGCAGGCCGCAGGTAGACGGCCGCGTCCACTACGCGCCCGGCCGCAGGTAAGCCTTGTGCTCGCCGGTCCTGGCGATCAGGAAGCTGCCGCACCTGGCCACCTCAAGGTCCGCGCCCGCCCAGTCGGCGAAGCTGATCGCCCGCTCGATGCTGCGCCGGGCCAGCCGGGTGCGAAGCTCATCCGCCTGAACGGACTTGAACAGCCCGGCCGCCCGTCCCGAAGCCTGCGAGCCCGGCCGTCTCCCGTTCGATCACCATCACAGACCGGCCAGCGAGCGCGGCGTGCAGCGCGGTACTCAGGCCAAGCGCCCCGGCCCCGATGATCACCAGATCAGCGTCCATGCGGCCAGTCTGCCCCGGGGCCGGGCCGCCCAGTCAGTTGCCGTTCTGCACCAGGTACGCGCGGGAGACCGTCTCGGTCGTGCGGTCGCCGTGGACGTCGGTGACGACCGACCTGAGCGACACGTAGCCGTCCGCATTCGGGTCATGCACGTGCACGAGCAAGTAGCCGCCGTGCGTCGTCGCCGCGAGAGTATGCCAGCTCGCGCCGTCGTCGAACGAGGCCTGGATCCTGATCAGCGAGAGCCGGTAGCGCGGCGTGGCCGCCGGCTCGCCGCCGCCGCGCAGGATGTAGCACCGGACTCCGGTGGTGGTCCCGCCGGTGGCGTTGTTGGCGAACCCGAGCCCCTGCGGAACGAATCTCGTCACCGTCACCGGCGCAGCCTGCGCGTTGATCGGATGATGCCGCACGGGAGCGAACCTGAAATGCCAGCTCATCGAGACCTTGGGGGACAGCAGGAACCCGGCGGGCAGGCTGCCGGCCGGGTTCCACCGCCTGGCCGAGGCGCTCAGCGTGACCCACCCGGCCTTCTTCACATGCGCCGAGAAGACCGACGTCTTGGCGCAGAATTTCAGGTTCGTCGTCTTGATGACCCCGGCCGAGCCCATCAGCTTGAGGCCGGCCTTGCCCTCGCAGTCGAACCCGGTCCTGATCACCGGGTCGCTGAACAGATTGCCCGGGCTGTACACAACGTCGCTTCCATCGATCTCGGGAAAGATGGCGCTGGGCCCGGCGGCCGCGCTGGAGAACAGGTCGGTATAGGAGTGCCCGGCCTTATAGTCGCCCATCTTGAACAGATCGCGCTGCACGACGCTCGCCGGCCCGAAGTCCAGGTCAGTCGACCAGTCGCCCGGCGACCGGAAGTCGGTGTAGTCGGCGGGCAGCAACGTGACCGGATCGCTCGTGGAGCCGCAGCTGTCAAAGGTCTCCAGCACCGCCCGCAGCGGCGTGACGTTCTCATTGGCCCTGAGCTGGACGTGCACCTTCGCCATGGTGGCCGGACTGGCGTGGTAAACCGGATCTGCCGGAATCCCGCCAGAGAACGCGTCAGCCACGTCATAAAGCGTCCCCGTGCCCTGCCAGTAGGTCTGGTAGACGGTTTGCAGCCCGGCCCCGGTCATCGGCTTGACGAAGACCGTACCCGGGCTCTCGACCAGGAACCCGGTGACGGGATCGACCTCCCCGGCGGCATGCAGGCAGAGCTCCACCGTCTGCGGACCCTGCGTAGTTCCCGGTGCGACCAGCGACGATGCCACGGGGACCGCTCCCTGTGCGTTCAGCGTCACGTGCGTATTGGCCGTCACGTGCACCCGCCTGGCGACGAGGGTCTGCGTGCTGCCGTCGGCTGGCCGCCAGATCGGCGCGGCGACGATGTAGTGGCCGGCCGGGACAGCTACGGAGGTCCCGCCCGACAGGTAGCTCACTCCGTTCTGCCCGTAGACCGAGGCGGATACGGTAAGTGCCGTCCCGTCCCTGTCAATTCCACTGATCGAGATGGTGAAAGGGGCGCTCGGACTGATTGCCGCCCGCTGGGTGACCGCTGCGGCGGGCTGGCCGAGCATCGCCCCGGCCGCGAGGGTAAGCGCCGCGATAGCTGAGGTCGCGAATAGCCGAGCAGAACCGCCCATGACGCCACGCTCCATTGAAAATAGGACCAGGAGAAGATGCTACGCGCTCGCAACCTCACGGCCAGTCCGGCGTCTTAGTGTTTGCTAGCACCGGCACGGTAGCTGGCGACAAACCTTGGGAGGGAGTCCCTATGAGAAGGTCAGCTTCGGCCCGTGCCTGTCGGGCCAGGGCGGACGCACGGACTGGGCTCTTCCAGTCTGGGGTGATCGGTTCCGGGCTGGTCCGGTCCGGGCTGGTCCTGTCTGGGCTGGTCCTGGCCGGGTGCGGCCTGGCCGGGCTTGGCCTGGCGGGGGCGGGACCGGCCGGCGCGGTGGCGCCGCAAGGCACGGCGGCGCCTGCGGCAGTGCCAGCCGGCTTCCAGGCGGCCAGCGCGAGCTTTATTTCTCCATCCAATGGTTTCGTACTCGGCGGCGCGGCGTGCCCGGCTTGACCATGCGTGCCGGGCGCGGGTCGCGGCCACCACCGATGCGGGCGCGCACTGGCACCTGGTGAACGCGCCGGCGGTCTGGCTGACCGGTCACAACCCGCAGGTCAGCCAGGTGCTCTTCGCGAACCGGCGGGACGGCTATCTGTATGACCAGTTGGGGAGCAGGAAGGTGTGGGTCACTCACGATGGCGGCGCGCGGTGGCAGGAGCTGTCGCTTCCCGGCCAGGTCAACGCGATGGCGGCCGCAGCCGGGCGCGCCTACGCGCTCGCCGGCAAGAGCCTCGTCTTCAACCCGGTCGGCAGCAACACCTGGATCAAGGTCGGGGCCGTGACCGGCAACGTGCTCGCGGTCTCGGGAAAGGCGGTCTGGGTCGGCGCGAACACCGACGTCTGGGCGACGGCCGACGGGTCGACCTGGCACAAGTACCAGTTCCGCTGCCCGCGCGGCAACTTCGTCCTGACCGGCATCTCGGCCGCGAGCGCGTCGCAGGTCGCGTTCTTTTGCGCCAACTTCGGCGGCATGTTCCACACCGAAAAGGTGGTGCTGACCTCGGTCAATGGCGGCCGGACCGAGCAGGTCTCCGGGCACCGGCCCTCAATAGCCGGCGATCCGTCGGGATTTGCCGTGCCACCTGACCAGCCAGGAATCTTCCTCATTGCCGTCATCACCCCCGGGCAGAGTTACCTTGCTCGCTCGGCCAGCGCTGGCCGGACCTGGACTCAGTTCAACGTGCCGCACACCCAGGGCGGCGCGAATCTCAGCTCGCTGGCCTTCGCGAGCCGGTCAGCCGGCTGGCTGGTGGTCGGCGAGCCCGGCGATCCCGGCGGGAACGGACTGCTGCGGACGACCAACGCGGGCCGTACCTGGCAGCCAGTCTCGTTCTGATGTGTGGGCCGTTCTGACGTCTGGGCCGTTCTGATGTCTGGGCGGTCCAGGGGTCAGGTCGCGCCGCCGGGGTTCCGTGATCATGGTCGGGGTCTTGATCACGGAACCCTGGTGGCGTGATCTCCCCCTGATGTTCCGTGATCAAGCTTTGTTTCATGATCACGGAAATCTGCGCGGGTTCCCGAGCCCTCCTAGAACTGAGGTGGCCTGAACTGCCCGGCGTCGGGGCCGGTCCGGTCCAGGTGCCGGTCGCCCGAGCCGCCGAACGCCAGGTCAAGGCGGGCACCGAACCGCAGGGCCAGCGCCTGCACGCCGTCGGCGTCCGGCCACTGCGGCAGGTCCTCTTGCAGCAGTACCTGCTGGTCAACGGCCGCCGGGGCACCGGGAGACCCCGGCCCGCCCGGGTCGGCCCAGCCGGTCCCGAGGTCGGCGAGGCCAGCCTGGGCGGTGTCGGCGACGCCGATGATCGCCCGGAACGGACCCTCGATACCGAACCTGCGGATCACCTTCTGCTGGAAGCCGAAGGCGCCCCAGGTCCAGGCGACCGTCCGGCGCAGCCAGATCAGGCGAGGCAGGCCCCGCTCGGGATTCGCGTCCTGCCCGCCGAGCTCGCCGAGCTGGAAGTCCACCCCGCCGTGCCAGTGCACGGCAGCGAACCTCGGCCAGGGCCGGCCCTACCTGGGTCCGGGTAACCGACATAGCCGCTTGAGGTGCCGCGCACCACGCCGATGCCTGGCAGCTGCCCGCCGCCCGGCAGCGAGATGACCGGCGGAATCACGCCCTGCGGATCCTGCGCGGGCACGGCGAGCGAAGAAGGATCGCCCGGCAGGACGACTATCCGCACCGTAGGCGGCCCGGCTACGGCACCCAGGCCGCCCGCGGCGAAGCTCGCTCGCGGCGTGTCTCTGGCCAGTCCGAGCAAGGCCTGCTCCTGCGACCACCGCCAGACCACCTCATCGCCCATCGGACCAGTCTATTGTGCCCGGATGTGCCGTGCTGCGCCGTCGATGTCGCTCTCGGCGGCACAGTCACTCCGGCCAGGCGCTCGGGTACCCCGCACAGACTTCCGTGATCATGAAACAAAGCTTGATCACGGAATATTAGTAGCGCGATCACCCCATCTGGGCTCCGTGATCAAGATCCCGACCATGATCACGGAACCCAGATGGGGTGAATCAGTCCTTGGCTAAGCCCTCTTAGCGCCGAGGCGGGCCGGTGCCAGGTCGGTCCTGGCCGGCCTAGCCTCGGTGGGTGCTGGTGTGGCAGTAGGGGCAGTCGAGCGTGGTGACCCGGACGGGGAAGGACAGCGGAGCGCCGCAGCGCTGGCAGGGGACCTCGCCGCCAGCTATGTCCAGCTTGCGGCCGCACGACTCGCAGACCACGGCCTGGGCACCGGGCACCGTCTTCAGTCGTCGCCGCAGCCGCCGCACTTCCTGGTCTCGGCATTCGTGATCTTCATCGTGGCGTACTCGCCCTTGACGCCAAAGAAATCAAGGAACCGGTCGGCGTCGGCCGCGGGGATCTTGGACAGCCAGTTCTGGCAGAAATAGGTGTACTCCATGCGCAGCCAGACCGCAGCCGGAGCCTCCTCCGGGTCGAGCGCGAGTACGCCGTGGTCTGCGAGCAGCTTGTAGCTCAGCTCCATCTGCTGCTTGTACAGCGTCGCCACCTGCCAGATGCCCTCGCCGACGAGGAAACTCCCGTCAGGCTGCGGGATCGGCTGCAACGTTCGGGTCGCCGCGACAAGCTGGCGTTCGATGGCCTTGATGCCCTGATCGAAGTCCCGGCAGGCCATGGCCTCTACCAGGTAATTGACAGTCCGCTCCTGGAACTCGGGCTCGGAGGTGGCACGAGGCGAGTTGGCCTGCGGGCACTGCCTGACCCATTCGGCATAGACCGGCCGCAGCAGCGAGCGGTAGCGCTCCTTGTCGCCAGTGGCGCTGGAGATGTCAAGGGCAGGCTGGAAGGGCGCGATGAGGTACGCGTAGACCTGATTGGTCAGTGCGGCATTGGTGTCGAAGTTGCCAATCCGGAAGTCATAGTCGGTCAGCGCGCCGCAGTTGTCGCAGTAGACATAGGCGGTCTTCGACGGCAGCTGCTTCGGGGCGCCGCATCGGTAGCAGCTGACCTGCTTGACGTGATCGGAGTAGGCAAAAACCCTGGCCCGTGCCGTCTGCAACTGCCGCTTCAGCTCTGCGGTGAGATCGGGGACCCCGCTCAGCCCGGGCGTCGCAGGAGAGCTAGGGGCATTTGTCGCATTAGTGACTACCGTGGCCGCAACTGGCTTCTGTCCGGTATTTCTTTTGAAGAGTCCCATGCCTGATGGTAGCAATCGGTGACGTATCCGATACGCAGGTTCGTACTCGGTCTAAGCGGTGTCCGCAAGACTCATCCTGGGTAGGTATCTCGTATGGGCAGACCCATCAATTCGAATATTATAGAGATGAGTCGGGCGTGAAGGGCGATCGAGTCGAAATTGTGATCGATTCTGGTGGCGGCACGAAGACCTACGAGGTGATCGCGACCCGCGCCGGGCGGCGAGTGGAGACCGTGACCAGGCGCGGCCAGGTCGAAGTGAGCGAGCTGACCAGAGGCGGCACGACCGTGCGCACCGCCAGGTTCATGGCTACCCGGGTGATCGCCCTGGTCGAGCACCCGGCCCCCAGGTCAGCAGCGCGACCGCCGCAGCCGCCGAGACCGTCGGACTGATCACGGCACGCCTGACTGTCGCAGGCCTGTGGCACACTGCGTGGACATGACGGCATCTGATCAGAAGGCAGACCTTCACCGGTATCTTCAGCAGGCCCGCGAGGCGTTGCTGTGGAAGCTCGACGGACTTTCTGAATATGACATCCGGCTGCTGCTCACGCGGACTGGCACCAGCCTGCTCGGGCTGGTCAAGCACGTCGCCTCGACGGAGCTTGGCTATCTAGGCGAGGTTTTCGGCCGGCCGTTCGGCGAGAGGCTGCCCTGGGAGATCGACATCGCCGCGTTCAGCGCGGGCGAACTGTCCACCGACGCGATGATGGCCGATATGTGGGCTACCGCCGACGAGTCGCGCGAGCAGATCACCGGTCTGTACCGCCGGGTCTGGGCCCACTCCGACGCGACCATCGAGGCGCTTGAGCTCGACGCGACCGGGCAGGTGCCGTGGTGGCCAGCCGGTCGCGATGAGGTGACGCTGCACCGGATTCTGGTCCACGTGCTCGCCGAGACCAACCGCCACGCCGGGCACGCAGACCTGGTCAGGGAGCTCATCGACGGCGCCGCCGGGTTGCAGCCCGACAACGGTAACCTGCCTACCGACGATCCGGCCTGGTGGGAGAGCCACCGCGACAAGATCGAGCAAGCCGCGCGCCAGGCCGCCAAGAGCTGACTCGCGCCCCCCGGAAGGGGCATCGATGTGGTCAGGGAGGCGGTGGCGGATCGCTTTCGTCGGGGTCGGGCAGGAGGTGGTGCTCGTGGCCGGTCAGCACCGCTAGCGAGGCGAAGATGCCGGTGTCCCGGTCACCGACGAGCTCCCAGGCTCTGGCGATTCCGATCAGCAGCGACGCCACCAGCGCGTAGCTGATCGTCTGCACTGACCGGAAGTGCTGCGGGTTGAGGGACAGCATCAGGCCGCTGACGAACTCGGTGCCGAAGATCCCGAGCAGCAGGGCGATCAGGCCTGCCTGGCGTTTCCAGTGCTGGCGCAGCATCGACCGGTTGCTGAAGATAGACCGGGCCCCGGCTGCGGTGAACAAGAGGCCGATGACGCCGAGCACGAGGGCCGGATAGCCGACGCTGGTGCCGGGAACGAGCCCGAACAGCGCAACGGCCAGCGCATTGGTGAAGCCGAGCAGCGCTGCCGCCGCCCGGACCTGCTGGATCACCTGGCCGCCCGAGCCAGGGCCGCTGCGCCGCTGCGGCGGCGCCACCGACATGGCGACGAACAGCAGGCCGGTCAGCGCGCCCGCGCATCCCGCGATAGCCGCGAAAAGGTCACGATACGTACCAGTTAGCACCGGGCCCACGATACCGGTCAGACGAGGCGGCCGGACTCAGTCGAGACGCCGGATCTGCGAGCCACAGCGCCGGCGAGACCAGGCAGCAAGAGAAATCGCTGCGCTTTACTAATTCTTTAACATTAGCCAGTCAGGACTCGTGCATTCAATGCCGGCCGTCCGCGTGAGCGAGCGATAGGCTGACCGGCATTCCGGCCAGTAGCCGGGTTCGCCCAATCGATTAAACCCATCCCTGAGCGAGCCAGCTGGTTCGGAAAGGACTCATTGACCATGGTTCGACGCCAGCGCGCGATCTGGCTTATCGCCATTGTCGCGGTCGTAGCGAGCGCCGCCTCAATAGCGGCCAGTGCCGCCGTCGGTCATTCCGCCAGGTCCAGGCCGGCGGTGCGCGCCGCCACACTGCTCACTTCCGGATCGGATTTCGGGCTGACCGGCAGCGTCGGCAATCTTGCCCCCGGCCTCCCGGCGACGCTCACGCTCACCGCGACCAATCCGGGCGCCGTCAGCATCACGGTCACCTCGGTGACGGTCTCGGTGACCAGCATCCCGCCCACCTGCCCCCTCGCCAACCTGACCCTGGATAACCAGGCGTTCGCCGGCAGCCCGCCCGCCGTCACCGTCACCGGCCTGGCCACGGTCGTGCCGCCACGCGGGAGCGCGCAGTTCGGCCTGCCGATCCTGCTCGCCAGGAACGCGCCCAACGGCTGCCAGGTCGTCACGTTCCCGTTCAGCTACCAGGGCACGGCCAGCTCCGCCGGAACCGGCGCCGCCACCGGGATCTGGATGTACGAGATCCCGAACCCCTCGGTCCTGCACAGTCCGGTGACCCTGGTCGCCCTGGTCACCGGCGGGACGAAGCCGCCGCGCCTGCCGGTGACCGGTGTGGTGACCTTCTGGCTGTGCACCAGCCCCGCCCAGCTTCCGCCAGGCTCGCCAGCGTCGGCCTGCCAGTCAGCGACCATGCTTGGCCAGCCCGCCGAGGTCGGGCTGGCCGGCCAGGCGCGAACGATAGCGACCGGACTGCCCGCCGGCCAGCTCACGCTCTACGCCACGTTCAGCCCGGCCAACCCGGCTGACTTCGCCGCCTCGTCATCCCCGACGGTCATCCAGATCGTCACCCCTGGCGGGTCCCGGTGAGGCGGACCTGGCGCTGGCGCGGTGCCTACGCCATCGCGATCGGCACTCTGGCCGCCGGGCTCGTCGCCGGATTCGCCTCGGCGGCAGGCGACCTGGCCGGCCCGGGTACCGGCTCGGCGTCGACCGGCTCGGTGACGCTCGCGCTCAACGCGCCGGCGACGCGGACCTGCGGCTACGGGTTCCTGCTGCCGGGCGACCTGACCGGCGGCGTGACCTGCTCGCTCTCGGTGACCTATACCGGCTCGCTGCCCGCCTTCGTCTCGCTGACCATCGCCGTCCAGTCGAGCGCCGGACCAGGCGGCAGGCCGCTCTTTGACGGCTCGGGAACGGCCGGCCTGACGCTGTCGGTCAGCGACGGTCACCACAGCTACACGGTGCCGGCGGGGCCGGGTTCCGCTGGCGGCGCCTGCCCGCCGGGGCATACCTGCTGGACGGCCGCCAATGACCTGGCCGCCTGGTACTCAGGCAGTCAGCCGACGCTCGCGTTCACCAGCGGAGACGTGGTCACCTTCACGATGACCCCGAGCTTCCCCTCGACGGCCGGCAACGCCTTCCAGGGCGGGTCGGCGACCATAACGCTCTCCGCTCAGGCCGTGCAGACCCCGGCGAACGAGCTGCAGGCCGGCTGCGGCATCGCCTCCATTGGCCAGCCCTGTCCGGCAGCCGGCATCTTTACCTGGAGTTAGCCTGATGAATTTCGTTACGAAGCAAATCTCTCCGGTTAATCCGGCTCACACCGGCTCTGGTTACGGGCGGTCATCCTGGCGCCGGCTGCGGGCAGCCGCCGGCACGATCGCCGTCGTGCTCGTCGCCGGGCTCGCCGGGCTCATGGTCGTCGCGGCGGTCGCCACCCACCTGTCGGCCCGCGGGCAGTACACCGCCTTCGGCCACCCGGTGATGAGCGTGCTGTCCGGCTCGATGACGCCGGTGATTCGCACGGGCGACCTCATTGTCGATGATCAGGTGACGGCGCGGCAGGCCAGCCAGCTGCGGACCGGGCAGATCGCGAGTTTTCGCGAAGCCAAGGGAAGCACGGTCATCATTACGCACCGGATTATCGGGGAAAAAGTCGTTGACGGGGAAGTGAATTACCTCACAAAAGGGGACGCCAACAACTCGCCGGATACGATTTTGCGACCGTCTTCAGATATCGTCGGCGTGTTTTCGTACCCGATTCGTAAAGGCGGCTATATTCTGAACGCGCTGCATCATCCGATCGTGCCGGTAATGCTCGGCGCATCCGTTCTTCTCTGGCTCGTCGCCGGGCCTCTTTTCCGGCGGGCGAGGCGGGCGGATGACCTGGAGGGGAACGCGAATTCTGTCAGGTAAGCACAATTCCAATTGAAATCGGGGGAACCATAAATGCAAAGATCGGTGAAGAGACGCCTGGCGCTTGCCGGTGCGGCTACCGCCATCATCGGCTCGGCCGCCACGCTCGTGGCCGGATTCACCTTCGGCCTGTTCAGCGCTTCTGAGGCCAGCGGCGCGAACACCTTCACGGCCGGCACGGTCTCGGTCGGGCTTGGCACGCCAGCGTCGGTGACCTGCACGATCACGAACATGGTGCCGGGTGACTCGTCGGCGGGGGCGCCGATTGGCAGCAAGGCCCAGACCACCTGCACCTACAACGTGAAGTACACGGGCAGCGTCACTGCCTGGCTCGCGGTGGATGTCAACGTCACCAATGGCGGCACGGCGCTGTACGACGGAACGGCAACTGGCCTGCAGCTCTACCTGAAGGACGCCACGCCCACCACCTATGTGACCAGCACCGCGCCGACGGCGGGTACCACCTTTACCCAGCAAGGCGGCACGTCGGCGTCGCTGCCGACGGGCCCGACGGCCAACTTGCTGGTGAGCTCGACCGCTGCGGCCGCCAACACGGCGGTGAGCTACTTGCTCGACTACGCGCTGCCGATCGCGTC
Source organism: uncultured Actinomycetota bacterium (assembly GCA_963819285.1). Lineage (GTDB taxonomy): Bacteria > Actinomycetota > Actinomycetes > Streptosporangiales > Streptosporangiaceae > Chersky-822. The sequence goes on from CAWFVM010000002.1 coordinate 3,429,771, forward strand.
CGGCAACGTGTACCAGGCCGGCAGCACCACGGTCACGCTCACGTTCCACGCTGTGCAGGCGGGCAACAACCCGCTGCCTGGCGCCTGCGCCTCCGGTCAGCAGTGCAACGCCGGCGGCGGGTTCGCGTGGAGCTAGCCGAGCCAGCTACCCGGTCAGCCTGATCACGCCGCGGCTGGCTGGCGTCGCGGGCGGGGGATTCCCGCGACGCCAGCCAGCCGCCGTCACCCCCCAGTCGAATCACCCCAGTCGAATCACCCGGCCGAATCATCTGGACAGGACAGTGCATCTCAAGCGTCGTAGCGTCACGTTGCCGCCGATGAGACGGCTGGCAGTCGGGTCCGGCCTGCTCGTGCTCATCGTCGCCGGCTGCCTGGTCGCGACCACCTTCGCGGTCGCGCGCTCGGTCTCGAGCCGGGCCAGCGGCACGAACTCGTTCACAGCGGCGACCGTGACGCTGACCAATAGCGCGATCGCGAGCTGCCCGGTCACCGGGCTGCTGCCGAACAACACTGCGAGTGCCTGCACCTTCACCGCCACTTACCCAGGGCCGGCGTCGGCTTACCTGGCGGTCAATATCGTCGTGGAGGCCCAGGCCGGGTCGGGCGGGACCAGGCTCTACAACCCGGTCGCCGACCCGAGCAACGACCTGACGATCACCATCACCTCGACCGGGCCTACGGTCACCTATACCGTGCCAAGCGTCGCGACCACCTGTCCTGGCGGCGCTCCCTCTGGGTCTGTCTGCTACGGCTCGACAATGAGCTGATCTCGACCAGCGCCCTGACCAGCGCGCTGACCAGCTTCCGCGTCGCCGTACAGCTGCCGGTCAGCTCGACCACCGGCTACCAGGGCGGGACCGCGCAGGTCATCGCGACCACTCATGTCGTGCAGTCCCGTAACAACACCTTGTCTTGTACCACCACGCCGGCCGCCGGTGCGCCCTGCACCCCGAGCGGCTCGTTTGCCTGGAGCTGAGATGCGAGCAGCAGCAAGCCATGGCCAGCCGGGAGCCAGGCAGGCGCGCCGGGGATTCCTGGCCCGCTGGATCACCATCGGCGGCCTCACGGCGACCGCGCTGGTCCTGGGCTGCGGGCACGGACTGGCCAGCGCGTTCTTCGCCGCGACGCCGGCCGCCAGCACAGCTAGCACCACGGCCGCCACGATCTCCCCGCCGACCGGATTCACCGCAACGGCCAGCGGGGCGACGTCGGCCAGCCTGTCCTGGACCGCGCCGCCGACCCTGACCGGGTTCACGCTCAAGCAATCACCAGGCACCCTGGCCGGCTGCTCGGCCACACCCACCTCGGCGACGACCTCGTGCACGGCAACCGGCCTGCTGCCGGCCACGACTTACACCTGGACGCTGACGGCGGTCTACAGCAACTGGGCGAGCACCTCGGTGCTGGCCAGCACGGAGACCCTGCTCGGGGCGGTCGACCTGGGCAACGGCAACGCCACCTGCCTCCTGCTCAGCCTGCTCTGCACCGGGCCGGCCGTGACCACCACGAGCGGCCGGAGCGAGCTGATCCTCATCTACCTGTCCGGCACCGGCCTGACCGGCTCGTCGGTGACCGGTGTCAGCGGCCCGTTCACCGGGGCGAGCCAGCTCGCCAGCGTCCAGTCCGGCGCGGGCGGAAACTTCCTCTACGCCTGGAAGGCCACCGGCTCTGGCGCAGGCCCGACGGCCGTCACGGTCAGTTTCGGTGGCCTGGCCCTGCTCCCGACCGCCTGGGTCGACGTGGTGCAGCTCGGCACCGGAGAGGCGCCCCTGGCCTGCTCGGGCTGCACGAACAGAGGCACGACCACGGCCGGCAACCAGAACGCCGCCGTCTCCCTGACAGTCCAGCAAGCCGCCAACAGCGAGCTCGCGTTCCTGGCCTCCGCCAGCGGCGGTACGTTCACCCCGCCAGGAGGCTTCTCGGTGTTCGGCGGCGGCGGCGCCAGCGCTTTCGGTACCTGGGGCAAGCTAGTCGTGCAGGCCACGGCAAACTTCAGCATGGGCGCCACCGGCCAGACCTGGGCCTCCATAGGCATAGAAATCCAGCCCTAGCAGAGCCCGGCTCGCGCGACCGGAGTTCCGTGATCATGATCCAGGCCCTGATCATGGAACCTTAATGGGGTGATCACACGAGGGGTGCCTGGACCCGCTGAAATGGTGAATACCTGGCAAAGTGTCTACTCGTTCGAGTGAGCGGGGTGACCGGGCAAAGGAAAGTGATGATACGTCATCCCGTCGGCTGCACGTATCATCACTTACCGTTGAAAATTGGCCCGATATGCGAACTTAGTGGTTATCAAAACGATGATACGTGGCCAGCTGCCAGCGACGTATTGACGGTTAGCGTTGGTCCGCCTTCCAGATCACGCCGACGCCCGGCACGGTCGCTGATGGAAAACGGTTCTTCGGCGGGACGGATTACGAGCAGGGCGAATTGCAGCCCGGGCTGGGAGGCGGGGTTCTGCTAGCGTGGGCGGTATGGCGATGGTCTGCACTGGGGCCGCATTGCAGTGCTCGTTCGGCACTACGCCGGCCACATTCGCCGCCTCAGGTACGACTACCTCCGCGACCAGCCCCGCTGGCGTCGTCACTGACGTGGCACCGGCCAATGTGCCGCCGTTCGGGATGTGCATGTCACTGGCCAATCCGCAGGTGGTCTCGGCCACGGCGGCGGCTTCCAGCGTGCTGACCCCGCAGCCTTGCCTGCCGGTGCTTTCACCCTGGACGCCCGGTGCGGCGCGGGTCACGATCGGCCAGGTCGCCGCGCTCGATGACGCAGCTCAGTGCAGTTGTACCTGGGGTGGCGTCGTCACGGTGAGCTGGGCCGGACAGACCGCGGTGACAGTCCAGTAGGGCCAGCTCAGAGGCCAGAGTCTAAGGAAAATGAGGTTTCTGGACTCAGGCCGCGATGTTGCGGGGCTTATGCCTGCGGCAGTTCAGTCGCAAGTGGCCTCTATGTCGGCCCGCCAAGCGGAGCTGGTCAGTTGCCGGGTATCAGCCGTTTCGGGGGTGTATTGATCGCTGGCCTGTCCGGGGTCCTGCGACCTCCTCGCACAATGCCCCGTTTTCACCCGGTCCCGGTCCCGGCGACCGGCACCCCGGCGACCGGCACCCCGGCGTCCGAGTACCCCGGCGTCCGAGTACCCCGGCGTCCGAGTACCCCGCGCAACCTTCCGTGATCATGGAGCACAGCTTGATCACGGAAGATGTAATGCGTGATCGCCCCCTTGGGTTTCCGCGATCAAGACCCCGACCATGATCACGGAAGCCGGGTGGGCGGCTCACAGGCGCAAAGGCCTGAAGTGGCTGCGGCGAAGGCTGAGCCGGGGTTGATGCGTGGTCTAGGCGTCCGGGTTGGTGGCTGGCGGGGAGGCTGGGCGGTCGGGGCGCTTCATCGGCCTGGTGACAGCCGTACTCAGTACCGGCTGAGCGGCCGGTCCGGTCGCAGGAGTTGGCTTGGACGCCGGACTCGGTTCGGGTGCGGGGCTGCGTTCGGGTGCGGGGCCGGCTTCGGATGCCGGGTCCGGGTCTGGCGCCGGCGGGGTCGTGGTCGCTTTGGTTCGGTCTCTTATCGGGCGTCTCAGTACGTAGGTGAACTCGTCGTCGGCGCTGGTCACCGAGGTGCCGGCCGAAGTGGTGACGGTGATGTCCACGGTGCCGGTGCCCGCCGGGCTGGTGGCGGTGATCTCGCTGTCGGACTCGACCGTCATGGGGGCGTCGGCGGCGCCGAACCTTACCCCGGTCGCCCCGGTGAAGCCGCTGCCGGTGATCGTCACGCTGTCCCCGCCCGATGGGAAGCCTATGGTTGGCGAGATGCCGGTGACAGCCGGCGGTGCCACGTAGGCGATGACGGTGTTCAGCACGTCCCAGTCGGCCAGCAGGGCAGGAACGGTCTGCGGCCTGGCCGGCAGGATCGTGGGGTCGATGAACACGTTGCCGGTAATGGCGACGGCAGGCACGCCGAGCGGAGTGGTCGCGACCAGCGTGATGCTGAAGCTGTTCACCTTGTCGTCGATCGGCTGCGACAGCGGCACGACCTCGTTCGCCACGATGTTCCCGGTTACGGTGGCTTCGGCGACCGCGGCGACCGCGACGGCCTCGCCCATCGGGAACCTGCTTCGAAGACGGCAGCCGTGCACCAGCGCCGACGCCGAGTTCTGGGTCAGGTCGGCGACCAGGAGGCCGGTGCCCGAGTAGGAGTTCGGCACGACGGCGTCGACCTGGCAGTCCCGCACATCGAGCCGCAGCCGCACGCTCACTCCGGTATCGGCGGTCGGGACCGTCCCCTGCGACGGCGCGAATCCGTGCGGCTCGAAGGCAAAGCTAATGGCAGGCGGCAGCTCGGCAAACTGAATCCCGCTCGCCCGGCCGCTGGCGGGGCTGGCGGGGCTGGCGGGGCTGGCGGGGCTAGTGGGACTGGCAGGGCTGGCGATACCCGCCGAGACTGCCCCTGCCGCCAGCGCATAGAACGAGCTCACGCTCTCGCGCGCGAGCTCAAGCTCCGCACTCGACGGCGCCAAGATCCGGCGGACGGGAATCTCGCCGTGGGCCGGCGGTGTCATCGGCAGAACGCGCCCGATCGCGCTCGCCAGCACCAGCAGCCGGTCAGTGAGCCCGGCATAGCCCCTCGCGGCGAACTGGCGGAACAAGGTCGGGTCACCGACCGCGATCACGTCGATAGCGGCGAGCTGGGCCTGGCTGCTGAGCGAGATCAGCCAGAATCCGCCGTAGCAGCCGGTCACCGTGTTCTGGTCGACGCGAACCGTCCCCAGCTGGGCTAGTACCAGGACAGGCACCGTCAGGCCTTCGAACGTGCACCGCTCGATCGTCGCGTCGTGCAGGACAGGAGGGGCCTGGGCCTCGCCGTCGGCCGCCGGGAAGTCCGGCACCTGCAGGTACCCGAACACCGGCTGATACGGAATCTCCACCGGATTGCCAGCGGTCAGGTCATAGAACGGCACCGTCACCGGCCCGTCACTCACGACGAAAGTACAGCCGGTGAGGGCGAGACCCTCGATCGTGCCGGTGCAGTAAAGGCCGGCGCCGAAGACGTTCGCCTGCCCGGCGGCGGCAAAACTGAAAGTGCAGTCGGTGACGGTCAGGCCGGCGGCGTCGGCCGCGTAGATGCCGATCGCGACCTTCAGCCCGATGGAGTAGCCCTTCATCAGGTCCTGGTTCACGCCGCGCAAGCCAGTGAACACGTCGGCCGGGACGGTGAAGCCGACGTAAGGAACCACAAGCTCGATCCCGTCGATGGTGAGCGAGTCCTGCCCTTCCAGCACGATCAGCCCGAGCGTGAACTCAGGCCCCGGCTCAGCCGGCGCCTGCACGATGACCCCGCCGCCGCAGCCGCGCAGCGCGCCGAGATTGAGGCCGCTGCCGGCCACGAGCGGCTCGGAGAGCGTGTAGGTCCCCGGCTTCAGGCACACGGAGATCGGGTTATCCGGATCTGAGTATTTCGCCAGGACCGCCGAGAGCGACGCCCCGCCGTCGACGTCAGCGGGGCCGAGCTCGACCGTGCAGCCGCAGCTCGACCCGGCCGCCTGGGCCGGGGTGGTCAGGCTCGCGAACGGCGGGACGCAGCTCGACCCGGTCGCGGCTCCGTTCTCCCAGGTCAGCACCGCGAGCGGGCAGGCCAGCGTGCGCGGGCCCTCGGGCGGCTGCGGCCCGGCGAGGTAGCGGGCCGGGTAGACAATCGCCGGCTCGATCGGTCTGAGGGCGAAAAGCCAGAAATCACCGAGATGAAATGAATCGCTGGTCGTACTCAGCGTCACCGCCAGGCCAGTGTCGCCGAGCGGGATCGCCTGATTCGCCGGCGCGGCGATGGTCGCCTGCCAGACCCGCAGGTAGAGCTGCGGGGTGGCGGCGGACAGGTAGTCCGCTGGCGGCTGGCCCGCGATTACGAGCTGCTTGCGGGTCGGGTCGTAGGCGGCGGTGAGCGCCGACACGTAGCCGGCCGATGAGGCCAGGTAATCGGCCGGGGTGAGCCGCACCGAGTCCCTGAGCAGCTCGACCGACTGGCCGAGCGCCGGGTAGTGGTAGCTGTCCGGCGGCGAGCTGGCTAGCGTCACGGTCGTGGCGTCCGCGCCAGGGTCGTAGGTCGCTGAGAGCAGCCGGTAGCTGGCTGAGGCGTTGTCGAAGCCCCAGGTGATGGTCGGCGTTCCGGTGGCGTCGATGCTGGTGACCGCCACCCGGATGAGCTGGTTCTCGGCCCCCAGGTAGCCGCCGGCCGCCACCGGCTGGCACAGGCTGGGCTGGCCGGGCGAGGTGGTGAACGAGACGGTCAGTGCCGCTTTCGAGCCGAGCCGCATCGAGGCCTGGTCAAAGCTCAGCCCCTGGCCGGCCAGCGAGGAGGTGAATTCCTGCCAGGCGCCGGCGCAGTCGCCCGAGGTGACCGGCTGCCGCACGACACGCTGCCGCAGCCGCTGGCGCTGCATGGTGTCTGGCCCGCCGAGCGCCACGTCGGCCAGCGCCGGGTCCTCCACCGCCGCCGCCTCCTGCTCGGTGGCCAGCAGGTAGACGAGCTCGAAACTGGGGTCGGCGGCCTCGGGCACGGCCGGAGCTACCCACAGTGGGTCGGTGGAGCTGTCCAGCCAGTCGGGCTGAGTGCTGTACGTGACCGGCTCGTCCAGGTCGAGGCGCTCGCCGCCGAGATACAAGGTGCCGGCGCTGATCTCCAGGTCGCCGGGGACCGCCGGGCACCGGGCTGCCCGCCGGGGTGGCGGTGACCTGATAGCCGCCATCAGGCGACCCGGCTGGCCCGATGACATCTAGGGTCGTCAGCCGGTCCCGGGCCGCGCCGATGGCCTGGGCCTCGTTCCAGTCCGCCTCGACGCTCACCCGGCCCTGCTGCGCCACCAGGCCGCGCCATTTCCTGGTCGGGTCATAGCTCACTCGTGCGCGGTCGCCGGCCATGGCCGTCTGCCTCTCCTGCCCCGGCTGGGACGATGGTCACGTGACATGCACGATCACGGGCGTCAGCCCGAGCGGCATGTACTCGGCATATTTGATGAGCAGGCCCTGCTCCTTGAGCGGATTGCGGTCCCCGGAAAAGGCGCCAAGTCTCCGAGCCGCTGTCCGCGCCCGACGAAATCGACGCACCGGGCGCGCCGCCGGTGATCGCGGTGTCGGCCGACTCAAGCAGCTGGGCGTAGCCAGGCTGCCCGTACGCGTCGCTGGTGAAGATCGGCGCGCCGGCCGGGATGGCGGCGCAGTGGAACTGGCGCGGCAGCACGCTGCCCGCCGCGTACGCGCTGAACCGGACGCAGCCGTCCTGGGTGTCATCGACGGTGGTGAAGTCGCGCAGGATCGTGTCGCTCGCCGACAGCCGGTGCGCCGCCGTCCGGCCGAGCACGGTGACCCTGGTGAGCTGGACGTCGGCGGCCGCGACGGCGATGGCGGCCACCCCGAGCGCGACCGGGAAGGACTCGTCGAGCAGGCTCCGGTTCAGTGCCGCCAGCCCGGCCGGGTCGAGCGAGGCGGCCCGGCCGGCCAGCGCCAGCACGTCAGGGCTCAGGCTGGCCGGGGCGAACGGCGCCTGGTCATACAGCGAGGGCCCGGCCACGAGGGCGTTGAGCGCGTCGAGGACCGGCTGCGGCAGGCCTGCCTCCTGGGCGTCAGGCGGCTGGGCCGCGTACGCCCGCAGGGCCGTGACGGCGGCGGCGGGCATGGCGGCGAGCAGGGCCTCCGCCAGCGGGTCACCGGCTGAGCAAGCCGGCCGCCAGCAGCACGGGGTCGAAGATGTCGGCGGCGGTATAGGCTGCGCCGGTCGTCGCCGGAAGGCCCTGGACGATGCTGTCGCTGATCGTCAGCGTCTGGACCGAGCCGCCGAAGCGGGTGCGGACCGGGCCGGTGATGGCGTGATCGATGATGAGCTGGCCGATCGCTCCCGGCTGGCCGGCCGCCGGATCGTCTTCCACGAAGATCCGGCCCGGCCCCAGTACCAGGCCGTCGACGGCGGTCGAAAGCGGCGGTGAGCCTGGTGCCGCCGTGCCAGGATCGATCGTGCACGCGGTGATCCGCACCGTGCCGAACGAGCCCTTGAGCACGAGGTCGCAGCCGCACAGGGTCAGGCCGTCAAGCACGAGCTGCCCGTCGCCGCCCCCGGTGAAGACCCAGGGCCCGGCACCGGCCAGCGGCCGCAGCACCGGGCGCAGGCCAGGCCCGGCCCGTACCAGCAGGTCGCTGACGGGCTCGGCAGTCGAGCCGGCCGCCGGGCATTCCGGCCTGGTCAGCGAGTCGCTGATGGTGACCGTGCCGACGGCGCCCGCGTCTGCTAGCGCGGCGGCGAGCGTGCCCGTCCCGGTCACCAGGGTCTCGCTGCCGACGACGGCGGGCCGGTCAGCGAGCTTATCCCGGTCGTAGGGCCCGGCCCCGACCAGCGAGGAGAACCCGTAGTGGTAGCTCACCGTGACCGGGGACGGCTGTGCCGGCGGGGGCCCGGTCACGGCGAACGTGCCTGCCTCCGGCCAGAGGCCGGCGAACTGCGCGCCGCCGCCGAGCGCGTACCGCTGCGGCAGGCCAGAGGATGGATAGGGCGGCCTGGCCGGGGCCGGCGGCACCATCCCCTGGTCGGTGAGAGCGGTCTCCAGCGAGCTGGTCAGCGGGCCTGGCACGCCCCATTCCGGCGCGAAGGTCCAGCTCGGCGCCGAGTCATCGGGCAGCGGCGGCTGCGACAGGAAGAGCGGCACCCGCCGGCCGGCCGGATCGAACACGTACTGGTTCGCGCAGCCGGTCACCGGGACCGGCGTCCCGGCCACGACAGCGAAGCTGGTCAGCCGCCACAGGAACACCAGCAGCTTCGGGATGCCGAAATGGCCGAGCGCGCCAGCGCCGGCCCGGAAGTCGGCGGTGTGGAAGCTCTCGTCGAACGCGGTGCCCGCCAGCGAGGCGCCGTGCGGGGACCGGAGGTCAGCGAAACCGCCGGCCAGGCCGCCGGTCAGCAGCCCGGTCAGGCCCTGCACCCGCAGCAGCGCGGCGACGGTCGCCGGATCGGCGGCCGGGAAGGCGGCCGGCCCCACCGCCGGGTCCAGGCCGTGCCTGGTCCTGGCCAGCCGCCGAAAGCCCTCCACCACCCGCGCGGGCCAGCCGGTCACGTCGATGGCCAGTTCCTCAAGCAGCGCGGTCGTGCCCTTGCGGCGCCGGTAGTGGATTGTGTTCGCGACCTCGAGACGCTGGCCGCGCGGGTCGGCCTGGTCGACCAGGTTGGTGCCGAGCAGATCGCCGAGGTACGGGATGACCCAGTCGTCGCAGGTCTCGATCGACTGGTCGGCCCACAGCCGGTCGATGCTCCGCCGGACCACGGCGAGCTGGGTGCCGATCCGGTTGACCAGCTCCCGCAGTGGCCCGGACGCGTTCAGGTCGTCGGTGTCCGCGGTGCGGTAGACGGCGGGCAGCAGCTGCCAGAGCCGCTCGGCGTAGTAGCTGTCGTATCCGTCGTTGACCCCGGTCATCCGGCACTCGCCGCCGAGATCGAGACGCTGGCCGCCGGGAGGTCGAAGAACGAGCCTTCGCCAGGGTCGAGTACCTCGTCGAGGCTCGAGCCCGGAGGCGGTGACGGTCGAGACTGTGCACGGCGAGCACGCCGGGGACGCTGAGCGCGGCGTCGATCGCGCTGCGGTACAGCCGCTGGCCGATGCCCATCCGGGCCGGGCTGAACAGTCCGCCGGACGAGCTGGACACCGCTGCCGTCGCCGCCGCGATCACGTCAGGCACCACCCGGCCTGCGGCGATGACGAGCGCGCAGGACAGGCTGAGCTCGATCGGGGTCGCCGCCAGCACGGTGACCGGGCGGTTCGGGTCATCAGAGCCGTCCAGCGCCGACTGGGCCGACGCGACAGCCGTGTCGTCGTCGCCCGCGTAGACGGTCACGGTCGCACGCTGCGCCGTGCCATCGAAGGTCCAGTACGCGACGGCCCTGGCCACGCCCGGTGCCTGCGCGGCCACGACCTGGTAATCAAGCGCCGAGATGGCCCGGCCGAAGGTGAACACGCTAGCCGGGGCGCTGGCCCTGACGTCCTCTGGTGACTGCGGGTCATTGCCGCCGCCGACCGCCACCGGGTTCTGCACGGACGCCAGACTGGGCTGCGGTGCGCTGATCGTGGTGAGCCGCCAGGCCGGCGGGCTGAGCGCGCCTGACCCGTACCGGTAGCTGGCGATGACATTGCCCGCGCCCGAGGTCAGCCGGGCGCCGCTGATGCCGTCGCCGAAGGTGATCGTCGTGACGCTCTGATCCGGTGACCTGGACACCACGAACACCCGCGCGCTGGCTGGCTGGCCGTAGAAGCTCGGCACCTGCTGCCACTGCACCCCGTCGACGTAGACGGCGAGTACCGGGGCGCTGCTGTCGCCGGCCGCGAGGTAGGTGAGCGGGGACTTCGCGAGCGTGAACGACTGATTGATGAGGGCGGCGCTGCCGCTGCCGAGCACCTCGCCGGTCACGGTACGGCCGCGCGAGACCGGCACGACGTCGAGCAGCAGCCGCAAGGGCACCTCCAGCGGGGTGCCGATCGGGCTGGCGCTGGTCACCGTGACCTGGCCGGTCCCGGCCGCGCTGAAGCCGACCAGGATCCCGGCGCCGGCCGCGTCGGCCAGGAAGGCGGTCTGGGTGCCCGGCGGCGGCTGGTAGGCGGCGGGTACGCCAAGGACCGGCGGCAGGCTCGGCAGGATCTGCGGCGGGACCCCGATGATCGTGCCTGCGTCCTTGAACCCGTACCTGACGGTGAGCGCGGCCGGGTCGGTCACTCCCGCCAGCAGGCCGGCGTCGCTGGCGGACAGGGTGAGCGCCAGCGCCGTGTGCGCCACGACGATCGTGGGCGGGGTCGGCGGCGGTGCTCCCGGATAGTGGATCGTCCACAGGTCCTCGGTGACGGCGGAGACGACGGCCAGCGCGACCGCTGTGCCGTTCCCGTTGTCGAACATGACCACGTCACCGGGCCCGATCCCGCGCACCGCCGCCGACAGGTGCACCGACGATCCGTCCGCCGCGATGACGACCTGGCTGGCCGACGTGCTGCCCCGGTTCCACAGAGCGGCCGCCGCTCTGGGACGCAGCAGCCGGTAATCGGTGACCTGCGGGGCCGGGGCCTGGTGCGGCTCGGGCTGGCGGGGAACCCAGTGGTAGCCGCCGACCGACAGGAACCCGCGCGAGGCGCTGCCGTCGGCCCCAGCGGCCGGCGCAGGCGCAAGGGCAAAGGCAAGCTCTGAAAGCACCGGTCCCGGGCCTGGCCTGACCGGGATGTGCCTGGCTGGCCTGGCGACCGGGCCCCAGCCGCCGGTGAACGTCACCAGGGTATTGACCGTGCCGGTGCCCTGGTCAGGCTGCGGCGCCGCGGCCAGCACCGTGATCAGTGCCCAGTCGTCGTCGGCTCCGGCGAACGTCCTGGTGACGAGCAGCAGCTGATCCCCGGCCGCGACGCCGCTGACCTTGCCCGCCAGCAGGATCGACTGCGAGCCGTCGGAGTTGGCGATGAAGCCGGTATCGGCAGGGAGCGTCACCGGCACGCTCGACGGGCCGGCGAAGCTGACCGGGGCCGAGCCGGTGACCTCGAATATCTGCGAGGGCACGCCCGGGGTCGCCACGCTGGCCAGCGGCATGCCGGCCGGGATGACCAGCGGCTCGCCCGGCCGGGCCGCCGTCCTGGTGACCGCGACGTTCCCGGTGGCGGCGATCCCCGGTCCCGGCTGGTAGCCGAGCAGGGCGACCAGGCTGGCGATGCTGCCCGGCCTGGTCGCGGTGCGCAGGTAGCTTTCGTTGGCGATGCCGCTCGTTGTAGAAGGCGAGGATCTGGGCCAGGTAGGCGCACCACTCGATGACCTGCAGGCCGAGGTCACCGGGGACCGGACGCCAGTCGCCGATGGCCCGCTCGCCCGCCGGTGTTTGCCTACCCAGCGGTGCCAGCATCGCCCGGCGGAAGCCGGTGAAGTCGTCGACCTGGTAGGAGATCTGCGACAGGCCCGGCGGGTTGGTCACGACCCTGGGGTCGGACCCGCCGTCGCACGGGCACGCGCCGCTGTCGCTCATTTCGACCCCGCTACGGTGACCTGGAGGGAGCCGGCTTCTGGCCTGCTCGGGTCGTTGTCGACCCGCAGGATCTGGTCGGCGGCGAATGTGAGCGTCTCCGGCAGCGGCGCCCAGTCGAGCTGGACGCCGCGCTGGCGGAACAAGACCTGGTACACGCCGGCGACGCCTGGACAGGACTGGATGGCCGCGAGCAGCGCGCTCGACTCAAGCGGCTGACCGAAGCTCCACCGCGAGTGGTCGAAGAAGCCGGCCATGCCGCCTGGCAGCTGCTGTGCTGGCCGGGCTGGCTGCAGCCTGGTCAGCACAGCAGCCGCCACGTCGCTGCCGAACGAGCTGGGCAGGCCGCAGACGGTGATCCGCAGGTCGACGGCTACGTAGCGCGGCGGCAGCACGTAGCTCTCGTAGCCTGCCAGCCTGCGCTGGTCGAGCAGCCCGGTCAGGCTGGTCAGGTCGCCGATCGGCGGCTGCTCGGTGCCAGCCGGGTTGGCGCTGGTCGCGGCCGTGAGCCAGCTCCCCGTCCAGCGGAACGTCGTGCCCGCCTGCTGCACCCACGGGAGCGTCTGGGCCGCCGCCACGTAGTCGCCCGCGAGCACCGCGCGCAGCGGCTCGGCGCTGAACCGCTGCGGCGCCCGTACCCGCACCTGCGCGAGGGTCTCGGCGTCGGCGCCGCCGGCCGCGGCGAACGGGTTGGTGCACGCGGTGACGATCGCGCCCTGGGCCTGGCCGGGCACGACGGTGATGATCGTGTCAGCGGGCACGTTGCCGGTCGATCCGCCGCCTGCCCGGTAGGTCACGGTGAAGGCCGTCCCCGGCACGGGGGTCAGCCCGAACGTGCCGTCGCCGAACCTGATCGTCGTGCCGCCGTCGCCGTCGTAGTCGTACCAGGTCACCCCGTTGCTCGTCAGCACCGGCGAGTACTGCTCGGCGGTCAGCGTGAACCCCAGCTCGGCCGGCGCCGCGTCGAGCAGCCACCGCTTGAAATCCCACTGCTGCCAGGCGCCGCCAGGCGGCAGGCCGAACAGCTGGATCTCGGGCTGCGCCGGCACCTCGACATCGGCGTCCTGACCCGGCGTGGCGACCCAGGCCAGCGGGCCGGCCGCCAGGCTGTACCGCAGATCAGGCAGGACCAGCTCCGGCGTCCAGTTGGCTCCGGCACGGACCACGACGGGGCCAGGCGGCGGCTGCGCCGGGCCAGTGCCGGCAAACACGGGAATCTTGAAGGTGTCGCTGAACCTGGCCCCCTGGACGGCGGGCACCAGGTTGCCCGGCCACGGCCGTGGTCAGCAGGTCATGGTCGGCCGTTGTCGGCGCGGCCAGGAAGACGTGCGTGAGCTCGACGCCGAGCAGGGGATCGAAGGTCTGCGGCGCGGACGCGACCAGCACGAGCTCCCTGGCCGGCGGATCAGCGCTGTCCCCTGCCGGGGAGTCGAGCAGCAGCTGCTGGCCGGCCTGCAGAGCCGAGGCCCCAGCCGGCGAGGTAGAGATCCGCCGAGCCCGCCGGCAGGCAGCGGACTGAGTCATCCCAGTAGTAAGGCGCGAGGCTGGCGCGGTTCCACCGGACATCGACCGGGTAGCTGCCGGGTTTCGCGAGGCCCTGGGCCGGGTCCTCGATCTCGAAGTCGATCACCGAGCCGTCGGCGCCGACGGCCCGGCAGCGCAGCGGCGTATCGATGACCCAGCCCGTCTGACCGCGGCGGCGGCGCTGCCACCTCAAGCTGCAGCCAGGTCGTCGCGGTGACCGCCGGGGCTGGCTCGTAGTCGACCAGCCTGGCGTGCCTGGTCACCGAGAGCCGTTGCGTCGCGGTCGGCAGCGTGGCCTCGGCGAGCACCCGGTCCTGGTAGTAGCTGAGCTCATCGCCGAGTGCGGCGAGCGCCTCCATCAGCACCACGCCGAGGTCGGCCTCTGACCGCTCGACCCAGCCCGGGTAGCGCAGCGCGGAGAACTCCGACAGCGCGCGGGTGAAGCTGCCGAAGTCCTTGGCCAGGTAGTCGATCGGCACAGCCAGTGGCTCGGGCGCCGGGCAGGCGGGGCTGGGCGCGGCGCAGTCGAGGGTGCTCGGGCAGCCCGGCCTTGAACGTGAACGGCACGGTCGCGAAGAACGGGTCGAGCTTGCCGCTGCCGATGGCGAGCGTGTAGGTGGAGAAGTCGCCGGGCGCGGCGACCCTCAGCCTCAGCACCGGCCTGCCCTGCTGGTCGGCGCTCCAGTCCGGTGAGCCGGGGGAGTCGTCGACGGGTCGGACCGCGACGGTCGCGACGACCTCGCCACCGCTGATGACCGCGGCCGGGCTGCCGGACAAGGTTCCCGCAAGCGCCACTGCGTTCAGAAAATGAATGGATAGCTCGGTCTGGCTGGCGCTGACGTCGACGAAGTCGATCCCGTTGAGCTGGGCACCGGGCGCGAGCAGAAGCTGGAGGCGGTCGCGGCTCATGGCAGAGTCACCGTCACTGCCTGGTTTGTCTGGGTCTCGGTCAGCGTGTAGGTCACCGTCACCTGGAGCGTGCCGGGCTCGGGCGCGGCGACCGCGACGTCGATCACGGTCACCACGCCGGCGAGCCACTGGGTCAGGCCCTGGATGACCCTGAGCTTCACTGTCGCCGCCAGCGCATCGGTGCCCGGCGCGAACAGCAGCGAGCGCAGCCCGCAGCCGAACTGCGGCAGGTTCACCCGCTCGCCAGGGCTGGTCAGCAGCACCTGGCGGACAAGCTGATCGACGTGCGCGGGGTAGCCGGTCTGCGCGGTCTGCTGCGAGGCCGGGTCGACCCGGAAGGGGAAAGCGTAGTCGTGCCTGGTGATGGCCATTTACTGCACCTCAAGCGCGCCGTTGTTCACCGACACGCTGTCGCTGCTGACCACGACCGAGCTGCTCGGGCCGCCGGCCAGGCTGATGCCCGAGGAGCCGAGCGTCACCGTGTTGCCGTTCGGGTCGGAGATCGTGATCGAGGACTGGCTGTCGTCAAGCACGATCTTGTGCGGGGCGGCCGTCACGATGACCCGCACCTGATCGGCCGCATCGGCCGGGAACTCACCTTCCCGCCAGTAGCCGCCGACCCAGATCGGGTAGGACACGTCACCGCCCTCGAACTCGATCCACACCCCGCTGCCCCGGGCGGGCAGGAAGGCGAATCCGGTGCCGGGCCCGGCATAGGGGACGCAGGGCATGCACCAGCCGGTCTCGTCTCGCCGAGCACCGAGGGGACCTTGGCCTTGATCCGCATGGTGGCGGCGTCGATGTCGCAGACGATGCCGCGGTACTTGCCGTAGAACCGGGTGCGCAGCCGCTCCAGCAGGTCATCGAGCGCGCGGTCGGCTGGCGTCGGTCACAGCGAGCCCCCAGCCGCCGCCGGGCCGATCGCGTTGCGCACCAGGGTGAAGGCCATCTTCCAGGACTGGGGCGCATAGCTGTGCCTGACGTTCCACACCAGCCAGCTGCCCGACGAGATGCTGCCCGCGCCCTCGATCGTGACGAGGTCGCCGGCCCGCAGCACGGCCGAGAGCCGGTCGGCGTCGGCCTCTCCGGTGCAGCGGCAGAAGAAGCCGGACTCGATCGAGCGCCGGCGGTGCGCTGGGTCAGCTCGGGGACGTCGGCGGGCGCGGTGAGCAGGAGGGTCGCCGACTGTCCCAGGTAGGTCGGGTAGTCACGCTGGTCGAGCGGGGCCAGCCCGCTGCCGGCCGTGCTGATGTCGGTGCCGGAGTCGCTGGCCTCCGTCAGGTCGACCTGGCTCGCGTCCGCCCGGGTCGGGCGCATCACGTCCCAGTCGAAGTCGAGCGAGTCGACGGTCCAGCTCGGCCGGGTCGAGCAGCGAGATCGTGGCGGCCGGCTGCCCGGTGACATCGGGCGTCACGAAGTAGCCGGTGCGCGCGCCCGGGGTATCGGTGCAGGCGACCCGGCACAGCTTGCCGCCGCGCCGGGCCAGCCCGCGCAGGAACTGCAGGTCGGTGGCCCGCTGGAGCAGCGTGTGCCCGTCGTCGGTGTGGCTGGGCGAGTCGTTGTCGGTGTTGCCGTCCGCCGGGGTGAAGCCGTAGGTGCCGAAGATCGAGTTGGCGATCTCGCCGTCGGTCTGCCCTGACCATTCGGTGACGTTGTCGTCGAGGTTCATCAGCCAGGAGGCGTCCTGCGCCCAGATCTCGATCGCGGAGGAGGTCGACGCCCGGTCCAGGTGCAGCCGCCAGGACAGCACGTAGCCGTCGAACACGCACTGGGCCTGCGCGCCGGCCGCGCCGGGAGTGACCGTGAGGGCCAGGCCGGTCATCGGCTCGAAGGTGCCGTCGCCGACGAACTGCAGGTCACCGGCCGAGGTGCGGTTGACCGGCAGCTTGAGCAGCAGCGCGCCGGGGGAGTCGGCGTTTTCCTGCACCTCCAGTGCGGTGATCGCGTCGTAGAACGGGCCGGCACCGCGGTGCCGCCCACGGTGAGCTGGATCGTGACGCTCACGCTGTGCTCGCCCCGCCTGGGCCGCCCTGCGGGATTCCGATCAGCTCGCGGGCCACCAGGGCTCCGGCCAGCATGGCGTTGTTCGCGTCGCACAGCCGCCAGAAACCCGTCGGGGCGTTGAGGTAGCGCACGGCGATCAGGTCGAGCCGCTGCTGCCCGGCCTGGGTCGCGTAGCCGGCCAGCGGCACCGGGTCTGGCAGCGGCGGCACGACCGTGCTGACGGTGGTGCCGTCCGGCAGCGTGACCGTGGCCACCGGCTGCCTCGCGTAGCGGCTGTCTGCCGTGAACATGGGCGTTCCCTTCTCGGTGCTTGCTTCCTCAGTGCGGGATCATCCCGATGATCGACTCGGCGGAGTTGGCCAGGTTTGCCACGGCCAGGGCCTGGCGGAGCGTGAGGGTGTAGGTATAGGCGACGGTGGCGAGGCCGCCCAGGATGTCGTTGCCGGCGGACGCGGCGACCAGCTCGGCCGGGGTGAGCACCCGGAGCGAGATCTGGGCCTGGGCGTGCACGGGGTTGAGCGCCGAGTCGTAGAGCGTCTCGGTGATCGTGAGCGCGGTGACCCTGACCGGCACGATCCGGCCCGCCCCCCAGATGAACAGGGTGACCGGCATCACGGACTGCGGCACGGTCCTGGTCGGGCCAGAGCTCGCGCCGCCCAGCGCCGAGCCGATCGCGGCTGACACGGCACCGAGCAGCGCATTGGTGGTGCCGGTCGGGTAGAGCAGCATCTCAAGTGCCGCCAGCCTGCTGTACAGGCCGGTGGCCTCCGCTAGCCCTCCGGTCGGGAGTGAGTCGGCGATGTCGTCGTTGGAGTCCATCGAGATCGTGAAGGAGAAGGACTCGCCCGGCATGCCCTGGACGGCGAGCGGGTTGCTGGTCTCGGTGCCCGCGCTGCCGGCCGCCTCCGGCTGGGTCCAGGTGTGGGTCATCGTCTCCGGGTTGTACTGGAAGATGATCACGTTGGGCAGCGGGATCGGCAGGAACGTCGGCATGAACTCGACGAGCGCGCCCTTGAGCACGAACCCGCTCATGCGGGGCCTCCCGGTCCGCCGCGGCGCAGCGCCCGGCTGATCTCGTCGGTGATCCGCTGGGCCAGCTGGCCCGGGCTGGTGTCGCCGGCGGCCTGCACCCAGAGGCGGGTGTCGATGGCCGGCGTCCCGGCCTGCGGCGGCAGGTCCTCGGCGAGGCGGGCGGCTACCAGCCTGGCGAGGTCGCGGGCGGTGGCCTCGTCCAGGCCAGGTACGCGAAGCGTCAGCTTGCCGATGTGCGGGCGGTCGCCCGCTGGCTGGCTCATCGCTGCTCCAGCTGGCCTGGCCGGACCACGATGCCCTGCTTGGCCAGCTCGCGCCTGGCCGCTGCGAGCACCTGCCGCTCCGTGATCGGGCCGCCGTCGCTCCAGGCTAGGAAAGCGGCTGCTAGCGCTACTGACTTGATGCCGGCGCCGGTCAGGTCAAGCTCGCGGCCGAGTGCCTGCCAGTCGAGCTGGCCGGCGAGCGGCCGGCCGGCCGGGCCGGTCGCGCCGCCGAGTGCGATCCGCCACATCCGCTCACGCTCGGCTGGCCCTGGCGGGGCGAAGTCGATGATGAACCGCAGCCGCCGGATGAACGCGGTGTCCAGGTCGCCCTTGCGGTTGGTCGCGAGCACGGCGACGCCGTCGAACTGCTCCATCCGCTGCAGCACGTAGTCGATCTCGATGTTCGCGTACCGGTCGTGCGCGTCGCTGACCTGGGTCCGCTTGCCGAACAGCGCGTCGGCCTCGTCGAAGAGCAGCAGCACGGGCGCCCGTTCGCACGCCTCGAACAGCTCGCGCAGGTGCTTCTCGGTCTCGCCGATGTACTTGCTGACCACGCCTGCGAGGTCGACCCGGTACAAGTCGAGCCCGAGCGACCTGGCGAGCACCTGGGCCGCCATCGTCTTGCCGGTGCCGCTCGGCCCGGCGAGCAGCGCGGTCGTGCCCCGGCCGAGCGGGGTAAGCCGGGAGAACCCCCAGTCGTCGAGCACCTCGCCGCGACGAGCCGGCCTGCGCCTCAAATTCGCGCAGGTGCTTCATCGTGGCCGGCGAGAGCACCAGATCGGCCCATTCATACGGCAGCGGCAGCGGGTTAGCCAGTTCCGGGGTACTGGCCAGCAGCAGGTTCCGGCAGACTGCCGCGACCTCGTCATCGCCCGCCGGAGCCACCCTGGCGGCGATGCCGACCTCGGCGGGGCGCAGCGCCCAGTCGGCGACCGCGGCCGGGGCGCTGGTCTGGGCCAGCGATTCCCACAGGGCGATCCGCTGCGCCCGGCCGATCGGCTCGCAGGCCACCGAGCGCCTGATCGACCGGTACGCCGGCCGCGTCTGCCGTCTGCGCCCGCACCGACCAGAAGGTGAGAGGCGCCGCCGGGATGGCGGCCCTGGCCTGGACGGGAAGAGCGTCCGCGTGCTCCCACGCGATGACCGCATCGTCCAGGCGCGCCCGGCGGACCTCGCGGGTGGCGGCGGCGACGTGGTCGGGGTCGGCCCAGCGGCGTACGGGGGAGTCGGGGTGGATGGCGGCGGCGTCCACCGCGATGAGCCGCTTCCCCAGCCGGGCCGCGGCGAGCGCGGCGAGCGTCGTCCGGCCCGATCCGGCCGGGCCGGCGAGCTCGATCTCGACCGGCAGGCCGGGCTCGCCAAGCGCCTGGACGAAGCCGACGATCTCGGCCACCCGCTCCGGGCGCAGCACGGGGCCGGCGGCGGCACGACCTTTCCCGTGGTGCCCGCTGACCAGTCACAGCCGTGGCCGGTCAGCGCGGGAACCAGGGTGGAGTCGCAGCGCCAGCCGGTCGACCAGGCGAAGGCGCCCTGATCGACCGGGACCGGCTCAGCCAGCAGCCACCGCACCAGCGCCGAGTCAGGGCCTGGCGGCGCCTGCGAGGTCAGGTCGAACAGCGCGGCGGCGAGAGCCGGAGTCGGGTCGGCGGCCTGAGTGCTGTCAAGCAGATAACCGAGCACCCGCGCGATCGCCTGATCGGCCGCCGCGGCCAGCGCCAGCTTGAGCAGCCCGGTCTCCAGAGGTGACAAGCCGAACTCGGCGGCGAGCTGGTGCAGGCGGTCATCGCCGGGGCCGGACGTCAGGTCAGCCAGCTCGGCCGTCATCCGCCTGGCGTGCTGGTCGGAGGCGTAGAAGTCCTGCTCGGCGCTGGCCCGCTCGGCGCCGGACAAAAGGGCCCGGTCGACCTCGCTATGGCTGATCGCCAGCAGGTGCTCGTCGGCGTAGCCGCTGGCCGACCAGAGCTGCCGCAGCCACAGCACCCGGCGCCCGGCCCGCAGCCTGACCTCGGCCAGCCAGCCGGGCTCAGCGACGCGAGGCGGCGTGGCGACGGCGGCCGCCGTCATGTCGCCACCCACAGGGCCGGGTCTGACTCGATGCCGCTGACCCGCACCCGGACCGGCAAGACCGGCAAGACCGGCCCGGCTGGTCCGGCAGGCGGCGCGAACGAGAACGAGGTACCCGAGGGGTCGATGCTGACCCCGGACAGGGGGACGGTACCGACCAGCACCTCGGTCGAGCCGGTCAGGAAACCCGCTCCGGTCACCGTGAATGGCCCGGCCCCGGTGAGGACCGGGCCCGGGGCCGGATTCACGTAGGCGGCCACGGTGACCGGGATCGAGCCGCTCCTGACCGAGTGAGCCGAGCCGAGCGCTCCGCTGCCGACCCGGAGCTGGTACACGCCAGGATCGGGGGAGTCGCCCGGTGCCGTTCCGGCCGAGGCGGGGAGCGCGAGCACGTACCTGGCCAGGCTCGACTCGGCTTCCACCGCCCAGGCGGTCACGTCGACTTCCCCGGTGCCGTCGGCCCTCAGCAGGTACACGTGGTCAGACCGGCCGCTCACGCCCAGCTGGTGGCCGGTCAGCCAGCAGTTCTGGCCCGGCACCAGCGCGGTCCCGGTCAGCGAGAACGGCACGCTGGCGCCGTCCGGTCCGACATAGCTGCCCTGGCGCGAGGTACCGAAGAGCACCGGGTAGTCATTCGGGCCCGGAGCGGGCAGCGGCAGCGGGACAGGATCGGCGCTGAGCGAGAACGCGGTCGTCCGCGGAATGGCAGCGCCTTCTGGCATCGGGTCGGGGTCGATGAAGACGACCGCCGCCCGGTAGACGACCGACATCCGCAAGGGCGCGGTGGTGGCCTGCCACAGCCTGCTCAGCTCATCGTAGGAACGGTGCTCCATGGTCAGCGTCAGCTCCCACTGCGACGCCGCGCCAGGATCGCTGCGCGCGATGGGGCTCGCGTGCAGTACCCGCATCGCCACGCTCATCGCTTCCTGCTCCTGCGACCAGCCCGTGTCGCTGTCTGAGTAGGCGAACAGCAGGTAGAACAGGTCAAGCGGGAGCGGCTGGTACCTGATCGGCTCGCCGCCCGCGCTGAGCATCCAGGGCTGCCAGGACAGGCTCTGCTGCGCGTTGTCCGACTCGACGTGATACAGGTACAGGCTGAGCTGCGGCCCGGCCTGCTGACGAGCGGCATCAGGGGCAAGACCAGAGAAGTTCGGGTGAAAGGTAGGCCCGCCGCCAAGCTCGGCCCAGATCGGCGCGGTACCCCAGGCGTTCTTCACCAGCCCGATCAGGGTCTGCGTGATATCCGACAGGTCAAGTGTCATCGCCAGGTCCGCCCTACCCCTGCGCGGTCCCGTGCCAGCGGCGCAGCCCGTCCCGCAGCCGGTCCGCGCCAGGACCGGCGAGCAGCGGGGCCGGGCGGGCACCATCGGCCGGTCGGCGCGGCGCGACCTGAGTGGCCGGGGCGGCGGGCGGCGGCACGACGATTACCTCGATGGTGCCGATCGAGAGGGCGGGACTGGCTGCGGCCTGATGGGCAAGGGGCTGCGGTGGACCTGGCGTCGAAGACGTCGCCGGAGGCTCAAGCAGCTCGACCGGGCTTCCCCAGCGCGGATCGGCCCACGAGTCAGGTGCGCGCGCCGGCGCCGGCGCCGGGTGAGACCGCGCGGAGACCTGGCTTGTATCCGGCAGGGCCCGATCTGGCCGCGCGGCACCGTGCTGCCCGAGCTGCCCGGCTCCGTCGCCCGCCCGGTCGCGAGCCTGGTCGTCGGTCCCGGCCGTCACGTGCGGGCGGGTCGCGCGGTTCGCACTGAGCCCGCTGAGCTCGCGTGGCTCGGAGGCGCTCGCGTCAGCCGGCTCCAGATGCCGGGGCGGAGAGCCTGCGGGTGCCGGGCTCATCCGCGCGGGGCCAGTGCTGACCAGGTGAGTGCTGACCGGGCCCGGGCTGGCTGGGCCAGGCCCGGTCAGGTCCGGGCTGGCCGGAACGAGGCTGGCCGGGTCGGGGCCAGGCCTAGTCCGGGGCGCTGGCGGGGTGGCGGCGCTGCGGTCGTCCTGAGGCTGGTCCGGCGTCGGCGCGGACCAGCCCCGGCCGCCGGTGCCGAGAGTACCCAGTTCACCCGCCGGCCGACCGGTCACGTCGCCCTCGCTGAGTAGCCGTCCGGACGGCCAGCCTTCTGTGGCCGGCAGTTCCGCCAGGCCCCTATTTCCGCTGCTCGATCTTTGCCGTGGCGGGCGCAGAGCGGGCTGCCTGGCTTGCGGCCCGACCAGCCTGGACAGGTAGCGGACCTGCGCCGTCATGCGACTGCCCGCTCGTCGTCGATGATCGACGCGTAGCGCTGGCGCCGGCGGCGGGGCAGCGCCAGGATCGCGTCCTCGGGCCAGCCGTAGGCGGCGGCAATGGCGTGGGTCTCGCGGTGCAGGTCCGAGCACGCGGTCCGCAGCTCGGCCAGGGTGTATCCGACCGGGTCGAAGCGCAGCGCCACCTGATGCCCGCAGCCGGGGCAGGCGCCGCCGACCAGGTCATCCAGGCTAGGTGCGAGGGCACTGAGCGCGCGGTCAAGCCGGGCGGCGAGCGCGCGGGAGATCTCCGGCGGGTCGACGCACCGCCGGGTCAGCTCGCCGGCGGCCTGACCGGCCGTGCTGGCGGCCTGACCGGCTGAGCCGGCGGAGAGCAAGTCACCGACCGTCGGGACGCGGAACCGCACGGCCGTCCCGGCCAGCGCGAACCAGCCGGCCTCTGGCGCGGCGACGACGCCGCGATAGCGCCTCGGCCGGTGCGCGGCGAGAAACTCGGTGATGCTGAAGCCCACGTCGATCCGCTCCCGGCAGCCAGCGGCCGGGCAGGTGGCATCGGTCAGGATGGTGTCACCGAGCCAGGACCGCCTGATGATCAGCGCGGCGGCGGCCAGGTCGGAGGCGGGCAGGCTCGCCCAGTCGACGCTGTCCCCGGTGATCGTGCGGACGATCCTGCGGGCAAGCCCGAGCACGGCCGGTACCGGGGCCAGGGTCGTCTCGACGAGGTAAAGCTCGTCCTGCCCGGTCGGCTCGTGAACCGCTAGCTCGACTCCGCTGACTGGCAGCAACGGTCACGTCTCCGTCGGCTCGGACAGCGTCAGGTCCCGCTCCCAGCCCTCGTTCTCCAGCTTGATGTGCTCGATCGCGACGGCGTTCGCACCCGCGTCGAGATCGGGCAGGGCCTGGAACTCCGACACCCAGCAGCGGTGCACCAGATACCGCAGCACCGGCTGCGCCTGCTCGTTCAGCACGGTGATGCTGATCTCCTGGCGCAGCTTCGCGAGCGACGTGCTTGGCGCGCCCTGCTGCAGCACCTGGGCGTAGTTGGCGAAGTTAATGAAGTCCTGGTCTTGCGTCACGCCGCGCTCCAGCGTGATCGGGTCGTATTTGGTGCGGCCGAGGCCCTTGAGGATGACCGCGTTGCCGCCCTCCTTGTACTCGATCACGTCGGAGGAGCGCTTGATCGCGCCGACTTTGCTCACGGCCGCGACCGGGGTCGTGCTGGTGCCGAAATAGACCAGGAAACGGTACGTCTTGTACGGGTCGTACCGGTTCAGATTGGCCGGGAAGATAGTGCTGCCCATGACGATCCCCCTAGCTCTGGGCCTGGCCGGCCAGTTGCGCGATCTGGATGACGACGAACTCGGCTGGCACCAGGGGCGCGAAGCCGACCAGCACGTTCACCACGCCGTTCGCGACGTCGGTGGCCGTCGTAGTCGTGGCGTCGCACTGGACCAGGAAGGACTCGCTCGGCTTGGTGCCGGCGAACGCGCCCTGCCGGAAGAGGCTGAGCATGAAGGCGCTGACCGTCTGAGTGAGCGCGTTCCACAGCGGGGTCGCGTTCGGCTGGAAGACCGCCCAGGTCAGATTGGCGTACAGGCTCTGCTCGATGAAGAGCGCGGTCCGCCGCACGGCGACGTACTTCCACTGCTGCTGCGCGGTGTTCTGGTCGGCACCCGCCGTCGTCCGCGCCCCGAAGACCACCGTTCCGACGCCGGGGAACTGCCGGATGCAGTTGATCGCGTTCTTGTTCATGATGCCTTGCTGCGGATCGGTCATCAGGCCGCCGACATCGACTCCCGTCGTGCCGTTCAGCGCCGTCCCGATGCCCGCCGGTGACTGCCACACCCCCTGCGAGGCGTCGACCTGGCCGTAGATCCCGGCCACGAAGCCGCTCGGCGGTGCCAGGATCGACTGCTGCGTCACCGGGTCCGTGCTGGCCAGCCACGGATAGTAGACAGCGGCGTTGATGCTGACCGGCGGGGCGGGCGACACCGCCGTGCCGCCGGCCAGGTCGGCGATGACCGAATTGGCATCCCAGCCTGTCGTCTGTGACGACGGCGTGTCGGCGATGTAGAGGGCTCGCTTGCGCTCGCAGAAGGCTACGGCCTCCGACGCGACGCTCGGGTCGCTGATTCCGGGAACGGCGAGCAGGTTGAAGACCGGCACCTTGTCGAGCGACTGGTAGTCCTCGAAGACCTGGCCGAAGTCGCCGGGATTGACGACCGTCCAGCCCGCGCCGGGGGCGGTCGTGTAGCCGAGCGAGTAGGTCGCCGAGGACGGCATGGCCGATGCGACATAGGCGGTGGGTGCCGGGTCTGTGAAGGCGACGCTGACCAGGCTGGAGTTCGCCAGCACCGTCGCGAGGCTGGCGAGCGTGACCTTCCGGTAGGTCTCGGCGGTGCTCCCGTAGGAGATGACGATGTCCGCCATGTCCAGCGGTGCCGCCGGAGCGGGCGGCACGGTCGGCGCCGAGGCCTGGAAGTTCGAGAGCGTGATCTGCATCGGGATGCCAGTCCCCGAGGTAGCGGGCGCGACGGCCGGGATGCCCACCGGCTGCGAGGCCGTGAAGGTGAGATCGCCGTCCACGCACGTCACGCCGATGCTGGCGGGGGCGACGCCGCCTTTGACTGCGGGCGGCGAGACCGAGTCGTCGTAGTACTGCTGGGCCTGCAGGCCGACCACGTAGCACATCGGGCCGCCATTGCTGAAGAACTGGAAGACGGCCTGCCCGACGTAATCCCGCTGCCAGGGGCTGGAGAAGAAGCCGCCGAAATTCGACTGATAGTCGGCAAAGCTGAACAGCGGAACCGCGGTCAGGAACTTGCTGGTGCGAAACGGGTGGGTATAGCCGATGAATACCGCGACCGACGTGGGCGCGGGCTGAATCGAGTGCGCGAGGCTCGGCAATTCCTGGATATAGACCCCGGGGTACGACGTTTGTACCGCCATCTGTCCTCCTTGCCCGCCCGCATTCCCCTAGCGCCGAGCCAGCAAGCCGGCGCGGTCCAACCGTATGAAGCAGACCGTCATCGGGGTGTTACGGCTGCGTGCCCGGTGCGTTATCGCCGCGTCAGCGGATCGTCACCGCGGGCGAGCCAGTGACTTCGCGCAAGAGCGAGCGCATCATCGGCGACGGCTCGACCCCGAGATCTCTGGCGGCGAGTAGCTCATAGTGCCGGTATCTCCGCAGCGCCTCGCTGGCGTTGCCCTCAGCGAGATGCACCCTCATCAGCGCGCGGTGCGCGCTCTCGCGCAGCGGTTCCCGCTCGACGGCGGCCAGGCCGGCGAGCGCGGCCGCGCCGTAACGGTGCAGCGACGTCAGGTGCTCGCAGACTGACTCAAGTGCGTGCAGGCTGAGCTGGCGGTGCCGTTCCCGCTCGACGATGACCCAGTCGTCATCCCAGCCTGGCAGCAGCTCGCCGCAGAATCTCGGATCAAGCAGCGCGATGACCGCTTCCTCATCGAAGCAGCCGGTCACCAGCGCCCTCGCCAGCCGGCTGGCCCGCCGTACATCCACCTCTACCTGCGGTGCGAGCGCGAGGCTGTCTCCGCTGATCCACACCAGCCCAGGCCTGGCCAGCTGGAGCTTCCACAGGGTCGAGCGCAGGCTGCCCTGAGCGTGCGCCTCGGTCGAGTCACCCCACAGCAGGCCGGCCACGTGGCCGCGGTGCAGCGCGGAGTCATGCAGCGCCAGCAGCGCCACCAGCCGCTGCGGGCCTGGAGTCAGCGGCACCGCGTCGTCGCCCACGTACAGCCCGAATCCGCCGAGCAGGGCGAGCCGGGCGGGACAGCAGGCCGACTCGGCGCGGGCACTTACCATTGGCTACCTCGACCGGCTAGCTAAGGCGCGTCATTTGCTTCTGTCGAGATTAGCCTGACTGTTCAATGGCTGGTGGATAGTAAGCCAACCCGGATCGCCAGGTGTAAAGTAAGAAGGTCATCTGCAAGCTGCCGCTTTTGGTGCCCATAATGACGGTTGGCCGCTTTTGAACATGGCGATTATGCAGTCCGGTCTCGCGGAGCCGGCGCGGGACGTGGCGGGGTCCGCGCGGGACGTGGCGACAGCGGCCCGGCAGCCTCGTGCGGCGGGCGCCCGGGTGCCGGGGACCAGGCTGCCGCCGAGCCGGGTGCTGCGGCGTTCGTGTGCCTGCGACGGTAAGCAAGCGCAGGACAAGTGCGGCGACTGCGCTGAGTCGCCGTCGGGCTCCTCGGGCTTGCATAGGTCGGCCCTGCGCAGGTCGGCCGGTGGCGCCGATCGGCTCGCGGGCTCCAAGGCGCCGCCGATCGTGGGTCAGGCGCTCAGCTCGGCGGGGAGCCCGCTCCAGCCGCTGCTGCGCACCGAGCTTGAAGGTCAGCTCGGGGCGGATTTCTCCGCGGTCCGGGTGCACACCGATGCGACCGCCGCGGCCTCCGCGGTCGCGGTTGACGCGCAGGCGTACACGCTGGGCAGCGACATCGTGTTCGGCGCTGGCCGGTTCGAGCCTGGGTCGCAGGCCGGGCGCCGGCTGCTGACGCACGAGCTTGCCCATGTCGTGCAGCAGCCAGTGGCCGACCGGTCGGGCCCGGCCGAGATCGGTGCCGCCGACAGCGAGGTCGAGCGCCAGGCCGACCGGGTCTCCGCCGGAACGGGCTCAGTTTCAGGCCCTGGCACGCTCGCTTCCCCGCCGGCCGCACGCCGCTCCCCGGTGTCTTCCTGGTCCCCGGTGATCAGGCGCGCGGAAGCTCCCGAGACGGTGCAGGCCACGCCGCCGGCCCCGGCCCCGGCCATGGTGCCTGCCCAGGCCCAGGCCGCGCCGCCCCGGGCTCAGCCCGCGCCGTCGTGCGGCGCGGATCAGATGCGGTCGGTCAGTCCGGCTCTGACGGCGGCGCTGCGCTGGCTGCGGGCAGCTGACCAGGGGCTGACCGCGTTCACCAGCAACGCGGCGGCACCGGCCGGTGCCTCGGCTGGCCGTGCGCTCAGCGACCATTTCAGGTCGAACGACGCGGCGACGGCCCGGTACGTGCTGAACACGATTCGTCAGATCGAGTCCATGGTTCAGGCGATGAGCACTGGCCTGGCTCGCCCTGGAGGCCAGGTAACGGTCGGCGGGGCGGCAGTACAGTGCCACTCCGCGCAGCAAGACAGTGTGTGCGCCGTTGCGGGCGCGTATGTGCAAGGTCAGCTGATGGTGATCTGCCCGACCTTCTTCAACGGCGATCAGAACTGGCGGAGCAGCGCCATGGTGCACGAGCTCGCGCACTCCCTGACCACGACCGGCGACCACATGGACATCACTGACCGCGCCTACCGGGCCGACCGCAAATACCGCGACCTCACCACTGCCGAGGCGCTGACGAATGCGGAGTCGTACCAGATGCTGGTCAGGCAACTCGGACTGGGCACGCCTGTGGCGTCCACGGCTCCTGCCGATGCCGCCCATGACTGCCCGCCCGCCTGGAGACGGGCGCTTGAGCTCGCCGCTGGTGACGCTCAGCGCTGGAATCGTGACGCCCTGGTAACGGTGACCGACCGGCGACCGGGGATAATCAGCGCGTACCAGGCGCACTACGACCGCTTCCTCGGCGGTCACACCGCAGCGCACCTCGATGCCGCCGCGCGGGACTTCGGCGCGGCTGAGGCGGCGTTCAGGGAGTCGATTGACTTCGAGTGCGAGCCAGGCGCCACTGGCGGTCGCTGCAGCCATGCGGAGACCTACTGGTACGCGATCTGGTCCCACCTGCACGTCTGCCCGGTATGGCTCACCCACGCGGCGCCGGACCAGGCAGAGGGCATCCTGGCCGGCATGTTCGGCTACAAGGCTGACGTCGACGGGAGCCGGCGCCGGGCACTGGCCCAGCTAGCCAGGGCGATCCATATGCAGGACTGGGCGCTGCCAGCGGCGGCCACGGTCACCGCAGCGCTCGCCGGCCCTGGCCCCGTCGCACCCGCGCCGCCAGCCGCCCCGCCACCGGCCGCCCAGCCTCCGACGCACTAGCCGCCGCCGGCGGTGCCCGATGCACCCGGTAAGTGCCGGAATGATCAGGCACGAATCGCTCGCCCGCGCCCGGCTGATATTCCGTGATCATGCCTGGGCCGGTGATCACGGAGTCCTGGAGGGGTGACTACGCGGCTGATGTTCCGTGATCACGGCGGGCGGCATGATCACGGAGCATTGGCTGGGTGACCTGGGAGGGGGACGACCCCGACCATGATTCTTCATGGTCACGAAAGGTTGCGCGGGGTACTCGGGTGCCTGACCGTGCGGGCGGCCCCCTGCGGCTCTCGCGCGGCTGGCGACGGCGTAAGTTGGTGTGCGGCGGCGGTGGCGCGGGCCGATCTGAGGGGGACAGACAGCCGTGCATACCTATGTTGTCTCGCCGCCGGTTGAGCGCGGGCCGGGGGCAGGACCCGTCTCGCTGAGCGTCAACCGCGAGCCGCACCAGCTCGAGATCGAGCCCAGGGTGAGCCTGCTTGACGCACTGCGGGAGCACCTCGGACTACCGGGTTCCAAGAAGGGCTGCGATCAGGGCACCTGCGGCGCCTGCACCGTGTGGGTGGACGGCAGGCGGGTGCTGGCCTGCCTCACCCTGGCGATCACCTGCGAGGGGCACGAGGTCACCACGATCGAGGGGGTAGCGGCCGGCGGGCAGCTGCATCCGATGCAGGAGGCGTTCATCGCGCGGGACGCGTTCCAGTGCGGCTACTGCACGCCGGGTCAGATCATGTCCGCCGTGGCGCTGCTGCGCGAGGGTCACGCGAGCGACGGCGAGATCGCGGAGTGGATGAGCGGCAATATCTGCCGCTGTGCGGCCTATCCGCATATCAGGGCGGCGATCAGGGACGTCCGCGACTCCGAAGGAGGCACCTGACATGCGGCCGCTCGCTTACGCCAGGGCCGCAGGCGTCGATGATGCGATCGCCGCCGTCCGGTCGACCGAGGCAAGCGCCTTCCTGGCCGGCGGCACGACGGAGATCGACCTGGTCAGGCAGGGAGTCGAACAGCCTAGCCTGCTGGTCGACATCAGCACGCTGCCGCTGACCAGCATCGCGGATCGCAAGGACGGCGGGCTCCTGATCGGCGCTCTGGCCCGGATGAGTGACGTGGCGGAGGCGCCCGCCGTGCTCCAGCGGTACCCCGTCGTCTCCCAGTCCCTGCTGCTCGGCGCCAGCGCTCAGCTCAGGAACATGGCCTCGATTGGCGGTAACCTCTGCCAGCGAGTCAGGTGCGGCTACTTCCGCGACGCGATCTCACCGTGCAACAAGCGCGAGCCCGGCAGCGGCTGCGCGGCGCTCGACGGCTTGAACCGGGGCCACGCGATCCTCGGCACCAGCGCCCGCTGCATCGCCACGCACCCGTCCGACCTGGCGGTCGCCCTGGTCGCACTCGACGCGATCGTGCATACGCGCGGGCCGCTCGGCGAGCGAGCCATCGCCATCGACGACTTCTTCCTGCTACCGGGCGACACGCCGGAGCGCGAGCATCCGCTTGAGCACGGCGAGCTGATCGTGGCCGTCGAACTGCCCCCGGTGCCGATCGCCCGCCAGTCGGCCTACCTCAAGTTCCGTGACCGCGAGTCGTACGAGTTCGCCCTGGTCTCGGTCGCTGCCGCGGTAGCTGTGCGGGATGGCACGATCAGCGAGGTGCGGCTGGCACTCGGCGGCGTCGGCACCAGGCCCTGGCGCGCCCGGCGGGCCGAGCGCAGCCTGCTCGGCCACCACGCCACTCCTGACAGCTACGCCCGCGCCGCCCGCGACGAACTGGCCGCCGCGACTCCCAGGCCGGCCAGCGCGTTCAAGATCCCGCTCGCTCAGCGCGCCATCGTCCGGGCGCTGAGCACGCTGACGGGAGGCCGGCGATGACCGCCGCGATCGGCCAGCGGATGAGGCGAGTCGACGGCCCGGCGAAGGTGACCGGTGCCGCCCGTTACTCAGCCGAGATCAGCCTGCCCGGCCTGGCCTATGCCCAGGTGGTCGGCGCCGCCGTGGCCAGCGGCAAGATCACCTCGATAGACCTCTCGGCGGCCGGGCAGGCGGCTGGCGTCCTGGCGATCCTGACTAACCGCGATTTTCCGAAAATAAATCGGGTGCCGCTGGTGCCATCCCTGCTCGGCGGGCCGGCTCCGGGGGAGACCTTCTTTCCTCTGCAGGACGAGATCGTGCACTACGCCGGGCAGCCGGTCGCCCTCGTGGTCGCCGACAGCCTGGAGC
Source organism: uncultured Actinomycetota bacterium (assembly GCA_963819285.1). Taxonomy (GTDB): domain Bacteria; phylum Actinomycetota; class Actinomycetes; order Streptosporangiales; family Streptosporangiaceae; genus Chersky-822. The sequence continues at coordinate 3,460,008 of CAWFVM010000002.1, forward strand.
GCGCGCAGTATGCCGCCACCCTGGTGCGAGTCGACTACGCGGAGGCGCCGTCGGTCACCACGATCGGGCAAGGCGAGACCCTACGAGCCGGAGAAGATCTTCGGCGGGCTGATCCCCGGCCGGATCGAGCGCGGCAACGTCGATGACGGGCTGGCGGCGGCGCAGGTGCGGGTCGCTGCCTCGTTCAGGTTCGCGGCTAATCATCACAACCCGATCGAGGTATCGAACACCACCGCTTCCTGGGACGGTGACCAGCTCACGCTCTATGACTCCTGCCAGGGCATCAAGGCGGTGCAGCTCACCGTCGCGGCGCTGCTCGGCCTGTCGCCGTCGAAGATCCGGGTGCTCACCCAGTTCATCGGAGGCGCCTTCGCTGCAAGGCGATGGTGTGGCCGCATGTGACGCTGGCGGCGGTGGCCGCCAGGCACGTCGGCCGGCCGGTCAGGCTCGTGCTGTCGCGCGGGCAGATGTTCACCTCGTGCGGGCACCGCGAGGAACAGGAGCAGAGCATCGAGCTCGGCGCGACCGGCCAGGGCAAGCTGGCCGCGATCCGGCATCACAAGACCTCGATCACGTCACCGTTCGACGACTGGGCCGAGCCAGCCTTCGGCGCGGCGTCGCAGCTCTACGCCTGTCCGCACTACCAGGGCGTGCATCATCTGGTGCGCGGCAACACGATGACGCCCACGTTCACCCGGGGACCGGGGGAGGGGATAGGCGTCTTCACGCTGGAGTGCGCGATGGACGAGCTCGCCACGGAACTCGGCATCGACCCGATCGAGCTGCGCTTGCGCAACGTCGCCGACGTGGACCCCAACACCGGGCATCAGTGGTCAAGCCACGGGCTGCGCGAGTGCTATGAGCGCGGGGCCAGGCGGTTCGGCTGGGCCGGACGTGACCCGAGGCCGGGATCGGAGCGCGACGGCAGTTGGCTGATCGGCACAGGCATGGCGACGGCGGGCTACCCGGTTGCCCTGTTCATGCACACCCAGCGAGCACGGGCGCACCTGTACGCGGACGGAACCGCTATCGTCCAGACCTCCACGCAGGAGTTCGGGGCCGGCACGCCGACGGTCATGACTCAAGTCGCCGCCGACGGGCTCGGCATTGACGCAGGCGACGTGCGGTTCGAGTTCGGTGACACCGACCTGCCGACCACCGGGTCGCCGGTCGGCTCAAGCGGCGCCGGAATGATCAGCGCGGCCGTGCACAACGCGACCATCGCGCTGCGGGATCAGCTGATCAGCCTGGCCGCCGGCGACAGCCAGTCGCCGCTGCACGGCGCGAACCCGAGCGCGGTGACCGTCAGCGCCGGCCGGATGAGCGCCGGCGGCAACGCCGGCGAGACTTACGGCAGCCTGATGCGGCGGCACTTCCTGAACGACGCCGAGGCGACCGGGAGCTGGGACCCGCCGCCGCTCGACACCCCGCACGGGCTGCTGACCTTCGGCGCCCAGTTCGCGCGGGTAGCGGTCGACGCCGATCTTGGCCTGGTCCGGGTCAGGCAGCTCACCGGCGCGTTCGCGCCTGGCCGGGTGCTGAACCCGGTGACGGCTACCAGCCAGCTCATGGGCGGCATGCTCTGGGGCCTTGGCCAGGCTCTGCTCGAAGGCACCAGGATGGACCCCACTCTCGGCCGGTGGGCGAACGTGAGCCTGGGGGACTACCTGGTGCCGGTCAACGCCGACGCGCCGGATGTCGAGGTCGAGCTAGTCGAGGTAGCCGACGACGTGGTGAACCCGCTCGGCGTCAAGGGAGTCGGCGAGATCGGCCAGGTCGGCGCGGCCGCCGCGATCGCCAATGCCGTGTACCACGCGACCGGCATCCGGGTCCGCTCGCTGCCGATCACGGCCGAGGATCTCCTGCCGCGGCTGCCCGTGACGCCGGCGGTGCCGCGACAAGGAGGATGACGGCGGCGCGGGATCGGTCGCCGCCGGCCTGGTCCGCGCCAGCGGCCAGTCGCAACTGCCGGAACGACCGACGCTGACCGGGCCGGACCCGGCCCCGCGATCCGGAGACCAGCCCAGACTGGGGCTCGGCGGCGTCTTGCTCGGCGCCGCGGTCTTCTTCGCGCTCGCGTTCGGGCTCGGCAGCGCTCGGTCGTCGCTGCTGGTGCTCGGGCCGCTGGCGACTTTCGCGCTGCCCGCCGTCGCCATGATCGCGTTCTGGTGGAACGACTGGCCGGGGGCGCGGCTCACGACACCCTGGTCCGGCCTGATCGACACGGCGCTGGTGGTGATCGCGGCGGTGCCGCTGACGATCGCCGGCCAGGCCGTCGTGGAGCGATCCGACCTCGCCGGCGTGTTCCAGGCCTTCCCGTCCGCCGGGACCGCTACAACCTTTCCCGCGACCCTGGCCCTGGCCGGCGCCGCCTTCACGGCGACCTTGCAGCTCTCGCTCGTCTGCGAGCGCTGGCCGCTCAGCGGGCTCGGACGAGTGACCTCCGGCCTGTGCGCGCTCGGGCTCTCCTGGGCGATCGCGGCGGGCGCTTATTTCCTCTTCGTGAATGTTGACGCTGTTCCGGCCGCTGAACGAACGGTGGCTGGCCTGCGGAACCCGAGCGGCCCGATCGCGGCGCAGGACTTTGGCGCGGCCCTGATCGCGGTCGGGGTCTGGCAGGCGATCTTCTTCATCGCGCTGCGCGGCTGGCCAGTCAACCTGATCACGCGGCGCGGCTGGCGGATCGCCGCCGGCAACCTGCTCGTGGCCGGCGCTGGCGCGGCGAGCTACCTCGTGCTGCGGGACCTGGCCGGGGTTCAGCCAGCATCGATCAGCGCCGGCTGTGGCTGCGTGATCAGTGCGGTGCTGATCGTGGCGATGCTGTTTGATAACTGGCCGGCCTCGCGGCTGCCCCGGGCGCCGGGCCGGGCGCTGACTCTCGTGCTCATCGCCCTGGTGGCACTCGCGCTTGAGCGGGTGCTCGCTGCCTACGCGGACAGCGTGGCGTGGACCAGAGCGACTCCCGATGACTGGGTCACCACGGCGGCGCTCAGCTTCCTCGGCGCCGGGATCATCCTGCACGTCGGCATAGGGCTACGCTGGCCGTTCGCGCGCAAGCCTGGTTCACGCTTAGGCCGAAGTCGGCCGCCGATGGGGCTGTCGGCCAGCCACGCGAAGAGGCTGCGCTACCGCCCGGAGCCGGACTGCCGGATATCGACCTTTTCGGGTGCTGGCGGTCGGTCTGGCCGGAGTTCGGCGAAATCTCGTAGGACGGTTTGCCGTTGTTGGACACTTTGCCGTCAGATTTGCGGTTGACGGTCCTACAACGGCAAACGCTCCTATACGGCGTACGGTTTACCCTTCGGTGGTCGGCGGTCTCCCCGGCGACGAGCTCGGCGGCGCGAGCTAACCCTCGCCAAGTCCGGCTAGCGGGGTATCTAGCGGAATGGCACATCGTGGCTGACGCCCGGTTGTGGGGATAGGCCGAGAATCCGCTCTGCGATGATCGCCGGTCTCAGCTGGGAATGCGGAGGTGGTGCGTGGCGGGCGGGTTCGGTTCGGGGACGGCCGCCGGATGCAGGATCGAGGCGAGCGCCTCGACGCCGTCGACCAGGCGGGGGCCTGGCCTGACGATGATGCCGTCCGCGTCGATCGCCCAGACTGGCAGGCCGGGGAGGGCCTGGGCGACGACTCGCGCCTGGTCGATCGCGCCCGGCAGGTGGTAGCCGCACGGCGCGACGATGACCAGGTCGGGCTCGGCCGCAGCGATCGCGTCCCAGGTCGTCTGTACCGACGGCTCAGCCGGCCGGGCCGCGACCGGGCGGCCGCCCGCCGCGACGATGAGATCGGGAATCCAGTGCCCGGCGGTGAACGGCGGATCCACCCACTCGACCAGCGCCACCGCCAGCGCAGGCCCGCGACGGCGGCCTCGATCCGGGCTAGCCTGACCCGGAGGCCGGTGACCAGGGCGGTGGCGCGTTCGGCCACGCCGGTTCGCTGGCCGACGGCGATGATCGAGTCAAGCACGTCTTCCAGCGTGTGCGGATCGAGTGACAGCACGTCGGCCTGGCAGCCGAGGTAACCGAGTGCGTCCTGCACGTGGTCGGTCGGCAGTGCGCACACCCGGCACAGATCCTGGGTCAGGATCAGCTCAGGCCGCAGTTCGGACAGCGCCTGGGCGTGCAAGGTGTAAAGGTCAGCGCCTGCGGCCAGTTGCTCCCGAACGTAGCTGTCGATCTCGCCTGGACTCATCCCGCTGGTGTCCCGCCCGCCGACCACCACGGTCTTCTCGGCCCTGGCCGCCGGCGGCTCGTCGCACTCGAATGTCACGCCGACCAGGTCGTCACCCAGCCCGAGCGCGTACACAATCTCCGTTGCCGACGGCAGCAGCGACACCAATCGCACGACCCAAGCATAAGCACCCGCCCCGCTGGCAGCCGTACCGCAGCGCCCTCAGCCTGCCCACGTCACGTCGGTCAGCGTAACCGTCTGCTGACCATCATCAATCACATACGTGACCAGGCCAGCCGCGCCGAACTCGGCGCGTCGAACATACGGATCAGGCGTCCGGAACGTCCGCAATGGATCATCCGGGTACTCGACCACAGCGGCCATCGTACTGATCAGAGCATCGAATGCTTTTGGGGGAAAGTCGCCGAGCTGTCCAAGCACACGTCGGCTTAACTCGGCCCGGTAGGTCACTTGGCGCAGACCTAGGCCTGGGTCCGCGACTGAGTGGCCGCCGCGAGCCTGCCTCGCCAGCCAGGTATGGCCTGATCTGCTGATATTGTCCGCGCGGTACCGCTGCGCACGGCCTGCAGCTCTTCGTAGTACCCGGCTTGGCTAGCCGCGATCACGGTCAGGCTCCAGGCGTGCAAGAGTCGCTGGAGCTGCCGGTAGCCAGCCAAATTGTGCGCGGCCTCTACTGCCTCGTGATACTGGCGGAGGAATTCGGCGCGTTCTCGTTCGGGAAGATCTCTGAGGATGACCTCCGGGTCATTCGGATCCTCTGCATGCACTGGCTCGGCGGACATGCGTCAAAGTTACACCTGGCTTGTGACACCGGGCGCGCAACGTGTACCCAGCGCGGACTTCCGTGATCATGAAGCAAGACTTGATCACGGAACATGAGCCGCGTGATCACCCAACCAGGGCTCCGTGATCATGACCCCGACCATGATCACGGAAGGTCGGCGTGATCTTGGGAAGTAGGTTTCTGGACTCTGGGTTCGCTGTCGCGGGTTCTTGCTCCGAGATAGCAGTCCCCTAGACCCCGCTAGCCATACAGCCCCCCTCCATCATCAGCCTCCCGGCTCCCGGACCCGCATCGATGTGGCAGAGGTGCTGCTGGACGGGCTGTTGCAGAATCAATTTTGGCCACGAAACAGTCTCCACCTAGCGGTGCGTGGGCACGATGAATCGCATCCAGTGCCCCACATGGGTGGCCAATATGGCGGGTTCGCGGGACTCTTCCCCCACTGCGGCCTCCCGGAACTTCGATTCTGCAACAGCCCGTGGAACTGCATCTCTGCCACATCGATGCATTCTGAGACGGGGGGCCGCCTGTACAAGTTCCTGTATTGTGACCGGTTTCACCCTCTATGGGTTATCGATGTCTGGCAGGTTGCGGCGTGCCCCGGATAACAACGCTGCTCCCGCTCTTCCGAGTGAGGGCAGCCGCCTCGCCCAGAGACCTGGCACCCGAGCAGGCGTCCGTGATCATGAAGCAAGACTTGATCACGGAACATGAGCTGCGTGATCGCGCTACTAGGGTTCCGTGATCAATACCTCGACCATGATCACGGAATCCTGGTAGAGGGGCGCGGCGGTGGGCGGGTGAGGCTAGGCGATCATGCGGTGCGGCTTCTAGGATTCCTGCGTGCGGACAAAGTCGATGCGGGGAAGTGGCCGCCTGGGTGCGACATCCCGGATGGCCCTGCTGGGTGTCGCGGTCCTGGTCGCGGCAACGGTCCAGCCGGGTCCGGCCGCCCAGGCGAGCCCGGCCTTCCAGGTGGGTCCGGCGGCTCAGGTGGCACCGGAGGGCGCTCCCGGGATGCTTCGGGTCGGCCAGCTCCTGCTGCGCAAGTGCGGTGCCGCGCCGCTGGCCTATTGCGGCAGGATAGCCGTGCCGCTTGACTACTCAAGGAAGACCAGCCCCGACATCGGAATCGGCTTCCGCTGGCTGCCGGCCACGCACGCGGTCAGGCCGCAGGCACGGTGCTCGCGGTCGAGGGCGGACCCGGGTTCGCGACGACCGGGACCGAGTCCGAGTACCTCGCCATGATGGGCGCACTGCGGCAGACCAGGAACCTTCTCCTGATCAACCTGCGCGGCACCGGCAACTCGACCGCGGTCAACTGCCCCGGGCTTGAGCACTTCGGCCGGTCGCAGCATCAGTTCGGCCCGGCCTTCAACCGGCAGGTCGCTGAGTGCGGCGGCAAGCTCAATCACACCTGGCAGTACCGGGGCGGCGGCTGGGTGCATGCCTCTGACCTGTTCAATACCGCGTACTCGGCCCGCGACGTATCGGCCGGTGCTCACCGCGCTGCGCACGGGGCGGGTCGATCTGTACGGGGACTCGTACGGGAGCTGGTTCGCCCAGGTGCTCGCCGCGCGATATCCGGCTGCAGCTTCGCTCGGTCACGCTCGACTCGACCTACCAGGTGCTCGGGCTTGACCCGTGGTACACGAGCACCGTGGTGACCGCGCGCCAGGCGTTTGAGCAGGCCTGCGCCCGGTCGGCCGCCTGCTGCGGCTGCGGCGGCCGGGCCGGGGGCCTGGTCGCCGGATCGGCAGGCTGGCGGCCCGGCTCGAACGGTCGCCGGTCACCGGCACGACCGTGTCAGCGTCCGGCAAGCCAGCCAAGTTGACGGTCTCGGCGGAGACGCTGGTCAACCTCGTCAACAACGCGGGCTTCGACCCGGTCGTCTACCGCGACCTGGACGCCGCCGCGCGGGCTCTGCTCCAGCAGCGCGACCCGGTGCCGCTGCTGCGGCTGGCGGCACTGTCGATCGGGTTCGACGACACCAACTTCGCGCTGCCCGAGTTCAGCGATGGCCTGTATTTCGCTGTGGCCTGCACCGACTACGTCCAGCTCTTCAGCCGGTCGGCGGCGCCGGCGGTCCGGGCCAGGCAGTACCGCAAGGCGCTCCGGCGGGAGCCTGGGCACGAGTTCGCGCCGTTCAGCGTGGCCGAGTGGACCCAGCTTGACCAGTACACCGAGGCCTACAGCGCCTGCCTGGACTGGCCCACGCCGACTCACCTGGTCGCGCCGATCACCCGCAGGCCGCCGCTGGTGCCGCCCAGGCTGCACGTGCTGATCTTGTCGGGCACGTTCGACTCGCTGACGCCGTGGCTGAACGGGGCCACCCTGGTGGCGAGTCAGCTCGGCAAGTCGGCCCGCGTGGTGCAGGGTCGCCAACCTTACCCACGTGACGCTGCAAGATGCCAACGACGCCTGCCCGGCGGCAAATTTTTCAGAAATTCCTGAATAATCCTGCTGGCCTGGCGCATCAGGACACCTCGTGCGCCGGGCAGGTCGCGCCTATCCACACGGTCGGCAGTTATCCGCTGCGGCTCGCCCAGGCGGTAGCCCGCCGAGCGCCGGCGCGGGAATCACGGCGGGCCGGCAGGCGCTGCAGGCCGCGTCGACGGCACTGGCCTGCGTCGGGGATGAGATCAGCCGGTGGCCGCTGCTTGACGGGGTCGCCGACCTCGGGCTGCGCGGCGGAAGGATCAGGTTCTCCGGCGGCAGCGTGTGAAGATCAAGCTGACCGGCGCCCGCTGGGTGACCGACGCGACGATCAGCGGCACTGCGAAGTGGAACCTGTCGCACCGACTGCGTGACGGCAGCGCTGACCGTGACCGCGGCCGGGCCAGGCCGGTGAGGTACGGCGAGCTGGCGGGTCTTCGCGAGACCGGCCAGCTGGCCGTGATCAGCGGGTCGCAGGGAAGCCAGCGGATCGCGGCCGTCTGCCCGGCGCCGTGACCCGGGCGGCGGCGGCGCGGGCTCTGGCTGGCGCTGACTCAGGACGAGGCGCAGACCCGGCCACCATCGGCGCCCACCAGGTCCACGGGCTGCGCCAGGGTGCCTGCGACACGAACGTCAGCGTGCCCCCGACGACGCTGGCCGCGAGCAGCCGCCGCCAGCTCGTCGCCGCGACGATCAGGCCGACGGCAAGGACTGGCCACAGGTAGAAGGCGACCATCACCGGCTCGAACACCGACCGGAGCGCCAGCGCACCGCGATCCACCACAGCACCGCCAGCAGGGTCGGCGAGTCCCAGCCAGTCCCGGTCCTCGCGTCCCGGCACTGACGCCAGGCGAGCGCCGCGCAGCCGCACGCGACGACGACCGAGATGATCCGGACCGGGCCGGCCGCGACCGCGCCGTGGCGGAGCGGCGTGGCCAGAGCCAGCCACGGCGTGGGGTGATTGACAGTCGGCCAGTTCGGCTGCCTGGTCACGGCCGTCCAGGTGGCGTGCCAGTTCGCGATCGCGGCGCCGCGCCAAGCAGGACGGCAGCGGGTGCGGCGCCGTCATCAGGAAACCGGCCAGCCGCCTTGGTGGCATCACGCGAGCAAGACCGGCAGTGCCAGCAGGACTAGCGGCTGGATAGCGACGCCGCTCCCGAGAGCCAGGCGGAGCGGCCGGTCTTGCCCGGCCTGGCTGGGCCAGCACGGCGTACATCAGCAGGCCGACGGCGACCGCGTCCTCCGGGTGGCCCCAGCGGACCGTGACATTCCAGAGGACGACGGCGCCGGCGGCGGCGAGGGCGAGCCGCCGCGGCTGGGCAGGCCCAGCTGCTCGGCAATCGCGTCGGCGGCGAACAGCGCTATCCCCGAGATCGCCGACTATAGGGTCCGGCGAACAGCCACGCACCGGGCTGAGGGTTGTGGTGGCCCGGCATGTGCAGCGAGAGCCCGGCCAGGTCGATGAGCGCGACGACCGGGACCAGGATCAGTGCCCCGCCGGGGAACGTGATCAGCGCCGTCGGCCTGGTGTACAGGCCGGCCAGGTCACCGTGCAGCAGCCGCTGGGCGGCGATCATGGTGCCCCACAGGTCGCGCGGCAGGGACCAGGCCGTCTGGCCGTACAGCGGCGGTCCCCACCAGATCGTGGAGGTGACAGCCGACGATGATCAGGCCGGCGATCGCGATCAGCGGGATGAGCCGCCTGCCCAGCCGGCGCCCGGCGACAGTGCCAGGCGCGGCGCCCTCCGGCGGCGACCCGGTGACGTCTCGCACCGGCACGGAACTAGTCAAGGCGCGCCCTCCGACCCAAGCTGGTCACGCTAGTCAAGCATGCCCGGCCCGGCCTCGCTTACTTGATCAGTCCGCCTCTGATCAGTCCCGGTGCCGCACGACGAGCTGCAGGTCCTTGCGCGGCGATCGCATGCTCCCGGCCAGGTCGAGGTAGGTGGCATGCGGGCCGCCAGCGGACGCGAGAACGCGGACGCAGACCTCGACCAGGGCCTGCGCGGCCGGAGTCCTCGACCAGCTAGCCCGGGGGCACATTGATGATCATGGCGAGTTCGTGAGATCCGGCGGCGCGTGGGTAGTGGCGGATGATGTCCTCGGCGAGGGAGCGGATGGAGGGGCGGGTGCGGATTTCGGCTGGCGCGTAGCGGGCTGCTTCGAGCAGGGAGCTGGCGGCGTGGCCGGGGCTGCCGTGCTGCCACCAGGCGCGAGCCATATCGGTGTGCAGCCGGGCGCGCCGCTCGGCTGTGGGGAACTGGCTCGGACGCAGCGCCCGGCCGGCGGTGACGGCGGCGGCAGGGTCGCATAGTGACCACAAGATACCGACCTTGTAGAGCGTGACCTGGGGCTGGCTAATCGTTGCGTGCTGGCCGGGCCGGGGGGCGGGAAGGTGGCGTGCTGCCTGAGCAGCGTCGGCTATCAGGTCAAGTGCCCGATCGCCGTCGCCAGCCTGGGCGGCGTTGTAAGCGCTGGTACAGAGCATCTGCGCGTAGGCGGTATACCGGGCCGGGGTGGTCAGGCCAGCTGAGTCGAGGTCGGCGGCGGCCCGCAGCGTGAGCTGCTCGGCGAGTCTGGCAGACCGTTGATGAGGCGGGCGATGTCCCCGCAGTCGTACAGGCGGCGGGCGCGTGCCAGCCGGGAGACAATTTCCGGCCGGCTTGCCAGCCGGACTGGAGGCGGCAGCAGTGCCAAAGCGTCATCAAAGCGGACCAGGGGGATGGTCAGGCCCGCAGCGATGAGCGTGCGACGGAGCATCGGATCGTCTCCCTCCACGCGCACGGCGAATCCTGACACGTTACCGGGTGGAGGCGGGATAAGTCCCAGAACCGCGCCGAGGACGGCAGGAGGAATTCCGGCGCAGGCAGCGATACGCCGGGCCGTGACTAGATTGGACGGGGCTCGGCTTCCGGTTTCCAGACGGGAGACAACAGACCGGGAGTAGCCGGCCGCAATGGCAATGTCATCCTGCCGCAGGCGGCTGCCTGTCTGGCTAGGCGGATCAGGCCTCCGAGATCACCCGCGCGGATTAGCGCTGCGACGCGGCTAGATTGCCACAGGCCGTCTGACTCATTGCATGCTCGGGTGCTCACCCTCGGCTCCCAGAAAAGGCGGCCGGAATCCCACCCTGAGGATACTCGCCCGCCTGTGCCCTCGGAAGGCCGCGTGCCGGATCGGCACGCGGAGTGCCAGTCACGAGCCGCCTCCCCATCCAGACCACCGCCGGGATGAAACTGGCAATCGAGCTCAGATTGCATTTACTTCTTCATTCACGGGAGGCTCACAATGGAATTCTCCGGTTACCAGCGGGCCGCCGGCGAGACGAGCCAGTTCTGCCCCGGAGGGCCGCAAGGCGTGATCGCGCCGATGCTCGGCCTGGCCGCTGAGACCGGCTCGATCCTGAACATCTACAAGAAATACCTGCGGGACGGGATCGACCTGGCCGCGAACCGGGAGTTCCTCCGCGAGGAACTGGGTGATCTGCTGTGGTATGCGGCGGCAGTCGCCACGGCGTGCGGCCTAGATCTGGAAGACGTCGCGCAGGCGAACCTGGCCAGGGCCGGGGATCGCTACCCTCACCGACATATCGAAGCCGGGAGCGCAGGCCTTCCGGTGTTCGATTCTGGTTACCCGGACCGTGAGCGGTTTCCGCGCCGCATCGTCGTGGCCGTGACCGAGCGGGAGTTCGCGCCGGGTCGTCGGGCCGCACTGCTGAGACTGGTCAGCGCCAAGCCGCACGTCTTCCCCGACGGCCCGGTCACCATCGGCGGGAAGCAGCACGGTTGGGTCTCCAGGTGGGCACCGAGCTGGGCGACTCGCTGACGGACAACTCTCGACGGATGGATGCCTACCGGTTCCATGACGCTATCCACCTGGGGTTCATGGCGGTGCTGGGATGGTCGCCGGTGATGCGGTCGCTGTTGCGGCTTAAGCGAAAGTCCAGCCCGGAGGCTGATGAGTGCGAGGACGGAGCGCGGGCCGTCTTCGCGGAGGAAGGACTGGCTGCGGTGCTGTCCCGGCTCGCGCCTGGCCGTACCGGGTTCCTGAACCAGGCCAGCATCGACGGGACCGTGATCGAGGTCGCCAGGGCTGCCGCGACAGGCCTGGAAGCTGAGGCGGCGCCGGGCTGGCTGTGGCAGGCCGCGATCTGTCAGGGTTTCCGCGCGATGTACCTGCTGAGCGAGAACGGCGGCGGGTTCCTGATCGCGGACCTGGACGCGCGTGAACTGGCCTACCGGAAGGTCCTGGCAACCGTACAAGGAGGAGGTGCAGCACATGCGCGATGAGGACTATGCGAAGCTGCTGGAGGACACCCAGCGGGAACTGCTCGCTGGCGCCGGCCCGGCCGCTGTGCTCGGGCTGACACCCAGTCACGCTGCGGCTGCTGCGCTCGCTCGCGGCGGTCGGCCTGGATGATGCCGTGCAGGCCGTCTTCGCGTCGCACGCGGGCAGCGCTGCCTGTCCGCCGCTGACGGTGCCGGTGCGGCCATTACCCGCGCTGCGCGACGCGGACTGCGGCGTGCTAGTGGTCGCGGCCGACAGCGAGAAGCAAGACCTTCTGTGCGCGGCGCTGCCCTTCATCGCCGGGACGCCAAGGGTGATCGTAGCCGGATACGGGCACCTGGGTTTCCGTGACCTGGCCTTCGACCAGGAGCGAGCGCTGCTCCTGGTCCCGTCGCTGGCGAACGGCTACCCGAATTCGCTGGTCCACCTGTACCAGTGCCTGGCCAACGCAGCTCGGCTGAGCCTGTCGGGGGTGGTGGCCGAGTTCGGGATGTTCAAAGGCGGCACCACCATGTTCTTGTCCAGGGTGATCGAGCGGTTCGGCGCGTCCTGGCCGGTGATCGGCTCGATACCTTCAGCGGGTTTCCGCCCCGCCACTCGCCGCTGGACATGTACGACCATCCCGGCTGCGTCTTCACCGACCTGGAATCCGTGCGGCGATATCTTGACGGGCGGGACATCGAGATCATCGCCGGGGACATCGCGAACACCTGCCGCCGGCTGAAAGGGGAAGACCTGGTGCTCACCTTCATCGACACCGACAACTACACTCCCGCCGCAGCGGCTCTGGATGTGGTGCGGGGCCGCACGTTGCCGGGCGGCGCGATCGTCTTTGACCACTTCACTGGCGTCGACCGGTTCTGCCGCACCCTCGGTGAGCGGATCGCGGGCAGCGTCCTGCTGGACGATCCACGATGGTTTCACCTGCACGGCACAGGCGTGTTCTACCGCCAGGAAATTGGCCGGTGAAACGCCAGCCCGTGACTCGGCCCAGGATCTACGACCTGTACTGGTATTTCGCTTCCGAGCGGCAGCGCATGTTCGAATGTCGCGTGGCGGGCGAGCCCGGGCCGTGGACCGATGATTCGATCTTGCGCGAGTTCAAGTTCTGCAACGTCTTCCGGGCCGCCGACCGGGTCTCGCAGTACATGATCCGCGACGTGTGCTACCACGGTGAGCCGTGCAGCGAGGAGGACCGGCTGTTCCAGGTCACCGCGTTCCGTACTTTTAGCAAGATCGCCACCTGGCGAACCGTCCGTGACATCCTCGGCCGCTACCCCATCCTTGAGGACCTGGCCGACGGATCCTTCGGCAACGCGCTCGACCAGACCAGGGAAAGGAACGGCGGTCTCTATACCGGGGCGTTCATCTTGTGCGCGACCGACGCCTACGGCCAGCCTGCCAAGCACCACAACCACGTCGAACTGTTCCGGCATATGTTCCTGCACGAAAACCTCGGGGCGGGACTGCTGGAGGCCAGGTCGCTGCGGAGCGTCTACGAGTTGCTCCACAGCTATCCGCTCATGGGCGATTTCATGTCCTACCAGACCGCCATCGACCTCAACTACTGCGAGCTCCTGGATTTCAGCGAAAACGACTTCACCCAGCCGGGGCCAGGCGCGCTGCGCGGCATAAAGAAGTGCTTCGAAGACCTCGGCGGTTACACTCCGGCTGAAATCGTGCAATGGATGACGGAACGGCAGCACCGGGAATTCGCCCGCCTCGGCCTGCCATTCGGCGGCCTGCGGGGACGCCCTCTGCACGCGATCGACTGCCAGGGCCTGTTCTGCGAGACCGACAAATACTGCCGCCAGGCAGCACCCGAGCTGGCAAGCGCCCGCAAGCGGATCAAGACGCGGTTCACCCCCACGCCTGAGCCAGTCAGCTTCTTCTTCCCCCCTAAATGGGGCATAAATGATGAACTACCGCAGTGCAAGTCCTCGGATAGCCGCCGCCAGGGAACTGAGGCAGGGTCCGGTCCGCGCTAGTTGCCGGAGGTTAGCTCTGGTTTGGGAGCGGCGGAGCTGAGCTGGGTCTTGAGGGCGGCTAGCTCGCTGTCTACCTGCGCTGACTGGCTGGCCTCGTCGAGCTCGTGCTGGATGTCGTCGGTGTCGCCGCCGACGTCTTCTAGGACGCCCGACTGCAGCAGTTCGTCCATCGCGCCGGCCCTGGCCTGCATGTTGGCGATCTTGTCCTGCGCTCGCTGCAGTGCGGCGCCGGAGTCGCCGATGGTGGTCGAGATGCCGGTCAGGCTCTCGTTCACCCCGGTCTCGGCCTGCGCGGCGGTGTACTGCGCCTTCAGCACTTCCTTGCGCGTCCGGAAGTCGCCAGATTCCTGAATGGGCGAACCGGATGCGGCCCGGCCAGGCGCATGCGGCACCTGACCGGACCAAGGCACTCGTCCTGCAAGGAGGACACTGCCCATGTCCGACAACATACCTACTCCGCTCGTCCCGCTGTGGAAGGTCGTGCGCGGCCTGCGCTGCGAGTGCGATGCCCCGGCCGGCACCTCGCGCCAGCAGGCTATCTCTGCGGCGGCCAGTGAGTCAGCGCGCTGGGCGATCATTCCGGACCGGAGTGCCCCGTGAGTACCCGGGCGGCCGGGGATGCCGCTTCGGTCTCCGTGTCGTGCTGGGGCGAGCAGAGCGGCGAGAGCAGGCTGCCTGGGGTGCTGCGGGTGCGTATCGCCGGCCAGAGCGCGGGCGGTGCCGAGCGCAGGGGCGATACCTGGGCGGCTTACTGGTACGCGGGACTGACCGGATCGGGCGCGATGCGAGACCGGATCACAGCGCACGCTACAGCCGAGGAAGCGGTGCGCGCGGTCATCCGCTCACCGTGGAGCCGGAGGCTCGGCGGACGCGTCGCATCTCCCGTGAGCTGGACGGCTAAGGCTGCCCGGCTGGCGGGGCGGCAGGTGACGTCATGAGCCCGGTACTGCGCATCGCCCGCGTGGCGGCGCTCGCGCTCATCACCGTGGTGATCCTGGCCGTCACGGCGTCGAGCTTCGCCGAGAGCTACCGGGGACTGCTTGTCTGGGCGTCCGGGCACGGGCTGCGCGGCGACTGGGCTATCTGGTGGCCGGTCCAGCTTGATGCTTTCATTGCGGTGGGCGAGCTGGCGCTGTTCGTCGGGCTTGCCGACCGGTGGAGGAAGCGGGACAGGATCTCTGCCTGGGCGGTGACCGGGGCAGGCCTGGCCGCCTCGGTGGCCGCGAACGTCGGCCATGTGACCGGCCACGACATCGCCACGAGGATCACTGCCGCCGTGCAGCCGCTCGCGGCTGCCGCCTCGCTGGCGGTCGGGCTGGGCGTGCTCAAGAGGGTCGTAGGCGCGACCGGCACCGGGGGCGCAGAGCCTGCCCTTGCCGGGGCGGCATCTGAGGAGAGTGCCGGGGAGGCTGCGGCGGACGATGCCGTTCCGGTATCCGGGGGGAATGCCGTGCGGGCTGCCGGCGCGGACGCCGGGCCGTCTGCCGGGACCGAATCACTTCCGCCGAGGCCCCGGAAAACCCGGCGCAAGCGGCGGAGCCAGGTGCACCGCATACCGGCCGCTGAACGGGAAGCCGCCGTGCTGGCGGAGCTGGACAAGGAGCCCTATCTCTCGCACGCGGAGCTGGCCCGGCGGATGGGCTGCAATGAGGCGACTATCCGGCGGGTGCGCAAGAACCTGGTCCCGGTCACCAGCCACGACTAGCTGGCAGCCATCTCGGGCGCCCCGTCAGCCTTCCCGGCGGCGGGGCGCTTTTATCTATGCGGGCAGGGCCTTGCGCCGGGCGGTGATCGCCTCGCGGAGTTCTCGCGAGCCGCCGGGGTCTCCGGCTTCGACGGCGGAGATCACCTCATCCGCCCGCCAGTAGTTCGACGGCACGAGGTACGGGGAGCTGACCGCCTCCATGGTGATCCCGGCGGCCTCATCCGGCTTGCCGGCTCCGGCGAGTGCCAGGGCCAGGTCAATCCGGGCTGCGACCGCGCGGCGGGGCCGGGGGTCAGCGGGTGATTCCATCCGGGCGAGCACCGACCGGGCGATGTCCACGGCGGCCGGGTCGCCGATCCAGCTCAGCGTGGTTGCCGTGTATGCCTCGGCCTTGCCGGGGTCGTAGCGGTAGTGGTGCTCGGGGTGCTCGGGCACGGGCAGCGGCGACACGAGCGCTTCCACGCGGGCCAGGGCGTCGTGGGTCTCGCGGGAGGCGCCGAGCCGAGCCCAGGCCCTGCCCTCTTGGGCGGTGGCCTGGATCAGCGCGCCGGAGTCGCGGGGGGCCAGTCCCTGGGCGCTGCGGGCGAGGGTGGCCGCGCGGGTGCAGTCGCCGTCGCTGAGGGCCTGCCAGGCGCGGGTTTCCAGGCACCAGGCCATCAGCTCCGGGTGCCCGGCCTCGCCTGCCATCTGCATGGCCGTGGTCAGGTAGGCGCCGGCGGCCTGGTAGCGGCGCAGGTCGATGAGGCTCGTGGCGGCGAGCAGGCTGAGCCAGCCCGTGGTGACCAGGAGGCGGCGGTGCTCGGAGAGCGTCAGCCTCCGGCCGAGCAGCCCCGTCACGTAATCCAGGTAGGTTCTGGTGCGGCTCAGCAGCTCGGCCGGGGGAGCTGACGGGTAGGCCATGGCCAGGGTGTCCACGACCTGCTCCAGGCGCTCCACGGCTGCCGCGCCTACCTCGGTGGCTCCGGCGCGGCGGGCGGCCTCTATCGCGCCCAGCTCGTCCCCGGAGGTACCGGGAGGGGCGGCGTAGTCCGCCAGGCCGGACAGCTCCCCTCCGGCTTGCAGGATCTCATCCAGCTTGCGGGCTATCTGCGCGGACGGCTGCTGCCGGCCGGAGGCGATCCTGGAGACCAGGGCCGGATCGCAGGGCACCCGGCGGGCCAGGGCTCGGACGCCGAGGCCGCGCTCTGTCATGAGCGAGGTCAGCAGCGTGCCGAAGTTCATCCGCGTGCACCCATCGCGAGGCGTTGACCAGTGTTGACTATCAGGAAATCAACACTGCCACCGTAGCCGCTCGCGGCGCACAGTTGCGCCCATGGTGCACGACGAATCAGACAAGACCGCGCTGGAGCGGCTGGCGGCTGACCTGGAGTCACGGGGCCTGCTGACCAGGCCGCTGACTGCGGCGGGACCGGTCCGCATGAAGGTCACCAACCCGTCGGCGAATGTGATGAGCGAGACAGTTATCTCTCACGCGGGGGCGTTCTGGTGGCCGTGGCGCGACCGGATCGGCTCCGGAGATGACATCCAGGGAGCCGGCAGCTCATAGCCCGCGTGCTCGGCACCCGGGATGAGTCCCGGAATTCACGCTGACCCGGTTGACGGCTCTCAACCTGAAGGGGAACACATGTCATGACCAGCCTGTCAGCCGAACTGCCAGGATCTCCGCAGTCGCGCGGTGAATGGCTGCGCATGCAGCGGCAGGCCAGGGGGTGGAGCGTCCCGGAGATGCGGCGCTATCTCCGGAAGGCCGCCAGGGAGCGCGGCGATAAGCTGCCCGCCGACGACTGCTTAGGCGTGATGATCCGGCGCTGGGAGAAGGACGTGGGCGGGGTGTCCGAACGCTACCGCATGTACTACTGCCTGGCATTCAGCATCCCGCTCGACGTGTTCGGCATCGCGCCGCCCCCCGACGGCGCCGTCCTGGTGACCGCGCTCGCCCCGCCGCCTCCGCTGGATGAGGACGAGCGCGCCGAGCTGACCCGGCTGCGCAGTCAGCACGCCGAGCTGGCCGCCAGGCACCGCCAGTTCACGCGTGACCTCATGACCTGGGTCTGCAAGGCCATGGACGAGGACACCCGGCTCGCCGGACCGGGGGTCGGCCGGCTGCCTCAGCCTGCCGCGATCCGGCAGGCCTGGCCGCGCCGCCGGGTGCCGCCGAGCGGTGGCCTGGCTCGTCGTAGCACTGTGCGCCAGGCGTCCGGGGAGGTCGGGCGCAGACGCCGAGGATGCCGAGGCGCCCGTGTGGAACAGCGGCATGCGTATCTCCGTCGAAAGGTCAGGCTTCAGGCCCGGCGGGCGGGCTTGCGGGCGCGTCGGTGATGGCGGAGACGTTGCCCGTAGGGACGTACATCCTGCGGCCATCTGGCAAGGCCACCAGCACGCCGAGGTCGAACACCTCCACGTCGGTGGTCGGCACGAGCACCTCGTGCGGCTGACCGTACGGCGGGCTGATCAGGGCCACGATCACGTCTCCCTGATCAGCTCCGGGCATGCCGCCCAGATCGCGGAACAGCTTCGCGGCCGAGCCATCTCTGACGAACACCATTGCCAGGCTCCTTGCTGCGGTTCAGTACCGGCGGGCGGCAGGCGCGGGCTGGCCCGGCGCGACGCTGAAGTTGCCTGCGCTGGGATCGGGATCGGGACGGCCGAACATGCCGAGGCCAGCGTGCTTCTTAATCAGGCGCTCGGCCTCGGGGTGCATGGCGCTGGCGCGACGGGGCTGGTTGTGATCCCGGGCACAGTCCTTCGGACAGGTGCGGATGTGCCCGCGCCCGGATCGGTGCCGCTCGGTCTTGCCTGCCGGCTTGGTGCGGCTGCCGCCGCCCATGCCGAACGTGCCCGGGTTCCTGGCCGCGATCTCGTCAGCACCGCCCTGACCGTGGCCGCCGATCATGCCGCCGTCGCGGGCCAGGCCGAACTCTTCCGGAGATCCGGACGGGCTGGCGAGCCCGACATAGCCGTGACCGCCGTGGGTCATGCAGATCCGGGCGACCTCGGACGCGACCGGATCGCCGGAATCGCTGAGCGCCAGTACCAGGCCGGACTCCTCTGCCGACAGCGCTGCCATGGAACCGGGGGTGAGCATCACGGCCTCGTTCCTTTCGTCATCCCAGTACGCGGAGCCCTGGAACTCGTCAGGGCTGCCGCCCAGCGGGTTCCGCCAGCCTTCCTCCGAGCACCGCTTCGCGAGCAGTTTCGTGGCCGCATCCCAGTCGCCATGACGGGCACGGATCAGGTCGGCCGCGCTGTCGGCGTCTTCCCTGGTCTCGACGGGATAGGAGCCGTCAGGAAGCGCCCAGCCTTTCTGAGCCAGCCGGCGGCGGTCCGACGCGCTGTGCTCCGACAGCGCCAGGCGAGCGGCCCCGAGCTGGTCGGCAGTGAGGCCGAAGCTCCCGGGGTCGCTGAGCACCTGGTGCGCCATCCTGCCGACCTGGAGCGCAACGTCGTGGGTGTCGCGGCTGCCGGCGTGCTCGTAAGCGTAGTTCATCACCTCGCTGCGGCTGAGCCCGGTCAGGAAGCCCAGCTCCTCAGCCGCGCACTCAAGCTCGGACGGCGTGAGATCGATGTTCTGCGTCGCGGTCATGGTCAGGCGCTCCTCGGATCGCTGGGGATGAGCGGCGGCACGCTGGCCGGGGTGGCTGGGCTAGCCTGCGCCACCAGCCGGACTCCGCAGGTACCGCAGAACCTGGCCTCGGCCGGGCTGACGTGACCGCATCCCGGGGGAGCGACCTGGGCGCCTGGCTCCTCCGGAAAGGCGGACGGAGGAGCCAGGCGAGCTTCAGCGGCCGTGGCAGGGCCGGGCATGAATCCTGCCGCGTAACCCGGCTGATGATCGGGGAACTCAGACCAGTCCCTGACCACCAGGCTTTTCTGCGCCGCCGGGCCTTCAGGCGCGTACTCGATGCGCTCGACGAAATGCGACAGGCCGGGCGGCCCGATCACGCCGACTGGCGGTCTCTCCGCGTACTCGCGAGCTGCCTGCGACATCAGGGCGCTGACCTGCTCTGGAGGTGCGCCGAGGCGGATGGCCTCGGTCACTCGCGGGTCGTGGCGCGGGTCCTGCTCCCAGGCGAGGCGGTGCCTTTGCGCCTGCTGCTCGCGGGCTGCCTCCGCCCTGGCGTCTTCGTCGGCCCAGATCTCCAGGGTGCGGTGCTGGCCGATCCCGGCCAGGCGAGCGATGCGCCGCGTGTCGTCGCGGCCGGGACGGCCGGCGATGCCTTCCAGGCTGTCGCGGGCGATCAGGTAGCGGGCCAGGGCTCGGACTTCCTCCCGCCGCTCGGCCTCGGCAGCGCGCTCCTCAGCCGCACGCTGAGCGCCTGCTGCGGCAGCCCCTGACAACGGCCGGCCGGTCGAGCCGCGCAGCTCCATCTGGGGTGCGAAAGCGTCTGCCTGGCTGGCTGGCAGCGGCCGGGCACGGGTGGCTGTCACCTGGTCTCCATGCGGGTAGCCGGGATCATGCCCGCCACGGGACCGCTGCTGTCAGCGCGGCTGGATCCACCACCCAGCAGCGCTCCGGCGCCGGACGAACCGGTCAGCAGCGGTCCCGTGGCGGGCACGTCCCTGGTCATCTGGTGGTCTCGCTTCCTGCGGCCCGGCGACGGCTGTAAGATGTCTCGTTTGCCCTGTTCTGGCACAGCTTGCACTGCCAGTTCAGGCCGTCCGGGCTGCGCGCAGCGCGATGAAAGGCCTTGGCCGTGGCTGGCTTGTTCTGCTTGCAGGCCGGGCAGTGCTTCTCGCCAGGGGCGGGCGGCGGCGAGCCATCAGGCAGCGCAGGCGGAGCCAGGAGATCCCGGACCGGCTCCAGGCCAACCGGAGCCTCCGCCGTCAGGTACGCCCTGATGATCCCCATTCTCCTGTCAACGATTCTGACAACGGCTCCGGCCGCTACCTCGGCCAGCATCCGGCCGGGGTGCGCGCCGAACTCGCCTGAGGACACCTCGATGAACGCTGGCACGCGGTCCTCCGTCATGGTCATGACTGGATATATCGGCTCTGACACCGCTGACTCCCGGGAGTCCGCTGAGTCGTGCTCTCGGGCGCCCACCGGAGCACAGGCCGATCAGGAGCCGGGAAGTGCCGCTGAGCTGGATGCGGGCCGGCTGGCTTTCGCCGAGCTACCGGGCGCTTCCTGACTCCAGGAACCTGAGCGCGGGCAGGCGGAGGCTGCGGGCGGGCCGTGAGCATCAGGAACTCGTCCGCCTTGCGGCCGGCGTCCCGCGCGAAGGCAGCGGCGGCCTGCGTCATGGCGCTCAGCTCCAGCCGGGCGGACTCCGCCGTGTCGCGCAGGGCGGCCAGGTGAGCGGGCACTGGCAGCGGCGGCACCCGGGCGTCCTGGCGGGCCACGCAGGCGTCGGTGCCGGCGCAGAACAGATCCCCTCCGAAGCCTTCCTCAGCGGCCAGCTCGTGCCCGGAGATGCCGCACCAGGCGCAGCACGGAACGGCCGGGTTATCAGGCGGTGCCGCAGTCAGGCTGACCTGAGCGCGGGCGATCAGGTCGTCAATCTCCGGGAGAGCGGCAGCCAGCCGGACCAGGCGGACGGCCTCGCGCCGCATGTCCGGGATCTCGGCACGCGGGTTCCCGGCCAGCCGGAAGTAGGCGGCGGCAACGGCTGCACCCGGTGGCTGGCCCATGACCCGGTTACCGGGCCGCCGGCTGGGTGCCCGCACTCGCGCATGAACATGTCGGTGGACGAGATCATCAGGAAGAAGCGGCGCTGGCGCGTCGCGGCGATAGCCCTGGCCTACCGGCTGCATGACCTGGAGCTTCTGAGCGACTGGCTCTACCACACCACCTGCGTCAACCTGAGCAGGATGGGCTACCGCTCGGGCGAGCCAGACGGCATTGACAGGGAGTCGTCCAGGCTGCTCAGCCAGGTTATGGCGGACCTGCTGACCACTAGCGGCAGTTTCGGCGGTCTGCGAGATTCGCTCTCCGTCGAGGCCCACGACATCAACGACCTGGTGTTCGACCTCGCCCCGGTACTGCTTGAAGGTGATGGATGCCAATCCCCGCCCATCCGGCCGGATCTGACGGTCATACCGGGAGGCTAGAGCGTCGCAGGCACATGACATCCATGACCACGTGACCGGTACCCGGCTATCCCATAGCGCTGGTCGGTGCCTGCGGAGCCGGCTGCCGAGCCAGCGCCCGGCTGACTGTCTGGGCGTGCCAGCGGTCGCCGCGCTTGGGCTTCATGTCGCGGGTGTTCAGCAGGACGGCTATCGCGTCCAGGGACGTTCCCCGGCCGCGAAGCTCGTGCATGTAGCCGAGCACGAGTTGCTCTGCGGGCTCGGGTACAAGCTGGCCGTCCACGGCGGTCCACCCGTACGGCGGAGCGCCGTAGGCATAGCCGCCCTGCGCGGCCTTCTCCGCCCTGCCGTTGCGCAGCCGCTTGACCACCATGGCGCGCTCTAGCTGAGCGAACACCCCGGCCATCTGGCGCATGGCGGTGCGCATCGGGTCGTCCGGGTCGTCCTGCGGCACTTCGCTCGCGTCGGTGACGATGAACGCATGCCCGCCCAGTGACCAGAGCTGGGCCAGCACTGCCTCCTGGACGGTCAGGGTGCGGGCGATGCGGTCCAGGTCCCGCATGACCACGCCGTCCGCCTCGCGGTCGCGCACTGCTTTCAGGACGGCGATCAGGCCAGGCCGCTCGGAGACGTCCAGCGTGCCGGACTTGGCGTCGTCCCGCTCCAGCCGGACCAGCTTGTGCGCGCCGGCCTTGCACCATGACCTGATCTGCTTCTCCTGGTCGGCCAGCCCGAAGCCTTCCTTGAGCTGCTTGCCGGTGCTGACCCGCAGGTATCCGATGACCTTCATGTTCTTAGCTTATGACAGTTTCTGGCATAACTGTTACGTTGCAGGTCAGAGAGCTAAGTCGATTGGCGGTAGCTAGGCCGAGCGCGGCAAACGTCCAGCATGGTGTCGGAATCTGGCGCTACGCTCCAGCCCGTGATCGCATCCTCGTTCCATGTCGAGCTAGGTGACCTGCCGACGTGGCTGCTGGCCGTGTTCGCGCTCGGCGCCCTGGTCGCGGCCGTACTCGCCTACCGCAAGCAATCATCATCAGATGACCACCTGGCCGAGCAGGTCAGGACGCAGGGCGGCGCACTGGCCGAGCAGCGCAAGGCGACCCAGGCGCTGGCCGAGCAGGCCGACCTCCAGGGCAGGGCGCTGAAAGACCAGCAGAAGGTGAACGCGCTTCAGGAGCGGGTGCTGGAGCAGCAGCTCGGCCTGCTCGCGCGACAGCAGGCCGAGCTAATCGCGACAGCCCCCAGCACGTATGAGGGGACACCGACTGGGCTCAAGAAAGACACCTATCACAGCGCCGACGTAACGAACGGTTCTGGCAGGCCAGTCCGCAACGTCGTGTGTGTGCTGCAATCCCAGCAAGGCGGCAGCCAGGAGCTTGCAAGGAACGTCGGCCAGTCCGTGCATTACTCCGCTGCGCCAGGTGGGGGAGGGTCATGGGTGGTATTCGATGAATGGCACCACGATGACAAGGTCCGGCTGCTGCGCCGGGGCGAGACGTGGGTTTTCGTGTTCCCGGTCGTGGCAGACAGCCAGGCAATCCTGACCGTGCGGTTCACTGATGACGCCGGCCTGCACTGGCAGGTGGACAACGACCTGCACCTGGAGCAGCTAGGCTCGCGCGACTGGTAATCAGGTCGCAGCGAGCCACGTTCCGCCGGCCAGTTTCAGCCGGCCGCACTGGCCTGCGCACTGCCACCGCCCGCCGGCTCGCTGGCGCACCGCGCCGTGGCAGTGCGGGCACCGATCAGGACGCGGAGGCGGAGCCAGCGAGGCCAGCGGCGGCGCCGGGGGAGCGGCTGGCGCGGGAGCGGGCAATCCCGTGGACGTGGCCGCAATCGGGGAGCTGAGAGCGGCTGGCCGTGCCGCTGGCACTTGCGGCCGGGTCGCGGGCTCATCGGGGCTCTCAGCGCGATGGGCCAGGACGGCTGGACGCGCGCCTGAGGCGGGCTCGGAGAGCGCCGCTGCGATCAGGGCGTACGCGCATGCCGATCTCGTCAGCTCGCCGCGACGGGCATCCAGCCGCGCCAGCTCTGCCGCCGTGAGCCTGACTCCGACCACGGTCGTCGGGCCGCCTGCGGATCTCGTCCTGGATCTCGTGCCGGGCATGGCTGCTCTTTCATCTCGTCCGGTGGCTGTTAACAGTCATCGGCTCAGCGCTGTTAACACTCGGGTGGTGTTAACAACTGCGAGGCTTGATCTCGGTCCAGGCCGGGAGCGCTATCCCGGACCGCTCGATCCCGTGCTCGATCTCGTCAACAGGCTGGATCTCGCGCCGGGTGCGTGACCAGGCGAGCCAACCCCAGCTCACGGAGCCGTCATTGTGCGGGCAGCGGTCGTGCGTGAACTTGAGCCGCATCTCGTCGTCATTGCAGGTGGCAGCCCATGTGCACAGGCAGTGCGGAGGGATCTTATGCGCTGGCAGCACGATCTCATCTCGTGGCATGCGGCCGGAGGCCGCAATCCGGCCGTGGCCGCCTGCCGGGTTCGTGGCCTTCGGCATATTCAGGATGCTGGGCTGGCATGCGGATCTGGATCGGCGCGGGCTGGCCGGCTCGCTTTATCCGGGGTGTTTGCGCAGGTCACGTGACTTTTCTGGATCTCGTGAAGCCCTACATGCGGGAGGCTGATCTGCCGGTAACGGGGGACCTGGCAGTACGGGCATCTTCTGCCTGGTCACCGAGGCCGTGACGACTGCCTGAATGGTTCCTCGACAGGGATGCTGCGGAGCCAGGCTGGCTGCCCACTCGTGACCTGCGGGGTGGTGAGGCGTGACAGTGCCGGGTTCCTACCCGGGCACGGGCTGCCCTGCTGCCTTCTGGCGGGCTCTCTGCGCGGCCTTCCTGCACGTGGCTCCGCAGAACCTGGTCTGGCTCCGTGAGCACTGGTACCTGGTGCCGCAGTGGGAGCAGTGCGCCCACCACGCGCCGCCGGACGGCTCCGGGTCCTCGCAGGCGGTGCCTGTCATCTCGGCGGTGAGCTGGGCTTCCATCTCGTCCAGCTCGGCGGCAATCAGGCCGGCGAGGGTGCTGCGATCCGCGTCTGCCGTAAGGCACGCCGGGCACCTGGGCTCGCACTCGGCTGCCGCCTCGCGGTCCCGGGCGCAGCGCCCGTCACGGGGGACGGCCATGAGGACCTGGCGGCAGAAGACCACGGTATCCAGGCGGGTGAGGCCGGAGGCCTTCCTGTCGGCCGGGTGCTCTGGTCCTGCCTTGATCCTGGCGAGCAGGTGCTCCCGGTGATCAGGGTGCCCGTGCTTGCGCACTGCCCGCTCTAGGCGCCTGGAGAGCTGCTCAAGCGGGATCAGCTCGGGCTCGGCCGGTGCCTCGGTGATGGCTGTCATGCCTGGATCAATCGCCTGAGCTGAACGGGTCGGCCAGGTTGGCCCGGCTCGTGCGGCGGTACAGCTCGGACGGCCGGGGCATCCCGTCGTCCGGGGGAGGATCAGGCGGGCGGGGCGGGGGATTCTCGCGCAGGTACGAGGCCGTAGCCTCCCGGATGCAGCGTCGGTCCCAGTCGGTCAAGCGGGAGCGCGGACGGGGAGAGGCGGCCATGTTCTGGGATACCGGCAGGCGGCTGTGCTCGCCGCTGCGGCCTGGCTCTGGCGTACCGCGCAATCAGTCGCGGGATACCCAGTTCACGCTCCTTCCGGCGAGCTATTAGTTCCGTCGCGCCACATCAGGTAGAGCCTGCACGCAGCATCAACGCCGGCCGCGAAGCCAGGGCTATCCTTTTTCGCCTCCTTCATCCTGCTGAGCGCCTCCAGGAATCTGGCGTCTGCGGCGGGCGGCGCGGCAGCCGTCTCGGCGCTCGCGCCCGGTTCGGCCGGGACGGGAATCTTGTTCTTGTGCAGCGCCGTAGTGAGCTGTGAGACCCGCCGCTGCAAGCCGTCGCGCTCTCTGGCGAGGTTCGCTACCTCGGCTCGGAGGCTGTGGTTCTCGCCGTTGGCTCTGGTGTTCCCGATGCTCACAGGTACCTCTTGGTCTCGGCCGGCCTGGAGGCTGTCGGCAAGCTGAGCTTGGGCAGTCTCGCTGTTAGAGGTGGCCGCAGGGGGCGACGGGATCGGGCCGACGGGAGGATGGTTCCTGACGACCTCCTCCAGGGCGTGCACCTCCGCACCAAGGCGCTCTACAGCCGACCGCTTGAGGCTGGTCATCTTAATAACCTGCTCGGCACTGGCGAACGCCGCGATCATGAGCCGGGCCTCGTGCTCCCGTTCTCGCTGGCCTGGCTGCTGGCTGATTAGCCTGCCGGGCGGCTGGGAAATATCCAGGTGCCTGAAGTCGCGGCTGACCGTCGCCTGATCCACGCCGAGGCGGCCGGCGATGGCCTTCTGGCTCATTTCCGCTGCCGCCATCAGCGTGACAAGCGAACGGCGCTCGGGCACCGGCAGCGCCAGCTCGGGCAGGAAGCCGAACTCGGCTTCGATGAACTCCTCCACCGTGTCGTGCCTCACGGGCAGTTGCATCCACTTGCCGGTGACCACGAAGTCATTGAGCGCGGTGACCGACTCGCGCACCATGCCCATGCCCTGCTGGAGCGTGTCCCTGATCTGGTCCAGCGATTCCCGGTTGGCCTGCTGCTCGGGTGGACTGATGAGCTTGAAGGGCTCAGGGTGAGTAACGATCTGCGTTGCGGACATCGCCGCACCTCCGGAAGTGTTCGGCGGCGGCCGACTCTGGATGCCACTTCCGGTAAACACCCAGAGTCGGCCGTCTCACCCGATAATCGGGCTTGCTTGTCAGTACCGATCAGGAGCCGCTATTCGCGGACACTGACCGAGTGCCATCAAGGCACTCGGGTGGTGCGGAGCGGAGGTCTGCTGGTGTCTCCGAGGCAGGGCTTCGCCCCCTACCTACGGCGGTTACGCCTGAGTAGCGGAAGCCCAGCCGGATGTCTCCGAATGCAGGGGAGGGGTGCCCCACTTCCCTCGCCAGAGCCATATCCGCGAGCCGGTGGGGGCTAGGACTGATAGTCCCGCACTAATCCCTCGTGGTCTTTGGCCTGACCGTTCGCCCGGCTATATCGGCATGGCGAAGGGCCAGGTCCAGAGTCGTTAGGTGACCTGCGGGAATGAGAAGGCCCGCCCCGGTCTGAAAGGTCAGGCCAATGAACTCACAGAGGGAGGGGCGGGCCTCGTGCACAGCCGGGCTATCGGCATGCGCTCTCGCCAGGACAATACCGGCCCGGCCGACAATCTGTCAGCCGGGTAACCTACCGAGCGAGTGGGAAATATGCAGATGCATAGCCGCTACGTCCTGGCCGACTAGGCCGGGAGGAGTGACCGGCTAACCGGCGCAGCCGAGCCACGCGCCACGCTGTGGCGAAGAATGCCCGGGTCGAATCGCTGCCTTGCGCTCATTTGCGGCACCCACGGCGCAGCCGGCGGAACCGGCTGACTCATGCGCGTGCCACGCATCATGCGGAGCAGCACGCTCGGGTCCGACCGTCGGTGCCTGACCATCTGCGGAACCCACGGGGGGGCCGCTACAGGCGGCGGTTCCTGATCGCGCACCACGCCACGGGAATGGACCGTGAAATCGCGCTCGGGCAGGTGCCAACTCTCGGGACGGTCGGCGAGCAGGTCGGGCCGAACGTGAACCTGCTGGGCTATCACCACGCTCTGATCACTGACAGGGGCGTGGTCGGTCCCCGGAACTCCCAGGCAGAGGCACAGCAGAACGCCGGCCATGAGCGGTCGGCCGCACTTCGCGCAGTTCTCGCCGATCTCCTTGATCCGGTCCTTCGTGATCATGAGGTCAATCTTAGTGGTGCCGGTGTTTCTGCTGGTAACGGCGACATCGCCGGTCAGGGCATTCAGGCGGGAAGGTGCGACTTGCCGGTCAGCTCCTGGCTCTCGAAGGCCGTCCACTCGGCCATCTGTGCGTCGCCGTCCTCCTCGGACTGGCCGAACCTGACGCCCTCACCGATCGCAACCCGCCAGTACATCCGGCCATCGGGGCCGGTTCGCAGGTGGCGCGGCCAGTAGTCGCGGTCCGGCAGGGGCACCTCGGACGCCCGGCCCTCGGCAGCGGCTGCCGCCCGGCTGGCTATGGCGGCGTCCATCCTGAACAGCACGCTCAGCCGGTCGCGGTCGTTGAGGTCGCGGACAGCGCGCAGGCCGTAGCCGGCGTCCTTCATGAGAGCGCGCCGGGCCGGGATATCTGACGCTTCCCAGACCTGGGCGAATGTCCTGTCGGTCGGCGTCAGCTCCCACCGGGCGGCCCGCTGCGGCAGCGCGGCCAGCTCCTTGATGCGGCCGGTGAGGATGTCCACCCGGCCGTGGAAGTCGGCCTCGCCGCCGGGGTAGTCGTAGTCGCCCCGGTCGCGGTCGTCCCGCACGCTTGCCAGGGCCTGGCGAGCGCGCTCTAGCTGCTCGGTGTGGTCCTCGCCGGGCACGTAGGTCCGCTCGCACACCCGCTCCGGGCCGCACACCGCGAGGAAGTGCCGCTCGGCCAGGTCGTCAAGGATCTCCACCTTGACCGGCGGGCCGGGGCAGTGCTCGCGGGAGTCGCAGGCCAGCTTGGAGCGGCGGCAGCGGTAGTACTTGTAGCCCGTTCCGTTGCTGGCGCGCTGGCCGGAGAAGTAGAGATTCGACCCGCACAGGGCGCATTGCCCGACGCCCAGGAGCAGGCTCGGCGTGTCCCACTTGGTGCGTACCCGGCTGGCCTGGTTCAGGGCCTCCTGGAGCTGGCCCCACTCGGCCTCGGTGATCAAAGGCTCGGCCCGGGTCAGCGGCATGCCGTCCTGGCCGGTCACCGGGGCGGCGGGTGCTCGCTGCTCCCCGGCCTTGGCCGTGCGCTTGCGCACCACCTTCCGGTGCATCACCTCTCCGAGGAGAGCGCGGCTGCGCAGGATCAGGCGAACGGTCGTGGCCAGCCAGGGCGCACCGGTCGGTTCCTTGGCCCCTGGCTTCTCGCGCTCGGCAGCGAGCTGGCGCGCCCTGTCGCGTGGGCTCGGAATCTCCCGCCGGTTCAGGTCAGCGGTAATGGCGTTCACGGCCTCGCCGGCGATCACCCTGCGGACGATCTCGTGAACGATCTCCCGGCTCTCCGGGTCGGGTTCCAGCACGTACCCGGGGCCGTCGGGCTTCTTGACGATCCGGTATCCGTACGGCGGCGGGCCGCCCGGCCAGCGGGTCGTCTTGGTGCGCAGGTGGGCATGGGTCTGGGTCACCCTGTCGCGGATGGCGTTGGCTTCCATCTCGGCGAAGAAGGCCATGTTCGTGGCCTGCTGCAAGCCGAGGGTGCCGTTGAAATCCAGCGGCTCGGTCGCGCTGACCAGTGAGATTTCGTGCTCGGTGGTCCACGCCACCAGATCCGAGAAGTCGGGGTATACGTGGCGGACCAGGCGGTCAAGCCGCCAGAAGATCAGCTCGTCATACTCCTCGTGCCGCTCGATCCACTTGCCCAGCTCGGGGCGCTTCATGGGCGGCACTTTGCTGGCCGAGACATTCTCGTCATTCGCCCAGTCGATGATCTTGCATCCGCGCTGGGCGGCCTTGGCGCTGATCTCGTCCCGCTGCCGCTCAATGCTCGTGCTGGAGTCAGTCACCTCGGACAGGCGGAGCACTCCGAGTGCCCGGCGGGGGGCTTGCGTCGTCATGGGTTGGACGCTAGCAAGCAATTTGGTAATGTGCCAAGTGCTGGGTCCGGAAGTCATTGACCTTGTGCTGCAGCGTGGTCAGCGTCTGCTCCAGCTTCTCCTCTTGCTCGGCGAGCTGCTGGTGCTGCGGTTCCATGCCGTCGATCTGCGCTTGCGCGGCAGCCTTGCGCGACAGCGCCTCCCTGGCCAGGTCTTCCTTGCCCTGGTCGAGCGCGACCCTGGCCTGGTCTTGCAGGTGGTCGACGGTGTGGCCGAGCTGCTGCTCCTGCAGCTCGATCCGCTTGCGCGACGCGGCGATGTCGACGAGCGCCCGGCGAACCTGGGTGATCTGGTCGAGCATCTGCTCATAGGAGAGATCGAGCAGCTCATCGGGCTTCTCCGCCGCGTCGAGCGCCTTGTTGGCCTTGGCGGCGATCAGATCGTGGGCCCGCTGAAAGAGAGTCATCGCGATCCTGCTCCTTACCGGTGGAGATCGGACTGATCGCAAGGCTACTCCGGGGCGCGCCTGGTTACGGAGTGCGCCACCAGGGAGTGCGGCGCAGCCGGGCGAGCTGCGCTGCGGGGCCGGCCAGCCCGGCCGCGTGCGAGCGCAGCTGTTCCAGGTGCATCCTGACCCAGAGCGTGTCGGGGTCGGCGCTGGCCGGCCTGGCCTGACTGGCCGGTGCCTCGATCTCGGTCACATCGTCCTGCCCGTCACCTGGCGTTCGGTTGCCTGGCGGGCCAACCTGCGCCGCGATCCGGTCGTAGAAGGCGGTCAGGTCGAGCTGCGCTAGCTCCAGAGCGGCGCTTGCCTGGCCCGCTCCCGCTTCTGGCCGGTGCTCGCGAACAGGCAGGCTGGCCAGGGAGTGAGCGGTCAGCCTGATCCGCTGCGATGCCATGACCAGCATCCACAGGTCGGCCTTGGCGAGTCTCTTGGACCCTTGCTCGGTCAGGTAGCCGCGGACGGCGTCATCGAGCCTGCCGCCGGCGGCGATCGCCGTCCTGGCGTGAGAGGTGTGTCGTCTGCCCAGGTCGAGCGCACATCTCGCGGACTCGGTCAGGTAGTCGGCGCCGCTGCGCAGGGCGACGGCCAGATTGTCGCCGACCACGGCGGCGGCACCGCGCGGCCAGAACAAGATGCCGACGGCGGCACTCACCGCGCAGCCAAGCGCCACGTCCTCGAACCGCACCAGCCCGACCTGCCAGCCGGCCTGCACGAGCAGGTTGAACAAGACCACGATGGCCACGGTGAAGGCGGCCTGGCCGACGGCGAATGGTGCCGTCCCCGGTGCGTAGGCGGCGATGAGCACGGCGATCGGGAACGCGGTCAGCAGAGCGGCCTGGCTGGTGCCTATACCGGCCAGCAGCAGGCCACCGATCGCGAAGCCGGCCAGCGTCCCTGCCAGCGCCCGCACCGCGGTCGAGCCGGTGGTGGCAGCACTGGTCCTGAGAACCGAAAGCGTGCCGAGCACCACCCAGAAGCCGTGCTGCACCCTGGTCAGCCTGGCCACGGCGACCGCTCCGGCCAGGGCAATGGCGCCGCGCGCACTGTTGCGGAACCACACCGACCGGCTGTTCGCATCCGTCGCGATCAGCTCGGCCAGGCGGCCCGGCAGTGCTAGCAAACACAGCCGGGGGCGCTGTGGTTCACTGCCGTCTGGCCGGAGCGGCAGGCCGTCCACCCAGTGCTGCCGCTGAACCGCGATGGCCTCCCTGGTGGCCTGGCCCGCCGCGATCATCGCGTCGGCTCCGGCGGCTGAGGCTGCCAGGCCGATCGCCTGCGCGTGGTAGGCGTATCCGACCTGCCGGCGCAAGGTGGCCTGGTCGCCGGTGAGCTGCCGCATCTGCAGTGCGCTTGCCGTCCTGGCCTGCCACATCTGCCGCAGGTCGATGCTGGCCTGTCGGCCGGTGAGCAACTCGGCCACGGCGCGCAGCTCGGTCGCGGCCTGCGTGAGCACCCGCTTGTCCGGCGGTGCCGCCTTCGCGAGATCGAGCTGGCCGTCCACCGCGTCGCAGGTCAGGGCCGTGCACCAGTCGAGCATGTGAATGACGCCCGCCACAGCCTGGTCGGCTGACGCTAGCCCGGTCGGCCGGTACGGGGTGCTGGCGAACCGGTTCATCAGCTCGCGCCTGGCTGTTCGCGAGTACTCAAGGCCGACGGCCGTTGCCGTGCCAGCGACGACGTCGTCCAGGTGCCTCGCCAGCGCCGCGGCCAGCCTCCCGGCCGCCGTCCGCAGCTCATCGCCGGCCGAGTGCGGCGAGAAGAGCAGTACGGTCACCGTGCTGACGGCGCTGGCGAGCCACCAGCCGGCCAGCCGGGCCGGGATAACTCCGGCTGACCCAGCCGAGGCAACGGGAAGTACGTAGGCGAGCAGGACAGCGGTCACGCCGCCTGCCGCGTTCGGCCCGGCCACGCCGGCGAAGAAGATAGCGAAGGCGACCGGGATCGTGACGATGGCCGCGACCCAGACGGTGCCGCTGACCAGGGTGCCGATGACGATCGCGAGGCTCCCGGCCAGCGCGAGGCCGAGGTGGGCGACCGCCTTATCCCGCCGGGAGCCGCCGAACGAGGTGAAGATGAGCGCGCCGAATCCGCCGAACACGGCGTAGACGGTCACCTGCACGTCGCCAAGTATCTTGAAGCACAGCGCGAAGAGCCCGGGCAGCACAATCATCGCCCGCAGAGCGCGAGCCGCAGCCGGGACGGACCAGGACACCTTCACCTGCTGCCTCACCCGCCCTGATTCTAGCCAGCCCGGGCCGGACGGCACGCCGCCCGGCTAACCCCCCGCCAGGTCTGACACCACGCCCCGCACCACGCGGATCTGTGGCCGGGTGACCGTGCTAACCCTGGCGGGTCGGCGTTGCTGCGGCGGGGGTCAGCGGGCCGACAGGGTCTCCAGGAGGCCCTGGCCCTGGGTCGCCATGCCGCCGGTCCTGGTGTAGCTGCCGAAGGCGGCGCAGGCGCCGTAGTCAGGGCAGGACACCGAGTTGGCGCGGAAAAGCGCGTGGAACCCAGGGTTCGGCAGCGGAGCGACCGTGAAGGACCACTTGCCGCGGTAGTACATGTCGAGCAGCCCGGTGACGTCGGTCGAGCCGCCGGCGACGCAGAAGTGCGCGGTCGCGCAGGCCACGCTTGACAGGTACCTGCCGGTGAAGTCGGTGGCCGGCGCGGGCGCCTTGATCGCCTTCCAGACTCCGTGCGCCAGAGTCTCGATCACGGCCCGGTTGTCGCCGTTCGGATCTGCGTACGCGCCGGTGGCGGCGCAGAAGCGGTTGCTCGGGCAGGCCGCCTCGTTGATCGTGGCCTGCGGGTCCTCGGGATCGGCGTTAGCGGGCAGCGGCGCCTGCCTGGCATGCCAGATCCCCGACTTCTCCTGCTCGAACAGTCCCTCGTGCGCGCCGAGCGAGGTGACGTAGTTGCCGACGGCGAGGCAGTCACCCAGGCCCAGGCACGTGACGTAACCGAGGTAGGCGACCGGGTCGCCGGCCGCGTCGCGCGGCATCGGCACCTTCGACGCGGTCCACTTGCGGCCCGCCAGCGAGTCGATCGTGAGCTCGCGGGCGCCGCGCTTGTCGACGTAGGCGCCGACCGCCGTGCAGTCACCAGGCGCCGGGCAGGTCACCCACTCAAGCGTGGCAGCCGGGTCAGGGCTCGCGTCGGCCGGCAGCGGTGCGCTCAGTGCGTGCCAGGTCGACTTGGACAGGGTCTCGATCAGGCCCTGGTAGTGGCCATGAGCATCCTCATACCGGCCGACCATGTCGCACGTACCGGTCAGCGGGCACGAGATCGACGACAACGTCGTCGATGAGCGGGGCTGCGTGCCTGGCACCGCTGGTACCCCTTGCACCTGCCACATCCCGCGGCTCAGCGCCAGCGCCAGCGGATGCCGCTGGGTCGGCGTGTCGAAATAGCCCGACACGCCGCAGGAGGTGGTGCTCGGACACGACACCGAGCTCAGCACTACCTGCGCGTTCACGGGGGCACCGACCGGGAGCGGAGCCTGGCTTCCCATCCAGTTGCCATGGGACAGTTGCTCGATCAGCCCCCTGCGGTTGCCCGCCTGATTGGTGAAGCTGCCCACCCCGACGCAGACGCCCCCATCGGCGCAGGTGAGCTGGCGAACGGCAACAGAAGGGTCCATCCGCGCGGTCGCGGGCACCGGCGCCTGAACCGGCGTCCACGTGCCAAATGTCGCCGCGCCGTGCGCCGTGCTTCCTGCCGCCAGGGCCGCCGCTCCCGTGCTGGCACTGACCGCGCACCCGAGGCCGCAGATCACTGCCAGGCTGATGCGAAGGCGCTGCGACCGGTGTCTGGGCGTGCGCGTCTCAATCGATGTCATGTGTTCCCCTTGTCCTGCGCCCGTCGAAACCTGCGCCCCGTCGAAACTTCTGCCTAAGGAATGCCAGGCGACGGTCACTTTATTAGCTGAAGCTGCCCTGACGAAGAAGTGCGGGAAACCGGCGGTTCCGGCCACCGGGCCCGGTCCTGGCCGACTGCGCTGGCCGCGTCAGATACCGTCGGGCGAGTGACTGAACAGCTGAATGCGAAGGCAAACGGGATCTGGCTGGCTTATCAGGTCAGCGGTGACGAGTACGCGCCGCCGGTTGTCCTGCTGCACGCTCTTGGCGAGGGCAAATCTGACTGGGATTCGTTCTCGGCCGCGCTGGCCGACAGCTTCTGCCTGGTTGCCCCTGACCTGCGCGGGCATGGCGAGAGCGAGTGGCCAGGTAGCTATTCGTTCCAGCTTATGAAAGACGACATCATCGGCCTGCTCGATGGGCTTGGCCTGTCGGCAGTCACCCTGGTCGGGCATTCCCTGGGTGGCGTTGTGGCGCTCGGCGTCGCGATGGAGCGGCCCGATCTGGTGGTGCGGCTGATCATCGAGGATGTCGTTCCGCCTTATCCGCGTGACGACCGGCCCGTGCCCGCGCGTCCGGCTGACGTGGAACTTCCGTTCGACTGGGCCGTGCTTGAAGCCAGCTACGCGCCACCGGGCCCGCGGGATCTGGCGATGTGGGACGGGCTCGCCAAGATCAGCGCTCCGACCCTGATCATCGGAGGCGGGCCGGAGAGCCATATCCCGGCGGAGAAGATCGCCGAGGTCGCGGCGCGCATACCGCACTGTGACGTGGTGACGATCAAGGCCGGGCATCACGTGCACTCGACGCGGCCGAAGCAGTTCGCCGACGCCGTCATCGACTGGCTCTCAGCGTTGTAGCCCCCGTTCGCGTTAGGGTGCCGGATGTGACTGATCTGCTGCCGAGGCTGGCTCATGCGCTGAATGAGGATCTTGACCCGTGCGAGCGGTCAACGCTGGCGAGCTGGCTGGCGTTCACGGCCACGTTCGGAGCCGTGCGGGGCATTACCTGGAGCATCAGAGCCGGCAAGGGCCCGTTCGGCAATCTCAGCGTGGGCGGCGAGCACCTGCATCACTACATGTGGGGGATCGGGCTACTGGCCGGCGTGGGCGCGGTCGCCGTGCGCGGCAGCGAGCGGGCGCGGACGCATCCTGCGGTGGCGATCAGCTACGGCACCGGCCTGGCCCTGATCGTCGATGAGTTCGCACTGCTGCTCGACCTGAAGGACGTCTACTGGGCGAAGCAGGGCCGGATCTCGGTTGACCTGGGAGTCGGCGGGATCGCGGCGGCTGGGTCTTACTTCGCCGCGCTCCCTGTGGTCCGCTCGCTGCGGCGGTCCCGGCAGCGCCATTCCACCACTTAGAGTCATCGTCTCGAAAGGAGCCCGCTTAAATGAAGCTGGGCCTGCACGTCGCGGATTTCACCTGGCCAGCTGGTCCGAAGGAACTCGGCCAGGACCTGCGCCGGATCGCTGTCGCCGCCGAGGACGCGGGTTTCGCCAAGCTGAGCGTGATGGATCATGTCTGGCAGATCGACATGGTCGGGCCGCCGGAGAACGACATGCTTGAGGCCTATACAGCCCTCGGCTACCTGGCCGCCTGCACCTCCAGGATCGAGCTGCTCGCCTGGGTGACCGCCGTCGTCTACCGGGAGCCGGGGCTGCTCGCCAAGTGCGTGACCACGCTTGACGTGATCTCGGGCGGGCGGGCCTGGCTGGGAATCGGCGCCGCCTGGAACGAGGAGGAGTCACACGGGCTCGGGCTGCCGTTCCCGCCGACTGCCGAGCGGTTCGAGCGGCTTGAGGAGGCGCTGCAGATCTGCCTGCAGATGTGGAGCGGCGAGCAGGGTCCGTACGACGGCAAGCACTACAAGCTGGGACGCACGCTCAACTCACCCCAGTCGCTGACCCGCCCGCACCCGCCCATCCTGATCGGCGGCGGGGGCGAGAAGAAGACCCTGCGCCTGGTCGCCCAGTACGCACAGGCCTGCAATCTCTTCGGCGGACCCGAGCTTCCGCACAAGCTGAGCGTGCTTCGCGAGCACTGCGAGGCGATCGGCCGCGATTACGACGAGATCGAGAAGACCGTGATGTTCCCGATGGACCCGGGGCCCAGCGGGGAGAACGTCGACTCGATCCTGGAGCAGCTGCGCGTGCTGGCGGCGCTCGGGGTGTCGCACGCGCACAGCCGGATCCCGGGTGTGTCGACCATCAGGCCGCTGGAGATCATCGGCGAGCGCGTGATCCCGATCGCGGCTGAGTTCTAGCCGCCGGGTTCTAGCCGCCGGGTTCTAGCCGATGGAGTCGATGAACTCGGCCGAGGTCATCGGCTTGGAGAACATCGGGTAGTCGAACTTGAGTGCGTTGTCGTGCTCCTCTGGCGAGGTCGCGGCCACGCAGTCGCTCAGGGTGATGACCTGGTAGCCGTTCTCGTAGCCTGACCGCATGGTGGATTCGACGCAGCAGTTCGTCAGGAAGCCGCCGAGCACGATCGTGGTGATGCCCTTGCTCCGCAGGATGAAGTCGAGGTTGGTACTGGCGAACGTGTCCAGGCCGCGCTTGCCCTCGATGACGATGTCGCCGGCCTGCGGAGCGAGGTCATCGACGATCGCCGCGCCCCAGCTGTCCTTGACGAACGCGTTGCCGTCGACGACGCCCTTGAGGATTCCGTAGGGGTGCGAGCTGAGCTCGTTGTAGCCCTCCGCGAAGGTGATCGGCGCATGCATGACGGTCGCGCCGGCCGCCCTGGCCTTGTCGACCACCCGCTTGGTGTTGTCGAGCATGCCGGTCTTGCCCATCACCTCGGCGACGGCGGGGTGCAGGACGCCCCCGTCAGAGGTGAAATCGTTCTGGTACTCGATCAGTACAACGGCTGTGGTCTTCGGGTCGATTGACATCGCGCGCGTCCTCCCCTGTGGGCGTCGGACATACCGGCTAGGCCAAGCCTAACCGCCCGCTGGCGATGTGGGCGGCGGCGGCGAGCATCTGGGCGCCTACTGGCTGGAGGCCGATCTGGGTGCAGAGCAGGCCGGTGGATACGCGCTCGACTACGCCCCATTCCCAGATCGCGGTGGCGTCGAGCCCGCATCGGCGGGCCAGCCAGCGGGCCCGGTCGGCGGGATCGCCGTGCATCAGCTCAAGCGGGTCTTCCCGCATCATGACGCCGAGATCGTACTCGGGCTCCATGAGCAGGCCGTCTGGATCGACCAGCTTGAAACCGCCCGGCGGACTCAAGAGCGTTCCACTCGTGGACGTCGCCGTGCACGAGGACGGCGCGCTCATCGTCGTGGGCGGTGATCCGGCGGGAGGCGCAGGCGATAGCGTGCTCGATGACTCGTTCCTCGCACGGCCGGCTTAGCTGCTCCCAGGTCGCGATGATGAAGTCGATCAGCGACTGGCCCTTCTCTGCGCCGGACGGCAGCCCGCAGTCGGGTGCCGGACGCCAGATTCGCTCGGCGGCAGCGCAGAGCAGTTCATGCCGGCGGGCGATGGGCAGCGCGAGGTCATGCATGGAGCGGCCGAGTCGTTCCATCAGAAGAGCGCCCCGGTCGGCGTCCTCGCGCAGCAAGCGCGCACAGCCGGAGCCATCTACTAGGCGCAGGACGGTGATCTCGTCCCTGACCGTAGTGCCGGGACGCGGCACGCACAGCTTGAGTACGGCCGGCTCTCCGCTCGCCAGGGTGGCCATCGCGACCACGGCCTCGGTCGAGTCCGGGTAGGAGGGTCCGACGGTGATCGACCAGTCGCGCTCGAGGTCCGCGATGAGCTCGGGAAGGGATTCGAGCCACCGAGTCGCGCCGAATACCTGAACCTTGCCGCGCACTGGTGCCGGAATGTCAGGCGCTGCCCGGACTGTGCTCACCGGGTACACGGTAGCTCGGAGTCGGTAACCGAGCCACAGAAATAATCAGCCAGCGACCAGGTTCGCTCCGGGCATTCCCGGCAAACCGGCAAGGTCTACCCCTGCCAGGTTTCGTAGCAATCATGCGGCGGCTCGTGATCACGGAACTCGGCCTGGCGCGAGTTCCGTGATGTTGGCCGGATGGAGGATGACGGTCCGGATCGTCGGCAGGGTGATCACCGAGCCGGGCTTGGGTGGGGTGATCACCGGCGGCGGGTTTGCGGGGTTTGCGCCGGGGTGGTGGCTAAAAGATCTAGGAGACTTTACTCCTGTAGGAGGGTTAACCACCATATTCGCTGTTAAGTCTCCTACAGGAAAAAAGTCTCCTACAGGATCAGGCGAACCTGGCAGCGGGTGAGGCGGCTGTGACAGCTGAGTCACCGGGGATCAGCTCGGGTCCGGGCGGTGGCCCCGCCATGCCTGCGCGGGATTCCGTGAAGTGAGCTGGGGTGATGGGTCGCGCCTGCGGAAATGGCCCAGGCCAGCGCGGCCGCGCGGGCGCGGCACTGGCGCCAGCGCCGTGATTCCCGGCCGGGGCTGGCCCCTCCGCCAGGGTGGCCGGGACGTCAGGGCTCGTGACCGGCTGGCCCCCGCCAGGCCCGCATCAAGCTGCCAGCCGGTCACGGAACTCGCGCCAGAACCATGTTCCGTGATCAAGAGGTGTTACTACGGAACATCCGCAGGCCGATGCGGGCGCCCGGTTCCGCTGCGGGGTGCCCCTGCCTCGATGCGGGTTGCTCGGGCGGGTTGCTCGGGCGGGTTGCTCGGGCGGGGTGGGCGTGCCGGGTGCGGGGTGGTGGTGAGGGCCGCTGGGTTACTGGGGTCGGGGGAGGTAGGAGTCGATCAGGTCGGCGGGCTTGGCGTCGGGCA
This sequence comes from uncultured Actinomycetota bacterium, assembly GCA_963819285.1. Taxonomy (GTDB): domain Bacteria; phylum Actinomycetota; class Actinomycetes; order Streptosporangiales; family Streptosporangiaceae; genus Chersky-822. Next base: position 3,498,145 of record CAWFVM010000002.1, read on the forward strand.
TCGTGACCGCTCGGCTGGCGATGTCCTTGGCGAACTCCCTGAACGCGGCGAGCTCTGGCAGCGGGTTGGAGCCGTCCGTGGTGTCGGCCGTTGAGATGTGCACGAAGGACACGCCATCGGCCATCCGGAGCACCTTGTACTCGACGTCGTCTCGCTGCTCGGCCCGCAACTGGGCGAAGACGCCTTCGATCAGCCGGACGTGCTCATCGACCGTCTCCGGCCGCACCTGATAGCTCACTACCACGTTCGTGATCATGCGATCTCCTTCTAGCTGAACCTTCGTGCGATCTTAGGGCGAGCAGGGTGGTTTCGCTGGCTACGCTTTGCTCTGCTAGCGGGTCGGTAACTCCTGAACTGGCGGGGAGTTCTGCCCGCGAAGCCGATGTGACCCGGCACGGCAGACGATCATTATGAACCGTGACCTACAGTCCTGTTACGAACACGGAGCGTGACAGCGCCCCTGGCGGTGCGCTCTTACACTGGCCATCGGACGTCGCTATCACCTTTCCCGGGATTCCGGCGGCCACCTGTGCGGTGCGCAAGGTCGTAGCCGACGCGCTCGGTGATTCGCCGCGCCGCGACGACCTGGTCCTGGTGGCCTGCGAGTATGCCACGAACGCGATCAGGCACTCGCCGAGCGGGCTGCCCGGCGGGGTGTTCACGATGCGGATGTGGGTCAGGCCGGGATGGGTGCGGCTTGAAGTCACCGACTCCGGCACTGGCGACTGGGTAGCTGGCCCGGCCGACCTGGACGGTGAGAGCGGCCGCGGCCTGCTCGTCGTGGCCGGGCTGGCCGACTCGTGTGGTCACTACGGCCGCTGCGCCTGGGCCGAGGTGAGCTGGCGCTAGCCCGCGTCGAGAGCGAGCAGGTCCGCCTCGGTCTCTCTCCTGACAATCGGCCGGGCGATCCCGCCTGCGACGGCGATCACCGGCGGCCGGGGGACGTGGTTGTACTGGCTGGCCAGGCTCCGGCAGTACGCTCCGGTGCCAGGCACGGCCAGCAGGTCGCCTGGAGCGAGGTCAGACGGCAGGAACTCGTCTTTCACGATGATGTCGCCCGCCTCGCAGTGCTTGCCCACCACCCGGGTCAGCACCGGCTCGGCCGCCGACCGGCGCGAGGCGAGCGTGCACGAGTAGTCGGCGTCATACAGAGCGGTCCTGAGGTTGTCGCTCATCCCGCCATCGACCGCCACGTAGCGCCGGGTGACCCCCTGGTCTAGTGCGATGTCCTTGATCGTTCCTGCGGTGTAGAGGGTGAAGGCGCTGGGACCTGCGATCGCCCGGCCCGGCTCCACCGAGACTCTTGGCAGGTCAAGGCCCAGAAGCTGACATTCCCTTGCCACAATGTCAGCTAGCGATCCGGCCAGCGCCCGAGCCCCCATCGGATCGTGCTGACTGGTATACGCGATGCCGAAGCCGCCGCCGAGGTCGAGCTCGGGCAAGGTCACCGCGTGCTCGCGGGCGATCCAGGCGTACAAGCCCAGCAGGCGGCGAGCCGCGACCTCGAAGCCGTCGGTGTCAAAGATCTGCGATCCGATATGCGAGTGCAGCCCGCGCAGCTCCAGTTCGGGCCGCGCCAGCGCCAGGCGCACGGCGTCACCGGCGGCTCCGAGCGAGATGCCGAACTTCTGGTCTTCGTGCGCGGTGGCGATGTACTCGTGGGTATGCGCCTCGACCCCGACGGTGACCCTGAGCATCACCCGGGCGCGACGGCCCAGCCGGGCGGCGGCGTCCGCGATCTGGTCGATCTCGGTGACCGAGTCGATGACGATGCGCCCGATGCCCGCAGTCAGGGCGCGATTTATTTCATCCTCTGATTTGTTATTGCCGTGCAGAGCCAGGCGCGCCGGTGGCATGCCGCCGCGCAGAGCGACCGCGAGCTCGCCCCCCGAGCAAACGTCCAGTCCGAGCCCGTCGGCGGCGATCCACCGGGCCACCTCGGTGCACAGGAAGGCCTTGCCGGCGTAGTACACGTCGGCGCCGCCGCAGGCCGGCGAAGGCGTCGCTGAAGGCGTCCCTGTAGGCCGCGGCCCTGGCCCTGAAGTCCGCCTCATCGAGCACGTAGGCCGGAGTGCCGTGCTCGGCCGCGAGGTCGCGCACGTCGAGGCCGCCGACTTCGAGCGCCCCGGCCTCGTTCCGGCTGACAGTGCGCGCCCAGAGCGAGGGCAGCAGCTCGTTGTTGTCCTTGGGCGGCCGGAGCCAGGCTGGAACAATCGCGACGTCGCCATAACCGGACGCGTGCAAGGCCCCAGCCTCGTGAACGGGCATTAGGCCAGGGTAGTGGCCACAGCCGGGTTAGCTGCTCTCAGCGTGAGCGGGACGACCTGAGCGGGGACCCGGCATCACGCCACAATGGTGCGTATGGTGCGCGGGGATCTGACTGAGGCGGAACGGCTGGTGTGGGACGCGTTCTCGGCGGGGCGGTGGGTTGACCTGCGTACCGGCGATGTGGCCGCCGATGATCCGAGGCGGGCCGGGGCTTGGGGGCCGGCGCGCGTGGTCAGGGCACAGGTGCTGCGGGAACTGCTGCTCGGGGCCAGGCAGCCCGAGCCGGGCTCGGCTCCTGGCATCCGGTTGCGCGGTGCGCGGATCACCGGGCGGCTCGATCTGATGGGCGCGGCGACGAGCTGGCCGCTGGTCTGCGAGTACTGCTCGTTCGACACCGAAATCCGGCTGGTGGAGTCGGTCATCAAGACGGTCAGGATCGTGCACAGCCGGATCCCGGCGCTCAACGCGACCAGGATGCGGCTCGACGGGATCATCAACCTCTGGTGCTGCACCATCGCCGGGCTGGTGCGGCTCGATCAGGCTCAGGTCACCGGTCAGGTCTGCCTGACTGGTGCCGAGATCGGGGACGGCACAGAGGCGGTGGCCGCGGCCGGGCTCACTATTGACGGCGGGCTGGAGTGCGCTCGGGTGACCGCGCACGGCCAGGTGTCGATCCAGGTGGCCAGGATCAGCGGATCGGTCGACCTGACCGGCGCGCACTTGAGCGGCGCGCACTTGAGCGGCGCGCACGGATGCGCTCTCGCCGCTGACTCGGCCGAGATCGGCGGCCGGCTTGACTGCAATTCGATGGTCGCCGACGGCGAGGTCTCGCTGCACAACGCGCGGGTCGCGGCCGGTATCTCCTTTGACGGGGCCACGCTGGCCAACGCCGGCGGTCAGGCGCTCAGCGCGGGCGGACTGGTGGCCGGCGGGGGAGTTCACTTCACTGACGGCTGCACGTCGACCGGCGAGATCAGGCTGGTTGGCGCGCAGCTCGCTGCCAACCTCACGTTGTCAGGGGCGACCCTGATCAACCCGGGAGCGGTGGCGGTCAACCTTGACCGAGCCTCGATCGGTGTCTGCCACGCGGTCGGCCTGAGGTGTGCCGGCCGGTTCAGTTTCGCCGGAGCGCACATCGCGAGCGAGCTTGACCTGACCGGTGCACAGCTCGACGCACCAGCTGACCGGGCGCTGGCCGGCGACGGTGCGACCGTCGACGGCGTGCTCGGGCTGCGGAAACTGCGGGCCAGCGGTGAGCTGAGCCTTCGATCGATCCGGGTCGGCCGGGGCGTCCTGATGATGAAGGCCGTGCTTGACAACGCCGGCCACATCGCCTGCCGCCTGTCAGGAGCCGAGATCGCTGGCGACCTGATCTGCCAGGAAGCGTCGATCACCGGCGAGCTGAGGCTGACCGGCGGCCAGATCGGAGGCAGGCTTAATCTGGACGAGGTACGCATGCGGAGCGCCGGCGGCTATGCGCTTGGCGCCCGTGCCATGCAGGCCGGGCAGTTCTCGCTGCGGCCGGCCGAGCCGATCGCCGGCATCGTCGACCTGGGCCACGCCAGGATCGAGGTCTTCAGGGACGACCCGGCCTGCTGGCCGGGCGAGCTGATCCTGGATGGCCTGACCTATCAGGCGCTTGAGCCCCGGCTGCCCGCCAGGGACCGGCTGCGCTGGCTGGCCGGTGACCCGAATGGATCGCAGGACCAGCCGTATGAGTACCTGGCCGACCATTACCTCCGGATCGGCCAGCCCGAGCAGGCCCGGACAATCTGGTACATCAGGGAACGCGAGCAGCGCCGCGATGCCTCGTGGCTGGCCAGGCTCTGGGGCCTGGTCCAGGACGTCATGCTCGGTTACGGCTACCGGCCCTGGCGGGCGCTTGCCTGGCTCGCGGTGCTGCTCATCGCGGGCAGCGTGACGTTTGACCTGCAGCGGCCAGCCGGCCCTTCCCGGCGGAATGGCGCCGCATTTCAATCCGGTGATCTACACGCTCGACCTCCTGCTGCCGCTGGTCGATCTTGGCCAGAAGCACGCCTTCAATCCGTCTGGCGCCGGGCAATGGCTTTCCTATGTGCTGATAGCGGCCGGGTGGGTGCTGGTCACGACCGTTGCCGCCGCGGCTGCCCGCGTGCTCAGGCGCGGCTAGCCCGTACCCGCTGAAGCTGTGGGTGGTTATGTGGGCTTCCTTCGTGGTGGCTGGAGAGCCGTCCGCCTAACGTCAGATACATGCAGAAGGCAGACCAGCGGCCAGAGGCCGCTATGACACCGCAAGGAGGTGCACGATGATAGTCGCGCTATTCGTCATCGCCGTCGTGGTGAGCATGCCAATAGTAGCTACCGTGATCGTCAGCATAGCGAGCAGGCGCGAGGACGCCGCGTTCAGCCTGGGAGACCCAGCGCGGGGCGCCATTCGCGGAGCCGCGAGGCAGATCGTTGCTTTCCACACAGACGAGCCTGAGCTACCTCGGCCCAGGCACCTACGCCGGGTCAGCGCTCGCGTTCCCGCCCCGGTCAGTCAGCGCAGCCGGAGCTCGGAGACCGACTCGCCGAGGCCAGTCGCCGTCACGAAGATAGCTGTCGGCTCAGCCGCGTAGAGTGGGAGAGACCGGTAAGCCTGGCATTCACCGGAATGCCAGGCCTGGTCTTTCCTGCGGGAGCGGCATTGGCGTCGTTCGGACAGCTGCTGAGGCAGTTGCGAACTGGCGCTGGACTCACCCAGGAGGAGCTGGCGGTGGCGGCCGGGCTCAGCACCAGGTCAGTCAGCGACCTGGAACGCGGTATCAATCAGACCGCTCGTAAAGAAACCGCCAGACTACTCGCCGACGCATTAGGCCTGACCGGCCAGGTGCGAACTGACTTCGCCGCGGCGGCCCGCGGTCGCGCCGGGGGAGTCGCGGCGGCCACCAGGACGCTGCCGAGAGACATCCTGTCGTTCACCGGCCGCGAGTCCGAATTGCAGGTCCTGGAGACCGCGGTCAACGACGCGGGCGGCGTGGTCGCCATCTACGCCATCGGGGGGATGGCCGGGATCGGCAAGACGGCGCTGGCGGTCCATGCCGCGCACCGGCTCGCCTCCAGATTCGGGGACGGGCAGATCTTCCTGCCGCTGCACGCGCATACGCCAGGCCAGCGGCCAGTCGATCCGGCGGAGGCGCTGGCCAGCCTGCTTCAGGCCATCGGGGTCGCGGCCCGGCAGATCCCCGCTGGCCTGGAGGCCAGGATCGGGCTGTGGCGGGACCACGTGGCCGGCAAGCGGCTGCTGCTGGTGCTCGATGACGCGGCCGACAGCGAGCAGGTCAGGCCGCTGCTGCCGGGCACGGCCGGAAGCCTGGTGCTGGTGACCAGCCGCAGGCACCTGATCGCGCTCGAAGACGCGCTCACGGTCAGCCTGGATGCACTGTCGGCTGGCGACGCGGCGACGTTACTGGTCAGGCTGGCGTCCCGGCCCGGCCAGAACGCTGACGACGAGGCGGTCGCGCAGATCAGCCGGATGTGCGGCCACCTGCCGCTCGCGCTCGGGCTGCTGGCCCGCCAGCTCCATCACCATCCCGCCTGGAGCCCGGCCGACCTCGCTGCCGATCTGGCGGCCGCGCGTGACCGGCTCGCGCTCATGCACGCGGAGGACTTGTCGGTGGCGGCCGCGTTCCACCTGTCCTACGCCGAGCTGCGCCCCGATCAGCAGCTGATGTTCCGCCGGCTCGGGCTGCACCCGGGTACGGACCTCGACGCGCACGCGGCGGCGGCGCTCGCCGACCTCAGCCAGGAAGAGGCCAGCGCGCTCCTGCAGGGACTCTTCGACCATTACCTGCTGGCCGAGCCTGCCCGCGGCCGGTACCGGCTGCATGACCTGATCCGCCAGTACGCGCGCGTTCTGGTCGCCGCTGACCCGGCCGCTGAGCGAGAGACTGCGACCGGGCGGCTGCTCGACTATTACCTGCACACGGCGAGCTCGGCCAGCGCGCTGATCGGCCGGGGCTCGCCTGCCGGCCCGGCTGAGCCCGGCCGCGGCTGGCACTGACCGGCCGGGCGGAGGCCATCGCCTGGCTGGCGGCCGAGCGGCTCAACCTGCATGCGGTCGCGGCTGGCGCTGCCGCTCACGGCAGGCCAGGGCACGCGACCGCGATCCCGGCCGTCATGCATCATTTCCTGCGCAGTCAGGGTCACTGGGACCAGGCGCTCGCGCTGAGCCAGGCCGCGGTCGACGCCGCGCACGATGCTGGTGCGCCGCTGGCGCTGGCTCGGGCGCTGATCAGCCTCGGGGAGATGCAGTATCTGATCGATGACTATCCCGCCGCCGTCGTCAGCCTGGCCCGGGCGCTTGAGCTGAGCACGGAGCTTCGGAGACCAGCCGGGGCAGGCCGGCGCCCTGCGGGTGCTCGGCGCGGTACGAAATGCCTGCGGGGAGTACCAGGCCGCCGACGGCAGCCTGGCCGGCGCGTTCGAGCTGTATACGAGTCTTGGTGACCGGCTGGGCGAGGCTGACACGCGTCGCGAGCTCGGGGCGGTGCGTCAGGCCTGCGGTGATTACCCGGCGGCGCAGGTCAGTCAGGAGCAGGCACTGGCGCTGTACCGGGTGCTCGGTGACCTGCTCGGTGAGGCGGACGCCCTCAGCGACCTCGGGGCGGTGCGTCAGGCCTGCGGTGATTACCCGGCGGCGCAGGTCAGTCAGGAGCAGGCACTGGCGCTGTACCGGGTGCTCGGTGACCTGCTCGGTGAGGCCAACGCGCTCAACGACATCGGGGTGCTGCAGCAGGTCACCGGCCAGCCGCAGGCCGCTGCCGCCAGCCTGGCACGGGCGCTTGAGCTGTTCAGTGAGATTGGCGACCGGTCGGGTCAGGCCGAGGCGCTCAACAATCAAGGTGATCTTGAGCTCGGCTCGGGCCAGGCCAGCCGGGCGCGGACGGCGTATCAGCGCGCTCTGCTCATCGCCCGGAGCATCGCCATGCCGCGCGAGGAGGCCCGCGCGCTCGAAGGAACTGGTCGAAGCTGCCTGGCCGATGGGCTGGCCGAGCAAGGTCTCGCGGCCCTGCACGAGGCACTGAGCATCTACCAGCGGATCGGCTCTCCGGACGTCGAGCGCGTCGCCGCTGTACTTTACGACCTCTGATTTTTGTCGCTCTCAGACCGAGCCGGACTGAACACGATTCGCTTTAGCCCCACAGCACGCGAATAGGTATCAGTAGTATGGTGCGCCGCGATCCGTCCTGATACCGTGCCCCTGCCGGGTCCGGGGAAACGGTGACGGCGCACACCCGGCTTGGGACGCAGAACTAGGGGAACACATGGCCGAGATGGTCTTCTTTACCGATAACTACCAGGACCACAGCACCCGCGAGGGCTACCAGTTCGAGTTCTACTGCCGCCGGTGCGGCAACGGCTACGCCTCCTCGTTCCAGAAGTCGATCAGCGGGTTCGGCGGCCAGCTGCTGCGGATGGGCGGGGACCTGCTCGGCGGTACCGTCGGCGGCAAGGCCTCCGAGCTCGGCTGGGACGCGCAGTGGCTGACCGACGGCACCCGCGGCACGGGCCGCGACAAGGCGCTGGCCAAGGCCGTCGATGAGATGAAGCCGTACTTCAAGCAGTGCCACCGCTGCGGGCAGTGGGTGTGCGGGCAGATCTGCTGGAACAACGAGCGCGGTCTGTGCACCACCTGCGCGCCGAAGCTCGACCAGGAAATCGCGGGCATGCAGGCTTCGGCGCAGGTCGACCAGCTCAATACGAAGATCCAGGCGACCGACTGGACCAAGGACGTCAACTACCGCGACCAGGCGACCGGCATGTGCTCCAACTGCGGGCAGGAGACTGGCGGCGGCAAGTTCTGCCGGGGCTGCGGGCATCCGCAGGCGGCGGCCGAGACGGCCACGCAGTTCTGCGGCAACTGCGGCAGCCAGCTCACCGGCGCGAAGTTCTGCGGCGAGTGCGGGACGCCGGCGGGCTGAGGCCGTGACCACCGCGCATTACCGGCTGCTTTCCCCGGCCGGCGATTCGAGCGAGGACGGCAGCGCGGACGTCGAGATCGCTGGCGGCACGTTCACGCTGACGCCGACAGCGGGTGACGTGCTGCGGGTTCCGTTCGGCCAGATCGCATCCGTCGGGGAGGGCGAGCAGTTCACGCTGCGGGTCGCGCTGGCCCAGGGCACCGTCATCGAGCTGTCCCGGATGGGGGCGATGCGGACCCAGGTGCTGGCCGAGCTGCGGGACGCGCACGGGGATGCCGCCGCGCAGACCGCCGCCGCGGTGGGCGAGGCCGACATCTTCTCCGGCGTGGCCGGCGGCGAGGAGGTCGAGCTGCGCGTCTACGACGATGCGCTGCTCGTGATGGGGCCGGCCAGCACCCAGCGGGTGAGCTTCTCGTTCGTCCAGGCGGTGCAGACAGCCGACTACGTGGTGCGGGTGCAGGCGACCGGGAGTGACACGGTCGCCCTTTCCAGGCTCGGCAACCGGACGGGCGAGTTCGAGCGGGCGCTGTCCGCGCGGATCGCCGCCGCGCGAAGCCGGACCTCGGCCTTTCTCGGGGCGCTGCTGCCCGGGCTCGACCCGCTGGAGCTGCGGCAGGCGGCTGGCCTGCTGCGAGATGGCGTGGCCGTACCTGTGAGCACGCTGAATGGCGTGCACCCCGAGCTGGCCGGCACCCTGGTCGAGGTGACCACGCTGGCGGCCAGGCGGGGTGGGGCTGACGAGCTATCGCAGCGCGGCACGGTCTGCCTCGGGTTCAGGCAGGTGACCTCGGTGCACAAGGACGCGGTCGGGGTGGGGCCGTGGAAGGACTCGGCTATGACGCCTCACCTCGGGGATCATGAGAGCCCTGGCGGGTCGTTCCGGCCCGGGTTCGCCGGGATGATGGCGGCCGGGGCAATGGCGGGCGGGCCCGCGGCGTTTGGTGGTGGCGGGTTCGGCGGCGGGTTTGGTGGTGGCGGGCTCGGCGGGCTGCTGGGTGGGTTTGGCGGGCTGGGCGGGTTTGGCGGTTACGGGGGCGGTGGGTACGGTGCCGGTGGTTACGGTGCTGGTGGTTACGGGGGCGGGCCGTTCGGGTTCCGTGAAGGATTCGGCGACTACTGGGCTTACCGGGCGCTCGGGGCCGGGATGAACTCCAGCTCCAGCCAGACCAGGCAGATGAGCAAGCGCCCGGACACGACACGGGGTTCGCTGACCCCGGCCTCGCAGGATCTGTCCGCGCTCGCGGTGACCGGCGAGGACCCGACGGTGCTTGGGTTCATCCTGGTGAGCTTGCCCGGCCGGGTGGTGTTCGAGGTGCTCAATCTGGCTGAGCCGGCGACGCTGGTGTTCCGCGCTCCCGGGTCAGAGCAAGAGGGCGCGGCAGTGATCAACAGGGCACTGGTCGACTCGGGATTCGCGCCGCCAGCGGCGGCGGCTGGTGGCAGGCTGACCGCCCCGGCCCGGCGGGCAGGTGAGCCCGCTGTCCTGACCGAGCTGCTGATCGGCCAGGTGCCGCACGGCGGCGACTGGTCAGCGCAGCTCACGGCGTTGCTGGCGGCCGGCTGAGCCGCGCTGTCTGCGACTATGGACTTTAAGGGGATTCATGATGGGTGAGCCAACTGGTGCGGTACGAGCGTCGGATGCCGACCGCGATGCGGCCGCCGAGGCACTGGCCGACGCCGTCGCCTCAGGCCGGCTGTCGCTGACCGAGCACAGCGCCAGGCTGGACGCCATGTACGCGGCGGCCACCTCGGGTCAGGTCGCCGCGGTCGTCGCCGACCTGCCGTCGCTTCCGGCTAAGCGCAGCGGTCTCTACAAGGCTGTCGATCCCTACAAGATCGTCGTCGTGGGCGGGCAGGCTCAGCGGGCCGGCGGGTTCAGGATCGGGCGGTTCTGCTCGGTCATCGCCTTGTTCGGGCGGATCGACGTGGATCTGCGCACTGCCGTTCTGAGTCAGGACCAGGTGACCATTACCGTGCGGAGCCTGGCGTCCTCGGTGTCGATCATCGTGCCGAAGGGCTGGCGGGTGCAGGAGCAGGTGTTCGTGCTCGGATCACGCAGCGCGATCGATTCTCGCGATGATCTGTCGAACGCGCCGATGATCAGGCTGCGGGGGACGATGCTCGGGGGCTCGTTCAAGCTGTCGGACGGTCTCTAGCCGGCTCGGTCCCGGCCCCCGGCCCCGGCCCCCTGAGTCACGCCGCCGGGTTCCGTGATCATGGTCGGGGTCTTGATCACGGAGCATTGGTGGGGTGATCGCGCGGCTCATCTTCCGTGATCAAGGTCCGCTTCATGATCGCGGAAGGTTGCGGGTGCTTGGCCGGGCATTTGCTGATCCAGATACCAGGCGCAGATTCCGAGGGTGCGCGAGCCGGACCTTGGTTATCCGTCAGCGTCAGGACCGCCTCCGCTGCTGCAGGAGGTGGCCAGCAGGAGGGCCAGCCCGCAGGCCAGCCCTCCCATGGTGATGCGATTCACCGGGATGCTCTGTCCCTTTGCTGGTCTGAGCGGTCGCGCGTGCTTTCTGCCTGATCTATCTTTGCGTATGGCCTGCCCTCTTACCTGGTGCCTGCGGGCCCGCGCTTTGCGGTACCTGGTTTCTTGGCAGGCATGAGGTCATGGGCTTGCCTGGGCCCGAGCTATTCGGGTTGACCTGCACAATCTTCACGCACAATGGGTGCTGCTTGTGGGGTGGCCGGCTGACCTGGTTGGCAGAAGCCTGCCCGCAGGCCGCCAGCGAGGCTGTTGCCCCTGCGGCAAGGAAAGTCAATAGAAACTTCCGCACACGGACAGTTGGCGTCGCGCTCACAAGATCAACTCCAGTCTACGAGTGGTCAAGGTAATGAGAACTGCCGATAGTTGCGATGATGGCAGTAGTAGGTACGGCGAACACGAATGCAGCCAGTAGTCCGGCCGCCACTTGCCAGGATCCGGGGGAAAGGACTGCGGGCGCAAGCGCTGCGCCTGGCCGTCGGCGGGCAAGCTGCGACGATAGCATCGTTATCTGCCAGTGGCCCGGCTAGCGAAACTGAAGGACGATGACCTCAGCGGAAGACCAGGATCGGATCCGGGAGCTTATTCACCGTCGACGGCGGCAGATGATCGTGCATTCCATCCTGTATTACCGCCTGGACAACCCGGTCGTCTCCGACGCGGTGTTCGACGCCTGGGGCAAGGAACTCGCCTCCTTGCAAGAGAAGTACCCCGACCTGGCCGAAGAGGTGCCCTACCAGAAAGAGGCGTTCCGCGGATTCACCGGCAGCACCGGCTTCGACCTCCCCCTAGACGACCCGATAGCCATAGCAACAGCCCAGCAACTACTAGCCCGCACCCACAGCACCGGCCCCGACTAACCCGCCCGCCCAACCAAACCGCCCCGCCGCTCCCGCCACCCGCTCCCCGGCACATCGATGTGGCACTGCTGTTGCTATATAGCCCCAGCTGTGCCACATCGAAGTGGTCCCGGCCGGGCCAGCCGGGGCCTAGAGCGGGATCACATACTGGATAAAGCCTCGGTTCTCCGCCACCTTGTCGTACAGGTACCGGGCAGTCGTGTTACGGGCCTGCGTATGCCAGTACACCCGCCCGCAGCCCTGACCCACGGCCCACTCAGTAACCGCCGTAATCAGCGCGCGGGCCACTCCCTGGCCTCGGGAGTCAGGTGCGGTAAAGAGATCCTGCAGGTAGCAGACGTCTGGTCCGGACGTACTCGGATGAATGAAGAAGTGCGTGATCCCGACAAGGCGGTTGCCCAGCCGGGCTCCCAGCGCGTGCACCCGGGTATCGGCCTGGAACTCACGCCAGGCCTGCTCGTACATCTCATCGGGCTCAGTTCGCTCGTAGAAGTCGATATATCCGCGAAATAGAGCTTCCCAGACAGTCCGGTCAGATGACTCAAGCTTGCCGATACTAGTCACCGCGCCAGGGTATCTGACGGCACCGTCGCTTAGCTTGCTGATCATCGCGTCGATCAGATCGAAGGCCTCGGCATATCCGGGCAGCGGCGAACCGTGCCAGCTCACGAACGCCACGCGCGCGACGCCGTCAGTCTCAACCGCGAGCTTGCGTACGGTGGAGTCCGGCGCGATTGCCGAGGTGGCCGGCACCGCAGGGAAGCCGGCCTGGTCAAGCGCAGCCCACAACGAGCTGAGTGCCACGGCGTCGATCTCTCCGGTCCAGACTCCGATGTCCGGCTTGCGGGAGAAATGGTGATCGAGCCGAGCGGTGCCGTCGGCGTGAATCACAAGCTCGCTACGACCCCAGGGATCGGCCGGATTGTGCTCGTTGCCGACGCTGTACCTGATCACGCTCTGACTCATGCGGGGCATCGTAGGTGACCCCGATCTTGATCAAGTCTGGCCGGCTCTGCCCCGCGCCTTGCTGCCGGTTGTTCCTTATAGCCATCTTGACCCAGATATCCGCCGATCACATGATCTGAGGCGTGAAAGCACGAACGAGACCTACCCCGGTAGCGGCGCAGTGGCGGCGCTTACCGGGACCGGACGGCTGGCCGATGACCTGTACCTGATGGCGCACAATGACCTGACCGGAAGGCCGTACTTGCAGGCGCGCGCGATCGGGATCGGGCTGGCCGCGGCATTGCTGGCGGAGCTCGTGCTCGCGGGGAAGATCAGGATCTGGCCGGAAGGGCTCGCTGCCGCCGATCGCCGCCCGCCACGGGACGAATTAGGCCGCGCCGTTCTTGACCTGGTGCTCAGCGAGTCGAATCCGCCCCGCGACTGGCTGATGTTCCTTGGCCGGTCGGCGACGGCGGACGTGGCGCGCCGCCTGCACCTGGCCGGCTACCTGGCTCGGGGCGGGTCGCGGCGACCCTGGCGAGGCGGGCGATGGATCCCGGTTGACTCCGACTGCGCGTTCGCTCCCATGTTCCGGGTGCGGGCGGCGCTTGACCCGGCGCGGGCGACGACGGCCGACGGAGCGACCCTCGCCGGGCTGGCCGCCGCCTGCGGTCTAGGCCCGAGGCTGCTCGCCTACGGGCCGGCGGAGCTCGCCGAAGCCTGGAACTGGTCGTCCAGCAGCTCGCACCCGATCTGCGTGAGCTCATCGCCCAGACCCAGGCCGTGGTGGACGGGCTGCTGCTGTCACAGCGCGTGTAGTTATTCGCTCAAGTTCAAGGAGACTCACTGATGTTCAGAACGCCGCATAGAACGCAGCATCCGAAGGCGCGGCCTAGCAGCGTGTCGCGGGCACTGGCGCGGGACCGGCTCGGGTTGCCTGCCGTGCTGTTCTTCGTCCTGGCTGGCGTGGCCCCGTTAACGGTCGCGGCCGGCGTGATTCCCACCGCCTATGCGACGACTGGCCTGACCGGGATTCCGGCCGCGTTCATCGCCATCGCCCTGATCCTGGGCGTCTTCGCGGTCGGCTATGTGGCGATGACCAGGCACATTACGAATAGCGGCGCGTTCTACGCGTTCATCTCCCGAGGGCTTGGCCGCGCGGTCGGGGTCGGGGCCGCGCTGGTGGCGCTACTCTCCTATACCTGCCTGCAGGTAGGGCTCTATGGCGCGCTCGGGCCAGGCGCGGCCGCCGAGGCGGCGACCCAGCTGGGGATTCACGCGCCCTGGTGGGCGTGGGCACTTGGCGCCTGGGCGGTGATTACCGTGCTCGGACTGCTGCGGGTCGACATCACCGGCTGGGTGCTCGGAGTGTTGCTGACCGCCGAGATCCTGGTGATCTTCGCCGAGACGGTGTCCGGGCTGATGCACCCGGCGGGCGGGCGGCTCAGCTTCGCGACCTTGTCGCCCGCCGACCTGACCTCGTCGGGAGTCGGCACCTTCGGCGTGCTCGCGGTCGTGGCAGTGCTCGGCTTCGTGGGCTTCGAGCAGGCACCGGTGCTGGCCGAGGAGGCCCGCAACGCGCGCCGAACTGTCCCGCTGGCCACGTACCTGGCGCTCGGCATGATCGCCGTGGTGTATGCCGGGGCCAGCTGGGCCATGGCGGCTCATGCCGGCCAGTCTCACGTCGTGGCCGACGCGACACGGCAAGGGCCTGGCCTGCTGTTCGGCCTCGGCAGCGGCTTTGAGTCCCAGGTCGCGCAGCTGCTATTCCTGACGTCGTTGTTCGCCGCCGCGCTTGCGTTCCATAATGTGGTGTGGAGGTACATGTACGCGCTTGGCCGGGAACGGGTCTTGCCGGCAGTGCTCGGGCGTACCGGCGGTAATAACATCCCCAAGGCAGCGTCCGGCGTGCAGAGCGCGAGCGGGCTCGTGGTCATCGTGATCTACGCGGTGGGTGGCTGGGAGCCGATGACTCACCTGTTCTTCTGGCTCGGCACGACCGGCGGGTTCGGGATCTTGCTTCTGCTGGCGCTGACCGCGATCGCGGTGATCGCGTTCTTCGGCCGCGACAGCCGGGGCGAGAGCACCTGGTGTCGCCTGGTCGCCCCCGCGCTCGCGGCCGCCTTGCTCGGCGCTATCGTCGTGCTCGCCGTACTGCACTACGCCACCCTGCTCGGCGTTCCGCCAGGCGACCCGGCCACGTGGGCGCTGCCGGCGAGCTATGCGGTGGTGGCCGTGATCGGGCTTGGCTGGGGTGTGCTGCTGAAGGTCAGGCGTCCGGAGGTCTATGCGGGGATCGGGCTCGGCGCGCATGCGGTCACCGGCCAGCTGACGCCGGCCCGCTCGACAGCCGAGCCGGGCAGCCGAGGAGGTGCTGTGACGACGGAAGCTGTCCAGGCTGGGGTCGCGGACCTGGAGGCACTCAGCCAGGTCATCGCCGATGCCTTCCACGAGCTGGCGCCGTCGCTGTGGCTGATCGCCGACCCGGTCGCCCGGCGCTCGATCTTCCCCGGGTACTTCGCCATCTTCGTGGAGCACGCGCTGGCGACCGGCCTCGTCCACACCACGCCCAGCCGGGACGCCGTCGCGATCTGGCTGCCGGCCGCAGTCGCGGGGAGCAGTCCGCCGCTCGGCTACGACGCCAGGCTCAGCGCCGCGACCAGCCCGTGGACCGACCGGTTCCTGGTTTTCGACGAGGCCCTGGACGCGGGTCATCCGGCTGGCCCGGCCCATCACCACCTGGCCATCCTCGCCGTCCGGCCCGGCAGGCAGGGCCGGGGGACCGGGACCGGCCTGCTGCGGGCTCAGCACCGAGTCCTCGACGCGACGGGCATGCCGGCCTACCTGGAAGCCTCTGACCTGCGAAACCGCCAGCTCTACCTGCGGCACGGCTACGTCGACCACGGCGAGCCGATCCAGCTCCCCAGTGGACCAGCCATGTACCCGATGTGGCGACCGGCGCGGGCGGGCCAGGATGGCTAGTCTTCGGGCGCAAGAGCTTCAAGCCTTGAATATCGGAAAATTATGGCGCCGCTCGGTCTGTGGCCTTGGGTACTGCGGTCGCCGCTGACCCGGTATGCCGGCGATGCGAGATGATCGACACCAGCGGCACACCGGTTCGCGGCCTGACCCTACATCGGGACAAGCTCGAAGACCTCAACGCTGAACCGGCCCTTGCCCTCGGTGAGGAAAGGGTGCTTGTCGGCGAGCGCGCGAGCTGACGCCAGGTCGTCAGCCTCGACGATGGAATACCCGTTCAGGTCGCCAGGTGCCGGGCTAGTGCCGTCGTCAGCAACGGCTGACCGTGCCCCGAACGGGTTGCCCACGTCGGCCAGCGCCGGGCCGAGGCGCCCGATCCACTCGCCCCAGGCCTGCATCTGCTCCTGGGACTGCTCGGGGGTGAGGTTATCCATCGGCGTGGCTGGGCCTCGGTAGAGATAGATGAACTTACTCATGACCGCTCCTATCCGGTGAACTGCGAGTCGAGGCCGTCAGGAAGCGCGGCCCGCGTGCGCGCGATCGCGCGCCTCAACCACTACGACGGACGGGAGGGCCGAGAATCGACAGCGAGACGCAGCGGAGATCAGGCTCGACTTCCGCTACGGCGTCGGTGCTGCTGAGACTGCATCTCTGTCACATCGATGCGGCTCCGCCGGGGCACGTGACGCGTCCCGTAGGGGTCAGTGTCCAGCCGGACGGCTAGCTCCCGCCAGGTCTAACGCCGCAGTCCTACTCGGGGGGGTTCGAGGTGCAGAGGAAGCTGCTTGACCCGCTGACGAAGGTCACGCCACCGCTGACATAGCTGTAGGAGAAGGTGTAGTTGGCCCGGGAGCTCGCAGTTGCTGCGCAGGGTGGTCGGTCCGCTGAAGGTTGACACAAAGGTAGAACCGTCGACGCGGAGCGTCTGGGTCCAGGTGACCGGGCTAACCGGAGAAGACGCGTCGCAGAAGAACTTGGACGAGAAGGACTCGCAGTCGGGTGCCGTGGCGGTGCCGCTCGCCAGTGCCGGGCCAGCGCCGAGGGCGACCAGGGCAGGGACGGCTAGAGCGGCTAAAGATGAGATAAGAGCGGTGCGGCGCATTGGTGGATCCTCTCTGAGGCCCGGCCTGAGGCCGGACAAGATGCTCGCCTGAGTGTAATTCGCAACGCGCCGGCGTAGCAATGCCCGGTATGTGGCGAGTCGGCGGCTATTGGCTGATTCTCACGGTGAGCCGAGGCCGCTTACTCGCCGGGTGACCGCCAGCAAGTACTCCTTGCGGTCGAGCGGGTTGTGGTCCGAGCGCGGCCGGACCGGGAACGGCCCGCGCACCGGCTGGTACCGCTCGAACGAACTGTCGAGCACGCCCTCGCCGCGAGTCAGCCCGGGCAGTTGCTGCCGCAGCACATGCACCTGGGCGGCCGGGATCTCGCCGTCGAGCACATACGCGGTGCCTCGGGGGACCGGCACGCCGGGGACGGCGCCGAGCCGGCCGAGCACCGGCAGCACTGGTCCGAGGCAGTCTTCAGGGATCTCGAGCTCGAACCGGTGCAGTGGCTCGCACACCACGGTGCCCGCCTCCGCCAGCGCCGCCATCAGCACCAGCGGGGTCAGGTTCCTGAAGTCACCGGCGGTGCTCGACATCGACTTGTCGAAGGTGCCGTGCATGTGGCTCTGCCTGGGCCAGTAACCCGAGTGCGTCAGGGTCACCCGGGCATCGGGCACCTGCCAGCCGCGCAGGCCCTGCCGCAGCGTCTCGTGCACGGTCTCCTCGATCGCCTTGATAAAGGAGTAGGGCAGCGCGCCAAGCTCGATCTCCAGGCCGAACCTGACGCCGGAGCCCGCGGCGGCCAGGTCGATGCGGAGCCCGATGGTGGCCAGGAACGGGTTGCCCGCCTGCTTGATCCGCTCGACGGAAGCGCCGGGGCCGGCGAGGCGTTCGACGCAGATCGTGACCGTGTCCCTGTAGGTCACGTCGAGGCCGAACTCGTCGGCCAGGGTGGCCTGGATGACCTCTTTCTGCACCTCGCCGTAGAGCGAGAGCAGCAGCTCGCCCCTGACGTCGTCCTGGCGCAGGCTGATCAGCGGATCGGACTCGGCGAGCTGGCTCAGCGCGACGTGCAGCCGGCGCTGGCCGGCCTGGTCACGAGCGGCGATCACCGTCTCCAGCATGGGCGGGCCGAAGAAGCCGGCGGTCGTGCCGCCATGTGCCTGGCCGATAGCGTCGCCGATCCTGGCGCCGGCCAGGCCCCACAGCTTGCCGATCTGCCCGGCCGCGACCGACGCGGCGGGCATGGCCGGACCGCCGTCGTAGGCACTGACCGCCGTGACCCTGCTGGTTGTGGTCACCCGGTCCCTGACGCGGAGCGTGCCAGCGAACATCCGGACGTAGGCGATCTTCTCCCCAGCCGGGCCTCGTTCTATTTTGAAAATACTGCCCGCCACTTCATCCTTGGGGCAGCCCGACGCCGTCGGCAGCAGCTCCCTGATCCCCGCGGTCAGGTCATCGGTACCGGCTCCGGTGATCGCCGAGCCGAAGAACACCGGACAGGCCAGTCCGGCCGCCGTCTGCTCGGCCAGCGCCCGGCGCAGCCGGGCGTAGGAGACCGACCGCTCGTCGCTGACATAGGCGGCGAGCAGCGCGTCGTCCTGGCTGGTCAGGTCGGTCAGCGCCGAGGTGAAGGCGGCGTCGCCGGCACCGGACGGGGTGCAGCTGGCGCCGGCGGTGCCGAGGCCGGCGACGGTTCCCATGACGATGATCGCCGGCGTCAGCCGGTCGGCGATGGAGTCGAGTACGCCCTGGTAACGGGCACCGCCTCGATCGATCTTGTTCACAAAAATCACGGTAGGGACCCTGAGGCGCCGCAGAGTGCGCATCAAGATCCTGGTCTGCGGCTGCACTCCCTCGACCGCCGAGATCACCAGGACGGCACCGTCCAGGACGCTCAGCACACGCTCCACCTCGGCGATGAAGTCCGGGTGGCCAGGCGTGTCGATCAGGTTCACGCGGACGTCGTCCATGGCGAACGACATCACGGCGGACTTGATCGTTATGCCGCGTTGTCGTTCTAGCGCGAGCGTGTCGGTCTGGGTGCTGCCCGCATCGACGCTGCCGAGCGTGTCTATTACTCCGGCGGCGTACAGCAGCCGCTCGGTCAGGCTGGTCTTACCGGCGTCTACATGCGCCAGGATTCCCAAGTTCAACGTAGGCACGGAGCGTCATGTCCTCGCGATAGGCCTCAAATCTGCGCTGAGTGGACACGAACGCACCTCGCATGCCTGGCCTCCCTGAGATCGCGGACGGACGCGACGAGCACACCAGATGGCGGCGGCCGCCGCAACTGGTTATTACGAGGCGAGCAGCTACGAGGCCAGGTTGGGGAACGTCCTGGCGGCGGTCGCGAAGGCCGAGGCGGCCGTCGGGGTGTCCAGGCGCCAGCCTCTGACGTCGAACCAGACCAGGCCGAGCAGCCCGTATGCGCGGGTGCCGGCGAAGACGTCCGCGATCTTGGCGACCTTGCCCGCCTTGGGCAGCACGCCGGTCTCTGAGACCAGGATCGGGGCGCGGGTCAGGCTGCGGATAGCCCTGATCGTCGGCCCGAACAGCGACGCGAAGCGCATTTCCTTCTGGTGGTAGTAGCCGTCGATGCCGACCCAGGTGACGTAGTCGCGGCCCGGCCACCACGCGGCGGGGGAGACGATGCCCTGGCTCTTCACGATCACGTTGATCGTCCACAGCCAGGTGACGTTGTCGGCGCCCACCGTGCGGAAGACATTGATGATGTGCTGCCAGGCCGCGATCCAGGTGGCCGGGGAGGTGTGCTTGTGGCTCCACGAGTACCAGTAACCGTTCGGCTCGTGGCCCCAGCCGATGATGACTCCCCGGCCGGTACGCGCGCCGAAGTCACCGACAGCCTTGGCATAGGAGCGCAGGTACTTGTCGTAATAGCCGTCCGCGATGGCGGCGATGCTGGTGTGGTCCGGGTCGATCTGCACCAGGGTGACGGCGTTATGTGCCGCCGCCTTCATCGCGAACGCGGTCATAAACCGCTCGCCCCAGCCGCTGTAGTACAGGGCGATGTTGGGCTGGACCTCGTTGTCGGCGGCGAAGGCCTCGAGCGGTGCGTACCGGCCAGGTACCCCGTGAGCGTAGGCGCCGATGTAGGAGGTCGGCTGGGCGGGCAGGCTGATGACCAGCGGGTTGCGGGGACCCCAGGAGACCGGGTGATCGTGGCTGCTGTCCGGCCAGAGCGCGAAGGCGACCGCGCCTGCCGCCAGCGCGGCGACCATGGCTACGACGGCGGCTCGCCAGGCCCGGCGGGCGGGCGGGCGCCGGGCCCGGCCTGCCCGTCTGCGTCCGCTCATGGACCGACCCTGCCATACATCGCGGCCGCCTGCCGGAAGGCCGCCAGGGCCGCCGGGCCGTGCAGCCGCCAGTCTCTGACTCCGTTAGCGTTGAACCAGACGAAGCCGAGGAGGCCATAGGAGCGCACGCCCGCCGACAGGTCCGCGATCTTGGCTGGCTGCCCGGCGGACTGGGCGGCCCCGGTCTCGGCGATGAGGATCGGGATCGGCGCCCTGGTCAGCGTTCTGACCGCCTTGATGGTCGGGCCGAACAGCGAGGCGAAGGTCCAGGTCCGCTGGTAGTAGTAGCCGTCGATGCCGATCCAGGTGACGTACCTGGATCCTGGCCACCACGGGGCGGGGTCGGGGATGCCGCCGCGCAGGTCGATGATGTTGGTGGTCCAGAGCCAGGTCACGTCGTCGGCGCCCTGCTGCCTGAACAGCGTCACGATATGGCGCCAGGCCGCGACGAAGACCTGCGGGGAGGTGTGCCGGTAGCCCCAGCGGTACCAGTAGCCGTTCATCTCGTGCCCGAAGCTGATGATGACGCCTTGCCTGGTCTGCGCTCCGTAGGCGGCGACCTGGGTCGCGAATTCCTCCAGGTAGGTGTCGTAGGTGCCGGCGGCGATGGCGGCGAGGCTGATGCCGTTCGGGTCGAGCTGGATGAACGGCGCGGCGCCGTGCTGGCGCACCGCCGCGGCGAACTCATCCTGGAACCGCTCGTACCAGCCGCTGTAGTAGAGCACGATGTTCGGCCGGACCCCGCCGGCCGAGGTAGTCAGGCTGGTGACCGGGGCGTAGCTTTCCGGCACGCCCCTGGCGTACAAGCCCAGGTAGGACGTGGGCCTGGCGGGCAGGCTGATCACCACCGGATGGTCGCTGAATTTGCCGATGGCGCTCGCGTCGCTGGCCGGCTCCAGCTGGGACAGGCCGATCGGCGTCGCCACCTCGGCGATGCCTGAGGTAATGGCCGCGACGGCGACGATCGCGACAAGGCTCACCACGACCGCGAGCGCCCGGCCTCTGAGCACTCCGGCCAGCCGCTGGGCCGCGTCCGTCGCCACCGCGCCAAGTGAGCGGCGCAGGCCGCCCTTGGAGTGCCGGCCGGGACGGGGCGGCGGCTCGGGCGCGGGCACCGGCGGAACCAGCGGAGGGACCTTCATCAGGCGTTCTTCCCCGGGAAGACCAGCCGGGCCACGATGAGCGCGTTGATCACGCCGAAGGCAGCTACCACGGCAAACCTCGCCGATCCCGTCTGCTCGATCCGCCAGGCCGCGAGCCCGAGCCAGGCGATGGCCAGGCTGCCGTTCCACAGGGTGACCCCGAGCCAGAACCTCGGGGTCGCGTCGCCCGGCCCTCTGGTCGGCTGCCACGACATCACCTTGCCGCGCGCGTAATCCCAGATCGCGAGTACCTGGGCCCACCCGACCGCGACCGACAGCGGCCAGATCCTGGGGCTGTAGGGGGCGTTGTGCCACAGCGGATACAGCACGGTGCCGGTGATGACCGCGGGCAGCAGCAAGATCGCGTTGCGCAGCCGGATTTCATCGGGAACGAAAGCGAGCAGGGTAATCGGGATCAGCGGCAGGATCAGCGTGCGCAGGCCAGTTGTCAGGTTCCACAGCCAGCCGGCCAGGTACGGAAGCCGGGATCGCCAGGGCATCTCGACCCGCCACATGTGCCGGGTGAAGATCAGCGACGTGGCGCCGCAGCACCAGCGGTACTGCTGGCGCATGAAGGCATCCAGGGTTCCCGGGCAGATGCCGGCGGCGAGGGCGACCGGGAGGTAGCGCAGCTTGTAGCCGTGGTACCGCAGGTCGAGGCCGGTATGTGAGTCCTCGGCGTACGGGATCTCGGTGAAGCCGCCGCTCGGCTCGAGCGCGGCCCGCCGGTAGACCGCGTTGGAGCCGACGCACAGCGCAGACCCGAACCTGTCTCTGGACACCTGGACCGCGCGGTAGAAAACCTCAAGCGTCGCGCTCGCCGCTCGCTCCACCCAGGTCTGCATCGGGCTGACCCGGAAGAACTGCGGCGTCTGGACAATGCCGACGGCCGGGTCCTGCGTGTAGGGCAGCGTCTGCGCGAGGAAGTCGGCCCTGGGTCGGAAATCGGCGTCGAAGATCACGATGAAGTCGCTGGCGGTGTTGCGGAACGCGTAGTTGAGATTGCCGGCCTTCTTGTGCTCGCGAGCCGCGGCAGGCGGACGTAGGTGAACCCGAAGGACGGGGCGAGCTCCATCGCCGCGTCGCTCGGTCCGTCGTCGAGCACGTAGACGTAGGCGTCCCCCTGGTAGGCCCGCACCAGCTCGAACACGCCGATCCAGGTGTTGTGCAAGAGCTCGACCGGCTCGCCGCAGATAGGCAGGAAGATGTCGACCGACGGGTACCAGTGCGGCTGCCAGGCATCGACCAGGCGGCCGTGCGCCGCCGCGTCGAAGCTGCGGCCGGCGAAGTTCACCGGCAGGCTGACGGCCTGGTAGACGAGGTAGATCAGGGTATAGGCGCCGAAGACGGCGACCGCGTATGGCAGCAGCGCGGCGTTGCGGATCTCGAACCAGGCCTGAGTCACGACCAGGCAGATGGCGGACAAGGTCAGCGCGGTGGCCAGGAACGGGAGCGACCGCCAGGCGTAGGAGTCCTTCTCTGCGTCGGTCGGCGGATCGGGCAGCACATGGCCGCGCGCCCTGTGCCGTCCGATGCCGGTCAGCTCCGAGGTGCTCATCGGACTGAGCCTCGTGCTTCCTCGCGCGCCCAGATCACGTACGCGCTCTGGAACGAGGTGGTCTTGTAGGGGATCCTGGCGATCATCTTGTAGCCGCCGTCGCTGAGCAGGTCGCTGACTACCTTGAGGTCGAGGTTGTGCAGGCACGTCGCTTGCTCGCGCTTGATCGCCGGGTCGTCATTTCCGCAGTCGCCGCCGCCCTGGGCGTAGCTGATCATGATCACCGAGAAGTGGTGCTGCCTGATCTCCCGTGCGATGGCCGCCGGGGAGTAATTGGGCGTGGAGGTAATCTCCTGCCAGGGCTCGACGTTCTGCAGGTAGTAGTCGAACGGCGGGGTCGCGTCGACCAGCAGCGGTCCCGGATGGGCTCGCAGGGTCGCGGTCAGCGTGGGCAGCGCCGGACCGGTGTCGGCCCAGTTGCCGAAATGGTCGGCGGCCAGCAGGACGCCGGTCAGCCCGGACAGGCCGGCCACGCAGAGCGCGACCTGGAGTGCGCGGGTGGCCTTGGCCGCGGGGATGGCGCGGATAAACCTGGTCAGCGCGTAGCCGGCCACCGGTGCGGCGAACCAGCAGCCGAAGGCGACGTGCTTGAACAAGCTGGTGAAGACGCCGATCCTGGCCTGCTCGGCCGGGGCGAGGAAGCCGGCCGCCGCCAGGGTCCAGACCAGCGTCCGCACCGGGATGCTGCGGCTGGCCAGCGTGGTCGCGACCGCGCCGAAGATGGCGAGTATCACCACGATCCCGGCCCAGCCTGTGCTCGCGTACAAGATCCCGAAGGCGGGCCAGTCGCTTCGCGGCCGAGATAGCGTGGTCGACGTGATGCCGGCCCAGTAGGAATGCCCGCCGGCGGCGATCGCAGCCACCGCCCCGGCACCGGCCACGAGCGTGGCGAGCAGGCCGGCCAGGCTGCCGGCCCGGCGGCCGAGCGCGTGCCAGTGAAAGCAGGCGATCGTCGCCAGCACGACGGGGTCGAAGAGGGTCGCCGCGTACTTCGCCGCGTCGGCAGTGACCAGGATGATGGCGGCGGTCAGGATCAGCGCCGCGCGGCCGGTGGCCGGCCGGACGCCGGCCGCGAGCACGCCGAGCCAGGTCGCCAGGGCGAGCAGGAAGACGGCCAGCGCGTCGTAGGTGGCGAAGGCACCGAGAAACTGGGTCGAGCCAAGGCCGACGAACAGCACGGCCGCGAAGGCGGCGGATCGCCGGTCAAAGATCCGCCTGGTCAGGCCGTGCAGCAGGACGGTCGCGCCCATCATCAGGAGCAGGGAGAGGATGCGAGCGCCGGCCAGCCCGCCCACCGCGTTCGCGATCGCGCCGATCGGCGGATAGATGACGGGAGCGCCGGAGAAGTAGTTGCTGAAGGCGGGGATCGGGGTGTGGTGCAGCCAGTGCGCCCACTCAAGCCGGCCGGCCCACAGGTAGAGCGCCTCGTCGTTGAACGCGGCGTTGCTCCGCACCAGCCGGACCGACAGGACAACCTGAATCGTCAGGATGATCGTCAGCGGCAGCCCGTGGAGCTGAGCCAGGCTCGGCCGGGTCAGTGCGGTCTGCGGACTGGCGTCCCCCGACCGCGCTTCCGGTGTCTGCCTGCCCAGCGACTTGCGTGCCTGACTGGCTGCTGGGGCCGGCTGGCTGGCTGATGGCTGGTCCGGGGCCGGAGCGGTGGTCAGGTCGGCGGCCGGGCCGGGCGAGGGATCGAGTGCTGGACCGGGTGGCTGCGCCGCGGGTGGTCGTGATTCGGGTGGTCGTGAGTTGGGTGGTCGTGAGTTGGGCGGCCGTGAGGTGGGTGGCCGTGAAGTGGTGAGCGGCAGGCCGACGAGTGGCGCGGTGGCCCAGCCTGGCAGCGAGGGGGGCGGGCCCGGTGCCGGCGGGGTTAGCGTCCTCGGGGAGCGAGCGCGTGTGGTGACAGGTGCATCGGCGATCTGGATGATCGCGCTGAGCCCGGCATGCTGCGATCGCTCGAAGCCCGGAGTTTGCTCGAAGCCGGGTATCCGCTCGAAGTCCGGTGTCCGCCCGAAGGCTGATGTCTGCTCGAAGCCGGGCGGCGGGCCCCCGTCGGCCATGCCGGATTCGCTCGCTGTCGGCGATACCGGGAAATGCGGCCGGTGGGTCTGGTGGGCCGGGTGTGACTGGTGGGCCTGGTCGAGGGATGGCTCCGGCGGCGGCCGTCTGAGATTTTCCCAGCCAGTCGCTGTGCCGTGCTCCAAGTTTCCCCCCGTTCGCGGCCTGGGGCACACTCCGGGCCAATCTGCTCCCCCCGGTGCAGCCCGCGTCGTCTCCTGGCGGTTCACGCAGTGTAGCCAACCCCCACGGAAGGGGTTACCACTGCTGAAAGGGTATAGTTCGCGTGCGGATTGAGCAGGGTGTTTAGCGGAATTGAATCTGGTCGTCGATTGAGCACAAGTTCGTCCGCGAGTTCACATTCTGACCAGCCGGGCGACCCGATTCCCTGATTCGCGACAAGAATGCGGCACCAGCCCGTCCCCCGCTGTGCAAACTGCCCAGCACGCCGCTTAAGGCAACCCGACCGCCAGCACCAAGCAACCGTCCCGGCACCCGGACTCGGCCCCGCCAGACCCGGCGACCTGCCCCCAGCCCGGCCCGCCCAGACCTGATCGACCCAAGCCCCCGCAGATCTCCGTGATCATGAACAAAGGCTTGATCACGGAAGTCAGGTGGCGTGATCGCCCATGCAGATTTCCGTGATCATGGGGCTGACCATGATCACGGAATCCTGGTGGGGGTGGGTCAGGGCATGCGGATTTCCGGGCTCTGGCGCGAATTCCGTGGTGCTGGCCGCTGGCCGGCCCCATGGATGTGACAGCGCTGGGGCTCCAGCCCCAGCTATGTCACATCGATGGGGTATGGCCCGGCAGGCCAGCGGCGGGACAGTGCGGCCTGCGGACTGGCGTCCGCAGGCCGCACTTCCGGGTGTTTGTTTAGATAGGCCAGGGCTGGACCAGCCACCCCGGAACCAGGTTCCTGCCAACTTTCACGGAACTCGCGCCAGCCGATTTCCGTGATCAAGGAGACGAGCATGATCACGGAATCTGGGGTGGGGTGGGCCGGGCTGTCGGCCGTCGGTCTGCCGAGTGCCGGGCTGCCGGGGTCAGTTGCCGGATCGGTCAGGGGTTTGCTAGTTCGTCGCGGACGCCTAGTCGGAACGAGTCTTCGGCGGTCTGGCTATCTTCAATGCGCCAGTCTTGATGAAATATCCCATTATCCTGAGTCTTGTCGAACCAGACGAGTCCCAGGGTCTTGTAGCGAGCCATGCCCCGGAACAGGTCCTGGATCTTGACGAACTGTCCAGCCGCCGGGCCGACAGCCGTCTCTGAAAGCAAGACTGGCTGGTGCGTAAACTTACGAATCTGATCTATTGTCTTTCCGAAGACATTAGCGAATGTATCCGATGGATGGTAATAATAGCCATCAATCCCCACCCAGGTGACATACCGCTGGCCCGGCCACCAGTCGGCCACAGGGCCGGTGCCAGGCCGGTCGGCGTTGACGGTCCAGAGCCAGGTGACGTTGTCGGCGCCCTGGCCCCGGAACAGCCCGACGATGTGGCGCCAGGCTGCCTTGAACGTCGCTGGCGGTATGTGGCCGTAGCCCCAGGAGTACCAGGGCGCGTTCATCTCGTGGCCGAAGCCGACCACGACCGGATGCCTGAACGCTCTGAGGCTGTCGGCGTATGACCGCAGGTAGCTGTCGTAGTCGCCGGCCGCGATCCCCGGGATCGAGGCGAAGGTCGGGTCGATCTGCACGAACGGGGTGACGTGGTGCTCGTGCATGATCTCGGCGAAGGGCAGGTCGAACGGCTGAGCCCAGCCGCTGAAGTAGCCGACCAGCTCAGGGGCACGGCCTGCGGCGGCGGCGAATTCCGCGACCGGGTGGTAGGCGGGCGGGGACCCGGTCTCGAAGACGCCTAGGTAGGAGGCCAGGCTGACGGGCAGCGAGGCGTGCGCGGCCGGCGGGCGCGGGTGCATCGTGCCGATGTGGCTCACGGCGGTTGCCACGGCGGCGGCGGCGATCATCAGAGCCGTGTACATCACTAGGCGCGGTTTCATGCTCTTGTGCCTCCCGGGAACACGACGCGGGCGACAGCGGCGAGGTTGATGAGGCCCACTAGCAGCAAGATCGCCGGCTGCGCGGAGCCCATGGCGACAGTCCGCCAGACGGCAAGAGTGAGCCAGAGGACGGCCATGCCGCCGCTCCAGGCGGTGACTCCGAGTCGGAACCGGCGCAGAGAGCTGCCTGGCGTTCTTGTCGGGTGCCAGCCCATTGTCTTACCTCGGGCACCGTCCCAGATCGCGAAGACGTGAGCCCAGCCCCTGGCGATTCCCAGCGGCCAGACCGACGGGCCGTAGCCGGCTCGGTGCCAGAGCGGGTACAGGACGAATCCGGTAAGCATCGCGGGCAGCAGTACCAGGAAGTTCCGCAGCCTGACCTGGTCAGGTGCGAACAGCAACAGGACGACGGGAATGATCGGGCCGAAGAATGTCAGCAGTGCCGTGTACACGTAGTAGAAGAAGCCAGAGATATAGGTGAGCCTGGCCGGCAGGGTCATCGGCACCGACCAGAGCCGACGGGAAAAGACGACTCCCGCGTTCCCCGTGCACCAGCGGTACTGCTGCCGGACGAAGGCGTCGAGGTTGTCCGGGCAGATGCCGGCCGAGAGCACGAGCGGCACGTACACCAGCGACCAGCCTTCCCTGCGCACATCGAGCCCGGTGTGCACGTCCTCGGCGTACGGGATCAGGGTCGGGCCGCCGTTGGCCTCAAGCGCGCTGCGACGGTAGACCGCGGAGGTGCCGACGCAGATGGCGGCTCCGAACCGGTCTCTAGCTACCTGGATCGAGCGGTAGAAAACCTCCTGGATCGCGCCGGCGGCATTCTCGATCCAGGTCTGGTCCGCGCTGCCCCTGAAGAACTGAGGCGTCTGGACGATCGCGATGTGCTGGTCGGTGAAGTAGGGGAGGGTCTCGGCCAGGAAGTCGGGCCTCGGCGCGAAGTCGGCATCGAGTATCACGACGAACTCGCTGCTGGTCCTGGCGAAGGCGTAGCGCAGGTTGCCGCTCTTCTTGAACGCGCGGGCTTCGGGGCGCCTGAAGTAGGTGAAGCAGTACGCCAGGGAGAGTTCTTGCGCGTCCTCGGACGGGCCGTCGTCAAGCACATATGCCTGCGCCGGGCCAGGATAGCTGGCGATCAGGCCGGCGACGGCATCCCAGGTGTTGGCCAGCACCTCGGCCGGCTCGCCGCAGATGGGCAGCAAGATGTCCACCGCCGGATAGGAGCCCGGCCGCCACGATCCGGCGAGCGCCCGGTGAGCGGCCAGGTCAAAGCCCGCGCCGGCGAAGTTGACCGGCAGGCTGATGGCCTGGTAGATCACGTAGGTGGCGGTGAAGATCATGAATGGCAAGGCCAGCAGAGGTGCGTGCAGTTCGAGCCTGGCCTGGCTGAAGGTCAGGCACGCCGCGCCGATGATCAGCAGGGTGGCCAGGTAGGGGAGATCCCGGTCGAGATAGGAGAGCTTCTCGTCGTCGTCCGGCGGATGCGGCAGGGCCGGCTTGGCTGCTGCTTTGACCGGGGCCGGGAGCTGGCTCACGCTGGAGGCCATCAGTGCTGCTCGTATCGCCAGATGACATAGGTGCCATGCTTTGGCCCGTAGGGCACCACGTCGATGATGTGATAGTGGCGGTTAAGGCGCAGGTCGGCGTTGATGCTCCGGTCAAGGGTGGTCGTGTCGGCGAAGTTCAGTGCTACGAGGGAGAAATAGCCCTCCTGGATGAAGACCGCGTAGACACCGGCGTTCCCTGAGCCGACGACTCCCGCTGTCCTGCTCGGCCCGCCGGTGCTGCCGCCAGAGGGGAGCACTATGTTCCTGGTGCCTGACCACCGCTGCCAGTCGCTGCCGGCTGGCAGGTAATACTCGGCGATCGAGGGGTCCTCGACCAGGAGCCGCCCCGTGCTGTGGTTGGCGAGTGGTCCGAAGATCTCGGTGAAACTCGCCGAGTTCGGCCAGGCGGTGGCGAATGCCCTGGCCTGGGCGATGCCAAATACCGCTGGCAGGGCAAGCGCGACCGTGCAGGCGGCTAGCGTGACGGTTCTGGTCCGGTCCGCTGTGGTCCGGGCCTCTCTGGTCCGGTTCGCGCTCGCCGCTGTGATGAAGGCGTCGGCCGCGTAGCCTGCCGCGATCGCGGCGAACCAGGCGCCCATCGTGCCGTGCTTGCTCAGCGACGCCAGCGTATGCAGGCTCGCCTGCTCGGCTGGGACAAGCAGGATCGCGCCGGTGACGAGCAGCGGAAGCCAGCTTCTGGCGGTCCAGGGCCGACGGCTCAGGCTGATGACGACACCGAGCAGGGCGACGACCGCGACCGCGCCGGTCCACGCCCACGAGTCGGAGATGATCGTCAGCGCCGGGTCAGATCCAGGTGCGCGCTGCAGCGTGGTGCTGCTGACTCCCGTGCGGTAGAAGGCCCCGCCGATCAGGAGCCCGATCCCGAGCAGCACGGCCACGACGGTGGCCAGGATCAGGCACCTGCCTGCTGCGCGCTTGCCCCCTGGGGAGGGGTACGCAGTGAGCAGCGCGAGGCCGATGATCACGGGGTCGAAGAGCGCGATCGAGTACGCGGTGGCGTTGGCCAGTGCCAGCGTGACGCCCGCCGCGATCATCCATCCGGTCGCGTCCCGCCGCTCGCCGGCGCGCACGACGAGCCAGGCCGAGAGTGCCACGAGGAAGACTGACATCGCGTCGTAGGTCGCGAACGAGCTCACATGCAGGGTCGGGCCGAGGAAGGCGAACAGGCCGGCGGCGAAGAAGGCCGCCGTCTGCCCGTAGAGCCTGCGGGTAGTACTCCAGAGCAACCCGGTCGCCCCGAGCATAAAGATCAGGGACAGGATCCGGGCGGCGGACAGACCGCCGATGCTATCCGCTAATGCGCCGAACAGCGGATAGAGGACCGGAGCTCCGGAGAAGTACGAGGGGAAGGGCGGGACTGGCGTCCCGTGCAGCAGGCTCGCCACCTCCCGGTGCCCGGCCCAGAGATAAAGAGCCTCATCCTGGAAGGCGGTGTCGGCACGCACGAGCCGCAGCGCCAGCACCGCCTGGGCGATCAGGATGACGGCCAGCGGGAGCGCGCCAGAGACTCGCCAGGGCCCCCACCAGCCGTTAGACCGCCCCCGATGGCGCCGGCGCGAGCCGGTCCTGGTCGCCGGAGGCGCCGACGTCACCCGGTCAAGGTCCGGATTTGACGTCCTGGTGCCGTGGTCCATGAGTTGCACCTACTCGCAATGAGGGGTGTACAGGGGACCTCGGCTGCCCCCCGTACAGCCCGCGATCTGTGTTCACGGGGTCACGTGATGTGGCCATACCCGGCCGCACCAAACCACCGCATACGAAAAGGTACAGGTCAGGGGCCTGAGGGGTTGGTCGTTTCCGGATTTTGAGACCCAGGTCACCCGGACGATGGTGACAGCAGGCGGGTCGCGCGAGTTCGGGTGCGGCAACCCAGCCGCACCTGGGCTCCCTGCCCAGACAGCCGTCTAGCAGGTCAGATGCGATACGTGACTGATTCGTAACAATTGGTGATGTGGCTTGAATAACAGGGCATCTTGTGTTGCTCTAGTCCTCCTGGGAAGCCGACATGTGCTAGGCCTAAGGAGCACGGGCTTGGGGGGTTGAGCTGGATGGGTGAGGACAGCGCAGGCCGGCCGCTTACGCGGCGGGTGCCTGGCGCGGCCAGAGAAGGGCCCGCGCCGTCAGCGCGCCGAGCGCTGCCTGACGCCTTAATAGCTCGGATGCGGGCGGCGGTGGACGCGGCGCATGCAGCGGAAGAGCCGGCCGACGGCGACGCGGCGAATCCTGAATCGGGCAGCGCAGACCCTATTACCGAGCCCTTGCCGAGGATTCAGGCGGTGATCGCGGCTCGGGACTGGTCGGCAGCGGACCCGGCTGGTGACGAGGGGACTCGGCACTGGCCAGGCGCGGCGACCGACTTGGCGAGCCGGTCATCGGCACCGGAAGAAGCCTGGGGCTACGGGTCGAACGGCAACGGCTCAGCGCCAGCGTCGAGTCGGCAGGCGGGCGAGTTCGGCGACCATCATTCCGGCCAGAATCTGGGTGAAGACTCGGATCTGACGGTCGAGTTCAGGCGGATTGAGCTGAGTGAGGCAGCTCTTGATGACCTGGCGGAATCGTATCTGGCAGCCATCCCGGACCTTGCCGCGGATCATGACGAGGCCGCAGGGAGTGCCAGCCCGGCCGAGCCAGGTGCTGGAGTCGGCGAGGAGCGTGCCGCCTGGTGGGATCACGCGGTCCAGTCTGGTCGCGCCGACGGCCGGCCGTACGGCGCAGCCGGGGGTGGGCAAGCCCGAGCGGGCGACCCGGCTTGAGCGGGTAAGCCGGCTTGAGCGGGCTAGAGCGCTTGACCGCAGGGCCAGGACCGAGGCTGAGGCTGAGGCTGAGGTTACGACTAAACCGGCTGCCGCCCCGAAGGCCAGGCCTGCGCCAAGGTCCAAGTCCGCCCCCGCCCGCCAGCCTGGTCCCGAGCCTGAGCCTGCTCCCGAGCCCGAGCCTGCTCTCAAGCCTGAGCCTGCTCTCAAGCCTGAGCCTGAGTCTGTTCCCGAGCCTGAGTCTGCTCGCGTGGCCCAGCTTGCCCCTGAATCCCAGTCCGTTTCCAGGCCCGAGCCTGCTCTCATGGCTCAGTTCGCTTCTGAGGTCCGGCCTGACTCCAAATCGCAGCCTTCCCCCCGTGCTCAGCTGGCTCCCCGGTCTGGGCTCGATCTCAAGCCGGCCGGCCAGCGGCCGGTTCCGGGCTACGGCGGGCTGGGCGGCGGCATGGGCCGGTTACGGCGGGAATCGCGGCGCTTGCCGTGGTTCTGATCGTGGTGGCGGCGCTGGGGCTGGTGCTGTCCTCGCGCCACGGCGGTAGCAAGGCGAACGGACCCGGCCAGATTGCCCGGCTGGCAGCGGCTCGAAATGCGCAGCGGCGTGGGTCGCCGGGCAGGTTGGCCCTGGCTCGGTGGTGGCCTGTGACCGGGTGATGTGCGGCGTGCTCGCCAGGCGCGGGTTTCCTGAGGGCAGCCTGCGCGTTATCAAGCCCAAGACGTCCTACCCGGCTACTGCCGCCGTCGTGGTGGAGACACCGGCGGTCGATCACCAGTTCGGCGCCGGCCTGAGCCGGCACTGGGCGCCGGTGGTACTCGCCGGGTTTGGCTCGGGCCAGGATCGCATCGACGTCCGGGCGGTCGCCCCGCACGGGGCGGCTGCCTACGAATCCGCGCTGCGGGCTGATCAGAGGCTGAGCAGGACCGTCGGCGGCGGGCTGGTGACCAGCAGGCAGATCACAGCTACCAGCGCGGTCAGGCGGGCGATGAACAGCGGTCAGGCCGACGCGCGGCTGCTGATCGTGTTCACGGCACTGGCGGCGCAGCATCCGATCGACATCGTGGAGATTGGCGGGAATTCCCCCGGTACGAGTGCTGGCGCTCCGCTTCGGATCGCCGAGCTCGCCGAGGACGACCCGGCAGCCGACCTGAGCCGAGCCGCCTACGTAAAGTCAATGGTCGACCTGCTGCGTGCGCAACCGCCTCAGTTCCGGCCGATCAGCGTCAAGACCGTATCCGCTGGCGGCAAGAAGGTGCTGCGGATCGACTTTCCCGCACCCAGCCCGCTTGGCCTGCTCAGTCCCAGCGCGTAACAGCCCGGCGCCAGATCACAAGTGCCTGCCCGCTGCGTAACGCGCCACGGACCGCATCGATGTGGCAGAGGTGCTGTTCCAGCGACACCCCTGCCACATCGATGCGGTCGGGAACTGATGGGGCCAGTCCAGGGGCAGAAGGTTTCTGGACTCAGGCTGCGCACACAGCCTCGTCCCCCGGCCCAGCCCGCCCCGGTCCCGCCCTGTGCCCTAGTTCCAGCGCCAACGGCGGCCCTTAGCTGTCGTTCCCGCAGCGGCTCGGCGCGGGGTTGCTGTCCGAGTACCGGGCACCGGGCGTGAGAGCAGGTCAAACCGGGCACCGGCCAGGCATCCGGTTCCCCACGCAACCTTCCGTGATCATGAGGCAAGCCTTGATCACGGAACATCAGCCGTGCGATTCCCCCCTCCAGGTTCCGTGATCAAGACCCCGACCGTGATCACGGAATCTGGGAGTGGCGACCCACCGAGTCTCGGGGTGCCTGCGCGCCTCGCCGGGGTGGCCGGAGCCGTCGAAATGGTAAATACCTGGTAAATCGTAGTACAGCGGTTTACGCCGCATGGCGATCCGGTTCCGGCGTCGTGGTTCAGTCTGGCCAGTGCGGCGATTCGTCCCCTATATCAGCCTTATCGGGTACTAACGTCGAAGTTGTCTGGAGGTTGCTGACCCTTCTCGCGGGCAACTCTCCGGGAACTTGCGGAGAACCCTGTCAGGAGCTGTGGAAGGCGGCGTAGATGATGGCGGCCAGGCGGTCGATCATCTCTTCCCTCGGCAGCCTGACCTCCACGCTCAGCAGGTAGTTGATCCGCTCCAGCATCATCAGGCAGGCCAGCGCGGTCAGCTCGGCGTGCGGGTGGCCGTCGGCGGCCTCGGTGCCGCTCTCGGCGCCCTGGCGCTGGCCGTGCTCCGAGGCGGCGGTCATGCCCGTCGCGATCGCCTCGGACAGGCGGAACAGCAAGCGCAGGCCGTCGGTGTAGACCTCATCGCCGACGATGTCCGCCTGGCTCAGGATCCGGATGACCGTGCCGTGGGCGCCATAGGTATCGGTGAACCTGTGGATCCACTGCCGCAGGGCGTCGCGGCCGGCCTTGTTACTGGTCACGACCGGAAAGTCGTCGGTGATGAGCTGCATGTCGTGCAGCGCGTCCTTCATCAGGGTACGAAACAGGTCGTCCTTGTTAGCGAAGTAGAGATAGAAGGTGCCATGCGAGGTCTTGGCTCGCCGGACGACGTCCTCGACCCTGACCGCCTGGTATCCCTTCTCGTCGAACTCGGCGAGCCCGGCCTCAAGCAGCCGGCGCACGGTCAGCCGTCCCTGGGCACCAAGCTCGCGACCCTGAGCCGGGATGCCGCCGCCGAGCGACGGTCGCCGGGCCCGTACCTCACGGCCGCGGCTGACCTGGGCCGCCGCTGCGGAGCCGTCGCCTTGCGCCTGCTGCTGAGCCTCGACGGAGAGATCGTCGCGCCTGGGCGCTGGCTCGTCGCCGCTCGCCGCGGGTTGCCTGCCCGGCGCGCGAGCCGGGGGAGAGGCCACTCCCGGCACGGCACCCTGGCAGGATTCCCTGGTCATGTGGCGAGACTAGTCCGGTTGAAGCCTCCGGGCTACAACCGGCCCCACCGGATCAATGCCCCATAAGGTATCAGACGCGACATATAGGACTAGAAACCGGCGCGACGACGTTTGCAAAGGTCAGCGCGGAGAATACGACACGCGTATCAGGTGACGTGTATGTCATTGTTTGCATTCTGATTAGAAACCATGAACGAATAGGAACGTGACAGGTCAGGGGGCGGATGTGGCTGGAGCCGGGGTGCGGGGGGAATCCGCCGCTCCGCGGTCTGCCGACGTTCGCGACCAGGCGGCCGACGAGAACTTCCCTGTGGCGCTGCGCCTGCTGCCCTCGAGTCGCCGACGATATCTGATGGCGGTCTACGTCTTCGCGCGAACCGTAGATGATGTCGGCGACCGGGCTCCGGTCGCCGAGCGGTCTGGGCTGCTGGCCGAGCTCGAAGCGGACCTCCGGCGGCTGTACGACACCGTCGCCCGAGAACGCGGAGCTGACGCGGCGAGCCCGGTCAGCGCCGGCGCACCGAAACTGGCCGCCGTGACCGGCCTGCGGTCAGCGGTGGTCGACTGCGGCATTCCGATTCAGCCCTTCCTCGACCTGATCGAGGCTAACCGGCAAGACCAGGTGGTGAGCCGGTATCAGACCTTCGAGGATCTGAGAGGGTACTGCCGCCTGTCGGCCAACCCGGTGGGCCGTATCGTTCTGCATGTCTTTGGTGTTTTCTCTATCGCACGGGCCGAGCTGTCCGATGCGGTCTGCACGGGCCTGCAGCTCGCCGAGCACTGGCAGGATGTCGCCGAGGACTTCAGGGACGGGCGCATCTACCTGCCGGTGCAGGACCTGCGCGAGTATGGCTGCGGCGAGCAGGATCTGGCCGCGCCGCATTCGCCTGAGCAGCTGCGGCGGCTGCTGACGTTCGAGGTCGGCCGGGCTCGGGCGCTGCTCGATGAGGGCGCGCCACTGATCGCCTCGCTGCGCGGATCGGCGCGGCTGGCGGTAGCCGGCTACGTGGCCGGCGGCCGGGCCGCGCTGGCCGCGATCGTGGCGGCCGACTACGACGTGCTCGCGGTGACACCGCGTCCTGGCCGGGCGAGGACCCTGACTGAGCTGATGCTCGCGATCGTGAGGGGGAGGTGAGACGTGAGTCTGCTCGGACCCGCTGCGGCGACGGATGTTCGCACCGCTTACCAGCACTGCGAACAGATCACGCGCCAGCAGGCGAAGAACTTCTCCTATGGCATCGCGCTGCTGCCAGGTGACAAGAGGCGGGCGCTGTCCGCCGTGTACGCGTTTGCCCGGCGGATCGATGACATCGGCGACGGCACGATGTCACCGCAGGACAAGCTTGCCGCGCTGGGTGAGGCCCGCGCCTGCGTGATGTCGATGGATCCTGGCTCGGTCGCCGGTGATCTGGTGCTCATCGCGCTGCGCGACGCGGCCGCCAGGTTCCCGATCCCGGTGGCCGCGTTCGGCGAGCTGATCGACGGCTGCGAAGCCGACGTCCGCGGTGTCAGCTACGCGACGTTCGCCGATCTTGAGTACTACTGCCGGTGCGTGGCCGGGTCGATCGGCCGGCTCTCGCTCGGCGTGTTCGGCAGCAGCGGTGGCGCTGAGGCCGAGTCGCTCGCCGACGCGCTCGGGGTGGCGCTCCAGCTGACCAACATCGTCAGGGACATCAAGGAGGATCTCGGAAACGGGCGGGTCTACCTGCCGGCCGAGGATCTGGAGCGGTTCGGCTGCACGCTGACGGCGAGCGGCCCGGACGGGCAGTGCGTGCTGGCTGGCCAGCTCGACGAGCTGATCAGGTTCGAGGTGCGCCGGGCCAAGGACTGGTACGCCGTCGGTCTGCGCCTCATGCCCATGCTCGACCGGCGCAGTGCGTCCTGCACCGGCGCGATGGCCGGCATCTACCTGCGGCTGCTCGACCACATCTGCGCCGCGCCGCAGGAAGCCCTGCAGCGCCGGATGTCGCTGCCCATGAGCGAGAAGGCACTGGTCGCCGCCAGCTCGCTGGCCGGGATGGCGCGGACCAGGCGAGCCGGGCCGCGGCGGGCCGTGCCAGGCGCCCCCTGGAGGTGCGGCATGACCGGGACTTCCGAAGTCACCTCGCGCCGGGCGATCGTGGTGGGCGGGGGACTGGCTGGCATCACGGCGGCGATTGACCTGCGCGAGGCCGGCTTCGGCGTGACCGTGCTTGAGGCCAGGCCGAGGCTAGGCGGAGCGGCTTCGTCCTACCAGCGCGGTCACCTGACGATCGACAACGGCCAGCACGTGATCCTGCGCTGCTGCGACAGCTATCGCGAGCTGCTTGCCCGGCTTGGCGTGTCGGCGCAGGTGGCCTTCCAGGACAAGTTCGACGTGACCGTGCTCGCGCCGGCGAAGGCTGGCGGAGCCGGCGGGACCGGCCAGGTCAGGCAGGCCAGGCTGCGGCGGTCCGGCCTGCCGAGCCCGCTGCATCTGACCGGATCGCTGGCCAGGTACGGGCTGCTGTCGCCTGGCGAGCGGCTGCGGGTGGTCCGCGCGGCCCTGGCCATGCGGTTTATCAATCCGGCCGACCCCGCGCTCGACAGCGAGCGGCTCGGTGACTGGCTCGCGGCCAGGGGGCAGGGCGAGCGCGCGCGCCGGAACCTGTGGGATCTGTTCATAGTGTCCGCACTAAACATCGCCGGGGATGACGCCAGCCTGCAACTCGCCGCCACGGTGATCAAGACGGCGCTGCTCGGGGCGAACGATGCCGCCGATATCGGAGTCGCGACCGTGCCGCTTGGCGAACTGCATGGCACGGCGCCGGCCGCACTGCTCGCCCGGCTCGGCGCGGAGGTACGGATGGGCGCGAAGGTGAGCGGAGTGTCCTCGCTGCCAGGAGGCGGTTTCAGCGTCCAGCTCGCCGGTGACGGCACGGACCCGGGTGCCGGCGAGACGCTGGCCGCCGACGCGGTGGTGCTCGCGGTGCCGGCCGCGCAGGCGGCCAGGCTCGCCGCCGGGGCCGGCGTCAGCGGGGCGGACAGCTGGGACGGCCTGGGTGCGTCGCCCATCGTCAACGTGCACGTGATCTACGACCGGCAGGTCACCAGCCTGCCGTACGCCGCCGCGGTTGACTCGCCGGTCCAGTGGGTGTTCGATAAAACCAAGATTGCCGGCCTGGAAGCTGGGCAGTATCTGGCGGTGTCGCTCTCGGCGGCGGATGAGTACGTCGGTGTTCCAGCCGCCGAGCTGCGGGAGCGGTTCCTGCCCGAGCTTGAGCGGATCTTCCCGGCGGCAGCCAAGGCCACGATCACCGACTGCTTCGTGACCAGGGAACGTCGGGCAACATTCCTGCAGGCGCCGGGCTGCGGCGTCCTGCGCCCCGGTGCCGCAACCTCGGTACCCGGACTCGTGCTGGCCGGCTCGTGGACTGACACCGGCTGGCCTGACACCATGGAGGGCGCTGTGCGAAGCGGGCATTCTGCTGTGCGGCAGTTGACCGGAGAGCCCACCGGCCAGCCTGTAGCCGGTGCGCAGGTTGAGGTGGCGTCGTGACGGCGACCATCCCGGCGGCTGTGGAGACCGCCAGAGACTCCGTCGGCCCGGCGATGGCGGCCGCGGTCGACCGGCTGAGCCCGGACATCCGCGAGGTAGCGGCCTACCATCTGGGTCTTCCCGGCAATGACGGCAGGGAGGGTGCGGCCGGGGGTGCGGGCAAGGCGCTCCGCCCGGCGCTCGCGCTGCTGTCGGCCCGTGCGGCGCAAGCCGCGCCCGAGAGCGCCGTGCCGGCCGCCGTCGCGGTGGAGCTTGTGCACAACTTCTCGCTGCTGCACGACGACATCATGGACGGCGACACCGAGCGCAGGCACCGGCCGACCGCCTGGACGGTCTATGGCGTCGGCCCGGCGATCCTGGCCGGAGATGCCCTGCTCGCGCTGGCGCAGGATCTGCTGCTTGAGGGCACGCCGCCGCAGAGCGTCTGGGCGTCGCGCTGCCTGTCGGCGGCGGTGCTGCGGCTGATCGCCGGCCAGGGCGCTGACCTGGCCTTCGAACGGCGCAGCGATGTCACGGTGGCCGAGTGCCTTGACATGGCCGGCGACAAGACCGCGGCCCTGATGGCCTGCGCGTGCAGCATCGGCGCCGTCTACGTGGGCGGTCCGGCGAACATCGCCAAGAACCTGGCGGGCTTCGGCGCGTACGCGGGACTGGCCTTCCAGCTGACCGACGACCTGCTCGGCATCTGGGGCGCGCCGGAGACCACCGGCAAGCCGGTCCGCTCTGACCTGCGGGCCAGGAAGAAGTCGCTGCCGGTCGTGGCCGCACTGACCAGCGGCACCCAGGCGGGCCGCGACCTGGCTGATCTGCTCGCGACGCCTGACCAGCTCACCGAGGACGATCTGCTGCGCGCGGCGTCCCTGGTGGAAGAGGCCGGCGGCAAGGAGTGGGCGGAGAGCAAGGCGGACTCGGCCCTGGCATCAGCGGTCGGCTACCTGGCCGAGACCGACATGCCGCATGACGTCCGCGCCGAATTCGAGGGCATCGCCGAGTTCGTCACCGCGAGGCAGTGGTGAGGAGGCAGTGGTGAGTCCGCCGACAGTCACCCGGGATCTGCCGCCGGGGCAGGCGCAGCGGCCCCTGGCCGCCGCCAGGACCGCTGCCGACCGTGCCGTCAGCCATCTGCTCGGCTTGCAGCACGCCGATGGCTGGTGGCAGGGCGAGCTTGAGACCAACGTCACGATGGACGCCGAGGATCTGCTGCTGCGCGAATTCCTCGGCCTGCGGACGGCGAAGGAGACCGACGCGGCCGCTCGCTGGATCAGGTCCTGCCAGCGGGACGACGGCACCTGGGCGAATTTCCTGGGCGGCGGCGCCGACCTGTCGACGACCGTGGAGGCCTACGTCGCGCTGCGGCTGGCCGGCGATCAGCCGCAGGACGCGCATCTGGCCACGGCGGCGCGGTGGATCAGGGCCGCCGGGGGCATCGAGGCGACCAGGGTCTTTACCAGGATCTGGCTCGCGCTGTTCGGTGAATGGCAGTGGGATGACCTGCCGGTCATGCCGCCCGAGCTGATCTACCTGCCCGCCTGGTTCCCGCTGAATGTGTACGACTGGGCCTGCTGGGCCCGGCAGACAATAGTGCCGCTCACGATCGTCTGCTCGCTCCGGCCGGTGCGGAAGCTGCCCTTTGACCTGGCCGAGCTGCACGTGCCGGCGACCCCGGCCAAGGCGGACGCTCCCGATCGCTGGGCCAGGCTGTTCAACGGGCTCGACCGCGGCCTGCACCGGTACGAGCGCCACCTGGGGCCGCTGCGGCCGGCGGCGGCGGTCAGGAAGGCGGCGCTGCGCCGCTGCGCCGAGTGGATCATCGCCAGGCAGGAGCGGGACGGCTGCTGGGGCGGGATCCAGCCGCCCTGGGTCTACTCCCTGATGGCGCTGCATCTGCTCGGCTACGAGCTCGATCATCCGGTGATCAAGCGCGGGCTTGACGGCCTAGACCGGTTCACCGTCTGGGAGGAGACCCCGGACGGGCCGGTGCGCCGGCTTGAGGCCTGCCAGTCCCCGGTCTGGGACACGGTGCTCGCGATGATCGCGCTGGCCGACGCGGGCCTCCCGGCCGACCATCAGGCGCAGGTCGCGGCGGCGCGCTGGGTACTCGGCGAGGAGATCAGGGGGCCGGGCGACTGGCAGGTCCGCAGGCCAGGGCTGGCCCCTGCGGGCTGGGCCTTCGAGTTCGACAACGACGGCTACCCCGATATCGACGACACCGCCGAGGTAGTGCTCGCGCTCCGCCGGGTCAGCCTTCCAGCCGACGCCACCGCACCAGCGACGGCGCGGGCCATCGAGTGGCTGACCGGCATGCAGTCCCGCGACGGCGGCTGGGGCGCCTTCGACGCCGACAACACCTCGACGCTGGTCACCAAGCTGCCGTTCTGCGACTTCGGCGAGGTCGTCGACCCCCCGTCGGCCGACGTCACCGCCCACACCATCGAGGCCCTGGCCGAGCTCGGCCACCGGGACAGCAAGGCAGTGCGCCGGGGCGTGGCCTGGCTGCTCCGCGCGCAGGAGCCGGACGGGTCCTGGTTCGGCCGCTGGGGCGCCAACTACGTGTACGGGACTGGCGCCGTGGTGCCCGCGCTCATCGCGGCGGGCGTGCTGCCGGGCAAGCCGGCCATCAGGCGGGCGGTGAGCTGGCTGATCGAGCACCAGAACGCCGACGGCGGCTGGGGCGAGGACCTGCGCTCCTACGAGGATCCCGGCTGGGCCGGGCGCGGTGAGTCCACTGCCTCGCAGACCGCGTGGGCGCTGCTCGCGCTGCTCGCGGCGGGCGGGGATGACGCGATGGCCAGCGCGGACCTGGGCGTCGCCTGGCTGGCCGCAACCCAGCGCGAGGACGGCACCTGGGATGAGCCGCAGTTCACCGGGACCGGTTTCCCCGGCGACTTCTACATCAACTATCACCTGTACCGGCTGGTGTTCCCGGTGAGCGCGCTCGGCCGTTACCTCGCGGGTGCGGCGGGCGGTGCCTCGTGAGCGGCCTGCTGCTCTGCGCGCCGCTGGCGATCGAGGCCCGCGCGCTGCGGCGCGGCCTGGGCCAGAACGCCGGCGACATCGAGATCCTGCGGACCGGCTACGGCCCGGCCAGGGCAGCGGCGGCCGCGACCAGGATCGCCGCCTCGAAGGCCGGCACGATCGCGATCGGCGGCGTGGCCGGCGCGCTGACCGACGATCTCGCGGTCGGGGACCTCGTGGTCGCCTCGCAGGTCATCGACGCGAGTCGGCACCGGGGCCAGCGCCCGCGCCCGGCTTCACCTGCGACTCGGCTCAGCTGCTCGCGGCCGAGCTGCGCCGGGCCGGGCTGCGCGTGCATGTCGGCCCGATCGCCACGGTGCCCAGGCTGGCCGGCGCCGGCTCCCATGGCGACCTCGCCGCCGCCGGCGTGCTCGCCGTCGACCTGGAGTCGGCCCCGCTGCTGGCCGGCGCGGCCGGGCGCCCGGCCGTCGTGGTCAGGGCCATCTCAGATACCCCGGCCCGCCCGCTCGTCAGCCCGCATACGGTCAGCGGCGGGATCGCGGCGCTGCGGTCGCTGCGGCTGGCCGCGCCGGTCATCGCCAGGTGGGCGGCGGCGGCCGGGCCCAGGCAGGTGCTGCTGGCCAGCCCTAGATCGTTCTGCGCCGGGGTCGAGCGGGCGATCGAGATCGTCGAGCTCGCGCTGCGCAAGCACGGCGCGCCCGTCTACGTCCGCAAGCAGATCGTGCACAACACGAGCGTCGTGGCCGGGCTTGAGCAGCGCGGCGCGATCTTCGTCGATGAGCTGAGCGAGGTGCCCGACGGCGCCACCGTGGTCTTCTCCGCGCACGGCGTGTCGCCCGAGGTGCGGCGGGAGGCGGAACGGCGCGAGCTCGGCACGGTCGACGCCACCTGCCCGCTGGTGGCCAAGGTGCACGCGGAGGCCAGGCGGTTCGCCGCGGACGGCTACCTGGTCGCGCTGATCGGGCACGGCGGGCACGAGGAGGTCGAGGGCACGCTCGGCGAGGCCCCGGCCGCGATGGCGCTGGTCGAGACCGCCGCCGACGTGTCCGGGCTGACCCCGGCCGACCCGGGGAAGGTCGCGTACCTGATGCAGACCACGCTCGCGGCCGATGAGGCGTCCGGCATCGTGAACGCGATTCACGACCGGTTCCCCGCCGCGAAGGGCCCAGGCACCGACGACATCTGCTACGCGACAACGAACCGGCAGCGGGCCGTCCGCTCCATCGCGGCCGACTCCGACCTCGTGCTGGTCGCCGGGTCGCCGAATTCGTCGAACAGCCTGCGCCTGGTCGAGACCGCTCAGCGGGCGGGAAAGCCCGCGTACCTGGTCGACAGCGCGCAGGACATCGAGCTTGGCTGGCTGGTCGGGGTATCCGCGATCGGGATCGCCGCAGGTGCCTCGGCACCTCCGGCGATGGTGGGGGAGATCGTGACGGCGCTGTCCGGGCTCGGCCAGGTCCAGTCGAGGGAGGTGGTAGTGGCGACCGAGTCGGTCCAGTTCGGCCTGCCCAGAGAGCTCAGGCAGTGATCACGCAAGGGGGGAACACCAGGAAGACGATCACTAAGAAGGGGTGAAGCCTAGTGAGCATGCCGCTGCGTCAGAGCGTGCGGGTGGGGACCTACCTGCTGCGCCAGAAGCTGTCCCGTCGCGAGAAGTTCCCGCTGATTGTCGAGCTAGAGCCGCTTTTCGCGTGCAACCTCGCCTGCGCGGGCTGCGGCAAGATCCAGCATCCGGCGTCGGTGCTCAAGCAGCGGATGCCGGTCGATCAGGCGCTGGCCGCGATCGATGAGTGCGGCGCGCCGATGGTGTCGATCGCCGGCGGTGAACCGCTGATGCACCCGCAGATCGACGTGCTGGTCAAGGAGCTGATCAAGCGCAAGAAGTACGTCTATCTCTGCACAAACGCACTGCTGATACCGAAGAAAATAGAAAAGTTCGAGCCATCGCCCTACTTTGCGTGGGCCGTGCACATCGACGGTCTGGCCGAGCGTCACGACGAGTCGGTCTGCAAGGAAGGAGTGTTCGACGAGGCCGTAGCGGCGGTCAGGGAATGCCAGCGCCGGGGCTTCCGGGTCACGACGAACACCACGGTCTTCAGCAGTGACTCGCCGCAGAGCGTCATCGATGTGCTCAACTACCTCAACGATGACCTGGGCGTCGATCAGATGATGATCTCGCCGGCCTACGCCTATGAGAAGGCACCCGACCAGGATCACTTCCTCGGCGTGAACGAGACCAGGGAGCTCTTCCGCAAGGCGTTCTCCGAAGGCAACCGCAAGCGCTGGCGGCTCAACCACTCGCCGCTGTTCCTCGATTTCCTTGAGGGCAAGGCTGATTTCGGCTGTACCGCCTGGGGTATCCCCTCTTACTCGCTGAAGGGCTGGCAGAAGCCGTGTTACCTGATGAGCGACGGCTACGTGAGCACCTACAAGGAGCTGATCGAGACCACCGACTGGGACAGCTACGGCCGGGGCAAGGACGCCCGGTGCGCGAACTGCATGGCGCACTGCGGCTACGAGCCTTCGGCGGTACTCGCGACGACGTCGTCGCTGCGCCAGTCCATCCGGGCAATCAGCGGGCACTGATCCCGAGCCGGCTAGCTCGCGGTGCAGGCCAGGCCGCGAGCTAGCCGGCTGTCGTCTGGGCAGCCGCCGGTGACGATCATCGGGCGCGCAGTCGCAGTAGGGCCAGGTGCAGGACTATTGTCAGGAATCGGCCGTCCGATCTAGCCCGATTACCGGAGACTGTCAACATGGGATTTGACCTGCCCGGCCTGCTTGCCGCCAACGACGGCAGGGGCTATGAGCTGCACGCGCGCTACCTGAACCCGCAGCTGTCCCGGATGCTGCACACGATCGGCTTCGACAAGGTCTACGAGCGGGCCGACGGCAGCTATCTCTACGATCGGGACGGCGCGCGCTACCTGGACTTCCTGAGCGGTTTCGGCGTCTTCGCGCTCGGCCACAATCACCCGGTGGTGCGCAAGGCCCTGCACGACATGCTCGACCGGGAACTCGCTGACCTGGTTCAGTTCGACTGCGCGCTGCTGCCGGGGCTGCTCGGCGAGCAGATCGTCGCCAAGGCGCCCGGCATGGACCGGGTCTACTTCTCCAACAGCGGGACCGAGGCGGTCGAGGCCGCGCTGAAGTTCGCCCGTTACACCACGGGACACGCCCGTGTGCTCTACTGCGACCACGCGTTTCACGGGCTGACCGTCGGATCGCTGTCGGTCAACGGATCAGCGGAGTTCAAGACCGGCTTCGGGCCGCTGCTGACCGGCGCCCTCGTTCCTTTCGGCGATCTGGAAGCTCTTGAAGCAGAGTTGCGCAAGGGCGATGTAGCCGCGCTGATCGTCGAGCCCGTGCAGGGCAAGGGCGTGCATGTCGCCCCGCCCGGCTACCTCGCCGGGGCGCTCAGGCTGCTGCATGACCACGGCGCGCTGCTGATCTGCGACGAGGTCCAGACCGGGCTCGGCCGGACCGGGCGGCTGTTCGCCTACGAGTACGACGAGATCGAGCCGGACATCGTCACCGTGGCCAAGGCGCTGTCCGGGGGATTCGTGCCGGTGGGCGCGACGCTGGCCAGGGAGGCGATCTTCGCCAAGGTCTATTCCTCGATGGACCGGGTGCTTGTCCATGACTCGACCTTCGGCTCGAACGCCTCGGCCATGGCGGCCGGCCTGGCCTCGCTCGCGGTGATCGAGGATGAGCAGCTGGTCAGCAACGCCGAGCGGACCGGGGATGCGATGCGAGCCGCGCTGACCGAGCTCGTGGACAAGTACGAGATGTTCGCCGGGGTCAGGGGCCGGGGCCTGATGATCGGCCTGGAGTTCGGCAAGCCGAAGTCGCTGAAGCTGCGGACGAGCTGGAACATGCTGCAGGCCGCCCGGGTCGGCCTGTTCGCGCAGATGGTCGTCGTCTCGCTGTTCGAGCGGCACCGCATCCTCACCCAGGTGGCCGGCGATCACATGGAAGTGATCAAGCTGCTGCCCGCGCTGACCATCGGTGACGCCGAGGTCAGCCTGTTCGTGGACGCGTTCGCCGACGTGATGGACGAGGCGCACCGGGGCACCGGCCTGATGTGGGACTTCGGCCGCCGCCTAGTCAAGCAGGCCGTGACTAGGTAGCACGGGCACCGGGTAGCACGGGCAGGCCGGCGGCGGCCCAGGCCTGGAAGCCGCCGGCCAGGTCGGTGGCGTGGTGCAGGCCGAGGTCCTGCAGCGCGGCGGCGGCCAGGCTTGAGGTGTAGCCCTGCGAGCACATGATGATCACGCGCAGGTCATAGCCGGTCG
Organism: uncultured Actinomycetota bacterium; assembly: GCA_963819285.1. GTDB lineage: Bacteria > Actinomycetota > Actinomycetes > Streptosporangiales > Streptosporangiaceae > Chersky-822. The sequence continues at coordinate 3,542,741 of CAWFVM010000002.1, forward strand.
CCTCCGGCAGCCGCGCCGCCGAGCGCGGGTCGAAGCGCCACTCAAGTACGTTCCGCTCGACCAGCAGCGCGCCGGGTACCCCGCCCTCGGCGTGCCGCTGCGCCTGCGGCCTGATGTCCGCGAGCACGGCGCCCGCGCGCATCGCGGCCTGAGTTCCGGCCGGGTCAAGCCTGGTCAGGCGCCGCCTGGCCAGCGTCAGGATCTCCTCGACTGACCGGCCGGTCACCACGAGCTCTCCTCGGCGGCGAGGCGCAGCTGGCCGCCCTCGGCTACCTCGAACCGGCGCATGCTGGTCAGCGGCGGTGAGTAGGCATGAATGCTGACGGCCGGAACCGCCCCGTCGTTCCTGACATCGTGCACGTAGCTCGGGCCGAACGACCTGGACTGGCGGGTCCGCAAGATCCGCTCCGTCGGCGCCGGCCGTCCCGACAGCGCCGGGCGCTCGGTCAGGCAGCCGCGCGCGACGACGAACGCCCCGGCCGAGTCGCCGTGGTCATGGAACCCGGTCTGCTGTCCTGGCAGCCAGGTCAGCAGCCATACCTCGTGCTCGTCGCCCTGGCCGAGCCTGACATACCAGCGCTGGTCGGCCTCGAACCGGACCAGGCCGCGCCAGAGGCCAGGCTTCCCCGCGGTGCTCCGCGCGATCCCCAGCAGCTCCACCGGGCCGATCGCCGCGCGGAGGCTCGATCTCGTGTTCACGTTATCTCCGATCGTTAAACTAGGAAATTGATGCTGGGCAGGCTAGCATGCGAGAAGTGATCGTGCGGGGGCTAGGCCTAAGCTTGGCCTCGGGCGCCGATCGGCGCCTGTCACGGTAGAGATGGGGAGCTGAGATGTCAGTCACCGACGAGTACCTGGCCAACAACGCGCGCTATGCCGAGTCGTTCACCGGGCCGCTGCCGATGCCGCCATCGAAGCAGGTCGCCGTCGTCGCCTGCATGGACGCCCGGCTCAACGTGTACGGCATCCTGGGACTTGGCGCCGGCGAGGCCCACGTGATCAGGAACGCGGGCGGCGTTGTCACCGACGACGAGATCCGTTCCCTGGCGATCAGCCAGCGCCTGCTGGGGACCACGGAGATCATCTTGATCCACCACACCGACTGCGGCATGCTGACGTTCACCGACGACGCGTTCAAGCGCTCGATCCAGGATGACACCGGCATCAAGCCGGGCTGGTCCGCCGAGGCCTTCGGTGACCTGGACGAGGACGTGCGCCAGTCGATCGCGCGGATCAAGGCCAGCCCGTTCGTGCCGCACAAGGACTCGGTGCGCGGCTTCGTGTTCGACGTCGCGACCGGCAGGCTCAGCGAGGTCAGCTAGCCCGCCCGGCCAGCCGCCGCCGCACCGGCAGCCAGCCTCGATTAGGCTGGCCCGGTGTGCGCGAGCGGTACGGCTGACCAACCCAGCTCGCAGGGCGTGCTGCGGCTGGGCGAGCAGAGTTTCGGGCCCGGCCGGCTGCTGGTCATGGCGATCGTGAACCGGACTCCCGACTCATTCTTCGACGCGGGCCGGACCTGGGATGAGTCGGCCGCGATGGACCGGGTGCATGAGGTGGTCGCCGATGGTGCCGACATTGTCGACATCGGCGGCGTCCCGGCGGCGCCCGGCCAGGACGTGGATGTGCGCGAGGAGATCAGGCGCACGGCCACGTTCATCGCAGCGGTGCGCAGCGCCTACCCGGACGTGATCATCAGCTCAGACACCTGGCGGCACGAGGTCGGGCGGGAGGCCTGCGCCGCCGGTGCCGACCTGATCAACGATAGCTGGGGCGGCTGGGACGACAGGCTCCCCGAGGTCGTGGCCGAGTTCGGCGCGGGCCTGGTCTGCGCGCACGTGGGCAGGCAGCAGCCGCGCACCAGGCCGCACCGGGTCGGCTACTCCGACGTCATGGCCGACGTGCTTGAGCAGACCCAGCGACTCGCCGCGCGCGCGGCCGCCGCCGGCGTGGACCAGGCGCGGATCGTGATCGACGCCGCGCACGACTTCGGCAAGAACACCTGGCACTCGCTCGAGGTGACCAGGCGCCTGGCCGAGATGACCGCGACTGGCTGGCCCGTGCTCGTGTCGCTGTCGCGGAAGGACTTTGTCGGCGAGACCCTTGATCTTCCACTTCAGGATCGACTAGCCGGAACGCTAGCTGCCACCTCGATCTGCGCCTGGCAGGGAGCCCGGATTTTCCGTGCTCATGACGTCGTCCTGACCCGTCAGGTGCTCGACATGGTCGCCTCGATCAAGGGGGACCGGCCCCCGGCCCGCGCGGTCAGGGCACTGGCCTAGCCGATGATCATCGCAGCCGCTCTCTGCCCGGCGCCGCCGCTGCTGGTCCGGCCCCTGACCGGGGCCGCGGACGTGCTGCCCGAGCTCCGCCAGGCTTGCCGGGAGGCGGTCGCCGAGCTGATCGCGGCGGGTCCCGAGGTTGTCGCCGTGGTCGGCGCTGCCGAGGTGACCAGGGTCTGGGAGGCCGGCGCCCGCTTTGACTCTCGCCGGTACGCCAGTGGCTCAGGCGAGGTCGTCGCGCAGGCGCTGCCGGCCTCGCTCGGGCTGGGGGACTGGCTGCTGAGCCAGGCTGGCTACGCCGGCGAGCGGCTGCCGCAGTCGGTCGCGGCGGACGAGCCCGCCGATCGCTGCGCGAAGATCGGCGCTGGCCTGGCTGGCCTGCCGCGACGGGTCGCGCTGCTGGTGATGGCCGACGGCAGTGCCTGCCGGGGGCCGAAGGCGCCTGGCCATTTCGATGAGCGCAGTGCGGCGTTCGACGCCGAGGTTGAGCGGGCCGTGGCCGCCGGGGATCATGGTGCCCTGCTCGCGATTGACGCCGGCCTGGCCAGTGAGCTGATGGCGGCCGGCCGGCCAGCCTGGCAGGTACTGGCCGGCGCGCTGAATGGCAGTCAGATGGCTGGGCAGATTCGCTACAGCGGTGATCCGTTCGGCGTGGCGTACCTGGTGGCGTCACTTCAGGGGAAGGCCAAGGATGGCTGACGATAGCTTCAAGGACCGCGCGGTGCTGGTGTTCGGCGCGAGCGGGGCGCTCGGGCAGGGCGTAGCCTCGGCGTTCGCCGCCGCCGGCGCCAGCGTGACTGGCGCGGACAAGTTCGAGCCGAAGGGCGACCGGCGGATCGACGGGGTTCACTACCTCGCCGCCGACGTCACGGACGACGGCGAGGTCGCCGCGGTGTTCGCTGACCGGCCCGCGCCGTGGGCCGTGGTCAACACGGTCGGCGGGTTCGCGCCGAACCGTCCGTTCGCCGAGCTTGACCCGGCCGAGCTGACCGGGCAGTTCACGCTGAACCTGGTGACGGCGGCGCTGATCACCAAGCACGCGCTGGCGGCCCTGGGCGGGCCTGGCGCCGGCCGGATCGTGCATACCGCCAGCCGGGCCGGCGTGGTCAGCAAGGGATCGGGCTTCGCCTACTCGGTGAGCAAGCTCGGCGTGCTGCACCTGGTCACGATGGCGGCCGACGAGGTGCGCGGTACCGGCATCACGGTCAACTGCGTGGTCCCCAGCATCATCGACACCCCGGCCAACCGCGCGGCGATGCCGGATTCCGACCATGCCGCCTGGCCTAAGATCGCCGACATCGCCGCGACCTACCTGTATCTCGCCTCCCCTGCGTCCGGGCTGGTCAATGGCGCGGCCGTGCCGGTCTGAGCCGGCTCAGCTATCTGTCTGGCCGATAAGCCCCCGGCTGAGGCTGCTCGCTCAGCGCGACGGCGATTGGCTGAATCTGAGCATCGTGGCGTGACAAGGACGACGTAGTGCCCGCACGGCTTTCCGTGATCCTGAAGTAAGGCCTGATCACGGAACCTGAGCTGCATGATCACGCCGCTGGGATTCCGGGTTCTGGCGCGAGTTCCGTGACCGGCTGGCAGCCGGTGTCAGACCTCAGCTGGTGTCAGACCTGGCGGGGGGCTAGCCGGGCGGCGTGTCCTCGATGCCCGGCTGCTTCGCTTGACGCTCTGCATCGAGGGCACGCCGTCCGGCTGGGCGCCGGCCGCTGCGGAGGTGTCAGGTGCGCCCCGCGCGGCCGGCGAGCGCCAGAGCCCGGAACTTGCCCTGGCGGCAGTGTCGTGACCGGGCTGGCAGCTGACGTGCGGAGACTGCCCGCCGGGGCCCGCACGCCTGCGCTAGCCCCGGCTCTCTGCGCAGGCGCATCATCCGCCACCCAGCTCACTTCACTGAACCCACGCAGAACCATGTTCCGTGATCTCATGACCCAGGTCCTCATCACGGAACCCGCTGGCGTCAGTAGCCGGGGCGAGACCCGCGCACCCTCGGCAACCTCGTCACCTGCACCGCCGGCCTAACACCTCCCGGCCACCAAAACACGAAACCGATAACTGCAACGACCATTGGCGGCTAGCGCTCCTACTACGGAAACGGGTAGCTTTTATCTGTCTGGCGGGATGGATGCTTGTTTGCCGTCCTGAGGGTAGGTAGTGGCCAGGGCGCCGCGTTCTGGGCTGGCGCCGCAGACGTGGAAGGAACCGCCTGTGCTCCGCCGCCCCCGCTCCCGTTCTCGCGTCCGGCTGACTCTCGTGGCGCTCGTGATCGCCGTGCTTGGCGTGGCAGGATGCACGCCGAGTCTGTCGGCGACTACCGCCTCGAAATCGCATCACAAGACCCGCGCCAAGGGTCATGCCGGGCAGCACAAGCATCACAAGAGGGCCCGTCCTAAGGGTCATCGCCAGCACGGCGCCCATCACAAGGCCCATCACAGTGCGCATAAGAAGGCGCATCACGAGCGGCATCATGTGGTCAGGCATCATCATCTCGCGGCGGCGCAGGACACGCTGGTGGTCGAGCCCGATGCCGGGTTCTCCGCCGTGTACCGGCTAATCGGGACGGCCAGGCACAGCATCGAGATGACGATGTATGAGCTCGCTGACCAGACCGCCGAGCAGGATCTGGCAGCGGCGGCCAGGCGCGGGGTGGCCGTGCGGGTGATCCTGGACCGGCGAGAGACCACGCATGACTCGGATGCGCAGAAATACCTCAGCTCGCACGGGGTCAAGGTCGTCTGGTCCTCGTCGAGCTTCGACTACACCCATCAGAAGACAATGGTCGTGGACAAGTCGGCGGCGATGATCATGTCCGCCAACCTGACCAGCAGGTACTACGCGACGAGCCGCGACTTCCTGGTCACTGATACCAATGCCGCCGATATCGCGGCGATCGTTCGCGTGTTCAACGCCGACTTCGCGCACAAGGCGATCAAGCCCGGAGATGGTCATGACCTGGTCTGGTCGCCGACCGACTCGCAGCGGCAGATGATCGGCGTCATCAACGGCGCCTCTAAGAGCCTCCGCATCTACAACGAGGAGATGGGCGACACCGACGTGGACAAGGCGCTGATCAGCGCGGCCAGGCGGGGCGTCGATGTGATGATCTGCGTTGAAAATCAGGATCACCACTACGACAGCGTGTTCGCCGAGCTGGCGCATGCTGGCGTCCACGTCGCGTACTTCAGCTCATCGGATGGCTTCTATATCCACGCCAAGGTGATCGAGGCTGACTACGGCACGAAGCACGCCCGAGTGTTCATCGGGTCAGAGAATTTCTCCAATACCTCGCTGAACTTCAACCGGGAACTCGGGCTGATCGTCTCGACGCCGACGATCATGTCCGCGATCTCCCGCAGCTTCGCCGCCGACTTCGCCAAAGGCAAGCACGTGACGTAGCCCGCTTGGCCGCCTAGTCACTAGCCGCCGGAGGGCTTGCATCCTTGACAGCCGCGTCAGCGGAACGGATTGGTGACCTGGACTCCGGCATAGTCCTGGCCGTCACCCAGGTCTTCGGAGAGCACTTCGGCGCAGCCGATCGCGCGGGAGGCCTCGATGATCGCGGAGTCCCAGTAGGAGAGCTGGAACCGCTGGCGTGTGCGTAGCGCCGCCGTCACGATCGCGGTCGTGATGTCCTGGACCGGGAAGCGGCGGAATGATTCGATGAGCCGGACGGCCCGATCGTGCGTGATGGGATCCGGTCGGCTGGCACGGGTGGCCTGCACGTAGAACTCTTGCAAGACCTGGACGGACAGCGCCAGGTCGCGGCCGGCCAGGATGTCGTTGGCGAGCTTGGCCTTATGCTGCTCAGCGGGGTCTTGCGAGATCGCGTAAAGCAGGATGTTGGTGTCAACGAATTGCACGGTCATGGACCTCGTCACGGGCGAGCCGGTCGGCAGCGCGGAACTGGCCGATCTCGGCCTGTACTTCGCGCTGCAGTGCCTCTAGCCTGGCGAACTCTTCCATACGCCCGGATAGCTGCTCAAGGTAGTCGACGACCAGCGCGCTCAGCGAGGTGTCTCGCTGCGCTGCGCGACCCGCGCATTGCGGTACACGTTATCGGGGACAGAGACTGTAATATTCCTCACAGATTCACAGTAACACAGTTTCCGTGACATCCGGCTGGTCCTGGTCTCGTATAGATCAGCCTCCGTGCAGTAGCGAGGAGGCTACGACGTCCACCTCTCCTGCCCGCGTTTTCTACCATCGTGCCCAGTTCAGGTATGTCGCGATCCACTCTGCCCCCTTCGGGGGGTGTGGGGCCGGCCGTCCCGCGTTTCGGCCGCTTCTAGGCGGCGTGGGGCGCAATCTTGACGATGAGGTCGGAGTCGAGGGCGGCGGAGATGCGCGCAAGTAGCGGGATGGTGGGGATCACGCCGCCGGCTTCAAGGCGTGACAGGGCTGGCTGGGTCATCTCGGCGCGGGCGGCGAGTTCCACCTGGGACAGGCCGAGGGCTAGTCGCCTATCGCGGACGGCCTGGCCGATGAGGAAGGCATGCCGCGCCTCAGCGTAGCCTTCGCGGTACTCTACGCTGACGCGCCGTCCTCGGACGAACTCCTCATAGCTGGTGTGGTCGTTGGTCATTTCAGGGCACCTCACGGTCGAACATGTCGTGGGCTAGGCCGTGTTCGGCTTCGCATGATTTCTGGACCTTGCCGCCCAGGTGCCGCGTGTATGGTTCGCCGAGGTTCGATCTCGACGTCATACAACCCGGTCATGCATCACATGCTATATGCACCCGGTGCTATATCAAGGTCGAGCTACCGCATGTCCGATCCTGAGGTTCGCAAGCGAAGTTGATGAAGTTGGCTGGTTTCGCGTCATAGTGGCGAGGTTGGGCCGTCTTGTGGGTGTAGCCGCTACTGCGGCGACATTGTCGTCCGGGTGCTGTCGTCATCTCGGCGGCGCGGGCTGTTGCTGTTGTTGTGGTTGCCGGTTCCGTGGCGGCAGCGTCGGCCCGCTGTCGTTCGTGCTGGCCGACTCCGCGATGGCAACGTCGGCAGTTGTCGCGGTAGCGGTTACGCGGGGGGTGGAAGCGGGCGGGCCCGGCGGGGGTGGGGGCCGGGCCCTCCCGCGTTTTCCGTTCTGGCTGGCGTGCTGGTGCGGGGATAGCCTTGGCTGGTGGTCACCGTGGCCGAGCAGACGCAGGGTGTCCGGCCAGCGCTGCCGGGTGCGGGCGGGAGTTCTAAGCGCGCCGCGAAGGTCGCCGACCTGATCGTGGCCGACGTCCTGGCGCTGGACTGGCCGGTCGGTGCCCTGCTTGGTTCAGAGGCCGAGCTGATCGCGAGATACAAAGTCAGCCGGGCGGTTTTGCGGGAGGCCGTGCGGCTCGTTGAGCACCAGCAGGTCGCGCGGACCAGGCGCGGTCCCGGTGGCGGGCTGGTGATCACCGAGCCGACCGTGGACCCGGTCATCGACGCGGTGGTCTTCTACCTGTACCGGATGGAGGCCAGGCTCGACGAGGTGTTCGAGGCGCGGCTCGTGCTTGAGGAGATCATGACCGACCTCGCGCTCGCCCCCGGGCGACTCAATGCGAACGATGTGCGTGAGCTGCGCGGGTTCGCGGCGGAGGACGATGCCGATCTTGACTCTGACCCGCGTGCGCTGCACGCGCTGCTCGCCTCGATCAGCCGCAACCCGGCCCTTGAGCTTTTCGTTGACGTGCTCATGCGGGTGACCATGCTCTACTCCGCCGACTGGCTGAGCCTCGGCCGGTCGGTTCGGGTGCAGATGGCGCACGCGCACGGCCGCATCGCTGCGGCGATCCTGGACGGTGACGCCGGCCTGGCTCGCCGCCGGATGCGCAGGCATCTGGAGGCGGAGTTCGAGTTCCTGCGGGAGGGACGGTCGACACGGCAGTTGCTGCCTGACCACGTTGTGGTGCTGGGCGAGTCGGGTAACGGCAAGCTCGCCGAGATTGTGGCCAGGAGGATTACTCAGGCGATCGTCGGGAACGGGATGCGGCCTGGCGAGCTCGTCGGTGCTGAACGCGAGCTGATCGAGCGGGAGGGTGTCAGCCGGGCGGTGCTGAGGGAGGCGGTCAGGCTGCTTGAGCATCACCAGGTCGCCCGGATGCGCCGGGGGCCAGGCGGCGGCCTGTTCGTCTTCGAGCCGAGCGAGAGTGCGGTCACCGAGATCGCCGCTATCTACCTGGCGCGCCGGGGCATGCGGCGCTGCGATCTGGCTGAGCTGCGCACCGCAGGGGAGACGGCGCTGGCGGGGCTGGCGGCGGAGCGAGTCGACCAGGCTGGCGCTGAGAAACTGCGGACGGTGGCTGAGGGGGAGCGGGCTGAGGCTGGGCGGGCTGAGGCTGGGCCGGCTGAGGCTGGGCCGGACCTGCATGCCGTGGTCGCGAGTCTGGCTCATAGCCGGGTGCTCGAACTGGTGACCCTCGTGCTGATCAGGCTCAGCCGGCTCCAGCAGGTCGACGAACTCGTGCCTGGGACGCGCGATCAGCTGAGAGCCGAGACGTTGCGCGCGCACGCCGGACTCGCCGCCGCCATCGAGTCAGGCAACCCAGGGGTAGCTCGCGACCTGATGCGCCGCCACCTTGACGTTCCGGGGAAGGGCGGGGCTGCCGGGCGTATATGAATTTGCCGGGAATCTCGGAGTCGGAGTGGTGGCGGCGGCGCGCTGCAGACTTCCGGGATCATGAGATGGAGCCTGATCACGGAACATGAGTCGTGTGATCACGCCATCCATGTTCCGTGATCAAGACGCCGACCATGATCACGGAACTGCCGTGGTGTGACTCGCTGACTCCAGAACGCTGGCCTGAGCTGGACAGTCCGGTCAAGGGCGTCGCCTGGTTACTTGATCAGGGGGTCGCGGGGGAGGCCTAGGATTCGCTCGCCGATCTGGTTGCGCTTGATCTCCGAGGTGCCGCCGGCGATGGACATCGCGCGGTGGGCCAGTGACAGCAGGCCGGCCATCGCGCCAGGTCCGTCGAGGAACGCCAGGTCAGGGCCGGCCAGGGCGGCCAGGATCGCGGCGGCCTCGTGGCCGGTCTCGGACAGCACGAGCTTGGTGACGTTGCCCTCGGGGCCCGGGCCGCCGCCGGCCACGGCCCGGTGGGCGCTGCGCAGGTTGAGTGCTGTCATCGACTGGACCCGCGCGATGTGACGGCCTACCCGTCCGGCTCCGCCGGGCAGTCGCTCGGGGCGGGCGTCGAGGGGCTTGATGAAAGTCTCGACCGGGAGGGACATCCCGCCGGCGCCGCCGCCGATGCTGACACTCTCGTTGCCCAGAGTGGCACGGGCGACCGTCCAGCCGCCGTTGACCGGACCGACCACGTCGGCGTCGGGAATGAACACGTCGGTAAAGAACACCTCGTTGAAATCCGAGTTGCCGGTGGCCATTTTAAGCGGCCGGACTGAGACACCGTCCGCGTGCATGTCGATGACCATCATCGTGATGCCCTCGTGCTTAGGCGCACTCGGATTGGTGCGGACGGTGGCCAGGCCGAAGTGTGCCTGGTGCGCCCCGCTGGTCCAGACTTTCTGGCCGTTGATCACCCAGCCCGGGCCAGCCTCGCCATCCACGCGCGTGGCCCTGGTCTTGATGCCCGCCGCGTCGGAGCCGGCCTCGGGCTCGCTGAAGAGCTGGCACCAGATGACCTCGTGGTTCAGGGCTGGGGCGACCCAGCGCTCCACCTGCTCGGGCGTGGCGTACTGGATCAGGGTCAGGATCACCCATCCGGTGATCCCGTAGCCCTGCCGCTTGATCCCGGCGGCGGCGAACTCCTCCTCGATCACGAGCTGCTCGATGGCGCCCGCGTCCCGGCCCCACGGCCTGGGCCAGTTCGGCATCACGTAGCCGGACTCGACGAGCGCCTTGGCCCGTGCGCCCTCATCGAGATCGCGTACTCGCTCGATGACCTCGCGCACGCCGTCGCGGATCGGCTCGGCCTCGGCGGGCAGGTCGACATGACGATCCCTGCGAACCCCCGCCCTGACTTCGTCCGTCACCGCGATGGCGGCGGCCTCGGCGTCGATGATCGCCTCGATCGCCGTGGCCCGCCGCAGGTACAGGTGCGCGTCGTGCTCCCAGGTGAAGCCGATGCCGCCGTGGACCTGGATGTTGAGCTGGGAGTTCTGGTCAGCGGCTGCAAGCGCCAGCGTGGCCGCCGCCGCCGCGGTGTAGCGGAGCTGATCCGCCCCGGCCGCCGCCACCCCGGCAGCCGGCCTCGCCGCGTCGGCTGCCCGCGCGGCATCCCAGACAGCGGCGGTCGCGAGCTCGGCGGCCACCAGCATGTTCGCGCAGTGGTGCTTGACGGCCTGGAACATCGCGATCGGGCGGCCGAACTGCTCGCGCACCTTGGCGTAGTCGCTGGCCAGCTCGGTGCACTCGCGGGCCACGCCGGTCGCCTCGGCGGCGAGTACCAGCCTGGCCAGGTCGGTCAGGACGGCCCGTCCGCCGGGTAGGACCTCGGCCGGCGCGCCGTCAAGCCTGATGCGCGCCGCCCGCCTGGCCGGATCGAGATTGGCCGGCACCTCGGCTGATACCTGCCCGGCCGCCCCGCCCCGGCGGTCAACGACGGCCACGTCGGCACCGATGCCGATCAGCAGCACGTCAGCCAGGTGCCCGCTGAGTACGACGCCCGCTGACCCGGTGGCCGTGCCCCCGGTCACGGCGACGTCGTCGCCCGCCAGGGCGACCGCGCCGATGACCGAGCCGTCAGCTAGCCCGGGCAGCAGCGAGGCCCGCAGCTCGTCGGTGCCGATGGCGGCGAGCACGGCGCTGGCGATCACGGTCGGGACGAATGGCCCCGGAGCTACCGCCCGGCCAAGCTCCTCGGTCACGACCACCAGCTCGGCCAGCCCGAAGCCGGAGCCGCCGTGCTCCTCGGGCAGGTGCAGCCCGAGCCAGCCAAGCCCGCTCAGGTCGCTCCAGAAGGCAGGCAGCTCCTCGTTCCCGGCCGTGAGCAGCGCTCGGGCGGCGCCCCTGGCCCCCTGCTTGCGCAGGAAATCCGAGACGGTCTGGGCCAGCGCCCGGTGCTCATCGGTGATCGCGATCGACATGAATAAACAGTACCCTCAATTATTCGGAGCGGACAATACGCGGCGCCGGGGACGAAGCCGGGCGCGACCCTGAGGACGAAGCCGAGGACGAAGCCGGGCGCAATGGCGGGGCGACGATCCGCCGGCTGCCGGGGCGGAAGAGCGATTCCTGCGCGATGCCGGCGGCTAGCTTGCCGTCCTTGCCGAAGATCCGGCCCGTGTACATGCCGCGGCCGCCCGCGGTCGATTCCGGCTGCAGGTCCATCAGCACCCAGTCGTCCATGGCCACCTGGCGGTAGAACCACACGGCGTGGTCCAGGCTGGTGATGATGCCGACGTCGGCGATGCCCCGGACCGACGCCAGCCCGGTGAACATGTCGGACACGTACGTCAGCGCGCAGGCGTGCAGCGTCTCGCCGGCCAGCCGCTCGCGCGAGCGCATCCATACTCGCGATGGCCACTGCAGCCCGTCGTTCGCCTGCTCGGGAATCTTGATGTCGACGCCGAGCATCCTGGTGTGGACGACCGACTCGCCCGGCAGATCGTCGGGTTTGGTGACCGGTGGTGCTACGTGCTCCTGGTAGTCGTAGCCGTCCTCGATGACATGGAACGACGCGGCCAGGTTGAAGATGACCACGCCGTTCTGCACGGCGATGACGCGGCGGTTGGAGTAGGAACGCCCGTCGCGGTCCCTGTGCACGGTCAGCACGACGGGGATCGATGGGTCGCCCCGGCTCAGGAAGTAGCCGTGCAGTGAATGGGGATGACGGCCAGGATCCACGGTCTCCGCCGCCGCGCGCAGGGCCTGCGCCGCGACCTGCCCGCCGTACAGGCCGTAAGGATCGTCGAATAGTACGGCTGACCTGAAGAGGTTGGCGTCGATGCGCTCAAGCGTGAGTACGTCGAGCAGGCCAGGGCCGGGTGTGCCGGCGTCCGGTTCCGCTGGGTTTGACATGGCCCATTGATATCACCAGCCCATCCGCCGGCGCCGCGCCCCCGCCTGGCCCGGCAAGGCCGCGACCGCTCGATCAGTGGTGCTTGAGTCACTTGACTAAGCAGAGGGGGTTTCTGGACTCGGGTCGCGCTGGCAGCGTCGTCCCGTTCGCCCTCCTGATCCCGTGAACCCGGCTTCCCCCTGGAGTGTTCACGCAGCTCAGATTCCGGGCTCTGGCGTGAATCCCGTGATGTTAGCCGGGTGGAGGATGACGGTCCGGAACGTCGGCGGGTGATCACCGGGTCGGGCTTGGGTGGGGTGAGGTGCCGGGTTTGCGAGTTCCCGGGGGCTTGCGGGTGCTGGTGCCGGGTCGGTGGCTAAAAGATCTAGGAGTTTTTTTCCTGTAGGAGGATTGACCACCATATTCGCTGTTAAGTCTCCTACAGGAAAAAAGTCTCCTACAGGATCGGGCGAGCCTGGCAGCGGATCGGATGAAACCGGGCATTTTGTAGGGGGGATTTGCTGTCGCAGGCGACTTTTGCCGCAGATCTGGCGGAGAACTCTCCTGCAACGGCAAACTCTCCTACAGGAAGCGGCCGGACCCCGACCAGGGCCACCCTAAACCGGTCAGGAGGTGCTCGTGAGTCAGCCGAGCGGTACTGGTGCCGGTGAGGCGGGTGGTGCCGGTGAGGCGGGTAGTGGGAGTGAGGCGGGCGAGGCGGACGGTGGTGGGCTGGGCTGGGCGGCTGAGATCGAGGAGATCCGGCGCCGGCGTCAGCTCGCGCTGGAACTGGGCGGCCCCGAGAAGATCGAACGCCAGCGCACATCAGGCCGGCTCACCGTGCGCGAGCGGATCGAGCGGCTGGCCGACAGCGGCAGCTTCGCTGAGATCGGGGCGCTGACCGGCTTCGCGACCTACGCGGAGGCAGGGGAGGACGGGGATGATGGGCAAGGCCGCCTGACCTCGATCCTCCCGGCTAACTTCGTGGCGGGAACCGCGAAGATCGACGGGCGGACGGTCATGCTCGCCGCCGACGACTTCACGGTGCGCGGCGGTTCTGGCGACGCTGCCATCCATGCCAAGCAGATCTACTCCGAGCACTACGCGAACGAGTTGCGGCTGCCGGTCGTGCGGCTGCTTGACGGCGCGAGCGGCGGCGGCAGCGTCAAGACCACGCTTGAGACGGGGTACACCTATGTCCCGGTCAACCCGGCCTGGGATGCGGTCGTCGACAATCTGTCGCTGGTGCCTGTGGTCGCCGCCGCTCTCGGGCCGACGGTCGGGCTCGGTGCCGCCCGGCTGGTGATGTCGCACCTGGCGGTGCTAGTGGCCGGGATCGGGCAGCTCTTCACCGCCGGGCCGCCTGTGGTGCGCGGCGGTACAGGCGAGGACCTGACCAAGGAAGAGCTCGGCGGGATGGCTGTGCACCTGCGCAACGGGACCATCGAGCGCTTCGCAAGGTCAGAAGACGAGGCGTTCGATCTCATCCGGGGCTTCCTGTCCTACCTGCCAGGCAGCGTCTTCGAGCTCCGCCAATCGCCGGCTGCGCCGACCCGGTTGACCGCCGCGCGGACCTGCTGGCTACCGCGATCCCGCGCAATCCCAGGCTGCCGTACCGGATCGGGCCGGTGCTCGATGCGATCTTTGACGCGGGCTCGGTGTTCAGCTACGCCGAGTACGGCGGCGCCACGGTCACCGCGCTGGCCCGCCTGGACGGCCACCCGGTCGGGGTCATGGCCACCGACCCGTACAAGGGCACGACGATGTCGATCGAGGGCGCTCAGGCGATTACCCGGCTGGCCGACCTGTGCGAGACCTTCCACCTGCCGCTGGTGAGCCTGACCGACCAGGGCGGGATCACGATCGGCCGGGTCGCCGAGGAGCGCGGCACCGTGCGCTTCGGCGCGCGGGCGATCGCAGCCATCTACCAGGCTCGGGTGCCGCAGGCCGAGGTGATCGTCCGGCGGGTCTACGGTGTCGCCGGAGCTGGCGTAGTGAACCGGCACCGGCCTGGCCGGAGCTGGGCCTGGCCGTCGGGTGACTGGGGGTCGCTGCCGCTGCGGGGCGGGGTCGAGGCGGCGTTCCGCGCGTCGATTGAGCAGTCGGACGATCCCGAGGCCGAGACCGAGCGGATCCGGCGCACGCTCGCGGCGGTCAGCTCACCGTTCCGGACTGCGGAGCGGTTCGGCGTGCAGGACCTGATCGACCCGCGCGACACCAGGCCGCTGCTCTGCGGCTGGGTGCACGATGCCTACCGGATGCTGCCCGAGCTGCTGGGACGGCCCTCGTTCGGCACCCGTCCCTAGCCCGGCCGGATTCTCTGACTATAGTCAGAGAATGGATCAGGCCATGATCGACCAGGTCCGCCGGTTCAACCGGACGGTCACCCAGCGAGTCGGCGCGCTCGAAGACGAGTTCCTCTCCCGCGACCGGCCGCTCAGCCAGGCCCGGCTGCTGTGGGAGATCGGCACCGAGGGCGGCGATGTCAGGCTGCTCCGGTCCCGGCTTGACCTGGACTCCGGCCACCTGAGCCGGCTGCTGCGCGCCCTGGAGCACGATCACCTCGTGACGGTCGCCCCCAGCAGCGCCGACGGCCGGGTCAGGACGGCTCACCTGACCGACCTCGGGCAGACCGAGGTCGCCGAGCTCGACCGCCGCTCCGACGAGGTCGCCGATTCCATCCTGGCCCCGCTCAGCGAGCAGCAGCGCACCAGGCTGGTGACGGCGATGAGCGAGGTAGAGCGGCTGCTGGTGGCTTCGATGGTCGTGATCAAGGTCACTGACCCGAGGCAGCCGGAGGCTCGGTCCTGCCTGCGGGCCTACTTCAGCGAACTGGCCCGCCGGTTCGACGACGGCTTCGACCAGGGCAAGGTCATTCAGGTCAGTGAGGCCGATATGACGCCGCCGGCCTGCTCCTGGTCGCTACCTTGCACGATGAGCCGATCGGCTGCGGCGCGGTCAGGCTCAGGCCAGGCGACCCGGCCGAGATCAAGCGGATGTGGGTGGCCCAGTCGGCGCGCGGGCTCGGCCTTGGCCGCAGGCTGCTCGCCGACCTGGAGCAACGGGCACTGACCAGCGGAGCCACGCTGATCAGGCTGGAGACGAACCGTAATCTCACCGAGGCGATCAGCTTGTACCGCAGCGCTGGCTACCACGAGGTACCGGCATTCAACGACGAGCCGCACGCGCACCACTGGTTCGAGAAGGCGCCCTGACCTGCCGCGGCCTACCCTGGCCTACCGCCGCCTACCGTGCCGAGGTCGGCCAGCCGGCGGCGGGAGCGGGCGCCCGTGCCGTCAGCACCTGCCCCGTGCGAGCGGCGTCATCGATCTTGTCCATCCCGTGCCACTCCGCCGCCACGATGTACAGCGTCTGGCCGTCAGACCCGCCGAGCATGCAGGCGAAACAGCCGCGATCGATCTTGACCGTCTGGAGCACCAGGCCGCCTTCCCGCACCCGGACACACTGCTTGTTCGGGACATCGGCATACCAGACGGCCCCCTCCGCATCAATGCAGATTCCGTCGGGAACGCCGGTCTCCAGCTCGGCCCAGGCCCGGCCGGCCGACAGTGAACCGTCGGCCGCGATGTCAAAAGCGGTGAGGCGCTTGCCGTGCGACTCGGCAGCGATCAGCGTGGAGTTATCTGGTGTCACGGCCATGCCGTTGCCGAAGGACAGGCCGTCGGCTGCCTGTCGCGGCTGGCCGCCGGCCGGGATCAGCGCGATCAGCCCGCCGCTGTTCACGTACGCGTTGCCTCGACCGTCCACCACGATTTCGTTAAATACTGAATCGATTCCGCTCAAGTCCGCGTGCGTGACCAGCGATCCGTCCGGCTCCAGCCGCAGCACCAGGGCCTCGCGGCCGGACACCACCAGCAGCGGTCCGCCGGGCAGCCAGTCGATCGAGTAGGGGAACGTGGTCGGGACGCGCGCCATGACCTCCCTGGAACCGTCCTGATCGACCGCGACGATCTCCTGGGTGCACCAGTTGCAGAGCCAGAGCCTGCCATCGTGCCAGCGCGGCGACTCGCCGATGGCCAGGCCGGTGAGCAGCACGCGTGGTTCGGGCACCCTAGGCTCCTTCGTTTGGCCATCTCGCTGAGGTGCCCACCCTAGCCGGGCTAGCCGGAGGAGCGTGCGAGGTCAGCGAGTCCGCCGACGGTGAGGCCGAGGCCGATCCCCAGCATCCAGACGTCCTTGCTGACTCCCGTGCCGGCCTGGCTCGGCCAGATGCTGCCCGGCTTGCGCAGCGCCGGGGTGCGCGCGTACATGGTGAGCAGCGCTCCGGAGAACCCGGTCAGCGCCGCCCCGGCGGCGGCGGCCGGCACGACGGGCGCGAGCAGCGCGCCGCCGATGACGATCTCACTGGCCGCGAGCAGGCGGAGGAACCGAGTCGGCGGGATGTCCTTGAGCATGGGAAAGGCATTCGCAGCCATACCATGGATGGCCTTCGCGCGGGCCTCGTCGCCGCGCCACTTCTCCAGCCCGGAGTGCAGGATGTAGCCGCCGGTCGTAATCCGCCCGGGTAGATCACGTGCCTTGACCCGAAACATAGTGCGTCCTTTCAGCCGAGCCCGCGCCACCCTAGCAGCAGCGGATCAGGCCGCCGGGCGGGTCCTCCTGTCGTAGTGCCGCTGTGCCTTGGCGCGGTTTCCGCAGGCGGCCATCGAGCACCAGCGGCGGGTGCCGTTGCGGGTGGCGTCGAAGAACCACAGGACGCAGGCGGGGTGCTGGCACTGGCGGATCCGTCCGGGCGCTTCATCGAGTAGTTCAAGCAGGCTGACCGAGGCGAGAACGGCGGGCCGCCAGGCCGGGTCGGCGACCTCCAGTTCCCGCCGGGTGCTCCCGTCGGTGCCGACGGACAGGAGCAGCCGGCCGTGCCGCAGCACGGCATTCAGCTTCGCGGTGGTGTCCGCGTCCGGGCCGGCAACGAAGTCCCTGATCGCCTGGCGCGCGGTCACGAGCGCCTGGATCAGCTCCGGGCTGGGCTGATCCCCGACGCCAGACGACGCCAGCCAGGCCCCGGCACCGGCCGGAGTCGCCAGCAGGTCCATCGGGCCCTGCGCGCCTGCCCATTCGGTGTTCAGCAGGTCAAGGGCGAGCGGTTCGCCGGTCAGGGGCCGGGGATCCGGAGCTCGCGTGGAAGCCATGCACCAGATCCTAACCTCTTCTCGCACCTTGACAAGTTAGAAACTAACTATCTATTCTTAAATTAACGGTTAGGGAACTCGGTCGGGAAGGTGCGTCAATGGGCGGCGTCGTCAGTACCGCGAGCGGCCGGCTCATGCTGCCCGAGAGCCGGACGATGTTCCACGAAGGGGGAGCTCGCCGTGCAGCGGCGTGCGGGGGTCGAGCAAGCGGCCGCGGCAGTCGGGCGTCACATGCGGTCCCGGATCTCTCCTGACCTCGCCGAGTTCCTGGCCAGCCGGGTCTTCGCCGTGATCGCGGGGTCTGACCCGCAGGACCGCTCCTGGGCCTCGCTGATCACCGGGGAGGCCGGATTCGCGCGAGTCATCGATGAGCGGCGGCTGCTGCTGAGCGGCGAACTAGCCGAGCATGACCCGCTGGCGGCTGCGTTCGACCCGCCGGGCGGACTGCTGGGGCTCCTGGCTCTTGAGCCGGATACTCGCAGCCGGGTCAGGCTAAACGGGGTCGGTGCACGTACCCCGGACGGGCTCCTGATTGAGGTATCCGAGGTCTTCGGCAACTGCCGCAGGTTCATCCAGCGACGCGTCCCCGGCCGGGTGCCGGCCGCCGGGCCGTCGTGGCGACCCCGGTGGCAGACCTCAGCCCGGCTCGACGACTACCAGGCCGTGCTGATCCGCCGGGCCGACACGTTCTTCATCGCTACCTCACACCCCGAGCGGGGCGCGGACGCTTCCCATCGTGGCGGCACGCCCGGCTTCGTTGAAGTCTCCGCGAACGCGGACTCGGTGACGTTCCCCGATTACCCGGGCAACAAGATGTTCCAGACTCTGGGCAATCTCGCGGTCGATCCGAGAGTCGGCCTGCTTTTCGTCGACTGGCAGGCCGGGTCTGTGGTCCAGCTGACCGGCCGGGCGCGAGTCGTCTGGGACGAGGACAAGGTTGCCGCCTGGCCGGGTGCCGAGCGGCTGGTGCGGATACAGATCGATGCCGTCAGCGAGCGGCAGCAGGTACTGCCGGTCAGCTGGGACCTGATTGAGGCGTCCCGTGCCAATCCGCCCGTCCGGCCGAGCTAACGAGCTCAGGCTGCGGGCGGAGGGCGGGGGCGTTTGCCGGGTATGTTCCCTTGACGTGCGGGATCCATTACTATTTCTCTCATGGCGTGGTTGGAGACTATTCCGCGAGAACGGGCTACCGGGTCACTGGCTGAGGCTTACGCGGCCATGGATGGCCGGCCGATGCCGCCGGTGTATATCCCGTCGCATGGTGATGCCGCCGGGATCATTCGCGCGCACAGTCTGGACGCCGAGCTGCTCGCGAAGACGTTCAGCGTCTCAGGCGCACTGGCGGCCAGCGGACTGGCCTGGCCCGACCGCGAGCTTCTCGCGAGCGTCACCTCTCGCACCAATCAGTGCTTTTATTGAACGTCCGCTCACGCAGAGTTTCTGCGTGTCGCTGACGGCCAGTCCGCTGAGTCCCTGGCCATTCTTGCGGGAGACGACGCCTCCCTGGGGTCGCGTGGCGGTGCTCTCTCGCGGCTCGCGGTCACCCTGACGGCGGAGCCGTGGGCCCTGACCAGGGATGCTGTGCGGGATGCGGCCAGCGAGAGCCTCGACGATCTGCAGCTTGAGATCGCTTTCGGCGTCATCGCGATGTTCAACTACTTCACCAGGGTCGCTGACGCGACTGGCATCGAGTTCGACTACCAGACTCCGCTGCCCGCCTTCAGCCCCGACCTGCGCCGGACAGCGCTGCCCCGCCCCGGCCGGCCGGAAGTCTCTGGCCGGAGTCCCGGTCGCTGTCTGCCGCGGGACGACAGGCTTCGCGGGGCCTGGGAGACCTGGCGGGCTTACCAGTTTGAGGGGGACGGGCCGCTGAGCCCGGACGACCGACGCCTGCTGGCGGCCATCGCTGCCGAGGAAACTACCGACTGGGAACTCGCGGCAGCTCTTGGCGGTACGCCGGCCGCGGATAACCCGCTCCTGACCGGCTTCGCCAGGAAGCTCAGCCGCGAGCCCTGGAGCATGGAGCCGGACGATCTGGAGAAATTGCGGGCCGGGGGCTACTCGGAGCTGGCCGTCCTCCGGGTGATCTCGCTGGTCGCCCACCAGAACGCCGACTCCCGCCTCGCCATCGGCCTCGCACTCGCGGCCAGCTAGGCCCCTGACCGACCGGACCCCTGATTCCGGGCGGGCGCCGAGGTTCAGCTTGCCATTGGTCCTGGGACTGCCTGCCCGAAACCCGCGCAATCTTCCGTGATCATGAAACAAACCTTGATCGCGGAACTTGAGCAGTGTGATCACCCCATCCAGGTTCCGTGATCAAGACTCCGACCATGATCACGGAGCCCCGGTGGCGTGGCTCGCGGCCGTGCGGCCGGGCGCCCCCTGACGCTGTTCCGACGACATCGGGGCCCCAGCCGCTGCCTGAGCGTGCTAGATGACGGGCGGCGGGTGCCTTCGGCGGTGGCGGCTAGCCTGGGGTCCCATTCGCAGACCGCGCAGGCGTGGCGGAACGCGGAGCGGGTGAAGTCGAGTGCGATCGCGTGCGGATCTGGCGCGGCCCTGACCTCGTCCCAGGGCAGGAGATACTCGCCGAGGACGGCGTCCCAGTAGGCGCCCTTGACCGACAGGTCGGCCTCGCCGTAGCTGGCCGGGGCGGGGTGGGCGTAGGCGTAGAAGGCGGCCTGCGGGTGGCGCGGGTCACCTGGCCACCAGCCGATCGCCACCTCCTGGGAGTCCATCGCGTTGCGCATGATGAAGTCTTGCGATGGCGGCGTGGCCGCTCGCCGGAGAAGAGGCTGACGGCCAGGTCGAAGGAGCCCCACCAGGCGTTCACCGGGGTTGACCGGCCCCGGTACGGCGCGCGGTAGGCAGCGAGCACGAGCGCGGCCTGGGTGGCCGCGGCGAAGTAGCCCGCTACCTGGTCCGGGTCGTAGCTGGCGTGCTCCTCGTCCTGGTCGAGCGGCACCGTCCAGGGCACCTCTTGCGGCGTGGGGTCGATCCGCACCGGCCCGGCCAGGTCGGCGATCGCGGCGAGCAAGTCGCGGGTCACCGCACCGACCGGGCGGTCAGGCGTCAGCGGTATCCGGGCCGCCCGGCCGTCGCTGTGCTCGGCGACCGCCTCGTGCGTTCGGAGGTCTAGCGCGGCGACGAGTGACCCGCTGCCGTCGGGTGCGGGCAGCGGTGTCGTCTCCCAGCCTCTGGCGGTGAGCCGCAGCGCGGCGTGCTGCAACTGCGGCTCGGGCGGCGCCAGCTTGACGGCGAGCTTGCCTAGCACCTGGGTGTGCGCGTGCAGCGTGTCGCAGGTCTGCGTCCAGTCCTGGTACGACACCGACGGCCAGTTGGCTGACATGCCTGGGAACCTACCCGGCCAGGGACCCGACTAGCAGTGCCTTGAGAGAATGCATCTTGTTCGCCGACTGGGCGAACACGATGGAGCTAGCCGACTCGAAGACCTCCTCGGTGACCTCGGCGCCGTCGATGCCGAACTGGTCGTGCAGCCGGGCACCGACCCCGGTCTCCCTGTTGTGGATGGACGGCAGGCAGTGCATGAACTTGGGGTCAGGCTTGCCGGTCGCGGCCATGAGCTCGGCCGTGACCCGGTACGGGCTCAGCTCGCGCACCCGGCTCGCCCACTGGTCATCGGCCTCGCCCATGCTGAGCCACACGTCGGTGTAGATGAAGTCAGCGCCGCGCACGCCGGCGGTCACGTCATCGGTCACCAGGATGCGGGCGCCGCTGGTCGCGGCGGCGGCTTCGGCGATCGCGACGACGCCGGCCTGCGGCTGGAGCCCGGCCGGCGCGGCGATCCGCACGTCCATGCCGAGCAGCGCGCCGGTCACCAGCAGCGACCTGGCCACGTTGTTCCTGCCGTCGCCGGCGAAGCAGAAGGCGATGTCCCGCACCGGCCCGGCGTGGTGCTCGGTCATGGTGAGGATGTCGGCCAGCGACTGGGTCGGGTGCCACTGGTCGGTGAGCGCGTTCCAGACTGGCACCCCGGCGTGATCGGCCAGCTGCTCGACGACGCTCTGATCGAAGCCACGGAACGCGATCGCGTCGTACATCCCGCCGAGCACGCGGGCCGTGTCGGGAATGGACTCCTCGTGTCCTGCGTGCGAGCCGGACGGGCCGAGGAACGTGACGTGCGCGCCCTGATCGTAGGCCGCCACTTCGAAGGCGCACCTCGTCCTGGTGGAGTTTTTCTCGAAGAGCAGCACGATCGTCCGGCCGGTCAGCCGCGGGCTCTCCGAGCGGTCGAGCTTCGCGCGTTTCAGTATTGAAGCCAGCGAGATGAGATCGAGGAAGCGCTCCCTGGTCACGTCCGTGTCGGCGAGCAGCGATCCTGGGTGGCGAGTCGGGCTTGACGAGGCCATACCTCTCCTACGTTCGGTGCACCGGGTCCCGGCGCAGCGGGCAGCTCAGGCAGTGCGAGCCGCCGCTGCGGCCTAGCTCGCTGCCATCGAGAGCGATTACCTCGATGCCGTTGCTGCTGAGCATGGCGTTCGTGACGACGTTGCGGTCGTAGCCCATGACCACGCCCGGCGCGATCGCCAGATAGTTGTCCGCATCATCCCACTGCTCCCGCTCAGCGGACCTGGCATCCTCCTGCGCCATCAGGATGCGGACGCCGGCCGGGCCGAGCGCGCCGGGCTGCGGGCCGGCCAGCGCGGCGCCGATCGCGCGGTAGAGCCCCCTGTGCTCGGCGACGTCAAGCTCGCCGGGCTGGCCGGCTCGCGGGGTCAGCTGCCAGCAGCGGACGCCGTCCCAGTCCAGGTACGGATAGGCCACGAAAGTGCCGAGGTCGACCATCGTGAGCACGGTATCCAGGTGCATCTGCGACCTGGTCCTGGGCAGCTCGATGGCGACGACGCGATGAGCTTGCCCGGTCTCGAACAGGCCGGCCAGGATCTCGACCCCCATCGAGGTAGTGCGCTCGCTCAGCCCGGCCAGCACGACCCCTGGCGCGACGACCGCGAGGTCGCCGCCTTCGAGTGTGGCCCCCGTGCGATCGAGGTCGTCGCCGTCGGAGTAGATGAAGTAGTCGCCGTCGCGCAGCAGAGGGTGAAACTTGTAGACCGTCGCCGTGTTGACCGACTCGCGCCTGCGCGCGGGCTTAGCCATCGAGTTGATGGACAGGCCAGAGCCGATCCAGGCGGCATTGTCACGCTGGTACATCGTGTTGGGCAGCGGGGCGAGCACGAAATCGTCGTCGGCCAGCGTCTGCCAGGTCAGTGTCCGCCAGGTCTGCGTCTGCCAGATCTGGGCGCCGGAGCTGATCCCGAGCTCGGACTTGGTCACGCCGCCGATCAGGTATCCGGCCAGGACGACCGGATCGGTGTCCGCGAACAACCTGGTCAGATCGCGGGCAAGGCCAGCCCCGAATCGCTCGGGGGTGCAGGTGCGGCTGGTGACGAACTCGCGGCCGCCGGGAGCGGCGATCGCCTGCGCCAGCATCTCCCCGAAGTAGCGCACGCTCACGCCGTGCTGGCGCAGTGCCTCGGTGAAGGCGTCGTGTTCCAGCCTGGCCTTGCTGCTCCAGAGCACGCCGTCGAACAGCAGCTCACTGGCGTTGGTGGGAGTGAGCCGGTCCAGTTCATGGCCGGGCCGGTGCACCATCACCTCGCGCAGCGGGCCGATCTCGGAGTCAATGCCCACGCTGATCGCGCTGTGGGCCTGGTCGGTCACGTACTGCCTCCTGCTAGGTGCGGGGGTTGGCGGTGGCGGCGGCGCGGGCGGGAGGAGCATCCAGACCGCAGTGGAGTACGGGCGGCCTGGCCGCTGCCCGCGGTTCTGGGGTCCGGCGCGGGTTGCGGATCGTGAAGGCGGCCAGGGCGCCACCTAGCACGCACATGCCCGCCGAGATGTAGGAGGCCGTGTGGAACCCGGCCGAGAACTCCGCCGGGTGCAGGTAGGACGTGCCGGACAGGCCGGCCGCGGCCGGCAGCACGGCCACGGCGATCAGGCTGGCGGCGCGGGCGACGTCGTTGTTGATCGCGGACGCGGCGCCGGCGTGCTGCTCGGAGACGGCGGCGAGCACAGTGGAGGTCAGCGGGGCGACATTGATGCACAGGCCCAGGCCGAAGACCAGGACGGCGGGCAGCACCTCGGTGAGATAGTCGCCGCGGGGGCCGATCCGGCCGAACAGCGCCAGGCCGGCGGCGATCACCAGCGGGCCGAGGGTCATCTGCAGCCGGGGCCCGATCCGGGCGGCGAGCGCGCCCGACCGGGCGGACAGCGCCAGCATGATCACGGTGACCGGCAGCAGCGAGATGCCGGCCTGGAGCGCGGTATAGCTCGACACCTGTTCGAGCTGGATCGGGAGCAGGAAGAGGGCACCGCCCAGCGCCGCGTAGACGATGAAGGTCACCACGTTCGCCGAGCTGAACTGGACCGACTTGAAGAGGCCGAGCGGCAGCACCGGCTCGGCGGCCCGGCGCTCCCAGGCGACGAACGAGACCAGCAGCGCGACGCCCGCGAGCAGGGCCCCGAGCGGCACCGGGCTGGTCCAGCCGTGGATCGGCCCGTCGATCAGGCCGTAGGTCAGTCCGATCAGGCCGAGCGTGACCAGCGCGCCGCCGGCGATATCGACCCGGCCGGTCGCCTGCTCATCGCGTGACTCTGGCACGTGCCGCAGGGCGACAGCGATCACGAGCGCGGCGAGCGGCAGATTGATCACGAAGATCAGCCGCCACGACACAGCCTGGATCAGCCACCCGCCGATGAACGGACCGATGGCCGTGCCCACCCCGGCGAAGCCCGACCAGGCGCCGATGGCCTTGCTCCGGTCACCGGGCCGGAACGACGCCTGGATGATCGCCAGGCTGCCAGGAGTCAGCAGCGCCGCACCGACCCCCTGCAGCGCCCGTGCGCCGATCAGGATCTCCTCGTTGACCGCGACGCCGCAGAGCAGCGAGGCGAGCGCGAACCAGATGACGCCGATGAGGAAGATCTTCTTGCGGCCGTACTTATCGCCGAGTGCGCCGGCGAAGAGCAGCAGCCCGGCCAGCGTCAGCGTGTACGCGGTCACGACCCACTGCAGGGCGGCCAGATTCGAGTGGAAGTCGTGGCCGATCGCCGGGAGGGCGATACCGACGACGGTCGCGTCGATCGACGCTATGGCCGAGCCGAGCACCGTGGCGAAGAGCACCCACCGGCCCGGGCTGCTTGAGTACGCCAGGCCGGGGCCAGACTGGTCGCCAGTGATGCTCATCTGACCAAGTGGACTCCTAAAGGTCGTGCTTGTCGAGCCAGTCCGGGCGCGCGCCGGCTACCTCCTGCCAGCCGTGGTCGACCGTGAGCGAATGACCGCGATCCTTGAACTCGATCAGGTCAGTCTCGGCCGGTGAGTGCCGGTACTGCAGCGAGAAGTCAGGGATACCGCCTCGTGAACGTTCGACGGGCTCTTGAAGGCAGGCAGCGTCACCCGCAGCGAGGACAGCGGTACCGGCAGCACGCCCTTGATCTGTGCCGAGTCGATTCCGATGGCGGCGGCACCGTAGTCCTCGCCAAGCAGTTTCTCCGCGATCATGCCGCCGAACGAGGGTCCGATCAGCACCGGCTGGCTGGGCAGCGGTCCCAGGAGCTGGCATGGAGCCAGAGTCCGTGGATGAACACGACTGGTCTGGGAGAATTATTCATAATATATAGGCCTTTTCTCTTTTCTAGCGGTCGGCGAGCTGGCGCCTGACCTCGTAGAGAGTCACAGCCGCCGCGACGGCGAGGTTCAGCGAGTCGGCCGTACCCGTCATCGGGATCCGGATTCGCTGGCCGGCCCGGGCAAGCAGGCCGGCGGGAAGTCCGTCACCTTCGCTGCCGAGCAGCACGGCCAGCGGAGTGACGTAGTTCGCGCTCCAGTGATCGAGGTCGGCGGTGCCGGAGGTGGCGATTACGTTGATACCGTTCCCGCCCGTCCAGGTGAGAAACTCGTCCTCGCTGGCCGCGTGGGCCACGTCGATCGCGAACAGCGATCCCATGCTCGCCTTGACCGCGGCTGGCGCGTACGGGTCGGTCGTGTCGCCGATCAGGATGACTCCGGCGCTGCCGGCGGCATCCGCGGTCCTGATGATCGTGCCGAGATTGCCGGGGTTGCCGACCCGGTGCAGCGCGACGAAGACGGCGTCCTGCGGCACTGTCAGCGTGCTCAGGGTGGCTGACCTGGACGCGACGATCGCCGCCAGGCCGCTCGGGTCGTCCCGGCTGGACAGGCGGCCGAACAGCTCGCTGCTGAGCCGTGCCACCCGGATGCCCCTGGACTCCTGCTCGGCCACCATCGCGCCGGCTGGCGAGCCCTGATCAAGCTCGGCGTCGGTGATCAGCGCCTCGATCTCCCAGCCGGCCGCGACGGCGCGCCAGACCGGCTGGATCCCCTCGACGACGAACGCGCCCTGCTCGCGCCGGTACTTCCGGCTCGCGAGCTGCCTGATCCGCTTGACCAGGGGGTTGGCGGCACTGCTGATCGTCTCGGCCATAGCACCGCATCTTGCCAGCCGGGCGGGGCGGGCTGGGGCCGGGCGTTGCGATCAGAGGTGGCAGGCGGCGGCCACGGCCTCGGCGGCGCCTTCGCGACTCGATGCGACCGGGATGCCTGGCCGCTCGAAGTAGGTCATGTAGATGTAGGCGGCCTGGGCGGCGCTGGTGGCCGCGTTCAGCGAGGGGAGGTACTGGGCCCACTGCTGGTTGTAGGTCAGCAGCGCGCTGAGCTGGGTCTGCAGGTCGGCGGTGACGTTCCCGGTGATCAGGCCGGCCGGGAGCGGTGTCCAGCCGATCAGCCCGCCGCCGCCTGAGCCGACGGATTCGGGGTTGCCCTTCGATTCCTGGTAGATGTTGCCGGCGATGCCCGCCGCTCCGAGGCCGGAGTAGCCGTGGGCCATGAGGAAGCTGACGATGGTCGCGTAGTTGTCGGGCAGCAGGCCGCCGCCCGAGCCTGTGCAGGCGGGGCTGGCGGGGGCCGGGCTTGGCGTCCGGGTGGGTGTCCGGGCGGGCGCGGGGCTGTGAGCGGCTGCGGCTCGGGGTGATGCTGTCGAGGCCGGCTGGGATGACTGTCCGCGGCGGCTTGACGGGTGGGTCTGGCTGGTCGGCTTAGGGCTATGAGCTGGTCCGGCACCGATTCCGCCGGCGGGCGAGTGCCCGGAGCCGGGGCGGGCGTGGCTGAGGGAGGCGCGGCTGGCCGAGGCGAGATCGCCGGTCAGGGCCGACGGTGATGCTGTGGCCAGGTGGTACAGGTGGGGGCCGGTCACCAGGGCGCCAGCCAGGGCAACCGCCGGGACGATCCGGCTAGCCCGCGTCGCCGTCCGGCCGAGCTTGCCGAGCGAGCTGGGGGCGGCATGCCGGCCAATCCGGTGGAACTTCCGCTTCCTTGTGTGCGCACCTGCCTGGCTCAAGAACCTGCCTCACACCGATCCGCGCCCAGCTACGCAGCGGAGTTGAGCCTCTCGCCGGGCCTGCCCGTTCCAGCGTTCACCTGGTGCGATACCAGATGAAATGCTGGTAACTACTCTATTCATCCAATACAGACTAATGAGTATCAGATGGTTACAAGTAGTCCGGAATGACTAGGGAGCGGAGATACTGCCTGGCGGATCGGCGTGACTCGGATCGGCCGGGCGGCGAGACTGGCCGGCGGTCTCAGGAAGTCAGTTCGCTACGGCCTTCTGCCTCCCGGCGGGGGCTTTGACCGGCTGCAAGGCCCGACCTGCGCGAAGCGTGCCAAGACAAGCCCGCAACCAGGCTAAATGACTCAAGGTGACTAGACGGATCACCCCACCGGGGTTCCGTGATCATGATTGGGGTCTTGATCACGGAAGCCCAGCGGGGTGATCACGCGGCTATGGTTCCGTGATCAAGCTCAGTTTCATGATCACGGAGACCTGGGTGGGTGGTTGGCCGGGGCCAGGGCCGGTTAGCCGGCTAGGGCGCCCATGGGGTCCCAGGCCGGGAGGACGATCGGGTCGGTTTCGAGTGCCTGCTGGAGGGCTTCGGGGAGCTGGTCGCGGCGGGCCGCTATCTCGAAGACGTACTCGTCGAACCAGGAGTCGTTCATCGTGTAGAAGCCGTCCTTGCCCTTGTCCGAGCCCCAGCTGTTCTCGACCCGCCACTTGCGGGTCGCGCCGTCGAGCACGTCGACGCCGGTGAAGAGCATCGCGTGAGTCATCTGCGAGTCGCCGAACAGCAGCCGGTCGGACTTGTCCAGGGTGAACTCGGTGTCGTAGACCGCGCCGACCTCGTACAGGTCGACGTCCCAGATGCCGTAGTCCGTGCTCATCATCTTGCCGACGTCGCAGCCGAACCAGACCGGCTCGCCTGCCTGCATGGTCCGCGCGGCGATCTCCTTGATCAGCGACATCTCGACATTGAGGTACTTGACCGGCGGGGCGCCGAGCACGTTGCCGAGGTACTGCACGGTGAACGTGCGGCCGGCCGGGCTGGTCGGCCGCGGGTCGTGCACCAGGCAGACGTACTCATCAAGCGGCACGTCCACGTACTTGGCCGCGAACTCCTGCGGGGTGACCACGCCGTCGCGGTGGAACTCCCTGTCCTTATCGGTCCACTGCCAGTCGAACCGGTCAGGCGGAGTGCCGAGGTGGATGCACAGCACCCGGTAGGCCACCTTGAGGATCTCGGTCTTCTCGGCCCGCGCGGCGTCGAGGCCGTCGGCCGCCGCCGCGCGCAGCGACTTGGCCCCCTGCCGGAGCAGGTTGCGCAGCACCGAGTTCATCCGGCCGGTGTTGCTTGAGCTCTGGGTCTCTGGCATGACCGACTTCGGGACCAGGCCGTGCTTGTTCACGATGGCCACGAACATGTTCCACTGGCCGCCGTCGTCGGCCACGGCCGACAGCAGGTGAGCGACCGTCCGGTCGTCGATGTCGCGGTCAGCGGTCTCGATGATGGCTTCCAGGAAGTAGTTCGCGCGCTCGATCTTGTCCCAGAACATGGCGTAGTTCTGGGAGAACTCGAAGTCCTTGAGGCCGAGCTTCTTCATGGCGCCGACCCGGAGCAGGTTCAGCCCGGCGAACAGCCAGCACCGGCCGCTCCGCTCCTGGTTGGTGACCTTCCAGTCGTCGAGCAGAGTGGACAGCGAGTGGTCGGTGCCGTTGATGACCTCGCGGTTGATGGCCACGTCGTCGACCGAGACCCTCGTCACCGCGTTCTGCGCGAGCCGGTAGGCCGGGTTGGCAGAAAAGTCCTTGCGAAGCAGCTCCGCATCCATAGCGCTCAGAGTCTCGTCCATACCCGGTGCCCTTCTCCTCGCTTCAGCCTGCCCATCAATCTACCAGCGCACTTGCCGGCGGCCGGTGGGCGAAGGCCCGCAAAACTGCCATCATCGGCAGCATGGTTACATTCTCCGCGCCGCTCACCGCCGGCACAATCACCGAGCCGGCCTGCATCGTCGCCTTCGACCTGGCCGCCAGCGGCTACCTGCAGGAAGAATTCCTCGTCGCGGGCACGGCCTGCGGGTACGACCTGACCGGCCCGGCCAGCGCCGACGGTCACTGGCAGGCACAGGCGCCGCGACGCCGAGCCGTACCGCACCCGGATCGTGGTGCGCCGCCCCGCCGATCCCGAGCGGTTCAGCGGCGTGCTGCTGGTGGAGTGGCTGAACGTGTCGAGCGGCTTCGACGCCGACCCGGACTGGGCCTATCTGCACGCGGAGATCTTCCGGGCCGGGCATGCCTACGTCGCGGTGTCGGCGCAGCACGTTGGCGTGATGGGCGGCCAGGGCCGGCTCAATCCGGCCGGACCCGCCACGGCCGGCCTGCGCGGCGACAACCCGGTCAGGTACGGGACGCTCGCCCACCCCGGCGACCGGTACTCGTTCGAGATCTTCCGCCAGCTCGGCGAGGCCCTGTCCGGCCGGCCAGAAAGCGGCAAGGCAGAAAGCGCCCTCTTTGGCCAGCCAGGGCCGGCCGTACTCGGCGGCCTGCGGCCCGCCGCGGTGCTCGCGCTCGGCGAGTCGCAGTCGGCGTTCTACCTGACCAGCTACCTCAACGCCGTGCATCCTCTGTCGCCGGTCTACGACGGGTTCCTGGTGCACAGCAGGGGAGCGGGCGCCGCCGCGCTCACCGGCGCCCCAATTAACCCGCTCAAGGACACGGCCGGCGTCCAGATCCGGGCGGACACCCAGACCCCGGTAGTCGTCCTGGTGGCCGAGGGCGACCTGATGCCGCCGCTGTCGTTCTGGCTGGCCAGGCAGCCGGACAGCGAATGGCTCCGGCTGTGGGAGATGGCCGGGACATCCCATGCCGACCAGTACCTGATCAACGGAGCCGCCGCGCTGATGGGCTGTGACTGGCGGATCAACGAGGGTCCGCACCGGTTTATCGCCCAGGCCGCGCTGCACGCGCTGGTCGAGTGGCAGGCCGCGGGGACGCCGCCGCCGGCCGCGCCGAGGATCGAGCTTGAGTCGCTGAGCCCGGCCGTCATCGCCAGGGACAAGGCGGGCAACGCGATCGGCGGGGTGCGCACTCCCGCCCTGGACGTGCCGGTCGCGACCCTGCGCGGCGAAGCCCCGCCCGGTCCGGCGACGGCGCCGGGCTGGCTGGTCGGCTCGACCACGCCGCTGCCGGCGCCGGAGCTGCTAAGCCGCTACGGCGACGAGGCCGGCTACCTGAGCGCCTACACCGAGTCACTCGACGCGGCGATCAAGGCCGGATTCCTGCTGCCCGCGCACCGGGACGAGTTGCTGGCCCAGGCCGCCGAGGTCAGCTTCCGGTCGCCGGGCCCCTGAACGCGACACGCGCCAGGAGCCCGGCCGAGCCGGGGCGCCAGGTGAGCTTCCCTGGTTACCTCGTAAAGACAATCTGGATGTGCCGGAACCCGACGAACAGATGCGGGTACCCGTCGCCCGTTCCGTTCTGGCTGTCATCGCCGGCGGCCGCGATCCGGCGCAGCACGTCCATGCCCCGGATGACCGTCGCGAACGGCGTGAAGGCGGGCGACAGGGTGGTGTCCTTCCAGACGAAGAAGAACTGGCTGCCGTTGGTGTTGGGTCCGGCGTTCGCCATCGCGACGGTGCCCGCCGGATAGGTGGCGCCGGCCAGGTTCTCGTCGTTGAAGCTGTAGCCAGGCCCGCCCGAGCCGGTGCCGGTCGGGTCGCCGCACTGCAGCACGAAGATGCCCCGGATGGTGAGCCGGTGGCAGTGCGTCCGGTCGAAGTAGGCGCGCTGGGCGAGGAACCGGAACGAGAACGTGGTGCACGGCGCCTGCGCGGTCAGTGCCTTAATCACGATCAGGCCCTGAGTGGTGTGCAGCCGGGCGATGTAGGGCCGCGCGGCCCTGACCGGGGTGAAGTCAGGCAGCCCCTTGAACCGGTCGGCCGGCACCGACCTGACGAAACCGCAGCCAGGCCCCGGCGGATTGGAATGTACCTTGCTGCCGGTCAGCATGGACGGCCCCGCGTGCCGCGAACTGGGCGGGGCGGCCGGCGCTGCCGTGAACGCACTCGCCGAGGCCGCTCCGGCCAGCACGAGTGCGGCCGATACCGCGGAGAGGGCTAATGCCTGGTGCTTTCTCATGTCGTACACCTTCCTGTGAGACCTTTGATCGCATGCCTGGCGCCTCGGAAACCTACCTTCACGGACATCATGACAGCGTGCTGCGCTCACATCGGTGGCGCACCGCGCAGAACTCGGCCGGCTACCTGCTGCCCAGGCTGACCCCGGAAGCTCGCATTCTGGACATCGGCTGCGGTCCTGGCACGATCACGGCGGATCTCGCGGCCCTGGTCCCCGGCGGTCGCGTCGTCGGGATCGACCGGGCCGCCGGCGTGCTCGACGAGGCCAGGGCGGAGGCCGGACGCCGGGGGCTGGCCGGTCTCACGTTCGAGGTCGGCGATGTGTACCAGCTGGCGTTCGCCGATGACAGCTTCGACGTGGTGCACGCGCACCAGGTGCTGCAGCACCTGACCGACCCGGTGGCGGCGCTGACCGAGATGCGGCGGGTCTGCCGGCCGGGCGGACTGATCGCGGTCAGGGACGCCGACTACGGCGGCATGTTCTGGTTCCCCGCCGAGCCCGGGCTGGCCCAATGGCAGACCCTGTACCGGAGCACGGCCCGCGCCCTGGGCGGCGAGCCTGACGCCGGCCGTCGTCTGCTGTCCTGGGCCCGGTCAGCCGGCCTGCGCGAGGTGCGGGCGTCGGCCAGTTCCTGGTGCTACGCCTCGCCGCAGGACCGGGCCTGGTGGGGAGCGACGTGGGCGGAACGCCTGACCGCCTCCCCGTTCGGCGACCGGGCCGTGGAGCTCGGCCTGGCCACGAGGCAGGATCTGGAGCGGCTCGCACAAGCCTGGCGCCGGTGGGCGGACGGAGAGGACGGGGCGTTCTTCGTTCCGCATGGTGAGATTTTGGGTCTTAAATAAATCGCGGAGGCCGATGTAGCTGCTAAAGCTGACCGGCGTAGAAGCCGAATCTGGACAGTGGCTCCATGATCTCTCGTTCCTCGTAGGCCAGATGCGAGAGCAGGGTGTCGGCCAGGGCGTCCACCGCCTCCTCGACCTCGCCGAAGTCCCCCGGGCTGGCGACCAGGTTGACCAGGACCCGGTCGACGTCCTGCATGACCTCGTGGATGACGACGTGCTCGGCCTGGAGCCGGTCAATGACCGGGGCGAGCCCGGGATCGGAGCCGCGCAGGTGCGGGAAGATGGCCTGGTCCTCCATGCCATGGTGCGCGGTGACGATGGAGCAGTAGGAGGCGCAGTACGCGCCGAGCGTCCAGTTGTTCTGCCGCATCGTCATCGCGTTGATGACCTCGCGGGCGTGGCTTAGCTCGATGCTGCCCTGCCTGACCTGTCGCAGCAGCTCACGGAGCTGGGTGAGCTCGGCCCTGAGATGATCATGGACCTCGACGAGATGCTGCCCGATCAGCTTGCCGCGCCGACTGTAGACATACCCGGCTGGCGGCGCTGGCCCGGTCGGCCGGGCGGACTCATCCCACCGCGCCGCCCGCTCCGGCTGGTCCGGCTGGTCCCCCTCAGAATCTCCTCCCATATCCCGCAAATACCCCTTTCCCGGCGCTTGTCCTCGGGTCTCAGCCGCATCGATGTGGCAGCGGTGGTTGTTCCAGCAGCATCTACGTCACATCGATGCATGTTTTTGGGGGTCAGGGTCGGCCATGCCCCCGGTCCGGAGATGGGTGCCATTTTACTGGAGAGTTTTCAGCGTTCTCGTGGAGAGTTGTCGTCTCGTGGAGAGTTAGCCGCGTTATTTACCGAAAAGTCGTCGGCCTGATCGCCGGCTGGGCTGGGAAGGACTGGCGACACTGTCTCCTTGATCGCCTGTGATCTGACCTGGACTGTTTGCCGGGTATCGACCATTTTGACGGGCTCGGTCACGCTGGTCAATCGCTCAGGTACTCCGCGCAGATTTCCGTGATCATGAAACAAACCTTGATCACGGAACATGAGTCGTGTGATCACCCCAGCTGCGGTCCGTGATCAAGATCCCGACCATGATCACGGAACCCCGGTGGGGCGACTGATCGGGGTGGCTGGGGTCGGTTAGCGGGGGCGGGGCCAGGATTCGGCTAGGGCGGTGTAGCTGGCTTTGCGGCGCTCGCGGTCGAGGCTGGGGGTGACGACGATGATCTCGTCGGTCTGGGACTGGTCCTTCATCTCTAGCAGTCGCTCGGCTACGGCTTTGGGGGCGCCAGTTACCATCCGGCCGTCGTCGCGCCGGGACGAACGGAAGCTGGGGGACGCGGCGAGCTCCTTGACCTGCTCGGGGCGGAGTGGCTCGCGGATGCCGCGCCTGAGGTTCGCGATCGTCAGGGTCCAGGCCGCCTCGAAGTCGATCACGGCGGCCTCGTCTTCGCTCGCGAAGGCAAGCACGGACATCGCTGAGTACGGGGTGGCGCCTGGAGTGCGGGGCTCGAAGGCGTTGCGGTACTCGCGCAGCACGTCGAACGCCAGGTCCGGGCTCATGTGGTGGGCGAATACCGCGCTCATGCCGTTGACGGCGGCGAATTTCGGGCCGTACTGGCTGGAGCCGAGCACGAACAGTTCCGGGCGCTCGGGGATGAGCGGCGCGGCTATCAGCTGCGAGTAAGGGTGATCGGCCGGGAACCCGTCGCCGAGGAAGCCGAGCAGCTCGGCGACCTGGCCGGGGAACTCGGTGCCAGGGTCGATGACCCGCCCGCGCCGCAGGACATGCGCGGTCAGCGGGTCGGTGCCTGGCGCCCGGCCCAGGGCCAGGTCGATCCGGCCCGGGTACATGGCCAGCAGCGTGCGGAAGGTTTCGGCGACCTTGAACGGGGCGTGGTTGGGCAGCATGATGCCGGCGGCGCCGACGCGGATCGCCGAGGTGTGCGCGCCGACGTGCGCGATCAGCAGCTCGGGTGCGCTGCAGGCCAGGCTGGTCATGTTGTGGTGCTCGGAGACCCAGTACCGCCGGTAGCCGGCCGCCTCGACGGTCTTCGCGATGCCGACCGCGCCGGCCACGGACTCGACGGCACTCTCGCCGTACTCGATCCCCACGAAGTCGAGAACCCCGAGCGGAAGCGTCGTCCGCGCATCAGTATTCACGGTGAGTCCAAGGTCAGCCGGGCCGGTCGAATTCCCGCCAGCCCGGCTCCAGGTCCCGGCTCCAGGTCCCGGCTCCAGGTCCCGGCTCCAGGTCCCGGCTACAGGCCGGGGATCGGGCCGCAGGTGATGAGGCTGGCGACCGGGGTCGTAGTGGCGATGGCCGCGCGCACCTCCCCGCTGGCCGGAACGTCGTGCAGGTAGATCGGATCGGCGGGCCAGTTGGGCGCGGGCGGCGAGGCCTGCACGACCTCGCCGGCGACGTTCAGGTGGGACAGCGGGGCGGCCAGGCCGTGGCCGGTCAGCTTCACCGCCGCCTCCTTGCGCGTCCAGGCGCGCAGGAAGGTCGACGCCCGCTCCGGGCGGGGGATCAGCAGGAAGTCGGCCTGCTCGGCCGGCCCGAGTACGTGATCAGCCAGATCGTCCACGTCCTTGGCGGCGTTGACCGTCTCGACGTCGACCCCGACCCTGCCCCCGGCGACGAAAGCGACCAGCAGCCAGCCTTTGCTGTGCGACACGCTGAAGTCGATCGGCGCGCCGCTGACGTAGGGCCGGCCATGATCGGCGCCGCAGAACGCGCAGTCCCGCGCGATCTCGACCTTACGGGGAGCGCAGCCTAGGTAGCGGCCGAGCAGGAGCCGCTGGGCCGCGCGCGAGGTCAGGAACACCTGCCTGGCACTGTCGACCTTGAAGCGCTCGATCCTGGCCAGCTCGTCCGGGGCGAGCAGGCTCAGGTAGCCATCAGCCGGGCCGATCGGGGCCGGCCACAGGTGGCAGTCGCCGGCCGCGGGCAGGGCTCCCGGTGGCGGGAGGGTGAGCGGTCCCCACACGGTGTGTTCCACGTGACCTACAGTAACTCGCCGTCGCCGGAACGCCAGCTTTTGCCCGGTAATCCGATGCATTGACAGTGTTGTGACCGGCTACTAGCATCGAAGTGCGGGTTTAAGCCCGACTTTACTTAATTACCGATTTTAAGCGTCGACCAGGAATTGTCACGAGCATATCGATGTCGCTCTCGAAGAGTGGGGAGACTGATATGGATATCGAGGCTGTGGTGCGCGATGACCTCGTGCGCGTCCTTGAATCCGGTGCGGTGCCGGCTGACCTGGATCTCGATTTAGATCTGGCCGATGAGTATGGCCTGACGTCTCTCAATAAGGTGATCTTCCTGATGTCGGCCTGTGATGACACCCAGGTCAGCCTCGCCGAGTTCACCGAGCCCGATGTGGCACGAATGCGTACTATGCGCGACGTGATTACCGCATTGTCCAAGTTTGCCAACTCAGGAGGTAAGTCATGACCTGGGCGGAAATCGGCGCCGTTCCGCTGGAGAACGATCGCGTGCTGCTGCGTCCGGTCGTGCCGGGGGACAGGGCTGCCCTGCACGCGATCGCGATGGACAGCAGGATCTGGCGTTATTTCGTGCTCCCGGTCGCGACCGACGCCGACTTCGACGCGCTCTTTGATCTCGGAATAGCCGATCAGGATGCTGGCACCAGGGTCGTTTACTATATCGCCGACAGGCAGACCGGCGCGGCCGCCGGAAGCATGAGTTTCTGCAGCATCATGGAAAGGGACGGCCGTCTGGAGATCGGCTGGTCGTGGCTCGGGGTTGATTCTCAGGGAAAAGGCATCAACCGGTGGGCCAAATTCCTCATGATGCGGCAGGCCTTTGAGCATATGGGTGCGCAGCGAGTGGAATTCAAGACCGACGAGCTTAATGTGCAGGCCCGGCACGCGCTCTCCAATATCGGCGCCCGCGAGGAAGGCACGCTGCGCAGTTTTAATCCGATGCCGGACGGGCGACGTCGTAACGCTGTGTATTACAGCGTGCTCAAGGCGGAGTGGCCGGGAGTCAAGGAGCAATTGCTGACCAGGCCGAAGGTCCGCCCGGTCGGCGCCGGGGCCGGGGCCGGAGTCGGAGCCGGAGTCGCCGGGTGACCGGCGTGATCGGGGTCAAGGTGCCGTTCGTGCGGGTGAGCGGCGACCCGTTCGAGGTCGGCCGTCAGCACGG
The DNA here is from genome assembly GCA_963819285.1 of uncultured Actinomycetota bacterium. Lineage (GTDB taxonomy): Bacteria > Actinomycetota > Actinomycetes > Streptosporangiales > Streptosporangiaceae > Chersky-822. The sequence continues at coordinate 3,578,626 of CAWFVM010000002.1, forward strand.
AGCGGCGCGGGCAGCGGCCTTACGCGAGTTCATTGATGATGACCTGTGCCGGATCAACCGGCTGGCGCCGGAACCGACCTCGCTAGCCCGGCTCGGCCCGGTGCTCGCCGAGTACGCCGCCGCGATCGCACAAGCGACCCCGGCTCTCAGCCTGGAGCTGGCCGGCCTGGCCGCCGGAGCTGGCCTCACGGCCGACGAGGCGACCCTGCTGCAGGTACGGCGCGAGATCATCGGGTTCCAGAAGATCCCCGCCCGAGGCGACTGCACCACCTATGCCAGCCTGACCGCCGGGCCGTCCCGCAGCCCGGTGCTGGCCCAGACCGTCGACCTGAACGGCAACCTCGACGACCAGCTCGCCGTGCTCGAGGTGACCCTGGCCGGTACAGGCCGGGCAATCCCTGGTGCTCAGCTTCGGCGGCCTGCTCGGCTACCTCGGCATCAACAGCGACGGTCTCGCGATCGGGCTGAATCTGGTGCTCGGCGGTGACTGGCGCCCTGGCCTCCCGCCGTACCTGGCGATCAGGCACCTGCTCGATCGGGCCGGCAGCGTCGCCGAGGCCCTGGCGATCCTGCCCGCCCTGCCCCTGGCCAGCTCGCGCTCGCTCACCCTGTGCGACGCGGTCAGCATCGCCTGCGTCGAGATTCTCGGCGGTCAGCTGCGCGTCACCGCCGAGGCCGGGCAGGCCGGACAGTCGGCGCACACCAATCATTTCCTGCACCAGGACTTCGCCGCCGCCGACGAGCTGAACATCTTCGCGCGCAACTCATCCAGGCTGCGCCTGGCGGCCTGCCAGGAAGGACTCGCCCGCTTCGCCGAGGCAGCGGACGGCGCCGATGCGGAGGAGCACTTCGCGCTGCTGGCCCAGCCGACCGTCTGCGTGGCCGACGCTCATGACATCCGGCGCGAACGGACCGTCGCCGCCGTGGTCATGCTGCCCGAGCGCGGCGAGCTGCACCTGCGGCCTGGTGACCCGTCCCGCAGCAGCACGGTGACGTTCCGGGTTCCCCGGTCATGACGGCGGCACCCGGAGCCTCGCCGTGGTTCATCACCCGTCAGGACGCCGACCCGCGCTCCGCGCGGATCTTCTGCTTCAGCCATGCCGGCGGCAGCCCCAGGGCATTCCTTGACTGGCAGGACGGGCTCGGGTCCGACGCCGAGGTCGTGGCGATCTGCCGGCCAGGGCGCGAGCACCGGGCGGCGGAGCCGGCGCCGGCCATGGGCGAGCTCATCGACGGCGCGACCGCGGCGATCGCCTCGGCCGTCCAGGCCGATGACCGGCCGTGCTACCTGTTCGGGCACAGTCTGGGGGCGCTGATCGCGTTCGAAGTGTGCAGGAAGCTGGTCCTGGCCGGCGCCGGCCCTGAGCACCTCGTCGCCTCGGGCTGCTCGGCACCCTGCCTGCTGCCGTCCCAGCGGGTGCGGGACATCGCCTGCCTGGCCGGCCGGGAGCTTGCCGAGGCGATCGGTTTCTTCGGCGGGCTGTCGGCCGAGGTGATCGCCGATGACGAACTGCGCGAGCTGCTGCTGCCAGGAGTGATCGCCGACTTCCGGATGGCGGTCGGGTACCGGTACCGGCCCGGCGTGCCGCTTGACGTGCCGGCCACCCTGGTGACCGGGCGAAACGACCCGCACGTGCGCGCGGCCCAGCTCGAGCCGTGGGATCAGGAGTTCAGCGAGCCCCCCAGCCAGCGCTGGGTCGACGGCGGCCATTTCTACTTCGAGCCCGACCCCGCGCCCATCACCGCCATCCTGGCCGGCCTGATCCAGGCCGACCAGCATGTTGAGCTGATCTGAGTGGGCAGATCTGAATGAGCGAGCGGCATGACTCCTGAGCGGGTGTTCTTGCTCGGCCCTGGCTACGTGCTGGGGGAGCAGGAGGTCGATCACCGGGCGATCGAGGACCTGAGCGAGCTGGCGGCGCAGTTCAAGCTGGCCGCGCAGCCGGCTCTATGGGGCTGGGGCACGATCAGGACTACCAGCCTGGACCTGGCTGAGCTGGCCGTCGCCACCGGTCGCGGCACGCTGGCAACGGCCGGCATGGCGCCGGAAGCGATCGACGCGCTGGTGCTGTGCTCCAACCGGGTGCCCGGCCCGGCCGAGGGACACGGCGAGTTCGTCGCCGGCGTGCTCACCGGGATCGGCCTGGGCGACATCCCGGCCTACGGGGTGAACCTGAACCGGTGCGTGAACCTGCTGGCCGGCATCGACGTCGCCCGCTCCTTCGTGCTGAGCGGCCGGCACGCGCGGGTGCTGGTGATCACGACCGACAAGGTGGCGGGGGACGCGCCGAGGATGTCGCAGTTCGCGCTGTTCAGCGATGGCGCCGCGAGCTGCGTGATCGCCGCCGACGCGAGGCGGGCGGCGGCGTCCGTCAGCTTCGAGCTGCTCGGCTGCGCGACGGCTCAGGACACCGCGACGCTGGAGTGGACCAATCAGATCAGCTCGGACCTGGCTCGGGAGGTCAGCCAGAAGCTGCTCGCCCCGCTCGGGCGCAAGCCGGGCGATCTCGTCGCGCTGCTGCACGCCAACTTGTACAAGCCGCTGGTCGTGATGAAGGAGCGGCAGGCCGGATTCAGCCAGGACCAGCTCTACCTGGACAACATTCCCAGGATCGGGCACTGCTTCGCCGCCGATCCGCTGATCAATCTGGTCGACCGGATCGCGCTGGGGCACCTGGACTATGGCGGCTGCTGCATGCTCGCGGCCAGCGTGCCAGGGTCGCGGATCGGGGCGCTGCTGAGGGTCGTCAGCTAGGGCCGGACGGGAGAGAGGGGTATGCCATGGTCGCGGTGCCAGGTCCCGCGTTCGAGCCGCCGGATACGATCGCCGCGCTGCCGGTCCGGCCGTTCGAGTTCGGCACGGCCGCTGTCCAGGAGGCCGGCGCGATCGTCGCCGGACCGCCCGAGGCGTTGTTCCGGCGGCTGATCGGCGACCAGGAATCGGAAGCGGTCCTGCTGGTCGCGCGCCTGGTGCTCGACGCGTTCCTGCGGCCGGCAGGGGCTGACAGCGTGCCCGCCCCGGCCGGCGACGCGAGCGCGGACGAGGTCGCCGGGTACGTGGCCGGCGTGCGGGCCGGGCTCGCGGCCGTGATCGAGTCATTCGACGATCTGGACTCCGGCGTGCGCGACGCGGTGCTGCGCCAGCGGGCGGTGCTCGGCCTGCTCGGGGGATGCTGGCTCGACGTGCTCTCCCAGCCGGCCACCCAGCCGTCGGTCATCGTCAACCGGCTGTTCGCGCAGCACTTCGAGTTTCGCGGGCAGGGCAATCCCCGGCGCTCGGTGCACTACCTGCGCCGGCAGCGGCTAGAGCAGGCCGGGATCTACCTGCCCGAGATCGCGGCGGCCGATTTCCTCGACGCGGCGGACGCCCGCCCGCTTACCGCCCTGCACGGCTGCTTCTACCTGGCGCTCTCCCGGCTTCCCGGCAACTTCCTGCCCGAGCTGGCCGGGATTCACTATGCCGTACTCGCGCTCGGCGTTGATGACCTGCTGTCCGGCCTGCCTGCCAGGCTGGCCGAGCCAGAGCTCCGCGCGGTGCTCGCGGCCCACCTGGAGCTGGCCGGGCCAGCGGAGCGCACCCGGCTGCTGGCCGGCCTGCGCTGCGCGACCGAGCTGGAGCGGGAGCACGTCGCGATGCTGGCCGAGCTTGCCGCCTGGCACCGTGACCTGCCGCTTGAGTCCAAGGTCGCGGCGGTAGTCGCCCGGCACGCTCCGTTCGCCGGGCGGCATCACCGGGAGATCAGGGTCGGCGGCCGGCCCCTGGCCGAGACCTTTGCCGATCCTGAGCTGGACGTCGCCAGCTTCCTGACCGAGTTCCGCGAGTCGCCGCAGCTGCGGCAGACCCCCGACGGACTATCGCGATTCATCCGGGCGATCAAGTTCGGCGGACCCATGTTCGGTATTTTTAACGAAAGCGAGGCGGCGGTCTTCGCTGAATGGGTGACGTCCGTCCAGGCCCGAGCGGCCCCCGATCGAGGTCATCGCCTGCCCGGCTGGCGATGCCATGGCCGCTGTCCTGGCGGCCGCGATCAGGGAAAGCCGGCCAGCCGATGTGGTGGTCGCTGAGCCTGGCGAGATTAGTGACCGCGATCTATTCCATCGTCTGGTCAACATTGAAAACTTCGCAAACACTCTGCCTCTGGCTGCTGAACGGGCGGCGCGACTGTTTGCCGCTGCTGAGGTGCTGTTTGAGTGCGGCGCGGCCGGCCGGTATACGGACGCGAGTTATTTCGATTACAGCGCTGGCGCCCTTTATGAGCGGGCCGAGCGGGTCTACTGGGACAAGCTGGTCACGCCTTACCGGCCGCTGACCGAGGTGCCTGACCGGGACGAAGTGGTGTTCCTGCAGACGACGTATGCGCTCGGAGCGCTGGTGGACGCGACGTGGATCCACCGGACGGCGAATCTCGGCCGGGCCGACCGGCGCTGCGACGCCGCGCTGTTCTCGATTTACGCCGACGAGATGGGGTACGGGGATCTGCGCAAGAATCACATTACGCTGATTCACCGGGCGCTGCACAGCATGGATATCAGGCTGCCGCATATCCGGGATGAGGCGTTCAGGGGGCAGGGCGAGCTGCCGGACGCGCTCTACGGGTTCTCGCTGCATCAGCTGTGCATGGCGCTATTTCCCGACACCTATTACAACGAGATTCTTGGCTACAATCTGGCGATCGAGATGTTCGGGCTCGGCGAGCTCAGGCTGCATGAAATCCAGAAGCTGCGGCACTACGGGTTCGACGACTGTTACGAGCAGGCGCACCTGACCATCGACAATCTCTCGGCCGGGCACAGCCGGCAGGCCGCCGACATCATCGTGGCCTACCTGGACGAGGTCCGCCGGGTGCTGGGAGACGGCGCCGTCGAGCGGGAGTGGCGGCGGGTCTGGCGGGGATACGCGTCGCTGGCGTATTTCGTGGAGCATGCGCTGCTGAAGCAGATCAGCGTCGGGGAGGCCGGGGAGGCCGGGGAGGCCGGGGACGAGTCGCTCAGCCTGCTGATCTAACCCCTTGCTGGTCTGGCCCCTTGCTGGTCTGGCCCTACCGCCGGATTTCCGCGCCGTCCTTTCCTGGCAGAGTTGCCGCCTGGCGTAGGGTTGCCGTCGTATTTGACGGCTAAGTCTTCGTGATCCTGACGGCAGGTCTTCCGGAAGCCAGCGTGATCAGCCACCTAGTCGTGCTGGTGGCTGAGTTCTGGCGCTGCGGGGCCGGATCGGGCGGTATGTCCGCGGTGTCGGCTGCTGTGCAACGCTCGCCACCACGGACATGCCGCCCGATCCGGCTCGTCGTGCCGGGACGACGGCCGAGACCAACGGAAAGTGATGATACGTCGGCCCGCCAGCTCGACGTATCATCACTTTTCGTCGAAATTTTGCCCGTTTGCCGGTTCCTGACCTATCAAAACGTTAATACGTCAGCAACTCCAGCCGACGTATTACCACTTTCCGTTGTGCCAGGCCCCCGGCGCACCGATCCGCGCGAACGTCCGGACGCGCCCGAGCCGCGTTTAGCCCGTTTAGTCCGAGATCCAGCGGACGGACGGCTCAGCGCCGCGCCCAGCGCGACTCTGGCCGGGACATTCGCCTAGGCACTAGCAGCCACTCCGCCCCCGCCGCCTCCGCCGGCCACTCCACCCCCCGCTGTCGCGTGGCTGGCGCCGTGACCAGGCTCGGTGCCGACCCGGTGGCGGAGCGCGTCGGTGACTGCCCTGGTGACCGTCGGGTGATCCAGGCTGAGGGCGGCGGCGAGGCGGGCGACCTGGCGGGCGACGTGGGCCGGGCGCAGTGCGGCGATGACCGGCGCTATCGCCCTGAGGGCCGCGATCCGGCCTTCGGCGAAGCACAGTCCGGGTTGCCAGCGCTCAAGTTCGGTGTCGATGACGAGGTCGGCGAGCGGGTGACTGCGGTGCTTGAGCACCGCCGCCAGGATCGCCGGGCCGTGGTCGCGCAGGATCTGGGCCGGGTCCTGGCCAAGCTGGCTGTCCACGGTGTGCAGGTCGGCGGTGAGCGGGCTGAGCAGGTGGTAGGCGCGGGCGGCGGCTCGGCGGCCGGCGGGGTCGGCGTCGAGGGCGAGCAGGAGGCCGCTGGCTCTTAAATCGCCGGGACCGGCCCGGGCACCGGCGGGACCGGCCCGGGCACTGGCGGCACTGGCGGCACTGGCGCCGCCGCCGGTGCTGGCGGTGGCGTGCCGGATGGCGGTGATGTGGCCGGTGGTCAGCGTGCTCCCGCAGAGGGCTACCGGGGCGTACCGGCCAGGGCCAGCGATGGCGATGGCGATCGCGTCGAAGGGGCCTTCGGTGATCACCGGCACCGCTCCGGCCGCGATGGACTCGCGCGCCTGCCACAGCCCGAACAGTTCCTGGCTCTTGTCGTATAGCGGCGTGCCCGGGCTGTTGAGATACCTGGGTACCCGGGGGCTGGCCTGCTCAGGGGCGCGGCCGATGAACGCGATGATGGCGCCGCGCGCGGACCTGATGGGCAGGACTGCCCGGTCGCGGAAGGTATCGGTGAGCTCGCCGTGCCTGGACGGCCGGGCCAGCCCGGCGGCCTGGATCAGGGAGTCCGGGTAGTGCGCGGCCCGCAGATGACGGAGGAGTGCGTCCCGGCTCGGCGGCGCGTACCCGGCCTGCCAGTGCTCCTGAGCGCCGGCGTCGATGCCGCGCCCCTTCAGGTAGCCGGGTACCCAGCTGTCGGCGGCCTGGTCCCGGTAGAACCGCGCCGCGAGGTCGTGCAGGGCCACGATATTGTCATACCCGAAAATCGAAAGAATGTTCGATTTCGTCGAGATGGATTTCCCTGGCGAAGCCGGCCCTGGCGCGGATGAACCTGTCTGAGTGGGAAGCTGTTGACCTGGAGCAGATGAGGCGGGGTCCGCTGGGCTTCGCCGGAGGGAGCGTGTGTATGCCAGGACAGATTCCGGCCGACGGGATCCATCACCTGCGGCTGACCGTGACCGATGTGGAGCGGAGCCGCGATTTCTACACCGGCCTGCTCGGCTTCGACGTGGCGGTGGAGCTCGCCGCCGCCGGACGATCCGTCAGCAGCGGAGGTGTACAAGGTTCTCTTCGGCGGCGTGGTGATGATCCGCGGCAACCTGCTGATGGGCTTGCGGCCGATGGCGCCGGCCGGCGACCGGTTTGTGCCAGACCGGGTTGGCCTGGACCATCTGAGCTTCAGCGTTGCCAACCGGATCGAGCTTGAGCAGGCACTTGCGCTGCTCGACGAGCACGGGGTCAAGCATGGCGTGATCACCAGCCTGCCGTCGTTCGGGATCGACGTGCTCTCCTTCGAGGACCCCGACGGCATCCAGCTTGAGCTGACCGCACCAAGTGTGGCGGCCGTTCCTGGCAGCTGAGTCGCGGATCGGCTGACGGCCAAGATGGAGCCTTGACGTACTCACGTAGCCGTGGCTCACTTAATACAAGGCTTATATCAAGGTTCGAATTTATGGGTGCCATCATGAGTCTCATGTCGTCCGTCCAGTCGCTGCGCGGCTCTCGTCCCGCTGCCAGGCTGTTAGCCGTCGCCGCATCGCTTAGCTTCGTGGTCGCCTCCCTGGTGATCACGGCCACCGGCACCCCAGCAGCGTCGCGGGTCACTCCCGCGACGCTGCTGGCGGCCAGCTGCGGCACCACTAATCTCGCGTTAGGCCGGCCGACGACCGCGTCGTCGCTGGAGAACGCCACGTTCCCGGCGGCGAACGCGACCGACGGGAACACCGGCACGCGCTGGTCGAGTGCGTTCTCCGATCCGCAGTGGCTGGAGGTCGACCTCGGGTCGACCCAGTCGATCTGCCAGGTCAGCCTCGACTGGGAGACCGCCTTCGCGTCAGCGTTCCAGATCCAGACGTCTAACGACAACGCGACCTGGACGACCATCTTCTCCACGACAACCGGCACCGGCGGCAATCAGACCCTGAGCGTGACCGGGTCAGGCCGGTACATCCGGATGTTCGGGACGACCAGGGCGACCCAGTTCGGCTACAGCCTGTGGGAGTTCGGCGTCTTCGGCACCGCGAGCAGCACCTGCGGCACGACCAATATCGCGCTGAACCGGCCGACGACGGCGTCGTCGCTGGAGAACGCCACGTTCCCGGCTGCGAACGCTACTGACGGGAATACGGGGACGCGCTGGTCGAGTGCGTTCTCTGATCCGCAGTGGCTGGAGGTCGACCTCGGGTCGACGCAGTCGGTCTGCCAGGTCAGCCTCGACTGGGAGGCTGCCTTCGCGACGGCGTTCCAGATCCAGACGTCCAACGACAACGCGACCTGGACGACCATCTTCTCCACGACGACCGGCACGGGAGGGATCCAGACCCTGAACGTGACTGGCTCGGGCCGCTATATCCGGATGCTGGGCACCACCAGGGGTACCGCGTTCGGCTACAGCCTGTGGGAGTTCAGCGTTTTCGCCAGCGGGTCAAGCACCCCGCCGCCGCCGCCTCCGCCGCCCGGATCGGGCGAGCCGCCCGCGTCGTTCTGGGGCAATGTCAGCGCCATTCCCGCCGCGACCCACGTGCTCGAAGTCCAGATCATCAACCAGACAAACGGCCAGTACCCCGATAGCCAGGTCTACTGGACCTTCAACGGGCAGACTGAGTCGATCGCCCAGCAGCCGTTTATCGACATGCCGGCGAACTCGGCTGGCCGCATGACCTTCCACCTGGGCACGGCGACCAGCCAGTACAACGACTTCATCGAGTTTACCGTCGGCGCGTCGTCGATCAACGTCGACACGACCCGAGTGGACCGGTTCGGGCTGAAACTGGCTCTGCTGCTGCATGGCCACGACGGGTCCAATCAGGAAGTCGGCGAGAACTTCGCGACCTTCAGCGAGAGCCGGACGGCGACGTTCCAGCGGTTCGAGAACTTCGTGCCAGCGGCGTTCAAGGAACTGGCGACCGACGACGCGCCGTTCGGCATCCCGTCGCCAGGCAACGACCCAGCTTTCCAGCCGGGAGGTGCCGACGCTAGTTATTTCACCTCCTATGCGGCCTCTGTGGGCGACACGACCGACACCACCGCGCAGATCTTCGGCTGCGCCGGAACCCTCGCGAATAACCCGACGCTGTGCGCCGGTATCAACCGGCATGTCGCGCAGCTCGCGGCCGCGCAGCAGTCCGTCCCGAGCAATTTCTACCTGGCCGCCCCGGCGAACTATTACGCCGAGTTCTGGCACCAGAACGCCATCAATGGCCTTCAGTACGGATTCCCCTACGACGACGACGCCGGGCAGTCATCGGACATCTCGGTCACCAACCCGCAGTACATGGTCGTCGCCGTCGGCTTCTAGCACCGGCTTCTAGCGCAGTGATGGGAGTTCAGATGAGCAGATCCTTCCGCCGGGTGGCGGGTGCCTTCGCGGCCTCGCTGGCGCTGGTGTCGTCCGGACTGGTGTCCTCGTCGCTAGCGGTCGCGGCTACGGGGTGCAGCATCCCGGCGCCTCCGGGAAGCGACGAGCTGACAGCCAATGCCGATTCGTCCATCACCATCACCTGGCCGGCGAGCGCGGGAGCCACCAGTTACAACCTCTACCGGGGTACCGCCTCGGGCGGCGAGGCCAGCACCCCGATCGCCAGCACGACAGCCCCGACCTACACCGACAAGAACCTCAGTACCACGCCGGTCTACTTCTACGAGATCACGGCGGTGAACGCCTGCGGGGAGTCCGCCCGCACCCCTGAGGACGCGTCGAAGACGCCGCCGCCGATCGGAACCGGTGGCAGCACGCCCGGCGTGACTTCCGGTACCGGGGAGGTCTACTACGCAAAGGACGCTCTCCTCGGCGGCTTCGACTGGTTCCAGACCCTCACGGGCTGGTTCCCCCAGGTGCTCGGCTCCTCGGGCTCGGATTCCCCGGGGCAGCGGGTTGTGGACATGGCTTATGCCACCAAGGGCACGCTGACGTTCAACGACGTGGTCGTGCCGGCCAGCGGCCTGTATACGGTCGACTGGCGTTATGCCTTCGAGAGCGGCCTGTTCCCCGGGGTCAACAACCGGCAGATGGGGCTGTCGGTCAACGGCACGGTGATCACGAGCACGGAGCGTTTCCCGATCACCGGGAGTTTCGAGACGTATCAGGACTCTGCCCTGCAGGTGCACCTGAACGCGGGGAAGAACTCGATCGCCATGTTCGCGGTCAGCGACCATGGCGTCTCCAGGGTCGACGAGCTGACGGTGACGCCGGCGACGGCTTCCGTTCCGGCTGGGCCGGCCGGTCTGGTCGTGGTGCCGGGCAACACCACCGCGACGCTGTCGTGGACGGCCAGTGCGAGCGGCAGCCCGACCTCGTACACGGTCTACCGGGGTACCAAGTCGGACGGGGAAGTCAGCACACCGGTCGGGACTGTCAGCGGCACGACGACGACGTTCACTGATTCCGGGCTGCACAACGGGACGACGTACTTCTACAACGTCGCTGCCAATAACAGCGTCGGCGTGTCGCCTGACTCGAACGAGGTCTCCGTAGCGCCTGCGGTTCCTGGTGCCATCCCGCCGGCGCCCGCCGGCCTTGTCGCGACGGCGGGGAACGCCTCAGTCACGCTGACCTGGAACGCTAGCGCCGGCGCGACTAGCTACAGCATCTATCGTGGCACGGCACCAGGCGCCGAGGGTGCCACGCCAATCGGTACCGCCACGTCGGCTAGCTTCGCCGACGCCGGACTGACGAATGGCACGACGTACTACTACAAGGTCACCGCGAGCAATGCTAACGGCACCTCGGCGAACTCGAGCGAGGTGAACGCCGCGCCGACCGCTAACCCGAGCCCGCCTGGCGTTCCCTTCGGGGTCGTGATTACCCCGCAGGCCGGTCACATTCTGCTGCAATGGGGCGCCGAGAAAGGCGTCACCGGCTACCGGGTCTACCGCTCCACCACCCCGGGCGGAGAAGGAGCTACGCCGCTGGTCAGCGTCACGTCACCGACCTACACGGACTCGGCGGTCACCAGTGGCGTCACGTATTACTACGAGTTCACCGCGCTGAATGGCACGGCCGAGAGTTCCCGCACCAGCGAGTTCAGCGCGACCGCCAAATAGGAAAGTCAGCGTGCTCGGTCGATGACGGCTGGCCGGCGCTGGCTTTCATAGGGGCGATGTGGTGCGCTAGCAGCTTTCCGTGATGCTCGGGGTCCGGTTCACGGAATCTGGATGGGGTGATCACGCAACTCGGCTCTGGCGCGAGTTCCGTGACCGGGCTGGCAGCTGGTGTCAGACCTCAGCTGGTGTCAGACCTCAGCTGGTGTCGGATCTCAGCTGGTGTCGGATCTGGCGGGGGGCTGGCCGGGCGGCGTGTCCTCGATGCCGGCTGCTTTGCCTGACGCTCTGCATCGAGGGCACGCCGTCCGGCTGGGCACCGGCTGCTGCGGGGACACTGGCGTGCATCCCGGCGGAACCCCATCGATGTGACATAGCTGGGGCTGGAGCCCCATCGATGTGACATAGCTGGGGCTAGGGCCAGGTGTCAGCAGCACCGCTGTCACCTCGATGCGCTTGCGGAGCGGGCACTGGGCGCGGAGCCCGGCCAGGGCTGCCGCCCGGAACGGCTGCCGGGGGCAGGCGCTGCTGCGAGCAGCGGGGACCCGGAGCGGGCCGGGGCTGCGGGCAGCACGGCCGGGGAAGCGGCCCGGCTCACTGCACGGAACTGGCCGGGCGGCTGATGACGGGCCTGCGGACAGGGCCGGGCTGGCGCAGGCGCGCGGGCCCCGCCCGGCGGGCAGCCCCCGCGCGTCAGCTGCCAGCCCGGTCACGGCACTGCCGCCAGGGGCCAGGTCCCGGGCTCCGGCGCTCGCCCGGCCTCGTGGATGTGGCAGCGCTGGGGTTCCAGCCCCAGCTATGCCACATCGATGGGGCTCCGCCGGGGCGCACGTGACACCCTCCGCAGCGGCCAGCGCCCAGCCGGACGGCGCGCCCTCGATGCAGAGCGTCAGGCAAAGCAGCCGGCATCGAGGACACGCCGCCGGCGGTACAGTTCCGCCGCGTCGATCTCCCCGTTCATGTAGCCCGAGACCTCGCGGTCATGCTTCTGGCTGAACGGCCCCGGCAGCTCGACGACGCGCCATTGGACGGTGCCGCGCATCAGGTGCCAGATTGGGGCAATCAGCCGGTTCACAGGAAATGTCCTTTCGGTCTGCCGGTCAGGTCAGGGAGCCAGTGAATCATCCGGCATGCCAGCGTGGTCGGCGGTGACACAGATGTGGCGACCGCAGATGGCGGCAGCGGCGGCGGTCGGCCTCGGCCTCGTTGAGGATGGGCTTGGGTTCGCTAGCTACAGGCTTGTCGCTTGCTTCATCTGCCTGAGCAAGCCGCCGGATCGCGCGGTGGCTGTTGTCCATGCGATCAGCGTGGACTATGTCGCGATCAGATTGGAATGGAGTTGCTTACTGTTGCTCGATCTCGTCATCGACGATGAGCCGTGCTGGTTGTCCGTAGACGGCGAGCTTGGAGTAATGCGCGAACAGCGGGCTGGGTGGCGACAATGAGCAGGTGGCGGAGCTGAGATGCCTTGATGTCGGGTGGTGCGAAGGCGGCGCGGATGGCGTTCTCGTAGATGACGAAGTGAAAGAGCCGTCTGCTGTCCTGGAGGATCTGCGCGCGTTGCATCCTGACGGTGACTGCCTCGGCTGAAGTGTCGAGGAGTCCCATTAGCTCCGATATCCGGGTGAGCACGAGGTGCGCGTATGCCTCGGTCTGGAGGAGCGAGCCCTGGCAGGATGTCGATGGTGAAAGAGCGGTACAGGCGGGTGTCTGCTTCTTCGCGCAGTACTACCTTCTGATAGTGGGCGGTACCTGAGCGGCCAGGCGATTTGCTCCCCGAGTGTTATCTTGCACCTGAGGGGCCGGGAGCCGGCTTTTGGGTTACCCGCGGTTACACAGAAGGGACACTGACATGCGCACTGGCCTGGCTTTATCCGGGATCGCGGTCGCCTGCCTGCTGGCGGGTGGCGTCACGGCCGCCGCGCCCGCCTACGCGAGCAGCAGCAACACGGTCTACGTCTCGACCGGCTCGGCGAACCAGTACCTCCAGTTCTGCCAGTCAGCCAGCACCTGCAACGAGCAGCAGGCAGGCACGCTCAATGTCCAGTTCGCCCGCACCGGAAGCACCCAGTCGTCCCTGGGCGTCTTTTACAAGATCATTAACGGCACTGCGGTCGACGGGACGGACTTCAACACCCCGATGACCGGCGAGGCGATCATCGCGGCAGGCCAGATCGTCGCGCCCGCCCTGGTCATCCCGCTCGTGAACGAGCACCAGTACGGCACCAGCAAGTCCTTCACAGTCGAGATCACCGGCACCACATCGCCGATCACCATCTCGCCAGGCACCGCGACGGCCACCATACTCGGCGGCACCGTCCCGCCGGACTGCGCGTTCACCTGGATCAGCACGACCGCCCAGTCGATGACTTGCACAGGGCGGCCCGCGACCCAGGTGTGGCGCAACCAGAACGAGTGCAAGGCCAACATGGGCGGGATCTTCATCCCCGAGCCCGGCAACGATGTGACCGGCGACGGTAAGTCAACGATTACCGCCAGTTGCATCCTCCTCGGCGGCGCCTTCTTCCTCGTCCCCTGACGCCCAGCTTCCGTGATCATGCTCGGGGTCTGGTTCACGGAATCTGGATCGGGTGATCACCCAACTCAGGTTCCGTGACTAGGACCCCGACCATGATCACGGAACCCCGCTGGGGTCAGTCGTCACTTGAGCCGCACCCTGGGACCAGTAGCGCCTCAAGAGTTGCTCAGGCCTGAGGTTGCCAGGATGCTACTCAGATCGTCAGCTTTCATCGAGTGGCAGAGGTACCCACTTGCCGCGCTGCATGATCAGCCGCTTCTTGGCCGGGCTGATCCTGGCCCACTGCAGCACTTCCTGTTCCGATCCGCAGATGGAGGCGACGCCTGCCGTCGCGCCGCCGTGAGCCTCGATCTCGGACTTCGGGTAATCGTCTTCCCACGACGCATATCAATCAGAGTCTGCGAGGATCTCACTGGCCGGATTGACGTACAGCGTCCCGTGGCCTGGCCTGGGCTCGCCGAGAGGTTCGGCCGGGGCAACCCAGTAGACCGGCCCGCCTGGATACAGGCGCGTCGGTACCAGACTGGCAGGGCCGGTGTCCTGATGATCGGGTCGACTACTCATTCACACCCCAGCCTACCGGCTGGTTACCGAGACGCTTCTGCCAGTTCTTGAAGAAGAATGAGGACTTGCCCCGGAAATAGAAGTGAATGCTCTTCGCGAAAATGAACCACGTAGCAGAGTAACCCGCCAAATTCCAGGTCCAGGTATGCTCGACCGCGCCATAACGGACAGGAATTTCTCGAAGGCCTCGTAGCCGCCGGGCCACACGACGGCCGAGTGAGCCGTGACACTGGCAGGGTGGTGCAGGTAGCTCTCATTCACTCGCGGGTGAGATCGGATGACCAGCAGGCCACTTCCCGTCATAAAAGCCGGTCACCCTCCATGATGACGTGCCGTACAGCTCCAGTGGGTACGAACCTGACCGGCTTCGACAACGACCTCCGGCCGCTAAGCGCGACAAGAAAGAACACTTCGACCACGCCGAGGTTCGTCCGCCCTAAGCCGTACTTGAAGCTTCCCATCCACGTCGATCGCCCGGCCTGAGGGTCCAGAGTCCAGCACCACGACTGATGTGGCTTACAATGCCCTGATGCCGCCGGCGCCATATCCCGGCTCGATAACACGCCAGGGCAAATCCATCCGCCGACTCGTTCGCTCATGGGCTTTGAGCACTGACTGGACGTACGGTGCTGGCTATGAGAGGCGTGGGCGTCATTTCCCAACTGACCATTGCTCGTCGCGCCCGTCGTGAACCCGATCAGCAGCGCTGATCCGACCATGGTCACAAGACCCTTCTTGGCCGAGAGCATCATCAGCTGTGCCTTCCGCGTGAGAGACGACGCAATTTGTGCATTACTTCGCCAGGGACGAGTATAGAACCGGATCGGTCATGTGAACGTCCCTCTTGCGAGGGGAGCTTTGAGCCTGCGCGAGCCAAACGCATAATCGCTGAGCGCGCGCCACAGGGTAGCCGCCTAGCGTTGAGACAATAGATCAGAGGCGATCCCATGGCAGGCGATCACCGTAGATGCCGCTGGACCGGCCCTGAAGAGACGCCGAGAGTCGGCGGGGGCCTACTTGCTCGTCTGCCAGTCCAGTTCAGGCCTGCCGAGGTATCGACGGATCGCTGTGACCGGCTGGGCGCCGCTACTGTGGCCGGGTGAGCGAGGTGCCTGCGGTGGAGATTGAGGTTGTCGCCTTCGACGTGTTTGGCACGCTGGTCGACTGGCGGACCAGCATAGCGGCGGAACTGGCGCGGATCGGTGAACGAGCCGGAGTGCAGGCCGACTGGCCCGCGGTCGCGGTGGCCTGGCGGTCGCGGTACCTGCCGACGCTCGGCCGGGTGATCAGGGGCGAGCTCGGTTTTCAGTCGCTCGACGCGCTGCACGCGATGATGCTTGATGAGGTCATTGAAGAATTCGGCCTCCGTCAGCTCGGACCTGCCGATCGGGCCGAGCTGGTGCGCGGCTGGCACCGGCTCGCCCCGTGGCCCGACACCGTTCCTGGCTTGTCCGCGCTCCGCGAGCGCTTTATCCTCACTTCCTTGTCAAATGGCGGCCTCGGGCTGCTCACCAGGCTCGCGAAGTTCGCCGGCCTTCCGTTTGACTGCGTCTTGTCGGCTGAGCTTGCCCGGACGTACAAGCCGGATCCCGCTGTGTACCAGCTTGTTTCCGGCTACTTTGAGGTGCCCGCCAGCAAGGTGCTGATGGTGGCCTGCCACCCCGGTGACCTGGAGGCCGCCAGCCGGGCCGGGTTGCGGACCGCCTACGTCCCGCGCCCGGACGAGTGGGGTCCTGGCGGTACGGCGCCACCGCCTCCACCCGGCGTCGATCTCGTCGCGCCCGACCTGATCGCGCTCAGCGGGCTGGTGTAACTCAGGGGTGGCTGGCTAGGCCACGTGCGCGAGGCGGTCGAGCGCGGCTTGCAGGAAGGCGTCACGGCGCCTGGTCAAGGTGGGGGCACTGAGATCTTCGCGGCCGTGATCGCTTAGCGGCGGCAGGCAGTCCGCCATGTCGCCGACCGTCGTCAGCGCCGCGACGAGATCCCAGTAAGCCAGGTCATCCGGCGCCCGGCCAGCCGCCTGCTGCCAGCCGAGCAGAATCTCCTGCGCGGCGGGGACGCCATGGTAAAGCGCAGCGTCGAGCCGCAGAGTGCCCAGATCGATGCCGGGGGCACCCGCGCCGGCGCAATCCCAGTCGATGATGCCCGAGCAGGTACCGTCCGACCACAGGGTGTTGCCCTGCCACAGGTCGCCGTGAATCATCGTGGCCGGGTCACCGGGTGCCGGCAGGCTGGCGATCGCTTCCTCGGCGCGTTCCAGCAGCGGCGTGGTGCTCGTCGAGCGGCGCCAGGCTGCGAAGTCCATGTCATAGAGCGGCCGGGTTCGCGGCGACAGGGCGGGTGAAAGGTCAGTCCGTGCGGCCATTGGCACGGCGTGTATGGCGGCCGCCATCGCGCCAAGTTCGCGCAGCCGGCCGGGGTCGGCATTTCTCGGGATCTGGCTGCTGCCGGGCAGCGTGGTCATGATCACCGCTAGCTGGCCGGCCGCGGCTCCGGTCAGATCGGCCGCGATGGGACGTGGTGCGGGGAAATCGTGATCCTGGAGTAGCGTCATCGCCGCCAGGGCAGTGATGAGCCCCCTGATCTGCAGGTTGCTGGCCGGGTCGGCGGTCTTCAGCACGACCGTCTGAGTCTGCCCGGCCCGGTCCAGTCGCAGCAGCCACGGGTTGCCGCCGCCCCGCAGCCCGGTGACGTGCACGACTCGGGAGCCGGGTGCCGTGACCTCGGCCGCCCAGGCCAGCAGATGATCTTGCGGGTCGATCACCGCCGGAGCCTAACATCACCAAGTGGTCGAACTGAACTGATTCCGGGGCGATTGCGTACCTTGGGCTATGGGGTTTCTGTTCCAAGCCAGCAACGCGGGAGGACGGATGAGGATTGGCTTTCGGAGAAGTCTGGCCGCTGGCCTATGCGCGGCAGCCTCGGCTAGCTCGCTGACGACTGCTTTCGCCTCACCCCCCAGCTTGAGTACCCGGCCGACCGGCAGCAGGGTCGCGGCGAGCGGGCCGCTGCTGGCATGGGGCAACGATGAGGAAGGCCAGCTCGGCGACGGCTCGGTCATGAACGAGAACGCGCCGGTGGCGGTGAACCCGCCCGCGCAGCTCCGGGTCACCTCAGCGCGGGTGGGCCCGTTCGCCGTTGCCGTCGCGGCGGACGGCCGGGTCTGGGCCTGGGGCCGGGGGAAGCAAGGCGAGCTGGGCAATGGCAAGAACTGACAACCGTCCGCCCCGGTGCTCGTCAGCCTGCCGGCCGGGTCAAGGTCCGGCAGGTGCGAGTTGGTTTCGAGTTCGCGGTAGCGCTGACTACCACGGGTCGCGTGCTTGCCTGGGGTAACGGCCTTAATGGCGATCTTGGCCTCGGTCATCTTCGGTCAAGCAACGTGCCGCGTTATGTCGATCTGCCTCGCGGGGTGCGGATCACCTCGGTGAGCGCGGGCGGCGACAGTGCCTTCGCGCTCACCAGCACCGGTCGCGTGCTTGCCTGGGGAAACGACGACGTTGGTCAGCTCGGTGACGGCGGCGGGAAGGCGTTCTCGGCCACGCCCGTCTGGGTCAAGCTCCCGACCGGCGTCAAGGTCACCGCCATCGGCGCGGGCGTCGACCATATGCTCGCGGTCACCTCGACCGGAGGATTGCTCGCCTGGGGCGACAACAGCCTGGGCGACCTGGGCGATGGCACGACCAAGGTCCGCCGGGTGCCGGTGAAGGTGCACCTGCCGGCCAGGGTCAAGGTCGTCGCAGCCTTCGGCGGGCTGCTGCACAGCCTGGCCCTGACCGCTTCCGGACGCGTGCTGGCCTGGGGCGACAACAAGGCCGGCCAACTGGGCGACGGCAACCTCAAGGCCAGCCACCTCCCGGTCTGGGTGCACATCCCCGCGCACACGCCGATCGTCACGCTGGCGGCCGGGCGGTATCACAGTCTGGCGCTGACTAAGTCAGGGAAGGTCCTGGCGTGGGGCTACGACTCGGACGGCCAGCTAGGTGACGGAGGATCGGGACAGCGGGACCTGCCCTTCCAGATCATGGTGCCAGGCAAGGTCATCGCCATCGGGGCCGGCTGCGAGGCCTACTCAAGCATGGCCGTCGTCAAGAAGATCATCGACTGACCTGCGGCCGGCGAATCAGTAGTACGTCCGCCGGGGCCGGCCGATACCCCGGACGATCCCGCCGGTGATCATGAGGATCACTCCGGCGGTCAGGCCGACCGTCACGTCCTGGATGCGAGAGCCGCAGGTCGCCGCGCAGATACGGAAGGTGTCCGTCCCGGCCGGGACCAGCAGTGCGTTGATGACAGACGTGCCGAGCAGCCAGAACCCGGCTACGACCACCAGCCCGCCGATGATCGCGATGGCCAGGCGGACGGGTCGCAAGGTATTGGTCTGCTGTCCGCCCAGGAATCCGCCCGGCATACCGCTGCCCGGCATACCGCTGCCGGGCACGTTGCCGAACGGGCTGCCAGGCGTCGTCGGCCCGAAGCCACCAGCCGGCCCCCCGAAACCTCCGGGCGCGTCAGATGCGCCGAACCCGCCCGGACTGCCGAACCCGCCAGGACTGCCTGGCCCGCCGAACCCGCCACCAGGTCCGCTCGGCCCGCCGAGCCCCCCGGGACCGCCGAACCCGCCCGGTCCTCCGAACCCGCCGCCAGCCGAGCCCAGTCCGCCCAGCCCCCGGCCAGGGTAGCCATATCCGCCGGCTCCGTTCCTGAACCAGCCTGCCCGCGCGAGCAGGTGCCGCCGCACCGAACCCCAGGTCATTGAGAGGAGCATCAGCGCGGCCGCGCCCAGCAGGTACAGCTGCAGGGAACTCTTGCTGACCGGGATAACCGAGCCGGTCGCAGGCAGCGTGGGCGAGCCGCTGCCCGAGTCACCGCCAGCCGAGGCCGGCGGATCGGTAGCTCCCTCGAAGTTAGCGCCGCTCAGAGTCGCCTTGGCAAAGTGCGCGCCGGTCAGCGTCGCCCCGATCAGGTTCGCGTCGGTCAGATTCGCCTTGCCGAAATCCGCGCCCTTGGCCTGGACCTCCTCAAGCGATGCCTTGGTCAGGTTGGCCGAGCTTAGATTCGCGTTGGTCAGCGTCGCCTGATCCAGGGTCGCTCCCCGCAGATCCGCTCGCGCCAGGTTCGCGTTGGTCAGTGTCGCCTGTCCGAGCTTGGCCTCACGCAGGTCGGCACCGCGCAGCTGCACGCCGCGCATAGTCGCCTGAACAAGGCTGGCCGACCTGAGATCCGCGCCGGTGAGATTGGAGCCGCTCAGCGTGGCCTGGTCAAGGTTCGCGTGCGAAAGATTGGCGTGCCGCAGATTGGCGTCTGTCATCACGATCTGCAGCAGGTTCAGCCCGCTGAGGTTCGCCCCGGCCAGGTCAGCGCAATGCAGTCCGCCGGACTCCCGGTAGGTCTCGATCTCGGCATTGGTGATCCGCTTGCCCGCCAGGTGCGCGCCAGATCCAGGTGCGCATCGAGCGGAAACCGAGGCATTCGCCGTGCTGCCGCCCAGCAGGATCAGGGCCGGCAGCGCGCCGACGGCCAAGGCGGCCGACAGCCGGCCAGGACGGGCCAGGCGCCTGGCAGTACGTGCGGCTCGCATCATCGGCTCTCCCCGGAACGGCCTGCCCGTTCGAACATAAACCCGTAGATAAGATGCAGATAGGATAACTGGATCGCGACCGCCTAGTAACGTCACTAGGCGAAACATCTCGCGTGCTGACTGTGGCGGTCCTCAACCGCGGTGCCCAGCCACCAGCGTCCGTGATCAAGGGAAGTTAGGTTTCTGGACTCAACCGCGCTGGCGGCGTTGCCCGCTGTGCTCCTGATCCCGCAACCCGCCTTCTCCCCGGAGGTCACCGCGCCGATGTTCCGTCATCCTGGCGCCCGCCATGATCCCGGAACATCGGCCGCATGATCACCCCACCAGAACTCCGTGATCACCGTCCCGGACATGATCACGGAAGATCGCCGGGATGCCCCGCCGCTCCAGACCCCGTGATCACCCGCGCCGGGCATGATCACGGAATATTGGCGGTGGTGCCGGGTGCCGCAGGCAATGCTGGACTCAAAGGTCGCCACGCGCGTCGGGCTGAGTCCGGCCGCAGGCTGCGGTTCGGCATCCGCCGAGGGAAATACGTACTTGCAGCTGGCTCGGATGCAAGGAGCGCTCGCCAGGCTCCCGTGGACTTAGTGCCCGATACCTTGGCGTTTGACCATGCGGGGATACTGGATGACGCAATAGAGCGCGTGCGAGATGTCTGTAGGATCGCGCTGGCACGTACTTCTTGATTGACGATTCCGGTTATTCATGGAAGCCTTGCGGCGACGGATTACGCCAGGTAATGGGTCACATCGCTCGTGATCGTATTCTTGTCCTGGCGGCACTCCGGCAGCACGTTACAGATCTGCGGAAAGCCAGCTAGCACACGTATAGGAGATTATTGAGATAGTTGGCTATGATCCCCGCGTGTGGGGGGAAGAAATTTTCGGGCAGGTTGGCTAGAGGAAAATAACGCCACTCTTCGTATCGATCCGGTTCCATCATCCGGGGTTCCCACTCGGGATCTTTCTGCTCAAATGTTACATGGATGTAATGAAGATTGTTTTCTGGCTGAGTGTCATCGACTATGCTCACCAGACTTAGCTGCTCCGGTTTGATAGCTGCCCCTAGTTCCTCCATCGCTTCCCTGCAGATCGCATCCGCGAGGCGCTCATTGAATTCAAGATGGCTGCCGGGGAGTGCCTATGTGCCGGACCCGGAGCAGTTCTTTCGTTTTCCCAAGAGAACGCTTCCCGCTTTGCGGGCAATTAGCTCAACGCCTATGAAAGTCGGCATCGAGGTTTCCTTAGGCATATTGGATCCTCGGTCAGCGGATAACTTCGCGACTGGCGGTGAGTTGGCTCTTAGGTACTCTATCGAATTCCGACAGGCCTCTCTTGGTATCAACGAAGAAACGTCATCGGAAGCGCCGTCCTGATCTGGTCTTCGGCCTTGCCCAGACGCGCGTCCCAGCGTGACAGCACTCAGCGTCTGGCGGTCAGGCGGGGCTTCGTGCGGGTTGATGGGGCAATGCGTAAGCTGCGGGGTTATGACTGCTGTGATCTACCGGGATGCCGCGATGGCGGATGGCCGGTCTGCGGAGTTGCGCGTCGGAGTGAGTGTCCTGGTGGAGGATGACCGGATCAGCTGGATCCGGCCGGCCTCTGACGAGGGCGAGCTTCCTGGTGATTGCGAGGTAGTCGACGCAGGGGGGTCGACGATCATTCCTGGCCTGGTCGACGGGCACAGTCATCTGAGCCTGCCCGGCGGGTCGCACTGGATTGACCGGGGCGCCGACGCCACGGAGGTACTGCTCGATGTGGCCGAGGCGAACGGGGAACTGCAGTACAGGTCCGGGGTTCGCTGGGCGCGGGATGTCGGGTCGCCGACGCGCCTGGTCGATGGCAGGGAGCGCGGGGTGAGCCTCGCGGTCCGCGAGCGCTGGGCCGGGGCGGGGCGGCGGGATCGGCCTTACGTGCGGGCGGCCGGTACCTGGGTCACCGCGGCCGGGCTGCTGCCCGAGGGACTGACGATCGAGGCTCGGGACAGCGACGAACTGCTGGCAGCGGCGCTGCGCCAGCTCGATGACGGCGCGGACTTCGTGAAGCTGTATCTCGACGGGCCCGACCCAGAGGTCGCTCCCTGGTCGGCCGATGAAGTGGCCAGGGTCGTAAGCGCGGTGCATGACCGGGGCGCCAAGGTGACGGCCCACTCCGGACGGCTTTCTGGCTCGCGGGTGTGTGCTGAGGCCGGAGTTGACTCGATCGAGCACGGGTTCGAGCTCGACGCTGACTGTGCGCGGGCAATGGCGGAGGCGGGCTGCGCGCTGGTCACGACGATGACGGTGCTGAAGTCGTGGCTCACCTTCGGCACGACTACGACGATGCCCAGGTTTGCCGATGCCGAGAGCCGGACGAAGATCGCGGACCGGCTGGAACTGGCCAAGCACAGCGCGCTGCTGGCTCACCAGGCGGGCGTGTCGATCGTGGGCGGGACTGATTTCGGCGGTGGTTCGGCGCGGGCTAATCAGCTGCCGTGGGAGGTTGAATGCCTGGTCGAGGCCGGTCTTGAGCCGTGGCAGGCGCTGGGCTGCGTCACCTGGCGCGGCGGAGAACTGCTGGGCGAGCCCGGCGCCGGGGTGATCTCTGAAGGCGGTCCGGCCGACTTCTCGCTAGTCCACGGCGACCCGCTCACCGACCCGACCGCCCTGTGGCGAATCTGGCGCGTCGCCTAATTCTGGCCGCTGTCCAGCGTGATCACGCCGCAGGGTTCCGTAACAAGGAGGAGTTAGCTTTCCGGACCAGATTTCACGCCGCAGGGTTTCCGTGATCATGAAACCCGCCTTGATCACGGAACCTGAGTCGCGTGATCACCCCAGCAGGATTCCGCGAACAAGACCCCGACGATGATCACGGAATGTGGCTGGCCGGGTGAGGCCGGGGGTCGCGGCGGCGGGGTGCCGGGCAACGGAAAGTGGTGATACGTCAGCCGCTGGCCGCCACGTATTGACACTTTGATAACCAGAAACCCGGCTAACCGGGCAAATTTTCGACGGAAAGTGATGATACGTGACTCAGGCCGGACGACGTATCACCACTTTCCGTGGTCTCCGCCCGGCCGGCGGAGCGGATGCCCGGAAGGCTCGCCACGCGGGCCGGGCTGAGCCACCACCGGAAACCGGTTTGCCGGGTATCGGCCCTTTCCGGGTGCTGGCGGCGAGCCTGACCAGGTTCGGGCGACTCCTGTACGGCGGAGAGGTTCGACCCGGCCCGGCCTGGCGGCCGGCGCGGCGGCCAGCCCCGGCCGCAGCACCCGGCAAGGCCGCGAATTCCGTGACCGGGCTACCGCAGCCGGGGGACCCCCGCTGCTGCCGGCACGACAGCAGGGGTCCCCGGCTGTACGCGAATGTCTCCTACGTAGTGCCTGGATCGGGTGGGGGTTCGGGGTTGAAGGAGCGCATGGAGGTTGGGCCGGCTGAGGGGTGGACTCGGGGGAGGTAGCCGGCGGCGAGGGCGGCGACGATCGAGGGCGGGGTCAAGAGAGTGAGACTGGCGTCCTGGTCGGCCGCGAGCGCGGAGCCGTATCCGTCGAACGACCAGGGCAGCAGGGTACCGCCGCTGACCAGGGCCGGGCTGCCGTCGACGCTGACCATCGCCCCGTCGGGCAGGTCGCGCAGGATGGCGGGGCGCGTGAGCTTGGTCCGCTGGCGAGTGACTCGCTCGGCGTGCAGCCAGGCATCCAGTTCCCAGGCGTAGGGGCGGACGGCCAGATTCTTCGCGGTTCGCCAGGATTCGCCGAACCAGAGGTGATCGGCTCGGCGGCAGTAACCGCAGGGCCGGTGACCGGCGGACAGGGCGGTCGTCTCGTCCAGGAAAAAGAGCGCGGTCCAGCGGCCAGGCGGCATGACATCGCGCTTCCTGCCCCGCCAGTCGAGTACGCAGGAGATCCACATCTTGGTGCGCCAGCGGGTCACGCCCAGGGTGCGGTCGTCCCGGTGAATGCAGCCCCGGTTGCCCATCAGCAGGCCTCGGGCGGGGTGGGAGACGATCTCGCCGGTGGGCAGCATCCGGTTCTGCAGGGGCTTGCGCCGGTCGCCGGCTGGCACGCTGACGGCGGCTGGTGTCGGGTTAGTCACGTAGTTAAGTGTTGTGGGATTCATGGATTGATGTGGCCACTTTGCCGGCGAGCGGCTGGCGCAGGAACTGATAGTGGTCGCTATCCAGGGTCAGGGTACTGGTGCGCCCGGTCAGGTGCCGTCTCCAGCGCGGGCTGGTGGGTGCATTGAGCGAGCGACTCGCGGTGACGAGCAGCGCGGGGGCGTTCACTGCAGACGCGGCGGCTGGCTGATAGCCGGCGAGCAGCTCGAAGTGGCGAGCGAAGACCACGAAGCGCCGGCGAGCTGCGCCTTGTCAGCGTCAACGCGGGTGGCGAGCCAGTTGAGCAGGTCGTCGGCGCTCTCCGTTGCGGGATTCGGCCAGTTGTCGATCCGCTGGCGAAGGCTGCCCAGGACCTCGGCGGCGAACTGGACCGCGAGTTGCGCCCGGTCTGGCTGGCTGGCGGCGGGCACGAGGTAAGGCGGGTCGAGCAGGGCGAGCAGGCTGACCTTGAGTCCGGCTTGCTCAAGCCGCCGGGTGACCTCGTAGGCGAGCACGCCGCCCATGGACCACCCGGCCAGCAGATAGGGGCCATCGGGAAAGGCCGCGCGAATGATCGTGGTGTAGTGGTCGGCTAGTGAGGCGAGGCTCGGGGTGCCTGCGTGGGCTGGAGTGGCTGGGCCAGCTGGGGTGACTGGGTCGGCTGATGCAAGGCCGGGGGCCTCCAGGCCGTACACCGTGAGCTGGTCCGCTAGCTCGGCGGCGAGAGCGGCGTAGTCGGAGACGGTGCCGGCGATGGCGTGGATCAGGGTCAGGGGAGGCCCGGTCCGGTGGCGGATGGCAAGCGGGACGAGGGGACCGGGAGCCGGGCTGGCAGGGGCGCCGGTTTCGAGCTGGGCGGCGAGCTGGCGGGGAGTGGGATGCAGGAAGACGGAGGCCGGGGTCAGGTCGGTGCCGAGCTGACTGGAGATCAGGTCGATGAGTCGCATGACCTGCAGTGAGTTGCCACCGGACTCGAAGAAATTGTCTGCGGGGCTGATGTTGCCGGTGCTGAGGATGGTGGCGAAGAGGCGAGTGAGGACGGCTTCGGTGGGAGTGGCGGGTAGCTCGTCGTGGGTGCCGGGGCAGCCGGCGTCAGGGGCAGGGAGGGCGTGGCGGTCGATCTTGCCGCTTGGGCTGAGGGGGAATTCGGCTAGCGTCACGAATCGTGCCGGGATCATGTAGGCCGGCAGGACAGCGGCTAGCCGGCGCCGGAGATCGGCGGGCTGCGGGCCGGCCGGGTCGGGGAGCGGAGTCGCAGGTAGGCGGTGAGGTCCTTGTCGCCGGACGGATGGCTGGTCACCGCGACGACGGCCTGGGCGATCGCGGGATGACTGGTCAGCGCGGCCTCGATCTCGCCTAGCTCGATGCGCAGGCCCCGGATCTTGACCTGCTGGTCGACCCGGCCGACGTAGCCGATCAGGCCGTCAGGCCTGCGGCAGGCGAGGTCACCAGTCTTATACAGGCGGCCGCCACCGGCCCCGGCGAACGGATCGGGGATGAACCGCTCAGCGGTCAGTCCCGGCCGCCCGAGATAGCCGCGAGCCACACCAGCCCCGCCGACATACAGCTCCCCGGTCACCCCGGCCGGCACTACATTCAGGTGCGGATCGAGCACGTATGCGCGGTAGTTCGGGGCCGGCGAGCCGATCGGCGGCGGCAATGGCGTCCCGGTGCTGAGCCGTGCGAAGACGGCGGTCACCGTGGTCTCGGTAGGACCGTAGTCGTTGACGAACGTCAGTCCGGGCCGCAGCCACCTGCTCACCAGCTCCGACGGCAGTTCCTCGCCGCCGCACATCAGCACCCGCAGGTGGTCGAGTCGCGGCTGCCCGAGCAGGCTGAGCACCGAGGGAGTCAGGCAGGCGAACGTGATCGCCCGGTCCCTGAGCAGCGCGATCAGCCGGCGCGGGGTGTGCAGCACCTCGGGCGGGGCCATCACGACCCGCCCTCCGGCCAGCAGCGGCATGAAAAGTTCCTGCACCGACGCGTCGAAGTTCAGCGACGCGAACTGCAGCACAGAATCGGCCGGCGCCGACCCCGAAGGCCTCGATCATGCCGTACAAGTGGCTGGCCGCCTGCCGGTGCTCGACCACGACACCCTTAGGCCGCCCGGTCGACCCGGACGTATAGATCACGTACGCCGCATTGGCCGGCGTCACCCCGGAATCCAACGGCACGCCCGCCGCGTCGCCGGGCTCGGCTCCGTCGAGAATCAGCACCCGCGCACCAGACTCGGGCAGGCTCGCCGCGCTCGGCTCGTCGGTCACGATCACGGTCATCGAAGTATCGGCGATCATGAAGGTGAGCCGGTCGCGCGGCAGAGCCGGGTCGAGCGGGACGTAGCCGCTGCCTGCCATCCAGATTCCGAGCAGGGCGGCGAGCCGCAGCGGCCCGCTCCGCATGCAGACTCCGGTGAGTACCTCGGGCCCGACTCCGGTTCCGGCCGTCCGCAGTCGCCGGGCGATGAGACCGGCCCGCCGGGCGAGCTCGGCGTAGCTGACCCGGTCAGCCCCGAACTCGCAGGCAATCGCGTCCGGAGTCAGCGCGGCCTGACGCGCGAACCCCTCGTGCACGCACAGTCGCGGATACGGCCGCGAGCTGTCGTTCCGCTCGACTAGCTCCGCGTGCAGTTCCGGCACGGTGAGCAGCGGCAGCTCGGACAGCCGCGCGAACGGATTGGTCACGGCCCCGCGCAGCAGTACCTCGAGGTGGGCGAGCAGACGGCGCACCTTTTCCGGATTAAACAAGGCAGTTTTATAGGAGCACTCGATCCACAGGCCGCCGGGCCGGGCCTCGGCGGAGAAATCCAGGTCGAATTTCGCCGCGCTGATGCCGACCACCAGGTCGGTGAGCGCGAAGTCCACCCCGGCGGCCCGCACCGGCACCGGGTCGCGGTCGGCGCAGGTCAGCGCGATCTGGAACAGCGGGGTGCGGCTGGGGTCGCGTTCCACTCGCGCTGCCGGTGCTTGCGAAGACAGGGTCGCCACGATCTGGGCGAACGGCAGGTCCTGGTGAGCGTAGGCGCTGGTGGTGGCCTGCCTGACCCGGTCAAGCAGCTCGGCGAACGGCGGGTCGCCGGACAGGTCGGCCCGGATCGGCAGTGTGTTGACCAGGAATCCGATCAGCGGCGTCAGCTCGGGCCGGCCCCGGTTCGCTGACACGGTGCCGACCACCAGATCGGTCTGGCCGGTGTAGCGGAACAGCAGCGCCTGCAGCCCGGCCAGCAAGGTCACGAACAGCGTGGTGCCCCGCTCGTGACTCAGCGCGCGCAGCCGGTCGAGCAGATCGCGGTCGGTCAGGTGCTCGGCCAGGCCGCCGGCCTGGTCATCGAGGACCGGTCGCGGCCGGTCGGCAGGAAACCGCACCGTCGGGAATCCGGCCAGCGCCCCGCGCCAGTAGGACTCAAGCCCGGCCAGCACCGGCCCGTGCAGCCGCCCGCGCTCCCACAGCGCGTAGTCAGCGAACTGGATCGGCAGCTCGGCCAGCCCGGCCGGCGCACCGCCGGCTTCCTGCCCGTACAGCGCCGCGAGCTGACGCACCAGCAGCCCGGCCGACCAGCCATCAAAGATCGTATGGTGAAAAATAGCCAGCAGTACATGATCCTCGCTGGCCAGCCGGATCAGGACGACTCGCCATAGCGGCCCGCTGGCTAGGCTGAATGGCCGGATCGACTCGGCGTCGATGAGCTCGCGTAGCCTGGCCCGCTGCCGGGACGGCGCCAGCGAGGTGAGGTCGGTCAGCGGCACCGGCAGGGTCGCGGGCGGGTCGATCTGCTGGACGGGATCGCCGTGGCGGCCGGTCACGAACCTGGTCCGCAGCGTTTCGTGCCGGGCGATGAGGCCGCTGATCGCTGCGGTGAGGGCGGGCCGGTCGAGCTGGCCGGACAGCCGCAGCGCCTGCGGCAGGTTGTAGGCAGGCTGGCCGGGGGCGAGCTTGTCGAGGAACCAGAGCTGTTCCTGCGCGAACGAGAGCGGCAGGTCGGCCTGACCGGCCTGGCGTCTCGGGATCGCGGCCGGGCTCGCGTCGCGGCCCCGGCGCAGGCGGGCGGTGAGCGCGGTGCGCTGCGCGTCGGTCAGCATGGCGCCTGGCCGTCCTCAGGCCGGTCCCGGTCGCGCCGTCGTGGCGGTCACGCGGATCGCGGCCGCCACGGTCAGCACGGCCGGGGGACGCAGGAGCGAGTAGTGGTCGGCGTCGACCGGCACGGTGGTGACCTGGCCGGCCAGCACTCGCGGCCACTGCTGCCTGGCCGGCGCGTTGGGCGAGTCGTTCGCGCTGATGATCAGGGCCGGAGCCTGGACCGGCCCGGCTGGCTCGTAGCCGGCGAGCATCGCCGCGTGCCGGCGGAAGAGCTCGAACCGGTCACGCAGCCGGGCGGCCAGGTGATCGCCGGACTGGCCTAGCCGCGCGGCCAGCCAGTCAAGCTGCGCGGTCGCTGAGGTCAGGGCAGGGTCGGGCCGGCCGGGGTCGTCCGGGCCCAGGCTCGCGGTCACGTCGGTGACGAACTGCCCGGCGAGGCTGGCTGGGTCGCTCGGGCGGCCGGCGGGAATGGCGAAGGGCGCGTCGAGCAGGGTCAGCGTCGTGACGGCCGCGCCGGCGCGCTCAAGCTCGCGGGTGATCTCGTAGGCGAGGATGCCGCCCATGGACCAGCCGCCGAGGTGATAGGGGCCGTCGGGGAAGGCCGTGCGGATGATCTGCGTGTACTGGCCGACGAGGTCGGCCAGGCTAGGCGGAGTGGCGTCCTGGCTGGTCAGGCCCGGTGACTCCAGGCCGTGCACGGCCAACGGGCCGCCCAGCTCAGCCGCGAGTCCGGCGTAGTCGAGCACTGTCCCGCCGACGGCGTGCAGGAGGACCAGGGGCTGGCCGTCTGGGCCGGAGCTGAGCGGGATCAGGGTGCTGGCGGCCGGACCGCTCGTGGTGGTGGCGTCCAGGTGGGCGGCGAGGCGGCGCGGAGTCGGGTGCAGGAACACCGCGGCCGGGGTCAGGTCGGCGGCGGTCGCGCCGGCGATGAGGTCGACCAGCCGCATGACGTGCAGTGAGTTGCCGCCGGCGTCGAAGAAGTTGTCGGTGGCGCTGACGTGGCCGCGGTTCAGCACGGCGGCGAAGAGGCCGGTCAGCAGGGACTCGGTCGCTGTGGCCGGCGGCTCGGCCGGGGTCGCGGCCGAGCCCGCCGAAGCCGGTGCCGGGGCTGGAAGAGCGCGGCGGTCGATCTTGCCGCTCGGGGTGAGCGGGAACTCGGCGAGCGTGACAAAGTGCGCCGGGATCATGTAGGCCGGCAGCGTCGCGGCCAGGTGGGCACGAAGGGCGGCCGTCTCAGCCTGCGCCGGGCAGAGATAGGCAATGAGCTCCCTGGTCGCCCGCCGGACTGGTCGTCGCGGTGACCACAGCGCGGGCGACCAGAGGATGAGCGGCGAGAGCGGCCTCGACCTCGCCGAGCTCGATCCGCAGGCCCCTGATCTTGACCTGATGATCGGTGCGGCCGGCGAAGACGAGGTCGCCGTCCGGGCGGCGGAAGCACAAGTCGCCCGTGCGGTAGAGCCGGCCGCCGGGCACGAACGGGCTGGCGATGAACCTGCTGGCGCTGAGGCCCGGCCGGTTCAGGTAGCCGCGCGCGAGGCCGGCGCCGCCGAGATGCAGTTCCCCTATGACGCCGACCGGGACGGGACTCAGGTGCTCGTCGAGCACGTAAGCCAGGTAGTTGGCTCTCGGCCGCCCGATCGGCGGGGGCAGCGGTGTGCCTGCGGTCAGCCGGGCGTAGGTGGCGAGCACCGTGGCCTCGGTGGGGCCGTAGGCGTTGAACAGGCTCAGACCCGGCCGCCGCCACCGGATGGCCAGTTCAGCGGAGAAGTCCTCGCCGCCGCACATCAGCATCCGCAGCGCGGGGAAATCGCGGCGGCGCAGGAGTTCGAGCACGGCCGGAGTCGTGCTCACGACGGTTATCGCGCGATCGCGCATCAGCGCGGTCAGGCGGCGCGGCGTGTGCAGGGTCTCCGCGCTGGCGAGCACGACCCTGGCCCCGGCGATCAGCGGCAGGAAGGTGTCGAGCACCGAGACGTCGAACGTGAAAGCCGACAGCTGCAGCACCAGGTCGGCCGGGCCGACCTGCCAGGCGTCCGCTATCGCGTGCAGCAGGTTGGCGGCCTGCCTGTGCTCGACGACGACGCCCTTGGGCTGGCCGGTCGACCCCGAGGTGTACAGCACGTAGGCGGTGCTGGCCGGCGTCGCGGCGCAGGCCTGCGGACCGGCGGCCGGCTCAGGCAGAGCGGCGAGCTCGAGCATCGCCCAGCGTCAGTACCTGGGCCGCGGTGCCCGGCAGGCTCGCGGCGCTCGCCTCGTCGGCGATGATCACCGTCAGGCCGGTGTCGTCGATGAGGTAGCTGAGCCGGGCCGGAAACGCGGGATCGAGCGGGACGTACCCGCCGCCGGCCTTCCAGATGCCGAGGAACGCCGCCAGCCGGGTCAGGCTCGCGGGCATGCAGACCCCGACCAGTACCTCAGGCCCGACGCCGAGCCCGCGCAGCCGCCCGGCGATCCGGCTGGCCAGGGCGTCAAGCTCGGCGTAGCTGAGCCGCCCGGACTCGTACTCGGCAGCGATGGCATCGGGGGTGCGCCTGGCCTGCCGCTCGAACGCCTCATGCACGCAGAGCGCGGGGAAGTCCCTGGCCGTGTCGTTCCAGCCGGTCAGCTCGGCCGCCCGCTCGGCCGGCGTGAGCACGGGCAGCTCGGACAGGCGGGCGGCCGGGCGGGCGACGGCACCCCGCAGCAGCACCTCAAGCTGGGCGAGCAGCCGCCGCACGGTCGCCTCGTCGAACAGCGCCGTCTTGTATGAGCACTCGAACCACAGGCCGGCGTCGCGGGCCTCGGCGAGGAAGCTCAGGTCGAACTTCGCTGACCTGATACCGGCGACCAGCTCGGTGAGGGCAAACCGTACCCCGGCCGCCTCGACCGGGGTGCAGTCGCGCTCGGCGTACGCCAGCGCGATCTGGAACACCGGGGCCCGGCCAGGATCTCTGGCCACCTTCAGCACCTCGACTATCTTGCCGAACGGCAGCTCCTGATGGGCGTAGGCGCTGGTAGTGACCTGCCTGACCCGGCTGAGCAGCTCGCCGAAGCTCGGGTCGCCGGACAGGTCGGCTCTGATCGGCAGGGTGTTGACCAGGAAGCCGATCAGCGGGCCGAGCTCGGGCCTGCCCCGGCTGGCGCTGACGGTGCCGACCACCAGGTCGGTCTGCCCGGTGTAGCGGTGCAGCAGGGCCTGCAGCCCGGCCATCAGCGTCACGAACAGCGTGGTCCCGTGCTGCCTGGCGAGCTCCCGCAGGCCAGCCAGCAGGCCAGGGTCGGTCATCAGGACCGCCAGGCCGCCGGCCCAGTCTTCGACCAGCGGGCGCGGCCGGTCGGCAGGGAATCGCACGGTCTCGAACCCGTCAAGCCGCTCGCGCCAGTATCCGGCCAGGTCGGCCGGCACGTCGCCGGCCAGCCGCCCGCGCTCCCATAGCGCGTAGTCGGCGAACTGAACCTCAAGCTCGGCCAGCCCGGACGGCTCGCCACTCGCCTCCTGCTGGTACAGCGCCGCGATCTCGGACAGCAGGACCCCGGCTGACCAGCCATCGAAAATCGCATGATGAATAACGATCAGCAGCACGTGCTCGCCGTCCGCCAGCCGGATCAGGCTGAGCCGGAACAGCGGCCCTCCGGCCAGGTCGAACGGCCTGACCGCCTCGGCGTCGATGAACGCGCGGAGCCGGTCCTCCGCACCGGTCAGGTCGGCCGTCGTGATCGGCACCGGTCCTGGCGGGTCGATGACCTGGACCGGGTCGCTGCCACGTCCGCCGCCGCTGCCGACCAGCCGGGTGCGCAGCACCTCGTGCCTGGCCACGACCTGGCTCAGGGCGCGGCCCAGCGCGGCGGGATCGAGCTGGCCGCGCACCGAGACGGCCACCGGGATGTTGTACATGGCCTGGCCGGGCGCGAACCGGTCGATCAGCCAGAGCTGTTCCTGGCCGAACGACAGCGGCAGGTCCCTCGCGCCGGGGTCACGTCGCTCGATCCGGCCCGCCTGCGCGTCGCCGGCCCGGCCCCGGCGCAGCCGGGCCGTCAGCGCCGCGCGCTGGGAGTCCGTCAGCACCGCTCCAGGTCCTCCAGGCTCTCCTCATCTAGATCGGCGTCGTCGAAGCCATGCGACTCCCTTAGCACGGCGGCGAGCTGGCGGGGCGTCGGGGCCAGGAAGACCGCGCTGACATCGAGGTCGACCGCGAGCGCGGTGCAGAGCTCCGCGATGAGCCGCAGCGCCTGCAGCGAGTTCCCGCCCGCGTCGAAGAAGCTGTCCTCCGCGCCGATCTGCTCATTCGCCAGGATCGTGGCGTACAGGTCGACGAGCACGGTCTCGATCAGGGTGCGGGGCGGCACTCGCGCGGCGGCATCGCCGGCCCTGGCGCGGGCAGTGCCGCCTTGTCGATCTTGCCGTTCGTGGTCAGCGGCAGCTTGTCCAAGACGATGAGGTGCGCCGGGATCATGTAGCCGGGCAGTGTGCTGGCCAGGTGCGCCCGCAGGTCAGCGACCGACGGCTGGCCGCCGGGCTCGGCGCGCAGGTATCCCGCGAGCTGCTTCGCTCCCGCCTGGTCCGTGACGACGGTGACCACGGCCTGGCTCACGGCCTGGTGGCTAGTCAGCGCGGCCTCGATCTCACCGAGCTTGATCCGCAGGCCGTGCAGCTTGACCTGCTGGTCGATCCGGCCGGCGAAGACGAGCGTGCCATCGGGCCGCCGCCTGACCAGGTCACCGGTCTTGTACAGGCGGCCGCCCGGCCGGAACGGGTCGGCGATGAACCGCTCCCTGGTCAGCTCGGGGCGGTGGAGATAGCCCCGGCTGACGCCCGCCCCGCCGATGTGCAGCTCGCCGGTCACCCCGACCGGGACGGGGTTCAGGTGCTCGTCGAGCACGTAGGCCTGGTAGTTCGGCTTGGGCCTGCCGATCGGCGGCGGCAGCGGGGTGGTCGGCTCCAGCTTCATGAACGTGGAGCCGATGGCGGCCTCGGTCGGGCCGTAGCCGTTGTAGATCTCCAGCCCGTCCCGCTGCCAGGCGCCCAGCAGCTCGCTGGTCAGCTCCTCGCCGGCGGACAGCAGGGTCCGCAGGTCACCGAAGTGCTCTCCGGCCAGCAGGCTGAGCACGGCGGGCGGCAGGCAGGCGAAGGTGACCCTGGACTCGCGGATGAGGGCGGCGAGCCTGGGCGGTGAGCGCAGCGTCTCCGCCGGGGCGAGCACGACCTTGGCGCCGGCCAGCAGCGGCATGAACATGTCCATCACCGACACGTCGAAGGTATAGGCGGCGAAGGACAGCACGGCGCTCTCTGGCCCGATGTGCCAGGCCTGCATCATCCCGTGCAGGAAGTTGATCGCGTGCCGGTGCTCGACCACGACGCCCTTGGGCTGGCCGGTCGAGCCCGACGTGTAGATCACGTAGGCGACATCGGACGGGCTGGCCCTAGCGGTGGCGCCCGGGTCGCTGGCCGCGATCTCGGCCGGCGGCCCGTCGGTGAGCGTGAGGACGGTCGCGCTGGTCGGCGGCAGGCTCGGGCGGCTGGATTCGTCGGTCACGAGCACCGGCATCGCCGTGTCGCCGATCAGGTAGCCAGCCGGCCGGCGGGCTGGTCGGGGTCGAGCGGCACGTAGCCGCCGCCCGCCTTCCAGATCCCGAGCAGGGCCGCCAGCCGGGTCAGGCTCGTCCGCATGCAGATGCCGGTCAGGGTCTCAGGCCCGACTCCCGCCGCTCGCAGCCGGGCGGCGATCGCGTCGGCCCGCCGATTGAGGTCGGCGTAGCTGACCTGATCATGGCCGTACTGAGCCGCGATGGCTTCCGGTGTCGCGGCGGCCTGGCGCTCGAAGCCCTCGTGAATGCAGATCCGCGGGAACTCCCTGGCGGTGTCGTTCCACCCGGTCAGCTCCTGGTGCAGCTCGGCGCTGGTCAGGACGGGCAGCCGGGACAGCGGCGCGCCGGGATCGGCGACGACTCCGCGCAGCAGCACGCCGAGGTGGCCAAGCAGCCGCCGCACGGTGCCCTGGTCAAACAGGGCCGGAGGATAGGTCGCCACGATCTCCAGGCCGTCCTCGCCCGGCCGGGCGTCGAAGGCCAGGTCGTACCGGCTGGCCAGCAGCTCGGCCGACGCTGGCCGGAAGGTGACGCCGCCGCCGGTCACCTCGCTGACCGGCTCGCGACACCGCAGCCAGGTCTGGAAGACGGGGAACCGGCCGGTGTCGCGCTCCACGCCGAGCGTTTCGACGATCCGGGCGAACGGCAGGCCCTGATGGCTGGTCGCGGCGTTCACAGCCCGCGAGACCCGGCTGAGCAGCTCGGTGAACGGGGGATCGCCGCTGGCGTCGGCCCTGATCGGCAGCGTGCTCTCAAGGAAGCCGATCAGGGGCGCGAGCTCCGGCCGGTCCCGGTTCGCGGCGGCCGTGCCGATGACCAGGTCGGTCTGCCCGGTGTAGCGGTACAGCAGCGCGTGCAGGCAGGCGAGCAGGGTGGTCGCCAGGGTGGTGCCCGAGCGCACGGCGAGCTCGCGCAGGCCGTCGAGGATGTCGCGGCCGATCGTCGTGGTCTCGATCGCGCCGTCGTGGCTGGCGAGCAGCGGCCTCGGCCGGTCGGCGGGGAATCTCGACGCCGGCAGGCCGGCGAGTGCCTCCTGCCAGTACCGCTCGAGCCCGGCCCGCCCAGCGCCGGCGAGACGGTCCCGCTCGGCCAGCGTGTAGCCGGCGAAGGTGACCGGCAGGCGGGCCAGGCCGGCCGGTGCCCGTCCGGTCACCGCAGTTTCATTTCGCGCAGCAAGGTCGTACAGCGAGGCCAGGTCGCGCACCAGCACCCCGAACGAGGCCTCGTCGAAGGCAAGCTGGTGCACCACGACGATGAGCGCGTGCTCGCGCTGGCTGAGCCGGACAAGGGTGGCGCGGACTGGCCACCCGGTCCCGACCAGGATCGGGCGCTTCGCCTCGGCGATCGCCAGCTCGCCGAGCCGCCGCCGAGCCTCGTGGCGTCCGAGCCCGGCGAAGTCGGCGAGTTCCAGCCTGACCGGGCCGGCCCGGTCGATCACCTGGACCGGCATGCCATCGTGGCCTGCGGGGAACCGGGTGCGCAGCACCGCCTGCCGGTCCGCCAGCCCGTCGATGGCCCGCCGGAACGCCGCGAGGTCGAGCGGCCCGTGCAGGCCAAGCCGGTGCGGCACATTGTGCGCGGGCAGGCCGTGATGGAACTCATCGATGAACCACAGCTGCTGCTGGCCGTCGGTCAGGGGCAGGGTCTGCTCCTGGCTGGTGCCGGTGCCTGGCAGCGACAGATGTACACCGCTCATGCGCCCTGTCCCTTCTGTAACGCGGCGGGATCCGGCGTGCTCGGCTGCGGTCCAGACGGCATTTCCTTCAGCCGGAAGATCGGCGAGAAGGCCAGCCAGAGCATCGGGGTGGTCAGGGCGATGACGGAGATCAGCATCGCGTGCCAGAGCCCGACCGCGTCGCCCAGGACTCCGGCGGCGAACGCGCCGACCGGCAGCGCGCCGAACAGCACCATCCGGTACGTCGCGTTCATCCGGCCGAGCAGCCACATCGGGGTCAGCACCTGGCGCAGCGTGATCGTATTCACGTTCCACATCGCGATGCCGAACCCGTGCCCGAGCCAGGCCGCCATCGCCAGCGCCAGCGAGAGCAGGCCGGCGTTGCGCGGCAGGAGCAGCAGCAGCGGTGAGGCGCAGACGCCGACGATGGCCAGGCTCAGCGTCCTGGGCAGGCCGATCAGCCGCTCGACCCGCCCGGCGAGCAGCGATCCGCCAAGCGCTCCGGCCGCGAGTGATCCGATCGCGATGCCGAGCTTGTCCGGGCTGAAGCCGAGCACGCGAATCCCGTAGACGGTGAAGATCGTCGACACCATGCCGAACCCGACGTTCAGCGTCGCCGACTGGCCGAGCAGGATGCGCAGCAGCCTGGTGCCGTACACGGCCCGGAATCCCTGCGCCAGGGACTGCCGGATCGACGTCCGCTCGCCTGATCGCTCCGGTTCTGGCTCGCGCCTGGTGATGGCGGCGAGGCCGGCCGCCGAGAACAGGTAGGACACCGCGTCGACCGACAGCGTGATCGGCGCGGTGATCAGCCCGACGACGAAGCCGGCCAGGCCGGGTCCGGCGATGCCGGCGAACGAGATGCTGGCCTGCAGCTTGCTGTTGCTCTCGGTCAGGTGCTCCCGGTCCACCAGGAACGGCACGTACGACAGCGCGCCGACATCGAAGATCACGTTCAGCGTTCCGGCCAGCGTGACGACAACGTAGAGCAGCCCCATCGACAGGAAGCCGGCCACCGACGAGATCGGCACCAGGCCGATCAGCACGACGTTGCCGAGCGCGCACATGATCAGGATGGGCCGTCGTCGTCGCCGGTCGAGCCAGACGCCGGCGAACACGGCCACGATGATGACGGGCACGAACTTCAGTGCGTTGAGCACGCCCACCTGCAGCGCGGTCGCGTTGAGCGTGATGATCGCGACCAGCGGCATGGTGAACTGGGTGACCTGGCTGCCGATCTGCGAGATCGTCTCCCCGGCGAACAGCCGGGCGAAGTCTCGGTTCGCCAGGACGCCGCCCGTCCGGCTGGCCTGCGCGGGCGCCTGCGTGACCTGGTCAGAGGCCGTCATTGCCCGCCGCCTCCCCGAGACCGAAAGCCCGCGCTATCACCGGCCGCCTGGGCTTGAACTGAGAAGTCAGCATGCCGTTGCCGATGCTGAACCGCTCCGGCGCGATCACCAGGTCCCTGATCTGCTCATCCCGGCTGAAGGCCGCGTTGCACGCGGTGAGCCGCTGCCGGATGGCCCGCTCGTCGGGCGGATCGCTGGCGGCGCTGACCACGGCGATCAGGTGCGTCTGGGTCGGGCAGAAAATGACGGCCTCCTCGATTGCCTGGCTGGCCCTGAGATACTCCTCAAGCGGCCGGACGATGATCTTCCTGCCGTTGTCGAGCACGATGACGTCGTCAGCCCGGCCCCTGATGAACAGGAAGCCGTCCTCATCGAGGTAGCCGAGGTCACCGGTGCGGACCGTGCCGTCCGGGGCGAAGACTCGCTCGGACTCGCCGGGCCCGGCGTACTCGTAACGCCAGTTGACCGGGTGCTCGCTGTGCACGCTGACCACTCCGTCGGCGTCGAGCAGGACCTTCTTGCCCGGCAGTACCTGGCCGACGCTGCCCGCCCGGTGGGCACCCGGATGGTTCTTGCTGACGATGCAGGTCTCGTTCAGGCCATAGCCCTCGTAGATCGGCAGCCCGAGCCCGGTGAAGAACCGCAGCACCGAGGGCCTGGCCGGCGCCGAGCCGGTCCACAGGTAGCGGATCTTGCTGCCGAACAGTTCGGTGCCGGCCGCGGCCAGCCCGCCGGCGCGGGCGGCCCTGGACTCGATCTGCTTCTTCGCCGTCTCGAAGAATGCCGGGACTCCCATCACCACGGTGGGGCTGACCCGGCGCATCATGGCGAACGCCGCCTCGTAGGTGCTGATCGTGAGGTCATGTCCGAAGGCCAGCGCCGAGTACACCCAGTACCGCTGCTGCAGCAGCGACAGCGGCAGGAAGACGAACACATTGTCGCCTGGGCCGTGCCCGAACAGCTCCTGGACCGCGCTGATGGAACTGTCGATGCTGCCGACGGTGGCGGCCAGCCCCTTCGGCGGCCCGGTGCTCCCCGAGGTGAACTTGATCGTCGTGACGTCATCGGGCCGGTACGTCGCGGCGGGCGGTACCGCATCGGGGTCAGCGCCGGCGATCAGGTCGGTGATCTCGCTGATCGGCCTGATGCGGGCCGATCCGCCGGGAGGCTGGCGGTCGGTGAAAAGCAGCTTGAGGCGGTAGCGGGTCAGTAAGTCGGGGTCGGGGTCGAACTTGGCTGGCTCGAAGCCGGCCGTGACCAGCCCGAGCCGCAGCGCGGCCAGGTCGAGCAGCACCCATTCGATCCGGTTGGCCGCCAGGATGCCGATCCGGTCGCCGCGGACCAGGCCGGCCGCCGACAGCGCGGCGGCGAGCCGCCTGGCCCTGGCGTGCAGCTCTGCCAGCGGGATCGTCGTCACTCCGCTCAGGGTGGCCATCGTCAGGGTGTGATCGCCGGCCGGCGGGCCGGTCACGACGCGGCCGATCACCGACTCGTTCACGCCGCCCCGCCCTCGGTCGCCCTGCTTTCAGCCGCCCTGCCTTCAGCCGCCGCGCCTTCAGCCACGAGGCAGCCGGCCATCGTCCGCACCAGCCGCAGCTCGTGCAGCCGGTCCAGGGTGATGCTCACGCCGAACTGCTTGCGCACCGCGGTGAAGATCCGGGCCCCGGCCAGGGAGTCGCCGCCTAGATCATAGAAGTCGCTGTCCGGCCCGATCGACTCGGCGGGCAGCTTGAGCACCGAGGCCCAGAGCGCGATCAGTGGCTCGATCAGGCTGTGCTGGATCGAGTTGGGCTGGAGTTCCGCGTCCGGCCCGGCGGCGAGGCCAGGGACAGTCACCGCCTCCGGCGCGAACGCCGTTAGCTGGCCGCGATCCACCTTGCCGTTCCTGGTCAGCGGCAGGCTGTCATGCCAGAAGACGTTCGATGGCGTCAGGTAGCCGGGCAGGTGCTCGCTGAGCGCGCTCCTGATCTGGTCCTGCGTTGGCCTGGCGTCTCCGGCCGGGACCAGGTGTGCCACCAGCCGGTCGCCGTGCACCCCGGCCTGCCTGACCACGACGGCCTGCTTCACGGCGTCGATGGCGGCCAGCCGGGTCTCCACTTCGCCGGCCTCGATCCGGTAGCCGTTGACCTTGAGCTGGAAGTCGCTGCGGCCGACGATCTCGATCGTGCCGTCCGGCCGGTAGCGGCCGAGGTCACCGGTCCGGTAGAGCCGCTCGCCGCGCCGTTCGTCGAACCAGAACCGCTCGGCGGTGCGGGCCTCGTCCGCCCAGTAGCCCCTGGCGAGGCCGGCTCCGGCGGCGCAGATCTCGCCGGTCACCCAGTCCGGGCAGTCCGCGCCGTCGGCATCGAGAATGAAGGCCCGGTTGTTGGTGTTGGGCTTGCCGTACGGGATGACGTCGGTTGCCTCGCGAGCCGGGTCCAGCTGGTGGCTTATATTCCAGATTGTCGTTTCAGTCGGACCGCCGAGCGAGATCAGTCGCAGCCCGGGCTTGACTCGCCACAGCGCGGCGGGCAGCGCCGGCGGGATCCGGTCACCGCTCAGCAGCACCAGGCGAAGCGG
Source organism: uncultured Actinomycetota bacterium (assembly GCA_963819285.1). Lineage (GTDB taxonomy): Bacteria > Actinomycetota > Actinomycetes > Streptosporangiales > Streptosporangiaceae > Chersky-822. The sequence goes on from CAWFVM010000002.1 coordinate 3,617,636, forward strand.
GCCGAGTCCGGTGGCGCCGGCGTGCTCAGCCAGCAGGCCGGCGATCGCGGGTACCGAGTTCCAGATCGTGACGCCGAAGCGGGCGCACAGGTCGAGCCAGTGCGCGGGGTCGGCGGCTCGGCCGGCGTCGGGCAGCACGATCGCGGCGCCGGCCGACAGCGCGCCGAACACGTCGTAGACCGACAGATCGAAGTTGAACGCGCTGACGCCGATGAACCGGTCACCAGGCCCGATCCCGAAGCGCTCATTGCAGTCGGTCACGACATTGACGGCGCTGCGGTGGCTGATCATCACGCCCTTGGGGTCGCCGGTGGTTCCCGAGGTGTAGAGGACATAGGCCAGGTCATCAGCGGCGGCGGCGGCGGGCGGCCGGTAGCTGGCCGAGTCGTCCGGGCTGGCCGGGCCTAGCTCACCGGTGCTGATCAGGCTGGGATCGTCCGGCTGCCAGCCGACATTGGACAGTACGTGGTGCACCCGGCCGTTGCGCAGCAGGTAGCGGATTCGCGCCGCGGGCAAGTCGGCGTCGACCGGCAGGTACGCGGCGCCGGCGAGCATGGCCGCCAGGATGCCGGTGATCTGCTCGGGGCCGCGGGTCATGATCAGCCCGACCAGCTCATCCCGGCCGGCACCCGCGGCCTGGAGCCAGGCGGCGGCGCTCCTGGCGGCGCGTGCGAGCTCGCCGTAGCTGACCGAGCCGGACGTGGTCAGGATGGCCGGAGCCTCGGGAGTGCGGGCGGCCTGCTCGATGAACGCCTGGTGGAGCAGCCGCTCGCTGGGCCGCCTGGCGGTGTCGTTCGCGGCTGTCCTGCGTGCGCGCTGATCGGCGGGCAGCAGGTCGAGCGTGGTCGCCGCGGTCGCCGACCAGTCCAGCTCCGGCGCGGCGCTCAGGCGGTCGAGCAGGAGCTGGTAGCCGTCGGTCATCGCGGCGATCAGGCCGTCGGGGAATAGCCCGTCCACGGCGTCGAGCTGGACGACGACCCCGCCGTGGTACTCGAAGGCGAAGGCGTTCAGCCAGACCTGCGGCGTCTGGCTTGAGGTATAGATCTCGGGCCCGAAGAGGTCGATCGCGGAGCCGTCGACGTCCTGCATGACGTACCCGATGGCGGCATTGAAGGTGAAAGGCATGCGCGCGTCGGCGCCGCTGTCGCGGCGCGCCAGTTCCCTGAGCACCTCGATGCCGGAGAAATGCCGGTGATCCAGGTCCCGGCGCAGCCTGGCCTGCAGGGTGCCGGCCCGGTCGCGGAAGCTCAGCCGCGGGTCGACGGCGATCTCGATCAGCATCGTCTCGGAGAAGTTGCCGAGCGCGCCGGCGATGTCCTGGTGGATCGGCGGCCGGTTCGCCACGGTCGTGGTCAGCGTGAACCGGCTTCCGGCGCCCCACGTCGCGAGGGTCTGTGCGTAGGCGGTGAGCAGCACGGCGGTCGGGGTCAGGCCGGCGGCGGCCGCCTGCGCTTTGAGCCTGGCCCACGGGCCTGGCTCGAGCCTGGCGGCGTACTGGGTGAACCTGGGGCTGGTGATCGCGGCCGGGCTGGCGGCCAGCGGCAGCGCGGGATGCGGCGGCAGGTCATCGAGGCGGCTGAGCCAGTACTCGCGGGAGCGCCTGGCCGGCGGCCGGTCGCGCATGGCGTCAAGCTCGGCGATGTAGTCGGCGAACGGCAGGTCCTGACCTCCCGGCGGCTGACCGCCGGTGTAGCAGCGCCACCAGTCGATGAAGAACATGAACATGCTGATGCCGTCGAGCACCAGGCCGTCGGTGCTGACGTGCAGCCGCATGAGGTCATCGCGGAGCTGGGTGACCTCGACGGCGATCAGCGGCGCGCGGTCCGCTGGCAGCCTGCGGTGCGAGCGCTGCACGCGGAGCTCGGCCAGTCGCTCGCGCTGCCCGGCCGCGCTCGTGCCGCGCAGGTCGAGCCGCTCGATGCGGACGTCGACCTCGGGTTCGGTGACCTGCCTGCCGTCGTCGGTGAAGAAGGTACGCAGGATGCCGTGCCTGGAGACCACCAGCCGCAGCGCCGCTTCGAGCCGGCCGAGGTCCCAGCAGCCGTCGATCTCGTGGTAGACGTGGCTGGCGGTGTTCCCGATCTCGACGGAGTCGCCCCGGCCGATCAGGTAACCGCGCTGGAGCAGGGTTAAGCCGAAGCCGTTCGCCCGCGCGGCCGCGGCGGCGGTGAGGTGCCCGATCAGCTCCGGCTTGACCGCCCTGATCCGGCCGACCAGCCCGGCGTCGACTCGCTGCTTCGGTCCGGTCAGCTTGAGGTCAGCGCCGGCCACGGTCAGGCTGAGTCCGCGCTGGGTGACCTCGCGCAGTACGTCAAGGTGGGTCAGGTGGGTCACAGAACCACCTCGTCGGCGACGTTGCGGGCGCCGTTCTGTGCGCCGTTCTGGGCGAGCTGGGCGGCGAGCTCGGCGATGGTGCGGGTGCCGAGCAGGTCCTCGATGGCGACGTCGGCGCCGGTTCGCTGCAGGATCTGGTATTGCAGGGCGATCGCCTGCATCGAGTTCGCGCCGAGGGCCAGGAGAGTCGCGTTCCGGTCAGGCCCGTCCGCGAGCTGGAGGGCCTCGGCCACCACGCCGGAGAGCCAGGGAGCAGGCCGGCTGGCTGGTCGGCCTGCTGATCGGCGGTGTGGGCGGCGGTCTGGCCGGCGGGCTCGGTGAAGAAGACCTGTCCTGACAGGCGGACCTTGGTGCCGGGCGGGATCAGCGTCACCAGCTCGGGCCACGTCTGCGGCGTGCCGAGGCCGAGCGCGTCGCCGAGCCTGGCGGCGAAGCGGGGCATGACCGGGGCGGCGCAGTGCGCGAGCAGGTTCGCCGCGGCCAGCTCGAGCGCGATGGCGGTCCTGGCCTCGTCCTTCCAGTCTGGCAGGCCGGCGGTCGCGGCCTCGAAGCCGCTGAACCGCTGGGCGTCGGCGACGATGCCGTCGAGTGCCCGCGCGGCGGCGTTGAGCGAGAATCCGTCCTGGGCCAGCGCGCCGGTCACGGCCCGCAGCGAGGTCTCCAGCCTGGCCCAGAAGGCCGTGTGCTCGGGCGTCCAGATCCCGGCGTCGGGCACGATGCCGCCGTACTGCTGGTCGCACCTGGCCCCCAGGTCATCGAGCCAGTGCTGCCAGCGGCCGATGAGGGTGTCGCGGAGCACGGCCTCGTACTGCTCGATGGTGAAGTTGGTGCGGTGCGTCTCCGGGCGGGTCAGGGACAGGTAGAACCTGATCGCGTCGACGTTGTCCGGCGTCAGGATGTCCTTGCCCCAGATCACGTGCCTGCGGCTGGTCGAGAACTTGTCCCCGTCGAGCAGGTAGAACTCGTTGATGTTGTAGTCGATGTCGGGAGTCCAGCCGGGGCTGGCGATCTTATACAGCGCCGGGCTGAAGATCGAGTGGTAGAACGTGTTGTCATAGCCGAGGAAGTGCACGATCTTCCAGTCATCCGCCGGCGCGCTCGCGCTCCAGTCCCGGCCGAGCTTGCGGCCGAGCGTCTCGATCCCGTAGATGAAGCCGAAGGCCAGCTCGATCCAGACCCAGATGACCTGGCCGGGCACGTCGTTCTGGGCCGGGCTGACGCCCCAGGAGGACGGGTGGGTCAGGGCCAGGTCGACCCGCTCGCGGCCGAACACCCGGTTCGCCAGCTCGCGGACCCGGCCAGGCGCGCGCCCGACGCAGTGGTGCGCGAGCAGTTCGTCCCGGAGCTCGTGCAGCGGCAGCATGTACCTGGCGATGGTGTCCTGCCGGGGGACGGCGGTGCCGATGGTCGGCCGCGGGTCGGTCAGGTCCACGCACGTATTGGGCTCGCCGCAGATCTCGCAGATGTTCCCGCTGGTCTCGCTGCCGCAGCCAGGACAGCCGCCGCCGACGTACGGCTCGAAGAGGTACTGCCCGGTCTCACCGTCGAACAGGGCGGCGCCGTCCTGCCTGGTGACCCGGCCGGAGGAGACCAGCCTGGAGAAGAACGCCCGCAGGGCCTCCTGGTAGCCGGGCTCCTGGCTGGTGTGGTTGATCTGATCAGGCTCGATGTCCATTGCCGCGAGGGTCTGCCTGATCTCGGCCGCGTAGGCTCGCGCGACCTCGGCGGGGGAGCGGCCCTCGCGCCTGGCGCACTCGGCGACAAAGCTCTGGAAGTCGTCGGTGGCGGCCAGGTGGTAGACCTCGGCGCCGTTCATCCGCTGGAACCTGACGAAGGCGTCGGTGCCGAGGTACGGACCGGACAGGTGGCCGATGTGCAGCCCGCCGTTGGGTGTCGGCGGCGTCGAGAACACGAAGACTGGCCGGTCGCCGAATCTTCTCCGGCTGGGCTGCGGTGCTTTCCTGGCCGCTCGCGGCGCGTCCCGCCAGTAGAAGGTGGCGAACAGGATGTCGCCGGCGTCGCCGGTGTTGTCCAGGTAGTGGGTCTCGAACGGCTCGAACTGCAGCACCATGGCCGGGCCGAACGGCGTGCGCTTGCCGTCCACGACGACGTCGCCGCTGCCGGAGATGATGACGAACGTCTCGGTCTCGTCGTGCTGGTGCGGATCAGAGCGCGCTCCCGGTGCGACCCGCCCGAAGTTCGCGCCGACGCCGAAGGCCTCGACTTGTCCTAGGTCGATGTCGCCGAGATCGATGCCAAATGATCGGTGCAGGTGCCCTGGGTCATAGGTGCTGAAGATCATGCGCTGCTCCTTCGCTCCTGGTACCGCACTGTTCCGGATTCAGCTCTGGATTCAGCAGGTCGGCGACCTGCCTGGCGATGGCCGGGCCGAGCCGGTAACCCGATCCGTTCGCGCCGCCCGCGAAGACGATCCGGCCGCCGGTCCCGTCCAGCGCGCGGACGACGGGCTCCCTGGCCGGGCTGTAGGCGTCGCAGCAGACCCGCCCGGTGTGACAGGCGCGGGCCAGCGCCGGCGCGTAGCGGTCAAGGCAGGCGCGGGCGCCGGCGACGTCAGCGGCGGACAGGCCGCCGGTCAGCGCGTCGGGCTCGACGTCCCACTCGGTGCAGGTGTAGCTGAACAGCCAGTGACCGCGGTGCGCCATCGGCAGCAGGAACGCGTCGTCGGTGTCCAGGATCAGGACCTGATCGGCCGGGTCCGGGCGCTGCTCGAGGTGCAGGGCGACGATCCGCTTGACCCGCAGCCCCAGCGACCCGAGCAGGTCGCGCCAGGCCGGCGCGGTCAGCCACGGACCTGGCGCCAGCACGACGTGGTCGGCGGTCAGTTCCTCGCCAGAACCGCAGTGCACGGTGACGCTGGACGGCCCGGCGGTCAGCCCGGTGACCGCGACGCCCTCGGCGAACCGCACTCTCGGCCTGGCCAGGGCCGCGATGGCCTGCGTGACCTGGTAGACGTCGGCGTAGTGGCAGCCGGCGATGCGCCAGGCCCGCTCGTCGTCCGGCAGGGTCAGCTGGCTCGCGAGCCGCCCGGAGCCCGCGTCGCTGGCTGGCGCCGGCCTGGTCACCTCAGGCAGGTAGCCGAGAGCGGGCAGGTCGCTCGCGCGGCCGGCGAGCACGGTCCCGCCCAGCGGGTAGATCGGCAGGTCCGGGTGCGCGGCCTTCAGCTCGCCGTAGTACGCGTGGCTGAACGCGGACATGCGCCTGGTTCGCGGGGTCGCCCCCCGGCCCAGCGACAGGCCGCCCGACCTCCTGCTGGTGCCAGATCCGATCAGGTCGCGGTCGAGCACGGTGATGACGGCACCGGCGTCGGCGGCGGCTAGCTCGCGCGCGATCAGGCACCCCACGATCCCGGCGCCGACCACCGCGATCGTGCGCCTGGTCACTGCCCGCCGCCCGGCAGCTCGCCGGCCAGCGGCTTGGTCATCCACTCGATGAACGAGTCAAGCTGGTGCTCGGTACGGACACCGCGAAGCCGGTCAAGTATCCGCTGGCTCCGCCAGGCATTCAGGCTCAGGTTCGGGTCGGCCAGGCCGCGCTGGCCGCGCACCGCGTTCTGCAGGAAAATGTTGTTCTCGGCCGGGCCGTCCCACCGGACGGCGAAGCTGTCGTCGACCTTGTACTCGTCGCCGTCCCGCTCAAGCCGGGACTCGATCGGGGCCAGGAAGGTCAGCGGGGTTGGCCGGTAGCCCGTGGCCCAGATGGTGACGTCGAGCTCGACGGTCTCCCTGGTCTGGTCGTGCTCATTGTGGGCAAGGGCGAGGTTCCAGGCGTTACCCGGGGCGCTTGTGACGTCGATAACCGAGCGGCTGGGGTACAGCGCGACGAGATCGGCGTATCCGTCGATAAAGCGCCGGGTATACAGCCGCTGGTAGATCTGCCGCAGAGTCGCTTCGGATATGCCGTCGCTGGTCAGGATGTGACGCGCGTTCAGCGTTCGCCTGGTCGCCGCGCTGAGCCCGGCGAAGTAGTCAGAATAGCTTGGCGTGTAGTAGTCGTTCGTGAACGGTGAGTCGTCGATCGGCAGGAAGTTCGGCCGTCGCGAGATCCAGACGACCCGCCGTGGTAAATCGTGCTCAGGGCGGGAGATGAGATCGAGGAAGGCCTCGGCTCCCGACTGACCGCCGCCGACTACTCCGACCCGCAGCCCGCCGAGGCGGCCGGCCCTGGCCATGAAGTCGCTGACGTGGAACTGCCGGTCACCGAGCCTGGCCTGCACGCCTGGCGGCACGCTCGGCTGGACCCCGACGCCGATGACGAGGTTGTCAGCGGTCACCGTCCCGGCTGACGTGCGGACCGTGAACGCGCCGGAGTACTCGACCGAGAGCACTTCGCGGCTGAACACGATGTTCTCGTTCTTACGGCAAGCCCATTCCATGTAATTGCGAAATTCTTCGCGCGGCACCGATTCGAACTGCGCGTTGAGGAAATGGTAGATGCGGCCTAATTCGCACAGGTAAGCGAGGAAGGAAAAGGAGTTGGTCGGCTCGGACAGGCTGACCAGATCCTTCAGCATCGACACCTGGATGGTCGCGCCGGGTATCTGCTGGCCGTCGTGCCAGCCGAAGCTCGCCTTTTTATCAAGGAAGATATTGGTAATCTCCGAGTGGCTGTGCATGAGCGACGCGAGGCTCAGATTGGCGGGCCCGACGCCGACACCTATGCACCGATAATGCCGTGGCTGATCTGTCGCTTCCTTGACCACAGTTTGTTGACCTCTCGGAGAGCGTTTCGGGCACGTTGACGCCATCTGCCGTGGTGAAGAGTGTCAGGAAGAGGCGATCTCACCTACCTTCACGATGATCGGGGTAGCTATGACCAGAACGATCCAATGTGTCCGTTTGACTGTCAAGGTTAGTCTTGTGTGGTGGTAGCACATAAGGGAGACTTCCTCAAGATGTCAACGCGGGACCTGCTGGCCAGGCGACGTGGGCTCATGGCCAGCCTGGGTGATCTTGAGCAGGTGCTACTCGGGTCGGTGGTCGAGCAGACCCGGCGGTGCGGCAAGGCGAGCTGCCGCTGCGCCGACGGCGGGCCGCACGGGCCCTACTCCTACCTGATGCCCCGGCGCGGCAGGCAGGGGATGCGGTACGTGCCGGCCGCGCTCATGCCCGTCGTGCACGCCTACTTAGAGCGCGGCAGGGAAGTGGAGGCCGTGCTGGCCGAGATCTCCGCTATAAACGTCGAATTGCTGGCCAGGCGGGCGCTGGGCTAGGGGACAGCCCCGCCTGCGCATGATCATTTTCAACCCTACCTGAATGTCGCCTTCAAGTAACCGTGCCGTCACGAAAGTATATCTTTCATAAATCGCCCCTTGTGCTCGCTTTTCGCACAAGTACGATGGCGAAAAGCGGCGTCAGGAAAGGGGCCGGGTAATGCGTCTGCCGCCCCGAGCGGTCCGGCATGTGATTACGCATCGCGGTGTCATTTCCGCCGTGCTCCTGACAGCGCTGATCACGTCGGCGTTCACTGCGGCGGCGACCTCGTTCCTGAGCGCTGTGGCCGTGATCGCGGTGCGGTCCGAGCTGACTGGCAAGCCCGGCTCTGCGATCGTGGTCGCGGCACCGGTGCCTGGCGCCCAGCTCGGGCGGGCCAGTGCCCTGGTCAGCCGGGCGATCAGAGGGCCTGCCGACCCGGCCGGGCTGACGGCCAGCATCGCGATGAGCCGGCAGTCGGACATTTTCCGCCTGGACGGCAAGGGTAAGCGGCCCGGCCGGCTGGAGACTCAGCTGGTCTCCCTGCCAGGTCTGGCCGGGCAGGTCAAGATGCTGGGCGGGTCCTGTCCCGCCGGTCCCGCCGGTCCCGCCGATCCTGCCGGGCAGGGCAGCCGGGCCGCGCGGATCGCCGCCGCGTGCCTGCCGCAGACGGCGGCGCTGGCGCTCGGCCTGGCTGTCGGTGACCGGCTGACGCTGAGCGACACCGTGTCAGGGGCTCGGGTCCTGGTGCTAATCACCGGGATCTTCCAGCCGCTGCGGCCGGCGAGCCGGTACTGGCTGCTTGACCCGATGGGACAGGCCCCGGTGCACCTGCAGAGCGGCCTGGAGACGGCCGGACCGCTCGTGACCAGCCAGGCGGTGGCCGGGCGACTGTACGCGATCAGGGCGGCGGCCTGGCTCGCGCAGCCAGATTTCAGTCACTTTGGCAGCACCGGCCTCGCCGCGATCGGCAGCGATCTCGGCAGCCGGCTAAGCGCGCTGCCGAGCACGGCCACGCTGTCCAGCGTCGTCGTGACCACCAGCCTGCCCGGCGAGATCAAGTCGCTGGCGACCGCGCTCGTCGTGGCCAGGACGGAACTGCTCGCCGGCCTGCTCACCCTGCTGCTGGTCGCCGGGGCCACCCTCGCGCTGGCAGTCAGGCTGCTCGCGCAGCGGCGCTCGGCCGAGGTCGCCCTGCTCGCCGCCCGTGGTGCGTCCAGGCTCCAGATCGCCGGCCGGTCGGTGATCGACGCGGTGATCGTGGCCGTCCCGGCCGCGGTGATCGGGCCGCTGATCGGTGTCCGGATCGCGCTGCTCCTGCTGCGCTCCGGCCTGAACCCGGCGGCTATCCAGGTTCCCGCGCTTACAGCGGGGGCGGCCGGGTCGGCCTGGCTGGCGGCGCTTGCCGTCACGGCCGGCACAGTGGCCATCATCGCGCTGCCCTGGCTGAAGAGCCCGCCTTCGCCGCTGCGGCGCCGGGCGATCCAGGGCAGGCAGCGTTCGGTCGTGGCCGCTCTGTATGCCAGGGCCGACCTGGTGGTCATGCTGCTAGCCGCCGCGGCGGCCTGGCAGCTGATCCACTCGACCGGCCCGGTCTCTGGCGGCCTGGACGGGACCTTGTCGGCCGATCCGATCCTTCTCGTGGCCCCGGTGCTCGCGCTGGTGGCCGGCGCTCTGCTCACCCTGCGGCTGCTCCCGGTAGCCGCCAGACTCGGTGACCGGGTCGCCGCCAGGGGCCGGGGGCTTGTCCTGCCGGTAGCGGCCTGGCAGATCAGCCGCCGTACGCTGCGCCAGGCCGGCCCGACGCTGGTCGGCGTGGTGGCGGTAGCGGCGGCGGTCATGGCGCTGGCCCAGCGGGATAGCTGGCACGACTCGGTTCAGGCCCAGGCCAGCTTCCAGGTTGGAGCCGATACCAGGGTCAACATGCCGCCGGCCGCCCAGGTGCCGCTCGATCAGGTCACCAGCATCACCGGCGCACCCGGCGTCACCGCGAGCACTCCTGCCCTCCGGGCGACCATCAGCCTGCCCAACGGAAACCTTGGTACCCTGCTCGCGCTCGACACCTCATCGGCGGCGAGCATCATCCCTGTATCGGCCGCAGGCCCTTCGGCGGCCGTACTGCACCGGCTCGCGGCAGCCGTCCCCGCCGATGGCATCCGGCTGCCAGGACGGCCGGCGGCGCTAGGCCTGACCGCCAGGCTGACCGGCGGGACGGTCGCGCAGCCCGAGTTGTTCGTCGAGGTTACCGACGCCGCCGGGATCGGCTACCTGCTGCCGGTCGGCGCGATCCCGGCTGACGGACGGCCGCACCGGCTATCCGCCACCATCGCTCCCGGCAGCCGGGCTGACTACCCGCTCCGGGTCACCGGGTTCTCCCTGCAGTTCAATACGCCCCGGCGAGACAAGCAGCTCAACACGCTGACCCTGTCAGACGGAGTCGCGCTCGGCTCACCGCGAAGCCCGGCAGGCACCAGGTTCGCGCTCGCACCGTCGGCTAGCCGGCTGATCTCGGCCAGCCTGCCCAATCCCGGCAGCCAGGCCGCGTCGGTGTTCAAGGCGCAGGCCGATCCCAGCGGCAACCTGACCGTGGTCTTCAACCAGGGCGTCGCCGGAAAGTTCCAGCCGTCAAGCCCGACCGAGATCTCGATGTCTGACCGGTACGCCGGGCACCTGCGCCCGCTCCCGGCCGTGGTCACCAGGAATTTCCTCGCGACTACCGGGACCAGGATCGGCCAGCGCATTGACACCCAGGTAGACGGCACGACGGTGGAGATCACCCCGATGGAGGTGCTGCCGCACCTGCCGACCATGACCAGCGGCAGCCCGGGCATCCTGGTCGACCAGACCGCGCTCGCCGACGAGCTGACGGCCGCCGGCGCGCAGCCGGAGAGCATCACCGAGTGGTGGCTGAAGACAACGGGGCACCCCAGGCTGGCGGGCCTGCCTCAGGGAACCTCGACTACCAGCCTCGCCGCCGTCGCCAGCACGCTGCTGGCCAATCCGCTCTCGCTGGCGGCGCAGCAGGCGCTGCTGGCGCTGGCGATCGCCGCCGTGCTGCTCGCCATCATCGGCATGCTGGTCAGCATCGCCACCGCGAGTGAGCGGGCGCGCGACGTGGCGCTGCTCGACGCCCTCGGGATGCCGCCCCGGCAGGTCGCCCGCCTGCTCGGCCTCGAACAGGGCCTGACCGCGATCGCTCCGAGCGCGATCGGCCTGCTGTTCGGCGCCATCCTCAGCGAGCTGATTATTCCGGCGGTGACGCTGACCCCCGGGGCCGCGCGGCCCATCCCGCCGGTCGTGGTGCAGGTGCCCTGGCTGCTCGCCGCCTTGGTCGCGCTCGGCATGGCGGTGCTGCCCACGCTGGCGATCACGCTGGCCCTGCCGCGCCGGGGCAGTGGTGCGGCTCGCATCAGGATCGAGGAAGAAACGTGAGTCTGCCGCGTACCGTCCGCCGCCTGATCCTTGGTGAGGCGGGACTGGCACCGGCCCTGGTGCTCGCCGGCGTAGCGCTGGTCGTCGCCTTCATTTCGGTGGCCGGCGCCCGTGCCCTGCTGACCGCCGACAACACGGCCAGCAGGCAGGCGCTGCGGCTGCTGCCTGCCATCGATCGCGGCCTGATGATCTCGGCCGATCTGCAGGCCTGGCCGAAGACCGGAGTGCTGCCCCCGGCCGATGTCAGCGAGTTCAGTCACAAGGTGCTCGGCACCCTGCCCAGGCGGCCGGACTTCATTCCCGCTCAGGACTGGAGCGGAGTGAGCCTGCCCTACCTGACTGTCACGAATCCGGCGCCGTCGGCCGTGATCGACCTGCCGCCGCTGGTGGAGGCTGTCTACCGGACTGGGCTCGCCGCCCTGACCTCGGTTGTGGCCGGCTCGCTGCCGGACGCGGCCGGCCCGGTCGGCCGGCCGCGCATGGCAGGCCGGCTTCGGTCACGCTGACCGTCGCCGTGACACCGGCGACCGCCGCGATCTTCGGCCTGCGGGTAGGTTCGGTGGCCGACCTGGAGCCGGCCGCGCCTGGTGACCCCGACATCTTGCTGAAGGTGACAGGCATTTTCCGGCCGAAGGGCACCGGATCGTCATTCTGGCAGGTCGATCCGGTGCTCGTGAAGCCGGGAATCGATAGCTATAGCGGCCCGAACTCCGAGCACTACATCGGTGCCTTTCTCATCGGGCCTGGTGATGTCATAGCCCTTTCGACCGCCTACCAGGGCAAGGCCGATCAGCTCTCGTGGTTCTTCCCGCTGCGCAGCACCATGACCGCCGCTGAGGTGCCCAGGCTGGAGTCCGCGCTCGCGGCTTACGCTACCTCGCCGGTGCCCCGTGACACCGAGGTGGCCATAGGGGAGCCGAACCTGACCGATACCGAGGTGAGCGCTGGCCTGGTGCAGGGCCTGGCGTCGTTCACGGCGCAATGGCACACGGTCGCGGAGGCCGACTCGCTGCTGCTCGTCGGGCTGTTCGTGGCAGGCATCATGCTGCTGCTCATCTGCTCGGACCTGGCCATCGAGGCGTACCGGCCCGAGCTGGTGGTGCTGCGGGTGCGCGGCGGCAGCCTGCGGCAGCTAGCTCGCCGGATGCTGCTGCGGTCGGGCCTGATCGCCGTCCCCGCCCTCGTGATCGGCGCCGTGCTGGCTGTGGTCGTCCTGCCGGCGGGCGGCAGTATCACCAGCTGGCTGCTCGGCGGCCTGACGGCCCTGGCCGCGATTGCCTGCCTGCCGGCCCTCGCCGTGCTGCGGCACCGTGAGCGGAGCCTGGCTGACCTTGGCCGCCGGGACGAGGTCGTGGTGGGCAGGCCGAGGCTGCGCCGCCTGGTCGGCGAGCTCGCGGTCGTACTCGTGGCCGCTGCGGCGGTCGCTGACCTGCGACTGCGCGGCGGGGCCTCGACGAGCACAGGTACCTATCTGAGCGCCAGCATCGTACTCGTCGCCGCCGTGGTCGGGCTGGTCGTCAACCGGCTCTACCGGGGCCCGCTGCGCGCCGCCGCCAAGGTCGCTGGCGGGATGCGGGGACCTGTGGGAGTGGTCGGCCTCACGCGCGCCGCCCTGGCGCGCACCAGCTCGATCGGGCCGGCCATAACCCTCATGCTCACGCTGACGCTCGTGGCGTTCAGCGCGATGGTCATGGCGGCGGTCGCGGCCGGCCAGGTAGCGGCGTCCTGGGCGCAGGTCGGCGCCGACGTTCAGGTCACGGTGCCCGGCCTGGTCGGGCACACGCTGACCGGGGTCACGCCGGCCGAGCTTCACTCGCTCAGCCAGGTCCGGGGTGTCCGGCACGTCACGGCGGTCTACACGGCCTCGAGCACGGGCAACCTGTCGGTGAATCTGGCCACGGCCGGACGGGCGGGCCAGCCGCTCGGGCTCGCGGTGGTGACGCCGGCCTCCTACGGCGAGCTGTCCGCCGATACGCCCTGGACTGACTTCCCGGCGGGGGCTCTCGCCCGGCCGGGTTCGGGGTCGAACGGCACGGTGCCCGTGCTGGTCACGCCGGATGTGCTGGCCGCCGCGCAGGCGAGAGCGAAGTCGGCAGCGGCGGGCCAGGCCGGCTCATTGCTGGAATTCGCCGGGATAAACCTGCCGGTCAAGATCATCGGAACGGTCACCGACACGGCGGCCATGCCTGATGGCGGCAGCTACGTAGTGCTGCCCAGCTGGGCAGCGCCCCGGCTGCCCTCGATCCCGCCGCCGACCACCGTGCTCCTGACCGGCTCGGCGATTGACCTACCCCAGCTGCGGTCGGTGATGGCCCGTGCGCTGCCGCCCGATGGCCTGGTCGTCGTCCGGCAGCAGGTGCTGAGCGCGCTGGTGCACTCACCGGCCCTGCGCCTGTCGCACTTTCTTTACCTCATCGCGGCGATAGCGGCGGCGGCGCTCAGCGCGGTCGCTGTCCTCTTCGCGCTGGCCAGCTCGGGCCGTAGCCGGACCGCGATGATGACCGAGCTCGCCGCGCTCGGCATGGCGCGATCTCAGGCGCTGGCACTCGGGCTCACCGACGCGCTGCCGCTGGTGGTGGTGGCTGCCGTAGGCTCGGCGCTCTCGGGCTGGCTGCTCGCCGTCATCCTCGGGCCGCTGCTGGGGCTTGGCGTGTACACCGACGGCATCGTCCCGGTGACGCTGGAGCCGACCTGGCCGACTGTGCTAGTCCCCATCGCCGCCGCTGCCGCGCTTGCCGTGGCCTTCCTCATGCTCGAAGGACTGGCCGGCGGCCGGCGCCATATCGGAGCGCTACTTCGATTCCAGGAGGCTGGCCAGACATGACAGGCATCGATGACCTGATCGCCCGGCAGCAGGCTGTTACCGCTCAGGCGGTGGCGGCCGATACCAGCGACGCGATGATCAGGTGCGAGCGGCTGGTCAGGATCTACTCGGTGGCCGGCGTGGAGACGCAGGCGCTGCAGGGCCTGGATCTTGAGCTGCGCGCGGGGGAGCTGACCGCGCTGGTCGGGGCGTCAGGCAGCGGCAAGTCCACGCTGCTGAACATCCTCGCCGCGCTCGACCGGCCGACCGGCGGCAAGGCCATCGTGGCCGGTCACGATCTGCTCTCGATGAAGGTGCGCGAGCGACTCAGGTACCGCAGGCACACAGTCGGATTCCTGTGGCAGCAGACCGGCCGGAATCTGCTCGCGCAGCTCACGGCCGCTGAGAACATCAGCCTGCCGATGGAGCTGGCCAAGGTCGCCCGGAGCAAGCGGGCGAGCCGGGCCAGGGAGCTGCTGACGATGCTCGGCCTGGCTGACTTCGCTGACCAGCAGGTCAGCAAGATGTCCGGCGGTCAGCAGCAGCGAGTCGCCATCGGTGTCGCCCTGGCCAATCAGCCGAGTATCGTGCTGGCCGACGAGCCCACCGGTGAGCTTGACACCCAGACAGCCAATGAGGTCTTCGCGGCCCTGCGCAAGGCCAACACCGAGACCGGCGTCACCATGCTGGTGGTGACCCACGACGCCGGAGTGTCGGAGCAGGTCAACCGGACAGTGGCGATCAGGGACGGCCGGATCAGCACCGAGGTGATCCGCACGACCGCCACCGACGAGCACGGTACCGAAGCGCTGCGGTCGCAGGAGTTCTCGGTGCTTGACCGGGCCGGGCGGCTGCAGCTGCCGGCGGACTACATCGAGGCGCTCCAGCTCAAGGAACGAGTCAGGCTCGCCCTCGAGCCCGACCATGTGGGCGTGTGGCCCGATCTGGATCGAGTTGGTCAGCGGGAGGCGGGATGATGCCGGAGCGAGATCCAGTCCTGGTCGGGGCGGGCAGCCCGATCCAGGCCGGCGAGCAGCTGGAGATCGTCAGGACGGAGTCGATAGTCCGTACCTTCGGTCACGGCTCGTCAGCGGTGCAGGCCCTGCGCGGCGTCTCCCTGACGGTGCGGCGCGGTGAGCTCATCGCTCTCTGCGGCCGGTCGGGGTCGGGCAAGACCACCCTGCTCAACGTGCTGTCCGGTCTCGACCAGCCGACCTCGGGCCGCGCCTGGGTGGCGGGCCAGGAGGTCACGGCCATGAACCGCGACGAGCAGTTGCGGCTGCGGCGCGAGCACGTGGCCCTGGTCTTTCAGTCCTTCGCCCTGCTGCCGATGCTCTCCGCGGCCGAAAACATCGGTGTCCCGATGCGCCTGTCCAGAATGGACTCGGCCACCAGGGAAAGGCGGGTCACCGCCCTGCTCGAGCTCGTCGGCCTGCCAGGCTACGGCCGCAAGCGCCCGCACGAGCTCTCCGGCGGCGAGCAGCAGCGCGTCGGCATCGCCCGCGCCCTGGCCAACAACGCCGAGCTGCTGCTGGCCGACGAGCCGACCGGCCAGCTCGACTCCCAGACCGCCCGCCAGATCATGACCCTGATCAGGAGCATCGTCCACGACGAGGGCATCACCGCGATCGCCAGCACCCACGACCGCGCCCTGATGGACCTGGCCGACCGAGTCCTGATCATCGAAAACGGCCAGATCCAGCAGGCCTAGTACGCCCTGGCGTGGCCCGGCCTCGCAGTCATGCGTAGTGACGGCGTTAACCTTGAGGTCGGATTCCCAATCGGGGAGCTGGGGTGTCTCGTGTCCGTCGTCGAGGTTGCCATCAGACCGTTGGCTGGCTCCAGCGACTACCGCGTGGATGTGGTGCGATCTCCGGCCGGCGAAGCCTCCGCAACTGTCCGGCTAGATGTGCCTGAGTTGCTTGCCCGCAGGGCCGAGATAGAGCGCCTGGTCCTGGCTTCGGCACGGCGCAGCTCGGTTCCGGCTGAGGCTGAGCGACCGCTTCGTGATATCGGAAACTTGCTGTTTTCTGCCCTGCTGGGATCTGGAGACGTGGCGGGCAGATACCAGGCGAGCACCGCCCTCGCGGTCGAGCGTGCTGACGGACTTCGCGTCGTGCTCACCGTCGATGATCCGGCCCTGGCGGCGCTGCCGTGGGAGGCCATGTACGACAAGGCTATCGGCGGATACTTGTGCCGCAGGCATCAGCTGGTCAGGAGCGTTCCGGTCGGCTCCATGCCCGGACCCTTAGCCGTGCGCCTGCCGCTTCGGATTCTGGCTGTGATCGCATCTCCGGCCGGACTGCCGTCGCTGAACGTAGAAAAAGAGAAGGAGCAGCTTAGCGACGCGCTATCAGCTCTGCGGAACAACGGGCTGGTGGAGATTCACTTCGCTGCCGCGGCCACCTGGGTGTCGCTGCAGCAGCTTCTGCTTAGCCGCGAGTGGCACGTCGTTCATTTTGTCGGGCACGGTGCCTTCGACGTCAATCGCAACGAAGGAGTACTGATACTGGTCGGCGATGATGGTGAGGCCCACCACGTTGATGCCGCTAGCCTCGTTGACCTAATGCGTCAGGCTCGGCCCATGCCCAGGCTAGTTGTACTGAATTCCTGCTCAGGAGCGGCGGCTGGGGTGCAGGATCTGTACTCGGGCACTGCGGCGGCCCTGGTGCGCGGTGGGGTAACCGCCGTGGCTGCCATGCAGTTCGCGATATCTGACGGAGCGGCGATCGCATTTGGTCGAGGCTTCTATACAGCGATAGCACATGGACGGGGTATCGATGACGCGACATCGAGTGGTCGCGTCGCAATTCTCGGCACAGGCAGGGGGACCCTTGAATGGGTGACACCGGTTATATACGTGCGCGGGCATGACGACAGCCGCCTGTTTGCCCTGCGCACCGGCGAAGAACCAGGAGTCGCCGAGCCAGATCTTCGCGACGCCGTCCTGACCGACCGCTGGGATCACATCGCTGACAATGCCATGCTGGCCGCGGCATTGCTGGCATCGTCCACGGCAAGTAAATCCGTGCCCTCTGTGTGCATCGGGATCATCAGTCCGATCGGCGATCTCGGCTCCGAGCTCAGTACTTCTCAGTTGCGATCCGACTTCCTGCGCTTCCTTGACCAGTCGCCAGTCAGTGGCTTCCTTCGAGAGCTGCGTCTGGCCGCCGTCGGTTCGCGCTGGGCTTCCCGTGCTGGTGACGGCCGAATTGAACTCGAAGCCGGGTACGCTCAGACGGCCACGGCAACCCTGCTGCTCCCCCAGGCGAACGCAACTGTCCAGCACGGGGCGGTACGCTACGCACGCTTCGTGCTGCAGGTAGAGCTGGGCAACTCAGATCGCGGAGTCGCTCATGCAAGTCTGCCTGACTGGCACCAGCGCCTGGCCATCGCGCTGTCCGTGCCAGGCGCGCTCGCCGATTTCCTCCGGCAAACCCTGCGGATGCGCACGGAACGGGATCCAGCTGTACAGTTCGGTATCCGGCTGAATGCACACAATAGTATCGGCGAGCTTGTCGACACGCACGGCCTTACTGCTCTGCCTGGCGCCAGAGTCAAGAACGGCTTCGAGACGTACGCCACGTCGAGTGAACGCGGCAAGACAGCATCAGAAACGGCAGTGGATTTTCTAGTCGAGCTATGTGAGCGCACTCTGCATCTGCAGGGCTACGAGCCACTCCTTGCTGTGCCACGGCAGGGAGACGGGCTACCGCGAGGAGACGGCCAGGCAGGCTCAGCTCAGCGGCAGGAGAAGCTAGTTGCTTCTGGTGGCCAGGACAGCTGGGAGATCCTGGCAACAGACCGGGGCATTGTCGGGATCCAGGATGGGCTCATGATCTTGGAGTGGGCACTTAACCGGGCACCCGACCCCGAGTGGCTGCAGTTCTTGGTCAGTTCCGGGGTACCGAAGCCACCGTCTCTTACCGGAACTTCCCGCCAGCCCAGAATCTATGGGACGAGGCTGCAATATCCAGTTCCCGAGTCGGACCTCGACTCAGCCGTTAATTGGGTCGAGACATCAATCCCTCTTGCGAACATGAGCTTCCAGGCGCACGTGCTTGCGATCAGGCGAGCACAAGCATCAGGAGATCAGGCACCGCAGCAGTAAAGGCTCAATCATGCCCGATACCGACATATCGCTTGGTGCATCGCAACAGATGCGATTCGTCAAACCAGCGAAGGCTTTCTAGGGGCAGCGCTCGGAGGGCGATTCAATCTGACGATCAGAAGCCCATCCTCCGATGACATCTTATTGTCACTTGACTGGAGTCTGTGACGAGTATAGAAATGGCTCAGAACTGGCAATTCCGAGAGAGGCGAAAGTGATGAACCTGAGGAAAATAGGCGGAACCGGCTGTGGCAACGGACCCTGCCCGGCAGTCTATGAGACCGAAAACAACACCATCGTCGTGCAGGGGTTCGCCGTTGACACCGCTAGCAGCGGCCTCGACCTCCCTCCCGGCGAAAACGCTATTGAGATCCCGCGATACGTGCTAGAGCAGGTGTTCTCCAAGTAACTTCCGGGAACGCGCTGATCTAGAGGAGACGTAACTTCAACGACGGCGTCAGGTACGGCCTTCTGGCCGTACCTGACAAAGTAGATGGGACAGTTCCGATTATACTTAACGGTGAGCAGTTCGGCTATTTCTTTACCCACTTCGAGAGTTCGGCGACGCGTATCGAGACGCTTCCTGTGTATGCTGTGGAGGAAGAGCGAGCTGATTTCGCGTACTATCTCGGTGGTGGGCCTCTGCCGTCTGACCGCAATGAGGAGTGGGCGTCAAATATTCGGAAGCTCTCTGCGGACGGAAAATATATGGGCCGGGTTCATATCATTGATCACGCGCTGAACCCGTACCTGCAATTCGAGCTGGACTGGTACTATGCGATTAACGGTGCGTCGGGTGAAGATATTCGATTCATCTTCCGGGAGAACGTCCCACCCGTTACATATACAGACACCTGGCTCTTCGACGAGAAGATTGTCATAGATCTGAGCTATGACAATGAAGGTCATCTACTCTACATAAATCGCAACGACGACCCTCAACGACTAGAGCAAGCGATACTAGCCTGGCAAGAATTCAAAAGACTTTCCTTCCCGATGACTGAACTGTTGGCGATGATCCGGAACAATGACCTGGCCGTGCCTAGCCGCTAAATGAGACGGAAGCGAACTGTTGATGCGAACAGACTTCGTCATTAATGATCAGGTTAGCGGCTACCCGACTCGCATAGTTGAGACCGAAATCAGCAAGGTCGAGATCGATGGATTCGTAAAATCTGGTTATATGCTGCTACCTAAGCTCATCGACACAGTCGCAGCCGCCACCTATGCCGAGGCTGTCCTTGCCCTGGCCAAGTTGGAAGAAGATCAGCCAGGCGCCGAATATCTTCCCGGCAAGAGTATTTACATCCGCAATCTGCTGGACAAGAACCGGGCATTTCACTCCCTGCTGCGGCTGGAGCCTGCTCTGTCCATCGCACGAACTCTGCTTGGACCTCGAGTTTGGCTGGATCTCGAAGCGAGGATGAACTACGAAGGCAGCGCAGACGTATCGGTGCCTTGGCATGGACATCTTCCTGTGATTCCAGATCCCCTGCCACCGCTATTCAGTTTCCCGCATCAGGTTCACTGCCTCATATATTTAGATCATATTACGGAACGGGAAGGGGCTTTTTGTCTTCTCCCCGAATCGCATCTGAATGCGGGCATCAGGATTCCGTTCCGTGATCAGTCCGATCAGGCAGGTCAGCTGGCCGTATTCTTCGAGCCTGGCGATGCCATACTGATACACGCTAATCTCTGGCATAGGAGTATCCCATCCAAGGCTAGCGCAGGAGCGCGCAGGCTTTTGCTGCTCGGCTATGTTCCGTCCTGGATCAGGAGTGACATTGGCCTACACGGCGTCGTGGCAGATACCTCGCTTCGGGCTGAGCTCGCCCTGACTGGCGATGACGAGGAGAGAGAGCTTCTTGGTGAATTTCACTGGTGACGTCGACGCGGCAACGACGCGCTGTCGGCTCCGGCCGCTTGAAGGATCCGATCTGCCGATCTTCGATGAAGATTACTCTTCAAAAGATCTGGCTGGCGAGTTCCAGTGGTTTGGTTTCAGCTCACCCGGTCGCAGTCTGGCAGAGATGGGGCGTCTGAACGAGGATGGCGGCCGTCTGACGATCGTGGGAGATGATCAGCGCGTCATCGGCAGTGTCTTCTGGTTTCGAAAAGAATGGGCACCGCCGGACACATCATGGTGCTGGGAATTGGCTCTGCACATACGTGCCTCAGAAAGATCAAGAGGTTATGGCCAGTGGGCCCTGTGGCAGGTGACCAGATATCTATTTGATCACACGCGCGCTTGGCGAATCCAGGCGCTGACCGACGCGGATAATAATCGGGCCCAGCAAATTTTGGTAAAGGCCGGTTTTGCCAATGAGGGGCGGCTGCGCGGTGTTCAGTGGCGTGAGGGCCGCTGGCACGACCACCTGATCTTCTCAATCCTGCGATCGGACATCTCGGCGGAACTGGATGGCTAAAAATATTTAGTGCCGTCAGGTCGAGGCTGCGACTATCTTGGCTTCCACTTGATCGCGCAGGCTGATCGCTTTCGGATCATTGAACGCTCTGAATAGCTCGAGTGCCTCCGTTCGGTGAGATAGCGCCTCCTGAGCGTTACCCAGCTCGGCAAGGGCATCGGCGAGATGCGAGAGGCCGCGACCGAGCTTCCAGCTGTCGCCGAGCGCGCGGTTGACCTGTACAGTCCGACGGTGGAAGGCGACCGCATCCGGGTATCGTCCAAGATCGGCGTAGGCGAGGCCGGCGCCGGTAATCGCCATGGCCTCCCTGCTGACGTCGCCTTCCTGGCGTGAAATGACGGCGGAGCGCTGGTAGGAGATCAGAGCGCTAGCGGCGTCGCCGACATCCCGCTGAGCGCGCCCCAGATAGAGCAGGGCCGTGGCTTCCCATAGCGCGTTGTCCATCTCCTGACTGGTGGCGACAGCTTCCGAGGCTATGCTCAGGGCGAGCCGGGCATCGCCGCGCAGACGTAGAAGGTAGCTGATAGCTGTCTGGACCATGGACTCGTACAGACGATCCGCGAGATCGCGGAAGAGCCGCAGTGATTCCTGAAGTCGGTGATCGGCCTCATCGAGGTTCCTGAGTTGGAGGCAGGTGTAGCCAAGGCTATAGAGGATCGTCGCGCGCCAGTAAGTTTGATGGAGACCGTCGACGACGGCGAGAGCTCGATTTAGCTGCTTGCGCGCATCTGCGGGCTGGTGCCCGAACAGAAATACCCAGGCCAGTCCGTTTGATATTTTGACAACGGTAATCGTATCGCCCGCTTGCTCATAAATCACGAGAGCGCTCTGATAATTGCGGACGGCTTCGACGAGGCGCATCGTCAGGCGGTTAACTCTCCCGAGGCTCTCGCACATCGCGGCCTCGCTTTCGCGTAGTCCAAGCTCCTTGGCTGCCTCCAGACCGGCGAGTGATGACTCCTGCCAATCTTGGAAATGATTATGGCTAGCGTATATTCGCTCGAGTATAGTCGCAAGCTGAAGCGTTATGCGTAGCAGGTGCGTGCCAGCGGCAGCCCGCAGCGCACCGAGAAGATTAGACCTCTCCTGCAGATACCATTGGGCGGCCTGGCGGCGCTCTACGAAGACGATCGGACGCAGCTCGTAACTTGTGCTGTCTGGAGGGTCAAGGAGCGTGACATCATGCGCGACAAACAAGGCGCAGCTGTAGGCGGAAAGAAGATACCAATAGCAGACGCGTTCCACCAGGCTAAGCTGGTCTTCTTGGGAGATCTCAAAGCGTGCCTGATCTATCGCGTAGGCTCTCAGCAGGTCGTGAAACTCGTACCGCCCTGGGCTCTTGTTCTCTAGGAGGCACGCTCCGACGAGGACGTCGAGCGAGGACAGCACGCCGGTTACCTCGTCAGCCAAAGCTGAAGCGGCGAGCTTCGCCAAATTCATTTCCTGGATGCATGCCGAGCTGGCAGAAGAGGCGCGCTGCTTTTTCTGGGAGTGCGCGATAGGACCAGGCGAACACTGTTCTGACAGCGTCGGCTTCATCGTCGCTTCCGGTGGATAGCGCTTCCCACAGAGCCGATTCGTCGCGAAGGCCGGCGATAAGCTGGCTGAGAGGCATGCCAGGCCTGCTGGCCGCTCTCTCGGCCGCTATGCGCAAGGCGAGTGGTAGGTAGGCGCATAGACGAGCGAGTTCGACGATGTCCGCGTCTTCGTCATTGGCCCGGTAATCAGCGGTAGTGGCTTTCAGCAGCTGAACCGACTCGGCCTCTGACAAGGTACTAAGCGTGGCCCGCTGGGCTCCGTCTCTGATGATCAGGCCGGAGAGCCGGCTTCGGCTGGTGATGATCGCCAGACTTCGACTTGTGCCTGGCAGCAGCGGTCGGACCTGGCTTACGCTTCCGGCATTATCAAGTATGATCAGCATCTGCTTGCCGGCAATAACTGATCGATATTCACTCGCCTTCCCGTCAATATCAATTGGTATCGCCATCGCTGGCACGCCTAGCGCTAGCAGAAATCGCTCGAGTGCGCTATCTGCCGTGACAGGCTGGCCGGGATCGTAACCCTTGAGGTTGACGTACAACTGGCCATCTGGAAACTGCTCACGTACTCGGTGTGCCCAGTGCAAGGCCAGTGAAGTCTTTCCGACTCCTGCTGTGCCTGTGATGATATATGCCACCACTGGATCGTCACCTGATCGACGAGCGGTTATGAGCTCGTCTAGCTGGTCTAGGTCGAGAGCTCTGTTGACAAATATCCGTACACCTCTTGGCAGCTGCCGGGGAGGGGCAGTCTCTGAACCTCGGCTGTAGCGAAACTGAAAGCTTCCGGCGAGGTCACGCGCTTCGACGACGACACCATCATCTCCCGAGGTGGGGCCGCCACCGGGTGCGTTGACTGGGACATCGGACATCGGCATACCCATCTCGTCGCGAAGGATAGACTCATATAGAACCTGCTCCATTTTTACATAACAAGCAAGTGCAAGTAGCGGCCTGGCGCTAGGTCAGAGCCTGGAGGACGCGAACATTGGTGCGGCACTTTTAAAGTCTGCACAGGCCGCAGATGCCGACGGTTGGCCAGCCCCCGCTGGAGCCGGAGTCGATTGCGAGGGCGGGTACTCCTGCCGGAGTATGGGGCTACCTGCCTGGCCTGCCGGAGCCATCCAGACGCTGCCGTCCTGGGCATCTCCCTGAACATTTGGTGCGAGCCGGAGGTGAGTGACCAAGCCCGCATTAGCTCAGCCTTTCCCCCGCAGACTTCCGGGATCATGAGTCAACGCTTGATCACGGATCACGAGTCGTGTGATCACCCCATCGCGGTTCCGTGATCAAGGCCCCGACCATGATCGCGGAACCCTGGTGGCGTGACCTCTGAGTCCAGATGCCCGGCCTCCCTGAATCGCGGAACCCGGTGACGTGGACCGGCCATTTCGCCCCAGGATGCGGCTGCTGCTGGCCTGCGCCTGGTCAGGGTCCACGAACCAGACCTCCGGGGCGTGCCCGACGGCCGGGCAACCGCCTCGAAAGCGGAGCGCGGCGGGTTCGACTCCCGCCTGGGGTACCGGCCGACTGCCTGAGCGCGCCACTGTCTGAGCATCCGGATCCGCGTTCGAGATCCGCACCGGAGCATCATCATCGGCTTAAGGGCAGCCTGGGCGCGGCGGCCTGGAAGGGCGGCCTGTAGATCGGTGGCAATCCGAAGTCACAGGCGGCGGCCGTATCTGGTATCTGATCGGCGACGCGAGGCAGACGACTTGGATTGCCTGCGTGGACACAGGCCACCCCCAGGGCCGCCGAGTGAGACAGCAGGTCGCCAGGCACTCCGGCGGATGTAGACGACGGTAGCGGCAAACTAGTACATTGACAGCCTGCATATCCGGTGCAAAGGAATTTCACCGCATTTCACTGGATATGGCGTTCGGCACCTGCTCAAAGCGCGATAGGTGTCGGGCAGGCCCCATGTTCACCGGCTCAAGGCTCCGCAGGACACCTTTATGAGACTTCAGACCCCCACGATCACGTTGCTAACCGGGGCGGTCCTTGGCATTGCCCTGCTGGTTGCGAGCACGCTGGCCACTGCTCATG
Organism: uncultured Actinomycetota bacterium; assembly: GCA_963819285.1. GTDB lineage: Bacteria > Actinomycetota > Actinomycetes > Streptosporangiales > Streptosporangiaceae > Chersky-822. The sequence goes on from CAWFVM010000002.1 coordinate 3,641,539, forward strand.
CGACAGTGCAGTCTGCCCCGGCGCCGACGACTCTCCTGCCCGCACGGCGGACGCCGGCTCGCCGCAGTCGTCGCCGTCGCCCGCGCATACGACCACGGCACCCGCGAACGTGCCGGCTCGCGCTACCTATGTCGCGAAGGTGCACGGCGGTGCCGCGGTGGTGGCGATTTCCGTCAGCGGGGGACGGACCAGCGCGTATGTCTGCAAGGCGTCCGTCATCAAGGCGCACCTCAGCGGTACCGCATCCGGCGGAAGCCTGATCTTGACCGGTCCTAACGGGGCTAGGCTCCGGGCGACCTACACCATCAGGAAGGCAGTCGGCCGCGTTCTGGCCAATGGCGTCCGCTACACCTTTTCGGCACCAGCACTGGCGAAGTCCTCGGCCGCGCATGAGTCCGTTCGCTCCCGGTGCGAAGATGCCAGCCAGGTCGGGGCAGCTGGCGGCGGCCAGGGCGGTGGCGGTCAGGGCGGCGACGGCGATGGCGGCGGTCATGGTGGCGGCGGGGGTGGCGGCCATGGTGGCGGTCACTGACATCTCATGCCAGTGATACGGAGACGAATATGACAGCACAGCCGGAAGCTTCCGCTCCGCTGCCGCCGGCTCGCGCCGCCTCGGGTGCGGCCAAGCTGGTGGTGCCCTGCCTGATCGGCGCGCTGGTCGCGCTGACCCTGGGCATCTTCGGGCGCCTGCATCACCCGACCGGTATCTCGATCGACATCGCGGGATTCTCCAGCATTGGCTCGGTGAAGGCGTGGCTGGCCACGATCGCGACCGCTTTCGCGCTGGTCCAGGTCGGCTCGGCGCTCGTGATGTACGGGAAGATCCCGCGCGTCAGCGCGCCGTCCTGGATCGGCGGTCTGCATCGCTGGTCGGGCCGGATCGCGTTTCTCGTGGCTGTTCCGATAGCGGTGCAGTGCCTTTACGCGCTCGGGTTTCAGACCTTCAGCGCCCGGGTGCTCATCCACTCGGTTCTCGGCTGCCTGTTCTTTGGCTCCTTTACGGTCAAGATGCTGATCCTGCCCAAGCGCGATCTGCCATCATGGCTGCTGCCAGTCGTAGGCGCGCTGGTGTTCACGGCCCTGACCGGAGTGTGGCTCACCTCCGCCTACTGGTTCTTCTCCACCTTCGGGATCAAGCGCTGAGGAGTTCGCTATGACAGAGCCCGGCGTTCCCGCCGCCAGCCGCCGTGCCGTGCTGGCCTGTGCCGGCGCGGCAGGCACCGCCGCGCTAGCCGGATGTGCTCGTTACAGTGCCAGCGGAGGGATCAACGGCCAGCCCGCCTCGGGCAGTTCCGGGCCGGCGGGCTCGAAGGGGTCAGGCGTACTGGCCTCGACCGCCGAGGTCCCTGTCGGTGGCGGCAAGATCCTGACCGAGCAGCAGATCGTCATCACCCAGCCGGAGGCTGGCACATTCGACGCGTTTACCGCGGTCTGCACGCACGCGGGCTGCATCGTCAGTACGGTGGCCGGCGGCACGATCGACTGCCCGTGCCACGGAAGCAGGTTCAGCATCTCCGATGGCTCAGTCGTCAACGGCCCGGCCACCGCGCCCCTCGCCCCCATCAAGATCAAGGTTCGGGGCAGCTCAATAGTCCAGGCCTGACGCCCGTAGTTTCATCGGCCGCCGCCCTAAGCTGAGCCCCAGGAGCCCAGCCCGGGCCTGTCCCGCCGCTGGCTTGCCGGGCCGTACCTCATCGATGTGACATAGCTGGGGCTGGAGCCCCAGCGCTGCCACATCCATGGGGCCGGCCAGCGGCCAGCATCACGGAATTCGCGCCAGAGCCCGGAACATCAGCGGCGGTGCCGGGTGCTGCGGGCTGTGCCGGACCGGTTAGCCCCGCAACAGCGCACCCCAGACTCCAGAAACCCGGACCCTCTTAAAACCGCGGAAATCTGGTGGGGTGATCACGCCGTCGATATTCCGTGATCACCTCGCATGTCATGATCACGGAGACGCTTAGGCGTGACCCGCCCGGCCGGGCGGGTCACCCGTCCCCTGGGGGGACCGGATGACAACCGGCGCTAAAGACGACAAGCTAGACCTCAACTAGCGGCAGCAGCGGAGGACATGGTCGATGCCGGATATCTTGAGTGCGTACGCGACGAGCCAGCCGGACAAGCCAGCGGTGATCGATGATCGCCCGGACGGCAGCATCGTGTCGTGGAGTTACGCAGAGCTTGAGGCCGAGTCGAACCGGCTGGGAAACGCGCTGGCCGCGCTCGGTGCCGGGCCTGGCACGAAGGTGATCTGGTGCGGCCCGAACTCGCCGCAGATCGTCTCCTGCGTGAGCGCGACCAGGAAGATCGGCGCGGTCGCGGTCCCGCTCAACTACCGGCTGACCGCCGAAGAGGCCAGGTACATCGTCGCGCACTCAGAAGCGCGCCTGGCCTACGTGGACGCCGAGTACGCGCACCTGTTCAGTTCCGCCGACGAGTCCGGCGAGTCCGGTGAGTCCGGGCTGCCTGGTGCACTTGAGCACGTCCTGGTATTCGGTGGCCAGGCGCCAGCGGGCATGCTCGGCGAAGACGTGGTGGCAGCGGCAGCCCCCGAGCCCCCGGAAGAGGTCGATCAGGCCCTCGGCGGGGCCACGATGATCTACACCTCGGGGACGACTGGCAAGCCGAAGGGCGCCGTGCGGCGGGTCAGGGACGAGGCGGTGGTGGTCGGGCTGATCACCCTCATCGGGTATCAGCCGGACGACGTCTACATCACCTCGGGTCCGCTCTACCACAGCGGTCCCGGGTCTTTCATGCAGATCGGGCAGGTGTTCGGCCAGACGATCATCGTGCAGCGCAAGTTCGACGCGCAAGACTGGCTGCGACTGGTCGACAAGTACAAGGTGACCTCGACCTTCTCGGCCCCGGCGCTGGTCAGGATGATCTGCGCGCTGCCCGCCGAGGTCAAGGCCCGCTACGACCGGTCGACCATGAAGCGGATGATCGCCAACGCGGCACCGTGGAGCTTCGCGCTCAAGCAGGCCTACCTGGCCGACTTCCCCGAGGACTCACTGTGGGAGGTATACGGCTCGACCGAGCTTGGCGTGAACCTCATGCTGGAGCCGAAAGACCAGCTGCGCAAGCCAGGCTCGTGCGGCAAGCCCGCGCCGCACAACGAGGTCAGGCTGCTCGATGAGGACGGCAACGAGGTGACCGGGGTCGGGCCTGAGCACCCGGGCGAGCTGTTCGTGCGGTCGGGCGGCGTGTTCAACGAGTACTACAAGCAGGCCGACAGCTATGAGTCGGCCCGCCGGGGCGAGTGGCACACCGTGGGTGACATCGCCTACCGCGATGACGAGGGCTTCTACTACATCTGCGACCGCAAGAACGACATGATCATCTCCGGCGGGATGAACATCTACCCGGCTGAGATCGAGGCCGCCCTGGAGCAGCACCCGGGGATCTACGATGTCGCCGTCTTCGGCATCCCGTCCGATGAGTGGGGCGAGCTGGTGCACGCGATGATCGTGGTCGCCCCGGACGCCACGCTGACCGCCGACGAGGTCATCGCGTTCTCCCGCGAGCACCTGGCCGGCTACAAGACCCCGCGCTCCGTCGCGTTCACCGACGAACTGCCCCGCACCGGCTCAGGCAAGATCCTCAAGCGCCAGCTTCGGGCACCCTACTGGGAGGGCCAGGTGGCCAACGTCTGAGCGTCATACCCTGACTGCCTTGAGCGCGCTTGACCAGGTGAAGGTGGCCAGACCAGCCGCGCAGAAGGCGACGGCAGTCGCCATCGCGGCGACATCGTCCGGCATAGCGACCGGCCACGCCCAGAAGGCCGTCTGGTCGGCGGCGCCGTATCCGAGCAGCGCAGCGGCGACGGCGTAGCCGACACTGAGGACGGCGCTGGCATGATTCCCCACGATGCGCCAGCCGATCAGGGTCAGGCCGGTATACCCGGCGACGTCCCGCCCGGCGATGAGGCCGAGTTGCTGGGTCCCGGTGGAGTCCAGGAGAACGCAGCCGCAGACGGCGAGGACCACGAGCGCCGTGATCCAGCTGGCATCGAGCAGCCGGATTCGCCGTGCCGCCACGAGCTCAAGGTCGATCCGGCGGCTGAGGCCGAACCCGATGCTGATCGCGAGCATCAGCGGCGCGAAGACGGCAATCGGAGTAGGAGTCGCGATACCGGTCAGCGTGGGGATCGGAACGGTGTCCTGCCCGGCGAAGAATAGGGAGAGCAGCATTGCCAAGAGCATCAGGACATCTCTGAGCGGGCCTCGGCTCCGCCACCAGAGCCTCACGGTACCGCGCTTGCGTCTCGGGCCGGGACATCGCAGCTAGATGCTGTTCGCAAGTTTCGCCGGAACCAGTTCCCCTGCTGGGCAGCGGGTTTCCTGCAGCTCGGCGCGCACGTTCGTGAAGATGGTCGGCGTCGCCGCGGAGCTCGTTGGCGGCGCGCAGGCCAAGGCCCGCCTTCACCACCAGCCACGCCTGGAGGGCCGAGAGGGCAAATCCGCCCGCCCAGGTAATGGATTTTGAACACCGCGCCGGCTGCCCGAGCGGGACGACCCCGACCGCTATGGTGTCGCGAAGCTGGGCCGCCGAGCCTCGGGTGAAGGTGCCGAAGATCCAGGCGGGTCCGGGATGCGGCACCGTTGACTCCGTCGCCAGGCCGGGGACCTTCAGCCCGTAGCCAGACATGATCGCGGCCATCCGGGCCGCGTCAGCCGACGCGGCCCGGAGGCGCCCGGCATGCTCAGGCCAGACGCACACTCGCGGTGACCGGCCCTCGCACACCATGGCGCCCGTGCGCGGCTGGGTGGGGTCGAACCCCAGATTGTGGACCAGGGAGGCGGCGAGAACAAAGGCGGCCATGAAGATGATCGCGCCGGGAAACAGCGCCAGCAGGTGGTGACGCATCCAGAGGACGAGGGCCGCCGCCGCGACAATCGACAGGGCGAGTACCACGGGCGCGACGATCGCGCCCGTGGTGATCTGCTCGTTGTTAAGGCAGCAAGAGTCGTTGAAACCGGTTAGATGACGGACCCAGGTAATGCTCAGCGCCGGCGGGTAGACCAGCCAGGCATAGCTCAGGGCAAAGGCGACCGGCGTGGCGACGACGGCGGGCAGTACCCGGCCAAGGATGCCGCCGAAGGCGATATGGCCAGCCAGGACGATCGCGCCCACGGCGAACACGGCCAGATCCGGACTCCCCGTGTCCCCGTTCAGCCAGACAAGTGCTCCCGACTCAGCCAGCCCGACCAGCCCGACAGCGGCCACCGGAGCGATCCGGCTCAGCGTGATGGAAATATCGCTCCGGGCACCGGTCATCTCATAGACCATGCCGCGGCAGAGCCGGCCAACTTCCCACGCCGCGCAGGCCGCGCAGATCGGCGCGATGAAAGGCAGCGCCGAGATCGCCTTCATGCTCGTGGTGAGTCCGTATCCGTCGAGGCCCGCCGAAATAGTCGACGACGTCGCCCAGACATAGACAAGCACCACTATGACGGGAGCGATTTTCAGCACGGCATTGCGCCGCAGGGCGGAGCGGATCGCGGACCAGCGCACCACGGGGATCAGCCGGGCCCTCGGCGGGGCGGTCGCGATCACAGATAATCACCCAGGATCTGCGCGTACACGGCCTCGGCCCTGGCGCTGCCCGCGGTCTCTGGCGGACCCTGAGCGAGGAAGCCGCCAACGGGACCATCCCAGCGGATGGTCCCGCCCGCGAGCAGCATGACGGACTGGGCTATCTCCGCGAGATCTTCGGTCTGGTGCGTAGAGATCACGATGTCCACTAGGTCGCTGACCTCGCCGATCAGGCGGCGGAAGTTGGCGCGCTGGGCCGGATCGAGCCCCGCTGTCGGCTCATCCATCAAGATCACGCTCGCGTCGTGCACCAGTGCCATGGCAACCCCGGCCCGCCGCAGTTGCCCGCCAGATAGCCGGCTGACTCGCGAGTCGGCCTGGTCCAGCAGCTTCAGCCGGTCCAGGGCCGCACCCGCGCGCTCCCATGCCTGCGCTCGCCCGAGGCCCTTCAGCCACCCCACGTAGGCGACTTGCTCGCGGACGGTGAAACCAGGGATGACCTGCACCTGCTGCGGCAGCCAGCCAACCGCCGCCCGGTAGGCGCGACGGTCGCCGCGGCGGGTGCTCTCCCGCCCGGCGGTACTGATCTTTCCCGACCAGGGTGCGAGCGCGGAAGCGGCGAGGCCAAGCAAGGTGGATTTTCCCGCGCCGTTCGGGCCAAGCACCACGGTCACGCCGGGCTTCACCTGATAGCTGAAGTCCTTGATTACCGGTCGCGACCTTTTATAACCGAACGACACGTCGGCGAACTGAAGCAAGCTAGATCGATTCCTCTATATCACTATGTCGTAGTCCGACTGCTAACCTGGGTAAACCTGACACAGGCAAGCTGGTACAGGCGTCTCTCGTCCGGACATGCTTGACGAGAGACGTCTGTACCAGGCAAATATTACCAGCTGACCTTAACGGTACTGGCGGACAGGTCATACAGGCTGCCCGATTGGCCGCCTACATCAACCACGGTGAAATGATAGTTCGCGGCTTCCTGCGCACCGAAGCTACCCACCATGCCGGCCGGGCAGTTGTACTTCAGCTGACCCCTGTCGATATCAGGCAGAGGGAAGGGCTGCTCCTGAGTGAGCTGAATTCTCGCGGTCTGGGGCGGGCTTTGACCGCCCACGCTGCACGATGCGATGGTGATAAGAGTCGAGGCGCACGAGTGCCGCGCCCATTAAAGCGACCGATGCGGCCACGTTCCGAGCACGTATTCTCGTACTTGCCTTCCTTCTTTCTGGTCACTCTGGCATCGGATATCAGGTTGGCGCTGGCTCCCGGCCCGAGCCGTCCCCGCGCCCGCGGGCTCGCCCCTTACTTCACGATGATCTCGCCGGTGTTCCACGGGAACCCGGCGCAGTCGTTGTAGAAGTACGTCCCGGCCTTGACGAACCGGAACGACCCCGACTGCCCCGGCGCGAGCGGCCCGATCTTGAACGATGCCGGATCAAAGAACGCCTCGGCGCAGTGATCCCTGGTGTTCCCGGCCGGATTGGCGAAGGTCACCGTCGTCCCGGCCGGCACGGTCAGGATCTCCGGTGCCATCGCCGTCTCGCTCGCGAGATTCTCCGTGCCGCTAGGCCCGCCGGTGCCCGCGTCCCAGGTCTGGCCCAGAATGACCGTGTCGCTGACGGCGCTGCCCGCCACGGTCGCCCCCGTCACCGGCACCCGACCAGGAAGCGCCGCCGGCGGGCTGGCCTGTCCGAGCTTGCCGCCCAGCCGGAACGCCCACAGGCTGTCGCCGGACACCGGGTTGAAGGCGCCATTGCCCCCGGCCAGGATCGCCACGTACTGCACCCCGTTGACCAGGTAAGTAATCGGGGTCGTCGCGATGCCGGCCCCGGTCTGCCAGGTCCACAGCACCTTCCCCGACGAGGCGGCCCGGGCGGTGAGCGTGCCGTTCGGCGAGCCTTCGAACAGCAGCCCAGACGACGTGGTCAGCACGCCGTCCCCGTTGGACAGCCCGACCGGAGAGGTCTTCTGCCAGACGATCTTGTTCGTCCGGGGATTCACCGCGTCGAGCACGCCGCCCTGGAACTCGCCCTCAGGCTTCCAGAACGTCGGCTGGCCATAGGGCAGACCATTGCTATAGGCGTAATCAAGCTCCTCGGCAGCCACGTATAGCAGCCCGGTCTTCGGGTCCAGCGACATCTGCGCCCAGTTCGCGCCACCCCCGCCGCCCGGAGCGACGATCACGGGCGTGCCCAGGTACGGTGTGAACTCGCACCCGCTCTTGAAGTCGGGAATCGCCTGCGTGGGACCAGTCCGCTGCGGGCAGGTCGGCACCAGCGGCTGGCCGGCCGGAATCGGCTGGGTCTTGGCCGTCGCCTGCGACGTGAGCTGCGGCACCTTGACCTGGTGCACCGGGATGACGGGCTTACCGGTCCTGGCGTCCAGGTAATAGAGCCAGGCCGACTTGCTGCCGTAGATGACGACGGTCCTGAGTCCGCCCGGATAGCGGACGCTGCCGATGACCGGCGTCATCGTGTTGTCGTAGTCCCACAGATCGTGGTGCACGGACTGGAAGTACCAGACGAGCTTGCCGGTGTGATCGTTCAGGGCGACGAGGGAGTTGGTGTACAGGTCGGCACCGGCTCGCCCGGCGCCCAAAACGCGGGGCTCCGGGTTCGCCACCGCCAGGTAGATCAGCCCGAGCTTGGAGTCGATCGCCGGGGCCATCCACACGTCACCGCCGCCGAGCTGCCACGAGTTCCCTTTCCAGGTGCTGTGCCCCGGCTGACCGGGACCGGCCGTGCCCGCGAACGTCCACGCGGCCGAGCCGTCGGCGGCGTGCAGCGCGTACAGGTGGCCGCGCATGCCGGAGTCGCCGCCGTTCTCGGTCCCGACCAGCACCAGGCCGTTCTCGTAGACCGTCCACGGGGTGCTAGATCCGTTGGCCGAGGTGTCCTGGCCGGGCGTGCCGACCTGCACCTGCCACAGTTGCGCGCCGGTCTGCTGGTTCAGCGCCACCACGTGCTCATCGCCGAGCGCGGCGAACACCCGCCCGCCGGCCACGGCGACGCCGCGCTCGCGGCCGGGCAGGCCCGACTTGTACTCCCAGATCACCTTGCCGGTCCCGCCATCGACGGCGACCACGTCACCTTGCGCGGTCTGCACATACAGCCGGCCGCCGACCGCGACCGGCGTGGCCTCCTGCGACCTGCTCGTCGAGCCGTTCTCCAGGTGGAGCAGCCACCCGCCGCGCAGTTTAGGTACGTTCGCCATGGTCAGCCTGGCGAGCGGCGAGTACGACTGCGGCCCGTTATATATCGGTCTTGACTTGTTTGCGACGGCATGAGCCGGGAGGCCGATGCAGCCGAGGGCGACGGCCGTCACCGCGAAGAGCGCCGGAATGCCGAATCTGCGTCTGGCCATCTGTCCTCCTGGTCGCCGGGACGTCCGATGAGTGGACGCTTAGCGACGCCGACCGGTTGTCACCCCACTCCCAGTTCCAGTCATAATACGGAACTAGAACGTCTCGGAATTCAATCGTCCACCAGGTTGAGCTGAGTGCGGAGCCGGTCGGTGAACAGTCCGCTGGCGACGGTCAGCCTGGCGGAGTGGTCGGTCAGCGCGATCCGCTCATGCCCGAGTTCCGTGCCGCGCTGGCCATTCCCGGATCGGCGTGCAGCCTGAACATCAGCAGGTCTAGCGCCTGCTGTCGATGGTGGGTTTTTGTCAGTGGGTCATGTTAGGTTGTAGGTACTTAGAGAGATGGCATCGCCGGGACGATTGTGGTCTTGGTTACTAGGTGATATGGACTCCGTTCTGCGGGGTGTGTGTCCCGGCTGAGTGGCCCTCCGTTTTTCCCCTGGTGAGTTCTGGTGCCGCGCCGGCGCCCGTCTTTGGTGCGGGCGTGTCCTGAGCGGCGGCACGCGGACTCCGGCCAGTACCCCCGTGTTGTCGTCGGCGTGCGCGTGTCCGAGGGAGGTGGTGCCTGATGTCCGATCCCGTCCAGCAGCCCGGCGCTGCCCCCGCCCTGCCCGCACCCGGCTCTGCCGCGCGTGACTCTGCCGGGGCAGGCTGCCCGGGGTTGTCCGGTGCGGCTGCCGGGGGGCCGGAGTCGGCGGTGCAGGCGGTGTCGATGGTGCTGGCCGGGCTGCGCTGGCTGGCCGCCGCGGACCTGGCCTCAGCGCCGCAGGTGGTGCAGGCGGAGTGCCTGCTGGGCCTGGAGCAGGCGCGGGCGGTGCACACTGCCGCGCAGGCGTCGGTCCTGTCGGCGTTCGACTACGCGGCCGGGTACGAGGCTGACGGGCATCCCACGGCCCGGTCCTGGCTGCGGTGGCGGACCCGGGTCACCAACGCCGCCGCGTCGGGGTCGGCCGGGTGGATGCACCGGCTCCGCGCTCACCCCGACGTCCACGCCGCGCTCACGGCCGGGGAGATCTCCGAGTCCTGGGCGAAGGACATCTGCGCCTGGACCGACCTGCTGCCCGAGTCCGCCCGCCGCGACGCCGACCGCATTCTCCTCGGCGCCGCCGCCGGCGGCGCGAGGCTTACCGACCTGGCCGCCCTGGCCGAGGAAATGCGGAAACGGCTCGCCGAGCCCGACACCGACGGAGACGACGACGGATTCGGCGACCGCCGGGTCCGCCTCGCCACGACGCTGGGCGGGGCCGGGAAGCTGGACGGGGACCTGACCCCGGGCTGCGCCGAGGCGATGCGCGCAGTGCTGGACGCGCTGGGCAAGCGGCGCGGCCCGGAGGACCTGCGGACACCGGGACAGCGCCGCCACGACGCACTGGAGGAGGCGCTGGTCCGGCTGATCGCGGCCGGCGGGCTCCCGGACCGGGCCGGGCAGCCCACCCAGATCCAGCTCCACCTCAGCCTCGAAGAACTCACCCGCCGCCTCGGCGGCCAGCCCGCCGGCGGCGAAGACGGGCACGGCGGCCTGGGCGATGACGCTCCCGGCCAGGGCGGCACCGGGCAGGGCGGCACCGGGCCGGACCTGCTCAGCTCCCGGCTGCGTCCCCGCCTCCAGCCCGACGGCAGCACCGTGCCGCCCGCCATCCCCTGGCCCGCCGCCGCACCCGGCACCGAATGCGACGCCACGATCATCCCCGTCGTCACCGGGCACCTCGACCACGACCTCCTGGACAAGCTCGCCGCCCTGCTCACCCGCCCGGTCACCGGACCCGGCAGCGGCACCCCCGGCACCAGCGGCTGCGACCACTGCGGCACCGGATACGGTCCCGCCACCCAGGACCAGGTATATGACCAGGTCCGCGACCTCATCATCGCGAACGCGGTCGTGCTGCTCTCCGGAAAGCACGGCCTCGCGTCGTTCCTGCGCACCGGCACCCTCGCGCGGCCCGCCACGTCAGTCAGCCTGCCCCTGGACGTCGGGACCAGCACCGACACCATCCCGCCCCACCTGCGCCGCGCCGTCATCCTCCGCGACCAGCACTGCGCCGCACCCGGCTGCACCGCACCACCCTCCGCCTGTCAAGTGCACCACATCCGGCCCAGGAGCAAAGGCGGCGCCACCAGCCTCACCAACATGATCCTGCTGTGCGGATTCCACCACCTCATCCTGATTCACCGGTGGGGGTGGAGCATCGTCCTCAACCCGGACGGCACGACGACCATGCGCAGCCCCGACGGCAGCCGCATCTACCACAGCCACAGCCCGCCCGCACCCGCCGCCGCCTGAACCGCGGCGCAGGTCCCGCATCACAAACTGAGCCGCTTGCTGTCCAAGTACCCAAAACGAATACACCGTGGCGACCGAGTCGCGGTGATGCGGTGGTCGAACTTGGCCGCGTCGAGCTTGCCTCCGCATTGCCCAGCGGGTCAGGCGGATACCGCGTGGGCGACGCGCATGATCAGGATAATCACGAAGGCGAGCCCCAGCAGGTGCCGGAACCAGTTCACCCCGTGCACCAGCTCTTCATAGGCCCAGATCGTCATGGCCAGGTAAGACACAGCTGTCGTGTAGGCGTGTCCGGTGCCGTGCAGGTATCTGCCCGTCCAGCCGGCGGCGAACGCGATGATCAGCGGAAGGTTGGGAAACTGCACGATCGGAAAGCACGGCGGGAACGAAAGCTCAGTCAGCCACCGGTACGCCCGCCCGATGCTCCGCAGGCTTGCCAGGAAATCCGGCATCCGCTCGGAGTCGTCGGGCCGGGCGCGAGCCACCTGTGTTCCTCATTCCGGTCAGGCAGAGGTCAATGACCTGGGCAGCTAGCGACTCTAGGGCATGGACCAGCACGGGAGGCAGCCCAGCTGCCTGTGCCGGGCCCGGGCCGATGGCATACCCCGCAAACCGGGCACTGTGTAGGACAGTTTCCTACAGGAACGGCCGAGGCCGGCCATCGACAGATCCCGAAGCGTCGGATACGCGACAAATCGCCCGAAGATCACCGGGCCCTGAGTCCAGAAACTTAGTATCTCCTTGATTCACGAGCCAGGCCATGATCAGGGAGGCCAGGTACGCGTGTGCCGGAGGCGCAGGAGCCGCGTGGAGTCAGATGACGCCGCTGATCATGCCTCCGGCCAGGCCGACGGCTAGAGCGGCGGTGATGAAGACGGCGGTGACGAGGATGGCGCGGCGGGCTCGCCGGAACCTTGAGGAGCCCTCGGGCGGACGGCGGAACGGCCGGCTCAGCCTGGCCATCAAGCCCGGGCCAGCCGCCGGCGTCGGGCTGGCCATCAGCGTCGGGCTGGCCGTCGAAGTCGGGCGCTTCTCGCCGAGCGCCATGTCGCTATCTGGCGGGGGATTGTCCACCGCCGCGCGACCATTACCCATCCGGTGCACCCGCCTTAACTTACCGCACTTCGCCTCAATCACGTTGGAGCTGGGCGTACCCGGCCCCCGTTCGCGCTAACTCAAGCGCTGGTCATCAGGCCTTACAGGGCTGACCAGCCGCCGCTGGTGTCAGCCGGGCAACGCTGCGAGAATGGGTGCATGGGTTCTGATGGCGGCGCACCGCGCTCGGCTAGCTCCGCACACTCGCTGCTGTCCATCGGCTCGGCTGGGTCGATCCTGTCGATCGGGTCCGTCGGCTCGATCCTGTCGATTGGCTCGGCGGGCTCGATCCTGTCCATCGGCTCGACCGGCTCGGTGCTCTCGATCGGCTCGGCCGGCTCGGTCCTGTCGGTCTTCTCGGCGCTGAGCTTCGGCGCGGCCAACTCCGTGCGGACGCAGGGGGCGCTCAGGGCGCGCCGGCCTGGCGGTGCATCCCGGCCTGACCGTGCGGCCCGGCCTGATGGCGGGCGGAGGTTCGCTGGCCAGCGGCGGCGCCGGGTTCCCGGTAGCTCTGCGCCGGCTGCGCGGCGGCTCTCGCTCGTCCGGTGACGGGCAGCCTGTCGGCGCTGACGGCGACCGGCGCGCAGATCGCCCAGTGGCTGGCCGACGATGGCTACGTCGTGGTCGATGATCTGATGTCCGGCGATCAGGTCAGCGCGGCCAGGGCGGATCTTGACCGGGTACTGGCGGCGACCAGGACGGGGCGGAACGCTTTCGAGGGGTTCTCGACCCAGCGAATCTACGCGCTGTTCGCCAAGACGAGGTCGTTTGATCAGCTGGCGATCCATCCGCTGCTGCTCGACGTGCTCGATCTGGTGCTCGGTCACTATCAGCTCAGCGCCCCGGTCGGGATCAGGATCGGGCCGGGGGAGCAGGCGCAGATCCTGCATTGCGACGACGCGGTGTACCCGATCCCCAAGCCGCACCCGCCCGTGGTGCTCAACACGATGTGGCCGCTCGACCCGTTCACGCCAGAGAACGGCGCGACCAGGTTCGTGCCCGGCAGCCACCGCTGGGAGCCCGGCCGGCACCCGGTCCGGCCGATCCCGTCGCGACCGCGGCCATGAGCCCTGGCTCGGCGATGTTCTACCTGGGCAGCCTGTGGCACGGCGGCGGCGCCAACCAGACCAGTGAGCCAAGGCTCGGCGTGATCCTTGAGTACGCGGCGGCCTGGCTGCGCCCGCAGGAAAATCACTGCCTGGCCGTACCGCGCAGCACGGTGCGCGAGCTGCCCCAGCGGCTGCAGGAACTGCTCGGCTACAACATCTACCCGCCCTTCGTCGGCTACGTGGACGGCAGCCATCCGCTCAAGGTGCTGAGCGGGAAGGAGTGAAACCGGCCCCCGCGCCGTAGCTGGTCCCCATCGCCGCGCCGACCTCGGCCAGCGTGCGGCCGGCGATCGCGGCCGCCGTCGCGTTCCCGGCGGTCAGCACTCCGGCCAGGTAGCCAGGGTCGGCCAGCAGCTCGGACCGCCGCGCGCGCACCGGGCGCAGGAACTCGTTGACCGACTCGGTCACCACCCGCTTCAGCCCGGCCGACCCGCCCGCGCCGATCTCGGCCGCCACCGCCTCGGGCTCACGGCCCTGGCACAGCGCCGCGAGCAGCACCAGGCTGGACACCTCGGGCCGGGCTCGCGGGCTCGTAGCTGACCTCCCGCCGCGCGTCGGTCCTGGCCCGCCTGATCAGCCGCGCGGTCTCGTCGGCCGTCGCGGACAGCGCGATCGAGTTGGCGCGGCTCTTCGACATCTTCTGGCCGTCGATGCCGAGCAGGTTCGGTGCGGCCGACAGCAGAGCATCTGGGATGGGGAAGAAAGGATCGCCCCCGGCATAGCGTTCGTTGAATCGGCGGGCGATGGTCCTGGCGATCTCCAGATGCGGTAGCTGGTCCTGGCCGACTGGGACCAGGCTGGCCTTGCAGAACAAGATGTCCGCCGCCTGGTGCACCGGATAAGTGAACATCAGGCCGCTGACCCGCGCCTGGCTGGAGAGCCTGATCTCGTCCTTGACGGTGGGGTTGCGCTCAAGCTCGGTCACCGACACCAGGGACAGGAATGGCAGCATGAGCTGGTTCAGCGCGGGAACCGCGCTGTGCGCGAAGATCGTCGTCTGCACCGGGTCGATGCCGATCGCCAGGTAGTCGGCGATCAGCCCGGTGACGTGCTCGCCGAGCCGGTCGGCCACGTCACGGTCGGTCAGCACCTGGTAGTCGGCCACCAGGACGAAGAGCCGGGCTCCGGCCTGCTGCAGCCGCAGCCTGTTGGCCAGGGTGCCGAAATAGTGGCCCAGGTGCAGCGGCCCGGTCGGCCGGTCGCCGGTCAGCACGGTGAACGCTGACGCGTCCTCGGCGATGGCGGCCTCAAGACTGTGGCTGCGGTCGATCGCGGCGCGGAGGGTGCCGGACGTGGCTGGATCGGGTGCGGCTTGGATAGTGATCACGGGGAGCTCCTGTGCCCTAGTCGGTGGCTCAGCCGGCCGGGCGACCCCTTTACGCATAAAAAAAGAGCCGTCCAGCCGGACGGCCCAGAACGCGTGCTGACGCGGGTTGCCGTCCTCAGACGGTCCACCAGCCCAGCCTCACGTCACAATGCATGCCACACATCATACGCCACCAGCCTGCGCTTGCTGGGTTCTGCCGGGCGCGGAGTGCCTACCCCGGCTCGGGCAGCAGCGTCGGCACTTAGCTGTCGTTCCGGGAGCCGCCCCGGCCACCGGGGTACCCGTGCAGCTTTCCGTGATCATGAGGCGGACCTTGATCACGGAACATCAGCCGCGTGATTACACCGCCAGCTTTCCGTGATCAAGGCCCCGGCCATGATCACGGAACCTGGATGGGGTGACTCGCCGAGTCCAGAAACCTCGTCTTCCCTTAGATCACGCGGCCAGAGTTCCGTGATCAGTGTCTGCTTCATGATCACGGAAGGTTGCAGGTGCCCGGGTGCCTGGCCGGGGCTGCCGGACCAGCGGGCGGGAGCCAATGGGTGGCACCTGGGCTCGGGGCGGAGGGACGCGGGCAGGTTTGATGGCTATTGCCGGCGGGCGCGGTTACCCTTATGTCGCGGGTTTTCCATACTCGCGGCTACGGTAACGGAGATCCCTTGCGGTTCCGCCTGTTAGGTCCCCTGGAAGTTCGGGGTCACGACGGCGAGTACATTCCGCTGCGCGCGGCGAAGCAGCGTACGGTCCTGGCCGTCCTGCTGCTGCACTCCAATCGCCGGGTCAGCCTGGACCGGCTGACTGCCGCGCTCTGGCCAGGGCAGCCGCCGAGGTCGGCCGCGGGTAACGTCCGTACTTACATGTCGGCGCTGCGGCAGGTGCTGGAGCCGGACGGCGGGGACAGCCTGCCGCAGCTGCGTTCGGAGCGGGGCGGGTATCAGCTTGACCTCGCGCCGTCCGAGCTTGACTTACTGGTCTTCGAGGACTTTGAGCAGCGCGGGCGCAGGGCTCTTGGCAACGGGGACTGGGCTGAGGGGGCCCGGCTGCTCTGGGAGGCGCTCGGGCTCTGGCGCGGGCAGCCAGCCGAGGATGTGGCCATGGGCGGGCAGGAGGCGGCCACGCTGGCCGGGCTTGAGGAGCGACGGCTCCTGGCCGAGGAGGCGTGGGTCGACTCGCAGCTTGCCCAGGGGCAGAACGCGCAGCTCATCGTGCGGCTGCGCAGCCTGGTGGCCGGGCAGCCGCTCCGGGAGCAGTTGTGGCACCGCCTGATGATCGCGCTGTACTTATCCGGCCGGTCAGCCGAGGCTCTGGCGGCCTTCCAGCAACTGCGCAGGCTGGTCGTGGACGAGCTGGGGATCGAGCCAGGGCCGCAGGCCCAGCGACTTCAGCGTCAGATCCTCGCTGGTGAGGCGCCCGACTTCGGTACGTCCGCGTCCGCCACCACGCCGCTGGCGGTCCACCCCAGGCAGCTCCCGCCTGACATCGGCGACTTTACGGGCCGGAGTCGCGAAGCCGACCGGCTGACGGGCGCGCTGGCCGCCTGGCACCATGATCGTCAGGCCGCCGCCGTTCTGGCGATCAGCGGGACGGCGGGCGCGGGGAAGACAGCGCTGGCGGTGCACTGGGCGCATCAGGTGGCGAGCCGGTTCGGTGACGGGCAGCTCTATGTGAACCTGCGAGGCTACGCACCGAGCCGGCCGTTACAGCCGCTTGAGGTGCTGGCCCGGTTCCTGCGGGCGCTGGGGATCGCCCCCGAGCTGGTGCCAGGCGAGCTCGACGAGGCAGCGGCCATGTACAGGTCAGCGCTGGCGGCCGGCGGATGCTGATCTTGCTGGACAACGCGGCCACGGCCGAGCAGGTGCGCCGCTGCTGCCGGGCACACCGCTCAGTCTGGTGCTGGTGACCAGCCGTAGCCGGCTGCCGGGGCTGGCCGCACGCGATGGCGCGGTGCGGGTCGAGCTTGACCCGCTCACCTTGGCCGAGGCGATTCTCCTGCTGCGCAATACCCTGGGTCCTGAGCGGGTGGAGGCCGAGCCAGGGGCAGCGGCGGACATCGCGGCTCGCTGCGGGTTCCTGCCGCTGTCGCTGCGGATTGCCGCCGATCATGTCGCGAACCGGATCTACCTGACCCTGGCCGAGCTGGCCGGTCAGCTCCGGGGCACGAGCGCCCGGCTCGATGTCCTCGCGGCCAGCGACGATGAGGCCACGACCGTGCGAACCGTGTTCTCGTGGTCCTACCTGGCCCTGCCAGCGGCGGCGGCACACCTGTTCCGCCTGGTGGGACTGCACGCCGGACCCGATATCAGCACTGCCGCCGCGGCCTGCCTCGCGGCCACGACCGAGCCGCGGGCCCGGCAGCTCCTCGATGTGCTGGCGGGGGTCCACCTGCTGGAGAAGACGGGGCCGCTGCGATACCGGTTCCACGACCTGCTGGGAGCCTATGCGGCGGATCGCGCCAGCGTGGATGAGAGCCCGGCGAGCCGGGGGGCCGCGCTCGGGCGCCTGCTTGCCTGGTACCTGCACGCCGCCGGCGCCGCTACCCGGATGCTGGCGCCGGCTCAGCGCCGGATCTCCATCGGCCAGCCGTCGCCGCACGTCGCGGTGCCGCGCTTAGCTGGCTACGAGGATGCCCTCCAGTGGTACGACGAGGAGTACGGGAACCTGGTCGCCGCCGTCGGACTGGCCGCCGAGAACGGGCACGACGACATTGCCTGGAAGCTCGCGGCGACCATGCAGTATTACTTCAACCTGCGCAAGCCCTGGACCGACTGGATCTCCACCCGCCAGGCCGGGCTGACCTGCGCCAGGCGGAGCGGCGACAGGTCCGGTGAGGCCTGGATGCTCAATGATCTGGGCGGTGTCTACTTTGACCTGCGACGATCGGAGGAGGCGCTCGCGTGCATCAGCGAGGCGCTTGAGCTGCGGCGCGCGGCCGGGGACCGGTCGGGCGAGGTTCTCGGCCTGAACAATCTCACGATTCTCTACCGGGAGCGCGGTCAGCTCGACCGGGCTCTGGGCAGCGGCCGCCAGGCGCTGTCTCTCAGCCGCGAGACCGGGGACCGGCGAGGTGAAGCCGCCGCGCTGCACGGGCTCGGCGAGATCTATCGCAGACGGGGGCGACCAGAGAAGAGCCTGCACTGTTTCGAGCAGGCGCTGGCGCTATTCAGAGTCGTGAACGAACGGCGCGGAGAGTGCTACGCGCTGCAGAGCATCGGTGAGTCCTATCATGACCTGCGCCGTTCGGGCGAGGGGATCAAGTACGTCCGGCAGGCGCTCGACATCCGCCGCGAGGTCGGCGATCGCCAGGGCGAGGGCGAGGCGCTGCGCACGCTTGGCGACCTTTCCGCCGGGACCGGTCAGCCGGCCGCGGCCCGCCAGGCCTGGCATCAGGCCCTGGCGATCTTCCACGAGCTGAAGGATCCGCAGGCCGATGAGATCAGGGACCGGCTGGCCCGTGCGCTCTGATCGGCGGAATCGACCGGATCGGCGGGGTCGACCGGATCGCGGCGCCGTAGGCGTCGGTGAGCTTGTAGCGCAGCTCTGGGGCCGGGACAGCGGGCCAGGCGATCACCAGATGCTCTTCCAGCGGATTGTCTAGCTGCCCTGGACTTGCGGCGGCGGCCTCGTCCCGGCCTCGGGCATGGACGCGTACCCGGTATGGTCCCTGGCCCGCCGCTGACAGGAGCGGCAGGCCAGGCACCACGGTTCCCGTGCCCGCCAGGATCTTGGCCGTGCCGTTCTCGAAGAGAAGGCTCACCTCGACGACGTCGTCCCAGGACGCGAGGTCGACGGTCTCAGGTGCCCGCGGACTGGCCTGCGCCGTGAGCCTGATCTGACCGTAGGCGGTACCAGTCAGCACGATGGCGATGCCGCCCTGAGCCGAGATGAGGCCGTTGAACCCGGCATACATCGACGGGTCGGTCTCCAGCACGTCATCCTGAATCCAGTACTGCGAATGGCTGACCACCGGGCAGGCGGTCGCGGTCGAGCTGGCGGGCACGGGCTTGTCCTACACCTGGACCCAGAAGCTGTCGCCGCTGAGTACCCGGTTGCCCTGGTAGAAGGAGCTGATGAAGCCGCCCTGCGAGTTCTGCTCGCTGACCGGGGCCCAGACCGAGTTCCAGTCCGGCTTCTGGGACGCCGAGGCACCCTGCGAGGTCGACGCGAACGGGTACTCATCGCAGCTTGTATTGGCTGGCTGCGCACCAGGTGGCGGGCAGGCTGCCGCGTTGTTGGCGCTCTGCAGGCTGTCATTCCTGGTGAGCGGGAAGCCGCCGGACATCCGCCCGTAGTGGTGCGGGCCAGCGGACTGGACGGTCCTGATGTTCGCGGCGATCGTCGGAAGCTGGGTCATGGTCGTCATGATCGGCCAGTAACCGGGGTTCACGCAGCCGCTGGTGAAGCTGGCGATGGTGTCACAGCGGTAGGTCTGGGACTGGCTCACGCCGACGGCCGGGATGAACGGGCCGGAAGCGGTGAGGGTGTAAGTGCTGCGAGTGGAGTCCACGAGGAGGACGGGGTTGTCGCTATAGCTGATGGCACCGCCGAAACTTCCGCCTGGGAAAGCCGAGACCGGGTTGGTGAAGTTCGTGGTCGCCGTGCAGTTCGACCCGCAGGTGACGACCAGGCCGATCATCATCCCGAGGATATTGCCTGAGCCGGTCGTGAAGTCCATATTGTAGTTTTCCGCGAACGTGAGACTGTTCGGGTTCATCACGATGTCTTGCTGGAGAGTGTAGTTCAGCTGTCCGACAACCTGACCGGTGCTCAGGTTGATGATCTGCACGGCGCCAGCGCTGTTCGTGCAGATCTCGAATCGGTTGACCGGGCAGAAGAGGCTGGTCGCTGGTCGCACCTTCCTGGACGGGCGGCCCTTCGTGACGGTCGGCTTGGTGAAGCAGATGGCGCGGGTGTGACCCAGCGCGGCGAGTGCGCTGGCATGGGACTTCACCGCCGTGCAGCTGGTCTGGGCGGCCTCGTGACGAGCCTGACTGATGGTCAGCACTCGCGGGGTGCTGGCGTTGGCTGCCCCCGTGGTTGCCGAGGCCAGTGCGCTGCCCTGGACGGTCAGACCGAGCACGACCGCGAATCCGGCGGTGAGTAACCATGGTCGTTTGCGTATTGACATAAGATTTCCTTCTGGTGTCGTGAGAGACGCCGCCGATCGCTCTTTGCTATTGCTGCGATCGGCGGCGCTTGAGCTGATTAACCTGCTTTAGCCAATTTCGATCTGGCCGACGTAGGACGAGGTCCAGGTGCCGGTCTCCCACTGTTCATAGGAGGCGTACACATCTATCGGGCCAGACTGGGCCGGGATGAAGATCTGATTGTTCTCGTGGTGGACGACGCAGTTGCCGTCCGACGAGGTGGTCGTGAACGCGGTTTCGTTCTGGCCGTTCACGAAGAAGAAGCCGTCTGTCGTCCAGAAGAAGATCGTGGTGTTGGGTGCGACGACTCCCGTGGCCCAGGCCGGTGAGCCGGGACTGAGGGTGACCGTGTTACCGCCGCCGAGCGATCCGCCTGGAGTCGCGAACCAGACGTGCGTCGACTGCCCGCAAGTCGCGGCCAGCGCACTCTGCGGTGCCGCCACCATGCCTCCCATGAGCACGAGTGCGCCGCTGGCGACTAGCGCGGCTGCTGATCGCCGTGCGCGTGTCAGCATGCAAATACCTCCGAATCGAGACCTCCGGCTCCGTCCGGACGGGAGCCGCTAGAGGAGTCCGATCCGAGGATGCGGCGCGTCCGTCCAACAGTTGTCCAGCGCCCGTTCATCGGCGGCAGCACGGCAGTCTCGCCCCGCCCTGGCCCGCCCCGCCCTGGCCCGCACCCGGCCCGGGAGCGGATCCGTGGCGTAGCCGCGCGCCTATTTCCGCTGCCGCGCCCGCCACGCGGCAGCGGCTGACTGGTGATCCACGATTGGCGCGGGGTAACGCCTTGACTTGCGGATCTGCGGCGCCGGGTCGTGGATCTGGTCTGGGGCCAGGCCGTCTAGCTCGGGGAGATAGCGGGTGATGTACGTGCCGGCTGGGTCAAACCGCTTGCCCTGCAGGGTCGGGTTGAAGATCCGGAACGGCTGCCGGTCGGTGCCGGTGCCTGCTACCCACTGCCAGTTGAGCTGGTTGCAGGCCACGTCAGCATCGGCGAGATTGGCCATGAAGTGGGCCGCGCCGGCGCGCCAGTCGATGTACAGGTCCTTGGTGAGGAACGAGGCGACGATCATCCTGGCCCGGTTGTGCATGAACCCCTCGCGGGCGAGCTGCCGCATCGCGGCATCGACGACCGGGTAGCCGGTCTGGCCCTCCTGCCAGGCGGCGAGGCCGTCGGGGTCGTCGTGCCATTGATCGCCGCGGTCGCGGAAGTCGCTATGCGCGGCGTCGGGCCTGGCGGCGAGGAGCTGGCAGAAGAAGTCACGCCAGGCGAGTTGCCTGACATAGGGCTCGGCGCCCGGCTGGCCGCTCAGCTCGGTCGCGACCGCCAGCGGCGAGACGCAGCCAAAGTGCAGGTAGGGGGAGAGCCTGGAGGTGGCGTCGGCGGCCAGGTCGTCTCTGGCCCGGTCGTAGCCGGCCAGCTGTTCGGTGCTCCAGGCAGCGAGCCTGGCGAGGCCGGCCGTCTCGCCGCCCGGCGGAGCGCCGACGGCGAGACGGCCGGTGCCGGTGCCGAGCTGGCGCGTGCGGTCGGCTAGCTCGGCTAGCGGGGTCAGGCACGGGACAGTGCCGGGGTCAATGTCAGACGGCACGACTACCCTGGCTGGTAGCGGGTCACAGGCCCGGCGCGGACTGAGCAGCCACTTGCGGTAGTAGGGGGTGAAGACTCGATACGGGCCGCCAGCTGCCGGGTGCAGCGCCTCTGGTCCGGCGACGGTCACTCCCGGATGCGTGATCACGTCGAGCCGGGCGCTTGCGGCGAGTGACCTGAGCCGTGCGAGCCGGCGGGCGGCGTACGCCGAGACGTCGTCGGCCAGGTGGATCTGCCCGGCGCCGGCCAGCGCGGCCGTGTCCAGCACTGTGTTAGCCCACTGGCCTTGCCTGATCACGAGGTGGCCGCCGAGTGAGCGCAGGCTGGCGTCAAGGTCACGCAGCGAGGCGAGCAGGAACTCCAGCCTGGTCGAGTTCCCGGCCTGACGGCGCAGGATGGCTTCGTCGAGCACGAACAACGGCACTACCGGGCCGGTGGCGCAGACCGCAGTCAGTGCCGGATTGTCGCGGATGCGCAGGTCGCGGGTGAAAACCAGGATCGACGTGGTCATGCTAGCCGCCCGGCAGCCAGCCGAGGATCAAGGTCGGCCAGCTCGGCCACCCAGGCCCAGAGCCGCTGCCCGGTGCCCGGCAGGTCGGGCCGCGCACCGGGGATCCGGTAGACGGAGCGCAGCCGCCTGTCATGCCAGAATCGCCCCGAGCCGAGCCGCTCGCTCTCGGCACTGGCCAGCCAGACGATCGTGTCGGCGCCCTGCGATGGGTTCCGCAGCACCGGCCCCATCAGCCTGGCGAATCCCGGCAGCGCCACGCTGAGGCCAGGCGTGCGCACCCAGCCAGGGTGCATCGCGTGAAAGCCGATCGACCCGCCGGGCGCGGGGACTGCACCGGCCCGAGCGGCGCCGGCCCGAGCGGCGCCTGGCACTAGCGCGAGTCGACCACTGGGCGTTCATGGCGACCTGAGCTCGCTTGACTCTGGCGTAGGTGGCGACGCCGTTGTACTCGCTGGGCGTGGTGGTCGTCGCGGCCAGGCCGGTGAGGTCGATGGGCTTGGAGTACATTCCGCCCGATGAGACCGTGATCACCCGCGCGGAGCCGGCGTTGCTGAGCAGGCCAAGCATCAGCTGGGTCAGCAGGAACGGCGCGACGAGCTGGCTCGCCACGGTCAGCTCGATGCCGTCAGCCGTGCGCGACAGATTCGGGTAGATGGTCCCGGCGTTATGGATCAGCACGTCAAGCCGGTCCGCCGTGGCCGCGAATCCCGCGGCGAACTTCCGGACGCTGGTCAGGTCTTCCAGATCGGCGATCTCGAAGGTGACAGTGTCCGGGTCGTAGCCCGCGCCGGCCGCCGCCGCGGCGATATCCTCGCGAGCCCGTTCGGCCCGAGGCCGGCTGCGAGCCAGGAAGTGCACCCGTGCCCCGAGGCTGGCCAGGTCAGTCGCGGCTGCCAGGCCGATGCCCGAGGTCGCTCCGGTGATCAGCGCCCGCTGGCCGGCCATCGGCCGGAGCGGCTCCTCGGTGAACTCAGGCAGTAGCCGGGATCGCAGGTCATAACCGATCCGCGAGAAGCTGCCAGCGACGCTCGCCTCAAGCGCGGCGTCCAGCAAGTCAGCACCGCGACTCGCCGCGACCTCGAGTCGGCCAGAATCCCTGCTCACTTGTGCCCCGTTCCGCTCCGCTCGCACAGTCCCTTGCCCTCCCCTGCTACCGCCCCTGCTACCGGAGGTCACACAGCCGCGGGCCAGAAGTCACGCAGGCGCGGGCCAGCTCCCCGGCCGCCCTCTCGATCAGCCACTCCAGTCTTAGTGTATTTTAGTGTTGATTGATTCGCCGCAGAGGGTATTGCGGTGGCCAGGTTTCGCGGGGGAGGGGAAGGCCATGGCGGGTCCACGCGCCTTGCCGGATCGGGCGCGGGCTGCGGTTGTCGGGTCTGGGGTGGCGGGACTGACCGCCGCTTACGTACTGCAGCGCGAGTACGACGTGACGTTGTATGAGGCGGCCGCGGCTGGGCGGGCATGCTGACACCCATGAGATACCGGCCGGCCGGGGAAGCGGGGTGCTGGCGCTCGATACCGGGTTCATCGTGCATAACGCCAGGACGTACCCGACGCTGATCCGGCTATTCGACGAGCTTGGCGTGCGGTCCCAGCCGACCGAGATGAGCATGTCGGTGCGCTGCCTGGGCTGTGGTCTTGAGTACGCCGGGTCGCGCGGGCCGCGTGCGCTGGTGCCGCGGGCCGGCCAGCTCGCCAGGCCCGGTTACCTGCACCTGCTGGCCACCGTGCCTCGCTTCTACCGGGCGGCCAGGCGGCTGCTCGGCGCGGCGGCCGGCTCGCCGGAACCGGACGAGCTGACACTCGGGGAATTCCTTGCCGCCGGGCGCTACAGCCGCTACTTCATCGGGCATTTCGTGGTGCCGATTATTTCTGCTATCTGGTCGTGCTCTTCGGAAGACGCGCTGGCATACCCAGCTCGCTACCTGTTCGAGTTCCTCGACCACCACGGAATGCTCTCGCTGACCAGGGCGTCGGCCTGGCGGACGCTGACCGGCGGATCGGTGACGTATGTCGAGCGGATCGCTAAGCAGCTCAGCACCGTGCGGACCGGGACCGCGGTGACGGCGATCCGGCGCTCCGAGTCCGGCGGCGTTGAGATCACCGATGCGGACGGGGAGGCCGTGACCTTCGCCGTGGCGGTGGTCGCCGCTCATCCGGACGATGCGCTGGCCCTGCTGGCGGCGCCGACCGAGGCCGAGCGGGAGGTGCTCGGCGCGTTCAGCTACTCCACGAACGAGGTCGCCCTGCACGCCGACGGGTCGGTGCTGCCGGTCAGCCGGGCGGTCCGCGCGTCCTGGAACTATCAGCTCGACCACTGCGGCGCCCAGCCCGGCGCGGTCCACGTGAGCTATGACCTAGGTCTGCTGCACCGCCTCTCCGAGCCGGACGACTACATCGTCACCCTGAACGCGCTCGACCGGGTCGATCCCGGCCTGGTCATCGACAAGATGACGTACCGGCATCCCCGGTACACCCGCGAGTCAGTGGCGGCGCAGCGGCGGCTGCCCGAGCTGAACCGGGACGGGCTGGCGTTCGCCGGGGCGTACCACGGATGGGGGTTCCACGAGGACGGGTGCCGGTCGGGGGTGGCGGCGGCCGGGGCGCTCGGGGTGCGGTGGTGAGGGCGGCGCCGGGGGCCGCGCTGTATCCGTGCTGGATCAAGCACGCGAGGACCGGCCGGGTGCGGCGGGCGTTCTGCTACGGGAGCTACCTGTGGCTGGTCGACCTTGACCGGCTGCCGAGGCTGCCGCTGCCGTTGCGGCCGCTGGCGGGATTCGCCGCCGGTGATCATCTGGGCGACCCGGAGGCGCCGTCGATCCGGGCCAACGTGGATTCCTACCTCGCCGCGAACGGCCTCGACCTGGCCGGCGGGCGGGTGCTGATGCTCGCGAACGCCAGGACCTTCGGGTACGTGTTCAACCCGCTGACCGTGTTCTGGTGCTTCGACGCCGGCGGCGCGCTCGCGGCGGTGCTCGCCGAGGTACACAACACCCACGGGGAACGGCACGTCTACCGGCTCCAGCCCGATGATGGTTTCGTGGCCGGAGCGGTCAAGGAGTTCTACGTCTCGCCGTTCCTGCCGATGCGCGGCCGGTACCTGATGCGGCTGCCGGTTCCCGGCGAGTCGCTGCGGCTGGGCGTCACGCTGCTGACCGAAGACGAGACGACGCTGGTCGCAGGGGTCAGGGGGCGTCGCCGGCGGCGACGAGTTGGCGACTGCTCGGTTACTCGCTGCGTTTTCCGCTGGCGCCGCTTCGGGTCAGCCTGCTGATCCGGTGGCAGGCGATCTGGCTGCTTGCCCGCCGGGTACCCGTGAATCCCCATGGCGGCGCCTGCGCGCGGGCTGAGGCAGACCTGGTCGCGTCCGCACCGGCTCCGATTAGAGAGGCGAAATGACCGCTACCACGACTCGATCCAGCTCGGCCGGCCACCAGCGGGGAGCTGCCCTGCCGGACCTGCCGGACCTGCCGGACCTGCCGGTGCTCCCGGATCTGCCCGAGGTCAGGCCGGGCGGGCTCCGGGGGGTGATCGCCCGGGCGCTGGTGACCAGGATGGCGGCCAGGCTGCCGGTCAGGATCGAACTGGCGGACGGCAGGTCGCACGGGGCGGGCGGACCCGGTGCGCCGGTCGTGCGAGTACGGGCGCCGCAGTCGTTCTTCGCCCGGATCGGGGCGGGCACGGCGGGGTTCGCCGAGAGCTATATGGCCGGCGACTGGGACTGCTCTGATCTGCCCGGTCTCTTCGGCGTCCTGGCCGCGCACCTGCCAGGGCTCGTGCCGGCACCGGCGCGGGCATTGCGGCGATTCTACATTCCCCGCCTGGCCGCTGACGAGGACGATACGGTCGACGGGGCGCGTCGCAACATTCAACGGCACTACGATCTTTCGAACGAATTGTTTGCGCTATTCCTCGATTCCACTATGAGTTACTCAAGTGCCTTGTTCGAGCCCGGAGACACGCTGGAGCGGGCCCAGGCCAGGAAGATCAGCCGGCTGCTTGACCTGACTCGCGTCGGCCCCGGCGTCAGGCTGCTGGAGATCGGGACCGGCTGGGGTGAGCTGGCGATCAGAGCCGCGGCGCGCGGTGCCGTCGTCACGACGCTGACGAACTCGGCCGCACAGTTCGAGCTGGCTCGCGAGCGGGTGGCTCAGGCGGGGCTGGCGGATCAGGTTGACCTGCGGCTCGGTGACTATCGCGACCTGACCGGCAGCTATGACGCGATCATCAGCGTGGAGATGGTCGAGGCGGTCGGGCCCCGGTACTGGCCGGTGTATTTCGCCGCTCTCGACCGGCTGCTCGCGCCCGGCGGCCGGGTCGGACTGCAGGCGATCACGATGCCGCATGACCGGATGCTCACCACCATGGGCGGGCAGACCTGGATTCACAAGTACATCTTCCCCGGCGGCCATATCCCGTCCAGGCGGGCGATCGCCGACACGGTTCAGGCGCACACCAGCCTGACGGTCACCTCGGAGTTCGGGATGGGACGGCACTACGCGACCACGCTGGATCGCTGGCGGGAACGCCTGGCCGGGGGGCACGAGGCGGTGCTCGGACTCGGGTTCAGCCCGGCGTTCTTGCGAATGTGGGATCTGTATCTGGCGTATTCAGAAGCCGGATTCCGCTCCGGTTATCTCGACGTGTGGCAGCTCGGCCTGGAACGCGCGGCCGGCCGCGCGGCCGATCGCGCGGTCGGTCAGGAACCTTGACCTTTAGCCCGGCTAACCGTGATCGTAACGTGTCCGGCTGGTCGCGCAGTGTCCGATATCCTGCTGTCGCCCGGCCGGGGGAACGCTACGGAGGAAAGTTGACGGATCAGCACATGCTCACGCCGGATGCGATCAGGGCCCGGCGCAACGTGCGGAAGTATGCCGGGCGCCCGATCCCGGCCGATGACCTCGATCAGATCCTGGAGGCCGGCCGCCGGTCGCCGTCGTCGAGGAACACCCAGCCCTGGGACTTCGTCGTCGTCACCGATCCCGGCCAGCTCACCGAGCTGGCCGCGGTCTGGGTCGGGGGCGGTCACATAGCCGGGTCGGCGGCCACCGTCGCGCTGATCGCCGATGCCGCCGCCGAGAGCCGGGTCCAGTTCGACCTGGGCCAGGCCGCCATGTCGATCATGCTGGCGGCCGCCGATCTCGGCGTCGGGAGCTGCCACTCGGGCGTCGGCGACCATGAGCTGGCCCGCAAGCTGCTCGGCTACCCGGAGGGCAAGACCTGCAGCCTGCTGCTCTCGCTGGGGTACCCGGCGGGCAGGCCGCTCGCGCCGATCGCGGTTCCCGACCGCAAGCCGTTCGACCAGGTCGTACATCGGGGCCGCTGGTAGCGAAGCGGCAGGCCGGCCGTGTCTTGCCCGGCCGGGATCTGAGCGCAGTACGGGCGATCGCCGTTGAGCTCGCTGTGATCGCCCGTACCCCTGCTGCTGGTATCGCTCAGGCATCAACTCCTGGCACTGAGCAGGTGATGATCTCCGAGGTGCCGTCGCCGGAGGTGCCGCCCGGATCGGCCGGATATCCGAGCACGCCGTTGCCGCTGCCGCAGGACGTGGCAGTAGTGCCGCTCAGGTATTCCATGATGATGGCCTCGAAGGAGCCGGCGAAAGGCGACGGAGTGGCCCCGTTGAAGGAGAACGCATCGGAGAAGTACTGCTCCGACCAGAAGATCGTGCCCGGATTGTCATAGTTGGGGAAGCCGGCGGATCCTCGTTGACCCACTCGGCGGACGTGTGATCATAGGTGATGCCGGGGTTGAGACAGATTGTCGGGATGTCCGCGCTGGCGTGCACTGAGTCTTCCAGGAAGAAACAAGCACTGGTGCTGGACGCCCACCAGGCTTCGGCAGTGATGACATCCCCTGGTCCGGCCTTGCCCGTGGTGGTGTAGTGCGGTGCGCACGGACCCGACTGGCAGGTGTTGTCAATGTACTCAAACCAGGTCTGATAGCCATTGTTCGTCCGCATGGACGTGCCGGTCTGGATCAGGCCCCAGGTGGACTCTTGGGCGGCGCCTCCGCCGAGGCCGACCCAGGTAGCCTCCGTGCTAGAGGCGAAATTCGGGCTCTTGTCCTGGCCCTGAGTCCAGGTGCCTTCGACGCTGTTTATTCCAGCCCCGCCGTTCTCCGCCTCGGTGACGGCATAGCCGCCCCAGTTACCGTAGATATGGGCGAAGTTGACCGACGGCGGATGCGCGGGTCGCCGGGCTGGCACGAAACGGTCAGGAGTGGTCATGGAGCGGCAGAACGCGACCGCTCTCGGGTGCCTGGCCTGGGCGAGCGCCAGGCTCACGTTGTGCCGATAGAACCGGGTTCCTGCCGCTGAGCGTGGCATGCCGATGTCGGCCAGCATCGCGGGCGTCGCCTGGCTTGCCGTCAGGCCCTTCGGCAGAAGGCTGGACTCCATGCCTGGTGCGGCGCGGTAGGTGAAGTGGGCCACGCCCAGGGCGTCGGTCCAGGCGCGGGTGGGTGCCACGAGCGTCGCCCCGCGCTGGCACGAAAGCGATGCCGGGTGAGCCACCCACGACGGCCACGACAGGTGCGGAGCGGTGCTGGCGGCTGCACTGCCGACACCGCCCATTCCTGCCATTCCGACGAGACCGCCTAGAATCAAGCCGGGAAGCGTTAAACCGCTCAATAGTGGGGTTATACGCCTAAATGATGGTCGTGACGATAGTCGCCCTTTAGTTCGCATTTCTTGCATCTCGTCATTCTCCTGGAGCCAGGCTGAGAGTCGGGATCTGAGAGTCGGGATCTGAGATGAGCGAATTATGGTCACTTACTATCTTACTCCTGGCGGAGGAGAGCCGTGAGTGCCGCCCAACTGCCTGGCTCGTCAGCGGGTGCGCCACAGATCTGTGATGGCGATGCCGAGCTCGGCCAGCATCCGGCGCAAGAGCGGCAGCGAGAGCCCGATGACGTTGCCAGGGTCGCCGTCGATGCCGTCGATGAACGGCGCACCGAGCTGCTCAAGGCTGAACGCGCCTGCCATGGCCGTCGGCTCGCCGCTGGCAACGTAAGCAGCCAGCTCGGCCTCGGTCGGCGAGCCGAAGCGCACCTCGGTCCGGCCGGTGCCGCGGACCACCCGGTTGGCGGCCTGCTGGATCAGGCAGTGCCCGGTGAAGAGCGTCCCGGTCCGGCCGGACATCCGGCGCCACAACTCGGCCGCGCTCTGCGGCGAATCTGGCTTGCCGTAGGCGACACCCTCGAAGTCAAGCAGCGAGTCGCAGCCAAGCACCAGCGCATCGGGCCGGCCAGCGGCAACCGCCGCCGCCTTGCGCTCGGCGAGAATCCCCACGGCGGCAGCGGTGTCCAGCCCGGCCTCGACCGTCTCATCGGCGCCGCTGACAATGACCTCCGGGTCGATCCCGGCATTCCGCAGGATGCGGAGCCGTGCGCCCGAGGACGACGCCAGCACAAAGGGAATCTTGTCGCCTGGCGTCACGAAGGCCTCACGCTCACCGGGTCCCGAGTCGAACTGCGTCGTTGTCATGTCCGGCTACCTCCCGTTCGCATTATTCCTCCCGAATCCACCCGCACAGGCCCTGCGGGTCAGCCCGGTTGGCCGCCAGGCTCGCCGGTGCCGGTGCCGGTCCCGGTCCCAGCCGCCCGGGCCGGTACGTGCGGGATCGCCGGGATTGATGTGGCGCTTGCGGCTGGGTTCCTAACCTCGGCTCTCAAGGGTGAGGGGCGAAGACCCCGGAAATCGGTGATACGTCGTCCGGCCTGACCCACGTATCATCACTTTCCGTCGAAAATTTGCCCGGTTAGCCGGGTTTCTGGTTATCAAAGTGTCAATACGTGGCGGCCAGCGGCTGACGTATCACCACTTTCCGTTGCCCGGCACTCCCGTCCACCCGTCGCGACCCTGGCATCACCCGACCAGCACGCGGCTTCTCCTGGTCCGCGGCTTACCCGGACAGGCCACCGGGACCTGATCGGATGAAACCGGGCATTGTGTAGGAGATGGCCGACCCCTCCGGCCAGGCCACCCAGCCAACTTCACGGAATCCGCGCCAGCAGAACCATGTTCCGTGATCAGGCGGCATTTCATGATCACGGAACGTCGGCGCGGGCTGTCCGGGTTGGTCGGGCCCCTAGCACCAGCTCAACTCTGGCCCGACCGGGCACGCGAGTCAGTCGGCTCGGCCGGCTGCGATGATCCGGGCGACCCGGCTCGCTCCGCGCGGCGGAGGTCCCTGATGCTGTAGGCCGTCGTGGCCAGGACAATCAGGCCGGAGGCGGCAACACTCACGCCCGTGCCAATGCCAGAAAAAGGCAGGATATCGGTAAAAATAAGCACGCCGCCGAGTCCGATCGTCCCGACGCCGAACAAGATGGCGGTGACCTTCGCGACCCGGTTGGTGGCGGTCTTCTCGGCGGCCGACCGGGCGAGCTCGCGGGCGGTGACCAGACGACGCCT
The DNA here is from genome assembly GCA_963819285.1 of uncultured Actinomycetota bacterium. GTDB lineage: Bacteria > Actinomycetota > Actinomycetes > Streptosporangiales > Streptosporangiaceae > Chersky-822. Next base: position 3,671,908 of record CAWFVM010000002.1, read on the forward strand.
GGCCCACTCATATTCGATGGCGAAGACGGTCAGCGCCAGCAGGATCACGAGAAGCCCTGGCCCTGGCGCGACGACGAGCACGACGCCGACCGCTAGCAGCACGGTGCCCACGACGGTGACGGCGATCCGCCGGAGCAGCCGGGTGAGATCCGTCATTCCTCCAGCATGCCAGTGACCCCCGCCCCCCGTCGACGCAGGTCAGGGAGACAGGCGGATACGGCGGACCGGGGATGAGCCGAAGCCGAGGGTGGGGAGATGCGGACCCGGCAGCGGGGATGCGGACCCGGCGGACCGGAGGGAGGCAGGCCGGCCGAGGTCCAACAGGATTGGCGACACTGGCTCCTTGATCGTTCAGGCGGTCTGATGCTGGGCTGTCTGCCGGGTATTCACCATTTCGGCGAACCCAGTCACCCCGGCCAGTCGCTCAGGTACCCCGCGCAGACTTCCATGATCATGAGGCAAAGCTTGATCACGGAACATGAGCCGTGTGATCACCCCATCGGAGTTCCGTGATCAAGACCTCGACCGTGATCACGGAACTCAGCGGGGCCGGCGGAGGCGGGGATTCCGGCGGCCCAGGGAGGCGGGGATTCCGGGGCACCGGGAGGCGGGGGAGACGGCGGGACTTCGGCGGAGGCGGGGACTCCGGGGACTCCGGGAGGCGGGGGATTCCGGGAGGCGGGGGGACTCCGGGGAGGTATGTCGGGATTAGCGGGTGACGCCGGCCAGGTTGAGGCCGATGACGCCGGCCAGGACTAGGCCTATGGAGACGATCTTGAGCATGGAGGCGGACTCGCCGAGGACCAGGATGCCGATGGCTGCTGTGCCGGCCGCGCCGATGCCTGTCCATGCCGCGTAGGCCGGGCCGACTTCGAGTTTGTTCAGCGCCAGGCTTAGCAGGCCGAAGCTGATCAGCGCGCACGCGGCGAAGCCGATCGTCGGCCATAGCCGGGTGAAGTTATGACTCACCTTGAGCAGCACGGCGAACCCGGTCTCGAAAAGCCCGGCCGTCACGATGAGGAACCATGCCACGAGCCCACCCCCGTCAGCTCTGGCCCGCCTCCGCAGGACGAACCGTAACGGGAACCTACCCGGGCGAGGTGCGGGCGAGCCTCGGGGACGCTAGGGGCCTGGCGAGGGCGGTCAGCCCCCCGCTCCCGCTCCGGCCCGGGGCACATCGATGTGACAGCGCTGTTGCTGGGACCCCAGCTCTGTCACATCGATGTGGCTCCGCCGGGGTGCACGTGACGGGTTTTCCGTAGCGGCCGGTCTCCAGCCGGACGGCGCGCCCTCGATGCAGGGCGTTAGCGAAGCAGCTGGCATCGAGGGCACGCCGCCCGGCTAACCCCGTACCAGGTCTAACACCCAGCCCGGCGCCACCCGCGTCGTTCCGGCAGCAGTGCGCGCAGCTTTCCGTGATCATGAGGCAGGCCCTGATTACGGACCATCAGTTGCGTGATCACGCCGCTAGAGTTCCGTGATCAAGACCCGGACCATGATCACGGAACCCGGCCGGGGCGGCTGACCGGGGCCGGGGCTAGGCGGCGCGGGTTTGGGGGTGGCCGATCGACAGGCCGGTGTCGGCGTCGAAGAACTGCAGGTTCGAGGTCTGGACGGCCAGCTCGACTGGCTGGCCTGCGGTGATCGCGCTGCGGGCGGCGACCCTGGCGGTCCACAGCGACCGGCCGCCGTCTAGCGGGAGCGCGGCGTCGTCGGAGTCGGCGCCCGCCGACGTGGCCTGGCCGAGTGCGGCGTGCTTGACCGGCGGTGCGTCAATCCTGAACAGGACGTGGATCTCGGTGCCGAGCGCCTCGGTGACGTCTGCCCGTGCCTGGATCCTCGGCCAGTCCGAGTCGGCGAGGCTGGCGTCCTCGAAGTCGGATGGCCGGATGCCGAGGATCACCTCGCGGTCGAAGTAGCTGTCGAGGCCGGGCCGGGCGGCGAACAGCTCCTGCGGGACCGGCAGCCGGTAGTCGGCGAAGACGACCGACGCTCCATCGTCGCGGACCAGCCTGGCGCTGACGAAGTTCATCGCGGGCGAGCCCATGAACCCGGCGACAAACAAGTTGACCGGCGAGTTGAACAGTGCCTGCGGGCTGTCGACCTGCTGGAGCTTGCCGTCTCGCATGACGCACACCCGCTGGCCGAGTGTCATCGCCTCGACCTGGTCATGCGTGACGTAGACGGTGGTCACGCCGAGCCGCTCGTGCAGCTGGGACAGCGAGGCCCGCATCGAGACCCTGAGCTTGGCGTCCAGGTTCGACAGCGGCTCGTCCATCAGGAACGCCTGCGGCTCCCGCACGATCGCCCGGCCCATGGCCACTCGCTGCCGCTGGCCGCCGGACAGGGCGGCCGGCTTGCGCTTGAGGTAATCGGCCAGGCCGAGCAGGCCGGCGACCTCGCTGACCCGCCGCTTGATCTCTTCCTTGGGCGTCTTGCGCTGCTGCAGCCCGAAGGCCAGGTTCTGCTCGACGGTCATGTGCGGGTAGAGCGCGTAGTTCTGGAACACCATCGCGATGTCGCGGTCCTTAGGCGGCAGGTCGTTGACGACCCTGGCGCCGATCGAGATCGTCCCCGATGTGATCTCCTCAAGCCCGGCGATCGAGCGCAGGGCGGTCGACTTTCCGCAGCCAGACGGGCCGACCAGCACCATGAACTCGCCGTCGGCGATGTCGAGGCTCAGCTCGTCGATCCCTCGGACGTCGCCCGGATAAGCCTTGGTGACCTGGTCAAGCACGATCTGACCCACTGGACTTCCCCTCACTCGTGAGGCCGAGCACCTGGGCTGCGGCTGCGCTACTTACCTTAGTAGCGCCGAAGGTTGCAAGGTATACCTCAGCAGGAGGATGCCACACAGGCAGGCCCATTTCGACAATTATCGCGTCTGGCCTGGCCGCGAGCACGAGCCGCACCAGGTCCTGAGCGACCGGATAGCGGTGCGCGTCCCTGACCACGACGATCAGCGGCAGGCCGGACGCGTCCGCGAGCAGGGCCCGGGCCTCGGCGCGCAGCTCAAGGCCGACCCGGTCGGGGGTCGTGCTGATCCGGTGCACGCTGCCCGGCCTGACCCAGCGGCTCAGGCCCCAGGGCACCGTCCCGACGGCGATGTTGGACGGCGGCACCACCTCGACCAGCACGGGCTCGGCCAGTGCGGCCTCGGTCAGGGGCGGCGTGCCGGTCAGTCGCATCGCCCGGCGCGCGGCCACGAGCCCGACGTCCGCTCCGTCCCGCACGGTACTCCCCGCCTGCCGCCGGGCCGCCGCGGCCCAGGCCCGGAGGTCAGCCACCCGCGCGGCCGACTCCTCAAGCCTGGAGGCCGGCAGCTGCCCCGACCTGACCGCCTCGACCAGGGCATCCCGCACGGCCACGTAGGTCGGCTCGTCCTGATCCCGGCCGAAGCAGAGCAGGTCAGTCCCGGCCGCCACGGCCAGCACGGCCGCCTGCGCGATCCCGAAGGGCCCGCTGACCGCGCGCATCTCCAGCGCATCGGAGACGATCACGCCGGTGAATCCAGCTCGCCGCGCAGCAGCCCGGTCAGCGCGGCGGCCGACAGGGACGCGGGCAGCTCTCCGGTCAGGCCGGGCACGCGCAGATGACCGGGCATGATCGCGCGGACGCCGGCCTCGATCGCCGCCGCGAACGGCGGCAGGTCTCGCTGCCTGACTACGTCGAGCGATCCGTCCACGGCCGCGATCACGTGATGGCTGTCGTTGCTCGTGCTGCCGTGGCCGGGAAAGTGCTTGGCGCACGCGGCTACTCCGGCGGCCTGCAGGCCGAGCACGGCCGCTGCGGCGTGCCTGGCGACCAGCGTGGTGTCGGCACCAAATGACCTGGTCCCGATCACCGGGTTGTCGGCGGCCGTGTTGACGTCCACGGACGGCGCGAGGTCCAGGTTGACGCCGAGCGCCGCCAGGTCCGCCCCGAGTGCCAGGTACACGGCGTAGGTCAGGTCCGGATCATCGACCGCCCCGAGCGCGGCATTGCCTGGATAAGGCGAGCCGGTCAGGTGAGCGATCCTGGTGACATCGCCGCCCTCCTCGTCGATCGCGATGACCGGCTCGTCCGCCGCCGCCCGCAATTCCGCGATCAGCGAGCCGAGCTGTGCCTGCCCGGAGATGTTCGGGCCGAACACGGTCACCCCGGCCAGGCCGCCGCTCAGCGCCCTGAGCACCCAGGCTGGTGCCGACGAGCCGGGGAACGGCGGGATCAGCAGGGCGTCGGCCAGCCTGGCCAGCGCCGGGTCGGCGAGAGTGTGCGAGGTCATCCCTTCACCGCCCCGGCTACGAGTCCGCCGACCAGCCGGCGCCGGACCGCGAGGAAGAAGATCATCACCGGGATCGTGTACAAGGTGGACGCTGCCATGATGGGTCCCCACTGCGCGCCGCCGCGCCCGAAGAAATACGTTACGTAAATCGGCAAGGTATAGGCCGAATGCGTCTGGCCAAGGAACGTCAGCGCTACGATGAACTCGTTATACGCGGTGATGAAGGCGAAGATGCTCGTCGCGACCAGGCCCGGAGCCACCAGCGGGAACAGGATCCGCCAGAAGATCCTGGCCGATGACGCGCCGTCGATCGAGGCCGCCTCTTCCAGATCCCTCGGCACGGTGGCCACGAAGTTGCGCAGCATCCAGATCGAGATCGGCAGCGCCTGAGCCGCGTAGACGAGGATCAGGCCGCCCAGGTTCTGGGTCAGGCTGAGCCTGGAGAAGTCCAGGAACAGTGCGATGATCAGCGCCTGGCCGGGGATCATCTGCACGATCAGCAGCATGATCAGGAACGACGCCCTGAACCTGAACCGGAACCTGGCCACCGCCACGGCCGCGAGCAGCGACAGCAGCGACGCGAACAGCACGGTCGACAGCGCGACCACGATGCTATTGCGGAAGAACAGGAACACCGAGCCGATCCCCGACGCCTGCCCGCCGATGACGGCCGAGAAATTGCCGAACGTCGGATGGGAGGGCAGCAGGTGCGGCGTCTGGCTGTAAATCTCCTGCGACGGCTTGAACGCCGTGCTGATCATCCACAGGACGGGGAAGAGCGTGACCAGGGCGACCAGCACCCCGGTCCCGTTAAGACTAAAGGTTTTTAGCTTTTTCAAGTAAGAGCCCCCTGCCGTACAGATGCACGAACATATCCGACGGTGACGGCCAGCAGTATCAGCGTAAAGATGAGCGCCAGCGCGCCGCCTAGAGAATAACTAGGAGGAAACTGGAATGCCTTGTCGTAAATGTAGAGCGACAGGTTGAACTCGTCGCGGTTACCCGGAAATCCGGTCAGCAGGTAGGTCTGGGTGAAGATATTGAAATCCCAGATGACGGAGAAGAGAAGCAGCACCAGGAAGATCGGCTTCATGAGCGGATAGGTGATCCGCCAGAAGACCCTGACCGGGCTGGCCCCGTCCACCCTGGCCGCCTCGTACAACTCGGCCGGGACGGTTTTCAGGCCGGCCAGCACGGTCACCGCGATGAACGGGAACGCCTGCCAGACCACGAGCAGGCCGAGCACGGTGTAGGCCTGCAGCGCGCCGGTCGTGGTCCAGTTGAAGCCGGACCAGTCAGTGCTGCCGACCAGCCAGTGCGGCAGCCGGGCCAGGGTCCAGTCGACCAGGCCGCCGTCCGGGTTGAACAGCCAGTAGAAGAGCACGCTCGCGGAGACCGGCGGTACCGCCCAGGCCAGCAGCGCGGCCGTGCTGACGAACGCGGCCATCTTCTTGCCGAGCCGGTTCAGCAGGAGGCCGATCAGGGTGCCGACGATCAGGGTCAGCGGGACGGCGACGCAGGCGAAGATGACCGTGATCCGGAGCGAGAGCCAGAATTCTGGGTCGGCGAACGTCTGGGTGAAGTTGGCGAATCCGATCCACTGGGTCGGCTCGGCGCCGGTGATCTGGGGCAGGCCGTAGTTCTGGAACGAGTAGGTGACGACCTGGACGAGCGGCCAGATGAGGACGAGGACGATGCCGGTCAGGGCGGGCACGAGCAGCAGGTAGGGCGCCAGCTTGTGACGCCGGATGAAACTGCCGAGCCCTCCGTGGCGGCCCGCCCCGGCTGGGTGGCTCGGCTGCGGCGGGCGAGTGGCTGGCCTGGCCCGGTGTCGCTCGCGCTCAGTCGTATGCACCATGTCTGCGACCGCCTTCGTCATCGCAACTGCCGCCGGGGAAGGCCCCGGCCGGCGGCCCTGCGTTCGGGTAGGGCGCCGGCCGGGGGATCAGGACCTTACAGCAGGTCAGGAGCTAGGACTCGCTGCCGGTGTTCAGGACGTTCTGCAGCTCGGTGTTGGCCTTGCTGACCGTGGCGGCGAAGTTCGCGCCCTGCATCAGCGCCTTCATCATGGTCGGGATGATGGCGTCGGTGGCGTCGGCGGTTGCCCAGTTCTTCGAGTTCAGCGGAGAGATCTGGGTGAAGCCGGCCGCCTTGGCGAAGCCGGACAGGACCGGGCTGCTCGCGTAGCCGGGGCTGGACAGCGCGGTCGTGAACTCGGGGAAGAAGCCCTGAGAGTTGGCGAACGTGGTGGCGTTGGACGGGCTGTCCATCAGCGTCACCAGGTCCCAGGCCGCCGTCTTATTCGGGCTCTTGGCCCAGACGCCCAGGTCAGAGCCGCCGGCGAAGGCGGGTGCGGGGTTCGGGCCATTCTGGCTCGGGATCGGGAACGCGGCCCAGTCAGACGCGAACTTCTTGCTGACGGCCGTGAGCTCGCCCTGCGCCCACGGGCCGTCCATGTACATGTCCAGCTTGCCCTCGGCGAAGTCCTGGTTGGAGCCGCCGGAGGTCGCGCCGGGCGCGCCAAGCTCGGTCTGGCCGATGTACTTGGCCGGCGAGGTGTGCTGGGTCAGGAACAGATCGGCGTAGAACTTGATGCCAGCCTCGGAGGCGGGGGAGCTGAGCTGGGCTACCCACTTGCCGTTCTGCTGCACGGCCACCTGGCCGCCGGCGCCCCAGATGAAGCTGACGATGGCGTTGGTGTAGTCGCTCGGCGCGCCGAGTCCGTAGGTGCCGGGGAACTTCTTCATCAGAAGTTTCGCGTCAGCGAGCAGTTCGGCCCAGGTCGTCGGAGCTGCCGTGATGCCGGCCTTGGCGAACTGGTCCTTGCGGTACCAGATGCCGCGCACGCCGCCGAACCACGGCACAGCGAAGTTGCTTGAGCCGACCGTGTCATTGGCCAGGTTGCCAGGGATGATCGATGAGCCGGACGACCAGCTCTTGACGTCGGTGGTGATGTTCGCGAGTGCGCCCTGGGTGGCGATGCCCGGCGTGTCGGTGTTCCCGAGCTCGGTGATGTCGGGGCCGCCCTTGCCGCTGGTCAGGGCGTTGGTCCAGTCGGTTACCCGGTTGCCCCAGGGGATCCAGTCGACGGTGACCTTGGTGTGCTTGAAGGCAGGGTACTTGGCGTGGAACTGGTTGATGACGCTGTTCATCCAGGTGACCTGAGACGGGACGGACGAGCCCATCCGCCATACGACCAGCTTGGCTGGCGCCGCGGATGCCGATGGTGAGCTGCTACTTGAGCCGCAGCCTGCTGCGGCGCCCGCGAGCACGAGGACAGCCCCGATGGCGGCTGCCGATCTGGTGACATTCACTGCTCGATCTCCTTCCCTGCGATATCGCTAGGGTGGCCTTGCGGCCTGGGGTTTCAGGGCCGCTACGAGGTCTGAGCAGAAACTAACAGGAAACTTTCCTATAAGATAGAGTTCGTTGCGAGATTGAGACTTCAGGGGCGGCTTTGCCGGGCCTTCGCTGGTGGCCCGGTCCGGCAGGCGATCGGCGGTCGGCGGTCACGCGGGGGATCTGAGTACGGCGGAGGGGCACATGGAGCGACGGCCAGGAACACCGAGCCTGCTGCGCGAGCTTAACGACCGCGCCGCTCTTGAGCTGCTGCTCGCCGAGGGGCCGATGACCAGGGCTCAGCTGGGGGAGCGGACCGGCCTGTCCAAGGTGACAGCCTCGCAGTTGCTTGGCCGGCTGGAGGAGCGGGGCCTGGTGGAGGTCGCGGGGGAGCAGGCAGGCGGCCGGGGCCCGAACGCCGCCCTGTACGCGGTCGTGCCGTCCAGCGCGTACGTGGCGGGGCTGCATGTCGAGCAGAACGAGGTCAGCGCCGGGGTAGCCGACGTGACCGGCCGGGTGATCACCGAGATCTCGGTCGACCCGAACGGCTCGGGCGATCCGGTGGAGATCGTGCGCGGTGCCGTCCTGACCGCGTGCGGCGCGGCCGGGATCTCGCCCGACGCACTGCGCGCGTTCGTGATCGGCACGCCGGGAGTGCTGGATCCCCGGACCGGTGACCTGCGGCTGGCGGTCAACCTGCCCGCCTGGCACGAGGGGGTGCATGAGGCGCTCAATGCTGAGCTTGGCCGGCCGGTGACGATCGAGAACGACGTCAATCTCGCGGCGATGGCTGAGCGTGCGGTCGGTGCGGCGGCCGGCGCCGACGACTTCGTGCTGGTCTGGATCGGGGTCGGCCTCGGGCTCGCGACGGTGCTCGGCGGGCGGTTGCACCGGGGGGTCGGCGGGGCGGCGGGGGAGATCGGCTACCTGCCTGTGCCGGGAGCCAGGCTGCCGACCGATCTCGATCACCCGGCGACCGGGGCGTTCCAGTCGCTGGTCGGGGCGCAGGCGCTGGTCCCGCTCGCGGCGGACTTCGGGTTCAAGGCCGATACGGCAGCCGGCGCGGTCAGGGCAGCGGTAGCGGCGGCGGCGCGTGCGGGCGAGGCTGGCGCTGGCGCTGGCGGGGCTGGGGCTGGCGGGGGGCGCGGGGATGAGTTTCTCGCCGAGCTGGCCAGCCGGGTGGCGACCGGGGTCGCGGCCATCTCGGTGGTGCTCGATCCCGGCCTGGTGGTGCTTGGCGGCGAAGTGGGCCTGGCCGGCGGCTCGGCGCTGGCCAGCCGGGTAGCGGTCGAGGTTGGCCGGATCTGCCCGGCCCGCCCCCAGGTAGTACCGACCGGGGTCACCGGCGGTCCAGTACTCCGGGGCGCGATCCTGGCCGCCGTGGACCAGGCCCGCAACGAGCTCCTGGCCTCGGTAGCAAACTTATCCCGCCCGCCCCACTGACCCGCTCGGCAGCTGACCCGCCGGCCGGGCCCCTCCCCGCTTGGTGAGTCGCCAGGTATGCGCCCTTCGCGGTGCTGGCGCGTTCTCGCGGAGAGTTGTCGCCTCGTGGAGAGTTAGCTATGCTATTTACTGAAAAATCTCTCTCCATGAAACGACAACTCTCCGCGAAAAGGACAACAGCTTTCCGCGAAACCGGCGGAGGCCTCAGGGAGCCGACTCACCGCGCCTGGTGGCCGCGTCGCTCTTGACTGACCGCCCTGAGACCCGCGACAGCGTGATCTGAGTCCAGATCGCTGGGGTCAGCCTGGGAGGTGAAGCTGATCGGCCCAGCGGCGCACGCATTCGGCGAAGAAGGCGGCGCGGTCGCCTGGCTGGTCGCCGATCACGTTGTGGAACTGGCCGAACAATTCGAAGGAAATCGCGCCGAAGAGTCCCGACCACACCATCAGCCCCGTCTGAATCACCGAATCGGGGAGTCCGGCTGGAAATGCGGCGCGAACCGGGTCGAGCGCGGCCTGCCACGGCATCAGCGAGACCAGCCGCGGACTCGGCGCGGTCGGGTCGGTCAGGATCTGCGCGGCGCCGGCCGAGTCGGCGAGGATCTGTACTAGCAGGACGGAGACCCGGCTGGCCGGGCCGACGGTGTCGGCCGGGGCGACGTAACCCGGTACCGGCGAACCGTAGATCAATGCGTACTCGTTCGGATTCGCGATCGCCCAGTTCCGCACCGTCACGCAGATAGTGGTCCACCGGCCGGTCAGGTCGGCTCGGTCCACCTTGGCCTCGCTGGCTTCGGTCGCTGCCCCGAGCGAGTCGTAGGCGTCGATGATGAGCCTGGTCAGGAGTCGTCGCGGCTGGTGACGTAGCGGTAGATGGCCGATGAGGCCATGCCGAGGTCGCGGGCGATAGCTCGCAGGCTGAGCCCGGCGGCGCCGTCCGTGGCCAGATAGCGGCGGCCGGCGTCGAGGATCTCGCTGGTGATCTCGGCGCGCGCTCGCTCCCGCGCGGTCCTCGGCGCTGATCCGCCGTCGGCACGGGCCGCGCTAGCTGGTGTCCTGGCTGGTCGGCTCGTGGGCATAGCAAGATCCTGCCATGAAACAAGAGCGGCGGCAACAAATCGGAGCACTGCTCTTGACTGCGCGAGCGAGGCAGGCCATGCTTGACCAAGAAGAGAGCGGTGCTCACAAACGTGAGCGGCTGCCTGGGAGTTGCGGGCGAGGGATCGCCCGAACCAGGAGGATGAAGGACATGGATAAGCAGGCCGGAACCGGTGAACTGCACGTAGTTGTCGGGGCTGGACCCATCGGGTCAGGCGTCGCCCGCACTCTTGCGAGTCAAGGGCACCGGGTGCGGATCGTCACCCGCTCTGGCTCAGCCCCGGCCCCGGCCGCCCCAACCACCTCGGCCCCGGCTATCCCGGCCACCCCGGCTATCCAGCCGGTAGCAGCCGACGCGGCTGACGAGCAGGCCCTGGCCGACCTCACCGTCGGCGCGGCCGCGCTCTACAACTGCGCCAACCCGCCGTATCACCGCTGGCCCGAGCTCTGGCCGCCGATCGCGCGGTCATTGCTCGGCGCGGCCGAGAAGTCCGGCGCCGTGCTCGTCACGATCTCGAACCTCTACGGCTACGGCCCGGCCAGCGAGTCGATCGGCCGCAGCGGATACGATGCCGGGCACCCGATGACCGAGCAGACCCCGCTGGCGGCGACCGGCGAGAAGGGCAAAGTCAGGGCCCGGATGTGGCACGACGCCCAGGAAGCGCATCAGGCCGGAAGGATCAGGGCCGCTGAGATCAGGGCATCGGACTACGTCGGCCCCGGCGCGAATGCCGTCCTCGGTGACCGCGTCGTGCCCCGGGTACAGCGAGGTCAGGCCGTCACCGTGATCGGCCGGGCCGACCTCCCCCGCACCTGGTCCTTCACCGAGGACGTGGCCCGGATGGCCGTCGTGGCCGGCAGCGATCCCCGCGCCTGGGGCCAGGCCTGGCACGTGCCCTCGGGCCAGCCGCGCACGCAGCGCCAGGCCGTCGACGACCTGGCCAGGGTCGCCGGAGTCAAGGCAGTCCCCGTGCGGACGCTGGCGAGGCCGGTGGTGTACGGACTCGGGATCGTCTCGCCGCTGATGCGAGAACTACGGGAGACCGAGTATCAGTTCAGCGAGGATTTCGTGATGGATTCCTCGGCTGCCCGAGTCACCTTCGGACTGACACCAGCCCCGTGGGATTACGTTATCGCTGCTGTTCTTGGTTCTTTTTCCGGACCGGCGCGGGGATAGCGGAAGCGGGCAGCCCGGCCAGGCGGCAGGACATGACGACGGTCAGCGGCCAGATCGCCTGGAACACGCCGAGTGCGCGCTCGGACAGGCCGATCAGGCTGCCGCCGGTCAGCAGCTCGAGGGTGAACCAGCCGAGCAGGGCCGCGCTCACCGCCGCCGCGCAGAGGCCGACCGGCCGGTGCAGTGCCCACGGAATCAGCCCGGACCGGCGCGCCGCCAGCACGGGCCAGAGGGTCAGCGCGACGAACCCGACCGCGGCGAAGAACGCATGCTGCGGCGTGGTCCCGCCGGCCGGCTCCGGGTTCGCCGCGACCAGCATGCCGCCGATGCCGCCGCCGATCAGGACGACCCGGCCGGCCCGCGCGGCCGGGCGCAGGGCCAGGCCGGTGATCACGTCGCACACGCCGACCGCGAGCAGGGCCAGCGTCATCACCCACCGGTCGGTGGCGCCGTACGCGGCGAGCGCGCTCACGGTCTGGCGGAGCGCGTCGTACGAATGCGGCCCGCGCGGCTGGAGGGCGGCGCCGGTCGTCCAGCCGATGACAAGCAGCACCGGCGCGGCGACCGAGGACGTCACCCCCCACCAGGGCACGCGCCTGGCGGACGTCATCGGCCCGGCTGAAATTCGCCGCCGGCGGCGGTCGCCACGATGCGGTCGGTCAGCGGATCGGGCTGGCCTTCGAAATGCAAGTCAAGTACGAGGCTGAAAAGGGGCTGGCCCGGATCGGCGTACCCGAAGAGGGTCAGGCAGGAGCGAAGCTTCATGGCGTCGACGGGGCCGAGGACGCGCTCGGCGGCCGGGCCGCCGGCCTGGGTCAAGGTCCGCGCGCACTCGGTCAGTCTCGGGCCGAGGACCGGGTGCAGGAGATAAGCTCTCGCCTCCGCGACCGACTTGATCGCGAACCTCTCGGAGGTCGGGCTGAGGCCAAGGCCGGCGGCTTGCGGGAAGATGAACCACATCCAGTGCCCAGTCTTCAGCCCGCCCCGCAGCTCGGCCACGGCTCGGGCGTAGGTGCCGCCGGCCTCCTGAGCGGTTACGAAGCGATCGAGGTCGTAGGGATCGGCTGGCGTCATTGCTCCGTCCGTGTCCGTCGGTCTTACCGGGTTCGCCGCTCGGGGATGGCACCTGAGGTGGCGAGCACCGGCAGATCAAGCTCGGCCCGTACCTGAACCGTATCCGGGTAAATGAGTCCGGTGCCGGTGTTGAGCACGACGACCTCGTCACGCTCGGACAGCCAGCCGGACTCGCGGAGCTGGCGGACGGCCGTGAAGCAGGCGGCGCCCTCCGGGCAGACGAAGCATCCTTCCAGCCTGGCGACCTCGAGCTGGTCGGCAAGCAGCGCCTCGTCCTCGACGGCAATGGCCGTGCCGCCGGTCGCGTACAGCGAGTCGAGCACCAGGAAATCGCCGAGAGCCTTGGGGACGGTGATGCCGAAGGCGATGGTCCTGGCGTCCGGCCACGGATCGCTGTGCCTCGCGCCCGCGGCGAAGGCCGTCACGATCGGAGCGCACCCGGTGGCCTGGACGGCGACCATGCGCGGCAGCTCGCCGCTGACCCAGCCGAGCTCCTTCAGCTCGACCAGTGCCTTGTAGATGCCGATGATGCCGACTCCGCCGCCGGTCGGGTAGACGACGACGTCCGGCATCCGCCAGCCGAGCTGCTCGGCGATCTCCAGGCCCATCGTCTTCTTGCCTTCGAGCCGGTAAGGCTCCTTGAGCGTGGAGGTGTCCTGGTAGCCGGGACGGTCGGGCAGCGCGGCGGCGACCAGCTTGCCGGCATCGCTGATCAGCCCGTCGACCAGGTAAAGCTCGGCGCCGGCGGCCACGCACTCGGCTCTGGTGATCTCCGGTGCGCCGACTGGCATGACGATCAGGCTGGGCAGGCCGGCCCTCGCGGCGTAGGTCGCCCAGGCCGCGCCGGCGTTTCCGTTGGTAGGCATGGCCACGCCCTTGATGCCGAGCTCGACCGCGCGGGAGATGCCGACCGCCGCGCCCCTGGCCTTGAACGTGCCGGTCGGGATCAGGCCCTCGTCCTTCATCAGCAGCTTCGGCACGCCGATGGCCTTGCCGATACTGGGCACGGCCAGCAGCGGGGTCATGCCCTCGCCGAGGGTGACGACGCTGGCCGGGTCGCTGACCGGCAGCAGCTCGTGGTAGCGCCACAGGTCCGGCGGGCGGGCGGAGATCTCGTCGCGGTCGACGGTGGCGGTCAGGAGGTCGCGGTCATAGCGCGCGAGCAGCGGCGCGCCGCACTCGCAGGTCCCCTGCGGCTCGGCCGCCTCGAAGCGCCGCTGGTCACGCGAGCACTCCAGGTGGGAGAGGGCTGAGTACTGCCTGACTCCTGACGCCATGCAACGCTCCTTCGATCTTCGACCTGAATCTTCGACATCGAGCTTCGACTGAGTTACCGGTGAGATATGCCCGTCGCGCGCGGATCAACCATCGCGACCGGCCAGACGTTTATCCGGTCACTGACCGGTCGCCGGTCCTACCCCCACTTGAGCCGGGCCTGACGCGGTACCCGGCCGAACTTGCCCGCCTGGAAGTCGGCGTATGCCTGCGCGATCTCGCTGCGCTTGTTCATCACGAACGGGCCGCCGAGCGCGACCGGCTCGCCGATCGGCCGGCCGCTGTAGATCATCAGGGTCGCTGGCTCGTCCCGGTCTGGTGCGGCGAGCTTGAGCACGCTGCTTGTCTTGCCGGCCGGCGTGGCGGGGTCCGACCAGGCGGTCTGGCCCGCCTGCACGAGCCGCCCGGCGATCTTGACGTTGCCGGAGAGCACGTAGGCGAAGGCCCGGTGACTGGCGGGGAGCGGGTACTCGACGGCCGCGCCCGGCTCGATGCTGATCATGGCGGCCTGGACCGGCCACTGATTGACCGCGGGCCCGGCAGTCCCGCCCACCTGGCCCGAGATCACGTCGATGACCGCTCCTGGCCTGGTCAGGCGGGGCCGGGCCGCGCCCAGCAGATCCTGATACGCGGTCGGCACCATCTTGGACCTGGCCGGCAGGTTCAGCCACAGCTGCAGGGTGTGCACCCGCTCGTTGCGCAGCGCGAGCTCGCGGTGGATGATCCCCCGCCCGGCCGTCATCCACTGCACGTCGCCCTGATGCAGCGCGCCTGCGTTGCCGATGTTGTCGCCGTGCTCAAGCACGCCGTCGACGACCGTCGTGACGGTCTCCAGACCGCGATGCGGGTGCCACTCGAAGCCGGGCTCGGAGAACCAGTCCTCAGCCAGCGCGATGAACGGGTCGGTACGGGTCAGCTCGTCCGGCGTGATGACCAGCGCCTTGTCATCCACCTGCGCGTCGGGACCGAGCCGCTTCTTCGTCGTCACCCGCGTGACGCTGCGCTGAATGCCGGGGGCCGCGTCGCTCATGACGATTAATGCCCTTCTGCCAGACTGATCCGCTTGTACTCCAGGCTACGTCGCGCTGGATCGAGCGTGTCCAGCCGGCCTCGGGCTCGGGCTCGGGCTCTCTTTGAGGTTGATCATCTGGCAACCCAGGACTGGAAGCGGGAGCGGCTGACAGCGATTGGCGCAGCGCCTATGGCCGCCGCCCCCAGCCGGGTCACCTTCGTGCCGGCCGATTTCGAGGTGGACTCGGCCCCGGACTCGCTCACGCTGCGGCTGGTCAGCTACGGATTCGAGCCATCCAGGCCAGCCTTCGTGAGCTGGCTCGGCGTGATGATGTATCTGACCGAGGTCGCGATCGGCGCGGTGCTTGCCGAGCTTGGCGCGCTCGCTCCGGGGACCGAGCTCATAGCCGACTTCATGCTCGCCAGCGATCTGCGGGATGCGGCAGCCGAGAGTTACGTGAGCCAGGTGGCCCCGGTGACGGCGGAACGCGGCGAGCCGTGGCTCACCTTCCTTTCCCCGCCGCAGATGTCGCAGTTGCTGGCCGTTCATGGCTTCGGCCAGGTCAGGCAGGTCGCTCAGCGCGACACCGGCGATGTGGACCCGCATGGACTCGCTTCGCCCCATCGACCTGTCCAGGATCGCCCACGCCGTCACTCATATCGCCCCTTCCGGGTGAGGCCAGCCGAGTCCGGCCCGGGTAAGCAGGGCAGCATGACTAACGAATCGATGTCCGGGGCTGGCCACCGGCCCAGGCCCAGGCACGCTCGGCGGGCGGTCTGGACGGCGGCGGTGGCTGGCCTCGGTGGCGCCTTGCTTGTGGCCGGCTGCAGCACCACGAGCAGCAGTATCAAGGCGAGCATCAGCAGCAGCCCAAGCTCGCAGCCAAGTCCGTCGATGTCGTCGGCCAGAGCCTCGTCGTCGGCCTCGTCGTCGGCCTCTCCAGCGGCCAGCAAGAAGGTCCCGTGCAAGGAGATCAACTCGCTGCGGACGTCGCTGACGAGCCTGACTCATACTGCGATCAGCCCGAGGCTCGGCCGGAACGCTGACCAAGGACCTGAAGAACATCCAGACTCAGCTGACCGCGCTCAAAGGCCAGGCCGGCGGCCAGTTCTCCAGCCAGGCGCAGGAGCTGACCACGTCAGTCAACCAGATCAAGAGCGCGTCCAAGAAGCTGAGCACCGACCCGATCGGGGCCGTCAGGCAGCTCACGACCTCGCTGAACTCGCTGAAGACCAAGGCCAAGCCGGCCATCGCCGAAATGAAAGCGGCCTGCCCCAACGCGACCAAATAGTTCAGTCGCCGGCCTCGGCGGCGTTGATCTCGGCGGCGTCGAACTCCCAGTACGCGCGCAACGCCGCGAGCCGCCCGGTCCCGTCACTTCGGTAGGTGTAGACCCCGCGCACGACCACGATGTGCCGCCCGCCCGGCAGCGTCGTCCGGATAATGCCGACATCGGCGACCTCGTCGCCGCACAGATAGGAACGCTGGATCTCGAATCTGATCTGCTCGTTCGGCGCGATCACCGTGTCGTAAAAGGCGGCGATGGAGGTCAGCCCCGGTGCCCGAGCCCGGCCGGATCCAGCGGCGACGGGCCGATCGGGTCGGCGACCACGGCGTCCGGCGCGAACAGGCCGAGCCAGGCTTGCCGGTCCTTGGCCTCGACGGCGGCCTGGGAGCGGCGCGCTAGCTCCCGAGCCGTCGGCCCAGGCGTCACTCGCCCGCCTCGCGCGCCCCGGTCACGCCCGGACCTTCGCGATCACCTTCGCGGCGAACTTCTCCAGCGCCCCGATCTTGTCCGCCAGCGGCTCGGTGTCCGGCTTGGCGTCATAGGGCCAGCGGAAACCCACGATCACGTCGGTCACCCCCTGGTCCTCAAGCCGCCTGACCCCGTCCGCGCTGTAGGCGTCGGCGGAGATCGCGTGTACCTCGAACGGCCTGTCTGCGGTCCCTTCCTCCCGGCGCAGCTCGGCGAGCCTGGCCAGTAGCCCGGGCAGGTTGGCCGGGTCCCCGCCGCCGTGCATCCAGCCGTCGCCGTTGCGCGCCGCCCGGCGCAGCATCGCCTCGCTGTGGCCGCCGTACAGGATCGGGATAGGAGCTGTCGGCACCGGCGAGAGCTTCACGGACGGGATATTGAAAATTTCGCCGTGGTACTCGAAGTACGCACCGCTGGACAGGCCCCGGATAATCTCGACTTCCTCGTCAAGCCGCCGGCCCCGGCGCTGCCAGGGCACTCCGAGAATGTCGTAATCCTCCTGCCAGGGGCTGGTGCCGACGCCGAGCAGCAGCCGGTTGCCGGTGAGCACCGCCGTCGAGGTGGCCTGCTTGGCGACCAGGACCGGATTGCGGATCGGCAGCTTCAGCACGAACGTCGTGAACCTCAGCCGCGTTGTCACCACGCCAAGCGCCGGAATCAGCGAGAACGGCTCAAGGAACGGCTTGCCGTCCAGGAACTCGCGGGTGCCGTCCGGGTTGTACGGGTACGTGCTCGTCGCGTGCTCCGGATAGCAGATGCTGTCCGGCACGACCATCGAGTCGTAGCCCGCCGCCTCGGCTGCCTGCGCCAGCGGCAGATAGAACGACGGGTCGGTCATCGACTCGGCATAGGAGAATCGCACGGCTCCGATCCTGCCAGTCCCGCGGTCAGTCCTGCCAGCCCCGCTGCTCAATTAGTAGAACAGGTTCTAGTTCGGTGGCGGCTGCTTTAGAACCTGGCGGGGGGCCAGCCGGGCGGCATACCCTCGATGCCGGCTGCTTCGCTAACGCTCTGCATCGAGGGCACGCCGTCCGGCTGGAGACTGGTCACGAGCCCAGGGCATCATGTGCACCCCTGGCGGAGCCGCCTAAATTTGAAACCGGGCTTTTCCAGGAAGTCCTCGCCCCGGAATGTGCATCGATGCTGCTCCGGGCCTGTCCCGCGCCCCATCGATGTGACATAGCTGGGGTTGGAGCACCAGCTATGTCACATCGATGGGGCGCGGCTAGCTGCCAGCATCACGGAATTCGCGCCAGAGCCCGGAATCCCGCTGGCGTGAGCCTTCGGGGCGGAGGTCAGGGGTCTGGTGTGGGAGTGGTCAGAGGTGGAGGGCCGCGAGGTCGGCGGTGATATAGGTCGCCATCGCGGTGGGCAGGGCGGCCTGGTGCGCAGGGGTGAGCTGGCGGCCGGCCTCGGTCAGCTGGCTGGCCAGGCTCCGGGCCGCTGAGAGCAGGCTGGCTAGGCCAAGGTTGCTCGTGGTGGCGGCGACTTCGGGCGGCACTCGATCAGGAGCGAAGTCGAGCAGGCTGGTGACCCCGTAGAGCGGGTTCGGGATCTCCGCCGCGACGGCCAGCAGCCGCCACAGCTCGGCCCGTGCCTGGTGCAGTCGTTCAAGCGCCTCCCAGGCCGATCCACGGCGCAGGTATTTCCCCACGTCAGCCAGGCAAGCCCAGCCGTTGAACGCCCAGCTCCGCACCTGGTCCGGCGTGACCTCAAGCTGCTGGGACGTGATCACCTCATGGTCGTCGGCATCGTAGAGCAGGACGAAATCCCTCGGTCCCTTCACCGGGTGCTCGTCGGGAAGCACGACGAGATCGACCTGGCACCGGTTGGCGTACTGAGCGAAGATCCGCTCGTGCGTGCTCGCCAGCTCGGGCAGTTTGTGGTGGTAGCTGTCCACGAGCTCGCTCAGCCCGTCTACCGCCCGCTGCACGTCAGCGACGGCCGCGTCAAAGTCTTCAGCCTGGATTCCCATCCCCAGGTCCAGGTCAGACAGCCCGTCCCCGGCCCCGCGCCCGACCGAGCAGCCGACCGCCAGCCACCTGACCCGCTCATCAGCCTCGCACCAGTCAGCAAGCGCCAGCATGATCCGCCGCTGCCCGGCCAGCGCATCCGGCTGCGCCTCGATCCAAGCCCGTCTGTCCATCCCGATCCCATCCGCGCTTCGCGCCGCAGCGTTGTCCCTTAGCTGTCGCTATTACAACAGCTAAGGGACAACGCTGCGGCGGGGGAGGGAGAGCGCTCGGGGCTCGATCTTGCGGCGGGGCGGGTGGCGGAGGTAGAACATGTTCTAGTGTGCGGATCGGGTCGCGGCAGCGGCCGGGATGACTTATGCGGCCGGGAGGCAGTGGGATGGACCTTGTCGAGCTGGAAGAGATTCGCCAGCTTAAGTACCGGTATCTGCGCTGCGTGGACCTGAAGTTGTGGGACGAGATCGGCGACGTGTTCACCGAGGATGCCACCGCTGACTACGGGACGCCGTCGGCTGGGCGGCCGCTGGATCTCAAGAGCCGGGATGAGATTGTCACGTTCCTGCGGGACAGCCTCGGCACCGGGATCATCACGCTGCACGCGGCCGGGCAGCCGGAGATCCAGATCGACGGGGACACCGCTACCGGGACCTGGCGGTTCGAGGACACCGTGATCGCGACGGAGTGGAAGGTCGTGATCGGGGGCGCCGCGTTCTACGAGGACCGCTACCGCAAGTGCGAGGACGGCAGGTGGCGGATGTCGCACATCGGCTACGTGCGGATCTACGAATACTCCATGTCGCTCGATGACCTGCCGAGCTGGAAGCTGACCGCGAACCGCTGGGCGAGCTGACCTGTGCCCGACCAGCCAGACCAGCAGCCTGACCGGCCCGAGCGGACCAGGGCGTTCGCCGACGCCGTGCTCGAAGCCGAGCAGATCATCACCAGCGCCCCGCACCTCAGGACCGAGCAGGACCTGGCCGAGGGCTATGACTACCTGGCCGGCTCGATCAGGGCCTCGCTGCAGATGGCGTGGGCCTACCAGCGCGACTTCCCGTTCTTCGTCGCCTCGACCGGCCCGTACACCAAGCTCGGCCTGGACAACCCGGACACCCTGTACTTCCACGCCTACCTGCGCGACGACGCCGAATACATCGTGACCGGCCGTCGCGGCAGCACCGCCGACCTGAGTTTCCAGGTGCTCGGCGGCGATTACTCACCGGTCCAGGTGCCGGACAGCCTGACGGCGTTCGACGACCGGGAGATCGAGATCGCGGCGGACGGGACGTTCGAGCTGCGGTTCGGCCCGGCCCTGCCGGACCCGCCGCGCAACTATTTCACGCTGGGCCAGGGCTCGGCGATGCTGATCGTGCGCGAGGTGTACAGCGACTGGGCGGCCGAGCGCCGGGGCATGATCAGCATCCGCCGGGCCGACCGCGCGGGCGCGGCGCCGGTACCGCCGGACACGGCCGCGCTGGCCAGGCGGTACGGCGTGGCTGGCAAGATCCTGATCTCCCGGCTGAAGACGTTCCTGCAGTTCCCCGAGTGGTTCTACCTCAAGCTTCCGGTCAACACGCTGACCGAGCCGCGTTCCACCCCCGGCGGCCTGACCACGCAGTTCTCCTCCGTCGGGCACTACGACCTGGACCCCGATCAGGCCATGATCATCACCGTTCCCGCCGCCGATAAATCGGTCGCGCCGTACCAGGGCTTCCAGCTCGGCAGCATGTGGTACATCTCGCTCGACTACCTCCACCATCAGACCAGCCTGACCGCCGACCAGGCCCGGCACGACCCGGATGGCAGGCTCCGGTTCGTCGTCGCCGAGCGCGACCCTGGCGTCGCCAACTGGCTCGAATGCACCGGGCATACCCGCGGCTACCTGCAGCTGCGCTGGCAGCGGCTGTCCAGGGACCTGCTCGCCAGCGACGGACCCGCCGTCGAGGTCGTCGCGGCGCAGGAGATCGCGCAGCGACTGCCGTACTACGAGCAGTCCAAGATCACTAAAACCGAGTATGCGAAACGAATAGCTGACCGGCAGGCTGCCGTCGCCCAGCGGATGCTCGGCTAAGGGAGTTCGAGATTTCGTGCACGGCGCCCAGACGATCGCCAAACGTGACACTCTGATCTAATCCGCCGACCAATAGCGGGAGTGGCTGATGCTGCTGCAGGACAAGGTAGTCGTGGTCTCAGGGATCGGACCTGGCCTCGGCCGGTCGATCGCGCTGCGCAGCGCGGCCCAGGGCGCCGATGTCGTGCTCGCCGCCCGGACCGAGTCCCGGCTTGAGGAAGTCGCCGCCGAGGTCAAGGCGCTCGGCCGGCGGGCGCTCGCGGTACCGACGGACGTCAGCGATCCCGACGCCGCCGCCAGGCTCGCGGACGCCACGCTTGAGCACTTCGGCCGGGCCGACGCGCTGGTGCACAACGCCCTGGCAATGCCCCCGATCAAAGAGCTCGGCGTGGTCGACCTGGACGCCCTGCATATTTCGTTCAATACCAATGTTGTCGCGGCATTGCGCCTCACCCGGCTGTTCGCTCCGGCGCTGATCGAGAGCGAAGGGTCGGTCACCATGATCAACTCAATGGTGGTCCGGTTCTCGCAGCGCACGATGGGGCCGTACAAGCTGACCAAGGCGGCGCTGCTGGCGGCCGCGCAGTCGCTCGCGACCGAGCTCGGGCCGCGGGGGGTGCGGGTGAACTCGGTGGCGCCCGGGCACATCTGGGGCGATTCGCTGCAGTGGTACTTCGGGTACCTGGCGAAGAAGCGCGGGGTGGACCCGCAGGTGGTGCACGACGAGGCGGCGGCCAACACCGACCTGCGCCGGCTGCCGCTGCCCGACGAGATCGCCGACACTGTGGTGTTCTTGTCCTCGTCACTCGCGCGGGCCGTGACCGGGCAGTGCATCGACGTCAACTGCGGCGAGTACCACCATTGACCAGACTGCCCCGGATGAATCCGGACTATGCCGCAGGCGTCAGACGCAATCCGCCTGTTAGTCCCCTGTCGGCCAGCCCGCTGTCGGCCAGCCCGCTGTCGGCCAGCACAGGGTCGGTGCCTGACACCCCGCGCGACCGGGTAGGTACCATCGGCGACCTGCACGCCTCGGCTACCCGGCTGACCGGGCTGACCGAGTTCGGCGATGACGACTACATCGACGGTCTCGCCGTGCTGCTCGCGTCGTACGCGACCGATGAGAAGCTGACGCCGCTCGGCCAGAAGATGAGCCGGGTCTTCCTCCGCGACGCGATGGTGGCCAGGCTGCTTAGCGAGGCGGCGTGGCAGAAGTATCCCGAGCACGCCGAGGTCGGCATTGACCAGCCGATCTTCATCACCGGGCTGCCGAGAACCGGCACGACCGCGCTGCACCGGCTGCTGTCGGCTGATCCAGCGAACCAGGGCCTGGAACTCTGGCTCACCCGGGTGCCGCAGCCCAGGCCGCCGCGCGAATCGTGGGACGCCGATCCGGTCTTCGCCGCGATGTCGGAGGGGTTCAGGCAGCATCAGGTCGAGCATCCCGAGTTCATGGGGCTGCATCAGCTCGGTGCCGACGAGGTTGAGGAGTGCTGGCGGCTGCTCAGCCAGTCCATGCGGTCGATCTCCTTCGAGTGCCTGGCCCACCTGCCGACCTATTCATCGTGGCTGCAGGGCAAGGGCTGGACCGACGCCTACCGCAGGCACCGGCGGAACCTGCAGCTCATCGGCCTGAATGACGCGGGCAAGCGCTGGGTGCTCAAGAACCCGAGCCACCTGTTCGCGATCGAGGAACTGCTGGTCGTCTATCCGGATGCGCTCATTATCCAGACCCACCGGGCGCCTCGGGTGGCGATCGCGTCAGCGTGCAGTCTGTCAGCGCATGCGACGGCTGGCTGGTCCGAGCGGTTCACCGGGCCAGTGATCGGGTCTGACCAGCTTGAGCTGTGGGGACGGGGTCTGGAAGAGTTCCTTGAGGTCAGGGCCAGGCACGATCCGGCGCAGTTCTGCGACGTCTGGTACGACGACTTCGTGGCCGATCCGCTGGGGACGGTGGAGTCGGTGTATGACTATTTTGGCCTGGAGCTGCACTAGCGCTGCTGCGGCGGCGATGTGCGCGGTGTGGTCGGCGAGCGCTGACTCGGGATCGGCGTCGGCGTCGCTGCCGGGGGTGGGCTCGGATGGTTCAGCCGGGTCGGCCGGTGAGGCGGTCGCGGCCGGGCGGCCGGCGCACCGGTATGCGCTTGCAGACTTCGGGCTGACCGCCGAGCAGGTGGACGAGCGGTTCGCCGGATATCGCTGGCAGTCGCCGCGCGGCTAGCCCGGTGCCTGCCGCCAGGGGCTAGCGGCTAGCGTCGCCTGGACTCCGGTTCCTCCGAGTCACCGACATGGTCGGCTAGCCAGTCGGCCAGCGGCTGGGTGGTCGCGAGGAAGTCCGCGACCTTGTCCTTGGCCGCCGGGGTGCTCAGCCAGGTCTCGATCGGCCATTCCAGCCAGGCGACCAGGCCCTTGTGGCGCAGCAGCCCGATGCGCGGGTGGTCAGCGACGTAGCCGCGGGGCGCCGTCTTCAGCGTCTCCCG
The DNA here is from genome assembly GCA_963819285.1 of uncultured Actinomycetota bacterium. Lineage (GTDB taxonomy): Bacteria > Actinomycetota > Actinomycetes > Streptosporangiales > Streptosporangiaceae > Chersky-822. The sequence goes on from CAWFVM010000002.1 coordinate 3,694,863, forward strand.
GCCCTGGACCGAGATGCCGCTGCTGGTGATCCCGGCGATGACCCGCTCGAGCTCGTGACCGGTGAGATCCTCGGCCACGGCCTGCCGGTAGCGCGCGAGCTGATCGGGGGCAAGCTGGTACATGCCGTTGCCGGCCGCGAGGCCGCCCGCCGAGAACTGCACGTAGCCGGAGCCGATGAGCGCCCCGATCGCCGTCTTGTAGGGCGACTTGTCCGCGCTGAACCTGACGTCGCGATTCGGCCGGAAGATCTTCACCTCGCCGAACTTCCCGGCCAGTTCGTCGGTCAGCTCGGTCATCGGGCCAAGGACGGAGTCTAGGTAGACCGCTTTGTGCGCCAGCCAGTAAGACCTGGAATTGTCGATCTCCAGGCCGTCATAGAAATCCAGCGCCGCCTCTGGCCACCCGTTGAATGCCATGAACTGAACCTAGCGCTCCGGCCTCAGTACCGCCTCAGTGGCGGGGGGCCGGGCGGATTGAGTCGAAGATCGTCTTGGCCGTTGCTCCGGTACCGGCTAGGCCGATGTAGATGGCGTCAGGGCGGGTGCGGCCAGGAGGCTCGTAGCACACCAGGTACACCGTGCCAAACGGGCCGGAGATCTGGCCGCAGATGTGGTGCAGGCTGAATGTTCTCCCGCAGGCCTGGTAAGCCTCGCTCGCCTCGATAGGGCCAGCGCCGACGACGACACCCTGCTGGCCGACGGCGATGCGGGCTAGCGGCGGGATCTGAACGGGCGCGGCGAACCGGATACCGCCGAATACATGCCTGCGCCAGCCGGCCGGCAGCGCCGATTCTTTCCTTCCGCTGAAGACGCCCTCCAGCGGTGAGGGAGCCAGCGTGGCGAGCGCCCGCCTGGCCAGCGGACCGGTGGCGGTCAGGCGCATGACGAGCGAGGGCACGTCGATAATCAGCTCGCCGTTCGCGGCGGGCACCCGGTGCACGGTCAGGCCGTTGATCGTGACCTGGGCCTGGTGGGGTCGCCGGTCGCGGGGCTCGGGAGCGGACGGAATCGCGAGCCCGGCCGGTGCGGAGCTGGAGTTTCTGACCGCCAGGCGCACGACGTTAGCGGGGAGAGCGCAGCCTTTTCCTGGTGCTCTGCCGCCGTAGACCACGCCTGGCACGCCGGCTATTCGGCGGCCTGCGCCCGGTTCCGGAACAGGTCGCGCAGCTCGCGTTCGAGTTCGTTCATCGCGACCACTCCTCGCTGACCGACATGACCTTGCGCAGTCGCTCAAGGCCGCGCGTAGCGTGCGACTTCGCCGTGCCGGCCGAGCAGCGCAGGGCTGCGGCGATCTCTGCCTCGGTGAGATCCTCGAAGTACCTGAGCACCAGCACGGCTCGCTGCTGCCGGGGGAGCTGGCTCAGCGCCTGCCACATCCAGGCGCGCTCGGTGAAGTCGTCAAGTCCGCCCGACTCCGCCGCTTCCGCGCGGACTGGCAGCTCGGCGTGCGGCAGTTCCTGGCGCCAGAGCCGGCGGCGCGCGGTGAGAAACTGCGTGATCAGCACCTTGCGGGCATAGGGCTCAAGAGCCGCGCCGTCGCGCAGCCGGCGCCTGCGCAGGTACCCCGGGTCGGCTAGGGGATGCCGACGCCGGCCAGGAGGCGTGAGTCGTGCAGGAACAGCTTGTTTTTGCAGGCGGGGAAGGTGAAGCTGAAGATCGGCTGGTGGGCGCTCTGACCTGGCGGAGTGACCTCAAGTCCGGCGCCGCTGGTCTGGTGGCAGCCAGCGATGAAGCCGGCCTGGACGATCCCGAGTCGTGAGAAGACAGTCTGGCCCTTCTTCAGGACAAACCTGGGTCCCGCGGTGGTCGGCTTGAGTATGGGGCCGATCCGCTTTCCGGCGCTGTTGATCGCGAATACGCCCGGACTGCCCGACATCCAGCAGGTGCGCGCGCCGATCTTGTTGTTGGTGAACTCCAGCGGGTAGAAGGTTGTGCCGGCCGCGGCGCCGTCCGGGTTCAGGCCCAGCCACACCTCGATGGTGGAGGCGCGGCACTGCGGCACCGATCCGGTCTTCGCCGGCGACTGCGAGGCTGCTGGTGCCGCCGGAGCGGCCAGGGCCATGGCGGGCAGCATGATGGCGGCACAGGCGATCGCGGCTGTCACGATCACGCTGCGGCGGCGGTTTGCGAGGTCCATTGATTGCGTCCCATCTCGCGGGTTCCGGGGAAACGGCGATCCCGGGTCACCCAAGTATGCGCGAGATGTCTGACATCACTGGCTGGTCTCGGCGGCCTTGACGGTTCCGGCGGTTCGGGCGGTCCGGGTGGTCCGGGCCTGGGTGGTCCGGGTGGTCAACAGTCCGGCGCTGACCAGGCCCGCCGCGGCGAACAGCCCGGCGACCAGCAGGACCGCGTGCCGGAACGCCGGGATCGGAGCGCTGGCCGCCAGGCCGGACAGGATGGCGACCAGGCTGGCGACGCCGAGGACCGTGCCGATCTGCCTGGCCATGTTGAGTATCCCGCTGCCGGTGCCGAAGCGGTCCGCCGTCAGCGACGCGCTGCCCGCTCCGAGCAGCGACGGGATGGTCAGCCCGACCCCGGCGCCGCCCAGCAGCTGAGCAGGCAGCAGGTGGGTCAGGTAGGCCGGGCTGACCTGGAGCTGGGTGTACCAGAGCAGCATCGCGGCCGCGTTGACGACGCAGCCGATGACTGCCACCCGGCCAGGACCGCCGAGGCGGGCCGCCAGCCGGGGTGCGATCAGGCTCGCGAAGGGCAGGACCATCAGCGGGCCGGGACCGATGGCAAGTCCGGCCCGCACCGCCGAGTAGTGCCAGACGCCGGTCAGGAACTCCACCGAGTTGAGCACGAAGGCGCCGAAGCCCGCGTAATACAAGATTGAGACGGCGAACGAGCCGCTGAACGTCCGGGATCTCAGCAGCCCTAGCTCGATGACCGGCGAGTGATGTGCTCGTGATCTGACGATCATCGCCACGCCGCTGATGAGCGCGGCAGCCATCGTGCCAAGGAAGGCGGCTGATCCCCAGCCCCAGGCGGGTGCCTTGACCAGCCCGAACGCCACGAGCCCGACCGCCGCCGCCAGCAGTGCCGCACCGGCGAGGTCGGGTCGGCCCGTGGTGTGCTGATCCCGGCTCTCCGGCACGGCCCTGGCCGCCAGCGCGATGGCGATGATCCCGACGGGCAGGTTGATCCAGAACACCCACCGCCAGCTGAACTGCACCAGGCTGCCGCCGATCACGGGCCCGAGGGCCGCGCCCAGAGCGCCGACCGCTGACCAGGCGCCGATGGCCTTGGCCCTGGCCTGCGAGGGCACCGATGCGAGCAGCAGTGACAGCGAGGCTGGCACCATGAGCCCGGCGCCGGCTGCCTGGATGATCCTGGCGCCGATCAGGGCCGGGACGCCTGGCGCCAGGCCGCAGGCCAGCGACCCCGCCGTGAACGCGATCAGCCCGATCGTGAACACCTTGCGCCGGCCGATCCGGTCGGCCCACCGCCCAGCCGGTACCAGGACGGCCGCGAACACGATCGTGTAGGCGTTCAGCACCCAGGACAGGGAGCCCAGGCTGGTGCCCGGGTACTCCTTGCCGATGTAGGGGAAGGCCAGGTTGACGATGAACAGGTCGAGGCTCGACATGAAGACGGCCAGCGACAGCACGCCGACGATCGCGCCAAGCTGCCGCCTGCTAGGCCCGCCAGGCTGGGTCGCCTGACTGGGCTGGGGTGGCTGGCCGGGCTGGGGTGGCTGGCCGGGCTGGGGTGGCTGGGCCGGGCCCGAGTGGTCTGCCTCCGTGGTCGTGCCGGGTGTGCTCACAGCATCTCATCCCTGGGCGAGTCTGGTTTCTTAGAGTGAGTCTGAAATCTGAACTCACTCTAACCGGCGGATCGCAGTGCGTCCAGTTTTCAGACTTAGCTGGTACGCTTTGTGTATGACGTCGGCAACGGCCCAGCCCCGTGTGTGCTCAGTGGCCCGCGCGCTTGAGCTCGTGGGGGAGAAGTGGGCGCTGCTGGCGGTCAGGGAGGCCTTCTTCGGCAACCGCAGGTTCGATGAGATGGTGCGCAGGACCGGTGCGCCGAGGGACACCCTGACGGCCAGGCTCAAGGCGCTGGTGAACGCGGGAATCTTTGAGCGGCGCCAGTATTCCGACCATCCGCCCAGGTTCGAGTACCACCTGACCCCGGCCGGCCGGGACCTGTACCCGGTGATTCTCACGGTGATGCGATGGGGCGACACTTACCTGAGCGAGGGTGAAACGCCGCCGCTGACTCTTGAGCACCAATGCGGTCACCGGCTGACCGCTCAGGTGGTGTGCGAGGCCTGCGGCGAGCCAGCGGTCGAGGACAGCGTCAGAGCGCTGTTCCGGGCCAGCTAATATCCGGGCCGACTCCCAGGCAGGTTCCGTAGTTCCCCCTGGTCCCTCGATTCCGCCGCCCGGCCAAATGATCTAGGAGAGTTTGCCCGATTTTCCGGTACCGCCAGGGGTCAGCCTGGCGGTCGCGGCTAGTGTCCCGCTGATGTGCCGGGCTCTGGCGCGAATTCCTTGATCGGCTTGCCTTGCGGGCCTGGCGGGGCCACCGCCCGGACCCGGACTGGTCACTGGTGACTCAGCTGTCACAGCGGTCTCACCCGCTGACAGGCTCGCCGGATCCTGTAGGAGACTTTTTTCCTGTAGGAGACTTAACAGCGAATATGGTGGTCAATCCTCCTACAAGAAAAAAGCCTCCTAGATCTTTTAGCCACCCCCCGGCGCAAACCCTCGCAAACCAGCCCAGAAACGCGCAAGCCCGGCCCGCACCCCACCCAAGCCCGGCCCGGCCCGGAGATCATCCGCCTAAGCTCCGGACCGTCATCCTCCACCCCGGCTCACATCACGGAATTCGCGCCAGCCATGTTCCGTCATCACGGGTTCGCGGCGTGATCACGAACATCGGCTGGACGTCGTCGACAGCCGCACTGCGAAGATCGTCGTCACCTGCGTCGTTCCGTAAGCTGCCGGAGGCGGTGTGCGAGACTATCCATCGGCTCATTCGGGAGGCCACTGCCTTACACAGGGAAGCCATTGTCTTGGGCGGGAAGGGAGCACGGCGATGACAGCGCCAGGTCCGCCGGACGTGACCCCGCGGCCGCCGGGTCGTGGCCGGGCCGCTCCGCCGCCCGCGGCGCAGCCGGTGCTCAGCCCGCTCACGGCCGCCGCGATCTTCCTGGTGCTGACCATCGATCCCGGTGGCGAGGCTGTCGTCAGGGACCTGCTGGCCGACGTGACCGCGCTCGGCCGATCGGTGGGGTTCCGGCTTCCTGAGGGCAGGCTGGCCTGCGTGGCCGGCATTGGATCGCAAGCGTGGGACCGGCTGTTCGCCGGACCGCGGCCACCCGAGCTGCACCCGTTCCGTCCGCTGAAGGGCGCGAAATACAGCGCCCCGGCAACTCCAGGTGACCTGCTGTTCCACGTCAGGGCGAACCGGCTGGACCTGTGCTTTGAGTTCATCGCCCAGGTGATGACCCGGCTGGCCGGGTCGGTGACCGTGTGTGATGAGGTACACGGGTTCCGCTACTTCGATGAACGCGACCTGATCGGCTTCGTCGACGGGACGGAGAACCCGGCCGGGACGGCCGCCGAGTTCGCGGCCATCATCGGCGACGATGACCCGGATTTCGCCGCTGGGAGCTACGTCATCATCCAGAAGTACCTGCATAACCTGCAGACCTGGAACAAGCTGCCGATCGAGGAGCAGGAGAAGGTGATCGGCCGCAGCAAGCTCTCCGACATCGAGATGCCAGACGACGTCAAGCCGGCCAACTCGCACGTCGCGCTCAACACGATCATCGATCCCGACGGCACGCAGCGGCAGATCCTGCGGGCCAACATGCCGTTCGGCGCCCCGAGCCGGGCCGAGTTCGGCACCTATTACATCGCGTACTGCGCCACTCCGTCTGTCACCGAGCAGATGCTCGCCAACATGTTCATCGGCAATCCGCCGGGGAACTATGACCGGATACTCGACTTTTCCACCCCAGTCACCGGCTGCCTGTTCTTCGTGCCGTCGGCTGATTTCCTCGACAACCTGCCGGACCCGCCGGCGTCGCCAGCGAGTGCGAGTGCGAGTGCCGGCTCGCTTCGTATCGGCGGCCTGGGCAGGCAAACACCGGCACAGGGTCAGACCGGACCGCAAAGGAGCGCTCAGCAATGAACAACCTGCACCGCGAACTTGCCCCCATCTCCGCCGCTGCCTGGGCCAGCATCGAGGACGAGGCGAAGCGCACCTTCACGCTGAACCTGGCCGGCCGCCGGGTCGTCGATGTCACCGAGCCCGGCGACAAGGTGCTGTCCGCCGTAGGCACCGGTCATCTCGCCGACATCAAGGCGCCCGCTGACGGGGTCATCGCCAGATCGAGGACCGCGCTGCCGGTGATCGAGTTCAGGGTGCCCTTCGCGGTCAGCAGGCAGGCGATCGACAATGTGGAGCGGGGCGCGGAAGACCCGGACTGGCAGCCGGTCAAGGACGCGGCGCGGACGATCGCGCTGGCCGAGGACCGGGCGATCTTCGATGGCTACGCCGCCGGCAGCATCGCCGGGATCAGGGCATCGGCGTCGAATGCCGCGCTGACTCTGCCGCAGGACGTCACGAGCTACCCTGACGTGGTCAGCGCGGCGCTTGAGTCGCTGCGGCTGGCCGGGGTCGGCGGCCCGTTCGCTCTCGTGCTCAGCGCCAGCGCCTACACCGCCGTCAGCGAGACCTCCGATCACGGCTACCCCGTCAGGCAGCACCTGGCCAAGCTGATGGACGGCCCGATCGTGTGGGCACCGGCCATCGAGGGCGCCTTCGTCATGTCCACTCGCGGCGGTGACTTCGAGCTCTACCTGGGCCAGGACCTCTCGATCGGCTATCTGTCACATGACATCGAGACCGTAACCCTCTACTTCGAAGAGGCCCTGACCTTCCTGACGCACACCCCCGAGGCCGTCGTATCCATCAGCGCCTAGCACGGGCCTGCGCCTAGGCGCAGACCCGGCAGGCCGGCTAGGGCACGACCCACTCCACGGTGAAGGGCGAGTCGACCGAGTGTCCGTGCCTATCGACGCATTCGACGCTGAGGGAAGGCGTGAGCTCCTGGCTCCAGCCGTCTGAGAAGCAGTGCGCCCCGGTGGTGCCGACCGCGCTGACCTGAACGTCCCCGCCGAAGCGGGCCACGTTGCCGGATGAGCCTGCCGCAAGGACCCCGTAGTCGCCGAGTTCGTAATGCACGATCGTGACTCGCGCTCCGTGCTTGCTGTCGAACTGCACCGCAGGCTGGTAGACGGCGCTCCTGCTGTTGGCGAAGGCGTTGGCGTCGACCTGGCCGTTGATCCCCATCAGGCTGTTCGCCGTCGCGAAGGTCACGACGAACTTGCGATTCTGCGCTACGTGGCCCACGCCGTAGCAGTCGACGTTCACGACCTCGCCCTTGGCTGAGCCCTTCCAGCTCACCAGCTCGCAGTCACCGGGCAGGTCGCCGTAGGCGCTGACCTTCACGATGCCGCGGGTGCCCGAAGTCTTAGGACCGCTGAAGGTGATCTGGTACTTGCCCGTGCCCAGGTGCCTGGAGAAGTTCTTCTTGTGCGCGGAGTTGTACTGGAAAGAGACCAGCTGGCCTGACGAGGTTGACCTGTAGGCATAGGCGTAGTCAAAGGTGCCGTGCGGCGGGCTAGTCGGTCGCGTCACCAGCATGTTGAAGCTCGCGTTGTCCGGTGCTCCGGTGGTGACCAGGAAGCAGCCGACCTCCGCCTGGAGATCGCTGCCTGACGGCCCCCACGAGATGACCGCGCAGTTGTCCGAGGAGCTGTAGGTCGTTATCTGGACCGCGGCCTCGTCGGCGATGCTCGACATGCCCTTGAAGTCAACTACGTACACGCCGGTGGTGGACGTGCTCACGGTGACCGCGCTAGCGCCGCGGGCGACGGAATTGAAGGAGTAGTATCCGCCGTCCTCCACAGTGCCGTTGTCGGTCCAGATGTAGCCAGCGATCGCCGAGGCCGTGGCGGGCACTGGATGCCGGGCGATCGCAGCGGAGGCCGGGTAGGTGAGTGCCGCCGTGCTGAGCGCTGTGGCGGACAAGGTGACGGTGAGCAATGACAGCCGTCTGGTTCTGCGCGCGAGTCTCATACGACTCCGTTTCTGTAGGCTGGGACGCACGCGCCCAGCATCGTCGTGGCATGAAGAGTGCCACGGCCAACCCAGCTAAGTCGCCGTTATGCCAGATTGGCGGGCCGGCGTACCAGACTCCCGAAATGTGAAGGCGGATCATCGAACGTGACAGCACCGCTCAGCGAGCCATCGGCACCGGCATCCGCTCCGGCCCAGCCCGCGATCAAGATCCCCGAGCCGGTGCCCGTGCACCTGCGGATCGCCGGCGAGCTCGGCGTCAGGGACAAGCAGGTCATCGCGGCCATCGAGCTGCTCGACGGCGGCGCCACCGTGCCGTTCATCGCCAGGTACCGCAAGGAGGCGACCGGTGCCCTTGACGACGAGCAGCTGCGCAACCTGACCGAGCGGCTCACCTACCTGCGCGAGCTTGAGGAGCGCCGGGCCGCGATCCTGGAGTCGATCAGCTCGCAGGGCAAGCTGGACGAGGCGCTCGCCGCCCAGGTCATGGCCGCCGAGACCAAGGCCAGGCTGGAAGACATCTACCTGCCGTACAAGCCGAAGCGCCGCACCAGAGCCCAGATCGCGCGCGAGGCCGGCCTCGAACCGCTCGCTGACCAGCTGCTCGCCGACCCGCAGACCGACCCGAGGACAGCGGCCGCCGCCTTCATCGACCCAGAGCGCGGCGTCGCCGACCAGGCCGCCGCGCTCGACGGCGCGCAGGCGATCCTGGTCGAGCGGTTCTCCGAGGACGCCGACCTCATCGGCGTGCTGCGCGAGCGGACCTGGTCACGAGGCAAACTCCTCGCGAAGGTCAGGCAAGGCAAGGAAGAGGCTGGCGCCAAGTTCGCCGACTACTTCGAGTTCGACGAGCCGTACACCAAGCTGCCGTCGCACCGGATCCTCGCGATGTTCCGGGGCGAGAAAGAGGACGTGCTCGACCTCACCATGGACGCGGCCGACGTTCAGCCCGAGGGCAGCGCGGGGGGATTCACCGACTCAGAGGCGCTGATCGCCGACAACTTCGGCGTGGCCGACAAGGGCAGGCCGGCCGACCGCTGGCTCGCCGACACGGTCAAGGTGGCCTGGCGGGCAAGGATTAGCGTGCACATCGGCGCCGACCTGCGGATGCGGCTGTGGCAGGCGGCTGAGGAAGAGGCAGTCCGGGTCTTTGCCGCCAACCTCCGCGATCTTCTGCTCGCCGCCCCGGCGGGCGCCAGGACGACGATGGGACTCGACCCCGGCTTCCGCACCGGAGTCAAGGTCACCGTGGTCGACCAGACCGGCAAGCCGGTCGCGACCAAGACCATCTACCCGCACGAGCCGCAGCGCAAGTGGGACGAGGCCCTCGCGGTCCTGTCCCAGCTGGCGACCGCCCATAAGGTCGACCTGATCGCGATCGGCAACGGCACGGCGTCACGGGAGACCGACCGCCTGGCGGCCGACCTGATCAAGGCCCGCCCCGACCTGAAGCTGACCAAGGTCATGGTCTCCGAAGCCGGGGCATCGGTCTACTCAGCCTCCGCCTATGCCACCAGGGAACTGCCCAGCATGGACGTCTCGCTGCGCGGCGCGGTCTCCATCGCCCGACGCCTGCAAGACCCGCTCGCCGAGCTGGTCAAGATCGACCCGAAGTCGATCGGAGTCGGCCAGTACCAGCACGACCTCGCCCAGTCCAAGCTGTCCAAGTCCCTCGACGCCGTCGTCGAGTACTGCGTGAACGCGGTCGGCGTGGACGTGAACACCGCCTCGCCTCCGCTGCTCTCCCGGGTATCAGGGATCAGCGAGGGACTGGCCAGCGCGATCGTCGCGCACCGGGATGAGCGCGGCCCGTTCGCCACTCGCCAGGCGCTCAAGGAGGTCCCCAGGCTCGGCCCCAAGGCGTTCGAGCAGTGCGCGGGCTTCCTGCGGATCACCGGCGGCGACGACCCGCTCGACGCCTCGGCGGTCCATCCCGAGGCCTACCCGGTGGTCAGGCGGATCCTCAAGACGGCTGCGACGCCGATGGGCGAGCTGATCGGCAACACCGCCGTGCTGCGGTCGCTTAAGCCGGCCGAGTTCACCGATGACCGGTTCGGCCTGCCGACGGTGACTGACATCCTGCACGAGCTTGAGAAGCCGGGCCGGGACCCGCGCCCGGCCTTCACGACCGCCACCTTCGCCGAGGGCGTCGAGTCCCTGGCCGACCTGACCCCCGGCATGGTGCTCGAAGGCGTGGTCACCAACGTCGCCGCCTTCGGCGCATTCGTCGACATCGGCGTGCACCAGGACGGCCTCGTGCACGTCTCGGCGATGTCCCGCAGCTTCATCGGCGACCCCCGCGAGGCAGCCAAGCCCGGCGACATCGTCAAGGTCAAGGTCCTCGCCGTGGATCTCCCCCGCAAGCGAGTCTCCCTGTCCATGCGCCTGGATGACGAGCCCGGCACCGGCTCCGGCGGCAAGCCCGACTCCCGTCCCCAGTCAGCACACCCCGCCCAGCCAGACCAGCGCGGCCAGCGCAATGACCGTCCCGGCCAGCGCAAAGGCTCTGGAGCTGGAACGGAACGTCCCAGAACTCCCGGCAGGCAACCAGAAGGCGGCGGGGCGATGGCAGCGGCCTTGCGCCGGGCTGGCCTGGGCGGCCCCGCAGGCCCGGCCGGTCAAAGCCCCCCGCCCCGCAAGAAGTAGCAGCCCTAGCTCTTGCCCTCGAAAGACCGGGCTCGGGGGCGGATCGGGCGGCGGTCACCCGGTGCCGGCTGCTACGCAACGCCTGGCACCGGGCAACCGCCGCCCGCTCCGCAAGCTATGCAGGAATGCGAGTCCAGGCAGCGCCCGCCCCCGCTTGGCTTCCGTGATCATGATGCGGTTCGTGATCACGGAAGTCTGATCGGGTGATCACGCTGCTCATGTTCCGGGATCTGGAGGTGCTCCATGATCACGGAATCGGCTCGCGTTCTCCGAACCCCACTAGCCACACGGCCCCTGCGGTCACCAGCTCCCGGCTCTTGGACCACATCGATGTGGCAGCGGTGTTGCTGGAACAACAGCTCTGCCGCATCGATGCGCCTTCTGGGGCGAGGCAGCCCGTGTGGGGTGCTCTAACAATCCCCCCTGGAGTTCACTGTGGCCTGTTTCGGGCGCTGCTGGCCCCATGTCCCCATCCGCCCCCGAAGGCAGTGCGTTTAGAGGCGCAGGCCGCGGGAGGCGTGACCAGCCAGGGCAATGGCCAGCGCGGCTAGGGCCACCAGGGTGACGCTGACCGTTACGAGGAAGACTCGCCTGGATGCGACGTCGGCCTGGCCGATGGTGCGTGGCATGCGGCCGATCGACCAGATCACGGCGCTCAGGATCAGCACTGGGAACGCGATCAGCGGCCTGGACTTGAGTATCACGACGCCGATAGCGGCGAACGAGATCGAGCTGCGCCTCCAGGCCAGCCTGGTGCGCTCGCGCGCCAGACCCGGATCGGCGTCCTCCAGGTCCGGCCCGGGCGTGGCCTCGCTGCGGCGCCCGCTGCCGCTCACCGCCCCGACGCCTTCGAGTACAGATCAACCGCAGCGGCGATCAGCGCTATTGCCCCGACGGCCAGCGCCAGGATTCTCGGCAGCTTGGTATGCGGCATCGGCTTGCCGAGTCGGATCGCGCGCTGGTTGCCCTTCCACTCCAGGTAGCTAAGTGCCGAAAGGACAGCGCCGAGCAAGATCAGCGGGGTCGCGATCACCGATCGCCCCCACGGCACGCGCGGGAAGGGCGGAAGTAGCTGCGCTATCGCCAGGCCGGCCGCGATCAGGGCCAGCGAGGTGCGGCTCCAGGCCAGGAAGGTCCGCTCGTTCGCCAGCGTGAACCGGACGTCCGGCTCGGTGCCTTCAGCCGTCGCCGAGCGGGGCTGCCGGTCCTGCGCCCCGTCCTTGCCCAGGTCAGAGGTGGACGTCGAGGCCTCCTCATCTGGGTCAGACTGCAATCGAGATCATAGTCACCGCCCGGTCGGCCGCATCGGCAAGGGTGCTGGCCGCCGGTCAGCCGCGGCGATGCTAGCTCGATCGGGCGTGATCTAATGGGGTAGTGCCATTACTATCGGTGCCCAGCGTGAGGTTTGCCAGCGCCCGATCCAGGATCGGGTTCGTGCTCGGAGCACTCCTGATCGCCGCTGGCGGCGGCGTCGCGTCGGCCGCCATGATCTCGCGCGTCATCGCCGCGCGCCCGTACTTCGGCTGGCCTTGGATTCCGGTCACGATGGCTGGCGTCCTGATCGGCGTGTGCCTGCCAGCTCTCGGTATCCAAGCCTGGCGGGCCGGGAAGCCGCAGCTGTCCGGGGTGTGGTTTTCCGACCTCGCGATCGGGGTCATGCTCGGCTTCGTGTATTTCAGCAAGGTTGCGGTCAGCCCTGCAGCCCATAGTTTTCCGGGCGGTGCCGGGGTCGGCAAGCTCGCTGAGCTTGCCTTTGCGGCACTGACGATGACCAGCGTCGTCGTGTTCTCCGTGACAATGCTGGTGCTCGCGGTGCTGCTGATCCGGCGCGAGCTGACCGGCTCACGCGCCTAGTCGCTCGCGAGGTAGCGCTGCTCGGCGGCGCGGACTTCGGGTAGGCCGATGAAGTCGACGAACTCCCCGAAGGTGGGCAGGCCGGGAAGCGCGGCCGCCGGGGTCCCCGCCGTCGCTATCTCGGTCAGGATCGAGCGCATGGCCGCTGTCGCGGCGAGCAGGGTGCCGATCGGGAAGATGACGATCCGGTAGCCGAGTTCCCTCAGCCGGTCAAGACCGATCGGCGGGGTCTTGCCGCCCTCGGCCCAGTTGAAGAGCAGCGGCACGTCGGGGAATTCCCGCGCGACAGCCTCCGCCTCCGTCTCCGTTCTGACGGCTTCGATGAAAAGGACATCGGCGCCGGCTGCCCGGTACAAGCGAGCCCGGTCGATGGCCCGGTCAAGCCCTTCGACCGCCACGGCGTCGGTCCTGGCGATGATCACGAACTCCGGGTTCGATCGGGCCTCGGTGGCGGCGCGGATCTTCTGCGCCATCTCGTCGGCGCTGATCACCAGCTTGCCTTCCAGGTGCCCGCACTTCTTGGGTGCGACCTGATCCTCGATGTGGATTCCGGCGACCCCGGCCGCCTCGTAGGCGCCGACGGTGCGGATCACATTGATCGCATTGCCGTACCCGGTGTCGGCATCGGCGATCAGCGGGATGTCCACGCAGGCCGCGATCCTGGCGGCGTTCTCCACCATCTCGGTCATGGTCAGCAGGCCGACATCGGGCCGGCCGAGCAGGGCGGCGGCCGTCCCGAACCCGGTCATGTAGACCGCGCTGAAGCCAGCCTCCTCCACGCACCTGGCGGAGAGCGAGTCGAACGCTCCCGGCGCGAGAATCGTCTCATCGGCGTCGAGCAGCTCGCGGAGCCTGGCCGCTCCGCCGGCCTTCCTGGTCAGCCTGGCTGTCACTGGACCCTCCCGACTGCTTGCCCGCGCGGACCCCCTGGGCTGGCCGCGGCTGCCCGCGTAATCTAGTCGACCATGGGCGATCCCCACTACCCGCCACAGGTGACGCTGGCGAACTGGCAGCGGGCGCCTTTCAATCGCTGGGCGTTCCAGCACGTCAGGGAGCTGATCCCGACCGCGACAATCGCCCGGGGGACTAGCCAGGTGCGGCAGCTGCCTAGGGACGAACGGTGGCTCGGCAGTACTACTTTCACCCTCGGTCGTCATAAGGTGACTGTTGCCGAGCTGCTCGCCAGCAGCTACACCGACGGATTCCTGGTCTTGCACCGAGGGCAGGTGGTGGCCGAGCAGTACTTCAGCGGCATGACCGAGGACACGCCGCACTTGCTGATGTCCGTCACGAAGTCGGTTGTCGGCGCCGTGGCCGGGGTGCTGGCGGGCCGGGGGCTGCTTGAGGTCGGCGCGCAGGTGACCGAGATCGTGCCTGAACTGGCGGAGACGGCGTTCGCCGGCGCGACGGTGCGCGATCTGCTCGACATGCGGGCGGGGACCAGGTTTCACGAGGACAGCACCGATCCCGCGTCCGACCTCCGCGCCTACGAGGAGATCTACCTGTGGCGGCCAGCCCCGGCGGTCGGGGAGCCGGGGTGCGGCGTCCCGGCCGACGCGCTGAGCTACTTCAGCACGCTCGGCAACGACGGTCCGCACGGCGGCCCGTTCCGGTACCGGTCGATCCTGACTGACGTGCTCGGCTGGGTGCTGGAGCGAGCGGCGGGGGAACGGCTGGCCGGGCTGATCGCCAGCGAGGTCTGGCAGCCGATGGGCGCCGAGTTCGACGCCGAGATCACCGTCGACGCGCACGGCAATGCCCTGGCCGGCGGCGGAATGAGTGCCACGCTGCGGGACCTGGCCAGGTTCGGCGAGCTGTTTCTGCCCGGTCACCAGGAGGAACGGCGGGTTGTGCCGGGCCCGTGGGTGCAGGACACGGTCGCGGGGTCGGCCGACGGGGTGCGGGCATTCATCGAGGGCGGCAGCGCCTTCGATTATCCGGCCGGCGCCCACTACCGGAATCTCTGGTGGGTGCGGTCACCAGAGGTACCGTTCTTCTACGCCACCGGCATCCACGGCCAGCACGTCTTCGTGCACGTGCCGTCCGAGACGGTCATAGTCAAGCTGTCAGCCTGGCCGACCCCCCTGAACGCCTGGCTATTCGCCCAGACCCTCGCCTGCGTCCAGTCCATCATCGCGACCCTGACCAAGTGACCCTAAATCTCTAGTTCCGGCCGGATGGCGAAATCTCGGCCTTGAGCGATCCTGGACCGCGACCCTCTCTCTTCGAAAGCGCCAGAAACCTCAGCCTCTTCGCGCTCATCGTGAGCTCGAATCGCCTGCTGGTAGTCCTGCTCGTTCAGGGTGACCAGAACGTGGCGTAGCTTTCCGATAATCTCACCTGAGTTAGCCGTCGCCACGCCAAGGATAGTGACATCACCCGAGCCTTGCCGGGTCTCTCGATGTAGCCGGATAACCTGCCCTCGCAACTGGACCTGCTGGGCAAATTGCCTGCGCATTACTCTGGCAGCCTCCTTAAGGACTTCGAATTCGCGACCGTCGAAGCGTATCGCCGGATCAGGTACTGAGATCGGCCTATCCAGTGCCCACGCGAACCGCACATCCAAAGGTGATTGTCGCTGACCAGACAACGCGACCAGCGACTCGCACAGGTTGGCGCTGACTCCAGATCCCTGCAAGTTCGAGAAACGAATCAATCCCATCGTCATTGTCCAGCACCCCTCGCGCCGCAGCGTGAGATGAGCGGAGCGCGGCATGGAGATGAACGGTTGCCCTGCGCTCATATGGCTCGGCGTCGATGTCAAACAGAACTGCGTCTTCCTCCTGGGTCAGGCGCGGCGGGATCGGCGTCCACACGGTGATGACATAGCCGCCGGACATAATCGGGCCTGCCAGAACTTGCTTTAGCAAGCGAGTGGCCGACGGCGGCCGTGACGATAGGTGAACAGAACGCGGCAGTTCGGGAGATGAGGCCGCCGCCGCGATCATCCCCTGTGCGGCGGCGTATAGCTCAGCCGTGTCTTGCAGCGGTGCCGTGCCGGGAGGCGTGCTGAACTCGGCGTCGATGTACTGAACGTCGTACGTCACCGTGGCGATATCGCGGAGAACATCAGCGGGCTCTCTGTCTTCGGCGGTGGATACCGTCCTGAGCAGTTCCTCAACCCGGCCCTCGAAATCACGAGCCTGCCTCGATGACGGGGCGACTACTTCAAATGTGCCATCTTCTGTAGGCAACCGCCAGAGACTCGGCTCGCCTTGTGCGGACGTCTCTCTTTCCCAGCCATGCGTTCTAAGATAGAGGTTAATACTTCTCAGCTGAGGACTCCCGAGATCCAGGGTTCCATCCACCCAAACGCTCATCTCACACCACCGCCAGGTCTTCTTAAACAATCCAGGCACGGCTGCGTCATCGGCTGGCGGGGCCAGTTCCGGCAATCGCCTCCGTTAGCTCTGTGATCTGGTCCATGGGGAAGTAGATCTGTACGCACGGAGCCGGCGCTAGTCGGCCGTCCTGATCGATGACCGGGATGTGCATCCGCCAGGACCCGCGTTGCCATCGGACCTGAACCCGTGGGCCGAAGCTTGCGTGGTCGCGAAGTTCGGCCAGCATAGCGAGCGTGTCTGTGGCGGGCATTTTGAGCCAAGCCCATCCTCGGTGGTATTCGATGAAGCCTCGGTGCCCGGTGGGCTCACCGTGGTCGCCCTGGGTACGTTCGGCTTCGACGGCTTCACCCTCGTTCTGGCAGCACGCCATCGTGTGCCGGCCGCGTGCCCAGAGGCTCTGGATCAGCGGCAGCATCTCGTTGTCTATCTGGACTGCTTCGATTGCCCCAGGTGGGACTAACCGTGTCGCGGGATGAAGCTGGAACTTATGCATAAGTGGAGTCAACCTCTCAGAGCCCTATCCGGTAGGCATGCCAGTCAAGGGCAGCAGCCGATAGGCCGGGATGCGGTGCGTCATCTCCGATGTCAGCCCACATCTCTGCCTGCGCCGCCGCGAATGCCGTCACCGCAGGCGCGGGTGCATGAGCGAATGCGGGTACTTTCGCGGCGTGGCTTTCCGCCTCGGCCGGATCGTGTCCGCTGGCGGTTAGCCAGATTGTCCAGCATGCGGCATCGATCCAGGAGGCACCGCGTGTTGGCCAGGCCCAGTCAATTATACGGGCATCGTCGGCGATCAGGATATTCCCCGGGGACCAGTCAGTGTGGGAAAGGTAGTTGCCGGCAAATAGATCCGAGTGGTCGCTATACTCAGACCAGCGTTTCTCGGCAAGTTTCATCTCTACGCCAGCCGGTGCCACGGGTATTTTGGATATCATAGTCGCTATCAGGTCGAGATCTGCGCCGCCCGGACAGTAGTCAGCCTTCCGGCCGGTTAGATAAGTAAATCCAAGCAAGTCCCATCCATCTGATTCGGAATGCCATTCTAGGCTTGCCGACACGTGGCGAATGTATGGGTTGATATCTCGCTCTCGTTTCTGCGTCCAGACGTTGCGGTGATCCTGGCGAAGACCTTTAACGAAGTAGCGTTCGTTGATTATTACGGCTATCTCCGAGTTAAAGCCGTCACGGACCGGGCGTGCTGTTGCCACTGGCCCGGCGATCCGCTCGATGGCCGTGCGGACTTGCGTCCATTCGATTCGCTCGGTCATACGGGGAGGCTACACCTGCTGGTGCGGCCTCCCCGTACGCTTGGCTACTTCTGGTACGGGTTATCGTCGCCGCAGCCGAGTTCGATCGCAACGTCCGCGTACGTGTCTACGTCATCGATAATCTCGATCACGTCCGTGTCCATCGGGTTACCTCCTCTCGCGTTTCCTGGTGCTGGCAATATGTGGTGAGGGGAGCGCGGGCCTTGCGGTAGAGCTGGACGAGTGGCATGCACGTTCCGCAGGAGCCTTGGAGAGCGCAGTCTGTGCAGCCGCCCTGCCGGTGCAGCAGGTTGTCGGCGATCTGGCCGAGGCGAGTCAGACCTTCACAGCCTTCGGCGAGCAAATCGATGCTCGGTCTGCGCCCGATCTTGCAGATTGACGCCTGCCCGAACGGGTCAACGTGGAAGGAAGTATGACCAGCTTCGCAACCAGTGAACGGCTTTCGTGCGGCTAGGTATTCTGGTGACTGGCTTGGCAGGCCCTGCGCACCGCCGTATATCGTTGGCGAGATATTTGAATACTCACCTGATATTCGGCCGAACCTCCTGGCTAGGTCGGCCATGCGATCTTTTTCATGAGCATTGCGGTTTGTGATGATCAAGCTAAATTGGAGCATCAATCCAGCCTCGTGGGCGGCGGTTAATCCTCGCATGAAGGTTTTAAATGAGCCCCGACGCCGCGTTAGTCCGTCGTAGACGTCCTCGCTTGCACCGTAGACACTGATGATTACGCGGCTAGGCTTGCGGCTCGTGAGCAGGTCGAGTACTCGGCGATCAGCGAGGCGTGAGCCGTTCGTCAAGATTTCGATCATCATTCCGAGCTCATGCGCCGCAGCGTAAACCGGTATGAAGAGCGGATCGATCGTTGGCTCGCCCCCGGTTAGCTGTAGCCAGAGGACTCCGGAGTCTTTGATGGTCTGCAGAAGACGTTCGCGCTTTGTCCAGTCCAAGCCCTCGAATTTTTTCAAGCCTAGATAGCAATGCTCGCAGTCATAGTTGCAGCCAAGGTTTAGTTCATAGCTAGCCTTACCATAGCCAAGAGGCGATTCCGGTCTGACCAGAATTGTTCCAGCTTCTGTGCCCCACGCCCTCCAAGACGCGTCGGTCAACCAAGGCGGAGCAGGGGACGAAACAGCGGTCCGAAGCTCACGGTATCTCGCATTTGAAATTCGCAATCCACGCGCATCGCCGGGTCGGACAATAAGATATTCCCCTAAGAACGGACTGACAATCAGGTCATGCACGACGACTCCCGCTGGCCTATTAGCCTGTGCAGACAGTAGCTATACGCGGTTGAGCATAAGTCCGTCGCTGGCGATCGAGGACGCGCTAGCGCAATTTGTTTCGTTCTGGCACTCTAATTGAATCTAATTGGCGGGAGACTGTCGTGGCTTGTCGTAGTCAGGCTCGCATGATCACGGGTGCGGGCTGAGTGCCTGAGGCTACCGCGAGGTCGGCGAGGTCTTTGACCTCGCTGGTGAAGATGATCGCGCGATGTACTAGCGCGGTCACCATCACGGTGGCGTCCACCACGTCGGACTTACCTGACTGGCCGCAGAGGACGCCGGCCGCCTTGGCGGTCTCGGTCATCGTCGGCTCTATGTCGCAACTGCTGAGGAACCGGCCGAGCAGGGCTTGCCGTAGGCCATTTCGCCAGGCCTGGGCTATGACTATCGCGGGGACGATGATCTCTCGCCCCTCTTCCAGCGCTAGGTGATGGATCGCCCACATCCGCCGGTCGTTGGCGTCAATAGCGATCAGCGCGCCGGCGTCGTAAACATAAGGAATGGTCACGCTGTGCCTCCTGGTCGCTCACGCTACGGTCCTCCCCGCCTGGCCTAGAGCCGCCGCGTCCGCTGCCGCCATCTCCGCTCGCGCCGCCGCGATCTCGACGGGAGTGAACGCGCCGTGTTCGGCCTGCCACTGCGCCACGAGCGCCTGGCTCACCCGGAGCCGCAACTCCCTCTCCAGAGCGCTGGACACGAGCCGGGAGACAGGAACGCCGGCTTCGTCGGCTGCGGCATTGACCAGCTCGACCAGGTCCGTCGGCAGGGTAATGGTCACCTTCTTAGTCGCCATACAATCACCATACCACGGTATGGCATAAGCTGCCCGGCAACAGCAGGGGACCGCAGTCGCGCCACCCGGCCCGGACCACCCTCACGGGCACTCCGGCAGCCGCTACACGCTCCTGGCACAGGGCATTTCAGGTAACTCACGACTCAAGAACCACACCAAGGTCACATCGATGCGCCTGTCGCGGAGCGTGTGTGGCCTGCCAGGTTTCCGCCATCATGGCGGGCGGCCGGTAGCCCGGAGGTCCCGCCCTGCCGGATTCCGTGATCTCAGGACGGTGATCACGGAGTTCGGTTCTGGCGCGAATTTCGTGATGTGAGCCGGCTGGCCTGGCCGGGGGCGGTCAGCTCCGACAGGATGCCCGGTTTCACCCGGTCAGTGCCCGGCGGCGTGTTCCCTGGCCGCACCGCCGGCCCTTAGCTGCCGCCAGGACGGCACCGCCTGCCCTTAGCTGCTGTCAGGACCAGGCCCGGCCTGGCCGCCGCCACTCGGCACGCCGCTGATAGTCCCTGATCATGGCCGGGACGGTGATCACGGAACCCTGGCGGCGTGATCACGCACCTGATAATCCGTGATCACGCTCCAGGCGGTGATCACGGAACCCTGGCGCGGTGATCAGCGGGCTGATTGGTCCGGGTTCTGGCCCGGTTCCGCGACGGCAGCCGGGGTGACCTGGCGGGGCCGGCCAGCTCCGGCAGAGTGCCCGGTTTCACCCGGTCCAGGCTATGCGGCCGTGCGGCGGCGGGCTTCGCGTACCTACGCGGGCTCCTCATCCACCGCCGCAGCTGACCGCACGGAACTCGCGCCAAAGCCCGGAACCTTGCCAGCGCGATCGCCCGGCCGCTCTGGCGCCCGGGCCATGTCGGGTGGCCAGGGCCTGCCCCGCAGACGCATCGATGTGACAGCGGTGCTGCTGGGACTGCATCTCCGTCACATCGATGTGGCTCCGCACGGGTTCACTGCGGTGCGCCGCCCGGCTAGCCCCAGCCAGATTTCCATCAGCCGCCAGCCCGATCACGGAACTCGTGCCCAGAACCATGCTCCGTGATCAGCCGGTGCTCCATGATCACGGAAACACGCACGGCTCACCCGCCCCGCATCCCAGGCACCGCGACCGAGCCCAGGCCCGGCTCCGCGTGCCGGACCAGGCCGGAGCCGGACCGGGCTGGAGCGTGCGTCCGGTTTGGGCGGTGTGCCACTATCGGGGGAGCGGGTCTAGTGGAGGCAGGTTAGGCCATGGCTGAGCTGGTCGGGGATCTTGAGCTTGCTGAGTTCGATCTCGCCGAGGCTGGACTGAGCGGCGAGAACTACCACGAGCGGCTCGCGGCGCTCAGCGCGCGTGGCTGGCTGGCCAGGTCGCCGATCTCCTACGTGGTGCTTGACCGGGAGTCGGGCGAGTTCTTCCTGCGGGCCAGGCAGACCGCCTTTCCTGGTAAGGAGATCGCGGAGCTTTTCGGTATCACCGGCGGGCGGCTGGCCGAGCAGATCGAGGCCAACATCCTGAACCTCACCGGTGACCGGCATCGTCGGCTGCGGGGGCTGGTCGGGCCTGCGTTCACTCCGAGGGCGGCAGATCAGTGGCGGCCGGTGATGCGGGAGATCGCGGCTGACCTGTGGGCTGGTCTGGCTGGAGCGAGCGAGTGCGAGTTCGTGTCGGCCTTCGCCGGCCCTTATCCTGCCCGGGCCATTGCCGCGGTGATCGGCGCGCCGCAGGGTGATGCCGCTGCCTTGCAGGACTGGTCGGGGTGGGTGCAGCGGCAGTTCGATATCAAGGCGCTCGCGGAGCAGCCGCAGCGTATCGAGCAGGCGGTTAGCGAGTTGTATGACTATGTGGCTGCGCTGCTGGAGAGCCGCCGCAGGGAGCCTGCCGACGACCTGATCAGCGCGCTGCTGCAGGCGCAGGAGGAGGGTGACCGGCTGTCCGCGCCAGAGTGCGTGAACCTGGTGCTCAACGTCCTGGCTGGCGGGGTCGACACGACGGTGGCGCAGCTCGCGCACGCGCTGCGGCTGTTCGCCGCCCACCCGGAGCAATGGGAGCTGGTGCGGCGGCAGCCTGAGCTAGTCAGCCGGGCGGTCGATGAGGTGCTGAGATACGAGCCGATCACGCCGTTCACGGCCCGGATCTGCACTGAGGAGCTCGAACACCGGGGCGTGATCTTCCCGGCCGGGACGATCGTCGCGATCTGCGCGGAGCGAGCTAACCGGGAGACCGACGGCGGCGAGGACTTCGACCTCAGGGCCGAGCGGCCGGGGGAGCGGGCGCTGACCTTCGGCGCCGGCCCGCACTTCTGTCTCGGGCAGAATCTGGCGCGGGCCGAGCTCTTCGAGGCCATCAGCTTCCTGGCACCCAGGCTGCCCGGCCTGCGCGCAGCCGGCCCGGCTCGGCTCGGCGGGATTGAGGGCATCTACGGCATCGACTCCCTGCCGCTCACCTGGTCGCCAGCGACCTGACTGGGCCACTAAGCAGCGTCAGGGCTCAGATCGAGCTTGCTGCTTAGCTGCAAGTTCCCTAGGTTATTCGTCGAACTCCAACGTATACTGGCCTGAATATGCATGATCATCGCGAGGATGAGACTGATGCTGCTGAGGTTCGAGGTCTCAAACCATCGCTCCATCTTGGAGCCGGTGGAGCTATCTATGATCGCCGTGGACAATGACCGACCCTCCGTTCGGCGGTTCGATCTGCTCTCCGAGTGCGTGCTGGCGGTCGCCGGGATCTACGGGCCGAACGCTTCAGGGAAGTCGAACGTGCTTGAGGCTCTCGCGTGGCTGTCGACGGCAGTGGGACGGTCTCTTCGGACCTGGGATGAATTCATTCCGCGCGAGCCATTCAAGTTTGGCCAGGGACCGGAGACTCTATCTGCTTTCGAGGTCGAGCTGGTCGTAAACGGTGTCCGATACGATTACCGCGTTGAGGTCGATGACTCAGCGGTCCGATTCGAGGGCCTTTACAGTTACCCGGAGCGACGCAGGCGCGTCTTGTACGAGCGGGAAGGCCTGGAGATCTCTTTTCGACGCGGTCTTGGAACGCTGTCGGGCACACGGGAGTTGCTGACTCCCACTACACTGGCGCTTTCCGCTGCAATGAGGTTCGGTGAACCAGAAGTTCAGCCATTCGGACGGTATCTTGCAGGCATTCGAGTTCTCGGTGTCAAGCGGAGATCGGCCTGGAGCGGGCATTTTGCGGGAGGCATACCAGGTTTGTCGTCGACCGCGCGCCTGTTTGCTGAATCACCTGCGGAGCTGGTGGCCCTATTTGGCGACCCTGAGTCCGCTTCTCACAATGATCGAGAATCGGCCTTGGCCTTGCTTCGATTCGCCGATCTTGGCATCGATGACGTTCAGGTAGCGGAGGACGAAGATGGTGAAATACGTGCGGCGCTAAAGGCGACGCGGGAAACCCGGCACCAGTTGCGCTTCATACATCGAATTGCTGAGCAGGAGCTACCGTTCGACCTTACTGAAGAATCGGCAGGCACGCAGACCTGGTTCGCTCTTATCGGACCAACCTTGAGTGCTCTGCGGAGTGGTCAGGTTCTGCTATTCGACGAGATTGACGCGAGCCTTCACCCGCGACTGTCCGCACGCTTGCTTGACCTGTTTGAGGATCAGGAAACCAATCCCCATGGGGCTCAGCTCATCTTTACGACTCACGATACGAGTCTGCTCAATTATCTCAATCGTGACGAGGTCTGGCTGACGGAGAAGAGCCTCAGTGGCTCGACCACCTTGACGGCCCTGGCCGAGTACGGTGGTGACAAGGTGCGACGATCCCTGAACCTGGAGAGAGCCTATCTCCAAGGGAGATTCGGCGCCGTCCCCGAATTTGACCAGTTCCTCTTGCGTCGTGCCTTGGGTCTGTCGAGCGGCGCATGATCGCTCCGAGAGATCAACGAGCACGAGGGCGTTCACTCAAGCGCCGCATTGCTACCCGTAAGCCTAAAAAGACGCTTCTCGTGTTCTGCGAAGGCGAAGAACAGAGCCGGAATACCTCAATGCTCTGAAGAGGCAGCCGTCTGTGCGTGATGTGGCTGCGGTCGATCTTCGAGTCGAGACCGGCCGAGGAGGATCAGTACCCAAGACTCTAGTTTCGTTGGCTATAGACGCCCGCCGCAAGGCAGGGGGTGATGATGGCGAGATAGATGAGTTCTGGCGTGTCTTTGATGTGGAGTGGCCGAAGAATCATCCAGGCCTCAATGGTGCCATTGAACGGGCACGCAGACGATAAAGGTTTTGACGCCACCAAGTATATGCAGCTCAGGAGCACGGCAAGGAGTCGTGCTCAAGCACTTGAGAAGAGACACCATGAGAATGGGACTTCTTTTCCGCACGACAACCCATCGTCGGGCATGTATCACCTGATCGCGACGGTTGAACCGCCGAGTTAGCCACTGCCCTTAATTTTCCTGAGTTCTAGGGCTTGGTGTCCGGTTTTCCTGGGCTGGTAACGGTCTGGCGGCGTGATGGGGCGCGGCGGTCCCTGAATAGAACAAAGCTCCTGGTAGGACGGGGTTGTCTAGACCGTTCCGTCGTCGGGAGCTTTGTTGAGATTCCAGTAGGGCCGCGCATCGGGCGTGATGCTTGTCGGACCGGTCGATGGTGGCAACGATCGGACAGGTGTCGAGCAGCATTGTCACGCGGGGCGCTTCAGTCGCTGGCGGATGATCTCGTCATGCCGCTCAGAGAGATCGCTGCGGCCGGACTCCCAGATCCCGATGACCGACAGCGATCGTCCGGGTGCTTCTTCGGCTCCTGGTTCGCTGACCGAGGCGAGTTCGGGATCGGCGACGACGAGCAGGCGCAGTTTGGCCGCCTGCCGCACTGCTAGCCGGTCGACTAGGTGGTGAAGAGTCGCCGTACATCGAGGCCAGGCTGATCAGGAGCACGTCTGTCGGACTGGTCACTGCTTGTCGCGGCTCTGGCCGGAATCCATGCATGGAGAACAGCGCGAGCGTCGCCTGGTTGGCCGGATGCCCCTGTGTGGTCAGCACCGACAGACCTGAGGTGACCGAGCCTGGCTAGGTCGGTTAGGCCACGCGGCGTGATGGTCGCCTTGGCTTCACCGATGAGCGCGATCCGGGAGCGGGCCGTCATCGGGCGCTCACCGGGCTCAAGTGCGAGTACGTCTACTTCGTGCCTGGTCAGGGATTCCGGGTCAGCGACCTTCGCCGAGCCGACCGCCCCGACCTGGACGCTAGATTCATCTGTTGCGAAGGGGGCAGTTTTCAGGCGTCACCGACAACTCGAAATGCGGGCCGAGGATCTTGCTCTGGAACGTCGGGGCCGAGGTCGTCCAGCGGTCCTGGCCCGGCGGCGCTCCACCAGATCGACCTGCGGCTGAGTAGTGAGCTGGTTGAACCTGATGATCGGATCCGCGACGGTCACGCCCGGCCGGCGTCCTTTCAGCAGGTCGTCGGTTCGGCGCAGGCACCGCTCTACTCAAGGGTCTCCATCGGCGCGGCCATGGCCGCGCGCTGACGTTGCAGCAGACTGCCGATCTGGGACGGAGTGGACGCGCGTCGTGCAACGGCCGAGAAGATGTCGTAGTACAGCGACTGAGGATGTCGAGTGCTCGCGACCGGCAGTTTAGGCCGCGTGGGTTTCGAAGCGGAGGGAGTCAAGGTCATGCCCAGGCATAAGGCGGACATCGGCGTTTAGAGCCCCAGCCAGGCGACGCAGCAAGGCGACGGTGGGCTCGGTGCCGCCTTCTTCGATGCACTCGATGTCGTCGCTGCTCATCCCGGTACGCAGCGCGACCTCGGCGACAGTCAGTCCGAGTGTCTGGCGCTGGTCGTATACCGCCTTGCCGAAGGCAAGCGCTTCGCGGATCGCTATCCGCTCTGGGTCATCATCAGACACAGGACTGGGTGCCCAGCGGGTGTGGTATCCGGTCATCACACCTGCCTCTCATACTTCTCGGCGGCTGGCTGGTAGTGGTCTCGCTCGCATGTCTTCTGCGCCCGTACCGCCCGGTCGATCTGTCTCTGATCATGCTGCATCGTCTTGCGGAACACCGTCAACAGTACGATCGTCTGGTCGTTCCGACACCAGTAGGTTACCCTGGCCGCGACTTCGCGAAGCCTCAGTCGGAGTTCCCATACTCTGCCATCGAGGTGATCAGACCACGGGCCGCCAAGTCGGTTACCCTTCTCGGCGAGCAGCCCGCATACTTCGTCGACTCGCTTGTAATCGCTGTTGCTAAGGCCTGCTAGCCAGTCGCGAACCTCGGGTTCTAGCTCAAGCTGGCATAAGCCTGGCATGTCGTCTCGCACGCCAAACAACGATACCGATCAGGTCCGACAGCGGATCGATGACGTGATCGAGCTTGGGCGCGCGGCAAAGCCAGCTAGAACATGCCGGAACCGGGCTTTGCCAGCGAGACCCGAGCTAGGTCGATGACGCTGGCGGTGCGACCTGAGTCCAGAGACCAAGTTCCCTTTGAAATCACGCAGCTCATATTCAGTGTTCAGGCTCTGCTACGGAGAGTTGCGCAGGCACGACGTCTCCCTAGTTGCCGCTCGCCGGGTCAACGGCGACCTGAGCCAGTCGACGCCTCGGACGGCTCATCGCCGTACAGCGCGGCGAGACTGACCAGGAGCACATCCGCCCGGCTCGCGGCCGCCTGGTGCAGGTCCGACTGGAATCCGTGCAGCGAGAAGAGCGTGAGTACCGCCTGGTCGGCTAGATGCCCCTGCGTGGTCAGCAGCGACCTGAGGTGGTCGAGTCGGGCCAGGTCGGTTAGGCCACGCGGCGTGACGGTCGCCTTGGCTTCGCCGATGAGCGCGATCCGCGAGTGGGCCGTCATCGGACGCTCACCGGGCTCAAGTGCGAGTACGTCTACTTCGTACCTGGTCCGGGATTCTGGGTCGGCTATCTCCGCTGAGCCGACCGCGCCGACCTGGACGCTAGATTCATCAATTGCGAAGGCAGCGGTCCACTCGCGGGCCAGCGACTCGAAATGGGGACCGAGGATTTTGCTCTGGAACGTTGGCGCTGAGGTTGTCCAGGCGGTCTTGGCCCGGCCGCGCTCCACCAGATCGACCTGCGGTTGTGTAATGAGCTGGTTGAACCTGATGATCGGGTCCGCGACGGTCACGGTTGGCCGGCGTCCTTTCAGCAAGTCGTCGGCTCGGCGCAGGTATCCACTCGACTCAAGCGTTTCCATCGGTGCGGCCATGGCGGCGCGCTGACGTTGCAGCAGACTGCCGATCTGGGACGGAGTGGACGCGCCTCGTGCGACGGCCGAGAGTATGTCGTAGTACAGCGACTTATGCGTGATTCGAGGATCCTCACGCAACAGATACTCGGCCTCTGACCTGGAGTACAGCGCCAGTCCCGGATTGAGCAGTGTCCCGGTGACCCAGTCGTCAAACTCGGCGTCGCTCTGCGGGCTCGGGCCTGGTGCCAGCGCTCGGTAGCCAGGTGCGCCGCCCAGGCAGGCGTCGACTAGGAGGGCGATGCGCGGATCGCCGATCTGCCAGTGCTGCCGTGAAGTCCGGTAGTCGAACGCTGGCAGCCGCAGGTCGACGACGGCCCGGCCGCGGAGCGGCTTGGTGCCGGAGAGCAGCTGGCTCATGACGGTCATCGCTGAGCCGCACAAGACGATGCGGCCTCCGGGTGCGCTGCCTTGAGCGGAGCGATCGTAGAGGTGCTGAATCAGGCCGGGCAGCTCGGGTGAGTGCTGCAACAGGTACGGCAGCTCGTCGATGACGACGAGCGGCGCTCCGGGGCCCCGGCTGACCACTTCGAGCGCTGTCGTCAGTACCTGCTCCCAGCTCCTGAGCTGCAGAGCATCGTCTGGCACGCCAGCGTGGGCGGCGATCGCGACGCTGAACCGGCGCAGGGCTGAGACTGGCCCTTCCTCCTGGAGGGCGGTGACGTGCAATCCGCCGACGGCGTCGACTAGTGCCTGGAGCAGGAACGACTTGCCGTTCCTGCGCCTGCCGGAGACGATCGCGAGCCGGAGCTCGCGAGCTGGATCGGCGACGAATGCCTGGAGCAGTGCCCACTCAGCGTCGCGATCGAGCAGGCGCTCAGGCTTAGCTGGTAGCTCGGTCACAGACTTGCTTGCCTCCAAGACGTTCAGGCAGAACTATACACTTCTTGTTAAGGTATACCAGAACAAATCGCGAGGCTGGGCTCAGCGGGGTTGCGAGGCTTAGCGGGGCCGCCGGGGCTGGGGAGGATTGCCGGGGTTGCGGGGCAGGTTAGAACGCGGGCTGGGGTGAGAGAATTACCTTGTGTCATCGAGTCAGGGCGATCTGTCACCGAGGCCGTACTGCCTGGTCACTGGGGCGTCCGGGTATATAGGCAGCAGGCTGGTGCCCGAGTTGCTGGCGGCCGGGCACCGGGTCCGGTGCATGACCCGTGACCCCGGCCGGCTGCGCGACCAGCCGTGGTCGGCCGAGGTGGAGATCGTCCAGGCCGATGCCCTCGACGAGGCAGCAGTGACCACGGCGCTCGACGGGGTTGACGTGGCCTATTACCTGATCCACTCGCTCGGCACGGAGACCGGCACCGGGACCGGCTTCGAACAGCGTGACCGGGCCGCCGCGACGATTTTCGCCAGGGCCGCGGCCAGCGCCGGGGCTGGCCGGATCATCTACCTGGGCGGCATCGTCCCGGCCGACGATCAGGGCCTCTCACCGCATCTGCGGTCCCGGCGCGAGGTCGGGGACATCCTGCTGGCAGGCCAGGTGCCCGCCATCGTGCTCCAGGCCGCCGTGATCATCGGCAGCGGATCAGCCTCATTCGAGATGCTTCGTTATCTCACCGAGCGGCTGCCCGTGATGGTGACTCCGCGCTGGGTCAGGACGCGGATCCAGCCCATCGCGGTCACCGACGTGCTGCGCTACCTGGTCGGCTGTGCCGGCCTCAGGGACGACGTCAGCAGGCGGTTCGACATTGGCGGGCCTGACGTCCTGAGTTATGCGGACATGATGCGTGCTTATGGACGGGTGGCTGGGCTCAAGAACCGTTTCATCCTCGATGTTCCTCTGCTTAGCCCGCGACTGTCCTCCCTGTGGGTCGGTCTGGTCACCCCGGTGCCGGCGGCCTGGCCAGGCCGCTGGTGGAGTCGCTGCGGAACGAGGTCGTCTGCACCGAGCATGACATTGCCGCGCTGCTTCCTGACCCGCCGTACGGCCTGATCTCGCTGCAGCGGGCCATCGCGCTCGCGCTGCGGCACGTCAGGACGGGGGAGGTGGCGACGCGATGGGCCTCGGCGACCAGCGCGGGCTGGGCCGATGAGCCGCTGCCGAGCGACCCGCTGCCCGCCGATCCGGCCTGGTCAGGCGGCTCGCTGTACGTCGATGACCGGGTCAGGCGGGTGCGGGCGTCCGCCGAGCAGCTCTGGGCGGCGATCGAGGGTATTGGCGGTGACCGGGGCTGGTACTCGTTCCCGGCGGCCTGGGCGGTGCGCGGCCTGATCGACCGGGCCGTCGGTGGTCCTGGCCTGCGGCGCGGCAGGCCAGACCGGGACGGGCTCCGCGCGGGCGACGCGGTGGACTTCTGGCGGGTTGAGAAAGTCGTGCCGGGGTCGCTGCTCAGGCTGCGCGCTGAGATGCGGCTGCCGGGCCGGGCCTGGCTCGAGTTCACTGTGCGACGCGATGACCTGGGCCGCACGGTATACCGGCAGCGGGCTATGTTCCGGCCGTTCGGGCTGTTCGGACAGCTCTACTGGTGGTCGCTGCGGCCATTTCACGACGTCGTCTTCACTGCGATGCTGCGGAACATCGCCGCGACGGCTGGTCTGGCGGAGCTGGCCGAGCGTGACCGGCGCCCTGGCTTAGCTGGCGGCCAGGGGCAGCGGTCCGAGCGTCCAGGTGGTGCCATCGGGGGAGTCACGCAGTTCGACGCCGCCAGCACCGAGCGCCATCCTGATCTCGTCGGCCGCCGTGTACGAGCCGTCCTTGCGCAGCGACTCGCGCAGCCTGACCAGCGGCTCGACCAGTGGCCTGAGCCGGTCCGCCGGGTCGGCCAGCCCGCCTTCCGCGCTCTTGCCGAGCCTGACGACCAGGCCGCGCAGCACCGCCCTGGCCCGGTCGGAATTGTCGTTCTCGTCGGTGTCCGTCGCCCAGTCCTGGATCGCGGTCTCCAGATCCAGGATCGCCGACACCAGTCCGGCCGCGTCCCGGCCGCGCTCGGCCGCCTCGAACCGGCCCTCGGCCGAGGCGGTCAGCTCGGGCAGCTCTGCCGGAACCGCTCCGTCCCCCTCCACGCCGGCGGGTTCGCTGGCCGCCGCGGGGCCGCTGTCCTGGCACCCGGCCCGGGCTGATCCCGAGGCGACCGGGCCATTTCTGACCAGCGCGCGCAGGTCAGGCAAGGATAGTCTGGAACCAGATCGCAGCACGGTGCTCTGGCCTGCCCTGCGTACTGTCGCCCCGCCCCGGCCGAGTACTTCGACCTGCTGGGTCTCCAGATCGAACACCAGCGCCGTATGCTCGTCCACTCCGAGCACGGCGCAGTCCTCGGGCAGCTCGCGCTCCAGGATGGCGAGCCGTCGTTCGCCGAGGTAGCAGAACCTGGTGTCGTGCGTGCCGCCCTCGGCGTTGTCGTAATGCGGGATGACGGCGACTCTGAGCCCGAGCACGCTGAGCAGGTCAAGTCCGTCGAGCCAGTGCGGATCGGCGCCGACCTTGTAGATCTCGTAGACAGGTATGGCCACCACGCCCATCGCGGCAGCGGCGGCTGAGGCGATGATCGTGATCCCGGTCCCGGCCGCCACCCGGTCGCGCAGGGCCTCGGCGACCTGACTATCGCGCCACTTAGACAGCGCGTAGGTCGGACTGCCCGGCCCGGCAAACACCCAGTCGGCGGCCCTGATCGCGGCGACGCCCGCTGCTGCCGGACAGGCGGCATCGCTGAGCACGTCGACCTGCAGGCCCACGCTCCGGGCGAAGTAGGACTGGGCTCGCGCTGAGATGTCGGCGGCGTTCTCCTGGAACGCATACGGGGTGTCGAGCAGGACCGCGCCGCGCCGGCCAGGAAGCATCCGGGCGACCAGCGCCTTGTGGATGGTGACCATGGTCGGGCTTGTCTCGCCCGAGCCCATGATCGCGAGCACGCGGGCCTGCGCCGCATCGCCCATCCTGGCTGCCTCCTCGTCCCGGTCACTGCCGCTCTCTCAACGCGCCTAACCAGTGCTAAGTCACTGTTACCTGGCAAGGGGCCAGGATGCAACTCATAGGGGTCCGATGTGATTCGGCGCGCACTTGCCCCGGCAGGACCGGCGTCTGGTGGATCATGTCCGTATGCCTGCGACTCACGCTCCCCGGATCGACGTCACGCAGCGGCGGCACCGGCTGGCGCTGCGGCATGGCCTGGCCGCTGTATCCGGTGAGGTGGCAGGCGCGGCTGGCCCGAGTCCGGCGCAGCTCACCAGGCGCCTGGTCGCGCTGCACGGTACGGACCCCGCCACGGTATTCCTCTCGCTGAGAGCCAGGGCCGGGGCGGGACTCACGCCGGCCGCGATCGAGGAGGCGCTGTACGAACGCCGCGAGGTCGTGCGGATGCTGGCCATGCGCCGGACTGTCTTCGTCGTCCCGGCTGAGTCGGTCGGGATCGTGCAGACGTCCACGAGCGACCGGATCGCGGCCGACCAGCGGGCCAGGCTGCTCAAGCTGCTAGCCGAGACCAGCGAGGTAGCCGACCCGGCGCCGTGGCTGACCGAGGTGGAGCAGTCGGTGCTGGCGATCTTCGCCGAGCGGGGCGTGCCGCTCTCGGCGGCTGAGCTGTCCGCCGCCGAGCCCCGGCTGAAGACGACGCTTCAGCTCGCGGCTGGCAAGGCTTACCAGGTCTCGCAGAATGTCACCAGCCGGGTACTGCTGGTGCTCGCGGCTCAGGGCAAGATCATCAGAGGCAGGCCGGCCGGATCCTGGCTATCCCAGCAGTACCGCTGGTCACTGGCGAAGGACTGGCTGCCGCCCGTCTCCAGGTCAGATCCGACCGAGTCGGAGGCCAAGGCTGAACTGGCCAGGCAGTGGCTCTCGGCCTTCGGCCCCGCGCCGCTGACCGACCTCAAATGGTGGACCGGCTGGACAATGACCCAGGTCAGGCAGGCAGTAGCGACTATCGGCTGTACCGAGGTCCACCTCGGCGAGGGCGCCGGCCTGGTCCTGCCTGATGACCTCGAAGCCGGCGCCCGACCCAGGTCCCTGGGTCGGACTGCTCCCGGCTCTCGATGCCACCGTCATGGGCTGGTCGGATCGCTCGTGGTTCCTCGGCCCGCACGGCAAGGCCCTCTTCGACACCAACGGCAACGCCGGCCCGACGATCTGGCTGGACGGCAGGATAGTGGGCGGCTGGGCTCAGCGCCTCTCCGGTGAGATCGCCATCAGGCTCCTGGAAGACGTCGGCGCTGAAGCCATCACCCGGATCGAGGCCGAAGCCCACCAGCTCACCCACTGGCTAGCCAGCGTCCGCGTCACTCCCAGATTCCGCACCCCCACCGAACGCGCCCTCTCCTCCTGACCCGCCCCCGCTGCCTGACCCGCACCGGGTTTCCGTGATCATGGAGCACCGCCTGATCACGGAAAATGGCTCGCCCTTGCGCGAATTCCGTGATGTTAGCCGGGGTGGATGACGACGGTCCGGAACGTCGGCATGGTGATCACCGGGCCGGGCTTGGGCGGGGCGCGGGGCCGGGTTTGCGAGTTTCGTGGGGCTTGCGGGGGTTTGTGCGGGAGCGGTGGCTAAAAGATCTAGGAGGATTTACTCCTGTAGGAGGATTGACCACCATATTCGCTGTTAAGTCTCCTACAGGAAAAAAGTCTCCTACAGGAACAGGCGAGCCTGGCAACGGGTGAGCCGGCTGTGACAGCTGAGTCACCGGGGACCAGGCCGGGGCCGGACGGTGGCTCCGCCAGGCTCGCGAGGCAGCCCGATCACGGAATTCGCGCCAGAGCCCGGAACATCGGCAGCGTGATCACCCAGCTAGGTTTCCGTGATCACGAGCCGCGCCATGATCACGGAAACCCGGTGCCGGCGGGACGAGTGATGGCTGGGGCCAAAGTGACAGCAGGGTGCATGGTACGTGGCGGGTGCCCCGCGCCGGGTCTAAGACTCGTTCAGGCGTTGCTGGAGGTCGTCGCGGCGGGCGTCTAGCTGCTCCGCGAGGCCGTCGAGCTCGTCGGCTTGCTGGATGAGGGC
The DNA here is from genome assembly GCA_963819285.1 of uncultured Actinomycetota bacterium. Taxonomy (GTDB): domain Bacteria; phylum Actinomycetota; class Actinomycetes; order Streptosporangiales; family Streptosporangiaceae; genus Chersky-822. The sequence goes on from CAWFVM010000002.1 coordinate 3,727,296, forward strand.
ACCGCGATCAGTCGGGTCGTCGGCCTCGCCAACGTCGGCGCGGACGCTAGCGGCTTGTTTCCGCAAGTTCTCCAGGCCGCGCTCGACCTCGCTGAGCTCGGCTCTGAGCTCGCTGGCCGACGTGTCCTGGTCCATAGTGTGGTCCTCTCTGCCTGGCCAGATCGGCCTGCTGCCGACACTAGCCCGAGCGTTCCGTTATACCTGAGGGTCTTGAATTTTGCTTGCCCGAGCATGCCACGAAAATAGGGCGCTGAGGTGCAGGCGCGATCAGGAACCCGAGGATGTTGGCTGGCGGGTCTAGGTTCGCTGTCCCGCCAGGGCCCGGCCGCGAGAACTCGGGCTAGGTGGCGACGGTACTCGGGGTCGGCGTGAATGTCCGAGGCGGGCGAGGTGCCGTCGGCGGCGTACCCGGCTGCCTGGGCCGGGCTGGCGCCGCTGGCCAGGGCCTGCTCGGCGGCGTGCGCGCGGAGCGGCACCGGACCCATGTTTGCGAGCGCGATCCGGCCGGCGGCTGCCGCTACTCCGACGATGGCCCAGTCGTTGGCCCGGCGGACGAACTTCTGGTAGCCCCACGGCTCGGCCGGCCGGCGGGGGATTCGGATAGCGGTGAGCAGCTCGCCGTCGTCGAGTGCGGTCTCGAAGTACCCGGTGAAGAAGTCGTCGGCCTGTACCGTGCGACTTCCGGCCGGACCGCGCAGCTCCAGTGACGCGCCGAGCGCGACGACGGCCATCGGCAGGTCGGCGGCCGGGTCGGCGTGCGCGAGGGAGCCGCCGATCGTGCCCCGGTGCCTGATCTGCGGGTCGCCTACCAGGGACGCCGCGTGGGCGAGCAGCGGTGCGTCGGTCCTGACCAGCTCGGACGCGGCGAGGGTCGCGTGCTTCGTGGTAGCGCCGATGAGGAGTTCGCCGCCGTCGATGGTGATGCCGGCTAGCTCGGGCACCCGTGTGATGTCGATGAGCAGCGCGGGGGCGGCTAGGCGCAGCTTCATCATCGGCAGCAGCGAATGGCCGCCTGCCAGCACCTTCGCGTCGTCGCCGTGAGTCGCGAGCAGGTCGAGCGCGTGGGCGGCCGAGTCGGCCGCGATGTAGTCGAATCTGGCCGGGATCATGATGCCGCCTCGGAGCCGGCCGCCGCGGCGGCGAGGACGGCGCGGACGATGTTGTGGTAGCCGGTGCACCGGCACAGGTTGCCTTCAAGGCCCTCGCGCACCTGCTGCTCGGTCGGATTCGGGTTCTCGGCCAGCAGGCCGACTGTCGCCATCACCATGCCGGGGGTGCAGAACCCGCACTGCAGCCCGTGCTCGGCGCGGAACGCCCGCTGCACCGGATGCAGCTCGCCATCGGAGGCCAGGCCCTCGGCCGTGATGACCTCCTGGCCGTCGGCCTGCGCGGTGAGCACGGTGCAGGACTTCACCGACTCGCCATTGAGCAGCACGGTGCAGGCGCCGCACGAAGTGGTGTCGCAGCCTATGTTCGCGGCGCGCAGGCCGCAGACCTCGCGGAGATAGTGCACGAGGAGCAGCCTCGGCTCGACCTCGTCGACCTCGGCGCGCCGTTGACGGTGAGCTTGACCTGCATCATGGCCTCTCCGATTCGGATTCCGTCGCGGTCTGGATGGCTCGCCAGATCGTCATGGGTGTCGTCGGCATGTCGATGTGCCGCACGCCCAGGTGCGCGACAGCGTCGATCACCGCGTTCTGCACTGCCGGGGTGGCGCCGATGGTGCCGGCCTCGCCGATGCCCTTCGCGCCGAGGGGGTTGTAGCTGGTCGGCGTCTCCATAGTGGCGAGCTCGAAGCTCGGCAGCTCGGTGGCCGACACGATCGGGTAGTCGGCGAAACTCGCGGTCAGCGGGTTGCCGTCGGCGTCGTACACGACCTCTTCGAGCAGGGCCTGAGCCGCGCCCTGGGCGATGCCGCCGTGCCGCTGACCCTCGGCAAGCAGCGGGTTGAGTACGATCCCCGCATCGTCGACCGTGATGACGTTGCGCAGCACGGCCTTGCCGGTCTCGGTGTCCACCTCGGCGACGGCGACATGGGTGCCGAACGGGAAGGTCGGTCCCGGCGCGGTGAAGACGGTCCGGACGAACAGGCGCTCCTGCGCCGCTAGCTCGGTCAGGCGCACCGCCGCGTCCGGGTCGCCGGCCACGGCGAACGCGCTGCGCTCGGTGTCGTAACGGAGGTCGTCGGGGCTGGCCTCCAGCGCGGCCGCAGCTCGCTCCCTGGCCACGTCAAGCAGCTCTCTGGCTGCCTGCTGCACGGCGGCTCCGCCTTGCTGCAAGCTGCGCGATCCGCCGGTGCCGCCGCCCACGGGGACCAGGTCGGTGTCGCCCCACTTGATGGTGAAGTTCTCGACCGGGATGCCGAGCTCCTCGCTGGCGATCATGGCCCAGGCGGTGGAATGCCCCTGGCCATGTGGTGAGGTGCCGGTCAGGATGGTCGCGGTGCCGTCCTCGTGGACCTCGACGGTGGCGTTCTCGTTCGGGCCGCCGTCGTCTCCGTCGCCGCCGCCGGTGATCTCGACATAGCAGGCCACGCCGATGCCAAGCTGCGTGATGTCGTGGCTGGCCCGCCGCCTTGCCTGTTCCTCGCGCAGCTTGTCGTAGCCGGCCGCGTCCAGTGCCTTCTCGAGCGCGGCGACGTAGTCACCGCTGTCGTACTTGGCACCGAACGCGGTCTCATGCGGCTCGGTGAACGGCGGCAGCAGGTTGCGTCGCCTGACCTCCGCCGGGTCCATCCCGATCTCGGCCGCGAAGAGATCGAAGGCCCGCTCAAGCGCTGCCGTCGCCTCGGGCCGGCCAGCGCCCCGGTAGGCGCCGATCGGCGTGGTGTTGGTAGCGATCGAGATGCCGATGGCCTCGGCTTTCGGGATCTCGTACGGTCCCGGCGCCATCAAGATGGTCAGGAACGGCAGCACGGCACCCAGCCTCGGATACGCGCCGGCGTCCTGCACGACCTCAAGCCGGTAGGCCAGGACATTGCCGTCGGCGGTGCCGCCGATCGTGATCTTGTGCCGCTGCCCTCGGCCATGCGTCATCGCGATCAGGTTCTCGTACCTGGTCTCCGACCACCTGGCCGGCCTGCCGAGCTGCCGGGCGATCCAGGCCACCACCGCATGCTCGGGATCCGCGCCGAACTTGGCGCCGAACGCGCCGCCGACATCGGGCGTGATGATCCGGACCCCTGCGGCCTCGATGCCAAGCAGCTTGGCCAGGTCGTCCCTGGTGCCCTGGGCACCCTGATTCGGGATCCAGGCGGTCACCCGGCCGTCATCGCCCCAGACCGCAGCGGCGGACCGGCCCTCCATCGGGGCCGGTGCCACCCGCTGGTTGATGATGGTCTGGCTCACCACGACGTCGCAGCCGTCGAACAGGTCGGCCTTGAGGTTGTCGGCGCTGCCGAACCTGGCGACGACGTTGGTGCCGGCCTCCTCGAACAGGATCGTCTTATCGGACAGCGAGTCATCGAAGTCGATCACGGCCGGAAGCGGGTCGTAATCGACATCGACCAGCTCGACCGCGTCCTCGCCCTGGTAGTGCTCGCTGGTCACCACGGCCGCGACCAGATCGCCCACGAAGCGCACGATGTCGGTGGCGAGGAGGTGGCGGCGCATGTTCTCGTTGAGCAGGCCGCCCATTCCAGGGTCGATCAGCGGCAGGCCGGCGGCGGTCAGGTCGGCGCCGGTATAGGCGGCGATGACCCCGGGCGCGTCCAGCGCCGCGCTGACATCGACGCGGCTGATCTTTGCGTGCGCGACGGGGGAGCGGACAAAGAAGACGTGGCAGGCCCCGGTGAGCTGGTCGTCGGTCACGTCATCGGTGTAGACCCCGCCGGTCGTCAGGAACCGCGGATCCTCAGTCCGCACGACTCTCGTGCCAAGGATGCTCATCGGCTGCTGGCCTCCCTCGGTTGGTGGCGCCTGGTTGATGGCGTCGCCTCGTGCTGCGGAGTTTGTTCCGGGGTTTGTACCCGAGTTGCGACTGAGGCTATTGCGGTCGTTCCGGCCATCCATCTGGGGTTGATCGTACGTTAAGTCCGACTCGATGGCCGATGCCCCGCAGGGTGACTCTACCGATGGCGAGCAGATTCTGCCGCGTCCCCCCGCCCGGACCCGGCCTGGGAATCCTGCCGGACCTCAGCCCAGGACCCACCCGTGCCCGGTCGGACCAGGAATCGACCGAGGCCGGTCATCGACAGACCCCAAAGTGACGTATACGCGGCAAATTGCCCACGCCGGGTCGAGAGTCAGCTGGTCCGTTGCAGGAATGCCGCGATGGTCTGTGTGGTTTGGGCCTGTAGGCGCGGTACATGCCGGTAACGGGTGGTGCCGCGTCAGCGCGTCGCCGGGGGCGGCGCCGACCAGGTCGCTCGGGGCACTGGACGGGGCAGGCCAGCCTTGCCGCGTGGTCCGCGACGGCCTGGCCAGAAAACCACTTGGGCGCTCCTGACCAGCGCAGTTAGGATCGGTCGGCTGGGCGTCCGATCAGAAAAGGATCTTTGTCATGTTCACGCGTGCGCTGACGCGCCGCTATCCCGTACTGTCCAACCGCAACTTCAGGCTGCTGCTAGCCGACCGGCTGCTCGCTCCGATGGCGTCGACCTTCTCGCTGGTGGGCGTGTCTTTCGCCGTGCTCGCGACGACCGCGTCGCCCGCGCATCCGGCAGGATCGACCACCGACCTGTCCTACGTTCTCGCGGCGCAGATCGCGCCGTCGCTTGTGTTTCTGCTGATCGGGGGCGTGATCGCGGATCGGGTCGCGCCGCAGCTCGTGATCGTGGCCGCGAACGTCATGATCGCGGTTGGCGAGGGTACCTTCGGCATCCTGGTGCTGACCGGGCACCCGAGTCTGTGGACGATGATCGGGCTCGAGGTCCTGACCGGTACCGGCATGTCGCTGTTCTATCCGGCTTCGACCGTGCTGCTGCCGAGGCTGGTACCCACCGATCAGCTGCAGGAAGCAAGCGCCATAAGCCGGCTCGGCATGAACGCCGCCATGATGGGCGGAGCCGCCATTGCCGGCGAGTGCGTCGCGCTCTTCGGCGCGGGCTGGGCGCTCGCGGTCTGCGGCATCGGCATGCTGGGCACGGTGCCGCTGATGCTGGCGATCCGGCTGGGGCCAGTCACCGCGCCGGTGGTGCGGGAGGGAGCCGAGGCCGAGGTCGGAGCCGAGACCGGAGCCGGCGTCGCCGCCGTGCCGGAGCACGCGCCGAGCGTTCTGCGTGAACTGCGGGAGGGCTGGTCGGAATTCTGGTCCCATACCTGGCTGTGGGCGACGGTGTTCCAGTTCACCGTCGTGCTGGCCGCCTGGTGCGGCGGATTCCAGGTACTCGGACCCGAGGTGGCCAAGGCACATCTGGGCGGCGCCGGGGCGTGGGGCCTGATCTCCGCCGCCGAGGCGGTCGGACTGATCGTCGGCGGTGTCCTGTCCCTGCGCTGGACTCCCAGGCGCCCGATCCTGTTCGTTGTCATGAGCGGCGCCGCCATCGCGATCTCCTCGTTGTCGCTCGCGATGCTGCTGCCGTTGCCGGTGATCTGCGTCGCCGCCTTCGGGCTCGGCGTGGCGATCGAGATGATGTCGGTGATCTGGACGGTGACAATGGCGACCAAGATCCCGTCGGACATGCTGGCCAGGGTCTCCGCCTACGACGCGCTCGGCAGCTCGATGGGCATGCCGGCGGGCGCGCTGACCGCCGGGCCGATCGCGGCGGTCGCCGGCGTCTCGGCGACTCAGTACGGGGCGGCCGCGATCACTGTCCTCGCGTCGGCCCTGACGCTGATCCCGCGCGAGGTCAGGCAGATGCGCTCGGACAAGCCGGCCAGGCCGGCGCGGTCACGGCAGTCCCGGCCGGTTCAGCCAGCCCGGCCGATTCAGCTGGTTCAGCCAACTCAACCGGCTCGGCCAGCTCAGCCCGTTGCACGGGAACTCGAAGGCGTCGTCGCGGCTAAGCGCTGACGGCAAACCTTGGGGTCGGGCCCAGCCCGGCTCCAGGGTTTGCCGGGTCGGGTCGGGTCGGGCTGCCTCTGCCGGGTTCCGTGACGGCCCGTGATCACGGAACATCGCGCGGGTGATCGAGCTGCCTTGTTTCCGTGATCAAGCCACGTTCCATGATCACGGAAGATGGCTCTGCTTGGGAATTCCGTGACGTTAGCCGGGGTGGCCGCTGGCCGGCCCCATGGATGTGGCAGCGCTGGTGCTCCAGCCCCAGCTATGTCACATCGATGGGGTGCGGCCCGGCAGGCCGGCGGCGGGACAGGCCCGGGCTGGACCAGCCACCCCGGAACCAGGTTCCTGCCAGCTTAACGGAATCCGCGCCAGAGCCCGGAACGTCACCCTGGGCACCACTATCGCCCTGACCCTGTGATCTAAGGCGAAATCGGGTTCCTGGACACAGGTCGTGCTGTTGCAAGAGCGTTTGCGGCCGGGTCGGTCAAGAACGCTGCGGCCACTAACGCGGGTGAGCCGGTTCCAGGGGCTACGTCATTTCCTGGAGAGCTGTCGTCCTTTCCCTGACAACTCTCCAAAAGAACACTGACAACTCTCCGGGACATGACGAACCTCCCGGCAGGCCAGCCCCGGCCAGCCCGGCCCAGCCCCGGCCAGCCCGGCCCGGCCTGGCCCGGCACCAAGATCAACTCAACCAGCCGCCGACTCCCTCCGCAGCCGCACCGATCTCAGGCGGCCAGTGCGGTATCCCCGATGAACGCCGTCCACAAGCTGGCGTACGTACCGGCTGCGGCCAGCAGTTCCTCATGAGTCCCGATCTCCGCGATCCGGCCGCCGTCGAGCACGACGATCCGGTCGGCACGCGCGGCTGTAGTGAGCCGGTGGGCGACAAGCAGCGTCGTGCGCCTGGCCGTGAGCTGCTCGGTTGCCTTGATCACCGCGGCCTCCGCACCCAGGTCAAGCGCGGCGGTCGCCTCATCAAGCAGCAGGATCGCCGGATCGACCAGGTAGGCGCGGGCCAGCGCGATGAGCTGGCGCTGCCCGGCCGACAGGTTGCGGCCGCGCTCGGACACCTCATGGTAGAAGCCGCCGGGCAGTCTGGAGATCATCTCGATCGCGCCGACCCCCCGCGCGGCCGCCTCGACCTCGGCGTCGCTCGCCGCCGGCCATAGGCGATGGCGTCCCGCAGAGTGCCAGGGAACAGGTAGGGCTCCTGCGGCACCACTCCTAGCTGCCTGCGATAGCTGGCCAGCTCGAAATCGCGGACATCGACGCCATCAATCAGAACCCGGCCGGTCGTCACGTCATAGAATCTGGCGACCAGCTTCACCAGCGTTGACTTGCCAGCTCCGGTCTGGCCCACGAACGCCACCGTCTCGCCGGCCTCGATCCGCAGGCTGACCCCGCCGATCGCCTCCGCCACCACGTTGCCGTACTTGAAGTGCACGTCGTCCAGATCAACGGCACCGCGCAGCCGCGGCGCCCTGACCGGGTGCTCAGCTTCCGGCGTGCTCGTCGGCGTCCGCATCAGGCCGGAGATCCGGTCCAGGCCGACGCTGGCCTGCTGGTAGCCATCGAACACCTGGGACATCTGCTGCACGGGAGCAAACAGCATGTCGATGTAGAGCAGGTACGCGATCAGGCTGCCTGCGCTGAGTACGCCGCTGTGCACCTCGCTCGCGGCGGTAAACAGCACCAGGGCTCCGGCGATGGTGGACAGCGCCTGCACGAACGGGAAGTAGATCGCGATGTAGCGCTGAGCCCGCTGCCTCGACTGCAGATAAGCGTTGCTCAGCCCGGCGAACTTGGCGTGGTTCACCTGCTCGCGCCGGTAGGCCTGGGCCACCCGCAGGCCGGCCACGTTCTCTTGCAGGTCAGCGTTGACCGCGCTGACCCGCTCCCTGGCCTCGGCATAGGCCTTGGACGACCTGACCCTGAACCACACCGTCGCGGCCACGAGCACCGGCAGCACGCTGAACAGAATGAGCCCCAGCTTGACGTTGATGAGCAGCAGGGCGATCAGCACGCCGATGAAGGTCAGGCCCGAGTTGACCATGGTGATCAGCCCGGTCTGCAGGAACGTGGACATAGCGTCCACGTCCGTGGTCATCCTGGTCATGATCCGGCCGGTCATCTCGCGCTCGTAGAAGTCGAGCCCGAGCCGCTGAAGCTGCGCGAAGATCTTGACCCGCAGCGTGTAGAGCAGCCGCTCCCCGTTCCGCCCCACGACCACGGTCTGGACCGCGTTGACGACCCAGTCAGCCGCGACGATCGCCAGCGCCGCCACCGAGACCAGCACGATCACGTGGAAGGCCTTTACCTCGATTCCGTGGTCGATGCCACCGCGCATCAGCCAGGGCAGGGCCACGCCCGCGATCGCGTCAAGACCGTCCAGGATCAGCCCCGCGATCAGGGCGATCGCGAACGGCCGCAGCAGCCTGCTCAGGCTGAACCGCGAATCGGCCGCCCGGCTGAACTCCTGGTCGACCTCGGGTTCATCATCGGCCGGCGGGAGCGCGGCCACCCTGGCGAGCAGCTCCGGGGTAGGCGGCAGCCCGGCTAGCACGCCGCCATCGTTGGAGGTGAGATTCAACCGGGGCGCCGCCGACAGGCGCCCGCGACTGACAGTGAGTCCTGCCTCCGGACTGACGACCGTACTGGCCGCCACCGGTGCCAGGTGCGCCGGCCACAAGTCCGGCGTGATGCCCGCGCCGACCTCATCGGGCCCGTCCAGCCCGTCCAGCCCGTCAGGCCCGTCAGGCCCGTCAGGCCCGTCTGCATCGTTCTCGTAGAAGGCTAGCTCGCCCGCGTCGACACCCTCGGCGTCATCGCCCGGCCCGGACAACAGCAGCCGGTACAGCGGGCAGCGCCCGGAAAGCTCCCCATGTGTGCCAAGATCGACGAGCCGTCCGGCGTCGAGCACCGCGATCCGGTCAGCGAGCTGCAGCGTAGAACGCCGGTGCGCGATCAGCAACGTCGTCCGCCCCGCCATGACCCGGCGAAGCGTCTCGTGAATCTGGGCTTCGACGCGCGCGTCAATGGCCGACGTAGCGTCATCGAGCACCAGAATGGCCGGATCGGTGATCAGCGCCCGTGCCAGCGCGACTCGCTGGCGCTGGCCGCCAGACAGGGTCAGCCCCTGCTCACCCACGACGGTGTCGTAGCCATCAGGCAGGGCCTTAATGAAGTCCTCAGCCTCGGCCGCGCGGGCAGCGGCCACGATCTGCTCATCGGTCGCGTCTGGCCTGCCGTAGGAGATGTTCGCCCTGACCGAATCCGAGAAGAGGAAGCTCTCCTCCAGAACCAGGCCGATCGACGCCCGCAGCGAGTCCATCGTGACGTCGCGCACATCCTGCCCGCCGATCCTGATCGCGCCGCCGGTCACGTCATAGAACCTGGGCAGCAGCAGCGAGATGGTCGACTTGCCCGAGCCCGAGGTGCCAATGACAGCGAGCGTCTCACCAGGTGAGACCCGCAGGGATAGCCCGCGCAGCACCGGTTCCGACGACAGGTAGCCGAACGTCACATTGTCAAGCTCGACGTCGCGCGATCCAGCCGGCAGTGCCGTCGCCGCGGGCTTCTCGGTGATCACCGGCTGGGAGTCGATGACCTCGAACACCCGGATGACGCTAGCCCGAGCTTCCTGACCAATGGTGATGAGCCCGGTCAGCGCCCGCACCGGGCTGATGAGCTGTGCTATGTAAGACGAGAACGCGAAGAACGTCCCCAGGTTGATCTCACCCTTGATGGCCAGCCAGCCGCCGAACGCGAGCACGCCGACCTGACCGAGCGCCGGGATCGCCTGCAGCGACGGGTTGAACCGGGCCGTCAGCCGGACGGTGCGCACTCGCGCGGCATACAGCAGCCTGCTCGCACCCTCCAGCCGCTCCACTTCCTGCTCTTCCTGGCCGAACCCCTTGACCACGCGGACTCCGGTGACGGCGCCGTCCACGACCCCCGCGACGTTGGCCGCATGCTGCTGCGCATCCCAGCTCGCGGGGAACAGCTTGTTCCGCGAGGCCATCGAGATAAAGAACAGCGCCGGGCCGACCGCGAGCGCGACCAGGGTCAGCAGCGGCGAGAGAAACAGCATGACCGCGAGCGACAAGAAGAACAACAGCACGTTGCCGAGCAGCATCGGCGTCATGCCGAGCAGCCCCTGCACCATGTTCACGTCCGAGATGGACCGGCTGACGATCTGGCCGGTGTGCAACTGGTCCTGCCGGGCGCCGTCCAGCCTGGACAGCGCGCCGAACATCTCAGTGCGCAGGTCATGCTGCACATTGAGGGAGATCTTGCTGCCGATATAACGCCTGGTGTACACACCGATGAAGCTGAACCCGGCCGCGATGATCAGGGCGGACGCACCCAGCCAGATCGGCTGATGCCGGGTCAGGATCGCATTGTTGACGATGTCCCGCTGAATCAGCGGAATGATCACCGCGATAAGCGTCGCGAGCAGAGATCCGCCGAGCGACAAGAGGACGGCACGAGGGTGCCGCCAGCAATATCCGACGAGCCGCCGCAACCAGCGCTGGTGTGGGTCGGCTGCTGCCTTCATTCGTCTCCTCACATAGATGACCGCCGCGCGGCCTGCGCGGTCGGCAACTGAGCCTTCTTTCGAGGTGAAATGGAACGCCCCGCCTGATCCCGTCCCGCTGGCCCGGTCCCGCCCGCGGTCTGGCCAGCTTCGCCTCCGCCGACGGCCGCTCTGGCATCGCGTCGCTGATCGATCGCGTGATCGAGCAAATCAAAGCCACGTAGCAGCTGGTCAGGATCACCCGCGAGCTGGAGCAGTTCACCGAGCCACTGCGCATACACCTCATCGGACAGATCGACGGCCCGCTGGCCAGCCTCGGTAAGCCACAGCCGGACAACCCGGCGATCCGAGGTCTCGGGTTCTCTCGACACCAGCCCAGCCGCGACCAGCCCGTCAGCCGTGCTCGTCAGAGTCGGCTTGGCCACCGCGAGCCGTTCAGCCAGCCGAGCCGACCGCTCGCCGCCCGCCCCGATCAGCTTCAGCATCCGGTACTGCTGCGGTGTCAGAGCCGCATCAACTCGTTCCATGGACCGAAACAGCCTGATGATCGTAAGCGCGGCGTCAGCAGTCCGAGCGGCATCCGGCGCCCGGCCCATCGCGGCTGATCGAGGCATCGCCCTGTCCTTCGCGCTATTTCGTACGAGAAACGTACAGTTCGCAACCCTAACAACTAACCAGCCTAACAAATTCCCCGCCCAAGCCGAACACCACCGCAGCAGCCCAAGAAATGGCGGGCCGTGCAGGTGAGCCGGTGCGCGCCGGGCCGGACATGGCCTGCCGCGATGGCGAGTCGAGAATGGCGGGTCAGGCACGGCATGTTCAGGGATGACACGGCAAGCAGCAGATGGCACGCCGGCCCGGGCACGCCGGGCCAGGCACACCGGGCCAGGCACACCGGGCCGGGCACGCCGAGCCGGGCACGCAGGGGTGGCGGGCCGGGCATCGCGAGCGGCAAGTGAGGCGATCTGGTACCTAGACTGACCCCGCGAACCGCACTCGGACTGGCAGCAGCGTCGTCACTTAGCTGTCGTTCTGGCCGCAGCGTCGGCGCGGAGTTGCTGTCTGCGGGTGCTGCGGAGACCGGGCACTGGGCCTGGGAGCGGATGAAACCGGGCATCGGGCAGGAAGGTCTCTACCTAACTCGACTGATATTTTTCTCCTGTAGGAGGATTGACCACCATATTCGCTGTTAAGCCTCCTGTAGGAGAAAAGTCTCCTACAGGATCAGGCGAGCCGGCCAGCGGGTGAGCCCGGCTGATGACAGATGAGTCGCCGGGGACCAGTCCGGGTCCGGGCGTTGGCTCCGCCGGGCCTGCGTGGCAGGCCGATCACGGAATTCGCGCCAGTCTGTTTCCGTGATCATGCTGTGGCTCGTGGTCACGGAAACCTGGTCGGGTGATCGCGCTGCCGATGTTCCGGGCTCTGGCGTGAGTTCCGTGACCGGGCTGGCAGCTGGTGTCAGACCTGGCGGGGGGTTAGCCGGGCGGCGTGTCCTCGATGCCGGCTGCTGTGCCTGACGCTCTGCATCGAGGGCACGCCGTCCGGCTGGGCACCGGCTGCTGCGGGGACACTCGCGTGCATCCCGGCGGAGCCCCATCGATGTGACATAGCCGGGGCTGGAGCCAGGCTGGAGCCCCATCGATGTGACATAGCTGGGGCTGGAGCCCCATCGATGTGACATAGCTGGGGTTAGGGCCAGGTGTCAGCAGCACCGCTGTCACGTCGATGCGCTTGCGGAGCGGGCACTGGGCGCGGAGCCTGGCCTGGCCGGGGCTGCCGCCCGGGACGGCTGCCTGGGGCCGGCGCTGCTGCGAGCGGCGGGGACCCGGAGCGGGCCGGGCTGCGGGCAGCACGGCCGGGGAAGCGCGGCCCGGCTCACCTCACGGAACTGGCCGGGCGGCTGATGACCGGCCTGCGGACAGGGCCGGGCTGGCGCAGGCGCGCGGGCCCCGCCCGGCGGGCAGCCCCCGCGCGTCAGCTGCCAGCCCGGTCACGGCACTGCCGCCAGGGGCCATGTCCCGGGCTCCGGCGCTCGCCGGCCTGCCGCCGGGGCGCACGGGACACCCCCCTGCAGCGGCCAGTGCCCAGCCGGACGGCGTGCCCTCGATGCAGAGCGTCAAGCAAAGCAGCCGGCATCGAGGACACGCCGCCCGGCCAGCCCCCCGCCAGGTCTGACACCAGCTGAGGTCCGACACCAGCTGAGGTCCGACACCAGCTGCCAGCCCGGTCACGGAATTCGCGCCAGAGCCATGTTCCTTGATCAGACGGTGCTCCATGATCACGGAACATCCACGGGGTGACCCGTCCCGAGACTAGGCGCCGCGCCCCGTCTGCCATCTGCCTCGACCAATCTGACCCGGCCGGAGTAACCGGCCGCAGCCAATGCTGACCCAAAGCCACCAGCCTTGCCTCGAAGTCCGGAACTGGTGGTGCCGGGGCTGGTGGTGCCGGGCAGGCTGGTGGTGCCGGGCTGGGCTGGTGGCGGACTGGCTGGGGTGACGCTGGCGGGGCGGGCGGCATGGACGGGATGCAAAGCGTTGCGAACGCAGCTTGCATCCCGTCCATGCCGCCCGACCGGCCCCCCGACCAGGTCTAAGACCAGCCCCTAAAGCTTCGCCTCCACGGCCGGAATGGCGCCCGCCTTGCACACACTCGCCGGCGCGTCATTGGTCATCTTGCAGATCGACGCCGTCACATAGTTCGCCGCGCCGTTCACATTCTGGGCGACCAGGCTGTTCGGGTTCTTGAGCTGACCCGCGATCTGGGACCAGGTCAGCCCCTTCAGCACCGCCGGATCATAGAGCGGCCCGGTAATGATCACCTTGCCGCCGAAATAGATGAACGGGAAACCCGTACCGCCATCCTGGGAGTCGTACTTCACCCAGAGAGCCTGCTGCACCTTGGTAGTCGGCTGCAGCGGCCCATGGTTCACATCCTCATTCTCGACCGGCGTAAACGTCAGGTACGGACTTGAGTACTTCTGCTTCAGGAACGTCAGCGTCGCCGTGTTCGGGTCTACATCCGTGCTCGATGAGTGGATGAACTTCAGCGACCCGAAGGTACCGAACTTGCTCAGCGCCACCGCCATCGACCAGCGCATCGCCGCGCAGTACGGGCAGAACTCGGCTCCGATGTAGAGCATCTCCGGCTTGCCCGCGCTCGTGGCCAGAGTCGTGTCGCTGATACTGCGCAACGGCAGGCCAGACGTGGCTAGAGCGCCGGTGCCAACCGTGGCCAGGGTACTGGCAGGGACACTCGTGATCTGGCTGGTCACCGAGGCTGGCTGGGTCCCCCCGCCGGCCTGGTGCGCCGGCTGTATCGAGGCTCTTGATCACGATGAACGCCACCACGATCACTATCACCAGCAGCGTCGAGCCGCCGACGGCAATCCAGCGGCGACGCTGCTCGGCTCGCTGGGCGGCTGCTTGCTGCTCGGCGATCCGTGCTCGCGCGTTCAGCGACCTGGTCCGCTCGGCCTTACTCATGCTGCTACTCGCCTCGAGTTAGGTGTTATTGCTGCCGATTGTAGTCGCGGCCAGCTAGCCGCCCGGCCGGCGTCAGCGTCAGCGTCGCCCGGCCGTCGTCGCCGAGCTCCAGGACGTGGCCTCGTACACCAGCAAGGCGAACAGGAAGAACGTGGCCACGTGCACGCTCGTGCACCACAGGCAGATGTTCCCGATCTGGATGACCTCGGCGTAGACCAGGTAGAGCACGAAGCCCATCCCGACGACGACCGAGCCGAGCCTGACCAGGCTGACCTCGCGCCGGTTCCAGCGCCAGCCGAGCGGGGAGTTGATCGCGGCCATGAAGACGTAGAACGCCAGGCCGAGCACGGCGACCGGGAAGATGCCGAAGACCATCGACTGCGAGCTGGACGTCACCTTGGCGCAGTTGACCAGGCCCTTGTCCGCGCAGATCAGGGTGACTCCGGTGTCGTAGTGAGCGATCGTCAGGTAGATCGACACGCCCAGGCCGAAGAGTGACAGCAGCCAGGTGGTGAACTGCAGCGGGTGGTCGCGCAGCCAGCCGGTGAAACCCGGCCGGTCCGGCGTCGCGAATCCATCCGACGCGAGGGCGTCGTCGCTATCGGCGGAGGTGAAGCTAGCCGAACTGGCCGGTGCCGGCGCCGGGATCGTCATCGAGCCGCCAGCGCGCGACCGGGCACCGCCGTGCGGCGCCTTCTTCCTCGCGCTGACCGCCTGACGGCGTCTGGCCTGCTTCTGCGCCATCAGATGTCCCCGCCAATCGCGGTCACGCTCTTCGACTTGCACACCGTGCTCGGCTGGTCGTTAGTCGCCTTGCAGATCGCGGCGGTGATGTGGTTCGCCGAGCCGATGATGGCCTGGGTCACCGGGTTGCTCGGGTCCTTGAGGTCGCTGCCGATCTGGGCCCAGGTGAGTCCGAAGTGCGTGGGGTCGGTCGCGGACGTCGAGCCGAGCACGCTCGGCAGGTACTGAGCGCCGCTGACGATGTACTTGCCGTCCACATCGATGAACGGGAAGCTCCCCTGACCGTCCTTGGTCAGCAGGGCCGTCTGCGCGGCGGTCGCCTTCTGCAGCGGCTTGTTGTCGACCGTGAACTCCTCGACCGGCACGAAGCTCAGGTACTTGCTCGTGTAGCCGGACTTGTAGAACGTCAGCGTCGAGGTGTTCGAGTAGACGTCGTTGGCGGTCGAGCGGATGAAGTGCAGGTTCGTGAACGTGCCGAACCGGCTGAGCGCGGCCACCATGGCCCACCGCTCGGCCGCGCAGTACGGGCAGTACTCGGCGCCCACGTACAGCATCTCCGGCTTGCCGTCAGAGGTCAGCGGCGCATCGGAGATCGTCTTGAGCGGCGCGACCGCCGTCGGGCCGCCTGGCCCGCCGCCGACCTTGTCGAGAACGGTGGCCGGCACGGTCGTGAGCTGCTTTTCCACCGTCGCATTGGCTTGCGCCGCCGTGTTGTGCGCCAGGGCCGGCGACGAATGGCTCAGCGCCTTGAAGACGACGAGACCTATGACGATGACAATCACCAGTACCACGCTGCCACCTGCGATCACGGCCCGGCGCTGGGTCTGCGCGCGCTTGGCCGCGGCTTGCTGCATCGCGATGCGCTGCCTGGCGTTCTGCTGACGGTTTCGCTCCGCCTTGCCCATTCCTGCCCTGCCTTGCCACGTTGGGAATCCTCGGATGCGCCTGCCGCAGACCATGCTATGACGCCAGCACTTATGCGGCTGCAATTGTTATGCAAGCGCAGTGTGTCAGCCGGGCAGCGGCCCGCCGCAAGCGGTGCCAGAAAACCGCTCCTGCCTGGCCTCCTGGCAACCCCATGTAAGCGCCGCTGGCTGAACGTTTCCTGAACGCCGGCTCTGGGCTGGCTCGGAAGGCGCCGGCAAGGCGCCGCCGGGGCGGCGGGTATCTAGGGCCGTGTCACGACTTCTTGCGTTGCGCAACTGACAGTGGCTATCTTCGAGTAATGACTGTTAAGCGCACCCTCGGTTGGCACGGCGGCCTCGTCCTCCTCGCATGCGTCGGCCTGGCAGCGGTCGGCTGCAGCTCTTCCTCCACGTCGAGCTCGAGCCCGGGCCCTGCTCCTTCGGCTAAGCCGTCCGGCACGGCGAACGTCGCCTACGCGTCTTCGCTCGCGTTCCTCAACGAGAAGGTCTTCGGCCCGGCCTTCACCTCGGCGGAGGGTTTCAAGTACTCGGGTGTGGCCGGCGCGTCGGGCGAGTTGTCGGCCGACATCTTGTCCGGCGAGGTCAGCCCCGGCGTCTTCGAGAGCGTCGGCGGCGACAACATCACGCCGCTCGAGCCCAAGTTCACCAAGTGGTACGTCCAGTACGCGGGCACCTCGATGGTCGTGGCCTACAACCCCCAGAGCAAGTACGCCTCGCAGTTCAAGGCCATCGCCAGCGGCAAGAAGCCGCTGAGTGACCTGTTCACGCTGATGGAGACGCCCGGTTTCAAGCTGGGCCGGACCGACCCGAACATCGACCCGCAGGGCCGGTCGTTCGTCTACATGATCGAGCTCGCGCAGATGAAGTACCACCTGCCGCCGGCCACGGTCACCAAGATCCTCGGCGGGCCGACCGGCTCGGCGAAGTCCTCGGAGATCTTCGCCGAGGCCTCGCTCGACTCGACCCTGCAGTCCGGCCAGCTCGACGCGGCGAGCGCGTACATCACGCAGGCGATCGAGCTGCACCTGCCGTACATCCCGCTGCCCGATGACATCAACCTCGGGAACCCCGCTGACGCGGCCAATTACGCGAAGGCCTCGGTGACGATCACCGCCGCCGGAGTGAAGTCCACGAAGACCGGATCTCCGCTCGACCTGGACATCACCACGATCGGCACGCCGTCCCCGGCCGCGATCGCCTTCGTCAAGTACGTGCTGTCGCCGGCTGGCCTGGCGCTGTACAAGCAGGGCGGGTTCAGGCTCTTCAAGCCGGTGGTGACTGGCACGGGAGTCCCGGCCGCGGTGCAGAGTGAGCTTGGCGGCTAGCTCGCAGCCTCAGGTAGTTCCGGTCGGCCCGCTCGGGCCGACCGGAACTGGGCCTGGCGGGGGCTGGCGGGGACGGCGCTCGCCTGCCGGTGCGGCAGTTCCGCGCAGCTTTCATTATATATCCGGATCTTTGGGTGTTGCCGGGACCGCGCTGGTCTGGCTGGCGCTCCTCGGGCCGGTGATCGCGCTGGCGACGCACTTGTCGTGGAGCGCCATCAAGAGCTCGCTCAGCGCGCCGGGGGCGTGGGATCCGCTGGTCGTCTCGGTCGAGTCCGGCCTGGTCACGCTGGCCGTGCTGGTTCTGCTCGGCACGCCGCTCGCGTGGGCGCTGGCCCGCGGCTCGCTGCCGTTTCCCCGGCTGTGGGAGATCGGCGTGCTGGCGAGCCTGCTGCTGCCGCCGCTGGTGGTCGGGCTGCTGCTGATCTTCATGATCGGGCCATTCACGTTCATCGGCCAGCTCGTGGCCCACCTGAACCTGACCACGACCAATACCTTCCTGGCGCTGGTGGTCGCCCAGGTCTACGAGTCGGCGCCGTACTACGTGCTCGGGGCGCAGGCCGCGTTCTCCAGCGTCGACCCCCGGCTTGAACAGCAGGCCGCGCTGCTCGGCGACCCGCCGAGGCGGGTGCTGCGCCGGGTCACGATCCCGCTGGCCGCGCCGGGGCTGGCGATGGCGCTGGCGGTGGCGTGGGCTCGGGCAATGGGGGCATTCGGGGCAGTTGTCATCATCGCCTACCATCCAACTGGGCTTCCGCTGGAGATCTGGACGTCACTGCAGGAAACCGGGCTGGCGTCCGCGCTGCCGTTCGCCCTGGTCCTGCTAGTTGTCGCGCTGCCGCTGCCGATCGCGGCCTATCTCTGGAGCGCCCGTGCTCGAGGCCGACGTCGAGGTTGACCGCAGGGACTTCACCGTGCGCGCCTGCCTGGAGGTCGCCGCGGGGGAGCGGGTCGCGCTGTTCGGGCCGTCGGGGGCGGGCAAGACCACGCTGCTTGAGGTGATCGCCGGGCTGGTCCCGCCGCGCCGGGCCAGGATCGCGCTGGCCGGGCGGCTGCTGACGAGCACGGAGTCGCCGGTCATCGCGTTGCCGCCGTGGCGGCGCGGGGTGGGGCTGCTGCGCCAGGACCCTGGCCTCTTCCCGCATCTGCCGGTACGGGAGAACCTGCTCTACGGCACGGGCGGGTCGGCGGAAAGGGCGGGAGGGGGAAATAAATCAGCGCGGGATGCTCGGCTTCACGAGCTGACGGCCGCGCTCGGCATTGACGGACTTCTCGGCTCGATGCCGGCCAGGCTGTCGGGCGGGCAGGCGCACCGGGTGGCGCTCGGCCGGCTGCTGATGTCGCGCTGCGGCGCGCTGCTGCTCGACGAGCCGTACACCGGGCTTGACCTGACTCTGCGCCGCAGCCTCACCGAGCTGGTGGTCGCGCTGGTGACCGAGCGCGGGGTGCCTGCCGTCCTGGTCGCGCACGAGCTGGAGCAGGCCCAGGCGTTCGCCGACCGGCTCGCGGTGCTTGACCAGGGCGCTCTGCTGCAGCTTGGCACTCCGGACGAGGTGGTGCGGCGGCCGGCCTCCCGCAGGGTCGCCGAGCTGGTCGGCTACACCGCGTTTGTTCCGCTCGCTGACCAGGGGGGTAGGGAAGCGGGAGTCCATCCAGACCGGGTGGTCAGCGGTGACCACCGGGACCAGGGCGTGGTACTCGCCGGGGTCGTGACCGCCTGCCGGCCATCGGGGGCACTGTGGGAGATCAGCTTGCTTACGCCTCTTGTTAGCACAGGCACTGCCGACGTGATCGTGACCGGCCGGCTGCCCGAGCGGGCGCCGGTCGGGCAGGAGCTGGTCGTCACCGCCACCGACCCGCCCTGCTTCGGGGCGGACGGGATCGCCGCGTGATCAGCGGGACCAGGCTCAGGGTCGCCCGGCAGGCGAGAGGGTTCTCGCAGCAGCAGCTCGCTGGCATGGCCGGGGTGTCGAGGCAGGCCGTATCGGCGGTGGAGTCCGGGCAGTCCGATCCTTCGCTGCGGGTGGCGCTGGCGCTGGCCTCGGCCCTGGGCATGACGGTGGATGAACTGTTCGGCGGCGCGGGCGTGGTGCCGACCGTGACGGCCAGGCTGGCCAGCGCAGAGCCCGGCCCGGCTGGACAGGCCGGCCAGGCGAGTCCTGGTGACCGGGTCACGATTGCCCCGATCGGGGAGTCGTTTGTCGCGCTGCCGCTGGCTAGGCAGACCGTGAGCCGGGCCGGGTTCCTGCCGGCCGGCGGGCTGATCGTGGGCGCCGCCGAGACCGTGACGGTCCAGCCGATCGGGCCGCCCAGGCCGACGCTGGTGGTCGCGGGCTGCGATCCCGCGCTCCCGCTGCTTGAGGAGCCGCTCGGGCTGCTTGACCCGCCGATCGCCTTCAGCTGGTGGCCCTGCACGAGCCGCGAGGCGCTCAGGCTGGCGGCGGCCGGGCTGGTGCACGTCGCCGGGGTGCACCTGCTCGGCCGGTCAGGCAGCTACAACACCGGGCCGGCGGCCGAGCTGCTGGCCTCAGGCAGCGAGGTGATCGGGTTCAGCGCCTGGCGGGAAGGGCTGGTGCTGCGGCCCGAGGCCGCCGGCCGGGTCGCGACCGTGGCCGATGTGGTCAGCGCGGGCCTGCGGATCGTGAACAGGGAGCCGGGCGCCGAGGCGCGCAGCGTGCTCGACCGGGAGCTGGCCAGCCTCGGCGTCGCCGGGGAAGAGGTGCCTGGCTACCACGCGGTGGCGACCGGGCATCTCCAGGTGGCCGACGCCGTGGCGGCTGGCCTGGCCGATGCGGGCGTGGCCAGCGAGCCTGCGGCGCTGGCGTACCGGCTGGCGTTCGTCCCGCTGGCGGCCGAGCGGTTCGATCTGGTGATCCCGGCCGAGCGGCTGGCGTCGCGTGAGGTGCAGGCCCTGGTCAAGGTGCTGACGTCGCGGTGGCTGCTCGACCAGCTCGGGAGCCTGCCCGGCTATGACCCGGCGCCCTGCGGCCAGCACGTCGCCTCGCTGTCGTAGCCGGGCCGTCGCCCCGGGCCGTCGCCCAGGCCGCCGCTCCGCCCGGCGAATACGCCGTCAATGAACATGTTGGCGCTCCGCGTGCTGACTCGGTAACGATGGGCGGTATGAGACTCCTGGTACTTGGCGGTACGCATCACGTCGGACGCGCGGTCGTGGAGGAGGCCCTCGCCCGAGGCGATCAGGTCACCACGCTGACCCGGGGCGTCAGCGGCCCGCCGGCGGCCGGCGCCGACGCCCGCTACGGGGACAGGACCGACCCTGAGCAGCTCCGCTCGGTGCTGGCCGGCGACACCTGGGACGCGGTGATCGATACCTGGAGCCAGGCGCCCCGTGTCGTCCGCGATTCCGCGCGGCTGCTGGCCGGACGGGTCGGGCACTACGGTTACGTGTCGAGCCGGTCCATCTATCAGTGGCCGATCCCGCCGCGCTCCGACGAAAACGCGCAGGCCGTCGACGGAGACCCGGACAGCGAGGAGTCGGAAGACTACGCGGCGGCCAAGCGCGGCGGCGAGCTGGCAGTGCTCGAGCAGTTCGGCGGACCGTCAGTCCTGGCCAGGGCCGGGCTGATCCTCGGCCCCTACGAAGGCGTCGGCCGGATGCCGTGGTGGCTGCGCCGGATCGAGCGCGGCGGCGACGTGCTCGCGCCCGGTCCCCGCGACATGCCGCTGCAGTACATCGACTGCCGTGACCTGGCGATCTGGATGCTGCACGCGGCCGATGAAGGCATCAGCGGCCCCTTCAACACGGTCAGCCGGCCCGGCCAGGCCACCATGGAAAGCCTGCTCAACGCGGCGATCACCGCGACCGGCTCGGACGCGAACCTCGTCTGGGTGGACCCCGGCGTGATCGAGGCGGCCGGCATCCAGGCCTGGACCGAGCTGCCGATCTGGGTGCCGCCGGTCGGCGAGGGCGCCGCCCTGCACGATGGCGACGTCTCTGCGATTTACGCGGCCGGCCTGGTCTGCCGGCCGGTGCAGGAGACGGTGACCGACACCTGGCGGTGGCTGCAGGCCGAGGGCGACCCGCCCGTGAAGGAGGGCCGCCCCCCGCATGGCCTGGACCCCGAGCGCGAGCGCCAGGTGCTCGCCAGCGTGGGCCTGGACTAGCCGGGCCAGACCGGACTATCCGGGCTAGCGGCGCCCGAGTGACTTCGGGGTGTTGATCTTGTCGGGCTTGATCACCAGGATGATCCGGCCGGCCGGGCCGACGGCACGGCCGTAGTCGCTGCCGACGTACCGCTGCGACAGCTCATCGATGTGATCGCGGGCCCGCTGGCCGTCGATGGTCTCGACCACCTGGCCGCGCACCTCGGACCAGTCCCACGGGTCCTGCGAGGAGTGCAGCAGCACGGTGATGCGCGGGTCGCGGCGGATGTTGCGGCTGCGCTGCCGGCTTGGCTCGGTGTTGACGAGCAGATTCTCGCCGTCGGTGTCGATCCAGGTGAGCTGGGCCTGCGGCTGGCCTGACGGCATGAGAGTGACCACCGTCGCGAGGTTCTTGCTCTTGGCGAGCCGGGCAGTGTCGGCGTCGAGGGGCATGTGCGTTTACTCCTGGGGGGTGGCGCAGGCCCGCCGCGCGGCTGACTGTGCGCGACCGGCCCTGAGCGATTTGGTTATATAAATAAAGCGCGTCGCCAATCTCGGCGGGCAGCCAGCTCTCAGTGGCTGTAGACGGGAATGATCATCCCGCGGGCGATTGTCGCGAACCCGAGCATGAAGCCGGCGACCGCGGGCGTCACGTCGGAGTCAATGCCGAGCGAGTCGGTGCTGAGCGCGTGCACCGCGAAGACGTAGCGGTGCGGGTCGCCGCCGGGCGGGGGAGCCGCGCCGCCGAAGTCCTTAGTGCCGTAGTCGTTGCGCACCGAGAACGCGCCCTCGGGCAGGCCAGAGCCGTCGGCCGCGCCCGCTCCGGTGGCCAGCTCGGTGACCGAGGCCGGGATGCCGAGCACGAGCCAGTGCCAGAATCCCGAGCCAGTCGGAGCGTCCGGGTCATAACATGTCACGGCGAAGCCCTTGGTCTCCGCCGGGAATCCGGACCAGGCGATCTGGGGGGAGATATTCGGGCCGGTCATGCCGAATCCGTTGTAGACCTGGTCATTGCCCATCTGCTGGCCTTCGGTCACATCGGTGCTGGTAACAGCGAACGACGGTACCTGCGGCATGAAATCATAGGGCAGCGGAGCCTGATCGGGCATAGGTCCCTCCTCGGGGCTTGGTGCGGAGATAGTCAGTCTGGGGGTCCACGCTACTTCCGCCTGCCGGCTCCGCCAATGAGGCTGGCGATACGGATGACTACGCATGGCTATGGATGACTACGGATGACTACGGATGACTACGGATGAGGAGGCGCGGCCGCGCACGTGAAGTTCAGTCAGCTGGGGTCCGCACCCGTGCGCCGGAGCGTGCTCGGGCTTATCCTTGTCGCCGTCGCGTTCTTCCCCGGTGGCGCCGGCGGTCATCACGGGGCGTCGTGCCCGGCCCGGCGGTGCCAGGCCGACGGCACGATCAGCTGGTCTCGCCCGCTGACCGGCTCGTGGCTCACCGAGAACGGTGCCGAGGGCACCGTGTACGCGAGCGGCCAGGCGTACGCGGCGGTCGGTGACGGAGTCGCGGCGCTCGGGTTCGGCCTGACGCTGGACGCGTTCGACGCGGCGACCGGCTTTCCCCGGTGGGCGGCGACTCTCGGCGGGGTGCCGGCCGGCTCGCAGATCATCTCGGTCCGGGTGTGGCGGGGGGTCGTCACGGCCGGAGTGCAGATGGTGGCGACCGGCGGGACGAGCTCGACGTCCGGCAGCGGCGGTGGCGGCGGTGGCGGCGGGGACGAGGCCGGGGGTGCGAGCGGTCCGGCGGGGCAGACGGTGCCGGGCAGCGTCACCGGCCGGGAGGAGTTCGTGCTCGACGCGGTGACCGGCAAGCAGCTCCGGGTCTACCCGGCGGCCTGGTTCGGCGGTGCGGTCAGCGCCAGCCGGCAGCGGACGGTCATCGTGGGGTCGCGGTCGGTGACCGGTTATGCGAACGCGACCGGCCGGGTGATCTGGCGTGTTGCGACCGGCTCGGCCGATCAGGCCTGGGAGGTAAGCGGCAGCAAGCTGTACGTCACGGTGTCGGCCACCGGCGAGGCCGGGACGGCGCCGGTGACGGCGGTCCTGCAGATCAGCCTGCGGACTGGTGTGCCGCGGCTGGTGCAGCCGACGGGACGGCGGTCGTTCGACGGTCGGCTGAGCGGGGTGCTTGACGGGACCCTGCTGTTCTCGGGGGCTGACGGGCTGCGCATGTACAGCGCGGTGACCGGCCGGCTGACTGGGTTCCGCGCCGGGGCCGTGCCCGAGATCGTCGATAGCGTAGATCAGGTGCTCTATGTCGATATCGGCGGCACGCTGTTCGGCATTGATCCCGTGACCGGCCTGGACGACCGAGGCACCGCGTACCCCGGACCGCCCGGCACCTACGGTGTCCGCGACGGGGTGGCGCTCGGGCTGGACCCGGGTGCCAGCGGCGCGGTGTGGGGGTACAACATCGCGCGGAAACACGTGAGCTGGACGACCAGGTCGCTGCCATGGCCGCACTTCTTCGTCGACCCGTCCGGCCTGGGCGGCCTGGGCGGCAGCACCGATCCGGGCGGCAGCACGGTGCTGCTGGTGACGTGCCGGAAGGTGGGTCACGGGGTCCTGTCGGGCGCGCTGGCCGGCGGCAGCGGCAATGCCTGCCTGCGGCCGGTGCTGGTAGCGATCCAGCGCTAGCTCGTGCCTCGTGCCTCGTGGCTTTCGGCTCCCGGCTCCCGGCTCCCGGCTCCCGGCTCCCGGCCATCAACGTTCCGTGATCATGCCGCCTGCCATGATCACGGAACCCTGGTGGTGTGATCACCCCACCAGGGCTCCGTGATCACCACTCCGGTCATGATCACGGATCCCTCGTGGCGCGAGGCGGAGTCCAGAAACCCGGCCTCTTTATTGATGACGGAAACTAGCTAGCGTGATCACCCGAATCGGTGTCCGCTTTGGGGTTGTTAGACCGGACTGAGTCACGGAGCGGACAGGCTGCGTCGTGTGGTCGGATCGGGCTGGGTGCCGAGTGATCCATGGGGTTCTGGGCTTCCGGGATTACGCTGCCGCCGTCTGAGGCCCAGCGGTGCTAGTCGGGTGCCCGAGTGCCCAGGCAACCTGCCGTGGATCATGAAGCTCATCTTGATCACGGAACTGAGTCGATCACCCCGGCAGGGTTCCATGCTCAAGACCCGGTCATGATCCAATGCCACTTTGACTATTGTGACCGTGCTCGCGACCTGCGGGTTCATGGTCAGGCTCCGCTGTCGCGGCGGGCTGCCTCCGGCTGGCAGGTCGTTGCGAGTCCGCGCTGGTCACAGGCATCTCGGCCGGACCGAAGGCGTCCAGATCGACTGCAGCTGAGCGGCCCCGGATCCTGACCAGCTTCCTGACTCCGGAACCCCCGTGACGTTGCCAGCGAGCTGGCCGCCGGCGACGGCGAGCTGTCCGGGCTGGCCGGCGTCATGATCGCGATGACTTGCCGTCGTCCTGGGGTAGAGCTGCCGCTTCAGGAAGACTTAGCCGTCATATACGCGGAAAACTGTACGTCAGGCGGTAACTGTCCTGGCGATGACGGCAACTCTCCGGGATCATGACGGCAGCTCTCCGCCAGGCGGCGGCGCATCCCGGCCGGACGGAGAACTTCAAGATCAACTTAAGGCTAGACGGCATTAGGTCACGGAACATGGCTGCGAATTCCGTGAAGTTGGCAGTCTGGTTCCCGGGTGGCTGGTCCAGCCCGGGCCTGCCCCGCCGCTGGCCTGCCGGGCCGCACCCCATCGATGGGACATAGCTGGGGCTGGGGAGCACCAGCGCTGCCACATCCATGTGGCCGGCCAGCGGTTGAGCCAGCCACTATCCCCAAGCCCTCTCGATGTGGCTCGCGGTGGCGGGTATCGGCGCGTAGCCTGGATCGGGCAGAATGTTCGGGCAGAATGTTCGGCAAGCGCCTGTAGCTCAGCGGATAGAGCGGCTGCCTTCTAAGCAGTTGGTCGCAGGTTCGATTCCTGCCAGGCGCGCTCAGCTTCCGGCCCAGGTCAGGCGAGGTTTCTCAGGTTCATCCGGTGGTCGTCAAGATGCTTGCTCGCGTCGGCGTGCCACTTCCGTGCCAGATTGAGTCTGGGGCTTGGCTGGCTTCTTGATCGTGCGGAGCTCGGTGCGGGCGCGCTTGTCGATCAGGTCGGCGATGGTGCGCTGGCGCTCGTCGGCGGAGTGCAGGTAGATGAGCGCGGCCCTGGTGGTCGAGTGGCCCATGCGGTCCATCAGTTCGCGGAGGTTCGCGCAGCTCGGGGACGATGACGCGCGGGAAAGAGACCATGCGTATTCCTGCGTTGGACTTAGGTGCGCTGAAGGTCGGTTTGCCGTCGTCTGTCCCGGTGAGCTGGTGAGCGATGCTGAGCGTGAGGTTCGCCAGGTCGATGTCGCAGCGGCGTAGTCCGGCGAGTTCGGCCCAGCGCAGGCATGCGAAGGTTGCCAGCAGGACGAAGGCCTGGTAACGCTGGTCGATGGCGTCGGCCAGGGTGTAGACCTGGGCGATTGTCAGGACAGGGGGTTCTGGTGATTCCTCGGTGGCAGCGCCCTTGATGCGGCAGGGGTTGCGGCGGATTAACCCGTCGTCTGCGGCGGTGTTGAGTATGGCTTTGAGCAGCCGGTAGGCCTTGGCGGTGGTGACTTCGCTGACGCCGTTGTCGAGCAGTTTCTTGCGCCAGGTGCGGACGTTGCCTTCCCTGATTTCGGCGATGGCCTTGGGACCGAAGGTCGGTGCCAGATGGCATCGCAGGAGATAGCGGTAGAGCTTGATCGTCAATGATCTTGCCGCCTTCCGACGTTCGAGAGTTGCTGGCGTTAGATGGAATCGTCGCGGCTTGGCCCGCGCGGGACAATGCCGCCGGGGGATACCCCTGCGGGAAGCGGCCAGAGGAGGGGATCGGATGCGGACCGAGACCGTGCCACTTCCGTGCCAGAACGGGCGGGAAATCGGGGTATCTCACGGTCATTTATGGGGACCGCGAAACCAGGCTGACCTGGGCAAGTGCTGGTGAGCGGCCTGTCGTTAGCGATCTTCTAAGCAGTTGGTCGCAGGTTCGATTCCTGCCAGGCGCGCCGTTCGTGCAGGTCAGGGGCCTGATGGGTGGTGTCGTGCTGCCGCCTTTCAGCTTCATGCCCGCAGCGTGCCCGATCTGGTGTTGGCGGAGGAACTACGAGGCATTTCTGGTCTGCGCGAAGATGCGGAAACAGCCTCGCTTGCCGCGCAAGCACCGAGGTGAGTGGCGTCGGCGATGTCAGTAGTCCTGGTTAAAGTAGAGGTGTGCCATAAAGATTGGCGGCCCCGGCAGACCCCTTGAGATCGGCGACCAGTTGCGCATACCTACGTATTACGCGTTGTCGCCGCGATGCCCACCGCCGGCCGCCTGGGAGCGAGCTGCGGCGAGTCATTTAGCAGATCATCGGTCTTGACGTAAGAGCGGTCGCGAGGGAGTCCGACTCTGCCTTCACGCACCGACGTTGGATTCCCTCCCTGCAGGCGCGCAGACCATTCCCTGAAATAGATCGCCTCGGGAGATCCGCGGCTCCCGCGGTCGGGTTGCGGGTGCGGTAACAGCGGCGGCCCAGAGTCTGTGTGCCGGTGCTGGCCCGGACAGCGACTCAGGCGCCTACGGTCCCGTCGACACCCTCGCGCAGGAAGTCCGCGTGCCCGTTATGGCGGCCGTACTCCAGGAGCACATGCACCATCACCATCCGCAGCGACACGTCCTCACCCCATCTTGGCTGATGCCCGGCCAGGTCCAGGGACCCGGCCTCCCGCTCAATGCGGCGCGAGTTCCCGACTTCCGCCTCCCAGGCCGTGAACGCCTCAGCCCTGGTCGACGCGCTCGCGTCGTATGCCGCCTGGAAGTCGATCTCCTCGGACCAGACCATTGGCGCGTCGTTGTCCTCGAACACCCGTCGGAACCAGGCACGCTCGACCTCCGCCATATGCCGCACCAGGCCAAGCAGCGAAAGCGCCGACGGCGGCATCGACCGCTGCCGCAGCTCCACATCGGTGAGCCCGTCGCACTTCATGGCGAGGGTTGCACGGTGATAATCGAGGAAGCCCCGCAGCATGTGGCGCTCGCTGCCAAAGCTGGGCGGACCCACCCGATTGTCGGCGGTCACTGGTCGTCCTCCTCGTCCGTGCCTATGCTCAGGCCGGAATCTACTCCGGCCTGTCGTCCCAGATGATAGGCGGCCACCGGAAAGGACTGCCGCTACAGGGGCCGGCAGTCGCGGATCCCGCGCAGTCACGAATGCCCGGCGCTAGCGCGATGATGACGCAACCGGTCGCCACATGGACGCTGCGTCCACACACTCAGAGCCGAAGGCGGGAACGATCACGCTCGGGAGGGGAGCTGCCTCTCGCCCGGCAGCCGCTTCGCCCCTGATCAGCGAGTTTCATCGGTAACCCGTGGCCAGGAACTCCAGCTACCCCTTGGAATCGGTCATCTAGAGGATCACGATGCCGGGTGGCCGTACTGCGGTCACGGAGTCCCTGGCCGTGGTCAGCGAGTCCCGGACAGAGCAGAGCGGGCTGTCGTCGTTCATTTCCGCACCTCCTGGTCATCGAGTCGCGGATCGCAGCGCGGCCACCGCCTTGTGCAGGTGCGCGCTGGCGGTCCCGGGGGCAATGCCGAGGAGCCTGGCCGTGGTCTATGCGTCCAGGTCGAACAGCAGCCTCAGGGTGACCACCTCGCGCTGACGCAACGGCAGCCGACTAAGCGCCGCCACTAGATCGCCGCTCAACCCAGCGTTCTGATGTGCCGGAATTGAGCTGTCATGGCTGCCCAGGGCGACCTCGTGCCGGTTACGCCGCCACCGGGCCACGTGTACGTTCAGCGCTACCCGCACCACCCAGGCCCGCGACTCCTGCAGGTCGCGCACCTTCGGCCACGCAACCCACGCCCTGGTGAACCCCTCCACGACCAGTTCTTCGGCCAGCAGTCGATCACCGACGTTCAGCAGCACGATCCGCAGGCAGTCATCGCGGGCGGACTCATAGAACTCGGCGAACTCCATTGACGATTGCTCCACACTCCGTACACGCAAGGTTCGCCTGCGTGCCCGTGACGTGCCCGATCGTGCGGTGATTCATGGTGAGCCACGGTTGTTCTCGGGCCCGCCGCGATGCTTCTGACCTGCGTCAGGCCAGGCCAGAGGCGTCGCTTTGACGATCTTCTAAGCAGTGGGTCGCAGGTTCGTTTCCTGCCAGGCGCGCTCAGAATATCCGCAGGTAGACGGCGTTTCAGGTCGATTGATCATCAGTCTCAGGATGCCTTCGGGCGTTTCCGTGCCCGTTGAGTTTGTACTTGGTCGGCCGGTCTTGCGGGTGCGAGTGCGCTTGAGTTCGTCGCGGGCTAGCTTGTCGAGGTGTCGGCGATGGCTTGCTGGCGCTTGTCGCTACCGTGCACGTAGAACATGTGCCGCAGCGGCAGGCCGCGTGGGCTGGTGAAGACCAGGCCTTCGTCGCCGTCCTGAGCGAAGCAGGTCAGGCGCCAGCGGATGCCAGGGAATATCAAGGCCGGCATGGGTACGGTGCGCAGGCCCGCCTTTGGACTCGGGCGGGCCGAACTCGATGCCCCGGGCCGTTCATCTCGGTGAGCTGATGGGTTAAGCGGTCGGGCGTCTAGGTCAGGGCGCCGCAAGCGCGCCGCAGGCCGACACCAGCGCTCCGGCCTGCCGCCTTCGGCCCGGCCGGGACGCGCGCCGGGCACGGAGTTGCCATCCGCCAGGATCTAGGCCCCATCACCCGAACCCGCCCGAGCCGGCTCCGCCGTGCGCCCATCTGAGGTGATCTATATTCCGGTCAGATTATGATGTATTCAACATTCGATATCTGCCATGGCCCTGGAACTAGGCCATCATGGCAGCGCTTTCCCTTGTACGCGCAGCAACCCGGTCGGCAAGCAGGCTCAATCCGGGTGCAGCCACCACCTCCAATCCTCTGCGAAGATGTGACGGTGGGATGGGAGGCACTCGGGCAGTGGGGTGACGACGTCGTTCGCATCGAACCGCTGACTGGCGGAGTTGGCGTCAACGAGGTGTGGAGCGTGCGCGTCAGCGGTCGCCTCGCGGTCAGTCGTCTCGGCCAGCGCGGCGACGCTGATCTCGCATGGGAGACCGACCTGTTGCGGCACCTCGACCGTGAGGGGATGCCGGTGCCGATCCCGACCGCGGACGGCCGGTACTTCGCCGGCGGTCTGGTGGTGATGACCTATGTGGAGGGCGGATCGCCCGAGACCGGAGCCGACTGGCGTCGCGTCGCCGACACGCTCCGCCAGCTGCATCGGCTCACGCGCGGCTGGCCGCAGCGCCCGGGCTGGCGATCGTCGACCGACCTTCTGCACGCCGAGACCGGGACGAGGGTCGACCTCGGCGAGCTGCCGCCTGAGGGTGTCGTTCGATGCCGGGCAGCGTGGGCGCGACTCGCTGATCACACGACGTGCGTCGTTCACGGCGACCCCAACCCGGGTAACATCCGCATGACCGCGGATCGCGTCGCACTGATCGACTGGGACGAGTCGCACGTTGACGTCCCCGACCTCGACCTGGCACTGCCGCACAACGCCGCCGGTCTCGACGACGACGCGTATGACATCGCCGCGCAAGCGCGGGCGGCATGGGAAGCCGCCGTCTGCTGGGACCCCAGCGGGACCGACTTGTTCGCAGTCAGGCGGCTCGCCGAAGTCCGAGCGGTCTGAGCAGCAGCGAATCGACAGGCTGCTCTGCGCCGGCCCGGCACGGGTACGGTGTCCAGGATCGACTCGGCGTCAATGTCGGGATCTTGATCACGGAACCCCGGTGGGGTGATCACGCGCTTGATGTTCCGCGATCAAGGCTTGCTTCATGATCACGGAACGTCTGCGGGGTACCGGGGGAGAGCGGGGCCAGGCGGGTTGCGTTGAGGAAGCCACGGATCGCTGCGAGCCAGGCGTGCGGGTTGTCGAAGTGAGCCATGTGCGCCGCGTCCGGGATCTCCGCGAGCGTGCTTGCGGGGAGCGCGGCGTGCAGCTTTCTGGCGAGATTCACCGGGAACGATATCTCCCTGCTGCCGTGCAGGATCAGGATCGGACGGGCCCAGTTCCTCAGCACGCTCTCGGCGTTATCCGGTGCGCTGGGCCGGAGCTGGCCAGCGGCATACGGGGCGTTCCAGTCACTGCTGAACCTGACCCCGGCCAGCACCTGATGCCAGTCATCGAGGCGATCCAGGTGCCAGATGTCGACGGGCGCGCTGGCGTAGGCCATGGCCCGGCTCAGTGCGCCGTCAGGCGCATCCGGCGCGGTGAGCACGGGGTCATCCCACGCGATCTTCGTGCACATCGTTGCCCTGGCCTGATAGTCAGCGGATGCTTCCCGCTCCTGCTCGCAGTCCCGGCAGGAGGTCGTCGATGCCAGGATCAAGGTGCGGACCAGGTCCGGGTACTGCTCCGCGAGGCGCATGGCGATGCCGCCGCCGTAGGAGAAGCCGAGTACGTCGGCTTGTGCCGCGCCGTAGTACCGGATGAGCGCGGCAACATCATCAGCTAGAAGGTCGGGTTGCAGCGCGGCGGCCGGAAGGTCGCCGACGGGCGGAGTGCGGGAGCTGCGCCCGCAGCCGCGCAAGTCGAACAGCACGACATGGGCCACGTCAGCGAGGCCCGCGACGACCGGGAGCAGGTAAGAGTGATCCCAGGTCGGGCCGCCGTGCACCACGACCAGCATCGGCAGCGCCGGGTCCCCGAACCGGCGGACGAACAGGCCGACGCCGCCCGCCGTCACAAGCTCCGCAATGCCTTCATGCTCGGATTCCGACACCTGCTCGATTATGCGGCAAGCTGAGCTGCGCCCGCGCGCTGTCTAGTTCCGGTCCGCTTGCCAGCGCTATCGGCCAGGTAGCCAGATCGCCGTAGACAGGGAAGGTCCACGACAAGAACGCCTTCAATGATCAGGGAATGGCGAACGTGCCAGCATGGTCGCGGTTGTCAAGGTGCGACCGGACAGAGAGATATATGACCACCACTTCGGCAGCAAGGCCGGCCTGGCGTCAGGCCTGCGACGTTGGCGCGACGAGCTCGGCCAGGTGGCGCAGCGAGTTGACGAGATGCTCGGGGCCGAACGGCGGGAACTGGATGTACTCCCGCCTGAATTGGCGGATCGAGCGCCTCGACTTTGTTGACCACCTGGTAGTCACCGTCAGGATGATTGGCGTGATACATCTCCATCCGGAATATCTGTCCCACAGGGCGACAGTCAGGGTGGCGCTCACGTTCTCCTGCTCCACGGAAGCCTAGCTGGGTGATCACGCACTTGACGTTCCGTCATGAAGGCTTGCTTCATGATCACGGAACGTTTTGCGGGCGGGGGTACCTGGGGTGCTAGACCTCCTGGTCGGCCTGGCCGATGACAGTCTTGGTAGCATCTCAGCAGTACCGCACTGGTAGCGGCCTCCGTATATTCTCGCGTCTTGCCTGTGGAGGCTGCTGATGTCTTCTTTCGAGGTGCGCCCCTTCCGTCGTAGTGACCGCGATCAGGTCACCGCTCTAGTAAATGCCCACGCCGGGGCGGTTGTGCCCGGCATGAGCGTGTCTGCCAGCTCGGTCCTGTCGGCACTGGAGCGGCGGCCGGCTGAGTTCATCGAAGATCCCTGGGTCAGCGAGCGAGTGACGCTCGTCGCCGAACAGGACGGGCGGATCGTTGCCGCCGCGCATCTGCTTCGTTACTTCTCTGATGAGCGCGCTGGAGCCGGGCTGCGGGATGCGGGTGAGATTCACTGGCTGGTGTTCTGGCCCGATATGACGGCAGGGAATCCGAGCTGGCCGGGCGCGACGGGGGCTGCGGAGGCGCTGGCGGGTGCCTGTGTCCGGGTGCTGGAGGAGTGGGGGGTGACCCGCCAGCACGCTGGGGGAGAGCTGCCAGTCCCTGGTGTCTACGGGGTGCCGGAGCAGTGGCCGCATGTCAGCGCGGTGTACGAGGGTGCCGGGTTCGCTCATACCGGGCACGTCGAAGTCATCTACCTGGCCAGGGTCGCTGACTTGCGGTGTCCTGGCGGGGTACAGGTCCCTGGGCTGTCGGTCCGGCGCACGGTTGGGACGAGCGGGACCCGCCTGTCTGCGATGCTCGGCCCGGAGGCGGCTGGCTTCATCGAGGTCGAGATGGTCGGTGACGGCGAGCGCTGGTCCCGGCATGGGGGCTGGGCCGAAGTCGGCAACCTGAGGGTAGCTGAGGGCTATCGCCGCCGAGGGGTCGCGACGTGGCTGCTAGGGCAGGCGGCGGACTGGCTGGACGTGGCCAGGGCTGACCGGCTTCTGGACTACGCCTGGCTTGAGCGCACCGATCAGGGCGGCCTGGACTACGCGGGCTACCGGGCATTCCTGCAAGCCAGCCGTTTCCGGGAGATCTCCCGCACTCGGCGCGGATGGACCAGGTCAGGCCACGACCAGCACCCTCGGTGAGCCGCACCGGAAAGTGTCACTGCCCCGCGCTAGCCTTGCCAGCACGCAATTCAGCAAATCAGCGGATTCCCGCGCCGGGAGGAGACCGAACGGTGGACAGCCAGGACCCGGTGGCCCTCGCCGTAGTTCACGCGATTCACGCCGGCGATACCGCCTCACTGGCAAGCCTGCTGAGTCAGCATCCCGGCCTCGCTTCGGAGCAGATCCACGGCACCCGGACACCGCTGCTGGTGGCTGCGGACTGGCCCGGCTACTTTCCTTATGCGCCCGCCGCTGTCCGGCTCCTGATCGAGGCGGGAGCCGACCCGAACGTGGATACAGGCGGAGACCGGCCCGAGACTCCTCTGCACTGGGCGGCCAGCTCTGATGACGCCGATGTGGCCGAGGCGCTGATTGGCGGCGGCGCCAGCATCGAGACGCCGGGCGGATCGATCGGCACCCCGCTGGACAACGCGATCGGCTACGGCTGCTGGAATGTGGCCCGTCTCCTGGTCCGCAATGGTGCCCGGATCGACAAGCTCTGGCACGCCGCCGCCCTGGGGATGATGCCCCGCGTCGAGGAGCTTCTCGCCGCCGACCCGGCCCCGACCGCGCAGGACATCACCGAGGCGTTCTGGCAGGCCTGCCACGGCGGCCAGCGCCGGACGGCCGAGCGGCTTCGCGCGGCTGGTGCCGACCTTGACGCGACTCCCGGCTACAGCGACCAGACCGCAGCCCAGGTCGCTGCCGAACCCGGCACCCAGCGGGAGAACCTCATCACCTGGCTGCGGGAACGCACGCAGGCCAGCTGAGACATGCGCCTGACCGTTCTGGCCGGACCTGACTGTCCTAACGCGCCGCTACTGAACAACCGGCTCGCTGCGGCTATCGACGGCCAGGCGGGTGTCTCGGTATCGCACGTGATGATCTCCGACGAGGACGAGGCGGTCCGGTGGGGCATGCACGGTTCACCCACGCTGCTGATCGACGGCGCAGATCCGTTCGCCGAGCCCGGGCAGCGGCCCAGCATGTCATGCCGTCTGTACAGCGCTGGCGACGGTACGCTGACAGGCGCACCCTCAGCCGCCCAGATCCGCAAGGCGATCGGGGTAGCCCTAACCGACTGAAGCTGACGGTAAAGGTCACTCTTTCAGAGCGAATAAGGTGGCCGTCGTCGGCCAGGAGGCCTGGAACGCCGAGTGCTGGAGAGCCGGGTGCTGGAAAGCCGGGCGCGGGCGCAGGGCTACTGAACAGTGAGGGCCGTTCGATGCATCACAGCGTGAACGCGCGGCTCGATCATTTCTCCAGGGAACTGGCGGAGCTTGATGACTCTCCGCGACCTGCGGTCGCGCGGAGTCGAGACCCGGTGGTGGAGCACCTCTCCCAGCTGTATTCCTACGTGGAGCCGAGTGAGCGTGCTCTCCAGATCCTCGGTGGCATCGGGCCCATTGTCGAAATTGGCGCCGGCACCGGCTACTGGGCGCATCGGCTGCGAGCCGGCGGAGTGGATGTGGTGGCACTTGATCAGGCGCCGCCGGATGGCGAACGCCAGAACCGGTACCACGCTAAGACCGCTACCTGGACGTCCGTGCTAGAGGGCGATCACACGGGACTGACCGCCCATCCGGATCGTGCGCTATTTCTCTGCTGGCCACCGCTCGTGTCCGCGCTAGGCGAGTGTCTTTCGCACTACCGCGGGAGTACCGTCGCCTACATCGGTGACTACGGGCACCGGACTGCCGTCATCGACGATCTGTCCACGCTCTTCGTCAGAGTCCTGGAGGTTCCCGTACGCGCTCTTGATCCGGCGCCGGCGGTCAAGGCCACGCTCAGCGTCTGGCAGCGCACGAACCGCTGACAGTCCTGCCGCCCGGTCAGCTCAGCGCACTGGCCACCCCTTCGCCGCCGTGCTGAATACCCAGATCGTGAAGGGCACGATGGCGATGGCGGTCGCGAGAACGGCCAGGCCCCACCAGTTGCGGATGGTGAGCAGCGCGATGCCCTCGATGGCCAGCGTCAGCGCGGCCAGCAGCCGGATGAGCTGGACGGTGATCCGGACGGCCGGGATGTACTCCCAGGACCGGATTAAGGTGCGCTGGATGCGCGGGCGGGTTCGAAGGGTGGCGCGACTGATGCTGGCCATGATCACTCCTCTGGCTGGAAGCTGAACTACCATCTATCAAAGTGATATCACTATGATAGATGGTAGTCAAGGGCCTCAGGCACGGGCAGTGCGCGATCGCGCAGGAGTGGCTGCGCGTTGTTCGGCGCGTCCGCCCGGTCCCGGTCAGGCGGAATCCCGGCATCGTTAGCTGAGTCGGCTGCCTGCCAGGACGGGAGTGCGTGAGATGGCTCTAAGCTCTGACAACGACACCAATGTTGCGCAGCTCATGGAGTGGCTCCGAAGCGACCAGGCTGATTCCGGTGCCGTGCACCTGCGTGAAGAGCTCGCTTACCTGCTGTTCCGCGGCGACCCGACCTGGGCGAGCAACGCGGACAGCAACAGTGTCAGCGACTACCGGGACCTCCTCTCGACGTGGCTGTCCGAGGACTCCTCTGACGAGAGCCAGTTCCTCTCCCTCACCGTGCCCGGAGATGACTCCGCTAGCGCCAGCGAGATGTTCGTCAACTGGTTTACCCCGGTCGTAGAGCGGTGGAAGCAGTCGGCGAAGGACACCGAGAGCAATGTCGACCGGGGGATCGAGAACCCGGAGTACGCGCGCGACCAGACACCGGGGACGCAGTACTACTGGTATGACCCCGACAACGAGGTCTATCTCTATGCGAGCACCGCCGATGCCCCGGACGGTGACTGGCTCAGCTACGAGGACCGCCGGTACACGCCGGTCGCTTACGACGATGCGCGCAAGACAAACTTCCGCCAGGACGGAGTAACCCAGGACTACGAATTCCAGTCCAGGGTGTCGTCGGATAAATGGCTCACGACCGAGGAGTGGGATCAGGAGGTCTCGCTGGCCGAGGGTGAGTCGCCTGAAAGCGGCGCAGCTGACGAGCCGCTTTACACGACTCCTGTCTACGATGCGGGCTTCGAGATGTACCGCCGGTATAGCTCGGTGAGCAGAGAATACGAATATGCCGACGATCCGGCTTCTGAGATCTGGCTGACCGTCGAGCAGGCGAATGCCAGGTTCGCGGCGGAGGCCCCGGCTGAGCAGGTACAGCCTGAGCAGCGGCAGGCCGCTGTCCAGCAGGTCTATGACGACGTTGTGCTGCCCGCACTGGAGCAGCTCGAGCGAAGCGGGCACCCGGGGGTTGCCGCGATGCTGAGCCAGCCCGACGGCCGGGAGCGGCTGGAAGCTGAGATCTTGAGAACGACTTCACAGATGCTGGTAAACGCGCCCACGTCATAGTGGTCGGCCGAAGGGCGGTGCTCCGTGAGTGAAGATCAATTTCTGGAATACGGTTCAGAAGAAGAAGAGCTACCCGGCTCCCCGGGTCAGATCGACTATGACAACTTCCCGGATTATGACGGATTCCAGCTGCTCCTGGCGAAGGCTGTTCAGGATCAGATCAGCCGGCATACGAACGCCCTGAACGAATCCATGCTCTTCCTGCCTCAGCAGGATACCGAGATGCTGCAGGTCTTCGAGCAATTCGGACTGGCACGGGCCGGGTCGGATTTCTTCGTGCCGGGCTCTCCGGAGCAAGAGGAGCTTGGCGAAAATTATTTCGTCCAGGACGATTCGCGGCCCGTCACGCCTGAGTGGATAGCGGAGTCGCAGGATTCAGGCGATGAGGATTTCGAAGTCTACGAGAACATCGAAGTCGACGAAGACGATCGAGAAGAGCAGCTCGATTCTCCGGAATCTGAATATGAGTATGACCACAGCGATCCGCTGGAGTTCGCCTCTATCGAGGAGGCGCAAGAGTACGCGGCGCTGGTCTCCCGCGAGCTTTTTGACGAGATCGTCGACGAGCTGATCACCGAGGCACTGGGCGAACCGGGGATCTTGACCATGAGCTACCAGGATCAGCAGCGAATCATCAACGACGTCGTGGGTCCTCTCGTCTGGGCGGCGATGGATGACGTCTAGCGCTAATTTCTCAAGCTCC
This sequence comes from uncultured Actinomycetota bacterium, assembly GCA_963819285.1. Taxonomy (GTDB): domain Bacteria; phylum Actinomycetota; class Actinomycetes; order Streptosporangiales; family Streptosporangiaceae; genus Chersky-822. The sequence goes on from CAWFVM010000002.1 coordinate 3,763,832, forward strand.
AGGCAGTCGGTGCTGAACTCTATAGACCATCTTTGCGACGTCGACGCGGCGCCGACCGAGTGGAGGAGATATGACTAACCCAACTAAGAAGCGCAAGAAGTACGGCGAGGATGACGACGAAGAATACATCGACGTTCCGGAGCCTAAGAAGAAGAAAACGCCTAAAACCACGAAGAAGCCGCTCACCAAGTCGAAGAAGGCTACCGTCAAGGCTGCGGCGAAGGCCCCGGTCAAGGTCGCGGTGCCGGTTATGTATCTCACGCCGGTGCCCGTGAATCTGGCGCCCTACGAGATCATTGTGGCGGTCGCTTACACCATGTTCGCCGATCCGGGTGACGCTCCGGGAGGTCAGGGCGATTACATGGGCTGTCAGCAGATGACCATCACCATCGGGCCGAAGCAGCAGTTTGGCGACGCCGGGACTAACGCGTCCTCGACTCACCCGCGTGCCCTGGCCGCCGCCAGAGCCGCCCACGTCAACCGCACTTTCAAGTCAGGTCACGTGCTGAACGCGGATTTCGGCGGCCCGGACGCCGCCCGCAACATGACCATACTCACCTCGTCGGCCAATACGCGGCAGACGAAGTTCGACAGCAACGTCAAGCGTGCGCGTAATGCTCTCTACAACGTCTATAAGGCCATCGGCTCGTGCGGCCCGAATGATCCAGCTTTCTTCGACACCATCGGATACGGGATATCCGTTGATATCCAGATGGGGGGAGGCACCTGGGGCGCGGCCTACCCGGATAACTGCATCTCGAGACAGATGGATCTCGTCGCGACAGTCGTCAACGACGGACCTATTCGGGCCGCAGCATTAATTCCTGCTAATTTCTCAAGCCCCCGGCCATCGGTGCTGAACTCTATAGACCATCTCTGCGATGTCGTGCAGGATTATGTCGACATCGCAATGACCCGAACGCAGATAGACAATACCTGAGCCTCATTACCCGGCAAAGCTGGTGACCTGGGGTACGCGTTGGCTGCGGTCGGTTAGTTCTGACGGGCCGGATTGGTTCAGGGCGGGCGGGAGTCGATGCGCGGTACCCGGGCTAAGGGGCAGATCGCTCGCGCCCGTGATCACCCGTCCGGGCATGATCTGGGCATGATCGCCGAACATCAGGGGCGGTGCTGGGCGCTGCGGGCTATACCGGACCCCGGTCCTGGCAGCGGCAGGGGACCGAGGTCGCGGTCAGGGGTTCGCCGCCGTTCGGTAGCCGGGCCAGTCGCCAGTACCCCGAAAAGGGTCGATACCCGGCAGGCCGACACGCGGGCCGGGCTGAGTCATCACCCCAGAGCCGGACGCCGTCGGCCCGAGCCCCGCAACAGCGCACCCCTGAGTTCAGGAACCCGGTCCCCCCTTAAATCGCGACACGCCGGACGGGTGCGGATGTCGTTGCCGTAGTTATTCGGGGCTGTTCGCTAGCATTCGTGGCTGAAAGGCGGTGGGCAATGGTGCGGGCAGGCTTGAGACGGCGGTTGCTGGGCTGATGCTGGGGCATTCGCATGCGCTGTCGGGCGCGGTGACCGGCCTGGCCACGGGGATCATCATGCACCTCAACGTGCCGCAGACCGCGGCGCTGGCTGGATTCACCGCAGGCATGGCTTTGCTGCCTGACCTGGACAAATGCGGGTCGTCGCCGGCTCGGTGCCTTGGATTCCTTTCCGAGGCGATCGCGTGGACGATCGGCAAGATCAGCGGCGGGCACAGGCATGCCACGCATTCCTTTCTCGGCATCGCGATCTTTACCGGACTGGCGTGGCTCAGCGTTCACTTCCTGCGGGACTGGGAGGGGAAGGCGGGACTCGCGCTGCTGATGACACTCAGCGTGTCAGCCGCGCTTGAGGCGCTCCACCTGGTCCGGGGGCACGTCGCCGACGTGATCGGGATCGCGGTCGCGGCGGGGGAGATCTGGTACGGGTACGGTCTGCGGCTCATTCCGCTGGCCGTGCTGGTGGGCTGCTCCACTCACATCGTCGGGGACATGCTGACCGAGGCGGGCTGCATGCTGGGATTCCCGCTGTTCAAGCACCATTTTCACTTGCTGCCGAGGCCACTGGCCTTTACCACTGGCACTCGCCCTGAGCTGCTGATCGTCGATCCGCTGCTGACGGTGAGCCTGGTGGTGCTAGCAGGCTGGGCGGCCGATCCCGCGTTCGTGGCCGCGCACTGGCATTCGATCAGCAGTGGCATTCGATAAGCAGCATGCGATAGCTGGCTAGCCTGGGTAGGGCAATACCAGGGCTAGGACGTCCGCGATCTCCTGGCGCAGGGCGTCGCGGTGGGCCAGCGGGACCGGGTCGCCGCTAGACCAGTTCGGCCGTACGCCCCGGTCGGCCAGCAGGTAGAGCACCCGCAGGGTCCTGATGGTGTTGGAGGACTGGGGCGGCACCGGGCCGGGCTCGGCGGCGGTGAATTCGGCGCGGATCGGCTCCAGCCAGTCCACCGACTGAGCTGGTGACAGTTCCTTGCGGGTCAGCACCTGCGCGACCGCGAACCCGAGCCGGTCATCCTCCAGCTCAGCGAAGACGTAGCTGGTGGGGGCGAGCAGCCGGGCGGCAGCTAGCTCCAGCAGGAGCACCGGGTCGACCTCGGGGTGGCGGCCGAGCATCCGGAGCAGATCCGCTCCGTGGGCGACCGCATGCAGCCAGCCAAGCTCCGGGTCGTAGCCGCGCAGGTCAGTCTCGGTCAGGTACCAGGCAGAGAACGCCGCCAGCCAGCCGGGATCGAAGTCGCCCTGCTCGATCACGCAGGCAAGGGCGAGCGCCGCGAAAGTGCGGGCCTGGATCCGCGGATCGGCGAGCCTGGCGGCCATGAGGTCGCCCAGGGAGCGCCGCTGACCGGAGTCCAGCTCAGGCATCCAGCGGGCAAGCACGGTAAACGCGTGGTCGTCGCGCCGCACCGGGTCAGGCGACCGCAGGTCCTCGCTCAGCTCGGCGATCAGGTCGGCCCTGGACTGGCCAGCCGGCCAGGTGAAGTCAGCATCGATCACGGTCTGCCAGTTCGTCATGACCGGAATCCTACTTTCAGGCATCCGGGCCGGGATCGCGGAGCGGCGGCAGTGGGGCTGGTCAAGATGGGGTGGGGGCCGGGGTTTCTGCGGCGGTCACCAGGTCGGCGAGCATCGGGGGGAAGAAGGTGCGGAGGCCTCGCTCGACGAGCTGGCCGGGCAGGGTCTTGTCCCAGGTCGCGGTCCAGCGGATGCGGGTGCCGTCCTCGACGGGGGTCAGGGTGATCTCGCCCAGGTAGTTCCTGACCGGCATGCCGCCGACCACGGTGTAGGTGAGCCGCCGGCCCTCCTCCACCTCCAGGGTCTTCTCGACCGACGTCACATGGCGTCCGTAGACGCGGCGTGCTGACCGCAGCCGGTAGATCGCGCCGGGACCATGCGGGGAGGTGTCGCCAGGGCTCTGGTACTCGGCCTGGCTCCACGGTCCCCATTGCGCGAAGCGAGTGGCATCGCTGACCAGGGCCCAGACGGCTTCGGGCGTCGCGCGGGCGACTTGCTCCGCTTCCACGTGCAGTCTGCTCACCTGTTACCTCCCTAGGTAACAGTAGCGGGGCCGCGCAGGCGGGACCAGGCGTCGACGCCGACGGCGAGCAGCAGGATCAGGCCGAGCGTGATCTGGTCGTAGAGCGGGTTCAGGCCGAGCAGATCAGAGCCGTTGCCGATCAGGGCGATGAAGAGCACCCCGACCACCGTGCGCCAGATCGCGCCGTCACCGCCGAGGATGCTCGTGCCGCCGACTACGATGCCGGCCAGTACGGTGAACGTCAGCGCAGTCTGCCCGTTCGACGCCTGGGCGCTGAGCACGCGGGAGGCATCGATCACGCCGCCAAGCCCGGCGGCGGTGCCGCTGAGGGCGAACGTCAGCAGCCTGACCTGCTGCACCCGGACCCCGGCCAGCCGCGCGGCCTGCGCGTTGCTGCCCGTCGCATACATGTAGCGGCCCGCCGTCGTCCTGGACAGCAGCACTGCGAGCAGCACCAGGAAGATCAGCATGCTCCAGGTTGAGGTATTCACCGTCAGGAACGACCAGCGGGCCAGGTCGCCGAACGCCGGCCTGGCGTAGTCGATGACCAGGTTCCCGCCAGTCACGAGGCTGGCCAGGCCGCTGATCACGAACGACATGGCCAGGGTGGCGATCAGCGAGTTGATCCTGAAGTACGTCGCGATCACGCCGTTGACCAGGCCCGCCAGCAGCCCCACCGCGATCCCGGCCGCAATGGCCAGCGCAGGCGGCACCGACAGCACCAGATGCGCGGCCGTCACTCCGGCCAGCGCGTAGATCGCCCCGACCGACAGATCGATGCCGCCCGCGACCAGGACCAGCGTTCCGGCCGCCGCGATGATCAGCGTCGAGGCCTGCTGATCGATGATGTCGAGCAGGTTGACCTTGGTCAGGAACGGCCCGCTGGCCACCGAGAGCACGACGAACAGCACGAGAAACGGCACGATGATGCCGCCCCGGCGCAGCCTGGAGCCTAGATCGCTCAGTGCGGCCTGCGGACTTGCGTCCGCAGGCCGCACCTCCGATGCTTGCTTAGACATCACGTATCCCTTTCGGCGGAGCCGAACGCCGCTCCGAGAACCGACGCTTCCGTTGCCGCCGCCCCGGCCAGCTCGGCGACGATCCGGCCACCCCGCATCACGAGCACGCGATGGGCCAGGCCGAGTACCTCCTCAAGGTCGGAGGAGATCATGAGCACGCCGAGGCCGCGCCCGGCGAGCGAGGCCAGCAGTTCGTAAATTGCTCGCTTGGCCCCGACGTCGACTCCTCTGGTCGGCTCATCGGCGATCAGCACCCGAGGAGATGCCAGCAATACCCTGGCGAAAAGGAGCTTCTGCTGATTGCCGCCTGACAGTGCGCCGGCCCGGGCGGAGCGGCCAGCCGAGCGGACGTCGAGCTCGCTGAGCATGCGCTCGACCTCGCGCTGTTCTGCCCGGCGGCGCACCAGGCCGCGCCGGGAGAGCTGGTCAAGGCTGGACAGGCTGACGTTCTCCGACACCGAACGCCACAGCAGGAGTCCCTCGTCCTTGCGGGACTCGGGGATCATGGCGATGCCTGCCCGCAGGGCCTGGCCCGGGTTGAAGAGCTTACGCTGGCGGCCGGTCACGGTCACTGTGCCGGCCGAGGCCCGCTCAGCGGCGAAGATCGCGCGGGCCAGTTCGGTCCGGCCGGCGCCGACCAGGCCGGCCAGGCCGACGATCTCGCCGGCCCTGATCTCAAGCGAGATGTCACTCACTCCGGGCGCGGTCAGGTCCCGGACCGAGAGGGCCACGGCGGCGTCCTGCGGTACTGGCTGCCTGACCGGGAATGCCGTGTCGAGAGTCCGGCCGAGCATTGCGTTAAGCAGCGATTCCTCGGTCTGGCCGACGGCGGGAGCGGTTCGCACGACGCGGCCGTCCCGCAGGATGGTGACATAGTCGGCTAGCTCAAGTACCTCACGCAGGAAGTGCGAGACCAGCACGATCGTGGTGCCGGCCCTGGCCAGGCCCCGGATGATCTCGTGCAGCGTGGCGACGTCGGGCCGGGACAGGGCCGCGGTCGGCTCGTCCATGACGATCAGGCTAGCGTCCCGGTTCAGTGCCCGCAGGATCTCGGCCTTCTGCTGGTCGGCGGTCCGCAGAGCGCCGGCGTTGGCGGCGCCCGGCAGGTCGAAGCCGGCCCTGGCGGCCAGTGCGGCATAGCGCTGGCGGAGCTCGCGCTTGCGCAGCAGGCCAGCCCGGGCCGGCTCGGTGCCGAGGAAGACGTTCTCGGCGACCGATAGCGCCGGAACGATCGACAGTTCCTGCGCGATCCTGACGATGCCGCTCGACAGCGCGGCGCGCGGCGAGCCGAATCGCACCACGGCGCCGTCCGCGAGCAGCTGGCCCTGATCGGGTGCGAGGTCACCGGAGATGATCTTGCCGAGCGTGGACTTGCCGGCACCGTTCTCGCCGATCAGGGCGTGGATCGAGCCCCGCTCGATCTGCAGGGTGACCGACTCCAGGGCGCGCGTGCCGCCGAAGGACTTGCTGACGTCCCTCAGCTCGACGTGCGCGTCCCCGGAGCCGGGCATCGCAGGGTCGGGCATCGCAGGGTCGGGCACTGCTAGCCGGGCCACTCGGCGGTGAACTGGCTGACGTTCGCCTTGGTGACCACGCCGCCATTCGGCAGCCCGGCGACGGGGTCGACGCCGCCGCTGTCCTTGCCGGCACGCAGCGCCTTGACCAGCGCCTGCACCGCCAGCCGTCCTTCGCTGGCCGGTGCCTGCGCGACGTCCGCGTACCAGGCGCCCGAGGATACGCCGGCCAGCGCGGCGGCGCTCGCGCCGTATCCGACCAGGATGACCTTGCCGGTCAGGTGCCGCGCGGCCAGCGCCTGGGAGCCGCCCTCTATGCCCTGGTCCGAGCCGACGATCAGGTTCAGGGTCGGGTTGGCCTGCAGCATGTCCTGCACTGCGGTCAGGCCGATCGTCGGGCTGAAGAAGCTCTGCCCCTGGGCGACGACCTTGACCGCCGGGTCGGCGGCGATCGCCTTAGTGAAGGCACCGTTGATGGCGACGTCGAGCGCAGAAGCCTTGATGTCGTACAGGTAGCCGACCTTGCACGGCGACAGGTTCTTGGCCTTGCAGGCCTGGATGACCAGATTGCCGAGCTTGGTGCCGATGTCGGTGGGCACGAACGTGACGTTGGCTGACAGGCCGGGGACTTGCGGGCTGTCGGTGGACAGATCGGGTCCGAGGATCTGGTCCATGTTGACGACCTTGATGCCCTTGGCGATCGCCTGCTTGACCAGGCTGATCAGGCCGGTGCCGAAGATCGGCTGGACGATGATGCCCTGGTACTGACCGGAGTTGATGACGTCCTGGAGCTGGGAAAACTGCGTCTGCGGGCTGTTGTTCGCGTCAAAGACCTTCAGCGTCGCGTTGTTGTCGGAGGCGACTGCCTGGGCGGCGGCCAGCATCGGGGCGTCGTAGCTATTCTCGACCGCGAACGACATGTAGGCGATGCTCAGGGGCTGGTTCGAGGCCGGCGATGCCGAGCTGCTGCCGCCGCTCCCGGCTGGGCTGCTACTGCTACTACTACTACTGCAGGCCGCGAGGGCCAGGGTGGCCGCGACCGCGACCGAGGCCGCGAGGGCGGTGAACCGCGTGGATCGAGATGACACGGCTAGACTCCTTTGTGCTTACTCACTGGACGGTGGGTTAGTGATCGGACCGGTGAGTCGGGTTGCCGCCCGGCTCACCGGTTTTCTCTGGTCAGGGAGGTATCAGCACCGCCCGCTTATGCGGTGCCCGGCCGCATCCGGACCAGGCCTCGGCGGCTCCTTCCAATGGAAGCGCTTCCCGGTCGGTGGTCAGCCGCCCGGCGGCGGCGTGGGCCAGGATCTCGTCAAGCGCGCCGGCCTTCTGCCCGGCGCTGAGCGCGTTGTTGGTGTAGCCGAGCACGCTGAGCACGCCGCTGCGCAGCGGTGCTGACCCGAAGCTGGCCGCAGGGCCGGCCGATGAGCCGAGGTTGACCAGCCGGCCGCCTGGGCGCAGCACGTCTAGCGCGGCCTGGGCCGGGATGCCCCACAGCGGGTCGAGCACCAGGTCTACCCCGCCATCTGATTCGCCGGAGCCTGGGCCGCCCGCCGCTTCCGCGAGGCGCCGGGCGATCTGCGCCTGATCGGCACCGGCCAGGTCGGCGGTCGCGTCTGCGCCGAGCTCGGCGGCACGGGACCGGCCGTGAGCGTCGCGGCAGGCGGCGATGACCCGGCCCGCCCCCAGCAGCCTGGCTGCCTGGACTCCGACCTGGCCGACCGTGCCGCTGGCGCCAAGCACGAGCACGGTCTCACCCTGCCTCAGCTCGCCCCGCCAGCTGAGCGCCATCCAGGCGGCGATCGCGGATAGCCCGAGCGCGGCGACCAGGTCGTCGTCCACGCCGTCGGGCAGCGGGAGCACGGCGGCCTCGTCAGCCACGCAGAATTCGGCCATGGCTCCGTCGCCCTGAGCCATTCCGGCGGCGCAGCTGAACCAGACTCGCTGGCCGGCCGGCAGCCGGTCGGCTTCCTCGATCACGCCGACGCCCTGCGCCCCTGGCACATACGGCAGGGCCGGCGCGCCAAAGTAGGAGGTACCCGAGGCGCAGAGCAGGTCGAGCGGATTGACCGGGGCGGCCGTCACCCGTACCAGGGCCTGTCCGGCGGCCCGGCGAGGCGGTGGGTGCTCGCTGTAGTCCGGCGGCGCACCGTGAGCTCGAAGGACGGCAGCCCGCATCGTGGCTAGTCCTCGGTGTAGGTGTACGTATACGGATTGTCGAGCACCCGGGTCTCCGGGATCTCCGGGTGCATCCCTTCGTTCCAGGCCTCCGGGCCGAGCACGCCCCTGAGATAATCGACGGTCTCCTCCACTACCTGACGCGCCCGCGTCAGGTCGGTGCCGACGAGGCGATGGTCGTACTTGACCACCTTGCCGTTGACCACGACGGTGTGCACATCACCCCGCTGGGCCTGGAAGACCACGTGTCCGTACGGGTTGAGCAGCGGGAACATCACCGGGGAGCTGTCGTTCTTGATCAGCACGACATCGGCCTTCTTGCCTGGCTCCAGGCTCCCGGTCACCGAGTCGAGGCCGAGCGCCTTAGCCCCGCCTCTGGTCGCGAAGTCCACGACCTGCTCGGCGCGCAGCTTGTGGTGGGTGATGGTGTCGTCCCTGGCGTGGGCCTCCAGGTGCTCGCGCACCCGGTCAGCGCTCAGCGTGGCCCGCATGGCCGAGAACAGGTCCGCGCTCCACCACACGCTGGTGTCCATGGACAGCGAGACCCCGATGCCGTGCTCGCGCAGCTTCCAGGTCGGCGGGTAGCCCTGCCCGGCGCTCTGCTCGCTCTCGGTGGACAGCGACGCAGATCCGCCGGTCGCCGCGATCCGGTGGTAAGAGTCGGCCGACAGGCTCGACGCGTGAACGTAGATGCTGCGCTCGTTCATGAACCCGTGCTCGTACATGAGCCTGATGCCGTCGTCGGTGGTCACCTTCCACACGCCGGCGTGAGTGGTGACCGGCACGTCAAGCTCGCGCGCTACCTCGAACGCCGCCTTCTCGGGGAAGTCCGGGCTGGCTGGCGGGACATCGAAGGCGAGCTGGAAGCCGAGCATGTCGGTGCCGCCGCCGGGGAATCTCCTGGAGACGAAGTCGCGGAACTCGGGCGTGACCGACCACTCCCAGGGCGCGGCCTGGATGTTGCCGTAGGCCAGCACGAACCGGCCGGGAACCTCGGTGAGCGCGTCGACGGCCGCCTCGGCGTGGTCGATCGTCTGCAGGTTGTGCGACCAGTCGACCGACGTGGTCACCCCGGCGTCGATCGCCTCAAGGGCGCTGACCAGGTTGCCCGCGTAGATGTCCTGCGGCCGGAAGGACTTGCCCCACTGCAGGTAGTTCCAGACGAAGTACTGGGTGAGCGTCCAGTCCGCGCCATAGCCGCGCATGGCCGTCTGCCACATGTGCCGGTGGGTGTCGATCATCCCTGGCATCACGATGCCGCCAGTGGCGTCGATCTCGACCGTGCCGTCGGGGACCTGCAGGCTCTTGCCGACCGCGCTGATCTGATCGCCCTCGATCAGGACATCCGCGCCGTGCTCGACGTGATGAGCGTCATCCATGGTGAGGACGGTGGCATTGCGGAACACCAGCGGCCGGCCAGGCGACAGGTCGGGGATCGGCAGGTCTGGACTCGAAGCGGCTGTCACGAGAAGCCTCCGTTCTCAGGCGGGAAGGTACCAGGTCAAGCGGACAGGTGTCCGGATCACGGCTGCGTGAGACTTGACCGGAAGCGTGACCGGTTTGCAAGCCGGTGTCAAGAGGCAAAATCATCGGAGTTGAGAAATGCCTGACAACCGGTCGTCCGGCATGCGGACAAGCTTGGCCGATCACGCTACAGTCTCTCAGCACAGGTTCTACAGCACCGGTTCTACAGCACCGGTTCTACAGCACGGGTATGACAGCACCGGTTCTACAGCACGGGTATGACAGCACAGCCAGTGGAGAAGCAGATGGCCCGCCCCGATACCAGCCCGGACTTCATCGAGGCGCTCGCTCGCGGCCTGGACGTCATCCGGGCCTTCCAGCCCCGCCAGCCGGTGATGTCGCTGGCTGCCGTGGCCGGGGCCACAGGACTGGCCAGGCCGACCGCGCGCCGGATCCTGCTCACGCTGGAAGAGCTCGGCTACGCCAGGCCGGTCGACGGCGGCTTTGAGCTGACCGCGCGGGTGCTTGAGCTGGGGATGTCCTACGTGCTCTCGCGCAATCTGTGGGAGGTCGCGCGGCCGCACATGGAGGCCCTGGTGGCGCGTACCCATGAGTCGAGCTCGATCGCCCAGCTCGACGGCTCCGACATTGTCTACGTCGCGCGGGTCGCTGTGCCGAAGATCATCGCGCTCGCCGTGACCATCGGCACCAGGTTCCCCGCCATGCAGACCTCGCTCGGCAAGGTGCTCCTGGCGGGCCTGCCGTCCGAGCGAGTCGAGCAGGTGCTGGCCGAGCCGAGCCGGTCAGGCATCGCGGCTAGGTGGCAGCCGGACCCGGCCGAGCGCGAGGCCGCCCTGCGTGAGGTGCGGGCACGAGGCTGGTCGCTGACCGACGAGCAGCTTGCCCGCGGCATCAGGTCGGTCGCGGCGCCACTGCGGGACGGCGCCGGCCAGGTCATCGCCGCGATGAACGTGACCGTCCACGCGGCGGAGACTCCGGTCGAGGTGCTGACCGGCGAGTACCTGCCCCTGCTCCTGCAGACCGCCGGCGCGATCAGCGCCGACTTCGCGGCCTACAAGTCCGCCCCGGCGATCACCGTCCCCTAGTCCCCCGTCGCTCCGCAAGCCAGCCCGACCACCCGCCTGGACTTCCGTGATCATGCGGCATGGGCTGGTCACGGAATCCGGCTGTGGCGCGAATTCCGTGACCGGCGGGCAGCTGGTGTCGGACCTCAGCTGGTGTCAGACCTGGCAGGGGGCCAGCCGGGCGGCGTGCCCTCGATGCCGGCTGCTTCGCTAACGCTCTGCATCGAGGGCACGCCGTCCGGCTGGGCACTGGCCGCTGCGGAGGGTGTCAGGTGCGCCCCGGCTGAGCCCCATCGATGTGGCATAGCTGGGGCAGGAGCACCAGCGCTGCCACATCCATGGGGTCGGCCGGCGAGCGCCAGGCCGGCAGCCGCCGCAGGCCGGGCAGCCCCGGCCAGGGCCGGGTTCCGCGCTCAGTGCCTGCCCCGCAGCCGCATCGATGTGACAGCGGTGCTGCTGGCACTGCATCCCTGTCACCTCGATGCGGCTCCGCCGGGGTGCGCGTGACGCGTCCCGTAGTGGCCAGGGTCCAGCCGGACGGCGTGCACTCGATGCAGAGCGTTAGCAAAGCAGCCGGCATCGAGGACACGCCGCCCGGCTACCCCCCGCCAGGTCTGACACCAGCCGCCAGCCCGATCACGGAACTCGGGCCAGAGCCCGGAATCCTGGTGGGGTGATCACCCACCTGGGTTTCCGTGATCAAGACTCCGGTCATGATCGACCATGATCACGGAACATCCGCCCGGTGGCCGACACTTACGGGACCAGCGCCGGGCGCCGGGCTAGGCGCTGAGCCTTGACACGTGAGGCGCGGAACGCTCACACTGACCAGGTCTTCGGACTTGTGTCCGTTGACCGGACAGTCTGGGTCGAAAAGCCCGGCTGACCACAAGTCAGACGGTGCCCCAAAGCCAGACGGTGCCCCAAAGCCAGACGGTGCCCCCAAGCCAGACAGTGCTATAGACCAGAAGGACGCGACTGCCGCCCATGACCGATCCTGCATCCAGTCGCGGGCCGCTGGCCGGGCTGCTCATCGCAGACTTTTCCCGCGTACTGGCCGGGCCGTACGCCACGATGCTGCTGGCCGACCTTGGCGCGGACGTCATCAAGGTAGAGAGCCCGGCCGGCGATGACACTCGCCGCTGGATGCCGCCAGTCAACGGCGACGGTATCTCCACCTACTACCTGGCCATTAACCGGAATAAGCGCTCGGTCGCGCTCGACCTCGCCGAGCCCGATGATGTCGCCGCCGCTCGAGAGCTGGCCCGGCGGGCCGATGTGCTGGTGGAGAACTTCAAGCCGGGCGGGCTGGCCAAGTTCGGGCTCGACTACGCGGCCGTCCGCGCGGCTAACCCGAGCATCATCTACGCCTCGATCAGCGGCTTCGGCTCGGGCGGCGGCAAGGATCTGCCCGGCTACGACCTGATGGTGCAGGCCATGTCTGGCCTGATGAGCCTGACCGGGAGCCCGGACGGGCCGCCGTACCGGGCCGGCATCTCGGTCTTCGATGTCATCGCCGGCCTGCACACGGCGGTCGGCATCCTGGCGGCGCTGAATCACCGGGCGGCCACCGGCGAGGGTCAGTACGTCGAGGCCAGCCTGATGGCCTCGGCCCTGTCCGGGATGGTGAACCAGACCAGCGCCTACGCGGCCGGGGGAGTGGTGCCCTACCGGATGGGCAACTCGCACCCCAGCCTCTTTCCCTACGAGCCGCTGCCCACCGGCGACGGCGACCTGATCGTGACGGCGGGCAACGACGGGCAGTTCCGCAAGCTGTGCGGTGTGCTCGGCGTACCGCACCTGGCCGATGATCCGAAGTTCGCCACCAACGACGGCCGCACAGCCAACCGGGTCGAGCTGCGGTCGCTGCTGGTCGAGCGGCTGGCCGCCAGGTCGGCGGCGGAGTGGTTCGACCAGCTGATCGCGGTCGGGGTGCCGTGCGGGCCGATCAACACCGTCGAGCAGGGCATCGAGTTCGCCGCCTCGCGCGGACTTGACCCGGTCGTGCAGGCCGGGCAGGGCAGCGCGGCCATCCCGACGATCCGGCATCCGCTGACCTTCTCGGCAACGCCGCCGCGCTATGATCTTCCACCGCCCGGCCTGGATGAGCACGGTCGCGAGATCAGGCAGTGGCTGGCCGGAGCCGGTGAACCGCAGGAAGGGACCTCGTCATGACCGCGCCGGGAGCTGTGCCCAGCTTTCCCACCTCGCTCGGAGTCTCCGACGCTGACCGGATCACGCTGCTCGGCCAGGATCTCGCCGCCGACCTGATGGGCAAGGTTGGCTTCGGCGAGCTCGCGCTCTGGCTGGTGACCCAGCAGCGGCCCACGTCAGCGCAGGTACGGGTCTTCGAGGCGGTGCTGGTCGCGCTGGCCGACCACGGGTTCACCCCGACGGCGATCGCCGCCCGGCTGACCTACCTGAGCGCGCCCGACTCGGTGCAGGGCGCGATCGCGGCCGGCCTGCTCGGCGGCGGATCACGCTTCCTCGGCGTGACCGAGGACACCGGGCGGTACCTGGCTGAGGTCCTGGCGGAGGCGGGTGACCCGCTGCCGGCCGACGACGCTGGCTGGGACGCGCTCGCCCTGGTGGCGGTACAGCGGAGCCGGGCCGAGGGCACGTTCGTGCCGGGGCTTGGTCACCCGGTGCACAAGGTGACTGACCCGCGCACGCCGGTCCTGATCGCGATCGCCGAAGAGGAGGGCCTGCGTGGTCCTCACCTCCGGCTGTTCGAGGCGATCGGCCGGGTGCACCCGCAGGTGCTGAACCGGACGCTGCCGCTGAACGGGGCCGGCGTGTGCGGCGCCGCGCTGGCCGACCTCGGGCTGCCCGCCGATCTCCTGCGGGGGTTCGCGCTGCTGGCGCGGACAGCTGGCCTGCTCGGGCATATCGCCGAGGAGAAGCGCCTGCCGGTCGGCATGGATATCTATCTGACCGTCGAGCACAACGTCGATTACCTCGCACCGCAGTCCTGAGAGCGATTTATTTCCGAATAAATCTAGGGAGTCGCCATGGCACGCGTTGTCGCGGTCATCGCATCCACGCATCACCCGTTCTATTACAAGGCGAGTACCTCGGCCGGGGCTGACCGGCCGCCATTCGCCGATGAATGGGTGGCCAAGATCGAGCGGTTCCGCGAGACGCTGACCAGGGCGCGGCCCGACGTTCTGGTGATGGTCGGCAGTGACCATTTCCATCAGCTGTGGCTAGACAATATGCCGCAGTTCCTGGTGGGGAAGGCGCCCTTCTACGATGCGAACTACTACAACGAGGAACGCGAGTTCGGCCTGCCCAGGATGCTCGTGCCCGGCCACGAGGACCTGTCGGCCTATTTGCTGCGGGAAGGCCTCGACGCCGGTTTCGACCTCGCGTTCAGCAATGAGCTGCGGATCGACCACAGCATCACGTGCCCGCTGATCACCCTGCGGCCCGAGGCTGACCTGCCGATCGTGCCGATCTACACCAATATCTTCGCCCCGCCGCTGCCGCAGCCGAAGCGGTTCGTGCAGCTCGGCAAGACGATCAGGCAGCTCGTGGAGTCCTGGCCGAGCGATCAGCGGGTCGCCATCATCGGCACCGGGCACCTGTCGCTTGAGCTGGGCGGGCCCAGGCAGTTCGGGCCGCACGGGCCCGATCCTGAGTTCGACCGCAAGGCCGTCGAGTGGATCGCGTCCGGTGACCTGGAGTCGGCGCTGGCGCAGGTGAGCCTGGACAGCCTGTGGCTGCCAGGCAATGCCACCCACGGGTTCATGGACTTCATGCTGATGATGGGCGTGGCGGGGGAGAACGCGAAGGCGGATCATGTGGACTCGCTCGACCTGTTCCACACCATGGAGGCGTACTTCACCTGGTACCCCGGCGGTGGCGCGGGCGATGAGGAGGTGCCGGCATGAGCAAGTACCTGCTGAACAAGTTCCTGTACACGATTGACCGGGACCCTGAGCTGGTCGAGCGCTACCGGGATGATCCGGCCGGCACGGTGGCGTGGTGGGAGGCCGAGCGGGCCAACGTGATCCTGAACTGCCCGGAGGCCGAGCGGAGCACCTGGCTCAAGTTCACTGATGCCGAGCGCGAGGCGCTGGCGGCGCATGACTACGTGACGCTGTTCGAGTTCGGCGCGCACAATTTCCTGCTTCTGACGCTGTTCATCGCGCTGTTCGAGCGGGACTATGCCGAGCCGCTGGCGTTCCAGCGGGAGTTCGCCGTGCGGCTCGGTCACTGGTCAGTGCCTTACCCCGACATCTCCACCTGATCCACGCGATCCGGGCCAGCCTGCAACGCTGACCCCTGTCCTGGCCCTAAGCGCTATGACGCGAAAGGAGCCAGCGTGGAAGTTCCCGATTCTGATGAACGCGCCGAGGCGTTTTTTGCCGTGGCGTTCGATGAGCACGCCCCGGCGATCTTGAGGTACGCGAGACGCAGGCTGAACGGCGAGGACGCCGCGTGGGACGTCGTGAGCGACACGTTCACCGCAGCCTGGCGACACTGGGACCGGCGTCCTGGTCCGCCGGAGCCGCTGCTGCCGTGGCTCTACGCCATCGCCGGTAACGCGGTACGCGGCCAGGGCCGGTCGGATCAGCGTCGGCGCCGGCTGATCGCGCGGCTAGCCTCGTCGATCCCAGCCGACCAGGGGGCCGACCCGGCCGATGGCGTACTGCTCAGCCGCAGTGTCGCCGACGCGCTCGCCCGGCTGTCGGAGTCAGACCAGGAAGTGCTGCGCCTCGTCGCCTGGGAGGGCCAGACCGACGCGCGCTCGCTTGGCCTGGTACTTGGCCTTGGCCCGGCGGCGGCGCGCAGCCGCGTGCACCGCGCTCGCCGCAGGCTTCGCGCGCTGCTTGACGAAGCCGATGACTCAGCGGAGCAGCTGCCGGCGCTGGCGGAGCCCGCGCGGGTTCGCGCTCGGCAGCTGTCCGCCGTACACCCGCAGTCCAAGGAGGCTTGATATGTTCTCTCGGAAAATGTTCTCTCGGCCAGATTTCCCTAGCACGATTAGCGATGTCCGGGCCCTTCTCGGCGCTGCCGAGGTCACCACGATCAGCCTGGACAATGGCGCGCGGTCACGGCTGGCGACGATCAGGCAGGCCATCATCGCGGAAGAGCGGACGGCAGGCCAGCGCCGGGTCTGGTGGCCAGCCCGACCCTGGCGCAGGCACCGCAGGCTGATCGTCGGCAGCCTCGCCGTGCCGGCCTCGCTGGCGGCGATGGCCGCAGGCTGGGCGATCGCGACAGCTCCACCCGCGAGCCGGGTCACTCTCGCCGTGATCTGCTACTCGCTGCCGCACCTGCCCCAGCAGGGCATTTCCGAGAGCGCGGCTGGCGGGATCGGAGGTGCGCTGACCCCGACGGCGATGTGCGCCAGCCAGTGGCAGGCGGGGGACGTAGTCGCTGGCGTCCACCAGGCTCCGGCCAGTCTGGTGGCGTGCTCGAACCCTGGGCTCGGTGAGGTTGCGGTGTTCCCCGATACCACCTGTGCCGCCGCTGGCCTACCGCCGCTGGCAGCCGGTTACGAAAGGGCGGCCAGGCGGTTCGACGCGTTCAGCGATGCCTTGATGAGGGGACTGATCGGCGGTGGCCGCGAGCCACGCTGCGTGAGCGAGGCCGCAGCCGTCTCATTCACCAGGAAGACAGCTCGCACGCATGGCTTCGGTAGCTGGCCGATCATCTCGCCGCGGCACGCTGGCGGGCCGGCGTGCTGGCAGGCGGCGCCTGATCCCGCTACCCACACGATCCAGATCGCGGTTCAGCCGGGCGTGCTCCCGCCTGCCAGCACCCGGTCTCCCGGCCCGTCGATGTGATTTGGTGCGACTTTTCTAGAGTGACTCACTCGCCGCGGTGAGAAGCGACAAGGTCATCGTGAGGCCTCCGACCGCCAGGCACCCGTCAGATGACTACCTTCGCGACTATCTTCGCGACTCCTGCTGCTAGTAATCGGGCACTGGCCGACGCCGGGGCTGAAGGTTCGCTAACCTGCTTCGGGCGATCCAAGCCCCCGATGATCGAGCCGGCCCTGAGTCGAGCCGGTACGAAGGAGACGCGAGCATGAGCACCAGCAAGCCTGAGGTCGATTTTCCTGGCGGCGAGCCGCCGACCGACCTTGAGATCACCGAGGTCTGGGAAGGCGACGGCGTCGAGGCCAAGGCCGGTGCCACGGTCGAGGTGCACTATGTCGGCGTCGCTTACTCCACCGGCGAGGAGTTCGACGCGAGCTGGAATCGGGGCGAGCCACTGCAGTTCAGGCTCGGTGCCGGGCAGGTTATCGCGGGCTGGGACCAGGGCGTGCTTGGCATGAAGGTCGGCGGCCGCCGCCAGCTTGTCATCCCGCCGGGCCTGGCCTACGGAGATCGCGGTGCCGGGAACTCCATCGCGCCTGGTGAGACGCTGATCTTCGTCTGCGATCTAGTTTCTGCTTGATGAGCTGAGTCCTGAGCTGGGCCCTGAGCGGCGGCGCCGATACTTTCCCTATGGTGACCTTTAGTGAGAGGCTGCTCACGATGCCGTTAAGCAGGCGCGTGAGGAGTGCAATGTGGAGCCCATTACGCTGATCCTGGGCGCGCTGGCGGCCGGTGCGCTCGCGGCGGTGCAGGACAGCGCAGGGCAGGCCGTGAAGGACGCCTACGCCGGGTTCAAGAGCTTGCTGCAGCGCCGGCTCGGAGGCAGCGACGCTGGTGCGGTCGCGCTGAGGGAGTATGAGCGGCAGCCGGAGGCCTGGGGTCCGCCGCTCGGGGCCGAGCTGACCGCCAGCGGGGCGGATCGCGATGACGTAGTGCTCGCCGCCGCCCGGGCACTGCTCGATCAGGTACATGCCGATCCGGCGTGCGCGAAGGTGTTCCAGAATCAGTTCCACGGTCCGGTTCACGGGTTCGTGCAAGGTGATCACAATCAGGTGACTATGACCTTCGGCAGCCAGCCACCCGCTGCCACGACCCTCAGTGAACATGACCGAGACGGCTGAGCCCGCCCGCGTGGTCCAGCTCACCGGACCTCGGACCCAGACCGAGACCCGGACCCAGACCGAGACCCACTTCTACGGGCCGGTCGCGGCTGTCGTCCAAGGCGACCATAACAACGTCACCATCGTCTACGAGAGCGGGCATCAGGCCGTCGTGCCATTCCTGGCGCCGCCCGCGCCAGCTGCCCCGCTGGTAGGGCGTGACCTGGAGCTCGCCGCCGTTCGTCAGGTCGTGCTCAGCAGCGGCGCCGGTCGCCAGCTCGCACTGACCGGGCTGCCAGGGGTCGGCAAGACGGCACTCGCGCTGGCCGTGGCGCACGACCGGCAGGTACTGGCCGAGTTGCCCGACGGAGTGCTATGGGCGGCCTGGGCCGGGATGCTGACCCGCTGCGGCACCTGGCGGCCTGGGCGGCGGCACTCGGGATTCCGCCTAAGGAACTGCCGCAGCCGGCTGATATCGAATCCTGGGCGCGGGTGGTGCACGCCGCCATCGGTACCCGTCGCATGCTGCTGGTGATTGACGATGCCTGGAGCGCCGGCGCCGCCCTGGTATTCCGGCTGGGCGGCCCCGGCTGCGCGACCCTGCTGACCAGCCGGACGCCGGGAGTGGCGCTGTCATTCACGCCGCGACTGCAGCAGCTAGCTGAGCTGCCCGGCGAGGCCGGCCTGACCTTGCTTGACAGCCTCGCCCATGAGGCGGTGCTGGCTGAGCCCGCTGCCGCGGCCGAACTGGTGCGCCGGACGGGCGGCCTTCCGCTTGCACTGATCTTGCTTGGCCGGCACCTGCGGCTGCAGACCGTGCTCGGTCGCCGCGGCCGGCTGACGGCCACGCTTGACCGGCTCCTGGCCGCCGAGGAACGGCTGCAGCTCGCCGAAGAGCAGGCGCCGCTTGACCGTCACCCCAGCCTGCCGCTTGAGGTGCCTTTGTCGCTGCGTGCTGTCATCGGGCTGAGCGTCGAGCACCTCGGCACCTCGGGTGCTGAGCATCTCGCCAGCCTGTCGGTATTCGGGCCCAAGCCCAACACCTTCTCTGAGCCGGCCGGCGCGGCGGTCGCCGCCGCCTCCGCCGACGAGATTGACGCGCTCGTCGAGTCGGGCCTGGTCGAGCCCGCGGGGATCGATCGGCTCACCGTCCACCAGGCCATTCATGATTTCGCCGGACTAGATCGGGCGGCGGGTGCCGCCGAGGACCGAATGGTTGAATTCTTCACGTCCCGGCCCGCCGATGAGGACGCCGATGACGGCGTGGATCTCGATACCGAGAATACTCTGGCCGCGCTTGAGCTGGCGCACAGCCGGGGGCACGCCGAGCAGCTCGTTCGGGGAGTGGCTGGCGCCTTTCCGATGCTGGAGCGGCTCGGCCTCTATCAGGTCGCCGAGCTCCATCTCACCAGGGCGCTGGCCGCCGCCCGAGCGCTTGGCGACCGGGCCGCTGAGGTCAGGACCCAGCTTCGCCTGGGCATCGTGCTGCTGCAGCGCGGCGAGTTCGAGCTGGCCGAGAGCCAGCTGCGGGCTGGCGTTCAGGGCGCCAGGGACTTGGGCAGCCAGGAGGACGAGGCCAACGGCCTGCTCAGGCTGGGCTGGGCGGTAGGCCTGCAAGGTGACCAGGCCGCGGCTGACTCGATCTTCAGCGACGCGCTCGCTCTCGCCGCAGACGGCGCGATGCGCCAGCAGAGCAGCGAGGCCCTCAGCGGTGCGTGCTGGCTAGCGGGCCGACGCGGCGACTACCAGGCGGCTCGCGAGCACGGCAACGCCAGCCTCGCGGCGGCCAGAGAGCTCGGCGATCAGGATCTCATCGCGGACGTGCTGCAGGTTTTCGGCTGGGCGGTCGGTGCCGAAGGCGACTACGAGGCCGCCGAGTCCTACTTCAGCGAGTGCCTGGAACTGGCGCGGCAGAGGAACCGGCTCAGCCGCACCATGGACGCCCTGCAGGGGCTCGGCTGGGTCGCCGCGATGCGCGGGCGATTCGCTGAAGCCAAGCCGGTGTTCGAGGAAGCGCTGAGCCTGGCCGAGAAGATAGACCACCACGAGCGGGTAGCGCTGCTGGTGTCGATGGGCTGGGTACTGCGCGAGCTTGGCCAGCCGGAAGCGGCAAGGGCGACGCTGCTCGACGGTGTGGCGGTGGCCAGGCGGTCCGGCCGCAAGGAGAAGCTGGGCTGGTTCCTGCACGACCTGGCGGCAGCGGACGTGGACGGCGACGACGAGGCGGCGCGGGAGGCGCAGGAATTCCTGCGGGAGGCACTTGAGCTGGCTGGCCAGGCCGGAGTTCATGATCTGAGGGTCGCGGCACTGCGAACTTTCGGCAGGCTGATGATGCGCCAGCACCAGTACGAGCAGGCCAGATCGTATCTCGGCCAGGCACTTGAACTGGAACGCTCGCGTGACAACGAGGCCATCCGGGCCATCTTGCTGCACAGCCTCGCGCAAGTGGAGCTTGCCGCCGGCGACCCAGTTGCTGCCGCCAGGTATTTCGTCGACTCCGAGCAGCGGGCGCTGGTCGCCGGGAGCGCGGAGCAGGCTGCGATAAGCAGATTCGGCGCCGCGCAGGCCGCTCGCGGCAGGTGACCTAGCCAGCGCGCGGCAGCTTGGCGCGCAGAGCGTGGCCGACCTGGCCGCTCTCGCCAGCGCCAAGGAAACCGAGGTCACGGGCTGGCTGGCGGCGCTTCCGCCGGAAGGCCGGCCACGAGGCCTAGCCGCGCGGGATCAGCCGGCCTGCGTCGCTGACCTGGGTCGCGAGCTGGGTGATCCGGCTCCTGATATCCGGCCATTGATATCGCTGGAGGAACAGTTCCTGGGCGCCGTCCACGAGATGCCCGCGCAGGTGATGATCGCGCAGCAGCCGGACGCAGGCCGAGGCGAACGCCCTCGGGCTGTCCCTGATGAGCAAGTGCACGCCGTCGGAGACGCCGAGTCCGGCGGCGCCGATGCTGGAGGAAACCACCGGCAGGCGGTAGGCGAATGCCTCAAGGATCTTGATCCTGGTGCCGCTGCCCCATCGCAGCGGTACCGCGATCAGATCGGTGGCACTGAGCTCCGCCCGGATGTCAGCTACCCGTCCGGTGACCGTCACCCAGGGCGGATCATGCAGCCGGGCGACCCGCGCGTCTGGCTCGCCGACCAGCCGCACCCGGATATCGGGCAGCTGCCGGCGAATGTGCGGCAGCACCCGCTGGACGAGCAGGTCAGCCGCATCGGCATTCGGGCCGTACCGGAGGAAGCCCGGCAGGGTGATCGTGGGGGAGCGCGGGCTCGACTGGCCTGCCGCGACTGGCGGCAGGGGTGCTAGTAGCTCGTACCCGTTTGGTATGACCGCCGGCCTTGTCAGCGGCAATTGGGTGACGGACAGTTCGCTGCTCACCACCGCCTGGTCCACTTGACGGGCCGCGTCGATCTGCAGCCGCCGCCACCGGCTGGCCTCGCTCAGCGCCGTCCAGGCGGTCAGCCGGGCCGCCCCGGCTGGCGGGTGCGGCGGTCGCCGCTCGGCTCGCCAGCGGCCAAGCACCTTCTGGTGCTCGATGTCATCAAGGTCAAGCACGGACGGGGACCGCACGGGCCCGTAACTCAGGTAGCTTTCGACCCGGCTTAGCCAGACCAGGTCATAAGGGATGACTGGGCTCGCCGCCCAGGGTGCCAGCTCCCGGCGGGCCAGATCGTACTGGCGGTGGCTGATCTCGCGAGGCAGGCGGCCACCGCCCCCGGCCGCGCTGTCCCGGGCCGCGCCGTCCCCAGCCGCGCCGTTCACTCGAATCGGCAGCAGCTGGACTTGGCCGACCGCGAGATTGGCTGGCAGCGGTGCCGCGTCGCGCCAGGTCGGGTCGAAAGCGGCGACCAGGTCCACAGCACCGGCTTCCGCCAGGGCGAGCACGGTGTGGTAAAGCCGGATCCGCAGCCCGGTGCCTGACTGGCCAGGTACTTCGTTGCTGACTACGAGGATCCTGGCGGGCCTGGTCGGCATGGTCGCTAGGACCGCTCGGTGACCTGGAGGCCGACGTGCGTCGTCTTTTCCCAGTCGCCGTGACCGCTGAGCTGCCGGATCGCCGCGCGGATCGCGGGCAGCGTCAGCAGGAGCTGGTACGCGGGCCAGCCAAGCGCCAGCTGCGCGTAGTGCCGGCGGCGGACCGGGAAGTCGAAGTCGCGCCCGAACGGGGCCAGCAGTCCTGTGGCGAGGCAGGCGCTGATGGCGCCGGGCAGAGCGGCTGCGGCAGGCGCCCACACGAGCGGCGAGCCGGCCACCGCCGCCGCGACCACCTGCACCGGCAGGACAATACCGAGCAAAGCCCTGACCGGGACGGTCAGTAAGACCTGCGCGGCACTCCAGCGCAATCCGCGCGCGGGCAGGCGCCGCCAGCCGTCAGCTCGCAGAACCTGGATGAACCCCTGATTCCACCGGGTGCGCTGCCGCACGAACGCCGCGAGGCCGACCGGCGTTTCCTCCAGCGTCGCCAGCTCAGGCTGGTAAAGGAAGGTCAGCCTGGCACCACAGGCGGTGAGCCGAATGCTCAGGTCGCAATCCTCAGCGAGGGCCGCCTCATGCCAGCCGCCGACCTCACGCAGCAGACTGGTCCGCACGAACACAGAGTTGCCGCTCAGCCGTACCAGCCGCGCTGGCGCCTGTGCTGACTCATTTCTGAACATGAAGTAGAACTCGATCATGTTGTGCAGCTGATACCAGCGGGGCCGACCGGCCAGCGGCTGGTTGCCCGCCTGCACCGCGTCGACGCCACTGACAGTGAAGCGCTCATCGACAGCGCGCAGCAGATCAGGGTGCACAATGCCGTCCGCATCGAACACTCCCACCACGTCATTCCGGCAGTGCGGGAGCGCGTAGTTGAGCGCGGCTGCCTTGATCCCCTGCCCGCCGGATCGCACTAGCACCCGGATGCGATCAGGTGCCTCGTCGCTGACAGTCCGGGCGGCCCGCAAGGTTGAGGTGTCGGCCGCCTCGACCACTACGAGGATCTCAAACCGCGGATGACTGCTCCCGGCTAGCGCGGTCAGAGTGGCCGGCAGGACAGCAGCTTCCCTGCGGGCCGGGACGATCAGCGAGAACGAGGTGCCCGCCGCCGCAGCGGCAGTGACGTCGGCACTGAAGTCGGCAGTGAAGTCGGCACTGAAGTCGGCGCTGGCCGCCGGAGACCTCGCTGCGCGAAGCGCCCGGTGCAGCGCCGCCAGCCTGATGGCCGAACCGCGAATCACGAGCAGCCACCCGAGGCAGCCGACGCAGGCGATGGCCAGCGCGACGTCGCGTCCGCCCAAGGTGCCTCCGTCGAGGTCTAGCGGTGGCTACACCCGTGCTAGGTAGTTCTCGACCAGTCGCTCGTTAAACGCCTGGCTGAACCCGGCGCGGTCATACGGACCGCGCCCCTCCACGTCGAAGATCCGCAGGCCGGCGTCCCTGTGCAGCAGGCCGAACACATCATCGGCGGTCGTGCCGTAGGCCAGCGCCGCGTCCTTGGCGAATTCGACGATGACCAGCGGGCGGTGTTGGGCGAGCGTGGCACGGGCGCCGGACAGCACCTCGTACTCGGCCCCTTCGACATCTATCTTGATGACCGCAGGAACGAAGCTGGCCGGCAGCGCGGAGTCGAGATCCTCGACCGGCACGGTGAGCTGCCGCACCGGGCGTCCAGCCTGGTTCGGCACTGCGCGCAAGCCGCTGAACGCCGGCTGATCGAGCACCTCAGTAAAGTTCGCCTCGCCGCGATTCGCGCCGACGGCGGCCCGCCTGACGTCAACGCCGGGAAACTCGGCCGCGAGTGCCGCATGGCAGGCAGGGATCGGCTCGAAAGCGATGTGCTTGCCGAGCGGCGCGACCCGGACGATCGTCCGGAGGATGTCGCCCTTCGAGGCGCCGATGTCGACGCAGCAGTCATCAGGCGCGAGCACAGCGGCCAGGACGAGCCGGATGTTGTCGTGTTCGAGCTGATCTCGATGACGCTGCCAGGCAGTGAGCTCGCGGTCGCCCTCCGGCCCCATCCGGGCGCTCCTCCATGCTGTCAGGTGATTGCCACGATCGCCGCCAGATCCGACGTGGCCTCCTGCGCCGTGTGCCTGAGGAAGGTCGTTACCGGCCCGAACGTCTCGCCAATGGCGTTCCCGACCAGCTGCGTTTCATACTCGCCGAATCGTGCCATTTCCCAGGCTAGCCCTCGCGGTGACAGCGAGGTGCGGGTCGGCTTCGGCACCGGCCGCCAGATCCAGCTCGTCACGCGGCCGCCGCCCCCGGCCCCGCCCTCACCGGGGCCCCCGCAGTCAGCGGCCGGCTCGATGAAGTCCACATGGTCGACGTCATGACCCATCCGGTTCCTGACGAAGCGCAGCCCGGCCAGCGTCCCCTCGATTCTGGCCCGCTCCGCCGGGACCCGTTCAGCCAGCAGAGAGTCATACAGATCAGGGTGATGCCGGACAAGCGTGGCGTCGACGATGGTGACCCACCAGACCGCCTCGCTGACCAGCGCGAAAGCTCGCGGCCTGTCCCACGCCCTGGCTCTGGCCAGCCGGGCGGTCACATCGCGCATCGCGGTGACTGACCAGCTGAGGGCGCTGACCTCGGCAGTAGGGTCACTCAGGTTCTCGCGATTCCACGCGACCCGGCAGCGCGCCGAGCAGAACCGGCCGTGCTCACGGCGCGGCGCGAACTCGGTGCCGCACTGCTCACAGTTCCTAGTATCAGTCACGCCTCTATGTTACGCGTAACGACCAGGTGAGAGGAGCCGCCGGAAACGTCACCTGATTCACTGTCCGTTCATCGTCAATTCGGCAACGCGTTGCCCTGACCAGGTAACTTCGGCGCTGTGGCGCAGACTCGGACCGCAGACCTGATCAAGGAACTCGACGACGCAGCGCTGGGCAGGTTCCACTTGCGAGCCGTGCTGGTATCCGGCATGGGCTTCTTTACCGACGCCTACGACCTGTTCGTCATCGGCGTCGCCTCGACCCTGATCACGCAGGACTGGCAGCTCAGCTCGGATCGGCTCGCGCTGCTCAACGCCACCATGCTGGGGTCGGCGTTCCTAGGCGCGATCATCTTCGGCCGGATCTCCGACGTTGTCGGGCGCAAGCGCGTGTACTGGCTGGTCGCGGTCATCATGGTGGTCGCGGCGATCGGGTCGGCGCTGGCCCCGTCCTACTGGGTACTCATCGGGTTCAGGTTCCTGCTCGGACTGGGCATCGGCGGCGACTATCCGGTGAGCGCCGTGCTGATGACCGAATACTCCAACCGCGCTAACCGGGGCCGGCTGGTCGGGCTGGTGTTCTCGGCTCAGGCACTCGGCCTGATTGTCGGGCCGCTGATCGCGCTCGCCCTGCTGGGCGCCGGGACAAGTACCGATCTGGCCTGGCGCGTTCTGCTGGCACTCGGTGCGGTGCCCGCTGCCGCCGTGGTCTACCTGCGGAGCAGGATGCCAGAGTCGCCCCGCTATCTCGCGCAGGTGGCGGGTCGCGGCGAGGAGGCGGTGGCTCAGCTGGCGGTCTTCAGTGACGGTGCGGTGCAGGGCGGCCCGGCGGACCCAGCCGGTTCAGCGAGTTCGGCCGGCCCGGCCGCGCGCCGGGTCGGGTTGCGGGAGTTCCTGGCGAGCCGCCGGTTCCTGGTCCTGCTGGCGGGCACGGCCGGCTGCTGGTTCCTGCTGGACTATGCCTACTACGGGAACACGATCTCCACCCCGCAGATCATCGAGCTGATCTCGCCAGGATCGTCGACCATGACCACGATCGCGATCCAGCTCGCCATCTTCGTAGTCGCCGCCGTGCCCGGTTATGTGCTGGCGATTGCCAGGATTGACCGGATCGGGCACCGTCGGCTGCAGCTCACCGGTTTCATCATGATGGCGCTCTGCTTCGCGGTCATCGCGCTGGTACCTGGCATGACGACCGCCGTGCTGCCATTCCTGCTCGCCTACGGGATCAGCTACTTCTTTACCGAGTTCGGGCCGAACGTGACCACTTTCGTGCTGCCGGGCGAACTCTATCCGGTGTCGGTGCGGGCCACCGGACACGGGATCTCGGCGGGTATCGGCAAGCTCGGCGCGTTCATCGGGGTGTTCCTGTTCCCCGTGCTCAAGGTGTCGCTTGGCTTGCGCGGCACCTTGCTGCTGACCGCCGGGGTGTCCGTCCTCGGTGCTCTGCTGACCCTCGTGCTGCCCGAGCCAGCCGGACGCAGCCTGGACGAGATCTCCGGCCCGCCGGACGTCGCCGCGGTCGCGGGTGACCGATCGGCGCTGCGCGCTAGCGCGGCTCGGTAGCGCTGCCGCTCCTAGCGCGGCTCGCAGATCACCACCGGGATGTCGCGCTCGGTGCGACGCTGATATCCGGCGTAACCCTTATAGGCAGCTACTATCCGCGGCCAGAGCTCGGCCTTCTCTTCCGCCGTCGCCTGCCTGGCCCGCACCGGCCAGCGCCGGCCGGCCATGGTCAGCTCGACCTCGGGATTGGCCAGCAGGTTGCGGTACCAGTCCGGGTCCCGGTCGTCCCCGCCCTTGGACGCCACGAGCACGACCCGGTCGCCGTCCGCGACTGGCGAGGAGAGCACGGTCGTGCGCGGCTGCCCCGACTTGCGGCCGACGGTGTGCAGCTCGACGGTCGGCATCCCGAAGGTCGAGCCAAGCACCTTGCCCCGGCTGAGACGAAGGATCGTGAGGTGGGTCCGGTTCATGGTCTTGAAGCCGAAGTCGGCTAGCTTGTTCGCCATCTGGCTACTCCTGGTCCCGTGCTAGGCGGGCAGTTTCGATGCCGGGCTGTCGGCCGGGTGGAACACGCCGAGCACTCGCAGCATCGTCGTCCCGGTATTCTCCAGGCAGTGTGACAGCCCCGGTGGCAGGTGGGTGCACATGCCCGGCTCCAGAGCCCGGGTGTCGCCGCCGATATGCACGACGCCCTCGCCTTCGAGCACGAGTACCGTCTCGTCGTACGGGTGGCTGTGATCGGGAGCCTTCCCCGGCGGGATCTCTCCGACGAACTGAGTGGCCACCGAGCAGTCGGCCCCCGGTCCGAACACCACCCGGAATTTCCGGTCCCCGGTGGTCTCGACCGCGCAGTCACTCAGGTGGCGGGCGAGCGGTCCGGCCGGGTCCGCCTCGGCACCGGCGGCATGCGTGGCGGCCGGCAGGCTCACCACGTCCAGCCGCAGCTCAGTGTTGTCGTCAGCTCGCACCTGGTAGCCGAGCCCGGCCGGGATCAGCAGCCCCTGGTCCTGGCGCAACGGCACCTCCTGATGGCTGCCGGCGGACAAGCGCCCACTGCCTTTTATTATGAAGCAAAGCTCCCCGTCCGCTCCCGCCACGGAAGCGAACTGTGCGCCCGGTGCGAAGTCGACCAGCCGCCGTCCCAGGCCAGCCCCGTCTGACCCCGCGCTGAGCAGGGTCCGTACGCTCACCCCGGCGCTGGTGGTGTCGGGCTCAACGTCGGCGGCCAGGACGACCAGGGCGGCGAGGGACTTCCGGGATTTATCGATCATTCCTCCGAGTGTAGTGACCGCAGGCAGCGATGAGCAGGGGCAGAAATACTGTCGGACGTACTGTCGGACCTGCGAGCTAGGCTGGGCGGATGGTGGTCGATGGGGGACAGGTCGATGGAGGAGAGCCGGCGATGGCAGCGGCGCCCGGGTCCAGGGGGCTCAGAGGGCTCAGAGCGGACGCCACGTCGCTGCTGGACTGGCGTCGCCAGGTCGCGTCGTTGTATGCCGAGGTCAGGGCTGCCGATGACCCGGCTGTAGCCCATCAGCTCTGGAGGGCTGGGCGCGACCGGCTGCTCGGCACCCACCCGCAGTCGCCGATCCCGCCCGATCGCCGGTCCGGCTTCGCGGGGGTACCTGTTGCACCCTACGATCCGTCACTCCGCTTCATCTCCGAGGTAGACACCGACGTCGCACCCGCCAGGATCGAGTCGGTCACGGGCACCGACGGCACCGTTCCCTTCGAGCGGGCCGGCGTCGTTCACCTGCCCGGGGTCGGCGACCTCGACGTGTGGTGGCTGTGCGGTTACGGCGGCGGCATCTTCGTCCCGGTCAAGGACGCCAGGGCCGACGGCGCGACCTATGGCGGCGGCCGGTACCTGATCGATACGGTCAAGGGCGCCGACCTGGGCGGAGACGACGGCCGCCTGGTCGTCGACCTCAACTTCGCCTACAACCCGTCGTGCGCTTATGACCCCGCCTGGGCCTGCCCGCTGGCCCCTGCTGGCAACCGCGTCCAGGTACCGGTCAACGCCGGCGAGCTGATGAGCACCGGGCTGATGGGGCCTGTCGATGGGCACCGGGCTGATGGGGCTAGTCGATGGCCAGGCTGATAGGGCACCGGGTGGTGACCCCGGCTGCCGGCACGCCAGGCAAGCTGCGCTCTTTTGATCCGGCTCGGCTGGCCGACCTGGAGTACCGGGCGTGGGTCGGTTACTACCTGCGACGCTGGCCCCAGGTACTGACCGCGTCCATCGGGCTGGTCAGGCAGGGTTTCGGCCTGGACTGGTACCGGACCATGCACGGTGCCTGGCTGGTACTCCGGGCCAACCAGCTCTGGGCGCCCTACCCCGACAACGACCCGGCCGGCGCCCGTGCCTGTATGCGCAGGTTCTACACCCTGGTCAGGCTCAGCTACGGCAAGCCGGACGACCCGGCCAGGGCCGCCGCCCTTGAGGTCGACTGGTGGCGGGCGCACCGGGATTCCCAGCACCGCACCGAGCCGGGAGACGGTGGCGACGAACTGGTCGAATCACTCGTACGCCTGTACAGCTACCTCTACGGTGAGCCCGAGTCGCAGGTCAGGCCCGCGGCCGTGCACCGGGCTCACGCGATGGACCTCTCCGACCAGTGGATCGCCGACGGCTGCCAGCCTGACAGCCCGCTGCTCCCGCTAGAGCACGCGGCCCTAGTCCGCGCCTACGCCGCCCTCCTAACCGCCGTTCACCACTAACCCGCCCGCCTCGGTCCCGGTCCCGGCCCGGTCCCGGCCCCGCCCGGTCCCGGCCCCCGCCAATCTTCCGTAGAAATGAGGCGAACCTTGATCACGGAACATTGGCCCTGTGATCACCCCAGCTGGATTCCGTGATCAAGACTCCGACCATGATCACGGAACTCCGGTGGCATCGGCCGGCGGCTTGGCTAACCTGAGCGGGGTGAAATCATCGCCATTCGAGCAAACCCGGCCGGGCGATTACCTGCTGCGGATCGCGGCCGCTGGCGCTGTTAAGGGTATGTCCCGGTGGCAGTCCGGTTCCGGGCGGTGGTTCAGCCCGGCCGCCTGGTGAGACTGCCGGGTATCCGCCCTTTCGGGATAAGACAGTCGGCCTGTCCGGAGGCCGTCGCCCTCTCCGGGAAAACGACGAGAACTTTCCGGGAAACGACAACTGACCGGAAATAGATACTCAGTCGGCAGTACGTCCGGTATCGTCGCAGGTAGCTCTCCTATGACCGGCCGTGCCCCAGCCGGCGTCACGGCCTCGCCCGGGTCTCCGGGGGCTTCACGCCGTGGCGTCCATCCCGCAGATGAGTTGGCTCTCCACGAGAACGCTGACAGGTCTCCGGGAAACGCCGACAGGTCTCCGGGAAACGCCGACAGGTCTCCGGGAAACGCCGACAGGTCTCCGGGAAACTGGCGGAGGCCCTGGAACCGGCTCTCCGTGCGAGCAGCCGCACCGTTGTTTACTGACCCGGTCGCAGACGCCTCTGCGACAACGCGATGACGAGATCCGGCGACGGAGTCTAGCCAGTCGGCGGGTGGTCAGTTAACTCAGTTGCCGGGAACCTGGTACGCGCGGCAGGATCGGCGGCATGCGGGTGGAGGCGCCAGAGCCCAGTCTCGGTGATGCGTTTGGCCGGGCACTGCTTGACCGGATGGCCGGAACTGATGGTCTCGTCGTGATCGAGCGCGATGACGGATTTGTCAGCGTCGACGCGTTTGATTACCTGAGCGGACTAACCGAGCGTGACGAATGGGCGCTTGACCGAGCCGGCGGCCGGGTGCTCGATGTCGGGGCGGGGGCCGGCCGCCTCTCGCTGGCACTGCAAGACCGGGGCCAGGAGGTGGTCGCTCTTGACGTATCTCCGGGTGCGATCCAGGTTTGCCGGCAGCGCGGTGTCAGGAACGTCTACCTGGGCTCGGTCGATCAGGCCCTGACGGATGGCATGGCCGGCGGTTTCGACAGCGTGCTCTTGCTCGGCAACAATCTCAGCCTGCTGGCCTCGGCCGAATCGGCGAGTTCCTTCCTGGCTAGTCTGGCCGCGCTGCTACGACCTGGCGGCGTGATCGTCGGCACCTGCGTCGATGTGTACCAGACCACCAGGCAAGTGCATCTGGATTACCACGAGGGCAATCGCCGTCGGGACCGGATGGCTGGTCAGCTTATTTTCCGTATTCGTTATCAGCAGTTCGCCAGCGACTGGTTCGAGTGGCTGGTCATGTCGCCGCAGGAGCTTGGCCGGCTCGCCGGAGCCAACGGCTGGCAAGTTACTGAGCTGCGGCCCGGCCCGGTCTATGCGGCAGTCTTGCGCAGAGCGGAGGCAGGTCGTCGGTAACTACCCGACCCTGTTTCGCCAGCACCACCATCTCAGCCGCCCTGAGCGCCACCCTAGCCTGGCGAATCAAACCCGTCCGCGAGCCGCCCGCCCCCGGCCCCCGGCCCCCGGCCCCGGCCACATCCATGTGCTTTCCGGGGTCGCGCCCGGCCCCGAGCTGAACGCAAGGAACCACAGACTTCCGTGATCATGCCGGGCAGGCAAAGTTTCTGGACCCCGGTCAGTCCCCCGCCAGGGTTCCGGGATCATGGTCGGGTTCTTGATCCCGGAACCCTGCCAGGGTGATCACGCGGCTGACGTTCCGTGATCAAGGCCCGCCTCATGATCACGGAAACCTGGAGGGGGCTCACCGGGTCCAGAAACCTTGTATCCCCTTAGATCATGGCAGGCGCTGGCTGGCAGACGGCTTGGCTAGTCTGAATGGGTGAAATCAGCGCGTGAGCGGCCGGGCGGTCGGCGCCGGATACCTCACGCGCGAGTCAGCGGACCGGTTCCTTGAGCATCTGGCGACACAGCCGTTCTTCGCCTCGTTCAGTCTGTCTATCGTCGCGACGCGCTGCTAGCGGGGGGAGCGATGCCGGGCGGCGGCGTCGGCCCAGGCGGCCAGGGTCGGATCGGCGGCGATCAGGCCGGCGTACTTCTTTCTCGCTTCCTCGCGCTTGGCCGGGAGGTACTCGGTCGGCCACAGGCCTGGATGGGGCTCGTAACCCTTGAGCACGTTGCGGGCCACGGTGACCTTGTGCACCTCGTCCACCCCGTCGGCGATCGCCATCGTCGGCGCGCTTGCCCACATCGCCTGCAGCGGAGTCAGGTCCGTGGTGCCGAGCGAGCCCATGATGTGCAGAGCCCGGTAGCTGACCTCGCGCAGCGTCTTGGCGCAGGTGTACTTGCAGGCGGCGATCTGGGTGCGGGCCTCGCGAGTGGTCGAGTTGTCGATCGTCCAGGCGGTCCACAGCACCAGCAGGCGGAGCATGTTGATGTCGGCGTAGGAGTCGGCGATCATCTCCTGGACCATCTGATGCTCGGCGATCACCTTGCCGTGGGACTGACGGGACAAGGCTCGCTCGCACATGATGTCGAACGCGAGCTTGACCTGGGCCACCGTCCGCATCGCGTGATGGATCCGGCCGCCGCCGAGACGACGCTGCGCGAGTACCCTCGCACCGTCCTCCGGGCCGAGCAGGTGATCGGCCGGCACTCGTACATTTTCATAGCGGATGTGGTTGTGCAGCGCCGGGTACTCCATGATCTGGACGCCCGGTGACTCGCGCGGCACGACGAACATGCCGTTGGTGCACATCACGAAGATGATGTCGGCGCGGGCACCCGCGCTGGTGAACCACTTTTCCCCGGAGATGACCCATTCGTCGCCGTCCCTGGTCGCGTGGGTCTGGAACAGGCTGGGGTCCGATCCGCCCTGCGGCTCGGTCATCGAGTAGGCGGAGAAGATCTCCTGGTTCATCAGCGGGATCAGCCAGCGGCGCTTCTGCTCATCCGTGCCGTAGGCCGCGAGCATCTCCATGTTGCCGGTATCGGGCGCGGCCGTGCCGAAGACGACCGGGGCCGACCGGTAGCGGCCGAGGATCTCGTTCAGCAGCGCCAGCTTGAGCTGGCCGAAGCCGGGTCCGCCGAGCTCGCGGTCGAGGAACAGCGCCCACAGGCCGCGATCCTTGACCTGCTGCTTGAGCGGATCGGCGAGTGCCCTGGCTTTCGGGTCGCGGCTGAAAGCGGCGCCGGGGAAGACTAGGTCGAGCGGCTCGACCTCGGTGCGGCAGAACTCGTCGACCCAGTCGAGCTGCTGCTGGAACTCAGGCTCGGTCGAGAAGTCCCAGGCCACAGCGTCCTCCCGGAGTGCACCAGCGGGCAGTCGGTCAGGGCGAGTGTACTAGAACGTGATTCTAAAAGCTGATTCGGTTTGGGCCTGGGGCTATTCGATCGCGGTCGCCTTGGCCGCGGCCAGGTCCCAGCGCTGCTCGATCTTGCCGAAGCGCCAGATCGCCAGGGCCGCGATCCAGGTCACCACGAACACGCCGACAATGACAAAGCCGGCCTTGTTGAGGTCGAACTTGCTCATGAACTTCCAGAACGTGCCCGACAGGCCGAACTCCTGGCCGAGCAGTCCGAGCAGCTCGATCGTGCCGATGAAGAACGCCACGAAGACCGACAGGCCGGTGATCGTCAGGTTGTAGTACACCTTGCGGATCGGCCGGGCGAACGCCCAGTCGTAGGCGAAATTCATGAAGCAGCCATCGGCGGTGTCGAACAGGCACATCCCGCCGGCGAACAGGATCGGCAGCGACAGGATCGCGTAGAACGGGAGTCCGCTGACCACGGCGGACCCGGCCAGCACCAGCAGGGCCACCTCGGTCGCCGTGTCGAAGCCCAGGCCGAACAGCACCCCGATCGGGTAGATCTTCCACGGCTCGTCGACCCGGCGGGCCAGCGGGCCGAAGAACCGGTTCATCAGGCCGCGCTTGTCGAGCTGCGCGTCGAGTTCCTCGTCGTTATAGCGGCCGGTGCGCATCTCGCGGAAGACCCGGATGATGCCGACCAGGATGACGACGTTCAGGGCGGCCAGAATGTAGAGGAACCCGCCGGACACTCCGGTGCCGATCACCCCGGTCACCTGATGCAGCCGGGAACCACCGTTCCTGACCTGGTTGTCGAGCGCGCGGATGCCGAAGTTCAAAAGCACGGCCAGGATGAAAACGATCGTCGAGTGGCCGAGCGAGAAGAAGAAGCCGACCGACAGCGGCCGCTTGCCGTCATTGACCAGCTTGCGGGTGGTGTTGTCGATGGCCGCGATGTGATCGGCGTCGAACGCGTGCCGCATCCCGAGCGTGTAGGCCAGGATGCCGGTGCCGAAGCCGAAGAGTCTCGCCGGAGGCGATGTGGTAGTGCCCGGATACGGCTGCGGCCAGCATCCCCCAGCCCGCGACGTGCAAGCCCACGATGATGCCGGTCATCGCGCCCATCCTGGTCCACTCGGCGGGACTGAGAGCGTCGCGGATTCTCGCATAACGCCCGGACACGTCGACCATGTACCGCCCGCCTTCCCCTGGCCAGTCCCTGACTGGCTGGTCAGGTCATCGGTCAGGCCAGTCTAGGGAAGAATGCGAATAAGTTGCAACAACCTGTTGTAGGCAACTACGGTTTAGTTGCCTGTGCGGGGAGGTCGCCGACTAGCCATCCCCGGGCATCGCCCAACGCAGCTGGGGTCCCCTGCTGCCGCGATAGCAGCACCAGGGGACCCCAGCTGTGAAGCAGTCAGCTATGAACTAGATAGTGCCGGCCTTGACGGCGTCGGCGATCCAGGGGATGACCTCGTCGAGCATCATGCTGAGCGAGGTCTCTGCCTCGAAGCCGAGTACCCGCTTGGCCTTCTCGGTGGCCGGGACCCGGCGCTGCACGTCGTACTCGTAGGGGTCGTCGTGCACGATCCGCAGCTCGGTGTCCTCGCCCTTGATCTTGTGCCAGATGACCTCGGCGAGCTCGTGCACTGTGGTGCCCTGCGCGGTGGACAGGTTGAAGTCCTCGCAATCGGCCTCGGGGTGCTCCATCGCCATCACGATGCCCTTGGCCAGGTCGCCGCCGTAGGTGTAGTGCCTGACCTGGTCGCCTGAGCCGAGGATGTGCAGCGGGTCCTGACCCTTGAGTACCTTCTGCACCAGGTCAGGAACGACGTGGCTCATCGCGAGCTGCACATTTCCGGACAGGATCTCCTCGTCGCCGAGCGCCCGGCTCTCGCCGGTCCCCACGCAGTTGAAGGGGCGCACGATCGTGTACGGCAGCTTGTACTGGTCCCAGGCGGCCCTGGCGAAGTACTCGACAGCCAGCTTCTGGAATCCGTAGGACGACAGCGGCGGCGGGACCTCCCGCTCCTGGCCCTCGTGCGAAGGCCAGTGGTCCGCGCTCTCGAACACCATCGACGACGACATGTAGGTGACCTTGCGCAGCAGGCCGGCGCCCTTCTTGTGGGCGGCGATGGCCGCGTCGCACGACGCCGCGATGATCCGCTCGTTGGTGGCGAGCAGGTCGTAGGCATAGGTGTGGAAGTAGGAGATGCCGCCGATCATGGCCGCGCCAGCAATGAAGTGATCGCAATCCCCGAGCAGCCCGGTCATCAGCTCGACGTCCCTGGCATCGCCCTCGACTAGCTGGTAGCTGGGGTGGTCGTCGTAAGACTTCCTGACCCGGCCGTACTTGGAGAAGTTGTCGACCCCGACAACCTCGTACCCGCGCCCGAGCAGTTCCTCGACGAGATAGCCGCCGATGAACCCGGCCGACCCGCTGACCAGAACCTTCTCCATTACTTGCCTTTCTTTGCCATTCGCTCTCTGACCTGCTCAGCGCTCAGGCGAGAGCCGAACGCGAACCGGTACCAGCGCAGATACTTGGGGATCCACCTGGCTACTTTGAAGTTAGATATGCCCGCCTGGCGGTCAAGCCAGATGGTGGGAATCTCGGCGACCGGCAGCCGCATCCGCTTGGCCTTGGCGGTGAGCTCGATCCCGATCTCGAACCCGTCCCGCGAGTCGATGCCGACCGCGCGCACGAACTCGGTCGAGTACGCCTTGTACGAGTTCGTCGCGTCTCTGGTCCCGGTGTGCGCCAGCAACTGTAGCGAGCGCCCGGCGAACTTCGACATCAGCCCCTTCAGGTAGGGTCCGCCCACCTGCTGACCGCCCGCCATATAGCGGGAAGCTGCCGCGACGGCGACTCCGCGCTCGGTCAGCCGGGCCAGGTCATCGATCTGCCTCGCGTCATCGCAGCCGTCGGCCATGGTCACGACGGCGACCGGCGCGGCCGAGGCATCAATCCCGAATCTGATCGCGTTCGCCGGGCCGGGGCCGTAGGTGTTGACCAGATACCGTAGCCTGGGCTCCTTCTGGGCGTACTCCACGACCGTGCCAACCGTCGTGTCGTCCTCGGTGTCCACGACTACCAGCACCTCGCACGTCAGCCGCACCGCCTCGAAGATCCGGTCGAGGACGCCGACGATGACGTCGCCCTCGTTGTACGCCGGTATGACGATCGAGACCCGAGGCTGCTCACTCACACCCGTACGCCCTTGCCAAGCACATTCCACATATCGGCTACTGGCTTGTCAGTGACCAGGTCGCGGTACTCGGGGTGCGGGGCGGCGATGACCAGCAGGTCGCTGTCGTCCATGACCTGCTGAAGCGGCACCAGCCGGGGATCGTTCTTGACGTAGGGGTCGGTGCAGAGCACGCCGTCGGCCTTGAACGCCAGGATCCGCCGCAGCTTGAACGACAGGCTCGACCTGATGTCGTCGGAACCGCCCTTGAACGCCATGCCCAGGATGCCGACAGTCATATTGCGCAGGTCGTACTGCTGCTCAAGGCGGTGAACCAGGTACAGCGGCATTCCCTCATTGATCGTCATCGCGGTATGACCGAGCGCGAAATTGTTGTTGTTATAGGCGGCGAGCTGCATAGTGTCCTTGAACAGGCAGGGCCCGGCCGCGAATCCGGCGCCAGGCATGTCCGCTGCTCTCGGATAGTCGAGCGTCAGGCCCTGCCTGATTCGCTCGAAGTCAAGACCGCGATCGTTAGCCATCATGTATAGCTGATTCGCCGTTGCGAACTTTATGTAACGCCATACATTGGTAAAGAGTTTCGCAAGCTCGGCTTCCTCTGGGCTCATGGGCACCAGAGTCGAGGTCAGCGTGCCGAACAGGGCACTCGCCCGCCGCGCGCCGCGCTCTGTCCGGCTTGACACGATCTGCGGCAGCTCGAACAGTTCGGTCATAGCCTTGCCCTCGGCGATCCGCTCAGGGCAGAAGGCGACGTCCATCTCCAGGCCAAGCTGGGCGACCATCTTCTCTACCAGCGCCGTTACGCCGGGATAGACCGTGCTTCGCAGGATCAGGATCTGCTCGTTGCTGAGCTGATCCACGATGGCGGACAGCGCCTCTGGGATCGCTGCCTGGTCCGGGTTCAGGTGCTCGTCGACCGGCGTGCCGATCACTACGACGACGTGCTCGCTGGTCCCGATAATCGCCGGATCAACCGATGCCCGCAGTTTTCCCTCGGTTACTACCCGCTTGAGCACATCGGCGGCACCTGCCTCATCAAATGGCATTTCGCCGGCGCTGACAGTCGCGACCGCGGCCTCGCTGACGTCATAGATGCCGACCTTCAGCCCGCGATCGGCAAATGCGATCGCCAGCGGTAGCCCGACATGCCCGCAACCGCCAATGACGACGACGTCACGGGTGAACTCACTATGAGCACCAGAAGCCGTCACCGAGTACCTCCGGTCAGATATTGGGGTTAAAGTGAGCAGGACTGACATGCTACGGCAAGCGCCTGCGTGCCCGTGGTCGAACGAAGACCGCCGGGGCTGGTCGCGACGACCACCCAGATGCTGGTACTTCGACCCGCTTTGGCCGTCCTTCTGACCAGCAAGCCGACCTCATCGGCTTACCCCGTCACCAGGTGGGAACTCTACCAGCAGCGAGAGATTTCCTGAGCCGGAGCTTTTCGTTGCTTCTGCCCTGGCAGCCAGCCTGGCCTGGGCTGCGGCGGGCGTGGCGGCCAGTGGCAGGTGCACTCACGGCGGTTCGGCACGGGAACGGGCTATCCTTTCATATATTGTGCGACTTAATCGCGCGGTTATGAGCTGCTACCCGCGCTGGGCCGGATACTCTCGCGCTGTCAACCGCAAGGTAGGCGCGGTCTTCGGCCGGTCCCGTTCAAGCCGACTTGCCGGCTTGGTCTGGGGTGAAACGAGAAGGATGTAAGTCATCGAACCTGATGGGTATGATGTGGATCCGATGGGCCAGGCGCCGCGAGCCGTCGACGGGTACAGGGTCGATGGACCCAACGGTGTCGCTCCACGTGCAGGCGATTCTCCCGCCGGCTCTTCTCCTGTCGGCTCTGCCAGTGATCCAGGAAGCATAGTGACGACATCCCCTGAGGTGGAACGTTCTCCGGACGTGCCCGACGTGCCGCCCGACGTGCCCTCTGACGGGCCAGGCGCGTCCGCTGAGTCACCCGCGACCGTGCCGCCCGCAGCGCCGCCCGCGGCGTCGCCCTTCGCGGTCCTGCGGAACCCGCGCCTGCTCGTGCCGGTGGCCGTGACGGCGGGAATCGTGCTGCTCTGGCTGGCCTACCTGGCGCAGGCGAGGACCCAGTTCACGATCTCCGAGGGAGCATCCCAGGCTTTGCAGGGCTGGGACCTGCTGCACGGCAACCTCCTGCTGCACGGGTGGTCGCTGTCGGACGTCTCGTTCTACACCACAGAGCTCCCCGAGTACGCGCTGGTCGAGTGGGTCAGGGGCTTGTCCGCCGACACTGTCCCGGTCGCGGCCGCGCTCAGTTACTTCCTCCAGGTGCTGATGGCGGGCTTCCTGGCCAAGGGCAGGTCGACGGGACGCGAGGCCATCGTCCGGGTACTCGTCGCGGTCGGCATCATGCTCGCACCGCCACTCGGCCCCGCGACCGCGCTGCTGATGTCGAGCCCCGATCACACCGGCACGCACGTCCCGCTGCTGCTTATCTACCTCGTGCTCGACCGGGTGCGCCCGCGCTGGTGGCTGCCGATCGTGATCATGGTGCTGCTGACCTGGGCGGAGATCGCCGACACCCTGGTGCTCGTCGAAGCGGTGGTCCCGATCGTTCTAGTCTGCCTGGTGCGGATGTACCGCAGGCGCGGACCCTGGCGTGGTCAGGTCTATGACTTGTCGCTCGTGATCGCCGCTGGCCTGTCGACTGTCCTGACCAAGGTGATCCTGCAGGCGATCCTGTCGGCCGGCGGCTTCTACGTCAGGACGCCGGTCGCGCAGTTCGGCGTGCCCGGTCAGATCGGCAGGCTGTTCTGGTACAAGATCGAGAATGTTCTGCTGGTCTACGGCGCGGATTTCTTCGGCCAGATCCTGACCGGCAACATCACGGTACAGGCTGTTCACTTCATCGGCCTGATCCTGGTGATCTGGGCGATCGTGCTCGTTGTCAGGCGGTTCTACGCCGAGGATGACCAGATCGCGCAGATGCTGACTGTGGCCTTCGTCGTGGTACTCGCCGCGTACATCTTTGGCACCAAGCCGGACTCCAACGAGATCGTCGGCCTGCTGCCGATCGGCGCGGTGGTCGCCGGCCGGGTGCTTGGACCCAAGATCATCAAGGCCAGGCTGGTCCCCGCGCTCGGAGTGGTCTTCCTGTCCCTCTGCGTGATGCTGATCGGCAACGCGGTTACCCCGCCGGCGCGCAATCCGAACACCGCCGTAGGCACCTGGCTGCAGCGGCACCATTACACCTACGGGCTGGGCGGGTACTGGAACGCGAGCAGCGTGACCGCCGAGACCGGCGGCAACGTCAGGGTGAGACCGGTCAGGACGTATGTCGACGGCGTCGTGGCCACCAACTTCGAGACCGATTCGACGTGGTACGACCCGAACAAGCACTACGCGAACTTCGTGGTCGGGATTCAGCGGGCCTGCGGGAACCTCTGCCTGACGAGACAGGGGCTGATCGGCGCCTTCGGCGAGCCGCAGGCGACTCACTTCATCGGACGCTACGTCGTGTACGTCTACGACAAGAACCTGCTGCGAGCCGTGTCCTACGTGTCGTTCTGCAGCCCGGCCTGGCCCTGGGTAGCCAAGAGTCCGCCGTCGCTTAACCTGCACTGCAACAGCGGGAACTGACCAGGTCCGGCTTCAGCTTGTCCGCGTTCCGACCAGGAGCGAGTTCTTCAGGTCGGGCAGGACTACCTCGGTGCTCAGGAGCCGGGGGCTGGCGAAGAAGCGGCGCTTCAGGTCGTGCGCCTGCAAGGGCGATGCTTTCTCAAGCGCCTCGGCCGGGGTCACGTCATCCATGATGATCTGACCCCCGAGGTGAAGCAGGTCGAGCACGTCAGCGAAGGCCTCGTCGGTCCTGATCCCGCAGTCGGCGAAGATCAGGTCGAACGGTCCGCGACCGGCTACCGACGAGACGGCGTCGCCGGTGATCACCTCGACCCGGGGATCACCGGCGAAGAGCCCGCGCGCGGCGGCCGCCCGATGCTCATCGAGTTCGACCGTGATCAGCCTCCCGCCGGCTGGCAGCCCGCCGGCCAGCCAGGCCGTGCCGACACCGACGCCGGTGCCGAGCTCGGCGATGAGCCCGGATCCGGCGGCGAGCATCGCCAGGAACCGGCCGACTCCCGGCAGGCACGCCGACGGCCGCGCGGGCCCGGCCTGCGCCCTGGTCAGCGGGAACCCGGTCTGCTCGGCTAGCAGCTGCGCCTTCCTGACCAGCTCGGGCAGGCTAGCCTGACTCTCCGATTCCTGACCAACTCCGCCGCTGCTCATCTGCCCATTGTGCGATACCCAGAGGACTTGGCGAAGGGCTAGCTCACCCGCCGAGTCCCGTGAGGTTGCGCGGATACTCGGTTGCCTGGCGGGCTGAACTCGGGGCGAGCCCTTCGGCGTTGTTACTTACAGTGATGCTTTGACTTCGCTAAGTTAACACTCTGTTGAAGGTAAGTCCGATCACCGTGATCGGCTCACAAGGGAGAGTGCTATGCCACGGGATCAGTTCAGCCCCGCTTCGCCGGGCGCTGCCGCGGACCGCGGGGAACCGGTCGTCCCGTCGCGCAGGTCCGTGCTACGGGGGGCGGCCGGGGTCGGTGCCGCCGGCATCGCCGCGACGGCGTTCGCCGGACTCGGGGGACGGGCACTGGCCGCGACGGCGAAGCCGGCGGCCGCGAGCGACACCAGCCAGGCGATCCGGCCCCACGAGGCCGGACCGGAGCTGGCGGAGTCTGACCAGATCGTCGTGCACCTGCGGGACGCGCGCACCGGCCAGATCGACCTGTTCCGCGGTACCAGCCAGGTGAGGGTGCGAGACACCGACCTGGCCGCGCGGATTCTCCAGGCCAGCCAGTCGTCCGCTGGCGCGACCGTTGCGCAGGTGAGGTAGGTCATGTCCTCGCATCGCGAAGCTCCGGGTATCTCCAAGGACCCGGTTGCCGACAGCACCGACCTCTACGCTTTCGTCAGCCCTGACCGGCCGAACACGGTCACGCTGGTCGCCAACTACATCCCGCTTGAGGAGCCGGCGGGCGGCCCGAACTTTTACGAGTTCGGCACGGGCGTGCTCTACGAGATCAACATCGACAACACCGGCGACGGCTGGCCCGACGTCACGTATCAGTTCCGCTTCCACGACAAGCTGACCACGCCGAACAGCTTCCTGTACAACACTGGCCCGATCAAGTCGCTGAGCGACCCGACCTGGAACAGCAAGCAGTTCTACTCGGTCACCAGGGTCGACCGGCACGGACATCAGGTGCTCGGCCGGAACCTGGCCTGCCCGCCCTGCAACGTCGGTATCTTGTCGACCCCGCACTACGAGAAGAACCTCGGCAGCCAGGCCGTGCACTCGCTCGGCAACGGCATCAGGGTGTTCGCCGGCCAGCGGGCCGAGCAGTTCTACGTGGACCTCGGCTCCATCTTCGACCTGGCTAACCTCCGGCCGTTCCAGGAGGCCAACCTGTTCGGCAAGATGGCCGGGCTCAAGGCGATGCCCGGGGTGAACGCCACCGACCGGCTCAACGTGCACTCGATAGCGATCCAGGTGCCGATCTCAGAACTGGCGCGCAAGGGCCAGCCGACCATCGGGGTCTGGACCACCGCGAGCAGGCAGAAGGTGCACATCGATGCCGAGGACGGTTCAGGCGGCTGGCCGACCGGCCCGTACGCCCAGGTGTCCCGTCTGGGTAACCCGCTGGTCAACGAGGTGCTGATCGCGCTGGGCAAGAAGGATTACTGGAACCGCCAGCCCCCGGCTCACGACAAGCAGTTCGCTGAGTTCTATGCCCATCCCGAGCTGGCCCACCTCCTGCCGATCCTGTATCCGGGGGTGTTCCCGCACCTGGCCGCGCTCGACGCGTCGGGCAAGCCCAGGGCCGATCTCGAGGCGATCCTGCTGACCGGAATCCCGAAGGGCCTGATCAAGGGATTCACCAACTTCACCGGCCCGGTCCAGGCGGATATGCTGCGGCTCAACACCTCGATCCCGCCCACGCCGATGCGTTCGAGGAAGTACAGCGTCCTCGGAGTCGTCGGCGGGGACCTGGCCGGCTTCCCGAACGGCAGGCGGATCCAGGACGACGTCGTCACGATCGAGCTGAGGGCCATCGCCGGCCTCACCTATCCGCTCATCGACCCGGCGTACAAGGTAGACAAGGTGGCGCGCATTCTGACCGACGGACTGACCGGCCGCAGCGTCACGAACAAGCCGCTCAGGCGGTTCCCGTACATGGGCGTCCCCTACGACGGATACCACAACCCGTCATGACCGATTCGCAGGCTGGCCCTGGCACGGCACCCGAGGAGGCGGTGCCAGGGCCGGAGGCGGTGCCGGGGCCTGACGCGGAGAGCTACGTTGTACTCGACATCGGCGCTGACATCGGCGCGCTAGTTTTGTACGGCCCGCCCGAGTTGCTCGGCACCGAGATCGAGATCAGCCTCGCCGCCGCGCCTGATGGTCCCGCCTCTCCTGATGGTCCTGCAGCTCCCGATGCCTGCACCGGCCCGGCCGCTCCCCGCACCCACTCGCTGGTCAGGGAGCGCAGGATCGGGTCAGCCTCGATCTACGCGGCCGTCTATCCAGGCCTGCCTGCCGGCACCTACCAGATCTGGCGGGATTCCAGTACTCCGGCAGGCACCGTGCTGGTCGAGGGCGGCGAGGTCGCGAGCTGGCGCTGGCAAGTCGGCTAGCTCATCTGGCGCCCGGCTAGTTCACCTGGCGTCCGGCCAGTTCACCAGGTGCGGGACCTGGCTTGAGTCTGGGTCAGGCGGCGGTGGCGGTGGCGACCGGAGGCTCGGCATCTAGCAGCCGCGGACCGGCGGCCCTGATCAGAACGATCGCCCAGGTGCGCAATGGCTGCCACGGCTCAGCAAGTTCCGTGAACGCCTCTGCCGACAGCGGCTCGGCCAGGCCGTAAAGCCTGGCACAGAGCGAGAGCGCCATCGGCTCGGCTACCGGCAGCACGTCGGCGAAACCGGTGCCCCTGATCACGATCAGCGAGCTATAGAAAGGACCGATGCCCTTGATGCGCTGCAGCTGGGTGCCTGCCGCCTCAGGACCGAGCCGCAGCAGTTCGGCGGCGTCGAGCTGACCTTCGAGTGCCGCCCTCGCGACCCCGTGCAGCCGATCCAGCTTCTCGGCCGAGATGCCAGGAAAGGACTCGACCGCGAGTAGCGCCTTAGGTAGGGGAAACGCCGGGAGCTCGTGGCCAGCCAGCTCACACGAGGCACCATGGGCCGCACTCAGCCGATCCCTGACCGTCATCATCTGCCTGGCCGGCCGCCGAGCGCTCAGCACGCTCCATGCCGCCGCCTCATACGGTGAGTAGAACAGCGGCGGACGCAACCCGGGCGCAGCCTGCTGCAGCTTGCCGATCACCGGATCCCGCTCGCCGATCCTGGTGAACTCCTCGCCATCCCGGTCGAGCGACAGCACCCGCGCAACCTGCCCCTGAACCGCCACCAGTTCGCCCGCGGGCTCGCTGGGACCGGCCGGACTGCTGGATTCGCTGGCCGGGCTGCCGGATCCCGCAGGGTCAATGACAGTGCAGTGGACCAGTCCCTGGTTGTCCTGGCGCACCTCAACGCCGACCTGGCGCGTGTATCCGTCCGCGCAGAACGCGAGCCGCATCACGCCATCCCATTCCTGGCCAGAACGCTGGCCAAAGCCGAAGGTCGCGGCCTCGGCCAGCGAGAATGGCCCCTGCGGGGTAATAGTGAAGGTTTGCGAAATCATGGCATCCTCCCTGCTCGCTTCTGATGCCATGCTCCCAGCAGGGTCTGACAGTCATCCCGCCGCCGACGCGCCTGCCTGAGTCCCAAAACGGCAAAACCGGACACCTGTGTAAGAGATTTCGTAGTCCAGCCAACCCGGCCAGGCAGGAGCACGCACGCAGATTTCCGGGCTCTGGCGCGAATTCCGTGATGTTGGCCGGGATGGAGGATGACGGTCCGGAACTCGGCCGGGTGATCACCGGACCGGGCTTGCGTGAGGTGAGGGTGCCGGGTTTGCGTGCTCTGGGCGGGCTTGCGGGGTTTGGTGCCGGGACGGTTGGCTAAAAGATCTAGGAGACTTTTTTCCTGTAGGAGGATTG
The DNA here is from genome assembly GCA_963819285.1 of uncultured Actinomycetota bacterium. Taxonomy (GTDB): domain Bacteria; phylum Actinomycetota; class Actinomycetes; order Streptosporangiales; family Streptosporangiaceae; genus Chersky-822. The sequence goes on from CAWFVM010000002.1 coordinate 3,807,205, forward strand.
ACCACCATATTCGCTGTTAAGTCTCCTACAGGAAAAAAGTCTCCTACAGGATCAGGCGAGCCTGGAACGGGTGAGCCGGCTGTGACAGCTGAGTCACCAGGGACCAGTCCGGGGTCCGGGCGGTGGCCCCGCCAGGCCCGCGCATCAGCCCGATCAGACTCACCGAGTCCAGAAACCCGGGTCCCTCCTAAACGTGCACAGGACGGCGTCGGCAACGGCTCCACTCGCGCCTGGCGGCGGCAGCTGGGGTCCCCTGGTGTCATCGGAACAGCAGCAGGGTCCCCCCGCGAGGTCACGCCGCCCCAGCTTGGGCGTGCGGAGGGCTGGGGTCCGGGTCTCGGCCGACGTATCATCACCTTGAGTAAAGACCCGGCAAATACGGCATATTCTCGCTGGGCTGGGGCCGGGGCCGGGGCTGGGCCCAGGCCGGACCGGACTGGGCCGGGGCTGGACTGGACTGGGCCGGGGCTGGACTGGACTGGGCCGGGGCTGGACTGGACTGGGCCTGGACTGGACTGGGCGGGTTGGTGGCAGGGAGGGCGTCGCGGTGGGCGGACAGTGGGACGTAGTGATTGTCGGCGGCGGGCATAACGGCCTGGTTGCCGCTGCCTATCTGGCTAAGCACGGGCTGCGGACGCTGGTCTGCGAGCGCCGGGACATCGTGGGGGGAGCGGCGGTCAGCGAGCACCCGTTCGGGCCGGAATACACAGTCACCTCGCTGTCCTACGTTGTCTCGCTGCTGCCAGCGCAACTGGTCACCGATCTGCGGCTGGACCGGCACGGTTACCACGTCTACCCCCAGGGAGGCTACTTCGCGCCGCGCGCCGACGGCCGGTACCTGCGGCTGCCGGACGAGCCGGGGGAGCGGCACGACCAGATCGCCGGGTTCTCGGTGACCGATGCCGACAACTATCCCCGCTACGAGGCGCGGCTAGCCAGGATCGCGGCCATCCTCGGGCCGCTCCTGCAGCAAATCCCGCCGAAGCTCGGCTCCCGCCGGCCCGCCGACCTGATCGGTCAGGGCGCGCTGCTCCGTCACCTGCGCAAGGTCGACACCAGGCTGGCGGTCGACATCACCCGGCTGCTCACCGGGAGCATCGCTGACCTGCTTGATCAGTATTTCACCAGCGACGCGCTGCGCGGGGTGCTCTCGGTGTCCGGCGTCATCGGCATGTGGGCAGGGCCGAGGTCGGCCGGCACCGGGTACGTGACGCTGCATCACCACATCGGCGATACCGATGGCCAGGCCGGTGCCTGGGGGTTTCCGCGCGGCGGCATGGGCGCGGTGACCGCGTCGCTGGCCGGGGCGGCGCGGTCCTTCGGGGCGGAGATCAGGACCGGAGCCGACGTCGCCGAGATCACGACCAGCGATAACCGGGCGACCGGCGTCACGCTGTCGACCGGAGAACACCTCACGGCAGCCACCGTGGTGACGACAGTCCACCCGCGCATTTCTTTCCTCCAAATGCTTGAGAAAGGCGTGCTGCCGGACGACTTTGTCGCCGATATCGAGGCGTGGCAGACCAGAAGCGGCACCGTGAAGATCAACCTGGCCCTGGACCGGCTCCCGGTGTTCGCGAGTCACCCGCAGCCCGATCCCCAGGTGCACGGCGGGACGATCGTGCTGGCTGAGAGCCTGGACGATGTCGAGCGGGCGTATCAGGACGCGGTCGGCGGGCGGCCGTCGGCGCTGCCGTTCGCTGATATCTGCATCCCGAGCGTGTTCGACGACTCGCTGGCCCCGGCCGGGCACCACGTGATGTCGATGTTCACCCAGTGGGTGCCGCACACCTACGCCGACGAGGGCGACGAAGCCGCTCGAGCTACGCCGACCGGGTGATCGCCAGGATGGAGACGGTGGCGCCGGGGTTCACCGGGTCGGTGCTGCACCGCCAGGTGATCGGGCCGGGGCAGATGCAGGCGGAGTACGGGCTGGTCGGCGGCAATATCTTTCATGGCGAGCTGAGCATGGGCCAGATGTTCCACGGGCGGCCCGGCGGCTGGCTACGCGGATCTGCGTACCCCCGTGCGGGGGCTGTACCAGGCCGGATCATCGACTCACGGCGGCGGCGGGGTCACCGGAATCCCAGGTCGTAACGTAGTGCGCCAGGTACTTGCCGACCGCAGGCTGACTCGCTGGCGGCGCTGACTCCACGGAACGGACCTAGGCCGAGGCGGCCGCCGGGGGAGTGAGCTCGCCATCCGGGTCAGCGGGTCCGCCCGGGCTCGGGCCGGCCAGCCGCGCGTTCCGCAGCGCGGGGTTGAGCACGCCGAGCAGCAGGGCGCCGGCCACGCAGACGAGACCGCCGCTGACCACGGAGATGGTCGTGCTGAAGAGCTGGGCGACGATCCCGGCCTCGAAGTTGCCGAGCGACGGCGCCGTGGACACCTGGGCCAGGTACACGCTGCTCACCCGCCCGCGCAGCTCGTCCGGCGTGTACCGCTGCAGCAGGGCGTTGCGCAGCACCTCGGAGAAGATGTCGGCCATTCCGGCCAGGGCCAGGAACGCCAGGCCGAGCGCCAGGCTCCCGCTCAGGCCGAAGGCCACGATCGCGGCGCCCCAGGCCAGGCCCGCGATGATCACGACCACGCCTGGCCGCTTTACCCGGCCGGTCCAGCCGCTGGTCGCCGCGCCGATCAGCGCCCCGAAACCGGGGGCCGACGCGAGCAGCCCGAACGTCGCCGAGCCGCCATGGAAGTGCTCGCTGGCGATAGCGGGGAAGAGCGCCGACGGCATCCCGAAGATCATCGCGCTGGTGTCGACCGCGAGCATGCCGCCGACCACGCTGTTCTGCGTGACGTAGCGCAGGCCCTCGGCCATCGACCGCAGGCCGGTCCTGGTGGCCCTGATCGTCGGCGGCAGCGGCCGGATGAACCACAGGGTTACGCCGAAGACGGCCAGGCAGATGGCGTCGATGCTGTAGCAGGCGGCGAGACCAGGTCCGGCGATGAGCACCCCGGCCAGCGCCGGCCCGCCGAGGCTGCCGAGCTGGCCGCCCATGGCGTTCAGGGCGGCGGCGGCGGGCAGCTGGTCGTCCCTGACCAGCGCGGGCACGGCGGCGGTCGAGGCCGGCGAGCCGAGTCCGGATAGTGCGCCGGTGAACAGCAGCAGTACGTAGACGGCCCAGAGCTGGGGGTGCGCGAGCAGGCTGTTGATCGCGAGCAGGGCCGCGAGCAGCACGAGCGGTCCCCGGCTGGCCAGCATGACCTTGCGGCGGTCGTGGCTGTCGGCCAGGGTGCCGCCGATCAGCAGCCCGGTGAACATGCCGGCGCTGTTGACCAGGGTCAGCAGGCCCACGTCGAGCGAGGAATGGGTCAGGGCGAATACCTGCCAGTTGGCGGTGGTGGTGGCCACCGCGTTGCCGGCCTGGGAGACGAAGCGGCCGGTAAAGAGCAGCCGGAAGTCCCTGCCTTCGCGCAACGGGGTGATATCGATGGCGATCTGCCCGATGCGCATGCCCCTCCTGCCTCCGACTTGCTGCCGACGCTGGCTACCCGGTCAGGTTAGCGGCTGTCCCGCACGTTGCCGAAACCGGGCATCGCCGGACAAGCTGACCGGATGGCCCGGGCGGGGGGAGGTGTACGCGGGACAGTCGGTTGCGTCATCATGGAGCCATGCATGAGCCGCAGATTCCGCATGTCGCCGCCGCCGATTCCGAGATCGCGGGCCTGATCGAGGCCGAGGCGAGCCGCCAGTTCTCCAAGCTGCGCATGATCCCGTCGGAGAATTACGTCTCGCTCGCGGTACTCGAAGCCAGCGGCTCGGTGCTGACCAACAAGTACTCAGAGGGCTACGCGGGCCGCAGGTACTACGAGGGTCAGCAGTTCATCGACCCGATCGAGACCATCGCCATTGCGCGGGCCAGGGACCTGTTCGGGGTGGATCACGCCAACGTGCAGCCGTACTCGGGTTCTCCGGCGAATCTCGCCGTCTACCTGGCGTTCCTCAAGCCGGGCGAGACCGTGATGGGGATGGCGCTGCCGATGGGCGGCCACCTGACCCACGGCTGGCCGGTCTCGGCGACGGGCAAATGGTTCAGGTCGGTGACGTACGGAGTGCGGGCCGACACCGGGCTGACCGACTTTGACGAGGTCAGGGACGTCGCCCGGCGGGAGCGGCCCAAGGTGATCTTCTGCGGCGGCACCGCGATCCCGAGGACGATCGACTTCCCGGCCTTCGCCGAGATCGCCGCCGAGGTCGATGCGGTGCTTGTGGCCGATATAGCGCACATCGCCGGCCTGATCGCGGGCGGTGCGCACCCCAGCCCGGTCGGGCACGCCAGCGTGATCACGACGACCACGCACAAGACCCTGCGCGGGCCGCGCGGAGCGATGATCCTGTGTGACGCCGAACATGCCTCGCCGATCGACAAGGCGGTCTTCCCTGGCCTGCAGGGAGGTCCGCATGACCACACGACGGCGGCGATCGCGGTGGCACTCAAGGAGGCGGCGGCACCCGAGTTCAGCAGCTATGCGCACCAGGTCGTCGCGAACGCCAGGGCACTGGCTGCCGCGCTGGCCGAGCGCGGCTACACGCTGGTCTCCGGTGGCACGGACAATCACCTGATCCTGATCGACCTGACCGCTCAGGAGATCGCGGGCAAGCCGGCGGCCAAGGCCCTTGACCGGGCGGGCATCGAGGTCAACTACAACACGGTGCCGTTCGACCCGCGCAAGCCGTTCGATCCGTCCGGGCTGCGGATCGGCACTCCGGCGATCACCACGCGCGGGCTTACGCAGGATCACATGCCGCAAGTGGCCGCCTGGATGGATGAGGCGATCTCGGCGGCGAAAAAGGACGATGAGGCCGCAATCGAGCAGATCGCCGGGCAGGTTCGCGACCTATTGGCGGGATTTGCCATGCCTGGCTACGCTCCGCTTCCGTGACCTGATCATCGCACGTAGAAGTCCCGTACCGAACGGTATTTCTGGCATTGGCTCTTGCGTTCGAACAAGACCGAATATATTTTCGAACTAAGAGCTGCTGCCTGTCTTCCCCTGGGGTAGCGCGAGGGTGCGATGAGGCGGGCCGCTCCGCGGCGGCCCGGCCGGTCCCGGCGTTTGCGGGAACTCGCCTGAACGCGGGGACGCAGGCGGTGGTGAGTACAGTGCGACCGGAACCGGCGCAGGTACAGCTGAATGACGGGCGGCCTGGCCGCTTCGTCTGGCGCGAGCGGCTGTACACGGTGCTTGCCGTGATCGAGCGGCCCGGCGAGGCGGCTGCCGCGGCTGCTGCCGGGGCGGCGACCTCCGGGCGCGACCCCGATGAGCACGATCACCGGCCGTCGGACTGGCGCTGCTGGCGAGTCACCGCGTCGCCGGGCAAGAACGTGCCCGCCGTCGGGTTCAGGCTCTGTCATGATCCGGCCGCCGACCGGTGGCTGCTTTCCCGTGACGGCGGGTAGTGCGAATGAGCCCGAAATAGGCCGGGCGACGGCGAGTCGCGCTAACTCGGCCGCCGTTTGAGAACTAATCTCAATTTGGGAGCCGCATGACCGGGGGAATTGCGGTCCCGTTCACGGGGGAGGCATTGGGTCGTCATGGCGGGGGGCGCTGGACGCTGGGCTGCGCGGCTGGGAATTGCCGCTGCCCTGGTGTGCTGGCTGGCCGCAGCCGATCTGACGGCGTTCCCGGCCGCGGCGCAGGCCCGGCTGCGGCCGGCGGTGTCCAGGCTGAGCGGGCAGAAGACCATCCGCTATCTGGGGTACCGGTTTAAGGTGCCTGGCCGCTGGCCGGTCGTGCGGGACCGGCCGGGCTCGCGCCGCTGCGTCCGGTTCGACCAGCATGCCGTGTATCTGGGTGCCGTGAGCGGCACGGAGTTCTGCCCGAGCTGGCTGCTGGGGACCACCGAGTCGATCCTGATCCAGCCAGGTCCGCCGCACGTGGCGGCGACCCTGACCAGGGACGTGATCGCCCGGCAGGTCACCGTGCGGGCGCCGGGGGTGGTCATCACCGCGACGTTTGACACCGCGCCGAGGGCGATTTACCGGATCCTGGCGAGCGCCGGGCTGCCCGGCCGGCCTGCACCGTCCGGCCGACCAGGCCGGCCCGGGCAGCCCGCTGTGCGGGCCCGGCGGAATCCGATGGCGGCGGCACCGCCGTTGCCGGCCGCGGTGACCAGCTACACCGGCCTCGGCTTCGATGCCTGTGCCGCGCCGAGCTCGGCGTACATGCGCGCCTGGCGGCGCCAGTCCCCGTACCGCGCGGTCGGAATCTACATCGGCGGCGCGGACCGGGCCTGTGCGCAGCCCAACCTGAGCAGGCAGTGGGTGCGGGAGCAGGCGCGGGCCGGGTGGCGCTTCATGCCGCTGTATGCCGGACCGCAGGCGGCGTTCCGCGAGCTGAGCTCGGCCGCGCGGCAGGGGCGGGCCGCCGCGCGCGATGCGGTAGCGGAGGCCAGGCGGCTCGGATTCGGGCCGCGCACGCCGCTGTATTACGACATGGAGGCGTTCGGCCGGCGGTCGGCGATCCCCGTGCTGCGATTCCTGTCGGCCTGGACCAGGCAGCTGCACCGGCTCGGGTTCGCGTCCGGGGTGTACAGCAGCTCCAGCTCTGGTGTCGCTGACCTGGCCAGGAAGTACTCAAGCCGGGCCTACGCGATGCCGGACGTGCTCTTTGACGCGCTGTGGAATGGCTCGGCGTCGACGACCACGGACGACCATCTGCTGGTCGGTGAGTGGGCTAGGCACCGGCGGATCCATCAGTTCAGCGGCAATGTGACGGAGACCTTCGGCGGCGACATGCTCAGCATCGACAGAGACTTTCTCGACGTCCGGGCCAGGTTCGCTTAGCGGTTCAGGCCGGCGGCTCAGATGGGGCCGATCTGGCTGGCCGACCGGCGCCAGTCGACGGTGGGGGTCATCGCCTCGGGCCTGACCCGGCAGGCGAATCGCTTGGTGATCTCGAACAATGACTCGATCAGCGTGTCAGAGAGCAGATGCGGCTCAAGGCCTAGCTCGACCATGCCCGAGTGCACGACGTTGTAATGATGCCCCTCATCTTCTACCCGGGGATTCGTCAGGTGCTTGATGGCCACCTTCTCCGGGCTGACCCTGGCGATCGTCTCGGCCATTGACGTGATCGACAGCGACTGAGTCATCTGGTTGAAGACCCTGAACTCACCGCGCTCGGCCGGGTTCTCGCAGGCTAGCTGCAGGCAGCGGACGGTATCCCGGATCTCGATGATGCCGCGTACCTGGCTGCCGTTGCCGTACACGGTGAGCGGGAGGCCGAGCACCGACTGGATGACGAACCGGTTGAGCACGGTCCCGAAGACGGCGTCGTAGTCGTAGCGGGTGGCGAGCCGGTCGTCCCTGGCGGTCTGCGGCGTTTGCTGGCCATAGACGATGCCCTGGTTCAGGTCAGTGGCCCTGATGCCCCAGATCCGGCAGGCGAACTCGATGTTGTGGCTGTCGTGCACCTTGGACAGGTGGTAGTACGAGCCCGGCCGCTTAGGGTACAGCACCCGGTCCTTCCTGCCCTTGTGCTCGATCTCGATCCAGCCTTCCTCGATGTCGATGTTCGGCGTTCCGTAGGCGCCCATCGTCCCGAGCTTGACCAGGTGAATCTCCGGATCGATCTCCGCGATCGCGTACAGCACGTTCAGCGTGCCGACCACGTTGTTGACCTGGGTGTAGACGGCGTGCTTGCGGTCGACCATGGAGTAGGGCGCGGCCCGCTGCTCGGCGTAGTGCACGATCGTGTCCGGGCCGAACTCGCGCACAACCTGATAGGTGAAGTCGGCATCGGTCAGGTCACCGACGAAGCAGGCGATCGAGCGGCCGGTCAGATCCCGCCAGACCCTGATCCTGGACTGCAGGGTCTCGATCGGCACCAGGCTGTCGACTCCCATCTCGAAGTCGTACCCGCGCCTGGCGAAATTGTCGACCACGCCCACGTCGTGACCGGCCTCGGATAGATGGAGCGCCGTCGGCCAGCCGAGATAGCCGTCGCCGCCCAATATCAAGATCTTCATGGATCTTGCTCCCGCTCTCTGGCCCGCCCGTCAGCATCGTCGATAGCTAGCTTGCCCCCAGTGAGCGCCGACCATCTCGCTTCGACCATCTAGCTTCGACCATCGCGCAGCGGGTACTACCCTGTGCCGGGATGTAATCGAGGCCAGACGGCGCCGCCTTATGGCGCGTTCTCGTCACGGCTTCGACCTGTTCCCGTACTGTATATGTGTTTAGATCACCAGCGTGTCGACGCCGACCAAGGACATCAATGCAAAAGCTGATCGATAGGCTACCTGCCGCCCTGGCGAGCCGGCTCCAGACCAGGTTCGGCAAGCAGTTCCTGAGATTCGCGCCGGTGGCGGTAGCCTCGCTGGGTGCCAGTCAGCTCGCCCTGGCTGTGTTCATCGGCCCGATGCACCTGACCGCCGGCATCTCCGGCTTCAGCGCGGCGATCGTCGGCGCAGTGGTGAGCTACTTCCTCAGCCGCTGGGCCTGGCAGCGCAAGGGCCGGCCAAACGTCTGGCGGGAGACCATTCCGTTCTGGATGGTCTCGGTTGGCGCCTGGCTGGTGCTCGCCCTGGCGACCAAGCTCGGCGTGTACATTACCAAGTCGCTCGACCTGCACCATTTGGAGCGGCACCTGGTCATCGGCGCTGTCTACCTCGCGGCCAACTGCGTCACGTTCGTCGCCAGGTTCCTGATCTTCCACTATGTCCTGTTCGCTGATCGCGACGCCAAGACTGGTACCCCCGGCGGGGGCACGGGGGGCTCCGGTGGCCCAAAGGACCCGATCGAGGCCGAGTCGCTGTCCCCGGTCACCGTCCCAGCCTCCGCCGAAGATCCGGAACACCCTGCCAAGTAGACCCCCAGGGCGCCCGGGCGGTCCCGCCCCGCTTCAGCGCCGGTCCGGCCGGTCCCGCCTTGTCCGCCCGGTCCGCCCGATTCTCTGCGGCCTGGCTCCCCCCCATGACGTTTCCGTGATTCTAAGGGAAACCTGGTTTCTGGACTCAGGTCACGCCGCCAGCGTCGCCCCGCTCGTGCTCCTGAGCCCGTGACCCGGCCTCGCCCGTGATCTGACAGGGGTAAGCCGGGCTGGGGGATCCCGCCGACTCCGTCAGCAAGCTACGGTGCCTTTCGGTGCCCGGATCCGGCCCTGGGTCTGGCTCGGACCCGGCCCGGATTGAGTCGGATAAGCCGTGAACCGGGATAATTCGCTCTTTGGTCCGGCGGATGCCGGGGCAAGGTGGGTGCGGGCGGGGTGGGGGACAACGGAAAGTGGAGATACGTCGGTCGCTGACGGCCACGTATTGACATTTTGATAACCAGAAACCCGGCTAATCGGGCAAATTTTCAACGGAAAGTGATGATACGTCGATCGGCCCGGACGACGTATCATCACTTTCCTGGGTCCTCGCTTCTAGCCCATGGCGAGCTGCGGTCAGAACGCAGCCGCAGGCGTCACATCTGTCCCCGCAGCCTCTGTCGTACCAGCCAGGCGGCGGACGGGCGAGGTCTCGCGGCTGATGTTCCGTGATCAAGGCTTGCCTCAGGATTCACGGAAGTCCGCGGCGGGTCCCCGGCCAAGCTCCCGCCGCTCCCGCCGCTCCCGCTCGCGCTCGGGGCGCATCGATGTGACAGCGCTGTTGCTGGGACCCCAGCTCTGTCACATCGATGTGGCTCCGCCGGGGTGCGCGTGACGGGTTCCCCGTAGCGGCTGGTCCCCAGCCGGACGGCGCGCCTTCGATGCAGGGCGTTAGCGAAGCAGCCGGCATCGAGGGCACGCCGCCCGGCTAGCCCCCAGCCAGGTCTAACACCACGCACCCCGAACAGCCCCGCTGGCACAACCGACTGACCCTGCGGCCAGGCCACGAGGCACGCTCTGACCTCGACTAACGGCCAGACTCCCGCCAGTTCAGGGGCGACGGTCACATCAGCCCCGGCAGCGTCGGGGTGCGGGGCCGGATAGCCCGTCCTGATCGGAGAGAGTTAAGCGACCGTTGTGCGGCGGCGGCGGCGTTCGCGCCACCAGGTGCAGCCGATGACCTTGGCGAAGTACAGGCCGTAGAGGGCGTTGTGGCCCTTCTTGCTCTGGCCGACCTTGCGCTTGTGGATCGTGGCTGGCCGCTCCGTGACCTTGTAGCCGTGGGCGATGACGCCGATCAGCAGTTCGGCGGCCTGGTACTGGGGCTGCTGCAGCTTGACCTTGCCGGTGACCTCTGCCCGCATGGCTCGCAGCCCGAACGAGGGGTCGGTGATCCGCTGCCCGGTGAGAGCGCTGATGGTGAGCGCGAATACCCGGACGCCTAGTTTTCTTACCGGATCTTTTGTCTCTTCGCTGCCCTGGGTGCGGGAGCCCGATACGAAGTCGGCCTCGCCCGCCAGGATCGGCTCTAGCAGTCCGGCGATCTCATTCGGGTTGTACTGGCCGTCAGCGTCGGTCGTGACGATGTACTGCGCGCCGCCCTCGCGGGCGAGCCGGTAGCCGAGCCGCAGGCCGGCGCCCTGGCCCCGGTTCACTGTGACATCGCAGACCAGCGCCCCGGCGGCGTCGGCTTCCTTGACCGTGTTGTCGGCGGAGCCGTCGGAGACGACGATCTTGGCGACCTCGAGGCCGGAGATCGTCTGTGGCAGCGCCTCGATCACCGGGCCGATCGAGCCCTGCTCGTTGTAGGCGGCGATCACTATCGCCAGGGGCGGCAGTTCGGTCGCGCGTGAGCCGTACTGGCTGGTGAACGCCTCGATGGCAGCGACATCGATGGCCTCATCCTCGGCGGCCGTGCGGCTGGCGACGTTGCCCTTGCTCTGGCTAGTGCTCACTTGGCTGTCTCCGAGAACTCTGGCCACACGGTGGCGATGCCTGCCTTGAGGTCGACCCTGGGCTCATAGCCGATCGCCCTGGCGGCGGAGATGTCGACGATGACGGCCGGCATCTCGCCGGGCTTGGCCGGGATGTGCTCGGCGGGAATCTCGGCACCGGTGACTGCCCTGGCCGCGTCCAGGATGTCGTTCACGGTCACCGACTCACCCGAGCCGAGGATCAGCGGGCCGTTGTGACCGGCTTTCCAGGCGGCGAGGAGGCCGGCGACGATGTCGTCGACGTGGACCAGGTCGCGGAGCTGGGTGCCGTCGCCGTAGATCTGGACGCCCGCGCCGTCCCTGGCCGCTCGCATCAGCCTGGGGATGAAACTGTCCTTCGCCTCCATGCCCGGCCCGTAGACGTTGGAGAAGCGCAGTGCCGTGCAGGTCATGCCATAGCTGCCGGCGTAGCAGGAGAGCAGCATCTCGCCGGCTGCCTTGGTCGCGCCGTACGGGACGAGCGGGCGCAGCGGGATCTGCTCGGTGATCGTCGCGGTTCCCACATCGCCGGTCACGGCGTTGGTGGACGCCAGCAGGAATGTCTGGACGCCGCAGTGCCTGGACTGCTCAAGCAGGTGGAAGGTCGCCTCGACATTCAGCTTGTAGGTGCCGACCGGATCTTCCTTCGAGCGCAGGACCGAGGTGATGGCAGCGAGGTGGATGACCACGTCGCAGGCTTGCCCCAGACCTTCGGCGATGATCGCCGGGTCGCACAGGTCTCCGACGACCGACCGCACCCGCTCATCGGGAAACGCCTGCCGATCGATGACAGCGACCTTGTGCCCGGCGTCGAGCAAGGCGCGGACAACCCGCCGCCCGACAAATCCGGCACCTCCGGTCACGAGAACCTGGGATGGACCCCCAGCCGACATGAGCGCTCCTACTGCTACAAGATTATTGAGTCTGCCACAAAGCTTCCTGAACCGCCCGTACTGCGACTAATCAACCGTTTCGCGGCCCAGGGTTACCAGGTAATCGCGGCCGACGGGCAGTCTGCTCACCTTAGTCGGCGTGCTGCGGGCAGGCGCATAGATGCCACGTCAGTGTATCGGCCGGCCGGGGTGCTCTGCTGCGGTACCGGCCGGCCGCCAGCGCCGATGAGACAACTGGCACGAAAACCGGTCAGTCCTGTTTTTCCGCATTGTCGGCGCTGCCCGCCGCTGGCGGCGCACAATTGCGCCATGGCCGCGATGATTGCGCGAGGTGCTCGGATCTGGCGCGACTTGGCCGCAGTGGTGTAGTGACCTGGTTGGATGGGTGCTTCGACCACCGGTTTGTTCTAGCGGAGGCCCGTTGGCATGAAAGAGGGTCAGGGAGTAGCTCCCGCGTCGTTGACCTGGGGCAGGGTCGGCGACGCGACGCCCGTTCTTGTCCAGCCTGAGGTGCGCGATGATCTGGCTGAGACAGCCGAGCCCCACGTCAGGGTGGATGCCCGCAAGCTCGAGGATGCGCTCATCGAGCTGCGCAACTCGGCTAGGCGACTGCCCCTGCTGCTTGAGTGCCCCGGCATCGAGGCGGTGCGGGCCGAGCGGCAGCAGCTGATCAATCAGATCGGCGACTACCTGATCCCGAGGCTGCGTCAGTCGGGCGCTCCTATCCTGATCGCGATGGTCGGCTCGACCGGCGCGGGCAAGTCGACGCTGCTGAACAGCATCGCGGGCAGCCAGGTGAGCGCCACCGGAGTTCGCAGGCCCACGACGAATAGCCCGGTCCTGGCCTGTCACCCCGATGACGCGAAGTGGTTCGCCGAGAACGTGTTCCTGCCCTCGCTGCCCAGAGTCAGGCAGCAGGGGCTGGCCAGGCCGGGACGGGACGGGCTGCTCGTGCTCGCGACCAGCGAAGGCATACCGCAAGGCGTCGCGCTGCTCGACACCCCCGACATCGACTCGGTCGTGGCGGCGCACCGTCAGTTCGCCAGGCAGTTCCTGGATGCCTCTGACCTGTGGCTGTTCGTGACTACTGCCCGCCGGTATGCCGATGCGGTGGTGTGGGAACTGCTCAAGGACGGACGAGATCGCGGCGCGTCGCTCGGAGTCGTGCTGTCCCGGATCCCGCCGGCCTCGGGGGATCAGCTCAACGCTCATTTTGACGCGATGCTGGCCGCGAACGGGCTTGGCGAGGTGCAGCGCTTCGTGATCCCGGAGACTACGGTCACCGACGCCAGGCTGCCAGCCGCCGTGTCGGAACCCATCAGGGCGTGGCTGCAGGACACCGCGCTTCGCGATGAGCGCAAGGTAGCGATCCTGACCCAGACCATGTCAGGAGTGCTCGATACCTTTGCTGAGCGCATCCCCGCGCTCGCGGCGCAGGCCGACATGCAGCTGGTGCTGCGCCGGGAGCTGAGCACCGCGGCGGAAGCCGCCTACGCGGCCGGCCTCGCCGAGCTTGACGAGGCGATCAGGAGCGGATCACTGCTGCGCGGCGAGGTGCTGGCCCGCTGGCAGGATTTCGCCGGCACCGGTGACCTGCTCCGTACCCTGGAGATCCGCAAGAGCCGCCAGGCCGGCCAGCGGGGAGGAAGCACGCGGCCAGCCCCGGCCGGGCTCAGGCGCTGAAGACCGCGCTGCGGGCAAGCGTGGAGGCTCTGGTCACCTCGCTCGCCGACCGTGCAGCCGAGGACGCGATGGAGCGCTGGCAGGCCAGTCCGGCAGGCGCCGGCCTGCTGGCGAAGCTGTCCGCTGACCGGCTCGACGCGCTCGCCAGGTCCTCGGCTGACCTGCGGGCCAGGACGGCCAGGGCGGTGGCGGCCTGGCAGGACCACCTGCTGCATCTCGTGCACACCGAGAACATCACCAGGCGCTCGATCGCCAGGGTCGCCTCGTTCGATCCCGAGTCACTCGCGCTCGTGCTGACCATCGGCGTTCTTGGTTATGGCGCCGGCGACGTGCTGGTCAGCGAGGGAGCGAGCGCGGTGCCCCAGCAGCTGCTCACCTCGCTGTTCGGCGCCGGGCTGATGCGCGACATCGGCGGGCAGGCACGGCAGGACCTTCGCGAGCGGGTCGGCGGCTTTACCCGCAGGAGGCGCAGCGGTTCGACGGCGTTCGTCGACGCGGTCGGCGCCGCTCGACGAGAACGCCGCCGGCCGACCTCTACCAGGCCAGTTATTCCTTGGAGTCCGCGCGATGAGTGCACGACGCCCGCTCGACGGCAGCCGGTGCGGCCGGTCGTCGCGCCAGAGTCTGCAGCTGTCCGCCGGCCGCGGCGCTCGCTGGCCAGCCGGTCGGCCAGGTCCGGCCAGGATCGGCCAGCCTGGCCAAGGGCGGCACTGGCAAGCCGACCGCTGCGGCGACCAGGGTGCCCGGCTAGCCCGGCTGGCGCGGGGCTCAGGCGCAAGTCCCCGGAGTTCCGGCTCGCCAGCGCGCCGGTCACGGTCAGGCCCAAGCCAGGCAACCGGCCCGCGTCGCAGCCGCAGCAGGCGGTCGACCTGGCGCGACCAGGTCGTCTCCGGGCTGTCGGCGAGGCTGATGGCGCTGGCCAGGATGATCCAGATCGGCTCGGCCCGAAGCGGCAGGGACGGCTTCAGCAAGAAGCTGCTGACCGAGGCCGAGGAGGTGCTCGGGCGGGCCGGGGAGCGGATGCGGCTCTCGTCGAGCCAACGGTCGTCGTGCTGGCCGGCGGAACGGGCAGCGGCAAGTCATCGCTGTTCAACAGGCTGGCCGGAGCCGACTTCTCGACCGTCGGCGTGACCAGGCCGGTGACCAGTGGACGCCCACGCCTGCGTCTGGGGCGACGGCAGGCTCGGGGGCGATGCTGGACTGGCTTGGCAGTCCCGCGCCAGGTACCGATACTCGCGGGCCAGCGCGCTCGACGGCGGCGAGGCTGACCTGGCCGGGCTCGTGCTGCTTGACCTGCCCGACCACGACTCGGTCATGAACCACGCCGGGGATCCGGTCGACCGGCTGGTCAGCATGGCCGACGTGATGATCTGGGTGCTCGACCCGCAGAAGTACGCGGACGCCGCGGTGCACCGGCGGTTCCTCGTCCCGATGGCCGGCCACTCGGACGTGCTCGCCGTCGTGCTGAACCAGGCCGACCTGCTCGACCCTGCCCAGGTCGATGACTGCGTCGCTGACCTGCGCAGGCTGCTCGACTCCGAGAACCTGCCCGACGTGCCGATCCTGGTGACGTCGGCGGTCAGCCGGCGGCAGGCATGGACGAGCTGCGCACGCTGCTGGCCAAGGGCGTCGCCGCCAGGCGGGCGGCTGCCGTCAGGATCGCGGCCGACGTGGACGGCAGTGGTCGCCAAGTTCGTGCCGTTCGCGGGCCGACGCTGGACGCGCCGGTCCGGCGTGGTCTCCGCCGGACCAGCAAGGCGCGGCTTGCCGGACAGGTTCGACCGAGCCGCGGCCGGAGTCGACCGCGGTCGGCGACGCGCTGCGCAGCGCCAGGGAGCTGCGCGCCGCCGACTTCGTCGGCTGGCCGGTGGCCTGGCTCGCCCAGCGCCTGGCCGGGCGCAATCCGCTGCGCAAGGTCAGGCTCGGCATGCTCTGGAACGACCTGCGCTCGGTCACCGCGGGCCCGGCGGGCGCTCAGCAGGCCGAGATCGACAACGCGCTGACCGAGCTCGGCAACGAGCTGGCCGAGCCGCTGCCTGAGCCGTGGTCGCAGACCGTCGGACCGCCGTCAGGTCGAGGCCGAGCAGATCCCGGCCGCGCTGGGGACGGCGATCGGCGAGGCGCTGCCCGACGAGGACAGCGTGGTGTGGTGGTGGCGGCTTGCTGGCGTGTGGCAGGGGCTGCTGCTCGGCGCCGCGGCCGTTGCGCTCGCCTGGATCGCGCTGATCCTCGTCTTCGGGCGTATTCCACGCGGCGTCTGGCGTCTGCCGACGCTGCTCAGCAACACCGGCGCGCTGCCGTGGATCGTCGCGCTGCAGTCGTGGCGCTCGGGCTCGGCGCGGCGACGGCCTCGGTGTGCATGAAGGCGGTCAGGCACGGCCGAGACGCGAGAACGCGCAGGTCGGCCGCGATGAAGGCAGCGGGTCGCCGGCGGTGGCCGCGGAGATGGTGATCGTGCCAGCCGAGCAGGAACTGTCGGAACTCGAGCGTTACCGCGAGGAGGCCAGGATCGCCGCGCGCGGCACGCAGCATGCCCCGGCCGACCGGCAAGACCGCGCCTGGCCGCGCCTGACGCCTGCGCATTTCGCGGCCGGTCATGATCCACACGATCCCGGCGTCTCGCCTAGCGGCCGTCCACAGCCGGTCCGGCTCCGGCCTGATATCCACAGCGAGCAACTGCTCTGCTGTGGCAAGCCGGTTCCAGCCGCGATCGTAGGTGCCGCAAAGGCGGCGCCCGGCCGCCGGACGCGGCAGTCCCTGCGCGAGAGGCGCGCTGCTGCCGCGCAGCTCAGGAGGATGGCGATGCTGAACGAGGCTCAGATCAGCCTGACCGGCTATGTCGCTACTCAGCCGGTCACCAGGATGGTGAAGACGGGTGTCACGAACGTCTCGATGCGGGTCGCGTGGACCCCGCGCTGGCAGGACAGGGCGAGCCGGCGAATGGGTGGACGGCAACACGTCCTACGCGACGGTGATCTGCTGGCGCAAGCTGGCCACGAACGTCGCGGTCTGCCTGCGCAAGGGCGACCCGGTGATGGTCAAGGGCAGGCTGTCGGTCCGCGCCGACTACCAGGACAAGGAAGGCAGGCCGAGGACCGCGGTGGAGATCGAGGCGAGCTCGGTCGGCCACGACCTGACCCGCGGGGTCGCGACGTTCCAGCGGGTCAGGCCGCAGACCGGGATGACCGCGTCGGAGTTCGCCGCCGCCAAGGACGGCGGCGACGAGCGCGAGCCCGCGCTGAACGGCGCCGAGGCGGGCGGCAACGGCGCCTGGTGCGGCGGTCTGACCGGCGCAAGCGCGAGCCGGCGGTCGACGAGCGACGGCATCCCGCTGCCGCGCGAGCCGGACCGGCCATTCTTCGACGATCGGCGATCCATCGGCGAGGCGCTGCAGCCCGGTCCGGAGCTCGCCGCCCGAGCGCGAGCCCTCGGTCCTGTGGGTGTGACATCCTGGCTGCGGAGGTGATGGGCGTCACACCCAGGCTGGGCGGCGGAGGAGCCTGCCAGCGGCGCCGGCGGCCGTCGTGCGAAGTGCGCTCCCGCTGCCCCTACCCTTGATGACATGCCCGAGTTCATCTACCAGATGCAGGCTGTGCGCAAGGCGCACGGCGACAAGGTCATCCTGGACAACGTCACGCTCGCGTTCCTGCCCGGGGCGAAGATCGGCGTGCTCGGGCCGAACGGCACCGGCAAGTCGACGCTGCTGCGGATGATGGCGGGCATCGAGCAGCCGTCCAACGGCGACGCCAGGCTCATGCCGGGATTCTCGGTCGGCATCCTCGAGCAGGAGCCCAAGCTGGACGAGACCAAGACCGTGCTCGGGAACGTCGAGGACGGCGTCGCGGAGACCAAGGCGCTGCTCGACCGGTACAACGAGATCGCCGAGCAGATGGCGACCGACTACTCCGACGAGCTGCTCGAGGAGATGGGCAAGCTGCAGGAGCAGCTCGACCACAGCGAACGCCTGGGACCTGGAGAGCCAGCTCGACCAGGCGATGGACGCGCTGCGCTGCCCGCCGCCCGACGCCGAGGTCAGCGTGCTGTCCGGCGGCGAGAGGCGCCGGGTCGCGCTGTGCCGGCTGCTGCTGTCCCAGCCCGACCTGCTGCTGCTCGACGAGCCGACCAACCACCTGGACGCCGAGAGCGTGCAGTGGCTCGAGCAGCACCTGGAGAAGTACCCGGGCACCGTCGTGGCCGTCACCCACGACCGGTACTTCCTCGACAACGTGGCCGGCTGGATCCTCGAGCTCGACCGCGGCCGCGCCTACCCGTACGAGGGCAACTACTCGACCTACCTGGAGACCAAGGCCGCCCGGATCAAGGTCGAGGGCCAGAAGGACGTCAAGCGGCGCAAGCGGCTCGAGGAAGAGCTCGAGTGGGTGCGGTCGAGCCCGCGCGCCCGCCAGGCCAAGAGCCGGTCCAGGCTGCAGCGGTACGAGGAGATGGCGGCCGAGGCCGACCAGAACCGCAAGCTCGACTTCGAGGAGATCCAGATCCCGCCCGGCCCGCGGCTCGGCATCGCCGGTCGTCGAGGTCGACAAGCTGGCCAAGGGGTTCGACGACCGGATGCTGATCGAGGATCTCAGCTTCTCCCTGCCGCCGAACGGCATCGTCGGCGTCATCGGCCCGAACGGCGTCGGCAAGACCACGCTGTTCAAGATGATCATCGGCGAGGAGGAGCCGGACAGCGGCGTCGATCAAGATCGGCGAGACGGTCAAGATCGCCTACGTCGACCAGGCCAGGGGCCGGATCGACCCCGACAAGAACGTCTGGGAGGTCATCTCCGACGGCGAGTCCTACATCAGGGCCGGCAAGTCCGAGATCCCGAGCCGCGCCTACGTCGCCGCGTTCGGGTTCAAGGGCGGCGACCAGCAGAAGCTGGCCGGCGTCATGTCGCGGCGGCGAGCGCAACAGGGTCAACCTGGCGCTCACCCTCAAGCAGGGCGGCAACCTGCTGCTGCTCGACGAGCCGACCAACGACCTGGACGTCGAGACGCTCTCCTCGCTGGAGAACGCGCTGCTCGAGTTCCCCGGCTGCGCCGTGATCACCAGCCACGACCGGTGGTTCCTCGACCGGATCGCCACCCACATCCTGGCCTGGGAGGGCGGGTCGAGCTGGTTCTGGTTCGAGGGCAACTTCGAGGCCTACGAGAAGAACAAGATCGAGCGGCTGGGCGCCGAGGCCGCGCGGCCGCACCGCGTCACCTACCGCAAGCTCACCCGCGGCTGAGCCAGAGCGTGCCGCGCATCACCACGAGGGAAGCCGGCCGATGACCTCGCAACCGCCAGAACGAAAAGGCGACGAGCCGGTCGCCAGGCCCACCCGGCTCGCGGATCTCGCGCGATGCCCGACCGGGCGCAGGTGGTCGTGGTCGGCGGCGGCATCATCGGCACGCTCGGTCGCCTACCACCTGGCCCACCTGGGCTGGACCGGACGTGCTGCTGCTCGAGCGCGACCGGCTCACCTCGGGCACCACCTGGCACGCCGCCGGGCTGATGGCCACGTTCGGCTCGACCTCGCAGACCTCGACCGAGCTGCGCCAGTACACCCGCGACCTGTACGCCAGGCTGGAGGCCGAGACGGGCCTGGCGACCGGCCTGAAGCAGTGCGGGCTGATCGAGCTGGCGATCGAGCCAGGCCGACTGGAGGAGTACCGGCGGGTCGCCGCGTTCAACCGGCAGCTGCGGCGTCGAGGTGCACGAGATCTCGCCCCGCGAGGTCGCTGACCTGTGGCCGCTGGCCAGGACCGATGACGTGCTGGCCGGCTTCTACATCCCGGACGACGGCCGGGTCAACCCGGTCGACGTCACCATGTCGCTGGCCAGGGGCGCCCGGATGCGGGGCGTCACGATCATCGAGGGCGTCGCCGGTGACCGGCTTCCTGCGCGACCGCGGCACGGTCACCGGCGTCAGGACCACCCACGGCGACGTCGAGGCCGAGTACGTGGTCAACTGCGCCGGGATGTGGGCGCGGCAGCTCGGCGAGCTGGCCGGCGTCTCCATCCCGCTGCAGGCGGCCGAGCATTACTACCTGCTCACCGAGCCGATCGCCGGCGTCGACAGCTCCTGGCCGGTGCTGGAGGACCCGGCCTCGTACGGCTACTACCGCGAAGAGGGCGGCGGCCTGATGCTCGGCCTGTTCGAGCCGGTCTGCGCCCCGTGGCGGGTCGACGGCATCCCGGCCGACTTCTCGTTCGGCGAGCTGCCGCCCGACTGGGACCGGATGGGCCCGTACCTGGAGAAGACCATGGCGCGGGTCCCGGTCACCGAGCAGACCGGGATCAGGAAGTTCTTCTGCGGACCTGAGAGCTTCACTCCCGACCTGCTGCCGATCATTGGCGAGGCGCCTGAGCTGCGGAACTATCTTCGTCGCCGCCGGCCTGAACTCGATCGGGATCCTGACCGGCGGCGGAATCGGCCGCACCATCGCCCAGTGGATCATCGACGGCACCCCGGACATCGACGTCACGGGATGAACATCGACCGGCTGCACCCGTACCAGGCCAACCCGGAGTACCGGGCGACCAGGACGGTCGAGTCGCTCGGCCTGGTCTACGCGACCCACTACCCGAACCGGCCCGACCAAGACCGCGCGCGGCGCGCGGCTGTCGCCGATCCACGCCAGGCTGGCCGAGCGGCGGGCCTGCTTCCGCGACGTCAGCGGCTGGGAGGGCGCCGACTGGTACGCGCCGGACGGGGTCGAGCCCGAGCCGGGCGAGCTGACCTGGGGCCGGCCGCACTGGTTCGGCTACTGGGAGGCCGAGCATCACGCCACCCGCAACGGCGTGATCGTGATGGACATGTCGTTCATGGCCAAGTTCCTGTTCAGGGCAGGGACGCCGGCCGCGAGCTTGAGCGGATCTCGCGAACCAGGTGGCGGCCGAGCCCGGCCGGATCACCTACACCCAGTGGCTGAACGAGCGCGGCACGCTGGAGGCCGACCTGACCGTGACCATGCTCGACGACGAGCAGTTCTTCGTGGTGGCCTCCGATACCGCGCACCGGCACGCGGAGACCTGGATGCGCCGGCACTTCGGCGACAGCCACGCCTTCGTCACCGACGTGACCTCGGGTTACGCCCAGATCAACGTCCAGGGGCCGCTCTCACGCGAACTGCTGGCGGCGGTCACCCACGCGGACATGTCGAATGAGGCGTTCCCGTTCCGGGCGGCGCGATACATCGACATCGGGTTCGCCCGGGTGCTCTGCATCAGGATCACCTACCTGGGAGAGCTCGGCTACGAGCTGCACATCCCGGCCGAGCAGGCGGCCGCCGTCTACGACCGGCTGTCGCGGCGGGCGAGCCGCTCGGGCTGCGGCACGCGGGCCTGAAGGCACTGGCCAGCCTGCGGATGGAAAAGGCCTACCGCGACTACGGCCACGACATCGACAACACCGACTCGGTGCTTGAAGCCGGGCCTCGGCTTCGCGGTGGCCCTGGACAAGCCAGGCGGATTCATCGGCCGCGACGCCGTGCTCGCCAGGAAGGCCGAAGGACCGCTGACCCGCAGGCTGGTCCAGGTGCTGCTCAGCGACCCTGAGCCGCTGCTGTATCCACGCCGAGGTGGTCAGCCGTAACGGGCGGCCAGCCGGCTATATCCGTTCTGCTTCCTACGGCTTCACGCTAGGTGGCGCGGTCGGGCTGGCGATGATCGACGCGGACGAGCCGATCACGCAGAAGTACCTGGACTCTGGCCAGTGGACGGTCCAGATCGGCGAGCGCGATCTATCCCGCCATGGCGTCGTTGCGGCCGCTGTACGATCCGTCAAGCAAACGGGTACAGATGTAGCACCAGGCGCAACGACGCTCGCAGGAGGACACCGATGGCTGATCTGGCCGACTTCGAGGCGCTGGTGCCGCGCGAGCACGGCCTGGCCGTGATGACGGTGCTCGGCGCCGACGGCCGGATGCGGCCATCGGTGGTCAACGTCGGCGTGCTCGACCACCCGCTGACCGGCGCGAGAGTCGTCGGTGCCGTCGTGCACGGGCGGGCGCCAAGCTGGCGCAACCTGCGGGTTCGGCCCAGAGTTAGCGTCGTGCTCCGGGCCGGCTGGCAGTGGGCGGCCATCGAGGGCCCCGCCGAGATCATCGGGCCCGGACGACCAGCTGGATGGCATCGGCCCGGAGCGGCTCCGGCTGCTGCTCCGCGAGATCTTCACCGCCGCCGGCGGCACGCACGACGATTTCGACGAGTTCGACCGGGTAATGGCCAGCGACCGCCGCGCCGCCGTCCTGATCACCCCCGAGCGCGTCTTCGCCAACGGCTAGAAGCACGCCGCCCGCACGCCCCTCCGTGATCAGAGGTCGCACTGGATCATGGTCAGCCCGTGATGGGCGGCAGTCCGGTTCCTGGCGGTGGTATCAACCCGAACCGTGTTGCAAAGTCTGCCGGGTATCCGCACTTTTGGGAGGAACTGAAAACCGGGCTGGCCGGGGTCAGGTCATTCCTGTAGGAGACTAATTTCCTGTAGGAGAGTTAACAGCGAATATGGTTGTAAAGCCTCCTACAGGAAAAAATCCTCCTACGCAGTGCCGGGTTTCACCCGTTCCAGTGCCGGCGACCTGTCCAGCGGCGAGCCCCAGCCCCAGCCACAACCTCGGCCTCGGCCTCGGTTCCGGCCTCGGCTGCTGGCAGAACGGACCCGGTTTCGGCGGCCGCAGGCGGGGTTTGCGACCAGAGGCTCGCCGCAACCCAGCCACCGGGCTCGGACCGGGTGAAACCGGGCAATGTGTAGTCCTACAGGATCTAGCCGAACCTCGGCCAGGCTGGCCTCCGGTACCCGAAAAGGGCGGATACTGGCAGGCTCTCCACGTGGGCCGAGGCTGATTCACTACCCGGAGCCAGATCGCCGCCAGGCACAGGTCCGCAACAGCGCCACGGGTGGGTCATGCGGGGGGCGTACCCGGGGGGGTGGGGCGTACGCGGCGCACCGGGGTGGGGCGTGCGAGGGGTGCGGCGTACGGGGGGTGGGGGCGTGGCTAGGAGGGGGAGAGGCCTAGGTCGGGGCGGCCCTCGGCGGGAGCGGGGGCGCTGGGGACCTCGGTGTTGACCAGGCTGCGGGCGGCCATCACCAGGTATTCCCAGAGCTGGGCGTCGTGCTCGGCGTCCAGGCCGATCTCGTCCATGGCCGTTCGCATGTGCCTGAGCCAGGCGTCGCGCTCGGCCTCGCCGATGGCGAAGTGGACGTGGCGCATCCGCAGCCTGGGATGCCCGCGCCGCTCGTTGTAGGTGCCCGGGCCGCCCCAGTACTGGATCAGGAACAGCCGCAGGTGCTCTCGGCCGGCCCCAGATCCTTGCTCGGGTAGACCGCGCGAAGCTCAGGGTCGCCCTCGACCTCGGCGTAGAACCGGCGCACCAGGCGGGTGAAAGTCTCCTCGCCGCCGACGGCGTCGTAGAAGCTCGGCGCGGCGTCTGTGTTGATGATCTCCATGACGGACTCCAGGGTACTTGCCCAGTATCCGCACCGTGCCGACACGCCGCAGCGAGCCAACTTCCAGCGGGGAAGTCGTCTCGGGTTTGCCGGTCGTTCGAGACACCGAAAACTACTAGGTGCAAATTTGGTGTTGGCGGTCTGGCCGTCGTCCGGTCACACTGGTCACGGATGCCCCGCAGCCAGCGGGTCGTTCAGCCTGGGGAGGTGGGCATTGCGCAGGGTACTGCTGCTCAACATCACGTATGAGCCGCTGACCACCGTCGGCCTGCACCGCGCCGTTGGCCTCGTCCTGGCGGACAAGGCTGAAATCCTGCACGACGAGGCCTCTGGCCTGGTCCTGCACTCGGCCACGGTCAAGCTGGCCGCGCCTTCGGTGATCAGGCTGCGCCGGTACGTCCGCGTCCCGCATCGCAACCGCGTCCCGCTGACCAGGGCCGCGCTGATGCGCCGGGATGCTTACCTGTGCGCCTACTGCGGCGCGGCGGCCGACACGATCGATCACGTCATCCCGCGCAGCCGGGGCGGCCCCCACGCCTGGGAGAATTGCGTGGCCTCGTGCACCAAGTGCAATCACCGCAAGGCGGACCGGCTGATCGAAGAGCTCGGCTGGACGCTGCGCTGGGACCCGCTGGCCCCGCGCGGCTCGCACTGGCGGCTGATCGGCGCGGCCCGCGACGGCGACCCGCAGTGGGCCACCTACCTGGCCACGACCGCGGCCTGACTGCCGCCTGACCGGCACTGGCGCCGACCGGCGCTGTCGTCTAGCTGCCCCGGAAATCCCGCAGATCTCGCTGGCTGAGAGCGAAGAGCACGGCTACGCCTAGCGTGATTCCGGCAACCGGGAAAAACGGTGCCGCGCTGCAGGTGCCTTACCAGAAAGCCGGCCAGGGCGACAGAGATAGGGAAGGTGCCGAACCCGGCCAGCGTCAGCAGGCTCATGATCCGGCCGAGCAATTGAGCTGGAGCCCACTGCTGGACCAGTGTAACCATCACGATGTTGCCGAATCCGTTGCACAACCCGGCGATCGCCAGCGCGGCGGCGGCACCTGGCAAGCCGCCGAGAAAAGGCAGCAGGCAGATCGCGATGCCCTCGATGACGAATCCGCCGAGGGCGGCAGCGGCTGGTCGGCGGAGCGTGGCCATCCTGGCCGCGACGAGGGTTCCCGCCAGCGCGCCGCCGCCGAAGCAGGCGATCATCGCGCCATAGCCTGACGCGCCGTACCTGGCGTGGGCCAGCGCTGGCATCGCGACCTCGAAGGTGCCGCCAGAGGTGAAGTTCGCGACCACGCACACCGCGAGCAAGACCAGCAGGAAACGGGAGTGGCGCAGCAACTGCCACAGCCCCGGAGCCGGCGTGGACTCGGGCACCGCGCCGGCTGCCTCGACTGAGTCGGCTGGATCGATGCGGGCAGCTCGGCCTGATCAGAGCTAACGCGATCGCCGAGACGGCGAACGAGGCCGCGTCAACCGCGAACGCGGGCGCCGAGCCTGCGGTGGCGACGAGCACGCCGCCGAGCACTGGCCCGGCCAGTGAGCCAATCTGGACCATCGCTGTGGATACGGCATTGCCTGGCGCGAGCCGCTCTGGCGGGAGCAGAGTCGGCATGATCGAGAATGACGCGGGCAGGAACAAGCCCTCGCCCGTGCCGAGCAGCGCCGCGATGGGGGCGAGGGCGACGAGCGAGTCAATCTGCCGTGCGGCCAGGACGGCGAGCACAGCGACGAGTACAGCCCTGCCCGCGTCCGCGGCCAGCATCACGGCTCGCGGACTCAGCCGGTCGGCCAGCACGCCGCCAACCGGGATGAGCACCGTGCGCGGTAAGCCGTAGCAGGCAAGCACGGTGCCGAGCAGGACGGTCCCGCCATGCGCGGACAGAACCAGCCACGGCAGAGCTACCGCGTAGCAGTAGTCGCCGATCGTCGAGCTGAGCTGGCCGATGCTGAGCAGCCGGAAATTCCTGACGCCGAGCGGTCCGCTACGCAATGTGCTGGTCATCCGCCGGGTGAGGCTGCCAGTTCGGCGGGGGTCAGGCCAGGTGACGTCCCCGCCGGTCATGGGGTCGCCTCTGGCCCGGATGGCTCGAACCACGGGATGAACTCTGCGTAGGCGCCGACCCTGCGTGCCCCGGCGGGCTGCTCCTGCGGGCTCAGTCTCGAGAACTCTGGTGCGACAGGCAGTCATGCGGGCTCGACGTAGGCGGCGCGGTCGGGGTTGCGCGGGTCCGAGCCAGGAACAGTCCAGTAATCGGTGCCCTGGACGATCTTGCCGTTCTTGACGGTCCAGAACGACAGCACCCGGAACGTGCCGAGAGTGTCGTGCGGCACCTCAACCTCGGAGGCAGCCTCCTCACCTGAGCCGACGACGCGCAGGACGCGGATCTCCCAGCCTTCCGGGTACTCGCGGTTGATCGCCACGTAGTTAGCCCGGCCCACGATCCGCTCCGCGCTAACCGGGTACTCGAAGACCGCGTCCTCCGCGATCAGATCGCCGAAGCCGACCCAGTCCCTGGCCTGGGCACAGGCCCACAATTCTCTGATAACTGCCGATGAATCCATATTCGACCTCCTCGTGGTTCAGCCTGCCATAGGCCACCGACAGGGCAGTGACACGGACAGTGCCGCAGGTCTAGCCTGATTGCGTGACTACGAGGTATATGCGACTGGTTTCCGTATCCGCGGCCCTTGGCCTGACGATCAGCGGGCTGGTCGCCGCATCGGCGACGGCGGCGACGGCGACGGTCCCGGCCGCCTGCCGCGCCCCGGCGCCGCGCTCAGTGCAGGTGACCGGCGCGGGCGCGACCGCGCACGCGAAGGACGCTAAGCCCGCGCCGCGGGCGGCGATCAGGGTCAATCAGGTCGGTTACCCGGCGAGCGCGTTCAAGCAGGCCGAGATCATGACCAGGTCACGTCACCCCGGAGCGGCCTGGACCCGGTGGGAGCTGGTCAGGCGGGGCTCGTGCGCGGTCGTCGCGCTCGGCAGGGCCAGGCGCGACCTCGGCGGCTGGAGCAGCACGTATCCGGCGGTCTGGGCGGTCGGCTTCAGCGGCCTGCACCGCACCGGCACCTACCGGTTCGTGCTGACCGTGCATCCAGGGGTCGTCTCGCCCTGGTTCAAGGTCGCGACCGCCGCCAGCCTGTACAGCGTGCCGCTGTTCAACGCGGCTTCCTTTTACCTTGACGAAAGGGACGGCCCCGGCTACGTCCGCAGCCCGCTGCGCAGTGCACCCGGTCATCTCAACGACGCCAGCGCGATGACTTATCGCCTGCCTAAGGTGGACGACAACGGCGGCTTCAAGGGCAGCCTGGCCAAGCTCGCGACCGGGCTGCGGATCAATGCGACCGGCGGCTGGTTCGACGCGGGGGACTATCTGCATTTCACCGAGACGACCAGCTACACGGTCGGGATGCTGCTGCAGGCCGTGGCGGCATTCCCCGAGCAGGCCGGGACCCGCGGTGCCGTTAATTTCAACCGGGAGGCCAAGTTCGGCCTGGACTTCCTGCGCCGGATGTGGACTGAGCGGACCAGAACCCTCTACCTGCAGGTCGGCACCGGCGAGGCGAACAATGTCTACTTCGGCGATCACGACATCTGGCGGCTGCCGCAGGCGGACGACCACTACATGGGCACGAACCCGCGCTACCAGTACATCAGGCACCCGCCGGTGTTCCTGGCCGGCAAGCCAGGGGCGCCCATCAGCCCGAACCTGGCCGGGAGGATGTCCGCCGACTTCGCCCTCTGCTACCGCGTCTACCGGGTGACCAGCCCGTCCTACGCCGACAGCTGCCTGCGCTCGGCCGAGACAATCTACTCACTCGCGGCGCGGCACTGGAAGGGCCATCTGGAGACGGCTCTGCCGTTCGACTTCTACCCGGAGACGTCCTACCGCGATGACCTGATGCTCGGCGCCACCGAGCTGGCGCTCGCTCTGCACTCGGCGGGCTCGGCCAGTGACCTGCCGTCCGGGCTCCCGGTCACGTCGGCGGCTACCTACCTGCGATCGGCCGCGAGCTGGGCGAAGGCCTGGATCGGCAGCAAGGCGGACGGCGCGGACACGCTCAACCTGTACGACGTGAGCGCGCTCGCCGACTACGAGCTCTACCGCGCCATCGGCATCATGCCGGGCCACAAGCTCCAGGTTGGCCAGCCGGCGCTGCTTGCCGACCTGCTCGGCCAGATCGGGCACGCGGTCACGATCGGCAAAGCCGACCCGTTCAACTACGGTTTCGCCTGGTCCCAGTGGGACACCACCGCGCACGGTCTCGGCCTGGCGGTCATGGCGAGCGAGTACGACGCGCTGGCCCGCCTGCCCGTCTACGCGGCCTGGGGTCAGCAGCAGCTCGACGGCGTGTTCGGCGCGAACGCGTGGGGAATCTCCCTGATCGTCGGCGATGGCTCGATCTTCCCCGACTGCATGCAGCACCAGGTCGCCAACCTGGTCGGCTCGGACAACGGAACCGAGCCCCTGCTGGACGGCGCGGTGGTCGAAGGGCCGAACAGCTTCTCCGCCACCGGCTGGGTCGCGAACATGAAGTCCTGCCGCACCAACTCCCCTGGCAACGTGCCTTACCGCGCCTACGACGGGCATGACTCGGTATTCGCCGACAATGTTCAGTCGTACTCGACGGTCGAGCCCGCCATCGACCTGACCGCCCTGTCACCGCTCGCCTTCGCCTGGCAGATGGCAGGCGGCCGGGGCGGGTTCTGACTCTCCGTAGTTCCTCAGTTTTCTCAGCGACGTCCCAGGTTTTACGGGCTTTTCTCTCAGCCATTGTCAAGACGCTCGATCTGTCACTGTGGGCGGCGGCCCGTCGCCCTTGAGTGCTAGGAGGGCGCGCATGTCTCGCATTGTGCAATCGCCGCATTGGCTGCGGCGTCGGACGGTCAGGGCTGCCTTTGTCGCCGGGGTGGCGGTGATCAGCGTGGCCGGAACGGCGGTCGCCGTCGCCGCCTCGCCGAGGTCAGCTGCCGCACCGGCCAGGATCGTGCCTGCTCGAGCTGGTTCGCCTGCGGGCTCGGTGCCCGCGGTCGACCACCAGTTGTGCTACACGGCCAAAGGCCAGTACAAGATTCCGCGCAGCATCGAACTGTTCAACCAGTTCAGCCCGCGTGGTTTTGTGCCGAAGATCGGCGCGGTTGCTTCGCTCTGCAACCCTGTCGTCAAGACGCTGCCTGACGGCAAGCGCTTCGGGGTCACCAACGCCGCCGGGCATCTAGTGTGCTTCCAGATTAAGGCTGAGAAACCACAGCCTGCCCCGTTGGTCCAAGTTGCGAATCAGTTTGGATCTGCTTCCCTGATTACTGGCCAGCCTAATGCGCTGTGCCTGCCCTCCTGGAAGAGCCTGAAGGGCCCGCCCAAGGAGAAGGTCGCTCAGCCGCCTCGTCTCAGCCATTTCACCTGTTATCCGGTGAAGCTGGCTCCTGGATCTGCTGGCTTTGCGAACGTGCCGTCGTTCGTGCTGCTGCGCGATGAGTTTGGCAGCGGCCGGGCCAAGGTCTCGAAAGTCCCCACCGAATTGTGCCTGCCAACCAAGAAGGTAGTCGGCAAGAAGGTATTCAAGATCCTCAATCCCGTAGCGCATCTGCTGTGCTTCCCGGTGTCACCGACTCCGAGTAAGCCCAGGGTGTGGGCGCAGAATCAGTTCGGCACTTCCGTGCTTTCCGTCAGCAAGACGAGGACGCTGTGCCTGCCGTCGGCGAAGAGGATCCTGCCGCCGGTTAATCACCAGCTGTGCTATACGGGCCAGGCCGCTTCCGCGTTCAAGATCCCAGGGAAGATTGAGCTGATCAACCAGTTCAGTCCTGGCGGATTCACGCCCAAGATCGGCGCGGCGGTCCTGCACTGCAACCCGGTGGTCAAGACGCTGGCTCATGCGACCTTCCCGATCACCAACCAGAACGCGCATTTGCTGTGCTTCAGGATGGCCGCTGCCCAGCAGCCGACTCCCGAGGTCCGCGTGACCAACCAGTTCGGCACGGCCCTGCTGCTGACCAGCCAGCCGAACCTGCTGTGCCTGCCATCCTGGAAGAGCCTCAAGGGCCCGCCGCAGGAGAAGGTGTCCCAGCCGCCTGGCCTGAGCCACTTCACCTGCTATCCAGTCAAGGTTGTGCCAGGAACTCCCGGGTACAAGCCGCCGGCCAAGATCCTGCTGCAGGATGAGTTCGCGCCCAAGCCCATCCAGGTCCAGGTGTCACCAGTCCCGCAGGAGTTGTGCCTGCCCACCGAGAAGGTGGTCACGACCGCGACCACAGGAACCGTCCAGACGTTCCCGAACCTCAACCCGATCATGCACCTGCTGTGCTACCCGGTCAGCAAGACCGAGGTCGTGCCCAAGGTGTGGGACCAGAACCAGTTCGGCACGTCGGAGATCCTGATCGGTCAGACGACCTGGCTCTGCCTGCCGTCCTTCAAGACGGTCGTGCCCCCGACCCCGTAACCCCGAACCCGGCTGGGTTTCCGTGATCAAGAGCCCGGCAGTGATCACGGAAACCTGGTGCGGGAGGTGTCTCCCAGATCCGGGCTGCCGTCCCATGGCTTAAGGTGAGACCAGGTTTCCGGACTCGGGCCGCAGGGGCGTATGCGGGGCGTGCGTCCGGGTGGTCGACTCCGGGGACTGGCGCTGGCCGGGCGCAGAGAGTCGCTGTTTTCGCGGTAGGTTGCCGTATTCCTGGCGGAAGGCTTTCGTTTCCCGGAAGGTTGCCGTATTACTGGCGGAGGGATATCGCTTCCCGGAAGGCTGTCGCCAGGATGGCGACAGCCCTCCGGGGACGACGGATCTCCACCACGATGACGGCCTTCCGCGCAAAGGAGTAACTGCCTCGTCGCGGTCAGTGAGAGCCGCCGGGAGCCGGTCCGCAAGAACCGTGCCCAGGTCGCACCGGCGCCGTGGCTCTAGGCTTGCCGGCGTGGAGAAGGTAACGCTGCGGCCGGTGGCCGAGACCGATTTGCCGGTCATTTACGGGCTGACCAATGACCCCGAGCTGACCGGTGAGTTTGAGTGGTTCGGCTATCAGGATCCGTCGCGTTACCGCCGCCGCTGGGAGCAGGACGGATTGCTCGGCGAGGACGGCGGCCTGCTGATGATCGAGGCGGCGGCAGAGGCCGAGCCGCTCGGGTTCGTGTCCTGGAGCAAGCACCAGACGGCGCGGACCTCGTTCTGCTGGAGCATGGGGATCGCGCTGCTGCCGCAGGCGCGGGGGCGCGGCTACGGAACCTTGGCGCAGCGAGCGCTGGTGCGGTACCTGTTCCTCCATACGCAGGTCAACCGGATCGAAGCGGGAACCGAGATCGGCAACCTAGCTGAGCAGCGGGCGCTTGAGAAGGCCGGGTTCACCCGAGAGGGTGTGCTGCGGGGGGCCGGTTTCCAGGGTGGTCGCTGGCACGACGGAGTCCTCTACAGCGTTCTGCGGTCAGAGGTCGAACTCTGAGGCCCCGCCGTTATTACAACTACGCGCCATCCTGGGCTTAAGCTGTCATAAGACGTGAGGATCGCCGCAGCGGGATCGAAGGAGCAGGCTATGTCACAGGCCGAGTCGCAGGCTGGGGTCGATCGGGAACTCGTGGTACCTGAGGGCGGGTTCTGGCCGGCGCCGGAGATCCCGCAGCCGAACATCTACCCGATGGAGTGGCGGGTGGAGACCGAGAAGCTGGCCGCGATCTACCAGAAGTCCAAGCTGATGGCGTGGAACCCGGCCGACCTGCCGTGGGACGGACTGCGCCCGGAGGACTTCACCACGGAGCAGCGTCTTGGCATTATGTACTGGTTCGCGGTCCTTGCGAATTTCGACGCCTCGGGTCCGGCGGTCTTCGCCAGGGCCACGATCCGGGCGTTCGAGCAGCATGAAGAGGATCCCATCCGCAAGTGCTTCTTCTCGATCACCAGGGATGAGATGAACCACGAGGAGTGCTGCCAGCGTTCGATCGCCAGCCTGTGGCCAGGCGGTCCGCTGGACTGGACGCCGACGACGGACCTGGAGCGCGCCGCGCACAACAACATCGGCTGGCTTTACCACAACGGCGGCCGGTACTGGACCGGCTACACCAAGGCAGTCGACCGGTACACGCTGCCGGTTCTCTTCACCAGCTTCATGATGGGGGAGATGGCCGCGTCGACGCTGTTCCGGGGCATGGCCACTGGAACGCAGCATCCGGTCTTCTCCGAGATGTTCCACAAGATCGGCCGGGACGAGTCCCGCCACCTGCAGATCTGCATGACGATCCTGGAGAACGAGTGGCCAGGCCTCACCGATGAGGTCAAATCGATCATCACCAGGCAGCTCAGGGCGGGCTTCATCTTCCTGTCCATGATCTTGTGGGAGCCGCCCGAGGGGTTCTGGGAACTGCCGCCCTACTTCTTGCAGAACCACCGGGTGCTGATGGACCACGCGAGGAACGCCGGCCTCGGCGTGCTGTCGTATGAGGAGCAGGCGGACAACTGGCGCAGCGCGATCGCGAAGATCCGGGTCATCGTGCAGCGCTGGGGGATCGAGTTCCCCGCCATACCCGAGCTCGACATCGAGGGCGTCGACGTCTCAGACGACCTGACCGCCGAAGACATCATCCCGGTCTTCTGACATCGTCCACCGAATCCTGTGGATGGACCGGTGGATAACTCGCGGTTCTGTGGATAACCGGGCCGGTTTGGTGGATGGTTCGGTGGATGGCTAAAGAATCTTGAAATTGGTGGTGAAAGGGTCTTGCGCTGGCTGGTGGTGGGGGCGTAGAACTGCTCTACCAGCGAAGATGGGTACCACCCGAGAGGTAACTCGGGGAGCGGGGATGACCGGGTAACCGGGAGTTCTGCGGGTGTCCTGGACCGGTGGTGCGGACGGACTGAGCAGCGGATCGCCGATTGCCCCGGCGGACCAGGCTCGCCGGGGCAATCGGCGGGTTTGCACTGGACGGCCGGAGCGAGGCCCCTGCATCTCATACATGCGGGGGCCTCGTTTTCGTTATACAGGGTCCGGCGAACGGCGACTAGCGCGGCGGGTCCCGCCGAGTCCCCGATTCCGGGTTACCTCCCGATTTCGAGGGCGACTGCCCGATTTCCGGGGCAGAGCACCCCACCAGGCTTCCGTGATCAGGCCTGCCAGTTCCGGCCCGACTGATCTCACCCCTACCTAGATTCCGTGATCATGAGTGAGTTCTTGACTACGGAAATTGGGCCGGGTGATCGCGCACCTAGAGTTCCGTGATCAAGCTCCGCCTCATGATCACGGAAACAGGCGCGGAATTCCGTGACTGGGCTACCGCAGCTGGGGACCCCTACTGCTGCCAGCACGACAGCAGGGGTCGCCAGCTGCGGTCAGGTCCATGCTGGAGAGGCCGGGCTGGCGACGGTCGGACTGGGCCGGGACCGGGATCGGCATCGGAGCCGGGGTTGGGTTGGGCTGGGCTGTGGATAGGGCGGTGGATAACTCGCGGTTCTGTGGATAAGTAGGCTGGTTTGGTGGACGGGTCGGTGGATGGCTAAAGAATCTTGAAATAGCTGGTGAAAGGGTCTTGCGCTGGCTGGTGGTGGGGGCGTAGAACTGCTCTACCAGCGAAAACGGGTACACCCAGAGGCAACTCAGGGGCGCGGGATGACCGGGAAACCGGGAGTTCTGCCGGTGTCCTGGACCGGTGGTGCGGACGGACTGAGCAGCGGATCGCCGATTGCCCCGGCGGACCAGGCTCGCCGGGGCAATCGGCGGGTTTGCACTGGACGGCCAGAGCGAGGCCCCTGCATCTCATACATGCGGGGGCCTCGTTCACGTTCAGCCCCAACCATGGTTTCAGCCCCGACCATGCTTCAGGCGCTGGCGCGAATTCCGTGAAGTGAGCCGGGGTGATGGGTCGCGCGCCTCGGAAAGGGCCCGGTCTGGCGCGGCCGAGCGGGCGCGGCACTGGCGCCGGCGCCGTGATTCCCTGCCGGGGCTGGCCCCGCGGCTCGGCCAGGGGTGCGCGTGACGTCAGGGCTCGTGACCAGTCCCCGGCACTCGCGCAATCTTCCGTGATCATGAAATAATGCCTGATCGCGGAACATGAGCAGCATGATCACCCCACCAGAGTTCCGTGATCAAGGTCCGCTTCATGATCACGGAGCTCCGCTGGGGTAGGTCGGTCCGCGCACGGGGAGCCTGTCCGTGCGGGGTCCGTGCAGGTGGGTCGGTCCGTGCCAGGGCACGCGCAGGGGGAATCGGTTCGTGCTGGGGAGTTGGTCCCTGCTGGGTGGATCGGTCTGCGCGGGGCGAGTCTGCGCGGGGCGAGCCGGACTGCGGAAGGGCGGGCTGGGGGTCTGGGTGGACCGGTTTGACCGGCAGCGCGATGATTCGGTGGCCACAACCCTCACCTGAGTTACTTGACCAGCCAGTCAAGAGTAGCGTTCCGGTTATGACTGCAACAGTTAGCACGGGCAGCGGTAGCCCTGCACACAGGCTTGAGCCGCCATTCGGGCGGATGCTCACCGCTATGGTCACGCCGATGACGAGCGACGGTGCCGTCGACTTTGACGGGGTGGCGGAGCTTGCCGAGTACCTGATCACCGACATGCGCAACGACGGCCTCGTGATCAGCGGCACCACAGGCGAGTCACCCACCACCACCGATGCCGAGAAGGCGCGGCTGATCAGCACGGTCAAGGAGACGGTTGGCGACCGGGCCAGCGTTGTGGCCGGCGTCGGCACGAACGACACCGCGCACACCTGCGAGCTGGCCAGGCAGGCCGAGCAGGCTGGCGCCGACGGACTGCTAGTCGTCACCCCGTACTACAACAAGCCTCCGCAGAGCGGGCTGATCGCGCACTTCACGGCGGTCGCCGACGCGACGCCGCTGCCCAGCCTGATCTATGACATTCCCGGGCGGGCTGGCATCCCGATCGGCACAGAGACGCAGATCGAGCTGGCCAAGCATCCCCGGATTGTCGGCGTCAAGGACGCCAAGGCCGACTTCGGCGCGGCCTCCACTGTGATGGCGAGCACCGACCTGGCGTTCTATTCAGGCGATGATGTCATCAATCTGCCGTGGCTCGCGCTCGGCGCGGTCGGCTTCATCAGCGTGGTCGGGCACATCGTCGGCGACCGGCTGCACGAGATGATCGACGCCTTCCTGGCCGGCGAGGTCGACACCGCGCTGGCGTATCACCGCAACCTGATGCCGGTCTACACGGGGATCATGGGCAGGACGCAGGGCGTGATCGCCGTCAAGGCAGCGCTTGGCCTGGTCGGCCTGCCCCGCTGGTCGACGCGGCTCCCTATCGTCGACGCGACGGAGGCTGAGATCGAGCAACTGCGCACCGACCTGCTCGCTGGTGGTGTCAAGCTCAAGTGAGTCACCCGCACCCAGAACTCGGACACCCGCCGGCGCTGCCGTCCGGCGGACTCCGCATCGTAGCGCTCGGCGGCCTCGGCGAGGTCGGCAGGAACATGACGGTCTTCGAGCACGAAGGCCGGCTCCTGATCGTGGACTGCGGCGTGCTGTTCCCCGATCCCGATACTCCGGGGATCGACCTGATCCTGCCGGACTTCACCTCGATCGATGACCGGCTCGACCAGGTCGACGCACTCGTGCTGACCCACGCCCACGAGGATCACATCGGGGCGGTGCCTTACCTGCTGCGGCGCCGTCCTGACATCCCGCTGGTCGGGTCCAGGCTGACGC
Source organism: uncultured Actinomycetota bacterium (assembly GCA_963819285.1). Classification (GTDB taxonomy): domain Bacteria; phylum Actinomycetota; class Actinomycetes; order Streptosporangiales; family Streptosporangiaceae; genus Chersky-822. The sequence goes on from CAWFVM010000002.1 coordinate 3,841,644, forward strand.
TGGCGCTGGTCGCCAGCAAGCTCATCGAGCACCGGATCACTCCGGTCACCTCAGAGGTCGACGCTGGCGCGGGCGCTCGATTCGGCCCCTTTGAACTTGAATTTTTCGCGGTTAATCACTCGATCCCGGACGCGCTGGCCGTCGCCATCAAGACCGGGGCAGGCACGGTCCTGCATACCGGCGACTTCAAGATGGACCAGCTGCCGCTCGACGGCCGGCTGACCGACCTGGGCGGGTTCGCCCGGCTCGGCCGCGAGGGCGTCGACCTGCTGATGTCGGATTCGACCAATGCCGAGGTACCGGGCATCGTCACCAGCGAGCGCGCGATCGCGTCCGTGCTGTCCGAGGTGTTCAGCGCGGCCGAGCAGCGGATCATCGTGTCGTGTTTCGCCAGCCACGTGCACCGGGTGCAGCAGGTGCTCGACACGGCGGCTGCGCATGGCCGCAAGGTCGCGCTGGTCGGGCCGGTCGATGGTGCGCAACATGGGGGTCGCCAGGGAGCTCGGCTACCTGCACGTGCCCTCAGGTGGCCGGCGGGCTGCTCGTCGACATGAAGGACGCCGAGGAGCTGCCACCCGATCAGATCGTGCTGATCTCCACCGGATCGCAGGGCGAGCCCATGTCGGCGCTGGCCAGGATGGCAGGGCGGGATCACCCGATCAGGATCGCGCACGGCGACACGGTGATTCTCGCCTCCTCGCTGGTGCCAGGCAACGAGACCGCGGTTTCGCGCGTGATCAACAACCTGACCAGGCTCGGCGCCCGGGTGGTGCACAAAGGCAACGCGCTCGTGCACGTGTCCGGGCATGCCCCGGCCGGCGAGCTGCTTTACGTGCTCAACATGGTCCAGCCGAGCAACTTCATGCCGATCCACGGCGAGTGGCGGCACCTGCGGGCCCACGCCGAACTGGCCGAGCAGACCGGGGTCCCGCGGGAGAACATCGTGCTCGCCGAGGACGGACTGGTCGTCGACCTGGTCGGCGGCAAGGCGGCGGTGACCGGCAAGGTGCACTGCGGCTACGTGTTCGTGGACGGGCTGTCGGTCGGCGAGGTGACCGAGAGCTCGCTCAAGGACCGGCTGATCCTGGGTGAGGAGGGCTTCATCTCGGTGATCGTGGTGGTCGACTCGACCAGCGGCAAGCTGGTCGCCGGGCCGGAGATCCACGCTCGCGGTTCTGGCATCGACGAGTCCGGTTTCAGCGAGGTCCGGCCGCTGGTGGAGGAAGCGCTAGACCGGGCCGCCAAGGAGGGCATCAACGACCCATTCCAGCTCGGCCAGCTCATCAGGCGCGCACTGGGCAAGTGGGTGAACAGCAACTACCGCCGCCGCCCGATGATCATCCCGGTGGTGCTCGAGGTCTGACCGCCCGAGGCGCCGCTTGCCGCTGATGAAAATTGAAGTGCGGCGGCAGGGGGCGCTGGCCATACTGGCGTGGCATGAAGGCAGATGATGACGGCTTGCTGCGGCGGGTGCTCGGTCAGGCGAGCGGAGCGGACCTGCTTGACGTTCTGGCCGACTCGCTGTCGGGTGCGGACCTGACGTCGGTGCTACTTGAGGTGATGCGGCGGCGGGCGGCTCGGCTGCGGCCCGCCGACGTGCTGCGGCAGTACCGCACCGACCGGTTCGTCGGCCCGGCGAGTACCGAGTTTCGTGATCTCCGGCGGGTCGAGGACGAGATGATCGCGGCCCTGCCGGAGAGCTTCGACGTGATCACCCTGGCCCCGGTGCTGCCGCTTGGCGCGCACAGCGCATTCGCCGGCGTCGATCCTCGCAACGTCATCGCCACCATCAGGCGCACCGAGGTCGCGGCGGACCCCACGAACGCACTGGCGCTGGAGGCCGCTCTCCGGCGCCGGGCCGCGCCCGCCTCGGCCGGCCACCCGCCCGCCTCGGCCGGCCAGCCGGTCAGGCTCGCGGCAACCCAGCGGGTCACGCGGGCGCAGCAATTCGACGGACCGGGGAGCTTCGCTCATTTCCAGCTCCTCGGAGCGGTCACCGCAGGCCGGGACACTGGCAGCCATGCGTTCGAGCGGCAGCACCTGATCGAGCACCTGAGATTCGCGGTGAGCGGGTGCGAGGCGGCTGGCGCGCACGGGATCAGGATCGCCATCACGCGGCTAGACGAGGTGGCCGCCTCGATCCTGGCCGACGTCCAGGCGGCCTTCGCCGGTCAGCCTGACGTTCAGGTAGCCGACGCGCCGGAACGGCAGAGCGGCCGGGCGTATTACCGCTGCCTGTGCTTCAAGGTGCACGCGGGGCCGGTTGAGCTGGGCGACGGCGGGTTCACCGACTGGACGGAGCAGCTGCTCGGCAGCCGCAAGGAGCGCCTGCTGATCAGCGGCTACGGACTGGACCGGCTCGCAGCTCTCACCAGCGGGCCTAACCCGGCGCCGAACCCGGTAGATCGCGGAGCTTGAAGCGCTGCAGCTTGCCGGTGTTGGTGCGGGGGAGCGCCGGGAGGAACTCGATCGAGCGCGGGTACTTGTACGGGGCGATCTTGGCCTTGACCAGTTCCTGCAGCTCGGCGACCCGCTCCGGCCCTGCCGCCGCGCCCTCGGTCAGCACGACGAACGCCTTCACGATCTGGCCTCTGGTCTCGTCGGGGACCCCGACTACGCCGCACTCGGCGACCGCGGGGTGGCCGAGCAGGACCTCCTCGACCTCAGGTCCGGCGATGTTGTAGCCGGCCGAGACGATCATGTCGTCCGAGCGGGCCTGGTACCAGAAGTAGCCGTCGGCGTCCCTGACGTAGGTGTCGCCGGTGAAGTTCCAGCCGCTGCTGACGTAGCTGCGCTGGCGGTCATCGCCCAGGTACTTGCAGCCGGTCGGGCCCTTGACCGCGAGCCGGCCGGGCTGGCCGTCCGGGACCGGCTTGCCGAACTCATCCAGGATCGCGGCCCGGTAGCCGGGGACCGGCAGGCCGGTCGAGCCCGGCCTGATGTCGTCGTCGGCGGCCGCGATGAAGATGTGCAGCAGCTCGGTGCTGCCGATCCCGTCGATGATCTTGACTCCGGTCGCGTCGTAGAACGCCTGCCAGACCGACCCGGGCAGCGTCTCGCCGGCCGAGACCGGGCGGCGCAGCCCGCGCAGCTGGTCGGCCTTGCCGGCCGCGAGCATCGCCCGGTAGGCGGTCGGCGCGGTCGAGCAGATGGTCACGCCCCGGGCGGCGATCTGGTCGGCCAGCTCGGCCGGGGTCGCCCGCTCGATCAGCAGCGTCGCCGCGCCGGCCCTGATCGGGAAGATCAGCATCGCGCCCAGGCCGAAGGTGAACGCCAGCGGGGGAGTGCCGGTGAAGATGTCATCGGGTACCGGCTTGAGCACGAGGGCGGAGAACGTGTCGGCGACGGCCAGGACCTCGCGGTGGAAGTGCATCGCGGCCTTTGGCCGGCCGGTGGTGCCTGAGGTGAACGCGATGATCGCCACGTCGTCGGCGGCCGTCTGGACCGGCGTCGAAGCTGGGCGGCTTCGCTGGCCGCCCGGCAGGCCGTTCAGGCTGCCGCCGGAGCGTAGGCCCGACCGCGCGGAAGGTGACCGTCCGCAGCCCGGGCACGTGCAGCCGCCTCCAGCTCGGCGGTGAACCGGTCGTCACACAGCGCCAGCCGCACCTGGGCGATCTCGCAGATCGTGGTCAGCTCGGCCGAGCGCAGCAGCGGCATCGTCGCGACGACGACGCCGCCGGCCAGCACGACGCCGAACCAGCAGGCGACCATCCACGGGTTGTTCGGCCCGCGCAGCAGTACCCGGTTTCCCGGGACCAGCCCGAGATCATCAGTCAGCACGGGCGCGATCTGGCTGGCGGTCGCGGCCAGGTCGCCGTAGCTCCAGGCCGCCTCGGCGGGATCCTGCGGCAGCAGGGCAGGCCGGTCGGGGCCGAGCCGGGCGATGGTCTCGCTCAGCAGGGCGTCGGCGCAGTTCAGCCGGTCGGGGTAGCTCAGCTCCGGCAGCGTGAACTCCAGCTCGGGCCACTGATCGGCCGGCGGCAGGTGGTCGCGGCAGAACGTGTCGACGTGGGCGGACGGCGTGAGCGGCATCGGCTAGGCCCTCCAGGTGTGAGCTGCGGACTTGCTCAGTATTCCGCCAATGTGCTGCTAGTCAACACTGTCTGGTTTAGGCGATGATGGGTCGAGTGAGGTGGCCTGGGGTAACGCGGTTGCCCCGCCCCGCCGTTTGGTTGAGACTACTATATATGTCGTCCTATAGCGGTACGCATAATGCCCGGCCTTGGCAGTCGCCGCGTATGTCATCGCGTCGAAGTTCAGGAACCGGGAAAACAATTGCGACTGAGGGATGACCCGAACGCCCAGGACCAGGAAGCGGTGGCCGACCTGCGCGCGGCCCTGCTGAGCGGGACCGGGGCCGAGTCGGCGCTGCGCGCATTGTCTGACCGGTACATGGTATTCCTCTCCTTCCTGTTCACCAGGGTCGCGCAGCTCCGGTTTGGCGCCAGTCCCGGCCTCAGCCAGGTCGCCGCGTTCACCAGCCGGGTCCGGCCCGTGGTGCCAGGCGAGGCCTTTCCGGCGAGGCAGGCCGAGCTGATATTGCGGATCTCGCTCGGCGAGCCTGAGCTGGCGGCGGCGATCGAGCCAGCCGAGCTTGACTACATCGACACGATGGTGACGCTCCTGCGCTCGATGCTCGATGAGTGGCGGCCAGAGCAGGCCGAGATTGACGACCTGCTCGACCAGGTCGAGGCCACGGCCGAGCAGCTCAGGGGCCTGGCACCCGATGTGCTGCCCGCCGTCGAGCGCTGGGTCGACCAGGTCACCGAGACCGGCCCGGCCGACCCGGCTGATCACGAGGCCATCTCCGACCGGGCCACCGCCCACCTGAACGCTGACCGGTACGAGGAGGCGCTGGCTGACTTCACCCTGGCGATCGGCCTGACCTCGGGGGACTGGAAGGCCATGGACCTGATCGGCCGGGGCATGACGTACCTGCGACTGGAGCGCAACGAGGAAGCGCTCGCCGACTTCAGCCAGTCGCTGGCGATCCGGCCGGACTCCGAGCAGGCACTGGAATTGCGGGCGGACGCCTACCACAACCTCGGCCGCTTCGACGAAGCCCTGGCGGACTACGACGCGGCGATTGAGCTTAACCCGGACGACGTCTGGGCGATCAAGGGCCGGGCGGATACCTACCTGGCACTCGGACGCGCCGAAGCGGCGGCGGCCGACCTCGCCAGGGCGGCCGAGCTCGATCCGCCCTGACCGGCGTCAGGCTCCCGGCGCTGGCCCGAGCACCGCGAAGCCCTGAATCTCGACCAGCGCGGCCTCGTCCCACAGCCGGCTCACCCCGATCGCCGCCATCGCCGGATAGCCGCGCCCGATCAGCCGCCGCCACACCGCGCCGATCTCCTTGCCGTGCGCGCGGTAGTCCTCCAGGTCGGTCGCGTAGATGGTCAGGCTGGTCAGCTGCTCGGGCGTGCCGCCCGCCGCCCGCAGCGCGGTCAGCAGGTTGCTCAGCGCCAGCTCGAACTGAGCGACGACATCGCCGTCCCCGACGATCGCGCCCGGACGGATCGATCGCGGTCTGCGCCGGCCAGGAACACGACCCGGCCCGCTGCGATCGACCGCATGCGAGAAGCCGGACGGCTTGGCCAGCTCAGGCGGGTTGACCGGCTCAATCGTCATCTATTCGGAGTCCTGTGTTCGTGTCTGGGTCGGCTGGATCGGGCGCCAGCGGGCGTGCTTGGTCCCGCCGGCGCCGCCGCTAGATCGCGGATCAGCTGCAGCCTCGGCTTGGGCCCGTCCGTCCGCCCGGTCTGCGGCGGCCGGCTGCCAGCGGCCCACGGATCGGGCCAGGCGGCCGCCGGCCCGGCATAACCCTGGTCCGCCGCCGCGTGCAACGTCCAGTTCGGGTCATACAGGTGCGCCCGCCCGATCGCGCACAGGTCGGCTCGCCCGGCCAGGATGATGGAGTTCACGTCGTCGTAAGACGAGATCACGCCGACCGCGATGGTCGCGAGTCCAGTCTGGTTGCGGATCGCGTCGGAGAACGGCGTCTGATACGACCGGCCGAACGCGGGCTGCTCATCGGGAGTCACCTGCCCGGTCGACACGTCGATCGCATCCGCCCCCGCCGCCGCGAACGCCCGCGCGACCTCCACCGAGTCCGGCCCGGTCAGCCCGCCCGGCACCCAGTCCGTCGCCGAGATCCGCACCGTCATCGGCCGCCCGGCCGGCCACACCGCCCGCATCGCCGCGAACACCTCAACCGGGTACCGCAGCCGCCCCTCGAGGGACCCGCCGTAGCCAGTCGGTCCGCTGGTTCGTGACCGGCGAGATGAACGACGACAGCAGGTATCCGTGCGCGCAGTGCAGCTCGATCAGGTCGAATCCGGCCCGCTGCGCCGCCAGCGTCGCCGCCACGAACTCGTCCTTGATCTGACTCCAGTTCGGCCGGCGGTCAGCTCATGCGGCACCTGGCTGACCCCGGCCAGGTACGGCAGCGGCGACGGCCCGCAGACCTCCCAGTTGCCGTGATCCAGCGGCTCGTCGATCCCCTCCCACATCAGCTTGGTTGAGCCCTTGCGCCCGGAGTGCCCGAGCTGGAGCCCGATCTTGGCGCCCGAGGCGGAGTGCACGAACGAGGTGATCCGCTGCCAGGCCTCCTCATGCTCGGGCGCGTACATCCCGGCGCAGCCCGGCGTGATCCGCCCGGCCGCCGACACGCAGACCATCTCGGTCATCACCAGGCCGGCCCCGCCGAGCGCCTTGCCGCCGAGCTGGACCAGGTGGAAGTCGGACGGCGGCCCGTCGGCGGCGCTGTACATATCCATCGCCGAGACCACGACCCGGTTCTTCAGCTCCAGCTCCCGCAGCCGGAACGGCGCGAACATCGGCGGCACCACCTCGCCGTCGCCGAGCCCGGCCGCCTTGCACGAGTCGGCGAACCAGGCATCGATCGACGCGGTGAACTCGGGATCACGCAGCCGCAGGTTGTCGTAGGTGACCCGGCGGCTGCGGGTGACGATGTTGAACGCGAACTGCTCGGGATCCTGGTCGGTGTACTGCCCGAGGTTCTCGAACCACTCCAGGCTGGCCTGGGCCGCCCGCTGGGTCGACGCGACGACCGGCCGCCGCTCCGCCTCGTACGCCTCGAGCGCCGCGCCGAGCCCCGGCTGCTCGTGCAGGCAGGCGGCGAGCGCGAGCGCGTCCTCCATGGCCAGCTTGGTGCCTGATCCGATCGAGAAATGCGCGGTGTGCGCGGCGTCCCCGAGCAGCACCACGTTCTCGTGCCGCCAGCTGGCGCACCGCAGCGTTCCGAAATTGATCCATTTTGAATTGTTCGAAAATATGCGGTGGTCTCTGAGTATTCCGGCCAGCAGCTCCCGATCCGCGTGATCGAGGCCTCGTCGGACTCGCCCGGGCGCGAGCGAGGAGGGCGCGAGTTCGCCGAACCCGGCCGCCTGCCAGACGTCGTCGTGCATCTCGACGATGAAGGTGCTCGCGGTCGCGTCGTAGGGATAGCCGTGGACCTGCATGACGCCGTGCGGCGTCGGCGACGATGTAGAACTTGAACGCGTCGAACACCAGGTCCGTGCTGAGCCAGATGTACTTGCACCGCCGCACCTCAACCGAGGCCCGAACGCCGTCCCGAACGCCTCCCGCGTCGCCGAGTTCGCGCCGTCGGCCGCGATCACCAGGTCGTAGTCGGCGGCCAGCGCGGCTGGCGACGGTGACTCAGTGCGGAAGCGCATCGAAACGCCCAGCTCAGCGCACCGCTGCTGGAGAATCTGGAGCAGCCGCTTGCGGCTGATCGCCGCGAACCCGTGGCCGCCGCTGGTGATCACCCGGTCCCGGTAGTGCACGTCGATGTCGTCCCAGCGGGCGAACTCGCGCTGCATGGCGGCGTGGATGAGCCGGGTCGGCGTGCTCGATGCCGCCGAGGGTCTCGTCGGAGAACACCACCCCGAAGCCGAACGTGTCGTCGGCCGCATTCCGCTCCCAGACCCTGATCTCGGCGTCCGGACTCAACTGCTTGGCGAGCGCGGCGAAATACAGCCCGCCAGGCCCGCCGCCCACCACCGCGATCCGCACGTCGCCGCTATGACCCGGCCCGATCGCCCGGTTTGCACCCGCCTGACCGGCTTGGCCTGTTGCTGAAGTTACGCGGCGCCCTTGTACATCGTCAACGGTGAGCGACGGCGTATCGTCCCTTGTCACCAGACCCGCGATTTGCCGGGTATTGATCGTTTCGGCGGGGTCGGGCACGTCGCCCAGGTGCTCAAGTACCCCGCTTGGGTTCCGTGATCATGAAACAAACCTTGATCACGGAGCATGAGCAGCGTGATCACCCCATCCGGTTTCCGTGATCAAGACCCCGACCATGATCCCGGAACATCAGCGGGGTGACAGCGGGGCATCGTGTCCGGGGGGCATCGTGTCCGGGTGGGGTGCATCGTGTCCGGCCCGGACCTCGTGATCACCCGTCCGGGGGAGATCACGGAACATCAGCCGGGGCACAGTCAGCGCCCCGGTTCCGTGATTGACGGGGTCCGGGTTTCGGGACCTCGGTGGGTTAACGCGGGGCCGATGCGTGGCGGCGGTGCGGTTCCGGGCGGTGATCGGCCCGAGCCCGCGTGGCCAGTCTGCCGGGTATCAGCCCTTTTGTGACACCAACGGCTGGCCCGTTCGGAGAGTTCGCCATTGTCGCGGAGAGTTTTCAGCGTTCTCGTGGAGACTTGTCAGCGTTCTCGTGGAGAGTTAGCCGCGCTATTTACTGAAAAGTCTCCACGAAACGACAACTCTCCACGAGAAAACTGAAAACTCTCCACGACAGTGGCGAAGACCCCTGGATCTGGATCAACCTCGGGGTTTCACCGGCTCTGCTGGCGACCATCCTCAGGAAGCCTCGACCAGTCGGTGTACGCCGACGGCCAGGCGGGTTTCACCGGCTCTGCTGGCGACCATCCTCAGGAAGCCTCGACCAGTCGGTGTACGCCGACGGCCAGGCGGGTTTCACCGGCTCTGCTGGCGACCATCCTCAGGAAGCCTCGACCAGCCGGTGTACGCCGACGGCCAGGCGGGTTTCACCGGCTCTGCTGGCGACCATCCTCAGGAAGCCTCGACCAGTCGGTGTACGCCGACGGCCAGGCGGGTTTCACCGGCTCTGCTGGCGACCATCCTCAGGAAGCCTCGACCAGTCGGTGTACGCCGACGGCCAGAGCGACACGCCGGCTGTCTTGGTCTTCGGGCATTGCGCGCTTGGTTACGGTGTGAACCATGGCGACTCGTGCGCCCAAGGGTGCATCACGCCCGACGAAGGGGCGCCGGGCGTCCCCGCTCTTCGGGCGCATCAGGCCGTCCTGCTGGCGGGACGGGCTCGGGGCTTCAGGGCGGGCCTCAGCACCGGTGCCGGCGGACGGCCGAGGCCACCGCGCGCACTGGCTCCGGCGCGGTACTCCGGGCGCGGCAGCACCACGCGCAGGGGCCTGGTAGAGCGGCCGGCTCGTGGCGGCGGCTCAGCTCGCAGTACGCAGGCGGGGGCGGGCTCGACGGCGGCGCGGCCGGGTAGGTCAGACCGCCGCTACACGCGGCCGCAGACTCGGCGCCGAAGACGAGCGTCGCCGCGATGATGCGGCAGTCCAGCAACCCGCTCCTGATCCTGATCGGCTGGATCCTCGCGATCGTCACGCCCGGTCTGGCTGGAACTGGCCTCGCGGGGCCGGGTACGTGGCCAGGCTGTTCGGCGACAGCGCGCGCGAGCTCGATGAGGCGCACCGCCGGGACGGGGTCGGGCTTGGCGTGCTCGCCGCCGCCATCGTCGTGGCCGGGGCCGCCTGGTGGCATCTGGGCTCGCCGTTCGGCCACGCGCTGACCGGGCTGGTACGCGGCACGTTCGGCGTCGGCGCGCCGGCCGTCCCGGTCCTGCTCGGGCTGCTCGCCTGGCGGCTGCTGCGGCACCCGGACAAGAACGCCCATCCCGGCCGGATGGTGATCGGCTGGACCGCGCTGATGCTCGGCGCGCTCGGCATCATGCACATCGCGCTGGGCAGCCCGGCCCCGTCGGCCGGCAGCAAGGCGATGCGGGGCCGGCGGGCTGATCGGCTACGTGGCGTCCGCGCCGCTGCAGGGCGCTGCTCACCGCCTGGGTGGCGGTGCCGCTGCTCGCGCTGATCTGCGCGTTCGGGCTGCTGGTGGTCACCGGGACGCCGCTGCACCGGGTGCGGGAGCGGTTCGACGAGGTCGGGTTCATCTGGCGCCAGCTCCGGGGTCCCGAGGTCGAGGAAGAGTCGACGCCGAGGACGAGGCTGCCGGCCGAGGGCGCCGGCGCCGCGCGGCTCGGCCGGCGCAGGAGCGCGGGCGCGCTCGAAGCCGGCGGAGAACGACCGGCCCTACGACACGCCGCTGCTCGGCGGGCTGGTCCCGCGCGCGCCGGCGCGCAAGAGCCGGCGGAGCCGGCTGCCCAGGGACGGTGGCTGGACTGCCAGGTGCTGCCGGCCGTCCGGCCGGCGGGCAGCTCGTCCGACGACGAGGTGCTGGCCGAGGCGCTGAGCTTCGGCGGCCGGCCGCGGCCGGCGCAGGCCGGGACCAGGGACCAGGCGGCCCGCCCGGCCGCGGCGGCGGGACGGGTGCCGAGGCGTCCTGGCGCAAGTCCTGGTTCGGCGCCGAGGACGAGGACGACTGGGGAGGCCGGGGCGCCGGCGGCCGAAGCGGCCGAGCCTGGCGCAGACAGCCGGCGCCGCCGGTAAGACCGGCCGACGGGCGAGCAGCTGATGCTGGCCGGGACGACGTCGTCGAGCTACACGCTGCCGCCGGGGGCGCTGCTCAAGCCGGGCACGGCGCCCAAGGCCAGGACGCGGGCCAACGACGCGATGGTCGAGGCGCTGACGACGGTGCTCGACCAGTTCGAGGTCGACGCGCAGGTGACCGGGTTCTCCCGGGGGCCGACGGTGACCAGGTACGCGATCGAGCTGGGGCCGGCGGTCAAGGTGGAGCGGGTCACGGCGCTGTCGAAGAACATCGCCGTACGCGGTCAAGAGCGCGCGACGTGCGGATCTTGTCCCCGATCCCCGGCAAGTCGGCGATCGGCATCGAGATCCCGAACACCGACCGGGAGATCGTGAGCCTGGGTGACGTGCTGAAGTCGCAGGTCGCCGAGTCCGATCACCACCCGATGGTGGTCGGCCTGGGCAAGGACGTCGAGGGCCGCACGGTCGTGGCGAACCTGGCCAAGATGCCGCACATCCTGATCGCCGGCGCGACCGGCGCGGGCAAGTCGACCTGCATCAACGGGCTGATCACGTCGATCCTGATCCGGGCGACCCCGGATGAGGTGCGGATGATCCTGATCGACCCGAAGCGGGTCGAGCTGACCGCGTATCAGGGGATCCCGCACCTGATCACGCCGATCATCACGAACCCGAAGAAGGCCGCGGACTCGCTGGCATGGGTGGTCGGGGAGATGGACCGCCGGTACGACGACCTGGCCGCGTCCGGGTTCCGGCACATGGATGACTTCAATAAGGCCGTGCGGGCCGGGAAGATCACGGCGCCGCCGGGCAGCGAGCGGGAGTACGTGCCTTATCCGTACCTGCTGGTGATCGTGGACGAGCTGGCCGACCTGATGATGGTCGCGCCGCGGGACGTGGAAGACGCGATCGTGCGGATCACCCAGCTGGCCCGGGCGGCCGGCATTCACCTGGTGCTGGCCACCCAGCGGCCGAGCGTGGACGTGGTGACCGGCCTGATCAAGGCCAACGTGCCGTCGCGGCTGGCGTTCGCTACCTCGAGCCTGACCGACAGCCGGGTCATCCTGGACCAGCCGGGTGCGGAGAAGCTGGTCGGCCAGGGTGACGCGCTGTTCCTGCCGATGGGCGCGAGCAAGCCGATCCGGCTGCAGAACGCTTACGTCACGGAAAAAGAGATCCGTGAGATCGTCAACGCACTGCAAGAAGCAGGCCGAGCCTGACTACCGCGAGGAAGTCATCGTCGCCCGAAGGCGACAAGCGCGACATCGACGCCGACATCGGCGACGACCTCGACCTGCTGCTCCAGGCGGCCGAGCTGATCGTCAGCACCCAGTTCGGCTCGACCTCGATGCTGCAGCGCAAGCTGCGGGTCGGGTTCGCCAAGGCCGGCGGCTGATGGACCTCCTGGAGAGCCGCGGCGTCGTCGGCCCCAGCGAAGGCTCCAAGGCCAGAGACGTCCTGATCCGCCCAGAAGACCTGGCCGAGCTGCTGAGTTCCCTGCGCGGCGAGTAGGGGACTCATCAGCAATGACCGGTGATGGCCGAAGGCCATACTCCGGCGGAGGTTGGCTGGCCTCAAGCGGGCATCAGCTATGGGGATTGGTTAGTCAAAAATAGCCGGTAGGTATTGAGCAGGGACACCCCAGCCGGACGTCGCTTGCCGGCGGTAGCTAGGTGTCTACACTGGGTCATCGTCCCCCTGATAAGGGGAGCCGGGGGAGCTCGTCATGTGCTCGAATCTGATAGAGCTGCAGCCATTGATGAGCAAGCGTGGAGGCGTGGCGTGACCATTGGTGACGCGCTGGCAGCGGGACGCCGCCAGGCCGGAATGACCGTGACGCAGGTAAGCCAGCGCACATGCATCAGGGAGACGATCATCCGCAGCATCGAGCGCGACGATTTCTCCGGGTGCGGCGGTGACTTCTACGCCCGCGGCCATGTCCGCAGCATCGCGAGGGCGGTCGGGGTCGATCCCGAGCCGCTGATCGCGGAGTACGACGCGACGATAGGCGCGCCGCAGGCGATCAGCGCGGCGGACGTGTTCCAGCCGGTGACGCCGGTACGCCTCAAGGAACGGCGGAGGCCGAATTGGACGGCGGCGCTGGTGCTGGCGCTGGTCGTGGCCGGAGGGGTGTTCGCTTACGTGCATTTCGCCAGGCGCACGCGACGACCGCGCAGCCGTCCAATGACAGCGGGTGCAGACAGCCAATGCGCACCACCAGCAGAGAAGCGTCAGGACCGTCGCCGGTCGCGCACCGTCAGAGCCGCACCGGCTCGACATCAAGCTCACCGCGACCCAGCCGTGCTGGGTCGCGCTGACCAGCGAGGACCGGCCAGACGCTGTTCCAGGGAATGGTCTACCCGGGCCAGGTCAAGCGCTGGTCCGAGCGGCACCCGGTCAGCCTGCAGCTCGGCAACCCGGCCGGGGTGAAGGTGGTCGTGAACGGCAAGAACAAGATCGCCCGGGGCGTCACCCAGCCGGTCACGCTGGCCTGGCACTCGGCAAGCACCGCCGGCGCAGGCAGCCGGTCCTGAGGCCTGCCGGCAGTGCTGCCGGTTGCTATCGTAGTCTGCCGGTGTACGACTCCCGCTGCTGAGGCGCTCGGTGCGCCTGGTCACCTTGGGCTGCGCCCGCAACGAAGTTGACTCCGAAGAGCTGGCCGCCCGGCTTGAAGCCGGCGGCTGGTCGCTGACCGAGGCCGACCAGGCCGATGTGGTCCTGGTCAACACGTGCGGGTTCATTCAGGCCGCCAAGCAGGAGTCGATCGACGAACTGCTCGGCGCCGCCGATTCCGGCGCGGCCGTGGTCGCGGCCGGGCTGCCTGGCCGAGCGGTACGGCAGCGGGCTGGCGGAGGCGCTGCCCGAGGCGCAGGTGCTGAGCTTCGACGACTACGCCAACATCGCCGACCGGCTGGACGCCGTGCACGCCGGGCCAGCGCTGGGCGGCGCATGAGCCGCGGGACCGGCGCAAGCTGCTGCCGATCTCGCCCGGCCGGCCGGCCGGCGGCGCCGCTCACGTGCCCGGCCACGCGCGATGGCCGATCTGCCCGACGGGATCGCGCCGGCATCCGGGCCGCGGGTGCTGCGGCGCCGGCTCGGCGGCGGCGTGGTCGCGCCGCTGAAGATCGCCTCGGGCTGTGACCGCCGGTGCAGTTTCTGCGCGATCCCGGCGTTCCGGGGGGCGTTCATCTCCCGGCCGCCGGCTGACCTGCTGGCCGAGGCGGGCTGGCTGGCCGGTCACGGCGCCAGGGAGCTGCTGCTGGTCAGCGAGAACTCGACCTCCTACGGCAAGGACCTCGGGGACCTGCGGCTGCTGGAGACGCTGCTGCCGCAGCTGGCCGCGGTGCCCGGCATCGACCGGGTCAGGGTCAGCTACCTGCAGCCCGCCGAGGTCAGGCCGGGGCTGATCGAGGTGATGGCCTCGACTCCCGGCGTCGCGCCAGTACTTCGACCTGTCGTTCCAGCACGCCAGCGGCCCGGTGCTGCGCTCGATGCGCCGGTTCGGTGACCGCGAGCGGTTCTGCGGGCTGATCGAGCAGATCAGGAAGCTGGCGCCCGCAGGCGGGCATCAGGTCGAACTTCATCGTCGGCTTCCCCGGCGAGACCGAGGCCGACGTCGAGCGAACTGGAGCAGTTCCTGGTCGACGCCCGGCTGGACGCGATCGGGATCTTCGGCTACTCCGACGAGGACGGCACCGAGGCGGCGTCGCTGCCCGGCCAGCTCGACGAGCAGGAGATCGCCGAGCCGGGTCGAGGCGCTGGCCGGGCTGGCCGATGAGCTGATGGACCAGCGGGCGGCCGACCGGATCGGCGAGCTGCACGAGGTGCTGATCGAGGAGCCACGGATCGCCGACGGCGAGCGATCGCCACCCGGTACGTACCGGGGCCGGGGAGCGCACCAGGCCCCGGAGGTCGACGGGACGACCGAGGTGGTCTCGACCGGCCGCTGGCGATAGGTGAGCTGGTGCCGGGTTCGGGTATCAGGCTCAGAGGGGGTGGACCTGGTGGCGGAGCGGTCGGCGAGCCGGAGGCTGAGTGACCGGGAGCTGAGCGACCTGGATCGCCGAGAACGCTGGCTCGCGAGCCGAGCAAGCCGAGCACCATCAACCTCCCCAACGGGCTGACGGTGCTCAGGCTTGCCCTCGTGCCCGGTCTTCGTCGTGCTGCTGGTCTCTGACGGGACCACCGTCCAGGACCGCGCGCGTTCATCGTCTTCGGGGTCGCGTCGGTCACCGACTTCCTCGACGGCGAACTGGCCAGGCGCGGCGGGATGATCACCGACTTCGGCAAGATCGCCGATCCGATCGCCGACAAGGCGCTGACCGGCTCGGCGCTGATCACGCTGTCCGGCGCTCGGCGAGCTGTCGTGGTGGGTGACCGGCGTCATCATGGTGCGCGAGGTCGGCGTGACGCTGCTGCGGTTCTGGGTGATCAGGCACGGGGTGATCGCGGCCAGCCGGGGCGGCAAGATCAAGACGGTCCTGCAGATCGTCGCGATCGGGCTGTACATCTTGCCGGTCTCGATTGATCCGGTGCGGATCGCGGTGATGGGCGCCGCGGTCGCGGTGACGATCGTGACCGGTGCCGACTACGTGGCCCGGGCGCTGCGGCTGCGGCGGGCCGTGCCCGGGCCGCCGACCCCAGCGCGCAGCCAGAGCCCGAGGATCAGCCCAATGAGCACCAGCTCAGCTGGCGCCAGCGCCACGGCGACTCACGGCTGCTCAGCCGAGAGCGACACGAACGCGATCGCGACCGCCGAGTCCCTCACCGGCGGCCTGGTCGCGGCCGCGCTCACCTCGGTGCCGGGCGCGTCGGCGGTCTTCGTCGGCGGGATCATCGCCTACTCGGCCGAACTCAAGGCGCACGCTGCTCGACGTCCCCGCCGAACTGCTCGACCGGGTCGGTACCGTCGATCCGGACGTGGCCGCCGCCATGGCCAGCGGCGCCAGGCAGCGGCTGGGAGCCAGCTGATCGCGGGTAGCCACGACCGGGGTGGCCGGGCCGGACCCGGTCGGGACTTGCCGGTCGGCACCGTGCACGTCGCGGTCAGCTTCGCTGAGCGCGAACTCCGCGCTGCCGCTGAGGCTCGAAGGTGACCGGGCACAGATCCGACATGACACGGTTAGGCACGCTCTGGGGCTGCTCGTGGCGCATTGAGCCGGACCAAGCCGGAAGACAATCGATGATTACAGCGTTACATACGAGAACACGCCCCGACGCCCTCTCCCGCACGGTCAGTTAGGCCAGGTACGGTGGAGGTGTACGCGGCCAGTCTCGGGAAGGGATTGCGACGATGGTCCTGCTTCGTCACTTGCTTGGTGACGCGCTCCGGCGGCTTCGCCTGCGGCAGGGTCGCACCCTCCGCGAGGTTTCCGCATCGGCGCGAGTGTCCCTTGGGTACCTGTCGGAGGTAGAGCGCGGTCAGAAAGAGGCCTCATCGGAACTGCTCGCTGCCATCTGCGCGGCCCTCGGCACGCCGCTGTCTCAGGTCCTGCGCGAGGTCTCCGATAACTTCGCGCTCGTCGAGCTGCAGACCGAGCCGGTCTTCGCCGATGTCATCGAGCCAGCGATCGAGGTCACGCCCGGCGCACTGACGCACGGGCACGGAACGAGGACAGGCCAGCGGTCCGGATCTCCGGTCAGCTCCTGAGCACGGCGGTCGCGGTTGGTCCCGGTCGGCTCCGCGCGGATGGTCGGCGCCGTCCCCGGCAAGATGCCGGAGCGGGTCGGGCAGCTGCAGCCCGGGCCAGGTGCGCGGCGGTCAGGTACCGGTCGCGCAGAAGGTCGGCGGTCATCGGCGCCGGGTGCAGGGCTGGACGACCCGGTGTTCGACCAGGTCGCCAGGGTGGCGCGGCAGATCACCGACATGGTCCCGGTGTGAAGAGTGCCGGTCGTCGGGCACTGAGCGCTTGAGGTCTGGCGCCGAGGTCGGCGGCGCTAGTGGGTGAGCCTGGCTTCCCAGGAGCCGGGCTGCGTCGGCGAGCAGCCGGACGCGTCTCTGGCAGCGGACCTGAGACCACGGTGGGCGAGCGTGACTTCTTCGAGGATGGCCCGCTCGTTAGCTCGCAGCGCGATCCAGACGGTCTGCAGCGGCTCGGCCGCGCCGATGTAGCCGAGGTTCTCCGGGCGCTCGCCGCGGACGCCGAGCAGCGGCCCGTCGATGGCCCTGATGATGTCGGCCAGCGAGATCTCATCGGCGGGCCGGGCCAGCCAGAACCCGCCATCGGGCCCGCGCTGGCTGCGCACCAGGCCGGCCCGGCGCAGCTGGGTCAGGATCGCCTCAAGGAACTTGGCCGGGATCTGCTGTGCCTTGGCGAGCTGGTCGGAGGTGACGTGACCTTCCTTGGATGCCGCGAGTTCGATCGCAGCACGCAAGGCATAATCGGCTCGGGCTGACAGGCGCATAGTCAGCATTATGCCGTGCGGTCCGGAGCGCGCGGTCACCGATCCGGACATGCGGGCTCGCCAGGGGCGGCTGGAGGCTCGGTCGGCGGGCCTGGCTGGCGGGTCGGCGGCGACTCGGCCGGGGTTCGGCTGGACTGGCCGGTCTTGGCCGGTACTTGGTCGCGGGTTCGGCTGCGCGGCACGGCCGGGCATGGCCGAGTATTGAGCGATGCGCTATCAAATAGCTAGCAAGTGGTCCTTGATCGAGCATTTCGTGATCACTGACGATTCCGGCAATCCCGTCATTGACGTGCGCGGCAACCTCGGCCTGAGCCAGCGCCTGACGCATGCGCGACGGCAGTGGCCAGGAAGTCGCGCAGATCAGGAAGCACCTGATGTCCACCAAGCATGACATCGAGATGGGCGGCCAGAAGGTCGCCGAGATCCACCACGAGGGGTTCTTCGGCGACCGGTACGAGATCAACTCGCCGTACGGCCGGATCAGGCGCGAAGGGCAACTTTTCCGGCTGGAACTACTGAGATCCACCAGCAGGGCCAGCCAATCGCGAGGGTGTCCAGGGAGTTCGCGCTGCGGGAGAAGTTCGTGGTTGAGATCGACGACAACGTCAGTCAGGCGTTCATGCTGGCCGTCGTGCTCGCGATCGACGCGATCCACAACGAGCGCGTGAGCAGGAGAATCACCGGCGGCGGCGGGATGTTCGGCAGCAACTTCCCCTAGGTGACGGGATTGGGCTCGGTGACTCGGGCGCTCGGGGCGGGCCGGGTGGCCCGTGCGGGTTCCGTGATCATGGATCGCGGCTTGATCACGGAGATTTAGGGGTGTGATCACCCGCGTGGGTTTCCGTGGTCACGGGCTGGTCCATGATCACGGAAACCGGGCGGGGGCGGGTCTCTCGGGTACGGGCTGCCGGTCGCGTCCATAGGGAACTGGGTTTCTGGACTCAGGTTTTCGGCCACCATCCCAGATGCCCACCGACGCCCGCCGGCCGACCGAGTACCCAGGCAGACTTCCGTGATCATGAAACTGACCTTGATCACGGAACCTAAGGGGCGTGATCACCCCGGCAGAGTTCCGTGATCACCGTTCCGCGCATGATGACGGAACATCAACGGGACGCCGCCGCCTCGGACCCGGTAATCACCCGCCCACGGCCTGATCAACCCGCCCACGGCCTGATCAACCCGCCCCGCTAGGTTTCTGACTTGGGCCGAAGGGGCTGGGTGCGCGTCCGGGTGGACGGATCTGGGGCTGGAGGGGCCGGCCAGGGCGGAGGGACTTCTCGTTTGCGCGGTAAGTTGCCGTATTCCTGGCGGAAGGCTGCCGTATTCTACGCGGAGAGTTGTCGCCTGGCGGTAAGTTAACCGCCGTATTTACCGAAAACTTACCGCCCGGCGACAACTCTCCGCTGAAATGCCGACAACGTTCCGCCAGGATTAAGGCAACCTTCCGGGAAACGACAGCCCTCAGCCAGGAATACGGCAACCCTCCGGGAAACGGGAACCTTCCGCCAGGATGACGACAACGCTCCGGGAAACAAGCAACCGCCTTCTCGCGGTCAGAGCGGGCCGCCGGAAGCTGGTCCGCGCTCGCCTCCGTCGTACTGACCTGCCACTGCGACACGCGGCTGGTGTTCGGTGTTCACGGCGGACGGCATGATCTAGCCGCGTAGCCGCAAGCCGCGCGGAGTTGGCCGGAAACCCGCCGCCTCCAGGGCTCTGGCCAGCGGCGAATCGTAGACTCCGCCGCCGTCGGCCCGCTCCACCGTGAGCCGCCCGAGCGCCCCGGCGCGTACAGCCGCCGCCAGCGCGGCCGCTGCCGGGTCAAGCAGCGCCGGATCGGAGGTCCAGGAGAGCGAGCGTCTTACCGCCCCGCTCGACATAAAGGACCAGCTGCCCGCCGACCAGCATGACCAGTGCCCCCGCCTTGCGGCCGGGACGATGGCCGCCCTGCGTCTCGTCCGGCCTGGGCGGCCAGGGGAGCGCCGCGCCGTAAGCGTTCGCCGGGTCGACGGCGGCCAGCACCAGCACCGACCCGCCAGCTACGGCCGCCAGCCGATCCGCTCGCCAGCCCGTCAGTCGCCCCATCCGCCGGCCCGGCCATCGACCGCATCCGGTCAACCGCACCAGGAAGCGCGAACTGCGCCGCGCCGAGGCCCTCGACAAAGTAGCCGCGACGGCACTGGCCGGACTCCTCCATCGCCCGCAACACCGGGTAAAGCGCGGCGAATCCGCCAGGTACCCGTTCGGCCCCGGCAACACCGCGGATCACGATGCCGTACCGGTCGAGCAGGGACAGGGCCCGGGCATGCAGCCGCCGAGTCTGGTCAAGCTCGACCGGCGGCAACAGCGACCACCGCCCGCTCGACAGTGGGCGGCCCAGCGTTCGACGGGATGGCACCCCGCCCGAAACCCGGCCGCCGAGGCAGGCCCGACCGCGCCCCGGGCAGGCCCGTCCTGGAGCCAGCCAGGGCCGGCTGCGGCGACGCCAGAGCACTGCCGGCCCGGCCCGCCACCCCGACCGGGCCCGCCACCCCCAGCCCCCAGGACCGTCCGAAGCGGCGCCAGCGTGTCATTGGTCAGCAGCCCGCCCCAGACCAGGTCCCACATGGCCGCCGCCACCGCCTGGTCACTGACCCGCTTAAGCGCCCGCACCCGATCACCCGCCGACTCACCGAATGCCCGAGCCCGAGCCCGCCTCACCCTCAGTTACCCGGCCACCACCCGGTCAGCCACCGCCCGGAAAAACAGCGCACCTCCGCCCTCGAGCACGCCGAGCACAGCCTCGTGCACCGGGGTCATCGTGATCTCGCCCGGCGGCGGCAGCACCAGCGCCGCCGACTCGGCCGGCGCGAGCACCAGCCAGCCATCGCCGCCGGGCAGCGCCCCGGCCCCGGCCCAGACCACATCCCCCGCGGCCGTCAGCACATCGAGCATCGCCGGGGCGTAGCCCTCGACCCGGGCCGGCAGCACCAGCGACTCAACCGCCGAGGCAGGCAAAGCCGTGCCAGCCAGCTGCTCCGACCACCGCATACGACCCCGGTCGGCCGCCCCGCCGTCGCCGCCGGTCGCCCAGCGCGCTCCTGCCAGGCCGGCAGGAACGCGGCGAACACCTGCGGCGGCACCGGCTCGGCCTCCTGCCGCAGCTTGGCCAGGCACCGCCGCTTGAGCAGCCGCAGCACGCCAGCCTCGCACCACTGCGGCCCGGCCAGGCTCGGCAGGAACTCACCCTCCACGCACCGGCCGTCGGCGGTGAGCCGGTGCAGCATCCCGATCACCACAGCGATCCCGAGCCCGTACGCTGCGGCCACGTCGGCGGCCGTGAACGGGCCGTGGGTGCGCGCGTACCTGGCGACCAGGTCACCGAGCGGATCGGGCAGCAGTTCGGTGAAGGCGACCGGGATGCCGGTGGGCAGTGCGACGCCAAGCGCGTCCCGCAGCCGACCGGCATCCTCGATCGCCGCCCAGCGGGCCTCCCCGGCCACCCGGACCTCGATAACCCGCCGCTGCGCGGCCAGTTCTGCCAGCCAGCCGCGCCCGCCGCCCGAAACGCCGCCACCCGAACCCCGGCACCCGCGCAGCGCAGCCCCACCTCCTCTGCTGACAGCGGGCCGAGCTGCATGATCAGGTCGGCGAGCCCCTCCACCGAGGTGCACTGCCGGTCAGCGGACAGCCGCTGCAGGTCACGCTCGGTGTCGGCGACGACGACCGGGTCGAGCAGCTCGCGCAGGTCGGCCTGGCCGAGCAGCTCGGCCAGCAGCGCCGAGTCGAGCGCGAGCGCCTGGGCCCGCCGCTCGGCCAGCGGCGCGTCGCCCTCGTACATGAACGCGCCGACGTACCGGAACATCAGCGCCCGCCCGAACGGCGAGGCGGTCGGGGTCTCGACCTCGACCAGCCGGATCTTGCGGCCGGACAGGTCACGCATCAGCCCGATCAGCGCCGGCACGTCGAAGACGTCCTGCAGGCACTCCCGCATGGTCTCGAGCACGATCGGGAAACTGCCGTACCCGCTGGCCACCGCCAGCAGCTGGGCGGCCCGCTGCCGCTGCTGCCACAGCGGCGACCGGCGGCCGGGCTGGCGGCGGGGGAGCAGCAGCGCCCGGGCCGCGCACTCGCGGAACCGGGAGGCGAACAGCGCCGAAGAGCCAAGCTCGGCCGTGACGAGCTGCTCGACCTCCTCGGGATCGAGCAGGGCGAAGCCGGCCGCCGGCGGATCGTCCGCGTCAGGAACCCTGACCACGATCCCGTCGTCGGTGTACATGGCCTGCACGTCCATGCCGCCGTAACGCTCGCGCAGCCGGGCCGCGATCGCCAGCGCCCAGGGCGCGTGCACCTTCGACCCGTACGGACTGTGCAGGACCAGCCGCCAGTCACCGAGTTCGTCCCTGAACCGTTCGAGCACCAGCGTCCGGTCATCGGGCAGGTAGCCGGTGGCCTCGCGCTGGCTGGTCAGGTAGCGCAGCAGGTTGGCGGTGGCCAGCGGGTCGAGCCCCTCGTCGCGCAGGCGGGCGGTGGCCTGGTCGGGCTCGGCCGCGCCCAGCTCGCGGCAGTACTCGCCGATCGCCCGGCCCAGCTCGGCCGGGCGGCCCGGCGTGTCGCCGTGCCAGAACGGCAGCTTCCCCGGCTGTCCCGGCGCGGGCGAGACGATGACCTGGTCGGCGGTGATGTCCTCGATCCGCCAGGAGCTCGCGCCGAGCACGAACACGTCGCCGACCCGGGACTCGTAGACCATCTCCTCGTCGAGTTCGCCGACCCGCCGGGAGTGGCGGCCCGACTTGTCCTGGGCGCCGGCCAGGAACACGCCGAACAGGCCCCGGTCGGGAATCGTTCCGCCGTTGGTGACCGCGATCCGCTGCCCGCCCGGACGGCCGCGCAGGGTGCCGGTGATCCGGTCCCAGACCAGGCGTGGCCGGAGCCCGGCGAACTCCTCGCTCGGGTACCGCCCGGCCAGCATGTCCAGCACGGCTTCGAGCACCGGCCTGGTGAGCCCGGCGAACGGCGCGGCCCGGCGGACCAGCGCCTGCACCTCGTCGACGGTCCAGTCGTCCATCGCGGTCATCGCCACGATCTGCTGGGCGAGCACGTCGAGCGGGTTGCGCGGCATGCGCAGTTCTTCGATCTGGCCGGTTCGCATCCGCCCGGCCACGACCGTGGCCTGGACCAGGTCGCCCTGGTACTTGGGGAAGATCACCCCGCGGGACACGTCGCCGACGTTGTGCCCGGCGCGGCCGGTGCGCTGCAGGCCGCTCGCCACCGAAGGCGGTGCCTCGACCTGGATGACCAGATCGACGGCGCCCATGTCGATGCCGAGCTCGAGGCTCGAGGTGGCGACGACGCCGGGCAGCTGTCCGGCCTTGAGCGCTTCCTCGATCTGGCTCCGCTCGGCCCGGGATACCGAGCCGTGGTGGGCGCGGGCGACGATCGGCGGGTTAGCGGCTCGGCCGGGTCCGGTGTCGGACTCGGCCGCTCGGCCGCCCGCTCGGCCGGCTAGCTCATTGAGCCGGGCGCAGAGCCGTTCGGCGAGCCGCCGGGAGTTGGCGAACACGATCGTGGACCGATGCCGCTCGATCGCGTCGAGTACCTGGGCCTCGACGTGCGGCCAGATCGAGTTCTGCCTGGGGTCGCCGCTGGTCCGAGCAGCTTGGCTGCGGCCGACGCCCGGATTGCCGACTCCGGCCTGGGCGGCGACCTCGGCCGGGCCGACGAACCGCCTGCCCGTCCGCCCAGTTGCCGGGGGCGCGGACCCCTCGAGGTCGGACATGTCCTCGACCGGCACGACGATCCTCAGGTCGAGCCGCTTTCGCGAGGCGGGCGCGACAATCGTGACCGGCAGTGAGCCGCCGAGGAAGGACGCGACCTCTTCCGGCGGCCTGACCGTGGCGGACAGGCCGATCCGCTGGTGCGGGGCCTTAACCGGGTGAGCGGGACCACCGCGCAGGGCGTCTAGGCGCTCTAGCGACAGCGCCAGGTGGGCGCCGCGCTTGCCGCCCGCCAGGGCGTGGACTTCGTCGATGATCACCGTCTGGACGCTGCGCAGGCCGTCCCTGGCCCGCGAGGTCAGCAGCAGGAACAGCGACTCCGGCGTAGTGATCAAGATGTCCGGCGGCTTGCTGGCGAGCTGGCGCCGCTCGTCGGCGGCGGTATCGCCGGTCCGCACGCCGACCCGGATCTCGCGGTTCTGGCAGCCCGAGACGGCGCCTGGCCTGGCTGACGCCGGCCAGCGGCGAGCGCAGGTTCCGCTCGATGTCGACAGCCAGCGCCTTCAGCGGGGAGATGTAGAGGACGCGGCAGCGCTCGCCGCGTCGGCCGGGGCCGGATCGGTGGCAAGCTTGTCGATCGCCCAGAGGAACGCGGCCAGCGTCTTGCCGGAGCCGGTCGGCGCGATGACGAGGGCGTGCTCGCCCTTGCCGATCGCGTCCCACGCACCGGCCTGGGCGGCAGTCGGCTCAGCGAACGCGGCCCGGAACCACGAAGCGGTCGGCTCGCTGAAACCAGCGAGGCCATCGTGGCTCGGCATGCTCCCCATCCTGCCCTGTCCTGCCGACAGTTCAGGACAGCTCGCTCCTGATCAGCTCAGCCAGCTGCGCCTGCCAGATGACCTGGTCGGTAGCGGCGAGGCTCGGCGATAGTCCACCACTGCCAGGCGGCGATGCCGTCGGAGGCGTGCATGGCCTCGACCCCGGTGATCGGCCGGGCCGGCTGGTCGGTCCTGGCCAGGTAGAGCCGTTCGTCCTGGCGGAAGATGCGGCTGCCCGCCTCGATCACCCGGCGGTGCCTGAACACCTCCCGTAGCAGCACAATGTCCGTCCAGCCGGTCTCCTCGGCCAGCTCCCGCAAGGCAGCCTTCGAGTAGCTCTCGCCGGGCTCAAGTCCGCCGCCGGGCGTGCACCAGTGCTGCCCGTACGGCGGCCCGTCGTCGTACCGCATAAGCAAGACCCGGTCCTGCGGGTCAAGCAACACTACCCGCGCCGCCCGCCGCACCGGCAGCTCGTCGTTTTCCGCGTCCGGCTGGGGCAGCTGCTCGGTCATGATTCCATTGTGCCGCTATGCGAACCCGCGCCGATCCGCGTTTGCCGCAGGGGCCGCGCCCGGCGACGCTGATCGCGCTACCGATGTTCCGGGCTCTGGCGCGATTTCCGTGATGCTGGCCGCTGGCCTGCCCCATGGATGTGGCAGCGCTGGGGCTCCAGCCCCAGCTATGTCACATCGATGGGGTACGGCCCGGCAGGCCACCGGCAAGACAGGCCCGGGCTGGACCAGCCACCCCGGAACCAGGTTCCTGCCAACTTTCACGGAATTCGCCCAGAGCCATGTTCCGTGATCACGTCCCGGTGCCTCTGGCTCCCGCCATCAAGGCTCCGTGATCATGTTCCGGGGCGTGATCACGGAACCTGGCCGGGGCAATCACACGACTGATGATCCGTGATCAACCTGCGTTTCATGATCACGGAGATCGCCTGGGGGCCGCCGATGTTCAGGGTCGCGGGGGTCGGCGGGATCAGTTCGCCAGGAGGGCGGCGCTGATGTCCGGTCGCGTCAGTTGAGCGATGCACCAGCGGAAATGGCCGTCGCTTCCGTCCGGAGTGAAGGCGTTGCTGGTGGCCACGGCATATGCGGCCTGGTAGACCAAGAGCGTCTCGACGGGGTAGCCGAGGTCGGCTGCGATCCGAACTGTGAGCGTCGTGGCGATCTGTGGTGCGTGCGGTCCGTACATGTTCAGGACGGCTGCGGCGATGGCCGCATCGAGACGCGGATCGCCTGCCGTGGTCAGGAACCCGAAGTCCAGAACTGCCGCCGGCCGCAGGTCGTCGGCTACCAGCATGTTGCCGGGCAGGAGGTCACCGTGCAGCGCCGCGTCGGGGAGCCGGTCAAGGCCCGCCAGTTTGTCGAGCAGGGCGCGGTAGCGATGGTCGAAGTCCGGCAGGTGCTCGCGGATCACCTGGCCGAATCGGCTGACCGGCCGCTGGAGCAAGCTCGCCAGGGCCGTCTGGAAGTCGTCCGCGCTTGCCCATAGCGGCTCGTCTTCGTCGAGAACGGCTAGCTGATGCCGGGCCTATCCGTTCAGCAGGGCCAGCACGCATTCCATCGCGGGGACGGCTGATTCGCGGACGACGTAGCTGGTGATGCCGAGTTGCGCGGCCTGCGTGAGTAGCTGGGCGGCCAGCTGTTCATGGGTGCCGACCAGCAAGAACGGCGTTTGGGCGACATCTTCGGGGGATACGCCAGGCATTTTCTCGCTGATCTCAGCGAGTTTGGTCGCGCGGTCCTGCGTCACCGTCACGTGCTGTACGAGAGCTTCTATGACGGGTTCGTTTCCTGCTCGCTGCGCCTCTTCTCGTACGAGCCGCAACTGGCGCTGCAGGTGCGCACTCAAGAACCTGGCCTCGTGATAGTGCCCGTCGGGCAGGGTCCGGCCTAGACCGCTGAGCCCGACTATGTCGGCCCGGCGGGCGGCGACGCGCAGTACTTCTGGATTGCCGCCACCGACCGCAAGCCTGACGCTGTTACCTGCGGGCAGGCCCTCAAGCCGTGACCCGCGCAGTGTCAGGTGCGCGCTCTCACGGGTGACGGTGCCGCCCTTGAGCAGCTCAGCCACGGTCTCTACGAACTCGACCAGGCGTTCGGCCCGCTCCCTAGGGCTGGGACGGCTGCGGCCGAGGTCTTCCCACTCTCGGGGAGTGTGACCGGCGCCGAGGCCGAGAAGGACTCTGCCAGGAGCGAGAAGGTCGAGGGTCGCGGCGTCCGCGGCCACCTGCATGGGCTCTCGGACGCCCGCCTGGATCACGCAGGTTCCCAGCCTCAGGGAGTCGGTGACCGCCGCGGCGCATCCGAGCGCGGGCCAGGGTGAGGCACCGGAACCAGGATGATCGCCCATCACCAGCCCGCGAAAGCCAGCCGATTCAAGCCGCCGCGCCAGCGCCAGCCACGACTGCAGATCGGTCGGCTCGGCCTGTACGCTCACGTCGATATCCGGCATGAGACCAGCTTGCCGCAAACGGCCCTGCCCGTGGGCTTGCCGGATCGTCGGGGCGCGAGCTGTCAGTGCAGACTAATCTGGTGGACACGCTGGTGCCTGAACCTGAGCCTGAATGCTGGCTGCACCCCGACGTTGGCATCGGGCCGTCGCCGATTGCCCAGGTCGGGCTATTCGCCCGCGTCGTCATTGCCCCCGGCGCGATCGTCTCTCGTCTGGGCGGCCGCCTGGTGACAGGCAGGGAACTGCGGCAGATCTTCAGCGAAGCGACCCGGCGGCCCGATCACCCCTATGTGGACGCGATCACCGCAGGCGACGACCTTCACCTGGTTCTGCCCCCCGGTCAGGCGAACCATTACGGCAACCACAGCTGTGACCCGAACCTCTGGTGGGCTGACGCGTACACCCTGGTAGCCCGGCGACTGATCGAGACCGGGGAAGAAGTCACCAGCGACTACGCAGCCAGCACCGGCAACGCCACCTTCACTATGGCCTGCTCCTGCGGATCGCCGTTGTGCCGGGGAGTCGTCACTGGCAATGACTGGCACCTGCCCGAGCTGCAAGCGCGCTACGGCGATCACTGGATACCAGCTCTGCTTGCTCGCATACGGCAGACCTGAGTCGTGATCAGGATCCACCTGAGACCCGGATCGCTGGGCGGTTAGACGGCCTCCAGGACGAAGAACAGGAAGCACAGGAACCTCGGCTTGGCCTCGATCTCGGCGGGGAATAGCTCGCGGGCGCCCGGTGCGGGTGGTGGCTCGCTGATGACGGAGATCCGGAAGCCCGCCTTGGTAAAGGCGTCGGTCATCGCATGCAGCGGCCGGTGCCAGTACGTCAGCACGGCGGTCTGGCCGGCGAAGGTGTTCTCGTCGGACCATCTGATGGTCTCGAAGTAGCCGCTGCCGGGTCTGGCCAGCGGGAAGATGAGCGGATGGTCGACGGCGATGATCAGCCGGCCGCCGGGTGTCAGCACGCGCCGGAAGCTCGGCCAGCGGTGCGGTCCAGTCTTCCAGGTAGTGCAGTACCAGGGCCACGATGACGTCATCGAACGCGCTGTCGGGGTAGGGCAGCGGTCTGCTCAGGTCGGCTGCTTGCAGGTGCGCGTCGTCGCCGAGTCTCTGCCGGGCCAGTTCCAGCATCTTGGTGCTTCTGTCGAAGCCGGTGACGATGGCGCCCCGGTCGCGCAGCGCCGCGAACAGCGGCCCGGATCCGCAGCCGGCGTCAAGGATCCTCCGGCCGGCCACGTCCCCGGCCAGGTTCAGGATCGCGGGCCGGCAGTAGTAGCCGTTGATGAGGCTGGCCTCATTTTCAGCGGTGTACGCCTCGGCGAACTGGTCATAGTCGTTGACCATCGCCTGGTCGGCTTCGGCGGGCGCGGCAGAGCTTCTCGGAAGCGGAAGGCATGCGGTCCATCCTGACATACCTGTCTGTCCCGCACCCCGTTCGGAGCAGAGCATGTCAGCTAGGCTGCGGCGGGCGGACCGGAGCCCGTGTCATCCACTACGGGAGGAAGCAGCGCATGGCCGCACTGATCCTGAAGATGAGCGTCTCGCTCGACGGCTTCGTCGCACCAGCGGACGGGAGTTCCGACTGGATCGCAGCGGGGGGCTCCGATGACGCCCGCCGCTGGAGTGCCGAGACTGTGAGCAACGCCAGCGCGCACCTTATGGGCGCCACCACCTACGCGGGGATGGCCGCCCACTGGCCCGGCGACTCCGGGCCGTTCGCCAAGCCGATGAACGAGATCCCCAAGGTCGTGTTCTCGGACTCACTCGCGTCCGCCGACTGGGGCGAGACGACGATCGCCGCCGGAGATCTCGCCGGAGCCATCACGCGGCTCAAGCAGGAGCGCTCCGGCGGATACCTGCTCGCCCACGGCGGGGCACGGTTCGCCCGATCGCTGGTCCAGACCGGCTTGATCGACGAGTACCGCCTTCTCATCCACCCGACCGTTCTGGGCGCGGGCGAGCGGATTTTCCTCGCACCGCTCACCATCGAGCCTATGAGCACCACCATCTTCAGCGGCGGAATCGTCGCCCACGTTTTCGCAGCGCACCCGTGACCGAGTCTGCCGGCAGTCCATCCGACACACGAGTCGCGCTGGGCTGACAAGCAACTCCCATCGACGCGAGCGCCAAGTCCCGTCACGCCGCGACTGGCGGGCTGTGGCTGTGGTAGACGCGGGTGCCGTCGGGGCTGCGCATGGTGGTGGTGCCGTCGGGGTTGAGGTTGATCGTCCAGCCCCACTGGTGGACCAGAATCAGGTGGTGGAATGTGCACAAAAGTGCCATATTGGTCAGGCTGGTGGTGCCGCCTTTGCTGCGGGGGCGCAGATGATGGATCTGGCATCCGCTGGGTGGCTGGTGGCAGCCGGGCGCGGCGCAGTGCTTGTCGCGGAGGATGACGGCGCGGCGCAGGTGGGCGGGGATGGTGTCGGTGCTGGTCCCGACGTCCAGCGGCAGGCTGACCGACGCCGCCGGGTTCGCGAGTGTGCCGGTGCGCAGGAGCGAGGCGAGTCCGCGCGGGCCGGAGAGCAGGGCGACGGCGCTGGCGGTGATCAGGTCGCGGATCTGGTCGCGGGCCTGGTCCTGGCTGGCCGGGCCGAATCCGGTGCCGCAGTGGTCGCAGGTGCTGCTGCCGGGGGTGGCGCTGCCGGGTCCGGTGAGCCGGCGGGTGAGCAGGGCGGTGAGCTTGTCCAGGAGGTCGTGGTCGACGTGCCCGGTGACGACGGGCATGATCGTCGCGTCGCATTCGGTGCCGGGTGCGGCGGCAGGCCACGGCAGCACGGGCGGCGGGATCGGATCGCTGCCGTCTGGCGGGTCTGGGATGTCCGGGCCGGGTGTGCCGTCCAGGCGGCGGGTGAGCTCTTCGAGGCTGAGGTGGAGCTGGATCTGGGTGGGCTGCCCGGCCCGGTCAGGGAGCCCGCCAGCGGCGATCAGGCGCCTGCACGCCTCCACGAGTGCGTCATGGCGGCGCTGTCCCGGCGTCCGCAGGTCTTCGGGTCCGGCTCTCTTGCCCAGCGCGTCGAGCACGGCCTGCAGCGCGGCGGCACCGCTCGGTGTCAGGTCGCCCTCGAGTCTCCCGGCACCGCCGAAAGTGGTCTGGAGGCGGACCTGCCGGTCGTCGAATCCGTCATCGCCGCCGTCGCTGTCGGGGGTGGCCAGGCTGCGGCGCATCTGATCGGCGAGCAAAGCGAGGTCGTCCAGCTCCGCGCCGCCGGCTGCGGCGGCCAGCAAGATCAGGTCCGCATCGGCGCGAGCAGACTCGGGAAGCTTGTCGGTCAGGTCGCAGATCTCTCGCGCCCACGACACGGAGATCTCCCCGGCCCGCAGCGCGGCCCAGACGGCGCGGTGGGCGCGGAGCCGCCGCATCCAGCCGACTGTCGCTGATGCGGCCGCACGGGTGGTCCGGGGTCTGCCACCGCAGCCACGTCCGGGCCGTGCCGCAGCCGTCGTCCTCGAACCCGCCGCCCGCGTCGAACGCCGCCAAGACGGCTGACCTGGCTGCCGTGTGCACGGAGGCGGCCCGCTCCAGGCCCCGCAGGCAGTCCGCCTGCACCGAGGCGGGCGCAGACGCCAGGTCCGCACTCGCCAGCCAGCCCAACCCCGCCAGGACCAGCTCCACTGCCTCATCGGCATTGCGCGGCTGAGCGGCATTGCGCGGCTGATCGTTACTGCGCGGCTCATTGGCCCTGCGCGGCTCAGCTGCCAGGCTAGCCGGGGTCGGCTGCTGCGGTTGATCGCGCATCAGGGCTTCACCTCCATAACGACATGTCAATGCCAGGGACAACTCAGGCACTTCGCAGGGCCGCCGAAGCGGCACCAGATCACACGCCACAAATGGAGGGCCACTCAACCGGGACACCCATTCCCCCATCAGGGGAATCACACGTACCGCTCGAATACCTAAGCCGTTACGTCCCGGTGATGCCGTCTCTCTTCGAACATCTACTCGTAGAATACCAACACCCACTGACATTCTGCCGCCCCGGCGGGGTTCGCCGCGAAAATCTTTGGCCGATCGGAGATCAGCGGTTCGGTACTCGAAGTCACGCCATGGCAGCGAAGGCGCGCCCGGCAGTGACACGGGTCAGTGTGCCCGATAATCAACCTTTCGGGGGTATTGCCGCTGACCGGGCGCTATCAGAGACTGGAAGCCTGGTCCAGCAGCCCCGGCCAAGCCTCTGTGTAGCCCGCGCAACTTTCCGTGATCATGCAACTCGCCTTGATCACGGAACATGAGTCGTGTGATCACCCCATCAAGGTTCCGTAGTAAGGCCCCCGACCATGATCACGGAACTCCGGTGGTGTCACTCGCTGAGTCCGGGCACGACTTCGCAGATGATCATGAAATCCTTGCTCGAAGGGCCGCCGGTCAGGGGAGTGCTGGTCAGGGGAGTGCTGGTCAGGGCGAGTGCTGGTCAGGGCGAGTGCTGGTCAGGGCGAGTGCTGGTCAGGGCGAGTGCTGGTCAGGGCGAGTGCTGGTCAGGGCGAGTGCCGGTCGCGGGCGGTAGCGGTCACGCGGGGACGGCGCGGTAGCGGTCGATGATCAGGGCCGCTACGGCTGGGTCGGCGCCTAGGGGTCTGGTGATCCAGTCGGCGCCTGAGCTGGCCAGCTGGTCGTGGAAGTGTCCCGGTGCCAGCAGGTAGCTCGCGACGGCGACCGGCCCGGAGGTGCGATCGCGCAGGTCGGCGACCGCGTCGGGGACAGTCGGACGGCCTGCGGCGGCGAACGCTGTCAGGACCTGCACGTCGAGTTCGGCAGCGAGCAGGTCGGCTTGCGCCTGGACCTGGGTCGTGGCGGCCGGGTCGGACGAGCCGGCCGCGGCGAGCACGACCGGGGTGCCTGCCGGGACGCCGGCTTCGGCCAGGCGCCTGACCAGGGCGGTGACCAGGAGGTGGTCGGGGCCGAGCGGGGCGGCTACCGAACGGCCGGCGGTCGCGATGTCGTTGGTCAGGTGGTAGCCGGCGGACAGCAGCAGCGGGACGATGACCGCGTCGCGCCCGGCGCCGGCGAGCGCCTCGGGCAGGGACGGCCTGGCGTGCTGCACGTAGGCGACGCGGATGTCGATGACCGGCGCGAGCCTCGTCACCTCGCGGGCCAGTGCGGCGACGGTGGCGGTCGCGCCGGGATGCGCGCTGCCGTGCGCGACCGCGACCAGGGCCGGCCTCATGCCGCACCCCGCTCGCGAGCCACTTCGGCCGGCTCGCCTAGGGCCGCGAGCTCTTCGCGCAGGCGGACGACGTCACCGATCACGACGACGGCGGGCGCCCCGATGGCCTGCTCGGCGGCGTCTACCGCTACTTCTTTGAGGGTGGAAATAAGGATTCGCTGCCGGGCTGTCGTCCCTTCCTGGATCACCGCGACGGGGGTCGCCGCGTCCCGGCCGCGCTTGATCAGCTCGGACGAGATCTGCTCTAGGTGGGCCATGGCCATCATCAGGACCAGGGTGCCCGGGCCGGTCGCCAGGGCGGCCCAGTCGACTGAGGCGCCTGGCTGGGACGGGTCCAGGTGGGCGGAGACGACGGCGAAGTCCTGGGTGATTCCCCGGTGGGTGACCGGGATTCCGGCATAGGCCGGCACGGCGACCGCACTGGTCACGCCCGGCACGACCTGCACGGGGACCCCGGCTCTGACGCAGGCCAGCGCTTCTTCGCCACCCCGGCCGAAGATGAACGGGTCGCCCCCCTTCAGCCTGACCACCCGCTGGCCTGCGAGGGCGCGCTGCACTATGACGTCGTTGATCTGGTCCTGGGTGAGCTGGTGCGCTCCCGGTGCTTTCCCGGCCTCGATGATTTCTACGTCGGGGTCGAGCTCGGCCAGCACGTCGCGGGGACCGAGCCGGTCGGCGACGACGACGTCGGCCTCGGCGAGCAGGCGGCGGCCGAGGACGGTCATCAGACCGGGGTCGCCCGGGCCGCCGCCGACCAGGGCGACGTGGCCGACGGGCGGGCAGTGCTTGGTGCGAGCTGGGCCGGGGATGCTGTCGGGGACGCTGGTCAGGTCGGGGCGGCGGCGTTGCGGGCGGACGGGGAGCTCGCCCTGGGCCAGCGCATGGCCGATCGCGGCTCTTAGGCGCTGGGAGCGACGCGGGTCTCCGCCGGAGGTCACCGCGACGGTCAGGTCACCGTGCCTGGTGACGGCAGGCATCCGGGCGGGGAGCCGGCGTCGGCGCGGACGCACCAGATGCCGAGATCCTGGGCGGCGGTGGCGACGGAGGCGTTGACTTCGGGGTCGTCGGTGGCGGCGTGGACTAGCCAGGCGCCGGTGAGGTCGCCGTGCTGGTAGCGGCGCTGGAGCGTGGTGACGGGGAGGGTGCTGAGTTCTGGGTGCAAGGCCGGCGCGATGACGGTGACCTTGGCCCCGGCTTCGACCAGCGTCCGCGTGCGGCGAAGCGCGACCCGCCCGCCGCCGATGACGACTGCCGCCTTGCCGGTCAGGTCCAGCTCGATTGGGTACCCGCCGCTCACGCGGTCACCCCGGCGAACTTGAGGCTGAAGGAGCGGGCACACGACCCGCAGGTCCAGTCGCCGGAGTCGGGACCGGCAGGGCGCAGGGCCTCGTCGCCGCAGTACGGGCAGAAGAACGGCACTTGGCGCTCCGTATAATTTTGCGCCTCCGGCGCTGGTCGGCGCTCATGCCAGCAGGCTTTCGTCGGCGCGGCGGACCCAGGTCGCGAACTGCTCGCCGTCAGTCCGGCCGGACTGGTAGTTCTTCAGCAGCCGTTCGACGTAGTCGGGCAGGGCGTCGGCGGTCACCTTAAGTCCGCGCAGTTTGCGGCCGAACGACGGATCGACGCCGAGCGAGCCGCCGAGGTGCACCTGGAAGCCTTCGGTGCCGTCGACGATCGAGCCCTTGAGGCCGATGTCCGCGAGCTGGAACCTGGCGCAGGCGTTCGGGCAGCCGTTCACGTTGATCGTGATCGGAGTGTCGAAGTCCGGCAGCCGCCGGTCGAGCTCGGAGTACAGGTCACGGGCGCGCTGCTTGGTCTCGACGATGGCCAGCTTGCAGAACTCGAGCCCGGTGCAGGCCATTGTCCCGCGCCGGAATGGTGACGGACTGGCCTGCAAGTCGAGTGCCGCTAGATCGGCGACTAGCCCGTCGAGATCTTGTTCCGGAATATCAAGGAAGAGCAGCTTCTGCTCAGTTGTCGTGCGCAGGGTCCCTGACCCGTACTCCTGGGCCAGGTCGGCGGCGTGCCAGAGCTGGCTGCCTGATACGCGGCCGACGTGCGGCGCCACGCCGACATAAAAGAGCCCGTTGCGCTGGCGGTGCACGCCGAGGTGGTCGCGGGTCGCGGCCGGGGGCGGCGGCGCGGGGCCGTCGGTGAGGGCGAAGCCCAGGTACTCGCGTTCGAGTACCTCGCGGAAGCGCTCGGGGCCCCAGTCGGCGACCAGGAACTTCAGCCGGGCCCGGCTGCGCAGCCTGCGATAGCCGTAGTCGCGGAACAGCCGGGTGACTCCAGCCCAGACCTCGGGCACCTGATCGGGCAGCACGAACGCGCCGAGGCGCTGAGCGAGCATCGGGTTGGTGGACAGGCCGCCGCCGACCCACAAGTCGAAGCCCGCGGCGCCCTCGTGCTCGACGCCGACGAAGGAGATGTCGTTGATCTCGTGGGCGGTGCAGTGGGCGGTGCAGCCGGAGATCGAGGTCTTGTACTTGCGCGGCAGGTTGCCGAAGTCGTCCGGGTGCGCGGTCGCCATCGCCTCGGTGGCTCGCAGGGTCGCGGTCGCGTCGATGATCTCGCCGGCGTCGAGGCCGGCCACCGGGCAGCCGAGGATGTTGCGCGGGACATCGCCGCAGGCCTGGATGGAGGACAGGCCGACCTCGTCGAGGCGTTCCCAGATGATGGGGACGTCTTCGATCCTGATCCAGTGGAACTGGACGTTCTGCCGATCGGTGAGGTCGGCTACGTCGCGGCCGTACTCCTTGGAGATGCCGCCGATCGTGCGGAGCTGGGCCGAGGTGAGCTGGCCGCCGGGGATGCGGACCCGCATCATGAAGTAGCTGTCTTCGAGGTCAGCGTCCTCAAGCGAGCCTGTCCGGCCGCCCTCGATGCCGGGGCGGCGCTGGGTGTACAGGCCCCACCAGCGGAACCGGCCGCGCAGGTCGGTTGGGTCGATCGACTCGAAGCCGGTCGCGGCGTACCGGTTGATGATCCGGTCCCTGACGTTCAGGCCGGCGTCGTCTTTCTTGAATCGCTCGGCGGCGTTCAGCGGCTCGAAGTGGTTCAGGGCCCACTGACCCTGGCCTCGCTGCGGTCTATTCGGCACCTGCTGTTTATCCGGCACGGGGGAGTCCTTCTGCGGGTGGTCCGGGCGCGCAGGCTGTCAGGCGCGCGGCGCAAGGCCAGGCGCGCGGGCAGTCAGCGGCTTGGGATCGAGATCAGCAGAAGGAACGACAGATGGCGCTTGAGGTGCGCAGCAGGTCGACGTGGCGTCGGCAGGTGAGCAACAGCCCTCGACGAGGGGCCGGGCTAGTCACTGCTGGCCTCCGGATTTAGCGGCACCGTGGTCTTGCGGCACCGTGGTCTTGCGGCACCGTCGTTCGATGGCGTCCTGCCTTCGACAGTAACATCCGATCCTGACCTCAGTCGACGCCCGAACAGGCCATTTACCAGGCAACAAAACCAATCGGTTAAGTAGGATTTGCCTTGAGGAATGCGGGGTTTTGTGCAGCCTGAGCGAACCGGGGCGAGAGTGACTGGAGAGGCGAATCGCGCGGCGCTGAACTGGGTCAGCCTGGTGAACGGCGGCGTTTGAGGTCGCGGCAGCTGGTTAGCTGGAATTGGGCCTGACCAGTTGAATCGAGAAGGTGCATTGCAGTGTCCTTAACGCGTCGTGTGATCGTCGGTACCTGCGACAGCCCTGGCGGCATCCGCGCGCTGCGGTACGCCAGGGATCTCGCCGTGAGCAGCGAGGCCACGCTGTTTCCTGTTCATGCCTGGCTCCCGCCTGGCGGCGACCTGGCTGACCGGCGCGCGCCGAACCCGATCCTGCGCAAGGTATGGCTGGATAACGCCTGGCAGCGGATGTGGGACTCGGTCGAGGCGGCCTTCGGGGGGCAGCCGGAGGACGTCATCATGTCGCCGGTCGTGATGCGGGGAGCACCGGGCGAGGTACTCGTCAGCCTGGCCAGCCGTCCCGACGACCTGCTGGTCGTTGGTGCCGGTCGCCGGGGAGTGCTGGCCAGGCTCGGGCACGGGCGGGTCGGGCGATACTGCGTGGCGTACGCGGCCTGCCCGGTGGTGGCGGTTCCGCCGTCAGCGCTGGCCAGGTATGCGGGGCGGTTCGCCGGGCCGCGCGCGTTCCGCCAGCACGGGCTGGACGAGGCGCTCGATGGTGCCGATCGCAACCTGGGCTAGCGCGCCGAGGTAGTTGCGCCGGGGGTAATCTTGCCGCCGTGCGAGTCACCGAGTTCTGGAAGCGGATGGATGACCAGTTCGGTGCTGCCTATTCGCAGAGCGTGGCCAAGGACTACGTGCTGGCTGGTCTCGGTGACCGGACAGTGCAGCAGGCGCTCGCCGAGGGCGAGGACGTCAAGTCGATCTGGCGGGCGATCTGCGTGGCTTTTCCGGTGCCTGACCGGCTGCGGTGAGCCGGGCCGGGCGGGTCGCCGTCGCGGCGCACGCCGGCCGGCAGATCGTGCTGGTCTCGGGGGCGCCGGGGGCCGGCAAGAGCACGCTGGCTGGTCCGCTCGCCACCGAGCTGCGGTTCGCGCTGCTGAGCAAGGACCGGATCAAGGAGACCCTGCACGACGAGTTCGGCGCGCCGGAGCCGGACCTGGCCTGGTCGCACCGGGTCGGCGGCGCGGCCATGGAACTGCTCTGGGTGCTGGCCGCCGATCTGCCGGCCGTGGTGCTTGAGGCGAACTTCCGCCCGCGCAGTGAGTACGAGCGGGCCAGGATAGCCGGGCTCGGCGGCCAGCTAGTCGAGGTGTACTGCCACTGCCCGGCCGAGCTCGCCATCGCGCGCTACACCGATCGGGCGGCTGGGTGCCATCCGGTGCATGTAGTCACCACGATGTCGCCCGAGTTTGTCGCGCAGTTCGACCGGCCAGTCGGCCTCGGTGAGCTGGTCGTGGTCGACACGACTGGCCCGGCCGACGTCCCGGCGGTCGCCGCGCAGGTGCGGGCCTGCCTGGCCCGGGCCGCCGCAGGCGACCTCAGCCGGCGCTTTTGGCCCTGGCGGCTCGCCCCTAGTCTGACCCGCTTCATCCTGCAGGAGAGTTTGCCGTTGTAGGAGAGTTAGCCGCAAATCTGCCGGTAAATGCTCCTACAACGGCAAACTCTCCTAGATCATTTGTGGTGAGGGCAATCAAGGGGGTGCCGGACTCGGCGAGTCGGCTCCACGATCGAACAATTGTTCGTTAGGCTGAGTCGGTCGGCGGGTTTGACGGGCTCCTCGACGGGCTCTGGGTGAGTCTGGCGGGTGAGCCTGGTGAGCGGCGGGCTAGTGCGGCGCACGCTGATTGTCAGAGGCGGCGCGTAGCGTCGACAGCGACCTGAAGTTGTGGCTGAGTCCTACATCCCATTGGGAGTTCACATGGCAGCGAACGACAAGTCGAGCGGCATCAAGGCAGGCGACAGGGAAAAGGCCCTGGAGACCGCGCTCGCTCAGATCGAACGGCAGTTCGGTCGGGGTGCCGTCATGCGGCTTGGCGACGATGCGCGTGCTCCCGTCGAGGTGATCCCGACCGGGTCGATCGCGCTCGATGTCGCGCTTGGCATCGGCGGTTTGCCCCGCGGCCGGATTGTGGAGATCTACGGCCCGGAGAGCAGCGGCAAGACCACGCTCGCGCTGCACGCTGTCGCGAATGCGCAGAAGGCCGGCGGGATCGCGGCGTTCATCGACGCCGAGCACGCGCTCGACCCCGACTACGCCAAGAAGCTTGGCGTGGACACTGACGCGCTGCTGGTCTCCCAGCCGGATACCGGTGAGCAGGCGCTGGAGATCGCCGACATGCTGATCCGCTCGGGCGCGATCGACGTCGTCGTGATCGACTCGGTGGCTGCGCTGGTGCCGAAGGCCGAGATCGAGGGCGAGATGGGCGACAGTCACGTCGGCCTGCAGGCCCGGCTGATGTCCCAGGCCCTGCGCAAGATAGCCGGCGCGCTGAGCCAG
Organism: uncultured Actinomycetota bacterium; assembly: GCA_963819285.1. Lineage (GTDB taxonomy): Bacteria > Actinomycetota > Actinomycetes > Streptosporangiales > Streptosporangiaceae > Chersky-822. Next base: position 3,878,840 of record CAWFVM010000002.1, read on the forward strand.
ACAAAGACGACCGCGATCTTCATCAACCAGCTCCGGGAAAAGATCGGCGTCATGTTCGGGTGCATGTCGTACGCGACGAAGGTCACGCTCGCCGATGGCACGCAGGAGAAGATCGGCAAGATCGTCAATCAGCGTCTCGACGTCGAGGTCCTGTCCTACGACCCGGATTCAGGGGAGATCGTCCCGCGCCGGATCGTGAACTGGTTCAACAACGGCCCGGCCGAGCGCTTCCTGCAGTTCACCGTCGCCAAGTCGGGCGGCAACGGTCGCGCCCAGTTCGCCGCGACCGAGAACCACCTGATCCAGACGCCCGGCGGGTACCGGCCGGCGGGCGAGCTCATGGTCGGCGACCGGGTGATCACCGCCGAGCCGAAATTGCTGAGCAGCCAGCAGCTCCAGCTGATCCTCGGCTCGCTGATGGGCGACGGCAGCCTGTCGCCGAACCGGCGGCAGCGGTCAGGGACCAGGTTCCGGATGGGGCACGGTGCTAAGCAGGCGGCCTACCTGGACTGGAAGGTCTCCATGCTCGGCAACATCGCCTGCTCGCGGACCACGAACGCCAAGGGCGCGGTGTTCGCTGACTTCACGCCGTTGCCGGAGCTGGCCGAGATCCACGACGCGGTCTACTTCGGCGACGGCAAGAAGCACCTGAGCTGGGACTACCTCAAGGCGCTCACGCCGCTGGCGCTGGCCGTCTGGTACGCCGACGACGGCAGCTTCACGGTGCGGTCCAAGGGGGTTCAGGAGCGGACCCAGGGCGGATCTGGCCGGATCGAGATCTGCGTCGAGGCGATGAGCCCAGGCACGCGTGACCGGCTCGTGTCAGTACCTGCGGGACACGCACGGACTCGAGGTCAGGCTCACGATGAAGGGAGCGCGCCAGGTGGCGGTGCTTGCACTTCTCCGTCGCCGCGTCGGCGAAGTTCCAGAAGCTGGTGGCCCCTTACCTGCACCCGTCCATGGAGTACAAGCTGCTGCCGAAGTTCCGCGGGCAGTTCAGCGTCGAGGCCGAGTTCGTCCCGGCTGAACTGCGCCCGCAGCCTGCCCGGATCCTGGACATCCACGTCAAGCCACCGACGCGATCGATGAACAGGTTCGACATCGAGGTCGAGGGCGGCCACAACTACTTCGTTGACGGCGTCATGGTGCACAACAGCCCTGAGACCACCACCGGTGGTAAGGCGTTGAAGTTTTATGCGTCGGTGCGGCTTGACATCCGGCGGATCGAGACGCTCAAGGACGGTACCGAGGCGGTCGGCAACCGGACCAAGGTGAAGGTCGTCAAGAACAAGATGGCGCCGCCGTTCAAGGTGGCCGAGTTCGACATCCTGTACGGCATCGGGATCAGCCGGGAAGGCAGCCTGATCGACCTCGGCGTCGAGCAGGCGATCGTGCGCAAGTCCGGCGCCTGGTACACCTACGACGGCGACCAGCTCGGCCAGGGCAAGGAGAACGCCAGGAACTACCTGCGCGAGAACCCGGACATGGCCAACGAGATCGAGAAGAAGATCAAGGAGAAGCTCGGGATCGGGCCGCAGCTGAACGCTGACGTGCACGCCGGCGAACGGTGCGGCCGCCGGCAGGCCCGACGGCCAGGCGCGGCGGGCTAGAGGTGGTGCCAGGGCTGGACGGTGGCCGGTAGGCCGATGCCGGGCAGGCCGACGCCGACCTGCCCGCGCCGACTGGCCGCGGAGTCGGACCCGACTGGCTACCGGGCTAGCTGGGACGGGATCGTCAGGCCAGCCGATCCTGAGGCGGTCGCGCGGCTGATCTGCCTGCGGCTGCTGACGGCTGCGCCGCGTACCAGGGCGCAGCTGGCCGACGCGCTCAGGCGGCGGGGAGTTCCGGCTGACGCGGCGGAGTCGGTGCTGAGCCGGTTCACCGAGGTGGGCCTGATCGACGATGCGACGTTCGCTGCGGCCTGGGTTGAGTCGCGGCATCACGGCCGGGGTCTCGGCCGGCGGGCGCTGGCGGCCGAGCTTGACCGGCGCGGGGTAGAGCGGGGTGACATCGATGCGGCCGTCGAGCAGTTGAGCACGGAGACTGAGCGGGCGACGGCGCTGGCGCTGGTGGAGCGGAGGCTGGCGAGCACCGCCGGCCCGCCGAGGCCGCGCGGATCAAGAAGCTAGTCGGGATGCTGGCCAGGAAGGGGTACTCGGCCGGGCTCGCCTACAGCGTGGTCCGAGAAGCAATCGAGCGAGCGGGCCAGGACACGGCGGATCACGACGAGTTGTTCGAGGCCGACAAGGTCACCGAAGGCGACTAGGGAACATGGCTCCGCCTGTCGGTGCGGACCTACCCGGCCCGGACTTCTGTGGTTCAACGGGCAGACAGGATTTCTGGGCTCAGGTCTCACGCCACGGCGTTCCGTGATCATGATCGAAGTCTTGATCTTGGACCCTGGATGGGGTGATCACCATCCCCTGCTCTTGGCCAGTGTCCTGGAGGGTTGCACTCCACGAGAACCCTGACAATTCGCCGGGAGCCGGGAAGCTCTCCGGACAGGGCCAGCCGTCGGTACCGCGAAAGGGCGGAAACCCGGCAGACTCGCCACGCTGGCAAGGCTGAACCACCTCCCGGAACCAGGCGCAAGCATGGAACAGCACACCCTGAGTCCAGAAACCAGCCCGATCACTGGCTGCCGGCTGGGAGCGGATCCCGGAGAACTGGTGACCTGAGTCGCGGGCTGGGAGCGGATCCCGGAGAAGGGCGGCGCGGGTCGACGGGCCGGATTGTCGGTGTATTGGTCGGGCCTGGCTGGTCGGCCAAAACGCTACGGTCCGTAGCTAATTGTTGCTGATCGGTGTTTGGCGGAGTGGGGGTGACCTTGACCGTCGTGTCACTGCCGGCTTAGCCTCACGGGACAGTGAGGTTACTCCGCGCCAGCGGAGAATTGATGAGCACACGATTGTGAGAGACGAACGGTCAGGTCGCAGGCCTGGCCGCCAGATCGGTTCCGAGGACCCGGCCGGGAGACAGCGGCCGGGAGGCAGCGTGGCGGGCTGAGTGCCCGGGAGAGGACAAGTTCCCCAGCGGCAGCCTGGCTGGCCTGGGGCGGTACGGCTGGCTTGCTCAGCTGGTCGTGCTGGAATAGGTGGCACATCGGCCCGGTGATCATGCCGGGAAGAGCCCTGGCGCGCGGCAATCCTCGCTGCTGGAGGCTCTAGGTATCCCTTCGGCGGTACCTAGGAGTCTAAGTAGCGAAAGGGAGTGCGCGCAGTGGGAAACGGCCTGGCACTGGTGCTGGGGATCAGCGTTGCGGTTCTCGCGCTGCTGGCGGCTGCCGCGATCATCACTTATGTACTGCGCACGGCCGGCGGCTGGCCGCACGGAGTTAAGGCCGAGCCCGAGCCCGCGCCCGGTCGGCGAGCCACCGGAGCAGCTAGCCGAGCGGGCCGCTGCCGAGTTGCGCGACGCGGCCGAGCAGGCCGAGCGGATCAGGGCCGCCGAGGCCGAGGCGGCCGCGATCGTCGCCAGGGCCGAGCGGCGGCCGCCCGCAGACGGCTGAGCAGCGCCGCCGAGCAGGCCGCCCAGGCCCGACGCAAGCTCGACGAGGAGGTCAGCGCTCGTCACCGCCGAGACCAGGCAGCTCCGCAGCGACCTGGAGCGCCGCGAGATCCGGGTCGCCGAGCGCGAGAGCCGGCTGGACGACGAGCTGCGCAAGCTGGATCAGCGCGGCGAGGATCTTGACCAGGCTCGCAAGGACCTGGACAGCCGGCAGCGCTGACGCTCGACGAGCTCGACAGCCAGGCAGCACGACGAGCTCGAACGCATCGCCGGGCTCACGGCCGACGAAGCCAAGGCCGAACTGGTCGACCACGATCCAGACCCAGGCCAAGCGCGAGGCCGCGGTCGCGGTCAGGGACATCGAGAACGAGGCGAAGAAGGAGGGCCAGCAGCGGGCCAGGAAGATCGTGACGCTGGCCATCCAGCGGCTCGCGAGCGAGCAGACCAGCGAGTCGGTGGTGTCGGTGCTGCACCTGCCCGCCGATGAGATGAAGGGCCGGATCATCGGCCGCGAAGGGCCGGAACATCCGGGCGTTCGAAACGGTCACCGGCGTCAACCTGATCATCGACGACACGCCAGAGGCCGTCCTGCTCTCCTGCTTCGATCCGGTGCGCCGCGAGATCGGCAAGCTCACGCTCGAGCGGCTGGTCGCGGATGGCCGTATTCACCCGCAGCGCATCGAGGAGGTCTACGAGCAGAGCCGGCGGGCGATCACCGAGCTGACGATCAGGGCCGGTGAGGATGCGCTGATCGAGGTCGGGCATCACCGACATGCACCCCGAGCTGACCCAGCTGCTCGGCCAGCTCAAGTACCGCACCTCCTACGGCCAGAACGTGCTCAAGCACCTGGTCGAGTCCGCGCACCTCGCCGGAATGATGGCCAGTGAGCTCGGCCTTGATCCGGTGCTGCTCAAGCGCGGCACGCTGCTGCACGACATCGGCAAGGCGCTGACGCACGAGGTGCAGGGCAGCCACGCGCTGATCGGCGCCGAGATCGCGCGCCGGTACGGCGAGCACGAGGACGTCGTGCACGCGATCGAGGCGCACCACAACGAGGTCGAGGTCAGGACCGTCGAGGCGGTGCTCACCCAGGCGGCCGACGCGATCAGCGGCGGGCGGCCAGGGGCGCGGCGCGAGTCGCTTGAAGCGTACGTCAAGCGGCTCGAGCGGCTCGAGCAGATCGCTGCGGCCCAGCCCGGCGTCGAGAAGGTCTACGCCATGCAGGCCGGCCGCGAGCTGCGGATCATGGTCAAGCCCGGCGCCGTCGACGATGTTGGTGCGCAGGTGATCGCCCGCGACGTGGCCAGGCAGGTGCAGGACGAGCTGACCTACCCGGGCCAGATCCGCGTCACGGTCGATCAGGGAATCCCGCGCCACCGAGTTCGCCCGCTAGCGTACTCCCGTCGGTCGAGCTTCAGCACCGGCACGTTCCGCGGCTTGAACCCGAAGATCTGCCCGTAGAAGGACAGTTCCGCCTCCAGCGAGGTGATCATCGAGTCGGCCCGGCGGAATCCGTGCGACTCGCCCTCGAACGCGATGTAGGCGTGCCTGATCCCGTGCGCCGCCAGGTCGGCGGCGATCGACCTCGGACTGCTCGGGCGGCACGACCGGGTCGTCCAGCCCCTGCAACAGCAGCACCGGGCAGGTGTTCTTGTTCACGTGCCCGAGCGGTGCCCGCTCGGCGTACACGGTGTCGAACCCGGGCAGCGGCCCGATCAGGCCGTCCAGGTAACGCGACTCGAAGTCATGCGTGTGCTCGCTGAATTTGCGCAGGTCAGCGACGCCGTAGTAGGACGACGGCCGCACTGAACACCGGGTCGCTGCACCGCGCCGGTGGTGACGGCTGCCAGCGCCGTCCAGCCGCCCGCCGAACCGCCCCGGATGCCGAGCCTGGCCCCGTCCGCGTGCCCGGCCTTGGCCAGCGACCGGGCCGCCTCCTTGGCGTCGGCGACGTCGACGATGCCCCACTCGCGGTTCAGCCGGTTCCGGTACAGCCGGCCGTAGCCGGTCGACCCGCCGTAGTTCACGTCGATGATCCCGATGCCCCGGCTGGTGAAGTACGCCTTCTCCAGGCTGAGCCGCGCGGTCACGTGGCTGGTCGGCCCGCCGTGCACCCACACGATGTACGGCGGCCGCTCGCCCGCCGGCGCCGGTCACCTCGGGGTTCGACGGCGGGTAGATCAGCGCGTGCACGACCCGGCCGTACGGGCCCTCAAGCTCGACCTGGGCCGGGACCGGCAGGAACCGCCGGTCGGGCAGTTCGCTCAGCTCGGTCCGCAGCACCGTGTACTCGCCCGAGGCGATGTCGACCTTGACCAGCGAGTCCGGCTCCAGCGGCGCGCCGGCGACGCAGGCGATCACGCTGCCGCTGGCCGCGACGCCGATCAGGATCTCGTTGAACGGCAGGTCCAGGTCGGTCAGCTCGGAGGTCTCCGGGTCGAGCAGGCCGAGGGTGGCCCCGCCGCGGCCGTGCCTGACCGCGAGCCTGCCGTCGCCGAGCAGCGCGAACGGCCGGGCGCCCAGCTCCCACAGCGCCCCGGCGAACTCCTCGTCGGCCGGATACAGCGCCTGCGGCGGCTCGCCGCTCAGGCCGATCTGGTAGATGTTCCACCAGCCGGTCCAGTCGGTCGCGACGTACAGGCTGGAGTTGTCGCGCCACAGCGGCGCGAGCACCGACTCCCGGTTGCTGCCCTTGATCAGGCGGCCCTTGCCGGGAACGCCGATCGGCGATCGGCGCGACTCGCAGCTCGGTGCCGTCCCACGGCATGTGCGGGTGGTTCCAGCAGATCCAGGCCAGCCACTTGCCGTCCGGTGACGGCGTCGGGAACGCGAAGAAATCAGAGCCGGTGACCAGCTCGCGGACCGCGTCGGCGTCGGTCGCGGCCGAGCCGTCGAGCGGCACGGCGACTGATCGCCCGGTGCACCTTGCCCGGCCGCGTGCCGTTCGCGCACGCACCAGATTTCGGCCCGTCAGGGGAAAGCACGAAGTCGGCATAACGCAATCCGAGTGGTTCGGACGCAGGCGGCTCAGGCGTCAGCGGCACAGGCTGACCCGAGCCATCGGCGACGGCTTGCCCGGCCAGATACATCCGCTGGTCGCTAAAGTGGGTGAACACGATCGGCGGGTCAGGCTCGCGGCCTTTCCGCGCCTTGGCTAGCGTGGCGACCGCCACCTCCGAGGGCACCGGCAGGTAGGACAGCCCGCCGTACTCGTGCACCCGGGTCCTGCGCGCTCCACGGCGCCGGCAGCATCATCCGGGTGACCCCGTCGAGCCCCGGCCGGCACGACGGCCCGCCTGCCGCCCTCGGCGGGCTGGTCTTCCTGCCACCAGACGCACTGGCCGACGACCGAAGGGCAGGCGATCCTGATCCGGCTGCCAGCTACCTGAGTGGCGGTGATGGGGGAGGGCCAGGCGCCGTACGGCACCTGCGGCAGCGCGGTGGCCGCGGTTCCTGCTCATCGTGAGCCAACTCCGTCGCTATTCCTGCGTGCCTGCCGCCTGATCGTCATCGCCGTCCCGTTGTCCCTCATAGGGATATCGTGCCTTACCCGCCGGGGGCCGATCGCGGCGAATGCCGACAACCGGCCCTGGTCATCAGCCCTGGTAGCTGAGCGGGCAAGCCCTGACCCCCGCCGGGCAGGTGAACAAGGCACCGCAGGACCGCCCTGGCCCTGCCGCGGTCGTAATGAAGAACTCGGTAAGGCCGGGCCCGCCGAACGCGCAGCTCGTCACGTGCGCGGCCGGCAGCGTACTACGCTGGTCAGCCGTCCGTCGGAATCGTAGCGCTGGATGACGCCGCCGCCCCACACCGCCACCCAGACGCCGCCCTGCGAATCGACGGCGAGCCCGTCTGGCACCGTCTCGCCCGAGCCGAGCCTAGCGAACGGGCGGCGCTCGCCCATCTGCCCGGTGGCCAGGTCATAGTCGGCCACGTCGACCCGGTAGGCCAGCGAATCGATGTAGTACATCAGCGTGTCGTCGGGACTCCAGCCGACCCCGTTCGAAATGCCGACCCCGTCAAACAGCTTGGTGACGCCGTGGTCAGGATCGAGCCGGTAAAACTTGCCGCGGCCGGGCCTCTCGTCGTCGTCCATGCTGCCGGCGAAGAACCGGCCCGCCCGGTCACAGGCACCGTCGTTCATCCTGGTATGCGGGCAGGCCAGGCGCGGCCGCCAGCTCGGTCATCGAGCCGGTCTCAAGGTCAAGGGCATAAAACCCATTTCCGGCCGCAACGATAAGCCCTCCGGATGCTCTCGGGACGACAGCCCCGATCGGCAGCCCGACCTCCCAGGACCTGTGCCCGCCGTCGGCGTCCAGCCGGTGCACCAGGCCGGCCGGGATATCGACCCAGTACAGCATCTGAGTCGGGATATCCCAGTGCGGTCCCTCGCCGAGCTCCGAATACGGCAGCGGCAGCTCGTCAGGTTCCAGGATGACGAGGTCAGCGGCGGGCTCGGTCACGGCGGCTCCTCTGCACCTCGGCGGGTAGACCGACGATTTCAGTCTGGCAGAGATCATGTCAATGCCAGCGCGCACTACCCTAAAGAGCATGCTGGGCGGCGATCGAACCTTCGAGATTCGCACCTACGGGTGCCAGATGAACCTGCACGACTCCGAGCGGCTGGCTGGACTGCTCGAGGACGCTGGCTATCGCCGGCCTGCCGGAGACGATGAGCCGGACGTCATAGTGTTCAATACCTGCGCGGTTCGGGAGAACGCGGACAACAGGCTGTATGGCAATCTCGGTCACCTGCTGCCAGTGAAGAACAATCACCCCGGCATGCAGATCGCCGTCGGTGGCTGCCTGGCCCAGAAAGACAGGGCGGTGATCACCGACCGGGCGCCCTGGGTCGACGTCGTGTTCGGCACGCACAATCTCGGCTCGCTGCCGGCGCTGCTTGAGCGGGCGCGGGTGCAGGAGCGGGCGCAGGTGGAGTTCGCCGAGTCGCTTGAGCAGTTTCCCTCGATGCTGCCAGCCAGGCGCGAGTCGCCGTATTCGGCCTGGGTCGCGATCTCGGTCGGCTGCAACAACACCTGCACCTTCTGCATCGTGCCCAGCCTGCGCGGCCGCGAGGAGGACCGCAGGCCAGGTGATGTGCTGGCGGAGATCAAGGCGCTGGTCGACGACGGGGTAATCGAGGTCACCCTGCTCGGGCAGAACGTCAACTCCTACGGCGTCGGGTTCGGCGACCGGCTCGCGTTCGGCAAGCTGCTGCGGGCCTGCGGCGAGATGGACGGGCTTGAGCGGGTCAGGTTCACCTCGCCGCATCCCAGGGACTTCACCGACGACGTCATCGAGGCCATGGCGGCGACGCCGAACGCGATGCCGCAGCTCCACATGCCGCTGCAGTCGGGCTCGAACTCGGTGCTCAAGGCGATGCGCCGGGCCTACCGGCGGGATTCTTACCTCGCCATCATCGACAAGGTCAGGGCGGCGATCCCGGACGCGGCGATCACGACCGACATCATCGTGGGCTTCCCCGGCGAGACCGAGCAGGACTTCGCCGACACGCTGGACGTCGTCCGGCAGGCCAGGTTCGCCGGCGCGTTCACGTTCCAGTACTCGATCAGGGCGGGAACGCCGGCCGCGACCATGCCGGACCAGGTGCCGGCCGCCGTGGTGACCGAGCGCTATGAGCGGCTGGTTGCCCTGGTCGGGCGAAATCACGCTCGCGGAGAATCAGGCCCAGGTCGGCCGCGAGGTCGAGGTGCTGGTCGCCGACGGGGAGGGACGCAAGGACGAGGCGACCCGCCGGATATCGGGCCGGGCCAGGGACAACCGGCTGGTTCACTTCACCCCGGACGGGCCGGTCCGGCCAGGCGACGTGGTCACGACGGTGGTCACGAGGGCCGCGCCGCATTATCTGCTGGCCGATGGGGAGCCCCTGGCCGTGCGGCGCACCAGGGGCGGTGATGCCTGGCAGGCCCGTCAGGGAGGCGACTCCGATGCCGGGCCGGGGCCGGTGCTGCTTGGCATGCCGACGATTTCTGTGCGCTAGTCCCTGTGCGTTAGGTAGGGCGGAGATAGTGATGGATGAGGTACGGGTTCAGCGGACGCTCCCGGTGCCGCCTCCGGTGGTCTGGCAGGCGCTCACCACGGACGCGGCGCTGGCGCAGTGGTTCTGGCCGCCGAGCCTGGAGACGTCGGCGCAGGTGGATCTGCGGGCCGGCGGAAGGTACCGGATCGCGAGCCAGGTCGCTGACCTGGCGGTGTCCGGGCCATACACGAACATCTCGGCGCCGGAACTGCTTGAGTTCGGCTGGCGCTGGGATGGTGAGAGCCTGGAATCGGCCGTGACGATCACGCTCGCGGCTAGTGACGCGGGCACCGAGCTCAGCCTGGTGCATCGCGGGCTGGCCGAGACTGAGACCGGGCCGCACGCCACGGGCTGGTCGGATTGCCTTGACCGGCTTCCGGCCTGGCTGGCCGCGCGCTGAGCCGTGGTACCGCAGACGTCTTCGCTTATCGCCGTCGTCGGAGCGACGGCAGCCGGGAAGTCCGAGCTGTCCCTGCGGCTGGCTGCCGCGCTTGACGGCGAGGTGATCAGCGCGGACTCCATGCAGCTTTACCGTGGCATGGACATCGGCACCGGGAAGCTTTCCGTCCGTGAGCGAGCGGGGGTGCGCCATCATCTACTCGACATCTGGGACGTCACCGAGCCTGCCAGCGTGTCCGAGTACCAGCGGCTCGCCAGGGGAGTGGTCGCCGGCCTGCGGCACAGGGGGAAGACGCCGATCCTGGTCGGCGGGTCAGGACTGTATGTCCGGGCGGTGATCGACAACCTGGAGTTTCCCGGCACTGATCCGGCGGTCAGGGCCAGGCTTGAGCATGAGCTGACCGAGGCTGGGTCGGGAGTGCTGCACGCCAGGCTCGCTCGCGCCGACCCGGCTGCGGCGGCGGCGATCCTGCCAGGGAACGGCCGCCGGATCGTGCGGGCGCTTGAGGTCATCGAGTTGTCAGGGCGGCCGTTCAGCGCCACGCTGCCCGAGTACCGGTCGGTCCTGCCGACTGTGCAGCTTGGCCTGCGCCTGCCGCGACCCGACCTCGACCAGCGGATCGAGGCCAGGGTCAGGCAGATGTGGCGGGCCGGGTTCGTCGATGAGGTACGCGGGCTGGCCGGGGCCGGGCTGCGGGAGGGCCGGACCGCGAGCCGGGCGCTTGGGTACGCCCAGGTGCTGCGGTTCATCGACGGAGAGCTGAGCGAGGGCGAGGCTGAACAGGAGACAGTGCTGGCGACGCGCCGGTTCGCCAGGCGGCAGGAGTCTTGGTTTCGCCGCGACCCCAGAGTCCGCTGGCTGGACGCGGGCGCGCCCGTGCCGACCGACGTGGCGGTGGCGGCTCTGCGAGCGCTGACCCCCAGCTAGCATCGGGGGATGCGTTTCGCCAAGGGGCACGGCACGGGGAACGACTTCGTGGTGCTGCCGGATTGTGAGGACCTCAGTCCTGAGTTGGTGCGGCGGCTGTGTGACCGCCGTACCGGGATCGGCGGGGATGGCGTGCTGCGGATTATCGCCGGAGACGGGGAGGCGGCCTGGTTTATGGACTACCGGAACGCCGATGGCGGCATCGCGGAGATGTGCGGGAACGGCATCCGGGTGACCGCCGCGTACCTGACTGGCCTCGGGCTGGCGGAGCGGAGTGTCTCCATCGGCACCAGAGCGGGCCTGAAGGTGGTGCGGTGCGAGGCGGACGGCCAGTTCAGCGTGGATCTGGGGCCGGCCGTCGCGACCGGCAAGAGCGAGGCGGTGATCGGCGGGCAGGCTTACGCCGGGCTCGCGATCAATGTGGGGAACCCGCATCTGGCCTGCCTGGTGGAGGCACCGCTGTCCGGCTTCGACCTGACCTCGGCGCCCGGCGTGGAGCCGGCTGACTTCCCTGATGGCGTCAACGTCGAGATTTTCCGGCTGACCGGGGACCAGGCGGTTGAGATGCGGGTACACGAACGGGGGTCGGGGGAAACGAGATCCTGCGGGACCGGGGCGGTGGCGGCGGCGCTCGCCGCCGCCACCGCCACCGGCAGGCCGGGGCCCTGGACGGTCAGCGTCCCCGGCGGGACGCTGACCGTCGCGCTGAGCACCTCGGCTAGCGTGCTGACCGGTCCGGCGGTAATCGTGGCCAAGGGCGAGATCAGCCCTGACTGGGTGGGACCGGGTACGGGGTCAGGCCCGGGGTCACCGGCTGCCTGATTCGGCGATCCGCAGGCCGATCGCGACGATCGTCCAGCCGGCCTGGGTCCTGATCGTTCCGCTCCTGGGCGGGCCGGTCAGGCCGGCCGGGTGGGTGGCCAGCTCGGAACTCCGCTGCCGGGCGAGCTGTTCTACCTGACGTGAGTACATGGGATTTACTGCCTTTCGTTATTCGGAGCGGCCGACCTTGACCGAGCCGCTGATGGTCCGGCAGGCGAGTTCCAGCAGGGTCTGCTGGCCGGCGTCCGAATCGTCCAGGTCGCTGCTGGCCCGGCCGGTAACGGACGACACGTCCAGGTAGACCTCGGTGCCAGGAGCGACATAGACCCTGATGTCGCCGGAGACCGACGTGATGTCGGCCTTGCCCTTCTGCAGGCGGTCGATCCGCACTTGGCCGCTCGCGGTCTTGATCGTCGCGGCGGCTTCCGCGCTGCCGACCCGCACCTTGCCGCTGATGTTGGTGATGTTCAGGTCACCTCCGGCCCGGCCGAGCACGATCGGGCCTGAGGCTGACTTCAAGGTGGCGGTACCGCCCACCTCGGCGACGGCGACCCCGCCCGAGATCGAGTCGAGGTCGGCGTGACTGCCCACGCTCGCCGCCTCGATCTCACCCGACGCGGACGTGGCCTTGAGCGAGCCGATCTCACCCGAGCAGGTGATGTCGGCCGAGGCCGTGGTCACGCTGGCGTTCGAGCCCGCGGGCACGGTGACCGTGATGTTCAGGCCGGTTCCGAGCTTGACCCAGCTGCGCGGATCCGGCTCGGTGACGTTCAGGTGGTCATCGGCTGCGTCCACAGTGACCGCGGCCGCGTAGTCGTGGGCTCGCTGGCCTGACTTCACTGGCTCGATGTCCAGGGTGATCAGGTCGGTAGCCTGCGCGATCACGGTCACGGTGCCCGCTGAGGACTGCACGCTGAGGTCGATCGGCTCGGTTCGGGGAAACTCCCAGTGCGGCATTGCTCATTTCCTTCCTGGCTGTGCTTGGGGTGCTGGCTGGGTCGGCGTGCTGGCTGGGCTAGCCGCGCGCGTAGCCCGTGATCCGCTGCCCGAGCGGCGAGCTGGTCGCGCGCTGCCTGCCGGGCGGGTCGTCGAGTGCCCTGATCGCCGCGTGGGCGAGCCAGGAATTGACCGAGACCCCCGCGGCCGAGGCCTGGGCCTCGATCCTGGCTTTCAGCGCCTCGGAGAGCCGCAGGGTCACCCGTGCCGTCGTGCCGTCGTCAGCGTCAGCCTGGGCGGCCTGGGTGGTGGCCCGGGCGGCGGACTCTGGCGGCGGCTGGTGGTGAGCGTGGACGGCGGTCACGACGAACTCGGGCTCGCCGCGGGCCAGCCGGACATCGATGACGGTGGCTTCTAGCCGCTCGGTAATCTCGGCGGCCGCGTTCGACAGCACGTCGAGCAGGGTGAGGCGGACGGGCGAGTCGAGCGCCTCGGCCAGGTGCTCGGCCAGCCTGACCACCTCGTCAGGGGCAAACCGGGTCAGTGACGCGAGCTCGCGCCGCAGACCCTCGACATACGGTGACAACTCCATGACGTCAGTATGGCGTCATTCGTGACGTCAGTCAAATCGTATCCGGCGTCACTTGGCGTCATCGGGCGTCATCGGGCGTCATCGGGCGTCATCGGGCGTCATCGGGCGTCATCGGGCGTCATCGGGCGTCGCAATCGGCTCGGCCCCAGCGCCGACTCCGGCCGCGGCCCCCAGCCGACCCGACCCGCCCAGACCGCCTTGAGGAACCGGTGGATTGGGATCTGCCGGGAATGTCGGAGTCGGATGGACTGAGGCGGCCCGCACCTCAACTGCCGCCAAAACCGCACCGCCCGGCCTCGGCCCCGGCCCCGGCCCGATCCGAGACCGCCCGGCCCGATCCGAGACCGCCCGGCCCGATCCGAGACCGCCCGGCCCGATCCGAGACCGCCCGGCCCGATCCGAGACCGCCCGGCCCGATCCGGGCCGCCGGGATTCCGTCGTCATGACCCAGTGTCCTGATGACGGAATCCGACTCTGGCGCGAATTTCGTGATGTTGGCCGGGGCGGATGAATGACGGTCCGCAATGTCGGTGGGTGATAATCGGCCCGGGCTTGGGCGAGGTGCGAGGCCGGGTTTGCGAGTTTATGGGGGGTTTGCGAGGCTGGTGCCGGGGCGGTGGCTAAAAGATCTAGGAGACTTTATTCCTGTAGGAGGATTGACAACCATATTCGCTGTTAAGTCTCCTACAGGAAAAAAGTCTCCTACAGGATCAGGCGAGCCCGGCAGTGGGTGAGCCGGCTGTGACAGCTGAGTCACCTGGGATCAGTCCGGGTCCGGGCAGTGGCCCCGCCAGGCCGCGAGGCAGCCCGACCACGGAATTCGCGCCGGAGCCCGGAATCCCAGCGGGGTGATCACGCGGCTCATGTTCCGTGACCAGGCATTGCTTCACGATCACGGAAGTGTGCGCGGGGGCACCACAGTGCCTCCTGCCACACCACCATGCCCAAATCCAGGAAACTACGTGTTGTTTCTAGACAACGCCGGTTCGCGGCTAACGCTCCTACAACGGCAAACGTTCTAGATCATTGTCTGATATGACCAGATCGAGGCTGGATGACGGCGGTCTCATCCATCAATGAGGGTGTCTGACTGGTGGGTCAACTGGGGGCAGGCTCGGTTTGCGATCGGGCCTGGGCGCAGGGGGTGAGCGGCCTCGCGGCTGGCGTCAATATGGCGTCACGCCGCGAATCGAAGCGTCGAGTACCTCGGCGAGATGCGCGACCGGCTGCCCGTTCAGGGCCGAGCTGATCTGGAGGGCGCAACCAGGGTTGCCCGTGACCACGAGGTCGGGGCTGGCCTCCCGGACCGCCTCGGCCTTCCGGGCACCGAGCTCCCTTGCGGTCTGCGGCTGCACCAGGTTGTAGATGCCGGCCGAGCCGCAGCAGGTGCCGGCGTCGGCCAGCTCGACCAGGTTCAGCTCGGGGATCGCCCGGAGCAGCTCGCGCGGCTGGCTGGTGATTCGCTGGGCGTGCGCGAGGTGGCAGGCGTCGTGATAGGCGACTCGCAGGGGCAGCGGGTGCCTGACCGCCACCGGCCCGAGGCCGACCAGGAATTCGCTGAGGTCAGCGATCCTGATCCTGGCGGCCCGGTCGGCCAGGTCACCGGTCAGCAGGTCGGAGTATTCCTTCATCGCCGATCCGCAGCCGGCCGAGTTGACCACGATCGTGTCGACCCCGGCACGCTCGAACGTCTCGATCAGGCTGGCCGCGAAGCCGGCTGCCTCAGCCCGGCGGCCGTCGTGCAGCGAGAGCGCGCCGCAGCAGCCCTGGCTAGCCGGGATCACGACGTCGCAGCCCTCGGCCGCGAGCACCCGCACGGTCGCGATATTGACCGGAGAGAAAAAGACTTGCTGCACGCAGCCGGTCAGCATGCCGACGACAGCGCGGCGCTCGCCCCGTGCGGCGACCCGCTCGGGCAGGCGGCCCCTGGGCATCTTGCTGCTGGGCAGTTTGCTGTGAGGCGCGTTGCTGCCAGGTACCTTGCGGCCGGGCGCTCGGGCGCCCGGCGCTACCCGGAGAGCGGCGGCCAGCTCGGGGGCGAGCCGCTCTACCCGGCCCACCAGCTTGTCGGCCCGCATTCGCTGCGCCGCGTGCAGCGGGCCCATCAGCCAGCGCAGCCTCGCAGGGTAGGGGAAGGTCGCGAAGATCGCCGCGCGTAGCGCGCGCTCCCGGCGCGACCGGGGCGGCAGTGCCCGCACCGGCTTGTCCGGCCCCGATCCGGCCGGCCCCGCTCCGGCCGGCTCGCCACCTCCGGCCGGCTCGGCTGCCCAGGACCGGGCTGCCTCGATCAGCTTGTCGTATCTGACTCCCGACGGGCAGGCAGGCACGCAGGCCATGCAGCCCAGGCACCGGTCCAGGTGCGTGGCGGCCGCCTCGCTCGCCGTCGCGCCGTCCAGAAGCTGGCCGATCAGGTGGATCCGGCCGCGCGGCGAGTCCATCTCCTCGCCCCAGAGCTGGTACGTCGGGCAGGCCGGCAGGCAGAACCCGCAGTGTACGCAGTCGCTGACAATGTCGCTGAGCCTGCCGTCCGGGTCGAGGTCCATCACAGCCCTCCAGCGAATCGTCCGGGCGACATGAGGGCGTCCGGGTCGAACTGCTGCTTGACCGCCCGCATCAAGCTGAGCGACGGCACCGGGCCGAACGGGTCAACCAGGCTGATGACCTCCGCCGGCGCGTGCTGCACAACAACGCTGCCGGTCGCGGGCTGGCTCGCGCCGATCGAGGCCCGCAAGCCGGTCACCAGCGCCGCGGCCTGGTCAGCGGCCGAGCTGGCGGGCACGGCTACGTGCAGGATTCCGGCGGCGGCCGAGCCGCCGACCGTCGGCTCAAGGCCGGCCGCCGCGGCGGCTGTCCTGATCGCCGCCAGCACCTGCGTCAGCCTGCCTGGCCAGAACGAGACGCCGAGCACGGTGCCGTCACGCCGCGCGGCGGTTCCCCACCAGGCTGGCGGCTGCTCGGTGACGGTGCCGGCGAGCAGGCCGGCCAGCTTCGCCGTGCGCTCGGCGACTCCCGCCTGACCGCCCTCGATGGCTAGGGCGAGTCGCAGTCCCGCGCTGGGTCCGGCCTGGTCGATCTCGACGGCGGCCGGGGAGAATTCGGCTTGCAGCGCGATGGCGATCAGCCGCGCGCAGTCGTCCTGCGTGCATTCGGTGGTTACGTACCCGGTCGCGGCCGGGACCGGGTGCAGCCGGAAGGTCGCCTGGGTGATCAGGCCGAGCGTGCCGCGCGACCCGGTGAACAGCTTGCCCAGGTCGTAGCCGGCCACGTTCTTGACGACCTTGCCGCCTGACCTGGTCACGACTCCGTCGGCGCGGACTACGGTGAGGCCGATCAGCAGGTCCCTCGGGGTCCCGTAGCGCAGCCGCAGCGGGCCTGCCGCCCCGGTCCCGACCAGGCCTCCTACCGTGCCTTCACCGGCGTCTATGGCCAGTCGCTGCCCGGCGCTGCCGAGTGCTGCGGCGAGGTAGTCGAGGTCGGTTCCGGCCTGCACCGAGGCGACGAGATCGCCGGCCGCGTGCTCGACTATCCGGTTCATCCTGGTCATGTCGATGACCAGGTCGGCGCGGGCCGGCGGGCAGCCCCAGTGCAGTTTGGTGCCCCGGCCCCGCGGCACTACCGCGAGCTTCAGGCCGGCGGCGGCCCGCAGGAGATCGCTGGCCTGCTCGGTGGTCTCCGGCGCCGCGACCAGGTCAGGCTGGACCCCCCCGATTTTGTCAGCAGTGGTCGCTAGCCTGACCTCATCGCAGGCCGCGGCGAGCTCGCCCGGGATCGAGTCAGCGGCCATGGGCACCAGCTAGGAGCGAATTGTTACGCATATTAAAATATCTCCGCCTGACCAGAGGCGACCAGCGGATGCGGTTCCTTCCTGACGCCTGGCACTTCACCGCACAGGCGCGGGGTCGGGAAGATCTTGCCAGGGTTGCAGAGCCCGGCCGGGTCGAAGGCGCGGCGCAGCAGTTGCATTGTGGCCAGGTCGTCGTCGCTGAACATGCGCGGCATGTACCGGGACTTGTCGACGCCGACGCCGTGCTCGCCGGTGATCGAGCCGCCGTGGCTGATGCACTCGTCGAGGATGGCGCCGGACAGTTCCTCGGCGGCGGCGGACTGGGCGGCGCTCGCGTCGTCGAAGAGCACGAGGGGGTGCAAGTTGCCGTCGCCGGCGTGGAAGACGTTGGCGACCCGGAGCCCGGCGGCGTCCGACAGCGCGCTGATCCGGTCGAGTACCTCGCCCAGCGCGGTGCGCGGCACGACGCCGTCCTGGACGATGTAGGCCGGGCTGATCCGGCCCATCGCCGCGAACGCGGCCCGCCTGCCGCGCCAGATCGCGGCCCGCTCATCCGGGTCGGCCGCCTCCCTGATCTCGAACGCGCCCGCCTCCTGCGCTAGCCGGCGCACAGCAGCGGTCTCGGCCGCCACGTCGGTGACCGGGCCGTCCAGTTCGACGATCAGCACAGCGCCAGCGCCCGCCGGATAGTGGCAGGCCACCGCCGCCTCGGCCGCCTCGATCGACAGGGCGTCCATCATCTCGATCGCGGCGGGCAGGATGCCGGCGCCGATGATCGCGGAGACCGCCGTGCCGCCGTGCCCGGTCGTCTCGAACGCGGCGAGCAGGGTGGTGACCGCCTGCGGGATCGGGGTCAGCCTGACGATGACCTTGGTCACGATGCCGAGCGTGCCCTCAGATCCGGTGAACGCCCCGAGCAGGTCGTAGCCGGGGGAGTAGCCAGTTCCGTCGCCGAGCCAGGTCAGCTCGCCTTCCGGGGTGACGATCTCCAGGCCGGTCACGTGGTGGACGGTAAAGCCGTGCTTCAGGCAGTGCGCGCCGCCGGAGTTCTCCGCCACATTGCCGCCGACCGAGCAGACCTGCTGGCTAGACGGATCGGGCGCGTAGAAGAGCCCGAACGGCTGCGCGGCCCTGGACACGGCGAGGTTGGTGACACCGGGCTCCACGATCGCGCGGCGGCTGACCGGGTCGACCTCGATGACCTCGCGCATCTTCGCGGTCACGATCAGTACCCCGTCGGCTCTCGGCAGCGCGCCGCCAGACAGCCCCGTGCCGCTGCCCCTGGCCACGAACGGCACCCCCGCCCTGGCGCACGCCTTGACGACGGCAGCGACCTGGGCGGCGGTCTGCGGCAGAACGACGATCCCAGGACAGCAACGGTGCGAGGTCAGCCCGTCGCACTCATAGGTGCGTAGCGCCATCGGGTCGCTGACGACGGCGTCCTGTCCGCAGATCCCGGCGGAGCTCGGGGATCAGTGCTTTCATAGTTCCATCATCCTGCGATGCGGTCTGGTAGTGCCAGTGCCCCTGGTCTAGCAGCCTGAAAGGACTGGCTGACGCTGCGGGGGGCTGGCTCACGCTGCGGGGGCTGGCTCACGCTGCGGGGGCTGGCTCACGCTGCGGGGGCTGGCTCACGCTGCGGGGGCTGGCTCACCCCGCTAGGGTTCCGTGGTCATGGCCGGGATCTTGATCACGGAACGTAGATGGGGTAATCACACGACTTATGTTCCGTGATCAAGCTCTGGCTCGTGATCACGGAAGTCTGCGCGGTACTTGAGTGCTTGGCCGGGGTGGCTGCACCTGTTGAAATGGCGAATACCCGGCAAACCCTCCTAGTCAGGGTGGAACTCGGTTCAGTGCCCGGTCGCTGAGCAGATCGCTGGTCATTTAGCATTCATACCTATTCGAATAGGTGGGGGACGCAGGAGGCGCGGATGGAAGTGCGCGAGATCTTTAACGGGCTGCTTGAGCCGGCCGGCTAGACAATCCTTATCCTCTCTATGCCGCCATGCATTCTCATGGTGCGGTCATTCCGGCTGGTGACGGGATGGTCTTCGTGCCTGGTTACGAGGCGGCGAGTGCCGTGCTCCGCGATCCCGGTTACCTGGTGCCAGACGGCGACTTCCTGGAGAAGTTCCAGCCCGACTGGCGAGATCATCCTTCGCTGGACCCGAACAGCCTGCTCAACCTGAACGGCGACCTGCACGCCCGCATCCGCGGCCTGATGTCCAGGCAGTTCACCCGGCGGCGGGTGGCGGAGCTTAGCCGGCCGTGATCGCGATGACCGACCGGCTAATTGACGCGATCGCTGACGAGGGCGCGGACGGCAGTCCGGTCGACTTCATGCAGCGATTCGCGTTCGCGTTGCCGGTGACCGTGATCTGCGAGCTGATCGGGGTTCCGGCGAGCGAGCGCGAGGAGTTCCGGCCGCTGGCGCGGGCGCTGACCCTGACTCTTGAGCCCTTTGTCAGTGATGAGCAGCTGGCGCAGGCCGACTCCGCCGCAGTCAGGCTGGCCGGTATGTTTGCCGAGCTGATCGCCGCTCGACGGGTCCGCCCGCAGGATGACCTGCTCAGCGGCCTCGTCGCCGCCCGCGACGCGGATGCCGGCCGGATCACCGAGGGTCAGCTGATCCAGAACCTGACTCTGCTCCTTGTCGCGGGCTTCGAGACGACCACCAATCTGCTCGGCAACGGAGTCAAGGTGGTGCTCGACCACCCTGGTGCCCGGGCCGGGCTGGCGTCCGGTGCGGTCTCGCCCGAGGCGTTTGTCGAAGAAGTGCTCAGGTACGACTCGCCAGTCCAGTTCACCACCGACCGCCATTCGACCAGCCCGGTCGAGGTTGCCGGAGTGAAGATCGAGCCGGATGAGCACCTGATCGTGATGCTCGGCGCGGCCAACCGGGACCCGAGCCGGTTCACCGAGCCCGACAGGTTCTGGCCCGGGCGACCAGACGGCGGACCGCTCAGCTTCGGCGCTGGCCTGCATTTCTGCCTGGGCTCGGCGCTGGCCAGGCTCGAGGGCGCGGTGGCCTTCCCCCGGCTCTTCGCCCGCTTCCCTGGCCTGGCCCCGGCGGACCTGCCCCAGCGCCGGGCCGGCGCCGTCCTGCGCGGCTTCGAGCACCTCCCGATCACCCTGAGCTAACACCCGTCATCAACAGGCGAGTGCCCAGCCCGCCGGTTATCCACAGGCTGACCTCGTCGCTGGCGCTCGGAGCGGGCACCAGGCAGGCTAGCGCCATGCCGCTGGAGATGCCACGCGCGTGCCGCGAAATTGCCGCGATTCAAGATGGCGTCCTAGCGCGGTCGCAGGCGCTAGACAACGGGATGTCGGCCAGCCTGATCACGTCTCTCTTGCGGGCTGGCCGCTGGCAGGCACCTTGGCGAGGCGTCTACCTGGTCTCTACCGGTATCCCTTCCAGACTGGCTTGCCTGTGGGCCGCCGTACATCGCGCCGGACCCGATGCCGCACTCAGTCATCAAACCGCCGCCGAACTGTTCAGGCTCACTAGCAAGACCAGTCCGTCAATCCACATCACGATCAGTCAGCGACGCCGGGTCGAACCCATACCAGGAGTGATCATCTATCGATCGACTCGCTTCGACGAACTGGTGCATCCCAGCCTGCAGCCACCGCGGACCCGGATCGAGGAGACAGTTCTCGATCTAGTTAACTGTGCGGCGACGTTCGACGATGCGTTTGGCCTGGTTTGCCTGGCCAGCCAGCGCCGGCTGACCACGCCAGCGCGTCTGTGCGACACCATGAGCCTGCGAGCCAAGCTACGGTGGCGCCCTGAATTGACCGAAGCGCTCGGCTCGATCAGCGCCGGTGCCCACTCGGTGCTTGAATACCGCTACCTGCGCCGGGTCGAGCGCCCGCACGGCCTGCCTGCGGCAACTCGGCAGGCCCGGGTCGACAGCGACGGCCGAAGGCGCTATCTGGACAATCTCTACGACGACTACAAGCTCTGCGTGGAACTTGACGGGCTCTCGGCCCATCCCGACGAGCAGCGATGGCAGGACCTGCGCCGCATCAACTTGATCACCGCCCAGGGCATCACCACCCTGCGCTACGGCTGGACCGATATCTTTCGATCGCCGTGCCAGACCGCAGTCCAGGTAGCTCTAGTGTTGCGCCGCCTAGGCTGGCCTGCCGCGCCCCGTCGCTGCGGTCCCGCTTGCCCGGTCGACCAGTCCGCTCAGTGATCTGATCACCGTGACCTGATCACCGTGATCTGATCACCGTGACCTGATCACCGTGACCTGATCGCCAGACTGGCACCCGTTTCGGCTAGCTGTCCCGATGCAGTGACTCTCGCCTGTCCGACGGCTGATCGCCCCCGGCTGGTTCGTAAGTTGCGCTCAGTGGCTAAAAGATCTAGGAGACCTTTTTCCTGTAGGAGGATTTACAACCGTATTCGCTGTTAAGTCTCCTACAGGAAAAAAGTCTCCTACAGGATCAAGCAAGCCTGCAACGGGTGAGTCGGCTGTGAAAGATGAGTCGCAGGCGACTAAAGATTTGGCCATGCAGGGCCCTGTCAGTCGGCCGAGGCCGGTTGGCCGGGTAGCGGTGGGCCGAGGCCGGTTGGCCGGGCAGGGATCAGCCGGGCTGGAGGTTGGGCCAGGGTCGGTTGGGTCGGTTGGGTCGGTCGGGTAGAAATCGGCCCGGGCCAGTTGGGCCGGCAGGGGAGCCGGGCGGGGTCGGGCAGGGGAGCCGGGCGGGGTCGGGCAGGGGAGCCGGGCGGGGTCGGGCAGGGGAGCCGGGCGGGGTCGGGCAGGGGAGCCGGGCGGGTCGGGCAGGGGAGCCGGGCGGCTGCGCTGGCAGGCTGTCAGGGGGTGAAGGCGGCTCGGGCGGCGGCGGCGCCGGGGCGGGCCTGGTCCCAGTAGGTGTAGGTGCCCTGGTCTAGGAGCTCCCGGCCGGCCTGGGCCAGGGTGCCTAGGGCGGCGAAAGCGAAGGCGCCGCCGACGGAGACTCGGCCGACGCCGATCTCGGCCAGTTCGGCGACCGGGGGGACGCCGGGGAGGGCGAGCACGTTGACCGGGCGATCTACCGAGGTCACGATCTCGCGGAGCTCGGCCAGGCTGGTTACGCTCGGGGCGTAGAGGACGTCGGCGCCGGCGGCCGCGTAGCTCTGGAGCCGGGCGATGGTGTCGGCGAGGCTGGGCTCGGCGCGCAGGTAGTTTTCGGCCCTGGCGGTCAGCACCAGGTGCACGGGGCCACTGTGGGCGGCCTCGGCGGCAGCCGCGACTCGCTCGGTGGCGAGCGACAGGTCATACAGCGGCTCGTCGGCCCGCCCGGTGTAGTCCTCGATCGAGCAGCCGGCCAGCCCGGCGTCAATGGCGAGCCGCACCGTGTCAGCGACCCCGTCCGGGTCGTCCGCGTAACAGTTCTCCAGGTCGGCCGAGACCGGCAGGCTGGTCGCGGCCACGATCGAGGCGGCGTGCGCCAGGGCCTGCGCGCGGGTGACCGACCCGTCAGGCTGACCGAACGTAGCGGCGAACCCGCTGCTGGTCGTCGCCAGTGCGGCAAAGCCGATCGACGCGAGCAGCCTGGCCGACCCGGCGTCCCACGGGTTGGGCATCAGCAGCGGACGCTCGCCCCGGTGCAGCGCGAGAAACCCGGCAGCTTTCTCAGCCTGGCTGGCTTCGGGCTGGCTCGTCATCACGGCATCCTCTCGTAGGCCGGGAGGGTGAGGAACTCGACGTACCGGTCGGCCAGCGCGACCTCACGGAATAGCGCGGCCGCCTCGGCATACTTATCGGCCTCGAACGTGTCCCCGGCCACGGTCGCGATCTTGGCCAGCTCCTCGTCGATGATCTGGTCGACCAGCTCCCTGGTGACCCGCGGCCCGCCGGCCAGCTCGATGCCGTTGTGCAGCCACTGCCAGATCTGCGACCTGGAAATCTCGGCCGTCGCGGCGTCCTCCATCAGGTTGAAGATCGCGACCGCCCCGGTTCCGGCCAGCCAGCTGGCCAGGTACTGCAGCCCGACGCTGACATTGTTGCGCAGCCCGGCCTCGGTGATCTCACCCGGCGTGCTGCCCACGTCCAGCAGCTGAGCGGCGGTCACCCGCACGTCGTCCCGGCGCTTGCCGAGCTGGTTCGGCGCGTCGCCGAGTACCCCGTCGAACACCTCGCGGCAGACCGGCACCAGGTCGGGATGAGCCACCCACGACCCGTCGAAGCCGTCCCCCGATTCCCTGGACTTGTCCTCGCGCACCTTGGCCAGCGCCCGCTCGTTGACTTCCGGGTCCCGCCGGCTCGGAATGAACGCCGCCATGCCCCCCATCGCGTGCGCGCCCCGGCTGTGGCAGGTCTTGACCAGCAACTCGGTGTAGGCCCGCATGAAGGGCGCCGTCATCGTCACCGCGTTGCGCTCGGGGAGCAGGAAGTCCCGGCCGCGAGTACGGAACTTCTTGATGATCGAAAATAGATAGTCCCAGCGACCCGCGTTCAGGCCCGAACTGTGCTCCCTGAGCTCATAGAGGATCTCTTCCATCTCGAACGCGGCCGGAATCGTCTCGATCAGCACGGTTGCCCTGATCGTCCCGCGCGGCAGGCCGAGCGCGTCCTGCGCGAGGTTGAACGCGTCGTTCCACAGCCTGGCTTCGAGGTGGCTCTCTATCTTGGCCAGGTAGAAGTACGGCCCCTTGCCCTTGGCGAGCTGGCGCTGAGCACAGTGGAAGAAGTACAGCCCGAAGTCAAACAGGCTCCCCGACGCGCGCTCACCGTCGATCAGCAGGTGCTTCTCGTCCAGGTGCCAGCCCCTGGGCCTGACCACGATCGTCGCCAGCTCGTCGTCGGGGCGCAGCCGGTATTCCTTGCCGTCGGCGCTGGTGAAGTCGATCGTGCGGTCGAGCGCGTCCTTCAGGTTGAGCTGGCCGCCGACCAGGTTTTCCCAGAGCGGGGTGTTGGCGTCCTCAAAGTCGGCCAGCCAGACCCTGGCCCCGGAGTTCAGGGCGTTGATCGTCATCTTCTGGTCGGTCGGGCCGGTGATCTCCACCCGGCGGTCGACCAGGCCAGGGGACGGGAGCGCGACCCGCCAGGTGTCGTCTTCCCTGATCGCGGCGGTGCCGGGCAGGAAGTCGAGCGTCGCGCCGGCGATCAGCTCCTCCTGGCGCCGGGCTCGCGCGGCCAGCAGCTCGGCCCGGCGGGGCAGCAGTTCTCGCTGCAGCGCGACGACCAGGTCGATCGCCTCGGGGGTCAGGATCTCGCCGAACCGGTCCCTGATCGCGCCCGTGATCTCGATTCCCTGGCCGTAGCTCATGTCCGCGTGCCTCTCCCGTTTCGCTACTAGCTCTTGATCTTTGCGACTGACTACCTTGTGCCGACCGCTCTAACCTTGGCACATTCGGATCGGCGGGCACATCCTGGGCCGCTCGCGTGTTAAAGAGGTGACGGCGCTGTCAGCGCGTGACAGCATCAAGTGATCGCCGGACTGGCGGTCCCGTACTGGATGGCAGATGACAGCAGACTTCGATAGTTACAACTCTGGCGAGTTCGATCTAGAGGAACGGCAGTCGCTGCGCCGCGTGGCCGGGCTGTCGACCGAGCTGCAGGATGTCAGCGAGGTCGAGTACCGGGCGCTGCGGCTCGAGCGGGTGGTCCTGCTCGGGGTCTGGACGGACGGCACCCTGGTGACAGCCGAGCACTCGCTGCGGGAGCTCGCGCTGCTCGCCGAGACCGCGGGCTCCGAGGTGCTCGACGGGCTGATACAGCGCCGGAGCCGACCGGACACCTCGACCTATGTGGGTTCCGGCAAGGCCGCTGAGCTGGCCGAGCTTGTGGCGGCGACGGGTGCGGACACTGTGATCTGCGACGGCGAGCTGACGCCGAGCCAGCTGCGCAAGCTTGAGGGCATCGTCAAGGTCAAGGTGGTGGACCGGACTGCCCTGATCCTGGACATCTTCGCTCAGCACGCGAGGAGCAAGGAGGGCAAGGCTCAGGTCGAGCTGGCCCAGATGCAGTACATGCTGCCCAGGCTCAGGGGCTGGGGTGAGTCGCTGTCCAGGCAGGCGGGTGGCCGGGTCGCCGGAGGCGGCGGCATCGGGACGCGCGGTCCCGGTGAGACCAAGATCGAGACCGACCGGCGCCGGATCAGGACCAGGATCGCCAGGCTGCGCCATGAGATCGCGGAGATGGCGACCGGGCGCGAGGTGCAGCGCGGGCAGCGGCGGCGGCGTGAGGTGCCGTCCGTGGCCATCGCCGGCTACACCAACGCCGGCAAGTCCAGCCTGCTCAACCGGCTGACCGGGGCGCACGTCCTGGTGGATAACTCGCTGTTCGCGACCCTGGACCCGGCTGTGCGCAAGGCGCGGCTGCCATCGGGGGCGCATTTCACCCTGACCGACACCGTCGGGTTCGTCCGGCACCTGCCGCATCAGCTGGTGGACGCGTTCCGCTCGACGCTTGAGGAGGTCGGTGACGCCGACCTGATCCTGCATGTGGTGGATTGCTCGGACGCCGACCCCGCCTCGCAGCTCACGGCGGTGCGCGAGGTGCTCGCTGAGATCGGCGCGCGCGAGGTGCCCGAGCTTGTGGTGTTCAACAAGGCCGACGCCGCGCAGGAGATCGACCTCAAGGGCCTGCGGCTGGCCGAGCCTCAGTCGGTGGTGGTCTCGGCTCGCACCGGGGCTGGCCTGCCCGAGCTGCTCGCCGAGATCGAGCGGCTGCTGCCCAGGCCGGTCTGCGAGGTCAGCGTCGTGCTGCCGTACGCCAGGGGGGATCTGCTGGCTCGCGCGCACAGGGAAGGCGAGGTGCTGTCGGTCGAGCACACCGATAGCGGCACCGTGCTGACGGCGCGCGTCCCGCCCGAGCTGGCTCATGAGCTCGACCGGTTCGTGGTGACCGCCGGGTCGGCTTAGTTCACCTGCTGTCGTGATTGAGTAGTGCAATACCGGCACGCAACCGATATGGTATGTGCGTTCTCGTAGACCGGGCATTATCGTCATCGAATCAGTTGGTCAACCCGAGCTGGAGGCTGTCGATGATTCGTCTCCTGACCAACATCGGGCGGCTGTGGACCGGTACCGAAATCTTGAGTAATACCGCCATTTTGATGCAGGATGATCGCATCGCCTGGGCAGGTCTGGCCACCCAGCTGCCCTCCAGCCTGCCCGGTGTCATCGACGACATCGTCGATGTCGATCAGGTGGAAAATCTCGGCGGCGCCCTCGTCACGCCCGGCCTGATCGACTCGCACACCCACCCGGTCTACGCCGGGAACCGCTGGGCCGAGCTGACCATGAAGTCAGGCGGCGCGTCGTCGACCGAGATCGTCGCCGCCGGCGGCGGCCTGTCATCGACGGTGACCGTGACGCGCGGGACTGATCCGTGGACGCTGTGCAATCACGTGCGCGGCCGGCTCAGGGACTGGCTGCTGAGCGGCACGACCACGATCGAGGCGAAGACCGGGTATCACCTCACCAGGGACGGCGAGCTGGCCGACGTCCGGCTGCTCAGGTCGCTTGAGGCCGAGCAGGACATGCCGCGGGTGCACGCCACGTTCTTCGCCGCGCACGCGCTGCCGCCCGAGTACTTCGGCCGTCGGCACGATTATGTGGACGCGGTCGGGAGCTGGTGCGCGGACGCCTCGGCGGCCGGGGCTGACAGCATAGACGTCTACTGCGACGAGGGCCGGTTCAGCGAGCACGAGGCTCGCTGGATCCTGGGCGTGGGCCGGTCGGCCGGACTGCTGACGAGGATCCACGCCACCGGAGACTCCAGATTCGGCGCGGCCAGGCTGGCGGCCGAGCTCGGCTGCGCCTCGGCTGACCTGCTCAGCAACGCAGACGACGATGACGTGATCGTGCTGGCCAAGGCGAACGTCACCGCCGTGGTCTGCCCGGCGAACACCTCAGAGAGCGGCCGGACCCCGCCGGTGCGGGCGCTGCTCGACCGGGGTGCCAACGTCGCGCTCGGCTCGGGGCATTCGCCCGGCACGAACGGGATCACCTCGATGCCGCTGGTGATGACGCTCGCGATCAACAACCTGGGCCTCAGCGTGGCCGAGGCGCTGCGGGCCGCGACTGTCGGCGGCGCCCAGGCGCTGCGCGCCCCCGATCGCGGCGCGATGGGCCGGGGCAGGCTGGCCGACATCGTGGCCTGGGACGCCGACCACGAGGGTGCTTTCGCCTGGTCACACGGCCTGCGACCGTACCGGGTCTGGCGGGGCGGCGAGCCAGTCACGCTCTGAATCAGGCTCAGGCTCGCGGTCGGGCTCAGGCTCCCGCCAGCTCCACCGGGCCGGGGCGAGCAGGATGGTGCCGGTGAAGGCGATCACCAGCCAGAGCCTGAAGTCGCCCCGGACAGCGCCGCTCACGGTGATCAGCGGGACCAGGTTCAGCGCGCAGAACGAGACGACCGTCCAGGCTGGCACCGGTCTCCGGCTGCCGAGCAGGTCCCACAGCAGCGCTCCGACCAGGATCCCCGGCGTGTAGTAGCCGTGCGAGCCGGGATCGAGCGCGATCCTGGCCCCGGCGCCGAGCAGCAGCACGGCCGGCCACCGGTCGCGCCAGATCGCGAGGACGCCGAGCAGGCAGCCCAGGATGATCTGGGCCTGCCGGTCCCAGGGCGGGGTCCTGGCCGCGTGGACCCCCAGCGCCCGGAGCGCCGAGTTCGGCATGTTCCTGATCGCGTAGTGCAGTGCCCGCGCGGTCTGCGGGTCGGCGAGGAAAAAAGGCAGCCAGGCGACGATGATCATGGCCAGCACGCAGGCCAGCCCGATGGCTGCGGAGCGCCAGCGGGACAGGCCGCCGGCCAGGCCGCCGGACCGGCTGCCGCAGAGCAGCACGGGCAGGAAGATGAGCGCCCAGGGCTTCGCGTCGGTGGCGAGGCCGAGTGCCAGCCCGGTCAGCGCCGGATGCCCGGTGATCGCGGCGAGCAGGGCAACGGCGGCCAGTAGCAGCGCCAGAGCGTCATCGAGGTGGCCGTAGGCGACCGCGAGCTCAGTCCAGGCCACCATGAACACCGCGCCGCCGGCCAGGAACGCCCAGCCGAACTGCCGCGGCCGGCCAGGTCAGGCCGGGCCAGCAGCGTGATCCGGCGGATGACGATCAGCGTCACCAGGCCAAGGGCAGACATGATCAGCTGCGCGAGCACCACGTCCTGATAGGGCCCCTGCGGCTGGCCGGGCAGCGCCGTCCTGATTACCTGCGCGAGGCCGAACGCCAGCGGGCCGATCTGCAGGCCCGGATAGCTCGCGTACAGGTGCATGAACCCTGGCCGGTTGTGGCCGTTGTAGTTGCCGGTGAAGAGCAGGCTGCTGCCCTTGACGAAGAAGACCCAGGAAATCCCGCCGTTCCTGGCGAGAATGGCGAACCAGACCGCCGTCCAGGCGGCAAGCGGAAACATTGGCCGCTTGATCAGACGGGACTCGGCAGGCATGGCATCCGTCAGAAAAGGGAACTAGATAAAGCCCACTATATCAATGGAAATGCAGGGCCTGGCCGGACCGCGCAGTGCGCTGTGGGATGCTGCGGTCATGGCAGTTGTGATCGTGGGCGAAGAGGATCTGCTGGTCGAGCGAGCCGTCAAGACGGCCGTCGCCGAGCAAACTGAGCGAGCTGGGATGGACGGCGCCGACGTGCACGACGTGCGGGCGGCTGATCTGGCTCAGGGTCAGCTCGGGATGCTGATCTCACCCTCGCTGTTCGGCGGCGGGACCATCGCGATCGTCAGGGGCGCACAGGATGCCAGCGCAGCTGTCGCGGCGGAGCTTGGCAAGCTGGCGGGCGCCGCGCCGTCCGACGTGGTCCTGGTGATCACGCACTCCGGCGGTGCCAAGAACAAGTCGCTGCTGACCGCGCTGAACGCGGCCGGCGCCACCAGGATTGACTGCCAGGCTGTCCGGCGCTTCGGCGAGCGGATCGACTTCGTGCGGGCCGAGTTCGCCAGGGCCGGGCGGAAGGCCGATGAGGGCGGGCTGCGCGCGCTGATCGACGCGGTCGGCACCGACCTTCGCGATCTCGCCGCGGCCTGCGATCAGCTCGCTTCCGATACGACTGGCGTGATCAATGCCCAGGTCGTGGCCAGGTACTGGCGGGGCCGGGCCGAGGCGACCGGGTTCAGCGTCGCCGATCGCGCCCTGGAGGGCAACCTGGCTCAGGCGCTCGCGCAGCTGCGGTGGGCACTGGCGGTCGGGACCGCTCCGGTGCTGATCACCAGCGCTCTGGCGCGCGGCCTCCGCACGCTCGGGCAGGTAGGAGCGGCCTCACGGGGCAAGAGCGGCCTGGCGCTCGCCTCCGAGCTCGGCATGCCGTCCTGGATGATCGACAAGGCCAGGCAGCAGCTACGAGGCTGGACGCCGGGCGGGCTGGCTCGCGCGCACTCGGCAGTCGCGCTGGCCGACGCCCAGGTCAAGGGCGAGGGGGCCAGCGCCGGGTACGCGCTTGAGCACGTCGTCCGGGTGATCGTCGAGTGCCATGGCGGCGCCTGAGGGCCGGGACGCCGGACTAGCGCGGGACTAGCCGGACTAGCCCTTAGCCCTTGCTGGCCGCCGCTACGCGCTTAGCCAGTGCGGACTTGCGGTTCGCGGCCTGATTCTTGTGAATGATGCCCTTGGACGCGGCCTTGTCCAGCTTCACGTAGGCGGCGCGCAGTGCCTCAGTCGTCTTGACCTCGTCGCCTGAGTCGGCGGCCTCACGGAAGTTGCGCACGGCGGTCTTCAGCGACGACTTGACCGCCTTGTTGCGCTGCCTGGCCTTCTCGTTCTGCTTGTTACGCTTGATCTGGGACTTAATGTTAGCCACGCAAAAGCCTCGCTAAGTTTGTGTTCTGGGTCATGATCTGCCCGGCGGGAGCCGAGGCCCGTTGACGCTCCCGCCACGTGCGTGCGGGCATGCGGGCAACCGAGGACCAAGGATATCCGACTTTGGGCCGGCGACTCAAACTCGTTGCCGAATCGTCGCCTCCAGGTGGCCGCAGGGTGGCTGCCGGGCGGCCCCTGGGGTGGCTGCTGGCGATGGCATCGGTCCCGGCATGCGAACATGGACCGACCTAGACCGCTGGCAGACCGACTGGATGACCGTGCCACCACCGCCCGAACCGTCGCGCCCCGAGCCGTCGCGCACCCCTCAGGCCGTGATCAGGAACTTCTGCATTATCGCGCACATCGATCACGGCAAGTCCACGCTCGCCGACCGGATGCTCCAGCTCACCGGCGTGGTCGGCGACCGGCAGATGCGCGCCCAGTATCTGGACCGGATGGACATCGAGCGCGAGCGCGGCATCACGATCAAGAGCCAGGCGGTCCGGCTGCCCTGGCAGGGTACCGACGGGCAGAACTACGTACTGAACCTGATCGATACCCCCGGGCACGTCGACTTCTCCTACGAGGTCTCCCGGTCGCTGGCCGCCTGCGAGGGTGCGATCCTGCTCGTCGACGCGGCGCAGGGGATCGAGGCGCAGACGCTGGCCAACCTCTACCTCGCCCTCGGCGCCGACCTGCACCTGATCCCGGTGCTCAACAAGATCGACTTGCCGGCCGCGCAGCCAGAGAAGTACGCGGAGGAACTGTCGAAGATCATCGGCTGTGCTCCCTCCGACGTGCTCCGGGTCTCGGCCAAGACCGGCGAGGGCGTCGTCGAGCTGCTGAACGCCGTGGTTGCGCAGGTGCCGGCCCCGGTCGGCGATCTTGAGGCACCAGCGAGGGCGCTGATCTTCGACTCGGTGTATGACACCTACCGGGGCGTGGTCACCTACGTCCGGGTGATCGACGGCCGGCTGTCCCGCCGGGAGCGCACGCTGATGCTCTCGACCCAGGCCATCCACGAGACGCTTGAGGTAGGAGTGATCTCGCCCGATCCGGTGCCCTCCGATGGCCTGGCCGCCGGCGAGGTGGGCTACCTGATCACCGGGGTCAAGGACGTCAGGCAGGCCAGGGTAGGCGACACCCTGACGAGCGCGACGCGCCCGGCGACCAAGGCGCTGGCGGGCTACGCCCATCCAAGGCCCATGGTGTTCTCCGGCCTGTTTCCGGTCGAGGGCGACGAGTATCCCGAGATGCGCGACGCACTCGACAAGCTCAGGCTCAACGACGCCTCGCTAGTGTACGAACCCGAGACTTCGACCGCGCTTGGCTTCGGGTTCCGCTGCGGTTTCCTTGGCCTGCTACATATGGAGATTGTCAGGGAGCGGCTTGAACGCGAGTTTGACCTGTCCCTGATCTCCACCGCGCCGAACGTCGTCTACCGGGTCGTCATGGACGCCGGCGCCGAGATAATAGTCACGAACCCGAGCGAGTTCCCTGGCGGACCCGCTGGCGTCCCCACCAGGGACGGCGTGATCGCGGCCGGCAAGATCAGCAATGTGTACGAGCCGGTCGTGCGGGCCACGGTGCTCGCGCCTTCCGACTACATCGGCGCGATCATGGAGCTATGCCAGGGCAGGCGCGGCGTCCTGATCGGGATGGAATACTTGTCGGCCGACCGGGTCGAGATCCGGTACACGATGCCGCTCGGCGAGATCATCTTCGGCTTCTTCGACCAGCTCAAGTCACGAACCCGAGGCTACGCCTCACTCGACTACGAGCCGGCCGGCGAGCTCGAGGCCGACCTGGTCAAGGTCGACATCCTGCTGCAGGGGCAGCCGGTTGACGCGTTCAGCCAGATCGTGCACGCGGACAAGGCCCGCGAATACGGGCTCGCGATGACCGCCAGGCTGAAGGAACTGATCCCGAGGCAGCAGTTCGAGGTCCCGATCCAGGCCGCCATCGGAGCCAGGATCATCGCCAGGGAGAACATCAGGGCGCTGCGCAAGGACGTGCTCGCCAAGTGCTACGGCGGCGACATCACCCGCAAGCGCAAACTGCTGGAGAAGCAGAAAGAGGGCAAGCGGCGAATGAAGACCATCGGCCGGGTCGAGGTCCCCCAGGAGGCCTTCGTAGCCGCCCTCTCCGCCGACCAGACCCCCGACAAGCCCCGCTAACCGCAGCCCCCGCCGGACGCCCACGCCACCGATGCTCCGTGATCACGCAGCACCCCATCGATGTGACATAGCTGGGGCTGGAGCACCAGCGCTGCCACATCCATGGGGCCGGCCAGCGGCCAGCATCACGAATTCGCGCCAGAGCCCGGAACATCAGCCGCGTGATCGAGGCTGTCGCATAACTCGGGGCGGTGGTTTGTCAAGCTGCGGCGTGTCGGCGGGTGGCGGGTGTTCTGGTCTGGGAAAATGCTGTTATGGGACGACATTTCAGGGCTGGGGATCGTGCGGATCAGGGGTACCTGCTGCCGCCGGATGTGCGGGAGTGGCTGCCGGAGGGGCATCTGGCGTGGGGGCTGACGGACCTGACGGATGAGCTGGACCTGTCGGGGTTCGAGGGCAGGTACCGGGCGGACGGGCAGGGCCGGGCGGCGTATGACCCGGTGATGATGGTGCGGCTGCTGATGTACTGCTACTGCAAGGGGATCCGGTCCTCGCGGGGGATCGAGATGGCGACTTTCGATGATCTGGGGGCGCGGGTGATCTGCGGGAACCTGCATCCGGATCACGCGACGGCGGCGCGGTTCGCGGTTCGTCATGAGGGGGAGCTGAAGGGGCTGCTGGCGGTGTCGGTGGCGGCGTGCGCGCGGCGGGGCCTGGTCAGCGTGGACCTGGTGGCGGGGGACGGGACGAAGGTGAAGGCGTCGGCGTCGATGGCGTCGAACCGGACCGGGGCGGACCTGGACGCGGAGATCGCCGCGCTGGAGGACGTCATCGCCGCGGAGACCGCGCTGTGGGTCGAGCAGCACCTGGCCGCCGACGACCCGGCCCCCGACGACGACGACGACGACCCCGACGACGACGACCCGGCCCCCGAGGCCGCTGCTGCCGCTGACGGTGACGATGCTCCTGCTGGTGCCGCTGCTGAGGCGGCTGCTGGTGCTGGTGCCGGGGCGGGGCGGCGGCGGACGGCGCAGACCCTGGCCCGCCGCCGCCAGGCCCGGGAGAAGCTGGCCGCTGATACCGCTGCCGCCGCGGGCCGGGAGCAGGACAAGGAGCAGGCCAGGGCCGCCCGGCTGGCGGAACGGGCCGCGGCCAAGGAAAAGGAAGCGGCCCGGCTGCACGCCGAGGCCGCCGCCCGGTCGGCGAGGTACGCGGAACGGGCAGCCGCGTGCCCGCCCGGCCGCAGGCCGCCGGGAAAGGCCCCGGCCGCCCCGGGCGAGAACCGGGACGTGCGCCGGGTCACCGCGGCTGCCGCCCGGCTCCGGGACCAGGAAACCGCCGCCCGCGCCGCCGCCGGGACGCCCGCCCCGGGACGGGAGCTGAAGATCAACCTCACCGACCCGGCCAGCCGGGTCATGCCCGGCAAGAAAGGCGGCTTCGCCCAGATGTACAACGTGCAGGTCATCGCCTGCAAGAAACAGGTCATCCTGGCCATCGGCACCCACGACAGCCCCGCCGACACCGGCGCCCTGCACCCCATGATGGCAAAAGTCACCGCCGTCCTGGCCGCCGCCGGGATCACCGGCCCCGTCCTGAAAGCACTCTGGGACGCCGGGTACGCCAGCGACGCCAACTTCACCGCGACATGCGGCACCGAGCTGTACGTCGCCGTCACCCGCGAGTCCCGCCAGGCCGGCCGCAGCACCGCCGGCCGCGACCCCGCCACCATGAAGGAATCCTGGCAGCAGATGACCGACCGCCTGGACACCCCCGAGGGCAAGGCCCTGTACAAGCAGCGATCCGGCATCATCGAGCCCGTCTTCGCCCAGCTCTTCGCCCGCCTCGGCCGCCACCTCAACTACCGCGGCACCAGAACCGACCTCGAGCTCCACCTCTGGGCCGCCAGCCACAACCTCCTCAAAGCAATCCGCGCCCGCCGCCCAGCCCCAGCCTGACACCACCCCCCGCCCGCACACCCCGCCACCCCCAGCCCCGGCCCGGCCAATCCAGGCCCGGCCATCCCAGGCCCGGCTATCCCCGGCCCCGGCCATCCCCGGCCCCGGCCATCCCCGGCCCCGGCCATCCCCGGCCCCGGCCATCCCCGGCCCGGCCTGGTCATCCCGGCCCTGGCCCCAGACCACTCACCAGACCGCCCCGAACCACGGCAATCACCATCAACCACCCCCCAAACCGGGCACCACATACCGCCACAGCGCCCGCCCAGCCCCAAAAAGCTATGCGACAGTCTCGATCGCCCCGGCAGAGTTCCGCGATCAACGCCCCGGCAATGATCTAAGGGGATACAAGGTTTCTGGACCCGGTGAGCCCCCTTGCGGGTTTCCGCGATCATGAGGCAGGCCTTGATCACGGAACGTCAGCCGCGTGATCACCCTGCCGGGTTTCCGGGATCAAGAACCCGACCATGATCCCGGAACCCAGGCGGGGGCTCACCGGGTCCACGAACTTTGCCTGCCCGGCATGATCACGAGTCACGCCACCAGAACTTCCGTAGTCACCGTCCCCGGCTTGACCACGGAGCATCGGCGTTGGCCGGGTGCTGTGGCCGGCGTCGGACCTGGTTCTGACAGCAGCAGGTGCGGGTCTTGCGGTCAGGGACTCGCCGCCCGGCCAGGACCGGGTGAAACCGGGCACTGTGTAGGACGGTTTGCTGTTGTAGGAGCGTTAACCGCGAATCTGGCGGCAAACTGTCCTGCAACGGCAAACTGTCCTACAGGATCTGGCCAACGCCGGGCCACGCCAGACGCCAGTACTCCGAAAAGGGTCGTTACCCGGCACGCTCGCCACCGGGCTGGGCTGACTCACCGCACGGAACCGGATCGCTGCCCGGCACTAGCCCGGCACTAGCCCGGCAACCCGCACCCGCTGGCTGAGGTCGGGCTTAGCCGTGCTTGATGAAGATGTCCCAGAGGTAGAACAGAATGGCCCCGACCCAGATCGCTGTGCGAATGTACCAGAAAGGCCGGTAAAAGCGGCTTCGGCGGGATATCCGGTTACGACCTGATGTCTGGCCGGGAAGCCTGTACAGGAACCGGTTGAAGCCGCTGCCTGATCCCCGACTACCGCCGAAGATTATGGGTCGACCCGTCGGATTCTGATAGCCGAACTGGCCGGGGCTGGCCTGGAACTGGGCCGGGTCCTGGTAGCCGAGCCGGCCGGGGTAATCGCCTGGCTGTGCGCCGGGGTAGCCGCCTGGCGGGGGAGCGAAGCCGGGGGGAGCGAAGCCTGGGGGCGGGGCGTCCTGCGGGCGGTGCTCAGGCTGGAACTCCGGGGGAGGGGCGTCCTGGACTGGGTGCTCAGGCTGGCCGGGGAACGCCGGTGGCAGGTCAGCCGGCACCGGGCCGAACTGACTGGGGTCGAACTGACCTGGGCCGAAGCCATCACTAGCCATGATCTTGTCCGCCTCGTCCATGCCAGCTGCGTTGGTGCTTAGCATAAAGGGTATGTCGCATCACCGACTTCGATCAGCGGTCGCGATCGGGGCCTCGGCGGGTGCTCCTGGCCTGTTGAGCGGCGGGCTGCACGTCATCGCGGGCCGGATCAGCCCGGAATCTGCGGTGGCACCAGAGCATCGCCTATCTAGCCCGCGAGCTGCCGCTGATGCAGATCAACGGCAGCTCGCGGTCGGCATGCCCAGATGGGACGCGGCGACCTCGAATCAGGAACGGACCCGTGCTCGCCCTGAAAGTGCCGCCCGCCGCTGACTACTAGGGGCCGACGTTGAAATTGGGCGGGGGGACCTGAGTGTTGTGCGCGACCACCACGACGAAGGCCACGAAGAGGATGACCGAAATGATCGTCAGCGCCAGGCCGACATAGCCGAGCACCATCCCCGCGATGGCCATTCCCGCACCCTGCTCGCCGGTCTGCCGGATCTGCCGCCGAGCCACATGACCGAGGATGACCGCCGCGATGGCGGCGAAGAAGGGTATGAAGATCTGGACGATGCCGCAGATCAGGGATGCGATGGCCAGGCTGTTGGTGGCCTGGGTCGCCATCCCCGTCGGATAGCTCTGGTAGCCCTGGGGCTGCGAGGCCGGCATCTGGCCGGTTAGATCGGAGGTCAGCGCGGAGAGCT
The DNA here is from genome assembly GCA_963819285.1 of uncultured Actinomycetota bacterium. GTDB lineage: Bacteria > Actinomycetota > Actinomycetes > Streptosporangiales > Streptosporangiaceae > Chersky-822. Next base: position 3,914,809 of record CAWFVM010000002.1, read on the forward strand.
GGTCATAGGTCTGCGCGTTGTTGAGTGCCGTCTGGCGCGAGTCGAGCTCATTCCAGTCCAGCCTGCCCTGAGCATGCGCGTCCTGCAGGATGACCCGCACCGTTTCCCGGTCCGCGTCGGTCGCCCGGGTTGATCCGTAACCGTATCCGCCAGAGCCATAGCCGCCAGCTGTCATTTTCCTAGTTCCGTTTCCCGCGGTGGTAGAACGCCAGACTAACCGGCTATGGAGTCATCTGCGCGCCGCTATCGCGACGAGTAGCACGATCAGGGCCGGAAGGAGGACGCCAATGTAGCCCAGCACCAGGCCCGCCAGTGCCATCCCGGCCCCAGAATCGCCATTCCTGCGGATCTGGGCCCTGGCGACGTGCCCGCACACGATCGCGACGATCGCGGCGAGTATCGGCGCGAAGATCTGCCCGAGCCCGAAGGCGAGCGACAGAGCGGCGCTCGGATTCGTCCGCGCCCGAATCCCGCTCTGGTAGTGCACCGGCTGGTACGGCACGGGCGAGTACAGGTCGCGGGTGAGAACGCTCAGCTGATCGTAGGTCTTGGCCACGACGAGCGCGGACGACCGGGAATCGAATTCATTCCAGGTCAGCCTGCCCTCCGCGTAGGCCGACTGCAGCACGGTGTGGACCTTCTCGCGGTCAGCGTCGGTCGCCCGCATAGGCCCGTAGTAGCTAGCTGCCATCGACGCCCCGGTCCCGCCAATCGGTGAAAAACTCAAGTCCCAGGATAACGCCTGGGTCGGCTAGCCTGCGGAGATGGCCATCGCCCGAATTATCTCCGTCAACGTGGGCCGCACCGGTGACCTCGAAATCGCTGGCCGCCCCAGCAGGACCGCGATCGACAAGCGCAGCGTGCCGGGACGCGTGTTCGCCGCCGAGCTTGGCCTGGCCGGTGACGAGCAGGCGGACTCCGAGCACCACGGCGGTACTGAGCAGGCGATCTACGCGTACGCGAGGGAAGATCTGGACTGGTGGACTGAGCGGACAAGCCGAGAATTTCGTAACGGGCAGTTCGGGGAGAATCTCACCACCTGCGGCCTGGACGTCAGCGGGGCACTGATCGGCGAGGTGTGGCGGCTCGGTCAGGGTGTCGTAGTGCAGGTCACCGCGCCGCGAATCCCCTGCCAGACCTTCCAGGCCTGGACCAGCGAGGCGCACTGGGTCAAGCGTTTCGCGGCGGCCGGGCGGCCCGGTGCCTACCTCCGGGTAGTGACACGGGGCGAGGTCGGCGCTGGCGACGAGATCGAGGTGCTGAGCCGGCCGGAGCGGCGGGTCACCATCGCCGAGTCCATGCGGGCGTATTACGGGGACCTCGACCTGATGCGGGCGATCCTGACCGTCGAAGGACGAGGTGGCAAATGGGACGCGATCGGCGCTCGGGTGCTCGGCCGGGTCGAGGTTTAGCTGACGATGCCGGGCATCCCGCCGGACGGCGAGCCCATGGCCTCCGACGGACGGCTCGAGGCTGCCGGGCTCGACGGGCTCGGTGACATCCCGTTCGGAATGTATGTGCATGTGCCTTTCTGCCGGACCAGGTGCGGCTACTGCGACTTCAACACCTACACCGCCGGGGAGCTTGGCGGCGGTGCGTCGAGGGAGAGCTACGCCGGCCTGGCCATCGCCGAGATCAGGTTCGCGCGGCGGGTGCTCGGTGCGGCCGCGCCGCAGGTGAGCACCGTCTTCTTCGGCGGCGGGACGCCGACGCTGCTGCCGCCGGCCGACCTCGCCGCGATGCTGACCGCCGTCGATGAGGAATTCGGGCTGGCGGCGGGGGCCGAGGTCAGCACCGAGGCCAATCCGGACAGCGTGGATCAGCGGGCGCTTGGCGAGTTGCGGGCGGCCGGGTTTACCCGGATGTCGTTCGGGATGCAGAGCGCGGTCGGCCACGTGCTCGACGTGCTTGACCGGTCGCACACGCCGGGGCGGCCGCAGAAGTGTGTCGCCTGGGCGCGGGCCGAAGGGTTCGAGCACGTCAGCCTGGACCTGATCTACGGGGCGCCGGGGGAGAGCGCGGGCGACTGGGAGCAGTCGGTGCGCAGCGCGATCGAGGCCGGGCCTGATCACATCTCCGCCTACGCGCTGATTGTCGAGGACGGGACCAGGCTGGCGGCCAGGATCAGGCGCGGCGAGCTAGCCCCGCCCGATGACGATGACCTGGCCGACCGCTACCTCGCGGCCGACGCCGAGTTCGCTGCCGCCGGGCTTGCCTGGTACGAGGTATCGAACTGGGCGCGCGACGCGGAGTCGGCCTGCCGGCACAACCTGCTCTACTGGACCGGCGGCAACTGGTGGGGAGCCGGGCCCGGCGCGCACAGCCACGTCGGCGGCACCCGCTGGTGGAATGTCAGGCATCCCTCGGCCTACGCTGCCCGGATCGCCGCCGGGGCCAGCCCCGGCCAGGCTCGGGAGGTCCTGACCAGCGCCGAGCGGCGGATCGAGCGGATCATGCTGACGACTCGGCTGGCAGCTGGATGCGAGGTCGCCGAGCTGGGGCGGGCTGGGCGGCGGGCCGCTGAGGTCGCGGTCGCTGACGGGCTGGCGTGCGGCGAGGCGTTCGGGGCCGGGCGAGTTGTGCTGACCCGGCGGGGCCGGCTGCTAGCCGACGCCGTCATCCGCGATCTGACCGACTGAAGCCGCCAGGAAAACCCGGTAGGTTCCACCCGGTGACTTGGCCTGGCCTGTCCAAGTATCGTTCGGCCATAGACTTGGCACTCAGGATCGATGAGTGCCAGGGGAGGTGAACGCGTGCTAGATGACAGGAAACTGGCGGTACTGCGAGCCATCGTCGAGGACTTTGTCTCGACGAATGAGCCAGTTGGCTCGCGGGCCCTGGTCGACCGGCACAACCTGGACGTGTCGCCGGCCACGATCCGTAACGACATGGCCGTGCTTGAGGAGCAGGGCTACATCGTCCAGCCGCATACCAGCGCCGGGCGGATCCCGACCGACAAGGGCTACCGGCTGTTCGTTGACCGGCTGTCCGAGATCAAGCCGTTCTCCAGAGCCGAGCGCCGCGCGATCGAGACGTTCCTGGTGGGCGCGTACGACCTTGACGATGTGGTGATGCGGACGGTGCGGCTGCTGGCGCAGCTCACCAGGCAGGTCGCGGTGGTGCAGTACCCGTCGCTGAGCAAGTCGGCGATCCGGCATGTCGAGCTGGTGCCGCTGAATGACACCAGGCTGCTGCTCGTGCTGATCACCGATACAGGCCGGGTCGAGCAGCGGGTGGTGGAGCTGCCAGGGGCCTTTGACGAGGATTCGGTCACCCAGCTTCGCGCGGTGCTGAACGCCTGCCTGGACGGACGCCAGCTCGCCGAGCTCGCCTCGATCGTGGCCGAGCTGCCGGAGCGGGTGGCGCCTCGGGAGCGGGCTAACGCCGCGGCCGTATTCTCTGTCATCCTGGAGACGCTGGTCGCGCGACATGAGGAGAAGATCGTGGTTGGCGGGGCATCGAACCTGACGCCGGCCGACTTTTCCCGAGGACTGCGCGAGGTGCTTGAGGCGCTTGAGGAGCAAGTCGTGCTCATGAGGCTGCTTGGCGAGTCTGACGACCAGTCATCGGTTACGGTCAGGATCGGTGCGGAGAACGATGTGTTCGGCCTGCGCAGCACGTCGGTGGTCGCCGTCGGCTACGGGTCGACCGACCGCTCGCTGGCCAAGCTTGGCGTAGTAGGGCCGACCAGAATGGACTATCCAACAGCGATGGGAGCGGTACGCGCGGTGGCACGGTACACGGGCCAGATCCTGGCGGAGTCGTAGGGGTGAGCGTGGCAACGGACTACTACGCCGCCCTTGGCGTGCGCAGGGACGCTAATGCCGACGAGATCAAGAAGGCGTACCGGCGGCTGGCGCGGGAGCTGCATCCCGACGTCAACCCCGATCCGGTGACTCAGGAGCGGTTCAAGGAGATCACCCAGGCCTACGATGTGCTCTCCGACCCGGAGAAGCGGCAGATGTACGACCTCGGCGGCGATCCGTTCGCGGCCGGGGGCGGGGCCGGCTTCGGCACGGCCGGGTTCCCGTTCAGCGACATCATGGACGCGTTCTTCGGCGGCGGCGCCGCCGCGCGCGGGCCCAGGAGCCGGGCCAGGCGGGGGCGCAACGCGACCATCAGGGTCGACCTCGACCTGTCCGAGTGCGTGTTCGGCGCGACCAGGGATCTCACGGTGGAGACCGCCGTGGTCTGCCCGACCTGCTCGGGTGAGGGCAGCGCGCCGGGCAGTCACCCGAGCACCTGTGATGTCTGCAACGGCCGCGGCGAGGTCAGCCAGGTGACCAGGTCGTTCCTCGGCCAGGTGATGACCTCGCGGCCGTGCCCTGGCTGCGGCGGCTTCGGCACCGTCATCAGGCGGCCGTGCCCGGAGTGCGACGGCGACGGCCGGGTGCGGACGAGGCGGACGGTCAAGGTCAGGATTCCGGCCGGCGTCGAGGACGGCACTCATATCCAGCTCGCCGGCGAGGGCGAGGTCGGGCCGGGCGGCGGACCGCCAGGGGACCTGTTCCTTGAGATCGTGCAGCGGCCGCACGCGATCTTCGAGCGGCAGGGCGATGATCTGCACTGCACGCTGACGATCCCGATGACGGCGGCGGCGCTCGGCGCGACGCTGCCGATCCAGACCCTCGACGGCCCGGCCAACATCGACATCCGGCCAGGCACCCAGTCCGGTCAGGCGATCCCGCTGTACGGGCAGGGGTCCACCCACCTGCATGGGCCCGGACGCGGTGACCTGATCATTCACGTCACCGTGGAAACGCCGACCAAGCTGGAGCCCGAGCAGGAGGAGCTGTTCAGGCAGCTCGCGCGGCTGCGCGGCGAGGAGTCGCCGCCCGGCCGGTTCGCGCCGGGGGAGCAGGGCTTCTTCTCGCGGCTGCGGGACGCGTTCAACGGCCGTTGACTGCGAGTCCGCAGTGACGACACCGCCGGTCTTTCTCTGCGACCTGGCGCGGCTTGGGGCTGACCGGCTCACGCTGGACGGGCCGGAAGGCCGGCACGCGACTGTGGTGCGCAGGCTCGGGCCTGGCGAGCGCGTCGATCTGACCGACGGGGCCGGCCTGCTGGTGCGGTGCGTCGTGGTGACCGCCCGGCCGGGCGAGCTCGATCTGGAGGTCATCGAAAGGGACGCCACGGCGTCGCCTGACTGCCGGGTCGTGGTGGTGCAGGCCATCTTGAAGGGTGACCGGGGTGAGCTCGCCGTCGAGCTGATGACCGAGGTCGGCGTCGATGAGATCGTGCCCTGGGCGGCCGAGCGCTGTGTCGCCCGATGGCGCGCCGACCGGGCGGACAAGTCGCTCAGCCGCTGGCGGTCCGCTGCCCGCGAGGCGGCGAAGCAATCCAGGCGGGCCTGGTTCCCGCTGGTGAGTGACCAGGTTTCCGCTGCGGGTGCCCTGGAGCGGGTATCAGGGGCCAGCCTCGCGCTGCTGCTCGACCCGGCGGCTGCGCGGCAGCTCGCCGACGTGGCCCGGCCGGGCACGGGGGGGCCGGGTGCGGGCGAGGCGGGTGCGGGCGAGGCGGGTAGGGAGATCGTGCTGATCGTCGGGCCGGAAGGCGGCGTGTCCGAGGCCGAGACGGCCGCGTTCACGCAGGCAGGGGCGGTGCCGGTGCGGCTCGGTCCCTCGGTGCTGCGCGGCTCGACTGCCGGGGCCGTGGCCGGCGCGCTGGTGCTGAGCAAGTGCGGCCGCTGGAACCGGGCTCCCCTGTAGATCGCGCCACCGATGTTCCTCGCGGGCCTGGCGAAGCCATCGCCCGAGCCCGGGGGGTGGTCCCTGATGACTCAGCTTTCACAGCCGACTCACCCGTTGCAGATTCGCTTGATCCTGTAGGAGACTTTTTTCCTGTAGGAGACTTAACAGCGAATATGGTGGTCAATCCTCCTACGGGAAAAAAGTCTCCTAGATCTTTAGCCACCGCCCCGGCACAAGCCCCCGCAAAACCCCAGGAACTCACGGCCCTTGATCCACCACCCAAGCCCGGCCTGGTGACTCCGGACCCTGCCAGCCGCCAGTATCCCGAAGAGGGTCGATACCTGGCAGGCTCGCCGCCCGGCCGGGCTGACTCACCACACCGAGCCGGATCGCCGCCCGGCACAAGCCCAGCAACCCGCACTGTGAGTCCAGAAGTCCGGTCCCCTGTCGATCGCGGAACCTCGGCGTGGTCTGCCGGCTCAGCAGGGGACTGTCGGTACCGGGGTGGGGGATGGCGGCGGCGGCGGGCCGACGGTGGGGGAGGCGATGGGAGTCGACGGTACCGGGGTTGGCGAGCTCGGTGGCGGGACGATCACGTAGACCGCGAGCAGTGCCTTGCCCGTGGCCTGAGGGGATGCCGCTGTCGACGGGGCGATCGACGGCGTGGTCTGCGGTGCCGGGGTCGCTGGAGCGCCCGAGTTGGCTGGGCTCGTCGACGGAGTCGGGCTGCCCGAATCGGTCGGTGGCGGGGTATCGGGCGGCGTTGAGCTGTCAGTGGACGACGGGCTGACCGTCGGAGAGGCGGTCGAGGTCGGCGACGCCGACGGCGTTGAACAGCTCGGGGTAGCTGACGGGCTGGACGCTCCGCCTGGCACTGGCACGGGGCCGACTCCGCCGCCGCCGCTGGTCGGCGTGTAACTCGACTGCGACCGGGACTTGGTGTGGTGCGGTGTCGCGGTCGAGGTCCTGAAGGGATGGCTGTCGGTCACCGTCGAGATCGCGGCGGGCAGCGCGGCGGCCACGGCCCACGACGCGGCGGTCACCACGAAGAGCCCGGTGGTGATCGCAGCGACCGGGCGCAGCCAGCCGAACCAGCCGGCCTGCACCGGCCTGAACCGCTCGATGACCGCGCCGATGACGCTCTGCTGCCAGAAGTCTCGCGTCCAGAACCTGCGCCACCAGGAGACGGCGCCATTGACGGCATGCCAGAATCTGCGCCCGGCCGAGTGGCGGGCGGCGATCTTGGCGCGGATCTGGTCGAGTCCGTCGGCCCCGGGCTCGACCGACTCGGCTGCGAGGTGAAGGGCGCTGCGCAGGGCCTGATCAAGGTCGCTGCGCGGGTCTGGGAGGCGGCTCATGCGGTCTGATCCAGGAGGACGTCACGGAGCGCGGCCATCGCGCGCGAGGTGTGGCTCTTGACCGCGCCAGGGGTGATTCCCATGGCCGCGGCGATCTGTGCCTCCGACAGGTCGGCGTAGTAGCGCAGCACGACCACCTCGCGCTGCCTGGCGGGCAGTGTGCGCAGCGCCGCGACGACCTCCGATCGCTCGATCAGGGCAAGAGCGCCATGCTCGGCACTCGGCATGTCGGGGGCAGCCTTGGGCGCGTTGCGATCGACCACGACCCGATGCCTGAGTACGGAGCGGGCCTGATTCACTACGGCAGCTCGCACGTAGGCCAGTGCCTTCTCGCCGTCACGCAGCCGGTGCAGCCCTCCGTCATGCAACTTGACGAACGAGTCCTGCACAACTTCCTCCGCGGTAGCGACATCGTGAACCAGCAGCGCGGCCAGGCGTACGAGTGGCCGGTAGTGTGCACCGTACAACTCTGTGATTGCCAGGTCAGCGGCTACTTGCCTGGCATCACGGTAGTTGCGGTGCAGCACCGACGACACCGAAATGGCTGGCTGCGCCTGCGCCAAGGCCGGCCCGAGCGCTGGTCCAGGCATCAGGGCTGGCCCAGCCACCAGGGTTTCGGTCACCTCAGAGTGACGCGCGGAACCGTCAGCTGGTTTACACGACTCGTGTGGTTCACCCGACTTAGCACGGGATCCGCGCATACTGCCTCGCCTCACGATCCCACGCTCGCTCCCACCGCCCCTGAGTCGTACCTGCACGTACGTACGCGCAGGTACGTAGGTGCCGAGGGTTCGCCGCGGTGCAACCATATATGTCGGCCGCCGGCAAGTCGAAGCACACGTTAGGATCGGCCCGTGCCCGATTGCCTATTCTGCGGAATCGCCTCCGGCGACATACCGGCTACGATCGTCTGTCAAAGCGATCGCACGCTCGCATTCCGCGACATAAACCCGCAGGCGCCGATTCACGTACTGGTGATTCCCAGGGAGCACCACCGCGATCTGGCCGCTGTCGCTGCCGACAAGGGGCTGCTGGCCGAGCTGGCCAGGCAGGCCCACGCGGTCGCGCTGGCGGAGGGCATCGCCGATTCCGGATACCGAGTTGTCTTCAATACCGGCAGTCACGGCGGGCAGACCGTCGCGCACGTGCACGCGCACGTGCTCGGCGGCAGGCCCATGTCGTGGCCACCGGGCTGAGGCGGGGGTAGTGAAGAAACGACCGACCGATCATGATGACGGAGGCGGCCCGACCTCGCTGCGGATCGTCATACCTGAGACGCATTCGATGGTCAGCCTGCTGGGCTCGCGCGATGAGCTGCTGCACGTGATCGAGCAGGCGTTCGACTCCGACATCCATGTGCGCGGCAACGAGATCACCATCACCGGCTCGGCCGGCGAGGCGGCGGTCATCGGCGAGCTGTTCGATGAGCTGACCAGGCTGCTCGCCAGCGGCACCGAGGTGACGGCTGACCTGGTCGAGCGCAGCGTCGGGATGCTGCGCCGCAAGTCGGGCGCGCGCCCCGCCGAGGTGCTGACCCTGGACATCCTGTCGTCACGGGGCCGGACGATCAGGCCGAAGACGCTGAACCAGAAGCGCTATGTGGACGCCATCGATGACCACACGATCGTGTTCGCCATCGGCCCGGCCGGCACGGGGAAGACCTACCTGGCGATGGCCAAGGCAGTCAAGTCGCTTCAGGCCAAGGAGGTCAACCGGATCATCTTGACCCGGCCGGCGGTCGAGGCGGGCGAGCGGCTCGGGTTCCTGCCCGGCACGCTGTACGAGAAGATCGATCCGTACCTGCGGCCGCTCTATGACGCGCTGCACGACATGGTCGACCCTGACTCCATTCCCAGGCTGCTCGCGGCCGGCACGATCGAGATCGCCCCGCTGGCCTACATGCGGGGCCGTTCGCTGAACGACTCGTTCATCATCCTGGATGAGGCGCAGAACACCTCGGCCGAGCAGATGAAGATGTTCCTGACGAGGCTGGGATTCGGGTCAAGGATCGTCGTCACCGGTGACGTCACTCAGGTAGACCTGCCCTCGGGGCAGGTCAGCGGGCTGCGCGTGGTGCAGGACGTGCTCGACGGGGTGCCGGACGTGTACTTCTGCCGGCTGACCGCCCACGATGTGGTCAGGCACAAGCTCGTAGCCGACATCGTCGACGCCTACGCTCGCTACGACGCGGCCAGGGCGGAAGCGGAACGGCTGCCGTCCAACCGGTCCAGGCGCGATGTCGGCAGGAACCGGTGAGCATTGAGATCGTGAACGAGTCAGGGGCGGATGTAGATGAAGCCGCCCTGGCTGGCCTGGCCAGGCACGTGCTTGACGAGATGCGGGTACATCCGCTCGCCGAGCTCTCCGTGCTGCTGGTCGACGAGCCGGCGATGACCGAGCTGCACGTGAAGTGGATGGGGGAGCAGGGACCGACCGATGTGCTCGCCTTCCCGATGGATGACCTGCGGTCATCGCCCCAGCCTGGCGGGATGCCCGGCGAGCGCGATCAGCGAGACTCGGCGGCGGTCCCCCCGGAGCTGCTCGGCGACGTGGTGATCTGCCCGCAGGTCGCGGTCGGGCAGGCGCGGCAGGCCAGGCACAGCACAGAAGATGAGATCGACCTGCTGTGCACGCACGGGATCTTGCACCTGCTCGGCTACGATCACGCCGACCCGGCCGAGCACACCGCCATGTTCAGCCTGCAGGACCGGCTGCTCAGCTCGTGGCGATCCGGATGTGCCCAGGCCGCCGATGGTTCAGACTAGGCCGTTATGGGCTGGCTGATTGTGGCCGCTGTGGTGCTCGCCCTGTTCGCCGGGCTCTGCGCGAGTGCCGATACAGCGCTGCTTCGCGTCTCGCGGGCCGGAGCGAAGGAACTGGCCAGCTCGGCCAGCGAGGCCTCGGCGCCGCTCCAGGCCGTGCTCGCTGAGGTACCCAAGTACATCGCGGTGCTGCTGCTCACCAGGATCGCGGCGGAGCTTGGCTCGACCGTGCTGGTCACGGCCGCTCTGGTGGAGTGGCTCGGCCAGGGCTGGCGGGGATTCGTGATCGCCGCGGCGATCATGACGGCAGTGATCTACGTCGTGGCCGGGATCGTGCCGAGAACCCTGGGCCGGGAGTACGCCGCGAGCATCGCCGACCACGCGGCTTCTATTATGCACCCTATTGTCAGATTTCTGGGGCCGGTTCCCGTCCTGCTGCTGTCCATCGGCCGGGTGCTTGGCCGCGACGGCAAGCAGCACCCTGGGCCGTCGGGTGAGGAAGAGGACCTGCGCGGGCTCGTCGACCTGCTGGAGCGACGCCGGGTGATCGAGCCGGGTGAGCGGGCGATGATCCACTCGGTGTTCGAGCTTGGCGACACGATCGTGCGCGAGGTCATGGTGCCGCGCACGGACATGATCTTCGTCGAGGGCGGCAAGACACTGCGGCAGGCCATGTCGCTGGCGCTGCGCAGCGGCTTCTCCCGGATTCCGGTGGTCGGCGAGAACCTCGACGACGTGGTGGGGATCGCCTACCTGAAGGACATCGTCAGGCGCACCTACGACGTGGCGGACAGCCTGGCGACCGAGACCGTCGCCTCGATCATGCGCCCGGCGACGTTCGTTCCCGACAGCAAGCCGGTCGACGACCTGCTGCGGGAGATGCAGGCCAGGCAGATCCACGTCGCGATCGTGATCGACGAGTACGGCGGCACCGCGGGCCTGGCCACGATCGAGGACATCCTGGAGGAGATCGTCGGCGAGATCGCCGACGAGTACGACCAGGAGCAGCCGCCCGTGGAGTGGCTGGGTCCTGAGCACGCCAGGGTGACCGCGCGGCTGTCGGTGGACGAGCTCGCTGACCTGTTCGGCGTCAAGATCGAGGCGGAGGACGTGGAGACGGTCGGCGGGCTGCTCGCCCAGCGGCTCGGCCGGGTGCCGATCGCCGGGTCGACCGCCAAGGTAGCCGGGCTCAGGCTCACGGCGGAGAACCTGGCGGGCCGGCGCAACCGGATCAGCACGGTGACCGTGCAGCGGGTCCGGGGCGGCGGCGCCAAGCGCGAGCCGCCTCCGCCCGCCGACGCCGGCGAGCAGGACGACCCGGCCGCGGCGGCGAGAGCCGGGCCGGCTGGGCAGTAAGCTCAGTCGCGTGAACGAGGCATCGGGTGAATGAGGCTCAGCTCGGGCCAGAAGACCTGAAGATCATCACTCTGGCGCGCTCGGCCAGGGCGCGGGTCGGGTCGGCCGAAGGCGCCGCAGTCAGGGACGAGACTGGCCGGACCTATGCGGCAGCCACGATCGCGCTGCCCTCGCTCCAGCTGTCCGCGCTGGCGCTGGCGGTCGCCATGGCGGTGTCCAGCGGCGCGGCAGCGCTGGAGGCCGCGGCCCTGATCACCGACGGCCCCGGGCCCAGCGCCGCCGATATCCGCGCGGTCAGGGATATCGGGACCGACGCGGTGATTATTCATGCCGGGCCGGACGGGACCGTGCGCCAGGCTATCCGCTCCTAGCGGGGGAGAGCCGCCAGCATGGACACGATGCGAGCACGGCCAGTACCGGAGTTCTCCGGCGGCTTCGCCTGCTTTGCCGGAAGGCCGAATGTCGGCAAGTCGACTTTGATGAATGCCCTGGTCGGCACGAAGGTCGCGATCACGAGCAGCCGTCCTCAGACGACCAGGCGGGTCATCAGGGGCATCGTCCGCCGCCCGGACGCCGAGCTGATCATCATCGACACCCCCGGGCTGCACCGGCCGAGGACGCTGCTGGGGGAGCGCCTGGACAGCCTGGTCAGGTCGACGCTGACCGAGGTCGACGTGATCGGGTTCTGCATACCGGCCGCTGAGCGCATCGGGCCAGGCGATAAGTACCTGGCGGCCGAGCTCTCGGGACAGATCCATGCCAGGACCCCGGTGGTCGCGATTGTCACCAAGGCCGACGAGGCGTCCAGGGAGCAGATAGCGAGTCAGCTCGCGGCCGTGGCCGACCTGGCTGACTGGGCCGATATCGTCCCCGTCTCGGCCGTGACCGGATTCCAGCTCGACGTGCTGACCGACGTGCTGATCGGCCACCTTCCGGCCGGCCGGCCGCTGTATCCGGATGGCGAGCTGACCGATGAGCCCGAGCAGCAGCTGGTGGCCGAGCTGATCAGGGAAGCGATCCTGGAGGGCGTGCGGGACGAGCTGCCGCACTCGATCGCCGTCGTGGTGGAGGAGATGGCACCGCGCCCTGACCGGGACGACCTGATCGATGTGCACGCGATTATGTACGTCGAGCGGCCCAGCCAGAAGGCGATCGTGATCGGGGCCAAGGGGGCCAGGCTCAAGGAGGTCGGATCGAGGGCAAGGCATCAGATCGAGGCGCTGCTCGGCGCCAGGGTCTACCTGGATCTGCGGATCAAGGTGGCAAAAGACTGGCAGCGTGATCCCCGCCAGCTGCGCCGGCTAGGTTTCTATGACTGAGGCGTGAATTCGCCCGCTAAGTGAATTCAGCATGTTTAGTGAATTTCACCGGCAGAGAATCTCGCCCCGCGCTGGAATTTCCGGGAATCGAATACCGGGGAACTTCGGGCGTGTGATGATCGGGCTCTGGCGTGGCGCCAGGGCAGGCGGGTCGGAGGCGAGTTGGTCAAGATGGGGCCCAGGGCCTACTACCGCACGATCGCCTGCGGGGTGTTTCACTGCGAGCGGTGCGGCGGCGATCGTCCTTACCGGCATCGATCCGGCCGTCGCTGGGCTCGGCTGCTCGGCCTTCCGGTCATCCCGCTTGACCGCACCGGTGAGCATCTGCGCTGCGCGATCTGCCGCACGTGCTACCGGGTCGAGCTGCTCGCCGTCCCGACGGTTGAGCAGATGCGGCTCGCCTTGCTGAGCGCGACCACGACGGCCGTGCTCGCGATGCTCTGGGCTGGCGGCTCGGCCAGCCCGGCGGTGCGGCGGCAAGCGATCGACCTGATCATGAGCGCGGGCTCGCCGGGTTACGGTGAGCCAGACCTGACGACGGCACTAGCCGGGCGGGATGCCATGCTGGCCGGTCCGGCGCAGAGCCTGCGCGCCGCGGTCGAGAGTCTCGCTATTCAGCTCGACCCGCAGGCCAGGGAGTGGTTTCTCGCCAGGGTCGTCGGGGTCGGGCTGGCCGACGGCGGTCTCAGCGCGGCGGAGCGCGAGGTCGCGGTCACCATCGCTCGTTACCTCGGGCTCAGCCAGTCCCGTGCCGATGACGTGATCCAGCACGCCGAGGAAGCCGCCCAGGCCGGCTGAATGCGCGACAATAATCACTGTGAGCCTCTACCGTGACGACGGCATCGTGCTGCGCACCCACAAGCTGGGTGAGGCAGACCGGATCGTCACCGTGCTCACCCGCAAGACCGGGCGGATCAGGGCGGTCGCCAAGGGCGTACGCCGGACCAAGTCCAGGTTCGGCGCCAGGGTCGAGCCGTTCACTCACGTTGACCTGATGCTCTACACCGGCCGGACGCTTGACGTGATCACGCAGGCCGAGTCGGTGCGAAGCTACGGAGATCCGCTGGTCGGGGACTACCGGCGGTATACCACCGGCATCGCGATGCTGGAGACCGCCGAGCGGCTCACGACGGTGGAGAAGGAGCCGGCCTTGCGCCAGTTCCTGCTGCTCGTCGGCGGCCTGCGCACGCTGGTGGACGACGAGCACGACCCCAGGCTGGTACTCGACTCCTACCTGCTGCGATCCCTGGCCGTGGCCGGCTACGCACCCGCGCTCGAGGAGTGCGCGATCTGCGGCACCAGGACGCCGGAGGGCCCGGTCAAGCCCGGACGGCGTACCTTCGGCATCGCGGCAGGCGGGCTGGTCTGCCGTTCCTGCCATGCCCCTGGCGCGGCGACGGCCTCGACCGCCACCATCGACCTGATGACCGCGCTGCTGCGCGGTGACTGGGGCCGGGCCGACGTCAGCGAGCGGCGCTGGCAGGTGGAGTGCAGCGGCCTGGTCGCCGCTTACCTGCAGTGGCATCTGGAGCACTCGCTCCGCTCGCTACGTCATGTGGAGCACGCGTGAGCCAGCCGATCCGCAAACCCGACCCGCACCCGACCGGTGTCGGGCCGCCGCCGATCCCCGCCGACCTCGTGCCCAGGCACGTGGCCCTGGTCATGGACGGCAACGGCCGCTGGGCCAAGCAGCGGGGGCTGCCGCGCACCGAGGGTCACAAGGCCGGCGAGTACTCGCTGTTCGACGTGATCATGGGAGCGATCGAGCTCGGCATCCCGTACCTGTCGGCCTACGCGTTCTCGACCGAGAACTGGCGGCGCTCGCCCGACGAGGTCAGGTTCCTGATGGGCTTCAACCGCGACGTGATCAGGCGGCGGCGCGACCAGCTCAACGAGATGGGCGTGCGGGTCCGCTGGGCCTGCCGGCGGCCAAGACTCTGGCGCAGCGTGATCTCAGAGCTGGAGGACGCGGAGCAGCTCACAGTCGGCAACACCGTGCTCACCCTCCAGTTCTGCGTGAACTACGGCGGCCGGGCCGAGATCGCCGACGCGGCGGCCGCGATCGCCGCCGATGTCGTGGCTGGCAAGCTGCGGGCCGACAAGATCGACGAGAAGGTGTTCGCCCGGTATCTCGATGAGCCTGGCATTCCCGACGTCGACCTGTTCGTGCGGTCTTCGGGTGAGCAGCGATCGTCGAACTTCCTGATCTGGCAGTCGGCATACGCGGAATTCGTGTTCCTCGACACGCTCTTCCCCGACTTCGACCGCCGGCACCTCTGGCAGGCCTGCGAGATCTACGCCAGCCGGGACCGCCGCTACGGCGGCGCCGTGCCTAATCCGACGGGCCCTGATCCGACTGGGCCAAATTCGGCGGGCTAGTGCAGGCCCCGGTACACCGCCGCCGCCAGCACGAGGCCGACCACGACGACGCGGAGCAGGCGGCTCTGGGCCGAGAGCCTGGGCCAGGAGATCGAGGCGAGCCAGCCCAGCATGACCGCGAGGCCGCCGAGCGCGATCCCTCCGCCAGGACCGCCGATGGCCAGGCCAGCTACGAGCAGCACTACGGCGAGCACCGGCGGCAGCCAGGCCGGCAGCTGATGCAGCCACAGCAGCCAGGTCGCGCTGCGCCGCTCGACCGTCTGCCGGGCCGGCGAGGCACCGGGTGTGAACAGCGTGTCTCCCGACGGCAGCGGCCGTGGTCCTCGGCTCCTGCGCCGCTGCCTGCTGGTACTCGGTCGGCTGCTGCTCAAGCGGGATGTCCTTCCTGGTCATTTAACAGGTTGCGACTGGCGGGGCCTGCGACCACGATAGCGGCACGACGGAAGGACCGATGACCGCTAAGCTTGCAGGTACCGCCCCCGTCGTAGCTGAATCGGCTACGTCCGGCGATGGCGAATCCGCAACAGTTGCTGGAGAATCTTAATGGCACGTCGCAGTGACCGCATGGAGACCGTTGTCAGCTTGTCCAAGCGGCGGGGGATCGTCTACCCGTCGAGCGAGATCTACGGCGGTTTGCGGGCTTCCTGGGACTACGGGCCGCTCGGTGTGGAGATCAAGAACAACATCAAGCGCCAGTGGTGGAAGTCGATGGTGACCGAGCGGGACGACATCGTCGGCCTGGACTCCAGCGTCATACTCGCGCCCGAGGTGTGGCAGGCCAGCGGCCACATCACCGAGTTCGTCGACCCGCTGACCGAGTGTCAGTCGTGCCACAAGCGCTTCCGCGCCGACCACCTGATCGAGGGATATCAGGAGAAGCATGACGGCAAGGAACCCGAGAACGGCCTGGCCGGCCTCGCCTGCCCGAACTGCGGCAACCGGGGCACGTTCTCCGAGCCCAGGATGTTCAACGGGCTGCTGCGGACCTACCTCGGGGCCGTGGAAGATGACACGGCGGGACTGGCTTATCTGCGCCCGGAGACAGCTCAGGGCATATTTATTAACTTTAAAAATGTCCTGCAGACCTCGCGCAAGAAGCTGCCCTTCGGCATCGGGCAGATCGGCAAATCGTTCCGCAACGAGATCACGCCGGGAAACTTCATCTTCCGCACTCGTGAGTTCGAGCAGATGGAGATGGAGTTCTTCGTCAGGCCGGGCACCGATGAGGAGTGGCTCGAGCGCTGGATCCAGACTCGGATGGCCTGGTATCTCGGCCTGGGCCTGCCCGAGGAAAACCTGCGGCTGTACGAGCACCCGGCCGAGAAGCGCTCCCACTACTCCAAGCGGACCGTCGACATCGAGTACCGGTTCGACTTCGCCGGCAGCGAGTGGGGCGAGCTCGAAGGCCTCGCGAACCGGGGCGACTACGACCTGACCACGCACGCGAAGGCGTCCGGCCAGGACCTGACCTACCTGGACGCAGAGTCCGGGGAGCGGTTCATCCCGTATGTGGTCGAGCCGGCCGCCGGCGTGGACCGCATGATGCTGGCGTTCCTGCTCGATGCCTACGCCGAGGATGAGGCGCCGGACGCCAAGGGCGCGATGGAGAAGCGGACGGTGCTGCGCCTGGACTACCGGCTGGCCCCGGTCAAGGTCGCAGTGCTGCCCCTGTCGCGCAACGCCGACCTGTCGCCCAAGGCCCGAGACGTCGCGGCCGCCGTCCGCAAGCACTGGAACGCCGACTTCGACGACGCGGGCGCGATCGGCCGCCGGTACCGCCGCCAGGACGAGATCGGGACGCCGTACTGCGTGACCGTCGACTTCGACAGCCTGTCCGACAACGCGGTGACGGTGCGCGACCGGGACTCGATGAAGCAGGACCGCATCGGCATCGACGCCCTGATCTCATACCTGGCGGAGCGACTGGCCGGCTGTTAGTTAGTTACCAGGCGGCGGTGAGGGTGCGGGCGGGGAGCCGGATGCTGGTCCGGTGCCCGCTGGTGGTGAGGGTGGCGGTGATGAAGGGGTTGTCGCCGTCGTTGGCGCTGGCGGTGATGTAGGACTGGCCGTCTGGGCTGGTCCACAGCAGGGTCCAGGTGGTGCCGCGGGGCCGGCGATGGTGCGGAGCAGCTTGCCGCTGGCGGCGTAGTCGTAGATGCGGGGCTGCTCGAAGAAGCTGTGCCTGGTGATCGGGATGGGGACGATAGCGGTCCGCAGGATGTGGCTGCCGTCCGGGGTGATCAGGGCGGAGTTCCAGTCGGTGACGGCGTGCGGGCTGGGGGAGCGGACGATGAGCTTGCTGTCGGCGAGGAGGGTGCCGCGTCTGGCGGCGGTGTCGAGGAGCCGGATGCAGTCCAGGCATTTCGGGGTGCCGGGTTGCTGGGAGCTGGTGTCGAGTGCGAGGTGGCGGTTGTCGGCTTGCCAGGACGGGGTGTCGGTGGCGGGGACGGCGACGAGGTCGTGCTGGGGGATGTGCCAGGTGTGGTGGGTGCCGGTCGGCAGGGTGTAGACGGTGATGGCGGGGGCGTTGGTGTTGATGACGGCGAGTTTGGTGCCGTCGGGTGACAGGGCGAGCTTGGGGTTGCGGCCGGGGGTGACGGCGGGCAGCGGCGGGATCTGGAGCTTGGTGAGGAAGTAGGTGACGGGCTTGCCGGGGCGGGTCCTGATGAGCAGTGAGTAGAGCTGGATGCCTTTGCGCTTGGCTAGGAAGTGCTTCGTGATGGTCTGGGCGGCGAGCACGAAGGTCCGGTCGTCGGGGGCGGCGCTGATCGCGACGAAGCTGTTGTAAGGAGCCGGCACTGGCACCGTCGCCAGAGCCCGGCCGGTGGCCGTGCTAGAGATCACGGCATCGGCGAGCCTGAGCTTCGACGGCGTGAACTGCCCCGGATAGCTGAGCGCGACGAAATAGCGAGGCGGGGCGCTGGCCGCCTGGCCAGACGCGGCGGCCGAATTGGCGGGAGCTATGGCCCCGGTGAACGCGGTCGCGATCGCGGCGAGTGATAGAGCGGCGGCTGATGATTTCCTGATTTTGTATTTCATATCCCAGAGACGCCGCTGGGCCGTCGTAGTTGCCTCCGTTGACTACCAGGCGGCGGTGAGGGTGCGGGCGGGGAGCCGGATGCTGGTCCGGTGCCCGCTGGTGGTGAGGGTGGCGGTGATGAAGGGGTTGTCGCCGTCGTTGGCGCTGGCGGTGATGTAGGACTGGCCGTCTGGGCTGGTCCACAGCAGGGTCCAGGTGGTGCCGCGGGGGCCGGCGATGGTGCGGAGCAGCTTGCCGCTGGCGGCGTAGTCGTAGATGCGGGGCTGCTCGAAGAAGCTGTGCCTGGTGATCGGGATGGGGACGATAGCGGTCCGCAGGATGTGGCTGCCGTCCGGGGTGATCAGGGCGGAGTTCCAGTCGGTGACGGCGTGCGGGCTGGGGGAGCGGACGATGAGCTTGCTGTCGGCGAGGAGGGTGCCGCGTCTGGCGGCGGTGTCGAGGAGCCGGATGCAGTCCAGGCATTTCGGGGTGCCGGGTTGCTGGGAGCTGGTGTCGAGTGCGAGGTGGCGGTTGTCGGCTTGCCAGGACGGGGTGTCGGTGGCGGGGACGGCGACGAGGTCGTGCTGGGGGATGTGCCAGGTGTGGTGGGTGCCGGTCGGCAGGGTGTAGACGGTGATGGCGGGGGCGTTGGTGTTGATGACGGCGAGTTTGGTGCCGTCGGGTGACAGGGCGAGCTTGGGGTTGCGGCCGGGGGTGACGGCGGGCAGCGGCGGGATCTGGAGCTTGGTGAGGAAGTAGGTGACGGGCTTGCCGGGGCGGGTCCTGATGAGCAGTGAGTAGAGCTGGATGCCTTTGCGCTTGGCTAGGAAGTGCTTCGTGATGGTCTGGGCGGCGAGCACGAAGGTCCGGTCGTCGGGGGCGGCGCTGATCGCGACGAAGCTGTTGTAAGGAGCCGGCACTGGCACGGTGGCCAGCGTCCGGCCGGTGCTCGTGCTCGCGATGACCGCGTCGGCGCGGCTTACCTTCCCCGGCTTGAACTGGCCCAGATAGGCGAGCGCGACGAAATAGCGCGGAGCCGCCGTTGGCGCCGATGGCGGCCGGTCCGGCGGTCGAAGGCTGGTATGCACGATGGCCGCCGCCACGACGATAGCCGCGACGGCTATGGCCGCCGCCACCGGCGTCACCACGATCAGGAACCGACCGCGCGCCCGCCCGAGCCCCTTGCGCTCTGGCAGCCTCAGCGGCGGTGCGCTGCCATCAGCGACTGTGTCGGCCGCAGCCCGGGCGGCTGCCCGCAGGCGATCTTCGGTCGAGCTGCATCGCTCCCCCCTGAGCATGACTCCGAGCGCGGCGATCGCCCTGGAGGTGGTGGACTTGACTGTCCCGGCGCTGATGCCCATCGCGGCGGCGATATCAGGCTCGGCCAGGTCCAGGTAGAACCGCAGCACCAGAGCCTCCCGCTGCCGGGCGGGCAGATTACGCAAGGCGGTGAGTACCTCGCGGTGTTCCTCGGCGACCAGGAGTTCATCCTCAGCCGACGCGACGGCACTGACCGCCGTCGCCGCCGCCCGTCGCTCGGCCCTGATCCGGGCCCGCAGTTGCGTACGGCAGCCATTGAGCACGGCTGACCGCACATACGGGAGTGCCTTACCGGGGTCGCTCAGATGACTCCAGCGCCGGTAGAGCCCGCAGAACGCCTCCTGCACGACATCCTCGGCGGCGGTCTGGTCGCCGAGCATGATCACGGCCAGCCGGATGAGGCCAACAGCGTGCAGCTCGTACAGGCTGGTGACCACACTGGCCGCATCCGGCGGCCCTGACCTAGAACTCACCACATCGGTAGCCACGATTCAGAGACGCCGCAGCCATCCGTTAGTTGCCTGATGCTCGTTAGTTGCCTTCGTAGCGGCGGAAGATGTCGGCGGCCGCGCGGTGGAACCCGTCGGGCAGGTCCGCCGCCGCCATCGTCGCCGCGATCTCCTCCATCTCAGCGACCCACCGCCACCCCTTGCTCTGCGCCGAGCGAGCGGCGCCGGCCAGCCGGTCGGCGAGGGCGGGCTGGGATAGTTCCCATTCGGCGAGCAGCACGGGGGCGACGCCCTCGGCCTCGGCCAGCGCGCGGACGGCGAGCAGCAGCGCGCCCGAGCCCTTCGTCCAGCCGGCGTAGGCCATCTTGACTGCCGACGCGCGGTAAGGATCGCCGTCGACGATCCTTGCGTCGAGCGGGGTGCCCGCGAAGAGCGCCTGCACTAGGTCGGCGTCCGGGCCGGAGAGGTAGAGCCTGGTGCTGCCCAGCGTGACCGGGGGCGGCCCGATGATGCCGCCGTCGACGTACGTCGCGCCGCCGCTGCTCACTACCTCGGCGACCTCGCTCGCTGTCCGCGGCGAGATCGCGTTGGCGTCGACGTAGCGGCCGTGGAACCCGGCGACGGCGCGGGCCACGTCCAGGGCCGCGTGCGGCGGGCAGACTGAGATAATGATGTCGGCCTCACCTGACATGGCCTCGATCGAGCCGACGTCGGTCAGTCCGGCGTGCGCGGCCCGCTCGGCGGTCTGCGGCCCGCGACCAGCGGACGCCCACAGGACGCGATGGCCGCGCCCGGTGAGGCAGCGCCCGACCTCAGCGCCCATCTCGCCGGGATGCAGGAGTCCGATGACCGGCGGGCTGGCTGGGGTGCGGGAGCTAGGCATAGCTGATTTTGGCACGACTCGGGGGCGAACCTCCCGGGCGGAGAGGCGGGCGAGATGGGGCTTGGTCAGGTGCGCGAACTCGCGGGCGAATGGGAGCTCGCCGTCGACGTGCTCGATGCGCCGGGGGTCCGGGGGCACGTGTCGTTCGAGGAGATGGGGGAGATTCTGGTTCAGCGGACGACCGTGCCGGTGGCGGAGGCGCCGGATAGCTGCTGCCTGATCGTCGCGGGGGAGGACGGCGGGTATGTGCAGCACTATTTCGATGCGCGCGGGGTGACGCGGCTTTACGCGATGACTTTCGACGGCCGAACCTGGACGCTGGAGCGGACTAAGGCCGACTTCTCGCCGCTGTTGTTCTGCCAGCGGTTCGTTGGTCGCGTCAGCGAGGACGGGGCGACTATTGAGGGTGAATGGCTGATGTCGCAGGACGGACGGCAGTGGTCGCGTGATTTCGGGATGGTCTACACGCGAATCCGCAATATCGATGTGGCATAGGTGTAGCTCCAGCAACACCTCTGCCACATTGATGCGGTCCGATCCGGCCAGCGGGCCGGTGATCATTCCCAGAAACGACTGATACCGGGCAATTAGAATGACCCGCCGGACCTGATCCCGTGCTGTCGGAGACTTTCCGTTTGACGGAGCGTTTTCAGCAGATCTGGCCCCTAAATTGCTGAAAAGTCTCCGGCCAGCGAGAAGTCTCCGACGTAAACCGGCATTCGTCACTCGGTTCCTTGATCACGGAGCCTTTTCAGCACCGCCGCCGAAGAGGCCCCGGTAATCCGCGCCAGGGACGGCCGATCCCTTGGGCAACGCGGCGCTGACCGGCCTGGCGCGCGTTAGCCTGCGAGTGTGATATCGACGTTGCCGGGGCCGGCCAAGATCCTGGCTGCCCGGCTACTGCCCCAGCCCAGAGGGCTGGACCACTCGCGGCACGGGGTCAGGAGGCATTGCTCTCCATTCTTGAGGACGGACTCAGACTGCGCCGAGTCGGCTGGCGAATTCCCGCAGGCCAGTGAGCGCGGGGGTAGCTGATGCACTGAGCAGGTTACGGGTCAAGGCACGGACCTTGGGCTGCGCTCTTACCTCCTCAGGTGCGGCGTTCTCCGCGAGGCGCAGCGCCTTATAGCATTCGGCCGGCTTGCCCCACTGGTCGAAGGCGCGGGCCACGTCAACCCAGTAGCGGACCTGGCGCTCAGGGAGTCGGATGGTGCCGGCGCGGATCTTGCGGGCATAGCTGATGGCGGTGCCAGCGTCGCCGAGCCTCCAGGCGGCTGAGATTCGGTGCAGCAGCACTTCGGTGGGGCCGAATGCGGTCCAGTGCTCGTTGCGGTCTCCGCCCAGCCTGACCGCTGCGGTGCCAGCCTCGTCGAGCAGTTCGTTACACCGGGAGCGGTCGCCGGCCTGGGCGGCGGCGTAGCCTGCGTTGCAGAGCAGCATCCCGTAGAGCGACAGGTGTTCGGCGCTGATCGCGGGCGAGGCCAGCGGCAGCCGGTCCGCGGCCTCCAGGGCGAGTTGCTGGGCGCTGTCGTAGCGGCCCGTTCCGCGCAGCAGCGTGGCCACGTTGCGGGTGACATTTGCTGTCACCGCCGGATCGTCCGCGAGGCGGGCTGCGGTGAGTGCCCGGTCGGCGGCCAGCCAGTCAAGGCCACTCGCCTTGAGCTTGATGCAGACGTGCACTGCGGTGTTGTACAACTCAGCGGCTACCGCTGGCTCGGCCGCACCCCCGTCGATGCTGGCCAGCAAGCCGGGCAGCCGAGCGGCCAGCGCACGGTACCGGCTCGACTGGAAGTCGGCTCGGACACCGGACAGTCCGGCGCGCAGTCCGGCCGAGTCGATCGCCGGCGCGGGAACAGCGCCATGCAGAAGAACCAACTCCAAGCCAGCGATCAGTTCGCTGACCGCATCACCGGCTGCGGAGCCGCCTGCCGGAATCGGGAGCAGCGGTACGGCGGCCAGGCCGGCAAGCCCGCCGAGCAACTCGCGGCGTCGCACCGGGTCGTCACCGCCTTCTCTTAGCCGAGAACAGGACTGTCCCATGGGCACCTTATCGGCGGTACCCGTGGCCTGGATGAGTACCACGCCGGTCCCGGTAAGTCCGAACAACCGGAGCGGGATGCCCAGCTCGGCGGCGAGCCGACGCAGAATGGTCACGTTGGTGAGGGGTCGCCGGCCGGTTTCCATACGTGACAAGGTGGATGCCGAGTATCCGACCCGGCGGCCGGCGGCCTCCAGGGTCAGACCCGCTGCCGTGCGAGCTAGCCGCAGCAGCACCGCGTACTGCCCTGCCTCCGCAGCCTGCGCCGCAGCCGGTAATCGGGTCCAACTCGGCTCCGCGCTCATACTGATGACCTTCCCCGATAATGCTGGGCATCCATGCGCCCCAGCGTGGCTAGTTTTGCGCAGTACGCAAACGGCTTGCGGACATCGCACGGTCACTGGTTTCTCGGCCATCGCGAGATTGGCTTGGAGGCAGCGGCTCTAGCAGCGCTGCTGTTCCTATCTCGCAACATCTGGAGGCCGCCATGGTCCATCCATCCGCCCCAATAGTGCCGACACCGGTCACGATCGCCGACCTGGCTCGTGCGGGTCTGCTGGAAGCTGGGTCGGGCTGCCAAATCAGTCCCCATGCGGTGTTCGTCCCGACCGACATGCTCGGCACGCTGCGTCCTATCGTTCTGGGCGACCGCTGTACGATCAGCGCCGGCGCTATCCTGCACGGTGGTACCCGCCTCGCCTCCGACTGCCGTGTCGAGGAGCACGTGGTGGTCGGATGTCCGGAATACGGGTATGCAATGCGCAGCATCTATCAGGGCGCTGGCGAACCCACCTTCGTCGGCGATGAGGTTGTGCTGCGTTCGGGCGTTGTCGTCTACGCCGGAGTAACGGTCGGCGCCGAGACCGTCATCGGTCACCACACGCTGCTTCGCAGCCAAGTGACAGTCGGTTACAACAGCCAACTCGGCCATCACCTAACTATCGAGCGCGGGTGCCGGATCGGCGACGGGGTGCGCATGTCGCCAGCCACGCACCTGACTGCGGCGACCGAGATCGCCACCGGCGCGTTCCTAGGAGCCGGGATACGCACCGTCAATGACAAGCACCTCATCTGGCGCGAGCCCGACCGCCAGGCCGAACTCACCCCGCCGAGATTCTGCGAGAACTGCAAGGTCGGATCCGGGTCGACGATCCTGGCTGGCGTGACCATCGGCGCGTACTGCCTGATTGGGGCCGGTTCGGTCGTCACCTGCGACATCCCGCCAAACGCCACCGCCTACGGCGTGCCCGCCCGAGTCCGCTCCAGCGCCGGTGCAGGCCCACAGTGAACGCAATGGAATGGCTGCAGCCGATGCGCCCGCTTATGGCAGAGCTCACAGGAGATGACTGGGCTGAGCTAGGCCGACTCGACGACACGCTCGGTCAGCTTCCCGCCAGTGATCCGCTGCCTCGCGCGCCGTTCCTTCTGGAGGTTCGCCGACGGCTTGCCGTCACCGGATACGCGACCCTGACCTTACCCGCGGCTCACGGCGGCAGCGGCCGGCCTGGCGGTACTCCAGGCCCTCGCACAGTTCATTTGCGGCTGGCATGACCTCGACTTGCGCGACGCCACCGGCATCGGGCATGGTGCCCTGGCGATGCGCGCCGTCAGCGCTGCAGTGCGGGATCGATGGCTATCCCGGCTCGCTGCCGGGGATCTCGTGGGCATTGCCGCGACCGAACGTCACGGCGGGAGCCGCCTTCGGGAGATCACCACCCGCGCTGCGCCCACGACGCGCGGCCGCTGGCTCATCTCCGGCGAAAAGGTGTGGGTGTCTCGTTTGGTAGAGGCCCATGGGCTAGTGGTGTTCTTCCGCGACCCCGGCGGGCGGATCAGTGCGGCGATCCTTCCCGCCGCCGCGCCCGGCCTGAGCCGCGAGCCGATCATGCCGGCCGGGCTCGCGGGCTGGAGTTGGGGGACACTGCGCCTGCATCAGGTACCCGTCGATCCGTCCAGCGACCTCATCGGCGCGCCAGGCTCGGGGCTGACCGTGTTCCGCGACCACTTCGCACGATTCCGGCCTCTCGTCACGGCGACCGCGCTCGGTGCCGCCGCTAGCGTGCACACCGCAGTCACCGAGGCACTGGGCGCCCGAGTCCGTGCTGGGGTGTTACCGCGGATCCGGGACAACGCGCTGATCAGCGTCGGCCGGACGCACGCAGCCTTGACCGCCGCGCTCCTCAGCGCTCTCGCCGTCGTCCGCCTCAGCGACGCTGACGAAGCCCGCGCCGACCTGTGGGCGTGCATCAGCAAGGCCCATGGCGTCGATACCGCACTCGCCGCCGTAAGCGAACTGGTGCCACTTCTCGGTGCCGGCGGATTCACCGCCAGCAGCCCGCTGTCCAAGGCCCGCGCCGACCTTACCGCCCTGCAGTACGCCGACGGCATCCATGACAGCTTGTACCGTTCCGGGGGCAAGATCCTGCTCGACCGCCAACGATCAGTCGAAAGCACGATGACGATTTCGCCCCGACGAAATGAGCTGCGCACGGTGCCGTCCGCAAGCACCTGACCCTGCGGGCAGCTCAGCCGGCCAGGCAGCCGTTTTCCAGGTACGCAGCCCGGCCGGCCGACCGCGACGCTACGCACGCGGCTACGCGACGTGCCAGCAGCGGCGACAGTCGGTGTGCGGCCTCGTCCGCAGTGCAGAAGGCGAACCCGCGCAGTTCCTCTGACGGCACGATGACCGCAGCGGCGTCCCGCTCACTCAGCAGCCCGCCATCGAAAATCACCATCAGCCCCTCGGTCCGGTCCGGCCTCGGCGGCACCCAGTCAACGGCTAGCAAACGGCCGACCGGGCACGACAGGCCCAGTTCCTCTTTCAGCTCCCGGGCAGCGGCATCGCGGGGCGACTCCCCGGCCTCCACCGCACCTCCAGGGATCTCCCAGTACGGCTTATACGTCGGCTCCACCAGCAAGACCCGACCGGTGGCGTCGAAGAACAGCACTCCCGCACCCATGCGCTTACGCGCCAGCGTCGCCGTATAGTCGGCCGGAGGTGGGCCGTCCGTCTGCCTGTTCACAGTGGTCACTTGGCGCACACTACCCGTCATCAGGACCACGCACCCCGGAACTCCAGTAGAGGCAGTCCTGCGTCATTCTGACGATATCGTCGGCTAGATGCGCCGATGGCGAGCAGTGGTTCAATGAAAATCCCGAGCTGCCCTGGATTCAAAATCTCAAGCGAAGCTGTCAGCGGGCATTTCAAGGGAAAGCGCATGGGCGAAAAGACTTATGAAGCTCGTTCCGGCTGACGCTGTTAGCTACCTGGCATTTGGCCTAGTTGTCGCTCCGCTATCCAGGCTGTACTCGGTATCCTCTCTGGCGGGAAGCGATGCGCTTGCTAGCTTCAAGTAACTGCTATTCGCTCAGGCTGTCCTTGGCAAACTACTGGTCACGCAAACCCCAGGCGTGGCAGTGCGCACAGTCACGGATTAAATCCCTTCGATACCAAACATCCGCAAAGGCTCGTCTTTCCTGCGATCGTACTCACTTACCCTCATGTGGCTGGTTGCACTCTATACGGAGGGCTGAAGTTCAAGCAGTCTCGAAGTAAAACCCGCACGATGATGGGCGTGCTGGACCTCCAGAACGGCAAGTGGCTGAATCTCTATCAATTCTAGCAATTCGCATCTGACCGCATCGTCAGGCGTTTCCGGCCTCCCGCGCCAATCTCGACTTCATCGCACCACCGCCGAGTAGCCGACCCTGAGGCGCGGTCGGCCTCAGATCCAGTGGTGTTGCCGAGACGTCAGCGGCCCCGCCTGTAGGTCAGAGGGCGGGCCGGGGTTGGGGCCGACGAAGTCTGGCTGGCTACCAGGCTGAGATCTGGGGGTTTGCCTTCGGGTTTCTTGGCAGCAGGGTGAGGTGGCCATCGTGCAAGATGCCCAGGCGGCTGGGATGACCGGGCGGCGAATAGACGATGAGGGTCTGGGCGTCGGCGCTTGACCAGAGCACCATGACGGGAGCGGGACCGGCCGGGGTTCGGTACTGCCCGCGATCGGCTGCGTGCTCAAGCTGGCCGGTTACGGTGGAGAAGGTTGCGAACTCAGCCTCATGGCCTCGGAAGGCGGTGACGGCGGTGGAAATAGTCTTGCCATCTGGTGCCAGGATGCCGTAGCCGCTGAGATAGCCGGCTGAGGTGGCGGCCTGGTGATTCCTCGTCATGAAGGGAACGGCCAGGCGGCTGCCCGCAATCAGGTTTCCGGCCGGACCAGCGGTGTTGAGCAGCCGGAAGCCGGAGCCCGGCGCCAGAGGTCCGCCAGCCTGGGTGTTCTGGCCCGCATACCAGCTAAAGGCGAGCGTGGTGCCGTCGGCGGCCCAGTTCAGGCACTGCTGAAAGGCCGTCTCTCCGGTGATGAGGCCGCGCGAGCCGGTCCAGGTGCGGCTTGTGCCGGTGGCGAGACTTATTACCCGCAGATCCTCGCTCGGAGTCGCGGCTCTAGGGTTTGGTTCAAAAGCGATGGCCAGCTTGGTCCCGTCGAGCGACAGGGCTAGGGCGTCGATCACAGCGCCGGCCCGGAGCCTGGAATCCGGAACTGAGGTGACCGTGGTCTGACGGGTCGCGGTATCAAGCCTGGTCAGGTAGACGCGGGTGGTCGCCCGTGTGAGCGAGCCTTCCGATGCCGGAGCCTGTACCGCGAAGGCGAAGGACCGGTCGTCGGCGGCCGCCGTCACGGCCGCCAGGTTGGCGTCGGATCTGTGTCCAGGCGGAACAACTCGGGCGAGCAGAGCACCGGTTCGGCTTGAGAAGATCGCTTGCGGCGATCTCCTCGTCGCAGAGATCGAGGTACACCGATCCTGTCCCGCCCGAAGGGCAACAGCAACAACGGCACGACGATGCTGCCACGACGCACATGAGTCCAGAAGCCGGAGGCCACCCCTTAGCCGAGAGATCACGCAGGACCGGGCGGGCCGTTTGTCGTATCGAGTGAGTCTCCTAGCCGGACGGCGTGCCCTCGATGCCAGGCATTGCGAAGCAGCCGGCATCGGGGGCACGCCGCCGGGCTAGCCCCCAGCCAGGTCTAACAACGCCATCGCCTGATTTCCGATCGGTGATTCAGCCCGATCCCCATGACTAGTTTGCCGGGTATCCGCCGTTTCGACCGGTGGCGGCTGGGTCCCGCCCGGAGAGGCTTGCCATCCTCGCGGAGAGTCGTCAGCCCCCTCATGGAGAGTTCTCAGCGTCCTGGCGGAGAGTTGTCGTCTCACGGAAAGTTAGCCGCGCTATTTGCCGGCGTATTCAGGGGGTTGTCGCAACGGTTTGGTCGCTGGCGATTAGTTTAGCGAACTGCTCGCGGGGGGTGTGGTATCCGTAGCGTTTTCGGGGGCGGTCGTTGAGCTCGTCGGCGATGTGCTGGAGCTGGGCGGGGGTGGTGGCGTGGAGGTCGGTGCCCTTGGGGAGGTACTCGCGGAGGAGGCCGTTGATGTTCTCGTTGCTGCCGCGCTGCCAGGGTGAGTAGGGGTCGGCGAAGTAGACCTGGATGCCGGTGGCGCTGATGGCGAGGTGGCCGGCGAGTTCGTGGCCGCGGTCCCAGGTGAGGGTTTCGGCGAACCAGGGGGGCAGGGCGGTCATCTGGGTGATGATGGCGGCGGCGACGGAGTCGGCGTCGTGGCGGCCGGGCAGGTGGAGCAGGGTGAGGTAGCCGGTGGTGCGCTCGACGATGGTGCCGACGGCTGATCCGGAGGCCTGGGATCCGAGGATGAGGTCGCCCTCGTGGTGGCCCGGGACGAGGCGGCCCTCGACTTCCGGGGGGCGCTCGCCGATGGGGACGGCGTCGGTGATCTTGCCGCGCCTTTCCTGGCGGCCGCGGGGGCGGCGGGCGGCGCGGCCGGTGCGCAGGCTGGCTCTCAGCTCCCGTTTCAGCCCGCCCCGGGGATAGACGTAGATGCTCTGGTAGATGCTCTCGTGGCTGATCCGCATGGCCGGGTCACCGGGGTGCTTCACCTTCAGCCGGCCGCTGACCTGCTCGGGGGAGTACCGCAGGTCCAGCATCTCCTGCACCTCCCGGCGCAGGACCGGGTCCGCTGACAGCCTGGAGCACTTCGGCCGCCGCTGCCGTTCCCGGGCCAGGCGGTGCGCCTGCTCGGGCTGGTAGCCGCCGGTACGCGGGTCCAGGTTGCGGGCCAGCTCCCGGCAGACGGTCGACGGGGAGCGGCCCGTCCGCCGGGCGATCTCGCGGACGCCGAGCCCGGCGTCGCGCAGGCGGGCCAGCTCATACCGCTCCTCCCGGGACAGGTAACGCTTGCAGTAGGCATTTCCGGCAGACGGGTACACTCCGCCCATTTTCCGGCGCAGGTCGTAGGCGAACGTCCTCGACACGCCGGCCGCTGCCGCCGCCTGCAGCGGGTTCAGGCCCGCCGCCAGCTGATCCAGCACCAGCCGCACCCGTTCCGGCGGCAGCGGCGAGCCCCGCCCCGGCCGCACCGCGCGTTCCGCCGCCCGGCGGGCCGCCGCCGCCTGCTTCACCGCCAGCCGCGACACCCCCCGAACCTTCCGGTCCAGGTCATAGGCGAAGCTCTTCGACACCCCGGCCGCCCGGGCCGCCCGCACCGGGTTCATCCCCGATTCCAGGTAACCCTCCACCAGCCGGACACGCTCCGCCGGCACCCTGCCTCGTCCCGCCACAGCACCCTCCAAAAATCGGGTGTTGCGACAATCCCTGGAGCCTGGGGCCGAAAAGTCTCCACGAAACGACAACTCTCCACGAGAACACTGACAACTCTCCGCGAGAACGGCGACGCCCCCTGGAGCCCGGCTCAAGATAATCATGCATCGGGTCAGCATCCGAGCCGGACGGCGTGCCCTCGATGCCAGGCATTGCGAAGCAGCCGGCATCGGGGGCACACCGTCCGGCTAGCCCCCAGCCAGGTCTCAGGCTCGCCGGTAGCCAGATAAACGAAGATTTGTGACACTAGGCCGGCCCGGAGCGACAGTCGAGCACCGCTCAAGGTCGATAGAGTCATGCTGAGGGCCGTGACCGGCCGTGAATCACAGAGCCGCTAGGAGCCCGGGCCGGCTGGCGGGAGCCAGCACAGTGCCGGGTCCGCGGCATCGCAAGGAGATGCGCGCAGTGCCGAAGCTTGTCTATGACTTCATCGAGGGCAACAGGGACATGAAGGACCTGCTCGGCGGCAAGGGTGCCAACCTCGCCGAGATGACCAACCTGGGGCTGCCCGTCCCGCCTGGCTTCATTATCAGCACCGATGCCTGCCGGCACTACCTGGAGCAGGGCACCGTACCCGACGGGCTCGCCGCCGAGGTCACTGAGCACCTGAAGCGGCTTGAGCAGGCGATGGGGCTCGAGCTTGGCGCGGCCGATGACCCGCTGCTGGTCAGCGTGCGGTCAGGGGCCAAGTTCTCGATGCCGGGCATGATGGAGACGGTGCTGAACATCGGGCTTTCCGATGCCTCCGTGCACGGGCTGGCCAAGAAGGCCGGCAACGACCGGTTCGCCTGGGACTCCTACCGGCGGCTGATCCAGATGTTCGGCAAGACCGTGCTCGACATCGAGGGCTCGGAGTTCGAGCACGCGCTCGACTCGGCCAAGACCGCCAAGGGCACCAAGAACGACCTGGACCTGGACGCCGATGACCTGCGCGGTCTGGTCGACACCTTCAAGCAGATCGTCAAGACGCAAACGGGGCGTGACTTCCCGCAGGACCCGCGCGAGCAGATGGACATGGCCGTCAACGCGGTCTTCAACTCCTGGAACGCTGATCGCGCCATCCTCTACCGGCGCCAGGAGCGAATCCCGTCCGACCTCGGCACAGCCGTCAACATCGTCGCGATGGTATTCGGCAACCTCGGCACCGGCTCGGGCACCGGCGTGGCCTTTACCCGTGACCCCGGCAGCGGCCAGCAGGGCGTCTACGGCGACTACCTGGAGAACGCCCAGGGCGAGGACGTCGTGGCCGGCATCCGCAACACCGTGCCGCTGCAAGACCTGGAGCAGATCGACGGCAAGTCCTACGCCGAGCTGATGGGCATCATGGCCAAGCTAGAAGGCCACTATCAGGACCTCTGCGACATCGAGTTCACGATCGAGCGCGGCAAGCTCTGGATGCTGCAGACCAGGGTCGGCAAGCGCACGGCCGGCGCGGCGTTCAGGATCGCGATCCAGCTCGTCGACCAGGGCCTGATCGACATCGACGAGGCGCTGCGCCGGGTCAGCGGCAGCCAGCTCGCCCAGCTCATGTTCCCCAGGTTCAACGCCGGCGCCAAGGAGACCGTGATCACTAAGGGGATCAGCGCGTCACCCGGTGCGGCGGTCGGCAAGGCCGTGTTCGACAGCGCGACCGCCGTCGAGTGGGCCGCGCGGGGCGAGGACGTCATCCTGGTCCGGCGCGAGACCAACCCGGACGATCTGCACGGCATGATCGCCGCCCGGGGCATCCTGACCAGCCGGGGCGGCAAGACCAGCCACGCGGCCGTGGTCGCCCGCGGCATGGGCAAGACCTGCGTCTGCGGCGCCGACGAGCTCGAGGTCGACGTCAAGGCCGGCAAGTTCACCGCCCACGGTAAGAACGGCACCGAAGTCACGATCAGCGAGGGCGACGTCATCTCGATCGACGGCACCTCCGGCACCGTCTACGCGGGCGATGTCCCGGTCGTCGCGTCCCCGGTGGTCGAGTACTTCGAGGGCAACATCGCCCCGCACGAGGCCGACGAGCTGGTCCAGGCCGTGCACCGGATCATGGCCCAGGCCGATGACCGCCGCCGGCTCGCGGTCCGCGCCAACTCCGACAATGGCCCCGACTCGGCCCGCGCCGTGCGGTTCGGCGCCCAGGGCATCGGCCTGACCAGGACCGAGCACATGTTCCTCGGCGAGCGACGGCAGCTCGTGGAGGACCTGATCCTGGCCGAGGACGAGGCCGGCCAGGAAGCGGCCCTCGCCCAGCTTGAGCCGCTGCAGCGCGGCGACTTCGTCGAGATCCTCCAGGCGATGGACGGGCTGCCGGTGACGATCAGGCTGCTTGACCCGCCGCTGCACGAATTCCTGCCCGACCTGACCGAGCTGACGGTCAAGGTCGCGCTGGCCGGCGACGACGCCACCGAGCAGGACAAGAAGGTGCTCGACGCGGTCCGCCGTCTGCATGAGCAGAACCCGATGCTCGGCCTGCGCGGGGTCCGCCTCGGCATCGTCATCCCTGGCCTGTACCAGATGCAGGTCCGGGCAATCGCGCACGCCGCCGTCGACCGGGTGAAGGCCGGCGGCAACCCGATCCCCGAGATCATGATCCCGCTAGTTGGCGCCATCCAGGAGCTCGAAGCCGCCAAGCACGAGACCGAGCAGGTGCTCAAGGAAGTCGCCGAGGAGACCGGCGTCACTGTGCACACCCTGATCGGCACGATGATCGAGGTCCCGAGGGCCGCCCTCACCGCCGGCCAGATCGCCGAGGCCGCCGAGTTCTTCTCGTTCGGCACCAATGACCTGACCCAGATGGGCTGGGGTTTCTCCCGCGACGACGTCGAGGGCTCGTTCTTCAGCAAGTACATCGAGATGGGCATCTTCGGCGTCTCGCCGTTCGAGACCCTGGACGCCGACGGCATCGGCCGGCTGGTCAGGATCGCCGTCGAGGAGGGCCGGGCGGCCAGGCCCGGCCTCAAGATCGGCGTCTGCGGCGAGCACGGCGGCGACCCGGACTCGGTGCACTTCTTCCACGAGGCCGGCCTGGACTACGTCTCCTGCTCGCCGTTCCGGGTCCCGGTCGCGCGGCTTGAGGCCGGCCGCGCGGTCGCGCTGGCCGAGACTGGAGGCAGCGACAGCCGGTGACGGCGGGCTATGACGGGCACTCGACCGCCAGGTTCGCGGTCGAGCCGGTCAAGAGCGCGCCAGTCTCGGGCCGCAGCCCGTTCCAGCGGGACCGGGCCCGGGTGCTGCATAGTTCCGCGCTGCGCAGGCTGGCGGCGAAGACGCAGGTCGTCGAGGTAGGGCAGGCCGATTTCCCGCGCACGAGGCTGACGCACTCCCTGGAGTGCGCGCAGATCGGGCGGGAGCTCGGCGCTGCCCTGGGCTGTGACGCCGACCTGGTCGACGCCGCCTGCCTGGCGCATGACCTGGGCCATCCGCCATTCGGCCACAACGGCGAGCACGCGCTGGCCCGGGTCGCCGAGCCGTGCGGCGGCTTCGAGGGGAACGCGCAGAGCCTGCGCCTGCTCACCAGGATCGAGGCCAAGGTCCCCGGCGCTGGCCTCAACCTGACCAGGGCCACGCTGGACGCCACGCTCAAGTACCCCTGGCTGACCTCGGCGGCCGACGGCCCCAAGTACGGCTGCTACGACGACGACGCCCCGATCTTCGGCTGGATCAGGCACGGGGTCGCCGGCCGGCGCCGCTGCCTGGAGGCGCAGGTCATGGACTGGGCCGACGATGTCGCCTACTCCGTGCATGACCTGGAAGACGGACTGCACAGCGGCCTGATCACGCTCAGGCAACTGAAAGATCATTCGGAACGTAATAGCGTCGTGCGGCTCACGCTCACTGACTACTGCCCGCCGGGGTCGGTCACCGAGGCCGAGCTGAGCGAGACGTTTGACCGGCTACTGAAGCTGGACTGCTGGCCGGACAGCTTCGATGGCGAGCCGGGGACGGCCGCCGCCGTGAAGAACCTGACCAGCGAGCTGATCGGACGATTCTGCGGAGCGGCGCAGCGAGCCACCCAGCGAGCCTGGGGAACCGTCCCAGCGTTCCGTTATACCCATGATCTTGACGTTCCCCGGCAGCAGCGACTGGAATGCGCGCTGCTCAAAGGCGTGACCGCGCACTACGTGATGCGCCGGGACGGCGCGGTCGCCTCGCAGGCCAGAGAACGGGCGGTGCTAACCGAGCTGGCGCAGGCGCTCGGTGAGCGGGCGCCGGACGCGCTCGATCCGCTGTTCCGGCAGGCCTACGCCGCCGCTGACAGCGACGCGGGGCGGCTGCGGGTGATCGTGGACCAGGTCGCCTCGCTGACCGATACCTCGGCGCTAGCGTGGCACGCTCGCCTCACGGGTTGATCGCGGTGAGCGGGTCGCGGCCGGAGCGGACCAGGGTCAGGATTCCGCCCAGGCCGTCGAGTGACCAGCCGTCCTCGGTGACGTCGATGGCCACTCGCGCGCCCGCTACGTGCATGGACTCGATCCGCAGCGGCAGGAACGCGGCTGGCAGCGCCGGGTCGCACCAGAGCATGCCGTTCGGCACGGACGGGTCGAACCGCAGCAGCGTGCGCAGCAGGTGGAACGGCGCCGCCGAGGACCAGGCCTGCGGGGAGCAGGACGTCGGGTAGTAGACCGGCTCGCGGAACTCGGTGCGGTCAAAACCGCAGAACAGCTCGGGCAGCCGGCCGCCGAACCACTCGGCCGCCTCCAGGATGCCGACGGCGACCTGCTGGGCCTCGCGGACGAAGCCGTAGCGCATCAGGCCGGCCGCGCAGATCGCGTTATCGTGCGGCCAGACCGAGCCGTTGTGGTAGCTCATCGGGTTGTAGGCGCCGCTGCTTGAGGCCAGCGTCCTGATCCCGAAGCCGGAGAACATCTCGGGGCTGGTCAGGTTCCGCGCGACGGCCGCCGCCTTGCCCGCGTCGATGATGCCGGTCCACAGGCAGTGCCCCATGTTGGAGGCGAGCGAGTCGATCTGGCGCTTGTCGGCGTCGAGGCCGAGCGCGAAGTAGCCCTTGTCCGGCATCCAGAAGGCCCGGTTGAAGTCATCCTTGAGCTGATCGGCCTTGCCGGCCCAGTAGGCGGCGCCGTCAGCGTCCTCCCGCTCGGAGCAGAAATGCGACTTGGCCAGGAACGCCGCGTACACGTAACCCTGCACCTCGGCCAGCGCGATCGGCGGCTTGGCCAGCGTGCCGTCGGCGAACGTGACGCCGTCGAAGCTGTCCTTCCAGCCCTGGTTGGCCAGGCCAAGATCGGTCGACCTGGCGTACTCGATGAAGCCGTCACCGTCGGAGTCGCCGTAATTCACGATCCAGTCCAGCGCCCGGTCGGCGGTGGGCAGCAACTCGTCCACCACGCGGCGGTCCAGGCCCCAGCGGCGCAGCTCGCCGAGCAGCATCACGAACAGCGGGGTGGCGTCGATCGAGCCGTAGTAGACGCTGCTGCCGCCCAGCCACAGCGAGGCCTGCATGCCGAAGCGCATCTCGTGCAGGATCTTGCCCGGCTCCTCCTCGGTCGTCGGGTCGCACTTCGTGCCCTGCAGGCTGGCTAGTGTGCGCAGCGTGCCGAGCGCCAGCGACGGGTCGAGCGGCAGGATCATCCACGAGGTCAGCAGCGAGTCGCGGCCGAAGATGGTCATGAACCACGGTGCCCCGGCGGCGATGACCGCGCGGTCGGCGTGCTCAGGGTCGAAGATCCGCAGCGAGCCAAGGTCCTCGGTGCTGGCCGCGAAGACCGCGGCCAGGCGCGGGTCGGACGCCTTGACCAGCGGGCTCTGGCGGCGCCAGTCGGCCAGCCGCTGCTCGGGTCCGGCCTGGGCGGCGCTGGCGCGGGCCGCCTCCGACCTGAACTCCACTAGATCCCGGCCGTCCAGGGACGGCGTCACGCGCAGCGACGTGCTCCAGGTGCCGTGCGCGGGCACGACCGCGTGCCAGGTGAGCTGGCTGGCCGACACCTCGAGCTGGGCGTCGGGATGCCTGGCTCCGGTGATCGACGCGCCGCGCAGGTGATCGCCGGCCTTGCGGCTCAGCTTGATCGCGTCGTCCTCGGTGTCGATGCTCAGGCCGTCCACGCCGGCCGGCTCGGTGTAAGCGCGGCCTTCCTTGACCTCGAACACGTCGGCGAAGTCGCCCTGGACGCCGATCCGCAGGTTGACCGGGAGTGGCTCTGAGCCCATGTTGCGCAAGGTGATCGACTCGTCCATGCCGTCGTTGAGCACCCGGCGCCTGGATACCAGCAGCGTGCTGTCGGCCAGGCCGTCGGACGGCGGCATCCTGGAAAGGAACGTGCAGGCGTAGGGCTCGCGCGACTGCGGCGCGAGCGGCTCGGGCACGTGCCCGTTGATGCTGAGGTCCAGGCGGCTGATCAGTCTGGTATCCCGGACGAATAGCCCCTGGGCTGAGCCCGGGCGGACATCTCCCGACGTTTCGCAGATGCAGAAGGTGGTTCCCTCAAGCAGGGTGACCAGACCGGTGTGCGTGCCGACGGTGCTCATGGGAGCGCCGTCGAAGGTCCAGACTTGCCCCATTCGGGAGCCTCCTAGAGTGGTTATCGCCGCGGTGTGTGCTTACCCTGCGCGACTATGGCACACCCGTCGCGCGGGGCGTCGGAGCATCGCCGTCAGATCGGTGTCCTAACCTCGGGGTTACCGGTATATATCCGGGGTCTGTTCGGGTCTAGTCGGGAGGAACCCTTGGCCAAGTCCATCGGGGTGCTCGCGTTGCAGGGCGACGTGGCCGAGCACCTGCGGGCGGTGCGGGCGGCTGGCGGGCTGCCGGTGCCGGTGCGCAGGCAGTCCGAGCTTGATGCCGCGGACGGGCTGATCATCCCCGGCGGGGAGTCGACCACGATCTGGAAGCTGCTGTCTATCTTCGAGCTGGCCGAGCCGCTGCGGAAGCGGATCGGCGCGGGAATGCCGGTGTTCGGGTCGTGCGCCGGGATGATCCTGCTGGCTGACCGGCTGGTGGACCAGGCGAGCGAGCAGGAGACGCTGGGCGCGATCGACATGACCGTCCGGCGGAACGCGTTCGGGCGGCAGCTCGACTCGTTCGAGAGCGACCTCGACCTGGAAGGGGCGCCGTTTCACGCGGTCTTCATCCGGGCGCCGTGGGTCGAGAAAGTAGGCTCAGGGGTTGAGGTTCTGGCCACCGAGCCGGGCACGGGTAAGATCGTCGCCGTCCGTCAGGGTCAGGCGCTCGCGACCGCGTTCCATCCCGAGCTCACCCCGGACAGTCGCGTGCACGAGATTTTTATGAAGATGGTGTCGTTATTGACATGGTGAAGGGCGAGGGCTCATGAGCGGCCACTCCAAATGGGCCACGACGAAGCACAAGAAGGCGGTCGTCGACGCCAGGCGAGGCAAGCTGTTCGCCAAGCTGATCAAGAACATCGAGGTCGCGGCCCGCAGCGGCGGACCCGACGTCGCGGCCAACCCGACGCTGTACGACGCCGTGCAGAAGGCCAAGCGCAGTTCGGTGCCCAATGACAATATCGACCGGGCGGTCAGGCGGGGCGCCGGCCTGGAGGCCGGCGGTGCGGCGTACGAGACGGTGACCTATGAGGGCTACGCGCCCGGCGGGGTGGCGGTGCTGGTCGAGTGCCTGACCGACAACCGGAACCGGGCAGCGGCCGAGGTGCGGGTGGCGCTGACGCGCAACGGCGGCTCGATGGCCGATGCCGGGTCGGTGTCGTACCTGTTCGGGCGCAAGGGCGTGGTGATCGTGCCCAAGACCGCCGCGCTCGGCGAGGATGACGTGCTGATGGCGGTGCTTGACGCGGGCGCCGAAGAGGTCAACGATATCGGCGAGTCTTACGAGGTGGTCAGCGAGGCGACCGATCTGGTGCCGGTGCGGACCGCTCTGGTGGACGCGGGGATCGACTATGAGTCGGCCGAGACGCCGTTCCTGCCCTCGGTCGAGGTGCCGCTGGACGAGGAGACGGCCAAGAAGGTGTTCAGGCTGATCGATGTGCTAGAAGAGTCCGATGAGGTGCAGGACGTGTACGCGAACTACTCGGTCTCCGACGACATCATGGAGAAGCTGGCCGCCGAGTGAGAGTGCTCGGCGTCGACCCGGGGCTGACCCGATGCGGGATCGGCGTCGTGGAAGGCGGCCCTGGCGTGGTCCTGCGGATGGTCGGGACCACCGTGGTCGGGACGCCGGCTGACGCGGATATCGGGCGGCGGCTGCTCACGCTTGAGGAGCATTTCGATCAGTGGATCTCGGCGCACCGGCCGGATGTGGTCGCGGTCGAGCGGGTGTTCAGCCAGCATAATGTGCGGACCGTGATGGGCACGGCCCAGGCGGGCGCGGTGGCGATCGTGTGCGCGGCGCGGCGCGGGGTGCCGGTGGCGCTGCACACGCCGAGTGAGGTCAAGGCGGCGGTGACTGGCAGCGGCCGGGCGGACAAGGCGCAGGTGACCCAGATGGTGGTGCGGCTGCTCCGGCTGTCTGACCCGCCTCGCCCGGCCGACTCGGCCGATGCGCTGGCGCTGGCGATCTGTCATCTGTGGCGCGGCGGGGCGCAGGCCAGGCTGGCGGCCGCGGCGGCGGCTGTTACTGGTGATGCCGGGGCGCCGGGCGTCCGGCGGGGAGGAGAGCGATGATCGCGCATCTGGACGGAGTAGTGAGCGCGGTGGCGCCTGAGGGCGCGGTGATCGAGGTGGGCGGGGTTGGCCTGCTGGTCCAGTGCTCGCCCGGCACGCTCGCCGGGCTGCGGCCGGGGGAGCGGGCCAAGGTCAGCACCTCGCTGGTGGTGCGCGAGGACGCGCTGACCCTGTACGGCTTCGGCACCGACGACGAGCGGAACACGTTTGAGCTGCTGCAGACCGCGAGCGGGATCGGGCCCAGGCTGGCGCTCGCGATGCTGGCGACGTTCAGCCCGGACGGGCTGCGCCAGGCTGTCGCCGCGGCTGATGTGACGGGGCTGACGCGGGTGCCTGGCATCGGGCGCAAGGGCGCGCAGCGGATTGTGCTTGAGCTGGCGGGGCGGCTGGGCTCGCCGGGTGATGGCGAGGCCGTCTCGGTCGTTGCCGCCGGGTCAGGGGGCGGGTTCGCGGCTGGCCGGGGGGGTGCCCCTGGCTGGCGGGATCAGGTGCGGACCGGGCTGGTCAACCTGGGCTGGCAGCCTCGGGACGCGGACCAGGCGATCGGGCTGGTCGAGCCCGACCTGGTGGCTGAGCTGGCCGATGGGCAGAGCGTCGATGTCGCGGTGGCGCTGCGGGCCGCGATCAGGGCGCTGGGCCGATCCTGATGGGCCGAACCTGATGGACAATGAGGCTGACCGGTTCGTCTCGCCGCTGGCCGACGCGGATGAGCGGCAGATCGAGGGCGCGCTCCGGCCCAGGCAGCTCGCCGAGTTCGTCGGCCAGGTCCGGCTGCGGGAGCAGCTGACGCTGGTGCTTGAGGGTGCCATGCGGCGCGGCAAGGCGCCCGATCACGTGCTGCTGTCCGGGCCGCCCGGGCTCGGGAAGACGACGATCGCGATGATCATCGCGGCTGAGCTCGGCTCGCCGCTGAGGATCAGCAGCGGCCCGGCCATCGAGCGGGCCGGCGACCTGGCCTCGATGCTGACCTCGCTGGCCGGGGGCGAGGTGGTGTTCATCGATGAGATCCACAGGCTGGCCAGGCCCGCCGAGGAGATGCTCTACCTGGCGATGGAGGACTTCAGGGTCGACGTGATGCTCGGCAAGGGACCGGGTGCGACCGCCGTGCCGCTCGACATCGCGCCGTTCACGCTGGTCGGGGCGACCACCAGGGCCGGCCTGCTGCCCGCGCCGCTGCGGGACCGGTTCGGCTTTACCGGGCATCTTGACTTCTACGATCCCGCCGAGCTTGGCGTGATCATCCGCCGGTCGGCCGGGCTGCTCGGCGTGGACCTGCGGGACGAGGGGGCCGATGAGATCGCGGGGCGGTCACGAGGGACGCCGAGGATCGCCAACCGGCTGCTGCGCCGGGTCAGGGACTACGCCGAGGTTCGCGGTGACGGAATTGTCACGAAAGCGGCGGCGCAGACGGCGCTGGCCCTGTACGAGGTCGACGAGAGCGGGCTCGACCGGCTCGATCGCGCCGTGCTGACCGCGCTGGTGTGCCGGTTCGGCGGCGGCCCGGTCGGGTTGTCGACGCTGGCCGTGGCCGTGGCCGAGGAAGCCGAGACGGTTGAGGTAGTCGCCGAGCCGTTCCTGGTCAGGGCGGGCCTGATGGTGCGCACCCCCCGAGGCCGGGTCGCGACCCCGGCCGCCTGGGAGCACCTGGGGCTGACGCCGCCCGATCCTGG
Source organism: uncultured Actinomycetota bacterium (assembly GCA_963819285.1). Lineage (GTDB taxonomy): Bacteria > Actinomycetota > Actinomycetes > Streptosporangiales > Streptosporangiaceae > Chersky-822. The sequence continues at coordinate 3,954,294 of CAWFVM010000002.1, forward strand.
CGGCCAGGTCGGCGGGCAGGGCCGGGGTCAGGCGGATGAGGCCGGCCCGGTTACCTTGTTTGATTAGCGGAACTATCAGCCGGCGGCGGATGAGAATGCCGTATCTGGTTGCGGGCTGGTCACGATCACTCCGTGAACGCCGTAGCCTGTTTGTCGTCGGCTCGCCCGCCGCTAAACTTCGGCAGTTGGTCTTTCCCAGCCGCCGGGTTCTAGTGCCGGATTTGTCGGTGCCGGGCCTGGTGGCTACCGGCCGCTGCGCCATCAACTGGAAGGAAGCCCCGTGATGGGGACTATGATTCTCGCCGCAGGGACGAGCCTGGCTAAGGCCGGGACCACGTCCAAGGGCAACCCGGCGTACACATTCCTGATCCTCGCCGTGCTGATCGGTCTTTTCTACATGCTGATCATGCGCCCGCAGCGGAACAGGCAGCGCAAGGCCGCGCAGACGCAGAACCAGGTCATGCCTGGTCAGCGGATCCGGACCATCGGCGGCTTCTACGGCACCGTGATCTCAGGCGATGACCGCGACATCGTGGTCGAGATCGCGCCTGGCGTGGAAGTGACGATGCTGCGCCGGGCGGTCCAGGAAGTGATCGCCGAGGATGACCCGGCCGACCTGGACATGCCGGAGACGATCGACGAGCCCGAGCCCGAGCCGCAGGACGCCGCGCCGGCCGACGATGTGGAATCCCCCGACCGCAACGCCTAAGCGCGGCCCGAGCGAACTAAGGGACAGGCACAGGTGACTCCCCCAAGCAAGTCGTCAAGGCCACGCGGCAGCAGCGCCTGGCCCGGCAGCAGCGGCTCATCCCGGCAGGGCACTCCGCCCTCCCGTCCTGGTGTGCATCTCGCCGCGCTCGCCGCAGTTCTGCTGGTCATGCTCGTCACCGTGATCGGCGGTGCGGCGCTGCATCCCTCGGACTGGCACTCCCGGTTCAAGGTCTTGCTCGGCCTTGACCTGCACGGCGGGACATCGGTCACGCTCAAGGCGGTCTCCGCGACCGGCGGCGTGCCGTCGAGCACCGACATGACCACGGCGATCGGGATCCTGAACGGCCGGTTCAACGGCCTGGGCATCAACAACACCACGGTGCAGCAGCAGGGATCTCAGTTCATCGACATCTCGATCCCCGGCAAGAGCGCCACTCAGATCCAGCCGCTGCTGAGCGCCGCTCAGCTGCGGTTCAGGCAGGTGCTGCTGTGCACGACCTCGGTGCCGTCCAACCAGGGCTGCTCGCTCGGGATCGGCCGGGCTCCGGCCGGGCTGCCGGTGGCAGTGCCGACTACGCCTACCACGCTCCCCTCGCCTGTCCCGTCCGCGCTTCCGACGCCAGTGCCGAGCGGGAGCCCGTCGGCGCCTAAGGCGTCGGCTCCGGCCTCGCCTCCCGCGTCGCCGCAGGCCTCGGCGAGCACGTCGGGCGGCAGCGGGCAGGCAGCGGGTGCCAAGCCGCTGGTCCTGGCGTCGCCGTCCGCTTCCGCATCGCCGTCTCCCAGCGCGTCCGCGTCGCCGAGCTCGTCGCCGTCCGCGTCCGGATCGCCTAGCCCGAGCGGATCGCCGACGCCGATCCCGTCGGCCACTGCTCCGTCTGCTAACACCCTGTACGTGGCTGGCGACGAGAGCCAGGTGTCGGCACCCGCGCTCAAGCTGTTCAAGAAGCTGAACTGCCGGGACAAGGGCTGGCAGCACGAGATCTACGGGAACCAGTCGAATACGTACAACGGCAGCGCCCAGATCGTCTCGTGCGGCAGCAACGGCATCAAGTACGTGCTCGGGCCGCCGATCGTGCTCGGCACCCAGCTCAAGTCGCCGAGCGCCGGGCTGCAGTCGACCACTAACCAGTGGGTGGTCACCTTCAACCTGAACGGTGCGGGGTCCAAGAGCTTCGGCGACAAGACCAGCGCCATGGTGGCCAGCTACTACGACGCGACAACCGGGACGGAGACCTCTCCGCTTGATCAGTTCGCGATCGTGCTCGACGGCAAGGTCGTGTCGGCGCCGCTGGTACAGCAGGCGATCACCCAGGGCTCTGGTCAGATCACCGGTAACTTCACCCAGAAGAGCGCGACCGACCTGGCTAACGTGCTGAAGTACGGTGCGCTGCCGCTGAGCTTCAGCAGCCAGCAGATTCAGTCGGTGTCCGCTCAGCTCGGCGGGACTCAGCTGGAAGCCGGCCTGATCGCGGCCGGGATCGGGCTGCTGCTCGTGGTGTTCTACTCGTTCCTGTACTACCGGGGCCTTGCGCTGGTGTCGGTATGCAGCCTGGCGATCGCGGCGCTGCTTTCCTACCTGGCGGTCGTCCTGCTCGGTAAGTACCAGGGCTACTCGCTGTCGCTGGCCGGCGTCGCCGGACTTACTGTCGCGATCGGAATTACCGCGGACTCGTTCGTCGTCTTCTTCGAGCGATTGCGCGACGAGGTCAGGGAGGGCCGGACACTGCGGGCCGGGGTCGAACGGGGCTGGATCAGGGCCAGGCGCACCATCCTGGTCTCTGACACCGTCTCCTTCCTGGCGGCGCTGCTGCTCTACATCTTCGCGATCGGTGACGTCAAGGGCTTCGCGTTCACGCTCGGCCTGACGACCCTGATCGACGTCGTTGTGGTCTTCCTGTTCACCAAGCCGATGGTCACGCTGCTGGCCAGGACCAAGTTCTACAGTTCGGGCCGGCCGCTGTCCGGGCTCGATCCGGTCAGGCTCGGAGCTAAATCGCCGTGGCGAGGCTCACGTCCGGCCGCGGCCAGGCCGGCTACCGGCGGCGCGGCTGCCAGAACCCCGAAGGAGGCGTGATGTCGCGGCTCGGGACTCTCGGCGGGCGGCTATACCGAGGCGAGGTGTCATTCGACTTCGTCGGCCGCAAGAAGCTCTGGTACACGATCTCAGGCGCGATCCTTGTGATCAGCGTGGGCGCGCTGCTGCTATTCGGCCTGAACTTCAGCATCGACTTCAAGGGCGGTGACATCTACAAGTTCACCGCCCCTGCGGGCATCCACCTGACCCAGAGCCAGGTCGCGAATACGGCGACCTCGGCGGGAGCGCCGACTCGACCATCGTCCAGCGGGTGGGCGACCAGGGCGGCTGGAGCGTGCAGACCGAGGTTCTCGGCAACACTACGCAGGGCAACATCGCTGCCGCGCTGGCCAAGGAAACGCACCAGTCGGTGAATAACATCAGTCTCGAGGCGGTGGGTGCCACCTGGGGCGGGCAGATCACGAACAAGGCGATCGAGGCGCTGATCGGCTTCCTGATCGTGATCGTGCTCTACCTTTCGGTCGCGTTCGAGGCGAGAATGGCCGCCGCCGCCCTGGTCGCGCTGGCGCATGACATCGTCATCACGGTCGGGGTCTACGCGCTGGTCCGCTTTGAGGTCAGCCCGGCGACGGTGATCGGCCTGCTGACCATCCTCGGTTACTCGCTGTACGACACCGTGGTGGTCTTCGACAAGGTCAGGGAGAATACGGCCGGCCTGCTGGCTACCAGACGTACTAGATACAGCGAGGCCGCGAACCTGGCGCTGAACCAGACCCTGGTCCGCTCGATCAATACCTCGCTGATCGCGCTGCTGCCGGTCGTGGCCATCCTCCTGATCGCCGTGAGCCTGCTGGGCTCTGGTGAGCTGCAGGATCTGTCACTCGTGCTCTTCGTCGGCATGCTGTCAGGTACCTACTCCTCGATCTGCATCGCCACTCCGGTGCTCGCAGACCTGAAGGAGCGTCAGTCCGAGTACAAGCAGCTGGCCAAGCAGATCGCGCAGCGGGCGACGAGCAGCAAGCGGCAGGCGAAGGTGGCCGTCGGGAACGCGGCGGCCAGCCGGGCCGCTGTCGCCGATGCCGGGTTTGACGATGCCGGCCAGGTGCCTGCCGATCAGGTGGACGATGACGCCGCCGATGAACCGCAGGATGAGGCCGATGAGGAAATCACCGGCCGGGTCACAGCCGCGCGGTCGGCAGGCAGTGCCGCTGGCGCTCGTCCCGGCACCGGGACCCGGCAGCAGCCGCGCCGGTCGACGTCGTCGCAGCGCAGGTCAACAGGCAGCAAGAAGAAGCGGTAACGGCAGGTGCCCGAGCCAGGGCCTGACCAGGCCGGAGAGTTCCTCGGCCTGGTCAGGGACGTTCAGGATTATCCGCGGCCCGGCGTGGTGTTCAAGGACATCACGCCGTTGCTGGCCGACGCCCGCGGGTTCGCTGCGGTCACCTCGGCGCTCGCCGCCGGTCACGACCGGATCGACAAGGTGGCCGGCATCGAGGCGCGCGGGTTCATCATCGCCGCTCCGGTCGCGTGTCACCTGGGAGTCGGCTTCGTTCCGGTGCGCAAGGCCGGCAAGCTGCCGGGGCCGACGCATTCGCAGAGCTATGAGCTTGAGTACGGGACGGCGACGGTCGAGGTCAAGACTGATGCGTTCAGGCCCGGCGAGCGAGTGCTGCTCATCGACGACGTGCTCGCGACCGGCGGGACGGCGGTGGCGACGGCCGCGCTGATCAGGCGCTGCGGTGCCGAGGTCGCTTCGCTTGGCGTGCTGATCGAGCTCGGCTTCCTTGGCGGCCGGGCTCGCCTGCCCGAGCTGGATGTCCGCGCTCTGATCACCTTGTGACAAGCCGGGGTGCGGGGCCCGGATACACTGGTTGTTTCTACCTACGCGAGGAGCGGCATTGGCCGGTGACGTAGCGACGGCCGGAACTGGCCGGAAGCGGAGTCACCCAGGAGGCCGGCGGGCATAGCCCTGACGATGAAGATCTGCCCGTGGCTGGCAATGGGGTGACGCCGGGCGCTGGCGCGCCCGATCGGGCTGGTCCCGACGGCATCGGTCACCCTAATGTCCGGCGCAGGCTGGGACGGTTCTCCGCCTCGCGCGGCAGTGGCGTGAACCCGGTGCTCGAGCCGCTGATCAAGACGGCGCGCACGACTCATCCAAAGGCCGATATCAGGCTGATCGAGCGGGCTTACGACGTGGCGGCGCGGTGTCACGCCAATCAGTCGCGTAAGAGCGGTGATCCGTATATCACCCATCCGCTGGCCGTGGCGACGATCCTGGCCGAGCTCGGCATGAACCACGAGACGCTGTGCGCGGCGCTGCTGCACGACACTATCGAGGACACCCCGTACACGCTCGACGAGCTTCGCGGCGAGTTCGGTGATGATATAACCGCGCTCGTCGACGGGGTGACCAAGCTCGACAAGGTCAAGTACGGCGAGGCGGCCGAGGCCGAGACCGTTCGCAAGATGGTCGTCGCGATGTCGCGGGACATCCGGGTACTCGTGATCAAGCTGGCTGACCGGCTGCACAACATGCGCACGCTCCGGTACCTGCCCAGGCCCAAGCAGGAGCAGAAGTCGCGGGAGACGCTGGAGATCTACGCTCCCCTCGCGCACCGCCTCGGGATGAACACCGTCAAGTGGGAGCTTGAGGACCTGGCGTTCGCGACGCTGTTCCCTAAGCGCTATGACGAGATCGCCCGGCTGGTGTCGGAGCGCGCCCCGCGCCGGGAGGCGTTCCTGCAGGAAGTGATCGAAGAGGTCTCGGTCGATCTGCGCGAGGCGAAGATCAAGTCCAGGGTCACCGGCCGGCCCGAAGCACATGTACTCGGTGTACCAGAAGATGATCGCGAAGAATAAGAGCTTCGACGACATCTACGACCTGGTCGGCATCCGCATCCTGGTGGACAGCGTCAGGGACTGCTATGCCGTCCTCGGCGCGGTCCACGCCCGGTGGAACCCGGTGCCTGGGCGGTTCAAAGACTACATAGCGATGCCGAAGTTCAACATGTACCAGTCGCTGCACACGACCGTGATCGGTCCTGGCGGCAAGCCGGTTGAGCTGCAGATCAGGACCTGGGGGATGCACCGCAGGTCCGAGTACGGGGTCGCCGCGCACTGGAAGTACCGCGAGGAGCTGACGACCGGCGCCAGCCCGTCGGACCTGGCCTGGCTGCGTCAGCTCGTGGACTGGCAGCGGGAGACAGCAGACCCGGCCGAGTTCCTGGAGTCGCTGCGGTTCGAGGTTGGCAGCGCCGAGGTCTACGTTTTCACTCCGCGCGGTGAGGTTGTCGCGCTGCCGCAGGGTGCCACGCCGGTCGACTTCGCCTATGCGATCCATACCGAGGTCGGGCACCGCACGGTCGGTGCCAAGGTCGACGGCAGGCTGGTTCCGCTTGAGTCGACGCTGAGCAATGGCGAGACGGTCGAGATGCTGACCTCTAAGGCACTTGACGCCGGGCCTAGCCAGGACTGGCTCGGTTTCGTCAAGAGCGCCCGCGCCGGAACAAGATCAGGCACTGGTTCTCCAAGGAGCGCCGCGAGGCCTCGGCCGACACCGGCAAGTCGATGATCGCGCGGACGATGCGCAAGCAGGGCCTGCCGTTGCAGCGGCTCGCGACCGCCAACTCGCTCCAGGCCATCGCGCAGGAACTGCGCTACAGGACCTGTCCGCGCTGTACGCGGCCGTAGGCGACGGTCATGTCAGCGCCCAGTCCGTAGTCAGCAAGCTAGTGAACGCCGCAGGCGGGCTGGCTGGCGCTCAGGAGGACATAGCCGAGACAACAGTGCTCACCAGACCACCCAGCCCGCAGCTAGGTCCCGGTGACTCTGGCGTGGTCTGTGGAGGGCGCGGCCGACGTCTGGGCGCGGCTGTCGAAGTGCTGCACCCCCGTGCCAGGGGACAAGATCACGGGCTTCGTCACCAGGGGCAATGGCGTGTCTGTGCATCGCACCGACTGCGTGAACATCCAGCATCTGGTCCAGTCAGAGCCAGAGCGCGTAGTCGCGGTGCACTGGTCGCCGAAGGAGAGCCACGGTTCCTGGCCGCGATCCAGGTCGAGGCACTCGACCGCACAGGCCTGCTCTCTGACGTCACCAGATCCATCTCGGAACAGCATGTCAACATCCTGTCTGCGACGGTGACCACCAGACGGGACCGGGTCGCGCTCAGCAAGTTCACTTTCGAGATGGGTGATCCCGAGCACCTGCGCCACGTACTCAAGGCCGTCCGTAGCGTAGATGGCGTCTACGATGCGCAGCGAGTTATCAGCTAGTGGGCGCGGTAGTTTGAGCAGCGGGAGCCGCACTCATCAACAGGCGGCAGAGTTATTACTAACCCATAGCGAGAAGTATGTAACGGTGAAGGTGTGATTTTGGGTTCCTGGATTTATGCATACGGCCGCTCCAGTCTCGTTCTCGCCCCGATAGAACCACACCCGCACGTCGCAGTTCTGTGATGTGACACCGAGTATCGGCTCTCCGGCATCGACCGCAGGGTAGGCCATACCGTGCACGCATGCCTCGGGTACGTTAACAGCGCCGGGCGCACCTTGCACGCTAATTATAACGTTATTTACTGCTAAAACGGGCGAAGCTGCCCAAAACATTCCGCCGAGACCGATAAGTAAAGCCGTCATTGGCCATAATAGTCGTTTCATCGCATACCTTTCATTTGACCTGAGAGGTTCTTCGGGCGTTAAATCGCAAGATATCCTGAACGACAATATACGTCAAGATGTGAGTCAAGCATCTGATGTCAATATAGCCACATCCATAACAAAAGTGCGCGGTTACTTAAGTTTCGCGCCGGTTAGCCGGTGAGGTCGGCCAGGGTCTTCTCGGCTTCGGTGAGCCAGGACTGCCTGGTCTCGATCGCCGACGTGGCCCGCTCGCAGGCCTTCTCGTCGCCGCGCTCCGTCGCCTGGGCGAGCTGAGACTCCAGCTGGCTGATCGTCTTGCGGATCTGCTCGACGGTGTCTCTCGCGCGCGACAGTGCTTCGGGGTTCGTCCTTCGCCACTGGATGTCCTCGGCCTTGCGCACGGCCTCGTCGATCTTGCGCAGGCCACCCTCAAGGCGCTCCTGTGCTTCCTTGGCCACCGAGCCGATCTTGTCCCAGCGCTGATGGATGGAGCGCAGTGCGGACCTGGCGCCCTTGGCGTCAGTGATCGGCAGCATCCGCTCGGCCTCGGCGAGCAGCTCCTCCTTGGCGATGGCCCGCTCGCGGAGCTGGCTGTCCTTAGCCGACAGAGCCGCCGTCCTTGAGTCGAAGAACGTGCTCTGCGCCGTCCTGAACCGCTTCCAGAGCTCGTCTTCCGTCGCCCGGTCGGCCCGGCCGGCCTCTTTCCATGAGGCCATCAGATCGCGGTAGGCGGCGGCGGTGGAGGCCCAGTCCGTCGAGGACGCGAGCTCCTCCGCCCGGGAGACAAGCTGCTGCTTGCGGTCCTTGACTTCCTCACGCTCGTCCTCAAGCGCGGCGAAGTACACCTTGCGCCGCTTGGCGAACGCGGTCCTCGCGGCCGACATGCGCTTCCACAGCGCGGCCTCGGCGGTGCGGTCGCCGTGGGGCGCCGCCTTCCAGTCATCGAGCAGCTGCTTCAGCCGCTCGCCACCGGACTTCCAGTGTGTCGCCTCGGTAGCGATCTGCTCGGCCTCGGCGACAATGCGCTCCTTCTGCTCGATGGCATCGGAGCGCGCGCGGTCCCTCGCGGCCTTGTTTTCCTCGCGGCGGTGATCGGCCCGCTCGGACAGGGCGCTCAGCCTGCGCTTCAGGCCGGGGAGATCCCCGACGCACTTGGCTTCGTCGATCGCGGTATGCAGCCGTGCGATGGTGGCCTTGGCCTGGGCCGGGGCCAGGTCCGTCGTCGTGATCCGCCGCTCGAGCAGGCTCACCTCGGTGGCAAGCGAGTCATACCTGCGGGTGAAGAAGTCGAGTGCCTCGTCCGGGCTGCCGGCCTGCCAGATCCCAACGACGCGCTCACCCTCTTCGGTGCGCACGTAGACGGTGCCGTCCTCGGCTACCCGGCCCCACGGATGGCTTCCCGTGCTCACCGATTACCTCCCGCTTTGTACCTGGCTACCCGGCATGACTGGCATGCGCGGCTTTAGATATGCGTTGTCGGGTCAGGTGGTCTTAATGGTGACACTCTCGATCTCGACCTTTTCCTTGGGATGGCCGTCGCCGGTACCGTTCGAGTTGTCCGAGCCGGCCTTGGCCACCTGCTGGATGATATTTAGTCCGCTCACTATGGTGCCAAACGGTGTATACGAGGGCGGCAGCGCGGTCTTCTTGTAGACCAGGAAGAACTGGCTGCCGTTGGTGTCCGCGCCCGCGTTGGCCATCGCGACGGTCGCCGCCGGGTAGGCAGCCCCGGCCAGGTTCTCGTCGTTGAACTTGTAGCCGGGACCGCCGGTGCCTGTGCCGGTCGGGTCGCCGCACTGCAGCACGAAGATGCCGCTGGTCGTGAGCCGGTGGCAGGTCGTGTTGCTGAAGTAGTTCTTGCTGGCCAGGAACACGAACGAGTTGACCGTGCAGGTGGCCTTGGAGTTCAGCAGGTCGATGACGATATCGCCGCGGTTGGTCTTGATCGTGGCCTGATAGGTCGCCTTGGTGTTCGGCTTGCTCGGCGGCAGGCCGACATTGCGGGAGGCCGGCGTCTCCGGCGTGTAGGTGCAGCTGGAAGCCGGCTCGGTCACCGCCGATGCGCTCGCCGTCGGACTTGGAGTCGCTGACGGCGTGGTCGCGGCCGGCGTCGCCGATGCGCTCGGCGTCGCCGATGCGCTCGCGATTGAGTTCGTCGAGTGCGTCAAAGTGATCACCACGAAAACAACGACTGCCACGATGACCAGCACGACTACGCCGCTCGCCGTCCATCTCGTCATCTTGCGCACGCTCGCCTGGCGCTCGGCCTCTCTCGCGAGTCGGCGCTTGTAGCGCTCCCTGGCAAGCTTCCGCTGGCGCTCCTGCTTACCCGCCACCCGCGCTGCCCTCCCGTTATCGACCGGTAGTGGTGCTCTTCCAAAACTTCGCGCATGGTATCCGGGCTAGGCAAGTGCGTAGGCCCGCTGTTATCGGTTCGACGCACCAACCGCTGCCGTCCTGTAACTGCTTGGTCCCGAGCCGGGGTCCGCCCGGTGCCCCCGGGTAGCCTGATCGGGTTACGCGCAAGGGGTTGGAGGCTCAGTGCTGATCGCTGGTTTCCCGGCAGGGTCATTCGCCGCGAACTGCTATATCGTCGCGCCAGGTCCGGGGCAGGAGTGCCTGATCATCGACCCCGGCCAGGACGCGGAGCCCGGCATCGCCGAGATAATCGCCCGGTATCGGCTCCGCCCGGTGGCAGTCCTGGCAACGCACGGCCACATTGATCACATCTGGTCGGTCGCGCCGGTGTGCGGTGCGTCGGGCATTCCCGCGTACATCCACCCGGCCGATCGCGAGCTGCTGACCGACCCGGCCAAGGGGATCTCGCCGATGGCCGGCCTGCAGCTGTTCGGCGGCATCACGTTCAGCGAGCCGGCCGACGTCCTCGAGCTCAGTGACGGCATGAGGCTTGACCTGGCTGGCATCAGCCTGATCGTGGATCATGCTCCCGGTCACACCCCTGGATCGGTGGCGTTCAGGCTGGCTGGCGACGACGCTCAGTTCACCGGCACCCAGTTCACCGGCGACCTGCTGTTCGCCGGATCGATCGGGCGAACTGACCTGCCCGGCGGCGACTACCAGACGATCCTCGATAGCCTGTCCAGAGTCTGCCTGCCATTGCCAGACGAGACCGTCGTGCTAGCGGGCCACGGCCCGCAGACGACAATCGGGGCCGAGCGGGCATCGAATCCGTTTCTCGCGGGTCTCGCGCCTGCCGCCGGGCCGACGCGCGGCCTGTGAGCGGCGCGAGGCTTGTGAGCACAGAAAGGGCTGGAGTGCGATGATCCGCACGCACGAGGCGGGCGCCCTGCGCGCATCGCAGGCCGGACAGCAGGTCACGCTGGCCGGCTGGGTGGCGCGCCGCCGTGATCACGGCGGAGTCGTCTTCATCGACCTGCGCGACGCGAGCGGTGTAGTCCAGGTGGTATTGCGGCAGGAGGACGTCGCGCACGAGCTGCGGGCCGAGTTCTGCGTGCTGGTGACCGGTGAGGTCAGGGTCAGGCCGGCGGGCAACGAGAACCCCGAGCTGCCGACCGGCGAGATCGAGGTCGCGGCTGGCGCGGTCGAGGTGCTGGCCGAGTGCGACCCGCTGCCCTTCCCGGTCGACGGGCACGGCGAGCTCAGCGAGGAAGTGCGGCTGCGGTACCGGTACCTCGACATCAGGCGAGCCGGCATGACGGCCGCGCTGCGCGCCAGGTCGACAGCCGCCTACCTGGTCAGTGACGTCATGCGGCAGCACGGCTTCGTGAACGTGGAGACCCCGTTCCTGACCAGGTCCACCCCGGAGGGCGCCAGGGACTTCCTGGTGCCGGTCAGGCTGCGACCGGGTAACTGGTATGCGCTGCCGCAGTCGCCGCAGCTGTTCAAGCAGCTCCTGATGATCTCCGGGCTCGAACGGTACTACCAGCTCGTGCGCTGCTTCCGTGATGAGGACTTCAGGGCTGACCGCCAGCCGGAATTCACTCAGATCGACATCGAGATGTCGTTCATCACCCGCGCCGACGTGGTCGAGATCGCCGAGGACCTGGTACAGCGGCTCTGGCGCGAGATTGCCGGGTACGAAATTTCCCGCCCGATTCCTCAGATGACCTACGCGGACGCGATGGCCAGGTTCGGCTCGGACAAGCCCGATCTTCGGTTTGCCTGCGAGCTCGCCGACCTGACCAGCTACTTCGTGAGCACCGGATTCCGCGTGTTCCAGGCACAGCACGTCGGTGCGGTCGTCATGCCCGGTGGCGCGGCCCAGTCACGCAAGGAGCTGGACGGCTGGCAGGACTGGGCGAAGTCACGCGGCGCTCGCGGGCTCGCCTACGTGCTGATCGGCCCCGACGGCGCCGCGTCGGACGCCGGGCCGGTGGTCAGGCACCTGTCCGAGGATGAGCGGGCCGGGCTGGCGGCCGCCGCCGGCGCTGGACCGGGGGACTGCGTGTTCTTCGCCGCGGGGACGCCGAACGGGGCGCGGTCCCTGCTCGGCGCCGCCCGGCTGGAGATCGGCGCCAGGTGCGGGCTGATTGACCCGGCCGCCTGGGCGTTCACCTGGGTAGTGGACGCGCCGATGTTCGAGGATACCGAGGGCGGGCAGGGTGGCGAGGGCGGGGACAAACACTGGACCGCCGTGCACCATCCGTTCACCTCGCCGCTTCCCGAGTGGGCCGACAAGTTCGCCACCGAGCCCGGCGGAGCGCTCGCCGACGCCTACGACATCGTGTGCAACGGCACGGAGATCGGCGGCGGGTCGATCAGGATCCACCGGCCGGCGATGCAGCAGCAGGTGTTCGACGTGATCGGGCTGTCGCGTGATGAGGCACAGTCGCAGTTCGGCTTCCTGCTCGACGCTCTGCGGTTCGGGCCGCCGCCGCACGGCGGCATCGCGTTCGGCTGGGACAGGCTGCTGATGCTGCTGACCGGCCGCGAGTCGATCAGGGACGTGATCGCCTTCCCGAAGGCCGCATCGGGGCATGACCCGCTGACCGGCGCCCCGACCCCGATCACGTCCGCCCAGCGCCGGGAGGCCGGCATTGACTCCCCGGCCCGGGTGGCGGGCCAGCCGGCCGAGCCGGGCAGTACGGTCTGCGGACTGCCGTCCGCAGACCGTACTGCCGGTGTTTGCCTACCCGGTGGCTAGCCACCCCAGCCTGTTTGACGACTCAGGCGAGCAGGCGGCCAGGGCGGTCGCCCCGCTGGCCGTGCGGATGCGCCCGAGGACCCTGGACGAGGTGGTCGGCCAGCCCAAGCTGACAGCGGCGGGGTCGCCGCTCCGCAAGCTGGCCGAGCTTACCGCGCCGATGTCGGTCATGCTGTGGGGGCCGCCGGGGACCGGCAAGACCACCCTGGCCTATGTGCTGGCCTCGGTGACCAGCAGGCGGTTCGTGGAGATCTCAGCGGTGGCGGCCGGAGTGGCCCAGGTCAGGTCCGCGATCGAGGCGGCACGCAGCGAGCTCGGCCTGACCGGCCGCCAGACGCTGCTGTTCATCGACGAGGTGCACAGGTTCAACAAGGCCCAGCAGGACGCGCTGCTCCCGGCTGTGGAGAACCGCTGGGTCTCCTTCATCGGCGCCACGACAGAGAACCCGTCGTTCTCCGTGGTCGGGCCGCTGATGTCGCGCTCACTGCTGCTGCGGTTGCAGCCGCTCGGCGATCTCGACCTGCGGCTCGTAATCGACCGGGCGCTGACCGACGAGCGGGGGCTTGGCGGGAAGGTCACCCTGGACGACGAGGCGTTCCAGCAGCTCCTGCGGCTGGCCGGCGGAGATGCCAGGCGGGCCCTGACCTACCTGGAGGCGGCGGCGCTCGGGCTGGCGGACGGCGGGGTGATCGACTCGGCGGTGCTTGAGCAGGCCGTGGACCAGGCGGCGGTGCGCTATGACCGGGCCGGCGATCAGCACTACGACGTGATCAGCGCGTTCATCAAGAGCATCAGGGGCAGCGACGTCAACGCAGCGCTGCACTACCTGGCGCTGATGATCGAGGCGGGGGAGGACCCGAGGTTCATCGCCAGGCGGATCGTCGTGCACGCCAGCGAAGACGTGGGAATGGCCGATCCGACCGCGCTGCCCGTGGCGGTCGCGGCCGCTCAGGCGGTGCAGCTCATCGGGCTTCCCGAGGCCAGGATCAACCTCGCGCAGGCGGTGATCCACCTGACGCTGGCGCCGAAGTCGAACTCGGTGGTCAAGGCGATCAACTCGGCCATGGAGGACGTGCGAGCCGGGCGGACCGGGACGGTGCCGGCTCATCTTCGCGATGCCAGCTATCCGGGCGCGGCCAGGCTCGGTCATGGCAAGGGCTACCTATACCCGCATGACTATCCCGAAGGCGTCGTGCATCAGGCCTACGCGCCGGCGGAGGCAGCGGGCCGCCGGTATTACGAGCCGTCCAGGCACGGGGCTGAGGCCAGGTACGCCGACCGCGACGAGCGGATCAGGGCCGTGCTCGAAGGCGGCGGTGATTCCGGAGCCGGAGCTGGCGGCGACGGCCTGTCATGATTACGGCCGCGCGATAGGGTCAGCGCAGGCATAGCCGGAAAGGAGATCGCAGCGGATGGACGCAGGGCAGCTGGCCGCGCTGATCGCGGCGGTCTTTTTCGCCGTCGGGGTGTGCGCCGCCGTCTACGTGCTGGTCCGGCTGGCCCGGCTGATCTCGCTGGCCAGCACTGTGCTGACTGGCTACCAGAGCGCGACGGACAATCTCCTTCGCCGGGCGGAGGCAGCGGTCGACCGGGCCGACGAGCAGCTTGCCAGGACACACGCCCTGAGCGAGAGCGTCGAGGCCGTCTCGACTTCCATGTCTGAGCTGTCCGAGCAGGTGTCAGCGGTAGCCGGCTCGGCGCGCCTGATCGCGAGCGGACTCGGGGCGCCGGTGCTCCGCATCGCCGCGGCCGGCCACGGCGTCCGCCGCGCGCTGGCCGTCCGCAGATCCGACCGCGTCAGGGAGCTGCCTGGCCGCCGGGTCAGGCCATGATCCGCCGGGCGACCTGGCTGGCGGCCGGGGCGGTGCTCGGAGTCCTCGGCTACCGCCGGCTCGACCGGGTCACGAGATCGGTGGCGAGTCAGGCTGGCGTCCAGGCCGCACGCCGGCTGGCCGGCGGCTGGCCAGGGCGCGGGGCAGGCTCTGCCGCTTTCGTCCGCGAGGTGCGGGCCGGCATGACTGAGTACCTCGACGAGCACCAGGTCAGTCCCGGCCGGCCGAATAAGAATCGGCAGGATCAGCGGTCAGCCAATACCCTCGTAGATCAGCGCGCCGCCGGCCGCCTGGCGATACCTGGCCGCGCGCTCAGACCTGGCCAGCTACGGCCAGACAGCGACGATACAAAGGATGGCCGTTGATGGAGTCGGCAGAGATTGCCCGCCGTTTCCTTGAGTACTTCTCCCAGCGCGGGCACACCGTGGTGCCTTCGGCCAGCCTGGTCGCCGAGGATCCCACCCTGCTGCTGGTGAACGCGGGAATGGTGCCGTTCAAGCCGTATTTCCTCGGCCAGCGGGTGCCGCCCGCTCCGCGCCTGGCCTCGGTACAGAAGGTCATCAGGACGCCCGACATCGACGAGGTCGGCAAGACGACCAGGCACGCGACGTTTTTCCAGATGCTGGGGAACTTCTCCATCGGGGATTACTTCAGGGAGCAGGCCATTCCGCTGGCCTGGGAATTGCTCACCAGGCCGGAGTCGGACGGCGGGTTCGGATTCCCTGAGAGCAAGCTCTGGGCCACCGTGTACACCGGCGACGACGAGGCGTACGGGATCTGGCGCGACGCGGTCGGCCTGACCCCCGACCGGATTCAGCGGCGCGGGCTGGCCGACAATTACTGGCATATGGGAGTCCCTGGACCAGGCGGACCATGCTCGGAGATTTATTACGACCGCGGTCCTGAGTACGGTCGGGACGGAGGGCCGGAAGCCGACGAAGACCGGTATCTGGAGGTCTGGAACCTGGTCTTCATGCAATACCAGCTCAGCGCGGTGCGGAGCAAGATCGACTTCGATGTGCAGAGTGAGCTGCCATCGCGCAATATCGACACCGGCATGGGCCTGGAGCGGATGGCCATCTTGCTTCAGGGCGTCGACAATATCTACGAGGTCGACACCATGTGGAAGGTGCTCGACCGGGCCGCCGACCTGACCAGCCAGAAGTACGGCAGGGACGCACGCAACGACGTGGCGCTCCGCGTCGTCGCCGACCACGTCAGGGCCGCCGTGATGCTGGTTTCTGACGGAGTGATCCCGTCCAATGAGGGGCGCGGTTACGTGCTGCGCCGGATCGTCAGGCGCAGCGTGCGGGACCTGCGGCTGCTGGCCGGCAGCCAGCGCGGCGGTGACGGCGGTCGCGGTGGCCAGAACGAGCGGTACCTGCACGAGCTCGCGGCGGTGGCGATCGGGGCGCTCGGCGATCAGTACCCGGAGCTGATCAGGGACGCGCCGAATATTCACACGGTCCTCGATGCCGAGGAGGGCGCGTTCCTCGGCACGCTGCGGACCGGCACGGCGATGTTCGACGCGGCGGCCTCCGAGGCCGAGCGGCGCGGCCAGCGGGCGATCAGCGGCGGTGAGGCGTTCTCGCTGCATGACACCTACGGCTTCCCGATCGACCTGACCCTGGAGATGGCGGCTGAGCAGGGCCTGGCGGTCGACGAGACCGAGTTCAGGCGGCTGATGGCGGAGCAGAGGAAGCGGGCCAAGGACGACGCGGCGTCGAAGAAGACCGGCAATGCCGACATCTCGGCGTTCGCGCAGTTCCTTGAGCGGGTCGGCAAGGTCGTCTTCACCGGCTATGACGAGATCGCCGCCGAGGCGACGGTGATCGGGCTGCTAGCTGGCGGGGTGTCAGTCCCGGCCGCCGGCGCGGGCACTGAGGTCGACGTGGTGCTCGACCGGACTCCCTGCTACGCGGAAGGTGGGGGTCAGCTTGCCGACACCGGCCGGATACTGCTCGCGGGCAGCGGCACTGACATCCAGATCCTGGACGTCCAGACGCCGCTGCCAGGACTGATCGTGCACCGTTGCCGGGTTACCTCCGGCGAGGTCACCGCGGGTGACCAGGTACTGGTCGAGATCGATGTGGAGCGGCGCCGCGCGATCTCCCGCTCGCATACGGCGACCCATCTGGTGCACCGGGCGTTCCGGGGCGCGCTCGGCGAGTCGGCGGCTCAGGCCGGCTCGGAGAACTCGCCTGGCCGGTTCAGGTTCGACTTCACCGCGATCGGCGCGGTGCCCGCGGCGGTACTCGCCGATGCGGAGGACGAGGTCAACGAGGTCCTGATCGGCGATCATGACGTCCGGGCGTTCTACACCTCGATCGGTGAAGCCCGCGCGATGGGCGCGCTCGCGCTGTTCGGGGAGAAGTACGGCGACGAAGTTCGGGTAGTAGAGGTGGGTGACTACTCGCGGGAACTGTGCGGCGGCACCCACGTCGCGAGATCTGGCCAGCTCGGGCTCGTGAAGATCATGGGCGAGGCATCCATCGGATCGGGCGTCAGACGAGTCGAGGCGCTGGTCGGCATGGACGCGTTCAGGTTCCTGGCCAGGGAGAACGTACTGGTGAGTCAGCTCTCAGAACAGCTCAGGGCGCCGAGGCAGGAGCTCAGCGACCGGATCGCCGGCATCGTGACCAGGCTGCGCGACGCTGAGCGTGAGCTGCAGCGGATCCAGTCGGCCCGGCTGGCGAACGTCGCGGTCGGCCTGGCCGCCCGGGCGGCGGATGTTGGCGGGGTCGCGTACGTGGCGCACAGGGTGCCAGACGGCACGGCGGCGGATGGCATCCGCAAGCTCGCGCTTGACATTCGCGGGCAGATTCCGCCGGCCCGCCCGGCCGTGGTCGTCGTGGCCGGGCTCCCGGCTGACCGGCCAGCGGTCGTCGTCACGGTCAATGAGGCAGGCCGGGCGCGGGGTCTGGCTGCCGGAGCGCTGATCGGCACGGCGACAACCGCGCTCGGCGGCAGGGGTGGCGGCAAGGACGACATCGCGCAGGGCGGGGGCGCCGCGCTGGGTGACGGCGTCGGTCGGGCGCTCGAAGAGTCGTTTGATGCGGTTCGCGGCGTTATTGCCGGCATCGGTGCTTCGGGTAGCGTAACGTGAAACCATGTCGCAGCCAGGTTGTATCGGTTCTGAGACCAAATTCCTCGGGATTGGTGCCTTGAGATCAGGTAATAGGCTCGCTATCGATGTGGGATCGGTGCGGATCGGGGTGGCTGGCTGTGACCCGGGCGGCGTGCTGGCCACGCCGATCGCGACTGTGCCTCGCGGTAGCGGAGATCTGGCCGAGATAGCCAGGCTGTGCACCGAACGCGAGTCAATCGAAATCGTGGTCGGGCTTCCCACCAGTCTTTCTGGCCACGCGGGAAGCGCGGCAGCCGGCGCGAGAGCCTTCGCTGTCAGCCTGGCCGGCCTGGTCGCTCCCATTCCGGTGCGGCTGGTCGACGAGCGATTTACGACGACCCTCGCGCATTCGGCACTCCGCGCTGGCGGTCGTGATTCCCGGCAGCGGCGGCATAGTGTGGATAAAGCCGCAGCGGCATTGCTGTTGCAGAGCGCGCTTGATACTGAGCGACTGACCGGGGATCCGGCCGGGGAGCTCGTCGGCGCTGAGTCAGGCGGTGGCCGATGAGCAGTGGCGGATCGGACTGGCCCTACGGGCCAGGTACTGGCCAGAACGGCCCGTACGCGGATGACGGGCAGCACCCGCCTGCCTGGCCGGCGCGAGACTGGCCAGCGCGAGACTTGCCCGTGTCCGACTGGCCATCTCAGCCCGGCTGGCCAGCACCCGCCCAGCACCAGCAAGACCAGTACCAGCAAGATCAGTACCAGCAGGGCCAGTACCAGCAGGGCCAGTACCAGCAGGGCCAGTACGAGCACGATCGGTACCAGCAGGGCCAGTACGAGCAGCACCAGGGCGGCTACGAATACTGGGAGCCGGCACCAGGCCCGGGGGACGGATATGGCCAGCCCGCCCCCAGCCAGTCGTGGAACGGCGGCCCCGGCCACGACCAGCACGGCCACAGCCAGGACGGCTACGGCCAGGACGGGTACGGCCAGAACGGGTACGGCCAGGATCGATACGGTCAGTCGCCCGCACCGTACCGGCACGATGACTTCGGTCCCGGTGGTTACAGCCTGGACCCCGAGCCCAGCTCCTACGGCCGTGACCTCTACTCCTCCGACCGGGGCCCGGCATCCCGGCCAGAGCCTGATCCGCCCGAGGGTGCCGACAGCGGCTGGTTCAGCCGGCCGGATAGCGGCTCGCTCAGTGAGCCTGACACCGGCTCGTTCAGCCTGCCGGATACCGGTTCGTTCAGGCAGCCGGACACCGGCTCCTTCGGGCAGCCCGCCGGGTACGGGCGTGAGGACCAGCCCGATCCATACGAGCCTCCTGCTGGCGGTTTCCGCCGGCTTGAGCTGCCCGAGCCGACCGCGAGCCAGGCGGGCGGCGACAGCCGGGGATTCGATGCCCGGTCGCCGCGGCCCAATGGCTATGAGCCATGGCACGACGCAGAGGACGCCGACGCTGACTCCTGGCACAGGGACGAGCCCGGCGAGGCCGATGAGGACTGGCCGGATGAAGCCGACAGCGGCTTGCTCTCGCGCAGATTCGGCGGCGACGCCGACGGCAGCGGCGGTTCAGGCCGCCGCCGCAGCAAGCGGTCACGACGGCCAAGGCGGGCGCGGGGCAAAGTTGCCTTCACCGCCGCCCTGCTGGCCGTCGCCCTGATCCTCGGGGTAGCCGCCGACTACGGCTACGAGCGTTACCAGGCCTGGAACACCAGCCGGACCGGCGACTACACGGGCACGGGTGCGGGCAGCGGCCAGGTCCAGGTCCTGGTGCCGGAAGGCGCCAACCTCGCATCACTTGGCCCGGCGCTGGTCAAGGCCGGCGTGATCATGGAGGTGCGCCCGTTCGACAGCGCGGCTGGTGCCGCGGCCAACGCCAGTGACCTGCAGCCAGGCGTATACCTGCTGAATCATCACATGAGCGCGGCCGACGCGGTGAAGTTCCTGCTCAGCCCGGCCCACCGGATCAAAGACCAGGTGACGATCATCGAGGGCACCAGAGCCGCCCAGATCGCGACCGAGCTGGCCAAGCAGACGCACCTGCCGGTCAGCCAGTTCACCTCGATCATCAACCATCCGCCGGCGTCGCTCGGGCTGCCGACGTGGGCGGCGGGCAGTTCGGCCGAAGGCTTCCTGTTCCCTGACACCTATACGCTGCTGCCGAAGATGACCGCGCTGCAGATTCTGCAGATGATGGTCCGCGAGTTTAACCAGAAGATCGCGAGCATTAACCTGCCCGCCGCCGCGACCCACGTCTTTACCACTCCGTGGCACGCACTGATCGTGGCCAGCCTTATTCAGGCCGAGGGAGGGAATCTCCAGGACTTCCCGAAGATCTCGAGGGTGGTCTGGAACCGGCTCGGCAAGCAGATGCCGCTCGAATTCGACAGCACGATCTTTTACGCTATGGGTAAGTTCGGCACGCACGTGAATAGCGCGCAGGAGAAATTCCCCTCGCCGTACAATACTTACCTGCATACCGGCCTGCCGCCGGGCCCGATCGGCAATCCCGGGCTGGCGGCGATGAAGGCAGCGGTGCATGCGGCCAAGGGCGACTACCTTTACTTCATCACCGACACCCGGAAAAAGCCGTACCTAACTTATTTCACCGCCAGCCTCTCTCAGCTTCAGCAGTGGCAGCAGGAATTCGGGAACTGACCGGCGAGGATCGGCGGCGCGTGCGGGCGGCGGTACTCGGCTCGCCGGTCAGCCATTCACTCTCGCCGGTCCTGCACCGAGCCGCCTACGCCGCGCTCGGTCTCACCTGGTGGCGTTATGACGCCATCGACTGCGCCGAGGCCGGCCTGCCCGCGCTGCTCGACTCGTGCGGGCCTGACTGGGCCGGGCTGTCGCTGACCATGCCGCTGAAGCGGACGGTGCTGCCGCTCCTCGACCGGGTCGAACCGCTTGCCGATCAGGTCGGATGCGCCAATACGGTGGTGTTCGCCGCTGCTCAGCGGCTCGGCTACAACACCGATGTCCCCGGAATGGTCAGCGCTCTGGCCGAGCGCGGGATCGGCACCGGCCAGCCGCCAGGCCCGGCGCTGATCATCGGCGGCGGCGCCACGGCCTGCGCGGCGCTTGGCGCCCTCGCCGCGCTCGCCGAGAAATCGGTGACCGTGCTCGTCCGGGACAAGGGCCGGACAGCCGGGCTGCTCGATGTGGCAGACCGGCTCGGCGTGGAAGTTAGGCTCGCGCCATTTGATCCGGCGGAATTGCGCGATGCACGCTTGGTTATCTCCACGGTACCGGCCGGTGCTGCCGATTTTTTTGCGAAAATTTTTCCCGAACTGATGCCCGTCCCCCAAGCGGTTCTTGACGTGGTGTATCACCCCTGGCCAACACCGCTGGCCACGGCCGCGCAAGCGGCCGGCGCCGTCCTGGTCAGCGGTTTTGACCTGCTGTTGCACCAGGCCACACGACAGGTCGAGCTGATGACGGACAGGCCGGCTCCGGTCGATGCCATGCGGCGGGCCGGGCACAGCGCTCTGGACGGCCGGAAGGCTAGCGGCTGACCTGCACATACGTGATCCAGCGGTGATATGACTTGGCCGCCTCGATGCGGTAGCCTAGGGCATAGAACTCAACGACCCGGTGCATCGCGCCGGGCCAGAAGCGGAGGACCACCTCGGCCACCTCCCACCTAGTCAGCGTTGTGGCGTTAGATCGCTGGCGGGTAGAAGTCCAGGAAGCCACGTCGCTTGGCCGTAGGCTAGGTGGCGGGCGAGGCGGAGCACGCGGGCTCAGAGCCTGCGGGCCCCGGCTTGCGAGCTGGCTCCCTGGCAGGTTAGGCGGCTTACAAGCCGGCTGGCCAGGGCCGGATGTACCGCATTCGCGCGCGGGTGGCGAGCGATTGCCGGTATATCGCGTGGCTGGTGTGACGTGGCCGGTGGCCGACGTCACTGCGGCCGGGCAGGTGGCGGCCCCGCATGCAATCTGTGCGGGGCTTTTTCCGTATAGGCGGCAAAGCAGTACCTGACCCGGGACCTGCCCGAGCCAGGACGGTAGTGACGCAGGAGGTCACATCAGCACTGAACCTCGAATCAACGATCGCATCCGGGTACCTGAAGTCCGGCTGGTAGGCCCATCCGGGGAGCAAGTCGGGATCGTGTCGATCACCGATGCCCTCCGGCTGGCGCAGGAATCAGACCTGGACCTGGTGGAAGTCGCCCCGACGGCCCGGCCGCCAGTCTGCAAGCTGATGGACTACGGCAAGTTCAAGTACGAATCCGCGCTCAAGGCGAGGGAATCGCGCAAGAACCAGGCCCAGACGGTCATCAAGGAGATCAAGATCCGCCCGAAGATCGATCCGCATGACTACGGGACCAAGAAGGGTCACGTCGAGCGGTTCCTGAAGCAGGGCGACAAGGTCAAGGTGACCATCATGTTCCGAGGCCGCGAGCAGTCGAGGCCCGAACTTGGCTACAAGCTGCTGCAGCGGCTCGCCGGTGATGTAGACGAGCTCGGCTTCGTCGAGTCGGCGCCGAAGCAGGACGGCCGGAACATGATCATGGTGATCGGCCCGCACCGCAAGAAGGCGGACACCAAGCCGGTCAGAGGGCCAGACCGGGCCAGCGCCAGGGCGTCGGCACCGATCGGCGCGGATGACGAGTTCGAGGCTGAATCCGTGCTGCCATCGCGGGCGGAGACCAGGTCGGCCACCGCGCGCGCGTTCAGCGCGGCGAACGCGGCTGCTGCCGAGGCGGAGCAGGAGAGTACCGGCGAGTCCGGCGAGTCGAGCACGGCGTCTTCTAGCGCTGGGTCTTCGAGCGCTGGGTCTTCGAGCGCTGGGTCTTCGAGCACGGCGTCTTCGGGTCCGGCCCCGTTCACGACCAGGGTCAGCCCGTCCAGCAGCGGACCGGCCAGTACTGGCTCGGCCGGCGCCGGGTCTTCGAGCACTGGGTCCGGCGGTCATGGATCGTCTGGCAACGGATCGTTCAGCTCGGCCCCGGCTCGTACGCCGGCTGGCGCCGGGTCGACCAGGCCGGCTTCGACTGGCAGCGCACCGCCGCGGAGCGGGTCGTCAGGGTCGTCAGCACGGCCGGCCACGCCCCGGCCAGGTCCGGCGTCGTCCGGCGCCGCGCCCAGGCCCGCCGTGCCCCGGCCAGGTCCGGCGACAACAGGTGCCGCGCCTCGCCCCGCCGCGCCCAGGCCAGGTCCTGGCGCTGGTGCCGCGCCCAGGCCGGCCGTGCCTCGGCCAGGCCCGGGGGCAGCGCCCCGGCCGGCCCCACCTCGATCCGGGGCCGCACCGAAGCCAGGTCCCGTCGGCGCGGCCGCCGGTCCCAGGCCAGGGCCGCCGAGGCCGAGCGCGCCTGGTGCCGTCAGCGCGACCCCCGCTGACCGGTCGGCGGAAGCGGACGGCTCAGCAGCGGACGGCTCAGCAGCGGACGGCTCAGCAGCGGATACCGGAGGCTGACGGACGGACAGAGCCAGGTCGTAGTTAGTCGACAGACCTACCCGCGACGCCGTACGGCGTCGCGGGCAGCTACAGGACGCGTGCCTGAGCACGCACGGAACGAGGGAAACGGCGACATGCCGAAAATGAAGACGCACAGCGCGTCCAAGAAGCGCTTCCGCCTCACCGGCACGGGCAAGATCGTCCGCCGCCGCGCCAATCGCCAGCACTACTTTGAGCACAAGCCGAGCACGCGTACCCGCCGGCTGGCCAACGAGGTGACGCTGTCACCTGCCAATGTCAAGCAAATAAAGAAGCTGCTGGGCAAGTGACCCGGTCCGACGTGAGGGAGTCGAACACATGGCACGCGTAAAGCGGGCGGTCAATGCCCATAAGAAGCGCAGGGTAGTACTCGAGCGGGCGAGCGGTTACCGAGGCCAGCGGTCCAGGCTGTATCGCAAGGCCAAGGAACAGTCGCTGCACTCGATGACCTATGCCTACCGGGATCGCAAGGACCGCAAGGGCGCGTTCCGCAGGCTCTGGATTCAGCGGATCAACGCGGCGGCCCGCGCCGAGGGTATTACCTATAACCGGTTTATCCAGGGGCTGAAGATCGCCGGCGTCGAAGTCGACCGCAAGATCCTGGCCGAGTTGGCCGTCGCCGATGCTGCCGCGTTCTCCGCCCTGGTGGAGGTCGCGCGCAAGGCACTGCCCGCGGATGTTGACGCCCCGAGGCCAGCCACTGCGTAGCACAGGCCAGCAACCGCGCGGCAGGCAGCGACAAGTCAGTGCGGTCAGCGGACTGGCGTCCGCAGACCGCGCTGTCGGTGTCCGCCTGCCCAGTGCGCCTCGCGGCAGCTCCCCGTCGGTCAAGGCGGCACGGCAGCTCGCGAAGCGCTCGCAGCGTGAGCGATCGCGGCTCTTCCTCGCGGAAGGGCCGCAGTCGCTGAGAGAGGCACTTGGCGCCGGCGAGCATTCCATCTCTGAGCTGTTCGTCACGGTGGCCGCGCGGACCAGGCACAGCGATCTCGTCGATGCCGTGGCCGCGGCCGGCGTTCCCGTGCATGAGGTCAGCGGCGAGCTGATGGCGGAGCTGGCGCAGACCGTGACGCCGCAGGGACTGCTCGCAGTCTGCCCGTTCATCGATGGCTCGCTCGCCGACCTGATCGCGGCGTCACCCCGGCTCGTGGTGATTCTGGCCAACGTCCGCGATCCCGGCAACGCCGGCACGGTGCTCCGCACGGCCGATGCGGCCGGCGCGGCCGGAGTGATCTTCGCCGACGCCTCGGTTGACCCGTACAACAGCAAGTGCGTGCGGTCCGGCGCCGGGTCGCTCTTCCACCTGCGGATCGCGACCGGCGTGCCCGTACCGCGAGCCATAGCCGAGCTTCGGGCCGCCGGGCTCAGCGTCCTCGCGGCCGACAGCAGCGCGGAGCGCAGCCTGACCGAGATCGAGACGGCGGGCCAGCTCGCCCGGCCGACGGCCTGGATGTTCGGCAACGAGGCCTGGGGACTACCAGCCGACCTGTGCGCACTAGCCGACGAGGCGATCAAGGTCCCGATCTACGGCCGGGCGGAAAGCCTCAACCTGGCTGCCGCCGCCGCCGTCTGCCTCTACGCCTCCGCCCGATCCCAGTCACAGCCCTCGTATTCAGGCAGCATGAATGCGACAGAAGTGCAGCTCTGACCGCATCGATGCGGCATGGGTGCAGCACTTGTGGAGCGACCGCCTGCGGGCACTGATCGCTTTGCCGGGAATGCCCGGGGTAGGCCTGGCCGCAGCCTCATCAGGCTCGCAGCCGGGGACCCCGCTGCTGTTCCGACGACAGCCGGGGACCCCAGCCGCACCCCCGTCGCCTGGCCCGACACCCCACGGGCACCCCGGCAGCCGCCACACATTCCCGGCATAGGGCCTCTCAGGTGACTCACTCCACAAGAGCCACACCATCCGGCGCCCGAGCAACCCACGCGACCTTCCGCGATCATGAACCTGACCTTGATCACGGAATCTGAGTCGCGTGATTGCGCCATCCAGGTTCCGTGATCAAGGCCCAGATCATGATCACGGAACCCTGCGGCGCGGTGCTGACTCCAGAAACCAACCTCCTTTGACAACGGCGGGCGCGGCTGGCGGTGGCCGGCGGCCGAGCCGCGCTGGCCGCGATCGTGGCGGCCGAAGGGGCCCGTGCCGGGGAGATCTCGCCGCGCCAGATTTCCGTGATGGCGGTCTGGCCGGTCGCTGCGAGTCTGCGCTGGCCACAGGCATCTCGGCCGCACCGGAGGTGTCAACGATGTTCCGGGCTCTGGCGCGAATTCCGTGACTGAGCTGGTGCGCGGGGGTTGACGATAGGCGTTAAAGGATATTTCGGATTGCTGGTCGGGGTGTTCTCGGGCGGACGACAGCAGCGTCGTGCCGTTGCTGCTGCTCTGGCGACAGCGGAGGGCCGGCGGTGCTGCCGGAACCCGAGCCTGCCGGGCCGGATCACTCACCCGGAACTCCGCCCGAAGCCTGATCTGATCACGGAATTCGCCCAGAACCATGTCCGTGATCGGGGGTGCTTCATGATCACGGAACATCTCGTGGGTCGCCCGCGCCGAGTCTGGGCCGCGCCGAGTCTGGGCCGCGCCGAGTCTGGGCCGCGTGCCGAGCCGGGCCCCGCGTGCCGAGCCCGGCCCCGCGTGCCGCGCCGGGGCGCCGCGCACCAGCGATGCCGCTTGGGGTGCGGGCGTTTTCGGAGTGATTGTGCTGGATGACCGGCTGTCGGCGTGGGGCTGTCGGCGTGGGGGGTGCGGGGAGTGTTGATACGTCGCTGGGTCTAGGCCACGTATCAACACTTTCCGTGGAAATTATGTCCAGTTCGCCGGGTTCGGGGTCATCAAAGTGGTGATACGTGGCGGGTGGCTGGCGACGTATTGACAGTTTCCGTTGTCGGGGTCGGCTGAGGGCCAGACGTGACCGTGTGCGCTGCGCCGTTCGATCCCGGCAAGTCGGGGGTGCCGCAAAGGTCGGTCAACACGCTAGGCTTTCGTTACGTTGCGTCATGAGCGACCCGAGATGGGTCACGTAAGGTGGTCATGGCGCGCAGAACTGCAGTGGGTTAACCCCCGGACCCGCTGCGGCAGGTGTGTGCGTGCCGGGGAAAGTGGATTTCGGGCGAAAGCGACAGTCCGATGTGGACCGGCAGGTGAACGTGGTGACCGCGATCGGTGCCGCGGTACGCGGTGCGGTGTCGGCCCTGGCGGCTGACGATGATCAGCCGGCCGGCCGCGATGCCGTGTGCGATAGGCAGTCCGTTCACGAGGAGGCTCAGCCAGCGGCGGCTACCGGGCCGGCCGCGGCTACCCGGCCGGCCGCCGCTACCGGGCCAGCCGCCGCTACCGCCCCAGTTCGCGCTACTGCGCCCGCTGCCGTTGTGCCCCCCGGTGTGCTGAGTCCGGACGAGCTGCCTGACGGGCTGATCGTGGCCGATAGCGATGGCGTGGTTGTCATCTTCAATCGTGCGGCGGAGCGGCTGACCGGGATCAGCGCTGATCAGGCGATCGGCCAGAGCCTGGCCGCTGCGCTGCCGCTCGCCGACAGCGAGGGCCGGTGCTGGTGGCGGACCTCCCGGCCGTACGACGGGCTGTCGATCAGGACCAGGCATCCCGAGCGCTCGCTGTTCCTGGGTGACGGCACCGAGTTGCTGGTCACCGTGGGATACGTGCGCGGCCCCAGGGCCGGAGAGCGGCCGGGCGCGGTCCGGCGGCTGACGATCACGCTGCGCAGCGCCCAGCAGCGGGCCAGGCTGGAGCGCACCAGGGCCGATCTGGTCTCGACCGTCGCCCACGAGCTGAGATCGCCGCTGACCAGCGTGAAGGGTTTCACTGCCACGCTGCTCGATAAGTGGCCCCGGTTCACCGACGACCAGAAGCGCATGATGCTCGAGACGGTCAATTCTGACGCCGACCGGGTAACCCGGCTGATCACCGAGCTTCTTGACGTATCTCGGATCGAGGCCGGCCGGATCGTCGTGCACAAGGAGCTTGTCGATCTCGGCGCGCGGGCGGCGAAGCTGGTGGCGGGCCGGGTCGCCGCCGGGGAGAACGCCGCGAGATTCACGATCCAGGTGGCCGACGGACTGCCGGAGACCTGGCTGGACGTGGATAAGGTCGACCAGATCCTGGCCAACCTTATTGAGAACGCCGTCAGGCACGGGGCTGGTACCGTTACTACCGTGATCGAGTCAGCGCTGGTCTGCGGCGGACCCGGGATCGAGGTCTCGGTTCGCGACCAGGGTCCGGGGATCGCGCCCGAGTTCGCGCCGAGAGTGTTCCGGCAGTTCTGGCGCGCGAAGCGGCGTGGCGGAGCCGGGCTTGGCCTGTTCATTGTCAAGGGCCTGGTCGAGGCGCACGGCGGAGCCATCAGCGTGCGGCAGGCGCCAGGCGGCGGCGCTGAGTTTCGATTTACCATGCCCGCCGGTGTCCCAGATCACGGCTAACCGGATCTGAGCTGACCTGGCGGGCTGCACCCAGGATTCGTGCGGCTGATCGCGCCCGAGGTCGACCAGGCTCGGGGGAGCACAGGAACCGGCGCGGGCCCATTATGAATGAACGTTTGTCTGGTTTTGCCTTGGCCGATGTCCGGCGACAGCAGGAGAACAGGACCGAATTCCGATGTCAGCACCCAATAAGACATATGACCCGGTGCGGGTGGCCGCTCTCGCACACGATGAGGTCAAGCGCATGGTGGAGGAGGCGCTGGCCGCAGTCGCCGGCGCCGCTAGCTTCGATGAGCTGAAGGCGGCCAGGCTGGCTCATCTGAGCGGGAAGGCGCCGCTGATCCTGGCCAGCGCCGAGATCGGGGCACTGCCGCCCGGGGCGAAGTCCGAGGCCGGCCTGCGGATCGGCGAGGCCAAGCGGCTGCTCGCGCAGGCGGTGGAGGCCAGGCAGGCCGAGCTTGAGGCGGACCGGGATCGCAGCGTCCTGGTCGATGAGGTCGCGGACGTGACCCTGCCGTGGGACAGGTACCCGGCCGGGGCCAGGCATCCGGTCGTGACCCTGGCCGACCGGCTGGCCGACGTGTTCATCGGCATGGGCTACGAGATCGCCGAGGGGCCGGAGATCGAGGCCGAGTGGTACAACTTCGACGCGCTGAATTTCCCGGCTGACCATCCGGCGCGGGAGATGGCGGACACGTTCTTCGTGGCCGGGCCGGACGGCGCGCCGCGATCCAACCTGGTGCTGCGGACGCATACCTCGCCGGTGCAGATCAGGGCCATGCTGACCAGGCCGCTGCCGCTGTATGTGGTGAGCCCGGGCAAGTGCTTCCGCAGTGACGCGCTCGATGCCACTCACAGCCCGGTGTTCCACCAGATCGAAGGCCTCGCGGTGGACGAGGGACTGACCATGGCCGACCTGCGCGGTGCGATCGCAGCGTTCGTCGAGGCCATGTTCGGGCCCGGACTGCGAACCCGGCTTCGGCCTGACTACTTCCCGTTCACCGAGCCGTCGGCGGATGTGTCGATGGAATGCCATGTCTGCCGGGGTGCCTCGGCCCGATCGGGTGGCAGTCCGTGCCGGGTGTGCAAGTCACAGGGCTGGATCGAGATCGCTGGCTGCGGCATGGTCAACCCGCGCGTGCTCCGGGCCTGCGGCATCGACGCCGACCGGTACAGCGGATTCGCCTTCGGACTGGGCATCGAGCGGTCCCTGATGATCAGGAACGGGCTGGCCGACATCAGGGACACGGTCGAGGGCGATATCAGGTTCTCTCTGGGCTTCGGAGATGAGGCGTCATGCTAGTACCACTGTCCTGGCTGCTTGAGTACGCGCCGCTGCCTGAGCCCGGTGATCCCGGCGAGGTCGGGCGGCGGCTCACCGCGATCGGGCTGGAGATCGAGGGCGTCGAGCAGGTCGGGCATGATGTCCGCGGCGTGGTCGTCGCGCAGGTGCTCGAAATCGAGGAACTGGCCGGGCATAAGAAGCCGATCAGGTACTGCCTGGTCAGGACCGGCGGACCGGAGACCGAGCGGCGGGTGATCTGCGGCGCGGTCAACTTCGCGGTCGGCGACCTGGTGCCGCTGGCGCTTCCTGGCGCGTCGCTGCCCGGCGGGTTCGAGATCGCGGCGCGCAAAGCATACGGGCGCCTGTCCGACGGAATGATCTGCTCGGCGGCCGAGATGGCGCTTGGCGATGACCATTCGGGCATCCTGGTGCTGCCCGCCGACTCGCCGCTCGGTGCGGACTTTGCCGAGTACGCGGGCCTGAGGGATGTCGTGTATGACGTGAACGTGACCCCGGACAAGGGACACGCGCTGTCGGTCAGGGGCATGGCCAGGGAGCTGGCCAGTGCTTTCGGCGTCGGCTATACCGACCCTGCCGACAGCGAGCTGCCGTCCTGGTTCGCGGCGGACAAGGCCAGCGAGCAGGTGTATCAGGGGAGCATCGCCGACCCGACCGCGTGCGACCGGTTCGCGCTGCGTGAGGTGCGTGGGGTCGACCCGGCGCGGACGACGCCGCTGCGGATCCGGGTGCGGCTGGCCAGGGCCGGGATGCGCAGCGTGTCGCTGGCCGTGGACATCACCAACTACCTGATGCTGGAGCTCGGCCAGCCGCTGCACGCGTTTGACCGGGCGGGGCTGAACGGGCCGGTCGTGGTGCGGCGGGCTCGGGACGGCGAGAAACTCGAGACGCTCGATCATGTAGTGCGGCAGCTTGACCCTGATGACATCGCCATCACCGACTCGTCCGGCCCGATCTCGCTGGCCGGCACGATGGGCGGGCTGGCGACCGAGGTCGGTTCCGAGTCGGCCGATCTGGTGATCGAGGCGGCGCATTTCAGCGCGCCGGGGGTGGCCAGGATGAGCAGGCGGCACCGGCTGTTCAGCGAGGCGTCGGCCAGGTTCGAGCGCGGCGTCGACTATGAGCTGCCGCTGCGCGCCTCGGCCAGGGCGGCGGACATGCTGGCCGCGCTGGGCGGCGGCACCGTCGTCCCTGGTTACTCGCTCGCCACCGCGCCGATCGAGCCGGTGCAGATCATGATCGCCGCTGACCTGCCTGACCGGGTGGCCGGCGTGGAGTACGGGACCGAGACCGTGGTTCGCCGGCTCCGGGAGGTCGGCTGCGAGGTCCGCGCCGTGACTCGCGCTGAAGCCGGCCAGCCGGACTGGCTTGAGGTGCTGCCTCCGTCGTGGCGGCCCGACCTGACCGATCCCAGTGACCTCGCCGAAGAGGTGATCAGGATCGAGGGATACGAGCGGGTCGGGATTGCGACGCCGCGCGCCGTGGCCGGCCGGGGGCGGACACCGGCTCAGCGGCTGCGGATCTCGATCGGCCGCGCACTGGCTGGCTCTGGCTATGTCGAGGTGATCAGCGGCCCGTTCGGCTCGGCTGCGGATTTCGATCGGATGCAACTGCCGGCCGGAGATGTCAGACGGCGGGCCGTCAGGCTCGCCAACCCGATCAGGGACGAAGAGCCGCTGATGCGCAGCACGCTGCTGCCGGGGCTGTTCCGGGTGGCCGGGAGGAACCTGGGACGAGGCTTCGCCGATCTGGCGCTGTTCGAGATTGGCAATGCGTTCCTGGCCGGGGCTGAGGCTGGGGGTGGCGGGGTCGCGCCGGTGCTCGCGGTGGACCGGAGGCCGGGGGAGCACGACCTGTCCCGGCTCAACGCGGCGGTACCTGATCAGCCTCGGCTAGCCGCCTGCGTGCTGACTGGCAAGATCGAGCCGGCGGGCTGGTGGGGTGAGGGACGCCAGGCCAGCTATCAGGACGCGATCGAGGCCGGGCGTACTGTGCTGCGAACCTCCCGGCTGCAATACCAGGTCAGGGCGGGCCAGCGCGAGCCGTGGCATCCGGGGCGGTGCGCGGAGTTCGTGATCGAGCTGCCCGGAGCCGGCGGAGCCGCTGAGGCCATGGTGGTCGGCTACGCGGGCGAACTGCATCCGCGCGTGATCACCTCGTTCCGGCTGCCGGCGAGAACGTGTGCGATGGAGCTCGATCTGTCGATGATCGAGCGCGCCGCGGCCGGCCTGCCGCCGGTACAGGCGCCGGTCATTTCCGGGTACCCGATGGCCACGCAGGACGTCGCGCTCGTGGTGAGCGACTCGGTTCCGGCAGCGGAGGTCGAGGCGGCGCTTGCGGCGGGCGCGGCCGGTGCGGCTGGTACTGGGGCCGGGGTGCTGGTTGAGCAGGTCAGGCTGTTCGACGTCTATTCCGGCGAGCAGACTGGTACCGGGCACAAGTCGCTGGCCTACACCCTGCGTTTCAGGGCACCCGACCGGACCCTGACCGATGAGGAGGTAGCGGTGGCCAGAGACGCCGCTGTAGCCGAGGCCGCTAGCCGGACTGGTGCGGTACTGCGCGGGGCCGGCGCTTAGCCGCGAGTCTCGACTGCCTGATATGGCTATCGATGACTGGCTCAGGCCCGGTCCGGCAGACAAGGCTTGATCATGGGATATGGGCTGGCGCAATCACCCCAGCCATGTTCCGTGATCAAGCCGTCTGCGGTGATCCCGGAACATCAGCCGCGTGATCACGCCACCAGAGTTCCGTGATCACTGTCTCCGGCATGATCACGGAACGTCAGAGGGGCGCCGCTGCGGCTGCCCGCATGGCTGGCCAGGTCTGGCGGGGCGGTTGCTACGCGGTGGCGGGGAGGATGGCTAGGATCTCGTTGCCGCCGTCGGTGCAGCGCGAGGCCTTGCCGGTATGCAGGACAATCGGGGTGGCGTAGCCCTGGCAGGTCCAGCCGTCGATCTTGACCGGCCCGCCGCCGCCGTTGCCAGGGGCCTGGCCTGACCGGATAGCCGCGGCGTACTTTCGCTCGATCAGCAGGGCAGTGCCGCAGCTGACATCACCCTCGGTGACCTCGACGTGGATCGGCACGTTCGCCGCGGTTTTCGCTGTGCCGCAGGCGGTGACCTTGGTCTGGGTGGCGCTGGTCGCTTGCTTACCAGAGCCGCCGCAGCCAGCCGCGACCAGCGCCAGCAGCAAGGCCAGGAGTGCCAGGCGGGCAGTTCGCGCGCACAATGGCACGCCGACCTGAGCGGAAAAGCCGCTGCCGTACATGCCGTCTCCTTCCTGCGCTCCAACATCATGCGCTAGCGAGCGGTCGCCGGGAAGCCGAACACCACGGTTCGCGCCGATTCGTGACAACCTGACGCGCTTCTGGCTGGCCCGGAGGTCGTTCAAAGCTTGCATATTCAAACAGTGATCTGCATAATAATGCGAACGGGTCGGTGCGGCGAGCGGGCCGGGCGCGGCGGACACGGGTGACTGAGGAGGCGGTGGGGTATGCGGGTCGCGGTGGCGGGGGGTAGCGGGTACGCGGGGGGTGAGCTGCTGCGGCTGATCGCCGGGCATCCGCTGCTTGACCTGGGCCTGGTCACCGGCGAGAGCAGCGCGGGGAAGACGGTCGGCCAGGTGCACCAGAATCTGGCCGGTCACGGCGGACTCGCGGGGCTGACTATCGAGCACCACAAGGCGATCAAGCAGGCCGACTGTGACCTGGTGTTCCTGGCGCTGCCGGGCGGGCGGTCGGCGGTGGTGGCGGCGGACGTGGCCGATGAGGTCAAGGTGGTGGATCTCGGGGCCGATTTCAGGCTCGCCGACGCGGAGGCCTGGGACCGGCACTACCGCGGTGCCTATGCCGGGCGGTGGGTGACCGGGCTGCCTGAGCTGCCGGCCATGCGGGCGCTGATCAAGGCGGCCCGGCGGGTCGCGGCGCCGGGGTGCTATTCGACGGCGGCGATCATCGCGCTGGCGCCGCTGGTGGCGGCCGGGCTAGTCGAGACCGCTGACCTCGTGATCGTCGCAGCCTCCGGCACCTCGGGGGCCGGCCAGGCACTGCGGGCCGACCTGCTGGCGAGTGAGGTGCTTGGCTCGGTGAGCGCGTACCAGGTCGCGGGCACCCACCGGCATACCCCCGAGATCGAGCAGGCCCTGAGCGAGCTCCAGCCCGGCCGCCCGGCCCGGCCCGGCCGCCCGGCCCCGCCAGGCGTCACTGTCTCCTTCACTCCGCTGCTCGCACCCATGCCGCGCGGAATCCTGGCCACCTGCACCGCCAGGCTGGCGGCGGCGGGCAGCACCGGCACGGCCGAACTCAGGCAGGCGCTACTCGACGCCTACACCGACGAGCCGTTCGTGCACGTCCTGCCCGAGGGGACCTGGCCGGCCACCGGGGCCGTCGCCGGCTCGAACGGTGTCCAGCTCCAAGTAGCGGCTGATCCTCACGCCGGCCGGGCGACTGTGGTCGCCGCGATCGACAACCTGGGCAAGGGCGCGGCCGGCCAGGCCATCCAGAACGCCAACCTGATGCTCGGCCTGCCGGAGACCGCCGGCCTGACTTCGATCGGAGTAGCGCCATGAGCGTGACCAAGCCGCTGGGATTCCGGGCCGCGGGAGTCGCCGCGGGCCTGAAGAACTCGGGCAGCCCGGACGTGGCCATCGTGATCAACGATGGGCCGCAGACCGCGGCGGCGGCCGTGTTTACCTCGAACCGGGTGCGGGCAGCGCCGGTCAGGTGGAGCGAGCAGATCGTCGCCGACGGGCAGGTCAGGGCCGTCGTGCTGAACTCGGGCGGTGCCAATGCCTGCACCGGGCCCGCCGGGCTCAGCGACACCGAGCAGACCGCCGGGCACCTGGCCGAGCTGCTGGCCGTGCCGATCACGCAGATCGCCGTCTGCTCGACCGGGCTCATCGGCCAGCGACTGCCGATGCATCAGCTCCTCGTCGGAGTGGATGCGGCTACCCTGGCCGCCTCCGCCTCGGCGATCGGCGGGGCGACGGCGGCGGCCGCGATCATGACCACCGACACGGTGCCGAAGACCTGCGCGGTGCAGGGCAGCGGTTACCAGATCGGGGGCATGGCCAAGGGCGCGGCGATGCTGGCGCCGGCGCTGGCCACGATGCTCGTCGTGCTGACCACCGACGCCGACGTATCGGCCAGTGACCTGGACAAGGCGCTGCGCACCGCGACCAGGGTGACCTTCGACCGGCTCGACTCCGACGGCTGCATGTCGACCAACGACACGGTCCTGCTGCTCGCCAGCGGCGCGGCCGGAGTCCAGCCTGACCCGGACGAGTTCGCCGCACTGCTTACGCAGGCCTGCGATGACCTGGCCCGCCAGCTCCTGCTGGACGCCGAGGGCGCGACCAAGGCCATCTCGATCCAGGTAGTCGGGGCCGACAGGGAGGACGACGCCGTCACCGTAGGCCGCGCCGTCGCCCGGTCCAGCCTGCTGAAGTGCGCGATCACCGGTGAGGACCCGAACTGGGGCCGGGTGCTCGCGGCGGTCGGCACGACCAGCGCGGTGTTCGACGCCGATCAGCTCCATGTCGCGATCAACGGCGTCTGGGTCTGCCGGAACGGTGCCCAGGCCGATGATCGCAGTGCCGTCGACCTCAGGCCAAGGGACGTGACGATCACTGTCGACCTGTCCGCCGGGCCGGCCGCCGCCACGATCCGCACCACCGACCTCACCGCCACCTACGTGCACGAGAACTCGGCCTACTCCACATGATCACGGAGCAACCCGCGCAGGGCCAGGCCGCCGCCCTGACCCAGGCCGCCGCCCTGGCCAAGGCCGCCACCCTGATCGAGGCGCTGCCCTGGCTCGAACGCTTCCACGGCCAGATCGTCGTGATCAAGTACGGCGGTCACGCGATGGCCGATGACGCGCTGCGAGCCGCGTTCGCGCAGGATGTGGTCTTCCTCAAGTACGCGGGCCTGCGCCCGGTCGTCGTGCACGGCGGCGGCCCGCAGATCAATGCGCAGCTTGACCGGCTCGGGATGGAGTCCACCTTCCAGGGTGGGCTCCGGGTGACGACCGCGGCGGCCATGGACGTGGTGCGCATGGTGCTGACCGGTCAGGTGAATAGGGACATTGTGGGGCTCATCAACGCCCACGGACCGTTCGCCATGGGAATGTCGGGCGAGGACGCCCACCTGTTCACCGCCCGCCGGATCACGGCCGCCGGCGATGACGGGGAGCTCGTGGACCTCGGGCACGTGGGCGAGGTCGAGTCGGTGAACCCGGGCGCGATCAGCGCGCTGATCGCCGATGGCCGGATTCCGGTGATCTCCAGCGTGGCCCGCAGCGAGTCGGCCGGCGTACTCAACGTCAACGCCGACACGGCGGCCGCCGCGCTCGCGGTCGCGCTCAAGGCGGCCAAGCTGGTCATGCTGACCGACGTGGCCGGACTGTACACGAGCTGGCAGGCCGGCGCCGCTGCCGCCGGCGAAGCCCGGCGTGATCAGCGAGCTGACCGCCGGGGAGCTTGCCGCGATGCTGCCTGGCCTGCGCGGCGGCATGATCCCCAAGATGACCGCCTGCCTGACCGCCGTGAACGGCGGCGTGCCGCGGGCCCACGTGCTAGACGGGCGGCTGCCGCACTCGGTGCTGCTGGAGATCTTCACGGATTCGGGGATCGGCACTATGGTCGTGCCGGACAGACAAGGAGCGGGGACCGCATGACAGCGACGGACACGGCCAGCACGACCAGCGACCTGCTGAAGCAGCGCTACGCCGCCACGATGATGCCGAACTACGGCGTCCCTCCGCTCGTGCTGACCAGGGGCGACGGCTGCGTCGTCTGGGACGCCGACGGCAGTTCCTATCTCGACCTGGTCGGCGGGATCGCCGTCAGCGCGCTCGGGCACGCCCATCCGGCCATCGTCACCGCCGTCAGCGAGCAGGTCACGAGGCTGGCCCACATCTCCAACCTCTACGCGCACGAAGGCCAGATCGCGCTGGCCGAGCGGCTGCTCGGGCTGCTCGGCACGGACGGACGGGTGTTCTTCGCCAACTCGGGCACCGAGGCGAACGAGGCCGCAGTCAAGCTGGTCCGCCGCCGCCAGGGCGAGGAGCGTCCGGTGTTCGTCGCCGCCGAGCACGGTTTTCATGGCCGGACCATGGGCTCGCTGAGCCTGACGGGCAAGAGCTCGATCAGGGAACCTTTCCATCCCTTCGGTCTTGAAGTTCGGTTTGTGCCTTACGGTGACCCGGACGCGCTGGCCGCCGCCGTCGGGCCTGACTGCGCCGGAGTTTTTCTTGAGCCTGGCCTGGGCGAGGGCGGGGTCGTGCCGGCGCCGGCCGGGTACCTGCGGGCGGCGCGGGCGGCGTGTGACGAGGCGGGCGCGCTGCTGGTGCTCGACGAGATCCAGAGCGGCATCGGGCGGACCGGCGCCTGGTTCGCGTTCCAGGCCGAAGGGATACGGCCGGACGTGATCACGCTGGCGAAGGGGCTGGGCGGCGGGCTGCCGATCGGTGCCTGCATCGGGCTCGGCGAGGCCGGCGGCGCGTTCAGCCGGGGTGACCACGGGAGCACGTTCGGCGGGAACCCGATTGCCTGCGCGGCCGCGCTCGCCGTGCTCGACGTCATCGAACGGGACGGGCTGCTCGATCACGTCGGCCAGGTCGGGGCCAGGCTGCGGCAGGGGATCGGCTCGATCGACCACAAACTGCTCGGGGGAGTGCGCGGCGCTGGCCTCTGGCTGGCACTTGAGCTCACCGAGCCGACCGCCGCCGCTGCGGTGGAGACGGCCGCGATGGAGGCAGGCTTCCTGGTGAACGCGGTCCAGCCGGACGCGGTCAGGCTCGCGCCGCCGCTCATCCTGACGGCGGACCAGGCCGACTCGTTCATCGCGGCGCTGCCGGCGATCCTGACGGCGGCGCAAGAGGCGCAGGCGGCGCAAGCGGGCGGCCGGTGACGAGCGCTGGGCAGGCGGCCGGGGCGGGCAGCGCGCCGGCGACCAAGGCGGCCAGGCACGCCAGGATCACGGGAATCCTGGTCGCGCCGGGCCCGCCGGTCCACTCCCAGGACGAGCTGGCCGAGCGACTCGCGCAGGTCGGCGTCCGGGTTACCCAGGCGACGCTCTCCCGTGACCTGGACGAGCTCGGTGCCGTCAGGCTCAGAGGCACAGACGGCGCGCTGGTCTACGCCCTGCCCCCCGATCAGGCGGCACCAGAGCCAGCGCCAGCGGCCGGGACTGACGCGCTGGCCAGGGTCGCCGCCGATCTGCTGCTGTCGGCGCAGGCCAGCGGCAATCTGGTCGTGCTCAAGACGCCACCGGGAGCGGCCCAGCTGATGGCCTCGATGATCGACCGGACGGGGATGTCGGCCGTGCTCGGTACTGTGGCCGGAGACGATACGGTGCTGGTCGTCGCCCGCGACCCGGCCGGCGGAGATGAGCTGGCGCAGACGCTGCTCAGGCTCGCCGAGCGGCGGGGCGGCTCGCGGTAACTTGGGCGGGAACTCAAGGGAACTCAGCGGACGAACCGGGAGCTGACTGTGAGTAGCGAGGCTGGCGAGCCCAGCGAGGAACGCCCGTCCGGGCCGGTGCGCCTGTGGGGCGGGCGGTTCGAGAGCGGCCCGGCCGAGGCGCTGGCGCGGCTGTCGGTCAGCGTGCAGTTCGACTGGCGGCTCGCGCAGTATGACCTGCTGGCCTCTAGCGCGCACGCACGGGTGCTGCACCGGGCCGGGCTGTTTGACGACGCCGAACTGGCCCGGCTGCTCGCGGCGATCGATGAGCTGAGCCGGGACTGCCGGAGCGGCGCGTTCCGGCCGTCGGTCTCGGACGAGGACGTGCATACCGCTCTTGAGCGGGGGCTGCTTGAGCGGGTTGGCTCACTCGGCGGCCGGCTGCGCGCGGGGCGGAGCCGGAACGACCAGGTCGCGACCGACCTGCGCCTGTACCTGCGTGATCATGCCAGGCAGGTGGCGGCCCGCCTGATCGAGCTGCAGGAAGCGCTGATGGATCAGGCCGGCCGGCACCTCGCCGATCCTCCTACGCCGGCCCCCGGCCTGACGCACACCCAGCACGCGCAGCCGGTCCTGCTCTCGCATCAGCTGCTCGCGCACGTGCAGGCGTTCGCGCGGGACGTGGCGCGGCTGCGGGACTGGGACAAGCGGGCAGCTATCTCGCCGCTCGGCTCCGGGGCGCTGGCCGGGTCCTCGCTGCCGCTTGATCCGGAAGCGGTGGCGGCCGAGCTGGGGTTCGACGCCCCGGCCGCCAACTCGATGGACGCGGTCGCCGACAGGGACTTCGCCGCCGAGTTCTGCTTCGCGGCCGCGCTGGCCGGAGTGCACCTGTCCAGGCTGGGGGAGGAGGTCGTGCTCTGGACCTCGCACGAGTTCGGCTGGGCCGAGATCGATGACGCCTACGCCACCGGCTCCTCGATCATGCCGCAGAAGAAAAACGCGGACGTCGCCGAGCTCGCCCGAGGCAAGGCCGGCCGCCTGATCGGCGGACTCACCGGACTGCTGACCGTGCTCAAGGGCCTGCCGCTCACCTATAACCGGGACTTGCAGGAGGATAAGGAACCAGTCTTCGACGCGGTGGACACGCTGCTGCTCGTGCTCCCGGCGATGGCCGGCCTGGTAAGTTCCATGCGCTTTCATACGAAAAGGCTGGCGGAGGGGGCTGCCGCCGGCCACGCACTCGCTACCGACCTGGCCGAGTTCCTGGTCCGGCGCGGGGTCCCGTTCCGGCAGGCGCATGAGGCGGTCGGGCACCTGGTGATCTGGTGCGAGGTCAATGACTGCGAGCTGGCCGACGTGAGCGACGAGGATCTGGCTAAGGTGTCCGAGCACTTCACGCCCGATGTGCGCGGGGTGCTCTCGGTGCCGGGTGCGCTCGCCGCCCGTGACACCTTCGGCGGGACCGCGCCTGGCCGGGTGGCCGATCAGCTCGCCGCGCTGCGGACGCTGGTGCAGTCCGACGCGAGCTGGGCGGCCGCTTGACTGAGTCGGCTCGCGAGGGGACCGTGCTTGACCGCGAGTTCTTCGGCCTGCCGGCGACGGAGGTCGCGCCCGCGCTCCTTGGCTGCGTGCTCGTTCATGACCGGCCCGGCGGCCTGGTCGCGGTGGAGATCGTGGAAGTAGAGGCGTACCTGGGGAGCGTGGACCCGGCGTCGCACGCGTTCCGCGGTAGGACGGCCAGGAACGAGGTCATGTTCGGCGAGCCTGGTCACGCGTACGTTTATTTCACCTATGGAATGCATTTCTGCGTGAACCTGGTGTGCGAGGTGCCGGGAGACGCGACCGCGGTGCTGCTGCGGGCGGGCCGGGTCGTGGCGGGCGCCGAGGTGGCCGCGGACCGGCGGGCGGCGAGCGCGGGAGCTGGCGCCGCGTCCCGGCGGGAGGTGCGGCTCGCGAGCGGGCCGGCCCGGCTGTGCCAGGCGCTTGGCATTGACCGGGTTCAGAACGGCGCCGACGTCTGTGATCCGGGTGGCGCGCTGCGGGTGTGCGCTGGTACCGGGCCGCCGCCAGAGCGGATCGCGACCGGGCCGAGGGTGGGGGTCAGTGCGGGTGCGGAGGCGCCCTGGAGGTTCTGGATCGACGGTGAAGTCGCCGTGTCGGCCTACCGGGCGCATGTGCCGCGTCGCCGGGCCGCGCTGAAATCCGGGGTGACCGACGCGCGCTGAGATGGGAGTATGCAGCCGTGACCGACATCATCGACGAACTAATCTGGCGCGGCCTGATCGCCCACTCCACCGACACCGATGACTTGCGCAAGGCGCTGGATTCCGAGTGCGTAACTTTTTACGGCGGATTCGATCCCACGGCGCCTGGGCTGCACATCGGCAACCTGGTCCTGCTGCTAACTATGCGCAGGCTGCAGCTCGCCGGGCACCGGCCGATCGGGCTGGTCGGCGGGGCGACGGGCCTGATCGGGGACCCGAGCGGCAAGTCAGCCGAGCGGGTGCTGAATCCGGCTGAGGTAGTAGCGGGCTGGGTGCGGCTGATCCAGGCCGAGATCGCCCGGTTCCTTGACTTCGCTCCCGGCCCGGCCGGCGCCATCGCGGTCAGCAACCTGGACTGGACCAGCGGGCTGACCGCGATCGACTTCCTGCGCGACATCGGCAAGCACTTCCCGGTCAATCAGATGCTCGGCCGGGAGGTCGTGCGGGCGCGGCTGGAGCAGGGCGGCCTCAGCTACACCGAGTTCAGTTACCAGGTACTGCAGGCCAACGACTTCCTCGAGCTCTACCGCAGGCACGGCTGCGTGCTCCAGATCGGCGGCAGTGATCAGTGGGGCAACATCGTCTCCGGCGTGGACCTGATCCGCCGGGTCACCGGCGGCTCCGCGCATGCGCTGGCGACGCCGCTGATCACCAAGCCGGACGGGACCAAGTACGGCAAGACCGAAGGCGGCACCATCTGGCTGAGTCCCGAGCTGATGAGTCCGTACGCGTTCTACCAGTTCTGGCTGAACCGGACTGATGATGAGATGCCGGGACTGCTCCGGGTGTTCTCATTTAGGTCACGATCGGAGATCGAGGAGCTGGAACGGGAGCTGGCCGAGCGGCCGGCGGCCCGGACCGCGCAGCGTTCTCTGGCCGATGAGGTAACGATTCTGGTACATGGTGCCGCGCAGACGGCTAGTGCGGCCGAGGCCGGACGGGCTTTGTTCGGGCAGGGCGATCTCCGAAGTATCGATGAGCTAACGATCGCCGCTGCCGTGGCCGAGATTCCGCGTGCGGAAGTAGATAACGCTTTGCATACGTGGGTCGCCGGCGCGGGCGAGCGGCGGGGGAGTGCCGCGCCAGGGCCTGTGCTTTCGATCGCCGAGCTGATGGCGGCGTGCGGGATCGTGCCGAGCAAGTCGGCCGCCAGGCGGGCGATCGAGGAGGGCGGCGCGTACCTCAACAACGCCAAGGTCACGGACGTGGAGGCGGTCCCGGCCGAGGGTGACTTCCTGCACGGCCGGTACCTGGTGCTCAGACGAGGCAAGCGAACGGTAGGCGCGATCTCGCGCACGCAGGTCTAACCCGATCCGAGCGGCCTCGACCCGCTTCCGGCCGGTCCCGCCAGCTCCGACCTGCTCCGGGGTCCGTGCCTGACCTGCGCGGCTCACTTCCAGGGCCAGGCGGCGAGTCACCCGCCCGGCCTGGCCACCCGCCCGGCCTGGCCACCCGCCCGGCCTGAGTGAGCTTCCCTGGCCAGACTGGCACCCACGTGTGTTTCCGTGATCACGCGGGAGGGGTGATCACGGAAACCTGGGCGCGTGATCACCCCTTTGATGTTCCGTGATCAGGCACCGGAACATGATCACGGAACATCGCTGCTCCTGCTGGCACCTCGGCCGGCGGCAGCCAGGATCCCGAGATGCCGGCTCGGCTCCGTGACGCTCGTGAAGCTGGATTTAGCGTCAGGAGGCTCAAAGCCGGCCGGTCCGGCCCGGCTGAGATCGCATCCGAGGGGGGTGGACTATCCGGCGAGGGGCCAAAACAGGCCTCAAAATACGGAATTTGACGGACGAACTTCGCCCTAGGGGACGAG
Organism: uncultured Actinomycetota bacterium; assembly: GCA_963819285.1. Lineage (GTDB taxonomy): Bacteria > Actinomycetota > Actinomycetes > Streptosporangiales > Streptosporangiaceae > Chersky-822. Next base: position 3,995,375 of record CAWFVM010000002.1, read on the forward strand.
TCTCGAGGAAGTTGGGACTTCGATTTGACACTGCCGCCGACCTTCCCTAATGTTCTCTTCAGCCCGCTACGGACCGGGCGGCCCGAGGGTCGCCGACGAAGCGGACTCCCCGGCAGACTCCAGCAAGTAGTTCAAGGGCTTCAGATCTTGGACTACAGTAGGAGCATGCAGGGTGGCAGTAAGTAACAAAAAACTAAATCTGCTAGCGGACTTGACAATCGCTTGACGGCCAGGTAAGTTAGCAGGGTTGCCCCAGACAGAGTCTAAACACTCTAGATGGTGAGCGTCCGCTCCTTGAGAACTCAACAGCGTGCTAAAAGCCAGTGCACATGCACATACCCCGTCAATGGGACCTGTGTCGCAAGACGCAGCGCCCAGACGGTAATTGCCAGATCGTCGTGACGATCGATCTCTGATCCGTCTCGACAGTCTCTTCAGTCAGCAGTCTACGGATATCCGCGAGGATGTCCAGGTCTGCGCAAGACACTCAATGGAGAGTTTGATCCTGGCTCAGGACGAACGCTGGCGGCGTGCTTAACACATGCAAGTCGAGCGGAAAGGCCCTTCGGGGTACTCGAGCGGCGAACGGGTGAGTAACACGTGAGGAACCTGCCCTTAGTTCTGGGATAGCTTCGGGAAACCGGAATTAATACCGGATATGACTGTGACCGGCATCGGTCATGGTGGAAAGATTTATCGACTAGGGATGGACTCGCGGCCTATCAGCTTGTTGGTGAGGTAACGGCTCACCAAGGCGACGACGGGTAGCCGGCCTGAGAGGGCGACCGGCCACACTGGGACTGAGACACGGCCCAGACTCCTACGGGAGGCAGCAGTGGGGAATATTGCGCAATGGGCGAAAGCCTGACGCAGCAACGCCGCGTGGGGGATGAATGCCTTCGGGTTGTAAACCCCTTTCAGCAGGGACGAAGCGAGAGTGACGGTACCTGCAGAAGAAGCGCCGGCTAACTACGTGCCAGCAGCCGCGGTAATACGTAGGGCGCAAGCGTTGTCCGGAATTATTGGGCGTAAAGAGCTCGTAGGTGGTTTGCTACGTCCGCTGTGAAAACCTAGGGCTTAACCCTGGGCCTGCAGTGGATACGGGCAGACTAGAGGTAGGTAGGGGAGAATGGAATTCCCGGTGTAGCGGTGAAATGCGCAGATATCGGGAGGAACACCGGTGGCGAAGGCGGTTCTCTGGGCCTTACCTGACACTGAGGAGCGAAAGCGTGGGGAGCGAACAGGATTAGATACCCTGGTAGTCCACGCCGTAAACGTTGGGCGCTAGGTGTGGGGTCCTTCCACGGACTCCGTGCCGCAGCTAACGCATTAAGCGCCCCGCCTGGGGAGTACGGCCGCAAGGCTAAAACTCAAAGGAATTGACGGGGGCCCGCACAAGCGGCGGAGCATGTTGCTTAATTCGATGCAACGCGAAGAACCTTACCAAGGTTTGACATGCAGGGAAAAGCCGTAGAGATATGGTGTCCGTAAGGGTCCTGCACAGGTGGTGCATGGCTGTCGTCAGCTCGTGTCGTGAGATGTTGGGTTAAGTCCCGCAACGAGCGCAACCCTCGTTCTATGTTGCCAGCGGATAATGCCGGGAACTCATAGGAGACTGCCGGGGTCAACTCGGAGGAAGGTGGGGATGACGTCAAGTCCTCATGCCCCTTATATCTTGGGCTGCAAACATGCTACAATGGCCGGTACAGAGGGCTGCGAGACCGCAAGGTGGAGCGAATCTCAAAAAGCCGGTCTCAGTTCGGATTGGGGTCTGCAACTCGACCCCATGAAGTCGGAGTCGCTAGTAATCGCGAATCAGCAACGTCGCGGTGAATACGTTCCCGGGCCTTGTACACACCGCCCGTCACGTCACGAAAGTTGGCAACACCCGAAGCCGGTGGCCTAACCCTCACGGGAGGGAGCCGTCGAAGGTGGGGCCAGCGATTGGGACGAAGTCGTAACAAGGTAGCCGTACCGGAAGGTGCGGCTGGATCACCTCCTTTCTAAGGAGCAACTGGCGAGCTGCTTACGCAGTTCGTCCAGAGCCATATCTCAGGCGAACGTTCTGAGGTGGCGAGCTCGTTAGTGGAGCACTGGTTATTCGGTCTGGGCAGCTGCCCAGGCTGGCTAGTACGATCGTGCAGATTTTGTGCGATATGGAACGCCAGGTCCTGAGGGTTGATCAGGCCGAGCACGCTGTTGGGTCCTGAGGGAACGGCCGCCTTGGCGGCGTTACCTCTGTCGGACCCGAACCCTCCTCGCCTCACGGTGATGAGGCTCGGGTACCGCCCGTATCTTAAGAACTGCACAGTGGACGCGAGCATCATCTGTAGTTGCCAAGTTAATAAGGGCACACGGTGAATGCCTTGGTACCAGGAGCCGAAGAAGGACGTAGGAACCTGCGATAAGCCCCGGGGAGTCGGTAACCAGACTTAGATCCGGGGATTTCCGAATGGGGAAACCCGGCGGACGTAATGGTCCGTCACCCTTGCCTGAACACATAGGGCAAGTGGAGGTAACGTGGGGAAGTGAAACATCTCAGTACCCACAGGAAGAGAAAGCAACCGCGATTCCCTGAGTAGTGGTGAGCGAAAGGGGAACAGGCCAAACCGATTACGTGTGATAGCCGGCAGGCGTTGCGTGATCGGGGTTGCGGGACCACTTGGTCGGAGCTGCTGATCCGACAGGGAGTAAGAAATCGCATGGGTAGCCGAAGACGTATGGAAATCGTCGGCATAGAAGGTGATACCCCTGTAGACGAAACCTTTGCGACTCCCTAGTGGTATCCCAAGTAGCACGGGGCCCGAGAAATCCCGTGTGAATCCGGGAGGACCACCTCCTAAGCCTAAATACTCCCTGGTGACCGATAGTGAACAAGTACCGTGAGGGAAAGGTGAAAAGTACCCCGGTGAGGGGTCGTGAAATAGTACCTGAAACCGTGTGCCTACAAGCCGTGGGAGCGATTCAGCCTTGTGCTGAGTGAAGTGACCGCGTGCCTTTTGAAGAATGAGCCTGCGAGTTATGGTGTGTGGCAAGGTTAACCCGTGTGGGGTAGCCGTAGCGAAAGCGAGTCTGAATAGGGCGTCTAAGTCGCATGCTATAGACCCGAAGCGGAGTGATCTATCCATGGGCAGGTTGAAGCGCGGGTAAGACCGCGTGGAGGACCGAACCCACCAGGGTTGAAAACCTGGGGGATGACCTGTGGATAGGGGTGAAAGGCCAATCAAACTCCGTGATAGCTGGTTCTCCCCGAAATGCATCTAGGTGCAGCGTCGCGTGTTTCTTGCCGGAGGTAGAGCTACTGGATGGTCTAGGGGGCCTACAAGCTTACTGAAATCAGCCAAACTCCGAATGCCGGTAAGTTAGAGCGCGGCAGTGAGACTGCGAGGGATAAGCTCCGTAGTCGAGAGGGAAACAACCCAGATCACCAGCTAAGGCCCCTAAGCGTGTGCTAAGTGGGAAAGGATGTGGAGTTGCAGAGACAACCAGGAGGTTGGCTTAGAAGCAGCCACCCTTGAAAGAGTGCGTAATAGCTCACTGGTCAAGTGATTCTGCGCCGACAATGTAGCGGGGCTCAAGCACACCGCCGAAGCTGTGACATTCGCGTGTAACCCGGCCCGCAAGGGTCCAGGTGCGCGGATGGGTAGGGGAGCGTCGGGTGGCGAGCGAAGCGGCGGAGTGATCCAGCCGTGGATGCCACTCGAGTGAGAATGCAGGCATGAGTAGCGAAAGAGGGGTGAGAAACCCCTCCGCCGAATGACCAAGGGTTCCTGGGGCAGGCTAATCCGCCCAGGGTAAGTCGGGACCTAAGGCGAGGCCGACAGGCGTAGTCGATGGACAACGGGTTTATATTCCCGTACCCGCACAAGTGTGCCCATGCCGAATCCGGCGATGCTAAGCGCGTAAAGTGACAGATCCTTCGGGACGAGTCATGGAGCCCGCGAACCAGACTGGTACTAGGCAAGCCGAAGGGGTGACGCAGGAGGGTAGCTCTACCGGGTGTTGGACGTCCCGGGGTAAAGACGTAGGGCGATGTGTAGGCAAATCCGCACATCACGAGCCTGAGATCTGATGCCGAGCCGACTAGGCGAAGTGAGTAATCCCATGCTGCCAAGAAAAGCCTCGCGGTTAGCACTTGAGCGGCCCGTACCCCAAACCGACTCAGGTGGTCAGGTAGAGAATACTAAGGCGATCGGGTGAACTGTGGTTAAGGAACTCGGCAAATTATCCCCGTAACTTTGGGAGAAGGGGAGCCGTGTCTGGTGATGAGACTTGCTCTCTGAGCTGGATGCGGTCGCAGATACCAGGGGAAAGCGACTGTTTACTAAAAACACAGGTCCGTGCTAAGTCGCAAGACGACGTATACGGACTGACGCCTGCCCGGTGCTGGAACGTTAAGGGGAGAGGTTAGTGGCTTAGGCTGCGAAGCTTTGAACTTAAGCGCCAGTAAACGGCGGTGGTAACTATAACCATCCTAAGGTAGCGAAATTCCTTGTCGGGTAAGTTCCGACCTGCACGAATGGCGTAACGACTTTCCCACTGTCTCAACCACAGACCCGGCGAAATTGCACTACGAGTAAAGATGCTCGTTACGCGCAGCAGGACGGAAAGACCCCGGGACCTTCACTGCAGCTTGACATTGGCGTTTGGGACGTCTTGTGTAGGATAGGTGGGAGACTTTGAAGCAGAAACGCTAGTTTCTGTGGAGTCAACGGTGAAATACCACTCTGGTCGTTCTGGATGTCTAACCTAGGTCCGTGATCCGGATCAGGGACAGTGTCTGGTGGGTAGTTTAACTGGGGCGGTTGCCTCCTAAAAGGTAACGGAGGCGCCCAAAGGTACCCTCAGCCTGGTTGGCAATCAGGTGTCGAGTGTAAGTGCACAAGGGTGCTTGACTGTGAGACAGACATGTCGAACAGGAGCGAAAGCTGGGACTAGTGATCCGGCGGTGGCAAGTGGAAGCGCCGTCGCTAAACGGCTAAAAGGTACCCCGGGGATAACAGGCTGATCTTCCCCAAGAGTCCATATCGACGGGATGGTTTGGCACCTCGATGTCGGCTCGTCGCATCCTGGGGCCGGAGCAGGTCCCAAGGGTTGGGCTGTTCGCCCATTAAAGCGGTACGCGAGCTGGGTTTAGAACGTCGTGAGACAGTTCGGTCCCTATCCGCTGCGCGCGTAGGAGTCTTGAGAGGGGCTGTCCCTAGTACGAGAGGACCGGGACGGACAAACCTCTGGTGTGCCAGTTGTTCTGCCAAGAGCACGGCTGGTTGGCTACGTTTGGAAGGGATAACCGCTGAAAGCATCTAAGCGGGAAGCTCGCCTCAAGATTAGGACTCCCTCAGGGTTAACCTGGTAAGGCCCCCAGCTAGACGACTGGGTTGATAGGCCGGAGGTGGAAGCACGGCAACGTGTGTAGCTGACCGGTACTAATAGGCCGAGTGGCTTGGCTTCTACACTTTATCTCATAGATCTTGTTTCGCGTCCACTGTGCGGTTCCTGGGATACGGTCGGCTGGCCTAACGCAGGCGCAATATCTCCATAGTGTTTCGGTGGCCATAGCGAAGGGGAAACACCCGGTCCCATTCCGAACCCGGAAGTTAAGCCCTTCAGCGCCGATGGTACTGCGCGGGGGACCGCGTGGGAGAGTAGGA
>CAWFVM010000003.1:0-530911 GCA_963819285.1 uncultured Actinomycetota bacterium
AGCAGCAAGCAACAGCCGGACCATCTGAGGGGGGTCGCTACTCAGCCGTGATCCAGAATGTTCATTCGGTGCAGCGCGCCGGTAGCGGGCAGCTGGGTTGTTGTGAAGTCGGATCTGGTTCTAGTGAGTCATTGAGTTAGCTGCTAGCTGGTCGGACCGGGCGTTCGGGTCGGCGAATTTCGCTGGGAACTTGAGTGTGCGCTCAGATGCTTGATTGTGTACTGCGGCGTTGCCGGTGCCAAGCATCTCTTAGCATGAGATCGGCCTGAGTGTGATAGCGCTATTGGCTGAGCAGTAGCTTGGACCTAGCCTACGAACGTTGTATGTGATAGTTTCGCCTGATATGCGGTCCGGCACTTATGGGATAGGTCAGAGCTTGCCAAGCTGGATTGATCGTGAATGTGGAGTTGGGTCGGATGGCTCTGGTGGGTAATCAGAGTCTCGGTGGTCACGTATTTATTTCCTATGTCCGGGAAGACTCAGTCGACGCCGCTCGGCTTCAGCGCGTATTTGAAGATGCAGGTTTGCGGGTCTGGCGGGAGAATAGTGATCTTCTGCCCGGTGAGGATAAGCGCGCGGTCATCCGGAAGGCGATCACGGAGGGATCGCTGGTCTTTGTGGCATGTTTTTCGCGGAACAGTGTCCGGCATGAGTCTAGCTACCAGAACCAGGAGATCGGCTTTGCAGTTGACGAGGTGCGGACTCGAAGGCCTGGTGAAGTCTGGCTCATTCCCGTCCGGTTCGATGACTGCCAGGTCCCGGACTGGGAACTGGGCGGTGGCCGTACGCTTCGATCGATCCAGCGTGCGGACTTGTTCGGGGACGGCTGCCCGGCCGAGGTTGCGAAGCTGATCGATACGGTCCGGCGCAAGCTGGGCGCTCACGTGCCGCAGGGCCACGCAGCGAGCACAGATGCGGGCACGGCATGGGAGAATGTCTCGGCCGTGCGCCGTCTTGATTCGTCGGTTGTCGATGTCGTGGCGGAAGGGGAGTTTCCGCGGGTCAGCGCTCTGAATCCCTACCGGCTGGGCGCGACGTCGTCAGCTTACGGTCACGGGGATGCCTACGGTCTACGCGACCGATATGTGCCGAGGGCAAACGACCAGCTTGTGGCTAGGGCGTTCCTGTCATCTCGGCTGGTGGTGATCGTCGGGCCGTCCAAGGCAGGCAAAACGCGAACAGCATTCGAGGTTCTCCGGACGGATCCGCAGTGGGGTAAGGCTCGCCTGGCGGTGCCGTTCCCCGACACTGTCCGCGAACTGGCACGCCATTCGGCATTGGCGACACCAGATCCGCTAGTGATATGGCTGGATGACCTGCACCGGTTCCTGCCGCCCAGCGGGCAGCTTGCAGCGCCGCTCATTGACCAGCTTGCGGATCGTCCGGGACCGACTCTGCTAGTGGCAACGCTTCGGTCGGATGAGCGGGAACGGCTGCGGGCTACCGGTGAAATGAGCCGGGATGTGCAGATGGTGCTGAACATAGCCGCCTTTGTCGACCTAGCCAGCACCCGCGATGATCCGGCTGAGCAAAGGCGGGCCGCCGGCGCTTACCCGCGTGTCAGTCTCAAGAACCAGGGTCTGGCGGAAGTACTGGCTGGCGCGCCGGATCTTCTCTACAGGTACCGTGACGTAGCCGTCACTGATCCGGTGATGCACGCGATTGTCCGGGTGGCCGTCGAATGTCAGCGCTGCGGCCTGAACCGCCCTATCTCGGAGCGCGACTTGCTGATGCTCGCACGAGCGAGACTTGAGGAAGATCATCCTGGACTTGGCCTGACCGACGCAAAGATGGCTGATGCGCTGAGCCGTGCCTGCGAGCGGATCGCCGGCGGGCGGCAGGTCGCCATGCTCCAACGACACCCGCAATACCGGGGGCGGCGTAGGCAGTCCAGCGGATACACTCCGTTTGACTACCTGGTCGCTGCGGACAACGGCCAGGACGGTCAGGGCACCCGTCCTATCGCGGACCAAGTATGGCAGGTCTGCCTGGCGCGCTATGCCAAAGAAATCCGCGGGCCAGAGATCGTGCTGCCCTTCTTCGGCGGATCTGGCGCGGGAAAGACCCGTCTCATAGTCGCAATCGCGGAATTGCTCCGCTCGGCCGAAGTCTTGAAGGCCGAATTCGCTGACGCCATAGGCGGGCTCGAAGTCCGGGACGGCGAGGCAGAACTCGCGACGGGCTGGTTGCTGCCGAAGACGTCTGCGCCTCGCGCCCTGGTCCTGCAGGTGAAGTCCGCGAACAGTACCAGGCCTCTCCGGCTGTCTGATATGGCCGGCGAGCGGTTTCACGAGTCATCTTTCGAGGAACTTGGCGCTATGATCAAAGCCAGGACCTACGTGCTGGTCATCAATCCGCTCGCGATCGAGCACCTATGGCTCAGCCCGCGCGCCGACCAGCAAGCCGCCCTGAAGCCGGCACGGACGGCATGGGAGCAGCCCGATCTCTCCTTTATCGGAATGGTCGAACAGGCGCGCAAGATCGGCGTGCGTTTGAATAAAACCAGGCTTGCCATCGTTTTCACCCATGCAGATCTGCTGTCCGATAGCCAACCGCGAACGACCGATCAATGGGTCGCTGAACTTGGCAATCTAATCAGGACGGCCAGACACGACTTCGCTGAGGTGGCACTCTTCCGTACGGCCAGCGTACTGGATGATACCCGGACAATGCACCCATCCATTGCCAATCTGACTGCATGGCTCCTCTCCAATGAAAGAGTCACCCTGCCCTCGCATTGGGACAAAGTACCGCCGACGCAACTCGGTTGACCAGGCCTGAATTGACCTGTCAGACGGCACGGACCTGAATCACGCAGACACTCTGGTCTAAAGGGCGCCCGACATCCGGCTCCACCAGGCAGACCTCTGTCGCCGGACGAGCGTATTCCCGACCGATGATCATCTTCAATTCGCCTCGGAATCGCAGTTGTGTAGTTGCCTGTAAGTTAGGACAAATCAGCGTATAGTCTCCGCGCATAAACAGCAACTCGCCGAGTGGCGGGTTCCGTGTACCTGTCCATCGAGCAAAACGGTCTGCGGTGGACGTAACATCATAGAGATACTTCAATTGATTCTGTGGCACTGCATGCCGCATTGCGAGGGGGCGCAACGTTGGAAGTGACAGACGAGATCATAGGCTTCGTAGTGCTGCTCGCTCTCGCTGCACTGGTTATCTATCTGCTGATCCTGATAGTGCGGCTGTCGGCTCTGCCCGTACGTTGGCTTAGGGAGCATTGTCGATTCCGTCCGATTGCACAGCTTAGGCGATGGTTGGCCAAGCGTCTGAGTCACAGAACGCGGGCGGTGCCGGAGCCGCAGGATACCCGCGAGGCGCCGGACGTGTCGGCTCTGACTGTTTCCTTCCAGTTTTTGACTGATCGCCCGGTACGGAAAATCGACAGGCGTCATGACCAGTTGAAGTTCTTGCCCTACGCCGACGCTCTTGCGTTCTTGATTGACCAGCCGGCCACCGCGTTGCCGCTGGTCGTAGCTATAAGCGGACCGTGGGGTGCGGGCAAGAGTACCCTCGCGGATCTGGTCGGAGCGCAGCTCGGCCTTGGAGTGAACTGGGACGAGCCGCACATCATCTGCCGCTTCAACGCCTGGGAACACGACCACGCCCCGCACCTCGGAGCGGCCTTTGCCGCCGATATCGCTCAGCAGGTCAACCACCATCGCAGGTGGTGGCGCAGGCTCGTGCGACCGCTGCCATCGAGTATGCTGACGCCCGAGCAGCGGTGGCAGCGCAGGGTCTTTGTATTAGCCGTCGCGCTCATTGCCGCCGTGGCGCTTGTCCTCGAATCCAAGACCCGCAAAGTGGTCACCGCGATCACGCAGCCCACGGACGCGCACTGGTGGGCAGCAGAACACACGGTGCATGGCCGCGGAGTCACCGCATTCGTGATCATTGCTGCCTTTGCGTTTATCTATTCCAAGGCATTCTCAGCTGCCGACGCTATTGCTCGCTTCGTCCGCGACCCCGAATCAGAGGCCGCACGAGGTTCCATGAACTCTGTCCGCACGCAGCTAGGTCACCTGGCGAGCACTGCGACGCGCGGCCACCGGCGGCTTGTCATATTCGTCGACGATCTCGAAAGATGCCGCCCGCCGCGGGCGGTCGAGATCTGCGAAATTACCTCCTTGCTTCTTGATCACCCTAATATTGCGACTGTCCTAGTGGCCGACATGACCACAGTCGCTATGTCGGCCGCCATCAAGTACCGCAGCCTCGAACTTCTCGGTCCTGGCCAGGCAGACGGGGAGCCGATGCGAGCGGCTTTTGCGCAATATGGCAGGGATTATCTTCAAAGACTGGTGCAGATACAATTCGAACTGCCTCCCGCTGAGCCTTGTCAGCTCAAGGAATTGCTAGAAGCCGACCAAGACGAAGCCGTACCGGCCGTCCGGAGTACGACCCAGTTGACATTTCAGCTTGCTGATCTTGCGGCACCGCTTGCGGCTGCGTTGACTGCGGTGCTGGCATTTCTTCCTGAAGATTTGCTGCTGGCTCCGCTGCCAGTAGTCATCGCCATCATCTTGGGTGTCGCGAAAATCACCTCGGACTCGGCTGAACGCAGAAAATTCCGTGACCGGAGGGCGCGGTTGACCAACAAGATCAAGGCGGAGCGCGAGGCCAGAGAAGGGGATGCCAGAAATAAAATCTCAGATGACATCAGGGGAGATGAAGATGACAGCCCACTGGCGAGAATGCTTAGGTTTCAGGACTTTTTGGCGAACCTAGAAAACAAAGGGGTAGTTAGAGATATAGACGAACAGGTCTTCGCGTATCTGCCAGATAGACCCAGAGCCGCCAAGCGACTTATCAATCAGGTGCATCTGACGCTCGCCATAGGACTGCATCGTGGTTTGCCGGATCTGGATTACGCTCGCGATCTGGATTATGCTCGCCGTATAGCCAAATGGGTCGTGCTGAGGGAACGATGGCCTGCGGTGGCGGCTCAAGCATGTGAAGATACAGGTCTGATTAGACGCCTCGAAGATTCAGTGCGAGCCGATAATGACCAGAGAGTGCGCGACGAACTCGACGATAGCATTCCTGAGGTAGGATGCGCCGAGCAGTTCCGGGCATTGCTGCACTCAAAGCCAGACTTTGGAGATCTTAAGGATCTGATAAATCTGGGCGGTATACCAGCCGAGGCGACTGAGTTATCTGACCTTTAGGCAAGACACAGGTGTACGTTTACGCGCGACGGTAAAAGACCTCACGGCTCGGACTTGTTCCTTCAGAGAGTTGCGGCGCGGGCGGCTAGTGGTTTTCTGTAAGGGCTCCCATCTGGCGCTTGATCCGGTCGAGATGGCTGTGCGGGTCACGCCGCTCAGCGCAAGTTCGTCAGCGCCTTCGTTGACCGGCTCGCCGGAGGGAACACTGTCCTGTGCGAAGTCGCGGCCAGCGAAGTACGTCAGCCTAGCCTGCTAGGTCTGAAACGCAACATCGACGATACGGGCTTGTGGGCGGTGGGCGAGGAGTTCATCGGCAGCGTCCGGGACCAGCGGGCCGACAAGGCTGCAGATTGCCTGCCGAGCCAGTGTCGGCCGGACATCGTCGCGTGCGTTGTATCTTCCATTGCAACGCTGCTCCGCACTGGCAGAGGCCACACAGTAGGGCTTGACGTGGTGAGAGAGGAAGGCGGCGACGTGACCGACAGTCGACGTGACGGGGACTCGGCCCTCACGGATGCCTGCGCGACCTTAGAGGGCATCTGATCCTGGGTGATGCCGGTCTGTCTCGGGCGTGGGGATCTCTTTACCCTCGGGGTCCCGCAGTCCCGCGATATCGCGTGCTATAGATCTCGATCATGTCGAGCCGGCGTGCTTATCGCAGTGACCTGTCTGATGCCCGGTGGGCACTGGTCGAGCCGGTCCTGTCTGCCTGGCGGCGGGCGCGCGCCGAGGCGGGCCTGGGCCTGTTCGTGCCGGTTCATGACCTGCGGGAGATCGTGAACGCGATCTTGTACGTGAACCGGACCGGGATCGCCCGGGAGTATCTGCCGCATGATTTCCCGCCGTGCAAGACCGTGTATGACTATTACGCGAAATGGGAGGCCGACGGGACCACCGAGACGATCCACGACCTGCTCCGCACCCGGGTCCGCGAGCAGGCCGGCCGCCTGCCCGAGCCGACGGCGGCGATTATCGACGCACGGGTGGTGAAAGCCTCGTCAAACGCTCCCGAGGCCAGCCAGGGCTACGACGCGGGGAAGCGGACGAAAGGCCGTAAGCAGCATATAGCGACCGACACGCTCGGCCTGCTCCTCGCCGTCGTGATCACCGCCGCGTCCGTGCAGGACACCAACGGCGGCAAGGACGTCACCGCCCGGCTCACCGCCCGGCACCCGACGGTGACCGCCGGATGGGCCGGCGGCGGCTACAAGGCCGGGTTCCTGGCGCACGCGGCCGACGCCGGCATCAGCTTCGCTGTCGTCCGGAAAGATCCCGGTCAGAAGGGGTTCGCCCCGCTGCCCCGCCGGTGGGCCGTGGAACGCACCTTCGGATGGCTCGTCCTGCACCGGCGGCTTGTCCGGGACTACGAGACCCTCCCGGAACGTTCCGCCACGATGATCTACTGGGCGATGATCGACAACATGAGCAGACGGCTGACCGGAGAAAACACCCCAACCTGGCGAGACGCCCCAGCCGAAACCGGCGAACCATCACCGACCTAAATCAGATGCCCTCTTAGAAGTTGCCTGCACCGAGGCAGACTTCAGGAGCGCAGGAGCGCGGTTGCTCAGGCTGGGTGAGAACGCGCTCTTTCGGCTGGCACATGAGGAGATCATCGTGCGGATAGCGCGGAGCGCGGCCGTCCTCCCGGATGCTCAGAAGGAGGTGGCCGTTGCGTCGTGGCTGCGACAGTCCGGCGTCCTTTCCGCAGAGCCGACCAGCCACGCGCAGCCATTGCTGGTAGCCGGTCACCCCGTCACGTTCTGGAAGCTGATCGACGACAGTGGAACCAAGGCGACCCTAGCGGCGCTGGGCTCGATCCTGCGGGAGCTGCATTCTCTTCCGGTGCCAGCTGAGCTGCGACTACCTACGTTCGAGATATTTGACAGGGTTTCCGAGCGACTCGCTAAGGCCGAGGTGCTCACCAGTTCCGAGCGCGACTTCCTGCTCCAGCGCCTCGAACATCTAGGCCACGACTACAGCGCGCTCCGATTCATGTTGCGTACCGCGGCCGTCCATGGTGATGCTCACCAGGGCAACCTGATCCAGCGAACGGACGGCCAGGTCGTGGTCATCGACTTCGAGCGCTTCGCCTTCGGGCCGCCCGAGTCCGACCTGGCGGTCACCGCCACCGAGTACCTGATCGGCTGGCACACCGACGCGGCTTACGCCAGCTTCTGCGACGCCTACGGCTTCGACGTCATGCAATGGCCCGGATTCCCGGTACTCCGGGCGATCAACGAACTGAAGATGACGACCTGGCTCATGCAGAACGCGGGCGAGAGCGAGCAGATCGCGGCCGAGTTCCGCACCCGGCTCGCGTCCCTTCACGACGATGACGCCCCGCGCAACTGGCAGCCGTTCTAGCCCGGCCCGCTCCCCGGATACCGCTCAGCCACGAACACCTTGAAGTCCCGTACATCCGCGTCCGCCTCGTACGGCGCGAGGTCGGTGATGTACCTCAGGTATCGCTGTGACTTCAGGCTTCCCGCTAGCTCGATCGCGTCCCGCGCCACAGCCACGGCCTGCCCGGGTTCGCGCTGCTGGACGAAGCTCGCGGCGTGCACGAGCCGGATAAACGCCAGCGTGCGCACATAGGCCGGGTCGGTCAGCTCGATCGCCCGGGCCACGAACTCCTGCGTGCTGCGCGGACTGCGCAGGTCGCGGAAGCAGTGCGCGCCCTCACCTGCCAGCTCGGCCGCGTCGAAGTACCTGATCCACTCCGGGTCCTCGGCCGGGTCGCTCTTGTCGTAGAACAGCTCCGCCTCGCGCAGCGCCTGGGAGCAGGCGGCGTCATCCCTGTTTCCGGCATGCGCCCGCGCTTCCATCGCGAGGAACATCGCCATCGTCGTCGCGCTGGCAGCGTTCCTCGCGCCTTCCTGGGCGGCTCTGGCGAGCTGGACCGCTTGCTCGAAGTTGCCGAGGTAGGTGGCCTGATGGCTCATGTTCGCCAGCAGCCGGCCGCCCATCATCCGGTCGCCGGCTTCCTGCGCGAGCTTGAGCGCCTGGATGAGGTAACTCTGGGCGAGCCCGTGCCGGCCGGTGTCGTACGCGGTCCAGCCCAGGAGCTGGGCGACTTCGGCTGCTGCGGAGTACAGCTTCCGTCCGACCTGCTCGGTGTACCGGCCATCCAGCAGCGGGCACACGTCGTTGGCGAAGTACTGCGCGAGCGCGGCACGGGCGTGACCGCCGCCGAACTGGAAGTCCATCGTCATGAACATCTGCGCGGTAGCCCGTACCGCCGCGACATCGGATTCACCCACTTTGATCCGTCCGGCACCGTGGACGTGCATCGGCTCTGGCCTGGACAGGAGCCACTTCAGCATCGGCGTCGGCCAGGCGGCCGGGACGACGACGGCCTCTAATGCCGCGAGGTCCCCGGCCAGCTCCCGCCGGGTCAGCCCGAGCAGCCGCTGGCCTGCCAGCGTCCCGTCCTCCGGGTAATCCAGCCCGCTTTCCAGCGTCGCCGACGCTCCTGAGCTGCCCATGCCGATGTCATCGGCAGTGACCCGGGTACCGGCCTTACGGCTCAGCGCGACGGCGATGTGCAGAGCTGTCGCTGGTCGCGGGGTCACGCCGTCCAGCCAGCGCCGCACGTCCACATGCGTGCACCTCAGCTCGGTGCCGTGCTCCCTGGCGACTGCCTGGACCCGCGACGCGAGGCTGGTGTTCGAGCAGCCAGCGCGTCGCATGACCTCGCCGAGCTGAGCGTTCGGCTGTCTCGGCATTGCCCGCCCTTCGGTGCGCCATAAGGCAGACCGATTTTACGACAAAGCCGTGCTTTGCGTCGGACTGAAAATCACCGGCAAAAGCACCCCCGTGCACATAATCACCGGCCCGATCACACTGCCGCCGCATACCGGTCGCGAGGTTTCCTGAGTTCAGCCGCAGTGCGGCAAGCAGCCCAGAAGGCTGGAGCAGCCCAGTGATCACCATCATCGCCCTCGTCATCTCCTTCATCGCCGGCGCCCTGGCAGGCACGATCATCCTGCTCCGGGCCGGAATCACCCGCGAGGAGAAGGACCACTCCCTGATGCGCAAGCCAGCCAGCCGCGCCTGCGCCGTCACGCGGCGCATCGTCGACTTCAGCACCGAGATCCCCCAGCGATAACCCCCGTCCGCCGAACCTGTACCCGGAGCATCTGATGACGATCTGGCTCAGCACCGACAACGAAGCCGCAGACGACAGCCGCTTACCCGAGGGCACGGTCGCGGGAAGCGTGCTGCGGGCAGCCCGCCTTTCGGCCCGACTGGGTCCACGGCAACTCGCCGACCGCGCCAGCGTTAACGAGCAAACCATTCACTCCTGGGAAAAAGGGCACGAGCCACTCGCCTCCCTCCCCGTAACTCAGCTCGACGGCCTGAAAGCCGCCCTGCGAACCGCCGGAGCACACGAGCAGCTCATAGCCGACCTGGACACCGCCGCCTGGTGCGACATCATCCTCAGCGCGATAGCCGAGCACGACGACCTCGCGTGCCTCCTAGCCGATCCGCTAGCCCGAGAGGCAGCGTTCGGCGAGCTGCTCGGCTGGGCCATCTCAGGGCACACCCCGGCCCGCTACACCCCGTTCCGCGACGGCCATTAACTCTCAGTTAACCTACTCGGCGGTTTGTTGTTTACAACACCCTGTTTGAATCTCGCTGCCTGGCCAGGCTATGCCGCCATGCTGTTCTAAGCTGTTGTTTATGGCCGGGATGCAGGAGATAGCAGGGCATGTGTTCTTGTCGTATATTCGCGAGGACTCTGACGATGCTGACCGGCTTGAGAGGGTTCTTGAGGCGTCCGGCGTGCCGGTGTGGCGGGACACAGCTGAGCTGTGGCCGGGTGAGGACTGGCGAGCGAAGATCCGGCAGGCGATTGTCAGGGACGCGCTGGTGTTCGTGGCATGTTTTTCCAGCCGTAGTCTTGCCCGCGAATCGAGCTTTCAGAATGAGGAACTCACGTTGGCGATCGAGCAGCTGCGACTCCGCAAGCCGGGCGTGCCGTGGCTGATCCCGGTTCGGTTTGATAACTGTGAGCTTCCTGATCTATATATCGGGCCTGACCGGACTCTGACGTCGATTCAACGGGCGGATTTGTTCGGCTACGATGGTGGTGAGGCGGCCAGCCGCCTGGTCGAGTCGGTGCAGCGACTGCTCGCGCCCCCTTCGCAGACGGAGGGACCGGGCGATGCCAGTTTGCTGGCGGCCTACGATGCGCTGGATAAGGCGACAGCGCGAGTGTTCCGCTTGCTGACGGTCATACCGGGACCGGACATGGAGACCTCGACGGTGGCGGTCACGGCTGACATCACGGAAAGCAGAGCGCGGAAGGCGCTGGCCCGGTTGCGTAAGAGCCATCTGGTCGAGGCTGTTCCCGATGAAGCTGACAGGTGGAAGTTGGCGGACGCTGCTCGCTCGCTCAATGGACTGATGTCCAGTTCACGCGCAGCTGATGACGGGCGGGAGCAGGCTCGTGACCGAGTGCTGAGCAGGTGCCATTCCATGGCCGTCGACCTGAACGAGGTATTGGCTAAACCAGGGTACTTGTCAGGGTCATTGAGCGCCCGGTCCAGCGTCCTGGACTTGTTCGCCGTGCAGTCGGCGAATCTGATTGCGGCGGCGGCGATGGCCGCAGCGACTGGACGCGACGAGGTTGCCGCCGATCTGCCTTTGGCATTGGCTAGATTCCTCCACGAGCGTTGCTCCCCGCAGGAAGCCCAGCGCGTCATCACCATCGGTCTGGAAGCTGCGCGGCGGGCTGGCGACAGGCTGCGGGAAGCGTTCGCTCTCGATGAGCTTGGCCTTGCGAGCTTGCGGGCCGGGCGGTCCGCAGAAGCGGTTGCGCTGCACCAGAGCTGCCTTGCCATCGTCCGAGAGCTAGGCGATGTCGCAGGACAAGGGTCGGCGCTGAATAGCATCGCGAGAGCGCTGAACGAGTTGCACCGGTTCCGTAGTGCGGAAGCAACTGCCAGGGAGGCTGTTGAGATCTTCCGCCAGATTGGCGACCGGCGGAGCGAGAGCCGCGCCCTGCGTCGCCTTGGCCGTGCGCTGCTTGGAGACCTTAGAATGCTGCCGATCGCGGGGTTTGCGTACGAGCATGACATCGCACTCCTGAGAGAAAGCCTCGCTATCACCTTGGACATCGGTGATCGTCATGGCGAAGGCGCGAGCCGGTATCTTTTGGGCATCGCGCTATTTCGGGCAGCGCGTTACGAGGACGCAGCAGACGCCGAGCAAGCTGCCGTCGCGATCTCCCGCGAGACAGGCGACCGTAAAGCCGAAAGGATGTCCTTGCAATACCTGGGGCGTGCCCTGCAGCGGCTCGGTCGGCACGAGGAAGCTATCCTGGCGCATCAGCAAGACCTCGCCATATGCCGACAGATGCTAAGCGCCCAAGCCGTTGCGGGTGCGCTGGGAGACCTGGGTGACGCCCTACGTCGAGCTGAGCGGTTCGATGAAGCCGTAGCGGCGCAACAGGAGAGCCTGACAATCTCTAGGAATTCCAATAACGTGCCCAGGGAAGCTTACGTGCTCGACCAACTCGGCCTGGCGCTGCAAGGAGCGGGCCGCACCAATGAAGCGATCATCGCCCACACCGATGCCGCAAGCCTTCTCCGCGAAATTGACAACTGGCGAGACGAGGTCATAGTCCTGAGGCACCTTAACACGGCCCTCCGGACGGCCGGACGAATCGAGGAAGCCGAATCCGTTAGTGAGACCATTAGCTCTATCTTGCATCCATGACAGCTAAGCCGGGTAGACGCCAGCGCTATGACTCGGACACGCTAACTTGGGCGAAGCCGTGAACGCAGCGCTCGTGCCGGCAGGCCGGGCAGGTTGTCTCCAGGCACTTTCCCGCAGCGTCGCAGCCGCAGGGTTCAACGCGTTCCGGGCAGTCCTCGGCGAGGAGATGGCCATGTCTGTCGACGGGCAGTTCGGTGTCCCAGCCGGCGAGCCAGGTGAAGGTGTCCATGATTCCTTCGATCCGGACGGCAAGGATCGCGGCGTTAGTGGATCGCGCGTATTCCAGGCCGGTCATCGCGTGGCGGACCTCCAGAGAGGCCTGGTACAGCGATGGCGGGCTGAGCGTCGCGTCGCCGGTCAGAGGCCCGGACGCAGCCGCGCCAGACATCCAGGTCAGCAGCTGCACGATTCCGCGCGCATACACGTTGGCATCGCGCGCCTGCTCTGAAGCGGAGAGCTGGTCGGGCCATGGGTGCCGCCACTGGGCCAGCAGCGCTCGGGAATGGACATCGGTGATCTCGGCCTCCGACCGCGGGAACGCCGCGCCGTCGGTGACGTGCGGGCGGTCGTTCGGGCCGTTCCAGAGCGGCAGCGCGTCGAGGTCGCCGGCCAGCCATTGCAGCACCACCTCCTCCATGTCAGCTAGCTGCAGCAATGCGCAGCTGGGCCTCAATGGTGCGACTGAACTGACCAAGATCACTTAGCAATGCCTCGGTGTGATGCTCGAAGTGATCATGATTCAGGCGATCGAGATGGGCTCATCAACAGGTGACGAGCAAGCGTCTTTGGCTACCGAGGGGTGAGGCAATGCCCTGGTTCAGTCGAAGGCTGAGAAATCGAGACTTTAGGTCGCCACCGATCCTGCAAGATCGGATCTTGCTTGAGCGCGGCCGACAACCGACAATCGACAATGTGTGGGACCGCGATGAGCCTCATGCCTTAGCGGTTATTGACGAAATCGCGACATGGGCTTGAGATGCTAGACCCAACGCACCGATTCGTCAAGACTGACATTGCGAGTCCCAGCTCAGCGGGCAGCCCTGCGACCTTCGACTGAGCCGCAGTCAACGCGGCTAAGGCCGTATGGAACTTCTGCTATTCACCCAACTGGAGGCTGCGTCGTCCGAGACCTACCTTTGTGTGCCGCTGGATGAGTACCGACTACCACTGGAGTTGTCGCCAAGCGTGCCCACGCCGGTTGGATCCGTCGATGTCGCAGCGTGGCTGAATGACCTGCCTCGGACAGCGCAAATATCCGATGACGAGGCGCAGCGCGGGCAGGAGGCAAGGAGGAGAGATGGAGCCAGCGATGGATAGGGTCAGATTGCCGCTGACTAATCGACTCTGGTGCCGTAGCCATCTCGTGGGGTGGTGGCGTGACCACTCGGCCGCCCGTCAGGGGCTACCCTACCCCGATTTAGCGCCGCGGCTGGACGAACCCGGATCGGATGTACGGTTCTCGGCCATAAACATTACTTTCTCGCGAATCAGATAACTTAAGTGTGATTATCGGCGTTTAATAAAGAGGAAGGTTCATGCTGCCAGGCTCCTCCTGACCCTGGTCACATTTGGGCTCACACGAAGCCGGTGAGCCTGTGACCTGCTGAGTATCGTTAGCGATCGGGTGAGATTGTGTACTAACTATCAGATTTAGGGTGTCCCGTCGCTCGTCGTGCGCATAAAGGCCATAAACGACTCCAGAACCCGACCTAGTGGAACAAATCATCGAGAAGGTCGCGGGTCAGAGCAGGGCTGTCTGCCACGGCCACCGGTTATGACCGCACAGCAGGGCTTAGACCTCCGAGAACGAGGCGTTCTCAAATCGCCCGCAAATATTCAGTCTTGATCAGTAAAGTAAAGACGTACACATGACCGACTATCAGCGGGGTGCGGATGACTGAGCAGCGGTTGCCTGGACCTGTCCGCCAACTCGTGACCCTGCTTGCCGAGCATCCCGATGGGCTTTCGCTCGCCCAGTTGGCAGAATACGCCGGTGCCCGGTTCCGCCGGTTGCCCACTGCCCGAGTTGCAGTGCTCGCCAGACAGGCGGTCAACGCTGGAGCGATTATCGACGAGGATGGACGGCTTCGCGCTGTTGCTCGCGACAATTCTCTCACCACAGACCTGTGCGCGAGTTCAGCCCAAAGCCATTCGGTCGATCGCTCTCTGCGCGCCGTAGTCATCGATCTTGAGTCGGTCGTGCGCACCACCGCAACGGAGCCGTATACCGACAAGCGGATCTATCAGGTCGGAGCAGTTCGCGTTGGCGCAGATCAGGCCTGGGTTACTGTCGAGGAACCATTCGCCCGCTGGCTCGAACTGCCC
Source organism: uncultured Actinomycetota bacterium (assembly GCA_963819285.1). Classification (GTDB taxonomy): domain Bacteria; phylum Actinomycetota; class Actinomycetes; order Streptosporangiales; family Streptosporangiaceae; genus Chersky-822. The sequence goes on from CAWFVM010000003.1 coordinate 14,235, forward strand.
GACGACGAGTGGAAAATCGTGTCGAGTCGGGTCCGCGCCGAACATTCCGCGAAGGCCGTGCCGCCAGCGAAGGCGCTGACCGCCCTACTCAGTTTCGCCGACGGTGCCGACGTCGTCGTTGCGTACAACGGCTTCGTTGCAGACTTCCCGCTTCTAGCTGAGGCCTTCACTCGCGAGGACTTGCCCCAACTGCCCGGCGAGTATGTCGATGCCTATTATTTGACGCTGGCCATATGGCCGGTTGTGCCCACACACCGGCTGGTGCCGCTGGCCGCCGCTGTCGGAGTGGTGACCGGCGACTTGATGTGGCACGACGCCACCGCTGACTGCGTTATCCTCGGTCGGCTTCTTTCAGCCGCAGCTGCGGAGTTCTACAGCTGGTCGAAGCCACTTCGTGACCTGATCGCGTCCACAGTGCCTGACTCCCCGAGCTGGCGGCTGCTCCGCGAACTGGCAGCCGACGGGTTGCCGACCGAGCAAGAGCGCAATCACCGACATGGAGACGTCGCTACGGTCGTCTTGGCCGAGCTGGCAGGACACCAGCCTCGGCGGGCTACGGCCGGTCCGACCGGTCGCGAGCAGCTCAGAGTTAGTGCTGAGCTGCGCGGCGCTGACGGACGGGTTGATCCAGGTGCGCTCGCCCACGCGGCTTATAGCACCGCGAGCCGTCGAGCAGCGCAAGAGCAGATGACGACCGCGCTACATCGGTGGGCTCACGATGGGCGTCCCGGGCTTATTGAGGCGCCAACGGGCACCGGCAAGAGCCTGGCGGTTCTCGCTGCCGCAATTGACTGGCTCGCCGGGGATCCGACGCGCACCGCGATTGTTACTACGTTCACTAAACAGCTACAGGCGCAGTTGGCCGCCGACGTCGCCGCCCTCGATGTTGCCCTACCTGGCCTGCTCACAGCCACCGACATCGTCAAGGGTGCAAACAACAGATTGTCACTACGTGCGTTGGTGGTCACTCTTGCCGACGCTACCGCGATCGGCTCTCTCAGCGTCCGCAACCGGTTCCTGGACCGACTAGCCTTCCGTGAACTGCTTGTATTTCTGCTCCTCCGGTTGCGTGCCGCTACTGACCGGATCGACGGCTGGAGCGCGCACTCGGTCGACACTGTCGATGTGCCAGCGTTCTTCGCCGACCTCTGCGGCCCTACCCTGTCGGCTTGGCTGAAAAGCCTGTCTCAAGCATCGAATGGCGAGTATGAGACGACTGCGGCTACTCCTGTCGCCGCATACACCGACGTTGTATCGGAAGCTCTAGTTGGCCACCGGCTCATCCTGGCCAACCACGCGATGCTGCTCGCTCACCTCAACGAGCTTGCCGGACTTGGCGATGACACCCTTCTGATTGTGGACGAGGCTCACCAGCTCGAGGACGCCGCCACATCGGCCTTGACTACAACACTGGACTACCCAGCGGTCGAGGATCTGTTCGCCCAACTCGGAAGATGGCTGGACGACAATCGCGAGTCAGCCGCGCTGGCAGCGGTTGTTGATGCTGTCCGCAATCTCGGCAGACTACTCGACCACGAGCAGTTGCCGAAGGTCGCGGGCCAAGCGTTCGACGCGCGCTCGGCTGGCGTAGGCGTTCTTATCGGGTCTCGCTCCGTCACTCTCGCCAGCCCTTACTCGGGCAGCACCGGAGTGCCACAGGTCCGGACACTGGCGGCCTTGCTGACCCGGCTCGCTGGCGTCTGCCGCGCCGTTACCGGCGCTCTCGGCGCATCGCTCGTCGCGAACAGAACCAGATTGGACTTCTTCGCCGTCGAGCAGTTGCGCACCTTGATCGCAAGGACTGTGGCGACCGAGATGGCTGCGGCTGCAATCGTCGCCGACATCAACAACGTCCTTTGGCCATCCACCCGGCCCGGCCAGACGGGAGATGCATCTGCGGGCATCTCTGAGGAGGACGAGGGCGAGGACGATATCAGTGTCATTGTTGAGTCGGGCACCGACACGGAGGCAGGCGGGGTTCCCAATGATGACCACACGGCTGGCGAGATCTCGGCAGCACCAACCAGGGTCGCCGACGGCGGGCTGACGAATAGGGTCGTCTACGCAGAAGAGATCGAAGCGCTGCGGGCGGGGCTGCGCAATTATCGATTTCGGATCGCCACCTCTCCGATCGAACTGCCTGCCGAGCCGATTTGGCACTCCTTCTTGACGACGTTCACGCGCACTTATTACGTGTCAGCGACGCTGAGGATCGCCGGCCAGTGGACCTTTCTACGCGATCGGCTCGGCATTGACTCGTCCGTGGCCACGCTGGTTCTCGACACCCCGTTTGACCTAGCTAACCAGGCTGAGCTGGTTTGTTTCTCCGACTTCCCGTCGTGGGCGGAGCAATCCGATGGGGCGATGCGTACAGTCGCCCATCAACTTGCCGGATACGCGGGCGAGATGATCCAGCCGATGCTCGGGGCGGGTGTCGATCAGCAGCCCGGCGATTGCGGTGGGTTCGGCGGCGGCGCGATGGTGTTGACTACTGCTCGATCGGCTGCCGGTGGTATCGCCGACTATCTCGCAAGCGAGCTGCGCCGCCGTGCTGATGAGACTCCGGTACGGTCCGCGCTCGTCCTTGGCAACCAACGCGCCGTCAGGGAGTTTACCGACCACGGGGATGGTGGCGGCTTGCTCGTTGGCACTAAGGGACTGTGGCAAGGTGTCGACGTCGCCGACGCCAACCGCCTTCGACTGGTGTGGATCAACAAGTTGCCGTTCGCGCCGTTCGGTGCCCCGATCATCGAAGCGCGCCGGGAGGCGGTGAAGGTCCGCGCTGAACTCGCCGGCGCCGAAGATCCGGACGCTGTCGCGACAGAGATGTACTACCTGCCCTTGGCCGCTCTGCAACTGCGACAAGCGATCGGTAGGCTCGTTCGCTCCGAGCGGCACTGTGGCGTCGTCATCATCTCCGACCGCAAACTCGCCGGTGCCACCGCTCTGCGCCGCGCCTACAGGCAGATGCTCCTCGGGTCGCTCGAACCCGCGCTGCTGCGGACCGACCCGGACACTGGCGAGTCGACCGGCGGCAACGTCACAACAATGGTCGAAGGGTGGAGACGGATCTGGGCCTTCTTCGCCGACCATGGATTGCTTGACTTGCAGCGGGCCGTCGAGCTATCGACCGATGAAGCGCTCGAGGCGCACACACTGCTGCCGCAGACCCGACGCATCCGCAGCCTCAGGCTCACCAATGTCCAAGTTGACCAGCTACGCGCCGTCGGCCGACTCGCCGATGAGGTCACCGAACGGGCCGCGCAGGTCGCAGGGCTGCTGCACCTGTCCGACGATCCGGCTGAACTCAAGGCCAGCCAGATTGCTGTAATCCGCGCGGTTGCCGAAGGCCGCAACGTACTCGCGCTGCTCCCAACCGGATTCGGTAAGAGCTTCTGCTTCCAATTGCCCGCGCTGATCCTGCCTGGGGTTACGGTAGTCGTCTCACCGCTCGTCGCCCTCATGCACGACCAGGCGCTCGAGCTAAATCGGTCGATCGGTGGCGCAGTTCGCGCTCTTGTCGCGCCTCTGCGCGAGTCGTCGTCTAGGACAGGTAAGACTGAGGTCGCTGACCAACTGCTTGGCCGTACCGATCACGGTATCCGCATTATTTACGTTTCCCCGGAGCGGCTCTGTCAGCGTCGGTTCCGCGACCTCGTCCGCTCCGCAGTCAAAAACGGCAGAGTACAGAGGATTGCTCTGGACGAGGCACACACGTTCGTCCAGTGGGGCGAGGACTTTCGGCCGAGCTTCCGCCGTGTCGAGCAGTTCATCGCTGAGTTGCGTGCCGACTACAACCTGCCCGTAACTGCATTGACGGCAACCGCGAACCGAGCCGTGCACGCCGGGTTGCGGGAAGGTGTCTTCGGGTTAAGCGCTGATCCGCCGGACGACGACGAGGAACTGGTCACCGTGTCGGAGAACCCCATCCGCCCCGAGCTCGCGATCTTCCGGCGGTCGCTCGCAGCGGCGGGGCCGTCGACTGTCGCTGGACTGGCGGAGGAGGTGCTCGACTCTCTCGATGATCACGCGATCTTCTACTGCCTAACGGTGAAGGAAGTCGTGCGCCTCCACGCCCACCTGCGCGAGTACCTCGGCGACGCCGGCGTTCAGGTACGACGCTTCCATGGCCGCCTCACTGAGGCAGAGAAGTCGGCGGTGATGACCGAATTTCGGGAGGCGCCGCAGAAAGGCGATGAGGGCTTCGCGCCACTCGTAATCGTCGCGACTTCAGCATTCGGGCTCGGTATCAACCGGCCCGACATTCGCACTGTGTTCTGCGTGTCTCCACCAACGGACCTTGCGGCGCTGTACCAGCATCTCGGCCGCGCCGGCCGGGATGCCGCCAGCAAGGCCGTTACTGGTTCGGCCGACCCGGACGAAGGCTGGATGCCGAGCACGCTCTCAGGTGAGCGGCTAAAGCCGACAAACACGGGGCTTGCGCTGCTGACCAGGCGTGGTCTGCGCACGGTAGCCTTCATGACCAGCCAGGATCTTCCCGCCACACTCCTGCAGCGGATGGCTGAGACCGTCTTGTCCTGCGGTGGCGTGCTGGATGCCCCACGAGCGGCCGAACGGCTCATCGCTCAGGACCTTGCCGCCGGTCGCCTGACCCTGCAGGAAGCCGAGCAGCAGCGCACTCTCGACACCTACAGCGCTGGCATCATCCGCGCGTTTGCTGCCCTCGCAGGACTCGGCGCCGTCACCGACCTCGGTGACTTCCCGCCATTGGCAGCGATCAAGCCGGGCGAGCTGTTCGGCCATGACGATCCCAGCAGTCACGACCCCTCCGCAGCCGTAGAGCGCGCTGTCATCACTGCCCTGCTAGCGCTGCCAGCTCGTAGCGCCGACCGCAGTGAGCTTCAGCGAACCCGCCTTGACGTCGCGAAGGCCGATGTGCTCCTAGCCGCGACCGTGCCTGGCTTCCGCGACCTCACCGCCGATCCGCCGGGGACCTGGCAACTACTCGCGGACCTGCACGACCGTGGCCAGATCGACGTGTCCGCCGCTCCGTCGCGCAGGCTCGTCACGGGCGTCAAGGTTCGCGTCGATGTCATCCCCTCATCGTTCGCGGTTGCCATCTCCGGAAAGGTGACCCGTGCCGCAACGGAGATCGCGCTGCTACAGGACTTCTTCGCCGACCATGGCACATGTGCGAACGAGAAGTTCGCTGACTACTTCGGTGTCGACGTACCCGATACCTGCTGCACGACCGCAACGAACCGGTGCTCGGCGTGCTGGGATTACCGCGCCGACTGGCCTGTTACTGATACCCAGCCAGCCGCTGGAGTAGCGATGCTAACTGCACGGCCGCAGCCGAGCGGCTGGCGAGTCGACGCCGCGGCGAAGGCACGTCGGCTCGACGAGCAGGTCCGCATGCTGCTGTGGGCGGTCGATCGAGGGCTGTCGGTCCGAGACATGCAGTTGGCGCTACGTGGTCAGGACACATGGTTCTACGCCCGCGCTCGAAGATGGGTGCGGCTGCCGACCGCAGTCGTGACCTCACGGTTCTTCGGCGTCAATCCCTCTGTTACATTGCCGCAAGTCGAGGATGCACTGGCGCGACTTGCCGCCGACGGTCGCGCGGTCGCAACCGGCCCACGTTGGCGCGATGTGGGCAATGTCGTCCGCGAGCAGCGTCGCCTAGCGAAGCGGGCAGCCACGACGGGATCGGTGCTGTGAAGACGACGCCAGACCGCCGGGCGGTATGGCGACCGTATGAGGACGAACCGCTTTTTGTTCCAGAAATTCTTCTCGGCTTCGACTCTCTTCAGCCCGATGATGCTGATCGACTAACTCGCTATCTCGAAGCATTGGTCTCTTATCGCGGCGTCGTCCACACCGCTCTTGCATTTAACGCTGTGTACTTCGGCTACGACCTGATCTTCGGTGGGTACGTTGGAGGGCCGGTCGACTTCAACTGGTTCGAGCAGGTGACGTTCCAGGAGACAGCTGGCGCGCTGCCAGTCGGCGCGATGGTCAACATTGCTACTGGCACCGATCCGCTGTTCGCGGAACTCGTGTATAAGGAAGGCGCGCATTCGGCGCTGAGCGACACTGGCGACGCGCCCGGCTGGTTGTCTGGTGCACCAGCCGGTGCCCATAGATCTGATAGGTCGCAGGAAGCACAAGCCACGCCGGTACTCTCCGAGCGTCTCGTGATCGACTTCGACGCCTTCGGTCCTGCGCAGGTCGCCACATCAGCGAAGCTGGACCGGCTGCGCCGACGCGGCAGATGGCTCGACTCCGACGGGCACCTGGAGCTTGAGGCACAATACGCGACCGCAGAGGACGCTGAAGTCGGCGACACCGAGTTCTACGCCCGCTATCTGCTGAGCCGAGGGCGCGAGCAGTTGCTCGCCGGACCGCTGCCACTGCTGCTGACCGACGAGGCCGACAAGGATGCGCTCGCTGCGGCGGTGCGGGCAGCGCTGAGCACAATCGCTACTGCTCTCGCCTCGATCGGTTCGCTGCGAATCTGGAACGAGTATGCGTTCTCGCGTGTCGCCCTTGGTGCCCGGCTGGCCAGCAGGCGAGCGCTTGGCGGCAGCGATCTCGGTGCGCTCGCCATCGCAATCAGCCGCCCTGCTCCGCTCGCACGTCGTCGGTTCACCGCTTCGGCAAATTCATTGCGCTACACCGCTGTCGGCCCACTTCTGCGGACCGTCTCTGGTGCAGCTTCGCAGCTGGTGGGTCTCGGTTACCCGGCCGCCGTGTGTCACGCGAACACGGTCATCGGTGACTACGCACGCCGCGAAGCCGACGATGACGGACTCATGCCGTCCGGCACCCACCTGCGCCTTGACGACAGCTGGCAGGGCGGTGGCATATGGCGCGCATCCGACCCACCCGGCCCGTATGCCCGTGTCGATCCGCTGGCAGTTCTGGGTCTTGGCTGGATTGAGAGCCAGCAGTCATCGGCTATCGAGGCAGAAGCCGAGTTGACACCTGTCGATGGCCTCGATCAGTCCGACGACCTCGACTCAAGTGTGGACCTTCTGTCGGTCACTGACAGTCAGTTGTCGTGGAGGACGACACTGCGGCTCTCTCACACGCTTGCCGGCGTCACTTCGCTACCCGATCGTGTCGTCGAAGAGTTCCAGACGGCTGGGCTTGTCGGTGCGCAAGTTCGCCTACAACTCACCCATCACGGCTCCGAACTCGGCCCACAGGATGCTGCTCAAGCGGTGATCGTCACCCAGCTCGGGTCACGGACGCGCCTTGCCGGTATTGAGTGGCCGCTTGAGTTCTTTCCCGGGATCGTACTGACCTTCACATGGCAGCGTGGGGCTGTAGTAATCAGGGTGCGCAGTAGCCTGCTGGAGGCGCCGGTCACAATCGACGGCACCGAATACGAACACCGGTACGACCCGACCGTCCTTACTCGTGATACCGCGCCTGGATGTGTGCGGCGCGGCAGTCACACCCGCGGCCCGCTCACGCTGCGGGAGAGAGTGCTGCGGGCGGTTCGTCGTACTGGGCGGCTCGACGCTGCCGGCGTGGCCGTGCTTCCTAGCAGTCTGCTCGCTGATCTCGTGTACGGTCGCGACGCCGGCATAGCAGGGGCCAAGGCGCTTGAGCCCGTCATCGATGCGATGCTCGCCGACGGTACGCTGACCATCGAGCAGGCCAGCGTCGGGGCTGACGGAGTTAGGTGGCCCCCGGCCACGTCTGGCGGACTAGTGGCGGTTCTGGTGTGGCGACCACGACTAGTGACGGGAGACACGCGGCAGAGCAGAGCGCCAGAGTCAATGCTGTCCCTCTACGTACGGGAGTTTTCGGTTGCCCCGTTCCTGCGTCGACTGGCTTACGGCGCGCAAGCCAGTGCTGATTCTCGCGCCGAGTACAGGCGGCTCCTCGCTCGCTACGGCCGCGCAGGCGACCTTCCAGCTGGCTACACCCTCGTGCGCGAGCACGTGCGGCACCGGTGACGCATGGAACAACAAGGATCTCCGTGCCTCACAGCAGACTCGAACGAATCAGAACCGACCCAGAAAACAAGGTGGCGAAGCATGACCCGAAGCCGACGTTCGTTGTGCAGGCACAAGGCCGAGGATTCTCTGTACCAGACCTGGATGGACGTCAGCTACGAACCCCAGAACCGCTTCAAAGTCGAGACGGCACTCACGCACCTGGCCGAGGTGCTTAATTCAGTCCCTTGCCCAGTCGACAGCGCCGCCTCTGAGCTGACGGCGCACGATATTGCCACACTCCTGTCACGCGCGCGGCTCGATCATCGCACGCACTCTTTGCGTGCGATCGGCATTCACGTCGCGGCACGAAAGGTCGGGCAGACATTGTGCAACGATGTGCTGGCGCGGCTAGGACGTGTACACCTGCACGACCTGATGCACTTTGGGGCCCATATCGCTCAATCGGTACGTCATGACCTATTCGAGACGGCTCTCAGGTGCCGTGACCAGGGCGCCGACACACCTGAGCTCACCGCTCTTTGGACAGATAGCATACTGCGATTTGCGCTCTGGACCAGTGCGCTTGCGTCTCCTCCTGACGCCCGCGTGCTCGTCTGGGCCGCGAATCAATCCTGGTTTCTGTCACAGGTGCTATCCGAGGAAGACGGCGGAGCGGTACTCGCCGCTGCCCGCGCTGTCGTGGATGCGACTCCAGACTTCAGGGTCCGCCATGGCGACAGCCATGAAATAGGGACGGACGAAGCAGGCTTCTATGCCGATGGATTGAATACATCAGATTTTGATCCGGATGCCACGGGAGGGCATCTGTCCCAGGACAATGATGTGGCAAAGATCGAAGAGGATCTGAACGCACTCATGGCCTCCGGCATTCCACTTGACTACTTGCGCGCCGAGCGCGAGACGCTGGAAATAGCTCTGTCTTCCGCGCGAGCGGCTGCCCACCGGCTCCTACAGGCAGTAGACAACGGCGATCTGCCGAACACATCCGACCTGGACGTGGTCGCGCACCTGCAGCACATTTTCCAACGTATAGCCGCTGCACTGCATCTCGAGGTGGCAGCCACGGTCAGTGTGAAGGCAATCGACGAAGCCCTGGTCGCGCTGGAACACCAGGCAGACCAGGCGGTGATGCGCGCACGGCTCGAGGCGATGCATGCTCTCGGCGGCGAATCGGCACTCGCAGGACCGCTGGCCGCACTCTATGACCTCGTCGAGGACATCGCCGCCCGCCTTGGTGACGCAGACGTCGCTGACACCGTTGCGGGCCTATTCGCACTATCGGATCTCGTCGACCTGATCGCCGCCGATGGGCCAACTCATGCCGACCCGCAGCGGTTGATGGATCTGCAGATACGGTGCGCCGCCGTGCTGCCTCCGCCAGAACTCGCATTGCTTCCAGTCGCCGCCCTGACCGGCCAGCTCAAGTGGGTGCAAGCTCCAACGGAGATGACCGAGCCTGCCACTGGCAATCCGACGGGCATGGTGACAGCACTCCTAGCCACTGAGATAGCTGAGCCGCCGCTAGAATCCGGGCCGGACCAGCGCGGACCCGGTGATGCTTCCAGCCCGATAGCAGCTGATGAGCCCGACAGACCGGACTCTGCAAGATCTAGAGCGCCCGCTCTGGCTCCGGCGGACGCGACTCAGCCCATCGCAACTGCAACGGCAGATCCAAGCGATCAGGATCCGACACTCTCAACAGTGTCGCCTGACTTGCCGCAGTCGCCTGCACTCGTCGCTGAGGCGAGCGTAAACGCCATCATCAGCGACCTCATTGTGACCCAGCGCTTTGGCCTGGCGGCCAGCCTAGCCGAGCTAACCGGGATCGGCGAGCCGTTGCCGACGGTGCTACAGCTATCGGCACTCGCTGATGCCGTCCGAAGTGAGACCGGGCCGTGCGCGAGTCGACTGCGGCTTGTGCTACCAACGCTCGACGCAGAGGTTCTTGCTACCGACGGAGCATCCTTGCGCCTTGCTGTCCCTGCTTTGATTCGAGTTGCCCTGATCACCGGTGAGCATGCTGCAGGTGCCCTGCTGACAACGCTCGCGACCCGCATCGAGCCCAACTTGGCCGAGATTGCCGGACAAGTTGGTCGACGCGCTCTGCAGAGTGTGCTCATCGGCAACCCACTGCGCACAGTACTTGCCGACGTAAGCGAACTCACGGCGCAGGTCGAGCAGGCCCGAGCGGTGGCCCAGGAAGGGCTCCGACCCCACACTCTGCGATTCAAGAGAGCCACTGACATCGCCAAAAAGTGGATGGCTCCCGATGGGATCATCGGCTCGCTTCTCATAGTTGCAGCGGCAGACGACCGCAGCCGCCGCGCCGAGGTCACCACACAGGTCCTTCGCCTAAATGACCATGTAGTGATCAGCAAGGAGATCGACCGACTCGACGCTATTTATAAGGGCAATTCCGGCAAGCCGATCCAGGGCGCTGGGCGCCAGAATCTCATCAATCTCGCTGCCGATGCTCTGCAGCGGGTCTCCATCTGGCTAGATTGTGTCGCCGCTCTTGAGCATGCGACGCACTCGGGCTCAACGTGGGCGACCGGTGAGCTGACCGATATGCGCTCCGCCATTCTTGATCGTGCCTGTGACGCGATAGCCGCTTTCGAGGTACAGGCCGGACGCGGTGACGCAGTCAACGGCGCCGCCGGGATTGCCGCCCGTGATTCGCTCGCTACGACCTTCGCACTGCTCGACGGATCGGTCGGCCTTTCGTTGCGCGAACCATTTGCGGACTTCGCTCTGACAGCCGAATTGCTCAAAGTACCGGGAGCAACAGTAAAGTCTGGCACCGGCCTGGTCACCGTACAGAATGGTGCCAGCGTCGAGGATCTTGTCTTCGCCGCCGAACGCAGCTGGCAGGACGCCTTCGACGCCCTGATCACTGCCGAAGAATATCCGACTGCAGATTACCTACTGACAATGGTCCGATATGGCGCGCTGCCCGCAGTGACTGAACTTGAATCGGATGCGCCAGAAACGCTTCAGACGGCCGAGCACCATTCGCATATGAATCTGACGGCGATCCGCGAGCAGTTGCTTGCAGAACTCCGCCGGGCGCGATTGCGCAACGAGATCTCAGAAGAGCAAGACGGTGAGCTAACGACCATGCTCGATGCCGCCGACCCGACCACGCTAGCAGGCGGCGCCCGGAACGAACCGCGAGAACGTTGCAGTCTCGCCTCTGTTCGTATGCAACTCAACGCAATCGGAGAACTACTACCCGCATACCGCGAAGAGGCGGCTCGTCGTCTGCAAGACCGGCTCGAGCAGTTGGTTAGGCAACCGGACAAGCGAGTACCAGTCGACGCGCTACATATCGAACGGCTCATCGACACCGGTGACCTAACCACGGCAGAGGAACTCATCTACTACTGCGAGGTTGGCGAACCCGTCCCGAACCTCACCGTCCGCAGCGATCTCGCTCGATTCTTCCCGACAGTCCCAGCCGGACTACCGGGCGGCATCACCACCGAAGTAGTTGAGGCAGTCCGGACCGGAAGCGTCGTTCACGGCTGTGACGTTCTCGGTTTCACCGAGCTATCCGAAGATGCACGCGCGGCCGTTGCAGACGCACTGGATTCCTGGCGACTGCTCGGCCTTACGCCAGTTGAGGGACGTGGCAGCATCAGCGAACGCTCGCAATTGCTACCAGCGCTACGGGTCGCTGGTTTCGAGTTCGACCCACAGACGAAGGCCAACCGGCTGAACAACGTGCAGAGGGGCCGCGAGAGACGGTTCGTCGAACTGACCAATGTGACATCGACTGGCAATGCGATGGTACCGGAGTTCGGGTCGAGACTGGGCGGGCGTTTGCGAGTGCTGCTGTGCTGGGAACGGCCCGCGGAGGATCTGCTGATGAGTTGGGTCGACCAGGACACCTCAGCGGACGCTATTCTCGTTGCGTACTTCGGAACGATGTCTCCCGGAGCGCGTCGAAGGCTTGCGGCTCGCGCTCCAAGCACCAGCGCACCAGTTGTTGTGCTCGACGACGCTGCTCTCGCCTACCTGGCTGCGCACGGCGACCGGCAACTCGCCGCCGCCATGTCGATCCTATTGCCGTTCTCCGCTGTGCAGCCCTATGTCCGGCACAAGCGGTGGCTGGTAGCGCGGGAGATGTTCTACGGCCGCGGAAAGGAGCGTAGCGAGGTTCTCGATCCGAACGGCACGCAGGTCATTTTTGGTGGTCGCGGACTAGGAAAGTCAGCTCTGTTGCGCGACGCGAAAGTCGCGTTCGAACGCGAGCCAGAGCGGATAGCCATCCACATTGAACTCACTACCGCCGATATAGGGCCCGATCGGCAGCCAGCCGACGCCGTTTGGGATTTGCTGCAGCGAGATCTAGAAGGCAGCGTTATCACTTTGGGCAAGGCCGAAAGGCGCGGGAAGTCCAGTCACGAGATCGTGCGGACCGGGGTGCGGGAATGGCTTGAAGGTGACAGTCGCCGTAGGCTACTTATTCTGCTCGACGAGTCGGATGGATTCTTCGAGAGGGATTCGACTCAGTTCCCAGAGACCAATAGGCTCAAGGATCTGGGACAAATGGCCGGGTTCGAAGGCCGGACCAAAGTAGTATTCGCCGGCCTGCACTCGGTGCAGCGATTTGCGAAAGTATCAAATAACACCTTCAAGCACCTGGCGCAGCGCCCAACGGTTATAGGGCCACTGAAACCGCAGTTCGCGTTCGACCTGATTGCACAGCCGTTGCAAGCACTCGGCTATGAATTCGCCGACCCTGATCTTATCAATCGGATACTCGGCTACTGCTCATACCAACCGTTCTTGCTGCAGATGTTCGGCCATCGACTTATCGAGCATATGCATGCCCTTCGTATTCGATCGCAAGGTGTTGCTCCCGGCGAACCGCCATTCATCGTGACCGCCAAAGACGTCGAAGCGGTCGAGGCCGATCCAGAACTGAAGCTGGATATCACTTCCACATTCCATGATACGCTCAATCTAGATCCGCGATACAACGTGATCGCTAACGTGCTCGCGCATCAAGCACACGAACAGGGCATGGATCGCCGTCTCACCGAGGTCGAACTGCGCAACGAGTGTCTGTCGTACTGGCCGGAAGGGTTTGCCGCTCTGGACACCGAAGGGTTTCGGGCCTACCTTCACGAAATGGCCGGACTGGGCGTGCTTGCACCAAATAACGACCAGCGCGGCTGGCACCTGCGGTCACCTAACGTCCTCCGCATGATCGGTAGCCAACTCGACGTACTCACCGAATTGCTCCACGCTGCGTCTGAGACAGTGCCGAGCGAGTTCATTGCGCTCGCCACCCGCCGGGCACTGCCAGACAACAGCCGAGCACCCCTAACCGCTGCGCAGATTGACGACCTGCTAGGGGACCACACAACCCAAGTCCGGCTCGTACTGGGCTCGCACGCGACGCGAATCGAGCACGTGAGCACCACGCTGCGCGCGGTTTGCGACGATCTGGCTGGTCGCTACAACCTAATAGACACGCGCGGTCGCAAGCAATTCGAAGAGGCGCTCGTGGATGGCCGACCAGGCGACCGCCGCGTCGTGCTATCTGATCTGTTCGCACTTGGTACCAAGAGCGAGGGCTGCACCACTTCCCTGACTGACGCGCTACAAAACCGGCCCACGACCTCAGGAGTCACCCGATCCGTCGTGCTCGTCGCCGGCCCGGACCAGTTGGACTTCTGGCAGGAGGCGTTCGCCCACGGCGAGCGGCCAGGTCTGGGTACGGTTGTGTTGCGACGGCTAGACCGGCGCGCGATTCACGTCTGGTCTCTTGACACAGGGCACTTCACGACACCGGACCGGCAATCACGGCTGCTCGAGGTGACGGGCGGCTGGCCGTGCCTTACCGAGCGCGCGGTCTCTCTAATCATCAGGCACACGTCAGAGGACGCGGCGCTTGCAGAGCTAGAGAGAGAACTCAACACTAGCGCAGGTGCGGCCGATCTCGTCGAGGCGATCGGCTTGGCCAAGGAACCAAATCTCGCCGCTGCGTTCGGCATGATCCTGGCCTACGCTGGGTCCGAAGCAAGCGTGTCCGACTTGCTAGAGGCGATTGCGCTAAGCGACGTCTCTGACACAGAGTCCGCGCTGGCATGCCTGGACGCGCTCGCCGTATTCGATGTGGACGCTGCTGGACTCCACACCGTCGAGCCTCTCCTGTTTCGCTGTTGGTCGCATTCGTCACCGACCGCAGTTACTCGCGAATAAATCGGACCGACTCCTATCTGGGAAGAACTATGGGTTTGACGCGCAAATGTCTTACTCGCATTTTTCGGAAAATTCTGAGCGATTCCAAAGTTGACAGCTCGACCCAGTGAGCGGCGTCCGGTCTTCCAACGTGTTTACCCGTGTGATTCGGTATTGACCGGACGATCCGTCAAGCATCTATCGGAAATCGGCAACACGTTCTTGTCGCACGAAGGCGACTCTCACGGCTATTCCTTGCCGCTCGATGCACCCTGAACTTCGGTAGGCGAGATCTGACGCTACCTGATCCACGTGATATCGAAAATGCGGATTTATTCGGCAGGGTCGCCTACTCGGAATGTGAGTAGTCCTTAGCCCTGGCCGAACGCAGTTTGCCTGTACGCGGGATGGATGCCATGAATCAGGAAGGCGTCCCAGGCTCATCGACGAGGTCAACGGCGCGCTCGACGAGGTGTCGAATGCAACCAAACGGCAGCCCATTGAGCCAGATCAACGCTTCACCTTCGAACCTGGCCCGGTAAGTCATCCAGCCGCGTGCCGACGTCGTGCAGCCGCGACCCGCCCGGCCCAATCGGGGACTACCTCCTCGATCGGCGTCCCGTCGCTCACATCGGAACGAGCCGCCTCAAGCCTGGCCTCAAATTCAGGGTCGGAGTAGGCGACGGCCCTGAATCACCAGAGCCTGAGCATCTGATGCAACTGCTCGGGGCCGCCGGGCAGCCGCTTCATACTCCGTCAGAAACTGCTCATGGTATCGAGGAGGGCAGGACATGCATGATTTCCACCGGGTCATCCAGATCATGATCCTGCAGCGGCTGCGCACTCATGCAACCCATCATCTCCCATAGACCGATGGACGTGATGCAGACCGGCATCGACCAACCGGGCCGATCCTGCATGGACTAGTTTCAAGTTGGACACAAAACCATGGTAGCTTAGCTTTTGTGACAAACTTAGTCTCGCGGCCAAATACGCAGAGGTCGGTTCGGCGCCCACTTGCCAGCCGTCGGCTGCCTGCTGTAAGCAACCGCGAGACAGGCAGCGTGAGTCGCTTGGAAGCGCCGGTTCCTACATGACTCGTCGTCCACCTGCGGACACGGCCGGCATGGAACCTCTGTTCGGGGAGGACTGGTGGGTCAGCGATCAGCAGCTCTTTCAGAACTCGCTCTCGAGGCAAGCCTCGCCCCGGCCGGCAAGGCCAAAGCCTTGTCGTAGAACTACCCTTGAACGCAAGACCAAGGCGGCGAGCCCAGGCATTGAGCAACCGATGTTGCCGTGGTTCGAGGAGCCGGAACCAGATCCAGCAGGAGATGCGGGTGAACCGTTACGCAGTGATGGCGCAGGATCATTGGATTCGGTGGCTGCCGACCCGTTACGTCGCGATCAGCGATCCGGACAGTTTCTTCTCGGACCTTGGGATTCGGGCGGAACAGAGGATCGAGAGCCTGGCAGCGAACCTGGCCGGGGACGACCAGCCCGGCGAGAGCTACCTGGAGAAAGCAGGCCGGCTGGGCGAAGCCCGGCACCGGGCGGAGCAGATCGTCCTAGCCGAGGAGATCTTGCTGGACCCAGAGCAGGAAGCCGACGAGGACGAGACCGAGGAGCCGAGCACGCCGGACCCGACATGGGGCCTGGAGGACTCCTTTACACGCAGGACCCGCAAGACACCTAGACCAGACAGGTTTCCGGCCATCCGGCCAGCATGATCTCGCCCCGTCCGGCGCGGTGAGCCGGGTGCGGGCGAACATCGCCGCACTGGCGACGCTGCGGACGATCCAGCGAGACGGCCGCGCCGCGACCCCCGAGGAGCAGCACGTCCTGGCCCGCTGGTCGGGCTGGGGTGCGGTGCCCGAGGTATTCGATCCCGCGCGGCCGGAGTACTCGAAGGCTCGAGACCAGCTGTCAGCGTTACTTTCCCCGCAGGAAATGGCAGCCGCCGCGCGGAACACGCTGAACGCCCACTACACCGACGCCGCGATCGTGACAGCGATCTGGTCAGCCGTCCAGGCCCTGGGCTTCACCGGGGGCAGGGTACTGGAGCCAGGCTGCGGCAGCGGTAACTTCATTGGCCTGGCCCCGCCCGGAGCCGAGATGACCGGGGTCGAGCTGGACCCGGTCACGGCCCGGCTCGCGGCTACGCTGTATCCGCGTGCGAGCATCCTCGCCGAGTCGTTCGCCGAGACCCGTGACCCGGACGGCAGCTTTGACCTGGTGATCGGCAACGTCCCGTTCGGCAAGATCGTCCCGCACGACCGGGTTCACAATCCGGCCGGTCATTCGATCCACAATTTCTTCATCGTCAAGGGCCTGCGTCTGACCCGTCCCGGGGGCCTGGTCGCGGTGCTGACGTCGCGGTACACGATGGACTCCCGGAACCCGGCGGCGCGGCGCGAGATCGCGGGACTGGCGGACCTGGTCGGCGCGGTCCGGCTGCCGAGCGGGTCGCATCAGCGCGCGGCGGGCACGAGCGTGGTCACCGATTTGCTGATCCTGCGCCGCCGCAAGCCAGGCCGCGAACCTGACCAGACCGCGTGGGAACGCGCCCCGCTGACGACGCTCGACGGCCGCCAGGTACCCGTCAGCGAGTACTTCCTCGCCCGCCCTGGCGCAGTGCTCGGCAAGCTGAGCGCAGTACAAGGTGCCCACAGCGCTGACGACCTAGTCGTCACCCCCGCGACCGGCATCTCCCTCGACGACGCCCTGGCAGCAGCCCTTCGCCAGATTGCCGCCGATGCCAGGGACAGGAACCTGACGTGGGCACCGCCAGGTCATCCGACGGTCCAGGCCACTGCGCCAGCACGGCGGTCAGCGCATGCCGAGGGCCATATCGATGTCGACGGCGCCGGCTGGTTCACGAAAGTCCTTAGCGGCCGGGCCGAGCAGTTCCCGGTCCCCCGCACTCAGTCCGGCGAGCTGCGCGCCCTTCTCGGCCTCCGCGACTCCGCTGTCGGCTTTACTCGACGCCGAGGCAGCCTCCCCCGACGACACACCTGAGATCACCCGGCTCCGTGCCGACCTGAACCGCCGTTATGACGCCTACGCCCGCACTTTCGGCCCGCTGAACCGGTTCTCGCTTCGCCGCACCGGCCGCACCGATCCCGCGACCGGGCTGGACAAGATGGCGCGGGTCCGGCCGCCGCAGGGCGGGTTCCGGAACGACCCGTTCGCGCCGCTGGTGTACGCGCTGGAGGTCTTCGACGCGGTCGGCCAGCGTGCCGCGAAGGCGGCGGTCTTCGCGCAGCGGGTCATCGAGCCTCGCACCCCTAGGCTGGGCGCGGACACGGCGGCGGACGCGCTGGCGATCTGCCTGGACACCTGCGGCGAGGCCCGGCGCCCCGAGATCGCCCGGCTGCTGGGCGCCAGCGAGCATGATGCCCGCGCCCAGCTCGGCACCCTGGCCTTCGATGACCCGGCGTCCGGGCGGTTAGTCCCGGCGGCCGAGTACCTGTCCGGCAACGTCCGCGGCAAGCTCCGCGCCGCCGAGCAGGCCGCCGAGGATGACTCCCGGCTCGCGGTGAACGCGGCCGAGCTCCGCAAGGTGATCCCTGCCGACCTGCCGCCCGGCGAGATCGACGCCCGGCTCGGCGCCTCCTGGATCGATGCCCGCTACATCCGGCAGTTCCTGGCCGAGATCCTGCAGGACCCGAGGGTACGGGTCGAGCATCCCGGCGGCCAGGTCTGGGCCGTCCGCGCCGCGTCGCATACCGTCCTGGCGGCATCGACCTGGGGCACGAGCGAGTATCCGGCACCCGACCTGGCGCAGGCGATCCTGGAGCAGCGCAAGATCGAGGTCCGCGAGGTGATCAAGACACCCGACGGCGAGCGGACGGTCGTCAACCTGGACGACACCCTGGCCGCGCAGGAGAAGGCCCGCGAGCTGGCCGAGCGGTTCGCCGAGTGGGCCTGGGAAGACCCCGCCCGGGCCGCGGAGCTGGCCGCGACGTATAACGAGACGTTCAACAACCTGGTGCTCCGCAGCTACGACGGCGCGCAGCTGTCCCTTCCCGGCCTGACCGTGGCATTCAGGCCGCGCCCGCACCAGGTCGCCGCGGTAGCGCGGATGATCGGCGAGCCGGCGGTGGGCCTGTTCCACGAGGTCGGTGCCGGGAAGACCGCCGAGATGATCATGGGCGTGACGGAGCTGCGGCGGCTCGGCCTGATCCGCAAGCCCGCCGTCATCGTGCCGAACCACATGATCGACCAGTTCGCCAGGGAATGGCTCCAGCTCTACCCACGGGCCAGGGTCCTGGTCGCGCACCGCGAGGACATGACGGCCGGACGGCGCCGCGAGCTGGTCGCCCGGTGCGCGACCGGGCAGTGGGACG
The DNA here is from genome assembly GCA_963819285.1 of uncultured Actinomycetota bacterium. Taxonomy (GTDB): domain Bacteria; phylum Actinomycetota; class Actinomycetes; order Streptosporangiales; family Streptosporangiaceae; genus Chersky-822. The sequence goes on from CAWFVM010000003.1 coordinate 32,707, forward strand.
GCGTCATCATGTCCCGGTCCGCGTTCGAGAAGATCCCGCTCAGCCCGGCCGAGCAGGCCGCCTACATGGAACGCGAGCTCACCCTGATGCGCGAGTGGCTCACCGCCGCCCGCCAGGGCGACGGGCTGACCGTCAAGCGGCTGCAGGGCGCGCTGCTGCGTGCCGAGGAACGGCTCAAGGCCAAGCTCGACTCTGCCAGGGATCCCGGCGTCACCTTCGAGGCGACGGGGATTGACTACCTGGCGATTGACGAGGCACATGGGTTCAAAAACCTCAGAACGCCATCAAACATAACAGATGCGGCAATCGACGGGTCGATGCGGGCCTCCGATCTCGACATGAAGATCAGCTACCTGCGGCGGCGCAACGGCCGCCGGGTGGTCACGTTCGCGACCGCGACCCCGATCGCGAACTCGGTCACCGAGGCCTACGTGATGCAGCGGTACCTGCGGCCGGACCTGCTCGAAGCGGCCGGGATCTCGGTGTTCGACTCCTGGGCGGCCACGTTCGGCCAGGTCGTCACCCAGGTCGAGCTGGCACCCGAGGGCGGGGACAGCTTCCGGGTCAAGAGCCGGTTCGCCCGGTACCGGAACATCCCCGAGATGCTCCGCCTCTGGCACGTGTTCGCCGACGTCAAGACCGCGAGCCAGCTCAACCTGCCGGTGCCCGCCCTGGCCCCCAGGCCCGGCGACGGGCAGCGCATCCCCGAGACCGCGATCGTCGACCCATCCCCCGAGCTGATCGACTACGTCGCAGACCTCGGGCAGCGCGCCGAAGCGATCCGCAACCGCGCGGTCGCGCCCGAGGACGACAACATGCTGAAGGTCAGCAGCGACGGCCGCCGCGCCGCCCTGGACCTTCGCCTCGTCGGCCTCGAACAGGACACCCCCGGCAAGACAGAAGCTGCCGCCGCCCGGATCGCCGCGATCTGGCGGCAGCACCGCGACGACGAGTACCACGCACCCGACGGCACCCCGTACCCGGTGCGGGGCTCGCTGCAGCTGGTGTTCAGCGACCTCAGCACGCCCCGCGACGGCTGGAACGCCTACCGCGAGCTGAAAGACCAGCTCACCGCACGCGGCATGCCCCCCGACACAGTCCGGTTCGTGCACGACGCCACCACCGACGCCGACCTCGCCCGCCTCTTCGCCGCGTGCCGGTCCGGGCACATCGCCGTGCTCATCGGCTCCACCGAGAAAATGGGCACCGGCACCAACGTCCAGGACCGCGCGATCGCCCTGCACCACCTCGACGCGCCCTGGCGGCCCGCCGACGTCGCCCAGCGCGAGGGCCGGATCGTCCGCCAGGGCAACCTCAACCCCGAGGTCCAGGTCATCCGCTGGGTCACCGCCTCCAGCTTCGACGCCTACATGTGGCAGACCCTCGAACGCAAAGCCCGCTTCATCCACGACGTCACGTCCCGGTCCCTGGACGCCCGCGAGATCGCCGACGTCGGCGACACCGTGCTGACCTTCAGCGAAGCCAAGGCCCTCGCCACCGGCAACCCGCTGCTCATCGACAAAGCAGAAGCCGACGCCGAGCTAGCCCGCCTCCACCGCGCCGAACGCGCCCACCACCGAAACCAGGACGGCCTCCGCCACGCCGTCACCCGCCACCAGCGCAGCATCACCAGCCTCACCACCCTGGCCGCCCAGATCGACACCGCCATCACCCGCCGGCACGACACCCGCGGCGACAAGTTCACCATGACCATCGACGGCCACCCCCACCACGCCCGCACCGACGCCGGACACCACCTCACCCGGCTCCTGACCGACGAAGCCGCCGCGCTCAAAGCCCACCCCAGCCGCGACCTCCAGCCCGGACACCTGGCCGGCTTCACCCTGACCGCCCGCATCAGCCGCCAACTCGGCCCCGTCAACATCACCCTGGAACTCGACGGCGCACCAGGCACCAGCATCACCATCCCCGCCCAAGACCTCCCCGGCACAGACCACGCCGGCCTCATCGGCAGACTCGAACACCGCGTCCAGCGCCTCGAAGACCGCAAAGCCACCGCCCTAGCCGACATCGACCAAGCCCGCCGCGAGATCGACCACGCCACAGCCGACATCGAACGGCCGTTCCCCCTCACCGCCGAACTCACCGCCGCCCGCAACCGCGCCCGCCAGATCGACTCCGAGCTCACCCGGATCGCCGAGGAACAAGCCCAGAGCCGAAACGCAACCACCCCGGCAACTCCCGCCACCACAAGGTCGGACCCGCAGCCAGCAACTCAGCTAGCCGTCCAGGCCTCACCCGGCACAGCTGGCGCGCGCGGCCCCGCCAGACTGAGGACGCCGGTCGAGCCTGCCGTGCCGACAGCGGCGCTCGCCAGCCAGCAGGCGGACCGCTGCCCCGCCCCGGTCAGGCAAGCTGACTTCGAGGCTGGCCAGTAACGATGCCCGCAATGACACCAACCAATGCCAAGGTGACACGCTCAGCCTAAGGACGATCGGCCATGCCAGAATCCAGCGCACAAACCCAGCTACTCACCAGCCGCTTCCAACGCGCGTTCGCCCTAGCCAGCGAAGTCCACGCCGCCCAGCTGCGCAAAGGCACCACAGTCCCCTACCTAGCCCACCTCATGTCCGTATCCGCGCTAGTACTCGAACACGGTGGTGACGAGGACGCTGCTATCGCGGCTCTCCTGCATGACGCCGTGGAGGACTCCAGCGATGGTCCAGCCGTGGCGACGCGCATCCGCGACGAGTTCGGAGAACCGATCACCGGCATTGTCCTCGCGTGTTCCGACGCGATCGGAGTAGCCGGCCAGCCCAAGGCACCCTGGCGCGACCGCAAGGCCACCTATCTAGCGCACCTGGCTGACCAGGAAAACCCCGACGTCCTGCTGGTCTCCGCCTGCGACAAACTCCACAACGCCCGAGCCATCGTCGCCGACCTCCGCTCGATCGGCGCGGCGCTCTGGACACGCTTCAGTCAACACGACCCCGCAGCGCACCTGTGGTACTACCGCTCACTAGCCGCCTGCTACGTCGATCGGGTACCCGCCGAGCTCGCTAGCGAACTAGACCGGGTCATCGACCAGATGCAGTCTCTGACGGGACTTGAGACGACCGCAGCCGAGAGCTAGCACCGAGCTTGGAAGCCACCAAATAGCCTGCGGCACAGCGTCCCCGGAGGTCAGCACTCCATCGTCGATCACCGTCAGGTGATGTCACAACAACATGGTAACCTTGTTGTTGTGACATCATCGCTACCCGGCTTAGGCACACCTGAAGTACCGCAAGTCTTCACTCCGGCCGCCGCAGCCGAGAAGCTCCGGGCGCGCGGGCTGACCACGATCACCGAGTGCGCCCTGCGCGCTCGCGCCTACCGCAAGCAGGTCCCGTTCCATCTGAACGGCCGCCGCATCGTGTTCACCCTCGCCGACCTGGCCGAGATCGCCCAGGGCCAGGCCTGCGCGGCGCAGCCCCGGCAGCCCGCCCCTCACCCAACGGTCCCGCCGCGTCCCTCTCGGGGCCACGCCCGCAGTTGCCCTCAGCCCGCAGCCGAAACCTGGCGCGCCCGCCGGTCGCCCCACCCCAGCCAGACAGCACCGGAGGACAGATGACCACCAAAGGACGACCCAAGCCCTGGGCCGAAACCCGTCCGGCTGGCACCCGCTTCGTCTGGCGCTTCGAAAGTCAGAAGTACCGCACGTCCTTCTATCACGATCCCGAAGAAGCTCGCGCCGACGCAATGACCCAGATCACCGAGCAGATGCGCGGCACCTGGCGTGACCGGTCAGGCCCGAAGATCCCGCTCGAAGAATGGATCGACATCTGGGTCGCCATGCTCGATGACATCGAGCCCACCACCAAAGGCAAATACAAGTACCTCGTCGAAGCCCACATCCTGCCCGAGTTCCAGGGCCGCACGATCGGCTCGCTCACCTTCGAGGAAATCGAGGCCTGGGACAAGGCCATCCCGACCCGCATCAGCGCTCGCGGACGCCCCTTCGCCCCCTCGGTCGCAGCCGGTGCCCGATCCCTGCTGATCACCATCCTCGGCGACGCCGTGCACGCCGGCCGCCTGGACCGCAACCCCGCCGAACGACGCAAAGGCCGCCGGGGCCGGGTCCGCGCCAAGGGCCGCGCCCCAGCCCTCGCCCCCACCCAGACGGCAGCCAACGTCATCACCCCGCTCCAGGCACTCTGCCTCGCCGAACGCTGCGCCCTGCTCTCCCACCGCGACATCGACTTCGTCATGAACATCTGCGCCGCCTGGACCGGCGTCCGATGGGGAGAACTCCTCGCCTTCGAAGGATCAGAAGAAAAGGACTCGCCACTCCAGCTCCGCGACAACGGCATCTCCACCTACGCACTCGACTGGCAACTCCGCGAACTCGGCGGCGAAGTCTGCAAGTCCCCGCCCAAGGACGGCTCCTACCGCGTCCTCGACCTCCCGCCCTTCCTCGCCGCCCTCCTGAAATGGGCCGTCGAGAACCGGCAGGCCACGTGCAGCTGTCCCATGGTCAACGGTCACCCGGCCTGCAAGGGCGCCGACCGGACCCCGCCGAACTACCTCTTCCTCGGCCCCAGATGCGGCCACCCCCGCCGCTCCAACTACGCCGACCGCTACCTCACCCCCGCCGCCGAAGGCCAGTACCCCGCCCGCAACGGCACCCGCCGCCCCGTCTACGTCACCGCCGAACCCTGGCCCGGCATCCCCGTCACCCAAGGCAACAAGAAGGTCAGGGCAGCCGACCTAGCCGAAGCCACCTGGCCCAACCTCACCGGCAAATTCCGCCCCCACGACGACCGCCACACCCAAGCCACCTGGCTCGACAACGCCGACCTCCCCAAAGTCATCCAGATGGACCGCCGAGGCCACGCCATGCCCGGCATGGATGCCATCTATAACCACGTCACCCCAGAAATGCGCCAACGCCTCTGCAACGTCCTCGAATCGCTATGGCACGACGCCTTGACGCAACGCTCGAAGATGGCCCCGCATTCGGCCGTCCCGCTCCTCGACAATTTGCTCCGTAACGACTAATTACGGCGCCCATGGCTTAAGTCCCGCGCGGGTCGGACAGCGCCATTGCGATCTATACGGCAGCCGTACTTCGTTATCTGATCATGGGTAGATCGCCAGGTCGCCGAGCCGTGTGTGGTGGTGGTACCAGCGGGCGCGGGCCTGGTGCCGGCGTCGCCACCGGGACCAGTGCAGTCCGTGGGCGATGCTGTTCGAACGCGACAGCAGGAACGAAGTCGCAGAGGTCTTGCCAGGAAGTCTGCGATAGCAGCCAGGCTGCGGTGATGCCGACGGTTGGTTATTGCGGCACCCCGGGCGACCACCCGACGAGCACGCGGCCCTTGACCTTGGTCATTGACCTTGACATTGATGTTGGTCTGGCCGCGCCCCGCGAGGGGCGCACAGGCCCGCACATGCGTGCCGGGCTGTCGTGCGAACAGTGCCTACGCCGGGACGGCGATTTTCTGCTGCGTGGCGCGATCGACGCATCAGCCTCGCAGGGCCTTAGACGGTAGGCGTGTACTGCACGACGTTCCAGTACCGGACCCAGCGGGCGATGACGCTGAGCACGGCTAGCTGCTCGCCCGCTGACACGGGATTCCCGTTTCCGGTCCAATGAACCGCCGGATTGCGGATCGCCTTCATCGTGCCCATCGCGAGGAGGTGCGCGCCGTTCTGCATGCTCTTGATGGTCTCGCTATCAAAGTTGCCGGGGCAACGCAGGCGCGGCTTGCCCACCTTGGGATCCTCTGGACTGAAGGCCTCCGCCATCAGTGCGCTGTCGGAGATGTCATACCGACCGAGGCGGTCCTGCGTGAACCTATTCAGCTTCGCCGCCGCGTTGGCAACAGCGTCGCGCCATTTCCCGTGATACCAGTCCTGCCTCGCAGCCTCCAGAACAACCACGTCTAGTGCGTTAAGGGGCATTCCGAACTGGACGGTCTCGCCGTCGTCCTCGGCCATCTCGTCCCAGTCACCCAGGATGTCCTCGACCCGCAGCACCCGGTCCAACCCTGCCTCGTGGTCCGAAACGGAACTGCCTGAGATCGGCTCCGTGTCCGGCAGGAGCATTCGCATGATCGCGTTGACCTTCGTCAGCATCCTGTTGGCGGTCTCCATCGCCTCAGCCGGATCATGTGGCTGACCCAAGGAGCGATTGTCGCCGGCGAGGCGGAGTTGAAGCCGGTAGTCACGCAGCAGATCCTCCGCTGCAATGCGATCCCTGCGATTCATGAGACCGAAGTCTAAGACAGCCCGGCCCTTTGCGTGGCACCGGGCACTCACTGCGCCGGCTGGATGCCCGCGTGCCATGGCGCAGCACTTGGCGATGGGTCTATCCCATGAACGGAGGCCTCTCTGACGCTGGGCCTTTGTGTCTGGGCGGACAAATTGACTGGCCGCGGCCAGTTGGCGGGCTGGCTGTCGGCATCGGTGTGGTGTTGCTGTGCCAGCGTCGGCGTTGCGCTGCTGCCGGGCGGTCAACAGTTCGGCCGGCGGGCGGTCAACAGTTCGGCCGGCGGGCTGTCAGGGCGGATGCTGCGCAGGTGACGGGTGGTGGTAGGCGGGGATCTGGAGCAGGTCGGGGATGAGTTCGGGTGGTAGCTGCGCAGGGTGGCGTCGGCTTCGAGGACGGCGTAGGGCTGGAGCCAAGCCGGAACTGCGATGCCGTAGTGACGCCACCAGCCTCGTTGCCGGACGTGCCGGGCTAGGGAGAAGGAGAATAGGTGTTCGCGCTGGCCGAGTTCGTGGACGGCTTAGATGTTATAGAGGGCGTAGGCGGGGCTAGGCCGCCAACCGACCCCGCTAACGGGGCTTCAACGGGCCACGCGGGTCCTTTCGCCGCTTCGGAGTGTATGACTGCCTGCCAGCCGACTTGTCGTCCTCAGGGACTGGTCGTCGGTCAGCGGCCCGGAGGGACACCGAATGTGTTGCGCTGAGTATTGCCGTCGCCGACCTGCACTCCCTTAGATCCGCTTACGACCACTTGATACTTTCCTGCCCGAACCTCTGGTGTGTCCAACAGGGCCAGCAGTGCCTGCGCTGTGGCCACTAGATCCTTGTCGGTCGCCACGCTGGCGGCAACCAGTTCAGCCCGCAGCTCCTTCTCCCATCCGGCCCGGTTCTGCTCGTGATCGGCGAGGGAACCCTCTCCGGCGCAATGCCCGCGCAGCTTCCGGCGCACCATGTCCTTTAGATCTGTGACCGCGTCCGTCACAGCAAGGGACATGGCGTCCTGGACGCTGGCGGCAACACCCGCCGATAGTGCCATCACTATCAGGCTGGCTTCGTCCGTGGCTGCTGCCACCAAGGAGCTACGAGTCACGACATCGCTTTCGGCGCGGTTCGCCAGTTGGGTTGCCCGAACCCGTTCAAGGTTGTTCAGCGCGGCGCCCTCGCCGTGCCGGTCACTGGTCTCGCGGTAGATCGCGACGGCGTGCTGGTGGGCGGTGATGGCCTCGTCGTACCGCCGCACCCGTTGCAGCGCGAGACCGAGGTTGTTCAGCGCGGTGCCCTCGCCGTGCCGGTCACTGGTCTCGCGGTAGATCGCGACGGCGTGCTGGTGGGCGGTGATGGCCTCGTCGTACCGCCGCACCTCGGTCAGGGCATTACCGAGGTTGTTCAGCGCGGTGCCCTCGCCGTGCCGGTCACTGGTCTCGCGGTAGATCGCGACGGCGTGCTGGTGGGCGGTGATGGCCTCGTCGTACCGCCGCACCTCGGTCAGGGCATTACCGAGGTTGTTCAGCGCGGTGCCCTCGCCGTGCCGGTCACTGGTCTCGCGGTAGATCGCGACGGCATGCTGGTGGGCGGTGATGGCCTCGTCGTACCGCCGCACCCGTTGCAGCGCGAGACCGAGGTTGTTCAGCGCGGTGCCCTCGCCGTGGCGATCGGCGTACTCGCGGTAGATCGCAGCCGCGCTCTGGTGGGCAGTGATGGCCTCGTCGTACCGCCGCACCCGTTGCAGTGCGAGACCGAGGTTGTTCAGCGCGGTGCCCTCGCCGTGGCGATCGGCGTACTCGCGGTAGATCGCAGCCGCGCCCTGGTGGGCGGTGATGGCCTCATCGAATCGCCGCACCTCGGCCAGAGCGTTGCCGAGATTGTTCATAGCCATGCCTTCGCCGTGCCGGAGGCCGGTCTCCCGGTAGATCGCAGCCGCGCCCTGGTGGGCGGTGATGGCCTCATCGAATCGCCGCACCTCGGCCAGAGCGTTGCCGAGATTGTTCATAGCCATGCCTTCGCCGTACCGGTCGCCGGTCTCCCGGTAGATCGCAGCGGCCTCCTGATAGAAGGTCACGGCGTCGTCGAACCGTCGCACGTTCAACAAAGCGTTGCCGAGACTGATCAGGGCAGTGGCTTCGCCACTCCGGTCTCCTACTCGACGGGCAGCCTCACGGCCGACGGTGGTGACCGTCAATTCGTCGTCGAACCGTCGACGCCAGTCCAAGTACCCGGCCAGGTTGAGCGCCAGGCGCATCGCAACCTGGTCGCGGCCGGTGCTGGCTGCCAGGTTGACCGCGGCGGTCAGGCTCGGCCGCTCGGAATCCAGCCAGGCCAGCGCCTCGACTTGGCTGGCGAACCGTTCAGATACGAGAGTGCCCGGCAGCGCCCGGATGTGGTCATTGGCGGCATTGGCAGCGTTGACGTAATAGTCAAGCAACCGGTTGAGAGCATCGTCTCGACTGTCGGCGTCGACGTGCTGGGCAGAGAGCCGGTCGGCGTACAGGCGCAAAAGGTCATGCATCCGCCACCGGGGAGCCGCGCCAGGAGCCGCTTCGACCAGGTGCGCACGGGCCAGGCCCGCCAGCAATACTCGCGCCTGGGACTCCGGCAGGCCCGCCAGGGCCGCCGCAGCTGCGGTCGACACATCTGGCCCCGGATTCGCTGGCAGCAGCCGGAACAGTTGGGCTTGGCTATCGTCCAGCCGCGCGTACGACAGCCCGAAGGTCGCCTCCACCGACATGGCGGCCGGGCCAGCGCCGTCGTCGTACGCCAGCCGCTGAAGCCGGGCCGAGCTGGCGGCAAGGTCCTCGGCCAAGTCGGCAGCAGTCAGCGACGGATCAGCCCGCAGGATCGACGCGGTGATCTGCAAAGCAAGCGGCAACCCGCCGCATGCCAAGGCCAGCTGCTCTGCGGCCGCCGGGTCGCCGCTAATCCTGCTGTCGTCGGGGCGAGCGGAGCGCAGCGCGGCGTCCAGCAGGACGACTGCGGCATTGGTGTCCAGGACTGTGATGTCGACTAGCCGGGCTTCGAGCCCAGCAAGCGTATGCCGTGAGGTGACCAGCACTCGGTGCGGCCCAGGACCTGGGAGCAGCCACCGCACCTGCGCCTCGGACGAGGCATTGTCGGCGATAATCAGGATCGGATCGCTTACCTGAGCCAGTACCGAGCGGTAGAGCCCGGCTCGCTCCTCCACCCCGGGAGGGATGTACTCAGCGGCAACCCCCAGCGCGCGCAGCAAGGCATCCAGCGCTTGGCTGGGTTCCACCGGCGCATCACCATAACCGTGTAGATCGAAGAACAGCACCCCGCCGGGGAACTGGCCCGCCTGGCGGACAGCATGGGCAGCCTGGACGGCCAGCTCGGTCTTACCGACGCCAGCCAGCCCGGCAACGGCCGACACGACAATAGGATCCGGCTTCCCGGACGGCTCCAGCAGCGCGGAAACCTGCGCCAGCTCCGCGCTGCGGCCAGTAAACACAGCCCCAAGCTTGGGAAGCTGCGCCAGCGCCAGCGGCACTGGCGCCCTTGCCGACGCTTTCAGCCCAGCCTGAACTTCCTGGCCGGTGTCCTCAAACTCATGGGCCCACAGGGCGAGGAACGCAGATTCATCACCACCCAGGTGGCCGACGATCCTTCTCACAATCTCCCACGAGGCAATGCGTCTACCAGCCAGCAGATCTGCCACCGTCGTATGGCTTACGTCACCAAGCTCACGCGAGATGGCGCGTGAGCTTGGCCTGCCGGCCTTCAGGTGCAGATCCTGCAGCTCGGACAGGAGACGGCGGCCCCTATAGAGCGCCGTTTCGCCTCCGCTGATTGCCGCCACCTCCTCAACTTGCGCTCGGGAAGCAATCAGGTCTACCCTAACGGCAACTGCTGGCATACTCCAAAGTTTTACAAAACTTGACGCCAGCCTCCATCTGCCCGGAGACCTGCATGTCGACACCGGACTCGGCCATCAAAGCGCTGTGGGTGGCTCTATTTCTGATGCTTGCGCTCTTCATCGGAGTCGCCGCGGGCATTCTGGCCTGGCTAGGAGGGCAGGACCCGCCCGCCTCCGTTCTGATAGGCGGGAGCGCCTTCGGGGGCACCGTGACCATTGCGCTGATGATCAAGAACGCTCTGAGCGACTAGTGTCCGCGCGGCCGACCTGCGGTTCGGGCTGGTACTCGTGCTCCAGATCGCTTGTCGCGCCAGCCCAGGGCAGGAAAGGCACGGTTGGTAGCTCGTCGATGCTGGTTCTGCCCGAGGGCTGCTAGGAGCGAGGCCAGACCGGGCGTTGCGGACTGGGTGACCCACTGGCGGACGTCGGGTAGTTCTCGTCCGACGGCGGCCAGCCTCATCTAAACGCCCAGGATCACCGCAGATGCGTAGTATCTCGCCATCCTCGGACCCATAGTTGAGCCTGCGAGATGACCAGTTGACCGGCGGCCATAACTTCCTGTAACTTCCTGTAAGGAAGATAAGCGCTTACAGGTTCAGAGGAGGTTGGAGTTTATGGTCCATGCCATAGTCGGGGGCCGTTCATTCGACTATACAAGAGAAGAGATCGAAGACCGCATGCGTGGGGTTCCAGCGGAGACGATCCGGGAGCATCTAGTCGAGGTTCTTAATACCATCTATCCGCCGAAGCAAGTACTGGCGACCGCGACCGGGTGGGATCGGACTAGTTTCACCACCATGGAGGCGCAGCGCGTGCTATCACGCGTCGGCTTCGTCTGTCGGCGGGCCGGCGCGGTCGATGGCCGACCCGCCTGGGTCGTTGAGCAGTCGTCTGACGACCACGGAGAGGCCGCAGCCGAACCTGACGCTCCAGATCTGCGGCTAGCACGCTTGGAAGTTCAGCTCGCTGTTGCCCAGGAAGCCATCGCATCTCTCGCAAGCCGCGTCCAGAAACTTGAGCTTCTCCGCCCGCTGACTCCGGATGGGTGAGACGAGGACTCCGGGAGGGATCAGCGTCGCTTCCCTCTTGGAGTTCTTAGGTGTTAGACATGCCACTACCTGACCGGGATTCGAGCCGCGCGGCCAGTGACTCGTCGACAGGCGACGCTCCGGCGGCGTCGCAGCAGGCAAGCTTGGTAGCGCCCGGTGATCTCCAGGATCCCTGTCGGGCATCCTGGAGCACCAGCCCGCCTGGCTCGTTCCGAGCACCGTTCCCGGTCGGCGCCACCGCGCCGAGTACCGAGAAGGCGGACGGCACCGAGTACGGCGAGATCGCCTAGGGCAGGCGATTCCTATGCCATCCGCCCTTGGTTCCGCCGGGCTGGGGCCTGGGGTGCCCGATTCGCTCAGACAACGATTCCTATCATTCATGATCCCAGCGCAGGGCAGTAGAACTCGATGAGGGTGCGCGTGAGTTGCTCGCCACGGGTCGCTATAGCCTCCAAGTTTGCGGGTGCCATCCGAGCAAAGTTCGTCGGGTACGCTGCCACCTGCTGGCGTTCGACGAGATCTGCGATCGGGATCGGGAGGCGGGAGTCCCGTATCCCGAGGTAGGAGTACACGAGTCCCTTCATGTTGCCGGCAGCTGCCAGTTCGTGGACCCGAGCGCGGGAACCGTCCTGGTTGCGAGTGTGCGCGATCTCGAAGCTCCGCTTGAGTCTGCCCGGCATGAAGTTCGGTGCACGAGGTGCTGTGCGGCCTGTGCCGGCGTCTACCGCGATCAAGTAGTCCAGGTCGTATACATGACTCGTATGCTGCCTTGATCGTCCCGGGAGCAGTGGGCTGAGGCCGAGGTTGTCGTACACTCCTCCGTCGGTCATCAACATTGTTTCGGTGTGCTGGGTGCCGTCGGTGCGGGTGAAAGTGTAAGTGCGGTTCAGCTGCGGCAAAAGGACCGGGAACGCGGCTGAGGCGGCCACCGCGTCCGCGACCGGCACCGGTCCGACGATGGCGCCGTGCGGTGAACAGGAAGACACGTCGCTGCCGAACCGGACGGCATTGCCGGTTGACAGATCAGTTGCCGAGATGACGGTTTTCAAGTCGGAGTGGGTGACCTGGGCCATCTCCTTGACGCCGAAGGGCCGGGAGGCGAGCGCATCGACGAGCGCCTCGGTTCTGCTGCTCTGGCGAGGGCGGTTCTTTCCTCCGGGCAGTGCTGCGGATGCGGCGCTCAGGATGTTCGCCGTGGTTCTGCGCGGCGTGAAAGTGCGCTTGGCGAGTTCCATCTGCAGGCCGCTATGGAGGAGGCCGGTGACGGTGTAGTCGAGTTCTCCGAAGTCCTCGGGGCCGTAGGCCCACATCGCCGTCAGCAGGCTGCCTCCGCTGATTCCGGAGACGACTCGCACGTTGGGCAGGACTCCGCGGTCATGCAGCGCCCGAAGCGCTCCGAGCCCGAACGCGGTTGCACGAAATCCTCCGCCCGAGAAAGCCAAGCCGACTCTCGGGCGCTCGGCCGTCGTGTTCACGGGCGCCTCCTGCGCCCTGCCCACCAGGACGAAGAACGAACCGTTGGTCCTGCTACCGGCACGTCTCCACGGCGCATCCGTACGGGCCTACTGAATCCACCGCGGAAGTACCAGCCAGCGGGAAGCTGCTGGAGATTCAGCCCACCGACGTACCCTGGGTGCCCACTGATGACCGGGCCGGCTGAGCGCGGCACGACCCTGAGGTAGATATCGGGTGCTCTGACGCGACCGTCATGCCAGGCACTCCAGATAGCCTCGTCGCCACCCAGGATCATCATCAACGCCCGCCGCGTTGTCCCATCCGGAGCGACGACCGCCGCCATGCCCTGCTCGTCCGTCTCACTCGGATGCGCCCGCCCGGAGGGATGGCTGTGCCAGAAGCCGACGAAGCCGCTGGTGCTCGCAGTGTGCCTGGTCTCGGCGCCGACGCGCTCCTGCGCGCCTTCGACGCCATGCTGGAAGTACGTCGCCGACAGATAGCTGTCTGGCGGCGGGCCCGTGACCTCGTTGACGTGCACAATGCCGGTCGCGTCGTCGAACGAGCCGAGAAGCATGCCGCCGGTCTCGATCTCCGGCCCCCGGACCCGAGCCCCGCGCCGCACTTCGGCGCGAGCTTCGGCGAGCGCCTTAACGCTCAGCCGGACCTCGAACTCCCCCGACTCATCGGCCTGCACGATGTCGGCCGGCCAGCTCACGCGCGAGGTACCTCTCGTGGCCGCTGCACCCATCCGGACCGCAGAGGCGAAGGACACCTGCTCGTCGCCTGGCGTCCCAGGTCGCCTGCGGTCAACTGCATGAAGAACCATCAGCGCTTCATGGAGCATCATCCCTGCGAGCGCGGCCGTCTGCGCTGCCGAGCCGACAAAGGTAGGCGAAGAGCAGCCGGGCTCAGGGAAAAACAAACTGGTGCGCGGAGTAGCTGGGAACAGGTCATCGCCTATATCACCCCATTCACCCGTCTCGGACTTGGCCAGGAGCGACACCTTGCGGAACGTGTCCGTAGCAGAGCCAGTAGCCCCAGACAGGTTCGTGGTGACCAGGCCGCGTTCGGCGTTGTACCCGATTACCATCGTGATCAGCGGCGGTCGCGCGGCGGCGTCCTTCCGAGCCAGCTCGATGGCGGAGCGGACCGACGAGTCAGCCGTCGCGTCGATGACCAGGTCGTACGCGGACATGTCCTGGTCCGGTGCGAAGAACCTGGATCGCACGTTCCCGTGCAACGGCGTGACATCAAGGTCCTCACGGATGGCTGACAGGCGATTGGCAAGCGCGCGGGCCTTGTCGAGACCGATGTCGGCGTCGGTATACGGCTGCCGGACCAGGACCCCGGGGTTCACTACGGCGTAGTCGGCGACGGTCAGTTCCTTCACACCGGCCCGAACGCAGAACTCCGAGACCGGTGCCCCCAGTGCCCCCGACCCGAGGACCAGGACGCGCCGGTCGGTAAGCCAGCTCGACGGGGTGTCCTGGTCACGCCGCCGGGTGACCTCTGGCCGCGTTTCCATGACCCGCATCCAGGCGATCGGCGAGGAGTCGAACAGGCTGAAGGCCAAGTCGCGGACCTCGCCCTGAAGTTCGGCAGATTCTCCGGACACCCCGATGTCGCGGATCCGCGCGAACAGGTCCGTGACCCTCGCGCTCAGGGCGTCCAGCTTCCACGCTGCCAGATGGGCTAGGCGCGCGTCGCCCTCCACCCGCCGAGACGGCGTGCCGACAAGCATCGCCGTGAACAGCGGCGCTTGCTCATCAATCGTCTCGTCCCATGTGTTTCCAGCTGCCATCGCATTCTGCGCGACCTGCCGAGCCCGCAACTTCCTGTTGATGTAGGTAGAGGTCGCGAGGTCGTTCAGAAGGGCGTCCCGGTCGTAGCCCGACTCGGAGAGCCCGGTACTGAGCGACTTGACATCCTCGGGGTACTCGAATCCGAACTCGTCGGGCGTCAGGATCACCGGGATAGCCATCAGGGGCCTGCCACGGTGGAACAGCTCGAAAGCATCGTCCTCGGCCCGAGTTACCGCCGTACTCAGATCGACCCACTCCAGGACGTCCACCCGCTTGCGTTGGCTGTTCACCGAGCACCAGGCCATCAGGGTGCCGACCTCGCTGCCGGATCCATCAGCAGCCCAGGGCACTCGGTCGCTCAGGTTCGGGTGGACCAGCAACCGACCAGCGTCAGCCCTCGTGTAGACCACCGGCGGATGCAGCGGCTGACCATCCGGGTCCAGCGTTCCGGCAGCCGCTCTCTCGACCCACTTCGACAGCCGGCCGATGAACCCACGCATGCCGTCTGAAGGGTCCCACTCCACCGACGGCGCGGCGTACAGGCAAAGGTAACTTCCCCAATGGACATGGGGCTTGCGTGCCCAGCGCTTGTGAACCGAGAACACACTCGGGGGCACGAACGGGAAGCCGCCATCGATGATGACCTTGAACCGCTCCCGATCGCGCACCGTAATTCCGGTCGCCTCATGTACCAACCCTGAGGTGTCGAGCGAGATAGTGAACGCAGGATCCCCGTAGACGTTCGTCCACTCATCCAGCACCTCGACAGCGCCATCAGCTACTTCAACCAGGTCTAGGAGCTGACGGCGGGCAAGGTCGACGCCGTTAACAGTCACGCCCGAACCCGACGGTCGTAGTAGGGGCGTCAGAAGCACGGTCGGCCTTAACGGCGGCCTGCACCCGATCAGAACCGGTCATGGGCGCCTCCTCGGGCACCGACACCACGCCACCGGCGTACCGGCCCGCCGCAGTAGCCGCTGCCGCGACCTCTGACAGCCGCCCGCGCTTGCGACCGGCGGCCTTCGCGACGTCGGCGCTCCTGGCGGAGAGTTCAACTACCTCGTCCTCGACGACGTGGGCGCCACTCGCGTCTATGCCGAGCACGACCGGCGATGGGTTCTCCACGGAGGGCCATTCCATCGTGCAGATGAACCGGTCGGTGTAGTCCTTGTACCTCTCGGCCGCCTTCTTGTGGGGCGGGTTGGCGCCGTCGACGTCCGCTGGAGGGATGGGGCTGCTACTCGCGACGATCACCGAGCCGTCGCGGGCATGCCGCTCAAAAGCCTCGAGGATGTCGGTCTTCAGGACATCGTTGCCGTCTTCACGCACGTGCATGACGTATTTGGAGCAATGATGCGGGGCCAGCAGCAGATTCCACTCCAGGTACTGCCCTCTGTCGTAGTACTCGCTGTAGTTGAAGATCTTCATGATCGTCTCGTACGCCAGGTCACCAAACAGCAAGATCTTGCCGTCCTGCCCGCCATCCTCTGTGAGCGTGACCTGCAGTGACAGCGACGTCTCGTTGCGTGCGGCAGCACAATCGTCTTTGAAAGGCGCGTGGATGAATGCCCCGAACCGGCCAACCTGGTCGACCCCGTTGATCTTGGTGACGCTGATCCCCGGCTTTAGCAGGTACTCCTCCGGCAGGTCGTGGTAGGCGTGCTTGTCCTCGTCGGTGTCGTAGCCAACCACGAGGACACGGTCGCCCAGTGCGATCGCCTCGCCACCTGCGACCGCCTTCTTCACCGCCTCGACGCGACGCTTGACCTCCTCGTGGAAGGCCTTGGCGTCCTCGCATAGGCCAGCGTCATCGCCGTCGTTCAGATACTCGCGCCACATCCGCGGAGTAGCCCACAACTCACCGATCGTCGCCTTGTCCAGCAGGTCGGCGAAGCCGCTGCAGTGATCCTTGTCTGCGTGCGTCAGCACGAAGGCAGCCAGGAAAGGACGACCGTCCGAACCGGTCGGCAACGCCTCCACCAGCAGATCTACGACGGGCACCTCGGGAGCGTCGTCGTCATCAGCCTTGGCGCGGTCGTTCAGGTCAACCTGAATCAGCACCTGGTCAGTGACCACCACCGTCGAACTGTCGCCTGTGCCAACCGGCCAGAACACCACACCCAGATCAGGAAGTTCCGTACTCACTCTGGTACCACTCCTTCTCCGCCGGAGCGGAAGACGTGAAGGGTCAGCGACGCGATGCCTGGACCAAACCCCGATTCATGCGGAAACCGCAGCACTAGTGGATAGCACTGCAGCACCTATGACGACCGGCAACGCTGTAGTCCTCGGTCCGGACTTCGCGTCGACCGAGGCCTTCGCTTTGCCTGACCGAGCCGGACGCGCCGACGGGCCAGATGACACAAAGTGTTAGCACTCTCGATCCACGAGTGCTAACAGGATACCCCCGGCTCAGCATGTTCGCGATTTCAAAAAATATGCATAATCTGGGGCGAATACGGTGTACATGCCCTTAGCTGTCCCGGCGCCCGATGGTATGACGCGACGCGTGCCCGTGGCCAGAATTGGGAGCCGTTGCCGCAACTCGGGCTTCCGGCCTGACCGGGCTATCTGACCCGTTTCCGGGCCCGCAGGGAGCTGAGCAGCCAGTCCTCTTGTGCCCGCATGATGAGGTTCGCGGTGTGCACGGCCTCGCCCGCCTCGGAGACGTCGCTGTCTTCGACCTCAAGGTGACCGGCCGAGTTACGCAGCACGCCGGAGTGCCAACAGTGTTGCCGATCTTGCCGTCAACTCAAGCGGGTGCAACTTGGTTTGTGCCTCTTGTTCCCATCTTGGGCAGTGCGCCGTCCGGAGATCCGCTAGGCGGGTGGTGACTGGCCCACGTCTCCAGCGATAGGCGTTCCGAACCCGTGCTCGCGCTGGCCGCGACGGGAGGCTGTCGTCCTCGCGGTGTGCTGGCCCTCGGCTCTCGAAGGATGGACGAAAAGAAGCGCTGCTGGCCCGATGAGAAATGGCAGCGTCGTCTTATGCCTGCCCCCCAAAGTGCCCCCGACCGGGCTTCAGAAATCGACCCCTGGTGGCGTCAAATCACCTCTGACCTGCGGAGCCCCCTTACGGAATCGAACCGTAGACCTTCTCCTTACCATGGAGACGCTCTGCCGACTGAGCTAAGGGGGCACAACAACAACCTTCACAACCAACGCCAGCTCCCGAATCACCGTCAACGAGTCACCGTGAGCCGCGCGCTACGCGAGCATACACGATCACGCGCCCGTCTGCTCAACCCGCCGCCACACCGCCAAGAACGCGCCCACCACCTCCGGCCAAGCCCCCGACAGCGGATCAATCACATCGAAGTGCCCACCCCCCGCCAGCAGCGAACACTCAACGTCAACCCCGCCAGCGCCCCGCGCCCGCTCCGCATACTCCACGCTCATCGAGCACGGCACCAGATCATCCCCCGTCCCATGCACCAGCCGCACAACCTGGCCCGCACCGAGCGGCAGCAGCTGACCAGGGTCAGCCCACGCGTACCGCTCAGCGAACTCCGCCGGCCCCCCGCCCATCAGCGCCCCCGCCGCCCCACGCCCGAGATCCCTCTCATAACACCCGGCTAGATCACAAACCGCCGCCAGCGCCACCACCCCAAAACCAGCCCCCGGCAACGATCCGACCTCAGTCCGCCACCGCGACCCAGCCGGCAGCCGATGCCGGCTCGCCGCCCACAACGCCAGGTGTCCCCCGGCCGAATGCCCCGCGAGCACCACCCGCCCCGGATCAACCAGACCGCCCGTCGCCTCCGCGACCAGCCCCGGCAGCCGGTCAACCGCAGCCGCCACGTCATCGAACGTCCCCGGCCAGCCACCACCGCGCTGCCCGCTGCGACGGTACTCCGGCGCGCACACGACGAAACCCTCGGCCGACAGCGCCTCGGCCAGCGGCGCGGTGTGCTCGCGTCCGTACTCGGCCCGCCAGAAACCCCCATGCAGAAATATGGTGAACGGGGCTCTCGGGCCAGTGCCGCCTCGCTCAAGCACGTCGGGCGACGGGAGATGTACGTCAGCGACCTGGTCGGCTTCGTCACCGTACCTGAGCCGCAGATCGGGCGGCCTGGCCGATCTGACCAGCACATTTCGCCGGTCGGGCGGCCTGGCGGAATGCCGTCGGCTGCTCATCTGACCTCCGTCCCGCCGGCCCTCGCGGCGATGTCTTCAATTTGGGTATAGGAATCCTCATACTCCGCACGGGTAATATGAAGGTCAAGAAGGCGGAACGAGCGCTGACATAGACGATCATCGGAGTGCTGCGGTGCCGGTTAGGGTCGTGCGGGTCGGGCAGGCTGCCGTCGCGGCGGGTGCGGGGTTGTTCTTGCTATCCGGACCTGCGATCGCCCCCGCATCTGCGGCGCCAGCCAAGCAGCCTAGTAACCTCTGCGGTTCCGGCACTGCCCAGGTAGTGCAGGCGGCGACGCTGTCGGTCAGCGGGCCGACAGCGACCGAGACCTCATCGGCCGGAGTGACGCCGACGCTCAGCCCGACCGCCCCGACGACCCCCGCCACGCCGAGCCCGACGGCCAGCACCAGCCCCTCCGGCACGCCGACTCCCACGGGCGGCAGCAGCGTGTCGAACAGCCCGAGCCCGACCAGGTCGACGACCCCGCCGAAGAGCCCGAGCCCTTCCAAGAGCACCACTCCGTCGAAGAGCCCCAGCCCATCCAAGAGCCCCAGTCCCTCGCCGTCCAAATCGCCGTCCAAGTCACCGAGTCCATCCCCGTCTCCGTCGCATTCGCGCACCCCGGCGCCGAAGGCGGGCGCCTTCTGCGTCACCGGGCAGCTGGTGCGGCGTGACTCGCAAGTCATGCCGGGCGGGACGATCACCTACTCGGTCTGGATCTGGAGCACGGTCCCTTCGCATCGGGTGACCGCGAGCGTGGCCGTCGACGGACAGTCCGTGCGGATGCCCAGGTTCGGTCTGTGCCCGGCGGCGAACGGCTCGACCTGCAGGGTCGGCACCCTGCCTGCCTACCAGGCGTTCGAGCTGCTGATCACCGACCACGTCGAGAAGATCGCGCTGCCCGGTGAGCAAGTCGCCCTGACGGTGACAGTCTCGGGCAACGCGCAGGCCCCGGCCTCGGCACCGCTCTCGCCCGCTGAGGCATCGGTCTCCACCGTGCTCGGCACGCCGCCTGCTACGCCCACCCCGATCGACACCGGGACTCTCGGGGGCGTACCGCCGACCACGATTCCCGGCCTGCCCGGCACGACTGTCCCTCCCGGCAGCATCACGAGCCTGTTCCCGGTCGTGACGCCGTCCGCGACCCCGTCGCCTGCCTCATCGCGTCAGGGCAGGCGCAAGGTGGTCAAGGCCACCTCAACGGCCTCGTCATTGCCACTCGATCCCCGCCTGATCGGCGGCCAGCTGGCCGGGCTCGCCGTACTGGCGGCAGCGATCACGATGGTCATGGCCCGGCTGTCGCTGCGCACTCCCGCGCTCGCGCAGCCATCGGGACCGAGCGCCCCGCCCGAGCCGGTCCCGGCCCCTCCAGCCGAGGCGGCCGCCGAAGCGCAAACACCGGCCGAGGCACCCAAGACCAAGACGCCCGAAGAGACCGAGCCCCCAGCTACTACTTGACCAGGTGCTCGACTAGCGGGCGCATCTGCCGCATCTCATCGGCCAGGCTAGTGGCGCTCGAGGTGGCTGACACGATGACCCCGAACGTGTCATCGTCGGCCCAGGCGCATTCCGACGGACCACCGTTTGCCCCTGGTGCGCACGCGGCCTGGCCGCCGAGACTGCCCGAGCTAGTGGTGAACGAGCCGTGCAGCTGAGTCATGAAGCCGCCGATGAAGCCGCCCGCCGATCCGCCGCCAGTCAGATTGCCGCCGATGAAGACTATGATCTGCGGTCCCTGACTGGTGCCAGGGCCGGTCGCCTCCTCGTAGACCGCGGCCACCACGTTCTTGACCTCACCGGCGGCGCCGGCCACGATCTTGCCGCGCAAGGCCTGCGCCGTCGAATTATCCAGCGTCGGCTCCTTGACGAACCCGCCGAGCCTGGCCGGGACCGACACCGCGTGCACCGGCTGCGAAGCGAACAACAGCAGATAACCGCCGCCCGCCACCACAGCAACGGCCAGACAGGCGCTCACGATCAGCGCCCAGCGCCGCACCCGCAGAGCCGGCCTGGCGATCCGCTTTGCTGACTTCTTGCGCACCGCGACGTCCGCAGGCCTCGCCGGGGCACGCCGTGACCTGGCCGGGCTAACCGGGCTGGCCGACCTGACCGCATCGTCCTCAGGAGCAAGCCCAGGCCGCTTCGCGCCGGTAACCGAACCACCAGCGGCCCGGTCACCGAACGCACCAGGGTCAGGCGGTCGCGCCGGAGCACGCGGAGGCACCACGCTCCCGGCTGGCCCAGGATTCGCTAGCCCCAGATTCACTGGCACCGGACTCACTGGCACCGGCGCACCCGCAGGCGAGCTGACCCGTTGCCGGGGCGCGTCAAGTACGTCGCCCCCTGACCGCCCGGCGGCGGCCTGCGGCGGCCTGCCACCGGCAAGATCAAGCACCTCAGGCGTCCGACCCGCACCCGGCTGAGCCACGCCCGGCCGACCCGCATCGGGCCGACCCGCACCCGGCCGACCCGCACCCGGCCGCCCTGGCGACGTCGTATCCGGGCCGGCTCCCCGCCCCAGTCCGGGCCGGGAGTCAGCCTCCGGCCGGCGTCTGCGGCCCGGCGGAGTCGGCTCGATGAAACCGTCCGGCGGGTAGAGCGGCCGCTTATACTCCTGCGAGTCCAGCCAGGGCTCGGCTGAGGCAGGCGAAGCTAGCGGGCGAACCGCCGGCCCCCGAAGAGCCGACTCCGCCTGCGCCTGATTGAGATCGGAATACAGCGGCTGAACGTATTCACCGCTGGCCGCACGAGCAGGCCGCCGGCCCTGGGCACCTCGCGACCCGCTCCCGCCACCCGAGTCAGGGGCCCCCAGGCCAGGAACCCGGCCAGCCGACCGCTCAGGCCCCGCCGCAGGCGACGCCGCCTGGCCAGCCTGAGGCCGACCAGCAACCTGAGGCCGTCCAGCGGGCCTGGACGGCGCCTGAACCGCAGGGGCACCCGACCGGCCCTCGCCTAGATATTTGATCCAGTCGTAGTCCTCATCGCCATCCCCGCCTGGCCCAGGACCCGCGTTCCTACCATGGCCTCGGTCACCGGACCGGCGTTCCTTGTTCCTCCTCGCGCCCCCGAAGCGACCGCCGCCCCCATCACGACCAGAATCCGGTGCCGGGTCACGCCCCTCCGGCTCGCCCCGGCCACGCGGCCAGCCCTCATCCGCCGTGCGCCCCGGGCCGGGGCCCCGACTCGGCTCAGCGACGCGGGACCGATCCGTGGCCGGGGGCGCCTGGGCAGGAGATCTATCCGCGGCGGGAGCCCCGCCAGGCGGATTCCAGTGCCCGTAGCCGGCCGCTCGCGGGGCAAGATCGTCCGCGCCGGCCCACGGCCCGGCGAAATCCTGACCGGCCGCCCAGGCGTCCGCCGCCTCCTGCTGAGCCCGCAACGGGTCCGACCGCGACAGCTCAGGCCACGACAACTCAGGCCGCGACGACGCTGACGGCGAGCTGCCAGCCAGCGGCTGACCCCGCCGCGCCGCGTCGAACTGATCAACTCCAGACCCGCCAGACCCGCCAGCGCCCTCGGACCCGCGCCCGCTCGGACTGTAACCGCCGGACTCATATCCTCGGGTTTCGTAGCCGCCAGCGAAATCTGGCTGAGTATAGGGCCACGCCGGTCTCGGCTCAGGAGGACTCCCGCCAGGCCCGGAACGATCGCGCCCGTACCTGTCCGCATCAAACTCATCATCGTCCGGGCCGAAATCGCCAGACCGCGAGTCCCCGAGCCGCGGCCCAGAGTCGCCCGGCGACCGACCTCTGCTCATGCGACGCGATTCCCCTGACGGTGGCGACTTCCCCGGCGACTTCCGCTGCGGTGCCGAGTTTCTACATCATGCGCCATGAGCGGCACCACCGCTACACGAACAGGCCCACCGGCCCAGCCCCGGCTCCCAGAAGAAAACACTCTTGCGATCCGCACTCTCCGGGAGGGACGATCGGTCTAGCGCCGACATTTGAGGAGCTAGCTGATGGAAGGTCTTTCCGTCCCAGTCGCCGGCCCCTCGGTAATCTTCCCGCGCGGATACCTCTGGCTCGCCCCCCTCTGGAGCGGCGTGGCCCTGGCCGCACTGGCTCTCAGCAAGTGGCCGCTGTGGCTGCGGGCCGACGCCGCCGGGGGGCTGCTCATCGCGCTGATCACGTTCCTGTCGGCGGTCAGCAGCCTGAGCTTCCGCGCGTTCGCCGCCGACCGGGCTGGTGTCCGGCTCGGCCTGCCCAGGTCGACCCGCCGTCGCGGCCGCAGGCGCCGGGCGGTCAAGTACATCCCCTGGCAGCAGATCGAGCGGGTCAGGATCGCCCCCCGGCCGTACGGCACGCGGGTAGAAATCGTGCTCGGGCCGAACGCCACGCTCGCGGTACGCGGCTACCAGCCCAGCCCCTTCGCTGCGGCCTGTCAGCGAGTCCTGCTCCTGATCCCGTTCTGGTACCTGACCAGGCCGACCGGTCTGACCAGCCCGCTGGACGGACCGCCCAGGTACCGGGCCGCCCTGCGCGGCGTCACAGTCGACGAGGTCAGGCACGCCCTGCGGACGCTCGCCCCGCCCGAAGTGGCGATAGCGGTGTTGGTCCGCCGGCGGCAATCCGTATCATCGGCCAAGGCGGCATAGGACAGCCTGCGGAGCCAGCCTGAGCATGACCAGGGCCGGCCGCGCTGACCGGCGCCGCGGACCTTGTTATGTAGCGAACTGAGAGGCGTGGTCCCGATGGCACATGAGGTGAGAGGCGTCATTGCCCGCGGCAAAGGCGCTCCGGTCGAGCTGACCACGATCGTCGTTCCCGACCCCGGGCCGGGCGAGGCGCTCGTCCAGGTTCAGGCGTGCGGCGTCTGCCACACCGACCTGCACTACCGCGAGGGCGGCATCGGCGAGGACTTCCCTTACCTGCTCGGGCATGAGGCGGCCGGCGTCGTCGAGGCGGTCGGCGAGGGCGTGACCGGGCTGGCGGCCGGCGATTTCGTGATCCTGAACTGGCGCGCGGTCTGCGGGCAGTGCCGCGCGTGCCGGCGCGGGCGCCCCTGGTACTGCTTCAGCACGCACAACGCCGCCCAGAAAATGACCCTGACCGACGGCACCGTGCTCTCGCCCGCGCTCGGCATCGGCGCCTTCGCCGACAAGACTCTCGTCGCCGCCGGGCAGTGCACCAAGGTGAGTGACCAGGTCAAGCCCGAGGTCGCCGGGCTGCTCGGCTGCGGCGTGATGGCCGGCCTCGGCGCCGCGCTGAACACCGGTGAGGTCAGCCGGGGCGACTCGGTGGCCGTGATCGGCTGCGGCGGCGTCGGCTGCGCCGCCATCCTCGGAGCCAGGCTGGCCGGGGCCCGCAAGATCATCGGCGTGGACATCGATGACCGCAAGCTCGCCTGGGCCCGCGACCTCGGCGCCACGGACACGATCAACTCGACCAAATCCGACCCGGTCGAGGAGATCAAGGCCCTGACCGAGGGCAACGGCGCCGACGTCGTGATCGAGGCGGTGGGCCGCCCGGAAACCTACAAGCAGGCGTTCTATGCGCGCGACCTGGCCGGGACTGTCGTGCTCGTCGGCGTGCCGACCCCGGAGATGACCCTGGAGCTGCCGCTCATCGACGTGTTCGGCCGGGGCGGCCGGCTCAAGTCGTCCTGGTACGGCGACTGCCTGCCCGACCGCGATTTCCCGATGCTGACCGACCTGCACCTGTCCGGCCGGCTGCCGCTGGAGAAGTTCGTCTCGGAGACGATCCCGGTCGACGGAGTCGAGGAGGCGTTCGCCAAGATGCAGCGCGGTGAAGTGCTCCGCAGCGTCGTCGTTTTTTAGTCGGAAATAGATCGTGCCCGCGACTGACGTAGCCAGGATCGCGATGTGGTCCGGGCCTCGAACGCTGTCCACCGCCCTGATGCGCTCCTTCGGCAACCGCCAGGACACGGTAGTGGTCGACGAACCGCTGTACGCCTACTACCTGGCCAGCACCGGCATCTCGCATCCCGGCCGCGACGAGATCCTCCGGTCCATGCCGACCACCTGGCGCGACGCCGTCGGGCCACTCGTCGCAGGCGAGCTGCCCGCTGGCAAGACCGTGTTCTACCAGAAGCACATGACGCATCACCTGCTGGCCGAGGTCGACAGGAACTCACTCGCCGGGCTGCGCCACGCGTTCCTGATCAGGGACCCCAGGGCACTGCTGGCCTCGTACGCGAAAGTCAGGGACACCCCGACGCTGGCCGATCTCGGCCTGGAACAGCAAGTCGAGATCTTCCAGCGATTCGGCGGCCCGGTGATCGACGCGGCCGACCTGGCGGCCCGCCCCGAGCCCACGCTCCAGGCACTGTGCGCGGCCCTCGGAATTCCGTTTACCAGGGCAATGCTGGCCTGGCCGCCAGGACCCCGGCCAGCCGACGGCGTCTGGGCCAGGTACTGGTACGCCAGCGTCTGGGACTCAACCGGCTTCACCGCAAGCCGAGGCGGCCGCAAACCCGGAAAACTGCCGCCCGAACTAGAGCCCCTAGCCGCCCGCTGCCAGCCCTACTACGACCAGCTAGCCCCCCACCGCCTAGCCCCCCACCCCAGCTAACCCCGTCCCGGCCGGCCCCCATCGGGTTCCGTGATCAAGCCCCAGGATGGAGCCACCACACCTGCCGAGCCGGGCTGGCCCATCTTCCGGCCCGGTCTCCCCCACCTCGTTTCCGTGATCAAGCTCGCAGCCTTGATCACGGAAACCAGGTAGCGCGATCACACCGCCGATGTTCCGTGATCAAGATCCGGAACGTGATCACGGAACATCGATCGTGTGAGTCCCCGATGCCTAGACTCCCGTGCACGTGATCACGGAACATCGGTGGCGCGAGTCCCCGGTGCCGAGCCCCCCGAACGTGATCACGGAACATCGGTGGGGGTTGGGGTCCCCGTGCGGGGGTGGGTGCCTCGGATCTTGGGGGTTCGGGGTGGCCGCTAGCATCTAGGCCGGGGAGAGGCGGAGAGAGGGAGCGTCGATGCTGCAGCAGTTTGATGAGCGGAATCGCGATCTGATGGTCAGTGTCGGCGGGCGGCTGACTCACCGGGACGAGGCGGCGGTGAGTCCGTTTGACTCGGCCGTGCAGGGGGGTGATGCCGTGTGGGAAGGACTCCGGCTGCACCACGGGCGGATTTTCCGGCTGACCGAGCATCTGGCCCGGCTGCGGCGGTCTGCGCACGCGCTCGCGTTTGAGTCGGTGCCATCCGATGACGAGATCATCGCCGAGCTGAGCCGGACTCTCGCCGCCAACGGGATGACCGACGGCGTGCATATCAGGCTCACCCTGACCAGGGGCGTCAAGATCACCAGCGGTATGGACCCCAGGCTGAATCAGGCCGGGCCGACGCTGATCGTGCTGCCTGAGTTCAAGTCACCGGTTTACGATGCGGCCGGGATCACGCTGATCACGTCGAGTGTGCGCCGGCCGCCGCAGGACAGCCTGGATCCCAAGATCCACCACAACAACTTGCTGCCGTCGATCCTGGCCAAGATCGAGGCCAACGTGGCCGGGGCCGACGATGCGCTGATGCTCGATCATCGCGGCTTCGTGGCCGAGACCAACGCGACGAATGCGTTCTTCGTGGCGGCCGGGGTGCTCGGGACGCCGACAGCGGCCGCGTGCCCGGAAGGCATTACCCGCGCGGCGGTGCTCGAACTGGCCGCCGGTGCCGGGATCGAGTGCGCGGTCGGCGACTACTCGCTGGTTCATTTCTATACCGCCGACGAGGTCTTCGTCACCGGCACCATGGGCGGCATCGCCCCCGTCGTCAGCATCGACGGCCGCACGATCGGCAGCGGTTCACCAGGCCAGATCACCGCCAAGCTCACAGACCTCCTGGCCAGCCTCACCGCCACCACCGGCATCCCAGTCTGCCCGGCAACACCAGCCTAGGAGGCCCAGCCCAGCCAGCAGCGTTGGCCCTTTACTGTCGATCCAGCAGCAGCGTTGGCCCTTAGCTGTCGTTTCAGCAGGGAGTGCCGCTGGCCGACATCGGCAGAAGCTGGAGCCCGGTCCTGAGGCCCCGGCCAGGTGTGCCCTGGTACCCCGCGCAACATCCGCTCTGGCGCGAATTCCGTGTCCCCGCAGGCCCATCGATGTGACATGGCTGGGGCTGGGACCCCAGCTGTGTCACATCGATGGGGTCCGGCCGGGTGCACGCGCGCCCTCCGGCCCGGCCAGCCCGATCACGGAACTCGCCCGGAGCCAACTTCCGGATCATGAACCAGGGCTTGATCACGGAACATGGGCTGCGTGATCACGCCAGCTAGGTTCCGGGATCAAGATCCCGACCAAGATCACGGAACGCCGGCGGGCAGGGCACTCCTAGCCGCCCGCCAGGGTGGCGCGGAGCGCGAGTACTCGCATGGCCGCTGCCTTGAAGGCGGCCGAGCCGAGCGAATGGTTCTTGTAGCCGGCCGCTAGCGAGTTCACGGCGGCGAGGCCCTCGGTGTCCTGGCCCTCGGAGCAGAGCAGCAGGTCCATTCCGGCCGCGGCGGCCAGGGTCGCCCGGTGCGCGATCGAGCCGAACGGGGCCAGCGCGCCGGCCCCGAGCGCGTCGGTGACGGTGACGCCGGCGAAACCGAGGCGCTTGCGCAGCTCGCCCGAGATGATCTTGGAGGACAGGCCCGCCGGGTTGGGCGCCAGCGCCGGGTAGATCGCCCACGAGGCCATGACCAGCTTGACCTTCGCGGTGACCGCTGACTTGTACGGCAGTTCGTCGGTGCCCCTGATGGCGGACAGCGAGAGGTTGAGCGTGACCGGGCGCTCGTCGGTGTTCTGGCTCCTGGTGGCGTCCCCGAGACCGGGGAAGTGCTTAGCGGTCGCGGCGACGTGCTGCTGCTGCTCGGCCGTCGCGTACAGGGCGCCGAGCTTGGCTACCTTGGCCGGGTCGCTGCTGAAGGAGCGGCCGAATTCGTCAATGAAGTTGCCCGGCTGCCGGAACACGTCGAGCACCGGGGCCAGGTTGACGTTGAGCCCGGCGCTGTGCAGGTTCTGCCCGGCGCCTTTGCCCGCGCTGGTGGCAGCCGCCCACGGATGGGCGGCCTCGCCGACCTGCTTCTCGGAGAGCACGGGAGCTCCTGGCAGCCGCCTGACCTCGCCGCCCTCCTGGTCGGTCATCAGCAGCAGCGGCAGGTGCACCGGGTCGGTCTTGGCGGCCGCGGCCTTCTGGAGCTCGGCCGCGACGGCCGCCAGGTGCCCGGGCGGGCCGACGTTGGCGGTGAAGAAAATCACCCCGGCGACCTCGCCGTGCCTGATCAGGTTGAGCAGCGCCGCCGGCGGATTGAGACCGGTGTAGCTGTAGATCACCCGCTGGCCGGCGAGCTGGGTCGCCGTCAGCTTGGGCAGGACGGCGGCGGCAGCCGGGATGCCGGCGGCACTGGGCGAGACGGCACCGGGGCGCAGCCCGACACTGGCCGCCGCGACGGCCGCCTGGCGAGCCGAGACCGCACCCGAGTGACCCTGCGAGGAGGTCACGCCCGCCGTATGCGAGGCGGACGAGCCGCGCCTGGCAGCGGCGGTGGCCGCGAACACCACGATGGCGGCGATCGCTACCGTCACGCTGGTCAGGAGCACGATCAGGCTTTTGCCACGCACAGGGAGCAGGCCTTTCAGCGAGCGGCCCTGCCTGGCCGGCCCTGCGGTCGTGAGGCGCGCGGTGCACGGCGACCGCCTTGAACTCGATGACGGGCCACGCTAGCTACGCCGGCCCCTGATCTCAGCGCCCTGTTGCTTCCCATACCCGCCATGCTACGAAGAGATAACGCTGAGCGCACGGATACCGACGCGCTCGGCAGGTCTATGGTAGGCGGCTGCTGGGGCTCAATTCGCCGTCTGGCTGACTCATCAGCGGCCCGGTCGATACGCTGCGTACCCAGAACGTCACGGGGGACGCGTCGGCAGTGCCTGGCCTTTCACTCGCCATTCGCATTCGCCCGGATAGCTCGCACCCGCGAATTCATACTCTCCTGAATTCATACTTTCCTGGAGGACTGATGGTTCAGCGCGACACGTCGTGGCCCGCTGGTACACCGTGCTGGGTTGATCTTGGAGCCAAGGATGTGGCCAGGGCCAAGACCTTCTACGAGACGCTGTTCGGCTGGGAGACGCTGGTCGGGCCGCCCGAATCTGGTGGTTATGTGATGTGCCAGCTTCAGGGGCAGCCGGTGGCCGGCATCGGCCCGAAGATGGGGCCTGACGAGGCGCCGGCCGCGTGGACTACCTACCTGGCCTCGGACGACGCGGACGCCACGGCGGCCGCGATCACCTCGGCCGGGGGGCAGGTGCTCGCTGAGCCGTTCGACGTGATGGACGTCGGCCGGATGGGCGTGGCGGCCGACCCTGGCGGCGCCGTGTTCGGGATCTGGCAGGGCAGGACTCACACCGGCATGAATCTCGCCAACGAGCCTGGCGCGGTCTGCTGGAACGAGAACATGAGCCGCAGCTTCGAGGCCAACAAGGCCTTTTACCAGGCCGTTTTTGGCTACGACTACGACGACATGAGCAGCGACGACTTCAGCTATGCGGCGTTCAAGACGTCAGCCAATCCGATGGGCGGCATCGGCGATCTCGGTGACCTGGCCCCGGCGCAGACTCCCGCGCACTGGCGGACGTACTTCGGGGTCAGCGACACCGATGACACCGTGGAGGCGGTCACCAAGCTCGGCGGGCACGTCGTGGCTCCGCCCTGGGACACGCCCTACGGCAGGATGGCCATCCTGAGCGACGATCAGGGTGCCGTCTTCGCCGTCATGTCGATCCCGTCGGACTCCGAGCAGTAACCGGGGACTCGCCGGCGCCTGCGCGGTCGCCGCCGGGGCAGCGAACTCGGCGGCGACGCGCTCGGCTGTCTTCCTGGCCCAGCTCCCGGTCGTGACCAGGCCGAGCCCGAGCACGATGACGCCGCACCCGGCGATCACCAGCCAGCCCACGTGACTGGCCTGCGCGAACCCGCTGTGCAGCGTGCCGACCAGTGCCGACACCACCACGGAGCCGATCACCGCGACACCTAGCGACGAGCCGACCTGCCTGCTCGTCGACGCCACGGCGGCGGCCACGCCGGCCTGGGCTCGCGGCATCCCCGCCATCGCGGTGTTCGTGATCGGGGCGTTGACCAGCCCGAACCCGAGTCCGAACAGCAGGAAGCTGACCACCAGGCTGGCGGTCGAGGTAGTCGCGGTCAGCCTGGTGAGCGTCAGCGCGCTGATGATCAGCGCGCTGCCCGCCCCGATCAGCGGAAGCCTGGGCCCGCGGCTGCCGACGATCCGCCCGGACAGCGGACTCCAGATCGCGGTCATCGCGGCCATCGGGAGCATGTAGAGCCCGGCATGCAGCGCCGAGTAGCCTCGGACGTCCTGCAGGTACAGCGTGCTGAGCAGCAGGAATCCGCCCAGCCCGGCGAACGCCGACACCGCGATCAAGGTCGCCCCGGCGAACGGCGCGCTCCGGAAAAACCTCGTGTCGAGCAGCGGCTCAGCCCGCAGCCGCTCGTACCAGATGAACCCGCCGGCCGCCGCCACCGTCGCGCAGAAGCAGCCGATGATGACGGGCGACGCCCAGCCCCGGTCTGGCCCCTCGATGATGCCGTACACCAGAGCGGCCAGCATGATCATGATCAGCACCTGGCCGACCGGATCGATCCTGCGCCGGACCGGCGCCCTGGACTCGGGCACGAAGAGCGCGGTCAGGACAATCGCTGCCAGCCCGACCGGGATGTTGACCCAGAAGATGCTGCGCCAGCCGACCGCGCTGACCAGCACCCCGCCAACGACCGGGCCGAGCGCCATGCTGAGGCCGATGACCCCGCCCCAGATACCGATCGCCCGCGCCCGCTCGGCCCGCTCGATGAACGTGTTGGTGATGATCGACATCGCCACCGGGTTGAGCATCGAGCCGCCGATCGCCTGCAGCATCCGGAACACGACCAGCAGGGCCAGGCTAGGCGCGAGGCTGCAGAGCAGCGACCCCAGGGTGAAGAGAGCTAGGCCGACCTGGAATGTGCGGCGGCGGCCGACCCGGTCGGCGGTCGAGCCCGACAGCATCAGCAGGCTGGCCAGCACCAGCGAGTAGGCCGCGACGACCCACTGCAATCCGGACACGCTCGCGTGCAGCTCCCGCCCGATCGACGGCAGCGCGACGTTGACGACGGTCACGTCGAGCCCGACGATGAACAGGCTCATGCAGCAGATCGCGAGTACCAGCATCCGCCTTGCCCTGCTCAGCTCGCTGGTGGTGCCCACTACCTCAGTATGCCTTTCGCCGCCTTTGCCCAGGCCGGGGCCCTCGTCCAGAGCCGGAGTCAGCCGAGGTCCGCCCCGCCGTCACTGGCGTAGTGCCGGAGGAACACTTCCTCCAGGGTCGGTGGCTGGCTGGTCAGGCTGCGCACGCCGGCCGCGGCCAGCTCGCGCAGCAGCCCGGTCAGCTTGTCGGTCTCGATCTCACACCTGACCCGATCCCCCTCGACCTCCAGGTGATGCACGCCTGGCAGCTGGTCAAGGCCAGGCGGGACGCTCTCCAGCTCGGCCGAGACCGACGTCGTGGTCAGGTGCCGCAAATCGGCCAGGCTGCCGGTTTCCACTGTCCGGCCGGCCTTGATGATGGTGACCCGGTCGCAGAGGGCTTCGACCTCGGACAAGATGTGGCTGGAGAGCAGGACAGTGCGCCCGCGATCTATTTCATCCTCAATACAGGACCGGAACGCGGCCTCCATCAATGGATCCAGACCCGAAGTCGGCTCATCAAGCAGCAGCAATTCCACGTCCGAGGCGAGCGCGGCGACCAGCGCGACCTTCTGCCTGTTGCCCTTGGAGTAGGCGCGCGCCTTGACCGTCGGGTCGAGCTCGAAGCGCTCGAGCAGGCTGGCGCGGCGCGCGGGATCGAGCCCGCCGCGCAGCAGGCCGAGCAGGTCGATCACCTCGCCGCCGGTCAGATTCGGCCACAGGCTGACGTCACCGGGCACGTAGGCCAGCCTGCGGTGCAGTTCCGTGGCATCCGCCCAGGGATCGCCGCCGAGCAGCCGCACCGACCCGGCACCGGCCCGCAGCAGCCCGAGCAAGATCCTGATCGCGGTCGTCTTGCCCGCCCCGTTTGGCCCGAGGAACCCGTGCGTCTCACCCGTCGCGACCACCAGGTCGAGCCCGTCGAGCGCGATGGTCTTGCCGTAAGCCTTGCGGAGGCCGGCGATCTCGATTGCCGCAGTCATGGTTCGGACATTACACAAGGTGCCTGACGCCGGCCGGGCTCAGAATGGCCGATTCGGTAAGATCCTGAGCCGGGATCTGCTGCCGGATGGCCGAACCTGCGCTGAACGTCGGTAAGACTGGTAGTTAGCCAATGGCGACAGGGAGGCTGTGAAGGTGCCGCGCGATCCAGGAGACCTCTATCAGCTCAGCCCAGAGGCGGTGAACCTGGATCCTGACCTCGTCATGCTCTACTACCTGGACGGGTTCATCGATGCCGGGGCCGCCGGCCGGCAGCTCACCACGCACCTGCTGGAGACGCTCGACCACACCGAGGTTGCCAGATTCGACGTCGACTCGCTGATCGACTACCGGTCACGGCGGCCGGCCATGCTCTTCGTCCGGGATCACTGGGAGAGCGTCGAAGCACCCGAGATCGTGGTGCACCTGCTCAAGGATTCGGCCGGGACGCCGTTCCTGCTGCTTGACGGCCTCGAGCCGGATCGCGAGTGGGAGACCTTCAGCCAGGCCGTGCTTAACCTGTCGGCCGAGCTGAAAGTCCGCCTGGCCGCGAGCTACCACGGCATCCCGATGGGAGTGCCGCACACCAGGCCGCTCGGCGTCACCGGGCACGCCACGAACCCGGACCTGATCGAGGGTTACCAGCCGCTGGTCGACCGGCTGCAGGTGCCCGGAAGCGCGATGGCCCTGGTCGAGCTGCGGATGGGCGAGGCGAGCCCGGCCCGCGGTCGGATTCGCCGTGCACGTGCCGCACTATCTGGCGCATGCGTCCTACCCGACAGCGGCGGTAGCGCTGCTGGCCGCAGTGGAGCGGGCCACGGGCCTTGACCTGCCAGCCGACGGGCTGCGCGAAGCGGCGCAGGCGACGGACGCCGAGATCGCGCGGCAGGTCGCCGGATCCGAGGAAGTCACCGAGGTCGTCAAGTCGCTGGAGGAGCAGTACGACGCCGCCGACGCCGGCCGCAACCTGCTCGCCGACCAGGCGGAAAACATGCCGACGGCTGACGAGCTCGGCGCCCAGTTCGAGCGTTTCCTGGCCGAGCAGCAGTTCGGCAGCGGCGGCGAGGGCACCGACTCCTAGCCGTTTTGCCGGCGGGCGGGCTCGGCGTGGCCGTGGCGATGGGGAAGGTTGACCTGGATTTGGCGTTTTGAGGCGCTGGACTTGGCGTGCGGTCGGGCATGATCATGGCACCGGCTCGGCGGTGGACCGCACGGGGCAGCCGCTGGCCGGGCCACATGTACGGGGGTCATGTGGCCACTGGGAAACAGGGCGGCGATCGGGGTGATCCGCGGACCGCGACGCTCCGCTGGATCTGCCGCAGAGATGCGGCGCCGCCGCCCTGTTTCCCACCTTCTCGCGCTGGCCGGGACCGGCCCGGTCGCGGCGGCGGGTCAGCCGCCTAGGAGACCGCCAAGGACGCCGCCGACCGCGCCGCCAGCTACTGCCTCGCCCGCGCCCTGCTTGGCCAGGTAGGGCGAGAGCGCGTGGGCGAGAAGCGGTACTGGCATGGACTGAAGCCAGACCCGGCCAGGACCGGTGAGCGCGACCAGGTGCAGGCCGTCGCCGCCGAAGAACATGTTGGCGATGCCCCGGATCCTGGTGATCTGGAACTGCACGGTCCCCTGGAACATGCCGACGTGGCCAGGGTGCACGAGCACGGTCTGGCCTGGCGGCAGCTCGTAGGAGGTCACTTCGCCGCCGAGCTCGATCCAGGCGCGGCCCTGGCCTTCCAGCTTCTGCAGGATGAAGCCGTCGCCGCCGTACAGGCCCGCGCGGAGGCCCTGCTGCAGGGCCATGCTGACCGTGATGCCCTGCGTCCCGGCCAGCCATCCGTGCCGGTGCACCATATAGGCGTGACCGCTGGAGATGTCGATCGGCACGATGTGACCTGGCACCTTGGCGGCGAACGTGATCGAGCCCGGGCCTTCGTACTTGGTCAGGAAGAGGCCGCCGCCGCCCATCATCCGCTTGAGACCGCCCATAAACCCGCCGCCACCGCCGCCGGGGCCGCCGCTGCTCGTGGTCTGCGACATCTGGATGGTCGTCGTCATCCAGGCCAGCTCGCCGTGCGGGGTCAGGACATGCTCACCCTGAGCGAGCGAGACTTCCAGTATGGGCATGACCGTGCCCTTGACTTCGGCTTGCATGAGGCTAAGGCCCTCCAAATCGATCAACAACGTCGCATGACCGACGTTGTCTGACAAGGTACTTGCCTCGCCTGCCAGCGAGAAGCCTGATCGGGAACTTCCGCCGTGCTGTTACCGACCTCCCGGGGACGCCCGAAATTCGCTTGCCACGCTGTGTCAGATTGTTGACGTGGAAAACTACGGGATCGTCAACAAGGCCAACTGGGACGAGCGGGTACCCGCCCATGTCGCCTCACCCGACTACCAGGTGGCTGAGTTCATCGCCGACCCGGCGTTCATCAGCCGGGTCGTCAGCTTCGACCGGCAGCGGCTCGGTGACCTCACCGGGCTGCGCGCGGTGCACCTGCAGTGTCATATCGGGACCGACACGATCTCGCTGGCCAGGCTCGGCGCGTCGGTGACCGGCGTCGACTTCTCCGGGCCGGCGGTGGAGCAGGCGCGCGAACTGGCCCGCAAGACCGGGGCCGACGCGGTGTTCGTGGAGTCTGACGTCTACGCGGCGGCTGACGTGCTGCCCGCCGAGTCCTTTGACCTGGTGTTCACCGGGATCGGCGCGATCTGCTGGCTGCCGAGCATCAGCCGGTGGGCCGACGTGGTGGCCGGGCTGCTGAAGCCGGGCGGGCGCCTGTTTATCAGGGAAGGGCATCCCATGCTGTGGGCGCTTGCCGACGGCCGGGACGATGACCTGCTGCTGGTCGAGTACCCCTACTTCGAGACGGTCGAGCCGATGGTGTTCGAGGAGGGCGGCACCTATGTGGCCACGGATACGGAGTTCACCAGCAACGTGACGCATTCGTGGAACCACGGCCTGGGCGAGACCGTGACCGCGCTGCTCGATGCCGGAATGATCATCACCGGGCTGACCGAGCACGACAGCGTGCCCTGGAACGCGCTGCCCGGCCTGATGGAGCAGGTAGATGACAAGGAGTGGCGGCTGGCCAGCCGGCCAGAACGGCTCCCGCACAGCTTTACCTTGCAGGCCACCAAGCGAGCCTGACCTAGGCGAGCCTCACGCCTGTGACCGTCAGGAGGCTGCGCTAGGCTCGGCTGCCTGCTGGACAACCGGCAGGTCACGGGCGAGTTTGAGCAGATGGGCAGTGAGCTTTGGCGAGGCGGGCACCGGATCAGCAGCCGTCCCCGGGAAGGTCGAGACTGCCCGCCAGAATCCGGACGCTGCTGATCTTCGTCAGTGCCCTGGTCTTCATCGACACGACATTCTTCACCGCGCTGACGCCGCTTTTGCCGCATTACGTGCATAACATCATGCTGTCCAAGACGGGCGCCGGCATCCTCGTCGCCGCCTATCCCGCCGGGACGCTCGTCGGGGCGCTGCCGAGCGGGCTGCTCGTCGCCCATCTCGGTGCCAGAAGGGGAGTGCTGCTCGGCCTGACCCTGATGAGCGCCTCCACGCTCGTCTTCGGCTGGTCGACCAGCGAGGTCCTGCTCGATTCGGCCAGATTCATCCAGGGCATAGGCGGTGCCTGCACCTGGGCCGCCGGGATGGCGTGGCTGGCCAGCGCGGCGCCGCCGGAGCGACGCGGGGAACTGCTCGGCACGGCCCTCGGCGCGGCGGTGGGCGGAGCGCTCTTCGGGCCGGTCATCGGGGCCGCGGCCGACGAGATCGGCACTGGGCCCGCGTTCTCGGCGGCAGCCTTTTTCGGCATCGCGCTGATCGCGGCCAACTTCTTCATGGCCGCGCCGGCCGAGACCGAGCCTCAGGGACTCATCGCGGCCTTCGCCGCTGTCAAAGATCACGGGGTAGCGGTCGCCCTGTGGCTGACCACGATCGCAGGACTCGCGTTCGGGGTGATCGACGTGCTCTCTCCGCTGCGGCTCAGCCACCTCGGCGCGAGCGCCCTGCTGATCAGTGCCACGTTCCTGGCCTCGGCGGCATTCGAGGCCGGGTTCTCGCCGCTGACCGGGCGTCTCGCCGACCGGCGCGGGACCTTCCTGCCGGTTCGCATCTCGCTGGTCTCCGGGGTCATCGTCAGCCTGCTCGCGCCGCTGCTGAGCCCGGTCGGGGTACTGATCGCGCTGCTGATCGTCGGGCTGCCCGCCTTCGGCAGCCTGTTCGCGCCAGCAAGCGCACTGCTCGCCAACTCCGCGCAGCGGCTTGATCTGCATCAGGGGCTGGCCTTCGGCCTGGCCAACCTGGCCTGGGCGACCGGTCAGACAGTCGCGGCGGCCGCTGGCGGTGCCATCGCTCAGGCCACGACCGACTTCGTGCCATACGCTCTACTGGCGTTTGCCTGCCTGGCGACATTCGTGGCACTACGTGGCGCGGGAGCCACCCAGGGCGGACGATCGCGCTGATCCGCCAGACCTCAGGAGGCCAGATAATGTTCCTTACCTCGCTTGTCGGAAGTTATCCCCAGCCAGACTGGCTGATTGACCGGGAGAAGCTGGCCGGCCGGTTCCCGCCCCGGGTGCGGGCCCGCGAACTGTGGCGGATCGACCCGGCTCGGCTGGCGGAGGCACAGCAGGACGCGACCAGGCTGGCGATCGCCGATCAGGAGGCGGCTGGCCTGGACATCCTGACCGATGGCGAGATCAGCCGGGAGAGCTACTCGAACGCGTTCGCCACCGCGCTCGACGGCGTCGACATCGACAACCCCGGCACCGCGCTTGACCGCAGCGGTCACCCCAATCCGGTACCCAGGATCGTCGGCCCGATCACTCGTAAGCACGCGGTCGGTGTAGAGGCGCTGAGGTTCCTGCGCGCGCAGGCCGCGCCGGGCAAGGTGATCAAGGTGACGGTGCCCGGCCCGTTCACGATGGCGCAGCAGGCGCAGAACGACTACTACCCCTCGGTCGAGGCCGCCGCCTACGGGTACGCGTCAGCGGTGCGGGACGAGGTCGCTGACCTGTTCGCGGCGGGTGCCGATGTGGTCCAGCTGGACGAGCCTTACCTGCAGGCCCGGCCTGATCCTGCTCGCGAGTTCGGCGTCGGGGTGCTCAATGCCGCGCTGGACGGGATCACCGGGACGACGGCGGTGCATCTGTGCTTCGGCTACGCGGCGATCATTCACGAGCGGCCGAGCGGCTACTCGTTCCTGCCCGAGCTGGCCAACTGCACGGCGGACCAGATCTCGATCGAGACGGCGCAGTCGGGGCTGGACTGCTCGGTGCTCGAAGGACTGAGCGACGCGGGCAAGACGATCATCCTGGGCGTGATCAACCTGGGCGATCCCGCAGTGGAGAGCGCCGAGCAAGTCGCGGAGCGAGTCAGGCGGGCGCTCGCTTTCGTGCCGGCGGAGCGCATCGTGCTCGCGCCGGACTGCGGCATGAAGTACCTGCCGCGTGCCTCCGCGCTCGGCAAGCTCCAGGCCATGACGGCAGCGGCGGGCCTGCTGAGAGCCGCCTAGTCGCGCGGGGTAAACCCCGGTAAGGCCTGCCACCAGTACCCCGAATGCGGCGGGCGGTACCCCGGCGGGCTCGCCGCTCGGACCGGGCTGACCGCCCCGGTCGCGGCCGCCCCGGTCGCCGCCCGCCCCGGTCGCCGCCCGCCCCGCAGCACCTCCAGAACCAGACTGCCGGAAATCGACCCTTTTCGGGGGCTGACGGCCGATCTGGCCCAGGGCTGGGACAGATCCTGCGGGACACTTTGCCGTCCTACCACGCGATCCCCTTGACCGGGCTGATAAATGACGGGGGGTTCATGATCAACTTGGACCCGGCGATGACCACGAAAGAATCCTGCAACTGCCAGCCGCGCAACGGTGTCATAGAGGAGGACGCAACGCGACGACGCCGGGCAGGAAACCATGAAACCGATCAAGCACTCAGACCGCCGCACTCGTGCTGGAGGCAAGGTGGCGCTGGCCTGGTGCGCGCTGGCCGCCGGCACTCTGGCGCTGGCCGGCTGCGGGGTCAGGGCCGGGACGGCGAGCACGGGCGGGTCGCCGGCTAGCTCAAGCCCGGCCTCGGCGAGGGGCCAGGTCGGCTCGACGTCGGTCACGGCGAAGCAGACTCCGGCCGCCGGCCACAGTGCCCCGGCTGCCGGCCACAGTGCCCCGGCCGCCCCGGCGGGCTTCCAGGTGCTGTCGATGACGTTCGTCTCGGACCAGCGCGGCTTCGCGCTCGGCACCGTCAAGTGCGGTACCAGGCGATGTGTTTCCCTGCTGGGCACGGCCAACGGCGGCGCGACCTGGGCCAGGCTGACGGCACCGGCCAAGCGGCCAGGCGGAATCTTCAACACCTGCCCGTCCGGCTCGGCCTGCGTGTCACAGGTCAGGTTCGCGACACCGCTCGTCGGCTACGCCTTTGACCCGTCGCTGTTCCTGACCACGGACGGCGGCAGGCACTGGAAGCAGGATCACGGCCTCAGCGTCACCTCGCTGGAGATCTCCGGCGGCACGGCCATCCGGGTCGCCTCAGCCGGCGAAGGCTGCAGCGGCATGCCGTACAAGGTGCAGTCAGCCCCGGTCGGCACGACGGCCTGGCACGCCCTTTCCGCGCCGCAGATTCTGACGATCTGCCCGCCGGCTCTCTACAGGCAGGGCACTCGCGTTGTCCTCGCGGGTTACGGCAATCCAGCCGGCGGAGTCCGCGCGACAGCCCAGATCACGCGGTCGGGCAACGACGGCGCCACCTGGTCGGGCGTCCGGGATAGTTGCGGCGGCAAGGATGGCTACGCCTCTGGCCTGGCCATCGCTCCCCCGGACGTGCTCGTCCTGATCTGCCACCACCAGATGCCAGCCCGGTCAGGGAGTTTCGGGCCAGCCTGGGTCAGGGTGTCGGTCAATGGCGGCGCCAGCTTCGCCCCCGACCGGGTCGTATCCACACCATCCGGGCTGCCGAAGGCGCCTGCCGGCGGCATACTCGGCTACCAGCTAGCGGCCGCGAGCCAAAGCCGGCTCCTGGTGACCACGACCAGCCCGCACGGCAACCTGGTGCTGCTCAGCAACGACGGCGGGCGCACCTGGTCAGCGCGACTGCGCCCGAGCGGCGCCGGCAGCCTCCTGCTGGTCGGCTTCGAAGACCCGGTGACAGCCAGGGTCGCGCAAGGAGACCGGGTCTGGACAACTCGCGACGGCGGCAGCCACTGGACCGCCGACAGCTTCCCGGGCTAAAGAGCCGCCGCGCCGCCCTTTCCCGCCGTCAGGGGGCGGCGCGGCTCTTTTCGGCGGCCCGGCCCTCCTCGGCGGCGCGGCTGGTCACCAGTCACCGCCAAGCTGTTCCTTGGCCGCCGCGATCGCGGTCTCGGCCCGGCGGTAGAACACCCACTGCCTGATCTTCCTGCCTTCGACCAGTCCAGCCCTGACCAGCACTTTCAGGTGCTCGCCGCACGTTGGTTGGCTCACCTGAAGCTTCTCGGCGATCAGCAGCGAGCACACCCCGTCGCTGACCAGGTCACCATCACGCTGCGGCGGGAAGTGCGCCGCCGGGTCACTCAGCCACTCCAGGATCAGCAGTCGCTTGTCACTGGCCAGCGCCTTGATCAGGTCCACATCAAGCACCCAACCACTATGGCATGTAGCTAAGTTACTATCTAGGTCGATCAGGTGCCGGCTGACCACCTGCGGGCGTGACAGGCGGCCTAGATGAGGTTCGCGATCGTGACAGAGGCCGACGGTACTATCGCATCGACAGTTCGGCCTTCCTAGGACCAGGGGAGCTCAAGTGCGTGCCCGCAACGGCGAAGTTTCATGGTCAGCTGAAGCTTCGCGGCCCTGGGGCATAGTCGCGGAACTTCAGGGGTCGTGCCGGGTTGCCGGAGGCGATACCGGACCTAGGTTCCGGGAGGCGGCCAGGGCCGGCGTTGCGGCCGGGGCTCGCCGCCGGGAGCCGCCAAGGCCGGATCGGGTGAAACCGGGCGTTCCTGTAGGAGGATTTTTTCCTGTAGGAGACTTAACAACCATATTCGCCGTTAACCCTCCTACAGGAAAAAAGTCTCCTACAGGAACTGTCCGAATCTCCCGGCCAGGCCGGACGCCGGTATCCCGAAAGGGCAGATACCCGGCCAACTCGCCACGAGGGCCGGGCTTGACCACCGCCCGGAATCTGGACAGCCGCCGATCACGGGCCGGGCCCATAACCGTGCATGACCCAGTGCCGCTCAGGCCCCCTTGATCAGGCGCAAACGCCACATCAGTCACAACAGCATCGTCCGTGCCGAGCTGGCCCATCAGGCCAGGCCCATGCGTCTTTCCGTGATCATGGAACGCTGCGTGATCACGGAAGGCTGGTGGCGCGATCACCCACACCAACTTCCGTGATCACGAGCCACGGCCACATGACGGGAACCAAGTGGCGGCGGCGTCGGCCGGGCGTCGGCCGGGCGAGCTGCCTGGGGCAGAATAGCCCGATGGCTGACTCGGGCGTCCCAAAGCTGTGCGACGGCACAGCCGGGCTCCGCCGGCCAGGCCGGCGCAGCCGGCTGCACCCGGCCAGGCCAGCACAGCCGGCTCCGCCGGCCAGGCCAGCACAGCCGGGCTCCGCCGGCCAGGCCAGCACAGCCGGCTGCACCCGGCCAGGCCAGCACGGCCGGACCGTGAGCGGGGGTCTCCTTCGGGTACCCGGGCCGGCCTTCGCCGGGTCAGGCCGCTCCTGCTCCCGGCCAGATATGAGGTGCTGCCGACGGCGGGTGCCGAGCGGGCGGTGCTTGACTGGGTGCCGCGCGAGGTCACCCTGACGGTCACCGCGTCGCCGGCCAAGGGCCTTGAGCCGACTCTCGACCTCACCGAACGGCTCATCGGCCACGGCTTCCGCGCTGTCCCGCACGTCTCGGCCCGGCTGGTGCGGGACTCCGCCCACCTGGCCGGGGTCGTGACCAGGCTCGTCGCGGCCGGGGTCGATGACATCTTCGTGCCCGCGGGAGACTCCGACCCGCCGGCCGGGGAGTTCGCCAGTGCGCTTGACCTGCTGGAACGGCTGACCGAGCTGGGCAGCCCGTTTGCCAGGGTCGGCATCACCGGTTACCCGCAGAGACACCCCAAGATCGAGGATGACGTCACGATCCAGGCTATGTGGGATAAGCGCAGGCACGCGACCTACATCGTGAGCAACCTCTGCTTTAACCCGACGGTCCTGCGCAAGTGGATCATCCGGATCCGGCGCCGGGGCGTGACCCTGCCGCTGCTGCTCGGGCTGGCCGGGCCGGTCGAGCGGACCAGGCTGATGGCCATGGCCACGAAGATCGGCGTCGCCGACTCGGCCAGGTTCCTGGCCGGACATTCCCCGGCGCTCGTCCGGCTGTCCGCTCCGGGGGCCTACCGGCCAGAGCGGCTGCTCGGCCAGCTCGGTCCCGCGCTGGCCGATTCCGCGTCCCTGGTCGAGGGGCTGCATATCTTCACCTTTAATCAGCTTGAACAGACCGAGCGATGGCGGCAGCAGCTTCTCGGAACCTGACTGATTGGCCAGTGCCTCTTACCTGAGTGGAGAGGAGAGCGGACATTGGCCAAAGATGACGAGTTCGCGGAATTCGTGGCGGTGCGTTATCGCGCGCTGGTCAGAACCGCGCTCGCGATGACCGGAGACCTCGGCCACGCGGAGGATCTCACTCAGTCGGCGCTGCTCAGGACCTACCGCTCCTGGAGCCGGCTGCGCGAGGTCGCCAATGCGGAGAGCTACGCCAGGCGCACGCTGATCCGGCTGGCGCTGCGGGAGCGGCAGCGAAGGTGGCATCGCGAGATCAGCGCGGAGCGGATTCCCGAGCCGATGGCGGCGCTGACCGCGTTCGGCACGTTCTCGCCCGGACTTGATGGGCAGGATCTCGCCATCGATGTGCGCCGGGCGCTCCTGGCACTGCCTGCCGAGCAGCGCGCGGTGCTGGTGCTCCGCTACCTCGACGATCAGAGCGAAGCCGAGATCGCGTCGGTTCTCGGCATATCCCCTGGCACGGTCAAGAGCCGGGCCTCCCGAGGACTGGCCGGCCTTCGCCGGGCCGGCCTGCTTGAGCGAGAGGGAGAACTACATGAGAACTGAAGAGCAGCAGGTCCGGGCGCTGCTTGACCTGGCGGCGGCGGTGCCGGACGAGGTCAGCCCGCCGATCGCGCGCCTGATCAGGAATGGCCGCCAGCACCGCGCCCGCCGGACGGTGCTCAGCGTTATCACGGCGGCGGTCGTCGTACGCCGGCGCGGCAGCAGGGCCATCGCTGCTGGCAGGCCTCCGGCCGTCCCTCGGGCAGACTGGCATCCCGGTCACGGCGACGGGGCCGACGGCCGCCCAGCTCTCCGGGTATCGCTGGTCCGAGCTGCCGCCATCACCGCTGGGCCGGACGAGCGGCTCGATCACCGCGTGGGCCGGCCGGGAACTGCTCCAGATCGGCTCCGAGAGGAACGCGCGCCATTTCACGGCTAGCGCGGCCTACGATCCGGCCTCGAGCCGGTGGCATCTGATCGCTCCTGAGCCGCGTTTCGTCAATCCTCAGGCGGCGCTGACCGTCTGGACCGGGCGCCAGCTGCTCGTCATCGGCACGCTCTTCGGCTGCGACCCGCTGGGGCAGCCAGGCACCTGCGTGCCGCAGGCTGAGCTCTATGACCCGGCGGTCAACCAGTGGTCGACTACGCACCTGCCAAGGTCCCTTGGCCAGCGCGGCAGGCTGAAGCCGCTGGCAGCCACCTGGACCGGCAGCCAGATCGTGGTAGCCGGGGGTAATACGACGGCCAGGCTGGCCGTCGCCGCTTACAGCCCGGCGACCAGGCACTGGCAGGTGATCACCCCGAGGTCAGCGGCGCATCCGCTGTCGATGCTGGCCGGCCTGGTCTTCGCCGGCCACCATCTGCTCCTCTGGACTTCGTGGATCAGCGCCGCCCGGGTGCGGACAGACGTCTTCAGCAGAAACGCCCAGGGCAGCTGGACCGATCTCACGGCGGGCTGGCCGCTGTTGAGGATCGTCTCGGCACCAGTGCTCAACGGCCCGATCCTCGTACCGCCTAACCAGCTCCTCATCGGCTCGCATGGCTTCTTCATCAACCCCGCGACGCTGGCGGTGACCGACATCTCGGCCGGGCCGCTCGGGAAGACGATGCCGGCTTACTTCTGGACGGGACGGACGGTCATCGCCGTGGACACCAGTTCGACCGCGGGCAAGGTCAAGCCGGGTGCCACGGCCGACTACGACCCGGCGACCAGGCAATGGCACTCGCTGCCCGACGCGGCCGGACTGTTCCCCCCGAAGGGGTTCCCTGAGTTCGCGGCGCCTCCGGTCTGGACCGGCACTCAGCTGCTAGCGCTGACCGACAACGGCGGCCTCCTAGCGTTCCACCGCTGACGCGCAGGAGGTCTAATGCTCAGTGGCGGGCGACGAAGTAAATCCGGGGGACGGCGTCCGCGTCCGCCAGCGGGCTGGAGAGGTCTTCCAGGTGACATGGCCGCGCCTCGGAGAATCCGCTCTCCTTGAGCGTGGCGAGTACGTCGCTCGCCGGCCACGCGGTGATCCAGGCCTCCTGCTCGAAGCGCTCCCAGTGGTTAAGCGAAGCGTCCACCTGCCTGCACCCGACTACCCGGGCTAGCACGCGGTCCCCAGATAGGTCCGGGGTCGCCTTGAGCACGATCAGGACATCCTCGGCATCCCTGACAATGGCGAAATT
Source organism: uncultured Actinomycetota bacterium (assembly GCA_963819285.1). GTDB lineage: Bacteria > Actinomycetota > Actinomycetes > Streptosporangiales > Streptosporangiaceae > Chersky-822. The sequence continues at coordinate 76,082 of CAWFVM010000003.1, forward strand.
CTGCTGCCGCAGCCCCAGCTGGCTGTGCACGTCGAAAACGAAGTATCCGCCTGGCACCAGGGCCTGCCTGACCGCGCTGAAAGCTTGCTTCAGCGCCGCGAGGTCCGGGAGGTGATTCAGCGAATCGGAGGTACACGTCGCGAGGTCAGCCTGTCCGTCCACGACGAAATCGGTGGCTTCCGCGTGGATCAGCCGCACGGCCCCGGTCTTGATCTGGTCGCCGCATCGCTGTTCCGCCCTGGCCAGCATCGCGGCGGAGGAGTCGACGCCGACAACCGTGTAGCCGTTGCCGGCGAAAAACTCGGCCAGCTGCCCCGTCCCGCAGCACAGATCGAGAATGCGGGGACTGGCGGCGGGCGACACCTTCTGATGGAACTCGAGGATAACCCGCGAGGCGATCGCGACATTTCCCGAGAAATAGCGGTCATAGACAGCAGCGAAGGGAGCAGCGAAATAATCAGTCATCAGGTCAGTCCTCGGGTTGATTTCGGAGGCCGGCTGCACTCACTGACACAGAGCTGGCACAGAACTGGCAGCCCGCGTAGGGCGGGCGATGGGCTCGGCTGGCTTCGAGATTGGAGTCCGCAGTCCAGATGTGATTGCTGGTCGCCGGCGCGGCAATGCCGGTGAGGACCCGCAGCGTGTCCTGCAAGACGACGGCTGACGCGGCCGCCGCGACATGGGGCACCGACCCTGGCTGTGAAGCCGGGATGCGGTCCTGGCTGTCGAAGACCGCCGCCAGCTGCGGCTGCCGATCGAGAATGTCCGCGTGCTCGCACATGACGCAGGCCGTGCCAGGGCCGAGATAAAAGGGGCCGACCCGGAATCCCGACGGACAAATGAATGGTATGCCCCTGGCTATGCAGGCCCTGGCGATATTGGCGCGGATCACCCAGGCTGGCTTGTCGGCGGTCGAGATCACCACGCTGGCACCGGCCAGGACCTCATCGGGCAGCTCCTCGGACGCGAGATCATGGGTGAACGCCTGCACCCGCGTCAGGCTGGTGATCGCGGCCAGCTGCTGCGCGAGCGCGGTCACCTTGGCCGCGCCGATGTCGGCTTCCTGGAAAAGCAGCGAACGATTGAGGTTGGACTCCTCGACGACATCACAGTCGACCAGCCTGAGCTGTCCGACTCCGAGGCAGCCCAGGCCCGCCGTGATCCAGCTGCCGAGCCCGCCCACGCCGGCGACGACGACCACGGACGTGCGCAGGCGATCGAGCAGGTCGTGCTCACCTCCCCCATTCGCGGCGAACTGGGATAGGTACGCCAGCGTGCGCTCGTATCGCGCTGGGACGGGGGGAGCGGGCGGCAGCACCCGCACGATGTCGGCCTCGATCAGCCGGCTGAGCATCTCGCGGATCTGGCCGGCGTCCTCGTTCCACGACTCACGGACGCGGGCGTCGAGCTCGGCGGCGTCGATCCCGGAGGCGAGCAGCGACAGCAGCCAGTTCTCGCGCTCGCCGTACGGCGCGATGGCCTCGCGCCGCTCGCCGTGGGTCAGCAGCAGCCGGCTGCCAATGAGCACCCGGTGCGCGGTCGGCCGCAATTGCAGAAGCCGGGCCTGCGTCGTCTGGTCGAGTGCATCCATTCATTTTCCTCACTAAGCGTTTCCGGCTGAGCTGACCAGCAGGACAGATGGTGCAGGCGGGATGACAGGACCGGGCGGGCAGGTACTCGATGACGGCAGGAAGGACTCGCTCAGGTGCCGCTGCAGAGCCTCAGCGGCGGCCTGCGGCGTAGCACCCGGCAGCGGCGTGGCGGCCGGCGGCTGCTCGCGATCGGCCGGCCGTGCTCCGGGCTGGCCGACAGGCTGGCGGCAGCCGCGACGATCGCGTCGGCTAGCCGCGCCCCGGCGAGCTTGTCCAGCCGCGGGCGGTACACCGTGAAGGCGGTCAGCTGCCAGTCCTCGATGACGCGGCCCTCGACGGCATAACAGCCGCTGTCGCGCATCACCCGCCGGACGCAGGGCATCAGCTCACCCCGGCTGGGCGAGTCCGCGCCGGCCCAGTGCGGCTGGATGGCGTGGATGGTTAGCGCGGGGGCCTGGGGCGGCTGGCCAGCGGTGGTCAGCCACCAGTGACCACATTCGTCCCGCCGGACCTGGATGGGCGTCGGCGGCTGGCCGGCTGCTCCGGCCCCGGCTGCTCCGGCCCCGGCTGCCACGCGCGCGAGGGCGGCATGCACTCGGCGACCGGCGTCCGCCGCGACCGGCCTGAGGTCGTCCGCAGTGGCCAGCCCGGCACCGGTCACGCCGACTGAGATGAGGTCCCCGGTGGCCTGGGTAGCGCCGCACGGGACGGGAGCCTGCCCGGCGATCGCATAACCGCCCATGGCCAGCACGGCCCGCGCCTGCGCCGATCCGGATAGCGATGCCGCCACCAGGAACGGATCGGGTGCCGATGGCCGGCGACCGGCGGCCGGCCGTTCCCCGATCGACTCCAGGGTGATGGCAAGACGGGTGAGAGCCGCCCCGAGCTGACCCTCGCCGGCTGGCAGTGACCATTCGGCGAATGGCCGCTGACCGTCGCCGGTGCCAGCTACGTGCAGCCGGGGCGCCGGGACGGCCGCACCCGCCGGCCACAATCCGGCCAGCGCGGCCAGCCACCCGTAAGCCGCCTGGCTGACCGCCGGATAGAAGCGGATCGAGGCTAGCGTGCGGTGTCCTGGCCAGCGCCTGCTGTCGGCACCGACGACGAGCTCGACCCGTCCGGCGCCGGACTGCTCCGGAGTCCGCGAGGAGCTGACTTCCGGCTCCCTGGCCGCCGCAGTCGGTGCGGACGGCCCGGACGGTACGGGCGGCAGCTCCGCCCGTGCCCCAGCCGGAGTTGTCCGCACCGCGAACTGACCATCGGGCCCGCCGGGCTGAGCCGAACCATCACAGGCGCACTCCAGGATCGCTGAGCCGAGCTCTTCGCCGGACGGCTCCTCGCGGGGCGGGCCGCCCGCCAGGCCCGCGGCGAGAGCGAGGACGGCGCGGGCCGCCCAGGGTTCTGGCACGACCGGCTCCGTCAGGTTCCCGGCCAGCTTCCGCAGCCCGGCCAGGCCCGCCTGGTCACTGGCGACGATACGAAGCAGACCGTTGACAGTGTCACTCGCCGAGCCAGCCGCGCCGGGGGCTGACTCCCTGAGCACCGCGATCACGCACGGATCGGGAAGCGTGGAATCCACGATCGGACCCGCGACAATGACCCAGCCGGCCTCGGCGAGGCGCTGCCGTAGCTCCTTGCGCCCGAGCGCCGCACCGATGCAGCGTGCCGTCAGGAGATTGCTCTCCCGCTGGGACGGCGCGAACGCCCCGGCTCGCCAGCACAGGGCGTACTCGGCAGGCGAGGCATCGCCCAGCCCGGAATCCTGCCCTCGCTCGACCGGCACGGCCGCGTGCCTGACTCGCGGCTGCCAGCTCCACCCTGGCCGCTCAGCGCCTGCGATGAGGTCGAATGGCTCGCCTTCGGCCGCGCGGCAGATGATCATGGACTCCGCTGTGTACCAGCGGCGGTGAAACGAGCGGATGTCGTCATCGGTCAGCGAGCGGAGCAGGTCAGGCCGTCCCGCCGGATCGTGGCCAAGCGCGTCGGCCTGGTGAACGGCTGAGGTGGCCGCTGACACTGCCTCGCGCAGCCAGCTCCGCCGCAATTCGACTTCATCTTCGACAACGCCCGCGTGCCACTGCTCACCCGCCAGACGGCCTCGCTCGACGGCGATAGCGGCCGAATCCATCGTCGGGTTCAGGCAGGACTGGCTGATGAGGTCGATCGCGGCGTCCATGGCCATCGACCCGCCGGTCAGCACATAGCCGGTGAAGCCCCGGTAGGTCAGGCCGGTAAAACTGTCCAGCAGTCCCCGGTCTGTCAACTCGGGCAGCAGGTACCGGGCGCCGCGATCCCCCGGCCCGTGGGCCACCAGATGCTCGACGACGTGCGCGACGCCGGAGGCATCAGGAAGCCGATGCGGGAACGCGAGACCACAGGCATATCGATGACTCACGATCGCGCGTCTCACCTTCGCCGAAGTGACCTCGCGCTGACCGCGAGAGCAAGGACGGCGATCCCGATCAGCACGGCAGCGGACTGCAGCAGGTGACCGAGGTCGAGGCCGCCAGGATCGTAGCCTTCCTGCAGCAGGCGGACTCCGTAGTGGAACGGGTTCAGCAGCGCGATCACCCGGATCGGCGTGGCGGTCGCGCTGACGTTGAACAGCGCCCCCGACAGGAAGAACAGCGGATTGACCACCAGGTTGAGCAGGGCCTGAATGGACCCTGGCCGCCTGGCCAGCAAGCCCATGGCGTTGCAGGTGGCCGCGCACGCGAAGGCGAAGGCCACCAGCGAGATAAGGAAGACCAGCCAGTGAGCGGGCACGTCGGTCAGTCCGAACACCGAGGCGATGGCGAACACGGCGAGCGCCTGCAGCGTGGCGATCGTGGTCGAGGAGAGCGTCTGGGCCAGCACGATGGTCCTGACGGTCACCGGCCCGGCCACGATCTCGTCGGTCAGGCCGGTCGCCCGGTCGGAAAAGACGGCGATACTGCGCTGCGAGGTCGCCAGGACCGCGCCCATGCCAGCCAGGCCAGGGACGATCACCTTCAGGATCTGATCCTGGGTACCGCCTCCGATAGCCGAGCCGAGACCCACTCCGATGGCCAGCAGCAGCAGCAGCGGACCCGCGAGCATCCCGCCAATGGCCAGCGGCGAGCGCAGGTGCACCCGCCAGTCTCGCTGGCAGTAGGCCGCGACAACGTTCCCCGCCCGGATCGCGGGCAGCGCGATGGCACCCCGGTCAGTCATCGGCACGGCCCGCTCCCTGCTTGGCTAGATGAATGAGCAGGTCGTCCAGGGTGGCCGGCCGCAAGCGCACCTCGAAGGCCTGATCTGGCCGGAGCTTTTCCACGGCGGACAGCACGTCAGCCGGGTTCATCGTGGTCACCGACACCACGGCGTCGGTCCGGTCGGCCGATCCCGGTCCAAGCTGCTGGTAGACCGTTTCCGCGTCCCCGGTCCGGCTGAAATCGAACTCGACCACGCTCAGCGACGACTGCCCGACCAGGTCCCTGGGGTGACCGGAGGACACCACCCGGCCGTCGGCGAGCACCAGGACCTCATCGGCGAGATTGGCCTCGTCGATGTGATGGGTCACCATCACCAGCGTCAGGCCGTTGCTGGCAAGCTGCCGGATAACCGCCCAGTAGCCGCGCCGGGCTGAGGGGTCGAGCCCGGTGGTCGGCTCGTCGAGCAGCAGTACCCGAGGACGGCGAACCAGGCTGCCCCCGAGTTGCAGCCGACGCGCCTGCCCCCCGGAGAGCTGGCCGCCTCGCCGGTCGGCAAAGGCGCCGAGGTCCAGTTCATCGATCACGGCACCGACGGAACTGCGCGCTGAGGCCTTGCTGAATCCTCTGGCCCGTCCGGCGAATTCGAGGTACTCACGGCCGCTGAGCTGACGGTCGATGGCGATGTTCTGCAGCACCAGGGCGACGTCGGATGAGGTAGTCCGCTGATAGACATCGGCCCCGTTGATCAGCACCCGTCCCGACATCGGGCTCTTCAGCCCGGCCAGCACGCGCAGCAGCGTCGTCTTGCCAGCGCCGTTGAGCCCGACGATCGCGAGTACCTTGCCGCCGGAGACACCCAGCGAGACATCCTTGATCACCGCGCGGGAGCCGTAGCCTGCCGTCAGGGACTCGACGGTCAGGGTCGCTCCGGCGCGGGGCGAAGGTTCGGTCATCCATCCACCACATCATCGAGCGAGCGCACCAGGGTCTCGCCCGCAGGCGTCAGCTGCCCGTTGGCAAGAAGCTCGGCGGCACCGGCCGCCACGGAGGCGGTGACGCGAGCGGCGACCTCGCGGGCACCTGCCGCTAGCTCGCCGGCCGCACCCCGCCCGACCGCCCGCATAGCCGCCACCACCCGGGCCGACACGACAGTCGCGTGCAGCACGCCGAGTACCGGGCGGCGGTCGGCCCGCAGCGGTGAGCTGATCAGGACGGTTCCCGGCGCGTCGGTAAAGCGCAGGACATCCTGGGCGTCGTAGACCTGCAGGTGCGTGGCCTCGTGAACGAGGCGCTCGGCCAGCCGCAGAACGTCGCAGGTGGCGTTCACGAACAGCGTCTGCGGTACGAGCGGGGAGGTGAAGCCGAGCAGGTGCGGGCTCTCGAACAGGACGAGCCTGCGGGCCGTGCTGTCACGAAGCGATTCCCACCACGGGACCTGCGCGGCGAGCAGGTCGAGCGCCTGCGCCAGCCGGAGCCCGGCCCCGGCGGCGACCTCTGGCGTGGCGAGGGTCAGCACCCGTTCGGGATACCCGGCGTCGGCGCGCTGGCTGACCAGGTGCCCGATCAGCCCCGCGCTGAGCGGGCTGACGGTCGTGCGGCACCGGGTCGCCGTGTCGTAACCACTGTGATCGCTTATCTCCGCGCACAGCGGGCAGGAACCGACGCCGCAGCTCAGGCCGTCAACCGGGATTTCCCCGCGAATCGCGCAGGTCAGGTGATAGCGCAGCGCCGACCGCTGCTCGGCTCCCAGCCAGGGCGCTATCCACCCGGCCCGCATCACGAGCACGCCTTCGACGCGGTCGAGCAGGTCCGGGCTCGCTGTCCTGGCCGGGTCGAGACGGGCGCAGCGCTGCCCGAGCAGCTCCAGGCGCGACTGCTGCACCAGTTCCGGCAGCCGCCCTTCGTGCAGCAGTACTCCGGCGTTTATTTCCATCGCTTCCATCAGAACTGCGCGATTCCGAAGTCGCTTATCAGCGAACGTGCGGTCGTGCGCACGTTCGCCGCTATCTCCTGGCCGTATTCGTTGAGGTTGCCGTACTCCTCAAGCATCAGCAGGCCGCTGGAGATGATCGTCAGGCTCCGCTGCATTCGCCGGACCGCGCTCGCGGGCGAGGTCAGCGCACCCTGCGCCCTGGCCACCGCCGCCGCCGCGCGGGTAAAGACGAAGACGCCGTGCAGCACCCCTTCCACCGGGCGCGGGCCGCCGCGGAACGGGGACGGCATGGTCGCGCCCGGCGGGCCGCTGTGGCAGGGCCGCACTTCCAGCGCGAGGTTGAGCAGGACGTGGGCCGCCTCGTGCACGAAGCGATCCAGGGCGATGGCGTCGTCTTCGAACGGCACCCGGATCAGCAGCATCCCGTGCAGGGATGCGTTGGTAATCGCGGTCTTGGTAGCACTGCGGAACGGCACCACGGTACCGATGACCTCGCGGATCTCACGGTCGAGCTCGGGCCAGGAACGCTCGATCATGGCCAGGAGCTCGCGCACCAGGAGGAGGTGCTCTGGCGCCTCGGAGACAACCACGTCAGCACGCCCGCCCCTGGCCAGGTCCGCGGCGTTGATCCGCTCGATGAAACTGGCGAGCAGCTCATTTCCGCCGCCGACGACCGGGATCGACGGGAGCGCGTGATCCGCGAGGTCCGGCATCATCGGGTCGGCCAGTACCGCCGTCAGCGCCGTCTGGCAGGCGGCCAGGCCGGCCGGCTCGGGCTTGCCGATGATCCTGATCGCGTCCGCGAGCCAGATCGAGAACGACGGACCGCACAGCAGCCGGCGGCGCTCGGGCGCGGGAAGGGCTCTGATCTGGTCGGCAGCCGCCGCCAGCGTCCGCGTGCCCGCCGCACCATCCGAGCCCGCCGCCGCGGCGATACGCGACTGCAGGAAGCCGAGCATGCGCTCGCGCTGCGCTGCCGTGGCGGCCTGGATGTCGATCGCCCGCCGCGGATCGGGGACCACCGTAGGGGCTGGCAGTACCACCTCAGTTCGCGCGGCTGTCCGGGCCGGACTGGCCTTAGACCCGCCGGGCTGGCGGAGCGAAGGATCTAGCCTCTTAGCCGCGTCCAGGTTCAGCGCCGCCCGCTCGGCGTTGCCGAGGCGCCGGCAGAGCCGCGCCAGCGTCAGGTGGGCGAGCGGCGCGAGCGGCGGTCCGAGCGTGGTCGCGCGGGTGTAACACGCGTCAGCGTCTTCTAGCTGGCCAAGCTCGGAGTAGGTGTCTCCGAGCTTCAGGAAGACGCGGGCATCGAATGGGTCAAGCGCTGCCAGCGTCCGCAGCTCACGCAGTGCCTCGTCCGGCTGCCCGGAGGATCGCAGGACGCGGGCGCGGGTCTCAAGCACCGGGTACCTCGTCATCGCCTCAACCGGCCCGGCCTGACCGCCGCCTGCTGCCTCATCGGCGAACGCCAGGCTGCGGTCGAGCCATTCCATCGTCTGCGCGGTGTCCCCGGCGAGATAGGGCACGAATGCCGCCCCGCGCCAGTAAGTAGAGAGGAAGAGGCGGCCGGCCGCGTCCGGGCCCGCCTGCTCCAGGGCCAGTGCCGTCGGCTCGGTCGCCGCGAACACCGTGCCGATGAAGTCAGCGTCCGGCGTCCGGGTCGTGGCGGCTCCGACGATGAGCGCGGCCAGCAGCGAAGAGCCTGGCCTCCGGCCAGACTTCCGCGTCACGTGCGGTCGCGAGCAGCCTCGCCCGAAGCTCGCCGTCACCCTGATGGACGCGACGTCTGGCGAACCAGTCGAGCACATCGAAGAAGTCAGCCCAGCGGGAGTCGTCCGGCCTGCGCCACGCCTGCCGTGCCTTCAGGTAGGTACCGAAGAATCCGAGCTGAAACAGCAACTCCGCGGCCCAGACTCGCTCGGTGTCGCCATATTCGCCTCCGATGGTCGCCACCATCCGCTGCCACGCCGGCGTGCGCAGCTCTGCTGGCAGCGCCTCAGGCTCGTCCACCGGGCAGACGGCCGGCGAGACCTGTGCCGCCAGCACGGAACGGAACGAGGCGGGCTGGATGATCTGCGCGGGGACCGGCGACCTCGCCTGCCCGAAGGTCGAGTTGGCCCGGTGAGCCAGGGCCAGCGCATGCATCGGCGCCGCGCTGACCTCGGCCAGGTTGATGTAAGGAGCCACGAAGTCGCTTACCAGTTCCTCGCCCATGATTCTCCTTGGCGTTCGCGAGTCGGGCACTACAGGTCTGCGCTGTCGGACAGGCGGGCGTTCCCGCTCGACGTGAGCGCGCCGGCGAGGAGCTCACTGTGCTGAGGCCCGATGATGACGTCGCGGTCATTCGCTCTCGCCGCTACCAGGTCAAGGACCAGTCGCTCCTGCCGCAGGGCCGGCGCGGTCAGGGCGACGGTGTGCCCCTTGCTGTTACGCACCGACAGCCCGGGCGCGAGGCCCAGTCCGCTGAACACGAGCTCCGAATTCACCACCGAGTCGCCGTGCAGACGCAGGGCAGCGCAGGCCGACAGCGGGGCCAGGGGTCCTGGCAGCACCACGTTGCTCAGCTGATCGACGAACTCAGCGGGCATCGGCAGCTTGTCGAGCAGCGAGACGAAGACGGCCGCCCCTGGCACGCCAAGGATCGCCAGGCTCCGCGCCGCCTGTGACTCTGACATCTGGGTAATTGCACGCTCACGCCAGAACGGCGTGGTCCCCGGATGGAATCCATAGAGCAGCCTGACGGTTTCGCGAGTGCGATCGAAATACTCGTCACAATTCTTGTTGTAAGCGCCGGCCGCGGCCTCTTCGGTTACCGCGCCGGCGAAGACGCTATTGAGTGCCGCTCCGGCCATGTACCCGCTAGTAACGGCACCGTGCACTCCGGTAGAGAAGAGCGGATCGACGAACATCGCCGCATCACCGACGCGGACAATCCGGCGAAGCCATTTGGGCGCGTCGATAGCGTAGTTCGCGTATCGAATGACCGACGGCTCCGACTTCAGCTCCGCCGCCTGAAGATGACGTGCGGCATAGGGTGCGGTAGCTAGCTCCTCCGTCAGCGCGGCCAGCGGGCTGGGCGAGCCGCGCAGCCGTCTCGCATCCGAGACGAGACCGACGCTGGTCAGCTCGTCGTCCAGGGGTATGAACCAGATCCATCCGCTCGCACAGGCCTCGGTGATGATGCGGCCCTCGTGGGGCGGGGACACCCTGCTGGCTCCGGTGAAGTAGGCGGAAACGGCGATCCGCGCGCCATCGTATTCGTGATAGTCGTGGCCATACTTCCGGCCGGTGAACCGGCTTCCGCCGGACGCGTCGGCTACGTACCTGGCCCGCGCCGCCCAAACGCGGTCACCTGCCGTACCGGATACGGTCACCGCATCGGGAGTTTCCTCGATTTTTGTCACGTCATGCGCCTCATGCACCGTAACACCCCGCTCACGGGCCCGGCGCAGCAGCAGCTCGTCGAAGTGCGCCCGAGATACCTGGAAGCTGTAACCCGGCGGCGGCATGTCAAGCACCGCGGGTTCCGGCTGACCACCCCAGACAAACAGCGCTCCCGGCTTCACGATGTAAGATTGGGAATTGAGTTCCTCCCAGACGCCTAGCCGTTTCAGGTACGGCACGGTCCTGGCCAGGAGTGACTCGCCAATATGGTGCCTCGGGAAGAGCAGCCGCTCGAACAGCCCGACCCGCAGGCCAGCCGACGCCAAGGCAAGGGCGGTGGTACTGCCGGCGGGGCCGCCGCCGATGATCACGACATCGAACTCGCTCGTGCTCTCGCTCACCGTTTGCGCCTCCCAGGCCGCGACTGTGGTATCCCTCCGGGGTTGCGCCCCCGAAGGGATACCCGACCAGTAACGGTTGCCCGTTACGTCGCTCTAACTTCAGGCGAAGTTGTAGTACTCGGCCGACACGAGGACGCCGTACTGCTCAAGCAGCTGGTCGTCTTCGGTCACCTCAGGCGTCTCCTCGACGTCCGTGATCTCCTCCATGTGTGATTCACCTCCTCCCTAGGTCGCGCGGAATCTTCCCGGATCGCGTCGCCCGCCCGAGGCACCACGGCAGCATGCCGCTCATCGGGAGGCAAGGCGGTTCCGGACGTGAGTGCTGGCTTCTAAGCCGCTGAAGCCTGCGCTAAAAATCTCCCGCAGAAATTCGCCGGGGATAACGGAGAGAAGAAGTCATCTGAATGCAGTGCTGACCGAACAAGAGTCATCTATGCCCAACCCTCGCGAGGATCCAAGCAACAACAATATCGGCGGCCTGTCACATTGAAGGAGATGTTAACGACCTGGCATTTATGGTCTTAGCATCGCCCGATGCAGGCGACATTAGCATGACATTGCCCCAATAGCAAAGCCGTCTATAAGCCTATAGATCTCGCAGGTCGGTCAGTTGCCTCAAAGGCCGCCGACAAGGCAGAAACGTGATGAGAAGATCGTTCAGTGAGTATTCCGCGAGTATGTTGCCGCTAGTCGGCGATATCAGGCACTGTTCACCGGGCCTGGCCCGATCGTGATCAGAAGCGTCCCCACGGCAGCAAGGCCGTCACGGCGACAACCCCGAACAAGAACGTCAGGTACCCGATCGACAGGTGGAACAGCCGCATCGGTGCCGCTGCCACCCCGGCGCCTATCCGGCCGCGCAGCCGGTGCGCCTCCAGCAGGAACCAGCCCCCGAGCACGACCGCGCACGCGCCGTAGATCCAGCCGGCGTAGGGGGCGAGCGCCAGCGTGGTCGCCACCATCACCCAGCTGTAAATGATGATCTTGCGCGCCACCACAGCGGGCGTCGCGACCACTGGCAGCATGGGCACGCTAGCGGCGGCGTAGTCGTCCTTGAACTTCATCGCGAGCGCCCAGAAGTGCGGCGGGGTCCAGAAGAAGATCACGCCGAACAGCACAATGGCCGGCCAGGCGACCCGGCCGGTGACCGCCGACCAGCCGACGAGCACGGGAAAGCAGCCAGCCGCGCCGCCGACGACAATGTTAGACGCGGTACGGCGCTTCAGGCCGAGCGTATAGACGAAGACGTAGAACAGGAGCGCCGCGTCGGCGAGGGCCGCCGACAGCCAGTTCGCCAGCAGCCCGAGCAGCACGGTCGACGCGATGCCGAGCACGATGCCGGACAGGAGCGCTTCGGCGGGCTTGATGGCCGCGCCAGTGGCACCCCTGGCCACGAGCGGCCGGCGCGAGGTACGGCGCATGAGAGCGTCGATGTCGCGGTCGATGTAGCAGTTGATCGTATTGGCACTGCCAGCCGCGAGCGCGCCGCCGACCAGGGTCACCAGCATCAGCCCGGCGGAGGGCAGCCCGCGCTTGGCGAGCAGCATCGTCGGCAGCGTGGTCACCAGCAGCAGTTCGATGATTCGCGGCTTGGTCAGCGCGACCAGCGACCGGAGAATGAGCACAGGCGAGCGGCGTCCAGCCTGCACTGTGCCAGCCTGAACTTCTGAGCCGGCAGGCACTGGGCTCGCGGCAGGCAGCGCGTTCGTCGCCTGGGTCACTCGCTTCCTCCGTGCTCTCCGGTACAGCGGCCTGCTGGACGGCAGCCCTATGCAGGGTACTACCGCTCGTAGTGTGGCTCTGCTCCGCATCCAGGATCGCATCGTCTGGCTTGACTCCATGTGCCTCCAGGGAGTAAACCCAACCCCAGACAGGGCGGATGACAGGAACGCGATGACAGCGATACGCCATGACTCCAGATCACCGGAGTCGCTTCTGGCATCGCCAGATCGCGCGCAACCGGAATCCCGATCGGCGAGGCCGCGGATTCTGGTCATTGATGACGAGCCATGCGTCAGCGGGTTCTTAGCCAGGACCCTTGAGCGGGCCGGATATCAGGCCGACGTCGCCGCCAGCGCCGCCGATGGCATCCAGCGTGCCCGCGCCGCCGACGGGACGGGCTATGACCTGGTGATACTCGACCTGATCATGCCTGACCTCGATGGCCGGGCCGTGCTGACCTCGATCCTTGAGCTGCGGCCAGATCAGGCAGTGCTCGTGCTGTCCTGTAACTCCGATGTCAGAACCAAGGTGGAGTGCCTCGACCTCGGCGCCAGGGACTACCTGACGAAGCCGTTCTCGCTGGCCGAGCTGATCGCGCGGGTACGGGCGGGCCTGCGGGAGACCGCCAGGCGGCGCGAGGTGACCGCGCGGGGTGAGGTGACCTGGGTCGGTGACCTCATGCTCGACGCAGGGAAGCTGGTCGCCGACACCGGCAGCGGGCCAGTCGCGCTCACCAGGCTTGAGTTCCTGTGCCTGCGCGCGCTCCTGGACCGAGGCGACCGACCGGTATCCAAGAGCGAACTGCTCGCCTCGGTGTGGGGCATGGATTTCGATCCGGGCTCCAATCTGGTCAACGTCTGCATCAAGCGGCTCCGGGCGAAACTCGGGTTCACCCTGATCGAGACGGTGCGCGGTGAGGGCTACCGACTCGGAATCTGACCAGCCAGCTCCGCCCGGCCGCCGGCCCGACCCGGCCTGGCTGATCCTCTGGCTTTGCTGCCTCTGGCTCTGCTGCGCGACAGTGATGGTGATCTTTCCGCAGTGGCGGCTGGTGCCCATGGAGGCGATCTGGATCGGCCTGGCCGTGCTCTACGGGCTGGCCGCGATCGTCGTCGTGACGGCCTGGCAGGCACGCCGCCGGGCGGCGGCGAGCGAGCGGGCCGAGATCGCCGGCCGGGCACAGCGCCTGCTGCTGATGCAGCGCCGGTTCCTCCAGGACGCCTCGCATCAGCTCAGGACGCCGATCACGATCGCGCTCGGGCACGCGGAGCTGCTGGCGGAGGAGCTGCGGCCGGCAGGAGCAGCGCGATATCCACGTCGTAGTCGGCGAGCTCGAGCGGCTGCGGACGCTGAGCGACCGGCTGCTGCTCATCGCCGCGTCAGAGAACCAGGACTTCCTGACTCTTGAGCCCGCCGACCTCGAGGTGCTAGTCGTCGACCTCCTGCACAGATGGCTGCCAACGGCCCGCCGCCGATGGCAGCTCGGCCAGCTCGATCCGGTCGAGACCCTCGTCGACGCCGAACGGCTCGCCATGGCGCTCGACGCCCTGGTGGAGAACGCGGTCCGGCATACCGGCGAAGACGACCTGATCAGGTTCACGGTCAGCTACTCCGATGGCGACGGGTTCGCTCGCCTGGTCGTGGAGGACAGCGGTGATGGCATCGCCGACGCCGACCTGCCGCATATCTTCGAGCGGTTCAGGACGATGGCACCGCGCGGCTCGCGCGGCACCGGGCTCGGCCTGGCCCTGGTCGAGGCGATCGCCAGAGGACACGGCGGCTCGGCCAGCGCGCGAAGCACGCTCGGCGCCGGCAGCCGATTCGAGTTGCTGATCCCCGTGGTACCCCAGCCAGCCGAGCCAGCCGCGACCCGTGACCGGATGCCGGACCTGCGATAAGAGGCCTTTCGCCGCGTTCATCAGCGCCTAAGCTGTGGGCCATGCCGGGAATGCGCAGCGGAGTCGACGTCACCAACTCGATTCTGGTGACGGCGTTCCGTTCCGCCCTGATGCATCAGGGGCTCACGGCGCTGCTCATCCTGGCCGCGCTGGCCAGCGCGTGGATCGCCGCCCGCGAGTGGCTCCCGGCGCAGGCCAGGCGCAGGTTCCTGGCCGAGCGGGACAGAGAGACGCCAGGCCGGCCGGATGGTGCTGCGAGCCGGCTTCGGCCTGCTCTGGGTGTTCGACGGAATCCTGCAAGCCCAGCCGGCGATGGCGGCCGGCCTGCCAGGCAAGGTCGTGGCGCCGGCCGCCGCCACCGCGCCGATCTGGGTGCGGCACCTGATCGACTGGTCGGGAACGGCCTGGACTTTTCACCCGGTGCAGGAAGGCGCGGCCACGGTCTGGATCCAGGTCGGCATCGGAGTATGGCTGCTCGCGGCGGCACGCGGACGCTGGTCAAGGCTGGCCGGCCTCGCGAGCGCAGGCTGGGGCCTGCTCGTCTGGGTATTCGGCGAGGTCTTCGGCGGCCTGTTCCTGCCGGGTCAGAGCCTGCTGACCGGGACTCCGGGCGCGGTCGCCTTCTACTGCGTGGCCGGCGGCCTGATCGCGCTGCCAGACCGGTCCTGGCGATCCGCCGTCCTGGGCCGGCGGCTCATCGCCGGCCTGGGCATCTTCTTCGCCGCGATGGCCGTGCTGCAAGCCTGGCCCGGCCGCGGTTTCTGGCAGGGCAGCACCAGCGGCCCGCTCGTCGACATGCTGACGTCGATGAGCGCGAATCCGCAGCCCGTCCCGCTAGCCCACCTTGTCGCAGACTTCGCCTCGCTCACAGCCAGACATGGTTTTGCGATTAACATGATCGCGGTCGCGACTCTCGGCACCATCGCAGTCGGCCTGCTCGGGGCGCGACGCCGGGCGCTGCTCGCGGTCATCGTCGTCCTGGTGAGCTTCTGCCTGGCCGACTGGGTACTCGTCCAGGACCTCGGCTTCCTGGGCGGACTCGGCACCGACCCGAACAGCATGATCCCGCTGCTGCTGCTCGCCGTCTGCGGCTACCTGGGCGTGAGCCGGGTCAGCCCCGTCGCCGCGACCTCCGCCGCCCCCGTGGCGGCCAGCGCTGAGCCGGACCAGCCAGCCCCGGCCGCACGGGGCTGGCGCTGGCGCGACCAGTCACGGCGGCTGGCCTGCGGTCTGGCCACCACGAGCGCCACCGGCCTGCTCGCACTCTGGGCCGCGGTGGTCCTGCTGATCGGGGCGGCGCCGATGGCAATGGCCCAGGCCAACCCGGTCGCCGACCCGATCATCGCCCAGGCACTCGACGGGGTGAGCACGCCGCTCGACATCCCGGCCCAGCCCTTCACGCTCCACGACATCAGCGGCAAGCAGGTCTCGCTCCACAGCCTGCGCGGCAAGGTGCTGCTGCTCACCTTTCTCGACCCGGCCAGCACGACCGGCAGCCCGCTGATCGCACAGGAACTGCGCGAGGCCGATCACCTGCTCGGGCCTAGGGCAGCCTCGGTCACGCTCGTAGCGATCACGGCTAACCCGCTCCGCCGCACCGGCCCTGACCTGCGGGCCTTCGACCGGCAAGAG
The DNA here is from genome assembly GCA_963819285.1 of uncultured Actinomycetota bacterium. Taxonomy (GTDB): domain Bacteria; phylum Actinomycetota; class Actinomycetes; order Streptosporangiales; family Streptosporangiaceae; genus Chersky-822. Next base: position 91,814 of record CAWFVM010000003.1, read on the forward strand.
GGCCTGGCCGGGCTGTCCGGCTGGCTGTTCCTGACCGGATCACTGCCCGAGCTCCGCCAGGTCTGGACCGCCTACGGCATCAGCCCCGCGACCCTGCCGAGCGGACAGCCGGCCGCACCCAATGACTTCGTCTTCGTCATCGACAGGTCAGGTCACCTCCGCACCAAACTCCACGCCAGCCCCGGCACTGGCACCCCCAGCTCGGTCTCCTCGTTCGCCGCCGAGTTCGCCCAGGCCGCGACCCAGGCACTGGCCGCCCACCCCTAAAAAGCCCTTCGTCCGCCCCCGCTGATGTTCCTTGACCGCGTCGATGTGGCAGTGTGTTGGTGTGTCTCTTTCGTTTTTTGTCTATGCGTGTTCTTTGTCGTGGTTGCTTTAGTGGGAGAATCCCGGTGGGTATGTTCTCCGTGTGTGTCTTTCGGCGCGTATATGCCTGTTTGTAGGCGTTTCGACCGTTCGAGCCTGTCAAGCCCCACCGTCTTTCTCCCCCCCCCCCCCACCCCCTCCCTTTCTCTCCCCTCTCCCATTTCCGCGGTGCTGCGGCACTCATCTCTGCCACATCGATGCGGCCTTCTAGGGCGGTGTGGTCATCGGCGGGTAACTGGGTGTGTGGCGTATGTTCGCGTGTCGTTACACGTCAGAGGCCATTCCGTTGGGCATCATGTGATCAGGCCCCTCCAGGTATGAGCTGGAGGGGCCTGGTCCATTCATTCGCTAGGCGGTCCAGGTGACCGGGATGCCGTGCGGCGGGGCCGTACCCAGCCAGCGGCGCTCGCCGCCCGGCCAGGTGACCAGCTCGACCGGCGTTTCGGCGGTGCCTTTCACCAGCTCAAGACTTACGTGGGCGAATCTGGCCTGGCCGGTGGCGGTCGCGCCGAGTGCGGCGATGCCCTCGTCGATCGCTGCTTCCTGCTCGGGGCTCAGGTACTGGCGCATGATGGAGTGCCATAGGACGGTCCAGGTCCCCGGCTCCAGCCTGAGGCCGGCGATCAGCTCGCTGGCTGGCTCGGTGCGCAGGTCGGCGGGGACCTGCTCCGCCAGGTCACAAGCGCCGCGCAGCCGGCCGAAGCGGGCGGCCTGGTCAGCCCAGACGTAGGCGGACAGTCTGAGCCGCCCGTCCGCGCTCGCCGGGTCGATCGGGGCCAGGTCGCAGCCCGTCCTGGTGACAATCTCGACTGGCTGTACTGGCGGCGGCTGCCCCAGCCAGGCATCGGGCATCTGGACTGGCGAGGACGCCGCGCCATAGCTGACGCCGTCGCCGGTGATCCTGAAGAGGTCGGCGCGCAGGTTCAGGCCCGCGCTCGCACCGATCTCGAATAGCCGGACCGGGAGGGCGGCCTCGGCCAGGATGCGGCAGAGCGCGCCGACCAGGGCCGCACCCCGGCCGACCTCGTTGGTCTGCGGCGGGTGGTCAAGCCAGGCGCGGACCTGCGCTGGCTGGCCGGTGAGCACCTCACGCATCGCCAGCCAGGCCAGGCCGGCTCCGGGTCCCGGATCGGCCGTCCCGCCCGCCGAGGGGTAGAACGCCGCAAGCCGGGTGCCTGCCCGGTCAGGACTAGCGCGTGCACGCCACCGAGCATCCGCAGCGCCAGGGCGCCTCGGCCAGGATCGTCGAGATGACCATCGAGCACCGTGACAGTCGGGCCCCCGGCGAGCAAGTCGCTGGCGGCATGGCTGAGCAGGCCAGCATAGAGCGGACTGCCGAGTGCCTCGCACGCCAGCGCCTGCAGGGTGAACCGCCGCGCGGCCCGCTCGGCCGGCCCCGCCTCGCAGCCGAGTCCACTGCCGCACCTCCATCTGAGTCGGTCAGGTCTGCGCCCCGGTCACGCTGCCGCAATGGACCCAGTTGAACTTAGCCCGGGTGACTCGCCGCTGCGAGCCGACAGCATCGAGGCGCTTAGGCACCGGCCGATCGCGCCGACCGAGAAGGGCTTCGCGGTCATCTCGGCGGCCGGCCGGTAGCGCCGCGACCCTGGGCGCCGATCGCCCGCCAGCGCTCGGCCCGGCTCACCATGCCGCTGCTCGTCTTCGTGAGCCCGCGGTGCGCACAACGCGGCGATGGCCGGCTACTGCGCCGCGGCCGGGGTCCGGCTCGCCCCGCACGGCAAGACCACGATGGCGCCGCAGCTCTTCGCCCGCCAGCTCGCCGCCGGCGCCTGGGCCATGACCGCGGCCAACGTCGGCCAGGTGCAGGTCTACCGGTAGTTCGGCGATCCGCCGGGTACTGCTGGCCAACGAGCTGACCGACCGCGCGGGCGCGGACTGGCTGGCCGCCGAGATGGCCGCCGACCCTGGGTTCGAGTGCTTCGTCTACGCCGACAGCCTGGACGGCGTCCGCCTGCTCGAGGGAGGCGGAGCAGACGCCGGGCCCCGGCCGCTGCCCGTGCTGGTCGAGCTGGGCTAGCCCGGCGGCCGGGCCGGCTGCCGGAGCGTCGCCGAGGCCCTCGCGGTGGCGTCGGCCGTCGCGGCCGCGCCCGGGCCTGCGGCTGGCCGGGGTGTCCGGCTACGAGGGCAGGATCGGCCACGACCGGGAGCCGGCGACGGTGGAGGCGGTCGCCGGCTTCTGCCGGGAGCTGCGCACGCTGGCCGGGCAGCTGCCGCCCGCGCCGGATGCCGGGGGCGGGTCGGGTGAGGGCGGGTCGGGCGGCGAAATCAGTACCGGTCGCAGGCGGCAGCGCTTACTTCGATGTCGTGGTGCAACGAGCTCACAGCCGACAACGGCGGTCCGGGCCTGCCCTGCCGTGGTGCTGCGCAGCGGTGTCTATGTCACCCACGATCATGGCTTGTACGCCCGGATGACGCCGGGCGAGCAGCCCGGCGGCATCGGTCCGGAGCTGCGGCCCGCCCTCGAGCTCTGGGCCCGCGTGCTGTCCGCGCCCGAGCCCGGGCTGGCCTCGCCGACGCCGGCCGCCGCGATGTCGTCGTTCGACCAGGGCACGCCGATACCGCTGCGGATCCGGCGCCCCGACGGCCAGACCTGCGAGCCTCCGGGCTGCGGGTGACCAAGCTGGACGATCAGCACGCCTACCTGGAGCTGCCGTCCGGCGTCGAGCTGCGCCCGGCGGACCTGGTCTGCCTCGGGCATCTCGCACCCCTGCACCGACCTTTGACAAGTGGCGAGCTGATCCCGGTCGTCGACGACGACTACCAGATCATCGACGCCGTCCACACCTTCTTCTAGCGCCCAGCCGCCAGGTGCGCCAGCCGCCTCGCCCCCGCCCCGGCAACCTTCCGTGATCAAGCTCTGCTTCATGATCACGGAACCCAGGCAGGGAGATCATGCGGCTCATGTTCCGTGATCAAGCTCTGCTTCATGATCACGGAAGGTTGCCTGGGGCGGGGGCGAGGCGGGGCGGGCGAGGCGGGGCGGTGGCGAGGCGGGGGTGGCGGTGGGCGGTCTCGCGGCTAGTGGGCGACCTCTTCCGGTAGTTCATACCAGCGGACCTTGTCACCGACACCGGCCCGCATCCGCCATTTCATGCTCTTGGGCGTCTCGTCGGCGAGCTTCCGCAGCGGGGCCGCCTGATCCGCGGGATCGAACCGCGTACCCGGTGAGTCCTCAGGGCGGGTGCTCGTCGAGCAGCGCGGGCAGCTGGTCAAGGTTCCCGGTGACCGTCCGCCACCAGCCCCAGTCCGCGCCCGAGCACCTGCCCGAACCGCGCGCTGTCGATCCCGGGCTCGCTCCCCGACGCTGATCGCCTGGCACGACAGCAACTGCACGATGTCCCGGGCGTCCTTTTCGTTCACTCGCACGATCTGCAGTTTCGACAGCAGCAAGTCCACAACGTCGACCGTGTGCGGCAGCTTCCCGAATGAAGGCCGGAAGTCCAGCGTGTGGCACATGGTCAGCTTGTCGACCATGACGTCAATCGGCCGGCCTGAAGGCGCGTTGAAGTACATCTGCCGTTCGCCGTTGAGGTTGTTGAACAGCTTGTCCGGCTGGCAGCCGGCCTTCTCCAGATACGCGGCGACCTTCTTGCGCTCTTTGGACAGGCAGGCGAAGTCCATGTCCTGGTCTCGCCGCAGCCGGGGCGGATAGTCAGGGCAGACCACCCGCACGGCCAGCCCGCCGAGCAGCTTCAGCCCAACTCCCGCGTCGGCCGCTCCCTTGGCGATGCTCATCGCATCGGTAAGCGGGTCCTCGCGCCGAACCGGGGGATTCCTGCTGAATCGTTCACGGCCGCTCCTCGTGCCACGGGTGCCACAGTCTAAGCACGCGATCCGCCACAAAGCGACCATCAGCCCGCCGACACCCACCCCGCCACCGGACCAGCACCGCCGCAGGTTTCCGTAGATCATGAGGCAATGCCGCTTAGCTTGTGTTGATCTTGGATTTCTAGGCCCGGCCGGGACGCGCCACCACCTGGCGGAGAGTTGCGGTCATGATCGCGGAGAGCTGCCGTCCTCAGCGGGTAGAGTTGCCGCTTCAGGTAGAGTTTTCCGCATATATGACGGCTAAGTCTTCCTGAAGCGGCAACTCTACCCGGCGATGACGGTAACTCTTCACGATCATGACGCCGCGGGCTGGCCGGGCCTGGCGGGCGGGCCGGGCCTGGCGGGCCGGGCCTGGCGGGCGGGCCGGGCCGGGCGGGCCGGGCCTGGCGGGCGGGCCGGGCCGGGCGGGCCGGGCCGGGCGGGCGGGCCGGGCCGGGCGGGCCGGGCCTGGCGGGCGGGCCGGGCCGGGCGGGCGGGCCGGGCCGGGCGGGGCGCAGCCGCCGCTACAGCGGATCCCAGAGCTGAACCCGCAGGCTACAAGCTTGATCGCCGGGGCGGAATTGCCGTCCGAGGGTGCCGCAGGGCGCGGCGACACCCTCCGCAGCGGCCGCCAGCCCGATCAGCGAATTCGCGCCAGAGGCCGGAACATCAGCGGCGTGATCACCCCGTCTCGGTTCCGTGATCAAGACGTCGAGCTTGATCGCGGAGACCTGGCGGGGAGAATCGAGGAAAGGCGCGGGCTGAGGTTGCCGGGTCGGGACCGGAGGCAGTGGGGGCGGCTCCGATAATCGGACGATGACCTGGAAGGTGGCCAGTGACGGGTCGGCCGCGTAGGCGATGCGGCCGCCGTCGGCCTTGATCTCGCGCAGCGACTCGATCGCCTCGGCGGTGATCAGCTCTCCGGGAGCCAGGACCGGCACGCCGGGCGGATACGGGGCGATCAGCTCCGCGCTGACGCGGCCTGCGGCGGCATGGCTGGCACCGTTTCGTTATCTGCGAAAAAAGCGTCACGCGGGGACATGACTACCTCTGGCACGACGGCCCAGGACGCGGCCACGCCAGGCTGACGGGGCGTGGTCCTGTGCCGCTCGATCGAGGCGATCAGCACGTCCAGGAACGCCTCCACGTGCTGCTCTTCGTCGGCCAGGGTGATGATCGGCACGACGGTGTCACGGTCCGCGCTTTCGACCGGCATCCCGGCCGCGATCAGGTCGTTCTCGATAGGTAGCCGCGGGTGCCCGTGCCCGCGATCAGCACGACCAGCTTGGCGGGCTCGACGCCGGGGCCATCGAGCACCCCGACGCCGGGGACCTGGCGCAGCCGGTCCTTGGCCAGGGCGACCAGCCGGAGCAGGCGGCCGCAGAGTTCCTCGCCATCCTTGGCGAGCAGTGCCCGCGCCGCGTCGATGCTGGCCATGATCGAGCCCGCCGGGCTCGTCGTGTGGGTGGCCTCGAAGGCGCGGTCCAGGCGGGCCGCGTTGAGCCGCGTGGTACGGGCAAACACGATCGCGCCCTGAGAGTAGGCGGGCAGCGCCTTGTGGGCGCTGGTGACCATGCCGTCGGCACCCGCGGCGATGGCGTGCGGCGGCAGGTCAGGGTGAAAGCCCAGGTGGGCGGCCCAGGCGGCATCGACGAGCAGCGGCACGCCCGCCTCGTGGGCGGCGGCGGCGTTACCGGCGAGGTCGCCGATCGTGCCGACATAGGAGGGCTCGCCGAGGAAGACCCCGCAGGCGTCCGGGTGCTCGGCGAGCGCGGACCTGACCGTGCCGACCGCGACGGCGGCGGGCAGGCCGGTCAGCGGATCGACCTCGGGCCGCACCCACACCGGGTGCAGGCCAGCGAGCACCAGGCCGAGCAGCAGCGAGCGGTGCAGGATGCGGGTGACGATGATCTCCCGGCCGGGCGAGCCGACGGCGAGCGCGAGCGCCTGGTTGCCGTGGGTCGAGCCGGCCACGGAGAACCGGCACCAGTCAGCGCCCCAGAGCTCGGCCGCGCGGCGTTCGGCGTCGGCGCGGGGTACGTCGGCGTGCTTGATCGAGTCCACGCCGCCGTAGAGCGGGGCGTCGCCGAGGTTCACCGCGCCGGTCAGGTCCTGCCGCTGTTTGTGTCCCGGCACGGCCATCGGGATGAAGCCGCCAGACTCGATCTGCTCGGTCACCTTGAGCCAGCCGTCGAGCAGCGGCGCGTCATGCCGCAGCCCGCGCGGGTCTCTCGGATCGTGGTGGCTGTGACCTGCGGCGGCATCGAAGCTCATCGGCCTAGTGTGCTTGACGGGCCCGGCGGAACTCACCGCAGGTAGGGTTTGCGATATGCGAGCCGCTGTGTACGACAGGATCGGGGCCAGCGCCGAGGTCATCAGGGTCGAGGATGTCGGGCGCCCCGAGCCAGGACCTGGCGAGGTGCGGGTCAGGATCGAGTACTCGGGAGTCAACCCGACAGACTGGAAGTCGCGCAGCGGCCTGACCGCGCGCCCGATCGACGGCTTCCAGATCCCGCACCATGACGGCGCCGGCGTGATCGACGCCGTCGGCCCCGGCGTTGACCCCGGACGAGTGGGCCAGCGGGCGTGGACCTGGATGGCGGCGGCCGGCCGCAAGTGGGGCACGGCGGCCCAGTGGTCGGTCGTCCCCGACCACCAGGCGGTCACGCTGCCCGATGGCATCTCGGCTGAGCTGGCCGCGAGTCTCGGCGTCCCGGCGATGACGGCACACCGGTGCCTTTTCGCCGGCGGGCCGCTGACCGGCAGGACCGTGCTCGTCGCGGGCGGAGCGGGCGCTGTCGGGCACTTCGCCATCGAGCTGGCCAAGTGGGCCGGCGCGCGCGTCGTCACCACGGTGAGCGGGCCGCGGAAAGCGGAGCTGGCGGCCAAGGCTGGCGCGGACCTCGTCGTGAACTACCGCGAGCCAGGCCCAGCCACAGCGATCAAGGCGTTCGGCCAGGTGGACCGGGTGGTGGAGGTCGCGCTTGACGCGAACCTGGAGCTTGACCTGGCGGTGCTCGCGCCCAACAGCGAGATCGTCACCTACGCCTCGACCGCGACCGACCCGGTAGTGCCGGTGCGGGCCTGCATGACCGCCAATGTGACACTGCGGTTCGTGCTGCTGTACGGAGTGCCGCCGCAGGCGCTCGGCCAGGCTGCCGCCGACATCACCAGGGCGCTGGCCGACGGTGCGCTGACGGAGCTGCCCGTGCGGAAATTCGACCTGGCCGACATCGTGGCCGCACAGGACGCCGTGCAAGCCGGAGCGGTCGGCAAGGTTCTGGTCGTTCCGTAACAGCGCCCCCGTAAACAGCGCCCGGCGTCACTGATCAATGGACGGCTGGGTCCACGGCGGCGTGCCGCGGTAGGCGCGCCCGATGAGGCTGACCCACCGGTGCACAGAGTCCTCGATCGGCGCGAACGGTCCTGGCCGGTAGTGCGGTGAGCCGAGACCGCGCTGGACGGACTCGCAGGCCGACCAGTCCTGAAGGTTGATGCGGTGCCAGAACTCGACCGGGCTCGGGTCGATGGTCCCGTCCAGGGTGTACCAGAAGCACTCGACGCGGCTGCGGTCGGGCTGGATCGGCACCAGATGATGGATCAGCACGTAGTCGGGGTGCAGCGAGATGAGCAGGTTGGGAACCAGCGCCACGTAGAGCACGGTCTTCCGGTCGACCCCCGGCAGCAAGGCGGCACCGGCCTGCCCGTCCATCGACATGGTCTGCGCGCCCTCCTCCAGGTCCATGGTGCCGCCGACCCAGGCCCCTGGCTTGTCGGCGAAGTAGATGGCGCTGTTAGGCGGAGCCACGTCGCACAGTTCCGGGTGGATGTGCGGGCAGTGGTAGCACTCCTGGTAGTTCTCGACGACGACCTTCCAGTTAGCCGCGACGTCGTAGCCGCGGGTCGCGGCCAGCGTGAGCTGCTCTGGCTTGTAGGGCGCGACTAAATCCGCCAGCGCCCCCAGGTAGTCGGCGAAGGGCACGGCGTCGGCGCTCGGGTTGACGAAGACCCAGCCGTGCCAGACCTCGGCGGGCAGTTCGATCAGCCCGTGATCGGCCGGCTTTTCCGGGAATCGGGGCGCCGTGCGCAGTGAGCCGTCCAGCGAGTAGGTCCAGGCGTGGTACGGGCAGAACACCACCCGGGTGCTGGAGGTGGCACCGTCGGCCAGCACCTCGTGGCCGCGGTGCCTGCAGGTGTTCGCGAACGCGGCGACCTTGTCGCCCTCTTTGGTCAGCAGGACGGGTACGGTCCCGACCAGCTTGCCCAGCTGGGTCGTGCCCTCGGCGAAGAGCTCGTCGAGCGGCCGAGGCAGTTCCAGGTACCGGCGAACAAGTGCCGCCGCTCCCAGGCGAGCACTTCTGGCGCGGTGTAGGCCGCCGCGGGCAGCATGCTGGATTCCCCGAAAGGTAAGACCACGCGGTCAAGTTCGTCGGGAGGCAGCGGCGCGGGCGGCCAGTCGGCAAGGGCGGTCATCAGGCATCCCTCCTGAGGATCGGCGAGCAAACAAGTCGATGCTACAGCGCATTGTTCCGATGACTGAGAGCAGGTAAACCTGAGTTTTGCCGCCAAAACAAAATAACGGACAGAAAATGAGGTAACGGACATCAAATTAAAGTCTTCGCATGAAAGGCCTTTGATTGACGAGCAGGTGCGGTACGCGCAAATGGGATGTGACATTCGCGTTATCGCGGGGTACGCTGCCTGCGAGGCGGACACTATCGCCCGACATCAGCGTGTACGCTCTGACATCGGGTCAACATCGTGATGTCCAGGGGAAATCAGGACATCGAGTACCAGATTAGCTTTCGAATATCACTAACGGAATGGCTGATAGGAAATCGCTGATATGAGCGTTTCGCGTACCACGTTACCGGTTCTGTTAGAAGCGTGCGCCGATAGCTACCCTGGCGCAGTAGCCCTGGTCGCGGCTAATCACACGTACACCTATGCCGAGCTGAACTCCGCGGCCAATCGGCTGGCCCGCGCGCTGATCTCGCGCGGCATCGGGCCAGAGGATTTCGTGGCCGTCGCCTTACCGAGGACCGAGCAGATGATCGTGGCGGTCCTCGCGGTAGTCAAGGCGGGGGCCGCTTACTTTCCGCTCGACCCGCACCTGCCCGCGGAGCGGGTCACCTTCATGGTCGATGACGTGCGCCCGAAGCTGGTCCTGACCACGACCGGATCCGGGACGCTGGCGGCGGCGGACACCGATGTGCCGGCCATGACACTCGACGACCTGTCCGAGTTCGCGGACGACGGCGTGTGGGCCGGCGGCGACCTGACGGACGACGACCGGATCGCACCGCTCCAGGCCACCGACCCGGTCTACGTCATCTACACCTCAGGCTCGACCGGCGAGCCCAAGGGCGTCGTGGTCACTCACGGCAATGTGGCCAACCTGGTGACTGATCTGGGCGAGCGCCTGGGCCTTGGACCAGGTGACCGGATGCTGGCCACCTCGGTACTCGGCTTCGACATGTCGACCGTGGAGCTCCACCTGCCGCTGGTGCACGGCGCTGGCATCGTGCTCGCGCCCTCGGGCGCCAGCCGTGAGCCCGCCACCGTGGCCGAGTTGCTGCGCCAGGACGTGACCATCGCGCAGGGCACGCCGACCTGGTGGGGAATGCTGGCCGAGCAGATCCCTGACAGCCTGCGCGGGCTGCGCATGCTGGTAGGCGGCGAGGCGCTGCCGCCGACGGTCGCCGCGGCGATGATCGAGCTCGGCCGTGAGGTCGTGCACCTGTACGGGCCGACCGAGACGACCGTCTGGTCGACCGTCACGACGCTGCGCGAAGTCACCGGCCCGCCGCCGATCGGGCGCCCGATCGCCGGCACCAGCGTGTACGTGCTCGGCCCCGGCCTTGAGCCGGTGCCGCCCGGCGAGCCCGGAGAGCTCTACATCGCCGGAGCCGGGGTCGCGCGCGGCTACCTGAACCGGCCGGTCCTGACGGCCGAGCGTTTCCTGCTCAACCCGTTCGACCCGGCCGGGGAGCGGATGTACCGCACGGGTGACGTGGTGCGCCTCTCCGCGAGCGGGGACCTCGAGTTCGTCGGCCGCGCCGACCGGCAGGTCAAGATCCGCGGCCACCGGGTTGAGCTCGGCGAGATCGAAACGGCCCTGGCCAGGCATCCGCTGGTCAGGCAGGCGGCGGTCGTGGTGCGCGAGGACGGCCCCGGTGACCAGCTTCTGGTGGCCTACGTGGTGCCGGCTACCCAGGCGCAGCCGCACGAGGCGGCGAAGGAAAAGGTCAGCGAATGGCAGCAGGTGTACGACTCGATCTATGCCGACACCGACGCGGCCAGGCCACCGCTTGGCGAGGACTTCGGGGTCTGGAAGAGCAGCTACGACGGACGGCTGCTCCCGATGGAACAGCTCAGGGAGATCCAGGACAGCACCGCGGCGCGACTGCGGTCGCTGGGGCCGCGCCACGTACTGGACATCGGGGTGGGCGCGGGCCTGACGCTGGCCAGGCTAGCGCCGGCCTGTGACGCCTACTGGGGAACGGACTTCTCCGCTCCGGTCATCGAGAACATCAAGGCCCAGGTCAGCGGCAATCCCGAGCTGGCCGGCAAGGTTACGCTGAGGTGCCAGGGGGCGGACGACCTTGACGGCCTGCCGAGGGATTTCTTCGACCTGGTCGTCATCAACTCCGTGCTGCAGCACTTCCCCGCGGTCGACTACCTGGTGCGCGTTCTGGCGAACGTGATGGACCTGATCCGCCCCGGCGGCGCCATCTTCGTCGGGGACGTGCGCCATCTCGGCCTGCTGCGCAGCCTGAAGACCGCGATCCAGCTGCACAGGGCCGGTGCCGGGACTGACGCCGCCGAGGTGCGGCGCAGAGTGGAGCTCGCGCTGACCCTGGAGAAGGACCTGCTGCTTTACCCGGAGTTCTTTGTGGCTCTCACGGGCCTGATCGACGATGTGGCCGCCGCGGACATCCGCCTCAAGCCGGGGCAGTACCACAACGAGTTCACCAGGTACCGCTACGACGTCGTGCTGAGCAAGCGGCCTGGGCCTGCCGTGTCGCTTGGTGATCTGCGCGTTCTCTCGTGGGGGCAGGACCTCGACGGGCTTGACCAGCTCACCGCCCACCTGAACGGCCCGGCCTCCCCGCCGGTCCGCGTTCGCGGCATCCCGAACGGGCGCATCGCCAGCGAGATCGCCGCCACCAGCCGTCTCGCCGAGGATGCGGCTATCGGCGAGGTGCTGTCCGAGCTGCGGGCCGACGGACGGGGCATCGACCCCGAGGAGCTTCGTGCCCTGGCTGAGCGGCTGGGCTATCAGGCCATCTGCACCTGGTCAGGGTCAGCGGCAGGGACAGCGGCCGGGGCGGCGGACGGCAGCTTCGACTGCGTGCTTGCCCCCGCGACCGGACCCGGCCTGCCCGTGCTCGCCGATCTCTACCGGTCGGGCACCGGCTGCGGCGCGCCGCTGACCTCCTACGCCAACGAGCCGATGACAGCCCGCTCGGGCGACCTGCCGGTCGCCTCGCTCCGCGCGCACCTGGCCAGGACCCTGCCCGGCTACATGATTCCCGCGGCCTTCGTGCGGCTAGACGACCTGCCGGTCACCTCCAACGGGAAGCTCGACCGGGCGGCGCTGCCGGCGCCGCGGCCGGCAGTCGCCTCATCGGGACGCGCGCCGCGCAACTTGATGGAGGAGACGCTCTGCGAGCTGTTCGGCCAGGTGCTCGGGGTGCCGCTGGCCGGGGTCGATGACAACTTCTTTGACCTGTTCGGCAACAGCATCCTCGCGGTCCGCCTGGCCAGCGAGATCCGCCAGCGAACCGGCATCGAGCTGCCCATTCACGAGATCTTCGCCAGGCCGACAGTTGCCACGCTCGCGGACCTGCTCATCCGCCCTGACCTGCAGGTTCTCGGCGAAGAGCACGTGGAGCAGACGGACCTCGTCACGGAAGCCGTGCTCGACCCGGTCATCTCGACCTCGGGCAGCGTGCCAGTGGACACGGACCTGATCCGGGATCCGCGCGAGGTGCTCCTGACCGGCGCCACCGGCTTCCTCGGGTCGTTCGTGCTCAGGGAACTCCTCGACAGCACGAGCGCCAGGATCTACTGCCTGGTGCGCGCCAGTCAGGACAAGCAGGCGATGCTCCGGGTTATTGACAGCCTGCGCGACTACGGCCTGGCCGAAGGCGCGGACCTGAGCCGGATCATCGCGATCGCCGGTGACCTGGAAAAAACCCTGTGCGGGCTGCCTGAGTCGCTGTTCGACGAGCTAGCCGAGCGGATCGACGTGATCTTCCACAATGGCGCGCGGGTCAACCTGGTCGATTCCTACGACCGGCTGAAAGCGGCCAACGTCGGGGGCACGCACGAGTTGCTGCGGCTGGCCGCGAGGCGGCGAGTCAAGCCGATGCACTTCATCTCCACGACGAGCGCGCTGATCGGAACCGCGAACAACGTCGAGCCCCTGGTCGAGCATCTGCGGGTCGATCCCGCGCTGATGCCAGCCGAGGGGTATGTGCGCACCAAGTGGGTGGCGGAGGAGATGCTTCGCATAGCGCGCGCCCGCGGCATTCCCTCGGCCTGGTACCGGCCAGGGCAGATCGGCGGCCACACGCTCACCGGTGCCGTCGGAGGCAATGACGGACTGTGGCACTACGTCAGGGCGTGCGTCGAGGTCGGGGCCGCGCCGGATGCCAGTGCTCAGTGGACCGAGGTGAACCTGGTACCGGTCGACTACGTCGCCAGTGCCTACGTCAGGCTCGCGCTGCGCCCGGAATCGATCGGCATCGAGTTCAACCTGACCAGTCCGCGGATCACCAGGATCGAGACGATCATCGACCGGGTCCGCGCCGCCGGCCACCGCATCGAGGCCGTTCCGTACCAGGACTGGGTGGACAGGCTCCAGCGCCACGCCGACGTCATCACCGACGACCAGGACAGCTCGATCCGGGCGACTCTCGTCCTGGTCAGCGCGGCGGTGGATTCACTGCAGCTCGACGGTTTCCGCTTCGACCGTTCCAATACCGCATTCGGTCTCACCGAATCAGGCCTTGAGTGCCCGGAAATCGATCAGCCCGTACTCGACCGGTACATTCGGTACCTGGTGGGCTCCGGTTTCCTGCCGACACCGAAGGAGGAGTGATGGAGCACCGTCATGTCGGGAAGAGCGGGCTACTGGTCAGCGAGATCGCGTACGGCAACTGGCTCACTCATGGCCACCAGACCGACGAGGACACCGCATTCGCCTGCGTGCGGGCCGCGCTCAACGCCGGCATCACCACCTTTGACACCGCCGATATGTACGCTGACACCCGAGCCGAGGAAGTGCTCGGCCGGGCGCTGGACAAAAGGCGGCGCGCGGGACTGGAAATCTGCACCAAGGTGTACTGGCCGACCGGCCCCGGCCGCAATGATCGCGGCCTGTCCCGCAAGCACATCATGGACTCGATCGACGGGTCATTGCGCCGGCTGCGCACCGACTACGTGGACATCTACTGGGCGCATCAATACGACATCGAGACACCGCTTGAGGAGACTATCGAGGCATTCGCTGATCTTGTCAAGGCGGGTAAGGCCTGCTACGTGGGCGTGTCAGAATGGCGGGCCGAGGATATCCGGGCCGCGCACCAGCTCGCCAGGGAACTGCACATACCGCTGATCGCTAACCAGCCGCAGTACTCCATGTTGTGGCGGGTCATCGAATCCGAGGTGATTCCCGCCTGCGCGGAGCTTGGCATCGGGCAGATCGTCTGGTCCCCGATCGCCCAGGGGGTGCTGACCGGCAAGTACCTGCCAGGCAAGGTGCCGCCCTTCGGGTCGCGCGCCGCCGACGCGGAGGGGTACAGCTGGCTGCATCCGTTCCTGCGCGAGGAGGTGCTCAGCCGGGTCCAGCTGCTCAGGCCGCTAGCGGCGTCGGCCGGGCTGACGATGGCGCAGCTGGCGATCGCGTGGACGCTGCAGAATCCCGAGGTAGCGTCCGCGATCGTGGGCGCGTCCCGCCCGCTGCAAGTGGTCGAGAACTGCGCCGCGGCCGGGGTCAGGCTCGATCCGCAGCTGTGCAAGGAGATCGACGAGGTCCTCGGACCAGTCGTCGAACGAGATCCGGCCCTGACCGTGCGGCAGACGCCGCGCCCGTGAGGAACTCCGAGGGCAGGCACGGGGGTCTATGAGACCCACCTCCGGCTACGTCGACGGCATGATCTCCGGTGCGACGTGGGGTCTGGCGGCGGTGCTGCTCGCCGGGCTGTCCTTCAGGACGCCAGGGCACTCCCTGCTGGCCATGCTGCTCGTCATCGCGGCGGTCTTCGACGCGGCCGGGGCACTGTTCCTGCTCGTGCGCTCCGGTGTGACCGGGGCACTGCCGAATGTTCTCCGGCTGCTCACGTCCCGTACCGCTCTCACGGTCGGGATGTGCGGTCTGCTCGGCGGCCCCCTCTTCATGGGCACGTATGTCGCGGCCCTGATCCTCGCCGGTCCCTCCGATGCGCTGACGGTCAGTGCCACCTACCCGGTGATCGGTGCCCTCCTGGCGCAACGACTGCTTCGCCAGCGACTGAGCCGGCTCGCCTGGCTAGGAGTCGGGGCGGCCTGCTTCGGGGCCGCGCTGACCGCGTTCGACGCGAGCTCGACTACTGACAGCGCGCGGACGCTCGCCGGCCTGGCCCTGGCGCTGGCCGCCGCCCTGGGCCAGGCGCTTGAGGGAATCGTCGCCACCCGCGCCATGGCCACCACCGACTCGGACTCGGTGGCGGCCGTGCGGGAACTGTTCTCAGCGACGCTGCTAGCCGCGGCTGCCCTGGCTGTTCCAGGTAGCCTCTCCGCCTTCACGAAAGTCGCGCTGACCAGGGACCTCTATCTGCCGATCATCGTCGCCGGCGTCATCGGAGGCATTTCGTACACGGTCTGGTACCACGCGATGCGCAAGATCGGCGTGGCGAGAGCGATGGCGCTGAACATTACCTACGCGATGTGGGGCATCATCTTCGCGTTCGCGCTACAGCAGGCAAGGGTCAGCCTGCTCGCGGTGACCGGGTGCGTCATCGTCTCCGTCGGCACCGCGCTCACGATCATGTCAGGCGACGGACAGGACCGGATAGGACAGCCAGGTAAGGCTAGACGGTGGCGGGCTCGCCTGGAGCGACGCGCCTAGCCCCGATCAGGGCGATGATGGCGCGGACCGTGGTGACGGCCATGATCGTGACGACGACCAGCCACCCGGCGGCATCGCCAGGGTGAGCCTGGCTGCTGCGCTCGGCCACGCCCCACGAAATCGTGGCGCCGGTAGCGACCACCATGGCAGCGGTCACGACGGCGGCAGCGACAGCGCCGGTCCGCCACGTCCGCTCCCCGAACTCGCTGGACCTGATCACCGTCACCACGGCCTGGGTAGATCCGGCGATCCCGGCGACCCCGAGCAGCAGCCAGCCCACGGAGACCCCGAGGCCGACGGCCGAGTGAGTACCGCCGGGAATGAGCCGCAGTCCGCCCAGCCAGCAGGCCGCCACCACCGGCGGCACCGCCATCAGCGCGAACGTGCTGCGCCGTCGCTGCCGCCGCGCATAGCGAGCCGCCTCGACCACGAACGCGGCCGCCGCGACCGCCGTCGCCACGACGCCTACGACCCCGGCGACAAGCAGGATGTGATAAGCGTCTGGCACCCCGGAAGGGACGAGCAGCGCGACCGGCCTGGCCGACCAGGCCCAGACCTGACCGGAACTGGCCCCCAGGTCGTGCCCGAACCAGGCAGCCGTCGCCGCGAAGGCGACCCAGCTCCACAGCACCGTGATCAGCGCCCGGCGGGAGTGCTCGGACATCTGGCTTCTCCTCTCAGTAAGCCACGCGATGACAGCACCGCGAAGCAGGTCTGCGGCCATCGGCGCCAGCCGGCGACCATGGCCATGAAGGTCCTGAATCAGCAGGCCAAGCTCATCGCCGTAGCGG
Source organism: uncultured Actinomycetota bacterium (assembly GCA_963819285.1). Lineage (GTDB taxonomy): Bacteria > Actinomycetota > Actinomycetes > Streptosporangiales > Streptosporangiaceae > Chersky-822. The sequence goes on from CAWFVM010000003.1 coordinate 107,915, forward strand.
GCTCGCCAGCCGGGCGGATACGTCAGCACGAGCCAGGCCGACCAGGACCGGCGGGCGCTCATGAGGCCGGCCGAACTTCGAGCCGGCGCAACCCGGTCTCTGTCACTCGCCGCGCGGTTTCCAGGTGCCCGGCCAGCATCTCCGCGCCGGCCGAGGTGATCTGGTACGGGCGCCTGCGATCCTGCGCGGGCAGCGCCTCGATCCAGCCGCGCTCTTCGAGCCGGCTGAGCGCGCCGTAGAGGGTGCCAGGGCCAAGCTTCGACCCGGCGAACGACTCGATGTCCTTGGCCAGCGCGTATCCGTGCTTGGGCCCGTCGGCCAGGCTGGTCAGCACCAGCACTACCGGTTCAGTGAAGTCCACGTACGCTCCGCGATGCCGTCGATCCATCTACTACGCACGACGATACTACGCACAACGATGCATCGTCAACGGAGAGAACTGCCTAACTTGCAAAGCTATCTTTCCAAAGATACCTTTGCATTCATGGATGATGATGCCTCCCGCAGTCCGGCGCAACGCTCGGTCAGCCGGATCACCGACCCCAGGACCCTGCGGGCGCTCGCGCACCCGATCAGGCTGTCCCTGCTCGGACTGCTGCGCAGCGAGGGCCCGCTGACCGCGACCAGGGCGAGTGAGCGGCTTGGCGAGAGCACCGCGAGCTGTTCCTTCCATCTGCGGCAGTTGAGTAAGTACGGTCTGGTCGAAGAGGCCGGCGGCGGTCACGGCCGGGAGCGGCCCTGGCGGGCGACCGCGTTGTATACCGACGTACCGGACTTCACTGACAATCCGGAGCTGGCCGCAGCGGCTGGCTTGTTCAGGTCAATCGTCGCCGAGGGCTACTTCGAGATGCTCCATCGCTGGCTCGAGGCCCGGCCCGGCGAACCCGCGGAATGGCAGCGCGCGGCCAGCGTTGACGACAGCCTGATGTACCTCACAGCGGACGAGCTCTCCGGCCTGGCCGAGCAGATTCAGGCACTACTCGACAGCTACAGCGAGCGCCTGGTCAAGCCCGAGCTCCGCCCGCGAGGCGCCAGGCTCGTGAGCTACATCCAGCTGGGCATACCCGTGATCTTTCCCGGAGGTGCGACCCGATGAAGAAGCGCATTCCGCCCCTGCTGCGCCAGACCGCGTTCCGCCGCTACTGGAGCGCCCAGACGATCTCGATGTTCGGCGACCAGATCTCCTCGATCGCGCTCCCCCTGGTCGCCGTGCTCGCGCTGCGGGCCGGCGCCACCGAGATGGGCGTGCTGACGGCCTTAATCTGGCTGCCCATGCTGCTATTCGGGCTGCATGCCGGCGCCTGGGTCGACCGGCGCTGCCTGCTGGCGGCAGACAATGATCGTCGCGGACGTCGCACGGGCACTGCTGCTGATCAGCATTCCCGCCTGCTATCTGGCCGGGGTGCTGACGCTGTGGCAGCTTTACGGAGTCGCCTTCGTGACCGGCGCCTTCAGCACGCTGTTCACCGTCAGCGACCCGACGCTCTTCGTCTCCCTGGTGTCTGAAGAGGACTACGTCAAAGGCAACTCGCTCGTGAACGGCAGCCGGGCCGTGTCGTTCATGGGCGGCCCGAGCGCGGGCGGCCTTCTCGCGCAGCTGCTCAGCGCACCCGGCGCCGTCCTCGCCGACGCGCTGTCGTATCTGGGCTCCGCGTTCTTCCTGGCCCGCATTCATCCCGAAGAGCCGCCAGCCGCCGAGCCAGGCAAAGGCTCGCTGACAGCCGGAGCCAGATTCATCAGGAACTCGCCGGTAGTGCGTTCCTCCCTCCTGGCGATCTCCGTCGTCAATTTCTTTAACCTCGTCTTCTTCGCGCTGTTCGTGCTCTACGCGACCAGATCACTGCACGTCAATCCGGGCACCCTTGGCCTCGTACTTGGCATTGGCGCCGCCGGCAGCGTCCTGGGCGCGCTGGTCACCGGACGGCTCACGAGCCGCCTGGGCATCGGCCGCGCCTACACTCTGGGCTGCCTGCTCTTCACCGCCCCGATCGCGCTGGTTCCAGCCGCCGGCGGACCACGGCTCGTGATCCTCGCGATGCTCGCGGCGGCCGAGTTCGTCGCCGGATTCGGGGTCATGGTCCTGGACATCAGCGTCGGCGTGATCTTCGCCTCGGTCATCCCCGACGACCTCCGCTCCCGCGTCAGCGGCGCCTTCCAGGCCGTCAACTACGGCACCCGCCCCCTCGGCGCCCTGGCCGGCGGCCTCCTGGGCACCTATCTCGGCATCCGCACGACCTTGTGGATCGCGGCGGCGGGCGGTGTGCTCGGCTTCCTGCTGCTGCTCCCGGGGCCTATCCCGAAATTCACACTGCCAGATTCTGAAAGGGGCGCACCTATCGATGTCGATGGCGGCTCAGCCACGTTGGGGCCGGTCACGGAAAACCTGGCTCAGGGCTGAGCGGGCGGCGGTCATCCGGTGCCGGCTGCTTCGCCACGCCTCGCACCGGACGGCCGCCGTCCGCTCCAGGGCTCGGCTCACGGGTGCCAACCACCTTCTATGCTCTTCTGAGCGCCAGCACGACAAAGACGACAATCGATGTACATTGCTTGCTCCTTGGGCTAGCTGGCTCGCTGCTGCTGGTCGCCTGCGCCGGCCGAACGGAGCGCCCTGGACTGCGATGACCGGCCGAGCTGCGGGCGGGACAGCACTCTGCGTGCCCGCCGCCGCGCATGCCACAGGCAATATGAAGTGCCGTTGATCATGACCAGGCCGAGGTACTCGCGGTCTTCATTGACGTTGGTGGCGACTTCCTGGCGGACACACGAATAGCAATGCCATGACTTTTCCAAAATCCGGCCTCCTCAGGTCACTGCTGCCAGCTCCCCGAAATGGTGAAAATCATGCTCACTGAGCCGATCAATATACGACCTGGGCGCTGGGCGGCCTTGCGTCCATGTCGGCCTGCGGCGCTGGCCGCGGTCGTCGGGGGGATGGTCCCGATGCTGGTCAGCGCTGGGTGCACGGCGCCGGCCGCGAGCCGGGCCAATGTGGTCACGGTCGATCTGTCCGGGAGAACAATCGGGGTCCTGCCGGCGCGCTACCTTGGCCTGTCTTTCGAGAGCAGCTCGACGGTCAGCGCCAGTGATTTCACGGATTCCGGCAACCTGCCCCAGTTGCTGGAGAATCTCGGGCCTGGCGTGCTCAGATTCGGCGGCGACTCGGTCGATGAGTCCTACGCCGGACCGAGCCCGGCTGCCCTGGCCGCGCTGGCGAGGCTGGTGCGGGTCACGCGATGGAACGTGATCTACAGCGTGGACCTCGGCCAGTTCAGCGCCGGGCAGGCCGGTCGCGACACCGGCGCGGTCCAGCAGGCGCTCGGTGCCCGGCTCACCGCTATCGCCTGCGGAAACGAGCCCGACGACTTCGCTCGCAACGGCATCCGCCGGGCCAGTTTCACCGAAACCGCCTACCTCGGACAGGCCGGGACCTGCATCAGCGCGATCCGGGCCGGCGTCCCCGCCGCCAAGATCGCCGGGCCCGACACCTCGCACGTGACCTGGCTGGCCCCGTACGCCCAGGCCGAGAAAGGCCGGATCAGCCTGCTGACCCAGCACTACTATCCGCTGAGCGACTGTGGTGCTAGCAAACACAGCGGCCCCAGCGGAATCTCGGCCGCGCTGCTGTCCAGGGCCACGGCCGCCGCCGAGGCCGCCGCGATCGCGACCACGGCCGCCGCCGCGCGCCTCGCGGGGGTCCCCCTGCGCCTGAGCGAGACCAACTCGGCCTCCTGCGGCGGCATCACGGGAGTCAGCGACACCTTCGCCTCGGCGCTCTGGGTCATCGACTACCTGCTGACCGGCGCCGAGAACGGTGCCAGCGGGATGAACTTCCACGGGTCCATGACCGCGCACTGCAACGCCTACTCACCGCTGTGCCGTACCCGAGCCGGTGACTTCGCGGCCCGCCCGGTCTACTACGGACTGCTGTTCGCCCACTTGCTCGGTGCCGGTCGCCTGCTGCCCGTTGCTATCGATTCCGCCGCGAACCTGGCCGCGCACGCGATCAGGTCCGGCGGCAGGGTCGGCGGCACGGTCCGGGTGCTCATCGAGAATCTGGCCGGCCAGGCCGAGCACGTCTCCCTGCACGCGGGAACCCTCTCAGGCCAAGCCGCGGTGCTGCACCTGACGGCTCCGTCGCTCCGCGCCACCGACCAGATCCGCATCCAGGGAGCAACGATGCAGCCCTCCGGGGTGCTGACCCCAGGCGCCCCCGGCCACGTCACCTGCCACTCGGGCACCTGCGAGCTGCGGCTGAACCCCGACAGCGCCGTGATCGTGACTCTGCCGTAACCGCACGAGACGTGTCCGTACTCCGTACCCAGGCTCATTGCGCCGTGACCCGTGCGTGTTTCCGTGATCACGGTCCCGGGCGTGATCACGGAAAATGAGGTGCGTGATCACGCCGCCAAGGCTCCGTGATCACCGTCCCGGGCATGATCACGGAAATCAGCGGCGGCGCCGGGCGCCGTCGGCCAGGCCGGACCTGGTGCGGGGCGTGCGTCCGGGCGGCTCTGTGGTGGCTCTCAGCGGCTGGGGCTAGCCAGGCGAGGAAGGCTGCCGTTTTCGCGGAAGGTTGCCGTATTCTGCGCGGAGAGTTGTGGCCTGGCGGTAAGTTTTCGGTAAATACGGCGGAGAACTTACCGTCAGGCGACAACCTTCCGCCAGGAATACGACAGCTTTCCGCGAAAACGAGTAACCGCCTTCTCGCGGCCAGTGCGAGCCGCCCGGAGCAACTCAGGCAGCCAGAACTCACGCGATCGCCGAGGCGACCAACGACGTGCTCGACCCGATCAGGAGGTGATGACATGCCCCGGCATATCGGGATCGTGGGCTGCTCCGCCGAGGGTGCCGCGCTGTGCTACCGGACTATCTGTGCCGAGGGCGCGCAGTTCTTCGGCAGGCATGGGCACCCCGAGATCTCGATGCACACCCCCTCGCTCGCTCAGTACACAACCCGCCTTGAGGCTGGCGACTGGCCCGGCATCGGGGACCTGATGCTGGCCTCAGCCCGGAAGCTGGCCGCCATCGGGGCTGACTTCCTGATCTGCCCCGACAACACGATCCACCAGGCACTCGGGCCGATCGAGGACCAGCTCCCGCTGCCGTGGCTGCACATCGCCGAGGTCGTCGCCGCCCAGGCGGCCGAGCGCGGGTTCCGCCGCGTCGGCATCCTCGGCACCGCCTGGCTGATCGACAGCACCGTGTACCCGGACAAGCTGACGGCACACGGCCTGGAGTACCAGCGCCCGACGGCTGCGGAGAGCAAGGAGATCAGCCGCATCATCATCGACGAGCTGACCTACGGCCTCTGCACTCCCGAAGCTGTCACCACGTTCCAGCGGGTCATTGACGGCCTGAAGGCAGCCGGCTGTGACGCCGTCGCCCTGGCCTGCACCGAGATCCCGCTGATCATCAGTGACTCGAACTCGCCGCTGCCCACGCTGGACTCCACCCGGCTACTCGCCAGGGCCGCCCTGCACCTGGCCGCCCAGCCGTCATCCAACCGCTGACCGCTCGGCCTGACTCGCTGACCCAGCCCGGCGATCAGCAGGGTTCCGTGATCATGGCCGAGGTCTTGATCACGGAATCTTGGTGGGGTGGTCACGCGACTCAGGTTCCGTGATCAAGCTCTATCTCATGATCACGGAAGTCTGCGCGGGGTACCTGAGCGCCCGGCCGACGTAGCTGGGTCCGCCGAAGTGGTGAATACCCGGCAAATCGACCAGTCATAAGATCGCAGGCTCGGCCTGCTCGTGCGGCGAGGCTTAGACCTGGCTGGGGCGGTCGGGCGGTATGTCCTTGATGCCGGCTGCTGCGCAACGCTTGGCATCAAGGACATGCCGTCCGCCCGCTGAATCTCGGACTAAACGGGCGAAACCCGGCTCGGGTGGATCCGGGTGGGTCGCGTGGCTCGGCGCGACGAGCCGGTCTGACATTAGCTCAGGGCGAGGTTTCGGTCCAGCGGGTGGTGGCGGCTGCTAGGGCGGCCGGGGTGAGCTGGCCGTAGAGGTGCAGGCGGGCTAGGCCGCCGTCGGGGATGGCGTCGAGGCGGACGTGGGTGACCGGGTCAGGGTGGTCGAGCCGGAAGCGGTGCCTGGTGTCGGGCTGGACCCGGGTCTTGGGCAGCAGCTCTCGGTGGGGGGCGCCGCTGTCGTCGGTGGCGGAGAGCTTGATCCAGCCGGGGGCGTTGCCGACGAAGTAGGCGGTGTCGATTTCGGCGTGGGTGAGGTGAGCCTGGGCGGCCAGGCGGAGCGTGACGTAGTCGTTGGAGGAGTCGCGGCGGCGGGCGTTTTCCCAGCCGTCGCTCATGACGCGGGCCTGGCCGGGCATGATCAGATGCTCGGGGTTGGAGTAGAAGGCGTTGGAGCGGGCGATGATGCGGGCGCCGTTTTCCAGGGCGGCTACGTCGATGGTGCCGGTGAGGAACGCGGGGTCAGGGACGACCTCGCCGTGAGCGCGGAATCTGGCGACGCCGCCGTCGGGGTAGATGGACAGGCGGAGGTGGGTCCAGCGATGGCGGTCGGCGACGAGATAGCTGTTGACGGTGTTGCCGGCGGCCTGGCTCTGCGGGACTAGCTGGTGCCAGGTCTGGCTGGTCAGCTCGGCCGGCGTCGGATAGCCCTCGGCGCAGGCGGCTTCGACCGAGATCTCCGGGGGGTAGTTGCCCGCGAAGAATGCGGTGTCGACGATCACGCCATGTACGATTCCCTGGCAGCCGAGCCGGATGATCGCGTGGTCGTGACCCGGCTCGCGGCGGCGCCTGGTCTCCCAGCCGTCGTAGACCTTGCCCTTGTTGCCGAAGTCTGCGGCGGCAAACTCCGGCGGCTCGGGCTTGATCAGGTTCTCCTTCTCCGCGAACAGCTCGTCGTTCGCGAATACGACGCTGCTCCCGAGCAGCCGGGAAGCAAGATCCGGCATCCCGGTGAAATCGACGCTGACCTCTGTCATGTCGTCCCCTCCCTCATCAGCAGCCGGCAGGCCGCAGCCCGGCCGGCTCGCACGGGCTCACCCCGCAGCCAGGTCTTCCGGATTACCCCGCGCAACTCCTGCCCCGCGTACGGGGTCAGCCGGTGCCTGGTCAGCAGTTGCTCAGGTGCGACCACGAAGCTCTCGTCGGGGGCGAACGCCACGAGGTCCGCGTCTCGCCCCGGCTCGATCAGCCCTTTGCTGCCCAGGCCAGCCACTTCGGCGGGGTTCGTCGCCATCCAGCGGATCACCTCTGGCAGCCCGATTCCCCGCCGCGATGCCTGCGTCCACACCACGGGCAGGCCGAGCTGCACCGACGAGATCCCGCCCCACGCGGTCCCGAAGTCTCCGCTCTCCAGCTGCTTGAGCTCAGCCGGACAGGGCGAATGATCAGAAACCACGCACCCGATCACCCCGGCCGCGAGCCCTTCCCACAGCCGTTCTTGATTGGCCAAGTCCCGGATCGGCGGGCAGCACTTGAATTGCGTCTGCCCGTCCCCCACCTGCTCGGCGGCGAGCGTCAGGTAGTGCGGACAAGTCTCAGCCGTCACCCGCACTCCATCAGCCTGCGCGGAGGCCAGCATCGGCACCACGTCAGCGGCCGACAAGTGCAGTACATGCACCCGCCCCCCGGTCTCCCGAGCGACCTCGATCACCCGCCGCACGGCGACGACTTCAGCCTCAGGCGGCCGAGATTCCACGAAATCGCCGTAGCGTCGACCGGACTTGCCGTGGGCACCAGCTATGCAGGCCCCGTCCTCAGCGTGCACGATGAGCAAGCTATCCAGCTCGGCTATCTGCCGCATCGCGACAGCCAGTCCGGCGTCATCCAGCGGCGGGAACTCAGGCACGCCCGAATCAACCGTGAAGCACTTAAAGCCGAACACCCCTGCTTCCTGCAGACCAGCCCTATCGGCTGAGTTCCCCGGAACGGCGCCGCCCCAGAAACCGACGTCGACCGCGCACTGTCCGGCTGCCGAAGCACGCTTAGCCTCCAGCGCAGCGACATCAATTGTCGGCGGAATCGAGTTGAGCGGCATGTCGATGATCGTGGTAACGCCGCCAGCCGCCGCAGCGGCCGTAGCCGTAGCAAAGCCTTCCCAGTCCGTCCGTCCGGGCTCATTGACATGCACATGCGTATCAACCAGCCCAGGCAGCAGTACCTCATCATCGTTGAGCACGACGAACTCGGGGTTGCCCGTAGCCCAATCACGTCGGCCAGACTGGACGGCCGTGTCGTCCTGGCCGCGTTCAGTCGGCAAGGACGATGCGGACGTCCAGTCGATCACCTCCGTCACAGCAATGACACGCCCCGCCCGGACGTGCACTTCTGCGGGCCCTACACCGGCCGGGGTTAGGACCCGGCGGGCTCGGATCACTAGGTCGGGCTCGTTTACGGGGGTCATTGCACGTGGCCGGTGCGGTGGAGGGACCTTAGCTTCGCTTGGTCCAGGCCGGTCTGGGTCTCCACTTCAGCTTCGGAGAACGCACCGCAGTCCAGGCCTCTGACTAGGTCCGAAGCCAAAGCACGGCCAGTCGCAGGCTCCTCCAGGCCGGCGGCTGAACGCTCGGCATAAGCACGCAGCCGCGCGCAGGCATTGGCCATTTCGGCGCGGTAGAAGGCATAGGTCGCGGCGTAGCGGCTGACTAGCTGGGCTGGATGGAGATCCCAGCCCTGGTAGAGGCCACGTTCCAGCGAACGTCTTACCAGCCGGGCGTGGAGTTGCCAGGCGGCGATTACCTCCTTTCTGCTGCCTATGGGGAGCACATTAGATGAGCCGTCTGACAGTCGGACTCCGGTGCCGGCGGCTGCCACCTGCATGACTGATCTGGCGTAGTCGGCGGCTGGATGATCAAGGCTCTGGTGGGCGGAGCTGATGCTGAGAGCTGCGCTGTAGTCGTAGGTGCCGTAGTGCAGGGCGGTGAGTCTGCCTTTGCCGGCGTGGATGCATGTGGCCACCGTTGCCGTGCCGTCGGGGCCGAGGATGAGCTGGGGAGTCTCGACCTGGATCTCGAACTGGAGGCGCTGCGGATAGGTGAGCCCGTAGGCCGACTCGAAGCGCTCGCAGGCTACAGTCATGGCGGTTACCTGGGCGGGTGAGGTGACCTTGGGGAGGGTGATTACGAAGCCGGGTGGCGGCTCGGCTTCATCGTCGAGGAGCACGTCAAGGAAGGCGTCGAGGGTGTTGAGGGCGCGGCGGCGGGTCTTGGGGTCGAGGCTTTTGCAGCGGAGGCCGGTGAAGGGCGGGGGTGAGTCCTGGGCCAGGATCGCCCGGAGCGCGCGGGCGGCGGCTCGGGCGTGGGCGTCTTCGGTGTCGTCGGATCGCAGGCCGTAGCCGTCTTCGAAGTCGATTCTCAGGTCTTCGATGGGCTCGGTGGCGAGTTTGGCCTGGACTAGCGGGAGCACCTGGTCGGCGACATCGGGGGGAAGGCCCATGGCGGCGGCGAACTCGGCTGGGGCTGGGGCGAATTCGTCCAGGGCGGCCAGGGCTTCCGCGCCCCAGAGCCGGACGGTGCTTGGAGTGAACTTGTGAGCCGGGATGTAGGCCGTGTGGACGGGCTGGCGGGCGTGGAGGTCGCCGGGATAGCTCGTGGCGAGCTCAGCGTCCGAAACGGCGAGCAGCCGGTCGAGGTCCTCGGCCAGGTAGCGCAAGGCTGGCCTGGAGGGATGACGATTCGTCACGGTGTTCCCGTTATATCCTGTGGTCGTATGGGCACTCGGTCCAGATCGAGCCCGGTCGCTGCTCTGATGGCGGCCACGATCGCTGGTCCCGAAGAGATCGTGGGCGGCTCGCCGACTCCGCGCAGGCCGTAGGGTGCGTGCGGGTCAGGATATTCGAGCACGTCAATCAGCATCGGCGGGACGTCGAGAATGGTCGGGATCAGGTAGTCGGTGAACGACGGGTTCTTGATCATCCCGTCGCGGACCTGGATCTCCTCCATGACGGCCAGGCCGAGTCCCTGGGCGCTGCCGCCCTGGATCTGGCCGACCACGGCCTGGGGGTTGATGGCCCGGCCGACATCCTGGGCGCAGTCGAGGGCGATGACCTTGATCAGGCCAAGTTCGGTGTCGACGTCGACCACGGCTCGGTGCGCGGCGAAGGCGTACTGCACGTGGGCGAAGCCCTGGCCCGTCTCCGGGTCGACCGGCTCGGTGGGCCGGTGGTGCCATTCGACGGTCTCTTCGAGCACCGTCTCGCCAAGGAAATCAGCGATCGAGCCGACCGGCTCCTGGTAGTCCTCACTTGCTCGCCAGACCTGGCCTTCGGCTAGCACCAGGTCGGTGCCCGGTGCTTCGATCCGGATCCTGACCAGGTCGAATAGCTGCTCGCGCACCCGTTCGGAGGCGGACTTGACCGCACCGCCGGTGACGTAGGTCTGGCGTGAGGCTGAGGTCGAGCCGGCCGAGCCGACGTTGGTGTCCTTGGGCACGATCACCACGCGCTGCACGCCGAGCTCGGTGCGGGCGATCTGCTGCTCGATCGTGACCAGCCCCTGACCGACCTCGGCGGCGGCGGTGTGCACGGTGGCAACGGGCTCGTCGGCGACGATCTCCAGCCGCACGCGGGCGGTCGAGTAGTCGTCGAAGCCTTCGGAGAAGCCAACGTTCTTGTAGCCGACCGCATAGCCGATGCCGCGCCTGATCCCCTCACCATGGGTGGTGTTGCCGACACCGCCGGGCACCTGCCGCAGGTCGTGCGTTCCGTCGCGGGCGGGCTCGGGCGGCAGCGGCATCCGCTCGACGCGGCGCAGCAGCTCGGCGACCGGGGCTGGGCTGTCGATGATCTGGCCGGTGGGGGCCGCACTGCCCATTTCCATCGCGTTCTGGCAGCGGAAGTCCAGCGGATCCCGGCCGAGGGCAGCCGCGAGCTTGTCCATCTGCGCCTCGTAGCCGAACGCCGCCTGCACGTTGCCGAAGCCGCGCATCGCGCCGCACGGCGGGTTGTTCGTATAGATGCCGTACGCGTCGACGTGCACATTAGGCACGACGTAAGGTCCGGGGCACATCAGGCCGGCGTTCGCGACGACGGCCGGCGTGCTCGACGCGTAGGCACCGCCGTCCAGGTGGATCGTCGCCTTGACATAGACCAGCGTGCCGTCGCGGTTCGCGCCGTGCTCGAAGCGGATCAGTGCCGGATGCCGGTGCACGTGCCCGAAGAACGACTCCTCGCGGCTATACACCATCTTGACCGGCTTGCCGGTATGCAGAGCGAGCATGCAGGCATGCACGTGCATGGACAGGTCTTCGCGCCCGCCGAACGCCCCGCCGACTCCGGCGAGTGTGAGCCTGACCTGCTCGGGCGGGAGGTCAAGGGCGGCGCAGATCTGGCGCTGGTCCACATGCAGCCACTGGGTGGAGACGAACAGGTCGACTCCGCCCTCGCCATCCGGGACGGCCAGGCCGGCCTCGGGGCCGAGGAAGGCCTGGTCCTGCATGCCGATCTCGTAACTGCCCTTGACCACGACGTCGGCGCTGGCCTGCGGATCGCCAGTACGCACCTTGATGTGCCTGACCAGGTTGCCGCCCGGGTGGAGCGCGGGTGAGGCCGGGTCGAGAGCAGCCTCACCGTCGGTCACCGGGACTAGCGGCTCGTAGTCCACGACGATCTTCTTGGCCGCGCGCCTGGCGACCTCGGGATGATCGGCGGCCACCAGGGCTACCGGCTCGCCCGCGTACCTGACCAGGTCGGCGGCGAGGACCGGCTGGTCGGCGTGTTCGAGCCCATAGGCGTTCTGGCCTGGTACATCGTCGCAGGTGAGCACGGCGTAGACGCCGGCGGTGGCGAGCGCCTCGCCGATGCCGATCGACCTGATCCTGGCGTGCGGATGCGGGCTGCGCAGCGTGGTGCCCCAGATCATGTCGTCCATGACCAGGTCGCTGCCGTAAGCGAACTCCCCGGTGACCTTGAGCCGCCCGTCGGGCCTGACCGGGCTGGCGCCGATCCGGCCGCCGCCCGCGTGGTCGTCTGCGTCGGTGCGGGCGGGATCACCGCGACCAGGCCTGCGACCTGGCCGTACCGGGACCCGCGTAGGTGCGCTCATCTGGCTGAGCTTACGTTCAGCCGCCAAAGATCTCCATGCCCGAAGGATCAGCGCGCCTGCTGGTGCGGTACCGCACGGATCTGCAATGGAGGCCGCTGCCTGCCCGCCTCAATCGCCGACCTCAGCTCCGATGCGATCCGGTCAGCGTCGATCCTGATCTGCGCGGGCGTGACGTGCACGACGATGATGCCGTAGGCGCTCATCCGGCGATGCCGCTCAAGCGTCTTGGCCCAGTGCTCCGGCGACAGATGCCACTCTTTCGAGTCAACTTCTGCCGCAAGGCCAGGCGTCGCGCCACCAGGCATCCGGCCTAGCCAGAAACTCGGACCCCACGTAGAGGTCCGGGTTGTACATCGGCTCCGGCAGCCCAGCCCGCTTGATCAGGGACCGCAGGTCACCTTCTGCGGCGGAGGCTATTCCGGCGGCGACCTCATCTAACACCGACCGAAGCTTGCCAGACTCCCGGTTAGGTCCAGCCCGCAACTCGTCAGCAAGCTGTCGAACCGTGCATTTGCGGCGCTGGACGGCATCGGCGACGAGCGCCCGCACGTCTCGCAACTCCAGGCCCGCACGCGAGGTGTCAGCGACTGCTCTGGCAACCGGCGCCCAGCGGATGCCATCGGAGAGCCACGGACGCCCTGGCATCCGGATAGTCCGATGCGTCCGCACAAATCCGATGCTCTGCCTGCCGCTCGCCTCCGGTATGAGCACATCGACGATTTCGCCTTGCGGTATCCTCACCCCCTGCCGCCGCAAGGCCGCGGGTCCGGTGATCACGCTCTCCCGGCCGGCGTACAGCACCGTCGCTATTTCTCGCTGACCCTCTGTTAAGCCGCCGTTGTGCAGCAGGTAGATGCCTGGCAGCACGATCTTCCACGGCCCGTCGGCTCGGATCTTATGCCGGAGCGCGGACTCCGTCATTCCAGCGGATAGCACCTGCGACCGGGTCACAAGATCGCCCTGCCGACGTGAGATATCCGCAACCGCGCCATGCGCGGAACCTGATCCCTGTCCCATGCCGCCCAGCATCGCACCCCGCTCTGACAGCGCTTCAAGTCTGAGCGCAACGCCGGCCCTTAGCTGTCGCTCCAGCGACAGCAGCGGGCCGGCGTTGCGCATGAACACGAGCGGGGAACGACAGCAGCGGCGAGGCATTGCCGGCTGGGGCCGGCGTTGCCGGCTGGGGGTGGCGAGGCTCGCGGGGAAAAGTGGCTGGTGGTACTGGTGAGGCTGATGGTGCAGGGGAGGTGACCGCGCGGGACGCGCGGGGCGGGGGAGGTGACCGCGCGGGACGCGCGGGGCGGGGGCGCGCGTGCGGGGGTCAGGATAGGGAGGTGGCGGCTGTGGTGGCGGCGTGGGTGGCTTCGGCCTCGTCGATGGTCTGGACGGTGTCGTGCTGCACTACGGACTGGCCGTTGACCAGGAGCAGCTCTAGCGGGGGGCGGGGGCCTAGGACCAGGGCGGCTACGGGGTCGGCCACGTCCGCGTGGGCTAGTCCATCGACGCGCCACAACGCTATGTCGGCCAGCATGCCCGGCCCCCAGCGACCCAAGCTCATCAGCCCGCCCCACGACCTTCGCCCCGCCCAGCGTCGCCAGCTCAAGTGCGGCCCGCACGGTCATCGCCTGCGGGCCGCCGGCGGCGCGGGCCATCAGGACGGCCTGGCGTACCTCGCCGAGCAGCGAGCTTTCCTCGTTGGAGGCCGGGCCGTCGACCCCGAGGCCGACCGGCACCCCGGCCGCGATGAGGTCGGCAGTGCGGCAGATGCCCGCCCCCAGCCTGGCGTTCGACGACGGGCAGTGCGCGACACCCGTCCCGGTGGCGGCGAGCCTGGCGATCGCGGCGTCGTTCAGGTGCACGCCGTGGGCCAGCCAGACATCGTCGGCCAGCCAGCCGAGCGAGTCCAGGTACTCGACCGGCGTGCAGCCAAAGCGCTCGGCGCAGAACTCGTCCTCGTCGACCGTCTCGGCCAGGTGGGTATGCAGTCGCACCCGCCGGTCCCGTGCCAGGCCGGCCGCCGCCACCATCAGCTCGCCCGTGACGGAGAAAGGAGAGCACGGCGCGACTGCCATCCGCAGCATCGACCCCGGCTCTGGATCATGAAAGTCCGAGATCGCCTTCGCGGTCGCGGCCAGGATGGAGTCGAGATCCTCCACGACCTCGTCAGGCGGCAGGCCGCCAGAGGAGACGCCCAGGTCCATGGACCCCCTGGTCGGGTGAAACCGCAGCCCGACCTCCCGCGCGGCGGCGACAGTCGCCCCAAGCACATCGCCGCCGCCGCGCGGGAAGACATAGTGGTGGTCGGTCGTCGTCGTGCATCCCGTGCGAGCCAGCCAGGCCAGAGCCGCGGTCGCCGAGGCGCCCACGACCCGCTCATCGATCCGGGCCCAGACCGGATAAAGCTCGGTCAGCCAGCCGAAGAGCGTTGAGTCGACCGCCCGGCCCCTTGTCGCCCACTGGTACAGGTGATGGTGGGTGTTGATCAGGCCAGGAGTCGCGAGGCAGCCACTGCCGTCGATGACCCGCGCCCCGGCCAGGTCGACCTCGGCGGGCGGCTGACCGGGGCCGACCGAGATGATCCGGTTGCCGTCGATCGCGAGGTGACCGGACTCGTACTCCGCCCGGCCGGCGTCCATCGTGACGACATAGCACCCGCTGATCAGGACAGTGCTCACTCAGTAACTCCCGACGGCTCGGCTTCCGGGGGCTCGGCTTCCGGGGACTGGGCTTCCGTGGACTGGGCCAGACGCGCGGCCGCCAGCCTGACCGCGTCCAGGATCTTCTCATAGCCGGTGCACCGGCACAGGTTCCCGGCCAGCGCCTCCCGCACGTCAGCGTCAGCCGGCTCCGGGTCCCTGGCCAGCAGATCATGCGCGGTGACCAGCAGCCCCGGCGTGCAGAACCCGCATTGCACCGCTCCCGCGTCGATGAACGCCTGCTGCACCGGATGCAGCGCTCCCCCGGCCTGCGCCAGTCCCTCGACGGTCAGGATCTCGCGTCCGTCGGCCTGCCCGGCCGCCACCAGGCAGGCGCAGACCGGCACCCCGTCAAGGTAGACCGTGCAGGAACCGCATTCGCCTTGCTCACAGGCGTTCTTGGAGCCGGGCAGTCCCATCCGCTCGCGGAGTACGTACAGCAGGCTCTCGCCCGGCCAGACATCGTCGGCCTGCTTCCGGACACCGTTGACCGTCGCCGTCACCCGGATCACCCGATCACCCCCCACTCTCGGTCCGTGCGGAACTCCTGCCAGGCCCAGCTCAGCGTGCGCCGGGCCAGTACCCCGAGCGAGTGCCGCCGGTACGCGGCGGTACCCCGGACGTCGTCGATCGGCCGGGCCGCCGCACTCACCAGCCTGCCAAACTCCCGTACCGCCGGCTCAGGCACCGCCAGCCGAGACTCCCACAGCCGGCTCTCGGCCAGCACTCCGGCCAGGAAAGTCTCGGCTTCACGGGCCCGGACGGGAGTCGGTGCCGCGGAACCGATGCCGGTGCCGACGGTCCCGCGATCGGGATGCAGCGCGAGTCCGAACGCGGCGACCGCGATCACCATCGCGTTCCTCGTCCCGATCTTGGCGAACTGCTCTGGCCCCGGCGGCGGCCTGACCCAGATCGCCGTGATCAGCTCATCCGGGGCGGCCGCGTTCCGCTTGACCCCGGTATAGAAGTCGTCGACGCCGATTCGCCTGCTGCCCCGAACGGAAGTGACCTCGACCTCGGCTCCGGCCGCGAGCAGCGACGGGTGACAGTCGCCGGCCGGCGACGCCGACCCGAGGTTGCCGCCGATGGTGCCCCGGTTGCGAATCTGCGGCGAGCCGACAGTCCTGGCTGCCAGTGCGAGTCCGCGCAGCCGTCGGCCAAGCTCCCCGCTGCCGTTGCCGCGCTCGCCGGTCAGTTCCGCGTAGGTGACTCCCGCTCCGACCCGCAGCCACCCGTCGGCCTCAGCCCAGCCCGTCAGCTCGGCCACCCTCGACAGGTCGAGCAGCAGATCTGGCCGCCGCCGGTCAAAGTTCAGCTCGACCATCACATCGGTGCCGCCGGCGATCGGGACCGCCTCGGGGCTGGCCGCCTTGATCGCTAGCGCCTCGCCCAGATCGCGAGGCTGCGAGAACTCCATGCCCGCCCCCTCAGGCAAACGAGACCGGCGCATCCCAGGCCGGGCCTGCTGCCGGAGCGTCGTCCCGCTGTACAGCGCACTGGATCAGCCCGTAAGGACGATCCGCCGCGTGAAACACCTCGCCCGGATTGTCCAGGCCAAACGGCGTGAGGTCGGCCAGGAAATGATGCTTGTTGGGCGCCGACAGCCGGATCTCGGCGATGTCGTCCCGCGCGGCCAGCACCGCCGACCCCATCTCGTACAGGGTCTGCTGCAGCGCGTAGCTGTAGACCTCAGCGAACCGCTCAAGCAGGATCTGCCGCACCTGCCAGAATGCCTCGTCCCACCCCCCGCCCGCCTCCGCGTACCGCCACCGCGCGGTCAGCGACGTCGCCAGGATCCGGTCGGTCGCCTCGGGAAGCGTGGTGTAGCGGTCCTTGAGGAACCCGGTGAACTCTGATCCCGTTGACTTGAGCACCACCAGGTCCTTGATCCCGGAAATAACCCAGGAGTCGGAAATAGGGCGCCCAGCCTCACTCACCACAGCAGCCGTACGTACCTCATGGCCAGCTCGAACGAACGTATGCGCGTGGCCGGTCCCGCCCACCGGGATCCGCTCCCACCGGTACTCGTCCACCTCGACGTGCGCCCGGCTGACCGACTCGATCTCGCCCACGAAATGCCCGGCCAGCGCCAGCGCGTAGTCCTCGATCGCGCCGGCCCCGTGCTCCTTGGCGTACGCGAAGCAGGTGTTCTTCTGGCTGTCGGTCGGCAGCACCTTCGCCTGGTCACCAGCCAGGTGGGCGGCATCGAAGTCGCCGCGCAGCGCGGTCGAGACGTTCAGGTCGCGGATCTCGTGCCGACTGGTGTCCCGGTAGATCCTGACCACGCGGGTCTCGGCCTTGCCGTACTGAGTCTGGCTCAGGACAATCGCCATCGGCTAGCTCCCCCGGTAGGTCGAGTAAGAATACGAGCTAAGCAGCAGCGGGACGTGGTACCGAGGCCGGACCCCGTCCGCCCGGAAGCTGACTGCCACCTCGGGGAAAAACGCTGCCCCGGCCGCGCCGCCGCTCAGGTAAGCCTCCGTCTCGAACACCAGCCGGTACACGCCGGCTCCGAGCGGCCCGATGCCGAAGTCGGCGATTCGCCCGTCGGTGTCGGTGACGCCCCGGCCAAGTTCCCGGCCTTCCTGCTCCAGCCTGACCACGACTCCGGCGGCCGGCTCGCCCCTGGCTGTGTCGAGTATGTGCGTGCTGAGCCCGCTCATGGGGTACCCCCGGTGGCGACTAGCTTGCGAAGCCTGATCCGGTTGATCTTCGCCAGCTCAGCCGCGACGATGAGCCACTCGGTGTCGCTGTCGTTGCCTAGCCGCTCACGCAGGAAAGCGAGCAGCTCAGGCCCGGTTCGCCCAGTCGCGCACACCAGGTAGATGTGACCATATCGTTCCTCATATTGCTTGTTGCCCTCAGCGAGCGCCCGCATCAGCCCGGTGTCGGCGGCAGTCACCCCGGCCTGTTCCTGGAGGGACCACCCAGCCGAGGCCGCTCGCCGGTCGCCGATCCGCGGATGCCCGGCCAGTGCCGCCTCCAGGTCAGCCCGGCTCATCCCGGCCACCGCGCTATCGGACCGCGCGAGCAGCGCTCCGGCCGACTCATAGGGCCGCCCGGCGACGACGGCACTGACCCAGCCCGGCGCCGCGCAGCAACTCGCCAGCTCCTTCTCGGCGGCCGGTGCCGGCAACCCGTTCAGCCCGGCGAGCGTCAGGTCCTTCGGCTGATCCACGCAGGCCATGATCTCAGGACGCGGCCAGCGTGAATAGGCCGCGCGGCGATGCTGGCCGATAACGTCACATTCAGCCCAGGGCGCCCTCGGCCCGGACAGAGCGGCCCGCGAGGAGCAAATAGGCCAGTCCGCCGACGATCAGGCCGATAAAGACGCTGAAGTCCGAGCCGAACGGGCCGCCCAGCCTGCTCGCCAGCGGTCCCACATAGGGCGAGAAGGCGTTCAGCCACAGCGCCGCAGCCCCCATCCCCAGCGCCTGAGCCACCAGCGCCGGCCAGTGGAATCCGCCGTTGCGGTAGTAGCGGCCGCCGCGCTCATTGAGCAGGGATTCTGAGTCGTAACGGTTCTTGCGGAGGTAAGAGTCGATCAGGTAGATCGCGCACCAGGGACCGAGCCACAAGATAATGAACAGCAGGAAGTCGGACAGCAGCGAGTAGAACCTGGACGAGAAGATCGCGTACGCGGCTACCGCCAGGCAGATCGCGGTATCGATGGCGACGCAGGCGATCCGGTGCAAACCTGGCACGATGGACTGGAGTGTGACGCCGGAGGAGTACAGGTCAAGGGTGTTGATCGCGAAGAGCTGGAAGATGGCGAAGACCAGGTAGGGCACGACGAACCAGCCGGGGAAGCCGGCCGTCAGCCCGGTCACGCTCAGCTGCGCCGCCTTCGGGAAGCTCGGCGCCGAGGGCCGCGCCGAGCACCTCAAGCAGCACGGACGGGATCAGGCCGCCGAACGCCACGGCGAGCACGATGCGCCGTTTGCTGGCGGCGGGCGGCAGGTACCGCGAGTAGTCGTTGCCGTTCTCGGTCCAGCCGAGGCCTCCGGCGGCGATGACCAGGGCGAGGAAAATCGTCATCGCGCCCCAGCTCGCGCTCGGCGGCCCGCCGTGATGACCGGTGCACGACGAACACGGCCATGATCACGAACAGCACGATGAAGGGAAACGCGAGAATCCGCAGCACCTTGAGGACGGCGGCGTGCCCGAGCAGCGGGAGCACGGCCTGGATCGCGACCGCGATGATCAGGAAGCCGATCTTCAGCCCGGCCGGGACTGACGGTGCAGCCCAGCCTGGTGAGCGAGCGCGATGGCGGCGAACACGATCAGCGCGATGCCCTCGATCTCGAAGCCGACCTGGGTCACCCAGTTGAAGAGCGAGGGCACCCGGTTCCCGTTCGGCCCGAACGCCGCCCGGCTGACGCCGAAGGACGTCGTCCCCGCCCTGGGTCCCTGGAGGCTGGCGAGGCCGGTCAGGGCGTAGCTGAGGTTGCCGACACCGATGACGAGCAGCGCCTGGAGGGAACGACAGGCCGAAGACCACGACCCCGAGCACCCCGTAGACCAGGAACTCGACATTCCAGATCGCCCCGGCCCACATCCAGAACAGGCCGCCAGGCTTCCCCACCGCTCGCCAGGCGGCACATACTCAATCCCCCGCCGTTCCACCGCCGTCAGCGCCACGCCAATACCTCCCTCCAAGCACCGCCAGCCGGGTACAAGATCGAGGCATGGACCTCCCAGTCATGCCGCCGGTGGCACCGATGCTGGCCAAGTCGGTCGCCGAAGATCCCGGCCGGCGCCATGAGCTACGAGCCCAAGTGGGACGGCTTCCGCTCGATCATCTTCCGCGACGGCGACGAGGTCGAGATCGGCAGCCGCAACGAGCGGCCGATGACCCGGTACTTCCCGGAGATCGTCGCGGCGGTGCGGGCGAGTCTGCCCGAGCGCTGCGTGATCGACGGCGAGATCGTCATTCGCCGATGCCGACGGCCGGCGGCTGGACTTCGAGGCGCTGCTGCAGCGGATCCACCCGGCCGACAGCCGGGTCAGGCTGCTGGCCGAGCAGACGCCCGGCCGCGTTCGTCGCGTTCGACCTGCTGGCGCTCGGCGACGACGACTACACGGCCGAGCCGTTCGCGCGAGCGGCGGGCGCGCGCTCGAGCAGGCGCTGGCCGGCGCGCGGGCGCCGGTCCACCTCACGCCGGCGACCACCGACCCGGCGCTCGCGCGAGGAGTGGTTCAGCCAGTTCGAGGGCGCCGGGCCTGGACGGCGTGATCGCCAAGCCGCTGGACGGGCACTACCAGCCGGACAAGCGCGTGATGTTCAAGATCAAGCACGAGCGGACGGCCGACTGCGTGGTGGCCGGGTACCGGGTGCACAAGAGCGGCCCGGACGCGATCGGCTCGCTGCTGCTCGGGCTGTACGACGACGACGGGCAAGCTGGCCAGCGTCGGCGTGATCGGCGCGTTCCCGATGGCCACGGCGCAAGGAGCTGTTCGACGAGCTGCAGCCGCTGGTCACCGACGTTCGACGGCCATCCGTGGGACTGGGCCGCGCCAGGCGGAGGGCGCGCGGAACCCGCGCGAGGCCGAGGGCAGCCGGTGGAACGCGGGCAAGGACCTGTCGTTCGTGCCGCTGCGGCCGGAGCTGGTGGTGGAGGTGCGCTACGACCACATGGAGGGCACCAGGTTCCGGCACACCGCGCAGTTCGTCCGGTGGCGCCCGGACCGCGAGCCCGGAGTCCTGCACCTACGAGCAGCTTGAGGAGCCGGTGAGCTTCGATCTGGCCGACATCCTGGCCGGCTGAGGTCTGCGTGCGCAAGGTGGGCCTGGCGCTGGTGATCGCGCTGCTGGCAGGCGGGTGCGTCGCGGCGCCCGGCACCCCGGCGGCTCAGCCAGGGCCGTCGACGGCATCGGCCGTTGCTCACACCCGGCAGGCCAGTGGTGAGACCGCGTCACCGCGACCAGGAGCAGGGCGGCCGGTGATCGGGGTGTGGGGCAGCTACCCGGTCGGGCAGCGGAGGATCACCTTCACTCGAGCCGGCGCACACCGCCGCCGGCGGCAGCTCGCTTCCCGCCCGCAGGCTGCTGACCGAGATCAGGTACCCGCTGGCCGGACCGGCAGGGAAGACTTCGCGGGCGGCCAGCGGGCCGTTCCCGATGATCATGTTCGCGCCCGGGTTCATGCAGTGCGGCGGCCCGTACTCCAGGCTGCTGCAGTACCTGGCGACGGCAGGTTACGTGGTCGTGGTGGTGGACTTCCCGCACTCGGACTGCGAGGTCGGCACGGCGGCCACCGAGTCCGACATGGCGAATCAGCCACACGATATGTCGTATGTCATCACCAGGATGCTGCGGCTGAGCACGGCCGGGCGGGCATGTTCGCCGGGCTGCTCGACTCGCATGAGATCGCGCTGGCCGGCCAGTCCGACGGCGGAGTCACGGTCGCCGCCATCGCGGCCAATTCCTGCTGCACCGATCCTCGGATCGCCGCCGTGGCGGTCGTGTCGGGCTCGGTGTGGCCGCCGATCGCCGGCCGGTATTTCAGCCACGAAGACCGTGCCGATGCTGTTCAGCCAGGGCAGCGCCGACACGATCAATCCGCCAGGCTGCAGTGTCACCATGTACCTGGCCGACCGGGCCAGGCGAGGTACTACCTGGACTTGTCCGGCGCGAGCCATACCGAGCCTTACTGGGGCAGGAACCGATTCGAGCGGATCGTCGCGCGAGTCACCCTGGCGTTCTTCGACCGCTACGTACTTGGCCAGCGCGAGGGCCGGGCCGGCGATCCAGCGGCTCGGCACGGTGCCCGGGCTGGCCAGTACTTTCGCGAACGGCCACGGCAAGCTGACCGCGCGGTACTGCAATACCTGACAGACTCGGGACTCGCTTGGGATCAGCCGCAGGGAGAGGGCACGACGTTGCAGCCAATGCCAGAGGACTGGGACTCGGCGGTCGCCGTCGTCGCCCATCCAGACGATCTTGAGTACGGCGCGGCCTCGGCGGTGGCCCGCTGGACCAGGCAGGGCAAGAAGGTGAGCTACCTGCTCGCGACGCGGGGCGAGGCCGGCATCGCCGGAATGGCGCCCGCCGAGGTCGGCCCGCTGCGAGTGGCCGAGGAGCAGCGGAGCGCGGCCGTCGTCGGCGTCAGCGACGTGCGGTTCCTCGACTTCGCCGACGGTCTCGTGGAGTACGGCATCCCGCTGCGCCGGGACTGGCGGCCGCGTTCCGTAGCCTGCGTCCCCAGGTAGTCATCACGATGAGCTTCGACCTGACCTGGGGCGAGGAAGGCCCGGTCAACCATTCCGACCACCGCGCGGTCGGCCTTGCCGTGCTCGACGCCTGCCGGGACGCGGCCAACGAGTGGGTCTTCCCCGACGCCGGACCGGCCTGCCCGCCGATCGGCTCGGCCTACGTGATCGCCAGCGGTGAGCCGACCCATTTCGTCGACGTGACCGACACGATCGACCTCGGCGTGGCCTCTCTGCGCGAGCACGGCGCTTACATCGCGGGTCTGGGCGGGGAGTTCGACCCTGACCAGTTCCTGCGGGACATGGCCGGCTATGTCGGGCTGGGGGCGGGCTGCGACTACGCGGTCAGTATGCACAGGTACGTAACCGGCTGACTGAGGCCTGGTCCGGACGGCAGCGCTCCGCCGGCTGGGGTGCCCTCGGCTCTGGGTCCAGCCGGGCCTCCCGCCCCTGCCAGGTTCCGCGATCATGTTGCGGCTCGTGATCACGGAGACCTGGTCGGGTGATCACATTGCCGACGTTCCGTGATCAGGCGGTACTTCATGATCACGGAAACACGCATGGGTCTGTCCCGACGACAGCGAGGGACCCCAGCCGCAGCCCCAGGCCGCACCACCGGGCCCGGGCACCCCACACCGGCACCCCGGTAGCCGCCACACGTCCCCGGCACAGGGCTTGCCGGCGGGCAGTGCCAGCATCCGTCCTGCACCTCGTGGCCGGCTCAGGCTGCGGTCTCGATAGCCGGCGGTTCGTCATCGCCGCCGTGGTGTCGGCACGGGGGTTTTGTCGGTGGGTCATGTTAGGTTGTGAGTACGTAGAGAGATGGCATCGCCGGGACGATTGTGGCCTTGGTTCCAGGTGATATGGACCCCGTTTTCGGGGTGTGTGTCCCGGCTGAGTGGCCCTCCGTTTTTCCCTGGTGAGTTCTGGTGCCGCGCCGGCGCCCGTCTTTGGTGCGGGCGTGTCCTGAGCGGCGGCACGCGGACTCCGGCCAGTCCCCCGTGTTGTCATCGGCGTGCGCGTGTCCGAGGGAGGTGGTGCCTGATGCCCGGTCCGAGCCAGCAGCCTGGCGCTGCCTCCGTCCTGCCCGCACCCGGCTCCCCCTGCCCTGGCCTTCCCGCACCCGGCTCCTCCGTATCTGACTCTGCCGGGCCTGACTCTGCCGGGCCGGGCTGTCCTGGGTCGTCCGGCCTGGCTGCGGGGGGCCCAGAGTCGGTGACGCAGGCGGTGTCGATGGTGCTGGCCGGGCTGGGCTGGCTGGCCAGCGCCGACCTGGCCGGAGCCCCGGCGGTGGTGCAGGCCGAGTGCCTGCGGGGCCTGGAGCGGGCCCGGTCGGTTCATACCGCCGCGCAGGCGTCGGTGCTGTCGGCCTTCGATTACGGGGACGGGTTCGAGGGGGACGGGCAGCCGACAGCCCGGTCGTGGCTGCGGTGGCAGACCCGGATCACCCCCGGCGCCGCGTCCGGGGCGGTCGGGTGGATGCGGCGGCTCCGCGCCCACCCCGAGGTCTCGGCCGCGCTGGCGGCCGGGGAGATCTCCGAGTCCTGGGCGAAGGACATCTGCGCCTGGACCGACCTGCTCCCCGAGTCCGCCCGTCGCGACGCCGACCGCATCCTGCTCACCGCGGCCGCCGGCGGCGCGAGGCTCGCGGACCTGGCCGGGCTGGCGGAGGAGATGCGCAAGCGGCTCGCCGTCCCCGACGCCGACGGAGACGACGACGGATTCGCCGACCGGCAGGTCCGCCTCGCCACCACCCTCGGCGGCACCGGGAAACTGGACGGCGACCTCACCCCCGGCTGCGCCGAGGCCATGCAGGCTGTGCTCGACGCGCTGGGCAAGAGACGCGGCCCCGAAGACCTGCGGACACAGGGACAGCGCCGGCACGACGCGCTGGAAGAGGCGCTCGTCCGGCTGATCGCCGCCGGCGGCCTCCCGGACCGGGCCGGGCAGCCCACCCAGATCCAGCTCCACCTCAGCCTCGAAGAACTCACCCGCCGCCTGAGCGGAGCGCCCGACATCGGCGATGACGAGCACGACAGCACCGGGCGGGACGGCAACGGGAGCGGCGGCACCGGCCAGGCCCGCACCGGGCGGGACGGCGACGGGCAGAACGGCAGCCAGGACGCCGCCGGGGAGGACAGCACCGGACAGAACGGCGGCCAGCCGGGCGGGCAGGACCAGCTCAGCTCCCGGCTACGACCCCGCCTCCAGCCCGACGGCGACGGCACCACCGTGCCGCCCGCGCTGCCCTGGCCGACGGCCGCGCCCGGCACCGAATGCGACGCCACGATCATCCCCGTCGTCACCGGGCACCTCGACCACGACCTCCTGGACAAGCTCGCCGCCCTGCTCACCCGCCCGGTCACCGGACCCGGCAGCGGCACCCCCGGCACCAGCGGCTGCGAGCGCTGCGGCACCGGATACGGCCCCGCCACCCAGGACCAGGCCTACGAGCAGGTCCGCGACCTGCTCGTGAAGAACGCCGTCGCCTTGCTGTCCGGGAAGCACGGGCTCGCGTCCTACCTGCGCACCGGCAGGCTCGCCCGCCCGGCCGCGTCGGTCAGCCTGCCGCTGGACGTCGGGACCAGCACCGACACCATCCCCGCCCACCTGCGCCGCGCCGTCATCCTCCGCGACCAGCACTGCGCCGCACCCGGCTGCACCGCACCCCCCTCCAGCTGTCACGTGCACCACATCCGCCCCCGCAGCAAAGGCGGCGCCACCAGCCTGACTAACCTGGTGCTTTTGTGTAGTTTCCACCATCTCATCCTGATCCACCGGCAGGGCTGGAGCATCATCCTCAACCCGGACGGCACCACCACCATGACCAGCCCAGACCGCAGCCGTGTCTACCACAGTCACAGCCCGCCCGCACCCGCCGCCGCCTGACCGGGCGGGGATTGCCACCCCTTCGGGCGACCGGGCAGGCAGGCCGGCCGAGACGGGCGAAGCTCAACCATTCCGGTGAGTTAGCCGTTCCAAGGGATGACCGCAGGATTTCATTTCTCCCAGATATTTACCAGTTACGTCGGGAACGAAACTCTGTGAGAATTCTGGGCCTTTTATTAATTCAGAAAACGGATCACCGCTGTCGATCTCTGATACATATCAGTGGCGCTACTTTCGTGTGCTCGTCGATAACGGAGGATCTGTGCGGAAGACATCGGTCACCCGGTCGGCAGCGCTGGCCGTCCTGGTCGCCGTGGCTGGAGCCGGCGCGCTCGGCACGACGGCTCCAGCCACTGCGTCAGCTCTGCCGGCGCAGGCCGCGATCGCGCACCTGGCGTCCGCTGCGGCGTCCCGCGCTGCTCGGCCTGGCACTATCCGGCGGGCCGCACTGCCGACGGGTCAGCGCTATGTCTGCCCGGCGCCGGCCAGGCCAGGTCAGGTGACGTGCATGGCCATCGCAGCCAGCAGGCCGGGTGGAGTCGCTCCAGTGTCGGAGACCTCGGCTAGCAGCGACTACGGACCAGCCCAGCTGCGCAGCGCCTACAAGCTCTCGAACGCGTCAGCCACGAAGGGAAAAGGCGCGACGGTGGCGATCGTGGACGCCTTCAGCGATCCGGACGCCGCCCGCGATCTGAGTCACTACCGCTCCCACTTTCATCTGAGCGCGTGCACTCCGCATAACGGCTGCCTCCGGATTGTCAATCAGTCCGGGCACGCCGGCCCGCTCCCGCAAGCGCGCGCCGGCTGGGCCACCGAGCAGTCACTCGATCTGGACATGGTCTCGGCGATCTGCCCGAACTGCCACATCCTGCTAGTCGAAGCCCGCAATGCCGTGATCTCCGACCTTGGCGCCGCCGAGGATACCGCCATTGCCAAGGGCGCCCGGTTTGTGTCCAATAGCTGGGCCGGGCCGGAATTCTTTGGCCAGGACGAGTTCGACTCGGACTTCAATCACCCCGGCAACGTCCTGGCGTTCGCCGCCGGCGATACCGGTTACGATCCGGCCTATCCCGCCGACTTGCAGTACGTCACTGCGGTCGGCGGGACCTCACTCAGGCGCGTAAGGAACGGCCGGGGCTGGACCGAGTCGGCCTGGGGATCTGCCACCGCAGGTGCCGAGGGCACTGCGGGCGG
Source organism: uncultured Actinomycetota bacterium (assembly GCA_963819285.1). GTDB lineage: Bacteria > Actinomycetota > Actinomycetes > Streptosporangiales > Streptosporangiaceae > Chersky-822. Next base: position 133,915 of record CAWFVM010000003.1, read on the forward strand.
CTGCTCAGAAGCTCGAGCCCAAGCCGTCGTGGCAGCGAGCCGACGTCAGCGCATCGGCTGGCTGCCTGAACCGGACCGAGAATGACGTGTCCGCTGACGCCGATCCGGATACCGGCGCGCTGGTCTACGACTCCTACCGGCAGAACCCGCCTGGCTTCGCTGAGGTTGGCGGCACCAGCGAGGCGACGCCGATCATTGCCGCGATCTACGCGCTGGCCGGGATGCCCGCCCGAGGCAGCTATCCGGCGCAGTACCCGTATCTGCACGCTAGCCACCTGTTCGATGTCCGCTCCGGCGTCAATGGCACTTGCGAGAGTTTCCGCCGCTATCTGTGCCACGCCGGGCGCGGCTACGACGGACCGACCGGCCTCGGCACCCCGAACGGAACCCACGCGTTCACCGACAACTCGGCGCACCTGACGACGCTCGTCGATCCGGGTACTCAGGATCTGGCCACCGGCTCGCGCTTCGCCCTGACGATCACCGGCCTGGATACCAGGACCGCCCCGATCTTGCGGTGGAGCGCCATCGGCCTGCCCGCCGGACTCAGCATCCACGCGGACGGCCACTCGACCAGCCACACGACCAGGGCGAAAATCACGGGCATGCTGCCGGCCGGGCCGGGCACCTTCCACGTCACGGTCACGGCGAGGGATGGCAAGATCACCGGGACGACTCATTTCAGGATCGTGACCGTGCCGTCACTCAAGGCATCCGACCCGCCGTCGGGACCGGTCGAGCTGCACCTCGGCCGACCTTTGCCTGGACGGCGGCAGCGACGCGAGCGGTCAGCCGGTCCGCCTCCAGCACTGCACGCCGCCCCCGGCCAGCCCGGCGCGCCCGGCCAGTGCCGCCAGCCAGGACTGGGCCTTCACGGCGGCTGGCGGGCCAGGTGATGTCCAGACGCTGGCCGTCGACGGCCTATGCCTGACGGTCGCGAACACGGCGCCGCCGCAGCGCGTCTGGCTGTCCGGCTGCACCGGAGCGGCCAGCCAGCGGTGGGAGTACCTCGGCGCGGGCTCAGTGCAGAACCCGCTGACCGGCAGTTGCCTCGCGGTGCCCGGGCAGACCGCCAACACCCCGGTCGATGCCACGGGCTGCACCTTCGGCCCTGGGCAGACCTGGACGCTGCCGGCCGGCCCGCTGATCGAGGGCGCGGGCCAGCTATGCCTGAGCAGCGGCAGCGGCAGCGGCACTCGCGTCACGACCTCGGCCTGCCGGTTCTCGACGTCAGCGAACCAGCTCTGGACGCTGCGCGGCGACGGCACGATCGCCAGCGACTCCGGTCAGTGCCTGGCCGCGACTGGCGCTTTCTCCCGGACCCCGGTGGTCCTGGCACCGTGTAACGACAACGATGCCCTTCAGCTCTGGACGACCGGGCCGGACGGCGAGCTGATCAACTTCTTGTCGGGCCGATGCCTCGCCGGCCCGAACGACGCGGGCCCAGGCACTACGGTCGTACAGAACGACTGTTACGGCGAGCCCGGTGAGATCTGGGGCCTGAACTAGCCCGACCGCCTGACCTGCCCGACCGCCTGACCTGCCCGACCGCCTGATCGAGTCGGTGTCGGTCCGGCGCTCAAGTACCTCCGCTTGGATTCCGTGATCTAACGGGAGACCAGGCTCCTAGCCTCGGAGTCCCCCGTCCAGGTTCCGTGATCATGGTCGTGGTCTTGATCACGGAACCCTGGCAGGGTGATCACCCGGCCAATGTTACGTAGTCAGGGCCTGCCTCATGATCACGGAAGATTGCGCGGGTACCGGGGGTGCCAAGCCGGACTGACAGCCGAGACTTTGTCGGGAATGCCGGAGTTGGGGTGGCTGTTGCGGCGCGCTGCCTCGCAGCCAGGTGCCCCTGGTGCTGTTCCTGCGACGTCAGGGTGCCCAAGCCGCTGCCTTACGCTCACCGGCCGGTCACACGGAGTCCCGGCTGCTGCCTCACTCGGTCTCGGTCTGGGGGTCGCCATCGAGGCGAGCGCGCGGGTCCTTGGCTGGCAGTCCGACCAGCAGGTCAAGCACGCCGCCGCCGCGCAAGCCGAGCAGCTCCCAGGACCTGGCGATCCCGACGGCGAAGAACACCATGACAAAGACAGCACCCGTAGACAGAGCGGACTTGCCGCTGCTCGACGTCACCGCCGTGATGATCTGGGCGGCATACATCACGACAATGAGCGGCAGCGCGACCGGCCACCTATGGCCCAACGTCCGCCCCAACCTTGCTCGCCACAACCGGAATGCCAGGCTGGCCGTGCTGGTGAGCCCGAGGATTCCGAGGATTACGCTCACCGCCGGAATGCTGCTTCCCGGAGATCGGCCAGGCAGCAGCGCGACCAGCGAGACCCAGAGCGAATCGACTAGCGCCGTGAACGCGGTCGAGGCCACCGCCTGTCGTTCCAGCGAACCCTTGTCGTCATTCCTATCGAGCCCTACCGACAGCGCGACAAAGAGCAGACCGGTGAGCGCGCCGGCAACGGTCAGGCTGCCGACGAAGAAGTCCGTGTAAGCCACGCTGGCGTCATGCCCAGCCGGCTTCGCGCCCACTCGAAAACCACGATGACCTGCACCCCTTGTGCCACACTAAGCCGGATGATGTGGGCATCCGCGGCGGTCGCGGCAGCGGGCGGCGCGATTGCCGGGCTAGCCGCTGGCTTAGCGCTGCGGACTGAGGTCTCCCGGCTATCTGTCCGGGGCGGCGAGCCCGAGCAGGCCGCATGTTCAGATTGCGGCTCAGCGCTGGCTGGCCGGCTGGCGCTACGGTGCGGCCACTGCGGCCAGTGGATCGGGGCGCCGGCCGCGATTGAGCTGACCACGGCCGCCGTCATCACCTTGCTTATTGCCAAGTTCGGCGCCCAGCCCGCGCTCGGCGCCTTCATCTATCTCGGGGTGGTGGGAGTAGCGCTCACCCAGATCGACGTCGCGGTGCAGCGACTGCCTGACCGGCTGACGTTGCCCGCCTATCCGGCGCTGGCGCTCCTGCTCGCGGTCGCCGCCGCGATCAGTGATGACTGGCCGGCCTTCCTGCGCGCCATCCTCGGCGGACTCGCCTTGTCGGCCGGATACCTGCTGCTCGGCGTGGTCAGCGGCGGGCAGGTGGGCGGCGGCGACATCAAGCTTGCCGGGCTGGCCGGCCTCGTGCTTGGCTGGCTGGGCTGGCATACCCTCGTCGTCGGAGCCAGTGCCGGATTTGTGCTGGCCGCCCTGGCCAGCGTGGTGCTGCTAGCCGCCCGCCGGATCAGCAGGCGGAGCAGGATCAGCTTCGGACCATTCCTGCTGGCCGGGGCCTACCTGGCCATGCTGACGGTGCCAACCGCGACCCGCTAGCCGACCTAGCCACGCAGCCCCGCCAGCTCCCGAACCACATCGATGCACATTCTCGGGAGGGGTTGCCCTTGCGGCTTTCCGGGCTCTGGCGCGAATTCCGTGAAATTGGCAGGAACCTGGTTCCGGAGTGGCTGGTCCAGCCCGGGCCTGTCCCGCCGCTGACCTGCCGGGCAGCACCCCATCGATGTGACATAGCTGGGGCTGGAGCACCAGCGCTGCCACATCCATGGGGCGGCCAGCGGCCAGCATCACGGAATTCTCGCGCCCAGAGCCGATTTCCGTGATCATGGCCGGGGCGGCTGATCACGGCACGAGGATCGAGGCGGTGCCCCGCTAATGTTCCGCGATCATGGCCGGGGCAGTGATCACGGAGTTCTGGTGGCGTGATCACGCAGCTGATGTTCCGTAGTAATGGTTTGTTTCATGATCATGGAAGGTTGCCAGGGTACTCGGGTGCCGCGCTCAGGCCAGATGATCGGTCTAAGACAGCGCTGGTCTAAGACGGCACCGGTCTAAGACAAGGCCTAGCACCCAGAGATAAGGCATAAGCCCGATGCGGCCTCTAGCGTCTTACGACGATCCTGAAGTAGCCGGTCGAGACCCGCTGTCTGGCCGGACTACTCAGGAGGTCGCAATGCATCCCCATATGACCGCCCAGCTTGCCGCCCAGCATGTCAGTGACATGCGGGCCCAGGCAACCGCAGCGCGGCGCGCGCGTCAAGCGCGCCGCGCTCGGCGCGGTCCGATCACCGTCATCTGACCAGCCCAGACCTGACAGCCAGGCCAATCCAGCCAGGCCGGCCCGCTAGAGCCCGTCCCGGTGCGCTATCGCCGCCGCCTCGGTACGGCTCGCGGCATTGAGTTTCGCGAGGATGTTGGAGACATGAACGCTGGCCGTCTTCGGCGAGATGAACAGCTCAGTGCCGATCTCCTTATTACTGTGCCCAGCCGCGAGTAGCCGCAGCACCTGCGCTCCCCGTCCCGTCAGCCCCGCTTGCGAGTGACCAGGGCCAGGGCCAAGGCCAGCCCCCGGACCGGGGCTGGCCAGCCTGGCCCGGCGTCCCAGATCGGCCAGCGCGGCCAGCAGCGGCCCGGCCCGCAGCGCCTCGGCGGCACGGCGGGCGGCCGACCACTCCTGGGCGGCGGCGGCCCGGTCGCCCGTTTCGGCCAGTGCCTCGGCTAGCCGCCAGCGCGATCTGGCGGTCTCGTACACGAAGCCTGGCCCGAAGGCGCTGACCACGGCCCGCCAGGCTGCAGGGTCATGGGCATCGTTGACCCGGCCCCACTCGGCCTCCGCCCTGGCCAGCCAGCCGCGCCCGTCCACGCCGAGGGCGAAGCCCGGCATGCGCAGGTTCGCCGCCCCGCCCCGTGCCACCTCGACTAGCTCGCTGGCCTTCTGCCCGGCCAGGGCCTGCGCCAGGCTGTCTCCGCAGGCCCGCGCGGCGACGGCCTGATCGGCCAGAGCGCTCAGCCCGATCGCGGCTACCCGGATGACCTGCGGACCGTGGTAACCGTCGTCGAGGTACTCCGCCGACCGGATCGTAGCCTCGACCTCAGCCAGCGCCGTCCTGGTGTCGCCGCGCCAGAGCGCCTGCTCGGCGACCAGGCCGCGAGTAATGTACTCGACGAACTGATCCCGCTTGAACATGGGCTCAAGCCAGCTCTGCCGCTCCTGCACCGTGGCGGCGCCCCGCGCGACGGCGAGAAACATCGCCATGGCCGACAGCCGGGCCTCGGCGACGTTGGTCACCCGCACGGTGAACCCGTCGGCGATCTCTTCCGCGTGATCCCACCGGCCGTCGGCGAAATGCGCCAGGTAGTGCACGTACTGCAGGTCGATGCCGTACTGCGCGAGGCCGAGGCCGGCGCCCTGCGCCGTAGCGGTGCCCTCATGCGCGGTACGGGCGGCGGCGGCCAGGTCGCCCTGCTCAAGCTGCAGTCGCGCGAGCTGGAAGGTCGCCCGTAGCTGGACGCCGAGCACCTTGGCCTGGGCCGCCTGCTGATGGGCCCTGGTGAAGAGGTCAGCCGCCTCGCCAATCTTCCCCGACCGCTCGCTGATCAGGCCGAGCGTGACCAGCGCGTCGGCCTCGATCCACGGAGCGGCGGCGGCGCTGGCCGCGATCCTGGCCTGCTCGGCCCGTGCCCTGCGCCGGCTCAGGATCAGGCGTGGCCAGGAGGGCCCGCGCGTGGGTGGCGAGCGCTCTGGCGTACTCCCAGCGCGGCGGATCGGCCGGCAGCGCGTCAACCGCCGCCTGCGCCTCGCTGGCCGCCGCGTCATCCTCACCAAGATCATTAAGGAAATAGGCCAGCCGCTCGTGCACCCGGCACAGCAGGACCTGGTCACCGTCGCTGCGGACGTAAGAAAGCAGGCGGCGCAGCTGCCCGGCCGCGCGAGCCAGATCACCGCCGTCCGCCGCGCTGATGGCCGATCGGTAGGCCAGCTTGCCCCGTCCGATGCCGGCGACCTGCTCCGGGTCTTCGACTCGCTCCCACAAGGACAGCGCCTGGTCGTAGTGCCTGTGGGCCTCGGCGGGGGCGGCCAGCCGCTCGGCCTCCCGGCCGGCCAGGACCGAGGCGGAGAATGCTCCGGGGATGTCGTGGCTGGCCAGGTAGTGATGCGCGAGCTCGGCCGCCGTCGCCGGGGACCTCGGCGAGCCGCTGCTCGTCGGCGAGCAGCTCGGCCAGCCTCGCGTGCAGCCTGGTCCGCTCGCCCGGCATCAGGTCGGCGTAGATCGCCTCGCGAAGCAGCGCGTGCCTGAATGAGTAGCCCTGATCGCCGTCAGGTACCAGAAGCTGATGCGCGACCGCTTCCCTGACAGCGTTGTCGTAGACCAGCTCGTCGAGCCCGGACGCCCGCCTGACCAGCTCATCGTCCACCCGGCGGCCCGTGACCGCAGCAGTTCGCAGCACCTGCTGTGCCTGCGCCGACAGCCGCTCCATCCGGGCCAGCAGCAGGTCGGCCAGGCCGGCGGGAAGCTCGTGAGCCGTCGGCCGCGGCGGCGAGCAGCTCCTCGGCGTAGTAGGCGTTCCCCTCGGCCCTGGTGATCATCTGGCCGAGGTCCGCGGCGTCGAGCTGACGCGCGGACAAGGTTCGGTCAGCAGCTCGGCCATCGCCGAGGCGGGCAGCGGGCCAAGCTCGATCGAGCTGACGCTCGGCAGCCGCAGCAGCTCACCGACCAGCGGCCGGAGCGGATGCCGCCGGTGCATGTCGTCGCTGCGGTAGGTGGCCACGACCGCGAGCCGCTCGGAGTGCAGCATCCGGCTCAGGAAGGTGATCAGGTCGCGGGTGGACTGGTCGGCCCAGTGCAGATCCTCCAGGATCAGCAGCACGGGCGAAGCCGCGGCCAGCTCGGCGAGCATGCCGAGCACCGCGCCGAATAGCTGCTGCTGCACCAGCCCCGGCATGTCCCCGCCGGCGGGGAGACGCTCGTCCCGGTCGGGCAGCAGCCGGGAGAGCACGGGGCGGGCCGCGAGGGCATCGAGCAGCGCGCCGCCAGGCGACGGGCCGGTAGTAGCGTCCCTGAGCGCGTCGGCCAGCGGCAGGTAGGGCACCGCGTCGCCGATCTCGGCGCACCGGCCGGACAGGACGGTGAAACCCTTGGCCCGCGCCCTGGTGGCGAGCTCAGTGACGAGCCGCGTCTTGCCGACCCCGGCGTCGCCGTTGATCAGCGTGACCACAGGCCGCCCCTCGGCTGCCGCGTCCAGCAGGGCGAGCAGGTGGCTTAGCTCGGCCTCCCTGCCGACCAGCTTGTTTCCCGAGACCTGAAGCACCACTCCAGTATCACAGCAGGGTTCGGCCGCTTTGACCGAAGTAGACGGCTGGCAGAATGCCTGTTGTGCCGGATCTTGAGCGCAGTGCCCGAACCTCTGGCCGGCTCTTCGCGGCCTGCCACGCGAGGTGGCGATCCTCAGCTCGGTCTCCTTCACGGTCGCGCTCGGGTACGGGATCGTGGCGCCGAGCATTCCGGCCTTCGCTCGCCAGTTCGGCGTCAGCGCCGGCCGCCGCCGGGGCGGTCATCAGCGCCTTCGCCCTGATGCGGATCGTGGGCGCGCTGCCGGCCGGCCGCCTGGTCGACCGGTTCGGTGAGCGGCGCACGATGGCGGCCGGCATCCTCATCGTCGCCGTCAGCAGCCTGCTGGCCGGGTTCTCCGGGTCGTTCTTCCAGCTGATCGCGCTTCGCGGGATCGGCGGGCTCGGGTCCGCGATGTTCGGGGTCAGCGCGCAGACCCTGCTGCTCGGCAGCGTGCGGCCGGACCAGCGGGGCCGGGCAAGCGGCCTGTACTCGGGCGGGTTCTTGCTCGGCGGGATCAGCGGGCCTGCCATCGGCGGCCTGGTGGCGGCGTGGTCGCTGCGGGCGCCGTTCTTCATCTACGGGTTCATGCTGATCGTCCCGGCCGCCATCGCCTTCGCCGTGCTCCGCGATCGGCCGGGCCAGACCGCCGCTCCCGGCAGTGCTGGTGTTGGCCAGCCCGGCCAGGCAGCCCGCACCGGACTCGGCGCGGTGCTGCGGAGCCGGGTCTACCAGGCGGCCGCCGCGGCGAACCTGGCCGATGGCTTCGCCATCCTCGGCGTGCGCAGCGCGATCGTGCCGCTATTCGTCAAGGAAGTACTGCACCGGTCACCGGCCTGGACCGGGATCGGCTTCGGCGTGGTGGCGGCGCTCAACGCGGCCACGCTGGTCCCGGCCGGCTGGACCGCCGACAAGATCGGCCGCCGCCCGATCCTCGTGGGCGGCTGCCTGGGGTCGGCGGCCGGCATGGTGATCCTCGCGTTCGTGCCTGGCCTGGCGGGATTCCTGCTCGCCATGACCGTACTCGGGATCGGCTCCGGGCTGCTTGACGTCGCCCCGGCCGCGATGGTCGGCGACCTGATCGGCAAGGACAACAGCACGAGGGATAACGAGAACAAGGGCGCCAGTGCCGGCAGGGGAAGGCCGGCCAGGCGGCATGGTGATCGCCACGTACCAGATGGCGGGCGACATCGGTGCCGTCACCGGCCCGATCACGGTCGGCTTCCTCGTGGACTCGGCGTCCTATACCGCGGCGTTCCTGGTGGCGGCCGGCGTGCTGGGGGTCGCGGCCGCGATCGGGATCACGGCAGCTAGATCGTGAACGCGAAACTGGTCGCGAGCTGCCGCGCCAGCGCCACGTCACCGCCGAGCTTGATCCGGTCGAGCGCGGCCTGCGGGTCCTCACGGCCGCCCGCCAGGCGCAGGAACAGCGATGAAGGCAAGCTGATCGTCGCGGTCGGGTCGCGGTCGAACTCATGCACCACCTTCGCCCGGCCGGCGGTGAGCACCCTCAGGTCACGTTCGATCGGGCCGGTCAGGCTGATCAGGACCGCGCTGCCGTCCGGTGCCCCGCCGCGCTTGCCGATGATGTAGCCAAGCGCCCCGACGACCTCCTCAAGCGACTGCCGCGCCGCCGGGCCGTCCTCGTTGCCCGGCAGGCCGGCCGCCACCCTGATGTCCTGCTCGTGCATCCAGCAGTCGAAGATCCTGATCTGCATCCAGCGGCCGTAGGTCCCCTCGCCCGCCGGGGTCCAGGACGGAGCCTGGAATTCGGCATCGGACATGGCATCGAGGCTGGCCAGCCGCTGGGCCGTGATGTCCTGGAAGGCGGCGAGCAGTTCAGCATCGGTAAGCTCGCGCAGCGCGACGATCCAGGCCTCGTTGGCCCGCCCGACGTCGTTCCGCACATGCCCGGCGTCCTCCGGAGCCGGCGGCAGCTCCTGGCCGGCCAGCATCCGCTCGGTCCCGGTCAGGTGCGCCACGACGTCGTGCACGTCCCAGCCGGGCAGCGCGGGCGCCGACCAGGCGCTGGCGTCCAGCCCGGCGAGCAGGCCGGCGATGGCCAGCCACTCCGCACCGAGCAGCCTGACGATCTGGTCTTTGTCCCGCACCGGGTTCGTCAACGCGACTCCGTTCCGCTCCGGCTGGCGCCTTCCGCCGCCGTGAAGTCGACTATGGCACCCCGGTTGACGCTGACCCAGTCCCGGCCACGCAGGTACGGCAGAAAAGACTGCGCGATCTGCTCCTGATCGGCCTGGCTCTTCGGCCGCTGGATCTCGTACAGGTGCGGGAACGCCGTCCAGGCCACCACCGCGTCCCAGAGCCGCACTGCCTCCGCCCCGCGCGGCGGGTCAATCAGGACCGGCCCGAACAGGCACTGACCGTCGGGGAAAAACAAGGTGGGAACGCCGAAGCCGCCGGCCGCCACGACCTTGCGGTGCTCGGCCAGCACCTCGTCACCGGTGCTCGGATCGGCGATCGCCGCGTCGACCAGGCCAGGGTCATGGCCGAGCGCGGCCACGATCTGCCTGGCTACCGCCGGGTTATGCGGCTTGCCGCCGGCGGCGTGCAGTTCCTGCCCGGCCGCCGCGTACCAGGCGTCGAGCTGGTCCATCCCGCCCCGGCGCAGCAGCGCGCCGATCCGCATCAGCGACCACCCGTAGGACCACTCGCGCTCCCACGGGTGCTTCTTGCCTTCCGCCCGGTTGACTTCCTCCAGGCTGAAGAATCGCCAGTTCACCACTAGCCCGGTCTGCTCGCGGACCTCGCGGATCCACAGCGAGGTCTGGTAGGCGTACGGGCACATCAGATCGAAGTGGAAGTCGACCCAGGCAATCCCCATGCCGGCAACGTAACGGCAGTAGGCGACTCAGATCAAGTGAGTCGAAGCTCCCGCAGCAGCGCGGGCCCTTGACCTGACCCCGACTAGCTGCCTGACCACCTTGCCGCCGGAGAACAGGCTGATCGTCGGCACATGCAGCACCTGGTAGCGCAGCGTGGTCCTCGGGTTCTCATCGATGTTCAGCTTGACCACCTCGAGCTGGCTGGCCCGCTCGGCCGCGATCGAGTCCAGCACCGGCCCGACCTGACGGCAGGGTCCGCACCACTGCGCCCAGTACTCCACGATGACCGGCAGGGAACTGGACAGGACAGCCGCCTCGAACGAGCTCGGCGAGCTGGTCGCCGACCGAGCCGAGCTTGACCTGCTCCCTGATCTCGGCGAGCGTGAATCCGAGCTGCCTGGCGCGCCGGATGAAGGCCAGCCGCCAGCGGTCGGACTCGATGTACTCGCGGTATCCTGAGCCGCGCCGCTCTGGCTGGGTGAGCAGCCCCCGGCGCTGGTAGAAGCGAATCGTCTCGACGCTGACGCCCTCAGCGGCGGCGAATTTCCCGATCGTCAGCCCGGCCATGTCTGCAAGCTAACAGCCGTACCTCGGTACGGAGTCAACGCAAGTCAGCGAAATCGGCCCGATCACCCGTCCCATCCGGCATTGGCTGCCTTATGCTTGGCCCTTGCAGACATACGACCCACGGCGACTGGGCGAATGATGACTGATCGTGGTCCGGGGCAAGTTACCGCTGCCGTCACCAGCCAGGCGGATCAGGCTGGTCAGCCCCCGACCGATATCGTGGCTGACGTCGCGCTCACTGTCTTTCACCCGAGTGCCACGAGCGTCGAGGCGGGCTTCTTCACCTGGGACATCTCTACCGGGGAAGTGATCTGCGACCCGGTCACGTTCCGGATGCATGGGCTATCCGATGGCCTGACCGCCACCATGGACACCTTCCTCGGCCGGGTACCTGAGAGCGATTTAGCCCAGGTCAGGGAGGCGATGCAGGTCATGATCGCCTCGGCTGGCACCTACCAGATCGAGTACCGGGTACGGGGCGAAGACGGCGGCCTGCGCTGGATGGAGGCTCGGGGCCGGATCATGCCAGGCCCGGACGGCACCCCGGCCAGGATGATGGGCCTCGTAATGGACACCACCGCGCTGCGCGAACAGCGCGAGTCCGAGGAACGCCAGCTCAGGGAGCTAGCCGAGCGCGCCAGCCGGGCTCGCGACTTCACCGCGGCGCTGGCGTCCGCGAGCACCGTCGACGCGATCATCGAGGCGGCCAGGTCCGGCTTGCAAGCCTACGGCGCCGACGGCCTGATCCTGATGGCCTCGCGGGACGGCAGGCTGCAGGTCGTCGCGTCCTGCGGTTTCGACGACAAGTGCGTGGACGCGCTGAGCGACCTTGACCCGGCCAGGCCGACGCCGCTTTCTGTAGCGATTCAGTGGCGCTCGCCGCTCTACCTGCCGACACCAGAGAGCCTCGCCGACGACTTCCCGCATCTGGCCGGGCAGCTCGGCGACTTCGCTCACCAGGCCTGGGCGGCGCTGCCGGTCACCGACTCGGCGGGCAAGATCGGCGCCTGCCTGTTCGGCTTCACCGAGCCGCACGACTTCCCCCCTGAGGAGCGGACGCTGCTCTTCGCGGCCTCGGGGCTGCTCAGCCAGTCGATGGAGCGGGCCAGGATGCACCAGGCGCAGCACGCGCTCGCGACCGAGCTGCAGCGGGGGATGCTGCCGCGCGAGCCGCTGATCGCGCCTGGACTGAGCATCGCGACTCGTTATCAGGCCGCTACCTCGGGTATCGAGATCGGCGGCGACTTCTATGACGTCGTCAGGTGTGCCGACGACCAGGTCGCCCTGGTGATCGGCGACGTGCAAGGGCACAACCTGCTCGCCGCCTCCCTGATGGGCAGGCTCAGGACCGCCGTGCACGCGTATACCAGGGAGGGTCACGGCCCGGCTCAGGTCATGGCCAGGACAAACCGGTGGCTCACCGACCTGAACAGCGATCCTGACATCGCCCTGTTCGCGACCTGCTGCTTCGTGGTGGTCAGTCCGGCTACCGGGATGCTGACCATCAGCCGGGCGGGGCATCCTCCGCCCGTGCTGGTCGCTCCCGGCATGGTGCCCAGGATCCTGGACTGCGAGGCCGGGCTGCCGCTCGGCATCGACCCGGCCGCCCAGTACTCGATCACGAAGGTGCGGGTGCCGCCAGGATCAGTGCTCGCGCTCACGACCGACGGGCTGCTCGAATCCGACGCCGGCGATGACTTCAACCTGGGCCGCCTGCTTGACGTGCTCAGCATCAGCCCGTCCGATGACCTCGACGAGCTGGCCAACGACCTGCTGAACAGCGTCCAGCCGTCGCGCCGGCACGGCGACGATGTCGCGCTGCTGCTCGCGAGGCTGGATGGTCCGAAGCGGCCGGGCTGACTGACGACATCGCCCCTTGCCGTTACTTGTGCCTACCGGAGGACACCGCCGCATGCCCGCCAAATTCCCGATGCCTGAGCTCATCTGCCCGTTCGACGAGGAAATCAGCCTGTATGCCGATGAGGTGGACCGCCAGGTCGTGGACTGGGCCATTCAGTTCGGCCTGCCGGGAGACGGAGCCGAGGAGTTACGGCTGAGCGAGACCAAGGTGGGCAGGCTGGCCGCGCGCACGACGCCGCGGGCGACGCTTTCCGCGCTCGAGCTGCTCGCCGACTGGCAGATGTGGCTCTTCCTGTTTGACGATCGGTTTTCTGATGAAACGGTGACCGGCACCGACCTCGGCCGGCTGAGCCAGCTCGTCACCTCGTTCATGCTGGTGATCGATAATCCCGCCGACTTCCGGCACCGCGACGGCCCGTTCACGACCGCGCTCGGAGACGTCGTCGACCGGTTAACCCTGCTGGCCACCGACGCCCAGGCCGCGAGGTTCATCAGCGCCGTGCGGGGGTATTTCCTCGCCCAGTTCTGGGAAGCCAGGCGCCGGGCCGATGACCAGCGCGGCCTGGATGAATACATCGCGATGCGGCGCCACAGCGGTGCGGTGCCGACCTGCATGGCGCTCATTGACGTGGCCGACGGCTTCGAGCTCGGACGCTATGAATACTGGCGTCCCGATGTGCGCGCGATCAGCGACATCGCGGTGAACGTGACCTGCTGGGCCAATGACATCCTGTCCTTTCCCAAGGAAGCCGAGCGCAGCCTCAAGGTGCACAGCCTGCCCGCCGTCCTGGCCGGAGAACGGCGGCTGCAGATGTCCGACGCCATCACCGCCGCGGCCGGCCTGCACGACGCCGAGGTGGCCCGCTACCTGGCGGCCGAGCGGCCGATCCGCCACAACGCCGGGCCAGGACTGCTCGGGTACCTGAACGGCCTGCGTTCGTGGATGGCTGGCAACCTGCACTGGTCGCTGGAGACCGGCCGGTATAACATCGCGGTCGCGTCGGCCTGCAATAGCAACTAGCTCTCGGGAGCAACTGAATGAAGGATCTGGCAGGCCGTACCTTCCTGGTAACTGGCGGAAATGCCGGCATCGGCTTCGCGACCGCGATGGACCTGGCCAGGCGCGGCGGCCGGGTCCATCTCACGAGCCGGTCGAAGGCTAAAGGCGAGGCGGCGATCGCCGCGATCGCCGCCCAGACCAGCAGCGACCAGCTGAATCTGCTGTCGCTTGACCTCGGGGACCTCGCCAGCGTCAGGCAGTGCGGTGCGGGCTTCCTCGCACTCGGCGAGCCACTGCACGTGCTCATCAACAACGCGGGGATCGGCGGCACTCGGGGCCTGACCAAGGACGGCTTCGAGGCGCAGTTCGGCGTGAACCACCTCGGCCATTTCGCGCTGACTCAGATCCTGCTTCCCCGGCTGCGGGAGAGCGAAAACGCTCGGATCGTGACAGTCGCGAGCGACGCGCATTACCAGCCGAGGGACATTGACCTCGATGCTTTGCGTTATCGCACCAAAAGCATTACCGGAATACGCGAGTACGGGGTCTCCAAGCTCTGCAATGTGCTCTTCAGCGCGGAACTCGCCCGGCGGGAGCCCGGGCTGCACACCTACTGCCTGCATCCGGGCGTGGTCGCCTCGGAGATCTGGCGGCGCGTGCCCTGGCCGGCCAGGCCGCTCCTCACCCGCCGGATGCTCACCATCGAGCAGGGCGCGCGAACGTCGCTGTACTGCGCGACCTCGCCTGAGGTCTCGGAGGAGACCGGCCAGTACTACGACAAGTGCGCCAGGGCCGAGCCCAGCAAGGTCGCGACCGCAGACCTGGCGGCCCGCCTCTGGTCATACAGCGAAGAGTGGATCGCGAAGCTGTCAGTCACAAAGGAATGAGCTCGACCTCCGGGTCAAGCCTGGCCAGGTCGCCGGGGTCGTCTCCCGAACGCGGTGGGTCTTTCTGAGTCACCTCGGCCTCCGTCGCCTGCTCGCTGGCGATCTGGCGCGCAACCGCCCACCGCGCCTCCTCACGCGCGGCGCGAACCATCCAGGCCGAGACCGATACCCCTGCGGCCTGGGCGGCGGATTCGATGAGAGACCTGTCCGCGCTCGTCAGGCTGATCGAGATGCGCTCTTGAGTTCCGCTCACCCTAATATCATCCACCAGGAGCAATACTGAGCCCCGAATCACGCCGGCGGCTGGAGGCGGGTGAGGGCGCGGGCGACGCAGCCGGGCTGCTCGTGCCAGGGGAGGTGGCCGGCGGCCGGAACCACCTGCACCTCGCCGCCTGGCATGAGAGCCGCCGTCCGCTGGCCCTGGCTGAGCGGCATGGGGCTGCCCGCTCCGAGCACGAACACCGCAGGGACGGTCACCTCGCGGAGTCGCTCGCTGAAGCCGCTGGTCAGGTGCTCCACCACCGAGGCGATGGTCTCCCCGTAGGCACGGGCCGACATGCGCATGGACGACGGCATCGGCGGCGCGGCGGCCGGGTCAGCGTAGTATCCGGGCCACAGCAGCCGCAGCGAGGCGAGGGCGTCGGCGTCGGCAGGCTCGGGTCCGGATAGCCGCTGGGCCAGCTCGCCGTACGGGCCGACGGCATCGGGCAGCAGCCGGTCGGTGAGGGCCTGCCCGTGCTGGCCGAAACCGCCATCGTCCACGGCACCGAGCGGGTCGGCGAGCACCAGGCCGGTGACCCTCCCGGGATGCGCCACCGCGACGTGAAGGGCGAGATGACCGCCCCAGGAATGGCCGAGCACGACGGCCTGCCCGATCCCCAGCTCGTCGAGCACAGCGACCGCGTCGGCGACGTGACGCTCGACCGTGAACGGGCCGTTCTCCGCTGACGGGGTTAGGCCGCGCTGCTGGTAGGTGATCGCGCGCCAGCCCTGCACCTCCTGGCTGAGCAGGTCCATGTAATCGCTCAGCCCCGGACCGCCGTGAAGCAGGAGCAATGGTGGTCCGGTCCCGCTCGCCGAGCCCGCGATCGGGCCGTCAGGAGTGGTCGCGGTAAAGGTATCCGACATATACCGAACGATAGCCCGCCTAACTCCGCATTCGCACCACTAAACCAGCTGAATGAGCATGTACCCCATCGTGAGACCCATGGCGATCCTCCCGTACCCGGCGAGTCGCGGCACGGGCGCACCGCTGACCGCCGCGCTCATCCTGGCCCTGGTGAGCGTGTCCGTGGTCCACACGACATAGCCGGCCAGGCCAAGCACCAGCAGCAGCGCGACGGCCGGCGAGGTGCTGACCAGCCCCGACGACGGCGCGGCGGCCGGGAGCAGCATGTAACTCATCGCCAGGCACTCGACCAAGTGCGCCAGCGGACCGCCCGTGCCGCTGTCCCCAGCGCGATGACCAGTGCGATGACCAGCGCGCCTGTTCGTGATCGCCTGCCACCCGAACCAGATCGCCCAGCCGCCGAACACCGTCGCCCACACGGCGGCCGGCAGCAGGCTCAGCCTCGGCACCAGCATGCCGGCCATGGCCACGCCCAGGCAGGCGTGCAGGCAGTCCGAACCGGGCTCAAGCCTTCTGCGGCGCGCCCAGCCCAGACCGAGGCGAAAGGCACAGCCAGCGACAATCGCGATCATCACGACCGCGAGGCCGACGGGCAGCCACGGCGAACCGGCCACGCTGCCTCCCCTCGCGACTCCGAATTCCCCGGCCTGCCATCCTCGAACAAATATAACTCCCGGCACTGACAATCACCGGTACTCATAGAGCGTCAATAACGTGGGGGAAATACTGCCCAGGGGTATCATCAGAACCCCCAGGAGGTATTCCGAGCAGGCCAGATTGTTTAAAATTCAGCAGTAAGACGTGTGCCGAGCGGAAACCGGGAGGAATCTCCATGAACGCATCGCCGAACGTCGTACTCGTCCATGGCGCCTGGGCCGATGGCTCAAGCTGGAGTGCCGTCACCGAGCGCCTGCAGGCCGATGGCTATAACATCACGGCGCCGCAGTTCCCGCTGACGTCGCTTGAGGATGACGTCACCAGGCTGCGGCAGGTGCTCTCGCGCCAGACGGGGCCGACGCTGGTCGCCGGGCACTCTTACGGCGGTCAGATCATGACCGCACTCGGTGCCGACGCGCCCAACGTGGTCGGCCTGGCGTATATCGCGGCGTTCGGGCTCGACCAGGGCGAGTCCATCGGCGGGCTGCTGGCCCTGGGACCACCGCCGCCGGCCCTGGCGCATCTGAGCATCGACGACCGGGGATTCGCCTGGCTTCCGCAGGACGACTTCGTGAATCACTTCGCCGGCGACATCGATCCGGTCAAGGCGAAGGGCATGTACGCCGTCCAGCAGCCGATCGCCGCAGCGTCGCTCAACGCGGTGATGAGCACTCCGGCCTGGCGAACCCAGCCGTGCTGGTATCTGGTCGCCGACGGCGACGAGGCTATCCCGCCCGACGCCGAGCGGATGTTCGCGGCCCGGATGGGCGCGAACACGGCGGAGATCCAGAGCAACCACGTGGCGATGGTCTCGCACCCGGACGCCGCCGTCGCCGTCATCGAGACAGCCGCGGCCGCCGTGTCCGCCGGGTAGCAGCGTGTCTGCCAGGTAGCAGCGTGCCTGGCAGGTAGCAGCGTGCCTGGCAGGCAGCGCCCGGGGCGCGTCGATCATCGCCGAGAAGGGTTCGTGATCACGGCGTACGGCCCGTTTCCAGCACGATCCCCCCTGCCAGGTTCCGTGATCATGCCGCGACTCGTGATCACGGAAGTCTGGGTGGATGATCAGGCCTCTGATGTTCCGGGCTCTGGCGCGAGTTCCGTGACCCGGCTGGCAGCTGTGTCAGACCTGGCGGGGGGCTAGCCGGGCGGCGTGCCCTCGATGCCGGCTGCTTTGCCTGACGCTCTGCATCGAGGGCACGCCGTCCGGCTGGGCACCGGCTGCTGCGGGGAGACTGGCGTGCATCCCGGCGGAGCCCCATCGATGTGACATAGCTGGGGCTGGAGCCCCATCGATGTGACATAGCTGGGGCTAGGGCCCGGTGTCAGCAGCACCGCTGTCACGTCGATGCGCTTGCGGGGCGGGCACTGGGCGCGGAGCCTGGCCCTGGCCAGGGCTGCCGCCCGGAACGGCTGCCAGGGGCCGGCGCTGCTGCGAGCAGCGGGGACCCGGGGACACCAGCTGAGGTCTGACACCGGCTGCCGGCCCGGTCACGGAATTCGCGCCAGAGCCATATTCCGTGATCAGGCGTTGCCTCATGATCACGGAACATCGACAGGGCACCGGCACCGCCCCAGACCTCGTGATCACCTATCCCAGACGCAACTCAAGAATAGACTAGGTTTCTGGACTCAGAGTGCGCGGTTGCGGGGCTTATACCCTGGCGGCAGTCCGGCCCAGGCGGTGGTTCAGCCCGGCCGCGCGGCAAACCTGCCGGGTATCCGCCCTTTCGGGGTGCCGGCGGCTGGCCTGCCAGGGGGGCTTTCGCCAAGCCCGGAGAGTGGTCACCATTTTCGTGGAGAGTTTTCAGCGTTCTCGTGGAGAGTTGTCGTTTCGTGGAGAGTTTTCAGTCCCAGGCTCCAGGAATTGTCGCAACACCTGATTTTTGGAGGGTGCTGTGGCGGGACGAGGCGGGATGGCGGCGGAGCGTGTGCGGCTGGTGGAGGGTTACCTGGCAGCGGGGATGAATCCGATGCGGGCGGCCGCGGCGGCGGGGGTGTCGAAGAGCTTCGCTTATGAGGTGGACCGGCGGGTGAGCGGAGGGGTGTCGCGGCTGGCGGTGAAGCGGGCGGCGGCGGCCGGGCGGGCGGCGGAGCGGCCGGCGCGGGGGTCGCCGCTGCCGCCGGAGCGGGTGCAGCTGGTGCTGGATCAGCTGGCGGCGGGCCTGAACCCGATGCGGGCGGCGGCGGCGGCCGGCGTGTCGAAGACGTTCGCGTACGCCTTGCAGCGCAAGATGGGCGGAGTGTACCGACCTGATGTAAATGTCTACTGCAAGCGTTACCTGTCCCGAGAGGAGCGGTATGAGCTGGCCCGCCTGCGCGACGCCGGGCACGGCATCCGCGAGATCGCCGTGCGGATGGCCCGGTCCCCGTCGACGATCTGCCGGGAGCTGGCCCGCAACCCCGGCCCCCCCGGCTGCCGCTACCAGCCCGAGCGGGCGCACCACCTGGCCCGCGAACGCCAGCGGCGGCCGAAGCGCTCGAAGCTGTCCGCGGACCCGGTGCTGCGCCGGGAAGTACAGCAGGACCTGGACGCCCGGTACTCTCCCGAGCAGGTCAGCGGCCGGCTCAAGGTGAAATACCCCGACGACCCGGCCATGCGGATCAGCCACGAGAGCATCTACCAGAGCATCTACGTCTACCCCCGCGGCGAGCTGAGACGAGAGCTGAAAGCCTGCCTGCGCACCGGCCGCGCTGTCCGCCGCCCCCGCGGCCGCACCGAGCTGCGCGGCAAGATCACCGACGCCGTCCCCATCGGCGAGCGCCCCCCGGCCGTCGAGGGCCGCCTCGTCCCCGGCCACCACGAAGGCGACCTCATCCTCGGATCCAAGGCCAGCAACTCCGCCGTCGGCACCATCGTCGAGCGCACCACCGGCTACCTCACCCTCCTCCACCTCCCGCACGGCCGCCACGACGCCGACTCCGTCGCAGACGCCATCATCACCCAGATGAGCGCCCTCCAGCCCTGGTTCGCCAAGACCCTGACCTGGGACCGCGGCAAGGAACTCGCCCGCCACCAGCGCATCACCAAAGACACCGGCATCCAGGTCTACTTCGCCGACCCCTACTCACCCTGGCAGCGCGGCAGCAACGAGAACATCAACGGACTCCTCCGCGAGTACCTCCCCAAGGGCACCGACCTCAGCACCTGGACCCCCGCCCAGCTCCAGCACATCGCCGACCAGCTCAACGACCGCCCCAGAAAACGCTACGGATACCACACACCCCGCGAGCAACTCGATACACTAATCACGCAAAGACAAACTGTTGCGACAATTCCCTGAAAACGCCAGTAAATAGGCCGCGTCGGTAATTTAGTTGCCTGTTTCGGGCGTGTCGCGTGTGGCCCGCTGTCTGCTATACCGCAATTAAATTCCCGACGCGGCCATAGCGCGGCTAACTCTCCACGAGAACGCTGAAAACTCTCCACGAGAACGCTGACAACACTCCGGAAAACGACGACAGTTCTCCGGGAACCGGCGAATGCCCCTCGAACCGGCTCGCCCGCCCAGAGCATCGAGCTCCAGGCCTTCTCGCGCCATCCCGCGCCCTCTCGCGGCCGCCCCCGTCGCCATCCCGCGCCCTCTCGCGGCCGCCCCCGTCGCCATCCCGCGCCCTCTCGCGGCCACCCCGTCGCCATCCCGCGCTCTGTCGGGTCGTGGGGGCGATGTGGGGGTGATGTGGGGGTGGTGTTACTGGGGCGCGGGCCGGCGGGCGGCCATGATCGGAAGGCACCGGCAAACCGGCTGGTCAAGCGAAGAAAAGGACGATGAAATGGAGCACCTCGCCCAGTCCCGTGTCTGGCGCCACCGGCGTTCCGCGGGCGTTCTCACCGTGCTGGCGCTAGCCGGAGGGGTCACCGCGACCCCGCTGGCGGCCTCGGCGGCCTCCGCAGCGGCCTCGGCAGCGAAGACGCACTACTCATTCAGAACGCTGGACAGCGCCAATGACCCGACCTTCAACCAGTTGCTCGGCATCAACGACAGCGGCAAGATCGCCGGCTATTTCGGGTCAGGCGCTCAGGGGCACCCGAACAAGGGATACACCCTGCTGCCGCCGTACCGGCAGACCGACTACCGCAACCAGAACTTCCCGCACTCGGCGCAGACCCAGGTAACCGGGCTGAACAACGGCAAGATCCAGGTCGGCTTCTACTCCACGATGAACACGTCCAGCATGAATAACAATAACTTCGGCTACTACTCGATCAACGGCAGGCAATTCCATAAGGTGAATTTCCCGGCCACGCACCCGGCCAGCCCGCCAGTCGACCAACTGCTGGGTGTCAACGACTCCGGCCTCGCCGTCGGCTTCTACCTCGACGCCAAGGGCAACAGCCACGGCTATCTCTACGACATCAACACCGGCAAGTACTTCAGCGAGAACCCCGGCATCGTCGGCCTGACCAGCGCGACGGCGACCGGCATCAACGACCCGGACAGCGTGACCGGCTTCTATACCAACGCTCACGGCGACACGCGCGGCTTCCTGATCAGGAAGGCCCTGCCGCATCTGTTCATCTTGAACGCCCCGCACTCAGATGGCACGTTCCCGCTCGGTGTCAACAAGTTCGGCGAGGTCGTCGGCTTTTACACCAAGGGCTCGATGAACTTCGGCTTTACCTGGACGCGCAGGGGCGGCTTCCAGACCGTCAACGACCCGAATGGGATCGGCAACACCTTCGTCAACGGCATCAACTCCGCCGGCGACCTGGTCGGCTTCTACGTCAGCGGCAGCGGCAGCACCAAGGGCTTCCTGGCCAGACCGTGATCTGCTGACCAGCCTGACCAGCCCTGACCTGCGGCTGGGGCCCCCTGGTGTCGTGATCACGACGCCAGGGGACCCCAGCTGTTCCGGGCCGGGCGCTCGCAGCCAAGTACCGTGAGCTCACGCTCGCCTTCATCGGCTCGGTCGGGGAGCAGGAGCAGCGAGCACGCGCGCTCGAACCTGGCATCGATCTGCTCCCAGCCCGCCACCGAACGCTCGATCGCGCCGCGATCCCCGCGCAGCGGCCGGCCGCCCTGGCCAGGCAGGCCGCAGCCCAGTAGTTCTCGGCCCCGGCCGGAGCCGCTGCCGCCAGGCGGCTGGCGGCGTCAGGCAGCCGTGCGACGACGGCCGTCTCAGCGGCGATGGCCCAGGCGTACGGGCGGAGCGAGTACCAGCGCGGCGTGTCGTACCAGGGCTGCTCCTGCCCAGCCACTCCGGTCACCGCGGCGAGTGCCGCCTCGATCCGGCCTTCATGCAGCGCGATCCGGGCATCGGTGAACGCGGCCGCGCCAGCGAGGTTGGAGCCTGACCCGGCGTCGCCGCCGGTGCCGATCAGCTCGGCCAGCCGGGCGAGCCAGGCCTGGCGGCCAGCCTGTTCGCCCCGCAGCCCGTAACCGAGGATCACGCCGTAGATTGCCGGGCCCATCCATCTCGCGACCGGCCTGCCCGCTTTCTTCCAGGCTTCCCACATGATGGCAGCCTCAGTGAACGCGCTGTCGAACCTGCCCTGCAGCACCAGCGGCAGGATCGGCTTGCTCGCCGTGCGGTGCGGCTGGCCGCCCACGATGTCATCGTCCTGCGCCATCCGGGCGAATCTGAGGGCGGCGGGCAGGTCGCCGGCCGTGACCGCGATCTCGGTGACCATGTGGAACGTGTCGATGACCTCGACCCCGGCGCGAGGGTCATGCCTGGGCAGGAGATCAAGCAGCTGTGCCCGCTCCTGGCTGACCTGGTGCGCCTCCCTGAGCCTGCCGCCTGCGTCCAGCGCCCCGACGACGGCATCGAGCGCGCCGCTGATCAGGACGGGATCTCCGGTCAGCCGCGCGGCGGTCAGCGCCTGCGAGGCCAGGGTCAGGTCAGGGACAGTCTTCTCGCGCTGGGCGATCCACGCGGCGGCCGCCGCCAGATGAGCGGCCGCCACCCGGTCGCCGGCCGGGCAGCAGCCCGTCGCCTCGGCAAGCAGCTGGCCGAGCCGGTCATGCGGGATCTCCTGCGGGAACTCGGCCGCGAACCGGTCGGCGACAGTGACCGCGTCGGCGAGCGCGACGGCCCTGATCGAATCATCCCCGGCAGCGGCGGCGCTCCGCGCGGACCCGAGCAGCAGGTCAAAGGCCAGGCCAGCGTGCCCAGACGCCATCGCTACCCCGGCGGCGGTCCGCAGGTCAGCCGCTGCCTGGCCCGGGTCAGCCGCACGCGCCGAAGCGGTTCGGTAGTGCTCACGTGACTCGGCCATGAATCGCCTGGCGTAGGTGAGATGACCGAGCACGCGGGCGAGCTCGTGGCTAGCCCCGCGCAGCGCGCGGCCTGGCTCCCTGGCGAGCGCCGCCCGCAGGTCATCGGCGACCTGATCAAAGCCGGTACGCCACGGGAGTGCTGACTCGACGCTTCGCCGCAGATCGCCGGCGACCGCGACGGCCCATCGCAGGTGAGCGTCCCGAACGGCGTTTTCCTCGCCGCTGTCGGCCAGCCGGTCCAGCGCATAGACCCTGATCGTCTCCAGCATCTGCCATCGACTGCCGTCGGGCCCTCGGAGGTGGGCTAGCAGGCTCTTGTCGGTGAGGCGGCCGACCAGATCGGCGACGGCACCGCGGTGACCGTCCGCCGCCAGCGCTATGGCGGCATCAAGGTCGAATCCGCCGACGAAGATGCCTATCCGGCGGAACATGACCCGCTCATCGCTGTCGAGCAGATCGTGACTCCAGTCGATGACCGCACGCAGCGACCGATGGCGCTCCTGCGCGCCCCGGCAGCCGGCCAGTAACCTCAGCCGGTCATCGAGGCCAGCCAGCAAGCCATCCGCGCCAAGCGAGGCGTTCCGCGCCGCGGCCAGCTCGATCGCGAGCGGCACGCCGTCCAGCCTGGCGCAGACCTGTCTGACGACCTCGGCCGAACCGTCGAAACCAGGGTCGCTGACCCTGGCCCGGTCGTGGAAGAGCTCCTCGGCTTCCGACCGGGCCGCGCCGCCGGCCAGGGACAACGGCGGGACTGTAATGACCTGCTCGCCGGGAATCGCGAGCCGTTCCCTGCTCGTCGCGAGGATCGTCAGGTCGGCGCAGTTAGCCAGCAGCTTCTCGGCGAAGGGAGCCACCACGTCGAGCAGGTGCTCGCAGTTATCCAGCACAAGCAGCGCCCGGCCCCTGGCCAGATGCTCGTGCAAGGCGGCATCAAGCGACCGGCCGGGTCCCTCGGCCACGCCGAGCGGAGCGGCCACAGCCTGGCTGAGAAACCCCTCGCGGACCGGGACCAGGTCAACGAAGGCGGTGCCGGACGGATACCTGATGGCGGCGGCCTGAGCCGCCTGGAGCGCCAGCCGGGTCTTGCCGACTCCGCCGGGTCCGACGAGCGTCAGTACCCGGCTATCGGCAAGCGCGGCGAGCAGGCTGGCCTGTTCCTGACCGCGGCCGATGAAGGACGTTCGCGTTGCTGGCAGGCCAGCGACTCCTGCCGCGGTGCCAGTCACCCCGGCTGACCCCGCACCGTGATCGGCCGCCATCGCCAGCAGTTCACGGTCGCCGGCGGACAGCCCGAGGGCATCAGCGATCAGCCGGACCGTGGACAACCGAGGTGCCGTTCGCCGTCCCTGCTCAATCGCCGCGATCGTCGCCGGACTAATCCGGCACTGCTCGGCGAGAGCCTCTTGAGTGAGGCTGCCAGCAACCCTGAACCGGCGTAACAATTCACCAAAGGAATCGGCCATTGCAGGAATTCCCCACTCCCTCTAGCCGAGTCTAGAGCACCGTCAACTACGGGCCAAGCCTCGTGTTGGCCTACCCAGCGGACCCGCTGCTCTACCGGGTCCTGGCGCTGTGCCGGGGCGCGCGCCGTGATGACTGCTTACCTTGCACATCGCGGTGGGTAACCGCCAGGTAAGCGACGAGGATCGCGATAACGACCGTGAGAGCCAGGCTGACGCGCCCGTCGCCGACGCCCAGGCCCCCGACGCTGACTGGCTTGCCGACCCAGTCGGCGAACGAAGCACCAAGCGGCCGCGTGACCACATAAGCGAACCAGAATGACAGAACGGCATTCCACCTGAACCAGCGATAGCCAATAGCCGGAATGACGATCATCGCCGCGAAAAGGACAATGGAGTAGTCGTAGCCGAGACCGAAGGTGGTGGCGGTCAGGTCCCCGACCGCTGTCCCCATCGCGAAGGTCGCGACCACTGCCGCCCAGTAGAAGAGCTCCCGCCGCAGCGTGTCGACCTCGTGGATGGAGAGCGTGCGCTCGGTTCGCTGCCAGGTCACGAAGACGGCAGCCAGGACTATGGCGTAGAGCACGGACGACGCGATGTAGGGGACATGGAATCCGACATGGAGCACATCGGCCGCCATCGTCCCGAACACCCCGACCATGAGCACCGCCAGCCAGTACGTCCAGGCCAGGTACCTGCGCCTGGAGAGCTGCAGCGAGAGCGCGCCGACGAACGCCACGAACCCCAGGCCGACCGCCAGCACCGGGCTCATCACATGCACAAGGAAGTCCGAGGTGGACTCGCCCATCGCGGTGGACAGCGCCTTGATGATCCAGAAGTAAGCCGTGATCTCCGGAACTCGCAGCGCCCCGGCCCCGGTCCCGCTAGCAGCCGAGACGGACATTTGCCGCTCTCGCCGGCCCGGACCGCTGAGGTCTGTCGCGTACTGATCCATGGCCGATCCAGCCGTCCCATCCGCAAAGGTTTGCAGCGCCGCCCGGAAGTATAAGCCAGCCCCGCCGACTCTGCGGGCGAGTCGCGCACGCCGGTTATTCGTCTAGCTGTTCTCTGAGCTGGCGCAGCCGGCTGGACCGGTCAGCGGCGAAGCGCTCAAGCGCCGCCAGGATGTGGGACTCATCCAGGTGCGCCTCCTCGATCACCTCGTCGAGCGAGCCGCCAGTGCGCCAGCGGTCGTCCCAGTCCGACGACAGCGAGTAATCCCTGACCAGCGGCCCGTTCGCCCAGCCCTGCATGAGCTTGAACGCGCCATTGGTGATGATCATCGCATCAAGCTGGTCACCAGGCCCGACCACGGACTGCCGGTACTCGGCTGACTGGCGGGCGAAGAGCTGCGGGCTGAGTGCCGCGACGACCTTGACGTTGATGCCGCGGGCATCGAGCTGGGGCAGGACCTTGACCAGATTCGCCGTCGGCATGGTGCCGCGCACGTAGACAGTGCCGCCCCTGGGCTGGCCGGGGCGGTACTGGCGGAGCACGTACGCGCCTCGGCTCGCCTCCAGATGAGACGGCATTCCCAGTGCTTCCCTGTCGGGTATCTCGACCGGCGGGCGAGTCAGGTGCAAGGCCACGATCGGGACGTCAAGCTTGAAGGCCGCGCCGAGCATGACCGGCACCTCGTTGTACTCCCAGGGGTGCAGGTCGATGACCTGACCTTCGGGGAATAGCTGCGTGACGCCGATCGAGAAGATGCCGAAATGGGTACGGGAATCCTCGGCCGTCTCCGGCCCGGAATGGCCGGCGATCCAGAGCACCTTGCCGACCTTGAGCTCAGTGTCCTGGGCTAGCTGACTGAACAGCCGCATCGCACCGTACTTCAGATAGGAGAACGAGCCATAGGTAGAGCACGCGCCCCAGAACCCGTCGAACCGCTCGAACGGATCCCTGGCCAGGTTGACCGTCGCCAGCCCGGCCACCAGCCCCGCATTGGTGAACTCGGTGATCTCGGTCGGCAGCAGCGCGCCGGCCGGGTTGTCCGTGCGCTCGAACCAGCCAGTGCCGGGCGAGCCGTCAAAGTTCTGCGCGAAGCCGACGATGCCAGTGGATTCCGCCAGGTCGGCGGAGGCCGCGATGAACAACGGCCGGCCGTACTCGCGCAGTGCGAGCGAGTTCACGTAGGCACCCCAGGAGGTCAGGCCAGCCCGGTTGGGCGCCTTCTCGCCCGGCTTCTTCCACATGCTGTCCGGATAGCTCGCCACGTCGAAGATGCGCCGGTCGCTGAAGACCTCGCTGGCCTGCTCGCCGAGCGTGAAGCCCTCGATTTCCTCTGGCACCGTTCCCGCGATCGCGAGGAGCCGGTCGGACAGCCAGTCCACCAGGCCCTCGTCGCGGCGCAGCACGCCCATCGCGATGCCGAGGTTCGCCGCCGCCTGCGCCTGTACCGCCTCCTGACCTGCGGGCGCCGGAGTGTCCACCCCCTGGTACTCCACGCCGTGCCTGGCCATGAACTCCTTGCGGACGGCCCAGAACTGCTCGGCATTCATCGGCCAGGCCGTGCCGTGGCTAGCCGCGTCGAACTTGCCGTAGCCCCGGCCCTTACGCGTGCGGAACCAGGCCATGCTCGGCACCTGATCGGGATTGGCGCCGCAGGACGCCTCAAGAACGGCCTGGGTGACCGGCCCCCACTCCATGCCATGCTCGGTGCCTAGTACCCGCCAGCCATAGGGGGAGAACCAGTCTTCCGGCGTGCCCTTGACCACGCTGGAGGCCGGGCGGGGGTCGATGCCGAAATCGTTCCAGTCGATCATGAAGACCAGGTTGTCCAGACCCAGGCCCCACGCCAGGTTCCTGGTCTCGTGCGCGGAGCCCGGCGTGAGCCCGCCCTCGCCTTCGAAGACGAACACCTTGACCTCGCCGGCGCCGGCCAGCTTGAGGCTGAGCGCCTCGCCCGCCGCCGGCGGCATCCCGTGTCCAGAAGGACCGGTGTTGTACTTCAGGAACAGGGTCTTGCCTTCCATCTCGGCATGCCCAGGCAGGCCGCCGCGGCGGCGCAGCTTCAGCAGCGTCTCCGGGGTCAGGGCCCAGCGGCCATCGTCGGGGAAGGCGAACTCCGGTGCTCCGGTGCGGTCATAGCGCGCCCGCACCGCCTCGTTGAGCACCGCGAGCGTCGAGTAGACCAGCGGCACGGTGTGCCCGGCCGACAGGACGAACCGGTCACCGAACCGGCGCCAGGGCCGCAGCACGTCCCAGCGCATGGCACCGGACAGCATCAGGGCCAGCATCATGTGCACCTTGGACCGCGACCCGCCCGGATGCCCGCTCTGGCGGTAGTTGAGTGACAGATCGATGCACTCGTCGACGAGCTCCCTGACCAGATCGTAGCGAGCGAAGTCAGGCTCGGCCGCGGCGAAGAGGTCAGCGACATCGAGCGGACTGCCAGATCGCGCTGTCACTTGCGGCCACTGCCGCGTGCGGCTCATCTCATCGGAAGTCACGTTTATCCCCTACCTTCCAGCGCGCCACGATTCCAGGCTGATCCGTCCGGGAACCGGAAACAAGAGCCTGTACTCCCCCTGCCCGGCGTGATTAACAGCATGACCGACGCCGCGACCTCCAGACCGGGCGGCGAGCATAGCAGGGCTCAGCGCCTGTCCGACAGCCGGCAGACGACCATCCGCCAGCAGGGGAAATACCGCCCCTTACCGTCTAACCTTCACAGTCGTATCATCGGGGCCATGACTGCTATGTCGCTGGCCGACCGCATGAGCAAGCTTGGCACCGAGTCCGCGTTCGAGGTTCTTGCCCGAGCCCAGGCCATCGAGGCCAGCGGCGGCAAGGTCATCCACCTGGAGATCGGTGAGCCGGACTTCCCGACCGCCCCGCACATCGTCGAGGCCGCCGTCGAGGCACTGCACGCGGGCAAGACCCACTACGTGCCGGCTCCTGGCGTCCCGCCGCTGCGCGAGGCCGTCGCCGCGTTCCTTGAGCGCACCGGCAGGATGCGGATCACGCCAGACCGGGTCGTCGTCACGCCGGGCGCCAAGCCGATCATGTTCCTGGCCATCATGGCTCTGTGCGGTCCGGGAGACGAGGTGCTCTACCCCGACCCCGGCTTCCCGATGTATGAGTCGATCACCGCCCTCGCGGGCGCGGTCCCCGTGCCGATCCCGCTCAGGGAGGAAAATCAGTTCCGGGTCGACACCAGTGAGCTTCGAGACGCTGATCACCGACCACACGAAGCTGCTGATCATCAACTCGCCGCACAACCCCTGCGGCAGCGCACTGACCAGGCAGGACTGCGAGGCGATCGCTGAGCTCGCCATCCGGCACGACCTGACGGTGCTGACCGACGAGGTGTACTGGGCGATCAGGTACGGCCAGCCGCACGCCAGCGTGCTCGACATCGATGGCATGGCCGACCGGACCATCCTGCTCGACGGCTGGTCCAAGACCTTCGCGATGACCGGCTGGCGGCTCGGCTTCGGCGTCTTCCCGCCCGCGCTGGTCGAGCCGGTCACCCGGCTGGTGATCAACTCCGTGTCCTGCACGTCGGCGTTCAGCCAGTACGCGGCGGCCGCCGCCCTGAACGGGACCTGGGAACCTGTCGACGCGATGGTCGAGGAGTTCCGCCGCCGCCGGGACTTCATCGTCAGCGGCCTGAACGACATCCCCGGCATCACCTGCATCGAGCCGCAGGGCGCGTTCTATGCCTTCCCGAACATCACCGGCACCGGACTCAAGTCGGCTGAGCTGCAGCACCAGCTTCTGTATGACGCGGGAGTCGCCGCCCTGGCCGGCACGGCCTTCGGCCCGTACGGCGAGGGCTACCTGCGGCTGTCCTACGCGAACTCCGTCGAGAACATCAAGGCCGCGCTCGACGCCATCAGGGCACATCTGGCTAGCGCGACCGCCAGGGTCTGAGGCTGCACGCGGCACTGACCAGGGCGCCGCCTCAGACTGAAATTCGGAAAATGGGCAGGCAGTTACTCTGGCACGCAGCCAAACCCTGTGATCGTGGAGAAGTACGGTATCGGGCTCTCGGGGCCGAACGAGTACGAGTCGCAGATATAAGTCGGGGAGCCCGGCGCCGCGATCGGGCCTATCCCCTGCTGACCGCCCAGGCAGTGCGTGCCCGTGACCGATCCGTTCACCGACAGGCCGGACAGGGCTGAGCAGGTGTGCAGGCTCTGGAACGCCTGCGCGGTCCCGGTGGCCGCGAGTGTCGTGCCGACCGTCATGGCGACCGCGAATGGCAGCGCCACGGCTGCGGATAATCTCCGGCGATTCATTTCGTCCTCCTGGTAAGGCGAGCGATGTGAGGCCTATCTGCCCGTAACTCCCACTATCGCACCGCCCGAGCCCTCGTACCAGAAGCGGCTCTGGCGCCTCGCGCCGGGGAACATCCTGCACCCGCACACTGTTCTTAGCTGGGCACGACGTCGTCGGCGCGGATGGTGATGATACTGTCAGTACCGATGGTGGTGCGTGCGGCATCA
This sequence comes from uncultured Actinomycetota bacterium, assembly GCA_963819285.1. Classification (GTDB taxonomy): domain Bacteria; phylum Actinomycetota; class Actinomycetes; order Streptosporangiales; family Streptosporangiaceae; genus Chersky-822. Next base: position 163,101 of record CAWFVM010000003.1, read on the forward strand.
CTCCTATAGCGGGCGAAGGCCCGCGCGGCCGGTTGTGTGAGCAGTCCGTATCTCGGCGAGTTCTGATTCGCCGTTATCGTCGACGTCTCCGAGCACGATGCGGCCCATGAGACCACAGACGGAGCCTAATTCTTGTCTCGCAATTCTGGCCGCCCTCAGGCGACCGCTAGCCAGCGACGCAACCCCGCTCGCGGCACCACCCCCGGCAGCTCAGCCGGCCGACCACCAGCTCACGACCCCGGAACGGCAGCGGCAAAGGCCGCAGCGCCGGATGGCGCGGCGAGCGGCAGGGACCGCGCTCGCGCCCGGTCGCCAATCCTGTCCGCACCGCCGAGCAGCAGAATGCCATCAACCTGGACCGCGCGCTCAAGGCCGCCCTCGACATCCCCGCACCCCCGCCGACCACCTTCGCCGAGCTTGGAGTGCCGACGCCCCTGGTTGCCGAGTTGGCCGCTCTCGGTATCCACGAGCCATTCGCGATTCAGGCCAGGGCAATGCCGGACGCGCTCGCCGGGCATGACGTCCTCGGCCGCGCCCAGACCGGATCGGGCAAGACCCTCGCCTTCGGCCTGCCGATGCTCACCAGGCTGGCGAGCCAGCAGGCGGCCGGCGTGCGCCGCCTTGAAAAGGCGCCTCGGGGGCTAGTGCTCGTCCCGACCAGGGAACTGGCCCTGCAGGTAGCCGACGTGCTCGTGCCGCTTGGCCGGTCGCTGCGGATCAACGTCATGACCGTCTACGGTGGCGTGCCGATCAACCGTCAGATCGACCGGCTGCGCCGGGGCATCGACATCGTCGTCGCCACTCCCGGCAGGCTGATCGACCTGATGGAAAGAGGCGCCTGCACGCTCGACGACGTGTCGATCATGGTGATTGACGAGGCGGATCACATGGCGGATCTCGGGTTCCTGCCCGACGTTACCAAGATCCTGAACGCGACCCCGACCGGCGGCCAGCGGCTCCTGTTCTCCGCCACCCTGGACCGCGGTGTGGCCGGCCTGGTCACTAACTACCTCACCGATCCGGCCCTGCACGCGATCGCCCCGATCGCTACCGACACCGACGTCGCGCACCAGGTCTTCGTGCTGCCAGCGTCCGACAAGCTGACGATCGCGACCGAGATCGCCAGCCGGGACGGCCGCACCTTGTTCTTCGTCCGGACAAAGCACGGCGCCGACCGGCTCGCCAGGCAGCTCACCAGCGCCGGGGTCAGCGCGGCCGCGATCCACGGCAACCTGAACCAGAACCAGCGGCAGCGCGCCCTGGCTGCCTTCGCCGACGGTGAGCCCCGCGTCCTGGTGGCCACCGATGTCGCCGCCCGCGGAATTCATGTCGATGACATCGGGCTGGTCGTGCACTATGACCCGCCCAACGATCACAAGGACTACCTGCACCGCTCGGGTCGCACGGCCCGCGCTGGCGCCACCGGAGCGGTGCTCGCGCTGGTCGAGCCCGGCCAGGTCCGCGAAGTAGGCCGGATCCATGACGCGGCCGGCGTCATGTCGGTGAGCCACAACGTGGCACCCGGCCATGAGGCGGTGAAGGAACTCGCCAGCTCAGGTACCCCGATCGTCCCGGTCAAGCGGGTCACTCCGATCAGCAGCGCGCCGAGCAGGCCCCGCAGTGGCCCGCCCCGCAGCCGGCCAGGTCACTCGTCCGCCCGCCCGGCGCGCCCCGCCCGCCCGGCCCGCCGAAGCGCCCCACGCCGCGCCGCCAGCTAACGATCCGCTCCACGACTCCCGGCCGGCCCGACCTGGCCGACCGGGGGTCAGTGAGCCAGCACCGGGTCAGCCAGCACCCTGGCCGGCCAGCCTGGTCACGCACTCCGCGCTGCCGCAGGTCCGGCCAGACCCGAGCCGGGGGCTGCCGCAGGCACACGTCGGAGCGAGCCGCCCGAGCCACGCGGAGTGGGCGATCAGCTCAGCCTTGCCGTCGGCACCGGTCACGGAGACGACCGGCCGGATCCCGCCGCCAGGCAGCGCGAGCCACTCTCGAGCCCTCGCCACAGCTGGGCCACCTAGCATCGCGTCCACCACCACATTCTCCCCTAGCCCGCAACCCGAGTCACCCGCCCAAGACGCCACCGCATTTCCGTGATCATGGAACGCTGCTAGATCCCGGAAACCCAGCAGCGCGATCACCCCAACCAGATTCCCGTGATCAAGGGGTCCGACATGATCACGGAACCTTGCGGCGGCGTGTACGCATTGTCCGGTGATCGATGGGGGTCTGGTCGTGATTTCGGGGGACACAGTCCCCGGTTTCACCCGGTCCGGGGCGGCGGCCGTTGCGGCGGCGAGGCCCTGACCGCAACACCGGCCCTGGCTGCCGCCAGAACCGGGTCCGGCACAGCCCCGCACCGGGTACCCGCTGCTGATGTTCCGGGCTCTGGCGCGAAGGCCGTGATCGGGCTGCCTCGCTGGCCTGGCGGGGCCACCGCCCGGACCGGGGCTGGTCCCTGGTGACTCACCTGTCACATCAGGCTCACCGCCGCCAGGCTCGCCCGATCCTGTAGGAGACTTGTTTCCTGTAGGAGACTTAACAGCGAATATGGTTGTCAATCCTCCCACAGGAAAAAAGTCTCCTAGATCATTAGCCGCCAGCCCGGCACCAGCCCCGCAAGATCGTCCAGAAACCCCCCGGATCGGGCCCCTCGCCCTACGCAAGCCCAGCGGGGCCACGGTGATGTTCCGCGATCATGGCCGGAACGGTGATTACGGAGCTCTGGTGGCATGATCATGCGGCTTATGTTCCGTGATCAAGGGTTGCTTCATGATCACGGAGTTCTGGTGGTGTGATCTCAGCGGGGAACCCCTTGCGCCGGGGCCGGGCGGCTAGCCGAAGAGGCCTCGCAGGTCGTCGGCGCTCAGGCTTGAGCCGAAGACATTGCCGTCGTCAAGGACGCTGGCGAACAGGTCGGCCTTTCTCGCCTTCAGCGCCATGACCTTCTCCTCGATGGTGTCTCTCGCGATCAGGCGGTACACCATGACGTTGCGGGTCTGGCCGATGCGATGAGTCCGGTCGATCGCCTGCGTTTCCGTCGCCGGATTCCACCACGGGTCAAGCAGGAAGCAGTAGTCGGCCTCGGTGAGGTTCAGCCCGAATCCGCCGGCCTTGAGGCTGATCACGAAGACCGGGGCCGTGCCCTCCTTGAAGTTCGCGATGACAGAAGCCCGGTTGCGGGTCTGGCCGTCCAGGTAGCAGTACGCCAGGCCCTCGGCATCGAGCCGCTCGCGTACCTTGCGCAGGAACCCGGTGAACTGGCTGAAGACCAGCGCGCGGTGCCCGCTGCCTGCCACGTAGCGCAGGTGCTCGACCAGCGTGTCGATCTTGGCGCTCGGCAGGTCGAAGTTAGCCTCATCGACCAGGCCAGCGTGCAGGCTGAGCTGGCGCAGCAAGGTGAGCGACCGCAGGATCGTGAAGCGGTGCGCGTTCAGGTCATCGATCAGGCCAAGCACCTTCTGCCGCTCCCGCTGGAGCTGGGTCTGGTACAGCTTGCGGTGCTTCGGGTGCAGGTCAACCTCAAGGACCTGCTCTTGCTTGGGCGGCAGATCGGCCGCGACCTGCTCCTTAGTCCGGCGCTTGACCAGCGGCTTGATCCGGCGGCGCAGCTTGTCGAGGAGCTCGGCGTGATCATTGCCATGATTTTCGATCGGGCGGGCGTAATAGTCACGGAACCGCTCAGGATTGGGAAATAGGCCAGCGGCGGTAATCGACAGCAGCGACCAAAGCTCCATCAGGTTGTTCTCCATCGGAGTCCCGGTGATGGCGACCTTGAATGGGGTCGCCAGCTTCCGTACGCACTGATAGATCTTCGACTGATGGTTCTTGGCATTCTGGGCCTCGTCCAGGATCAGCCCGGACCAGCCCAGTTTCGAGTACTCCTCGAAGTCAATCCGCAGCAGCGTGTAAGAGGTGACGACCGCGTCGGCGCCGGCGGCGACCTCGGCCAGCGGCACCCCTCGTCGCGCCGTGGTCTCGGTCAGCGGCACCACCTTGAGGCCGGGCGCGAACTTACCCGCTTCGGCGGCCCAGTTCGGCACCACGCTCGTCGGGGCGACGATCAGGAAGGGCGGGCTGCCGGGCTCGGCCTGCCGCGCGTGCCCGATCAGGGCCAGCGACTGCAGGGTCTTACCCAGGCCCATGTCATCGGCGAGAATGCCGCCGAGCTTGTGCTCCCACAGGAACGCCAGCCATGCGAACCCGTCGAGCTGGTAGGGCCGCAGCTGAGCATTGAGCAGGACGGGCGGCTGCCTGCGGGCGATGGTGTCGATCGAGAGCAGGCCCTGCGCCTGCCGCTGCCAGGCCGCGGCCTGGTGACTGACCACGCCAAGCTCGGCCAGCTCAGCCCAGAGACCGGCCTGGAACTTGCTGATCCGCAGCGACCCGGACGGCGACTCCTGCAGTGCCCGCGCTTCCGCGATCAGCCTGGCCAGCTCCCGCAGCTCGGGCTTGTCCAGCGAGAAATAGCCGCCGTCGGCGAGCAGCAGGTCGGACGCACCCCGGCTGAGCGCCGTGAACACATCGACGAACGGGATCTCCCGCCCCTCCACGCTGATGGAGATCCCCAGGTCAAACCAGTCCTGGCCGTCGGCGGTCTCATCGACCGAGATGCCGATGAGCAGCGAGTCGCCCACTTCGCGATAGTCAGCGGGATCTCCGGTCACCTCGACGGTCACCTCGGGCTGACTGGCAAGCAACGGCAGCAGCTCGGTACTGAATCGCATGGTGTCCATGCCGGTCAGCACCGCTCGCGGCGCCCCAGGCACCAGGGCGGCGAGTCCGCCAGGGAGCAGCCCGAAGCGGTCGAGCGAGGTGTCGAGACCGGCCAGGATGGCCTGTTCGGCGGCCAGGTCCCGGTAGACCGAGGCATCGCCAGGGGCACCGGGCCTGACGGCGAGCCGGTCGTCTCCGACCTGATAGGCCCACTCCCAGCTCGCCTCAAGTACGTGCTCAGCGCCGTAATCGGCCTTGAGCACCAGCGTCGGACCCGACACCTGCGGCGGGGCGAAGCTGTCATCGGAGGAGATGACGGTGGCGAGCTGCCGCAGCCGCAGGTAGTACCCGTCCCTGAACCTGACCTGCTCGGCGGCCGGAATGCGCAGTGCGGTCTGCGGACTGACGTCCGCTGACCGCACTGCCGGTGCTAGCGAAGACAGTTGCTGGCAGGCGAGCGTCAGCTGCTGCAGCTCGCGAGGCACCGGGCGGGCCAGGCGGGCCAGGCGGAACCGCCAGTTATGGTAGGCGACGCTCCGCTGCGTCTCGGCGGCCTCCACGTAGACCAGGCCATGGCCGCTCGTCCCGATGAAGCCGACAATCGAAGCCTGCGGGCTGTCGGACTCGATCCGCAAGCGGGGCGTGATGACCACCGAGTCGTCTGGATTGCCATCGCTGCCGCTACCGCGCGTGATGTCGAGGCAGAGTTCTCCGTCGCTATATTTATGCACCGGACCTTGTTTGTGCGGGTAGATCAGCGGCAGGCCGATCGAGCTGGCCTCGTCGAGCAGCGCCCAGAGGCGGCTGGACTCGAATCCGCCGAGGTCGATCGACCTGGCGCCCTGGTAGCCGGAGTAGTAGCCGGCCCGGCCCGCACCCCAGTTGTACACGGCGAAGATCTCGCCGAGCAGCTTGAGGTGCTCTGGCGGGTAGCTGTTGCCGTAGTAGCTCAGCGTCTCCAGCCGCGACCAGGACAGGTTGCCGGCGATCCAGCCGTTCTTGCCCTGCTGCACGAGCCTGGCCGACAGCGTCAGCCTCGGCTCGGCCGGCTCGGCCGGCGCGCTCCGGTAGGCGTGCGGCCCCGGTGCGGCCTGCGTGATCGACAGCTCGATGGCCAGCGCCGTCGTGGCCTGGGCCTGCGCCGGGCCGAGCGAGCCTGACTTAAGCAGCGAGCTGAGTGACTGCTCCCAGCCCGCTGGCCGCTCGGGCCTGACCTCGGCTGGGGCCGGCGCGGTCCTCAGCGCGGCCGCCGCGGTCAGGATCAGGGCGGCGGCGTGCTTGCAGTCGATGCCGACCGGGCAGCTGCACTCGCCCGTCTCATAGACGTACGGACCGTCCGAGTACGAGGTGAGGTACACCGTGGTCGCGTAGGGCTGCGTGTCGCTTCCGCGCACGTAGCCGCGCAGCGCGCTGACCGATTCGTCCCACCAGAGCTTGCCGACGGCACGGGCACGGGCGTACTGCGCGCCTCTGGCGTAGCTCGTCGCGCCTACCGCACTGGCGACCGAGGCGGTGCTGATCTCTGGCAGTGCCGTACTCTGCATGCCGCGAAACTACCTGCCGCCTCTGACACCGCGGGTGCGACATGCCGAACTCCGCCGGAATGACAGCTCACCTGTCGTGCGGGACGATCACCACCGGACACGTTGCGTGATCGACGACCTGGCTGCTGACCGAACCCATCAGCAGGTGCGCGAACCCGCCGCCGCCGCGCGCGCCTACCACAAGCAGATCGGCCTGCTGCGAGGCGTCGACGAGCTCCCTGACGACGAAGCCGCTGACCACCCGTACCTGCACCGAGGCTGGCCCGTCGCCGCCCAGCCGGTCGGCGGCCTTGCGCGTCATCTCCTCGGCGGCCTGGCGCAGTTCGTTCATGATGGGCTGGTCTGACGAGCCGATCACCGGGATCCCGCCCCAGTAGCTCTTCGGGACCTCATGGACGGCGACCACGGTCAGCGCCGTGTTCACGGCCACCGCCTGCCCCATCGCCCAGTCGAGCGCACGTCCAGAGTTCGGTGAGCCATCCACGCCCACCACGATTCCAGGCATCCAGCTTGCCCCTCTCCGTCTAATTCCGGCCGAGTCGGCCAGGGAGCCGCCCCCGCGGCCATGACCTGCCCAGAACTAGTCTTCCCAGTCATCAGCCCGGCCACCGCCAGCCCGCGGCGACCCTCTACGGGCCAGGCCAGCCCGGCCGTCCTTGGTCGTCGGCCAGGATAAGTTAGCTGCATGGACGAGAACCGGGCATTGCGGGTGTCGGACGCCCTGCGGGATCGCGGGATCGACGCGCATCTGGCACGGATGGGAGTCGGCGCGTTCGGGGTGCGCGTCTGCATCCCCGGCGGGCGGGAGGCGATCTGGGGTGCCGAGGGTACGGCCTCGCTTGAGGCAGAGGTGCTGCTCGACGGTGACCTGGTCGGGTTCGTACCCGAGATTCCCGGCTCGGCCAACTTCGATGAGGCTCAGATCGTCGACGCCATCGCGCGAGCCGACTACGACAAGCCCGAGGGCCGGGAGCGGGCGGTCGCGCCACCGCCCGCACCATCCCTGCCCAGGGAAGGCGGCGTCTTCCGGCGATTCCTCGGCGGCTTCAGGGAGAGCTAGGACCGAGTACCGGGCGGCGGGCGCGCAGCATGAGGGACACACCGGGCATGGACCGGACGGGCAGATAGCGCTCGGCGACGATCACCGAGGTCAGCATCCCGTTGACGACGGGTGCTACCTGCTCAAGGTCGCTGCCCGTCGAAGACTTCCGGCGCAGGGACACGACCGGGCGGAGCAAGACGTTCCAGCTCCAGATGCGCTCGACGGTCAGGCCAGCTCCGCTGATGAGGCGGACCAGCCCCGGCCGGTCATACCGGCGAACATGCCCGACCGCGTCGTCATGGGCTGACCACAAGGCCATGTCACACGGTACGGCGATGAGCGCGGTCCCGCCCGGCTGCAGCACCCGCGCGATCTCAGCGGCCGCCAGGTGATCCTCGCTGATGTGCTCAAGCACGTCGAAGGCGGTCACGAGTCCGCAGGAACCCGACCGGACGGGGAGGCTTCTGGCATCGGCGCGGGCGGCGGTGATGCCCCTGGACCTGGCTACGGCGGCCACGGAGGCTGAGTACTCGATCGCGATGGCCTGCCAGCCGTGGTCCCTGAGCACCCTTGTGTTGCCGCCGCCAGCGGCTCCGATGTCCAGTGCCCGGCCAGGTGCCGGGATTCGCCGCAGCTGGCGGGCAAGTACTGCGCGGCGTTCCTTGTACCACCAGTGCCGGTCTTCCAGCTCGGTCAGCAGCCGGAGCTCCGCCTGATCCATACCCTCTTATTCCTCTCAAATCATCTCGCTGGCGGGCAGGGCCGGCCGGAAGACCCAGTAGCGGTAGAGAACGAAACGCAGTGCCGTCGCAGCCAGGTTCGCGGTGATCAGCACGAGGACCTCGATCGCGCGGCCTGGTCTCGCGGTCCAGGCATGCAGGCCGACCAGCGCCGCCGAGGTAACCCCCAGGCCCGCGCCGAAGGCGACCAGCCCAAGCAACTGCTGCCGCCCGGCGCGGGCACTGCCCCTGATCCTGAAAGTGACCCGGCGGTGGCCGGCGGTGTTGGCAACGGCGGTGATGAGCAGGCTGGCGGCATTGGCCGGCTGCGCGGTCAGGCCAAGGCCGCGAAAGACCAGGTAAAACCCGGCATAAATCACGGTGCACGCGACCCCGACTATCGCGAACCGCAGGATCTGGGCTATCCCGCCCCCGGCGGCGGCCGCGCCAGGCGCTCTCTCGTCACGGCGCCCGCCCCTGGCGGGCCCCCCGGCTGGCCCCCCGGCTGGCCGGCCGGAATACGATCAGGTTGCCCACGACCTCCCGCCGCAGGCCGAGCTTGGCGAAAATCCTCGGCCACTCCCTGAACGTCCCCGGCCCGATGAAGATGGCCGAGACCCTGGCCTGCCGCATGAAGACCCGGAATCGCCGGATCACGGGCTTGGTCCGCTTGCCTCGTACCAGGTCAGCCACGGGCAGGGGAAGGTCAGTCTGGAGCGTGACCACCTCGTTCAGGAACCCGCCGGCCAGCCGAGGGTAGAAGTCGGTCTCGGCCTGCCAGAGCAGCCCGGCGTTGCCCGTCCGCGAGATCACGACGATGGTGGCGCCCGGCCTCAGGTACTGCCGGTAGCGGCCGCTAGTGATGAACGCGGGGATGCTCGTTCCCCTGGTCAGCGGCAGCGCCGGCCCGCTCGCCAAGAGGGCGCCGATGGCCGCTAGGGCCAGTGTCCACTTCGGCACCCGCACCCGCCACCGCCCCGGCGACGGCCGCTGCCTCGGACCCGCCAGCCAGACCGCGACGATCACGGCGAGTACGAGCGAGGCGAAGATCATCAGCCTGGTCGGAAACGAGCTGCGGATAATCGGCAGGTACCACAGCTCCCGCCAGGGCAGCCAGATCAGCTCATGCGTGTCAGCCCGAACCCCAGGCCCGAGCGCCGCGACGATGACAAACGCCAGCATGACCGTCAGAAACCTCGTGAGCTTCCTCGACCACGTAGACAAGGCCAGGATCACCGCGATCAGGAGCAGCGCGACACCGATATAGGCGCCCTTACCCATCGCCGGATGCCACCCGTGTGGCGGGGCCAGCCAGCTCAGCCCGGGGACTCCGGCGTGCCGGGCGATCACCAGGCCCATCAGGTCGAGCCCCTGGTCGGTCGGGTCCCGGACGAATCCCGGCGGCATCTGGGTGAGCGCGGCCCACAGCAGCGGCGCGGCGATGACGATGGCCAGCAGGTAGGCGAGCCCGGTCAGCCCGGCCAGCTTCGCAACGCCCGCCCGCCCCGGCCGGCCAGCCAGCAGGTACCCCGCCCCCAGCGCCGCCACCAGCACGACCGTCAGATCGGCAAAGGTCTCAATGAACAGGTAGAACTGAGCCGCCAGCAGCAGCGCAAGCGATCCGACGAACACGCTCGGCCGGATCTTGCGTTCCCACCACACCACGACCAGGTACGCCATCAGCGGCAGAAACGGACTGAACGACAGATTCAGCTGCCCCTCCGCGATGTGGTTCATCTCGTACGCGGAGAATCCGTACACCGCTCCCCCGGCCAGCGAGGCCCAGAAGCCCCCGGTGATCCTGCGGCACAGCACAAAGGCCGCCCAGGCCGACACCGGCAGCGAGGCAACGACGAGCAGGTTGAACGCCACTACCGGGCCGGCCAGCACGGTGACCGGAGCGGCCAGCACGGCCAGCGGCGGGATCGTGGTGATCCAGGCCAGGCTGAGCCCGTTCGGCACCTGGACCAGCGAGGAATGCAGCGGGTTGAGCCCGTGCGCGAGGGCGTAGGGCCACCAGCGCAGGGCCCAGACATAGAAGTTCGGGTCCATGCCTTTCTGCTCGAGCTGGGCATTGCCCGGATGCACGAGCAGCGGCCAGGCTCCGGCGGCCAGCCAGATCACCAGGTACAGCGCCAGCGCCAGGAGTCCCTGCAGCGCTGGCCCGCCCCGGCGGCCCCGCGCGGCGGGCGGGCTGTCAGCCGGTACCCGCGGTGCCTGCGGTTCCTGCGGTGCCTGCGGCGCCTGTGGTTCGGCGGCCACGCTCATCGGCTCCGTCGTCATGCCGACGGCACCCGAGGGCGGTACGGCACCTGCTCGAACCCGAGTGTCTCCCGCACCAGATACAGCGGCCGGCCTCTGACCTCGTCATAGACCCGAGCCAGGTACTGGCCGATGATGCCCATCACGATCAGCTGGATGCCGCTCAGAAACGTGATGGTCACGATCAGCGAGGCATACCCCGGCACATAGGGCAGGCCAGCGAGCTTGAGCGCGATCGCGACGACGCCGTAACAGACGGCAGCGACTGCCATGATCAGCCCGGCCCCGATCCCGATCCGGAGCGGGACATCGGAGAACCCGGTGATGCCGGCGGAGGCAAGCTTGAGCATCTTGCCGAGCCGGTACTTGCTGCGGCCAGCATGCCGGGACTGCCTGACGTAGGGGACCGCGATCTGCCGGAAGCCGATCCAGCAGAACATCCCGCGTACGTACCGGTCCCTCTCCCTCATCCGCAAGAACGCGTTCACGGCCTTGCGATCAGCGAGCCGGAAGTCACCCACGTCTACCTGCTGGTCGACCTCGGCCAGCCGGCGCAGCAGGCTGTAGTAGAACTTGGCCGTCGCCTTCTTGGCGAACGTCTCGCCTTCCCTGCGCTCCCGTACCGCATAGACGATCTCGTAGCCCTCCCGCCACCGCGCCGCCAGCTCCAGGATGACGTGCGGCGGATCCTGCAGGTCGGCGTCCATAACGACCACGGCGTCCCCCAGCGCGGCATCCATTCCCGCCGTAATGGCGACCTGGTGCCCGAAATTACGGGACAGCCGGAGCACCCTGAACCTCGGATCCTCAAAGCAGGCCGTGGCCATGAGCCGGTAGCTTCCGTCCTGGCTGCCGTCATCGACGAACAAAACCTCGGCCGGCCCGTCCAGCCGGTCGAGCACCTCCCGGAGCTGCCTGACGAGATCGGGGATCGACTCTTCCTCGTCATAGACGGGAATCACAATGGAGTACCTCGCTGCCTCCACGGCACGCTCCTCACCCGTCACCGGATTCACTCCGAACCGGACTAGCGGTATCGGAGAAGGCGAAATGGCGCACAGTTGTAGGATGAAAGAGTCACTTCGGACTCGTCCATCTCTCTAACGTGTAGACGCAGATCGGCTGTCGCGGGTTTACCGGTTTATTCAACGAACCCAGCGGCTGGTAACGGCCAGGAAAAAGATCAAATCCGATAATGAAAATTTTGCCGGAGCCGATCTTGCTACAACGGCGCGAGCGTGATCGTCATGGTGTGACCACGGTCGCGGGAGGCGCCGCCGTGTGCGATGACCTTGATCTTGCCCTCAGCCGTGACGCCGACCTCGATGCTCACCGTTGCCTCTTCCAGCTCGAAGGCTGGCGGGTTGTCCGCGGCTTCCAGGCTCGCGGCGGCGGTCGCGAGGATCGCCTCGACCAGCTGCTCGGACGCCGGCGACATCAGCTGAACGCCGCGCTTGGACGGCACTAGCGTCAGGGCGAGGGTGTTGCTGTCCGTCCGGGTGACGTCGCCGTCGATCTCGACCACGCTGACCGAGATGCCACCCCCGCCGGACTTCTCGATCACGGTCCTGAGCTCAAGCTCGACCTTGGTGATCTTCAGGTTGTTCTCGCGCAGCTCGCCATCGGCGCGGGCGACGGCCGCCTTCATCTCCCTGACCAGCCTGGTCGCGCTGCGGCTGAGGTTCACTGGCCCCTCCTGGCTCCGGCGCTGACGCTCACGCTCACGCGACCCGGCAGATGCTGAATCGCTGCCCCGTACGGTACAGATCACGGAAGGTCTCGACCCGGCCAGGCGACCAGATCGGCCCGAGGATGTCGTCTAGGTCCGCGACGGCGGTCAGGTCCCGCTCGCCAGGCGGTCCGCCGCCCAGGATCCCGGCGAGCCGGCTCGGAGTCAGGTCCGCCGCGAAACGGATCGCTGACTCATCGCTGACCATCCCGGCCCCCACTACCCATGGATCGCCGGCGACAGGCTCGGCCAGGAGCGGCAGTGCACGATGCAGCGTCTCGACGGTCACCGCCGGCAGGCGCTCGCCAGCCGCCTTGAGCACTGCCCGGCACCAGCTTCGTTCCTCGTCGGTGTGGGTGAGCTGGATATGGGTCCATCCGCTGTCGTGCGCCTGCCGTCGCCACGGCCCCATCTCGCTGGCCATCGCGAAATCGGGGTCATAGCCGGTGTCAAGGAGCCCGATGACCGGCAGGCCGACCGGCTCCGCTGACTCAGTCCCGGCGGCGCACGCATCGAGCAGGCTGGCCGCCGTCTCCAGCACCTTCCTGACAAAGGCGAGCTGCCGGGTGACCACAGGAGCGGCGAAGCTGGTGCCTGACTCCATCGTCGGCACCGGCCTCGTGATCGTCGGCTCGCCGCTGGCCAGCGGATTCGTGAAGTCCACGAGCATGTCCATCGGCGGCTGGTAATAATCGGTCCCGTCGGCGACCACCGTCGGTCCCCTGGCATGCGGCCCGCCCCGACTCGACGTGCGCAGTGGCACACCCGCCGGCGTCGCCGACCCGACCGACACCACCCAGGGCGCCAGGGCCAGTTCCTGCATCGACCCCGGGGCCGGACCTTCGTTGCCTGCCGCGACGACCACGCAGCAGCCGGTCTCGACCGCGACCCTGGTGGCTCTGGCGAGCGGCTCGCCGGCGTCGAAAGCACCGACGAAACCCAGGCTGCAATTGATCACGTCGACTTTCTGCCCGATCACGTGATCCAGCCCGAGCAGCAGCGAGAGCCGGTCCCGAGGATAGCGTTCAAGCACCCGGACGACATTCTCCGCCGGAGCCGGATTACCGGCCCGAACGGCCGCGAATGGCAGCACCTGGCAGGCGCGGGGGTCGCCATTGGGCTCGCCACCCGGCAAAGGCTCGGTCAGCTCATAGAGGTCATAGACCCTAGGAAAAGCGCTCACGTTACCCCCGCCCGGCCAATTTTCCCCACCCGCCCGCTACCATATCAACCCCCAGAATGTGCATCGATGTGGCAGAGATGCTGTTCCAGCAACACCTCTGTCACATCGATGCGGTTCGGGAGGGTCAGCCTGGGCCCTGGCCCGGGCCTACCTGGGTGGCTGGCAGGGTGGGTGAGGCGTTTGTCCAGCCTTCGCGGGTGTAGACGTTGTACGACTCGACCTGGCCGTGGAAGGTAATTCCGAAGAATCCGAACGGCGCGCACTGAGCCTCGGTCAGGCCACCGGCGGCCTTGCGTTCCTGGGCCTTGCTGAGACCAATGCTCTGGTAGACCCGGCAGCCGTTGTGGGCGGCGGTGTAGGCGCTGACGTCGGTGCCCAGGCCCGGTGTGGTCACCACGAACTCATCGGACAGCAGTTCGCCGGTGGCCGGCGAGATCACGAGCACCTCTTCTGCGCCGTTGCCCGGCATGGCCACTCCGCGTCCTGACCGCCCGAGCGGGTCGGTTGTGATGGGAGTGAGCCGGACTCCGGGCAAGGTGGCCAGGACGCGGTAGACGTTGGCCCTGATGTGCGGCGTGACCGGGTCCTGCAGCAACTGCACGCCGACGCTGAACATGCCCTCGCCGCCTCGGGCGGCCTTGCGCATGATCGCCTTGAGGCCGGCCAGGCTCGCTGGCAGCGACCTGAGCGTGGCGGCTGTCACCGCCGTGCCCAGGTAGCCGACATCGCCGCTGCCCGGCTGCCAGAAGCCCTGTGCGGCCGCCCCGGAGGTCTTGAAGCCGCCGCCGATAGCCCAGGAGTCCGGCGAGCCAGCCAGCCGCCAGGCCGCCCGGTCGGCCGGCGTCGCCGGGCGGGCCCCGCCGTCCCTGGTGATGATCCAGCTGCGCAGGCTGGCTGACCGGGGAGCCCAGTTCTGCGAGCTGGAGTAGTCAGCGATGTTGTAGGGATGCGCGTGCGGGCCGGCACCGAGCAGGAGCATGGTCTTCTCGGCGACGACCCAGTATCTGCCGGTCGCCGTCGCCTTGGCGGCGTTGACGGCGGCGGTGAGCAGGACAGCGCGTGCGGTCAGCTTCACCTTGGCGGGATGGGCGGCGGGGTGGCAGGCTGGCTGGCCGGCGGCGGTGGCGTGCTGCCCTGGCTGCTGCGGCGTGGCCGGCGCCGACAGGGCGATCGCTACGGCGACGGCCGCTGCCCCGGCGGTCACCGCGACGATGCCGGAAACGCGCCGGCGCCTTCGCACCGCCGCCCGGTGACCGACGTCGCGCAGGACCACCTGCGCCCTGGGCGCGTGCCGTTCCAGTTCGGTGAGCGCGGTCCGCAACTCATCTGGGTTTCTCATCTGCCTGTCTCCTCGTGGAATGCGGGTGCGGGCTCAGGTTGCGGCGTCAGCTCGACGCGCAGCGCGGCCAGCGCCCGCGACGCGTAACCGCGCACGGTGCCTGGCGTGCAGCCGAGTACCTGCGCGATCTCGGAGTCGGAGAGTCCCTCGTAATACCGCAGCGTCAGCACGGCGCGCTGCCGGCCTGGCAGCTTGCCGAGCTCGCCGAGGAGAGCGTCGCGCTCGGCGTAATGAAGGGCGTGATCAGGGGTGCGACGGTGATCGATATCGCTGCCCGACCCGGACGGCACCAGGCGCCACGACCGGCGGCGCCACGACAGGAATTGATTGACGACCATCTTCCTGACGTACAGTTCGGGCCGGTCCAGGCGGCTGATCCGTTTCCAGCGCCCGTGCGCCCGGATCAGCACCTCCTGAACCACATCTTCGGCGAGGGCACGGTCACCGGTCAGCACGCCGGCGAAACGCAGCACGGCCGGCAGCCGTTCGGCTGTGAACTCTTCGAAGGTCATCGCGCCTCCATCAGCGGGGGTCTCCACCAAGTACACGCCGCCGCCATCCCCAAATGCTGCGCGCTCGCGATCACTCTTTCTGGTAGTAACGTGGTTACCACCTAGTTGCCTGGAGGACCGATGGACGCCGAGCCGGAGCAGCCGGAGCAGCCAGAGCAGCCAGAGCAGTACGGGATAGCGGGTTTGCTGGCCAACGCGATCGAGCCGTGGGACAGCCTGACGGCAAGGGAACTCGAACGTCTCGGCGCCCGACTGGACCCCGACAGCCCGCTGGCCGTCCCTGTCGTCATCGCCGCCTACAGCAATGAGCGGGGTCCCGTCCTGGTCGATGGCAGCGAGCGGCTTCAGTGGCTCGGCAGCCCGCCGCGCAATCGCGAGTTCATCTCGGCCGACGAGGTCATCGTGGACTCGTCCGCTGTGGATGAGGCGTCGGCACATCTGGCGGCCGTGCGGCTGAGGGTCAACCGGGGCCCGACCTCATCGCGGGTCAAGGCCGACGTGGCCCGCAGGCTCCAGGCCAAGTACGGCTGGTCACAGGCGACCATCGCCGAGGTGTTCCGCGTCTCCAGGCCGGCCGTGTCCAAGTGGTTCAGCCAGTGGGGCGGCGCCGACGTGCCCGAGATAACCGGGGCCGACGGCAAGATCTACCCGGCCCGAGGCCGGCAGGCCGACCAAGAGGCGCCTGCGGCCGGCGAGTCCGTACTCGACGCGCTCCGGGTCCTGCAGGCCGAGTACGAGGCGGCCGTGCGCCGGCACCCGTCGATCCGCCTGGTCAGGATTGACCGCCATAACTCGGCCGACCCGAAGACCTGGACGGTAACAGTTCCCAGCCAGGCGGCACCCGCCGCCGAGTTCGCCGACCTCCTCCGCACCCAAGCCGAAGCCCTCCTGGCCCTAGCCCGCAAATTCCACCCCTAGCCCAGCCGCAGTAGCCACGCCGCACGACATCGATGCGGCTGGTGCGGGACGGGCGCGAGCCGGTGCGAGTGACCCAGGTCGGCATGGTGAACCCGCAAATGTTCCGTGATCTAAGGGGATACAAGGTTTCTGGACCCGATGAGCCCCCTCCAGGTTTCCGTGATCATGAGGCAGGCCTTGATCACGGAACGCCAGCCGCGTGATCACCCTGCCAGGTTTCCGGGATCAAGAACCCGACCATGATCACGGAACCCTGGCGGGAGGACTCACCGGGTCCAGAAACTTTGCCTGCCCGGCATTTGCAAACCTTTGTAGATTTATGCCCGGTAAAGTCGGGAGTTGCCGACATTACCCCCAGAACACCCGATGCCAGAAACGACGGCTTCCGAGCGCGGACATCCGCTGGCGAAAGGTTATGGCCAGCCTCGGGACGGGTTTGTGTATGCAAAGATCCAGACCCTGCGCCCACGGGAGCAGGCAGGTGCCGTCACAGTCGCCCCAGCAGTGCTTGCAGTGACGGACAGCAGGCATGTTCGGCTGGTTGCTTCCCGGTGAAGTCGGAGGACTCCATTTTACGCTGGGCGGCCGAACCGGGCGGTCAGCCCGCCCGGAGACGGCCAGTCCGCTGGTCGGCACCGGGAGCCCGCTCGTCAGCACCCGGAGCCCCGCTCGTCGGCACCCGAAGCCCGTTGGCCGGCACCGGGCATTTTTCAAGGATAAATGCCGTTTCGGGGTATTGATAGCCGACCAGGGCCGGGCTCCGGCCAACTCCTATACCACATACAATTGCCGACCCCGTTTCATCCGGAAATCAGGCGAAACCGGGCGGAAAAACTGGCGTCGGCTAGTTCGGCAGCTAGTACTTGATATGGACCGATCCCGTGTAGCTGACCGAGTACTTTGGCTTACCCGACTTAGTGGTGAATGAGCCCTTATGTGAGTGATAGCGCATCACCTGAAACGACTGCTTCTTTTTCGGGGTGAAGTGGCTAGTCGTGACCTTGACCGTCCCGGCCAGCGTGGCCACGCCGGTGATGACTAGCTGACCAAACTTGCTCCCTGGCGTCGTGCCCGACAGCACAGTCGCGAACGTGCCCGACTTGGTCTGCTGGTATGAGCCATTGATCGTGAGCACGCCGCCCGTGGTGCTCGGGCTGACCGTCCCGCCGTTGACCACGGCCGCGCCCACCGTGCCGTGCCCGGTCAGGGTGCCGCCCTTGATCAGGACCGGCAGCGGAGAGCTGAGCGATCCGCCCGCCAGGCTGGTCACGCCGGACTTCTGCGTATAGCTCAGCACCTCGACCACGAGCTTGCCGCTGGTGAGCCTGACCGTACCTTCATTGAGGAAGGCAAGCAGGGTGATCGTGACCGGACTCTTGTTGCCTGCGGCCACCCTCAGCGTGCCGCCATTGATGAAGCGCTCGGGATTGGCGCAGCAGAGCCCGGAATCGAACGTCGTGCCGGGGTTCGCGGTCAGCGTCCCCTCGTTGTCGAGCGTGGACGTGGTACCCAGGTGCAACGGGCCGGTCCCGGTGAGAGTCGAGGGTCCGCCCAAGGTCAGCGTGATCGGCTTGCCGTTCGGCGAGAACATGTCCTTGGTGCCGGTGCCGCTCATCGTCGTGCTAGTGGATGAGCCGACGCTGAGATTGCCTTCGATGTGACCGCCGGTCCACAGGAAAGTGCCGATTCCCGCGAAGCCGCCGGTGCCAGTAAAGGCGGCGTTCCCGGTCAGCTGCACAGTCGTGTTCTTGTCAATGGCGACGCCTGTGGCCAGTTTCACGGTCTCGCCCTGGTCAAAGTCGAGCGTCCCGCCATTGTCGATCGCGATCCCCGGGCTGAACAAGGCCGGCCCGGAGAACATATCCAGAGTGCTGCCCTTGCCGATGATCACGGACCCGCCGATAGTCACCCCCATGAAGCCCAGCGTGGCGATCCCGCCAGACGAGGCCGGCACGGCCAGGAGGCCGGTGCTGATGAACTTGTTCGGGTTGGCGCAGCAGGCGTCGGCGTCAACGGACGCCCCGGGATCGATCTGGAACCTGCCCTCGTTCCTGATCGCCGCACCCGAGAACTCGGTCTCCAGCAGACCAGTGCCCGACACCTCGGTGTTACCGGCGAAGGTCACCTCATCCAAGGTGATCTTCTTGCCAGGGCCGCTGATAGTCGCCGAGCCTTCGACGGTGAGCGGGGCGGCAAGCGTATTCTGCCCCTGCGAGACGCTCCAGGTGAAGTCCCCGTTGACCGTGGCCGCGCCGCCGGACAGCGAGGCGTTCGTCAGGGTAAGGTCCTCCAGGCTGATGCCGCCAGGCATATTGGTCACCGACGGCGCGGCCTGCGACATCGTCGGCCCGATCGTGACGCTGTCGCCATTCTGCGGTACGCCGCCGCTCCAGTTATTGCTGTCCGCCCAGGTATGCCCATCGCCAGCACCCGTCCAGGTCTGGCTACCCGAGGCATACGCGACCCCCGGCGCGAGCATCCCTCCGGCGAGCAGTCCCGTGGCAAGGACCGCCGCGAGCCCGGAAGCGAGCCGGTGACCAGCAAGAAGGCGGCCGCAGCCGCTAGCAGGTGACCTCACGAGTACCCCTAAACCAGTAAAGGCAGCCCAACAGTGTTAGGAAGGTAACGATAACGACACCAAAAACGCAAGAGGCTCAGCTCACCTTGCCTGCGCCTCCCCGGTTAACTCGGTCCAGGCCAGCCCGTGACCGTACGCCCGCAAAACCGGTGAATCGACCGCACCCAGCCTCCGGCCACGCCACGGGTACTGCCGAGGTACAGGAGTCACATATATCCCAGCAGCATCATCCGGCGCCAATCTCGGAGTAACTGCCACCGCGACGCTCGGCCGCTGGCCCCAAAGCCGACCGAACCGCAAATGATCTAGGGGAGTTTGCCGTTGTAGGAGCGCTAACCACAAATAAAGCGGCAAACACCCCTACAACGGCAAACTCCCCTAGATCTTTTAGCGAGCCGAGCAGATAAAACGCCCAAAAGGCACCCGGCAGACGCCGCGATCAACAACACCTAGTCGGCAACCGGGCGTTCTATGCCCTCGGTATCGGGCTTGCCGCGCGACGATCATGCCACCGTGGCAGGGCGTCGAATGGGTCGAGTTTCTATGCCCTCGGGGTCGGGCTTGGTGTTGCGACGGATCACGTGAACTTCGCACTCCAGCCGGCGTAAGCCGTTTCTATGCCCTCGGGGTCGGGCTTGGCGTTGCGACTTTACTTCGGGACGGGTTCCGCGTGGTCGAGTAGTTTCTATGCCCTCGGGGTCGGGCTTGGCGTTGCGACGACAGGTGCATCTTCTCGGATCGCCCGCGTGTTCTGAGGTTTCTATGCCCTCGGGGTCGGGCTTGGCGTTGCGACGGAAGTAACTCCTCATCCGGAGTTGCTTTGAATGCCATAGGTTTCTATGCCCTCGGGGTCGGGCTTGGCGTTGCGACGGATGGGTTGATGGCGGGTCTGTGAGCTGGGTGTTTGGTGTCCGTTGCGCCATCCTCCCTGATGAACTGGCCGACTGACCGACGTTTCCCGGCAACAACGCCACCCCACGTCGCTGACCTGCAGATTCGCCGCGCGCCAACCGAGACCCAAAACACAGACCGGCCACACCCGTGTACCGGCCAGTCACCCGTCGAACCAGCGGTCTAGCTCATCACGAACCTGCTTGGCAGTCAGCAGGTCCACCGGCCCGACCCTCTCCTTGTACTTGACCTGCAGACGAGCCCCGCCCGGCAGCCACTCGTTGTAAAAGGCCAGCGATCGGAGCCGCCAGACCGTCCCGTCCAAGCGGGCGCGCAGCCACAGCGGCGAGGCCCGGCGGGCAGCCTGCCCGTCAACCTGGACCTCGACAGTCGCCCGGCGCTGCCCCGGCTTGTTGTTCACGCCAGGCGGCCCCTGGTGATCGCTGTACGGGATCGGCAGGCCGAGAGCCGCAGCCGTGAGCGGCCCTTTCTGGGTCCGGCGGCCGGCCGTCGGATTGTTGAGGAAGGGTTGTATCACCTCGTTGTAGCTCTGAGAGTGAGTGCCGCTAGGCGGCTGCGACCCAGGAACACGCCGGCTGGCTCCATGCCGGAATCCCCAGAGCCAGGCCCCGGCATTGTCAAGAGCAGGCAGCCAATTGGTCGCCGTACCGCTGAGCTGGTCTTCGTCGTCACGACTATGACGGTAGCTACCAGCCGCGAAACACGGATAAAGCGGCGCGTTCCCGAACGCCTTGCGGCGGTCAAGGCCGGCCGCCAGCCCGAGTTCGCCGATCGCGGCACCAACGCAGGCGATCACAGCACCGAGATCCTCGACCTCATCTCGCTCCAGCCAAGCCGAGTCGAAGCCGTCCGTGCCGAGCCCGGGAACACCGGCGACAGCCAGCGTCCCGAATCCTCGACGAGTCCTGGCGCCGATGCCGCCGAAGGTACGCAAGGCCCACAGGGCACTGAGAAAGAGATCAGCCACCGGCGCCGAGCCAAGGTTGCGCACCCGCACCCCGACCGGCCCAGGCGCCAGATACCTCGGAGCCGGGTCGCCCCTGGCCGTCAGCCCCGGACCCATCAGGTAACGCAACCCGTCCGCGCTGCCAGGCACAGCAAACTCGGTCAGCCTGACCCGCTCCGCCCGGAGCTGGATAGGCGACTGACCACCGGCATGCCCCCCGGCCGACTCCGTCCGCGCGGCCCCGAACACCGCCGCCTCAATATCGTGCAGTCGCTCCGTGTCGTTGCCCACGTGCGCCCCAGCCAGCGCCCGCAGCCAGTACGCGAGCACGCCGCGCAGGCTCGGCACGGGGAACGGCACCGTCGCCTGCGTCTGGTCCTTGGAGTCGAAATGGCCAAGGAAACCTGGGGTTACCAGGCGCAGCGGCAGGTCGTGCCATGGTTCGGGCATCGTCGTTCAGCCTCCTCGGCGCCAGCTCACGTGCGCCAGCGGTGCGGTCACCGGCTGGTCGTCCCAGATGATCTGCAAGAACACCCCGGCCGCCAGGCTCCACGCGGCGGCGAGACCGAGAAGCGCGGGAACTGGCAGCGCCAGGCCATGACACGAGCCCGAATACCAGCAGGCCAGCTGCGGACCAGAAGTCGGCCCGGCCGCGAACACCGGCATCAGGAACCGCAGCCCTATCAGGCTGACCAGCAGCCCGTGGATGAATCCCAGCACGCCGATCAGCGGCGGCCTCCAGGCCAGGCGCCCGCCTCGGACCCCGTGCCCGATCGCCTCGATGTACAGGTACGCCAGCGCGGCACCCGCCAGGCCGGCGATGACGAGCACCGTGCGACCGGTGCTGCCGGCGCTCCCGGCGGTGAACCACCAGCCAGGGCCGAACGCGGCGAGCGCCAGCAAGCCGACCGCCGCGCTAGCTGGCTGGCGCAGAAGCCACGGCCACGCGGCCCGCGCGTCAGCGGCCATCGCGCAGACAACCAGCAGGTAGACGCCGACTGCCGTAGCGGCTGCCGCCGAATAACCCCACTTCCAGCCATAAATAAATCCGAGCGCCAACTGTACGAACACAGCCAGAATCGCGGCGCAGGCGGCTGCCGAGAACAGCCGTGAGGCCAGCGTCGAGGTGCGCAGGTAGATCTTGGTCGCGGTCCCCCAGGCGAACCTCGGCAGCAGGAGGCGAGTGGCGGCGAACTGCGCCACCTCCCGGCTTACCGGATCTGCCTTGTCCTCGCCGCTGCCGGAACTCGCCGCCGGCTCGGCAATGGACACCGAGATCAGCCCGGCGACCTCGCGCTCGATGTCGCCGATCCAGCCTGCTAGCTGCGGGTAGTCCTCAATCGACGCGAGTACCGCTAGCCAGTCGTCGCGGGCTTGCTCCGCGAGCACGATCAGCCGGCGAGGACCGTCGTTGACCCGGATCACGTCATCGTGGCGCGGCCGATTCTTGGCAGCGAACGCCCTAGACAACAGCACCCATCGGGTTCTCGCCAGGCACGCCACGCTGAGCCGCGACGTGCCTGGCGTGTCCTCACTGAAGCTCGTCTCGCGGCTGTCGGCTTGCGCGCGGACTTCGCTGCCTTGAAGCGCGACTCGGTAACACGCTTCGTAGATCTCAACGAGAGTGCTCCACCTCTGACGTTCAGGCACCTTCTCGCCCAAATGGCAGACTGCGTCTTGGGGCCGGGAGATGAACAGCTCTCGTGACTCTGTCTCGCCGGCGGCCCGGAGCAGTTTCTCCCAGAGCCCGACCCGGACGGCTGAGGGTCGAGCGACGATAATCTCACGTACCTCGGCGGACCTCGCGCCGAGGAGGTGCTCAGTCACCCGCCGGGCGAAAGGCTCATCGCTGACCTGGCCGTGCGGCAGCTCGACCAGAGACCCGGCCGCGCTGAGCCAGTCGCCGTTTTCTGGCCGGGCTGGCTGGCTCATCTGCCACCGGGTCCAGGACGGCCGGGGGTGAAACGATCACCGAGAACCGCGAGGAAGCCTTTGCCAAACGCATTGAGCTCGTACGTGTCTTTCGTCCAGGCCAGGCCTTCGAACGTCTGCCCGCTGAGGTGCGCACGCCCCTCGTACTCCACGGATGAGAGCTCGTCGCGCATCTCCTTGCAGTACTCCTCGTCAAACCGGCGCATGCCGATCGGCGTGATTGTCTTAGTTCCCTCGAAGAGATTGAGCGCGCGGACCCGGCCGGGGTCGAGCGAGTAGAGCAGCTCAGTCATGGTGAGGGTGTGCAGCAGCGTGGCCTTGAAGCCGCCGCTCAGGTGCACCTCCAGTTTCTCTCCGACGTCGAACGCCGCCCGCAGCGCGACGCCAGTGTCGGCAACGGCATTCGTGAAGGCGCTGTCTGACTGCACCGGGTCCAGACCGCGAAGCCGGAACACGGTAACCGTGCCCGGGCGGAGAACGGGCGGGACCGGCTTGGAGGCCTGGTCCGCTCGAGAACTCTGGTAAACGACGTCGGTAAGGTCCGGGCCGGCGATGTGCTGCGCCAGGTAGAGCGCGGCGGCAACGCCGGAATCGGTGTCGGAGGCCAGCACCAGCAACCTGTCCTGCTGATCAAGCAGTTCCCTGAGCCTGCCGACACCGCTTGCCGCGGCGAGCGTATTGGCCTCGGCGCAGAGCACCTGCGGTTCCCAGGCGGTGAGGTGGGCTTCCTTAGCGAGGTGGGCGGCCTCATGGACCCACCAGTCCACGACGCCGGAGTCAGGCAAGCCGAGAACGGTCGCACCAAGGTCGGATGCGGATTCGACCAGCCTCCTGGGCTTACAGTTCTTCGGGCCTTTCTTAACCCGCAGGCCGTCGAGCAGCGAGATGCCGCAGGGTACGACGTAGACGGTCACCGGGCGGCCTCCGGCGCCGCGTCGGGCAGGAACTTCGGTGCCACGTCGGGCAGGAGTTCCGAGGTCGCTGTCGCGTACCCGTAGCCCGCCGAGGTCTTCGCGCCGACCCCGATGTCGTCCAGCCCGTCAGCTAGCAGGTCCGCCGCTTGCCGGAGGTCGTCGGCCGACCCGAGCAGGTACGCGGTAAACGTGCCGCCATCGACAGCCAGGAACGGAATCGGCACCGGGTTGAGGTAATCACCCGGCGGCGAGCGCCGGCCGTCGGTCTGGCGGCCCATATGGTAGTCGCGCACGTGGGGAGTCAGAACGTGCTCGGCCACGGTCACGCCCTCAGGCCCGGGCAACGCATCAAAGAACAGCACGGAGCCAGGCTTCGCGGCCGCACCCTCATCCGGGTCGTCCGCATAGGACGCGGCGACGCCCTTGAGGGTGCTGGCCGGGATGATCGGCCAGCCGTGAGTGCCGTGCAGTTCGATGCCGACGTTCCGGATTCCGCTCGCGCCGGTCCCGACGACCAGCGCGCCTTGCGGCTCGATCGAGATGGTCAGGACTCGGGCCTTCCGGTCGGCGGCGAGCAGTTGCAAGGCCTTGGAGCGCCGCTTCGCGAGCTGGGCACTCAGCTCGTCGCCCCGTTGCTGGCCGAGATTGGTCTCGACCGCCCAGGTGCGGACGGGCCGGTCGTCCAGTTCCTTCATCAGCTGCGCTCCGTCCCGGCTGGTCCGGATCAGCGCGACTGCGGTGCGGTGCAGGATCAGCCTGGCGTTCGCCTTGCGGGCCGCTGTCGTCGCGTCTGTCTCGGACTGGTGTGGCCACCGGAAGCGAGGCCGCCCGTCCTCGTCAGATACGACAAGCCGCCCGTGCAGCGGCCCGACCACCCGCCAGTCCACCTCATCAGCCACGAAGACCTCAGCCCTTGACCACGGCGGAGGCCTCGGCCAGCCGGCGCAGCCACAACGCGAGACCCTGGAGCCGCAGGCTGGCCCGGCTCAGCGCGGCCGGGTCCACCTGCTCGGGATCAGCGATCCTGGCGAAGAACGTCACCGCATCCGGCTTATCGCTCCAGCCCCACTCGTCGGCTAGCTCCTTCAGGAGCGCGTCGAGTATGGACCGGTAAGCCCGGTCGAGCGGGCGCTCGTCGCCGGCCTTGGAGTACAAGAAGGCCATCGTCGCCGGCACGCCGCTGACTTGCAGCAGGGCGGGCAGCCGCTTGAGCTGGCTGATCACCTCGGACAGCGGTTCCTGGCCGGCCCGCTGGCGGATGCCGTCCAGGATGGCGGAGGCCTTGCCCGCCTGGCCCACGTCAGCGCGCTCCAGGCTCACTGCCCCGCTCCTTCGGCCGCAGCCACGGCGGGAGTCTCGGCGAGGTCACCCGCGCGGACGATCTTGCACCACATCAGGCCCTTGCCGATGGTCTCGTCGCCGCCTACCTGGATGACCCGGCCGCTGACGCGTTCCGTCAGCTCGGTCAGGTGGTCGGGTGACGCTGACTCCAGCAATGCGACCAGGATGGTCTCCGTGGGCAGGTACTCGCTGTAGAACGGGCCGTGCTGCACGGTCTTGGTGCGGTTGCCGTCATCATCTTCGGCACCGAGCTGCACCCGAGCGGCGATGACGGTGCACTCGCTGGTGATCGCCGTCATCGCCAGATCCGAGACCTGGTAGACGTCGTTGCGCAGCTTCTTGCGGAAGAAGTCATGCTCGGGCCGCTCGGGGAGCGCCAGGTCGGCCAGGCGGCCGGCCCAGTTCTTGAAGTCGCCGTTGCCGACCGCGGTGAAGGCATAGGAGCCAAGCGCCATCTTGACCCGCGGCATCTTCTTGCCGCCCCGGTTGCTCGTACTGGTCGTCAGGCAGCGAGTGTCGTCCGCAGCCAGATCCGCATCGTCAGCTTCCGCCTCGGCATCGGCCGGGAACGCGGCGATCTGCGCCAGCGCGGCCCGGCGGTTCAGCCGGGCACGGGCCAGCGGGCTGGTCAGCCAGGCGAACCCGTCCAGCGACGGGGCCGGGAAGGCCACGAGCTGGGCCTCGTGCACCCGCAGGTCGCCCGGTGCCAGCACGCCGCCCGGATTACCGGACTTAGGCGGAGCGGCACCGAACATCTTCTTCCACGTCGCCTCGTCCAGGGCAGGCGGCCTCAGGTGCTCGCGCAGGGCGCCTTTCAGGCTCTCGCCCTTGATGATCGGCAGCCTCGTCGTCACCTCGCGCTGGATCGGCAGGTCGAGCGCGCCCAGCCCCGTATCCGCCCCGGCATGCACCGGGGTCTCCGCATAGAGGAATAGCAGCGCCCGGTCCACGATCACCGTCATATGTGCTCACCAGCTCCCGGTAAGTGCGTAGCCGAAACCGGCCGTGGCCAGCGGCTCGGCGGTCTGCGCCAGCGTGCGCCTGCTCAGCGAGCTGGCTGCCTCGATCGCGGCCTGCTCGCTGCCGAATCTGACGTAGTACACGCTGCCGGCCGGGACCGCCCAGGTCAGCCAGCCACCGCTCACCGCGCCGGTCGCGCGCTGCGGGGTGGCCGTGGCCATCACCTGCGGCTCGCCGACGACCGCGGTGACCAGCTCGGCCGACTCCCATTCCGACAGGTCGGGCCGCCAGCCCCCGGCGAACACCCCAGGCGTCGCCAGGTACAGCAGCAGCCGCCCGCCCGGTGCGGCGGTCGCCGGACCCGGCAGTTCAGGCGGGCTAACCCGATCGTGAACCTGGGCGCTGCGATTCCGGCCGCCGAGCGGGACCGTGTCGGTCAGGGCGCCGCCGGGACCACCGACGCAGCACATCGCGAATCCCAGCCGATCGTCGGGCCGCAGGTGCTCGGCGGAGTAGAGCATGTGCTCGGCAGCGGCACCGTCCTCGCCGATCGCGAGCCCGACCCGGCGCTCGATCTGCCAGGGCGCCGACACCGGGTCGCCCGACACCTCGCCCAAGCTCAGGTACGCGGCCAGTTCCTGCGTCTCCCACCAGCCATCGACGGCATCGCCCGAGCCGAAGAGCAGCGAGCCGACACCGCTGAGGTCATGAGTCACCGCATCGGCCTCGCCTGGCTCGCCGACCTCGGTGACAGCCAGCCGGTACGGCACCGAGCCGTCGCCGTCGCTGACGACGTCCTGCGGGACCGGCCAGCGCGGCCGCCACTGCCCGCCGCGAGCGACGACCGGTATCGGGCCGATCAGCCGCTCAGGCACGTCCCGGCCCCGGGCGGACGCGTCGAGACCCGCTCCAGGGCCAGCGCCGTACGCCGCCCCGATCGCCCCGGCCAGCGTGCTCGGAGTCGGCAGCGTAGTTCTCGCCACCGATTGCAGTCCGGCGTCGAACGCGCGCCCGTCCCTGACCACCATCGTGTCCAGCGGCTCAAGCACCACCCATCGTTCGCCGGTCACGTCGCGACCCGCCCCTGCCCGGCGATGAACCGCGCGATCAGCACACTCGCCGCGCAGTCGGCGAATCCGCGACCGGCTGGAGCCGAGGCCAGCGCGGCGAGCCGGCGACCAGCGCCCTGGGCCTCTTCCACCCCATACCCATGCCGAAGTGCGCGGCGAGCCAATTCGCGCGGCAGCCATTCCCGGCTCAGCTCCCCCAGCGCCTCGCGGTCGGCCTCCAGGCCAGCGGCGAGCCGGCCGGACAGCGGGCCGGAAATCGCCGTCGTCAGGCCCTGCAGGTGATCGATCATCGGGACGACCGGGTCCGCGCCGAGGTCCTGCCACGGCACGACGAGCTGAGTGCGTTCGCCGCCCCTCGACAGCACGGTGACGCCCAGACCTGGCCGCGCCCGCTCTTTCGCCTCTTTCAGGAGCTCGTGGGACGCGGCGATCGCCGACTGCAACGGCCAGGACGCGTGGAAAAACACGATCGCCGAGCTGGCAGACGGCCGGTCAGCCAGCTCATTAAGCGCCTGATCGGAGGCGAAAAGCTCGTTGGCCGCCCGTGCCGCCGCCAGCGCGCGACTAGCGGGAATCAATGCCAGCAGATCATCACCCCCGGCATAAACGACCCGCCCGAGGTGCACCGACTGGATTTCGCTGACCTGAGCCCGCGCGACTCTCGCCAGCGCCTCGGAAAGCTTGCGCTGCCAGCCAGCTGGATCGGTCTCATCGGGAAATGTCCCGAACCGCTCACCCATCCGGTCGGCGTCCTGGGCGAGTACCGCGAGATACGGAGTCAGCCCCGGGATAGCCGCCTTGCCCGCCGCCTTTTCAATCTCGGCGGCAGCGATCCGCCCGGGGGCGCACAATGCCTCAGCCGGATCGTCCTCCAGGTTATTGCCCCTGCGCAGTTTGGATGGCTCCCAGGTATCCGGCGAGCACCAGGAGCCTTCGAGTTTCCTGAGCCAGGCCAGCGCATCGTCCCGCGAATTCGCCATCCCTGGCAGGGCGCCATTGCCCCAGCGGAAGGCCGCACGAACTTCTGGGTGGACGGATTTCCGCAGCGACTCGACCGCCGAATTCAGGTCCACGACCGCGTCCCAGAGTTTCTCGTGGTCCTCACCGACGCGGATAATCGCGTCACGGTAAGGCGCCGAGGCGATGCTCCATGTCGACGGGAACCGCTCGTCCTGGTCGCGGGCGTACCGGCGCTTGACCTGGCCCGCCGCTGACAGGGACTCGCCTCGCCGCAGGGCAGGCCTGCTCCCTGGGCTCGTTGGCGCCGTCAGCGCCGGCCAGCGACCGGTCAGCGAGCAGATGCCATCCTGGCGAGCGCGGTAAGCGGGGAAATCCCTGATCCTCTTGCGGGCTCTCAGCGCATCCTGCGCTTTCGCCCACGCGCGCGGATAGTCGTTCTCCTCGGCGGGCACGACTACCCACTGAATGGCCGGGAACCCAGGCGACACGCGCTTATCTTCAGCAAAATTCGCTAAAGCCGTGTCCAGCCATTCTTTCCACGTCGCATGGGCCCGCGCCGCCATTGCCGCTGCCAGGTCGGCACCACGCTGATCCGCCAGGACGACCACCCGGTTGGGCACGGCGCTCAGGGACGCTCTTCCTGACGGCAGGACCAGCTCCGCCGTGTCAGGAATGACCGATACCATCGCGTTCGCCAGCTCTGAGATCAGTTCGCTGCCCGCAAACAGATCCGCCGTAGAACGGGACTCGCCGATGAACCTCTGGACCCCGGAAACGGCAACAACCACAAGCTCCACGCCGCCCCCTTGCCTATCTCCCCAGCCGAAGCATGGTAGCACTTGCGCAGGGAATGTCAGGTGTCATCGAAGTCGCCCGGACTCTGGCAAGATGTGAGCCACTATGCCAGTTATCATCGGTGCGCGGATTACGGCTGCGCGACCTTTGATCCCAAATGCGCGGGAACTGCACCATCTGGCATGCACGCTGCTAGAAACCAGCGACGACCAGGCGAGCCACACCGCTCAGGGCAAGCCATTCACCATCTGGCCGCCGCAGCGGTCCCCCGACGCGCCAGAACGCGGCTGGATGCTGCGAGCCTCCTGGCTACGCCCAGACCCGCCGCCCGACAGCGCGTCATCCCCGGACAACCTCCACCTCGGCCGGGTCACCTGCCCGGTCACCGAGATCATGCTCCGCAGCGCCACGCATGCCCAGCTCGTGGCCGGCCCGGTGATCGGCGAGGCCCGGCTCACCTTCGTCTCCCCCACCTACTTCGCCCACAACGGCGCGACGTTGCTGACCCCCGACCCGCGCCGGATCACCGAGTCCTGGCGGCGAAGCTGGAATGCCTGGCTGCCGGACTCCAGTGAGCTGCGGATAGACGACGATATCTGGGCCGAGATCAATAAGACCGTCGAACTCGCCGGGTACGAGCTGAGGACGGTACCGATGGATACCGGTTACGGGCGGGAGCAGTCAGGGTTCACTGGATCGGTGATGCTCAGGCTGGACAGGAAGGCTACGACTGCGGCGTGGTCGGCGTTCTCGGCGCTGGTCAGGTTCGCGGAGTTCTGCGGGACTGGGGCGCAGACTACGCATGGGTTTGGCGCTACTCGTCTTACGTCGCACGAGTGGTAGGGCTGGTACAGGGTTTGCGCGGAAGGCGCTCGCGAGGCTCGGTTGGCGCTGGCAGAAATCGCAGGTCATCGCCGTGCTGGGGCGTTGCGCGCGGGCAAAGGCATGTCTGGCGGGCCGCTGATCGAGGAGGATAGCGCAACGGACACCAAACACCCAGGTCACAGCCACCCCCCAAACGCATCCGTCACAATCCCCAGCCCGACACCGAGGGCATAGAAACGGCGGAGGGAACGTTGGCGCACTCTGACAGGTCGGACGGTCACAATCCCCAGCCCGACACCGAGGGCATAGAAACGGAAAGCCTTCTCGTTCGGATCGACATCGGTGATGTGCGTCACAATCCCCAGCCCGACACCGAGGGCATAGAAACCATCGATGCTCATGTCCACACGGAAGACCTTCTTCGGCCCGGTCACAATCCCCAGCCCGACACCGAGGGCATAGAAACACTTCTGCAGGTAGCCCTGGCTGATGTGGTAGTCGATGTCACAATCCCCAGCCCGACACCGAGGGCACAGAACCGAGATCAGAGGACTACCGGCGACGACGCGGATCGACTACCTGACGGCAGGAGACCTGCGCAGGATCTTCGCCGCCCAGCGGGCCGACCGCCCTGACTACGACCGGCAGTCGGGGGCGTTCGGGCCCGAGACCGGCCGGCAACCCGAGACATCCCGCCGCCCGGTCAGTTCGAACACGTGAGCTACTTCATAGTGCCATTTTTTATCGGCGCAGCAAATGGACGTATTGTTGGTCCCGGACCATACCGCGACGCCAGGAGCACGGCCATGGCCGAATCGACGGAGACGGTCGGCAGGCGCATCCAGTCAGTACGCAAGCACCGGGGCCTGTCACAGAAGGATCTGCGGCTGTCCTGCAGCAGAGCCTGCTGGCTGCCGTGGCTGGCTACGGTGCTGGCGGCTCTGCCGCGATGACTCTCCGGCGCACCGCAGGGGCGGCTCTCGCCGCAGTCGTGCTGGCGGCGATGTCGCTAGCCGGCTGCGGCGGGGGCAACCCCGTCAGCGCCGGTCCGTTCGGCAATGGCGGTGATCAGGTCAGTCGGCTGTGCGGGCCGCTGAAGCCCGGCGGGGCGTTCACCGCCGGCAGCATCGCCTCGTTCACTAACTCCGGGCCGGCCGCCGTCATCGACAAGGTGACGCTCACCCATCTTCGCGGACTCCAGCTCCTCGCCGGTTACGCCGTGCCGATCACCGGGAACGACGGCTACGGAAACCTGACGGGATACCCGCCGGAAGACCTCTCACCGGGAGTCCGCTGGTCGCAGCGGCAGCGAGCAGACGGCGCGCACATCCCGCCCTCTCACGGAAACGCCTACGTCGATCTCGTCTTGGTCGTCAAACTGGTGCACGCACCAGGAAGCACCGACGGAGTCAGCGTGTACTACCACACGCGGACGGGACGCTACTTTCTCCACCTCAGCAATGGTCTGACGCTCATTGCGAAAGGCACAGATCAGAAGTGCCCGTAACAAACCCGCACCTCCACCCTTTATCGGCGGGAGGCTGACGGAATCTGCCGCAGGTCCTGTGGCCTAGGTTCGAGGGTCCCGCCGCCGACCTCCCCGGTCATTAGGCGCACCCGTTGGGCTTCCGGGCGTCCGGCTCCCGCTGGGCGGCGCTGAGCGTCTCGTCGCGACCCTGCGCCTTGCACAGCACGGCCGCCTGGCTGCCCGCCGGTCCGCACCACGCCGCCCCTGATCACCGCCGGGCAGGTCACCACCGGATGGCAGAACGTCATCATCGTGCTCGCCGCCACCGTCTTCCCGCTGTGAGCCCGCAGGTCACCGGCCCGGAACGCCACCATCCCCGCCGGCAGGCCAGCACCCGCAGGCGGCACCTCCGCCACCGACGGGCTTGCGTTATCAACGACCGGCAGGTAAGAAAGCACCCGAGGCTCCTGTTGTTCAGGGATGAGGATTCGACACCCATATCCCTACCAGGAGCCTCTTTCATGATCAAACCACGCAGCCAGTCACCACCGCCCCGCGAAGCCCCAGGTCAGCGACCGCTATCCCTTAAGTCGCTGGTGTTGAGTGTGGCCGTCCACAAAAGCGGCGCACGCCTTGGAAAAGGCTCAGGGTTTTTCAGATATCGAGATGGCCCTGCCGGCTGAGGCAGATCTGCTCAGCGAACGCACGACCATCGCGACTACTGTCCACGAGCTGCAGGTACTCGCCGATGACCTCCCGGAGGGAGAACACGACTTCCGAGTTGACCTGATCATCACCCCAGAAAGGGTGATCCGCAGTGAATCAAGAAAGCGGCCGACTGGACTGGACGAACCTGACGCACGAGAAAATCGCAAGCATTCCGGTCCTGAGCAACGATCCTGAAAGTAGACGAAGGTAACAGCGCGAGAGTTGCAGCTATCCTGGGGGTATTCGGAGCAGCGCTACGAACCCTGCATTATTCACTTTCGAAGTAAAAAATGCAGTTTGTCTCCAGCAAGCGAGCGAGCGTCGCCGGTTGATGTGGACGAAGACGCGAGCCGACACGTGGCCGGCCGCGCGAGGTCACGCCGGTTATCGATTCCCCGCTCAGGCCGCAGACCTCGGGGTACCGATGGCGCAGTTCATCGGAGGTTGTCGCCGCAGTCGCCGTGTCCCACGCAGGTCGTGTCGCGTTCAGCCGACGCTCACTGCATCGAGTCGACTTGCGACTCGGGCAGGGGTTGTGTCTCGTTGGAGCACGCGGAGAAGCGCAGCAGCGTGATGCGAGTCACACCAAGTCAGATAAGGGGTCGAAGGGTTCCGGTCGGCCAGCGTCCGAGCCAGAACCCGATCCGGGAGGGTTCGGTGGCGTCAAGGGTGGAGCCGTCGTGCGGGACGAGCTCGGTGGGAGCGATATAGCCCTGTCCGGGATCCAGGCGGATGCGGAGCAGCCGCATGGACCGGCCGGAGGCGACGAAGCGGCGGATGTCGTCGCTGTGGGGGTAGCGGCTCGGCGCGGCGGGATCGTTGGCAAGGCAGACGTCTCGGACGTCGATGGTGCCGATGAGCAGGTAGCGGTGGCCGGGTCCGAAGTTCACTCCGAGCCGGCGTCGTCCGGCCTCGCGCTGGTCGAAGGTCAGCTTGTCGAAGTTGTCGACGTGGATGCCGATGCGCAGGCCGGTGGACTCGTCGATGGTGGTCGTGGGGCCGCCCGCGGCCTGGTCGGTGAAGGCCAGGAACTGTGAGGCGTGTCGTCTGGTGAACGGGTCGAAGGCTTCGGCGATGATCGGCATGGTGGCGTGCGCGGCGGCCCGGTCTATAGGGACGTCGACGACCTCGACGACAGTCGCCGCGGCGATGTCCCCGTCAGCGCGCAGGTGTTCGGCGTCGGTTGTGGTCAGCGGCTGCCAGCCGTCGTCAGGGACGACGGCGCCGTCCTCGACGCCGGGTTCTCCGGCGGTGATGCGAACGCCCGAGACGTCGCAGCGCTCGGCCAGGGCGTTCGGGTCAGTGACCGCGAAGCGGATGGGCATGGCTCGCTCCTTGAAGGTCAGGGTCCTGTCAGGAGTGGTTATTCGTCGCCGAACGTGACGTCCAGGTCGACGGCCAGGGCCTCGGCGAGCTGGAGCAGCTGGGCGCGGTCGACGACAGTCTTCTTCAGGAACGAGACGCCCCGGACCCCGGACAGGTCGTTGCCGCGCAGGTCGGTGCCCTTGAAGGTGCCGCGATCGAAGGCGGTCTGCTCCAGGCGGCAGTCGTCGAACGCCGCTCCGGAGAGATCGCAGCCGGTGAAGGTCGCCTCGGTCAGGGCGCAGCCGGCGAACACGACCGGGCCTTTGGCCTGGACCTCCTCGAAGGTGGCGTAGTCGAGCTTGCAGCGCTCGAACACCACGTCCTCCAGCGCGAGCGTGGTGAACTGACCGCCGAGGATGCGGCAGTTGACGAACCGGACGCGTGACAGCTTGCTGTTCGTGATCTCGGCCGAGGACAGGTCGCAGCCGGTGAACTCCACGGAGTCCAGGCGCAAGTCGTCCAGCTTGGCGCGAGCGACGGTAAGGCCCGTGATCCGGCCGCCGATCAGGCGGTGTCCGGACAGCTCCAGCGCCCGAAGCTCTCCGACCTCCTTGCCGTCGTAGTCGAAGTCGACGATCTGCCCGAGCCCGGATTCCAGGGACGTCACCGGTTCCAGCTCGGCCGGGTCGAAGGCGGGCAGGGTGGCGCGGACGGCGCGGACGGTCAGCTGCTCCATGTCGTCTCACCTTAAGGGTCGGCGCGGTCGTGGCGTGGCCAGGACGCACGGCCCGGCCGCGGGTCGGCCGGACCGCGCAATTGGGCTACTTCTTCTTCCAGTTGTCCCAGGTCGGGCGGTTGTCGAACGGCGCCGGGGCCTTCTTCCAGTTGTCCCAGCTGGGCTTGTTGTCCCAGTCCATGACGGGACCGCCTTCGATCAGGCCGGTCACCGCCGGGTGGTCGGAGTCGATGAGCTCCGCGAGCAGGTTCACGTGTCCTCCTTGTGTGTGGTGTCGACGAGGGCCTGCACCAGTTCCTGCCGGGAGACCCGGCAGTAGTTGGTCTCGGTGCTGTCGAAGGATCCGTTCTCGAAGTAGCGGTTCCCGGCCTGGGCTCCGCGGCAGAAGTCGAAGAACCTGCAGGTGGCGCGGCAGGCCGAAAGCCCGTCGGTGAACTCGGCGACGTAGGGCAGCTGCCAGGCCCGCGCGAGGATCGTGTTCAGGGGCTGCTCCAGGACGTTCCCGGCGATGAAGTTGCCGTAGTGCTTGTCCGTGATCCCGGCCAGTTCCGGGGAGAGCAGGACGACGTCACCGTTGTGCGCGATGGTGGGCAGCGGGTCGAAGCGGTGCGCGTCCCATGCCGCCCGGTCGCCGCCGCGGATGGTCCGCAAGTAGTGCGCCAGGCGGTCCAGCTCGCGGATCTCGACTCCCGGGTGGTCTGCGGACCAGGCTAGGGCGCGGGTCCATAAGTCGCGGGCAGCGGCCGGGGTGGGCTGGGCCGCAGTGTTGCGACCCTCGAACTCCTCGATGTTCAGGCCGATCGAGGCCGCGCCGAGGTCGGCCAGGAAGTCCAGCAGGTCCTCGGCCCGTCCGATGCCGTCGGTGCCGACCACGGCGATCAGAGAGAAGTCAATGCCGCGCCGCCTCAAGGTGCTGATCCCGGCCATGATGCGGTCGTGGGCAGGCCGTCCGGACCAGTCGGTGCGCCGGGCGTCCAGGTCGGCCGGTCCGTCTATGGAGACGCCGACGGTGAAGCCGTGCTCGGTGAGCAGGTCGCACCAGTCGTCGTCGATGAGGGTGGCGTTGGTCTGGACCGAGTGGCGGACCAGTCCGGCCGCTCGCAGCGGCTCGAACGCGGCCAGCAGTGCGGCGAGCCGGTCCGCGCCGGTGGCCAGGGGTTCCCCGCCGTGCCAGCAGACCTCTACGACGTGGTCGTGACCGGCCTCGTCCGGTCCCAGGTCGGCCAGGTCGGCGGCGACGGCGGAGGCGACCGCGACCGGCATCTCGTTGCGCTTCTTGCGCAGTGGCAGGTAGCAGTAGGCGGTGCAGTCCAGGTTGCAGAGGGTGGTGGGCTGCATGACGACCAGGGACGGCCGCGGCGCGATCCACGCGGCGTAGGCGGCGATAGCATTCTTCTCGGCGGCCGTGAACGTGGCGCTGCTCATGGTGCGGCTCCTCTCAAGAGCAGCCGGGCCCGGTGTCGCATGCCCGGTCGACCCAGGCGCCCATGTCCGAGTCCGCGCTGACGACGTGGATCCAGCCGCGGTCGTCGGCGGCCGGCAAGCCGTAGCGCCCGCGAGCTCGTCGTGTTCGGTGTCTTCGACCATGGTGTCGAATCTAAGAACCCTGGCATGACCGAATATGAGCCGATGGAATACCGCTCTAGCGATCTAGCCCGAATCGGTTGGCGATGCGCCGAAGTCGCTCGCGCGTCACGACCCGTTCGGATTCGACCAGCTGTGCGCAGAGCGCATGCGCGACCGGGTGGGACCGGATGAGCTGGGGTGCGATCTTCTCGGCGGTCTCCAGCTCATGGAGGGACCGGCCCCGGTCGGACTGCCAGAACCAGGCCCTGGCCAGGTCCAGGTGGTGCCGTCCGGCCCGTGAGGGCGGCAGCGCGGCCAGCGCCATCCGGTTCTGCCGCAGCGCCTTGTCGTTCAGGCGCAGCGCCGCTTGGGCGTCCTGCAGGTCGACGGCGACGTTGACGCCATGGGTGAGGACGTTCCCGGGCGAGAACGTCAGCTCGTGCCGGTCCTTGGGATGCGGCCGGGCCGCGGCGACCAGCCGCTCGGCGGCCTCCTGGGCCAGGGCGATGCGGTGTTCGGCCTCGGACCGGTTGTGCTGGCGGGAGGCGGTGACCGCGGCCCGCAGCTGAAGCGATCCCCAGGTGCGGATGGCGTGGACGTCGCCGGCGGTCCACTCGGCTTCGATCAGCGCCAGCCCGCGGTCCAGCAGGATCATCGCGTCGGCGTTGCTGTTGGTGGCCCACATGTCCCGGGCGCGCATGTGCATGGCAATCGCCGGCAGCATCGGATCCCCGGAGTTGCGCCCCGCCCAGTCGATCCGCTCGGTGGCCAGGGCGATCATCTCCCGATGTCCCAGGCCGTAGGCGGCGGTGTGCGCGGCCTTGCAGGCGATGCCGTAGATGACGAACGCCTCCTCCTTCTCCCGGCCCGTGGCGGCCTCGATCAGGGCTCTGCTCTCCCGCAGCAGCGGCGCGGCCGATGCGACGATCGTCCGGTAGGACGCCGAGTCCCGCAGGGCATGGATCGCGTCCAGGTCGGCCCAGAGCTGCGCCGAGGGCCTGGGCCGGCCGGTGAACGACGGCGGCAGGTCGAACCGGCGCAGCTCCTTGACCACCTCCAGCGCCGCGATCTGCCACTGGTTGTCCGCCGCCGAGGCGGCATAGGGGCGGCCGATCAGATCATTCGGGTGGCAGTGCAGGGCCGCGGCCAGCTCGTTGATCAGCCCGACCCGGTCCGGGGTCAGCTCGCCGTGCTCGACCTTGCTCACCCAGCCCTGGCTGTGACCGACGCGCAGGCCCAGCTCGCCCTGAGTGATTCCCAAACGCAGTCGCTGCCGGTGAACCCGCCTGCCGAAGCTCGCTTCCTCGCCCACCTGCTTATCGTGGCATGGTCGGCTGCTGCCCGTCCCGGCCCTCGTCCCCAGTCCCTGGGGTGTGGCGTACTCCTGAAAGCGCTCAACACGGCCCGCTCGGCGCAGTTCTTCGCGGGGGCGGCAGAGTGCGGAGGTCGACCCTGACCGTCAGGGACGGCCCGGTTCTGCTTCCGTTGTTCGACGCCTTGAACCCGCCACTCCCACCCGTGCCCAACTCAGGCAGACACACTTGTCACCCGATCCTGCGTTGGTCCAGGGGCTTGGTAAGTCCGGCGCTGGCGGACGTGCCGCCGGCGGTGCCCGGGCCGCCGGCGGGGATGGCGGCGTTCCGGACCGCTGACCTGCGGGCTCGCGGCGGAAAGACGGTGACGGTGCCGGCGGGCACGATGATGACGTTCTGTCATCCGGTGGTGAGCGCCCCGGCGGTGGTAGGGGCGGCCGGGTGCTGGCCGGCGAGTGGCTGCCCGATTTCGTGCGGCTGGGCGAGCTGGAACGGCACCTGGCCGGGAACGTGATCGAGGACCTGGTGGACGCGGCGATCGCCGCGGGACGGATACCGGCACCGCAGCGGCGCCGGATCATGTCCTACCCGTTCACGATCAGGCTGATCGTCGCGATGACCTTGATGCCCGACGCCGGATATACCGAAGCGGTACGCCGGCTGGCCGGGCACCTGGCCGGGGTGGCATGGGCCGCGGAATGGCATGTCCCGACCCCGAAGGTAGTCACCGGCTGGCGGGACAAGATACCGCCGTCGATGCTGGAGGAGCTGTTCTGGTCAGCCGCCGGGCCGCTGGCCTGCGACAGCGGCGGCGGCCCGGTGACGGAGTTGGCCGGGATGGCGGTGTGCGGCATCGACGGGATGCTGGTCACCCTCGCCGATACCCCGGCGAACCGCGCGATGTTCGGCTGCACCGGTACCCGCGACCAGGACGGGCCCGGGTCAGCGCCGTTCCCGCAGATCCAGGTCGTGATCGTGACCACGCGGGCGGGCCGGGCGAAGCTCGGGGCGATCACCGGCAGGGCCCGGGCCGGGGAGCAGGAGCTACTGGGCCGGCTGATCCGGCGCCGCCCGGAACTTTTCGTCGGCCGGGTGCTCTGCTTCGGCCGTAATTTCCCCGGCCATAAGATCATCACCGCGATCCTGGACGCCGGCGGGCACGTCGTGGCCCGGATCAGGAGCAACATCGCGCTGCCGGTCACCGCCGGCGGCTGGCTTCCCGACGGGTCCCGCATGTCCTGGCTGAACGCGCGCGGCGGAAAGGCGGGCGACCGGCTGCCGGTCCGGGTCACCGAGCAGAACGCGGTCCTGCCCTGGGGGGACGGCGAAGAGGTCTCGGAGACCTTCACCCTGGCCACGACGCTGCCGGACCACGAGACAGGCGCAGGGCAGATCCGCGAGGCGTACCTGACACGGTGGTCCTCCCCGGAGACCGGGGAGGACAAAAGGCGTCGGAGGCGTGTCGGAACGGTTGAGTCGGCCCGGGGCGCGGTTCCGGTGTTGCCACCGGCCCGTTTCCCCGGGCCGCTCGCCGAACCCGCCGTGCCCATTACTGAGCAACGGGCTCTCCGCGGCTGCTGCCGTCAGGCGGGGTTCGCAGGTGGCCATGGGGATGGGATCTTGTTCCCGCGGTAGGCGTAGCGGGAGACCGTCACGCCCTCGATCCGGAAGTACCCGATCCCGTCCGCCGCGATCACCCAGCGGCCGTCAGGGGCCTTGAGGTGGCGGCGGGTATGTCCCCAGTTCCATCTGTGGCGGGCCCGGAGCATGCGGATGAGCCTCCACCAGGTGAAGGCGTCCGGCTTGCCGAAGGTCCGCTTGGCCACGGCGTACTTGAAGTAGTTCGCCCATCCGCGCATGATCTGACCGAGCCTGGTCAGCACGTGCGCGAGATCCTGCTGCGATGTCTTGCGTGTCAGGGCACGGATCTTGGCCTTCACCGACCGTAGCGGCCGGTCATCGATGAAGGTGCAGACGTGCCACTTGCCCGAGCCTTTCCTGGTCCTCCACCGGATGCGGAAGCCGAGGAAGCCGAACCCGTCGCCCATGTGGACCACCCGGGTCCTGGCCGGTGACAGCCGCAACCCGAGCGGGGCCAGTGCCTGAGCGACGTCTTCGCGCAGCGCCAGGGTGTCCGCGCGCGTCCCGTGCACCAGGATCACGAAATCATCGGCGCAGCGGATTATCCGCCATGTCGGCCGTCCCCTGGAGCGCCGGCAGGCGCGCTTGCCCGGAGTCGACATCGCCCCGTCCGGCTTCCACGGTGCCATCACGTGCTCATCGAGCGCGGACATGGCCACGTTGAAGATCAGCGGGGACAAGATGCCGCCTTATGAACAGTGCCGGGTTATGCGCAGCGCTGGCCTTCTGGCCTGGTGACAGCGACGCTGGGGCCTGGGCGCTGCGCATAACCCTTCATGGTGCGGAGGCTCACAGGCTGGCGAGCCAGCTGAGCAGTCCGGGGTCCTGGTTCCATTCGGGCAGGTCGCCGATGACGATGTCGGTGCAGGCGGCTTCGAGCGACGACTGTGTTAGCGCTGGTGTCGGGTCTGGACGCGGAGTTGCGGCGTCTGGGCTGCAAGGACGCGACGATGGTGTGGTACCGGGGCTGCTGGCGCCGCATGTTATGCGCAGTGCTCGACCCCCGGCGTCGCCGTCACCAGGGCCGGGCGGCCGGCGCTGCGCATAACCCGGCACTGCTCATAAGGCGGCTTATGTTCAGCTGAACATAAGCCGCCCTGCGGCGTGCCGGTGAGGGTGTCGCGGTGCTCGCCGAGCTCGGTCAGCACCCCGGCCTTCAGGAACGCCCTCACCAGCGCCAGCACGCGCTTGTCCTTGACCCGTGCCCGCACCCGCTGGAGAACCACGGAGTGTGACACGTTGCCGAAGGCCGCCTCGATGTCCGCGTCCAGCACCCGCCGGTAGCCGAGGGTGCCGAGGTGATGGATCTCGGCGATCGCGTCCCGGGCACGCCGCTTCGGCCGGAACCCGTACGAGCACGGCTTGAAATCCGCCTCGAAGATCGGTTCCAGCACCAGCTTCAGCGCCGCCTGCACGACCCGGTCCGCGATCGCCGGTATCCCGAGCTTGCGGAGCTTGCCAGACCCGCCGGGCTTGGGAATCATGCGCTCCCGCACCGGCAGCGGCCGGAACGAGCCGTCCTTCAGGACAGCCCGCAGGTCATCCAGGAACCCGGGCACGCCCGCCTGCTCCTCCACCCGGGCGGCAGTGACGCCGTCCGTGCCAGGAGTGTTCGCGCCCCGGCTGGCCGCGACCCGGCCGAACGCCACGATCAGCGTCGCCGGGTCGTGCACGAAGTTGAGCAAGTCATCGAGCCGGCGGCCAGGATCAGCCACCGCCCAGCGGTGAAGCCTGGCCTGCATCCCCGCTACCCGCGACCACGACCCCGCCGGGACGCTGTCGCAGGCACCGCCATCCGGCGGCGCGTCTTGCGGCATTACAGCCTCCTTCCCCTCTCGCAACCGCTGCCGCCCTTCCCCATGTGACCGGCTTTCCCGGCCCCGGAGTACTACGGCGGCTCCGCCCCGCCCGGCCCGTTCAGCTGTCGGCGCGCCTATCCCGGCCGGCGAGCCGGATGCCCGCCGCCGGGAACCGCGACCGGGCGGTTCCCGTGTTCACTGTGATTCGCTCGACGAAGCAGGAGCCCGGCTCTATCCCTGCGGCATCGCCACAGGTACGCCGCAGACTTCCCCGTGGCCTCCCTGACGGCCGGTAACTGCCGCTTCAGGAGTTCCCGCCCGTCATGAAGAGCAGGCACGCACCGCATCTGGCCCCCATCCACCAGGTTCGAGCCAGCAGTGCATTAAGGGATGTAATCGCACCGGTTCCTCGCGTACTCCTCTCCGTCCCGCTCGCCGGACCCGGCTCATCTGGCAGTACTGAACCGTCCCGGCTTTGTCAGGGCCGCTCCCGCCCTCACCGGCGCCACCCGGCTAAGGCTGCCCTCAGCTCCACCGTCCCGCTGCGACAGGACCAGCGGCGAAGGTCTCTCACCTCCACTCGAACCAACAGCGCCTCACGGCGCACGTACCGGCTGCACTATTGCCGAGTGCTCGGCATCCTGCTGGAGGACTTCGGCACCGCGCCGCCTCCCTCGGGCGGCACCGCGCTCGTCCTCGCTCAGGCCGTTGACGGTGCTGGCACCGCTGGACGAGGACGAGCGGGCTGAGCTGATCCGGCTGCGACACCAGTACGCTGGCCTGGCCGCCTGGCACCGTCAGTTCACGCGCGACCTCATGAACTGGGCATGCAAATCCATAGACGGCGACAGGTGATGGGCTGGCAGCGGCCCGCTGCCGTTCCCGCCCGGTGCCACCCGAGGTTGCGGTTCTGGCGAATGCCCCCGCGCGCTGCCCATCACTCGCCTCGTGGTCACCCGGCGCGCGGGCCGGGTTGCCCTGACCTTGGCACCTCACCGTTTGAAGGGGCATGCATCAAGATGACTCGCAGGCTGATCGACATCGGTCCTGACGATCCAGCCCGGGTTGCGCTCCGGTTACACCCACGCCGCTGCCGTAGCCGGGCTCTCCCCGAACCGGGTATCGACGCCGCAGTCTTGGTTCACCGGATCTGTAGTGCCAGCTGGGAGAAGGCAACGGCCGCAGCCTGCTCGGCGTTCTCGACGCTGGTCCGGTTCGTGGAGTTCAGCAGCGCGAGCGCAGACTATTCCTGGATCAGGTGCTACTCGCCTTGCCCTCACGCGAGCGGTAGGGCGGTAGCTGGTACAGGGTTAGCACGGAACGTCCTGGGAGGCTCGGTTGGCGCTGGGCAGAA
This sequence comes from uncultured Actinomycetota bacterium, assembly GCA_963819285.1. Classification (GTDB taxonomy): domain Bacteria; phylum Actinomycetota; class Actinomycetes; order Streptosporangiales; family Streptosporangiaceae; genus Chersky-822. The sequence continues at coordinate 204,185 of CAWFVM010000003.1, forward strand.
GTCGCAGGTCATGGCCCTGCTGGGACGTTGCGCGCAGGCTAAGGCTTGTCTGTCGGCCCGCTGATCAAGGAGGATGGCGCAACGGACACCAAACCCCCAGGTCACAGCCACCCCCCGCACGCATCCGTCACAGTCCCCAGCCCGACACCGAGGGCATAGAAACGATCAAGTATCCATGCAATCGCTGCCACGGCCAGAAGGTCACAGTCCCCAGCCCGACACCGAGGGCATAGAAACGCTAACTGCCTCCTGGCCGTAGACCTCGATGACCGTCACAGTCCCCAGCCCGACACCGAGGGCATAGAAACCCTGGAGGCGGCAGCAAGAACGGGCTTGGCAAGAACGGTCACAGTCCCCAGCCCGACACCGAGGGCATAGAACAATCGTTCAGCGGCGAAGAACAGCAGCAGGGGGGTTCTGATGGGTGATTTATTTGCTCGTGCTTTTACTGAGCAGGCGCTGCTTGATGCGTGGTCGGCGGCTAGAGATGCCGCGCTGGAGGACGGAGAGGCCGGATCGGAGATAGAGGCGTTCGAGGCTGGTGCCGCCCGGCGGATCAGCGGGCTGGCTGACGAGTTGGCTGATGGTTCGTTTCGTCCGCATCCGGTTGTCAGGGTTGAGATCGCTAAGTCATCCGGAGGAGTACGGAGGCTCGCGGTACCGTCATTAGTCGATCGCATTGTCGAGCGGCTTTGCTCGCCGAACTTAATCCAGTGATCGATCCGCTGCTGCTTCCGTGGAGTTTCGCCTACCGGCACGGACTTGGCGTCAAAGACGCGATTGCCGGTCTGATCGAGGCTCGGGAGGCTGGGTCGGCCTGGGTTGCCCGTGCTGATATTGATGACTGCTTCGACCATATTCCCCGCTGGGAGGTGCTTCGAAGGCTGCGGGAATGTGTCGCGGATATCCAGGCCGTCGATCTGGTCCGGAGATTTATGGACCGGCCAGTGGTCGGGGAGCACAGAGCGCAGTCCGACCGCGGCCTTGGACTCCACCAGGGCAGCCCATTGTCACCGTTGCTGTGCAATCTGTACCTGGACGCGTTTGATCGCGCGATGCTGGCCAGCGGTTATCGCGTGCTCAGGTATTCCGACGACCTGGCTATCGCGGTCGAAGACCGGGCCGCTGCGGAGCGGGCACTGGCCGATGCGGCCGAGATACTGGGCGATCTGCGGCTCAGCCTTGATCCGGCGAAGAGCCATGTGGTGTCTTTCGATGAGGGAGTGCATTTCCTGGGCTCCACGGTGACCGCGACGACGAGCCCCGGTGCGGCCGCGTTGTCCCATCCGCTGGAGACGGTCGTCTATGTGGATCGGCAGGGATGCCTGCTGCGGAGCCGGGGCGAGCGGCTTACGGTCGAGCACCAGGACGAGATCCTGTTCCGCCTCAACCTCCGGCGGGTCCGGCAGGTGGTCTGCATCGGCCGAGTCGGGATGACGACGCCGTTCCTGCATCGCGCGCTGAGAGACGGAATCGACATGGTGCTGCTCGACGAGCAGGGCGGGCCAGGAGGCCGGCTGACCTCGCTTACGCAGAGTGATCCCACCGCGCGGCGCGCTCAGTACCGGCTGGCCGATGATCTGCCGGCGGCTCGCGAACTTGCTCGTTCTTTCATTGACGGCAAGATCGCCAATATGCGGGTGGCGCTGTTGCGTGCGGGCCGACGTGGTCCTGACGCGGGGCGAGTTGACGTCGCCGAGACCCTCGCGGTTACCCGACTGCTGCTCGCCGACGCTGGGTCGATCGATGAGATCATGGGCCATGAAGGTGCCGCGACCCGCGAGTACTTTCGTGCATGGCGCGACGACATCGGATCTGAGTGGGGCTTTACGACCAGACAGCGACGGCCTCCGCCCGATCCAGTGAACGCGATGCTGTCTTTCGGTTACACACTGCTGGCCAACGAAGCCGTTTCGGCTCTGGGGACCGCCGGCCTGGATCCGGCCGTCGGATTCTTGCACCAGGCACGGTGGGGGCGACCGAACCTGGCGCTTGACCTGATGGAAGAGTTCAGACCGTTGCTGGTAGACGCAGTGGTGCTGCGCTGCCTGGCCACCGGGATTGTCCGGCTGGAAGACTTCAGCACCGAACCCGACGTGGGATGCCGGATGATTCCACGTGCCCGGCATGCGTTCCTGGCCGCTTATGAGCGCCGGATGCTGACCTTGTTTACCCACGAGCCGAGTGGCCGCCGCGTCTCATACAGGGTGGGCATCGGCCTCCAGGCACGATCCCTCGCGCGCGCCATCCTGGACCCGAACCGGCCGTATCGCCCTGTCCGGTGGAAATAAGGAGCCAGCCTTGACCACTTCTGCGAGCACAAGACGATGCGCTACCTAGTCGCCTACGACATCGCCGACGATGGACGCCGCGAGGACATCGCGACCTTGCTCTCCGGATACGGGCCGAGGGTTCAGCTCAGCGTCTTCGAATGCGAGACAAGATCGAGAATCGAGGCCGTCGGCCTTCGGGCCAAACTCCGCGCGCTCGTCGACCCAGCCGAAGACCAGATCCGGCTGTACCCGCTCGACGAGACCGCTATCAGGGGCACGATCGTGCTCGGAGCCCGTACGATCGAGGAACGGCAGGACTTCTGGATCATCACCTGACCGGGCCTGACCGGTACACGATACTGAGCCAGTCGCTTCTGGGCGGCCGGTTGGCGCACGGGGATATCCGCAGGTCAGGGCACTCGTCCTTGGCAATCTGTCCGTGAGAGCGAGCCGGTGAGCCTTGTTGCCAGAGAGGATGGCGGAACGGACACCAAACATGCAGGTCACGACCACGCCATGAACCCATCCGTCGCAACACCAAGCCCGATGTTGAGGGCATAGAAACTCCAGAGCGCGATCAGTGCGATCGCCGCGATCCTGCCGCCCAGTCGCAACACCAAGCCCGATGTTGAGGGCATAGAAACAACACGAATGCGCCCTGCTTACCGCCGTCGTCCTCGATGTCGCAACACCAAGCCCGATGTTGAGGGCATAGAAACCCCCACTTCTCTTTGGCTGGGCGGTAGTAGAGCCAGGTCGCAACACCAAGCCCGATGTTGAGGGCATAGAAACCGGGCCGGACGACGGCAACGAAACTGTGACCGATGTCGCAACACCAAGCCCGATGTTGAGGGCATAGAAACCCACCGAACTCACTGATCTCAGAGAAATCGCGTGCCCGTCGCAACACCAAGCCCGATGTTGAGGGCATAGAAACCGTCACCGTCAGTCGTGGTGCTTACGCGGGCCTGGGTGGTCGCAACACCAAGCCCGATGTTGAGGGCATAGAAACGTGAAGGGCAAGGCCTGTCCGCTGAACCATGTATGTCCAGGTCGCAATACCCAGCCCGAGGTTGAGGGTATTAGCGAGCTCGTTATTTGGAGATCTGGCGGCGGCATCCCGTTACGACGTTTTGGCAACGCTCGGTCCAGGACTGCGGTTACGTCACCGCCCTGGCCGGACCCGGTCAGCGGCGCTACCGCCGAGCCGGCATCAGGCTCCCGCTGCGAGGAGGACAGGGAAGCAGCGCGGGATGCGAACAGGTGCGCTAAGTAGTGGCACTCTATCTTGTACCACTACCGGAGGACTGGCTGCCATGTCGATTACCGCGAGCGATGCGCGCAAGGGGCTCTTCCCGCTGATCAAGAAGGTCAACGAGGACCATGATGCGATCGAGATAGTGTCCAGGCACGGCAACGCCGTCCTGGTCTCGGCCGAAGACTACGCCGCCCTGCGCGAGGGTGCCTACCTGCTGCGCTCGCCTGCCAATGCCTGTCACCTGCTCACGGCCTACGAGAACGCCCTGAACGGCCTTCACGTGTCCGAGCATGCCCTGATCGACCCCGCCCCGGCAGACCGGGTGAGGGCTGGGAGGACTACACCTGCTGGATCGGGACTGATCGCAAGATGCTCGCGCGGATCAACAGGCTGATCGAGGACGTCAGACGGGATACGTTCACCGGCATCGGCAAACCCGAGCCGCTCAGGTACCACTTGCCCGGGGCCTGGTCACGACGGATCGACGACGAGCACCGCCTCGTCTACATCGTCACCGAAATGAGATCGTCATCCTCGCAGCCCGCTACCACTACTGACCTCACAGCGCGGTCCGCCTGCGCGCGGGCTGCCGATCTGCGGCGAGGTCGCCGGCCTGCTAGAAACGCCTGGTCGTCAGCGGGATCTAGGACTGGCTCTCACGACGACAGCACCGGCACCACACCCCGGCTCCCGAGCCTGGACCGGCAGTCCAAGCCGCCCTTCGCCAATGAGCAGTGTCGTTGATCATCGATCCGTGGCCAGACAAATCGGCCTTCGCGCCAAGTTCCACGCGCTCATAGACCCGGCCGACGACCAGATCCAGATGTACCCGCTCGACGAGACCGCTATCAGGGGCACGATCGTGCTCGGAGCCCGTACGATCGAGGAACGGCAGGACCTTCTGGATCATCACCTGACCGGTACACGATACTGAGCCAGTCGCTTCAGGGCGGCCGGTTGGCGCACGGGGATATCCGCAGGTCAGGGCACTCGTCTTTGGCAATCTGTCCCTGAGAGCTAGCCGGTGAGCCTTGTTCCCAGAGAGGATGGCGGAACGGACACCAAACATGCAGGTCACGACCACGCCATGAACCCATCCGCCGCAACACCAAGCCCGAGGTTGAGGGCATAGTGGATCGCCCCGGCAAAATTGGAGGCCCTTGCTTGCCGAATAAGACTATGCTACCAGTGTTTCTTGCCGTGCGTAATAGTTTTCCTCGAATTCTTTCGGGGGAATGTAGCCGCAGCTTGAGTGCAACCGCTGGTTGTTGTACCAGGCCACCCAGTCCACAGTGGCGATTGTGACATCCCGGATGCCTGCCCATGGCCCGTCGCGGTCAATGAGTCTTTCTTGTAAAGACTATTCACTGACTCCGCGGCCGCGTTATCGTAAGAATCGCCTTTACTTCCCACCGAGCGGACCGCGCCGATTTCACCCAGCCGCTCAGCATACCGGATCGACGTGTACTGCACCCCACGGTCGGAATGATGGATCAGCTTACCTCCGATGAGCTTGTCACCCGCTGACCAGATAGCCATTTCCAGCGCATCGAGTGCGAGTTCCGCGCGCAGCGAGTCCGACACCTGCCAGCCGACAATCCTGCGGGAAAACAAATCAGTCACAAACGAGGTATACACGAAACCGCAGGCCGTTTCCACATAGGTGATATCGGCGACCCACCGGCTGGCCGGCGAAGCGGCGGTGAAGTCGCGTTCGAGCAGGTCAGACGGACGCGGCGTTCCGGCCGGGGCCGGGACAGTGGTCCGCGGCTTCTTCTTCCTGGGCGCTGCGCCCGCGATGCCCAGCTCGCGCATCAGCCGCTCCACCGTGCAGCGGGCTACCTCGATGCCTTCCCTCCCCAGCTGCCGCCACACTTTCCTCGCGCCGTACACGCGGCGGCCGGTCTTCCTATCCGCCCACACTCGCGTGATTTCCTTCTTCAGCCAGTCATCACGCTTGTCGCGGGCCGACGCCTCGCGCTCGCGTTTCTTCGCCGCGTAATAGGTCGACGGCCGTATTTCCAGCACCGCGCACGCCGGCTCGACACCGAACCGGTCACGATGTGAGTCAATGAACTCGACTAGCGCGGATACCTGGGGTCGAGTTCCCTCGCGAAATAAGCACTCGCCGCCTTCAGGATCTCATTAGCGCGGCGCAGCTCACGGACTTCTCGTTCCAGTTCCGCGATCCTTTTCTTATCCTCGCTGGTGGTGCCGGGCCGCTGACCGGAATCAACTTCAGCCTTATTCACCCAGTTACGGAGAGTCTCGGTATTGATGCCGAGCTGGCGGCCGACCCTTGCGATCGACCCGCGTTCGTTTCCTGTCTCCGCACGAACTTCGAAGACCAGCTTCACTGCCCGTTCCCGCAGCTCATCGGGATGCGCTTTCCTTGATACCATGAGCCCCAACCTTCCCAGAGGTCACAGCCTCCAAGGAAGCCGGGGCAGTCCATAGAAACCCCTGCACGTTGACGCGCAGCTTGAAACGCTGGAACGCCTGGCCGCAACACAAGCCCGAGGTTGAGGGCATAGAAACCGACACTGGGACGCCGAAGCGTTCGTGTAGCCAGACGCCGCAACACCAAGCCCGAGGTTGAGGGCATAGAAACGACCTGTAGTTAGGTCCGTGGTCTATCTTGCGGGACGATGCCGCAACACCAAGCCCGAGGTTGAGGGCATAGAAACGGCCGGTGATGGCCTGTATGAGCCCGCGCCAGATCGTCTCGGGAAAGCTCCGGAGGTTTGCGCGCCGTGACCGCTCTTAGTTCCGCGCCGACCTCCGACCGCGAGAAGGCGGGGGCCAAGGGAAGATTGACAAGGGCCACGCGGCCGACGCCATCCCAGTACAAGGCATCTTCGCGGACCGCTGCACGCAGGCTCGGATGGTGTTGGGCCTAGACCGCCCGAGCTGCCGGGGCGATGGTGGCGTGCCATTGATCTTGGCCCAGGTGGCAGGTGTCGTCTGGTTCAAATACGGACTCCGGCGCCCCGTAGGGGCAGGTAGCCGTGGGTGAGCCACCAGCGGCGGTGGTTATCGAGGATATCCCACAAGCGGCTGGGTCCGGATTGGTGCACTACGGCGGGCTCGTCGCCGCTGGCGGTGGCTCTGGCCCACGAGCCGTGCGCCGTGGGCCAGTCAGGTGGTGGCGACCCCGGTCCGGTTGTCGGTGCGGCTGCGGATAGCAAGGCCGGGGGTTGTGACGGACAGCATGGCGTTCAGTTCCCAGCCCCAGGCGGGGTCGACGACGGGGTAAGGGCTAGCGGTGACCTGCTCGCCGTCGTCGTGCAGCGCGTGGTCGGGGATAGACCTTTCCAGGGACAAGTCGGGACCATGGCGGGCAGCCATGAACGAGGCACGTTCGAATTCGACGCGGTCCGGGGCGCCGCCGTCTGCGGTTTTGCGGGCGGTGATGAGGACGGAGCCACCGGTGAGGGAGAAGACGAGCCGCCCGTCTGGTCTTAGTGCGGCGAGCCCGGAGGCCGGGATGCCGGGCAGCGAGACCATGGGCACTATCTGGTCGTAACTGCCGGGCAGCTCGTCGGCAGCGTCGGCGGTCAGGATGGCCGGATGGGCGCCGAAGCTGCCCAGCCGCTTGGCGGCGGTCGCGGTGAGGTACGGGTCAACGTCGATGCTGGTCACCTGGTCGTCGCCGAAACGTGACGCGAGCAACGCGGCTCCGTAGCCGGACCCGGAGCCGACGTCGGCGCTATCGGCGTGCGTGCCGGGGAGCCGACCGTACGGCGTCGTGCCAGCGGGAACCCGGCTCGGCGATGTCCGTTGCCAGGGCAGTAGCTCGGTCTTGCCATGAGGTCACGCTGATCCCTCCCCCTTATATGTCAGGACTGTGCTGGCAGCCGCAAGCACGCGTTCGCCGATGGTGGATCAGGCTGCAGTTCATTCGGGGCCCACGATCCCTGCGGCGGGCACGAGTCACTATCTACCGTGTCTCCGGGCACTCCTGGCCGGCACGGCTGCTGGCAGATGTCGCCGTCGTTGTCAGGTCGGCACAGATCAAAATTGCAGTCCAAGGTCTGGATGCGTGTCGTGGTCAGATTGTCGGCCAAATGGCTGACAAACTGGCGGACTTTGGTGTTGATAACTAGGTAGTTCTTAGTCATGACGGGTGATTGTGGATCATGGAACGATCTTGTTAGCCTCATCTGGCTACTAGGTCCGTAGGTGCCGTTACGCGTCGTGAGCAGTGAAAGGTGGCGAGCCGCATGCTGGCATCAAATTTGGTGGTGAAGGCGGCGTGCCGTACCACGGATCCTGATGAGCTTTTTGTTCAGGGTGCGGCGCAGAACCGGGCGAAGCAAGTCTGTTGTGGGTGCGAGATCCGCACAGAGTGCCTGGCTGATGCGCTGGATGGCAGGATTGAGTTCGGGGTGTGGGGCGGAATGACCGAACGGGAGCGCAGGGCGCTGCTTCGTCGGCGGCCAGACGTCAAGAGTTGGACTGGCTTGCTGATGCAGGCACGGGATCGCTACGAAGATGGTCGCCGGGTTAGCTAAACGCCCGGCCAGAAGGCGCCAAGGATGTCCTCGACTCGCAACTTCTGGCGTTCCAAGACAGGCTCGGCTGCACGCAATGCCCGGTTTCATCCAATCCGGGACTAGCGTCCTGTCCGGCGGTGAGCCCAGGCCGCGACGCCGACCCTCCGGTCGTGTCAGAACCTGGTCCGGCATTGCCCGCAGTACCTGGCACTGCGGCTGATCTTCCGTGATCATGCCTGGGGCGGATGCTCACGGGGTCCAGGGTGGCGGCGGTGCCCTGCTGACGTTCCCTGATCATGGCCGGGGCGGCGATCGCGGAGCGCTGGCGGGGTGATCACGCGGCTGATGTTCCGGGATGACGGCAGAGGGGATTTCTACGGAACATCGGGGGCGTGATCTCACGGAGGAAGCCGGGTTGGGCGGTCAGGCGCGAGGGGAGCGACGCCGCCAGCGCGGCCTTAGTCCACAAACCTGGTTCCCCCTTGGATCATGCCGGGGGCGGGTGATCACTGGACCGGCGCGGCGGGTGGTGCCCCGCTGATGGTCCGTGATCATGCCCCGAGCGAGTGATCACCTGATCGCGAGGCGGTGGCAGTGCCCCGGCAATGCTCCGTGATCATGGCCGAGACGCTGATCACGGAGTTGCGGCGGGGTGATCACGCGGCTGATGCTCCGGGATCATGGCGGGCGGGATGATCACGGAACATGGCCGTGGGCGAATTCGTCATGTTAGCTGGGGTGATGGATGAGGAGCCTGCGGAGGACGGCGAGGCTCGCCGCCGGACAGGCCGCCATACCCTGATCAGGGCGAAACCGGGCATTCTGCAAGGTAAGTCACCTGCAGGATCTAGCTTCCATCCCGGCGGAGCCGCATCGATGTGACTGCGGTGCTGCTCAGACCGCACCTCTGTCACATCGATGCGGTTCCGCCGGGATGCACGTGGTGCCCTCCGTCGTGGCCAGTCTCCAGCCGGACGGCGTGCCCTCGATGCAGAGCGTTAAGCGAAGCAGCCGGCAGCGAGGGCATGCCGCCCGGCTAGCCCCCCGCCAGGTCTAACACGGTCTTCGGGTTGGCTGCGACGGGCTACGCATCTGGGCCGTACTGGGCGGCTATGGCTTCTGAGTCTTCCCAGCCGCTGTAGGTCGGCGACTGGGGCCAGCCTTCCGGGGAGTCCTGCCATTCCTCCTGGCGGCCGTAGGGAAGCAGGTCGATCAGCGGGAAGGCGTGACTGAGCTGCTCGGTACCTCGGCCGGTGGTGTGCCAGGTGCGGTAGACGGTGTCGCCGTCGCGCAGGAACACGTTGACGGCGAAGCCGCCGCCGGGAGGGGCACCTATGTCGGCGCCGAATGAGCTGTTCGCGGTCGAGTACCAGGTCATCTTGTTGCCTACGCGCCGCTTGTACTCCAGCGCCTCCTCGATCGGACCCTGGGTGACGATGACGTACCGGGCGTCGTAGTTGTCCAGGAATTCCAGCCGGGTGAACTGTGAGGTGAATCCTGTGCAGCCGCCGCACTGCCAGCGTTCGCCGGGGGACCACATGTGGCTGTAGACAATGAGCTGAGAACGGCCGTCGAAGATGTCGGCCAGGCGAACCGGGCCTTCCTCGCCTTCCAGGATGTAGCCGGGCATCTCGACCATGGGCAGCCGGCGGCGCTGCGCGGCGATCGCGTCGAGTTCCCTGGTGGCGGCCTTCTCACGGGCGCGCAGCGCGTCGAGCTCGCGCTGCCAGGTCCCGGCGTTAACGACGGGCGGTAGTGCGGCGGTCATCGGACCCCTCCTCGGCTGAGCACGTTGGTTCTCCTCTCTCCCTGTCTACCAGGACGCCACGACAGCAGCCTCAGGAAAACGGGCTGGGCGCCGCGCATTATTTATCACCCTGGATTTTTATAAAGATTTGCGCGGGCCTCGTCTGATTTCCAGAGGTCGGCCCACCCTGCTGGGGTTCCGTGATCATGGCCAGGGTCTTGATCACGGAACCCTTGCGGGGTGATCACGCGGTTTATGTTCCGGGATCAAGGTCTGTTTCATGATCACGGAAGATTGCGGGGGTATCCGGGCGCCTGGCTGGGCGGCTAGGAGTAGTCGGCGGTGATGCGGCGGGCGGAGCCGTCGACGGTGATGGCGCCGCCGTGCGGGAGGATCCACTGCGGGCGGGTGTGGCCGAACGGGACGCCGACGCAGATGACGGCGTCGGGGTTGTAGCGGCCGATCAGGTCGACGACGGTGTCTCGCTGCTCGGCTCGCAGGCGGGCTCGTATTTCAGCCGGGGGGTGGCTGGTCAGGCTGGAGACCGGCGGGCGAGCCACCAGGACCGCGCTGGCTGCCGCGAGGAGGCCCCGTTCGCCGAGCGAGCGGATGATCCGGCCGACAGCGAGGGCCGACGGGAAGCTCTTCTGAGGTCTCGATGAGCAGGACGCCGCCGTCGAGGACGCCGGGATCGGAGGGGAAACGCCCGGCGGTCAGGACCCATTCGATGACCTCAAGGCAGCCGCCCCAGGTACGGCCGGTCACCGAGCGCGGCGGCCCGTGCCAGCTCCAGGGCTCGGTTGGCTCGCGCTCGCCGAAGGTAGTCAGGGCCGCCGGATCGGCCCAGTCGATGCCGGTGTCCTCCGACTCACCCGGTTCGGTGATCTCCAGCGTCTCGCCGGTGAGCAGCGCCGCTCGCAGGGACCGGGCGTGAATGTCGTCCACGCCAGGACCGGGGCCGAGGTGCACCTGGGACGAGCCGCCGTAGAAGCTGGCGACGCCGTTCGCCCACAGCCAGGAATGCAGGTTGGTGTTGTCGCTGGTTCCCAGGAAGGGCTTGGGGTTGCTACGGGCTAGCCCGGCGTCTAGGTGCGGGATGACGGTGATCTGATCGTCGCCGCCGATGACGGCGAGGATCGCCCGGATGCCGGGATCGGCCAGGGCGGCGTTAAGATCGCTGGCCCTGGCCTGCGGGCTCGCTCCCACCTGGCGGGTCGTCGGGTACTCGACCGGGATCAGGCCCGTTACCTCGGTGAGCCTGCGCATCGCCTGCTCGTGCACCGCGGGGAACGCTCCGGCAGCGGCGAACGACGGTGACAGCACGGCGATGTGGTCGCCGGGACGCGCCTTGGCCGGACGAACAAGTTCATGCACCATGCGGGTCATCGAAGCACACGTCTGGGCTTTTCTTGGTGGCTTCAGGTGTTGAGGTAGGTCAGGACGGCCAGGACGCGGCGGTTGGCTTCGTCGGCTGGGTACAGGTCGAGCTTGGTGAAGATGTTACCTATGTGCTTGCTGACTGCTTTTTCGGTGACGACTAGCCGGGCGGCGATGCCGGCGTTGCTGTGCCCCTGCGCCATCAGCGCGAGCACCTCGCGTTCGCGGGGGGTGAGGCAGCTCAGCCGTTCGTCCCGGTCCCGGCGGGCCAGCAGCTGCGACACGACCTCCGGGTCCATCGCCGTGCCGCCGGCGGCGACGGTTCGTATCGCCTCGATGAATCCGCGCACGTCGGAGACCCGGTCCTTGAGCAGGTAGCCCAGGCCGCCGGTGCCCGAGGCCAGCAGTTCCTTCGCGTAGAGCTGCTCGACGTGCTGGGACAGGACGAGTACCGGCAGGTCCGGCACCGCCGCGCGGGCCTTGATCGCCGCGCGCAGGCCCTCGTCGGTGAAGGTCGGCGGCAGCCGCACATCCACTACGGCCACATCGGGGCGCTGGGTGATCAGCGCGTGCAGCAACCCTGGTCCGTCGTCGACGGCGGCCACGACCTCCATGTCGTAAGCGGTGAGCAGCCGGATCAGGCCGTCCCGCAGGAGAGTCAGGTCTTCGCCAAGGACAACTCGCACGGCAGCTCCATGGTCACCTGAGTCGGGCCGCCGACCGGGCTGGTCACCGCGACCATGCCGTCGAAGGCATTCAGCCGCCGCTCGATGCCCGCCAGCCCGCCTGCCGCGCTCGGATGCGCACCGCCCGTTCCGTTGTCGCCGACAATCGCGATCAGCCTGTGGTGATCGTATTCCAGCTGAACCCAGGCCCGGTTCGCGCCGCTGTGCTTCACCACGTTGGCGAGCGCCTCGGCGATGGCGAAGTAGGCGGCGGACTCGACGGGCGCGCTGAGCCGGCCGGGCAGGTCGATGTTCAGCTCTACGGGCAGCGGCAGGCTGAGCGCGAGAGCGCGCACGGCCCCGTCCAGGCCGCGTTCCGCCAGGACCGGAGGATGGATGCCGCGGACCAGCGCCCTGAGCTCCGACAGAGCTTCGCCGCTGGAGGTGCGGGCCTCGGCCAGCAGGGTCAGCGCCAGGTCCGGGTTGTCTCTGAGCACCTGCTCGGCGAAGCCGATGTTCATGCCGAGGGCCACCAGCCTGGCCTGCGCGCCGTCGTGCAGATCGCGCTCGATCCGGCGCAGTTCGGCGGCCGAGGTATCCACCGCGTCCCAGCGCGACTCGGTCAGCTGGCCGACCCTCGCCGCCATCTCTTTCCGGCTCGGTGCCAGCAGCGACGATGCAACGGTCGCGTGCAGCTTCAGCAGCCGCGGGCCCGCGACAACACAGGCCGGCAGCATGCTCAGGAAGAACAGCTGCAGCAGGAAATGGTGGGGCACCACGTTGGACCATCCGAGAATCACAGTCCCGAAATCACCAGTCGCGACCCAGGTGAAGGCGACGAGCAGGAACCCGGGCAGCAGCCCGAGCACCACGCTGACCGGCACGTTGACCAGCGTCCACAGCAGGTCCCGCCAGGTCGCCGGATCGCCGAGAACCCACTTGCAGCGCCGGAACACCCCGAAAAGCCGGTTGATCCGCCTGGTCGGCACGGGCCGGTAGGGCGACTCGATCGTGACTTCCGACCATTCGAGCGCCCAGCGGCGCTGCACGCCGGCGTACCGCCGCACCCCGAGCAGGCTTTTCGGCGCGAGCACCACTCCGATCCCGGCCGGGAGCAGGATGACGCTTGCCACGGAGGCGATGAGCAGCGGGAGCCCGGCGACAGCGGTCACCGCGAGACCAATGCCGCGAACGCAGGTCAGCAGGGTCGGCCGGACCAGCCGCACGATGCTGTCGCGAACCTCACTCACCGTTACCTCCCCATCGCTGAGTTGCTGCCTCCCATTGTGGGCGCCCGCAGGGGTGAAACTCAGTGGTGTTAACTCCCCCATTCGAATTGGGAGTGAGGCGGCTGGGAGTGAGGCAGTCGGGAGTCAGCCAGCGAGCCACGCTAGGAAGTGGCCACGCGACCAGCAGCGGCCGATGGCCTCGGCGCGCAGGGCCGGCTGGCCGAACGCCGCGAGGCCGACGATGCTGTGGCCAGAGGCCCGGCGATCGCCCAGGGTCGGGATGGCCGGGGCGACGCCGACCCCTTCCGCTGACACCCACGCCACCGCGCGGCCGGCCGCGGCCTCGTCGAGGCGATGCAGGAAGCGCAGGCGGCTCTCGGGCGGGAACTGAGACAGCGCCCAGGTCGTAGTGACGACGGGCAGGGCGTCCTCGGGTACACGGGCGACAGCGTCGGGCAGCAGCTCGATGCCATCGCCTCGCAGCAGCAGCGGAGGGGCTGTCGCGGCCAGCGCCAGCTCCGCTTCGAGCCTCGCGACCTGTTCCGGCTGATCCGGGGCCAGGCAGGCGCGCAGCCAGCGGGTGTCATCCGGGTCGGTGACGTCCACGGGATCGGGGTCGACGCCGACCCTGGCCACGACCTCCGGCATCGACCGGGTCGGGACAGGCCGGGCTCCCACGATCGAAGACGACAGCCGCACGGGAGATGACGGATCGCCCAGCGACTGCCCGTTGCTGTAGGTGATGCCTACCCGATCTACCTGGAGATTGAGCCCAGCCTGGCAGCCAACGTCGATCAGGCCGATCGCGTGCGCGCCTGCCCGGTGCGCAGCCTCGGCGATGGCCGGATACAGCACGGCGCAGCGTCCGGTCTCGCTGGTCCGCACCTGCCGCCGTTTCGCGATTGCCACGAGCGAGCCGGTCATTCGCAGCAGCGTGTCGATGGCCGCGCCAGCCGCAGCGTCGCCGTCATAGGCGGCATAGGCGGCGGCCAGTACGGGGGTGCGTCCGGCGAGGGCGAGGTCATGCAGCGCGGCGAGGATCAGCGCGGGATGCCGCTTGCGCGCCGGCGCCGCCTCGAGGGCACGCATCGCCTCGACTGACTCGCTCAGGGCGACGGCGACGCGCTCGTACAGGGGTGATGTTCCGGCGGCGTCGACCTCACCGAAGTGCCGGTACACCTGAGCGAGGGTGCGGGTCCTCGCCGCGGGTCTGGCGCTTCCGGCGGCCGACGCTGACATCCCGGCGATTCTAGCCAGCGGGGCACCCGCTAGCGGGCCGTCCGTCGGCTCGTCCGTCAGCACGCTCCTTACTATGTGTCCGGTGCCGCACCGGACACATAGTAAGCAAACCCGCCCGCCCGGCGGGGGGCGCGGCCACTCGCCGACGGGATCGCGGTCATTCGACAAGACATGCATCGATTATGCATAATGAATACATGTCGTTGATTCAGATCAGGGACGTCCCTGAGTCCGTCCGGGACGAGATTGCCAGGAAGGCCGCCGCCGCCGGGCAATCCATGCAGGCATACCTCCTGGGCGAGCTGACCAGGCTGGCAGAGCGGCCGAGCATGGCCGAGATCGTCAGGCGAGCGCAGGCCAGGGCCAGGGCCACCGGTTCGACGGTGACGATGGACGACGCCGTCGCCGCAGTGCGTGCCGCGCGAGATCAGCGGCAGGAGCCATGAGCGGATACGTGCTGGACGCGTCCGTCGCCGTGACCGCGCTGACCGAGCCAGGCTCCCCGGCGGCCGACCTGCTGGTCGCCGACGACGCGGTCTTCCACGTCCCGTCGATCTTCGACGCCGAGGTGCTCAGCGCCCTCCGGGGCCTGGTCCTGGGCCGGAAGTTCGACCACGCCGCGGCAGCTGACCTCCTCATCGACCTGATGGTGCTCCCCGTCGACCGATGGCATATGCCGCCCCTGCTCCCCCGCATGTGGGAACTGCGAGACAACCTCACCCCCTATGACGCCGCCTACGTGGCGCTCGCCGAACTAACTGGCGCCATCCTGGTCACAGGCGACGAGCGCATCACGGCCGCACCTGGGACCCGGTGCGACATCCAGATCATCAAATAAGCCGCCCAGCGGACCAGCACGGCCCTGGCGTGACCTGACGCGCCAGGGCCGTGCCTGCTAGCTGCCGTTGCGGCTCAGCTCATCAGGGACCGGAGTCCTCAGCGACGATCACGTCTCCGCTCGCCGCACCGAATGCCGTGTCATAGACGAGGTTCGCCCCGGTCTGGCTGACGCACAGGCCGATCTTGTAGGCACCGGGGGCAAAGCCGTTCGCGCCGGGAAGGATGGTGCCGGAGAAGGCCTGGTTGATCCAGTGACCTGCTGGTTCTGTGAAGTTGATCAGCTCCCAGTTCCCGAAATTGATCGCGCCGGTACCTGACTGGTAGCACACGCCCAGCTGCCCGGTGACCGCGAGACCGTTGCTGCTGGCGAGCGTGATGTTGCCCGTGACGACGGCACGAGAGGTGGTGTTCGCGAAGTTCTCGCTGACGGTGCTGCTCGCCCATTGCCAGGCTGCCACGCCGCTGGCGGGACTGAGCTCGCCGAAGAAGTAGTTCACAAGAGTCGGGGGGAACACAGGCGTGACGGCCGCGATCTGTCCCGATGCTGGTGCGGCGCTGGCGGACGCGGGGATCACGACCGCCGAAATGCCAGCGGCCGCGGTAGCGACAAGCATGGCTGCTGTAGCAAGGACGGCGCGTGCTGGGTGTTTCATGCAGGCTCCTTCTGTAGCCGGTGATTGCGTTCCGCTTAGCCATTTATCTGGCTGCCACGGGATATCTCGACTTTGACCAGAAGAGCGCCCGGTCACCAGACGCGACGACCACATAACGCCCACACATTACGCACGCAATTCGGAGTCGCCAGGCGCATATGGTCGAGGGCCTGGAATCCGCGTAGGCTGAGCTGGAATGGAGTTCGCGAGGTGCGGTAGCGGCGGGGCTGGCAAGGAGGCTGCGGGGCTGTGACCAGTCCGTCTGTGCCGGAGTTCGCCGGGTTGCTGCAGCAGTTAAGGGCCGAGGCCGGGCTGACCCAGGAGGAGCTAGCCGAGGCCGCGAAGCTGAGCCCGAGGACGGTCAGCGACCTGGAGCGGGGAGTACACCGGTCAGCGCGGCAAAATACCGTGCGGCTGCTGGCCGACGCGCTGGACCTCACCGAGTCGCTGCGCGGGCTGTTCCTGGCCGCGGCCCGTGGTCAGCTCTCGGCCGCGCAGGCGCTGCCCGCTCGCCAGGCCGCTCCGGCGGGCCGGGCGGCAGGAAGCAATGGGGCACTGCCGACCGTCGCGACATCGGTGCCGCAGGAACTGCCAGCCGATGTGGGCGCGTTCACCGGCCGGTCGGCCGAGCTTGCCAGGCTAGACGCCCTGCTGATACCGGCTGCGAGGAGCGGAGCGAGGCATGGCCCGGTGGTGATCTCGGCGGTATCGGGAACCGCCGGCGCGGGAAAGACCGCACTCGCGATGCGATGGGCTCATCGGGCAGCGGAGCACTTCCCCGATGGGCAGCTATACGTCAACTTGCGCGGCTATGACCCGGAGCAGCCGGTTACGGCACTGGAGGCGCTGGCCGGATTCTTGCGTGCGCTGGGGGTCACCAGCCGGGACATCCCGGTGGAGGAAGCGGAACGGGCCGCCCGCTACCGGTCGTTACTCGCCGGACGCCGGATGCTGGTGGTGCTGGACAATGCCGCTACCGAGGAGCAAGTGCGACCGCTGCTGCCCGGCAAGGCTGGCGTCATGGTGCTGGTCACCAGCAGGGACTCGCTGCCGGGGCTGGTCGCCCGTGACGGTGCCCGGCGACTAGAGCTTGATGTGCTGCCCGCCGCTGATGCCATAGCGCTGCTGCGCGCGCTGATCGGCGAGCGAGTCGATGCCGACCCCGAGGCCGCCAGGACCCTGGCTGAGCAGTGCGCCCGGCTGCCGCTGGCGCTGCGGGTCGCGGCCGAACTGGCCGCTACCCGGCCCCAGATCCCGCTGATCGAGGTGACCACCGAGCTGGCATCCGAGGAAAAGCGCCTGGATCTGCTGGATGCCAGCGGAGACCAGCGCGCGGCAGTGACAAGCGTGTTCTCCTGGTCCTACTGTCAGCTGCCCGCGGCGGCGGCCCGGATGTTCCGATTACTAAGCCTGCATCCTGGCCCTGACTTCGATTGCTTCGCTGCCGCCGCGCTTGGCGGAACTGGCACCGGCGAGGCGGCTCGGCTGCTGGCCATACTGGCCAGGACTCACCTGGTCCAGACCGTCGGTTCGCAGCACTTTGGCATGCACGACCTGTTGCGCGCCTATGCGACCCGCCTCGCCAGTGCCCACGACACAGAAGCGGAACGGCGGGCAGCGCGGACCCGCCTCTTTGACTACTACCTCGCTAGTGCCGTGGCCGCCATGAACGTCCTTGTTCCGATGGAGAAGCGCACTTTTGATATCCCAGCGGAGACGATCGTCCCCGAGCTGACCGGCCCGCTCGCCCGGATCTGGCTGGACACCGAGCGCGCCACGCTTGTCACGGTCGTCGCGTATGCCGCCAGGCACGGCTGGCCTGCCCACGCCATCCGCATAGCGGAGATGCTGTTCCGCTATCTTGACGGCGGGTACTACGCTGAGGCATTAGTCATTTACACCCATGCCGAACGGGCGGCTCGCGACTGCGGCGACCACGTAGCGCAAATCAGGAATCTGGCTCGCCTCGCCAACTTTCACAGCTGGCCGGCCCGCTACCCCCAGGCAATCGCCCTCTACCGCCAGGCACTCGCGGCAGCCGAGGAGGTCGATGATCGCTTCTCCAAGCTACTGGTCCTGGCCGAGATCGGCTCCATTTGCCTGCTGCAGGGCCGTTACCGTCAGGCGGCAGAATGCCACGAGCGGGCCCTGGCTCTAGCGCACGGGCTCGACCGGACGCTGCCAGAAGTCATAGCACTGGACAATCTGGGGACCATCTACCTGCTGCAGGGCAATTACCAGCTAGGCCTGGAGTACCAGCAGCGCGCCTTCGCCCTCTACCGGCAGGTCGCTCCCCCTACGGACGCAGCGGTCTTGCCGCCAGCCGGCCTGAACGGCGACCACGACCCGCAGGACCGCTTTCAGCAAATTGTCGTGCACTACCAGCGGCATATCGCCCTCTCACGCCAGCTCGGCGACCGGTATGGCGAAGCTGACAACCTGATCAGGCTCGGCCGGATCGGCCACCGCCTGGGACGGCCCGAGCAGGCTCTCGCTTACCACCAGGAGGCCCTGGCGCTGTTCCGGGAGGTCGGCGACCGGAGCAGGGAATCCGACGCTCTCAACAGGATCGGCGAGTGCCTGCTCGCCAGCGACCAGCAAGCGGAGGCCCGTGCTCGTCATGCCACAGCGCTTACCCTCGCCCGCGAGACTGGCGACCGGCAGCAGCAGGGCCGTGCCCTGGCCGGTTTCGCCGCCGTCGATCTGCTCCAGGGAAGCCACGAGCAAGCCATCGGCTCGTACCGGCAAGCTATCCGGCTGTTCAGGGAGATCGGCGACAGAGGCGGTGAGACCGGCGCTCTGAACGGCGCGGGCGAGTGCCTGCTCGCCGCGGGTGAACCAGCTCAGGCGTCCTGCGACCTTCTCGCCGCGCTGGCCCTAGCCCGCGAGACCGGCGACCGCTACCAGCAGGCCCGCGCGCATCGATACCTAGCCTGCGCCTACTACGCCTCTCACTGCGGCGAGCAGGCACATGCGCACTGGCAGAAGGCTCTGGAGATCTGCGCCGACCTCGACATCAGAGCCGGTCAACATGACGCGAACGTGCGCTGACCACCGAAGGTCCCGGCAAGCATGAGTTCACTGGCCACGGCGCCAACCGCGAGCGCGCAAGTTTCCTTCCAGTGGTGCGAGCAAAGCGGATCCTTCTGCCTCGGCGCAGCTAGCCTTGTCAGCTTCGATCCGGTATCAGAGACGTCACCGCCTGGACGGCTCTTCTTCACGCCGATGTCGGGCACCACCGACAACTTCAAGCTTGAGTTTGTCGGTGCTACGACAGAGTGCGTGGCCGCCTCTAATAGCGGCACCAGCGTGGTACTCCACCCGAACGTCTTGAAGAATGCCGAGTTCCCCGGCAAATATCTCTCGGGCGACGATCTAGGACATCAATTCTTGCTCAAGAGCCTGGCTCTCCAAGGCTGGTATCAGCGATTCAATACGCGCTGACCAAGCCCAGAAATGCTGTGGGGGCCGCGTGATACCACGCGGCCCTCCTCAGTGCCGGCAGACTTCGGACGATCCAGGCAGTAGGAGTGGGACGTTTTCAGCAGTAGACTCGGGACGATCTAGTCAGCAACCCAGCTCTCTACCGTGAGGCGCACGGCGTGAACCCAGCCATCCGAGGCCATGTCAGCCGCGACGCGCTGCCCGTTCTCGAGCACCTCCTTCACGAGGAACCCGCCATCCTGCTAGAGGGCCCACGCGGATCGGGAAAATCCACTCTCGCGCGCGAGATCGCCGCCGGGCGGGATGCCAGGGTCGTGGATCTCGACGACGAGGCAGTAATCGCCTTCGTTCAGCAAGATCCCACCACAGCCCTCACCCATCCGGGACTGGTGGTGGTGGATGAGTTCCAGCGGGCACCAGCCGTGCTGTCGGTGGTGAAGCGGATCGTCGATCGGAGCGGCGAACCAGGGCGGTTCCTGCTTGCTGGGTCGGTTAGCGCACGCCTGCTACCCGCCGGCGCGGAGACCCTGACCGGACGTGTCCACCGGATGTCGCTGCCTCCGTTGTCCACCGCCGAAATAGTAGAGAGCGACAGCAGACTGCTGCCGGCACTTCTCAACGACGACGAACCCGCCCCCATCACCTCTAGCTGGCGCCGCCCCGACTACTTCGAGTTTCTTGCTGCCGGCGGTTACCCGGCAGCACTCGCCCGCCGTACCCTCAACTCAAGGCGTCGCTGGTTCGCGAGCTATCTCGGATCGGTCGCCGAGCGCGACCTGCCGCAGGTCGCCGACATTCGTCATCCTGGTGCCCTGCCCCGCCTATATCGGCTCGTCGCACAGCAGACTTCTACGGTGATGGGCCGCACTGCCCTTGGCGAACAACTGGGCCTTGCTCCCGCGACAGCCCGCGCCTACCTGGATCTGCTTACGCACGCGTACCTAGTCTGCGAACTCCCTGGCTGGACCGTAGGTATCTCAGCCAAGGCCAGCCATCGGCCCAAGATCCATGTAACCGACACCGGGCTCGCGGCGGCATCCATCGCGGCCGATGGGCATCGGCTCGCGTCCGGCCAGCTCGCAGGGCTCTTCCTCGAAAGTTACGTCGTGACCGAGTTGATGAAGCAGGCCATTCTCATCGACGAACCGCTGACCCTCGCACACTTCCGCGACCGTTCCGGCATCGAGGTCGACATCATCATTGAGCGCCCTGACGGCCGGGTCATCGCCATCGAGGTCAAGTCCGCCACGACAACGAACCAGGCGGATGCCAGAGGTCTCCGCTTCCTCAGCGAACGGCTCGGCGACCGCCTGCAAGCCGGGCTGCTCCTGCACACCGGTCCCCTGACGGCCCGCCTGTCCGAGCGGATCTGGGCGATCCCGGTCAGCGCCCTCTGGGGCGGCACCGCACCGGCCGACATGCCAGTTCCCATCGACGAAGCCGGCCGCCTTTGACCGACAGCAAGCGCGCCGGAAGTCCGCACCCGGTCAGGTCAAAACCACCAGATCAGATGAATATGTTAATCCGCCATTACGCGGTTGCGGCGGCTGTGACTTCGTTACGCGCGGATGCGCGCTAGCGGCAGGTGTTATCGGGGCACGATGCTGTCTGTATGGATGATCCCATGCGATGCGATGAGCAAGCGCCAGAACTGAAGCAGCACTTGCCTTACCCATACGGTGAGGACTTGTCGGATGTGCTGCGCGCCATTAACCAGCGGGAGGCCGAGTCCCGCGATCGCCAGGCCACTGACCCGGTAACCGCCGCCTATCTCAAGGCGGCCACCACCCTGGTGCAGGATCATCTCGGGCCTGGCGTTCGCCGGGGGCGGGGCGATGCCGGGCTGCTGCTCGGGTTCTTGTCGCAGCGGGCAGTGGCCGCGCAGGTCCGCCATAACCCGCCGCCGTTCCACCGGGTCGGCCGGGTATCGACCCTGCGCTACCGGTGGAGACGTCATTGCGATTTCATCGCGGACGTGCTGCGGTTCGGCTTGTGGGCGCAGCACTATCCGGCCGCGCATCAGGACAAGGCAGCCGAAGCAGCCGAAGCAGCTATGCACGGCCAGGATCCGGTCGATGGCATCCACCGGCTGTGCTATTGGGACCTGACCTGGATGCTCGGCACGCCGATGTTCAGGCTCGGCCTGATCGCGACGGCTGCCGCCGAGGCCAACCCGGTTGTCGCCGCGGCGATCAGCGACCGCGACCTTGCCAGCCGGCCGCTATGGAAAGAGTGCTATGAGAACTTCCTGACTGCCCGCGGCCTTCGCCTCCGGCCCGGCATCACCCTCGACGACTGCGTCACGCTGCTAACAGCGATCTCCGAGGGCCTCGCGATGCGATCCCTCGTCAGCCCGCAGGCCGGTCTCATCGACCACGACCAGCGCAGATCCTTGCTCGGTACCGCCGTTCTAGGCATTATCGCTGGCTGCACCACCACCGTCGGCGGCGATGATCACACCTCGCTCGAAGACACGGTCCGGGCTATGACTGTCCGGCCGCAAACAGAGCCAGAAAGCTAGCCCGGCTCGGCAATGGACACCGTCACCCTGCTCGCGGGCCTTGTCCTCGGCGCTGCGGCGACCTGGCTTTTCGCGAGGGACCACGCGGCCACGGACTTCGAAAAGCTCCGGTCCGAACTAGAAGAACAGATCCGCCACTGGCAGCGCCAGGCCAGACTCGCCAAGTCAGAAACCAACCGGCTCGCCGAGCAGTCAGCTGCCTGGACAGCCGGCTGCCACCAGGGCCGCGACGACATGCTGGCTCTGGCCAGAGTCCTCGGCCAGCAAACCGCGCCCCAAGAGCTATCTGACGGTCAGGCGGGCTGACATGCCATGGTCAGACAGGTACAGGTCGCGCATGACACCGAGTTCGGCCCCGTGGTGGATCTGTTCGTCGAGCTGGTGGAGCACGAGCGCGGCCTTGGAACTCTCGGCGTATTCGTGAGCAATGGGACCCAGCGACTCCCACCAGGACGCCGCGGGCAGTTCCTGGAGCAGATCCCGCCAGAAATCGTGCGCACGGTCCAGGACGGCAATGGCTTCCGCCGCGGTTGCCGGTGCCGGGTCATACCTGTCAAACCCGCCGGGCGGTCGCTCCACTCCCAGCCACTGCGGATTCCGTTTCCCTCCGTAGTTTTCGACAAGGTGCCACAGCCGCCAGGCGATAGTCGTGAAGGGAGGGTTACCGGGCTGGTCCGCATCATCAGCACGATAGTCACCGGACTCTGTCCGGCGGATCGTGCGGCAGCCGGGCACCGGCTCCCAGAAGTATTCATCGTCGGTGAGCCCGGCGAGCCTATTCCGGGTGCGCTGGTAAACGTAGCCGGACAGGTCGATGAGGTCAGAAATGGCGTCACTCACGACGCGTGACCTTAGCATGCGCGCAGCAGGTCCGACGAGGCCGTCAGTCAGCTCAGGCGAGTCTCCGGCGGACAAGCCAGCGCCGCTTGCCACCACTTCGTCCGGCCGTCTGCAGGACGCGCTCGAATCCGTGCGCCTCGAACAGGGCAACCGTTCCCACATAAGCGGCAGACTGGTCAACGCGATCGCCTTCGGGGTCCACTGGGTAACCTTCAATCACGGTCGCGCCGCTTGCGCGCGCGTGCTCAACTGCGCCGTCCAGCAGGTCGTGCATCAGCCCGCGGCGCCGGAATCCCACTCGGACCCTGAGGCAGACCGCTGACCACGCCTCCGCGTCATCAATATGAGGGATGGTACGAGAGTTGACGAGGGCACGGTACGTGCATTTCGGTGCGATCGAGCACCAGCCAGCAACCTCGCCGTCCACGAACGCCAGGACTCCCGGACCGGGCTCGCGCTCACACAGGTCGCGCATGTGCTCGAGCCGGCCAAGCTCATCGAGACTGGAGTTCCGGTACACCGCGCACACGCACCCGCTCTTCGCCAGCAGCGTCGCGAAGTGGTCCCAGCGGCCGACAGCAGAAAGAACCTCGACGGTCATAGCACCCCTTGAGCCTGATTCGACTATGCGTCGGTAGCCCACTGTGGTCCCCATCCCCGCGAACTGCAACCGGGGCCACGTGATACTGACGCAGGACCAGCACGTCCCGGTAGCTCCCGTGCTCCATCGTCAGCCCGGTGAACAACGACGGATCGATCCCGAGCCCGATCTGACCGGAGGCTCCTCAGCACGCACACGACGCGCCAGCAACCCGATGACCTGCTGACATTCGTTTCCCTGGATGGCCGACATCCCTTGAGCCGCCACCCACTTTGATAAGTTCAGTAGACTGCGCCCAAGGGTGATCCATCATGCTTCTTTGATAAGATCAATTCGTCAACCGCGTGCTGTATCAGAACTGGGAGGCTGACGTGCCCAGAGGACGACCGTCCCGCGCCACGGTCTATGCACGCCTGGATTCAGCCATCTCAGAGCTAAATGAGCGCCTCGGGGGGCTGCCGTCTCAGAAGGAGTCAGAGTACGTCTGGGTCGACATCTGGCATCTAGAGGCCCATCACTCGACGGCCCTCGAAGGCAACACACTCGTCCTACGCGAGGTTGAGGCACTCCTCGATAGGGGGCGGGCGGTAGGCGCAAAGCCACTGAAGGAATACATGGAGGTCCAGGGGTACGGAACCGCAGCTCGGTGGGTCTATGCGCAAGCTGTAAATCCGGGCGAGTGGCGCACCGACGGGCTCATCTCAATCCGTGAGATCCGTCAGGTCCATTCTCTCGCGATGACCCCAGTCTGGCAGGTCGCGCCTCACCCTGAGGCGACCGACCGAGAGGGTCCCGGCATGTTCCGCGAGCATGACATCCACCCATTCGAAGCTGGCATGACACCGCCTACATGGCCGCTAGTTCCGTCGCGGGTACAGGACTGGGCAGACGAAGTCAACGCGGCCGCTGCCGTGCTCAGCGGAGCGGACCGAGAGCCGCTTCCCGAGGTTCTCGCCCGGCTGCACAATAGCTTTGAGAAGGTCCACCCGTTCATCGACGGCAACGGACGAGCCGGTCGGCTGCTACTGAACTTGCTGCTCGTGAGACTCGGATACCCACCGATAATCGTGCTCAAGCAGCAGGGACCAGCCTACCTGTCTGCGATGCAGAAAGCCGACGGCGGCGACTACGGGCCGTTGGGCGAGATCCTAGCCCGGGCAATGTATGACAACCTCAACCGCTTCATAGTGCCGTCCTTGGCGGGCCCGGCGCGACTAGTGCCGCTCGCCACGCTGGTTGATAGGGAACTGTCGCTGACCGCCCTCCGGCAGGCCGCGCAGCGCGGCCGCCTAGACGCGATCCAAGCACCCGACGGAATCTGGCGCAGCAGTCGCAAGGCAGTCGAGGAGTACCGGCGCACGAAAAGACGTAGACGGACGTCCTCAGCGGACGGCAGCTCCGGCGAGTCCAAAGGCAGCTAACCCGCACTCGTGCACCTGGGCCTGAGTCTGGGAAGGCCCCCATCCGCCCGCGCCGCTCGTGCGGCGGCCGCCGACGAACTAGTCGTAATTGATGACCTGACGGATGACGTCGCCCTGACCGACCGCGGCGAGTGCGTCGTTGACATCGTCCAGGCCGATCCGATGGGTGATCATGCCCTCGATGTCCAGATGACCTGACCGCCACAAGCTGATCATCCGGTGAAAGTCGATGCGGACGTCGGCGCCTCCGTACACCGAGCCGGTGATCGTCTTCGCGTCGAACACCAGCTCGAACGGGGAAAACTCGACCAGCTGGTCGACCCGCCCCGCTCCGACAACGGTCATCAGGCCGCCGCGCCTGGTTGCCCGCCAGGTGGTCCTGATCGTCTGCGGCTGCCCGACGACCTCAAAGCCGTAGTCGAAGCCTTCGCCGTTGGTGAGCTCAAGCTGCAATCCGGGCAGGTCGTCCGGGTGCAGGCTGTGGGTAGCACCAAAGCGCCTTGCCGCCTTCTGCTTCTCTTCGTTCACGTCCACGGCGATGATCGTGCTCGCCCCGGACAGCCGGGCTCCCTGGATGACCGAGATGCCGACACCGCCGCAGCCGACCACGACCACGGTGGCGCCTGGCCTGACCTTGGCGGTGTTGATGACCGCGCCGACGCCCGTCGTCACGCCGCAGCCGATCAGCGCCGCGACATCGAACGGCACGTCTTTGTCTATCTTGACGACTCCAGCCCGGGGCACCACCATCTGCTCGGCGAACGCGCCCAGGCCGTCCATGCCGAACACCGGGGTGTCACCTGCCATGAATCTGGGGTGCAGGTAGCCGTTTACCACGTGCATGATGCACAGGTGGGGTTCGCTCCGCAAGCACGAGACGCAGGAGCCGCACGGCGGCATCCAGCAGGCGATCACGTGATCGCCAGGTACTAGGTCAGTCACCCCCTCGCCGATGGCAAGGATCTCGCCGGCAGCCTCGTGCCCGAGAATGGCCGGCATCACCCCCGGCAGGTAACCGTTACGCGTTGAGACATCCGAGTGGCAGACCCCGGCGGCTCGAAGCCTGACCAGCACCTCACCGGCTCCCGGGCCGATGACTTCTACATCGTCGCGGATATCGAGCCTGGGTTCCTCAGTCGCATAGAGCACAGCGGCCCGCACGATCCACCTCCGATTCCGCGCTTACTGACCTGGACGATACCGGTGCCTAGAGTTCTGCCGAAACCCCTGAACTTGCCTTGAGGAGTTGCGTCTCGTCGAGTATGAGACTGACCGTCTCGTGCAGAGTGCTGGCCTCAGCGATGACGTGCTCTCGGAGCCCGGTGAGGAGATCTCTAGGCCTGTACCACTGGCGCATGTCGTCTGGACCGAATTCGGCTGCCTGCGGGCGGGTTATATGCCGCCGGAGAGTTTCGTCTATGGATACGTCCAAGTAGTAGAACCATGAAAGGCCAAGATGCTCGCTGCTCAAAGCGGCGAGCATCGGCTCGTACCGGTCCGCGTAGAAGATGCCATCAAGGATGACGTGGTAGCCGTGATCCAGCGAGTACCGTGCCACCTGGCCGATCAGGCCTATGTTGGCCGCGCCGGGACGGTCCCTCTCCCTCAAGATGATCCGCAGGTGCGCTTACACCCTGCGACAGTGAGGTGGCCATGGAAGCAGAGATGATGTCGGTTTTCGCGCTTGGCCGGATGCGAGTGCGACGTTCCGGGTACGGCGCGATGCAGCTGGCGGGTCAGTTCGCCGCCGGGTCGCCGCCGGACCGCGCATCGGCCATCGGTGTCCTGCGGGCCGCGATAGCAGCGGGCATCGATCACATCGACACCGCCCAGTACTACGGCCCCGGCACCGTGAACGACCTGATCCGCGACGCGCTGTACCCGTATCCCGATGGGCTGGCGATCGTCAGCAAGGTCGCGGCCGGGCGGGACGACAGGGGTGCTGGATCGCTGCGCGCAGGGATCGAAGACAACCTCCGCAGCTTGCGGGTCGGCCAGCTCGCCGCAGTTAACCTCCGCCTGTCCGGCGACGGCCGCGCGGACGCGCTTTTCGACGACCAGCTGGCCGCCATGGTCGCGGCCCGCGACGAGGGGCCTGATCGCCGGGATTGGCCTGAGCAACATCAGCCTGGAGCAGCTGCGACAGGCCGTCGCCAGCACCGAGATTGTCTGCGTGCAGAACCAATTCCACCTCGCCGATCGCACCGCCACGCCGCTTCTGGATGAGTGCGTCGGCCGTGGCATCGCGTTCGTGCCGTTCTGCCCGCTCGGCTGGCCGCGCGGCCAGGACAATCCGGTGCTGACCAGCCCGGCGGTCAGCAGGACAGCCGCGCGCCTGGGCATCACCGCAGCCCAGGCCGCGCTCGCGTGGCTGTTGCGGCTCGCCCCGAACGTACTGCTGATCCCGGGCACCGGCTCGGTCTCCCACCTGCGGGAGAACCTTGCCGCAGAGGACGTTGTCCTCGACGACCGGGCGCTCAGCGAGCTTGACCGGGTCAGCGCTGGCTTTTGAGGCGCGAGGGGGCTGGGCAGGGTGGGGTGCACGCGGGGTCAGCATCTCGGGAGGGTGATCGTCATGACCGCAAGTCCGGCAGTGAGGAACGTCGTTCTCGTTCACGGCGGATTCGTCGACGGGTCTGGCTGGCAGAGCGTATACGGCCTTTTGACCAAGGACGGCTACAACGTCAGCATCGTCCAGAATCCGACCTTGTCGCTCGCCGGTGACGCCGCAGCGACCCGGCAGGTGATCGAATCCCAGGACGGACCCGTCGTCCTGGTCGGCCACTCCTATGGCGGAGCGGTCATCACCGAGGCAGGCAACGACCCTAACGTGGCGGCTCTGGTGTATATCGCGGCGTTCGCGCCGGACCGGGGCGAGTCGGTCAATACGCTGATCGCCAACCCGCCGCCTGGCGCTCCGGTACCGCCGATCCTGCCGCCGAAGGATGGCTTCCTGCTCCTTGACCGGGGTAAGTTCCACGCAGCCTTCGCTGGTGACCTACCCGCCGATCAGGCGGCGTTCATGGCTGACTCGCAGGTCCCGTGGGGGGTCGACGCCCTCGGCGGCCCGATCACCGAGCCCGCCTGGCTCAGCAAGCCCAGCTGGTACCTGGTCACGACCGAAGACAGGATGATCCCGCCGCAGGCCCAGCGCGCAATGTCAGAACGTGCCGGCTCGACTGTGATCGAAAGCGCTGCCAGCCACTCCGTCTACGTGTCTCACCCGGCGCCGGTCGCCACCCTCATCGAGGAGGCCGCCAGCGCCGTGGCTGTGGGCTGACCCGGCCTGGCCGGCAACTCGATCGTCACGTTCAGGCCGCCGCCGTCACGAGGAGACAGGCTCAGCTGGGTGCCGTGCGCGGCCGCGATGGCCTGCACCAGCGCCAGCCCGAGACCGCGGCTGGTTCGGTGCGCGGACTGGCTCGTTCGGCCTTGCCCTCGGTAGAACGGCTCAGTCAGCATCGGGATCGAGTCAGCATCGATGACTGGTCCGGTGTTCTGGATGGCCAGCTGCACCTGGCCTCCCGTCAGCTCCTTGGCCTCCACCACGACCAGGCCGCCGGGGTAGTTGTGCCTGACCGCGTTCTCGATGAGGTTGCGGACGAGCTGCAGCAGAAGGGTCGGCTCCCCGCAGACGCACAGGTCAGGTACCTGCACGTCGATCTGGATCCGGCTGGCGCGGGCCTCATCGGCGACTTCGCTCAGCGCTTGCGCGACCAGTTCAGGCAGCGCGACCACGTCGGTCACGAGGCTGGCGTTGTCCACGTCGGCGAGATCGAGCAAGGTATCAACGATCCTGACGCTCTGCGAGTTGAGGCGGCGCAGCTTGCGCGCCAGGGTAGTGACGGTGTGATCATCGGGCTCGGCCAGCGCCACATCGAGCACCGCCTGGGTCGCGGCCAGCGGGGTGCGCAGCTCGTGGGAGGCGTTGACGGCGAACCGCTGCTGAGCCTGGAAGGCGCGCTCAAGCCCCGCCAGCATGCCGTCAAAAGTGTAGGCCAGGTCGGTGAGCTCGTCGCGCGGGCCGGCGAGCGCTAGCCGGTGATCCAGCTGCCCGCTCGCGGCCAGGCGCGCGGCCACCGTGATGTCGCGGAGCGGACGGAGCATGCGCCCGGTGATCAGCCAGCCGGCCGTACTGGCGATCAGCACGAGGGCAGCGAGCGTGAGCAGCGACCCGATCAGCAGCGCGTTCAGCAGGGCGGCACGAGACCAGACCGGCAGGCTGGCTGGCCTGGCCGCGGCCATGATCACGCGGGCTGGTTTCGCGCCAGCCACAGGGGTCAGGGTGAGGGCATTGCGGGTCGGAACGACGGCGAAATGGTACGTCGGCGCGTAGCGCATGAAGAGATAGATGCCGACCGCGAGCAGTCCGGCCACCACGAGGACAAGCACGGTGTAGGTCACAGTCAGCCGGGTGCGGATGGTCCGGCGCGGCATGCGCGGGACAGCGCAGGCGTCCGGCTCGGGCAGCCCAGCCATGTCAGCCCTGCTTCTTCGACGGGACCGGTGCCATCAGGCGGTAGCCGACTCCGGCGATCGTCTCGATCACCGGCGGCTGGCCGAGCTTGGCGCGCAGGGTGGAGATGGTGATGCGGACGGCGTTGGTAAACGGGTCGGCGTAGGCATCCCACGCCTTCTCCAGCAGGTCCTCAGCGCTAACCAGACCGCCGGATGCGGCCATCAGGATCTCAAGGACGGCAAACTCCTTGCGGGTCAGGTCGACCACCTTGCCGTCACGCCGGACTTCGCGGCGGAACGGGTCGAGCTGTACCCCGGCGACGTTCAGCTGCGGCGGACGCGCGATCGGGCTCCGGCGGTGCAGTGCCCGGAGTCGCGCCGCCAGCTCCGGGAATTCAAACGGCTTGGTGAGATAGTCGTCGGCGCCAAGCCGCAGTCCGCCGACCCGGTCGCCGAGCTGGCGAGCGGCCGTCAGCATCAGCACCCGGCACGACGGATGACCGGTGACGATCAGCTGGCACAACTGGTCGCCATGCAGGCCAGGCAGATCCCGGTCGAGGACGACCACGTCGTAGGCGTTGACCTCCAGGAGCTCGAGCGCACCGTCGGCGTCGAGAGCAACGTCCACTGCCATCGCCTCGCGGCGCAGGCCGGCTTGCAGCGCCTCGGCCAGGATTTCCTCGTCTTCCACTACCAGCACTCGCACTACGCGCCTCCATCCGCGGGCTTCTCACTGCGGCATCGGGCCGGAACCATCGCCAGGCCGGCGACGGCCCCGGCCCATCGCCGGCTATCGGCCCGCCGTGATACCCCTCTTACAAGCGATCACCCGTCCATGAACCGGAACGGGCACCTTGATCGCAATGACCTTCGGGGCCTTGACGCCAGGGACGGGGGTCAAGGTCAACTTCGAGCAAGTCACCCGAGCCGGCCCTGAGGGCAGGACGGTGCTGCTGGCTGACGCGGCATATGCTCCGGCGCCGCTGCCGATCCCGATCGTGACAAAGACCGCGGCGGCGGCCACGATCCTCATTCGCCGGGACGATCTGTCTGGATGCACCACGTGCTCCTTTCAGTGACGCCGTGCCTGGCGGCACCGCTGCACCGCGACCACCGCGGCGCGAACACCAGTCAACGCACCGGCACCTATCGTCAGCGTCTGGCAAACCGCGTTCCGGGCAAAGGATAAGCCGGATAAGGCAGCTCGCTGAGTTCCGCCGGACGAGTGCAGTCAACTTGCGGATACCGCCGCCGCTCTCGGCCGACCAGGGTGTAGGGGCCGTCACCAACCGCGCGGCCGACCACAGGAGACCGCAATGCCCATGATCGACGCCTACGCCGCCGCAGGTACCTTTGCCGACAAGCACCAGCTCGCGGCGGACCTGGCCAGCACTCTGATGCGCATCGAGCAGGTACCCGACATCCCCATGTTCAGGAAGAACACCGCAGCGTTCATCCATGAGCTGCCGGCCGGCTGCCTGTCCAACGTGGACGGTGACAGCACCTACGTCCGGGTCCAGGTCCTCACCAACGCGGGTGCGCTCGACCGCGACAAGCAGCTCGCGGTCGTTCGCCAGCTCACTGACCTCATCGCGGCTGCGGCCGGCGACCCGACTCTGGCCGATCGCACCTGGGTCTTGCTTACCGAAGCACCCGAGGGCGGCTGGGGCCTCGCCGGGTACGCCAACACCAACGCTGACCTCGTCGCAGCAGCCCGGGCCCAGATCGCCCAGCTCTCGGCCGGGCAAGACCTGGCCGCCGACTAGGCCCAGGCGCGTCCGCAGGGTTTTAGCCTTGCCACATGGAGACGCGAAGCGAGGTCGCTCAGCCCGTGCGCGGGCGCGATAGCGAACTCGCGGCCCTGGCAGCGCACCTGGACCGGCTTCACGCCGGCATCGGCACCATCGCGCTGATCGAGGGCGGCGCCGGCCTGGGCAAGAGCCGCCTGCTGCGGGAAGCAGAAAATCTCGCGCGCGGCCAGTCGATCAGGGTCGGCAGCGGCCTGGCGGCGGCCGGCGAGAGCATTGTCCAGCTGTCCGCGCTGATGGAGGCACTGTTCGGCGGACCATCGCCGCTACTCGACCGGGCCAGCCTGCGTGCCGACCGCGCTTCGCCTGAGCAGAGATACTGGCTGCTGCAAGACCTTGAGGCACTTCTTGAGCGGGCGGCGCTTGACGCACCGCTGCTGGTATGTCTCGACGATGTCCAGTGGGCCGATAGCGGCACTGCCGCTGCGCTTCGGGTTCTGCCAGTCCGGTTGAGCAGCGTTCCAGTGGCCTGGATCATCGCGTCGCGCCCTGGCCAGGGATCGCGCCACCTTCTCGGCGCGATCGACGGACTCGAGCAAAACGGAGCCGAGCGGATAATTCTCGGTCCGCTGGATTCGGCCGGCGTTGCCGAGGTCGCAGCCGACGTGCTGCGAGCCGAGCCTGGTCCTGAGGTACTGAAGATGGCAGCACGAGCCGGCGGCAGCCCTTTCCTTGTCGTCGAGATCTTGTCGGGACTGCGCGAAGAGCAGCTCGTGCGGATCGAATCAGGCCGAGCAGAGCTGGTAGAGACGCGGCTTCCGCACCGGGTGAGCCAGAGCATGCGCCGTCGGCTGCAGCGCATGTCTGACGAAGCTCAGAAGGTGGCGACGGTAGCATCCGCGCTCGGACGGCGGTTTTCCCTCGATGATCTCGGGGCGATGCTCGATCTGTCCCCGTCCGCGCTGCTGGCCCCGGTGGAAGAGCTGATTCACGCCGATCTTCTGGTGGAGCAGGCAGACAAGCTCGCGTTCGGGCACGACCTCATCCGCGACGCGGTCCGGGCCAGCGTGCCGTTGCCGGCTCGCCGGGCCCTCGACCGGCAGGCGGCTACGGTCCTGCTGGCCGAAGGAGCTTTCCCCGTCGAGGTAGCGACGCAGCTGGCCGCAAGTGCGGAGCCTGGAGATGAAGTCGCGATCAGGACGCTCTTCAAGGCGGCGGAAGCACTCGGCGCCACCGATCCTGAGGCGGCCGCGACCTTGAGTCAGCGCGCACTCGAAGCTCGCGCCGCGCAAGCATGCGCTACGAGGCCCGCTGGTGGCGCAGACCGCGATCTGGCTGCACGCCGCGGCTCGCAGCGACCAGGCGAAGGCATTCGCGGATACCGCGCTGCGTGAGGTGCTTCCAGCTCAGCAGGAGGCCGACGTCCGCCTCAGCATCGCCGGCATGTTCGCGATCTCCGCCGATGTGCGTGCGGAGGCCTGTCGCAAGGCACTGGCGCTGCCCGGGCTCCCGCCTGGTGCCCGAGCCCAGCACCGAGCGCTGCTCGTCCACAACCTGGTGACCGCGGGCCGGTTTGAAGAGGGGCGAGCCGAGCTCGGTGCTGCTGCGGCAGCCGTAGGGGAGTGCCGGGATGTTGCCGGCCAGTTCGTGCTGGAACTCGCCGAATCCGGCCTGGAATATGCCGACGGGCGGTTCGGGCCCGCCCTCACGCTCGTGGAGGCCGCGCTGCGAACCGGCCTGGCCACCAGCGATGACACCCGGCTGCACCTGACCCGCCAGTGGCATTGCGACATCCTGACCGTTCTCGGCCGGCTCGCTGAGTCCCTCCAGCGGTCGACCGAGAATGTGGCTGCCGCCCAGCGCGACCGGCAAGGCTGGGCGCTCGCAGTGCACGAGACCGGGCGTGGCAGGCAATTGCTCCAGCAAGGCCGTCTGGAGGACGCGGCGGCCGTGCTTGAGGAGCATTTCACCGTGGACAGCGCTCATCAGGTCGTGAGCGTGCTGGATGCCGCTGGCGCCGCGGCTCTTGGCCGGGTCGCGCTGCATACCGGCGACCGGGCACTGGCACGCCAGGCCACCGACATCGCCAGGGTCATGCTCAGCCAGAGCGCTCCCAGCGTGCGACGCCACGCGGTCTGGCTGCTCGCGCTGCAAGCCATGGCTGAGGGCAATCCGCACCAGGCGCACGAGCTTCTTTGCCGTACGGGGCAGGACGACCGGCTGGCGATCGTGCCGCTGTTTCCGCTGGATATCGCGGATCAGCCCAGCCTCGTGCATATCGCGCTCGCCGCGCAGGACCACGACCTGGCGGTCGGTGCCGTCACCACGGCCCAGCGGCATTCGGCGCTCAATCCCGCCGTACGTTCGCTGGCCGGTGCCGCTGCGCACGCACACGGGATCCTGACCCACGACGGCAAGATCCTCGCCGACGCCGTGGCGCTCTTCGAGAACGGTGCTCGCCCGCTGGCCCTGGCCGCGGCGCTTGAGGACCTCGGCGTCATTGCTGTCGATGACGGCGCCACGGCGCTCGCCGTCGACTCCTTCGGCCGGGCGCTGGAAATATACGCGCAGGCGGGCGCGGCCTGGGACGCTGGCCGGGTTCGGGGGCGGCTGCGCGCGCTCGGGGTCCGCCGGCGGCTCGTGACCGAGCGGCATCCGGGCACCGGCTGGGCAGCGCTGACCGACTCCGAACTCGGCGTGGCGCGCCTGGTCGCGCAGGGCCTGACCAACCGGGAGGTAGCTGAGCGGCTGTTCGTCTCGCACCACACCGTCAGCGCCCACCTTCGGCACGTGTTCGCCAAGCTCAGTGTCAACTCGCGGGTAGAGCTAACGCGCATCGCGAGCCAGGCCGGCAGTCGGTCCTGACCCGCTCGGATAATCGGGATCGCCGAGGAATGCCAGCACGTCAGAGGCGAACTCAGCGTGATGCTGGAACAGGAATCCGTGCGCGGAGTCCGGGTAGATCTTCACCTTGGCCTGCGGGATGAGCCCGGCCAGCAGATGGCTGAAGTGCGGAAGGATCATCGGGTCGCTGTCCCCGTTGGCGATGAATACCGGCTGGCTTATCGCGGCCACCCGCTCCAGCAATCCGTGATCGGGGATACCCCAGGTGCACACCGCGTCGTACTGGGCCAGACGCGTGTCCCAGGATGTCGCCTTGTCCCTGTCCTGCGTCCTGGAATGCATGCGCTTCAGCGCCTGCACTCCAGCTTCCCTGCTCGGCTGCGACGACGCGAAGAAGACATCCAGGTAAGCCTCGGGGCTGGTTTCCGGCGTTCCGATAGCTCCGATGACGTCCGGTGCCCAGCCATGCATGCCGGCGGCGCCCTGAGGCGCGGCCGACGCGAGAATCAGCTGGCCGACCAGATCCGGCCGGATCAGGGTGATCTCCTGCGCCAGGAAGCTGCCGATGGAGAACCCGAGGATATCCGCCCGGCCGACGTCAACCGCAGCAAGGAAGGCGATGGCATCATCGGCCATCTGCCTGACGGTATTCGGCGTCGTCCCCGTCGTGCTGCCCACACCTGCGTTGTCGAACGTGATGACCCGGCGGGCGGCGGCCAGCGCGTCAATCAGCGCCGGATCCCAGTTGTCGAGATTCCCCCGGAAATGCTGAAGCAGGACAAGCGGCACTGATCCGCGGCCTGTCTCCCGGTACGCATAGTCGATACCGTTCCCTGCGCTCACCCGCCTGGTCGGGGAGCTCTGAGTATGGGGTCGTCATCGTTCGTCACCATTCCCTTCCGCTTCCTCGCTTCCAGTCCTTGGCAGTCATGGTGGGCCGAGCCGCCCGGGCGCGGGTATCCGTACGTTGACTGCACTCGGATAGATATCGCACGACCGTGTGATGCGAGCGGCACCGCGCACCGTGGATATTCGGACTAGATGCCCACCGAGCCACCCGTTCTCACTGGGCAAGCCAATCCTCATGCCGAGTGAGCAGGCGGGAGGTCGGATGACCACCAGAGCCCAGGTCCGCGGCGGCCAGGGTGCCCGCCTGGTCGGCCGGGACCCGGAAATAGCACGGCTGCGGGCTCTGACGGATCTTGCCGCAGCTGCCGGGCAGGTACTTGTGCTGCTCGGCGACGCCGGCGCTGGGAAGAGCGTGCTGCTCGCAGACCTCGCGCTGCACGCCAGGCAGGACGGCTTCAAAGTCCTGGAGATCAGCGGCCGTCAGCCAGAGGAGCAACTCAAGCTCGCCGGGCTGCATCAGCTGCTCCGGCAGCTTCGCTGCTACCTGCCTGAGCTACCGGGCGAACAGCGCAGCGCACTGCGGGGAGCCCTTGGCTGCCAGAGCGATCCGGCCGGTTCTGACCGGCTCCTCACTGCCGCGGCGGCCTTGAGCCTGATGTCACGAGCCTCGCAGTATCGTCCGCTTCTGCTCCTTGCTGATGACGCTCACTGGCTCGATCGCCGTTCGCTGGAGATACTCGCCTTCATCGGGCGGCGCCTGAAGGGCGAGCGGGCCGCCCTGGTCGTCAGCGCCGCAGGGATAGCGCCGCCCGCGGCTCTGGGCTCGGGGTTCGGCGAGCTGCATCTTGGCCCGCTCGGTGCGTCCGCCGCGAGCCAACTGCTTGATACCCTGCCGGATCCGCCACGGGGACGAGCACGTCGTCAGGTGGCCGAGCAGGCAGCAGGCAATCCGCTGGCGCTGATCGAGCTAGCCCGCGCTGTAGCCGCTGATCCGTCTTCCCTGCACTGGTCGGCGCAACTGCCGCTGCCGCTGAGCGACGTCCTCAGCGCCAAGCTCACCGGCGACTATGCCAGGTTGCCCGCGCCAGCCAAGGCGGCGCTGCTCGTCGTCGCGGTCGCCGATCTTCCAGGGGACAGCTCACTCCTTCTCCGGACTGCCTGCGTCGATGCCGAATCACTTGCGCCCGCCGAGCGGCTGGGAATGATCAGGATGGACAGGTCAGGGGTGCGGTTCCGTGATCCCCTGCTTCGATCAGCGATCTATCACGGGGTGCCGTTCATCGATCGGGCGACGGCTCACCGGCAGCTGGCCGCGGCCCTTGACCATCAGCCTGACCGGCAAGCGTGGCATCTGGCGGCGGCCACACTGCAACCTGACGAGGCGATCGCGTCGCGGCTTGAGTCCACAGCAGCACTGGCGCGGCGGCGCGAGGGCGCGGCCAGCGCTGCGCTCGCGCTTGAGCGAGCTGCCGAGCTCAGCCCCGACCTCGAAGCCAAGGCAAGGCGCCTGACGGCCGCCGCCTCGATCGCCATGCCCACCGGGCAGGCGCGCTGGGTCGGTGACCTCGCCGGCCGGGCGCTGGCCATAGCCACCGACCAGAAACTCCGGCTGGCTGCTAGCCACGCGGCTGGCTGGGCACTGGCCTGGACGAACAAGCATGCGGAGGCGCTGCCGCTTCTTCTGGCGGTCGCTGATGACGCTTCGGACTGCCACCCTGCTATGGCCTGGGATGCTCTCGCCACGGCGACGACGTTGTCCTATCTGTCCGGCTCGCCGGACGATCGTGAACTCGTCGGTCAGGCCCTGGACCGGCTTGAGCGGCATTGTCAGCCGACAGACTCGCCCGGCACGAGCGCATCGAGCTTCCGATGCGGCCAGGGCCTGCCTGCGCGCTGCCACCGGGCCGTTCGGCTATCAGGCTGGCCTGGTCGCCCGGCTCCGGAGCCTCGACGTGACCGCGACGGCAGAACCCGCGGTTCCCGGAGCGATGGCCTGGCTCCTGGACGAGCCGGGCCTCGCCGTCAGATTTCTCACCGAAGCCCTGGGCCGCCTCAGCCGGGTGAATGCCGAAGGCGCGAGCGGTGTCGTCCTCGCCACACTCGGCCGGACGTACCTTGACCTGGGCCGATGGGATGAGGCACTCACCGCCGCCGTCAGTGCCCGTGAGCTCGCCGAAGCCTGCGAACTGGACGTCGTGTCGGCGTCCGCCGACCTCACGGTCGCGGCTGTGCTGGTGCTGCGATCAGCCGCAGGTGCTGCGGGCAGCCTGGTCACCAGGGCGCGAGCACCTGCTGGTGCTGCCGTGCAGACCGGAAGCATCGCCGCCAGGGCGCGCCAGCTCGCGGGCATTGCCGCAGTTGCCGACGGTGATCATCTGATGGCTTATGACCAGCTCAGCCAGCTGTTCCGGGAAGACGGCAGGCCGCTGCACTATCACGTCTCCTACCTCGGCATCGCGGACCTGGCCGCGGCTGCGGTCCGCGCTGATCATCGGGCAGAAGGCCGCCAGATCGTCCATCGTGCCCTTCGCCGCCGGGAAGGCGCGATGTCGCCCCGGCTCGAGCAGCTCACCGCGAGGGCGCTCGGGTTGCTGGCCGATCCGGCCGATGCCGCAGCGCACTTTGCGAAGGCCCTGGCCGATCCGGCCGGGAAACGCTGGCCCTTCGAGCGCGCCCAGCTTCAGCTTGACTACGGCGAACTGCTGCGACGTCAGCGCCGGATCAGCAACGCGAGGCCTTTCCTCACCGCAGCAGCCGGCACCTTCGCCGGCCTGGCGGCCAGGTCCTGGGCTCAGCGGGCTGAGGCGGAGCTCAGGGCAGGCGGCATCGGCGTGCCTGACCCGCCCAGCGCGCACGATGCTCTCGCCGACCTCACACCTCAGCAGCGGGAAATCGTCCGGCTGGCTGGTTCTGGCCTGACCAACCGCGAAATCGCCGGCGCTGTTCCTTTCCCCTCGAACGGTGAGCTCTCACTTGTACCGCGCCTACCCCAAGCTGGGCGTTTCTGGCCGGCATCAGCTCCGCACGGTCATCTCGCCTCCGGCGCGCCTGATCGCTTCGCCATCGGGCGCTGGCATCTATCGAAAGGCAGGACGTCCATGAACGCCGCCGCCATGCGGACGCAGACCGCACTGGTCGATAACCTGCAGATCAGGTACTCCGACTCCGGAGGGGCAGACGGCCCGGTCATCGTGTTCACCAGCCCCTGGCCAGAGAGCCTGCTGGCCTTCCGGCGCATCTGGCCCGCCCTCGCCAAGACGGCCCGGCTGGTCGCGATAGACCTGCCAGGTTTCGGTCATTCTGAGGGCCGGGCCGAGGTACTTACCCCCCGTGCCATGGGGGACTTCCTCGGGCGATTTATCGCCCAGTTCAACCTGCACCCGTGCCATCTGGTCGCGCCCGACGTAGGCGCCAGCGCCGCCTTGTTCCTGGCTGCCCAGCAGACGGGCGCGATCCGCAGCCTGGTGGTCGGCGGCGGCGGGGCGGCCTACCCGCTGGACGTCGGGGGCACGCTTGCCGACATCATCGCGGCACCGGGAACCGACGTGTTCGAGCACCAGGACATCCGCGCCACCATCGGCGCGAGCGTGGAGCCGGCAGCCCCCCGCGATCAAGAACCAGACGTCTGGGAAGACTATGTGTCGTCCTACGAGCAAGGCCGCTTCGCACAGTCAGCGCGTTACGTGCGCAGCTATCCCGAGGAGCTTCGCGTGCTGCGTGACCTGCTGCCTGCGATCCGCGTGCCGGTGCACATCTTCGCCGCCGCCAACGATCCGCTGGTCCCGGTCTCCAACGGAAGCTACCTGGCCGAGCGGATCCCTGGCAGCGAGCTGACAATCCTGGCGGCCGGCCACTTCGCCTGGGAGGAGGTGCCCGACCAGTTCGCCGCCATCGTGGCGAACTGGGTCACCCGATCCGAGACCCTGGCGAACCAGCTATGACCTAGAGCAGGCCTCGGGGCTGACCCCCTCAGGTCGCGTCTGGAACTCCGGCGTGGGCTAGCGCCGCGCGGAGCTCCTTGCGGGAGCTGACGCCGAGCTTTCCGAATACCTTGCGCAGATGCCACTCGACGGTGCGGGGGCTCAGAAACAGCTGGGCGGCGATTTCCGGGTTGGTCTGCCCGCCAACAGCTAGCCGCGCGACCTGTACTTCCTGCGGGGTCAGCTCATCGAGCGTCGAGACAGTTCGCTTGCGCACCGTCTCGCCGGTGGCCTGGAGCTCGCGGCGGGCGCGGTCGGCAAATGCTTCCATGCCCATGTCGGAGAGCATCGTGTACGCGATTCGCAGCTGCTCGCGGGCATCGACGCGACGATGCTCGCGACGCAGCCACTCGCCGTACAGCAGGTGCGCGCGAGCTAGCGTCGCGCAGGTCCTGACGTTCGATAGCCGGCTGATCGCCTCCCGGTAGAGCTGCTCGGCGGCTTCTCCCCCCGCAAGCATCGCCGCGGCACGCGCGTAAGTCCCGAGCGCCCAGTCGGTGCCGGCGGCCCGGGCGATCTCAGCGAGTTTGGCTAGCGCACCGGTCGCACGCTCGGCCTGGCCGCTGCGCGCCGCAGCCTCGATCAGCTCGGCCAGGAGCAAGATCGAGGGCCCGAGCCCGCGCGCGGCTCCGGCGGCCCGCTCGGCCAGGTCCAGCGCCTCCTGGTAGCGGCCGAGCCCGTTATAGCGGATCGCGCTGCCCCAGTCATTGGCGGCGAGCCAGATCCCCTCACCGCGTCGCAGTACGTCCTGCCGGCGTGCCTCGATGAGCGCCACCGCCTCGTCGTCCTGACCCCGCCAGTTCGCCAGCACGATCGAAGTGCGCAGCGTTGCCTGCCTGCCGGTGGCCTCGACGACGGCGTCCGATTCGGCTGCCAGCGACATAGCTATCTCGGCTCTCCCGCAGAATAGCTCGACGAGCACGCGATCGGTGAGCGCCACCGGCAGCGCCGCGAAGGCGCCGACCCGGCGCGCGAGCTCGAGATGGCGTGCGGTGAGCTCGTCCCACGCCACGTCATCGGCCAGCGCCCTGGCGAGACGGCAGGCCAGCCACAGCCAGCGCAGCTCTTCTTCTTCAGAAAGGGGCTCGTCACGGAAGGCGCGCAGCGCGACCTTCAACGCCGGCGCCCCTGCGGCGTAACCCTGGCAAGTGAGCAGGGCGAGGCCGTCGAGCAGCAGATCACTGGCACGCGTGGAGCGCTCCCAGCCGGCGGCTAGAACGGCAGTCGCGATCTCTCGAGCATCGCCTCCTTGCGCCAGCCGGTCAGCCGAGAACGCGGCGGCGAACGCCTCGAGGTAAGTCTCGCGGGCGAGCCCCGCATCCAGCGGCTCAAGCCGCCTGGCCGCCTCAAGCAGCAGTGGCGGAGCGTCTCGGCCACGCGTCATAGCGAACGTGATCTGCGCGTCAAGCAACTGGGCGCGGGCTCGCTCAAGCTCGTCGAGCCGTCCTGCCTGCGCGATGGCCAGCAGCCGCAACGCCGCGTCCGGTGCGCCGGCCTGGTGCTTACCCCAGGCGGCCAGGAGCGCACGCTGCGCCCGGCGCTTCGGGTCAGGCGTCAGCTCGGCGGCGCGTTCGTGAAATGCCGCACCTGCCGCCAGCCCGCCGCGAGCCCGCGCTCGCCTGGCTGAGCGATCCAGCTCGGCGGCGACGTCCTCGTCGAGCCCGGCCACCGCCCTGGCGCGGTGCCAGGCCCGGCGATCGGGGTCTGCGTTCGCATCGGTGGCCTCGGCAAGGGCCGCGTGGACGCGCTGGCGTACTTCCGGCGATGCCGCGCCGTAGACCGCCGAGCGCACCAGCGGATGACCGAAGCGCACCTGCGCCGAAATCGACCAGGCCCGCGTCGGCTGCGGGCGTCGCGGCGCCGGGCCCAATGCCAAGTTCGGCGGCCGCCCGCCACACCAGAACTGGGTCGCCGACCGGCTCGGCCGCCGCCAGGACAAGCAGCAGGCGCGTCGGGGGCGGCAGCGGGGCCAGCCGCTCCAGGAAGCTTTGCTCGATCCGCCCGGGCACCGGCGGGCCATCCGGCAGCCCGAATCCGCCCGCGAGCTCGGCGGGCGTCCTGCCACGTGGCAGCTCAAGCAGCGCCAGCGGGTTACCCCCGGTCTCGGCCACGATCCGGTCACGCACCCGCTCATCGAGCGGACCAGCCACGACACTCGCCAGCAGCTCCCGCGAGTACCGATCGTCGAGTCCGACCACGGTAAGTTCTGGCAGGCCATCGAGGAGTCGTTCGCCGGCCGGCTCGCGTACGGCGAACACCAGCCCGACTGACTCCGCACCCAGACGGCGCGCGGCAAAGGCCAGCGCCTGCGAAGAGGCGCCGTCGAGCCACTGCGCGTCGTCCACCACCCAAACCTGCGGCCGCTGCTCCGCGAGGTCCGACAGCAGGCTCAGCACCGCCAGGCCAACGAGGAACCGATCCGGCGCGCCGCCGTCGCGCAATCCGAACGCAGTGCCAAGCGCAGCGCGCTGCGGGCCGGGAAGGTGCTCCAGGCGGTCCAGGAAGGGCGCGCAGAGCTGCTGCAACCCCGCATACGCAAGCTCCATCTCCGACTCGACGCCGGCCGTCCGGGCAATACCGCAACCGGACGCGTGCCGCACCAGGTATTCCAGCAACGCCGTCTTGCCGGCTCCGGTCTCCCCGCGCAGCACCAGCGCCTGGCTCGAACCCCCGCGCACACTCGCCACGAGCTGATCAAGTGCCGCGCACTCACCGTGGCGGCCAAGCAGCCGCCGCGCTGAACTGCTATCCAGCATCGCCACGGTAGTCAAGGGTCCAGTACCCCGGAAGGCCTGTCTCCCGTCCCCCTTTCATCCCGTAAGTGCGGTTTCCCCGCCTTGACGGCGGCCATCAGACAACCTCGGTGCCCGTAGATCGATCCCAGCACCCAGGGTCCACGCCAGGGTCATGCACGGGCGCGATGGACAGTCGCAGAGGCAAGTCTTGATGGCGTCAGCACTACGAAGACTAACCGAGGGCTTCCTTCTCAAAAGGAGACAGCCATGAGCGCCACTGAAGTACTGGTGCAAGAGGTAACGACGCGGTTGCCAGGCCGAGAGAGCAACTATGGCTGAGCAGCCCCTGGCTCCGGCTGCCGGGATCGTCGTGCCTGCGGCGGCGGCAATGGCAGCCGGGATGGGCGTGGGCCGGTTCGTTTACACGCCGATCCTGCCGCTGATGACCGCCGGGGCCGGGCTCTCGCCGCAATGGGGCGTCGCGATCGCGACCGCCAACTACGCCGGCTATCTAGCCGGCGCTGTGGCCGGTGTCGCCGCCCCTAGGCTGCTGCGGTCCCTGGCGATGTACCGGTCGTCGCTGATCGTCGTGGTCGCCACGCTCGCACTAATGCCGGTACTGACCGGGGACGTCAGCTGGGCGGTCCTGCGGTTCGTGGCCGGATGCGCGAGTGCGCTGGTATTCATGGTCGCGGCGAGCGCGCTGCTCACCGGCCTGCGCGCGGGCGGCCAGCATCTGGCCGGGTACGGCTTCGGAGGCGTCGGTGCCGGAATCGCCGCGTCCGGTGTACTTGTGCTGGTGCTGCGCCACGCCACGTGGCAAGACTCCTGGTGGTCGGCCGCGCTGCTCGGCGCAGTGCTGAGCGCGGCGGCCTGGCGGCTGCAGCCTCCGGCGGCGGACGAAGTCACTGACCACAGTGCCCGATCGGCCGGGCGGCGCTGGTTCACGGCACTCCTGCTGGCGTACACGCTGGAAGGCACCGGCTACATCATCGCCGGCACCTTCCTTGTCGCCGCCATCGACCAGAGCACCTCGACCGCCCTCGGCAGCAGCGCCTGGATCATCGTCGGAGTCGCAGCCGTGCCGTCGGCGGCGCTCTGGGCCGGACTGAGCCGCCGGTGGAGCCGTCCGACCTTGCTGGCCGTCGCACTGGGCACCCAGGCGGCCGGCATCGCACTCCCGGCCCTGGCCGGCGGGACGATCGCCGCGCTCGCCTCGGCGGTGCTGTTCGGCGCCACCTTCCTCGGCATCGCCGTCCTGGCGCTGGCCACCGGGGCTCACCTGCGCACGCCGCGTGCCGTCGCCATCCTGACCAGCGGATATAGCATCGGCCAGATCGCCGGACCAGTACTGGTCACGCCAATGCTTCACCACAGCTACCAGCCGGCTCTGCTGACCGGCGCCGCCATCGTCGCGGTAGCCGCAGGGGCCGCACTGGCGCTGCGGCACCGCTTCCCGCACTACCTCGGGCCGGTACCCAGCCGGGTGCTGGCCGCCCGATAACGACAGGAGCTGAGCATGGAATTCCTGGTCGACATGGTGACCACAGTGCCGGATGGCACCCAGGACACCGAGGTCGACGCGATCCGAGGCAGAGAGGCGGCACGATCGCGGGAACTGGCCGCTCAAGGACACCTGCTCCGGCTGTGGCGTCCGCCGCTGGCAGCCGGCGAATGGCGGACGTGGGGCCTGTTCCGGGCGGCAGACGCGAACGAGCTGGAGAGCGTGCTGTCGTCGATGCCCCTGCGCGTCTGGCGGCACGACACGGTGACGCCGCTGACAGCGCACCCAAGTGACCCCGGCCGCGGCGACGTCATAGTCAATCGGACCTCGACCACTGAGGCGGAAATACTAACCGCTGTCCTCGCCAGCTGGAAGGCGGCCGTCGACGCCCACCAGCCCGAACGCATCGCCGCGCTGTTCACGAGTGACGCGATCTTCCAGGGCCTGCACCCCTACACCGTGGGGCCGGCGGGCGTCGCCGCGTACTACGCAGCCCAGCCGGCCGGCCTGACCGCGCACTACACGCTCCGCGAATCCCGCTCGCTCGGCGCCGGCCTGCTCCTCGGCTACCTCACCGTCGACTTCAGCTTCACCGACCGCGCTGCCCGCACCGTGCACCTCAGCGTGATCATCCGCCAGGACACCGACGGCTGGCGGATCGCCCACTACCAGGTGACCCGCCTCGA
The DNA here is from genome assembly GCA_963819285.1 of uncultured Actinomycetota bacterium. Lineage (GTDB taxonomy): Bacteria > Actinomycetota > Actinomycetes > Streptosporangiales > Streptosporangiaceae > Chersky-822. Next base: position 247,593 of record CAWFVM010000003.1, read on the forward strand.
CTAACGAAAGCGCACAACTCGCTGGCATTCGACCACAGTAAGAAAGGAACGTGAGTGAACATCATCATCAGAGCCAAACGAGGGCATACGAAAGGGGCGCCCCCGGACGGCCTAGGTACCGGAACGCTAGACCGGCGCACCGTCCTCGGCGGCCTAGCTGGCGGTCTCGCAGCCCTTCCCGTCCTGTCTAGCGCCGGATCGGCCACCACCGCTCTGGCGGCCCCGCCAGTGCGGCCGGGAAGCGGCCCGACGACCGCCGGTGACCTGACGCGCGGACCAGAGCGGCGGTACCACGCCCCGCTGCTCGCACCGGGAACCCGTCTGTTGCTGCCAGCGGGCGTTAAAGCCGTGCCCGTAGTGGATTACTACCGGCGTCCGCACCTCGCGTCGGCCGCATCCGCCTGGCCGCAGCTGAGGGCCGCCGATGGCACGACAGTCGACGCGTCGGTCATTCCCGAGCGCGGCACCCCGAGCCGGGTCGCGATCCTGAGCGGGTTCGCAGAGGGCTGGTACGAGCTCATCCACGCGAGCGGGAGGGCCGACCGGGTGACGTGGGATGCCCGAAAGCTGCCCTTCCTGTGGCTCTACGGCGAGTTCGGCGGCACGAACGAGGCTCCCTACCACAACCGGTTCTACACGCTCGCGCTGCAAGCGCTCTCCCGCAATCCGTACCCCGCCAGTACCTCCACCCTCTAGGAGAAGAATGTCTCACCACTTTGACTACCCGACCGACGAAACGCTGGACATCAGCGACGCGTACTGCTTTGCCGGGCCAGGCGATCGGCACGGCCCGCGCACGGTCTTCGGGATGAACACCTCGCCGTTTGGCGCTCCGACCTGGAACGCCGCAGGCTACTACGAGCTAAAGATCGACACCAACGGCGACTACGTCGAGGACATCACATTCCGCGCCACCTTCCCTGCCGGTTCCGACGGCACGCAGTACGTGCAAGTGGAGCAGCTCACCGGCGCCGCGGCCACCGACCGCACTGCCTCGGGGACCATCATCACCCCGCCCAGCGCCCCGATCGGGGAGGTAGTGGAGTGCGGCAATGGCATCAAGCTCTTCGCCGGGCAGCGCCTCGACCCATTCCGCAACTACATCCCCTACCCCGTCACGACGACGAGCTGCCTGGCGGCGGGCACCTTCCCCGACTTTCCCTCGCTGGGCCCCGCCCACAACGATTTCGCGAACACCGCGGTCAGGTCCTACGTGCTGGAGGTGCCCGTCGCTATTACCGGTAACCACCGGGTTCATTTCTGGGCGACCACCGCCTACTTCGACACGGGACACAGCACCTGGGTCCAGACTCAGCGGGCCGGCAAGCCCAACATGACCACCTTCTTCGACTTCGCCAATGGCTCGGCGAATGTCGCCGACTACAACTCCACCGCTCCCGCGATCGACCTCGCGGGCAGGCCCCGGCATCCCGTCACCGATCCCGCCGCAGGAATCTGGGGACAGGTGCGGGACAACATCGCGGCGGTTGTCGAAGCCGGCGGAACGTACGACAACGCTCCCCGCAAGTTCCCCACCGCACGGGCCTACGGCGCGTGGGCCGCAGACGCGCTGCTCCCGAACGTCATCGCGTTCACTCCCGGCACCGTCGCTCTCTGGGACCCCTGGTTCGACATTCAGAACGGCAAGGGCATCATCGAGGACATCGCCTCCAACATCATCAAGATGATCGTGAACCAGGACTTCTCCTCGGGGCTCGAACCGGGACCGGTCCTCGATTACTTCCCCTATCTCTCGCCTCCGCCGGCCAGCTGAACCCGGCAGCCGGGCATTTCACCAACCCCCGATGAGCCTCTGCAGGCACGGCCCGGCGGAGTCACGCCGCTCCGCTGGGCCGCGCTTGCCTCGTCCCGCCACCGTCACCCCGCTCAGCGGGGCAGCCGGTCCGCTGTTCTTGATGCGAAGGGCGAAATCTTCGACTGCTGGAGAGGTGAGATCCGGCCGGTCGCGGAAGATGGTGTGACGCGCGCCGGGCCGGCGCAGCAAGCGGGTGGTGTCAGCATGAAGCCGACTCGCCAGGTCCTCGGCCACAGGGAGCGGGCAGACAGGATCGTCTTCGCCCGCGAGGATCAGCACGGGGCTTTTGAGACACCGGAGCTGACAGCTAACGGCCCCGCGCCGCCCAGACCGCGACCATAGGCCGTGACCCGGGAGCAGCGCATTCCGGGCGCTGATCGTCCGGAATGCGGTCTACGGTGGCGGCATGACTACCAGCGACTGCCCGTGGGAACCACCCATGGCCGGCACCGAGGCCGAGCACCTTGCCGGAGCGCTCGACCGGCTGCGCACGACGTTCCGGTTCAAGGCCGATGACCTCGACGCGTCCGGACTGCGGGCCAGGATCGGCGCCTCGGCACTGACCATCGGCGGGTTGCTCAAGCACCTGGCCGTGTGCGAGGACTACATGTTCACCGTCAAGCTCAGCGGAGCACCGATCGGCGCGCCCTGGGAGGGCGCCGGCTGGGACGGCGACGACGACTGGGAGATCACCTCGGCCGCCGCCGACACCCCGGAACAGCTCTATGACCTGTGGGACAGCGCCGTCGAACGATCCCGCGCCAGGCTCAGCGCAGCGCTGGCGAACGGCGGCCTTGACCAGCCCGTGCACCTCGCCGGCCCCGACGGCCGCCACGCCAGCCTGCGCAGGCTGGTCTGCGACCTGATCGAGGAGTACGGCAGGCACACCGGCCACGCCGACCTGCTGCGCGAAGCGATCGACGGCCGGGTCGGCGAAGACCCGCCCGCCCGATGGCGACCGAAGGCCGGCCATTTCAGTGTCACCGGCTGACGCTCAGGCCCCAGCCGTTACCGGACACTACGCACGCCAGTTCGAGCACAATCCGTGCGCGCTGACGAGCAAGAGGCCAACTCTGTTCGAGAATCGGCCTCTGACCTTCGTCAGCGGGGCAGAATTTGAACCTGCGAACTCTGGATTATTAGCACGACGACCGTCTCCGACGACTCAGCTGGTCTCCCGACTGGCACCTGACCTCGGCGTACGTGTCGCACGTCTGCTTGCCTGACGCGGAAGGTCTCCCCCGTCTCAAGTCGTCCCGCAGAGTCTCATGCACGAGCAGTGCACAAACCCGTCATTAACCTGGGAGTTCCTGACCCAGCGGTGGTGTCAGCACCGATGATGGAGCACATCGTCAACCCGAGGTGCTTCCCGTCCCGCTTTCCCAGACTGAAGCGGTCAGGCAGCGGCGTGGTGGTGGTGGCAAGAACGCGGCTACACCTACGACGTGGCGCTGGCTGGCTCCGGCGAGCGCGCCGCGCCTCGGCGCGCGCTGGACCTGCTGCACGGCTTTGGCGTGCACGGAGCTACCTCGGTAGTCGCCCGGCGATTGCGCGCATTGGGCGAACCAGATCTACCTCGCGCGCCACGGCTGCCAATCCCGCCGGCCTGACCCGCCGGGAAATGGAAGTGCTCGCCTACCTGGCGGCCGGCCTGAGCAACTCGGCGCTCGCCGCACGGCTGACCCTGTCGAGCCGGACCATCGATAACCACGTGTCCGCGATACTCCGCAAACTCCGTGTCCAGACCCGCGACCAGGCAAGAGCGCAAACCTCGTGGCTCGGCATAAGCCCGACAGAGCCAGACACCGGAGCTGACAGCTAACGCCTCCGCGCTTCCGTGGTTTCTGATGGGGTATCCGAGAGACTGAAAGACCTCGCACCATCACGGGAGGAAGTTCTTGTGCCAGATCGTCGGTCTTGCCACCACCGCTGATCACCTGCGGTAGGCATCTCTGCGGCGAGCTACATCTACCACCGTGACTACGCGGGCCTTGTCATCGATCCGGTAGATGACTCCGTAAGTGCCGCGACGCGCGCTGAGCCTATCGTCCATGGGCGGAAGCAGCCTCTTGCCAATCCGGTAGGGATCCGTCAGCAGGGGCCGGTAATGAACTCATAGGCGGCTGCGGCGACGGCCTCGGGAAGAATCTCGCTCAACGCACGACGGACTGTAGATGCCATCCTCAGTTCGTAGGCGTCCTCGGAGCACTCACTCACCGCGCCGTCGCGGGCGCATCGCTTCGGCAAGTTCCTCGGCGGAGACGAACTCACCACTGGCCAACTCCGCGTCAGACTCCGCCAGGCGGTTCATCGTCGCCCGCTCCGCGCCGAAACCTTACTCTGAACGAGAGTGCTTGCGCGGGCAGCGGAACGGCGTCTTTGTGCTCCACCCCACCACGTGAGCTCCGCTGCCTTCACAGCTTCAGGTGCTGTCCTCGCCGTCGCCAGCGACCACGGCATCGCCCTTTCGACGCCAGCCCGGCGGAAACCGCCGGCCGACCCTGCCCGGACACCGGGCGGCACGATCACCGCAGCACAATGACGCAGTTCGCGCCAGGCATCCCGTACCAGAAACCGTGCCCCGCTTAAGCACCAGCGGGAGATTGGCCTCGGCACATTGAACGGATCGGGCAGTTCTTGCGGACCGGGTTCGCCGAGCAGGCCAGCTGGGGAGGTACGCGGTCATCGACGCGGCCAGGGCCGGGCTGGCCGGCCGCGGCGCCCCGGTCAGCGAGGTCTTCCGCGACGCCGGCGGCGTCTTCCGTCACGCCGGGACCACCGGGCGGGTGGCCGGCCCGGCGCCAGGGCACCAGGGCTACGGCCCGCAGGTCTCGCTCCAGGATCGGGACGGTAATACCTGGTAGGTGCAGGAGGTCACCACCCGGCTGCCCGGCCGGGCCACTCGTCCGGAATGCCGTCTACGGTGGCGACATGACTACCAGCGACTACCCGTGGGAACCACCCATGGCCGGCGCTGAGGCCGAGCACCTTGCTGGTGCGCTCGACCGGGTACCGCTGCGCATGCTGGCAGTGCTGCCTTGGCCGACCGGCATTTCCGTGCGGTCGACCCCGCGCACTGCGCCGCCTTCGAGCTACTGCCTGCCCTCTGACCCCTGACGCCCAACGGATAGCGACAATCTGAGCATCACCGGCGATGCCAGGCACAGGTACGCCCCTTCGAGGACAGCGCAGGATTTTGACTAAAACATTCGCGCCGGGCATCCCTTGCCAGAACCCCTGCCGCTTAAGCACCAGCGGGAGACTGGCCTCGGCGTACCAAGCGGATCGGGATGTTCTTGCGGCCCGGGTTCGCCGAGCAGGCCAGCTGGGGAGGAATGCGGTCATGGACTGCAAGCTCGAGGTCGTAGTGCTGCCGGTCGCCGATGTGGACCGGGCCAAGGTTTTTTACCAGGGGCTGGGGTGGCGGCTTGACGCGGACTTTGCCACCGATGCTGACTTCCGGGTGGTGCAGATGACCCCGCCCGGCTCAGCCTGCGCGGTCATTTTCGGTACCGGAATCACCACCACCGCGCCCGGCTCCGCAGAGGGTCTGCAGCTGGTCGTTGGCGACATCGACGCGGCCAGGGCCGAGCTGGCCGGCCGCGGCACCCCGGTCAGCGAGGTTTTCCACGACGCCGGCGGCGTCTTCCATCACGCCGGGACCACCGGGCGGGTGGCCGGCCCGGCACCAGAACACAAGAGCTACGGCTCGTGGGTCTCGTTCGACGACCCGGACGGTAATACCTGGTACGCACAGGAGGTCACCACCCGGCTGCCCGGCCGGGCCACCTCGGCGCTGGCGGCCTATGGGTCCGTGGCCGGCCTAGCCGGTGCTCTGCGTCGCGCCGAGGCGGCTCACGCGAGATACGAGCAGGAAACCGGGCGTTCCGACCCTGACTGGCCGGACTGGTACGCCCGGTATATGGCGGATGAGTCGGCCGGGCAGGCGGCACTATGACGGGAGGCAGATCATGAGCGAACTGGAAGACAGACCGCCGTGGTGATCGGCGCGACCTACAACATCGACGACGGCGAGCAACTCCTGCTCTGATCGTGAAATCCAGCCAGTGGAGGTACCAGATGACCGAGTTCCCGTCACCCCCAGAGGGAATGGCGCTGACCCACTTCATCGTCTCAGACGATGTCGAGCGCTCTCGCCGCTTCTACACCGAAGTACTCGGCGGCAGGGTGGCCTTCCCCGGAAACCCGGTCAATGTGGCGCTGGCCAACAGCTGGATCGTCATCAATTCCGGCGGAGGCCCGACCGACGACAAGCCGACCGTCACCCTGGAGACACCACGCGACCCCGACACGGTCAGCAGCTTCCTCAATATCCGGGTGAAAGACATAGAGGCCGTGTACGCCGAATGGAGCGCCAGGGGCGCCCAGTTCCTGACACCGCCGAAACAGCACCAGTACGAGAAGCGCTGCTACATCCGCGATCCCGACGGCCACCTGATCGAACTGGGGCAGACCACTGACCCCGACGGGGACTGGGCGCCCGCTCACTGGCCGTCGAGGACGCGAGCCGAAGAGTCCGGGTGAATACCGAGATCGCCGACGAGCCGGCCTGGCTTTCGATCCCGCCGACCTTCACAGGCTCGGATCAGCCGCTCGGCTCTCTCGCCGGAATGCGGTCGTCATCGTCGGGATCTCACTCGGACTCCTGAGCGGGCGTGCTCGACGGCCAGTGGGCGGGTGACCAGTCTCCCTCCGGGTCGGTGGTCTGCCCTACTTCGATCAGATAGCCGTCGGGGTCGCGGATGTAGCAGCGCTTTTCATACTGGTGCTGTTTCGGCGGTGTCAGGAACTGGGCGCCCCTGGCGCTCCATTCGGCGTACACGGCCTCTATGTCTTTGACCCGGCAGTTGAGGAAACTGCTGACCGTGTCGGGGTCGCGTGGCGTCTCCAGGGTGACGGTAGGCTTGTCGTCGGTCGGGCCTCCGCCGACATTGATGATGATCAAGGTGCCGGCCAGTTCGACGTAGGTGAGCCCGCCCGGGCCGGAGTAAACCAGCTTGCCGCCGAGTACGTCGGTGTAGAAGCGCCGCGAGCGCTCGACATCGCCGGTGACGATGAAATGGGCCACCACGATCCCGTCCGGGAATGGTCCGAGCTCGGCCATCGGGTACCTCCACTGAAGCGGACTGCTGCCTGACAGAACGATCGCACGTGACGCACACCATCGTCACTGTGGAAGCCCCCGGCCTGTCCCTGGTTGCCACAATCCATGCCAGGACTTTAACGGGGGCGAAGGGTCGGGCCAGAACCTGATAATGATCACTCCTGACGTAACTTGCATCGTCCATGCCAGTGATGCGCCCAACACCGGGGTTCCATGTCAGGACCAGAGAACTGGCTGACCAGGATCGAGCACTCGATCAAGCGGCGAGGGCTCGTGCACAAATCAGCGCACAGCTAACAAGCAAGAGGCCGATTCCTAGTTCGGAATCGGCCTCTGATCTTGTAGCGGGGGCAGGATTTGAACCTGCGACCTCTGGGTTATGAGCAGTACGACGTCCGTCTCCTGCCTCTCGGGTGGTCTCTCCACTTAGGCACTGACCTCGGCAGACGCGCCGCACCTGTTCGTGCTCGTCTCAGTCCGTCTTCCCCGTCTCATGGCGTCCCGCTCGGCCTCGTGCACAAATCTGTGCACAGGATCGGTTCTTTGACCTGGAGGTTTACGGCCTTCTCGGCATGGCTTCAGGCAAGCTTCGACTAGGCCGTGGGCCACGATCCGATCCCATAGGCACCCGTTCGGGTCAATTGCTGGTTCCCCCAGTGATGCTGTGGTCGTGCTCGCTCTGATCGATGCCTGGCTCCCCCAGAAGCGAAGGTATTACTGTGCCGGCGGTGACGGTAGGCATGCTCGCGACAACGGCAAGAGGCGCTCATGGCCAGAACTTTGGCGCTAGCAAGTCAGTGTCCTCAATTGGCGGCAGGCCGTCATCGAGTCCGCGCATCCGTTTGTAGGTATCACGCATGGCCGCGCGGTCGGGTAGGTGCTCGGTGCGCGCCGCTCGCCCCAGGATGGTCAGCGTGCTCGCCAACGTGATGGACCCGACCGGGTGGCCACTGGAGCCTAGCCGTCGCAGTCGCCTGATTTCGGAGGTGGCAATAGCAGCACCTGGCCCGTCATCCATGAGTATCGTCACCGAATGCCCGGACTCGGCGGCAACGACGGCGTGCGCGATCACCATGATCTCGCCCAGGTCTCTTGCTTGTCTCCTGCGTTCGTCCATTGGGAGTCCGCTGACTCGCTGAACCACGGTCGCCAGCTCTGGTGTCGTGTCATCGGGCAGTATTTGTATCCAGCGAGGCGTCAGCCTCCGCCATATTGTTGCGGCGACGCGGAAGCGGTCGTCCTGCTGGGACTTGCGCAGCACCTCGTCCTGAACTGTCTCGGGCGCACTGAACGGCCCGAGAATTGCAATCAGGAGGCGTTCCTTATTGATCGACAGGAAGTTCAGGCCGGGACCGGCATCGATAATCGGCCTAGCGCTCATCTGTCATTTCTCGGCGCTGTCGTGTCCTGGCTGTCATCGTCGGCTCCGCCGAGATCCTCGTCCAATGCGGCAAGGTCAACATGCACATCGGGCAGCTCGGCCGGGTCTGCCCATTCAGCCGGCCGCTCAGTTGGAAACACGCCTGCTTCGCCTAGTTCCTGCGCCAGGGTTTCCAGGCTGATCCCGCGCAGCGTCGCGATAGCTTGCGCGGGCAGTACGCCTTCCACATAGCCCTCGATCGCCCGGGCGAGCAGGCGCTGCGGCGCTCGGCGCCGGTCGGAGCTGGCTTGCAACACCTGGTACTGGTCTGTCCAACCGAATCTAGCCGCCAACTGTGGCGCGCTAAGCGCCATCCACTCCTGCTTAGTGGCTGCGGCGATGTATCCGGCCTTACGCAATGCGATCGCGGCGACCTGGGGTGACACCAAAAACCGCTGCACCACCGCCGACAGGGCCGCCAGGCCGACTGGGGACGGCGCCGTGATGAACTCGCGCAGGCCCTCGAGGGGAACCAGCAAATGCCGCGCGAACGCATCAGCGCGGATCTCCGCCGGGCTGCGGCTACTCCAGTCGCCCGTATCGCTGTCTGCCCAGTCCTCGAACAGCACGTGACCCAGTTCGTGGGCCAGCGTACTGCGCTGCCGCATGGGATTCCTGGTGCGCGCGACACCAATAAACACGGTTCCGCGTGCTGGGTCGCGCATCGTTAGACCATGCTCGTCCGGGCCCACGTCAAGCACCGCCACGTCGATCCCAGTCGCCTGTTCGATGACCTCCAAAAGATCACCCAGCGGCTGGACTCCGAGATGATGATCCTTACGGAACCGAGCAGCGGACGCACTGCCCTCCGCCTCCGCAGTCAACGTTTCCCACCTCTGATAAGTTCACTGCCGGGATGGCCTGACCTGACAGGTAATCGTCCAGCTCAACGAAATGCAGCAGCGCCTCGCGCATGCCGTCCATGTCCGCGTGGTTCGTAGCACGTGCCGCACACTCGACACGCTCAGCTACCGTCCCCGTCCCAGCCAGTTCCGCGACCGTGACTCCCGTCGCCCAAGCTATAGCCATCAACTCAGGCATCTTCGCTGTCCGCTGACCAGAGACAACCCGGGACAGGGTTGGCTGTGACATGCCAGTCATGTCCGCGAGTGCACGCTGGCTGAGGCCTGCCACCGCACGAGCACGCTCGATCCTCACGCCAACGCCAGATTCCGTCACGGCAACTCCCCAACATTCTGAATCACCATCATCGTATATGATTCAGTGTACGCGAAGACCGGTTGCTCCACCACCCAAAACCGCACCGCCCCTCCAAACGGCGCTCCGCCTGGCAAAGGGAGCGTCCAGCCTGTCGCCGCTGATCGACGAGGTGAAGCGTCGCCGGGGGAAGTGCAACACCTGTGGCCGGACCAGGTTGCACAAGGTTGAGTTCGCGAGCCATGGCCTGTCGTGGCTGCCAGCCATCGCGGCGTTCCTGGCCGTGGTGATCGATGCCCGCCTGGCTCGCTTGTCGTGAGGAGCCGGTCGCCGACAGTACACACGGTATCTCGTTACCTTTTCGATTTCTACCTATTTGACACTATTCGAAATAGCTCGCATCCTGGCTCGGCGCGACTGGATCTGGCCCGGCCGAAGGAGAGAGCACATGGCATTCCCCCTGATGGAGCCGTACGAGGCAGGCCTGCTCGACACAGGTGATGGCAACCTGGTCTACTGGGAGACCTACGGCCATCGTGATGGCATCCCCGTGCTCATGGTCCATGGCGGCCCTGGCTCGGGTTTTGTCGGCTGGCGCCCGAGGTCACTTGACCCGCAGCGGTACCGGATCATCGTTTTCGACCAGCGCAACTGCGGCCGCAGCACGCCGCATGCGAGCGACCCCTCCGCCGACATGCACCTCAATACGACGCAGCACCTGATCGCCGACATGGAGCGGCTCCGCGAGCACCTCGGCGTGGACAAGTGGCTGCTGCGCGGTAGCTCATGGGGGGTCACGCTGTCGCTGGCCTACGCCCAGCGTCACCCCGAGCGGGTGTCCGGCATGATCATGGCCAGCGTCGCCACGACTCGCCGGTCGGATCTGGACTGGCTATACCGGGGCGTGGGGAGGTTCTTCCCGGAGGCATGGGCCCGCTTCCGCGACCACGCGGGAGCCGGCAGCTTCCGGCTGCCAACCGATACCGAGCCGCCTATCGAGGACCTGCTGATGACGTACTTCCGGCTGATGGAGGATCCGGACCCTCTTGTCCGCGCACGGGCGGCCACCGAGTGGCTGGCATGGGAGGACGCCGTCATCTCCCAGGAGAGCAACGGCAGCCCCGGTGCGTACAGCGATCGGCCGGACGACGCGAGGCTCGCCTTCGTCCGGATCTGCTCGCACTATTTCGCCAACGGTGCCTTCCTCGACGATGGGGTGCTTGTCCGCGAGGCCGACAAGCTGGCCGGCATTCCCGGGATCCTGATCCACGGCCGCAATGACCTCGGCGGCCCGCCGCTCGGCGCCTGGGAGCTGGCACGGGCGTGGCCAGGCTCAGAGCTGATCATCATCGAGGACTCCGGTCATACCGGCAGCACAACCATGGCGGAGGCACGACGTTCCGCCGTCGACAGGATGTTCGCGGCGATCACCAAAGCCAGCTGACATGACCGCGCCTCACGCTCACCCGTCCTTCCGAGACTTCCTGCCGGGCTGGATCGCGCGCCCGCCCTGGTACCGGGGCGGCGGCGTGCCCGCGATCCGGCCGGGCGGTGCAGCCTCTCACTGATCAGCTCGTTAAGCCCCTTGAAGAGGGCCTCTGCGCGGTCGAGGGTTGCACCGCTGAGCCTGGGGATGAGCGCTGCCTGCTGGCGGAGAAGGTGCGCGACAGGACGGTAGCGGTTGAATTGCCCGCCGGAAATGCCGTTGTCCTTAAAGTAGGCCTCGATCTGGCGGACGACCCCGAGGATCGTGCGGGTTCAGGTCCGCACCTGCTTAGGCGAAGATGGCGTGTTGGGCCGTGGCGTCAGGGGCGCGGGCAGGATGAGTCGTTCTGCTGTCTCGGTAGCAGTAGCGGCAGCCCGGCGAAACCGTCGAACTCCGTGTGGATCGCAGCCTCGACCTGCCAGACCACGACAGCTGGGGGACGCTCTACCTCCGCGAGTCCGCGCCTACCGCCGGCTCAGCGTGGTCGGATTCGGGCCGCCGCCGCGACCCCGCCAGCTCAAGCTCCGCGCCCAGGAAGAAGTCCGCCCCGTCCCGTGCCACCCAGCCCTGACCGCGTACATCGACTGGCATATCGAGCAGTTCGGCACCTCTCCCGACGGCCGCCTCTTCTGCGGCGAACCCGGCGGCGACCTATCCGAAAGCGTCTACGGCCGCGCCTGGCACGGCGCCCGCCTCCTCGCCCTCACCCCGGCCATCGCCAGCTCGTCATTAGCACGGCGCCCCTGCGACCTGCGCCACGCCTGCCTGTCCACCTGGCTCAACGGCGTCGTCGAACCCACACAGGCCGCCCAGTGGGCCGGCAACAGCGTGCAGGTCCTCCTCCGCGTCTACGCCAAGTGCATCGCCGGCCGCGACGAGTCGACCGCCACCGCATCGAAGAAGCCTTCCGCGACGACTCCGGCCCGACTAGGCAAACATGACCCAGGCCGCCTTCGCCTCTTCCTCTTCCCGGTTCCAGAGGAGTATGGAACCAGGAGCCAGTTTGCTTGCGAGGAGCGATCCAGCCGGATCGGCGTATATCCTTAGAACGCTGCCGGGACATCGGATCGCCGGTGAGCACATGTGAAAAGGCATACAGTGCGCCAGTGCCCCCGCCTCCACAAAGTGGGGCTGTATCACAAAACGGGGGGAGGTCCATGCCGGTTGAAATCCGGCCTGGCGCGCTCTTGCGGCCTTCCTCCAACCTTCGCGGGCGGAGGAAGCGCGTGCTCGTTACGATTGCAATCGTGTTGCTTACTTTACGTGTTCCCGTGGTCGATCTTCGGCCCTTCTGCATGACCGGCTACCCGCAAGGCGTCCGATTGCCCGCGACCTGGAGCGAGGACAGGGAGTTCGTCAGGTACTTTGGGCCGGTCACCAGGCGGCTGCGCGGGCCGGTAGATCCTTGGACGTCCGAGCGGGTCTTCTGCCAGTTCGACGGCGTGCTGCGGTTTCCACCGTCGTTCCCTGCCCTGCTTGCTCGCGAGGTTCCGGGCCTTCAGTTCTTCGGCACCAAACGCCGACTGTATCCAGCAACAGCACGCAATGACATGTTCCACGCTGACGTGCAGATAGTGGGACGGTCGACGAGTTTCACGCGGGAACCAAGCTCACGGTTCCGCAGTTACGCCGCAGCGCGACTTGACCTGGTCGCGATCATGAACGCGATTCTCAGCGTGCCCACCACGGTGCGGCTCGCCGACGGCGCCATTAAGGCCCAGCAACTCGCTCAGATTGGACCGCCAATCGCGCAGGCCCTTGATGCCGCGACGACCGTCGGCGGCGCTGGCGGAAAGGTCATCTCAGGAGCGCCAGCGATTGTCCTGGAGATCGAAGACCGCGACAGCATCTCTGCGACCTGGCTGACGGGATGGGACGTGGGCCACGGGCTGCGGCTCGCGGCCAGGACAGTCACCTTCGGCGGCCGCCGAGTCAGCGTCAGTGTCGTGGCACGACCACGGCAAGCCGACCGCTATCAGGCACGAGCACTTCGCATTCATCTGCTCCGCCTGCACTCCGAACGCGAGTACCTGCGCCAGCTGGCGCGGCTCCTTGCTGTCGAGGGTTTCATCGAAGAATGTGACCGGCCGCAACTGGAGCGCTTGCAAGACGGCCTGAACCAGTGCCTCGGCCTACTTACCCGCGCGGGCAGCCACGGGTACTCCAGACCCGAAATCACCGCAGCATTTCTAGCTGACCGGACGCTCTCGGGCGCCGAGCTTGAAACCCTGATCGATCGCATCGGCACGTTCCGACCTATCCTGGGCAAACGGCTCCGTCGGCTCGGCGACCTCGACGACGCGGCCGAAACGCAGTGGCGCACGATACTAGAACGAAACCCGGGCCTGGCAAATCACATCTACCTGGTAGGTCACATGACGCAATACGATCAGCGAGGATCTCAGATCGGCGCGGCCGGAGATTACGCATCAGCCACGAATTTCACCTTCGGCAATCAGATAAATCTAACAATGCTGACACCCGCCGAGGCGGAGGCCCTGACATCGGCTCTTCGAACACTCCGAAAGCATCTCGCAGACCAACTCGTCGCCGACACAGTCATCGACGTGGGCTCCCAGCACGTGACGCCAGTAGAGATCGGCAGCGCAATCGGTGCGCTATCCGAGGCCGAGGAAGCCATCAACGCCAAGGATGAGCAGCGGATCAAGAGCGCCCTGCGGCGATCAGGCCATTGGCTCAGGACCTTCGCTGAACAGATCGGAGTAGCGCTCGCCGCAGCAGCAATAGCCAGTGCACTAAAGCCATAGTCGGCGGCAGTCAAGGCACGCGCAACTTCGGCTCGATCTGCGCTGGCGCTGGTTGCACTGAGAGCTCTCACAGTAATCAGAACAAGCGATATCGTGCGCCTTGTCGGGGGCATGCCGTAGCATCGAGGACCTTAGCGTTAGTGGTGCGCACCGCAATGTCCGCACTGCGGCTCGCTCTGCTGCGAGTTGAGCCACAGTAGGTGCATTGCACGAGTGGCTCTACGAATGAAGAGGGCGCTGTCAGGGGACCACCGTTCTCAGCTAGGACTCCATTTACTGCTGAGCCGCTGTACCGGTTTCCCTTCAGTACTTCAAGTTCGTATGGGTGCTTTTTGAGTTCAGCCGCCAACGCCGGATGATTCTGGGATTGGAAGGTACGCCATTACTGTGTGGTGCGCTGAGAACCAGGCAAGAAAGTCCGAATTGTAGGCAAACTCCAGGCGGCTGCCGATCCTCTTTGCCTTAACTTTTAGCTTGTTCGCGACCTGGTGCAGGCTGACGTTCAGGAACCGTTGATCGTCAGCCGCGAAGATCCCGACAGACTCAAAGGCCGTCGCGCTGCCAATCGGATGAAGAATCTCGATCAGATGACCGTGCGCTCGCTGCCCTGCCGTTCCGCAGGGTCAATCAGCGATGGGCTGTCCTCACAGGCACGACGCACCAGTCACCATCACCAGACCCGACGGGGCGGCACTTGCGCTGACACCAACGGTAGAGGGCTATACCTGAGAGGGCGTCATCTGGGACTGCTCCATCGAAGAGAGCGTTCATGCGACCCTGCCATCCACTTTCATCCAGCGCTCGTCGAGCCTGCGCTGGCTGCGCGATAGCGCCGCCTGGTCCGATGCCGATCGGCTGGTCATGTGCTGGCAGCCAACCGCCGCCGAGTATCTCGGCGCGCTGTTCGTCATCCGAGAGGACTGGCTTCGTGACTATCTGGCCGACCAGCGCATGGCGCTAATCTTTGCCGTCCGCGGTCAACGAGACCACCAAGACGGCCACAGAGAGGTTTCGTGGACGGAGTTCAACCTCAGCGGCTCTTACGACGCCCGCACTCTTTCGGCCGACACGTCGCTGATTATTTCAAAGAACACGGCCGAGGCCAGTTAGCTCCCTACCCGTGCACAACTGATAAGCAAGAGGCCGATTCTCTGTTCGAGAATCGGCCTCTGACCTTGGTAGCGGGGGCAGGATTTGAACCTGCGACCTCTGGGTTATGAGCAGTACGACGACCGTCCCCGGCGTCTCCCCCGTTCCGGTCTGTCCATGCTGACCTGGGCGGAGTTCCTGGTCCGTCGCCTATCTCGCCGACCGTCTCGCTGCGTCTCGCCAAGTCTCGTTAGCAATTCCGTTAGCCGAACCGCTTGCTGACCAGCGCGAACGCGCAGGTTCCGTTAGCGCGATCCGGCGCAACTCCCGGGACTGCTCATCCCAATCAGGTCCAGCATCGATGCTGTGCTGTGCCCGTCTGTGTGCTCGTCGAGCACTAACCAGGTTCAGGCGACGCCCGGTCTTTCGACTTCTGTTTGCCCGACCGTTGTGGTGGCTCGGAGCACGACTGCTTGGGCTACACAACCCGTCGACTCGTTACGCAGCCTTCCGTGATCAAGCTATGTCGGAATGGGAAGCTCTGCTGCTGGGCGAGGATCGCAAGGCCTGTGCCTCCGCCGATCGTCGGCGTGACCTACGGCTTCGGCCGGGTCAGACGCGTGAACGAGGCACAACAAGTCGGCGGCTTCGATAAAGTCGCGGTGCAACTACTGTTCGCGTTCCCGCACTATCGCCGCCAACCGCTCCACTCCTCCACGGGCAGGCCGAGACGGTGAACCAGGTCATCCGCGAGCCTGGCGTGAAAGCGCAGTTCCTGGATCCGGGCACCCCGCCCGAGCAACATCAGGGCGTGGTGCGCGGGCACGATCAGGAACCCGGCGCTTCCGAGCACCAGGCCCCCGGCCGCCACCACGTCGGCCTGCCGACAAGGATCGTGCCGCCTCCCGGCAACGGCTCCTGCCGCCAGCCCGCGATCACTGCGTGCCATTCAGCATGCGCTGCCGCCGAGTGGGTGCCATACGCACCAAACTCTGCACGGCATTCTCGACCGCCCGCGCTCGCTCGGTGTAGGCAGGAACTTCTCCGTCTCGCAGAACCAACTCCAAATGCTCCATGGACTGCCCCCCGTGATCTTGTTCTTCCGCCGGTTTTCCTTCTCGTCTAGGACTAAGCCGAGATCGGCCATAGCCTGCCGGACGGCCTCTGGCGTCTCGCCGTACAGGCCAGGCCGGGCTGCCGGGTCGACCTTCCTGACAGACGTATGCAGATACCGTGCCCCGGACACGCGCGCATCAGCCAGAACCGGATGACGCGCAACCGCTCGCCGGCTCCAGCAGCTACCACAGCACCGCCCCCGCGTCCATTGCCGCGCGGGCCTGCGCTTCCCAGCACGTAAGGCGTAGTTGCAGGACTGAGCGCATCCCCGAGCGCACTGAGGCACGGCGCGATCGTGTCCAGGTACAGCGCAATGCCCGCATACGAGGTCCGCACAGGGCGATTCGCCACGGCCCTGTTGAACCGTGCTCAGTGTTCGCGCGCTCCCTCGCGGCATCCGATCCCCACGCCGGATTCCACTGCGGCGGCGGCAGCAGCAGGCATACCACGACCTCGCACGTGGTCAGCAGGAACTGCCGCGTGCACCGAGCGCGGCACCGCAGCAGTGCACGCCCGCGCCCTGCTCGCCAGGATCAGCCAGACGAAAGACGGCAAGTCGGCTGCGGCGAAACACCGCCAACCGCAAGCGAATGGTCGTCGACAACTCGATGGAATACGCCTGCGAGATCGATGTCCTCGCCGCGAACCCGCTCAAGACAGTGAAATGGACCAAGCCGCGCACCCTGACCACCGTCGACCCGCGCGTCGTCATCAACAGCGAGCATGCCCGCCGGTTCTTCGCCGCCGTCGAGGCGCACAGCGAGCGCGGCAAGCGCATGAAAGCGTTCTTCGGCTCCATGTACCACGCCGGCCTGCGACCCGAAGAAGGCGTCGACCTGCGCATAGACAACCTCGTCCAGTTCCCGGAACCCGGCCGGTGGGGCGACATGCGACTGACGAACTCCGAACCACGGTCCGGCAGCCGCATGGACCAACAGCGGCAAGCCCCGAGAACGCCGCGCCCTCAAGCACCGCGCAGACGGAGACACCCGGCACGTGCCCATCCACCCCGACCTCGTGCTCATGCTGCGCGAGCACCTTGTCCGCCTACGGCACCGGACCCGGTGGCCGGATCCTCATCGGACCCAGAGGCGGAATCCTGACCGACCGCGCCTACCTCAAGGTGTTCCACGAAGCCCGCGCCGTCGCACTCACGCCCGACGAGGCGGCATCATCGCTGCTGGAAGTGCCCTACGCGCTCCGGCACGCGGCCGTGTCTACCTGGCTACGCACCGCTGGCGACCCGGCCCGCGTCGCCGAGTGGGCCGGGCACAGTGTCGCCGTGCTCCTGCGCGTATACGCCAAGTGCATAGACAGCATGGAGGACGAAGTTCTGGGCCGGATATGGGACGCCACCGGCAGTATCCTTCACCCTGACAGTGATCCATTTGCCCTGGCGATGCATCGAGTTGAGTGCGCGTCACCAGTTACGTCGGCGCTGCACCTCTATAACGCAGCTTCGCCAAACCACGCTGTGCGCTCGCTGGGATCGTTGATGAGAATCCGCAGCGTTCTCTCATCTGTCAAGGTGATTGACAAGGGCAGCCGATCGCGAGGAGTCGGCTCATGTCGTCATGATGGCCAGGCCGACATAGCCCACCGCCCGGCCGTTCAGGAATGCAGCGAGCCGGGGAGGCGGAGCCTCGGAGACCTCCCTGGCCTCAATAGGCCCCGTGATCGGAACGCCCTCAATCACGAGCGGCACGTCTACGACCTCACCAGCGAGTACGCGACTGGTGATCCGGGCATCTCGGGCTCTGCTGAACACCAGCAGATCAGCAAGCTCGCTCGGGCTGGCTTCAAAAGCCAACCCCAGGTTCGCACGTCCGCTGCCGCGAGCCACTCCCGGACGTTCTGTGCCGAGTTCGTGGCGGCCACGGGAACGACGTGCGTCAGGCGCCGCGAGCGGACACCCGCCCTAGGCAGTTCAAGGGTCGTGTAGAGGCAACGAACTGCTCCAGTCCTAGCAATCCGGCATCGGCCGCCATCTGAACAAGCCACTGATAGACCTGGTCACGGCGTTCCCGCAGATCTCATCGTGCGATGATGCGTCTGCCAGCACCCGCCCCGGCTACGCGAGGTCTCGGCTACCGCGGTCGCACAGGCCCGGACTCGCGGCGGCCTGCGCGTAGCAGCGCCACCCGCGTGTTCGTGATCTAATGGCTGTCCGGCCCCTTCACCGCCGAACAGGTCAGCTTCTTCCTCAACCGGTGGAACCTGACAGCCGAAGCATGCCGCCGGCGTCACCGCTGAGGTTGCTCGCATCCCCGAGCGCAAGGCAGCAGGCCGTGCATGCTTACCTATATGTTCTCGAATACGCCTGGCAACCGGTCCTAGGGGAAGTCAAACGCACCCGGCATCAGTCGACCCGAGTAAGTGGCTTCGGTCAAAGATGCCTGCACACTGAAGGAATTGTCTCCTCGCTGCCGACTACGTTATTATCTTTACGCAACCTCAACTCAATGATCTTTCTCGCACTCCGACCAAGATCTGAACTTGAGAGTTGTTCCAGTTCTTTTATTGCATGCCCGACAACGCCAGGTATACGGGCCGTTTCTCCTAGTTCGATACCGCTTTGCGACGCGGCCACCTGGTCGCGGGTGAGCTGTTTCGCTTCCCGCCTTACCGTGCGAATCCATGATTCATAGTTGGATTGCAATGTTGCCGCAGCCGCAGACGACTGGTGCGCCATCAGTGAGTTAGCCGCCAAAGACGCATTGTTGATATCGATTTGAGTCTGAGCTGAGTCGCCTATGATCGTTACGCACCAAGCGCCAGTCAAGGCAGTAGAGGCTTCGCGATAATTCTTGTCTATCCTTGCAGACGTCACGACCGAGGCCGCAAACGCAAGTGCGAAGACCGAAACGCACCCAATAAAAATAGCAATGATGCGTCGCTGAGCACGCTGTCGAAGCCATATCTGGCGGTCACGAATCTGAACCTCGATTGCACCGAATGGGTTCAGGCTAACTCTGATTTTGCCAGGACTCCCCTCGGTAATCAATGATGCTCTGACAACCTCGTCCCTGACCAGCAACTCGGGGTCGAGGATAAATTCATTCTCCTCAGATCTAACATTAGGAGAAGGGGCGGAGTCTGGCTTATGTTCGACATCGAGTATCGTTACTATCGGCGACTGGCAGGAAAACCTGAGAGGGCGCGATTGCGTAAAGTCACTGTTCAACACAGGAACTCTGGCGACATTCGATATCTCAAGAGTCGTTAGATACGGCTCCGCGAGGTTCCTATGTTCAAATGAGACTTCCAGGCCATTCCGCCGAGGACTGGCAGCGGAGAGGAGGCGCGAGCGTGAAATTACGCTGCACATAATCCTGCGCTTCGAAGAAGATAGCCTCAAAATAAATACGGTGAGTATTGTCGTGATAAGTCCTATTATCACCAAGGCGGCCGTCGCCAGGAACAGTGATGACGATGTGCTATACCACGGCAGCGACTCAAGCATAGAAAACAGTGATACCAGACCAACCGCTGCAGATGGGGCGTTTGCTCAACTGGGTGGATAGGTGGCTTGGCTTCATTTGGCCGACGCGGCGGGCGCAACCAGCGACGACAACGGCAGACGGCTTCGCCGCAGCGCTTCCCTGGTGGCCTGCGTCAGAACCTTAATGGCTGCAAGACCTTTGGGCTGGGTAAGTGGGGTACGTGCCCAGAGCGCGGGCGGGTGGTCCGCCGGACTGTCCCACTGAACGACGGCCAGGCGGGCGGACAGTCGCAGCAGCCCGACGCTCGTGGCCACGGCGGCAGGTGCATGGCAGGTGCACCGGTCAGGGCAGCGAGGGTAACCCCGTTCATGACTGGCTCTCCTTCGCTGAACGGGCAACCTGCCGCCCGCGTCATGCCCGACCCGCGCAATGCCCACCAACGCTCGTGATCCGGCCCCCGGCAGGGTAGCGCCCCGGCCAGGTTGCCAGGCCTGCGATACATCGACGTACGTATTTCGCTACGACTTCAGCAGATGACACAGGTCTACTTCCGGATCACTACGGCGTGCCTTCCGGAGGAAGATGCCTGGTCACGTCAACCACATTCCGCTCAGATCTAGATCGAAGTTGTCTCGCCCGTTCAGATGGCACCCTACGCGGCTGTCTCTGCTCATTCAATATGCTCGCCAGCAAGTCTGGGGGGAAAATTGTTGTCGCCGATATCGCCTCGGGTATACGGCTCCCCGCTACACGTTCCAGCCACGCCGCAATCAATCTAGGACGTTCAGGCTGGCGTTCGTTCCAGCCGGGTTCAGTCACACCAAACGATCGACCGGTTTCCGGATTTCGCCTCGTGTAGAGCTGTTCATACAGAGTTCTTCGTCGTTCTCTTGATATTACATCATTATCGTCAAGGTGGCGGATCAACGCCGCGAGAGATATTCCCCATCTATGCTTCACTTCCAGCAGTGACGCCAGCGTAATCACTCTCGGCAGCTCGCGCGCTATCATTCCGATGGGGGCGATTAGTTCATTCGCAAATCGGCTAGCTTGTTCCTCAGCGTCATCTGAAACTGCGGAACGACCTGCATGCAAGGATAGATGGCCGAGTTCGTGCGCAAGAACCCACCGGGTCTTCTCCCACGTATCGACTCCCCGCATAATAACCAAAGGTCGTTCTCTAAATTCACCCACCCACGCCGAGCATCCTTCATGTCGCTCTTTTAGAATTGATCCCGTGTCATCAGCGGCTGTGATCCAATTACTGACAGCCGAGCTTCTTCGACGTACAGCAACGACGATTCCTGCGCGTTCTACTGGATGGGTTAGATAGTCGATCGGCTCAGTAGCGCCCAGCCCAAGGACATCTCTTAGCTCTTGGGTAGCATTAACTACATCTGCGCCGTCGCGGCTCGTCAGTTGAATCTGAACCGGAGGAAGGCGACGGCGCTCATCAATCCAGTCTAGGAGTTCAGACATTAGGCGTACGAATTCAACCAACCAGTTGATCTCACGCTTGAGAGTAGTCTGCGGGGCCTTAAATAGCAGGTCGATATCTGTCATCGGCGGCGATGGTCGTGTTGAAAAAAAATCGGGCGCGACTCTAAGATACTCAGCTAGCACACCTAGCTCGCCATCGCGGGGATATATCTTTCGGCTTTTCTCCCATTTGGACAAAGCTGGGACAGTGCGATCAAGCTGCTCTGCTAGATCCGTAACCTTACGCTGCCTAAGGACGCGCGCTTGCCGTATTCGGTCTCCGTAAATGTAGTCCGACATCGAAGATTCACCCCTGTTAGGTTGTTGGCTAGTCCTTTCTCATCAGGCCCACTCTCGATCAGGCCAAGTCTAGCCCGGCGCTATTCTCGTCTTGATCGAGCAGGTCACCGAAGTCGTCGTCCGGGGGACCAAAGGGGCTAGGCCGCTGAGGTTGCCTACCAGGCCCTGGGCTGCCGAATCCGGTTGCCGTGGACGAAGGGACTTCAATCTCGTAGTATATCTCTCGCCCTTTATCGTCCTCACCCCAATCCATCGCGGCCAGGTATACAGCTGATAGAGATTTGGTTTTTAGATCTACGTCGACGAGTATCGATATCTCATAAGGCGGGAATATAGGATCAAAATCCCAGAGCGGCGGGGTGTGACCTTTAGTAGCATGCAGCGGCCTATCCGTCTTCGTGCTTCTAGGCCGAGTGCGGGTTCTAATCCGCAGGCCGTCTTTGGTATAGAAATGCAGTCCAGAGAACGAGACAATCTTCAGATCTAGGCAGTGAGGGTTATTCAGGGAGGGGGCAAAACGGACATGGCAATCCGGCGTTCCACCAGGTCAACAGGGGTGCGGCCTGAAGGGCCTGAATAAGCCTCAGTCTTCGTCGTCCGGAATCGAGATATCTGTTCTCACAGTCAGCGCTAGCGCTCCGGCCAGAGCTCTGATGTGACCGCCCCTAGTACATGGATCGAGCAACCGAAGATCCGTGTTCGGCTTTTCCCAGTACCCGCCTGCTTCCTGCACGGCAGAGTCGAGGTAGCCACGGACGGCGCTGAGGTTAGTGAGATACTGGGCGAGCACACTCTGAAGGTGAGTCGCTGCCTGAGTATAGAGGTTCACGGGTGCAAGTTTCCCTATGGAACCTATATCGTCAAGCTGGTTTGCGCATCTCTTGCCCGCAGCCCGGCTCTGCGTTGAGAGCGACCGCCTGAGTGGACGACGCGTGCGAACCATGGCGGATAGTCAGGTGAGCAAATGGGTGGGTAATAGCCTACCGAGATGCGTGCGGCGATGGTGTCCGCCACCTGCTCATAGGCATGTCTGAGACTGGCACGCTCGACCGGCGGGCAGCCGTACTCGTTCACGCCGGACGCTCCGCTAGCCGGGTAGCTTCCGGCGACCGCTTCATGACACGCCCTTCTTCGGCGACCGGTGTATAGCCGCCAGTGCTTCCTCGCGGATAGCCCGCAGCTCGCTGGTGCCGGGATAGGCGCCGAGGGTGAAGCCGTTCAGCCACGACGCGCGCATCAGCCGGCGCACCTCGGGGAGGTCAGGCGCTCCCCAGCGGCGCCGGATCACGCGCAGGTGCCGGTCGAGCAGCGTGGCTGCGGCAGCCTTGAGGTGGTCAGTCACTCCGCCGCCAGGTGAGGTCGGCGGCGTCCGCCAGCCGCAAAGGCACCGGGGCCGTGGCCGGGGCCGTGGCCGGGGCCGGCATTAGCCGTCGTCCGGGCGGGTGAGGGATGCGGGCTCGGTGTTGAGGGCGGCGGCCAGGAGGTCCCTCGTCCACGCGTGGCAGGACGGATCGGGCGTGCATTCGATCCGGCGAATTGTCTCCGGGGTCAGCTGAGTCTTGCCGGCCAGCTTCTCCCTCGACAGTCCCTGCTCGGCGCGCAGCTGGCGCAGCCTCTGCCCGTCGACCCGTACGTTCCTCCACTGATGTGACGGATAGTCCCTGATCACCTGCCCGCCTCCGGAACGCCCCTGAGATGCAGCCCGAGGCTGCCGTTCACGTGCGCCATCTGCGCCTTCCTTCCTCGCCAAGCTGGCGGTCGCCTGCGTGTGTCCTGGCATGCCCTTAGGTCACGTCCAGGTCGTCGTCCTCCTGGATGGCCTTGCAGACCCAGGCGAGGAGGCCTCGCCTGAACTCGCTGTACCTGGCGGTCAGGTCGGCGTGCTCGCGGCGGAGCCGGGTCAGCTCGGCCGCCTCGTCCTCGTCCAGCGAAAGTGGCGCGGCTGGCACGGGGATGGCCCGGGCGGGGACGCTGCGGCTGACGCCGGCCTGGACCGGGGGCGGGGCGGTGCCGAAGTCCTGGATCGGGATCCCGAGTGCCCGGCAGTAGTGCAGCCGGTACCGCTCGGAGACACCGCCGGAGTCTTTCTCCCAGCGGCGGATCATCACGCCCAGGCACTCGTTGCCCGGCAGCGTGTCCCCGGCCCCCTTGGCTGCCTCCCGCAGCTGGCGTCTGAGTTCGGGGACGCTCCATCCCCGGGCCTGACGGTGCAGGCGCATCCACGCCCCGCGTGACTGCGGGGGTCCTGCCGGCGATACGGCCGTGCTGGTCATGACAGAGATCCCCTCTCAGGCCGGGCAAGCCGCGTGGTCCGATGGCTTCATCAGGTCGCAGGGAGGATCGGCCGAGACCACGGCGAGCACGCTGCGCACCCCGCCGGCGTGACCGGAGATTTCCAGTGTGTGCGACAGGACCCGGACCACGGCCAGCCCGCGTCCTGCTTCCGCGTCGCCGTCAGCGGTCCTGATGCGCGGTTCCCCGGCTGCTCCCTGATCGGTGACGAGCACCGCCGCGTGCGTTGCGCTGATCCTGGCCAGGTGCACGATGAACAAGCCGCCGTGACGCCCGCTGGCCGTGTGCTGGACCGCGTTGGCTGCAAGCTCGGAGGCCACCATGACGGCGTCGTCGACCGCCGGGTGGCCGGCCAGGACCGACCGCGTGAACGCGCGCACCGCCCGCACCTGCCCTGCCCTGCCCCGGAACACTCGTGACGTGCTGCCGGCAGGCCCGCACGGCAGACCGCAGGCCCAGGCCGCCCGGTCATGCCGCCCGGCGCGCAGCACGGTGCCGGGCGCGCTCCGCTCGGGCGGGGCCGGGATGGCCTGCCTGCTATCTGGTACCGCCCGGACAGGCTCCGGGCGTGAATCGGTAGGGTGCGCCATGGGTCTTCGCCCTTTCGGTGCAAGGGGTGAGGATCAAGGCTCGGGCCGGTGTTGACGCACTGACCCGAGCCGCCTGGTAATCAATCCTGGAGATAACGCCGCCCGGCCGGAAGGTCCGCTCTCCAGTCTTGTTCCGCCCCGGCCGGTAGTCCGCCCGCTAGTCCGGCAACAGCAACCCGGCCGTTTCCGCCCCTCTGCCTGTTCCGGACTGAACGTTTCAGGCCCCTATCTTTCGCCCGCGAATCTGCTAGGCGATGGCCCGGTCAGCGCGGGCCGTGGCCGCGTCAGTCCAGCTCCACCTGCTCCGGGCACCTGCCGCCGCAGAACTCCGGCTCGGGCACGCCTCGCCGCCCGGCCACCAGGTCGCCCTGATCGAAGCCACCGGGGTAGCCGGCCTCGAAGTACACGGCGGCCATTCCTCCGACATCGGCGGGCGCCGCAGCCCCGGCCTGGTCCTTCCCGGCTTCATAGGCCGCGCTGAAGAGCATGCCGCGCCCGTGCTCGTGCCGGAAGAACGCACTCCGCTCCTGCGGATCGTCCTTGGCCGATGGTTCCGGCGGATCTTGCCCGCAGGGCCTGCCAGGTGCATGCCTCGGTCAGCGCCCGCTCCGCGCCCGGAACGCCAGCATCGGCAAGAGCCTCCAGACGCTCCAGGCGGGCGGCTTCCTCGTCGCGCTCCCGCTGCGCGCCGGCCCGGACCCGCCCGATCTCCTGCCGGACCTCAGGACGTCTCCGGTACTCCCGCTCGCGTTCAGCCCACCATGATTCCTACCGTTCCCGGCGCGCGTACACGTCAGCCATTTTCTCGGCCTGTCATCTTCCCGGTGATCACGAGACGGCCATGGAAAGACTCATCAAGCAGCACCCCGTGCGGATCGGTAATCGATTCCGGCATCTGCGCCAGCGCGGACACTCCGACCGCCAAGAATGCAAGGAATCACGCAAGTCACACCGGGCGGCGGACATCGAAAATAGGTCAGTTCGTACCAGCGAGAAATTGACGCGATCACCCGAGGTCCGCCTCCCTGGCCTCGGCGGCGGTATCCGGCGTGTCGCGCCGGGCCAGCCACCCCTCGCCATAGCCGCCGGTCATAGCGCTGCGCCAGTCATACGGGCCGCCATGATCCCAGTGCCCGGCCAGTCCGGTCTCCGGCTCGCCTGCATCGGCCCCGCTGGCGGCCGGACGATGACCGGCGTCGGTCCCCCTGGTTCTGGCGGCAGCAGGCCGGGGCACCTGGCTGACCGCGACCTGAACGGCATGGCGCCTGCTTAAGCCAGACAGCGGCCGGGGATTACGGAGTCCGTTGCGCAGCCCTGACCGGATCGCGGCTCGCGCTTCCCTGGCACTGTGGTCGGCGACGTAACCGTTCTGCTCGGCCGCCGCCAGGAGAGCGCTCTCGGCCGCCTCGTCAGTCCACGCCGACGCAGCCCGCTCAGCTCCGGGCAGAGAACGCGCGGCGCCCAGAGTCGAGCCAACCCGGAGCGCCGCCGTGTAGATGGCCGTGTTCCGGCCGCCCGGCTTGATAGCGGCCAGGTCTTCAGCGATCCCGGTGATCCTGGCATCCACGTAAGACGCGGCAGCGTCAGCCCTGCCCGGCAGCACGGATGCCCGCCCCCCGCCAGCGGAGGCTGGCTCCCCCGGCGGCGTCCACGCCGTGACGTAAGCGGCAGGCAGATCGACGATCCCGGCACCGAACACAGGCCCGTAACTGGCCGTCCCCCGTTCCGCCGGCACCCGGGACGGCGGTGCCATCAGGACCTGCCCGGGCACGCGCAGGTCGATGCCGGCGGGCAGCGGGTTCCGGGGGTCCTTCCCGACCCACGCGCGCGTGGTCCAGCCTGGCGGGGTCCGGTAGATCCGGTGCGTGCCGTGAGGCGTGTCATGGCCGAGCGTCCCGGGCAGCTCGCCGAGCCTGCCGGCGAGCCCGTCCAGGGCCTGGCGGCCTCCGTCGTCGAAGTCCTGATCGATGACGAGCATTCCCTCCGGTATCGCGACCATCAGGTTCGAGACGGCATATCTCCCGCCGCCGGCGAACCGCTGCTCGACTTCCACATGAGTCCCGCACGTCAGCGGCCTCCACGAGTAGTCACCCGGCCCCGGCCCGGCACGCACCGAGCGCGGATGCTTACCCGGCCGGGGGCAGCCAGTTCCGCGCGGGCACCGGCAACCGCCGCCGGCCTGGGCCGCCCAGGCAGGCACGGGCAGCAGCCCGTGACTCAGGTACAGGTGAGCGGCATCCCGCGTCGCCTGCCCGGCCGCCCCTGCCCCGCCCTGGCCTACTGCGGCTGCCAGTGCCCGGGCCTGCGGCGCCACGCCGATCCCGTGGGCGTCGGCGAACGCCACGACCTGCTCCAGCCGCGAGAACGGATACACGCTCGTCCTGGTCTCCCAGTCAAAACGCCGTCCCCCGATCGCCTTCGCCTCCCGGACCAGCACCGCGTCAAAGGCAAACGCCAGCACCACGTCCTCCCCCGCCCCCGCGCACCGCACGTACCAGCGGCCGGCGCGACCCGGCCCGCCCGGCGCCGGCCCGCCAGGATCAGCGGCACTCATAGTCCGGGCTCGCTGTGGCGGCCCTGGTCGCGGCAGCGCCTGGTGTCGTTCGCCATCACCTCGGCGGCCTGCAGCAGCGACCGGCTGAGCCAGTCGAGCTGGGCGAATACCATCTTGGGGTCCCGGTGCTGGAGGAAGAGCAGGCACCAGGCCTCGTGCAGCACATCAAGGTAGGCCAGGCACAGCGGGTGCTGCCGCCAGCACGGCGCCAGCAGGTCCGCGAGATACCCGTACACCGGCCGGTACACGTCCTGAACCCAGTCCGCCAGCCGGTCCGCCGTATCCCGGCACCGCTCATCGCCGGGCTTCCACCACGGCGGCGCCGGGTTCACCCGGTAACCCGCGCCCGCCGTCCGCCTCATCGGCCGGCGCGGTGAGGTCGCTGATCTGCCCCGCCATGCGGGCGAGCAGGCCGCCGATCTCAGCGACGTGCTCATCGATCTCATCGGCCCGGCCCGCCAGCGCGCCGGCCACCCCGCACAGATCATCGAGCTGGTCCCGGGCCGCCGCCCAGTCACGGGCCAGCTCCCCGATCCGCCGGGTCGCGGAACTGTCGACCTGCTCGATCTTCCCAGCCAGGTCAGCCAGCCGCAGCACCGCCCCGACCACCCCGTCATCAGACCCGCTCACGCCGGTCATGCCTGCGGACCGGGCTCATCCCACGCCCGCCGTTCCCCCCTGCGCGGCCCGCCATCACCAGCCTGACCCGAATCCGCAGGATCAAGCACGGGCAGCCCCCGAGCGCCATCCACGGCCTCGCTGTCCGCATCCCACCTCAGGGACCGCACCGGGGCAGGCGCCGCCCCGGTCGGCGAGCCGCGCCGGGTGATCCGCCTGAGCGACCGGTCCCGCCAGATCACCGGAGGCCGCCCGATCACCGGGCTCAGCCCGTTCCGCACCACGAGCGCATACCCGGTCCCGTCCCGCCGCACCGGAAGCTGCCGGATCATGTCCTCGGTCATCACCGGGTGCCGGGTATCGCACTCGCCGCCCCGCTCCCGGCCCGCGAACGACCCGCACAGCCTGCTGGCCATCTCCAGCGTCTCCGGATCACTGCCGCCCGGCAGGAACACCTTCGTCCCGCACGCATCCAGGATCGTCCGCGCCCCGTCCGCGCCCCACCGAGCCCGCAGCTGCGCCACCCCATGAACCACCGGCATGATCTGAATCCCCCGCCCGCCCGCATCAGCCAGCAGAGAAGGCAACGGCAAAGGACAGGTCTGAGTCACTTCATCGAGTGCCCATAGCATGGGCGCGTCCAGCCGCTCGCCCGGCATCTCCGCCGCCGCGAGCGCCGCCTGATGGTAGATCTCGATCACCAGCGCCGCGAACAATCCGGCGACCGGCGACGGCCGGTCATCACGGGACTCCGCGATCAGGTACAGCGTCCCGCCCTCCCGCACGAAATCGCGGGGGCTGAACATCCCCGGCCCCGGCGTCACCGCCTCCCGCAGCACCGGATCGACCATGAACCCCAGGTTCGACGCGATCATGTACCGGATCGTGTCCGTCGTCCGCGACGCCGACGACGTCATCTGATCACGGATCAGCGCACCCCACCGCTCAGCCTCCCCGCCCGCCCCCGACATCGAGTTCAGGAAGTCACGCGGCGTCCGCTGCAGCGCCCACGCATGAACATCGTCCATCGTGGCGCCGCGTAACGCGGCCACGTGCAGCAGCGTCTGGAGCCACAGCGCGGTCGCGCTGGCCCAGAACTCCTCGCCCTCCCCCTTGAACGCCCCGATCGCCGACAGCGGCTGCGCCCGCCGGATCGCCGTCGCCGGGTCCTCGCACCCCGCCAGCATGTCCCACCGCATGCTCGACGCCACATCCGCCAGCCCCTGCGGGCTGAACACGTACACCGGCCCCCGCGCCGCCCTGATCCCCGCCGTCAGCGCATGCAGATCCCCGCGCGTAGAAGTCGCCACCACAGCACCCGGATGACGGGCAATCACATCCGCCAGCGCCCCCGTCTTCCCCGCCCGAGGCGGCGCGATATAGATCACATGCTCCTCGACCGGGACCCGGCACGCGTGACCGTACTGACCGCGCGCCACCAGCACCGACGTCAGCGCCGGGCACAACACCCGGTCCGCCAGCGACAGCGACGGCCGCGACCGCCTCGCCCTCCTCGCCGCAGCCAGCCGCCCCCACCGCAGCCACAGCTCGAACACGCCCGCATGCCCGGGACCCGGATGCAGGCGCAGCCTCGCGCGCAACCGCATCCGCCGCACCCGGTTCCCCGGCACTTTCCTGGAGGGGAAAACAAGGCGCACCGCGATCACCACCACCACAAGGCCAGCCCCCAGCCCAGCCAGACCCAGCACACTGACACGGGCCAGCCAGTGGAGCAGCAGGACTGCAGCCAGGAGAGCGGCGAGCGCTGCGGTCCAGGCCAGCCCATCGTCGTCGTTGTGGTCGCTGCGGTACCTACTCATCGCCGTCCTCCCTTCCCTGCTCGCCGGTCACGGCGGCGGACTGCAGCTCGCGGACGTGCCGGATCAGCTCCCGCCGGGCCGTCCCGGCGCTGTAACCGATCTCCAGGGCCAGGACCGTGGCCAGCCTGGACACCTCGCCAAGCGGCATGCAGGCAAGATCACGCTGCTCACCGGCCAAGCTGATCAGCCGATCCCGCTTCGTCGGCAATCCATCCCGACTGCGGCGCTGCCCGCCTGGTGGGGACGGACGCCCGGCCAGCGCCAGCGCGGGTTCTATGGCTGGCAGCGGCCGATCTTCCGGCCCGGCCTTACGGCCAGGCGCGACCGGGCATTCCTCGACCACCCAGGCACGGAACCCCCGCAACGTCGACGGCCCCGCCAGCACCAGCCTCAGCAGCCACAGCGCGGCACCACCAAGAGTGGCCAGCAGGTCAGGCGCATCGTCGCCGAGGCCGGTGCTGTCAGCCCGCTGCCTGGCCACCGCCTGGGCACGCACGACGCCGATCAGCGTGTCACTGGCCAGCGCGTAGACAGCGGCAGGCATCACCCAGATCGCCAGATCCCGCCAGCCATGCCCGGCAGCCAGCGCGTTCATCGCCAGCGAGATCGCGATGCAGACCCCGTTCAGCGCCCGAGGACGCAGCGCCCGCCTGCCGTGCAGCGCCAGCGCGACGCCCAGCGCCGCGAAGATCAGCGCTCCCGCGTCCGGGATGCCGGCCTCGATCGCGGCGACCGCCTGCGCGTGCTTGACGCCCAGGACCATCACGTACTGGGCCTCCCAGCTGACCGCAGCCGAAGCAGCAGCAAGCACGGCCAGCACGCCAGCCGCTCCCCGCAGCCACCGCCCAGCCTCTGCCGGACCGCGCAGACGCGGCTCCCCGGCAATCGCCTTCGTCGCACGAGCGCGAGGTGCTGCCACGCCGTCAGGCACAGGCACCGGAGAGGCGCCCGGCTGTCGAGCGCCGCCATCAACGACCGCGAGCATCTGAACCCCCCTCTCCTGCCTCCGGCCCAGCGAGCTGTGCCCGGATCTCATCGAGACTCGGCAGCGCCTCATCTAGCGCTTGGTTGACGACCGCTGACATGCTGCTCGACCGCAAGCTCGCCACCAGGCGCAGCCGCCGGGCCACCGGCACGGTGATCCGGGGCGCGATCTTGACCTTCAGGTTCATCAGCACTCTCCGCACTGCTCCGGGAAGCGGCCGAGCCGTCCTTGCCGCCATGCCGACTATACACCATCTACACGGTGATGCAGATCACTAATCAGGGCGGGAAGTTGGCTGGCGAGCAACTGGACGCCTACCCTGAGAGTTAACGCGCGGTGATGCAGTGCGCTACCGGGAGGGCACATGGTCAAGGGCACCGCCGAGCTGCAACGGCCCGTCCCCCTCTACATGCAGGTCGTCCGCCAGCTCCGCGCCCAGATCGCCTCCGGCGAGCTCACCGAAGGCGAGCGCATCCCCTCCCAGCGCGAGATGATGCAGCACTGGCACATCTCCATGCAGACCGCCAGCAAAGTCATCGGCGCCCTCAAAACAGAAGGCCTAGCCATCGCCAGCATCGGCCGCGACACCATCGTCGCCCCCGGTGCCCCCGCCCGGATAGCAGCCACATCGGCAGGCACGGCACAGGCCGTCGCTGACGTGCCGCAATCACCCGGCCTCGAAATACGAGTCACAGCAACTATGACCGCAGCACCGCCTGAAGCCGCCGAGATCCTGGGCATCCCCGCTGGGCAGCAGGCTCTGCGCCGCCAGGAAACCCAGCTCGACGACAGCCGGATTGTCAGCGTCACCACCACCTGGATTCCCGCCGCGATAGCGGCTAAAGCTCCCCGCCTCGCAGACAGCCAGCCAATCCCGTCAGGAACGCTCGCCTACATCGCCGAGGCCACCGGTAACCGAGTAGCCCACGTAGCCGAAGAACACGCCGCCATCCAGGGGGAGGTCACCGCAGCGAAAACACTCGGCGTGGCCACCGGCTCACCGGTCCTCGTTACACGAAGACGGCACTGTACGACGTCCGGTCAGCTCCTAACCTATTCCGAGACCCTAAAATCCGCCGGAAATTGGGATAAACGCTCCTATTCAATCACAGGAATCTAACACAGATCTGTCCCGGATCACCGGAACCGGATTTCCCAACTTGTGACACGATTTTGGTTCGCGACTAGTATGGGTGGCTGAAATGCGGGTTCTCGCATCCGGCGGACGGTGCACTAATCCGGGCAACCGGCCCGGTCTATGACTCGTTTCCCGGCTATCTCGGGCGCCCGTTCTCGGACCGATACGCGGCCAAGCCGGTGCGCACTAAATCGTTACAAGTCAAGTCATAGACTATTCGAAGGTCGAGCCATAAATCTGCCGGAAGTCTAGGTTTAAGCGGCGTCGCCCCAATTTCCGGGAGACTAGCGACTGGTCCGGCGAAGCATCGCGTTGCACAACTGCCGCAAAGCACCTACCCCAATCCGACTTGTGATGATTCACCCCAACAGTTCGATGACTGTCTGGTTGATCTCCTCAGCGGAGCTACTGGCCGCTAGCAGTTGACGGATATCCTGTCTAAGGTTGACGAAGTTTCGCTTCCCGTCGAGGTCAAGGGTGGCGACCCGCTCGGCCTCCTGCCGACCGAGTGTTGAGAGGCGTACGTGGACAGGGTTTGCAGGGTTGTATGACGGGATTGGTAGCTGCCAGACATGCTTGTCGATGTGACGCTCATCTTTGCCGTAAGACATCAGCGGCCTGACTAGCTGGGTCAACTCGTGGTTGTTGAGTATGGCGCAGAGATAGAAGCCTTCGGCCATGCTGCTGACGGCACTCCAGTAAAGCCCGTGCTCGACGATCAGATTGGGTGTCTCGACCAGAGCGGCGGAGACATGCATGCCTGAGGCCGTGTAGACGAGCCGCAAAGTACTGGCCGGCAGCTGATTAGTCAGCTTATTTCGATAGTTGATCTGCTCGGCGAGGGACAAGCGTTCGCTGGTACGGTGCGCTCTCCATAGATGCTCCGCCTGGCGCCACCACTCGGCCAGGCCAGGATAGAAGTCAAGGTGTGGATGATCGATATCCAGTAGGACACTGCCCTCAAGGGGCAGGACAGCTTCTCTGTGCTGCAGCAGTCGGTACGGCAGAACGTTCTCGCTCAGCAGCAGCGCACGTACGAACTCGGCTTCGACCACCCCTCGCATGCCAGGCACGTCCTTCCAGGGCGGCTTCTCGTAGCTGCTGCGTGCCGATTGCACTTGCCGCCTGCCCGCGCCGAGGCCGAGCGGGTTCATAGGCTGAGGCTCTATCAGGAACAGGACTCTCGGTACAACGTTCGCCCCTTGGCTGAAGCATTCCCCATAAGGAGACAGATTCCCGGCATCGTCGTCACTGACTACCAGCCGGGCCTGCTCACGCGTCAAATACGGCAGGGCCTCCGACCACGTGTGAGCGCTCCGCGGGATCGTGCCGGTCCAGCGGATGGTCTCGACGGAAAGCGTCTTCGAGGAATCGGCGGTGCGCTGCCCGAAGACGACCGAGGATGCGCGAGGAAAGAAGTGAGGGCGCAGCCGTCGCAGATCCCACGATCCCTGGAAAGCGACCTTTGTCAGCTCGGACGGGTCGGGATAACTCCCCGACCGGAAGCCCGCGAAGTAGCCGCGATCGAGAGCAGCGTTGGGCATGACGAAAGCGAACGAGCCGCCGACTCTCAAATAGTGCTGGGTAGCCCGAGCGACGAAGAGGGCGGAGAGGTCTTGGGTCGGCGCGACCGTCCTACCGTGCCAGAGTCCCATATCGTCGGACATTTGACGGAAGATGGCTTGCAGCTCTGGGGTCATGTGACGGTACGAGAGCCAGGGCGGATTGCCGACCAGCACGTCCACCCGGTTCTCCGAGCGGCTTAGCCAGATGGGCCGGACAAGGTTGCGGATGTAGTAGCTCCAGATGTGATCGCGGCCCTCGTCGTGCAACCGGCAAAGGACACGGAAGCTGTCAGCAATGTCGGGCTGGTCCTCGGGAGCAACGGCCAGCCGCTTGAACAGGGCGCCGAGCGACGGGACACTGCCTGTCGCCCTGGGTCTCGTCGCCAGCGCGGCCATGTCGTCGATCAGCCGATCGAAACGACCGGCATCGGCTAGGAGATGGTCAGGAAAGTGCAGCTCGTCCTCGTACAGCTGCCCTCCGGTCCCGGTCTGGATGAGCAGCTGATCAGCACTGAAGAGATCGACCTTCTGTGCCCACTGAACACTGTCGCCCAGATAGACGGGAACGCTGATCGGTCCCCGCGTGCCGTCTACCAGCCGTTCCTTGCCGATAGCCAGCAGATAGGTCACCCGGGCAAGCGCCACGGCGACCGGATGCAGGTCGATACCTAGGACACGATCGGAGAGGCTGGACAAGGCGTGGGCGAGCGGGCGGCCGGCGTCATCGGCAGCCGCCAGGTAGCGGCGGACCGCGTGGAAAAGGAAGGTTCCCGAGCCGCATGCCGGGTCGAGCACTCGCTGGCTAAGCGGATCATTCACTGCATTTGCCACGACCTGCTCGGCCAGCCAGTCCGGGGTGTAATACTCGCCGAGTCGGCGGCGTGTCTCCGCCCCGATGACCGACTCGTACAAGATCTTGAGGACGTCGTGCTCGACATTCGTCCAGTCGAAGCGCGCCAGACGGCGGGCCATGGTTCGCACGAAGGACGCCCCGCCGGGTACCTCCAACACCCAGTCGAAGAAGTCCTGCTCGACGACGCCGTAGATCTGGCTCGTCTCGAACAGCTGCCCGCGAAGAATACTGGCCGGCTGCAGGTCAGTCACGTCCAGGCCGAGGATCAAGTGGGCGATGATTTCGGCGCTGTTGACCAGCAGGGTGTGCTCAATGAACAAGTCGTCGGTGTCGGTGAACTGTGTGCCCAGCGCGCTGGTCAGCAGGCTGGACCAAAGCTGGCGCTTAAGTTGCACCGTCGGGATGCTGCCGTGCTCCGAGTACAGGGCAGCAAGAGCAGCCCGGTCGAGCGCGTAGGAGCTACTGTTTGCCCCTAGCCGACTGACGATCTCGCTTGGCGTCGGAGGCACGCCGGTGCGGACGGCTAGGACGCCTTCCAGCCACATCAGCAGGGCGCTCAACGCGGAACGCGCGGGCTTGAGCTCGAAACGGGCAACTTCGACGAGTTCCTCGCGCTTAAGGTTGTAGGCCTGCCAGTCAGCCCCGTCAGTCAGAATGCCGACGTAACGCTGGCCGGTCTGCTCGGCACGGCTGGCCACGTAGCCGGCGAGCTGCTTCCGGGCATCCTTGACCACCGAGGCTTTGCGCAGGTCCTTCTTGACCTCGATGACGGTGTAGCCGACCTCGACATCGATCCGGCGATGACCGGCAACCGGTGCCTCCAGGTCGACTTCAAGGTCGTGATCGTCGAGACCGAGCCCGCCGCTGAGCAGCAACTGGCGGATGTCAGCCTGAACCGTTGCTTCTGAACGGACCCTGTCGCGGTTGGCTAGGCGCCCGATCAGCGCCTGGAGCTGATCCGCGAACGCTGCCTCTAGAGCTGATTCTGTTGCCACGCAGTGTGTCTACCACGAAGGGCGGCGCGGCCGGGACGATCAGGCTAGCCCGCCGTGCCGAAGTGCAACCGGTCGGCTCTCCGCTCCGACGGAGTTATGCCACGTTGCTTGAGCGCAGTTTAACGACGTATTGGAGATGTTGCAGGTCATGGCAAATGGGACTACCAAACGACCAGCCGACCACTCTGAGCGTGGGGTCAAGCACTGCGTCCTGGTCTCTCCGTGGTTGATGGTGAGGTCTGGCAGACCGCCGATCAGAGCGCGGCGCTTGGATGCGCTATCGAACGGGCAGCGCACTGACCGCAGAGGCGATAGCCGACCGCCTAGTAGCACGAGCAGCGGAGACCGCCAGGACAGGGATGGTAGGCACCGCAGCCGTGGTGGTCAGCGGGTGGCCTGCCGTCTTCTCCCGTCACCCAGTCGTGGGTTTGCAGGACGCCTTCTCCCCATTGGGGTGGCGGGTACCTTCCAGGTTCGGCCTCCGGTTGACCTTCGTGTCCTTGCATGAGGACGGCGTCGAGGTAGGTCATCATTTCTTCTTCAATGTTGGCGACGCCGCAGCCGACGCCGCGCATGGAGACCAGATCCGCGTGGGCGTAAGGCGGTTCCGGGTGAGCCAGCGTGGCGATCGGGTCGAGCGGCAGATGCTGGCCGGAGAGCGGGCTGACCGGCGAATCACCCAGTATCCAGTCGATGTAGGCGATCGTGCCGCGTAGCCAGGCGGCGTTCATCCAGGAGGCGGGCCATTGCCATGGCCGTTCGGCTCGCGACGACGGCATTTCTTCCGGGAGGTCGCCGTGCTCGGCGAGGCCGTGCAGCGCCCTGTCCCGGACCCGGCGGATGTCATCGTCCCCACGTGCGAAGTGGAATCGAGCGCCGACGTAACGGCCGCGACCAGGATCAGAGATCGGGATGGCGTCCGCGGCACCGGTCAGCCACCGCAGGACGCGGCGGGCCTGCTGCCGGTCGGGGTCCGGGTCGTGAGCGTATCGCCAGGGCGGCCAGCCGCATTCGGGTAGCGCGGAGTCCGCGCCGTCCCGCGCCTCGGCGGCGATTTCAGCTGCTGCGGGCGGGCTGCCAGTGCCGGGCCTCCTGCTGACCGGAGCCGGTCCCTGGCCGGTAAGAACCCACTGCCAGGCGGACGCCGTCCGGCTACCGGGTCCGAGTTCGGCGAGGGACTGGCCCATGACCGCCACGATCAGCGGCCGTCGCCGGGTGACGGTTACCGGGAGCGTGCCGGGTACCTGGTTCGCGTCCATGTCAGCGCCTCCTTTCTCAGTCTGCTGCCTCGTGCCCGGGGATGCGAGCCGCCGCAGCGGTGATGCCGGAGGCGTGCGGGACGCGTGGCATCGGCTCGTGGCGGACGGCTTCCCGTTGCCGGGCTTCGAGTTCGGACTTCCACGCTGCGACCGGCTCGGCGTCAGGGTCGTCCAACTCCATCCGAATGGACGTGATCTCAGCGGCCCGTTCCCGCGCCTCCCTGGCCTTGCGCAAGGCGGCCTCGTCCAGCCGTTCACTTATCTCGCGAAGCTGGACCGTGATCTGGCTGAACCGGTCAGCCTGCGGCCCGAGGTCGGGCCAGGCCACCGGAACGGGTCCGGCCCTGGACGGCGCTGGCCGGGTAGGCGGATGTTCAGGATCGGGTGCCGAGTGCCCGGCCTGGAGCGGTTCGAGGGACTGGTCGGGATATCGGCGCCGCAGCTCGGCGTCTGCCGCGACGGCGCGGTCCCGGCTCGGCGCGGTCGCGCGTTCCCAGTCGTCGTAAGCCTGCTGCGCGCCGGCCAGACGGCCTGCGAGGTCACCAGTCAGTTCAGCCCACCGGGCCAGAGCGTCGGCCCGGCCGGTCAGGCGCTGCCGGGCATCGTCACTGCCGGCGGCCTCGGCGTTCCGGCGGGCGCGGTCGGCCTCGATCCGCGTGCGCCGGATCTCGGCACGGACTGTAGCCAGGTCATCGCCCTTGTAGGGCGGTGCCCACGCCATTTCCCGCGCGAAGACCGAGCGCCAGGCCCACAGCTTGCCGTCACTGTGCTCACTCAAACTGCCCGGCTGGCAGCCTGCGGCCTCGGCTGCGGCCTGCCACGACATGCGGGCTTCGGGAGAGTGCAAGCCGGGCGCGGGGCCGATCGGCTCGTGCGGATGAGTCCAGCCCCACATCTCCCGGTAGCCGGCGACCCTGGCCGCGCGATGCTCCCAGTCGGCCCGGTCGAGCGGATGATCCGGCACCGGGCCGAGTGCAACCGCCCACGCAGGCGGATGCTCGGCGGCGTGCTCGCCGAGCCGGCGCTGCCGGTCATCCATCGCTGCCGCGAGTTCTCGCGCGTACCGGTTCATGTCCGCGTCTCCGGTGTCCGGCACCTGCGTCAGCCACTGGCGCGCCGGGATGGCGGGCATTCCGGTGATCTGCTGCCGGATCCGCCAGTCCAGCACCTTGGCGACCGACTCGGCATCGCCGAGCGGCCCGGACGCGACCGCGCGGCGCAGGCTGGCCGGGCCGTCGAGCCCGGCGGCCTCTGCCTCACGCAGCGAGCGCCACAGCCAGGTCGCGGCCGGGTCACTGATCAGCTCGCTTGCCTGAGCCTCGGTGAGCGTGCCAGACACTTCGGCCTGGTACCGGCGCTGGGAGGCTTCGCGCAGGACGTGCTGCCACTGGACGCCGAGCACGTCCAGCCGGTCGGCGTCCGACCACCCGGCCGCGCGGGTCTCGGTAGCCGACAGCTGCCGGCCGTCCCTGGCCAGGCACTCGCCCAGCACCTGCTCAGCTGCCGCGACGCCGCTGGCAGCCTGCTCAGGGCCGGGAGCCTGCCCGGCACGTTCACGGGCCAGCTGGTCATAGCGGGCTAGCTCCCGGGCGGGCAGCGGACCGGGTCCGGGATCAGCGATCCGCCATCCGGCGATCACCCACGCCTCATTGCTGACCCGGCCCCGGGTCAGCGCCACGGTGACGGCCTGCCGGTCCTCCTCCCCGGTCAAGACCGCGATGCCGGAGTCCACCGTCTGCCCCTCGGCCGCGTGGAACGTCATCGCATACGCCAGCTGCGCGTCCTCCCGCAGATACGCCCGATTCAGGAGGAAAGAGGGCGACCACTGCTCTTGCCCGCTGGCCGCATCCCGGCCGGTGAGCCGTTCCACCTGAACCAGCAGCCCGGCCACGCCCGCCTCGGTACTGACGATCCGCAGGATGTCCCTGTTCGCCAGCGCCCGGCCAGGCTGACCTGCGCTGATCTGATTGGCGTTCCTGCGGGCCATCACCCAGTCACCCGCTGACGCTACGGCTCCATCCCGCAGGCCGACAGCCGGCCCGCCGCTGACTAGGCCCCAGGCGATCAGGTCGCCCCGGACCCGGCGGGCTAGCTCGGCGGCCATCGTGTCGGTTCCGGCCATCAGGATGGTGTGCTGACCGTTTAGCCGGTCGTGCAGGTAGGCGCGGGCAGCGTCTTCGAGAACATCCTCGGCACAGCCGCCGTGCAGCCGGCCATGCTGCCGGTACCCGGCGAGCACGGTCACGTCACCGTCCCGCAGCCGGAGCGTCGCCTCAGCCTCCCACGGGCTCCGGAACCGCCCGGCCTCGCTGAGCTGCACGCAGCCCAGGCTGCGGGCCAGCATCGACATGCCGCCGCCGGTCTCGACCGCCTGCAGCTGCATCGGATCACCGGTCACGACCACCTTGCAGTCATGCAAGGCGGCGAGGCCCACGATCGCCGCCAGGTCCGTCAGCGACATCAGGGATGACTCATCGAGAGCTAGCAGCGTGCCGGGCCGCAGCTCGACCGGGCGGCGGGACTCGCGGCCCTGCTCACCATGGCCCCGCCATTCCGCGGTGTTATAGGCCTGCAGGCGCGTGCCGTTCCTGGCTGCCTCGTCGCGGATCACGTTCCGCGCGTTGCTGGAGGTAGTTAGCGCGACCACCGGCCCCATCCCGGCCTCGTCCCACATCCGCGCCATCTCCACGGCCGTCCGCGTCTTGCCGGTCCCCGGCGGGCCGACCATCACCTCCACCCGGCGAGGCGACGTCAGCACGAAAAACGCGGCAGCCGCCTGGTCGGTTCTGAGCCCGCTGCCGGTGACCTCGCTCATCGCGGCAGCGGACGAGGTGCCCGGCTGAAGCTGAGCCTCCAGGCGACCGCGATCGGCGCCGAGCATCCGCGCCGCCAGATCCGGATCAAGCCCGGGCGCGCCGATCGCCTGCGCCTGAGCCTGGAGCCGCTCCTCCAGCGTGAGCTGCACCTGGCTCGCGAACCGCTCCGCGCCATGCGGCCGGAACACGCTCTCCCCGCCGGAACGGCGCAGCCCATCGGGGACTCGCGGCCATTCCGGAGCGGACAGCAGCACCACCGCCTCCCCCGCCCGGCCGCAGATCACCTGCCCGGCCAGCGTCTCCAGCGTCGCCCGGTCGGCACAGGCACCGGCCGGCAGCACTTCGCCGAGAGACCGGATCAGGTCCGCCCTGGTCCACGTCGCCGTCCTGCTCTGCACGGCGGAGATAGCCTCGGCCATCACGCGGCGAGCGTCCTCCGTGCTCAGGACTGCCGGCACAGGCCGGCCAGCGGGAACCCGTACCCGGACACGCTCCTGCTCCGGTGCCCGCCGCCGCTCCCGCTCACCGGCTCGTTCCGCTCCTGCGATAGCTCCTGCCCGGCCGGCGTCGCGCCTGAGCCTGCGCGCAGACTGCTCCGCAAGCTGCTCCTGATCCTCCCAGGCGCGCAGGAGCAGCACCGGATCAGCCACGGCCGATTCAGATCCGCGCCGGGTCACGAAGCTGGCGAACCGCTCCATGCGCGCAAGCTCTGCCTGATTCGGATCGCGGCCATGCTGGAGCGCGAACTGCGCCGCGATGCCCAGCGCCAGCCGGCGCACCTGATCCGGCAGCACGAACTCCGCCAGCCGAGCGTCCTCGGGAGGGTCAGCTCCCTCAGCTTGCTGGCTCCCGCTCCAGGCCAGGCGGGCTGCCTCGGCCACGGCGTCCGGGATCGACGCCAGGTCACCCAGATCCTGCTCGCGAGCCCTGGCCTCCCACGCTCGCAGCCTCTCCCGCAGGTCCAGCGGCTCACCGGACTTCGGCGGCCGGGTCCGCAGCGCGAGATCACGCTGAATGCGGTACATCTGGCGAGCATCAGGCCTCCGCCCGTGCTCAGCCTCCCGCTCGTCAGCGATCCGCCTCGCCGCCTCGGCAATGGTCTGACGACGCGAGGAGAAAGCGTCCATCAGCTCCTGGCTGATCCCGGCGATCTCCCGGCCATGACCATCCCGGCGCCGCACCCACGCCACCCCGAAACTGCGCGTCAGCGCCGTCTCCGTCACCGCCGCCGCGACCGCCGCCGCCGCTCCCTGGAACCGGAACAGCGCCTTGGAGTCGATCTTGCGCCACCTGCCGTCCCGCTCCGTGACCACCTTGGCAAGCACGAGATTGTGCACATGCAGCTGCGGATCCCCGGTACGAGACGTGTGCTGGCGGAACGACCCGATGACCCAGTCCCGGGCGTGCTCCCACTTGCCCAGCTCCGCCATGGACTCAGCGCCCGTTCCCCGGTGGTACCCGGTCCGAGTCAGCCCCGCCTCGTCCTGGAGATACTCCAGCGCCGCCGCGTTGCCCTCCATGATCGCCTCCCACACGCGGGCCGCCTGGCTCTCAAAATGAACGGCCTCGGCGTTGTCACCTTCCCGGCGTGCCTGCTCAGCCCTGGCCAGCAGTCCGCCGTGGAACAGCGTGATCGACTTCGACACCGACAACGTGACATCCCAGAACGGCACCGCATGCCGAGCCCGCGCCCTGGCCAGCGACCGCAGCTCAGCGCGCCGCGCCCCGCTAGCATGCGGCTCCGCCGCCACCAGCTCACCATAAATATCCTGATCGGAGGCGAACCGCTGCGGAGCCCGCCCCAGCCGCACCTTCCCCGAAGGATCACGCGGATCCGCATGCTCCCCGAACAACGGCTCGAACACCGCCCGGTCAATCAGCCCCCCGTCCGCGAATCCCAGAACCGCCAGCCCACGCCCAGCCCAACGACCCGGCGGCTCACCACCCTTATCCGCCGGAGCCAGGTAGTAGTCCAGCGGAGAAACGGCCGTCCCTTCGGTGCCGATCTCCCGCCAGGGATAGGACGCATCGAACCCTGCATTGATCTTCAGCACTACAGCCATCGGCGGCCCCTCTCCGGCCACGCCCGCGAGAACGCGGCGCGCGCTA
Source organism: uncultured Actinomycetota bacterium (assembly GCA_963819285.1). Lineage (GTDB taxonomy): Bacteria > Actinomycetota > Actinomycetes > Streptosporangiales > Streptosporangiaceae > Chersky-822. The sequence continues at coordinate 288,387 of CAWFVM010000003.1, forward strand.
CCAAGATCATTCGTTAATGCCAAGGTGTGATGCTTTACATCTTACAACGGTGATCTAGATCACCGTTGTAAGATGTTGGCTTGTCGCACGGCCCCGCAGCTCCCACCGGCGGCTACGGGCTCGTCTTCATCCAGAGCCACGCCAGCGGCCTGTGCCGGGACCAGGAAGACTTCAGCGCGGACGGCACCGCGGGACCTGACGGGGCCAGACCATCCAGATCAACCATTCGGAGCCCAGTTCGCCCGGCGCCGCGCGAACTGAACGCGACACCGGGCCATGCGGGAACTGCTCACCTCAATCGTCGGTGCCGCGTAGCTGGTCGACCTATTTGCCCATTCGCGCGGCGAATCGCCGCGGCCTTTCCGTCCGGAATCTGGTTTCATTGCCGTGAGTCGTCAGTTATGTGCGACGCTGTATGCGAATCGGTGTCTTCGGTGGCGGGGAGCTGCCTCGGGCAGAGGGGGCAAAGTAATGGGTCAGCCAGTGCTAGTGCGCGCCGATGGCGTGGAGTTTTTTGCCGAAATCGCCGAGACGGGCGGTCCGCAGGCTGTTGGCCTGGATCAGGTGCTGTCCTTCGACGGAGTGCGGGACACGGTCACGGCGGTGTGCAAGGAACTGGCCAAGGCGTGGGAGACGGTCAAGCCGACCGAGGCCAGCGTTGAACTGGCGCTCAAGCTGGTTGCCAGGAACGGCAAGCTCACCGGCCTGCTGGTGGAAGGCGGCGGAGAGGCCAGCCTGAAGATCACGCTCATCTGGAAGAACGGCGCCGGCTCGCAGGAGTAGGCATGACCGGCTTGGTTGACTCGCGGGAGCTGCGCCGGTTTGCCGTGCGGATCAACCGTCCAGGCGGCGGCTTGCTGGGGACCGGATTCTTCGCGGCGCCGGGCTGGGTGGTGACTTGCGCGCATGTCGTCGGGGATCTGGCTGAGGCGGTAGTAGAGCCTGCCGACCCACGTGTCGGGATAGGCGCGCTGAGCTGGCGGGTAGTCGCACGTTCTGATTCGCCGCCGCCGGGCTGGGGTTCCGCGTTCTGGCCGTTTCCGGATCTCGCTATCTTGCGCTTCAGCGGCGAGCTGGATCACCCTTGCCCGCTGCTAGAGCCGCCGCGACCCCGAAATGGAATGCTACGCATGGGGATATCCGCGAGTAGAGGCAGGCATTGAGCCAGACGGTTCACCCGCCTCGTTTGACTTCGAGGGCGTGAACGGCACGGGTTTTCTCCAGCTCAAGGCCGGACAAGCCGCACCAGGAATGAGCGGCGCGCCGTTGGTGTGCCCAGCACGCCGCGCGATCGTCGGGATGGTCGCCTACAGCCGGAACGTGGGCACGGATCTGGGTGGCTGGGCCGTCCCGCTAAGCGCCCTCATGCTGGGCGGGGACGGCATGCCCGCTGAACTGGCCGAGGCCGGCGACGCGATCAGGGTGGCGAACCGGGCCGCCGTCATCGGGCACCGCCGGGAATGGAACGCGGTCTTGCCTGCGGACGACGACGGCGTTCTCGGGCAGCCCTGGGCCGACTTCAGCCGCGGACCGCGCTCGGTTCCGTCGAGCCTGCTGCGCGCGGACTTCGGGGTGGTGCCGTACCGGTTCCGCGAAGCTGAGCTGGACAATGCCGTGGCGTGGTGCCAGCGAGCCGACTGGACCACGCCAATGTCGATCATGCAGGTCGTCGCCCGCGGAGGAGCCGGGAAAACCCGGTTCGCGATCGAGCTATGCAAGCGCCTCGCCGCCGTCGGCTGGACCGCAGGACTGTGGAACGGCCGCGCCGGGCTTGACCGGCTGCCGCTGCCGCGTCTGGTGGTCATCGACTACGCCGAGGAAGCTTTAGGCGAGAGCCTGCGCGCCAGTTTGGACGCGCTGTCCCGGCATGCGACCGGCATGGCTCCGGTCCAGGTGGTGATGCTCACCAGGGCGAGGACAGGCCAGGCCGCTGATGCCCTGACGATGATCGACAACGACCCGGACACCACTGCGAGACTGCGGCTCGTGCTGGACCGGGCCGAAGATAACCTGGGGGCAGCGCGGCTGCTCACGCTGGATCAGCGTGAAGAACTCTACGGGCAGGGCGTCGCCGAGTTCGTCAGGGCATGGTGCCCGGTCGCGGGCACTACGAAGTCAGGCACAGGCAAGGAGAACAGCCTCGTCCCGGACCTCAGTCATTCCCGGCACGAGACCGCTCTTGACGTGCTGTTTGAGGCGCTCGCTGCCGCGCTCGACCAGTGCGACAAGGGAATCGCTGGCCTTCCGCCTGCCGATAAGGGGGACGGGGGGTCGCCAGCCGATCGCGTACTGGCGCATGAGGCGAAATACTGGCAGGCCACAGCACCGTACCCGTTCCGGGGCGATGTCCCGTTGCTGCGGGAGTGCGCTGGACTAGCGACTCTCGCGGGTGCCGCCGACCTCCGTGAAGCGGATGCGCTGCTGGCAATACCGACCCGGCTCGCTGGCACCGAGTCGGCGGCGGCAGGGCGTATGGCGCTCAGTAGCTGGCTGTCATCCATGTACGAAGGTCCGGCGCTGCTCAACGCCGTCGTTCCTGACCGTCTCGGCGAGGAACTCATCTGCCGCGTTCTATCCGACCAGGACGACGACGGACAGGCAATGCTCGACGCGGTGCTCAGCCTGGAATCCGACGACCAGGTGGAGCGATGCCTGGACGTGGCCGCACGGCTCGCCGCCCGGCCGCAGATCGCGGCAGTGGCAGCACGCTGTGTCGCCGCGCGCCACCCGGACCTGATAACCCGATGCGAGAGGCAGGCACGCGGCACAGCAGCGTCGCCCGGCCGCACTGCGCTGCTCGGGAGCCTGGCCCGCCTGCACGTCGCTCTCCTGACGGACGACCTGGTAGCCGCCTTCCCGGCAGAATCCCAGGCGCAGCTCAGCCGCACCTTCGACCAGATGGGCGACCTAGCCCGCGACTATGGTTACGCTTCGCAGGCCCAGATGATACTTGAAAGTGCCCTGGCCATCGACGTCCGGCTGGCGGACGCGGAGCCGGGGAACACGACCTACCAGCGGGACCTGTCGATCTCGTTCGACAAGCTGGCGGGCCTGGCGGTGGCCGCCGGGCAGGGCGAGCGGGGCCGGGAGCTGTTCGAGCGGTCGCTGCAGATACGGCAGGGCCTCGCGGACGCCGAGCCGGGGAACACGACCTACCAGCGGGACCTGTCAGTCTCGTTCAAGCGGCTGGCGGACCAGGCGGTGGCCGCCGGGCAGGGCGAGCGGGGCCGGGAGCTGTTCGAGCGGTCGCTGCAGATCGCGCAGGGCCTCGCGGACGCCGAGCCGGGGAACACGACCTACCAGCGGGACCTGTCAGTCTCGTTCGAGCGGCTGGCGGACCAGGCGGTGGCCGCCGGGCAGGGCGAGCGGGGCCGGGAGCTGTTCGAGCGGTCGCTGCAGATCGCGCAGGGCCTCGCGGACGCCGAGCCGGGGAACACGACCTACCAGCGGGACCTGTCAGTCTCGTTCAACAAGCTGGCGGACCAGGCGGTGGCCGCCGGGCAGGGCGAGCGGGGCCGGGAGCTGTTCGAGCGGTCGCTGCAGATCGCGCAGGGCCTCGCGGACGCCGAGCCGGGGAACACGACCTACCAGCGGGACCTGTCGATCTCGTTCGACAAGCTGGCGGACCAGGCGGTGGCCGCCGGGCAGGGCGAGCGGGGCCGGGAGCTGTTCGAGCGGTCGCTGCAGATACGGAAGGGCCTCGCGGACGCCGAGCCGGGGAACACGACCTACCAGCGGGACCTGTCGATCTCGTTCAACAAGCTGGCGGACCAGGCGGTGGCCGCCGGGCAGGGCGAGCGGGGCCGGGAGCTGTTCGAGCGGTCGCTGCAGATACGGCAGGGCCTCGCGGACGCCGAGCCGGGGAACACGACCTACCAGCGGGACCTGTCAGTCTCGTTCGAGCGGCTGGCGGACCAGGCGGTGGCCGCCGGGCAGGGCGAGCGGGGCCGGGAGCTGTTCGAGCGGTCGCTGCAGATACGGAAGGGCCTCGCGGACGCCGAGCCGGGGAACACGACCTACCAGCGGGACCTGTCGATCTCGTTCAACAAGCTGGCGGACCAGGCGGTGGCCGCCGGGCAGGGCGAGCGGGGCCGGGAGCTGTTCGAGCGGTCGCTGCAGATACGGCAGGGCCTCGCGGACGCCGAGCCGGGGAACACGACCTACCAGCGGGACCTGTCGATCTCGTTCGACAAGCTGGCGGGCCTGGCGGTGGCCGCCGGGCAGGGCGAGCGGGGCCGGGAGCTGTTCGAGCGGTCGCTGCAGATACGGCAGGGCCTCGCGGACGCCGAGCCGGGGAACACGACCTACCAGCGGGACCTGTCAGTCTCGTTCGAGCGGCTCGCGGACCTGGCGGTGGCCGCCGGGCAGGGCGAGCGGGGCCGGGAGCTGTTCGAGCGGTCGCTCCAGATCGCGCAGGGCCTGGCGGACGCCGAGCCGGGGAACACGACCTACCAGCGGGACCTGTCAGTCTCGTTCAACAAGCTGGCGGACCTGGCGGTGGCCGCCGGGCAGGGCGAGCGGGGCCGGGAGCTGTTCGAGCGGTCGCTCCAGATCGCGCAGGGCCTCGCGGACGCCGAGCCGGGGAACACGACCTACCAGCGGGACCTGTCGATCTCGTTCGAGCGGCTCGCGGACCTAGCGCGCGAGGCTACGCAGACAGACGATGCACAGCAGTGGGTGTCTAACGCACTCGACATCAGGCGTCAGCTTGCCCGGGACGAACCAACTCGCCTCGATCTTGCTGAGGAACTCGCCTACGCCCTGTACCTCTCATCAAGCATCGGGGTGGCTTCCGGTGCCGGATCTGGCCTCGCGCAAGAGGCTGTGAGCTTGCTGTCGCCGTTCGAACAGCTGGGATACGCCACGCCGAGAGCCTTGGCGCTACTGGCATGGGCACGCAGATCCCTCTGATATCCGCATCCGCGAAACCGTGAATCCGGAAATGTCAGCCCTGAATCATTGACCGGCTTCCCAGTCGGCTTCGATGGCTTCCCATTCGGCGTCCCAGGCGGCGACATCGGCTGCGAGTCTGGGGCAGTTGTCGGTGTGGCCTCGTTCGTCTTCGGCGGGGCCGGCGATGAGTCCGTGGTCGCTGATTGCCTGGTCGCAGGAGTCGCAGCGCCAGGTCGATGGAGCGGCCGTAACGCGGGCGGTGTCGGTGTCGGGGTGTCCTGCGGCGTAGGTGAAGGCGGCTTCGGCGATGGTGTCGCCTGCTTGCTGGGCGTCGGCGTCCGGGGACCAGGCTGAGGGCGGTGCCGATGTCGTGCCAGGAGTGGCCGGCTTCGCGGGCGGCGCGGATGTAGTCGGCGGCGTGTTCTCGTGCGGCGATTTCCAGTCGTCTGCTGGCGGTGAGTCCGGCGAGCGGGTCCAGGTCGGGCCTGGTGGCGTGGGAGCCTCGGTAGGCGGGGCGGGTGATGGGCTGGGCGCCGGCGGCGCGGGCCAGGTCGAACATGGCCTGCCGGGCCAGGTTGCGGGCTGCCCAGCGCTGCTCGGTGTCGTCGTTCGGGGTGGTCATGCGATCCGCCTCGCTGTCGGCTGGGAGGCCTGGCTCGGGTGGAAGTCGGGGGCGATGCCGGTGCCGGTGGCGGGGTGGTAGTGGCACCAGGGCCGGTAGCCGCGGTTGTCGAGCAGGTCTTCGTCGAGGCCTGCGGCGGCTGGCCAGTCGTGGCGCTCGGCCTGGTTGCGGGCTCGGGTTGCTGCCCGTCGTCTCGGCGGTGGTTCGTTCTGGCGGGTGTCTTGTCCCACCAGGCGTCCCAGAGCCGGCAGGCGAGCAGGTGGAAGGCGACGGTGATGGTCTTGGTGTCGCCGCGGATCAGGCGCCTGCTGGCCTCGGGTGCGACGTCCAGGGCGTCGCGCGATCCTGGTGGCGTCGTGGCCCATCGCGACGAGCGAGCGCATCCGCCACGCGGTGCCGTTGGCGTCCATGTCGCCCGTCCGGGAACCGACCCGCACGGCGGGCGTTCATGGGCTGGCTGCGTCGAGCTGGCCGGTCATGACTGCCTCCCCGTGCATCCGGTGAGGATCTCCGTGCCGACCCAGGCATCTGGTGAGCGGATCGGGCCAGGTCGGCTGCCCGTTCGCTCAGCAGCGCCAGCAGGCTGTCGGACAGCCGGACGTTGCCGGCCGCGTGGCCGTTGCTGCCGGGCTGGCCTTGGATGGCCAGGCGGAGCAGTGCCCGGGCCAGGCCCCGTGAGCCGGGGTCGGTCAGCACGTCGGTTGCCATGAACTGGTCGCCGTTGAGGACGCTGGTCAGCAGCAGGTCGCAGGCAGCGGCGGTCTCGAAGGCGGCGCACGGCCACAGGACGGCGACCACGTCCGCTAAGGCCGTGAACTCGTCGTATGGCAGTGCCCAGGCCGGGTAGGTGCCGTCGACCGCGCTTCGACGACGCCGGCTGGGACGCCTGCACGGTCGGCGAAGCCTTCGTGGTCTTCGCCGTAGGTGTTCATCACGGCTCGCAGCAGCGCGGCCGAGAGCACGGCGACGCGGTGCTCGGCGGCGTCGGCCGGCGTGAGCCGGTGGTCCAGGATCGTCTGGCCGGACGCATGGTGCTCGCTCGCGGTGATCATGCGGACCTCCGGTTGCCGGTCTGGGTGCTGGGCGGCTGGCCGGTTACCTGGGCGGGGGAGTCAGCGGGGTGTCGGGATGAGCGCGGCGGGTTTCTTTCTGCATGGAGAGGGGTTGTCTGTAAGCGGGCCTGGCCCGGCTGGCAGACGCGCAGGCCGGTGAGCCTGCGGACGCTGCCGGGCGATGGGGCCCGGTGCCTGGTGGGGTAGCTGGCCGTGGCGGTCTTCGCCCAGGACGCTGAACACGACCAGGACGAGCAGGACTGCGACGGCGGACGCGATGATGGCCGCTGCGGCGAATGCGATGACAATCATGTGGATCTCCGTGGTGAGCTGCGTATTTTCTGGTGCACTCATCAAACGGCGGGGCGGGACTAGCCGAAGGGGTCTGCGGACTAGCCCCGCACTAGTCCGTTTGGTAGTCCGTCTGGCGGGCTGGCCGCCGTCTGCTTAGGCTCGTGGGTGTTAGCTCACCTGGCCGGACATGAAGGAAGCGAATGGCGATGACGGGCACGCAGCCGCGGCTGAGGGCCTTACGCGAGGAGCGCGGCTGGACCCAGCAGGAAGTGGCCGAGCAGGTCTCGCGGCTGGCGTGGCTGCGCCAGCACGAGCGGGTCGGCGTCAACGCCGACATGGTCGCTAAGTGGGAGCGGGGCGGCAAGCAGCCGAGCCCGCGTTACCGGGAGCTGCTGTGCCTGGTGTTCGAGACCGATGCGCACGGGCTCGGGCTCGGCGGGCCACGCCCCGGCCGAGGCCAGCGGGCACGGCGAGGACCGACGGCAATTCGCTGATGGAGATGCTGGGAGGCGCGGCGTCGCTGATTGATCAGCTCGGCGCGGCCGGGGTGATCTTGCAGCCGCGGATGTCGGACATGTGGAAGGACGAGGTCATGCAGCGCCGTGCCATACTGAAGCTGGTGGGACTCGCGTCGACCGCGGGCGTGCTGTCCTCGCGTGACCGGGACTTCTCCCGGTCGGGCAAGGTGACGCCGGACGACGTGCGGGACCTGGACCACCTGGCGGACAGGTATCAGGCGCTGTACCAGTCGACGGCGCCGGCCGTGCTGATGACGCCGGTCGTGGCGCACCTGGAGACGCTGCGCGACTTCCTGCGGCGGGGCGCGGCCGTGCCGCTGCGCCGGCAGCTATTCGCGAACCGGGCTCGGGTGGCGACGCTGGCCGGGCGGCTCGCGTTCTTCGACCTGAAGGACTCGCTGGCGGCTCGCGGGTACTACAACCTGGCCCTGGAGTCGGCCCGCGAGGCCGGGGATCATCTGCAGGGCGCCGCCGCGCTCGGGCACGTGGCGTTCATCCCGGCCAGCTCGCTGTGCTACAGCGCGGCGCTGGACTACGTGCGCGCGGCGGCGAGCCAGGTCGGCAAGCACCCGGACGGCCGGGTGGCGTCGTGGCTGTCAGCGGTCGAGTCGGAGATCCAGACCAACGCCGGAATGCACGCGGAGGCGCTGACGGCGGTTGACCGGGCTCGGGAGAGGCTGGCGCGGCCGGGGCTGATCGCGGATCTGCCGTGGTTCGACTATTACGACTCGACGCGGCTGTCGGGCTTCGCGGGGTATGCGCTGCTGCGTGATGGCCAGTTCGACGCGGCGAAGGCGTCGCTGACCGACGCGGTCGAGCATCTGCCTCGGGCGGCGGTGAAGCAGAAGGCCGTGTTCCTCGCCGATATCGCGTCGGTGGAGCTGGCGGGCGGGGATCTGGACCGGGCGTGCGCGAGCGCGGGCGACGCCGCCGATTCGCTGCGGCAGGCCGGGTACGCGGTGGGCCTGGGCAGGCTGCGGGAGTTCCGGCTCTCGGTGGAACGGTGGGCCGGCTCCGACTCCGGTACGGGCGCTGGACGAGCAGCTCGCGGTGCTTTAACGATAAGAGGAAAGGACAGCTTGGTGGCAATCCGGGCGGTCTGGTTCGACGTGGGCGAGACGCTGATCGACGAGAGCCGCGAGTACGGGACCTGGGCGGACTGGCTCGGGGTGCCCCGGCACACCTTCTCGGCGGTGTTCGGCGCCGTCATCGCGCAGGGCCGGGACTACCGAGAGGTGTTCCAGCACTTCCGGCCCGGATTCGATCTGGACAAGGAACGCAAGGCCCGGCTGGACGCGGGGCTCGGGGAGTTCCTCAACGGCAATGACCTGTACCCGGACGCCCGGCCGTGCCTGGCCGCGCTGCGGGCCGCCGGTTACTTCGTAGGAGTGGCGGGGAACCAGACGGCGCGGGCGGGCCGGTTCCTGCGGGAGCTGAACCTGCCGTGCGATGTGCTGGCGACCTCGGATGAGTGGGACGCGGCCAAGCCGGATCTGGCGTTCTTCGACAAGCTCGTGGCAGTGTCCGGGCATGAACGGCACGAGATCGCCTACGTGGGTGACCGGCTGGACAACGACATTGCCCCTGCTGCGCTGGCTGGGCTGGTCACTGTGTGGGTGCGGCGCGGGCCGTGGGGTTACGTCCTGGGGCCTCAGGATTTGAGGTCAGTGGGGTCGCTGCCCGAGCACGCGCCGGATCTGACGGTTGCGACGCTGACTGATCTGGTGACCGATCTGAACGCCGGGCGGATCGCGGACACGAGCAGGCGTGACTTACGCGCCACCACCGCGAGTTCGCGCATCTAGCTGCCCCTGACGGAGATGATCTGGCGAAATGACGAGCACACGGCCGCTGAAGGCCTTGCGCGAGGAGCGGGGCTGGACCCAGCAGGAAGTGGCCGACCACGTGTCCCGGATGGCGTGGCTGCGCAGGCACGAGCGCGTCGGCGTCAACGCCGACATGGTCGCCAAGTGGGAACGGGGCGACAAGCGGCCGAGCCCGCGGTACCGGGAGCTGCTCGGCCTGGTCTTCGAGACCGACGCCCGCACGCTCGGCCTCGGCGGCCCCGCCCCGGCAACCACGAGCGTGCCGGACGACATTGACGGCAACTCCCTGATCGAGATGCTCGGCGGCGCCGCATCGCTGCTCGACCAGCTCGGCGTCGCCGGGGCCATCCTCCAGCCGCGGATGTTCGACGTATGGAAGGACGAGCTGATGCAGCGCCGTGCTGTGCTCAAGCTGCTGGGCCTGGCGAGTGCCGCCGGGGTGGTACCGGCGGCCGGCTGGGAACTCACCCGGTCAGAAAAGGCGACACCAGACCAGATGGACAGCCTCGATCACCTCACCGACAGGTACCAGGCGCTTTACCACTCCACCGCGCCGGCTGTCCTGATGACGCCGGTCGTGGCGCATCTGGAGACCGTTGCTGACTTCTTGCGGGCGGGTGCGTCCGGGCCACTGCTGCGGCGGCTCTTCGCGAACCAGGCGCGGGCGGCGAATCTGGCCGGGAGGCTGGCGTTCTGTGACCTGAATGACTCGCTGGCCGCTCGGGGATACTACAACCTGGCTCTGGAGTCAGCGCGGGAGGCCGGTGATCATCTCCAGGCCGCCGCCGCGCTCGCGCATGTGTCATTCATCCCGGCGGCGGATCGTGAGTTCAGCACGGCGCTCGACTACCTGCGGGCAGCGGGACAGCAGGCCGCTAAGCATCCAGATGGCCGGGTGGAGTCGTGGCTGGCCGCCGCCGAGGCAGAGTTCCGGGCCAACGCCGGGACGCATGCTGACGCGCTGAAGGCGATCGACCGGGCGCGGGAGAAGCTGGCCAAGCCGGGGCTGATCGCGGACCTGCCGTGGCTAGACTTCTATGACTCGACGCGGCTGTCAGGGTTCGCCGGGTATGCGATGATGCGGGACGGGCAGCTTGAGGCGTCGAGGGCTTCGCTGGCTGATGCGGCTGGGCGGCTGCCTCGGACGGCGGTGAAGCAGAAGGCGGTGTTCCTTGCCGATATCGCGACAGTGGAACTGGCCGGCGGAGAGCTTGACCGGGCGTGTGCTAGCGCGGGCGAGGCGGCCGAGGTGCTGCGGCAGGTCGGGTACGCGCATGGAGCCTCGCGGCTGCGGGAGTTCCGGCGCTCGGTGCAGCCGTGGGCTGACTCGGGGGCAGTGCGGGCACTGGACGAGCAGCTCGCGGTGCTCTGACGACAAGTTGTGCCTCAGGACTTGACACTCCGCATGACCTCCGACTCCTTGTAAAATAGCACATAACTTCGATTCGGTATTCCTAAAGCACGGTTATACAAGATTGGGTTTCCGATTTAGGTCTTCGCTTCCCTGCTTCGTACTTTGCGGCTAATATCGCCCTCCAGGGCCTTGCGCGAGCTATGCTCGGAAGTGTTCTGTGCCAACGCGGAACGCAGTCAGCCACAACCTTAGAAACCGAGGCCGTGAACAGAGCACAGGCAAGAACGCTGGCTGTTACAGCTGTCCTAGTCATCGCACTAAATCACCAAAGACGGCGCTATAACAAACCCGCATACGAACAACCTCGTTCCGTCTCTAGCGGCAAGGAAATTAGCAGGCATCGCAGTAACTGGCTCAAGATCGCGCTGACAATAGGTAGTCTCGCGGTGATAGTTATTTCACTCTGGGCCGCCTTCAAACTTACAAATGAGACCACGCCAAATTCGACGGGAACCATTCAAGTCTTGGTGCCGGCTGCCAGCGGCACCGATCCAGTTAACTTTAGCCTAGAAATGGACCTGCCTGAGCCGGGAAGCAGGAACGTCCAATATGTAATTGACACAAACTGTGGCTACGCCCTTAAACACGTGATCCTAATTCTTTCAGGCGATGCCCGTATAGAAAATCCGCGAACATCGGTCGGATCCGGACTCTATGCCAGTTATAAATCGGCCAAGATCGGTAGGCCTTGGTTCACGACACCACGGCAGGTACAGCTATTTAACATTCCTGCCCGCGAAAAAGGGTGTCCTCAAGATATCAATCCAACTTCAATCGATGGCAGCGCTCTCTACATCTCAGGAGAAGTAGCCAGTTCATTCGAGTCATCGGCAGGCGCGTCGCATGCGTTTCAACTGCCTCAGCTAGGCAGTTGGCTTGGACCTGAAGGACGTGTACCCGGAACTGGCAAAACTCTATGGGAGCTGCCGATCCCGCTAGCGGTAAAGGTGAATTCCGGAGGGCTTCCCTTGGGTGACCAGGTTGGAACCGTTCGACCAGCCCTCACCGCATCAGGGAATCTTTCCTGGAGCGGAGAGACGTTTATCCAGCCATCCGCAACTTGGACCGACACGAGATTTGCTGGCGAAAGTCAGTTTTTTCTATTGCCGCTAGGGTCAGCCATCGGAATCGCTGGATCAGTTCTTGCAACCATTGTGCTCGACTCAGGTAGGCCGCAAGCGGACTAATAACTTGATTGAGCTTTACTATTGCCATGATAGGCGAACAGATTGTCCCGCGCACGTATCTTCTATTCGGTATCGGCTATAATGCCGCACCCCGACCTACGGTAATCACGTCCTTAGAAGATATGCGACGGGGCGAGACTACCGTTAGAGCGATTTACCGAAGGCCTGCTCTCGCCCGCTCCGCCTGGGAGCGAAAGGCTGCGCACGCTCCATGCGCACCATATGGTATGGCGTTAACCGAGAAGGCACCAATGTCTCCTGCGGTCCGGGGGTCTGCCCGCCTCCTATTTCGAATACTTGACTGCTTTCTTGCGGCCGAGTAGCCAGCCTGAACTCTCGATCTGGTATCCCAGGGGACCGAGAACCTTCACGGCCTTCTTCTCTAGGGTGCTGTTGCCGGACACGGCGCCCTTGACGGCTTCGCCGAGCGCTTTCTTCACGCCGTGCGGGAGGGGGGCGCCGATGGACGCGAGCGCGTCGAGCCCGATCTCGGTCATGCCGGTCTGTGGATGGCCACCTGGCGGCTTCAGCATCGGGATGACGACGGATTCGATCAGCCGCTTGCGACTGGCGCCGTCCCTAATCGCAGCCGCAGCGAGTACACCCACGACAGCCTTGCGCTGGGGGTTGTTAGTGCAGCTCCCGAAGCGCTCGGTGATAACGTTCGCGACATCGCTGGCATCGATGTCTCGGAGCCCGATAAACCGGGCCTCGGCAGCGTCGGGAACGTTGCTGTCTGGATCGCCGATCTGCGCCCGCAGGAAGTCGACTCTCTGTTCTCTGCTCCATCCGCGGCGTACCGCTACCACTGCGCTGACGATGGGCTCCGTCAGGACTTGGTTCTCCTGTAGCGCAGCAAACACCGACGCGATTGTCCCTCCGTCGGGACAGGCCAGCGGCACCCACTCGGCGACGGCTGTCGCGGCGGCCTGGCCATGCTCATCAACCAATCCTGTGATGTCGTCGGCGCTGGGCAGCGTGCCGAGGTCGGCTACCGGGACACCTGACGTGCCCGTGAGCCTAAGCAGCAGTTCGGTCCTTAGCGGCTCGGGCAGCCATGCGCAGTCGGTCAACTGCGCGAGCGCGGCCTTGACCTGCCCTGGCCCGTCAGCGTTGTTAGGCGTCCCGACGCGGACGATGTCGACGGTGTCGCGCGACAAGTATCGCCCCAGGGCACCATCAGCCGGGATCTCGCCGCTCATGGCGATGGCAAGCGTCTCGCGCAAGGTCGGCAACGCCGCGCGGTACACGCGCGTCATGTCCACCAGCCCAGCCGCCCCGAAGGGCTGGGCGTTGCGGAGCAGCCTGGAGCGGGCGTCGGCTTCTGCCTCGTTTGTGACGGCCTCAGCGACAGCCTCCACCGCGTCGGCGGTCAGGTTCGGCTGCATCTCGTCCGGCAATTGATCCACCACACCGCTAAACGCGGCCACAGCCGCCCGCACCACCACAAGGGTCGCATCTTCCTTGCCGGCGTTGACCCACAGCCTTGCTGCGAGCTTGCCGACGGTCTCGGCATGTCGCGTGACGACCGCACCAGGAGCGACTCCTGCGAACCATTCCGGCCACGAGGCCAGCGCCCGTATCCGGGTTCCGGCGAGCACGGCCTCAACGACGTCCGCGTCTGCGGCGGGCTCCACTTCGCCCAGAAGCTCCTCCACAGCATCTCGGCACTGTCTGCGGTCCACGCGAAGGAGCGTCAGGATCACCTGGTGCGCCAGCGACGGGCTTTCGACTGCGCGATACTTTGCGTACTCAGCAAGGGCCATGACAATCGGGTCCGGATCAAACTCGTCCTCCGGATCCGGTGAAGGCGTACCGGCAGTCCGCCCAACGGTTGCCGGTGACGGCGATGCGGCTGCGGTTTCGGCGGCCGTCTTGTCTATCGCATCCCGCAGCGCGGCACTGACCGCCGCCGACGATGCCCGCAGGACATCCCTGGCGGTCGCGTCGTCTAGATCACGCAGCAGGAAGACAGACTCATCACCGCCCTCCCGGACCAGTTCCTGGGCGACAAGCCGGGCGAAGACCTCCAGATTTCCGGTCAACGCCGGGCCGGGGTTGCGGAGCACGAACGAGGTATCCAGACTCTGGCCAGCCGCATCTGCCTTAGCGAGGATGGCGTCCCGCAGTTGGAGAGCGCCGGCCTCTGAGCCGTGGCCTGCCAGCCGCCACGCCGGCTCGAGCGTGTCGTCGTCCAGCAGATCAGGGTCGGTCTCGGCGAGGACAGCGATCATCTCGCTTACGGAGTCCGCAATACCGTCGACTGGCAACGTCTGGTCTGCGTCATAAACGCCGAGCAGAGTACGTGCGGCGTTCGGGCCACCGACACCGAGGCCGGTGCGGATGAGGTGATTCAGGAGTTGGATGACGCCCTGTCGCGTCGCCGGGTCGGCGCCGTCAAGCCGGCGAGCTACGGCTGCGGAGTCCGCATTCTCCGCGGCGGCCTCGATCGCCAACGCGATCTGACCATCCAGGCCGAAGGCCGTTCCCGTGCTGTGCAGGAAAACGAGGTCGCGGCTTGGGCCCCTCACGGTCTTCGTCCGCCGCAGGTAGACGAGAAGCTGGCGGTTGCTCTGCGCCACCACCGGAGCAGCCGCGTCGCTGTCCGCCTCGTCCTGCGCGTCGGTGATCACGCTTGCTGGGGCCGCGTTTTCCCTGCCGTATGCCCTGGCACGCTGCACTGCCAGTTCGGGATATGTGCCATCGAACTCGGCGTGCTTGTCGTCTACGAGGCGCAGCACCATCTCGGGTAGCCGCGCGTCGATCTCCAAGTCCCTGGCGAACAAGGGGAACTCAACGCGCAGGCAGACCAACTTGGCCACCGACGCCGCGTTCTCACGCGGATCCTCAGCCAGCAGACCTTGGAGGTGCCGGTCTTGGGCGAGTCGGTACGTCAGGGCGAAGGTGTTGAGCAGATGCTTGACCCGGCGCGGACTGGCCACGTGTGTGGGCACCAGTACCGATACGACGTAGTCGCTGTTGATCTCCTGCCACAGCCCGCCACGGTCCTTCACCAGGTCTGCGGCGAACCTCGTGATCCGCTGCGACATTAGCGGCGGCAGGCTGACCTGGTACTGGAAGACCTTGTCCAGATAGGCACTGCCGGTGCTGTAGTACGGGTTGACCTCGTCGGCGGGGGTCTCCTGGCGCGCCGAGCGCGTTAGGCTTTCTTCGAGCACTCTTTGATCTGCGGCGATGACGAATACGCATCGAGGCACGCCGAGGAAGGTCCGTATCGCGTCCAGAGTAGCGACCACCTCCGCTGCCGCGCAGCGGTCCAGTTCGTCGACGAAGATCACCAGCCGGGTGGCTTTCGATCTGGCCACCAGATCTATGAAGATGTGCTCGAACTGCTCGTCGCTGTCCGGCTTGCTGGTGCTCCGATCCACCTGCAGCGTCTTGTTCGCCAGGGTAATCAGGGCCGACAGCAGGGCGGCCGGCACGAGGCCGGCCGTCACCGCCGTCTTGCACAGGCTTGAGAAGTCGGCGCCGTACGGCCCCTTCTGCAGCGCCGCGATGACTGCCACGACCCCCACCAGGATCGATGACAGCCCGAATGTCAACGCCGCGAAGACCCCCAAGATCTTGACGATCCTGCTCGCCGGCACCCTCACATCGGTGCGTGTGTGACCGGAGTACAAGCCGTCGTGGAACGCGTCGTCCTCGATGCCCAGTTCGCTTGCCACGGCGGACACGAAATTACGACGCAGCGGTGTCTCTGCGTACTTGAAGGCATCGAACCGGGCGAACCGTATGCCCCTCTGCCCGGCGATCTCCTCGCGAAGCAGGTTCCCGATACCGCTCTTGCCCGACCCCCAGGACCCATATAGCGCGATGTTCGAAGGCGCCGGGACTGTGCGGACCAGGTCCGCGAGCTGGGCGGCGATCTGCACATGCGACAGCCGATCACCGCCCACGTCGGCGACCTCGCGGTCCTCGACAAGGTCTCCGGCGTGGATCAACACCGGCCGATCAGGCTTGGACATCGCGTGCGCTCCTTTTTCGGACCTAACGCTGACATCATCCTCGCCCGGTCCGACAGTTTCAGATCGACGCCTGCCGAAGTCCGATCCGTTGAGTCGGAGAATCGCACATGACCTGCCCATTCCGGGTGCCTTGTTGCTATATATCAGGGACAAGGACTCGCTGATCAACAGGAACCGGCAGATCGACTATCTTAGGCGCAGTCTTCGCAGCCTTTTCACTTACCTTCAACGAGCGGCGGCAGCAGCGAGAAATGCAACTCCCGGCCGCCGTAGTCCGCGAAGATCGCGATAGGAAGGCGGACGACTTGGCGCAGGCACGCGGGAACCTTGGGTCAGTCTGCCTGAGTACGTGATCTCCCCACTCCAGGTGCACAGCAGTGACTAGGGTCATGATCGGCTTCGGGGCGAATGCCCGTCGGATCAGTCGACCCTTGGTTAGCCCATTCGCCCACTGATCAGCGGCTCAGTGCGTGAAAGCCGCCGACATCGGCGCCACCGGACCCGGTTACCTCCAGGTACCACGCCGTCCCGCAGCGTGGCGTCGATGTCGCGCGGCGACAACCCGGCGGAGGCGATCAGAGCTGATCTCGGCCGACAAGGCATCCGGGCCGGTCAGCTTCCATCACGACTGGGCCACCGCTGCCAGCGAACGGCCAGATCCATATATCTCACGGTTTCAGTTCTGCGACTTGCCGGCTGGGTTCCAGCGGAGTTCGAAGTAGACGCAGTGGCCGTATTCGTAACCGTGCTGACCCCAGCGGTGCGCGAGACGGGCAGCGATTTCCAGGCTGCGGCCGTTCTCGGAGCAGTCATCGAGGAATGACGGAGAGGCATACCGGGCGAGCCTCCGTCACGGATCTCGATCCGCAGCAAGCCCGGCCGACTCGGAATGCTTCAGCGCGTTGGTGCACAACTCCTAGTTAACTGAACTGGTGGACGTCAGCAAGATCGCCTCATCGAGTTGCGGGCAGCCGCCGAGAACCTCCCTTACGAACGCGCGAGCGCTGGAGACCTGGTCGTCGCTGCCGGGGAACTGGCGCCGGGCCGGCTGGGTTACTGGCCGTTCCCGGTCGGTTCGATCAGTGCTAGGTAGGCGAAGTTGGCGGTGAGCGGGTCGCGGCATGCTGCCTGGAGCAGGGCCTGAGCCAGGTCCTCGCCGTTGTCTTCGGCGAGCCATCGTGCGGCGGCGTCGATGACGGCGATGCCCTGAACTGGGCTGATGCGTGGCTCGCGCTGGCGGAGCACGGCGATGGCGGCCAGGCGCTGCGCGGCTGACGCGGTGTCGGGGCCGTTGCGGGGGCAGCGCCGTGCCTCGGCGTCGCCTAGGGCTGAGGCACCGGTTTCGAGGGTCCAGGCTAGGGCTCGTTCGGTGGACTCGGAGGATCTCAGGGTCGCGAACACGAGTGCGACGCGGGTCCAGTCGTGCAGGACGTGTGCGAGGGTGTGGGCGCGGGCTGGGGTCATGCGCAGCAGCAGGGCCGGGACCTGGGTGCCGGTTGCCGGGTCCGCGACCGTGCTGCCGTCGGCTTCGACGATCTGCCCGTTTTCTAGCTCCGCGCGGAAGGTTTCCGGGCGCGGCTGGATAGGGTTCGCCATGGGTCTTCGCCCTTCTGCGTAAGGGTGATGATCAAGGCTCGGGTCGGTGTTAGCCGCACTGGCCCGGGCCGCCTGGTTGTTAATCGTGGCGGGGGATCTGGCTGGCCGGAAGGTCCGCGAGGCAGTCTGGCTGCGCCTCGGTCCGCTAGTCCGCCAGCTAGTCCTCGCTGGTGTCAGGGCACTGTCTATGTTCCTTCCGTCTTGTTTTCTGGTGAGTAACAGGGGCGTCCGGGGTTCAGCCGCCTATCTCAGGGCTGTCGCGGGCGGCTGATCGCCCGGCCTCTATCCCGGCGGAGCTGATGGGTGTGGGCATCCAGCCGTCCGTGCCGGAGCGGATGACCTCGTCACGCCAGTCCGGGCCGGCGGAGTGTCCTGCCGCTGTGCTGCGGTCGCGGACCTCTGGCGCGGCCTGATGGTCAGGCTTGGCGTTCTCTGGCTGGTGGTCGGTGACCATCTGGTCGAGTTGCTCGTCAATGCTCTTGGCCCGGTCGCGGGCTTCTGCCAGCTGAACGGTCTGAGGGAAAGGCTGGCCGAGGGTCGCGCGGGCGTGGGTGATCTCGCTGCGGGCTTGCTGGATGCCGTCGAGTGTTTCCTGCTTGCTGGTTTCGAGGCGGTGCAGGCGGTTCTCCAGCCGCGTGATCAGCCCGGCCGGGTCGACGGCGCCCAGGTCTGCGGCCGACAGCTGGACAGTGCCGTCCGGGATGCCATCGAGGCTGATGGCCACCCTGGAACTGCCCAGGGACTGCTCGGTCACGGCCATGAGCGTAAAGCCGCCGAGCGCGCCGGGACGTGAAGTGCGGGAGCGCAGTCCGGCCAAGTCGGTGATCTCTCGGGTCAGGAGGTCTTTCAGGTGCTGTCCGGCGTCGGCTCGCTTGCGGTGCTCGGTGCCGTCGATGGTCATCGCGAAGGCCTCGCCTCGGGTGTCGTGCCGGCGGCTGATCGCGGTGTCAATGTCGGCGGCGCGCGTGGTGAGCCTGGTGATGCGGCGCTCGTTGTCGGTGATGGCGTGGCTGAGGGTGTCCTGGTTGCGGAGCCAGGCCCGCTCGGCGCGTTGCAGGCGGGTGAGGTTCGCGTCGGCTTCGGCCTTGTCCATGAGCAGCGGGTTGCCGGTCGCCAGGGCCTTGACCTCGCTGAAGGACAGGGCGGTGTCGCCGATGTCGCTGATCTCGCGGGAGTCCAGGCGGCCGTGCATGACCTGGCCGATGAAGGTCGCCTTGCGTTCCAGCGTCTGCCACGAATACCCGTCGAACGACCGGGCGGTGCAGTACCGCAGGATCTGCACCTCGGGGTTGCGGTTTCCCTGGCGGAGGATGCGGCCCTCGCGCTGGGCGACGTCGGCGGGCCGCCACGGCGCGTCCAGGTGGTGCAGGGCGACCGCGCGGTCCTGGACGTTGGTGCCGACGCCCATCTTCTCGGTGGACCCGACCAGGACGGCCACTCGCCCGGAGCGGCAGGCGGCGAAGAGCTGGGCCTTGTCCCGGTCGGATTTGGCCTCGTGGATGAACCGGACCGACTCGCGCGGCAGGCCGCGCTCCACGAGGTGCTCGCGCAGATCCTCGTACACGCTCCAGCCCGGGCCGGGGGTGCTCAGGTCGCAGAACACGAGCTGGAGCGCGCCGCGCACCGGGTACGCGGTGCCGTCCGGTGCCTGGTACTCGCGGTCGCGGTGTTCACGCCAGATGGACGCGATCCGGTCGGCCGCGACGGCTGCCTTGCCCGGTGTTTCCTGGTCCAGGCCGACCAGGCGCAGGTCCAGTGCCGCGCGGCGGCCGTCGCCGCTGATCTTGAGCATGTTGTCCTCGGCGGGGCCGACCGCGCGGCTGCGGACCTTGTCGGCGCGCTCGCCGAGCTGCGCGACATAGTCCAGGAGCTCGTCCGATGGCTCGACGGTCACGACCTCAGGTATGCGGCGGCCGTCGTGGCGGGCTGTGATGTCCGGGACCGGGAGTTTCAGGTCGTCGGCGGTCTTGATGTCGGCGGCGACGTGCAGCATGCGGAGCATCTCGGGGGTGTTGGCGAACCGGGCGAACCTGGACTTGATCCGGAAGCTGTCGCCGCCCTCGGGAGCCATCTCGACCTGGGTGACGACCTGCCCGAAGGTCGCTGCCCAGGAGTCGAACACCGCGATCCCGGCGGCTTCGAGCAGGTCCGGGCGCAGGTACCGCTGCATCACGTAGGCCTCGGTGACCGAGTTCGCGATCGGCGTGGCGGTGGCGAAGGTGACGACCCGCCTGCCATTGCGGCGTCGCAGGTAGCTTATTTTCATATCGAGGTCGGAAGCGCGCTGCGAGCCGTCGATTGCCGCATCGGTGATGTTTGATGCCGTTCTGAGGTTTTTATACCCATGTGCTTCGTCAATAGTGAGGTAGTCAATCCCCGTCGCCTCAAAAGTGATGCCGGGGTCTTTCGCTGAGTCGAGCTTGGCTTTCAGCCGTTCCTCGGCCCGCAGTAGCGCGCCTTCCAGGCGCTTGACGGTGAGGCCTCCGCCTTTCCTCGCGGCCGACAACCATTGGCGCATTCCGGTCAGCTCGCGGTCCAGGTAGGCGCGCTGCTCATCGGCCGATAGCGGGATGCGCTCGAACGCGGAGCGGGACATCACGATGCCGTCCCAGTTCCCGGTCGCGCAGCGGGCGACGAACCTGCGCCGGCCGTCGCCGGTCAGGTCGTCGCGGCCGGCGACCAGGATGCGGGCCGAGGGGTAGGTCTGGAGCCACTCGCGGGAGAACTGCTCCAGCATGTGGTTCGGGATGATGACGGCGGGCTTGCGGACCAGGCCGAGCCGCCGCAGCTCGGTCACGCCGATGATCATCTCGGCGGTCTTCCCCGCGCCGACCTCGTGCGCGAGCAGGACAGCGGGCTCACCGATCATCCGGGCCACGGCGGCGACCTGGTGCGGCAGCGGCGTGAACGTGACCGCGAGGCCGGGCAGGGACAGCTGCGCGTTGTCGTAGCTGCGCAGCACCAGGTTGTTGAACCGGTCGTTGTAGGTGGCGGCCAGGTCGCGGGCGCGGGCCGGGTCTTCCCACGCCCACTCGGAGAACCGTCCGGCCAGCTCGGCGGCTTTCTCCTGGGCCGCGACGGTCGCGTCCACGTTCAGGACCCTGCGCTCGCCGTCGGGGGTCTTGATGAGGTCGCGGACCTCGATCTTGCGCTGCTCCATGATGGCCTGGGCCAGCGCCGGCGCGGGATAGCGGCCCGTTCCCCAGGTCGACGTCGCCAGGACCGAGTGCTCGTTGCCGCGCACAGCCCAGACCTGCCCGCCAGGATGCTCAACCTTCAGGCGCCGGTCGTCCAGGGTCTCGCGGAGGAACTGCTCGACCTGCCCGTCGGTGATCCAGGACGCGCCCAGCCGGGCGTCGATCTCGCCGGGGGGCAGGTCGGGCGGGATGACCTTGCGCAGCTCGGCCGCGTTGACCTCGAACCGGGAATCATCGATGCTGGCCTGCCGGGCCGCGCGCAGCTTGTCGCGGACGTTTCCCGACAGGTACTCCACGGCCGGGACCAGCCGGCCGGACTGCGGGTCCTCGAAGATCAGCGTGCCGAGCTGGGCACGGGCCTCGCCGGCGCTGGTGCCGAGCAGGCGTGCGATGTCGGGGAGGCGGACCTCGCCGCAGGTGTCCAGGCAGATCGCCAGCGCGTCGGCGGCGGTGTCCGCGCCGAGGCGGGCCGCCCGGGGCGCGACGACCCGCTCCCGGAAGATCGCGGCCTTGGCCGCCCGCTGGCCCACCGGGTCGAACTCCTCCAGCGCACTGACCAGCGGCGCGAACGGGTCGTCGCGGAACCCGCCCCGCCGAGGCTGGATCCGGGCCACGACCGGCTCTCCCGTGACCGGGTCGATGCGGCCGGTCCGGCGCAGCGTGTACCGGTTGAGGGGGCCGTAGGTGCGCAGGTAGCCGTCGTAGACCTGGTTCAGGGTGGTCCGCAGCTCCTCGATCCGGGCGTCGTCTTCCGGGGATGCGGCCTCGGCATCGAGCAGGGCGCGGACGACATCGCGGAGGCCGAGGAGGAGACGCAGCTCAGGGGCCTGGGCGCGGGAGACGTCGTGCTGCACCTCGCGGCCTTCCTCGACACGGGTTATGACGCCGTCCGCGCGGGCGCGAAGGAACCCGTCCGGCTCGGCTGACCGGTCGGCCGGCTCGCGGTCCTGGGCTGGGATCGGGGCGAAGCTCGGTGGCCGGGGTGCAGGTCAGTCCCGCTGATCTGGCCGATTGGGCTATGGCGTCGAGCGCTTGTCCGAGATTGGCGGCCAGGCCTTCGGCGGTGTCCGTGCCAGCGGCCGGGCGGACCACCAGATCATCGGCCCGGTAGGCGCCGTGGGTGGCTCCCAGCTCGCCGAGCACGTGTTCCGGATGGTGCAGGAAGTACTGGCTGACGGGCACCTCGGTGCCGTCCAGCTCGGCTGGCCTGGCCTGCTCCCACTCGGTGGCGTGCCGGTCGCGGCCCGGCTCGCGGCGGCGCAGGATAAGCAGGTCGGTCACCACGCTCGTGCCGGCCGCGCGCTGATGAGCGCCGCTGGGCAGCCTCACCGCCGCCACCAGGTCAGCAAGCCCGGCCATCTCCCGGCGAGCGGCCGGGTTCCGGGCATCCATCGTGTACCGGGACGTCAGCAGGACAACCAGGCCGCCGGGCCGCACCAGGTGCAGCGCCTTGACAATGAAGTGATTGTGGATCGCGTGGCCGCCGCCGTTGTGCCGCTTGTCGCGCAGCACGGCCTGGCCGAACGGCACGTTCCCGATCGCCAGGTCGTAAGCCGCCTCACGGTCCTTAGTCTCGGCGAAGGACTCGGCCCGGATCTCGGCCTGGGGATGCAGGGCGGCGGCGATTCCGGCGGTCACCGGGTCAAGCTCGATCCCGGTCATGCTCGCGCCGGGCGGAGCGAACGCGATGAAGTTCCCCGCCCCGCAACCCGGCTCCAGCACCCGCCCGCCCGTGAACCCCAGGTCACGGACACCCGCCCAGATCGCCTGCACCAGGGCCGCATCGGTGTAGTGGGCATTGAGAGTGGTGCGCCTGGCGGCTGTCAGGTCCGCGTCCGACATCAGTCCGGCGAGCTGCTCACGGACCCAGGCGTACTCGCCGCGTGCCTCGTCGAATACCTCGGGAACCGCGCCCCACCCCGACCACCGGCCCAGCACCGCCTGCTCGTCCGGAGTCGCCTGGCGGGCGCTGGCCTGGAGGTCACGCAGCAGCGCGAGCGCCGCCAGATTTGCGCGGATCCGGCTGACCGCGCCAGACGGCGCCAGATCGGCCTGACCGGCCGGGCGGAACGACGCTAGCTGTCCTGGCCGGCTCCCGGCTCCGGTTCGAGCAGGATCATCTCGTGCAGCACGATCTCCTCCGCCTGCCGGCGGGCCTGGCCGAGCCTGCCCACCCGGTCCAGGTACTCCTCTCCCTGCGGCTGATCCCCCGCGAGCTGATCCGCCAGCTCCGCGATCCGGTCCGATGCCCGGTCCCCCAGACCGGCGAAAAAGCTGTCCGGGTCCCCGATCATCGCGTACTGGCTGGGCAGCCACCTCGCCCAATGACGCTGGGCCATCGACCCGTAATGGTTCATCTGCGACTCCCGGCTCTTCCTCGAACCACGGCAACATCCCTTGCACATACGCGGGCCCTGCGGCGCTGCCCTGCTTCGGCACCTTAGCGGGCCGACGCCTCCGGGGCTGACGGCTCGGGGGCTGGCGGCTCGGGGGCTGGCGGCTCGGGGGCTGGCGCTCGGTCTGGATGACCGAGTCCTCGAACAGGAGCTGGTCCTCCAGCCACCAGTCCTCGGCGAACAACGGCTCACCAACGCCGTCGTGCTTTCTCCTGCGCGCCATCAGCCACCCCAATCCAGCAGCCGACCCGGGCCGTCGCTGGCAGCCGACCCCTGCACGGTCCGATCTGACCGCGTAATCTTGACGGTGATCTGCATCACCGTTATATAGTAAATCATTGCTAGCCCGAGGAAGCAACGCCATGGCACGTAGGACAGCAACCGAACCGCTGCCGCGCGGAGGCCCAAATGAAAAACTCACCCTCGCCGAGGTCTGCGCCAAGCTGCGGATCGAGCGCTCGACGTTCTACGACTGGCGGGCCAAAGGCCGAGCACTGAGGTGCAGCAAGCTGCCGAACGGCGAGCTTCGCATCCTTCGGCGCGACCTGGACGAGTGGTTCGAGGCACGCAGGGTCGCTTAACGCGGCCCGCCGCCGCGAGCACATCCTGGACCGCTGCCGACCGTTCGCCCTGCCGGGGACGACGAGATGAACGACGTCAGCTACGACGTGCGGATCCACGGTCTTGAGAAGCGCCGGAACTCGCGAGGAACGGTTACTTCCTACCGGCTGTCGTGGAAGGTCAGCGGCCGACTGTGGAAGGAGGGGTTCCGCGCTGTCGCTCAAGCGGACGCGTTCCGCTCCGAGCTAATGACCGCTGCCAGGCGCGGCGAGGCGTTCTCCCCTCCGGATCCCGGGTGTCCGCGAACGACTCCGCCCGGATCTCGGCACTCGGATGCAGCGCGGCAGCGATGCCAGCAGTGATCGGGTCAAGTTCGACCCCGGTCATGCGCGCGCCAGGCGGCGCGAACGCGATGAAATTCCCGACCGCAACCCGGCTCCAGCACCCGTCCCCAGGCAAATCCCAGCGACCGGATACCCGCCCAGATCACTCTCACCAGCCCGGCATCGGTGTAGTGAGCATTCAGCGTCGTCCGCCTGGCCGCCGCCAGCTCCGCTTCCGACATCAGCCCGGCCAGGCGCTCCCGCGCCCAACTGAACTCACCCCGAGCCTCGTCGAACACCCCCGGAACCGCGCTCCACCCGGACCACCGCCCAAGCACGGTCTGCTCGTCGGCCGTCGCCGCCCACCCATCCCGCATCAGCTCGCGCAACAACTCCAGCGCAGCCAGGTTCGCCCGAATCCGGCTGACAGCGCCTAATGGGGCCAGAGCAGACTGGCCGTCAGGACGGAATTCGGTTAGCCGTCCTCGTCCGCTCCCGGCTCCGGCTCCAGCAACACCATCTCCCGCAACAGGATCTCCTCCGCCTGCCGCCGAGCCTGCCCCAGCCGCCCCACCCGCTCCAGATACCCCTCCTCCAGAGCCTGGCCCCCCGCGAACCCGTCCGCCAGCTCCGCGATCCGATCCGACGCCCGCACCCCCAGTTCGGCGAAAAACCTCTCCGGATCCGAGATCGCCGCGTACCGCCCCGGCAGCCACCTCGCCCAATGCCGCCGCGCCATCGCCCCGTAGTGATTCATCCGAACCTCCCGACAGACCGTCATTGTCAAACGACGGCAACAT
Organism: uncultured Actinomycetota bacterium; assembly: GCA_963819285.1. Taxonomy (GTDB): domain Bacteria; phylum Actinomycetota; class Actinomycetes; order Streptosporangiales; family Streptosporangiaceae; genus Chersky-822. Next base: position 313,052 of record CAWFVM010000003.1, read on the forward strand.
CCCCTGCACAAACCCGCCCGCAGCGTCGTGCTCCGGCAGGCTAACCGCCTTCCGTGGCCGCCGCGCCCGCCGCAGAACCTCAGGCGCGCCTTGCCAACAACGGAATCAGCGAACAGCTGCTGGTCTTCCTGCCACCAGTCCTCAGCGAACAGCGGCTCGCCAACGCCGTCCCACTTCCGCCGTCGCGCCATCAGCGGGCGCCCGGCTCCGGTCGCCTCAGCTAGTCATCCTCTGCACACCAAGCTCCAATCGCATATCTTGACGGTGATCTGCATCACCGGTATATAGTAACAACCGTGCGACCGAGGAAGCAACGTCATGGCACACGAGCCAACAGCAGCTCCCGCATCGGACCCGTTTGCTGGGCTCCCGCTGCTGATTTCAGTCCCGCAAGCGGCCAAATTGCTAGGCATCAGTCGTGCCGCTGCCTACCGCTTCGCGAGCTCGGGCGACCTTCCCACCAAGCGACTCGGCCGACGCGTCTATGTCGTCGCAGCCAAGCTGCGCGACTTCATCGAGAGTGAGGACCAGGCGGCGTGAAAGGTCATGTGGCACGGCGCGGGAAGTCGTGGGCGTACTGGTTCGATATCGACCCTGACCCGTTGACAGGCACCCGCCGTCAGCAGACCAAGAGCGGCTTCAGAACAGACAAGGATGCATGGAAAGAATGCCGCAAGGCGATCGCCGACTACGAGCGCGGCCAGATAATCGACACGACCAAGCGCAAGGTGACTGCAGCGTTGGACGACTGGCTAACCCGGATCCACCACTCGATCAAGCCGTCGATGGCGCAGAACTGGCGCGACTATGCCAAGCACTACGTCGTGCCGTACATCGGCCAGCGAGGCGTACACGAGATAACCGGAGAAGTCTGCGACGCGCTATACGCCAAGTTGCTCGCCGAGGGACGGGTGAAGGCGAGAGGAACGAAGAGCCATAGCGCGACTCCGGTCCACGTGCGACGGCTGACGCCCGATGGACGAGTGCTAGCTTGCCGACCGCACCGGTACGAGAACACCAGGTGCCACCGCAAGCACGAGAAAGACGATCCCCTACTCGGTCAGCCAATCGAGCCGAAGAAGCCCAGCCACCGTCAAGCCGAGAAGTCCAAAGCGGCGGCCGAACGGAAACTGCCGCCCGGCCTAGACCCCAAGACGGTGGTCAACACGCACCGGATGCTTCACCGCGCTTGGGAAGACTTCGCGACCTGGGGCTGGGCGAAGCGAAACGTGGTCAGTGACGCTCATCCCCCGCGAGTGCCGCGCAAGAAGCGCAAGACCTGGAACGCCGAGCAACTGAGGATCTTTCTCCAGCGAGCGAGGCACGACCGCTTCTTCGCTCTGTGGGTACTCGAAGTCACCTCAGGCATGCGGCGCTGCGAACTTGCCGGTTCACGCCGAGATCTGCTCGACCTCGACGTTGGGATCCTCGACATCGGCCCGACCCGCGTTGTCGTGAACGGCCAGGTAATCGAGTCAGATGGCAAGACCGAGAACGCACAGCACACCCTAGCCCTCGACCCGTTCACCCTCGCGATGCTCAGCGTGCATGTCGAAATGCTCGATCAAGAGCGCAAGGAGTTCGGCCCGGACTACTACGACCTCGGCTGGCTGTTCTGCTGGGAGAACGGCAAACCGCCCCACCCCGACACCATCACCCGCCGATTCAAGAGGCTAGCCAAGTCCGCGGGCCTGCCAGAAATTGACCTGCACGACGTCCGCCACAGCTACGCCACCGCAGGCCGGAAAGCCAAGATCGACTGGAAGGCCCTCAGCCAGCGCATCGGCCACTCCGACGTCGCCTTCACCATGCGACAGTACGTCCAAACCGACCTCGAAGCCGACCGCGAAGTCGCAAACGCCCTGGCCGACTTGATCGTCGGCGGCTGGCTTGCGACCGATCTCAGGGCACCAGAGCCGCCACAGCAAGATGACATCTGACGCTGCCTCGCTCCGATTTGGTTGATTGAGTTCCTCTCGGGTCCTCCTAAGCAAGGTGATCGAGGACAGCCCCAGGTCGGCCGCTGTGTCCGAAGCCGCCAGCCGAGCAGAAAGTGCGTGGCCGCGCACGACGGTGTCAAGCCAAGCGGGGATCCGCCGGAACCATACCACCAGTCATAGCCAGCTCGTCGTTCCGGCTCGACGATGCCCCACTGCTGCTCAGCACCAACGCGCGGGCCGCCGCCGCCGGCCACCTCGGGCCGTGCTACGGATACGAGCACGCCATGCTCGGCGTTGATCGCATCACCGACCTCGCCAGTGGCGGCACCGTCCACATCTTCTGCACAAGCGATCGGCCTGGTCGAGCTTTGAGCGCGGCTCGACCAAGCTTGAACACGGCTCGGCCGAGCTTGGACATACCGTCAAGCACCGTTCGCTAGCGCCTTTCGCGCTGCTCTTGCCCTAGGAGATCAGCTGGAACCAGACAACGGCGATCAACTCGTTGTGCGACGGGCGGCCAGGCCGGCTAGCGTCCTCGGCCATGTCACATCACGCTTACGAAATCGACGCATCGACGCCAGACGAAGGCCCGCGACAAGCCTGACCGCCCCGGCTAACCAGAAGACGGCGGTTGGAAGCTTAGGGCAGGGGTTGTGGTGCTGGCGATCCTCGGATTCCGCGGGAAGTGAACTAACCCGGAGTCCTGGTAGATGAAGGGCAGCAGCTGGTAACTATCAACCGCCAGCCGATGCCAGTACATCGACGCAACACGGGTCGGCGAGGCCGCAGTTAGCAAATCCGTTAGCATCTAACAGATAAGAGGCCGATCCTCTGTTCGAGAATCGGCCTCTGACCTTCGTAGCGGGGGCAGGATTTGAACCTGCGACCTCTGGGTTATGAGCCCAGCGAGCTACCGAGCTGCTCCACCCCGCGTCGGTAAGACCAGTCTACGGACAGAACCGCCCCCGCGCAAACTCAGCGGCAGCACGCCTCCTTGGGAGCGCCGAGATCTCAGCAGACCTGCGAGTTGAGGGGAAGCGGGTTTCTGGACCGGGCTGGCGAGACTGATCCGCAGCGCCCGCAAACTCGCGACGAGCCGTCGTTGAGGTTCGCTAGCCACGCCGACGCCGGATGGAAGCGGAACCAGGCATCACTGGCGCCTCACTGGTATCGCTGGTCACAAGGACGCGGCGACGGCTGGCGGCTGAGGGAGAGGGAATGGGAGAGGTCGCCGGGGAGGATCGACGTATCATCAGTTTCCTTTGAAATTTTGCCGCATTTCAGCCATTTTCAGCAGCTTTCTACTCCACGAAAACCGATGATACGTGAGCGACGGCCGGCCACGTATCATCACTTTCCGTTGTCCCCGCCTGACGGGCCCAGCGAAATACCCCATAAGTCGCTTTCGCCGGATGGGGCGGGCTGCCAGAGCCCGGTTTCCCTTGAACTTCTGAACGTGAGCCGCGTAGTCACCCCACCAAGTCTCCGTAGTCACGACCGGGAACATGATCACGGAACACATATGGCGTGATCACTCCACCAGCTCTCCTTAATCACGGCCCGGAACATGATCACGGAACACCGCGTGTGTCCCGCGACTCCCACACCAGCTCCACCCACCGGGCTGGCGCTATTGACCGGGCTGGCATGGCTGGTGGGGCCGCCTGGTGGGACCGGGCTGGTGGGACCGGGCTGGCGTCACTGGCCGGGCTGACGTAGGTGGTGGGGCCGGAGTGGAGGCTGGGCTGGGGCAGGCCTGGGGCTGGGGCCGGCCTGGGGCTGGGGCCGACCTGGGGCTGGGCGGGCCTGGGGGTCTTGGCCGGGTCGGCGGGGTTGGCCGGGCTGGCGGCGCTAGCTGGGCAGATCAGATGCCTACTGCCGGGCTGCTGCCTGACGCCATCCAGATCACGTACCTGGCCGCTTCCGGCGCCTGCGCGGCCTCCGTTAGCTCGTGTGACTCCTGCGTCGTCTTGAGGTTCAGCACCAGCGTTGGCGACCCGCCGAACCCGGCCACCTCCTCCGGGCTGTCCCCCAGCACGACAGGCCGGCGATGCGCCCGGATGATCCCGGCGATCACGGCGGCCATGGAGCTGCCCACGTCCTTCTGGGGCATCCACGCGACCGGGACGCCACACATCCCCCTGATCACCTGCGTAAAGAGCTGCGCTACCCGCTCGTCGACGATGACCACCGACGACGACTGGCCCAGGTCAGAGCACAGTCCCCGGACCGCTGCCGTCTCGCCAGCGCCGACGCTGTGCTGGGCGATCCCGCCTGTGCTTGGCCGCAGGCCGCCGCCCACCCCCGAGTGGGTCAGCCCGAGGCCAAAGGACGTGGTCACGGCCGGCAGCAGCATCGCCCCCACGCAGAACGTGCTCACCACCCCCGCCGTCACCCGTCCCGCACCCCGGTCCTTGGCCCGTCGGGTCAGCCAGGCCGCCGCCCAGGTCGCCAGCAGGATCAGGCCCGGAATCACGACGGGCACCAGGCGCGGCTCGCCCAGGGCTGGTCAGGCACGGTGAACGGCTGCCACAGGACGGCGGCGGACCCGCCGAGCACGATCACGACGGGCAGCGCCCAGTTCAGTCGCGCCCCGGACGAGTCTTCCCAGGTCAGGAACGCCCGCAGGCAGCGCCGCAGCAGTACGGCCGCGCCGAACGCGCCCAGCAGCACGGTCGCGATGCCCGCGTACCAGATCACCCAGTACAGGGTGTCCTCTGAGTACAGCCTGGTCGGATCGACTTTCAGGCCGGCGCTCTGCTGCAGCGCGGCGACGAAGCTGGCCTCGGCCTTGCCGAGCACCCGCCGCACGATCTGGAAGTACGGCCGCGCCGCCGCCAGGCCAGCGCGACGATCACCGCGAAGCCGGCGAAACCGGGAAGCCACCGCAGCGGCGGCGCGCCGAAGACCTTGCGCACGATCCGCCGCACGGGACCGACCCGCATCGCCTCAAGAACGACGGCAGTGAGCACGGCGAGTGCCGCCGCGTCAAGGCCGATCACCTTGAGCGTCGGCGCCAGCACGTCTGCGAGCGGGCGGGCGAGCAGGTAGGCGGCCCCGATGCCGTACAGGCAGCCGGCACAAAGTCCGATAATGAAAGTAACGCCCGCCGCCCGTCGAGCCGCCAGAAGGACTCCGGCAATGGCGATGACCGGGACCAGGTAGGCGAGCGAGCCGAGGCTGAGCAGGCTGGTCAGGCCCAGCGCTAGGCCGCCTAGCACGGCGAGCATCCGCTCGGGCGTGAGCCCGCCAGCGACACCGGCCGCCAGCTTGCTCCAGCTCAGGGTCCGCGCCCGGGCGACCAGCCGCACGCACCTGGCACCGGCCCAGCCCGGCAGCCGCCCCGCCCAGGACTCGGCCGCCCCGAGCAGCTTCGCTGAACCCCCGCCGCCCTCGGACTTGACCCGCCCTATGACGATGGTCTCGCCAGCCTGATCCGCCAGGCCGCCCTCATCCGCATAGCCGCTCGGATCCGCCGAGCCACCCAGATCCGCCGAGCGGCTGGTCCCGGCGGACTGACCGAGCCAGACGGACTGGCCGCGCCAGCGGAACCGACCGCACCAGACGGCCCGCCGAGCCGGCCGCGCCCGGCTGACCCGCCATGACCGCCGTGGCCAGCTTGAGCGTCTGCGCCACCGAGTCGTCGGTGACCAGAGCGGCTGCGCGAGCGCCTGCCGCCGAGGCCACGCTCGCGCCACTGCTCGTCGTCAGCGCGTCGATCAGCAGGCAAAGACCGCCGAACAGCAGCACCTGGACGGCGGTCTCGCTGAACGCGTCCCGGCTGACGTAGAGCTGAGGCGCGGTCAGCGCGAGTACGATCGCCCCGGCCAGCGCCCGCTGCCGGCCGGCCAGCCGGCCGACGAGCCCGCCAAAGGAGAAGATCGCCAGGCCGCCGAGCACCGGGACGACAACGGCGCCACCGCCGATGCCGCTCGTCCAGAACCCGCCGGCCAGCAGCATCGGCAGGCCGGCACTGACCCCCGGCACGACCGAAGGCCCGTGCTGGAAGAAGCCGATGCTCGACAGCTGCAGCCCCGGATGCGAGCCGCCGAAGGCGGCGAGTGCGCCGGGGATGGGCAGCGATCCGTGCTGGGCGATCCAGTCGCCGGCCTGGAAGGAGGCACCGGGAGTCCGGGTGGCGATGACCGACGGCGAGTTCCTGATCAGCTGCCAGACCACGAATCCGGCCGCGATCACGATCGTGCCGAGCAGGCCGAACGAGGGCATCCAGGCCCGCTCCCGCCGCTGGCCGGGGAAGGTCAGACGGCCAGTTGCCCGGCACCCGCTGCAGCACGTTCACCCCGAGCGCCGTCGCCAGCGGCGCCGAGATCAGCAGCATCGGCACAGGCAGGAACTCGCCAGCGAGCAGCAGCGGCAGGCCGGTCAGCAGCCAGGAGACCACGATGATCGCCGGCAGCACCGTCAGCCTGCCGAACCCGCGCCCGGCCGCCTCCTGCCAGACCGGCCCGGCTCGCCCGACCGGTCCTGCCGGGCCGGCCTGCCGGATCGCGACTTGCCCCTCAGCTTCGGCAGCCAGCCGGGCCGCCTGACCGACACCGAGGGTAGCTTGAACGTGACCGACGGGAGTTTCCTTGGCGATTGGGACGGGGTCACGGGGTCCACTGTAAGTGGCCTTGGCCGCCAGGCAAATGCCTGCGATGCATAGTTGATGCCGCGAACCGTTCCGGCCACCGTGCGTCATCGGCCACGTTTGCCGTACCGGACGACCCGGTGGTTACGGGCGTTATTTCCGCGGCAGACCGCGTACTATGTGTCGCGACAACGGTCACCGCGGCACTATCAGTAGCCGCCAGGTCCAGATCAGCAGCCGCCGAGTATGGCACGGAGGGTCGATGACGCGCTCGCGCCCGGCCGACGACTGGGACACGCGTCGCGGTCGGAGCGCAGGCCGGGGCCAGTTTCCGCGCCGCCTGAGCGGGTCGGGGCGGTACTCGCAAGGCACGCTGCTGACGGGCTGGACGGCCATCGCCGTGACCTTCGTGCTGGTGGCCGGAGCGCTCTTCGGCTACGCCAAATTCCGCGACGTACTCGACGGCATCAGCCACATCGCGGTGACCGACCTGGGCAAGCGGCCGCCCAAGTACAGCGACGCGCTCAACATCCTGGTGATCGGCTCGGACAGCCGGTCAGGCAAGAATCGCAAGCTCGGCGGCTTCGCCCAGGGCCAGCGGTCGGACACGGTCATGGTCGTGCACATCTCCCCCGGCCGCAGCCACATCTACTCGCTCAGCTTCCCCCGTGACTCGGTCGTGCCGATCTACGACTGCTCGAAGAGAGGCCGGCTTCCCCGGCCAGACCGCGCAGGAAGGGGTCGAGCAGCTTAACTCGACGTTCGCCTACGGCGGGCCTGGCTGCTTGTGGAAGACCCTTGAGCACACCACGCACATCCGGATCGACGACTTCGTCCAGCTCAACTTCACCGGGTTCGTCAGTGTCATCAACGCGCTCGGCGGGGTCGAGGTCTGCGTGCCTACCGCCATCACGCCGACGTCCTATGACCACCTGAAGCTGTCAGCGGGCCGCCATTTCATCTACGGCTACCGCGCGCTTGAGTACTGGCGGCTGCGCGAGGGCTTCGGCCTCGGCTCTGACCTGCAGCGGATCCAGCGGGACCAGCTGCTGATGGTGGCGCTGGTACAGCGCATACTCAAGAGCGGCGTGCTGCACAGCGTGTCGAAGACCTACGGGATCATCAACGCGATCGTCCAGGCCCGCGCGCTGACCACGGACGCCGGGCTGAGCCCGCAGAAGATCCTGAGCATCGGCCGGAGCATGAGCGGCATCTCCCGGAAGTCGGTGCAGTTCGTCGAGGTGCCGACGATCACGTATCCGGGCAATGACAACTGGGTCGAGTTCGACCCGGACCAGACCCCGAGGCTCTTCGGCGCGGTCGCCCACGACGTCAAGCTGCCCAAGATCCACAAGGGCAAGAAACACGGCAAGAGCGGCGGGAAAGGCACCAGAGCCACGGTCACCGATAAGAAGACCAAGGCTAAGACCGGGCCGAAATTGCTCGCGACCTCCGATGTGAGCGTCGAGGTACTCAACGGCTCCGGGGTCCAGGGTGTCGCCGGAACCACGAGTGCCGCCCTCACCGCGCGAGGCTTCCATGTGCTCGGCGCGGAAAGCGCACTGACCTCCGCCGGTGCCCCGGACTTCAGCTACGTCAACTCGGTGGTCCAGTACGGCTCCACCGCCGACCTGGCCGCCGCCAGGACCGTGGCCGCGCAGGTTAAGGGCGTGACGCTGCAGCTCAACAGCTCGGTGACCGCCGGGACGATCGACCTGATCCTGGGCTCGGCGTTCACGACTCTCGCACCGCAGGCCAGCCAGCCGCCGGGCAACCTCGCCGCCCAGTTCGCCGGCTACAGCGGCGGCACCAACGTGTGCAAGGGATACGGCTCGGCGTTCGTCGGGAGCTCCAGGCCTGGGACGGCAGCCGGCGGGAGCTTTATTTAATCCTGAGGCCTGGCAGTTATCCCGGTGGCAAAGGTTCAGCAGGCAGTCGTGCTCGCGGCGACCCGGCCGAGGTTAAAAGCCGGCCGGGCTGGCTAAGTACCCGACCGAGATCTATGGGGCGCGGGGGCAGAAGTCACTGGTGGGGGCGCGGGCTGCGGGGGCAGCCGGGGTCCCGCACCCTCGGCTGGGCCGCGGTGGCGGTGGCGGGCGTGCTGGTCGCCGGGCTGCTCACCGGATACGCCGCCTACCGGGAGGTGTTCGGCAAGATCCACCAGGTGCACGTGACCGACCTGGGGAAGCGACCGCCTAAGTACAACAACGCGCTCAACATCCTGGTAATCGGCTCGGACAGCAGGAAGGGCAAGAACGCCAGGTTCGGCGCGCACATCTCGGGCCAGCGGTCAGACACCATCCTGGTACTGCACCTGTCGCCGGGACTCAAGCACGCGCTCGTGCTCAGCATTCCGCGTGACTCGGTCGTGCCGGTGCTGACCTGCCCGTCCGCGCCAGGGGCGCCGGGGCAGACGGCGCAGCCCGGCCAGGTCGAGCAGATCAACGCGACGTTCGCGCTTGGCGGGCCCGGCTGCCTGTGGAAGACCATCGAGCAGACCACCCACCTGCGGCTCGACCACTTCCTTGAGCTGAACTTCACCGGCTTCGAGAACGTCGTCAACGATCTCGGCGGGGTCAGGATCTGCCTGCCGTTCGCGATCAGCGATCCGCGCTCCGGGCTGCGCCTGGCCGCGGGCTCGCATCATGTCTGGGGGGCCACGGCTCTGGCGTACTGGCGGGTCAGGTACATCGGGTTTGGCTCTGACCTGGAACGGATCCAGCGTGACCAGTACCTGATGGCGTCTGTGGCGCAGGAGATCAAGCGGGCGGACGTGTTCGGCCACCCGACGAAGGTCTACAAGATCGTCTCGGACATCGCCTCATCGCTGACGACGGACAGCCAGTTCAACCAGGCCGCGATGATCTCGCTGGCGAGCGGTCTGCAGACCATGAAGCTGGCCGATGTGCACTTCGTTCAGGTGCCGGTCGTCACCTATCCGAAGAATCAGGACTGGGTGCAGTGGGCGCCGTCGGCCGGCCAGTTGTTCACCGCGATCGCTCATGACCGCAAGCTGCCGGCCAGGCACGGACACCACCACCGGGCCGCGCGGGGCTTGGCTCCGGCTTCGGCTGGCCGGCGGGCCACGCCGCGACCGGCTAGTACGCCGCCCTCGCTGTCTGGGCTGCACAAGAACTACGGCGGCATCACGGGCGGCGCGAACGTGTGCCGGGACTCGGGCGCGTTCGCCGGCCCGCTCGGCGGACACTGAGCTTCGGGCCGGGCTTCGGGCCGGTCAGATGACTGGCGGGCGGCCGGCCTTGGTCAGCCGCCAGACTGTCCGCAGCGAGATCGGCTGGCGCTGCCCGGGGCCACTGCGCCAGCCGTCGGCGAAGCCTGGCCAGCCACTCTCGTCTGGCGTCAGCGGAGCGCTCCCGCAGGACGGTCAGCACCGCCCAGTCGGCCAGGTAGCAGGCGGCCAGCGGCCAGGGCAGGTTCCGCCGGGCGAGCCAGACTCGGTTGCGCGCCTCGATCCGGTACCAGGTCGGGTGCCTGGAGTTGCTGACCGGGGGGTGACACATCGTCGCTGCCGGGTCGTACTCGATCCGGTAGCCGAGTCGATCAGCCGCCACGACAGGTCGGTCTCCTCATGCCCGTAGAAGAACGCCTCGGGCAGGCCGCCCGCCTGCACGAACGCCGACCTCCTGATCGCGCACGCACCGCCGGCGAACGTCGTCACGACCGAGCCGCGCGCCTGGTCGCCAACTCGCAGCCGGGGCACGTACCAGCGCGGCCGGCGCCGCCGTCGGGGTCGAGCACCCGGAACGAGAGCACAGCCAGCGCCGGATCGGCGGCGAACCGCTCTGCCACGTGCTCGCCGAGCGCCGCCGGCTCTGGATACCAGCCATCGTCATCGAGGAACAGCACTACGTCGCCGGTACAGTGCTCGACGGCCGCGTTGCGACCACCGGTCACGCCGGCGTTCTCCGCCAGCCTGATCCCGGTGGCCCCGGCGGGGACCGGCGGCGGGTCGGCGCCGTTGCCGACGACGACGAGTTGCGCGCCGGCGTCCCTGAGCGGCTCCGTGCTGGCCATCGCGGCCTGGACCTCGTCCGGGCGGTTGCCCATGGTCAAGATCACAATCGATAGTTTCAACGCAAGCGCCTCGAGCCCATGATGACCACCAGGTGAGCCACCACCATGAGGGCTGCCACGACCAGGCAGGCGAGCAGCAGCGCACGGGTAGCGGTCAGGCCGCCGCGACTCGCGTCGATGATCGCGGCGATCAGGATCAGCAGCGACAGCTCGACGGCGTGCGTGATCCGGTGCAGCCGCAGCACGCTTGCCAGCTTCCTGGCCCGCGCGAGGCCGGCGCTGACCGGAGCGAGCGCTTCGTCATCGTGGCGGGCCGGGAGGCCTTCTTTGGCCCGCGCGACGACCACGTTGTCGGTCTCGGCCTTGACCAGCATGGCCAGCAGGCCGGCGGCGAGGCCTGCGGTGATGTAATCGCCGGCGAGCGTGAACTGGCCCTGCGCGCGGAACGCCAGCCCGACGAACAAGGCGCTCTCCCCGAGGTAGTGCCCGACCAGGTCGAGGTAGATGCCTCGGGCCGAGGTGCGTCCCGACCAGCGGGCGAGCTCGCCGTCTGAGCAGTCGAACAGCAGGTAGCCCTGGATCAGCAGGGCGCCGATGATGGCCGTGGCGAGGCCGTCGAAGGCGATGACGACGCCGGCGGCGATGCCGCACGCGATGTAGCTCAGCGTCACCGCGTTCGGCGACCAGCCGAGCCTGGCGAAGACCCAGGTGGCGTAGGGCGAGAGCTTGCGCATGTACAGGCGGCCGAACCAGTGCTCGTCGTTGAGCCGGTCGAGCACGGCCTGGGGCTGGCCCTGGGTTCGCAGCTCAGCCATCGATGGCGCCGACATATTCCTCCACGTGGCTAGCGATCTGGGCCGGGGTCATCGCCATCCGCTCCAGGATCGTGTACCGGCCAGGCCGGGTCGCTGGCGCGTGCACGACGGCCCTGGTGAACTGCTCCGCTGTCAGTCCGACCTGGCCGGGGCTGGTAGGCAGGCCGTGCCGCTCCAGGCAGGACCTGGTCGCGGCGAGCTGCCGCGCGTCCTGCCGCAGATGCCAGCAGAATAGCGCGCCGAGGCCGGCCAGCTCCCCGTGGCTGGCGGTGCCGGGGAAGAGCTGGTTGATCGCGTGCATGATCTCGTGATCGCCGCCGCTGCTCGGGCGGCTCGACCCGGCCACGGCCATCGCCATGCCGGACAGGATCAGAGCCTCGGCCAGCACGGCAAGGAACTCATCCGACCTGGCCGATCCCGGCTGATGGAGGACGGCGTGCGCGGCGGTACGCGCCATGGCCACGGCCAGGCCGTCGATCGGCTCGCCGGTGTCGGCCGCCGACATTTCCCAGTCCGCGATCGCCGACAGGTTGCTGACCACGTCTCCGATCCCGGCGGTGGCCAGTCCCGGCGGCGCGGCGCGCACCCGGTCGAGGTCCACGACGACGGCTACCGGCGGCACCACCCCGTAGGAGCCGCTGCCTGACTCGTGCACGAGCGTGCTGATCGGGGACGCGATGCCGTCGTGGGCCAGGCTGGTCGCTACGCAGACCATCGGGATGCCCGCCATGTGCGCGGCGAATTTCGTGACGTCGATCGTCTTGCCGCCGCCGATCCCGGCCACTGCCTCGTACTCACCGGAGCGCAGTTCCTTGCCGAGCGCGGCAGCGGCGTCATGGCTGCCGTCGGGCACGCTGAACAACTCGGCATCGCCAATCCGCAGCTCAGCCGCGATCGACCGGCCCTGACCTGGCCCCACGACCACGGCGACCCGGCCGTCGACGGCGATCCGCCGGTCGGCGAGCAGCTTGCCCAGGCCGCCGATGGCGCCAGACCGGACGTCGATGACGAGCGGCGCCGCGAGCATCCGCGCCAGCAGCGGCATGATCCTCCTCCGGGGTCCCTGGCCGCGAATCTAGCAGTGGCCGGCTGATCTGCCTGGCCCGCCGCAGATCGGCGTGGTTGTCCACCTCTACCCAGTCGATCGCGCCGATCGGCGCGGCCAGCACCGCTCCGCCCCGGCTGACGAATTCGGCGAAGCCGTCCTCGTAGTACAGGCCGGGATCGCGCCGCCAGGTGGCTTCAAGAGCGTCGGCCAGGCCGATCGCGGCGGATGACTCGATCAGGGTAACGCCCATGTACTCACCGTCGGCGGCGGACGGGTCCATCAGCTTGGTGATCTGGCACATCAGGCCGGTGCGATCGAGTACGACTTTCATCTCCTCGTCGGCGAGCGGCTTGATGTCGTCGATCGCGATGATGAGGCGGCCAAGCGGGGGGTTGGCGGCGGGGGCGGCTGGGCTGGTCTGGCTGGAGATGGAAGCCCTGGCCAGGACCGACTTCTGGACGCTCGGGGGGTGCACGGTGTCGCCGTTGACCAGCAGGACGCCCCGGCTGAAGTGCTCCCTGGCCAGCCAGAGCGAGTAGGCGTTGTTCCACTCAAGCGCCCGGTCGTTGTGGAGCAGGGTGATCTCGACTCCGGCGGCGCTCTCCAGGGCCGGCACGCGATCCGCGATGGCCCGCGCCGCGTGCCCGACGACAATCACGACCTCGGTCAGCCCGGCGGCCGCCAGATTGCGGAGCGCGATGTCCAGGATCGTAGTGTCGCCGTCGACCGGCAGCAGTGCCTTGGGCAGCGCATCGGTATCCGGGCGAAGCCGCCTGCTCGCTCCCGCGGCCAGCACCATCCCGATCACTAGCCCTGGTCCTCCCCTGGTATCAGGTAACCGACGACGACTCGCCTGCCGATCAGGGCACCGAGGCCCACTGCGAGCCCAAGGTACCCGAACGTCGCTATCCCGAACATGCCGGTCAGCGCAATCACGCACACCCGGCCGTCCCAGCCCGGGCTGTGCTGTCCGGCCTGCCCGGCCGCCGGGGCCGTCACGGCCAGGCTCGCGTACCAGATGGCGCACATCGAGCAGGCGGAGAAGATGACAGGACCGGCCACCGAGCGGGCCAGACCGTCGGCCGCCAGGTAACAGTACTGGCCAAGGCTGAGCAGCACCGGCACTATCGCATCAAAACGCCCGTCATGCGGATGACTCGATGCTGGCGCCGCGAGCAGCAGCACGACGACCGGCGTCAGCGCGATGAACCCCGGCAGGTGCCTGATGCCGAGCACGGCCAGCAGCGCGATCGCGACGAGACCAGCCACCGTCGGCGGAATCGGCATCAGGTTGCCCTTGACCGGCCGGCCCAGCGCGCTAGCGGCCCGTCATCCCGGCACGCGAGCACGACGTTCGCGCCAGCGGTCCCGCCGCCGGTCCCTGGCCGGCCGATCCTGACCAGGCTCCAGCCCAGCGACATGGCCGCGACCGTGAAGGCGGTGAACAGTGCCATTCGCGGCCCGTAGGCTACCAGCGCGATGGCGGTCAGCAGGACCCTGACGCCGCCAGGTGGTGCCGCTATCGCTGCTAGCGGGCCGAGTCGTTCGCGCGTCGCCTGGCCAGTTCTGGAGACGGCATCGCTGACGGCTCTGGCAATCTCGGCGACCGAGATCAGGCTGACGGTGACGACGGCGAGCGACCAGATCCCTGTCCAGCCATCGGCCTGTCCGCCGGCCGCGATGCCGCCGTAGATCGCGCACTCGCCGGCCAGGACGCAGATCGCCGACAGCCAGCCAGTCCGGCTCTGCCCGGTGCCGCTGGCGACTGGTGGCCCCGATGCTCCGGCTGGCCGTCCAGTCCGCTGCGCGGTGATCCCGGCCAGCTGCCTGGCTCCGGCCCTGGCCAGTCCCCACGCGCCGAGCGCGAGCAGCCCGCGCCCGACGTCCGACCCGGTGCCGCCGCTGAACCACACGGCAGCGCACAACCCGAACAGCAGGGAAATGCCGGTGGCCGAGTTCGGCGCCAGCGCACGATCCGCGAACCAGCCGGTGACCAGCCGCCCCGACGCACCACCGGCCCGCACCAGCGCGATCGCCAGATCACCAACGGCGCCAATCCGCATACTTCCAGCGACCGTGCGCTTAAGTTCAGCGAAGATCGGAACTCCCTGGCCGGGCAGCTTAATAACTAATGGCATTACTTCAATCACCACAGAGTACTAACGAAGGCTGGATTTAATTGAGTGGGCGAAACCAGGCGCGTCTGGCGCAACGCGGATCTGTAGTACATCCGGCGACCGCGCCGGTGACCGGCTTCGGTAGGGTCCGATCATGGCTACGGTCGCTGTCGTGCTTGCCGGCGGGTCAGGCCTTCGGCTCGGCGGCGCCGTCCCGAAGCAACTGCAGCTGCTCGCCGGGAAGACCTTGCTGGAGTACTCGGTCAGCGCGTTCGACCAGGCGCCAGGCATCGACGAGATCATCGTCGTCCTGCCCGCCAGTTTCGTAGCGGAAGGCACTCAGCTGCTCGGCACCGGCTACCGCAAGCTGACCAGGATCATTCCCGGGGGAGCCGACCGGCCCGGCTCCACCCGCTGCGCCCTGGACCTGCTTCGCGACCAGTCCGCTGACGGCAAGGTGCTCTTTCACGACGCGGCCAGGCCGCTCGTCGACCAGCGGATAATCGCCGACTGCGTGGCCGGCCTAGATGACTGCGCCGCGCTTGGCGTAGTCGTGCCCTCGGCGGACACCATCGCGCGGCTCGCCGACGGCGCGATGGTCTCGATCCCGCCCCGCGAGTCCCTTGGCCGGTGCCAGACTCCGCAGGGATTCAGGCTTTCTGTGATTCGCCGGGCTTATGAACTGGCTGCCGCCGACCCCGAGGCCGGCTCGTTCAGCGCGACCGACGATTGCGGCATGGTGCTGCGCTATCTCCCAGAAGTCAGGATCCTGGCGGTTCCGGGCAGCGAGCGCAACCTGAAGATCACCTACGCCGCCGACCTCCAGATAGCCGAATCCTTCCTGCTGACCAGCCCTTGAAGCCGAGGAGCCACCGGCCGGACCGGGGCTGGTCCCTGGTGACTCAGATTTCACATCCGGCTCACCTGTTCCAGGCTCCCCTGATCCTGTAGGAGACTTTTTTCCTGTAGGAGACTTAACAGCGAATATGGTGGTCAATCCTCCTATAGGAAAAAAGTCTCCTAGATCTTTTAGCCACCGCCCGGCGCAAACCCCGCAAACAGCCGAGGAAGCCGCAAGCCCGGCCCTCACCGGCGCAAGCCCGGCCGGTGATCACCCTGCCGACGTTCCGGACCGTCATCTTCCGCCCGGCTCACCTCACAGACATCAGCGGCGTGATCTTCATAGGAGGAAGCCGGACTCGCCTCAGGAAACGACGTCCTGCGCCGCCCCCGGCTCAGCGCCAGCGAGGTCGGCCTGCGCCCCGGCCCGCGTGCGGCGCGGGGCCTGATAGGTCGCCGCGAAACTCAGGAACTCCTGTGCTCCCGACACCAGCCCGAGCGACTGGGCGTAGGCAGGCTTGAGGTAGCCGGCCGAGGTCATTGCCTCTAGCTGCGCGATCAGGGGCCGGTAGAAACCGTCAGCGTCGAGCAGGGCGACCGGCTTCGCGTGCAGGCCGAGAATCCCCCAGGTCCACGTCTCGAACAGTTCCTCCATGGTGCCGACGCCGCCGGGCAGCGTAATGAAGGCGTCGGCCAGCTCGGCCATCCGCGCCTTTCGCTCGTGCATGCTGGCCACGATCTCCAGGCGGGTCAGCCGCTGATGGGGCACCTCGTTGTCCAGCATGTGTCTCGGGATCACCCCGATGACCTCGCCCCCGGCCGCCAGCGCGGCATCGGCGACGATTCCCATCAGGCCCGACTGAGAGCCGCCATACACGATCCCGGCTCCGGCCCGCGCCAGCTCCGCCGCGAACTCCGCCGCCGCGCGAACGTGTGCGTCCGGCCCCGGAGATGAGCCTGTGTACACCGCGACTCTCACTCGCCACCGCCGGCACCGAGACGACGCGGGCTGGTCAGGAACCCGATGCCCCAGCACACATGCATGGTGGCGAGCACCAGCGGCAGCGCGGCCAGCGCCCGGCCCCGGAGCACTCGAGCCGCGCTGGCGGTCACGGCAGCCACGCCGAGCAGGTACAGCAGCGGCGCGGCGAAGCCCGCGAGAAGCACCACCGGCCACACAGCTCCACCCCCGCCAGCCCCAGCCCCGCCTGCCAGCCCCAGCCGCCAGTGAGATCAGCCCGGCCACGCCGGCCAGCGTTCCGGCGGCAATCGCGCCGACCACGACCGGAGGCGCCAGGTACCGTGGGTTGATCGTGCCCGCGTGCATCCGGGCCACCACGTGCCGCCAGCGGCCGTAGTGGAAGTACTGCGACCCGAGCGCCGCGACCGTTGCCCTCGGCCGGTAAGTGACCCGAAGCTCCGGCTGAAACCAGATCAGGCCGCCCGCGTCGCGAATCCGGTGATTCAGCTCCCAGTCCTCGGCCCGCAGATACCGCTCGTCATAACCGCCGGCCTGCTCAAGCGCCGAGCGCCGGAACGTTCCCAGATACACCGACTCGGCCGGACCCGATCCCCCGCCCGTGTGATACTTCGCCGAGCCGACCCCGGCCGGCGAGGTCATGGCCCAGGCGACCGCGCGCTGGAACGGCGTTATGCCGCGGGCCGCCATGATGCCGCCCACGTTGACCGCTCCGGTCTCGGCCAGCGTGCGCACCGCCGTCGCGATGTATCCGGGCGGCAGCATCGCATGGCCGTCCACCCGGACGAGGATGTCATGGTGCGCCGCCCGGATCGCCGCGTTCAGTGCCGACGGAATCTGCCCGGACGGGTTGGCCACCACGGTTATCCGGGGATCGGCCGCAGCGAGCCTTTCCGCTATCTCCGCTGTTTTATCTTTGGAAGGCCCGACCGCGAGCACGAGCTCAAGCCCGCCTGGATAGTCCTGGCTGAGCACCTGGCTGACCGATTCGGCTAGGTGCCGTTCCTCATTGCGAACCGGCATTATTACGGAAATAGGGACAGCGGCGGCTGTCTCGGCGGCAGCACCGGTCAACGTGCCCGCCGCCCGAGATCGGGCCCGCAGGGCGTGTGCGTCGTCAATGTCGCTCATAACGCTGGTCACGGTACCGCCCCGGCGGCCATGCCATGGCCAGGAGGTGGCAACTTTTCTCGGGCTCGCCGGGGCCTGCCAGGGGCTAGCCAACCCAGTGATCAGCCGGTCGTGTCCTCCAGCATCTCGGTGACCAGGGCGGCGATCGGTGACCGTTCCGACCTGATCAGGGTGATGTGCGCGAACAGCGGGTGGCCCTTCAGCTTCTCGATCACCGCCACCACGCCGTCGTGCCTGCCGACCCGCAGGTTGTCCCGCTGGGCGACGTCGTGGGTGAGCACGACCCGCGAGCCAGAACCGATCCGCGACAGCACGGTCAGCAGGACGCCTCGCTCCAGTGACTGGGCCTCGTCCACGATCACGAACGAATCGTGCAGCGAGCGTCCCCTGATGTGGGTCAGCGGCAGTACCTCAAGCATGTCCCTGGCCACTACCTCCTCGATCACATCAGGAGTAGTCACCGCCGACAAGGTGTCGAAGACGGCCTGGGCCCACGGGTTCATCTTGTCGGCCTCGGAGCCCGGCAGGTACCCGAGCTCCTGGCCGCCCACCGGGTAGAGCGGCCGGAAGACGACGACCTTGCGGTGCTGGCGGCGTTCGAGCACGGCCTCGAGCCCGGCGCAAAGCGCGAGCGCCGACTTGCCCGTGCCGGCCCGGCCGCCGAGCGAGATGATCCCGATCTCCTGATCGAGCAGCAGGTCAAGTGCGATCCGCTGCTCGGCGCTGCGGCCTCGCAGCCCGAAGACATCCCGGTCGCACCTGACCAGGCGCACGGACTTGTCGGGCTGGACGCGGCCGAGCGCGCTGCCCGATCCCGAGCAGCCTGAGTAGAGCACGAGGCCGGTGTGGCAGGGCAGGTCCCGCGCGGCGGCGAGGTCGAGCGTGCCGTTGTGGTAAAGCTCGTCGATCTCGGTGCTGGGCAGGTCGAGCTCGCGCATGCCCGTCCAGCCAGATTCGGGCGGCAGCTCAGCGCGGTACTCCTGCGCCGCCAGGCCGATCGAGGCGGCCTTGATCCGCAGCGGCAGGTCCTTGCTGACCAGCACGACGCTCTGGCCTTCGCTGGCCAGGCTGCGCGCGACCGACAAGATCCTGGTGTCGTTGTCGCCAAGCCTGAACCCGGCGGGCAGCACCGAGGGGTCGGCGTGGTTCAGCTCAACCCTGAAGCTGCCGCCCAGCTCGCCGATCTCGAGGTCAGCGTCGAGCCGCCCGTGTATTATCCGCAGGTCATCGAGGTGACGCAACGCGGCCCGGGCGAAAAATCCCAGCTCGGGGTGGTTGCGCTTGGCCTCAAGCTCGGTGATCACTACCAGCGGGAGCACGACGGCGTGCTCAGCGAAGCGGCCGATGGCACCGGGGTCAGCCAGCAGGACGCTGGTGTCAAGCACGTAGGTGCGGCGATCCGCCCCGGACGTGCCATCTCCCGCGGCTCCCGGAGCCGGACCGGCCTTGGCGGTCCCCGATGCCCTGGCGGCCTTCGCCGTCGGAGCGGCGCTCGCCTGGGTCCGCCTGGTGCGCGTACCCCTGGGCTGCGGCGTCGCTGAGTTCGCTGTCGCGTCGTGAATGCTGGTAGCGTCCGTGCCCGCTACGCGAGCTGCTGCGGAAGTGGCCACTCAGGCTCCAATGAGTTGCGGTAGCGGCGCCTTGGACACACAGGTGCCGCAGGGACCGGGACCGGCCGCGAAGGGCCGACGCCGGCCCTTCGCTCATCTCGCCTGCTGCGCAGGCGCGGAGCTCGAGAATTCTCGAGGGCCTTCCCGTCGGGCGGCTATGCACCGCCTTTCAGCCTCGACGCTACCTGGCTGCCGCGGGAGACGAAAGTACCGGCACGCTATGAAACTGATCAGACACACAGTGTTCGGCGTGCGTTTATCCGCTGAAACAGGGACTCAGGTCCCAAATCGCCGCTGCCGGGCCGCGTAGGAACGCAGCGCGCGAAGGAAGTCCACCTTCCTGAACGCGGGCCAGTAGGCGTCGCAGAAGTAGAACTCGGAGTGGGCACTCTGCCAGAGCAGGAAACCGCCGAGCCGCTGCTCCCCCGAGGTCCTGATCACCAGGTCGGGGTCGGGCTGGCCGGCGGTATACAGGTGCTCGGAGATGTGCTCGACGTCCAGGACCTCGGCCAGCTCCTCGATCGTGGTGCCCCTGGTGGCCTGCTCCTGCAGCAGCGACCGGACGGCGTCGGCGATCTCGCGGCGGCCGCCGTAGCCGACGGCCACGTTGACGAGCAGGCCGGGGAAGTCCGCCGTGGTCTCCCAGGCGTCCTTGAGCACCTGCGCGGTCTCGGCCGGCAGCAGGTCGAGCGCGCCGACCGGCTTGACCCGCCAGTTCTGGGCGACCAGCTCCCTGACCGTGTCCTCGATGATCGTCAGCAGCGGCTCGATCTCCGACTCCGGCCTGGCCGTCAGGTTGTCGGTGGAGAGCAGCCACAAGGTGACGACCTCGACCCCGGCCGCGCGGCACCAGCCGAGCAGCTCGAAGATCTTGTCCGCGCCCTTGCGGTGCCCGCTGGCGATCATCAGCCCGGCTGAACGGGCCCACCGGCGGTTGCCGTCGCACATGACGCCGACGTGCCTCGGGACGCGCGATCTGTCCAGCGAAGCCCCCAGCCGTCGCTCGTACACCAGGTAGGCAAGATCGCGCAGAGCCATACGGCACCTTTCCTCGCTGCCGCTCAGCCGACCAGTCCGGCTGTTATGAACCGTATCGAAGATCCTGACCGGGCCGGCCGAGGTCGGCCAAGGTCGGTCAAGGTCCGCCGAGCTGTTACCTCAGGTTCGCAGGTTCACGCTAGACAACGCGTGGGGCGCGGCAATAGTGCCTGCCGCGCCCCACGTGCTGACTGTGTGTTGCCGGTGAGCTAGCCGATCGACTTCACGATCTGCTCGTCCAGGCCGGTGAAGGAGGCCAGGTACTCCTTGCGCTCCTTCTTGAGCCTGGTCACCAGGGCGTCGTACTCCTCCTGACGGCCCTGGCGGGCGTAGAGCAGCCGGGGCTGCAGGATCTCGATGTCATCGACGCCGGACAGCTCCGAGGCAACCTCATAGCCGAAGTCCGGGTCGGTCTCCCACTGGATCGAGTCCTCGACGATCGCCTGGACGATCGCCGACGAGTACGGGATCGTGACCTTCTTGGACAGCTCGTCGTCCTTGCCGCCGATCCGCCCGGTGTTCAGGACGTAGACCTTCAGCTCGTGACTGTCGAGCAGCTCAAGCATCCGGTTGCCCATGTCGGCCATGTTTCTCGGGAAGAACGGGTTCGTGCCAGGGACGCGGAGGAACTTGCCCTCCTCGTCCTTGCCGCCCGCTGACGTGCCCGTGGTCTCCCCGAGCATGAAGTAGGCGGCCGCCTGGGCCCGGTCAAGGCGGGCCACTCCCGGCACGATGTTCTCGTTCCGGTTCAGGATCAGCAGGAACTCAGCCGGGGGCACCTCGTTGCCCGGCCACGGGTGGACGTAGGAGAACGGCCAGGTGGTGCGGCCGTTCTTGGTGTAGGAGGTGTCGAAAAAGTCGATCTTGCCCTCGGCGTCGACCGAGACGTTCTCCAGGTAGGCGTCGGGCTTGGTGGTGGCACCGTAGATGGCGGGCTCGAACCTGGGGTCTAGGCCGAAGGTCTTGGCGAAGCAGCCATTCTCGGTCGTGTAGACCTTGCCGCCTGGCATCAGCGCGACGAAGTCGTCCTGAGCCGGCTTGCTGTCGAGCTGGGTGGTGAACGTGGTGGTGGTCTTTCCGGTGCCGGACAGGCCGACGATCAGGATGGCCGTCGGGTTGCCGCCCCTCGGCATGACCTTGCAGCCGGCGTGCAGCGCGAGACCGCCCCGGTTGTAGACGATGTTGTTGAACATCCGCAGGCCGCCCTTCTTGGACTCACCGAAGTAGTCCGAGTTGAGCACGCGGGTGATGTTGTCGCGCAGGTCGACGGCGATGATGCGGTCATCGGGGTAGCCGGCGGCGGCCAGGCTGGGCGTGTAGATGACCGTGGTGTCCGGCTCCCAGGTCTCCGGCTCATGCTCGCCTTCGACCGGGTAATAGAGCTGCTGCTGCATCCCGGCCACGTTGGCGTTGGCCGCCTCCATGATCAGCCGTGCCTTCGTGCGGAAGGCCGGGTCGGAGCCGATGTAACCGTCGACTACGACGACGTGCTCGCCGCGGATGTAGGCGTCCTGCTCGGCGGAGATCCGCTCGTATTCCTCGCGGGTGATGGTCTGGCTGGCCGCATTCGTCGAGTCTGCTACGACAAATGTTGACCGGGTGCTGCGGGAATCGACTCTGGCCTTGACCACCACATTGCCGAACTCGGTGACCTGGCTGTTGGGCATCTTCTCGGTCAACTCGCGGAGCCGCTCCGCGGTTGGATTCCACTCCACCAACGCTGCCCTCACCTCATACACCACGACTGCTCCTCCTCGTTGGCGCCTCACCAGAACGCACCGCTGCGGGCTAGCGGTCCGGGCAGCCCAAAGCGAGCCCGGACTTTGCGGGATTCGATCTGGGGAGTGTACCCCGGACGGCACCTGCTCAAATATCCGCCCGCCCGGCACGCCCGCCCTATGTGCGTTTAGCGTTCAGCTACCACGGGAAAAGGTATGCAACCGCGTCAGCGGCCTCAGGCTAAGTTCAGGCTGGCCTCAGGCTGAGCTTCGGGCTAAGCTCGGGCTGAGGTCAGCCCGGCCTCAGGCTGACCTCGGGCCCTCGGAACGGACCTGCTCCACCTTGTGCAGGGCCGTGCGCAGGTCAGCCAGCCAGCTGTCCTCATGCTCACCGACCAGGCGCACGCACCAGGCCAGGGCATCACTCCGGCTCCGCGCGACCCCCGCATCGACGAGCGTGTCGAGCACCAGTCGCTCATTCTGGCGGAGCCTGGTCATCACCGGCACGGAGAATGTGGTGTACATCACGACGCGCTCACCCGAGCGGACTCCCCAGGACACCTTGCGCCCGAAGGTGTGCTCGGCCTCATGCGCGATCTCGATCCGGTGCTGCCTGGTCTCCTCCCGGAACCGGCGGCTGCGCCCGTCCAGCGCCGCCGCCCGCTCACCGTCGGAGGCATCCGCCGCCAGTTCCGGCGCGGTGATCGGGACAATGACAGTGATCTCTTCCCGGTCCAGCCGCACCTCAAGTGCGTCACCGGCCCAGTCGGCTGGCATCCGCCCGGTAAACCAGGCGCGCAGCCGGTCGGCCGCCGCGGACTGTTCTGAATTTTCTGTACTCATGTAATCATGATTACATGACCCGAAAGAGTGCGCAACCCCGGGAACGCCAGGCCACTCAGGTTCCGTGATCATGAAACAGACCTTGATCACGGAACCTGAGTCGCGTGATCACCCCATCCAGATTCCGTGATCAAGACCCCGGCCATTGCTACGGAAACATGGCGGGGGCGGGACCCTCTTGCGGGGCAGGAGCGGGGGTGGGGTGACGACTAGCCGAGGGGGTTGCCGGCGACGGCGGCCGCGACGCTCGGGTAGACGCTGATCGCGCCGGCGAAGCCGGCGCCGAAGTCGGCCCTGACTACCTCTACGTTCATACCGGGCTCCGGCGCTTGCAGCATCATGCCGTTGCCCACGTAGATGGCGACGTGCGAGATATAGCTGGGTGCCGTCGGGTCGGTGTGGTAGAAGAGCAGGTCACCGGGCTGGAGCTCGCTGAGCGGCAGCAGCGGGCCGGTCCTGGCCTGGTCGGCGGCGACCCTGGGCATCACGACACCAGCCTGGGCCATCGCCCACTGCACCAGGCCAGAGCAGTCAAAGGTGGTAGGACCGCTGCCGCCCCACACGTAAGGCATGCCGATCCTGCTCATCGCCGAGGTGAGGAACCTGGTCAGCTCCGCCTGGCTGAGACCCTGCCCTCGGCCCGCTGTCAGGGCGGCACCGGCGTCCGCGGTCGTGACGGTGGCGGTACCGCTGATGACCTGCGTCACCAGGGACGCTACCTGGGCATTGACCGGCAGTGTCTTCTTTATCTTCCGCATCAGGACGTCGAGCCTGGTGCTCGGCGCGCTGATGATGACCGCGTTGTCCAGCGGCAGCCCTAGGGACTTGGCGACGCGGGCCGAGATCACCGCGTCGACTCCGCCGATCCCGACCGTGCCGAATCCGGCTACCGGCAGCTTCAGCGTGCGCGCGGCCGTGACTTGTACCGGCTTCTTCAGCGACAGCTTGTCCTGGCTGCCCATCGTGTAGGAGATCGCCATTCCGCCGGCCGCGATGTTGTCCCACAAGGTCGCCGAGCCTGCCGTCGGCCTGGCCGCGAACGGGCGGAACGTCGTCGGATTGACCCCGAGTACATTCACGAAAACGCCGTTCACCTTGATCCGGCCGGCATCGACGGGCACCGCCGCGACCACGCCGTCGAGTCGCCTGAGCCGGCGTACCAGCGCGGCAGGCAGCGAGCCGGGACTGACCACGAGCAGGTCCGCCTGAAGCAGCTTGACCCGCTTGACCATCGCCGCCGCGTGACCAGCGCCCGGTAGCGGCTTAGCGGCAACGGCGAGTGTCGCGACCGGGCCGGCGGCGCCCGCGACGGGAACGCGGCCAACCACCGCGCTCACCCCCGTCATGCTGGCGTCCATGACGATGGCACGGCTCGCCCGGTCGTCCGGCCTGGTACTTCGCAGGGCCGACCCAGGCCGGGAGTGACTAGCCACTCCGGTGAGAGTCGCGCCGAGCGCGAGACCGGGTACGAGAGCGAAGGCGGTCATGGGTAGTAGCCGCCGGGCCAAGCTACGCAATCTCAGAATCCTTCTGCTCGGGGGCGATCCCTACACCACTACTAGAATTATGCCCGCTCTGGCCGCCTCGCGAAAGTCTCGCGCTCGCAAGCCGAGGCGAATATGAGGCTACAAAGTAGACGCGCAACGCAGCCAAAAGTTCCCTTGACAGGCAGCAAAAGGTCAGGAACGCAGGTCAGCAACGGGTTAGGAACGCAGCACGGCCAGCAGTTCGGCCGCGGTGGTGACCGGCAGCCTGCAGGTGAAATCACGGCAGACGAAGGCGGCTGGCTGGCCACCCACCAGGTCCCGGCCGGCCAGCAGCGGAATCTCCCCGCCGGAGCCACCGCCGGAACCGCCGCCCGAGCCGCCGCCAGGCCCGACCGCGATGACGGCGCCGGGCGTGGCCCCGAAGGCGGCGGCGGCGTGCAGCGCGGTCATGCGGTCGTCGCCGGGCGTGCCGACGATCGCGATCTCGGCCGGGCCGGCCAGGAAGGCCTCGGCGACTGCCAGCCCCCAGCCCGCCGCCTGCGGATACCTGGGCGCGATCTCGGCCGCCGCACCGAGTGCTCCGGCCGCCGCGTCGCGATGCGCCGCCGACCCGGTCAGCGCGGCGTAGCTGAGCAGCGCCCCGGCGATCGCGAAGGTTCCGGCCGGCGTCGGGCCGTCCGTCGGATCGGCCGGACGGTAGATCAGCTGCTCGCTGTCGTCGGCCGTATCGAAGAAGCCACCGCCGTCTCCCCTGAACCGCTCGATGGCATGGTCGAGCAGCCCTCCGGCGAGGGTGACCCAGCGTGCCTCACCGGTTACGCCCGCCAGCGTCAGGAAGCCGGCGGCGACACAGGCGTAGTCCTCAAGCACGCCGGCACTGTGCCCGGCGACACCATCCCTGGAGGTACGCACCAGCCGGCCGCCGGACAGGTGGACGGCCGCGATCAGCTCAGCGGCCCGGCTGGCCGCGCGCACATAGTCGGTCCGGCCGAACAGCAGCCCGGCCTCGGCCAGAGCCCCGAACGCCAGGCCGTTCCACGCCGCGACCACCTTGTCGTCCCTGGCCGGCCAGGTTCTCCTGACCCGGGCCGCCAGCAACAGCGACCTGACCCGCTCGTACCTCGCCCGGTCGGGTGGATCCGCCAGGAGGCGCAGGACCGAGCGACCATGCTCGAAGGTGCCGGCATCAGTGACAGCGAATATTTCCGCCGCGTAGGCAGCATCGTCAGAGCCGAGCACGTCGCGAGGTCGGCAGGCGTCCACACGTAAAAGGCGCCCTCGGTGCCGTCGCTGTCGGCGTCGAGCGCGCTGGCGAAGCCGCCCTGGCTCGTGGTCAGGTCGGCGATGATCCAGTCGCAGGTCTGCTCGGCTATCCGGCGGGCCAGGCCGCCGTTGTCGCCTTCGTCGCCGCCGGCCCGGCGCCACCAGTGCGCGTAGAGCCCCGCGAGCTGCGCGTTGTCGTACAGCATCTTCTCGAAGTGCGGCACCACCCAGTCCGCGTCGACGCTGTACCGGGCGAATCCGCCGCCAATCTGGTCGTAGATGCCGCCCCTGGCCATCGCCTTCAGGGTGCCAGCCGCCATCGCGAGCGCCTGCTCGCCGCCATCGCCCGAGATCCGCTCCGACCGCCGCAGCAGGAATTCGAGCACGGTGGACGGCGGGAACTTGGGCGCGCCGCCGAACCCGCCGCGCGCGCTGTCGTAGCGCCTGGTCAGCGCCGTGACGGCGGCATCGGTCAGCTCGGCGACTCCGGTGAGAGCGGCTCCGGCCGACGCCGCCCCTTTCGCCGACGTCTCCGCCAGCGCTTCCGCTATCTGCCTGGCCTGCCCGGTCACGTCGCCTCTGCGGTCCTGCCACGCGTCGGCAATGGCCTGTATAAGCCGGTTGAAATGGTCGCGCGGGTAATATGTGCCACAATAGAACGGCTCCCGGTCCGGGGTAAGGAAGGCGGTCATCGGCCAGCCACCCTGCCCGGTCATGGCCTGGGTCGCGGTCATGTAGACGGCGTCGACGTCGGGCCGTTCCTCGCGATCCACCTTGATCGACACCAGGCGCGCGTTCATCAGATCCGCGGTGGCCTGGTCCTCGAAGGACTCGTGCGCCATCACATGACACCAGTGACAGGCCGAGTAGCCGATCGAGAGCAGCACGGGCACGTCCCGGCGGCGCGCCTCCTCGAATGCCTCGTCGCTCCACTGCCACCAGTCGACCGGATTGCCCGCATGCTGCAGCAGGTATGGACTTGTCGCGTCCGCTAGCCGTTCTGCCATGGCTACATCCTCTCGCTACGAGCTCGCCGGTGTGAATCCGGCGTGCCGGAGGCCAGGCGATGTCGAACGGCCAGAACGCGCCTGGCCGGCTGCTACCGTGCGAACTGTGAGCATGCCAGAGCGCGCTTCCGGCGCGACGCCGCACGGTACCCGGGTCCGGGGTACCCGGCAGGCCGAGGCGGTCGCGGCCGTGCTTGACCGGCTGCCAGGATTCTGCAGCGCCCAGCAGATACACGCCGAGCTGCGCGAGCACGGTGAGCAAGTCGGGCTGACGACCGTCTACCGGCACCTGCAGGTACTCAGCGAGACAGGCCGGATAGACGCGATCAGGGACTCCTCGGGCGAGATCCTGTACCGGCGCTGCCAGACCGACACCCATCATCACCATCTGACCTGCCGCAAGTGCGGATGCAGCGTCGAGGTCGAGGGCCGGGCCGTGGAGCGCTGGGCCGAGCAGGTCGCGCAGCAGGCCGGGTTCACTGACGTTGGCCACACGGTGGAGCTGTTTGGCCTGTGCCCGGACTGCGGGTCGCGGGAGGGCTAGGGCTAGCGGCGGCGATCTCGCTGACCGCGCGGGCGCCGAGCACGTGCAAGGGCAGGCTGGGATGCGCGGCCTTGGCGGTCGGGGCGTCCGCGACCAGGACCGCCGGCCCCTGGCCGGTCACCGCCAGCCCGAACGCCGGGGTGACCTGGACGTAGCCGCCGGTGGAGGTGTTCGCCACGAAGGTGGCCCTGGTCGTGCTCCAGGCGAGGGTGCCCGCGCCGAGTTCGAGCGAGGTGAACTCGGTGCCGGTGTGCGGTGGCAGGGTAAGCAGGGAGCGGGCTGGCTGGCCTGGTGCCTGTGAGTAGTACAGCTTGGTCAGGCCCGGACTGAGGTACGCGGTCCTCGTGCCGTCGGCCGCTACGTAGTCGGTGCCGGTGACGGCGCGCAGGACTGCGGGAAGCGGTGCGGCCTTATGGTCGGCCAGGCTGTAGGCGTGCAGCGTGGTCGGCGCGCCCGGACGGGCCGAGGACGGCCAGACGAGCAGGTTCCCGTCGAAGAAGGGTGCCTGGACGTGACCTTCGGCGATGACCCCGACCCGGCCGGTGCGCAGGTCAGCGAGGCGGATCTGGACTAGACCGCCCGGCCCGTAGCCCTGGGCCCAGGCGGCGTACGCAGTGCTGACGGCTGGTGCGTGCCAGGGACTTGGCCAGGCGGTGCCGGCCGGGTCACGCAGTGAGTGGCCGAGCCTGACCAGCCTGCCGGTGACCGAGTCCCAGGCATAGACGGTGAAATCGTCCAGGCTCTGCAGCGAGTAGGTCTGCTCCCAGACCAGCCAGCGACCGCCCCGGGCGCCGTCCGCCTGATCGCTGGCCGGGTCGGCGAACGCCAGGATGGGGTGCAGCGACCCGGTTCGCAGGTCGATGGCGGCGACCCCGGAGAAGGACGGCGTCCACGCCGACACGTAGCCGGTACCGCCGTCGGCGCTGATGCCCAGCGGAACCAGCTCCTCGCGTCCTGAAGCTGGGACTGTCCGGGTCAGGGCCGAGGCGATCGCGGGCGCGGGCTGGCCGGCGCAGAGCGCCGTGAGGCTGGCGGCGCGGGCACCGCTCGCACGGCTCTCCGAGCTCGCGGTCGGGCTCGCGGCCTGGTGCGCCGGAGTCGCGGCGGTACTGACGCAGCCAGCGAGCAGGCTGGCTGTCACGATTGCCAGCCCCGCCAGCCCCGCCAGCCCCGCTAGCCTCGGCCTGCTGTCACCAGACGTAGCCACGGGCGCCGAGTATGTACACGATCGTGGCCGACGGCAGCGACGAATAGGCCGGTACCGAACCGCTCCAGGCAACGCTCGGGGCACCGTGCACGGAATCCTCGTAGCTGGTGACCGCGCCGGACTGGGCGTAACCCCGGATGTCGAACCAGTGCATGATCTCCTGGCCGGCCGGATGGCCGATCAGATGCGGGCCGCCTGGCACTTCATAGGCGTTCCCCGCGATCGGCACGCCCCTGCCCCTGTTGATGTCGGTGACCAGGTCGGTCATATAGGTGCTGACATTGGCTGAGGTCGGTGACCACGGCAGCGGGACAGCGACATAGCTGGTCTTGTCCTGGTGGGCATCGAGCACCTTAGGCACCGGATAACCGCCCGCGTTCGACCAGTCGGTGCCGGCCGCCGTCGTGCCAAGCTGCCTGGCCGCCGCCGGCTGCCTGAGCGCCACGCCCAGCTGGGCCAGCATCTCCGACACTGTGGCTGGCCCGCAGAAGTAGTTGCGAATCTGGGCCTGCTGCGTGGCGGCGAGGCTCTTGGCCGCCGGCGGATGGGCGTTCCTGAGGTAATCGCTGGCCCGCGCCTGCTTGAGCTGGTTCGCGTATCGCATCGCGCGGCTCAGCCTGGGTGCGGGCACTCCGCGCTTGGACTGGTCAGGCACCGTCGCGTCGGTCACGAGAGGTGCCCGCCGAGCGACCGCCTTCTTCAGCACCACCGTGAACGGCGTGACGCCGCCCGGTCTAGCCGGGGTTGTATGCGCCGCTGCTGCCTGAGTAATCGAGGTAACGAGTCCCCCGGCAGTTCCGATTACCAGAGCCACCGCGATTACGGGCGGCCTCCACCGCGTAGCCAGCATTCCCCAGCCCCCTGTCTAGCCCGATACGGACCATCCCCCGCGATCTTGACCTTCTGGCAATTACTGGAATTGCCAGAAGAACTCCACCGCGCCTGACCCCACGTCGGCGCAGCATTGACCTACCCAATTCGCAATAGTAACCGAACCCGATCGGTATTGCCTAATGACCAGGTAAAGATTGGCGAGATATCAGCTACAAATGACCCAGCACTGGATGCGGAGCGTACAGCTCCTCCAGTCCTCGTATCTCGTCCGCGGTAGCTCAAGCTCGACTGCCGCCAGCGCGTCGGTCAGGTGCGCGAGCTTCGTAGCGCCGATGATCGGGGCGGTGACGCCCCGCCGTTGCAGGAGCCAGGCGAGCGCGACCTGGGCCGCGGGTACGCCGCGGGCGGCGGCGACCTCAGCGACCCGGTCAACCACGTCGAAGTCGCCCGGCATCGCATACAGGGCATCGCCGAACGCGTCCGAATTGGCCCTGGCCGTCAGCCGCTCCCCCGACCGGCTGCGGTTACCGGTCAGCACGCCCCGGGCGAGCGGACTCCACGGAATGACGCCGACTCCCTGATCGACGCACTGCGGGATCATCTCCCGCTCTTCCTCGCGGTACAGCAGGTTGTAGTGGTTCTGCATCGAGACGAACCTGGTCCAGCCGTGGTCGTCGGCCGTATGCTGCGCCTTCGCGAACTGCCAGGCATGCATGGAACTCGCGCCGATATACCTGGCCTTGCCCGCCCGGACGACGTCATCGAGCGCCTGCATGGTCTCCGCGATCGGCGTCCTGCCGTCCCACCTGTGGATCTGGTACAGATCGACGTACTCCAGGTCCAGCCTGCGCAGCGAGGCGTCAATCGCCGACATGATGTGCTTGCGCGACAGCCCGCCGTCGTTCTGACCAGGCCCCATGACACCGTGCACCTTCGTGGCGAGCACGACCTCGTCCCGCTTGAAGTACTTGGCCAGCAGCCTGCCGGTCGCCACTTCGCTGGCCCCGCCCGAGTACACATCGGCGGTGTCGAAAAACATGATGCCGCCATCCGCGGCGGCCCGGACGATCGGCTCGGCCGTGTCCTCATCGAGCACCCAGGGCCGGTCGCTGTCGTCGCCGTAGCTCATCATCCCCAGGCAGATCCTGGAGACCCGCATCCCGGTTGAGCCCAGATTCACGTACTTCATCAATACCTCCGGCGCAGATCAGCAGACTCACCAGGATGCGGCAGCGCCGGACCTCATGGCCCAGGGGTCCGCCGCCCTCGTGTGACGATAACCCACGAGGGCAGCGGCTCCCCAGATGGCTACCGGCGACGGCCGTAGGAGACGCTGGTCCCGATCCCGGCCAGGTGCAGCGCCAGCAGCGCCAGCGCGACCAGCGACAGGCTCAGCGGCGCGAACACCAGGCTTGTGGTCGTGTTCGTCACGTGGATGATGAATGCGACAGCGAACAGAACTGCGGCGATGACTGCGAACATGGCGACGGTCCCTTCTCGATCGGAACGTCTCGATCCGATAGGCAATGGCGACACCGCCGCAACTCCCCCGGCGAACGCGTTTCACACACTCGCCGCAGGCAGCGCAGTCCCGCCAGGCATCAGAACCAGGCGGCCTACCCAGGTTTCCGTCATCTAGGGCGAAATCAGTTCCTGGACTCGGGTCGCGCTATCACAAGAGGTGTCTGCGACCGGGTCGGTCAAGAACGGTGCGGCTGCTCGCCCGGATGAGCCGGTTTCAGGGGCCTCCGTCAGTTTTCCGGAGAGTCTCGCCATTGTCCTGGAGAGTTTTCAGCGTTCTCGTGGAGGATTGTCGTTTCACGGAGCCTGGGAGCGAAATAGCGCGCCCCAACTCTCCACGAGACGACAACTCTCCACGCGGGCCGGCCTGACCCACCGCCCGGCAGCCCTTGATCACGGAAAACCGGCCACCCGACTCCAGCGCGCCTCCCGCACCAAGCGGTCGCCGCTCGCTACACTTTGATGACTGTTCGGGGTCATTTAGTATCGCTTCGTCACCTATCGTAGAGTTCAGCGCTGTTTAGTGCCCCTCGCCAGCGCTGACCTTGCGGGATGTTGCCGGAATAGCGCTCATCAGGGCCGGCGCTTATCTAGTGTGGTCAGGGTGGCGGAGGAGCCGTACGGAGGTGACGGCCCAGTGGCTGACCAGCCACAGCCTGGCCCGATTGATGAACCGGACCAGCTAGAGCAACCAAAACAGCCAGACCAGCAGTCAGGCCGGCCAGACCAGCAGCCGGACCGGCCACGGCCGACCAAGATCCCGTCGACCACCTACCGCGTCCAGCTCGGTCCCGGATTCACGTTCGACGACGCCGCCGGTATCGCTGGTTACCTGTCCAAGCTCGGCGTGAGCCATCTCTACTGCTCCCCGTTCCTGCAGGCGGCCTCGGCCACGTCCGCCGGCTACGACGTCGTCGATCACGCGAAGCTCGATGACCGGCTCGGCGGTCCCGAGGGCTATCGCCGGCTCACCGAACGCCTGGACGCGGTCGGGCTCGGCCAGCTGCTCGACATCGTGCCGAACCACATGGCTCTGCACGGCCGGGCGAACGCCTGGTGGTGGGACGTGCTCGAAAACGGCCCGGCCAGCCGCTACGCGAGCTATTTCGACATCGACTGGGACCCGCCAGAACGCAAGCTCACCGCCACGGTGCTGATGCCGATCCTGGCCGACCGTTACGGGCGGGTGCTTGAGGCTGGCGAGCTGCGGGTCAGCCGCGACGGCGGGTCGTTCATCGTCAGCTACGGCGACCAGCAGGCGCCCCTGTCACCGCGCAGCCTCGACGAACTCCTCGCCACCGCCGCCGCCCAGGCCGAAGGCAACGCCGCCCAGGCCGAAGGCAACGCCGCCCAGGCCGGAGCCGAGGGCTCAGCCGACCTCAAGGCCATCGCCGCCGACCTGGGCAATCTGCCGCACGCGATCCTCACCGACCGGGCCGCCGTGGCCGAGCGCCATCATGGCATCGCTGAGCTCAGGACCAGGCTCACCACGCTCTGCGACCAGCACCCGGACCTGGCCGCCGCCATCGACGCCGAGATCGACGCGGTCAACGCCGACCCCGACCGCCTCGACGAACTGCTCGGACGGCAGAACTACCGGCTCGCCTACTGGGGCACCGCCGCCGAGGATCTCTCCTACCGGCGGTTCTTCGACATCGACCGGCTAGCCGGACTCCGGGTCGAGCGCGACGAAGTCTTCGATGACGTGCACCGGCTCGTCGTCGAGCTCGTCCGGCAAGGCTCGCTCGACGGCCTGCGCGTCGACCACGTCGACGGCCTGGCCGACCCCGAGGGCTACCTGACCAGGCTGCGTGCGGCGACGGGCGACGCCTACATCGTGGTGGAGAAGATCCTCGGACCCGACGAGGAACTGCCCGGCTCCTGGCCGGTCGCGGGCACGTCAGGATACGGCTTCCTCAATCTCGTCAACCAGCTCTTCATCGACCCAGCGGGCGGGAAGACGATGCTCGCCGACTACGCCAGCTTCACCGGCCAGACCGCCAGCTTCGACGAGATCGCGCACGCCTCCAAGCTGGAGATCATGGCCGAGGATCTGGCCACCGAGGTAGAACGGCTGACCTCCCAGCTCGCCGACATCTGCGAGTCGCACCGGCGCCAGCGCGACTACACCCGCCGCGAGCTGCGCGAGTCCCTGCGCGAAGTGCTCGCCGCCTTCGCCGTGTACCGCTGCTATTCGCGTCCTGGCCACGAGGTTACCTTCGCTGACCGGGCTAAGGTCGCGGCGGCGGTCACCAGCGCGCGCCAGCGCAGGCCCGACCTCGACCCCGAGTTGCTCGACTTCATCGGCGGGCTGCTCGTGCTGCGCTACGAGGGCGGGCAGGAGGCCAGGTTCGCCGTCAGGTTCGGGCAGGTGAGCGCGCCGGTCATGGCCAAGGGGACGGAGGACACCGCCTTCTACCGCTATCAGCCCCTGGTCGCCCTCAATGAGGTCGGCGGTGACCCGGCCACTTTCGGCAGCACGGTGCCCGACTTCCACGACGCCATGACCTACGCCGCCCTGCACTGGCCGGACGCGATGCTGACTCTGTCGACCCACGACACCAAGCGAAGCGGCGACGTGCGCGCCAGGATCAGCGTGCTGTCTGAGCTGCCCGAGGCCTGGGCACAGGCCGTCACCGCCTGGTCGGAGCACAACGCCAGGCACAAGAGGCGCAACGCCAGGCACGGGCGAGGCGGCTGGCCCGACCGTGCTGCCGAGCACCTGCTGTACCAGACGCTCGTCGGCACCTGGCCGATCGAGATCCAGCGAGCTCAGGACTTCATGATCAAGGCGGCCAGGGAAGCCAAGCTCTACACGACCTGGACCGACCCGCAGTCTGAGTACGAGGCAGCGCTCGGCGACTTCATCACGGCGACGATGACCGACTCTGAGTTCATCATCGCGCTCGCGGCCTTCCTAGCTGAGCACAAGATCATCGCCCAAGGCCGGCTGAACTCGCTCGCCCAGGTGGCGCTGCTGCTGACCTGCCCTGGGGTCCCCGACCTCTATCAGGGAAGCGAGGTCTGGGACCTGTCCCTGGTCGACCCCGATAACCGCAGGCCAGTCGGCTACGAGGCCAGAGCCGCACTGCTAGACGAGCTCGCGGACGCGGGTCCGGCGCAAGCCTTCGCCCGCGACGATGCCGGCGGACCCAAGATCTGGCTGATCTCCAGACTGCTCGCGCACCGCCGGTCGCACCCAGACCGCTATGATCGCGAATCCGGCTACGAGCCACTGGAAGTGAGCGGCCCGCACGGCGACCGGTTCGTCGCGTTCGCCCGGTCAGGCGGCCTCGCCGTGATCGTGCCCAGGCTCGCGACGAGCACCCCCGACCCGTGGACTGGCACCGGGGTAACGCTGCCGCCCGGCCGCTGGGTCAGCGTCCTGACCGGCGAGTCCTTCGGCGGCGGCAGCGTAGGCGCGGCGACGCTGCTGAGGCAGTTCCCCGTCCAGGTACTCGCCCTGCAGGCTTGATGACCCAGTTCAAGGTGTGGGCGCCGCGCCCGCAGCGGGTCGACGTCGTGCTCACTGACCGCCGATTGCCGATGACCAGCTCGGCCGACGGCTGGTGGGCCGCCAGCGAGCCGCCGCCGGCGCCGGGACCGACTACGCGTTCAGCCTGGACGGCGGGCCACCTCGCGCCGACCCCAGATCCGCCTTTCAACCCCTGGGAATTAACGGGCACTCCCGACTAGTCGACCACGCTAGCTTTCCCTGGTCCGATGGCAACTGGCGAGGAGTCCCGCTATCCGGCTCGGTCTGCTACGAATGCCACATCGGCACCTTCTCGGCCGCTGGTACCTTCGCCGGAGCGATCGAGCACCTGGATCACCTGGTCGACCTTGGCGTCGATCTCCTTGAACTGCTCCCGGTAGCGGAGTTCCCCGGCACCCGAGGCTGGGGCTATGACCCCGTCAGCCTGTTCGCACCGCACCATGCCTACGGCGGACCCGATGAGCTCAAGCGACTGGTCGACGCTGCCCACGCCCGAGGCCTCGGCGTCATCATGGACGTGGTCTACAACCATCTCGGTCCGGCCGGCAACTACCTGCCCGAGTTCGGCCCTTACTTCACCTCCCGCTACCGGACGGCCTGGGGTGACGCGGTCAACTTCGATGATGGTGACAGCGATGAGGTACGCGGGTTCGTCATCGACAACGCGCTGATGTGGCTGCGCGACTATCACTGCGACGGCCTGCGGATCGATGCTGTCCACGCCATCGCCGACGCGTCGGCGACGCACATCATGGCCGAGCTCGCCGACGAGGTCAGGGCGCTAGCAGCGCACCTGGGCCGGCCACTCGCGCTCATAGCCGAAAGCGACCAGAACGACCCCCGCCTGGTCCAGAGTCCGGCGGCAGGCGGTTACGGCCTCGACTCCTGCTGGGCCGACGAATGGCATCACGCCCTCCATGCCGCCCTCACCGGCGAGCGCGACGGCTACTACTGTGACTTCGGTTCGCTGTCGACGCTGGCCAAGGCGATCAGGCAAGCCTGGGTGCACGACGGCACGTACTCCGGCTACCGTCGCCGGCTCCACGGCCGCTCACCGGCCGGCCTGACCGGCAGCCAGTTCGTGATCTGCACCCAGAATCACGACCAGGTCGGCAACCGCGCCCTCGGTGACCGGCCGACCACGCTGATGAGTCCCGGCCGCAGCCGCGTAGCAGCGGCCTTGCTCCTGACGTCCCCGTTCGTGCCGATGCTCTTCCAGGGCGAGGAGTGGGGCGCGACCACGCCATTCGCCTACTTCACCGATCACGCCGATCCAGCCCTCGCCGACGCGGTGCGAGAAGGCCGCAAGGCCGAGTTCGCGGCCTTCGGCTGGGACCCAAACGCGATCCCGGATCCCCAGGACCCGGCCACGTTCAGCCAGTCAAAGCTGGACTGGTCGCAGCTATGCCAGCCCGACCACGCGGCGATGCTGACCTGGTACCGGCAGCTCATCAGCCTGCGCGCCAGTCACCCATCGCTCACCGACCCCCGCTTCAGCCAGGTCACCACCGACTGCGACGACTCAGCCGGCTGGCTAACTGTCCGCCGAGGCCCCATCCTGCTAGCCGCCAACCTGGGCCCCACCCCCTGGACCCACCCCACCAGCCCCGCCCGCCCCAGTGAGGACCGGGCACCTGTGATCCTGGCAGCCTCCGATCCGCGAATCCACCAGACCGACGCCGGCCTAGTCCTGCCACCCGACACCGTCGCCATCCTGCTGACGTAATCCCAGCGAGAACCACGGCCCACGCTATTTCCGTGATCATGAAGCAAGCCGCTTGATCCCGGAATATGGCTCTGGCGCGAATTCCGTGACGTTAGCCTGGGTGGCCGCTGGCCGGCCCCATGGATGTGGCAGCGCTGGGGCTCCAGCCCCAGCTATGTCACATCGATGGGGTGCGGCCCGGCAGGCCAGCGGCGGGACAGGCCCGGGCTGGACCAGCCACTCCGCAACCAGACTGCCAACTTCACGGAATCCGCGCCAGAGCCCGGAACATCAGCAGCGTGATCACCCCGCCGAAGCTTCCGCGATCACCGTCCGCGCCATGATCACGGAACATCAGCAGGGCACCGCCACCTCCCCAGACCTGTGATCACCTTTCTCGTGGAGAGTTGTCGTTCCGCGGAGAGTTGTCGTTCCGCGGAGAGTTGTCGGGGCCGATCCGAGCCGGGGCGGTTAACAGGCGCAGGAGACGTGGCCCGTGGTGGGGGCGGGGAGGTTTGTGCCGAAGAAGGCGGAGTTGCGGCAGCTTGAGCTGGCCTTGAAGCCGCCGGCGAGGGAGTGCAGTGGCTGGCTGGTCGCCTCGACGGTGGTGAACGTCGAGCCGAGGATGAGCTGAACCGTGCCAGGCACCAGGCCTGGCTTCTGCCTGACCCTGGCCGATTCGACCTGCCGGGCGAGCGTGAGCGCCGCCGCCTTGTCGGCTGGCTGGCTGTACTCGACTACCGAGTTCACGAAGTTTGACCTGGTCGCGTCGCTTGGCGTCCCGACTACGGTGAACCCGCTTGTGGTGAGCTCCCCGGCGACCTTCGCGGCCAGGCCCTGGATCAGGGTGCCGTTGAGCACTGTGACCTTGACCAGGGACGGCTTGACCGTCAGCGGCTTCGCGGTATGGTGCTTGCCCTTTTTGTGCTTGGGCGCCTTCGGCAGCGTCTTGTCCCGCGCGATCGCGGCGAATACGGCCGGCGCGCGGGCCGAGTCAAATTCAAGCTCGGCGAGCGGATCGGACGGGAAAGGAAGCGTCGGCGCCGTGACGAACTGGATGTTCCGGCTCGATACATGGCCCAGGCTCGCCGCGATGCTCACGAGATCGGAGATGCTGGCGTCGGTCGAGATCGACTTAGCGATATCACCAAACACCCGGTAAAGAGTTGTCGGGCTCGACAGCAGCCCGCTGTGCAGGATGCCCTTGAAAATCTGCCCCATCAGATACTGGTCACGATTGATCCTGGCCAGATCGCTGCCGTCGGCAAGGGCGTAACGCGCACGCCAGAACTGAAGCGCGGTGCGCCCGTAGATGTGATGCCTGCCGGCGCTGAGCTTGAGCCCGCTGCCGTGCGAGTAGGGTCCGGGAGTGATCGGATCGTCAATCGCGACGGGCACGCAGACGGTGACTCCGTGCACATCATTGACGACCTGCTGAAAGCCGGTGAAATTCACGCTGACGGTGTTGTTGATGTAGATCCCGGTCTGCTGCTCGATCGTCGTCCTGACGCATTCCGGGCCCCCGGCCTCCAGGGTCTGGTTGATTCGCTCGACCGCGTTAGGGTCCGCCTGCTGGCCTGGCGTCCCCTGAGTAGCCGCGCAGGTGTACAGCGGCACCATGGTGTCGCGCGGGACGCTGAGAACGGTCACCCGGCCCCGGCCCGGAGAGATGTGCGCGATCATGATCGTGTCTGAGCAGTCGCAGCCGATCCGGCCGCCGATCCTCGCGTTCCGCCCTGACCGGCTATCTGAGCCGAGCAGGAGGAGATTCACGGCGTCGGTGTACCTGGGCGGGCGATGTGCGGTATCAGCGATCTGGATCCGCCCGATGTCATCGAGCTTGCTCCTGACATCGAAGTAAACCCCGAGCACGCCAGCCACGAGCACTGTCGTCATGGCGATCGAAGTCCAGCCGGCGATCTTGGACCGGTGGGCTACGCCCCACTGCCACGGCTGACTCGATCTCGATCGGCCTGCCTGCCGTCGCTGCCGCAAGCACTCCTCCTAGCCGCGCGGGTAGGACCCCGGTTACTCGCTAGGAAATCAGACGTTTACTTGTGTGTCAGCCCGAGCCGAAAACCGGCCTATTTTAGCCGCGCCCTGGCTAGCAGGCGCAGGCGGTCGGAGCCGCGGGCGCCTGATCGTAGTAGCCGTAGAAGGCGCTGTTGCGGCAGCGGATGTTCGCCGTGATCCCGCCGTAGCTGTCCGACAGGCCGCTGATCGACTGCGACGTGGGCTTCGGGGCGGCCAGCGCCGTGAAACTCGAGCCGAGGATCACCTGGACGGTGCCGGCGGTCAGCTCGGGATTGAGCTGGAGGGCGGCCGAGGAGAACTGCTGCTTCAGCGTCCTGGCCGCCGGAAGGTCAGCCGTCGCCGCGTACTGGATCACCGTCCTGGTGAAATCAGTCGTCGCGGCGTATCCGGTGCCGACCACGGTGAAGCCGCGGCTCGTCAGCGCCGTTGACGCGAGGCTGGTCTGATCGGTCCCGTCAGATCCATTCAGGATCTCGACCTTGACTAGCGAGGGACTGATGGTCAGCGGCTGGGCGACGGCTGTGATGCCCGTGCTCTTAGGAGTGCTCCTTTTCGTGATCTTCGGCAGTTTCGTGTCGTGCGCGAGCGCCCAGAACAGGGCATTCGCCTGCGGCTGGCTGAACTCGACCTCATTGGGGTCACCGGGGTATACCACCCACGGAGCCGTGATGAACGCGATGTTCTTGGTCGAGATCCCGGACAGGCTGGTCGCGATGTGCAGCAGGTCGGTGTCGCTCGCGTCGGTGGTCAGGTTGTCCGCCACGTCGCCTAGTACCTGATACAGCTTGGTCGGGCTGTGCAGTATCCCGGTGTGCAGTACTCCCTTGACCAGTTGCGCCATGAAGTACTGGTCACGGGAGATCCGGTCGATGTCAGAACCATCCGCGACGTTCTCGCGCGTGCGCCAGAACTGCAGGGCGACGCGACCGTTGATGTGATGGGGACCGGCCGTCAATTCCAGGCCGGTGCCTCCAGCACCGGAAATCGTGTTGTCAATGGAGAAGGGCAGGCAGACGCTGACCCCGCCCACATCATTGATCACCTGTTCAAAACCGGTAAAGTCCAGCTCAGTCACATCGTTGATGTAGATGCCGGTCTGCTGCTCGACGGTCTCGCGCACGCACTCGGGGCCGCCAGCCGCCAGCGTGCCGTTGATCCGCTCCACGTTGTAGGCATCGGCCTGCTGGCCAGGCAGGCCGTTCCAGGGCGAGCAAGCGTAGTAGGGCACCATTGTGTCCCGCGGAATGCTGATCACGGTTATCTTGCCCCGGCCTGGCGAGATATGGGCGAGCATGATCGTATCGGAGCAGTTGCAGCCGTAGCGGCCGCCAATCACGCCATTGTGGCCGTGCCTGCTGTCGGAGCCAAGCAACAGGACATTGAGTGCGTTGCTGTACTGCGGCGGCCGATGTTCGGCGTCAATTTTGGAAATGTGGGTGATGCCGGCGACCTTCAGCCTTACGATCACGTAAGCACCGACCGTACCGGCCACCACGACGGCCGCTATCGCGATCGAGGTCCAGCGGACGATTCTCGCTCGCTTCGACCGCATGCGCTTCATGAGTCCTCCGGAACTCGGCGCGCCGGTTAGCCGTGCCCAGGTCAAGGCTAATCGATGCATGATGCGGCCGATCGCCAGGTCCGCTGCGTCGCGATTGACCGTGTCGTTACTACAGACGCCACAGGCCCAACATCGGTTGTCAGCAAAACGGTCAGCCAGACTGTTAGGTTCCCGCGCGGCGACCGTTCATGCAGAGGCTGTGCTGACAGAATCTCTTCGCACCAGAGTCATGGGCGACCGGACGAGTACGTCGCGTTCCTCCCCGCCTTCGACCCTGGTGATCAGTGCGTCCACCGCGGCGCTCCCGAGCTCGGCAAGCGGCATAGCGACGCTGGTCACAGCCACATCGAGGAAAGCCAGGCACTCGTCCTCGTCGAAGCTCAGGACCGACATCGCGGCCGGCACGGCCACCTTGGCCTGGCGCAGCGCCGCGAGCACTCCGAATAGCTGGTTCAGGCTGCCGACCGCGCAGGCGGTCGGCCTGACCTCGCGCCCGAGCATGCGGTGCGCCGCCTCCCAGCCGCCCTCCTCGGTCGCCGCCGTGTGCAGCACCGCCAGCGTGAGCCCGCTGGCCGCGCAGACGCGCCTGGCCGCGCTTACCCGCCGGTGCACCGTGTCGACGTCGGCCGGACCGTCGATGATCGCGATCTGGCGGTGACCAAGCCCAGCCACGTGATCGAGGAACATCCGGACCGCGCCGGACTCGTCCATGATCACGTTATTGCCCCGGCCTGGCCCGCGCCGGTTGACGTAGACGTGCGGTGCGACCGACACGC
Organism: uncultured Actinomycetota bacterium; assembly: GCA_963819285.1. Taxonomy (GTDB): domain Bacteria; phylum Actinomycetota; class Actinomycetes; order Streptosporangiales; family Streptosporangiaceae; genus Chersky-822. Next base: position 353,192 of record CAWFVM010000003.1, read on the forward strand.
CGTCGGCGTGCTCGGAAATCCGCAGCGAGGTGGCGATGAGCAGCCCGTCGGCCCGGCTCTCGTCGACCAGGTAGCGGTAGCTGTCCGGCGGTTTCGTGTCGTCGTCAGGCTCCTCCATGATCATGACGACGTATCCGCGCTCGGCGGCCCGCTGCAGCGCGCCGCGCTGGAGCCTGACCCAGATCGGATTGCGCAGCAGCGGGATCACGAAGGCGAACGCCCCGACCCGCCGCTGCTTCAGCGCCCTGGCCAGCGCGTTGGGCCGGTAACCCTGCTGCCTGGCCACCGCCAGGATCTGCTGGGAGACCTCAGGGCGGACCGACTGAGCCGGATCGCCGTTGAGCACGCGGGAGACCGTCGAGGTGTGCACCCCGACCGCCTCGGCGATGTCGATCAGCCGGGAGACCCGTCGCTGAGCGGGCACGGTCCCCGGCTCCGGCTCGCCGGCCAGCTGCCCCTGCTCAGCGTGCGTCACGCGGTAACGCCGCCATCGACCACCAGGACCGCGCCCTGGACATAGCTGGCGCCCTCGCTGGCCAGGAACGCGACAACCCCGGCGATATCCGAGGCCTCGCCAATCCGGCCTGCGGGCGTGCGCGCCGCGAACTCGGCCATGGCCTGCTCGTCGTGCCTGATCCAGTCCGCCATCTCCGTGTCGATCAGGCCGGGGCAGACGCAGTTCACCCGCACCCCGTCCCGGCCATGGTCGATGGCCAGGCTCCTGGTCAGCAGCACCAGCCCGCCTTTAGACGCGCAGTAGGCGGCCCGGTTGCGTCCGCCGCGCACGCCGGCGGTCGACGCGATGTTCACCACGCACCCATCCCGCGCGCCGATCATCGCGGGCAGGAACTCCCTGCAGGTCAGGAATGGCCCCTTCAGGTTCGTGTCGATGATCGAGTCCCACTCCGCCTCATCCAGGTCGGTCAGCCGCTGGATGCTGAACACCCCGGCCGCGTTGACCAGCAGCCACGGCTCGCCCAGATCCCGCCTGACCCGCTCGCCCAGCTCACGCACCGCCGCGGCGTCCCGCACATCGGCACCGTAAGCCCGCGCCGCTGGCAGCTCAGCGGCCAGCCCGCTGAGATCATCTTCCCGCAGATCGACGCAGGCCAGCGCGAACCCGTCCGCCGCGAGCCGGCGGCAGATCGCCCCGCCGATCCCGCCAGCGGCGCCGGTCACGACCGCCACCTTTGACCTGGCCTGGCCCAGGTCAGCCTGGACGGTCACACTAGTTCCGCTACGGTCCTGGTGAGCAAGATCGCAGCGCAGAATGAACGATAGACGTCCAGCGGACTGCCGCCCGCGAACCGCAGCTCGCGGTCGCCGGCTCGCTCGACGCCCCTGACCCAGGTCGCGGCCTCGGCGATGTCGGTGGTGCGGACGGAGACCTCGAGCTTCGCCGAGCCCAGTGGCGGCGGCGCGGCCGACGAGGCCCCGGCGACCGCCTTCTGCGCCATCTCGCGAATCAGGTCACAAGCGCGATCCGGGTGCAGGCTGTGCGCCGCCAGGCGGCTCACCGACTCCTTGACCACGGCGGTGTGCACGCCAGGAATCAGCGCGGTGGTCTCGGCACAGGCGATCCGGTCTCCGGTCACCAGCACGACCGGCACGCCGTAGTGCGCGGCCACCAGCGCGTTGATGCCGGCCTCGCCGGTCACCACGCCGTCCAGCCTGGCCTCCATCACGGCGCGGGGGTTATAGGTATGCGAGAGCCCGGCCGGCGCCCCGATCGAGCCGTGATAAGAGATGAAAAAGACCGCGTCGAAACTGTCGTCGAGCCCCTGCATCATGTACATCGGCTTGTGGCTGCCGGAGATATAGGACGCTCCTCCCGCCAGCTCGCCCGGCGGCAGGTTGCGCATGGTGGAATGCGAGTCATTGACCACGATCTCGGTGGCGCCGCCCTCGATCGCGCCCTCGATCGCCGCGTTCACCTCGCCGAGCAGAAGCCTGCGGCCGGCCGCCGCCTCGGGCCCCTGGCCGACGCACTGCTCCCAGTCAACGACGCCCGCCGTGCCTTCCATGTCTGTGGACAGGAACACCTTCATAGCTGTGCTCTCATATCTGGGCTCTCTCCCTGATCTCGAACGTGTCATCGCCGGCGGACAAGACGCTGTAGGTGGCTCCCGGCCTGGTCGACGCTCCGCCGTGCCGCCCGTCCGGCGTCAGGCAGAGCACCTGGAGCGGTGCCCGGAACTCATCGGCCAGGTCGGCGGTCTCGGTCAGCACGCTCACCCCGGCCTCCGCCGGTCCCGCACCGTGCCGCATCGCGAGCACGGCGCATCTGGCGGTCACCGCCCGGATCGCCAGCTCGCCCCGGCCGGTGCAGGCTGCGGCACCGAACCGGTTGTCGCAGTAGTTGCCTGAGCCGATCAGCGCCGAGTCACCGACCCGGCCCGGATACTTCCACGGGTAGCCGCTAGTGCTGACCGCGACCGCCAGGTCCCCGGCGGCATCGAGCGCGAGCACGTTGACGGTACCCCACGGCCCCTGCGGCGGTGCCATCGCCGCGAGCCGGCCGAGCATGTCCCGCCGGTACGCGGCTTCTCCCTGGCCGTGGCTGGACAGGGCGGCCTCAATGCCCGCTGGCTCCAGCCCGTCCCGCCAGATGCGCTTGGCCTCCTCGGTCAGCGTCTGGCCGCGCTCGATCCCGGCCTCGGCGGCGAACTGCTCGGCGCCCGCCCCGACCAGCAGCACATGCTGCGGTAGCCGGTCGCAGATCGCGCGGGCGATCGAGATCGGATGCGGGTAGCCGGTGACGGCGCCGACCGCGCCTGCCCGCCTCGTCGCCCCGTCCATGATCGAGGCGTCGAGCTCGACTACGCCGAGCAGGTTGGGCAGGCCGCCTACGCCCACGTAGTGATCGGCCTCGTTCGCCTCGACCACGCGGACGGCCGCCTCGACCGCGTCCATCGCGCTGCCGCCGGCCCTGAGCAGCTCCATGCCGGCCGCGAGGCCGACCTCCCCGCGCTCGCTGGCGATGATGACTGGAGTGGTGGTGGTGATGGCTCTTCCCCCTTGTCGCTACGCCGACCCGGCCGAGTCGGCTCCCACCGGCGCCGCGCCATCAAAGCCACCAAACGCGAAGTGGCACGCCGCCGTATGCCCGCTGGCTCCGGCCGCCGCGGTCAGCACCGGATCCTCGTCCTCGCAGCGCTGCTGGGCGATCGGGCACCTGGTGCGGAACCGGCAGCCGACGGGGAGCCGCAGCGCGCTCGGCGGGTCGCCGACCACGGCCGGGCCGGCCGCGCTCAGGTCGGCCTGAGTGGCGGCCAGTCTCGGGATGGCCGCGAGCAGCCCTTTGGTGTAGGGGTGCCTGGGATCGCTGAAGAGCTGCTCGGTCGGCGCGACCTCGACAATCCGGCCCAGGTACATCACGGCGACCCGGTCGCACAAGTGCCTGACCACGGCCAGGTTGTGCGAGATGAGCATCAGCGTGAGGCCGAGCTCGCCGCGCAGCTCGCGCAGCAGGTTCAAGATCGTGGCCTGCACGCTCACGTCGAGCGCCGACACCGGCTCGTCGGCCACGAGGACGTCGGGCCGCAGCACCAGGGCCCTGGCGATCGCGACCCGCTGCCGCTGCCCGCCGGAGAACTGCCTGGGATACGCCTTCATCGCGTCCTCGCCGAGCCCGACCATAACAAGCAGGCGCTTGCAGTAGTCCTCAGCCTCGCTGGACGGCACGATGTGGTGCACCTTCAGCAGCTCGCGGAGCATGCCGCCAACGGTGAGCCTGGGGTTCAGCGAGGAGTACGGGTCCTGGAACACCATCTGGATCCGGCGCTGGTCGGCGCGGGACCGGTGGCCTGGCAGGGTCCGGCCGTCAAACTTGATCTCGCCCCGGTCGACCGGCCGCAGCCCGGCCAGCGCCAGCGCGAACGTGGACTTGCCCGAGCCCGACTCGCCGACCAGGGCGAGCGCTTCGCCTTTGGCGAGGTTCAGGTCGACGCCGTCCACGGCCCGCAGCTGCCGCTGCTCGTGCTTGATCCGCGAGGCGAGCAGCGACCCGACGGTAAAGGAAACTGCCAGGTCACTGACGGAGAGCAGCGGCCCGGTGACCGCCGCGGGTGAGCCGGTCATGGCGTGATCCGATCCGCGGCGGGTTCCTCGCACCGCTCGTAGTGCAGGCAGGCCGTCCACCGGGTGCCATCGATCTGGCGCAGCGGGGTGGGCCCCACCAGGCAGTCGCCGGAGACAAAGGCACACCGGGGATGGAACCGGCATCCCGATGGCGGGCTGACCAGGCTCGGCGGCGAGCCGGGGATCGGCACGAGCGACTCCCGCACCTGCTCGACGTCAGGCGCGGACCTGACCAGCCCGAGCGTGTACGGGTGCCGGGGGTTCAGCAAGACGTCGCGGACGTCGCCCCGCTCGACCAGCTCGCCGCCGTACATGACGGCGACCCGCTGGCACAGCTGGGCGACCACAGGGAGATCGTGCGTGACGAAAACGAGGCTGACCCCGGATTCCTGGCACAGACCGGCCAGCAGCCGCAGGATCTGGTCCTGAATCGTCACGTCGAGCGCCGTGGTCGGCTCGTCGCACAAGATGATCTGCGGATCGCAGGACAGCGCGATCGCGATCATCACGCGCTGGCGCATCCCGCCTGAGAACTCGTGCGGATAGGCGCGGAACCGCCGCTCAGGATCGGGGATTCCCACCCGCCGCATCAGGTCAAGCGCCCGCTGCGTCGCCTGGGCCTTGTTGTAGCCGAGGTGGATGCGCGGGCCTTCGGCGATCTGGTACCCGACCCGCATGACCGGGTTGAGCGCGCTCATCGGCTCCTGGAAGATCATGGAGATCTTCGGGCCCCTGATCCGGTTCAGGTCGGACCCGCGCAGCGATACCAGGTCGACGCCGTCCAGCAGGATCTGGCCGGAGACCACCCTGGCTTCTGGCGGCAGCACTCCGAGGATCGCGCGCAGGGTCATGCTCTTGCCCGAGCCTGACTCGCCCACCAGGCCGAGCGCTTCGCCCCGGCCGACCTCAAGCGATACCCCGTCGACCGCGCGGACGGTACCGTGCCTGGCCGCGATCTGCACATACAGATCGCGCACCTCAAGTACGGGACCGTCCGCGCCAGGGTTGTCCAGGCCAGCGCCGGTCATGCTCGGCCCGGTCGCGCCCGCCCCGGTAAAGCGCGGCCCGGTCATGCCTGACCTGGCCTGATCAGATCGGCCAGGCCATCGCCGATGAGGGAGAGCGACAGCCCGACGATCACCACGGCGAGGCCGGGGAACGTGGTGAGCTGCCAGTGCGTGGTCAGGAAGTTCTGCCCGTCGTTGATCATCGATCCCAGGTCGGGGGTTGGCGGCGGTACCCCGAGGCCGAAGTAGCCGAGGGTCACGATGGCGAGGATGTCCTGCACGATGTCGGACATCGCGTAGATGATGGCCTGGCTGATCACGTTGGGCACCAGGTGCCTGCCGATAATCCGCAGGCTGGACAGCCCGCCCGACTGGGCGGCTAGCACGTAGTCCTGCCGCTTGGCCACCAGGATCTCGCCCCGGATGATGCGGGCGTAGGAGACCCAGCCGACCAGCGTGATCGCGATGTAGATGCTGCGCTGGCCAGGGCCGAGCACGAAGACCAGCGCGATGATCAGCACGTAGAAGGGGAACGCGACCACGATGTCGACTACCCGCATGATCACGGTATCGACCCAGCCGCCGAAGTAGCCGGCCACGCTGCCGAGCACGGTACCGATCAGGAACGGCAGCAGCACGGCGATGAACGCGATCCGCAGGTCGTTGCGCAGGCCGAAGAGCAGCCGGGTGAAGGTATCCCGGCCAAGCTGATCGGTGCCGAGCAGATGGTGCGAGCTCGGCCCGAGCAGGGTCGTGGTGAGGTTCTGCGTGATCGGGTTGTAGGAGGTGAGCAGCGGAGCCGCGAGCGCGAGCGCGACGATGATCCCGAGCAGGATCAGGCCGGCCGCCAGCGCCGGCTGGGTGTACCAGCGGCGCACCCGGCGCGGTGCTACCTGCTGCTCGGCACTGACGGCCAGGCTGGGACCCGGGTCGGCGTCGCCGGGCACGGCGGAGATGGCGCTCACCGGTCGAACCTGACTCTCGGGTCAAGGGCGGCGTAGGACAGGTCGGCCAGCAGGTTGACCAGCACGACGAGGATTCCGAAGACCAGGGTCACGCCCTGCACGACGGGGAAGTCTCGCTGGAAGATGGAGTTGATCATGAGCTGGCCGATGCCGGGGATGGCGAAGACGTTCTCGATCACCACCGTGCCTCCGATCAGGAAGCCGATATTGATACCGAGCACCGTCACCGCGGGGATGACGGCGTTCCTGAGCACATGCCGCAGGAAGAGCCGGCGGGCCGGCACGCCCTTGGACTTAGCCGTGGTGATGTACTCGGCGCCGAGCACATTCAGCATGCTCGCCCGAAGGCTGCGGATCACCACGGGCGCGAGCGCGATCGCGACGGTCAGCGCCGGCAGGAACATCGAGTGCAGATGCCCCCCGATCCCGGTACCGTAGCCGCTCACGGGGAACAGATGCACCTTGATCGCCAGCGCGTAGATCAGCAGGATGCCGAGCCAGAACGGCGGCATGCCCAGGCCGATCAGCGGCACGGCCCTGACGACCTGGTCCCTGATCGCGTCCTTGCGGCTGGCGGCGATCATGGCCATCGGCACGCTGATCGCGATGGCGAGCACGGCGGCATAGACCACCAGCCAGAGCGTGGCCGGGATCCTGGCCGTGATAATCCCGAGGGCTGGCACCCCGTAAAAGAGGCTCTGGCCCAGATTGCCGTGCGCCAGGCGATCCATGAACAGCCCGTACTGGCTGACCAGGGGCCGGTCAAGACCCCACTGCTTGTGCAGGATCGCGACTCTGGCCGGCGTGGCGTGCAGTCCGAGAATGGTCCTGGCCGGGTCACCGGGGATCAGGTGGATCATGAAGAACACGATGATCGTCACCCCGATCGCGACCGGGATGAGCATCAGCAGGCGCCGGAAGACGAACGTCATGCGTCCCAACGGCTTTCACCTCTGTGTGTGCGGAGGACTTTGGCGGGGGGGCACCGGCGGCCGGCAGCGGACTTCATTCGCCGCCGACCGCCAGTGCTTACATCACTTGCTGAGCCAGACATCCTCCATGTGCATGTTGCCGAGCGGCGTCACGTAGAAGCCGTGCACATTGCTGGTGGTGGCGTACGGATACGGCGAGTAGTACAGGAAGGCCATGAAAGCGTCGTTCGCCGCCCCCGCCTGCACGGCGTTGTAGAGCGTCTGACGCGCGGCGGGATCGGTCACCCGCTCCGCCTGATGGGTGTCCTTGACCACGGTCGGGTTGTTGTAGTTGGTGAAGAAGGACTTGGCGCCCGACTTCGGGTCGACGGCGAACGTGGCCAGCTCGTCCGGGTCGGGGATGTCCATCGTCCACAGCGTGAGCACCATGTCGTACTTGAGCGTCTGCTCATCGTTGTTGACGGTGTTCGGGTCGAGCTGGCTGATGTTCAGCTTGATTCCGAGCGGCTTGAGCTCGGACTGCAGGATCGTCGCGATCGTCACCGAGTCGGAGTTGCCTGACGCCACCAGGATCGTGGTGGTGAAGCCATGCGGCACGCTCGACTTGGCCATCTCGGCCTTGGCCTTCACCACATTGAACTGCAGGCCAGGGGTGTTCGCCTGGTAGTACGGCACCTGCGGCGGGAAGAGCGAGTTAGCCGGCTTGCCGTTGCCGAACAGCACCGCCTTGACCAGCGCGTTCCTGTCGATCGCCAGCGAGATGGCGCGGCGCACGTGCACGTCCTGGAACGGCTTGTTCAGTTCGTTGAACGCCAGGTAGTTGGTCTGAGTCGAGTTGAACAGGTCCATGACGACACCTGGGGTGGTCTTCAGGCTGGCGACAGTTGACCAGGCAGGGGTCTGGTCGATCTGGGCCTGACCGCCCTTGAGCTCAAGCTCCCTGGTGTTGTCGCTCGGCACGTCATTCCAGGTGATGCTGTTCAGGTAAGGCTTGCCTGGCTGCCAGTAGTGGGTGTTGCGCACCAGCTTGAGCGCCTGGCCCTTGTGCCAGTAGTCCCACTTGAACGGGCCTGTGCCGATCGGGTGGGTGTAGAACTGCGCCTCGGTCTCGCCGCCGTAGTTGTTGGGCACGATCCCGTTGGCGAAGATCGACAGGTCGGCCAGCAGCGGCGCCCACGGGAACTTCAGGTGGATGACGACGGTATCCGGTGACGGGTCATCAACCGAGGCGATCGCCGAGTCGAGGTAGGCCCAGCCCGCCGTCGCCTTGCGGTTCTGGTCAATCGAGAACTTCACGTCGGCCGAGGTCATCGGCTTGCCGTTGGAGAACTCCACGCCCTTGCGCAAGGTGAACGTGTAGGTCTTCTTGTCCGCCGACATCTTGTATCCGGTGGCCAGGTAGGGGATGACGCCCTTCCCGTTATTCGTCACCGTGTACAGTGGCTGGAAGATCTGCTCGAAGATCCAGATCGAGTTGTTGTCGAAGACAGTCGTGTTGTTCATCGACTGTGCGTCCTGCAAGGCGTCGAAGACAAGGTTGCCGCCGTGCACCGGCTGACCGGCTCCACCACCGCCGCCGCCGCCCGATGACGAGGTACTTCCCGACGAGCCTCCGCAAGCGGCCAGGACAACGAGTGCGCTGGCCGCTATCAGAGCCTTCGCCGCAGTGAATCGAAGTTTCACGCAAGCTCCTTAGATCGCGCGACCGGAAAATCCAGCCGCTCGCTTGAGAACCAGCCGCCGGGGGTCCGGCCGCTGCCAGAGCTAGCTGCCGGTACTCCGGCCGATCGCTCCAGCGGGCCGTCCGGGGACCCGGCCGCTCGCTCTACGGCAAGCCACGCCGCTCGCCCCACCTAGACAAACCTTTGTTTTTCATAATCTGGCCGCAAACCGGCGAGTTGTAAATACTAGGGCGATATCTAGACCGATGTAGTTACCGTGTTGTAACGTTCCGCACCGTGCGATACGTGGTGGTGGGATGCGGAGCAATCGGGGGCACGGTCGCGGCCGGCCTTGTCAGGGACGGTCACGATGTGCTGATCGCCGACGCCGACCCGGGGGTGGTGGCCGCGGTCAGCGCGGACGGCATCAGGATCACCGGGCCGGTGGAGGAACTCACCGCGCGGCCGCGCGCCGCCGTGCTGGCCGGTGACCTGCCGCCGGACCTGGACTGCCCGGTCCTGATCGCGGTCAAGGCCCACCACACGGCCGCCGCCGCCGCCCTGGTGGCCGGCCGCCTGACCGGCGCCGGCTACCTGGTATCGATGCAGAACGGACTGAACACGACCGTCCTCGCTGATGCCGTCGGAGCCGAGCGGGTGGTCGAGGCCTGCGTGAATTTCGGTGCCGACGCGATCGAGCCCGGCGTGATCCTGCGCGGTAACCGGGCCACGTTCATGGTCGGCGAGACCGACGGCACGATGACCGACCGGGTCATGGCTCTCGCCGCCGACATTGCCGACGCGGAGGCCACCGGTAACGTGCTCGGCTACATCTGGGCCAAGGAGGCCTACGGCGCGATGCTCGCGGCCGGCGCGGTCAGCGATCTGCCCATCGCCGACACGCTCGACGACCCGGCGTACCGGCCGCTGATGATCGAGATCGCCCGGCAGGTGCTCGCGCTGGCCCCGGTGCCGGCCACCTCGCTTGACGGCTTCGACCCAGCCGACCTGGAGGGGTCGCTGGCCCGGCTGGCCGCGTTCAACCGGGGCTCGGCCAAGACCCATTCCGGCATCTACCGCGACCTGGCCGTGCTGCACCGGCCGACCGAGGTCACCGCGATCCTGGGCGGCCTGGTCAGCCCCGGCGCACCGCTGATCAGCCGGATCATCGAGCTGATCGCCGCGATCGAGCGCGGCGACCGGATCTGCGAGCGGGCCAACCTGGATCTCCTCGCCGCCTACGAGCGGCTCGACCGGCTCGGCGGGCCGCTGAACGCCGTCGCCGCCGTGATCGGCGCCCCCGCCCGCGCGGCCGGCGGGGCCAGGGCGGGCGCGGACAGGGCGGGCGCGGACGGAGGCACGCCCCTGGCCGGCGTGCCGGTCGCGGTTAAGGACATCGTGGCGATCGAAGGCGTCCCGACCAGGTGCGGCAGTCCGGCCAGTGACCCCGCGCCGGCCACCGCCGACGCCGTGATCGTGAGCCTGCTGCGCGCGGCCGGCGCCGAGGTGTTCACCGCGACCCAGTGCCTGGAATTCGCCGCCGGGTTCGCGCACCCCGAGATCGGCGACACCCGCAATCCGAGGGACCCGTCCCGCACCTCGGGCGGGTCATCGGGCGGGTCTGCCGCGCTAGTCGCCGCCGGGGTCTGCGACCTCGCGATCGGCACCGATACCGGCGGGTCGATCAGGATTCCCGCCGCCTACTGCGGGATCGTCGGCCTGAAGCCGACCTACGGCCTGGTCCCGGTCGACGGCATCTTCCCGCTCTCCCCAAGCTGCGATCACGCGGGCACGCTCACCTCGACCGTAGCTGGCACGGCCAGGCTGCTGGCGGTGCTGGCCGGTCAGCCCCAGCCGGACTGGCTCGACCGGGCCGAGTCAGGGCCAGCCGGGTTCACAGTGGGCGTGCTGTCGGCCCAGCTCGCCGATCCGTCGGTGACGGCGGAGGTCAGGGATGCGGTCACCGCGGCGCTGGCCGCGCTTGCGCAGGCCGGCTGGGAGGTCCGCTTCCTGACCGGCGCCTGGCTCGATCAGCTCAGGAAGTGGGAGGAAACCCTGGGCGCTATCGTTTCGCAAGAGGCAGTTGACGTTCACCGCGGCCGGGATCACAGCCGGTATTCGGACGGCACCAGGGCACTGCTGGCGTTCGGCGAGTCGGTGACCGATGACGCCCTGGCCCTGGCGCGGGCCAACCAGGCCGAGCTGACCGCCGCGATCGAGGCCAGCCTGGCCGGGGTGGACGTGCTCGCCGGGCCGAGCGTCGGTTACACCGCGCCGGAGGAAGACCCGCCGTTCGGACTCGGCGATGACAACGGCGAGGGAAGGTTCAGCGGCCCGTACAACCTGACCGGCCATCCCGCGCTGTCCATGCCGGTGCCGGCCAGCGGACTGCCCGTCGGCCTGCAGCTCGCCGGGCGGCGCGGAGGCGACTTTGAGCTGCTGCGTGTCGCCGAGGCCGCCGAGCGGGTGCTCGGCGCCATGACCACGTGCGCAGATACCGCGACGAGGGAGGACTGACGCCATGCCAGCCAGGGTGAATCGCCACACGATCGAGATCGCCGGCCTGCCGGTGCCGGTAGTCGAGGTGACCGGGTCAGACGGGCCTCGGCTGACGGTCATCGCCGGCGTGCACGGCTGCGAGTACGTGCCGATGGCGGCGGTGCGCCGGTGGACCGCCGGGCTCGCCGAGCGGGAGCTGCGCGGATCGGTGCTCGCGGTGCCAGTGCTCAACGTCGCGGCGTTCGAGGCCAGGAGCCCGTTCGTGATCCCGGCCGACGGCAAGAACCTGAACAGGCACTTCCCCGGTGATCCAGCCGGGTCGTTCACCGAGAGATTCGCCCGCGACGCGTTCAGCCAGCTCATCGTCGGGTCAGACGCCGTGGTCGACGCGCACTGCGGCGATCAGCCCGAGGCGCTTGAGCCGTTCGCCATCTACGATGCCGGGCCGGTCGAGGCGCGCTCGGCCGAGCTGGCCGCCGCCTACGGCCTGCGATACATCATCAGGCAGGAGCCCGGCCCTGACCGGGCCGTCGGCGGTACGACAAGCGCGGCCGCCGCCGAGCTCGGCATCCCGGCGATCATCGCGGAGGCCGGCGGCTGCGGCATCATCGAGCCGGCCCCCATCGAGATGCACCTCGGCGGACTCAACCGGGTGCTGGCACACCTCGGCATCGCGGACGAGTCCAGCGAGGGCGCGGCGGCGGTTGTCCCGCCGGTCAGGCTGAGCCGGTTCATCTGGCTCCGCTGCGAGCAGGCCGGGTGGTGGGAGCCGGTCGTCAAGCCGGGTGAGTCAGTTGCCGCCGGGCAGTTGCTTGGCACGGTGAGCACGCTGGATGGTGCCCGGGTGCTACAGCGCATCGAGGCGCCGACCGACGGCGTGCCGATGTTCATCACCAGCTCGCCCGCCGTGGCCGACGACGGCCTCCTGCTCGGTCTTGGCGCCGTCTGACCTCGCCCCGGCTGGGCTGGTCAGGCGACCCGGGGCGGGGTGCCGGTATCGGTGACCATGGGCAGGCCGTCGGCCGCCCACTGCTGCATGCCGCCGAGGATGTTGACCGCCTGCCAGCCCGCGTCGTTCAGCGCCTGCGTGGCGTGCCCGGAACGATGGCCGGACCGGCAGATCACGTAGACGGCATGATCGGTCGGGATCTCGGCGGTGCGCTGGCCAAGCTCACCGAGCGGAATGTGCGTCGCCCCAGGGACGTGGCCGGCCTGCCACTCATCCAGTTCGCGCACGTCGAGCAGCCATCCGTCTCCTGGCACCTGCGAGGCCGGCACTTCGGGAACTGACTGGCTGGTCGTCATCGCTGCCTCCCTGGTATGCCGCACGGCTGCCGGCACTGGCCTGGCCCTGGCGCTGGCTCGCCTGGCGCGTCAAGGCTAGTGTGCTCATCCCGGCGGCGCGCACACTCATCGCGGACTGATGGCCGGCTTGTAATCTTCGTCGCAAGCCGGGCCGCCAGGCACTGGTAAGTCCAGGCTGGTTAGGCTGATTTCGTGCTAATTCGCGATGCGGTGCGAGCTGACCTCGAAGCCGTCGCTGAGGTCAGGGTGGCCGCCTACCGGGCCGGAGATCATCTCTCCGAGAACTCGGCGTACGAGCCGAGGCTGCGCGACCTGGGGGCCGACGGCAACGGCGAAGTCCTGGTCGCGGTTGAGGCCGGGCCGCCTGGACCGGGCCTGCCCGCTGACACGATCGTCGGCACGGTCATGCTGCAGCCCTGGCCCCACGCCGGCCAGGTCGTGACCGGGCCGGACGAAGCCGAGATCCGCGCGCTCGCCGTCCTGCCCGCCGCTCAGGGCACCGGGCTCGGCAAGGCGCTGCTGGCGGCGGTTGTCGAGCGGGCCAGGCAGCGCGGCGTCCGGCACCTGGTCCTGCTGACCCAGCCAAACATGCTGACCGCGCAGCGCATGTACGAACGGGCCGGCTTCGCCGGCTGCCCGAGCGCGACTGGTCACCAGACGCGCAGTTCTCGTTCCTGGCCTACGGGCTGCTGCTAGCTGACGCCTGGCCGCTAGCTGGCGTCGGCTGGCGCTCCCCCGCCGGAGGCCAGGCCCGACGCCTGCGCGGCCAGCGTGGCAGCCTCGGCTTCATCGCGAGCGGCCTGGTTGACCTTGCGCAAGTGCCTGGACATCGATTTGAAGACGAAATAGCACATCACGGCCATGCCGAACACGACCAGGAAAGCTACCGTGCCCGGCTGGGCAAGCAGACTAGCCTGCCCGCCGCCAGCGGCTGCCAGCTCGATCAAAGCCGCACCTTCTCTCGGATCCCGGCGAACAGGTCATCTTCTGGCCCGTCAGTATCGGCAGCCGACTCATCGGCTATCGATCTAGCCAGATGATAATCCTCGGTCGGCCACGCATCGCGCTGCACCTCAAGCGGGACGTTGAACCAGCCACCGGTCGGATCGACCTGAGTCGCGTGCGCGAGCAGCGCCTGATCCCTGATCGCGAAATAATCGGCGCACGAAATCCGGGTGGTGATCGAGTAAGCCTTGCGCCGGGGCTCATCGCCATTGTCGTCTTGCCAGGTCGCCAGGCGCTCCGCGTACGGCGACTCCAGGCCGTGCTCAAGCATCTTCTCGTGCAAGGCGAGCACCCTCGCCTTGTGGAAGGAGACAAAGTAGTACAGCTTGAGTGGCTGCCAGGGGTCGCCGCAGTCCTGGTAGCGCTCGGGGTCAGCCGCCGCCTCGAACGCCTCGATCGATACCCGGTGCGTCATGATGTGGTCGGGATGCGGATAGCCGCCGTTCTCGTCGTAGGTGAGGATCACGTGCGGCCTGAACTCACGCACGGCCCTGACCAGGGGACGCGCCGCCACCTCAAGCGGCTGGACCGCGAAGCAGCCATCGGGCAGCGGCGGCAGCGGGTCGCCCTCAGGCAGGCCTGAGTCGACAAAGCCGAGGAATTCCTGGCGTACCCCGAGGATCTCCCGCGCCCGGTCCATCTCGGCCCGGCGGACCTCAGGCAGGTTGGCCAGCACCTCGGGTCTGTCCATCGCCTTGTTGAGTACGTCGCCGCGCTCACCGCCGGTCAGGGTGCACACCAGCACCTCAACGCCCTCTCGGACGTACCTCGCCATCGTCGCCGCACCCTTGCTCGACTCGTCATCCGGGTGAGCGTGCACCGCCATCAGGCGAAGCGGCCCGTCGGCCGCCTGCTCGGCTAGCGACCGCACCGCTACGGGTGCCGACTCAGGGCTTACTGCTGACATACGGAATATCTCCCCTTGCGGATGGTTTAGGTTCCCGCGATCACTTGTGCGGCCTCCCGCGCACCCCTTCTTGGCCGGGTATCGCTCTGATCGGGGAAGCAACAGGCACGTCAACAAGCACAAGCACGACTAGCATTCCGCTGGATGCCGGTCACCGGCGTCTAGCCCGGCAGGCGGACCCCGGCGGAGTGCCAGGCAGTCCTGACCGCGTGGCTGCTCTGCCGGGTATCGGTGCTTTCGGGGTGCCGGCAGCAGGCCTGGCCGGGGTTTGGCCGGTTCCCGGTTTCACCCGGTCCGGGGCCAACGGCCGTGCAGCGGTAAGCCCCTGCCCGCAACACTGGCCCCTGGGCCGCTGCCAGAACCGGGTCCGGCACAGCCCGCCGCACCGGGTACCCGCTGCTGATGCTCCGTGATCATGGCTGGGGCAGGTGATCGCGGGTCCGGGCGGCGGGGCCACGGCGATGTTCCGTAGTAGTGGCCGGAACCGTGATCATGGAGCCCTGGTGGCGTGATCATGCCGCTTACGTTCCGTGATCAAGGGTTGCTTCATGATCACGGAAGATTGCTGGGTTACCCGGGCCGGGGTTGTCGCGCCCCGCTCGCCGCCCGGGCCCCGCTCGCCGCCGGGCCGGGCACTGGTGTTGGATGTCATGTTGTCTTGCTGTCACCGGGCCTTTAGCGAGTCGAAATCAGGCTCTGTTTAGCGAGTCGAGCCGAAATCCGGGGGAGAATTTTACCTTTGATCCCGATTCCGGATCGATATCTTGTTCGAATTATAGCGGTGACCTGTAGATGGTTGAACTGACGTGTGGGGACAAAGTAGTCTCGATGAATTGACCCCCCACTAAGAGGCCCGGCCGGGCCCGGCGGAGTTGAGTCTCCGTACGGCGGATACGAGGAGTGCTTGTGACCGAGACCCGTGACGACACTGTCACCTGGCTAACCCAGGAGGCGTACGACCGGCTCAAGGCCGAGCTGGATCACCTCGCTGGCCAGGGCAGGATCGACATCGCCAAGAAGATCGAGGCAGCTCGGGACGAGGGCGATCTGAAGGAGAACGGCGGATACCACGCCGCCAAGGATCAGCAGGGCATGCAGGAAGCACGGATTCACCAGCTGACGCACATCCTGACGCACTCTAAGGTCGGCGAGCCGCCCCGCACCGATGGTGTCGTGGGGCCTGGCATGACCGTGACGGTCAGGTTCGAGGGCGACGACGCGGAGGTCACCTTCCTGCTTGCCTCGCGCGAGGAGAGCGGTGCCCCGATCGACGTGTACTCGCCCCGCTCGCCGCTGGGTTCGGCGATCTCCGGCAAGAAGGTCGGCGAGTCGGCCAGCTACAACCTGCCCAACGGGCGGGCGCTGACCGTCGAGATCATCGACGCCGTGCCCTACGGCGGCATCTGACCGAGATTCCGCCGGGTCCGCCCCGGCAGTGCCCCGAACGCCGAGCTGGCCCCGGTCGCGTGCCAGGGCCAGCTCGAATCGGTGTGACTGATCACCCCATCAACGTTCCGTGATCATGCTGCCCACCTTGATCGCGGAAACCTGAACGCGGGATCACGCCACCCAGACTCCGTGATCAAGGTCCGGACCCTGATCACGGAGCATCGGGGGTGCGACCCGGGCCGGCGCTGCGGTCGCCCCTGCTGGTTAGCTGACTAGTTCTGGCTCGGGCTTGGGCTGCTGGTGTGAGCCAGGGGTGTCGGCGCGGCCTCGGAGCGGGATCTCCTTGATCAGCCAGGCCAGGCCGAATACCAGGGCGGCGGTCGGGGCCGCCAGCAGGAAGACGATGTCGACGCCGTGGGCGATGCCGCCGAAGACGGCGGTGCGCACGGCCGGGGTCAGGTGCTGGACGGTGGCCGGGTCGAGCTGGCCGCCTCCGCTGCCGAGCGGGAAGCCGGGGAGCTTGGCCGCCAGTGACGTGCGGAGCGCGCGGAAGAAGACAGCGCCGAAGATCGAGACGCCGATCGATCCGCCGATCTGCTGGAAGAACGAGCGCGAGCTGCTGGCGACGCCCATGTCCTTCGGGTCGACGCTGTTCTGGGCGATCAGCGTGGTGATCTGCATCAGGAAGCCCATGCCGATGCCGAAGATCACGAAGAAGCCCATCGAGGTCAGTCGCGACGTGTTCGGGCCGAGCGTGGCGAGCAAGAGCATGCCGACGGTCATGATCGCGCCGCCGACGATCGGCAGGGCCTTGTACTTGCCGGTCCTGACCGTAATCCGGCCGGCGATCAGCGAGGTCGTCGTGGCGCCGAGCATCATCGGGATCAGCAGCAGGCCGCTACTGTCGGCGAGGCATTCTGCACGGTCTGCTGGTAGAGCGGCAGGAACGTCATCGCGCCGAACATCGCCAGGCCGAGCAGGAAGCTCATGCTGTTCGACAGGCTGAAGTTGCGGTTCTTGAACACGTGCATCGGCAGGATCGGCTCGGCCGCCCTGAGTTCCACCCAGATGAAGGCGGCGACGGCCGCGACCGCCAGCGCGATCAGCGACATGATGATCGCTGACCCCCACGCGTACTGGCTGCCGCCCCAGGTGGTGACCAGCACGATGGCTGTCGCCCCGACCGCGAGCACGGCCGCGCCCCGGTAGTCGATCTTGTGCGCGATCTTGTGCACGGGCAGGTGCAGCGTCGCCAGGATGTAGATCAGCGCGGCGCCGCCGACCGGCATGTTGATGTAGAAGATCCAGCGCCAGGACAGGCTGTCGGTGATGTAGCCGCCCACCAGCGGTCCGGCGATCATCGCGATCATCATCGCGGCCATCATGTAACCCATGTACTGGCCGCGCTCGCGCGGCGAGACCAGATCACCGATCGTGGCTATGGCACCTACCATGAGTCCGCCTGCGCCCAGTCCCTGCAGCGCGCGGAACGCGATGAGCTGGTCCATCGAGTGCGCCTGGCCGGACAGGGCCGAGCCGGCGAGGAAGATCACGATCGCGGCGATCAGCAGCCGTTTGCGCCCGTAGAGGTCACCCAGCTTGCCGTAGAGCGGCGTGGTGATCGTCGCGGCAAGCACGTAAGCCGTGACCACCCAGGACAGATGACTAAGGCCACCCAGGTCCCCGACGATGCGCGGCAGCGCGGTCGAGACCACGAGCTGGTCAAGCATGGCCAGGATCAGTGCGAGCAGCAGCCCTGGCAGCACGATCATCACATCGCGCCTTCGGCCGAACGCCTCAGGTGCGGCTCCGGTGCCGGCCGCCGCCTGTACTTCTGACATGGGTGTAGCTCCCTCGTCCCGTCTCGTCGCGCCGAACCCCGCCCGGGTCCGGCATCTGCCCCGTAGCCGCGAATCCGCGACCAGCGCCAGCGCAAGGCCGGCCTAGTCGGCGGCAGCCGGCCCGCACCATCCCGTTACGAATGAATGTCGTACGTCGCGGTAACCTACTTGCCGACCGGCTAGCATCCCTACTCGTGGTAGCCTAAGGTCCTTACTTACCGGTCGTCAAGTAGATTCACGTCAGAACGCCAGAGGCGGCGCACAGCCATGAATGACACCCGCGCCAGGATTCAGCAGGTGGCCGTCGAGCTCTTCACCGAGCACGGCTATGAGGGGACCTCGCTGCGCGAGATCGCCGAGCGCCTCGACGTGACCAAGGCCGCGCTGTACTACCACTTCAAGTCCAAGGAAGACATCGTCACCAGCCTGGTCGAGGACTACTCGCAGCAGATGGACGCGCTGATCGCGTGGGGGCGTGAGCAGCCGAGAACCGCGCAGACCCGCCGCGAGATCGTGAGCAGGTACGTCGACATCGTGGCCGAGGGCGACAAGGTGTTCAGGATGCTGCACCAGAACCAGGCAGCGGTGAGCATGCTCGCGACGGCGAAGAGCAGGGGCGAGCTATTCAAGGAGCGGATCCAGTTCCTGATCGAACTGCTGACCGAGCCAGGCGCGGCGCTGCCCGAGCGGGTCAGGGCAGCCATGGCGATCGGCGGGATCAGCGTCGGCTGGATGTTCTTCGCCGACAACTCGAATCGCGATGACCTGATCGAGGCAGTGCGGGGCATCGCCACCGAGATCGCCGAGACCGCCGAGATCAGGAGCTGACGTCACCCTGCGCTATAGCGGTGGCCCGGACCAGGGGGGTCGTGCGGTACCTGACCGTCGTGGCCAGCGCGATCACCGTTGAGGTACGCACCACCCCTGGCACGTCGACGACCGCGTCGATGACGCGCTGCAGGTCGGCGTTGGTCCGCGCGACCACCCGGCACAGCACGTCACCGGGTCCTGTGATGGTGTGGGCTTCGAGGATCTCGTCGATCAGCGCCAGTTTCGCCGCGACCTCGGCCCGGCCCGCGGCCTGCGTGAGCTCAAGGGTGACGAACGCGGTAACCGCGTGACCGATCGCGGCCGGGTCTATGTCTGGTCCGTAGCCGGTGATGATGCCGCGCTCCTGCATCCGGTCCAGCCTGGCCTGGACGGTGCCCCTGGCCACGCCGAGCCGGCGCGAGGCCTCGAGTACGCCGATCCGGGGCTCATCGGTCAGCAGCGCGATTAGCCTGGCGTCCAGTTCATCGATCATCTATCTCATGCTGTCCAGGATTTCGGCAAAGAAACGTCAAAGACTTGCGCAAATTGTCTAGCTCCAGAGCGAGCGGTTGCGCATCCTGTCTAGCTGTTCGATCCTGCAAGCGTAGCCACCGCTAAGCGAGGGGCGTGAGACGATGACCACCGCGACCGAGGCAGCACAATCCGCCAGGGCCGGGGCCGACGAGTTCCCGGTGACCGGCATGGACGCGATCGTCTTCGCGGTCGGCAACGCGAGGCAGGCCGCGCACTTCTACTCGACCGCGTTCGGCATGCGGTGCGTGGCCTACCGCGGCCCCGAGACCGGCTGCCGGGACGAGGCCGGCGTACGTGCTTGAGTCGGGATCGGCGCGGTTCGTGCTGCGCGGGCCGATCCGCCCCGGCACCGAGCTGGCCCGGCATGTCGCCGCCCACGGTGACGGCGTGATCGACCTGGCGATCGGCGTGCCCAGCGCGCGCGAGGCGTTCAGGTACGCGGTCGCCCATGGGGCAAGGGCGATCCAGGCACCGGAGGTCGCCGAGGACGCGGGCGGTCAGGTGGTGACGGCGGTGATCGCCGCCTATGGCGACACCAGGCACAGCCTGATCGAGCGCTGCGATTACGCCGGGCCTTACCTGCCTGGCTACGTGACCGCTGAGCCGCTGGTCACACCAGCGCCGAGCCCGTTCTTCACCGCGGTCGATCACTGCGTCGGCAATGTAGAGCTTGGCCTGATGGATGACTGGGTCGGCTTCTACCGCCAGGTGATGGGTTTCTCCAACATGAAGGAATTCGTCGGTGACGACATCGCGACCGAGTACTCGGCGCTGATGAGCAAGGTCGTCGCTGACGGCACCAGGAAGGTCAAGTTCCCGATCAACGAGCCCGCCGCCGGCAAGAGGAAGTCCCAGATCGATGAGTACCTGGAGTTCTACGGCGGCCCTGGCGTACAGCACATCGCCCTGGTGACCGACGACATCGTGGCGGCGGTCCGGCGGATGCGAGCGGCCGGGGTGTCGTTCCTGCCGACGCCCGACAGTTACTACCAGGCGCTCGGCCAGTGGGTCGGCGATACGCGAGTGCCCCTGGACGAGCTGCGTGAGCTGCGCATTCTCGCCGACCGGGACGAGGACGGCTACCTGCTGCAGATCTTCACCCGGCCGGTGCAGGACCGCCCGACGGTGTTCTTCGAGCTGATCGAGCGGCATGGGTCGCAGGGGTTTGGCAAGGGCAACTTCAAGGCGCTGTTCGAGGCGATCGAGCGGGAGCAGGCCCTGCGCGGCAACCTGTAGCCGGCCGCTGCCTAGCGCCCTGCCGGGGCGGTCCAGTAGTGGTGGCCGGCGACGATGAGGGCAGCCGCGCCGACCAGGCCGGCGTGCTGGCCCAGAGCGGCGGGAACAACCCTCACCTCGCGGGCGAAGTCCAGCATCGTGTGGGCCGCGAGCGACTCCTGCAGCGGATCGAAGATGAGCGCGCCCGCCTGGGACAGCCCGCCGCCGACTGAGACCACATCCAGGTCGCACAGGTTGGTGGCGGAGGCGATCGCGATGCCGAGCGCCCGGCCAGCGCGGCGCATGGCGGCCCTGGCCACCGAGTGACCCTGGGCCGCGTCACCGGCCAGGTCTTTCGCCGTCATCCCCGGCTGGCCCGGCCGCCAGCCTTGCGTCTGCGCCCACTCGGTCAGGGCCGGCCCGCGCGCGATGCCCTCCAGGCAGCCCCGGCCACCGCACACGCACAGCGGGCCGTCGTCCGGGTCGACCACCACGTGCCCGATGTGCCCGGCGTTGCCTGACGCGCCATCGATCAGGCGGTTGTCGAGAATGAGCCCGGCGCCGACCCCGGTCGACACCACCATGCCGAGCACATTCCGCCAGCCCCGGCCGGCCCCGCGCCAGTGCTCGCCGGCGGCCATGCACACCGCGTCGTTGTGCACCCGGACCGGGATGTCCCCGCCAAACCGGCCGGCCAGCCGGTCCCGCAGCGGGAAGCCGCGCCAGGCGGGAATGTTCAGCGGCGAGACCAGCCCGGCCGGCCACTCCATCGGCCCGCCGCAGCCGCAGCCCACTCCGGACAGCTCGGCCGGATCACTAACCTTGGCTACCTTGAGCACGTGCAGCAGCAGGGACTCAAGCGTCTGCCAGATCACCTCGCCATCGGCGTCCCTCGGCGTCGGCACCTGATCCCAGGTGATCAGCCGCCCGCCGGGCTCGGTCACGCCCGCTGCGATTTTCGTACCGCCGATGTCGATGACCAGGACAGGCCCGCGCTGAGTCATGATGCGCCTCCAAAGATGCGGACCAGGCCGCAATGCACATAGTGTCGAATCGTGCAGCCACAACGCCAGTCCCCAGCAGCCACCGACGCAGCAGCCGCACCGGAAGTCCGCACCGCCGGCGAGCTCCGCGCAAGCGGGCATCGCTACGCCAGCGTAAAAGACGAGCTGCGGCAGAATCTGATCGCGCGGTTGCGCGCGGGCGAGGATCCGTTCCCCGGCATACTCGGGTTCGACCATACGGTGCGCCCGCACCTGGAGCGCGCCCTGATCGCCGGGCACGACGTGATCCTGCTCGGCGAGCGCGGCCAGGGCAAGACCAGGCTGATCCGTACCCTGACCGGCCTGCTCGATGAGTGGTCACCGGTCATCGAGGGCTGCGAGATCAACGACCACCCGTACGCCCCGGTCTGCGTCCGGTGCTGTCGGCTAGCCGAGGAGCTCGGCGATGAGCTGCCGGTCCGGTGGCGGCATCGTGACCTGCGCTATGGCGAGAAGCTTGCCACCCCGGATACGAGCGTGGGCGACCTGATCGGCGATATCGATCCGGTCAAGGTCGCCGAGGGTCGCACGCTAGGAGATCCGGAAACAATTCATTACGGGCTGGTGCCGCGCACCAACCGGGGTGTTTTCTGCCTGAACGAGCTGCCCGACCTGGCCGAGCGGATCCAGGTATCGCTGCTGAACGTGCTCGAAGAGCGCGACATCGCGGTGCGCGGCTACGCGCTGCGACTGCCGCTCGATGTCGTGCTCGTGGCCAGCGCGAACCCCGAGGACTACACGAACCGGGGCCGGATCATCACCCCGCTGAAAGACCGGTTCGGTGCCGAGATCCGCACCCACTACCCGCTCTCGCTGGATGACGAGCTGGCCGTGGTCAGGCAGGAAGCCAAGATCTCCTGGGGCGGCGCCGACGGCGGCGAGACCCAGGACGCGGTGCTGCCAGCCCATCTGATCGAGGTGATCGCGCGGTTTACCAGGCTGGTGCGGGGCTCGCCCGCCGTGGACGCCAGATCCGGGGTCTCGGCGCGGTTCGCGATCGCGGCGGCCGAGGCCGTGGTGGCGGCCGCCGTCAGGCGGGCCGCGATCACCGGTGAGGATCAGCCAGTGGCCAGGATCTGCGACCTTCCGGCCATCGTCAGCACGCTGCGCGGCAAGGTCGAGTTCGAGGTCAGCGAGGAAGGCCGGGAGGCCGAGGTGCTTGAGCACCTGCTGCGCCGCGCGACCGCCGATACTTTCCGTGCGCACCTCGGCAGCGCGGACCTGTCCGGCCTGGTCGCCAGGTTCGCCGAGGGAGCCAGCGTCGAGTCCTCTGACCTGCTGCCCGCCAGTGATCTGCTGCGCAGGATCGGCGAGGTGCCGGGTCTGGCCAAGATCATGGAGCGGCTGGACGGCGGCGGCGAGTCTTTTGGCCAGGCGGCGGCGGCCCTCGAATTCGCGCTTGAGGGCCTGTACCTGATGCGCAGGCTGTCCAAGGACTCCGTCGACGGCGGCTCCGTCTACCGGAGCTGAACGGGCAGGGAAGGCGGGAAGAGTGAGCGGCTACCGGTACGGGCAGTTCAACGGAGGTCCAGACCCGCTCGAGCCGCCCTATGACGTGCGCGCGGCCGTCGACGCGCTCGGCGACTCGATCCTGAGCGGCGATGACCCGGCCAGTGCCCTGCGTGACCTGATCAGGCGCGGGATGTCCGACCGCCGGGGCCTCGATGACCTGCTCAGGCAGGTCAGGGAGCGGCAGCGCGAGCTGCGCAGGAGCGGCAGGCTCGACGGCATCCTGGAACAGGCCAGTGCCCTGCTCGACACGGCCATCGGCCAGGAGCGGGCCGAGCTCTTTCCCGACCCGAGCGACGACGCCAGGCTGCGGGAGGACGAGCTCGACGACGTGTCACGCGACACGGCCACGGCGATCAGGCAGCTCGCCGATTACCAGTGGCGCAGCCAGGCGGCCGCGCAGACCTTCGAGCAGCTCAAGGACCTGCTGAGGCGCGAGGTGCTCGACAGCCAGTTTCGCGGCATGAAGGACGCGATGTCGGAGTCAGACGCCGAGGGCATGCAGCAGGTCAAGGACATGATGGCCGCGCTCACCGACATGATCCAGGCCGATGCCAGGGGCGAGCACACCCAGCAGGACTTCGACGCGTTCATGGAGCAGTACGGCGAGTTCTTTCCCGAGTCGCCGGAGAATCTCGACGAACTGGTCGACTCCCTGGTCCGCCGGATGTCGGCCGCCCAGCGACTGCTCAACTCGCTGACCGATGAGCAGCGCCAGGAACTGGCCGGGCTGATGGCCCAGACGCTTGAGGACGCCGGGCTCGCCCAGGAGATGGCCAGGCTGGCGCAGGCGCTGCGCGAACGCAGGCCCGATGCGGACTGGGAAGGCCAGGGCGGCCGCCGTGAGCGGCTGTCGGGCAGCGAGCCGCTTGGCCTCGGCGATGCCACCACCGCTCTGTCAGAGCTGGCTGACCTGGCCGAGCTTGAGCAGGCGCTGCGGCAGGACTACCCCGGCGCCATGCTCGACGACATCGACGAGGAAGCGGTGCAGCGCGCACTCGGCCGGCAGGCCGTCGATGACATGGAGGCGCTCAGGCAGATCGAGCGTGAGCTTGAGCGGCAGGGCTACCTGCAGAACAACGAGGGAAAGCTAGAGCTCACGCCGAAAGCGGTGCGCAGGCTCGGTGACACGGCGCTGCGCAAGGTATTCGCCAAGCTGGCCGAGGGCGGGCACGGGGATCACGACCAGCATGACGTCGGTCAGGCCGGGGAACTGACCGGGGCGACCAGGCCGTGGCGGTTCGGCGACGAGCAGGCCATCGACACGTCAGCGACCGTGCGCAACGCCCTGCTGCGCGGCGGATACGAGAGCGGCCTGGCGAGCGGCGGCGGTAGTGAGGGCGGGGAAGGCCGGGGACGGTCCGCGGTGAAGCTGTCGGTCAGCGACTTCGAGGTCAGCGAGACCGAGCGGCGGGCGTCGGCGGCGGTCTGCCTGCTGGTCGACCTGTCCTATTCCATGGCACTTCGCGGCACCTGGAGCTCAGCGAAGCAGACCGCGCTGGCGCTCTACTCGCTGGTCAGGACCAGATTCCCGCAGGACGCGCTGCAGGTTGTCGGCTTCTCCAACTACGCGAGAGAACTGAAGGAGACGGACCTGGCCGGCCTCGGCTGGGACATGGTGCAGGGGACGAACCTGCATCACGCGCTGGTGCTGGCTGGCCGGTTCCTTGACCGCAGGCCTGAGCACAACCCGGTGGTGCTCGTGATCACCGACGGTGAGCCGACCGCCCATCTGCGCCGGGACGGCCGGTCGTGGTTTGACTGGCCGCCGTCGCCTGAGACGCTCCAGCTCACCATGGCCGAGGTCGACAAGATGACCAGACGCCAGGCCACGCTGAATATCTTCATGCTGGCTGACGACGAGCGGCTCAGCTCATTCGTTGACGAGGTGGCCAAGCGGAATGGCGGCCGGGTGTTCCGGGCGATGCCCGACAGCCTCGGCGAATATGTCGTCAGCGATTTCCTGCGCTCTCGCAGAGCAACAAGAAGGTAACCGTGAGAGAGCGTGATCGATAAAGGACGCGGGTATCACGGCCGGCTGACGCAAAAATCGGTCGCTTTCATGAACTAAGCACTCGTCCTGGTTCAGTCCGTAGTACCGTGCCGCACGTGGTCACCTCCGTGAGCAGGGATTCGTCGCTGCCGACCAGGCAGGTGACCAGACGGTAATTTCCCTAAGGGAGGAAGAGAAGTGAGCACAGAAAGCGCGACGCCCGGCACAGCCAGGAAGCCGATGGTCCTGGCACTGGCCATCATCGGGGTCGTGGCCCTCGTCGTGGGCATCCTCTGGTTTGCGGGCGTTTCCCCGAGCGTCTTCAACATCGGCAGCCACGTGAAGAGCGGCAGCCACGTGTACCGTGGTGCCGTCGCGGCCGTGGTCGGCCTTGGCCTGCTGGCCTTCGCCTGGATCAAGAACAAGAAGTCCTGACACATTCTTTGGAGTACCAGAGCCAGGCTGGCTCGCCTGGTTCTGGTATTTCGTCCCGTCATGCGGGTCATGCCGTGTAATCGGCCGGAGCGGGATCTAGACTCTGGCCATGTCGTTTCTCGCAGGATCCGCTCCTCTGGCCGCATCTCGGTCGTTCTCGCAGGATCTGGTCCTCTGGCTGCATCTCGCCTTCGTGATCTTCACGATCGGCCCGGTGACGCTGGCGATCATGTCGACTCCGCGCTACATCAGGCAGCGGGACGTCAGGATCGTCCGGTACCTGCACCGGATCACGTTCATCTTCGGCCTCGGGACGCTGGGCGTGCTGGTCGCGGGCTTCGCGCTCGCTTCGATGCTCTCGCTGGCAGGCAAGCCCTGGGTGATCATCTCCGCGACCCTGTTCATCGTCGCACTGCTGCTGCTGGCCCTGATCGTCAGAGATCAGCGCAAGGCGATCAAGGCACTTGAGGAGGCGGGCTCTGGCGTCGGGACGGCACTCGTCGCCGTCTCAGTCTCCGTCGGCCCGGCCGGCGCCGGTGACCCGGCCGGCCCCGCCACCCCGGCCGGCTCCGCTAACCCAGCCGGCTCCGCTAACCCAGCCGGCTCCGCTAACCCAGCCGACCCCGGTGAGCCCGAGGACTCGCCGGCTGACCAGCCGGCAGACGCCCGTCCCGAGGCCGACGCCGTCGGCCACGGCTCCGCGCCGCAGGCGGCCGCCAGTGCGCCGGCCAGTGTGGAACGCGGGCGGATCTCCATGACGGGCGGCCTGGTCTCCCTGATCTGGCTAGTCATCCTGATCCTGATGATCTGGCACTAGCTTCTTCGCCTTGCTCCCTCGGCACTAGCCCCCCTCGGCACAACTCCCTTTGGCACAACTCCCCTTGGCACAACTCCTTTCGGCGCTAGCTCCTTGGCGCTGGGAAGGCTTCGAGAAGGACTGGCTCACACCACTGGGATTCCGTGATCATGGTCGGGTTCTTGATCACGGAATCCCAGTGGGGCGATCACGCGGCGCATGTTCCGTGATCAAGGAATAGTTCATGATCACGGAAGGCTGCGGGGGTGCCCAGCCGGGCCTGCCAGACCAGATCGCCGCTTCCCCGGCCAGCCACACCCAACCAGACTAGTAAATACCGGTCATCCCGACCGGCCATCGCGACCCGCTCCCACCGACGCAACGACAACGTCGTCCCTCTACTGTCGCTGGAACGACAACGTCGTCCCTCTACTGTCGCTGGAATGACAACGTCGTCCCTCTACTGTCGCTGGAACGACAACGTCGGGTGGTGCTGCGGGCGGAGGTGGGGGTGGGGCGGGACGAGCTGGAAGGCGATGGAGCCCCACCAATGTTCCGGGTCGTGGTGGCGATGATCACGGATTGCTCCGCAGGCGCCTCGCCGGGGGTGAGTGACGAGTCCTCCGTCGTGGCCAGTCTTAAGCCGGGCGGCGTGCCCTCGATGCAGAGCGTTGCGAAGCAGCCGGCATCGAGGGCACGCCGCCCGGCTAACCCCCCGCCAGGTCTAACACCAGTCCCCAGCCCGATCACGGAAGTCCGCAGGGGTACCTGAGCACCTCGCCTCCGCTGGGTAGACCGTCACCATGACGGTCGCCAACGTGAACAGGGACTTTTCTCCCTTCCCGCCTATCGCCGACTACGGATTCCTCTCCGACGGCGAGGTCACGGCGCTGATCGCGCCGAGCGGGTCGGTTGAGTGGATGTGCCTGCCCAGGATGGACGCGCCGAGCGTGTTCGGGTCGCTGCTCGACCGGGATGCCGGCTGGTTCAGGTTCGGGCCGGCTGACGTTGAGGTTCCCGCTGACCGGCGCTACCTTCCCGGCACCATGGTGCTCGAGACCACCTGGAGCTCGGGCGAGGGCTGGGTCACCGTGCACGACTGCCTGGTGATGGGTCCGTGGCGGCACGAGAGCCCTAAGCGCGACAGCTATCGCAGGCCGCCCACCGACTATGACTGCGAGCGACTGCTGCTGCGCACCGTGAGCTGCACGAACGGTTCGGCCCAGCTGATCCTGGACTGCGAGCCGGTCTTCGACTATGGCCGTACCCGTGCTCGCTGGACCCACACCGACCTGGGCTTCCATCAGGTCAGCATCAGCCCGTCCGGAGATAGCCCCGCGCTCACCCTCACCTCGGATATCAAGCTCGGCGTCGAAGGCGCGAGCGCCAGGGCCCGCACTCTCCTGCGGGAGGGCGACACCCGGTTCTGCGCGCTGTCCTGGGGCCGGCTGCCCCCGCCGCAGACCTATGAGGAAGCACAGCAGCGGATGATCTGGACGGCCCACCACTGGCGGCACTGGCTCGCCAGGGGCAACCTGCCCGATCACCGCTGGCGCACCTACCTGACCAGGAGCGCGCTGACGCTGAAGGGCCTTGCCTACGCCCCGACCGGGGCCATCGCCGCCGCCGCCACGACTTCCCTGCCTGAGGCACCAGGCGGAGAGCGTAATTTTGACTATAGATACAGCTGGATCAGGGATGCGACGTTCGCGCTCTGGGGCCTGTTTACCCTGGGATTCGAATGGGAGGCCAGCGACTACTTCGCGTTCATCGCCGACCTGGTCGAGCGCGACCAGGACGATCTTCAGATCGTCTACGGCATCGACGGCTCGCGCCACCTGGACGAGCAGGTGCTCGACCACCTGCGCGGCTATCAGGGCGCGCGGCCGGTCAGAGTCGGCAATGCGGCATTCGGGCAGCGCCAGAACGATGTCTGGGGCGCGGTGCTCGACTCGCTCTACCTGCACACCAAGTCCAGGGACTGGCTCGACGAGCGCGTCTGGCAGATGGCCAGGCGGCAGGTCGAGCAGGCGATCGCGCACTGGCGGGAGCCGGATCGCGGCATCTGGGAGGTCAGGGGCGCGCCGAGGCATTTCACCTCGTCCAAGATGTTCTGCTGGGTGGCCGCCGACCGGGGCGCCCGGCTGGCCCGGATCAGGGACGAGCCGGCCATCGCCAGCCAGTGGCAGCTAGCCGCCGACGAGATCCACGCCGACATCTGCGCCAGCGCGACCGACGATCGCGGCGTGTTCTGCCAGCACTACGGCTCCACGGCGCTTGATGCCTCGCTGCTGCTGATGCCGCTGATGCGGTTCCTGCCGCCGACCGACTCGCGGATCAAGGCCACTGTGCTCGCCATCGCCGACGAGCTCACCAGGGACGGGCTGGTGCTTCGCTACCGGCCTGAGCAGACAGACGACGGTTTCGCCGGTACCGAGAATACGTTCACGATCTGCTCATTCTGGCTGGTCTCGGCGCTGTCCGAGATCGGCGAGCACACCAGGGCCCGGGATCTGTGCGAGAAGGTGCTGTCCTACGCCAGCCCGCTGCAGCTCTATGCGGAGCAGATCGACCCGCGTTCTGGCCGTCATCTGGGCAATTTCCCGCAGGCCTTCACCCACCTGGCGCTGATCAACGCCGTCATGCACGTGATCGGTCACGAGCAGCACGCCGCCCGCACCAAGCTGGGCTCCGACGCCACCATAAGCCCCCGCCAGTAACCAGCCCCGCTCCGTCGCCGGGAGCCGACGACGGGGCGGGGGCTGGCTGGGTCAGGCGAGAGCGGCGCGGAGGTCTTCGATGAGGTCGTCGCAGTTCTCGATCCCTACCGAGAGCCTGACCAGGTTCGCGGGCACCTCAAGCGGTGAGCCGGCTACCGACGCGTGGGTCATCGTGGCCGGGTACTCGATCAGCGACTCGACTCCGCCCAGCGACTCGCCGAGCGTGAACAGCCTGGTGCGGTCGCAGACCCCGATTGCCGCCTCGGGGCCGTCGACGTGCAGGAACGACACCATGCCGCCGAAACCGCGCATCTGCTTGCGCGCCACCTCGTGTCCCGGATGATCGGGCAGGCCAGGGTAGTAGACGTGGGAGACCTTGGGATGGGCGGTCAGCATCGCGGCCACCTGGGCCGCGTTGGCGCAGTGCCGGTCCATCCGGACGGACAGCGTCTTGATCCCGCGCAACGTCAGCCAGGCATCGAACGGCGCGCCGACCGCGCCGGTGGCGTTCTGCGTGAAGGCCAGCCTGGCCGCGAGGTCAGTGTCGGGGAGCACCAGCGCGCCGCCGACCACGTCGGAGTGGCCGCCGATGTACTTCGTGGTCGAGTGGACCACGGCATCGGTGCCGTGCGCGAGCGGCTGCTGCAGGTAGGGCGAGGCGAACGTGTTGTCCACCACGAGCAGGGCGCCGGCCGAGTGCGCGATCTCGGCGAGCACGCCGATGTCGGCGATCGACAGCAGCGGGTTGGTCGGCGTCTCTACCCAGATCAGCTTCGCGCCGTGCTCGGTCATGGCCGCCTTGACCGCGGCCGGGTCACTGACCGAGACCGGGTGGTAGGTCACGCCCCAGGCCTTGAGCACCTTGTCGAACAGCCGGAAGGTACCGCCGTACGCGTCATGCGGGATCAGGACGTGGTCGCCGGGCCGGCAGACGGTGCGGAGCAGGCAGTCCTCGGCGGCCATTCCTGATGCGAACGCCAGCGCCCTTGCCCCGCCTTCCAGCGCGGCCAGGCACTCCTCAAGCGCGCCTCTGGTCGGGTTGGCGGTGCGAGCGTAGTCATAGCCCTCGATCCAGCGCCCGGCCCCGGAGTCCAGGCCAGCCAGCGTGCCGCCGCGCAGGCCGCCAACACCGTCCTGCTTGTAGGTGGATACCTGATAGATCGGCGGGATAACGGCACCGGTCAGCGGATCAGGCTCCTGCCCCGCGTGGATCGCCAGGGTCTCGAAACCGTCGTTCGCATGGATCTGAGCCATCAGCGCTGTGCCTCCTGTGATGTCCTGCCCATTGTCGTACCCGGTCACCGGTGTGGCCGTGATGCGAAGTTAGTGGGCTGCCGGGGTAGATTTCTACCCAGCCAGGAACGTCAGCACATCTTGCCTGGTGATCATTCCGGTCGGCTTTCCGTCAACTAGCACCACGGCGGCGCCCGCCTTCTCCAGCGCGGTGACCGCGGCGCTGATCGGCTCCCCGGAGCCGATCATGGGCAGCGGCGGCGACATGTGGGCCGAGACCGGATCGCCGGGCGCGGCCCGCCCGCTGACCAGTGCGTCAAGCAGTTCCCGCTCGGTGATGGAGCCGAGCACCTCGGCCGCCATCACCGGCGGCTCCTCCTTGAGCACGGGGAGCTGGGAGACGTCGTACTCGCGCAGCGTCTCGATCACGGCCCTGACCGTCTCGTCTGGATGCGCGTGCACGAACAGCGGCAGCTGGCCGAGCTTGCGGCCGAGCACGTCGGCGATCCGGGGCTCGGCGGTCTCCGACGTCAGGAAGCCGTAGTCGGCCATCCAGTCATCGTTGAAGACCTTGGACAGGTAGCCGCGACCGCCATCGGGCAGCAGCACCACGATCAGGTCGTCCGGGCCGGCCTGCTCGGCTACGCGAAGCGCGGCGACGACCGCCATCCCGCACGAGCCGCCGACCAGCATCGCTTCCTCACTGGCCAGCCGTCGGGTCATCAGGAACGAGTCGGCGTCACTCACCGCCACGATCTGGTCGCAGATGCTCTTGTCATAGGTGTCCGGCCAGAAGTCCTCGCCGACTCCCTCCACCAGGTAGGGCCGGCCGGTGCCACCGGAGTAGACAGAGCCCTCGGGGTCGGCCCCGATGACCTTGACCCGGCCGCCCGAGGCCTCCTTCAGGTACCGGCCGGTGCCGGAGATCGTCCCGCCGGTGCCGATCCCGGCCACGAAATGGGTCACCTGGCCGTCGGTCTGGTTCCAGATCTCGGGGCCGGTGGTCAGGTAGTGCGACTGCGGGTTGGCCGGGTTGGCGTACTGATTGGGCTTCCAGCCGCCGGGGAGCTCGGCGGCGAGCCGGTCAGAGACGCTGTAGTAGGAATCAGGGGACTCGGGCGAGACCGTGGTCGGGCAGACCACGACCTCAGCGCCGTACGCCCGGAGCGTGCTGATCTTGTCCTGGGCGACCTTGTCCGGGCAGACGAAGACGCATTTGTAGCCCTTCTCGGCCGCCACGATGGCCAGGCCGATGCCGGTATTGCCCGAGGTCGGCTCCACGATCGTGCCGCCTGGCCGCAGCTCTCCCGACGCCTCGGCGGCCTGCACCATCCGCAGCGCGATCCGGTCCTTGACCGACCCGCCGGGATTGACGTACTCCACCTTCGCGACCACGGTGGGCTGATCGGCTCCGGTGCCGTGGCCGCTGCCGAGATGGCGCGTGACCTTGCGGAGCCTGACCAGAGGCGTGTTCCCGATCAGGTCGACTAGCGACTCGTGCACCTGCATGCCTGAACCACCCTGTTCTCGGCGTTCTCCCGAAGCCCGCCAGCTTTCACCCACTGGGACCGGGCTGTCTCTAGCGTAACCGGGACCTGCCTCCCGAGCCCCGACCCGGTCATCTCGGCACTAGCCGTGCCAGGTCAGCAGCAACAGTGCAGAAGGGATGGACATTCAAACGCCATTACTGTTCGCAGTCGCGTTGTTACACTCTGTGCGTTATGAAGCTTGTGATTCATCTGGCTCAAGGGGGGCCGTCGTGACACTGTGGCTGGCCGACAAAGGCACGGCGGCAAGCCGTTCGCCGGCAGCGGATTTCGCGCACCGCGAGCCGGTTGCCGTCGGCTCTTACCGGGCCGCGGTGAGCGAGCTGGTCACCGAGTTCGGGCAGTATCGTAGCTCGGACTCCGACTACGCCGAGCAGGTACTGGCCAGGCGGCTCGGCGAGGACCAGTTCACCCCGATGCTGGCGGCGACTCCTGACGGCCGGGACGCGACCATCGCCAGGCTCCTGTTCGAGGTGCGGAATTATCAGCCAGGCCCGCGCAGCGCCGGGAGCCTGGCCGCGCTGATCCGGATCTCGATGCTGGCCCAGATCGACGCCGTCTGGTGGGGGCAGGACGAGGGTTACCTGACCGACTCGGACGTGCTTGAGGCGGCCGAGCTCGTCGACCTGGACGAGCTCTCCGACGCCGGCCAGCTTCACTTCAGGTACCGGCACCAGGCCGACACTTTGCTGACCAGGGCCGCCAGGTCGGCCGAGCGCCGAACCCTGCCCGGCCGGTCGCCGCGCACGGCCGGCCTGTGGCTGGCCAGGACGAGGCCGCAGGTCGTCGCCTGGCTCAACCAGCTCGCCGAGGATTTCGCCCGCATCGCGCCGGCGGGCACGCCGCCCCTGTGGGTGACCAGCCTGGCCCGCAGCGTCTCACACCAGCAGCGGCTCAAGGAGCTCGGATACGTCGCGCTGCTGCCGAGCGCGCACTGCGTGGGCTACGCGGTCGATGTGGAGATGGCCTGGTTCCGCCGGTTCCACGCGCACCGGATCCTGCGCGGGCTGCTCCTGGACCGGCAGCGCGCCGACGAGGTCAACGTCATCGACGAGGGCCAGGCCTGGCACGTGTGCCTGCGGCCGAGGATCGTGCACGGGCCGCGACCCCTGCACTCCGTCCACCCCGTCCACCCCGCAGGGGGGATAGCTGACTGCCATGTGCGGCATAGCGCTAGTCGCCGGCCGTGAGCCGAGCCGGGCCACTTTCCGCTCCATGCTTGATGCTCTGAGCCCGCGCGGAGAGGTAGCTGAAGTCCACCTCGACACCGGCCTGCTCGCTGGTACAAGCCGGCTGCGGATCGTCGACCCGGCTGGCAGCGTCCAGCCCTGGAGGTCAGCCGACGGCCGCTGGCTGCTCTGCTACAACGGCGAGATCTACAACTACCTGGGGCTCCGCGACGAGCTCGCGGGGCTCGGTCACCGGTTTCGCAGCCGGGGTGACACCGAGGTGGTGCTTGAGGCGTTCAGGCGGTGGGGCCAGACCGCGGTGCGGCGGCTGCGCGGTGAGTACGCCTTCGCGATCGCTGACCGGGCCTCCGGGCGCGTCTACCTGGCCCGTGACCCGGTCGGCGTCAAGCCGCTGTACTGGTCAGCGGCCGGCGGGTGCCTGCACGTGGCCTCGGAAATCAAGGCGCTGGTGCCGGCCGGGGCGCCGATCGCCGAGGTGCCGCCTGGCTATCACGGCTGGGCCGAGCCCGGCGGCCGGCTGAAACTCGCGCCGCACAGCGGGCTGCTGACTTCCGGCCACCGGGATCCTGGCCAGAGCGGGGTGACCGGGCCGATCAAGGAGCCTGGCGAGGCCATGGCGCTGGTCAGGGCCGTGCTGCAGGACTGCATCCGGGTGCGCCTGGACACCGAGCACACGGTCGGCGTGATCTTGTCCGGCGGCCTGGACAGCTCGCTGCTGCTGCTGCACGTGCAGGCGCTGCATCCCGACTGCGTCGCGTTCACCGTCGGGGCGCCGGGCAGCGAGGACCTGGCCTACGCGCGCAGGCTCACCGCCGAGCTTGGCGTCCGGCATGAGGTGATCGAGATCGCGCCACGCCAGATCGGGCTCGCGGAGGTCAGGGACGCGATCAGGATCTCCGAGCTGACCGAGTACGGCGACATCATCAACGCGGTGGTATCGGTACCGCTGTTCCGGCGGATCGCCGAGTGCGGCGTCAAGGTGGTGCTCACCGGGGACGGCTCGGACGAGCTGTTCGGCGGCTACCCGATGTACGAGCAGATCAGCCTCGAGCAGCAGCGGCGGCTGTTCCTGCACAAGATCGCGAACCTGGGCCGGACCGAGTTGCAGCGAGTAGACCGGGTCGCGATGGCGCACGGGGTCGAGGCGCGGGTGCCGTTCCTCGATCCGGTGCTCGTCGAACTGGCGATGCGGCTGCCGATCGGGCTCAAGGTGCACGCGGGCATAGAGAAGTGGATCCTGCGCCAGGCCTTCACCGACGTGCTGCCCGGCTACATCAGGCAGCGGCCCAAGAACCCGATGTCGCACTCGTCTGGCCTGCACGAGCGGGCCAGGATGTACAAGCCGCTGTTCGCCAGGATGCACCGGTCCTTCGGCTATGACCTGCATCAGCCGGTGCGCCGGGACTTCTCGATCCTGCTTGAGCGGTGCGGCAACGACCTGGACCTGGCGCTTGCCCGTGCCCGCGCCGCCGGTGACTACAGCCTCCGCGAGCACCTGCGGGACCTGGTCGGCGCGGCGAAGTGGAACGCGGCCTCGCTCGTCGGGCTCACCGCACTGGCCGGCCCTACTCGGAACTGGCCGGCGTAAGCTTGGTCGACGTAAGCTACTGTGCAGTAAATTACCGGTATCTCCTGGCCAGGGAGCCATCATGCCTGAGGCAGTCGTCGTCGCAACCGCGCGCTCACCCATCGGTCGGGCCTTCAAGGGCACCATGACCAGCATCCGGGCCGATGACCTGGTGGTCCAGATGGTGAAGGCGGCGCTGGCCAAGGTGCCGCAGCTGAACCCCGCCGACGTCGAGGACCTGATTCTCGGCTGCGGACTGCCCGGCGGCGAGCAGGGCTACAACATGGCCCGCGTGGTCGCCGTGATGCTCGGACTCGACACGGTGCCCGGCGCCACGATCACCAGGTACTGCTCGTCCTCGCTGCAGTCCACCCGGATGGCGTACCACGCGATCAAGGCCGGCGAGGGCGACGTGTTCATCTCGGCGGGCGTGGAGCTGGTGAGCCGGTTCGGCAAGGGCAGCAGCGACGGGGCGCCAGACACGAAGAACCCGGTGTTCGCCGAGGCCGAGGCGCGGGGGGCGGCGCGGGCCGAGGCCGGCTCCCCGACCTGGCATGACCCGCGCGAGGATGACCAGATCCCCGACATCTACATCGCGATGGGCCAGACCGCCGAGAACCTGGCCCAGCTGCGCGGCGTGACCCGCGCCGAGCAGGACGAATTCGGCGTGCGCTCGCAGAACCTGGCCGAGAAGGCTATCGCCGACGGCTTCTGGCAGCGCGACATCACGCCGGCGACGCTACCCGACGGCACCGTTATCTCGGCCGATGACGGGCCGCGCGCCGGGACCACGCTGGAGAAGGTGTCGACGCTGCAGCCGGTGTTCCGGCCTGACGGCACGGTCACGGCGGGCAACTGCTGTCCCCTGAACGACGGGGCCGCAGCGGTGATCGTGATGAGCGACCGCAAGGCGGCCGAGCTGGGCATCACACCGCTGGCCAGGATCGTTTCCTCTGGCGTGACCGCGCTTTCGCCGGAAATTATGGGCCTGGGCCCGGTCGGTGCCTCTAGGCAGGCGTTGTCCAGGGCGGGCATGACGATCGCCGACATCGACCTGGTCGAGATTAACGAGGCGTTCGCCGCCCAGGTGATTCCCTCCTATCAGGAGCTTGGCATCGATCTTGAGAAGCTCAACGTCAATGGCGGGGCGATCGCGGTCGGTCACCCGTTCGGGATGAGCGGCGCGCGGATCACCTCCACGCTTCTGAACAGCCTGCAGTTCCATGACAAGACGTTCGGGCTGGAGACGATGTGCGTGGGCGGCGGCCAGGGGATGGCGATGATCTTCGAGCGCCTGTCCTGATCCCGGCGCCGTCTTGATCCTCGGGTGAGACGTATCTAACTAGTCTCATCATCTTGGCTGTCTGTGGGCTTGTGAGGATCGGTTCCTTAGGGTTGCCATGCCAGCTACCGCGCAAAGCGTTGGCCGGCTGACCCTAAGGAACAAAAATGACACTCCCGGCACGATCTCGGCTGCGGTGGGCACGACTAGTACTGCCTGCTGCCGCGCTCCTGACCCTGGCTGGCGGCGGCCTGGCCGTCGCGGCTCCGCTATCCGGGGGTGCCCCGTCGGGCGGAGCTCACGGCGCGCCCGCCGGTCCGGCCGCTCCCGCTAAGCCGGCCAAGTTCGTCTGGCATGCGTTCAAGCTCCTGAACGGCTGGAAGTCAGCGAGCAAGAAGCAGCTCGTCACCGGCACTCCGGCCTGGTCGCTCCACGATGGCGTGATCTACCTGCGCGGCGTGATCAAGCAGCCGGTACTCGACGGCCCCGAGACCTTCGCCAAGCTGCCCAAGTCCGCCAGGCCGGCCCACAAGCTGTACAACCAGGTCAATACGGCCTCAGACGTGCCAGGTGTGGTGTTCATCGGCTCAGGTGGAGTCCTGCAGGCATACAACGGCAACACGGACGCCTCCACCTCGCTCGGCGGCATCTCCTATCCGACCGCCGCGATCAAGTCGCACAAGGTCTCGCTGCTCAACGGCTGGGTGTCTAGCCAGCCGATCTACAGCACCGGCGATCCTTCCTACGCGATCAGCAACGGAGTCGTGTACCTGTCCGGGTCTATGCATACCGGCGGCAGTTCACCGCTGGCCTTCATACTTCCCAAGGCAGCCAGGCCCTTGCACCCGATGTTCATCTCGATGTACACCTTCGAAGGCACCAGCCCCGGCGTGGTGGAGATCGAGCCGCAGGGAGAAGTCGACGTCTCCGGCGGGAACTCGACCGGCTACACCTCGCTGGCCAGCATCTCGTTCCCCGTCCGCGGCACGAAGTGGCACAACTTCACGCTGGCGGCCGGCTGGAAGACGGGCGTCAGTAAGTTCGACACCGCGACTCCTGCTTACGCCGTCATCAACGGTGTCATGTACCTGAACGGCTCGCTGTACCAGCCGACCCCGGGCACCGGCCTGTGGACAACCATCCCCGCCGCGGTGCGAACGCACGACCAGGTGTTCATCGAGGTGAACACGACCAGCTCGACCGTCGGAGCGGTGGACATGGCCCAGAACCTGGGACTCATCAACAGCGCACCGTTCAGCGACGCCCAGGACTTCACCTCACTAGCCGGGATCGCCTACCCCCTCAGCTCCTGACCGCACTCCGCTGACCGCAACCTCACCCAGACCAGGCAAGAGCCCCAGCCGGCCTCACGAAATCCCCGCCCCACCCCGCCCCGAGAGTTCCATCCCCACTCCACCCCGCCCCCGAGAGTTCCATCCCCACTCCACCCCGCCCCCGAGAGTTCCATCCCCACCCCACCCCGCCCCCGAGAGTTCCATCCCCACCCCACTCCTGCCACCCCCGTGGAGTTCCGTGATCATGGTCGGGGTCATGATCACGGAACTCGGCTGGCGCGTGTTCCGTGATGTGAGCCGGGGTGGACGATGGCGGTCCGGAACGTCGGCGGGGTGATCAGCGGCCGGGCTTGCGTAGGGTGAGGGGGCCGGATTTGGGGGTTTCTGGGTGATCTTGCGGGGTTGGTGCCGGGCTGGTGGCTAAAGATCTAGGAGACTTTTTTCCTGTAGGAGGATTGACCACCATATGCAGCCGTCTAAAAACAACACGTAGGTTTCTCGGTGAGGTGGGCGGGGAGTGGTATGCCGGCTGCGCTGGCGTAGGCGGTGAGGTCGGCGAGGGTGCGCAGGCGGGCGGGGGGCGGGGCGGGCTGGGGGGCGGGGAGGAGGGCGCGGATGTCGGCGATGGCGTCGCCGATGGTGGAGCGGTGGGCGCCGAAGAGGTGTTCCAGGAGGGTGCCGGGGGGGTTGAGGTGGTTCTTGATGAGGGTGGCGAGGATCTGGTCGGTGAGGTCGAGGTGGCGGGGGGTGGTGGTGCGGGGGGTTCCCTGGCGGGGTCCCTGGCGCCAGGTGTAGCGGAGCTGTTCCTGGCGGGCGTTCCAGGGGATGGTCAGGGCGGTGATGAGGTCTGCGAGCTGGGCGGGGTCGTGGCCGGTGAGGGCGGGGCAGGACAGGGTGGCCTGGTCGCAGCGGGGGCGGGCGGCGCGGCGGGGCGGGGCTGGCGGCGGGGCGGGGTGGTGTCCGTCGGGGTGGCGGGGGTGCAGGGTGTAGTTCCAGTCGCCGTGCCAGCGGTGGCGGTCCAGGGGCAGGGCGGCCATCTGGGTGCCGCTGATCTTGATGCCGGTGGGGTAGGGCGGGGGTCGAGCTCGGCGCGCACGGTTAACCCGGTGGTGGTGGTGACGGCGGCGATGGCGGAGACGATGACGTCGTGGCTGGTCAGGGGCCGGCCGCGCCAGTTCAGGGTGATCTGGGAGAACAGCCGGTGCTCGATCTTGTTCCACCTGGAGGTGCCGGGCGGGAAGTGGCAGACGGTGATGTCCAGCCCGGTCCGCGCGGCCAGTTCCGCCAGGCCGGCCTTCCACGCCCGGGTGCGGTAGCCGTTCGAGCCGCCGGCGTCGGCGGTGATCAGCAGCCGCCGCGAGGACGGGTAGTCCTGCCTTCCCCGGTCCTCCCACCAGCGGCGGACCGATTCCACCGCGAGCGCGGCGGTGTTCCCGTCGGTGCCGACGTTCACCCACCCGGTGTTCGCGGCCAGGTCATAGACGCCGTACGGGATGGCCTTCCCCGCCCCTGCCCCTGCCCCTCCCCTCCCCTCCCCTCCCCTCCCCTCCCCTCCCCTCCCTCCCTCCTCCTCCCCCCCCCCCGTCCGGGAAGTCATGATCCCTGACCCGCACCGGGCGGCCTTCGGCCGGTACTCCCGCCCCGCCTGCGCGTACTGGCCGACCTGCTCCTTCTTCTTCGCGTCCACGCTGACCACCGGGTCCCCGGCAGCCTGGAACCCGGTGACCTGCCGGTGGATGTACCGGAACTGGGCGTCCCGGTCCGGGCTCTGCTTCCCCTCCAGCGTCTTCGCGTTCCCCTGCAGGGAGAACCCCTGCTCCCGCAGCAGGTCACTGACCGTGCCCGCGCTCACCGGGTGCCCTTGCCGGGTCAGTTCCGCCGCCAGGTGCCGGGCCGACTTCGTCGTCCACCGCAGCGGCGACACCGGGTCCCCCCGCTCCTCCGGCTCCACCAGCGCCAGCAGCGCCGGCACCAGCCCCGGATCCAGGACCGCCGCCCGCTTCCGCCCCCCGCCCTCCCGCCGCACCCGGCCCAGCGGCTCCGCCCCCGCCTCCAGCTCGAACACCCCCGCCGACACCGTCGCCTCCCGGATCCCCGCCGCCGCCGCCACCAGCCGGATCCCGCCATGACCCAGCGCCCGCGCCTCCGACCCCAGGTACAGCCGCCGCTGCCGCTCATCCAGATGCGGCACGATCGACCCGAACTTCGCCGCCAGCAGCTCCCGCGTCACCACCACATCGCCCATACCACACCACTATGCCCGAATCCAGGAAGCTACGTGTTGTTTTTAGACGCGTGCTATTCGCTGTTAAGTCTCCTACAGGAAAAAAGCCTCCTACAGGATGAGACGAGCCTGGAACGGGTGAGACGGCTGTGAAAGCTGAGTCACCAGGGACCAGCCCAGGTCCGCGTGGTGGCTCCGCCAGGCCCGAGGCAGCCCGATCACGGAATTCGCGCCAGGGCCCGGAACTCCACGGGGGTGATTGCCCGGCTCATGTTCCCTTGATCAAGGATTGCTTCGTGATCACGGAAGGTAGCTGGGTGCTTGGTCGGCGGCGACTGAGGCGGCTGAGGCGGCTGAGGCGGCTGAGGTAGTTGGGGCGACAGGGGTTCCCGTTGGCGGTGACGCTAGTCGCTCTTGGGCGGCGTCAAGATCACTGCGTGCGCCAGGTATCCGACTTACCGTGATTGGCCGGGCAGGCTCGCGTTAATTCCCTGGTCGCGTAACGGAAGTGTCACGTTCAGGTCTTGCCAGCGGGCCTCCGGTAGGGCAGGCTCGACACAGGAGAATCTCGGCATGGAGGTGCCCCTTGTCCCTGATCCACTCTCCAGAGCTGCACAAGAATCTGATCGCTCGCATCCCGCGCGTCACCGGCAGTGATCTCCGAGAGTGGTTCCATCGCCTGGAATCTGGGCCGTCCTTCATGCGGCATACCGAGCGGGCGACCTGGCTGGCCGATGAGCACGGCCTCACGCATGCCTATGCCGCTGCCATCGTGCATGAGTACGAGGTACAGCGTCGCACCAGGCTGAACGGCGCCTGACGCTTCCTATGGATCTCGAGCGCGCTCGCGAGTTCATGCGTGTCCATCACCGGGCCGTGCTGGCGACGACCCGATCCGACGGGCGACCGCAACTCTCACCTGTGACGGTCGGCGTCGACGATGCGGGACGAGTCCTGATCAGCACGCGTGAGCCGGCCATCAAGACGAAGAACCTCGCTCGTGACCCGCGTGCGTCGCTGTGCGTCATGAATGACCAGTTCTACGGCGAGTGGATCCAGGCGGAAGGGACCGTCGAGATCGTCCATCTGCCCGAGGCAATGGACTTGCTCGTCGATTACTACCGCCTGGTCTCCGGCGAGCACCCCGACTGGGACGACTACCGTCAGGCCATGACGCGGGATCGGCGGGTCATCATCGCGATTACCCTGACGCGTGCGGGACCAGACCGCAGCGGGTAACCCGGGAAGAGTTACCGCATCTCGTAGAGTTGCCGTCATGATCGCGGAGTGTTGCCGTCATCTGCGGGTACCCTTCCTGATCCGGGCTCCCGCCACAGCCGCAGCGCCCCGCCCGTGCCGCGTCAGTCCGGAACCCTCGTCTTCCCCCTTGATCACCGCCTGCGTCCCCGGCAAGAACCGCCCCGCGTCCCGGCAGCATCGCCCGTCGACAGCGAGGTCGTCCAAGCCCACGTCTGCCCGCAGCCCCGGACGAGGCCGGCCAGGGAGTCACGAGACACAAACAGGAAGGTGCCGATGAGGCGTTGACCTACCGTAGCTAATTTCTTATCATAACGGGGCGAATGTGCGCGCCGCCACCCAGCGCATCGTTCTGATCACGCATCCACATAATGTGATTCGTATTTTTGGCTTGCCCAATCCGGCGCCAATCGCGAGTAGTGAATCGCAAATCAGCACTCGCAGACGTCCCCGTGCAAATGCACACAGCCTTTGCAATTTGCAGATGCCTCTGACCTGCATCGATGCGACAGTAGGCGGGTGTAGGTCCGTCGTACCCCCGGTCGGGCTCGAACCGACACTGGTACCCTTTTAGGGGGCTTGCCTCTTCCTTTGGGCTACGGGGGCGCGGAAATCGTACCCCATGTGAGGCACTTTATTCAAAGATTCTACGGAAACGGGCAGCTAGCTATTGTAAGCCACCAAGTAGATCATTCGCCGCAGCCCGATCCGGGCTAGCCCAGGAAAGTCGAGCCATTGTCACAATAGGTAAACGCACGCTACCAGTTCGTGTCTTAGATCTTGGTAGCTGCGACCTAGCGCACTCAAGTGCTCTCTGCGAACGCCTTAAATCACCCGAGAACCGGCATAGGCAACGTGAGTCCCGGGAGTACTTCTCACTCGCCAAC
Source organism: uncultured Actinomycetota bacterium (assembly GCA_963819285.1). GTDB lineage: Bacteria > Actinomycetota > Actinomycetes > Streptosporangiales > Streptosporangiaceae > Chersky-822. The sequence continues at coordinate 394,320 of CAWFVM010000003.1, forward strand.
ACCGACACCTGCGTAGCCGGCGGCCCGGCTGAAGACGGCGTCAAGCATCGGCTCGGTGACCCTGCCCGTGAACGTGTTCTGCTGACTCGGGTGATAGCAGCCCAGGATCAGCAGCCCGTCGATCGTGACCTCGGCGCCGTGGCCGAAGGCTGGCCGCGGCCTCGGTACCCGATACCCCGCCTTGCCGAGCTGGCGCCAGACGGCCTGCCAGGCGTAGTGACCGAGGCACACGATCACCCGGACCTCGGCCAGCACCTGGCCGAGCTCGGCCGACAGCCACGGCTCGCAGGTGTCCCGCTCTACGTTCGATGGCTTGTTCCCTGGCGGGGCACATCTGACAGTCGCCACCATTCGGGCCCCGATCAGGGCCTGCCCGTCCCCTGCGGCAACGCTCGTCGGCGTCGCGGCCAGGCCGCACCGCCACAGCGAGGCGAAGAGCACATCTCCGCTGCGGTCGCCGGTGAAGATCCGGCCCGTCCTGTTGCCGCCATGAGCCGCAGGTGCGAGCCCGGCTATCACCACCCTGGGGTGGTCGGCGCCCCACCCGGGAACTGGGCGGCCCCAGTACTGCTGATCCGCGAAAGAACGCCGTCGCTCAGCGGCCACCTGCTCTCGCCAGGCCACCAGTCTCGGGCAGGCGCGGCACACCGACTGCCTCGCCATCAGCTCGGCTAGCGTCCCCGCGCCTGCCGCGAGCGCGGCCACAGCATCGGCGTCGGCCGCGACCGGGGTCGCCGAAGTAGCTGGCTCCCCCGGCCATCCGGTACCCGGCAGCACCGGACCGGGCAGCACCGGACCCGCCTGATCGTCCGCCCGCGTCACTGGCTGACAGCCGCCAGACCATCACCGGCCACCATCGACCAGGCAATGCCATCGAGGATGTCGTGCTCGCTGGCCACCAGTTCGGTGAATCCAAACCGGCGCAGGACGCGATCGGTGATCAGCGCTCCGGCGGCGATCACATCCACCCGCCCGGGGTGAATCACCGGGCTAGCCGCTCGCTGCTCATGATTCTGGCTGAGCAAGCTGGTCGCGACCTCGTGCACCTGGTCAGCGGTGACTCGGGCATGGTGAACTCGCTCCGCGTCGTAGCTCGCCAGGCCGAGCGCTATGGCCGTCATCGTCGTGACCGATCCGGCCAGCCCTACCAGCGTGCGAGCCTTGCCCACCGGGATCGCCCCGGCGACCACCGTCAGCGCCGCGTCTATGTCGGCTGCCGCCGCGTCAATCTGTGCCTGAGCAGGAGGATCGTCATGCAGATGCCGCTCAGTCAGCCGCACGCAGCCAATATCCATCGAGATGGCAGAGAGCTCCGCCGCCTGACCGCCGGTCCCGGCACCAGCGCCCGCCTCCACCGCCCCGAGCACGAACTCAGTCGACCCGCCGCCAATATCGACGACTAGATAGGGCGGCTCAGGCCGGTCTACCCCGATCGCGGCGTGAGCCAGTTCCGCCGTCGCGCCCGAGAACGACAGGCCAGCCTCTTGCTGACCACTCACGACCTCGGGCTCAACTCCGAGGATCCGCCGCACGCCGACAGTGAATTCGTCGGCGTTGGCCGCGTCCCTGGTCGCGCTTGTGGCCACCATGCGAACCGCCGCGGCACCGGAGTCGGCGATCGTCTGGGCGTATTCGGTGAGCGTCGCGAAGGTTCGCGCCAGCGCCTGGGGCGCCAGCCTGCCAGTAGCGTCGACACCTTGTCCTAGCCTGACTATCTCCATCCGGCGGTGCAATTCGACAAGCTCGCCCCTGACCGGGTAAAGGTCAGCGACTAGCAATCGAAGGGAGTTCGTACCGCAGTCGATCGCGGCCACGCGCCTGGGGCCAGGCTCAGTCATCGTCAGCTCCACCAGCCTCGCCAGTCTCGTTCACATCATCAGTGCCGCCGGTCCGCACGCATGGCCCCGCCGCCCACCAGCGTCCCATCGCGAGGATGGCCTCACGGCCAAGCGGATTCGCGCCGGGCACCGCCAGCTCATGCGCCACCAGCGCATGCAGGCACTTGATCCGGTCGGGCATCCCTCCGGCCGTGGCCGCCTCCGGTGGCATCGGCCGGACCCCGGCAGCAATGGCCGCTGCCTGCCGTCGGTCCGCGTAGTCGCGGTGAGCGGCCAGGTAGGACTCACGCAGGGCGGAGTCGGCTCCCAGGCGGCTGGTCATCTCGCGCATCAGCCCGGACGCCTCCAGCCTGCTCGCCGCCGCACACGCGCGCACACAGGTGAGGTAATACAGCGTCGGGAAGGGAGTCCCGTCGGGCAGCGCTGGAGCGGTCTCGATGACATCGGGAAGTCCGCAGGCACATCGGTGAGCCACGGCTGCGACGCCGCGAGGCTGCCTGCCGAGCTGACCGGCAACGGCCTCGACGTCCTGGCGGCCGATACTCATCCGCCGGGCGCCCGGCGGGCTCGCCGTGACCGGGGGGCATGCCGGTCTCGGGCCGGGGAAGCTGCCCGCCGCCTGGTCGGCTCCGGTGCGTTCGCCTGCTGCACCGAGGACCACATCCGGCCATACCAGGGTGACACCGCCACCGTCGCCGCGATGCTCTTCGGTTTCCGCGAGGTGCCGATGATCTCGTAGCACATCTGCGTCGGCAGGCACATGTGCAGCCGGTCCCGCGCCTGCTCGGCGATGTAGGCGGGACTGTGCAGCAGCCGGTACTCCGCCTCGAGTTGCTTGCGATGCAGCGTGATGCGAGAACCCTGAGCCAGCAGCTGGTCGATCTGCCGTCGCTGCGAAATGTACTCGCGCACAGGATAGGCAAGGCTGAGCGCGATCCCGCAGAGCACGATGGCCAGCACCGCCGCGCGGCCGGTGAAATGCGGTCTGACGACCGGGACCCGGAGTCCGCGCGGCTCAGCTGGCCGCTGCCCTGGCGTAGTCACTGGCCGTCGGAAGCGAATCTCGGGAACGCGGCGCTGCCCGCGTAGGCCGCCCCGTCGTCGAGCCGCTCCTCAATCCGCAGCAACTGGTTGTACTTCGCCACCCGCTCGGACCTGGCGGGGGCGCCGGCCTTGAGCTGACCGCAGTTCACCGCGACGGCCAGGTCCGCGATCGTCGTGTCCTCAGTCTCTCCCGAACGATGGCTCATCATGGCCGCGAACCCGCCTCGGGTAGCCAGATCCACCGCGCTGAACGTCTCGGTCAGCGTCCCGATCTGATTGACCTTCACGAGCAGCGCGTTCGCCGCCCTGGTAGCGATGCCGCGCCGCAACCGCTCGGGATTTGTGACGAAAATATCATCGCCGACGATCTGTACCTGGCTGCCCAGCCTCGCCGTAAGTTCCTGCCAGCCTGCCCAGTCGTCCTCGGCCAGGGGATCCTCAAGTGAGACAATCGGGTACGCGCCGAGCCAGCCGGCGTAGATCCCCGTCATGTCAGCGGCGGACTTCACGCTGCCTTCGAAGCTATAACCATCAGCACCGTGAAACTCCGTTGCCGCCGCGTCGATCGCGAGCGCGATGTCACGGCCCGGAGTCAGCCCGGTCTTGGTGATGGCCTCGATCAGCAGGTCCAGAGCGGCCTGATTGTTCTTGAGGTCGGGGGCAAAGCCGCCCTCATCACCAACCCCGGTGCTGAGGCCAAGCTGCTTCAGCACCGACTTCAGCGCGTGGTAAGCCTCGGTCCCCCAGCGCAGCGCCTCAGAGAACGTGCTCGCGCCAATCGGGGCGATCATGAACTCCTGGATGTCGACATTGTTGTCGGCATGCGCACCGCCATTGAGGATGTTCATCATCGGCACCGGCAGCACGTGTGCGTGGGGCCCGCCGAGGTAACGGAAGAGCGGCAGCTGAGCCGATTCCGCGGCCGCCTTGGCGGCGGCCAGGCTCACTCCGAGAATCGCGTTGGCCCCGAGCCTGGACTTGTCGGGAGTACCGTCCAGGTCGATCATCGCGAAGTCGATCAGCCGCTGCTCATCAGCCTCTTCGCCGAGTAGCTCAGGCTGAATCTCATCGACTACCGCCCTGATCGCGTTCTCCACGCTCTGACCGCCGTACTCGGCACCGCCATCGCGAAGCTCGACCGCCTCGAAGGCGCCAGTCGACTTGCCGCTCGGCACCGCCGCCCGGCTATGCGTGCCATCATCGAGCACGATCTCGACCTCGACTGTCGGATTACCCCGAGAGTCCAGAATCTGCCTGGCATGGATGGCTTCAATGGACGGCACGCGTTTCTCCCCGGCGCTAGGCTGATTGCACCAGTAGGCGAGCCTAACCGAACCAGCGACCCGACCTGGTACCGGCACGCCAGACTAGACCCGGCCAACTCGGCTAATCCCGACCAGTCAGGGATCGCAGTCGGTCAGGGATCACAGTCGGTCAGAAGCCGCCAGCAGCCAGCTGATCGATGACGGACTTGGCTTCCTTCAGGCTCACGCCAGTCGCGTTCCGGTACTCCTTGATCGCTTTGACGGCGTTGCCTGACTGCACCATCGCCACAATGTAATCAGGGACCTGGACGGCTGCGGGCATCGATGCCTGGGGCGGCGAAAAGGTCTGCATAGGCCCGGCATCGTGGACCTGGCCGGGAGTGTCGAAGCCGTGAAAATTGTCGAGCTGGGCCGGGGCCTGAAGACCTGAAGCCGCCATGAACTGCTCTATGCGCGCGAGACGGTCAGTGATGTCCTGCAGGATCGGCCGCAAGTCATTCCATTGCACATCAGTCATCGCGTCTTCCCGTCTGCGGCATCCGAAACCTAGTGGACCATCATGCCGGCAACCACAGCGAAACGGAAACCCGCGGTCCGCCGCCAACTCGGTCCCGCCCGGCCCGCATGCCGAGTCTGCCGGGTATCAGCTCTTTTCGGCTGGCGACGGCTGCGCGGCAGTCTGGTTCCGGGGTGGCTGGTCCAGCCCGGGCCCGTCCCGCCGCCGGCCTGCCGGGCCGAACCCCGACGATGTGACATAGCTGGGGCTGGAGCACCAGCGCTGCCACATCCATGGGGCCGGCCAGCGGCCACCCCGGCTAACGTCACGGAATTCGCGCGAGAGCCATGTTCGGTGATCATGGTCGAGACGGCGATCGTGGGGTCCGGGACGGCAGCGGTCCCCCTTGATGTTCCGTGATCATGGTCGAGACGGTGATCACGGAGTTCTAGTGGGGTGATCATGCGGGTGATGTTCCGGGATCACGGCGGGCAACATGATCACGGAACATCAATGGGGTGATCTCCGGGGGACTCGGCTTCCCAGGCGTGAACTCGGTCACGATACGTCAGTGCCGCGTGCCTGAGCTCGAACTCGGGATTGAGCCCAGCCGCCCGCGCCCTCGTGACCAGCGCGAACAACTCGGCCCCGATCTCACTCACGGGTGCAGGGGAGCCGGCGGCTACGGGCAGGTCGGCCAGGCTGGCTGGTGCGCCGGCGGCCTCGGCGCGGCGCTGGAGCTGGGCGGCCAGGGACAGCGCGGGCTGAGCCGCCGGGACGCCGTCCAGCGCCGAAGTCGTGCCCTGGCCAGCCTCGGCGCGCTCGGCTGCCTTGATCGCGTTCCAGTTTCGCCTGACCTCATCGGCCCCGGACACGAGCACGTCACCGAAGACGTGCGGGTGCCTGCGGACGAGTTTCGCCGCGATGTCGGCGGCCACGTCGTCGATGTCGAAGCCGGTCCTGTCGGTGCGCTCGGCGGCGATCCTGGCGTGAAAGACAACCTGGAGGAGCACATCGCCGAGTTCCTCGCGCAGGTGGATCAGGTCACCCCGGTCGAGCGCGTCGAGCGCCTCGTAAGTCTCTTCGAGCAGGTACGGCGCGAGCGAGGCGTGCGTCTGCTCGGCGTCCCAGGGACACTCCGTCCTGAGCCTGTCCATGATCACGATCAGCTCAAGCACTGCGGCGCCGACGCCCGCCCGGTGGCCCGCGGCCGAACCCATTCCCGCCTGCGGTGCTACCACGGGCGGTGGCGGGTCAGCACGGGGGCGAGAGCCGGGGGGCCGTGCTTGGGGTCGGCGTCGCGCCGGGTGCTGGCGCGGTAGGCGCGGTAGTGGACAGCGTGCTCGGCGTCGCGACGACTACGTACTGGCCATAGTCGTAGACGCCGTACTGCGGGTTGATCTTGATGTCCAGGCTCTTGGCCGCGAGGCACTGCAGGTGGTTCACCCGCGCGGTCAGGGCGGCCGAGCCGGCGGCGGTCTTGGGCGCGACGCCCTTGGTGAGCTGCTTGTCGAGCTGGACCTGGATCGAGATCCAGGTGCCGAGCTGGGACAGCATGTCCGGCGGCAGGCCGTTGAGCACGGCGGCCTCGATCAGCGTGTCGCCTGACTGCTTGACGTTCGCGGCCTCGACGCTCAGCTCTTGCTGTGCCTGCGCCGGGGTGACGACGATGCCGCGCTGCGCCGCGAGCCGGTTCCCGGTCGCGAACCGCAGCATCCAGCTGAGCACCTGACGCGGTATGTCGGTCGAGGGGTAGCTGATCTGCGTCTTGTGCGAGTACTTCTGGTACGCGGTGTTCAGGTTGGCGGCTTCGGCGGTCAGCTTCGCGCTGGTGATCCGCTGGCTGGGGTTGTACAGCGCCGCGGCGCCAAGCCGCTGCTGCGCGCACCCGGTCACGACAAGCACTCCCGCGACCCCGGCCACCACGATGGCCGCGTACCGCGACGCGGTCCTTCTTCCGGCGACCCGCCCGCTGGTCATCCGCTCACCGACAATCCGTTGCACTACTACACTCCTTCGCACGCGAGCAGCCTAGCTCTTACTTGGCTGCCTGACCGCCCGCCGCCTGGACCGCTAGCTGGTCACCGAACACGGCCTCGATCAGCTCCTCGCACCAGGTAAGCAACTCGCCGTCGCGCAGCGCCGGAGCGCCAAGCGGAGACGTCGACCCGGTACCGGTGCTCAGCCGCCCTGAACCGGCGCCGCGCGCCGCAGGCCGGCTGCCGACCTTCGGCACCGGTACGAGCATGGTACGCACGGCGGGCTTGAGCAACGTCCTCGGGTACAGCCGCTGCACCCTGACCTCGCGCGACTCGGCCAGCTCCACGGGAGCGAACCTGATGTGGTTGCCCTGCTGCGTGATGTCGGTCAGCCCGGCCCGCCGCGCCCTGGACCTGAGCCTCGCCACCTCAAGCAGGTTGAGCACAGCCTTCGGCGGCGCACCGAACCGGTCGGTCAGCTCCTCGAGCACGCTAGCGATATCGGAGTCTGAGTCGATCGCGGCGATCGCGGTGTACGCCTCAAGCCGCAGCCGCTCCCCCGGCACGTAGTCGTGCGGAATGTGCGCGTCGATCGGCAGCTCGACCCGCACCTCGGGCCGCTCGGCTTCACCGTCGCCGCGCATCTCGTGCACGGCCTCGCCGATCATCCGCACGTACAGATCGAAACCCACTCCTGCGATGTGACCCGACTGCTCACCGCCGAGCAGATTGCCCGCACCGCGAATCTCCAGGTCTTTCATCGCAACGAACATCCCGGCGCCGATCTCCGTATGCTGGGCAACGGTCGCCAGTCGTTCATGTGCGGTCTCGGTCAGCGGCTTCTCCGGCGGGAACAGGAAGTAGGCATAGCCGCGCTCCCGGCTGCGCCCGACCCGGCCGCGCAGCTGATGCAGCTGGGACAGTCCGTAGGTATCGGCCCGGTCCACGATCAGCGTGTTCGCGTTCGGGATATCAAGCCCGGACTCCACGATCGTGGTGCACACCAGCACGTCGAACTGCTTGTCCCAGAAGTCGACCATGATCTTCTCAAGCGTGTGCTCGTTCATCTGGCCATGCGCGACGGCGATCCTGGCCTCGGGCACGAGCTCGGCCAGCCTGGCCGCGACCTTGCTGATCGAGGCGACCCTGTTGTGCACGAAGAAGGTCTGGCCATCGCGCAGCAGCTCGCGGCGGATCGCGGCGCCGATCTGCTTCTCGTCGTAGGGTCCGACGAAGGTCAGCACCGGGTGCCGTTCCTCGGGCGGGGTCAAGATGGTGGACATCTCCCTGATCCCGGCGATGCCCATCTCCAGCGTCCTCGGGATCGGAGTCGCCGACATGGAGAGCACGTCGACCTGGGTGCGCATCGACTTGAGGTACTCCTTGTGCTCCACGCCGAAGCGCTGCTCCTCGTCGATGATGATCAGGCCCAGGTTCTTGAACCTGGTTTCCGGGGACAGCAGCCGGTGCGTGCCGATCACTACATCGACGCTGCCATCGGCCAGGCCGCGCTGGGTCTCGTTGACCTCGCCGTTGGACTGGAATCTGCTCATGGCCCTGAGCACGACGGGGAACGGGCCGTACCGCTCGCCGAACGTGGCCATGTGCTGCTGGACCAGCAGCGTAGTCGGTACGAGCACCGCTACCTGCTTGCCGTCCTGCACCGCCTTGAACGCGGCCCGCACGGCCAGCTCGGTCTTGCCGTAGCCGACGTCTCCGCAGACCAGCCGGTCCATCGGGACGGACTTCTCCATGTCGCGCTTGATCTCGTCGATCGCGGCGAGCTGATCGGGCGTCTCGGCATAGGGGAAGGCGTCCTCCAGCTCGCGCTGCCAGGGCGAGTCCTGGCCGAACGCGTATCCTGGCGAGGCGATCCTGGCCGAGTAGAGCCTGATCAGCTGGGCCGCGATCTCCCTGACCGCCTTGCGGGCCCGGCCCTTGGTCTTCGCCCAGTCGGCGCCGCCCAGCCGGTGCAGGCTTGGCGCCTCGCCGCCGGAGTACCTGGTGACCTCGTCGAGCTGGTCCGTCGGCAGGTACAGCCGGTCGGGCGGCTGCCCCCGTTTGCTCGGCGCGTACTCGATGACCAGGTACTCCCTGGTCGCGCCCTGGACGGTGCGGCTGGTCATCTCCAGGTACCGGCCGACGCCATGCTGGCTGTGCACGATGTAGTCGCCCGGCGTGAGCTGCAGCGGGTCCACGCCGCCGCGCCGCCGGCTCGGCATCCGGCCGCGATCGCGTGATCCGGTCCGCTGCCCGGCCAGATCGGTTTCGGACAGTACGGCCAGTTTGACTTGCGGCCAGACAAAGCCGCCGTCAAGCTCGCCGGTCGCGACGATAGCGACGCTCGGCTCGGGCGGTGCGTCAAGATCGCCGGTCCGTGCGCCTACCTCGGCCATCCGCAGCAGCTCTGAGAGTCGCTGTGCCGGTCCGTGCCCTTCGGTGACCAGGACGACCCGCCAGCCGTCGGCTAGCCAGCCCCGCACGTCATGGATGACCTTGACGGTGTCACCGCGGTACGCGGTAGCGGGGCTTGCCATCAGGTGGAACGACTCGCGCCCGTCGGCCTCAGCCAGCCAGGCGCTGGCCTCTGAGTCAGCCTGGACGTCAGCCGGCCTGGCTGGCGATGCTGCTGAGCGATCTATTACACCTGTTGGATCTTGATTTTCCCCGGTGGTAAACGGGGAAATCGTCCACCATCTGAGGTCCAGGCTGGTCGCGGCCGCTCGCACTTCGGTGATCGGCCGGAACGCCGCTCCGCCCAGGTCGATCGGGACCTCGGCGCCGGCTGCGGCGTTCACCCAGGAGGCTTCGAGGAACTCCTGGCTGGTCCTGACCAGGTCGGCGGCGCGGGTCCTGATTCGCTCCGGGTCGCAGGCGACGACGATCGCGCCGGGTGGCAGCGAGTCGAAGAGCAGCTCCATCCGGTCGGCGAGCAGTGGCGCGAACGCCTCCATGCCCTCGACCGTGATGCCGTCGGCCAGCTTGCCAAGGACGTCGCCGAGGCCAGGGTACTCAGCTGCGAGTTGCTTCGCGCGGTGCCTGACTCCGGCCGTCAGCAGCAGCTCACGGCAGGGCGGCGCCCAGAGGGACTCTGTTGAGGTGCCGAGAGAGCGCTGGTCGGCGCCCTTGAACGGCCTGATCTCCTCGACCTCGGAGCCAAAGAACTCCACCCGGAGCGGGTGCTCTTCGGTCGGCGGGAAGACGTCGAGTATGCCGCCGCGAACGGCGATCTCGCCCCGGCTCGTCACCAGGTCGACCCTGGCGTAGCCGATCTCGACCAGCCTGGTGACGACCTCGTCGAGCTCGGCCTGGCCGCCTGTGTCGAGCCTGACCGGCTCCAGCTGGCCAAGACCTCCGACGAGCGGCTGGAGAACGCTGCGGACCGGAGTGGCGACGACCTGGAGCGGGCCCGACCTCGGGTCGCCAGGGTCGGGACTGACCAGGCGGCGCAGGACGGCGAGCCGGCGGCCTGAAGTGTCTGATCGCGGGGAGAGCCGCTCGTGCGGCAGGGTCTCCCAGGCCGGGAAGTAGGCGGCCGCGTTCGGGTCGGGGAGAAGTGAGCTGAGTGCGCTGGTCAGGTCCTCGGCCTCGCGGGCAGTGGCGGTGATCGCGAGGATGAAGGGACTGGCTGGCCCGGCGGCCCGGGCCAGCGCGGCGATCACGACCGGCCGCAGGGCCGCCGGTGCGACTAGATCGGCGTCGGCAGAGCCTGGCAGGCCGGCGTACTCAAGAGCGTTGCTTAGCTGCGGGTCTTCGGCGACGGCGCCGATTAGACCAGTGAGGCTCATCGCTTCCTTGTCCGCTGGGTCGAGGGCAGCACGAGTAACCCACGTCCAGGCCGGGCGCAGGTTATGACTAGTCTACGGGCTGGTACCGACAGGGGCTGGCACTGACAAGGGCTGGCGGCTGCGCGCGGACCGCGATGCCGCCGCGCACCGGTACTCTCAGGGATGCCCGTCGGGGGGTGCCGTCGGGCGGGCGGATGGAGGAAGGCACAGTGACCGCAGGAGCGAGCGCGGAGGACGTCGCACGGGCGGCGTCGCTGCCCGCGCTAACGCTGGACACTCGTCAGCTCGGCGATCTTGAGCTGCTCTTGTCGGGGGCGTTCGCGCCGCTTGGCGGCTTCATGACGCAGGCCGACGTCGACGCGGTCACCATCGCGGCCACCCTCGCTGACGGCACGCCCTGGCCGATCCCGGTCACGCTGGACGTCCGGGCGGGTGCGGTGCCGGCGGACGCTGATCAGGTGATGCTCAGCGATCCCGAGGGCACGCCGCTCGCCGTGCTGACTATTACGGAGCGGACGGCCCTGGGCAGGCAGACACTGGCAGGGCAGGGCCGCGACGACGTCCGGCTAGCCGGGCCGGTACGTAAGCACCGCCCGGTCGAGCACGGCTCGTTCCGGCGCCTGATGATCACGCCTGAGCAGGCCAGGGCTGAGTTCGGCGGTGCGCCCGTACTGGCGTTCGCCACAAACTCGCCGCTGCGCAGGCGGCAGATCGGGCAGCTCAGGCATCTTGCCGGGCAGCTCAGGGCGCGGCTGCTGGTCCTGCCGCTCATCGCCGGCCCGGTCGAGATCGTCCGCGAGCCTGAAGCTCTGATCAGGACCGTGCTTGCCGCAGCGCGCAGCCTGCCGCCCGGCACGGTCATCATTCCCGTGCCGCTGGCGCCCCGAGGCGAAGATCTCGATCCGGCGCGGGCGCTGGCCGCCTGCGCGATCGTGGCGGCCGCTTACGGCGCCACCCACCTGATGGCCGACCAGGCCGGGACCGCGGCGGGCGTGGCCAGCCCGGTAGCCGGCCTTCCCGGCGCGCCGATCCCGGTGCTGCCTGCCGGTGACTGGGCCTATGACCCTCGGGCCGAGGTCTGGCGTCCGCACTCGCTGATCGAGGCCGGGACCGAGATCGACGACCTGTCCGCCGATCAGCTCGCCGACATGCTGGACGGCGGCGTAAAGCTGCCTGACTGGGTCGCGACTGACGCCGTCCTGGCCGAGCTGAAGCATGCCAGGCCGCCTCGTTCGGAGCGGGGATTTGTACTGTTCCTGACCGGCCTGTCCGGATCAGGGAAGTCCACGATCGCCAGGGACCTGCGTGACCTGCTCGCCGAGTACGGTGACCGCCGGGTCTCGCTGCTCGACGGTGACCTGGTCAGATCGCTGCTGTCGGCCGGCCTGACCTTCAGCCGGGCCGACCGTGATCTGAATATCGCCAGGATCGGCTACGTCGCGGCAGAGATCGCCAGGCACGGCGGGATCGCGATCTGTGCCCCGATCGCGCCCTACGCGGCGGCGCGGGAGCAGGTCAGGCAGCTGGTGTCGCAGGTGGGCGATTTCGTGCTGATCCACGTCGCCACGCCGGTGGACGTCTGCGAGGCCCGTGATCGCAAGGGCCTGTACGCCAAGGCCAGGGCCGGCCTGATCGACAATTTCACCGGCGTGTCCGATCCCTATGAGGAGCCCGACGACGCCGTGCTGGTGGTGGATACCTCGGTAGTCGGCCGTGCCGAGGCGACCGCCACGATCATGACGTTTCTCAAGACTGGCGGCTGGCTGTCGGCCGACTAGCCGCTCTAGCCGTCGTTCGTCGTCGTCTGTCGTCGTACTCGGACTCAGTGAGCCCACTACCGGGGTGACTCAGGCAGCCCTGCCAACCGAGTGACTCACTCAGCCCCACCACCGGAGTTCCGTGATCATGGCCGGGGCCTTGATCACGGAACCTGGATGGGGTGATCACACGACTCATGTTCCGTGATCAAGTATTGGCTCATGATCACGGAAGTTCGCGCGGGGTACGTCGGCGCTTGCCCGCTGCGACTGGACCCGCTGAAATGGTGAATACCCGGCAAACTGTCAGACACCAGATCACCGGTCAATCAAGGGGGCGGCCTCGCCAGGGCCTTTAGTCGTCGTCCTCGGCGCGGGTGCCCGCCTCAAGGCGGTCGCGGAAGCCGGTGACGCGGCGGCTGATCACGCCAGACATGGCGGCTCGCTGCGAGTTCAGCGCGAAGTAGCTGATCACCCCGCTGATCAAGATGGCCAGGCCAAGCAGCAGGATGCTCCGCGCGCCAGCGACGTACAGCAGGCCGAACACCACGATGAACATGGTCAGCCGCAGGACTGTGTAGTAGAGCGTTGCGCGCATAACGCCGCTAAGCCTAGCGGCTCGCCAAGGCCGGACGGACTCCCGGCTGCCAAGCCCGCTACGAGGCGCTGAGCACAGTCGCCAGCAGTTGCGGGTCGACGTTGCCGCCGGACAAGATCGCCACACACCTGCTCGCCTTGGGCAGCTGGTCAGATCTGAACATCCAGGCGGCTACGGCGGCGGCGCCACCGGGCTCTGCGACCAGCCGCCCGGAGGTGACCAGGAACCGCATGGCCGCGAACAGCTCCTCATCCGACACAGTCACGATGTCGTCCACCAGACTCTGGATGTGCCGCATCGGCAGTTCCCCGATCTGCTCGACCCGCAGCGCGTCGGCGATAGTCCTGGCGGTATCAGCGGCGGGCCACGCTACCCGGTGACCGAGCCGCAGCGAGTCCCTGGCATCAGCGGCGAACTCGGGCTCGACGCCCACCACTCGCGCGGCCGGATTGGCTGCCTTGATAGCGACGGCTACCCCGGAGATGAGCCCGCCGCCGCTGACCGGGCAGAGGACTAGATCCACGTCCGGGCAGTCGGCCGCGATCTCGAGGCCAACCGTGCCCTGACCAGCGATGACATTAACGTCATCGAACGGCGGGATCGGCGTATAGCCGTACTGGCTGATGAGCGACTCCACCCCGGCGATGCGCGCCGCGAGGGTCGGCTCGCAGGTCACGATCGTGGCTCCGTGTCCGCGAGCCGCCGCTACCTTGACGGCCGGGGCGCTGGTCGGGACGACCACGGTGGCCGGTACTCCGAGCGCCGCTGCCGCGTATGCCACGGCATGGGCGTGATTGCCGCTAGAGTGAGTCACCACTCCACGGCTGCGCTGCTCAGCTGGCAGCGCGCTTATCGCGGCATATGCCCCGCGAAGCTTGAACGCCCCAGTTGGCTGCAGCGACTCCGCTTTGACGAGCACCCTAGCCGCCTGAATACGCAGTGGCACCAAGGGTGTGCGCAGAGCGATACCGCTGAGCCGATTGGCTGCCGCTTGGATCTCATCGACCGACACAAGGATAGACACCGCTCCACCCTACGTGTACCTGTCGTGGTAGACAGGTCTCAGTCAAAGTGGCCCAACAAGGTTTGTGAGCAAATTTTTACGGAATCTAACGAGAATAGTGATCTTTGTAATTAAGACTATGTTGTGGGGAGGCACGAGGCGAGTGAGATGCGGGGGGCCAAGGCGAGTACCAAGGAGAATCGAATGGATGGGCACAGTGATCGCCTGCTTACTCCCGGAGAGGTCGCGGCACTCTTCCGAGTTGATCCAAAGACTGTAACCAGATGGGCCGCATCTGGCCGAATCAGCAGTATCCGAACCCCAGGTGGTCATCGAAGGTACCGGGAAGTAGAGATTAGAGCGTTGCTCGGCATCAACGACGGGCCGAACGCGAACTCAGAATCAGCTAACTGACTCCGGCCGGGCATCTAGCCGACCGCGCGAGTCCCGCCAGTGTCGCGGGACCCGCGCGATGGTCTGGACGCAGTAGCCATTTTCATCTGCAGGCGGTGAGAATGGCTGAACTGCGATCAGGCCAGGTCGGTCAGGTAGTTCGCGTCCCGCATTCGCAGACCAGGCGCGGTCGATCCCAACCAAAGATAAGAGCGAACCAGCGCCGATTTAGCGGATGTCAGGAAGCGTCGCCAGATTGCCCGCCGCGAGCGAGAAAGTCGAGAAACTGGCGGCGCAGCCGGTCATCGCCTTCGCGCCAGCGTCTCCTGCGTTCGTCCATCTCCGCCTCGGTCAGCGCACCGTCAGCGAAACGGTCGTAGTCCGCATCGGCGGGTCCGATCTCCACGTAGGCGTCGCTGACCACCCGGCCGCCGCGTGCGGTTGCCGACTCTGGGACAAGCAGATTGCCGTTGGGCAGCCGTATCACGTTCATCGCCGCATCATCACCACCCTCTAGATGCCGTACCGCACGTTGAAGTAGAGCATGACGTTGAGAGCCGCCCGGGTATTGCCGCCTACCATCTCTACCAGCGCCGGGCGCTGGCTAGACGCGATAGCGGCGAACGCGTCGGCAAAAAACTCCCGGCGCCCAAGATGCCCGGCCTGCCGGTGGAACTCGCTGCCCATCCAGGGCAGGCACTGCTGGTAGAGCCCGCTGAACTCAGCGGAGTCTGACTGCCAGCCATCGGCTGCGCCGTCGATGTCGTCAAGCGCGTGGCCGATCTCATGGCACATCACATCCGGAGTGGGCGACGGGCGTGAGCCCACGATGACCTTGCGCTCGCCGTAGGCACCGGCACACACATCCCAGGTCGCACGGCCAGAGGGCAGCGGCACCCCGCTGAGCGCGCTCATGTCATCCAGATCGGGCACTCCGCCTGGACCCACGTAGATCGCGTCCAGACCCGTGAGCAGGCGTTCCTTGATCAGCTGCGGCAGTTCGGCCAGCCTGTCCACGGCCTGGATGATCTGCGGCGGCGGTTCTACGCCTGGTGCCCAGTCTCGATGCAAGATGCGCTCCAGGTGCCCGCAGTGGCGGCCACCGGCAGCGGCGCGGCCGCTCCTGGCCCGCTCGTACCAGGGCATCGCCGGCGCCTGCTGCTCGGCTGAGGTCGCGGCGGCCGTGGCGGCGGCCGTGCGTGCTGCCTCCGAGGCCGCTGCCACCTGGGTCCTCGCCGGTCTTGCCGAACCAGTGCTCACCACGGCGGCAGCCGGCGCCCCAGCCCCGCCAGACCCGGCAGATCCCCTGGTCCCCGCGGTTTCTGCTGCGCCAGCGGGCCGGCCAGCTGGCGCCGACCAGCTGCCAGGGGCCGTGCGGGTCGCGCTGCGGGTGCCGGGCCTCGGCTCGGTCCTGATCGCTGCCCGCGCCGAGCCCTGACGATCGGCCCGTGTCCGCGCGTGCGCGGGCTGCTGCCCCGGCGCTGGCTGCCCCGGCCTGGGCGGCGGCGGCCCTGGCTGGCGGCGCGCCTCACCTGCCTGACCCGGCTGACCCGGCTGACCCGGCTGACGCCCCGGCTGGCTGGGACGCAGGAACTGGCTAGGCAGGTCAGGGGGGCTCACCGGGCCTGGCCGACCGGTGCGAGCAGACTGGACTGGCGGACCGGATTGGGCTGGACGACCTGGCCTCGCCCCTGATCCCGGCCGGGTCGGTCGCTCAGACCGGTCAGCTGGCCGGTCCAATTGCCAGAAAGTGTCCGGCTGCCGCGGACGGCCAGCCAGGTCAGCCCAGGAATCGGCCCAGGCAGCTGATCCAGACTGCATCGGCCGGCCAGACTGCACCGGCCGGCCAGACTGGCCATGGCGGCTGCTTCGCCCCGAACTACGACGACTCGCTGGCGCGTGCCTGGCGAGTGAGCCGGCTCTGACTCGTCGCCGCGGTCTGCGCCGCAACAGACTCAATAACCGTCGCATTACTGTCGCTCCCCGCACGAGGCTAGGCCGCCAGGCTACGCCGGTATGCGGCGCGGTGTCAGCCTGCAGCCCGAACCTGAACTAACCACGACGTTGGCGAGGTCTGCCTGGTTCGCGGACTTCGTGATGAACCGCACCGTTTGCACGGCGAACCCCGCAGGTCAGACGCTACGCTGTCCCCATGTCCATGTTGCTCCCTTGCGCGGTGTTTGCCCTCCTAACGGTCGGTTTCGTCGTTCCCTGCGTGATCGACATCGCGATGACCCCCAGTCATCATTTCGACGTCCCTTCCAAGCAGCTGTGGCTGCTCGTGGCTGTGGCCTTCTGGGTGTTCGGGGCTGCGGCGTGGCTGATCATCGGACGACGCGATGTCCGGATGCGTGCGGTGTGCGATGAGCTGACCGGCAGCTGGGCCCACGGCTCGGAGTACAGCCTGTGGTCCACACCACCGCGCAGGACAGGCACGGGTTACCGGATGAGGGCGAGCCGGAGCGAGCACCGGGTGCCGTTCACTCCGCAGTCTTTCCTCGCTCCGGATGACAATCCGGACTTCCTGCTTGAGCTAGAGCGCAGGATCCGCGAGCGCCACGAGGACGCCTGAGGCCTGAGGTTTCCTGATCCGCCCGGACTGCTCAGTTGATGCCGGCGTAGGAGTGCAGGCCGGTGATGAACAAGTTGACGCCCACGATGTTGAACATCAGGCAAGCGAATCCGAACAGCTGGATGCAGGCCGCCCGGTGACCGCGCCAGCCGGCCGTTGCCCGCGCGTGCAGGAAAGCCGCGTAGACCAGCCAGGCAATGAAGGACCAGGTCTCCTTGGGATCCCAGCCCCAGTACCTGCCCCAGGCGTGGTCGGCCCAGATGGCGCCGGCGATGACCCCGAAGGTCCAGGCGGGGAACGCGAAAAGGATCGCACGGTACGCCAGCTGGTCCAGCTTGGTCGAGCTCGGCAGCTGCGCCATTATTCCGGTGGCCGCTGACTCCTGGCCAGCGGCAACTCTCTTCTCGTGCCTGGCGGCCAGCAGATAGAGCACCGTGGCGACGGCACCGAAGATGAAGGTACCGATCGAGATGATCATCGCGGTGACGTGGATCGCGATCCAGTACGAGGCGAGCGCCGGAGCTACCGGGCCTGCTGGGGTGTAGACGAGCGCCACGTCGATGCCCAGCGCCACGACCACCACGAGAAGAACGAACAGGCCCATGTAGTAGGTGCGGAACTTGAGCGCCGCCAGCGTCAGGACGAGCACCGCCGCGCAGCAGATCGCGGAGATGAACTCATACATGTTGCCCCAGGGGACCCGGCCCTCAGCCAGTCCTCTGGTCGCGATCGCGCCGAGGTGAACAACGAGGCCAAGGCAGGTAAGCACGAAGGCGGTCCTGACCCAGGGGCCGCTCGGCCAGCGCCCGTCCTGAACTGAGCCGCCACCCGCGAGGCCAGCGAGGCCCGCACGGCCGGCATCGCGCGGACCCGCTCCGGCGGAACCATTCCCCTGCTGGCCGCTGAGGTCGGCGAGCTGCGAGATATCGGCCGGATCGGCGGCGAAGGTATGATCGGTCAGGTCGGCACCAGCCGTCACGCCCGCTCCCACCAGAGCCGTCTCGCTGACCCTCGCTCGCGCGGGCGTCGCCGGTGAGTCCGCTCTGAGCGGACGCCGGCTGAAGGCGAAGTCGCACGCATAGGCCAGCATGGCCATGGCGTACAGCACAATGGCCGTCACCAGGGCCGCGTTGCTGATCTGGGCCAGCACGGTATTCTCCACGGCTGATCACTCCCCCTTTGACTGCACAAGCGCCACATCGTCGGCATCGGCACGAGGTTCACTGACGCGAATCTCCGGCTCGACGAGGGCCTGGCCGTCATCGTCGCCCGCGCCGTTCAGTTCCCGGCCGAGCTCGGCGGTCAGCTCAGCTGCCAGCTCAGCGAATTCGGTCTCGAATCCTCCAGCCGCGTCCGACCTCGTCAGCCCGGCCAGCTCGACCACCGACCCCGCCGAGGCCGCGCCAGCCGCCGACGCCGCGCCATCCGGCCGAACTCGCACGAAGACCCGCCGACGCCGGACCAGGAAGGACATGACCAGGCCCGCGAGCGCGGCCAGTGCCGAGATCAGCGCGGGAAACTGGCCGGGGTCATAGGTAATGGCCAGGCTGGCCCACTGCCGGTACCCGGTAAATGTCAGCTTGCCCAGACCGTGCGGCAAGGTAATCGACTGGCCAGGGGCGAGCGGCTCGGCGCTTATATCCAGCCGGCGCAGCCCGGTGGTGTCGAGGCTGTAAACCGACTGCGGCTGACCGCTGCTGAGGCCCAGATTGCCGGCATACGCGATCAGGCTGACCCTGGGGATATCGGCCGCCGGGAACGCGGAAGCGAGCTGCCCGTCCGCCGTAACGTACTCGGTGGGCAGGAAAAACCCGGTGAAGCCGAGCTCCTTCGGGCTGGCATCAGGAACCTTGATCACGCCTTCGGACGCCAGCCCGGACTGCTCGACCGGGATAAACGGCACCGGCTGGTTGAAGTCCACCTGCCCGTTACCGCCGGTGACCTTGAAAACGGGCGCATAACCGTGGCCGATCAGGAAGACCTGCGTACCGTCGACGTTCAGCGGATGATTCACCTGCAGGTCGTAACCGCGCTCGGGTGCACCAGGCTGCGCGGAATACCCCAGCAGCGCATGGAACGACGACGGCTCACCGCGCTGCGTCCCTGAGGTCACATAGGTCGCGGAAAACCGCTTGAGCGTCACGCTGAACGGCTGCAGGTCCGTGGCCGAGACCAGCCGCCCTGGCCGGAACACGTCAAGCGCGGCGGGCGTGTTCCCGAAGGTGTCGCCCTCCACCAGGAGCCTGTTGCCCTTGTAGCCGAACAGGCCGCCAAGAGCGACTGAGCCGAGCAGACCGAGCAGCGCCATATGGAACAGCAGGTTCCCGACCTCGTGCAGGTAGCCCTTCTCCGCCGATACCCAGCCATCCCCGGTCCGCAGCCGGAAACGGCGGCGGCCGAGCAGCCCGGCCGCCGAGTCAAGCACCGCCTGCGGCTCTCCGGGGACAGCGAAGCTCGTGGCCTGCGGTAGCCGGCCGAGGTGACGCGGAGCCTTCGGCGGCGGCTGACGAGAGGATCGGGCGAGCCGGAAGGCCCGAGGCAGCACGCACCCGGCGAGCGAGGTGAAGAGCAGCAAATAGATCGCGGCAAACCAGGGCGCCCCGAAGACATCGAATCCCGAGAGGCTGGCCACGATCGGCGCTAGTGCCGGATGCGAGATGTAGTACTGGCTGACGGCCGCCGGGTCAATGCCCTCCTGCGGCAGCAGCGAGCCAGGAATGCTAGCCAGCGCGAGCAAGAACAGCAGCACGAGCGCGGTTCTCATCGAGGTGAGCTGCCGCCAGGTCCAGCGCAGCCAGCCGATGATGCCGAACCGTCCGCTCAGCCGGGTAGCGCCAGCCACCTCCGCTGTCCCCTCGACCTCCGCTGTCTCCGCTGTTGTCTCCGCGGCCTCCTGGGTCATGACTTGTCCGCGAGAACTCTGGCGATCAGCGCCAGGAGCCCGTCATAGGACACCTCGCCGATGACTCTCGCCGCGATCCGCCCGCTGCGGTCGATCACCAGCGTGCTAGGGATCGCGGTCGGCGGGAGCGTGCTGTGGAAGGCCAGCGCGACCTCCGCTCCCGGGTCGTTCAGGCTCGGATAGGTGATGCCGAAAGTGTGCTCGAACGCCGTGGCCGCCGTCGCATAATCGTGCACGTCATCGCCGACGAACCGGACCGGGGCTGACGCGAAGTGCTTCGCGAGCGCCGCCAGCGGGTACGCCTCAGCGCGGCACGGCGCGCACCACGACCCCCAGAAGTTCAGCACCACAACGTCGCCGCGATCGGAGGCCAGGCTGAATCGCTGACCAGTCAGCGTCGTACCCGAGAAGTCGGGGGCGGCGGCGCGGGCGCCGGGGCTGACGTACTTACTGCTGTAGCTGCCCCCCACGAAGCTCTGGCCGTTGCTCACCGCCGTGCTCGCCCCGATCGCGCCGCTGGCGCAGGACGCCACGGCAATCGTCACAACGCCAAGCAGCACAGCGGTGCGGGCCGAACCCGCCCGGTGCGAACCCGTCCAGTGCTGACGCGCGACTCTCGGCATGCGGATCACAAAGAAGAACTCCTACAAGCGGTAGTAACGAAACCATTGTGCAGGATGCCAGTTCACGGCGCCGCTCCGGCCCGGGCTTTTAACACCCAGCCGCAGGGGTACCGCCGATCCGGCAGCAACCAGGCTACGCGCCGGCGACCCGAGATCCAGCCGAACCGGACGGCTCGGCGTAGGTAACAGAGGTGAACCGGCCCCCCGTGTAGGTCAGGCTGGTCACGCTGCCGAGCGCGCACTGCCTGCGGCGCGGATCATGCCAGAGCCTGCGGCCCTCGACCGACCGGCGCGATACCCAGATCGGCAGCTGATGGCTGACGCAGACCGCCTCGTGCCCGAGCGCCGCCTGCGCGGCATCGGCAGCGGCGGCCAGCACCCGCGCCGCGACCTGGACGAATGGCTCGCCCCAGGAGGGCCGGAACGGATTTCTCAGATAGATCCAGTGTCGTGGCGCCCGCAGCGAGCCGTCTCCGACTCCGACATTGAGGCCTTCAAAGTGATTCCACGGCTCGATCAGCCGGTCATCAACCTGCACGGGAAGCCCAAGCTGACCAGAGATCGGCTCGGCGGTCTGCCTGGCCCGGTCAAGCGGTGATGACCGCAGAATGGTGATGTCCCGGTCGGCCAGGAAGTCGGCCGCCGCCTTCGCCATCATCTGGCCGTCCTCCGACAGGCTGAACCCGGGAAGGCGCCCGTAGAGCACACCGTCAGGATTGGCGACCTCTCCGTGCCGGACCAAGTGCACGATGGTCGTCACCTGATCGGCGCGGCCGTCATCCGTGGGACCCGTGGGCGTTTCATCCGCAGTCATAGCGGGCTCAGCCTACCCGCCCGCGCACCTAGGCCCGGTCGGCCGACGAGGATAGAGTTTGTGCGAATTGTCCCCTACTACCACGGCAGGTGCGATCGCGTGAGCCCGACGGCCATCGCCCTGGTACTGACGGCGGCCATCGCGCACGCGAGCTGGAACCTGTTCAGCAAGCAGGCGGCGACCATGGGAGCGGCGTTCTTCCCCTGGCTGCTCGCTGCCAGCGTCACCGTGCTTTACGTCCCGGTGGTGCTGGTCGAGGTCCTGGCCGGCCAGCCGAGACTGACCGGGGCGTCCTGGGTTTTCCTCATCGGCACCGGGATCTTGCAGTCCGCCTACTTCCTGTTCCTGCAACTGGGGTACGGGATCGGTGACCTATCCCTGGTCTACCCGATCGGCCGGGGCACCGGCGCGATGCTCGCCGCGATCGCGGGCATCACGCTGCTCGGTGAGCGACCAGGAGTGATCGCCATTCTCGGCATCGTCGCCATCGTCGCCGGAGTCGTCCTGATCAGCCTGCCCGGCCCAGCCCAGCAGCAGCCGACGCCGCCAGGCTCACCAGGGACTACGGAGACGACGGAGACGACGGAGACGCCAGCGGCCGAGCACGGGCGAGCGAGCACCAAGGCGATCGCCTTCGCCCTGGTCACTGGCATGTTCATCGCGTCATACACGATCTGGGATAAGTACGCGGTCGGCACCTTGCACACGCCGCCGATCCTGCAGGGCTACGCCACCTTTCCGGTCATGACGCTAGTCCTCTTGCCGGCTGTGATCAGGGACCCCGGCCAGCTGGCCCAGGTCTGGCGCAGCTTCCGCCCCCAGGTAGTCGGTGCCGCACTGCTCGCGCCGCTGGCCTACATCCTGGTGCTGGCCGCCCTCAGCTTCACCGCCGTCAGCGCGGTAGCCCCGGCCCGCGAGGTGAGCGTCTTGTTCGGGGTGCTACTAGGCCGGCGCCTGCTCGGCGAAGGCGGCCTGGCCCGGCGGCTGACCGCCGCAGCGGCGATCGTGGCCGGCATCATCGCCATCGCCATCGGCTGACCTGCCCCCGAGGCCACTCAGCCGAGTGATCGCTACCCGTGCGAGTTTCCGTGATTCAAGGACATCAAGTTCTGGACTCAGGTCGCGCCAGCAGCATCGTCCCGCTCATGCTCCTAATCCCCGCCACCCAGCTTCCCCGGCGAGATCACGCCACCGATGTTCCGCGCTCACGCCACCAGCCATGATGCCGGAACATCACCCACCAGAAACTCCGGGCTCTGGCGCGAATTCCGTGAAAGTTGGCAGGAACCTGGTTCCGGGGTGGCTGGTCCAGCCCGGGCCCGTCCCGCCGCTGGCCTGCCGGGCCGCAACCCCATCGATGTGACATAGCTGGGGCTGGAGCCCCAGCGCTGCCACATCCATGGGGTCAGCCAGCATCACGGAATCCGCGCCAGAGCCAAACTCCGTGATCACTGGCCCAGGCGTGATCGCTTAGCTTAAGTTGATCTTGAAGCACCCCCGTCCGACCGGGATGCCCCTGACCAGCACGGACTTGCCGCGACCAGCAACCCGGGCGGCCCGCAGGGGCAGTGAAGCCTGACCATGAACACGCAGATCACGAGCATGACCAAAATAGTCTAAATGGTATTTGAGGCGTGTCCAAGGAATATTTGTCCGCCAGGCCCGAAAACGGCCAATACCCGGCAGGCCAGCCACGCCGGCCGGACTGAGTCATCCGGACCCGGAGGCGACTCGGGTCAGCCCGCGACCCGAACCTTCGCTAGCCTGCCAGATATTTACCATTTCAGGGGATATTGCCGCTAGCCGGGAACCGGCCGAAGCCAACGGTCTAGTCCAGCAACCCGACCAAGCGCTCAAGTACCCCACGCAGATCTCCGGGTTCTGTCGCAAATCTCTGGGTGGTAACGGTTGTTTGCGTTCGGCGTGTCGCGGTGGTGCGGGAGCGGGCTCCTGGTATCTGGCTGGGTGTCGAATCCGCCGGAGCCAGGAGCCCGCCGTGTCATTGTCGCAGTGTGATGGGGAGTTGTCGTGTGCGCGGGTGCTTTCGGTGCTGATGCCGCATCTGGCGGGGCTGGTGGTGGAGGGCGTGGCGGATACCGGGGAGCGGGTGGTGGTGCGGGCGCGGCCGGCGGCGGAGCGGGTGGCGTGCCCGGACTGCGGGGTGCTGTCGGGCAGGCGGCATGGCGGGTATGCGCGGTTCTTGCGTGATCTTCCGGTCTGGGGGCGGCCGGTGGTGGTCCGGCTGCAGGTCCGGGTGCTGGACTGCGTGAACCCGGGGTGCGCGCGGAAGTCGTTCGCTGAGCAGGTCGAGGGCCTGACGTCGGCGCGGGCGCGCAGGACGCCGCTGCTGGCGGGGGCGCTGGAGGCGGCCGCGCGGGTGCTGGCCGGGCGGGCCGGGTCGGCGCTGGCCGGGCAGCTGGGCATGCCCGCGTCCCGGCACTCGATGATCCGGCTGGTCCTGGCCCTGCCGGAGGAGGACCCGGGGACCGCGCCGCGGGTGCTGGGAATCGATGATTTCGCGTTCAGGCGGGGCCGTGACTACGGCACGGTGCTGATCGATATGGAAACCGGGCAGGTCATCGGGGTGCTGCCGGACCGGGAGACCGGGACGGTGAAGAAGTGGCTGGAAGACCATCCCGGTGCCGCGGTCATCTGCCGGGACCGGGGCACTGGCTACGGCGCCGCCTGCCGCCAGGGCGCCCCGGACGCGGTCCAGGTCGCTGACCGCTGGCACCTGCTGCACAATCTCAGCGACCGGGTCCGCCAGGCCACCGCCGCCGTCCTCGCCGGGCACCAGCACGAGGACCACCGCGAGCAGCAAGGAGAGCAAGGAGAAGCCCCGCCGCCCCCGCGGCGGGAGTCGCGGGAGTCGCGGGAGTCGGCGCGGGCCGGCGAGGTCCGCCGGCTGCACGCGGAGATCCGGCGCCTGCTCAACGCCGGCCACTCCGCCGCGGCCGTCGCCCGAGAGCTGGGCCTCTGCGTGCCCACCGTGCGCAGGTACGCCGCCGCCACCGCCGCCGAGATCCTCCCCGCCCGCCAGCCCTCCGCCGTGGACCCGTACAAGGACCACCTCATCCGCCGCTGGAACGAGGGCGCCCGCGACGCCCGCGCCCTGGCCGCCGAGATCACCCGGCTCGGCTACCAGGGCTCAGACCAGCAGGTCCGCCGCTACCTCCGGCCCCTGCGGCACCTGCCCGGCAGCGCCCCTCCCCCGCCCCCGCCGCTGCCCGCCGCCCGCGACATCGCCCGCTGGATCATGACCAGCCCCGCGAACCTCACCCCCGAGGACACCGCCGCGCTCGCCGCCGTCACCGCCCGCATCCCCCGCCTCGCCCTCATCACCGGACTGGCCCGGTCCTTCGCCGACATCAGCGCCGGCCTCACCGCCACCATCATCAGCCCCGCCACAGGGACCGAAACCCTCGACACCTGGCTGCACGCCGCCGAGACAGCCGGCATCCCCGCGCTCGCCTCCTTCGCCGCCGGCATCCGCCAGGACTACGACGCCGTCCGCAACGGCCTGTCCCTGCCCTGGAACAGCGGAAAAGTCGAGGGAACCGTCAGCAAGATCAAGAAAATCAAGCGCCAGGCCTACGGCCGCGCCAGCTTCCCCCTCCTCCGCAAGCTCATCCTCGCCGCCAACCAGCCAACGTAACCATCCAGAAATATGCGACAGAACCGATCTCCGTGATCATGAAATGAAGCTTGATCACGGAACATTAGCTGCTTGATCACGCCACCAAGGTTCCGCGATCAAGACCCTGACCTTGATCACGGAACCCTGGTGGAGCGAGCCACGGGGAAGGACCGAGTCCAGAAGCCCGGCTCCCCTTGGTCATGGGCCGGGACCGAGCCGGGCCGGCACCGAGCTAACCCGCGACCCGGCTCAGCCGGGCGAACATTTGCTCCCGCAAGTCCCCTTTAGCTCATCGCGGCTATTCGAAAACACGTAGTCATAAAAGTCGAATTGGTGCCCACCCGCAGTTCCGCGTCCGCGCGAATTAGATCACGAAAACAACACGGCGACAGGTCAGAATAGCTCCGTCTGTTAACGTGCCTGCGAATGCGCCACCTCACGGGGAGGAACAAGAAAAGGGGATGCTTAATGCTACGTCGACATAAAAGGATATCGGTCGCCATGGCGACAGCCGGGACGCTGCTCGGCCTGATCGGTGCGGGATCCGCCGGGCCAGCGCTGGCGGCGCCGGCGACTTCGGCGAATCCGGCCTGGTCAACCCACGTGTGCCGAGGCACGCTCCATCGACCGGGCGTCCTGATCGGTACCTACTGGAACGTGGTTGTCCGTGGCGTCTGTGCGGTAAACCACGGCCCAGTACTCGTGCAACGCAATATCTGGGTCGATCGCGGCAGTACGCTGCTCGCGGCCTACGGAGAACATCTGTCTCATCTCGTTGTGGACCGCAACATCTTTGTCAAGCCAGGCGCAACGCTTCTTCTCGGCTGCGAGGCTAAGCATTTCGCCTGTCTTGACGATCCGCATCCGAAGCGGCCGACTCTGAATAGCCATTCCACCGTCTTCGGCAGCCTGCTCGGCGATCGCGCACTCGGCATCGTCGTGCACAACACCACGATCCAGCACAGCGTGGATCAGGTCAGTGGCGGCGGCGGGACGACCTGCAAGCCGCATGGCGTCTTCAAGCACTTCCACAGTCCGGTCTACAGCGACTACGAGGACAGCTTTATCCGGGGCACCCTCGTGATCAGGCATGTCCAGTCGTGCTGGCTAGGCGTGATCAGGAACTTCATCGCCAGCAGCGCCGTCATCAGCGGCAACAAGATGGCCGATCCCGACGCGATGGAGGTCGTCACCAACACGGTCCTGCGGAATCTCATCTGCTTCCGCAACTCACCGAAGGTCCAGTTCGGCGACTCGCACGGCAAGCCGAACAAGGTTGGCAGGCACGCGCTGTTCGAGTGCGCCTTCCACGTGCTGCTGCCCAACCCGGCCGGCCAGCACAAGCACTTCGAGCACATCTCGGTGCACCTGCACCACTAGAAGGGCTGGGGCCACCGCACGGGGCACCCCGCTGCTGCGACAAGCGACAGCGGGGTGCCCACCCGCATCAGCCCAGAGCCGCAGCCGCGGCGGCCGCCGCCGATGGCACCGCTTCAGCGATCCTGGCCAGGGCGCGATCATCGTGCGCCGCTGACACGAACCAGGCCTCGTAGGGCGATGGCGGCAGGTACACCCCGCCGTCCAGCATCGCGTGGAAGAACGCCGCGTAGGCGGCACCCGACAGGGCCCGTGCCTGCGCGAAGTCCCTGACCGGCCCGCTGACGCCGAAGAAGAACGAGAACAGGTTCCCCGCCTCATTGAGCCGGAACGGCACTCCGGCCGCGGTCAGCGCCGCCTTGGTCAGGTCGGCCACCGCTCCCGCCGCCTCATCCACCCGCTTGTAGACCTCGGGCGTGCATTCCGTCAGGGTAGCCAGGCCAGCGGCGGTCGCCAGCGGGTTGCCCGACAAGGTGCCCGCCTGGTAGACCGGCCCGGCCGGCGCCATCAGCTCCATGATCTCGGCCCGGCCGCCGAATCCGGCAGCGGGCAGCCCGCCGCCCATCACCTTGCCGAACGTCATCAGGTCCCCTGGCACGCCCTCCCGGCCGTACCACCCGGAGCGAGTAACCCTGAAGCCGGTCAGCACCTCGTCCATGATCAGCAGCGATCCGTACTCACCGCACAGCCCGGCGAGCAGCTCGTTGAAGCCGACCGACGGTGGCACGACCCCCATGTTGGCCGGGCAGGCCTCGGTGATGACGCAGGCAATGTCGCCGCCGTTCTCAGCGAACGCCTGCCTGACCGCGTCGCCGTCGTTATACGGCAGCACGACGGTGTCGGCCGTGACCGCACCGGTTACTCCGGGGGAGTCAGGCAGCCCGAACGTCGCCACGCCTGATCCGGCGGCGGCCAGCAGCGCGTCAACGTGCCCGTGGTAACAGCCGGCGAACTTGACCACCAGCCGCCGGCCGGTGTAGGCCCTGGCCAGTCGCAGCGCCGACATCGTCGCCTCCGTGCCCGAGCTGACCAGCCTGACCCGCTCCACCGGAGTCCTGGCGACGATCTCCTCGGCGAGCCTGACCTCGCCGGCGGTCACGGTGCCGAACGAGGTACCCAGGCTGACCGCGTCGCGAAGGGCCGCGAGAACGGCCGGATGGGCATGGCCAAGGATCATCGGGCCCCAGGAGCAGACCAGGTCCACATACGTCTTGCCGCGCACGTCGGTCAGGTAGGGTCCTGCACCGGAAGCCATGAAGACTGGCGTGCCGCCCACCGCGCCGAAGGCACGCACCGGAGAGTTGACCCCGCCAGGCAGCACAGCACAGGCCCTGGCATAAAGATCGGCGTCCGTCAGGCCCGCGGCCAGATCCGATGTCATTGAGCAGTCTCCTCACACGCGTCGGCGAGCACTTCTAGCAGTCGCAACGCATCGGGCAGCTCCGGCGTGCCCGGCTCGGTCAGCCACCTGGCCGGCATGCCGTTCACCAGCCTCGACGGCGGAGCGACCACATAGCTATCCCGGCAGTGCCAGCGCAGCCCGGTGACCTCAGGCAGCAGGTCAGGCTTGCTGTCCAGGTTGCAGGACCACCATTCGTCGTCGTCACCGCTAGCCGCTCTTGTCGCGACGAAAAACAGTGCCCGCTCCCCGGCGCTGACCGCCACCGGCCCGGCCGCGATGCCTGACCGCTCGAACCGCCGCGTCGCCAGCAGCCCGGCAGCCAGGGGAACGTCAAGCACGTCGAAGGACCGACCAGTCACCAGCAGGATGCTGGCCTGCGGACGCTCATTCCACCAGTGCCCGACGATCGCGACGTCGGCGCTCGCCTGCAGCTTCCAGGCTGGTGAGACCGGGTGCGCACCAGGTGCTGGACAGCCAACCCGGTCACACGAACAGGCCCGGCCCGAGGCAATCGGCGCGAACCGGTCCTGCGCGGGCACCCGCTCCCTGGGCTGAGCGCCCGGACAGACCGGCCAGCCCAGCGCCGCGTACCCGCTGGCGGCGAGCACCATCCGCTCGTTTGCCCTGCGGCGCCTGGCCCGCAGCACCGCCTCGACCATTGAGCTGGCCTCCCCGCCTGGCTGACTTCTGCTGACCATACCGTGCCCGATGGCGGCTCCCGCCAAGGTCTGATCACAGTTCGGTGCCGTGCGTACCGAAGCCCCGCACGCAGTGCGATGCTAGCGAACACACAGGGCTGGCGCAGGCCGGCGGCGACCTCGGTGGCCCAGTAGGTCAGGATTATGCCCGCTCCGGCCCGCTTGATCGCGGTAAGGGACTCGGCGATCACCTTGTCCCGGTCAAGCCAGCCATTCGCGCTAGCTGCCTCGACCATCGAGTACTCGCCGCTGACCTGATAGGCGGCGACCGGCAGCCGCACCGACCTGGACACCAGGCTGATGACATCGAGATACGCCAGCGCGGGCTTGATCATGACGATGTCAGCGCCCTCCGCGACGTCGAGCAGCACCTCGCGCAGCGCCTCCGCCTGGCTGCCGTGATCCTGCTGGTACGAGGCCCGGTCGCCGAATTGCGGCGCGCACTCGGCGGCGTCCCTGAACGGGCCGTAGAACGCCGAGGCGTACTTGGCGGCGTAAGCGCAGATGGCGACGTCGCTGAAGCCCGCCGCGTCGAGCGCCGTCCTGATCGCGGCGACCTGGCCGTCCATCATGCCGCTCGGCGCCACCACGTGGGCACCCGCCCGCGCCTGTGCCAGCGCGACCGACGCGTAGCGGGTGAGCGTCTCGTCATTGTCGACCCGCCCATCGGCGGTCAGGATGCCGCAGTGACCGTGGTCGGTGTACTCATCCAGGCACAGGTCAGCCATCAGGACGGTCTCGCTGCCCAGGTCAGCGCTGAGATCGGAGAGCGCGAGCTGCACGATCCCGTCCGGGTCGTCGGCGCCGGACCCGCGTGCGTCCTTCTCGGCCGGAATACCGAACAGGATCAGCCCGCCGACTCCCGCCTCAACCGCCTGCTCCGCTGCCTTGCGCAAGCTCTCCCTGGTGTGCTGGAACACCCCGGGCATCGAGCCGACCGGCTGGGGCTCGCCGATCCCTTCCTTCACGAACAGCGGCTGCACCAGGTCGGCCGGGCGGACGCTCGCCTCCGCGACCAGCCGCCGCATCGCTGCCGTTCCGCGTAGCCGGCGTGGCCTCGCGACTGGAAATTCAGCAACCATCTGGCATAACTCCTTCTCCGGCTACCTAACCCGGCGGCGCGCTCCCCGGCGACGCTCGCTCGGCCGCCGCACCGGCTCCCCTGCCTTGACCGCGGTGTCGCGGATCGACGCACCGTGCGCGGCCAGCGCCTCGACTAGCGCGACGGCCGATGGCCGCTCAGCGATCACGTCGACCCGCAGGCCGAACTCCGCCGCCGTCTTGGCGGTCTCCGGGCCGATGACCGCGATCACCGTCACCGAGTGCGGCTTGCCGGCGATGCCGATCAGGTTCCTGACCGTCGAGGACAAGGTGAAGAGCACGGCGTCGAACCCGCCGCCCTTGATCGCCTCGCGCACCGGGGCAGGCGGCGGCGCGGCGCGGACCGTGCGGTAAGCCGTGACGTCTTCGGCCTCCCAGCCCAGGTCGGTCAGCCGGGCCACCAGGCCCTCGGTCGCGATGTCCGCGCGCGGCAGCAGCACCCGGTTGATCGGGTCGAGCACGTCGTCATACGCCGGCCAGCAGTTCGCCAGTCCTTCGGCCGACTGCTCGCTCGGCGGCGGCATCAGGTCGGCCGTGATCCCGAACGCACGGAGCGCCTCGGCGGTCAGCTCGCCCACGGCGGCGATCTTGACCCCGGCGAACGCCCTGGCGTCAAGCCCGTACTCCTCGAACTTCTCCTTGACCGCCTTCACTGCGTTGGCCGAGGTGAAGGCGACCCACTGATACCGCCCGGTGACCAGACCCCGGACCGCCCGCTCCATCTGCTGCGGAGTGCGCGGCGGCTCGACGGCGATCGTGGGCACCTGCTCGGGCACGCCCCCGTAAGACCGGATCTGGTCGCAGACCCCGGCCGCCTGCTCCTTGGTCCTCGGCACCAGGACGCGCCAGCCGAACAGCGGCCTGGTCTCGAACCAGGAGAGCGCTCGCTGGAGCCTGACGCCCTCGCCAGCGACCGCGATAGCCCGGCCGTGCGCGGTGAGCAGGCTGACGCCCGCTGCCTTCAGGTCGGCGGTCACCGTACCCAGCGCGCTGACCACGGTCTGCTGATCGGTCGTCGTGCCGTTCCAGGTAATGGCGAACGGGGTGGAGTCCGGCCAGCCGGCCGCGATCAGCATCTTGGCGATATCGCCAATCCCCGTCTCGGCGCCGAGGATCACTAGCGTTCCCTGCGTGACCGACATCCGGCTGACTTCGGACGCGTGGATGATCCTGATCTCCCCGGCACCGTCCTGGGTGAGCGGAATGCCAGCGTAGGCGGGTACCGCCGTCGCCGCCGACAGGCCTGGCACGATCTCAACGGGGACCTTGGCCTTCGCGCAGCTCGCTGCCTCGCCGGCGGCCGCGCAGAACATGAACGGGTCACCGCCGAACAGCCGCAGTACGGTCTCGCCGGCCCTGGCCGCCTTGATGAGCTGGCGCGAGTCCTGGTCCAGGTTCGCCGAGTCAAGCACAGTCGCGTCAGGAGGCAGCAGGTGGGCAATGCGCTCGCTAACCCACGGCGCGGCCACCACCAGGTCAGCCACCCCGAGCAGGGCGGCGGCCCGCAGCGTGAGCAGACCCTCATCGCCTGGCCCGACGCCGACGAAGGCGACCAGGCCCATGCCGCCGGCGGCGCGACGGCCAGCCTGACTGGTGACGGCACTCGCTGCCGCCGCGTCCTCGAGCTGGCCCGGTGTCGGGCAGGCAGTGTCCGGCACTGGCTGGCTAGTTTTCGTTCCCGCCTTATTAGTTACGGGTGTGGGGTTCACTTCGCATCGTCCCCGTTGCTGAGGTGTCCAGCGGACACGTCTGTATTTCTGCCCCCGGCGACCATCGCGACCATCGCGCCTAGCCGCGGTTCATCGGTCCCGGCAGCATACGCGCTGGCAGGCGTCATGCACCTGGCCTGCGCGCCGCGCCCCGAAGCGAGTAGCGTCTTGCCGTTCACGTGTCACCCTCCTGCGTCGCCGGCCACGCGAGCATGTCAACGTCCGGACGGCCGACCGATTGCACCGTATCCGGGTCGAGCTCGAACAGCACCCGCAACGCGGTCTCATACGAGTCGGCACCGGGCGAGTCAGCGAGTTCCTTGACCCTGACGGTCGGCCCGTGCAGCAACTTGTCCGCGACCCTGCTCATCGACTGAGCGATCTCCCTGCGGGTTTTCTGATCGAGATCACCCAGCCTGCGATCTAGCCTAGCCAGTTCCGTTTCGACTACGGTGGCCGCTTTCGCCCGCAGTGCGACTACTGTCGGTACCACGCTCGCCGCGCGGTCGGCCTTGCTGAACGAGCTAAGCTCCTGAGCCACGATCCGGCGAACCGCGACGACGTCCGCGTCACTGGCCAGGGCAACCGCCTGCGGACTCGCTGCCTCGCCTGGCTGGCCCGCTGCCGCGATCGCGGTCATGTCGATGAGCCGGACGCCGGGCAGGTCGGCCACCTCGGGCTCGACATCCCTGGGCAGCGCGAGGTCAAGGAAGACCAGTTCGCGTGGGCCGCCCTGGTCACCCGGCTCTGTACCGGCCCGGCGAGCGAGTGCCCGCTGGACGGTCGCGGCGGTCACTACGTGCTCTGTGGCCCCGGTGCAGGTCACCACCAGGTCGGCGGAGACCGCGGCGGTCTCTAGGTCGGCCAGGCCGATGGCCTTGGCACCGTATTTCTCCGCGAGCCGCTCGGCATTGCCTCTGGTCCGGTTGGCCACAAATACGCTGTCCGCGCCCTGTCTCGTCGCGGTCGCCACGGCCAGCGAGCTCATCGCCCCGGCACCGACCACGAGAACGCTGTATCCGCGCAGTGCGGTCTGCGGACTGGCGTCCGCAGACCGCACTGCCGGTGCTTGCCAACCCTGCGCGGCCTGCGGACTGGCGTCCGCAGACGGCACTGCCGGTGCTTGCCAACCCAGTGCGGCCGGGGCAGCCGGTGCGTTCCCGGTCAGGATTTCGACGGCGAGGCCGAGGCCGAGCGTCACCAGATTCTGCCCGGCGGCATCGATGCCGGTCTCGGCGTGCGCGCGCCGCCCGGCTCGAAGCGCCAGCCTGCTGAGGTCGCCGAGCCCGGCTCAGGGTGCTGTGCTGGCGGGCCAGCCGCACCGCCTGGCGGACCTGGCCGAGTATCTGGCTTTCCCCGACGACCATGGAGTCGAGTCCGCAGGCCACGGCGAGCAGATGCTGGGCGGCGCGGTCCTGGTAGTGCACGTAGGCCGACCGGCTGAGCTCGGTCGGAGAGATGCCAGAGTGACTCGCCAGCAGGTCGCAGATCACCGCGACCCCGCCATGGAAGCTGTCTACCTCGGCATAGACCTCGATCCGGTTGCACGTGCTCAGCACCAGAGATCCGGTGACGCCGGGTGACATGTGCACGTCGTGCAGCAGCTTCGCCTGAGCGTCGCCCGAGACCACAGCCCGTTCCAGCGTCGCGACCGGTGCGCTCGCGTGGCTAAGGCCCACGACCAGGAGGCTCATGTACCGACCGCCTCGGCGGTCACTGCATCGTCACCGTCCAAGGCCGGCGCGCCGACCTGGCCGGGCGGTCCGGCGGGACTGGCCGGCAGGCCTGGCCGCGGCTGCCGTTCTGGTGCGGCGACGGCATCTCGACGTCCGCACAGTGCGGCGGCCGGAGGGCCGACCTGCGCTGCGCGTGGAAAGCCAGGATCTGCAACTCGATGGACAGGTCGACCTTGCGCACGTCAACGCCCTCGGGCACGCTGAGTACCACAGGCGCGAAGTTCAGGATGCTGGTCACGCCGGCGGCCACCAGCCGGTCGCAGATACCCTGCGCCGCGACCGCGGGCGCGGTGATCGCGCCGATCATGACACCGTGCCTGGCAACCACCCGCTCAATCTCGTCGGCGCCGCATACCCGGTGACCGGCTATCGCGGTGCCCACCACCGCCGGGTCCGAGTCCACCATCGCCGCGACGTGGAACCCGCGCGTAGCGAATCCGCCGTAATTGGCGAGCGCGCGGCCGAGGTTGCCAGCCCCGACGATGATCACCGGCCAGTCCTGCGTCAGGCCGAGTTCCCTGGAGACCTGATAGATCAGGTAGTCGACGTCGTACCCGACGCCGCGAGTCCCGTAAGAGCCCAGATGCGACAGGTCTTTCCTGAGCTTGGCCGAGTTGACGCCGGCTGCCGCCGCGAGCTCCTCGCTCGACACCGACGGAGTGTCGCGGTCAGCGAGCGCGTACAGGGCACGCAGGTAGAGCGGGAGGCGCGCGATAGTAGCCTCCGGTATGCCCTGAACGCTGGTATCTGACCTGGTACGGCGAGACATACGCCGGCAACTCCTGGGGGCATCGGCACGGCGGGCTTCGGTGCGACCTGACTTCCCGCGTCAGTTCTCTTCTACGGTACGCCCTTGTGAACGTTTGCACAAAGTTGCCTGCCACCCCGGAAGCTGAGCCGCGGCAGCCAGGTGCGGGTCGCCCTACCCCAGGCTAGTGTCCTAGCGCCTTGCGCAGCCTGGCCTCATCGACGCGCCAGAAGTCGTGCTGAACGCCATCGATGAAGGTAACCGGGATCATGTCGGCGTACTCCTTCAGATCCTCCGGCGAGGTGGTGATGTCTCGCTCCGTCCACGGGACGCCGAGCTCGGCCGCGACCCGGTCGATCACCGCGCGGGCGTCATCGCACAGATGGCAGCCCGGCCGGGACAGCAGCGTGATCGCATGCCCAGTAGCTCCCCGCGGATCTGAGGCCATTAGTCAGTACCTGGTGTCCTCGCCCCGGATCTCGGCCCAGCCCGGCATGGCTGGTGACCCTGCTGACCTGGTGATTCCGGTTAGGTCAATGCCAGACTCGCTCAAGATGTCGGAGATAGCGGAGATCGATGGCAACGGCGATACCTTCGCCTGCTGCAGGCCAAGCTCGATGACGTTGGTCGCCAGCACGAACGGGCGCTGCTCGGCCTCGTAGGTCATCATGTAGCGGCGGCTCAGATGATCCTCGTGAGCGGCGCGATCCCGGTATACCTCGTACAAGATGCGCTGCATGGGCGCGGTCGGGACCGCGTGCACGATGTACACCAGCGTGTCCGGTTCCTCGGCCTTGACCTTCGCGAGCACCCACTCGGTCAGCCGGTCGAAGTCATCGGCCCGGCCCTCGATCAGCGTGTAGATCGCGATCTGGCCGAAGAGCTGCGCACGCGGGTCTTCGTCGTGCGGCCTGCGCCCGTCATGGGATCCGGCGCCCCCGTAGGGCTCCGCATCCTCGTAGGGTGCGACTTCGGCATGCCTTCCAGGGTCGCCGTACCGGTCGGGCTCACCAAACTGGCCAGGCTCATCAAACTGGCCAGGCTCATCGAACCGGCCAGGCTCATCGAATGACCCGGACTCATCGAATGGGCCGTGCTCGCCATAACGGCCAGGGTCGCCGTACCGGCCGGGCTCGTCGAGCGGCCCCGCCGGCTCAGCCGCGAGCGCGGCGAGCGCCGGGTACCTGTAGTCAGAGTCCGCGTCGCTGAAGCGCTGCCTGCCGGCGGGCGGCCGCTGACCGCTATAGGCGTCGTCGTCATCGAGATAGCCGGCGTCCAGATCGCTCTCATAGCCGGCCGTCCCCCGGTGCCGGCCAAGCCCGTCGGCTCGCCCGAACTC
This sequence comes from uncultured Actinomycetota bacterium, assembly GCA_963819285.1. GTDB lineage: Bacteria > Actinomycetota > Actinomycetes > Streptosporangiales > Streptosporangiaceae > Chersky-822. The sequence goes on from CAWFVM010000003.1 coordinate 429,139, forward strand.
ATCGAACTCACCTGTCTCCGGCGAGCTGTACATCGGTCTGCCCCGGCCATAAGAAGCACTGTCCTGGTCGTCATCCCAGTCGTCGTCAGCATGACGTCGCCCCGGAAGCGCGGCCTGCGCCTGGCCGAGATCCCGGTCACCGGCCAGCCTCGCCGCATACCAGATCAGGCCGGCGGCGACGAGGCAGCAAAAGGCGAACGGATCTTGCCCGGACAACGGCAGTGAAACGCCTGTGCCCTGCCTCAGCAGCCAGCCAAGCACCGGGAGGACCACGATCAAGGTCGCGGCCGACACGAGGATCACTGGCCTGGTCTCCACCCGAGGCACATGCTCGCGTGAGGATCTCCTGATCACGACGGCCAGCGTCGTTAGGCCGGTCACCGCGCTGAACAACGCCAGAAAGCCAAGCACGACCTGTGGGGCAATCTGGTAGAAATCCGGCGGGAACGGCCAGGCAGTGCTGAAGGTAACGTTCGGATTCACCGGGTCGGTTCCGAGAACCACGAGCGCGATGACGGCAATGGCCGACACTACGAGCCGCATGGCGAATCGGGAGGCGAGCTTTCGTCCGCTCAGCTCTACCAGCGCCAGGGACAGGCTCAGCGGCGCGATGAGCGCGGTGCCAAGCTCCATCGCCCGGAAGGTCAGATTGCCATAGCCAGCCAGGAAACCGAGCGTCGCGGCGCCGAGTCCGATGGCCAGCCCGAAGAGGGCGATCGTCCAGGCGACGAAGTAGATCCTCGGCGTCCGGGCCGAGGCACCGGCCAGCAGACCGGTACCCACTGCCGCGATAACGGCGCCAAGCGCGACCAGAATGAGAGCGATCATCCCTGCCTATGGTGCTGGAGGCTCGCTGATGACGCGAACTCCTCTGACCAGCTAAGTAGCGAGCCCTCCGAGGCCAGGTTCGCTCCGGGTTACCTAGCGTACCCATTAGGCTCGACTAACGTGACTCAGCTACCAGGACCTGACCCGGCAGCAGTCCCGGGCGCCGCTGTGTTCGCTAGCACTGGCGGCGCGGTCAGCGGACCGCTGTCCGCTGACCGCACCGCGGGAGCGGCCGCCGCCGCCGCCGCAGTGGTCGATCAGCCGCGGATCGTGCCCGACCCGTATGCGGGAGCCTTTTTCGACGTCGACAACACCCTGATGCGTGGTGCGTCGATCTACTACTTCGCTAAGGGACTGGCCGCGCGCAAGATGTTCGGGGCGCGCGACATGGCCAAGATGGTGGCCGGCCAGCTCCTGTTCCGGCTGCGCGGAGCCGAGAACGCCGATCACATCGACGCCGCCAGGGAAGCGGCGCTGGCCTTTGTCGCCGGGCACAAGGTCGCCGACATCGTGGCGCTCGGCGAGGAGATTTACGACGACACAATGGCCGACCGGGTCTGGGAGGGCTCAAGAGAACTCACCCAGACGCATCTGGACGCCGGCCAGCGGGTCTGGCTGGTCACGGCCACCCCCGTCGAGCTGGCCGACATTCTGGCCAAGAGACTGGGCCTCACCGGGGCGCTCGGCACCGTAGCCGAGACTGCCGACGGCATCTACACCGGCAAGCTCGTCGGCGGACTGCTGCATGGCGCGGCGAAGGCAGCGGCCGTGCTGGCACTGGCCGAGCGCGAGAGCCTCGACTTGTCACTTTGCAGCGCCTATAGCGATTCGATGAACGACCTGCCGATGCTCGCCATGGTCGGCTACCCGAACGCCGTCAACCCCGACCCGAGGCTCAGGGCCGTGGCCCGAGAGCGCGGCTGGCCGATCCACGACTTCAGGAAGGGCCGCAAGGCCATCGCCGCACTGCCGGTGGCCGCAGGCGCTGGCGTCGTCGTAGGCGGAGTCGCCGCAGGCATCGCCGTCATGCGCCACCGAACCGCTGACTAGTCGCACCTGGACTCAGGGTGCGCTATTGCGGGAGTTGCGCCGGGCGGCAATCAGGATCCGGGCAATGGTTCAGGCCAGCCCGCATGGCGGTTTGCCGGGTATCGGCCATTTCGGGCGCTGGCGCGCTAGCGGCGGCGAACCCGACCGCAAGGCCGACCCCTGCCGATGTTCCGTGATCACGGAAACGGGGGAGGCGGGGCGGGCGGGGAGGCGGGGGCGGAGGCCGGGCGCAATGGCGGGCCGGGCGGGTTAGGTGGCCGGACAGGCTAGGTGCCGAAAGCGGGGCCGCGTTCGGCTAGGACTCGTCGATCTTCGTCGCGATCGTGTCCTTGACCTTGTCGGCTAGCTCGGCGATCACGTCCTGGTCGTCCCACTGATCGGCCGTGAAGCCGTCCGTCGGCACCGGATCACAGAACTCGATGATCCATTTCGACGGCAACGGGATCGCACCCACGGGGCCGAACCAGGGGAAAAGCGGTGTTATCGGGAAATATGGCAGCTTCAGGCGAGTTGCCAGTTCTTCCCAGTCGGCGACCATCGGGTAGATCTCCTCGGCCCCGACGATGGCGCAAGGGACTATCGGCGCGCCAGCACGCATCGCGGTGCGGGCAAACCCGCCCCGGCCGAAACGCCGAAGCTGATACCGGTCGCTAAACGGCTTGCCGATGCCCTTGAAGCCCTCGGGGAACACCCCGACGACCTCACCGCCGGTCAGCAGCCGCTCAGCCTCAGCCGGATGGGCGGGCACGTGCCCGCTCGATCTGGCCAGCCTGCCGAGCAACGGCACGGAGTAGACCAGGTCCGCCCCGAGCAGCCGCAGATTCCGCGCGGCTGGATGCTCGTCGAGCAGGCCGACCTGAAGCATGATCGCGTCAAGCGGCAGCACTCCGGAGTGGTTGGCCACCACTAGCGCCGACCCGGCGGCCGGGACCTGCTCGAGCCCGCGCATCTTGACCCGGAACCAGTTCCGGTACAGAGCGCGGGCTACCGGCATCAGGACAGCCCGGTTCAGCTCAGGATCGAAGCCAGACTCCGCGTCGATCTCGTAGTCGCCTTCGACCCGCCGGCGCAGGAAATCCGCAGCTCCGGCCAGCCGCGCCAAGCCATTCGCTGACGGCCGGGATACCTGACGGGTCACTCATCGCTGGACCACGCATCGCCCACCAAACCGGATAGCAGGTCAGACGAGCTGGAACAACCCGTCCGACCAGCCGTTACTTCTTGTTTCTGCGCTGAACGCGCGTCTTGCGCAGCAGCTTGCGGTGCTTCTTCTTCGCCATCCGCTTGCGGCGCTTCTTGATAACTGAACCCACGAGACCACCCTCGATCGATACCCAGGCGTGACGGCATACCTAACATCCGCTGGCAGGAACTCACTGCGGGCGCATGCCAACGCCACAGCGTACCCCGGCGACGGCACCACCGTGATCCCGCCTGCCGATCCGGCAGGCTAGGGGCCTGAGGGTCAAGGCGCGGAGCCGGTCAGCCCGCTCGACGAAGGCGTCCCTGAGGTACTGGTTAACCGCCCGCTCGGGCACCCGGAAGGAACGGCCAACCCGGATGGCTTCCAGGTCACCAGAGTGAACGAGACGATAGACGGTCATCTTGGAAACACGCATGATCGTCGCCACCTCAGCAACCGTGAGGAATCGCACGGCACTGAGCGGAGTTGCCTCTGCAGCCATCGGTAACCCTCTCCGGCGCTGCGTTGCGCCAAGCGATATTCAGCGCACCAGTCACGCCCGTATCTAGCGTAATTGGTAGACGCGAAAGGGCAACCCCCGAGTACCAGGCGGATTTTTCCGACCTGACCCACCGGTCGCACCGGCCTGCCCCAGCAGTTACACCGGCTCAGCCCGCTCCGAGCGCGACCCCGGTCCCTGGCTGCCTCGATAGCCGCGAGGAACGCGGCCCGCACGCCGTGCCGCTCAAGCTCCCTGATCGCGTTGATCGTCGTGCCGCCAGGCGAGGTGACCGCCTCGCGCAGAATGACGGGATGCTCACCCGATTCCCTGAGCATGGTCGCGGCGCCGTAAACGGCTTGCTTCACCATCTCAAGTGCGGTGCTGCGCGGCATTCCGAGCAGGATTCCGGCGTCGACCATGGCTTCCACCAGGAAGTACACATAGGCCGGGCCGCTGCCGGACAGGGCGGTGGCCGCGTCCTGCTGGGACTCGGGGATCCGCAGCACCTTCCCGACCGGCCTCAGCAGGTCCTCGGTCAGCCGCAGGTGCTGCTCGCCGGCGAACCGGCCGGCCGAGATCAGGCTCATCGCCTCGTCTACGAGCACTGGCGTGTTCGACATCACCCGGACCACGGCCGCGTCGACCGGCAGTCTTGACTCGATGAACCTGGTGGTGATTCCGGCCGCTACCGAGATCACGAGCTGGTCTGCTTTCAGAATCGGCGCGATTTCATCGAGCAGCGTGGCCATGTCCTGCGGCTTGACCGTGATGACCAGCGTCTGCGCCTGGCCAGCGGCGGCCTGTGCGCTGACGACGTCAATGCCGTAGGAGTCGGCCAGCGCCCGCGCGCGATCATCGCGGCGCACCGCCGCGATGACTCCCGGACGGTGCGATACCGGCCCTGAGCATGCCGGACAGCAGTGCCTCGCCCATCTTTCCCGCGCCAAGAATCGCGATCACGTGCAGAGCCTAGCCCGCCAGCGGCCTGGCCATCGCTGGCTAGCCGCGTGAACGCAGGGCGCGCAAGAAGAACGCCAGATTGGCCGGCTGCTCGGCCAGCCGCCTGACCAGATAGCCGTACCAGTCGCTGCCGTACGGCACGTAGACCCGCACCTGCGCGCCTTCGGCCGCGAGCCTTCGCTGCTCGTCGGGCCTGATCCCGTAGAGCATCTGATATTCATGGCCGCTCGCCGGCCGAGCGTGGCGACCCGCGACTGCGCGATGGCGATGAGCCTGGGGGTCGTGCGTCGCCAGCATCGGATAGCCGTCGCCGTCGAGCAAGATGCGCATGCAGCGCGCGTAGTTCCTGTCCACCTCGGACTTGACGGCGAGCGCTACGCCGTCTGGAGCCGAGTACGCCCCCTTGCACAGTCTCACCCGCGATCCGGCCTGCGCGAGCGCCTGGCAGTCGCTGGGAGTCCGCCGCAGGTATGCCTGAACCACGCAGCCGAGATCGGGGAAGTCGGCCCGCGCCTCCTGCACCAGGCGGAGTGTCGCCTCGACCCTGGTGTGGTCCTCCATGTCCACGGTGACCGTGGTACCGGCCGCGTGCGCCGCCGCGCAGATCCTCGCGATGTTCTCCGCGGCGGTTTTCTCGCCGTGCTCTGGCAGGCCGAGTCCGACCGCCGTGGGCTTGACCGAGACCTCCGTCCGGCCTTCCCCGGTCAGGCCACGGGCCGCGAGCGACTCGATCAGCGCCACATACTCGCGCGCCACGGCGCTGGCGTGCTCGGCGTCGGCGGTATCCTCACCCAGATAGTCGAGCGTGACCAGGAGACCTTCGCCGGTCAGCCGCTCCACTACAGCGAGCGCGTCCGACGCCGACTCCCCGGCCACGAACCGGCGCACCACTGACCGGCTCACCGGAGCGGTGGTAATGACGCGACGGACCCGTTGGCTGGCCGAAGCGGCCAGCAGAACTCGGCGCAGCACTGAAGCGCACCTCCAGGGAGAAAGGCCTGCCGGCAAGGCTGAATGCCCGCCGGCACAGGCTACTCCTGCCGCGCCGCCATGCCAGCCGGCGAGGCCCGCCCCGGCAGGTCAGCGGCTGCCGCGCCACCTGGCCAGCGTCACCTTGGCATTGCCGCCGGCCTCAGGTGAGACTATGACCTCCTGAGCAGCGCTGATTCCGGCGGTCGAGAGCGTGGCCGAGACCGGCACGTTGCGCTTGACCAGCGCGAGCGCGATCGGGCCAAGCTCGAAATGGCGCGCGGATGACCCGGTGAACCCGATCGCCGTCTCCTCAAGCTGCACCTTCTCGCCGTGAGCAGGCAGCCGGTCCTCTGAGCCGTCCAGCTGCAGGAGCACCAGGCGCCGGGGCGGATGGCCGAGATTCTGCACGCGCGCGACCGTCTCCTGGCCGCGATAGCAGCCCTTGTTCAGGTGCACGGCCGGCTCGATCCAGCCGACCTCGTGCGGGATCGTCCGGTGATCGGTATCGGTGCCGAAGCGCGCTCGGTGCCCGGCGATCCGCAGCGCCTCATGCGCCCACATCCCGGCCAGCCGCAGGCCTGCCGCCTGATAAGCCTCGGCCGTCGGAGAGAGCAGCGCCCGCTCGACGAGGTGATCGGCCGCGAAGCCGAAGTCCAGCCGGATCGCGCCAGCGTCTCCCAGGTTAGCGGGCACGAGCGGACCCATGACGGTCAGCACGGCGAAGTCGGCGGTCACGTCCGCGCAGTCGACCCTGAGCATGAACCGCATCGAATTCAGGAATTCAAGCAGCGGCCCGGCCTCGCCCGGCTCCGCGTGGATCCAGCTCGCGGAGCCGTCATCGACCAGGCTGAGCTGGTGCTCGACGTGGCCCTTCGGGCTGAGGATCAGGGTCTGGACCGCACGGCCAGGTTCAAGCTGGTCGACCTTCTGGGTGCTCAGGCTGTTCAGCCAGGTGAGCCGGTCGGCGCCGGTGATCTTGACCACGTCCCGGTTCGAGCGGTCCACGAGTCCGGCGGTCTGCGCGAGCGCGAGCTGTTCAGCGTACGGGTCGCCGTAGTGCGCGACGACACCGACATCGGGAAACTCGGCGCCAACCGCGCCATCGGCCAGTAGCAACGGGCTCTCCATACCGCAAGGTTATGCGGTCACCGCTCCTGGCTGATCGGGTGCTCGCTGACCTGGCCGTCCTGAACCTCGATCGCCCGAGTCACCGCGACGCGCTCAGCTAGCCTCCGGTCGTGGGTCACCAGCAGCAGCGTGCCGTCGTACTGAGTGAGCGCCTGCTCAAGCTGCTCGATCGCCGGCAGGTCAAGGTGGTTCGTCGGCTCATCGAGTACCAGCAGATTCGCACCTGTCTGCATCAGCAGCGCCAGGTCAGCACGGGTCCGCTCACCCGGCGATAGCCGCTCGACGGCCCGCCCGACGTCATCGGCGCCAAGCCCGAACTTCGCCAGCAGCGTCCTGGCCTCCCCCGCGAGCAGCGCCGACCGGGCACAGAACGCACCGAGCAGCGTCTCGTCGGCAGCAAAGGTCCGCCTGCCCTGGTCGATCTCGCCAATCACGACCGACGCGCCGAGCGAGCCGCGCCCGGAGTCAAGCTTCACCCGGCCGAGCAGCGCGTTAAGCAGGGTGGTTTTGCCCGAGCCGTTGGCACCGCGGATCAGCACCCGGTCACCCCAGCCCACCTGCAAGCTCACCGGCCCGAGCGTGAACGCCCCGCGCCGCACGACAGCGCCCGACAGCACGGCCACGACAGCACCGCTCCGCTCCGCCGCGCCGAAGCGCAGCCGAAGCTCCCACTCCTTGCGCGGCTCCTCCGCTGGCTCCAGTCGCTCGGCCGCCCGCAAGGTGGCCGCGGCCTTGGCTCCGAGCTGCTGCGCCCCCTGGGCCCGCCCGCGCCTGATGTTCTTGTCCGGCTCCTTGCGCCGCGCCGCCGCGCTGCCGGCCGACCGTTCGCCCGATCGCGCCCACTCTTTCTGGCGCCTGGCCCGCTCGATCAGGTCTTCGCGCTTGGCCGCGTAGACCTCATAGGCCCCGGCCGCCCTGGCCCGGTCTCGCTCAAGCTCCTCCCGGTAGGCCTGATAGCCACCGCCGTAGAGTCTGGCTTCACGGGTGTGCGGATCGAGCTGCAGTACCTGGGCCGCTGTTCGATCAAGAAAAGCACGATCATGGGATATAACGACAAGCCCGCCGCGAAATGCCGCCACATGAGCCTCAAGTAGCTCAAGGCCGGGCACGTCCAGGTCGTTGGTCGGCTCGTCGAGCAGCAGCACGTCAAACCGGGCCAGGAGCACCGCCGCGAGCGCCAGCCGGGCGACCTGGCCGCCGGACAGGGCTGTCGCCTCCCGGTCAAGATCAGCGGGCAGCCCCAGACTGGCGGCCAGCTCGGCCGCCCTGACCTCAAGATCGGGCCCCCCGAGCACCAGATACCGATCAAGCGCCGCAGCGTATTCATCGTCCGCCCGACCCTGACGGGCGCTGGCGTGGCCAGCAGCGAGGCGCTCGGACGCGGTCAGCATGGCCTGCTCGGCGGCCGCAACTCCAGTGCGGCGCGCCAGGTAAGCCAGGGCGGTCTCGCCAGCCCGGCGATCACGCTCCTGCGGCAGGTAGCCGACCGTGCCTGTGGCGGTCACCGATCCGGAGTCTGGCACCAGCTCCCCGGCGAGCACGCGCAGCAGCGTCGACTTGCCAACCCCATTGGGGCCGACGACCGCGATCCTGTCCCCGGCAGCCACGGCAATGTCGGCCTTGTGCAGCACGACAAGAGCGCCAAAGGAGACACTCACGCCTCTAGCAGCAAGCAACGACACCCGGCCACCATAGACTCGCCAGCCCCCGCCAGCGCGGTATTTTCCTCCGCGCGCCGCAAGTAGCCCACGCAGCTTTCCGTGATCATGAAGCAAAGCTTGATCACGGAATATGAGTCGCGTGATCACCCCACCAGGCGTCCGTGATCAAGACCGCGACCATGATCACGGACGCGGGGCGGGGCCGGGTGAGATGCACGGGCCGGCGGCGGTGGGCGGCCTCGGTCCGGATGCACCGGCCGACGGCGCTGGCGGGCCGACCGGCTGGAACGGCTGGCTGGCCTGGGGAGCGCGAGTCGGCCGGTGCGTTAAATTTCACCTCATCATTTGAGTTGACCGTCTAGATGGCGCAGTTCCTGGCCAACGTAGATCTGGCGCGGCCTGGCGATTTTCTGCTCGGGGTCGGCGGCGTTCTCCTGCCACTGAGCGAGCCAGCCTGGCATCCGCCCGATCGCGAACAGCACGGGGAACATCGTCATCGGGAAACCCATGGCCTGGTAGATGATGCCGGAGTAGAAGTCGACGTTCGGATAGAGCTTGTGGCTGATGAAGTATTCGTCGGCCAGGGCGATCCGCTCTAGCTCGAGCGCGATGTCGAGTAGCGGGTTGCGTCCGGTGACGCTGAACACCTCGTCAGCGACCGTCTTGATGATCGAGGCGCGCGGGTCGAAGTTCTTGTAGATCCGGTGCCCGAAGCCCATCAGCCGCAGTTCGCCGCGCTTGACCCTGGCGATGTAAGCGGGCACGTTGGTGACCGAGCCGATCTCCTGCAGCATGCGCAGGACCTGCTCGTTGGCCCCGCCGTGCAGGGGTCCCCACAGTGCCGCGCCGCTGCCGCTGCCGAGGAGTACGGATCGACGTGAGAGCTGCTGACCACCCGCATCGCGCTGGCCGAGCAGTTCTGCTCGTGATCGGCGTGCAGGATGAGCAGGATGTCAAGCGCACGTTCGAGTACCGGGTCGGGGCGATACCTCGGCTCGGTCATTTTCCACATCATGTTCAGGAAATTGCCCGCGTATGACAGTTCGCCGTCTGGATAGGCGTAAGGCAGGCCCATCGCATGCCGGTAGGCGAACGCGGCCAGAGTCGGCATCTTGGCGATGAGCCTGACGACTTGCTCGCGCTGACGGGCGGGATCGGCGACGAACCGGGCTTCCGGGTAAAACGTCGACAGCCCCGCCACGGTGCTGACCAGCATGCCCATCGGATGTGCGTCGTGGTGGAATCCGTCGATGAACTTCTTGACGTTCTCGTGCACGTAGGTGTGCATGCCGATCTGCTGCGACCAGGCGGCTGACTCCTCCTTGGTCGGCAGTTCCCCGCCGAGCAGCAGGTAGGAGACGTCGAGGAAGGAGGACCGGCGGGCCAGTTCCTCGATCGGGTAGCCGCGGTAGCGCAGGATTCCCGCGTCGCCATCGATGTAGGTGATGGCGCTGCGGACACTCGCCGTGTTGAGGAAGGCGGGGTCGTAGCAGAGCAGGCCGAAGTCATCGTCTGATGACTTGACCTGGCGCAGGTCAAGCGACCGGATAGCACCATCGGTGATCGGAATTTCGTAGCTGCGGCCGGTACGGCTGTCGGTAACGTGCAGCACGCCGCCGGGCTGCTCGTTCGGTGTGGTCATAGGGTGTCAGCTCCTGAGGCGTCGCGACAACGAACGGCGGACAGGATCAGCGCCTGTCATACCCGACCGTAGTTCTTTAAGCCCGGCTGGGGAACGGCGAGTTGCCTGGCTAGCCGGACTTGTGGCTGTGCTCGCCGGCCTTGCGGCTGTGCTCGCCGGCCTTGCGGCTGTGCTCGCCGGCCTTGCGGCTGTGCTCGCCGGCCTTGGCCGCGGCAATCCGAGCACGTGCCGAACACCGTCAGGTGGCCGACGTCGGTCTCGAAGCCGTATTCCGCCTCAAGCGTGCTTACCAGGGACGCGACCGCGACCGGTGCTAGCTGGGTAATCGCGCCGCAGCCCCGGCAGACGAGATGAATATGCTGCGCGTCGGCGGCGAGATGATAGCGATGCGCACCATGCCCGAGATGGGTATGCGTCACCAGGCCGATCTGCTCAAGGAGCTCGAGGGTCCGGTACACGGTCGAGACATTCACGCCGACGACCGTCTGCCTGACCTCGGCGTAGATCTCCTCGGGCGTCGCGTGCTCAAGTTTGGTCACCGCTTCGAGCACGAGCTGGCGCTGCGGCGTCACCCGGTAGCCGCTGGCCCGCAGCGCGTCATCCCACGTCTGCGCCATAGCTCAGAGTCTAGTGTCGTCCGGTGGCAAAAACCCTCTTGCCCGGCAGCCGCAAGGTCACGTAACGTTCAGGCTAACGCGGGAAAGGAGGTGGTCCAGCAGATATGCATCATAGTTGTAGGACTCGCGAGGTGGCTGTCAGCTAGCCGCCGTCCCGTGGAGCGCATCGGGCAAGATCTAGGTGTGCTCGTCACCGGCTTGCGTTACCTGTTCGCTTAAAGCGATAGGTTCGCGTGTCGCCCAGGCGGCGGTCGGCGAATACACGGCAGACACCGGACCCCCGGGTCGATCGGCCTTGTCCAGCCGGTCCCCGCTGGAATCGCCACCCGGCGAATTCAGCGGGAGCAGCCCGGGGGCTTCTCTTTTCCCTGGATTCTGGTCAGCCGCCTACTCGCTTGAGCTGGGCTGAGAGGTGCGGCTGCAGGGGCTGGCCCACCGCCGCCATGTCGTAGGCGTAGCCGAGGTCGGCGCCGATCAGGCCGTAGAGCCGCTTGCCCGCGGTGACCTCTTTCGCGGTGACTGTCCGCACCACAGCGTCGGTGATCATCTCGATCTTCGTGCCTGTGATCTCGCCGAGATAGATCTCGGTGATGCCGGTGGGATGGGTCAGCAGCACCTCGAGCTGGTTGTCCGGCTGCGGCCGCCAGAAGCCCACCTCCATGCCCAGCGGACGGCCGATGGTTCCGTCCTCCTCGATCAGCCAGGTACGGCTCGCGTAGATCAGGAACGGCTTGCCGTTATGGCTGAATGAGACCTCCTGGCCAAAGTTCGCGCTCTCGATCGTGGGATAGCCCACGACGCCCGCGCCCTCCCAGGAACCGAGCAGGAAGGCTAGCGGAGCGATCGCCGGGTGCGGTTCGGGTGCCGGGCGCGGTTCGGGTGCCGGGCGCGGTTCGGGTGCCGGGCGCGGTTCGGGTGCCTGGCCTCGTGACGGCCGCGGTTCAGCGCCTTGCGAGCCTGATTCGTTGTTCAACGGGCCAGTTTCGTTGTTATCGGAGTTCATTGCGGCAGCCTACGGCCTGCGCGGCGACGCCGGCAGCAGACAGGTTGCGGTTCCTCGGCGGCCGTTCGGCGGACGCCGTTCGGCGGACGCCGTTCGGCGGCTGCGGTTCGCCGGTTAGGGTTTCGAGCCGGCGCGCCAGAGTCCGAGCACAACCAGCGCGCAGCATCCCGCTGCCGCGGCGCAGAGCACGGTCAGGACAATCAGGCTGATGTCTGCCGCCATGCTGGCAGTGTACGGTGTGCAACGGCCGCTGAACGGCAGCGACGCGGCCTGGCTGAGATGGGATAAGGCGGGCTGAGGCCGGGCCTACGCCCCGGTAAACCGAACTAAGGTGCGAAACATGGCTTCCGGCTCACTTGTGATCAAAGTAACCGTCGGCAAAGACGACGCCGAGCGCTGCAATCAGGCGTTTAACGTGGCGGCGACGGCCGTAGCCAGCGACGTGCCGGTCTCGCTCTGGCTGACCGGGGAGGCGACCTGGCTTGGCCTGCCCGGCCAGGCCGAGACGATCAGGCTTGCCTACGCGACGCCGCTCGAGGATCTGCTCGCGGCGATTTTGCGGGGCGGGACCGTCACGGTGTGCACTCAGTGCGCGTCTCGACGGGAGATCACGGAGAGCGATGTGATCAGCGGAGTCAGGATCGCGGGCGCGACAACTTTCCTCGCCGAGGTAATGGCCGACGGCGCCAAGCCCCTCATCTACTGACCCGCCTCAGCCCTTCCCTGACCGCATCAATGTGGCAGCGGTGCTGTTCGAGCAGCATCGCTGTCACAGAGGTGCGGTTCGAGCAGCATCGCTGTCACAGAGGTGCGGTTCGAGCAGCATCGCTGTCACATCGAGGCGTTCCGGGTGGGGGTCCAGCCCAGGTCCGCGTGCCGGGTATACCGGGTATCGGCCGTTTCGGGGCGCTGACAGCGGGCCTGGCCGAGGGTCAGTCAGATCCTGTAGGAGTCGCCCGGTTTCACCCGATCAGGGTCCAGGCGGCCGGTCCGCGGCGAACCTCGCCCTCCTCCGCAAGCTCCTCATCCACCACCCCAGTCCACCTCACGGAACTCGCGCCAGCCATGTTCCGCGATCATGCCCTGGACGGTCATCATGGAGTTCTGGCTGGGTGATCACACGGCTAGTGTTCCGGGATCACGGCGGGCAGCATGATCATGGAACATCGGCGGCGTGATCTCAGACCTCAGATCTGTGATCCAGTGTCGTTGAGGTCGAGTTGATCTTGAACATCCCCGTCCGACCGGTTCCGGGCGGCGGTTTAGCCCGGCCTGGTCGCGAGTCTGCCGGGTATCGGGCCCTTTCGGATGCTGGCGGTCGGCCTGACCCGGGGTTCGGCCAGATCCTGTAGGACTGTTTGCCGTTGTAAGACAGTTTGCCGCCAGTTTTGCGGTTAACGGTCCTACAACGGAAAACAGTCCTACACAGTGCCCGGTTTCACCCGGTCCAGGCCCGGCGGGCCGTGCGGGCGGCGGGCCATGCGGGCGGCGGGCCATGCGGGCGGGCGGCCGTGCGGGCGGCGGGCCCCTGCCGCATGTTCATGTCTAGGCTTCGCTGCCGCGGCACCGCACACTCACGGGACCCGGATCAGGCGCGTGGCACCCGGATCTAGGCGGACACGGCGGCTAGGCGCTCGGCGCGCAGGCGTCTGGTCCAGACCTCGCTGGCCTCGGGCAGCGGCGGCAGCGGGCCTGCCGCCCAGGTCAGGAGCAGGTCGGCCAGGCTCGGGTTGCGGACGAGCGCCGGGCCGTGCAGGTACGTGCCTAGTACCCGGCCAGCGTAGGCGCCCTCGGTGCCGTCGCCGTTGCCTACGCCTCGGGCGACCCTGGCGAGGGGCCTGGCCCCCGGGCCGACCGTGGTGACGCCCTGGTGGTTCTCGAAGCCGGTCAGGCGGTCCACGCCGAGGGCAGGGTCGACGTCGGCGATGACCTCGCCCACGCCGCGCTGGTCGCCGCGCCCGCTGCGGATGTCGATCAGCGACAGGCCCTTGACCGGCTCGCCCTCGACGCCGCCGAAGACCTCGCCGATGAGCTGATAGCCGGCGCAGACCGCGAAGATGACCGCGCCGTTGCTCACCGCCCCCGCCAGCCCGCCGTCGTCCTGCAGTCGCTTCGCCGCGAGGATCTGGGGCAGGTCCTCGCCGCCGCCCAGCAGGTATACGTCGCCCTGGCGAGGCACGGGCTGGTCGGAGTTCACGCTCACCGGCTCCACCCGCAGACCGCGCAGTGCCGCGCGGCGGGTCAGCATGATCAGGTTGCCGCGATCACCATAGGTGCTCAGCAGGTCAGGGTAGATCCAGATCAGTCTGAGCGCGCTTGACCCGCCACCAGCTACGGGCATCCCCTCGCCTGGCATCATCACAGCTCAGCTCCATCCGATCTCACCCTGACCGCCTCACGCTGACCGGCCGACCGTGGCCCTGATGTGCTGGAACGCGGTGTAGTTCGCGATCACGTCCAGATGCCCGGCCGGCACCGAGTCAACCGCAGCCTCGATATCGCTGACCACCTTAAACGGGATTTCGTCCGCCTCAAGCCGTACCGCGAGGTCGGTCCCGCGCTCGCCGGTCACCAGCACGGGCCGGCCGGCGAGCACCCGGTAGTCCACGTCCCAGAGCCAGGAAGTGTCCCGGCCATCAGGTCCCTGGGCGTTTACCGCGAGCAATACCGGCGGCCGGCCTCAAGCACGTCGAACGCCTCAAGCCAGCCCGCCGGGTTCTTGGCCAGCAGCAGCCGCAGCGTCCGCCCGCGCCGCTGCACGGAGGTGTACCGGCCGGCAACCGATACCACCTTGCGCAGCTCAGGCAGCGCCTGATCGACATCGGCGCCGAACAGGCTCGCCACGGCCAGCGCCATCACCGCGTTGGAGCGGTTGGCCCGGCCGGGCAGGGCCAGGCCAAGCTCGCGGACCGTGCCGGCGGCATCGATCACATTTTCTCCGTCGAGCACCCAGCGCGCCGACGGCCTGGACAGCGCGCACTCACCGCATCGCCAGCCAAGCTCGTCTCGCTGCAAGTGTGATCCGCAGTCCGGGCAGCACCAGGAATCCTCTTTCCAGCGCTGTCCGGCCGCGACCCAGATCACGCTGCTTGCCGATCCGGCCGACCAGGCGATCAGCGGATCGTCGGCGTTGGCCACGACCCGCATGGCCGGGGCGTTCGCGAACGCCTCCCGCCAGCGCCGGGCGATCAGCCAGATCTCGGCGGCCCGGTCCATCTGGTCGCGGCTGAGGTTCAGCAGCATGACCGCTCTGGGACTGGTCGCCTTGATCATGGCAGGCAGGTACCGCTCGTCGACCTCAAGCACGGCGTAGGGCGCGTCGGGAGCGCCGGAGAGCGCCGACACGAGCCCGCTCTCCATGTTCGCCCCGAAGGCGTTGGTGGCCACCTCCTGGCCGAGCGAGCTGATCGCGGCCGTGACCAGGCGCGTGGTCGTCGTCTTGCCGTTCGTTCCGGTGACCAGGACGATCTGACGCCCGGCGGCGAGCTGCCTGAGCAAGTCAGGCGCGACCCGCAGGCCCACTACACCGCCGATCACGGAACCGTCGCCACGCCCTGTGAGCCGCGAGACCCGGCCGGCTGCCCCGCCGATGGTCGTCGCGACTCGCGCCCTGATCGGAAGCTTGCCCATGGCCGCAGATGCTATCCGGCCACGGGGTGCGGCCGCGCCGCCGCCACCGTCGTTAGCTCATCGTCGCACCCCACGATGAACCGGCGGGGCCAGGAGAGCACCGGCTCAAGCCAGCTGGCGACCCCCATTTCACCGGCTGCCTGCAGCAGCTGGCCGCGATGACTCGACCCCACCGCCAGGTTCGCCAGGTCGGCGGCGAATCCGCGCTGGTCATCCGCGCCGAGCAGGGCCGTCCAGGCGGGCATCCGGTTGCGGTCGAGCTCCATCGACAGGGGGTGCCTGCGCAGCGCACTCACCCGCTGCCCGACCTTGATGTCAGCCTCATCGGAGATCCCTGTCAGCTCGAACTCCAGCGGCAGCGCGAGCTCGAACGGGTCAGGCGACGGGCCGATCAGCGGCAGCGCCCGCTCGATCTCATGCAGCCACTGCAGCTGCGGTATCACCCATTGCGTGCCGACTTGCGTGCCCGCGCCCTTGCCGCCGTCGAGGATCCGCACCCCGGTCTCGGCGATAGCCGCAGTCAGCAGCGCCGGATCGAAGCACTCTCTGATCGCGTGTGACCGGCTGGCAACGGCCCGTTCAATGGTCGTGGCGAGCAGGCACTCCCGCAGCCGCTGCCCCAGCTCAGCCCACCTCAGCCGCAGGGAGGATGGCACCAGCGGCAGCGGTGAGTTGGTCAGGAAGGCGAGCACTACCGCCTCGGTCCACACCCGCAGCCAGGCGTATTCGGGCGCGCCAGCGAGCAGGTCGGCGGAGCGCAGCTCAAGCAGCGAGCAGGCCCGCTCCCCCGCGCACACCGGCCCGCACGCCGATGACCTGCGCCTGGCTATCGGCGGCTCGGCCAGCTGACCGGCCCCGGGCTCGCGGTCGGCATGCCCGCCGAACGGGACCCTGATCCGCAACGGCCGGTCCATCCCGTCGGCGAAAACCGCTGCGACCCCTGGAGGGAACGATACGACCTGCCGGGACTGTTCGGCGTCTAGGTTCATCGTCGCCCCGACGAGCTCGCGATCATCGTGGGCGGGTAGCCGGTGCATTACTTTAAGCGCCGTGTTCTTGACGACATCTGGCACCAGCTTGGCCGGGATCTGCTCGGCGATCACCAGGCCCTCGCCGTAGGCGCGAATCTCGGCCAGCATGCTGGCGAACAGCTCGACGGCATGCTGGCCGGCGCCATCCCGCTCGGCGCGCAGCAGCCGGTGCGCCTCCTCGATGACCAGGACGTGGCGCAGGCTCTCGCCGGCCGCGGGCTCCTTCCTGGCCCGCAGCCGCAGGTGCTCGACGACCCGGATGATCAGCGTGCCGATCAGGAACGCCTTGTCCTCGTCGTTGGCCACGTCCTCGATCGCGAGCACGGCGTTCCGGCGCAGCAGCTCGCCGATATCGACCGGATGGCCGCCTTCGAAGAACCGGCCGGCCGACCCGGTGCGCAGCGACCGCAGCCGGACGTCGACGAAGCCCCTGACGTCGGCCTGCAGCTCGGGCCCGTAGCCGACCTCGGTGATCACGTCGATCGCCGCCGTCTGAAGCTGGGCCAGGGTCGGAACCGCCGGCGGCACGACCGCCCCAGGCTGGCCGGCCCCGCTCACCGGGTCCCAGCCGCAGGACTCATACACCCGCTGCAGGGCCTGCGACATGATCTGCGGGAAGGGCTCGCGGGCGTCGAACGCGGCCAGGAACAGCGCCCGCACCATGTCGATGTGGGCCTGGACGGGATAACCGGGCTCGGGGGCGAGCGGGTTCACCGCGATCGGGATCGCCGCCGGGTCGGCCGGATTGATCATCGTCAGCTCGCCGCCTGCTGCCGCGATCCGGCCGGCCATGCTGGCGTACTCGGACTTGACCGGCTCGATGACCAGCCAGGGGACGCCGGCCCCGGTGAGCTGTTCGAGCAGGTGCCTGACCGTCTGCGACTTGCCTGAGCCGGTGGCGCCGGTGACCAGAGCGTGCCGGTTCAAGGTGGCCAGCGGCACGCCGAGCTCGCCCACCTGCCGGTCCTTGCCGTCCAGGATGGCACCGAGGCTGATTTCGTCATCGGCCGGCGGCTCGGCGGTCACGTCGAAATAGCCCACGTCGAGCACCCGCACCCCTGGTACCTCGCGGCGCGGCAGCCCGGCGAGCGAGGCGAGTACCCCGGCTGTCGCGGTGAACGGCACCGCCGAGCCGTCCGCAGGGCTGGCGCTGGTCGCCGCCAGCGCGTCAGCCAGGTCCATGACCCGCTCAGGTCCGCGCAGCCGGTACGGGTGCGAGGTCAGATCGATGGCCCCCACCAGCATGGGCGCGATGACATTGAGCTGGTCGACGTCGCTAGCGCCCACCAGGACCCTGACGTTCCAGAGCCCGGCTTCGCGGAAGGCGTCAAGCTCGAACAGCCGTCTGGTCATCCGGTCGGCTTCGAACCTGGCCCGCTCCTCATCGAAGCGGCGCACGGCGTTGAGCTGGCTGCGAAGCTCAGCGATCTCAGCGTCGATCAGGTCGGTCGGCTCGGCGACCACCAGCCACCCGAACGGCCTGGCCATCAGGGTTGTCAGCGCCGCCTCGAACAGAGTGGGCTGCGTCCCCGGCAATCCGGCGCTGGCGGCCAGCCACGAACCAGGACCCGCGGCTGAGCCCGGCTGGCCAGGCGCATCGGATGACCAGCCCTGGCCTGAGCGCCCGTCGCCAGCCAGCGGCGGCGCCTGCCGGCCGGGACAGGCCGCCCAGATCAGCTGATCCAGATCGCCCATCGGGCTGTCGCCGAACGGCTCGCCCCGCGCTCCCCAGGGAAACATCAGCTCACAGCGCCGGTCGGCGGGCGCGACCCGGGCGGCCAGCCGGGTAAGGAATTCACCGGGCGGGTCGTAGGGATGCCGGGATCCGCCGCGCTGGCCAGAGTCCGCTGATTGCTCGCCTGAGGTCGCGGCTTCAGTCTCGTCGGGCCCGGACTCGGGCTGGTCGGGCTCGGGCTGGTCGGGCTCGGGTGCCCGGCTCGCCCGACCTGGTCCGCCGGGCAGCGGCCTGGCCGGCGGTGCTGGCAGCGGCCCGGCATTGGTGAAGAACTCAAGCGGCGAGCCACCGCCACGGGAAAACCAGCCGGCCACGAACGGCCGCCGGCTCTTGGCCGCGTCGAGCACCGCAGGAAGCACCGACGCGTAGTCCCGCTCGGCCGTGCCGCCGTAGGGCGCGTCCGGTATGGCGACGACCCGGTACCAGGGCGAGGTAGCGCCCGCGCCAATCCCCGAGTCGCTGCTCATCACGGGCTCATCGGACTCAGGGTCAGCACCCTGAAAAGGTAGCAAAGGACCGGCCTCACCATGGCCACGAGCGACAAGCCGGCTAGCTAGAGGTCGGCCGAGCCGTTCACCCTGGTGATGGTCGCGCCGCCGATCCAGAGGCCGCCAGCGTCATCCGCTGATACGTGCACCCGGCCGCGCCGGCCCAGGATCGTACCCTGGCTGGCGATGTACGGGACGGTCGCCCGGCCGGTCTGGGTCAGCCATTGCGCCAGCGAGGCGTTGAGGCTGCCGGTGACCGGGTCCTCGGTCGACCCGTCATCCTCGGAGAACCAGGCCCGGACCTCGAACGCGCACTCGGCGCCGGCCGGGTACGGGCCGGCCACGCCGATCTCCAGTCCTGACACCTCAGGCCGCAGCGCGAGCACCGCATCGGCGCTGCGCAGGAAGACGGCGACCCAGCCAGGCCCGTTGTCTGCCCACTGGGAGTCGACGATCTCCGACCGCGGCACCCCGAGCTGTCCTGCGATCCGCTTGACCAGCGGCTCATCGACCGGACCCGACCGCAGCAGCGGTGGCGGCGCGAAGCTCAGCAGACCGTCTATCCGCCGGATTCGCACCAGCCCGGCCGCACACTGCTGGACGATCTCACCGTCGTCGTGTGCCTCGCCGCCCGCTTCGAGCCAGGCGTGACACGTGCCGAGCGTCGGATGACCGGCGAAGGGCAGCTCAGTGGCGGCGGTGAAGATCCGGACCTGATAGTCGGCCCCTGGCTCATCAGCCGGCAGCACGAAGGTCGTCTCCGACAGATTGGTCCAGCGCGCGAAACGCTGCATCTCGCCGGTGTCAAGCCCGGTCCCGTCGAGCACTACCGCGACCGGATTCCCGAGGAACGGCTCCGGACTGAACACGTCAACCTGCTGAAATGGCCGCTGCACCCCCCGAGTCTGCCACACCCGGCAGCCAAGCCCGCCGACCAGCCGGGGTACGCGATCCGGGGCCGGCCCAGCCGGGAGGAGGCGGGCGGGATCATGTTCCGGGAGGCTCCACCGGTTTCCCGGAGAGTTTGTCGTCGTTTTCGCGGGCTCATCCTTCGTCCGGGATGGGCGGGCGGCGGCGGGACAGGCTGGGGGCGATGGTGGCGGGGAGAGTGGCGAGGGCGGGGTTGGTGTCGGCTAGCAGGACTGTGCGGCCCGACGCGGCCGGGTAGGTGATGATCGCCGCGCTTGGTGGCAGGCGCTGGAGCTCGTCTGGTTCGACCAGGAGCTCTCGGCTTCGCTGCGCGGTGCGGCCGAGCGAGGCGTTCTCGCCCAGCGCCCTTGACGTGCTGAGTCCCCACGAGGTGCCGGAGTTGATCCCCTCGGTGAGCGAGACCGATCTCTGGAGTCCGGCTGAGTAGTTCGTGTCGCCGCTCGCTGACCTGGTGAAATCACCGAATGGCGCCGAGCCGGCCTGGTAGCTTCGGCCGCGCCCGCTGCTGGCGCCCCTGCTCGTGCTGGTCGACACCGAGTCGGACACCGAGTCAGCCGTTCCGACGGTGCTGGTGTAGGAGTCGCCCCAGGTGTCGGTCAGCGAGGTGCCGATGGTGTCGGTGAGCTGGCCTACCACGAACCTGTGCTCGGTTCCGAGTAGCTCGCTGGCGGCTCGGGCGTCGTCGCCGTTGCCCAGCCGCATGAAGGCGGTGGCCGCGTTGCCCCGGCCGAGCCGCTCGCGCACGGGGGCAGGAATCGTCCGGTATCCGAGCACGAGACCAGTGCGCGAGACCTCGCACGCGTCGGTCAGCCGGTCGATGATCTCGCCGCCGAGCCGTTCGGCCCCGAACAGGCAGACCGTGTGCTGCCAGGGCCGGCCAGGCGGCACCTGGCGGAGAAGCTGAGTCAGCGCGGCGACCAGATACGTGCGCAGGGTCTGGTTGCCGATCACGCCCGAGCGCCGGTCGAGCGCGGCTACCCGGAGCGGGCTTGGCGGCAGCGGCACCGGCTGGCTGCTGAGCTTGTCCAGGCTGCGCAGCCTGGACTCAAGCGCCCAGGCCCGCTCGATCACCACCCGCTGTGCACCGCCCCGGCCGAAGAGAGTGCTGACCTGTTCGAGTTCCCCTGCGGTGATCAGCCCGGCCAGCAGGTCGGTCCTCGGGTCCCCGATGTCGGCGAGCACTCGCAGGGCGGAGGTCAGGCGCGCGATTCCAGGTGCGTCCCCGAGCACGCCGAGCACGCGTTCGAGCAGCGCGCAGTCCGTCGCGTAGTCGGCGCCGCGCGCATCGCCTGATCGAGGTTCCCCGGCCGCGCCGGCCGCCAGCGCGAGGACATCGGCAAGTACCGGCGCGTCAAAGCTGGCGCCAAGATCGAGCCTGGGCAGGTCGGCGGGCAGCACCCAGACGAGCGGCTGGAGACCGGCCGAGCTGGCCAGCCGGATCAGCTCGGCGGCGATCGCCCCCTCGGTCAGGTCGACCACCGTGAGCTGGTTGCCGGCGCTCAGGTGGGTGGCGGCGATCGTCGTGAGCAAGGCCGACCAGCCGGCCAGCGTGCCGCCGGTCACATCGAGCCGGTCGATCCCTTCAGGGAGGCCGACGGCGAACCAGGATGGCTGCCTGTCCTGGATGGCCCGGCGGCGCTGCCAGGCCCGGTACTCGCTGGCGTGCTCACGATGGCTGTCCGCCAGCAGGTGCGCCTGTGCGGCGCCCGCGACGTCGACGCGCTGCCGCTCGGCGGCGATGATGGCCGCGAGCCTGCGCTGGCCCCGCCACGCCGACCTGGCGCAGCCCTGGCCGCCGGCCGCGACGGCCAGGGCAGCACAGCCAGCCAGCGCCGGGCTGATCATCCCGGCCAGCCAGCTTGCCGCCAGCAGCACCAGGATCGCCGCGCAAGCCGCACCGCCGGCCGCAGCCGGGCGGCCGAGCCTGCGAGAGATCCGGCGCTGGGCCGCGACCCAGGCCGGGTCGAAACAGTCGGCCGGCTCCGCCTGCGCTCTGGTCGGCACGGGGCCAGGATCACCGATCGCGGGCGCGTACTGCCAGCCCAGGCAGATCGGCGCGGTGCCGCCTGTCGTCACCGCACCACCCTGCAGCCCGCGATCAGCCTGCGCTCAGGACGGCGCACGCAGACCGACAGGGCATCACGGTCGCCGGCCACCTGCAGCCTAGCCAGCACGGCAAGGTCATCGTCAGCCGCCCGGGGCGGCTCGCCAGCTATTCCAGGAGAGCCTGGCATCGTGACATCCCGTTCCGAATAAGCGTTTTGATGGTCTTGGACGCCGAGATGCCGGGATGCGAGCTCCGGCGGGCAGCGGCCTCGGATCGCGACAATGTTGACCTCGGTCGCTAGCCTGACCGCTGCCGGGCCGGCGGTGGTGCCGAGGATGACGGCCGTGCCGGCTCGCTCGCCAAGTGCTACGAGCGCGCGAAGCTGCCGGTGATCGATGCGGTCACAGCCGTTGATCCATACGGCGCAGTCGGCCGCGCAGCCCAGATCGCTGCGCTGCGCCAGATTGTCGATCAGGTCAGCGACAGCCAGCCGGGCGATCATCGCCGCCGAGCTGGCGTACCGCGACCCGCCGAGCGAGAAGTGGACAACCTCGCGGCTGGCGATCGCACGGCGCAGGCTGATGCCCGCCTGCTGGCCGGACGGGCTAGACGGGCGGAGCAGCTGGCCGGCGGCCGTTCCGTTCAGCTCCGCGAGCTGGGCGGTCATCCTGGCGAGCACCAAGTGGTGACCGGCGGCGGCGCTAGTGATCTCCGTCACGCGGCTCGCGAGCGAGTCTGCCGCCGCGGATCGCTCTCGCAGCTCAGCCAGCCTGGCGGCTAGTGCTCCCGGGCGCAGCAGGCTGACCAGCTCGCCGAGGATCGCGGGATCGGACGGCGCTGGCGCTGCTTTCCTCGTGGTGATCAGGGCCAGGGCCGCGTTCAGGTAGTTCGCGCAGAAGAGCTGATCGGCGCGGGCGATCCCGTCCCAGTCGATCATCGCCATGGTCAGGCTGACCGCCCTGGCTGGACTAGCGCAGGACAGCGGGTCGTAGCGGGCTGACTGCCCGCCGAAGCGGTGCAGGGGCGCGGCGGCGGCAGCGCACGCGGCGCCGATCGGATCGCCTTGACCCGTACCGGGCTCGACAGCGGGCTCGGCGCCGGACGGGGCCAGATCGATGATGATCACGGACTTGCGGTGCTGGATCGCCGCGATGGCCAGATCCAGGCCGGTCAAGGTAGCCGCGTCGGCATCCCGGCTCGTGCACAGCATCCCGGCTCCGGCCTCCGACCACGAGATCGTCGCGCGCGTACCGGCCCGCGGGTCGATGCCGACGCAGCATCCGTCGCTTGTGGCCAGCTCACCCCGGCGCAGCGTGCTGGTCAGGTAACGGTTGCGCGCGGCGATGAGCAGGCCTGGCCGGTAGCTCGACGGCCTCGCGGTCAGGCCAGCCAGCGCCAGCAGCCCGGCCTGCGCGGGCGCTGCGATCAGGGCGACGGGCAACTGCCGTGGCAGCCATTGCCGCCAGCTTCCGGGAATGCCACGTAAGTAAGCCAGCCTGGCGTGCAGCGGGGAGTGCCTGGCTAAGGCCGCGAGCACCTTGCCGCCGCCCGCGGTAAAGCCAGCCAGGGCCGGCCTCGGGCCAGCCGCCAGTATCCAGGCCAGGCCGACGGCAGCGGGCAGCGCGAGCCAGAGTGGCCGCCACCGGCTCAGCCGGCCAGTGATCAGAAAGCAGATCGCGAGCACGAGGGTGAGCTGGGCGAAAAGCAGCTCAGCAAGCAATGCGAGGATCGCGAGACCAGCCATTAGCTCGGCACGCTTAGCCAGTTCGGGCGCGTCGGGCGCGTCGGGCGCGTCGGGCGGGTCGAGATTGGCGGGACTGCGCAAACGCCAGGAAAGACGTCCAGCGGAACCCGTCACATAGGATGGCATAATGGCAAAAGATAGTACCTGGGGCCGCCAGGGAATGGCTCTTTCCGCGAGCTGTGAGTCGCCAGGATTACAGGTAAGTGATCTGAGCGTCAGCCAGCGCCGCCTGAGCGTCACTGTGGGCCAGGGGATCGCCGTGGGCCTGGGGATCACTCATTCCGGTGACCTCGTCGAAGGCATCCCCGGTGGCGACAGCTTGCACGGGTGAGGCCTGAGCCGGCGAATCGATCACAATCCGAAACAGATCGGGTCGAAGCGCGGCGATGGTCAGCGCTACCGGACGGCCGGCGGCAAGATCGTCGAAACGCACGGTGACCATCGCCGCGGCCTGGCCAGCTCGCAGCCGCAGCCCCCTGGCGACCGAGGATTGCGGCGGCTGCAACTCCAGGTGCAGCGCGACCGGCAGGCCGAGCGGCGAGGCCGTCGCGCGCCCGGCCACGTTGTCACCGAGCGGGCTGAAGAGCAGGTCGGCCGCATTCAGCGGCGGCTGGTCGGCTGCCTGCGCCGGGTCGGCCACCTTGCCGGCCACGTCCTTGGTCAGGTACGTGGTGGAGATCGCGGCCGGGTCGCCGTTGACCGACCAGTGACATTTGATCACGCAGATCGAGTCCGCTGCGTTCGTCCCGAGCGCCCAGCCGATGTCCTCGGGCACCCGGCGCCAGGTGACCTTGCGGCTCCGGCAGGTGACGTCGCTGCCCATGGGATCCACGTGAGCGCCTAGCTTCGGCACTCCGTGCATCGAGATCAGGTACTCGGCCGGGCTGGCACGATAGAGCTGCCCATCGGGTAGCTGGCGGATCAGGTGCCTGGCCGCCAGCTCTCGCACTGCCTGCTCGACCTGATTCGGCCGTACGTCGTAGCGGCGGGCAAGCGCACTTGGCCTGGGCAGCCGCCAGCCTGGCTCATGGTGCACCAGGGTGGCTGCCAGCCGGTCAGCCAGAACTCCAGCGACGTCCGATTTGTCGTCGCCCGAGTAGGCCACTGGACACCCTCCGCTCGGATCGCTGCAAGGCCGGTCATTCGAGAATGGCTGGCCCGGTCGCTATCAGTTCTAGGTAGCGGACGTGACGGGAAGCTGAACGACGGGTAATGCGTCGCGCAACGACAGCCTGCGAGCGGACGACAAAATCGCCAGCGCATCACTCGCTATAGCGATATGAGCGCCAGATCACCCCAACCCCAGCTGGGTTTCCGTGATCATGGTCGGGGTCTTGATCACTGAACTCAAGCAGCGATCCGCCCAGGCAAAGTGGCGCGGCGCAGGCTCAGGCCCGCACAGCCGCCACTTACACGCGAAACGCCAACCACCGGACCAGGTCAGACGGCCAGTTCCAGCTCGGTGATCTTCCCGGTCTGCGCGGATACCACCTGGTCGGCCCTGACTCCGCCGGGCGCGAGCACGCGCAGCGTCCAGTCACCTGGAGCAGCGTAGAAAGTGAATTCGCCGTCCTCGCCGAGCGGGACCTCGGCCACGAACTCGCCGTCGGAATTGAGCAGCCTCGCATAGCCGGTCCGCACCGCAGCGCCGGCCTTGGTGACCCGGCCCCGCACGATCGCCTGGCTGCCCGCTCCGTCGGTAACTTTCACTCCGCCTGCCGGAGCCCCGCAGCCGGCCGCCGTGGCCTGTTCCGTGCCGGTCACTGACCATCACCCAGCTCGATCGGGACGCCGACCAGCGACCCGTACTCGGTCCACGAGCCGTCGTAGTTCTTGACGTTCGCCTGGTCAAGCAGCTCGTGCAGGACGAACCAGGTGTGCGCGGAGCGCTCGCCGATCCTGCAGTAGGCGATCGTGTCCTTGCCGAAGTCCAGGCCAGCCTCGTCGCCGTAGAGCGTGCGCAGGTCATCGTCGGACTTGAAGGTGCCGTCATCCTGCGCGGCCTTGGACCAGGGCACATTCTTGGCGGTCGGGATGTGCCCGCCGCGCTGGGCCTGCTCCTGGGGCAGGTGAGCGGGTGCGAGCAGGCGCCCGGCGAACTCATCGGGCGACCTGACGTCCACCAGGTTGATCTGGCCGATCGCGGCCACCGCGTCGTCGCGGAACGCCCTGATGGAGCGGTCCTGCTCCTGGGCCTGATACGACGTGGCCGACCGCTGCGATACCTCGGTCACCATCTCGCGGGAGTCGAGCTCCCACTTCTTGCGTCCGCCGTCGAGCAGCTTCACGTTGTGATGCCCGTACAGCTTGAAGTACCAGTAGGCGTAAGCGGCGAACCAGTTGTTGTTCCCGCCGTACAAGATCACTGTGTCGTCGTTGGAGATGCCGCGCTCGGACAGCAGCGCCTCGAACCCGGTCCGGTCGACGAAGTCCCGGCGAACCGGATCCTGCAGGTCCTTCTTCCAGTCGACCTTCACCGCGCCCTTTATGTGGCCCTTGTCATAGGCGCTGGTGTCCTCGTCGACCTCGACCAGAACCAGACCCTGGTCGCCAAGATGGGCCTGCACCCAGTCAGCGTCCACAAGAACGTCAGAACGGCTCATGCGTGATTCTCCTTGTCAGCTCTGGCCGGCATCCAGACCTTGCCTGCCGGGCACCATGCGTCGGATGAGCAGGTACATCTCGCAGCCCAGGCAGATGCCGAAGGCTCCGTTCAAGAATGCGGCGATCAGGCCTAGTCCTGCCGCCACAATGCCAAGTCCCGTGACCCCTTCCGCGTAGCCGATGACGCCGATCACCGCGAACACCAGACCGACACCCTGCGCGAACCGAGGCGGCGCCTCCGCCTCAAGCTCCTTGGCGGCCCGAGCCTTGGCCGGATCGCGAACCGGTAGATCAGGCCGTACGGCGCGTACCTCAGGCCGAAGATCGTCCCGACCGCGAAGACGACCGCCTGCGCGGCGAGCAGCCAGGCGCTTGCGGTGATAAGCACCGCGATGAACACCGCGGTCGTGATCAGCGCGCTGAACCTCGGCCCCCTTGGGTCAATGTTCATCTGCGCTCCTTCCCGTGGATCGGCCAGATAGGGACAGGACGGTCGCGCGGTCAGAGCGCGGTGGTGGTGACCCGGCAGTAGTCCACCACACGGCGCCTGGTGAGATCCGCAGCCACAGCACAGCGCGGCCGCCGGTTTTTGCCAGCCCGGCGGGCCGGAAGAGCGCATCGGTTCGTCCGCCGCGTCCGGCCGGGCTTGGCTTCCGGTCGGGTTCGCGGCGCTCGCTAGGAGCCGAGGTCATTCCTATCATCTATATAGGAAATCCTACCACTGGACCGAGCGCCGCGATGACGTCGGCCTTGCGCGGCTGACCACTGGCGCGGTGGGTTACGTGCCCGTGCGGCCCGAGCACAAACGTCGTCGGGGTCCGCCGTACGTCAAGCCGCCTGACCAGCTCCAGGTGCGATTCAGCGTCAATCTCGACATGACTGACGCCCTCGATCATCTCGGCCACCTCGGAGAGCACGTGCCTAGTCGCGCGGCAGGGGGCGCAGAACGCCGACGAGAACTGCACCAGGGTGGCGCGATCGCCGAGCGCGGCGCCCAGGTCGGAAACGCTCAGCTCAGCCGGGGCCCGGGCCTGCGCTGGGGCCGCGGCCTGGACCTGCGCCCGCACCCGGCCGTTACGTGCACGCCACCACGCTCCGACAGCCGTAGCTATCACGAGCGCGCCGATCGCGGCGACCAGGCCTGGAGTCACGGCCAGGGAAACAGCCCGCTAGCGTGCGACATTCCCGGCAGCTGAGACGGCCAGAAACGGGCCAGATCCGCCGCGACTGAAGGCGCGGCCGCTGACGGGTGAGAGCACCGTCAGCGCGGCCAGCCCGTGCCCAGGCGCATGGATGCCACCTGAGCGTCGTCACTCAGGCCAGTGGAGGCGGCCTGAGTGACGACGGCCTAGCTCGCCGGAATCCGCAGCAGCACCTTGCCCGCCGAGGTCAGGACGAAACTGGTCACCTTGCTCATCTGGACTCCGGCCCTGGTCTGATACCACAGCCCGTCTCCGCCTGGCCCCATCAGCCATCCGCCGGCGAGCACGGAGTGACCGTTGGCAGTAGCGACCCAGAACTTGCACCAAGTCCACTCAGGAACGCCGGTGACCTTCACCCACATCTCGGTGCCCCAGCGTGGTGACTCTCCGTATCTGACAGTCGCCACCACATCGCCCCGGTGCGCGCCCACGACCTCAAGCTCCTGCGCCGCCGGGCTGGGGTGATCGCTCAGCGCCGACGTCACGGCCGCGCTGCCGCTCACGGCTACCACGATCGCCGCCGCGGCCGCGAGCACGCCACGCAGCCTCCTGGTCCTGCGCCTCGCCCTGACCTCGGTCAGCAGCCCGGACAGGATGCGGGGTGCCAGGCTATCGGCGTCCGCTCCGACCTGATCGGACAGCACGAGCTGCTCAGCCTCGGCGACCGGGATCCTGTGCAGCATGGCGGGCAGCACGGCTAGCCCGGCGAGTTCCTCGCGGCAGCCATAGCACTGATTGAGATGGGCATCGAGCACACTGCGCTCGTTCGGCTCGATCGCGCCGACGACGTAGACGCCGAGTAGCTCACGGAATGTCCGGCAAGCCGCGTCGCTCATGGCGCGAGCCCCCGTTCCTCAAGTGCTAGCTTCAGCGCTCTGAGCGCGTAGAAGGTGCGCGATTTCACAGTACCGGCGGGTACGCCGAGTACGGCCGCGGCCTCAGCCACCGACCGGCCGCGATAGTAGGTCTCCAGTAGCACAGCGCGGTGCTCAAGCCGCAGGGAACGCAGCGCGTCAGCTACCGCCCAGGCCTCAAGAGCCCGGTCGGCTGTATCGGGAACGGCAGTCAGCTGCAGCGCGGCCTCGCCGACCTCATGCGGCCTGGCCTGCCTGGCCCGGTGTGCGTCGACAGCGAGGTTCCTCGCGACGGCGAACAGCCACGGCCGGGCCGGGCGGTTCACGATAGCCTCCGGATGCAGCCAGGCACGCAGCAGCGTCTCCTGCACGATGTCTTCCGCCCGCTGCCGGTCGCCACTGGTCAGATGAAGCGCATAGCGCAGCAGCGGGCCCGCGTGCTCGCTGTAGAGCGCGCGGACCAGCTCCTCATCTGTGACCGGCCTGGGCTGGCCATGGCCCCCAGGATCGTCGCGAACCACCACACCTGCTTAACGACGGGTGAGCCGGCCCGGTTCAGCCGTCCGGCACTTTTCGGGCGTCAGCCGCCGGCGAAAGGGGGCAGCACCTCGATCACCGCGCCATCGCTGAGAGTAACGGACTCGGGCGGCCTCATCCCGGCGGGCTGGCCGTCGATCAGGAACGAGGATCTGGCCAGGACCGGGCGAAGCCGCCCGGTTTCGTCGCTCGCGGCGGCCAGCGCATCGGCGAGCGTCAGCGCCTCGACTCTCTCCTCCGGGATGCCGGCGGCATCCTTCGCCGCCGCCCAGTAGCGCAAGGTCACGAAAGCCATGTCAGCTATCCTCGCTCATAGTGGCCAGAGCCGAGTCCGGCACCTGGCGATAGCGTCGGCGCGGCACCGGGCCCTGGCTGTTCCTCGCAGCACTTCCCAGGCCTAAGGGTGCAGGACCGGAGGTGGCGGCTGGTGAGCAATGTCCTCCTGCTCACCGGCACGCGCGAGTCAGCCGCTGAGATCCTGCCCTCGCTAAGCCTGCTCGACCACGCCGTCACGGTTGCCGCCGCTTCCGCGGGCACCGTCGACGCCCTGGTCGCCCAGACCGCGAGGCCCGATGCGGTGCTAGTCGATGCGAGGCACCAGCTCGTGAGCGCCAAGCAGCTGCTCAAGCAGCTCGCCGGGGCGGGAATCCCGTTGCTCGCCGTCATCAGCGATGGGGCCTGGGCCGCGATCAGCGCCGACTGGGGCATCGACGATGTCGTACTGCACACAGCGGGGCCAGGGGAGGTCGAGGCCAGGATACGGCTGGCCGTCGGGCGTGCCAGCAAGCCACAGCAGGACGGCGTGCGGGAACTGAGGCAGGAGCTGAGGACTGGCGAGCTCGTCATCGACGAGGCGACCTACTCGGCCAGGATCCGGGGCAGCCCGCTCGACCTCACGTTCAAGGAGTTCGAGTTGCTGAAGTTCCTCGCTCAGCATCCGAGGCACGTCTTCACCCGCTCGCAGCTGCTGGCCGAGGTCTGGGGATATGACTACTTCGGCGGCACGAGAACCGTCGACGTGCACGTGCGCCGCCTGCGAGCCAAGCTCGGATCGGAGAACGAGGCGCTCATCGGCACAGTCCGCAACGTCGGCTACAAGTTCGTTCCGGCCAGGCCACAAAAACGGCCCCAGAAGGACGCCGCGACCGAAGAGGCCGAAGACGCCGAAAAGGCCGAAGAGGCTGAACCAGAGGCTGAGCCAGAGAGCGGGGAGCAATGACCGAGCTGCGGGTCGCCAGTCACCTGTCTGATGACGAGGTAGCGGCCGCTCTCAGGCTGGTGCGGGCCGCGACAGACGAGGACGGGATCAGCCCGCTCTCCGAGCATGTGCTGCTGCACCTGCGGTATGGCGGCGATCCGCTAGCCCGCAGCTTCCTGCTCCACGCCGGCGGCGAGCTAGCCGGCTATGCCCATCTCGACCCGACCGATCCAGTCCAGGGCCCGAGCGGCGAACTGGTCGTGCATCCGGCCTTCCGCCAGCGCGGCCACGGCCTGGAACTGCTCAGGGCCATGAACGACCAGGCCGCAGACCGCCCGCTGCGGCTCTGGGCGCACGGTGATCTGCCGGCCGCCGCGCGCCTGGCCGCCACCGGCGGTTTTGAGCGGGTCAGGGCACTGTGGCAGATGCGGCGCTCGCTGCAGTCGAGAATCGGCAAGCCGCAGCTCGCCGAGGGCGTCACGGTGCGAACGTTCGTACCTGGCCAGGACGAGGACGCCTGGACCGCGCTTAACCGCAGTGCCTTCGCTGGTCACCCAGAACAGGGCACCTGGACTCGCGCCGACCTTGATCTGCGCGAGCGGGAACCGTGGTTTGACCCGCAGGGCTTCTTCCTGGCCGAACGCGGAGACAGGCTGGCGGGCTTTCACTGGACGAAGATCCACGGCGAGGACGACGACAACGACGGTCATCATCACGAGCCGATCGGCGAGGTCTACGTGGTCGGCGTCGACCCGCGGGAGCGCGGCAGCGGCCTGGGCCGCGCGCTGACCCTGGTCGGGCTCCGGTACCTGCGCTCGCGCGGGCTATTCCAGGTCATGCTCTATGTGGACGAGACCAACACCGCCGCCACCGGCATGTACGAGGCGCTCGGCTTCAGCCACTGGGGCACCGACGTGATGTACGCGACCGCTGACCGCTCCCCGGCCGCGCCGGCCTGGCCGGCCTGCCCGCCGATGCCGAGCACCGCGTCAATCTCGTCCTCGGTGAGCGGCCGGTCAGCCGCCGCGACGGCACTGAGCACATCGCCGTAAAGGCTGATCTCGTCTAGCGCCACGGCGTCATGGACGCGCTCGTCGAGGTCTTCCCGCATGGCTCCACCTCCGTCGCGTACGGATCGGGCAAGCCAGCCGCGGCAAGCCCGACAGCGGCAAGGTTACGGGCCGGCCCCGGCGTCCCGCATGACCCATCAGGATCATTTCTTGTCATCCTTACCGGTGAGACCCTGCCATCGCACCTCCCGGTGCCGGCCTGCCCGCTCCACGTATCCAGACGACGTCCGCCTCAGCCGCTCGACGTCATCCTCAGTCAGCTCGCGCACCACCTTGCCCGGCACGCCCGCATAGAGCACCCCGGCCGGCACGACCGAGCCAGGCAGGACCACCGCGCCGGCCGCGACCAGCGTCCCCGGCCCGATCCTGGCTCCGCCAAGCACGACCGCGCCGATCCCGATCAGCGCGCCAGCGCCCACGAGCGCGCCGTGGACCGTCGCGTGATGACCCAGGCTTACCCCGTCCTCAAGCACCGCCAGCTCGCCGGCGTCGACGTGGATGCAGCACAGATCCTGGATATTGCACTCATCGCCGACCGAGATCTGGTCATCGTCGCCCCGGAGAACGGCTCCGTACCAGACACTCGACGCCCGGCCGATCGATACCGCGCCGACCACCACGGCACCAGGCGCGATCCAGGCCCCTGGATGCACCGACGGTGCACTATCTTCCAGCGAGCCGATCCAGGCCGGGCGAACCACCACACTCCGATCATCGCAGATTCGCCGACATATCAGATAGCTCGCCTTATCGGAACTTGTCCCGCGACTCCGGTCATGAGCCGGCAAGCAGCGATCGGCAACGATCAGCAACTCCAAATTAGGATAATTTGATGTTTCGGTTGCGGTGTGAGTCCGTGCGGACAAGAGTCATGACACACATCTGCCTACGACATCTGCGTGCTGCGTAGCCGCAGACAGTCAGCGTCAACCACCCGCAGGTCTGGCTTGCCGGTCGGCTCGGCTCCGTCGAGCTAGTTCGCGCCAGTTCCTGCCCGAACACCCGACAGGTGAGATATGAGCGAGTACACCGATGTCGTTGCCGATGGCCGTGAGGATCCGTTCGACAGTGAGCGGCGTGGTTACGCCCGGCGCCAGGTCGACGAGTACCTCGCCTGGCGCAACGGCCAGATCAGGGAACTGGAGAGCAAGCTCACCCAGGGTCTGTCCGAGATCGAGCGTCTGCGGATAGAGCTCGCCGAGGCACGGGAGGCGGGCGGCAGGCCAGCGCACGAGGCGGTCAGCGAGCGAGTTGGCCAGATCCTCAAGCTCGCCGCCGACGAGGCCAAGGCCGAGCGCGAGCAGGGCGCGGCCGACATCGCGCAGCTGCGCGACATCGCCAAGTCCGAGACCGACAAGCTCAGGGCCGACGTCAAGGACGAGACCGACCGGCTCAGGGCCGAGGCTCAGGACAGAGCCGAGCGCATGCTTACCGCTGCCCAGGAGCAGTCCGAGCGCGCGATCACCTCGGCCAGGGCCGAGGCCGACGGCCTTGTGTCAGCCGCGCAGCAGGCCGCCGATCAGACCATCGCCGATGCCACCAGCCACGCGGACAGCACGGTCACGGCCGCGATCGCCCAGGCCAAGCAGCAGCTTGATGACGCGACCGCGCGAGCCACCGCGATCCACGATGGCGCCGAGCGCCGCCTCAACCTGCTGATCTCGCGTCACACAGAGACGGTCAGGCGGCTCACGGAGATCAGGGATGTCGTCACCAGCCTGGTCGCCGGCGAGGCGGCTCGCGGCTCGCTTGAGGACGAGGTCACCAGGGCACTGGCCGGGCAGGCCGGCCCGGGCGCCGCCGAGGCCCGGCAGTCATCTGGCCCGCACGACGCCCCGCATGCGGGAGCGCACCGGGGCGGACACCGCCAGGCGACCGACGGCCGCGCCGCTCGACGATCGCCCGGAGGCGCACGCACCCCGGACGACCCGGCAGCAGCCAGCCCCGCTCGACCGCGAGGCCGATCCCCTTGGCCAGGACCGCCGGGATGCCGCAAGGCACCAGGAGCAGTCAGCCGACACCGCCCAGCTCCCAGCCGACCTCGCGGACGACCTGGCCGACGAGCCCACCAGCCTCACCCACTGATCTCAGCCAGGCGGCCTAGCCGCGCCCGGACGGCATCCAGTCGTCTAGGCGGCTAGGGCGCCTGGGCCGCTAGGTGCCCAGGCTGTCCATCCGGCGCAGGATCACTCCCTCGCGCAGCGCCCAGGGACAGACCTCAAGCGCCGACACCTGGAAAAGATCCATGGCCGCGTCGGCGACGATCGCGCCAGCGGCGAGCTGCGGCGCCCGGATTCTGGACACTCCCGGCAGCGCCGCCCGGTCTTTGATCGCCATTCTGGCCAGCCGCTCAGCCAGCTCAGCCACATCGGAGTGGCGCAGAATCCGCCGCACGTAGATGCCCTCGTTCGAGGCCGCCGCCCCGGCGATCCTGGCCAGCTGACGGAAGGTCTTCGAGGTCGCGACGCAGTGATCGGGCTCACCCGCCGACCTGACGGCGCTCGCCGCGGCGGCTATCTCGGCCCTGACATGCTTGCGCAGCCGCCGGACCTCATCCCGGTCCGGCGGATCACCGCTGAGCCAGTACCTGGTGAGGCGGTTGGCGCCAAGCGGCAGCGAGACCGCTACCGACGGGTCCTCGTCCTGGCCGGCCGCGAGCTCGAGTGACCCGCCGCCGATGTCAAGCAGCAGCAGCCGGCCAGACGACCAGCCAAACCAGCGCCGCGCCGCCAGGAAGGTCAGCCTGGATTCCTCGATGCCTGGCAGCACCTT
The DNA here is from genome assembly GCA_963819285.1 of uncultured Actinomycetota bacterium. GTDB lineage: Bacteria > Actinomycetota > Actinomycetes > Streptosporangiales > Streptosporangiaceae > Chersky-822. The sequence continues at coordinate 462,527 of CAWFVM010000003.1, forward strand.
GATGCTTACCTGGCTCTCGGCTTCGATCCAGGCCAGGATCTCGTCACCGTTCGCCGCCTCGCGAATCGCCGACGTGGCGAACGCCAGCAGTTCCTGCACGCCCTTGTCCTCGGCGATGACCAGCGCCGCGCGAACGAATTCAAGCAACCGGGCCGCGCAGTCCCGGCTCAGCCGGTTCTGTGCGTCCAGATGGTCGGTGAGATGCAACTCCTCCTTGTGGGAGAACGCCGGCAGCGGACGAGCACCCTGATGCGCGTCCACCACGAGCAGATGCACCGTATTAGAGCCCACATCGAGCACGCCGAGCCGCATAGCATGACGCTACAGCCACGATGACCCGCGTTGGTGCAGGTGCGGTCGCGGAACGGAGGCGGGCATGTCCGACCAGAAGGGGCACACGATCCGGGTGGAGCGCGGTCCTAAGCGAGTCAGGGCGTATCTGAACGGCGAGATTGTCGCCGATACGTACGCGCCGCTACTGGTATGGGAGGTGCCCTACTATCCGGCGTATTACATTCCAAAAAGTGATATTCAGGCGGAAATAATCCCCTCGGGTGACTCCGAGCACCAGGGCAAGCTGGGCGAGGCGGAGATCTTGCATCTCAAGACCGGGGCTGGCCTGGCGGAGCGGGTCGCGCACGGCTACGGCAACTCGCCGGTAGCCGAGATCCGCGACGCGATCAGGCTGAGCTGGCCCGCGATGAGCGAGTGGCTGGAAGAGGACGAGCCGGTCTACACGCACCCGCGCGACCCGTACAAGCGAGTCGACATCCTCGCGAGCTCTCGCCTGGTACGGGTGGAGATCGACGGGGTCACGGTCGCGGAGTCCGGCCAGCCCCGGATCTTGTTCGAGACCGGGCTGCCACCGCGCTATTACCTGCCGCTGAGCGCGCTGCGGATGGAGCTGCTGCGGACCTCGGATACCAGCACGCACTGCCCGTACAAGGGAACGGCCAGTTACTGGTCGGTCGATACCGGCACCCGAGTGCACAGTGCGGCCTGCGGACTGCCGTCCTCAGGCCGCACTGCCGGTGTTTGCCTGCACAAGGACGTGGTGTGGATCTACCGCTCGCCGCTTCCCGAGAGCCAGAAGGTCGCTGGGCTGGCCTGCTTCTACAACGAGCGAGTTGACCTGGTCATCGACGGCGAGCCCGCGCCCGGGCCCAGGTCGCCGGTCAGCTAAGCCGGAACAAGTTAAGCCGGGCCAGCCAGGCCAGCCGCCGTATCCTGCGCGTCGCGCAGCACCCGCAGGATGTTGCCGTTCGCGAGCTGGCCGCAGTCGGCCGTGCTCCAGCCCCGGTCAAGCAGCTCGGCGAACAGCGCCGGGTACCCGGATACGTCGTTTAGCCCCGCCGGGAAGCTCGCCAGTGCCGTCGTAGTCGCCGCCGATCCCGACGTGGTCGATGCCCGCCACATTCCTGACGTGCTCGACGTGATCGGCCACATCGTTGAGCGTCGCGGTCGGCATCGGATGCTCAGCGACCCAGTCACTGAGCTCGGCCCGGCTGGCCATGTTCTTGTAGTCAAGCCCGCGCCGCTTCGCTTCGTCGGCGGCGGTCTGGTCCCACTCCTGGCAGGCGGCCGACACGAACTGCGGCACGAACGTCACCATCGCCAGCCCGCCATTGGCCGCCAGCCGCTCCAGTACGGCGTCAGGGACGTTCCTCGGATGGGCGGTCAGCGCCCGCGCCGAGGAATGCGAGAAGATCACCGGGCCGACCGCCACGTCGAGTGCGTCGTTCATGGTGTCGGCCGAGACGTGGGACAGGTCCACCAGCATGCCGATCCGCTGCATCTGCGCGACGACCTCGCGGCCGAAGTCGGTGAGTCCCCCGTGCTCGGGATCGTCAGTCGCCGAGTCAGCCCACGGGACATTCCGGTTATGCGTCAGGGTCATATACCTCACACCGAGTGCGTACATGGCCCGCAGCACGCCGAGTGACCCGCCGATGCTGTGTCCGCCCTCGGCGCCGATCAGCGATGCGATCCGGCCAGCCGCGACGATCCGGGTCACGTCATCGGCGGTCAGGGCGAGCTCGAGCGCGTCGCGGTGATTCGCGACCAGGCGGTGCACCAGATCGATCTGCTCAAGAGTCGTCGCGACCGCCGCGTCACCCTGCAACTCGGCCGGCACCCAGACCGACCAGAACTGGGCACCGACTCCGCCGGCCCGCAGCCTGGGCAGATCGGTATGGGTGTACGAGACCGGCGCGGCGATGTCGATCGGGGTCGCTGGCGACTCGCCGGCGTGCCGCAGTGCCCACGGCAGGTCGTTATGCCCGTCGAGCACCGGCGTGGCGGCGAGCAGTTCCCTGGCGGCGTCGAGGCTAGCGGGTAGCACGGTCATCGCCTCACCTTATGGGAGCGGCGACGCGCCGGTCGAGCGACCAGAGCGAGCACGATGAACGGCGCGACCGCCAGGCAGGCCAGCGCCCAGCTCAGCCCGGCTTGCTGCGCGATGAGGCCCACAGCCAGCGGGCCGATGGCGCCAGCCAGTCCTGCCGCGTCCGACCAGAACATCGCGATGCCGCTCTGGCCCGGCAGGCAGCCATAGAGCTCAGCCTTGGCCACCGGGTACCAGCACGCGGTCGCGATGCTCAGCCCGGCGAGCACCGCCAGCCTGGCGCCAAGCCACGGCAGCATCAGGAAGGCCGGGTAGAGCACAGCGGCAGCCGCGGCACTGACCCGCAGCGCCATCCGGCCGCTCACCCGGCGCGCGACCGCGACAAACAGCGCGTCCCCCGCGAGGCCAGCGCCCAGCCTGACCGCCACCCCGGCCGCGGCCTCCGCCGGGCTGGCGTGCACGACATCGACCAGGTAGATCCCTAGATAGCCGGTCAGCACATCAAGCATCAGATCGATAACCTGAAGCAGAACCAGCCAGCGAGCTACCTCCGCGTCTCGGACGGCGCCAAGTGCCTCGCGCCAGGTCGGCGTCGGCCCGTCGCTATCCTCGGCTCTTTCCGCGTCCTCGACGCTTTCCGCATCCTCGGCGCGGACGGCGACCGTGAACCTGGCTGGTCCGCCTGCGGCGGCGATACCGACAGCGACCGCCGCCGCGCCGGCCAGCAGCAGGTACGCCCACCGCCAGGTGCCTCCGATGAGCAGCACGGCGGCCAGCAGCAAGGGTCCGGCCACGGCACCAGCCGAACCTGACAGGTTCCACGCCGCCATCGACTGCTGCTGCCTGCCGGGTTCAGCGTCCATCAGCGCGGCCTGAGTCAGGCCGACAAATGCGCCCGAGGCGGGGAAGAACGCGATGAGCGCGACCAGCAGGGTAAGGAACGTATGCGCGAACGCGACCGCGACCAGCGAGCCAGCCAGCACGACACCGCCGGCCAGCACCATCCGCTTCCTGGCCCGGCCCGCACCGGCCACGAGGCCGATCGGTAGCGAGAGCAGGCCACCGACCAGCAGCGGCATCGCGATCAGCAGGCCGACCTCGGCGTAAGTCAGCCGCAGGCCCGACCTGATCAGCGGGAGAGCGGCACTCTTCGTCCCATCAGCTAGCTCATCGACCGCCTCGACACAGAGCGCGGCGACCAGTACGAGCCCGGCGCGGCTGAAGAGCCGCCCGGCCAGTGTCCGCGCTCCCGAGCGACCCGGCTTTGTACTACGTCAAAGAAACGGCATAAGCACAATCCTAGCCCGAGCGGATACCCGCCACCCGAACCCAGCCTGACCACCGAACAGGCTTGCTGAGGCTGATTCGCAGGCGGAGGCTGGTTGGCCGGCGGAGGCTGGCGGCGGGCTGATGCGGGGCTTCTGTCTGGCGGTGGTCCGGATTCGGGGCGGGCGACGGGCTCGGTTCCGGGTGGTGGCCGGGGTGCCGGGCGGGTCAGTCCGGCCCGATCCTGTAAGACTACACAGTGCCCGGTTTCACCCGGTCCGAGCCCGGCGGCTGGGTTGCGGCGAGCCTCTGACCGCAAACGTCCGCCCGCAGCTGCCGAAACTGGGTCCGTTCTGCCGGCAGCCGCCGTTAGTCGGCGGCTTCGGTGATGCCGGTGAGGAGGTCTTCGGAGGTTTGCATGCCCTCGCGCCAGACTGACCTTGCGATGATCTTGGTGACGTCGACCCGGTCCTTGTAGCGCTCGGCTACCTCGGTGACCTCATCGAGCAGGCCGTTGGACAGCGTGGTCGGGTTCAGGCCAAGCGCGAGGAACTGGTCATTGCGCACGACCAGGTCGTTCTCGTCAGCCTCGCGGCGCGGGTTCGGCAGGTTCGCGATCTCCACGCCGGTGATCTCGCTGATCATCTTCGCCAGGTCGGCGACCCGGTGGGTCTCGGTGATCTGGTTCAGCACCATGGGCTGGGAGCCTGACTGCGGCGGATTGGTGATCGCGATCTCGATGCACCTGACCGTGTCCCTGATGTGGATGAACGCCCGCGTCTGGCCACCGCTGCCGTGCACGGTCAGCGGGTGCTTGATCGCGGCCTGCATCAGGAAGCGGTTGAGCACGGTGCCGTAGTCGCCGTCGTAGTCGAAGCGGTTGATCAGCCGCTCGTCCTTGCAGCTCTGGTCGGTCTGGGTGCCCCAGACGATGCCCTGGTGCAGGTCGGTGATCCGCAGGCCGTCGTTCTTGGCGTAGAACGCGAACATGAGCTGGTCCAGGGTCTTCGTCATGTGGTAGACGGACCCTGGATTAGCCGGATGCAGGATCTCGCGCTCCAGGTCACCGTCGGGCGTGGGCACCTTGACCGTCAGGTACCCCTCGGGGATCGGCGCGCTTCCTGACCACCCGTACCCGTAGACGCCCATCGTGCCCAGGTGGGCCAGGGCGGCGTCACTGCCAGTCGCCACCATCGCGACGAGCAGGTTGTGGGTAGCGCGGACGTTGTTGTCGACCGTGTAGCGCTTGGAGTTGACCGAGCGCATCGAGTACGGCGCGGCCCGCTGCTCGGCGAAATGCACGATCGCCTCGGGCTTGATCGTCTCGATGACCCTGACCAGCCGGTCGTACTCGGTGGCCAGGTCCAGGTTCACGAACCCGATCTCGCGGCCAGAGACCTCTTCCCAGACTCGCACCCGCTCGCCGATCGGCCGGATCGGCGTGAGCGACTGCACCTCGAGCTCATTGTCGATGTTCCGGCGGCTGAGGTTGTCCAGGATGGTGACGTCATGACCGCGATCCGACAGGTACAGCGATGTCGGCCAGCCGCAGAACCCGTCTCCGCCTAGAACCAGAACGCGCATTCCAACTCCCGTTACGTTGCGCTGGTGCGAGGAAGCCCAGCGGCCTCAACCGGCAGGACAGGAAGCCGACCAGACTATCTCATATCGGGCCATGGCATCCCGGTGCGCGGTTAGTCTACCCGTCCCTTAGCCTGCCATGGCCTGGTGCATCCGACCAGGTCCGGACGGCTCGTTTTGGTGCAGCCAGGCGAGCACCTCAAGCGGAGCGAGCTGCTCGGCGCGGGCCTGGTAGTGCACGATCTCCTGAGCTGTCAGCACCTCGCTGCCAGCTCCCGAGCGGCCGCGCCTGAAAAAGGCCGCCGGGTCCTTGAGCACGCCAGCCTGGTTAGGTGCCTGGGTCACGGCGTTCGCCCGCATGGACTCGAACGTCGCGGCCCGCACCAGGGCCGGCCACCGGTCCTGCGGCACATCGATGCCGAGCTGACCGGCCAGCCACCGCATCTGGCCCTCAAGGTCGGCCGACAGCTCGTCGTAGTGCACGAGCAGCACCCGAGGCCCGCTCAGGCCAGGATCGGCCCGGCGGGCCCAGGCGTCGGAGATGTGCCACATCACGCCGGGAAGGGAGTCGGTGGAGTCAGTCGGCCGGTCCTGCGAGTCGATCCAGCGCAGCAGCCACTCGCGCAGCGGCAGCCGGGCCGGACGATCTGGCCTGGGCTGTTCCGGCGGTACCCCGGTAAGCTCCCTGAGCCTGGCCCTGTCGATGTTGGCGCCCTGGTGATACAGGGAGACCGCCAGGTCAAGCGGGTGCCGGCCGACCACGATGTACGTGGCGAGCGGGCTGAGCGGGATCCCGTCGAGCGGGGTATGCGTCTTGATGAAACGGCGATGCTCTTGCGCCTCAAGCCGCGCGAACACCTGCTCGCGCGGCTTGATCAGCCAGTCAAGCCAGGGCGAGAGCCGAGCCAGCGGCGCGGGCAGGTCGGGGGTCTGAAAGATGAGCAGGGCGCAGATCATCTGCATCCAGGTCGTGCCGCTCTTGGACCGGGTACTGATGACGATGTCGCCTGGCCGGAAGACGAATCCTTCCCACCTGGCACTGTCCTCATCGCTTGCCTGGTACCGCACTAGTCCGCCAGCCACCCCGTCATCGTACCTGGTTTGTCAATTGCTACCCCGGCCTCCCGCGCTTTCCCGCCAGTGTTTGCAATTACTTGTTAAGCTGAAGGTAATTAAAGCGCCAAGGCGACGGCAATTTGATTTACTAATGACGTAGTCCTGGCGATCTCACGCGCTATGTCCACGGGGGACACAAGAGATGAGACGATCGCTCCTGGCAATGGCCGCGATTGCCGCAGCCTGCGCTATATGGCTGTCAGCGGGCTGTTCCATGGCAGCAACTCCGCTCGCGGCGAGGACCAGCCAGGGCCAGGTGGTGACCAACGTGCCCTGCGGCAAGGCCCTGGCCACCCTGCACCCGGCCGCCGGCAGCACGCTCGCGCTGAAACGCGGCTGCGGCTACCAGGGCACCCTGACCATCACGGCCGACAACGTCACGGTCACCGCCTACGGCAGCGGCAGTAATCCGGTCATCACGCTCAGGCAGGACGGCGCGACGGTCAACCTCAGCGGGGCCGGGGACACCGTCGAGAACCTCTCCCTGGCGGGCGTCGCCCCCCGCACCTGGAACTGCGGCGGCAAGAAGACCCCGGCCGGCCACGTGGACGGCATCGACATCACCTCGCAGTCCCACGGCAACACCATCACTAATGTGTCGGCGACCGGTTTCTACGCCGGCGTCTACGTCAGTGTCGGCTCGACCGGAAATATCGTAGAGAACTCGACCTTCACAAACAACAACGAGCTTGATACAAACAATGCCAGCGGCTCATCCGGAGCATTCGGCGTGCTGCTCTGGGGCAGTTCTAACACCATTTCCGGCAATACGATCAGCGGCAGTCAGGCCTGCTCAGTCGCGTACGGATACGACGGATCCGCGGTCGAGGTCTACGGCGGCTCGCACAACCTGATCGAGAACAACCAGGCGAGCAGCGACAACACCTTCACCGAGCTCGGCAGTTATCCAGGCGGTGTCGCCACGGGGAACGCCTTCCAGGCGAACACCGTCACCGACGGCACGAGCCACGGCAACTCGTTCCTGGTCACGAGGGGATCGCTCGACCCGGACGGCCCGGTTACAGGCACGGCCGTCACCGACAACACAGTCAGCCTCACCAGCATCGGTGATCAGGGCCTGATCAGCTATGCCTGGCAGCCGCCCGACGGCACGCTGCTCACAGTGACAGGCAATTACCTGAATCTGGGCCCCAATCAGGTGCTGTACGAAGATGGCGGCTATGTCGACGGCGGCGGCAACACCTACCTCGGGACCTGCAACCCGGCAACGGCCTGCCCGACCGGGCCGCCGCTAGTACGGTAAGCGGCCTGCGCCCAGTTCCGGAAGCTTTTATTCTGAAAAGGTAGGATTCACGGTCGATGTCGACCACCGGGCGGGCGAGGATTTCCGGGTCATCCAGCTCACCCCGCCCGGCTCGGCCTGCTCCATCACGCTGATGCGGAACAAGGCCGGCGCCGGATCGCTGCAGGGCCTGCACCTGACAGTGGCCGACATCGAGGCGGCCCGTACCGAGTTGGCTGATCCAGGAAGTCACTCGTCCTTGAGCGACGCCTCGATCTCGATCGTGAGCTGAATCTTCTCGCTGACCATCACGCCGCCGGTGGGCAGCACCATATTCGCCGTGATGCCGTAGTCGTTCCTGTTGATGTCGCCGGTCGCCGAGAATCCCACCTTGGTGCCGCCGCGCGGGTCGGCGCCGAACCCGTTGAGCTCGACGGTCAGCTCGGCCGGATGCGTGATTCCCTTGATAGTGAGGTCACCGTCCAGCTTGTAGCCGTCACCTTCGGCGCGGACCCCGGTCGAGGTAAAGGTCATCGTCGGGTGACCGGCCGCGTCGAGGAAGTTCTCCCCCTTGACGTCGTTGTCCCGCATCTCGTTGCCGGTGGACAGCGAGGTCATGTCGATGGTCGCCGTAGCGGAGGACTCCAGCGGGTTCGCGGCGGTGATGATCTGCCCCTCGAACCTGGTGAAGCTTCCCCGCACCTTGCTCACCATCAGGTGCCTGGCCACGAAGCCGACGTGCGAGTGGGCGGGATCGATCTCCCAGGTGCCTGCGATGTAGTCGGGCACGGCGGCTGGCTCAGCGGACATGATTCGGCCTCCAGAAACTTGACGGGACTTGGCGGGACTTGCGAGAGCTTGGGGGGACAGAGATGTATATGCGCCCTATTTATTATGCATCGAAGGGGTCACCACTTCGCTACCTCCAGCCCCGATAGGCTCAGCTGATCACCATCGCCCTGGGGGATCACCTTGGTTGTGCCGCTGGCCGCCCGCGCCGTTGCCGCGGTGATCGGCGCGCTGCTCGTGATTACCGCGGGCGGCAGCGTGATCGGCACGATCATCGTGCCAAGGCAGGTCGGCAGTTACCTGACCAAGGGTGTCGACATCCTGATGAACGGCCTGTTCCGGCTGATCACGGCACCGATCGGCAGTTACAAGCACCGCGACCGGGTGCTGGCCGCGCAGGCCGCGTCGATCCTGCTGGTCCAGCTCGTCGCCTGGCTGGCCATCTTCTTCGTCGGGTACACCCTGCTGCTGTGGCCGTTCATCCCGGCCGGGATCACCACCGCCTTCACCACCGCGGGCCCCGCGCTCTGGGAGATCGGGTCAGAGGACATCAGCGGCACGGCGGTGCGCACCATCCTGGATATCGCGTCGCTGACCGGCCTGGTGACGATCACGCTGCAGATCGCGTACCTGCCCACGCTGTACTCGGCCTTCAACCACAGGGAGACCGAGGTCGCGCTGCTGAACGCACGGGCTGGCGTCCCGTCCTGGGGTCCTGAGCTGCTCGCGCGGACCCACTACGCGCTCGGCTCGGGATCCTCGACCGTCGATACCCTGCCCGATCTGTACGAGCAGTGGGAACGGTTCGCCGCCGACATCGCCGAGAGCCACACGACCTACCTGCCGCTGGTCAGATTCCGGTCGCCGCGACCGCTGTCGTCCTGGGTGATCGCTCTGCTCGCGGTGCTCGACTCGGCCGCGCTCTACCTGGTGCTCTCGCCCGGGGCCGTCCCCGAGGTGCCGGCCAGGCTCTGCCTGCGGAGCGGATTCGAATGCTTCAGGGAGATCGCACGGGCAATGAACCTCAAGGTCCCCGAGTCGCCCGATGCCGCCGACGGGATCGGGCTGACCTACGAGGAGTTCCTGACCGGCATCGCCATCATGCGCAAGGTCGACTTCCCGATCGAGCGGGAGCCAGAGCAGGCCTGGCCCGATTTCGTCGGCTGGCGAGTCAACTACGAGGCCTCGGCTTACGCGGTCGCCAAGTCGATCGACGCCGTTCCCGCCCTCTGGTCAGGCCCGCGCCGCCGCGCCCAGAAGTCAATCTCGCCAATCCGCCCTGCCGCCGGCCGCCCGCCCAAGTAGTCCCTGGCTGGCAGAGTGCTTCTGATCACCGCGCGTAGACGGACATGAAGGCAGTCGCGGTCGTTAGTCCCGACATTGCGGTTTTGCCCGAATCACCTAACCAACTATCTCGCGAAGCTCGATGGTGATTCTTCGCTGCAAGAGATACTTCTGCTGGATAGTCTCTGTGTATCGTGACCCCCAGAGGCCGCACGGTGAGATAGGGATGGCAAGTCACATGACCCGTCGTGCCCAGGCCTGGCGAAGGCTTAAGCACGCTCTGCCGCATCGTCCGCCAATCCCGCACCTGCAAGCTGAGAGCATGGTCGCGGATCCGACCGCCAGCAACGGCACCCTCACGGTGCCCCCAGCTGTTTTCCAGCCAGCTGCGACACCGACGACGGAAGCGGTACCAGCAGCTAAGTCTGGAGCTAGCGGATTATTGGCAGAATCAGTAGCACTAGCTGCCGCTGAATTGCCCTCGCTGGGTGAACTTGAAATGGACTCGGTGACTGTCATCTGCGACTCGGTTCGTAGTCTCTGGGCCTTCAGCCTTCCAGCAAGGCTGCTACCAGAACCCCTGCCTGGAAAATGGTGGCTCGGACCAATCGCATCTGGCAGCCTTCCGCTACTAATTAATGGAGTTCTCATAACCCTGCCCAGGCACGCAGCCCTACATACTGCGGCAGCCTGGGGCTGGCTAGCAATTTTCGCGGCAACTCAGACAGCAGCCTTGATATCCGGTCGTATCCTGTGGGGTCGGCTGATGCGTGATATACCTATCATAGTCGAGATGCTGCCCGGCAAAGAGGCTGATCATAAATTCGCTAGCTGGGTGCACGCATGGTGCAAAGCCCCGTTCCAGGCGATTGCCGGAGGCGCCATAGCAGTACTAGGCATGTATGTGCTCTGGCTATCGTCTCCGGTAGTGGGGCGCCAGCTTGAACTAGGGCCAGTTTCGTATCTGTCAGTTGCCTGGACTAGTTTCATGGGCGGACTGCTGTTGTACGCCTTTCTGCTTGCCACACTCCTGATGTTCAAGATCAGCAGTTGCGGCCCTCTTGAACTCGATCTATGGGATCCCGCTAGCACTCCAGGTTTGAGGACTCTAAGTCACGGGTACATATATTGTCTGTCCCTTATCATTGTGTTAGCCGCTGGCCTGGAACTCGCTGCGACGGCAGTCCCAGGCTATCGCGAATCCCCCGTTCTCGGCGCTTTCGTGATTGGCTTTCCGATATTCGCCGTCTTGTGCGGTCTTCTCGTAATGCTCGTACCGCATGCGATTATCTTCCATTTGATCTACGCAAGCAAAATGCGAACACGGGAAATGATAGATGAAGAAATAGGGGATGTACGAAGCTCGATGGCGACCGATCATGGTCGTCTCGTGACACTCGTCTGGCTCCGCAACCAGGTACAGAATTCTCCTGCAATTCCCATCAGAGCTCCCCTGGATGGTGCCTTTGAGCGCCGCGCTCCTAGGTCCGCTCGTAGCATTCCTCCTTACTCTTAAGCTATGACAACCAGGAAAGCACCTAGAACAAGAGGGGCCTCGAAGGCGTATGTCGCACTATCTATACCTTATACTCGGGACGATTTTCCTATTCGCTGCTGTCGTGGTCGCGATCGCTCGGCCCGACCTGCGCCGGGGAATCATTTACGTCGCGCTAGCAGGGGCCGCATGGGGTCCCGTTTCGGAACTTTGGTTCTACCGCGATTACTGGCATCCAGAATATGTACTTGGAAGTCCTCTCATAGAGGACATAATCTATGGCGCGGGCATATCGGCCGCAGCGGCATTCGCCTTCAAGTTCATTGCGCGTTTGACCGACGTGAAGCTCAGCCCGCCCCGGACTCATTATCGGGAACTAGGCGGAATGGTACTCCTGTACATCGCCGCCATGATAGTTCTTCAGATGATCCTGCACATTAATTCTATTCTAGTTGCCATAGGGATCTACATTGTATTTGCAATATACATACTGATCCGCCGGCCCGATCTCTGGATAGCCTCTGTGACTTCAGCGATGATCATGGGACTAACCGCGCTTGGTGGCTATGCGATTGGGCTTGACTTCCTGGTTCCTGAGCCTGTTACTTTGGCTCGCATATGGCTGCTATTCGATAAGCCACTGGGGGTGACCGTACTGGGTCATGTACCGCTTACAGAAGTCGCATGGTATACCGCGTGGGGATTGCTTCTTGGCATCCTGTACGAATACATCACCGGCAGCGGTTTCAGGTCACGAGCCCGCAGTCGGTCGATCGCGCCAGTGCCGAGTCGGCCGGACGGTCTACCTGAGATCAGCAGTTCAGGTCCAGGCGGACGGACACGCAACGTGCCGGCTGCCCACGATGGAGTCGCGGCCGCAACCACTAGGCTCAGATAACGTCGCCACCGGACCGTGCCATCACTCTCCGTGCAGCATCAGCCGACCAACCCGCCTAGGCTCGCACGCAGAACCCAGGCCACGCCGTTCACCCCGAGATCCGTCTAACCCGCTCAAACGGCTTTTGCGCGTCACTCTGGTGATCCGCCCGCCTACAGCGTTCGGCGCGATCTCACTTTTTCCGTTTCCGGAGCAACGCCGGGCGCCGATCTTGCGTCTGACTAACGAAACAATCCCCCGTTTACTTCTCCTGACAACGAAGGAGACCGTGTGAAGTTCTCGAAATGGTCGCTCCGGCTTGGCACCGCCACGGCCAGCCTGGCCCTGGTCGCGGCGCTGCCCTCCGGTCTCGCGGTCGCCAAGCCCCCGCCCCGGCCGGCTCCGGCGGGGCCGCTGGTCAAGCTGATCGCGGCGCAGAAGAAGATCAGCGTCCCGCAGTTCGGAAAGTCCGAGTTCCTGGACCCGGGTGTGTACGTGGCTGCCTTCGGCTCCAAGCTGGAGTTCACAGTGCAGCGCGCCACCTACTCCGAGCCGCTCACGATCACTGAGGTCATTCACGTACCCGGCAAGGGAATCGTGCTCCGGCCGCTGCCTCGCAAGCTAGCAGACGGCTGGAATGGCCTGGCCCGGTTCCTGCGCATCACGATACGGAACGATCACGGCAAGATAGTCGCCACTAGGATCAGTCCGTTCTGCCCGAACTCCTTCAGCCCGCAGCGGGCCACTCCGAACAGCCCGCGCAGTTCGCCATTCCCGCTGGAGTGCTCCTCCGACCCCTTTGAGAAGGGCATGGTGCTTGGCGTCCAGCGCGGCTGGGGCAGCGACGGGATCGGCGGGTTCGGGCTCAAGCTCAAGCGCGGCTTCTACCGGGCGACGGTCAACATCATGCAGCCGTGGCGCAAGGTGCTGCACATCAGCAAGTCCGGCGACGTGGCGACGGTGCGCTTCCGCGTGGTCAAGGCACCCAGATGCGATGAGATCTGCTTCGGCAAGCCCGGGCACATCACGAAGACGAACAAGACGCTGCCCAGTCAGCCTGCCGTCCCGACGGTGAAGTCGCCGCCTAAGTCGGAACTGCCTGACCTGGTGCCACTGCCCTCGTATGACATCCACGTCCTGAACGTCAAGGCGGGCAAGAACCGCCCGGCCCTCACGCAACTCGAATTCGCGGCCACCGTCTGGGTCGGCGGGAACTCCCGCCTGGACGTTGAGGGCTTCCGTCACAATGGCTCGCCGACCATGGCGGCCTATCAGTACTTCCACCATGACGGGCGGGTCGTGGGCCGGACCCGAGTGGGAACGATGGGTTTCTCCGGATACAACCACTGGCATTTCCAGCAGTTTGCCGAGTACCGGCTGCTTAATTCGAAGAAATCACTTGTTATACCCAGCCAGAAGGTAGGTTTCTGCATCGCTCCGACCGATCCGGTCGACCTAGTGCTGCCCCACGCCACCTGGGTGCCATCATTTACCGGGCTGTCCGGCGCCTGCGGGTCGCAAAGCGCCCTGTGGACTCGGGAAACGATGCCGGTTGGCTGGGGTGACACGTACTTCCAGTTCGTCCCCGGGCAGTCGTTCGACCTCACGCACCTGAAGAACGGGACCTATTACATCGAGATCATCGCCAACCCAGAAGGACTTTTGCACGAAACGAATACGCATAACGACATCTCGCTGCGAAAAGTCATCATCGGCGGCACGGCCGGTCACCGGACCGTGCGGGTGCCGGCCTTCCACGGCATCGACCGTGAGCGGTAGCCGGACCCAGCTAGCAGACAACTGACGGCGGGTGAGCGCGGCATCGCGGGCAGCGAGCCGCGCTCACCTGGTCAGCTAGGCGATGCGGACGAGTTTCCTGTGCATGACCGGCAGGATGCCGCCGTGATCGAGCAACTCCTTCTGGCACGGCCGGCAGGTACCCACGTGCATCGTTGCCGCCGTGAGCTGACACTGCATGACCTCGGCCAGTCCGCCAAGCGGACATGCCTGGGCCGACCATAGCTCGGCCGGCCGCGATTCGGCCTGCGCAAGCTCGGCATCGGTGCCGGAGCCGGTCCCGCCGGGCTGGGCCGGATCGTGGCGCAGGAGCAGCGCGTCGAGCAGCTCACCGGACTCCAGATGCCCGGCCGCGCTGGCGACGCCATACCATCGGGCCGCCTCCGCCACCAGATTCAGGTCGCTGCGCTGGCGGCCGGCCAGGCAGTCAAGTACCTTGGCGGAGCTCGAGGCAAGCATCGGAATAGTCGCTGGCCGCCGCTACCCGGTACCACTTCGCGGCCAAGGTCAGCTTGCCCTCATCGTGGTATTTGCGAGCCAGCTGGTAGGCAGCCTGCTCGAGCCTCGGCGCAGTCCAGCTCGGCCAGCGACCTGAGCTCGGCCAGATCACCGCGAGCCCGGCGGCCCTCCCGCAGCCGGCGGAGCCGCCGGTCTACCTCGCAGGCCGGCATGTCGGTGACGGTGGCAGCGGCGGCGCCCAGATCAGCCGCGGTCACGGCAGCGGCCTCAGTCCGGCACCCGCCGGTCAGCGGCAGCGCCACCTCCCGCCGAAGCGCGATCAGGCCACGTCGCAACTGGGTCCTGGCGGTTCCCTCGCCGATGCCCAGGATCATCGAAACGTCCGCGATCGGGTAACCGGCCAGGTAATGCAGTCCGACGACCTCACCCTGACGGCGCGGCAGCGACCTGAGCGCGACGATCACCTCAAGCTGATCGCTCACCCAGGGGTCGGTCGCCGCTGTGATCGCCAGATCGACCGAATCTTCCGGGTCTTCGCCCAGCCACCCTCGGTCTCTCGCGCGGGCCTCGAGCCGCCGCAGCCGGCGAATCGCCACCTTGAATAGCCAGCGGTCAGGCTGGTCGAGCGCCTGCAACTCATCCCACCCATCGCAGGCCGCGATCATGGCGTCCTGCGCGAGGTCCGCGGCCCAGCTGCTGTCCTGGGCCGCGGTCACCAGATAGCGGTATAACAGCGGCAGATTCCGCCGGTAAAACAGGCCGAACGAGTCCGCGCTCTGCGGCACCCTGGGCTCGCTGACGCGGTCTGGCGACTTCCACGTGGTCACGCGCTACCTCCAGATAAGACTGGCATGGCTAGGAGTGAGCCAAGACTGCCATCCACCCGGTGACTTGACCGTGACACCCGCCATTCCCCCAGGCAGCCGGGTTCGCGTGATCCCGGCACTCCCCCAGATCACGCCGTCTATGTTCCGGGCTCTGGCGCGAGTTCCGTGACCGGGCTGGCTGCCGGTGTCAGACCTCAGCTGGTGTCAGACCTGGCGGGGGGTTAGCCGACCACGACGGAGAACGCGTCACGTGCACCCCGGCGGAGCCGCATCGATGTGACATGGCTGGGGCTGGGACCCAACGCCAGGAAGTTAAGGTGGCTGGTTTGTGGTGGTGCGGGGGTGTTGTGGCTGGTGGGAGGTGGCGGGGGTGGTTGTGCCAGGCGGGGTGGTGGTGTGGTCGGTGTCGCGTGGTATGGGGGCCGGGTGGTTGCGCCTGGGGGGCGGGGCGGGTGTGTGGTGGTGCGGGAGAGGCGGGCCGGGGCCGGCTGGGCTGCGGCTCGCCGGGCTGGCCGGTCTTTTTGCCGGGTATGCCGGGATCGGGGTGGCTGCGGCGCCGCAGCTGGGGTCCCCTGCTGTTGCGCGGACGACAGCAGGGGACCCCGGCTGTCGTCAGCCTCAGCCTCAGCCGCACCCGGACAGCCACCTTAAGTTCCTGGCATTGGGTGCCGGCAGCACCGCTGTCGCATCGATGCGGCTGCGGGGCAGGCACTAAGCGCGGAGCCCGGCCCCGGCCGGGGCTGCCGGGCCGGCTGCCGGCCTGCGGCGGCTGCCGGCCTGGCGCTCGCCGGCAGGCCCGCCGGGGCGCACGTGACTCCCTCCGCAGTCGCCGGTGCCCGGCCGGACGGCGTGCCCTCGATGCAGAGCGTCAAGCGAAGCAGCCGGCATCGAGGGCACGCCGCCCGGCTAACCCCCCGCCAGGTCTGACACCAGCTGAGGTCCGACACCGCCTGCCAGCCGGTCACGGAACTCGCGCCAGAGCCGGATTCCGTAGTGCCCAAAAAGGCAGATACCCGGCAAACTCTGCCGCGCAGGCCGGGCTGAACCACCGCCCGGAACCGGACTACCGCAGGCGCAAGGCCGTGATCGCCGCCAGCCCCGGCCTGTCCGGCATGGGACCTGACCCAGGCGGTAGCGTTGGCAGCGCCATGTCTGGATCGCAAGTGACGCTGCTGGTCACACTCACCGGTCGCGATCGGCCTGGCGTCACCTCAAGGCTGTTCGCCGATTTGTCGGCCCACGAACTGACCGTGGTCGATGTCGAGCAGGTCGTGATCAGGGGGCGGCTGATTCTGGGGGTCCTGCTTGCCTGCGGCGAGTCGCCCGACCTGACGGAGATCCACCGCCAGGTGACTTCGCTCGCCGCCGACCTGACCATGGAGGCCGAGATAACGCTCGGCTCCGGTGACCAGGCCCCCAGGCTGCGGGGACGGCTGCACGTCACCGTGCTCGGCAGCCCGCTGACGCCGCCGGTTATCGCCGCGATCGCCAGCCGGATCGCGGCGAGCGGCGCGAATATCGACCGGATCACCAGGCTCGCGCGGCGGCCGGTCACCTGCATCGAGTTCGACGTCTCCGGCGCGAACCTCAACGGCCTGCGCACCGCACTCGCCCTCGACGCGGCAGCACTCGGCGTGGATGTCGCCGTGCAGCACGGCGGCCTGCACCGGCGCGCGATGCGGCTGATCGTGATGGACGTGGACTCGACGTTGCTGCAGGACGAGGTCATCGACCTGCTGGCGGCGCGGGCCGGGCGCGCGGAGCGGGGCGCGGCCCTCACGGCGGCCGCGATGCGCGGGGAACTCGATTTCGCCGACTCACTGCGCCAGCGGGTGGCGCTGCTGGCCGGCCTGGACGCCGCCGTCCTTGCTGACCTGCTCGATCAGCTCAGGCTCGCCCCTGGCGCGCGCACCCTCGTCAGGACGCTCAGCCGCCTCGGCTTCAGGTGTGGTGTGGTCAGCGGCGGATTCACCCAGGTCACCGACTGGCTGACGGCCGAGCTTGGGCTCGACTTCGCGGCTGCGAACACGCTGGAGATCATCGACGGCAAGCTGACCGGGCAGCTCACCGGGGAGCTCATCGACCGTCCGGGCAAGGAGCGGATGCTCAGGCTGTTCGCCGAGCAGGCAGGTGTGCCCCTCAGCCAGGCGGTCGCGATTGGCGACGGCGCCAACGACCTGGACATGATCGCGGCGGCCGGCCTCGGAGTCGCGTTCAATGCCAAGCCGGCCGTCAGGAACGCCGCCGACACCTCGATCAGTGTCCCGCACCTCGACGCGATCCTCTACCTGCTCGGCATCTCAAGTGACGACCTCGAAGCGGCCGGCTTGACCGAGCTCTCCTAGGTCCAGCGGGCTAGGTCTCGCGGGACTTAGCCCCGTCGGCGAAGCCGTCGCGCCAGCTGGCCCAGCGGGGCCGCCAGCCGAGCTTCCCGCTTGGCCTTAGCGTTTGATGAGCCCCGGATCTGCGTCATCATCGAGACGCCAACCTCGCCGGCCACGAGCTTGCCCAGCCACACCGGGACCCGCAGCGGCAGCCCGGCGCCCACGATCGCGGCGATGGCAGGCAGCCAGTCGGAGACCGGGGCCGGGTCGTCGTCCACGATGTTGTACACCCCGGCGCTGCCTCGCTCCACGGCCGCGACCGTCGCCGCCGCCGCGTCCTGCACCTGGAGGAACGACCACACTCCGGCACCATCGCCGATCAGGGGCAGCTGCCGCTTAGAGATCGCCGAGACGATCTGGTCCGACGCGCCAGGCCCGTACAGGCTGCCGTACCTGAGGGCGAGCCCGGTGACTCCCTCGACCGCCTGGACGGCCTGCTCCAGGTAACGGATAGCGGCCATCGACTCCCGCTGCTCGGCCGGCGGCTCCGGGTCAAGCGGGTCATCCTCGGTCTTGACCGGCCCGCCCGACCTGAGATTGGGCCAGCCCGTGTAGCTCTGCGCGATCACCCGGCCGACCCCGGCGGCGCTGGCGGCGGCCAGCAGGTGATCAAGGCCTTTGGTCCGCAGCTCATTCGTCGTCGCGAAGACCCGGTCGAAATGCCGCAGGCCGAACGAGGCCGGGATGGCGGTCATCTCATGGATGATCACGTCGGGCGCGGCCTTCGCCACGGCCTCCGTGACCGCCGGCCCGTCCAGGCCGTCGACCACGACCGGCTCAGCGCCCAGGGCACTCAGCCTGGCCGTGCTGGCCTGGTTACGCGTGGTCGCGGTCACCTGATGGCCGGCCGCCGTCAGCGCGGGCAGGAGCTGCCCGCCGATCGCTCCGCTGGCTCCAGCTACTAGCACTCGCATGACAACCTCCTCACCCTCCGATTCTCCCTGCCCGTTCCCGCGGGCGAGGCGGCGGCCGGCCCGGCGCGCGGTCAGCTAGGCCGAATCCCCCGGCCCGGCAGCCACGTCAGCCACCCGGGCAGGTACCAGGCACGCTCGCCGAGCAGGGCGAGCGCGGCCGGCAGCAGGATGCCGCGCACTACCGTCGCGTCGATCAGCACGGCGGCGGCCAGGCCGATCCCGAGGGTCTGGAGCTGGATATTCGACAAGGTGGCCAGGATCGAGAACACCGCCACCATGATGACCGCCGCGCTCGTCACCACTCCGGCGCTGGTGGAGATGCCGCCGACGACGGCCTCCCTGGCGCTCATTCCGCCAGCCCGGAGCTCGGCGATCCTGCTCAGGATGAACACGTGATAGTCCATGGACAGGCCGAACAGGAACACGAACATGAACAGCGGTATCCACGGCACGATCGCCCCGTAGCTGGTGAAGTCGATCAGCCCCTGCAGCTGGCCGTCCTGGAAGATCAGCGTGACCAGGCCGTAAGCAGCGGCGACCGACAGCAGGTTAAGCCCCACCGACAAGACGGGGATGGGCAGCGAGCGAAAAGCGACAAGCAGAAGGAGGAAAGCAAGCACCGCGACGACCGCGAGCACCAGCGGAGTCCTGGCATCAAGTGAGGCAATATCGTCGTAGTTGCCAGCGGTCTCGCCGCCGACGGCATAGCTGATCCCGCTGACCTGACCCAGGGTCGCCGGCAGCACCTGGTCGCGCAGCTTCAGCAGCGCGCTGTTCGAGGCTGAGTCCGTGCCGTCGCCGGCCAGCGGCACGTCAATTACCAGGGCCCGGCCGCCAGCGACCAGGGCGGAGGTCGCGGGCGGGCGGATCGCCGCCACGGCGGACCTGACCGCCTGCCCGGTGAGGTCAGGGCCGGTCACGACGACCTGGGCCGGCGACGGCGCCTGCGGGAACGCCTGCTGGATGGCCTCAAGCGTCCGCACTATCGGCAGGCTGGCGGGGAAGCCGCTGTCCGGCGGATTGGCGAGCCTCATCCCCAGCGCCGGCGAAGCCAGGGCCAGCAGCGCGATCGCGGCGAGGCCGCCCCAGGCGGCGGCCTGCGCAGCACCTGCCTGACCACCGTTGCCCACAGCTTCGACGGCTTCGACGCGGTGCGCCTGCGGCCAAGGAACGGGACCCGGCCCCGGTCGGCCCAGCGGCCAAGCCAGGACAGCAGCGCGGGCAGCACGGTAAGCGACCCGACCACGGTCACCCCGACGACCGCGATCGTGCCGATCGCGATGCCGGTAAAGACGTCTTCGCCGGTGAGGAACAGGCCAGCGAGGCCGATCATCACGGTCAGGCCGGACACGACGATCGCCCGCCCCGAGGTAGCCGCGGCGATCCGCAGCGCCTCCGTCGTGCTGCGGCCCGCGGCCCGTTCCTCCCGCTCCCGGCGCAGGTAGAACAGTGAGTAGTCGACGCCGACCGCCATCCCGATGATCAGGATGACCTCAGACGTGCTCTGGCCGACCGGCAGCCACTTGCCGATGATCGAGGCCAGCGAGATCGCGCTGATCACGGCCGTGCCCGCGAGCAGCAGCGGGATGCCGGCCGCGATCAGGGCGCCGAATACCAGCAGCAGCAAGAGCAGCGTGATCGGCAGTGAGGTCGATTCGGCCTGGCGGAAGTCGTGGCTGATCAAGGTGGTCACCACCCGGTCTCCGCTGGCGTCGCCTGCCTCGGAGATCGCCAGGGCCGGGTTCTTCGCCTGGACGGCAGCTATGGCCCTGAGCGCGGGAAGTACCGCCGCGTCTTCGTTCCCTCCTATGACCTTGAAAGTGACCAGCGCCGACCGGCCGTCCGCTGAGATCAGAGACCGGCCGCCCGTGCTCAATGGCGACCGAATGCCAGACGCGGTCGCGGCTGGCAGCCGGTGCAGGGCGGCCACGACCTGGCTGACCGCCCGCCGCATCGCCGGGTCGGTAGCGAACGTCGTGCCAGCGCCTCGGGCCTGGATCAGCACCGTCTCGGCCGGCGGCGGGCCGTTCACGTGCAGCCGGCTCAGCGTGCGCTCGGCCTGGCCGGACTGGCCGGGATCATAGGAGCTCACGTTGCTGGCGCCGGCTGCCTGCCCGGCGGCGAACACGATGATGACCAGGGCCAGCCAGCCGAGCACGGCGGTCTTGCGGTGCGCGATGCTCCAGCCAGCGATCCGCTCGACCATCGGCGCCCTGGCGGGTCCGGGAGGAGGTCCTGGTGGTGATTCTTTTCCTCTTGGCCCTGACTCGGGCAATACTGAACTCTGCGGCTGGCGCATCGTGGCCTCTCCTAGGTACTGGTGCTGCTGGGCTGCGGTAGGCCCTCGCTCGTGAGCGGGCACTCACGAGCGGGGGCATTAACTAGCTGGAGGTCGGGGTGAGCGGGCCTAGCGGCCCTGGCTCGGTCAGGGCGGTCTTCACGTCGGCGAGCGGGTCGGCTGGCGGGCGGAGCAGTGCCCTGGCCGCGCAGGCGTGCGCTCGGGCCGTGAGGACGAGCACGTAGCTGAAGAGCAGGAACAGGATCGCGAAGCCGGCCGCCGCGAGCAGCGCCTTGGGAAGCGTGTCGACATAAAGGCCGTGCGCGCCGGCTCCGTGCGGGCCGTTGGGGAAGTCGCCGATCTCGACTCCGTAGACGCGATGCCCGCCGGTGTCATTGAATGGCGCCCGGTACCACAGCGGCAGCGAGGTCGCGGCGCCGAAGCTGACCCACACCGTGAACACGATCACGTCGAGCGCGTAGAAGGGGAGAAACAAGCCGGTCAGGTAGCCGAACTCGCGCCAGGTCGCCTTGCTGCGCCAGGCCGCCACGGCGTTCGCTATCAGGCCGGGTCTGGCCGCGCGCTGGTAGCTGGCCCTGACCGGGTCGCTGAAGGCCAGCCTCAGGGTGACGCGCTGCACGGCGGCGCACCAGTGCACCACCCAGGCGGCCGCGATCAGCAGCGGGAGCGCGATGACGGTAAACGCGAGCGTCGCGGCGACGGTGCTGGTGCCGATCACGATCGCGAACAGCGCTATAGCAAGCACCACATAGCTGAGCAGGAACGCGGCCGAGCGCCAGAGGCTGGCCGAGATGAGCAGCCGCAGCGGGTTGCGGTACAGCGGCAGCAGACTGCCGGCTGTACCGCCGGCGCCCAGCCTGGCGGCGCTCATCCCACGTCCCGCATGAGTTTCTCGACCGCGTCGACCTTCGCGGTCAGCCTGGCCAGCTCCGTGCGCAGTTCCTGCTGGTTCGCCACGGCCTCCTCGGCCAGCTTCCGGTACGCGGCCATGGCCAGCGCGTCGATTCGGTGCGCCTGGAGCCTGAAGTACGCCCAGACGATAATGGCGACCGCCCCGCAGACCACCAGTGGGATGCCGATGCTGATCGCCACGGCCGCGCTCGCGTTGCCCGCCGCCAAGTCAGTCATTTTCGCTCGCTTTCATGTCGTTCTCCTGGCTGGTGATGGCCGAGGTCGCTCGGACGGCCTCGGTGATCACCTCGGCGGTCAGGTGGATGTCGAAGGGGACCACCTCGAAGTACTTCATCGCCTTCCCGTCATCGGACAGTTCCAGGCGGCCAGTGATCAGGCCCGCCTTGTCAAGCCGGTCCAGATGCATATACAGCAGCGGCCGGGAGATTCCGAGCCGCCTGGCTAGCTCGCTGACATGCACAGGCCCGTCCGACAACTCGGCCACGATCCGCATCCGCAGCGAGTTGGCCATGCCGGTCAGTACGGCGAGCAACTCAGCTTCCGTAGTCAGTGTCAGCTCCTATCATCACCTGTCAGCAAAAGATTACACATGGAAGATTCGATGTCAAACTCGGTCTGCACCTGGAACCAGGGCCTGGGACCTGGACCTGCGGCTAGAGGGCGGGGCCTTGACGGCGCGACGTACCGGGGGCGATGCTCAGAACCGGATTTATGGTCCGCTTAGGGTCCGTCAGGTTGACTGCGGTTCGACGCTGCGTGGAATCGGAGGACGCGTGTCCGCCCATCCGCTTTCCCACCGGCCGCAGCGGCCGCCGCCCGACGAAAGCGCGGCGGCCCGTGCGGCGGGGCTGATCGCTGTCGCCGAGGACCTGGCCGGCGAATTCTCGCTGCGGCCACTGCTAATCCGGATTCTGCGGCGCTGCACCGAACTGCTCGGCTGCGACGCCGGGTCGATCTGCAGCGTGGACGAGGCGGCCGGCACGTACCGCAAAGAGGCCGACATCGGCGTGGCCTGCCAGTCCGGACAGATCTTCCCGCTCACCGAGGGGATGACCGGCGCGGTCGTCGCTCGCCGCGCCCCGGTGTGGTTCGCCCGCTATGACGAGGTGCCCGGCGGCCACGTGACCAGGGAGTCGCGGGCCACGCTTCGCGGGGTGATCGGCGTGCCGCTTGAATGGCGCGGCCGGATCATCGGCGCCTGCATCGTCTTTAGCCGGGACGAGCAGCGAGTGTTCGGACCAGACGACGCCGACCTGCTGCGCCTGTTCGCCAAGCACGCGGCGATCGCGCTGGCCAACGCGCGGATGCACGAGGCGGCAGAGGAACGAGCCAGGTCCGAGGCAGTCGCAGCCGAGCGGGACCGGATGCTCACCGAGCTGCACGACACGCTGGCCCAGCGGCTCGTCGGCGTCCGGGCGCATATCGACAACGCCAGCCGCGAACTGACCGCCGCCGACGCGGAAGCTGCGGCCGCCCATCTCACCCAGGCCAGCGCGGCGGCCGGAGACGCGCTCGTGGAAGCCCGGCTGACGCTGCTAGGGCTGGCCTCCTCACCGCTCGACGGCCGCACCCTGGAGGCGGCCCTGCGCTCCGAGGTCGCCTGGGCCCAGAGCACCGGCCCGCTCGAGGTCAGGTTCGTCTCCGCCGGCACCCCGGTCACGCTGGACCAGCGGCTGTCTCGCGAGGTGCTGCGGATCGCCAGAGAGGCGCTGACCAACATCGTCGGGCACGCCCGTGCCCGCACCGTCCGGCTCGGTCTGCTCTACGAGCCTGGCGCGGTCTCGCTGCTCGTGCAGGATGACGGCCAGGGTTTCGACCCCAGGTCCCAGTGGCAGAGCGACCGGTTCGGCCTGCGGGCGATGACCGAGCGGGCCAGGGAGCTCGGCGCCACCCTGGAGGTCGACTCGCTGCCGGGCTGGGGCACCAGGATCCGCGCCCGGTTCCCCTATCAGGGCGACTCTGAGCTGACCGGCCCCCGGCTGCGAGTCCTCGTCGCGGCCAGGCAGCCCGCGCTCAGAGCCGGCCTGGCCAGGCTGCTCACCTGGACCGAACCCGGCGTGGAGGTCATCGGCGAGGTGGCGACGGCCGCCGAGGCGATCGAGGCCTGCGACACGATGCGGCCCGACGTGATACTCGTCGACCTCGGGCTGCCAGCGCACACCATCGGACGGCTGATCAGCGCCCACCCAGAACTAGCTGTCGTAGGCATATGCGACGCTGATGAGCAGGTATCGGAGGCGCTCAGAGAAGGAGCACATGGCTGCGTCGAAGTCGGCGCGGACGGCCCGGAACTGGCGCGAGCGGCAGTGGCGGCCGGCCGGGGTCAGGCCATCTTGTCCGGCCCGGTGCTGCGGCAGCTCCATCGCGGCCTGCGCGCCGATGACGCTCCGGCAACTCTCACCGACCGGGAGCGCGAGGTACGCGGCCTGATGGAGCAGGGACTTCCGGACAAGCTCATCGCCGAGCGCCTCGTCCTCTCGGTCAAGACAGTCGAGAAGCACGCCGGCGCGGTCCTGCGCAAGACGGGAGCACGCAACAGAACCGAGCTCGCCGCTCAGGCCGGCCGTTCCCGGTCTCGCTAGCAGGCACCAGCGAGACCGCCCCCCTTGAGCGGCTTGACAATCTGACCCTTGGGCGATTTGCCGTATATTAGCCCTCTAAATGAGCCCGGCCGCCCCGGCGAGTTCGTCCCCTCCTTCTCCCCGTCCCCCGCAAACTTCCGTAGTAATGGGACAAGCCTTGATCACGGAACATGAGCCGCGCGATCACCCCCTTGGCTCTCCGTGATCAAGCCCCCGACCATGATCACGGACCCCTAGCGGCGCCCGGCGAGCCCAATTACCTTGGCGCGGTGGCCTCAGGGAGTACGAGTGCCCCTCCAGTCCAGCGGGTGAGCACGGTCTGGTGCCTGATCTGGGCGCCGCTGTGAGCATTGATGCCGAATGGACCAAACAGGGTGGAGGTCTCCAGGCCGGTCGCGGCACCCCATAGGCCGGAACGGCTGGTGCTGCCCGCCAGTTCCGCGCATCGGAGCGCGATCGCTGCCGCTGCCGCTGCCTGCACCGCTGGGTAGTCGGGCTGGCTGCCGGTCTTGTCGGCATAGGTCCTGAGAAAGTCGTCCTCGGCTGGTCCGGTAACCGCAGCGCTCTCGCCGGGCAACCACTGGGCAATCCCGAAAATGCCCTCCGGGTCGCCGATAGCCTGCCTGAACTCGCGAACCCCCGCGGCGATGGTACAGATCCGCCGGGGCGGCCGGGCCAGCAGCAGCGCCCTGCCGGTCAGGCTGACATCATCTTCGAACACACCCGCGCTCAGCAGATCCCATTCGCCCTGGCAGGTCAGGGCACGGTCCGGGTCCAGGCGCGTCGCGTGGATGCCGAGTTCGGCCGCGATGTCCATGGCCCCGTCCGCGATCTGCTGGCCGAACCTGCCGACGCCGGAAACGACGGTCAATCCGCGCGGCTGTCCGCCGGCGAGATGTCGCAGGAATGGCTCCGCGTACCGGCTTGCCGGCGTCAGCACCGAGACGACATGGCCCGGGTGCGAGGCTTGCACGTCGTCACCAGATCCGCCGTGATTCCACACTAGCCAGCCGTTCTCAGCGGCCATCATCCCCGCCGCCCGCATGAGCACCGTCGAGTACGGCCCCAGCAGCAGGTCGCACCGCGCGGCCATGCCCGGCCAGGTCATCTCGAGCTGACGCCGGTCACTTCCGTCGTCCTCGATGAGTATTTCAGCCGCACCAGTGAGCGACCGCCAGGCCTCAAGCCCGGCCGCCGCCTGCCGCCCAAACCGCGCGAACCTCCCCGTCAGCGACAGGCAGGCACCGATCCGCAGGCGAGCGACCACGCTGCCTCACCTCATATCGACCTCGCACCTGAACTGATGCCGGTCCGCAGCGGCCACGGGTACCTGCGCCTCTACCGGCTGATCCTGCGAATCGTAAACGGTTCGCAGGACGTCATCAATGAGCAGTACCGCAACCGCCGAGCCTTCGCGACGCAGGCTCAGGATGTTGATGGCGCGGGGCTCTTCTTGGCCGGGAAACTGTCGGTGGGTGGTGTTAGGTTATGGATAGTGGTTGAGAGAGATGGCATCTCCGGGACCTAGGTAGCTCTGGGTTAATAGCGATGTGGGACTCCCTGGGTGAGGGAGCCGGTCCCGGTTGAGTGGCCCTCCGTTTCTTGTGGCTGGCGTTGCGCCGGCGTCCGTGCTCGTGCGGGCGTGTCTGTGAGCTGCGACGCGAAAGTTCCGGCTAGGTCCAGGTGCGGTGTCGGCGTGCGCTCGTGAGGGGTGGTGCCTGATGTGCGGTTCAGATCGGCGGGATGGCATGCCTCTGGGATCGGCCGGGTCGGTTCCGGATTCTGATCCGGTGAGCGCGGATCAGGCGCTGTCGATGGTGCTGGCCGGGCTGGGGTGGCTGGCGAGCCAGGATCTGGTGTCGGCGCCGTCGATGATTCAGGCGGAGTGCCTGCGGGGGCTGGAGCGGGTCCGGTCTGTTTATACCGCTGCGCAGGCGTCGGCGCTGTCGGCGTTTGATTATGGTGGCGGGTTCGAGGATGACGGGGCGCGCAGCGCCCGGACCTGGCTGCGGTGGCAGACCGGGGTCACTCCTGCTGCCGCTTCGGGGGCTTCCGGGTGGGTGCGGCGGCTGCGCGGGCACCGGGCGGTCTGGGATGCACTGCGGGCTGGGGAGATCTCGGAGTCGTGGGCCAGGGAGATCTGTGCCTGGACCGATCTGCTGCCCGAGTCCGCGCGCGGGGACGCGGACCTGATCTTGCTGGGGGCGGCGGCCGGCGGCGCGGATCTGGCGGACCTGGCGGCGCTGGCCGGCGAGATGCGGCAGCGGCTGGCGAGCCCGGACACAGACGGCGATGATGACGGGTTCGCTGACCGGCAGGTGCGGCTCGCCACGACCCTGGGCGGCGTCGGGAGGCTCGACGGTGACCTGACGCCGGGCTGCGCCGCCGCGTTGCAGGCAGTACTTGACGCACTGGGCAAGAGGTCCGGGCCCGAGGACCTGCGGACGCCGGGGCAGCGCCGGCACGATGCTCTGGAGGAGGCCTGCCTGCGGCTGATCGCGGCCGGGGGGCTGCCGGACCGGGCCGGGCAGCCCACCCAGATCCAGCTGCATATCAGCCTGGAAGAGCTGACCCGCCGCCTGACCGGGGAGCCAGCCGGCGACGCGGCCCAGCACGAAAGCACCGGGCAGAGCGGCGCGAGGCACGGTGGCGGTGACGAGCTCGGCTCGCGGGACCTACTGAGCCGCCGGCTCCAGCCTGACGCGGACGCCGGCTCTGTGCCGCCCGTTCTGCCGTGGCCGGCCGCCGCTCCTGGCACCGAGTGCGACGCCACGATCATGCCCGTCGTCACCGGGCACCTCAACCACGACCTGCTGGACAAGCTCGCCGCCCTGCTCACCCGGCCCGTCACCGGACCCGGCAGCGGCACCCCCGGCACCAGCACCTGCGACCACTGCGGCACCGGATACGGCCCCGCCACCCAGGACCAGGCCTACGAGCAGGTCCGCGACCTGCTCGTGAAGAACGCCGTCGCCCTGCTGTCCGGACCGCACGGACTCGCCTCCTACCTGCGCACCGGCAGGCTCGCCCGCCCCGCCGCATCGGTCAGCCTGCCCCTGGACGTCGGCACCAGCACCGACACCATCCCCCCGCACCTGCGCCGCGCCGTCATCCTCCGCGACCAGCACTGCGCCGC
Source organism: uncultured Actinomycetota bacterium (assembly GCA_963819285.1). Lineage (GTDB taxonomy): Bacteria > Actinomycetota > Actinomycetes > Streptosporangiales > Streptosporangiaceae > Chersky-822. Next base: position 489,832 of record CAWFVM010000003.1, read on the forward strand.
GCCCGGCTGCCACCAGCCGCCCGCAGCCTGTCAAGTCCACCATCTGGTGCCCCGCAGCAAAGGCGGTCCGACCAGCCTGACCGGGATGATCCTTTTGTGCACATTCCACCACCTGATCTTGGTGCACCGGTGGAACTGGACAATCACCCTCAACCCCGACGGCACCACCACCATGCGCAGCCCCGACGGCAGCCGGGTCTACCACAGCCACAGCCCTCCAGCCGACACCGCCGCCGCCTGATGGCACGGGCCAGCGAGCGGGTCAGCTCACCCCCGCACCGCCGCCGCCGGCATAGATTCTCCCTCGCGCGCGGCTGCGCCAAAGGTCAACATCTCCACGGCGCTCAAGATCACCTATATAAGGGCCAACCTGGCCTTCCTGCGCGACGCCGAGCAGTGCGACAAATGGGACCCGCCGTCCCTGTTCACTTCGGTTCGCACCGCCGTGCGGGATCTGGCCGCCGACCACGGCCTACCTGAGAACTGCATCGACGGACTGCATCCCGCCCTACCCGTGTGCCGGTAGCCGCAGGCGATCGCCCGAGCGGTAGGGGAAGCCCCTATCGAAGATGGGGACTTTCACCGATCCGGGGCCGGCCGCCTCGGGCGTAGGTTCGCCTTATCGCCGTGAGGAGGCTGAGCGTGCCCGTCGTTCCGCTGAACGAGATTGTCGACCGGGCCTTCGCCGAGCGGTACGGCGTCGCGGCGATCAACATCGTCAACGACCTCACGCTTGAGGCAGTGCTAGCCGCGGCAGTCGAGCAGCGCTCGCCCGTGATCATCCAGACCTCGGTCAAGACGGTCAGATCGATCGGCATTGACCTGATGTTCGCGATGTGGCGCGAGCTGCACGGCCGGCATCGAGGTGCCAGTCACCCTGCACCTTGACCACTGCCCTGAGCGCGAGTTCATCAGCGCCTGCCTGCGCAAGGGCTGGAATTCGGTGCTGTTCGACGCGTCCTCGCTGCCGGTGGCCGAGAATCGGCGGCAGACCATCGAGGTCGTCGCCGAGGCCCGGTCGTACGGCGCGAGCGTCGAGGGCGAGATCGAGGCGATCACCGGCGTCGAAGACGGAATCGGCAGCGACGAGGTCGCGCAGAGCCAGTCGCTGCCGGTCGCGCTCGATTTCATCAGGGCGACGGGCATCGACGTGTTCGCTCCGGCGATCGGCAACGCGCACGGCGTCTACCTGGCCGAGCCGAAGCTGGACGCGCAGCGCGTGTCGGACCTCGTCGCGGCCCAGCCCGTCCCGATCGCGCTGCACGGCGGCACCGGGATGACCGACGCCCAGTTCAGCGACCTGATCGCGCGCGGCTGTGCGAAGGTCAACATCTCCACAGCGCTTAAGGTCACCTACATGAAGGCCAGCCTGACCTTCCTGCGCGACGCCGAGCAGCGCGACAAGTGGGACCCGCCGTCGCTGTTCACCTCGGTTCGCACCGCCGTGCGGGAACTGGCCGCCGACCACATGCGCCGCTTCGGCAGCGTCGGCAAGGCCTGGTGACCTGAGGTGACCTCCGCCCTCATTCTCGACTGCGACGGCGTGCTGGCCGACACCGAGCGGTACGGGCACCTGGTCGCCTTCAACCAGACTTTCGAGGAGTTCGGGCTGCCGGTGCACTGGAGCGTGCCCGACTACCTGGACAAACTCCGCATCGGCGGAGGCAAGGAGCGGCTGGCGAGCCTGCTCACCCCGGAATTCGTCGCGGCCGCTGGCCTGCCGGCTGTTGCGGGCGGCCAGCAGGCGGCGGTCGCGACCTGGCATCGACGAAAGACTGAAATTTATACTGAAATAGTACGTTCCGGCGCAGTGCCGCCTCGATCAGGAGTCGCCCGCGTGGTAGCTGAGGCGGTCGAAGCTGGCTGGCCGGTCGCGGTCGCGTCGACGTCGGCGGAACCATCGGTCAGGGCGACGCTTGAGCGCGCGGTCGGGGCTGAGCTGGCCCGGTCGGTCAGCGTCTTCGCCGGGGATGTCGTGCCGCGCAAGAAGCCGGCGCCGGACATCTACCTGCTCGCGCTGGACCAGCTTGGCCTGCCCGCCGACCGGGTCGTGGTGATCGAGGACTCAAGGAACGGGCTAGTCGCCGCGACGTCGGCCGGCCTGGCCTGCGTGATCACCGTCAACGACTTCACCAGCGGCGAGGACTTCAGCGAGGCGGCGCTGGTCGTGTCCGCGCTCGGCGATCCGGGGGGCGAGCGGGCAGTCGTGCTGGCCGGCCTGGCGCGGTGCCAGGCGACTGGGTCACCCTTGCTGACCTCGCCGGGGTCTTGCGGCCTGACAGCCGAGGGGCGCAGATTTCCAACCAGGATCAGGACCAGGGAGCACCCATGGCCAACGCAACCTTCGCCGATGTCGAGTTCGCCGTGCGCACGATCGCGACCGTCTCGGTCGAGAACGAGAAGTACTTCGGCGACCTCGACGCCGTGGTCGGCGATGGCGACTTCGGTTACTCGATGGCGCGCGGGTTCGAGCTGGTGCTGGCGGACTGGGATAGCTTCGACCGAGCCGACATCGGGACTTTCCTCAAGAAGGTCGCTGTCATGATCACCAGCCGGATCGGCGGCACCTCGGGACCGATCTGGGGGACAGCATTCCTGCGCGCCGGCGCTACCGCCGGCCCGGCGACGGAGCTTGAGCCCGCCCAGATCGTGGCGATGCTGCGAGCCGCGATCGAGGGGATCAAGGCCCGCGGCCGTTCCGACGTGGGCGACAAAACGCTGCTCGACGCCCTGGTACCGACCACCGACACGATCGAGGAGGCCATCGGCGCCGGCCAGGACGCGGCGGGCGTACTGCGGGCAGCGGCCTTGACCGCGCGCGAGCGGGCCGAGGCCACCCGCCCGATGCAGGCGATGCGCGGGCGAGCCAGCTACACCGGCGAGCGCAGCATCGGAACCCTGGACGCCGGCGCCGTCGCCGTCGCCGTCATGTTCGAGGCACTAGCCGACCTGGCGCCGGACCGGCCGGCCCAGTCATAGCCCCGCGGAGGTTACTGGCGTGAAGAAGTTCGTAAACGATCCGAGGCAGTTCGTACCCGAGATGCTCAAGGGCATCGCGCTGGCCAATCCGGACACCCTCAAGTACGTGCCTGAGTACAACCTCATCATGCGAACCGACGCACCAAGCGATGACAAGGTTTCGGTGGTCCAGGGCTCAGGCTCTGGTCACGAGCCTGCCCACGTCATGATTGTCGGCAAGGGCATGCTGGACGCGGCCTGCCCGGGAGACGTGTTCGCCGCTCCGCCGATGGACTATGTGCTGGAGACCAGCAAGCTGCTCAACTCTGCCAAGGGCATCCTGCACATCATCAACAACTACACCGGCGACCGGATGGCGTTCGAGATGGGCAAGGAGATGGCCGAGGCTGATGGACTGACCATCGGCACGCTCTTTGTCGATGATGACGTCGCGGTCAAGGACTCGACTTATACCGTCGGCCGGCGCGGCGTGGCCGGAAACTTCTTCGTGATCAAGGCGGTCGGCGCGGCCTCGGAGAAGGGTGCCGGCCTGGATGAGCTGATCAGGATCGGGAACAAGGTCAATTCGGTAACCCGGACCATGGGAATGGCGCTGACCTCCTGCACCCCGCCCGCCAAGGGCTCGCCGCTGTTCGAGCTCGGCGACGACGAGATGGAGATGGGCGTCGGCATCCACGGCGAGCCTGGCCGCCGCCGGGAGAAAATGGCCAGCGCGAACGCGATCGTCGACGAACTGCTTGAGGCGGTCGTGTCCGACCTGCCGTTCAGCAGCGGGGACGACGTCGCGCTCATGATCAACGGGCTGGGCGGCACCCCGATCAGCGAGCTCTACCTGCTCTACGGGCACGCCCACGAGGAACTGGTCAGGCGCGGCATCAATATCAGGCGTAACTACGTCGGCGAGTACTGCACCTCGCTCGACATGGCCGGCGCCTCCATCACCCTCAGCCGCCTCGACCCGGAGATCGACGACCTCCTAGGCGCCCCCGCCGAGATAGCCATCCGAACCTTCTGACCCGACCCCGACCCCCGAGCCTGCCTGGAAGGGTGGACTGACGGCCAGGTATCCCTCGATGGCCGCGACCCTGGCCGCCACGTCCGCCGCCTCGATGTCTACTAGCTCGAACCCGAGCCGGCTGTACTCACTCTCGTGCGCCCGCTCGAACTTCAGCGCGTCCTGATAACTGATCCGGCGCGCCGCCGTCGGCTCGATGAACCCGAGCGGCCGGATGAAGAACACCCGCCGCTGGTAGATCCCCTGCGAAATGATCCGCTCGATCTCGGCGGTCAGTACTGCCGAAAGGCACTGCTCCAAGTAACGCGCGAGCGCCAGCGTGCACACCGGCGACCGGTCATAGAGCTGATCACCGGTACCAGCGGCGGCCTCACCGAGCTGCCGGGATCGCTGCAATTCAATGATCTTGTCGATGAACCGCGGGTCACGCCAGGGCTCGTCGACGCCCCTGAGTTGCTCCGCCGCGATCACGTCTGTTGCCGCCTCATCGATCACCGCGTATCCCTTCGCCCGCAGGACCCGCAAAATCGACGTCTTCCCCGACCCGGGTGCCCCGGTCAGGATGAATCTCCGCATCGACCCGTCCTCAGGTTTCCGGGATCAAGAACCGCATCGTTTCCCGGAGGGTTTGTCGTCATCCTGGCGGACGACAACGATGGTCACGGCACCGGCGAGACGGCATTGCCCCCGCTGATGCTCCGTGATCATGCCGGGAATGGTGATCACGGAGTCCTTGGTGGCGGGATCATGCGGCTAATGTTCCGTGATCATGGAGGGCCGCGTGATCCCGGAATGTCGGTGGTGTGGACTCAGAGGGAGAGCCGGACTGGCGGAGGCGGGACGCCCGTCGAGGTGGTCAGCTTCTGAGCTAGTGTCCAGGACCGAGCACGGAGCGGGCGGCAGTCGTCTGGAGCTCGGCGTTGCGAAGCCAGCACCGGATGACCGCCACCCGATCCGCCCCCCGCTGCTCGAAGCAGCGACCCGCGAGGTGAGTTACTTACCGAGGCCGGGTCTCCCCCAAGACCAGGTCTCCGCCCGGGCTGGTGCCACGACCCCGCTGACGCGGCACCAGCCCGGCTCGCCCGCGGGCGGATCCGGAGATAACGACTATTTGAGGAAGCTGACCAGGGGCTGGTTGACCTGGTCGGTGTGAGTCCAGGCGATGGCGTGCGGGCCGCCTTCGATCACGACTAGCTCGCTGTTCCTGACTAGCGCGGGAAGTCGCTTGCCTGTGTTCGGGTAGGGCAGGATGCGATCGGCGTCGCCTTGGACGATGAGCACCGGGATGTCGATCTTGGGCAGGTCAGCGCGGAAATCGGTCTCCCAGGTCGGGATGCAGGCGACGGTCGCGGTGGCGGAGGCCGCCGAGGCGATGTTCCAGCTGGCCTGGTAGGCCTGCTCGCTTACCAGGGAGCCGCCGAGAACGTCCAGGTTGTAGAAGTTGTCGAGGAAGCCCTTCATCCAGGCCGGCCCGTCGGCCTCGGCGGTGCGGATGAAGCCGTCGAAGATGCTGCCGGGCAGGCCCTCCGGGTTGTCGTCGGTCTTGAGCAGGAACGGCGGGATCGGGGAGATCAGCGCGGCCTTCGCCACCCGCTCTGGCCCGTAGGTACCGAGGTACCTGGTCACTTCACCGGTGCCCATGGAGTGACCGACGAGCATGGCGTCGCGGAGGTCGAGCGTCTCCATCAGAGTACGGAGGTCAGCGGCGAAGGTGTCGTAGTCGTAGCCAGAGGTCGGCTGGCTTGACTTGCCGAACCCGCGCCGGTCGTAAGTGATCACCCGGTGGCCGGTCCCCAGCAGCGCGGGAAGTTGCTTGTCCCAGGCCCGGCCGCTCAGCGGGTAGCCGTGAATCAGGACCACCGGCGGTCCCGACCCGTGGTCTTCGTAGTAGAGCTCAATGGGGCCCGAGTTCTCCTGCCCGACCCTGATGTATGGCATATGCGCCTCCCCCGGAATCGCTCTGGGCTGACCTGGGCTGACAAAGTCCAGCCATCGAGAACGTACGGCGGACGACCCCGCACCCGCATCAGTCAACTGACCAGGCTGTAAGCAATAGACCGCACGACCAGGGGCGATCTGGCGGGCCTGGCAGGTCCGCGTAGGCTGGACCCAATGCGCTTGGGGCACCTCGGGGGAATGTACGGGCGGGACCGCGAGCTTGGCCTCGTCACCGGCCTGATCACTGGGCTGGATCACGGCTCAGGCGGCTCGCTCATCGTGCGCGGCGCGGCGGGTACCGGCAAGTCCGCGCTGCTCGGCGCGGCGGTCGCGGCGGCCAGGAGTCGCTGGCCGCGAGTCCGGGTGCTGTCGGCCGCTGGGGTCGGGCCAGAAGCCGGGATCCCGTTCGCCGGGCTGCACCGGCTGCTGCAGCCCGTGCTGCACCTCGCTGATGGCTTGCCGCGCAGACAACGGGCGGCGCTGCTCGCGGCTTTCGGCATGTCGGACGAGGTCGCCCCGGATCCGTTCCTGACCGGCCTGGCGATGCTGGCGCTAGCAGGCGATCCGGTGGACGGCTCGCCCACACTGCTGGTCATCGACGACGTGCAGCAACTCGACCAGCCGACAGCCTACGTGCTCAGCTTCGTCGCCAGACGGCTCGGCGATCGGCCCGCCGTGATGCTGGTAGCCGTCGGCGGCGGACGGCGTACCGCCTTCGACGAGGCGCAGGCCGGACTGGCCGAAGTTCGGCTTGACCGGCTCAGCGACCTCGCATCCCGTGCGCTGCTCCACGATCGGGCACCAGATCTCGCACCGTCGCTACGCGAGCGGCTCGTCGACGCAGCGGCCGGGAACCCGCTAGCGCTGGTCGAGTTGCCCGCCGCCCTGGGCTCGGACGAGGCCTCCCAGGACCAGGTCCACAGCCAAGGCCAAGAGCTGCCACTGACCGCCCGGCTGAAACAGGCATTCGCCGCGCAGATCTCCGATCCGGACCTTCCCGAGATTACTCAGACGGCTCTGCTGGTGGCGTCGGCCGAGGAAGGCGCCGTGCTGAGCGAGGTACTGAGAGCCGCCTCAGCCGTGGCAGGTGACGGGGCCAGTGATGCCGTCACGATTGACGCGCTATCGCCGGCGATCGCGGCCCGGCTGGTTGACGTCCGCCGGACCAGGCTGGCGTTCACCCATCCGCTGATGCGCGCCGCGACCTACCAGACAGCTAGCCTGGCCCAGCGGCAGGCCGTGCACGCGGCGCTCGCCCGCGTGCTTGACGGCCAGCCCGACCGCCAGGTCTGGCATCGGGCCGCGGCGGCGCTCGGACCAGACGAGCAGGTGGCCACCGCCCTGGACGCCGCCGCTGAACGCGCTGAACGTCGCGGAGCCGTGGCCATGGCAGCGACCGCGCTGGAACGCGCCGCCGAGCTCAGCGACGACGAGGCCCGCCGGGGCGGCCGGCTGCTGCGAGCCGCCGAGATGGCGTTCGATGCCGGCCAGGCCGAGCTCGGGCCGCAGCTGCTCAAAGCGGCAGAACCACTTGACCTGCCAGCGGAAGAACGCACCTGGCTAGCCTGGCTGCGTCAGTCATTCCCTGGCGCCCGGCCCATAGGCGCGAAGTTCGGCTCGTTCATCGCCATGGCCGAGCGGATGCGAGTCGACGGGCACCCGGTGCTCGCGGCCGAGTCGCTGCATACCGCGGCCCTGCGCTGCTGGTGGGGCAACCCCGACCGGCAGACCCGTGCTGCCGTCGTCGCGGCCGCCGAGCGCATTCCGCTGCCGCCCGACGAGCCCGCCATGCTCGCCGTGCTCGCCTGCGCTGACCCGGTGCGGCGCGGCGCCGCCGTGACCGACCTGATCTCGCGGCTGACCCCCGATGCCGCTGACCCGGCCGGCATGTACCTCGTCGGCACCGCCGCCACGGCGGTGTGGGCCTACGACCTGTCACTGCCGTTTCTTGAGCTGGCGGTGCAGGGCCTGCGCGCTCAAGGGCGGCGCGGCCTGCTCGCTCAGGCGCTGGTGTCGCAGGCCTGGACCGGCGTGCACCTGGCGCGGGGATCGCTCGCCATCTCGGCGGCGCGCGAAGCCGCAGAGCTAGCCCGCGAGACCGGCCAGCTCAGATGGGCGATCGGCGCCCAGCTGGCGCAGGCCGCGATCGCGGCGGAACGCGGCGACGTCGACACCGCCCAGGCGCTGGCCCGCGACGCCGAGGCCCAGCTCGCGCCGATGGGCGCGAGTCCGATGCTGGCCATGGTGGCGTTCGTACGCGGACGCGGCGCGGTGGCGCACCAGCGTTACGCGGAGGGGGCCGGCCACCTGCGCCGGGCGCTCGACCCGGCCGACCCTGCCTACCACCCCTTCATCGGCGCCTGGGGTCTCGCCGACCTGGTCGAGGCGAACGCCCACGCCGGCGAGCCGGAAGCCGCGCGCGAGCATCTGGCTGACCTGGAGTCACTAGCCGCCCAGACGCGCGGGCCGATGCTGATGGCCCAGGCCGGGTATGCGCGGCCGATGATCGCGGCCGACGACGAAGCCGAGTCGCTGTACCGGGCGGCGGCTGACCGGGACCTGGTGAACTGGCCGGGTCTTCGCGGCCGGATGCTGCTGTGGTACGGCCGCTGGCTCCGCCGCCAGCGCCGGATCGCTGAGTCCCGCGTGCCGCTCCGGGCCGCCAGCGAGAGTTTCGGAGCGCTTAATTTCCATATTCTGGCCGAGACAGCTCAGCGGGAACTACGTGCGTCCGGCGAGCGACACCGCCGCCACGCGCCGGAATCCTGGGATCAGCTGACCGCGCAGGAACTTCAGATCGCGAGGCTGGCCGCCGACGGGCTATCCAACCGGGAGATCGGGCAGCAGCTGTATATCTCGCATCGAACCGTCGGTTATCACCTGCACCGGATCTTCCCGAAGCTCGGCATCACCTCGCGCAGTCAGCTGCACGCCGCCGTCAGTTCCTAGCCAACCCGGCCGGCCTATACTTGGGCCGGAATGCGGTATCTATTCGGATTTGCGGAGGCAGCGATGCCGCGAGGTTTTCTTGGGGTGGCCAGCGCTGTCGCCGCCGTCGCCGTCGCACTCGGATCTGGCCAGGCCAGCGCCGGATCGGCCGCCGGTTCGCAGCGACCCGAGGCAGCGCCGGCGCTCGTCAAGGTGATTCCGCCGGACGCGCCGGATGTCACTCCGACCGAGGAACTCGACGTCGCCGGGAGCACTGGCTTCCTGCACCAGTTCGACGGCGGTCCGCAGTACCTGTGGACCGAGTATGCGAACGGACAGACGGTCAGCGTGCCCAGGCTCGCCGGGGCGGTTCAGATCCAGTCGGCCGGCGATGATCTCCTGCGGTTCCTGACACCGCCGCCCGCCGAGAAGATCGCCGGCGATGCCGCTGAATTTGATCTGGCCACGATGACCTGGCGGCAGTTCGTGCTGCCAGCGGGGCAGTTCGCCGAGGCCGAGTTCGGTGACTCGGTGATCTCCGTCAAGGAGGGCACCACGCCGAGCCTGGACGTACTGAATTACGCGCCGGACGGAACCCCGGCAGCCGTGCCGGTCACCGGACTGCCCGCAGGCGCGCACCTGCGGCCCACCTTCGAGTGGACCGGCGATACAACTGACGTCGTGCTGCCCTATACGGCGGGGACGGGCAACAGCTATGTCCTGCTTGACCTGGCAACCGGCGTGCTGACGCCGATCGCTGATCCGGACCTCGACTTCCAGCAGGTGATGCTCACCCCGACCACGGTGGCGCTCTACGACAGCACTACGGGGGTCGTGCGAGCGTACTCCCGAGCCGATCTTGGCGCCGCTCCGCGGACCGTGACTGTGCCCGTGGCTGGCGACTCGGTCGCGCTGGCCGGAGACCAGGTCATCGGCGTACGGCTGAGTGCGACCTGCGGACCGTCGTGCCCCGTGCCGGTCGGGCCGGCTACCGACGCGCCGCTGTCGGGAGCCGCCGCCGGCGAGGCACTGCCGGTGGCCGAGGAGATCGGGCCTGGCCTGATCCAGGCCGCCGACGGGTCGGCCCTCATCGTCGGCGGCACCGGCGTGTCCGACTTCGCCGTGCGCAAGCTCAATGTGGACGGTGCGGACAACCTGACCGACACCCGGGTGCTGCCGCTGACCGGGCCGGTCACCAGTGGCGGGCTGACCATTTCGCAAGGGCTGGTCAGGCATATCGAGGTCGAGCCGGCGCTGGATGACCCGCCGCTTTACCTGCTCTTCAACCATGCGCTCGACGCCAATTCCTCCGGATTCGCCTGGCCCGCCAGGATCAGGGTCAATGGCGGGACCCTGGCCACCCCGCTCACCTGCGCCAGCAGCGCCACTTGCCAGGATAGGCAAACACCGGCACTGCGGTCTGCGGACGCCAGTCCGCAGACCGCAGTGCGGTCGGCGGACGGCAACTGGTACGGCACGTCCTACCTCAGCCCCGGCACCAGGCCGGGGACGATCGACCTGCGCGAGCAGTGGGAGTCCGACGCCAGCACGATGTCGCTGGCGCTGCCGTCCGCGAGCGGCCGGATCGTCGACGCCTCCCCCGACTACGTAGTCGTGGACGGCACGGACCCGGCTCATCAGTACCTGGTCGACGTCGGCCAGGAAAAGATCGAGGTCACCAGGCCGGTAACCGGGGCCGCACTCTGGTACGACACGCTGTGGAGCGCCGCCGGTGCCGGACTGCTCGGCAGCAAGAACCTGATTACCCACGTAACCGGCAAGCCGATCTCGACCGGTGCCAAGTGTGTCGCCAGCGAGATCCAGGCCACGCTGCGCTGGATCTACTGGTCCTGCGGCCCCGCCGGCCCGGCAGGCGTCTATGACCTGCGGCGGCACCTGGACATCGCGGTTCCGGCCGGGCCGGTGCTGCTCGGTGACGGCTACCTGGTCAGCCAGGACCCCGGTACCGGCGACCTGATCCTGCATGACGTGCACGCCGGCAAGCTGGCCAGCCCGGTCACGCTCGCCACTGACGTGAGCGCGGCCAAGGCCGCCGACAGCCGGAACATCACCTGGGCGGTCGACAAGTACAGCGGCGATGTCGCCTACGTCAGGTCGGACGATTCGGTGGCGGTCATCGGTACCGGCGTCCCGGCGACCGGTCCCGCGATCGGCTCGCCAGCCCAGCTATCACCGGCTCTTATGGGCTTCGGGACGAATGAATCGTGGTCCGCTGGCCTCGGCCTGACCAGGCCGGTCACCTCCTGGCAGGTCACGATCCGTCAGGCGAGCACCGGTCAGGTCGTGCACACGCGATCCGGCGGCCCGGCCAGGCTCGGCATCTTCGTCGGCTGGGGCGGCCGCCTGGCCAGCGGGGTCAGGGCCTTCAGCGGCCGGTATGACTGGACGCTGGCCGTGACCCCAGCCGGTTCGGCCAGCCAGGTCAAGGCTGGCGGTGGCGTGCTGATCGTGGAATGCGGTCGGCTCCCGTTCCGCAGCTACGACTGCAGCGGGGTGCCGGCGCTGCTCGCGGTCACGGGCAGCGGCCACGGGCACTGGTTCAACGGCACCGACAGCGGCGGACTGCGGGACAACGGCTACACCGACAACTGGCTGCTTGGCCGGCACGGCCGGTTCGCGACCTCGGCGATCGTGCCGTTCGGTGACTTCAACGGCGACGGGTTCGGCGACCTGCTCGCTCGCGATGGAACCGGGGTGCTGCGCGCCTACCTCGGCATCGGCCAGTCGTACTTCAACAGCCAGAGCGCGAAGACGATCAAGATCGCCGGCGACTGGAGCGGCTACACCGCCCTCGTCGACCCGGGAGACCTGACCGGGGACGGGCACGATGACCTGCTCGCCAGGGACGCTCGCGGCCGGCTCTGGCTGTATGCCGGCACCGGGCACGGGGCGTTCCGCAAGCGCGTGCCGGTCGGCTCGGGCTGGGGCCGGTTCTCCCGGCTGATCGGCGCCGGCGACCTGACCGGTGACGGCATCGGCGACGTGCTCGCGGTCGACTCGCGCGGCGTGATGTGGCGGTTCGACGGCACCGGCCAGGGCGGCCTGCGCCGGGCGGTGCGGGTCGGTCCTGGCTGGCGGCGCTACAACACGATCATCGGGATCGGCGACCTGAACAACGACGGCCGCGATGACCTCGTCGCCAGGGACACCGCCGGGCGGCTGTGGTTCTACGCGGGCAATGGCCGGGGCGGCTTCGCCAGGCGCACCCTGATCAGCACGGGCTGGCAGCGCTTCAAGGCACTGTTCTAGCTCCCTTCTGGCTCCCGTCTGGCCCCGGATAGAGTGCGCGGGTGACTAATGCGAATCAACGCCCCATCCGCGTCGGCCTGCAGATCCACCCGCAGCACGCCGACTACGCATCGATCAGGAACGCCGCGGCTCAGGCCGAGGAGCTTGGCGCCGACGTCGTGTTCAACTGGGATCACTTTTATCCTCTGTACGGCGAGGCCGACGGCAAGCATTTCGAGTGCTGGACCATGCTCGGCGCCTGGGCCGAGGCCACGTCACGGGTGCAGATCGGCGCGCTGGTCAGCTGCAACAGCTACCGCAACCCCGAACTGCTCGCCGATATGGCCCGCACCGTCGACCACATCAGCGGCGGACGGCTGATCCTCGGCATCGGCTCGGGCTGGTTCGAGCGGGACTACGACGAGTACGGCTACGACTTCGGCACAGCGGGCGGCCGGCTCAATGACCTGGCCGAGGCGCTGCCGCGAATCGAGAGCAGGCTCGGCAAGCTCAACCCGGCGCCGACCAGGGACATCCCGGTCCTCATCGGCGGCGGCGGCGAGAAGAAGACGCTCAGGCTGGTGGCTCAGCACGCCGACATCTGGCACTCGTTCGCCGACTTCGAGGCGCTGGAGCGCAAGTCGGCGATCCTCGCCCAGCACTGCGCCGACGTCGGCCGTGACCCGGCCGAGATCGAGCGCTCGGTCGGCGTGGGCAGCGGGCTTGGCTCGCCGGACGAGGCCGGGCCCCGGCTGGTCGGACTGGGCGCGACCCTGTTCACCGTCGGCGTCAATGGCCCCGACTATGACCTGGGTGAGCTGCGGACCTGGATCGAGTGGCGAGACAAGCAGAACGGCTGACCACCGTTTAGCCGGCGCACGCCCGCGCGTCGTTGCCGCCGGGCGTCGCCGGCGTCGCTAACGTGCATCGTGCGTCAGAAAGAGAACCAGCGGCCGGCCGTCGGCATCCGCTCGGTGATCGCCGCCGCGACCCGTGCCGGGCCGGCGCCACGGCTGGCGGATCCTGGCCGTTGCCGTGGTCGTCTCACTGATCACCGCGCTAGCCGAGATCGCCGGGACCGAACTGGTCGACCGGGCCAGTCCGTCGGTGTCGATTGTGGCCGATCTGAGCGCGTCCGGGCTGAGCCTGCTCGGAGCCGTGTTCCTGTCCGGGTTCGTGTGCAGGCTTGTCGACGGCGCCGACGACGAGGCGGGCGATCGCGACAGCCCGTCGGTTCGCGCGGTCTTGCGTACCCGCCCGTGGGGACGGCTGGTCCTGGCGGACCTGCTCGTGGCCCTGGTGGTGGTAGCCGGGCTGTTCGCACTGGTGATTCCGGGACTGATCGCGATCAACCTGCTCGGAATCGTCGGGCCGGTGATCGAGATCGAGGACAGGAAGGTCATCGCCGGGCTGCGCAGGTCGGCCCAGCTGGTCTGGCGGCATTTCTGGACCGTCGCGCTGCTCGTGACGCTGCCGGTCGCGCTCGCGGGCGAGATCGACGCCGTCACCCCAGAACCGCACAGCGCGGCGACAATCCTGGCGAACCTCGCCCTCAGGGGCCTGGCCGAGGCACTGGTCGAGGCGGCCATTGCCCTGATCGAGGTGAAGCTCTGTTACCGGCTGATCGAACTAGAGAGCCCGGCCCGCGAACCCGGCGGGCCGGACCCAGGCTGAGCACCGGTCAGGGCGAGATGATAGGACGAGCGACATGACGTCGGCACCGCACGGACCTGACGGACCAGCCGGACCGCACGGGCCCGGTCGGCTCCGCTCAACCTCGGTCGGCATGCGAGTCACGGCCGCCATGTTCGGCGGCGCCGCGGCCGGCGCCATCGCCACCCCCTTCTTCAGGTTTCCCGTGAGCGCGATCCTGATCGGGTGGGCTGTGGCCGCCGTGATTTTCCTGGTGTGGACACTCGGCGTGGTGTGGAACTTCGATTCAGAACAGACAGAGCATTATTCGAAACGGGAGGATCCGAGCAGAACTGTCGCGGAATTGGCGATCCTCGGCGCGGGTACCTCCATGCTCGTTGCCGTGGGGTTCGCCTTGCTGCGGGCAGGCCAGGCGACCGGGGAGATGAAGGCCTTCCTGATCGGGCTCGGCGTGTCGAGCGTGGCTGTGTCCTGGGTTGTGGTGCATACGGTGTTCATGTTGCGTTATGCCCGCAGCTATTACACCGCGCCGGTCGGCGGGGTTGAGTTCAACGAGGAAGAGCCGCCGACCTACCTGGATTTCGCCTATCTCTCATTTACGATCGGAATGACTTTCCAGGTCTCGGACACGAATATCACGTCCAAGCGGATCAGGCGAATCACGCTTCAGCACGCCCTGCTCTCGTTTATCTTCGGCGCGGTCATTCTCGCGGTCGCGATCAACGTCGTAGCCAGCCTGTTCTAGGCCGCCGCACCGGCTCCGGTCTCGTCGGAGGTCACCTTGCCGTCGCGTGGTTCGGGTTGCTCTCCGCACGTGAACAGTCACCCAACATCGTGACCATGGACACTCCCGCCACACTAACTTGATACCTACCGAATCACTAACTATCCTCTGCCTCTTCATTACCGACTCGGCTATCGCAAGCGGACAGAACGGGTCTCAGGGGTTCACATCGCCCGGAGCGGAATGGCACGCTGCGTCTATGTCTGAAGCGCTCGACGCGATCGGCGTATGCCGCGACCGGCAGGCTCCGCTGCGTGAACAGACGTGATGCGCACCGAGTACGCTCGGATGAGGTGCACGCGATCGCCTGGCTGCTCGGGCTCGCCCAGGTTCCGCTCGCGCGGGCGGCCATGGCTTGATGACAGTTACCACGTCATGTGAGTTGCTTCGCGGGACAGAGCGCTGGTCTAATTTTCCAGATCAAAATGGCCGTATGTCCGAAGGGTAAGTGGAGCGGTGTATGCACGTTTACTTGCTCGGACCAATTGAGGTCTCATCTGACGGCCGTGACATACCGCTGAGCGGGCGGCATCAGCGCGCGCTGGTGGCAGCATTAGCCAGCGAGCTTGGCAAGGTCGTGTCGGCCGAGCGACTGATCGAGACAATGTGGGGCGGCCATCCGCCCCGGCATGCCCGGGTCAAGCTGCAGGGCTGCGTTTCTGGCTTGCGCAAGGCGCTCGGCGAATCCGGGTCAGCCGATCCCGGTGCCCGGTACACCCTGCTGACCCGCGATCCTGGCTATCTGATCAGGCCGGTCGGCGTGACCGTTGATCTACTCGAATACCGGGCGCTGATCAGGCAGGCGACCGGTGATCTGGACGCGGGCCAGGTCGCGACCGCGGCAGATCATCTGAGCCAGGCGCTGGCACTGTGGCGCGGCCCCGCCTTCGCTGACGTCCGGACGCCCGTTCTCGGCGGCATGGCCGATGCGCTTGAGCGCGGGCGGCTGCTGGCGGTTGAGCGCAAAGCTGACTGCGACCTCCAGCTCGGCAGGCACGAGGCGGTCGCTGAGGAGCTGACCGCGATCCTGGCCGCCTATCCATTCCGCGAAGGCACCAGAGCAGCGCTGATGCTGGCCCTTTACCGGTGCGGCTGCCGCGCTGAAGCGCTTGAGTGCTACCGCCTG
Source organism: uncultured Actinomycetota bacterium (assembly GCA_963819285.1). Lineage (GTDB taxonomy): Bacteria > Actinomycetota > Actinomycetes > Streptosporangiales > Streptosporangiaceae > Chersky-822. Next base: position 505,504 of record CAWFVM010000003.1, read on the forward strand.
GGACGGCACCTGCTGCATGAGCAACTCGGCATCGAGCCTGGCCAGACCCTTCGGCAGCTCCACGAGCGGATGCTGGTCGATGATCCGCTGCTAGCGGTCGCGAGCCGCACAAGCGCCTGAATGGGACCGCGCTAGAGCCGGGCGGCCTGGCTGGTGATCTGGCGGGCGGGAGCGACACGCCGTTTGGTAGGCAACTTCACTTGATTTCTTGCGGTTCACATGACGGTGCGCTTGACTTCGCACATGACGCGATGGGACAAGGCGGCGCAGGAACGGCTGCAGAGCATCATCACCGAACTGCGCAGCGAAGGCGTGATCGACTTGCTTGAGCGGGTCATCGCCAGGGTCTGGGAGTTCAACGTCGATCGGTTCGAGCCGACCGAGATCGGCGACACTAACCGGTCGCTCGGGATCACCGCGACCGAGAACATCCGTTCGCTGGTCCTGCGCGAGAGCCGGGAAGAGGGCAATCCGGCCGGGCTCGGTGACACCGTCAAGATCACCGCGCCCAACGATTCCCTGCTCGTCCAGGCCGCGGACGTGAGCCTGCACGTGATGAAGAGCGCTGCGACCGTGACCCTCGCCGAGCCACTGTGGGATGGCGCGTTCGCCTGGAAGGGCGACAGCGATGTCCGCATCGAGGCAGCGGCGGCGAACGCGGCCAGCTATAACGTGGCGATGGGCGGCCCTGGCAGCCTGTTCGAGGGCATGTTTCCTCCTATCGGCGACGTCTCCCGGCTGCGCGAGACCTTTCTGGTCTGGGCTGGCGGGTCAGACAGTCCCTATACCGGGGGCTGGATCGGGCTGCCGACGCTGGGCGAGCGGCAGTGGCTCGCCGTTGAGAATGTGTGGTGGCACCAAGGCGGCGGCCTCGCGGCCGGCTCGGCTGACGGCGGCGACAGCAATCGCGACGCCTTCAGCGACCGGGTCGCGCCCAGCCCGCTGGTCAGTCTCAGGCAGCTACCGAAGACCGCCGGGCAGTGAGCAATCAGCCGGAGCCGCCCGACGCGACGACAGCGGCACGCCGGCGCCGGGCGAGTGGCACGGTCGACGCCTTCAGCGGCTCGCGGCTTGGGACGGCCAGGCGGCTGGCCCGGCTGCCCCGAACTGAGCTTGCCGCCCTGGTCGGCGTGACCCCTACCGCGATCACCCAGCTTGAGCGTGACCAGATCAGGCCGACGACAACGGTCGCGGCCGGTCTGTGCCTCGCACTCGGGGTGCCCGCCGCCTTTCTGCGGCGCTCTATCTCGCCGCAGACGATCCCGCCAGGTAGCGCTCACTTTCGCTCGCTGAGATCCACGCCCGCGATGAGCCGGGATCAGGCGCTGGCCTTCGCCGAACTCGGCCTCGAAGTGCTGACCGCCATCGAGGACTACGTCGACCTGCCAGAGAACTCGCTGCCGGTACTTGACCCGCTCAGGGCAGACCATCCTGAGTCACTTGAAACCGCCGCCCAGAAGGCCCGAGAAGCGCTCGGTCTCGCTGACGGACCGGTGCCGCACGTAGTCCGGCTACTCGAAGCTCACGGTGTCTTCGTCCTGCACCTGCCCGATGACGTACTCGACCGGCGGGTCGACGCGTTCTCCGCCATTGTCGGCCAGCGGCCCGTCGTACTGCTGTCGCCGATGAAGAACGACAAGGCCAGATCCCGCTTCGACAGCGCGCACGAGCTGGGGCATCTGCTCTTGCATCATGATGCCGAGCCGGGCTCGAAGGTACTGGAGAATCAGGCTCACACGTTCGCGGCGGCGTTCCTGACCCCAGCCGACCAAGTCGCCGAGGATCTGCCCCGGCGCCTGGACTGGGCCGCTTTCCATCACGCCAAGCGCCGCTGGGGCGTCAGCCTGAAAGCACTCGTGTACCGGGCCCACACCCTCAAGCTGCTCAGTCAGTCGGCCTACCGGCGGGCGAACATCCAGCTCGCGGAATGGGGACACCCCGAGCCAGGTCCGCTCGGCCCGCCAGAGTCGGCCTCCCTGCTCGGCATGGCGGTCACCATGCTGGCCGACATCGGCATCACCGTCGACGACCTCGCCAGGCACTCGTCCCTGCCGGCCGACCAGGTGCACGCCATCATCAGCGCCGCCACCGACCGGCTGGCCGCAGCTCGGCTTCCCCGGCCCGCGATGACCCCGGCTAGCTCAGCCCGCTCAGCCCGCTCTGGCCGCTAGGCCTGATGGCGGGTGAACTCTGTGAGTCACCCCTTCAGGTTCCGTGATCATGGTCGGTGTCTTGATCACGGAGTCCTGGCGACGTGATCACGCGGCCCATGTTCCGGGCTCTGGCGCGAGTTCCGTGACCGGGCTGGCAGCGATGCGGGCCTGGCGGGGGCCAGTCGGGCGGCGTACCCTCGATGCCGGCTGTTCGCTGAACGCCCCGCATCGAGGGCACGCCGTCCGGTTGGGGACTGGTCACGAGCCGGGGACGTCACGGCCGCCCCTGGCGGAGCGGGGCCAGCCTGGGCAGGGAATCCTGGCGCCGGCGCCGCGCCCGCACGGCAGGGCCAGCCCTGGCCTTTCCGCAGGCGCGTGACCCATCACCCAGCTCACTTCACGGAATGCCTCGCCGGCCTGGCGGAGCCACCACCCGGACCCGGGCTGGTCCCTGGTGACTCAGCTGTCACAGTCGGCTCACCGCTGCCAGGCTGGCCTGATCGTGTAGGAGACTTTTTCCTGTAGGAGACTTAACAGCGAATATGGTGGTCAATCCTCCTACAGGAAAAAAGTCTCCTAGATCTTCTAGCCGTGATCAAGGCTTGTCTCATGATCATGGAAGGCTGCACGGCGTACCAGTGCCCGACCGATGCCCGGTTTCACCTGTTTCAGGTCCAGTGTCTGGTTCTGCGCGGCGTCCCCTGGCGGCAACTCCGCGTACATCGTCCAGTTTCTCCCGGCCCAGGCCACGGGCTAGAACGACTGGCTGTAGATCAGGCCGGTGATCAGCTCGGCGGCCATTGCGGCGGGAACTGTCGCGAGCAGCCACAGAGCGGCCGGCGCATGCTGTCGCCCGCGCAGGCCGGTTATCCCGAACGCGACCCCCCCGAGAACGACGAGCAGGAGGGCACTCGACCAGTAGTGCAGGCGCCAGCCGTAGGCGACGGCGGCCTCGGCGAGGTAAGCCGAGGCCGGGGCGGCGGCGCCCAGGGCGCTGCTTCGATGAGGTCCGCGCCACCAGGCCCAGCCGGCCAGGCCGAAGACCGGGCCGCCGGCTGCGGCGCACGCCGCCCAGAACAGCAAGATGGCGTGTCCGGCCGGGTAGCCGCGCAGAGCAGCCGCAGCGTAGTAGCCAATGAGTTCGAGCAGGCCGACGGCAAGCCCGGCGAGAGCGGCGCCTCGTGGGCGTGGCCACAGGGCACTGACGGCGAACATAGCGGTCAGCCAGGGACTCGCAGAGTTGACCAGGCTCAGCCAGGGCAGATCCAGGTATCGCTGCAGCACCTCGGTCGCGACGCCCACGGCCAGGCCGGTCGCTGCGACCGCGGCAAGGCGGACAGCCAGCCGGGCGATGGCCGGCTGGTTCTGACTCTGCTCCGTGACCAGGTTGGACATCGTCATGTCGAGCACGGTACCCGCCAGATGGCTGAGTCAGGATCTCGACGCCGATGCCCGGAATATCCCGAGGTCAGGATCGGCTTCAAGTTCTGGACACAGTGGCCGTAGTCGCAACCGGCGTTGCCGAAGGCAGCAGGCAAGCCAGAGCTAAGGAACGTCTTGGAATCGCGGATCAGCCAGAAGGTAGCCGTCAGCGTCGTATTCGTGGCCGCGATGTTCATCAGCATCATCGACGTGACCATCGTCAACGTAGCCCTGCCGACCATCGGCCGCAGCTTCGGCGTCAGCCCGACGGCGGTAGACAGTATCTCGATCGCGTTCCTGGTCAGCCTGGCCATCTTCATCCCGGCCTCCGGGTGGCTCGGTGACCGGCTGGGCGGGAAGCGGGTGCTGCTAGCGGCCATAGTCGTGTTCACCGCGGCCTCGGCATTGTGCGGCTTGTCGACTAGCCTCGGCGAGCTGGTGCTGTTCCGGGTGCTGCAAGGAGTCGGTGGTGGCATGCTCGCGCCGGTCGGCCTGGCGATGCTGTTCCGGGTGTTCCCGCCGGAGGAACGGCTCCGGGCCTCAGCGATCCTGACCGTTCCGACGACACTGGCTCCGGCGCTCGGCCCGGTACTCGGCGGGCTGCTGGTCACGGACTTGTCGTGGCGCTGGGTCTTTTACGTGAACGTGCCTATCGGTGCGGCGGCGTTCATCTTCGGCGCGTTGTTCCTGGCCAGCGTTCCGCAGGCCAAGCCTGGCCGCTTTGACCTGCCCGGTTTCCTGCTCTCGGGGACTGGCCTCGGGCTGCTGATGTACGGGGTGTCGGAAGGGCCGGATAAGGGCTGGCACTCGACCGACGTGATCGTCACGTGCGTGGTCGGAGCCGTGCTGCTCGCCGCGATGGTCGTTGTCGAACTGCGGACCGAGCAGCCCATGGTGGACTTGCGGCTGCTGGGTAACCGGCTGTTCCGGTCGAGTAACGGCGTGACCGTGCTCGCGTCGATCGCGTTCCTCGGCACCTTGTATGCGATCTCCCTCTACTACCAGGACGGCCGGGGACTGAGCGCGCTCGGCTCAGGGCTCAGCACCTTCCCCGAAGCCGTCGGCGTCATGGCCGGAGCACAGCTCGCCAGCCGGGTGCTTTACCCGAGGCTTGGCCCGCGCCTGGCTCATCACGGCCGGCCTCGTCGGAGTCGCGCTCTCGATCGGCCTGCTCGCCCTGCTCGGGCCGGCTACCAGCCTGTGGTGGCCGCGACTGCTGATGTTCACGCTCGGCCTGACCATGGGCCAGGTCTTCGTGCCGGTGCAGGCGGCCGCGTTCGCCACGATTACCCCGGCCGCCACAGGCCGGGCTTCCACCATGTTCAACGCGACCCGCCAGTTCGGCGGCGCCATCGGCGTGGCGGTCCTGACCACAGCGATCGTCCTCGTCGGCCCGGTGCACCTGGTCGACGGGCGTACGGTTGCCAACCTCACCTCTTACCGGATCGCCTTCCTGGTCGCGGCCTCGTTCGCCCTGCTGGCGATCCCATGCGCCCTGTCGATCCGCGACTCCGACGCCGCGAGGACGATCCCCGCCAGGAAGGCCAGGCGCGGCCAGGCGGCCGTACCCCAAATCGAATCCGAGGCCCAGCCGGAGCCAACCCTGACCAGCTAGCTCTTCAGCCCAACCAGTTTCCGTGATCATGGTCGGGTTCTTGATCCCGGCAACCTGGCAGGGTGATCGCGCGGCTGACGTTCCGGGCTCTGGCGCGAATACCGTGATGCTGGCCGCTGGCCGGCCCCGTGGATGTGGCAGCGATGGTGCTCCAGCCCCAGCTATGTCACATCGCTGGGGTGCGGCCCGGCAGTCCAGCGGCGGGACAGGCCAGGGCTGGACCAGCCACCCCGGAACCAGACGGCCAATTTCACGGAATTCGCGCCCAGAGCCACGTTCCGTGATCAAGGCCCGCCTCATGATCACGGGAAACCCGGAAGTGGGCTCACCGGGTCCAGAAACCTTGTATCCCCTTAGATCACGGAACGCGGGCCGCGTGATCACGCCACTCAATCTCCGGGCTCTGGCGCGAGTTCCGTGACCGGGCTGGCAGCTGGTGTCAGACCTGGCGGGGGGTTAGCCGGGCGGCGTGTCCTCGATGCCGGCTGCTTTGCCTGACGCTCTGCATCGAGGGCACGCCGTCCGGCTGGGCACCGGCTGCTGCGGGGACACTCGCGTGCATCCCGGCGGAGCCCCATCGATGTGACATAGCTGGGGCTGGAGCCCAATGCCAGGAACTTAAGGTGGCTGTCCGGGTGCGGCTGCGGCTGGGGCTGACGACAGCTGGGGTCCCCTGCTGTCGTCCGCGCAACAGCAGGGGACCCCAGTTGCGGCGCCGCGACCATCCCGATCCCGGCATACCCGGCAAAAAGACCAGCCGAGTCGGCCAGCCGCAGCCCAGCCGGCCCCGGCCAGCCTCTCCCGCACCAGTACAAACCCGCCCCGCCCCTCCAGGCGCGACAACCCGGCCCTGTACCACGCGAGACCCAGCACACCGCCGCCATCGCCCCGCCTGACACAACCACACCCGCCACCTCCCACCAGCCACAACACCCCCGTACGCACCACAAACCAGCCACCTTAACTTCCTGGCATTGGGCTGGAGCCCCATCGATGTGACATAGCTGGGGCTGGAGCCCCATCGATGTGACATAGCCGGGGCTAGGGCCAGGTGTCAGCAGCACCGCTGTCACGTCGATGCGCTTGCGGAGCGGGCACTGGGCGCGGAGCCTGGCCTGGCCGGGGCTGCCGCCCGGGACGGCTGCCTGGGGCCGGCGCTGCTGCGAGCGGCGGGGATCCGGAGCGGGCCGGGCTGCGGGCAGCACGGCCGGGGAAGCGGCCCGGCTCACCTCACGGAACTGGCCGGGCGGCTGATGACCGGCCTGCGGACAGGGCCGGGCTGGCGCAGGCGCGCGGGCCCCGCCCGGCGGGCAGCCCCCGCGCGTCAGCTGCCAGCCCGGTCACGGCACTGCCGCCAGGGGCCATGTCCCGGGCTCCGGCGCTCGCCTGCCGCCGCCGGGGCGCACGGGACACCCCCCGCAGCGGCCAGTGCCCAGCCGGACGGCGTGCCCTCGATGCAGAGCGTCAAGCAAAGCAGCCGGCATCGAGGACACGCCGCCCGGCCAGCCCCCCGCCAGGTCTGACACCAGCTGAGGTCCGACACCAGCTGAGGTCCGACACCAGCTGAGGTCCGACACCAGCTGCCAGCCCGGTCACGGAATTCGCGCCAGAGCCAATCTCCGTGACCATGACCTGGACCTTGATCACGGAAGCCAAGGGGCGGCCGGGTCGCGGCAGGCCCGGGGTTGGCTGCGGCCGAGTCTGGGCCTGGTTGCTGCTGGAGTCGGCCCGGGTCGCGGGCAGGAGTCGGCCCGGGTCGCGGGCAGGAGTCGGCCCGGGTCGCGGACTGGAGTTGGGGCGGGTCGCGGGCTGGAGTTGGGGCGGGCTGGGGCTGGGCTAAGCGAGTCTTGACATGGTCTATGTGATCGCTCACAATGACGGAAATCCCTGTTTTGCTTCTGATATGGCCGATCTTGACTCTGTTTTGTTAGCGCTAACAATTCGGAGACCAGCAAGAATCGACCGGCTATGGACGGCGGGACCAGCGCAGGACATCTCTCGTCCCTAGCCCTGCAAGCACTCCACCTAGGAACGGAGGAGGTTCACGATGACCGTCTTGTCACGATCACGATTGGGGCGTTTGCGGAAGACGCTCCTGCTGGCCGGCGCGACAGTCGCGCTGAGCGCCGGCACTTTAGCTGGGGCTACCGTGTCGCAGGCCGCGGTGATGCTCCCTTGCGACATCTACGCTGCCGCCGGAACGCCGTGCGTCGCCGCGCACAGTACAGTGCGAGCGCTATTCGCCGCTTACAGCGGGAGTCTGTACCAGGTCAAGCGGGCCTCGGACGGCACGACGCTCAACATCGGCACGCTCGTCGCCGGCGGTTACGCCAACGCGGCGGCACAGAACACCTTCTGCGCGGGCACGACGTGCACGATCACCGAGATCTACGACCAGACCGCGAATCACAATAACCTCACCATCGAAGGACCAGGCGGCAACGGCGGTCAGGATGTCGGAGCGAATGCGGCCGCGCTGCCGGTGACGGCCGGAGGTCATCAGGTCTACGGCGTCTTCGTCTCCCCCGGCGTCGGCTACCGGGACAACGCGACGAAGGGCATCGCTACCGGGGCCCAGCCGCAGGACGAGTACATGGTGGTGAGCGGCACGCACGTGAACGGCGGGTGCTGTTTCGACTACGGGAACGCCGAGACGAACAGCGACGACAACGGCAACGGGCACATGGACGCGATCAACTTCGGCACAGAGTGCTGGTTCGCCCCGTGCTCGGGATCTGGTCCCTGGGTGCAGGCCGACCTGGAGAACGGGCTTTTCGCCGGGGCCAATGGCAATGACACCAATAACCACGGCAACACGGGCGACACGTTCGTGACCGCGCTGCTCAAGAACAACGGGACGACGACCTACGCCATCAAGGGCGGCAACGCCCAGACGGGCGCGCTGACCACCTGGTACAACGGCGCGCTGCCCAACATTGGCGGCTACGCGCCGATGCACCAGGAAGGCGCCATCATTCTCGGGACCGGAGGTGACAACAGCAAGTCCTCCGCCGGCTCGTTCTTCGAGGGAGTGATGACGGCCGGCTACCCGTCGGACGCTACCGACAACTCCGTCCAGGCGAACATCGTCTCCGTCGGCTACTCGCTGGCCGCCGCCGGGGCGACAGGCCCGATCGTCGCCGGCGACGCCACCACCTCGTGTGTCGACAACAACAACGCCCTGGCGACCCCCGGCAACAAGGTTCAGATGTGGACCTGCGACGGCAACACCGCCGCCCAGAACTGGACCGTCGCCGCCAACGGGACGCTGCAGATCGACGGCGGCTGCCTGGACATCACCGGGGCGGCCACCGCCAACGGCACCCTGATCGAGTGGTGGACCTGCAACGGCGGCGCCAACCAGGTGTGGCAGGCGGAAAACGGCGAGCTAGTCAACCCGTCTTCCGGCAAGTGCCTCGATGATCCCGGGTCCAACACCACCAACGGGACCCAGCTCATCCTCTTTACCTGCAACGGCGGCGCCAATCAGCACTGGACCCTGCCCTAGAGCCTGCTGGGCGGTACGACTCCCGTACCGCCCAGCAGTACCACAACCCGGCAACTAGCCGGCGGCGCGGGCGACGGTCACGGCGACCGTGCCCCCGTCGCCGACCGGCTGGCCCGGCGCGTCGACATCAGCCACGGGGACCACGGTCAGCCCGGCCGCGAGCGTCTCCCCGGCAAGGAACTCGGAGTGCGCGCGGACGGCATCGGCCACGGTGCCGTCCGCGCCGACGACCAGCGTGATCCTGTCGGTCACGGCCAGCCCGACCTCCCGGCGGGCCTGCTGCACCACCCGGACCACGTCCCTGGCGATGCCCTCGGCTGCCAGTTCCGGCGTCACGACTGTGTCGAGCGTGACCAGCCCTGAGCTGTGTTTGCCAGCACCGGCGGGCAGGGCCGAGGTGGCCGCTGGATCGGCGGCCACCAGCCGCAGGTCATACTCACCGGCTTCGAGCACGATGCCAGCCGCGGTAATCGAGTCACCCGAGCGTTCCCATTCCCCCCTCTTGACCGCGGCGATGACCTGCTGCACGGCTCCGCCAACCCGCGGGCCGAGCACGCGGGGGTTGACCACGAGCTCGAAGGTGCCGAGGCTGGCCGGATCGTCAAGGAGCTCGACCTGCCTGACGTTTACCTCGGCGGCGATCAGGCCGGTGTAGGGAGCGAGCGACTCCGCGTCAGGGTGGCCGATGGTGAGCCGGGCGAGCGGCAGCCTCACCCGGAGCTGACGGGCCTTGCGCAGGCCAAGCGCGGTGCTGCAGACGGCGCGGACCAGGTCCATGGCGCTGGCGAGCTGCTCGTCGGCTGGCCAGCCGACTACCAGCGGCCAGCCGGCCAGATGCACGCTCGGCTCCCCGGTCAGGCCGCGCCAGATCGCCTCGGTGGTCAGCGGCAGCAGCGGGGCGGCGGCCCGGCAGATGGTCTCAAGTACGGTCCACAGTGTGCCGAGCGCCGCCTTGTCGCCGGCCCAGAACCGGTCACGTGACCTTCTGATGTACCAGTTGGTCAGACCATCGACGTACTCGCGCAGCACCTGGCAGGCGGCCGGGACGTTGTACTCATAGAGCAGCGTCCAGAGCTCCTCGACGGCCGAGCGGGTCTTGGCCAGGATGTACCGGTCGAGCACGTGCTGGCTGGCCGTCGATGGCGCGGCCTGGTACGACTCGGCGTTGGCGTAGAGCGCGAAGAAGTAGTAGCAGTTCCACAGGGGCAGGATCGCCTGGCGGACGGCGTCGCGGATGCCGGGCTCGCTGACCACGAGGTTGCCGCCGCGCAGGATCGGGCTGGCCATCAGGTACCAGCGCATCGCGTCCGAGCCGAAGGTGTCGAACACCTCGTTCACGTCCGGGTAGTTGCGCAGGCTCTTGGACATCTTCTGGCCGTCGCTGCCCAGGATGATGCCGTGACTCACGCAGCTGCGGAAGGCGGGCCGGTCGAACAGCGCGGTGGCGAGCACGTGCAGGGTGTAGAACCAGCCCCTGGTCTGGCCGATGTACTCCACGATGAAGTCGCCGGGGTAGTGGCTGTCGAACCAGCCGGCGTTCTCGAACGGGTAGTGCACCTGGGCGAACGGCATGGACCCCGACTCGAACCAGCAGTCAAGCACCTGAGGCACCCGGCGCATCGTGGACTTGCCAGTCGGGTCATCCGGGTTTGGCCTGGTCAGGTTGTCGATGCCGGGGCGGTGCAGGTCGTCGGGGCGGACGCCGAAGTCGCGCTCAAGCTCGTCGAGCGATCCGTAGACGTCGGTGCGCGGGTAGTCAGGGTCATCGCTCTGCCAGACCGGGATCGGGGAGCCCCAGAACCGGTTGCGGCTGATCGACCAGTCCCTGGCGTTCTCCAGCCACTTGCCGAACTGGCCGTGCTTGACATGCCCTGGCACCCAGGTGATCTGCTCGTTCAGCTCGACCATCCGGTCCTTGAAGCTGGTCACCGCCACGAACCAGCTCGACACTGCCTTGTAGATCAGGGGGTTACGGCAGCGCCAGCAGTGCGGGTAGGAGTGGGTATAGGTCTCCTTGCGTACGAGATTGCCCTGCTCCTTCAGCCTTGCCGTGATGCCGGCGTTGGCTTCGAAGACGTGCTGTCCCTGGAAGTCAGGCACGATATTGGTGAACAAAGCGTGCTCGTCGACTGTGAGCACGGTCGGGATTCCTGCCGCATTACAGGCCAGTGCGTCGGCCTCGCCATAGGCCGGTGCCATGTGCACGACGCCGGTCCCGTCCTCGGTGGTGACATCGTCGGACAGGATCACCCGGAAGGCGTCCTGGGTTCCGAACCGTTCGGTATCGGTCAAATAGGGCATCAGGGGTGCATAGCTCCGGCCAGCCAGCTCGGCCCCGGTCAGCTCGCCGACGATCGCGGCGCCCTCTAGCTCCCGCTCGTAGGCGGCCTGCCGGTCGCGAGCGAGGATGAAGCGCTCGCCGTCCTTTTCCAGCACGGTGTAGCTGATATCCGCGCCGACCGCCACGGCCAGGTTGGACGGGAGCGTCCACGGCGTGGTCGTCCAGGCCAGCAGCCACTCCCCCGTCTCCAGCTTGAACCGCACAGTGACGGACGGGTCCTGCCGCTCGGCGTAGACGTCGTCGTCCATCCGCAGCTCGTGGTTGGACAGCGGGGTCTCGCACCGCCAGCAGTACGGCAGCACCTTGAAGCCCTCGTACACCAGGCCCTTATCCCAGAGCTGCTTAAACGCCCACATGACGCTCTCCATGTAGGACAGGTCAAGGGTCTTGTAGTCGTGGTCGAAGTCCACCCAGCGGGCCTGCCTGGTTACGTACTCGCGCCACTCGCGGGTGTAGCGCAGCACCGACTCCCGGCAGGCCTCGTTGAACTTCTCGATCCCCATCGCGAGGATCTCGGCCTTGCCCGAGATGCCGAGCAGCCGTTCCGCCTCGACCTCGGCGGGCAGGCCATGGCAGTCCCAGCCAAACCGGCGCTCCACCCGGTCGCCTGCCATGGTGCGGAACCTGGGCACCAGGTCCTTGACGTAGCCGGTGATCAGGTGGCCGTAGTGGGGCAGGCCGTTCGCGAACGGGGGGCCGTCGTAGAAGACGAAGTCCCGGTCGGCCGGGCGCTGGTCGACGGATTCGGGGAAGGTGCCGTTCGCGGCCCAGTAGGCCAGCACGCCTTCCTCGAGCTCGGGAAAGCTGGGCTGGGCAGGCACTCCGCTCGCGAGCTCGCCGGCGGCCTTGCCGGTCTCAGCGCGTGGGTAAACAGTCATGTCGTGGTACGTCCTCGCGGCGTCTGCCTTCGCAGGGTGCTCGCGAGGACGACGCGCCCGCTCCCGCGCGGGCGTACCGCGGTACCACCTCGCTTGCCGCCAGGGCGCTGCCCGGCCCCGCTGCCGGGGCGGGTCGCGTCCGTGCGACCGCTCGTCTGGCCGGCTGTGACGGGCCGGACCCGCCCGGTTCTACTCGGGCTCGCCAGCGCGCTGGCCGCTGGTCTGCCGTTTCTTCCGGAAGCTCCCCGGTGATAGCCGGATCATCGCTATCTGGCCAGATTAGCCGGCGCCGGGCAGCGAGCCGACCTGATTTTGCTGGCCAGCGACCCGGCGACCCGGCGACCCGGCGACCCGGCTGAGGTGGCAGGGTTCGTCACATGGACATCAGCGAGGCCAGGGCCCGGGCTGAGCGGGCTTCGGGCCTGAATGCCTTTATTTCCTTCACCAGGGAGCAGGGGCCTGGTGCCGTCGTGGGCGTCAAGGACCTCATCGATGTGCGGGGGGTTCCGACCACGGGCGGCGGGGTGATCCTGCCTGTCGAGCCGGCTGCCGACGACGCGCCGCTGGTGACGCGCATCAGGGCCGGGGGCTGCGTGATCATCGGCAAGACGAATCTCTACGAGTGGGCCTACGGCGCCAGCAGCCGCAATCCGAACTTCGGGGATGTGGCCAACCCCCGTGACCAGGCCAGGAGCGCGGGCGGCTCGTCGAGCGGTTCGGGCGCTGCCGTCGCGGCCGGACTGTGCGACTGGGCGGTCGGGACCGACACCGCCGGGTCGGTCCGCATCCCGGCCTCCCTCTGCGGGATCGTCGGCATCCGGCCAACTCACGGGGCGATCCCGGTCGACGGCGTGATTCCGCTGGCTCGGTCGCTAGATACAGTGGGCGCGCTGGCCCCGGACGTCAGGACCGCCGCTGCGGCGATGGCCTTGATGGCTGGCCGGCTGGCGCCGGTGCTCTCGCCAGGCGAGGGAGTCGGCGGGCTGCGGCTGGCACGGCCGGCGCGGTGGGTGGATGACCTGGACGAGGAGACTGCCAGGGTCTGGACCGAGGTCGGCGCCGGACTGCCCGCGATCGAGCTTCCCCGACCGGGTTCGGATGAGTGAGCTCGCGGTCACCATTCAGCAGGCGGAGGCGACGGCCTTCCACCACGACTGGATGCGGCGCTGGCCAGGGTGCTATAGCCCGGACGTCCTCAAGCGGCTCAACGCCGGCCTTGAGGTCACGGCAGTTGACTACCTGCGGGCACTAGAGGAGCGGGCCAGAATCCGCGACGCCGTGGAGGAAGCGCTTGCTGCCTGGGACGCGCTCGTCCTTCCGGCGACCGCCGTGGTCGCGCCGCTGCTGCGGGCCCCCGAGGCCCGCGACGGGCTGCTCAGGTTCACCAGGCCGTTCAGCCTGACCGGCCATCCCTCCATCGTAATCCCGGCGCCCGTCACCGGGCTTCCCGTCGGGATTCAGCTCGTGGGCCAGGTCGGCGGCGATGCACGACTAGCGGAGATCGCCTTCGCCCTTGAGCAAACCTGGACCTGACCCAGCCCGGCCTGGCGCCCGCCAACGCTGCCGCGAGAACGACAGCTAAGGGACAACGTTGCTGCCAGAGCGACAGCTAAGGGACAACATTGCTGCCGGATTCTGCGGGGGCGGGTTTAGGTGGGGCGGAGGATGTCGTCTGCGGGCCTGGTCCCGGCCGTTGTCGCGCCGGGTTCGGCGAACCACTCTCGGCCGGCCAGCAGAGCGAAGACCGGGGTAGGGAGCCTGACCAGTATCCGGAACAGTCTCGCCGACCGGCCGCTGCCCGTGACCTGACTGGTATGCGCGGCCAGTGCCCCGCGTTTTTGCGCTGCGAACCGGCCGACCCTGACCCGATGCGTGATCGCCGACCTCGGAGTCCCGCCGGTCCGGTAACCGTCCAGATCAGACCGCACCACGAAGGTCAGGACACGCAGCAGGCCGGCGAAGCGGGCGGCGAGCTCGCGCGGAATGGTCGCCTCCAGGACCCGGACGCCGGTGAGTGCGGCCGCCTCGGCGCCCACCTGATGCACCTTGACGTGATCTCGGTGGCCGTAGCCGCCTCGGGCGTCGTAGCTCAGCAGCACGCTGGCGTTTTCCTCCCGGATCAGGGCGGCAAGCCGGCCTGCCGCCTCGGTCAGGTCCGCCCGCGCGAACCTGACCCGGTCTGGCGGGTCAGGATAGAGCAGCGGCCCGTGACCGCTGTCCGCGTATCCCAGGTGGACGACCCTGACCGCGCCCAGTACCGCCGCACTGGCCCGCAGTTCGCTCATCCGGGTCCCGGCACTATCCTCTGTGGCGGCGCCCATGTACCCGTCACTGGCCACCGCGATGACGACGCGGTGACCCTCCGCCGCCAGCCGGGCCAAGGTGCCGCCAGTCAGCAGCACCTCATCATCGGGATGCGCGTGGAAAGCGACAATCGTCGTCATCTGATCCCTTCGCCTCGAAGCGCACAAAGCCGCGTTACTGGAGCACAAGGCCACGGTACGGGACTTGTGCACGGAACTCTGCCGCTTCACGCAACCAGCGACGGGGAGCATATCCGATAGTTGGCTGGTCAGTAACGGGAGCCGATACCGAGGAAGCCGCTGTGGATTTCACAGAATTCTCCAGCCATACCGAACAGCAGGCCAAGATCAGGAGTGATCCGGGGGTCATGCCAGAATGGCTGGCAATAGGGGCGCGGCTGGGCGGGCCTGGCCTGGAGACCTGGGAAGCCGACCAGGCTGGAGGATTTCTTCGCTGTTATCAACGGGAATACGACTGGCCTTCTTGAGCGCCTCGCCCAGGCTGCCGAGGCCAGCCTGCTGGCTATCTGGCTGAGCGAAGCCCGGGCCGCTCTCTACAGCGAGTCCGAATATAACGACGAGTATGAAATGTACTGCCGCGGCAGTCGAGCTCACGGTCGTCGGCAAGAATACGAAGATCAAGGCGTCCGGCGGCGCCGAGAAAACCGCCGCACCCGGCACTTACACCCTGGCCGAGGACGACGAGTTCACCATCGGCCCCTACAGATGGAGAATCGTCACCACCTGACGATGGGGCGGAGGTGCGGCTGAGTCAGGGGGCCCCAGCCGCAGCGCTCCGGGCCGCCACTGCAGGCGACGCCGCGACCCCGACTCCGGCATTCCGTTCCGTGATCAGGCGATGCTTCATGATCACGGAGCATGCGCGAGGAAACGGCGGAACATGCGCCGGGAAACGACAACTCTATCCGCGCACTCGCACTAACATCAGTCGCTATGCGAATGATGCGCGGCTTCAACGTGATCCTCGGCGGACTCCTAGGCGCGACCGGCCTGCTGCCCATGGCCACCACCAGCGCCCTAGCCGTGCCCTCAGTACCCTCCAGGCTTTCCGTACCCGCCGGGCCGGCGACCCCCGCCACCCCAGCCACCCCGGCCGCGGCACCCGCCCGCCCCCGCGTCCTGCCCCAGGCCGGCAACCCGGCCGGGCACGCCAAGGTGCCGCCCGCCTGCCGCCCTGTCAATACCAGCCACCCCGACCACGTCATCGGCCACGGCACTCCCGCGAGCTGCACCTCGGGCGCCGTGGTCAGGGCCGTCGCGAAGGGCGGCGTCATCACCTTCAACTGCGGCCCGAGTCCGGTGACGATCACGATGACCGCCACCGCCAAGGTCGTGAACACCAGCCACCGCATCGTGCTCGACGGTGGCGGCAAGGTCACCCTGAGCGGCGGTGGCAAGCGCCGGATCCTGTACATGAACACCTGCGACCCGAAGCAGAAGTTCACCACCGACGACTGCTGGGAGCAGCAGTGGCCGAAGCTCATCGTGCAGAATCTCACGTTCCGCGACGCCTACTCCCCCGTCCGCCAGACCAAGAACTCGAACTACGGCGGCGGCGCCATCTTCGACCAGGGCGGTCAGCTCAAGGTCGTCAACTCCTCGTTCATCAACAACCGCTGCTACAAGAGCGGCCCGGACCTCGGCGGTGCCGCCATCCGCGCGCTCGGCATGTACATGGCCGCCCCGATCTACATCACTCGCGACACCTTCCGGGGCAACGTCTGCTCCAACGGCGCCGCGCTGAGCGGCCTGTACGCGAACTTCTTCGTCGTCGACAGCCTGATGACCGGCAACAAGGCGATCGGCTTCGGCGCGAACCCGGCCCCCTCTGGCTCGGCTGGCGGCGGCAGCGGGGGCGCGATCTACACTGACGGCAACCACTACAACCTGATCATCGACGGCACCGCCATCCGCGGCAACAGCGCCCGCGAGGGCGGCGGCGGCATCTTCTTCGTGGTCGACGCCCAAGGCGGGACCCTGAAGATCGAGTACTCGACCATGCACCGCAACCACAGCGGAGAATTCCAGAACGCCCCTGGCATCTTCGATAGCGTCAACGGAAGCGACACCCAGCCGGTCGTGATCCACTCCTCGATCGGCTGAGACGGTGACCGGCCTCGCCTGCTAGCCGAAGCCGACGCGATCCTCGTTTCGCCTGGTGGTATTTTCTGGCAATAACCCCGAATTACCGCTCGTACTAGCCTGTGGAGATAGCTGAATGCGACGTCTGGAAGTTGTTATTCCCATGCCCGACGGCCAGAGCAGCGCGACGCTGCACCTGCCTGAGGGCGACGGACCGTGGCCCGGTGTCCTGGTGTATCCCGATGCGGGAGGCGCTCGGGACGCGTTCAGGGAGCTTGGCGACCGGCTGGCCGGCCTCGGCTATGTCACGCTGAGCCCCGACATCTACTACCGGGCCGGCGACTGGGCACCGTTCGAGATGGCGACCGTCTTCGCCGACGAAGGCGAGCGCGGACGGCTGTTCGGCCTGATGGGCGCGCTCACCAGGGACAAGATCATCGCCGACGCCGGTGCTTACTGCGACTTCCTCCTGGCCCGCCCGGAAGTGAGCGGAACCGCGATCGGCACCACCGGTTACTGCCTCGGCGGGCGCATGTCGATCGTCACCGCCAGCGCGCTCGGCGACAAGATCGCCGTGGCCGCATCGTTCCACGGCGGCGGGCTCGCGGTGGCCGACGACGCGTCGAGCCCGCATCTCTTCGCCGACCAGATCACCGCCACGGTCTACGTGGCCGGCGCGCAGGACGATGGCTCCTTCACCGCCGAGCAGGCCGAGTTGCTGGAGAACGCGCTCGCCGCAGCCGGGGTCGACCACACCGTCGAGTTCTACCCCGCGCACCACGGTTTCGCGGTGCCCGACAACGCCACCTACGACGCCGACGCGGCCGCCCGGCACTGGGAAGCACTAGGCCGGCTCTACGGCGAGCACCTCACCAGCTAACAGCAAAAACCCTTCTGAGCGTAAATAAATCGCTCCCCGACTGTTCGATGACAGCCCGGTCGCTGGCTCCGGTCAGTCATCCGGCCCAGCCCCGGCGCTGTCGTCGGCGGTATCCCGGCCGTGTGGGACGCGCGTGCCCGGGTACTCCACGAGCACGATGGACAGCCTGCCGATCTCGGACTACGCGCTGCTCTCCGACTGCCGTTCCGCTGCTCTGGTCAGCCGGGGCGGCTCGGTGGACTGGCTGTGCTTCCCGCGTTTTGACGGGCCATCGGTGTTCGGCAGGCTGCTGGATCCGGCTGGCGGGCACTTCGCGATCAGGCCTGCCGGTGAGTTCGAGGTCAGCCGCCGGTACGCCGGTCAGACCCTGACGCTGGAAACCACGTTCACGACCGCGGGCGGTACCGCCGTGCTCACCGACGCCATGGCCGTCGGCCAGGGCGAGCGCGGCCACGACCTGGGCGCGAGGTCACCCGGCGTGCTGCTGCGCCGGCTGGCCTGCACGGCGGGCGAGATCGAGGCTGAGATCAGCTACTCGCCCCGGCCGCAGTACGGCCTCGTGCACCCCATCCTGGTCCCGGTCGCGGGCGGAGTCGCCACCCGAGGCGGCGGTGACCGGCTCCTGCTATCGACCCCGGCTGACCTGGACCTCGACGGTGGTACCGCGACTACCAGGATCAGGCTCATCGCCGGGCAGGTCGCCGCCTTCGCTCTCAGTCACGGGCACATCTCTGGCCTGCCGCTTGCACTCTGGACGCGGGACGAGATCACCGCCCGGCTGCTGGACACGGCGCAGGGCTGGCGGTCCTGGTCGGCGATGCACCAGAACTACGAGGGTCCCTGGCGGAGCTCGTGCACCACTCAGGGCGGGTGCTGCAGGCGCTGACCTATCAGCCGACCGGGGCGATCGTGGCGGCGCCGACCACGTCTCTGCCGGAAAGCGTCGGCGGCGAGCGCAACTGGGACTACCGCTACACCTGGGTGCGCGACGCCAGCCTGACCATGGAAGCCCTGTGGGTGGCGGCCTGCCCGGACGAGGCGAACAAGTTCTTCTCTTTCCTGGCCGACGCCGCCGCCTCTCAGCTGGAGCGCGGGCGAGACCTGCAGATCATGTTCGGAGTCGGCGGCGAGCGTGACCTGACCGAGCGGGAGCTGCCGCACCTGGCCGGGTGGCGGGCCAGCCGGCCGGTGCGGACCGGGAACGGCGCGTGGCTGCAGCGGCAGCTCGACGTCTACGGTGAGCTGCTCGGGGCGGCACAGCGGCTGGTCGACCAGCTCGGCGAGCTTGACCCGGTCACCCGGCGGTTCCTGACCGCGGCGGCCGACGCCGCCGCCAGCCGGTGGATGGAGAAGGACCAGGGGATCTGGGAGATCCGAGGTGAGCCCAGGGACTTTCTGTACTCCAAGCTGATGTGCTGGGTGGCGCTTGACCGGGCGATCGCCCTGGCCGGCCACCTCGGCGCGGAAGAACGGGTTCCTGCCTGGATGGCCACCAGGGCGCAGATCCGGGCGGCCATCCTGGAGCGTGGCTGGAACGAGCGGGCCGGCGCGTTCACCCAGGCGTTCGGCAGCGAAGAGCTCGACGCGTCGAGCCTGATGCTGGCCATTACCGGATTCCTGCCGGCGGATGATCCGGCGATGCGGGCGACCATCGACGCCACCGCGCAACGGCTGACCGACGAGCGCGGGCTGGTCTACCGATACCTGGCCCGCGACGGCCTGGCCGGGGAGGAAGGCGCGTTCCTGCTGTGCACCTTCTGGCTCGCGCAGGCTCAGGCGCTGGCCGGCGAGGTCGACGCGGCCGTCGCGACCTTTGAGCGCGCCCTGGCGGCGATCAGCGACGTGGGCCTGCTGGCCGAGGAGGTCGATCCCGGCGACGGCGCGCTCATCGGCAACTTCCCGCAGGCGTTCAGCCACATCGGGCTGATCAACGCGGCCTGGGCTATCACCTGCGCCCAGCAGCGCACCGGGTCTCCTGCCGCGCCCGAGAGGTAGCCAGCCCGGCCGGACCCGCGCGATTGGCCCGGCGCGTAACGCGGCGGCCTAGATATTCGTCTCTTCTGGCATGCAGGACTTCCACCCGATGTCGCACCATGCCCGAGCCGGGGCGGCCGGAGATGAGACCGCCGACCCGGGATGGGAGCTACTGGCCCGGGCCCGGTCGGGCGACCGTGCTGCCCTGGATCAGCTCTGCCGGGAGAACTGGCTGCTGGTCTACCGGGCAGTAGCTCGCTGGGTCGGCACCCAGGCCGAGGCTGAGGACCTGACCCAGGATGTCTTCGTCCGGGCGATCCGGTCGCTGAAGAGTTTCCGCGCTGAGCCCGCCGTGCCGTATCGCGCTTACCTGCTGCGGATCGCCAGGAACCTGGTCATCGATCGCTGGCGGGCCAGGCCGCCGGACACGACGAGCTACCAGGATCTGTCCGGCGAGTACGCGCCGCTGCCGGCTGACGAGGTTGTCGGGCCGGAGGCTACCGTCATCGGCCGGGATGAGTACCAGCGGTTGCTCGACGCCATCGACAAGCTGCCCGACGCCTACAGCGATGTGCTCAGGCAGCGCATCGTGCTCGGCCAGAGCGCCGCCGAGGTCGGCGCGCGAACCGGGCAGACCGCCAATGCCGTCAGGCAGTTGCAGTTCCGGGCGATGACGGCGCTTCGCCGCGAGCTCGCCGGCGCGGAGACAGGAGAGGACCGATGAGCCAGTCACAGATCGAGGCACTCGACCGTGTCCTCGATTCACTGCGCAACGGCCAGGCTGACCCCGGCCAGGGCGAGGACTACGTGTTCGGCCTGCTGGCGGGACTCCGCGCGGCGGACTGGCCGGATCGTGCGGCAGGCCAGCGAGTCGGCGAGCGGGTGGCCGCCACGCTCGGGTCTAGGTCCCGGAGGTGGACCTCGGCGGCCTTCCTGGCCACGGCCGCCGTCGCGGCGACAGCGGCGGCGGTCGCGCTGGTCGCGATCGGCGCTGGCCAGGGGGGTGGGCAGGGCGGCGGTCGGGCGACGCGGCCGCTCGTGTTTCGCTCCCGGTTCACCGCGACCGCGATCGCGGCTGGCACCAGGGCCGCGCCGGTCCAGCCCCGCAGTCGTACCTGGCAGCTAGTCAGCTTTCTGACCGGGGCCGGCTGGCAGGCGGGCAGGGTCGGCGCCTCGACCGGCGCCCTGTCCTGCCCGAGCGCCGAGATCTGCTATCTGTCGGCCGCGCGGCCCGAGCCGATCAGCGGCTTCGACCTGCCCTCGCCGACTTACGACATCCTCGAGGTGACCAAGGACGGGGGTGCGAGCTGGTCCGCGCTAAGCCTGCCTGCTGACATCAGCCTGTTCACGCCGCTGCGCTGCCCGACGTCGGTGACAACCTGCTTCGCGGCCGGCACAGACGCTGGCCGGTACGCGCTGTTTTATACCGAGGATGGCGGTCAGTCGTGGTCGGCTCGACCGGTTCCGGTTCCGGGAGTTGCCAGCAGCGAGCTTGCCTGCACGAGTGACCGGAAATGCGTGGCGCTGTTCCAGACCTCCGGCTGGGCACCTGGCTACTACGGCCGGGCTAACAACTCCATCGTGATGGTGACCAGCGACGGCGGACGGAACTGGTCCGCCGGGCCGACGGCGCCGCACGGGCAGCTGCCTGACTACCTGACCTGCGACGGCAGCACCTGCGTGCTGTTCGACCAGCTCATCACCGAGGACAACAGTCAGTCCGTCAGCGGCGGCGGACGGCAGACCGTCGCACCGGGTAACTGGATCGCCTGGTACAGCCACGATGGCGGTACCACCTGGCAGCGCGGGCGGCATCCCGGCTCCGTCTGGACGGTGGCCACGCACGACCTGCCGGACCCCGGCACGATCTCCTGCTCGGACCGGCTGCATTGCTGGGCGGCGATGAGCGACCAGATCGGTCAGTCCGGCACGGCCACGGCCTTCCTCGCCACGACGGACGGCGGCCTGAGCTGGACGACCCAGCAACTGCCTGTGCAGCGGTCGCGGCAGTTTTCTCCTGAGGCTATGAGCTGCCCGACGGCCAGGCACTGCTACGCCGGCGGCGGTGACGCGAGCGGCCCGGTCATCCTGACCACTAGCAACGGGGGGGCCACCTGGTCACCGGTCCGGCTTCCGGTCACGCCTGGGGGAAACGCGGCCACGACGGGCCTCCTGCCCGAGGTCGGGCTGCTGTCCTGCGGAGCGGCGACGCACTGCGTGGCGGCGCTGCTTGCCGATGGCTCCGCGCACTCGGTACCCGTCTACAGCCTCGGTGCCCGGCAGGGCTGGCTCAGGAACAGCGCAGACCGCCGGCCTTCGCGGCCGGCGATCTGCGGGTCTTTCCTGGTGCGAGGCCGAGTCTACACTGGCAGCAAGGAACACAATATCGTCATGCGCCAGCGCGCCATCCAACGCGGTTTGCGCCTGAACGAATACGGCCTTTTCAAATCCGACGTCGAAACGCGCGAACCAAAACTGCTGGTTGTGTGCAATACGGAGGACGAGATTTTTCAGACTCTTGGCCTGGCGTATGTCCCGCCGGAACTGCGCGAAGATCCGGGGAATTTGCCGCCGCCGAAAAAAACGCCCTGCCGCGACTTCTCGAATGGAATCAACTGAAAGGCTCGCTGCACAACCACTCGAATTGGAGCGATGGCAAGGATACGTTGGAGGAGATTGCCAGTTTCATAAGCGAATTGGGCTGCTCCTATTGGGCGATCACGGATCACTCCAAAGCGTCGACCAGGCCAATGGCCTTCAACCTGTCCGCGTCCGCGAGCAAATCAAAGCTGTTCGCGCGTTAAACAAAGAACTGGCCGGGGAAGGGGAGGATTTCGAGTTGTTGACAGGAACTGAGGTGGACATTCTTGTCGAGCGGACAGTTGGATTTCGACGATGATTTGCTCGCGGAGTTGGATGTTGTTGTGGCGAGCATTCACCAGGGATTTACGCAGAGCGAAGCGGAAACGACGAAGCGTTTAATCATGGCCGCCGAAAACCCAAATGTTCACATGCTCGGTCATTTGACAGGACGCCTTCTGTTGGAGCGCGAGCCGTATAAAGTCAATCAGAGCAGCGGTCATCGACGCTTGCGTTGCGACCGGCACATGGATCGAACTCAATGCCAGCCCAATGCGATTCGATATGGATTGGCGGTTGTGGCATCAGGCGAAGGAAAAAGGCGTCAAGTGCGTCATTAACTGCGACGCCCATCGCCTCGGCCACTCGCAATTTCTCCGCACTCGGCGCAGGGATCCGCGCGGAAAGGATGGCTCGAACCAAAGGACGTCATCAACACTCTGCCTTTGGACAAGCTCAAGCAGGAGTTGAAGCGCAAGCGCAGCCGCTAAATTCGAGTTTATTCATATCTTCATATCAGGATATGTTGATTTATTTGTTGCAAAACCATAGGAACAACCGTATTTTCGCCGATATATTAACGATAATGGGAAATAGCCTTAACCAACCTACGGAACGGATCAATGCGCTGTTTAGTCTACTGCGCGAACGCATCGTCATTATTGACGGCGCGATGGGCACGATGATCCAGACTTACAAACTGGATGAAGCGGCGTTATCGCGGCGAGCGTTTCGCGGATTGGCGCAAGCGATGTGAAGGGCAACAATGATCTGCTCAACGTCACTCAGCCGCAGGTCATCCAGGAGATTCACAGACAATATTTCGACGCGGGCGCGGACATCATCGAGACGAACACGTTCAACTCCACCACGCATTTCGCATGGCGGATTACGGAATGGAATCGCTTGCGCAGCGAATTAAATATTGCCGGAGCGCAGAATGCTCGCGCCGCTGCCGATGAGCGTGATGGCTGAACAGCCGGGTCGAATTTGCTTTGTCGCGGGCGCGATCGGGCCGACGAAGAAAACGGCGTCAATTTCCGGCGATGTCAACAATCCCGCCGCGCGGGCGTGACCTATGACCAACTCGTCGAAGCGTATAACGAACAGGAGCAAAGCGCTTGCTCGAAGGCGGGGCGGATGTGCTGCTGGTAGAAACCGTTTTTGACTCGCTCAATTCCAAGGCGGCCCTGTTTGCCATTGCAAAGTTGTTTGACGACACTCAAACGACCGCGTTCCTGTGATGCTTTCGTTCACAATCACGGATTTGAGCGGACGCACGCTTTCCGGCCAAACCGTCGAGGCGTATTGGAATTCGGTATCGCATTTTCCGCTGTTGAGCATCGGCATCAATTGCGCGCTCGGCCCAAGGAAATGAGGCCCGTTTATCGAAGAACTTTCCAGCATCGCGCCCATATATGTAAGTGCGTATCCCAACGCCGGATTGCCGAATCCAATGTTGCCGACCGGCTTTCCCGAAACGCCGGAAACGCTCGCGCCGCAATTGGCCGAATGGGCCGGAATCCGGCTGGCTCAACATCGTCGGTGGTTGTTGCGGCACGACGCCTGCCGCACATCAGCAAATCGCCGACGCAGTAAAAGCTTGCCTCCGCGCAAATTTCCGCATCAGCCGACGTTACGGCAGAGGATTGAACCGTTGACTATTGGAGCGCAGACTTGAGCGGCGCGTTGGAGTTCCGCGTTGAATCGGAGTTCGTCGCTCCGGAGTCGCAAATTTCATTAACGTCGGCGAACGCACCAACATCACCGGCTCGCCCGAAATTCTCCAAATTGATCCTCGGCGGAAAATTCGAGGAGGCCGTCGCCGTGCAAAACAACAGGTCGTCAATGGCGCGCAAATCATCGACGTCAACATGGACGAAGGGATGCTCGATGGCGTCAAAGCCATGACGCATTTCCTGAACCTTATCGCGTCGGAGCCGGATATTTCCAGTGTGCCGATAATGATTGACAGTCCCGGTGGTCCGTCATCGAGGCCGGCCTGAAATGCGTCCAGGGCAAGTGCGTCGTCAACTCCATCAGTCTCGAAGGAAGGCGAGGAAAAATTTCTCCAACAGGCGCGGCTCGTGCGCCGTTACGGCGCGGCCGTCGTCGTGATGTCCGGCGAATGTTACGCGCAAGGCTGCCTGCACGGCGGCGTCCAGCGCGCTGAGAAAGCGCGAGCGGTCGGCGCGAGTGGGCGCAGCGGGGCCACCGGTGGTGAAGCCGATTTCGCGCATGTGACGGGCGACCTCGCGGCCGGCCATCGCATTGCCGATATTGTCCCGCGTCCAGGGCCTGCCGGTCGGCGATACGGCCTGCGCGGCTTTGGCCAGGCACCGCGCGGCGAGAGGGATATCGGCGGTGACACAGATGTCGGCCGCGGTGATGCGTTCGGCTATCCAGTCGTCGGCCGCGTCCGGGGTCGCGTCGACGATGACCATCCGCACGTTGGGCAGTCCAGGCGGTCGGATCGGACGCGAACCGTTGGATACGACGAAGACGGGAAGGCTGAGACGCGTCGCGACGCGGTAGGTTTCCTCGCGCACCGGGCAGGCGTCGGCATCGATGTAGATGGCGGTCATCACGCCGGGCGCGTCGCCCTTGAGCATGATCCGATACAGATAGCGCACCTGCCCCATGTCGTAGTCGCCGTTCGCCTTGTGCAGCAGGCAGCGGTTGTCCCACATCACCATATCGCCATGCCGCCACTGGTGGCGGTACTCGTATTGCGGCTGCGTCGCATGCGCCAGCAGATCGTCCAGCAAGGTCAGCGCGTCCCCTCCTCCATCCCGACGATCCCCTCGATGCGGATCGGATTGAGGTAGATCGACTTGCGCCCGCTCTCCGGATGCGTGCGCACCAGAGGATGCAGCACCGCATCAGGCACGGCAGCACGAGTTGCCTCGCTCAGCGCCATCAGCTTCCGCTCGCTGTGCCGGCTCTGGTATACGTGGACCGCCCTCATCCTCGATCCGACGCTGCGTCGCCTCCGGCAGATCCTCATACGCGCGCTGCATGTTGACGAACTGCGTGTCGCCACCACGATCCGGCAGCTGCACCGCGTGCAGCACCGTCGCCTTCGGGGGTTCGGCGGCGTTCGAGTGGTCGGTGTGATAGCCCTCGCCCGGAATGTAGCGTCTTCCGTCGGGATAGGAATCCTGGTTGGAGATGTAATGGATCAGCGGACATTCCGGCAGCGAGAAGCGGGAATTGTGCTGCGGGAAGACCTCGCCGAACGACTGCACCGCTTCCAGCAATTGGTGCGGCGACAGATGCTGATCGCGGAACACCAGGACGGAATGCGCGACAAAGGCATCGTTCAGCCGCTCGCGCAGCGCCGCGTCAACCGGCTGTGCAAGATCGACACCG